>NZ_SORC01000001.1:0-4800000 GCF_004366535.1 Paraburkholderia sp. BL6665CI2N2
GCACCGTCACAGGGCGCAGCTCGAGCGTATCGGTGCCGGCACGCACCACCCAGACTGCGGGGTTCTCGCCCTGATGAAAGAGCGCCGTCACCGGCACAGTGAACGGCTGTGCGCCCGACGCGCCACCGACGATATCGAACGCAACGGTGGCCGTCATGCCGAGGCGCACTTCAGGGGTGGGAGCGTTCAGGGTAAGCTTGACGCGCCAGGTGCGGCTTTGCGGATCCGCACCTGGCGACACCTCGCGCACGCGGGCCTCGAAGGTCTTGCCGGGTAGCGCCGATAGCGTTACGCGCGCCATGCTGCCGACTGTCAGCGAACTGAGCGTCCGCTCGGGTGCGTCGCAGACGACATCTACGTCGCCTGTCCAGTCGAGGTGATAGATGGATTGGGTTGCCTGAACGTTCTGGCCCGTGTCGGCGTCCTCCGACGTAATCACGCCGTCGTGGTCCGCTGTCAGCGTCGCATAGCGCAGATTGTCCGACGCGAGCGCCATCTGCGCGAGCGCCGAGTCGCGCTGCGCAGTAGCGGAAGCGTACGCGTCCTGCGTCTGTTCAAGCTGCGCAGGTGCAATCAGGTTTGCTTGCGCCTGCGCTTGATCCCGATTGAGCTGCTGCGTCGCGTAGACAAACCGGTGTTCGGCGGCATCGAGTTGCGCTCGCGCGTTCGCCAGGTTACTGCGCAGATCCGTCGGATCGAGGAGCGCAACGGCCTGCCCCGCCTTGACCGCGTCGCCGAGACGAAGGCGCCGTTCGATGATCTTACCGCCCACTCTGAACGAAAGCGCCGTGGAGTAGCGAGCCTGCACCTGAGCCGGCAGCGAAGCACTTACCGTGCGCCCGTCAGCGTGCACGGCCACGGCGACCACGGGCTTCGGCTCCGGAGCGGCCGCTTCCCGCGGGTGGCAAGCCGAGAACAGGACCGCGCAGCAGGCCGCAAGCGCCACGCGTGCGCATTGCAGAGATTGGACGAAGGAAGGTAAGAAGCAACGCGCGGGCGCCTGCGCGATAAGGCCGGAATGTTTCACGATGTTCACAAGACGGGCAATAACCCAAGTAAGAAAGTTTCCTCATGCGGTGCAAACCTGAAGTGCCAGTAAGCACAGTTTGCTATCAGCGAGGACCTACAAAACCAGCTCTGTTGATACGTTAGTTGTCCTTCTTTAGACGTACATATCGGGGCACGCCACCCGGGTACGACTCACGCTGTCAGTGGTCGACGCCGCGCCCGCTTATGCCTAGGCGCAATGATCTGCCAGCCTGTCAGTTTCGCCCGAAGACTTGGCGAGACCGGAAAGGCATTTTTTCGCTCCGTCGCCATTAATCAGCTCTGCGTACGTCCGGTTGCGGGGCGGTCGGAATGAGATTAGACCCATTACTGATAGACTTGTCAACCATGACATATAAATCTAGAATATGAACATCGAACAAATAAGATTACGGAGCCGACATGCCAGACGCCCTAAACCCGCGCACCAGGCGCGCACGCGCGCTCAAGGCGCCAGTCGCATCTCGCGACGCCGTCAACGGGAGCTTCCCGCGCGGCGCCCGTCGCAAACGCGAGACGCGCGCCCGCCTGCTGGACGCTGCGCTGCAACTGGTGGCGGCCAATGGCTTGAGCTCCGTGACCATTAACGAAATCACCGCGGCAGCGGACGTCGGGTTCGGCTCTTTCTACAACCACTTTGAGTCAAAGGAAGGCATCTTCACGGCGCTGATCGAATGGCTGTTCGAGGAATTCGCAAATTCGCTCGATCGCCTCGCTGCGGGGTTGTCCGATCCGGCGGAAGTGATCGCCGTCTCAGTGCGTCATACGCTGTTGCGGGCCCACCGCGAGCCGGTTTGGGGGCAACTTCTCATCCGCGAAGGCTTGTCGCCGCGCGCGCTCAGCAGGGGTCTCGGCCTGCGCCTGCTGCGCGACAGCGAGAAGGGCATTTCAGAAAGGCGCTTTGTGATCGCGGATCGGCTCGTGTCCGTTATCTCCGTGATCGGCACGGTGCTCGCGGGAATTGCGGGCGAACTGCAATTAGCCCTCTCGTCGAAGCGCACAGTTCGTGCGCGAAAAGCGCTTCGCTCGAAGGAGGAGAAGTTTGCGCAGCGAACCGCCGCCATCGTGTTGCAGGCGTTCGGTCTCCCACGTGTAGAGGCCGAGCGCATCGCACGACGTCCACTGCCCAGCGTTCCCGCCGGTCAGACCTTGCCGTGAAGGCGTGATTAGCGCGAGCTTTGCGCCCCTTCGCATCTGCGGGCGCACGGCCAAGATACAGAATCGGACGGTGGCGCGATCGCGCCGCACTTCTGATCAGACGAACGCGCCGCCGGTCAGATCTGGTAAAGGGCACTCACGAGATAGCGACGGCGCAGTTCCCGCAATGACGATGCGAGGATGGTGCTGACCGGCAAAGCCAGCAGCGCACCGAAGAATCCGAACAGCCGCCCAAAGCCGGCACGCAAAGATCTCCGCAAGGATGATCGAGTGGCTTTCGTCGCTGGGTCGAAGTGTCGGCGGAAGCCACCGTCTTAACCGCGGGACCCGGCGATGATGCGGTCGCCCGCCGGCGCATCCGTCAGATTCGCGTCGCAACTTTAGCGGCGCTGCGAGTCATCCTGGCATTACCCTGTTGACGTGACGGGTCTTGCGGTGTCGCCGGCGTGCGGGTGCCTATCTGCGAACGCCCGCCGGGTCGCCCGGCGACCTAAATCCACAATGGAGGCGCCTTCGGATGGGGCTGCGGCGTCATCGCCGGTGCAGCCATGGCGGGAACGACAATCGCAATGACCCGAGGTGTCGGCATCACGATCGTGGAGCAACCGCAGACCATCGCAGCGAGCGGGAACTGGCACAGCAAGGCGAAAAAGAAGCGCGATCGTCGCATCATTCCTGCCACCGATGCAGCGAATCGTTCAGGTTTTGGTCGAACAGTTATGAGTGACATCTCCGCGGTTGATACAGCGTGCGCTGGCGTTGGAGACGACTCTCCTATGCCATTTCGTGGACGGGTCTAAATATGATACCAATATCATATTTGATGATTAACATCGTCGTAGATTTAGAAAAATGCAAGCGCACTGCACCGGCGGTCGCAATGCGCCGCGCGCTGCGTTGCCGTCCGGCTCGCGGACGGCGGCAGACGCGCGGAGGGGTCAATGCGTGAGGACGCTCGTCTGCGCGGCTAGGCGCTCGACCTCGATTAGCGCCTGGCCAAGCACATCGATAGCCCCATTCGTGGTGGCGGCCGTAGCAGCGCTGCGCAACGCATGCTGAACGACTTCATGAATGACTTCCGTGTTCGATGATTCGACCTGGAACATGTTTTGGTGTGCCATAAGCATTCCTGCGTAAATAGCGAAGTGTGTATGAGTGGATGCAGTATAAGCAAAGCGCGCCATCATTCGACGCGCGCAACTATGAGTTGCGAGATCTTCAATACACGGGGTTTGCGTGAACCGCGAATCGCGGGCAGCAGAACAACAAGCGGAAGCTATTCCATACTCACGTCCGGTCTTATTAACGAACCTCTGTCGAGGCGTCCACGCTCGATCGGCTGATATCGTTGACGTGACGCCCAGTTTGAAACCGCCGAAGCGACTGCGGTACGTGTCATTCAGATGGTCCGCAGCGTCCGTGCCTTCGGACACGGTATAGAAGCGCGCGGCACTTCAGGGCAATCGGCTGCGAGGCTTGCAGCGACGGCAACTCTCCGTTGCTCCGGGGGATGCTTGTAAGCAGACGGTAACTGACTAAACTGGCACCAACGAACTGGCAAACAGCACTCATGCCTCGCCAGACCGTTGTTCCCCAAACACCGCGTCTCCTGCACGACGCTGGATATGGAGTCTGATCATGCAAAAGCCGAAGACCTTCCTCCCCGCCCCTGTTGTCGCGTCACTCCTGTCCTTCTCGACCGCCGCGTTCGCTAACAGCGATGCCCCCCCAAAAGTATGAGCCAGCGGCTGCGCAAACGGTTCAGCGTAAAGCGGTTGAGGGTCAAACGGTCGGCTACCACGACCGCACGAGTGCCGCTACACGACATGCAATGGACTTTCAGGCGGTGTTAGCCCGCGTAGAAGCCCAACGACAGGCGTTCAACAACTACGGCGGGGTGGATAGTTCGTCCGCTTCCCGCCCCTCAGACAACGTAGCGTCGAATCGATCCGTCGACTTCAGTACCGCAACGGCGCCCTGGCGGTACAAGGCAATCCTGGCCGCGCTCTGATACGGCCTGCGGCTGCCAATCGCATCAAATTCAGGACAACCAGCTGGAAAAATTGAAATGAAAAAGACCTTCGCCGTACTGTTCGCATTCCTTACCAGCACATCTGTGCTTGCGCAAAGCAATCTGCCGCAGCAATTCCCATCGCAGCAGCTTCCCTCCACCGGACAGTCCCCCACGAAGCAGCTTTCACAGGGTGGGCCGCAGCTTCCGCACCCTCCACAGCTTCCGCAACTTCCAAACCAGCTTCCGAACCAGCTTCCGACACAAGCGTCGACCCAAGTACCGACCCAAGTACCGACCCAGCTTCCGAAATAACCCGTATGGCCGCGCAAGCACCGCAACCATACCTGAGAGACTGGCGATTGTCGCGCCTACCCCGATTCTGTTCGTCGCGGTAGGCATGCATGCGATGCATGACGGTGTTTGCCATATGACGTCCGCAACTCGCTGGCCGCGACACCGTGGCTGGTCGAGCAATAGACTGGGGGTTGGACGGAGCCGCCCACCTGGCGAAACGGTGGCGGTTCGCCTGCCATCGCCCGAGTTCAGGCGCCTGCCTATGCGACGTCACCTTTGTCCGTCGGCCCATAGGCGGCCAGAAACACGTCGACCGCTCTTTGAACGACTTTGGCGACGTTGCGGGAACTGGTATCCGCCGGCACACCTAGCAGGCAAAGCTCCAGCAACTCCGCTTCATATAGCCCGCGCAGATGCGCGGTCGCGACGTCTGCGTTACAGCTGCGCAGCTGCCCGCCGTCAATCGCCTGCTGCAGGAAGTCAGCCACCATTTGCCAGCCGACCTTCGGCCCGCGGTCATAAAACAGGGCGCCGACGTGCGAGCGGCCGCCTTCGTGATTTGCTAGACGGCGCACCGCCAGTATCTGCGGCTTGAGCGTGGCGGCGAGATAGTGCTTGCCGAACCTCAGCAGTGTCTCGCGAATCGGCAGCGAGGTTTTGAGTAGCTCCGTCGCTACTTTGGCTTCCTCCGCGGCGGCCATCATGACGTCCGCGAACATCAGATCCTTGGACTCGAAATAGCTGTAGAGCGTGGCTTTTGATCCGCCTGCCCGCGCCGCGATCTCGGACATGGATGCCCGTTCGAACCCCACTTCGCAAAACACCTGGAACGCGGCGTCGACGATCGCCTGCCGCTTTTCTTCTGTCTTCACCCTCATTTTCAATGCCCTCCCACTCTCTGCAAGACCGATCAACGACATGGCCGGCGGCGACACCGTGACCGGCCTTCGACTTCCAATGGTGTGATCTTATCATATCTGAACCGTACAGTTTATTTCTGTTGACAGGCAAGATCCGTATAACTAGACTGCCCGGTATCGTAAAGGAGCGAAGGGAGCAGGAGATCATGCAAGAGAGCACGGACATTCGGAGTCAGGTGAAACCGGTGAGGCTGGCCGTCGCGTTCGCGTTCGCGATGGTGGTGAGCGCTTGCGCGCAACTGCCCGACATGCCGCAGAAGCCGGTCACGAAAGACATCAGCAGCTATGAGACTGCGCAGAGTCTCAGTGCGGTCGGCGGCAAACAGGGCAGCTCGGCGTCAGCGTGGCCTACCGATCAGTGGTGGCTCGGCTACAACGATCCGCAACTGAACGCGCTGATCGGAGAAGCGCTCCAGGATGAGCCGACACTGGCGGCCGCCCAGGCGCGGCTGCATAACGCCGAGGCGTCGGCGCAGGTGGCCGGCGCGGCGCTGCTGCCCGAAATCGACGCGGACGGCTCGGTCCAGAAGAAAAAACAGAGCTACAACAACGGTATTCCCTCGGATTTCGTTCCCCACGGATGGCGCCCCTACGGCAGCGCCGAGCTGAATTTCAACTACGAAATCGACTTCTGGGGCAAGAATCGCGCGGCGCTGGCCGCCGCTACGTCGGAGCTCGACGCCGCACGCGCCGATGCCGCACAGGCCCGCATGGTTCTCTCGGCGTCGATCGCGGCAGCGTATGCCGACCTCGCGCGTCTGTTCGCCGAGCGCGACAGTGCGCAGGCGGCACTGCAGGTGCGCACGCAATCCGCACAGCTGTTCCGTGAGCGCTTCGCCAACGGGCTCGAAACGCAGGCAGGTGTGAAGCAGGCGGAGTCGAAGCAGCAAAGCGCGCAGGCCGACCTTCTCGCGCTGGATGAATCGGTGGCACTCGAGCGCAACCAGATCGCCGCGCTGATGGGCGCCGGTCCCGACCGCGGCCTGCGCATCGCACCGCCGGCCGTCGATCTGACGCAGCCCGCCGAGATGCCCGCCAACCTTGGACTCGGCCTGCTTGGCCGCCGTCCGGACGTGGTGATTGCACGCCTGCGTGTAGAGGCGGCGGCGAAGCGGATCGACGTCGCGCGAGCCGGGTTTTATCCCGACATCACGCTCGGCGCGTCGATCGGCTTCCAGTCGCTTGGCCTGAACATGCTGACGAACGCGGCTTCGCTGGCCGGCAACTTCGGTCCGGCGATCACACTTCCCATCTTCAATGGCGGACGTTTGCGCGGCGAACTGCGCGGCGCGCGGGCGACTTACGACGAGGCGGTCGCGAACTACGACGAAACGCTGACGAAGGCGCTGCACGACGTGGCCGACGTGGCCGCAAGCAAACGCGCGCTGGCGGACCGGCTGCAAGCGACCCAAGCCGCCTACGACGACGCAGCCCAGGCGCACCAGGTCGCGCTCGATCGCTATCGCGCCGGCCTTGCCGGTTATCTCGAGGTGCTGAACGCCGCCGACACGATGACGTCGGCACAGCGCCAGCTCGCCGATATCCGCTCGCGCACCTTCTCGCTCGATGTCGCGCTCGTGCGCGCTCTCGGCGGCGGATATCAGGCCAGCACGCCGGCCGCGACCGACGCAACCCATCCCAACAAGCAAAGCTGATTTCAAGGACTCCGATCATGTCTGAAACCCAATTCGTCAAAACCAGCGAGTCGCTGATGCCGGACTCGCCCGCTTCCGCTGCTTCCGCTGCTCCCGCCGATACCGGTGCCGCGGCCCCCGCTCCCCCTTCGAACCGCAAGAAGCTGTTCGCGCTGCTCGGCGGCGCCATTCTCGTCGCCGGTCTCGCCTACGCAAGCTACTGGCACTTCATCGCGTCGCACCACGTGTCGACCGATAACGCCTACACCGCAGCCGAAGTCGCGTCGATCACGCCGGCGGTGAGCGGGATCGTCAGGAGCGTTCCGGTCGTGAATACACAGCAGGTACATAAGGGCGACGTATTGGTGGTCATCGATGACACCGACGCAAAGATTGCACTCGCGCAGGCTGAGGCCGATGTGGGCCGCGCCGAACGCAAAGTTCGCGGCTATGTCGCGACGGATACGCAACTGAGCGCGCAGGTCAGTGCGCGCTCAGCCGACCAGACCCGGATGGCCGCGCAGATCGCATCGGCCCAGGCCGACTTTGACCGCGCGGCGATCGACCTGCAGCGCCGCGAAGTACTGAGCCACACCGGGAGCGTATCCGGTGAAGAGCTGAGCAACGCGCGCGCCGCATTTGCCACCGCCAGGGCGGCGCTCGACGCAGCCCGCGCTGCGGCCTTGCAGGCGAAGGCAAGCCGCGACGCCGCAGTCGGCTCGCTCGAAGCGAACAAGGTACTGATTGCGGACACGACGGTCGAAACCAATCCAGAGGTCCTGCTCGCACGTGCGAAGCGCGATCAGGCACGCGTCGATCTCGAGCGCACCGTGCTGCGCGCGCCGGTCGACGGTGTCGTCGCGAGCCGCCAGGTTCAGGTGGGGCAGCGCGTTCAGACCGGCGCGGCGTTGATGTCGGTCGTGCCGATCGAATCCGTCTACGTCGATGCCAATTTCAAGGAGACGCAGCTCGGCAAGGTGCGCATCGGACAGCCGGTGGAACTGGAGTCGGACCTGTACGGCAGCAAGGTCGTCTATCACGGCAAGGTCGCGGGCCTGGCCGGCGGCTCAGGCTCGGCGTTCGCAATGATTCCCGCGCAGAACGCGACCGGCAACTGGATCAAGGTGGTGCAGCGCCTGCCGGTGCGCGTCAGGATCGATCCGGCCGAGCTTCGCGCGCACCCGCTCGGCATCAACCTGTCGATGGAAGCGACGGTCGACACGCGCGGCGGCAACGACGCGCCCGCTCACTAAGGATCCGCCGCCATGTCTTCCAGTCAGGTCAACGACATCGCATTGCCGCCGCTGTCCGGCCCCATGCTGATTCTCGCGGCGGTGATGATCGCCGCCGCCAACTTTGTCGCGGTGCTGGACAGCACCATTGCGAACGTGTCCGTGGCGACCATTTCCGGTGCACTCGGCTCCTCGACCAGCCAGGGCACGTACGTCATCACGTCGTATGCGGTGGCCGAAGCGATCACGGTTCCGCTGACCGGCTGGCTCGCGAGTCGCTTCGGGACGGTACGCGTGTTCATCGCGGCGCTGGTCATGTTCGGACTGGGTTCGGCACTGTGCGGAATGGCGACGTCGCTCACCACGCTGGTGCTGTTCCGTGTGCTCCAGGGCCTCGCGGGCGGCCCGCTCATGCCTCTCTCGCAAACCCTGCTGCTGCGCATCTTCCCGAAGGAGAAGACGGCCGCTGCGCTCGGCCTGTGGAGCATGACGACCCTGCTCGCGCCGGTGATGGGGCCTGTGCTGGGCGGTGTCATCTGCGACGACTACCACTGGTCCTACATCTTCTTCATCAACGTGCCGGTGTCGCTGATCTGCGCATACGCCGGATGGATGCTGCTCAAGCGCTATGAATCCGAGAAGATACGGATGCGGATCGATACTGTTGGCCTAGTGTTACTGGTCATCTGGGTCTCGGCGCTGCAGATCATGATCGATGAGGGCAAGGATAAGGACTGGTTCAGTTCGCTCGAAATTCGCGTACTCGCGGTGACTGCGGTGATTGGCTTCCTGGCTTTCCTCATCTGGGAGCTGACCGAGCGTAACCCCATCGTCGATCTACGGGTGTTCCGCCATCGTGGCTTTGGTGCGAGCGTGGTCACCATGACGCTGGCGTTCGGCGCGTACTTCGGCGCCACCGTGCTCACGCCACTGTGGTTGCAAAGCAATATGGGGTACACGGCCACGTGGGCCGGCTACGCGACGGCGACCACCGGCATCTTCGCGGTCGTCTCCGCGCCGCTTGCGGCCAAACTGTCAACGAAGTTCGATGGACGCTGGCTCGTGTTTGCCGGCGTGATGTGGCTTGGCTCGGTGACGCTGTTCCGCACCCATGCGAATTCGGATATGGACTTCTGGCAGGTGGCGTTGCCGCTGTTGCTGCAAGGCGTGGGACTACCGTTCTTCTTCGTCCCGACGACGAGCCTCGGGTTGAGCAGTGTCGACGAGCCCGAAACGGCTTCGGCGGCGGGGCTGATGAGCTTCTGCCGGACCTTCGGCGGAGCGATTGCCACCTCGGTCGTCAACACGTTGTGGGAGAACAAGACCAAGTACAACCGCGCGGAATTGTCGGGCCTGGTCGATCAGGCTGGCCACTATGCGGCCTCGCTAACGGGCTCAGGCTGGAGCGCACATCAGGCGCAGGCTCAGATCAGCAACATGGTCGAGTCGCAAGCGGTGATGCTCGCCACCAACCAGCTTTTCTTCAGCATTGCATGCTGCTTTGTCATTGGCGCACTTGCGATCTGGATTGCGCCCAAACCAACGCGTGTGGCCGATACGTCGCAGGCGCACTGAGCGCGGGGGGCGCGCGTGCGCGCCCCGCTCATTTGAATGGCGACACTGATGACCCTGCTCGATACGCCGCAGTCTTTTCTGCGCTGTCAGTTGCGGGTCACCCGAATACGACTCTCAACCATGCCCCTGACCTCCTATCAACGCCAGGCTCTCGTCTGGAGCGCCATCGCCGCTGGCCTCGGTATTCTTCTATGGATCCTGCGACCGGTTCTCACGCCATTCCTGCTCGGCGCGCTCGTCGCGTACATGTTGCAGCCAGGCGTCGAGTGGCTGGTGCGCAAGCGTGTGCCGCGTACGGTGGCCGTGCTCCTGATGATGCTCCTGTTCGCATCGCTCCTGACCCTGCTGCCGCTGCTTGCGTTCGCCGTGATCCACAAGGAAGGACCCGAGCTCGCGAAGAACGTTCCCGTTTTCATCGCCGGCCTGAACGCGTGGCTGCAACCGAAGCTGGCAGTGCTGGGCGTCAGCTACTCACTCGACCTGCCCGCAGTCCGCCACCTGCTGACGGGCGACACGATCGGCAACGGCCAGACCGTCATACTCGCCGCCGGGCGGTACGTGCGTACAGGCAGCAACGTCGTGCTTCCTGTTGTCAGCAACCTCATACTGGTGCCGCTTGTCCTTTTCTATCAGCTTTACGACAGGCACCAGATATTCGCGCGGATGGAAAGTCTTGTGCCGCGGCGCTGGGTCTGCAAGGTCCGGGGACTCGTGACCGAGATGGACCACATGTTGTCGCAATACTTGCGCGGCCAGTTGCTTGTGATGGGCGTGCTCGCCGTGTTCTACCCGGTAGCGTTGACTCTGGCCGGCCTCGACATTGCGCTGCCCATCGGACTCTTCACCGGCTTCGCGGTGTTCATCCCCTACGTGGGTTTCGCCCTGGGACTCGCCTTTGCCCTTCTTGCCGCGCTTCTGCAATTTGGCGGCTGGTACGGCATCGGTGCAGTCGCAGCCGTGTACGGAGTTGGGCAGGTTCTCGAAAGTTCTTTTCTTGTTCCCAGACTCGTGGGTAACCGCATCGGTCTACACCCGCTCGCGGTGATCTTCGCCCTGCTTGCATTTGGCGAACTTTTTGGCTTTTTTGGCGTGCTGCTCGCGCTGCCGGTCAGTGCGATCCTTGCGGCGCTGCTGGGCGACCTGCGCCGCCGCTATGTGGCCAGTGCGCTTTATAAGGATTGACCCCCGGTTTGCCCTGGATGCCGATCTGCCGCCCGGACAATGCGGGCGGCAGCCCGATGATCAGTGCGTGGTTTGTGCGGCGTCCGTCGACCCGTACGCGGCCATGAACACGTCGACCGCTCTCTGAACGACCTTCGCGATGTTGCGGGGGCTGGTATCGGCCGGCACGCCAAACAGGCAGAGCTCCATCAGCTCAGCCTCATACAGCGTGCGCAGATGCGCTGTCGCGATGGCTGCGTTACAGTTGCGCAGTTGCCCGGCGTCAATCAATTGCTCCAGGAAGACAGCCACCGTTTGCCAGCCGAGCTTCGGCCCGCGCTCATAAAACAGGGCGCCGATCTTTGACCGGCCGCCTTCGCGATGCGCGAGACGGCGTATCGCGAGCAGTTGCGGTTTCAGCACCGCAACCAGATAGTGCGTGCCGAAGCTCGCCAGTGCATCGCGAACCGGCGTGGAGGTCTTGAGCAGCTCGAACGCCGCTCCGACTTCCTCCTCCGCGGCGGCGGTCATGAACTCAGTGAACATCTCTTCCTTCGACTCGAAGTAGCTGTAGAGCGTGGCTTTCGAACCGCCTGCCCGTGCCGCGATCTCGGACATCGACGCGTGCTCGAATCCCACCTCACTGAACACCTCAAACGCGGCGTCAACAATCGCCTGCCGCTTGGCTTCCGTTTTGCCCCTCATCGGGCTCTCCTTTTGTTTATACGATCGAATCGACGACGCCGCCGGCGGCGACACATCTGATCAATCTTCCGTCTTTACACGTGCGGACTTTAACATAACTGAACTGTATGGTTTATTTACGTTGACGGCAACAGTATGTTTCACTATACTGAACCGTATGGTTTTGAATTTCGATTCACTCTGGATTGCGAACACTTATGGACCATCTCGAAACGCTGCGAACCTTCTGTACCGTCGTCGAAATGCAGAGCTTCACGCACGCCGCCAATGCATTGGGCATCTCAAAGACAGTCGTCTCGCGCGCGATCACCGGGCTCGAAACCAGGCTTGGCGTGCGTCTTTTTCAGCGCACGACCCGACACCTCGCACTCACTGAATCCGGGGAGGAGTTTTACGGCGGCTGCTCGCGCGTGGTTGCTGAACTGGACGTGCTCGAGGCCGGTGCCGGGGAGCGCGCACGGGAGCCTGCAGGGGTACTGCGGCTCGTCGCCCACACCACTGCGGCGCTGATCGAGCTGCCACCGCTGATCGCTGGGTTCCGTGCCCGGTATCCAGCTGTGCAGCTCGAATTGACGCTCGCGGAACGGACAGTGGATCTGATCAAGGAAGCCTTCGATCTCGGCATCGTGCTGCCGTTCATGCTGACCAGCGAGCTGACGATCACCCGTTCGTTGTGCCGCCTGCCCCTCGCCGTGGTGGGCTCGCCCAGCTATCTGCAGGGGCGCCGGCTGCCGCAAAGGCCCAACGATCTCGCCGCATTCCGCTTCGTGACAATCCTCGCCTCGATCAGCGAACCACAACTGCGGTTCCGGCGCGGTGGCGAACAGATTGCCGTGCCACTCGAACACGACGTATCGACCAACAACGCCGCGTTGAACAAGGAACTGGTAATGAGCGGTGCTGGTCTCGGCGTGTTGCCGCTGACGATGGTCGGCAAGGAGCTGGACGATGGCCGGCTGGTACAGCTGCTGCCCGACTTCGAGCTCATGAGCGGGGACGCCGAACTCAGGCTCGCATATCGGGACCGGAGCCTGATGACGGCGAAGGTCCGGGCGTTCATCGACTATACGACGTCATACTTCGACGCGCGCGCTGCTCAGGCGGGCCTTCGGTGATGTTCTGCCAGTTGACGCCTGATGAAACGTGTTTTTGGACGTAGGTTCCGTTCGCTTGCAGGCATGCCGACCAGCTGATAACTGTGGTCCGGTCATAGACTTTTCCGTCTTGGGTCAGTGCAGCGATGCGCTCTGCCGTACCACGCGGCACGAGCAGTCTGCTGCAGTCCACCGTAATAACGGCACTTGTAATCCGCTGACCGTAGCACGACGAAGCCGCCGACCTGACTCATCGCTGCGACGCCTTCGACCGTTTCGCTCATCGACGAATCGCCAACTGCATTCGAGCTCGCGGCGAATATGACCAGCAGCGCCGCAAACCACTTTTTCATTTCAGACTCCCACGCGCGCGCCTTGACGAATACGTTCGACACGTTGAAGGTGGGCGCGTTCGACAACGCCTTACGTACGTCGCGAGCCCGTTTCCTGTCCGCTGTTGTCGCCTTTCCTGAAGTTACAGCCGGAGTCGATGCGATTGCCATGGCGTCGATGGCTTGCGCATAGCCGTTCGACGTGAGCGTCACGCAGCCCACCACGGCGAGCAGATTCGCTACGTTGCATGCTTTCATGATTGCCTCTCCTGTTCGGCCTGCGGAAATAGCGGTCGATCAAGGTCTGGGTCGGATCATGTTCGGCCCTGGGACGGCAGCCGCGTCTTCACGCGGACAGTCGATGTCGCCTGCACCCTGGCCACCGATCCTCATGCGCGGATCGCGTCCGTCGGGTCGCTGCCGGGCATGTTTTCATCGTCTCACTTGCGGGCATCGGGAGCTCGCTGGCTGCCTTAAAAATGACCTGTCGCGTCCGCAATCAATATACCGCGGGCATCCCCGGTGGACGATGTTTGAAACGTCGACGCACCCAGTAATACTGGGCGGGAATTTTCATTATCTGCGTTTCAAGAAACGCATTCATCGTATGCACATCATGGGTGTCACTTCCCGACGGGAAATCGCTCAACGGCGGAAAAACGGTCAATCGATACTCTTTGAAATCTGGCAGTACTTCCGTAACAAACGGCACAACTCGCGCGCTCCCTATTCTGGCGAGTCGCGAAACAGAGGTTAACGTGCACGCATGTGCGTGTACGAGGAAGTGGCAGGCATCTTCAGTGAATAAATCAGGCACCCGATTTCGACGCCGACGAAATGGAACCCCATGAAGATCGTGGACGGGGGGTTCCTGTCTTCGAGATCAATCGCCGTGAGCCGATGCTGGAAGCAATGGATTCCTGACGAATCTGCCCCCATTCTCGCGCTTCCTTCTACGTCTTTCATGCGCCGCGCCAGCCGACCGTTTAGCACAAGGTGACGCGCATGAATTTAAGCGGTCGCCACAGAAACCACCGAAACAGAGCAATCCAAATCGATCCGTCGGCGATTCTTTTCCTCGGACAAATGTGCGTCAGTGTCAGAAATTCACGACAGGTTACTTTTTTTGCTTCGGTAACCGAACGATGCGGAGTTACCCTCATGTTCGCAACAACAATCATCCTGCCGGGAGAAACGCATGAAACGAATCGCATTGTCGACCTTCTCGCTTGCGCTGCTCGGCGCAACAGGCGCAGCGCATGCACAGAGCAGTGTGACGCTGTATGGCTTGATCGATGAATCAATCCAGTACGTATATCACGCAGATTCGGCGAACAATCATCTGTTTCAAACGTACGCCGGCAACCTGCAGGGCAGCCGCTGGGGCATGAAGGGCACCGAAGACCTGGGCGGTGGCCTGAAGGCTATCTTCCAGCTGGAAAACGGTTTCGACGTGAACACTGGCGGATTGAACCAGGGCGGTCGCCTGTTCGGCCGCCAGGCGTACGTCGGCCTGACGCAGGACCTGTACGGTACCTTCACGTTGGGTCGCCAGTACGACCCGCTTGTCGACATGGTCCAGCCGCTGACGGCTGATAACTACTTCGGCAGCACGTTCACGACGCCGGGCGACGTCGACAACAATGACAACAGCTCCCGTACCAACAGCGCAGTCAAGTACGTATCGCCGGTGTGGAGCGGCTTCCAGTTCGAAGGCATGTATGCATTCGGCGGCGTTGCGGGCTCAACGGGCGCAGGCCAGACGTGGGCGGGCGCGGCGACGTACGCCTTTGGTCCGTTGAGCTTTGCAGCCGGTTACATCCGCATGGAGAACGCTAACTCGGCGGCCGGCCGTGCGAGCACGACCAATTCGTTGTCGCACTGGGGCTCCAGCGCAACGTCCGACGGTACGTTCGACTCAGCCATCAACGGCGGATACTCATCGGCCAAGTCGATCGACATCACATCGGCAGCAGCCCAGTACGTCACGGGTCCGTTCACTTTCAATATCCGTTATAGCTTCGCGCAGTACAAGCCGGACGGCTTCTCTCTCTTCCAGAATCAGGAGAAATTTCACGTCGCCGGCGGCTACGCGGGTTACCAACTCACGCCTGCCATGCTGATCGGCTTGGGCTACATCTACACGCACGGCGCTGGCGACACGTCGGCTACGTATCACCAGGGTTCGCTGGGTGCGGACTACCTCCTGTCGAAGCGTACCGACCTGTACCTGATTGGCGCTTACCAGCACGCAAACGGCACGCAACGAGCGGCCGATGGTAGTCACGTCACTGCGGATGCTTCGGTTGGCTCGTACGGATTAACGGCAGGATCCAGCTCGCAAGCGATTATCAGCCTGGGTATCCGTCATAAGTTCTAGGAGAAATGCATTGGATGCGGCCAGTGACGTCTGGCCGCGGCACGAAGCCGGCCCCAGGACGCGAGCCCGAAGGTTGGCTTTTCTGCTGTCATCTTGTCGACTTCGCAAGAGGACGCGTCACCGTGGACGGTCACCACTTTCTCGGATTAAGACCTCTATCCACTCTCTGTTCCTCCGACTCCAAAAGTAGCTTTCATATCAGGTATCCTGGTTTCCTCTTTTTTGTACGTCGTGTGCGGCCATTGCTTCATCGCCAGAGGCCGGCGCCAGGTGAGGCGTGAACGCGGCCTCGTCCCGTACGAGACGCTGGGGCAATGTTTCCTTGAGAAATTCGACCCATGTACTTACCTTCTTGTCGTGGGAGCGCGGCGAAGAAAGAAGCACGTAGGCATTGCGCGCCTGCATCCTGTACCTGGGCAAGACGTGCATCATGGTTCCAGCCTGTAATTTTTGCATCCCCGCACGCAGCGGCAATGGGCCTATACCAAGACCAGCCTCAATTGCATCAGCGAGTACATCGCTCAGGTCGCTATGAAGAATCGGGTCGCCGACCGAACACGTTTCGTGGCCAAATGGCCCCTCGAACTGCCATTGCCCGGATGACACGTCGCCAGCGTGATCAAAGCACCGATGTTGTTTGAGGTCGCAAGGCGTCTTCGGCACTCCGTATCGCGCCAGATAGACGGGTGCAGCACATAGGATCGAAGAAACTGCCCCAAGTCGCTCGGAGACTATGCCAGGGCCGGGCGGTTCGGACGAGCAAAGCAGTACGACGTCGTAGTCGCCGGGCAGCGCGTCCTGCATCTGCGGCAACAGCGTCACGCTCGCCGAAACCTGAGGGAATCGCTCCAGGTAGCTCGAAAGTAGCCCTGATAGGTGATATCGGTCAAAACTCGCGGATACGCCGATCCTAAGTGTCCCGGCCGGTTCAGCGCCCACTTCCGATGCCTCCGCCTCCGCCTGTGCTAACTGATTCAGGATCACGTCGCAGTGCGAAAGATATCGCTCCCCTGCCTGAGTCAATGCCACGCGCCGGGTCGTCCTCTGCAACAGACGTACCTGCAGGTGCGTCTCAAGATCTGCGATAGCACGCGAAACCTGAGATGTAACGAGGTTGAGTTCTTGCGCTGCCGCAGTAAAGCTGCCAACTGATGCAACTCGGGAAAAGGCACGTATGGCCTGCAGCATATCCATGGGTCGCCTTCAATCTGTTAAGGCGTTTCAGTTCGTCAATTGTGAGAAACCAACCCGACACGCCAGCGGCACATGCCGGCCCTTTTTTTGGGCAATTCGGATGTGCCTCACTAAATACTTTAGTCGAAAGAGCGCGCGGTTTTCACGTGGCTCGTTGATAGAATAACAATCTTATTCTCGTTGCCTCGCAATACTTGTGTCGCGCCCTGGTTGGCGCGCTCGAGCAGTATCCGCTTAGGGCAGAACGATAATGCTACCTTCGCAATGACCGGAGAACTGCACCCGGTCCGTGTTCGCGCCATGCGATCAGCGCCGCCGGGTGAGACTAACGCACTTGTCTGGACTGGCTCGGTGGCTTCAGGTATCGCCGGTACGACCGAAGCATCTATCGCATGGACTTCGAACATGACTACACGCCCGGACGTACAGGATGATTTTTTGCACATGCTTATAAAGAACAAGGCCGCCGTGAACGTGTTCCTTGTGAACGGCATAAGACTGAGCGGTCAACTGGCCGCCTTTGACAGATTTTCAATTCTGCTAGTGTCTGGCTCAGGTTCGCAACTTGTTTTTAAACATGCCATATCGACCGTACTGCCCGTCAATGGCATGGGCCAAGTACGTGAGCCCACCGAGGTGCCTGTAACTGGTGAAACGACGGACCAATTACGGCGCCGTGTCCGATGAGAACTGCCATGACATGCTGCCGCTACGCCAAGCCTCACCCGTCTCCGTACCATTGAGTTTCTGCGCCGCGCTAACTCGCGCAGTGTCGATGAGGTACTCGGATGTTGACTCATGCTTCGGATGGCCTGAGACGGCGCGTCGCGGTCGATCTCGGAAAAGGCGATACCTGGCTTTTCGTCCCGGGCAAGGACGGTTGGCGGCAACAGAAGGAGCGCGACGCACGCGGCGATCCAGGCCGCCGGGATGTTCGTTTTCCGCGCTCGATAGGTCGAGGGAAGATGCAAGGCTGGTCGCCCTCGTCTTTAACTTGCTCGCGTCGGGTGGACTCCTCGGGCGTAAGCGCTGGACTACCGATGAAGTTCCACGCGAAGCGCGGTTTCAGAGCGCCAATGCCGGCGCGATGCACCTGGGTTGGCGCGCCACTGACGACACCGCTTAGATTGGCGTTTTCTACAGGGCGTATCACGGGCCACCGAATACCGCCTCGCTGCGCTGGTGCCGATGCCCCATCACCCTCCTCCGTCAAATTCAGGCGGCAGATCATGCCGACTGTCACACGAGCCGACTGTCACGTGCTCGGCTTGCTCCCGCATACCGGGGCGCCAGTCGCACCGGAGGAGGTGTCCGAATTGGCTGCGCCATCACTGACGACCCCATGCGCGTATGCCCGAGCGTCGTCGATGTCGACACGCGACAGGCAGCATAAAACCGCGTAAACTTACTTTCATCGACATGACTGGAAGCCCACCATGGTCACCACGAAAACTGTCCGACGGGCATTTTCGGGCCTGACTTTAGCGTTCAAGCCCAAAGCCAACGCTCGCATTACGCGCACACTCAAAAATGCCCAGCGACACGCCGACGATGCGTGGAAGGGGACCATGCATGGCGTGCACGACCCCTCCCGTCACAAAGGGTATGGGCGATGATTGGCGAATGACATGGGCGTCTTGCGGCATCGCTTGCGCCGCAATGCCGCGCGTCTTCGATTACGCCGACCCCGAGGTTTCCTGCTCGCTTTTGCGCTCCCGTTGACTGTTGCGCCAGATGGCGTGAGCCCGCGTGCGACGTTGTGTGCCTTTGCGTCATCCGGGTCCTTGCAGCGATACCGTATCCCCGGCCTGCCGGTACTTTTTGAGCGGCGCAACCGCGAGTCGTTTTTGACCAAGACTTGACGGTTAGTTGCATTCAGGCGCAGCAGCAAAGCCGGGCGCGGGAGCGCTGCTGACCTTTGCTGGCGTCACGGCATGATGTACGACGCGACGCTCGCCGGTCGGCTTCGGGCTCTCCTTGCGTCGCGGATTGCCGTTCGGAGCGTCCAAGCGCACAATCACCGCGCCCTACGTGATCGTGCGGGGCGCTTTCGTCACTAGACGCCTTACGGCTGCCGAACCATGTCATCCGATCAACCTCTTCAACCACGGCAGCGCGCCGACAGCATCCCCAAAAGATGGCTGCGCTATGTGCCCGGCGTCGCGATGCTCAAGGGCTATCACGCCACGTGGCTCAGGAACGACATCACCGCGGGCCTTGTGCTGACCACGATGCTCGTTCCGGTCGGCGTCGCTTATGCTGAGGCGTCGGGCGTGCCCGGCGTGTGCGGCCTGTATGCGACCATTGTCCCGCTGCTCGCCTATGCAATCTTCGGCCCAAGCCGCATTCTCGTGCTTGGCCCCGACTCCGCGCTCGCCGCACCAGTGCTCGCTGTCGTCGTGCTGAGCGCGTCGGGGGAGCCGTCGCGCGCGATCGCCGTGGCGAGCATGATGGCGCTCATCTCGGGACTTGTGTGCGTCGTCTTCGGCGTGTTGAAGCTCGGTTTCGTGACTGAGCTGCTGTCCACGCCGATTCGATACGGCTACATGAACGGCATCGCGCTGACGGTACTGATCAGCCAGTTGCCGAAGCTGTTTGCGATATCGTTCGAAGATCAGGGGCCGCTGCGGGATCTGCTCAATCTCGTCAAAGCTGTCGGCGCCGGGCAGGCGAACTGGTATAGCTTTTCGGTCGGCGCGGGCAGTCTCGCGCTCATTCTGTTGCTCAAGCGCTTTGACAAGGTGCCGGGCATCCTGGTCGCCGTCGTGCTCGCGACGCTGTGCGTGAGCGTGTTCCAGCTCGATCGCATGGGCGTGAAAGTACTAGGCACGATTCCGCAGGGATTGCCCACGTTCTCGCTGCCCGTCGTAAGCGACGTCGATTTCGGGCGCATCGTGCTGGGCGGTTGCGCGGTCGCGCTGATTTCCTTCGCGGACACGAGTGTGCTGTCGCGCACGTTTGCCGCGCGCTCCAACATGCGAGTCGATCCGAATCAGGAAATGATTGGACTGGGGGTCGCCAATCTCGCAACCGGGCTCTTCCAAGGCTTTCCGATCAGCAGCAGTTCATCGCGCACGCCGGTTGCGGAAGCTGCGGGCGCCCGGACGCAGGTGACGGGCATCGTCGGCGCGCTCGCGGTCGCGGCCGTTCTGCTCGCGGGACCAAATCTGCTGCGCCATCTTCCGAGTAGCGCACTCGCCGCAGTCGTGATCGCCGCGGCGATCGGCCTCTTCGAGTTCAGCGAGCTTAAGCGCATCTATCGCATTCAGCAATGGGAGTTCTGGCTGTCGATTTGCTGCTTCGCCGGCGTCGCGGTGTTCGGCGCGATTCCCGGCATCTGCATTGCGGTGGTCATCGCTATCATCGAATTTCTATGGGACGGATGGCGTCCCCATTACGCCGTACTCGGCCGCGTCGACGGATTGCGCGGCTATCATGACATGAAGCGTTACCCGCACGCGACACAGATTCCGGGGCTGCTGCTGTTTCGCTGGGATGCGCCGCTCTTCTTCGCGAACGCAGAATTGTTCCAGGAGCGCGTGATCGAGGCGGCGCAGCAGGCCACTACGCCCGTCAAACGAGTCGTCGTGACTGCGGAGCCGGTGACGAGCGTGGACGTCACCTCGGCCGACATGCTGCGCGAGCTGCACCGCACGTTACAGGACCGCGGCATCGAGCTGCACTTCGCCGAGATGAAAGACCCCGTCCGTGACAAGCTCAGGCGCCTGGAGCTGTCGCCGATCTTTCCCGATGCGTGCTTCCATCCGACCATAGGCAGCGCGGTCGATGCGTACCTTGATGCCGCAGGTGCAGGCCAGACGCCTGCGTCTGACCATCGTTGAGCGCGTCGAGAGCGAAAATCAACTGTCATCGCAGCGCGGGTTGCCCACTGCGGCGCTGTCACATTAATTGTTGGCGACACAATAGCGGAGAGGACAGACACCTGCCCAGAAAACGGACGGGCTTTGGGTGGCCTCAGTGAAACAATCCCAGGCGGCGAGGCGTGTGGCGATCTGTTTGCGATAGAGTGAGGCGCATAGCAGGTGTCGCTTGAGCGCGAAGTGCTGACGAATCGGACCGAAGCTCGACCAGAGAACCTGCGTGCGTTCAGGATCGCGGAAGCCGCGCGTGCGTCGCTCACGTTCGCGCGCCGGCTGATAACTGTTTTCAGCGCGGCTATTGATTCGCGCGCTGGCTTTGACGAAAACGTGCTTCATATGAGCGAGCTCGCGAATCTCGGCTTTCGCCGCCGGATAGCTGCGCAACTGGTTAGTCACGATCTTGCGCGGTGGCTTCAGCACACGAGGCAAGCACGCGCTTGAAAAACTGCTTTGCTGCTGCCTTGTCGCGGTGCTTCTGTAGCAGGATATCGAGTACAGCCCCGTATTGATCAACAGCGCGCCATAGCAGGTAAGGCTCGCCGCGCAAGGTCACAAATACTTCGTCAAGGCGCCATGTCGCGCGGGGCTTGTGAGGCGCCATGAAGACGCAGGGTGCGCAGGAAAAATACTTGCTCCCGCCGATACATGGAATCAGTTGCTGTTCGCCGCGCACGAACCGCGGACGCGCGACCGCTCTGTCAGCGATGGCCTTCCTCTCACCGAGCCAAAAATTCACGCGGCGGTGATAGCGACCACTCAGGACGCCGGCTCTGAACCTGCACTTCGAGCCTCGGCACCCAGCCACTTTCTGAGCAAGGGTTCAACCCACGTCAGCGCCAGAAGAAAGCAGATTGCGACGGTAAAATTGAATATCAGATGCGCCCATGCCACCGCCATCCCCGGGTTGGTTGTTAAATCCACCATTGCTCTTGAAAAGGATCTCAGGAATGGAAAGTAGCACAGCACTCCGGTCGCATTGAACAGAAAGTTCGTAATCGCCGTGGCTCTTGCGATGGAACTCATCCCGAGACCTGCAACCAACGCGGTTGAGGTCGAGCCGACGTTCGAGCCGATGACAATCGGTATCGCGGCCTGCGGCGGTAGCACCCCTTGTTGGACGAGGAGAATTGCCAGACCAGTGGTGACGCTGCTTGACTGAACCAACGCAGTGAATAGCAAGCCGGCAAGCACGCCTGCCCACGGAGCCTCTGCAAGTGCAAGCCATTCCTTGAACTGCGGGCGATTTTGCAGAGGCCTCAGTTCCGCGGATATCAGATCCAACGCGAAGAAGATCAATCCAAAATAGAAAACAGCTTTTCCGATGTACCTGGCGCGGATCGGCAACATCGAAATCAAGGCCCCAAGTACGATGAATATCGGTCCGATACCCGTGAGCTTGAAGGAGACCAGCCAGGCGGTTGCGGTGGTCCCGACATTGCTGCCGAGCAGGATCCCCAGACTGGCTCGGAAGGAAATGACGGACGCGTCCACAAGAGTGACCGCAAGCGCTGTGATTGCGCTGCTTGACTGCACAATCGCTGTGGCGAATGCACCAACCAGAAACCCGAGCCAGCGGCTTGCTGTCACACGTTCGAGCCATGACTGCAGCGCCGTGCCCCCGACTTCCTGCAGTTCGCGACTAAAGCCCTGAAGGCCGTAAAGGAAAAGAAGAACCGCGGAGGCCGCGGCGAACAGTCCCTGGATTGGTGTCATGGCGACCTCCTTGTCCGTTCTCCTCTCTGCGGGAAAGCCGTTCGAGTGTTGAGATCACGTCGACGGAAGACAATGCTGCGCCGCATGCCAAGTATGTACCCGCTTTGGGGCTCTGACCACCATGTCTCCCCCGCCGCTGCCGAAAGGCAGAACACCCTGCGAGTTGTGCCGGCCTGTCGCGTCGGCGTGGTTCACAACTACTGCACGCGTTTCATCGACCGCCGCGTTCGCGGCGGGGCGGGTAGCAGAAAGTTACCTGCGAACCTCCGGGATAAACCTGAATGGATAGTCGGGCTCTTGGTAATCTCCGGGCTTCTGTCGTTTGGGCAACGTCACCTTGTCTCGGGCCACCTCCTCATAAGGAATCTTGCTTAGTAAGTGGCTAATGAGATCGAGGCGTGCGCGCTTCTTGTCATCCGACTTCACGACGTACCAGGGCGCAAACTCCGTGTCGGTCGCCATGAACATTTCGTCGCGTGCGCGGGAGTAATCGTACCACCGCTGGTATGACTCGAGATCCATTGGTGACAGCTTCCAGATTTTCCGTTGATCATGAATACGCGCTTCCAACCGACGCGTCTGCTCTGCCATTCCGACTTCAAGCCAATACTTGAGCAAAATGACGCCGGAATCAGTCACCGCCCGCTCGACTAATGGCGCGTCTTTCAGAAAAATCCTCGCCTGTTCTTCGGTGCAGAACCCCATGACCCGTTCCACCCCGGCTCGGTTGTACCAGCTGCGATCGAACAGGACGATCTCGCCGCTCGCAGGAAGATGCGGCAGATAACGTTGCATATACATCTGCGATCTTTCGCGGTCGGATGGCGCTGGCAATGCGACGACGTGAAATATGCGCGGACTCACGCGCTCGGTAATCGCCTTGATCGTACCGCCCTTGCCCGCACCGTCGCGCCCTTCGAATATCACACATATCTTGGCGCCTGTTGCAACGACCCATTGCTGGAGCTTGACCAGTTCGACGTGAAGGCGAGCGAGCTCTTTCTCGTACTCCCTGTTTCCCAGATGATGTTGCCTGTTTGCCTCTGTCGGACTTGCACCTACCTTTGCATCCTTCATCGCCTTTCTCCCACGGCATTTCGGGTTTGCTGCTTTGCCGCACTTAGTTTGTCACAGTCCCTTTGAATTGCTATAAACACCTGTTGGTGTACCGAATGGCACCAGCATACGCGGGTAGAAGTGTTTCGAAATCAACTGAGCGAAGACCTCGAACTCAAGGGACCATTGAGCGCGTTTTCCGCTGGGTTTAGTGGCCGCTTCGTCTAAGCGTCTCGATGGGACGCCATAAAGAAGGACGGACAGTGAAGCGTCCTCGCCAAAGATGGTTCGCCCGGTCCCCGCACGTTCGGGCATAAAAATAAGGTAAGGGTTGCGCCCCTGAAGACGTTTGCGTCGAGCAGTAGCCTCGCAGTACGCGAACTATCGATTCAAGCCCACCTTCCGGTTTTCCTCTACGACACAGCGGCCGTTACCGATCAAATCCGCGCCGGCGACGGTCAAGGTGTCGCTGCAGACAGATCCTCCTCGGTCACCGCATCGTCGCTCATCCCGTCCATTTGAATGCCCGGCGAATCTGCAGAAGTCGTCGCAGCCGGAGTTGACATCGAACGATCGAACGACTGACGGGACGTGCCCGATCGCCGCACGGGCTCGCCGATGGTCGCGTCGAGTCGCGTCAAAACGTACGGAAAGAATGGATTAGATGCGATTCGAAAGAGCGTATCCAGACTGACAATCAGCCCTCCGCGCTCCCCGCGTGGAACGAGAGTGCCGAGTGCTGCGCCATACTTCGTGCCTGATTCCTCGTCCTGGCGGGTTCCATACAACGGATCATCGGGTGGAAAAGGAATTGCGACATGTGACAGTGAGAACACCTGCGGCGGGTAGACGAGGTCAAGCTCACGCGTTTGCCATTGCGTGCTCCCCGGCTCGACCACGCGCTCCTTCATGTTCTCGGAGCCCGACGGAGCATTGGCGATGACCGTGAGCCGGTATGCCACAGGAAACCGCGGTATCAAGCGTGATAGCGCCAGTGGTGACGCCGGATTAAGAATCTGGCCCATCTTTGCCCGTCTGTTCACGTCGAACAGTACCAGTTCGCTTCCGTTTGATGGGAAATTCGCGTACATCGCGGTCAGGATCGCGCGTGTGCTTACTGTGGAATCGATAACGGATTGAAAGGTTAATACCGGAGGAAGTTTCGCAAGTTGTCCTATTCTCGCAAGACGAGCCAATTCCTCCTGCAATGCCACTGTCAGCCGGTGCGATTGCCTTGCACCATTAACCGGAAACGAGTTGTATTTAAATGGATTGAATTCAGGCACGATCCCGAGCCACGCAGCTTTTGCAAATGGTGGCAATAGCGCCGGAAGTGACGCGAGACCGGCAAAACGCGCATAACGTGTAATACCGATCATCGGTGAGAACAGCACGATCCGTTCTGGCCGGTCCAGCCGACTATCTTCGAGGCTGTCCAGTGCATACTTCATCGCGAGCGCACCACCATTCGAGAACCCGACCATCTGTAATGGGCAATTCGGCCCGACTCGACGTCTGGCTTCACGCATCGCAAGCCGCGTTGCCGCCATCCATGTCTCCCAGTCGACATCGGTCAGCCCGGCGGGCACCGTGCCGTGACCGGGCAGGCGAATTCCGATTGCAACAAATCCATGGGCGACGTAGATGCGTGCAATGTGCCGGAGACTATAGGGAGAATCGGTCAAACCGTGCAGCAGCACGACAGCGCCCAAGGGCTTTCCAGGCGGGAGCATCTCATATGACCTGTTCCAGTCGTGGTCGAAACCTGGCGGATAGATGGGACTATTTTTAAAGTACCGATTCGACATTACCTGCGCCGACGTTGGCAAACGGTCCGTGACCTCCCGGCGCACCTGCTCGAAAAGACTGTCTTCGTGCCTGAGATACGCGTTCCAGTCCGATCCATCGATTTGCCCAGCGCTCAATTCTTCGGGTACATAGGTGTGCCAGAGTTCGAGCGGAGGCCCCGTGCGCGAATCGTACGCACGGACGGCAAGCAGGAGTGAAGACAATGCGGCGATTAATAGCAACGCTCGCACCAATATCCTGACAAAGCGAGTGCCTGTTCCCATTTTTAACTACCCCGTCCCAATGAACCCGATCTGGGCGATAAGGCGCATGAGGGTGTTTGCAGTCCAACTGACGCAATCACTTTCTGATAGGACTACGCCGGGCCTATCGCCGTAAGCTTGAACGACACAAGCGTGGCGGTGGCCGTTGTCCCCACAGGGCGACGCCAACATCGTCGCGTCCAAAACCATTGGCGCCCAGCAAGACTTTTCCAGACTGACGCGAGGTGCAGCCGCATCCCGTGTCGCGAGTTCGGCATATGACGTGTCGGAGCGTCACAGAAGCCATTGGTTTGCATCGTCCGACATGCGTGGGACCGCATGCAGATCGTTTCGCGCGAAACGCACCAGACAGAAGGCACGCGATTCCTGTAATGCACCCGGCACCCGCGCCAGATGAACCTGGATCTCGGTACTTTCACGCTGATGGTCGTCGTCCACGATCACGTTCGTCCGGTCAAGACGCAGCGTCCTCTTTTCCACCTGAATGTAAGGACCGGGCGACGTCAGCATCTCGCATACCATGCTGATCTCCCGCTCCAGTGCGTCGGTCTTTAGCCCAAGGCCAGCCAGTTTGCGGTTGTTCTCCTCGAGCTGCACCTGCAAGGCAGCCATCTCTCCGACACCCGACAACCGGTTACCGTCCAGAAGTGAATTCATTCCCTTGCCCTGTCGCCCTAGAAGCATGAGTCGCGTATTCAGCAGCGCACGCTCCTGTTCCAGCAGGCCACGGCGCGATACGTCGGCGGCGATCCGGTCGAGCGCTTCAAGCGCGAGTTGCTCCACGACCCGCAACACAATTTCGTCACGCAACTCCGATTCATTGCGTTCGCACACGCGCACCTGATGATCGCCAAAACTGACCGTCGTTCGCTCAACGTCGGTACGTACAGCATCGCCGTGCTGCGCGACGCCCAAGGTGCGGCGCTCGGTCATGGCCATACCAAGCAAAATAAACGCCTCGCGATCCAGTGCATTTCGGTCAAAGTACGCACGCAGTTCGGCCGAGCGACTCAGCGCGCGGGTGACATCCTCCGACACCGCAAAGAACGCGTGAATGTGTGGGTCCGATGACCAGGCCGCGGCGCTCGCCTCGCGTGCGATTGGGACATCTTCGGTCAGAGCGCGCACATATTCCAACGCACATCTGATGGCCGGTGCCAGTCTCGCCGCATGGTTCGTCACGAGCCGCAGTTGCGGAGCCAGGTTGAGGATTCGATCAAGCGCTTCACGTGTCTCTCGCGCGGTAGCTTCACCGGGCGGTGGTTCGCGCCTAAACAACCAGTTGAACACGCTCATGCTGGCCTCCTTGTCCGAGACCGTTAAAACTTCACGCGGAGACTTACACTGACCGTCTCACGCAGCGAGAGTCCACACTTCGGCATGGACCGGCGCTGATGACTTGTATTGAATGAGAATCGAACGTACCCGAGCCAGAGCGAACGTCCTCTCTTCTACCAACCCTATGGGAGCCATGTCCCTGTTCAGTTTTCGCACGGATGCCCGGATACCCGCTCTTTTCCCGAGCCATTCAACCATGATGCCACGGCCCTTTCCTGCTAACGAACTTTCTTTCGCGATACCGGTTACCTGCAAACGCAAACTGCCCCGTCGCATTCGTCGCAGCAGGGCGTTGGCGAATGACGGCAATCCGCGTCGACATGACCGCTCGCCAACTGATCAAACTGCAACTCCTGGCGGCTGAATGCCGACTCCTTCGGTGAAAAAAAATGGGTGTCAATGGGTACACGCGCCGCCTATTATCATTTTGTAGAAGGTCAATTCCTCCCGACCAGTGTGCTTGCGTCGCTGCACTGCGACGAGTCGTTTTTATCAAGAGGCAAGTTATCGGCGCTCTCACTTTCGAAGACGCGAACATGTCACACCGCTCCGTCTCGGCGTGATCGTTGGCACTGCATCGTTGGATATTTACCGGTTGCCTGGTGGGCTTTGCGTGAAATCGTTCACTCGCCGGCGCACCGTATGGGTCCGTGTGAGCATCCTCCCGACTGGGGGTGGGACATGTTCAGGCTCGACACGCAGGAAACGCTGATGGCTGCCGCCCTGGTGCTTCTGCTTGGTCGCCAGATTCTTGCCCGGATCCGTGTGCTTCGAACTTATACGATCCCCGAACCGGTGGTTGGCGGCCTGCTGGTCGCGTTACTCGTGTTTGCGTTACGCAGCATCTTGCGAATTGAAGTGCAATTCGACACGACGCTTCAGGCGCCTCTCATGCTCACCTTCTTTGCCACCATCGGCCTTAATGCCGACCTGGCGGGACTGAAAGCCGGCGGCCGTGCGTTGATCGTCTTTCTCGGTGTCGTGGTCGGACTGCTCGTGATGCAGGATACGCTTGGCATCGGATCGGCCTGGGCGTTAGGGCAAGACCGCCTTCTCGGTCTGCTCGGCGCATCGGTGACCCTATCCGGCGGACACGGGACGGGAGCGGCGTGAGCGAAGGTTTTTGCAGCTCGTCACGGGCTTGCCTCGGCAACGGAGATTGCGATTGCCTGCGCAACGTTCGGCCTGATCCTCGGCGGATTGATCGGTGGACCGGTCGCGCGTTTTCTCATCAGCCGGTACAGTCTTTCCCCCAGCCCCAAACCTGATGTCGCGGGCACAACAGGCTTCGAACAACCAAAGGCAGTACGGCCGATCACGGCAGAGGCCGTAATCGAAACAGTGGCGCTCATAGCCGTTTGCCTTGCCGTTGGTTCGGCACTCGCATCGTGGATTGCCGGCACAGCGTTCGAACTGCCGACGTTCGTGTGCGTCTTGTTTATCGGCGTCATCCTGCGCAACGCGCTCGCCGTGCGCGGTCTGTATCAACCATTCGAGCTCGCGGTGTCGCTGCTCGGCAATGTTAGCCTCGGGCTTTTTCTCGCCATTGCGCTGATGAGCCTACGCCTATGGGATCTCGCCTCGCTTGCACTACCACTCCTCGCGATTCTGGTCATGCAGGCGATCGCAATGGCGACGTACGCGATTTTCATCACCTTTCGCGCGATGGGCCGCAACTATGACGCGGCCGTGCTGGCCGCCGGACACTGTGGTTTCGGCCTCGGTGCCACGCCGACTGCCATCGCCAACATGCAGGCCATTACAGAACGTTTCGGCCCATCGCATCTCGCCTTTCTGGTTGTACCGATGGTGGGCGCATTTTTTATCGACATCGCCAACGCGATCGTCATCAAGTTGTTTCTGCTGCTCCCTATTTATGGCTAAAGTCCGTCTCTCGGCCGCTCATCCGGACGCGATGTGAGACCGGAGCGTTCGTTGAAGAGGTCCGCTTGCCAACCGGGCGTGATAGCCGGATTCGTCTGTTCCGCGCGGCGCATCCTGCCGCCGCACCTCTCTTTCGTGAGACGCTCTGCCCGCTCGCGTTTCATGCTGTACTTCGTCCAGGAGGGCGTCGGAGCAAGCATCGATGTTTTTGCACTCATCGGGGATGCCCTACCTGTGCAACACTCCCGTGCATCTGCCAACCACCTCCCATCGCGCGAAACATCGCGATCTGGGCATGAATCACCGCGACCTTTTCCTTCGCGTGCGATCTGCACGACACGCCCCGTCACGTCGAATTCAAGCGACGAGGGTCGAGCGCTGGCGAAAAATCACGGTCATCCCTGAGACCACAACCTTGCGTCGCGAAAGGGATTGGCCAGAAACCTTCCCTCGAACGCGTGTATACACCTAGGACCAAAGTCCACTTTCTCGGCATCCGGACCGTATGACATGATGCCATCAGGCGGAAGCTCGCAGCCGGCCTGTCATGGCCGCCGACAAATGGGAGGCGACGCCTTGGCCCGTATTCGTAGCGGCCGAAAAAAACAGCGCTCAAATTGCTTCAATGTTGTCCGACCAATGAACGCCGAGATCGAGACGTCATACTGCGCAGCCTGTTCATGTGGCGCTGTTCAACAGCCGCCCGTAGTGCACTATTTCGCGCGGTGCATACGGAGACCGGAAATGCATGTAATGAACGTATGAAGTGCTCCAAGATCAGGCCAGGTCGTTCGTCTTTCTAGCGGGCGCGCACTCGCCAGACGCTGACATCAGGACCGAGGGCTTAACGTTATTCACATGCGTGCTGTTCGTACGCCATAGCGCCTGCGGGCAGATTGAGCAGCAGAGAGGACCTGCATGGCAGCACCGACCGATCGGTAGCGCGCTGCAATACGCCTCTGCCCGGGAGGCGCGGCGACTCGACCAGCGCCATCAAACCGATCAACAGGAAACGACGGCGGGAATTGCAATGGAGGATGACATGCAACGACGTAATTTTCTGCTGCACACCGCGACCGGCATCACCGGTCTACTCCTTGCGGGATGCACCACGACTCCGAGTGGGACCAGGAGTGAGGCGACTGACGCGTCAAAACGCCAGTCGATTGACGCAAGCGTTGATGGAACGATATCGCGACTCTACGCGTCGGTGCCGGGCGCGCGCGAGCTCGTGTCCAAAGCGCAAGGCGTGCTGGTGTTTCCCTCAGTTCTCCAGGTCGGGTTCGTTGTAGGTGGACAGTACGGCGAAGGTGCGCTGCGGGTAGCCGAGCGCACGGTCGGCTACTACAGTACGGTATCAGGTTCGTTCGGTCTTACAGCCGGCGCACAATCCAAGGCGATCATCTTCCTTTTCATGACGGAAGATGCACTCCAGAAATTCCGCGGCGCCAAGGGGTGGTCGGTTGGCACTGACGCGTCAGTTGCACTCGTGAAAATAGGCGCAAACGGCACAATCGATACGTCGACGGCAACCGCCGCTGTTGACGCAATTGTGCTGACCAACTCGGGGCTGATGGCCGACGTTTCCCTTTCGGGAACCAAGGTGAGCCCACTCAGTATCTGAATGCAATCTCAGCGATCCGGGGCATGCATGCACGAACGACGGATATGTGGAATCACTTTTAGTTGCACTGCGACGCACAGACGTTACTCTACTTTCTGAACGGACGGGACCACGCGACCCCGCCTCTATCCCAGGCTTCACCCTCACGAGAACCTGCCGATGCGCGAGCCGACACGATGAATCACAATGCGTCTCGTAAGCTTTCCGATGGCCTTTCCGAATTCCTGAAAATGGAATCGGCCGGGGGCCTGTTGCTCGCGGCCGCCGCGCTTCTCGCCTTGATCTTCAGCAACTCGCCGCTTCGGCAGATCTATGACCATTTGCTGAACATTCCGGTCGAGATCCGGTTTGGGTCGTTCCACATCGGAAAGCCACTACTGCTCTGGATTAACGACGGATTGATGGCCATCTTCTTTCTTCTGGTCGGGCTTGAAGTGAAACGTGAGGTGATCGAAGGTGAACTGTCAACGCCCGCGCAAGTAGTGCTGCCGGTCGTCGCCGGCGCTGGCGGCATGGTGGTGCCTGCACTCATTTTCTTCTTTATTTGCCGCGGTGATACGGCAAACCTCCGCGGCTGGGCCATTCCGACGGCAACTGATATCGCGTTTGCGCTCGGCATCCTTTCCCTCCTCGGCCGCCGGGTGCCGATGTCGCTGAAAGTATTTCTGACCGCAGTTGCGATAGCCGACGACCTCGGGGCCATCGTTATCATTGCGCTCTTCTATACCGCTGATCTTTCGCTTGCAATGCTCTTTCTGGCGGCCTGCGCCATCGCGGTCCTGATTGCGCTGAACCGGCAAAGGGTTACGCGCCTTGCGCCCTATATTCTCACCGGAATCGTCCTGTGGATATTCGTTCTGAAGTCCGGTGTTCACGCAACGCTTGCGGGTGTCGCACTGGCGTTCGCCATACCCTTGAAGACGAAGGACGCCACAGGACAAGCTCCCCTGCATCAGCTTGAACACGGCCTGCACCCGTGGGTTGCCTTCGCGGTACTGCCTGTCTTTGCGTTTGCAAACGCCGGCGTATCGTTTGCCGGCGTTACCCTTGCTGCGCTGTCGGCGCCGCTGCCACTCGGTATTGCGGCGGGTCTCTTTGTCGGCAAGCTCGTCGGTGTATATGGTGCAGGTGCAGCACTCATCGCTGTCGGGCTGGGAAAACTTCCCGAGGGGGCAAGCTGGCGACAATTCGCTGGCGTCGCCTCATTGTGCGGCGTCGGCTTCACGATGAGTCTGTTCATCGGTTCCCTCGCGTTCGAAGGAGCCGAATTCTTCACTCCTGTCCGGCTGGGCGTCATCGTCGGCTCATTACTTTCCGGGATTGCCGGGTGCCTCCTTCTGAGCTTCGGATCGAAACCTTCCCTTGCGGAATCGCCGCAAAGTGCGGCATGAACGTTCCCCGCATTGACGGTTACGTGTCAGCCGCGAGAGGGCGCGCGACGCCAGTTCCGCACATCTGCGACCTTCGGTCATCCGACGCGGGCAAGACCGTCTGCAAGTAGCGCGTTAATTTCTTCAACGTACACACGATACGTAGTTTGGTTGCGGATCGTGCCGGATGCTCACCCGGCCGTCGGCCAGATTCACTACCTTGTGCATGCGGTTCCCTGCAAGCGTATGCGACCAATACGGGCTGGAACCGCCCCAAGCATAGATACCACCCTCATAACGCGAGTCGTCTTTTGACGCGACGATTGCATTATGGCTTCCTCCACCCTGACTGCCATGCGCGTTCGTATAGGCAAACAGTGCCTTCAGTTCATCAAGCGTAGGCAGCCGCATACGTCGCTTGGCACAGTGGTAAAGCGCGTCGTGGTAATCGTACATCACGATTCGTAATCCGTTGAAGGCGTCGGGCGCGCCTTTTTTTATCCGCGCGCTGTTCTTCTCCCAAGCGTAGGTGTCAATCGCGGGACGGCTAAAGCAGGTCTTTTCGTGCGAGAAAACCGTCGTGCCACCACCCGCCGTCGGATATGTTCCTTTAGGTATGCAGATTTCACGGGTAGTCACGTTGGCGTCCGCCGGCTCCGCGCCGAACGAGAAACTCGAACCGGGTAGTGCCGCCGCTGTCGACAACGCCAGAAACAACACAGCGCGTCCATGCAGCTTTCCGATGGTTAGTGTCATGGCAATCCAGTCACCGGTAGCCAATCGAGCTGCAACTGCCCCGCTCTTCAAGACATCGAGCATAAGCATTCTCCCTGATACAACCATGGATACAGCAAGGGCCCATGTATCGGGCACACTCAGGTTGTAGCCGCGAAGGCCCGTCTGCACAAGGACCGGCGATCAGAAATTCTGCCATTCTCAATCCACGTCACGCAGTCGGGCCCAATCTATCTGCTCGGGTCGCGACTCTCCGTTGGCGCTACCTCTCATATTTTTGTAAGCCGGCTGCCACGGTATGGAATCGCTTAATGCACTTGCTGCACAAGCCCGTCACATCTGGACAAGGAGCGGCAGGGTTTTCCACGCGCCATCAGCCTGTCGATTTCAAATGCGAGAGTCTTGCAAAGAAGATGTTCGCGACACTACAGCGGAAGCTGTATGCGAAATGGCGTTAAGACAAATTGGTCCTCACGTCAGCAAGAAGGGGCAGCTGTTCCGCAGTTGTGCGCCGATCCGCCCCGCGGAGCATGGCAAGCATTGTCAAACGGGCCTATAACGTAAAAGTGGGCCTCAAGACCGCGTGAAAGAAAGCCTCAAGAAAGGAAGTGACGTCTTGCAAGCTGCCCCGTGACAAAAACAAGGCCCTGTCTGACACGGCATTTCCCTGTCCGGACCTGAAGTGAAAGGGAGTCTTCCGTGAAAAAGATGAATGAGCGAACACTTTCCCCGGCGTTCCAATCGCTCAGATTCCTCTTGCGGCTCAGGAAAAGATGAAGTCCCATTTGTTTGTCCGCAGAGCCCGGTTAAGCCATGCCATTGCCGAGACACTTTGCGCCCGGCTTCTTCCAAAGGTCGCTTATTGTCGTTTCATTGAATGTCGTCTGCGCGGCCGCGCTGTGCGGTTGCGCGTTGCCACCGCTTGAAAGCCGCACGCCATCGACGGCAATAAGCAACGCAGAGGCGCAGGCCACAACGCTTGGGCGTTCTGCCGCTCATGAGCTTGCTGCTCACCATGATCTGGCCGGTATCCATCCGCTAGCGGACCCGCGTGCAGCCTTCGCTGCGCGCATGGAGCTAATTCGCACGGCTGAGCGTACGCTGGACGTCCAATATTACATCTGGCGAAGTGACCTCACGGGCACGCTCCTGCTCGATGCATTACGTGCGGCGGCCGATCGCGGCGTACGCGTACGCCTGCTGCTGGACGACTACGGTATATCGTCTTCACTCGATGGCACGCTGGCCGCGCTTCAGACGCATCCAAACATCGAGGTCCGGTTGTTCAATCCGTTCGTCATCCGCAAGCCGAAGTTCATCGGCTTCCTGACGGATTTTTCGCGTGCCAACCGTCGCATGCACAACAAGTCATTCACCGCCGACGGCGCCGTAACGATCGTCGGCGGACGCAATATCGGCGACGAATACTTCGGCGCCACCGATGGCATTGTTTTCGCCGACCTCGATGTACTGGCAGTAGGCCCGATTTCAGCCGATGTCGCAAATGAGTTCGACCGGTATTGGGCGAGCGGATCGTCGTATCCGGTCGACCTTATCGTACATCGTGCCGCCAGCGACAAGCCCGATGAACTGGACCGGAAAGTTCGAGCAGTCGAAAGTGACTCGACGGCCGCCGCCTACCTGGACGCCCTGCGTGATGCACCGATCGTGCAGCAACTGCTTGACGGCACGCTACCACTGGAATGGGCCAGGGCACAGATGGTCAGCGACGACCCGGCGAAAGCTTTGAGCGAGGCACCGCCTGAGGCAAGCGTCGTACATCAATTTCGGGAGATTCTCGGCGACCCGATGCATGAACTGGATCTGGTGTCTCCGTATTTCGTTCCGGGTGCGGCCGGAACAAAATATTTCACTGAGCTCGCTCGTCGCGGCGTCGCCGTGCGCGTACTAACCAATTCACTTGAAGCCACCGACGTGACAGCGGTTCATTCCGGTTATATGACCCGTCGTGTCGAACTGCTCGAGTCGGGGGTGGAGCTGTACGAATTGCGACGATTGCCTGGCGTGGAACACAAAAGTGAGGAGCACGCCGGCATATTCGGTAGCTCGGGGTCGAGCCTGCATGCAAAGACCTTCGTAGTGGACAGCAGCCGCGTCTTTGTTGGATCATTCAATTTTGATCAGCGGTCGGCCCATCTGAATACCGAGTTAGGCTTCGTTATAGACAGCGCGCCACTTGCGAGCCGGATCGCATCCATCTTCGTGTCACTCGTACCACAGGTCGCCTATTCGACGCGCCTCGATGCCGACGGCAGACTGTACTGGCTGAAGCGGGAGAACGGGGTGGAAGTGCGCTATGACACGGAGCCCAACACGACCTGGCTGCGCCGGCTGGGGGTCTGGTTTCTTTCAATCCTGCCAATCGAATCTCTCTTGTAGACGGAACGGCATCTATGCCCGGGCCCTGTTCCCGGAGTCGCAGCTCGTGCGACCTCTCCGCAGCCTCGTAATTTCAATGGCACTGTTGCACCGCGTCGTGCGCAGACACTGAAGATCAACTGAGAAAGTCCACAGCGCCGGTTTTCAGGTTGTACATCGCACCAACGATCCTGATCGTGCCTTTGGTTTCAAGCTCCGCAAGCACCGGGCTATCCTTACGAATGTTCGCCAACGTCAATTCGACGTTCTTGCGCGCCACCGCGTCCACGAAATCATAGTTCGTCGCTGAACGATCGCCGTTGTAGGTCGTCGCCTGCACCGCGGGCTTGATCTTGTCCAGCAATCCGGTCAGATTGCCCAGCTCGGCGTTGGCAATGGCTCCCTTAATCGCGCCACACGCTGTGTGACCCATCACGAGCACTACCTTTGCGCCAGCAAGCTTGCACGCGAATTCCATGCTGCCCAGGATGTCGTTGTTTTCAACATTGCCGGCAATACGGCAGTTGAAGATATCACCGATGCCGAGATCCATGATCACTTCAGCCGGCGCGCGCGAATCGATACAACTGAGGAGCACGGCTGCCGGATACTGTCCGCCGGCACTCGCCCTCTGTTCATTCAGGTAATTGCGTGCTTTCCTCTCGCCCCGCCGGAAGCGTGCGTTACCTCGCTTCATCGCCTCGATAATCTGCTCTGGCGTCATGCTGTCGCGCTGCTCCCTGGTCAAAGCGTCGGCGTGCGCGGGACTCGCAACGAGGGCGCCGCCGGCAAGCCCGAGCGCGACCGCGGTGCCGGTGAACTTAAGCAAATTCCGACGGCCCGAACCGTTGCCGGGCAGAAGAGGCTCACATGTGTCACACATGATTCATGCTCCATTCTGGCAAACTAACGCGCTGTATAAGCCAGCGTCAGCATTGGGCTTCGAACGCGCCCATGCCTTCGGCTCGCTCATATGGCCAGGCCGCTCGCGCTGGTAGGCGATAAACATCTTTTCGTTTGGTGTTCTTCCCTGGGCGGCACAATGTCCTTTGTACAGGGTATTCGCCATGAGGCTCGAGCGCTATTGGACTTTGGTCCGATAGCGGAGGATTCACCGCCAATATGCGATATCTGGAACTACGCCAGGCGTCGGACGACCTGTGCGTTACGTGATCGGCTGACAGTCTCAGTGGCGATGGCAGCCGGCTGGTCGGCGAAACTGACATTGCCGAAAGGACTGGTGACGAGCGTGGGCGGCGACTACAAAGCTGCAACGCTTACGTTGTGGTATCGATGGTTCGATCGCTGAACCAACGCCTCTGCCGATCCATTGTCGCGGCCCCGCTATTCCTTCACCTTCTCACCGACCTGGGAAATCCGGTTCCGCACGACGCCGATCGCCTGTTTGAGGGCATAAACATCCTGAAAATAACGATACGGAATACGTATCTGGCTGGCATGCGCATCAATGTTCTCGATTTCATCCCGCCATTTCGCGACATCGTCTGGGGTGGGTTGCCTGTTTCTCCATATTTCGTCTTCCAGCGATTTTATTTCGCGATACCAGACCACAAGCCGTCTTCTTATCCGCGCCTCCAGCATGCGCGGCAATGCCTGCAGCAGGCCTAGCACAAGGGCCATGAAGGGGAGCAGGATCAGCAGCCGCCTTTCGATGAGACTGGCGAGCCAGAATGGAAGGTAGCGCTGCAGGAAGGGGCGACCCGATCTGAAATAGCGCGCGCTTTCGTCGGAAATGGGAAATTCCTCGGTGGTCAGATTGGGGAACGCGCCCAGCGGCGTGAAGTAGTCTTCACCGCCGTGGACGGTTCTGGCTGCATCCAGCAGCAGGTAGACCAGGGCCGGGTGTAGGGTATCTTTGGACACGAGCAGAGCCGTGGCGGCCAGCAGGGTGACATCAGTCTGTGGCAGATCGTCGACGATGCTGGTTGAGGCGCGGGGGAAAATAACTTTCGACAGGGACGGGAATTTCTGCACCAGCGCATCGGCCTGCGCAAAACTCATCAGCTTCAGATCGCTGTTCAGCAGCCTTATCTGCATCGCGGCGTCGGGCCTGCCAATAAAGAAAGCAGCATCCAGTTGGCCAATTTCGAGGCCTTCATATGCCTGGGTGGCGTCCATTTCCAGCAGCGTGGTGTTGTCGCCAGTGACGCCGCTATAGCCGAGCAATGCCCGGGAGACGTGAAGCAGGCCGCTGCCGGCAACGCCTATGGCGATCCTCTTGCCGCGCAGTTGTGACAGCCTGTTGACGGTAATGTCGCCACGAAAGAACACCCAGATCGGTTCGTATGAAACGGCGGCGATGGTCTGCAGGTGGTCTGTTGCTTTCGGACTGGTGGTGCCCGATTGGATAAAACCCACTTCGTATTCGCTGTCCGGATTCGTCAGCCGCTGATAGTTTTCGACCGAACCGGAAGAACTGCGGATATCGAGCGTGATGCCTTCGCGCTTCAGGATGGGTGCATAGCGATCGGCAAAGTTACGGTAGATACCTTGGTCCGCCCCGGTGGTAATGACGATCGTGCGCTGGATGGCAGGCTTGAGCATTGTCACCAACGCCCAGCCTAGCGCGGCCAGCAGCACTATCACGCAAATGACGAGAAACCGCCGGCGCCCCGGTGTCATGGGGGCCTTCTGCGTACGTTGAAGCGCTGGGTTCTGCTTGGGCATCGTTGCCCTCTCTCGTCAGGCCTCTCCTGCCGGGGTGGACTCGGGGCAAGCGTTTAAGTAACCGCGTTGCCGACAGTCGCCCGTAACGCTGCGAAGAGCTTGTTGAAATCTTCTGCAACAGCGGGACTGCGTGGTTTGGCATGCCTCCACTTGGCGTCGTCAGGAGCGGCCGGTTGACGCCGACCACCGGCAACAGCACGATGAATCAGTCCGCCGCCGACGTCAGAGCGGCAGCGTATGCGTGATTGCCTGCAGGCAGACCGTCATCAGCGGGCCCGGCACAATACCCAGCACCAGCACGGCCACACCGTTAAGCGCGAGCAGCGTGCGGTTACCGGCGCCGGCCGAGATCGGCGATGTGTCTTGCGGGTCGTCGAAGTACATCAACTTCACGATACGCAGGTAGTAGAACGCGCCGAACAGCGACGTCACCACGGCCAGCACCGCGAGCCACGTGAGGCCCGCGTTCATCGTCGCTTCGAGCACGGCGAGCTTCGCGTAGAAGCCGACGGTCGGTGGAATGCCGGCGAGCGAGAACATCATCACCATCATCACGAATGCGGACACCGGGCTGCGCTGGTTGAGACCCTTGAAGTCGTCGAGCGTGTCAGCTTCGAAATTGCGGCGCGCAAGCAGCATCAACACGCCGAACGAGCCGAGTGTCGTCACCAGATAGATGATGCTGTAGAACATCGCCGAACCGTAGGCGCTTGCCGCCGAACCCGCGTTGCCGTCCACCACGCCGGACAGCAGGCCAAGTAGCACGAAGCCCATGTTCGAGATCGTCGAGTAGGCGAGCATTCGCTTCACGTTGCGTTGAACGATACCCGTGATGTTGCCGACGATCATCGACAACGCCGCGAGAATCACCAGCATTTCCTGCCAGCCGACGGCGAGCGGCAGCAGGCCCATCACCAGGAAGCGCAGACCCCACGCGAACGCCGCGACCTTCGGACCGCCGCCGACGAACAGCGTCATCGCGGTCGGCGCGCCCTGATAGACGTCCGGCACCCACATGTGGAACGGCACCACGCCCATCTTGAATGCAACGCCCGCGACGATGAAGACGACACCGAACAGCAGCACGAACTCGTCGATGTGGCCCGAGGCAACCGCCTTCAGCACCTCGTTCAGTTCGAGCGAGCCGGTCGCACCATAGAGCATCGAGATGCCGTAAAGCAGGAAACCCGTAGCCAGTGCACCAAGCACGTAGTACTTCATCGCCGCTTCGCTCGATTGCGCGACGTCGCGGCGTACTGCAACCATTGCGTACAACGACAGCGACATCAGTTCAAGACCGAGGTACAACATCAGGAAGTGGTTGCCCGAGATCATGACCAACTGGCCGAGCAGCGAGAACATGCCGAGCAGGAATACGTGGTCGCGAAACAGGTCGCGATCTTCAAGATATCTGCGCGAATAGACGAGCGAGACCGCGAAGCCAAGCGAAACGGTTGCCTTCATCACGCTGGCGAATGGATCAATCACGATCATCCGCGAGAAAAAATAGTAGTGGTGCGGATCGGACGATTGGATTGCGAACCAGACGCCTGCCGCGGTCGACGACACGAGCGCGATGAGGTAAGTAAGACGCCGGTTCGTTGCTTCGGAGCAGAAATCTCCTACCCGGGAGGCGATCACGAAGCCGAGCACTACGAGCGCATCAGGCAGCAGTATATGTGCGTTTTGCATGATCTATATGACTCTTAGGAAGTTGGAGTCGGTTCAGCCGCATGCGAATTGCTCAACGAGGAGTTGGCCTGTTCGTCCGGACATTTTCCTCCCTGCACCCCGGCTTTGGCCTTAAGGCTTTTCAATCCGTCCATGCCGTGGGCGCCCCCGCGCATTGGTGCCGCAATTAGCGAAAGTTATTCGCGGGGTATGCGCGAGCATCTTCCATGACACGCAACGTTAGTCCGAAGTTAACTTGCCCTGTCAATTCACGTTAGCGGGAGTATCGAATCTGCCGATCACTCTTCTGCACATGTCGCGCACGCTCAGATCCGTGCCGTTGGCCGAATGGTCTGCAGACTGATAGGCCACCACTTGCCGATCTCTGATCAACACCCAGTAACTGGCTTTCTGTAGACCTGCCAAGACTGTCTTTGGCGTTTATGACCAAGCACACCACATAACCGAAGTACAGATGGAAACTGAACCCGCCCCACGACTTTTGCGCACGCTGAGGTACTGAACCAGTGCGTTAGTTGTGTCCTCAAACCGTGCTTCGCGATACCTCTCAAGGATCGTTTTGTAGTCGGCTGGGTAGGGACCGTACTGCGCGCGCAGGCTACCAATCTAAACCGGTGCAGCCCGGGTATGCGCAAAGTACGTAAGGCATTAAGTAAAACACGCAGACGGACGAAAACAAAACGCTCGAGAGGTTTGAATCCTACCGGGTCAAAGTAAGCCTCGAGAAGGAGGATGTAAACGTTTTTCTGACCTCCGCCGCGGACATTCAAGCATGCGGTCTCGACAGCTGAGTTTGCGAGCAGTGACACGAAAAGCGATGCGACGCTCTTCAACAAACGGAAAGTTGCTATAGATCGAGGTACCGGTTCGACACGCGGGTTCGGCTTCTCGGGTCTGTGTGAACGTACGCAGACAGCCGAACCGATTCTTAGATGCCGGGCATCACAGGATAAGGCTCAGTATGATCCTCCACGCTTTTGACGCCTGGAATGCTTTGCGCCGCCACGCGAACGGAATCGACGGCTTCCTTCGAATGGAAGGCGCCCCACAGGTGCACCACCCCATCGGTGACAACGACATTTCTTCCGGCGAATGCCCAATTGCGACCCGCCAGTTCACCCATCAACGTCGCGCGAATCTCGCCATCCGAAAGCGTCCCGTCCGACGCCGGCTCGTCGGGAATACTGCCAGCGCCTGCACAAGATTGGCCCGGCAGACGATGCCCGCAAGCCTGCCCTCTTTCATCACCGGTACCCGCTTGATGCGCCGCGACTCGAGAATGCCGGCCACTTCGCCGAGCGGGGTGTCGGCCTGAACGGTTACCACGTCGGACGTCATCACGTCGCGCACCTTCAGCGCATGGGTTTTGATGTAGTCGCGCGCCTCGTGACCGGCGGACCAGAGATCGAGCCAGGAGGTTCGCTTGCGCGTATCGGTGCCAAGCTCGGCCCGACGCAGCAGGTCGCCTTCGCTGATCATGCCGGCGACGCGGCCGTCGGGATCGAGCACTGGCGCCCCGCTGATGCCGTTGTCCACAAAAACTCTGGCGGCCTCGCGCACAGTCATATCGGGCTTGACGGAAACAACATTGCTGGTCATGACATCTGATGCACGCATGGCAAGTCTCCCTGGCTGTTGCGTTGAATATCTTCTGGCGCCTGACGCGAGAATGTCTTCGACATCTTGAATTGCACCCACACGATCCCTTCGTGCAAACCGACAAGTACGGCCTCAGTTCGGTCGGAAAAACGCTGCTGTGTGTGAACTCGTGAGTGAAGACGCCGTCTGTGTGTCAGCAGCAAGACGGTGAGCACCTACACGACGCGCATCCTCAGAAAATGCAGATGCCGCACGAAGCCGCGCTGGTGCGCTACGCAATGCGGCACAAGCTGCTCGGGGACGATGAGGAAATCTAGCACGGCCCCGGCGCCCGTACACGACTTCGAACTCGCCTACCTGAAGCTCGTTCGTCGCCGATTTTATTTTGAGATCGGCCCGGCCGATACTTCGAGCCATGAACCAAGCCCGTCACTGCCAACCTTGCGCGTGTTCCTTGTCGGGGACGCGATTTCCGTCAGAACGCGGATGGCGGAGCATTTTGGTGCGACCGAAGGTGTTGTGATCATCGGCGCAGCCGAGGAACCTGCCGCCGCATTCGACGGCATCGGCACGTCGGCCGCAGACGTCGTTGTCCTGAATCTGCATCTGACGGGCGGCGCCGGTTTTGAACCCTGCTGCGCAGTCTCGTGCGAAGCCTGTCCCCGGTGATCCCGATCGTCCTAACGAATCGTTCGGTCAACGGGTTCCAGCAGGCGTGTCTCGCGTGCGGCGCGCGGTATTTCTTCGACAAGACGGGTACCGCGAAAGAGGCGTGTTCAGGCAGGGCTGTCAGCCGCCTTTCTTTCGCCGCCAGAACAAGTCACGAAGCGGCACGCTACCTGATCGACAGCACCGCAGCCCCCGTCAGTCTGCCCGACCGTAGATCATCGAGCGCCCGGTTGGCGTCACTCAATGCGTAGGTGGTCGTTTCGATTTGCAGCCGGGTGTTCGCGGCCACCTGCATGAACGCGGCGCCATCATCGCGCGTCAGATTCGCAACCGACACCACGCGCCGTTCGCCCCACAGAAACGCATACGGAAACGACGGGATGTCGCTCATGTGAATGCCTCCACACACGACGATCCCGCCCTTCGCCACCGCCTTGAGGGCGATCGGCACCAGCGCCCCGACCGGCGCGAACAGGAGCGCGGCGTCCAGTTCGTCGGGCGGTGCGACGTCGCTCCCGCCTGCCCACGCGGCGCCGAGGCGCCGCGCGAACTGCTGGCCGACGACGTCGCCCGCGCGGGTAAACGCATACACGGTCCTTCCCTCTTGACGCGCAATCTGCGCAACGATATGCGCGGCCGCGCCGTAACCGTATATACCGATGCGCCGCGCGTCGCCCGCCATACTGAGCGTGCGGTAGCCGATCAATCCCGCGCACAGTAGCGGCGCCGCTTCGACATCGGAATACTGCGCAGGCAGATGAAAGCAATAGCGGCTGTCCGCGACGGTGCGTTCAGCGTAGCCGCCGTCGAGGGTGTAGCCCGTAAAGCCGGGATCGTCGCAGAGGTTTTCGCGCGCGCTCGCGCAATAGCGGCAATGGCCACACGTATGGCCGAGCCAAGGCACGCCGACCCGCTCGCCGACAGTGAAACCCTCGACGCCCGCGCCGAGCGCCGCGACCGTGCCGACAATTTCATGGCCCGGGATTACTGGCTGTTTCGGATGCGGCAGTTCGTGGTCGATCAGGTGCAGGTCGGTGCGACACACGCCACACGCGTGGACATCGATCAGTAACTGGCCCGCGGCGGGCCGCGGATCCGGAAGCTGCATTTCGCCCAGCCGCGAACTGCTGCCGTCGAAGACCATAGCGCGCATGTTGCCCTCCTTTCGCGAAGCCGCGCGGGGTGTGGGGTCGCCGCGAGGCAGCTCCAGCCGTCCACTCACTGCAATAAGACCACCACGCGACCAGCCTGGCTTGATCTGCGTCAAGCCGCCGCTGGCGCGGTCTGACACGATGGTTCGACGCGGTGCGCCCACCGCAGTGCGCGGAGACTCTGAATGAATACCCTTGTCCAGACAACAGCGTGGTCGGTCGATGAACAGCAATTCGACCCGCATGCCAGTATCGAAGAAAAACTCCGGTTTGCACTGCGCTATGCGGTGCTGGCGCCATCAAATCATAATACGCAGCCGTGGCATTTCCTCGTCGACGGCGAATGCGTCACGCTTTGCGCCGACCGTATGCGGGCGCTTCCGGTGGTCGATCCTTTCGACCGTGAACTGATCATCAGCTGTGGCGCCGCCCTTTTCAATCTGCGCGTGGCGCTGAGCCGCTTCGGACTCGCCTACGCGATCACGCCGTTTCCGTCGACCGCCGACGTCGACGTGCTCGCGCAGCTACGGGTCATACGGGACGGCCGCTGCGATGTCAATCTGGTGGCGCTGTTCGGTGCGATCCTTCGACGCGTGACGACGCGCGAGACATTCGTCGACGAGCCAGTGCAGCCCGAATCGCGGCGGCAGCTCGTGGAAGCCGGCACGCTCGAGGGTTGCGACATCGTCTGCGTTGAAGACGTCGCAAGCCGGGAGCAGCTCGCCGCGCTGATCGGCGAAGCCGATCAGGCGCAGTTCAGGGATCCGCGCTTTCGCCGCGAACTCGCCAGCTGGATCCACCCACGGCGGCTTCAGGGCGGCATGCCCGCCTTATCCCCGGGCGCACGCGCGTTGCTCGACTTCGGGGTGCCGCTGGTGAGTTCGATAATCCGCACGTTCGACCTGGGCGGCGGCATGGCCGCGGCCCACCATACGCTCGTCAGGGGCTCGCCGTTGCTGCTGTGCATTGCCGCTGGAACGGATGATGCACCCGCGTGGTTCGCGGCCGGCCAGGCGCTCGAACGCGCGCTGCTCACCGCGGCATCCGAAGGCTTGACGGCCTCATACCTGAATCAGCCGATCGAAGTGGCCGCGTTGCGCGAACGGCTGCGTGCCGCCCTCAATCTGGATGGCGCGCCGCAACTGCTGATACGCGTCGGCCGCGGCGCTCAGGCAGCGCATTCGCCGCGGCGTCCGCTTGATCAGGTGGTCTCGTAGCGACACCACCACAGCGTGGCCTAGGTTGCAGCCGGTCAATTGCAAAAGCGGAAATAGCCGCTATGCATCATGACAGGCTTCGGGCCCACTTCGATCAGCAGGTTTCGTGCGGCGTCTTCGATCGGACGCCGGTGCGTGTCGAATGCGGCAATCAGCTCGTCTTCACGTAACGACGCCGCGCCAAAGTGATCCTCCAGTGCCTCAGCGGTAATAGCGCATTGCACACGCACGCCGTCGATCTCCGCCCGGAAGGCAAGGATGAGATCGCGCGCGCAATATTCGGGACGTTCCTGCGGGAAATGGATATTCACGACCGCTGCCTGTAAAAGTGCGTGGCTTGAATAACAATGCCCAGTGAACCAGGCAACGTTCGCGAGTTGGAGGAAGAGTGGGCGGCCACGCGCGGCAGCCATCTGTGATCAGAATAGGCGCTATTCGCACGCCGCAGGAGGCAGTTTCGCGGTCGCGAAGGCCGGTTGATCTGAGTCAATCCGCGATTCTCGCAGCAGTGCAAGATGAGCTATGCCGTTTGCGGTTCTGGTTTGCAGGAGGCCGACATGAAACATCTCTTCAGACTTGGCACTGCCCTGCGCGATCAGGGATGCCCGCGGCCGGTCACCGGTGTGGCGTCGGCGAGGATCGAATTACCGGCGCCCGAACGCAGCGGTGGCATGCCGATCATGGAGGCGTTCGCGCGACGCCGCACGACGCGCCGTTTTGCTTCTACCCTGCTGGACGACGCGACACTCAGCAATCTGCTGTGGGCGGCCAACGGCATCAATCGGGAACCGGACGGCGGGCGAACCGCGCCGTCCGTGCTCGCCCTGCATGAAATCGACGTGTACGCAGTACTCGCATGCGGCCTCTATCGCTACGATCCACACCGCCATTGCCTCGACCTGGGCGTCGCAATCGATCTGCGCGGGCTGACAGGCTATCAGGAATTCGTATGCGACGCGCCGCTCGATCTGGTGTACGTCGCCGACCTGTCACGCATGCACGATATCGCGCCGTCGCAGCGCGAACCTTTCGCTTCGGCGAGTGCTGGAGCAATTGTGGAAAACGTATATCTCTTCTGCGCAGGCGCCAGACTGGTGGTCGCGGCGCGAAGCTGGCTCAACCGCAGCTCGCTGGGCGTCGAAATGCACCTTCCGCACGACAGCGTTGCGGTGCTTGCCCAAACGGTGGGGCACTTCGATCTGTCCGACGGCGCGGAGGAATCCTGATTGACGTTCCACCATCGATCGCGCCAGGAAGCATTGGCTTGACATGAGTCAATCACGGCAACGGCTTCAACCGTAAACTGAAACTGGAACGTCTCGTGGAGTGTGCCCCGTGAATGTAGCGCCCCACCAATATCTCGTCGCGAGTGCGCTCACACTATGGTTGACCACAAGTGGCGTGGCGCTCGCGCAGTCGGAGCCGACCGCGCTTGTCGATCAACAGCATTGCATGTTCTGCCATACCCGCGATGCGCCTTTTCTCGCGCCTTCGTTTCAGCAGATCGCAGAACGATATCGGAATGTACCGGATGCGCAGGTGATGCTCGAGCACAAATTGCGGGTCGGCGGCAAGGCTCATTGGGGTGATACGGCCATGCCGCTGCCGCCAGACCGCGGCGGGCCGCTTACGCCCAGTGACGCCCACACGTTGATCAAGTGGGTGCTCAGTCAATGAGCCGTAGCGCGACCCGCCGCGGACGCACACGGTACATATGGAGAAACTCATGCGCCTTACTCTGCACCTCGACACGTTCGACCGTGTCAATCCGATGGCATTTGTCATCCTGTGGCTCGACAAGGAAACGCGTCCATGGTCGCGCGAAGGGCATGGGGCTTGAACTGCCCGAGTGGGGCACGTTGCACATCGACTGCGGCAACGCACTCGTGTGCGGCCCGCACGATTCGACGCCCTGCTGCGTGCTCGAAGGACTCGATCTGAACGCGCCCGAGGGGCCGTTCGAAGGCGAGACCGGGCGTGCGCAGTGGTGCGCCAGCGAAGGCAGAACGCTGATGACGGGCCATTGGCACGTGCAATGTGTCGACCACGAGAGTGCGGAACCTGAGCACGGCGTCTTTGCCGGCGACGAGACGTACTGAACCTCGCCCGAGCCGTCACGACAACAAGGTGCGCCATGGGATTGACAGCGGATACGGACGGCGTGTCTTTCTGCAAAGTCATTGCGCGAGAATTCATATGCCTTGCCTACCAGACAAGAAGGTGATCACGATGGCTCAGCCCCAACCGAACTTCACGGCACCTATTGTGTCGGCCGACTCGACAGTGTTGTTCTCGGCATACGGCTTCGGCTGGGGATACTGCGCTTTTACGCTGCAGTCTGAAGCGGTTTGTGAACAACTCGGTGCTGCTGACGGAACAGCAAAACAGTTGCTCCTTGCCTTCGAGCTAGGCAAGCGCCAAATTCTGCAGGCGGTAGAGCGCAACGCGGTTCCAGGTGCCGGCGAACGCGTAGCGCTTGCAGCAGCCGACCTGATGGCGCGGGACTGATCTGCTGCGAGACGTATCTGCTGAACAGGATCGCGTGAAGCAGCACGATTCGCGTTTGCCGTTCCAGTGCGTGACAAACGCGGTTGCTGTGTACCCCGGCATGGAAATCGGGGCAAGAGGCGTGATCGTCGCTGTCTTGTATTCCACGGCATCAGCGTGCGAGGCATTGGTCCTCCCTGTTCACAGACCGAAATCTGTCCCAAGTTGGGTGGAAACATTAATCGGATTTCAATCCAAATGCGCACGCAATTCCAACCTTGGTTTATAGGCTGAGACCTTCCCTACAGCGTTGGCCAAATGGTTTCAGGACTGATATGACTTTCAGTGTCAATCGGATCGGTTTTCGTTTGGCAGGCACATGAATTTCCTGGGGGCGACGCAGCTGTAAGTCTCGACGGTGGATCGCACTGATATTCGCGGGTTGGGTACCGCACTACTGAGGTCCGCCCCTTGAGCCTGCCGCTATCCTCGCCTAACTTCCCGGATCAAGCAGATTCGATGAGAAGTCGCACGATTGCGCTGCAAGCGTCGCCACGGCAGCACTGAGCGAATGCGCCTGTTCTGCCCGATGCATAGCGATGTATCTGACGGCGGGCAGCGCCGGGAAAGTCGGAACCACGACAAGCGCCCGTCGCTTGAGCATGCGCGCAAGACACGCCTCGGGTAAGTAACTGACTCCAAGCCCCGACAGCGTGAGCCCGATTTGCGCAATAAGGCTGTTGCTCGCCAGCACTTTCTGCAACGCCACGCCTTGCTCCTCCAGGAACCGGCTGTACACGTAACCGGTACCCGACAGGCCGCCCTGCAAAATCAGCGGAAACTTCGCGATGTCGGCAAGCGGAATCGCACGCTTGCCCGGCGCGAGACTGGTCGCGCACATCCACACATTCTGAACCTGACCGACTAGCGTCGACGCATAGGGCTCGACCTCGTGGGTCTGCGGCACGATGATGACGTCCACAGTCGCCGCTGCCAGCTGTTCGCGCAACGTCGCGTTCAGATCCACTTCTGCTTCGACCTTGACCTTTGGATATTCGGACTGGATCGCCGCAATGAGGCGGGGCAGCCAAGTCAGCGCGGTGAGTTCTGTCACGCCGATGCGGATCTGGCGTACCAGCGCCTCCTTCGAACTCATGCGCTCGACGATCTGGTCGCGTCGTTCGAGCAGTTCTTTCGCGTATTCGAAGAACTCCGTGCCTTTCTCCGTGAGACGCGCGCTGCGATTCGCGCGGTCGAACACCGCGACGTCGAATGCACGTTCCAGCTCCTGCACGCGCTTGGACACCGCCGATTGAGTGGTGTTGAGTCGCGCCGCGGCAGCCTCGAACGAACCGAGCTGAACGATCCAGTACAAGGCTTCCATCTGCTTGAACGTCAGCATAGTCGTATTTCACATCACTAAAAGCGATAGTTTCCCATAGAAAAAAATCGCTTTTTTTGTTCATTTTGACTGTTTACTTTCCCCTTAACGAGTCCCGGCCGATGCTTCGCTTACCCATATCAACTCGTACGTGTCTGGAGAACGCATGGAATCCGTCATGGAAACACCTCAATCCGATCGCGTGGAACGTAAGCCTCGCGTCGGGCTCGCGTGGCAAATCGTTATCGGACTCGTCGTCGGCATCGCGATGGGGCTGGTACTCAACCGTTTCCCGCAGTTTCGCGAATCCGCGATCAACGGCATCCTGCAACCGGCCGGCGATATCTTCATTCGTCTGATCAAGATGGTCGTCGTACCGATCGTCTTCACGAGCATGGTAATGGGTATCGCTGGCGTGGGCGACGGGCGCTCGCTCGGGCGCATCGGATTGAAGACGCTCGTGTACTTCGAAGTCGTCACGACGATCGCGATTGTGCTGGGTCTCGTGCTCGGCAACGTGCTGCATCCGGGTTCGGGCACTGACCTGTCCCAACTCGGCCACACCGATATCTCGCGCTATCAGCAGACCACACAGCAGACGCAGGGACATCACGGGTTCATGGCGCTGTTGTTGAGCATCATTCCCGACAACATCGTCATGGCGATGGGGCGCGGCGATCTGCTGCCGGTGATCTTCTTCTCGGTGCTGTTCGGGCTCGGCCTGCAATCCGTGCCCGCCGAATATCGCAATCCCGTGCTCGCGACCTTCAAAGGCATCAGCGATGCCATGTTCAAGGTCACCGGCATGGTCATGCGTTACGCGCCGTTCGGCGTGTGTGCGCTGATCGCAGTGACGGTCGCGAGCTTCGGCTTCGGTTCGCTGTTGCCGCTCATCAAACTCGTTGCAGTGACCTACCTCGGGATCATCCTGTTCGCGGTGGTCGTGCTCGGCATCACGGCGCGGCTCTTCGGTTTCAACATCTTCACGCTGCTGCGCGTCATCAAGGACGAACTGATCATTGCGTTCTCGACCTGCAGTTCGGCAACGGTATTGCCGCAACTGATGAAGAAGATGGAGGACTTCGGCGTGCCTAAGAACATTACGACGTTCGTGGTGCCGACGGGCTACACGTTCAATCTCGACGGCGCGTCGATTTATCTCGGCATCGGCACGCTGTTCGTCGCACAACTTTATGGCGTACATCTCGGCCTGCAAGAGCAGATCGTGCTTGTACTGACAATGGTCGTGACGTCCAAAGGCGCGGCAGGCGTGCCCGGCTTCATGTTCGTCATCTTGCTGGCGACCCTCGCGAGCGCGGGGCTGCCGCTCGAAGGGCTCGCGTTCATCGCGGGCGTCGACCGGATCATGGATATGGGACGCACCGCGCTGAACGTAGTGGGCAACGCGCTCGCGCCGCTCGTCATCGCCAGATGGGAAGGCCAGTACGACGCTGAGAAAGGCAAGGCCTATATCGCGTCGCTGGACGCATGACAGTCGGTGAAGATAGAAATGGAAATCATGGAACGAGGAGTCAATGATATGCGTAGCAATGGTGGGCAGTTGTTTCCCGAGTCGATCATGGCAGAGATCAAGCGCCGATTTCATTACGTCGATCACGATGTCGACGGCCGTGCGCGCCTCTTCTTCGACAACGCCGGTGGATCGTTCAGACTGAAATCGGTGCTGGAAGCGTTCGCGCAGGTCGATGCGTTGCCGGATTGCCCCGAGCGCATCCACGAACGCGCACTGGTTTTGCAGGACATCCAGACGCGCGGCGAAGACGACATTCGCCGCATTCTCAACGCGCGCGATGGCAGCGTGTATCTCTCACTGACTGCATCGGCGGCGATGTTCGAGATGGTGCGCGCGGTGATGGAGAACGTTCCAGGCACCAATGCCGTCACGACCATTCTCGAGCATCCGTCGTCCTTCGACGCGATGACGCTTTACTGCGAGCGCACCGGCAAGACACTGCGTGTCGCGCCGAGCAATGCCGAAACCGGCGGCGTCGATGTCGATGCAATCGTCTCGCTGATCGACGGCGACACGGCGCTGTTGAGTGTGATGTACGCATCGAACATTTCAGGCGCGAAGCTGGACATCGCGGCCATCGTCGAACGCGCGCGTGCCCGCAAGCCGGATATCTTCATCATCGTCGATGCGGTTCAGCATGCGCCGCACGCGGTCATCGACCTGCAGAAGACGCCGGTCGACGGCATCAACCTGGCGCCGTACAAGTTCTTCGGATGCCGCGGCGCAGGCGTGGCGTGGCTGTCGGAACGGCTCGCGGAACTCCCGCATCATCGGCTCGCTGCCAAAGAGAAGGGCGTCTGGGAACTCGGCAGTCCCGCGCCAGCGCACTTTGCCGTGGTGAGCTCGATCGTCGATTATGTCGCGTGGATCGGCGCGCAGTCCAGCGACGCCGAAGACCGGCGCGAGCTCTTCGTGCAGGGCATGCGGCGCATTGAAGAGCACGAGCGCGCCCTGCTCTCGTTGTTGCTCGACGGCGTCGGCGGGCAGCACGGGCTCCGTGCGATCGAAGGCGTCCGTGTGTTCTGGGATCACGACGATCTGACGCAGCGCGATCTGATCGCGGGCATTGGTTTCGATGGCTTGGATCCGACCGCCGCCGTGCGCGCCTATGAAGAGCGCGGCGTGGTCGTCTATGAGCGGATTGCGACCAGCCTTTACTCCGGGCGGATGTTGAAATCGTTCAACCTCGGCGGTGCGGTGCGTATCTCTCCGTTGCACTGCCATGCGCCGAGCGATGTTGCGAGGTTCCTTGCAGTAAGTGAGGACATTGCGATCACAAGCCGGCTCCAGCCCGACGGCCTCAGGCCGCCTTCCGCGTCTTCAGCGGCGGGAACCTTGCGTCGATGTCGGTCTTGAATGTCGTGGAACTGCTGCATCCGGTACGGATACGGAAGTTGCGGCTGCGAAACCTGATCCAGCCTTTCGATCTGCGGGGAAGTCAATGCAATTCGCTGAGCGTCGAGATCGGCAGTCAATTGTGCGGACGTGCGCGCGCCGATAATCACGGAGCAGACTTCGCGGCGCTGGAGAATCCAGGCTAGCGCGACCTGGGCCACGCGAAATTCTGGGCGCGTGGCCTGGTGCGCCGGCTTTACTGCGCTTGTGAGACGAGCGTCCGCAGAACGGTCTCCAGTTCCACTTCGCCCTTCACAATGTCAGCCTCTTCGCCTTCAAAGGCGATCCAACCTTCGTTGAACCCGTCGAGCATGCGAATGCGCGGCATGGGTTCTTTCATGCCCTGGGAGCGGAACAGCGGCTCCCACGTGTCACGCTCGACAACTTCCGCGACGACGGCACGGCCGAGAATCCGGGCAAACGTGTCGGCGATTTCGCTTGGCGTGACACGCTGCGGCCCTTCCAGTTCGACGACACGCACGCCGCTCCACGACTGCTGAAGGAGTTGCGCGGCGACCCGGCCGACGTCCGCGGTCGCAACCATCGGCACGGCTTTATCGAGCGGTTGCAGAAAGCTGGCGATCACCCCCTGGTTCTGCGCCGTGGCCACGTCCCATGCCGCGTTTTCCATGAACCACCCCGGGCGCAGAAATGTTACGGGCATCGGCAGGACGCGAAGTGCCTGCTCCATGAGCGTGCGCTGCGTCAGTAGATTGGTCTCGCGAGCCTGCGCGCCGATCGTCGACAGACAGACGACTTTCTCCGGCCGCGCGGCCTGCAGCGCGGTGCTCACGGCATCGATAACCACGCGTGCCTCGGGAAAGCCCGGCATCGGATCGAACTCGGACGGCGGCAGAATGAACACGCCCTGCGCACCTTTGAACGCCGCAGTCAGCGACGCCGCGTCGTCCATATCGGCTTTCACGATTTCACAGCCTCGCGCGGCCCATTCATTTGCCCGCGCGGGATCGCGTACCACGGCGCGTACTGTCTGGCCTGCGGCGAGCAGCGTGCGTGCTACTGCGCCGCCAACTTTTCCTGTTATTCCTGTGATTGCGTACATTGCTGTGCTCCTTGCTTGAATAGGTGTGTGACGCGCCGTGAGTGGCGCTCAGGCGTGTTGCAGGCCGTGATATAGCCCTTGCTCGAACTGTCCGTATAGATCCACCACACGCGCGTCGTAGAACGGCAGGACCTGTGTGAACAGCGAACCGGCCACCTTCCTGACCGGATCGACCCAGAAATAGCTGTTCAACAGTCCCGCCCAACTGATGCTTCCGGCGCTGCGGCCATGAGGACCCGGTTGCGTGTTGATGTCGAAAGAGAGTCCCCATTTGTGAGGCATTCCGGGAAACTGGTCGAAGCTGTTGGACCATGCCGGCTGCGCCGTTTTCATCTCGGTTACCTGAAGATCTCCGACGTGGTTCTGGAACATTGCCGCCACGGTGTCGGCACGCAGAATCCGCTCGCCGCGATAGGTCCCGCCGTTGACCAGCATCTGCAGCAACGCCATGTAATCGCGTGGCGTGCTGAATGCACCGCCGCCGCCCATGAAGAACTCAGGCCGCTGATTGATCTCGAACGGCGCGGGCTTGAGCGATCCGTCGGCTTGCCGGTTGTGCATCGTAGCCACGCGCTGTTTCTGCGCTCCGCTAATCAGAAAACCCGAATTGCTCATACCGAGCGGCGCGAAAATGTGCTCACGGAAATAGACCTCCAGCGACTGATCGCTCACGGCCTCGACCAGCTTGCCCACCCAGTCCATGCTGATACCGTACTGCCAACGCTCACCGGGTTCGAATTCCAGCGGCGCCTTGAACGCACCGTTCATCGAGTAGCCGATATCCGGCATGCCGGTCACCTTTTCGTACCGGCTCAGGTTCTCGCTCCAGATGCTGTATGTGAAACCCGACGTGTGAGTCAGCAGATGACGCACAGTTAGCGTGTTTTTTGCCGGACGTAATTTGGGTTGTCCGGCTGCATCGAAACCGTCCAGCACCTGCGGCGATTTCAGTTCCGGAAGGATGTCGCCGGCCGGCTGGTCGAGCCGGATCTTGCCCTGCTCAATGAGTTGCATGCAGGCTGTTGCCGTGATCGCCTTGGTCATGGATAGCAGCCAGAACACCGTGTCGGGTGTCATCGCCGTACCGGCCTGGGGATTGGCATGGCCCGACGCACCCTCGTAAATAAGACCGCGCTGCGTGGCGCCGATTGCCACTACACCGGCTACGGTGCCGTTGTCGACAGCCTGCCGCAGGGCAAGGTCGAGCGAGGCAAAAGCCGGGTTGTGGGCCGCAACGCGACTACGCGCCTGAGGAGCTTCCGCGGCCTCTGCCTGGATGCCGGTCAATCCGCCTACTGCGGTGACGGCCAACAGGCCGGACGCTCGCTTCAACAGATCGCGACGGGTAAATTGAACGGTCATCTCCTACTCCTGGAAACTGGCTTGAACAATGATGGATATGACGCTCAGAAGCACGTCATGCATGGGTCACCAGGCTGGGAACCTGCTGTGGGTTGCATTGTGGATAGAAGCGATGGGAAACTAAATGACATGAGTGGCACTTATAAAGTGACTAATAGTTACTAATAGCTGTAGCGCGACTTCTGGCGCACCAAGCAAAGGTGATCCGTTCGTCGCGATGGCGCGTGCTGAATCAGATGCTAAGATCGCAACGTGGCCTTTGATCGCGGGTGCCGGACCGAAGTCGTCTTGCGTGCCATGTTGGCATTCGACCGAATGACTTCCGACCATTAAATGATCAGGATGCAACCCCCATGAGTCCGCCCACCGAGAATCTCTCCAGTGGTATCAGCGTATTTGCCGCCGTGGTCGATGCGGGGACATTCGCCGCCGCCGCGGAACTGATCGACATGTCACCGCCCGGCGTGAGCCGCGCAATCGCCAGGCTCGAAAAACGCCTGAAAATACGGCTCTTCAATCGAACCACCCGCGCTGTTTCGCTGACTGAAGAGGGCCGGCGGTTCTATGAGCAGGTCATGCCGCACTTGAGAGGAATGGAGGAAGCGGCGGCGGCCGCAGCGGGAGACGGCGCGATAGTACGCGGGAAGCTGCGTATCAATCTCGATCCGGTTTTTTCGCACATCCTTCTCGGCGCGAAACTCGACGCGTTTATGGACTCGCATCCAGAAATCGAACTCGAATTCATTGCGAGAGATCAGCTTGGCGATCTGATCGTGGACGGCTTCGATCTGGCTTTACGATTCGGCGAGCCGCGCTCATCGAGCCTGATTGCGCGAAAGCTGCTTGATACCGCGATTGTCACCGTCGCATCGCCCGCGTACCTCGCGAGCCGGGGCCGGCCCACAGAACCGCAGGAACTGGGCCGCGGCGTGCACAGGTGCCTCGAATTCCGCAACCCGGAGACAGGGAAACCCTATCGGTGGGAGTTTCATCGCAAGCGCAAAAAGCTGATTGTCGAGACGAACGGGCGGCTTACAGTGAATGATCCGAGCGCGCTGCTCAATGCGTGTCTGGCTGGTTCCGGCGTCGCGCAGATGCTGCTGCTCGGCGCTGAGCATCTGATCCGCGAGGGGCGGCTCGTCAACCTGTTTCCCGACTGGCCGGACGAGCGCTTCCCGCTGTATGCGTATCATCCATCAAGGCATCATGTACCGGCACGGACACGCGCTTTCCTTGACTTCATCATCGCTTTGACGAGTACGGGCTAGGAAATCGAGAGAGGTCGGTGGCTAATATTCCCTGTGAAATCTGCAACGATGTCGTCGGTGTCGACTGTTTCGAGTCGCCTCCATCCGCGGTCTGGTAAGTTTCTTAGAGATTGTTTATTGCGCCAATGTGCTTTCTGCCAACGTAACGAGAAGTGCCGTGATACCCGTCAACTTGGCGGACGCCTCGCGTGTTACGAAGCAAACGACTTTTGCGTTGCTCCTGAGCGCACCCGCGTTTCGGAGAGATATTCGCGAAATGCCACAGCCAGGATTCCGTCTATAGTGATTGCAGCTTCTGACTACAAAGTCACGCCAGTTTCCGGTGCAAATCAACACCCGCCGGATTGCGCAGCGGTCTGGCTCAGTTGCTGCAACGGCGCCCGCGCATTCACAACGAAATACATCGTGTGATAACGAGCGGCGACATAGCACTCGTCCTGTTTGACTGGTCCCTGAGCGTGACGCTACCGGACGGTCACGAACAGGAGCAACGCGGCACCGCTACCCAGGTTATGGAAAAGGGCCGCGACAGCGGGTGGAGACTGCTGATCTCTAATCCGCTCGGGTTGAACTGAACAGTTCTGGGGAATGACGCCATAAACAGCCGACAGGGACGTACATCATGAACACACCCTCCATCATTACGATTCCCATCCTGCCGTTCGGCATGGTCCACTGCCACCTGATCATCGGTGAAGCGGGCTGTGTTCTCGTGGACACGGGCACGCCGGGCTCAGAGGACAAGATTGAGCGCGCTTTGGCGAAGCACGGGCGCGGTTTTCGCGATGTCAGCTTGATCGTGGTCACTCATGCGCATACGGACCATGCCGGCGCGGCTGCGCGACTGCGTGAAATGACGGGGGCCCCGATCCTCGCGCATGCCGGAGATCTGGACTACTACGAGCGGCGCAAGGAGATGACATACTGCGTCGCCCATTGGTGGGGACCGCTCTTTCTGCGATCGGGCGTGCCCAGCGAGCCCTACCTGCCCTTCACGCCGGATATCCTGCTGCAAGACAATGCCAGTTTCGATCTCAGTCGGTTTGGAATCGACGGCGTGGCAAGGCACACGCCCGGCCACACGGCTGGCTCCGTATCGGTTGAACTGGGCAGTGGCGACGCGCTGGTTGGCGACCTCGTCGCCTCCGGTGTATTTCTTGGAGGATTGATCCGCACGAGCCATGCCTTGCGGCCCCCGTTCGAGGATGATCCGCAGGCTGTCAGTGTTGAACTGATGAGCAATGGTCAACGCGGGCATGCCGCGTTTTCACATGGGTCACGGCGGTCCGCTGCCCGCAAAAGAAGTGCGCCGGCACGCTCTTTCATTGCGGAATCTGAAGCCAGGACGCAACTACGGGATGCAGACCATCGGATGTGCCTGCTCTGAGCGCAAGCTTGCTGAGGTTGTTGACTAAGGCATGGCTTGCCCTTAGCCCGGAGTCGCCGCCTGAATTCAGGTCTGTTCGGCTTCGCCATCTTTCAGGAGTGGATTGTCATGCCTCTTGTTCATCCGAAATACAAGGTCGCTGTTGTTCAGGCAGCTCCAGTCTGGCTCAATCTTGAAGTCAGCATCGACAAGACGATTGAATTGGTCAATGAGGCCGCCGCCAATGTGAACCGGTATCCGGCTAGTCGGGGATATCTCAAATGATGGCCGCGGTTGGGAACCGTTCCCCAGTCCTTAGGAAGTCTCCGGTTCGGTCCCACCTAAGTGGTTGTGGCCAGGATGCAGCTCCATCGTCGGCCGGCAACTTGCAAGTGGATAGACGCACCATGATCCATCGCTGTGTCCCTACGACGGGACGTGCCGACGCGCGGCACTCGGCCGCGCCGACCGAAGGGGCGCGGCCGCACGCGCGGACAATCGCGTGCCACTTATTCGCGGCTGCTTATTTGCCGTAGTCGTACACCCCGCGCCCCGTCTTGCGCCCCAGCCGTCCCGCCGACACCATCTCGCGCAGCAACGGGCACGCGCGATACTTCGGATCACCGAAGTCCTTCTGGAACACGTCCATCACCGCGAGGCACACGTCGAGGCCGACGAGGTCCGCCAGCGCAAGCGGCCCGATCGGATGGTTCGCACCGAGCTTCATCCCAGCGTCGATCTCCTCGGCCGACGCGATGCCTTCGGCAAGCACGAAGAACGCCTCGTTGATCATCGGCACGAGGATCCGGTTCACGACGAAGCCCGGCGCGTTCCGCACGCCGATCGGCGATTTGTCGAAACGCTCGGTCAGCGCGCGCACCGCGGACGCAGTCGCATCGCTCGTCTGCAGCCCGCGAATGATCTCGACAAGCGGCATCAGCGGCACTGGATTGAAGAAGTGCATGCCGACGAAGCGCGACGGATCGGCAAGCAGCGCGGCGAGCGCGGTGATCGAGATCGACGACGTGTTGGTCGCGATGATCGCATCGGGGCGCGCGACGGCCTCGATCTGCTTCAGGATGCGCCCCTTCAGCTCGACGTTTTCGGTCGCGGCTTCGATTACGATGTCGACCGCGGCAAGCTTCGCGTAATCAGTCGACGTATTGATGCGCGCGAGCGCGCCGTCGCGTGCGCCGGCGTCGAGCTTCTCTTTCGACACGAGCCGCTCGAGGCTGCCCTTCAGTGCGGCGACGCCCTTGTCGAGCGCCGCGTCGCTGACGTCGATCATCACGACGTTCAGTCCTGCAATGGCAGCGGTTTGCGCGATGCCGTTGCCCATGGTTCCGGCGCCCACGACGCCGACTGTTTCGATGGCCATGACGATTCCTTTGTGTTCGGGTGCTGAGCGGTCGATTATCAGATGTTCTCGAAGATCGCCGCAATCCCCTGGCCGCCGCCGATACACATCGTTACGAGCGCATAACGCCCGCCGATGCGCTTCAGCTCGTACAGCGCCTTCACCGTGATCAGCGCGCCCGTCGCGCCGATCGGGTGGCCGAGCGAAATGCCCGAGCCGTTCGGGTTGACCTTGGCCGGATCGAGGCCGAGCTCCTGCGTGACCGCGCAGGCCTGCGCGGCGAACGCTTCGTTGGCTTCGATCACATCGAGATCCGTGATCTTCAGACCCGCTCGTTCGAGCGCCTTCCGCGTGGCCGGCACCGGGCCGATGCCCATGTAGGCCGGGTCGACGCCCGCGTGCGCATACGCGACGAGCCGCGCGAGCGGCTTCGCGCCCTGCGCGCGCGCGGCGTCCGCGCTCATCATCAACACGGCCGCGGCCGCATCGTTGATGCCCGATGCGTTGCCAGCCGTCACGGTACCGTCCTCCTTCGCGAACACCGGCTTGAGCTTCGTGAAATCGTCAGAGCCCGCGTCGTGACGCACGTGCTCGTCGGTGTCGAACGCGACCTCGCCTTTCTTCGTGCGAATCGAGATCGGCAGGATCTGATCCTTGAAGCGGCCTTCCGCGATCGCGCGCGCCGCGCGACGATGCGACTCGAGCGCGAGCGCATCCTGCGCGTCGCGCGAAATGCCGTACTTGCGTGCGACGTTCTCGGCCGTCACGCCCATGTGGATCGTCTGGAACGGGTCGTGCAGCGCGCCGAGCATCATGTCGACGAGCTTGGCGTCGCCCATGCGCTGGCCGAAGCGCGCGGCCGGCACGGTGTACGGCGCGCGGCTCATGCTCTCCGCCCCGCCGCCGATCGCGACGTCGGCATCGCCGAGCATGATGGTCTGCGCGGCCGACACGATCGCCTGCAGGCCGGAGCCGCACAGACGGTTCACGGTCAGCGCGGGCGCATGCTGCGCGACGCCGCCGTTGATCGCCGCGACGCGCGCGAGGTACATGTCCTTCGGTTCCGTGTTCACGACGTGGCCGAAGACGACGTGCCCGACCGCATCACCCGGCACGTTCGCCCGCGTCAGCACTTCGCTCACGACCTTCGCACCGAGATCTGTCGGCGAGAAATCCTTCAGGCTCCCGCCGAAATCGCCGATCGGGGTACGGACACCGCTCACCACCACCACTTCCTTCGCTGCATTGCTCATCGTCTCACTCCGGTTCGTTCGCGCCCGCAGGCGCGGAGATGCGTTTGCGTTACATGTTCGGATAGTTCGGCCCGCCGCCACCTTCAGGCGTGACCCACACGATGTTCTGCGTCGGGTCCTTGATATCGCAGGTCTTGCAGTGCACGCAGTTCTGCGCGTTGATCACGAGGCGTTCGCTGCCGTCGTCGTTCTTGACGAACTCGTACACGGCCGCCGGGCAATAGCGTGATTCCGGACCGGCATAGGTCTGCCAGTTCACATTCACCGGCACGGACGGATCTTTCAGCGTCAGGTGAGCCGGCTGATTCTCTTCGTGGTTGGTGTTCGAGATGAACACGGAAGACAACCGGTCGAACGTAAGCTTGCCATCGGGCTTCGGATACACGATCGGCTTGCATCGGGAAGCCGGCTTGAGCATCTCGTGATCCCAATGCTGGTGATGCAGCGTCCACGGTACATTGCCGCCCAGCAGCTTCTGCTCGATGCCGACCATCATCGTGCCGAGGTACAGGCCCTTGCTCATCCACTGCTTGAAGTTGCGCGCGCGGTGCAGTTCGGTGTGCAGCCACGATGTCTTGAAACTCTCCGGATACGCGGTGAGTTCATCGCTGGTGCGACCTGCCTGCACGGCTTCAAAAGCAGCTTCGGCAGCCAGCATGCCGGTCTTGATCGCCGCATGCGAACCCTTGATCCGCGACGCGTTCAGGAAACCCGCATCGTCGCCGACCAGCGCGCCGCCCGGGAACACCAGCTTCGGCAGCGACATCAGGCCGCCGGCCGTGATCGCGCGTGCGCCGTACGACACACGTTTGCCACCTTCGAGCACAGCGCGAATCGCCGGGTGCGTCTTGTAGCGCTGGAATTCCTCGAACGGCGACAGATACGGGTTCGTGTAACCGAGGCCGACCACGAAGCCCACCACCACCTGATTGTTGTCCATGTGATACAGGAACGAGCCGCCGTACGTATCGTTCTCCAGCGGCCAGCCGGCGGTGTGCATCACCAGACCCGGCTTGTGCTTCGAAGGATCGATTTCCCACAGTTCCTTGATGCCGATCCCGTAGACCTGAGGATCGGCGCCTTCGCGCAGCTTGAATTTATCGTTCAGCTGACGGCCCAGGTGCCCACGCGCGCCTTCGCAGAAGAGCGTGTACTTCGCGTGCAGCTCCATGCCGAGCTGGAAGTTCTCGGTCGGCTCGCCGTCCTTGCCGATGCCCAGATTGCCGGTCGCGACGCCTTTGACCGAACCATCGTCGTTATACAGAATCTCCGCCGCCGGGAAGCCCGGGAAGATTTCCACGCCCAGCGCCTCGGCCTGCTGACCCAGCCAGCGCGTGACATTCGCGAGGCTGATCACGTAGTTGCCGTGATTCTTGAAATTGTCCGGCAACGCCCAGGTCGGCACGCTCTTCGAGCCGGTTTCGGTCAGGAACAGGAATTTGTCTTCGGTCACGTCCACCGTCAGCGGCGCGCCTTTTTCTTTCCAGTCGGGAATCAGTTCGGTGATCGCGCGCGGGTCCATCACCGCGCCCGACAGGATGTGCGCGCCGATCTCGGAACCCTTCTCGAGCACGCACACGCCGATCTCGGTGCCATTCCCGGCGGCCAGCTGCTTGAGCCGGATCGCCGCGGACAGGCCGGCCGGGCCGCCGCCGACGATCACGACGTCGTATTCCATCGATTCGCGCGGGCCGTATTGCGCGGCCAAGTCCTGTGTGGTCAAAATCCTGTCTCCTCCTGCGCCTCGACCGTGACGGTTAGAACTGGTCTTCCGACAACGCGAGCACGCTGTTGTTGCCCTTCGCGCTGACGATCGACGCTTCGAGCCCGCCTGCCTGCACGAGGACGTGTTCCGCATAGCATTGTGCGATCGCGATCTTCGCATCGAAGAATGCCGTGTCGCTCGCGCGGTTCGCGTGCGCTGCCAGCAGTGCGCGCGCCATCTGCCATCCGCACAGCACGATGCCCGCCAGCTTCAGGTACGGCACGCTGCCCGCGAACACCGCGTTCAGGTCCTGCTTCGCGTTCGCGAGCACGTAGTCGATCACCGTCGACAACGAGTGCGCGCCCTTCTCCAGCTGCGCTTTCATCGACGCGGCCGCCGCGCCGTCGACCTTGCCGAGCGCCGCGACCGTATCGCCGATCTCGGCGATCAGCGCCTTCGCGACCGCGCCGCCGTCGCGCAGCGTCTTGCGGCCGACCAGATCATTGGCCTGAATCGCCGTCGTGCCTTCGTAGATCGCCAGGATCCGCGCGTCGCGGTAATACTGCGCGGCGCCGGTTTCCTCGATGAAGCCCATCCCGCCGTGCACCTGCACGCCGAGGCTTGCCACGTCGTTCACCATCTCGGTGCTCCAGCCCTTTACGACCGGCACCAGAAATTCGTAGATTGCCTGATGACGTGCCCGCGTCGCCTCGTCCGAATGGTGATGGGCAATGTCGCTGTGCGCGGCCGCGACATACGCGAGCGAGCGTGCGCCTTCGGTCAGCGCGCGCATCGTGCCGAGCATCCGGCGCACGTCCGGGTGATGGATGATGGTGACTGACTGCCGGGCCGAGCCGTCGACCGGGCGGCTCTGCACGCGCTCCCTCGCGAATGCGGCGGCCTTCTGGTATGCACGGTCGGCGACGCCGATCCCCTGCATCCCGACGCCGAAGCGCGCGGCGTTCATCATGATGAACATGTATTCGAGGCCGCGATTCTCTTCGCCGATCAGGTAGCCAATCGCGCCGCCATGGTCGCCGTATTGCAGCACTGCGGTCGGGCTCGCCTTGATCCCGAGCTTGTGCTCGATCGACACGCAGTGCACGTCGTTGCGTGCGCCGAGCGAGCCGTCTTCGTTGACCAGGAACTTCGGCACGATGAACAACGAAATGCCCTTCACGCCTTCCGGCGCGGTCGGCGTGCGCGCAAGCACCAGGTGGACGATGTTGTCCGCCATGTCGTGTTCGCCCCACGTGATGAAGATCTTCGTGCCGAAAACGTTGTACGTGCCGTCGCCCTGCGGCTCGGCGCGCGAGCGCACCAGCGCGAGGTCTGAACCGGCCTGCGGCTCGGTCAGATTCATCGTGCCCGTCCATTCGCCCGAGATCAGCTTCGGCACGTAGCGCTGCTTCTGTTCGTCACTGCCGGCCGTCAGCAGCGCCTCGATCGCGCCGTCGGTGAGGAGCGGACACAGCGCGAACGACAGGTTCGATGCGTTCAGCATTTCGATGCACGGTGCCGCGATCAGCTTCGGCAACCCCTGACCGTCGTACTCGGCCGGATGCTGCAACCCCTGCCAGCCGCCCTCGACGAACTTATGGAACGCCTCCTTGAAGCCCGGCGTGGCGGTCACGACGCCGTCCTTCCAGCTGCTCGGATTGCGGTCGCCTTCGACGTTCAGCGGCGCCAGCACCTCGCCGCAAAGTTTCGCCGACTCATCGAGCACGGCATGCGCGGTGTCGTAACCGGCATCCTCGAAGCCCGGAAGCTGCGCAACGGTGTCGATGCCCGCGAGCTCCCTGAGCACGAACAGCATGTCCTTGACGGGGGCGGTATAGCTCATGGTCGATGTTCCAATCAGGCGGTGAGTGAGGTGCGTCTCAAGGCCCGATACGGCAAAACCGGCCAGATCCAGGAGACGTAGTGATGCATCCTACCGCCGCCGTGACGAATTCCCATTGTCATATCCGGCCCTCATGGTGACAAAACCGGCCACGCGATGCACGGGCGATGCTGAAGGCAGTCGGCCGTGTCGGGTTTCCCCGAATCCGGTCTCTGCGAAAAAACATGCGCATCGTTGTGCCGACCAGTAGGGCCGAAGCGGTGGTGACAGTTGGCGGAGCGTCCGGCAAGGGGGGCCGGTTATGGGTCGCATAGGGGAGCCGGGCGTGGGAGCGGGCGAAGTGAGTCGGCCAGGTGATTCAGCGTCGGAAAAACGGCTGCACCTGCTCCGCGCGCTATGCACGCCGCCGGTAAGTCCCCGGTGTGCTGCCTGTCCAGTGCCGGAACGCGCGATGGAACGCGCTCGGATCGTCGAAGCCAACGTCGGCGCCGATCGCCGCGATCGTGTCGGGCGTGTCGGTGAGCCGCTGGATTGCGATATCTCGCCGCAGTTCATCCTTGAGCACCTGGAACGTCGTGCCTTCGGCGGCCAGGTGGCGGCTCAAGGTGCGTACGGAGCAATGCAGATGCTCGGCCACCAGATCGATCACTGGCAGGTCGGGCAGCGCCGCCGACAGGTATTGCCGCACGCGATGGCACACGAGCTGTTCGCTGAACGATTCAAAGATCCAGTCGCCTGGCGCGCGCGCGAGGAACTTTTGCAGGTTGCGCTTGCTCTGCCGGATTGGCGCGTCGAGGTAGTCCACGCTGAAGCGCAGAAGCGTGCGCTCGCAGTCGAACTTCACGGACCGGAGAAGAAGTACAGGTGATCGACCGCATGGCGCGGTCGCGGGCACGCAAGCTCGATCTGCAGCAGCGCGATCTTCTGCCCGATCAGCCATGAACACACGCCGTGAACGAGCTTGAGCATCAGCTCCTGGCCGAGCGGGCTGATTGGGCCCACGGCCGCATCCGGCCGCAGCATTACCTGCACAATGAGACCGTCGTTCCTCGATTCGACGAAGAAGTCATCGAGCAGGATATGGAAGAACTGGCCGAAACGATGGAGCGCCGTTTTAAGGTTGCGCGCATCGAGCAGGCTCAGGCACAGGTACTTCAGCGTGCCGCCGCGCAGCGGGCGCGAGAAGATGCCGGGCATCTCGTCGTCGAGGTCAATCGCGAGCGTGCGGTACAGCGTCGAGAATTGCTCTTCCGTCACGCGCGAATGCGGCTCGCCGAGCAACTCGATTGCAATGCCGGCTTCATACAGATAGCCTTCGATCACATCGCGCCCCACGCCCGCGCTCGCCAGGAAACCGTTGACGAGCGAGATCGGCACCGTGGCGCCCGGCGACGGCAGTGCGCGCCCGCGCTGGGCGGAACGGGAATGTGAGCCAGTCATCGCGTGCCCGTAGACTAAACCGCTCGGATTGTACTTGAGCGGCCCGGAACGCCGTCGACTTGCAAGCTTCCGACCCGACCTCCAGAAAGCGTCGGTGCAATAGGAGCGGTCAATGGAGGTGGGATGGGTTGCGCGAACGCACTTCATCTGTCCTTTGACGATCATGTGCATAACTTCGATGCCTCCCAGCAGGATCAGGACGCATCGAATAGACTTGAATCCCAGCATGGCCCGGATGCGCCGCTCGACCGTCCGATGATCCTGCTCGACGAGGTTATTGAAATATTTGGATTGGCGGATCTTGATGGGTGTTTTTCACGATCGGCATTGATGCTTTCAAGCGCGGCGAGGTTCGGGGCTCAACAAGTTGCCCGGTTTGTCGGGTTTTCTTGCCGGCGAGATCGGCAATCCAAACGGGACCGCGACTACAAACCGAGTTCCGCTTTCATCATGCTCAAGTGATCGGCTACACGTCGCGCGTAGCCCTTGGCGCCTCCACTGTACCGATATAATGCGTCGTCGAGGTTTCCACCTGACGCTCTTATGTAGTCTTGCAAAATTGCGCACCCGATACGGATGTTTGTGCGCGCGTCTGTCAAATCAGACGTGCGAAGGACACGGTCTGCGTGTTGAGACGGAAGCACCTGCATGAGTCCCATGGCGCCAACCACACTTACCGCGAAACGGTCGAAACTGGATTCGACGGCGATCACTGCAAGCAATAACAGCGGTGAGATTGTGGAACGCTTCGCAGCATTCAGCACCGCGTGACCGATTTGCAACGCATCGTGCAATCCGATGTGAAAGCGGGTACTCACAACAGTTGCGATTTCCTCCGCAGTAGGCATTCCCCCTTGCGGCACGTCGACAGCTTGAGTGGATGTTGGCCAAACTGGAAAATCAGCGCCATAGCACAGTCCCGTTAGCGACCCGAACACCACAACTGCCGCAAAGACATTACCGCGGAGTCGATAAGCAATTGTTCGTGGCTTATCGATACGCTCTTTCTTCGCGTTCGTTAGCATGACTAATCCCCTTAAATCCACGTAGTCACGAACGGTTCAGGCGGAGTCTTCCCTGGAACGGTCTGACGAAGTTAGGTCACAACGACAAAGGAAAAAATAGAGTAGAAACAGGATATTCCGTCCTGACCACTCACTCGAAAAAAAACAGAGGCGTACTGTCCAGCAACGACAACAGCATTAACACCGTAGGTCAAATTAAAGATTCCGGCGCCCGATTAATGCGGGCACCGCACGTTTCGCTCGCGACCGACTCGCGGACGCTGTTGGCAAAGCGCTGAAGAGCTTGCAAGGATCCGTACACGCTCTTGTACTCTTCGCGGCCGATCCGCCCATCGAGCACGACCAGCATGCCCGAGTCGCTTGCAATCTTTTCGATGTCCATCGCAATTCCCCTTCAATCCCGACGAATACGCCTGCCTTCCTCATTCGGCCTTCAGCCAGGCTCGCATCGCCGGCCGCTCCGAAGAAGGAGGAAATACACACCACGATCCGTCGTCGTGCTGGAAAAAGATGAGCGCCAGGGAGCCTGACGCCAGAAGAGATTCTGCACGGACACATCGCGTGGGTCTCGGTGCCGCATAACGGAACCGGGTCAAGCGGACCGGCGAGGCCGGTGTCGGGGCCAACCATTTGTCGATCAGACTCCGCAAAGAAACTACATTGCTGCTCATCTCGCACTCCTTCATCCTCAGCCCCGCAACCATCCTCTCATCAAGCCAATCTGTCCATTTTATTGACCTATATTTATTTTATTCATGACCTAATAATAGCTGTGCATCGGCCTAAAATCAAGCTTGGTAAACGCAGGGGAAACACCGACTGGTGTGAACAATTCTCCAGCCACTTGCTGTTTCTCGGCCTCGTGCAAATCCGCCCCTAATTATTCAGACAGGGCGATTGTCACAAATGCGAGCAGGTGTCCGAAACTTGCTTCACCGAGATCGCATCGACGATGCTTTTGCATACCATCGAACCGACCTATAATCTGAAGTAGTTCTATTGAGGAGAGCCGACGTGCAAGAGAGATCGCCGGAGCGAGGAACCTTGGGGGAAGCAAGGCCCGACGGCGGGCCAGTTGCAGGGCGAAACCGGGAACTGCGCATCACGCAGATCATCGTTGCCGCTCGGCAGACGTTTCAGGAAGATGGGTACGCTGGATTCGCGACACGTCGCGTAGCGCGTCGGGTCGGAATCGCACAAGGAAACCTCCAATACTACTTCCGCACGAAAGATGAATTGCTGCGTACGGCGCTGCGGGCGTATATACGCCAGACGCTCAACGACTACGCGGAAATCGCAAGCCGGCCCGGCGCCAGCGCCGAGCGGCGTTGCTCTGCGCTCGTAGAGCGCATATTTCGCGATATCAACGAAACCGATCTACCAAAGTTTCTGTTTGAAGTCTGGGCTTTCGCTCAGCATGAACCCTATGCTGCGGAACTCGTCGACGATATGTACGCGGAATATCGGGGCATGTTTGTGAAGCTGCTCTCGGAAATCCACCCGGCTTTGACAAACGAAGAGTGCTTCGTGCGTGCATCCGTTCTTATCGCGCAGACCTCCGGAATGATGATTCTCTCTCATCAAGGCGGGGGCTCGGATAAGGACCATACAGAATTTATTCGCGTGACAAAGCGAGCTATAAAATTGATTGTCAGCTTGTCAGGACAGGTGCTCGAATACGGTGGCCCCCTTCACAGCTCGCGCAAACCCCACGCACAGGGTAGCAGCAATACTCACGTCGGCGTCTTTGGGTCCCAAGGGCATATCCAGCACGGATTGCTTGAGTTGAGCACGCGTCAAACAGGAAAGGACGTCCTCGACTACCGGCCAACGCTCCAAGGGAAGCGTCGAGAGATAAAGACCAACGAGATAATCTCTTCTGCCGCTAACCTCCTGGCGTCGGAAGGATATGCGAACTTTACACAGGCGCGAGTTGCGAGGGAGCTCGGTATCCTGCCGGCCGCGCTCCAGCACTATTTTCCCACGCACGATGACCTGCTTCACTCGACCATTAGCGCACTGCTGAAGGCCTATCTGGATCGCTATGTAGAAATGGGCAGGCCAAGCGGCAAACCCGCGCTCGAGCGCCTGCGTGAAATCGTCGAGGACGTTTTCGAGGAAGCCTGCGATCCGAGGGTATGTCGATTCGCGATCGAAATGTTCGCGCTAGCTCAGCACTCAGATGTCACCCGTGAGCTCGTAAGACGAATCTACGCTGCTTATCGGGCGATTTACGCCGACCTGGTGCGCGAGATAGATTCGTCTGCTACAGCGCGTGAATGCCTCGCTCGCGCGACACTCATCGCGGCACAGATGGAGGGCGTAGCGACCCTGATGTTCGGTCTGCCGAAGCAATGGGGGGACATTGACCGCGTTTTCGAACTGATGATGGCCATGGCGATTCGCATTGCGCACGGAAGAATTGACGCCAAGGATGCAGCGTAGGTCCCGCGCTTGAATTCGTCGATGATCAACAGACTTGCGGCGCAGACATCGGCCTGGCGCAATCGTCCCGTCAAGCCTGCTTTAGACGGTTTCTCGCTGGGTAGAAAGGCGTCGTCAGGAATGGCTCCCCGTGCGCCATCAGGGCGTACGCGCTCCGAGAAAACGTCACGAATCGTGCCGCAAGTCGGGGCGCAGTTCCGCCCCGATCTCGCGGCAAGTAAAATGGACAATCAGACCGCCAGCGCGCCAAAGATTTCATTGAGCATCGACTTCGCGTCTCCGAACAACATGCGGTTGTTGTCCTTGTAGAACAGCGGATTGTCGACGCCCGCATAGCCGGAGGCCATGCTGCGCTTCATCACGATCGACGTCTTCGCCTTCCACACTTCGAGCACCGGCATGCCGGCGATCGGGCTCATCGGATCGTCCTGCGCGGCCGGGTTCACGATGTCGTTCGCGCCGATCACCATCGACACGTCGGCCTCCGGGAAGTCGCCGTTGATCTCGTCCATTTCCAGCACGATGTCGTACGGCACCTTCGCCTCGGCCAGCAGCACGTTCATGTGCCCCGGCATGCGACCCGCGACCGGGTGAATCGCGAAACGCACGTCGACACCCTTTTCACGCAGCAGCTTCGTGAGTTCGAACACGGTGTGCTGGGCCTGCGCCACGGCCATCCCGTAGCCCGGCACGATGATCACGCGCTTCGCCTCGCGCAGCAGCTCGGCCGTCTCCACCGCGCTCACCGCCACCGCTTCGCCGGCCGGCTGTGCCGCGCCGCTGCCGACTGCCGCCGGTGCGCCCGCGCCGCTGCCGAAACCGCCCGCGATCACGCTGATGAAGTTGCGGTTCATCGCGCGGCACATGATGTACGACAGGATCGCACCGGACGAGCCGACCAGCGCGCCGATCACGATCAGCAGGTCGTTGCCGAGCATGAAGCCGGTCGCCGCCGCCGCCCACCCGGAGTAGCTGTTGAGCATCGACACCACGACCGGCATGTCCGCGCCGCCGATCGCCATCACCATGTGCACGCCGAACAGCAGCGAGATCACCGTCATCACGACGAGCGGCAGCATGCCGTCCTGGATGCTTTCCGCATGCAGGAACGCGCGGCCGTAGTAGATCACGATCAGCAGCGCGGCCAGGTTCATCCAGTGCCGCGCCGGCAGCAGCAGCGGCTTGCCGCCGATCTTGCCCGACAGCTTGCCGAACGCGATGATCGAGCCTGTGAACGTGATTGCACCGATCAGGATGCCGACATAAATCTCGACCTCGTGAATGGCCTTCTCGGCGCCGGTGAACTGCACCGACGTGTCGATATAGCTCGCGAAGCCGACGAGGCAGGCCGCGAGACCGACCAGGCTGTGCATCAGCGCGACCAGTTCCGGCATCTGCGTCATCTGCACTTTCTTCGCGGCGTACAGGCCGCCGGCGCCGCCGACGACGAGCGCGGCGCTCACGTACGGAATGCCCGCGGCCGACACGCGCGGGCCAAGCACGGTGGCCAGCACGGCGGTCAGCATGCCGATCATGCCGAGCAGGTTGCCGCGACGCGCGGTCTCGGGATTGGCGAGGCCGCCGAGGCTGAGGATGAACAGGATCGCGGCGCCGATATAGGAGACGGTCGTCAGGTTTGCAGTCATTGTTTTCGTCCCCTTATTTGCGGAACATCGCCAGCATGCGTCGTGTCACCGCGAAGCCGCCGAACATGTTGACGGCCGTGAGCGTGAGTGCGCCCACCGCGAGGCCGAGGATCAGCCCGGACGGACGGTCGCCGGCGTTGGCCGGCTCGCCCAGCGGCGGCGCGACCTGCACGAGCGCGCCGATCGCGATGATCGACGAGATCGCGTTGGTCACGCTCATCAGCGGCGTGTGTAGCGACGGCGTGACGTTCCAGATCACCATGTAGCCGACGAAGCACGCGAGCACGAACACCGTGAAATGCGACAGGAAGCTGGCCGGTGCGAACTGGCCGACGAACAGGAACGCCAGCGCGCCGATCGCGAATACGATCGCGAGCGACTTGGCCGACATCGGCTCGCCGCTGTGACCGTGGCCTTTCAATTTCGCCGGTGCGGCAGCTGCGGGTGCCGCTGCCGCGGGCTTGGGCGCGACGACCGCCTGCTTGATCGGCGGCGGCCACGTGACGTTGCCTTCCTTGATGACGGTGAGGCCGCGGATCGCATCATCGTCGAAGTCGACGTTGATCGTGCCGTCCTTGCCCTTGCACAGCTCCTCGACCACACGCAGCAGGTTGGTCCCATACAGCGTGGAAGATTGCCGCGGCAGGCGCGATGCGAGATCGGTATAGCCGACGATCGTCACGCCGTGGCGCACGACGGCTTCGCCGGGCACCGTGAGTTCGCAGTTGCCGCCCTGTTCGGCGGCCATGTCCACGATCACGCTGCCGGGCTTCATCGACTGCACCATCTCGGCGGTGATGAGCTTCGGCGCCGGCTTGCCGGGGATCAGCGCGGTGGTGATGATGATGTCGGCATCCTTCGCCTGCCGCGCGTACATCGCGCGCTGCGCCTGCTGGAAGCCTTCGCTCATCACCTTCGCGTAACCGCCGCCGCCCGAGCCTTCTTCTTCGTAGTCGACCTTGACGAACTCGCCGCCGAGCGACCTGACCTGGTCGGCCACTTCCGCCCGCGTGTCGTTCGCGCGCACGATCGCGCCGAGGCTGGCCGCCGTACCGATCGCGGCCAGACCGGCCACACCGGCGCCCGCGATGAACACCTTGGCCGGCGGGACCTTGCCGGCCGCGGTGACCTGCCCGTTCAGGAAGCGGCCGAATGCATGCGCGGCCTCGATCACTGCACGGTAGCCGCTGATGCCGGCCATTGACGTGAGCGCGTCCATCTTCTGTGCGCGCGACAGCGTGCGCGGCAGCGAATCGATCGCGAGCACGGTGGCACGCTTCGCAGCCAGCTGCTGCATCAGTTCGGGATTCTGCGCGGGCCACACGAAGCCGATCAGCGTGCCGCCTTCGCGCATCAGCGCGACTTCTTCCGTGCTCGGCGGGCGCACCTTGAAAACGATATCGCTGCCCGACCACAGCTCGGCCGCTGTAGCGGCGATGCTCGCACCGGCCGCACGATACGCGTCGTCGTCAAAATTCGCGCCGGCACCGGCGCCGCTTTGGACGGCGACCGAAAACCCCAGCTTGATCAGCTTCTCGACCACTTCGGGCACGGTCGCAACGCGCCGTTCGCCGGCGGCAGCTTCTAGAGGAATTCCAATCAATAGTGTCATCGGACAATTCTATTTTTCACATGGCATCGTTCATCGCAAGGATTGCAGGCCCGACGGTAGTGACGAAGTCGGGCCAGCCGAGCGATCTGTCAATCGTCCGCGCAGAAAATCGTCGGAGTGATAGTGGTGAAGTTTTTCACGTCACCCATTACCTCGGCAGTTTTGGCGGAAGAAAGGACCCTATTGATCGCGGCCTGATCGTTGAAACGCAGTATCGCAACGCATGCGAAGGGCTGTGCTTTCGTTGATGGAAACAGGACTTCGGCCGATTGCAGACCGAACTCGCTCCACGCCGAGCCGACAAGGGGAGCATGCTTCGAAAGGTAATACTCACGGTCAAAGGTCGCACCTTCCGTGCTTGGGTAGTTCACGATCAGGGTAGTCATATTCAATCCTGTGTTGAGATACGTTTGAGAGTTGCCTTAGGTGGTCGCTCTAACACCTTGCAAGCGTGCCGGCTGCTTTCGTGCGCGGCCCAGCAACTGCCCACCGAACAACAACATCCACAGAGGCGGAACCAGCACGATGACCACCTCGCCGGCGTTCGAGAGCGCGTCGAGAAGCAAGTCAGCTGCGGTACGGTGTGGGCGATTTCAGCACGGCCCCGCCGCTTTTCGTTCCCTCGATAGCACAATAGCCGTGATAGATCGCCGCCATGAGGTAGGCCCACGAGCACAAAGCAAGGGTGTAGAAATTGAAAAACACGTTCGTTTCGTCGCCCGGGATCTTGTAAAAATCATAAATACCCGCAATGCCGAGTGAAGTCACCAGGCCTAACGCCAAGGCCAGCGCACGGAGCGTCTCACCTATTTCCAGGAGCCTTTTAATGAAGTACGCGAGATAGATCGACAGCAGGATCCACATCGTCAGATAGAAGTAGGGCAAAACCGGAGCGACGAAGTCCGATCCCACGAGGACGAATGTGAGTGCAGCCGGGACGACAAATGCCGCGACGTCCTGGCGAACTGTCGGCTTGTACCCGTGCGTAATCGCCATCAGACCCGCAACGGCGATGATAGGCATGCCGAATCCACGGGAGAACGCGTCAAAGAAATGCGCTACCTCATAGGAAACGGCGTTCCCGGTGGCAAAGTATCCGATAGCGTTCGTCGCGGAGATACCCACAATCCACATCTCCAGCCCGAGAAGAAAGTTGCGTCTTTTGACGAACTTCCAGCCGTGGAAAAATGAACTCCACGCCAGCAACGCACTAGAGAGAACGAGAACGACAGATCTGAGGTCCATGACTAAACTCCAAACTCCGGTTGTATCTGATAGGTCAATTTTTCTTCGGGTCAAGGCTTGCCAGATAGATGGCAATGGCCTGGCGGTCTTCTGGCGAAAAACCAGTCGCTAGATTTTTCATGACGCCTGTGGGTTCACTGCGGATGCCGGAAGCGAACTCGTCGAACTGCGCAAGCAGATAGTCGTATCCCTGACCGGCCAACCGCGGAAACTGGTCGTGGCCCATCAGTTGGGCACCATGACATGCGACACAGTTGCCCGCGGCCACCAGGCGCTGTCCCTTCTCGCGCAACCGTGCATCCGGTTGGAAGTAGTGATTCGCGACCGGAGTCACACTTGCGAAATACGCAGCCAGCGATTTGATCTGCGGGTCGCTCATCGTCTTAGCGAGAGGTCCCATGTTCGGATTGCGCCGCGCCTCACTCGCGAAATTGTGGAGCTGTGTTTCCAGGTAAGGCGCGGGCTGCCCCGCCAGGCTCGGATATCCCTGATGGAGCGAGTTTCCTTTGACTCCATGGCAGACGGTGCAGGTGTCGACCACGTGTGGCCATGGCCCGCCATCGGCAACGTAAGCGGCCGCCGACGTCGTGACATAGCTCTGAAGTCGATAAAGGCCCAGCAGATCGGAACCAAAAATGGCGAGCAGCAGGACGGCAACCAGAGGAATGCCAAATAATAGAATTTTTTTCATTGATACCCTCCTACGCTCGACGCAGGGAATTCAGCGCCTGAAGTGCGCCATGATGGCCGGAACGCACTGCGCCATCCATGTAACCGGCCCAGATATCTGCCGTCTCCGTTCCCGACCAGATCAGCTTGCCGCACGACGGGCGCAGCGCCTCGCCGTGCGCGCTCCAGAAGCCCGGCGGAATTGCGGAAACGCAGGTAATCGTCCAGGGATCGGCCTTGCTCCAGTCCTGATCGTGATAGGCGATGGGAGAAAGCGCTTCGTCGCCCCATGCCTGCGCGTAGAACTGCTTATGCATGGCCATTGCAGCGTCCCGTTCGGACGGGACCATCGCATTCCCGACGAACGCGTTGATGACCCCGATCTCCCCACCGGGCGGGGAGTTGTCGAAGGCCCAAAGAATGGGGCCATTGACCTGGAAGATGCTGCCGTTCATGCCCTTGTCGCGCCAGAACGGGCGGCGATAAACCATGGCCGTCTTCCGCGCGGGGGAATGCGCGGGCCAGGCGCCCTGCAGGGCCGCACGCTTTTCGGGCAAGGGCGGATCGAACTGCATCTGATGACACAAGGCCGGATGGATGGCCATGATGACGGTACGCGCCCGTACTTCTCCATGGTCCGAATGCAGGGTGACGACGTCGCTGTCCCATCCGGAAATCTGGCGAACCGGTGAAGACAAGCGGACCTTGTCGCCGAGTTGCTGGGCCATCTTGATACTGAGGATTTGCGAGCCGCCGATGAAGCGGGTTTCCTGGGCGCTGTGCTTGATGGCGTCGAGTTGAGAATAATCGCAATCCGCCGAATTGATCATCGAAAGGAAATGCAGCAACCCCATCTTTGCCGGCGCCGCGCCACCCGAGAGAATGATGCTGGCATTCCAGCTCACCTGGTCTTCCGGCTTGATATCCTGCTTCGCCAGCCAATCCCCGACCGAAAGCCTGTCCAGTTCGCCGATCTTCGAAGACTTCCACGGCGCACCACCGGGGACGTCGCGCGAGAGCTTGCTGAGCTTGGCCGCGACCGCCTCGTCGGTACCGAAGGTGCCCTTCAAATCGACTGTCACGCGCCCTTCACCGCCCAGAACGACTGTCTTCCCGTCGTAATAGGTTGGGAAAGTTCCGACGCCCAGTTCGCGCGCGAGATCGGCGACGGCAGTCTGGCCCGGGCCGATCCACTGTCCGCCGACTTCCGAAACGTACCCACCGGGAATGTTGTAGTTGAGCGTTCGCCCTCCCACGCGATCCCGGGCTTCGAGCACCAGAAAGGACTCGCAGCCCGCCTTACGCAGGTCTCGCGCGGCAGTCAGGCCGGCCAGTCCAGCACCGATGATGGCGACATCGAGAATGCCGTCAGTGCTTCTCGCGCCCGTGGTGACTGCGGCATACGACTGTTGGGCGCTCACGGCGAGCGTGCCCGCGGCAGCCGAGGCCCCGGCATATTTGAGCCATTGCCTGCGCTGCAGGTTTGCCGTACTGGTTGGAGAAGATTTTTTTGCCATACAGCCTCTATCTACATGATGACGGTGCCCGCCCTGTGCGGGTCACCGCTTCGGCTTGCCCGCTCAAATTGACGACGTCAGCTCCGGCACGAGCGTGAACAGATCGCCGACGAGGCCATAGTCGGCCACGCTGAAGATCGGCGCTTCGGGATCCTTGTTGATCGCGACGATCACCTTCGAATCCTTCATGCCGGCCAGATGCTGGATCGCACCCGAAATGCCGACCGCGATGTACAGCTGCGGTGCGACGATCTTGCCGGTCTGGCCGACCTGGTAGTCGTTCGGCACGTAGCCGGCGTCGACTGCCGCGCGCGACGCGCCGAGTGCGGCCGACAGCTTGTCCGCCAGCGGCTCCAGCACCTTCGTGTAGTTCTCGCCGCTGCCCAGACCGCGGCCGCCCGGCACGATGATGTTGGCCGACGTCAGTTCCGGACGGTCCAGCTTCGTCACTTCACGGCTCACGAACTGCGACTTGCCGGCGTCTGCCGCTGCTTCGATCTTGTCGACCGATGCGCTACCGCCTTCCGCCGCCACCGGATCGAAACCCGTTGCACGCACCGTGATGACCTTGATCGGATCGCTCGACTGCACCGTCGCGATCGCGTTGCCGGCGTAGATCGGGCGCTCGAACGTGTCGGCCGAATCGACCGCCGTGATGTCCGAGACCTGCGCGACGTCCAGCTTCGCGGCGATACGCGGCGCGATGTTCTTGCCATACGCGGTGGCCGGCGCGAGGATGTGCGAATAATCCTTCGCGATGTTCAGCGCGGTCACCTCGACGTTTTCCGCCAGGCCTGCGGCCAGTTGCGGCGCATCGGCCAGCAGCACCTTCGACACGCCTGCGATCTTCGCTGCCGCGTCGGCCGCCGCTTGCGCGTTGTGGCCCGCGACCAGCACGTGGATGTCACCGCCAATCTTCGCTGCGGCCGCCACCGTGTTCAGCGTCGCGGCCTTGATCGACGCGTTGTCGTGTTCTGCAATCACCAGAATCGTCATTTCTTTCCGCTCCCTCTTACAGCACCTTGGCTTCGGTCTTCAGCTTCTCGACCAGCGTCTTCACGTCCGGCACCTTCACGCCGGCCGCGCGCTTCGGCGGCTCGACCACCTTCAGCGTCTTCAGACGCGGCGCGACATCGACGCCGAGGTCTTCCGGCTTCACCGTTTCCAGCGGCTTCTTCTTTGCCTTCATGATGTTCGGCAGCGTCACGTAACGCGGCTCGTTCAGGCGCAGGTCGGTCGTGACCACTGCCGGCAGCGTCAGGGACAGCGTTTCCGCGCCGCCGTCCACTTCACGCGCAACCGTGGCCTTGCCATCGGCGATCGTCACCTTCGACGCGAACGTCGCTTGCGGCAGCCCCGCCAGCGCAGCCAGCATCTGGCCCGTCTGGTTCGAGTCGTCGTCGATCGCCTGCTTGCCGAGGATCACCATCTGCGGCTGTTCCTTGTCGACCAGCGCTTTTAGAATCTTCGCGACGGCCAGCGGCTCGACGCTGTCGTTCGACTCGATCAGGATCGCGCGATCCGCGCCGATCGCCAGCGCCCCCCGCAATGTCTCTTGGCACGTGCTCGCGCCACACGAAACGACAATCACCTCAGTCGCAACGCCGGCTTCCTTCAGCCGCACCGCCTCCTCGACCGCGATTTCGTCGAACGGATTGATGCTCATCTTCACGTTCGCCAAATCGACTCCCGATCCGTCAGCCTTGACGCGAACTTTCACATTCGCATCAACGACACGCTTCACCGCTACCAGCACTTTCATTTCGTCTCCTGATTCAATCCTCGACGCTGCTTACTGGCTCGCGCCAGGAAGCACTCCGTCGTCTTTCCACGCCTGCTCGAGCCGCAGATATCGCGCGCGATTCCGTGAAATCGTGTCCGCGTTCGGCGGGTAGTCGAAGCCACGCGATGGAAGCATCCCCGCCTCTCCTGCCTGCAGGATTTCCGCCTGCACTTGGGCCCGGGTTTTTCCCGAAACCGGACTGGCGCTTGCCGCCTGAGCCATGTTCACGTTTGCTTTCGCCGTCGCTGCGTCCGATTCGGCCGGATTCTCACTCGACAAAGCCACCGAATGCGGAATCGATCGGTCAGGACGAGATACTCCGCCTCCACGGGCGTGGGCAACAACAGCCACGGAAACCAACAGGACCGCCATCGAAACTTGTTTCGACATACTAATCATATTCACCATGACCTCCTTAATGGAAACGTCACGTTGTGCCATGCTCCATAACTGGGCTCGCCGGGCAAGGCGCTCCACGATTCAAATACAGCGTCGTATTGTGCCGGCCTCTCAAACAAATGCGGCCCGAAACGCTCGGCCGCGGCCCGTAGCGGAATCTGGAGATGCGCCGCCCGCTCCAACCCGGGAGCGACGGCGCGTCTCGCTTATTCCTTCGTCCAGCCGTTCTGATAGAGCCGGCTTGCGAGCACGCCAAGGCGCATTGTGAGGTGGTAGTTTTCGCCGTCTTCGATCAACGCGGACCGGACGTCGCGGAAGAGCTTCTCGATCGGATACTCGCGCGTGGTCCCGTTGCCGCCGAAGAGCTGGAATGCCTCGTGCGTGATCTTCATGGCTTCCTCTGTCACGCTGACCTTGGCCTGCGCAGTCGCGTAGGGATGGGTTTGCGGCGACATCCTCGCGAACGCGAGACTGCGACGGGCAATGGCACGTGCCATCTCCAGCCGGCGCAGCATGTCGCCCAGGCGCAGTTGCGTCATTTGGTGCTCGATGAGGAAGCCGCCGCCCTGCTTGCGTTCGTGGCAATAGGCCAGCGCCATTTCAAACGCGGCGCGAGCCACGCCGGTAAAGACCTGGCACATATGCGTTCCACCGAATGACCACGTCGAGGTCAGGTTGCCGAGGTATTCATCCTTCATCGCGATGGCGAAACGCTTCGGAACCCTGACGTTGTCGAAGAAGATCTCGCCCTGCGGCAGCGCGCGCTGGCCGATCTTGTCCAGCGGCTTGCCTCGCGAGATGCCTGGCAGATCGAGCGGAATGATCATGCCAATACCGTTCGTCTGGGCAGCGTTCTCACCGGTACCGTAGAAACCATCCCCATAGTCCGCTGCCATGTAGGCGAGCGCGACCTGTGCCACCGATCCGTTCGACACCCACGACGAGTACTGCCCGTTGATGACGATCTCGTCTGCACCGACCTTGGCGTAGACGTTCCCGACCGGCTGCTTGCCATGCGCGCTGATCTCTTCGCGGTAGAGAATCGCCCCGTCAGAACCGCGATCGGGCTGCGTATTCGCCCAGCAGCCGATCTTGCCGGTACACATGTCGATCAGTTCCTGATTGCCGACCGATTGAGCCATCATCAACGGCATGCCCGCAACACCGAGCGAAACCGCCAGACCGGAATCGCCCCAGCCGAGTTCTTCGCCGATAATCGACTCGATCCGAACACCCATCTCTGGCGGGAATTGCGCAATCAATTGCGGGTCGAGCCCGAGCTTTGCGCTCTCGATCATGGCCGTCCAGTATGGCGACCCGGGGGCAATCACATCTTCCGGCGTCATGCGGTCGAGTTCCCGGCCAATCGGACGAAGCACGTCGCGCGCAAAGCGGTGGACGCTGCTCTGGATCGCACTTTCCTCTTCACTCAGCGGCGTCTCGAAACCGGTCAGCCCGGCCGCTGGCAACTCCACGTTTTTCTTCAGGCGAATCATGTTGTGCTCCTCCTTTCCTTTTGCAGTTAAAAAGCGCTTGCCTTTATGCCTTGGCGCCTCTCACCTTACTGTTTACCCAGTCGTCCATAATGGCCGCGCCAGCCAGCGCCCCTTTCATGGCACACCATCGAAATGGTTCGGGAAGCGTCGAGGGCGACTCGTGGCGCACCGCCGTGAGCAGCGGCGGCTCGGTACCGAGAATCCGTTGGGCAATCATGTGGCCGACCATGGATTGGGCCGCCACACCATGCCCCGAACACCCGGCGGAGTAGTAAATGTTCTGGTTCGCTCCGGTCGTGCCAACCACCGGGAGCGCATCGTTGGCGAAGCTGATATAGCCGCTCCAACACGCCCGCATCGCAACGTCTCTCAAGGTCGGGAAACGGTCGCGCATGGCGATCCTCAGCTCACGGTACTGATCGTAGTCAGGTACATTCGGCGTCTTCGATCCGTACGGATAGTTGAGTCGCTTGGTGGTCACCAGCAGCGTGTTTTGCGCTGTCACCCGATGGCTTTCCATGACCCAATGTGCAGTCATGATGCCTTCGCGTCGCGCCCAGCCCAACGATTTCAGTTGTGCCGCGGAAAGCGGTTCGGTCTCCATGGCTGATACCCGCAAGGGCACCACCTTGTCCGCAAGCAGGCCGAGCTGCGGGGTATAAGCGTTCGTGGCGAGCATCAGCACTGGAGCACTTGCGCTACCGTGCGGCGTTTTCACCTGAATCAGGGGCCCTTCCGTATAGGACAGCAGCGGCGTGTTCTCGTAGAGCTTCACACCCGCCCGAAGTGCTGCGCGCCGCAAACCCATCACGTACTTGCCCGGGTGGAGCGTGCCGCCGCGCGGTGTGTACTCACCAAACAGGAACGCCGGGGGAATGCCCCGTGCCCGCATCTGAGCCTCGTCCAGAAACGCTGACTGGACACCAAACTCCGCGCTCGCCTGTACGCCCTCGCGTACTTTTTTTTCTTGTGACGAATCAATGCCCGCGCGAATCAACCCGGACGGGTTGTAGTCGCAGTCGATGCCGTGCTCCTTGAGCTTGCCTTCAACGAAGGGGACGGCGTCTTCGTAGTAGCGGACAATCTCCTGCGCGCGTTCTTTGCCGACATCCTTGAGGAACAGATCGTATTCAAGCGCAATAGCACCGCCCAGGTAGCCGGCATTGCGCCCGCTTGCGCCAAAGCCTGCAAACTCACGCTCGAGGACAATCACTTTCGCACCCTGCCTGGCAAGTTCCAGTGCAGCGGAAAGGCCTGCGAAGCCAGCACCCACGACGATCACATCCGCGCTGACATCGCCCTCAAGCGCGGATTGCATGTCATCGGGCTTCTCGACCCATCCGCCCAGCGCCCGATATTTTTCAAGGTCGGCCACTTCTTTGGCGTCGTCCCGCGGCGCCGTGAGCGCACTCTGCATGGCTGCGGCGGCCGGCACGACAACGGCAGTCGCTACTGCACCTTTTACGAAAGTGCGCCTCGTCAGTCCGGATTGACCGGCCTGCTTGGTATCGAGCCCCTTGGTCATCTCAAACTCCGTCAATCTTTACTCAAAATATGAACGGCAAGCGCTGCTTCTTCGATTCCCTGGAAGCCTCCCCCGTTTTCCTGAATCGCATGCCGCGCGCCGAGCACCTGGCGTGCACCGGCCTCCCCACGCAATTGCGTGACCAGTTCATAGAGTTGACCGATGCCGGTCGCGCCGATCGGATGGCCCTTCGATTCGAGACCACCGGACGTATTGATGGGCATACGTCCGCCGATCGTGAAATCGCCTCGTTCGGCAGCGGGGCCACCTTGACCGAGCGCGACCAACCCGAGGTTTTCGGCCTGGATGATTTCGCCCATGGCCGAGGCATCGTGGACCTCGGCTACATCCATGTCCTCGGGGCCCAGTCCGGCCTGCTCGTATGCCTGTAGCGCCGCCAAACGACCGATGTGTTTTTCCGGCTCTTCGATGCGCCGATGCGTGAAGCTGCGGATCACACTTGCCGCGATCCGGATGCAACGCTTGCGATCGGCACCGATGCGGCGCAGGCCCTCTTCCGTGCAGAGGATGGCCGCGGCAGCCCCGTCCGTCACCGGCGCGCACATCGGCAGTGTGATCGGATAGGTGATCGGCACCGCCGCGAGTACCTCGTCGATCGTGAACGGCTTGCGGAATTGCGAAAGCGGGTTGTGCACCGAGTGTCCGTGGTTCTTTGCCGAGACCGCAGCGATCTGACGCTGCGTCGTGCCGTAGGTCTTCATGTGATAGCGGCACATCGCCGCGTAGACCGACATGAAGCGGCTGTAGGGCCGGTCTGATTCCGAGCCCGGTGGCGACTCAACGCCCTCGCCCATCCTCATCAGGTGAGCAAAGTTTTCCTCGACACGCGACACGTCCCACCCGCCCTCGAACAGCGCGAAGGATTTCGCCTTGTCCGGCACGTTCATCTTTTCCGCGCCGATGGCCAATGCCACATCGCATACGCCCGCTTTCAGGCTTTGCGCAGCCAGGTGCACGGCGGTGCTGCCGGACGCACACGCGTTCTCGACGTTGAAAACCGGAATGCCTTCCAGACCGATCTTACTGAACACAACCTGTCCTGGAATCGACAGTTGACCTTGCAACGGACCATTGGTAATGCCGCCATAGTAGGCCGCACCGATCGCATCGGCGTTGCAGCCTGCGTCCTGCAGCGCACCGCGCAGCGCATCGCCAGCGAGGTCGTCGATTGTGCGTTCGAGGTGACGGCCAAACACCGTCATGGCGATGCCGGCAATGTAGATGTTGCTCATTCGTCTATCGCTCATCTCAGATTTTGCGTTGCTGACCTTGCCAGTACTGCTCGCGCAAGTCTTTCTTCAACACCTTGCCGATCGTGCTGCGCGGCAGTGCGCCGACAAAGTCCACGCTCTTCGGCGCCTTGACCGAACCGAGCTTCTCCTTGCACAAGGCAACGAGTTCCTCGGCGCTTACTGTCTGGCCCACGCTGAGCTCCACGACCGCCTTCACCGCCTCGCCCCACTTGTCGTCAGGCACACCGATCACTGCGCAATCCTGCACCGCCGGATGCGCCCAGATCACCTGCTCGATCTCGCTCGGGTACACGTTGAAGCCGCCGCTGATGATCATGTCCTTCTTGCGGTCGGTGATGTGCAGGTAGCCTTCGGCGTCGAGATGGCCGACGTCGCCAGTGTGCAGCCAGCCGCCGACGATGGTTTCGGCGGTCTTGTCCGGTGCCTTGTAGTAGCCCTTCATGATGAGGTCACCACGCACGCAGATTTCGCCGGTCTCGCCTTGCGGCAGCGCCTCGCCCTGATCGTTCATGATCTCGACGCGGATCAGAGGGTTCGGTCGGCCCACCGACGAGAGCCGTTCATCAGACGCGATCTTGCCGTCGACGAAATGCTCGGCGGGCGCCATGTTGGAGATCGATGCTGCGGCCTCGGTCTGCCCGTAACCACCGGCCATCACCGGACCGAATACTTCGATGGCGCGCTTGAGCTTCTCTACCGACATCGGTGCGGCGCCGTACAGGAAATACTTGAGCGACGAGAAGTCCTGCTGCTCGATGCCGGGGATGTCGAGCAGGCGATAGATAACCGTCGGGGGCAAGAAGAACTCGGTGACGCGATGCTTGGCAATGGCGGCGAGCAGCAGCGCGGGATCCGGTTTCGGGAGCACGACCACCGTGCCTCCGCGTGCGGTACACGGCAGCGACATCATCCCCGCGGTATGCGTCATGGGCGCAGCGGCAAGATTCACCGGGCGCTGCGTTCCATATGGGAACGCGATCATGAATTGTGCGAAGTACGTCTGGAACGCGCGGTGCGTGTTCATCACGCCCTTCGGGGCACCCGTGGTACCGCCCGTTGCCGACAACGTGACGATATCGTCCATGTCGTACTCGACGCGCGGCATGGTGGTCAGGTGACCCTCGCTCCAGGTGGCGAGCGACGGTGCCCACGGAAGTTCAGCGTCAACGCACACCCACAGCTTGACCTTCGGCAGGCTGGACCGCAGTTCTTCCAGAATCGGTGCACATGCCTGGGTGAAGAACAGCGCTTCACAGTCGAAAGCGTCCAGCACGTATTGGTTCTCGGCCGCCGCGTTGCGCCCGTTGACGGGGATGTACACCATGCCGGCGCGCCACATGCCGAGCGCGCAGCCCCACCCCATTACGTCGTTGTCCGCCCACACCGCTGCCTTGGCTTCCTTTTCGAACCCGGCAGCCAGCAGCCCGTTGGCGATGCGGCACGAAAGCTCGCCGATCTCCTGAAACGAAAAGCTGCGTTCGCCCTGGATATAAGCGATGCCGTGGGGGTTGATGCGCCACCCGCGGTCGAAAAAATCAATGATTGCCATTTTCGTATTCCTCTGGAGCCGTACCGGGTCGATGACGGAACGACTCCTGCCTGCCGCATACGGGTCGAAATTGATTTTCGGTGCCGCCCCGAGACAGCATCCGGGGCGTGCTTCGTGTGTCCTGCTACGGCCTGACGTTCAAGTCAGAGCCGCATGACGACTTGATTACAGCTGCGAGATCGTGGCGCGCGCCAAGCCGCGCTGCTCAAGGAAGCCGAGCAGGTAGCGATGCCCGAACGCCTGCGAGCCGGACGCGAACCCGACCTTGGCGGTATCGCCGTCGATCAGCTTGATCGCGCCGGCGGCCTGGATAGCGCCCGTCGAGATATACGGCGTGATCCCGTGCACGGTCGCGCGCACCGCAGCGAGCTGACCCCGGCCAATTGCAAAGTCAACGGTACGGTGAGACGACGTGCGCTCGCGCGGCGGCATGATCGGCGTAGTCGAATCGACGAGCTTAGCCAGCACCGCGTCCTGCTGCTCGCGCGGCAGGTGCGCGTACTCGGCATCCCACTTTTGGCCGAGTTCATGGACCATTCGCATCGCGTTGTTGTCGTAGAAGCCAACGCTCGAGATGCAACTGCGCACGCGCGAATCGTGCTGGAAGTACACCGGCAGCGAAGTGCCTCCCCACGGCAGAGCGAATACCGGTTGCAGGAAATCGGGGGAGGCGACGGAGAACGAAGCGTGCTTCTCGTGCGGCACCAGTTCCTTTTCCCACAGATAGCAGGATTCCTGGCGATAGCTTTCGAAGATGGTGGCGGCGGAGCCCACGCTCACGCCGGCACCAGCGCCACGCAGTCCGCGCGCCAGGGTCGCTGTCTCCAGCGCATCGACACCCGGCGTCTCGAGCGCCAGTTCGGCCGCAATTTCAGCGAACGTGTACATGTACGCGTTCGACGGCGACGCCAGCAAACCGGCCTGACGGAACTGCTCGCCAAACTGATCGCGCACCTGGCGGATGAAGTGCTGCTCGCCGGTGGTATCAAGGTAATGACACCCTGCCTTGAGTGCCGCCTGCACCGCAACCAACCCAAAATTGAAGAACGGACCAACGGTGTTGCACACAACCTTTGCGCCGCTGAATGCCTTCGCGAGCGAATCCACGTTGTGTTCCACTTCGAGGATTTCGTATTTGGCCGACTCGAGGCGCACGACACGCTGCGCCATCATCTCCTTCGCCCGGCCTGCGTTGCGCGCGACCGCGGTGAACGGGATGTTCTGATCGATCAGCCAGTCCATGATCAACATGCCGGTGTAACCGCTTGCGCCATAGACGACGACGGGGTGCTTTGCCATGGTTGTCTCCTGATATCTCTGTTGTTGAACATCGGGTTAATCAAAATCGATGCGGGAAGCTGCCTTGCGCGTCAGTCGGTCGAAGCCGGTGCGGCATGTCTGCTCGATCTCGAGATCGAGCGATGCGCCCTATTCTGCCTTCGCCACCACATCTCGACGTTTTGATGGCCTACAAACTGCATTTAGTTGGCCCAATATTAACGTTGATACGGCCTACAAGCAAGGTGATCGCGATAGGGAAAACACCGACCAAACCCGGCACAAACGATGTCGCATCGAGGCAATTTCGCGTGTTGCGGGAGACGGGTGGCGCGGCTGCCGAAGCGTCCGGTACGTGGCTGGTGTGGGCGGAGGGGCGTGCAGGCAGTCCGGCTGTGGTCAACGGCTGTACTCAGGTAGCCACTATGGAAACGCCCGGGCACGGAAAATCGGCGCGGCGTTCCCCCCTTCCGTCGTATCGGCCTATAATTTGGACTGTCTTTTAACGTGATGGGAGAGCCAAAGTGCAAAATGGCGCGGTCAAGCAAAACAACCCTGACCATTCCGAAGAAACCAGGCAGCCGTCAACGCGACGAAATCGGGAACTGCGTATCCGGGAGATCCTTGGTACTGCGCGCCAGGTATTTCAGGAGGATGGCTATGCCGGATTCGCGACACGCCGCGTGGCGGATCGCATGGGCATCACACACGGAAATCTCCAGTACTACTTTCGAACGAAAGATGAATTGCTGAGCACGGCGCTCCGGGCATACATGAGCCAGGTCATGGCGGACTACACCGCGATCGCGAGTCGTCCGGGCACCGGTGCAGCGCAACGTTGCTCTGCGCTGATCAACCATATTTTCCAGACCATCAACGAGACCGATCTGCCGAAGTTCATGGTGGAACTCATGGCGTTCGCCTCACGTGAAGCCTATGCCACTGAACTGCTGCACGAGGTTCAGGTGCAGTTTCGAGGAATCCTTGCGAAGTTATTGTCAGAACTCCATCCGACGCTGACCGGCGAAGAGTGCCTGGTGCGTGCGGCTGTGATCGTCGCGCAGATCGACGGCATGACTATATTCGCCTCCCACGGCGATTACCTCGGAAAGGACTATATCGAGTTCGTTCGTGTGACGAAACGCACCATCAAAATGGTGGTGAGCGCGCCTACAGAGATGCTGGAAAGCGAAGCGCTCGTTCGTGCCGCTCAGGGCAGTGGCGATACCCAGGGCAGCATCTTTGGGGAGGGTGGGCGGTTCCCGCCAGAGTTGCTGGATCTGCGGGCGCAGCACTCGGCTCAGGACGCCTTCCATTACCGACCGACGGCGCAGGGAAAGCGTAGAGAAACCAAGATCAACGAGATCATCTCTACCGCCGGCAACCTGCTAGCGGCAGAAGGCTATGCGAGCTTCTCGTTGGCGCGGGTGGCGAGAGAGCTTGGCATCCTGCCGTCCGCGCTCCAAAACTATTTCCCGACCCACGATGACCTGCTCCGCTCGACAATTGGCGCGCTGACGCAGGCTTATCTGGACCACTACGCGGATGTAGGCAAGCCGAGTGGCAAACCGGCTCTAGAACGTCTGTGCGATATCGCCGCGTCCGTCGCTGCGGAAGCTGCAGATCCTGCGGTGTTTCGACTCTGGGCAGAGATGTTTGCACTAGCCCAGCATTCGGACATCACGCGTGAAATCGTGGGAGGCGTCTATGCCGCCTACCGGGTAAGCTACGCTGATCTCATCCGTGAGATTGATTCGTCGGCGACCGCGCGCGAATGCCTCGCCCGCGCGACACTTATCGCAGCACTGATGGATGGTGCATCGCTTCTGAGGTTTGGCTCGCAAGCGCAAGGTGTGAACATGAACCGCGTAGTGGATCTGATGATAGCGATCACGCCTCGCATCGCACGCGGACACCTTGCCACAAGCGACACGGCATCCGATTGATTGGCAGAACGCCCCATCCAGGTGGCATGCCTGCGGCGCCCTCGCAGTGCGCGAGGCGTGAACATCTCAGGCCCTCCCGGCAAATCAGCGAGCAGCGATGCCCTCCCGGACCGGCGACACTCCGGCCAGGTAGTGGGCAACTGCGGAAATGTCTTCGCTCGACAGTGTTGCAGCGATGCTGTTCATGGCGGCGGTCGGGTCCTTGCGTGCGCCCGCCTTGAACTCCGCTAGCTGCTTCGCGAGATAGTCTTGCCCCTGTCCTGCCAAACGTGCCGCCGAGTCCTTGCCCATCAGGTTCGCGCCGTGGCACGCCTGGCAACTTCGGGCTTGGACCAACGCCAGCCCGCGCTTTTCGAGCTTTGCATCGGCCGGGACACCTTCGTTTCGGGCTGGCGTCTGCTGCGCGAAATAGGTTGCGAATGCGTCGATCTGCGCATCGGTGAGGCCCTTCGCGAGCGGCCCCATGTACGGGTTGCGCCGCTGGTCATTGGCAAACGCGTGCAACTGGGCTGCGATATAGGCCTTGGGCTGGCCCGACAGCGCCGGGTACCAGGCGTTGAGCGACTGGCCCCGTGGGCCGTGACAGACGAAGCAAGTCTCCTGCGGCTGCGGCCACGGGCCGGCGTTGGCCTTGCTGGCCTCGCCGATCTGGGACATGGCCTTTTCATAGCGCATGCCATCCGTCAAATCGCGTCCGTAGAGCACGCCCGCGCCGACCGCTGCCGCAACTGCCGCGATGGTGACCATGAATAAGGTCCGCTGCATTTACGCCACCTCGCCTTGATGGGCCAGAGCCGCCAGTGCTTGCAACGCGGCCCGGTGGCCGGAGCGCACCGCACCGTCCATCGCGCCGGCCCAGATGTCGGCCGTCTCGGTACCCGACCATATCAGCTTGCCGATCGACGGATGAAGGAACTTCCCCCACGTCGTCAGGAAGCGGGGCGGCAAAGGATGAATGCATTGCAGCGTCCACGGATCGACTTTGCCCCAGTCCTGGTCGTGGAACTGCTTCGGCTGCAGCGCCTTGCCTCCGAATGCCTTGGCGTAAATCGCCGACAGCATCTGCTCGGCCGCCTTGGCATGACTTGGCACCGAAGCCGGCGACACGAATGCGCTGATGATGCCAACCGACAGGTCGGGAGGCGAGTTGTCATAGGCCATGGAAACGGGACCACCGACCTGGAAGATCTGGCCGTTCAGGCCGTCGTCCCGCCAGAACGGCCTCTCATAGACGTGCACCGTCTTGCGCATCGGCGCGTTCGCCGGCCAGCGCCGCTGCAATTGCGTGCGCCCTTCGGGCAACGGGGGGTCGTAGACGACCTGGTTGCACAGCGCCGGATTCATCGCAACGATCACACGGCGCGCGCGCACCACACCCTGGTCGGTGTGGACCTCGACAACGTCACGATTCCAGCCGGCAATCCTGCGTACCGGGCTGGCCAGTCGGACCTTGTCGCCCAGGCCCTTCGCCATCTTGATGCTGAGGATCTGTGAGCCGCCGACGAAGCGTGTTTCCTGCGCGCCGCCCTTGGTCGATTCGAGCTGGTCCAGGCTGTTGCTCGCGCTGTTGATCATCGACAGATAGAACAGCAGCCCGAGCTGCGCGGGGGCACCGCCCGTCGTCAGCTTCGCGGCCAGGCCCATGAAGTATCCGTCCTCATACTTCACGCCTTGTTTCAACAGCCAGTCACCGTATGTCAGCTTGTCGAGCTCGGCCGCATCCTTCGCTTCCCACGGTGCATCGGAAGGCACGCCGCGCGCGAGTTCTCCGAGCTTCGCGCCGATCGCATCGTCGGTGCCGATGCCGCCGTGAAAATCCTGCGCCACCCTGACATCACCAGCCAGCACCGTGGTCTTGCCCGCGTAGAAGGTCGGGAAGGTATCGACTTCAAGCTCGCGTGCCAGATCGGCAATGGCCGTCTGGCCGGGGCCGATCCACTGACCGCCGGCTTCCGACACCACACCGTTTCCAAGGTCATGGTTGTACGTGCGTCCGCCAACGCGGTTGCGCGCCTCCAACACGACGAACGATTCGCACCCGGCGCGCTTCAAGTCACGCGCGGCCGTCAGCCCCGCCAGCCCGGCACCGATGATGGCGACGTCCAGGATGCTTTGATCCGCCGTTGCCGCGACAGCACCTTCAGCCATCGATACCTTGCCAGCCACCAGCGATGCGGCGCCCACAGCCGCCATACGCAGGAGTTGGCGCCGGGTCGGTACATCCGGTTGGTTTTCCGGCATTGCACTCGATGCTATGTCATCCTTCATTTTCTTTTTCACTCTTCAGGTATGGCCAGGGTGCCTGATGCGTCTGGACCAGAATCAAAAGTCTGCTCAAAGCCCAGTCAGTACACCATCCTGCGAAAACAACATCGGTTTCCCGCGCGCGTCGATCAGCGCGGCGGTGAGCGTCGCGCGATCCGCGCGCTGCGCGACATCGACCGGGCCGCCCGCGACGCGCTGCGTGAACGTCAGCCCGTCGAGCCCGACGCCGACCAGCCCGCCGCCGGTCGCGACCAGATCGGTGATCGAGCTGTGCGCGCCGGTATTCAGCGCGGCCCACGTCGTGCCGCCGTCGCGACTCTCGAACAGGCTGCCGAGCAGGCCGCCGACCACGATCCGGCCATCCGGCATCGCAACGCCCGACCACAACGTGCCCTTGCCGCCGGTCGGCAGATAGGCCCAGTTCGCGCCGGCATCGGCCGACTTGAGCACCATCCCTTGCTCGGACACGATGTAGAGCGCGTGTGCGGAATCCGCAAACACATGATAGAGATTGCGGTCGGCCTTGCCGCCGTCGTGCGTCTGCAGCATCAGCGACCACAGACCGACGGCAATGCCGTCCCGCGCGCTGGTGAACAGCACCGAGAACAGCGGCTGGTCGACCGACGTATCGAGCCGCTGCGCGACCCACGTGTCGCCGCCGTCGTCGGTCGCGAGAATCGCCCCCCACTGGCCGACGGCCCAGCCGTGCTTCGCATCCGCGAACGACACGGCCGACAGCGTCGCCGACACCGGCACGCGTCGCGCCTGCCGCCAGGTCTTGCCGTCGTCGTCGGACAGCAGCACGATGCCGTGCTCGCCGACCGCGACGATCCGCGACCCGGCGCGTGTCGCGTCCATCAGCATCATGTGGGTCGGCGCCGCCCACACGTGCGCCGGCTTCGCCGACCAGGCTGCGATCGTTCCGTCGGGTTGGGCCAAAGCCGACGGGGCTGCGTATACCGTCGCCGCGGCAAGCACGATTCCGGCTACAAGAATCTTGATCATGGCTATGTCTCTGAAATGGGGGCGCCGACGTCAGTGGATCAGCACGCTGGGCGCATGCGCCGGCTTGCTGCGCGGAAACCAGCGCTCGAGGACCGACGCCAGCGCCGGCAGCACCGTCATCGCCATCACCAGATTCACGAGGAACATGAACGCGAGCAGCTTGCCCATGTCGGCCTGAAACTTCAGCGCGGAAAAGCTCCACGTCGCGACGCCGACCGCCAGCGTGATCGCCGTGAAGATCGTCGCCACGCACTCGAACTCCAGCGCGCGTTCCATCGCCGTCAGCATTGGATCGCCGTCGGCCAGGTGCATCTGCAACCGGTTATAGATGTAAAGCGCGTAGTCCACGCCGATCCCCACCGCCAGCACCATCACCGGCAGCGTGGCCACCGTCAGACCGATCCTGAGCTCCTTCATGAACCAGTAGCCGATGAAGGTCGCCACCGACAGCGGCACACAGCAGGCCACCATCGCGCGCCAGTCGCGGTACGCCACGAACACGAGAATGACGATCGCGGCGTACACGTACAGCATCATCGGCAGTTCGCTCTTCTCTACCTCGTCGTTGGTGGCGGCGAGGACGCCCGCGTTGCCCGCCGCGAGGCGGAGGTGGACGCCGGGGAACGGGTGCGACGCGGCGTATTGCTTCACGTCGGCGAGGATCCGGTTGATCGTCGTCGCCTTGTGATCGGTCAGGAACAGGTGGACGGCGGTCATGCTGCAGTCCGCTTTCATGAAGCCCTTGATGCGCTGGACATCGACCGACACCGCGCCGTAGTTCTCGGCGTCGATTGGCACGACGTTCATCTTCGGGAAGTCTTCGTTGTAGCCCGCGTTGTAGGTGCGCAGCAGTCCCGAGTACGACTGCACCGACACCACGCCCGGCTCGGTGCGCATCGCCGCCGAGAATTCGTCTTCATACTGACCGACCGCCGGGTTGTCGCACGCCTTGCCGTTCGACTCGACCGCCACCGTCAGCCAGTCCAGACCCATGTCGTAGTTGCGGGCGATCGACGTCGCGTCGCGGTTGAAGCGCGCATCTTCGCGCAGCTCCGGTGCGCCCGGCTGCAGCGTGCCGATCACGCGGTCGCGGCTCTGCCACACCGCTAGCGCGAACACCACCAGCGTCACGGCCAGCATCGCCTCCGCCACCTTCGGCTGGGCCACCCGCGCGAGCGGGCGCAGCAGCGCCGAGCGCCGCGCCTGACGCTTCTGGGCCTTTTCAGCATACGCCTGGGTGACGTTGAAATAGGACGCCGCGACCGGCAGCAGGATAAGGTTCGTGACGATCTTGTAGCCCACGCCCAGCGACGCGGTGATCGCCAGTTCGCGCACCATCGGAATCGGGATCAGCAGCAGCGTGATGAACGACACGAACGCGGTGACGAGCGCCAGCACACCCGGGATCAGCAGGCCGATGAAACTATGGCGCGCCGCATCGAACGAGCTGTGTCCGCGTGCGATCTGCCGCACGATGAAGTTGACCTGCTGCACACCGTGCGAGACCCCGATGGAGAACACCAGGAACGGCACAAGGACCGCGAGCGGGTCGAGCCCGAAGCCCAGCAGCTTCAGCGTGCCGAACTGCCAGACCAGCGACGACAGCGAGCAGACGATCAACAGCACCGTCAGGCGCACCGAGCGGCAATACGTGTAGACCGCGAGCGCGGTCAGCAACAGCGCGATCGCGCAGAAGCCCAGCACGCCGGTCGCCCCGTCGGCGATGTCACCGATCTGCTTCGCGAAGCCGATGATCTGCACTTCGTAGCCGGCATCCTCGAACGCGCGGATCTTCGCTTCGAGCGTATGGTTGAACGCCACGTAGTCGAGCACCTTGCCGGTCGCGTCGCGCTCGTTCAGCTCGGCGGTGATCATCGCGCTGTCTTCGTTGTGCGACACGAGTGTGCCGATATAGCCGCCCGCCGTCGTCGCGTGACGGATCTTCGCGACGATCTCCGGCCTCAGCTGATCCGGCGTGACGTTGCCCGAGATGACCGGTTCCGCACGGAAACCTTCGTCGGTGATTTCGTTGACGAACGCGTTCGGTGTCCATAGTGAGCGTACCCCGACGCGATCGACGTTCGGCAGATAGATGACGGCCTGGGTGACCTTGTACAGGCGCGTCAACCCTTGCGGCGTCCAGATCGAGCCATGCCGCGCGCGCACGACGACCGTGATCCGGTTCGCACCAAGCAGATCGTTCCGGTATTTCTGGAACGTGCGGATGTATTCATGGCCGATCGGCATCTGCTTTTCGAAGCCGGCATCCATCCGCAGTTGCACGGCAAACACCGCCATCACAGCAGTAAACAGGCCGATCACGCCGATCACGAGCGCGCGATGGCCGAAGAAGGCCTTTTCCAGGCGGCTGACTAGACGTTTCAACACGACATTACCCCTTAAATCTCCCGACGACGCACGCGGTGCGCCGTCGGTCGCCAATCGATCCGTCAGAAGTTCCGGGTGACGAACAACCCGACGAAGTTCCGATCCGAATACGGACTCCCCACGGTGTTATGGCCGCCCCAGAACATCGTGTAGTTAATGCCGGCCTGCCAGGTGGTCGGGTTCTGGTTGAACAGCACGTAGAGGTTCAACGACTTCGCGCCCTGCATGTAGTTCGCGCTGAGCGTTGGCGTGTACCCGTAAAGGCTATCGGCGAAGGTCACGCCCGGCGTAACCTGCCAGCCGTGAATCAGCGTACCGTCGTAAGTCCAGTTGAAGTCGACTGTCGCGCCCACGGAACTCGAGGTGCCCTGCGCCATGCCGATCGGATAGCCGAAACCCGAGTTGTTGTTCAGCCACGGCAGGTAGCCCGCCTGCGGCACCTGCGTCACCCCCTGTCCGTTGATCGTGTGCGTGATGCCGCTCGACCTCAGGCCCGGGTAGTAGATCCACGTCAGTTCCGCGCTCAGCGTCGCTGAATCCGCGCCGATCAGCTTCAGGAACGGATACTCGCTGCGCGTAAGGGCGAGGATGCCGTTGATGTCGTACTGAAACTTCTTCATGTCGGTCCACTGCTGGCAGTTAACACCTGGCACACCATTGGTGTTCAGATCAAGCGGGCCACCAGCGCCATAGCAACTCGACAGCGCCACGGCGTCATGAGGCCGGTACGACAGCTCCGTGCCGATCGCCCAGTCGCCCAGCCCGAAATTCGCGCTGACGCCGAACAGTTGCCGGTTCTGCAGATACGACCACTGCTCGGTCCCGTTGGCCAGTGACGAAAGCACAGGGGACTTGTCCGTGTAGTTGATGTAGTAGAACGCGAAGTTCGCTCCGAAGGAGCGCGGCGCATAGTTGAACTTGAAGCCGAACTGCGGCTTGTACTTCGACGGCGCCTGCCAGTTGACGGGAAGACCGATATCAAAGAAGGGCGGCCCGGCGAATGCGCCATTGACGAGACCGTTGTTGATTCCGTCGAGCACATTCTGGTTGCCGCTATTCGACCCGGCAATCGTCCCCGCACTGGGACCTGCCACGTTGAGGTTAGCCGTGCTGATCGTGAGCGGCTGCGTGCCGCGGCCCAAGCTGTTCGTCGTCGACCAGTAAGACCCGACGGGCGGATAGCGGTTTCCGTTCCAATTGAACTGGTAGTAATCCTCAGTACTGAATCCATGCGAAAGATCAGCCGCGAAGCTGACCATCGGTGCGGGAAGCAGCGCCTGCTTGAGTTGCGAACCCGGTACCAGCAGCTTCTGGATGTCGAGCGAGTTCGTGGTATTGATGCCGCCCTGTGCGAACAAGCTCTCGCCCCAGTTGATCACCTGGTTGCCCAGCCGAACGTGAGCGGACCGCCCGCCGATCGTGAAATCTTTCTGGCCCCACAGGTCGAGCAATTGGGCATCGTAGACGACCTGCGCCGATGCGGTGCTCGACAGTGGCGTTCTCGCTGTGTCTTTCGCGAGGAAGTCGTACATCCCTGTGCCGCGGATCATGAACTTGAGACCGGCGCTCGGCATCTTCATCAGCAGCTCGCTGGTCGCGCTCACGTAGATACTGAAGGCCTGTCCTTTACGGTAATTCAGGTCACCGTTGTCGCCGAATCCCCATTGATTGGTGTTGGCCGCCGCGCCGCACCCCCCGGAATTGGGATCGCCTGTCAGCGAGCAGCTCGGGCTCTTGGTCCGGATCGCCGCGCCTGCCGTCAGGTTGGTCACCCACGAGCCCGTGAGATCGTTGATCCCTGTCGTGAACTCGTAACCGTACGCGCTCGACGCTGCCGCTCCGAACATGGCCAGCGATACCGCAACATATCTGCCGATAATCTTCGTTTTCATGGTTCTGCCCTGCCGTCCTCCTCCAAGCCGGCACACGCGATTCGCGTGCGCCGGACCCTGACCTCCCAGCGAGCGTCAGCGCTCGCTTACCGACCGCAGCGACTCCGCCGAATAGAAGTCAACCTTGAAGCGCGGATCATTGATCTGCTGGTACCAGTGGATGTCTTTGCCCTGACCGAAGGTGGATGAATCGACCAGGTAACGTCCGTTGGTCAGGTCGTACTGTGCCCAGACCTCGTTGTCGCAGGCGCCACCCAGCTCCCACACCGGGATCGGATAGCTCTCGCGCACCTTCCAGAGCTTGCCCTGCGCGTCATAGTCCTCGCCTACAAGCGCGAGCCAGCTATCCTCGTCCAGGTAGAAGACCTTCTTCGACGCGGCGTGACGCGCAGTCGGCTTGAGCGTCGCCTCGACCACCCAGACGCGGTGCACCTCGTAGCGACGGTGCCCGGATGCGAGGCCATTGGGCGTGGCGGCGTCATGCAGCTTGTCCTTGAAGTTGTACATGCCGAAATCGTCATACGGGACAATCATTTCCTTCTTGCCCGCCAGCTTCCAGTTGAAGCGGTCGATGGAGCCGTTGAACATGTTGAATTCATCGACCAGGTACTGGTTCTCGAAGCCGATCAGCGGCGCGTCGTGCGTGTAGGCCGGCATGCGTCTTACCCGTCGCTGTCCGGGAAAGTAGTAATAGGTTTCCGAGTCCTTGTCGAAATACTGACGCTGCACGAAGGCCTGTCCGGCCAGCGCCGCGGGCGAATTCATCTGGAAGTAGATGGCGTTACTGAGCTGGTCGACGTCCTGCGGGGTGGTCTTGCCAACCTTGCCCGACGGGAAGTAGTACACCTGCGGCCCGACAACATCGATCGCTTCGCCGCCACCCGGGCGAGACGAAACGGTAGTTTGATCCGTTGGCCATTCAATGCCTTCGCCCCGGTATCGCGTTTCGTAGTTCAGGATCGCTTCAGCTCCGTTCTTCGGCTGCGGGAATGCGACGCCCGGAAGCGCCGCGGTCTGCAGTTGCTCGCCCGTTGAATCGAGTTTTGCCGCCGTGAGATTCTCCCTGGAGTTCTGCGCAACGAAGTCTGGCACCTGGCATTCGCGATGCGATGGATAGACATCCATCCGGTAGCCCTTCTGCTGCTTGAGCAGTGCAATCTGGCCCGGCGTGAGCTGGTCAGCGTATTTATCGACGTTCGATGCGTCAATCGAGTACAACGGCTTCTCGTTCTTGTGCTTCCAGAAATCACCGCGAACCTTGCCCCACTCCCAGCCAGGCTCCGCAGACTGCTTGCCCGTATAGGCCGGCACCGCGCCATCCTTGCTCGCCGCCCGATCGCCGCCTTCGGGCGTAAGGTCGTCCGCAACAGCCGCTCCGGCCATCAGCAGAAAGGCAGCCGCAATGGCGGACAAGGCTCCGATGGTGTGCTTTTTCATCATGACTCTCCTTCCGATCTCACTCTTATATGTAAGACGTGGTATCTGATTCATTCCTGACGCGTCGCGGCCGAACCGCTCAGCCTTCGCCGGACCCCGCCACCGCCACCGCGCGAATCTCGACGCACAGACCGGGAAGGGCCAACTGCGTCACACCCACGGCGGTCCATGACGGATAGCGGCTCGGGAAGTACTGATCCTTGATCGTCGTGAACGCTTCCAATTCGCCGCGCAAATCAGTGTGGAAGGTCGTTAGTTCAACGACGTCAGCCAGGCTCGCACCGGCTTCTTCGAGCACGAGCTTCACGCACTCGAACGCGATCTGTGCCTGCGCCTGCATGCCTTCAGCGGGCTTTACGTCTGCGTCGACTCCGACCTGACCGGAGACCCAGATCGTGTCGCCCACGCGTGTCGCCGGCGAGAAGTGGTACGCGTCGTAGAACGCCTGAAACGGAGGCGGAACAATCGATTGACGCTTGGTGGTCACTGCCATGATGTGAACCTCTCTACCTAGATGAATTGACGAAAACAGGGGGTGCGAAACCGGCTGCTCCACCCTTCAAATTGAAATCTCGTTGAGAAACAGAGCGGCCGTCACCTTTCCAGCCATCGCCTTTCGCAAGCTCGCCTCAAACCACGTATTGTCGGCCTACAAACAACGTCTACATGGCCAAATATTAGCGGCGACTCGGCCCATAAGCAAGGTCGTCACGCTAGGGAGAAACACCGACTGAACGACGCGAGAGCGATTTGATTCGGTTACCGAAGCAGTCGCGAGCACGCGAGTTCCTGGTTGTCAAGGCTGACAACTCATTGCCGGGTGTGCGAGTCAAGCATGTTCTTAAGCGATTGGAGAAAGCACGAGGCTTGGCCACATCCATGACGGTGGACAACGATCCGGAGATCGCCGGCAAGACGCATCGATGTATGGGTCTACGAAACTGGTGTGACGCTATCGTTCATCCACTGTCCGACGAGCATTCCATTCGGATTGCTAACGAGTTGCAAGAGGAATTGATGCTTCCCGACCTCGAGGTACACAACGAGCCCGTCTGCAAACTCCTGACGGAAGGCGCGCACCAGGAAAAACTCTCCTGTTCAACCTGAAACTGCGTGGCGCGGGTCCAGTTCAGCGATTCGTTGAGCGATCGCCAGGTTCGGTCAACTGCGCATGGGCCCAGCAGCATGGCGCATCGCCAGCGAACGGACGGCATCGGCCAGGGCTGTCGCGACTACGGTTCTGGAAGTACGTATCGCGACAGTTCATGAACGTTTCCGACCGCGCCCTGGCAGAATAAAGTTAAGTGCCGTGCGAACACGGCATCGAAAATTATGATCGTCGGGCCCGGTTCGATGTCCTGCGGGTCATCGCAGTTGCGTGCAAGAAGACGACCGGTACGGTTCTCCCGGTTCCAGCGACGGATCGTTGAGTTCACTGATGTCGTAAGGGAAGTTGCACCCGCGGGTCGGCAGAGGCCGGTAATACACCTTGTCGCCGTAGAACCGGTAGACCAGCGTGTGGCGATCGGGGCAATCCGGAGTCACTGGAGCGCCGCCGTGCAGCATGCCGGAATGAAACACCAGCGCATCGCCAGGCTCCAGATCCCAGGTAAAGACATCCCACGCCGTCGGGTCCTTGGCGCGGTCGGCCTCGATATCGGGGAGCCGGGGCCACTCGCAATCGATCCACAGCGGCGCGGTGTGGTCATTCGCATCGTTGTAGGAAGTGCCGTTGTACTGAACGCCGGCGTGGGAACCGCGGACGAATTCGAGCGCGTTATGCCGGGGAATCTTTTCGAAGCTGGTCCAGATGTTGAGCATCTGCGGCCCGCTCACCGGCACGTACGAGTTGTCCTGGTGCCAAGGCGACCGGCCGGCATTGCCGCCCTTCTTGATGAACAGTTCTTCTCCGACAAACCACAGGTTCTCAGTGTCCCAGAGAGACGCCACGAATTCATCGAGTCCCAATTCCTTGACCGTCGCGACGTGCACATCGCGGTTCTCGACGTTGCCGTAGTCGTTAAAGGTCTCATAGGGCGTCCCCTCATAGGCCAGGCCGTGCAACGGGCTCGGGTGAGCGATCCCATAGTCGAAAGCCTCCCGCATCCGCTTGAGCCGCTCCGGCGAGAACAGACCTCGGACGACGATGGCACCGTCACGCGCCAAGTCTCGCTTCATTTGCTCTGTCACTTGCATGGAAATCTCCTCCTTCCTCTTTGACAACATCGTTTGCAATACATCGGGTGACGATGTCCGATCTGTTCGACCTCGCACATGCTCAACGCCCGATAAGTGCACCGGGTCGCGGCGCAGGCCGCCGCATGATTGCCATCCAGCTCGCGGCCAGCGGCCGCTGCCCTTTCAAATCACCCTCATCAATATTACGTATTAGTGGCCTATAAATAACGTCTTAACGGCCAAATAGTAGCGGTGCATAGGCCTACAATCAAGGTGAATGAGCTAGGGGGAAACACCAACTGAATTGCGCCCAACCGATTGGGTGCGGTCACCGAAGCGCCGGTGCTAGCGCGCGCGAGTTCCCGAGGCGCTGTGCGCGGAATACGCCGATCGAGACGCAACGCCGCGCGCGGAAGTCGACCGGGCGAGACTTCCCGCGCATCGCCGAGCGCAGCGCCGATGTATTTCCCGTGTGCTGTCCCCGGGATCGATCGGCTCATGCGATCATTCATCACCACCGTGAATGACCACGCATTCAAAAAATAAAGTTCATCAATACCGGCGACGCCCCTAAGCTGCTTCCACCGACTTGAATCGCGGAAGAAGCAATGGCAGAACTCTTTCTGGTGCGGCACGGACAGGCGTCACTCGGCAGCCAGGACTACGATCGTCTCTCGCATACCGGCAAACAGCAGAGCATCTGGCTCGGTGAGCACTTCGCGCGCAACGGCATCCGATTCGATCGGGTGATGACCGGCTCGCTGCTGCGTCACGCCGAGACGCTCGACGCGATCCGCCTCGCCACATCGGGTGCAGACGTCGAATGCGAGATTCATCCCGGACTCGACGAATACGACTTTCACGCCCTCTTTCGCGCCCTGTGCGATGAAGATCTCCGTCTCGTCGAATCCGCGAAACGCAGCCCGCGTGAATTCTTCAAGGCATTGCGGGCGGTCCTGCATCTCTGGTGTGAATGCGCCCTCGACGATCGCGTGCCCGAAACATGGCGCGCGTTTCAGAAGCGCGTGGCCGCTGCGCGCGCGGCCATTCAGCAATGCGGCGCACGACGCGTCCTGGTGGTCACTTCCGGCGGCGTGATAGGCGCTTTCATGCAGCAGATCTTGCAAGCCCCTGCTGCGATGGCCATCGAACTCAACATGCAGGTCCGCAACAGCAGTGTCACGCATTGCTTCTTCAATCGCGAAGCGATTCAGCTATCGAGCTTCAACGGCATCGCGCATCTCGACGATCCACAGCGTCACGCGTTTCAAACCTACGGTTAGTCCAACTGTCATGCACGGAAGCATATGAACAGCGAACGATCCAGCTCGTCTCTCGACATCGACCGGCTCACGCCTTATCTCGAGCAACATCTCCCTGGCTTTCGTGGGCCGGTGCATGCGACGAAGTTCGCGGGCGGCCAGTCCAACCCTACGTGGCTACTCGACGCACGAGGCCGCCGCTATGTCCTGCGCCGCCAGCCGCCTGGGACTTTGCTCAAGTCCGCTCACGCAGTCGATCGCGAGTTTCGCGTGCTGAGCGCGCTCGCGCAAACGCCGGTTCCCGTGGCGCGCGTCTGGCATCTCTGCGAAGACCGCGACATCATCGGCGGCCTGTTCTATGTGATGAGCTACGAGCCCGGCCGCATCTTCTGGAACCCTGCCCTGCCCGAAGTCGATCGCGACGCGCGGCGCGACTACTACACATCGATCGTTTCGACACTCGCGGCACTCCATGACGTCGATCCGGAAAGCGTCGGTCTCGGTGACTATGGCCGGCCCGGCAACTACTTTCAGCGACAGGTCGAACTCTGGACGAAGCAGTATCGCGCTTCCGAAACGGAGCGGATCCCGCCGATGGAAGCGCTCATCGACTGGCTGCCGAGCCATTGCCAGACCGATTCGCCACGCCCGGCGCTCGTGCACGGCGATTTCCGCATCGACAACCTCATCTTTGCCGACGACGCACCGCGCGTGCGCGCCGTGCTCGACTGGGAACTCTCGACCCTCGGCAATCCGCTCGCGGACCTCGCGTACTTCTGCATGTGCCTGCGCCTGCCGTCGAAGGGGCATATCACCGGGCTTCGCGGTCACGATCGCACTGCGCTGGGCATCCCCGAGGAGGAGGAGATCCTCGCACAGTACTGCGCATTGCGCGGTCTCAGCGAGATCGGCAACTGGAACTTCTGCCTCGCATTCAGCTTCTTCCGCCTCGCCTCGATCGCTCAGGGCGTGAAGGCGCGCGCGTTGCAGGGCAATGCATCGAGCGCGGATGCGCACGAGGTCGGCCGCATGGTCGAACCGCTCGCCCGGCTCGCCGAGGACCTGCTCGCGTAGCGGACGATCTTTCTCAACCCGTCAAAAGGAACGACATTGACTACGAAACTCTTCGACCTCACGGGACGCATCGCCCTCGTGACGGGCGCGAGCCGCGGCATCGGCGAGGCCATCGCGACACTGCTGGCCGAACAAGGTGCACATGTCATCGTATCGAGCCGCAAAGTGGAAGATTGCGAATCGGTCGCCGCGCGCATCCGCGTATCGGGCGCCAGCGCTGAAGCGTTCGCGTGCCACGTCGGCCGCATGGAAGATATCGCGCTCATGTTCAGCCATATCCGCGAGAAGCACGGCCGGCTCGACATACTCGTCAACAACGCCGCGGCCAATCCGTACTTCGGCCATATCCTCGATACGGACCTCGCCGCCTACAACAAGACCGTCGATGTGAACCTGCGCGGATACTTCTTCATGTCCGTCGAAGCCGGCAAGATGATGAAGACGCAGGGCCGCGGCAGCATCGTCAACACCGCTTCCGTCAACGCGCTCCAGCCGGGCGACATGCAGGGCATTTACTCGATCACCAAAGCGGCCGTCGTCAACATGACGAAGGCGTTCGCGAAAGAGTGCGGCCCGTTCGGCATCCGCGTGAATGCGATTCTGCCGGGCCTCACCAAAACGAAGTTCGCCGGCGCGCTGTTCGATGACAAGGCGGTCTACGAGCGCTGGATCGACGCGATCCCGCTGCGCCGCCACGGCGAACCCGACGAAATGGCCGGCACCGTGCTCTATCTCGTATCCGATGCGGCGAGCTATACGAACGGCGAATGCATCGTCGTCGATGGCGGCCTGACGATCTAGCCAACCGCGCGAAAGGAACCCATCATGTTTTTCGCACATTACCCGAAAGTTGAAGACCTGATGCGCCGCGTGCGCAGTTTCATGGACGAGCATATCGTGCCGCGGCAGCGTCAGTGGCACGACGAAGTGCACGCGGGGCGCTTTCCCGTCTCGTTCATGGAAGATCTCAAAGCCATGGCCAAGGCAGAGGGCCTGTGGAATCTCTTCCTGCCGCACCTGAAGGACGGCGAGCCCGGCACGCGTCTCACGAACCTCGAATACGCGCCGCTCGCGGAGATCATGGGCCGCGTTTCGTGGGCGTCCGAGGTCTTCAACTGCAATGCGCCCGATACCGGCAACATGGAACTGCTGCACATGTTCGCGACGCCCGCGCAGCGCGAAACATGGCTCGTGCCGCTGCTCGATGGCCGAATCCGCTCCGCGTTCGCGATGACCGAGCCGGATGTGCCCTCCTCCGACGCGACCAACATCACGACCTCCATTCGCCGCGATGGCGACGACTACGTGATCAATGGCCGCAAATGGTTTATCACGAACGCTGCGCATCCGAACTGCAAGCTGTTCATCGTGATGGGCAAGACCGATCCGGATGCCGAAAGCCATCGTCAGCAGAGCATGATCCTCGTGCCGGCAGGCACTTCCGGCGTGACGGTCGTACGCAATATCCCGGTCATGAATCACATCTCGCCGGAAGGACATTGCGAGATCACGTTCACGAATGTTCGCGTGCCCGCGTCGAATCTGCTCGGCGAAGAAGGCAGCGGATTTGCGCTCGCGCAAGCGCGGCTCGGGCCGGGGCGCATTCACCACTGCATGCGCTCGATCGGCGCGGCTGAGCTCGCGCTCGAACTGATGATCGAGCGCGCTCAGGAACGCAAGACGTTCGGCAAGTATCTGCATCAGCACGGCACGATCGGCGAATGGATCGCGAAATCGCGCATCGAGATCGATCAGGCGCGCTTGCTCGTGCTCAAGACAGCGTGGCTGCTCGACGAGGTGGGCGCGAAAGAGGCGCGCAAGGAAATCTCGATGATCAAGGCGCTGATTCCGCAGGTGCATACGGCGGTGTGCGATCGTGCGATGCAGGTATTCGGCGCGATGGGCGTGAGCCCGGACACGCCGCTCGCCGATCACTGGACCTGGGGACGGGCGTTGCGTTACGCCGACGGTCCCGACGAGGTCCATCTCCAGGCCATCGCGAAAATGGAACTGGCGCAAGGCAAGGAGCGGCCCGGTGCAATGGCGGCCTATCTGAACGTGCCGCCGCGTGACTGTGCCTGACGAAATCGAGGCAAACGTACGCATCCTCACAGCGCCTCCCGTTTATGATGATGGGCAAACGGAGACTGTGAGATGCGTTCACCGAAGCTGGATCTGAACCTGTTCGTGGTGCTGGAGTCGATCTACGAGAAGCGCAACCTGACCCGCGCGGCCGAGGCGCTCTTCATCACGCAGCCCGCGGTCAGCAATGCGCTCGCACGCATGCGCAAGGCGTTCGATGATCCGCTGTTCGTCAGCACGTCGTCCGGAATGGTGCCTACGCCGTTCACGGAGAACATCATCGGGCGCGTGCGTGAAGGACTGCAATTGCTCGAGGCGAGCGCGACCGAAGGCGACGTGTTCGCCCCGGCCGCGTCCGAGCGCACCTTTCGCCTCAGCATGCCCGATTTGACCGAAGCAATCCTGCTGCCGATGCTCGGCGAACTGTTGCAACAGCAGGCGCCCGGCATGCGCATCGAGTCTTATTTCACCCCGCGAAGCGAGGTCAGCACCGCGCTCGCCACTGGCAAGATCGACTTTGCCATCGACGCGCCGCTTATCGATGATCCGCAGCTGCATCAGGCGCGCCTCGGCCGCGACCGGTACGCCTGCATGCTGCGCCACGATCATCCGTTCACCGGCGAGACACTCACGATGGACGACTACCTCGCGCTTGGCCATATTCAGGTGTCGAGCCGGCGTCAGGGGAGTGGGATCGTCGACGCCGAGCTTAAGCGGCTAGGCAAGCAGAGGCGCATACAAATGCGCGTGCAGCATTACATGGTCGCACCACTCGTCGCCTTGCGAACCGACCTTGCGCTGACCGCGCCGACACAGTTGCTGAAGCGTCACGACGCGCGCATGGTCGATCTGCCGTTTCCGCTCTCCGAACTGGAATGGCATTTGTACTGGCATCGCAGCAGCGAGCAGGACCAGGCGAGCTTGTGGCTTCGGGGAAAGATGATCGAGCTGATGTGCGACAAGCTCATGTGATGCGTCGCGCATCGGTGTTTTCGCACAAGGCCGCACAACCCGGCACAATTACCACTCGTTCCGCATTTCCGAGCACGAACGTGGCGTCGGCGGCGGAATGGGATTTAACCGGACGCTGCGGATTCCGTCAAATATGGATCCGACTTCTCAATCAGCCGGATCGCACGTTCTGCTTACACCGATACTGGAAGCGATGAAGGAGCCACGGGCAGTGGCCACTTCATGGCGCTCGACGCCCTTCAGTTTTCGCCTCACCGCATGGTGAGCCCGTAGCGAATAGTGGTGAAAGAAACGCCCGTTTATATCGAGGCGATCAGGGCGCGCGCAGCAACTCAAATTCCTTCAGATGACCCGACGGCAACTTGTCCCGTCCCGGGTCCGCGGGCAACTCGATACCATACTCACGCCTGACTACGTCAGAGATGAGTTCGTAGCAACTACCAATCCGAACCACTTCAACTTCAGGAAACCGGAGGATGGTTGCCGACCGTTGATAGTGGTGATACTTGCGCAAGCCGTGATTGAGGATGATGTCGGCGGCCGCTTTGATCTCCGGCTCGATATCATCCACACGAAACTTGGGGCCGCTTCCACTGAGGTTCGCCGACGAGCCAAAAAGAGGTTGCACCGCTTCGCGGCTCAGGCGACAGAGTTCGTTGTAAATGGGACCCGCGTTCAGCAGCATGGCGATGGTGCCATTTGCTGTACTTGCCTCGAGCAACTCGTCGTCGATCCTCTGAAGAAGCGGGTGGTCGAGACGGCACGGTGCGATTGCACCAAGCGGCAAGTTGTAGTCGAGGGTGATCGACTCGATGATGTCCTGCGAACGTTTGTCCAGCGCATGAATCTCTCGTTGCGTGATTGCGTCGCCGAGGATGGCATTGCGCTTGTGGCTGCCTCGCTTTTTCGTGTCGAAGATTTTCTGCATGGCGGCCTTACTACTGCCGACCATGCCATATCCAACATCGTTTGGCCAGATTGCAATGCCTCCTCCTGCAACGACTTTAAAGACCTGGCTTACATCGCTTGCAATATCGATCCGCGGCATGCTCGTCTCCAATGTGGATTTGGCGCAGTTTCTCGTTCGTTGTACAGAACGTCGTGGGTTGGCGGCCTTACAGCGGCGAGTGGATCAGGCATTAATGCACGTTCTAACCGGGAGTCCGCCCTGGGTTGACGGTTGAGCATCTACCGGGCTGAACATCAATCGCGCAGTTTCGTGACCATGAGAAACGACATTGAAGCGCGGCCTCCGGGAACGCTCCCCTGCTGCTGTCGGATTGCGCCATCAATATTCAGCCGGATCTCGATACAAAAACGATCAACTGTCGAAAACGCAATATCGGTAGCTATCTCCGCCCTCATCTCATTTCCATTGCGTCAGGTGTTCGCTAGCCGAGCGATAAATGAATGTGTGCAGGGCGGTATCGTGCATCCGTACCTGCGGCGGCGGCAACGACTCGAACCTGTGTCGTTTCCCTCGCCCGAGATAGAAACGGCACTCGCCCTCACGCTCGGCGTTCCGATCTTCCAGGAGCAGGTGACGCAGATTGCGATGCTCGCCGCAGGCTTCTCCGCCAGCGAGGCCGACCGGAATCGGGCGGGGGCGCTCTGGCAGGCGGTAGCAGCCGTTCCCGACGAGGACCTGTGGAGCGCTACAATGCGCGAGGAAGCACGGCCGGTGCTTGCGGCACCTAATGAGGCGCAGGAGATCGTCAGCGACTATCGCTCGACGGGCCTCGTGTGTCGTCGGCAGAATACTGTGGGTACGCTTTGACCAATAGCTCGCCACTGCCTCCCCAAAGCGCGGGTGTCCTGCTAAGGTCGATCCAGCAGCTTGATGGTTGTTCTTCGTTGGGAAGCCAGTAGGGAAGCTAAAAAGGTTCGGTGGCACGAAACCTGAATAGATACCTGTCGGTTGGCCTCGCCGTTCGCCTTTAATCTCTCAGTGCGCGCGTTCCGCACCAATCAAGCTCAGCGGGACACTTCGCTGTCCAAATCAATGCGTTAATCAGGCTTTGCGCGTGTGTCGGCGTGGCGAACCAGTTCCTCCCATCCAGCCATCGTCATCTCAGCGACGGCTTGAAGCTCGGCTCTTTCGGCGCCGTCCCGCGCTCGGATCGCCATACCGCTTTGGACTGTTTGCAGGAACCTCGCGAGTTTCGCTATATCAAGGGATTTCGGCAACTCACCCTCAGCAACGGCCCTTTCCAGGCGCGACACGAGCACATCAAACGCTCCACCTCGCGTGGCCCGCATCAAGTCATCAAGTTCGGCATGGCCATCGCTTCCGACGGTGCCCAGCGTGACCATGCAGCCGTGCGGCAGACCGCAATCTGCCCCAGTCATCGCCATGGCTGAGTCCCACAGATAGGCGAACGCCGCTTCGCGTGCTGTGACAGCCTTGCGAAACCTCCCCAGGACCAGATGCTCGTAGGTCACCGAGTAAAGCCGCATCGCTTCGGCATATAGCTCGTCTTTCGATCCGAAAGCGGCATAGAGGCTGGTCGAGCCGACGCCGAGCGCATTGGTCAGGTCTGCAATTGAGGTCGCCTCATAACCCTTGATCCAGAAAAGCCTCATGGCTTGCGCCAGTGCAGCCTCGCGATCGAAAGCGCGTGGCCTGCCACGGCCACGAGGTGGGCGTGCAATGGTCCTCGAAGTGTTCTCTGATTTTTTCTGCATCGATCACTACATAAATATCTTGACTGTGCGTGCCACCGATCCTACCATTTGTGCATCGATCACTACATAAAAGGCGGACAATGAACAACAATCTAGTCGGAAAACGGGCATTGGTCACCGGCGGCTCCCGTGGCATCGGTGCCGCGATTGCACTTGCGCTTGCAGAAGACGGCGCGGACGTTGCGGTAACGTTTCAGAACTCATCCGAGCGGGCGCAGGCAGTTGTGGCCTCGATCGAGAAGCTGGGCCGTCGCGGTGTCGCGATCAAAGCCGACAGTGCTGATCCATCCGCCATCAGGCGATCGGTCGATGAGGCCGTCGGCGCGCTGGGTGGGCTCGACATTCTCGTCAACAACGCTGCCATCGCTCGCTACAACACGATCGCCGACTTCGACCTGGCGGACATCGACGCTCTCCTTGCGGTCAACGTCCGCGGTCCCATTCTCGCGACGCAGGCAGCCATCCCTCACCTGAAAGCGGGCGGTCGCATAATCACGATCGGCTCCGCCGGAGCTGATCGCATCGTGGGCGCAGCAGGAACGGTCTACTACATGACCAAGTCCGCGCTGCAGTCGTTCACACGCGGGCTGGCTCAGGAACTGGGCCCGAAGGACATCACTGCCAATCTGGTTCAACCGGGCTCGACTGATACCGAAATGAACCCGGCTAGCGGCGAAAGCGCGGAATTCCAGCGCAGCCTTACGCCGTTGGGACGCTTCGCTGCACCGGCTGACATCTCTGCGGCCGTCACTTTTCTTGCAAGCCCGGCGGCAAGGCATGTCACTGGAACAATTCTCACGGTCGACGGGGGCTTGCTGACTTAGGTCAGTAGTGCGGTTTGGCCATGACACGAGGAACATTGTGGAAGTGACCCATACCGCGTGAGGTCGATTCCAAACGGCAGCAAATATTCTCGATCCTTATCCATATCTTCAATATCGAGTCAGTCGTAGTACGACAGAGCGATTAAAGCGGCTCCGTGCTCGCGCGTGCGACGCCAGTTCACGAAAGCGCACGCGTCTTGCAAAGCCCCGAACTGTTCTGGGCAGCGTCTCCTGAAACCGCTGACAGCACCAAGCTGTATCGCCAACGTATCCCCCTGTCTAACGCGCACGCCCGTCATCTCAGCCTCGGGCTCGTCGAGGTAACTCAAACAGTCATATGTCGTAGCATTCATTTGGGGCCTCCATTCCTCGAGTGGTTGTGTAGCAACTCCACTTTGGCACATTGATGCCGTTCGGTTCTGGGGCCCTCAATGAGGCTCAGATCCCCGAAGGGAGGGCGGTGTCCATTCCATCTGGACCCACAACCGCCTCTCGCGGCGGCGGGAACCGACGCCTCAACCTGACCGCAGAGCAGAGTCTCGCAACTATTTGTCGGCGTCGGCAAGTCGGGATGCCGTGCACAGCCTGAAGACAAATGCCCTGATAGCCGCGGCACGATGCTGTTACTCGGGTGTGCCGCGGCCTCGAGGTCGCGCGGCTTACTTCAAACGCGCTTGCAACTCGTTGGCCAACTGCCTGGTTGCGGCTTTGGTCGGTGCGTCGCCTGCGAGTGCATTAAGCAGGCCAAAGTCGTGAATCGTACCGTTGTAGCGGACCGTGGTGACTTCATTGCCCGCGACGTCGAGTTTGCGACCGTAGGCTTCGCCCTCATCGCGCAGTACGTCGAACTGCGCCACCTGGATGAGCGCTGGCGGGAGTCCCTTCAACTGATCAATTGAAGCACGCAGCGGTGAAGCGTAAATCTCGCTACGCTGCTTCGGATCCTTTGTATAAGCGTCCCAGAACCACTTCATCATCGGCCGGGTCAGGAAATGGCCTTCCGGATAGGCATTGTACGAGCCGTCGCTGAAATTAACGTCCGTCACCGGCCACATCAGGCCTTGAAAGCGGATTGCGGGGCCCTGCCTGTTCTTCGCCATCAGGGAGACGACCGCGGCCATGTTGCCGCCGACGCTGTTGCCCACTACCGCGAGTCGGCTGCCGTCCACACCAATTTCGTTGCCATGTGCAGCGACCCACTCGGTGGCCGCATACGCCTGGTTGATCGCCACCGGGTAGTGGGCTTCGGGCGACGGCGTGTAATTGACGAACACCGCCGCTGCCCCGGATTGCACGACGAGGTCGCGCACCAGTCGCTCATGGGTCTGGAAGTCGCCAAGGATCCAGCCGCCGCCGTGGAAGAACATGAAGACCGGCAGCGCGCCGGTTGCGCCTTGCGGGCGCACAACCGTGATCGGCACGGTGATGCCGTCCTGCTCGATGGTCTTGTTCGACACGTCAATGCCGGACAGATCGACTTTCTCGCTGTTCTGCGCGTCAATCAGCACCTGGCGCGCTTGCGCCGGCGGCAACGTATTGATTGCCGGTCCTGTGCCGCTGTTCAGCGCATGCAGGAACCTGCTGGTCACCAGATCGGGCGTGTCCGGCGCTGCCGGGCTCGCGGAAAGGGCGATGGGGGAGGTGGCTGCAAGTACGGCGGCCAGCAGTAAGGGCTTGAAAGTCTTCATGGTTTGTTCCAGTGCAAGTCGGTTGGACGCGTGGTTAAACGATCGTGAGGGTGACGTCGATGTTGCCGCGGGTGGCGTTCGAGTACGGGCAGACAATGTGCGCCTTGTCGACCAGCGCCTGGGCCTCTTCGCGTGGCATGCCGGGCAGGGAAATCTTCAGTTCGACTTCGATACCGAAGCCGTTCGGGATCGCGCCGATGCCGACGCTGCCGTCGATCGAGACATCTGCAGGGATGACGACCTTGTCGCGCATTGCAACGAACTTCATCGCGCCGAGGAAGCAGGCGCTGTAGCCGGCGGCAAAAAGCTGCTCCGGATTGGCGCCTTCGCCGCCCGCACCGCCCAATTCCTTGGGCGTGGTCAGCTTGAAGTCGAGCTTGCCCGCGGGGACGACAGCGCGTCCGTCGCGTCCGCCTGTGGCGTGCGCATGGGCGCGGTAGAGAACTTTTTCGAGTGACATGGTGAGACTCCTTTAAAAGAGGACGGCAATCAGGCTTTACTATCTACTACTAGATAGATTCATCAACCAAAAAAAACAGACAATTTCGACATCATATGATCCATTGTCTATCTACTCAAAGATAGACAATGGGTGCAGACAAAGAGGTGGCTCGCCACCTCACATCGACTGCGTTATCGCGCAATCCTCACCGAGGCCTCGACATCTTCAAGTCGAGCCTTGGTGTGAAACAGCCGGCTCGCCAGCACACTGCCCTGAAAAGCCGCATAGAGGGCGCGCGCCGCGTTTTCCGGTCTGCTGTTCACCGCCAGCGTATGTTCCCGCAGACCTTGCGCCAGAACTTTGGCCAGCCAGCTTTCGTTAGCCTTAAAAAACGCTTGCACCGCTTGCCGGATGTTATCGGGCAGCGACCCGATATCGGCAGCGAGCATGCCGCACAGGCAGATTTGATCGCCATCACCCAGGGTCCTACCGAATAGCTTCCCGTATTTGTTGAGCTTGGCGTCGGCCGGTAACGAAGCATCGATTGCGTGGATGGCGTTGAGTACTTCCTTGCTGTACTCGTTAACCGCTTCCAGAACCAGATCGTCTTTCGACGGGAAGTAGTAGTGGATGCTCGAGGTCTTTACGCCAACCAGACTGGACAGATCACGATAGCTAAACCCGTTGTAACCACGCAGCATGATAAGCGTGATTGCATGGTCAAGAATCTGTTCCCGCACGGTCGTTGTCGTTTCCATTGGTCGAAATATATCTACTCGCAGATAGGTTGTCAAGTAAGTCGATCTTCTTGTTTCGCGGGAGCTGTCGACCGATTGCGATGTCACTGCGCTCGACCCGCAAACTGCCTCATGACCGACCGGTGTACCGCGCGCAACGGTCGCTGACGAGACAACGGCGAACGTCTCAAAGTGGCCGGCAAGCGCCCGCTCGCCGGTCATGGTCTGTCAAACCTCCATTTGCTCAGCCATCTCGAGCGCATCGCCCGCCCCAATCCCGAGGTAACGCACCGTACTTTCAAGTTTAGTATGGCCTAAGAGGAGCTGAACTGCGCGCAGGTTCTTCGTGCGCCGATAGATCAACGATGCCTTCGTGCGGCGCATCGTGTGTGTCGGGTGCCACCAATAATGAATAATGCGTCGTTGAAGTTAAGGCGATTTTTCAGCAAGAGTGGCGTCGAGCAACCAGCACGTGCCAAGGAAAATGAAATATCCGTCCCGCACTGCCGCAGTAAGTGAAAAAAAACTGTTGTGTTCCCATCGGCGCGCTTGGAGTCGATTGACCACGTCGCCACTTTGTTCATCAGACGACGAAACGCCCGGATCCGCCGCTCATGTCAGTTGTCGTGGTCATTTCTCAATGAATTTTTGTCCAATAACCCGTCAGACGCGTCGCGGCAGGAGCACCAAGTCGGCCGCTTCCTCGGCATCTTTGAGGAGCATCTTGCGCGGCACTCCTAGCTGTGCACGCATGGTTAGCCCACGCGCTAAATCCGTGACTTGGGTTGCGCGCGCGGCGACGGGAAAGTCAGATGGGATTTCTCCCGCGCTGATTGCGTCCCGGAAACGACCTTCCACCAGCGCGGTGCCACCAGCGGCCGCGTTTTGCAGGAACTGCCGGACCTCAGGGTCGTCCACAAGCGGCGCGACGCAAATCAGAAGGCAGCCCCGGGCGGACCCTTTCTCGGTCGCACTTTCGACGGCGTACCTCAGAAAGCCCGTGATCGAGTCGAGAAGACTCCGTGGTGAGAGGAGTGCCTTCGCGGCTGACGCGCCTTTCCGTTCTGCGTACGCCTTGAGGACCCGCAAGAATATGGCCCGCTTGTCCCCAAAGACGGCATACAGGCTCGGCCGTCCCACACCCATCCCGGCGACGAGATCGTCAATCGTCACTCCGTCGTAGCCTTTCGACCAGAACACCTGAGTCGCCTTTTCCAGCGCCCCTGTCTCGTCGAAGCTGCGCGGTCGGCCCCTCGGTCTAGCAGCATTTTGAATCATTTGGTTCAAAACTCCTTGACACTCGTCATCGCATCAATATATAACTGAATAGTTCGAAATTAGCAAGTCGTCCGTGGCCTCACGACCCGACCTTCCCCCCTTCCCCCTTCCCCCTTCCACCGAGACGCCCATGGAACATTCGATCGTGCTCGTCACCGGTGCCACCTCCGGGCTCGGTTATGCGGCTGCCAGCACACTTGCCGGAGAGGGCTGGCGCGAGATCATCGTCACTGGCCGTAGCTTGGCTCGGGTCCAGGAAACGGCCGCTCAACTCGCAGCGGAAACTAAAAGACAGGTCTTCACGCCGCTTGAACTGGAGTTGGACACGCCGGCCAGCGTCCAGTCCGCGCTCGCCGAACTCGTCAAGCGAGGTCGGCCGATCGATTTCCTACTGCTCAATGCAGGGATGGTTCCTGGCAAGGCGCGCGTGATCACTGCGGAGGGCGTCGAGGCTTCTCAGGCCCCGCTCATCGGTCATCATCAATTGACTGTCGGGTTGCTCCGCGCCAACCTGCTGAGCCCCAACGCGCGGATTGTCATCACCAGCGCGGAGCCTGCCCGAGGGGGCGTACCCATGTTCAAGTACACCGACGTGGACGCACTCGCTGCCAAATACCACCAGGGCGACCTGACCGCTGCTATGGAAGCCCTGATTCGCAACGGGCCGAACGTGAAGTACGTGCCCAACAATGCGTATGCCGACGCGAAGCTCTTCGTCGCCTGGTGGGTCGCAGCGCTGGCGCGGCGGCTACCCCCTGGCATGGCCGTGTACGCTGTCTCGCCCGGTGCGGCGACTGCGACCAACGTTTCGCGACAAGCTAGTCTGGCCGTGAAGTATCTGTTTATCCCGATCGCGAACCTCATTCCCGGCATGAATCAGACGCCGGAGACGGCAGCGGGCCGGTATATCCAGGCCTCGAAGTTCGGAACCGAGGTCTCAGGGCAATTCTTCGCCTCCGCTCAAGGGAAGTTCTCAGGCCCAATTGAGGCGCAGCTACACCCACACCTCCTCGATGGCGCTAATCAAGAAGCCGCGTGGCAGGCCGTCGTCAACGTCTCTGGCGTCAACTGGTCGTACGCGGAATCCTTACGCGCGGTGTCCTGAAGGCGCGCCAGTCGCGGCGAAATGGTCGCAGTTGCCAGAATCAGCGGGCGATTGCGTAGTTACATGATCGCCCACGGGCGATACGGTATTTTGAAATGAATAGTAGTGCAAAGTAGCCAAGTATCGGCAAAGTAACCCTAACCTTCTCAAGGAGAACACATATGAACCGGTACCAGGATAAAAAGGTGGTGATTATCGGCGGCACGAGCGGCATGGGGCTCGCGACAGCGAAGATGCTCCTCGACGGGGGGGCGCGCGTTCTGGTGACCGGCCGCTCGCAGGAGGGCTTGGAGTCGGCGCAGCAAGAGCTTGGGGACGGCGCGATCGTGGTTTCGAGTGACGCGCGGTCGCTAACCGACATCGACGCCCTCGCCGCTCAGGTGAAGACCGAGTTCGACACCATCGACCTGCTTTTCGTCAACGCCGGGTTCAGCATTCCAACGCCTCTCGGGAGCGTGACCGAAGCCATCTATGACGAGATGTTCAACCTGAACGCCAAGGGCCCCTTTTTCGCGGTCCAGCAGTTCGCGTCGCTGATCAATCGGGGAGGCTCCGTCGTCCTCACGACCTCCGTCGCCAACGTCAAGGGACTACCGGGCCAAGCCACCTACGGAGCCGCCAAGGCCGCGCTGCGATCACTCGCTCGGACGCTCGCCGCCGAGCTGCTTCCTCGCGAAATTCGCGTCAACGCGGTGACGCCCGGCCCCATCGACACGCCGATCCTCAACAAAGTGTTTCCCGATAAAGCCGTGGTCGCCCAGGTTAGGGAGAAGACGATCGGCATGATTCCGATGAAGCGCTTCGGCACGTCGGAGGAAATTGCGAAGGCGGTCCTCTACCTCGGGTTCGATGCGACCTTCACGACAGGCATGGAACTTCCAGTCGATGGCGGTTGGTCGCAACTCTGAAGGCGGTACGCGGGTACGGCCCTGATCTTTTAGATCGCGCGCTCGGGCGATTACCGATACGTCGTCGCAATAGCAGCGCGCATGCGCGACCGGCACCGCGGATCCGTTCAACGCACGTATCAAGCGATATTCTCGATCGATCGCGTGAGCAGACGACAATAGCGTGCCGGACGGCTTGCGGCGCAGGACATAGCGGGCGGATGGCGTCGTCAGCAAATAGGTTGGATTCGACTGGCCTCCCGAAAATTGCGATGCTTCGAGTGGCCCGCTAAAACCACGCAAGTTTCCGCCCAGCCACGACTCCAATCGCCGCACGTCGAAATCAGGGGCTCGCCTCATGGCGGCCTCATGCGACCGTGTATCAGGGTTGCTTTTATCCATCACGTTATTGAAGCTTCGAGAAATCGGGACGACGCTTTTCCTTGAATGCGGCCAAGGCTTCGCTGCACTCGTTCCCTGCCAATTGCTTGTCGATCGCATCGAATTCCGCGTTCATTTGATCGATGACTCTCCTGCGCTCACTCATCAACCGCTTCGTCGCTCTGATCGCGCCCGGCGCCTTCGCAGCGATAACCTCCGAAATCGCCTTCGCTTCGGCTCGAAGCTGGTCAGCCGGCACCGATCGATTAGCAATTCCCCACTCCACGGCGGTCTGCGCATCGACAGAGCGGCCGAGCGCGATCATCTCGAACGCACGAATGTTTCCGACCTGGAACGGAAGCAGGTAGCCCGACGCCGCTTCAGGAACAAGCGCCAGGTCGACAAACGGCGCGCTGAGTTGTGCGTCGTTTGCAAGGATGACGTAGTCGCAATGCAACAGCATGGTGGCTCCGACACCAATGGCTTTGCCTTGTACGGCGGCCACGACGGGAACCTCCATCGCGGCCAGACATCGTAGGAACCGCGCACCGCGGCTCTTGCCGATGCCGTCACGGATTGCCTCGGCGGAGAATTCGCCCAGGTCGCTTCCCGCCGAGAAGGTGTCGCCATCAGATTGAATGAGGACGGCGTTCACGCGCCCATAAGCGGCAGCTGATTCGAGCGCGTCCGCAAGCGCGCCGTACATCTCACCGGTCAACGCATTTCTCTTTTCCGGCCTGGATATCGTGAGACTCATTACCTTCCCATCGACCTGAACGTTGACGTCGCTCACGCTGAAATCTCCTTTTTTCCTATATCCATTCCTACTCGAGCCGCTGCTCAAAATCGATAAGAAATCCCAACGAAGCCGATGATGGGATTGGCCGTTATTCTCGACGTGTTGCTCAAAACGGTGGTTCCGTTGGCGCTGACTGCATCGAATCTTCCGGTCGTCTTTAGTGGAATGTAGGTAATCGAGCCCAACATGGACCATCTGTCGTTGAGGCGATAGGTCACCCCCGCAGAGAAGGCGGGGTTCCACGACGAGCTCGCCGATGCGTCAACCCTTCCGCCAGGTCCGGCAAACTGACCGAGCGCCCCACTAAATGCCGGATGAAGCTGGACGGAGCTGAACCACGTGTAGTTCAGTCCGACACCCAGGAATGGCCGCCACACACTGTCCTTCTTTCCAAAGTAGTACTTCACGAACAATGTGGGCGCCCACACCCGAGCCGATACCAATGGCTTGAGATCGCCGACCGGCATTGACGGCCCCTGCGGCCCAAGCGGGGTGGCAACGCCATGGGCGTAAAAATTCAATTTCGGCGGAATTCCCACTGCTCCTTCGATCGCAATATGCTCGGTTGCGAAGTAAGTTAGGAGAAGCTCCCCCGTGAAGGTGTTATGAATTTCCGCGCCTGTTCCAGGAGAGGTAAAAGTGCCGAACTGGGAGCTGCTTTTTAGTTCCTCTGCACTAGATTGCGTCATGTCGATCCACGTGGCGCCACCGGTTACCACAACGCTTCCCGCCTCCTGTGCGTACGCCGTACCCGCGAGACCGCACATCGAAATCGCCAGCGCGATCGAATTCAGTTGCTTCTTCATATTTCGTCTCCTCCGTTTTACGGCGACTTCAGTCCCGAAAGGCGCCGGCTGGGCTCTCAATGGCCATTACTCGTCGATATTCACTTTGCATTACTAATTACATGACTTACTGCTCCGATTATTTTTGCCGATTGAAAATCTCTCGCTTGACCGATCCGCAGCTATCCCCGGACCACCAGGTTCCCTACGACTGCTGAGCGTGAAGAAGATCGAGCGCCACGTCGACGATCATGTCTTCCTGCCCGCCAACCATGCGGCGGCGACCCAATTCGACAAGGATGTCGACGGTTCTCAGTCCGTATTTCCGAGCAGCGCTTTCGGAGTGACGAAGGAAGCTCGAATAGACGCCCGCATAACCCAGCGCCAGGGTTTCGCGATCGACACGAACGGGCCGGTCCTGTAGTGGACGAACCAGGTCATCGGCAGCATCCATCAAACTATAAAGATCACAGCCGTGGTTCCAGCCAAGCCGTTCGGCCGCGGCGATAAACACTTCGAGCGGCGCGTTTCCCGCACCGGCGCCCATGCCGGCAAGGCTTGCATCGATGCGGTCGCAGCCTTCCTCGACGGCGACGATGCTGTTGGCAACGCCAAGGCTCAAATTGTGATGCGCGTGAATGCCTGTCTCGGTGTCCGGCTTCAACACGTCCTTGAAGGCGCGAAAGCGCTCGCGTACGTCATTCATTCCCAATGCGCCGCCGGAATCGACGACGTAACAACACGTCGCCCCGTAGCTCTCCATGAGCTTCGCCTGCTGTGCAAGGTCGCGCGGGGTGGTCATGTGGCTCATCATGAGGAAGCCCACCGCCTCCATCCCGAGCTCTCGCGCGTACTCGATGTGCTGTTTGGAGATGTCGGCCTCGGTGCAATGGGTGGCTACGCGGACAATACGAGCGCCAGCATCATAGGCGTTGCGCAAATCGTGAATCGTGCCGATGCCGGGAAGCAGCAACGTCGCGACCTTCGCGTGCCTGACCGTTTCCGCCACCGCGGCAATCCATTCGAGATCGGTATGAGCGCCGAATCCGTAGTTGAAACTCGATCCTTGCAGCCCGTCTCCATGCGCCACCTCGATCGAATCGACTTTGGCTTCGTCGAGCGCTTTCGCAATCGCCGCCGCCTGTTGCACGCTGTATTGATGACGAATCGCATGCGAACCGTCTCGCAGCGTCACGTCGGAGATGTACAGTTTTTTGCCGAGTGTCATGCCGTGTTTCCCCTAGGTCGTAGCATGGGCGACCATCTCGGCGGCCATGCGTTCAGCACAAGCCTTCGCCGCGGAGGTCATGATGTCGAGATTGCCGGCGTAGGACGGCAGATAATGCGCGGCGCCCTCGACCTCGAGAAACACCGAGGTTTTGAGCCCTGTCATACGCGCGCCCACACCAGGGATATTCAAGGGTGCATGGGCTTCTATCCGATCGAACTGCACCCGTTGCTTGAGGCGATAGCCGGGCACATAGCGATTGACGGCGGCGACCATGTCCTCGATCGACCGCTCCACAGCCTCTTCGTCGGCCGAATCGGACAGACAGTAAACCGTGTCACGCATCATGAGGGGCGGATCGGCCGGATTGAGGATGATGATGGCTTTCCCCTTAGCCGCGCCGCCAACCTGCTCGATCGCTTTGGACGTCGTCTCCGTGAACTCGTCGATGTTCGCGCGCGTGCCGGGCCCAGCGGATTTGCTCGAAATGGAGGCAATGATCTCGCCGTAATGCACTTTTGCGACGCGCGACACCGCTGCCACCATCGGAATGGTCGCCTGGCCGCCGCAAGTCACCATGTTGACGTTTAGCGTATTGACGTGCGCGTCGAGATTCACAACCGGCACGCAGTACGGGCCGATCGCGGCCGGCGTCAGGTCGATCATGCGAACGTTGGGCTTGAGCTGCCGCAAGAATGCGTCGTTCTTCACATGCGCTGCCGCGCTCGTAGCGTCAAAAACGATATCGATGTCCCCAAACACTGACAGGCGCGTAAGCCCCTCGACGCCTTCGTGCGTCGTCGCGACGCCCATACGTGCGGCGCGCGCGAGACCGTCGGAAGCGGCATCGATGCCGACCATCGCACCCATCTCGAGATGATCACCATGTCGCATGATTTTGATCATCAGATCGGTGCCGATGTTGCCCGAACCGATGATCGCGACTTTCAACTTGCCTGTCATGAATTCTCCCGCTCGTTAAAATCGATCGCCTACGCGGCGATACAGGAAACTTTGCCTAGCCCGTCGACTTCCAACTGCAATGCGTCGCCTTCGCGTATAGGGAACATCGGCCCCAACGCACCAGACAGCACGACATCGCCAGCGCGAAGCGGATCGCCGAGTTGTTGCATCGTCTGGGCGAGCCACCAGGCGGCAAGAAGCGGATGGCCCAGACATGCGGCCCCGTGCCCCTCCGAGACAAGCTCGTCCGTTTTCAGGAAGCGCATCTGGCATGTAGCGAGATCGAGATCGGAAATGCGTTTCGGATCCGTGCCGAGGACATAAAGGCCGCACGAGGCGTTGTCCGCCACCGTATCGACGAGCGTGATGTTCCAGTTTTCGATCGCGCTGTCGACAATCTCGATCGCCGGTAGCGCGTACTCGATGCCATGCAGGAATCGGCCCCAGCTCAGTTCCTCGGTCAGGTCTCGCCCTATGACGAAAGCCACCTCGCCCTCGGCCTTGGGCTGAATCAGGCTACTGACCGGAATGTCTGCGCCGCTGACAAACTCCATGTCCCTGAACAGGACGCCGAAATCCGGCTGATCGACCCCAAGTTGTCGCTGGACCGCAACCGATGTCAGCCCAACTTTCTTCCCGCAAATTCGTTTCCCAGCGTCGATAGCACGGTTCGTGTTGAGCGCCGCTACCCGATACGCGTCGTGCAGACTCTCGATCCCGAACCTTTCCGAAATCCTGGAAACCGGGATACGCGTACTGCGGGCTTCGTATAAGGCATCCGCGGCTTGCTGAATAGATGAATTAGTCATACGTCCAACCGTCATGAACCAAAATCTTCGGCGCGGACTGCCGTTCGTTCCGCAGCCTTGAAATAGGTAATGTGTTTCATCGATAGACTTCGAAATTCAGCCCGTCGGAAATCGATGCTCCTTGAACTGCTCTCGCAGTGCGGCTTTTTGAAATTTGCCGGTCGCGGTCATGGGCATGGCATCGACGAAAACCACATCGTCCGGAACCCACCACTTCGCAACCTTTCCTTCAAAAAACTCCAGCAATTCATCTCGACTGACATTCGCGCCGGCTTTTTTTACCGCGACCAGTAATGGGCGCTCGCCCCATTTCGGATGGCGCACGGCAATGCACGCGGCCATATGCACCGCTGGGTGAGCCGCTGCAATGTTCTCGACGTCTATCGACGAGATCCATTCACCTCCGGATTTGACGACGTCCTTGCTGCGGTCGGTGATCTGCATGTAGCCATCCGCATCGATCGTCGCCACATCGCCAGTTGGAAACCAGCCATCCTGCAGCGGCGACGTGTCGTTGCCGTAGTACGAATCGATCACCCACGGGCCACGAACGAAGAGGTCGCCGGCCGCTTTGCCGTCCCAGGGCAATTCGCGACCGTCACCATCGTCGATCTTCATGTCTATGCCTGCAATCACAGGACCTTGCTTCTCGACGACCTTTTCTTGCTCGGATTCGGAAAGCGCGGCATGCTGACCTCGCAGCGTGCAGCTGGTGCCCAACGGCGAAGTCTCCGTCATGCCCCAGCCATGAAGCACGTCGACACCCAATCCTTTGAAGGCGCGAATCATCGAACGGGAGACGGCGGACCCGCCGATACCTGTCCGACGGAATGTCGAGAACGCGAGATTGTTCGACCGGACGTATTCGAGCAAACCCAGCCACACAGTCGGCACGCCGGCGGAGAACGTAATCTTCTCCCGCTCGAGCAGCTCGTAGAGAGAAGCGCCGTCGAGCCTGGGCCCCGGAAGCACCAGCTTCGCGCCGACGAGCGGCGCTGAATACGGCAGCCCCCATGCATTCACGTGGAACATGGGAACCACGGGCATGATGACCTCCGACGCTGAACAACTCAGCGAGTCGGGCAAGGCGGAAGCGTACGTATGCAGAACCGTCGAACGATGCGAGTACAGCACGCCCTTTGGGTTGCCGGTCGTACCGGACGTATAGCAGAGGCCTGATGCGAGGTTCTCGTCCAACATCGGCCATTCGTAATTTCCATCCTGCGCACCGATCAATTCTTCGTAGCAGAGCAGGGAAACCTTGCTAACGGCAGGCATGTCCTCGCGACCGGCCATCATGATCCATGCCTTGACTCCTGAGCACCGTCCTCCGATTTCCTCGACGAGGGGCAAGAACTGAGCGTCGAAACACACGTATGTGTCTTCGGCATCGTTGACGATATGGACGATTTGCTCAGGAAACAATCGTGGATTGATGGTATGGCAGATCGCACCCGCACCTGGCACGGCGTAGTAAAGCTCCAAATGGCGATAGCTATTCCATGCCAGTGTGCCGATGCGATCTCCTTGTCGCACGTCGAGCGCCTCCAACGCCTGGGCCAGCTTACGCGCGCGGAGCTCGCACTCCCGATAGGTATAGCGGTGAATGTCGCCATCACTGCTGCGCGAAACAATCTCGACGCCGCCGTTGTATCGGGCCGCGCGCCTTATGATCGAAGAGATGAGCAGGGGCGTGCTCATCATCCGGCCTGTCATTGCCATGGAATATCCCAGTTACGTCGTGATTCAACAATCGTCGGCGTCGTGTTCAACGCTCTTCCGCGAGGAAGGACGAAACGACTCGATTGAACCGATCCGCCCATTCCCATTGCGCCCAGTGGCCGCACTTCGGAAAGGTGTTGAGTTGGGCATTGGGAATACGCTTGACATAGATCATTCCGGTATCGAGCGGAACCACGCGGTCCTCTCTGCCCCAAATGATCAGTGTCTGGTGCGGCAGCGTCGCAAGGCCCGGGTCTCGCCAGAGTTCTTCGATCGGTTGTCCGGATTCCAGGCGCATCGGCGGCTGCGCAATGATGCGCGGATCCATTGCCGCTTCAAGTCTGCCTTTGACCAGTTCATCGGTGATCGCCGACTGATCGAACAAGCTCTCGCTGATGAAACTCTTCACCTTTTCCGCCGTAATGCCATCGCCCTCATAGGCGGTCGCCAACGTGCGGATCGCGGGCGTGGGCCATTGGCCAAGCGTCGGGAAGCCGCCGGCCGGCCCCATCAGCACGAGGCGGCCGATACGTTCCGGAGCAGTCAAGGCCATCTTTAGGGCAATCATTCCGCCAAGCGAATTGCCGATGATGTCAGCCTGCGTAATGGACAAAGATTCCATGAGACCGAGAATCGAGTTCGCCCACCAGCCAGGAATCGATACGCCGACCGGCCTCATGTCGGATTTGCCCCACCCGGCGAGGTCAGGCACGATGACACGGTGGCTGCGCGCGAAGAACGGCGCATTGCGGCTATAGTTCGACCAACCGGACGCGCCCGGTCCCGATCCCTGAAGCATGATCAGAGCCGGACCTTCGCCCGCCTCCTGGTAGTGAATTCGGGTGCCTTCGAATTCGACAAACGCGCTGCGGAAATTCACTTCACTCATGTTGTTCTCCCAATCTCACTGGCCGGTACGCTGATGGCCCCACACGCTGATCCGATCGTGACTCACCACCGTCCACGACTCGTCGACGCTCACCGCTCCCGCGCCGTATTCGACTTCAAACCCTGACGGCGTTCTCGCGTAAAAGGAGACCATCTGGTCGTTGGTGTGGCGACCCAACGTCATCGTGACCGGCACGCTCTGCTGCGTTGCGCGATCGAGCGCGAAGCCGACGTCGTCGATCGACGGGACCTGCAACATGAAGTGCTGGAGGCGCTTTGGAGCCGGCATTTCAGCGAAAGCCAACGTGTGATGCCGCGCGTTGCAGTGAAGGAAATGCAGTTCGAGCGTGCGATCGGGACCGATCGGCATCGTGATGATGTCGGACAGTTTGAAGCCCAATCCCCGGCAGTAGAATTTGAGCGCTGCCTTGACGTCAGGAACGAGCAGCACGATATGCCCAAGCCCCTGGTCGCCGGTTTCGAAACCGTCGACCACAGCCGATCGGAACGGTGCTTCGCCGCGTTCGGTCGCGCCCCAGTAGAGTTCCACTTGCATGCCGGACGGATCGGTGCAACGTGCTAGCTCGCGCACCTGCCGGCTGCGCGCGAGTTCGCCGGAATCGCTTTCGACGCTGTAACCCAGGTCCTGCAGGTGCCCGACCATTTGCGCGAGGGCTTCAGGCCCTTCCAGTTCGAACCCTGCATAGGCGATGTCATCGCGTTCACCTTGTTCAACCGAAATCCGCCAAAGACGGTTATCGATACGATAGCGATCACCGGACGCGCCATTTTCTCCAGGCATCAAGCCCAGGAACTCGGTCGCGTAACGTCTCCAGGCAGATAAGTCGGAAGCGTCGATTCCGATATAACCCAACGATTGCACCTTCATGCGACCGTCTCCTGATTGATTGAAAGTTTTTCGAGCAACCCGGCTCCGCCGCGGCTATCGATAAATCCTTGAACGGCTAACCCACCGTCGTGTCTCAGGACCGTTCCGGTCGCCGGCACGTTGTCTTCGCGTGATGCGAAGAAAACATAGGCGCCCGTGTAATCGGCCGGAGTCGGCAGGTGGCCGATAGGCACCACATGGCGGGCCATTTCGACGAACTGCTCCGCCGGAATCGTGGCATCCGAGAGTCCGAGCGACTTCACGCCGCTGAGGTTCGTAATCATTCCCCCCGGGGCAACGGCGTTGACGCGGACGAACGGCGCCAATTCGAAAGCGAGTTGCGTAACGATGCCGCGAATTGCGTGCTTGCTGGCCGTGTAGAGGACCCCGCCACCGTCCGACTGAAACGACGCGTTCGATGCCGTAAAGATCAGACTCCCGCGACTTTCGGCCAGCGCTTTTAAAGCGGCCTTGGCGAGCAGAAGATAGCCCTTCACGTTCACAGCGAACAATTCGTCGAACGCCGAAGAGAGTTTGTCTTCGGAGAGATCGACCAGTGCGGTCTTGAAATCCCAAATCCCGGCGTTCCCGATCGCGCAATCCAGGCGGCCGAACTGAGCGACCAATCCATTCACTGCGCGAAGGTTGTCCTCATACGACGTAACATCGCCCTGAAAGCCCATCACAGCATCACCGAGTGCATCGCGGATTTCGGCGATCCGATCGGCCGAGCGGTCAAGCACGCCCACCCGCGCACCCTCCGCAACGAACCGCTCGACGATTGCGCGGCCCAAGCCAGATGCGCCTCCTGTCACCAGCACGACTTGGTTTTCCAGTTTTTTCATTTAGTTCACCTTGTAGCTAAGCAAGCTGCGAAGCTCGGTAGAGGGATCGGCTAGCAGTTCGGTCGGCACAGCAATTTGCGACTCGACGAGCCTTTTGGCCATCGCGTACTCACGCGGGGCATCAACTGTCGCAACGCCTTCCACCCGTCCTCTCGATACGCGGAATACGGAAAAGGACGCGCCCGTCTCATCGCCCCGTATAACCATCCCTCCCGGACCCGTGAGCTCGCCAGCAAGTTGAATCTTTCGTCCTGCAATTTCGGTCCACGAGAACGCGATCTGAGGCTGCTCGTTCACGCACCCGATCATTGCGCATGCTGCGACGGCCGCCTGCGCCTGGCTGTTGAGAAAACTCTCGAGAGAGCGGCGCCCACCTTCTACGAGCGGCCACGAGGCAACATCACCGGCAGCGAAGATTCCGGGAACGGTGCTGCGGCCCGCGGCATCGACGACCACGCCGCGCATACACGCCGCACCAGCGGCTTGTGCGAGTTCGTCGCATGGTTGGGCTCCCACACTCAAGACGACGACGTCAGCCGGCAAGTAGGCGCCGTTCGACAATCTCACGCCGCGCGCCCGTGTATGGCCTTCGATCGAAGCGACCGTCGCGGATCGATGAATGACCACACCGAGTTGCTCGAGTTGAAACCGCGCCCAACGGCCCATAATTCGCCCGAGCGCACGCTCCATCAGTTCCTCGCCAGACTCGACGACAGTTACCGCATGCCCTGCCTTCCTCGCGGTGCTCGCGACCTCGCACCCGATCAGGCCACCACCAATGACGACGATCTCGCTCTGCGCCGCTAGCGCATCTCGAAGCGCGAACGCATCATCCAGCGCACGCAGCGTATAGACGCCTGGCAACGACACGCCGGGCAAGTCGACCTTGCGAGCCCGGGCGCCGGTCGCCAGCAAAATGCCGTCGGTCGCCACCGACGTGCCGTCGTCAAGCGCGAGTACGCCTCCGTCAATCGACACCGCGCGCGCCCCTCGACGCCAGTCGAGCTCCAACGTATTCAAGTCTTCCGTCGAGCACAGCACCGGCGGAGCGCCCCCGCACAGTGCTTCCTTGGATAACGCAGGTCGCTCGTACGGGTGCTGGACCTCCTCGCCGACCAGGATGATTCTGTCGCTATACCCATTGGCACGAAGCGTCTGCGCCGCGCGTACACCGGCGAGGCCCGAACCGACAATCGCAAGCGGCTGTTTCATATGCCGGCCTCAGGTTCAAGATCGATCAGTACCCGGTCACCCACTACCTTGATCGGAAACACTTTGACGTCGCGTATCGCCGGCGGCGCACAGACCTTCCCGGTCTTCACGCAGAACTTCGCCATATGCAGGCTGCATTCGATCAGGCCGCCGTCTAGATAGCCGTCTGACAAGGACCAGTCGCCGTGCGGACACTTGTCCTCGATCGCGTAGAAATTGCCGTCGATCTTGAACACAGCGACCGCCTCGGGTCCAGCGTCGATCCTCAGCCCGGCGTCGCTCGGGACGTCCAATACTGAGCAAACATCGGTAAACGACATTACGCTAACCCTCAAAGAAAGAAACTGAGGTTGTTCGCGAGAAACGTCGTCTGATCGAGCAAGATGCGCCGACTGACGATCTGAAATCCCGCGTCCGTCTCGACGCAGCGCAGGCGATCATGGCGCTCCCCGATCAGGTAGTCGGTTTGTCGTTCCGACCTGCTGCGATATGCGAGGAAGTTCGAGCGGACGAGGTATTCGCCCTGCCCAGCAGCGCTTGCGCGTACGTTCGTGATCAGATGCCGCGTGTGAGACGGCGGCTCCTCGGCCCATGCGGCGCCCGATTGGAGTTTGCGCAGACGAAGCTTGAGGTTCTCCTTGCTTTCGTCGAAATACGCGAGTTCATCAGGACTGGTCCATTCCACTTTTCGCTCGCGCGGCCCCACGTTGCGGCGGATCGGCATCACATAACGGAGGTCGTCGGCCATCAGCTCGATCCACTCCGCGATGTTCCTGCCGTCGAGAAGCTCGGCTTCGAGAAAGAGGAACTGTTCGATCGCAAAGTGCTCTGCTACCGAAACGGCGTTCGTGCGCGTCGCGGCGATTTCGTTAGCAACCATGGCCGGCCTCCTTGGCGCACGTATCGTTTTGCGTCGGAATGCACATCAACTTGAGCCAGTGGCCATAGAGTCGCCGTGCGGCCTCCTCGCTGTAACAGCCCTCGACAGTGCCGGGGAACGCGGGATCCGCAGCGGGATTCAGATCCTTACCCATCTGAATGCTCATGGTGGTACGGCGTGCCTGATGTCCGCGCAGCACGCGCTGGATCTCGACCCAGTTCTCGCCGTCGTCCTGTTCCCATGTTCCTGCGGGCGAGAAGGTACGCAACGTGGCTTGCCGGAGTTGCTCCTTCTCGGCAGGTGAAGCGTCGGAGTCGACCAGACAGAATGCCCAGACCTCGATTTCGCCAGGGCCGCGCGGATGCCAGACGCGGCAGCTGTTCACGCCCGCGAAAAATGAGAACGTGGGAAACACGGTCATGTGTTGCGCAGTAATCGCGCTCACGCCAGCATTGTGAGCGGCGTGCCGCTGAGCAAGGGCCATCGAATCGTATCCCGGCTCGCGCTCGCCAGCCTGCGACACAATCCAGTCTTCATGAAGGCCCGGGGCCAGGAAAAAGCCCGTGCCATGTCCTTGGTCAGATAACAATTGACGCCCCGGCAGCGGCAGTTCCTTGCCCGCATACTCCGGTGTTGTCGCAACTTGCACAGACACATGCGACATGATCCCGTGGTGCATATCGCTGGCGAATTGCTCGGCGGCAAGCTTCCAGTTGCAGGGGATGACCCACTTGTAGATCCCGCCGATCGGCTCCGTACCGGCAGGCGACCGATCGAGCAGTGCGTCCAGATACAGCGCAGCTTCGCCGAGCGATTCTTTCAGCGATTGTGCATGCTCGTCCCAGTTGGCGAAGATCAGGCCCTTGTAGCTTTCAACTCGAGGGACGCGCCTTGCAGGCCATTCTTCCTTGTTGAAACACGGCCCGTAGTGCTCCTCTGACGGCACGTTCACGAGAGCGCCGTCAATCCCATAGGCCCAACCGTGGTAACTGCATGTGAATGCCTTCGCGTTGCCCTGGTCCGCACGGCAAATCTTCATGCTGCGATGACGGCACTGATTGAGCAAGACGGCGACCGACCCGTCCTTTTGCCGAACTGCAACGACGGGATCCTCCGCCATGTAGGTGGAGAGGAAGTCCCCGGTCTTGGGAATATGTTTCTCGTGAGCGATGAACAGCCACGACCGCCCGAAGATGCGGTCCAGTTCCTGCTCGTAGATACCCTGGTCGGAGTAGACCAGTGGACTGATCGTCCCCGCCTCTTCGTCGAACAGCGCAGAGGCAGGATAGCCTTGAATGGTGGTATCAGGCACTTGCGTCTCCTAGATAGTTGCCCATGGCGAAGCATCGGCTCTTATTGCGGTATGCGGCCGTTGGTGTGAGCGTCGCGCGCATTTCCGTTACTGAAACAATAGGCGTTCGCGGACTGTCCACCTTTGCTCACAGCGCGGCAAAGCTTTGCTCGTCGGGCAGCGACATCCGCGGATCAGATGGCGATGCTTCGGGGGGCAGCATCAATGGATGATGCTGCCGGCCGCAGAGTGGAAACGTTGGGAGAGATGCCCGTTGTGACGGCATGACGAGCGTCATACCGCAGAGAGGGATGGACTTTAGTTGATAGCGCGTTCGCGCAGTGGAACGTGGCGGGTCAGCGCGAGCACGGGCACGGGCACACAGATGCTCACATGACTTCCAGCTGGACGCCCCTTTCGGGGTCGACTGACGGAAGGCTTTCGCAGCGGATACGGTCTCTCAGTTGGCCGGGGCTTTCGCCAAATCGATTCTTGAAGGCTCGATTAAAGTGGCTAATGTTTTTGAATCCTTCTTCGTAAGCAACCTGGCAAATTGTTTCCCTAACTTGGTTTCTAAAAAGCAATCGATTCCTGCATCGCTCGAGTCGCTCCGCGATGATCCACTCTGTTACCGTCGTCTGACATTGAGCGAAGAGTTCATTCAGGCGGCGAACGCTTATGCCCATGGCGCTTGCGATGGAAGATGGGGTAAGCGTGTCGTCGTGCAACCTGGCGACGATGTAAGATTTGATCCGCTGCAGAGTCGCGCGACTATACGTCGTGGCATGCCCCTCTCTCGCCACGATCGAACTGGCGCTTACCGCCGCCGCGATGAGATCCAGCAAACTGCTCTCCAGCCACGGGACGCTATCCCCTGCAATCGAATTCGCCGACTCGTATGTGGCCAGCAGCGTTCTCAACAGGACATGCATGATCCCGTGCCGGCTATCAAATTTTCTGTCTACCGCATCCTGAAAGATCACGCGTCTAATGTGTGATTCGATTTTCGGAAGACGTACCCATAGCCCATCAAAGCCTGCTGAGAACTCCATCCGGGTAGGGTGCTCCGAGCCGATGAGCGCAATGTCGCCCTCGGCCAGAGCGTAGTAGCTATTCCCGATTTCACATGACAGTTGACTTGCCAGAACGACAACTAGAAATAATTCGTCCTGCCCGCCTCTGCTGCTTTTCGAATCTCGATGGATTTCAAACGGACGATTGGAGGTCGCCGCCTTGGAACGCAGCATTTCAATGCTACTCAATCGGCGACTCGTAATCTTTCCGACCGGCTCAAATCGATTCTGGGAAGCCTCGAGTTCCAACCGCTCGCCGTGAAACGCCTCGCACAGCCGCTGCGATGTCAGACGCTCGAAGCCTTGTGGATCGGACGATAACTGTTGAATAGGTGCGTACATGTGTCTCCCCCATCATTAGTGGGTCATTTACGTTGTTTTACCTTCTCGTGCCGCGCTACTCTGAAGCGCAGCTGAGCGCCCTCCAGACAGCCTTCGTCGCAGCGCGAAGTGTTTCATCGTCTGACGATGCGCCATGTGCCGGCCGGACTAAAACAATCAAACCGGCCAAATGGGAGTACAGCAGACGACCGCGTAACGCGCACTCCCGGGGTGTAAGCGATCGATTGATCTTGGCCAGCAATCGGGCGAACGTCTCCTGGAATCGACGATTGAAACTTGCCACCAGGTCTCGGGCAAATTCTTCGCGCTCGGCCATGCTCCAGACTTCCAGGCAAAATGGTGCAATGTGTGTACCACGCTTGACCAACTCGTCGAAGGCGATATCTGCGATGGCATCTAGCCGAGCCTCCGGCGATAGATCATCGTCGTCGACCACACTTTCATAGAGCGTCAGATATCGTGTTGCCACCGTCTCCGACGCCGCTCGCAAAAGGTCTTCTCTGGTCGGGAAGTAGTGCTGCAAGGTCGCCAGGTGGATCCCAACATCGCTCGCCACGCGGCGCAAAGCGAAGCCAGCGTTACCGTACTGCGCGAGCACATTGATCGCGGCCTCCACGATTTCGGGGACTCGTGTCGTTCTGTTGCCGCGGCGCTTTGGCTCGTCGGCTAACTCTTTAGCCTCTGTCAGTTCAATCGCCAGTTCCCTCATCTTTGACCTCTTATCGGCAGCGGCCGGTGTGCGCTTCGGACAGTCCAACCGCTCAAATATCAACATTCCCTCGACCGAGCGATCGCAGTCAGTTCATCGGTCCTCGCCCTAGCCACCATGGCGAGCAACCACCTTGTCATGAAGAATATGTCACGCGACTGATAATTACCAGTCAACCGAGCATATACATATCCGACCCCCAAATATATCGGCGCTATTTGTCAGGAAGATAGGCGATTTTCCTGGCAACTACGGCCTTGATATATCCGTCGCGTGACTGTATAAATCGGTCAATCGACCAATAGTTGGTTCCCAACGGCCATCCGGAATTCAAGTTAGCCGAGGGCAATCGCAGCACCCGCGCCTTGGCGGTACCGCATGCGCCAAGGTGCGGACTCACAAGGTGGTCGAGTCGCGGTTACGGGGTCATGGAGAGCACGATGAACTACGATGGGTATTGTTTGCGCAGGTTGATCGACAAGTGGCTTGCTCCCTCCGACACGTCACCGATTCGCATCAAGCGCTTCCAGCTCAGCGACAAGGTATATCGCGAAGGACGCTGTGTCTGTGTTGAGTCCACCAAGCCTGGTCGATCGTTGGCGATATTTTTCTTCCGACACGATGACGGCTTATGGTATGTATTTCCCCCAACAGCAACACGACCGGCGATGCGCGCCGCTTGACTTGATGACTGAGTTCCCAGGACATCACGTCGCTTGCTCGACACCGAGCACATGCATGCGTGTCCTTTTGCACTGCGTTGCCTTAAATTCCTTGATCCTTTCCTTTAGGTCGGGGTAGCGGTTGTAAATCAGCGAATGCGATACACCGCATCGCGCAGCGACAGCGTGAATGCTGATGGTCGCCAGCAGGGCAATGAAGCTCGACCGGATCGCGCCCGGGTCCAATGCAGCTGCATGGGCTTGTTCAATCAGCGTTAAACGCGTAACAGATCCAACCCATCGACCGACAGGATGGCCAGCCTCGCGCTCAGAGTCCGTTGTACGTCAACCGAGCTTACCCCATGGTGGGCTCACATGCGATGAAACGTAGGTCTCGGGCCTGAGCAGCGTTGACACTCGGATGATCATCCAGCGCCACCCATCCGTTTAGCCCCCTTCGCTTCACCTCGGCGAATATTTCTTCAGAGCGGGATGTCCGGTAACTTTCTACCACCCCGACAAACCGCGTGGCCAACGGGCCCAGCAGCCGGATAAGCGTCGCGTCATCGACGATCCGACGCCAGTGCGAACTGCCAGTCCTGCTTTGACATGACGTCGAATCCGCTTATCGCACTGTATTTCGCTTGCGAGGGAAACTTCCAAAGAACGAAGGCGTCGTTCATGCTTCCGCGCTGGAATCGGCGGAACTCTGGCCGAGTTAGCGCGCGCTCAGACAGGCGGCCCATCCGGGTGACCGGGCACCAAACTCGACTGCACGAGCCGATGCGTGCAACTCGTGCGGTCATTGATCGCATCCATCACGAGTTCCGCGATGATGTGGCCCGTTGATTGACGCCCGCGCTCACACACAGCTTCGAATAAGCAACAGGCAGAATGGAATGATCGACTTTGTGACCCCGCCGACAAGCAACGGCCACAACTTTTACCTTTCACAAAGAATCGGGTATCACCGCCCCTCTTCGATTGGCGGAAAGCAGCCGGAGTCGAACCGACCTGAGAGCGTCTGACGCCCTCAACTGAGTTTGAAGCCCAGCCGCGCCACCGGACGCGAATGCCTTCCTGCGGTGATCGAACTACACGTTGCCGATGCTCAGAGCAGATCGAGCCAGCGAGTATCCGTGCGCAGCAGATGCAGCCCACGGTGGAAGCGAGTATACCCAACCCGGTCGAAGAACTCCAAAAGCTGGATCGCGCGTTTGCGGCCCAGTCCGGTGGCGTCGCGAAACGGTGCGGCCGCAACCGTGCCGGCATTCTTTTGCCCCTCGGCTGCCGCAATCGAAGCCAGTTCCCGAATCATCTCGGGGTGATAAAAGAGGTCGCGCACGACCTGAAACAGCTCGCCCCGCCGCGCGAGTTTACGCATCAATTGCCGCACGCGCTCCTCCGGCACGCCGTTCGCATCGGCCAGATCGCGTACCCAGGGCGGGTCGAAACGCCCTGCTCTCACCGCCGGCAGCAACGTCGCCGCGAGTGCGCGATCCGCTTCGTCGAGCGTTACCGTATGACCCGGCAGATGCAGCCAGGGCCCGCGTTTGACGATCTCGCCACGCGTCGCCGCATCGTCGACAAGCGCGCGCCACAGCGCGTCGTCCACCAGCGGCGCCGCGATGCGCCGCAAGCGCGAGATATCCGGGCCCAGGTCGTCCGGCGAGCGTTCGTGGTACTGCGCGAGCGTAGTCGTCAAGCGCGTATTGAGCGCTTGCCAAAGCGCATCGGCAATTAGCAATGCGTCCTCGCCTGGCAGTGCCACGACCCGCGTATCGGCCGGCAATGCGAGCGCGGCCGCCGGCATGCCCGTCAAACGTTCCAGCAGCGAGCGCGGCAAGCCATGCGGTGCTCTCGCGATGACGGCGTCGAGCGTGCCGGTGTCGAGCATGATCTGAAGCGCGTCGAGCCACGCCAGCCGCTCGGCCGAACGACGCTTGCGCGACGGCGCGAACGGATCGAGCACATGGCCGCCGCCAATCGTGCGATTGGCCTGCGCGTTACGTACCACGAAGCGATCGCCGGGCAGCGCGCAAACCGGCCGCTCGAACACGAGCTGAACGCGGGCACGCTGACCGGCGCCGAGTGTTTCGCCATCGAGCAACGCGACGTGCGCAACCTGATGCTGCGTGCCCAGATGCACATGCAGCGGCGCCCAATGCTCCAACGCCTGCGGTGCATCGGCGAGCAGCGTCAGCATGACGTCGATCCGCTCCGACGCCTGCGAGAGCTGCGGATCGACGATCCAGTCGCCACGATCGATCGCGCTCTTCTCGATACCCGCCAGGTTCAATGCACAGCGCTCGCCAGCGCGTCCGCTCTGCGCCGGACGATTCTGCGCATGAATGCTGCGCACACGCACAGGTTGATTCTTCGGCGCGAGCAGCAGCGTATCGCCCACCGCCACGCGACCCGACACCACAGTGCCGGTCACGATCGTGCCTTGGCCCGTGAGCGTGAATACTCGATCGACCGCGAGACGGAACAGGCCGTCGTCGCGCTTCATTCGCCATGCCGCGGCCGCCGAGTGCAGATGCGCCTTCAACGCGGCGACGCCGGGATCGCCGGACCGCACCGCGCAAGTATCGAACACAGGCGCGTCCTGCAGCACGCTGCCGCTCAGAAACGCCCGCACTTCGTCATGCACTTCGCGCAGACGCTGCGCGTCGACGCGATCCACCTTGGTCAGCGCGACGGCGCCTTGCCGGATCCCGAGCAGTTCGACAATCGCCAGATGCTCGCGCGTTTGCGGCATCACACCGTCGTCGGCGGCGATCACCAGCAGCGCGAAGTCGATGCCGCTCGCGCCCGCGGTCATCGTATGCACGAGCTTTTCGTGACCGGGCACATCGATCAAACCGAGTACGTCACCGTTCTCCAACGGTACGTACGCGTAGCCCAGTTCAATCGAAATGCCGCGCGCCTTTTCTTCCTTAAGACGATCCGTATCGATACCCGACAGCGCCTTCACCAGGCTCGTCTTACCGTGGTCGATGTGCCCCGCCGTACCGACGATCATGCGCGCACGCCTTTCAATTGCTCGATCAGTTCCGCTTCATCGGCGGCTTCGAGACAGCGCAGATCGAGGCGCAACGCGTCGTCTGCGATACGGCCGATCACGGGCCGCGCCATCTCGCGCAGCCTCTTTTCGAGCGCGAGCAATTGACGGCCACCGCGCTTACCGTCCACTGTTTTGACGACCAGTCCGTAACTCGGCAGTACGTCGACCGGCAACGCGCCGCTGCCAATCTGGCTGAACATCGGCTCCGCCGTCACCGCATAGCGTTCGCCGAATGCATGCTGCAACGCGGGCTGCACGCGCTCCGCGGCGAGCCGGATGTCACCGGCGGCACGGGTCAATAAGCGCAACGTGGTGAGCCGCTGCGTGAGCCGCTCCGGCGCACGATAAAGCTGCAAAACAGGCTCCAACGCCGCGAGCGTCAGTTTGCCGACGCGCAACGCGCGTTTAAGCGGATGCTTCTTGATCTTCGCGATCAGATCGCGTCGCCCGACAATCAAACCGGCTTGCGGACCGCCGAGCAACTTGTCGCCGCTGAAGGTGACGATATCCGCACCGGCTTCGACGGTTTCGCGCACTGTCGTCTCGCGCGGCAGGCCCCATTGGCTGAGATCGACCAGCGTACCGCTGCCGAGATCCACGGCAACCGCGAGGCCGCGCGTGTGGGCGAGCGGCGCGATTTCATCCAGAGCGACCTCTTTGGTGAAGCCGCTGATTGCATAGTTGCTCGCGTGGACTTTCATCAGCAGCGCGGTTTGCGGGCCGATGGCTTCCTCGTAGTCCTTCAGATGGGTGCGGTTCGTCGTGCCGACTTCGCGGAGTTTCGCGCCCGCGCGGCTCATGATGTCGGGAATGCGAAACGCGCCGCCGATTTCAACCAGCTCGCCGCGCGACACGATGACTTCCTTCTTCGACGCCAACGCCGACAGCGTGAGCAGCACCGCGGCCGCGTTGTTGTTGACCACGGTGGCCGCTTCGGCACCGGTCAATTCGCAGATGAGGTCGTCGATCAAATCGTCGCGATCGCCGCGCTTGCCGGTGCCAAGATCGAACTCGAGGTTGGCGGGTTGCGTGAGCGCTTTCATGACGGCCTGAACCGCCTCGTCGGGCAGCAATGCACGGCCGAGATTGGTATGCAATACCGTGCCGGTCAGATTGAAAACGCTGCGCAAGCGCGACTCGTTGCGCTGGCGCAGTGCGGCTTCGACTGAACTCTTCAGTTGCGCGACGTCGAGCGCGCTCACGGACGCATCGCCTGATTGCGCGCCGGCGCGCCAGGTGTCGAGCGCCTCGCGCACCGCGCCCAACACCTGCGTGCGGCCGTATTCGACAATCAACGCCGCAAATTCGGCCGACGCCATTACCTTTTCCACCGACGGCACGCGCGCCATCAGCGCCCGCAATTCAGAGCCGCTTACATCGCTCACGAGCCAATCCCTTTTCTAGTCGCATTCATTCGCTGCTAGTCGGACTCGCCGGACGACTCATCCGCGTTGACGCCCTGTTCGGGCCACAGCCACGGATGCGGCGACGCCCGCCGGTAACCTTCCGCCCCCATCAGCAAATCCAGCGTGAGACTGGCGAGATCGTCCGCGAACGGTTCGAAATCGTAGTCCTTCGACTGAATGCCGATCTTCCGGTAAGTATGGCATTCGTCGCACGACTCCGCTTTCAACGCGGCGTTCTTCGATTCGGCTTCGCGCGCGGCTTCGCCGGCATCCGGCGAGCCGACTGTGTGATAAGCGATGCCCTTGGTCGAATCGCAGTTCGAGCATTTCGCGCGAACCATGTGCCACTCGGTCGAGCACAGGCCGCATTGCAGGTAGCGGTAATTGTCATGGGCGCCGCCCACGCGCACGATGCTCGCCACCGGATGCGATCCGCACACGGGACACAGGCCGAGCGTCTCGATGTACGGCACCTCGCGCTTGTCGATGTCGGCGGCGAGGTCGGTCCACACCACTTGCAGCGCGGCCACGATGAACGGTGCGCTCGCCGGATCGATTTCTTCGAAGCGCTGCGCGAAGATGGCGTCGGCCTGGAATTCGAGCGCGTCGGTGTCGAGTGTGCGCAGGCGGTCGATCAGCGCTTCGAGGGGCGGCGTGAGCGGGCCCGCGGCTGCCACCTTGTCGAGCAACCGGCGCAGCACGTCGCGCCACGCCGGATCACGCACGCCGGAAAACGCAGGAATCAGCGGCATGGAATGCTGCTGCGCACTCGCGATCAACTCGGCGCTCGGCGGCGCTGCCTTGAAACTGGCGATCACGGCCTGCTGCGCGTCGGCGAGCACGGCCATCAGGCGCAAATAGCCGGCGATCGGATTGTCGAGCGCCGCAAGCTGGCGCAGCCGCGCGGCGCGCGCGGCAAACACCGCGAGCCGTTCCGGCATGCGAAGGCGCGGAATCGCGGAATGATCGAGCGATTCGATATCGCCGGCTTCGAGAATACGTTGAACCACGGTATCGACCTTTAAAAACTGAAGAGCCGCCGCCGTTCATTGAACGGGAGCGGCGGCTCGGGTGCAGCACGCCGGCAGCCGCACTGCCTCTACTGACTATGCATGGCCCGCTATTTACGGATGACTTCCTTGAACCAGTTCGGATGATGCTTTCGCGCCCAGCCGTAGGTCACTGTGCCGCGCGTCATGGCGCCTATCGACCCCTTGATCCACAACGCCGCATAAATATGCACCACGATCCCGACGATCAGCACGAACGCCGCCGCGGCATGCACGAGCGCCGCAAGGCGGATGATTTCGATTGGAAAGTAGATCGAGAAATAGCGCCGCCAGATCACGATACCGCTCGCCAGCAACAGCAGCAGGCAGATCACCATGGTGAAAAATAGCAGCTTTTGACCGGCGTTGTACTTACCGATCGCGGGGAGTTTTTCCTCACGATTGTTGAGCACGTCGTCGATCTGCCTCATCCACTGAAGGTCGGCTTTGTCGAGATAATTGTGATGCCAGAAGCGCAACGCAAGAATCAGAAACGACAGGAACATCACGCAGCCGACGAACGGATGCAGAATCCGTGTCCATTGCCCGCCGCCGAAGATCGCGTAGAGCCATGACATGGCGGGATGAAACATGGCAAGACCGGACAGCGCCAAAAGAACGAACGTGATCGCAGTGATCCAGTGATTCGTGCGCTCATTCGGCGTGTAGCGCACGATCAGGCTGTTGCCTCTCACATCCTTCAGATCGGTATGCTCAGGGTGCTTCATTGGGCGCCTCCCGCGAACGGCGTACTTCATCGGCTTCGTGCTGGGCTTCGGCTTCATCGGCTTCCGACACTTCGTTCGGACCGACGCGCGTGTAGTGGAAGAACCCGGCTATGGCCGCGAACGCGATACCTGCAAGCGCCAGCGGTTTTGCCAAACCTTTCCATAGCGCCACCATCACGCTGATCTTCGGATTCTGCGGCAACCCGTGATACAGAGTGGGCTTGTCGGCATGATGCAGCACGTACATCACATGCGTGCCGCCCACGCCGGCCGGATCGTACAAACCGGCATTCTGGAAGCCACGTTCCTTCAGATCTTCAATCCGGTCCGAGGCCTGCTGCTTCATGTCCTCCTTGGTGCCGAACATGATCGCGCCGGTCGGGCAGGTCTTCACGCAAGCCGGTTCCTGGCCGACCGCCACGCGATCCGAACACAGCGTGCACTTGTACGCGCGGTGGTCCTGCTTCGAAATGCGCGGTACGTTGAACGGGCAACCGGTGATGCAATAGCCGCAGCCAATGCAGTTTTCCTCGTGGAAATCCACAATGCCGTTGGTGTACTGCACGATCGCGCCCGGCGACGGACAAGCCTTCAGGCAACCCGGATCCTCGCAATGCATGCAGCCGTCCTTGCGGATCAGCCACTCGAGATCACCCTCGGTGTTCTCATACTCCGAGAACCGCATGACGGTCCACGAATGCTCGCTCAGATCGCGTGGGTTGTCGTAGATGCCGGTTGTCGTGCCGATTTCGTCGCGCAGATCGTTCCATTCCATGCAGGCGGTCTGACACGCCTTGCAGCCGATGCACTTCGACACGTCGATGAGCTTGGCGACCGTGCCCGTAACCGGCTCACGCACTTGTGGTTCAGGCAAGGTCGTGGCCGAGAGGCGTCTGATGTCCAGTGATTGCAGTGCCATCTCTTCTCCCTATGCCTTTTCGACCTTGACGAGGAACGATTTGAATTCCGGTGTTTGCGAATTCCCATCGCCCACGGAAGGCGTCAGCGTGTTGACGAGATAGCCCGGCTTCGCGAGTCCCTTGAAGCCCCAATGCAACGGCAATCCGACAGTCTGGATTTTCTTCCCTTCGATCATCAGCGGTTTGATCCGCTTGGTGACGAGTGCCACGGCGATGATATGCCCGCGATTGGACGACACCTTGATGCGATCGCCGGCCACCACGCCCACTTCTTTCGCCAGATCCTCGCCGATCTCCACGAACTGCTGCGGCTGCACGATCGCGTTCAGATGCGCGTGCTTGGTCCAGTAGTGGAAATGCTCCGTCAAACGATACGTGGTCGCCGTATGCGGGAAGTTCTCGTGCGTGCCGAACGCGGCGTGGTCAGCGGGGAACACGCGTGCCGCCGGACTGTTGACGGCCGCCTTGTTGTTCGGATGCAGCGGGTTGTAGCCAAGCGGCGTTTCAAACGGTTCGTAGTGCTCCGGGAACGGCCCTTCCACCAGACCATCGCGCGAGAAGAAACGCGCCACGCCTTCCGCGTTCATGATGAACGGATTCATGCCGTTTTCGGGCGGTTCGTCGGCCTTGAAGTCGGCAATGTCCGCTCCTGTCCACGCCTTGCCGTTCCATGCGATCAGCTTGCGGGTCGGATCGAACGGCTTGCCGCTGACGTCGCACGAAGCACGGTTGTACAGAATCCGCCGGTTCGCCGGCCAGGCCCACGCCCAGTTCAGCGTATTGCCGATACCGGTCGGGTCGGAGTTGTCGCGGCGGCCCATCTGGTTGCCCGCCTGGGTCCATGCGCCGCAGAAGATCCAGCAGCCGCTCGCGGTGCTGCCGTCGTCGCGCAACTGCGCGAAGCTGGACAACTGCTCGCCCTGTTTGGCGAGCACCTTGGTTTTGTCGGTCGTGTCGGTGACGTCGGTGAGCGCCTTGCCGTTGAACTCCATGGCGATCTCTTCGGGCGTCGGACTTTCCGGGTCGGCATACGGCCAGCTCATCTTGAGAATCGGATCGGGATACTTGCCGCCGTCCTCCCGGTAAGCCTCGCGAATGCGCAGCCATAGCCCCGACATGATCTCGAGGTCGCTCTTGGCTTCCCCGGGGCCGACCGCGCCCTGCCAGTGCCACTGCAGCACACGGCTGGAACTGACCAGCGAGCCGCGTTCTTCCGCGAAACAGGTGGTCGGCAAACGGAACACTTCGGTCTGGATCGCAGTAGGATCCACGTCGTTGAATTCGCCGAAATTCTTCCAGAACTCCGACGTTTCCGTAGCGAGCGGATCCATGACGACGAGCCACTTCAGTTTGGCCAGACCCGCGCCGATCTTCGCCTTGTTCGGCGCCGCGGCAAGCGGGTTGAAGCCCTGCGCGATGTAGCCGTTCATCTTGCCTTGATTCATCAGCTCGAAGACCTGCAGCATGTCGTACGACTTATCGAGCTTGGGCAGATAGTCGAAACCGAAGTTGTTCTCGGCTGTCGCGTTGTCGCCCCACCATGACTTCATGAAACTGACATGGAACGCGCGATAGTTGCGCCAGTAGCTCAACTGATTCGGCCGTAGCGGCTGGCTCGCCCGTTTCGCGATGAAGGCGTCGAAGTCCTGCTCGGCTTCCAGCGGCAGCGTCATGTAACCCGGCAACAGGTTCGACATCAGACCGAGGTCGGTCAAACCCTGAATGTTCGAGTGACCGCGCAGCGCATTCATGCCGCCGCCCGCAATGCCGATATTGCCCAGCAGCAACTGCACCATCGCACCCGCGCGGATGATCTGCGCGCCGATCGAGTGATGCGTCCAGCCGAGCGCGTACAGGATCGTACCGGCGCGCCCCGGAACAGCCGTCGATGCGAGCATCTCGCACACCTTAAGGAATTTTTCCTTGGGCGTGCCGCACGTGCTCTCGACCTGTTCGGGCGTGTAGCGCGAGTAGTGCTTCTTCATCAACTGATAGACGCAGCGCGGGTGCTGCAAGGTCGGATCGACTTTGGCAAAGCCGTCGTCGCCGCGTTCGTAGTCCCACGAACTCTGGTCGTACTTGCGCTTGTCGGCGTCGTAGCCGGAATAGAGACCGTCGGTAAACGAGAAATCCTCACGGACGATGAACGGCATGTCCGTGTAGTTCTTTACATACTCGTGCTGGATTTTGTCGTTGGTGAGCAGATAGTTGATCACCCCGCCGAGGAACACAATGTCCGAGCCGGTCCGAATCTGCGCGTAATAGTCCGCAACCGATGCCGTGCGCGTAAAGCGCGGATCGACCACGATCAACCTCGCCTTGCGATGCGCCTTGGCTTCAGTGACCCATTTGAAACCGCACGGGTGCGCCTCGGCCGCATTGCCGCCCATCACCAGAATCACGTCCGCGTTCTTGATGTCGACCCAATGGTTCGTCATCGCTCCACGGCCAAACGTCGGGGCAAGACCTGCCACCGTCGGGCCATGTCAGACACGCGCCTGATTGTCGAATGCGAGCATGCCAAGACTGCGGACAGTCTTGTGCGTCAAATAACCTACTTCATTGCTGCCGGCCGATGCCGCGAGCACGCCGGTGGTCAGCCAGCGGTTGACCTTCTTGCCGTCCGCCGTTGTCTCGACAAAGTTGGCATCGCGATCTTCCTTCATCAATTTCGCAATGCGGTCGAGCGCGTCTTCCCATGAAATGCGTTTCCATTCATTCGAGCCGGGCGCGCGATACTCCGGATACTTCAGACGGCTTTCGCTATGAATGAAGTCGATCAGGCTCGCGCCTTTCGGGCACAGCGTGCCGCGATTGACCGGATGATCGGGATCGCCCTCGATATGGATGATGCTGGACTTTGCATTCTTGGCGTTGTCGCCGAGTCCGTACATCAGGATGCCGCAGCCTACCGAACAGTACGGGCAGGTATTGCGGGTTTCGGTTGTGCGCGACAACTTGTACTGACGAACCTCCGCTAACGCGGGCGCGGGTGAGAAGCCCATAAGGGCAAGGCTCGATCCGGCTAGCGTGGTGGCGGAGACCTTCAGAAATTGTCGCCGGGACATATGGGTCATCGAATGGCCTCGGCTCTTTATGGGGACACCAATATTGATTATAGAGAGCGGTATGAAATCCTGCAGCGAGGAGTTACGCCATCTACAGTGCAACTGAATATGAATTGCCACAGCCGGTTTCAACAGCTGAGGCACCGTTATTGCTGACAGGAGGCAGACGCCTCCACGCTTACTCCTGACCTTTGGCACATATATGACCGCTCCGCTTTTCACATCTTCTCCCGCACGCACTATTTACGGCACAGTGAAATGGCGCGCGTCGGTCGGCCTTGTGTCGCTTGCGCTGGGTGGTGCGATGCTCGTACTGAGTTCGCACAGCGTTGCCCAGATCACGCAAGGCAGCGGCTCGTCGCAGCAGGAGAGCCGGACTTCTTCAATGGGTTCGGCGCCGGATTCGTCGGCCTCGGCAGTTCATGAATCGCATAAGCCACAGACGAAAGATGGCGGCTCGGCGAACACGCGCGGCAAGACGGCCGGGCAGGGTCACAAGCCCCAAGGCGCGGGCGGCTTCGATAACGGGCTCTACGGCACCGGCGCAGGCAGCAACAAATAACGTGTGAGATGGCCGCATCTTTGCCGCCCGCTCTCCCGCGGCGGGCGCATGATGAGACCGCCGCGCATTTAGAGGTACCTTCAGAAGAATCGACAATGTGTTGCGCGCTCTGGCCGGATCGCTTCGACGACCGCCGTCCCTGCGCGTTGCCCGAACAACCATCATAATGTCGGTCATTCGTCGTCTGAAATGCCTGCCACAATGACCCATACTCCCAGCCACGCAAGCGCGTCGCCCCGTCTCACCAGTCTGTCGCACGGCGGCGGTTGCGGCTGCAAGATCGCGCCCGGCCTGCTCGCCGACCTGCTCAAGCGCAGCGCGCCGCTGCCGTTCTTTCCCAACCTGCTGGTCGGCAACGACACGGCCGACGACGCCGCCGTCTACAAACTCAACGACGAACAGGCGATCGTCGCGACCACCGATTTCTTCATGCCGATCGTCGACGATCCGTTCGACTTCGGCCGCATCGCCGCGACCAATGCGCTGTCCGACGTCTATGCCATGGGCGGCAAGCCGATCATGGCGCTGGCCATCGTCGGCATGCCGATCAACGTGTTGCCGCACGACGTGATCGCTGCCGTGCTGAAGGGCGGCGAATCGGTATGCGCAGAAGCCGGCATCCCGCTCGCCGGCGGCCATTCGATCGATTCGGTCGAGCCGATCTACGGCCTCGTCGCCATCGGCGTGGTCGACCCGAAGCGCGTCAAACGCAACGCGGGCGCGCAAGCCGGCGATGTGCTGATCCTTGGCAAGCCGCTGGGCGTGGGTATTCTCTCGGCAGCCCTGAAGAAGGACCGCCTCGACGCCGCCGGCTACGCCGCCATGATCGGCGCGACGACCAAGCTCAACCGGCCGGGCGCGGACCTGTCCAAACTCGCCGGCGTGCACGCGCTCACGGATATCACCGGTTTCGGGCTGCTCGGCCACACATTGGAATTGGCGCGCGGCTCAAACCTCACCGCTCGCTTGCGCTACGCGGATCTGCCGTGGTTGCCTGAAGTGGTGAGTCTTGCGGAAGCCGGCATTTTTACAGGCGCTTCGGGGCGCAACTGGGACGCATACGGCAAAAACATCGATTTGCGATCCTCATTTTCCGAGACCGCACGCACACTGCTCACCGACCCGCAAACCTCGGGCGGTCTGCTGGTCTCGTGTGCACCGCAAGCCGTCGACGAAGTGCTCGCCCTGTTCAGCGCCGATGGGTTCGGCGAAGCATGCGTGATCGGCGAAATGGTCAACGGAGAAGGACGCGTCGAGGTTATCTGAGCCGCGAGCGGCAGGCGGAACGACGCGGCCGTATGGACGACGCGTGCGATAATTGCACCCCGCCGCAGCCGACCCTTTGTACCCCAACGCCTTGAAAAACCTACTCGTCAGCCTCGAACAAGCCGGTGATTTCGACGAAATCATCGATGTGCGCACGCCTCTCGAGTTTGCGGAAGACCATATGCCGGGCGCGCTCAACGCGCCCGTGCTGAGCAACGAAGAGCGCGTGCTGGTCGGCACGACTTACAAGCAGGTATCGCCGTTCGAAGCCACGCGGATCGGCGCGGCGCTGGTCGCGCGCAATATTGCGCACCATCTGGAGACCACGTTCGCCGACCGGCCGCGCAACTGGCGGCCGCTGGTCTATTGCTGGCGCGGCGGCAAGCGCTCGGGCTCGGTGACCACGCTGTTCAATATGATCGGCTGGCAGGCACGCCAACTCGAAGGCGGCTACAAAGCCTATCGGCGCGCCACGCTCGACACGCTCGTCACGTTGCCGAAAAAATTCTCCTACGTCGCGCTGGTTGGCCCGACGGGCAGCGGCAAGACGCGCCTGCTTGCGGCCCTGAACACCGCGGGCGCGCAGACGCTGGACCTCGAAGCGCTGGCGGCGCATCGCGGCTCGTTGCTCGGCGCCTGGGCCGGCGTGCCGCAGCCGTCGCAGAAGCGTTTCGATACGCTGCTCGTGAGCGCGCTGCGCACGTTCGACCCGGCACGGCCGGTGTTCGTGGAAGCGGAAAGCCGGCGCATCGGTTCTATCGCGCTGCCGCTTGCCCTGCTCGACACGGTTCATCAGAGCCGCTGCGTCGAGGTGATCTCGAGCCCCGAAGATCGCGCGGCCTTCCTGCTGCACGACTATGCCCATCTGTTCGACGATCCCGAGTCACTCAAGGGACAGTTGCAACGAATGATCGGTTTACATAGCCGGGAACGTGTGACGGGTTGGCAGCAACTCGTCGACGACAACCGGCGCGCCGAACTCGCGCGCGAGTTGATCGGGCGTCACTACGATCCGGCGTACGCGCGCAGCAGCCATCAGCATTTCGTCCAGTTGGCGCGCGCATTGCAATGGAATTTCCGGCCTAACGACGCCGATGTCATCGATCAGGCGAAAGCACTGCTTGCAAAGCTCGACAGCAGCGCACTCGCTGTCACCTGATTAAAACCAACGTTCAAGACCCCTATGCAATCAACCCTTCGACAACCACGAGTCGCGCTAGGCTGGATCGTCTTTCTGCTGATCGCCGTGGTCGGCCTCTTTTACGTGAAGTGGTTTCCGTACTACAACCGCGCGTTCGTAGCGGCGAGTCAGCACTCGATCGGCAAGTCGATTCTGATGGGCACATCGGCGAGCGCGCCGGCGGCGTCGTGGCAATCTGCCCTTGACTACGCCCTCGCCTACGGCAAAGCGATCTGGCAAGCCATGGTGCTCGGGCTGCTGCTCGGTTCGGCGGTACAGGCGCTGATTCCGCCGCAATGGGTCGCGCGCGTGCTCGGCCGGACCGATTTCAGCAGCGTCGTGAAGGGCGGCCTGATGTCGTTGCCAGGCATGATGTGTACATGCTGCGCCGCGCCGGTAGTGGCGGGCTTGCGTGCGCGTCAGGCGGCGCCGGGCGCGGCGATCGCCTTCTGGCTCGGCAATACCGCCTTGAATCCGGCTACGCTGATCTTCATGGGCTTCGTGCTCGGCTGGCAGTGGATGGGTCTGCGCCTCGCCCTGGGCATCGTGATGGTGTTCGGCCTCGGGTACCTGGTGAACCGCATGGTGACGCCGAAGGAAGCCGAAGCGTCGCGCGAAGCGATGGCGCAGCTGGTCGCCGTCGATGTGCCCGGCACCGCCTTCGCACGCTGGGTGAAAATCCTCGGCACGATGACGCTGCGGCTCGTTCCCGAATACGTCGTGCTGGTGCTGATTCTCGGCGCGGCACGCACGTGGCTGTTTCCGCATGTCGGACCTGAGATCGACAACAGCCTGCTCTGGATCATTGCGCTGGCCGTCGCCGGCACGCTGTTCGTGATTCCGACCGCGGGCGAAGTGCCGATCATCCAGGCCATGCTCTCGTTCGGCATGGCGGCCGGCCCGGCTGGCGCCTTGCTGATGACGTTGCCGCTGATCAGCGTGCCGTCCATGGCGATGCTCGGACGCTCGTTTCCGCGGCGCGTGCTGACGGTCGTGGCGCTGGCCGTCGTGGTGTGCGGCGTGATCAGCGGATTGTTGGCGGTAGCTTTGGGGTTCTAAACCATGAAACGTATTGCGGCATTTGCCTTCACGTGCTGGTCGGCGGCCGGCCTGCTCTACTTCGGACAGCATTCGGTGGCGCTGATCGTGGTGAGCGGCGTTGTGACGCTGGCAGGGTTCGATCTGCTGCGTCCGTGACCGCGCGCTGCGACTCGCCTACGCCGCCTCGCGAATCGCAGCCAGCCACAGCGCTACCGCATGCGCGGCAGGATCCACGTGATCTGGCGCGCGCACGAGCGGTGCTACGTCTAACTCAAGGTAATTAGGAGAGGATAAACCGGCGGGACAGAGCGGCACGCTGAGCAGTGCGCCGAGGTGATACGGGAACCTGACAGTAGACGAAAGCGAAGCCGCTTTCGTCTACGTCACGGATGCGTTGGTAGGCTCGATTGGATTCGAACCAACGACCCCCACCATGTCAAGGTGGTGCTCTAACCAACTGAGCTACGAGCCTTTAGAGGCGCGAATTATAGAGAACCCGCACGCTCAGCACAAGCCCCTGACGGCACTTCTGTCGACTCAACTCGTTGATGCCCACTCGGTTTGCGTATCCAGCGGATAAACCGGCCGCCTCACCTGCTTGAAAGCGAACAGGCCGTAATCCGAACTCGTCACGCCACGGCTATCGCATTCGACCAGCGCCGCCGCAATCGGCACGAACACCGGGCGGCAGTACATGCGCGACTTCAGCAACAGGAAACGCGCGCGACGCGGATCGATGCCGACACTCTCGAACACGCCGAGGTCCCACGGTTCGTGCGTGCGCTCGGTCATCACGAGCTTGACGGTGCCCGTGTCGAGGACCGCGGCGCGGCCCATGAAAGCGCGCTGCCCGGTGTAGGTCGGCCCGCTGATCACGTACTCGCCGTCGGTCAACGCGCGCACCACGCCGGTCACGGCGAGCGGCGGACGCGGCTTGAGCGCGTCGCTCGCCACCTTGTTGCCGATGGTCACCGTCACCGTGCTGCCGACGCCCGACGACATCAACGCGGCGACCGCTTGCGGATCGCACAATGGTCCACTCACGATGCCGTCGAGCTTCTGCTTCAACGCTTCCTCGAGCAGATCCATCGTGTCGCAGGTGCCGCCCGACATGCAGTTGTCGCCGTGATCGAGCAGCAGCACGGGCTTGTCGGCGTCCACTGCGAGCGCCGCGGCTTGCGCGACGGATTCAGCGAGCGGCGCACTGCGATAGACGAAGTCTTCGCGCTCGTTCCAGATCTGCCGCGCGATGCGCTCCGCGACCGCTTCGGCGTGAGCGCGCTCGCCATTGCCCACCACCACGACGCTGATGCAGGGCGCCTCGATATCGGCAAGCGAGAAGCCAGACAGCACCGACACCGCGAGCATGCCGTCGGCCTCGGCCGCGCGCGCGGCGTCGACGGCGCGCTTCATCGCGCCTTCGGCAGTCGCGCTGCGCAGCGTATGCGTGAGCAGCGGCGGCTGGCGCCACGCGATCACAGGCTTCGCCTTGCCGTGAATCAGGTCGAACATCAGACGCGCCGCGTGCACGCCGGTCTCGTACATATCGACGTGCGGATAGGTCTTGAAGCTGACGATCACGTCGGTGTTGTCGATCATCTTTTGCGTGACGTTACCGTGCAAGTCGAGCGCGACGGCGATCGGCGCATCCGGCAGCAACGCGCGCACGCGTTCGAGCAAGTCGCCTTCGCCATCGTTCGAATTCTCGGCGACCATCGCGCCGTGCAGATCGAGCATGACGGCGTCGCAACCCACGGCGGCCGACACGATCGCCTCGCAGATCGCGTCGTAAGCAGCGGCCTCGACCGGCCCGCTCGGATTCGCCGACGCCGACACGGGCGTCACGATGTCGGCATGCTCACGCTCGGCAGCGTCGATGAACGCGGCCATCGCCGTTTGCATGCCTTTGTTGTCGTTGAACGCGTCTTCGCCATAGCTCGGCCCGTGACGGCCGAATGCCGCCAACGGCGTGGCCACCGGCGAAAACGTGTTGGTCTCGTGATTCATCCGCGCGATGAGGATCTTCATGCGTCCGCGCTCCCCGCGTTCTGCGCGGCGTTCAGCATGGCCTGCAACAGCACGTTGCAACCGGCTTCGAGATGATCCGAGCGCGCATCTTCGATTTCGTTGTGGCTGATGCCGTCTTTGCATGGCACGAAGATCATCGCCGCAGGCGCGACTCGCGCGAGATAGACGGCGTCGTGGCCGGCGCCGCTGATCACGTCCATCGACGAAAATCCGAGTGCGTCCGCGCCCTGCTTCACGGCTTCGACTAATTCGGCGGCAAACGGTTGCGGCGGAAAATACACCACTTGTTCGACATCCACCGTGATACCGGTTTTCTCGCGCGCTACCGAGCATGCGGCGCGCAACGCGTTGTCCATTGCCGTGAGCGTGGCGTCGTCGGCGGCGCGCAAATCGACGGTGAGTGTTATGCGGCCTGGAATCACATTGCGTGAGTTGGGATGCACGTCGAGCCAGCCGACTGTGCCGCGACCGTGAGGCGCGTGATCGAGCGCGATGCGGTTGACGGCGTGAATCAGATCGGCCGCGACGAGCAGCGCGTCGCGGCGCAACTCCATCGGCGTCGGGCCGGCGTGCGCTTCCATGCCGTGCACCGTCACGTCATACCAGCGTTGACCGAGCGCGCCCTGCACCACGCCGATTGTTTTGTCGTGTGCTTCCAGCACCGGACCTTGTTCGATATGCGCTTCAAAATAGGCGCCTACCGCATGTGGTTTTGTGATCTCGCCGGCGTAGCCGATCTGCGACAGCGCGTCGCCTACCGTGATGCCTTCTCGATCGTGTTGTTCGAGCGCGTGCTCCAGAGTAAACGCACCGGCGAACACGCCGGAGCCCATCATCACCGGTACGAAGCGCGAACCTTCCTCGTTGGTCCATACCGCGACTTCGAGCGGTGCGAGTGTCCGCACATTGGCATCATTGAGCGTGCGCAGCACTTCCAGTCCCGCGAGCACGCCGTAATTGCCGTCGAACTTGCCGCCTGTAGGTTGCGTGTCGATGTGGCTGCCGGTCATCACCGGTGGCAGGTCGTCACGCAAACCCGCGCGGCGCGCGAAGATGTTGCCGATTGCGTCCACCCGCACGCTGCAGCCGATCTCCTTCGTCCACGCGATAAAGAGGTCGCGTGCCTCGCGGTCCAACTCTGTGAGTGCGAGCCGGCACACACCGCCTTTCTCGGTGGCGCCGATCCGCGCGAGTTGCATGAGACTGTCCCAGAGCCTCGCGCCGTCGACTCGCAGATCTGCGAACGTCGCGACGGTTGTTGATTCATGAACTTGCATCGATGCTTCCTCGTATTGAAGACAGAATGCGCGTCAGACCACGCCGACGCCGAGATAACGGTCCTTGATCGAGTCGTCCGCGGCAAACGACGCGTTGTCGCCCGAATAGACGATTACGCCCTGCTCGATGATGTAGTGGCGATCCGCGAGTTGCGTGCACACCTCGAGATTCTGCTCGACCAGCAGAATCGCCACGCCCGCTTCGCGGATCAGCTTGAGTTGCGCGACGATTTCTTCGACGATCACCGGCGCGAGGCCTTCGACGGGTTCATCGAGCATCAGCAAGCGCGGGTGATTCATGAGCGCGCGGCCGATCGCAAGCATCTGCTGTTCGCCGCCGGAGAGTTGCGCGCCTCCGTTCGTGCGCCGCTCTTTCAAGCGCGGAAAAATGCGGTAGATATCGTCGAGTTGCCACGGCGAATCTTTGCGCGCGCCGAGCCGCAAGTTTTCTTCGACGGTAAGCAGACGAAAGATGCCGCGATGCTCGGGCACGAAGCAGACACCACGTGACGCGATCCTGTGCGGCGGCATGCCGCTGACTTTGGCGCCGCTGAACGTGACCGTGCCGCGCTGCGGCGCGACGACGCCCGCAATCGCTTTCAGCGTGGTCGATTTGCCGGCGCCGTTGCGGCCCAAGAGCGTGACCGTTTCACCATCGTCGATCTGCAGGGATACGCCTTGCAGAATGTGGCTTTTGCCGTAGAAGCCGTGAATCTGCTGCACATCGAGAATCATGCGCGGCCTCCGGTGATCATGTTGCCGAGATAGGCGCTGCGTACGCGCTCGTCGCCGCGAATGTCGTCGGGGCGGCCTTCCACCAGCACACGCCCTTGCTGCATGACGGTGATCGTGTCGGAAATGTCCATCACGATGCCCATGTTGTGTTCGATCAGCACAACCGTGTAATCGTCGCGCAGGCCGCGAATCAACTGCTTCATGTCGTCGAGGTCGTCGATACCCATGCCCGAGGTCGGCTCGTCGAGAAAGATCGCCTTGGGCCGCGCGGCGAGCGCCATGCCGACTTCGAGCCGCCGCTGCTGACCATGCGAAAGCGCGCCCGCCGATATGTCGCTGAAACGCTGCAACGCGAGCCGCTCGAGCACGCTGTCGACAATGTCCGCATGCGTGAGCGCACCGTGCGGCGGCGTCCACGCATTCAACGCGCGCACTGCGTCGACACCTTGCGCGGCAAGCCGTAGATTTTCTCGCACGCTCAGATTGGCGAACAGGCTCGTTACCTGAAATGAACGGGCGACGCCGCGTCGTACGCGCTTATAATCCGGCTCGCGCGTGACATCGTGACCGTCGAAAACGATCTTGCCTTCGGAAATAGGCAGCGTGCCGGTCAACACGTGAAAGAGCGTGGTTTTGCCCGCGCCGTTCGGTCCGATCACGGAATGCACCGTGCGCGGCATGATGTTCAAGGTGACGTCGGAGAGCGCTGTGAATTTGCCGTAGCGCTTCACCACGCCGCTCGCTTGCAGAATGGCTTCGCTCATACGGACTCCTTGTCTGCGTCGTTGCCTGCATCAGCGGATGATTTACGGCGCAGCGATTGCCAGATGCGTTCGCCCAATCCCCACAGACCGCGCTGCATGTACAGGCTGACTGCCATCAGCACGATGCCGAGCAGCAAGAGCCAGCGCGGCCACAACGTCGAGAGCCAGTCAGCGAACAGCACGTAGAACGCAGCGCCCAATACGGAGGCGAACAGATTGCCGGTGCCGCCGATCACCGTCATCACGAGGATCATTTCGCTCGTGTGATAGTCGATGTTGGAGAGCGGAGCGATGCCGGTCATCAGCGCATGCAGCGCGCCCGCGAGACCCGTGACCGCGCCGGAGATCACGAATGCCATCAGCTTGAAGCGCTTGACGTCGTAACCGACCGCTGCCGCGCGTGCTTCGTTGTCGCGAATCGCCAGCAGCGTACGGCCGAACACCGAGTGCGATACACGCATCAACAGCCAGAACACCACGAGGAACAATACCGCGACGAAACCGTAGTATTGCCACGGCGAGGTCAACGGCACGATCGCTTTGCCGAACAGTCCCAACGCCGGGCGTGGGATGTCGAGCAAGCCGTTGTCGCCGCCGGTCAGATCGGGCGTGGTGTAGGCGAGGAAGTAGAACAGTTGGCCGAATGCGAGCGTCAACATGACGAAGTAGGTGCCGCGCTGGCGAATCGAAAACCAGCCGACCAGCGCTGCGGCCGCCGCGCCGATCACCGCCGACGCAAGCAAGGCCATGGGAACCGGCAGCCCTGTTTTAGTAAGGACTAGTCCCGCGCAATAGCTGCCGAGCCCGAAGAAAATGCCTTGTCCGAACGAGAGCAACCCTGTGTGGCCGAGTAGTAGATTGCAGCCGAGCGCGGCGAGTGCGAACACCAGTACTTCGGTAGCAAGCGATCCGGAGCGTAACGTGAGCGGCAAAATGCATACGACCAATAGCGCCAGCAACAGGAAGCGATAACGGTGCAGTGAGTGCTTCAGGCCCGCTGGCGTCTTCGAGGAAACGGCGCTCTGCCCGATGGGTTTGGGGGTATCGATCATGCCGCCCTCCCGAGCAGACCGTTCGGTCGCAGCAATAGCACAGCGGCCATCGCGACGTAAATCATCAATCGCGCGCCTTCCGGCCATAAGGTGCTCATCACGCTTTGGACGATTCCCACCAGCAATCCACCCACCAGCGCACCCAGAAAATTACCCATTCCGCCAACCACCACCACGACGAATGCGACGCTGAGCGCTTCGATACCCATGAAAGGATCGACGCCGCGAATCGGCGCGGCAAGCACGCCCGCCAGCGCGGCCGTTGCGGCGCCGAGCGCGAACACGAGGCTGAAGACACGCAGCACGTTGATGCCGAGCAGCGAGACCATCTCCGTCGATTCGCTGCCCGCACGCACCGCACTGCCGAGCCGCGTACCTTCCAGCACCCACCACAAGAGCGCGGCCAGTATCGCCGTGAAGCCGATCACGAAGAGACGGTACTTGGGATACACGAAGCTGCCCCAGATCACCACGCCGTTCAGCACGTCGGGCACGGCCACGTTATCGCCGAGCGGTCCCCACATCAGGATCGCGCACTCCTGCACGACGAGCGCGAGACCGACGGTCACGAGAATATGAAACTCATGCTGCTGCGCGTAGACGTGCCGCAGAATCAGCTTCTCGACGACCCACGCAAGCGCGCCCACGACGACCGGTACGACTATAAGCGCGGTCCAGAAACTCATGGACCATTGCATCGCCTGATAGCAGAAGTACGCGCCGAGCAGATAGAACGCGCCGTGCGCGAAATTCACGAAGCGCAGCAAACCGAACACGATCGACAAACCGACCGCGAGCAGGAAATACAACATTCCCACTCCGATGCCGTTGACGATCTGCAGGAGATAAACGTTCATGGCGTCCGTCTAAAGGGTGGTGCAAAGAGAAGTCGCGATGCGGTATTGCGATATGCGCGCCGAGCTTGCATACGGCACGCAGGCGTCAGGTCATCTTGCAGCCGGTTTTGTCGAGTGGCAGGAACGATTGGCCGGAGCTCACGATATCCGCGTAGTCGTCGGCGTTCTTCATCTTGTTCTTCGCCTTGCCCTTCAACAGATAATAATTCTTCAGCACCTGATGGTCGCCCTTGCGGACTTCTTCCGGGCCGGTCAATCCATCGTACTTCATGCCTTCGAGTGCGGCGACCACTTTCTTCGGGTCGACGTTACCTGCTTTCACGATGCCGTCGAGCAGGATCTTCGTGCAGATATACGACCCTGCGAGGCTGTAGTTGGGATTGGCCTTGAACGCGGCATTCGCGCGTTTGACGAGATCGCGATTCAACGGCGAATCAATGTCGTGCCAATACTGTGCGCCGAAATAGACGCCTTCGCACAGGTCCGCTCCGAGCGATTCGAATTGCTCGAGTCCGGACGCCCAGGCCATCAGAATCGTGCAATTGTTCTTCATGCCGAAGCTCACGGCCTGGCGCAATGTATCGGACGACTGCGAGCCGAAGTTCAGAATCAGCAGCACGTCAGGCTTCGCCGCCACTGCGTTCGTCAGATAGCCGCTGAACTCCTTCTCATTGAGCGAGTGGTAGCTGTTGCCCACGTGTTCGATGCCCTTCTCTTTGAAGACCGTCTTCGCGGCCGAGAGCAAACCGTCGCCGAACACGTATTGCGGCGTGATCGTGTACCAGCGTTTGGCTTTGGGCATCATCTGGATCAGCGGACGCACCGTCTGCTCGATCGCGCCGTAGGTCGGCACCGACCAGCGGAATGTGGCGTCATTGCAATCCTTACCGGTGATTTCGTCCGCGCCGGCAGTCGTAATGAAAACGCCGCCCGCCTTCTGCACTTCCTTGCCCATTGCCAATGCTTCGGAGGACAGAATACCGCCCGCAAAGAAGCGCGCATTCTTCTGTTGCGCGATTTCCTGAACCCGACGCACGGCGGTTGCGGGCTTGCCTTCCGTGTCGAGCACCGTGTATGCGAGCGGTTGACCCAGCACCTTGCCGTACTGCTCAATAGCGAGCTTCATGCCGAGGTCGGCGTATTTGCCGTTCGCCGCGAATGGACCCGACATCGGCACCGGACAGGCGAACTGCAACGTTCCGGCCTGTGCGAACGCGCTTCGCGCGACCAGCGAGCCCAACGTGCCTGGAACGGCCGACAACGCGGCCAGCTTCAACATATTTCGGCGATTCAAAATGACGCTCCTTAGGAAAGAGACACGCACTGACCGACTACGAAACTGCACACGCTGCGCGAACGACTACTCGAGCTTGCTGGCCGCCGTGAAGTTTTTCACTGCATCGGCTTTGTTCTATTTATCATGATAAATAGGTTGGACTTGATCGTAGGTACAATAAATTCGGGTGTCAATAAGGCAAAATTCCTGGCGGCGTCGGAGCACTCTTTCAGGCAGCGACGGCACCGGCGAATCGATCGAAGATCGCAGGACAAACTGGGAGCATCGAATATGGCCATGGACCGCGCCAAGGCTGGCGCCGCGATTGAGATCAAGCAGCAGAAACGCGGCGATCTGGTCGCCGAGGAAATCAAGCGGCTCATCACCGAGAAAGACCTGAAGCCAGGCGACCGGCTGCCGCGCGAGGTGGAATTGCAGCAGCTCTTTTCGGTGAGCAAGAGCACGATCCGCGAGGCGTTGAAATCGCTCGAGGTGCAAGGTCTCATCAAAGTGACCACCGGCCCGAGCGGCGGCGGTATGGTGGTGGAGGTGCCGCTCGATCGCACGCTGCAACTGCTGCAAAACTACCTGTTCTTCAAGGACGTTTCGATCGACGACATTTACACCGTGCGCAAACTGCTTGAGCCCGAACTCGCGGCGGGGGCCGTGCCACATCTGACGGAGCAGGACTTCGAAGCGCTCGACGCGAGCATTGCGTGTTGCGATCAACCGGCTTCGTCACACGGCGGGAAGGATATCGTGCGGCAACGTCAGGAAGATGTGAATTTCCACGACATCCTCGCGGCGGCGAATCCGAATCCGTTCCTGCGTTTCAGTTGCGAGTTGATCAATGAAATGATCCGGCAGCTCATCGAGTTTCGTAACGATACGCCGCAAGCGGAGCATGAGCGTTTCGGTCAGGCCAACGTCAAGATTCACAAGGCGATTACGAAGGCGGCACGTGAGCGTGATGTGGAGAAAGTGCGAGAGTTGATGGTGATCCACATGACCGAGGCCCCGCGCTATGTGAAGCGGATGAAGGGGAAACTGCGTGGACGTTTGATCCTCGATTCGGAGATTCGTCGGCGAGTGCGGGCGCGAAGTGTGGCGCCGGTTTCGGAGGAGGATGACGGCGAGTGAGGCGAGGCGTTGATGCGGCCGGAGTGGGTTGAGGGTGGGTTGCGGTCTCGTGGCGACGCCGGGTAGGGGTGCGGCTTCGCGGACAGAGGCCATTTTCTCTCATGAAGAGACGCAAATGGTCCGTTGCGTCCGGCATATAGCCGAAGTTTCGACGCGGTCGCAGATCGGCATCGCGCGGAACGAAGTTCAAGGTTCGAGGTTCTGGTGGGAGAAATGTCTGTCGCAGGAAGGAAGATTGAAAGGCATCGCGCCTTTGGCCTGAAAGACGTATGCGCCGGACTCCACGCAGGAGTGGTGACGAGGGCCGCCAGACAGCCCTTCCAAGCGTTCCGTCGATGGCGTGCACGACTGCGCAACGAGGGCTCAATCTTTTACGATCCGCGCCGTTATTGCATCTGCACAGGCATAAACATTGGACCTTCATGGCACAACCTATTCCGTTATCTCGCCACACTGGCGCTACGCGCGCGCGGCATGCCAAGGCCATGCTATTGCCGATCCCCCGGCAAACCGCCGACGACCTCGCGCTGCGGGTCCATCTGGCCCTCGACGCCTTGCGCCGTGGCGCCGGCAGTATGAGCGACGCGCAAACGCTCACGCAAATCATGCTGCTGACGGGGTTTCTAGCGGAATCGGGTTTCGGTTCGGTGACCGGTGAGCAGCTAGGAGCGGCGGAACGTGCGGTGTCGGCAGTGTTCGACATTGGTCGTGATGCCGGCAAGTGGGAATTGGACGATACGGGCTTCGCGCTTTTTGCGGCGATCGCTACGAATTACGACCGACAGTTGCGTAGCGCACCCCTCTGGGCGATCACCGATGCGAGTGAACGACTTGATCGATTCACCGCAGGTGTGCCGCATCAGATCCCGGTGCGTAAGCGGGCTTAGCCGGATCACGATGTGGGGCGGCGAGGAAACCTCGTCAACGGTTGCTCGCAATCGACGGATCTGCGGCGCGAAGGTGTGGATGTGGGACGGGCGTATCTGGAACTGACGGGCTACGCGGATACGCGGCGGATGGGGCGGGAGTGAAGGCGGGTTATACGGCGGGGTTGTAAACGCAGAAACCCCACCTTTTCGGGGTGGGGTTTCTGGTTGCTGCTGGGGAGCCTGACGATTACCTACTTTCACACGGGTAATCCGCACTATCATCGGCGTGGAGTCGTTTCACGGTCCTGTTCGGGATGGGAAGGGGTGGGACCGACTCGCTATGGTCATCAGGCATGACTTGTTGCTGCACTGCTCGTGGAGCAATACAGCCAATCGGGAAGAAGTAGTTTCTGGTGATGCTCACCAGGGGTAAAGCTGTTGGGGTTGTGTTGTTTCTGGCACAACACGATCACTTAACCTGAGTGTCCTTGCCCCCTTCGGGGGTGGGATGCCCGTCAGTGCTGAAGCACTAACGATCATCGCAAAACACACCTGTTATAGGATCAAGCCTTACGGGCAATTAGTATCAGTTAGCTTAACGCATTACTGCGCTTCCACACCTGACCTATCAACGTCCTGGTCTTGAACGACCCTTCAAGGGGCTCGAAGCCCCGGGGATATCTCATCTTAAGGCGAGTTTCCCGCTTAGATGCTTTCAGCGGTTATCTCTTCCGAACATAGCTACCCGGCGATGCCACTGGCGTGACAACCGGTACACCAGAGGTTCGTCCACTCCGGTCCTCTCGTACTAGGAGCAGCCCCCTTCAAATATCCAGCGCCCACGGCAGATAGGGACCAAACTGTCTCACGACGTTTTAAACCCAGCTCACGTACCTCTTTAAATGGCGAACAGCCATACCCTTGGGACCGGCTACAGCCCCAGGATGAGATGAGCCGACATCGAGGTGCCAAACACCGCCGTCGATATGAACTCTTGGGCGGTATCAGCCTGTTATCCCCAGAGTACCTTTTATCCGTTGAGCGATGGCCCTTCCATACAGAACCACCGGATCACTATGACCTGCTTTCGCACCTGCTCGACTTGTCGGTCTCGCAGTTAAGCACGCTTATGCCATTGCACTATCAGCACGATTTCCGACCGTACCTAGCGTACCTTCGTACTCCTCCGTTACACTTTGGGAGGAGACCGCCCCAGTCAAACTGCCTACCATGCACTGTCCCCGATCCGGATTACGGACCAAGGTTAGAACCTCAAACAAACCAGGGTGGTATTTCAAGGGCGGCTCCACGCAGACTGGCGTCCACGCTTCAAAGCCTCCCACCTATCCTACACAGACCGGTTCAAAGTCCAATGCAAAGCTACAGTAAAGGTTCATGGGGTCTTTCCGTCTAGCCGCGGGGAGATTGCATCATCACAAACACTTCAACTTCGCTGAGTCTCGGGAGGAGACAGTGTGGCCATCGTTACGCCATTCGTGCAGGTCGGAACTTACCCGACAAGGAATTTCGCTACCTTAGGACCGTTATAGTTACGGCCGCCGTTTACCGGGACTTCAATCAAGAGCTTGCACCCCATCATTTAATCTTCCGGCACCGGGCAGGCGTCACACCCTATACGTCCACTTTCGTGTTTGCAGAGTGCTGTGTTTTTATTAAACAGTCGCAGCCACCAGTTTATTGCAACCCCTTCACCCTCTGCCCGCAGGGGCATCAAGCTACAGGGGCGTACCTTATCCCGAAGTTACGGTACCAATTTGCCGAGTTCCTTCTCCCGAGTTCTCTCAAGCGCCTTAGAATACTCATCTCGCCCACCTGTGTCGGTTTGCGGTACGGTCTTGTTAAACTGAAGCTTAGAGGCTTTTCTTGGAACCACTTCCGATTGCTTCTTCACCGAAGTGAATGGCCTCGCACCCTTGAATCCTGCGCCCGGATTTGCCAAAGCGCCTTCTCCAATGCAAGGACCGGGACTTCCAACACCCGGACAACCTTCCGCGATCCGTCCCCCCATCGCATTTAACAATGGTGCAGGAATATTAACCTGCTTCCCATCAGCTACGCATTTCTGCCTCGCCTTAGGGGCCGACTCACCCTACGCCGATGAACGTTGCGTAGGAAACCTTGGGCTTACGGCGAGGGGGCTTTTCACCCCCTTTATCGCTACTCATGTCAGCATTCGCACTTCCGATACCTCCAGCACACTTTCCAGTGCACCTTCGCAGGCTTACGGAACGCTCTCCTACCATGCACATAAATGTGCATCCGCAGCTTCGGTATATTGCTTAGCCCCGTTACATCTTCCGCGCAGGACGACTCGATCAGTGAGCTATTACGCTTTCTTTAAAGGATGGCTGCTTCTAAGCCAACCTCCTGACTGTTTTAGCCTTCCCACTTCGTTTCCCACTTAGCAATATTTGGGGACCTTAGCTGGCGGTCTGGGTTGTTTCCCTCTTGACACCGGACGTTAGCACCCGATGTCTGTCTCCCGTGATTGCACTCTTCGGTATTCGGAGTTTGCTATGGCGTAGTAATCCGCAATGGACCCCACAACCATGACAGTGCTCTACCCCCGAAGGTGATACACGAGGCACTACCTAAATAGTTTTCGGAGAGAACCAGCTATTTCCAGGTTTGTTTAGCCTTTCACCCCTATCCACAGCTCATCCCCTAACTTTTCAACGTTAGTGGGTTCGGACCTCCAGTACGTGTTACCGCACCTTCATCCTGGCCATGGATAGATCACCTGGTTTCGGGTCTACACCCAGCGACTGAATCGCCCTGTTCGGACTCGCTTTCGCTACGCCTGCCCTAATCGGTTAAGCTTGCCACTGAATGTAAGTCGCTGACCCATTATACAAAAGGTACGCCGTCACCCTCTTTCAAAGGCTCCGACTGTTTGTATGCATGCGGTTTCAGGATCTGTTTCACTCCCCTCCCGGGGTTCTTTTCGCCTTTCCCTCACGGTACTGGTTCACTATCGGTCGATCACGAGTATTTAGCCTTGGAGGATGGTCCCCCCATCTTCAGACAGGATTTCACGTGTCCCGCCCTACTTGTCGCATACCTAGTTCTTCCAATCTGTTTTCGCCTACGGGGCTATCACCCGCTATGGCCGCACTTTCCAGAGCGTTTGGCTAACAGTTCAGATAAAGAATGCAGGCTGGTCCCATTTCGCTCGCCACTACTCTGGGAATCTCGGTTGATTTCTTTTCCTGCGGTTACTTAGATGTTTCAGTTCACCGCGTTCGCTTCGCGTAGCCTATGTATTCAGCTACGGATGACCCATACGGGCCGGGTTTCCCCATTCGGATATCGGTGGATCAAAGCTCGTTTGCCAGCTCCCCACCGCTTTTCGCAGGCTACCGCGTCCTTCATCGCCTGTGATCGCCAAGGCATCCACCACATGCACTTGTTCGCTTGACCCTATAACGGGTGTGTCTCTCCCGATTCACATGCCGCTACAGGTTGAGTATTCGTGTTGCGCCGTATTCCAAAAGCGATCTTTCGATCTCTCTTTTCATACATTGATACAATCACAACCCTGATTCACCTACTCAACCACCCATCTCTAAGTGATCTTTCGTGAATCTCTTTACTACTTCTTCCTGATTGTTAAAGAACGACAGCCGATATCGCAGTTGCTATAACCGCGTATCCTTACTGACTGGCTCAATCGCCAATGCACAGTGCTCTGCTTTTACTACCCGCAGAACGCTACGCATTGAGGATTGGTGGAGGATGACGGGATCGAACCGACGACCCCCTGCTTGCAAAGCAGGTGCTCTCCCAGCTGAGCTAATCCCCCAGTCATGCACAGATAATCTCTACCTGCATTGATACCCAGGGGTCTTAGTCGCCAAACTCGGCGATCAGCACACCAGACAAGACTTTGGTGGGTCTGGATGGATTCGAACCATCGACCCCCGCCTTATCAAGACGGTGCTCTAACCGACTGAGCTACAGACCCCTGAGTCTGTCCAGATTTCACAGCCGATAAGCGTGAGCGCTCAACGCATTGCTTTTACGCAACTGACACGTTCGCTCGAGAAAGGAGGTGATCCAGCCGCACCTTCCGATACGGCTACCTTGTTACGACTTCACCCCAGTCATGAATCCTACCGTGGTGACCGTCCTCCTTGCGGTTAGACTAGCCACTTCTGGTAAAACCCACTCCCATGGTGTGACGGGCGGTGTGTACAAGACCCGGGAACGTATTCACCGCGGCATGCTGATCCGCGATTACTAGCGATTCCAGCTTCACGCACTCGAGTTGCAGAGTGCGATCCGGACTACGATCGGTTTTCTGGGATTGGCTCCCCCTCGCGGGTTGGCGACCCTCTGTTCCGACCATTGTATGACGTGTGAAGCCCTACCCATAAGGGCCATGAGGACTTGACGTCATCCCCACCTTCCTCCGGTTTGTCACCGGCAGTCTCCCTAGAGTGCTCTTGCGTAGCAACTAGGGACAAGGGTTGCGCTCGTTGCGGGACTTAACCCAACATCTCACGACACGAGCTGACGACAGCCATGCAGCACCTGTGTTATGGCTCCCTTTCGGGCACTCCCACCTCTCAGCAGGATTCCATACATGTCAAGGGTAGGTAAGGTTTTTCGCGTTGCATCGAATTAATCCACATCATCCACCGCTTGTGCGGGTCCCCGTCAATTCCTTTGAGTTTTAATCTTGCGACCGTACTCCCCAGGCGGTCAACTTCACGCGTTAGCTACGTTACCAAGTCAATGAAGACCCGACAACTAGTTGACATCGTTTAGGGCGTGGACTACCAGGGTATCTAATCCTGTTTGCTCCCCACGCTTTCGTGCATGAGCGTCAGTATTGGCCCAGGGGGCTGCCTTCGCCATCGGTATTCCTCCACATCTCTACGCATTTCACTGCTACACGTGGAATTCTACCCCCCTCTGCCATACTCTAGCCCGCCAGTCACAAATGCAGTTCCCAGGTTAAGCCCGGGGATTTCACATCTGTCTTAGCGGACCGCCTGCGCACGCTTTACGCCCAGTAATTCCGATTAACGCTTGCACCCTACGTATTACCGCGGCTGCTGGCACGTAGTTAGCCGGTGCTTATTCTTCCGGTACCGTCATCCCCCTCAGGTATTAACCAAGAGGTTTTCTTTCCGGACAAAAGTGCTTTACAACCCGAAGGCCTTCTTCACACACGCGGCATTGCTGGATCAGGCTTGCGCCCATTGTCCAAAATTCCCCACTGCTGCCTCCCGTAGGAGTCTGGGCCGTGTCTCAGTCCCAGTGTGGCTGGTCGTCCTCTCAGACCAGCTACAGATCGTCGCCTTGGTAGGCCTTTACCCCACCAACTAGCTAATCTGCCATCGGCCGCCCCTGTAGCGCGAGGTCCTAAGATCCCCCGCTTTCATCCGCAGATCGTATGCGGTATTAATCCGGCTTTCGCCGGGCTATCCCCCACTACAGGACACGTTCCGATGTATTACTCACCCGTTCGCCACTCGCCACCAGGATTGCTCCCGTGCTGCCGTTCGACTTGCATGTGTAAGGCATGCCGCCAGCGTTCAATCTGAGCCAGGATCAAACTCTTCAGTTCAAACCTGTTACTGTTTTCGGGCTCTTTCGAACCCGGTCGCTCACTCAACGTACTGACGAATGATCCTTCCATCTTTCAATGGAAAAACCTTCCTTTCATTACTGTGTGAGACTTGATACTTTCGCTTCATCCGGCAGATCCCGAAGGGCCCGCCGGCGCGTCGCGCATCAAGCGCCCACACTTATCGGCTGTTAATTTTTAAAGATCGAGTACGCATTCACCACCGAACCCGCACCGCCAGTCGTCAACATCACAACCACCCGGCACCGCTTCGTTCTGCGTCGCTGCATCAGCAGCAGAGAAACGAGATTATGGAGAACGACTGACACGTCGTCAACCCCCTTTTGTGAATTTTCTTTTGACCAGGCGCTGATCGACGCTAGAACACGCTATCCCTATATATAGGGGGAGCAGCGCATTCGTGATCCCGTCGTGTGAGGACAACCGAACTCCTCTATAGTGAGGAGCTTGAAAACAGCGAATGTGCACGCACCTAGATGCATCGGCCCAGCAACCGCTCCAAGCCCGACCGGCGGCCAAAGGACGAACCTGCGACAAACGCGCATGATGAAAAGATGTGCATACGATGAGCGCAAAGTCCCAAGCTCGGATATAATGCGAGCCGCGCGAATTTCGCACATTTCTATCGGCCCGCTTCGAGCGGGCTCATCTTTTTTGCTCCCCAGAGCACAGCCAAACAACCGCGTTGAGTCACTCAGGTGATGTTGAGCCATGCTCGAAACGCCTGACGGTCGCGTCTTGCGTCTCATAGCGAAGCCTCTAGAGGAGAATACGTGAACCCTTTTGATCGCGAAGATTCGCAACACGAAACCGCCGCCTACACCGCCAAAGCGCCCTCGGGCCGCACGGCCAAGGGCAAGGGCGCCGGTAAAGCGATCCCCGTGGCGGCCGAGTTGCCGCCGCAACAAGCCGAAGAACGTCAGCGCCAGATGCGCGCCCTGATCCAGCTGGGCAAGGAGCAAGGCTACCTGACCCACGCGCAGATCAACGATCACCTGCCCGACAACTTCGCGCAGACGGCCGCCATCGACAGCATTGTCAGCGCGTTCAACGACATGGGCGTGCAGGTCTACGAACAGGCGCCGGACGCGGAAACGCTGCTGCTCAACTCGAACGCCCCGGCCGTCGTGTCGGACGATCAGGCGGACGAGGAGACCGAAGTCGCCCTGTCCACCGTCGATTCCGAATTCGGCCGCACGACCGACCCGGTGCGTATGTACATGCGCGAGATGGGCGCGACCGAACTGCTGACGCGCGCCGGCGAAATCGCGATTGCGAAGCGCATCGAAGACGGCCTGCACGAAATGGTGCAGGCAATCGCCGCTTGCCCGCTCGCGATCTCGGCCATCCTGGCGAGCGCCCAGCAGGTTGCCGACGGCGAACTGCGCATCGACGAACTGGTCGACGGTCTGAATGAAGACACGCTCGCCGCCGAAGAAGATAGCACCAGCGCGGACGCATCCGCCGACGTCGACACGGACACGGATAGCGACGATGAAGAAGACAGCGACGACGACGTTGGCCCGGCCGACTCTTCGGCAGCGGACGAAGCACGCCTGAAGCAACTCACGAGCGACTGCCTCGAAATCTTCGCGCAAGTCGGCATGCTGTCCGACCAGATGAACGCATCGCACACGCGCGGCGACGTCACCTCGAAGGCGTACCAGCGCGCACGCGAAGAGATCCAGCAGCACCTCGCGAAGATCCGCTTCACGGCACGCACCATCGACCGCCTGTGCGGCGACGTGCAGCAACAGGTGGCACAAGTTCGCGCGATCGAGCGCAACATTCTGCAAATCGTCGTCTCGAAGAGCGGCATGCCGCGCGAGAAGTTCATCGAGTCGTTTGCCGGCCATGAAGCCGACCTCGGCTGGACGGAACGCGCGGCGCGTGGCGCTTCGTCGTACGGCGCGGCGCTGGAGCGCCATCTGCCGGCGATTCAGTCCGAACAGCAAAAGCTGATCGAAATCGAAGCAACGGTTTCGCTGCCGCTGAAGCATCTGAAAGAGATCAACCGCCAGATGGTCGCGGCCGAATCGAAGATGCGCAAGGCGAAGAGCGAGATGATCGAGGCGAATCTGCGTCTCGTGATCTCGATCGCGAAGAAGTACGTGAACCGCGGCATGCTGTTCCTCGACCTGATCCAGGAAGGCAACATCGGCCTGATGAAGGCGGTGGACAAGTTCGAATACCGTCGCGGCTGGAAGTTCTCCACGTACGCAACGTGGTGGGTTCGCCAGGCTGTGACGCGTTCGCTCGCCGACCAGGCTCGCACGATCCGCGTGCCGGTGCACATGATCGAAACGATCAACAAGCTGAACCGCATTTCGCGCGAAATCCTGCAGCAGACCGGTCAGGAAGCCCATCCGTCCGTGCTCGCGGAACGCATGGAACTCTCTGAAGAGAAGGTGCGCGGGATTCTGAAGATCGCCAAGCAGCCGGTGTCGATGGAAACGCCGGTCGGAGACGACGGCGACGCCACGCTCGGCGACATGATCGAAGATTCGGCAGCGTCCTCGCCGGCCGACGCCGCGATGCAAGCCGACCTGCGCGCCGCCATCGACGACGCGCTCGACTCGCTGTCGCCGCGCGAAGCGAAGGTGCTGCGTATGCGCTACGGCATCAACACGAAGTCGGACCACACGCTCGAAGAAGTCGGTAAGCAGTTCGACGTCACGCGTGAGCGGATTCGTCAGATCGAGAGCAAGGCCATGCGCAAGCTGATGCACCCGAGCCGCGCCGACCGCCTGAAGTCGTTCCTCGATCGCTGAGCCACCGCTAAATCAACCGGTAAGCCGTCAATAGCGCTTGCCGTGCGTCACGCACGGCAAGCGCTTTCTTTTTCCCGCTCCCCTTTCACGCAAGCAGCGAAACGATCCCGCCGATCGTGATTCCGGCTGCCAGCCAACGTCCGGCCGTATAGAACGCGTTGTGCGCTTCCTGAGGCTGATCCGGACGCTCGAGCCCGAGCGTGCCGTACGCAAACGATTTGACCGCTGAGACACCGGATGCCGGTGTGTCCTCCCTTGCGGAATCGCTGACTGCGTCACCCTGACCCGTATTGTTATCCTGAGCCGCCGTTGCCGCACCTTCCGCGGAGATATGGACGGCGTCGTCCTGCGCGGGCGCATCCATGGTCGATGTCTTTACGACAGAGTCGTGCGCTGCGGACGGTCCTTTGGTCGTCGTGCGATCCGGCCCCGGCAGTGTCGACGACAACGCACTGTCGATTTGCATAGCAACCTCCGTTGATTTTGTTTCTGCTGCGTCGGCCGGCGCCGCACACACAGCCGGTTAAAACTCCTATCGACCTCGATTCGCGGAAACTTGAGCACCGGTAAGAAAGGGTAAGGGCTACCTGCTCGATCGCCGCGCCACGCGTTGCGGATCTGGTGGTCGAACTCGCGCTGAACCGCCGAAAAAACCAGCTCCGGTCCGCGCCCCTTTTTCCGGTAACGCCGCCCACAACTGTCGATTGCCCACATGCCTCGCCGTACAGCCGCGCGCGCAAAACCCATCACACGGCCAGCAGCAGCAACCACCTGCGAAGCGCTCCCGCGCCAACCATTCCCCGGCTAACAGGCATAGTCGTTGCGCGCTCCCTACGTACGCTTTTTACGAGGAGCACATCATGACTACGCTCGATCCCCAAGTACCGGCATCCGCCGATACGCAAGGGGCAACTATCGTTGGAGTCGGCAACGGCGACGGTCCCGGACCGGACGTCATGGCGGCAGCCACGCTCGACGGCAACAAGGTGATGTCGTCGGACGGCGAACATGTCGGCAAGATCTCCGACATCATGCTCGACGTGCGCGGCGGCCGGATCGCTTACGCGGTGTTGTCGACCGGCGGCTTTCTGGGCATCGGCGACACGCTTCACGCGATTCCGTGGAGCGCGCTCACGCTCGACACGGACGACAAATGCTTCGTGATCGATGCGAGCGCCGATCGGATCAAGAACGCACCGGGTTTCGATAAGGATCACTGGCCTTCCATGGCGGACATGCAATGGGGCACGGCCGTGCACGACTACTACAACCGTCAGCCGTACTGGTCGGTCATGCGCGATGGAGTGGAAGAGCGGCGATTGGACACCGACCTCTGATCGCCGGACGTGCAGAGTCGATCTGCGCAAGGCGGCTTTTCAAAGCCAGGATAGCGCGCGAACCTGTCCGTGGCATTTGTCCACAGAAACTGTTCAGAAGCCTGTGGACAACTTGCGCATGACACACCCAACTCCTTGAACGCATTGGTTTTCGTCGCCGCGCTCCGAATGAGTCGCGGGCCTCACGGCTTGCCGCAGACCGACGAGTGTTTCCTGCTTTACGGCAATACAAACGTTTTCACGAGCGTCAATTCACCGGCTTTGCGCATGGGCACGCGGATCGTTTCGCTCTTTTCGTTCGGCGTATTCTCGTTCGTGATGATGGTCACTTGCGCGACGGTCATATCGGCGCCGCTGTTGCCGCTGCCGTAGTAATTCACATAGACCAGATACGTACCCTTCAACGGCGCCGCGGACGAATAAATCTCCGGCCCGTATCCCGTCGTCACGTCGACGTCGAGCGCGCCGCCGTTCGGCGCGACGCGCTCGCCATACCAGGTGTGCGCGCCGTCGGGTGAGACGACGTGCAAATCCAGATCGGTGCCGTCGGTGTCCCACGCAAGCAGCACGCGCAGCTTCGGCTGGGTCTTGCCGCTGTAGGCGTCGTAGAACTGCACGCGCTTGCGACTGCCGTCCGGCGCGCGCAGTTCGACATTGTTGCTGCCAGCGGGAAACGCATAGGGACGCGAAAATTTGCCGTCCTCTTCCACGCGCTGCGGCAGCGGCGTGCCATCGACCACCAGCGTCCCCACCGAGGTGCCCTTCTTCTTCGGCGTGCTGCGGATCTGCCCTTCGATCAGCGCGAACCTGGACTGCCCTTCCGGCGTCGACACCGCCACCGCCGGGTAATGCACGTCCTGCGTATAGCGTTCGCTATCGCCGCTCGTGTTGCGCCAGCCGTTCAACGGCGCCGCGAAATCGATATCGCTCGCGTACGCCGCCGGCACTGCCAGCAAGCAGGCCAAACCCGCCGAACAGGCCATTGCGAGCCAGGCGCGGCTCGCCTTCATCCAACCCGTCGTCTCGACCTTCATCGTCACTGCTCCCATCCCGCTGTCAGAGTCGCTCGCTCTTCACGAGCATCAGGTCGCCGATCTTGCGCAGCGGCACGACCATCGTTTCACGCCGTTCGTTCGGCGTGTTTTCGTTGAACACCAGCGTCAACGTCGCCGTAATCACGTCGCGGTCGTGCGCGGCGGCGTCGAAGTTATAGCCGGTCGAATCGAAATTGCCCCAGTAATTCAGAAAGAACAGCCACGTGCCACGCTCGGGCGCCGCCGACGAAAAAATACCCGGCCCCGCGCCGTCCACCGAATCGACGTCGAAGCCGCTGCCGTCTTCGAGTGTCGGGTTGGCGAAGAAGGCATGCAGGCCGCCCGGCGTGACCACATGCAGATCGACCTGCGCGTGCGGATCGTCCCACGTGACCAGCGCGCGCAATTTAGCTTGCGGCTTGCTGCGGTCAGCTTCGTAGAACTGCATGCGCTGATGCTGTTTGCCATCGGCGGAAATCAGCTCGATGCTGTTCGAGCCCGCGCCGAACGCCCATGGCCGCGCAAACGCGCCTTCCTCGTCGGTATATAGCGGCGTGGGGCTGCCGTTGACGACGAGCGTCGGCGGCTTACGCGCGTGTTTGTCGATGTGCTTCAGGCGCCCTTCGATCAGCGTGCGATAGCGCTGCGCGCCGCGATCGACCGGCGGTCGCGGATAAGCCGCGACGAAATGCTCGCCCTCGTTGGTCAGTCCACTGTGACGCCAGCCGCCGAACGCGCCGCTCAGGTCGGCAATCGCGCCATCCGCGTCAGCGGCTTGGGCGTTCGGCGCACTCGTGCAGAGCGCAAGCGCAGCCACGGCTGCGGCCAACGTCACGACGGCGCGACCACGGAAATCACGCCGTGCAAACGGCCAGCGCAACAAGGATATCGGCGAGCGCGAGACGGTATTCATTGGATCGGGTTGTCGGTGCGAATCAGCGTGCGCGCGGTACGCTCGACAAACGTCTCGTCGAGCCCACGCGGATGATGCTGAAACGCGAGGTGAATGTATTCATGCGCCAACGCAATCCGGTCCTCTTCGGTCTGCAACCGATACACGTACACGCGATTGCGCTGCGCATCCGCATACGGCCGACCTTCGCGCACGGCGCACACCGCGGGCAGATCGGGCGTTTCGTAGCCCGCCGCGCCGTCCATGCGCCGCGCCCATATCGGCGCGTTGCGCTGCAGCCATGCCTGCGCGCCGGCCACTTCCACGCAATCGCCCGACAGCGGACTCTGAAACGAAGTCAGCGTCGCTTGCGGCCACGTGCGCGCGAGAATGGCGTCGAACGTCAGGCCGGCTTGCGCCGACGCCTTCGCCGCCAGCCAGCTCATCTGCCCCGGGGCGGCCTTGTCGTGGTGATATTGAACGGGCACGCCGGTCAGCACGAGCGCGTCGGTGAGATCGGCGGCATGGCGCGCGGCGGCTGTCGGCGCGCGCGGCAGAACGCGCTGCGTCTTGCTGCTGTCGTCGATACGGAAACAGCCGTGGTCGTGGCTGCCCTGCTGCACGACGTAAGTGCGCGCCGCGACCGCCAGCGCCTTCGCCGCTTCCACCTGGCTCGTGTCGCCTTCACGCTCGACCACGCGCGCCACATAGTCGTTCATGCCGAAGCGGCCGACCACTTGCGGCGCACCGGCCGCATCGCGATCGAGCCGCAACTCGCCGCGGCTCATCACCCGCGCCCAATTGCCGTTGACGAAGCCGACGCGGAAATCGCCGCGCAGCGGACCCTCCGGCGCGGCGGCCGGTCCCTTGTCGCCGAGCACTTCGCGAATCGGATAGCGGCTGAAGAAATCGACCAGCACGCAAGCGCCGTCGTCCGGCACGGTGACTTGCGTAAGCAGCGGCGCAATGCGCGGCGCGGCGGCCGCCAGCACGCGCGCGCTGCCGCCCGGACCGCCGAGCCACACCGGCGTGCCGTCCGCGAGCCAGCCGGCGGCGCCGCCGATCGAAGCGCCCGGACGCGCCGGATCCGGCATCGTCCAGGTCTTGGCGCGCAATATGCTGCCGTAAAGCGACACCGTGCCTTCGCCGCGTCCGCTGGTCAGCACCGACACCAGCGTGCTCGCGGCCGCTTCGCGCGGCCGGGCGGGCATCGCTTGCAAAGCGGCGAGCAGTTCGGCCACCGGCACGCGATGCGTGGGCGTCATGGCGCGCAGATCAAGCAGCCAGGCCGGCGCGTGAGCGGCTGTCCAGTACTTGCGCCAGTCGGCGGAATCGAGCTGCAGGCGCGCGGGCTCGAAAAAAAGTCCGCATGACTGCACCAGCGCATGTTCACGGTCGATATGACCGCCCGTCATGCAGCAATACACTTCTTCGGGATCGCCGCCGTTGCAGGCGTAATCCGGCGTGGCGATATTGCGATCCACCACATAGCCGTAGACGAATAACTTCCAGACGCTGCCGAGCGGCGTCTTTAGTGTCGCGGGCAAGACACCCGCGGCCTGCGGCGAGAAGCCGAGCGCGGCGCCGTTGCCGTCGGCTTGCCAAAGCCGGCTCTGACCGTCGCGCAACCAGGCGAAGCGCAGCATGTGCGATGAAGATCGCGCTGACATTCCAGCGGAGGTCGCGGTGCTCATCCCATTAGCGGCATCCGTTGCGTTCGCCAATGCGACTGAAGACGAAGCCACCGCATCCGCCGACACGCCCTGTCCAACGCAACCGAGTCCCACGGCCACGGCGAGCGCGATCCGCAGCCTGGCTGCCAGACGATCGCGTAGAGGCCGAAGCGCGCGGAACATGGCGGTCTTGTCTCGCTTATTGAATGCGCAACGTCGTCACGCGATCGCTCTTGCCGCCTTCGAACGCCTTCGCGTCCGGCTGATACATGCGGAAGTAGCGCGCGGGCGGCAACGCGAATGTGCCCGGCAACGCGAAGCGCACCAGTTGCCGCAGCGTGACCGGTCGGTCGAGCAAGGGCACGGGCTGGTGATACGCCAGCTCGCCCATCTCGTACGACGCCACGCGCTGGAACGCCTGCGGACCGCTGGCGCCGTCCTTCGCGCCCGGCAGGCCGTCGATCGACACGCCCCAGCTCGTCGCCTCGACATCGCCGCCCGGCGGCAGCGGCACGTCGAGCAAGCCGTAGTGGTAGGTGTTGCCCGAGCGCGGCGTGAGCGTGACTTCGTCGACATAGAGCGCATTGCTGTCGATCGCGTCGCCCGGTTTCATCACACGCGCGGTGAATGCGGAGCGGCCCAACTGACTCTCGCTAGCGGCGTCCTTTTTCTTCGGATCGGTCGCGACTTCGACCGGTTCGAGCTTGTAGAAACGCCGCTCGACAGTGATGTTCAAGCGGCTGTCCTCGCTCGTGTGGCTGCGGAACGAGACGAGCGCGTTGACGTCGGTGCGCGCGGCGCCGGCATCGAGCGTGGTCGGCTGTGCCGCGCCGGTCCACTTGTAAAGCGGCGTGCCGGTCGGCGTCGATGCGCGGGTCCAGCCCGTGCCTTGCAGCGACGGCAACGACGCGGTAGTCGGATCCGCGCCGAGCGACTTGCGCAGCCACAGCAGCGTCAAGGCGCGATCGAGCGTCGGATAGTCGGCGCTGCTTTTCGCCAGCAATGCCGGGGCATCGGCGGCCGCTCCGCCGTCGCCCGTCATTGCGATGAGGCTTTGCACCAACGGCGCGGGATCGTTCACGAGCGTGAGGCGCGCGGCGCTTGCCGCGGCGTCGAAGCCATCCGGCAACTGTGCGCTCGTGCTGCGCGCCATGCTCGCGATCAACAGCGTCGCCATCTGCTTGCCGCGCGGCGAATCGGCCTGTGCGAACACGATGCTGTCCGACGCGCCGTACGTGCCGCTACGTGCGGGCGCTTTAGCGGTGGCGGCCGCATCGCTCGTCAGATCCGCGGCCACACCCGACACCGGCGTTGCGACCGGCAGACCCATCTGCTGCATCAGCCACAAAGCCAGCGCGCGATGCAACAGCGGCTCTTTCGCGCCGGCGTCGCGATAGACGTCCATGGCGTGCTGCCAGTTGTCCGCGGGCAGGCTAATGCCGAGGCTACGGCTCGCGAGCCAGTCCGCGTAATACGCATAGGCCGTAATCAGCGCGCTGCCGCCGGTCGTATCGCCCCACCAACCGAACGTGCCGCCGACGCCCGCGAGCATCGCCAGACGCTGCCGCTGATTGCGTAACAGTGCTTCGAGCCCTTGCGTCGAGCTCGCATTGTCGCCGTGGCCGATCGCATCGTGCGCGAGCGCCAGCGGAATCAGACGGCTCGACGTTTGCTCGGCGCAACCGTACGGGTAGTTGATCAGGTCATCGGCGACGCGCATGAACTGGCTCTGCGCGCTGCCGATGAAACGCACGCTGACGTCTTGCGCATCTTGCGGCAGATTGAGCGGCTTGTTCGAACCGTCGAGCGCCACCGTGTTCTGATGCAGATCGAGCCAGCCGCTCGCATCGAGATGAATCGCCGTCTGCAGACGATCGACGTCCTTACCCGCGCTGCGCAGCGACGCGTTGATCGCGCCGTCCTTCAGCGCGCCGCTCGGCAAACGCAGATAGTTCGCGCCGCGCTTGAGCGTGACCTTCTGATTGAGCGACAACCCGCCGCCGTCCACCACCCACTGCGCGTCCATATCCGCGTCGGTCTGATTGAAGGCGATCATGTCGATGGCAGGCTGATCGTTCACGCGGAAGTGCGACGGCCCGCTCCACTTCAGATACAGCGCCTTGTCCGAGCGCACGTAAGCAGTGCGCTGACCGACCATGCCATCCGGCGCCGCCGCGCGCACCGTAATGCGCCAGCGCGCCAGCGAATCCGGCATCTTGAACGTCATGGTGGCATGGCCGCTGGCGTCGGTCTTGAGGTTGCCTTGCCACGCGGCCGTATCCTGATCGTCGCGACGCGGCCGTTCAAGCACCTTCACGCCGCGCTCGTTGTAGTTGGCGCGCTGCGGTCCGCCGGGCGCGCCCTTCAGCGGCGAGCGCGCGAGGTCGTAGGTAATGAACGACAGGCTCGACGAAGTCCGCACGTTATTGCGGCGCGGGTGATAGAAAAAGTCGACGATATTCGGTGCGATTTCCGGCTGCAGCACGTAGACCATTTCATCGACCACGCTCACCGTCAGGTTCGCCGCTTCCGGCTTGCCGTTCAACGTGCTGTCGAAATTCAGCGTGACCGTGTCGCCCGGCCCGTACACCGTCTTGTCGCTCTTCACGTTCAGTTCGATCTGCGGCTGCGCGACCACGATGCCCGCGTTCTGGAACACGTATTCTCCGGCGTGCACGTACAGCACCGAGAACGTCATGTTCGGCGCGAAGTCAGCGCCGACCTTGATGCGCGCTTTCCATTGCGACGGCGCCACGCGTTGCAACTGCAACCAGTCGCCGCCCGCCGTCAGCAACGCGCGACGTTCGACGTTATCCCGTTCGAGTGTGAGCAGCGCGTCGTCGACCGGCATCGGGAACGTGATCAGTGCTTCGGCGGTATCGCCGATCTTGTACTTGTCGCGATCGAACACGATCTCGACGCTGCCCGGAATCGCCTTCAGGCCATCGCCCGCGACCCAGTGGCTGGTGGCGGCGAGCAGGTTGCCCAAGTCGTCCTTGACCGACAACATGTACGAACCCGGCTCGTCGAACTGCACCGGGAACAACAGCTTGCCGCCCGCGCTCGCGCCCTTCAGCGCGCCTTCGCCATGCGTTTGCGATTCGAGGCGCGTCCATTCGTATTTCGATGGCGCATGCGAAGCCGGATCGACCGCGCCGAGCGCCTGCAAATCGAAGCTGACCGCTTCCTTCGGTTGCGAGAACGACTTGGCCGTGGTCAACCGATACGACGTCGCGCCGCGCGCGATCAGCACTTCGCGCGTCACACGCACTTTGTACGCCGCGCCGTCCTGCGCGAACAGCGTCAACGCGTAGCGGCTCGGTTCCTTCGCGGCAGGCAGCGTGAGGCTCGCGTTGCCGTCGCTATCCGTCTTCAGTTCCTGCTGTTCGAGCTTGACCGGAAACAGCCCCGCATAACGCAATTCACCGTCGACGATCGTCACTTTCTGCGCGCGCAACGTGACCGAAATCTTGCTGTCGCGCACCGGCTTGCCGTCCGGATAGCGCAACTGGATCTTGCCCTTCAGCGCCTCGCCGGTCGCGTAGTCGGCTTTATCCATCGACAGGTTCACGTCGAAGTGCGGCTTCACATATTCGGCGACGCGAAACGCGCTGCCATACACATCGCCGTTGTAATCGAAGCGCAGCGTGTAGCCGCCGGCGGTGGCGTCGGCGGGCAGCGTGAACGCGGTATCCGCGCCGGTGTCGGAGGCGAAATGCACTTTGCTGGTCGCGACCGGCGCGCCGTTCGGATCGAGCACGTCGAGCTTGATATCGGCCTCGGCCGGCGCCGACGATTGCGTCGCGTTCTGGAACGTGCGGCCGATGAACTTCACATGCACCGGATCGCCCGGCCGGTACATCGGCCGGTCGGTGACCGCGTAGATCTTCGTGTTGTAGATCTCGCTGTCGTAATAGAAATTCTCGGAGACGAACACGCCGCCCTGCGGATCGGTGCCGAGCACATAGCTGCGCTCGGGGCTCACGTGTTGCAGCACCAGCGCGCCGTCGCCGCCGGTCGTGCCGCTTTGCAGAACGCCCACGCCGTCGGTCCAGTTCACCTCCGTATTCGCCACCGGCTTGCCGTTATCGCGCCGCGTGGTCCACACCAGCATGCCGCTCGACGCCGCCTTCACGACCGCCACCGTGTCCGACACGAACAGCAGCGTATGCGCGCGATAGTTGCCGATCACCGCTTCGACGATATACAGCCCCGGCGGCAATTTGCCGACCGGAATCATGACGTTGCCCGAACTGGCTTCGATAAAGTTACTGCTGCTGCCCGCGAGATTCACGCCCTTGGGCGGCTCGATCACTTTCGCGTCCCAGATCGGATAGCGGAAACGCGCGACCAAGTCGTAGCCTTTGAGCGGCGCGAATTGCGAGTTCGGCTCGAATTGCGTCGGCTTGCCCGTCTGCTCGCCGAGCTTGAACTGCGGCGCGGCTTCAGTCGCCTTGCTGCGAGTCGCGAACGACAGCACGCGCTGCCACGCGCGGCGCGCTTCGGTGAACCAGCGGTCCCACAGATACGCGAGCGTGTTCGCGAGCCCTTCGCCCTGATAGTTCGGCGCGACGTTCAGCCGATGCAGATTCTTTTGCGCCTTCAGAAAGTCCAGCGGCCTGGGCACGCGATACACGACGATGTCCGCGCCGCCATAAGCCTGCAACGCGTCCTTGAAATCGCGGCCGGGCGCTTCGAGCCGCACCTGCGCGAGTTGATCGCTGCCGAAGCTCGCGTCCGAGAGCAGGAAGAACGGCTGACCGTCCACTTTCTGCGAGCTGAAGTTGCTAGTGGGCGCCGTCTGCAGCGTCGGATTCCCGGCGATGTTGGCATCGGCGGCAGCAGAGGCGCTCGCTGCGTCGTCGTCCGCATAGGCGGCCGGTGCGACGGCGAGCGTCATCACCGCGAACAAGACTGGCAGCAGCGCCGCGAACGCGCATGCCGCGCGACGGGGCGCCCTGCCCAACCAACCGCTCGGTCGTGTGACGGAAATCATTCGGGTCATGGTGTCAGAAAGTCCAAACGAAACACGCCAACGAAATTCGGATTGCCGTCGAGCGGCTGCCAGCGGGAATCTTTCCATTGCATCAGGTCGGAAACGGCGACGGCGCGCAGACCGGTATCGGTCGGCGTGACGGTGCCTGTGTGATAAGCGATGTAGCGATCCAGCCAGATCATCAGATGCTGGTCGTCGCCCTGGTCGAAGAACAGCAGATCACCGGGCAGGGCCTGGTTCACGTCCTTCGAAACAAAACGGCTGTTGCGTTGAATCAGCGCGATCGCCGATGCGTATGCGCCAGTGGATCCGTCGAGTTGGGTCCAGCGGTTGGCGATCGTGCGCTGCGACGCCGACAATTGCAGTTCGGGCGGCATGCTGCTCGTATCCGCGAGACTGGTCATGCCGTTGGCGCGCAGCCATCGGGGGTCGTGCGGACGGAGCGTCTCGCCGATCGCGAAGCGCACGAGGCCCGCGCAGTCGCGTTGGGTCCAGCGCGGCGTCGGCCCGCGCCGCATCTGCTGATCGACGATGCGCGCGAACCACGCGCGAAATGCTGCGGATTGCTGTGGTGAGAGTGCGTCGGGGTCGGCGGATGCGGTGGTGCTGGTGAGCGCGTGCGCGTAGGGCGCGAATGTCGCGATGGCGAACGCGGCAGCCGTGCTCGCAAGCCACGCTCGGCGCGATGTGAGGGCGGCATGCGCAGGCTGCGCGATGGCCACGCGCGCCGCGCGCTCAGGCGCGTGCGCCGCCACTACCGCGTCGGATACGCGCAGGCGGCGCACTCAGTCGCCCTCGGTGCCGGGCTGATCCGCGGGCGTATCCGCCGCGCTCGTATTCAAACCAGCATCTGCTTTCGCGCGGTCGAACCACCACTCCACCGGCACCCAGCCCGTCGAACCTGGCAGATTCTGCGGCAGCGTCAGCGAAACTGGCGGGTAGTGAGCGAGCGCGTGCAGCTTCGGCATGAGATGTGTGCGCGACGCATTGCGGAACACGGCTTCCTGATCCGCCGGCAACGCTGCGCCGGCCTCGCGTTCGATCAGCGCGGCTGCCGACGACGGCGCGAGCGTCAGAATCGTGCGCGGCAGACGTTGCGGCGCGAGCGTATCGGCGAGCGCCGGGTAGCGCTTGTCGAGCACGGCGAGCGTGTCGTCGACGAGGCGGCCGTCCGGCGAGAAAATCAGATAGCCGTGTGCGAGTGCGAGCGTGACCGGGAAATAACGTTCCGCCGACAACTGCGACGCGAACGACGCCTTGCTGCTCACCGCCGTGCCCGACCGCGCGCTCACCGGACGCTGCCACACGGTGACGTCCGCGCCCTGATCGCGCGTGGTGACAGGCAAGCGGCGATAGCCGGAGTCGGCGCCGTCGGCTTTGGCGGCCTTCGCTTCATAGGCGCCGATCACATCGCCGAAAGTCTTGCCGAGCGCGCTCTTCAATGCGGCGATGCCGGCCGCGTCCTGCTGCTTCACGCGCGCGACGAACACCGGCGCGACCAGCGTGGACTTCGCATACCAGCACACCGCAGCGGGGCCGGTAAGCTGATCGCCGATCGCGGCCGCGTTGTCCGCGCCGCCGCCGGTCACTTTGCCCAACAGACCCGAGGCTTCTTTCCAGTCCGCCGGCAAGCTCGTGCAGGCCGCCGCATTGGCCGGCAACGCGCGCCACAGGTCGGCGCCGTTCCACTGCTGCGGCAACTTGCCCGGATCGATCAGCGCCGAGGTCTGCCAGTTCGCCGCGGCGTTGCCGTTGCCGTTCGGGGAGAAGTCGAAACGCAGCGCGTCGATACCGGAGAAGAACGCTTGATAACCGAACGACAGGTAATTCGCCGACACCACCAGCCGATGGCCCTTCGGCGCGTCGCCGGACGCATCGAGCCGATAGGCATGCGCGGCATCGTCGCGGCCTGAGGACAGCATCTCGGACACGGCGTCGGCCCGCTCGCTCAGCAAGCCGCCCTTGCCGTCGAGCAGTACGCCGGGCGCGGACAGCACCACCAGCCGGTCGTCTTTAGTGGCGAACAGCAGCGTGCGGCCGACCGCCAGCTTCAATGCGTAGACCGGCACCTCGCCGGAAAGCTTGGCCACCTGACTCAGCTGCGCGTCGCTCGTGGCGACGTTGCCCACGCCTTGCAACAGCTTGGCGAGGCCGTTGCGATGCATCGACATCGCCCAGTAGCCGAGGCGGCCGTCGGGCGAGCGCCACAGCAGCACGTGCGCGGGTTCGTCGAAGACGCGGCGGATCAATTCGTCGCGCCAGTCGAGTTGATGTTCGAACGCGAGACGCCGCAGCGCGCCTTCGGCGGACAAGCGCGTATTGCTCGATTCGTAATAGTCGACGAAGTCTTGCGTCAGCACGTCGTGCAGCAGCGGCACGCGCAGGATGTCGCGCGGCAAACGCGACAGCGCTTCGCTGTCGATTACCGCGTCAGGGTGATGAATATCGAGGACGACTTCGCTGTTCTCGGCGACTTTGCGATGACCAAAAGGACGCCACACCGCCTGAATGACCACGCCGGCCACGACCAGAAGACCGGCTACCAGGATTGCAATCTTTTTGCGCGACATCTTCATCTGATTTCTTCTGGTTCGATGCGACGGTATTAACGCGGATGCCCGGTAGATTAAGCCAGCGGGATCAATCTCCGAAGGCAGCGATGATAACCGATATTTTTAACTGAAAACCAACGACGCTTCCTATTTAACAGTGGGACTTTGCTTGAGGAGTTTGACAAAAATCGGACACATGCCTGATTAAGGGAATAGGAAACGCTTCCATTGGATGCGGCGATTCGATTCGTTAAAATGGCGCGAGCCAGTGCCGCGCCTATTAGGCGGGAACACGCGGGACATGGCCTCGACGCTTTGGGTATAGCGCGCGTCGGCTTGCATGGCATTACTCGTCCGGCGCCATTATGCTAAATCCGCTTGATTTAGCGTGCGCGTAAAAAACCCGGCTGCACGCAATGTGCTCGCCGGGTTATTTCAGGCATCGCGATTACTGCTTTGATGCGAGCACCACCTTAGCCGCCGTCAAAAATACTCAAGCGCCTGCTTCATTCTCCGCACGCCGGTTTCGATATCCGACACACCGGGCGCGGCAAATGACAAGCGCAGTGCCGACGAATCGATATTGTCTTTATAGAACGCGACGCCCGGCACAAACATCACATTGCGCTCGATACAAGCGCGCAGATAATCGGATGCATTCTGACCGGCCTTCAATCGCGCCCATACGAACATGCCGCCAGCAGGACGATGAAATGCGATCTGTTCCGCCAGTTGCGCGTCGAGCGCATCGCAGAGCGTGCGGCATTTCACAGCGTAGGCGTCGACGATCCGCGGCAAATGCTGCTCCAGCGCGCCGCTCGCGAGATACTCCGCGGCGATCGACTGGGTCCACGGCGAGCTGCACAGATCGACGGTCTGCTTGGCGACCACGCAGCGTCGCAGAACCTCCGCGTGCGCGAGCATCCAGCCCACGCGCAAGCCCGGCGCGACGATCTTCGAGAGACTGGAGAAATGCACGACCCAATCGCGCGACTCCGGCACCTGTTCGCTCAGGGCGAGCAGCGACGGCAACGCCGCGCCGCTGAAGCGCAGATCGCCGTAGGGATCGTCTTCGACGATCAGAAAGCGGTGACGCGCCGCCAGCTTCAGCAAAGCCGTGCGGCGTTCGAGCGACAAGGTCGCGCCAGTGGGATTCGCGAACGTGGGCACCGTGTACAACAGCTTGGGCGGCCGGCGCAGCGTGCCCGAGTCGAGCAGCGCGGCGAGCGCGTCGATATCGAGGCCGTTCTGATCGACGGGAATCGTAACCACGTCGGCCTCTTGCAGCTTGAGCGCCTGCAAGGTCGCGGGATAAGCGGGCTGCTCGACCAGCACCACGTCGCCGGGCGCAACCATCACGCGCAGCAGAAGATCGAAGCCTTGCTGAGAGCCGGTCGTCACCAGCAAGTCCTGCGGCGTGCAAGACACGCCGCGGCGCGCCATCAGGTGCGCGAGTTGTTCTTTGATGACAGGGAGACCGTCGGTCGGGCCGTATTGCAGGCAGAGCGTGGTGTGTTGCGAAGCGCGCGACGCAGCGGCATCGAGCCCGTCACGATCGAACAGGTCGCTCGCCGGATAGCCGCCGGCGAACGAGATCATGCCGGCTTGCGCCAGATACTTGAACAGTTCGCGGATCGGCGAACCGGTCGGCGCTTCGAATGCGGGATTGAACGTGAACATGGTGACGGGCCGCTTCTCAGGAAGAAAGATCGTCGCCGATTGTGACCATTGCCGAGGCGGGCGGCAAACGCTATCTACGCACTACGTATTGCGTTTTCCGCATCACCCCGATGCACGCGGCTACACCACGTTCTTCTCCACGATGGGCCGGTTTTCCAGCACACGCGTGAAGCTCAGCGAGCCCAGATCGAGCGTCGTGTAGCGGCCGTGCAGAATCAGTTCGCTGATGCCGCGCCCCGTGGCCGGACCTTGCTGCAAACCGTGACCGCTAAAACCGTTGGCGAAAATGCAGTTATCGACATCCGGGTGATAGCCGATGATCGCGTTCTGATCGAGCACGTTGTATTCGTAGTAGCCGGACCAGCAATTCTGCACGCGCAGCGCTTCAAATTGCGGCACGCGATGCGCGAGCGTCGGCCAGATCACGTCGTCGAAGAGTGCGTGATCGACTTCGTCGAGCGGCAGATCGTCGGGGTCGTTATTCGCCGACGGCGACGTACCGCAGATAAACGATTTACCTTCGGGACGGAAGTACACGCCGCTCGGATCGATCAGCAGCGGACACCGTTCGAGCTGCCCCGGCGAGCTGACGTTGAAAATACTGCGGCGCCGCGCGTAGACCGGAATGTCGATGCCGACCATCTGCGCGACTTTGCGCGACCATGCGCCCGCTGCATTGACCATTACGTCGCAGGCGTAAGTCTCTCCGTTCGCGGTCTGCACTTGCGTGACGCATTTGCCGTCGCGATGAACGGCGGTGACGTCGGCGGCGATGTAGCGCGCGCCGAGCGACTGCGCCTTCTTGCGTAGCGCCTGCACGAGTCCATAGCCGTCGAACCAGCCCTCGCCGCTTTCACCGTATGCGCCGGCCACGAGGTCTTCTGTGTTGAGCCAGGGAAAGCGCGTTTGCAATGCGTGCTGGTCGAGCAGGCTGATGTCGGCGCCAAGACTCGTTTGCAGCGCGTGATTCTCGCGCAGCGTGGTCTCGCCGGCCGGCGTTGCGAGAAACAGATAACCGCCTTCGTGCAGATCGATCGACGGTTTCGCGCCATCGACCTCGAGCCGTTCGCCGATCGAGCGCAAAAACTCGATGCCGTATAGCGACATCTGAATGGAAAGCGGTGTGGAGAATTGCTGACGAATCGACGCCGCCGATAACGCCGACGACGAGCGCGCATAAGTCGGATCGCGTTCTATGACAGTCACGCCGACCGTCGGATCGGACAGTCGCAAGAAATACGCAATCGAGCTGCCGATCACCCCACCGCCGACGATCACGACTTTGGAACTCACGTCTTACTCCACGAATAGCGTGGCCGCTCGCAAACGCCGGCGGCGCAAACGGATTGCTGAAGAGGTTATGTCAGTTAGCAACGGCGCAGGAATGCGCCGTTGCTTTTGCACCGGTCAAGCGAGCGGCATCAGCCGATATTGAAGTCGATACCCTGCGCGAGTGGCAACGCGGACGAGTAGTTGACCGTATTGGTGGCGCGGCGCATATAGGCCTTCCACGCATCCGAACCCGACTCGCGGCCGCCGCCGGTTTCCTTCTCGCCGCCGAACGCGCCGCCGATTTCCGCGCCGCTCGGTCCGATGTTGACGTTCGCGATGCCGCAGTCGCTGCCCGAGTCGGACAGGAAGCGTTCCGCTTCGCGCAGATCCGTAGTGAATACGCACGACGACAGGCCGTGCACCGCCGCGTTGTTCGCCTCGATTGCGTCGGCGAAATCGCTGTAGCGCAACACGTAGAGAATCGGCGCGAAGGTTTCCTTCAATACCACCGACGTTTGCGATGGCATTTCGACGATAGCCGGACGGACGTAGTAGCCGTTTTCATAGCCCTTCACGTCGACGCGCTCGCCGCCGAACACCTTGCCACCTTCGGCCGTGGCCTGCTGCAGTGCTTCCTGCATGCGGCCATACGATTGCTTGTCGATCAACGGCCCCATCAGCGTGCCCTTTTGGAGCGGGTTGCCGATCGGCACCTTGCTGTACAACTGCTTCAGACGCTCGATGGTTTTGTCGTACACGCTCTCGTGCACGAACAAACGGCGCAACGACGTGCAACGCTGACCCGCCGTGCCCACCGCCGAAAACAGAATGCCGCGCATGGCGAGTTCGTGATCCGCCGTTTGCGTGACGATGCCCGCATTGTTGCCGCCGAGTTCGAGCAGCGAGCGGCCGAAGCGCTTCGCCACTTCCACGCCGACCGTGCGACCCATTTCCGTGCTACCCGTCGCGCTGACAATCGACGCGCGCGGATCGGCCACCAGCTTCGCGCCCACGTCGCGGCCGCCGTTGATCAAGGCGGTGAGGCCGGCGGGCGTGTCGCCGAACTCCTGCAGCGCTTCGCTGAGAATCTGATTGACGGCAAGCGCGGTGAGCGGCGTCTTTTCCGACGGCTTCCAGATCACCGCATTGCCGCAGACCAGCGCGAGTGCCGCATTCCACGACCACACCGCGGCCGGAAAATTGAACGCCGAGATCACGACGCAGGTGCCCATGGGATGCCACGTCTCCGCCATGCGATGCCCCGGGCGCTCCGAGGCGATCGTCAGGCCGTACAGCTGGCGCGACAGACCGACCGCGAAATCGCAGATGTCGATCATTTCCTGCACTTCGCCCAAGCCTTCCTGAAGAATCTTGCCGGTCTCGAGCGTGATGATGCTGCCGAGCGCCTGCTTCTTTTCACGCAGACGGTTGCCGAGCAGACGCACCAGTTCGCCGCGCCGCGGCGCCGGCACGTTGCGCCAGGCGGTGTACGCCTCTTTCGCCTGGGCAAGGGCCGTGTCGACTTCCGCCACCGTGTTGCTGGCCACACGGCCGATGAGTTCGCCGGTGATAGGCGAATGAACCGCGATGTCGCCGGCTTGCGCCGCGTGGGCGATGCCGAGGTCGGCGAGGATGGTGGAAGCGTCCATGAAAATCCCTTTAATTTCCGATGCGAAACAAGAGTAAGTTCGGAAACTATACACGCGGGCTTTTATGGCGGCAAGTGAAGCTCTCGACTAGAACCGGATGCAGCGCGCAAATACTTCCGGACACGACACCTCAAAAGTATGCTGAAACCCATACTGGACGGACTGAGTCCGCAATTAATCGAGCATCTTTAAAAGTTGATCTCGGCGACGGTGCAGCGACTTTTTGTTATAGCCAACGTCGAAAGTGGGACGATACGATGGGAAACATCGTTTCTCTTCGGAAATCCCGTGCCGGAACTCCTCGCACGCGCCTTGCGCCCCCTTTCCGCTCGTTCGCCTCGAGATATTTGCTTGCAAAAGCCACATAAGCTGGCCGGTCTTCAACGCGTCGATCGCGGCCTGCGTGTCGAGGAGCCCGCCGCGGCTCGTATTGATCAGTATCGCGCCAGGCTTCGCGCGTTTGAGCGTTTCCGAATTGATGACGTGGTGCGTCGTAGGGGTGAGCAGGCAATGCAGCGAAATGATATCGGCTTTCTCACCGATCTCGCCCTGCTTTGCATAGGTCAGACCGAGCGCCTCGAATTCCGTCGAGGGTTGCAGATCGAAACCAATCACCCTGCAGCCGAAGCCCAGCATGATCTTCGCAAACACGCAACCAATCTTGCCCGTTCCGACCACCGCAACCGTCTTGCCACTAAGGTCGAAGCCGGTCAGACCGTCGAGAGAAAAGTTCGAATCGCGGGTGCGATTGTAGGCACGGTGCACCTTGCGGTTGATCGCGAGCAGAAGTGCCACTGCGTGCTCCGCCACGGAGTTCGGCGAATACGTCACGACGCGCACCACCTTTATGCCGAGCCTTGCGGCAGCTTCCAGATCGACGTTGTTGAAGCCCGTGCAGCGCAACGCGAGCAGACGCGTGCCACCCGTGCGCGGCGCGTCCAGTACTTGTGCATCCGCCTTGTCGTTGACGAAAATGCAGACGGCGCCGTAGCCAGCGGCAAGACCGACTGTGTCCATCTCCAGCGAAACGTCAAAGTAATGCAACTTGTGCTCGCCGCTCTTGTTCGCCTCGTCGAGATATCGGCGTTCGTAGCGCGTCGAGCTAATATCGCCACTTCCATGATGGACTCCTTCTGGATCCGTAAAGCTAATTTCGTTCGCCTGCGGCACGGACAAGTCAAGCGAGCTGCAATCGCGATGGCGATCTGCACGAAGAGCACCTTGACGATCGTCATCGACGGAAAAATCAATGTCGGGCTGCTCCGTCGGCGCGACGCGGTGGCAAAGGCGAGAATCGCCGGTTGCCGGTCGCGCCGCGGATTACGCGGACCGACGTGTCGAACGACAACTTGAAAGATCCACTGGCAGCAGATCGCCGTCACGCCGACCAGCACCGGCACCAGCAGCGCGATGGCGCCACAAGGCAGCAGCAGGGGCCGACGGCGCCCGCGGTCGCGACGAACTCGCGTCCGCAAGCGGTGTCCACCTGCGCAACAAAAATCGTAAGTCCGAGACTGCGCTGGACGAGATTCGCCGAAAGCGGCATCACCCAGACGAACGGTCCGTTGCGACGCGCCTTGCCGAGACACAGCGCGACCAGCAGCAACGCCGCGAGACCCAAGCTAAACGCGCCGTTCTGACTGCGCCCATGCCCACTTAAGATGGACAAAGCAACGCGGCAGTACATAAACATTAAAGTCGCTTTACCGCACACCGTCCGGCGCCATCGCGTACATTCATCGTGATTCAAGCACCACGACACTGCGCGCCTCTACACGGCAGGTAACGCGCTCGACGCGGGCTGTTTCAACAGTCGAGACAATGTCCGCCGGTGGTTCCGCGGCCGTATCGACCATCCGCCGCCACTTCGCGTCGTCGAGGGCGGGAAGCTCCGCGTCGCGCGCATCCGCGTTCATGTTGAGGACGATGTGCAACATGGGTTCGCCCGGCGCATGTCCCGCAAGCGTGAACGCCACCAGCCGGGCGCCCGGGTCGCCCCATGCGGGAACGCCGAGCCGTTCGCCATGCCAGGCGACATCGGGATGCGTTTGCCCATGCCCGGCGCGGCCCGTGAGGAACCGGCGACGGCGCAGGCTCGCGTGACGCCTGCGAAGCCCGATCATCTCGCGCACGAAACGCAGCATGTCGAGCGCGCCATCGGAGAAGTGCCAGTCCATCCACGATAGCGCGTTGTCCTGACAGTACGCGTTGTTGTTGCCGCGCTGGCTACGCAGGATTTCGTCGCCGGCGAGCAGCATCGGCACGCCCTGGCTTAGCAACAGGATCGCCATGAAGTTGCGCGCCTGCCGCAAACGCAGACCGACGGTAGACGGATCGTCCGTGTCGCCCTCGGCGCCGCAGTTCCACGACAGGTTCTCGTTGCTGCCATCGCGGTTGTCGTCGCCGTTCGCCTCGTTGCGCTTCGCGTCGTAGCTGACGAGATCGCGCAACGTGAAGCCGTCGTGGCAGGTCACGAAGTTGATGCTGTTTGTGGGCAGTCTGCCGTCCGCTTCATAGAGATCCGCGCTTCCCGCGAGGCACGTGCACATCAGGCCGATCAGTCCCGGATCGCCCCGCACGAAACGGCGGATCACATCGCGGTAGCGGCCGTTCCATTCGGCCCACGCCATGCCCGGAAACGCACCGACGTGATACAGGCCCGCCGCGTCCCACGCCTCGGCGATCAGCGGCACGCGCCCAAGCACTGGCGACGCTTCCATCGCCCACGGCAACGGTGGCGTACGCAGCAGCGCGCCGCCTTCGCCGCGCGTGAAGACGCTCGCCAGATCAAAGCGAAAGCCGTCCACCCCGAGTTCCTCCACCCAGTACTCGAGGCAGTGGAGGATGAACGCCGACACCAGCGGATGATTGCAGTTGACCGTATTGCCACAGCCGGTGTAGTCGAGATAACGCCCGCCGTCCGCCGGATCGACGTGATAGAAGACTTCGTTGGCGAGCACCTTGAAATTGATCACCGGACCGCTCAGGCCCGCTTCCGCGGTGTGATTGAACACCACGTCGAGCAGCACGCAGATGCCGGCCGCGTGCATCGCGTCGATCAGCGCACGAAATTCCTGCGGTGCTCGCTCAGGCTCGACGCAATAGCGCGGATGCGGGCTGTAGAAGCTGTGGGTACTATAGCCCCAGTAATTGACGAGCCCTTTGGCGGCGGCCGATGCCGGCACGTCCTGCTCATCGAAGGCCATCACAGGAAGCAGCTCGACGTGCGTGATGCCCAGTTCCTTCAGATAAGGGATCTTCTCGATCAGCCCCGCGAACGTGCCCGGATGTCGTACGCCGCTCGATGGATCGCGTGTGAAGCCACCGACATGCAGTTCGTAGATAACCGCGTCGTCGAGCGTGCGCACGGCCACCTCTTCGCGTTTGTCCAGCGGTTCGGTGACGATGGCTCTATAGGACGTATGCCCGGGCTCGTGCCCATCGGCAGCGGGCTCGCGCTGCCAACGGCGGTCGCTGACCGCGCGCGCGGCGGGATCGAGCAACTCGCGACGGCCCAGTGCCTCGTCGTCGAGTTGCGGCACGCCATGACGACCGTAGGCGCGCCACGTGTAGCAACACGGCACAGGAAGCGCTTCGACCAGCACATGCCAGAAATAGAACGTGCGGTTCCTTTCGGGCGTGAGTCCGATGATCTGAAACGGCTCGATGCTATCCGTGGAAGCGTAAAGCAGTAGTTCGAGGTGAGTCGCATGCCGGCAAAAAATGCAGAAGTTGACCCCTTCCGGCACGACCGACGCACCGAGCGGAAATCGCGAACCGGGCCGCGCCTCGTAGCCGCGCGTAATGTCGGTGTTACGGCTGACCAAGGTCGATCCTCACCGCACGCGCGTTCCAGATGCGCTCGCAATACTCGCTGATCGAGCGATCCGACGAGAACTTACCCGAGCGCGCCGTGTTCATGATCGACATTCGCGTCCAGCTGCTCGAGTCGCGCCACGCGTCGCTGACGCGTTGCTGACACGCGACGTAATCCGCGAAATCGGCCAGCACGAGGAATGGGTCCGCGTGCAGCAGATTGTCGACGAGCGGCCTGAACACGTCCGCATCGCCGCGCGAGAAGCGCCCTTGTGCGATCTGCGCGAGCGCTTCGCGCAAGTCGTCGTTGGATTGCACGTAGTCGGACGGGCGATAGCCGTTGCGCTTGGCCTCTTCGACTTGCCGCGCGGTCAGGCCGAACAGGAAGAAATTGTCGGCGCCCGCTTCTTCGCGGATCTCCACGTTCGCGCCGTCGAGCGTGCCGATCGTCACCGCGCCGTTCATCATGAACTTCATATTGCCCGTGCCCGATGCTTCCTTGCCCGCTGTCGAAATCTGTTCGGACAAGTCCGCGGCGGGATAGACCCAATGTCCGTTCTTGACGTTGAAGTCCGGATAGAAGACCACTTTCAGCCGGCCGTCGATTAGCGGATCATGATTGACGACTTCCGCGATGCCGGTGACAAGGCGGATCATCAGCTTGGCCATCGCGTAGCCCGGCGCGGCCTTGCCGCCGAAGATGAAGCAGCGCGGCGCGATGTCGAGCGCGGGATTGCGGCATAGCTGGTGATACAGACTGATGATGTACAGCGCGTTCAGATGCTGGCGTTTGTATTCGTGAATGCGCTTGACCTGAATGTCGAACAGCGCGGTCGGATCGACGTCGATGCCCGTTGCGCTCGCGATCCGCGCGGCGAGCGCGGCCTTGTTGTCGCGCCGGATCGCGCGCCACACTTCATGAAAGCCGGCATCATCGGCGTGTGCAGCAAGTGCGTCGAGCTGCGTGAGATCTGTGCTCCATTCGTGGCCGATCGTTTGATCGAGAAGACGCGTGAGACCAGGGTTGCTCAACATCAGGAAGCGGCGCGGCGTCACGCCGTTCGTGACGTTGAGAAAGCGCTGTGGATAAATCTCGGCGAAATCGCGAAGCACGGTTTGGCGTAGCAGATCCGAATGCAACGCGGCCACGCCGTTGACCGCATGACTGCCAACCGTGGCCAGATGCGCCATGCGCACTTTCTTGTCGCCGCGTTCGTCGATCAGCGACATACGCGTCACGCGCGCGTCGTCGCCGGGAAAAATGCGCCGCACGTCGTCAAGAAAACGTCGATTGATTTCGTAGATGATTTCGAGCGGGCGCGGCAACAGGCTCTGAAACAGCGGCAGACCCCAGGTTTCGAGCGCCTCGGGCAACAGCGTGTGATTGGTGTACGCGAAGGTGCGCTGCGTGATGTCCCACGCGGTATCCCACGAAAGCCCGCGCACGTCCAGCAGCAGACGCATCAACTCGGCCACCGCGATCGACGGATGCGTATCGTTGAGTTGCGCGGCGAACAGGTCCGCGAAATGGTCGATCGAAGTGCCCTTCAGTTCCATCAGCCTCAGCATGTCCTGCAGCGAACACGAAACGAAGAAGTACTGCTGCGCGAGACGCAGGCGCTTGCCCGCTTCCGGCTCGTCGTTCGGATAGAGCACCTTCGACAAGGTTTCCGACACGACTTTTTCCTGCACCGCCTCGTAGTATTGGCCGGCGTTGAAGTCCTGAAAGTCGAACGACTCCACCGCTTCGCTCTTCCACAGCCGCAGGACATTGCAGGTATCGACACGATAGCCCTGCACTGGCAGATCGCAGGCGACGCCCTTCACTTGCCGCGCCGGTATCCAGCTCACGCGCAGGCGGCCTTCGTCGTCAGTCTGCTGCTGTGTGTATCCGCCGAAGCCTACGTAGTGGCTCACATCCGGCCGCACGATTTCCCATGGGTTGCCGTTCTGCAGCCATTTGTCCGTCACCTCAACCTGCCAGCCGTCGCGAATCTCCTGATCAAAGATGCCGAACTCGTAGTGGATGCCGTAACCGATTGCCGGTATTTCGAGTGTCGACAGCGAATCCATGTAGCACGCGGCAAGGCGTCCAAGTCCGCCGTTGCCGAGTCCCGGCTCTTCCTCGATCGCGAGCAGCACGTCGAGATCCTGGCCGAGCGCGTGCATGGCTTCGCGCGCTTCGTCTTGCATGCCGAGATTGAGCAGATTATTGCCGAGTTGCGGTCCGATCAGGAACTCCGCCGACAGATAGCAGGCCACCTTGACGTCCTTCGCCGCATAGACTTTCGTCGATGCAGCCCAGCACGCGAGCATGCGATCACGCACGCTGAAGGCGAGCGCCATGTACCAGTCGTGCGGGCCCGCAATGTCCGGGTAGCGCCCCGCGCGGCAAATCAGATTCCTCACCACGTCGTGCTGGAATGCGTAGCCGCTCACATCGAGCGACGCGGCTTTCGCGTTCGAAGCCGCATCCGCTACGGAAACATCGTTCATGATCGCTTCCCTCGCATGTCATGCCGGAGTTGGATGGCCTGTCGGTGTCCAGCGCAGCGCATTCGCGAGATTCTCGGCGCCGAGTCCGACCAGCAGGTCGATCGCGCCGTTCTTCAACGCTTGCGTGGCAGGCACACCCGCAGCCTTGAGCGCCGCCGCGTCGATCCGCGAGATGTCGGACAGCTCGACGCGTAAGCGCGTGGCCGCTAGCGCTTCGAGCTTGATGATATTGGCCGCCCCGCCGAGCGCCGCGCGAATCCTCTCCGCACGCGCGATTTCCTGCGCCGAGCTTTGCGCTGAACCTGCCAGCACCGCAGCAGCCGTAGCGCCCGCGTTAGCCATTGGTTCGTCCGGTGTGACGGGCGTGCCGGCCGGGGCCAGGTCGGCGTCGCTGCCTGCCGTCTTCAGATACTCCTGCATGTCGGTTTTCAGGTTCTCCGACAGCGGCCCGAAGATCGCCTGCACGCCATTGCCGACGCGCATCACGCCCGCTGCACCGAGTGCTTTCAGCTTTGCTTCGTTGACGCGCGCGGGGTCTTTCACGGATATGCGCAGACGCGTAATGCACGCGTCGAGACTGGTGATGTTCGAGCGTCCGCCGAACGCAAGCACCAGTTCGCGCGGACGCCCGCCTGTGCCGCTCGTGGCGGACGGCGCCGTTTCGACCGTGTCGTCCTCACGGCCGGGCGTCTTCAGGTTGAAGCGCGTGATGAAGAAGCGGAACACGCCGTAATAGATCACCGCGTAAATTGGGCCGAGAACAAAAACGTACCAGGCGTGCGTGCCCTTATTACCGACCAGGTTAAACATCAGGAAATCGATCCCGCCTTGCGAGAACGTAAAGCCCATGCGCATGCCCAGCGTGTTCGCGACGAACTGCGCGGACGCCGCGAGGCACGCGTGGATGAAGTAAAGGAGCGGCGCGACGAACAGAAACGCGAATTCGATCGGCTCGGTGATGCCGGTGAGGAACGACGTCAGCGCGGCCGAAATCATCATGCCGCCGACGGCCACTTTCTTCTCCGGGTTCGCGCAGTGCCAGATCGCAATCGCCGCCGCGGGCAGACCGAACATCTTGAACAGGAACGCGCCCGCGAGGATGCCCGCGCTCGGATCGCCCGCAAAGAAACGGGTGATGTCGCCGTGCACCGTCTTGCCGGTCGTCGGATCGAGGTAACTACCCATTTCGAAGAAGAACGGTACGTTCCAGATGTGATGCAGGCCGAACGGAATCAGCAGACGCTCGACGAAACCGTAAACAGTTGCTGCGGTGCGCGGGTCGGACACCGCCGCCCAGTGCGAGAATGCCTTGATACCGCTGCCGATCGGCGGCCATATGAAGGACAGGATGCCGCCGAGCACGATTGCGCCGATCGCCGTGACGATCGGCACGAAGCGCTTGCCCGCGAAGAAGCCGAGATACGACGGCAATGTGATCCGGTAGTAGCGGTTGAACATCCATGCCGCGAGGCCACCGGCCAGGATGCCGCCGAACACGCCGGTCTGGATCGACGGGATGCCCATGATCATGTCGGGCTCGATGCCTTCGACCTTCGCGATAACGCCGAGCGTCGCCGTCATCACCAGATAGCCGATCGTCGCGGCAATGCCCGAGACGCCATCGTTCTCGGTGAAGCCGAGCGCGACACCGATCGCGAAGATCAGCGGCAGGTTCGCGAAGATCACGTCGCCCGAGTTCTTCATCAGCGCGAGCACGACCGCCGGCACGTAACCGTGAAAGTCGGTTGCGCCGAGACCGAGCAGCAGGCCGGCCACTGGCAGTACCGCGACCGGCAGCATCAGCGACTTGCCGACCTTCTGCAAGACTCCGAACGCATGCGAAAACATGGCAGGTCTCCTCTTGATCCGCTCAGTCGGAAAAACGGGAAAGTTGCGCGCGGACTTCCGCGACGGTGCCCAGACGCAGCACGTCGGCGGCGAGCTTGCTGGCCTCGGCCATCGTCAGCCGCGCAAGCTGGGCCTTGACCGAACCGATAGCGGGAATGCTGACCGACAGCTCGTCGATGCCGAGGCCCGCGAGCACGGGCACGGCCATCGCATCCGACGCGATGCCGCCGCAAATGCCGACCCATTTGCCGTGCCGGTGCGCGCCCTCGACCGTCATGCCGATCAGACGTAGTACCGCAGGGTGAAGCGCATCGGCCTGCTTTGCGAGTTGAGGATGGCCACGGTCCATCGCGAGCGTGTATTGCGTCAGGTCGTTCGTGCCGATCGAGAAGAAGTCGACTTCGCGCGCGAGCGGCTCGGCGATCAGCGCGGCAGCAGGCACTTCGATCATCACGCCGACCTTGACGCTCGCCGCGTGGTCGCCGGCTTCTTCGAGCAGGATTTTGCGCGCGGCCTTCACTTCCTCGACCGTCGCGATCATCGGGAACATCACGTGCAGATTGCCGAGTGGCGCCGCGCGCAGGATCGCGCGCAATTGCGTGCGGAAAATGTCGGGACGTGCCAGGCTCACCCGCACGCCGCGCAAACCGAGGAACGGATTGTCTTCCTTCGGCAGGGGCAGATACGACAGCGGTTTGTCGCCGCCGACGTCGAGCGTGCGGACCACAAGCGGACGTTCGCGGCCGAGCGCCTCGGCTACCGCACAGTATTCGGCGGCCTGCTCGTCTTCGGATGGCGCGGTGTCGCGCGCATCGAACAGGAACTCGGAGCGCAACAGGCCCACGCCTTCGGCGCCGGCCGCCACCGCGTCGCGCGCCTCCTGCGCATTGCGGATGTTCGCGACGACTTCGATGCGGTGGCCGTCGGCCGTCATTGCGAGCTTGCTCGCCGCGAGCTTTTCGGCTTCGCGTTTGGCGGCCTGGCGCCCGATGCGTTCGTGCGCCTGCGCCAGTTCGTCGGCGCTCGGGTGGCGCCGCAAGCGGCCGCGCGAACCGTCGAGCACGACGGGGGTGCCGTCGGCGACTTGCAGCGCGCGGGCGTCGATACCGCAAATCGCGGGAATGCCGAGCGAACGCGCGAGGATCGCAACATGACTCGTCGCCCCGCCGGTCGTCGTGCAAAAGCCGAGCACCTTGCTGCGATCGAGCGACGTGGTGTCAGACGGAGACAGTTCTTCGGCAACCAGAATCGAGTCCTGCGGCACGTCGATTTGCGCCTGCCTGACGCCCGCGAGCAACGCGAGCACCCGCCGGCCGACGTCGCGGACATCGCCCGCACGTTCGCGCAGCAGCGGGTTGTCGAGCTTCCCGAGGGTGCTCGCCTGCATCTGGAAAGCCTCGCGCCACGCGAAGCCCGCGCTCTTGCCTTCGCTGATGCTGGCGATCGCCATATCGCTCATGTCGGGGTCGTCCAGCAGTTCGAGATGCGCAGCCAGAATCTGCGCCTTCGACGCATCGGCGAGCGTCGCTTTCAGCGCTTCGATCTGCTGACGCGCCTGGTGCCGCGCCGCTTCGAGTTTCGCGCGCTCGCGTTGCGGCGATTCGCCCGCTTCGTTCACGTCGATCACTTGCTGGCGGAACTGCACCACGTTGCCGACGGCGAGTCCCGGCGAAGCGCAGACCCCGGTGAACTCGTTAGGGTCGGCCTCGGTGACTGCGGCGCGGGTGGCGATTGGCTCGGCGCTTGGAACCGGAGGTGCTGGAGTTGCGGCAGACGCGGGTGCGTCGCCGGGCTTTTCGCCAGAACCGTCGGCGAGCAGTCGCGCAAGCACGCTCGCTGCCTCCGCTGCGTCGGGCCCGCGGGCCTCGACGCGCAGCTTGTCTCCGAGCGTGGTGGCGAGCCCCATGATCGCGACGACCGACTTCGCGTTGACGCTGTCGCTGCCGCGCAGCAGGCGGATCTCGGACGTAAACTTCTTCGCTTCCACAGCGACGACGGCGGCGGGCCGCGCATGCAGGCCCGCCGGATTAGGCAGCGTGATTTCGCCAGAGAGGATTGCGCGGGCCGCCCCCGCCGTCTCCTTGTCTGCGATGCTGCCGGCCAGCTCGACATACAGGGCCGTGTCGGTGCCCGCGTTGACGAGGCCTTTAGCGGGCACATAGCGGGCGACGAGTTCGCCGTTGGCGATCACCATCTGCGTGAGCAAGCTGCTTGCCTTCGCACCGACCACCACCGGGTCGAAGCGGATCAGCGGCGTGCCGACCGCGACGGTGTCGCCTTCCTTGACGAGCGGCATGAAGCCCTCGCCGCGCAACAGCACAGTGTCGAGCCCGATGTGCAACAGGACTTGCAGCCCGTTGTCGCCGGTGATCGTCAGCGCATGGCTCGCGCTATGCAGTTGCGTGACTTTGCCGGAAAGCGGCGCCAGCAACTCATCCGACGTCGGATCGATCGACACGCCGTCGCCGACCATCTTCTGCGCGAAGACCGGATCGGGCACGCTATCCAACGGCACCAGCACGCCCGAAAGTGGCGCGCTCAACGCGATGCGCAGGGGACCCTCAGGAGCTTGCATTGCGACAACTCCTAATGTTTTTTACGCTTGCCAGAAAGAGTTTGATTCGGGCCATGCGAGCGCGAGATGCACGGCGCAGACGACGAACCGGTCAATACGGCCACACCCATTCGGAAATCTCCGGGCTATCGGTGCCGTGCTCGTGCGCGTAATTCATGTTGAGGATAATTGCATTCCTCATGTCGTCTCGCAGATGCGCGGTTCTGCCCTGCAAGCGCGGCACGCGGTCGAGCACGTCGAGCACCAGGTTGAAACGGTCCACCTTGTTGAGAATCGCGAGTTCGAGCGGCGTATTGATGTTGCCTTTCTCCGTGTAGCCGCGAACGTGCAGATTCTCGTGATTGCGAAAACGATATGCGAGCTTGTGAATCAGCCACGGGTAGCCGTGAAAATTGAAAATCACGGGCTTGTCGACCGTAAACAGGCTGTCGAACTCGCGCTCGGTAGAGCCGTGCGGATGCTCTGTCACCGGCTGCATCCTGAACAGATCGACCACGTTCACGAAGCGCAGTCGCAGTTCGGGCAGACGCTCGCGCAAAATAGCCGTCGCCGCGAGTGCTTCCTGCGTGGCGACGTCTCCGCATGAAGCCATCACCGCATCGGGCTCCACATCTTCGTCATTGCTCGCGCGCCGCCATACGCCCATGCCCTTCGCGCAATGGACGACCGCTTCGTCGATGGTCGTAAATTGCAGATGCTTCTGCTTGTCCGCGACGATTACATTGATGCAATCGGTCGAGCGCAGGCATTGATCCGCCACGACGAGCAGCGTATTGGCGTCAGGCGGTAAATAGACGCGCGTGACCGACGGGCTCTTGTTGGTCACGAGGTCGATGAACCCGGGGTCCTGATGCGAGAAGCCGTTATGATCCTGACGCCATACCGTCGAAGAAAGCAGGATATTCTCCGAGGCCACGGAAGCGCGCCACGGCACATGGTTCTTGCACACGTCGAGCCACTTCGCGTGCTGGTTGAACATCGAGTCCACCACGTGCGCGAACGCTTCGTAAGTATGAAAAAAGCCATGACGGCCGGACAGCAGATAGCCTTCGAGCCAGCCCATCAACGTGTGTTCCGAGAGCATCTCCATCACGCGGCCGTCGCGCGCGAGTTCGCCGCCGTCGTCGTCCTCGGGCAGCATGTCGGCCATCCACACTTTCTTGCTGACCTCGTAAATGGACTGCAAACGGTTGGATGCGGTCTCGTCAGGGCCAAAGACGCGAAACGTGTCCATGTTGCAGCGCAAGGTGTCGCGCAGGAACTGGCCGAGCGGCTGGGTGTTCTCGCGCAACACCTTGCCGGCGTGCGTGACCTCAACCGCGTAGTCGCGGAAATCCGGCAGCTTCAACTCGCGGCGCAGTACGCCGCCGTTCGCATGCGGATTGGCGCTCATGCGGCGTGACCCTTGCGGCGCAAGCTCGCGCAGCTCGGCGAGCAACTGGCCGTTGTCGTCGAACAACTCTTCGCCCTTGTAGCTGCGCAGCCAGCTTTCCAGCAGTTCGAGATTCGCGGGGTTGCCGCGCACATCGGAAAACGGCACCTGATGCGAGCGCCACGAGCCCTCTACCTTGTGGCCGTTGATTTCCTTCGGTCCCGTCCAGCCCTTCGGCGAGCGCAGGATGATCATCGGCCAGCGCGGGCGCTCGGTGTTGCTGTTTGCGCGCGCTCTTTCGTGAATCGCGCGGATTTCGCCGATGACCGTATCGAGCGTGCCGGCCATCTTCTGATGCATCTCTGACGGGTCCGATCCCTCGACGAAGTACGGCGTATAACCGTATCCCTCGAATAGTGCCGCCAGTTCTTCATGGCTGATGCGCGAGAGGATCGTCGGATTGGCGATCTTATAGCCGTTCAGGTTCAGGATCGGCAGTACGGTGCCATCGCGCGCGGGATTGATGAACTTGTTCGAATGCCACGCGGTAGCAAGCGGACCTGTCTCGGCCTCGCCATCGCCGACTACGCAGGCCACGATCAGATCGGGGTTGTCGAGTGAGGCGCCATAAGCATGCGAGAGGCTGTAACCGAGTTCACCGCCTTCGTGAATCGAGCCGGGTGTTTCGGGCGTCACATGCGAGCCAATATGCCCCGGAAACGAGAACTGCTTGAAGAATTTCCGCATGCCTTCGGCGTCTTCGCTTTTGTCCGGATACACCTCCGAGTAGGTGCCTTCCAGATAGGCGGGGCCCAGTACGCCCGGCGCACCGTGTCCGGGGCCGGCCATGAAGATCACGTCGAGATCGTCGCGCTTGATCACGCGATTCAAATGGGCCCAGACAAACGACAGCGCGGGGCTTGCGCCCCAGTGTCCGAGCAGACGGTGCTTTACATGGTCGACTTTCAGGGGTTCACGCAAAAGCGGGTTGTCCCTGAGATAAATCATCCCGACCGAAAGATAATTGCAGGCCCGCCACCAGGCGTCGATGCGCCCAAGTTCGTCGCTGGAAAGCGTGGAGGGATACGAAGCGTCCGATGCGCCTTCGTTGCTCATGCTGACGTCTCCTGTCCATGCGCCTCGATCTGAGACGAACGAAAAAGCGTTGGGCGCTGCGGCGGCGCTGTCGCTTTGTCGGGCCGTTTCGCGCCTGACGGCCCGTTGCATGGAGTTCGGGAAAGAAGCCCGAAAGAACTCTGAAAAAAGCATATGTTACTGAACGCAGATTGCAAGCTACGGCGGATGTTCTGGCGCACAAAGGCTGTCTTTGCTGTTTGGCTTGTTACGCTTTTCAAGTTTCTGTTTTACCCGCTCAGCGAAGCCCGCCACAGCATTTCCCCGAACATGTACAAACTTCCGAGCCCTCTTGCCGCACGTCCCAAATCAGAGGGAAGGTATGAGGTAGTGGCCGTCGAACACGTGCTTTACGGCCGCGTCCGCCTGAGTTTCCTCGATGGGCAGCCGATGGCGGCCTAGTAGACGCGTCTTGTCACTACCCGCGCGGCGCAAATTGCGAAGCCAAGCATTCAGCGTGCCAGATTGGTCATGTAGTTCCAGCAACAAGCTGCGCACAGGGTCCGACAGCCTGACGTCGTCGGCCAGACCGAGGCAATGCGGCAAGAAACGGGGCCGCAGAAGGCGCACTCACCACGCGAAATTCAGCGAGTAGCTCGCGTGTCTGGTTCGGCAATGTGGGCTGTTCTGCAGGACACACACTGCTCGACACCGTATCAGGCAAGAATTGCCTGCTGCTCGACAGACTTGATTGCAACGAACGCATGGTTGGCTGGCGTGCCGCGATGGCGATCGCCTCGGCACCGGCCGCATCGTTCTTGCTGCTGAGCCCGCTCTCGGTTTCCCGCTGCGGAAACTTCTGCCCGCGTTCGCAAGGCTCGCGCCTCAGTGGTGAACGGGCCGCATCGATGATCCCATTGGCCGAATTACCGCGGCCGCTCGCGCCTGGATTCTCGCCGCAGACGAAGTCGTTTTATGTGGACTGGTTGCGCAGTCGTACCCGTTCATTTGCTCGTCGATGACAAAGTCTGCGACTCTCATCGCGTCCATCGAGTTACCGTCGACGTCGTACCACTGACGAGTCGCGCGATTAATTTTGGCTAGTGCGTCGACAGCAAGTAGTACGGCGTCAGTCTCGGTGATCTTGCCTTCAAGATCATCCGCCAGGTAATCCGCAACACGTAGAGCCGCATTGATTAGATTGCTGTCGTCAATCAGGTCCGTCAATACCGCATCAACCACTGCCAGGCAGGCATTTTTGCGTGCAAGTGCGATATCTGTCATGAGGGTCTCCAGAGCCGAGGTGACTGGTTAGCGAACTTTGGCGGCCGCGTCGTAGAACAAAGCGAACGCTACGCAGCCATCACTACGACGACTACGGCAACGGCGATATCAGGTGCAAGCACAATTTACTCCGAGTTTTCCCACGTGCATACCGAATGCGCCCCCGGCGAGGCCGCCACAGCATTTGTGGCGCTACAGGGCCACGTTATAGTGCAAACGGAGCGACTCCCATCATGAATTTTCTAGTGGTTACCGCTTCGCCCATTTTCGTTGCAGTGCTTTCAAGCCCGTCCGTTCGGGCTCGAAACAATTCCGCGGCCGGTGCACCGGCGGCTGCAGAGCATCCCGACGAAATCGTGAGGATGCGCCAACAGGTTGCCGCAGCCAATCGCGGGTACAGCAAGCAGGTAGCCGCCGCTAAAAAATTTTCGATGAAAAAAGGCAGCGGCCAAAAAAGAGCGCGACGCTGCCACAGCGGCTTTCCGCAGCAACCCCAAGCGCTACCGCGCGTTACGCCCCTAGTATGCAAGTGCGGTCACCGACATTGACCAGGCCGTGTGTTCCGCCGTTGATCGCCGTCAAGCGGGCGTAGACCCAATTTAGCCTCTCGGCTTGCTTCGTACAAAATGACCGCTTCCGGGATGCAAGGGCTATTTGCGTCGTTGGGTCGTCCGGCAAGCCTCAATGCTGAAGAACGCGGCGGCGGCGAGCCGAGCCGGTGCGAGTCCGCTTGCGGCGTGTGCAGGCGCAGGCCTGTGTTCCTTTCGAACGTGAGTGCCACACATGTCAACGCCACCCGCTGCCAGCCTGGATATAGAACGCGTTCTGCTCCTTGCTGTGGGCGACGTCGATTCCGATTGAGACGCCCAGGTTGCGTGCGATCAGGCAACGGAAACCCGCCCCGACACTGCGGACGTTCTGCGCCTGAGAGAAGCTCTGCAACCGTCCGTAGGCTTTACCCACGGCAGTAAAGCCGAGCAGCGACCACCTGGGCGTCACGTCCCAGCGCAGCTCCGCTTCAGCCGCAACCGCATCGCGGTCTTGGTATCGACCCTTCTGGACGCCACGCTGATCAACGTACGGTTGCGCATAGAACGGGATGTCACCGGTCGAAATGGACGCTCGTTTTTATCGGAGAGACTTCCTTGGGTCTGGCTCCTACGGCCATACGAAGACGGCTTGGCGCGACAGCTGACGCCGTCTCAACCAGGCACGGAGGGCCGTGAAAATGGGCGAATCAAGAAACGGACTTTGGAGGGGGACGGGCGCAATGCTGGCCGCCGCCGGACTCCTGGCGCCTTCGGGCGCCGCACTGGCCACAAACCAGTCGCAACAGCGCCAACAAGGCAGGAACGCAAACCAGGCTGCCAAACAGGAAACGCGCGCGGGCAAGGTCGACTGCCGGGCTGCAAACCAGAAGAGCAATTCGCAGTGCCGACAGGACAAGCGCGACACGAAGCAGGAAGGCCGCCAGAAAAAACGGGACATCAAGTATTGACGGAGAGTGCCGGTGGAATGCCTGCCAGCGGGGCACGCATCGGGCGCCTGGCGACCCGTGTAGTGGGCATGTCCGTTTCGCCCGGTGCAACGTCGCGATGCGCGGTCTTTGTTTTCAGGCAGACCGTGTTGCGAAATCGAGCCGGCTGCCACCAGCGTCTTTCAATTTGCATGGCCGCCAAAACGCAATCAGAACTTGAAGGTCACATTCACGCTTGGGCCGCTAAAGCGCAGCGTTTGTACGAGTTGATTACCCGAGCCGTAAAATGCCAAGTACCGATAGAGCAGGCCGACATCGACCCGCTTTGCCGCGTAGGCCAGCCCTGTCAGCGCCTGCCATGTAAGCTTCGAGGTCCCCGTCCCCACGTCGAGATAGAACGGGATGTACCAGGCGCCATCCCGAGTGATAGTTGCACGTCCGCGCACGCCCGCAAATCCGTCAAAGATGTTCTGCATCTGCGCAACATGAAAGTCCGAACTGGCCCCCGGGCCCGAGCCAACTGTCGCGCCGATTGCAGCGTCAAGTGTTCCCTTCACACCTAAGTACCGCATGCCCGCGACCGCATCGACGTGTCCCCATTCCTGCCGGAGAACCGTGCGACTGCCTCCCACCTGGACCAGCGTTCCAGCGAAACTCGTCTGAACGTCCTGTTGTGTTTCACGCGTTCCGAGTACGCCGCTCGTCGCATTGACAGCGCCCTCATGCCGGCCAAAGTTCAGGTAGATGGTGTCGGCGAAAACACTCCACTCCCCTTTGCGCGCCTCCCCCTGGAGCATCAAGGCGAACCTGAGGTTCTGCAGATAGTTGTATGGCCCGGTCGACGCGTCGGCGCCGCCGCCGGGCGCTGTGAACCGGAGCGTCCCACTGACGGTGGGCAACCACAAGTAAGGGCCCACTGCAAACTGCCACTGCGCGCTGGCGTCGCCCGGAGGGGAGTCGGTCGCGAACGCCCAGCCGCTTATTGCAGCCATCGCCAATGCGACGACGCATTTTGACCGTCGAGTCATGATGCCCCCTCCTGCCTCTCCGCGCGTTTTCAGATCCGCGCGGCGGCGCTTGCATGGTCGAAGTTCGACTTGAATGTCGTCCGTGTACAGCCGAAGCTCGCCGCCGGCTCGCGTCGCGACGCCTGTTGCCGGCGCGACGCGTCATGGCAATTGCGCAATGTGGGTCGCACGCCGCCGCGCTCGCGGCACAGGCGCTTTTTTGCGAAACCGCCTGCAGTACGGGCGCGAAGTAGTTGCAGGCACTACACAGATTCCGCGCAGCAAACACTGTGAAGGCATCTTGATACAGAAGCAAGAAGCACGGGACGCTCGTCAATCCTGTCCCAGCCGGCGCATCTCGCCGCACCTAACTGCCGCTCGCAAGACCGGAATGATTGGCACAGCAAGCGCCGCTGCCGGCTCGCCCGGCACGCCCGATCGCAAAAAGAGCGGTCCCCACCAATGGGCGACGCAATATGTCATCTCCTTGCGCCGCTCGTAGTAGCGCCCGTGCTTCGCCAAAGCGCGCTCAATCTTGTCCTCTGAGCCCGGCGTGCCCGTGTCCACGAGAACACAGCCCGCTTCACCGATGATCAGGTGGCAGTGGACCATGCCGAACGGCAGGACGTTTAACCTGCATATGCAAAATCGCATGGGTCGGCAGCCGGCCAGGAAGCGTCATTCGCTCGTCGTTTCGCTCGGACGTTCAGACGTCGGCTTCTCCCGATAAACGGCCGTTCGATTGGCGAAGACTAATGTTGCTTCATCGACAACTCAGGTCGTTCACTCGTAGCGGAGCGACACGCCGGCCAAGCGGACTGAATGGCCCCCTAGGTACCCGCCATTCAATTCGCCGCCGCTACGGGATCGGTCCCGTGACTGCCAGAGTCGGACAGCTGCGCCGCCGCGGCGAGCGAAACGTGGCTGCGCAGCCGTAAAGTATTCCGATAGCGTTCGTTAGAGTATCGGCGGCAGAAGGTACAGCGTCGTCGCAAACGTGAGATAGACCGCGATGACCAGCACCCCCAGGAACCATGCGCTGCGCCCGCCATTGCACACGAGCGAGACGGTGAGCGTGGCAAGAAACATCATCGCGACGGCGCCCGGCCAGAACTGCAGGGTCATGGGCGCCGGGCCGAGAAAGTAGCTGGCGAGTACGAGCACGGGTGCCACGAACAGTGCGATCTGGGTAGCGCTGCCTAGCGCGATGCCGACACTCAAGTCCAGGCGGTTCTTGCGGGCGCCGGAGAAGGCCGCGGTCATCTCGGCGGCGGCCCCCACCAGTGCCACGACGACGAAACCGACGAAGGTGTCGGTCATGCCCATAGCCACCGCAGCTTCCTGCACCGACGCCACGAAGATCTCGCTGACCAGCCCCACGAGCACCGTGACGGCGCCCAGGATGCAGATCGCCAGCCTCAGCGGCCAAGGCTCGCCCTCCTCCTCGCCCTTTACGTCGCCATGCCTGACCGAACCGAAGAACTCCCTATGGGTCTTCAGCGAGAAAACCAGGCCCAGGGCATAGGTTACGATGAGCACGATTGCGAGGCACACACTGAGTTGCTGCAGGAACGCCTGCCCCGGCGCTTCGCCCGTGCCAGAAGCCAGCGAGGGCACGAGCAGCGCGATCGTGGCCAGGAACAGCTGGCCCGCCTGGAGCCTGGCGCTAGCCGCGTTGAAATCCTGCGTGTGATAGCGCATGCCGCCCAGAAGCAGGGAAGCGCCGAGCATGAACAAGGTGTTGGTGACGATGGCACCAGCAATCGATGCCTTCACCAGCATATACTGCCCCGCGCCCAGGGCGGTCAGCGCGATCACCAGTTCGGTGAGGTTGCCCAGTGTCGCGTTGAGCAGGCCGCCGACGGCGTCGCCGGTCTTGGCGGCGACCGACTCGGTGGCATGGCTTAGCAGGCCCGCGAGTGGAACGATAGCCAGCACGGCCAGGATGAACAGCACCTGCCCATGCGCATGGAACAGGTGCTCCGCAGCGAGCACCGTGGGCACGAACACCAGCAGCCAGAGCAGCGGACTCCTGCGGATCTCGTGCCATAGCAGTGTCATCGCGTCACTCCGGTTTCGGTGTACCAGCGATTGGCGCGGTGCCCCTGGTGTCACTCATCGCTTGCGGCCGTAATTGCCTTGACGGCGACGGCCGCGACCAGCGCCGTCAGGATGATGCCGCACATGCCGATAAGGATGGCGAGCGCGCGCCCGAGAAGGGTCTTAGGTGCGAGGTCTCCGTAGCCGATTGTCAGGCCGGTGACAAACGAGAAGTAAATCGATTCCTGGACAGACCAGCCTTCGCGCAGGCCGACAACGATGCCGAGCCCGACGAACAGCACGAGCACGGCCGACATGACGGGCCACACCACCCGCAGGCCAAAGAGCATGCCTTGCAGGAACCTTCGTCGCGTGGTGCGGCGATCCATGTCCTCTCCCGACTGGAGTGCAAAAAGCGGATCAATGAACGGGTTATCGGGCTTGCATGAGCATCATGCGCAGCCGCACATGAATGAGCGAATGCTCCTCCTCGAAAGTCGATCGATCTAAACGATCTAGTTCCGGCAGACCATCGAATAAATGGACTGCCAGTTCACCGCATACGTCCCCGCAACACGCTGGCCAAAACTCACCCGATCGCCGGGTTTCGCAAAATGTTCCTGTCCCGAGGGTGGTGAGAATACGAGTGCACCACCGCGTGGTAGAGATTATTTTGTCGTTCACGCTTTCGATACAGTCAAGATCTGCGACGGCGACCGGCTGTATCAGCTACCTACGCTGGCAGCGCAACTGACGACTTCGTCTTCAGGACGCGGCACGCTGACACCCAGCTCACCGCTTATCCAATGAGTTTTAACTCGCGAGAATCGGCGCAGTAGCGTTGTCCGATTATAGGTGTCACCGGGTGGATGACGGCATAGGGCCTTCGTCCTATGCTTGCCCAGTGGCGGTCGAAAGCCTGGGCGCATTGAAACCACATGCACAGCGAGCGGCCGACAACGCTTATGTCAAAGCGAAGTGCGCAGCCTCTCTCGCGGCACGCTCCTTGCGCGACTGTGCGAACGCTTGGTCCCGAAAAAATTCAGGCGGGACTTGTCAGCCGGCGGACTCGCAGCGGGCCAACCTGCCATTAGCGACAGTTCAGAAGCCACAGACGTGGAATATCGGTGGCGGTGAAAGATAATGCAAAGGAGAAAAAAGACGTGCCGACCAGAACGATTAGCAAGGGCAAGCACACCTACCGTATTGAACCGATCCCACTGGCTGAAGGCTCGTACACTTTTGAGATTGTCCATATTGACCATACTGGAGACGCGATCAAAGAAATGCGCCACGAACCGGGAATCGCTTACGCGACAGAAGAGGCCGCCATGGACAGTGGATTTGATGTGGCGGCAGAAATGGCTGAACAGCAGAACGACTGAACTCGGGAACTTGTCGAGCTTGGTGGCGGGACACCGTCCGTCGCCCTACGGATGCAATCCAGGGATGCTTCTACCCGCCCTTGAAGGGACCGCGCCCTGCGGCTATGTCCGAATGGGGGTAGGGTACCGAAGTTGGCGGTGGTTGCTGCGGCGCACTGCCCGAACCTGGTTCCAGATTTCGGATTCGGGCACGAAGCGTCATTCGCACCCGCCGCGGTTCGGACATTCGGACGTCTGTTCCGGGGAGCAACCGGCCACTCGCCTGGCAACGCGCGCGGACCTAAACAGGCGACGAGCAGATGTGCGCCAATGGGCGGGGCAGCTAGATCACTAAATTGAATGGGTCGAAATGTTAGGCGGATACTTGCCGTTACCTTCAACGCGGTTGAGATTCCGGCCGTAAAACAATGTTCTTGCTCGCGAGTTGTTTTGACGACTGAGGAACCGTCGAGCCGGCTGCTATTGAACCGGAACCGGATGGCGGCGTCGGCGGGAATATTGCGGTGCGTACCAGCACCCGGTCGATGTAAGAAAGATCGCGGCTAATAGGACGAAAACCATCGGGTTGCTCTCCTGTTCGTGAATACCCCTTGACGGTGAACACACTGGAGTTATCTGCATCCGTTTTCTGACTGAGCGGCATCGGCGCTCAGCCGTGGGAGGTGAATCAGTGCGGACGAAGTCCTTGAGCCGCCAAATGTCCGTTTATTCCTTTCCGATCGCCGCGGCGATACATCACCACAAACCGAGCTTCGACGTCGCATACTTTCTTGGGGATCTGTTTCCGTTTGAGTTTCATCGAACTTAAGCCAAGGATAGTCAACGTTGCCGGTCGAACAAAGCATCTCGAACGAGGTGCATCCTGCTGTTCAACGTCAGCGTCTCCTCGCTCGTGCTAGCCGGGTGACCTCGTTTTGCGACGCTGTGGAACTGGCGCTTTGAGCGCGCCTGCGCCCGGATGAGCCGTTTTGCGATTGCGTGCCGTGGGCGGCCTTGATGGCAGCACGGCTGCCGTCGCAATAGGTTCGGGCGCGCTAGGACCAAAGTCTCATGTCGTCTGACGCTCGCCTGCGCTAGGCCGGGAAGTCACCACACCGTCCTCGGGCGCTTCCTTTCGCCGTCGATACGACCGACGCCGTGCACGTCGGGTCAACACTACAAGGCCTGGAGACGTCAGATTCGGCAACGATCGCACATCGGGTCCTCCATCCCCGAAACGACATGCCGTCGCGCATCAGAATGCCTGGTCGGTCGGCGTTTCGTAGACCGTCGCCTAGGCGATGGGTCGCGCGCATCCCGTGCATGAATGGCCGGCAGAAGGTGGTCAGGCTGGATAATCTCCGGAAGCAGGATCGCCCCCAATTTGAACGACAAGGACGCTTGCCGAGAGGTCCGAGGAATACAGCGGCTTGACGGCGGTTTCGGCGTTACCCAGCGGCTCCCAGGGAGCGGACTCATGAGAAAATTCTTCGCGGTTGGGACTCTAGTCGCTGACAGACAGCAGTTCAACTCCACTATTCTCGGCCTATTCGTCGCTGTACTACTGACACTTCAAGGGTGCTCAACTACGCCGAGGCGCTTGCCAGCGGTCCCACACAACGTAGTAAGTAAGGCTGAAATCTCCGGCATGCCCGGCGTACGCTACGTCGCAGGCTCGGATGCCCCGGAACTTACTGTGGCGGCTTTTGAGTCGCTGAAGAGGGAAAAGGCTTACCCGGCGCAGCAGGGGCACACGATTACGCCACCGGCGGTATTTCTCGCGATTTCGGGTGGCGGGGACGACGGTGCATTTGCTGCGGGCTTGCTGAATGCATGGACGGAGACAGGAACACGGCCACAGTTCAAGCTCGTTACCCTCGGTGGAATTATGTTTAATCCGCCGGGCGGCAGGGGAGATCTGAAAGCAATGGGTGAGCGATTGAATAGAACGATAATTCACATCATCGCCGAAGAGACCGTGCAAGGGTACACGAGAGACAAGAGCTTGCTTGAGAAGATAAAACGTCAGATGCGAGCGGGAAGGACTCCCATGCCACTGGACGGCTTCGAGAGGTTGTTGCTAAAAGCAAAAACTTAGTTAAGGAAGGTCTGCAAAAGTCCTGGCATTGAGGTTCGGGTGAACTATCCTGGGATGAGGGAAGTTAGTTGAGGAGAAGCCTTGATGTCCCAGCTTGGTCTTGGTCTGGATCTCTCAACGAAACGTACGTGCAAGCGGGAATTTCTCGACGAAATGCGGCGCGTGGTGCCTTGGTCGAGGCTGATTGCGCTGATCGAGCCGCACTATCCGACGGGTAAAACCGGACGGCCGCCGTTCCCGATTGCGACGATGCTGCAGATTCATTTTATGCAACAGTGGTTCGGTCTTTCGGAACCTGCGATGGAAGAAGCGCTATATGACGTTCCGCTGTATCTGGACTTCGCGGGGCTGGACGGCGGCATGGCGCGCTTGCCGGACGAGAGCACGATTTTGCGTTTCCGTCACTTGCTCGAGACGCACGGACTGGCTGCGCAAATGCTGGCGCTGGTTAATGAGATCCTGGTGGAGAAAGGCCTGATGATCAAGACCGGGTCGGTGGTCGATGCCACGTTGATACCGGCGCCCAGTTCGACGAAGAACGGCTCGGGCAAGCGGGACCCGGAGATGCGTCCGACGCAGAAAGGCGGTAACTGGTACTTTGGAATGAAAGCGCACATCGGCGTGGATGCGAAGTCCGGCCTGGTTCACACGGTGATCGGTACGGCGGCCAACGTGCATGACATGGCCCGGCAGCTTGATCGTTACCGATCAATGGCGCGCGACTGAACGCCGGCAACTTTCGGCCTTAAACCCCCGCCATCAGCCGGTCGACCAGCACGCGCGCGAACGGCGGCAGGTCCTTGAGGCTGCGCACGCAGATCTTGAGCTTGCGCTCGGCCCAAGGATCGTTCAGTCCGACCGTGGCGATCTGCATCGTCTTCCTGTGCCGCAGCGCGACCGATTCCGGCACGATGCCGATGCCCACGCCCGCTTCGATCATCCGGCAAGCGGCTTCGAAGTTGCCGACCTGGATGCGCAGTTTCAGCCGCGCGCCGAGCGCATCGGCGGCACTCGTGATGAACGCGTGGATCGCGCTAGAGGTCGGCAAGCTCACGAAATTGGCCGTGAGCACTTGCGCAAAGTCCACCGACGCCAGACGCGCCATTGGATGATCGCGCGACGTGACCAGCACGAGCCGGTCGTCGCGATACGGCAGCATTTCCAGATGCTCCGCGTGCACATTGCCCGCGACGATGCCGATATCCGTCGCGCTATCCGCCACACCCTTGACGATTTCACCGCTCAACACTTCGCGCAGGTCGATGTTGACGTCAGGATGATCGCGCAAGAAATGGCTCAGCACGGCCGGCATGAACTCGCTGATCGCCGTGGTATTGGCCCAGATGCGTACGTGTCCCTTGATGCCTTCGCCGTACTCCTGCATGTCGCCGGCCAGATGCTCGACCCGTTCGAGCACGAGCCGCGCGTGATGCACGAAGGCTTCGCCCGCGGGCGTAAGCGTCACGCCCTGGCTGGTGCGATAAAGCAGCTTGAAACCCAGTTGTTCCTCGAGATTCTTGACCCGGTTGCTCGCCGCCGGCGCCGACAGATGCGAACGCTCCGCGGCGCGCGCCAGATTTTGCGTGTCGGCGATATTGATGAGCAGACGTAAGTCCACGAAATCGAAATGCATGATGACGGCCTGGTTGAAGCGCTGCTGGGCGCTCGCAAGACAAAGGCCAATCTTAACCGGGCGTCAAGAAAGTGCCGGACGGTTTCCGCCGAGCCGCCTGTTTCGCCCGCAACTTCGCACGTCGCTTTCCTGCATATAGCCAGGCACGGCACTTGCTCTATGTTGCGGCTCGACAGGGCAAGAACATATGGCAGTTCAAGCCGCTTCCCTGTCAAGGCTGGCGCCACGGACACCCGCGGCCCGGCCCAACCGAACATTTCAGGCATAAGCATTATGAGTCGCGTATTACTGGTCGACGACCAACCCGAGGCATTGTCCGCGCTACGCGCCGTGCTGGTCGGCCGTGGTTACACGGTCGCCACGGCGGCGGACGGCGCCGAAGCTTTTGAACGACTGCAACGCACGCGCGTCAGCGCGGTGGTGTGCGACTGGCGCATGCCCAACATGGACGGCGCCGAACTGATCGAATCGATGCAGGCCCGCAGTGAACTGGCTTCCGTACCCGTCATTCTGACGAGCGGCAGCGGCGAAGCGCCCGCCTTCCCCGTCAAAGGCTTTCTGAGAAAACCATTCGCGCTGGACAAGCTGCTCTCGTTGCTGGCCGAATGCGAAAGCGATGCGGCGGTGCCAGCGGTCTGCTAGGCGCTTAGCGGCCCGCTGGCGAGTGCCGTCGATGCACTCGCTCGCGCGCGTCGCGCACAAAAGCGGGGCACGCGGTAGGTTCGCGAGCGCAGCGGTGCGGCGTCGAGGTGCGGTTACTTTGGAACGCGTTCGCGTCTGGAAGAGCCAATCGACGGACCACCTCATACGCTCGATCGGCTACACCGACTTTTCGAACCACTCTCCGCTCGGCGTGAGCTCGGCATCGGGAGAGATGTCCTCGAGCGTCTGCTGACTCGTTTCGATCCGCAGCGCAAGGATCGCCACGCTCAGTAACAGCAGAACGCCGCCGACCATCGTCAGCACGCCGGTCACGCCGAAGTGCGTGTACAACAGCAGCGCCACATAAGGTGTCGACATGGAGGCGGCGCGTCCGCATGTGCCGGCGACGCCCGTCCCCCGCAACCGGTGCGCGGTCGGAAACAGTTCCGGGATATAGCCGAACAATCCGAGCGTGCATACCGTATAGATCGCCGTCACCAGTGCGAACCCCACGATGGAAATCGCCGCTGGCGCCCGCATCTGCACGTACACGAACCCGAGCGCGATTGTCACGAGCGAGAACAGCACGATGCCGTTACGCCGGCCGATCCGGTCCGTGACCAGATACCCGACCACCGCGCCGGCCGGTGCGCCGAACGACATCAGCAGCACGAATCCCAACGATTGCACGATCGTCAGCCCTTCCTTGACGAAGAACGTCGGCAACCACGCGACAAATCCATACAGCGACATGTTGATCGCCATGCAGGTGAGCGCCGCCACCAGCGTGCGGCCGATCATGCCGCGCGCGAACAGCGCAGAGAATGGCGCGGCCGGCACCTCGTGGCTCATCACGCGGGCCACCGGCGGCAACTTGCCGACCCGCGCTTCGACCTGCCGCTCGATCGCCGACACCGTTGCCTCGGCTTCGTCGAGCCGCCCGACCGTTTCCAGCCAGCGCGGCGATTCCGGCATGCGATGCCGCAGAAACCACACGACGAGCGCACCGATCCCGGCAATCGCAAACATATAGCGCCAGCCGAGATGCGGAATCACCCAATAGCCGATCGCCGTCGCGCCGAGGAGGCCGGAATTGATGATCAACGCGAGCAACGAAGTCCAGCGTCCGCGCGTGGCCGGCGGCACGAATTCGCACAGCGTCCCGGCCGCCACCACCAGTTCTGCCCCAAGCCCCACGCCCATGATGAAACGCAGCAGGATCAGCCAGTAGATGTTCGGCGCGAAACACGCGGCGATCGACGCGAGACCGAAGATCGCCAGATTCGCCTGATACGAGTAACGCCGGCCGAAGCGGTCGCCGAGATAACCAGACAGACCCGCGCCGATCATCATGCCCATGAAGGTCGCGGAGATGAAAAACGAGCCGAGCCGCAAATCGGTGAAGCCGCTCTTGACCATCGCGGCTAACGCGCCGTTAGCGAGATAGATATCGAATGCGTCGAGGAAGGCGCCTGCGCCGATCAGGCCGAGAATGTTCCAGTGAAAACGGCTGATGGGCAGGCGATCGAGCCGCGCGCCGGAATTGACGGTTGCCAAATTGTGTCTCCTGATGGGTCCGCGCGCGGTTGGACCGCGCGCGCAAAACAGTGATGCATGGCTGTCTTTTTATGACGACGGCTCTTTGCATGGTGTTGAGTCACTCCGCGCGAACGTGTCCCCCCGCGTGACGTCAAGATTGCGTTACGCCGCGTCTTCAGGGAATTGGCATTATTGGAAGCCGATGTTTTGTCGCGGTTAATGGACGGCTCGCGGCTTCGCGTCCGCGATGCGCTTGCCGCAGCCTACGCGCCCGCGAGGATCTTCCGCGCCTTCAGGATCACCGGCATATCGACCATCTTGCCGTCCACCGCCGCCGCGCCCTGGCTCGTTTCCACTGCGGCGAGTACGCGTTGCGCCCAAGCCTTCTCCGCGTCGCTCCACGCGTACGCGCGATGCACCGCATCGATCTGCTTCGGATGAATGCACAGCTTGCCGCCGAAACCGAAGCGCCGGCCGCGCCGCGCATCGGCTTCGATGGCCTCGGTATCGGTGATGGTGGTCGATACGCCATCCACCGGCGCGCCGATGCCGGCAAGCCGCGAGGCCAGCACGATCTGCGAGCGGAACAGATGCAGTTCCTCGCCGTCGCCGTCGATACCCAGATCGATCTGAAAATCCAGCGTGCCGAACGCGATGCGTTGCACGCGCGGCGCGGCGCACAACACCGCGAGGTTCGCAAACCCACGCGCGGTTTCCACAATCGGCAACACGCTCAAGGTGGCATGCGCCGTCGCCAGCACGGCTTCAATCTGATCGCGCGTCTCCGCTTTGGGCAACACGATCCCGGCGATACCGGGTTGTCCGGACAGTGCGGCGACATCCGCGTTGAACCAGGGCGTGTCCGAGCCGTTGATGCGCACCCATGCGGGCCGCGATGCATCGCCCGATACAGCGGCTAACACCGCCGCGCGCGCCGCCGGTTTTTCGTCGGGCTGCACGGCATCTTCGAGATCGAGAATCACCGCGTCCGCGCCGGCCGCATGCGCTTTCTCGAAGCGCTCAGGGCGGTTGCCCGGCACGAACAGATAAGAGCGCGGCAGTGCGCCGCTCATGCGGCCACCGTCGCGTCGGACTCGGTTTCGAAGACCGATCCGACCTGCGATTGTTCCGCGATTTGCCACCCATTGCCGAGCAATCGCGCGGCCTCGCCTTCGGTGGCCGCGCTTGAAAATGCCGTCAGCCGATGCAGCTTGGTGGCGATTTCATCGCGCGACAGCGTATTGCCCGGGTCGCCTTTCGGTTCGTCGACGCGGCCCTTCAAGGTGCGGCCGTCGGTGGTCGTGACCGTTACCTTGCCGATCCAGCGCGCGGGATAAGCGGCGTCGACTTCGGCGTCGAAGGCCATTTCGACGTTGTCGCGGAAGGCGGCAATCGCATCCGCGTCGAAACCCTGCTCGAATTCGGTCACGCCCGCATAGCCGTGATGCGCGACGAGCCCCAGCACCGTGCCCATGTTGAACTTCGCCTGATGAACGGTGCGCGGCGTGACGACCGCGCCGAGCACATCGAGCGCGCCCTGATGGACGTGCGCCACGACCTTCGCGATGTCGCGCGGTGCGAGACGGTGTTCCTGCACCACGGCGAGCAAGGCGTCGGCGGCGGGATGCGTGTGACGGCATGCCGCGTGATACTTGAACGACGTCTCCGCCGTCGCCCAGCGGCTGCCCAGGCGGTCGACGAGACGCGCCGGGTCGGCGTCGCTCGACATGCCCGCCGCCATGCCTTGCGCGCCTTCGAGAATGTGCGTCGCGCCCTTGAAGCCGTCGGCGGCGAGTTGCGCGGCCATCAGTCCGTTGGCCGCCGCCATGGCCGTATGCAGTTGTTTCGAGTCGGCGGCATCGCGCAGAAACTCCCACAGGCCGCTTGCCTGCGTACCCGCCGAGCCGAACGCGTCGAGCATTTGCGCCGGCGACAAACCGAGCAACCGTCCCGCTGTCGCCGCCGCCGCGACCGTGCCCGCCGTACCCGTGGTGTGAAACACCTTGTAGTGCGAGCGCCCGAGAAACTCGCCAACGCGGATGCCGACTTCATAGCCCGCGACCGCCGCCGCGATCAAGTCGCGCCCCGACTTGCGATGCGCTTGCGCCAGCGCGAGCGCCACCGGAAACACGACCGTCGCGGGATGAAACACCGAGCCGTTGTGCACGTCGTCCTGTTCGGCGAAGTGCGACGCCGCACCGTTGATCATCGCCGCGAAGTACGGCGTGGTGCGGCTGCGGTCGATCAGCACTTCGCATGCGCCGTCGTTCGACGCGCCGCCGGCCTGGCGGGCGAAGCGGGCGATCGTCTCGACCGGCCGCGCGCCTTTGCCCGCCAGCGCCGAGCCGAGCCAGTCGACGTAAAGGTTGACGGTGCGCTCGACCACGGCGTGCGGAATGCTGTCGAACTCGAGTTGAGCGGCAAAGGTGGCAAGCGTCAAACTGGGATGGTCGTTCATGATGAGGTCGCTTCGTGTTCGTTCGGGTCGCCGGCGTGGCGTCGCTTACACGCCTGCACAGGACATATTCAGATCGTGCCGGCGGCTCGCAGCGCGTCGATCCGCGCGCTGTCGTAGCCGAGTTCGCGAAGAATCGCGTCGGTATGCTCGCCGAGCGCGGGAACCGGATCCATACGCGGCTCGATATCCGTCGGCAAGCCCGGCGGCAATAACGCGGGCACCACGCCCGCCGGCGTGCCAACCTGATGCCAGCGCTCGCGGGCCTTTAGTTGCGGATGCGCCCATACGTCGCCGAGCGAGTTCATTTGCGCGTTGGCAATACCGGCGCTATCCAGCCGTTCGATCACTTGCGCCGCACTCAGCGTCGCAAAAGCCGCGACGATCACCTCGCGCAACGCGTCACGCGCCGACGTGCGTTTCGAGTTGGAGTTGAAGCGCTCGTCGGTGGCGAGATCCGGTTGCATCAATACGCGTTCGCAGAAGAGCTTCCATTCGCGCTCGTTCTGCAGACCGAGCATCACCGTCTTGCCGTCGCCGGCAGGGAACGGGCCGTACGGATAGATCGTGGCGTGCGCCGCGCCGGAGAGCGCGGGCGGCGTTTGACCGTCGATCGCGTAATAGAGCGGATAACCCATCCACTCGACCATGCTCTCCAGCATCGACACGTCGATGCGGCAGCCTCGCCCCGTGCGGCCACGCAATAGCAGCGCGCTCAGAATGTTCGAGTACGCGTACATGCCCGCCGCGATATCCGCAATCGAGCATCCGGCCTTGGCCGGCTCGCCGGGCGAACCGGTGATCGAAAGAAAACCGGATTCGCTCTGGATCAGCAGGTCGTAAGCTTTCTTGTCGCGATACGGTCCGTCGGAACCATAGCCGGAAATATCGCAGACGATCAGCTTCGGATACTTCTCGCTCAGCGTGTCGTAGCTGAGACCAAGCCGGTCCGCGGCGCCGGGGGCGAGGTTCTGCACCAGCACGTCCGCGTCGGCGACGAGGGCATCGAGAATCTCCGTCGCGGCAGGCTGCTTCAGATCGAGCGCAAGACTTTCTTTGGAACGATTGGTCCAGACGAAATGCGACGACAGTCCATGCACGCGTTCGTCGTAACCGCGCGCAAAGTCGCCAACGCCGGGCCGCTCTATCTTGATCACCCGCGCGCCGAGATCCGCGAGTTGACGCGTGCAGAACGGCGCGGCGATCGCGTGTTCGAGCGTGACGACTTTGATACCGTCGAGTGGTCTCATGTTGTTGGCGCCCGAACGTCAGAACGAACGCGGCAGCCCGAGAATATGCTCGGCCACGTACGAAAGAATCAGATTGGTGGAAATCGGCGCGACCTGGTAAAGCCGCGTTTCACGGAATTTACGCTCGACGTCGTACTCGCAGGCAAAGCCGAAGCCGCCGTGGAATTGCAGACATGCGTTGGCCGCTTCCCACGACGCATCGGCCGCGAGCAGCTTGGCCATGTTCGCCTGAGCGCCGCACGGTTGATGCGCATCGAAACGGCGTGCCGCCTCGAAGCGCATCAGGCTGGCCGCCTCGACATTGATGAACGAGCGCGCGATCGGAAACTGCACGCCCTGGTTCTGGCCGATCGGACGGCCGAATACGATGCGCTCTTTCGCGTACTCGGTGACCTTGTCGACGAACCAATAGCCGTCGCCGATACATTCGGCGGCGATCAGCGTGCGCTCGGCATTCAGACCGTCGAGGATGTACTTGAAGCCCTGGCCTTCTTCACCGATCAGATTCTCGGCGGGGATTTCGAGGTTGTCGAAGAAAAGTTCGTTGGTCTCGTGATTGACCATGTTCAGAATCGGCTGCACGGTCATGCCGTGACCGATCGCTTCGCGCAGATCGACGATAAAGATCGACATGCCCTCGGATTTCTTCTTCACGTCCGCAAGCGGCGTAGTGCGCGCGAGCAGGATCATCAGATCCGAATGCTGCACGCGCGAGATCCACACCTTTTGTCCGTTGATCACATAGCGGTCGCCGCGCCGCTCGGCGGTGGTCTTGATCTTCGTGGTGTCCGTGCCGGTGGACGGCTCAGTTACGCCCATGGATTGCAGACGCAAATCGCCGCACGCGATCTTGGGTAGATATTTTCGCTTCTGCTCCTCGGAACCGTGGCGCAACAGCGTGCCCATGTTGTACATCTGGCCGTGGCAGGCGCCCGAGTTGCCGCCGGCGCGATTGATTTCTTCCATGATGACCGACGCTTCGGTCAGCCCGAGCCCCGAGCCGCCGAAGTCCTGCGGAATCAGCGCGGCCAGCCAGCCGGCTTTGGTGAGCGCGTCCACGAAGGCTTCCGGATAGCCGCGTGCTTCGTCGATCTTGCGAAAGTACTCGCCGGAAAATTGCTGGCACAGATCGCGAACGGCTTCGCGAATGTCCTGAAAGGAATCCTGCTGCGTGGTTTGCATAAACGAATCTCTTGGGGTTCAGGCGAAGCTCAGGCGATAGCGGCCGTGGCGCGCATAGTCAGATAGCCTTCGTGGTCTTTGGCCCACAACTCGATGATCTTGCCGTCGGCGGAAGGCTTGCCGCACACCGTGAAAGCCTGGCCGGCGAAGGTCGGACGCACCGCCTTGAAAGCGAAACTTTGCAGCGTGGCCTGCGGTTGTTCGCGGCGCACAAGGTCGACCAGCAAGGTTGCAATCAACGGACCGTGGACGATCAGGCCTGGATAGCCTTCGACTTCCGTGACGTACGGATAGTCGTAGTGAATGCGGTGACCATTGAAGGTCAGCGCCGAGTAGCGGAACAGCATGACGGCGTCGGCGTCGATCGGGCGGCGCCAGGTTTCGCCTTCCGGCGCGAGTTGCGGTTGCGGTGGACGCGCGCCTTCCTGCGGCGCGTCGCGATAGACGATGTCGTGTTCTTCTTCGAGCTTCAGTTCGCCGCCGGCTTCGATAGTGTGCTGCACGGTGACGAATACGAGACGGCCGGAGCGGCCGGTCTTGTCTTCGATATTGGCGATGGTCGAAGTGCGCGTGGCCTGCTCGCCCACCTTGAGGGGCGCGTGAAAGGTCAGGCGGCCGCCGGCCCACATGCGGCGCGGCAGCGGCACGGGCGGCAGAAAACCGCCGCGCTTCGGATGGCCGTCCGGGCCGACTTCGGACATTGGCGCAACCGGTAGAAAGTACAGCCAGTGCCACAGCGGCGGCACGCCGTCGCCGCTTTCTTCGCGATCGAGCGTGGCGGCCATCGCCTTCAATGGAAAGGCGGTGATGTCGTCTTTGAGCACCTCCTGCTTGTCGAGCCAGTCGTCGAGTTTCTGTGGGGAAGCAGACATGGGCACCGTCTCCGTATACGCGTATTGGGCTTAATAGAGTCTTACTATGAACGAGGCAGCATGTGCTGCGAAGTTTGCATTTTCGAAGCGAGTGTTTGGATTTGCTTAAGGCTCGCTGAATCGCCGCGTGGCGGAGCACTGCGACCAAATCCGTCCGCACATCATGCGCTCTTGCCGAGACACCGGCTGCGAACAGCGCGGAATTGAAAAGCAAGAGTCGGGGTGTGCGGCATCACGCCCGTGCTTACACTCAATCATGGCTACGATCGCGTGATGGAGAAATTATGGACACGGTTGCGAAGGTTAGTGAGTCGCGCACGCTGGATTTGGCGTTGGACCTGAAAGCTGGCGCGGGACAGAAGCCAGAGGTGAAAGGCACTGAAACGGAGACGCGCGGCTCGCCTGCGCAGCGTATCGGTGCGATCGACTGGTTCGATGTCGAAGCAGAATTGAACGCGTACGGCTGTGCGATGCTGCGCAATCTGCTCAGCTCAGAGGAATGCGATTCACTGTCCGCGCTCTATCCGCACGATGCCTTGTTTCGTAGCCGCGTCGTCATGGCGCGCCACGGTTTCGGCCGCGGCGAATACAAGTACTTTGCTTATCCGCTGCCGACGTTAATCGCCGATTTGCGCCGCGAGCTTTATCCGCGTCTCGCACCGGTGGCAAATCGCTGGAATCAGGCGATGGGGATCGACGTCCGGTATCCGGCCGCGCACGCGGCATTTATCGAGCGTTGCCACGCCGCCGGTCAGACGCGCCCCACGCCGCTGATGCTCCAATATGCGACCGACGACTACAACTGTCTGCATCAGGACCTCTATGGCGAACACGTATTCCCGCTGCAGGTCGCGATTCTGCTGTCCGAGCCCGGCGCGGACTTCACCGGCGGCGAATTCGTCATGACGGAGCAGCGGCCGCGCATGCAGTCGCGTACGGAAGTGGTGCCGCTCCGCAAGGGCGATGCGGTGGTGTTCGCGGTCCATCACCGGCCGGTTCAGGGAACGCGCGGTGCGTATCGGGTGAATCTGCGGCATGGCGTGAGCCGCTTACGCTCGGGCCAACGACACACGCTCGGAGTGATTTTCCACGACGCGGCGTGAGGCAAGCCGAGTTTGGCTTGCTTTGGTTCGACGTGAGTTCCTGCGCTACTGCGCTGCGGCAAAAATTCGACACACGCAATTTTGACCCGGTATCATTCGGGAAAACCCGAACCCGCTGGATGCGCTGCACCACCCTTTGCAGCGCTTTTGGCGTGTCTGTTCGAGTGTTATCGCCCGTCGACGGACGGGGTTGTCAGCCGGTGATCCCGGCACGGCGGCCCAGTTCGCCGATATGAAGGTGGCGGGCCCGCGCGCCCGCCCTGCCGCAATCGGCCAAAAGCCGGTGGCGGCCAATCAGCCTGGATATCATCGATCATGATTGCCGCCACGTTATCGCGTGTCGCCGACCGTCTGCTAGCCGCGGACGCGGGACTCGTGCGCCTCCATACCGCGCTGCGCGTCGCGCTCGCCTGCCTGCTCGCCGGCGTGGCCACTATCGCGTGGACCGTTTCCCAAGATCAGCCCATTACGCTTGCCGCGCCCGGCATCCTCTTTGCGATGGTCGCGCCGTTGTTCGTGCGCGATGCGCAGCGGACTGCCTGGTTCGGCACGCTCTTCTATCTTTATCTCTGCGCTTGCGTGTGCTTTGCTACGGCGAGCGTGTTGAGCCACTATCCGCTAGCCGGCGATGCCGGCTTCCTGGTGGTGATGTTCATCGGCATGTTGTGCCAGGCGTGCGGACCGCGTGCATTGGGCTGCGCGATGCTGGGCGTGGTGTGTTTTTACCTCGGCCTCTATCTGCATCCTTCGACGGCGCATCTCGTGCAGTCGCTTTTGCTGTCCGCGTTCGGCCCGTTGATGGTCGCGCTGGTGGGCCGCGTCATTGTGCCGATGCGAGCCGCGGCGAGCTTTCGCCTCGCCGTTCATACGGTGACGCTGCGCGCGTCGCGTGTGCTTCACGCTCCGGTTGCCGCGCATGTCTCCGCGTTGAATGAAGCTGCGCTGTCGCTCGAAGAACAGTTGGCGCTGCTGAATCCGCCGGATGCGGAGACGATCCGTGAACGGATCGTCGAAGTGGAAGTCGCTGCTGGACAATATGCGTTTGCATCGGGATCTGTGGATGATGGCGTCAAGGCGAGTGCCTGTGTATTACGTCACGCGATTGCGCGCCTCAAGGAGATTGCGCAACGAGGCGACGCGCGACGCGTTTCGTCTGCACCGGCGAGCACTTCAATTACGCTGACCGCGGCCCAGCGCTTCGCCGACTTGCGCAGCAAGCTCTGCTGGCTCCCCGCCACGCGCGCCACGACCGCTGCATTGCTCGCGATGCTGATAGGCCATTCGCTTTCGCCGGAGCGCTGGTTCTGGGCGGTCATTACGACGTTCGTCGTGTTTCTTGGCACACGGTCGCGCGCGGATACGGTGTATCGCGGTGCGCAGCGTCTCGTGGGGACGCTCGCCGGCGCGCTCGTCAGCGTGTTGCTGGTCGCACCGCTGCATGATTCGCCAGTGTTGCTGGTGATCGCGATGGTGCTGTGCATATTCGGCTGGGCTTACTACATCTTGAGCGCGTATGCGCCGGGCGTGTTTTTCATCACCGTGCTCGTCGGACTGGTCTACGGCGAACTGGGGTTTGCGATGGGGCCGCTGGTCGAACTGCGGATCGAAGAAGTGCTGGTGGGCTGCCTCGTGTCGTTCGCCGTCGCGATTCTAATGATGCCGCTTGCAGCCACGCGGCATGTCGAGGCGAGGCTTGCGGCGGTGCTGGGTGCGCTACGCGACGTCGTGCGGCTCGCTGAGGCAGGCGCGCAGGCGGGTGACGCGGTTGCCGCAATGCGTAAGCTCGATCGCGGCTGGCATGATCTGCGGATCGCGCTGCGGCCGCTGCAGACGCAGCGCGTGGTGGTGTGGAATCCGGATGTCGAGCTGGCGACGGGTTCGTTGTTGTGTTGCCTGCATTGGGCGCGGGTACTGAATGGGCCTGCGCGACGCGGCGTACTGCAGCAAGCGGTAGCGCTCAATGCGGCGGAGGTACGCGCGGCGCATGTCGAGTCGATCGTGGCGCGGCTCGATACTTTGATTGCGCGTTATGGCGGCGGTGCGACGGGCGCTGCGCGTGGCGGGTCGGATGATCGTGGACCGATGATGCCTGCCGTTGCTTTCGACTTGAACCGGGCATCGGCACTTACGCAACTGGATGGCGCCGTTGCGCAGTTGTTCGATCGGTTGACGCAGCCGGTTTCGGATGGGCGGCGCGTTTTCAATTGGGCGTTGAGGGGGAAGAGTGCGTAGAGGGTTTGGGAGTGGCGGTAGGTGGAAACTTGTCCACAGAAATTGTTCGCAGGTCCGTGGATAAGTCTCTCCCTACAGCGCTGAACCCCACGCCATAAGGTTTTGCGGGCCATGTGAGGGGAAATTGAGCTTCCCCACAGGCCGCCAAACGTCGTTCCCCCGCGTTTCCCCTGAATGGGAAAGGGCCGACATATTAGACATGTGTTTTTTGTAAAGCATTCAAGCTAACGGCGATCCCTAACCAGAGCTAACACGACAAATGACTTGTTTAAATTCGGGACAGGTGAGTTTTTCTATGCTGCGGTGTGGGCGCATGGGGGACGACATGGATTTTCCCCACGGAGTCTGGTGGTAGGGCTCCTTCGCAATCCACAGGCGCAACAGCCTGACAGTGTCCGGGTTCGTCACAATCACGTCCTGTAATTCTTTCGTCGTGTATCCACGTCGCAGAAACGTCGTGGATATACCAGCTACACGATGCTGGATATAGTGGAATGGCCTCGTCCCACCCTCGGTGGTAGTGCACGAAGGTGCTCCGCCTGAGAGCGTGGCAGTATCAGAGCTCCTGATCTGCAGTTGACCGGAGGCCGTCATGAGCGTCGCGTTGCTGAGCATCGATCTTGCAAAAAATATCTTCCAGCTGTACGGCGTGGACGAACGCGGTCACCCAGTGTTGAGTCGGCGAGTCAGCCGCAACAAGCTCCTCGAATCCATTGTCAATCTGCCCTCTTGCCGTATCGTGATGGAAGCCTGTGGTGGAGCGCATTACTGGGCCCGCCGGTTCTCGGCGATGGGGCATCATGTGCAGATCATTGCGCCCCGATTCGTCAAGCCGTTCGTCAAATCCCAAAAGAACGATCGCAACGATGCGGAGGCGATCGTCGAAGCTGCGTCCCGTCCGACCATGCGCTACGTTGCGGTCAACAGCGCTCAGCAGCAGGATATCCAGTCCATGCACCGCATCCGCAGCCTGCTCATGCGAGATCGTATCGCGCAGATCAACCAGATACGAGGCCTGTTAGCCGAATACGGTGTGGTCATTGCACAAACCGCACCGAAAGTACGGCAGCAGCTTCCGTCAATTATTGACGACGAACGCAACGAGCTCACAGGGTTGGGTCGGTCAATGATGCGGGATATGTACGAGCGACTCGTACTGCTGGATAAGCAGATCGCCCGGTATGATGAATTGATCCATCAAGTGCACAAGGCATCCCCTGTCAGTCAGCGACTTGAGAAGATTCGAGGCGTTGGGCCACTGATCGCAACTGCTGTCATCGCCGCAGCGGGGAGTGCCACTGAATTCTCAAACGGCAGACAGTTTGCGGCGTGGCTGGGCTTGACCCCACGCCAGCACTCATCAGGCGGCAAGGATCGTCTGTTCGGTATCACGAAGCGCGGTAACGGATATCTGCGAATGCTGCTGGTACACGGCGCCAGATCGGTCGTCCAGCAAGCCATAAAACATACCGATACGCTCTCCCGATGGATACGCGAGGTTCAGGCGAGACGGGGAACAAACATCGCCGTCGTGGCACTTGCCAACAAGATCGCCAGGACGATCTGGGTATTGCTCGCACGCGGCCTGGAGTACGCACCGCCGGTATGAACGGAGCAACGATCGGATGGCGGCAATTGTTTTACCTCTTCATTGGTTGCACAAGTGATCTGATTCAATGGCAAACAAGTCGGACCGTCGGTGACAAAACCTGCGCAGTCTTAGGGCTCCCGAAGCCGTGGATATAAGTAGGAGTCGCCGGGCGAAATCCATTGGGGCCACGCACATGCGTGCCACAGAAAGGCCGAATGTATATATGCAATCCTGCACCTGCTCGCTGTAGAAAAGATCGTTTGGCAAACGGGACGAGGCCATGTATAAGGCTGCAACCGCACGTTGCGTGATGGCCCTGACGCGCGACGGGGACGCCGTGATCCGTTATTCTGTCGTCGCCCTCAACGATGACGTTGGGCACCACCTCAGGGTGGAGCGGACAGGTCACTTCGTCGCCTTTGCGGGCCACGCGCACGCCGCCATAGCGCATGACTTCGGAGGCGGTGATAACTTCGCCGCCGTGGTCGGTGATGTCACCGAGCCGGATGAGATCGGTCATGAGATTTTTACCTCACCGTACGGTAGCCGGCGGTTTACCTGAAGCGCCCCAGATACTTTGGTGTTTGTGAAGTACCCGAAACAGCATGCCCGGCGCGCAGTCAGCCATGCACATTGCACGCCCTTGAGTCACCCGACCGCTGTTGTCGATCGGAAAATCGGAATAGATCAGTGGCTTGACCGGTGACGAACCGTCAATTTCGACCGCATTCGGCATACGTTCATCCAAATCGATCGTGTTACGCTCCATGATGTTGATCCATGGATGACTGATCGTATCCACGGCTTTTGGAAACGCGTAGTTAGGATTTCCGGCATGCACGCATGCGGTTTCAAATTTAAATGACCGTGGCTTCTTTTCTGTTGCCAGAAAGCACATGTCCTCGAACCGATAAAACCGGTAGCCGGTTCGCTTCCCCGTTGCGAGGCTTGTTTCATAATTTTCTTCGTCTATCAACAGATAATCACTGATTTTGTTCTTCCGAATATATGGCAGGTAGGATGGGTTAATATCAGGATCGGGATCGTCAACTGCAAAACTGATATTAAATTTAGCCCGGACCGGGGGCTTTCCTTTCCACAATGGAATTTCATCAAGTGTAACAAAGTCTCTCTTTGGAGTCTTTACGGGCGCCTCGCCTTGGGCGCCGGGAAAGGAATAGTTTTCATCTTGTGTTGCTTGATATTTCCTACATACATCGTTAGATACCATTGCATAACGACTTTTCGAGTCCGCAGGTTGATGCCGGAGGAACAACGCACATCGTGGTTGCAAATAAGCCGCCTCATTATCGTAATGTATCTTTGTTCCGTTAAAAAATACTGTTCTTTCCGCTGCTACGCCAATGCGATAGATTCCCAAAAAGATACATGCCGCAAGAAGAATCCCTATCTTTTTTATAGTCATAAAAATCCCGTTTCCCTATTCGAGAACATTAATTATTCTTTAACTGTGACATGCATATGCGTGTCATGCGGAATAACCCAGTTAAGCCATGGCGTATAAACCGCTGCTGGCGTCACTTGGTGGTCCGTTCTCAACTCACCGTACAGGGCTGCAAGTTTCTGGCCTCCAGGACCAGTCGGGAACGGATGATTTCTATCGTGATGGTCGTGATTGTGAACCGTAAAATGAATGTTCTCATCGGCATCGTCAAAGTGCGTGACATCCAGCGCAACGCCCATCCTGTGCAATTTGGAACCCAGCATGGGTCGCCATGAACTGGAAAAATCAACCGAGCTGATGTGAAGGCGCCACGCCGCCTTCAGTAACCGTCCGCCCCTGACCGTATAGACGCCTGATGAAGGGGACGCCATGCTTTCCGGGGGGCACAAATGTGACTGTGTCCACAAAGGAATCATGGACACAGTGACTGAATTCACCGAAGTCAAAGGCGCCCGGAAATATCGCCGGCGTACCGTGGACGAGAAACGCCAGATCGTCGAAGAGACGTTATCCAGTAGACGTTCGGTGGCGGAGATTGCACGCAGTCACGAAGTGAACGCGAATCAGCTGTTTGACTGGCGCAAGCAGTATCTGGAGGGACGCCTTGGCGTGAACTGTCGCGAATGCGCCTTGCTGCCGGTCACCGTGAATGAGGCCAGCGATAGCGGCGCGGCCGAACCGGCTGCATCTACGCCTTCGACACAGGCGCCCGGCACGATCCGGATCCAGTTGCCACGAGGCGAGGTACACGTTGAAGGGAGTGTCGATCCCGACACGCTGCGCGTAGTGATCCAGTGCCTGAGCCGATGATTGGTCCGCTGGCAAACACGCGCATCTGGGTTGCCGCCGGATTTACGGATATGCGCTGCGGCTTCGACGGCCTGGCCGCGAAGGTGCAGACCGTGCTGGCGAAGGATCCATTCTCTGGTCACATCTTCGTGTTCAGGGGCAAACGTGGCGACCTCATCAAATGCCTGTACTGGCGCGACGGCGGCCTATGCCTGTTCGCCAAACGCCTGGAGCGTGGGCGCTTTGCGTGGCCTCGTGCTGACGGCGGTGTTGTTTCGCTGACCAGCGCTCAACTCGGCCTTCTGCTCGAAGGATTCGACTGGCGACAGCCCGTCGATGCAGCGCGCCCCTCCAGCGCTTTGTAAACGTATGTGACAACGCGGGCATAGCGCAATGCACGCGCGTAAACTGCCGGCATGGCATCCAGCGACGCTACCCTTCCGGACGACATCGAGGCCTTGAAGGCTCTCCTGCTCGCGCGTGAGGCGGCGTTACGTGAGCACGAAGACGAGCTCACGGATCTGCGCGACACTGTAACGACGCTCCGGAATACACTCTCGGACCGGGCGCTCGAGATCGAGCACCTGAAGCTGTGGATCGCGAAGCTCCAGCGCATGCAATTCGGGCGCAAGTCGGAGAAGATTGATCGCCAGATCGAGCAACTGGAATTGCGTCTCGAAGATCTGCAGGCCGACGACGGCGCGGCGATGGTCGACACACCGACAAGGTCCCGCTCAGAAGCGGGCAAGCCGACGGGACGCAAGCCACTTCCGGAACATCTGCCGCGCGAAGACGTTGTTCATCAGCCCGACGACGCGAGCTGTCCGCAATGCGGCGGCGCGCTTGGCGACCTCGGCGAGGACGTTTCCGAGCAACTTGACTATGTACCGGGGCACTGGCGAGTGATTCGTCACCGCCGACTCAAGAAGGCCTGTACCTGTTGCGACTGCATCGTGCAGGCGGCTGCGCCCAATCGGCCAATCGACCGCGGCATGCCCGGTCCCGGGCTGCTCGCGCATGTACTGGTCGCCAAATTCTGTGACCACCTTCCCCTATACCGACAGTCAGTGATCTATGCGCGCGACGGCGTGGAACTCAGCCGTTCGACACTCGCGGACTGGGTCGGCCAGTGCAGTGCGTTGCTCCGGCCACTTGTAGAGGTCGTTCGCCGGTACGTGATGGCCGCCTCGAAGATCCACGCGGATGACACGCCGGTACCTGTGCTCGACCCGGGGAACGGCAAGACCCGTACCGCCCGGCTCTGGACGTATGTTCGGGATGACCGGCCAGCTGGTTCGAAGGAGGCGCCGGCGGTCTGGTTCGCATACAGTCCCACGCGGGCTGGTGAATATCCACAAGCCCATCTGAAGGACTTCAGGGGAACATTGCAGGCCGATGCGTTCGCGGGGTACAACGCGATCTACGAGGATGATGATGTGCGCGAGGCTGCATGCATGGCGCACGCGCGCCGTAAATTCCACGATCTGTTCGTCGCACGCAGGAACGAGGTCAACACTGAAGCGTTGCGCCGGATCGGCGAACTGTACGCAATTGAGGCCGCGATTCGCGGCAAGCCACCAGACGAACGAAGACGTGTCAGGCAGGAGCAGGCGCGTCCGCTACTCGATGCGTTCGGGATCTGGCTGCGCTCGACATTGGGTACGGTGTCGCAGAAAGGCGATACCGCCAAAGCCATCAACTACGCTCTGAATCAGTGGGCGGCGCTCACGCTGTACGTCGATGACGGCGCCGTGGAAATCGACAACAACGCAGCCGAACGCGCTTTACGTGCCGTCGCTCTCGGCCGAAAAAACTTCCTGCACTTCGGTTCCGACAGCGGCGGCGAACGCGGGGCCGCAATCTACACCCTGGTCGGTACTGCCAAACTGAATGGCCTTGATCCCGAGGCCTACCTGCGCCACGTCATCGCTCGCATCGCCGAGCATCCCGTCAATCGCGTCGACGAACTGTTGCCATGGGTCGTTGCCGATCACCTTCACCACAACATCGCCTGAACTCAACGCGCTGCGTTTAACTGCTCGATATCAACACGCCGTCAAGAACGGTCGCGGTCGGACGGTTACCGCCTTCAGAACGACTGCAAATGCACGCGGGGAGGTCCGGCGCAACGCCTGCTGGACGGTCGTACGATTGCTGGTATTCACAGCATTAGCAACGGCCCGCGCGGCGAACGTCACAGTGATGCCCAGCGCATCCACCCGGACGCTGAAAGCGGCCATTGAGCGGGAATCCGCTCCCGCGCCATAAATAGGCTGAAGCACCTCTCGCCAGTTAACATTCAGTGACTGGGTGTTGCCAGCCGCCTGGGGCGACGTTTGTGGCTGCGCCTGCGGTAATGTAGAAGCGGGGTGTGGTGCGCCGGTGACGGGTCCGGCGTAGGTCTGCGGGTTCGGTTGCACGCCTTGTGTTCCCGGTGCGGCTGCTGGGGGCACTGGCGGAATGGCGCTTCCCGCATTGTCCTGCGGTGCCGCCGGATGTTGTCCGGGAAGTAGGGAACGCGTCAGCGTTTCCGGTGGGCAAAGCCGGGTGATTTCATCATCCGTGAATTCATGGCTAATTCGCAGCCACAGATCACCGTTCAGATACCCCTGATATTCGTCAGTTGTTCCGGGTTTGAGTCCAAATGTATTTTCGGCTGGCGGGGCACCAAAATGGTTTTCTATTGAGAACCGCTCCTCCAAGTCGGATCTGACCTCGTAAACATGGACCTTGCTGTGCGCGACATCCGGCACCATCCAGGCAAAAAGCTGGAAGTTGCGGTGCTGTGCATACGCATCGTTAGCAATGTGCAGTGCAATGCGGACGACGTGATCGGGAATATTGATCGGGGGCAGCGAATGTTTGAAACGCTGTCCATCATGCAGGGTGTTTGTCGACACCTTGGCCGGAAAAGTTGCGGTCCTGCCATCTGTACTGTTGTACGGATAGATCACCGCGTGCGTATCGGCATCGACCACCACGTACGGCATTCCGTTTAGGTACGGCGCGGAGTCGGTGACACCTTTGTGCGTGTCGTCATTAGGATACGCAGCGTTATACAGAGGATTGAGGCCAGAATCGTCTCGTGGCGCGCAATAAAAAGTAAAGCTCACCTTGCGCGTCATGCATTGCGCAGTCTGTGTCGGCATGTTCGGTCCGCACGTCATGGTGCCGATCGGGGTTTGATTCGGGCCAGTCATCTATCGTCCTTTTTTCTGAATAAGGAATGCTCAGCAATCGTGGGGATCGTCGTCAGGCGGGGCATCGTCCGGTTGCTGCGCATCGTGCGGATGCGCCGTGAGATTCTGCTCGCTGGCAGTCCAGACGCGCTGGGTCAGGCCGTTTTCGTCCGTGATGCCATACCAGGTTGGCCCGTTCTCTGCATCCAGCCGGTACGGGTAGTTGCGCAGGATGGCGCCGCTACGGTCCCGAAGCGTGAACTGCGCACTGAAAGGTTTCTCGCCAGGCAGATCGGGCAACGGCATACGCTTCGAATCCGGCCCCGGCACATCCCAGTTCGCCCCCTTCTCCAGAATCACCCCCGGCGAGCCGTTAATAATCCCGCTGCCGTTGATCTGGATATACGACCCACCCGCGCCGATCCACACTTCCTTCGACGCGGAGATCACGACCCGCCCATCCGTGCTGGTGACCGTGATGTCCTTGAGGGCCGCGAGCGCCATCTGGTCGCTCTGCGCCTGGATATCGACCTTGCCCTTCGCGGCGATCAGTTTCAGCCCAAGCTGGTAGGCGAACATCGAGATCGCACCGCGCACCGACGCGAACAGTGAGCGCCCCGCCGACACGCTCACATCGCGACCCGCTGTCACCGCATGATCCTGTCCACTCACGATGTGCGTTCCCTGCGCGGCGGTCATCCCGATGCCCGCCGCGCTCGCAACGACAAGATCGGGTCGCGTCATTTCGGGGAACGGATTTTCACGCCAGTGGGCGGTGTCGCCCCGGATCGCGTCGTTCTGCGCCTTGATGGCTTTCGCGGCGTCGTGCTGGCTCGCGTCCGACGACTGCGCGTTGTGCTGCTGCGCGAGCTGCGCCATGTCCTCGTGTTGCGCGCGCGCCTGCGTCAGGCGCTGCACCGTCTCGCCCATGTCCTTCGCGGGCGACTGCGCACCGCTGCGCGTCTCGGTGGTCACCAGCATGCCCCGGTTTGCGCGGACCACGCCCCATGAATCGGTGGCGAGTTCCCAGCCGATGCCGCGCGCCTGTTTGCGTCCCTCGCCGGGCACGATGCGCGTGTTGTAACCCACCACCAGCCGCGAGTTCGCCTGATCGCTCGTCACCTGCGCCTGTAACCGGTCCGGTGTGTCGTCCGCAACGAACTGGTTCGACCCGCTCCCTTCCAGATTGCGACTGAGCAGGCCTGACAGGGCATGGTTGTCCTGCAACGGCCACGGCGGCATGTTGTCCGCGTTGTAGGCCTGCCCGATGACGAACGGCCGGTCCGGGTCGCCGTCGATGAAATCCACGATCACTTCCGTGCCGATGCGAGGCAGGCTGATGGCTCCGTGACCATTGCCCGCCCACGGCGACATGACCCGCGCCCAGCACGACGAATTCTCGTCCCGGTTCGGCGAGCGGTCCCAGCGGAATTTAAGCGTCACGCGGCCATACGGCTCGGTGGACACGACGTTTCTATCGAAGCCCGTCACCACGGCGCTCTGCGGTCCGGTGGTGCGCGGCTTCGGGACCGTGCGCGCCGGACGGAATACATTAGTCGCCGGTTGCACGGTGAAGTCGGTGTCGAACCGGTAGACGCCCGGACCGGTCGATTCCATCGTCTCTTCGGCATCGAGCTTCGCGCGGATCACCATGTATTCCTGGTTCGCGTTGCGATACGGATGGTTCTCCAGATGGAAGGTCGTCCCGCATACGACATTGCGCAGCGCGCCACGGCCTTCGGCGCGCTCGCCGCGCGCGAACAGTTCCTCGATGCGGATCTGCGCGGACTTCTCGCCTTCGGCCGGGTCGGTATAGTCGCCGGGCCACTCGTAGCGCGCCAGATCATTGTGGATCGTCTTCTGCGGCTGGACCTTGCGCACCCCGAGATTGGCTTCGGGCTGCTTGAAGTGGTAGTCGCCGGTGGTCCAGACGCCCGACTGCAACGTCTGGGCGATATCGAACGCGTCGATATACTCCGCGTCGATCCTGTGCCCCAGCGGGTAGTACGCGAGCGTGTGATACGCCTCGCTCTGCACCGGCTTGTGCGCGCCCACGTGGTCCACGAACACCATCCGGTGAAAGCCCTTCGAGTGCTCGAAAAACCAGTAGATGCCGTTCTCAGCCATCAGCCGCTGCACGAAATTGAAATCCGTTTCGCCATACTGGACCTGATAGTCCAGTCGCGGGTATATCCGGCTGGTGCGCCAGGCGCAGGAAAACGGATAGATCCGCAGCACTTCACGAATGATGTCGATAACATTCTTGCGCTGGAAGATCCGGTAGTCCGAGCGCTGCCCGGCAAGCCAGAGGCCGGGTTGCAGCGTGAGCCGGTAATGGCACTGCCGGTCCTGCTGTTCGACAAAGCGGGCGCTCGTCACGATGCCGCTGATCTCACGCATGCCGCAGCCGATGTTCGACGTCCACGAAGGGCCGGCAACCCCGCTCATCCCTTCAAGCTGGATAGCCACGGTCAGCGGCCTGCCGATCATGGCACGCAGGTCGAGGTTCGCCGCGTCGTCGCCGAACATGTCGAGGTCTTGCGGCGTCACCATGTCCAGCGTGTAGGTGTAGATTTCCGACAGGGCTTCCTCGCCACGGATTGATCTGAGCACGAGTGCGGGCTCGCCTGACGGCGATTCCGGCAACGCCGCGCCGCTCACGGTGATGGTGCGGCGGGTCGAAAAATCCAGCATGAGTGTCCTTCCTCCCGAATGAATGGATGTGGTTGACGACCACTCAGGCCGCTCAGGCCGCGCTGCGGGTGCCCATGCGTGGCGGCCAGAGCGCGACAGGGCCGCGCTGTACCGAGCGCATCGAGGTCTGCACGAAGGTATGCATCGGGACGTGGCGCGCATGGGCAGGAAACGGCTGGCTGGCAATCTCGTCAGGATCGTGGCCGGCGAGGCTCGCGACAAAAAAGGAGAATGTTTCGTCATCCTTCCGGTCGAGGCCTGCTGCGGCCTGTGCGGAGGCCCACGCCCGGTACAGCAGAGTCAGGTAGCGGTGGTGAAAGATGTCGAGGAAGTCGACGAGCGTCGCATCCCGCCGGTTCTGCTCACGCTCGCGTGCAATCTCGGTCATGTGAATCGGCAGTGGCCCGTTCGGCCCGAACATGCCCAGACTGAGAAGCCGTATCTTCAGACGCCCGTTGACCTCACGCACGTCGGCAATCTCGCGCGGCGCGAATGCAAGGCTCGGCGCCTGGCCGAGACGGAACGGCTCCGCCTGTGGACGCCGCGCTGTGCCGACCGGGTCAATGCGGGGATCGGCGCCGATACGGCGCAGCAGGGAAATAAACCCGTAGCGCCAGGGTTCGGCCATCAGACGTTCAACGCTTCCCGGTGAAAGCGCCACGCCAGGCATGGGCAGATCGAAGCGGGCGCGCTCCATCAATCACGACGCGCCTGATGCGGCCCGCACGGGAAAGACAGGAGCCGTGAGGCGTGGATACGTAAGACGTGGATACCTGTCGCAGCGTACAGCTTTCATCGTTTGACCTCTTCCCCGAGTTTTTTCAATCATCGGGGATAGTCGTTCGATAGTCAGCAGGACTATTTCGCAATAACGCTGGGAAATGTCAGCGGCGTCCAGTTGCATTGACGGTTATCCACCCGGTCCTGAGCATGTTATGTATCGTGCATCAACACGGGCCACCGGGCTGGCGTCGGCGCAGGCATAAAAAAGCTTGCGACGGGCGCGGGCAACGCGAGCGCGTCTGCAGATCAGGAGGGGAATTGTGCCGACATGCAGAATCAATGAGAGGGTCGTGTACGCAGCCGTGACATCGGACAAATCCGGGAACGCGCAGCAAGCGACAAGATAAAAAAGGGCGACCGGAGTCGCTCTGAATGGTCACGCAAAACACCTGCCCTGTCCCAATGATGCGGACAACCGGAGGCCGTGTGCCAGCAACCAGGTTGTTAAATTCGAACGGAACAGATGTTTGTAGCTCTTGAGCGTCGCGGGCGAATTTATCCACAGAAATTGTTCGCAAGCCTGTGGATAACCACCCCACAACCGCCCCAACTCCTTGACGCATAACCCATCTTGACCACTGCGCGCAAACTGCGGAGAGCGAAGCACGGCGAGCAAACCGCCGAGCGCAACCGCCGAAGCGGCCGCACTCGTCATGCAAATCAAGCCGACTTCACCGCCGGCCGCCCCGCCACCCGCATCGACGCAATCCGCTCGACCAGCGCGCCGAACAGCAGCCCGATCGTCGCCCACATAATCGCTTGCATACCGAGCGCCGCGACGCGGAATTTCCACAGCAGCACCGCCGGGAAAGCCTCCGGCACTTCGTTGATCGCGGGCATCGACAACTGCACCGCAGCGATGATCACGATGAACACCACCGCCCCCACGATCGAGCCGTTCCACGCGCCAAGTTTCATCGCCGCACGGCGCCGCACCTTGAGCGAGAACACCATCGCCACCAGCGAGATCGCAATCATCAGGAAGAACAGCCCCGTGCGCGTCCCAATCGTCTCAGGGTCGCCGACCGAGGGCGGGTTCGCCGGATACTTCAGATTCGGCACGATCGCGAGCGCAATGAACGCGCCAAGCGCAAGCCATGCGGACAACGCGCGCGGGCTCAACGCGCCCACTCGCCCATAAGCGTAAGCGAACACCAGCGAGAACAGGCCGCCGAATGCCGCGCCGTAAGTCAGCACGCCAGTCAACAAGCCGATACCCCGCTGTGTATCGCGGCTTACCATCTCAGGCTCGGGCGCCTCGCCTTTCGCGGCGTCCGCCTTTTCTTCGAATGAAATCGCCTGATTGACCTGCGGCTCGCCCACTACCCGGGCGAAGCCGAACGTGAGAAGTCCCGCGGCGATGCCTGCAAGCATCCCGCGTACCAATAATTTACCCACCATGGTCGACTCCGTTAGTGGCAGGGAAAGCCGAGCAGATGGCGGCCGTCGTGCACGAACTCATGCACGTACATGCCCGGCACCAGCGAGGTGGCACCCTGTTCCGCACCCACGAAGTAAAGCGCGAGCAACAACAGCAAACCGCCGAACACGACCCAAGGCAACAACTCGCGCAGCGGAATCGGCGTGGGTTGGGCCACGGGCTGGTTGGCGGGATCGAAAACAGCTTCGGTCATGATGGACATCTCCTGGGGTAACGCGCCCCGATAGTCATTGCAGAGGATTGGTGCGAAGCTCAGGTCTGGCTTTCGGCTTGTGCTGCCGATTACAGTGGCGCGACCGCGCCGGGCTCTCACCGGCTTCCGCGCTTCGCAGTCCCGCTATTCTACGCGCTAAACTTGGGCACCCGGCAACGCAAAACACACGTTTCATGCCGTCGGCGTTCGGCTTCGGGGCGTGGCTTGATAGGACAAGAACAGAATGGATACAAGGCTGTTACTGGTCAGCCACGCATCGACCGCCGCCCAGCGCGCAGGCCGTTTTCCCGCCGACGACCCGCTCGACGCCCGCGGCCTCGCCGAAGCCCAAACCCACGCCGCACGCTTGCGCCTGGCGATCGCGGAAGAGTCACCGGCTTTCGTCAGCCCGGCCGCCTGCGCGCGGCAAACGGCGACGGCGCTAGGCCTCGCGGCATCGGTCGACGCCGGTCTGGCGGATCTGAACTACGGCACATGGCAAGGACGGCGGCTCGCCGACCTCGCAGCCGAAGCGCCGCAAGACGTCGCCGCATGGACGCGCGATCCGGACGCCGCGCCTCACGGCGGCGAGTCGTTCGGTCAACTCGTGAAACGGGTAGGAGAATGGCTCGAAGCGTTGTTAGACGGCGAGACCGATCGCGCATCGAGCAACGTGATCGCCGTCACCCACGCGCCGGTACTGCGGGCAGCGATCGTGTATGCGCTCGGGGCATCGCCCGTCGTATTTCCGCGCATTGAAATCGCACCGCTTTCGATCATCGAGTTGCGGCACTCGTCGCGCGGCTGGACATGGTGGCCGGCGTCACACTAGTGGCGCTTGCTCGGCGGCTTACTTACCCGACACCACCAGACGCAGCTTGTTCGACCCGGTCGGCGTCAGCGTGATATCGGTCCGCTTACCCTTCGCGCCCAGATAAAAGTGCTGACGTCCCGGCGAATTCTGATCGTGCGTCGCGTCGGGCAGACACGATGCGACGTCCGCCGCGACAGCTTGCAGCGCGTCGGCATTCGAGCCGGCGTCGTGATGCGGCGTCCACGTGCATTGATAGGCGCCGTGACTCGCCGAACATTGCGCGTCGTCGCCGTAAGGCTGCGCGACGCCCTTGCCGTCGTCCGACGTCAATGAGGCGAGCCCGCCAGGGGCCGCGGCAACGATCCGCTTCAGGGATGTGCAAGGGCTAGGCGCATCGTCGGCATACGCACCGCCGGTCAGCAAAACGCCCAGCGACGCAGCGGCGAGCGCGTTGGCAAGCAATCGGGTTCTGTTCATGTCGGCGCGGTCCTTGAAGTCACTCGCAGGTACCAGCGCGGTAGCACGCTTCATGCCCATGAGCGCTGACTAGTCAAGACCGCGCTTCAGTCACCATCATTACAGTCCAGTACCGAACAAAGCCGCCAGCCCCTGCGCCGACCCGAAAATCCCTTTGGCATCGTGTCCGACACCATCGATCACAAACGTCCGATGCTTCGCCAATCCTTCGGGATGCCGCAACGCCATATAGCGCGCATAAGCCAGCCCGCGCCCGAGCCGGTGTTCACCTTGCGCCAGCGCGGCGCACGAGCGGTCGAGCGCCGGGTGCTGTGGATCGCAATCCGCGCCGCCGAGCAGCGCGGTCACGTCACGCTGCGCGTAACGCGCTTCGAGCGTGGCCGCTGAAGCCGCGTCGCGAGAGTAAGCGGGCAAATCCTCGAGCCCATACTTCCAGCGATTGAACGACGGACACCTCGCCCGATCGAACGCCGCAAACTCGCCGGACACAGCGGACGCAACCGACCCAACCGGCCGCATTGCATCAAAGTACACATACGACGAAGGATTCGCGACCACATAGCGCAGCGCGATACCGCGCGCCGCGAGCGACGCCTCGTCTCGCGCTACTACCGCGTAGCGCTGCACGACCTGCGCGCCGCCCGAGTGTCCCGCGATCACCACCTCGGCGAGCGACGCGAACTGCTCGCGCGACGCCAGCGTGTCCACAATCGCGTCGAGCACGTCGAACGAACTGATCGGCGCGGGACCTTCGGCGTTCTCGCCGGCCATCCAGCTCGTCCAGTCCCAATGCAACGTGGACGGCGGCAGCTCATGCGCGTCGACATCCGCGGTCGCGAGAAATTGCGGCACGATCAGCAGCGTATCGGCCGCGCTGCCGCCGGCAAGCGCGCACGAACGCTGCGCGAGTTCGAAATACGTGTCGCCGTTGCGCAAGCGGCCATGAATCAGAATCACGGCGCGTTGGACATCACGCGTCGGCGCGAGCCAATCGCCATTGGAAAACACCGGCACGGTGCCGCTGCCGGCTCGCGTCGTGACGCTCAGATGCCGGTTCGCAACGACCGCGACCGGATGTTCATTCGGCGCGCGTTCGTCGTCTGTGATGAAAGGCTGGGTCATGCGTTAGGCTCGTGGTCAATCAATGAGTGGCGGGTCTAGCCGCCGCGCCGCTCGACATGCGTCCGGCGCGCGTGAAGTACACCATCGCGAGCGACACGAAGCCGGCAAAAATCAGGTAAAACGCGGGCGTGAGGCTGCTGCCGGTCACGCGCGTCAAGCCGGTGATGGTGAGCGGCGCCATGCCGCCGAACAGCGTCACCGCAATGTTGTACGACAGCGCCACGCCCGCCGAACGGCTGCGCACGGGGAACAAGGTCGCGAGCATGCCGGGATGCGCGCCGGACATCGCGGCGAGGAACAGCGTCGCGATCATCTGCGCGATGAACAAATGCCCCGGCGTCGGATTCGTCACGACGAAGTGATAAAGCGGATACACGCAGACCATCCACGCGATCACGATGGGATAGAACAGCCGGTATGCGCCATAACGATCGGCGAGCTTGCCGGACAGCGGAAACAGAAACAGATTCAGCACACCGGACACGAACGCGCCGAGCAACGCGGTGGACAGCGGCAAATGCAATTGCCGTTCGACATACACCGAGAGATAGGAATGCCAGACATAATTAGTCGCCGCCCCGACGATGATCACACCCATCGCGCAGATCGCCGCGTCGCCGTTATCGCGGAAGAACTGGCGGATCGTGACGCGCGGCGGTTTCTCCTTGTGTTCGAGCAGCCGCTCGAACTCCGGTGACTCGGCTACGCGATGCCGGATATAGAAGCCGAACGGCCCCGCCAGCGCGCCGAACAGAAACGGCAAACGCCAGCCCCACGTCACCAGTTGCTCATGCGTGAACTGCGTGGTCAGCAGATAGCCGACGCCGGACGACAGCAGCAACGCGAACGCCTGCGCCGACATGTTGAAGCTGCCGTAAAACATCTTCTTGTGCGGCGGCGCGTACTCGACCAGCATCGCGGAAGCCGTCGCAAACTGTCCGCCCACGGATAGCCCTTGCAACAAGCGAGCAAGCACCACCAACAGCGGCGCAGCGATGCCGATGCTCGCATAGCCTGGCGTGAGACCCATCAGCAACGTGCTAGCCGCCATCGAAATGATCAGCAGCGAGAGCGCCTTGCGTCGCCCCGCGCGGTCCGAGTAGATACCGAGCAGAATGCCGCCGATCGGCCGCACGATAAAACCGACGGCAAACGTCGCAAGCGTCAGCATGATCGACACGAAACCGCTGCCGCCGGGAAAGAACACCTGCGCGATGATCTTCGCGAAGTAGCCGTAGATCAGAAAGTCGAACCACTCGAGTCCATTGCCGAGCACGGAGGCGAAGATCGCGCGCCGCACCATCGACGGACTCAAGGCGTTCGCCGCATCGGCTCCAGCCGCGACACCGTCGCGCTGATTGAAGGTCGCTTCGCTCATTGCCCGCATCCCGGAGTGTCGAATATTGCTGACAGCGCGCATACCGACGTCAGCATGCGCGCACCGTCGTGCCCCACGCCCGGCACGATATGAAAGTGCTGCTTCAGGCCGTCCGGATGACGCGACTGGATATACCGGTAGTACGCTTCGGCGCGCGCCACGCGTTGCGGCCCTTGCGCTTCGGCGGCACAGGTTCTGTCGAGCGCGCTCTGCTGCGGATCGTCATCAGCGCCGCCGACGAGGTAGTCGACCCGGCGCGACGCATAGATCGCTTCGAGTTGCGCGGGCGTGCGGTCGTCGAGATACGGCGGCCGGTTGTCCATGCCGTATTTCCATTGATTGAAGTCGGGACATTGCGCGGCATCGAACGGCGCGGCAATGCCCTGCGCGTCAGGCCGTTGCGCATCGAAATACGCATACGTGGACGGGCTCGCCACCACGTAACGCACGTCGATGCCTTCGCCGGTCAACGCGGCGATATTACGCGCCGCGACGGCGTAGCGCTGCACGACCTGGCCGCCGCCCGAATGCCCGGCGAACACCACATGCCGCAGATTGGGGAACAGCTTGCGATCGGCAAGACGCGCGACGATCGCATCGAGCACCTCGTACGAACTGATCGGCAGCGGCGCGCGCGCCGCTTCGCCGCCCATCCAGGCGTCGCCGGTCCAGCGCAGCAGATCGGCGGGCTCGTCGTGTACGCGCGTGTCGAGCGTGGCGAGGAACTGCGGCGCGATCAGCAGCGTGGCGTCGGGGTCCGCATGCGCGGCATCGCGGGCATTCTGCGCGGTGCGAAAGTACACGTCCGCATTGCGCAGCTTGCCGTGAATCACGATGACCGCGCGCGTCACCCGCGGCTGCGCAACGTTCCAATCCTTCGACAGATACAGCGGGAATTGCGCTTGCCCTTGCGGCGTGTCGAGCGTGAAGCGCGTTTCGGAGATCGTCGCGACCGGCTTCAGATGCGGTTCGTAAGCATGGACCGCGAACGCGGATTGCGCGAACGTCATCAGCACTGCCGCGCCTGTCGACATACACAACGCCGCAATACGTCGTGAAAGATTCAAAGTCATCCAGCTTGCTCCTGATAACCGTGCGCAGTCTTGAACGCGGCGCATCGTCAAATCCGTCGTAGAGAAACCGAATACTCGGAACCGGAGGCGAATACCAAGCGCCATACCGGCCTGGTTCGGACGGAATGCAATGGACGAGATCGTAGGAGCGGACATGGTAAATGTAAAATACCTGTTTTATGCACCATTCATATTTAATATGTATGGCATCGAACCGGCCTTCATGCGCTGCTGAGGAGACAAAACACCATGGAGCTGCGGCATCTGCGTTACTTTCTGGCGGTCGTCGAAGAAGGCCAGTTCACGCGCGCAGCGGAGCGGCTGGCCATGCAACAGCCGCCGCTGTCGCAGCAGATTCGAACGCTGGAAGAAGAGATCGGCTTCGAACTCTTTGTGCGCATGCCGCGCGGCGTCACCTTGACGCCGGCCGGTCAGGCCTTTGCGGAAGACGCGCAACGCTTGCTGCAAAATCTGCAGCAGTCTGTCGAAAAGGCGAGCCGGATTGCGCGTGGAGAACTCGGCACGATTTCGATCGGACTGACCAGCTCCGCCTCGTTCCATCCATTTACGACCGAGGCGATCCGCGCGTTTCGCGCGGTCTGCCCCGAAGTCGCCGTGGACCTGGCCGAGCTCAACGCGGCGGAGATCATCGAGCGTCTGGCCGCGGGCCAGATCCAGGCGGCGTTTCTACGCAAGCCGGTCGACGCCCGCGAGGGCGTGGCGTTCGAGTTGCTGCTCGACGAACCGATGGTCGTGGTGTTGCCGGTGGGTCATCCGTTGCTCAAGGGCAGGAAGCGGCCGCAAGTGTCGCTGAAAGCGTTGGCGCACGAAGACTTCATTCTGGTCCGTCGTCCGGGCGCACCCGGCATGTATGCCGACATCCTCGCCGCTTGCCGGCAGGCGGGCTTCGTCCCGCGCATTGCCCGCGAAGTGCCGCGCATGGTGTCGGGCATCAACCTCGTGGCGGCGGGTCTGGGCGTGACCTTGGTGCCCGCTTCCATGCAGCGCTACGACCAGGTGGGCACCGTGTACTGCACGCTCGCGAACCCTTCGAAACTCAGCGCGCCGCTGCACCTTGCCTATCCCGCCGCACTGCACAACAGCGCGGCCACGCGCTTCATTCAACTGGTGAAGAAGCGCGCCGGCGCATGAATCCGTCAACCGGCACGGATTTTGCGTTCTCGCCGTACCGGCTGAATAACCAACAGCCATCCATCGACGTCAAATACGCTACGCCATGTCAAACAGACAAGCCGCCGACAAGCCGGCCCGCCTTTCCTCGGGAATCGATGGAATCGACGACATCCTGGGAGGCGGTCTCACGCCCCATCGCATGTACCTTGTGGAAGGTGCGCCCGGTACAGGTAAAACTACCTTGGCCTTGCAATTCTTACTCAAGGGAGTCGAAGAGGGACAGAGAGGTTTGTACATCACGCTCTCGGAGACCCGTGCCGAGCTGATCGCGGTAGCTCAAAGCCACGGCTGGGATATCGGCGGCTTCAACATTCTGGAGCTGGTTTCGGACGAAGGTCTCGACCCGCAGTACGAGCAGACCGTGCTGCACCCGGCCGAGGTCGAACTCGGCGAGACGGTGCGCAACGTCATCCAGCAGGTCGAGGAACTCAAACCCTCGCGCATCGTGCTAGACAGCCTCTCCGAATTGCGTCTGCTGTCGCAGAACCCGCTGCGTTACCGGCGGCAGATTCTCGCGCTCAAGCGCTATTTCGCCACCCGAGAATGCACGGTGCTGCTGCTCGACGACAATTCTTCCGAGCCCGGTGACGTTCAACTGCACAGCATCGCGCACGGCGTGGTCAGTCTGGACAATCTCGTGCGCGACTATGGCGGCAACCGGCGGCGCACGCGCATCGCCAAAATGCGCGGCATCAAATTCCGCGAGGGCTACCACGACCTGACGCTCGACACCGGCGGAATCCGCGTGTATCCACGCCTTGTCGCGGCGGAACACCACGCGCAGTTCGACACCGAGGCGGTCAGCACCGGCACGCAAGGGCTCGACGCGTTGCTCGGTGGCGGTCTGATCCCCGGCACTAATGCGCTGATGATCGGCCCTTCGGGCGTCGGCAAGACCACTACGGTGGTGTCGTGCCTGATCGCCGCGCTCGAACGTGGCGAGCGCTGCGTCTACTACGTGTTCGACGAAACCCTCGTCACGTTGACGATCCGCTGCGCGACGCTCGGCATGCATCTGGCGCCGCACGTCGAAAGCGGTCTGCTGACGCTGCGGCAGATCGATCCGGCGGAGATCTCGCCCGGTGAATTCGCCAGCGATGTCCGCCGCTCTGTCGAGCAGGACGGCGCGCGCTTTGTCGCGATAGACAGTCTGAACGCTTATCTGCAGGCAATGCCGGGCGAGCGCTATCTGCTGCTGCAAATGCACGAACTGCTCGGCTATCTGAACCAGCAAGGCGTGATCACGATGCTCGTGCTGGGGCAGCACGGCATCATCGGCGAGGTACAGACCGATATCGACATCAGCTACCTGAGCGACGTGGTGGTGCTGTTCCGCTACTTCGAACACCACGGCGAAGTGCTCACCGCCGTGACGGCCGTGAAGAGCCGCGCCAATGCTCACGAGCGGTCGATCCGCCAGTTCCGGCTCGGCAGCAATGGCGTGGAAGTCGGCGAGGCGTTGCGCGACTTCGAAGGTGTGCTCTCCGGACTGCCGGCTTATCGCGGCAACACTGCACTGCTCGGTGCGACGAACCGCGTCCTCGACACGTCCGGGCAGTAGGCTATGGAGCAACGCGTCCTTATTCTTGCGCCGTTTGGCCGCGACGCCGATGTGATTGCCGAAGTGCTGCACAAAGATAAACGCCTCTGCGTGGCATGCCGCGATGCGGACGCGCTCACCGCTGAACTCGACGCCGGTGCGGGCGCCGCGTTGATCGCGGAAGAAGCGCTCACGGGCAACCATGCGGCCCGATTGTTCGAGTGGCTGGAACAGCAGCCCGCGTGGTCGGATTTCCCGTTTATTCTGCTCGCCGCCTCACGCGTCGGACATCGCTCGGAACGCGGCCTCGAAGTGCTCGAACGGCTCGGCAACGTTGTCGTGCTTGAACGTCCGCTGAATTCGGAGACGCTGCGGCGCGCGGTGGCGTCGTCGTTGCGGGCACGCGCGCGGCAGTATGAATCGCGCCGCCATCTCGCCGAGCGGATCGAAGCGCAAGAAGCACTGGTGCAGTTGAACGACTCGCTGGAAAGCCGTATCGCCGAACGCACTCAGGAACTCGCCTCCGCCAACAATCGGCTGATGATGGAAATACACGAGCGCGCCAAAGTGCAGGCGGTGCTCGTGCAGTCGCAGAAAATGGAGGCGCTCGGGCAACTCACCGGCGGCATCGCGCACGACTTCAATAATCTGCTGAACGTCATCATGGTGAACGCAGAGCTGATCGCGCGAGTAACCAGCGATGAGCGCCTTCGCAGCATGGCCGCCACCGTCAAACGCGCGACCGAGCGCGGCGCGAAACTGACGGGACAGTTGCTGACTTTCTCGCGCAATAGCAACCTCGATCTGAAAGCCGTGGACGTGGTGGCGCTGCTGCAAGGCATGCGCGACATCATTACGGTGTCGCTCGGATCGAGCATCCGTTATACCAACGAGTTCGAAGGCCAGGAGATGTGGACTCAGGCCGACGCCAATCAGCTCGAACTGGCCATTCTCAATCTCGCCATCAACGCGCGCGACGCCATGCCGGGCGGCGGCCAGCTCGGCATTCGCGTGAAGCAGCGCGACGCGCCCGATCAGACACTCGCCGAAGGCCGCTACCTGGTGGTCGAAGTCGCCGATACCGGCTCGGGTGTGCCGCCCGATGTGGTGTCGCGCGTGTTCGATCCGTTCTTCACCACCAAGCCGATCGGCAAGGGAACCGGACTCGGCTTGAGCCAGGTCTACGGCATTGCGAGGCAGGCCGGCGGCACCGCGCGTCTGTTCAGCGAGGAAGGCGTGGGCACCACTGTCGAGCTCTGGCTGCCGTTGCGCGAACGCGTGGCGCCGCAGGCCGAAGCGGCGTCGAATGCGGAAGCGAACGTGATCGGCGAAAAACGCGTGCTGGTGGTCGAAGACGACAGCGAAGTGCGCGCCATGCTGGTCGAGTCGCTGAGAATGCTCGGCTACACCGTGACCGAAGCCGCCGACGGACGCGCGGGCCTGAACCGTTTGCAGGACGACAAACCGGACCTGCTGATGGTGGACTTCGCGATGCCCGGCATGAACGGAATCGACGTGATCGCCGAGGCGCGCAAGATGCGCGAGGATTTGCCGGTGATCCTGGCAACGGGCTATGCGGACGTGGACATCTCCGGGCTGGCGGTGAAGCGCTGCACGATTTTGCGCAAGCCTTTCCAGCTGGACGATCTGGCGCGGACGGTCAGGCTCGGGCTCGCGGCCTGAGTCACGCCGACGTAACGAACCTGCGCGCGTGCCGATGCGCGCGGGCGTGCCGTATCGTCATAAAAAATTCCAAAATCAATAGTTTGCTAACGAATTTTTTGGAAATACAATACCGGCCATGTCGAATCTCGATGCCTTACGCCGGACAGTCAGCAGCACGCTGGTCGTCGCCGCCCGAAAATGGCGGCGCACGAGCCACGGCGTGCTCGCGGCCTTCAATGTCTCCGAGGCCTGCGCCACGCCGCTCCTGACCGCCAGCCGGCTCGGCGCGGCCGTGCGCCAGGTCACGCTCGCCGATCACATCGGTATTGAAGGGCCTTCGCTCGTGCGGCTGCTCGATCAACTGTGCGCCGCGGGCCTGATGCGTCGCGACGAAGACCCCGAAGACCGGCGCGCGAAAACCGTGGTGCTCACCGAAGAAGGCCGCGCCGTCACCGCGAAAATGGAAGAAGAACTGGTCACGCTGCGGGCGCAGGCGTTAAAAGGCGTCTCGCGCAGCGACCTGGAAGCCACTTTGCGCGTGCTGGCCGCATTCACGGCCGACGCCGGCGAGCGTGCCGATCAGAACAGCGATAACAGCGGCGATCCGGCGTAACGGTTGATGGTCTACCCTTCCCTTCGCGACTGGCTGTTCTCCGTCAAGACATTTGCCGCGGCGATGATCGCGCTCTACATCGGCCTCGCGCTCGAACTGCCACGGCCTTATTGGGCGATGGCGACCGTCTACATCGTGTCGAATCCGTTTGTCGGCGCTACGCGTTCGAAGGCGCTCTATCGTGCGCTCGGCACCATGCTCGGCGCTTCGGCAGCCGTGCTGCTGGTGCCGCCCTTCGTCGAATCGCCGTATCTGTTCAGCGTGATCGTGGCGCTATGGACCGGCACGATGCTGTATCTGGCGGTGTCCGACCGCACCGCGCGCAGCTACGTGTTCCTGCTGGCCGGCTATACGATGCCGATTATCGCGCTGCCTTCGGTGACCAATCCGGGCGGCGTGTTCGACCTCGCGGTCAGCCGCACCGAGGAGATCACACTGGGCATCGTTTGCGCGAGCATTGTCGGCAGCGCGCTGTTTCCGAGCAGGCTTGCACCCACGATCATCAATCAGACCGACGCATGGTTTCGCGACGCCGCGTTCTACGCAACCGAAACGCTCTCGGGACGAATTGCCGGTTCGGCCATTTCGGGTGCGCGGCAACGCATCGCGGCCACCATCAATGGCCTTGAATTGCTGCTCAGCCAGTTGGCCTACGATCACACGCGGCCCGACATATTGGCGCGCGCACATGAACTGCGCGGGCGCATGCAGTTGCTGCTGCCGATCATGTCATCGCTCGCCGATCCGCTGATCGCGCTTTATAACAGCGGCCGGCAGACGTGGCCCGACGGGCTGGAGAGCCTGCTCGCCGATGTCATCAATTGGTTCAACGAGCCGATGCCCACCGTGAGCGAGGGCGATCACCCGGACCCGACGGCCGATGCATTGCGTGCGCGCATCGCGGCAATGCAGCCACCGCCGTCCGCGCTCGCAGGCTGGGATGGCGCGCTGCTCTCGAACGCGTTGTGGCGTATGAAACAGGTGATCGATGTCTGGCAGGACTGCCGCTCGCTGCGCATCATCATCACACGGGAAGAAGGCTCGTGGCGTCCACGCTTCCGTCATTGGCGGCTAGGCGGTACAGAGCGCTTCTACGATCGCGGCATCATGCTGTTCTCCACGGGCACGGCCGCGGCGGCCGTGGTTCTCGCGTGCAGTTTGTGGATCGGCTCGGGGTGGAACGACGGAGCGAGCGCTGTCACGCTCGCGGCCGTGGCATGCTGCTTCTTCGCGGCGCTCGACGAGCCCGCGCCGTTCATCTTCCGCTTCTTCGTGGCGACCGCCATCAGCGTGGTGGCGGCGGGCGTCTATCTGTTCGTCGTGCTGCCGCATGTGCATGACTTTCCCTTGCTGGTGATCATGTTCGCCGCGCCGTTCATCTTCGTCGGCACACTGATTCCGCGCCCGCAGTTCAACCTGGCCACGGTGCTGGTCGCCGTGAACACGGCCACTTTCATCAGCATTCAGGACGCCTACGACGCCAATTTTCTGGTCTTCCTGAACAGCAATCTCGCGGGCCTCGCCGGCTTGCTTTATGCGTATCTGTGGACGCGCGCGACGCGCCCGTTCGGCGCCGAACTCACGGCGTCCCGCCTGTTGCGTTCGAGCTGGGTCGACGTGGCGCTCACGGCATCGACACGGCCGATCGAAGATCCGCGCAATCTCGCCGCGCGCATGCTCGACCGCCTGATGCAGTTGATCCCGCGACTCGCCGCGACCGACGACCATCGTCATCCGTCGATCGAAAGCTTTCGCGATCTGCGCATTGGCCTCAACGCGCTCGATCTGCGCCGCCTGACCCCCAATCTGGGCGGCGACGCGCCGGCCGCGATCGATCACGTGCTCGACGACGTGCGTCAGTACTATGAAAGCTGCGTCGACCGCCGCAAGCGCGAGCCGGTGCCGGAGAGCCTGATGTCGTCGATCGACGCCGCCGTGGCGAGCGTCACGGCACAGGGCCTCGCCAACGCCGGGGCGCCGAGCCCAAGCGCGCAGACTTCGGCGCGCCGGTTGCGCGAAGCGCTGCACGCGCTGGTCGGCTTGCGTCTTTCGCTATTTCCGGCCACGCTGACGACACCCACGCCGCCCGAACCGGAGGCCGCAGCCTGATGCGCTCATGCCGTTGGCCATTTCCTTTCCTCTTGCCCACCTCTCGCGATGATCGGTGAAATCGATATTTTCGGCGTGTTCGTGCCGGCCGTGCTCGTGCTGATGTTGGTCGCGTATCTGATCAACCTGGTCATTCGCACGGTGCTCGCGCGCGTCGGCTTTTACCGCTTCGTCTGGCATCGCTCCATCTTCGATCTTGGCATCTATGTGCTGGTGCTGGGCCTTGTCGTTGTCGTTTCGCACAGACTAATAACGTGAAAAAAACCTGGTTCTCCGTCGGTCAAATTCTGCTGACCCTGATCGTCGTCGTCGCCGCGGCCCTCGTGCTGTGGAAACTGATTGGCTATTACATGTTCGCGCCGTGGACTCGCGACGGACACGTGCGCGCCGACGTGATCCAGGTCGCACCGGACATCTCGGGACTGATTTCGTCGGTCGAGGTGGTGGACAACCAGCAGGTCAAGCAAGGCCAGGTGCTGTTCGTCATCGATCAAGCCCGCTACACGCTTGCGCTGCGCCAGGCGCAGGCGACCGCGCAACAACGCCGCGCGACGCTCGACCAGGCGCGCCGCGAGGACGCGCGCAACCGCAAGCTCGGCAACCTGGTCGCGGCGGAAGTGGCGGAAGAAAGCCGCTCGCGCGTCGAGGCTGGCGAAGCCGCGCTCGCCGATGCGAACGTGGCGATCGACACTGCGAAGCTGAACCTGCAACGCGCCACGATCATGAGCCCGGTGGACGGTTATCTGAACGACCGCGCACCGCGCGTCGGCGAATATGTCGCGGCGGGGCGCGCGGTGGTCTCGGTGGTGGATATGCATTCGTTCCGTGTTGACGGATATTTCGAGGAAACCAAGCTGGGTGGCATCGACATCGGCCAGCCGGTCGATATCACGGTGATGGGCGAACCGGCGGTGTTGCGCGGACATGTGCAGAGTATCGTCGCCGCGATCGAGGATCGGGACCGCACGCAAGGTTCGAATCTGCTGCCGAACGTGAATCCGGCCTTCAGTTGGGTGCGTCTCGCGCAACGGATTCCAGTGCGTGTGGCGCTCGATGAAGTGCCCGCGGATTTCCGCATGATCGCGGGACGGACGGCGACTGTGTCGGTGCGCGATCTGTCGCCTGTCGGGAAGAAGCATCCTGATGCGGGGGCGTCGGGGGCGGTGGCGGCTTCTTCATCCGCGTCTGCTACGTCTACTACGTCTGCTGTTTCGACTGGCTCGGCTGGTTCGGCTGCACAGCCGGCGTCGGCGGCGGTCTCGTCATCGGGCGCCTCGCAATGAAGCTGTCGCGCGCCCTGCCCTTATTGCCGTTGCTGCCGTTGCTGCCATTGGCGGTCGCGCTCAACGGATGCATGAACGTCGGTCCGAACTACGCCTTGCCGCAACAGGCGTTGATCAACGCACCGCTCGCCAACGCGCCGATCGAAGGCGCGGATACCTCGCTGACCACGCGCCAGAACGTGCCACCCGTGTGGTGGAAGCTGTACGACGATCCGGTGCTGAATCGACTCGTCGACGAAGCGCTGCAATCGAATACCGACTTGCGCGTCGCGGCGGCCAATCTCGCGCGTTCGCGTGAAGCGTTGGGCGTAGCGCAGGCGCAGGGCGGTTTTTCCGGCAAGAGTTCGGTGGCGATCGAACGCGCGCAGGAATCCGCCGAGCAATACCTGCTCACCGAAAAGCTGCCGGTCGTCAACGAAGGCGACATCGGCATCAGCATCTCGTATGAAATCGATCTGTTCGGCAAGCTGCGGCGCGGCGTGGAGGCGGCGCAAGCGGACACCGAGTCGGTACAAGCCGCGGCCGATCTCGCGCGAATCACCGTGGTGGCGGACGTGGTGCGCTCTTACGTGGAGCAATGTTCGGCCGCCGAGGAACTCAGGATCGCGCAACAATCGCTGGCGCTGCAGAAACAGCGCGTGGACGTCTCGCGCCGCCTGCGCGACGCGGGCCGCGGCAATCAACCCGACGTGACGCGTGGGCAGACCCAGGTCGATACCTTGTCGGCGGATATTCCGCGTTACACGGCGCGCCGCAAGATCGCGCAGTACCGGCTCGCGGCGCTGCTCGCGCGCGCGCCTTCGGATCTGCCGCCGGCCGTGCTCGCTTGCGACAGGCTGCCGCAACTCCGCCAGCCGATTCCGGTCGGCGACGGCGCTGCGCTGCTCAAACGCCGACCGGATGTGCGCGAGGCCGAGCGTCAATTGGCGTCATCCACGGCGCGGATCGGCGTCGCCACCGGGGCGCTGTATCCGACGGTGAGCATCGGAGCGTCGGCGGGGTTGACCGGCGTTCTGGAAGACCTCGGCACGTCACCCACGGCGCGTTGGGGCTTCGGTCCGCTAATCAGTTGGCAGTTCCCCACGAACGGCGCGCGTGGGCGCGTGCGTGAAGCGCAGGCATCGAGCCAGGTGGCGTTGGCAAAGTTCGATGGTGTGGTGTTGACCGCGTTGCGCGAGACCGAGACAAGTCTCGCGACCTACTCGTCGGATTACGCCCGCGCCGATGCGCTGCGTGCCGCGGTCAAGTCGGCGACCGAGTCGGCGGATGAAACGCATCGGCTGTATCGCGCGGGACGTGAGTCGTTTATTTCGGATCTGGACGCGACGCGCACGCTGACGTCCACGAAGTCTCAGGCCGCGGCTGCGGACGGCCAGGTGGCGATCGATCAGGTGAATCTGTTCCTCGCGCTCGGCGGCGGTTGGGAAGTTGATCCGCACAACGCTTCCGTTGGTTCCACGCCTGCGGTTGCGGTGCCGGTCAAGGCGACGCCAACGACGGCTGCAGCGAAAGCGCCTTAAGCGCCCTTGATCTGATTGTCCAATGCGGACCGCTCATCAGGCGGCCGCCTTGGACAACCCCGCTTGCCCGATCTGTCTAGCGCGGCGACACCACTCCACACGCACACTCAGACGCGCGCACATTCCGCACTTCCGCCTTCGACTCGCGAGCGATCTGCGCGACCAACATCTTCCGCACGCGCTTTGCCGCACATGAAAATATCGAGCGCCGCAAAGCGACGCTCCGGCCATGTATGCGTCTTGTGGCGACGCACGAGCAGCTTACGAATTAATTTTGATAATCTTTCTTTTACCTTTCAATTCAGGTTAAATACACGTCACCAACCACTCATTACGGGGACCTGTATGTCGCAATTCATGAAAAGCGCAGCCACGCTCGGCGGCTGCATCGGCATTTTTACGGCGGTCGTCGCCGTGGTGGAATTGCTGGCAGGTTGAGCGTGCGCTGCGGACTCTTTCGTTAAGGTGAACGCGAAACTCGTCGGCGGTGTCACGCGGGGCGGCGCTTTGCCGCCGCCTGGTGGATTGCCGCCCGTACCCTCGGATAGGTGCCGCAACGGCACACGATGTGCGACATTGCCGTGTCGATGTCCGCGTCGGTCGGCTTGGGATTGTGCTTGAGCAGCGCGCAGGCCGCCATTAGTTGAGCGCTCTGGCAATAGCCGCACTGCACCACGTCGAGATCGATCCACGCGGCCTTCAACGCTTGTGCTTCCGGACCCTGCAAACCCTCAATGGTCGTGATCTTCTGCGTGTGCAGGCTCGACATGAGCGTCTGACAGGCGAAGTTCGGTTCGCCGTCCACATGGATCGTACACGCGCCGCAAATACCCACCCCACAGCCGAACTTGGTGCCCATCATGCCGAGTTCGCAACGCAGCACCCACAGAAGTGGCATGTCCGGCTCGCTCTGTACCGCCACTGCCCGGCCGTTGATGTTCAGCGATCCCATGACTGTCTCCCTGTGTTCTTGAATTCGGCCTGCTTCACGCCAGTTTCAACGGCAGCGAGCGCAAGCGCTGGCCCGTCAGCTTGAACACCGCATTAGCCACCGCCGGCGCGACCGGCGGCACGCCCGCTTCACCCACGCCTTGCGGATGCATCTGGCTCGGCACGATGTCCGTGTCGATCACCGGACAATCGTCGATTCGCACCACTGGGAAATCCAGAAAGTTTTTTTGCTGCACCTGTCCGTCCACGAGTGTGATCTCGTCCTGCAACGCGGTGGAGAGACCGAAGACGACCGCGCTCTCCATCTGCTGCCGGATCAGATTCGGATTGACCGGCATGCCGCAATCGATCACGCAGATCACCCGATGCACCCGAATCTTCTCACCCGGCCCGATCGACACCTCCGCGACCTGCGCGACCACACTGCCGAACGCCTCGTGCAACGCGACGCCACGCGCGCGCGGCGTGCCGTCGGCAGCACGCCTCAACGGATGCTCCCAGTCCGACAACGCCGCCACGCGCTTTAAGACCGCCAGATGCCGCGGATGCTGCTCCAGCAGCGCGGCGCGAAACGCAAGCGGGTCTTTGTTAGTCGCTACCGCGAGTTCGTCGGTAAAGCCCTCGGTGAAGAACGCCTGATGCGAGTGACCCACCGAACGCCAGAACCCGACCGGCACCGGCAATTCGACGATCTTGTGCGCGACGCGCGCAGTCGGCCATTCGTAGGGCTGATCGAAGGCGCCTTCGCAGGTGGTCTTGTCGATGGGAAGACGCGGCGCGCCGTAGTAGCGCGCGAGCGCTTCCGGCACGATCGCCTGACTCGCCGACGTGGCCTGCCATGCCACCAGTTTGCCGTCGTTGTCGAAGCCGGCCTTCAGCCGCGACAGGCACGCCGGACGATAGAAGTCGTGGGTGAAATCCTGCGCTCGCGACCAGAGCGTTTGCACCGGACGGCCCCCGCCCTCGCGCGCGATCGCCGCGGCCTGAGCGATGAAATCCAGCTCCAGACGACGGCCGAACGCGCCGCCGAGCAGAAGCGTTTGCACGTCGACTTTATCCTCGTCGAGTTCCAGTACTTTCGCCACATGGTGCCGCGCGAGGCCGGGCATTTGCGTGGAGACCCAGACCGTGGCTGTACCGTCCGCGACCTGCACGGTGCAGTTGAGCGGTTCGACCGCGCCGTGCGCGAGGTACGGCGCGCGATATTCCGCGCTGACGGTGCGCGCCGCACGGGTCATGGCAGCATCGACGTCGCCGAGGTGGTAATAGGCGTGGCCGTCGCTGTCGTCGAGTGCTTGCGCGAGGTGGCGGTCCACGTCCGCGTTCGACAGCTTCGCCGCCGGGCCGTCGTGCCAGGTCGCGTCGATGGCGGCGACTGCGTTCATCGCGCGGAACGGGTTGTCGGCGATCACGGCGACGCCGCCGGTGCCGCCGCTGTACGGCGCGACGGCGAACGCCTTGAGGAAGCCCGGCATCTTGCGGGCGGCCGTCGCGTCGAACTTCGCCACCGTGCCGCCGAGCGTTGGACACATTACGACACTCGCGTAGAGCAGGCGGTCCGGCAGCACGTCGATGCCGAAGCGCGCCGTACCGTTGATCTTCGACACCGCTTCGATACGGCGCAGCGGTTTGCCGATCAGTTTGAAGTCGGCGGGATCTTTCAGCGTCACCTTGCGCGGCAGCGGCTGCTGCGCGGCCATCGACGACAATTCGCCGAAGCTCGCTTTATGCCCTGACGGGTGCAGCACCTGGCCGCCTTCAGCGCGGCACTCACCGGGCGGCACTTTCCATTGCGCGGCCGCCGCACCGATCAGCATGGCGCGGGCCGACGCGCCGGCTTCGCGCATGGGCGTCCATAGATCGTTGATGCTCGATGAACCGCCCGTCATCATCGTGCCGGCTTCGCGCACCAGCTTGCGGGTCATCCAGACGGTGGCGCGCTTGACGGTACTGTCGTTGTCGGGGCGAAACGGCAAGTCGTCGATGATGCTTTGCACGCTGTTGTAGATCCTGTCGATGGGCGAGGCTTCGACGCGTACCCGCGACCAGTCGGCGTCCAGTTCTTCGGCAAGCAGCATGGCGAGGCCAGTGTGGATGCCCTGCCCCATTTCCGCCTTGCACATCATGATCGTCACGCTGTTGTCGGCGGCAATTTTGACCCAGCCGTTGAGCGCCACTTGCGTGCCTTGCGCCGGCAGCGGCATGGACGTGGTCAAACGCTGTCCCGGCGGCAGCACCGACCAGCCGACCAGCAACGCGCCGACAGCGCCGGCGCCGCCGAGCAGAAAGGTTCTGCGTTTCAACATGGCATGGTTCGATCAGCTTGCACGATGGCTGGAAAGCTGTGAGAGCGCGGGTCGGCGCCTGGCGTTGTTCCCCGGAATAGTAATAAGACGGGCCACGGATGTGGGACTTAAATGCGTGGGTTCAAGTCAGGGCGGCTTGGGGCGGGGGATGGGGAGGATGGCGGGGATGGGGGGTTGTCGTGGGGTGTTTCATTAAATGGGGGTGAGATGAGGTGCGTCGGCCTTACGCCGCCGCACCTGCCCTTCTTCCACCTCACCGCCGGTTCGACCCCGACACGACATCGATCCACACGGCCAGCACGAGAATGCTGCCCTTCACAATCATCTGCCAATAAGCGTCGACGTCGAGCATCGACATGCCGTTGTCCAGGCTCGCCATCACCAGCGCGCCGATCAGTGCGCCGTAGACCGTGCCGGAACCGCCGCGCATCGACGTCCCGCCGATAAAGCACGCGGCAATCGCATCGAGTTCGCCCATCGATCCCGCCGACGGCGAGCCCGCCGCCAACCGCGCCGTATTGACGATGCCGCCGAACGCGCACATCAGCCCCATCAGCGCGAAGATCGCCAGTTTCACGCGATTGGTATTGACGCCTGAGAGCCGCGTTGCTTCGAGGTTCGAACCGACCGCGTAGATACGTCGCCCGAACACGGTCTGCGTGGCAATCCACGTGAAGATACCCAGCAACGCGAGCAGCAACAGCACCGGCACCGGAATACCGCCATACCGATCGAGCGTGGCAACGAAACCGGCGAGTATCACACCCGCGCCGACCATCTTCACCACGTCCTGCCAGACCGGCACCACGCGCAACTGATAACGCTCGCGATTGCGGCGCTGCCGTATCGTTAGAAAGGCGAGCAGCAGAAAAAGCACCACCGCGAGCGTATCGCCAGCGAGCCGCGGCAAATACCCTTGGCCGACAAACACGAAACTGTCCGACACCGGCGCGATCGTCGATCCGCCGGTCACGCCGAGCAGAATGCCGCGATACGCGAGCATGCCGCCGAGCCCCACAATGAAAGAAGGCACGCGGCGATAGGTGGACCACCATCCGTTGAACATGCCGACCAGCACACCGAGCAGCATCACCACGGGCAACGTGACGCCGATCGGCCAGTGCCGGTTGACGTCGAGTATCGCCGCCACGCCGCCGAGCAAACCGAGCAGCGATCCGACTGACAGATCGATCTCGCCGGCAATGATCACGAACACCATGCCGCACGCGAGCATGCCGGTAATCGACATCTGCCGCAGCAGGTTCGACAGATTGCGCGGCGTGACGAACGCGCCGTGCGTGAGCATCGAAAAGAAAATCCAGATCGCGGCCACGGCAATCAGCAGCGCGAGAATCTTGTAGCGCGCGAACAATTGCTGAATGCGCTGCGGACCGGCAAATGCGCCTCGCGGCGCGGCTTCATCGGCGCGTTGGGAAGTAACGTCGGGCGTCATGCGGCACTCGCTGCGGTTGGGTTCGGGGATCGCTGCACGGGACGGATCGCGGCGCTGAGAATGTCCTCTTGCGTGAGGCCGTCGTTGATGAAATCGCCTCGCAACTCGCCTTCGCCGATCACCAGCACGCGATCGCTGATGCCGAGCACTTCGGGTAATTCGGAGGACACCATCACGATCGACATGCCGCGCTGCGCCAGTTGAAAGATCAGCTTGTAGATTTCATATTTCGCACCGACGTCGACGCCGCGCGTGGGCTCGTCGAGAATCAGCACTTTCGGATTGGTCAGCAACATCCGTGTCAGCACGGCCTTTTGCTGATTACCGCCCGACAGACTCGCAATCGACAACATGGGATGCGCGGCGCGCACTGAAAGCCGCTTCATCTCCGTATGAATCGTATCGAGTTCGGCTGCGGAGTCGATTCGCCCACCCGATGCGAAGCGCTGCAACACCGCGAGCGTAATGTTATGGCCGACGCTCAGCCCCGGCACGATGCCGTGGCGTTTGCGATCTTCCGGCACCATGCCGATGCCTGCGCGAATCGCATCGACGGGTGCGCGAATCTTCAGCGGCTTGCCGTCCATCACCACGGTCGCCTCGCTCACGCCGGGATATGCGCCGAAGATCGCCTGCATCAACTCCGTGCGCCCCGCGCCGACGAGACCGGCCACGCCGAGAATCTCGCCATGCCGCAGCGCGAACGACACGTCGTTCACGCGCTTGCGGCGCGGATTGGTCACATCGAAACACGTGACGTGGCGCGCCTCGAAGATCACGTCGCCAATCGGATGCGGCTCGCGTGGAAACAGGTTCTTGATTTCGCGGCCTACCATCAACGAAATGATGCGGTCGGTGGTGAGCGCGCGCATTGGCTCGGTCGCGACATGACGCCCGTCGCGAATCACGCTGATCGTGTCGCACACGGCCGCCACTTCATCGAGTTTGTGCGAGATGTACACGCAGGCCACGCCGCGCCGCTTCAGATCGCGCACAATGTCGAGCAGAATGCGGATCTCGGAAGAAGTCAGCGAAGAAGACGGTTCATCGAGAATCAGCAGCTTGGCGCGCTTGTTCAGCGCCTTCGCAATTTCGATCAACTGTTGATGGCCGCCGCCATAGTTCATCACCGGCTGTGCGGCGTTGATTCCGCTGATGCCGAGTTCGCGCAGCAGTTCGTCGGCGCGCTGATACATCGCGGCGTAGTTCATGCGGCCGCCGGGCAGCGTGATTTCATTGCCGAGAAAGATGTTCTCCGCCACCGACAACTCCGGCACCAGCATCAACTCCTGGTGAATGATGATAATGCCGGCGCGTTCGGTATCGCGCACGCTGGCGGCCTTCAGCGGCTCGCCTTCCCAGATGATTTCGCCGTCCCACGTGCCCCACGGATACACGCCCGAGAGTACTTTCATCAGCGTCGATTTGCCCGCGCCGTTCTCGCCGCACAGGCCCACGCATTCGCCGGGCGCGACCGTGAGGTCGATGCCGTCGAGCGCCTTCACGCCGGAAAACGCCTTGACGATGCCGCGCATCGTCATGAGAGCTTGCGTCATTCGCTATGCCTCGCTGCAAGGCGCGCGACGGCGCCGACGCGCATGACACGCATCGAGGTCCGCCGCGCACACGTTACGCTCATTGGCTCGCGAGCTGGGCCTGGCTATAGAAGCCGTCCTTGACGACTACATCGACATTGCTCTTGGTGAGCAACGTGGGTTGCAGGAGCACCGTGTCGACTTTCTTCTTGCCGTTGTCGTATTGCGAGTTAAAGGCGGGTTTTTCGCCCTTTGCAAGCGCCACGGAGAGCTTTGCCGCTTCACCGGCAATCAGTTTCAGCGGCTTGTAGACGGTCATGGTCTGCGTGCCCGCAATCACACGTTTCACGGCCGCGAGGTCCGCGTCCTGGCCCGATACCGGCACTTTTCCCGCCATGTGCTGCGCGGCGAGCGCCTGGATCGCGCCGCCCGCGGTGCCGTCGTTCGAGGCCACGATCGCGTCGATCTTGTTGTTATTCGCCGTCAGCGCATCTTCGACAATGCGCAGCGCCGTGGACGCGCTCCATTCCGGCACCCACTGCTGACCGACTACTTTGATGTCGCCTTTATCGATGGCAGGCTTCAGTATCTTGAGCTGACCTTCGCGCAACATCTTGGCGTTGTTGTCGGTCGGCGCGCCGCCGAGCAGGAAGTAGTTGCCCTTCGGCTGCGCGTTGTAGACGCCTTGCGCCTGCAATTCGCCGACCTTTTCATTGTCGAACGAAATATAGGCGTCTACATTGGCGTCGAGAATCAGGCGGTCATATGAAACGACCTTGATGCCCGCTTTCTTTGCTTCGGCCACTACGTTGCCGAGCGTCTTCGAATTGAACGGCACGATCACGATGACATCGACGCCGCGCGAGATCAGGTTTTCGATCTGCGAGATCTGCCGCGCTTCGCTCGCATCGGCGGATTGCACCGACACTTTCGCGCCGAGTTTTTCCGCTGCGGCGACGAAATAGTCACGATCGCGCGACCAGCGCTCGACGCGCAGATCGTCGATACAGAAGCCAATTTCCGGGTGATCCTTGCTTGCATGCGCGAGCGGCGCGGCAAGCGACAGGCTGGCGAGCACCGCTCCACATACGAGCGAACTCAATACGTTACGACGCGTTGCGAATTTCATCTCTGTCTCCTTCTTCTGATAGCCGGAATACCGGATTGGACGGTTTGCGCTGCGAGCCACAAGACCGGACAAGCGACAACCCAAAGCTTCCTGTTTCGCGCGGTCGACGTGGCCGCGCGATTTTTTATTTAGTGTTGCAACTTCTCGATGCACTGCTTCCTGAAACGCTGATCAACGTCCGCTGTAAATCGCCTGATTCACGATGTTTTCCATCAACTCCTGATGGCCGCTTGCGTGCTGTGGGTTCAGACCGCGCGCCATTGCGTCCTCTGCCAGCGTGGAGAGCGAATAATCGCCGGAAGAAATCTTGCGGCCGAACTCCGCATCCCAGCCCGCGTACCGCTGGCGTTTGAATTGATCGAGACGATCGTTTTCAATCAGCACCGCCGCGCGCTCGACGGCGAGCGCGAGGTTATCGATCGCACCAATGTGACCGTAGAACAGATCTTCCGGATCGACGCTTTGGCGCCGTACTTTCGAATCGAAATTCATGCCGCCGGTTGTGAAACCGCCGTGTTTGAGAATTTCGTAGAAGGCGAGCGTCAGTTCTTCCACACTATTTGGGAATTGATCCGTATCCCAGCCGTTTTGCGGATCGCCGCGATTCGCGTCGACGCTGCCGAAAATACCCAGCGCGTAGGCCGTGGCGATCTCATGATGAAACGAGTGGCCCGCGAGCGTCGCATGATTGGCCTCGATGTTCACGCGAATCTCTTTGTCGAGCCCATGCTGCAGCAAAAAGCCATGCACGGTCGCGACGTCGTAATCGTATTGATGCTTGGTCGGTTCCTGCGGCTTGGGTTCAATCAGCAGCGAGCCTTTAAAGCCAATCTTGTGTGCATGGTCGACGACCATGTGCAGAAAGCGGGCGAGTTGATCGCGTTCACGAACGAGGTCGGTATTCAGCAAGGTATCGTAACCCTCGCGGCCGCCCCACAGCACATAATTATCGCCGCCGAGTCGTTGCGTCGCATCGAGCGCGTGGCGCACTTGTGTCGCCGCAAACGCGAACACCTCCGGATCGGGACTGGTCGCAGCGCCGGCCGCATAACGGGAATGCGAGAACAGATTGGCCGTGCCCCATAGCAGCTTGATGCCCGTGCTTTCCTGCTTGCGCGCCAGATAGTCGGCAATGCGCAAGAAGTTTTCGCTGTATTCCTTCAGGCTCGATCCTTCGGGCGAAACGTCGGTGTCGTGAAACGTGTAGTACGGCGTGCCGAGCTTCGAAAAGAATTCGAATGCGGAATCCGCTTTCTGCTGCGCGCGCTCCATCGCGTCGCCCGCTTGCTGCCAAGGACGTCGAAACGTGCCTTGCCCGAAAATATCCACACCCGGCCAGACGAACGTATGCCAGTAACATACGGCAATGCGCAGATGTTCTTCGAGCGTTTTTCCGAGTACCTTTTTGCTTTTATCGTAATGGCGGTACGCAAGCGGGTTATCCGATTGAGGGCCTTCGTAGCGGATCTCAGGAATGTGTTCGAAGTAAGACATCAGCGTCTCCAGTTTATGGTGCACCGCAACCCGTGCGACGTCGCCGCGCCGGTTGACAAGGTGACGCCATGCTGCCGCTTGCACGATGCGTCGGCAATTGCGAAATTGCGCAGCGTGATTGATGTTTCTTACCGCCCATGATTTTGTTTCGCACCGGCGCGCGATTCGGGGCCTAGAATAACCAGACGCTTAAAACCGGTGCCGTTCAAACTAAGCATCTAACAGGAGACGAAGGCGTGACGGGTCATTGGCCCGCGCGCCGCTCACCGCCATGACCCGTCCGCAAACGCCACAGACGACCCATCGGATCGCGCTGCTGTTCAACGCGAACAAGGTCTACGACCGCGAGATCATTACCGGCATCGGCAACTACCTGCTGTCCACGCGCGTGGCGTGGGACCTGTTCCTCGAAGAAGATTTTCGCTGCCGGCTGACGGGCATCGAACGCTTCGACGGCGACGGCATCATCGCGGATTTCGACGATCCCGCCGTGGGCGAAGCGCTGCGCGATTGTCCGTTGCCGGTGGTCGCCGTGGGTTCGTCGTTCGAAGACCCGGCGCACTATCCTCCGGATTTACCCTATATCGCCACCGACAACAGCAAGCTCGTCTCGCTCGCCTACACGCATTTGATCGGCGCGGGTCTCGAGCACTTCGCGCTGTACAGCTTGCCGCAGGCGCAAGAGAACCGCTGGGCGCAACAGCGCGAACTCGCGTTCGCTCATCTGCGTAGCGCGGACGGACACAGCGCGGAGCAGATCGATGGCGAGATGTATCGCGGTCTCTCCACCAGCGCGCCGTCATGGAACCAGGCGACCGAACAGCTCACCGCATGGCTGCGCGATTTGCCGAAGCCGGTCGGCATCATCGCCGTGACCGACGCGCGCGCGCGGCATCTGCTTCAGGCGTGTTTGATCGCCGGCATTCCGGTGCCCGAAGAAGTGGCGATCATCGGCATCGACAATGATCCGTTGACGCGCACGTTGACGCGTATTCCGCTTTCTTCGGTGATTCAGGGCACTGAGGAAATGGGCCGCACCGCGGCTCACCTTTTGCATCAAATGCTGCATGGTGCGCGCTTTCCGGGGCGGCGCATTCTCGTTCCGCCGGTCGGCATCAACGTACTCGAATCGACGAAGCATCAACCGCTGGCGAGTCCGTATGTGATGCGGGCGCGGCACTTCATCCGACAGTACGCGTGCCAGGGCATTCGCACCGAACAGGTTGCCGACTATGTGGGCGTGTCGCGTTCGTCGCTCGAAGAGTACTTTCGGCGCGAACGGCAGTGCACCGTGCATCAGGAAATTTTGCGTCATAAACTCGATGTCGCGAAAGCACTGCTGGCAAAGCGCGATGCGTCGAGCGCGGAAGTGGCGATCCGTTGCGGCTTTACGTCGTTGCAATACATGTACGCGGTATTTCGGCGTGAACTCGGTTGTACGCCGCGTGAATACCAGGAGCAGGCGAATTCGACTTCCGCGCCGGGCTGAGCATGCCTATTCTCTTTTCTTCTCACTGACGACATGATCAGCATCGCACAACTTTCTTCCGAGCCGTGGGGCACATTGCGCGGTGGCGATTCCGTTCGACTCTTCACGTTGCGCAATGCGCACGGTATGAAGGTCGCCATCAGCGATCTGGGCGCGACGCTGGTCTCGTGGCATGCGCCGGATCGCGCCGGCGTGCTCGGCGATATCCTGCTCGGCCACGACACGCCCGCCGAATATGTGGCGGCCACCACTTATATGGGCGGCCTGATAGGCCGCTGGGCGAACCGCATTGCCGATGCGCGCTTCACGCTCGATGGCATCGAGTACACGCTCGATCGCAATGAAGGCGCGAATCTGCTGCATGGCGGCACGGTGGGTTTTCATCGCGCGCTGTGGGACGTAAGCGAGGACAACGGCGCGTTGCTCATGCGGCTGGAGTCGCCCGAAGGCGACGCCGGTTTTCCCGGCAACGTGACCACCCAAGTGCGCTACTCGCTCGACGACGACGGCACGCTGACCATCGCCTATGAAGCGATCACCGATGCCGCGACGCCGCTCAATCTGACGAGCCATCCGTATTTCAATCTCACGGGCCGGCCGGGGGCCGACATTCGCGGCCACGTGTTGTCGATCGATGCCGACCGCTTCTTTGAAGTCGATGCCGCGATGATTCCGTGCAAGCTCGCGGAAGTGGCAGGCAATGCCTTCGATTTCCGGCAGAGCGCACCGATCGGCGCGCGGCTCGACTGGCCGCACGCGCAGTTGGCGACCGCTGGCGGCTTCGATCATTGCTACGTGCTGCGCGATGCACGCGACGCCGGCAAGAACGGCGCCACTCCGCCGGTGCGCCAGGTTGCCTGCGCTTACGATCCCGGCAGCGGACGCGAATTGACCGTCTCGACCGATCAACGCGGCTTACAGTTTTATAGCGGCAACTGGTTAAAAGGCGACACAGGACGCGGCGGCGTTGCGTATCAAGCACATGCCGGTTTGTGTCTCGAAGCCGGCGGCTTTCCGAACCAGGTCAATATGGCTGAGCAGGACGAAGTGATCGTGCGAGCCGGCAGCACATATCGGCAAGTGACTGCGTATCGTGTCGATGTACGCCAAGGCGTGTGACGCGATTGTTCACTTATTACGAACGACATTACATCACGCCGACTTACTGTTTGTGGCAACACTGAATTACCGTATCAGGGGTTTCCCCTAGACCCGGCCCTTCCTAGAATCCGTGCGTGGTGCCGCAGATTGTTGCGGCGCCCAATAAAATATTCTCGGAGGGAAGCATCATGAAATCGCTTATCAAGGCAGTCGCGCTAGTTGCAGTGTTCGCAGCGCCGGTGGCATCGTTCGCGCAATCCGAGCAGCCGGTCACGCGCGCCGAGGTCAAAGCGCAATTGAAGCAGCTCGAACAGGCCGGCTATAACCCCGCGGTCGCAACCGACTCCACTTACCCCGCTGACATTCAAGCGGCCGAAGCTCGCGTGGCTGCGCAAAACAGTGGAGCGACGGGATATGGTCCTTCCACCACTGGCTCGTCCGAAACCGGCTCCGGCGTTCCTGCTGGAAATCCGAATCTGCAGGGTCAGTAGTACGCAATCTGTTTTCGGCAGTTCGATGCGAGCGCATGGTTCAGGCATGCGCTCGCGTTTGTGCGTCGAATGCGTGACCATGACAGCGCGGCGGCTTATAGCGCTTGCTTCGGTGGAATTTAAGGGGTAGGTTTTTGTGGTCGTTCTGAGGGTGCGGGTGAAGGAGGCGCATGCGCTTGTGCAGGGCGCCTCGCTTCGTTGATGCTTTTGGTTCACCGCTACCCGTTGATCAGTGCCGCACGGCGACCGATTGCTGCGTTTGCGTTTTTACGATCGACGCGGTTTTCGCGGGCGTTCTTTTTCGCTTGACGACGTTGGCGGCGGGTTGCGATCCGCTCGCGAGCTTGGATGCTTCGGCGAGAAGGCGCGTTGCGTGGCTGGCCGTCAGACGCGCTTGAGAGACGCCCTTTGCGTCGAGCGCAATCACCTGGAAAAGCTCGCGGTCGTTTTCGAGGTCTTGCTGATATTGCTCCGCAGTGTCGACGAGTAGTTCGAGCATGATCTGGCGGCGGCGCCTTTCGTCACTCGTAATGGGAGGATTCCTACATATCGAGGACGCGAGTGTAATCAGCGTATTCAGTTGGCTCAATTGCCGATCGCAGAAGTCGAATGCAGATAGGGCGAGTTTTTCGTACTGGAGTGCGTCGACAGGCGGGCGTGAAACGGGTTGACTCTTAATGGGCTTGGTCATTTTGCGATCTCCCTGATGCTTGCTCAGATCGCCCGACACTCTCTTTGGGAAGGGTGAGCGGGCACGTAGCGGGATTGGAAGACCGGGATACAAACAAACCGGCGAGCCTTGCGGCTCCCCCACTACAGCCCGCCCATTGGAATATAGACGTGCAGCAGCAGACGCACGACCCGCTGGGCGGGTGTGCGGTTTGTATCACTGGCTTCCAAACCAGGCCGCCGGGTGTTTTCCGACGGCGTGGTGATTATAAATCAGGTGGGATTATGAGAGGGTAACTGGGCAGGCTAAAGGCTCGGTTTTGGACGATTGCACAGGTTAATGATGTACGTAGGCTTGTGCGTACAGACGCCGGTTGCGTTGCACTAAGCGGACTGGCGCAGTGCGCGCCATACATTTCCCGATGTCTGGTCCGTCCGACCTATACGACGATGGTTGATATTCTAAAATCCATCAGTAGTCCCACTGCACCGGCACGAAATGGAAGCGTTCACCCTTCTTTGCAATGTGACCAATAGACGGGAACGCGACATGCGCTGCGGCCAGCAGAGCGCCCGTTTCAGCGGCTTCGTTGAGCAGCGCGATACGCACATCCGCAGCCACCTCAGGCTCGTGCTCGAAGCCATTTTGCCATCGGGGATTGTCGAAGTTGACTTCGAAAATCGCGTCGCCTACGAACGTCAGCTTCTCGCCGTTTGATGCGATGTCCACGACGCAGTGCCCCGGGGTGTGTCCGCCCGTCACGCGGGCCGACACGCCCGCTGCGACTTCCACGGTCTGATCGAACCGCACGATGTTTTCGCCATAGAGCTCCACGAACTTTGCAGCAGCCTTGCGGAGTGCGGGAGGAACCGTTTCCGGCATCACCGTCTTGCTGAAGTCCGGATTTTTCCAGAACTCCACTTCCGCAGCCGACACGTGAATGCGCACGTCCGGACGCAGTTTGGCCTTGACGCCATCAACGTTCAGGCCGCCGACGTGATCCATGTGCATATGCGTAACGACAATGTCGGTGATCGCAGCCAGGTCGATGCCAGCCGATTCCAGGCGCATCACCGACCGGCCGGCGCGCGAGAAGTATTCGAAGCCGTCACCCACGCCCGAGTCGATCAGGATCAGGCGTTCGCCGCTGCGCACGAGCGCGATATTCAGCGCCCAGTCGAACATGTCACGTTGCAGGAAACGACCATCGAACCATTCGTTGCGATCCGCTTCGCTCACGTTAGTGGACATGGTGGAGGTCGGCAGCGGCAGAACGCCATCGCTGATCAGCACGACATCGACATCACCCACGCGCACGGCGTAGCGGGAAGGCACGAGTTCGCCTGAACCTTCTTTGCCGAGGTTGGCGGTGACAGGCTGCACGTTATGGGTTGTTTCGCTCATGGCAATAGTCCTCTTAAACAATGGGGTAAGCAGCACTGGGCGGCGTGGTTCATTAACGAGCGTGAATATCGCGCGCTGCGTGCTGCTCGCGTTTAGACACGACCGTGAGACTGATTCTAGTCAGCGGGGATGAATGCCAGTAGCGTCGCGAATATGCTCAGCGTGTTGTCCGAGCGGCAACAATCCGCGAGTTTGAGGAGGGTACGTGAATGTCGGCACGCGCTCGAAACGAATACGGAGGCGCGAGAAGTGATGCAACCAGGCGGGCGTGCGTTCGACAAGCTATCGATATTTGCGACGGCCGCTGCCATGTGTGGGACGGTGCCTGGCCATCATCGGCTTGATGCCGCAATCGCACAATATCCGACGATGCCGCTTGGGGTTGTCGCCGCGATCGGCATGGATCACGCGCGGGCGTTGCCGTGGATGACCGCGCAATCCGCGCATCGGCGGAATGGCATCGCCGGTCGGCTGTGAAGGAAGTACGCCGCTGCTTGCTTAGCGGGTGTGAGCCACGTGACTAAGCAACGGCCGCATGGACTCGCGGAACCGCACATCTACCGGTGCGAGCAAATGCAAACTCGGTCTACTGCCTCTCCCGCTCGTCCGGCATATGCCGCCGCATAAAAACATCAATACCATCCACCCGCGACGAAGCAAACGCCCTGACCACCACAACACCCACAATACCCAAAACAATCAGCACAGCAGGGATCTCAAACAAGGTCATATCCACGATAAACCTCCTCATAAACCGGGAGCAGCCACGGCGCGCGACACCATCGCCGCGACCACGCCTCACACTCCCAGTTTACGAAGACAGACCTCGACCACCAAACGAGCATTTTTCATCGCTATGTGAGAAATACTCGCCGTAGCGCCAATCCGGCGTCACGCTCACTCAATGCCGCTCCGGATAACGCAACCTCGAATGATTCCGGCCATAAGACATGTAAATAGTCATGCCGATCACAAGCCACACAACAAGCCGCACCCACGTAACAAGCGGCAGCCCAGCCATCAGCAGCAGGCAAAACAGAATCCCCAAGACAGGCACAACCGGCACGCCAGGAACTCTAAAAGGACGTGAAGCATCCGAGTCACTGCGCCGCAAGTAAATCACCGCGCCGCACACAAGAATGAACGCGAACAAAGTACCGATACTGACCATCTCTCCCAGCACGCTGATCGGCGTAAGCGCCGCCACGATCGCAACAACCGAGCCAATCAGAATCTGGCTCAAATGAGGCGTCTGAAGACGCGGATGAACTCGCGCGAAAAGAGGCGGCAGCAAACCGTCCGTCGACATCGTGAAGAAAATTCGGCTCTGCCCGTACAGCAGCACGAGAATCACCGTGGTCAAACCTGTCAGCGCACCGATCTTGATCAGAATGGAGAACCAGTTCATGCCGATGGCATCCACACCCTTGGCGATCGGATCAGGAACATTCAGTTCAGCGTAAGGCACGAGCCCAGTGAGCACACCTGCAACGAGTATGTACAAAATCGTGCAGATGATCAGCGACCCGAGGATACCGATCGGCATGTCCCGCTGCGGTTTTCTAGCCTCCTGCGCCGCGGTGGAAACCGCATCGAAGCCGATAAACGCGAAGAACACCACGGCCGAGCCGCGCAGAATGCCGCTCATGCCGAAGTTGCCGAACTCGCCGGTATTCGCGGGAATAAACGGATGCCAGTTCGCCGGCTTGATGAAAAACAGGCCGAGGGCGATAAACGCCACCACCACGACCAGCTTGACCGCCACCATGATGTTGTTGAGCCGCGCCGACTCCTTCGTACCGAGCACGAGCATGATGGTAAGAATGGCGATGATCACTATCGCGGGCAGATTGACGATGCCTGTCGCGGTGGTGCCATCGGCCAGCTTGATGACGGTGCCGGGTGCAGTGGCGAGAACGGGCGGGATATTGATCCCTACGTTATGCAGCAAGCTCACGATATAACCGGACCATCCGACCGCGACCGTGGCGGCGCCCATTGCGTATTCGAGGATCAAGTCCCAGCCGATGATCCACGCGAATATTTCGCCCAGCGTGGCATACGTGTACGTGTAACTGCTGCCGCACACCGGCAACATCGCTGCCAGTTCCGAATAACAGAGGCCGACGAACGCGCATGCAATGCCCCCGAGCACGAACGACAAGACGATGCTCGGGCCGGCGAATTGCGCTGCGGCGGTGCCCGTCAGAACGAAGATGCCTGCGCCGATGATGGCGCCGATACCCATCGCCGTGATACTGGTGGCGCCGAGTGTTTTCGATAGTGAGTGGCCTTCTTCCGCGTCGGCGCTTCCTACTATATCGGCGACGGATTTCCGTGCCATGTAGCTCGTATCAGCCATGATGAGTCGTCCCGTTCGAATGGTGTTGGGCACGCGCCGACCCGGCTTGCTTCGGCTCGCGGATCACGACAAAAACATCTGTTACTGAAAACTAGCGGGTAAGGTAAGGGGAATGGAAAATTCAGTGTAGTCCGAATTAAAAGCAAAGTGAATATTTGATTCTGTCCCGCCCACGGTTAAAACTTTGCTCGCTTTCTTAGATAATCCTCAAATCTCCACCCGTGCCCCCAACTCGATCACTCGATTGGCCGGCAGCTTCAGATAAGCCGCGACGTTACCCACGTTATGCAACATGACGGAGAACAAGCGCTCTCGCCACATCGCCATGCCGCTATCACGAGTCGGCACGAGAGTCGCACGGCTCAGAAAGTAGGAAGTCTCGGCCGGCTCGAATGCCAGCCCGTAAGCCTTGCAAACTTCGAGTGCGCGCGGTAGATCGACTTCATCCATGAAACCATACGTAATCGTGACCTGGTAGCATTCCGAATCGAGTGAACGCACGCTCACACGCTCACTGGCAGGCACCCACGGTATCTCCTCGTTGTCGACCGTCACGAAGACGACGCGTTTGTGCAGCACGCGGTTATGCATCAGATTGTTGATCAGCGAATGCGGCACACCGTCAGGATCCGGCGAAAGAAAGATCGCCGTGCCACCGCAGCGAATCGGCGATTCCTTCAGCAGCGTCGCCAGATAAGGTTTGAGCGGCGTCGTCCCGGCTCTCACGCGCGCTTCGGCACGCATCATCTCCCAGCCTCGTCCCCAGGTTGCCATGATCGTGTAGATAATCAGCCCGACCAGAAGCGGGAACCAGCCGCCTTCCATGAACTTCAGCAGATTCGCGGAGAAGAATGCCGCGTCGATCACGAAGAAGAAACCGGTCGCAACCACGCACAGCAGCCAGTTGTAATGCCACGCATAGCGAATGACGAAGAACGTCAGAATGGTCGTGATCAGCATCGTGCCGGTCACGGCGATACCGTACGCGGAACCGAGCGCCGTGGATGAACCGAAGCCGAGCACAGCAGCCACGACTGCAGCCAATAACGTCCAGTTGATGCCTGGCACGTAGATTTGTCCCATCTCCCTTTCCGAGGTATAGACAACGTTCATGCGCGGCAGAAAGCCGAGTTGCATCGCCTGCTTGGTCATCGAATACGTGCCCGAGATAACGGCTTGCGACGCGATCACGGTCGCAACCGTCGAGAGCACGATCATCGGATACAGCGCCCATTGCGGAAACAGTTTGTAGAACGGATTTTGCAACGCGCCCGGATCGGCAAGCAGCAACGCGCCCTGCCCCAGATAGTTCAGCGCGAGTGCAGGAAATACGAGGCCGAACCACGTCAGCCGGATCGGCTTCGCGCCGAAATGTCCCATGTCGGCATACAGGGCTTCCGCGCCAGTCAACGACAGCACGACCGCGCCCAAAGCAACGAACGCCAGCCACCGATGATGCAGACAGAACGCCAGCCCCGTGAGCGGATTGAGCGCGAAAAGAATCGCGGGCGCCCGCATCATGTTGACGACGCCCACCACCGCAAGCACCATAAACCAGAGCACCATCACCGGTCCGAACACGATGCCGATACCGGCCGTGCCGCGTTTCTGCATCAGGAACAGCGTGACCAGCGCAATCAGCGTCACGGGTATCACACAGGTCTTGAGGAACGGCGCGGCCACTTCGAGACCTTCGACTGCGCTCAGCACCGAGATCGCCGGCGTAATCACACTGTCGCCGTAAAAGAGCGCCGCGCCCATAATGCCGATGCCCAGCAACGCATGGCGCAAGCGCGGCCGCGCGGCGACAGACGACGCGGCCAGCGCCAGCAGCGCCATAATCCCGCCCTCACCGTGATTGTTCGCGCGAAGAATCAACGTGACGTATTTGAGCGAGACGACGATGATCAGCGACCAGACGATCAGCGACACAATGCCCACCACATTCAGCGCATTGAGCGACAGCCCGCTGGCCGGATCGAACACCGTCTGCAACGTATAAAGCGGACTGGTGCCGATGTCGCCATACACCACACCCAACGCGGCCAGCGCGAGTGCAGGCGTCGCCGGGCGGTGATGCCCGCGCCCGCCGGAATTGCCCGCATCGGCCGCGGCGGATACTGACTGGCTCATGTCTCGCTCCCAGTTTCGTGTTCTCGCAGTGCAACATATGGATTGGGCCGGTGCACGTGCGGAACCGATTCCTGCTTTTATCAGGCCTCGTTTTTTTCGAGGAGTCGCCTGCGTCCCACGCAACAGTCCGCCTCGCGGAAGCAACTTTCGTACGAGAAACACGCGTTGCAATTCCTAACGCCTGACGCGCATTCATAATGTTCTGATGTTTCGCGTATCTGCCTTTTGCTAGCGCGATCTGTCTCTTTTCCTGAACGACGGTGTGCCACTAATTCAACATATACCATCGGCCGTTTGCCACGCTACTGATACGTGAAGCAGTGACAGATTTATTTCTTGGGCAGACATGCGAGGCGCGAGCAGGCGCTCCCCTGCTTTGCCACGCGTATCGCGACCATGGCAATGGTCACGATCGGTGCGATGCTCGGCCGTGTGATCGGTCATGTGGCGCGCAGGCCCGCGGATCTCCATTTCTTTAGGTCCAATCCGCGTATGACGTCGCCGGCCGCCTGTATGATGGCGGGTCCGCGTAGACCTGAAGGTACGGCCAGAGTCCACGCAAACGCATCCATTCACGACAACCCAGAGGAAGATTGGCATGACGGCAGCAACGCAATTCGATCAGGTTTCCATTGTTAAACGAGCCAACGTCTATTTCGACGGCAAGTGCGTTTCGCACACGGTTCTGTTCGCCGACGGCACGCGCAAAACGCTTGGCGTGATCCTGCCGGGCGCGCTCAACTTCGGCACCGACGCGCCGGAACTCATGGAAGTACAGGCCGGTCAATGCCGCATCCGCCTCGAAGGCAGCGACGAGTGGAAGACGTACGGTGCGGGCGAGTCGTTCTCGGTGCCCGGGAAAAGCCGCTTCGATATCGACGTGATCGAAACACTCGACTACGTCTGCAGCTATCTGTAAAACGTGTCGCGTCGCGCGACGTCGACAATCGCCGGTTGGGCACGCGCCACCGCCCAACCGGCGAAGAGACAAGCACGGATTGAAGATTCGGTTGCGATCAACGGCGCTCGTCTCACGTTCGCTCAGCCACGCACCGACGTGTTTCGACATTGTTCAATAGCGCCTCAAAATCCTCGATGGGAAGCGGGCGACAGAAATAATAGCCCTGATACGCGTAGCATCCCGCCGCAGCGAGGAAATCCCGCTGAGCCTCGGTTTCGACGCCTTCGGCGATCACACCCAAACCGAGGCTGCGCGCAAGCGCCACGATAGTTCTGGCAATCACGGCGTCGTTCGGATCGATCAGGACGTCGCGCACGAATGAGCGGTCGATTTTCAACTGATCCAAAGGCAGCCGCTTCAGGTAGGACAGCGACGAATAGCCGATGCCAAAATCGTCGAGCGCGAAGACAATGCCTTTCGCTTTCAGCGCGCTCATCTTCTCAATGATGTCCTGCACGTTGTCGACCAGCACACTTTCCGTCAGCTCCAGTTTCAGCCTGTCAGGCCGCGCGCCGGTGCGAGCGATAATCGTCAATACGTTGTCCACGAAATCGGCTTCGCGGAACTGTTGAATGCTGACATTGACCGCAATCGTGAGATGCGCCATATCGGCCCGCGTTGCCCATTGCGCCAGTTGCGCGCAAGCGGCCTCCAGCACCCAGCTCCCCAGCGCAAGGATTAGTCCGGTCTCTTCCGCGAGCGGAATGAACTCGGCAGGCGGTACGATACTGCGCTGCGGATGCTGCCAGCGCACCAGCGCTTCCGCGCCTGTCACTCGCGTGCCCACAACCTGCGCCTGGTAGTGGAGCAGGAACTGTTTGTCCTCGATGGCGTTGCGCAAGCCCGCTTCCAGCGCGGCTCGCTGCACCACGACGGTCTGCATGTCGGGATCGAAGAAACGCACGGCATTGCGTCCTCGCTCCTTGGACTTGTACATCGCGAGGTCGGCCTGCTTGAGAAGTTCGTCGATCGAGGCCTGATGTCCTCTGAACACGGTGGCGCCAATGCTCGCACTCGTGCGGTACTCGATCTTGCCAAGCTGGTACGGACTACCCAAAACGGCGAGGATTCTTTCGCCCACGGCCTCCGTCTGATTGGCCGCCTCCTGCCGGTTCTTATGCAGATTGCCGAGCACCACCACGAACTCGTCGCCGCCCACTCGCGCCACCGTGTCGCTTTCGAGCACGCTATCTGCCAGACGCCGCGCCACTTGCTGCAGCAGCAGATCGCCTTTGTCGTGGCCCAAGGTATCGTTCAACGTCTTGAAGTGATCCAGGTCGATGAACAGCAGCGCGCCGCATGCCTCGTTGCGGGCGCTAGCCGTGATCGCCTGCCTCAGGCGGTCCAGCAGTAGCGTGCGATTGGGCAACCGGGTCAACGCATCGAAGAAGGCCAATTCCTTGATTCTCTCTTCCGCGATCTTGCGCTCGGTAATGTCGTGATGCGTGGCGACATAGTGGCTGACGGTGCCGTCGTCGCTCATCACGGCGGAGATCGTGAGCCATTTCGGGTACACCTCGCCGTTCTTGCGGCGGTCCCAGACTTCTCCTTGCCATCCGCCCGCACTGTGAATCGCTTCCCGCATCTCCTCGAAGAATGCGTCGTCGTGGCGGCCGGATCGCAGCACGCGCGGTGTCTGGCCGACGATCTCCTCGGCCGTATAGCCGGTGCACTCGGTGAAGGCCGAGTTCACGCGCAGGATGGTGGCGCTCGCGTCGGTGATCATCATCGGTTCCATCGAGTCGAATGCGACAGCGGCAATGCGCAGTTCAGCCTCGACCTGTTTGCGCTCGGTAATGTCGCGGCCGCTCATGCGAAAGCCGATGAACTCGCCCTTGGAATCGGTAATGGGAACCCAGGACGCGGACAGCCACATGAGCGAGCCATCCTTGCGAACACAGCGAAACTCAAGGTCATTGCCGCGCAAACCCTGTAGCGCCTTCTGGAATTCAGGCGCCACGCGGGGAATGTCCTCGGGATAAATCACGGTGCCGGCAAAATCCGGTAAGGCCATGCACTCGTCGACCGTATAGCCGATGTACGCCTGCACCGCCGAGTTGATCCAGCGCGGCTTGCCGTCGGGTCCCCACCAGATTTCCCAGTTGACCGTACAGTCGGCGATCGCGCGGAATTTCTCTTCGTTCTCGCGCAATTCCTTCGTCATTGCCGAGGCAAGCCGCATCGCCCGGCCGCGGCCGGTCATCATCAGCCAGGTGAGCAGCGCCAGCAACAAGCTGAGGCCCGTGCCGGTGCTGGCGATAAGGAGCGCGGCGTTGCGGCCGAAGCGGGCCTTGAAGTCGTCGTGGGCGCTCATCGAGAGCGTCCAGTCATGTCCGCCGACAACCAGATATTCATAGGCCGACATGTCCGTAGGCCGACGATGACCGGGCGCCTCGGGCGTCTTGTGCAACAGCGCGGCGGCCGACATTTCGACGCCGTCGTAGATAGCGATGGTGAGACCGGGCGGCTGCTCGCCATACAGGCTGGCGATGACATCGTGCATGCGGAACGACGCGAACACCCAGCCGACCAGGTGCGCGCGGCGCTGGGCGACGCTGTCTTGCGGCTGGCCCCGTGCATAGATCGGCAGGTACATGACGAATCCGGGGCGAGTATTGCCGCCGGAATCCACCGAGAGGCGAACTTTGCCGGAAAGGGTCGCCATGCCGGAGTCGCGCGCCTGCTCCAGGGCGCGCCGCCGCACCGGGTCCGCCCATGCATCGAAGCCGGGCGCCGCGCGATTGATGCCGATGAACGGCTCGCGCTGGATGATGGGCGCATAGTTCTCGCGCGAGCCTTCGGGCTCGATCGCGTAGTCGGGCACGCCCTGCCGGCGCATGGTCGTTATATGCTCGAGCTTTTGCGTCGCCGGCACCCACGCAACAATGCCGATCGCCTGGATGCCGGAGAAGTTGGCGTCGAGATTGAGCGTGCCAACGTAGTCACGAAACCGGCCGCGATCGATCTCGCCCGTCGCGGCGACCAGGCTCTGCACACCGCGTAGCAAGAGCTCGTACGTGCCCATGCGCTGCTCGATGCGGCTGACGGCGTCGCCCAGCGAATAGTTGAACTGGGACAGCAGTTCATGACGCGCGGATTGCCGCTCATGGTCCCACAGCATCCAGGTCACGCTGAGCGCGGCGGACAGGACCAGAAACGGAAGCAGGACGAGGCGTGCCCAGTTCACGGCTGCGTCTTGAAATCGACCATCGAATCGGCGAGGTCGGGTTTAAAGTACTTCTCGAAGATGCGCCGCACGGTGCCGTCCGCGCGCATCTCATTCACCAGCGCGCGCCACTTTTCCCGCTCGGCCGGCGGCAGTGCCTTCTTCGACATGATGAGGCCGTGACGGACGGCGGGGTCGTCGAATTCCACGATGGTGGTGACGTCGCGGATTTTCTTTTCATCGATTGCAGGGTAATCGAAAGGCTCGATGATCATGCCTTGAATGCGCCGCAGGATCAGCGCCTGATACAGCGGATCCAGACCGCCGGCCTGGCTGACACGATTTTCGGCGGAAAGCTTGTCGACCAGCCGGTTTGCCGAGTCGCTATAACGGAAGCTGCGGATAACGCCGAGCTGAAACTGATCGTTGTGTTCGAAGTCGGCCAGCCGATGAATTCCAGCGTCCTTGCGCACCAGCAGATAGTACTTGTTGCTGAAGTACCAGGCGAAATCCGCGTACTCATTACGCTCGTCGTTGGCAATGCCCGACAGGCTGAAATCCAGAGCGCCGGATTCAATCAGCTTCCAGATCCGGGCTCGCGACATCAGGCTGACTCTGATCTGGCAACCGCTGCGGCGAATCAGTTCGTCGGCGAAGTCCTTGTCGATCCCAGTATCTGTGTCGACGGAATAGAGCAGGCCGTGATCGTGTAAAGCGAGCGTAAACGAACGCGAACATTCCGGACCCGCGGCCATGGCGCTGCCCACGCAGCTTAGCGCCAGCAACAACCCCCCGAGGCAATGTCGAATCACAGTGTCTCCGTCGTACGAAGATGACTTGAGTACCACATTCAGTTTTCCCGACGATGGCCCCGGCGAGATCCTGCTATTGGGTCATTTTGAATGCGGCCAAGAGATGCCATTTTTCTACGGACTGGCCAGCATACACCTGTCCGTAGTGCCAGCGGAACATCCAACCGAAAGCGCTCTTCACGCAATATCGGCAACGGGCTGCAGTTCTTGAGACGGCGGTTGTTATTTTTTTGCGCGGAAGCGGATTCTGTCCATTTGGAGAACTTTCACGATCAGACGCCGCTTCCCGGAATATCGCCGTGGTACGACTCTTTTGGACGCTCACCGCTTGTAAGGGTGCGGAAGAGAGCATGACGCGTGAAGCGGGTATGGATGTTTTCAAACGGCAACCGGATGACAAGCGGTCCATTGCCCGTTTTTTGTCATTTGGCACGACGCCGAATTAGGGAAGGTCTGCACAACTCGTTTTCAGAGCGCTGATTTTTTGACACTTGGGGCGTATCAGCCGTAAGCGTCTGCTGGCAGGTTGTTCGTCTGGCTTTTCAGGTATGACGACCTCCGTTTGCCGAGACTCACGGCCTTTACCTCCGAGCGTTTCACGCCTTGCGTAATGCCTTGCGTGCCATCCAGAGGTTGCCCAGCGCAAACAGTGTCGTGATCTGCGCGGTGTTCTTCAACAATCCCCGGTACCGCGTCTTCGTATAGCCAAACTGCTGCTTGAGCACGCGGAACGGATGTTCAACCTTGGCGCGCACGCCAGCCTTCAGACGCTCAATCTGGTTGTATATCGCGTCCAGACGATTGTTCAGGTCCAGTTGTCGACGCTTGCCTGGTCGCATCGCTACATGCCAGCGTACCGGGTTCGCCTGACAGCGCTTCTCAATACCCTGATATCCGGCGTCAGCGTACACATCCTTTTCCTGGCCGTGCAACAGCGCTTCGGCCGCAATGATGTCGTGGACGTTGGCCGCCGTACCAATGACGGTGTGGACCAGACCCGACTCCGCGTCCACGCCGATGTGGGCTTTCATCCCGAAGTACCATTGATTTCCCTTCTTCGTCTGGTGCATCTCCGGGTCCCGTGTACCGGAGCCGTTCTTCGTCGAACTGGGTGCGGAAATCAAGGTCGCGTCGACCGCCGACCCTGCCTTCAACATCAAGCCTTTCTCGGTCAGGATCTCATTGACCAGCGTGAGCATCTGCGCGGCCAGGCCGTGCGTTTCGAGAAGGTGCCGGAACCGCAGAATCGTGCTCTCGTCCGGCAAACGCGTCATACCTTCGTTCAGCCCCGCAAACTCGCGATACAGCGGCACGTCATAAAGCGCCTCTTCCATCGCAGGGTCTGACAGACCAAACCACTGCTGCATGAAGTGGATCTGCAGCATCGTCGCAACCGGAAATGGTGGCCTTCCAGTCTTGCCCCTCGGATAGTGCGGTTCGATCAACGCAATCAACCTTGACCATGGCACAACGCGCCTCATCTCATCGAGAAATTCCCGCTTGCGCGTACGTTTCGTTGAAAGATCCAGACCAAGACCGAGCTGTGTCATCGACGAACTCCTTTAACTCGCGTTCTCCCAGGATAGGCCAACCAGACTTCAACGCCAGGACTTTTGCAGACTTTCCTTAGGTTCTTTGATCGAGTAAGCACAATTCATCAACCAATGGCACTATTCTTCCCACCCTGCTAGATTTTTACTCAGCCGAATCATTGATCGGGAGAGATCGATGGCCGACAGACCGACTTCCAATGCCTCCGCCGTCCGTTCGTTGATGCTGATTGCCGTGGTCGTGGCCGCGCTGGTCGCAGCCTTCGCCTATACGGCCGGCTGGCTCTCGCCAGGGCGTCTCACGCCGGCCAAGATCGTCAACGGTCTCGCGCCGCCGGGCGGCGCGGCGCTCGGCTTCCGGCGCAATCATGCCAAGGGCGTCTGCTTTACCGGCACTTTCGAATCGAACGGCGGAGCTACGGCTCTCTCGAAGGCGCCGATGTTCGCGCCTGGATCGTATCCGGTCACAGGACGTTTCAACCTCGCTACGGCCGACCCCAAAGCGCCGGATGCCACGGTCAGGGTGCGAGGCCTCAGCCTGCGCATCGTCGGACCGGATGGAAGCGAATGGCGCACGGCGATGATCGACGCGCCCTTCTTCCCGGTCGCCACGCCGCAGGCGTTCTACGCCCTGCTTCAGGCGTCGGCCAACACGAGCGACCCGGACGCGATGAAGAATTTTGTCGCCGCGCATCCGGAGTTCGGCACATTCGTCGGCTGGGCCGGCAGCGCGCCGTGGACGGCCTCGTACGCGCAAGACCGCTACAACAGCCTCAATAGCTTCATCTTCACGAATGCCCAGGGGCAGGAGCAACCGGTGCGCTGGTCCTTCGTACCGGCAGCACAGCCCGAGGCTGTGTCCGCCGACCAGTTGAAGGCGAAAGGCGCCGATTTTCTCGCCGCGGATATCACGCAGCGGGTGCAGAGCGCTCCGCAACGCTGGACGCTGGTCATCACCGCCGCCAACCCAGGCGATCCGACCGCCGACCCCACCAAAGCCTGGCCGGAAGACCGACGCAAGGTCGAGGCGGGCACGCTGGTGGTCAACGCGATCGAGCCCGAGGCCGACGGTCCGTGTCGCGATCTCAACTTCGATCCCACGGTCCTGCCGTCCGGCATGCACGTCTCGGACGACCCGTTTCCGGCCGCGCGCTCAGCCGCCTATTCTGTCTCGTTCAACCGGCGGACTGCCGAAGATAGAGACTATCCGCGCCATCCGGCGGGAGGAGCCACGCCATGACGACCCCGATCCACGCTCGCTTCACACCGCTGCAACGCGCGCTTCACTGGCTCATGGCGATCTGCATTCTGGCGATGCTCTTCATCGGCGTCGGGATGGTGTCCACCGTCCGCCCGGATTATCTTTCGCTGGTGTCGATTCACAAGCCGCTGGGTATCGTGATTCTCGTGCTGGCGCTGATTCGCCTGGTGGTGAGGTTGACGCGCGGCGCACCGCCGCTGCCGGCGTCGATGCCGGAACCGATGAAACTCGCCGCCCGCCTCTCGCATCTCGCGTTCTATCTATTGATGATCGGGCTGCCGCTAATCGGCTGGGGCATGCTGTCGGCGGCGGACTATCCTGTCGTCGTGTTCGGAATACATTTGCCGTCCATCCTGCCGCATAGCAACGGTTTGCACACGCTGCTGTGGAACGCGCATAGAACACTCGCGCTATGTTTCTTCGCGCTGATCGTGCTTCACCTGGCGGCGGCGCTGCTGCACGCGCTAGTGAGACGTGACGGTGTGTTCGAGGCGATGGCGTCCTGGTCGAGGCGGTGAGGCACGCGCCTCCAGCGATTGAAGCGAAGCGGGCGACCTGCACAGGCCGCCCGCGTCAAACTCTACTGAATTACCGCATCGCCACGCTTACCGCACCTTCCCCTGCTTCCACGCAGTCAGCAACTGGTCGTACTTGACCGTTTCGCCTTTCGGCTTCTCGTTCGCCAGCTTCTTCCACGGTGCGTGCTGATCCGACAACCATTTGTCCGGTGCGCTTTCCGGATTCAATTCCGGCGCGCAGACCTTCATCCCCGCGCGCTGCAGACGGCCGAGTACCTGGTCCATTTCTTTCGCCAGATTGTCCATCGCGGCTTGCGGCGTCTTCTCGCCGGCGACGGCTGTCGCGACGTTCTTCCACCACAGTTGCGCCATCTTCGGATAATCGGGCACGTTGTTGCCAGTCGGCGTCCACGCGACACGAGCCGGGCTTCGATAGAACTCGATCAACCCGCCATACTTGTCCGCGTTCTTCGTGAAGTAATCGCTATGAATATCGGAATCGCGAATGAACGTGAGACCGGTGATCGACTTCTTCAGCGAGACGGTTTTGGACGTAACGAACTGCGCGTATAACCACGCGGCGGCGCGCTGATTCGGCGGCGTCGACTTGAAGAAGGTCCACGAACCGACGTCCTGATAGCCGTTCTGCATGCCGTCCTTCCAGTACGGACCGTGCGGCGACGGCGCCATCCGCCACTTCGGCGTGCCGTCCGCGTTGGTCACGTTGCCGGGTTTCAGCATCGACGCGGTGAACGCGCTGTACCAGAAGATCTGCTGGGCGATCTTGCCTTGCGCGGGCACCGGCCCCGCTTCGTTGAAGGTCATGCCCGAGGCTTCGGGCGGCGCGAACTTCTTCAGCCAGTCGATGTATTTGGTGGTCGCGAACACGGCGGCCGGACTATTCGTGCCGCCGCCGCGCGAGACCGACGCGCCCACCGCATGGCAACCGTCCGGCGTGACGCGCACGCCCCATTCGTCGACCGGCATGCCGTTCGGAATGCCCTTGTCGGCTTCGCCGGCCATCGAAAGCCATGCATCGGTAAAGCGCCATCCCAACGACGGGTCTTTCTTGCCGTAGTCCATGTGCCCATAGACCTTTTCGCCGTCGATATTCTTCACGTCGTTCGTGAAGAATTCGGCGATGTCCTCATACGCGGACCAGTTCACCGGCACGCCCAGCTCGTAGCCGTATTTCGCCTTGAACTTGTCCTGCAGATCCTTGCGCGCGAACCAGTCGGCGCGGAACCAGTAAAGATTCGCGAACTGCTGGTCGGGCAACTGATAGAGCTTCTTGTCCGGCGCGGTCGTGAAACTCGTGCCGATGAAGTCTTTGATGTCGAGACCAGGGTTCGTATATTTCTTGCCTTCGCCGGTCATATAGTCCGACAGCGGCATGATCACGCCATAGCGATAATGCGTGCCGATCAGGTCGGAGTCGGAAATCCAGCCGTCGTAAATACTCTGGCCGGATTGCATCGAGGTCTGCAGTTTTTCGACGACGTCGCCTTCCTGGATGATGTCGTGCTTGACTGAAATGCCCGTGATTTCGGTGAACGCCTTGGCGAGCGTTTTCGATTCGTACATGTGCGTGTCGAGTGTTTCGGACACCACGTGCACTTCCTTGACGCCTGCCGATTTCAGCGTCGCAGCGGTATCAATGAACCACTTCATCTCGTCCATCTGCTGCTGCTTCGATAGCGTGCTGGGCTGGAACTCGCTATCGACCCACTTCTGCGCTTCGGGCGTGCCGGCGATCGACGCGTGGCTCGTGAAGCCAGTCGCGATGACGCCTGCCACGGCGAGCGTGACGATTCGTCTCCTCTGTTGCATGGCTTTCTCCTGTGTCTCCGCACCCCTTGGATCAACTGCCGAGGTCCGCCCGGGGGCATCAACGGAACCGGTCTGTCCAGATACGCAAACCTTCAGGACGCAATGCTGTTCATCCTTTCCACATGACGATCAGCAGCACGAGCATCGACGCCGCAAAACCGGGCCATGCGCTCGCGCGTTCCGCGCTGATGCCAATCCACGCGAGATTGATATACGCCGCAATCAGCAGTCCGATAAAAAGCCGGTCGCCGCGTGTGGTGCCGATCGGCAGGAAGCCTTTGCGTTCGGCGGTGGGCGAGCGGATTTCCCACACGGTCATGCCCGCCAGCATCACCACAATGCAGCCGAAGAAGATCGCCACTTCCGGTGTCCAATACATCCACGTGAGCATCAGACTCTCCCCATCGCAAAGCCCTTCGCGATGTAGTTCCGCACGAAATAGATGACGAGCGCACCGGGCACGATGGTCAGCACGCCCGCCGCCGACAGCACGCCCCAATCCATCCCCGCCGCCGATACCGTGCGCGTCATCACCGCGGCAATCGGCTTGGCGTTGACGGTGGTGAGCGTGCGCGCGAGCAGGAGTTCGACCCAGCTGAACATGAAGCAGAAGAACGCGGTCACGCCCACGCCCGACTTGATCAGCGGCAGGAAAATCTTGATGAAGAATGCCGGGAACGTATAGCCGTCGATATAGGCGGTTTCGTCGATTTCACGCGGCACGCCCGACATAAAGCCTTCGAGAATCCACACCGCCAGCGGCACGTTGAACAGCATGTGCGCGAGCGCGACCGCGATATACGTGTCCATCAAGCCCACGCTCGAATACAGCTGGAAGAACGGCAGCAGGAACACGGCGGGCGGCGTCATCCGGTTGGTGAGCAGCCAGAAGAACATGTGCTTGTCGCCGAGAAAGCGATAGCGCGAGAACGCATACGCGGCAGGCAGCGCGACCAGTACCGACATCACCGTATTCATCAGCACGTAGATGATCGAATTGATATAGCCCCAGTACCACGACGGGTCGGTGAAGATGACCTTGTAGTTGTCGAAGGTCACGTGATGCGGCCAGATCGCGAACGCGGACATTGTCTCCTCGTTCGTGCGCAGCGAGATCGACAGCATCCAGTAGAGCGGAATCAGCGCGAACAGGATGTACACCGTCAACACGACCACGCGCATCCAGCGGTTATTGCGCATGGTCGTCTCCCAGCGTTGCAGGGCCGCCTTTGCCCACGCGCTCCATCCAGTTGTACAGAATGAAACACAGCAACAGGATGATCAGGAAGTAGATCAGCGAAAACGCCGCTGCCGGGCCGAGGTCGAATTGGCCGACCGCTTTCTGCGTCAGGTACTGCGACAGGAACGTGGTCGAATCGCCAGGGCCGCCGCCCGTCAGCACGAACGGCTCGGTGTAGATCATGAAGCTGTCCATGAAGCGCAGCAGCACGGCGATCATCAACACGCCGCGCATCTTCGGCAGCTCGATATAACGGAATACGGCGAAGCGGCTCGCGCCGTCGATTTCGGCGGCCTGATAGAACGCGTCGGGAATCGCGCGCAAGCCGGCATAGCAGAGCAGCGCGACGAGCGGAGTCCAATGCCAGATGTCCATCACGAGCACCGTGATCCACGCGGCGGCGGGACTGGCCGTGTAGTTATATTCGATGCCCGCGTGATTGAGTGCATAACCGAGCAGGCCGATATCCGGACGCCCGAAAATCTGCCAGATCGTACCGACCACATTCCATGGAATCAGCAGCGGCATGGCCAGCACCACCAGCGAAGCCGACGCACGCCAGCCGGACGCGGGCATTGCGAGTGCAAGACCGACGCCGAGCGGGATCTCGAACAGCAGCACGCAGGCGGAGAAGATGATCTGCCGTCCAAGCGCGCCGCGCAGGTCGTCGTCGTTGATGATGGCGCGAAACCACTCGGTGCCGACGAACACATGTTGCGTCGGGCTGATAATGTCCTGCACCGAATAATTGACCACCGTCATGAGCGGCAAGATGGCGGAAAACGCGACGCAGATGAACACCGGCACGACCAGCAGCCACGCCTTCTGGTTGACGGGCTTGCTCATCGCGTGATCCTTTCGTCGTTGCTGAAGAACACGGTTTCCGGCGTGGCGAGTTTCAACCAGACCGCCCCTTCATCGACACGCAGATGCGGTTCGACTTTTGCCCTGAAGACGTGGCCATCGCACTGCGCCGTAACCAGTTGGTAGTTGCCGAGTTGCTGCACACGCAGCAGGTGCGCTTTCACCGCGCCGGCTTCACCGTCGCTCGCGAGGCGCACGAACTCTGGGCGAATGCCGAGCGTCAGCCTGCCGTTGGCGTGCTTCAGCGTATCGAGCGTAGGCGGGTCGAGTTGCAAGTGCTGCGTGCCGATCCTGATGCCGTCGGCGTTCAGTTCGACCGGACAGAGATTCATCCCCGGACTGCCGATGAAATAGCCGACAAACGCATGATCGGGCCGCAAGAACAGCGCACCCGGATCGCCTTTCTGCACGACGCGGCCGTTCGTCATCACGACGACTTCATCCGCGAAGGTCAGCGCCTCGACCTGATCGTGCGTCACGTAGATCAACGTCAGCTTCAGTTGCTGATGAATCTTTTTCAACTGACGACGCAGGATCCACTTCATATGCGGATCGATAACGGTCAAAGGTTCATCGAACAGGATCGCGGCAACGTCCTTGCGCACGAGGCCGCGCCCAAGCGAGATTTTCTGCTTGGCATCCGCCGACAGATTGTTCGCCTTGCGCGGCAATTCACGCGTCATGTCGAGAATTTCCGCCACTTCGTGAACACGCTGTTTGACGTCATGCGCCGACATTTTCCGGTTGCGCAGCGGGAACGCGAGGTTGTCGAACACGCTCATCGTGTCGTAGATCACCGGGAACTGGAACACTTGCGCAATGTTGCGCTCGCGCGGGCTCTGCGCCGTGATGTCGCTGCCGTCGAACAACACCTTGCCCTCCGAGGGCGTCACCAGTCCGGACACGATGTTGAGCAGCGTGGACTTGCCGCAACCGGACGGCCCGAGCAACGCATACGCGCCACCGTCTTCCCAGACCATGCTCATTGGTTGCAACGCGTAGTCGTCGAGCGTGGCCGGGTTGGGTGCATACGCGTGCGCGAGATTCTGGAACTCAATGCGCGCCATGAGCGGCCTCCGGGCCAGACACCAGCGTCGTGTCCGCGCCGAACACGAACAATTCGTCGGGGTCGATGTACACGTCGAGTTCGGTACCCAGATCGATCTGATGCACGCCTTGCAGTTGCGCCACCAGATCGATGCCGCCTTGCCGCGTATGCAGATGCAAGTAGGTTTCGGAGCCGCTCAGTTCGGCCAGTTCGAGCCGGCACGGCACGGCAACGGAGCGCGGCGTTCGCGGCGCGAGTCGCAGATGGCCGGGACGGACGCCGATGCGGACCGTTTCGTTCGCGCTGACAGCCCGCACGCTGGCTCGCCCGAGCGGCACGTCGATACCGATTGGCAGGCGTGCGGTGCCGTCGGCGGTGAGATCGCTGGCGAGCATGTTCATCGGCGGGTCGTTGAAGACGGCCGCGACGTCGATATTGGCCGGCGCGTTGTACACATCGAGCGTCGGTCCGTGCTGCAGCACGCGCCCCTTGTCGACGATCGCCGTATAGCCGCCGAGCAGAAGCGCTTCAAGCGGTTCGGTCGTCGCGTAGACGACGGTGGTTTTGCCGTCCGCGAACAGCGTCGCCAGTTCCACGCGCAATTCCTCGCGCAGCTTGTAGTCGAGATTGACGAGCGGTTCGTCCAGCAAGACCAGCGACGAGCGCTTGACCAGCGCCCGCGCCAGCGCGCAACGCTGCTGCTGGCCGCCGGACAGTTCGCCCGGACGCCGTTGTAGCAGGTGATCGATATGGAGTTTGGCGGCGACTTCGTGGACGCGCCGTTTGACTTCGTCGGCGGGCGTCTTTTGCAGCTGCAGCGGCGACGCAATGTTGTCGAACACCGTCATGGCGGGATAGTTGATGAACTGCTGGTAGACCATCGCGAGGTTGCGTTGCCTCACGCTGACGCCGGTCACGTCGTTGCCGTCGGCCAGCACCCGGCCGGAAGCCGGGCGGTCGAGTCCGGCCATCACGCGCATCAGGGTGGTCTTGCCGGCTTGCGTCGGTCCGAGCAGCACGTTGATCGCGCCGGGGACAAGCCGCAGATCGACGCCGTACAGGTCCGTGTGGGCGCCCGAAACGACCGTCACCCGCTCCAGTTCCAAGACCAAATCGCTCTCCTTTGTTCTAGTGCGTCTCCGGTACTGCGGGTGCCTTCTGGTCCAACTTGGGGCGGACGGCGAAGCGCACCCCTTTTTTCTGAAAGGAAATCAAAACAACGGGTTCGATGTTCCTTTTTGTTCGTTTACGTTTAAATTGGTGTTAACCATACAATCGGTCGACAATGAATTTTATTGACGCTTACCGCATTGATAACGATTGCTTTCGTTGAGTGTTTTACTTTGCATCAATCGTAATCTGGTTGTCAGCGTAACAGAATGGCAATCCGACCGACGAATAGCCTGTTCGCGCCGCGCGGATAGGACGCAGGTTTGACGCGCGTGGTCAAATGGGGCTTTTGAGGAGGACCGCATGAGTGCTGTCAACGATAAAGAAGCCGCTGACCGGACCGTCAAGCTCTACTCGGTACGCGACTTTTTCCGCAGGCCCGAAAAACACCAGTTCACGATTTCGCCGGATGGCCGGCATCTCTCGTTCTTGACCCGGCACGCGGGCCGCCAGAACATCTTCGTTCAGGAAGTCGGCCCCGACGGCTCGCCGTCAGGGGACGCGCGGGCTTTGACCAACGAAACCGAACGCGACGTTCCGGGCCACACGTGGAAAGGAAACGACCGCATACTGTTCGTCAAGGACTTTGGCGGCGACGAAAACTATCACGTGTTGTCCGTGCCGATCCATGGCGGCGAACCGGTCGACCTGACGCCGTTCGACGGCGTCAAGGCGAGCATCGTCGACGATCTCAGAGACGACGACCGCCATATCCTGATTCAGATGAACCGGCGCGATCCGCAGGTGTTCGACGTGTTTCGCGTCGACGTCGTTACGGGCGCCTTCACTCCGATCGCTGAAAACCCCGGCAACATCCTGGGCTGGATGACCGATCACGCTGGGAACCTGCGTGTCGCGACGGCCTCGGACGGCGTCAACACGACCTTGCTCTACCGCGATACCGAAACCGAACCGTTCCGCCCGATCCTCACGGCGGACTTTCGTGAAACGGTGTCGCCGCTGTTCTTTACCTTCGACGATCAGCGCTTGTACGTGCTCTCCAATCGAGGCCGCGACAAGACGGCTATCTTCGAGTTCGACCCGCAAACCGCGCAGGAGGGCGAGCTGCTGTTCGAAACCGAACACGTGGACGTGGGCGGCATGACCTTTTCGCAACATCGGCGCGTATTGACCGCCGCGTGGTATGTGGATGACCGTTTGCATCGGCACTTCTTCGACGAGTGGGCGCGTTCGATCCACGAAGATCTGGCTCGTCAGTTGCCCGGCCAGGAGATCGCGATCACAAGCATCACGCGCGACGAGTCGCGCGCGATCGTCCACGCTTCGAGCGACCTGTCGCCGGGCTCGATCTGGACGTACGATATCGCCAGCCGTCATCTGTCGCGGCTCTGTGATCTGATGCCCTGGCTCGACGCCGCGGACATGGCGCGAATGGAACCGATCAGCTTCGTCGCGCGCGACGGGTTGCGGATCAACGGCTATCTGACGTTGCCTGCGGGCGTCGCACTCGGACAAAAGCCGGAGCGCCCGCTCCCGTTGATCGTCAATCCGCACGGAGGACCTTGGGCGCGCGATTCATGGGGATTCAACCCCGAAGTGCAACTGCTCGCCAATCGCGGGTATGCCGTCTTGCAGTTGAACTTCCGCGGATCGACGGGCTATGGACGCGCGTTCTGGGAGGCGAGCTTCGGTCAGTGGGGCAAGTCGATGCAGGACGACATCGACGACGGGATCGACTGGCTCGTCGCGCAAGGTCTGGCCGACCCAGCGCGCGTGGGCATCTACGGCGCGAGCTACGGAGGTTACGCGGTGCTCGCCGGCGTCGCATTCACTCCCACGCGCTATGCGGCAGCGGTCGACTATGTCGGCGTTTCGAATCTGTTCACGTTGCTCGAATCGTTGCCGCCGTATTGGAAGCCGATGCTCGACATGATGTACGAGATGATCGGCAACCCGCAAACCGAAACGGGCAAGCAGGCGCTGCACGATGCGTCGCCGCTATTCTTCGTGGATCGGATCGTGACGCCGTTATTCGTCGCGCAAGGCGCCAACGATCCGCGAGTCAAGCAAGCCGAAAGCGACCAGATCGTGAACGCCCTGCGTGAACGTGGGATCGACGTCAAGTACATGCTCAAAGACAACGAAGGACACGGCTTCCACAACGAAGAAAACCAGTTCGAATTCTACGAGGCGATGGAGGTCTTTCTCGCGCAACATCTAGGCGGCCGTTCAGCGGCGTAGCGGGCCGACAGATTCCGCATGGGACGGCGGTCGGCGCAAACTCGCGCCGGCTCGCCGTGCCAGTTTATAGGCCTCTCAGGAACGCGACTAGCAAGTCGCTTACTTCGGTTGAGCGTTCGCGCTGAATCCAATGACCCGCGCCGTCGAGAATATGGCAGCCACGCAATCCGGGTAGCACGCGTGCCAGATTCTCGATACGCGCCCGCGAGCCCGGAAACTTGAGAACGTCGTCTCTCGTGCCGGCCACGAACATCGAAGGCTGCCGGATCACGGCCCCTCGCCACGCAGCCATGAGTTCCGACGAGCGTCGAATACCGCGATACCAGTTGAGTCCGCCTCTGAAACCCGTGCGCGCGAACTCGCCCGCCACATAGGCGATCTCTTCGCTGGTGAGCCAGGCTGGCAGCGTCTCGGGGTCGAGCGTGTTGTCGAGAAAACCTGCGCCGGGTGCCAATATTCCGGCCACGACGCGTTCGGGCCCATCGCCCGACATGCTGAAGGTGATGCGTCGAATTGCGGCTTCGGGATCCGCCTCGAACTCGCGCTCGGCTACACCGGGCGTCTGGAAGTACTGCATATAGAATGTTCGTATTCCTTGCCGATCCAGCGCAGTAAGCAAATCCTCCCGTGCAGGCGGATGAAACGGCACGCTCATGCCGACAACGGCACGGAACAGATCGGGCCGCAACATCGCCGAGTTCCAGGCGACCGGCGCGCCCCAATCGTGGCCGACGATCACAGCCTCGCTTTCACCGAGCACGTTGACGAGTTCGACCATATCGCCGACGAGATGCAGCATCGTGTACGAGTCCGCGTCGGGCGGTGCGTCGGTGCCGCCATAGCCGCGCATATCGGGTGCGACGGCGCGGAAGCCCGCGGCGGCGAGCGCCGCCAACTGATGTCGCCAGGAGTACCAGGACTCCGGAAAGCCATGACATAGCAGCACGAGCGGGCCGCTGCCCTGGGTGGCCACACGCATGCGCAATGCGCCGACTTGCAGCGTCTCGAGGCGAAGTTCGTGCAAGGTCGGCTCCATTAGATTCAATTTAGCGTGACGAGCAACGCCGGGCTCCGGCGAATCAAGCAGCCCTGATGGATCATTTTGCCGAGCTGCCCATTCGCTCACCTTAAGGGGATACGCGTGCGCGCGCCTCGATGTTAACCCGCTCATGAATGGCCTCGCAATGGCGAACCAGCGCCGGACGCGAGAGCACGTACTGCTTCAACGGCGTGTCGATCCGGTAGAAATAGATGTTGGCGACAAAGCCGTAGATCGCCGCGTCGACGGTTGTCGGCTCGGGCCCGAAAACAAATCCGTCGTTGCCGAGCAGATCCGCCACGACACGCAAATCGTCGATACCTCTCGCATAGACCTGCTCCGGCTCATAGCGGCCAATGCCTTGGTAGTGATAGCGCAGCCGGTTGTATTCGCGCGCGGCTTCGAGGTCGCTTGCGCTCACGTCTGCGTGTGTGGCGAGAATGGCGTCGCGGAAAGACGGCCAGAAGCGGTCGTCGCGCCAACGTGAAAAGCTCATCGGCCAGTACAGGTCGTCGAGCGTCCTTCGGACCAGGAAGTCGAGATTCAATTGTCCCGGCGAAAGCGCGTGGTCAATGCGTAGGTCGTACCGACGCTTCAAATGGGCGATGATCCCGTCGCTATCGCCGATCGTTTCTTCGCCATCGACCAGATATGGCAACTGTCCGCGCGGTGCGAGGCTCGTATCGAGGATCTGCCGATGCTCGAAGTCCATCCCGCAGAGACGCATGAACGCGAATACCTTGAGACCAAAAGGATTGTTGTCGGCGACGCCAAACAGGTCGGGATAGGAATAAAGCGTCAGCATGAGGGACTCCTCGCCAGGGGCCGTCACTCTGCGAAGAGTCGCTACTACGGAGTGCGGAAGTGAGCGGATGCGATGCGCTCAAGCTTACTCGACTCCCGGTCGACCGTCATGTGATTGGCGTGCGATGACGGTACATCGGCATAAACGGTTTTTCGCCATGCGCTGTACAGCGTCTCTCAGTGACCCAGGCCGCTCCTGGCGATTTGCTGCTCGACGAACTGGGCAAACAGTGAATGCAGATGCGTGGTCGGATGAAGGTCGTCGGCGAACATGTACGTCTGGTCCGCGTTGCTGGTCACGTAGGTTGGCGGCGAGCACAGCAAGGCCGTGTTGTCGGGTGTCTTCTTGGGGTCGCAGGCCTGGCCGGTGTTCGACACGGCAAAGCCATTGGCCTGAAAGTTGGTGATGATCCCGTTCAGCCACGTATAGGCATCGACCTGGATGACTTTTGCCTGCACACCTGCGGTCTGCAACGCGGTGTTCAGCGTATCGTTAAACAATTGCGATAGCTGGCTCAGGTTAGCCCCGCCATCGGATGAGGCAAGGCCGGTCGGCGAGAGCCCGACATTTGGAAGATTGACCACCACGACGTGCGCGCCGCCGTTCTGGACGATCTGCCCGATGACCTGAGCCAGCGTGTTCGCCGCCGTCTGCACGGTCGGCGCCGCGGCCGGCAACTGCCCGGCGCGAAGCACATCGTTCGCGCCGGCCCAGACGAGCACCAGTTGATTGGCGTTGAAACTGCCATGCGCCGAGAGATAGCTGGACACCTGCTGATTGACCGGCATCTCGACGTTGCCGATCACCGCGGTCAGAAAATCGGACTGATTGGCCGGGGTCGCAACGGTAGCACCGCCTTCCGCATAGCCCAAGCCGCCTTGCGCACTGAGTTTATGCGTGACGTCGATCGTATAGGCCGCCTTTAGCGTGTCGCCGTAATACTGCGCGACATCCTGAGTCCACACCTGCCCGGGATTCGTCGTGAAACGGCCGCCGCCAACCGCGCTTGCAAGCGGCGCGTAGGTTCCGACGTCGGAAAGGCTGTCGCCGAACGAGACGATTTGCAGATTGATGCCGCCGGCCGGTGTGGCGGGGCTACCGCTATTATTCGAGTCGCCACCGTGGCCGCCGCACGCGGTAAGTAGTGACAGCGCTACTGCAAAAATTGCAGCGCGTACCGTGTCATTTATTCCTCGCATCGCAACGTCTCCCTGGCTGGCCCGAGAGCCGTTGCGACATTGCGGCTTTATCGCCGGTCGCGCTCTCCCGATAAGCACACTCTTCAAGCAATAAGCGTGCGCTATCGCGGATGACGCTGCTGTGAGGTCATGCACACTTTCGAGAATGGCGAGCGACGCGATGCATTGCAGCGCATATGGCCGCCGTCAATCGAAGGATTCCGTATCAATCCGGCGTCCGGTTGCGGCACGCCCCTCATGACGTGTCGGGCGCATTTCGCCTGCGTAGAATCACGCATTCACTTCAAAACACGCGCTCCTGCCACGCGCAAAACGGATCCGAAATGGAAATCATGTGGATCGAAGACTTCCTCGCACTTTCCCACTATCAAAGCTTCTCGCGCGCGGCGGAATTCGGAACGGGAGTTGCCGCTTCTGTTGCCGACGAAGAGCTTCGTAGGCACGACCGTCGTGCGCGTCAGTCTGGTCGATCCGACCGATGTCCTTGCACGGCAATGCGTGGCGCCGGCGACGGCGTCCGCGCCGCCCGCTCCGGTCGTTAGCGAGCCCGGTCGATTGCGCTGACAGCCAACTCCCGCGCAAGATCCGCGTAGAGTTCGGCCCACTTCCCTGTCAAGCTGGGATCATCGGTCAGGAAAAGCGGGTGTTCGGCCCAGGCGCTGACATCCGCACCTTTCCAGGCCATTTCGAATATCCGCAGTTCCTCGTCCTCGCTGACACCAACGTCGACCAGTTCGCCGAACGAGGCCAGGTTGGAGAGAGACACATTGTCGGCCGCGGTGCCGTGGATAGCGGCCAGTGCGCCGGCCGCCCGCTTGCGTGCATCGTCACGGCTGCCGGCAAGCAAGAACACGATGCTTTCGCCGTGCGCGTTGTTGACCACCGCCCGATACAGCGAAGTTTTGCAGCGCTGACTCAGTTGCGTGCCCATGGTTGCCCCCGGTTCCGAAAACTGTTCGTCGTTCTGCTCCGCCGCCTGCGTTGCGCTGATTTGCGTCTCCAGGCGCTGCTGCCGGTGGCGGTATCTGTCGCTGCTCCAGTACAGGTAAATACCGCACACGAGCAGGCAGGCCAGCGCGAGAATCCCGACGCCTCCAAGTATCGCCAGATCCGCATGCGCCATTTCGGGCCTCCTCAGTCTCGCGCGTGCCATGCCCGCCATTTGCGGGACTTGCGGGCACGCCATCTATCAGAATACGGCGGCCCCGCTCGACTTTTTAAACCGTCCCACGCATGAACCGCACGCGGAGGCGAAGAAGCCGTCTGCTCGCATCGCCAGCGTGGCCATGATCTTGCGAGCGCAGGGACGTTGCTTCGAGTATCTGATGGGAATGGCTAATGATCAACAGAGCACACCTCTCTATTGACCAATCGATCGCGCTATAGGACGCTATCAGGCTTATGCCAATGCGCCGGACGACTGTCACGCCGCCCGCGCCATCTTCCGAAACTACTGCGCCGCATCTATACCCCGGCCAGCGCCGGCAGTTCCAACTCGTACAAAACGCGTTCGCGCCAGTTGCTCATCTCTGGCTGATGACCCACGCGACTCTGACGCGGCACGCTTTCCACACGCCTCGGCAGCGGCGCCGGGTAACGCGCACGCTTCTTCTCAAGAATGGCCTGACTCAAGAACTCCGCGCTATACGCTTTCAACAAGTGCGCATGATGTGCTTCGATATACGCGGCGATCTGCGCCTGTTCGCCGTCGATCATGGCCAGCAACGCCAGCGTCTGCGTATCCCAACGAAAGCGCAGGCCGAGTTCATCGAAAGCGGCGTTATAGGCGCACAGTTGCGCCTGGATTTCAGCATGGTGCGCGCTGTCGCCAGCGTCGAATTGCGAGGGGTTCATGGTCGTCTCCGTCAGGCAGGTGGCATGAACGAAGAGTAGAAGAGCGCATAAATAAACAATAGTTAAAGTTTTTTCGAAAAACGATAGTGCTTTGTCTATATATTGGTTTACCCCAAGTAGCCACAGCATCGAGATCTGAGCACCTTGGACAGCGAGCCATCGCCGTCAATTGAGCCATGGGCAAGGGCGGCAGCGCATCCATTAGGAATGCCGAATGCAAACCATAAAATGTTTTAACTTTTCCTTATTGCTGTTCTCGCGCAGCATCCACTCAGACGCGCTGCACGACTCATCGCCTCTCACTCGCCGGTTTTACGCTCAACGGGTAAGGGTTTTCGTTAGTGCAGCTCCCTCTGGCCGACCATTGGCGCCTCGCTGCCGCAAATAAAACGGCGATGAAGCGGTTCGATCACGTAAGTCCAACGCGCCATTTGAGCGCGACGGAATATACAGGAGACGGAGACATGGGACATTCCAGCGCATCGGAAAGAGGCCGCACTGCATTCACGCATCACCGCTGGGTGCAACTCGCGATCGGCATTGTGTGCATGGGACTCGTCGCGAATCTGCAATATGCGTGGACGCTGTTCGTCGTACCAATGGACAACGCGCACCACTGGGGACAAGCGGCGATCCAGACAGCGTTCACGATCTTCATCGTCACCGAAACCTGGCTCGTGCCGGTCGAAGGCTGGCTCGTCGACAAGTTCGGGCCGCGTCCCGTTGTCATTGGCGGCTCGCTGTGCGCGGCGCTCGGCTGGATCATCGACGCCCATGCAAGCAGTCTTGCCGAGTTGTACACCGCGGCAGTCATTGCCGGGATCGGCGCGGGCTGCGTGTACGGCACCTGTGTGGGCACGGCGCTCAAATGGTTTCCGGATAAGCGCGGTCTCGCGGCGGGTTTGACCGCGGCGGGTTTCGGCGCCGGCGCGGCCGTCACCGTGATCCCGATTGCCGACATGATCCAACGCTCGGGCTACCAGCACACCTTCATGTTCTTCGGCATTTTCCAGGGCGTCTGCATTCTGCTGCTCGCCACCATGCTGATTCGGTCGAAGCCGCCCGCCAACGCTGTCGCCGCCAAACGCATCGTTGCCAGCAAGATCGACTACACGCCGGGCGAGATGATCCGTTCGCCGCTCTTCTGGGTGCTGTATCTGATGTTCGTGTTCGTCGCAGCCGGCGGCATCATCGCGACCGCGCAGCTCGGGCCGATTGCGAAGGAATACGGCTTTGCCAAGCTGCCCGTGAATCTGATGGGCATCACGCTGCCGCTCCTCACGATGACACTGTCCATCGACAACCTGTGCAACGGTTTCACCCGTCCCTTGTGCGGCTTTCTGTCGGATCGCATCGGCCGGGAAAACACGATGTTCATGATCTTTCTCGGCGAAGGCGTCGCGCTGCTGGGACTCATGCAGTTCGGCCACAACCCGTACGCCTTCATGTTCTTCGCGGCTGCCGTGTTCCTGTGCTGGGGCGAAATCTTCTCCATCTTCCCGGCCACCTGCGCCGATACGTTCGGCAGCAAATACGCCGCCGCAAACGCGGGAACGCTGTACACCGCGAAGGGCACCGCGTCGATGCTGGTGCCGCTGGCATCGGTGCTGTCGGCGAACGGCGGATGGAGCACGGTGTTCATCTCGGCCGCCGTGGTGTCGATCGCGGCAGCCGTGTCCGCGAAATTCATCCTCGCCCCCATGAGAAAGCGCTGGATCGAAAACTCAGGCGCGCCGGCCAGCGTCGTTATCGCCGAAGCACGGCTGCAGCCGTCGTCCGGCGGCTCGCCTGATTGACTGACCACGTGAGCGCCCCGCTCACGAAACACCACACTACGCCCCGCCAACAAGGAGAGATGTCATGGCAGAAGCCGACCAGCCCACAACAGACAACACGTCGACACAACAGGCGACCGAGACGACCGACGGATTCCATCTCGTCATCGACGCGCTGAAACTGAACGACATCGACACCATCTTTGGCCTGGTCGGCATCCCGATCACCGACCTTGCGCGTCTTGCCCAGGCGGAAGGCATGCGTTTTATCGGCTTTCGCCATGAACAGCATGCGGGCAATGCGGCGGCCGTTTCCGGTTACATGACGAAGAAGCCGGGCATCTGTCTGACCGTGTCGGCGCCGGGCTTTCTGAACGGACTGACCGCACTCGCCAACGCGACCACCAACTGCTTCCCGATGATCCTCATCAGCGGCTCGAGCGAGCGCGAAATCGTCGATCTGCAGCAAGGCGATTACGAAGAGATGGATCAGTTGAATGCAGCCAAGCCGTACGCGAAAGCCGCCTATCGCGTGCTGCATGCGGAAGATATCGGCATCGGCGTGGCGCGCGCGATCCGCGCCGCGGTGTCGGGCCGCCCTGGCGGCGTCTATCTGGACCTGCCCGCCAAGCTGCTCGCGCAAACCCTGGACGCCGTGAAAGCGCAGCAATCGCTGGTGCGCGTAATCGACGCGGCGCCACGTCAATTGCCCGCGCCGGAATCGGTCAAGCGCGCCATCGATGTGCTGAAGAGCGCCAAGCGTCCGCTGATCCTGCTCGGCAAAGGCGCGGCGTACGCGCAGGCCGACGCGGAGATTCGCGGCTTCGTCGAACAAAGCGGCATTCCGTATCTGCCGATGTCGATGGCCAAGGGCCTGCTGCCCGATACACACCAGCAATCGGCGTCGGCGGCGCGTTCGTTCGTGCTGCAGGAAGCCGACGTCGTCGTGCTGATCGGCGCGCGCCTGAACTGGCTGCTCTCGCATGGCAAAGGCAAGACGTGGGGCGCCGAGCCGAAGAAGTTCGTCCAGATCGACATCTCGCCGACGGAAATCGACAGCAACGTCGCGATTGCCGCGCCGGTGATCGGCGATATCGGTTCGTGCGTGGCAGCGCTGCGCGAAGGCCTCGACGCGAGCTACAAAAAGCCGGGCACCGAATGGACCGGCGCGATCGCCGAACGCAAGAACAAGAACCTCGCCAAGATGGCCGCGACGCTCGACAAGAATCCGTCGCCGATGAACTTCCACAGCGCGTTGCGCGCGATCCGCGACGTGCTGAAAACACGGCCGGACATCAACGTCGTCAACGAAGGCGCGAACACGCTCGACTACGCGCGCAGCATCATCGACATGTACGAACCGCGCAAACGCTTCGACTCGGGCACGTGGGGAATCATGGGCATCGGCATGGGCTTCGCGATCGGCGCGGCGGTGACGAGCGGCAAACCGGTCGTCGCGATCGAGGGCGATAGCGCGTTCGGCTTCAGCGGCATGGAACTCGAAACCATCTGCCGTTATGACTTGCCGGTTTGCACCATCGTCTTCAACAACAACGGCGTGTATCGCGGCACCGACGTGAACCCGACCGGCGGCAAGGATGTCGCGCCGACCGTGTTCGTGAAGAACGCGCGCTACGACAAGATGATCGAGGCATTCGGCGGCGTCGGCTATCACGCGACCACGCCCGAGGAACTGACGAAGGCGCTGCTCGAATCGATCGCCTCGGGCAAACCGAGTCTGATCAACGCCGTCATCGACGAAGCGGCCGGCACCGAAAGCGGCCGCTTGACCAATCTGAATCCGCAAAGCGCGGCAATGAAAAAGTAGTCTGGGCAACCACGGAGATTCAACATGACCAAACCTCTCGAAGGCATCAGGATCATCGACTTCACCCATGTTCAAGCGGGCCCCGCTTGCACACAGTTGCTCGCCTGGTTCGGCGCGGACGTCATCAAGGTCGAGCGGCCGGGTTCCGGCGACGTGACGCGCAACCAGTTACGCGATATCCCTGATGCCGACGCGCTGTACTTCACGATGCTCAACAGCAACAAGAAGTCGCTCACGCTGGACACGAAGAAACCCGAAGGCAAGGAGGTGCTCGAAAAGCTGATCCGCGAATCGGACGTGCTGGTCGAGAATTTCGGCCCGGGCGCGTTGGACCGGATGGGTTTTTCGTGGGAACGCCTGAACGAACTCAACCCGAAGATGATCGTCGCTTCGGTGAAGGGCTTCAGCGACGGCCACCACTACGACGACCTGAAGGTCTACGAAAACGTCGCGCAATGCGCGGGCGGCGCGGCCTCCACCACCGGCTTCTGGGACGGCCCGCCGACCATCAGCGCGGCCGCCCTCGGCGACAGCAATACCGGCATGCATCTGGCCATCGGCATTCTGACCGCGCTGCTGGGACGTGACAAAACCGGCAAGGGCCAGAAGGTCGCGGTGTCGATGCAGGACAGCGTGCTGAACCTGTGCCGCGTGAAACTGCGCGATCAACAACGGCTGGAACGTGTCGGCTACCTGGAAGAATATCCGCAGTATCCGCACGGCGAATTCAGCGATGTCGTGCCGCGCGGCGGTAATGCGGGCGGCGGCGGTCAGCCGGGTTGGGTGCTCAAGTGCAAGGGCTGGGAAACGGATCCGAACGCGTACATCTATTTCACGATCCAGGGCCATGCGTGGGAGCCGATCTGCAAGGCCCTCGGCAAGCCGGAGTGGATTGACGACCCGGCCTACAAGACCGCGGAAGCACGTCAACCGCATATTTTCGACATCTTCAACACGATTGAAGGCTGGCTCGCCGACAAGACCAAGTTCGAAGCGGTCGACATCTTGCGCAAGTTCGACATTCCGTGCGCGCCGGTGCTGACCATGAAGGAACTCGCGAACGATCCGTCGTTGCGTGCGAGCGGCACGATTGTCGAAGTGCCGCACAAGAAACGCGGTTCGTATCTGACCGTCGGCAGCCCGATCAAGTTTTCGGATCTGAAGCCGGAAGTCACCGCCTCGCCGCTGCTGGGCGAACACACCGAGGAAGTGCTGGCGAGCCTCGGCTACAGCAAGCAGGACATCTTCAACCTGCGCGAAGTGAAAGCGGTTTAATGGTGCTACGCAAGGCCGGGTATCAGCCCGGCCTTGCCGATGCGGCGTCCTGGTGGCGCCGTATTCTATTGAGCATTCGTGTTTTTCAGATCGAGGGGGAGCGCCATGCAAAACGCCATCGACTTCCAGCAACTTGCCAACGCAATCGGCGACGCGATCATCATTTCCGACGCCCACGGCAGCATCACATTCTGGAACCCCGCGGCTGAACGCATGTTCGGCTTCACGCAAGGCGAGGCGCTCGGCAATTCGTTAGACCTGATCATCCCGGAGCGTCTGCGCGGCCGGCACTGGGACGGCTATCACAAGACCATGGCGACCGGCGAAACCCGCTATGGCAATGACGTGCTGCGCGTCCCTGCCGTGCACAAGGACGGACGCTCGCTGTCGATCGCCTTTACGGTCGCGTTGCTGCATTCGCCGCAAAACGAACTCACCGGCATCGTCGCCGTGATTCGTGACGAGACCAGCCGCTTCCAGGAGGATCGCCTGCTGCGCAAGCGGCTTGCGGAACTGGAGGCATCCGCCGGCGCGTAAGCGCCCTCGCTCCACGCTCTTTCGGTCCATCGCTGTAGACTCTGCCAGATCGCGTTTTCAATCACACCGGATCAGGCAACATGGACCGCATCGACGCAATGAAGGTGTTCGTCGCCACGCTCGACGAAGGCAGCCTGGCGGGCGCGAGCCGTCGCCTCGGCCGCTCGCCCGCCGCGGTTAGCCGCGCTATTGCGTTCCTCGAAGAGCATGTCGGCACGGCCTTGCTGCATCGCACGACGCGCACAATCAAACTGAGCGAAGCCGGCGAACGATATGCCGCTGCCTGCCGACGCATTCTCACCGATCTCGAAGAAGCCGATCTGCTGATTGCCGGCGAGCGCTCCGCGCCGCGCGGGCTGCTCACGATCACCGCGCCGGTGGCCGCCGGCCAGGACATGCTGCAGCCGATCATCGACGACTTCGTCGACCGCTATCCGGCTGTGTCGGTCCGCCTGAATATGCTCGACCGCCCGGTGAGCCTCATCGACGAAGGGATGGACCTGGCGTTGCGCATCGCTCACCTGCCCGATTCGACGCTGGTGGCAATTCCGGTCGGCGAAGTGCGGCGGGTCGTTGCCGCGTCGCCTCGCTACCTGGCCAAACACCCTCCCATTACCGAACCTTCCGATCTGGCCCAGCATCAGATCATCTCCATGACTCACTTCGGGCTGGACTCGTGGAGCTTTCCGCCGCCGAACGGTTCGACGATTCCGCGCGTGGTGCAGTTCACGCCTCGCTTCATCGTCAACAGTATTCAGGCGGCCGTGGCCTCGGCGGTCGCGGGGCACGGCGTCACCCGCATGTTTTCCTATCACGTCGCCGAACAGGTCAAGGAAGCCACGCTGAAGATCGTCCTGAGCGACAACGAACCCGCCCCGCTGCCGGTCCACTTGCTGACCCCGCACGGACGCCTTGCCGTGCCCAAGGTGCGGGCGTTCGTCGATTTCGCGACGCCGCGTCTACGCAAGCATTTCACGCAGTCCGAGCGGATTACCACCCGAAATTGAATCGTTTCGCGGAAGAATGTCTGCCGTGCCGCGTGGATTCTCTCTTCAATCGGTTCAATCTAGACTTACCTCCATCGAGATCACCTGGCGCAAGCCGTGGGCCATTCCGGTAATTCACTGATACGACCGACGCCGCGCTCGACTCGGCAATCTTCGTCACGGACACACATCCGCACATGGACGGCGGCCCCAGCGTGGGCGCTCCAGGCATTGTTTGTCGCATTGCGAGGCATTGCGGTGCAGTTCGCAATCCTCATGAGAGGCGTTGCGAGCGGTGACCTTCGTACCTTTCGTGTCGAACCGGCCAGCAAGACGAGTCGGCGCGTAACCGAACCGTGGAGGCAGTGATGCAACGTGCAGTCGTCAACGAACCGATCCCGCCGGCATTCAACGTGTGGCGCGGCGCGCTGGCAGGCGCCAGCGCGAGCCTGGTCGGTATCGGCCTCGCGCGCTTCGCCTACACCCCGTTGTTGCCGGCCATCGTCAGCGCGCACTGGTTTCCGGCCTCGACCGCCGCGTATCTCGGCGCGGCCAATCTCGGCGGCTATCTGGCGGGCGCGCTCGCGGGCGGCTGGCTGGCGCGACGATTCGATGCGACCTCCGTGTTACGCGCGATGATGCTGCTCGCGACCGTCGCGTTCGTCGCCTGCGCCTTTCCGGTTTCGTTTCTCTGGTTCTTCGTCTGGCGCTTCGCATCGGGCCTCGCGGGCGGCGCGCTGATGGTGCTCGCCGCGCCGACTGTTCTCGCGCACGTGGCCCCATCGCGCAGGGGCTTTGCGAGCGGTGCGATCTTCAGCGGTATCGGTCTCGGCATTGTGGCATCCGGGACGATCGTGCCGATCCTGCTGCGCCAAGGCCTGATGCAAACGTGGTTGGGACTCGCCGCGATCTCCCTCGCGTTGACGGCCGTCGCATGGAACGGCTGGCCTGGACGAGGCGAATCCGTCGCACAGCACGCGTCGCATCACACGCGGCATAGCCAGACCTATCCGGCTGCGTCGCTGCGCGCGCTCTACGCCGAGTATGCGTTGAACGCCGTGGGCCTCGTCCCGCACATGATCTTTCTCGTCGATTTCGTGGCGCGCGGCCTTGGCAAGGGCGTCGATGCCGGTGCGCAATACTGGGTGCTGTTTGGACTCGGGGCGATCGTGGGCCCGCTGCTGACAGGTCATCTGGCTGACCGCGCCGGCTTCGGTCCGGCATTGCGTGTCGCCTATGTCCTGCAGATCGTCGCGGTCGCATTGCCGGCTGTCGTGCGTGGCCCGGCGGCGTTGATCGTGTCGAGCGTCGTGGTCGGCGCATTCGTGCCGGGCATCGTGGCGCTTGTGCTCGGCAGGATCAATGAATTGCTCACTCATCATCCGGCCTCCCAGAAAGTCGCGTGGAGCGCGGCGACCACCAGTTTCGCCGTCTTGCAGGCCGTCGCGGCGTACGGTTTGTCGTTTCTGTTCGCGCACGACGGCGGCAACTACACGACGCTATTCGTGATCGGTGCCGCGTCTTTGGCGCTTGCTCTCGCGGTGGACCTATTCGGCGCGCTTCGGTTCGGTCCGAAGCAAGCCTAGCCACTCCGCTGCAGGCGACTCTACCCACTACTCGAACTGTGAGAACCCCATGACCTCCGACATCAGTTTTCTGCAGGCACTCGGCATGCAGCATCCCATCATTCAGGCGCCGATGGCCGGCATCTCGACGCCCGCCCTCGCCGCCGCTGTTTCCAATGCCGGCGCGCTCGGCTCGATCGCCGTGGGTGCGAGTACCGCGCAGCAGGCGCGCGAGTTGATCGTCGCGACACGCGCGCTCACCAGCAAGCCGTTCAACGTCAACGTGTTCTGCCATCGGCCGGCTTACAGCGATCCGCTTCGCGAAGCCACGTGGCTGGCGCATTTGCAACCGCTGTTCGCTGAGTTTGGCGCCAGAACACCGGTCGCGCTCAAGGAGATTTACACGAGCTTCGTGGTCGACGAGGCAATGCTGCAAGTGTTGATCGAAGAACGTCCCGCTGTCGTCAGTTTTCATTTTGGGCTGCCATCGCGCGAATGGATCGACGCGCTGCATCGCGCCGGCATTCTGCTGTTCGGATGCGCGACCACACCGCACGAAGCCTTGCAGATCGAGCAGGCGGGACTCGATGCGATCGTCGCGCAAGGCGCGGAAGCAGGCGGTCATCGTGGCGCCTTCAATCCGGACGACGACGCGATGATCGGCACCCTCGCGCTGGTCCGGCTGATCGCCAAACAGTCGACGCTGCCGGTCATCGCCGCGGGCGGCATCATGGACGGTCGAAGCATTGCCAGCGCATTGCTCCTCGGCGCGAGCGCCGTGCAGATGGGCACCGCGTTCGTGCTGTGTCCGGAATCCGGCGCGGATGCCGCCTACCGGCACGCACTGACCAGCCAACGCGCGTACCGGACGGCCGTAACGGCCGCGATCTCCGGCCGCCCTGCACGCGGTTTGAGCAACCGGCTGTATATCGACGTAGACTCGCCGGACGCGCCGCCGCTGCCCGACTATCCGATTGCATACGACGCCGCCAAGGCGCTGAACGCCGCAGCCCGCGCCAAGGGCAATTCCGATTTTGCCGTCCAGTGGGCCGGCCAGGGAGCGCCGCTCGCGAGAGCGTTGCCCGCTGCGCAATTAGTTGCCACATTGATGAGCGAACTTGCCGAAGCTGAGGGTCAGTCACGCTCGCATTCGTTTGCCGGGAAGATGATATGAATACCCCCTCGCAAGTTTCCGTGCCGTCCGGTCAGTCAACGCGCGGCCTCGACTATTCCGCGCGACATGAACGTTACTGGCGCCGCAATCTGGCCGTGTGCGTATTTGGCTCGTTCACCACGCTCGTCAGCCTGAGCATGCTGCTGCCGTTCTTGCCCATCTACGTCCAGCAACTCGGGGTGCAGTCGCAGTCTGCCGTTATCCAGTGGTCGGGCATCGCGTTCGGCGCCACGTTTCTGGGCACTGCTGTCACCGCGCCAGTGTGGGGGCGCCTTGCCGATCGTTATGGCCGCAAGCCGATGCTGGTGCGCGCGGCCGTCGGCATGGCCGTGGTGATGTCGTTGATCGGCATTGCGCACAACGTGCATCAACTCGTCGCCCTGCGTTTGCTCGCGGGCCTGGTGGGCGGCTACTCGTCGGCGTCGACGGTGATGGTCGGCACCCAGGCGCCGAAGGAACGTGCGGGCTGGGCGCTGGGCGTGCTGTCGACGGGCGCGCTGGCCGGCAATCTGATCGGGCCGCTCGTCGGCGGTTTTTTGCCGGGCTGGCTCGGCATTCGCGGCACGTTCTTCGCCGGCGGCGCCATGATCGCGGTCGCCGCGTTGCTCACGATCTTCGTCGTCAAGGAAGATTTCGACCCGGCCGCTCATTCCGCGCGGCGTCCCTCCGAGCATGCGCCGGGGAGTGCGCATCGCAACAACTATCCGGTGATCGCCGCCTTGCTCGTCACCGCGATGATGGTGCTGCTCGCCAACATGTCGATCGAACCGGTCATCACGGTCTACGTGGGCAGTCTCGGCGTGCCGTCACTTCATCTGGCGCGCGTGGCGGGCATCGTGATGGCGTGTTCGGCTTTTGGCAGCATGCTGACGGCCGCGCGCCTCGGCGCATTGGCCGATCGGGTCGGCAGTTGGAACGTGATCGTCGCGTGCCTGGTGTTGACGGGTCTGGTGATGATTCCGCAAGCGTTCGTTCACGCATGGTGGCAACTGGCGGGATTACGCGCGCTGATGGGCATGACGCTGGCCGGTCTTCTGCCCGCGATTGCCAAACTGGCCCGGCATGCAGTGGAAGAGCACAAGACCGGTCAGATGCTCGGCTATTTGCAGTCGGCGCAATTCAGCGGACAGGTTGTCGGTCCGATTATCGGCGGCGTGATCGCTGTCCATCTCGGGCTGCACTCCGTGTTCTTCGTCACCGGGTCGCTGCTGGTGGCGTGCGCCGCGCTTGCGCAGTGGGCGCGGACTCGTCAGAGTCTCGCTGCCTGAGCGGCGAGACTACCGCCGTCATTCGCCCGCGACTGTTTTACCCGCCGGATTCTTCACCCGCGCGTGCAACTGCGTGCGAATCTCGCTCGCGACCGACGGCGGCAGCGGAATATAGTCCAAGTCCTCCGCGGCCTGGCTGCCGTTCGTCAGCGCCCAGTCGAGGAATCTCAGCGTTTCCTCGCCGCGCTCCGGTTTGTCCTGCGTGCTGTGCAGCAAGACATACGTCGCGCCGACAACGGGCCATGCGTTCGCGCCCGCCTCGTTGGTCAGGATCGGAAAGAGCGATCTGGACCAGTCGGCGCTCGCGGCGGCGGCCTTGAAAGTTTCGGGTCCTGGCTGAACCACGGCACCCGACGCATTTTCCATGGCCGCGTACGCCATATGATTCTGCTTCGTGAAGTCCCATGCAACGTAGCCGATCGCGCCTGGCAAATGTTGTACGAAGGTGGCGACTCCTTCGTTGCCTCGCCCGCCTATTCCGCGCGGCCAGCGCACTGAAGTCCCCTCACCGACCTTGCTCTTCCACTCAGGGCTCACCTGCGCGAGAAAGTGCGTCCAGATCAACGTGGTGCCTGAACCGTCGAGCCGACGAACCACGGCGATAGGCGTGTCGGGCAGCTTGATCGTGGGATTGATGGCGGCGATGGCCGGAGCATTCCAACTGACGATTTTGCCCAGGTAGATATCTCCAAGCACACGCCCCGAGAGAATCAGCTCGCCTGGCTTGATCCCCGGCAGATTGATGACCGGCACGACGCCGCCGATTACGGTTGGAAACTGAATCAGCCCGTTCTTCATCAACTCATCGTCGCTCAGCGGTGCGTCCGAGCCGGCGAAATCGACCTGACTGACCATGATCTCCTTCAAGCCTTCCGTCGACCCAACAGCGCGATAGCTCACCGTGCCGCCACCCGCACGCTGGTATGCGGTGGCCCATTTCGTATAAATAGGCGCGGCAAAGGTGCTGCCGGCGCCGGTAATGTCAGCGCTGTGCGCCGCGACCGCCAGAAAAGCGCCAGCCACACCGGCCAACAATGTTTGTGTATAGCTCACGAAAGACCTCACTCGGAATTGTTGTTGAAGCTCATGAAGTGAAGCTCGCCGGGTAACGACGCGTGGCGTGGAGAAACTATTGTCTGGCGGACTTTCTTACGCTTTCTATTTCCACCGGTTGTTCGTCGCGCTGCGGTGTGCCGATCTGAAAGAGGGTTCGCGCAGCGCGGTAATGACAACTTTTCTTATTACAGGTCGGTGAAGAGCGGGAAGCAAATTGAATCGCTCTATCAACACGGCACGGAAACGACACACCATTCGATTCGCCATACTGAACAGCGTGGCGTCTTCCTCCGAGCGAAGTTAGGTTGAATCGTCGCGTGAATTCTGTTTTGTCCACAGTGCCGGCATGCCCCTCAGGATTTTTACGTTGTAGGATGGATATCGCAGTTGCTAAGCTACCCGACACGCGTCACCTTACGTTCACCTCACTTCCGTCCGCTTCAGGGACTCATGCAACTCGAGCCGATGAACTCCACACCTGACACGCGTGATCCCGCATCTGCAACCGCCTCCACACAGGAGCGGGTCGCAGACAATCCCAACAAACGAGGCGGCACGATTGCGCCGGACATGTCACCGGCAGTGGCCTTTTCGACGCTGGCCACGCCAATGGCCGCGCAAGTGGCGCTACGCATCGGCAGCTTGTGCGTGAGCGCGGATGCGGAAAGTCCGCACAAACTGCGTGTCGTGCTGCGGCGCTTGCGTTCGCTGTGGTGGGCTTACGATCCGCTTATCGACAGATCGCGGGCAAGATGGCAGCGGCGTGAATTCAAGGCGCTCGCCGATTCCGCCGGTCAAACGCGTGACTGGGATATCCTGAAACACTTACTGGCGGAAGACGTGTCGACACCGCATGCTTTCGCGGCGCTCATCGAACGTCTCGATCTATTGCGTGGCAATGCACTGTTGCGCAGTCGCGCAACGATTGCAGACGCGAACGCCGAAGCCATGCTGACACAGCGAATCGCGAGCGTGATTCAGCAACTCGACGCGTGCTCGTTCGAGGAACCGCTCGCGATATTCGCCGCGAACCGCGTTGCAACGGCGAAGCGGAGGCTGCGAAAACGTTTGAAGCGTGTGCTGGGAAATCCGGACGCCGGTTACGCCGAACTTCACGACGTTCGCGTCGCGGGAAAGAAAGTTCGCTATCTGCTGGAGTTTTTCGCGCCGCTACTCGATAGCGGCAACGAGATCAGCGTCGCGGAACTGACGCAATTGCAGGACGAGCTAGGCAAGCTCAACGATATTGTTTCGAGCGAAGCGCTGCTGCTGGCGCATGCGGATCGGCTGGGTGAGCCCGGCATGGTAGTCGACGCAATCGCGTATCTCAGGAATCGCAAAGGCCAGCACATGCAGCGTGCGAATGCAGAGTTACGCGCACTCAACGACCGGCTTGCCGTCGAGCGTCCCGGCGCCGGCGTGAACTGACACTGACGATATCGCGATACTAGGTCACTGCCGCCGAAGCCGGACACAATAGCCCTTATCGTTCCTTGCGGCGGCGAAATGCCCACCATCCCGCGAGCCCGGTAAAGCCGGCGACGAGTAACACCATCACCCAGAAGCCGTGGCGGTTTTCAGCGAGCGGAATACCGCCCACATTCATGCCGAAAAAGCCCGCGACGATATTGATCGGCATCGCCAAAACCGTCACCAGCGTGAGCGTAAACAGCGTGCGGTTGTTCTGCTCTTCGAGGCGCGAGATGATCTCCTCCTGCAGCAGCCTGACCCGTTCGATCAGCCCGGCCACATCGGAGAGAACCACGGAAAACTCTTCCGTCGACTCGCGCAGATCCTGCACGTCGTCCGCATGAAGCCAGCGCGGCGGCCGTGCCAGCAGACGGAAGATCGCGCCGGGTTCAGGCGCCAGCATGCGCTGCAAGCGCGTCAGCATACGACGCATCGCGCCCAGATCGATCCGGTTCTGTGTGGGCCGCTGCGACAGGAACCGGTCCTCGATCCGGTCGACGTCGGCGCTGGTTCGCCGGACGATCTGCACCAACAGATCAGCCTGGTCATGCATCAGATGAACCAGCAATTCCGCCGGCGACCTGAATACCTCTCCCTCCCGAACCGACGCACGCAGTCGGTCCACCGAGCGCAGCGGCTTGAGGCGCGCGGTCACGATGATTCGCTGATTCGCGTAAATCCACAGCGTCGCAATCTCGGAGGGAGTGAACTCGAGATTGAACATGACGTCGTTCACGACCGCGCGCAGTGCGCCGTCCGCGTGTTCGATGCGTGTGGAGTGCGAGCCTTCGCGCAATGCGTCGAAAAACGTCTCGGGCAATTCGAGCTGGGCTCTCATCCAACGCTCACTGGCGCTATGTGCGAGATTGAAGTGAAGCCAGAGAAACTCGCTGCCTTCCTTCGCGGGGCCGTGGGCGTCGTGGGCCTGGAGCCATTCGGCGACTTCGTCGGCGTCGATCGAGCGACCGGCGCGATTCGAAGAAAAGAGAAAGCCGCAGACCATGCCGGACGAGTCCGCGCCGTAGGTTTGCAGTAGCAGATCAGATTTCATAGGTCATTCAGCGTTTGCTTCCCGTGCGGGATTGGCCTATCCGGCAATCTGGCGGCCAAAATCAGAACCGTGGCGGTCACCACCCGATTCCAACTTCCGGCGCCGCGCAGATTGAACCGGAATCAAAGGTCCGAGCATATCGCGGCCGATCAAAAGAAGGTTAACCCACTAGTTTTCATGACGTCGGCTTAGCGAATGCTTAAGCTTAGCCAAGCGGATCATTTAATTTGAGTAGTCACAAGAACGTCATATTTCGCCCTTAAGTTGCAGCCCATCGAAGGCGATTGCGTCGCCGTGAGGAGTCTCACCATGAATCTCAAGCAACTTACGCTGGTTGTGTGTGCGCTGTGTGCCAGCGCCGCACACGCCGCCGACATCACGGGTGCCGGCAGCACCTTCGCCGCGCCGATCTATACGAAATGGGCCGACGCCTATCAAAAGGGCGGCGGCGGCAAGGTCAACTATCAGGGCATCGGTTCGTCGGGCGGCATCAAACAGATCATTGCGAAGACCGTGGATTTCGCCGGCTCGGACGCCCCGCTCAAAGACGACGAACTGGCCAAGGACGGCTTGTTCCAGTTCCCGACCGTTGTCGGCGGCGTGGTGCCGGCAATCAACGTGCCGGGTGTGAAGGCCGGCGAACTGGTGCTGTCGGGCGAAGTGCTCGGCGATATCTATCTCGGCAAGATCAAGAAGTGGAACGATCCCGCGATCGTCGCGCTGAACCCGAAGGTCAAGCTGCCGGATACCGATATCGCCGTGGTTCGCCGCGCCGACGGTTCGGGCACCAGCTTCATCTGGACGAACTATCTGTCGAAGGTCAACGCAGACTGGAAGTCGAAGGTCGGTGAAGGTTCCACGGTCAACTGGCCGACGGGCACGGGCGGCAAGGGCAACGACGGCGTCGCAGCCTTCGTGCAGCGTCTGCCGGGCGCGATCGGCTACGTCGAGTGGGCGTACGCGAAGCAGAACCACATGACCTATGCGTCGCTGAAAAATGCAGCGGGTACCGTGGTCGCACCGGCGACCGACACCTTCAAGGCAGCGGCCGCGGGCGCGGACTGGTCAAAGTCGTTCTACCAGATTCTGACGAACGAGCCGGGCAAGAACGCATGGCCGATCGTCGGCGCGACGTTCGTGCTGTTGCACACGGCGCAGGACAAGCCGGCGCAGGGTGCCGAAACGCTGAAGTTTTTCGACTGGGCGTTCAAGAATGGCGGCAAGGCAGCGGATGATCTCGACTACATTTCGCTGCCGGAATCCGTGACAGCCGAAATCCGCACGCAGTGGAAACAGAAAGTGAAGGACGCGTCGGGCAAGCCGGTCGCGCCGTAAGCGTCGGATTCATGGGGCGCGCGTCGCATGCGCGCGCCTTTCTCCATTGCGCGTGTGACCGTGGCTAGCGTCAGGTCGCGACTTTCGACATCACCGCCGTGGTCGGATCGTAACGGTAGCCCTTCTGCGCAAGCTGGTGCGTCATCGTCGCGGCAATCAGTTTTTGCTGCGTCTCCCGCGAGACCAATTCGTGATCCGGTTTGAGCCGCTCCAGTTCGGATGAAAGCCGCCTGACAAGCGCCACCTCGCCGGTGCTGCGTGCGTCGATGAACAAGATCTTCTCGCTTGCCAGTCCGAGCCGCTGCTTGAGGTCTTTTGCATGCGCGACCCACTGCTCGGCTGTCGTGCGAAGCTCGCTCATGGCCTTTGCATGGGCTTTGGCCTGCGTCGACACTTGCCGCTGCAATGCCGCGACCTCCTCCGTATTGTCGTTCTGCTCGGCACGGGCTGCTAGCTGCTGGGCGCGTTGAGCGTGTTGCGCTATAGCCGCGGTTTGCGCGACGACGCGCTGCTCCAACTCCGCGACATGGCGTTCGGCGGCCTCCGCGCGCTCTCTCACGGCGGAGGCATCCTGCGATAGCCGAGCGAGGTTTGCACTCACGAGTGTCTTCGCCTCGGTCACGGCGCTGATCTGCTCGCGCGCCTCGTCCAGTTCATGCGTGACGCGCTGCAACTCGCTGAGTTGCGCCGACGCTTCCTCGGCCCGCACCCGGGCCGCCTCGCGCTCCGCGATCAGCACAGCACGCGCTTGTTTCAACTCAGCTTCCACTGCGACGAACTGCGCGTGGTTCTCGCTTGCCTGCGCTTCAGCAGCCTGTACCTGCAACGAAGCCGCGTTCAACTCTGTCAGCAAGCGTGCTGACTCTTCTTCCTTGGCCTGGTAGGCGCTGTTCAACGCCGCGATCTGCTGTTGGGCTTGGTCGCGTTCCTCAGTGGCTCGCGCTATTTCATCGTGTCTGGCTGAAAGCTCTGCGGCCAACTCCGCTCGAGCCTTGCGTTCTTCTTCTAGCGAAGCCGTCGCGGCTTGCTGTTCGGCAACTTGGGACGCAGCGCGCTGCGCGAGTTCTTCCACGCGTGCTTCGGCTGCCTGCGCGCGCGCTGTTGCGGCGCTCAACTCCTCGGACAATCGCGTCGCTTCTTCCGACTTCGCCTGATGGGCCTCGCGCAAAGCGGCGAACTGTTGTCGCGTTTGATCGTGTTCCTGCGTGACTCGCGTTACATCGTCGTTCCTGGCCGAGACAGCCGCCGTCAACTCTTCGCGTGCTTTGCGCTCTTCTTCCAGCAACGCGTTTGTCGCAGTCAGATTGGCATGATCCGCCGATGCGCGCTGTTCCAGCTCTTCTAAACGCGTCTCTGCTGCTTGAGCGCGTGACGCCGCCGAGCTCGCTTCCTGCGACCATCGCGTCACTTCTTGCGAGCTCGCCTGATACGCGGCTTCCAACGTCGCGACTTGCTGCAGCGCCTGGTCGCGCTCCTGAGTGAGCCGCGTTATTTCGTCGGTCTTGCTGGAGACGTCTGAAGCCAACTCTTGACGTGCCTTGCGCTCCTCTTCCAGCGACGCCTCATAGGCGCTACGCAGCGACGTGATTTCCTCCAGCGCAAGATCGCGCTCCTGGGTGACGCGCGTCATCTCATCGTTCGTGACGGAGACGATCGAAGCTAATTCCTCGCGTGCCCTGCGTTCCTGTTCGATCGATACCTTCGCAGATTCCAACTCCTCGTCTTGCAACGACACACGCCGCGCCAGTTCTTCCGCGCGCGCCTCCGCGGCTTGTGCACGCGACGAAGCCGCGCTCGCCTCCTGCGACCATTGCGTCGCTTCTTGCGACTTCGCCTCATGGGCGTCGCGCAGCGCGGCGATTTGCTGCTGAGCGTGATCGCGCTCCTGCGTGACTCGCGTTACCTCATCGTTCTTGCTCGTCACAACCGCGGCCAACGCTTCGCGCGCCTGGCGTTCTTCTTCAAGCAACGCGCTCGCGGCTTCCAGTTTGGTCTGGTCCTCGGACGCGCGCTGCACGAATTCCTCGATGCGTGCCTCCGCCGCTTCAGCGCGCGAAGTAGCTGCGCTTGCCTCTTGCGCGAATCGCGTCGCCTCCTCTGTCTTCGCCTGACAGGCATCGCTCAATGTTGCGGCCTCGTGCCGCGCCTGATCACGCTCCTGAATGACCTGCGCGACTTCATCGGTTTTGCCGGTCAGCGCCGTGGCCAACTCTTCACGTGCGAGGCGTTCCTCGGCGAGCGAGGCCTTTATGCCTTCCAGTTCGGCGTCGTGTGCGGACGTACGCTGCTCCAGTTCGGCGAGGTAAGTTTCGGCCGCTTCGGCGCGACCGGCGGCGCTCGCTCGTTCCGCTTCGAGGCGTAGAGCAGCGCTTTCCGACGCGCTCAGCGCATCCGTCAGCGCGCTGAGACGGTTGCGCCCCGTTTCCATTTCGTCGATGCTCTTTTGATACTCGGCAAGCGCTTCGTCCCGTTCCGCGAGGGCTGCTTCCAGGTCCTGATTCACCGCGGCGAGACGTTGATTGAACGCCTTTTCCGCATCGTGCTGGGACGCCGTCCAGATCCGATCCGCGGCGCTGATGACCGTTTCGGCGAGGCCCTCCGGCAATCCGGGCTGGACCTGTGCTTGCGGTGTGTCGGCCTGCCGCGCCTCGCGCCAGCGTTGCAAGGCCGCGACTATCGCCACCAGCGAACCGCCGCGAACCTCTTTCCAGATTGTCACTGGCGAAACTCTTTTGCCCTCTTCGACCATGCGATCGGCGATTGCAGCGATCTGTTCGTCGGTGATTGGGTCTGTGTCCGTGGACATATGCGCCTCAAGAATCAATGTAGCGGGGCGAAAGGTTAAATTTTCAATACGTTACTACGTCTGCGGACGTCCGGCGACGTTCGGGATACAAGCTAAATGACAGCTAATGGCACACGGACCGATGATATTAGGGCTCGACGGTCTTCTCGAATGCGCGGAATAGCGGACCATAAGGCCGCTATATCGTCGCGGATCGTTCGCGCAAGAGAGGTATCGGCGATACCGGTAGAGGCGCTTGCCTTGTTAGCCCGCACCGACGTTGCAACAATGCAGCGGCACCGAGTGGGGCGCCATCGGCGTGGAAATGCGAAGCGGCGCCGACATGACACACCTGATACCGAGGCACACGGCAATGCGTATTTCGTTTCTGCATACGATGGATGGGAACCGCCAGGTGTTTGAGCAGGCAGCAAAAACGCTTGGATTGCGGGCCGAAGATCTTCACCATGAAGTGAGGGCGGACCTTCGCGAGGCCGTGGATCAAACGGGGGCGTTTTCCGACGAGTTGCGCGCCCGCACAAGGCAGCGTCTTCTCGCGCTGGCAGCCGATTCCGAGGCTGTCATTCTCACTTGCGGCACGCTCGGGCCCGCGGTGGCCGATATCGCGAGTCCGCCTGTGCCCATCGTCCGGGCGGATGTCGCTTTGGCTGCCGCAGCAGCAGAAGTGGGTGGGAGCATCGTCGTGTTGTGTGCGGCTGAATCGGCTATCGAGTCGACGAGGAAGCTTTTTACGGAGCATGCGAGCAAAAGCGCTGCGTCCGTGGAAGTCGTTCACGTCGGCCACGTTTGGGCGCTGTTCAAAGCGGAGATTCAAGCATGCCTCGCGGCGACGGCGTCATCAGCCGATGCGGCGTATGAGGCAGGCGCGAGCGTTGTCGCATTTGCTCATCCATGGATGGCGGCCGCCGCCGGCTTGGTTCAGAACGGTAGACGGCCGCTCGATAGTCCGAGCGTGGCGCTGCACGCCGCCATACAACGATTTAGCGAACGCTCGGGAGACGCCTCGTGATGCCCGCCTCCACGATAACCGCCTGCGACGACTCACACTTCGAAGCTGTCACGCTTCAAATCGGCTTACCACGGCGATCGTTTATCGCTCTGACCGAAGCGCACGACGCGTAACTCAGCTTCGTCCACGGCGAACACCGGCGCTGTTTGCAGCTGCTGCTCGTGCAAATCGAGAAGTCTCGTGATCGGCGCGCAGTCCGCTGCCGCGATCCGCCAGATTTCCCGGGTCGCGCTACGAGCGGCGGCATCCAGAATACGTTCGGCGTCGAGATAAAGGTCACGCCCCAGCGCGCCGAACCCGGCCTGCTGAAGATACCAGGCCAGGTAAAGCGTCTTCACCAGCTTTGCCAGTAATTCGCCGTTGCCCTTGCCCGCCTGGAATGCGGCCAAAGCGAGATGCCACCGCAACGACTGTTCGCGCACGTATGCCGTAGTATGCGGCAAAAGTTTGGCTTTACCCAGCGGCTTTCTGCGCACCTGATTCCCCGTTGGTCGTTTTTTACGATTCTGAGACATGGATCGATTATTTTGTCGATGCTGCTTTTAATTTCAGCATCGTAATGCATACGACAACGGAAAATCCATTACCGAGACGATTTAACAGAATTTATTAATATTCCGATTGCATAACAGACTTGTGATTAATCGCAAGCGAGGCTATAGGCATATAGCAAGCCTATGTTTCACTTATATTTTTCTTAATCACGCTGAGCGGGTTTCTGCGCTGACCGGGGCGAGGTTGCTATCAAGGCCGGCGGATCGCGAGAGACAACAAAGCGCGCTGCGCAGTATCTGAACTAATGCCTTCCGCGCAAAGGCAACAGGATTATCAAACCGCGATATCGAACGCGGCCGGCGACCCGGATTAATATTGGACGTTACAACGACGCCATCGGCCGTTGCTCGCCCGCGATGATTCAAAGTTTCCGATGAGAAAAATACGAGAATGTCGCGCTCGCTTCGATCGCGCCAATCTAATTGACCGCTCAGGCCACGCGCACGGCTCGAAGCGCGCGCGACGATCCCGCTGACAGCGCCTGAAACTCGCCTGCGGACTTGCGGCTCGCCTCAAATGTTATTATCGGAAACAACATTGCCCCGCCAAGCGCGCATTCAGAGCATCAAGCCCCATGGACACCCATCTCGCCAAATCCGCCGATCCGTCCATCACCGACCTCGGCCGCCGCGTCCGCGCCGCCCGCCAGGCGCAGGACCTGACGCTGGAAACCGCCAGCCGCCTGTGCGGCGTGTCCCGCTCGACGCTCTCGAAGGTCGAAAACGGCCTGATGTCCCCCACTTTCGACGTGCTGCAGAAAATCGTCCTCGGACTGAAGATCGAAATCGGCGAACTGTTCGGTTCCACGCCCAAAGTCAGCGCGAGCGGCCGCCGCGCGCTGACCCGCAAAAACGAAGGCCAGCGCCACGCCTATCGCGGCTACCAGATGGAACTGCTCGCCACCGACCTCGCGCACAAGGCGATGCTGCCGTTTCGTATCCGCATCTCCGCGCACACGCTCGACGCCTTCGACGATTGGGGCCGTCACGAAGGCGAGGAGTTTCTGTATGTGATCAGCGGCAGCGTGTGTCTCTATTCGGAGTTGTATGCGCCGACGCATCTGAATGCCGGCGACAGCCTCTACTTCGACAGCCGCACCGGTCACGCAGCGGTCTCCACGAGTGAGGAAGACGCCGAAGTGTTGTGGATGGCGACCAGCGCCGATATTCCTCAAGCGCCGGCCACCATCGAATCGACGAAGAAGTAAATGCAAGCGCGGCAGCGCGCGTGAGCGCGCTTAGCGCGCCGCCAACGCCCGCTGCGCCAGTTGGGCGATATGCATTGCGTGACGCCCGGTTCCCTGCTCGATCTGTTCACGGCAACTGAAGCCGTTGGTCAATACGATCGTCTCCGCAGCCGCCGCGCGCACCGCCGGAAACAGCGTGTCTTCGCCAATCTTCGTGGAGAGCGTATGGTGCTCCGCGTTGAAGCCGAACGATCCCGCCATGCCGCAGCATCCTGTATCGAGCAGTTTCCATTTCACGCCGAGCTTGTTCAGCAGCGCGGTATCGCCCTGCATGCCGAACAGCGCCTTCTGATGGCAATGTCCGTGCACGATCACGTCCGCGGCGAGCGTTGGCCAATCGAACGGCTGACGCGCGACGAAATCGGAGAACAGAAAAGTTTGCGCCGACAACTTCTTCGCCAATGCATGATCGGGCAGTTGCTTCAGCAGTTCGTCCTTGAACACCGACAAGCAGCCCGGTTCGAGACCGACCAGCGGCACGCCGGCGGCGATATCGTCCGCGAGGTCGTCGAGAATGTGCGTGAGAAGTTCGCGTGCGCGTTCGAGCAGCCCGAAGTCATACAGCGGACGCCCGCAGCACAACCGGTTCTTCGGCAACACGACATGCCAGCCTAATTGCTTTAAGACATCGGCGGCTGCCTGCGCGATCTCGGGCGTGAAGTGATCGTTGAATGTATCGACCCACAGGATCACTTTCTTCACGTCGCCGTGGGCATCACGTGCCGATTGCGGCGAACGTCGCGCGATCTGCCTGTATGTGGCATTCGCGAAACGAGGCAGTTCGCGCGTTTGCGCCACGCCGGCCAGCCACTTACCGAACGAAGACAAACCCGGCGCCGACGTCATGAAGTTCGTCAGACGTGGAAAACGCGCCGCCCACGGCGCCCATTCGCCGATGCGCCCCATGAACAGCGCCTGCCGCGGCCGACGCTTCGTCTCGTAGTAATGCGAAAGAAATTCCGCCTTGTAGGAAGCCATGTCCGTATGCGTCGGGCAATCGGATTTGCAGCCCTTGCACGCGAGGCACGTATCGAGCGCTTCCTTCACTTCGCGGCTTTGCCAGCCGTCGGCGATCACGTCGCCTTGCAGCATTTCCCAGAACAGATGCGCGCGGCCCCGCGTCGAATACTTCTCTTCACGTGTCGCGCGATAACTCGGGCACATCGTGCCGCCTTCGAGCGAGCGGCACTTTCCCATGCCGATGCACCGCTCGATCTCGCGCTGAAAACCGTCGCCTTGCTGGTTCGCAAACGTCAACCTGGTTTGCAACGTGACCGGTTTGTAGGCGGGGCCCATGCGAAGGTTTTCATCGGCGCGATACGCATGCACGACCTTGCCCGGATTCAGACGATTGGCCGGATCCCAGATCGCCTTGAACTGCTCCATCGCCTGCATCAATTCGGGGCCGTACATGATGGGCAGAAACTCGGCCTTGGCCTGGCCGTCGCCGTGCTCGCCCGACAGTGATCCACCGAATTTGACGACGAGTTCAGCCGCTTCGCGCAGAAACTTGCGCCACGTCGCGATGCCTTCCGCACTGCGCAGATCGAAGGTAATGCGCGCGTGCACGCAGCCATCGCCGAAATGGCCATAGAGGCTCGTCTCGTAACCGTAGCGATCCACCAGCGCCTGGAACGCGCGCAGATAATCGCCGAGACGCAGCGGATCGACCGCCGCATCTTCCCAGCCGACAATCGGGTCCGGCGTGCCGGTATCGACCGACAACGCCACCGCCGACGCGCCCGTCTCACGGATCGACCAGACCTTGGCCTGCAACGCCCGGTCTTCGACAAGCATCGCCGACACATTCGGCCCTGCCTGCCCCGAGGCAAAGTAAGCGGCGGCGGCTCGCGCTTTAAGCATCACGTCGGCTTGCGTGTCCGCGCCGAATTCGAGCACGACCCATGCATCGCCTTCAGGCAGCAACGCGATCTCGTCCTGCTTCAAGCCGCGCGCCTGCAAACCGCGAATGATCGCGCGGTCCAGTCCTTCGATAGCGATCGGCCCGCAGCGCATGAAATGCGGCACGGCATCCGCCGCCGTGTAGATATCCGTGAAGCCGACCACGACGATCACGCGCATCGCCGGACTTTTCACGAGGCGCACTTTTGCCTGCAAGGTGAGCGCACACGTTCCTTCGGTGCCGACCAGTGCGCGCGCGACGTTAAAGCCGTTTTCCGGCAGCAGCTGATCGAGATTGAAGCCAGACACGCGCCGCTTGATCCGCGGAAATTTCGCACGAATCTCCTCGGCGTAGGTATCGCGCAACTGCTTCAGCGCGGCGTAGATTTCACCCTGACGGCCGCCCTCGGCGATGATGCGTTCGAGCTCCCGATCGGAGGTTGGACCGACCCAGAAACGCGCGCCGTCGACGGTCGCGACTTCCAGCGCCTCGACGTTTTCGACCGTTTTGCCGGCCATCACCGAATGCGCGCCGCACGAGTTGTTGGCGATCATGCCGCCTAGCGTGCAGCGGCTGTGCGTCGCCGGATCGGATGCGAAGGTGAGGCCGTGCTGTTCGGCGGCATCGCGCAAGGTGTCGCAGACCACGCCGGGTTCGACGATCGCGACGCGCGCCAGTGGATCGACGGACACGACACGGTTCACATACTTGCTCGCGTCCGCGACCACCGCGACGTTGACGCATTGCCCGTTCTGCGACGTGCCGCCGCCGCGCGCGAGAAACGGCACGTCATTGCGGCGGCAGGCGGCGAGCGTGGCCAACAGGTCGTCGACATCCGCGGGCACGACGACGGCGAGCGGCACTTGCCGATAGTTCGACGCATCCGCCGCATACAGCGCTTTTGAACCCTGATCGAAGCGCACTTCGCCGCGCACATGGCTGCGCAAATCCGCTTCGAGCGCCTGCAGAACAGCCGCGGTGCCGGTGAAAGGTGTGGCCACGTGCGGCGCCCGCTTCAGTGCGCTAGTGCCGTTTTCGTGCAATTCGTCGACGCCCGCGCCCTGTTCCTCATCAAATGACGTTCCCACTGCGCTCCCCGTCTCTCGTGCCTGTGCGCTGCCGCTTCGCGCTCAGGCAGCCTGGCTCGCGGTCATCTTGAAGATGCCCTGTGCGTTGCCCGCGTCGAAACGCAGGTCCGTTTCCCAACGACGCGCGTCCTGATCGAAAGTCCGCTTGCGCGTGATGAACTCGTAGAACGAGCCCGGCACTTCGCGCGTCACGACGCTGCCGTCAGCCGCGCGAAACTCGCGCTGCACGAGGTCGGCACGATACGCCGTCTGGAACACGCGTCCCGAACGCGAGCGCTCCACTTCCGGTTTCATCGGACGACCCTTGGCCTTCTCGTCGTCGGACAATTGAAAGACATCCGCGACGCGATCCGTGGCATGGTTGAACGCGTTGCCTTCCGTGGCGATCCACGCCATCTCCGCCGATTCGTTCAACAATACTTCGTAATCGGCTTCGCGTGGCGTGTCGTGCTGGCGCGCAAACGCGCCGACGATCACCGGCAGCAATTCGTGCGCCGCGTCGACCGGCAGCACACCGTCGCGCTCGAGCTCCCATAACTGGCCGATGGCGCGTGGCGTCAACGGATCGCGCGACGCGCCGATCACGTTGGTCACGGCCTGTTGAAACTCGGGCGAGAACCGCTCAGGGTGCAATTCGCTGACGAAGAACTGCGCGATTTCATCGGGCGCGTCGTCATGCGCCCACGCGCGGCCGGTCATGCCGAGTCGGTCGAGCGGATAGCGGCCGTTGACGCTGAAGCCGAGCGGACGAAGAATGCGCGCAAACGCGGCTTCGCCCGTCGGCAGCGCGCCGCTGTGCGGCCAGCGCACCGTGCGCAAGGCGCCATGATCGAAGTAAACGCTGCCGCCCGCCGCGATCGTCTCCTCGGTGTACTGGCGGCCGTTCGCCGAGCGCGCCAGCAGATCCTCGAACAGCGCCATGTTCATCGCCTGCGCGAGCTCGGCGCGCGTGACGATGCCGTCCTCCCATTCGTCCAGAATGCGCGGATGATTCAGCGTCGCGAAGAGCCGTGCGGTTTTTTCGGCGCCGAGCAATTCAGCAGCAGTTGTTCGACATTCGCATTCCTGGTGTTTCGCATAGCGGTTCTCTACGTAGCTCTGATGGGCGCTGATTCACATGTTCGACCCCACGTGCCGAGCCAAACGCAAGGCGCCGGACGGCACGATCGAAGACGTGATTATTCAAATCGCCGGGCTTGCCGTAAAGCGAGATAAAATCGCCACTTGATGCGTTTTTGGAATCAAGGTGCGAAAGTTCAAGATCCCCAACATGGGCGCGCTGCTCGCTTTCGAAGCCGCCGCGCGGCATGAGAGCTTCACGCACGCGGCGCGCGAACTCTTTCTCACCGAGAGCGCGGTGTCGCGACAGATCAACACGCTGGAGAGCAATCTTGGCGTGCGGCTGTTCGTACGCGTCAAACAGCGCGTCGTGCTGACGAAGGCGGGCAAGGTGTATAGCGCGCAGGTGCGGCGCTCGCTGGAGCATCTCGATCGCGACACGCTGTCCATCATCGCGCACGGCAGCGGCGGCGGTTATCTGGAACTGGCGGTTCTGCCGACTTTCGCATCGCAATGGCTGATTCCCCGGCTCGCGGCATTCAATGCGCAGTATCCCGACGTGCGCGTGAACATGGGCGTTCGAACCGGCACGTTCCCGTTCGCCGAGACCCATTTCGAAGCCGCGATTCACTACGGCAAGCCCACGTGGCCGGGCACGTCGGCGGATTTCCTGTTCAGCGAAGAAGTGGTGCCGGTGTGCGCGGCGAGTCTGCTGAAGCGGCCCGTTCAAAGCGCCGCTGATCTGCTGAACTATCCGCTGCTGCATTCCACCACGCGGCCGGACGGCTGGGCGTCATGGTTCGCGAGCGTGGGCGTCGACGACAACCGGGCCATGCAGGGCGTGCGCTACGAACTGCACACCATGCTGATCAGCGCGGCCGCGGCCGGTCTCGGGATTGCACTGGTGCCGCGCTTTTTCGTTGATGCGCACCTCGATCAGCTCGGGCTCGTGGTTCCGGTCGATGCGCCCGCCCTCGCCGACTCCGCGTACTACCTCGTCTATCCGACCGAGTTGAGTCACGGCAAGCCGCTGGCGAATTTTCGCGAGTGGCTGTTGCACGAGGCCGCGGCCTACAGCGCGGTGAATCCTCTGGTCGGCGGCCCTCCCGATTCCGCTTGAGCCCGCGTTACTGCAAGCCTCAAGCGCCGGCTTGTTCCCGCGCTTTGGCCAGTGCGCTTAGATTGCCCTCGCCGAAGCCGTGATGACCTTGACGCTGCACGATCTCGAAGAATATTTCGCCGGCACGGCGCCGCACGAAAGTCTGGAAAAATAGCAGCGGCACGCCGTCCGCGCCGATTTCGCCGTCCACCAGCACGTGGGTGCGCTTGAGCCGTGCGACATCGAGCCCATGACCCGACAGACGCGCGTCGAGCTGATCGTAGTATCTCGGCGGCGGCTCGACGAATTCGACACCGTTCGCAAGCAACTGCTCGACGCAGGCGAAAATATCGTCGGTGGCGAGGGCGATATGCTGCACGCCTTCGCCCGGATGGTCCGGCAAATACTCGTGCATCAGGTTGGTCCGGCTCGTGCCTTCCTCGTACAAGGGCACGCGAATCGCGCCGCACGGCGACACCATCACGCGCGATTCCGCCGATACATGCCAGTTGGCGTGCAACTCGTGAATCTCGCGGAAGTTGAGCAGGTCGCGATAGAAGTCGAGCCACTCCTGCATCCGGCCTTCACCGACCGTTTGCGTCAGATGGTCCACCGCGACGAGGCCGTGGCCCGCATGACTCAAGTCGGCATGCGCCGTGTCGATTTCGATGGGCCGAAAGTCGATGTCGAAGATCGAAATGTCGCCGAGTCCGCCACGCTGGCCGCCGCGCCCGCGCCAACGGTCGACGAAATAGATATGCGAGTCGCCGATGCCCTGAATGGCCGGAATCAGCAACTCGCCCGTGCCGATCTTCTCGCCTTCGAACGCCCATGCGCCGAGTTCGATCGCGCGGTCGAAGGCGCGCTGCGCGTCCGCCACGCGAATGCCGATCGCACAGATGCCCGCGCCGTACTCCTCGGCATAACGCGCGGCGAACGAGTCCGGCTCGGCGTTGATCAGAAACTGCATCTCGCCCTGACGATAGAGCGTGACGTCCTTGCTGATATGCCGCGCAATCGCTTTGAAGCCGAGCTTGGTGAAAGTTTCACCGAGCGCCTGCGGATCGCGCGCGGCGAATTCCACGAATTCGAGGCCGGCAGTGCCGAGCGGGTTATGCTCAGGCGCCGCGACGGCGCGCAGCGCGGCGTCTGGAGTGGGCAAGTCGCTGGGCATGGCAATCTCCTTTACAGTCTTTCGACGCGGTTCGCACTGTTTCTGGTGTCGGTGCAGCCGCCGCCACATCCGCAGTGAGACACTGCATGCGTGGTGTGCCGCAGCATCGTGGCCCGCGACGGCTTTCGCACCGTGTTTGTACACCGGGTAGCAGGGCGTTCGCAACCTTCATTTTGTACCGAATGGTTCACACGACGGCGCCGCCGCACGCCTCGCGCTACCCGACATTCATGATCGCGTACGAAGCGCCCTATTTGCGGCCCCGCTTCTGCGCCCTCTTTCCTGTTGCCTTATCCGCACTCGACGCCATGCGCTGTTGCGCGACCTCACGCACCGCCTCGATAAACGCCCGCCCTACCGGCGACGGCTGCGTGTCCGAGCGCCGGATCAATCCGACCGGCTCGCCGGTGCCGGCGAAGGGCAATGGCAAACGTACCAGCATGCCGTGCGCCAGTTCGTATTCGACCGCGCTCAGTGGAACGAACCACACCGCGCCGTTCTCCAGCGTCAACGCGCGGCCCGTCGAAACCGACAGCACCTCGATGAACGCCGACAACGGCGGCACACCCCATGCGCTCAACAGACTGTCCGCCGATTGCCGGATCAATGTGCCGAAGGGCGGCAACACAACCGGAAAGTCCTCGAGCGACGTGGCCGGCAACCCCGCGCCCGCCGCCAACGGATGCCCGGCGCGGACCACCGCGATCAACGGCTCGCTGAACAACTGCTCGAAACTAAGCCCGACCATCCGCTCGGGATCGGCCAGCCGACCGATCGCAAATTCGATCGTGCCCGCTTTCAGGCGCTCGAGCAATTCGGGGTTGGCGCCGGTCGCGAGGCGCACGATCACGCGCGGCCACAGCGTGGCGAACTGCTTCAGCACCGGCGGCATCAATGCCGCCGCGACGGTCGGGAGAATGCCGATTTCCAGCGTGGCCGCGGCCGCGCCTTCCGCGCGCGCGAGCAAATCCACACCTTGGCGCAGCGCGCTAACGCAGGCGCTCGCGTGCGGCATGAAAAGCTGCCCCTCGCGGGTCGGCACGGCACCGTGGCGGCCGCGCTCGAACAGCTTCACGCCGAGAATCGCCTCGAGCTCGGCAACGGTCTTGGAGACCGCGGGCTGGGTGATCGAGAGGCTGTCGGCCGCCCGCTGGACGCTGCCGAACTGCGCAACGGCCAGAAAGCATTGGAGGTGACGGAATTTGACGCGGCTGTCCGCGAGACTGCGTTGCATAACGACAGGTTATACGAAACGAGCGAAAACGTCATTTTGCATAACCTCTTAGGTTAGATAAAGTCTTTCCATAACGCCATATCTCACAATTCCTCGAAGGAGACACGGATGGACGATTCCTTTCTCAGCGCGCGTGACTTCACGTCGCATCCCGCTTACGTCTACCCCGGCTATGGTTCGTCGGTCAAACGCGGCCCGACGCGTCCGCTGATTCCGCTGAAGGAAAAGCTGCGCGACCAGCGCGTGCCGGTCTACGGCAGCGACGACCTCGGCGCGCTCGATCACGACCTGACACGTAACGCCGTGCGCAACGGCGAACCGCTTGGCGAACGCATCATCGTGACGGGCCGTGTGCTCGACGAAGGCAACCGCCCGGTGCGCAATACGCTGGTCGAAATCTGGCAAGCCAACGCCGCCGGCCGCTATGTCCACAAGGCCGATCAGCACGACGCGCCGCTCGACCCGAATTTCCTCGGCGCGGGCCGCTGCATCACGGACAACGAAGGTCGCTACCGTTTCCTCACGATCAAGCCGGGCGCGTATCCGTGGGGCAACCATCCGAACGCGTGGCGTCCAAACCATATCCACTTCTCGCTCTTCGGCGACCATTTCGGCTCGCGCCTCGTCACGCAGATGTACTTTCCCGGCGATCCGCTGCTGGCGTTCGACCCGATCTTCCAGGGCACGCCGGAGCACGCCCGTGACCGCCTGATCGCCGATTTCTCGCTGGACACCACGCAAGAGGCCTATGCGCTCGGCTACGACTTCGACATCGTGCTGCGCGGCCGTAACGAAACTCCGATGGAGCGCTAAGCCATGACCACTCTCAAGCAAACGCCTTCGCAAACGGTTGGGCCTTACTTCGCGTACGGTCTATGTCCGCAGCAATACGATTTCGACTTCAAGAGCCTGTTCACGCCGGTTCTGGCTGATCGCGAGGCGGCCGGCGAACACATCACGATCGTCGGCCAGGTGTTCGATGGCGACGGCAAGATCATTGGCGACGCCATGCTCGAAGCCTCCCAGGTGGACGCGGATGGGCACTTCCCGGAGTCGCGTGAGGAAATCCTGAAGACCGGCTTTCGCGGTTTCGCCCGCGTGGGCACCGGAACGGATCCGCACAATCGCTTCATGGTGGAAACGGTGAAACCGGGCCGCGCCAGTCCGGATGAAGCGCCGCACCTGAACGTGATCCTGACCATGCGCGGCATGTTGTTGCACACGTTCACCCGCATCTATTTCGAGGACGAAGCGGCGGCGAACGAGAAAGACCCCGTGCTGGCAGCGGTTCCAGCGGACCGGCGCGATACGCTGATCGCGCGCCGCGAGCCGAATGTGGCGAACGTCTACCGTTTCGACATCCACATGCAAGGCGCTAAGGAAACCGTATTTTTCGATCTTTGATCGCGGTTTTTCTACACTTTCATATAGCTTTCACATACACTGATCACGATCCTTCTAGCGACTGGATCGCGAAACTCCGAGTAGTTGAGCCCGCTTGCGCGGGCTTTTTTTTGGTCTTTTTTTACTTTCTCGTCTGATGAATGGCGCTCACTGTAACGAGCAGCGCAGCCAGCGGCTGATTCTCACCACGTCGGCGATGTGATCGTGCGCGCCCGGCGCACCCAGCACGACGATGTCCACCGGCCTGCCGCGCACCTTCATTCGCACCACGACGCAGTGTCCGGCCTCGTTGATGAAACCGGTTTTCTGCAGCACGATCGACCGGTCGCCGCCTCGCACCAGCGCATTCGAGTTGTGATAACTCAGGCTCGCCCGTCCGCCGCCGGGTAAAACCACCTGATCGCGATCGGTGGAATAAGCGCGAATCAACGGATAACGGCTGGCTGCGGCAACCAGCAACGACAAATCCCGCGCGGTCGAAACGTTCTGCGGCGACAAGCCGGTGCCATTCACGAACGCCGTATGCCGCATGCCGAGCGAGCGCGCCTTCGCATTCATCGCGGCGACGAAGCCCGGGCGGCCGCCCGTGTAATCGCGGCTAAGCGCGGCCGCAGCGCGGTTTTCCGACGACATCAGGGCAATATGCAGCATGTCGTGGCGCGATAACGTCGCACCGACACTCAAACGCGAGCCGGTGAACTTGTCGAAATCCTGGTCCTGAACGGTAACGTTAAGCGGCGCGTTCAACGCATGCTTTGCGTCGAGCGACACGACCGCGGTCATCAGTTTGGATACCGAAGCGATTGGCATGACCCGGTCAGCCTGCTTTTCGGTAAGCACGGTTTGCGTTCGTTCGTCGACGACGTAGACGGATCTGCCGCGAAGCAGCGCACGCGATTTGGGTGTGTAGCCGCAGCGCGCCAGCAGACGAGGGCCCTTATGCGGCATCGACGCACGCGAGGCTGACGCTTGTTGCGTATCGCCCTTTGCCGCCAGGACCGCCGGGCGTCTCACGGCGCGTGGATCCCGCGCATTGCGCGCGGCTTGCCGGCGATGTTTGAGTGTGACTTTGCTGACATGCATCGTCCGCTCGGGGCTCGTCACGTGCTTGCGCTTGTGCGCGACACGACGCCGGGTCTTGCCGGCGGTTGGCTGCCTCGCTTTGCTCAAGCGTGTGGCTTTCGCCTTCGCCGTGTGTTTCGTGGATGGCTCGACATGCCGATTCGCACGCGCGGACGGCTGGCGTGAGGCCGCGTGCTCCGCGCCAAACGACCCGCCGATATTCAGCCACAACAGGCCGAATACCGCGAAACAACGGAGCCAGACAGGGAAACGAAAAGCCGGAAATTCAGATGAAGGAGTTCGACGACAGTACGGCATGCAGCTTCCAGTTCTGTGCCGCATGCGCCCGCATGAATGGGCACGGAATCGGCAACGACCCGCCGATCTTAAGGCAGATCGTACATGCGATCAACGGCAAAGGACCGCAGCGACTCGCTATGCGACAACCGTACGCAAGCAGCAGACGCCACCCTTAGCCACCCTTAGCAACGGAAATGATCGATGTTCTGTCCAGCGTAAATTGCACGCGCGAGCCAGTCCGGTTTATCACCGTGACCGTCCCACGTATTGCCGTATGCGTCGCGATACATGACGGCCCGGGTTGCGGCCGCATCGGTTTCGATCGCTTCGGCGAGCGCTTCTATCGTAATGCCGTATTCGTCCATGCGCCGCCGAATCCATGCGATCAGGCGCTCACGTGCATTCCCGTCGAAGTCGAGCTGCCGTTGTTCCCCAAGCTCTTTCATAACGTACCAGTGTCGCGGCTAATAATGCTCGCGTTAGAAAAACAAAATGCTTCGCTAAAACAACGCGAAGCCTATGCGTGATTCAGATGGCTCGAGTGCGAATCGAACTCGCGATGCCTCTCCCGATGCGGGAAAACTCGCACCTGGAAATCATGCCCATTAAATCTTGGATTATGGGGAATTCGTCGGCAACCGGATCGAATTGCGCTCGTGTCTCGCCCCGTGGTTCGGGGCTGCTTCAGCGTATGGAAAGCGATTCTAGCATCCAATTTCTTTTGCTTGCAGCAACGAATTGTTAGTCCGCGATGCACGGCTTTCAATACGCTCGGGTATCCGGACTGCAAGCAGAACCGGTAATACCCATTGACAGGAAATGAGTGCACAGCAAGGGAAAAAAGCAGAGCCGCTTCTCTCATGTTATGTTCACTGACTAGCACGCTCGCGCACAGGAGACATTCGATCATGACCGCTTCAACCGCCATCATCACCATCCTCGCGGCACTGTTGTTAGGCGCCATGAGTCCGGGACCGAGCTTCGTCATTGTCGCTCGCAATGCGATCGGACTGTCGCGCGGCGACGGTCTCGCTACCGCCCTCGGCATGGGTGTGGGCGGCGTGTTCTTTAGCGGCATTGCGTTACTCGGTCTCTATACCTTGCTGGCAAGTGTCGAATGGCTCTACGTCGGCCTGAAAGTGGCGGGCGGGCTGTATCTGATCTACCTCGCGTCGAAAATCTGGCGCGGCGCCGCCAAGCCGCTTGCCTTCGATGCCGCGCAAGCGGTCCCGGGCAATGCTCGCAAATCGTTCTGGATCGGCTTGAGCACCCAACTCAGCAATCCGAAGACAGCCGTCTACTACGGCAGTATTTTCGCAGCGCTGCTGCCGCAACATCCGCCGTTGTGGTGCTACTTTGCGTTGCCGCCCGCGATCTTCGCTATCGAAGCCGGCTGGTACACTGTCGTCGCACTGTGTTTTTCGAGCAAGCGGCCGCGCGAAATCTACCTGCAATGGAAAGCCTGGGTCGATCGCGTCGCGGCGAGCGCAGTCGCCGCGCTGGGATTGCGCCTGATTCTGACGGCACACAAAGTGGGCATCTGAAAACGCGTAATGCTCGAACGGTTTGTCGTGCTCCGCAGCACGGCAAGCCGGGGAGCCAAGGCCTTATGGGCAAGCGCTCAACACGCGCCGCGCCCCGCGCCCGACAAAACAGTTACAAGATAAGTGTTGACGCTGATGCACCCCGGCGGTTAATGTGGCACCCGAAGTTCAAGAAGTTCGATTGCTGTTCATCAATGTCTCGCTCCCTCAGCGGTATTCGTTGTCCTCTCCCTCCTTGACGCTTCACACGCTCTCGCACAGAGCACATCTTTCTATTTTTTACTCAAGGATTCTTCATGGATACCGGTACCGTTAAGTGGTTCAACGACAGCAAAGGCTTTGGCTTCATCACTCCGGACAAGGGCGGCGACGACCTGTTCGCGCACTTCTCCGAAATCACCGGCGACGGCTTCAAGACGCTGGCTGAGAATCAGAAAGTGAGCTTCGAAACGAAGCAAGGCCCGAAGGGTCTGCAAGCGGCTAACATCAAGCCGCTGTAAGTTTGAAGGGCTCGGTGTCCGGCAACGGACATCGGGCTGCAGCGACATCCTCGCGGAGCTTTGTCTCCCACAGTTGGCGCGTATCGCTTTGAGCTGCATGTCATTCCAAGCAGCTTGCCTGAGCGCCAAACGCCTCGTTGCACCTCATTCTCCCCTCCGGCTTCAACGCCCATTTTCCGCTTTCCGACTGCATCAGGATTCGGCTCGCAATGGCTTGAATCAGCTCGCCCGCACGACTCGTACAACGGTCCGCAAGGCAGGCGCGCACTCGAACATCATTAAAATATAAAATGCAAAACAAACATATTCAGCACTACAACGGCTATGCCGTCAAACCCTCGGCGCACCGTTTGCCCGATGGCACTTTTTCATCCAATCTGTTGCTCGAACGCGCCGACAGCGCGCGCACCGAAGGGCGCTACCAGTTCTATTCGCTCGATTACTTCACGAACGAAGAACAGGCCTTGCAGCACTCGGCACGTTGGGCACGTCATTGGGTCGACACGCGCGGCTAAGCTCGCGACCGGCGTGGCATTCGCCACGCCACGTCATCACGCGCGCGACCTTCACGGCTTTTCTTCGGCCTTGATACGCGCACGCAATTCGAACTTCTGAATTTTTCCCGTCGATGTCTTCGGCAATTCGCCGAAGCGCACCGCTTTCGGCAACTTGTATCCCGCAAGAAAGAGCCGGCAGTGCGCAATGATCTCTTCTGCGCTCACCTGAGCCCCCTCCTTGAGTTCGACGAAGGCACACGGCACCTCGCCCCATTTCGGATCAGCCATCGCCACCACGGCCGCTACAGAGACCGCGGGGTGACGGTACAGCGTATCTTCGACCTCGATGCTCGAAATGTTCTCGCCGCCGGAAATGATGATGTCCTTGCTGCGATCGCGAATGCGAATATAGCCGTCGGGCATTCGCACGCCGAGATCGCCGGTATGGAACCAACCGCCCTGGAAAGTGGCTTCCGTCGCGCGCTCGTTCTTCAGATAGCCCTTCATGCAAATGTTCCCGCGGAACATGATCTCGCCGATCGTCTCGCCATCGTCGGGCACGGGTGTCAGCGTGTCCGGGTCGAGCACGGTCACCGCGGCCTGCAAGTGATAGCGCACGCCTTGCCGCGCGTTCAGTTCGGCGCGCTCGCTGTCGTCGAGCGCCTCCCACTGCTCCTGTTTCGCGCAGACTGCGGCCGGCCCGTAGGTTTCGGTGAGTCCATACACATGCGTGAGATCGAAGCCGATCTCCTTCATCTTCGCGATCACCGCGGGCGCGGGCGCGGCGCCTGCCACCATCGTCGACACGCGATGCTCGATGCCCTCGCGCCATTCGGCCGGCGCATTCGCGAGCGCGCTCTGCACGATCGGCGCGCCGCAATAGTGCGTGATGCGCTCGCGGCGAATCAGATCGAACACCGTCTTCGCATCGAATTTGCGCAGACAGACATTGACGCCGGCGCGCGCGGCCACCGTCCACGGAAAACACCAGCCGTTGCAGTGAAATAGCGGCAAGGTCCACAGGTAGACGGCGTGCTTTGGCATATCCCATTCGAGGATATTGCTCAGCGCGTTCAGATAGGCGCCGCGATGGTGATAGACCACGCCCTTCGGATCGCCGGTCGTGCCCGAGGTGTAGTTCAGCGCGATGGCGTCCCATTCGTCGGCCGGCAGGGTCCACGCGAATTCGGGGTCGCCGGATTGCAGGAACGCTTCGTAATCCGTGGCGCGGATGAATTGAGCCGGGTCGGCCGGCAGCGCGTCCGCCACGCTGATCACGCGCAAGTCCGGGAATTCCAGCGCGGCGCGATGCGCGAACTCGCCGTACTCGGTATCGACGATCAGTGCCTTCGCCTCGCCGTGACGCAGCATGAACAACAGCGACGATATGTCGAGCCGCGTATTCAGCGTATTGAGCACGGCGCCGGCCATGGGCACGCCGAAGTGCGCTTCTATCATCGGAGGAATGTTGGGCAGCAAGGCCGCGACCGTGTCGCCACGCTGAATGCCGGCGCGCTGCAGTGCGCTGGCCAGACGCCGGGCGCGTTCGTAGGTCTCGCGCCAGTTGCGGCGAATCTCCCCATGGACGACCGCCGGCCGCTCACCGTAGACTTCCGCCGCGCGCACGATGAAATCGATCGGCGTTAGCGGGACATAGTTGGCTTCACGGCGCTCGAGGCCTGCTTCGAACATGTGTTTCATCGCATCGTCTCCTGTCGACCAGAGTTAGCGCTTTAGCGCTTACTCTGGTCCCATGCAACATGGTTGCTAAGGCGCTGAGCGCGCCGTCGATTATTCTGATTGATGAACTAGGCTAACAATGGTTATGGTGAACTGTCTGTCATTCAAATGACAGAGTGGCGCGCCCTGGCGCATCCGCACTCACCTCCGTCCGAAAAACCGCCAGCCGCCATGAACGACGCTCCGCTCACCGCCCCCGCCGATGCCCGCCCACGCAGGCCGGAACGGGTCGCGCGCGCCGATCTGCCGGGCCTGTTCGCTACTTGCGCGTGGTTCCGGGCGCTCGCCGCGGAGCATCAGTCCATGGTGCTCGCCAGCGCGCACGCGGAGCATCTGGAAGGCGGCGCATGGATCGCGCGCCGCCAGGAACCGTCGGACTACTGGATCGGCGTGCATTCCGGCCTCATCAAACTTGCAATTTATAGCCCGTCGGGACGCAGCTGCACGCTGTCCGGTGTGCCGCCCGGCGGCTGGTTCGGCGAAGGCAGCGTGATCAAGCGTGAATTGCGCAAGTACGACGTGGCGGCGATTCAGCCTTCACTGGTCATGTTCGTGCCGTCGGAGACGTTTCACACGCTACTGGGATCCAGCTTGCCGTTCAATGCGTTCGTGATTCGCCAACTGAATAACCGCATGGGCGAATTCATCGCGTCGATCCAGAATAGCCGCTTACTCGATGTCGATGCGCGCGTCGCGCAGTCGCTCGCGCAACTATTCAACCCGGATCTTTATCCCGACACCGGCCGCACGCTTGCCATTTCGCAGGAAGAAGTCGGCCTGTTGGCGGGCGTTTCCCGTCAGCGGATCAATCAGGCGCTGCAAAACCTCGAGCGGCTGCAGATTTTGCGCCTCTCGTATAACCAGATCGACGTGCTCGACCTCGAACGCCTGGATGCGTTCGGCCGGGAACAGCTCTAGCACCCAACGCCCTGCCTGCCGTTTTTGCTCCGCATGTTTCGGCGGTCGCCTGCGCGCGCCTGTCCGACTGTATTTTGAGCACCCGGATAAAGAAAGCGCCGCACGCGCCGTTATGCGAGCTATGCAGCGCAGATTGCAGCGCGTCCCTATTCCAAGCTCAACGTATTGTCGAATCCGATAATGAACCGTCTGACACTGAAACAGAAGTTGTGGGTGCCGTTGCTGCTGTGCTGGGCCGCGCTCCTGATCGTGACCGTTGTGAACGCGTACGAAGCACGTAACGGTCAAATGGACGCACGGCGCGCCGATCTGGCCGACGTGACCGACATGGCGGCATCGATCGTCGCGGACTATGCGAAGCAAGCCGACGCCGGCAAGCTCTCCGTCGACGACGCGAAGCAACAAGCGATTGCCCGCGTCAATGCGCAGCGGTACGGCGCCTCCGGCTACGTGACGATCGTGCGCAGCGATTCGGTCATGATCGACCACCCGATGAGCCCGAAGCTGAACGGCAAGGATATGGGCGGCTTCCGCGACGCCAAAGGCAACGCGCTGTATCACGACATCGCACAGGCCGGCGGCTCGGCGGCCGGCGCCGGCTACCTGCGCTACTGGTGGCCGAAGCCCGGCGAAACGACGCCGAGCGAGAAGATCGGGTACGTGAAGCGCTTCGGCCCGTGGGGCTGGGACTTCATCGCGGGCGCTTACATGGACGACATTCAGGCACAGTTCTACACGACACTCGCACGCTCGGCCGGCATGCTGGCGGTACTCGGCGTGATCGTGTCGTTCGTGGCGTCGCGCGTGGTGCGCAGCGTGTCGCGCTCGATTGGCGGTGAGCCTTCCGCCGCGGCCTCGATCGCGATGCAGATCGCGCGCGGCGACCTGGCCACTCGCATCGACCTGCGCCGCGACGACACGTCGAGCCTGCTGTTCTCGTTGCGTGAGATGCGCAATCAGCTTGCTTCCACCGTCGCGCGGATCAAGAACTCGGCGGAGACGATCACCGTGGCATCGAAGGAAATCGCCGCGGGCAATCTGGATCTGTCGAGCCGCACCGAGGAACAGGCCGCGTCGTTGCAGCAGACCGCCGCCAGCATGGACGAACTCACCAAGACCGTCACGCAGAACGCCGACAACGCGGCCACCGCGTCCGAACTGGCGAGCGACGCGTCGAGCATCGCCGCGCGCGGCGGTCAGGTGGTCAACGACGTGGTTGAGAAAATGGCGGGCATCACCGATAGTTCGCGCAAGATCGGCGAGATCATCAGCGTGATCGAAGGCATTGCGTTCCAGACCAACATTCTGGCGCTGAACGCCGCGGTGGAAGCCGCGCGCGCCGGCGAAGAAGGCCGCGGCTTCGCAGTGGTCGCGGGCGAGGTGCGCAATCTCGCGCAGCGCAGCGCGACGGCGGCCAAGGAGATCAAGGTGTTGATCGATCAATCGGTCGCGCAAGTCGGCGAAGGTTCGACGCTCGCCGGCAGGGCGGGCAGCACGATCGGCGAGGTGGTTGACGCGGTGCGCCGCGTGACGGCCATCATGAATGAAATCTCGGCGGCTTCGAAGGAGCAGAGTTCAGGTATCGGCGAAGTCAATCTCGCGATCCGTCAGATGGACGATGTGACGCAGCGCAATGCCGCACTCGTCGAGCAGGCGGCCGCCGCAGCCGGTTCGCTCGATGAACAGACCGAACACCTGCGACATGCCGTCGCCGTGTTCAAGGTCGAGCAAACTGCGTGATCGGGTCCTACGGGCCGAGGTCCACCTGACCGATCGGCGATTGAGGATCAGATAAGGCTGTCGCCGGAAATCCGGTGACAGCCTTTTTTATTTTCCGTTGCGAAGCTGCGATTTACCGAGCACGCGCATGCCGCTCCTTCGCGTGACAGGCCGCTCGAGGATCGCATCGGTCTCGAACAGCGTGAACACGATGTCGGCCAGCACGCCCGACTTCTTCCAGCGCAGGTAGTAGCGATGCGCCGTTTGATACGGCGCGTAGCGCTCCGGCATCGCGCTCCATGGGGCGCACGCGTGCAGCACCCAGAGCATGCTATTCACCACCCAGCGGATATCGATGCTGGGACGCCCACGGCGAGGTCCTGGAGCCTTCATCTCAGGTAGCAGCGGGACGATGCGATGCCATTGCTCGTCAGTGAGATCGTAAGTGGTCGGCAAATGAGGCTGCGGCTCGCGAGTGGAATTATTCATGCGGTAAAAACGCGCGGCCGCCGCATAAGCTGGCGTCGCCGTGAAATAGCGTCTATCAATCAATGGATTTCAGACTAACCGAAGCACGCTCGCGCGAAGGTTAACTCTTGTCAGCCAGCGGGGGACCATGGTTAGAAACTGCAATAAGTTATTGCGCCAAGGACTTTTGGCGCGACGAGGGTGCGGGTCTATCATCGGCGCGCCGGCGCACGGCCAGCGCGCGCGGCGGACTCGAATGAATAATCCATAACCGCATAGCAGATATTTCAATGAGACAAATTAAGCTCCTGAAAACCGCAGCCGTCGTGAGTGGCGCCGCCCTTGCGATGACCTCCGAGCACGCCTTGGCACAGAGCTCGATTACGTTGTACGGCGTCGCCGATGTGAGCGTGCGCTATCTGACCAACTCCAACGCCAAAAACGACGGCCGTCTGTTCATGACGAACGGCGCGATCACCAACAGCCGCTGGGGTGTGCGCGGTTCGGAGGATCTGGGCGGCGGCATGAAGGCGATCTTCGATCTGGAAAGCGGCATCAATCTGCAGGACGGTTCCGCCTCGGACAGCCAGCGGCTCTTCAATCGCAATGCGTATGTGGGCCTGAGCAGCCAATACGGCACGCTGACGCTGGGGCGGCAGAAAACGCCGTTGTTCGATCTGCTCGGCGACACCTACGACCCGCTCACGGTCGGCAACTACTTCGAGAACTCATGGCTACCGGGCGCGCTCGGCGCGGGGCTTTACGCGGACAACGCAGTCAAATACACCGGCAGGTATAAAGGCCTGACCATGGCCGCGATGTACTCGTTCGGCACCAACTCGGAATCGAGCGGCGCGGGCGGTTTCTCCGGCCAGGTGCCGGGCCATCTCGGCGCGGGCACGATGTACGGCTTCACGTTGTCGTATGCGGCCGGCCCGTTGAGCGTCGCCGGCGGTGTGCAGCAGAACAGCGACAACAGCAATCACAAGCAGACTATCTTTAACGCGAACGCGGTGTATGCGTTCAGCACGACGAAGGTGTACGTCGGCTATCTGCACTCGAAAGACGACACGGGTTTCGTCGACACCGCGCTGGCGCAGCAGACGCTGGTGCCCGGCGTCGATATCCTGAAGGGCTCGGGCCGCGTCGACAACGGTCCGTTCGCCGGCGTCACGTGGCAGGCAACACCCACGCTCACGTTGACGGGCGCGGCGTACTACGACCACATGTCCAACGCGGCGATCGGCAACGGACAACTCGGCAGCGGCAATCGTTATACGTTGGTGGCGTTGGCTGAGTACGCCTTGTCCAAACGCACCGAGGTGTACGGGACGGTCGATTTCGACAAGGTATCGGGCGCGGCTTCGGTCGAATTGCCGGGCAAGAACAACCAGACCGGCGTTGCACTCGGTCTGCGCACGATTTTCTAAACCAGACAGGGCCGCGTGTGCCCTGCTCGGCCCGCGGCATCCGGCATTCTCGCCGGGTGCCGATCATCGAATCGCGCGCGCATAAAAAAAGGTGCCGCGAACGGCACCTTTTCGTACAACAACCAGCTTCTGCTGAAGCTTAGAAGCGGTGACGCAGACCGACCGTAGCAGCCGTCTGGTTCTTCGACGACGACGGCAGTTGCGTGTTGTCGCCGCTGTAGATCGAAGCGACACCGCCGTCGCCCATTGCGTGCTGGTACACGGCTTGAGCGTAGACGTCCGTACGACGCGACAGCGAGTAGTCAGCCTGCACGCCGATCTGATGGTAGCGCACCGATTCCGAACCACCGTTCGCGCCAACGCCGTAGCCCTTGCCGTCCGTGAACGTGTAAGCAACGCCCAAGCCCAGAGCCGGGGTCAGGTTGTACTTGCCGTTGACTTCGTAGTTGTTAGCGCGCAGCGATTGCTGACCGCCCACGAAGTTGTCCGAACGCGATTGCGTCCATGCCAGACCGACGGTTGCCGGGCCGAATGCGTACGAACCAGCAACGCCGAATTCACGTTGACGGAAGTTGCCGACGTTGCCTGCCAGCGTGTTGACGTACGAACCGTCCGAAGCGCCCGTGTTACCTGCGCCCGGGTTGTTTTGCTGTGCGTAAGCAGCGCCCAGGTGCAGACCTTGCCACTGGTATGCAGCACCCACGCTGTATTCGCGGTTGTTTGCGAATGCGCCAGCCTGGTTCGAGAAGCCGTACGTGCCGCCGAACGAGAAGCCAGCGTAGTTAGCGCTCGCGTACTTGATCGAGTTGTTGACTGCGTAGCCGCCGTTCGTGTTCAGGTTGTCGTTGTTGAACGGGTGCGCGAAGTACGTACCGCCCCAGCTGCCCGTTGCGGTCAGCGGTGCCAGGTAGTCTTGAGCTGCGTCATATTGACGACCCAGCGTGACCGTACCGAATTGCGCGCTCGACAGACCGACGAACGCTTGACGGTTGAACATGCCGTTGTTGTTAGCGAACTTGCCGTTGTTGATGTTGAAGCCGCTTTCCAACGTGAAGATTGCCTTCAGACCGCCGCCCAGATCTTCCGAACCGCGCAGACCGAACATGCTTTGGTTGATGCCGCCGCTACCGGCTGCCCACTTTGCGTTGTGGTTGACGTTGCTGGTGTACGTCAGGCCCGCATCCAGCAGACCATACAGAGTCACGCTGCTTTGTGCGTGAGCGACGGATGCGAACGATGCGGCAACCGCAACGACGATGAGACTCTTTTTCATGCGTGGGACTCCTGTTCGATAAATTTACGCGGGGAGCGGGACCTGCCTCGGCAGCATGTGCATCGCACCTGTTGCCGCCCTTTGACCGACCCGTTTCGGATCGCCGGGCACCCTTGAAACGAAGCGTGAGTGTAGGGGGACGCCCTAGTAGCGCGGCCTGCAATTCACGCAACAGGATTTTTCGTAATCAGCAACAATGCAGTTGCCTCGCGCATTAAGTCTTTGTTTTCCCAACGTTTACGGCAAAATTAGCTTGATGTCGCACCTGCTATGGCGATAAGTAATTTGCAACTTCTCAATATTGTCAGTTGTATGCAAGCAACAGCGTTTTAATAATCGTGACGTAATCGGGTCGGAGCAATTAGGAAATGAGAGATGTCTGATTGCTCGAAAAGGAGGCAATTAACCGCATGCACGCGGGCGCAGTAAATTTATTTTGGAAGACCTGGAACTTAATTGAATTAATACTGTCGTCGATTACCGCCAAATCGAATAGCTGGTATTAACTGGTTTTGACCATGAGTTCTTTTGCGAGGGCAATTGATTTTGATGGCGCGATGTTATTCCGGCGCTGTGCGGGGGTGCGGTTCGATAGCGTTGAAGCTCCAGGCGTGCAGCGGAAGTGCTTGCCCCTGTATGGATGGAGCAAGCAATGGGGCACGGCGTACGGCTCCGGCAAGTGCGCATAACGCCCGCCAGTGTCATGTAGTGTGAACGACGCCCGTTTTACAAAGCTTAGAGCCGGCAGGGGAAGCCTTCAGCACGGGCGTTGCCCGGAGGTGAAATGCGGCGCCGACCGCCGCGTGACAAAAACCCGTGCTGAAAGCGGATGGCAAACATCGAACAGCCTTCCGCCTTCATTAAACGGCACGAGCGTGCCATTCTTTTACGCGGAGTTTCCCTGGTTCCTCGCAACCACGGCCTTATGGCTTGTCTCGCGACCGCCGAAGCGCCTCCTCGTCTTCGGGCGAAGCGCCCGGAGCGAGCGGATCGATTTCGGGTGGCACACCGGGCAATGGACGCGGCTGCTCATCGGGTTCGTCCAGCGGCTGATTCGCAGGATCGGCGACGGGGTCGATGGTGGGGTCGGTTTGCATGTTGAGCGTCCTGAGGATGGGAATGTCTCCCAACGCTTACCGCGCAACGTCTATTCCCGAGGTTCCAGCGCTGCGGCCAATCTGCCGCGACTTCGCGGGACGGTTTCGATCGGTTGATGTCCGGCTGTAGAAAGTGCCTCAACGCACGGCGAAACTTTCAACGCCCAACCGCGCGACTGCGCGCGCCGCGCCGCGTCACTAACTATTGACGATCGAGCCGCGAGCGCGGCGTTTCGCCAGCCGAGCCGGTCAGGAACGGTTCCAGCCCGAACAGCCACGCAAAACAGAAAGTAATACGCGACAATGCGCTGGTCTGCCGCCGAGGCACGCTTCCGCGATCGCTTTCCAGCGGCGTGGGCAACAAAGATTGAATCTGGGCAAACTCAGCAGCGGTGTGGTCGCGTCGCATGGTCATTCTCATTATTGATATGGCGTGGAAGCCGTGCTTATGCAAACGACGTGCCACTCTCACGGAGCGGACTTCGGGCCGACTGGATTTCTGATTAGCGCTGCTATCGTGACGGAGTCTGTGCGCCAGAGCGCCCACGGAAAACCAGCGAATGACGAGACGAATCCCGGAAGTGAAAGATTAAATCTGACGGAGATTGCACCAACGGGCGCAAAAGGAATAACGAGATTTCCGCAGCGCGAAACGTGTTGTTTAACGTGCGCGCCTGGGTTCCGCATCGATCAATCTCAAGCGCTTTTCTGGATGCCGCCCTTATGGCGACGACACCTTTTATCCAACTGAATGGAAATCCAAGGCGCGATTTAATAGCGGAACGGAAGTGACATATTGCCGCGCGCACTACCGCCTTCACCCCAAACAAACAAAAAGGGTTCCGACATCGAAACCCTTTCTATGCATCGATGGTGGGCCGGGTCGGAGTCGAACCGACGGTGTCCTTTCGGAGGCGGATTATGAGTCCGCTGCCTGCAACCAGCACGGCGTCCGGCCCAAGAAAAAAGACCCGGTCGTGAAGGCCGGGCCTATTCGTTGATTGGCCGACATACTACACGAAAAAGGGACCTTCGCAACCGCTTCGCTACGGCGAAACAACCGCGAGGCCCCTTCAAACCGCTACATCATCTGCAACCAACGCCGGCTTCGATCAATTCCCTTCAAGGAACGACTTCAGCTTGTCCGAACGGCTCGGGTGACGCAGCTTGCGCAGCGCCTTCGCCTCGATCTGACGGATCCGTTCACGCGTCACGTCGAACTGCTTGCCGACTTCTTCGAGCGTGTGGTCGGTGCTCATCTCGATACCGAAACGCATGCGCAGCACCTTCGCTTCGCGCGGCGTCAGCGAGTCGAGCACGTCTTTCACGACATCGCGCATGCTGGCATGCAAAGCCGCGTCGGCCGGCGCAACCGTGTTGTTGTCTTCGATGAAGTCGCCCAGATGCGAATCGTCGTCGTCACCGATCGGCGTTTCCATCGAGATCGGCTCCTTCGCGATCTTCATGATCTTGCGGATCTTGTCTTCCGGCATTTCCATCTTCTCGGCCAGCGTTGCGGGATCCGGTTCGAGACCGGTTTCCTGCAGAATCTGACGCGAGATGCGGTTCATCTTGTTGATCGTTTCGATCATGTGAACCGGAATCCGGATCGTACGCGCCTGGTCGGCGATCGAACGCGTGATGGCCTGACGGATCCACCACGTTGCATACGTGGAGAACTTGTAGCCACGACGATATTCGAACTTGTCCACCGCCTTCATCAGACCGATGTTGCCTTCCTGAATCAGGTCGAGGAACTGCAGACCACGGTTCGTGTACTTCTTCGCGATCGAGATCACGAGACGCAAATTCGCCTCGGTCATTTCGCGCTTCGCCTGACGCGCCTTCAGTTCGCCCGCCGCCATCTGACGGTTGGTTTCCTTCAGGTCCTTCAGCGGCAGGACAACACGCGCCTGCAGATCCAGCAGACGTTGCTGCTGCTCGCGAATGGCCGGAATGTTCCGCGTGAGGATCGCGCTATAAGCGTGACCTTCACCGACTATCTTGTCGGCCCATTCGAGATCCGTTTCGCTGCCCGGGAAACGCGCGATGAATTCCGCACGCGGCATGCCGCATTTGTCGACCACCGTGTGCAGAATCTGACGTTCGACCTGACGCACTTCGTCCACCTGCGCGCGCAGCGTGTCGCACAGACGCTCGACGGTACGCGCGGTGAAGCGGATCGTCATGAGCTCGTTCTGAATCGTTTCCTGTGCCTTCAGATACGACTTGGACTTGTAGCCTTCCTTCTCGAACGCGCGGCGCATCTTGTCGAACCATTCGCTGATCATCGCGAATTTTTCGAGCGAAGCACGCTTGAGCGCTTCCATCTGCGCTGCGTTGGCCGTGGCTTGCGCCGTGCCGTCGTCTTCTTCCTCGTCTTCTTCCGAGTCTTCTTCGACTTCTTCGTCTTCGCTCTCGATCGCTTCCGCTTCCTGCGCGGAGAAACCGTCCGCGTCTTCCGCGTTGGCGTCGATCAGGCCGTCGACCAGTTCGTCGATGCGAATTTCCTCATTCGCGACGCGCTCGGCCATTGCCAGGATGTCGGCGATCGTGGTCGGGCAGGCGGAGATGGCCATCACCATGTGCTTCAGGCCGTCTTCAATCCGCTTGGCGATTTCGATTTCGCCTTCGCGCGTGAGCAGTTCGACCGTGCCCATTTCACGCATGTACATGCGGACCGGGTCCGTAGTGCGGCCGAATTCCGAGTCGACGGTGGACAGCGCGACTTCCGCTTCTTCTTCCACTTCGTCGTCCGACGAAGCCGCCGGCGCGTTGTCGTTCAGCAGCAGGGTTTCAGCGTCAGGGGCCTGTTCGTACACCGCCACGCCCATGTCGTTGAACGTGCTGATGATGCCTTCGATCGCCTCGGTCTCGGTGAAGTTGTCCGGCAGGTGGTCGTTGATCTCAGCGTACGTGAGGAAGCCGCGCTCCTTGCCGAGCTTGATCAGCGCGCGCAGTTTCGAGCGGCGCTCCTCGAGCTCCTCGACCGTGCCCGGCTGTGACGACGCGAAAGCGTCTTTCAGCAGCGCTTTTTCCTTTGCACGACGGTCGCGAGCCTTGGCCTTTTCAACCTTGGCCGGAGCAGCAGCCGTGGGGTTTTCTTCGCTTTGGGTTGCGTCGTCATCGACGGGTACTTCGTTCAGCTTTTTCGTCATGGAGTTCGCCGTACCGGCTGTAGTCTCGACTCGCGGCTGGTGGACGCCAGCCGGTTGAACCGTGGATACTGGAACCTCGCGCACTGCCGCATCGTCCTGCGCGGCAGCCGCTTCCCTTGCGCTTCTGACACCCGACCCCTTCGTGGCCGGCACTGCTACAGCTTTCGCCGCCCTGACCGGCTCCGCTCGCGCAGCCGAAGTGGTCGAGGACTTCTTCCCGGCAACCGGTGCAACACTGACCGCAGACGCTTTTTTGGCAGAAGAAACTAACCTGGCTTCGGTGACCTTTCTGGTCGGCTCCTTGGAGCTTGTGCCTGTCGTTTTCCTTCCGCCCGTTGTTCCGTCCGCAGTCTTTGCCATCGCATCGCCTTTTCGCCTTTGCTAGGAAAACCCTTGAAAAACAATCCGCTGGAAACCTTTTATTATAGCACCGAGGGTCTCCGCGCTCCGCCTACAGCCCGAGCTGGCGCTTCATGTCAGCCCGCTTCCGATTGAGCTCCGACAGCTCCGCAAACTCCTCCGGCGTGTGCCGGGATTGCCGCGAAAGCTGCTCGAGACGATCGCAGTAAGCGTCGTACCGCATCTTCAGGATCGCCGCCTTCAACTCCTCTCCGACGATCCGTTCCTGCTCGCGCCGCTCCTCGATGACGGTCGCATCTTCCGGGTCCTTCAGCAGCAAATCCCGGACGTTTTCATCATAGTCTAGAATTTTGCGAAAGATTTCCTCGAAAGTTGGGGCGTTCGCACCGTTTCGCAATAGGTCGGACAACAACTGAAACTCCGCCGAATCGCCCAGCGCACGTGCGTGCGTCGTCACTTCCTCGAACAGTTCACCGTGCCGCGTAACCGTGAGCAACGCCTGTTCAGCCTCTTCGTCCAGCACGCCGACGGTGCGCGGATACATCACCAGATTGCGCAGCGTTTTTTCCTCGATGCCCGTCACACTGCGCCGGTCTTTGCGGGCCGGTGCGGCGCGGGCCGCCGCCGCGATCCGGGAATCGACCTCGCACAGCGCGGCGACTTCGTCGAACGGCACATCAAGCCGGTCGGCGAACATATGCATGATCTGCGCGCGCAGGGCATTGGCCGGCAGCGCCTGCAGCAGCGGTTTGGCGTCGAACAGGGCGCGGGCACGGCCTTCCGGCTGATCCAGCTCCTTGCCGGTCAACACTTCGTTCAGCATGAACTGCGACAGCGGCATGGCCCGCTCGACCTGCTCGGCAAAGGCCTCGGTGCCGTATTCACGCACATAGCTGTCCGGATCGTGCTCGGACGGCAAAAACAGGAACCGGATGGTCCGGTTGTCCGCCGCGTGCGGCAGACAGGCATCCAGCGCGCGGCGAGCGGCGCGCCGGCCGGCCGAATCGCCGTCGAAACTGAAGATGACCGTGTCGGTCTGGCGCATCAGTTTCTGCACATGAATCGGCGTGCAGGCCGTGCCGAGCGTGGCGACCGCGTTCTGGAACCCCAATTGGGCCAGCGCAACCACGTCCATGTAACCTTCCACGACCAGCACGTAGTGTTGTTCGCGGATCGCCAGACGCGCCTCGAACAGCCCATACAGCTCGCTGCCCTTGTTAAATAATGGCGTTTCGGGCGAATTCAAATATTTGGGCTCGCCGCTGTCCAGCACGCGGCCGCCGAAGCCGATCACCTGCCCCTTCACATTGCGAATCGGGAACATGATTCGCTCGCGAAAGCGGTCGTAACGGCGGTTCTGGCCCTGAGCGTCGGACTTTTCGCTGACGATCACCAACCCCGATTCGACCAGTGCATCGTCGCGATAGTTCGGAAAGGCCGGTTCGAGGTTCTGCCAGCCGTCGGGGGCGTAGCCTAGTCCGAAACGGGCCGCGATCTCACCGGTCAAGCCGCGCTTTTTCAGATACTGGATCGCGGCCGGCGCGCCGCGCAGTTGCTTGCGATAGAAGTCGCACGCGGTCTGCATGACATCCGAAAGCGCCGTGGTAACCGCTTTGGATGCTGCCGGCGCATAGCCGCCGCCGGACCCGCTGCCGCCATAGCCGGGCGACGGCTCGTTCGGCACGCTCAACCCGACGGACTGCGCCAGCTCATTGACCGCCTCGGGAAACGAGGACCCGACGTGTTCCATCAGGAAACCAATGGCCGTACCGTGCGCGCCGCAGCCGAAGCAGTGATAGAACTGCTTAGTCGGACTAACCGTAAACGATGGGCTTTTCTCGTTGTGGAACGGGCACAGCCCCATGAAGTTCGCGCCGCCCTTTTTTAACTGCACATACCGGCCGACCACGTCGACGATATCGACGCGGTTGAGCAGATCCTGCAGGAATGACGGAGGAATCACAGTAAATGACGCTGCCTTAAAAAACTCAACGCCGTGCACGCCGTCGAAAAACAGCATGCACGACGCGAAAAAAACGGAAATTTACTTCGCGAGCGCGGCTTTGACTTGCGCCGAAACAGCGGTCATGTCGGCGCGGCCGGCCAGCTTCGGCTTGAGTACGCCCATCACCTTGCCCATGTCCTGCGGTCCGGCTGCGCCGGTTTGCGCCACCGCTGCCTGGACTTCGGCAACGATCTCCGCCTCGGACATCTGCTCGGGCATATAAGCAGACAAGATCGCCAGTTCGGCCTTTTCCTTGTCGGCCAGATCGGTGCGGCCGGCGGCCTCGAACTGGCTGATCGAGTCCTTGCGCTGTTTGATCATCTTATCGATGACAGCGGTGATCGCGGTGTCGTCGAGCGTGATGCGCTCGTCGACTTCGCGCTGCTTGATCGCGGCAAGCAGCAGGCGGACCGTGCCGAGGCGCTCGGTCTCACGTGCCCGCATGGCGGCCTTCATATCGTCGTTGATCCGGTCCTTGAGACTCATCACTCACCTGAATGCGTTGAAATTGGAAAAACCGGCCAGACTAACCACTCAACACGCGCATCAACACGAATACCCGCTTGGGACTGCTTCCTCAAGCGGGTTGGCACACTGTGCGTGGTGGTTGCGACCCTGCCGGCTGGCCCGAAGGGCCGTGTTTTCCGTGACGGCGCCTGTCGCGCCCTCACCGGTTGGATGTCGCCGCTCCGTCAGACGGGAACCGCGGCAACGCCAGAATCAGTAGAACTTCTTTGGCAGCATCTGGCTACGCAGACGCTTGAAATGACGCTTTACCGCGGACGCCTTCTTACGCTTGCGCTCAGCCGTAGGCTTTTCGTAAAACTCGCGAGCGCGAAGTTCCGTCAACAAGCCGCTTTTCTCCATGGTGCGCTTGAACCGGCGCATGGCAACTTCAAACGGCTCGTTGTCTTTTACGCGGATGGTCGTCATTTTTCAATAACGGAACTTTGTCAAGGTTCAGGAGTATAGCAGAGCTTTCTCACAAAGCCAGAGCGCCGTCAAGCCCCTCTGGCATACTCCGCAGCCGCCTCGCCAGCCGCTACACCCGACGCCCACGCCCACTGAAAATTGTAGCCGCCCAGCCAGCCGGTTACGTCGACGGCTTCGCCGATGAAGTACAAGCCCGGCGCACGCGCGCTCATCATCGTCGATGACGACAGGTCGCGCGTGTCGATGCCGCCGCGCGTCACTTCGGCTTTGCGATAGCCTTCCGTGCCGTTGGGCGTAAGCGTCCAGCGCGACAGTGCCTCGCCGACGCGACGCAGGGTTTTGTCCGGCAGATCGGCCACGCGCGCTTCGGCGGGAATCTGATGGGTGTCCAGCCAGACATGGGCGAGCCGCTGCGGGACCCATTCCGACAACAGATTGGCGATCTGCCGCTTCGTGCCGGTCTTCGCTTCCAGCAAGGCGGTCGCAGCGTCCTGCTCCGGCAGCAAGTTGATGTGAATCGGCTCGCCGGGCTGCCAGTAGCTCGATATTTGCAGCACACCAGGGCCGGAAAGACCACGGTGAGTGAGCAGCAGGTCTTCGTTGAATTCGGCGCCGGTCTTCTTGTTGCCGGTCGCCAGTTGCACTTGCAGCGAGACGCCGGAAAGCGCCGCGAACGGCTCCCAGTCGCCAGCGGCGAAGGTCAGCGGGACCAGCGCGGGGCGCGTGTCGATCAGCTTGTGACCGAACTGCTTGGCAAGGCGATAGGCGAAATCGGTGGCGCCGATCTTGGGAATCGACAGCCCGCCGGTCGCGATCACAAGCGCGCGCGCCGTAATCGGCCCTGCCTGTGTATCCAGCGTGAAGCGCCCTTCCGGATCCTGCCGCACCTGCTCGACCGACAAAGGCGTGCGCCACGCCACGCGGCCCGCGTCGCACTCGCTCTTCAGCACATTGATGACCGCGTCGCTCGACTGGTCGCAGAAGAGCTGGCCTTTGTGCTTCTCGTGCCACGTCACATGGTGGCGCTTGAGAAGCGCCATGAAGTCGCGCGGTGTATAGCGCGCGAGCGCTGAGCGGCAAAAATGCGGATTGGCCGACAAATAATTGGCCGGGCCGGCATACAGATTCGTGAAGTTGCAACGGCCGCCGCCGGAGATGCGGATCTTCTCCGCGAGACGCTGCGAGTGGTCGATCAGCACCACGCGGCGGCCGAGCTGCCCGGCCACCGCCGCGCACATCATGCCGGCCGCACCCGCGCCGATTACTGCGATATCGAAGGATTCCATGGGGCCGCATTGTACCCGCGCGTCGGCGGCGCCTTGCCCGCACTGCTATACTTTCAGGCTTGCCTCCTCACTTTCGGGCGCCGGAGTTTTGACACTTCTGCGTCCGCTCAAGCCCACCATCATGCTCGTTCTCGGCATCGAAAGCTCCTGCGACGAAACCGGTCTCGCGCTCTACGACACGGAGCGCGGCCTGCTCGCGCACGCGCTGCATTCGCAAATTGCGATGCATCGGGAGTACGGCGGCGTGGTGCCGGAACTGGCGTCGCGCGATCACATCCGGCGTGCGCTGCCGCTGCTCGAAGAGGTAATGGAACGCGCGGGCGCGGCCCGCAGCGACATCGACGCGATCGCCTACACGCAAGGCCCCGGGCTCGCGGGCGCGCTGCTCGTTGGCGCGAGCGTCGCCAATTCACTGGCCATGGCGTGGGACAAGCCGACCATTGGCATTCATCATCTTGAAGGGCATTTGCTGTCGCCGCTGCTGGTGGATGAGCCGCCGCCCTTCCCGTTCGTCGCGCTGCTGGTGTCCGGCGGTCATACGCAGTTGATGCGCGTGACCGACGTGGGCGTCTACGAGACGCTCGGCGAAACGCTGGACGACGCCGCCGGCGAAGCCTTCGACAAAACCGCCAAGTTGCTCGGCCTGGGCTACCCGGGCGGCCCGGAAGTCTCGCGCATGGCTGAATTCGGCACGCCCGGCGCGGTGGTCCTGCCGCGTCCCATGCTGCATTCCGGCGACCTGGATTTCAGTTTCAGCGGCTTGAAAACCGCTGTTCTCACGCACGCCAAAAAGCTCGGCGGCTCGAATATTTGCGAGCAGGCGAAAGCCGATCTGGCGCGCGGTTTCGTCGACGCGGCAGTCGACGTGCTAGCGGCGAAGTCGCTGGCGGCGCTGAAGAAGACCAAGCTCAACCGGTTGGTCGTTGCAGGCGGTGTCGGCGCGAACCGGCAGTTGCGCGAAGCGCTGTCCGCTGCCGCGAAGAAGCGCAATTTCTACGTGCACTATCCGGACCTGTCGCTGTGCACGGACAACGGCGCGATGATCGCGCTGGCGGGCGCCTTGCGACTGCAGCGCTGGCCCGATCAGTCGGGCAAGGACTACGCGTTCACGGTGAAGCCGCGCTGGGATCTGACCTCCCTCGCACGCTGAGCCCGTAACGTTCTAGTCGTAAAAAAAGCCGCTCTCAAACGAAGCGGCTTTTTTCATGCATCGGCAAACGCGTATCAAGCAACGCGCTTATCCCGTTCGATCACCGCGTACGCGCTGTGATTGTGAATCGACTCGAAGTTCTCGGCTTCCAGCACATAGGCGACGATCCGCTCGTCCGCGTTCAAACGCTGCGCGACATCGCGCACGAGGTCTTCGACGAACTTAGGATTTTCATAAGCGCGCTCGGTCACGAACTTCTCGTCCGGGCGCTTGAGCAAGCCCCACAGTTCGCATGAGGCTTCTTCTTCGGCGATACGGATCAGTTCTTCCACGGCCACATCGCCCGCCAGTTCGGCGTTGATCGTGACGTGCGAACGCTGGTTATGCGCGCCGTACTGCGAGATTTTCTTCGAACACGGGCACAGGCTCGTCACCGGCACCAGCACCTGCAGGAACAGGCGCGTCGCATCGTTGCGAGTCTCCCCCGTCAGCGTGACTTCGTAGTCGAGCAGGCTTTGCACGCCCGACACCGGCGCGGTCTTGTTCACGAAGTACGGGAACGACACCTCGATGCGGCCAGCCTCGGCCTCGAGCTTTTCGAGCATCGCGGCGAGCATGGTGCGGAACGTGGCGGGCTCCAGCGGCGCCTTGTTCTCCTCGAGCAACGCGACGAAACGCGACATGTGCGTGCCCTTCTGGTCAGCCGGCAGATGCACGTCGAGATTCCACGTGCCGACCGTCGGTTGCACCTCGCCGCCTTGCGTGCGCACCGTCAGCGGATGGCGCACGGCCTTCACGCCGACCCGTTGAATCGGGATCTGACGGGTGTCGGGCGTGCTTTGCACGTCGGGCATCACAAAGGCGGGATTCATCTGATTCATTTTCTTGTCCTTTCAGGAAACGCCGAACCGCCCCAAGTCTTCGCCCCGAAGGAAGCTCCCTTTGGGGACTCCCCTCGCGAGGGCTGGCGCGAAGCGACAGGTTCGGCGGCTCCCAGCGGCCGCGCGGATCAAGGCGCGCAACGGCGAACGCCGGCCCCTGCCGGCGTTGGATGATGGGCCCGAAGGCCCACCGATTCAAGTTGGAGATTGCTTATGGCCGCCATGGCGCGGCGGCCGCACCGCGAGCGACGACGCTTTACGCGACGCGCTTCACCGACGACTGGCCGCCGACCGCGCCGCTCGACAGGAAGCGCTCGCGGATCGACCTGGTGATACCCGCGGCGTCGAGGCCACACGCGGCGAGCAGCTTGGCCGGGTCCCCATGATCGATGAACCGATCGGGAAGGCCCAATTGTAGTACGGGTCGCATAACCCCACTTTCAAGCAGAGCTTCGACGCAAGCCGAGCCCGCGCCGCCCATCACGCAGCCTTCTTCGACGGTCACGATAGCGTCGTGCGTTTCGGCCAACTGACGGACCAGCGCGGCGTCCAGCGGCTTCACGAAGCGCATGTTCGCGACGGTTGCGTCCAGTTGCTCGGCGGCTGCCAGCGACGGCGCCACCATCGTGCCGAACGCCAGAATCGCGATGCGCTTGCCGGCCGGCTGCGACGTTTCGCGACGAATCTCGCCCTTGCCGAGCGGCAGCGCCGCCATCTGCTTGACAGTGGCGACGCCCGTGCCGGCGCCGCGCGGATAGCGCACCGCCGTCGGGTTCGGCTGCTGCAACGCCGTGTACAGCATCTGGCGGCATTCGTTTTCGTCCGACGCGGCCATCACCGTCATGTTCGGGATGCAGCGCAGGAACGCGAGGTCGTAAGCGCCCGCGTGCGTGGCGCCGTCCGCGCCGACCAGACCCGCGCGGTCGATGGCGAACACCACCGGCAGGTTCTGCAGCGCGACGTCGTGAATCAGTTGGTCGTAAGCGCGTTGCAGGAAGGTCGAGTAGATCGCGACCACCGGCTTCATGCCTTCCGCGGCCAGACCGCCGGCGAACGTCACCGCATGTTGCTCGGCGATGCCGACGTCGAAGTAACGATCCGGGAAGCGCTTCTCGAACTCCACCATGCCCGAGCCTTCGCGCATGGCCGGCGTGATGCCGACTACACGTGCGTCCAGCTCGGCAGCGTCGCACAGCCATTCGCCGAACACCTGCGTGTAGGTCTTCTTCGACGGCGTGGTGGCCGGCTTGATGCCTTCAGCCGGATTGAACTTGCCCGGCCCGTGGTACAACACCGGATCGGCTTCGGCCAGCTTGTAGCCTTGGCCCTTCTTCGTCACGACGTGCAGGAATTGCGGACCGCGCAGTTCCTTGATGTTCTGCAGCGTCGGGATCAGCGAATCGAGGTCGTGTCCGTCGATCGGGCCGATGTAGTTAAAGCCGAACTCTTCGAACAGCGTGGCCGGCACGATCATGCCCTTGGCGTGCTCTTCGAGCTTGCGGGCGAGATCGAGCATGGGCGGCGCGACGCGCAGCACACGTTCGACACCGGCACGCGCGGCGGCGTAGAAGCGGCCCGACATCAGACGCGCCAGATGGCGATTCAGCGCGCCGACCGGCGGCGAAATCGACATGTCGTTATCGTTCAGGATGACCAGCAGCGGCACGTCGTCTTCGACGCCGGCGTTGTTCATCGCCTCGAACGCCATGCCGGCCGTCATGGCGCCGTCGCCGATCACGGCGATGCCCGTGCGGTTGTCGCCTTGCAGCTTGCTCGCGATCGCCATGCCGAGCGCGGCGGAGATCGACGTGCTGGAGTGCGCGGTGCCAAAGGTGTCGTATTCAGACTCGTCACGCTTCGGGAAGCCCGAGATGCCGCCCAGTTGACGCAGCGTGTGCATCTGGTCGCGGCGGCCCGTCAGAATTTTGTGCGGATAGGTTTGATGGCCGACGTCCCAGACGATCCGGTCGCGCGGCGTATCAAACACGTAGTGCAGAGCAATGGTCAACTCGACCGTGCCGAGGTTGGACGAAAGATGGCCGCCCGTCTGCGATACGCTGTCGAGCACGAAGGCACGCAACTCGTCGGCAAGCGGTTGCAGTTGGCGGCGATCGAGGCGGCGCAAGGCTGCCGGGTCGTCAATGGTTTTCAGCAAGTCGTACATCGTCGTTCCATTGTAGGAAAACTTACGCGCCCGCACTTCATACATGCGCCTCATAACGGAGACGCGCGGCGGCGGGCTTTCGCGTTCAGCTAACCCGGTTCACCACCAGGTCGGCCAATTCGGCAAGACGCTGCGCGCGTGCGCCGAACGGCGCCAGCGCGGCGTGAGCGTCGCTGCGCAACTGCGCCGCGAGCGCGCGCGATGCGTCGAGCCCAATAATCGACACGTAGGTCGGCTTGCCGTCCTTCGCGTCTTTACCTGCCGTTTTGCCGAGCGTCGCGGAATCGGTCGTGACGTCGAGAATATCGTCCACGACCTGAAACGCGAGGCCGACAGCGGCCGAATACGCATCCAGCGAACGCATGGCGTCCGCGTCCGGCGTTTCGCCCGCCAGTGCGCCCATGCGCACCGCGGCGCGCAGCAACGCGCCAGTCTTCATGCGATGCATGGTTTCGAGTTGCGTGCGCGTCAGCGTGTGGCCGACGCTCGCCAGGTCGATGGCCTGCCCGCCGCACATGCCGATCGAACCGCTCGCCAGCGCCAGTTCGCGCACCAGCGCGGCCTGCTGCGCCGGGGCGAGAACGTCCGACGTCAGTGAAACGAACGCTTGGGATTGCAACGCGTCGCCGACCAGCAATGCCGTTGCTTCGTCATATTTGACGTGTACGGTGGCCTTGCCGCGACGCAACGCGTCGTCGTCCATGCACGGCATGTCGTCGTGGACGAGCGAGTACACGTGGATCATTTCCAGCGCCGCCGCCGCCGCGTCGAGGCACTCGGCGCGCGCGCCGGTCAGTTCACCGGCCGCGTGGCACAGCAGCGGGCGAACCCGCTTGCCGCCGCCCAGCACGGCGTAGCGCATGGCTTCATGCAGCGTGGCGGGCGCGGTTGCCTCGGTGGGCAGGTAATGTTCTAGCGCCGTTTCGACGCGCTCCAGTACCGAGCGCATCCATTGTTCGAATGTCATAGGTCGTCCCCGCTTTCAGTAGCGGCTGTGCCTGCGGTATTCATGGGCAGCGGCTTGAGCGTCTCGCCGTCGAGCACGCGCACCTGCTGCTCGACCTTTTCGAGCTGCTGCTGGCAAAACGCCACGAGGGCGGCGCCGCGCCGGTAGGCGGTGAGCGACTCCTCGAGGCTGAGGTTGCCGCTTTCCATGCGTGCAACCAGCCCTTCCAACTCTGACTGGGCGGCCTCGTAATTCTCGGGCAGCGGCGTGGTGTCGACGCCTTCGGCTGGCGTGGCAGCAGTATCTTTCGACGCGGTCTTCGCCATGAATAGTCGCAAAATTAAAACAAGTCGGACATTCTACGGCAAAAGCGATATTTCCGAGCCGCCACCGCCCTACGCCTCGCCTTCCCTATGTGCGCCGTCCCAGCAGTCTCGCAGAAAAAAAAACGATCGGTCTGCGGCGAAAACGTCGAACTTTCCTGAGAATTTTGACCCAAATCAGGCACTTAACGGCCCCAAAGAAGGGGAAACAGGTATAATTGCGGGCTCCCTAAATCGAAACCTTCGATGGTTGGGTTGTTCACTGCTTTCACGTCTTCACGGGAGTGGGAATGTCCAATCTGAGCAATGCATTGCAGTTGCGGTCTGTCCACAGCCAGCTGCCAGTCACGGCTTACTTTGACGAAGCGCTCTTAACGCGCGAAATCGAAACCCTTTTCAAGAAAGGTCCTCGCTACATCGGCCACGATCTCATGGTGCCCGAAGCGGGGAATTATTTTGCTTTGCCCAGCGAGAGCGAAGGGCGTGTGCTCGTCCGCAACCAGCAGTCGCAAGTCGAACTGCTGTCGAACGTGTGCCGTCACCGGCAAGCCATCATGCTCAACGGCCGCGGCCAGACGGAGAATATCGTCTGCCCCCTGCATCGCTGGACGTACGATCTGCATGGCGAACTCCTCGGTGCACCGCATTTCGCTGACAACCCCTGCCTGAATCTCGGCGCCACGTCGTTGCAGAACTGGCAAGGTCTGCTGTTCGAAGCGCAGGGACGTGACGTCGCGCGCGATCTGGCGCGGCTCGGCACGAAGGACCACTTCGATTTTTCGGGCTTCATGTTCGATCACGTCGAAGTGCACGAGTGCAACTACAACTGGAAGACCTTTATCGAGGTCTATCTGGAGGATTACCACGTCGCGCCGTTCCATCCGGGCCTCGGCAGTTTCGTCAATTGCGACGATCTCACGTGGGAGTTCGGCGAGTGGTACAGCGTGCAGACGGTCGGCGTGCACAAGGATCTGGAGCAACCGGGCAGCCCCACGTACCGCAAGTGGCACGACGAGGTGCTGCGCTTCCGTGGCGGGAACCCGCCCGAATTCGGCGCGATCTGGATGGTGTACTACCCGGGCATCATGATCGAGTGGTATCCGCACGTGCTGGTGGTGTCATGGCTGATTCCGCGCGGCCCGCAGAAAACTACGAACGTGGTGGAGTTCTATTACCCTGAGGAAATCGCACTGTTCGAGCGCGAGTTCGTCGAAGCCGAGCGCGCCGCCTACATGGAAACGGCCCGCGAAGACGACGAGATCGCCGAACGCATGGACGCCGGCCGCCGCGCGCTGATGAATCGCGGCGAATCGCAGGTCGGCCCGTATCAGAGCCCGATGGAAGACGGCATGCAGCACTTCCACGAATTCTTGCGGCGTGAACTCGGTACGATCTGATCGGCTGAGTCAGCTCACCAGATTCTTCTGGCTGCAATAAGGCATGGAAAGACGGGCTTCGGTCCGTCTTTTTTTGTTTAGACTAACGACATAAGCTGGCCATCCGCTGGTGGCGGCAAGTCGCCGCCAACGGAGCCGCCATTGCCCGCATCGAGCTTTGCATGGGACCCGACTAAGCGCTGAAGCGCCAAGTCGGGTCGACAGGAGACGTCATGCCGCACACTCACTACACCACTCTGATTTCCGCGACCAATCTCGCGGAACGGCTTGCCGCCGCGCCGGGCAGCGTGTTCGTCATCGATTGCCGATTCGATCTGGCCGACACCGAAGCGGGCGAAAAAGCCTATCTGACCGGGCATCTGCCGGGCGCGCATTACCTGCATCTGGATCGCGATCTGTCGGGGCCGAAGAACGGTCACAATGGCCGCCATCCGTTGCCGGATCGCGCGCGGCTGGTGGAGACGCTGGAATCGCGCGGCCTGAAGCAGGGCCAGCAGGTCGTCGCCTATGACGCGCAAGGCGGCATGTACGCCGCCCGTGCGTGGTGGCTGCTGCGCTGGCTCGGTCACGACGCTGTCGCGCTGCTCGACGGCGGCCTCCAGGCATGGGAAGCCGGCGGTTATCCGCTGACGCAGGACGCGCCGGCTCAGAACACGGGCGACTTCAAAGCAGGCGCGCCGCTGTCCGTCACGGTCGATGCGCAAACAGTCGAACGCAATCTGGGTTCGAAGGAACGCGTGGTGGTCGACGCGCGCGCGGCCGACCGTTATCGCGGCGAGAACGAGACACTGGACCGTGTCGGCGGCCACATTCCGGGCGCGCTCAATCGCTTCTTTAAAGACAACCTCACCGCAGACGGTCGCTTCAAGCCGGCTCACACGTTGCGCGAGGAATACCACGCGCTGCTCGCCGACACGCCGCCGGAGCACGTGGTCCTGCAATGCGGCTCGGGCGTGACGGCATGCGTGAATGCCCTGGCGATGGAAGTCGCCGGCCTGCACGGCGCGGCGTTGTACGCGGGCTCGTGGAGCGAGTGGAGTTCGGACCCGAAGCGGCCCATTGCGACAGGCGCAAATCCTTGAGCGCCGCAGCGAACACCACAGCACGCCATTAGCAAAAGGCCGTTGCCGCCCGAAAGCGGCAACGGCCTTTTTTTATCGCAAGCGAGGAAGCGCGGGCCTGCTGGCCGCCTTAAATCGCAATCGCAGCCACCCCATGCTGTTTGAACCATGCCAGCGCACGGCGCCAGCCGTCTTCCGCATCGGCCTTCTTGTAGCTCGGCCGGTAGTCCGCGAAAAACGCATGACCCGCATCGTCATACACGACGAACTGCGAACCGCGTCCCACTTGCGGACCTTGCGCGATAGCCTGCTTCATCTGTTCGAGCGTCCCCTGCGGGATGCTCTGATCCTGCAATCCGTAAAGCCCCAGCACCGGCGCGCGAAGCTGCGCAACCTGATCGAGCGGATTCTCCGGCATCATCGCGTTTTTTGCGCCCGTTACCCGCCCATACCAGGCAACCCCCGCCTTCAGCCCCGGGTTATGTTCGGCGTACAACCACGCCATCCGCCCGCCCCAGCAGAACCCATTCACCCCCAGCCGGTTCAGATCGCCGCCATGCTCGCCAGCCCAAACGACGGTCGCGTCGAGATCGCGCATCACCTGATCGTCCGGCACTTTGCTGACCAGTTGCTCGTTGAGTTGCTGCATGCTCGTATAAACGGTCGGATCGCCCTGCCGTTCATACAGATTCGGCGCGATCGCGAGATAACCCTGTTTGGCGAAGCGCCGGCACACGTCGGCGATATGCTCGTGCACGCCAAAAATCTCGTGCACGACAATGATCACCGGTAAGTGCGTCTTGCCTTTCGGTTGCGCGCGATAGGCCGGCACCAGCGTGTCGCCGGAGCGCACCGCCACTTCGCCGGCTTCGAGGCCGTCAGTATCGGTATGAATGGTTTGCGCCGAGACCGGCAGCACGGCGGCGGCGAAGCCAGTGCCGAGCGCAGCCTTAATGAAGGTACGCCGGTTGAAAGGGACGTGCGGGACCAGGCTGTCGATGTCGGGTTGCAGCATGCGGCGCTCCTCGGTTGAACGTTGGAGGCAACAGGATACGCCTGACAGGCATCCTGTTGCAGATGCAACGTTCCCGAGCAACGGCCGGGCGCATCAGCGCACGTCAGCGCGCCTAGTGCAGCTTGACCCGCGGCAGCGTGGTACGGCGCAACCAGTGAGCAAACGTATCGAGCACCATTCGCGCGTAGCCGTGCAGCGCGGCGATGTGCAGCCGGTACAGCGACATGTACATGAAGCGGGCGAACAACCCTTCGATCAGCATATTGCCGCCGATCACCCCACCCATCAGATTCCCGACCGCGCTGAAATGTCCAAGCGACACCAGCGAGCCGAAGTCTCGATAGGTGAACTCCGGCAGCGGCTTGTTTTCGAGCCGTGCCGTCAGCGCCTTCATCAGGAAGCTCGCCTGCTGGTGCGCCGCCTGCGCGCGCGGCGGCACGTTGCGCTCGTTGCCCGGCCACGGGCAAGCGGCACAATCGCCGAGCGCAAAGACGTTGTCGTCGGTTTCTGTTTGCAGCGTACGGCGCACGATGAGCTGACCCAGCCGGTTGACCGGCAAGCCGTCGAGCTCGCTCAAAATCGCCGGCGCCTTGATGCCGGCCGCCCACACCGTCAAGTCGGCGCGCACGGTTTTGCCGCTCGCGGTGCGGATCATGCCGGGCGCGACTTCGGCCACGGTCTCGCCGATCATCAACTTCACGCCGAGCTTGGTGAGCAGCTCGGCCGTGGCCGTCGAAACGCGCTCCTGCAAAGCCGGCAGAATGCGCGGCCCCGCTTCGATCAGCACAATGCCGACATCATGCCGCGGATCGAGCTTATGCAGACCGTAGGCGGATAGCACCTGCGCCGTGTTGCGCAATTCCGCCGACAGTTCCACGCCCGTCGCGCCGCCGCCGACAATCGCCACCTGAATGCGCGGCTCGCTGGGCGCGCCGGCGTCCGGCGCTGCTTCGACGGGTTCATGCACCTGATGCTCGGCGCGCATGCAGGCCGCAATCAGACGTTTGCGAAAACGCTCGGCCTGGCTGACGGTGTCGAGTGCGAGGGAAAATTCAGGCGCGCCTTTCACACCGAAGAAGGCGGTCGTGCTGCCGATCGCAATGATCAGCGTGTCGTATTCGAGTTCGCGTTCGGGCAGCAGCTCGGCGCCGTCGTCGTCGAGCACGGTGCCGAGCGTGAGGCGCCTGTTCGCGCGGTCCAGCCCGGTCAGGTCGCCCTGCTGAAATTCGAAGCCGTGCCAACGCGCTTGCGCCGCATACTCGAGCTCCTGCGTGAACGGGTCCATGCTGCCCGCCGCCACTTCATGCAGGAGCGGCTTCCAGATATGTGTGGGGTTGCGGTCGACGAGCGTGACCTGCGCCTGCACACCGCCCTTGTTCTTATGGGGTGCATAGCGATCGCCCAAACGCGTCGCCAGCTCCAATCCCCCCGCGCCTCCGCCAACGACGATAAAACGATGCATGGAACTCTCCGTATTTGCCGATGGGTTATGCGTCGTGCGGCGCACACGAGAATCACATGGGCGCCGTCTTTCAGCGATTGTCCGCGAGCAGCACGGGTTGTCACAAGCCATCAATACGCATGTGTGACATGCGCACGACGATATCGCGCCCCGTCACACGCACGTCAATGCGCTTCTTCCCAGTTCAGGCCGGCGCCCACTTCGGCGACCAGCGGCACTTTCAGGTCGGCGACACCGCACATCAACTCGGGCAGACGCTTGCGAACATCGGACAATTCCGCGTCCGGTACTTCGAGAATCAATTCATCGTGCACCTGCATGATCATGCGCGTGCCGATGTTCGACGCCTCGATCCAGTTCTGCACCGCGATCATCGAGAGCTTGATCAGATCGGCGGCCGTGCCTTGCATGGGCGCGTTGATCGCGGCGCGCTCGGCCGCCTGACGGCGCGGACCATTGCCGCCGTTGATCTCCGGCAGCCACAGGCGGCGGCCGAACACCGTCTCGACATAACCCTTGGCCTTCGCGCTCACGCGCGTTTCGTCCATATACCGCGCCACGCCGGGATAACGCGCGAAATAGCGGTCGATATAGAGCTTGGCTGCGTCGCGCGTGATGCCGAGGTTCGCGGCGAGACCGAACGAACTCATGCCGTAGATCAGGCCAAAATTAATGACCTTGGCCACGCGACGCTGATCGTTCGACACTTCGAGCGGCGTCACGCTGAAAATCTCCGCGGCCGTGGCGCGGTGAATGTCTTCGCCCTGCGAGAACGCGCGCAGCAGCGATTCGTCGCCGGAAATGTGCGCCATGATGCGCAATTCGATCTGCGAATAATCCGCCGAGACCAGCTTGTGTCCGGGCGGTGCGATAAACGCTTCGCGAATACGGCGGCCTTCGCCGGTGCGAACGGGAATGTTCTGCAGGTTCGGATCGTTCGACGCGAGGCGCCCCGTGACCGCCACGGCCTGCGCATAGTTCGTATGCACGCGGCCCGTGGTGGCGTTGACCATGCGCGGCAGCTTGTCGGTGTAGGTCGACTTCAGCTTCGACAAGCCGCGGTGTTCGAGCAGAATCTTCGGCAGCGGATAGTCTTCGGCGAGCTTCTGCAGCACTTCTTCGTCGGTGGAAGGCGCGCCGCTCGGCGTCTTCTTGACCACCGGCAACTCCAGCTTCTCGAAGAAGATCTGCCCGATCTGCTTGGGCGAACCCAGGTTGAATTCGCCGCCGGCCAGCACATACGCTTCACTTTCCAACTGGATCAGACGCGTGGCGATTTCGCTGCTTTGCTGGCGCAGTTTCTCCGCGTCGATCAGCACGCCGGTGCGCTCCATCTTGCGCAGCACACGCGAGGTCGGCAGTTCGATCGCGCGATACACGTACTCAAGTGTCTTCTCGGCAGTCACTTGCGGATACAGCGCCTGGTGCAGCCGCAAGGTGATGTCGGCGTCTTCCGCCGCGTACTCGGCGGCTTTGTCCAACGCGACTTCGTCGAAGCCGATCTGCCCGGCGCCCTTGCCCGCGACCTCTTCGTACTTGATCGTCTTCACGCCGAGATGGCGCAGCGCGAGGCTGTCCATATCATGCGTGCGATGCGATTCGACCACGTACGATTGCAGCAGCGTGTCGTGTTCGACACCGCGCATTTCAATGCCGTAGTTCGCCAGCACCTGCTCGTCGTACTTGAGATGCTGACCGACCTTCTTGTGCTCGGCGCTTTCGAGCCACGGCTTGAGCCTGGCGAGGACTTCGTCGCGCGGCAATTGCACGGGCGCGTCCGGGCCGCGATGCGCGAGCGGCACATACGCCGCGCGGCCGGCTTCCACCGACAACGACAGCCCCACGATCTGAGCAGTCATGGGATCGAGCGAGGTGGTTTCGGTATCGAACGAGGTCAACTCGGCCGCGTTGATCTTCTCGAGCCACGCGTCGAATTGTTCCCACGTCTGCACGGTGTCGTAGTGCCGCTCGTGATCCACGGACAAAGCCGGCGGCACATCCGTTTCCGGGCCTTCCACGGCATCAGCGATTTCCACTTCGCGCAACCACGTCTTGAAGCCGTGGCGCGTGAACACCTCGCGCAGTTCCTCGCGCGATTCCGGCCGGCTTTGCAGGCTTTCCTCGATCGACACGATATGGTCGGTCATGTCGCAATTGCGCTCGACGGTGACGAGTTTCCTCGCCATTGGCAGAAAATCGAGCGCTCTGCGCAGATTGTCTCCTACCGCACCTTTTATTTCGTCAGCATGTGCGACGATGCCATCTAGCGAATCGAATTGCGTCAGCCATTTGATCGCTGTTTTCGGCCCGCATTTCTCGACGCCGGGCACGTTGTCGACGGTATCGCCGATCAACGACAGGTAGTCGACAATGCGCTCCGGCGGCACGCCGAACTTGGCGAGCACGCCGGCGCGGTCGAGCGTTTCGTTAGTCATCGTATTGATGAGGGTGACATGATCCGACACAAGCTGCGCCAGATCCTTGTCACCCGTCGACACGATCACATTCATGCCACGCTTTTCCGCTTCCGTGCTGAGGGTGCCGATGACGTCGTCGGCCTCGACGCCGTCTATCATCAACAAGGGCCAGCCGAGCGCCCGCACGGCCACATGAATCGGCTCGATCTGACGCGACAGGTCGTCCGGCATCGACGGGCGGTTCGCCTTATAGTCGGGATACCAGTCGTCGCGAAACGTTTTGCCCTTGGCGTCGAACACGCACGCGCTATACTCTGCTGTGACTTCCTTGCGCATGCGCCGCAGCATGTTGATCATCCCGTAGAGCGCGCCCGTGGGATTACCGTCGGGGCTGCGCAGATCCGGCATCGCATGGTAGGCCCGGTACAGATAACTCGAACCGTCGACCAATAGCAGGGTCTTACCTTCAAGGCTTCGTTCTTCAGGCATTATGACTAAGAGAAAAGTGATTCCGAGTCTGCGATCACTCGCAGATCAAGAGCGCGCAACGGCCAAAAAGGCCCGCGCATCGTGGCAGATGTTCACAATTATGGCAGAGTTTATCGAGGCGACCGAGTACCTCTCGGAGATTCGTCCGGCTGTCAGCATCTATGGTTCAGCGCGGCTGAAACCGAACTCACCCTACTACAAACTGGCCACGCAAATCGCGCGCAAGCTTTCGGATGCCGGCTTCGCCGTGATCTCGGGCGGCGGCCCGGGCATCATGGAAGCGGCCAACAAGGGCGCGCATGCGGGCAAGGCGCCTTCGGTCGGTCTGAACATCGAATTGCCGCACGAGCAGTCGGGCAATCAGTGGCAAGACATCTCGTTGCGCTTCCGCCATTTCTTCACGCGAAAGGTCACGTTCGTGAAGAACTCGGACGCGGTGATCGTCATGCCCGGCGGCTTCGGCACGCTGGACGAACTCGCCGAAGTGCTCACGCTGATCCAGACCAAGAAGTCGCGCCATGTGCCGATCATCCTGGTGGGTGCCGAGTTCTGGGAAGGCCTGCTCGCATGGTTCAAGAACTCGCTCACGCCCATGGGCCTGATCAATCCGACCGACATGGACCTCATGCAGGTCATCGACGATCCGGACCAGGTGCTCGAAGCGGTGCTGAAGTTCTATGAAGACCGCGAAGAAACCGAGCCGCAGCCGACCAAGTCGGACGAAGACCGGATGTTCTATCTGTGAGGCTGCACGCTTCGCGCCATGGCGCGAAATGATGCACGCAGCGGTGTGGATATGCAGATCCTAACGGGCAGCCTCAAGGCTGCCCGTTTCCATTTGATCGAACTGATCGCCTTGCGCTTGCAGCCATTCGCAGAACTGGCTCACAAGCGGCGCATCCGCGACCTCGCGCCTCGCCACCCACCAGTAGCCGCGCGCATCGATACGCGGACCCGCCAGCGGCATCACGAGCCGTCCCGAAGTTAGCTCATCCGCCAGCATGGGCACTGGGCCCAGCGCCACGCCGAGGCCGTCCACCGCAGCCTGCAAGGCCAGATAGAAGTGATCGAACGATTGTTTTTTGCGGCATTTCGCCGTCACGCCAGCCGCTGCTAACCAGTTGCGCCAGGCATCCGGCCGCGTGTCGGAATGCAGCAGCACGTGCCGCGCGAGATCGTCGGCAACCTTGATCGGCGAGCGTTGCAGCAACGCGGGGCTGCACACCGGGATCTCGGTCTCGCCGAGAAAATGGCTGCTCACGCAATTGGGCCAATGCGCGGGACCACGCCGCACGGCAACGTCGAAAGCGTCCAGCGTCTCGACCGGCGCATTCGAGGTTGCCAGTCGCAACTCTACGTTCGGCACCTTACGCTGGAACTGATGCAGCCGCGGCAGCAGCCATTTCATCGCGAAGGTAGGCAACGCATTCACGCGCAGCACATGGACGACACCGGTGTCGCGCAATTGATCCGTGGCGTGCGCGATGCTGTCGAATGCAGCCTGGACAGTGGACAGGTAGCGGCGTCCGTCGTCGGTCAAACGCACGCGTTTGCCGCGACGCTGAAACACCTGCACGCCGAGCCATGTTTCGAAAGCCGCGACTTGCCGGCTGATTGCACCGTGCGTCACATGCAATTCGTTCGCTGCCGCGGTGAAGCTCTCATGCCGCGCCGCAGCTTCGAATGCGCGCAAGGCGGGAAACGGAGGAAGATTACGGGCCATGCTTGTGATTCTAGATCACAAAGCGGTGCTCAAAAATCGTTTTGCTCGAGGCCGGTTCGGCGCTAACCTCCTGAGCTTGAACTGGAAGCTAACCGATATGGACCACGATCTGACCTCGTCCGAGCCCGCGCTTGTGCCTACGCCCACCTTGCGGGAAATCTTCGGCGGCTTTCTCGGCCTCGGGCTGATCTCGTTCGGCGGCGCACTGCCGCTGGCGCGGCGCGCACTGGTCGAGCAACGCCGCTGGCTGAGCGCCGACGAATTCGCCGACTTGCTCGGCCTCTGCCAGTTTTTGCCGGGCGGCAATGTGATCAACCTTTCGGTGGCAATGGGCATGCGCTTTCGCGGCGTGCCGGGCGCGCTAGCCGGTCTGCTTGGACTGATCGCGGGACCGTCGCTGGTGGTGATCGGCCTCGGCGTGCTGTATGAACACACGCAAAATGACCCGCACGTTCGCCATCTGTTCGCCGGTCTGGCGGCCGCCGCGGCCGGCCTGTTGATCTCGATGGCCCTGAAGATCGTGCTGCCGCTGCGGCGTAGCCCAATGGCCGCGCTCATCGCGGCACTCGGCTTTATTGCAATTGCGATCATGCGGCTGCCGCTTCTGCCCACCATGCTGGTGCTGACGCCGCTCAGCATCTACATCGCGTCGAGAAGCGCACGATGAACGACACGCTCATTTCCCTCGCCGTTATTTTCAGTCAGCTTTCGCTGCTCGCGTTCGGCGGCGGCAATACGATTCTTCCGGAGATGCAGCGGCAGGTGGTGGATGTGCATCATTGGATGCCGGCCAGCGAATTCAGCGCGCTGTTCGCGCTCGCGCAGGCCGCGCCGGGGCCGAATCTGATGATCGTCACGCTAATCGGTTGGCACGTGGCCGGCTGGGCGGGCATGCTCGTGACGTCGGTGGCGAAGTTCGGGCCGTCGTCGCTGGTGACGATCCTCGCAATGCATGCGTGGGAGCGCTTCAAGGACCGCCCGTGGCGACGCTATGCGCAGTTGGGACTGGTGCCGGTGACCGCCGGCATTATCGCGGCGAGCGCGGCGCTGATTGCCGAAGCGTCGAATCCAACCGCCATTGCCTGGGCGATTACGGCGTTCACCGCTGTCATGGCGATGACCACGCGCATCCATCCGCTCTGGCTTCTCGCGGCTGGCAGTCTGATCGGCTTAACCGGCTTCGGGCAGTTCTGATTTTGATCGAGCAGGAGCGAGCCGCAGCGGCCCTCGCCCTTGCTCGCCAAAAACGCTCACTGAAACGCGACTTCGGCAAAGCTGCGCAACTTGCGGCTATGCAAACGATGCAGTCCGTTCATCCGCAATAGCTCCATCGCCTTCACGCCGATCTGCAGATGCTGATCGACCTGCGCGCGATAGAACTGATCCGCCATGCCGGGCAGCTTCAATTCGCCATGCAAGGGCTTGTCCGACACGCACAGCAAGGTGCCGTAAGGCACACGGAAACGGAAACCGTTCGCGGCGATCGTCGCGCTTTCCATATCGAGCGCAACCGCCCGGCTTTGCGAGAGCCGCTGCACCGGCTCGCGATGATCGCGCAACTCCCAGTTGCGATTGTCCACACTCGCCACCGTGCCCGTGCGCATCACGCGCTTCAGTTCGACGCCGTCCAGCTGCGTGACCTGCGCGACCGCGCGCTCCAGCGCCACCTGCACTTCGGCGAGCGCCGGAATCGGCACCCACAGCGGCAAGTCGTCGTCGAGCACGTGGTCCTCGCGCACATAGCCGTGCGCCAGCACGTAGTCGCCGAGACGCTGCGTGTTGCGCAGCCCCGCGCAGTGACCGAGCATGATCCACGCATGCGGACGCAGCACGGCGATGTGATCGGTGATGGTCTTCGCGTTCGACGGTCCGACGCCGATGTTGATCATCGTGATGCCGCTGCCGTCGGCGCGCTTCAGGTGATACGCGGGCATCTGCGGCAAACGCGGCGGCGCCGTGCCTTCCTGTTCCTGCTCACCGAGATTCGCGTTGTACGTGACCACGTCGCCCGGCTCGACAAACGACGTGTATTCGCTGCGATAGGCGCGCAGTTCTTCGTCGTCGATATGGGCCATCATCGTGCGGCCGAGTTTGACGAACTCGTCGATATAGAACTGGTAGTTCGTGTACAGCACGTAGTTCTGGCAGTGCGTGGGCGAGGTCGCCGTATAGTGCTTCAGCCGATGCAGCGAGAAATCGACCCGCGCCGCCGTGAACAGCGCAAGCGGATGCGGCTCGCCCGGCAGCGGTTCATACGTACCGTTGACGATGCGGTCGTCGAGCAGCGCCAGGTCCGGCGTGTCGAACACGTCGCGCATCAGGAACAGGCGCTCGCGATCCAGATCGCCTTCGAGGTGGATGCCCTCGGCGAAAGCGAAGTGAATTGGAATCGGCTGGTCCGACACGCCGACTTCGATCTGCACGTGATGGTTTTTGGCCAGCAGGCGCAATTGCTCGCGATAGTAGTTGCCGAACAGATCAGGCCGCGTGACGGTCGTCTCGAACACGCCCGGCCCCGCGACGAAACCATACGAGCGGCGTGAGTCGATATGCGTGTTGACCTCGGTGCACACCCGCACGAACGGATAGCAGGCGCGTACCCGGCGTTCGAACAACTCGTTGCGGCGATAGCGCGCGAAGGCGTCGCGCAGGAACGAAGTGTTCGCTTCGTAGATCGCCGAGAGGCGGGTGACGGCCTCGGTCGCGTCGTCGAAGGATTCGGTTGGGAAGCTGTTGGCGGGAGTCTGCACCGCGCGTTGATTGGTATCGTTGTTCATCTTCATTCGCCTCTAATGATGAGGCCACATTACCACGGAACCGTTGCTCGCCAAATCACCTGACGGTGCTGCAACACACGTTGCGGCGGTGCCCGCAAGTTTGCGCGCACGCCGCGCGAAAGCGGCGCAAAATAAGGCGGTCGCGCCCGAGGAGCAGGTGGGATTTGCTAGAATCGGGGCACCATATTGGAGAATCACCATGAAGCCGCTCCTTCCCGTCGCCGTTGCACTGGCCTTCGCCTTTGGCAACGCCGCGATGGCTGCCCAGCCTGTCGACGATACACCGGCTCCCGGCGTGCCTCAGTCCGCCAACGAACGGGCCGGCCTGCCCGACCTGGAGAAGATCAATCGTCCGGCTGCGGAGGTCAGTTCGAAGGTCGAAATCAACGTCCCGCGCACGCCGAGCTTCTACGAACGCAGCGCCAACGGCACCGAAATCACCGAATACCGCGACAAAGGCAAGCCTGTCGAAATCAACGTGCATTCGAACCTCGGCACGCGCTATCAAATGAGCGCGCCGCTCGACACGTCGCCCTCCGTGCGCGACAACGGCCGCGCAAGCACGCGTTTGCCGTCGGTGCACCTGACCTATTGACGCATGCCGGGGCGGCGCCGCGGTGTGCGCCGGCGCCCGGATCCACTCGCCGGCAAGACGCCGTCCCGAGCCTCAGACTGCCTGGCCGGCCGCCTTGGCGGTAAGGCATTGAAAATACCGCCGCGCTTCACGGCGCCGCAAAAACGCTTTCCCGATACCGCATTTGCCGCACATCGCACTGGCCGAATCGCGCCAGCCCGACCAACCTGATCCGACGTTTCCCGCATGGCTGTCTTCACCGCTGTCACCGAACCCCAACTTGCAGAATGGATGAGCCATTACGATCTCGGCGACGTCGTCGAATTTCGCGGCATTTCCTCCGGTATTGAGAACAGCAACTTCTTCCTGACGACGACGCGCGGCGAATACGTCCTCACGATTTTCGAAAAGCTGACGGCCGAACAGCTGCCGTTCTATCTCGACCTCATGCGGCATCTGGCCGCGCACCGCGTACCGGTGCCGGACCCCATGCCGCGCGAAGACGGCGCGCTGTTCGGCACCTTGCATGGCAAGCCCGCGGCCATCGTGACCAAGCTCGAAGGCACGCCGGAACTGGCGCCGGGTGTCGAGCACTGCATCGAAGTCGGGCAAATGCTGGCGCGCATGCACCTGGCGGGACGCGACTACACGGGGTATCAGCCGAATCTGCGCAGCCTGCCGTGGTGGCAGGAAACCGTGCCGACCATTCTGCCGTTTCTGGAAGGCGAGCAACGCGATCTGCTGTCCTCCGAACTGGCGCATCAGGAAGCCTTCTTCGCCTCGGCCGACTACGCCGCGCTGCCCGAAGGCCCGTGCCACGCCGACCTGTTCCGCGACAACGCCATGTTCGCGCACGCCGCGCCGGAGACGGGCCACGAAGTGCGCCTCGGTGGATTCTTCGACTTCTATTTCGCCGGCTGCGACAAATGGCTGTTCGACGTGGCGGTGACGGTCAACGACTGGTGCGTCGACCTCGCCACCGGCAAGCTCGACGACGCGCGCACCGAAGCCATGCTGCGCGCCTACCAGACCGTGCGTCCCTTCACCGCCGAAGAAAACCGCCATTGGGGCGACATGCTGCGAGCGGGCGCGTACCGTTTCTGGGTCTCGCGCCTGTATGATTTTTATTTGCCGCGCGCGGCCGAATTGCTCAAACCGCACGACCCCGGCCATTTCGAGCGCATTCTGCGCGAACGCCTGACCGGCGTTGCACTTCCAGGCATTCATACCTCATGCAACTGATCGAAGTCCCCGCGAAAGCCGGCTATGTGTGGTTCCGGCAGGGTATCTGGCTGTTCCGCAAGAACCCGCTCGCGTTCCTGACGCTGTTCTTCACCTATCTGCTGGTGATGACGCTCGTGGCGCAGATTCCGGTGGTCGGCGGTGTGTTGCCGCTGGCCTTCATTCCGGGCGTCGCGGTCGGCTTCATGGCGGCGTGCCGCAACACGATTGCCGGCAAACCGGTGTTCCCTACCATTCTGGTGGACGGTTTTCACTCGTACGGCCCGGTGGTCGCCAAACGGCTGCTGGTGCTCGGCGTGCTCTACGTCGTCGCGATGGCATTGGTGCTGGCCGCGTCAGCACTCGCAGACGGCGGCATGCTGCTGAAGGTCATGCTCGGCGCCGCCACGATGGATCAGGACGCGATCGCCAACAGCAATATCCCGCTGGCGGTGATTACGGCTTTCGTGGTCTACATTCCAATGGCGATGATTTTCTGGTTCTCGCCCATTCTCGCCGCGTGGCATGACGTGCCGCCCGTCAAGGCGATGTTCTTCAGCCTCGTCAGTTGCTGGCGCAACCGCGGCGCGTTCATCGTGTTCGGCGCGCTGTGGTTCGCGGTGGCGATGACGGTGTCGCTCGGCTTGTCCGCGCTGATGCAGGCGCTGGGCGCGGGCGACTTCGCGTTCGCCATCCTGATGCCCGCCACGATGATCGTCACGACCATGCTGTACTGCTCGTTCTACGCGACCTATCGCGGCTGCTTCGGCGTGCAAACGCCCGAAGCACCGGACTTGCCGACCACGCCGGCGGCCTGATTCCGTTCTGACGCGGGCGCTGCTCCGGCGCCCGCGCCGCGCTCGCGGCGGCGCCTGCCCTCGCCGTTCCCTGCATCTTCAAACTGCACTCGTCAACCTGCGTCGATTTGCGGCACAATGGTTTGCGCGCAATCCATTTGCACGCTCTTTTTATACGAGATGCATCATGACCCAGCGCCCCGCTTTGCCCTTCACGCTCGATGAGCAACTCTGCTTCGCCCTCTACTCGACCTCGCTTGCCATGACCAAGGCATACAAGCCGCTGCTGGACAAGCTGGGCCTCACGTATCCGCAATATCTGGCCATGCTGGTGCTGTGGGAGAGCGACGACGTCACGGTCAAGGACATGGCCGCGCGTCTGAACCTCGATTCGGCGACGGTCACGCCGCTGCTTAAACGCCTCGAAACACAAGGACTGCTGGAGCGGGTACGCGGTGTCGAGGATGAGCGTCTCGTGTATATCCGGCTCACCAAAGCTGGCTCGGCACTCAAGCGCCAGGCGCGCGAAGTGCCCGCGGAAATCTTCTGCGCGACCCAGCAGACGCCCGAATTTCTGCTGCGTTTGCGCGACGATCTGACTCGCCTGCGCGCCACCCTCAACGATTACATGGACCACTAGCCGACTCGCTGCAAAACGCGCGCTATCGCTGCGATGCGAAAATTCATTTGCACACAAATGATTTGTGTACTATCTTATTCACATGCCGCTGCGACAGCGCTCCGCCAGAACGGCGGGCTCACCAAAGAGCGGCAAATTGGCAGATCCTGACAACCCAGACAAAGGAGCAGCACCATGAACATCCTCTACAAAGCAAGCGCAACGAGCACCGGTGGCCGCGACGGCCGTGCAGTGTCGTCGGACAATGCATTGGACGTGAAGCTGGCAGCACCGCGTGAATTGGGCGGCACGGGCGCAGCGGGCACGAATCCGGAACAGCTCTTTGCTGCAGGCTACTCGGCGTGTTTCCTGAGTGCCATGAAGTTTGTCGCCGGACAGAAGAAGCAGACTCTGCCGGCGGACACGCAAGTCACGGCGGAAGTCGGCATCGGCCCGAACGAGAAGGGCGGCTTCGCACTCGACATCGACCTGCGCGTCTCGCTGCCGGGTCTGGACGCCGGCGCGGCGAAGGAACTGGTCGACGCGGCGCATCAGGTCTGCCCGTACTCGAACGCCACTCGCAACAACGTCGACGTCCGCTTGCAAATCGCCTGAGCGACAGATTCGATGCATCGCTAGAGAATCGCTCGAGCGGCGCGGAAAACTGCGCCGCTCGTCACGAACAGCGCCCGCACCCTGCACAATAGGGGCGGGCGCTGTGTCGTTCGCGGACGCGGCATGCAATGTGCAATGCAGATCCACAGCGCAGCCAGCAAGAGCGCCGCCATTCACCTTATTTTCACTATCCACGTTCCAGATGACACGCGTCCGACGTTTGAACGACTCTTTCGACACCGGTCTGGTCTGGTTTCGCCGCGACCTGCGCAGCACGGACAACGCCGCGCTCTACTACGCCCTCAAAAATTGCCAGCGCGTGTGGTGCGTATTCGTGTTCGATACGACGATCCTGCAGCCGCTGATCGACGCCTGGCAGGCTCGTCATCCGGACACGCAGCCCCAGGATCGCCGCGTCGAGTCGATTCTCGCCGCGGTGGGCGAACTGGACGAAGCATTACGTGCCAAGGGCGGCGGCCTGATCGTGCTGTACGGCGACCCCACCCACCTGATGCCGAAGCTCGCCGACGAACTTCGCGTGGACGCGGTTTTCGCGAATCACGATTACGAACCGGTCGCGATCGCGCGCGACGAGACGGTCCGCGAGACGCTCGCTGGAGCCGGACGCCAATGGCTGAGTTTCAAGGATCAGGTGATTTTCGAGCGCGACGAGGTACTCACTGGTCAGAACAAGCCGTTCACGGTGTTCACGCCCTACAAGAACGCGTGGCTCAAGCAGCTGACAGCTTTCGATCTGAAGCCGTATCCGGTGGAAACGTACGAGAAACATCTGGCGACAGTGCCGTCAAAGCTCAATCGCCGTTTGCCGACGCCAGACCAGCTCGGCTTTGCGCCGAGCAACCTCGCTGAACTGGATCTGCCCACTGGCATGAGCGGCGCGCAGCGCCTGCTCGACGATTTCGCGACGCGCATTGACAGCTACAAGGACCGGCGCGACTTTCCCGCTGCAAAAGGCCCGAGCTATCTGTCGATGCATCTGCGCTTCGGCACGGTCTCGATCCGCACGCTCGCGCGCCTCGCCCACGAGATGTCGCTGCAACCCGACGGGGAAGGTTCGGCGACGTGGCTGTCGGAACTGATCTGGCGAGACTTCTACTTCATGATCCTGGCGCATCATCCGCGGCTCGCGAGCGGCGCGTCGTTCAAGGAAGAGTACGACCGGCTGCGCTGGGAGCAAGGCCCGGAAGCCGACGAGGCGTTCGCCGCGTGGTGCGACGGCCGCACCGGCTATCCGCTCGTCGACGCGGCGATGCTGCAGCTGAACCGCACCGGCTATATGCACAACCGCCTGAGGATGGTGACGGCGAGTTTTCTGGTCAAGGATCTCGGCGTGGACTGGCGGCTCGGCGAGCGGTACTTCGCCGAACAGTTGAACGACTTCGATTTCTCGGCAAATAACGGCGGCTGGCAATGGGCGGCGTCGACAGGATGCGACGCACAGCCCTACTTCCGGATCTTCAATCCGATCACGCAGTCTGAAAAATTCGACGCCGAAGGACGCTTTATTAAGCGGTATCTGCCCCAGCTCGCGAAGCTGCCGTCGAAGTGGATTCATGCGCCGTGGTTGGCGGGCAGCGAAAAGCTTGCGGAGTTCGGCGTGACGTTGGGCAAGGACTATCCGGCGCCGATCGTCGACCATGCCGAGGCGCGAGCGCGCACGCTGGCCCGTTTCGGCAAGTGAGCACACGCTTATGTCGGCGGCCTGAGCGCAGCGATCGTTTTATGGCTGGTGCAGTTGCTGTTTAACGCAGCCTGGATGTGGCTATTCTTCGGCCTGCATCGACCGGACGTGGCGCTGGCCGATATTCTCATGGTGCTGATATTGATTGTCGCGCTGACATTGCATTCTGCCGACGACACAGTTGGGCAGGCGGACTATTCATGCCCTATGCGGCTTGGGTGGCGTTCGCCGCAGTGTTGAATCACGCGTTATGGCAATTGAATCCGGCTGTCTGAGCGCTTGCAACGATTTGCGACAGCTTGGGCGCCTCACCCCCGAACACCGACGTTACATCCACGCCGATGCTTTAACTAACGCAGCTTAGTGCTGGGTCATCCACGACGGTTGGCGAACGTTCGCCTCACGGTCCAGCTTACGCATACGGAATTCCAGATCATACAGATCCGTTGCTTCAGCGAGGAAAGCGTCAGCGCGTTCTTTCGCGAGTTGATCGGGCGATTTGGTCAGAAACAGAAACAGGCGGCTAAGCAGATACATGGTCAACCTCGACAATGAGTTTAGGCGTTAACGCCTAGGGGATAGCCCTCATTATAGGGAAAACCCTAGGAACATGCCAGCACTCATTTCGAAGTGTTGCAACGAGATCACCGCGCCCCCGCCGAGGCCGTTGCGGCGTCGGCTTCCGCGATCCGGCCGGCGCCCGTGCGGCGCTGGTGCTTGAAAAATTCCCACACCATCGCGCTTGCGTCGGGACCTTTGGCGGAATGAAACGGCACGGCGTCGTCGCCGCCGCTCCAGGCATGGGCAAGCCCTTGCACGCGGCACAGCCGGACCACACGCCGTCCGCCGCGCAGATAATCACGCATGACCACGCCACCCTTGCGGTCTTCGCGGACTTCGCCGGATTTGCGCGCGCCGTTCTGGTCGACGATGCGGTTCAGCCGCAGAAACTGCACCGCCAGTTGGTCGGCATTGACCGGCGAGACCACATGGTCGGCGTCGCCGTGGATGATGATGGCCGGCATGCCGGGGTAACGCGCCACGTCGGCGGTTTCGTCGACCAGTTCGGCCGGCTCGCGGCGCGCGCCCCGCCGCATGACGTCCATCGCCGTAATGCCGGAACGCGCCTCACCAAAAGCAGGGCCGGAATGCAGCGCGACCGCCGCGAAATGCTCCGGATGATTGAGGGCAAGCAGCGCCGTCAGGCCGGCGCCAGCGGAGATTCCAGCGACATACACGCGCTCGCCGTCGAACCCGTGCTGGGCGACCAGCGCATCCACCAGCGAGACCACCGCGCGTGCTTCGGCGCCGCCGGCGCTTTCGCCCGCGTCGTACCAATGCCAGCAGCGGTGCGAGTGCACGTGCTTCGACTGTTCCGGATAGACCACGGCAAAGCCGAAGCGGTCGGCCAGCACGTTCATCCGCGTGCCTTCGGCGAATTCTTCGATCGACTGCGTGCAGCCGTGCAACATCACCACTAGCGGCATGGCCTCGAGCGCGTGGCCCGTCGGGACATACAAGCCGTACTGAAGATGATTGACGAGCCGGCCGGGCGCGGCAGGCGCCGAGTGGAACGAGCGCGTCCACGACCCGCTCGCCCATGCCGAGGCGCGCGGACGCACCCGCGATTCACGAGCCATGGCGCGCGGCGCCTCACGTTTGGCGGGCGCGCGCACAACCGCGGCAGGCTTGATCGGGCGAACTTTGGTGGACGGCTTACTGGTGGCGGGTCGCGCCGGTCGCGTCGTGGTGCGCTTGGTAGTCTTGCGGGCGTGCTCAGTCTGGATCGCGAGCAGGCGCTTGAGACCGCGCAGCCAGATTTTCGATAGACTTTTTGCCATTGGCAGAAAAACCTCGCAAAAAGGGACAGGGTCCGTCCGGTGGAACGGTGCTTTGTTGTGCAATGCACAATAACACCAATCCCCATGCAATGCTGGAACCTCGGAGTACTATCCGGGACCCCAATTTCCGCTCGGCGAACCTTGTGGCGAGGCCAGCGTCAAAGCTCGGCGAAGGCTCGTTCGCTGCCCGGCCGCCGCCCGCTTGTCGCATTGTTTGCCACTTGTCAGCCGAATGTTTGCCGCCTGTTCGCCAGCGAACTCCCTGCGACAGAAAAGTCTCACGCGCAGCGCAACCGGCCTGCAGCACCCGTCTATACTGGCGGTTAATTCTTTGCCGCACGGACCTTGCGGCGTCGGCGATTTGCGCCGTTCGTGCGTTAACTCATCACCAATCCGATTCTACGCGGCCTTGGTCGCCCTTTTGCCATGCCCGATTTAGCTCCCCACCTTTGGTATTCGATCACCAGCCTCGGCAGCGCCGGCATGACGCTACCGCTCGCGTTCGCCATCGCGTTGTGGCTGGCGGTCGGCTACACGTGGCGCATGGCGGCCGGTTGGCTGCTGCTGCTCGGCGCGGCCATCGGCATCGTGACGGTGACGAAGCTGGCGTTTCTCGGCTGGGGTGTCGGCGTGCGCGAACTGGATTTCACCGGCGTCAGCGGTCACGCCATGCTGTCCACTGCCGTTTATCCGGTCGTTCTGTTCCTTATGCTCTTGCCGACGCGGCCGGTCATCCGGCTGGCCGGCGTGCTGCTCGGCCTTGCGGCGGGGATCGCGGTGGGTTTGTCGCGCGTGGTACTGAGCGCCCACTCGCCATCTGAAGCCATTACCGGCTGTCTGACCGGTGCCATAACGGCGCTGGTGTTCGTCCGACTCGCCTGGCACGCTGAGCCGGGTCGGTTGTCGGCGCTGCCCGTCGCCGTCAGCATGATGGCCCTCGCGGTGCTGGCGCACGGCGTGCACGTGCCGACGCAGCGCTGGGTCACGCACATCGCGCTGAAAGTGTCCGGTCATGACCGGCCCTTCATTCGCGCAAAGTGGAAGGCTGTGCGCGACGTCCGTCCCGCCACGGCGCCGCTGTCGCAAACGCTCAACACGCTGGCGCCGCCGCATTCGTCCGACATCTGAATCGTCTCCCGTTGTTTGACATACCGCTTCATGCGCGGGGCTGAATAATTGTCATAGGTCACCGTTATAACCTTGCATATATTACGATAGCGTTTTAACCCCGCCGATCCGGTTCGCGCCGGACTTCCAGGTCTTCATGACACTCTCCCGCCGGCTTCTAAAGCAAGCGCTGTTCGTCGCCAGCGCCGTCTCCGTCGCCATTAGCGCCAATGCGCGCGCCGACGAACTGGTGGTCTCTGCCGCCGCCAGCCTGACCAACGCGTTCAAGGCGGTCAGCGAAGTGTTCGAGCAGCAGCATCCGGGCACCAAGGTGCTGTTGAACTTCGGCGCCTCCGACGTGCTGATGCAACAGATCGTCAAGGGTGCGCCCGCCGACGTGTTCGCGTCCGCGGATCAAAAAGCCATGGACAAGGCCGCCGCCGAAAAAGTGATCGCGCCGGCCACGCGCAAGGACTTCGCCGCCAATTCGCTGGTGCTGATCGTGCCGACCGACAGCCATTTCGCGCCGACCAGGCTGAACGATCTGACGTCGGCGAATGTGAAGCGCGTGGCGTACGGCGATCCGGCGTCCGTGCCGGTCGGCCGCTACACGCAGGGCGCGCTGCAGGCTGCCGGCGTGTGGGATGCCGTGAGTGCGAAGGCCGTGCTGGCGTCGAACGTCCGTCAAAGCCTCGACTATGTGTCGCGCGGCGAAGTCGACGCCGGCTTCGTGTTCAGCACCGACGCCGCCGTCATGCCGGACAAGGTCAAGGTCGCGCTGAACGTGCCGACGCAAACGCCAATCACCTATCCGATCGCGCAAGCGGAAGGCAGCCGCCATGCCGCGGACGCGCACGCGTTCATGAACTTCGTGCTGTCGCCGGCCGGTCAGGCCGTGCTCGCGAAGTACGGTTTCAAGCCCGCGCACTGACTACCGGGACGGCGCACGCTCATGCAACAGGCCTGGATTCCGCTCCTGCTGTCGTTGAAAGTGGCGGGCTGGGCCACCGCGCTCAACCTGGTATTCGGCGTCGCCGCGGGCTTCGGTTTGTCGCGCTGGCGCTCCGGCGCGCGCGACGTGATCGATTCGCTGTTGATGCTGCCGCTGGTCATGCCACCCACCGTGCTCGGCTATTACCTGCTCGTCCTGCTCGGACGGCGCGGTGTGATCGGCGGCTGGCTCGAGCGTTTCGATATTCGGTTGGTGTTCACATGGCAGGGCGCGGTGATCGCGTCGACGGTCGTGGCGTTTCCGCTTGTGCTGAAATCGGCGCGCGCCGCCTTCGAGGCCGTCGATCCGCAACTCGAACGGGCCGCGCGCACGCTCGGCGTCAGCGAAGCAGCCGTGTTCTTTCGCGTGACGCTGCCGCTCGCCGCGCGCGGCATTCTCGCCGGCGGCCTGCTGGCTTTCGCGCGAGCGCTCGGCGAATTCGGCGCGACGCTGATGATCGCGGGCAATCTGCCGGGCCGCACGCAAACCTTGTCCGTGGCGGTCTACTCGGCGGTGCAAGCCGGCGACGACAGCACCGCGAATTTCCTCGTGCTCGTGACCTCGGTGACGTGCGTCGTGATCCTGTTGCTCGCGGGGCGCCTCGTTCCGCAGCACACACTGTTGAAGTCGGGTTGATATGCTGCTCGCCGTCGACATCCGCAAGACCTTCCAGAGCGCCGAGCGCCGCTTCACGCTCGACGTCGCCTTCAAGGCCACCTCGCAACGCGTCGTACTGTTCGGACCATCGGGCGCGGGCAAAAGTCTGACGTTGCAGGCTATCGCCGGCCTGCTGCGTCCAGACGAAGGCTCGATCACGCTGCATGGCAACGCGCTGTTCGACAGCGCGCGCGGCGTCGATCTGAAACCGCAAGCGCGCAAGCTCGCCTATCTGTTTCAGGACTACGCGCTATTTCCGCATCTGAACGTGTGGCAGAACATCGGCTTCGGCTTGCAGCGGGGCTGGCTCAATCCGCGCAGGCGCATCACGCATCCGCAGATCGATTACTGGCTCGACGCGCTGGAATTGAAGAGCGTGGCGGGTAATCATCCAGCGCAGCTTTCCGGTGGACAAAAGCAGCGCGTGGCGCTGGCGCGAGCGCTCGTCGCGCAACCTCGGCTGCTGTTGCTGGACGAACCGTTTTCGGCACTCGACAGCGCTTTGCGTCAGCGCATGCGCCGCGAGTTATCGCATCTGCAGACGCAGCTCGATATTCCGATGGTGTTGATCACGCACGATCCCGACGACGTCGCCGCCTTCGGCGATCAGGTCGTGCAGGTCAGCGACGGCCGCGTGCGCGAGGATCATCCGTTCGCGGGCTATGCACGCAGCGAGCCTTGACGCGCAACAGCGAGCGCTTCCCGCGCTCAATCTTTCACGCCAAGTATCACGCTCGACGCCTTGAACGCCGCAACAGCGCTGCCGCCTTCCACGAGGCCAAGCGTGTCGACGCTTTCATTGGTGACCACCGCCGTGATCACCGTCCCGCCCTCCAACACCAGCGATACCTCGGCATTGACCGCGCCGCGCTTCACGCTCTGCACCGTGCCGCGCAGCTGATTGCGCGCTGAGAGTTTGAGCGGCGCGCCGCTCGCGTTGTCGACGAGCAGCACGACCCACGACGCCTTGATCAACGCGAACGCCGCCACGCCCTCGACAAGCCCCAGCGTCTCGGTGCTCTCATGCGTGATGACGGAAACGATCGCGTGGCCGCCGGGCAGCGCCAGCGTGATTTCGTCGTTGACGGTGCCGCGCGTGATCGTCGACACCGTGCCATATAGTTGATTGCGCGCACTCGTCTTCACGCCGATGCGGCCGATCAGATCCCAGTCCGTCGCGAATCCTTCGATCGCCGCGCCCGCGCGTTCGAGGAAGCGGCGATGCTCGCGCTCCACCGCACGAAACGTCTCGATCAGTTTGAGGGCGCGCGGCGTCAGCGTGGTGCCGCCACCGCCTTTGCCGCCGGTCAGGCGCACCACGAGCGGCTCGCCCGCGAGATTGTTCATCGTATCGACGGCGTCCCACGCGCCTTTGTAGCTGATGCCGACAGCTTTCGCCGCGCTCGTGATCGAACCGGTCTCGCCGATCGCCGCAAGCAGCGCGATCCGCGACGCGCCGCCGAGCGTCTGCGCGCCCGCCTGAAACCAGACGGAGCCGCCGAGTTCAAGCGTTTCGCGGGAAGGATCGGTACGGTCGGGTGTCATGGCGAAGAGCGGTCGATGACCGAGGAGAGGACGACGAATCATTATAGCGACGCGAGCCTGCGCCGCCGGCCGCCAACCTGGCGGACCTCGAAAACGGATAGATGGGATACTTCGAGTTCGACGCTTCGAACACTAGGCCCTTTGCATTTTCGGCGCGGCTGGCCACGGCCGGCGCGCTGCAACTTCAACAAGGAGCAAGACAGTGAACATCGATTTATCGGGCAAGACCGCTATCGTGAGTGCATCCACGGCCGGCATCGGCCTTGCCATCGCCACCGGCATTGCCGCATCAGGCGCGCATACCATCATCAACGGACGCAAACAGGAGGCGGTGGACCGCGCGATCGACACGATCCGCAAGAGCACGCCGCAAGCGAAATTGCAGGGCTTCGCGGGCGACCTCGGCACGCTGGAAGGTTGCGAGGCGTTGACGAAAGCCGTGCCGCAGGCGGATATCCTGGTGAATAACCTCGGTATCTTCGGACCCGGCGACATCTTTACCACCGAAGACGACGACTGGGAGCGCTACTTCCAGGTCAACGTGATGTCGGGCGTGCGGCTCACGCGCCACTACCTCAAAGGGATGATGGAGCGTAAGTGGGGCCGCGTGGTGTTCATCTCGTCCGAATCGGGATTGAATATTCCGCCGGACATGCTCGCTTATGGTTTCTCGAAGACGGCGCAACTGAGCATCGCGCGCGGCATCGCCAAACAGGCGGCCGGCAGCGGCGTGACGGTGAATGCCGTGCTGCCCGGACCGACCTTGTCCGACGGCTTCCGTTCGATGGTCGAAGACACGGCTAGAGAGCAAGGCAAAACCGTCGAGCAGGTCGCCACGGAGTTCGTCCGCGAGCATCGAAGCAGTTCGATCATTCAGCGCGCGGCCACCACCGAGGAAGTGGCGAACATGGTCGTGTATGTCTGCTCGCCGCAGGCCTCGGCGACGACCGGCGCGGCGCTGCGCGTCGACGGCGGCGTGATCGATACGATTGCGTGACGTTGCCGCTTTTCCAATAAACGGCGGGCGGCATGGCCGCCCGTTTTCACATCACGGGACGGCCGCAACCATCACAATGCGTACTGCGCAATCCCATTGCCGAACGACCAGTTCTCCTTCAACACTTCGACGAGGTTGATGAACACATCCTCTCGTCGCAGCCCCGGCGATTCCGCCAGTTCGTCCGCCATCCGCTTGTACAGCGCCTTTTTCATCTCAAGGGTGCGGGTGTTGTTCAGCGTGATCTGAATGATCACGAGATCGTCGCTTCGCTCGACGTTCAGATACTGGTTGTCGTACACGAAATTGCCGGCCTCATGCTCGGTGATCAGCATGAAGATGTCGTCCTTCGGCACGTTGAAGGTGTCCACCAGCGCACGCTGGATGCTTTGCGTCACCGCCTTCCGGTACTCGACGGGCTTGCCTGCGCGCAATGCGATTCGTGTGAGCGGCATGATGAAATCTCCTTTGGCTGCGTTGATTGGGGTAAACACAGCTTAGGCGCGCTCAGTCATAATGAACAGACATCATTGATGATTTCATCTATATTCATCAGAAATGAAAGTTCTCGATCTCGATGCGGTCCGGGCCTTCGTTCTGGTCGCCGATCTGCATAGCTTTACGCGTGCCGCGGACGCGCTGGACACGACCCAATCGGCCGTCAGCCTTAAGCTCAAGCGGCTGGAAGCGCATCTGGGTAAGCAATTGCTGGAGCGCACGCCGCGCGCGGTGCGCCTTTCCGCGGACGGCAATGCGTTCCTTAGCGCCGCGCGCGACCTGCTGAACGCGCATGAACGCGCGCTCGGGTCGCTGTCGGTCGAGCGACGGCGGCTCGCGCTGGGACTCAGCGAGCATGTCGCGGGACCGGACCTGCCGCACCTGCTCGGCAAGCTCAATGCGCACGACCCGGGTCTGGTGATCGAATTGCATCTGGGCACGTCGGCCGCGCTGCTCGCGCAATTCGACGAACGCCGCCTCGACGCGGTGATTGTCCGCTATGGCGCCGACGAACCGCCGCGTGACGACGCTCAGGTGCTGTTCAGCGAGCCGCTCGGCTGGCTCGCCACGCCGGCGTGGCTGCCGCGAGTCGGCGAGCCATTGGCGCTCGCGCTGTTGAGCCCGCCGTGCAACGTGCGCGACGTGGCGCTCCGCGCGCTCGCGCAGGCGGCCGTCGGCTGGCAGGAGGTGTTCGTCGGTGGCGGCGTGGCGGCCGTCGGCGCGGCCGTGGCGGCAGGACTGGCGGTGTCGCCGCTGGCGCGCCGCGTGGCGCCGCGTGGGCTGATCGACGTCGGCCCGCGGCTGGGTTTGCCAACGCTGCCGGAATCGCGCGTGACGCTGCATTCGCGGGTGAGAGACGAGCGGTCGGTGGAGACGTTGCGGCTGGTGACGAATGGGTTGGCGAGCGTTTGAGTTACTGACGGCGTCCATTCAGATGCCGCGCCTGGAAAAACCATCGGCGCGCATCCTCGAACTTGGACGCACAACGTTAGGTCTGCCGCGCAGCAAGCCGAAACGCAAACGCCCAGCTTGATTGCGGATTAATGAAGGATTGGCGGCAGCGAACCGCTGCTGGCGGTAGCGGGATTGCTCGTTGCGTTCGCCGGGTTGGCGCTAACGTTTGCGGAAGAGGCCGGCACATTCACGTGAGATGGAGCCGGTTTCGCCGCGCCGGTTTTTGCCACGACCTTGGCCGTTTGCGGATGAGCCTGACGAGCCGGAACCACCAGATTCGCGCGCACAACCTTGCCTTGGCCCGCTTTCGTCTGGACCAGCTGCGCGTGCGGTTTTTTACTCTGCGCGATCACGGCCGCTTTCGATACGGTTTTGCCTGTGTGCGTGGCGTTGGTCCCGCTCTTCGTGGCGCCCTTGGCGGCCACCTTGTTCACGCCGGCATGCGCCGCGCGCTGATCACCGTGCGCTGTCGCCACTGCAACGCGCTTCGAAACGGCCTTTGAAGTGGCCTTCGACGCCGTCTTCGAACCGGCATTAGACTTGACCTTGGCCGCCCCCGGCTTCTTTGCCTGGCTTCCGACATGCCCGCTCGCCTCGGGCGGATTCCACACTTCGGTGTAACCGGCGGCCGTCGCCGCGCTCGACATACACCACACGGCAAGCGCCGCTCCTGCTGCTACTGCTCGAACGCCCATCTCCTGCTTCTCCTGATCTTCGATTTATGACGAGCCAGGATTATATTCTCTTGCAAAAATCCATATTTAGACTAATATCATTTTCAAGTACAAATGAGGACTTACCCGCTCATGGCTCACGCTGCCCGCGCCACCCCATCCGAAGCGCCGATTCCTCGGCCGGTTTCGGAACCCACGCTAACGGAAATGTCCGCGGCGGGTCTACGTGCGTTCTTCAACATTGCGCGCGACTGGGACCTGAGCGCGGAAGAACAGATCGTGCTGCTCGGTTCTCCGGGCCGCTCCACCTATTTCAAATGGAAGGCCGCGCCTGAAACGGCCCGCCTCGGGCGCGACACGCTCGAACGCCTATCGCTGCTGCTCGGCATCTACAAGGCACTGCAAATCCTGCTGCCGCAAGCCAGTGCCGCCGACACCTGGATCAAACGCCCCAACAGCGCGCCGCCGTTCGGCGGCCGCCGCGCGCTGGACCGCATGCTGGCGGGCAACATCAGCGACCTTGTGGCCGTGCGCCAGTATCTCGACGCAATGCGAGGCGGCTGGGCGTGACACAACCGCATTGGCAGGACCGCTGGCGCACGGCGCCGCTCGATTGGTCGCCCGCGTATCGCGTGATTCCGACGCGCTTTCCGGCCGTCAATCTGTTCGACCGGGTTGCCTCGCCGGAAGATTTCGACGCGCTGTACGCGCTCGAAGCGATGACCAACGACCGCCTGCGCACCGAAGTCGGCGAACTCGAACTGGTGCCGCGCGAAGAGCGCCGCTTCGGGCCGGGCTACGGGCCGATCATGGCCGCGTTGACGCATCTGAATCCGCTCGGCAGCCGTTTCTCGGACGGCACGTACGGCGTGTTCTATTGCGCCCGCTCACGCGCCACCGCCATCGCCGAAACGCGTTATCACACGGGGAAATTTCTGGAAGCGACGGCCGAGCCGCCCATGCGCCAGCAAATGCGTCTCTACACCGTCGTCGCGCAAGGCAACGTGGTGGACATTCGCGACGACACGTCGGTGGATCTCGCGGTGCTGTCCCCGGACGACTACCTGGCCGGACAGTCGCTCGGCCGAGCCGTCCGCGAGGCGGGTGCGCCGGGTATCGTGTATCCGTCGGTGCGCGATGACGGCGGCGAATGCCTCGCCGCGTTCAGGACCACGCTGCTACGCGACTGCCATCACGCGGCGTATCTGGAATACAACTGGAACGGCACGAGCGTGGATATGGTGTTCGAACTTAGCCAGGTCGGCTGATCGCGCGGCCTGAATGCCCGATGTGTGCCCGATGCGTGGCCGATTCGTGGCTGATGCGCGACCGGACCGCGGCCGGCGTATGGCCCATGTGCGGCCAATACGTGGCCAACGTGTCGGCCGGCGCGCGCCGCCCGCCGTCAAGGCAGCGCCAGCGCCGCCGCGCCTTCCGCGCGCGCTTCTTCGGTCGAGATCGACCAGCGCCGCAACGCGAGTGGCTCCACGATCGTGAGCTTGCCGCCCGGTCCGAACGCACCGGTGTCGATGAACAACTGCGAGCCGACCTGCTTGATGTCGCGCATCGGCGTGTGGCCGCAATAAGTCAGCGAGAGTCCGCGCTGCCGCTGCGGGTCGCCATTGCCCAACGCCAGGTCGCGGCCCCATAGCAATCGCTGGCGGGTTTCTTCGGAGAAATTACCCGCGTCGAGCTCCGCGTCCGAACCGAAAAATTCGGCATGCAGAACATTAAAGCGCTCCTTGCCGCTGCCGACCACGCGCACAAGCGGCAACCCGCGCAAGATCTCGGCGTAATGCTGCAAGCGTTCGTTGGACAATTGCGCCGCCCAGATGCCGCCGATTCCATACCACCATTGACGCCGCAAGCGTCCGTCGGCCACGGCGCACAGGGTGTCTTCGTGATTGCCGAGCACAGCGAAAAACCAGGGTTTGTCGAGCAGCGCCAAAGCCAGTTCGGAATGCTCGCCGCGGTCCACCAGATCGCCGACCGAAAACAACCGGTCCCGCGCCGGATCGAACGTGATCACGCGCAGCAGATAGCGCAATGCATCGACGCAGCCATGCAGATCGCCTACCACGAAGTCGCGGCCGCTCTGGTTCGCGGCGTGATGCTGGACGGAATTGACGAGTACGGAAGCCATGGTTTCATGATAATGCGGCATCCGCGATACGTATGCGCGCTGCCCATCGTTTCCTGGCGCCGCAGCGGCTTGAAATGACGCAAATTAACGCCAAAGCGACGTGTTTCCGGCAGGCTTTACCGGAAACACCCGTTCGCGTGGTCACTATTGCTGAGTTCGCAATTTGCCGACTTGCTCGGCCGTCACGGTGGACTGCGGATTGCCGAAGTGTTTGGTCACATAGTTGGTGATGGCGGCCACCTGCTCGTCACTGAGTTGATTGGCGAATGCAGGCATCAGCACGTCGGCCTGTTTCGTCGTACGCGTGACACCGTGCAGGATCACCATCGCCAGATTGTTGGAGTCGCTCGCGCCCACAGCCGAGTTGTGAATCAACGACGGATACGCCCCCGGCGCGCTCGCGCCCACGCCTTGCCCGGTCCAGCCATGGCAGCTCCCGCAATTCGCGACGAACAGTTGCGCACCGTTCACGGCGTGGACAGCGGTGCCGCGCAGCGTCGTCACGTCGTCGGCGGGATTGCCCCACTGGTCGCGCGGCCGCGATTCGCCGCCGCTGATCGGCGGCACCGCGCGCAGATACGCGACGATGGAGCCGAGATCTTCACGCGTCAGATATTGCGTGCTGTCGGTGACCACTTCGGCCATCGGACCGGCTGCATTGGCGCGGCCCGGCGCCGCACCGGTCGACAGATACGACATCAGTTCGTCATCGCTCCAGTTGCCCACGCCGCTGTTTTTGTCGGACGTGATGTTGTACGCGTGCCAGCCGGCCTGCACCGCGCCGGCGAAACGCGCGCTCGACTTCAAACCCTGCGTGAAATTGCGCGGCGTATGGCATTCCTCGCAATGCGCAAGCCCTTGCACCAGATACGCGCCGCGATTCCATTCGGCGCTTTGCCGGGGATCGGGCACGAAACGGCCCTCGGTGAAATTGAACAGGTTCCAGAACACCATCAGCCAGCGTTGATTGAACGGGAAATTCAGGCTGTTGGCCGGCGGCGTGTAGTGGACCGGCGTGAGCGTGTTCAGATACGCGCGAATGGCCAGCACGTCCTGCTCGGTGACCTTGGTGTACTCCGCATATGGGAAGGCCGGATAGAGGCGCTCGCCGCCTTTGCCGATGCCCTCATGCATGGCACGCAGAAAATCGGCGTCGGTCCATTGACCGATGCCTGTATCCGGATCGGGCGTGATATTCGGCGTCACGATAGTGCCGAACGGCGTGTTGATCGGCAGGCCGCCCGCGAACGGCCGCGCTTTGTCCGCGGTATGGCACGCCATGCAATCGCCGGCGCGCGCGAGGTATGCGCCGCGCTTGACCAGGTCGCTGCCGGCCGCCGACACCGGCAAGGCCGCGCCGTTGACCGCTTGCGCGGCGTCGTCGGCGCGGGCCTGGGTGATCGGCAGTTCATCGTTGCGCTGTGTGCCGGGACCGTGTGCCTCATACCAGGCGACATACAGCGCGAACAGCGAAAAAATCGCGGCCAGCGTCGCGACCCGGAGATGACGGCGGCGGGCCTTCTGCGCCAGCGCCTCGAGCCGCTGCGCGCGAGAGGTGTTGTTCGTCATTGTGGCTCTCCGTTCACGCTCAGATTTCATGCTTGAGCTTGTCGGCCAGCTTCAGCGACAAAGCCGCGATCGTCAGCGTGCAATTCACCGACGCCGCGGTCGGCATCACGCCGCTGCTGGCGATGAACAGATTGGAGTGGTCGTGCGTGCGGCAGTCCGCATCGACGACCGAATCCGCCGGATCGCTACCCATGATCGTGGTGCCCATGATGTGATTGTTCGGCGCGAAGGTATCGTCGAAAGTGACCTCGGCGCCGCCGAACAGCGCGGCGATCTGCGCATACAGTTCGTGCGTGTTGGCCGCGCTTTTCTTCACGTAGTCATTGATCGAGTAATAGATTTCCGGCTGCGGAATGCCGAGCGAATCCTTGTGATCCGCCGACGGCACCACGCGGTTCTGCGGCTCGGCCAGATGCTCGTGGAAGCTGTTGATATTCAGCGTGCGTGCCGCGCGGTCGCGAATCTGCCGGTCGAGTTCGGCGCCGGTCAGACCTTGCTTGAGCAGTGCGGCGGTCACGCTCATCGTGGGCACGCCGTTCGAGAGATGCAGCTTCTTCGCGGCGTAGTCCGAACGGAACGCGCCATCGCGAAAGTTGACGATCGAGGTCATCTCCATCGGTCCGCGTCCGGGCCACAACGGTTCATTGGCGAGGAACGTAACGCCCGTGCCCGGATGGTCCATCAGGTTGCGGCCCACCTGGTCGGAACTGTTGCCGACGCCATGCGGGAATTTATCGGACGTCGACATCAGCATCAGCTTCGGCGTTTCGATGCCGTTCGCGGCGAGCACGAACAGTTTGCCGGTCACGCGCGTGCTGTTGCCGTTCGGGTCCTTGTAGTGGACTGCCGTGATCAACCCTTTGTTGTCCGCTTCGACGCGATACACCACCGCTTCCGGAATCAGTTTCGCGCCGGCCTGTTCGGCTTTCTCCGCATGCACGACGCCGTTGTACATCGCGGCGATCGGGCAGATCGGCATGCAGTTGTTATTGCCGCAGCAGGTAGGCCGCGCATCGTACGGACGGCTGTTGCGCGCCACCGGCTCGGGCACGACCTTGAAGCCTTGCGCATTGAGCACGTCGCTGAAACGCTGATCCATGTACGAGAGCGGAAGCGGGTTCATCGGATACGGCTTCGAGCGCGGCGAGCCGAGATCGATCGAACTGCCCGGGCCGGACACACCGAGTTGCACTTCAGCCGCCGAATACCACGGCTCCAGCGTTTCATACGGATACGGCCAGTCGCGTCCCACGCCATACAGCTTGTGCAACTGGAAGTCCGAGGGCAACAGCCGCCAGGCGGCCGCGGCCCAATGCCAGGTCGTGCCGCCTACCAGCCGCAGATACTGCGAGCTATACGGATAGTCGCCTTTCTGGATCAGATAATTGTTTTCGGGCGCGTACTCGGGATGCGGCGCGTAAGGCGTCGATGGATACGGTGTCGCGAAGTCCGACTTGACCGGCGAGTTGCGGAAGTTCTCGACGATCTGCCAACGCGGAATGCGTGGCCCGGCCTCGAGCAGAATCACCGACGCGCCGGCGAGCGCCATCTGATGCGCGACCAGTCCGCCCGCCACGCCCGAACCGACCACGACGATGTCGGCGGAATTTGAGTTTGCCATTGTTGCCCTCTTGCAGGCTTGCTGTGCTGCCTGTTGTGCTGCCTGTTTGTGCTTGCTGTATTCACGTACCGGCGCTGCGTCGAATGATTCAATCGAGCGATGCGGCACGCGCGAGAGGAATGTCTTTAAGCGCTCAGCGGTTTCTTCGTCCAGTAGAACGGCACGTCCCGGCAATAGGACGGAATCGTGAGCACGTCCTTGACGGGCTCGAACATCAACGCTTTTTCGTAAGCGACCACGTCCACATGCGGCATGTCGCCGACGAGCCCGAGATACCACGCGCGCATGATCGCGCTCACGGTTTTGGCGAGCGCGGGCTGGTCGACTTGCAAGGCCTGCGTCACGGTATCGGACGGTACGCCGCCATGGCCTTGCAGCCATGTGTTGAGCGCGCCGACGTTCTGCGTGAACTGACTGTCGGATTTGACGAGGGCATCGTAGACGCGTTTGCCGAGCGGGGCATCGAAGCCCGTGCGGCCGGTGAGGCGCTGCGAAAGTGCGAGGAAAGCGTCGAGGCCGCCGCCTGCGGGCGTGTCCGCAAACGCCGGCGTGATCCATGAAAGCGAGCGGCCGGCGCCGGCAAACGCGAGCGCCGCGGCCGCCGCGCATGCGCCGAGCACCCACGCCCTGCGCGAGGCGGAAACCGATGCTGACGGCGGCAACTCTGCTGGATGCGTCGCTTCGTGGCGCGCATCATTGTTCTTGGGTACATCTGTCATGGGGACTCCAGATGGTGAGTGATTCTCAACGTGCCTCGCGACCGTGGCGTGCTGCCATTCGCGCGTGGCGTCGATCTCTACCCCAAACCTGGTCTAAGCGCCGCTTGAGCGGTCTTTTATGAGCAAGCGCGTACCCAGTGCGAACTGGAGCGACGCGGTGCTGATGACATCCGTATGAAACCGCATGCACGGCATGGCATGCGTGGCAAAAAAAGACGGGCCGCCTGCCAATCGCCTTTCAACTGAAAGCGGCGCGCAAGGGCGTTGCGAAAGACTATAGCCTGTGACCCGTCCATTCGACAAATGAAGGGCCAGGCGCGGGTAGAATCCGCGACACCGAGAGCCCGACACCCTACATTCCATGCTCACCAAATACTACCCACAGGTTCTTCGCAATCGACCGCGCATGCTGGTCGGCCTTGCGCTCGGCATCATCGCCGCGGTGCTTGTGCCCGCGCATACACGTCCGATGGTCCGCGTGCTGGCCGGTTGGGATGCGGCCGTCTGGAGTTATCTGGCGATGATCTGGGTGCACATGGCCGTCGCCGACGAAGGCCGCGTGCGCGAATTCGCCCGTCGCGACGACGAGAACGCCGGCGTGGTGCTGATCGTCATCTGTATGGCGACCATCGCGAGTATTGCCGCCATCGTGATGGAACTGGCCTCGGTCAAGGGGACGGCAGGCGCTTCCACAGTTTGGCACTACGTGCTGACCGGGCTCACGCTGTTCGGCGCATGGTTCCTGATCCCGACCATCTTCACGCTGCACTATGCGCGGCTTTACTACGATCTCGAAGCAAAGGAAACGCCTCTACTGTTTCCCGACAAGGCGCTCCAGCCGGACTATTGGGATTTTCTGTATTTTTCGTTCACTATCGCCGTCGCCTCGCAAACGTCGGACGTGGCGTTGCGCTCGCGTTCGTTCCGCCGCGCGGCGCTCGCGCAATCCGTCCTGTCGTTCTACTTCAACGTGGCTGTGCTGGGCTTGTGCGTGAACATCGCGGCGGGTTTGCTCGGCTCGTAATACTGCCGACACAAAGCGCCCTCGCGAACACCCTCGCCGCATAAAACTCCACCTTTTGCGGTCGTCGCCCCGCCTCTGACGCGTCACGTGTAAATCCCGGACCGCGGTCGCCCGTTTTACACGCGGCGGCCGTCCATTCGACGTCTCCAAGCGCCTCGCGCCTTTTTTGCGCCTCCTTCGGAAGCTTACTGCGAGGCGTACGCTCCCCTCTCCATCGCTCCCGACCGAGCCGCACTGGCACAGCGTTTGCTGCGTCTCCCGAAGCGATCTGGCCGGCCCGCCCAATCGACGCCTGGCGTCAAAGCACCCTTTACTGGCCAGCGGCGTGACGATCTTTGCACTACATTGACCAGTACGCGCCGTCGCTTTATGCATCGCGCGGTATTCGGCTCTGGAAGCCCAATGAGCGCTGTGATCGCATGCCAACTGCATCCACACCGCAGCAGGACGAATCTGGAAACCACCGATGGAACCTCGAAACGGGTACGCGCCGCGGATTTACTTTTTTCATTCACTTCTGGTTGGGCCGCTCGATGCGTGGCCAGCGCAGTTCGCGCACGCAGCCGCGCTGAGCTTCGATCACGCGCTGATCGGCAGCCTCTTCGAGCCTGGACAGGCCGGCCACGGACAGGTGGTCGGCAACCACGCCCGCCTGCATCCGGTATTCGAAGCCCAGCAGCAGTCGGCCACCGAGGCGATTCGCACGCTTGCGAACGCGGCAAAGCAGAATGGCCTGACCCTGCTGGTCGATCTGGTGATCGACCGGATGGCCGCGGACGGCGCGCTGTACGCCGAACATGCCGACTGGTTCCATCCCTTCGAATCTGAAGAGGCGCGGCTCGATCCGCGCCATGTGCATCGCGAGGACAACGTCGCGTATGCGAACTTCAACGAGGCGGGCAGCAGTGCCGCGCTGGTCGGCTGGTGGACGCAGCAATTGCTGGCGCTCGCCGAGGCCGGCGTGGGCGGGTTCCGCTTCGATTCGCCGCATCGCGTGCCGGCCGCCGTCTGGCGGCAATTGGGCGACGCGGTCCGCGCGCAGCATCCTGAGGTGCGTTTTCTCGCCGCCACGCCTGGCCTGGCGCGTGACGATCTGCTCGGCCTGCAAGGCGCCGGCTTCGACAGCGTGTTCTCGTCGGTGCGCTGGTGGGACTTCCGCGCGAGCTGGATGGTCGAGGAGCATGCCGCGCTCGCGCGCATCGCGGCCCCGATCGGCTTTCCTGAAGCGCCATACGGCACTCGTCTCGCCGCCGAACTGACCGATGTGCACGACGCCGCCATCGTCGAGCGGGCTTACCGGCGCGCGCTGTTTACCTCGGCGTCGATCGGCACGGGCTGGATGATGCCGATGGGTTTCGAGTACGGTATCGCCGAGCCCATGTCGCAAACACGCGGCGACGCTGCGCAGTTCGCCCGCGCCGCCCAGGCGAAAAAATTCGATCTCACTGAAGCCATCACGCATGTGAACCTGGTGGCGAGTAAATCGAAAACGCTGCACGCCAACGGTGAGTTGCGCCCGCTCAGCGGGCCCGGCGCACCGGCCGCGATATTGCTGCGCGCCGATCAGCCCGACTTGCGCCATGCCGACGAAGCCATCCTGATCGCGATCAATCCCGAACTCGGCGCGCCGGTACGCGTCGATCCCGCGCGCTTCCTCGCGGGCGTGCCCGGCAACTTCACGCGCTTCGTGCCGCTCGACGCGCCCGCCAACGCATCACCCGCCACGCTCACGCCATTCACACTCGCACCTGGCGCGGTCCGCCTGTTCCGCGCGGTCACTGAGAAGCCGATCCGCCTCGCGCCGCCCATCGACAAACCGAACAGCAAGCGCAGCGGCCGCAAGACCGTACTCGAGGCGCTGAGCGCGCCGCGCGTGGCCATTGAGAGCGTGACGCCCTCGGTCGACAACGGCCGCTTCGCGGCCAAGCGCAGCGTGGGCGAACGCGCGGAAATCACCGCCGCGATCTTCGCCGAAGGTCACGACAAGATCGCCGCCGCCGTGATCTGGCGCGCCGCCGACGAAACCGCCTGGCACGAAGTGCTGATGGAACCGGCTCAACCCGCCGGCCTCGATATCTGGAAAGCGCGCATCCCGCTCGACCGCATGGGCCGTCACGAATTCACCGTGATCGCATGGCGCGACGACTTCGCTTCGCTGGTCGAGCACGTGCAGAAGAAGCTGAAGGCGGGACAAACCGTCGAGCTCGAACTCGACGAAGCGTCGCATCTGTTCGCGCTGGTGCTCGCCGAGGTCGAAACCTCGGAAGGGGCGCTCATCGAACCGCTCGAACATATCGTCAAGCTCTTCACCAAGGCCGATGCGGAAACCAAGCTCGCGCTGCTGCTCTCGCCGACCACGGCGAAGGCGATGACCGCCGCGCGCCACCGGCCGTTCCTGAGCCGCGATCCGGTCATCTACAAGATCGACGCCGATCGCACCGCCGCGCGCTTCGCTAGCTGGTACGAAATCTTCCCGCGCTCGATGAGTGACGACGAATCGCGCCACGGCACTTTCGCCGACGTCACGGCCAAACTGCCGCGCATTCGCGACATGGGTTTCGACGTGCTGTATTTCCCGCCGATTCACCCGATCGGCGTGGCGAATCGCAAAGGCCGTAACAATACGCTGACGGCGCAGCCAGGCGACGTCGGCAGCCCGTACGCTATCGGCGGAGTCGAAGGCGGCCATACGGCCGTGCATCCGCAACTCGGCACGCTCGACGACTTCAAGGCGATGCTCGCCGCCGCGCACGCGCACGGCCTGGAAATCGCGCTCGACTTCGCGGTGCAATGTTCGCCGGATCATCCGTGGCTGAAGGAACATCCGACGTGGTTCGCGTGGCGCCCCGACGGCACGCTGCGCTACGCGGAGAATCCGCCGAAGAAGTATCAGGACATTGTCAATCCCGACTTCTATGCGCACGACGCCAAGCCCGATTTGTGGCTCGCGCTGCGCGACGTCTTCCTGTTCTGGATCGAAGCGGGCGTGCACATTTTCCGCATCGACAATCCGCACACCAAGCCGCTGCCGTTCTGGGAGTGGGTAATCGGCGATGTACGGGCACGCTATCCCGACACGATCTTCCTCGCCGAAGCCTTCACGCGCCCGCGCATGATGAACCGGCTCGGCAAGATCGGTTTCTCGCAGTCGTACACGTACTTCACGTGGCGGGAATCCAAGCGCGATTTCATCGAGTACATGTCCGAGCTCACGCAAACCGGCGCGCGTGATTCGTACCGGCCGAACTTCTTCGTCAATACGCCGGATATCAACCCGCGGCATTTGCAATCGCAGGGACGCACGGGCTTTCTGATTCGCGCCGCGCTCGCTTCGACACTGGCCGGTTTGTGGGGCGTGTATAGTGGTTTCGAGCTATGCGAGGCCGCCGCACTGCCCAACAGCGAGGAATATCTCGACTCCGAGAAGTACCAGTTGCGCGCGTGGGACTGGAACCGGCCCGGCAACATCGTCCCCGAGATTACGGCGCTGAACCGGATTCGCCGCGCGAACCCGGCGCTGCAAACGCATCTCGGCCTGACATTCCTGCCCGCGCATAACGATCACATCCTGTTCTTCGAAAAGGCAACCGAAGCGCGCGACAACGTGATCCTCGTCGCAATCAATCTCGACCCGTTCAACGAACAGGGCGCGGATATCGAATTGTCGTGGGAGACTTTCCAGAAATGGAATCTGCACGATCATGGCCCGCTGGAAGTCACCGACCAGATGACCGGCGCCCGCTTCGAATGGCACGGCCGCTGGCAGCACGTTCAGCTCGGGTCGGGCCAGCCGTTCTCGATCTGGCGCATCGGGCCGCTCGGCGGCCTGCCCGCCGAACGGCCCGATGAAGCCGACAGCGACTATCACGCAGACGCTGGCAACCCAACCTCAACGGAAGGTGCGACATGAAGCGTGACGACCCAGCTCAAACCACGACACAGTCACCGGTGGGCAATGCCCCCGGCAACACGGCCAGACCGCGCACCAATCGGCGCGGCAAGCCCGCGGCGTTGAGCGACGATCCGCTCTGGTACAAAGACGCGATCATCTATCAGGTGCACATCAAGTCGTTCTTCGACGCGAATAACGACGGCGTGGGCGATTTTCCCGGCTTGATCGCGAAGCTCGACTACATCGCCGAACTCGGTGTCAACGCGATCTGGCTGCTGCCGTTCTATCCGTCGCCGCGACGCGACGACGGCTACGACATCGCCGATTATCGCAGCGTGCACCCCGACTACGGTCAGATCGCCGACGTGAAGCGCTTCATTCAGGAAGCGCACGCACGCGGTATTCGCGTGATTACCGAACTGGTCATCAACCATACGTCGGATCAGCATCCGTGGTTTCAGCGCGCGCGCCGCGCGAAGCCGGGCTCGAACCACCGCAACTACTACGTGTGGTCCGACACGGATCAGAAGTACCAGGAAACGCGGATCATCTTTATCGACTCGGAGCCGTCCAACTGGACGCACGATCCGGTGGCGGGCGCGTACTACTGGCATCGTTTTTACTCGCATCAGCCCGATCTGAATTTCGACAATCCGGCCGTGCTGAAGGAAGTGCTGCAGGTCATGCGCTTCTGGCTCGATATGGGCATCGACGGGTTGCGGCTCGACGCGGTGCCGTATCTCGTGGAACGTGAAGGCACGAACAACGAGAACCTGCCGGAAACCCACGCGATCCTGAAGAAGATCCGCGCCACCATCGACGCCGAGTATCCGAACCGGATGCTGCTCGCCGAAGCGAACCAGTGGCCGGAAGACGTAAAGGAATATTTTGGCGACGAAGACGAATGCCACATGGCATTCCACTTCCCGCTGATGCCGCGCATCTACATGTCAATTGCGAGCGAAGACCGTTTCCCGATCACCGACATCATGCGGCAAACGCCGGACCTCGCCGCAACGAACCAGTGGGCGATTTTCCTGCGCAATCACGACGAGCTGACGCTGGAAATGGTCACGGATTCCGAGCGCGACTATTTGTGGAACACCTACGCGAGCGACCGCCGCGCACGTTTGAATCTCGGCATTCGCCGCCGCCTCGCGCCGCTGATGGAGCGCGACCGCCGCCGTATCGAACTGATCAATTCGCTGCTGCTTTCCATGCCCGGCACACCCGTGATCTATTACGGCGACGAACTCGGCATGGGCGACAACATCCACTTGGGCGACCGCGACGGCGTACGTACGCCGATGCAGTGGTCATCCGATCGCAACGGCGGATTTTCACGCGCCGACCCTGAGCAACTGGTGCTGCCGCCGGTCATGGGCTCGCTATACGGTTTCGACGCGGTGAACGTGGAGGCGCAAAGCCGCGACCCGCATTCGCTGCTGAACTGGACCCGCCGCATGCTCGCCACGCGCCGCGCGAAGCAGACTTTCGGGCGCGGCACGATCCGCTTCCTGAAGCCGGAAAACCGCAAGATTCTCGCGTATCTGCGTGAAATGCCAGGCGAACCGCCGATCCTGTGCGTGGCAAATCTCTCGCGCGCGCCGCAAGCGGTTGAGCTCGATCTGTCCGAGTTCAACGGTTCGGTGCCGATCGAAATGACCGCGGACTCCGTGTTCCCGGCCATCGGCCAACTGACTTATCTGCTGACGTTCCCGCCGTACGGCTTCCTGTGGTTCATGCTATGTCCGGGCGGGCAACGTCCGACATGGGCACAGGCCCATTCGGAATCGCTGCCGGAATTCGTCACGATCGTGATCCGCGAAGGCCAGGTCGGTCCGACGCCGGAAAACGTACGTCTGCTCGAATCGGAAGTCCTGCCTTCATGGCTGAGCCGGCGCCGCTGGTTTGCGTCGAAGGATCAAAAGCTCAATGCGGTGCGGCTCGCGGCATTGACCACGATTCCGCACGGCGGCTTCGCCTTTACCGAAATCGAAGCGGACGTGGGCGGTCACACCGAGCGCTACGTGGTGCCGATCGCCATCACGTGGGGCGGCGAAACCACTTTCCCGTTGTTCAAGCAACTGGCCTTCGCACGCGTGCGGCGCGGCCGCAACGTGGGGCATCTGACGGACGCCTTTGCCTTGCCGATCTTCGCACATGGCGTGATGCGCAAATTGCGCGAACGCGCCGTCGTGCCCACCGTGCAGAAGAGCGAAATCAAGTTCCTGCCGACCGAGCGTTTCGCCGAACTCGAAGGGCTCGGCGAACGGCCGGAGATCCGCTGGCTCGCCGCTGAGCAGAGCAACAGTTCGCTGATCATCGCCGACGCAGTCGTGCTGAAGCTGGTGCGTCGCCTCGTGAGCGGCATTCATCCGGAAGCCGAAATCAGCCGCTACCTCACGCAATTGGGTTACGCGAATACCGCGCCGCTGTATGGCGAGGTGGTGCGCGTCGATCCCGAAGGCGTGCCGCACACGCTCTGTATTCTGCAAGGCTATATCGAGAATCAGGGCGACGCGTGGAACTGGTCGCTCGATTATCTGCGCCGCTCGGTGGACGAACTCGCTATCGCTATCGCTGTCGATACCGAAGCGCAATCGGCCCCGGACCGCACCAACGAATCCATTTTGCTGGAAGGCTACAGCGCGTTGGCCGGCACGATCGGCAGACGGCTGGGCGAACTGCACGTGGCGCTCGCCTCGCCGACGGACGACCCGGCGTTCGCGCCGGAAGCGGCCGGCGCGGAGCAGGTGAAGGCATGGGTGGACGGCACGCAGGCCATGCTCGCCAGCGCGCTCGACCTGCTCGCGCCGCGCATCGAGCAGATGAGCGATCCGGAAACCAAGGCGCTGGCGCAAAGTCTGATTGACCGGCGCAAGGAACTCGTGGCCGCCGTCGACAAGCTGGTTTCCGCCGACGCGGGCGCGCTGCGCATTCGCATTCACGGCGACTTCCACCTCGGCCAGGTACTGGTCGCGCAGGGCGACGCATTCCTGATCGACTTCGAAGGCGAGCCGGCACGCACGCTTGAAGAACGTCGACAGAAATCGAGCCCGCTGCGTGACGTGGCCGGCTTGATGCGTTCGCTGTCGTATGCGAGCGCGGCGGCGCAGTCCACCACGGAGGCGGCGCCGCAACAGACCGCCGATCGCAAGCGCGCGCTGTTCGACCGTTTCCGCGTGCATGCCACCGAAACGTTCCTCAGCGAGTATCGCGCGGCTGCCGCGCAAGCGTCGACGCCGCTCGTCGCGCCCGAAGCCGAACAGGCCTTGCTCGATCTGTTCCTGATCGAAAAAGCCGCCTACGAAATCCGTTACGAAGCGGCCAACCGTCCGACGTGGCTCAGTTTGCCGGTACGCGGCCTCGCCGCGCTCACCAGCCGATTGCTCGGCGACACCGGTGCGCCCGGCCACCATTCATCAACCCAGGCGCCAGGCGCCGCCACACCGCCTAATCCGGCCGAGGGCGACTATGAGTGAGCATGATCCGGCCGTAGGCCTCCAACCGCTCGAGATCGACGCGCTCGTCGAAGCGCGCCACCCCGATCCTTTCTCGCAACTCGGGATGCATCAGACCGACGCCGGCCCCGTGGTACGCGCGCTGTTGCCGAACGCCGCGCATGTCAGCGTGATTGCGCGTGCCGACGGTGCGCTGCTCGGCGAACTCGAGCAAGTGCGGCCGGGGCTGTTTGCCGGCCGCGTCACGACTGCGGCGCCGTACCGTTTGCGGATCGACTGGCATGGCGTGGTGCAGGAAATCGAGGACACGTATTCGTTCGGTCCGGTTCTCGGCGACGAGCCGCTTGGCCGGCTCGCCGGCGGCGATCCCTATGCGGTGCTTGAATGTCTCGGCGCTCGCCCGATGGAAGTCGACGGCGTGCCGGGTGTGCGCTTCGCCGTGTGGGCGCCGAACGCACGGCGCGTTTCGGTGGTGGGTGACTTCAATGCGTGGGACGGCCGGCGTCATCCGATGCGGCTGCGGCATCAGGCCGGCGTATGGGAATTGTTCGTGCCGCGTGTCGGGCCGGGTACGCGCTACAAATACGAGTTGCTCTCGCGCGATGGTCATCCGTTACCTCTGAAGGCCGATCCTTGCGCGATGCAAACGGAGAAGCCGCCGGGCACCGCGTCCGTCGTCGCGCATGTCGACGAGATCGAGCAGTTTCCGTGGACCGATCACGAATGGATCCAGTCGCGCGCCGGCAAGCAGACGCCGCGCTCGCCAATCTCGATTTACGAAGCGCATGCCGAGTCCTGGCTGCGCGTCGCGGAACAAGGTCAGCGCGGGCTCGATTGGGATGAACTCGCGGAACGCATGATCCCGTACGTGAAAAGCATGGGCTTCACGCACGTGGAGTTCATGCCGATTGCCGAGCATCCGTTCGGCGGTTCGTGGGGTTATCAGCCGCTCGGGCAGTTCGCGCCGTCGGCGCGCTTCGGCAAGCCCGAACAGTTCGCGAGATTCGTCGACAAGGCGCACGAAGCCGGACTCGGCGTGATTCTCGATTGGGTGCCGGCGCACTTTCCGAACGACGCTCATGGTCTGATCGACTTCGACGGCACACCGCTCTACGAGCATGCGGACCCACGCGAAGGCTATCACCAGGACTGGAACACGATGATCTACAACCTCGGCCGCAACGAGGTGAGCGCGTTCCTGGTCGCTTCGGGGCTGGCGTGGCTGAAGCGCTATCACGTCGACGGTCTGCGCGTGGACGCGGTCGCGTCGATGTTGTATCGCGACTATTCGCGCGCAGCCGACGAGTGGGTGCCGAATATTTACGGCGGCCGTGAGAACCTCGAATCGATCGCGTTCCTCAAACGCCTGAATCACGAAGTCGGTTATGTGCCGGGAGTGCCAGGCGCGATCACGATCGCCGAGGAATCGACCGCATGGCCGGGCGTGACGGCACGTGTCGAAGACGGTGGTCTCGGCTTCCAGTTCAAGTGGAACATGGGCTGGATGCACGATACGCTGCACTACATGGAGGAAGATCCGGTCTACCGCCAATACCATCACCACATGCTGACGTTCGGGATGGTGTACGCGTACTCGGAGCGCTTCGTGCTGCCGCTCTCGCACGACGAAGTGGTGCACGGCAAGGGCTCGCTGCTCGGCAAGATGCCCGGCGACAGGTGGCAGAAGTTCGCCAACCTGCGCGCATATTTCGGCTTCATGTGGACGCATCCCGGGAAGAAGCTGCTATTCATGGGCGGCGAATTCGGCCAGTTGGCGGAGTTCGACCACGATACGTCGCCGCATTGGCATCTGCTCGACGACCCGAACCACCACGGCGTGCAAAAGCTGGTGCGCGACCTGAACCGGCTGTACAACGAAGAGCCCGCGCTGCATCTGCTCGATTGCGAGCCGGGCGGCTTCGAGTGGCTGATCGGCGACGACAGCGGCAACAGCGTGTTCGCCTATCGCCGCACCGATGGCGCCGGCCGCGAACTGGTCGTAGTCTGCAATATGACGCCGGTGCCGCGTGTGGGTTACCGGATCGGCATGCCGCGCGGCGGACGCTGGTCGGAAGTGCTCAATACGGACGCCGGCGTGTATGGCGGGTCGAACATGGGCAACGGCGGCCTGATCCATACCGACGAACAATCGAGCCATGGCTGGCCGCACTCCGCTTCGCTAACGCTGCCGCCGCTTGCAACGATCGTATTGCGCGCGGACTAAAGAAGGACGAGCGGTGAAGCGAGCGCGCGGCGTGCGAAATCTTCGCGCCGCGCGCTCGTTGCATGAAGACCCACGATCGCGTTCAACAATCAGAACAAGGAAGGGGAATCATGTCGCATGCAATGCCCGACCGGCTTCTGCCCGGTTCGCCCTATCCGCTCGGCGCTAGCTGGGATGGCCTCGGCGTCAACTTTGCGGTGTTCTCGGCGAACGCGCAAAAAATCGAGCTTTGCCTGTTCGACCCCACGGGCCGCAAGGAAATCCGCCGCTACACGCTGCCCGAATGCACCGACGAAGTCTGGCACGGCTATCTGCCCAACGCGCATCCGGGCACCGCCTATGGGTTTCGCGCGCATGGGCCGTATCAGCCGCAGCATGGGCATCGCTTCAACCCGCACAAACTGCTGCTCGATCCATACGCGCGCAAACTGGTCGGCCAGTTTCGCTGGTCGGATGCGCTGTTCGGTTATCGCGTGCATTCGAATCGCGCGGACCTTTCCATCGACCGCCGCGATTCGGCGCCGGCCATGCCGAAGTGCGTGGTGATCGACGAGGCGTTCGACTGGTCGCACGACAAACGCCCGAACGTACCTTGGGGCGAAACCATCGTCTACGAGACGCATGTGCGCGGCGCCTCGATGTTGCGCGCCGATTTGCGTCAGCATGAACGCGGCACGTTCGCGGCACTGGCTTCGCCGGAGTTCATCGAACATATGGTGAAGCTCGGCGTGACCGCGATCGAACTGCTGCCCGTGCATGCGTTTCTCAACGACCGCTTCCTGGTGGAGCGCGGCCTGCGCAACTACTGGGGTTACAACACGGCGGCCTTTTTCGCGCCGGAGCCGTCGTATCTGAGTACGCACCGGCTCGACGAAATGCGCATCGCCGTGCGTCAGTTGCACGCGGCCGGCATCGAAGTGATTCTCGACGTGGTCTACAACCACACCTGCGAAGGCAACGAGATGGGGCCGACGGTGTCGTGGCGCGGCCTCGACAACGCCAGCTATTATCGCTTGATTCCCGGCGACGAACGTCACCATATCAACGACACAGGCTGTGGCAATACCGTGAATCTGCCACACCCGCGCGTGCTGCAAATGGTGATGGATTCGCTGCGCTACTGGTCGACGGCGTTCAATATCGACGGCTTCCGTTTCGATCTCGGCGTCACGCTTGGCCGTGAGCAGCACGGTTTCGATCCCGGCTCCGGTTTCTTCGACGCGTTGCGTCAGGACCCGATCCTGTCGCAACGCAAACTGATTTCCGAGCCGTGGGACATCGGTCCTGGCGGTTATCAGCTGGGCAATCATCCGCCAGGCTTCAGCGAATGGAACGACCGTTTCCGCGACACCGTGCGGCGTTTCTGGCGCGGCGACGCCGGTTTGCGGCCCGACCTCGCCGCGCGCCTGACCGGCTCGGCGGACCTCTTCAACCGGCGGGCGAGGAAGCCGTGGGCATCGGTCAATTTTGTCACCTCGCATGACGGTTTTACGTTGGCCGACGTCACCTCTTACGAGCAGAAGCACAACGATGCCAATCGCGAAGGCAACAACGACGGCCACAATGAAAATTGCAGCCGCAACTGGGGCGTTGAAGGACCGACCGACGACCCCGCGATTCTCGCCACTCGCAAACGTGTGGCGCGCTCGCTGATCACCACGCTGCTGGTGGCGCTCGGCACGCCGATGGTGCTGGCCGGCGACGAATCGCTGCGCACGCAGAACGGCAACAACAACGCGTATTGCCAGGACAACGAAATCTCCTGGATCGACTGGGAACGCGCGGATTCGCCGGACGGGCGGCAGATGACCGCGTTCGTCGCGCGCGTGATCGCGCTGCGCAAGCAACATCCGCTGCTGCGCGAAACGCGTTTTCTGTTCGGCGATCGTGAAGTGCTGCCGGGCCTGTTCGATGTCGGCTGGTTCGACGAACACGGCGACCCGCTCACCATCGAAGCCTGGCAGGATCCCGAAGGCCGCGCGTTCACGCTGCGCCGCGCGGGTCCAGGCTTAAACGGCGAAACAGAAGTATTGTTAATGATGCTCAACGCCAACGAGGAAACACTGCGTTTTACGCCGCCCGCACCGCACCTGGAATGGCACGTGCTGTTAGACACTGCGGAGCCGGAGAGCGCGCCGCATCGGCTGGCGGCAGCGGAGGTCGAAGTGGCCGCGCACAGCCTCGTGATGCTGGCCGCGCAGCCAGTGGGCGACGCCGATTGGCAAGCGGGCTGGAAGGCCGGTGCGCAGCATGGGCCAAGGCTTCTGACTGCGCTGCCGCCCGATCCGGGTGCGCATCCGCCCAGTAGCGATACGTCGCCGACCACTTAGGCGGCGGCGCCGCGACCCGACAGCACGCGGGCTGCGTTATTGCGCGTTGTCGTCGTACGCGTTGTGCGTGTGTCTCAGGCAGCGCCGGCGAGCGACGTGTAACACGCGGCTCGAAAGCAAAAACTGAATGGTGACGAATCATGTCCGAAAGTCCGATTGATCCTCATGCGCATCATCACGCGCATTGTCTGCCGTTCGGCGCGCAGCTGCTAGGCGCGACGGGCGCGAAGCCACGCACGCGGTTTCGCTTCTGGGCGCCTTCCTGTCAACGCGTTCAGGTGGAAATCGAAAACGGCCCCGCGCAAGGCGCGCACGATATGACGCCCGCCGGCAACGGCTGGTTCGAAGCGAGCGTCGACAGCGGCGCAGGCACCCTCTACCGCTTCCGGCTGGATGGCGAGCATGCGGTGCCCGATCCGGCGTCGCGTTTTCAGCCGCAAGACGTGCATGGGCCGAGCGAAGTCATCGATCCGCGTGCGTACCGTTGGGAACATACGAACTGGCACGGCCGGCCTTGGGAAGAAACGGTGTTGTACGAGTTGCACGTCGGCGCAATGGGCGGTTATGCGGGCGTGCAAAAGCGGCTGCCGGAACTCGCCGCGCTCGGCGTTACCGCCATCGAATTGATGCCGTTGAACGACTTTCCCGGCAAGCACAATTGGGGCTATGACGGCGTGTTGCCGTATGCGCCCGATTCCGCTTACGGCCGCCCCGAAGAGTTGAAAGCGTTGATCGACGCCGCGCATGGTCTCGGCCTGATGGTGTTTCTCGACGTGGTCTACAACCACTTCGGCCCGGACGGCAATTATCTGCATGAATACGCGCGCTCTTTTTTCCGCGAAGGCACGCATACACCGTGGGGCCCGGCGATCGATTTCGAGCGCAACGAAGTGAGCGACTTCTTCACGGATAACGCCGTCTACTGGATCAACGAATATCGGCTCGACGGGTTGCGTTTCGACGCGGTGCACGCCATCGACAACCATGCGTGGCTGCGCGAATTATCCGACCATATCCGCGCAAAAGTGCAGCACGGCCGGCACGTGCATCTGGTGCTGGAAAACGAGCACAACAGCGCGAGCCTGCTGGAAACGCATTTCGACGCGCAATGGAACGACGACGCGCACAATACCCTGCACGTGCTGCTGACCGGCGAAACTGAAGGCTATTACCACGCGTACGAAGACCAGCCGATCCGGCGTCTTGCGCGCGTGCTGTCGGAAGGCTTTGCGTATCAGGGCGACCCATCGCCGATTCACGACGGCAAGCCGCGTGGCGAAGCGAGCGGTCATTTGCCGCCCACGTCGTTCGTGATGTTCCTGCAGAACCACGATCAGATCGGCAACCGCGCGTTCGGCGAGCGTCTGCGCAAGCTGACCACGGACGATGCCTTGCGCGCCGCCACCGGCCTGCTGCTGCTGTCGCCGCAAATCCCGCTGCTTTTCATGGACGAGGAATACGGCTCGACGCAACCGTTCCTGTTTTTCACCGACTACAGCGGCGATCTCGCCGACGCGGTCCGCGAAGGACGCCGCCGCGAATTCGCGCGCTTTTCTTCGTTCAGCGACGAGAAACGCCGCGCCCAGATTCCCGATCCGAACGACGTCAAGACGTTCGAGGCCTCATCGCCGCCGGCGTCGCACGAAGCGGCGAAGCAGGACAGCGATGAAGCGAAAGACCGGCTCGAGTGGATGCACTTCTACAAGTCCGCGCTTGCCGTGCGCGCCAAGCTGATCACGCCGCGCCTGCAACACAGCAAGTCGTGCGGCGCGACCGTGCTGACCGCAGCGAATGGCGGCGACGCCAATGCGCTGATCGCGCGCTGGAAACTCTGCGACGGGGAGACATTATCGGTTGCGCTGAACCTCGCGAAAGAGAGCGTGGCGTGCACTGAGATTCCCGCCGGCAAGGTGATTTTCGAAACGCCGCCGCGCGCGCGCGAACAGGTCGAAGTCAGCGTGTTGCCGCCGCATGCGTTCGTCGCATGGTTGACGGGCGACGTCTGCGGCTACGCCATCGGCCACGATGCTCGCGTCGCGGGACAACAGGAGCGCCACGCGTGACTACCCGACGCCCTCACGACACGATCGTCACTCTCGCCTCGCGCGCCGGCTTCGAGGTGGAATGGCAGGATGCGCACCATACGACGCAGCGTGTGCCTGAAAGCACACTTACCGTATTGCTCGAACGGATGGGATTGCCGTGCGGCAACGCCACGGAAATCCGCCACAGCGCCGCCGCACTGGAAGCCGAATTGTCGGGCCGTAAACTGCCGCCGCTGATGACCGCGGAAGTCGGACGCGGCATCGCCTTGCCCATTGCGGCGATCAAATCCGGCAGCCACTATCGGATCGAACTGGAAAGCGGCTCGATCATCGACGGCCGGTTTACAGCGCCCAAAGGCGAAGAAGCCTTACTCGCACCGATCGACGAAGCGGGTTATCACACGCTCGTGATCCACGAACAACGCATCACGCTAGCTGTGGCGCCGCCGCGCTGCTACACGGTCGCCGACGCCTGGCGCACACTGCGCGATGACGCAGGCGGCGATAACACGCCCGCGCCGCCACTTTGGGGCATCGCCGCGCAGTTGTACGGCTTGCGCCGTACAGGCGACGGCGGCATCGGCGACTATTCCGCGCTCGCGCAAATCGCCGTGGAAAGCGCGAAGCGTGGCGCGCATGCGCTCGCCGTCAGTCCGACGCATGCGATGTTCAGCGCGGAGCCGGAGCGCTTCAGCCCGTATTCGCCGTCGTCGCGTTTGTGGCTGAACGTCACCCATATCGATCCCGCCGCCGTGTTCGGCGCGGATGCGGCCCACGCCGCGCTCGAAGCCGCCCAGGCCGGCGAGGCGTGGTCGAAACTCGAACGCTTGCCGCTGATCGACTGGCCGAACGCGGTCGTGCTGAAGGTCTTGCGCGCGCTGTATGAGCAATTCTGCGAACACGAACGCGCGCAAAACACGCCGCGCGCGCTGGAGTTTCACGGCTTCTGCGAACGCGCCGGACGCGCGCTCGAAGACCACGCGCGCTTCGAAGCGTTGCAGGCGGCGCAACTCTCGCAAGAAGGCGGCAATGGACATTGGCGCAACTGGCCCGAGGCATTGCGTGATCCGCGCAGCCCGGAAGTCGAAGCCTTCGCCGAGAGCAACCGTCACGAGGTCGATTTCCATCTGTTCCTGCAATGGCTGGCCGCCAAGGGTTTGTCGCACGCGCAACATGCGGCGCGCGATGCCGGCATGGCCGTCGGCCTGATCGCCGATCTCGCGGTGGGCTGCGATAGCGCCGGTAGTCATGCATGGTCGTATCGCGACGACATGCTGCAAGGCGTATCGGTCGGCGCGCCGCCGGATCTGTTCAACCAGGCCGGTCAGGCATGGGGACTCACCACGTTCTCGCCGCGCGCCATGCGCACGCAGGGCTTCTCCGCGTTCATCGACATGTTGCGCGCGGCGTTCGCGCACGCCGGCGGCATCCGCATCGACCACATTCTCGGCTTGCGGCGGCTGTGGCTTGTGCCGGAAGGCGAAAGCGCGCGTAACGGCGCGTACCTGCGCTACCCGCTCGAAGACTTGCTGCGGCTGATCGCGCTCGAATCGTGGCGGCATCGCGCGATCGTGATCGGCGAAGATCTCGGCACGGTGCCGCCAGGTTTTCGCGAGCGGCTCGAGGAACACGGCATCGCCGGCATTCGCGTGCTGTGGTTCGAAGGCGCGCACGACGGCAAAGGATTCAAGCCGCCTTCGGCTTGGGACCGCAATGCGGTCGGCACCACGACCACGCACGATCTGCCGACAGTTGCCGGTTGGTGGCGCGGCAGCGACATCACATGGCGCAACAAGATCGGCCAGACGATGGCGCGCGCCGACGGCCGCGATCCCGAAGAAGCCGCTCAGGAAGAGCGCGCGAAAGATCGCGCCGAGTTGTGGCGAGCTTTCCAACTGGCGGGCGTGGCCGCGCCCGACGTCGCCGCGCCGCCGCCCGACCGCGCGCCCGTGGACGAAGCGCTCGCCTTCGTTGCCGCGACGCCCGGCCCGCTGGTCACGTTTCCGCTCGAGGATTTGCTCGCGCAAGTCGAGCAGCCGAATCTGCCCGGCTCGATCGACGAACATCCGAACTGGCGCCGCCGCGTGAGCGTGCCGATCGACGAACTATTCGAAGACGACACGTTCTGCGACCGGCTGCTCGCGGTCGACCGCGCGCGCCGCGCCGCGACCGCCCCGGTTCCTTCTTCCAATGCTTCTTCGGAGCCTGATACGCCATGACCGTCCCGCGCTCCACGCTTCGCCTCCAGTTTCATCGAGGCTTTACCTTCGACGATGCCGCCAAGCACGTCGACTACTTCGCCGCGCTCGGCATCAGCCACGTGTACGCGTCGCCCATCACGACGGCCGAGCCGGGCTCGATGCACGGCTACGACACCGTCGATTACACGCAGGTCAGCGCCGAATGCGGCGGCGAGGCGGGTTTGAAGCGCCTCGTCGACAAACTGCGCGCGCACAACATGGGGCTGATCATCGACACGGTGCCCAACCATATGGGCGTCGGCGGATCGAGCAACGCGTGGTGGCTCGATATTCTCGAATGGGGCCGTCATAGCGCCTATGCGCGCCATTTCGACGTGGACTGGCATTCGCCCGATCCCGCCTTGCGCGGCAAGGTGCTGCTGCCCACGCTCGGCGCGGCCTACGGCGAGGAACTCGCGGCGGGCCGCATCGCGCTGCATTTCGCGGCCGACATTGGGCGCTTTTACATCGGCTACGGCCCGCACGTGTTTCCGGTATGCCCGACCGATTACGCGTCGATCCTGCAAAGCGCCGACCGCTCCGATCTCAACGCGCTCGCCGAGCGCTTCCATGGACTCACGACGCAGCCCAACGATCATGCGCGCGCCGCCGAAGGTCGCGACATGCTGCGCGAATTCGTCGCGCAAAACGGTGAGTCGGCGATCGAGATCGCGCTGCAGGCGTATCCTCCGGACGACCCCATGACGCGTGACCGTCTGCATCGGCTGATCGAGCGGCAACACTTTCGCCTGGCGTGGTGGCGCACCGCGTCCGACGAGGTGAACTGGCGGCGCTTCTTCGACATCTCGACGCTCGCCGGTGTGCGCGTGGAACGGCCCGAAGTGTTCGAGGCCGTGCATGCGCTGCCCTTCCGTCTGTACCAGGAAGGCGTGGTGGACGGCCTGCGTATCGATCACGTTGACGGCCTCGCGGAGCCGCGTGAATACTGCCAGCGTTTGCGGCAGCGTCTAACGGAACTGCGTGACACCACGCCGTATGTGGTGGTCGAGAAGATTCTCGGACGCGGCGAACCGTTGCGTGACGATTGGCCGGTGGACGGCACGACCGGCTACGATTTCATGAGCGACGTGGGCGCGCTGCTGCACGATCCGGCCGGCGCCGAACCGCTCGCGCAAACGTGGACCGAACTGACCGGCCGCAGCCCGCGTTTTGCCGACGAAGCGCTGGTCGCGCGCCGCAAGATTCTCGCGGAAAATCTCTCTGCGGAACTCGACCGCGCGGCGCGCGCGCTGCATCGCATTGCGCGCGATTCGTTGGCCACGCGCGACTTTACTTTCACGACGCTGCGGCGAGTGCTGACCGAACTGGTCGTGCATTTCCCGGTGTATCGAATCTATCCGCAGAACGGTCTGCGCAGCGCGACGGATAACGTCTATTTCGACCAGGCTTTGGAGGGCGCGCGTCGCACACTTTCGCGCGCGGACCTCGTCGCGCTCGAGCGTGTGAACGCGTGGCTTGGCGGCAGCGCCGAAGAGCCGCCGTCCGGCCGCGGCGGCTCGGCACCGCAAGGTCAGAACGGTGCACCGCCGAGCCATGCCGGTTCCGCGCGACGCACCGCGCAGACGTTGTTTTCGCAGTTGACCGCGCCCGTCGCCGCGAAGGCGGTCGAGGATACGGCGTGCTATCGCTACGGCCGGCTGTTGTCGCGCAATGAGGTCGGCTCGGACCCGGGCGAGTTCGCGTTGTCGGTCGAAGCGTTTCATGCGGCAAATCTGGAGCGCTCGCAGCGCTTCCCTCACGCGATGCTCGCGACCGCCACGCACGATCACAAACGTGGCGAAGACGTGCGCGCACGGCTTGCCGTGTTGAGCGAGATCGCGCGCGACTGGAGCGCGACGTTGCGCGCGTGGTCCACATTGAATGCGCCGCAGCGTCGCGCGCTCGACGGCAATTCCGTCAGCAGCGTCGGCCAGGACACGAGCTACGACTGGGCGCCCGGCCCCGCCGCCGAAGCGATGCTCTATCAAACGCTGGTGGGCTGCTGGCCCCCGGATCTGCGACCCGACGACGAAGCCGGCGTAAAGGAGCTAGCCGAGCGCGTCGCGCAATGGCAGTTGAAGGCGCTGCGCGAAGCCAAGCTGCAAACCAACTGGCTCGCACCCGACGAAGCGTACGAGGCCGCCTGCCGCGATTTCCTGTTCGACATCCTCGCGCCGCAACGGCGCGACGGCTTCCTGAAGGAGTTGTCCGCGTTCGTCGCGCGAATCGGGCGTGCCGGTGCGCTCAATAGTTTGCAGCAGACGGTTCTGCGGCTGGCATCGCCTGGGATTCCCGATCTTTATCAGGGCACCGAGTTGTGGGACTTCAGTCTGGTCGATCCGGACAATCGCCGGCCCGTCGATTTCGCCAAACGCGAGGCGTGGCTCGTGCAAACGCCGCCGTCGGAATTCTTGCCGGGCTGGCGCGATGGACGAGTGAAGCTCGCGGTGGTGCAGCGCGTGCTCGCGTTGCGGGCGCATTTGCCGGAATTGTTGAGTCAGAGCGAGTATCTGCCGCTTGCGGTGCGCGGCAAGCACGCGTCGAGCGTGATCGCGTTTGCGCGGCGGCATGGCAATGCGTGGGCCGTGGTGGTGGCGAGCCGGCTCGCGGCTGGATTGCTCGGCGAGGAAAGTGACTTGCCGATGGTCGAGCCGGCGAAATGGGAAGACACCGCGTTGGAGATGCCGTCGGATTTGTCCGCGAGAGCATTATTCGACTGGTTGAGTCCCGCTGCGCCGAAGGTCGATGAAAACGGTCTGCTGTATCTGCGCGACGCGCTGGGTGCAATGCCGGTCGCGGTGTTGGTGGAGGATGGCGTGCCGCGCGGGTGATCTTGCAGATTTTGTTGATGAAGGCGGTTGGAGCGTACGTGCTTCAGCCGCCTTTTTGTTTCAGGCGTCCGTCGGCTAGGCGGCCACGCGGCATGACCGAGACTAGCGCCCCGCCGCCCAAAGTAGCGCTATCTCCGCTCAACCGCCTTCGTCGTCGAAGGTTTTCGGATAAACCCGCACGAGCACGATACGCGGCCCTTTCATTTTCTTGACCACGACGTCGAAGCGGTCGAACTCGACTCTCTGCCCTTCGCTAGGCAAATCGTTCAGCGCCTGAATCACGAGGCCGCCGACCGATTCGGCCTTGCCTTCGTCGATGTCAATCCCCAACGCGCGTTCCAGCGACACCACCGGCAAGCTGCCCTTGCCCATCAAGGTGCCGTCGTCCATGCGCGTCCAGTCGGCGTCGCCTTGACGGAACTCGTCGTGGATCTGGCCCACCAGCGCGCCGAGCAGATTGTCGAGTGTCAGGAAACCGATCGGCTTCTCCCGCTTATGGCCGACCAGCGCGAAGTGCGGCGCGCCCTTGCGGAAGCGGCGAAACAATTCGAGCGCCGGCATTTCCGGCGTGACGTATTGCACGGGCCGAGCGTATTTGGAGAGATCCTCAAGCGTGCTGCCCGCATGACGGGCCAACAGCAAGTCCTTCAAGTGGATCATGCCGGCCACGCGTTCGCCGGATGCGTCTTCGAACAGCGGATAACGGCTAAAGCGATGCCGCGCCACCACCTGCATGTTTTCGCGCAACGGCAAATCGCGGCGCAAGCCGATCATTTCGTAGGCCGGACGCATGAGGTCCGACACGGTCATGCGCGAAAAATCGAGCGAGTGCGCGATCGTGTTCCACTCGTCCTGACTGTAGGCGCCATCCGTCGAACCCAGTTCCGTGGCGACGTTGGCGCGGCGGCCGCGCAGGATCAGCTTGAGTTCGTCGGTGGAGTAGTGCGAGTCGTGGCCGTGATCGGCGTCGAGGCCGGCCAGTTTGAGCACGGCGCTGGCGCTCGAATTGAGCACCCAGATTGCCGGATACATGGCCCAGTAAAAGCCGTAGAGCGGCGTGGCGGCCCAGAGCGAAACCTTTTCGGCCTCGCGGATCGCCAGCGACTTCGGCGCCAGTTCGCCCACCACGATGTGCAGGAACGAAATGCACGAGAACGCGAAGAACAGCGAAATGCCGTGGATCAGCTTCTCCGACTCCACGCCGAGCAGGCTGAAGACCGGAGTGAGCAACTCCGCGAACGCGGGCTCGCCGATCCAGCCGAGCCCGAGCGATGCCAGCGTGATGCCGAGTTGGCAGGCCGACAGATAGGCGTCGAGGCGCCCGTGCACTTTGGCCAGCAGACGCCCGCGCATGCCATGTTTGGCAGCGAGGCTTTGAACGCGTGTCTGCCGCAGTTTGACCAGACCGAATTCAGCGGCAACAAAGAAGCCGTTGAGGGCAACGAGAAACAACGCACCGATAAGGGCGACAACCTGGATCAAAGCGAAAGGCTCCGGCAACAAAAGTTGTCAGTATAGAGGGTGAAAGCTCGGTGAAATCTGAATCGTGCGAACGAAGTGGCTGAGCCAACCGCTCACTTTGCGGCGGTTGCGCTCAGTGGGATGCGTAGCGCGAGCGTGGCGGTATTGCTGCCGGCTGTGTCGCCGCCGGTTGCTTCGCCTTGCTCGAAACTGCCGCCATGCGCTTCCGCGACGCGCTTACACAACGCCAGCACCCACGCGATCCGTTTCGCTTCGCGCGGCTCGCGCGACTGCTTGCGGGCAAACGCTTCGAGCACATGAGGCAAGGCGGGATCCAGCAATGCGGCGCTGTTCGGGTCGTACGCGAGGCTGGCGTGCCACGTGCTCGTGTCGGCTTTCGTGGACAGGACGACCGTGGCGCCTTCCGGGCTCGTTTCGACCGCGAACGTCAGCATCAGCCATAGCGCGGCAGCGAGGCGCTCGCGGTCGCCGTTGAGTTGTTCGGTAGCGAGTTGCGAGTCGAGCGACACTTCCACGCCGCGCGTGCGAGCCAGGCCCGAGCGGACTTCTTCCACCGTTTCATCGAGCAACGGATGCAGCGGGAATGACGCATGGTTCAGCGCCAGCGATTTGGTTTCGGCGCGCGTAGCGTCGACGATCGTCTCGAGCAACTTGACCTGCTGGTCTACACCATTGCGAATGCCGGTGACGGCGCGCTGAGAGTTGGGATCGTTCGCGTCGAGCTTGCGCTCCAGCACATACGCCCAGCTGTGAATGGCATTCAACGGACCACGCAGATCATGCGACACCAGCGACAGCACATGGTCACGCATGAACAGGGCGGTTTCCGCGCGCAGATGCGCGGTGCGTTCGGATACGGCGAAGCCGGAAGGGGTCGGCTTTTCGCCGGCAGTTCCGGTTGAAGACGTTGTCACGATCGAGCCTCTCAGGCAGTTCACGATGGTTGAAAGAAGCCCCATTATAGGCATGCCGTCCGGCGCGACCAGCCTGGCCGGACGGCCAACTGGCACGCAATCCGTGTGCCACGCGGCAATCCTCGGCATGCGGCGCCAACACGCCTACAATGTCGGTTTTTACGTTTTGACCTGAGGAGCGACATATGTCGACTGTGACTACCGAATCCGGCTTGAAGTACGAAGACATCGTTGAAGGCACCGGCGCCGAAGCCGTGGCCGGCAAGACCGTCAGCGTGCATTACACCGGCTGGCTGACCGATGGCCAGAAGTTCGACTCGAGCAAGGACCGCAATGACCCGTTCGCATTCGTGCTGGGCGGCGGCATGGTCATCAAGGGCTGGGACGAAGGCGTGCAAGGCATGAAGGTAGGCGGCACACGCAAACTGACCATCCCGCCGCAACTCGGCTATGGCGTGCGCGGCGCGGGCGGCGTGATTCCGCCGAACGCAACGCTCGTGTTCGAAGTTGAATTGCTGGGCGTCTAAGTTTTACGCTGTCCTGTCACTGCGCACCGTCGATGAGCCACGCCGCCGTTACCGCTCCTAGCGTTTCGCTGCGCCGCTATGGCGCGATCGAAGCGTCGGACGTGCACGACTTTCACCAGGTCGTGCTCGGGCTCGACGGCGCGATGGTGATGGCGGTGGACGGCATCGCGCAACGGCTGGATGCCGGCTCCGGCTGGCTCATCCCGGCGGGCGCGCGGCACGATTACGTGGGCGTCGGCGAAAACCGGCAGTTAGTGCTGGATTTGCCGGCCACATCGCTGGCCGTACCGGAACGCCTGTTCGACCGCGCGCGGGCCGTCCGTGTGGAGGGCTCGCTTGCGCAACTCGTGCAACGCATCGCGGCGCACGCGACCGGCGACGCTCTCGGCGACGATCTCGACTCTCGGCGTTTTCATTGGGACGCGGCCGCGCGCCTCGGCGCGGCGTTGGTGGCCGACGCGGGCGCATCGGTTGGCGCGCCGGCATCCGGCGCGGGGCTCGACTTTACGCGTATCGACCGCTGGTTGCGCGCGCATTTATCGGAGCCTTTGCGGATCGCCGACCTCGCCGCGCATTGCGGCTTCGGCATGCGGCGCTTTCATCAACTTTTTATCGAGGCCTTCGGTGAGACGCCGCATCGCTATTTGCAGCGGCTGCGGCTCGATACGTCGCTCGCGCTGCTCGCCGATCCGCGCCGTTCGCTGACGGATATCGCGTTGGATATCGGCTTCGGCGATCAGAGCGCGTACACGCACGCGTTCACGCGGCGTTTCGGACTGGCGCCCGGTCAGTGGCGCACGTTGCGTCACTGAGTTTTCGCCGCACCAGCTGTCATTCCACTGAGTCTCGCCGCGTTGGCTCTATTGCACTGACGGACCGCAATGAAGCTCGTTGCGCGAGCCGCCTGAACGGAGCGGCCCGCTAGTCCTGCTTCACACTGTTATTCGAGCCTTTGTCGCTCGAACCTTCTTCACTCAACCCGCCAGACCGCGCTCCAGATCGCCGCGGATATCGCCGGCGTTTTCCAGTCCGACGGCAAGACGGATCAAGCCCTCGCTAATGCCCGCCGCCGCGCGCGCTTCCGGCGTCACGCGACCATGCGTGGTTGTAGCCGGATGCGTGATGGTGGTACGCGTATCGCCGAGGTTGCCGGTAATCGAGCAGATTTTCGTGTTGTCGATCACGCGCCATGCATTCGCGCGCATCTGTTCCGGCGTGTCGCCCTTAAGTTCGAACGAGAGGATCGCGCCACCCGCCTTCTGCTGACGCATGGCCAGCGCGTGCTGCGGATGCGATTCAAGCCCCGGATAAAACACGCGATTCACGGCCGGATGCGCTTCCAGCCAGCGCGCGATCTCGAGCGCATTCGCCGACTGCTTTTCGACGCGCAGCGACAGCGTTTCCATACCCTTGAGCAACACCCATGCGTTGAACGCGGACAATGTGGGCCCGGCGCTGCGCACGAACGGAAACACCTTTTCCATGATGAACTGCTTCGAGCCGACCAGCGCGCCGCCGAGCACGCGGCCCTGACCGTCGAGGAACTTGGTGGCCGAATGCATCACGACGTCCGCGCCGAGCTTCAGCGGCTGCTGCAAGGCCGGACTGCAGAAACAGTTGTCGACCACGAACAGCGCGTTCGACGCCTTGGCGATCTTGCTGATTGCTTCGATGTCGGCAACCTCGGTCAGCGGATTCGACGGCGTTTCGAGGAAGAACATCTTCGTCTCCGGACGCACGGCGTTTTTCCACGCGTCCAGATCGGTCGGATCGACGAACGTGGTCGTGATGCCGAACTTGCTGAAGATCTGCGAGAACATGCCAAGCGTCGAACCGAACAGCGCCTGCGAGCTGACCAGATGGTCGCCCGCCTGCAATGCCGACATCACCACCGACATGATCGCGGCCATGCCCGACGCCGTCGCCATGCAGGCTTCGCCGCCTTCGAGCGCGGCCAGGCGATCCTGGAACATCGAAACGGTCGGGTTCGTGAAGCGCGAGTAGGTGTAGTTGTCTTCGGAATTCTTGAATTTTTCGGCGGCGTCGGCGGCGCTCTCGAACACGAAGCTCGAGGTCAGGAAAATCGCTTCCGAATGCTCGTTGAAGTCGCTGCGCACCGTGCCCGAGCGGACTGCCAGCGTGTCGAAGTTCAGGGAGTCGTCCATGTTGGTTCTGGTTTCCAATGTTCCATGGCTGCGGTGGGTGTCTGCGGCTCACATGCTCACATGAAGTGAGCTGAGCGCATCAAGCCGAATCGCAGCAACAAAAAAGCCCGCTTTTGCGTCGGCATAAGCGGGCTTCATGTGCGGGGAAAGCTGGAGCGGAGGTAGATGAATGCGGCTTTTCCACCATTCGCTTTAGCTGTTTCGGGTTGCCCCGCGTCCGCAAGCTGAGTTCAAATCGACGCAAGCCGTCATGCTAACACGCTCCCGGCACGGCGTGCAGCGTGCCGTGCCAGGAGCGTATAACTCGAATCGCGCTCAACCCACTGACAGTTGCAAATGCAGTTGCGAACGGGCCGGCGCGCCGCCGTCGATCGCTTCGCTCGCGGCATCGCGGTCCGATTGCGAGGACGGTGCGAGACGCGCGGTTTCGATGCGGTCGAGGTACTCGGTGGTCACGTCGCCGGTGACGTAGTTGCCGTCGAAACACGACGCTTCGAATTCCTTCAGCGCGGGGTTGATATCGCGCACCGCCTGTTTCAACGCGTCGACGTCCTGATAGACGAGGTGGTCCGCGCCGATCATGCGCGCGACTTCGTCGTCCGTACGGCCGTGGGCGACGAGTTCACCGCGCGTCGGCATATCGATACCGTAGACGTTCGGGAATTTCACCGGCGGCGCCGCCGACGCGAAGATCACCTTGTTCGCGCCCGCATCGCGCGCCATCTGCACGATTTCATGCGACGTGGTGCCGCGCACGATCGAGTCGTCGACGATCAGCACGTTCTTGCCCTTGAACTCGATGCCCATGGCGTTCAGCTTCTGGCGCACCGACTTCTTGCGCACGGCCTGGCCCGGCATGATGAAGGTACGGCCAACGTAACGATTCTTGAAGAAGCCTTCGCGATATTCCACGCCCAGTTTCTTCGCGACCTGCATCGCGGCCGGACGGGACGAATCGGGAATCGGCATCACGACGTCGATCGGAACGTCGGGCAGCTCGCGCTTGATCTTCTCGGCGAGGTAGTCGCCCATGCGCAGACGCACGTTGTAGACCGGCACGCCGTCGAGCACCGAATCCGGACGCGCCAGATAGACGAGTTCGAAAATGCAGGGATTCAGGCTCGGGTTCGTGGCGCATTGCTGCGAGTGCAGATTGCCTTCGATGTCGATGAAAATCGCTTCGCCCGGCGCCACGTCGCGCACGAATTCGAAGCCGATACCTTCAATCGCCACCGATTCCGACGCCAGGATCCACTCGACGCCTTCCGCCGTTTCCTGCTTGCCGAGGCACAGCGGACGAATACCGAACGGGTCACGGAAGCCCAGCAGGCCGTAGCCGGCGATCAGCGACACGATCGCATACGACCCGCGCACCCGGCGATGCACGCCGGACACCGCCTTGAACAGCGCAGCCGGATCGAGTTGCAGGCCCGAGCTGGAAAGCTGCAATTCGTGCGCGAGCACGTTGAGCATGACTTCCGTGTCGGAATTGGTATTGATGTGGCGGCGATCGATGCGGAACATCTCATCTTTCAGCTGCTGCCAGTTGGTCAAGTTGCCGTTGTGGGCGAGGATGATGCCGAACGGCGCGTTCACGTAGAACGGCTGAGCTTCTTCTTCGCTCGATGCGGAACCAGCAGTCGGGTAACGGACCTGGCCGATACCGGTGGTGCCGGGCAGGCTGCGCATGTTGCGCGTGCGGAACACGTCGCGCACCATGCCGTTGGCCTTGTGCATGTGGAAGTTGCTGCCGTTCGCTGTCGCGATGCCGGCGGCGTCCTGACCGCGGTGCTGCAGGAGCAGCAGGCTGTCATAGATCAGCTGATTGACCGGAGAGTGGGAAACTACGCCTACGATGCCGCACATGGCATGTCCTTCAAAGGTACGAAATCCGTCATGGCGGCCGCTGCCTGCGATCGTGTCCCAAGGGACTTCCTTCGAGACGTTAGCGAAGCTAAGCGACCGAACGTAAAGGCAGCCGGTTTGCGCCGGTGTCCTGCTGCGTCTCCCTCGCCGCTCGCCTGATCGTCACACTCGGACGTAAGCAGCCAGCGGCTCGGGAAGCAGCGGTTTCATTACGTGCACGCCCTCGACCGCATAGGGCCGAAGCAAGGCGTTGCGCCAGAATTCCTGTTGGGGCAGTTCGGTCAAGCCAGCCAGGGCGACCAGAATCAGCACCAGAATGACCCCGCGCACGAGGCCGAACATCAAACCGAGCGAACGGTCCACGCCGCTCAAGCCGGTTGCCTGCACGATGCGGCTCAAAAGGGCGTTCAGCACGCTCGCCACCAGCACCACACCGACCACCACCAGCGCAAAGGCCAGCAGCCATTGGGTCAATGCGCCGCCCGGCCAGGTGGACGGGATATACGGGACAACGTAACCGACAAAGCGGCAAGCAATGAAAAACGCCGCGATCCAGCCGATCAGCCCGAATATCTCCGACAAAAACCCGCGCCATGTGCCGCGCAGCGCTGACAGACCGATCACCGCCATTACAGCGTAGTCGAAGGCAGTGAACATCGCTCGCTTACTGTGCGGTGCCGCTGTTCGCGCCCGACGTCAAGCCGACCTCGCGAACCTTTGCGATGGCCGCGCTCGCTGCTGCGCGGTCGGCGAACGGGCCGGCTCGCAGCAATGTGAGCGTGGAGCCGTCAGCCTGCTTGCGATGTTCGGTATATGCGGGCACACCCGCCGCTTTCAACTTGGCCGCCCAATTGCGTGCGTTGGCGTCGTTCGCGAAGGCGCCGAGTTGGACGGCGAAACGGCTGCCCGCCGGCGACGCCGGCGTGCCGGAATTCGCGTCCGCGCTGGCGGCCGTGTTCGAATTGTCGGAGCTTGGAGCTTGAGCAGCCGGCGCGGTCGCGGCGTTATGCGTGACCGGCGGTTTGGCCGCTGGTTTGGCAGGCGTTGCGGGCGCCGCCGGCGTAGTGTTCGCCGCCACGGACGGTGCTTGCGGTTTCGCTGCCGGCTTGGCCGCGGACGCCGCTGCGTTCGTCTCCGTGCTCGCTTGCTTCGTGGTGCCGGACTGGCCTTGCCTTGCTGCCGTTGCCGGCGCAAGACCGGAGGCGGCGAGTGCCGCGTCTGGCGTTGCGGGATTATCCGGCGCTACGCCGGCCTGCGTGTCTTCCTGGGCTTTTGCGAGCTTCGGCGCGGGACGGCTGGGAATGTCGATGGAGATGTCGTCTGTGACGGGCTTGGGGTGCGAGTCCAGCACCATGGGCAGGATGACGACCGCTGCCACGACCATTGCGATCGCGCCGACGAGCCGGCGACGCGCACGCTGCTTTTCCGGCAACGTAGGGTCGAGCAGCATCGCATCGGCGTCGACGGTGCGCTCCGTGCGGCGGGTTCGCCGCTCCACGCGCTCGCCACGGGCGGCCCGGGAGGAACTGGTGTTTGCGCCGCGCCGGGTGGGCGCGTCGTCTTTCTTGCCGAACGAGAAAATTCCCATGAATCGCTTGGTTCGAGCCTGGCGCCCGTTCAGTGTTGCTGCGATTTACGGTAGGCCATCACGCCTGCTACCGTATAGAAACTGCCGAAAACCACGATTCTATCATTCTCTGACGCTCGTTTTAGCGCGGCTTGGAAAGCCTCTGCCGGCGTGGCGTAACGCGTCACGCTGCTGTCGACTCCCTCTTCCACGCCCTGTTCGCGCAAGGCCGCTTCGAGTTCTTCCGCTGACGCCGCCCGCGGTGTCGGCAAATCGGTGACGCACCAGTGATCGATTTCGCCTTTCAGGTGCGCCAGCACGCCGGCAATGTCCTTGTCGCGCATCGCGCCGAACACCGCGTAGGTGTACGGGAAAAAACCCATGTTGCCGAGATTTTGCGTCAACACGGCGGCCGCGTGCGGATTGTGGCCGACATCCAGAACGACGGCCGGCTTGCCCGGCAGCACCTGGAAACGTCCCGGCAGTTCCACGTTGGCAAGGCCGAGGCGGATGTCTTGCGCCGAAACCGGCAGACGGTCACGCAACGCTTCGAGCCCGGCCAGCGCCGCCGACGTGTTGATCAACTGGTTCGCGCCGCGCAGCGCCGGGTAAGCCAACGCCGAGCGCCGCATGGTCGGGCCGACGTAACTCCATTGCTGGCGCTCGCTGCCGGCCTGGCCTTCATAGCGGAAATCGCGGCCGAATAGCCACAATTCGGCGCCGATTTTCTCCGCGTGATCGATCAGCGATTGCGGCGGCACCGGGTCCGCGCAGATCGCCGGCTTGCCCGGACGGAAAATACCGGCTTTTTCGAAGCCGATTTTCTCGCGCGTGTCGCCGAGATATTCCGTGTGATCGATATCGATGCTGGTGATGATCGCGCAATCCGTATCGAGGATATTGACCGCATCGAGGCGGCCGCCCAGGCCGACTTCGAAAATCACCGCGTCCAGTCCGCGCGATGCGAACAGACTCATGATCGCCAGCGTCGTGAATTCGAAGTAGGTCAGCGTGACCGGTTCGGCGAGGCTCAGGCGCGCGGCTTCGACGGCTTCGAAGTGCGGCAGCAAATCGGCGTCGCTCGCCATTTCGCCGTTGACCCGCGCGCGCTCGTTGAACGTGAGCAAATGCGGCGAGGTGTGACAGCCGACCGTGAATCCGGCGCGCAGCAGAATCGATTCGAGGATCGCGCACGTGGAACCCTTGCCGTTCGTGCCGCCGACGGTGATGACCGGACACGCGAACGACAGTTGCATCGCGTCGCGCACCTGGCTGATGCGGGCCAGCCCCATGTCGATGCCGACCGGATGCGCGGATTCAAGGTGCGTGAGCCACGCGTCAAGGGTGGGGAATGTGGTCATCGGCGAATCGCGAGTAAATCGAGTAGGCAGTGTTGCGAATGGGCGCGGAGCGCAGCGGGCGGCTGCGGCTGCGGCTGCGGCTGCGGCTGCGGCTGCGGCTGCGGCTGCGGCTGCGGCTGCGGCTGCGGCTGCGGCTGCGGCTGCGGTCAGCAGTCTAGTCCGGGCGGGCGCCACTTTATGCGCGCAAACCACGTACACCTGCGCCGGGGGCACCGTCAGCAACCCTTGCCGCGTTGCGAGACCGTGATTATCCCGGAAATGACAGCGCGCCGCTTGATCACTCACGCGGCGCGCTATTTTTACTGCTTTTCTGACGGCCGCCGCGCTCGAGAAAGCGCGACGACGGTTCACCGCAGAGCCTGCTTACGCGACTGCGTCAGCCGGTTGATGACTCAGCAGCGCCATCAGTTGAGCAAGCTCTTCACGCAGCTTGCGACGGTCGACGATCATGTCGATCGCGCCCTTCGTCAGCAGGAACTCGGCGCGCTGGAAGCCTTCCGGCAGCTTCTCACGCACGGTTTGTTCGATCACGCGCGGACCGGCAAAGCCGATCAGCGCCTTCGGCTCCGCGATCACCACGTCGCCGAGGAATGCGAAACTGGCCGACACGCCGCCCATGGTCGGGTCGGTCAGCACGGAGATGAACGGCAGCTTGGCCTCGGCGAGCTTGGTGAGCATGGCCGTGGTCTTGGCCATCTGCATCAGCGACAGCAGGCTTTCCTGCATGCGCGCGCCGCCCGAAGCGGTAAAGCAGATGAACGGCACTTTCTGTTCGAGTGCGTTCTGCGCGCCGCGCGCGAAGCGCTCGCCGACCACCGAACCCATCGAGCCGCCCATGAACGAGAACTCGAAGCAGGCCACCACCACCGGCAGCGTATGGATCGCACCGCCCATGACGACCATCGCGTCGGTTTCGTCGGTGTCGTCCATCGCCTCTTTCAGGCGGTCCGGATACTTGCGGCTGTCTTTGAACTTGAGCGCGTCGACCGGAACGATTTCCTGGCCGATCTCATAACGACCTTCCGGATCGAGCAGGCCGTCGAGCCGCTCACGCGCGCCAATGCGCATGTGATGGTCGCACTTCGGGCAAACATGCAGATTGGCCTCGACGTCGTTGCGGTATAGCACCGCTTCACACGACGGGCACTTGATCCACAGCCCTTCCGGAATCCCCTTGCGGTTCTTCGGGTCGGTTTGTTTGATTTTCGGCGGCAGCAGTTTGTCGAGCCAGCTCATAGTGAATCCTTCTCGGGTCTACGATCGCGCAAACGGCGGGACAAGCCCGCCGCTCACACTACAGAAGACAAAAATAACTGTTATCGGGCAGTCGCGACGCTATCCAGCGCCTCGCGCACTTCCGCGACGAAACGCGTCAACGTCTCGGCAGCGGCTTCGGGCGCGGCCTGTTCGAGCAATTGCACGATGCGGCTGCCGATCACGACGGCATCGGACACTTCGGCCACCGAACGCGCGGTTTGCGCGTCGCGGATGCCGAAACCGACGCCCACCGGCAGGGGAACGCGCGACTTGATGGCCGGGATTTTACTCGCGATGCTGGAAACGTCCAGATTTGCCGCTCCGGTCACGCCTGTTAACGACACATAATAGACGTAGCCGCTGGCAATCTTGCCGACTTCCGCGATACGCTCGTCGGTCGACGTGGGCGCCAGCAGGAAAATCGGATCGACGCCGGCAGATCGCATCTGTTCAGCGAAGTTAGCACACTCTTCGGGCGGATAATCCACAACCAGTACGCCGTCTACGCCGGCTTCCTTCGCCGTCCTCGCGAAGGTTTCGGTACCCATGCGTTCGATCGGATTGGCGTAACCCATCAGTACGACGGGCGTGGTGTCGTTGGTCTCGCGGAAGCGTTTCACGTCGGCGATCACGGTGCGCAGCGACACACCCTGGGCCAACGCCCGTTCGGACGACTGCTGAATCACCGGACCATCGGCCATCGGGTCGGAAAACGGCACACCCAGCTCGATCACATCCGCGCCGCCGGCGGCGAGCGCATGCATGAATTCGACGGTGCGCGCGGGATCCGGGTCGCCGGCCGTCATGAACGGAATCAGGCCTTTCTTACCTTGGGCGGACAGCGCAGCAAACGTGTTCTTGATACGGGACATGGAATATTCTCGGATTTTGGCTACTGCGCAGCGTGCTGATTGCACGTCGCTCATTGCACTTCGGTCTGCCGTGGAGTTTTGGCTTTGACCCGACGCGCTACAGGCGCATTGGCAGCCGCGCTGACGCGTTCGCGCGCAATCGCGCAGTAACTCTCATTGATTTCATAGCCGACGAATTCGCGCTGCTGACGGGCGCAAGCGACTGCGGTGGTGCCGCTGCCCATGAAAGGATCGAGCACGCGCCCGCCCTTCGGACAACTTGCCAGCACCATCCGCTCGACAATTTCCAGAGGCTTCTGGGTAGGGTGGGCGACGCGCTCGGCATGTTGCCGATGCAGCCGCGAAACCGACCAGACATCTTTTGGATTATAGCCAACCTCGAGCCACTTGCTGCCTTCGAACAATTTACGCGAACGCGCCTTCTTCGTAGCGGCATCGTACGGGATGCGGACGGGATCGAGATCGAAGAAGTAATCCTTCGACACCGCGAAAAAGCCGATGTTGTCGTGCACCGAAGTGAACCGGCGCACCGTTCCGCCCATGCTCGGCACACGCCGGTCCCAGATGATTTCGTTGATCATCGTGAGTTTTGTCTTCAGGAAACTGAAGATTTCCGGCGCGTACTGCCAGGTGCAGAAAATGTAGAGCGAACCCGACGGTTTGAGCTTCGGAATAGCCAATTCGAGCCAGCCACGCGTCCAGGCGAGAAAATCTTCGCCTGTGCGCATGTCGGAGTCATTGCCGTAGTCCTTGCCAAGCCCGTAGGGCGGATCGCATACGATCAGATCGATCGATCCGTCGGGAATGTTCGCAACATCGGTCAGAAAATCGCGGTTCAACAGCTGGATGCCGGCAGGCACCTGCGGCAATAGCAATGCAGGCGCCTCGGCCGCCGAACTATCGGCGGCCGGCGTTTCCGTGGTTTCAATTGCCGGCTGCGGCTCGTCGAACTCGTCACGCATCGTCGCGGCGCTCAGAACTGAATGCCCGATCGCTCAGCGACCGTATGCATGTCCTTGTCGCCGCGGCCCGACAGATTGACCAGAAGGTACTTGTCCTTCGGCAGCGTCGGCGCGAGTTTCGCGGCATAGGCCAGCGCGTGGCTGGATTCCAATGCCGGAATGATGCCTTCGATCCGGCAGCAATCGTGGAACGCCTTGAGCGCTTCTTCGTCGGTGATGCCGACATATTCAGCGCGTTTGCTGTCTTTTAGCCACGCGTGCTCGGGGCCGACACCCGGATAGTCCAAGCCCGCCGACACCGAATGCGTCTCGATGATCTGGCCGTTCTCGTCCTGAAGGAGATAGGTGCGGTTGCCATGCAGTACGCCAGGGCTTCCGCCGATCAGCGACGCAGCGTGACGGCCGGATTCGATGCCGTCGCCCGCTGCTTCGACGCCAATCAGTTTCACCGAAGCGTCGTCAATGTACGGGTAAAAGATGCCCATGGCGTTCGAACCGCCGCCAACGCACGCAATCACCGCGTCCGGCTGACGACCGACGAGCTCAGGCATTTGCACCTTGCATTCGTCGCCAATCACGCGCTGGAAGTCGCGCACCATCATCGGATATGGATGCGGTCCCGCCACCGTGCCGATAATGTAAAACGTGTTCTCGACGTTGGTGACCCAGTCGCGCATGGCTTCGTTCAACGCGTCCTTCAAGGTCCGCGAGCCGGATTCGACCGGCACGACCGTCGCGCCGAGCAGCTTCATGCGGTACACGTTAGCGGCTTGGCGGCGCACGTCCTCGGCGCCCATATAGACCACGCATTCCATGCCGAAACGCGCGGCGATGGTTGCCGTGGCCACGCCGTGCTGACCGGCGCCGGTTTCCGCGATCACGCGCGGTTTGCCCATGCGCTTGGCGAGCAGCGCCTGGCCGATCACATTGTTGACCTTGTGTGCGCCGGTGTGATTCAGGTCTTCGCGCTTGAGGAAAATCTGTGCGCCGCCGAGCATTTCGCTCCAGCGCTGAGCATGATAAATCGGCGACGGACGGCCGACGAAATACTTCAATTCGCGCTCGTATTCGGCAACGAATTCCGGGTCTTGCTTATATTTGTCGTATGCCGCACGCAACTCGTCGAGCGCGTGGACCAGCGTTTCAGCGACGAACACGCCGCCAAATTGGCCAAAATGGCCTCTTTCGTCAGGCAGGTTATACATGGTGATCACTTTTCTCAGTGTGGCGCGCGGCTCTCATGCGAGACAACCGCCGCGCCGGAATCATTCGGCGTCCGCCGCGCGCACCGCGCGCACGAATGCCGCCATCCGGGCGTGATCTTTCACGCCCTTGGCGCCCGGCCTTTCGATGCCGCTCGAGACATCGACCGCGTACGGGCGCACGCGATGGATCGCTTCACTGACGTTTTGCGCGTTCAACCCACCACTCAAAACGGCCCGACGCGCGAGCTCTGCTGGAATAAGTGACCAATCGAAGACCTTCCCGCCGCCGCCGTATCCTTCGACATGGGTGTCGAACAGAAGGCTGCTGGCTGCTGAATAGCTAAGAGCCGATTTTACCAAATCGGCCGGCTGAGTATCCGCCGCAACGCGCAACGCGCGCAACCAAGGCAAACCCGCAACACCGGCGAGCGATTCGCACTGTTCGGGCGTCTCATCGCCATGAAACTGCAGCAGCGTAAGTCCGACATTGCTCGCGACCTCGCGGATCCAGTCCGGGGTAGCGTTGACGAACAAGCCGACCACCGAGACGAACGGCGGCACATCGTGCACCAGCTCGACCGCCTGCGCGACGCTGACCGACCGCGGGCTCGGCGGGTAGAACACGAGGCCGATTGCATCGGCGCCGAGGTCGATCGCGTGAAACACGTCTTCGGGCTTTGACAGGCCGCACAGCTTGATGCGCGTGCGATGCGGCGCGGCCTGCTGCTGGGCGCCTTCGTGGGATTCGTTTGCGAGGTTTTCGGTTGAGTTCATGTTTGCGCTTGCTCGGTCCATACGGTACTCCACGGCACGCTGCCCGTGTGCGGCGCGGGCACGGCGAATTGCGCAGGATAGCCCACCTGCGCCAGATACAAACCGTCCGGCATGAAGGTCGGCGCGGCGAAATCGCGATCGCGGCTCGCGAGCACCTCGGCCATCCATTCGACCGGACGACGGCCACCGCCGATGTAGACGAGGCAGCCCATCAGGTTGCGCACCATGTGGTGCAGGAACGCGTTCGCCCGAAAACGGAAATGGACGAAGTCGCCCTGTTGCTTCACGTCGATCTGATACAGGTGCTTGACCGGCGTTTTCGCCTGGCATTGCGACGAACGGAATGCCGAAAAGTCGTGTTCGCCGAGCAGATGAGCGGCGGCCTTCTGCATCGCGTCGACGTCGAGCGCCGTATGCACCCAGCCGGCCCGTGTCGCCAGCATCGGCGAGCGCACTGGATGGACATACAGCACGTAGTAATAGGTCCGCTCGAACGCAGAAAAACGCGCGTGAAACTCATCGGGCATCGGCTTGGCCCACTGCACCGAGATCGTCTTCGGCAGGAACGAATTGGTGCCGCGAACCCAGGAAACGTCGGCACGATCCAGTTCGGTATCGAAGTGCACGACCTGCCCAAGGCCATGCACGCCCGTATCCGTGCGACCTGCGACGACGGTTTGCACCGGTGTCTGCGCAAACTCGCGCAGTGCCCGTTCGAGCTCGTCCTGCACGGTGTTACGGTGCGGTTGCGACTGCCAGCCACAGAATGCCGAACCGTCGTACTGCACGCCTAGAGCAATACGCTTCACGACAACGGAGCGAGCGTCGAGAGCAACGCGCGGGCCTCGGTGCGCGTACCCGGATCGTTCGACTCGATCACTTCGTTGATGAGCGCGCGCGCGCCGGACAGATCGCCGAGTTCGATGTATTCGGCCGCCAGTTCGAGTTTGTTGCGGGCGATGCGGCTCAGATCGTTCTGCGTAAACGCCGGCAACGGCTGGGCCGGGCTCGGCGGTAACTCGAGGTCGAAATCGAGCTTCAACGCGCCGAAGCCGGCCGCACCCAGACCGCTGCCAAAACCCGCGCCCAGGCCCGCGACGGCGGCGTGGCCTGCGGTGCCGGCAGTGATTTCGTCGGCGATATGCGGCGTGTCGTCGTCCGGGTGGAGCAATGGCACGGCTTGTTGTGCCGTGGTTTCCGGCGACGCGACCGGCTGGCTCGACAGTGAGGCGGGCGCTTGCAAGGCATCGGCGGGCGACTCGACGCGCGGGGGCAATGGCATGTCGAGGCTGCCGAACGCATCGACGGCGTCGCGCGGGAATTCGGTCGGCACGGCTGCGGGCGCTGACTGGGGTTGCGCTCGCGGTTCTGGTTCGATCGACGGTTCCAGCCGCGCAGCCGGCGCGTCATCCCATTGCAGACGGTGGGAGGGTTCCTCGTGCAAGAAGGCTTCGTCGACGGGCTCCAGCGGCGCCAGGGGCAAGGCCTCTGCGCCTAGTTCCGCCGCGGCGGCAAGGCTCGCGGCCGTGGTCGCGCTGTCGAAGTCGTCGTGGTGGGACGCTGGGAGGGGTTCGAGATTGGAACCGCTCTGAGCGGACGGAGCAATGGCTGGATTCGATTGCTCAGGTTCGACGGATGCGGGTGTTGCGGCGCGCTCTTGTGAGATGTGGTCGGGCGCGCTGAGGTCGGGTGAAGGGAAAGCCGTGTGGGCTGTGGGAAGGTCTTGTGCTGGGCGGTCTGCGGCTGCCTGCTCGGCGTCCACTTGCTCGGCTGCCGTGCTTTCGGCGGCGGTATGTTGGGCCTCGGCGTACTCGGCGGCCGTGCGCTCTGCCGCTGCGTGCTCGGCTGCAGCCTGCTCCGCTGCCGTGCGCTCTGCCGCTGCATGTTCTGCCGCTGCGCGTTCTGTCGCTGCCTGCTCCGCCGCGGCCTGTTCTGCCGCAGCGCGTTCTGCCGCTGCCTGTTCTGCCGCTGCCTGCTCCGCTGCCGCGCGCTCCGCCGCTGTATGTTCTGCCGCAGCCAACTGCGCCGCTGCGTGTTCGGCTGCCGTGCGTTCCGCCGCCGCTTTCTCCGCCGCCTCCCGCGCAGCAGCCTGACGAATCTCCGCGTCGCGCTCTGCCGCGACCCGTTCCGCCATTTCACGCGCCGCCGCGTTGCCTTCCGCAGCTTCACGCTCCGCAGCCGCCTGTGCCGCCGCATTTCCAACGACCGCATCAGCGCCGACGTCAGACGCTCCGCGCGCCGGAATCTGCTCGGGCGTCGAAGCGGTGTCCTGCGAGCCCGTTGCCCGCGCGGACACTCCCGTAGCGCCGTCCGCCGACGCAGCCTCCGCCGCCGCCCGTTCGCGCTTCCGCCGCCCCATACGCAGCGCCGTCAGCAGCGCGACTAGGGCCGCGCCAATCGCCGCCGCCACGCTCAACTCCGTCTGCGACATGCCGGCTTCATTCGACGTCGATGCCACCGGCGTAGCGCCATGACTCGGCACAGCCGCCGCTGACGATGCGCCAACCGGCGGCTGCGCGACCCCGGACGATGCAGTGCTCGTAGCGGGAGGCGTCCCACCGATGCCGTGCTTCTGCAACTCCATCAGCACGCGATTTTTCAGCGCGAGCAATTGCTGCAAGCTCGACACCTGGGCGCGCGGTTGCGATGCCGGCTGCGCGGCGGTCATCGCCGGAGTCGTTCCGGTGCCCGCCGTTGATGCGCCCTCGGCCTCGCTAGCCGAGGGCTGAATCGAACCGGCCCACTCATGGGTGCCGCTGGCCGGCAATGCCGCCGCCTGCGATCCCGCGACCGGCGCGGATGCAGCCGTGCCACCCGGCGTCGCCGAGTTTGCTTCTGTGGCCGCACTGGCCATCGCCGAAACAGCGGGAGCGGCCGGCGTCGCCGCGCGCGCCGCTGCACTTGCTGCGCTCGCCGCCGCCGCATTGACCTGCGCCACGGCACTCGCCGTGTCGGCCGCCGGTGCCGCGTTGGGTGCCGCGTTGGGTGCCGCATTCGATGCCGAACCAGGCGCCGCCGCAACACCCGCCGCCGATGCCGCCAGCGCACCCGACGCATCCAGCACCGGCACCGTCAACACCGCGCCCAGCCGCAACCGGCTCGGGTCGTGACTCATAAAGGCACTCGGGTTCGCATCGAATAACGCGCGCGAGGCGCGCGCGAGCGTCGCCTTGTCATGCGACTGCGTGACGGCAATCGCCACGTCGTTCAGCGACTGCCCGGGCCGCACCGTCACCTGGCCGCCGTTCGCGTACGAAACGGAGGCGGCGTCCGGCGCGCTGGCGGCGTCGCCCGGCGCGGCGAGCGCGCTGCCCACGCCAGCGCACGCCAGCGCAGCGGACACAGCGGCGGCAGCCGTCAATCGGCTCGCACCCTGAAGATTGAACATAGCCCGAAGGGATGAGAGTCGAAGGTTCATCGGGACTCCTGGCGCGTCAGCGCGCAGCCCTTTTTTGCGGTTGGAAAGAGACAAGATAATCGGAGCACACAATGAAAAAAGCGCCGCGCAAGCGCGACGCTTCTTGAGTTTTCTACGCGTCGTGAGCGCGTAGTTTACTTTACTTGTCGAGCACAATGCGAAGCATGCGACGCAGCGGTTCCGCGGCGCCCCACAACAGCTGATCGCCGACCGTGAAAGCCGACAGATATTCGCCGCCCATCGCCAGTTTGCGCAGGCGGCCGACCGGCACCGTCAGCGTACCCGTCACCACTGCCGGGGACAGATCGCGCATCGACGCTTCGCGCTCGTTCGGCACGACCTTAACCCAGTCGTTGCCCGACGCGAGGATGCTGTTCACTTCGTCCAGCGGCACGTCCTTATTCAGCTTGATGGTCAATGCCTGCGAGTGGCAGCGCATAGCGCCGATCCGCACGCACAGGCCGTCCACGGGAATCGAACCCGGCGTGCCCATGGCCGGCTTGCCGAGAATCTTGTTGGTTTCCGCGCCGCCCTTCCATTCTTCCTTCGACATGCCGTTGCCGAGATCCTTGTCGATCCACGGAATCAGCGAGCCGGCGAGCGGCACGCCGAAGTTGTCGGTCGGCATGCGGTCGCTGTTCATCGCGGCGAGCACGCGACGGTCGATATCGAGAATCGCCGACGACGGATCCGCCAGATCTTCCTTGGCCGCGCCGTACAGCGTGCCCATTTGCTGCAGCAATTCGCGCATGTTTTGCGCGCCCGCGCCCGAAGCGGCCTGATACGTCATGGCCGTCATCCAGTCGACGAGGTTTTCGCGGAACAGGCCGCCGAGCGCCATCAGCATCAGGCTAACCGTGCAGTTGCCGCCGATGAAGTTCTTCTGGCCCTTGACCAGCGCGTTCTTGATCACGTCGAGGTTGACCGGATCGAGAATGATGACGGCGTCGTCCTTCATGCGCAGCGACGAAGCCGCGTCGATCCAGTAGCCGTTCCAGCCCGCAGCGCGCAGCTTTGGGAACACTTCGTTCGTGTAGTCGCCGCCCTGGCACGAGATGATCGCTTCGCACTTCTTCAGGTCGTCGATGCTTGTTGCATCTTTGAGCTTGGTCTCGTTTTTGGCGAACGACGGCGCGTTGCCGCCCGCGTTGCTGGTGCTGAAAAACACCGGTTCGATAAGATCGAAATCGCCTTCCTGCTGCATGCGTTGCATCAGGACGCTGCCGACCATGCCGCGCCAACCTACGAGACCTACGTTCATGACTTCATACCCTTCGAATGGAAACTTCCCCGCATCTTTGCCCGCAGTGACCGCGCGGGGAAGATGAGCGGGCACGACGGACGATCAGCGTTTCGTGATCGTTTTCGGGGTAATCGTTTTGGTGGTGGTAATGGCGAACTCAACCGCACGGGCCGTTTTGCCGTGCAGTGTCGAAATCGAGGAGATTTGAGCTGTATGCGCCATCGCCACAATATACACGAAAACCGGAATCCGGCGACGTCAATGTCCGCCGTTGCCGTCCGTCGCTGTTGTCTGAATTACGCGCGAATCGGCCTGTTTCGAGGCAGATTCGCGCTTTAACGACCATATGTGAACCTGACGACCGCTTATCTTGCCTGCGAGCTTACAGCGCTGCGACAACCGCGTCGCCCATCGCGACAGTGCCGACCTGCTTGCAACCCGGCGTGAGAATGTCGCCGGTACGATAGCCCTGTTCGAGCACCTTTTTGACCGCGCTTTCGATGCGATCCGCCTGCTCCGCCTTGTTGAGCGAATAGCGCAGCATCATGGCCGCCGACAGAATCGTGGCGAGCGGGTTCGCGACGCCCTTGCCGGCGATGTCCGGCGCCGAACCGTGCGACGGCTCGTACAAGCCCTTGTTGTCCTTGTCGAGCGAGGCCGACGGCAGCATGCCGATCGAACCCGTCAACATGGCCGCTTCGTCGGAAAGAATGTCGCCGAACATGTTGCCGGTGACAACCACGTCGAACGCCTTCGGCGCCTTCACCAGCTGCATCGCGGCGTTATCGACGTACATGTGCGACAGTTCGACGTCCGCATATTCCTTCGACACGTCGATCATCACGTCGCGCCAGAACTGCGAGGTTTCGAGCACATTGGCCTTGTCCACGCTCGTCAGCTTCTTCTGGCGCTTTTGCGCCGCCTGAAACGCGACGTGCGCGATACGGCGCACTTCGGGCTCCGAATAACGCATCGTGTCAAAGCCTTCCTTCGCGCCTTCGAACAACCCGTCCGGCGACGAACGCACGCCGCGCGGCGCGCCAAAATAGATGTCGCCGTTCAGTTCGCGCACGATCAGGATGTCGAGGCCCGAAACGATCTCTTCCTTCAACGACGACGCGCCCGTGAGCTGCGGATAGCAGATCGCCGGACGGAAGTTCGCGAACAGTTGCAGGTGCTTGCGCAAACCCAGAATGGCCTGCTCCGGACGCAGCGCGCGTTCGAGCGAGTCGTACTTCCAGTCGCCGACCGCGCCGAACAGGATCGCGTCGGCCTCTTTCGCCAGCGCCAGTGTCGAATCGGGCAGCGGGTGGCCCTTCGCTTCGTAGCCCGCGCCGCCAACCGGCGCTTCTTCGAGTTCGAACTTTTCGCCGAGCACGTTCAGAACCTTGACGGCTTCCTTGACGATTTCGGGACCGATGCCGTCGCCCGGCAACACTGCGATTTTCATGCGAATTCCTTGAGGTTTGCTTCGAGACTGTTGAGTGCCCCTGGACCCGTCGCTTCGCGCCAACCAGCCGCGCGGGACAAGAAAAGTCGGAGCGGCCTTGGCGTTTTTCTGAGAACTTGAATCAGCGGGCGGGCCTGGTTAGACCCTGACGAACGCCCTTAACCGACGATGCGGTGATTCAGCCAGGGCTGCTTCGCAATACGCTCCGCTTCGAACTGGCGAATCTTGTCCGCGTGCCGCAACGTGAGGCCGATGTCGTCGAAACCGTTCAGCAGGCAGTATTTGCGAAACGCCGCGACTTCGAACGGATATTCGGTGCCGCCGTCCGACGTGCGCACGACTTGCGCCTCGAGATCGATCGTCAGGCTGAAGCCGTTGAACGCATACGTTTCGTTGAACAGGTGATCGACTTGCTGCTCAGTCAGCACGATCGGCAACACGCCGTTCTTGAAGCAGTTGTTATAGAAGATGTCGGCGAAACTCGGCGCGATCAGCGCGCGAAAGCCGTATTGCTCCAACGCCCACGGTGCGTGCTCACGCGAGCTGCCGCAGCCGAAGTTCTTGCGCGCCAGCAGCACCGAAGCGCCCTGATAACGCGGCTGGTTCAGCACGAAATCCGGATTCAGCGGACGCTTCGAATTGTCCTGACCCGGCTCGCCGTGGTCGAGGTAACGCCATTCGTCGAACGCGTTCGGCCCGAAACCCGTGCGCTTGATCGACTTCAGGAATTGCTTCGGAATGATCGCGTCCGTGTCGACGTTCTCGCGATCGAGCGGCGCCACGACGCCGGTGTGTACGATGAATTTATCCATGACGCTTGCGCCTGTTCCAAGACCGGGCAATGCGCGCGGCGGCCGGAAAGCCGCTCGGCGCAAAGCCGGCAAAAAATCAAAAACCGCTTATTTTTCAGCGTGGTTGCTGATCGAATTGCCGAGGTGCGACATGTCCTCGCCGAATCCGTGCACCGTGTTGCAACCGGCCAGACCGAGCAATAGCCCAGCCAGCGTACCGAGAGCGAAGCGGCGCAATAGAGTGGTGCGATTCATGTTCTTCATCATGCGTGTTTATCCAAGCTTGCGAATATCGACGAAATGCCCTTCGATGGCCGCAGCCGCAGCCATTGCGGGGCTCACGAGGTGGGTACGGCCACCGGCGCCCTGACGACCTTCGAAATTCCGATTCGACGTGGACGCGCAACGCTCGCCCGGATCCAGCCTGTCGGCGTTCATGGCGAGACACATCGAGCAACCCGGTTCACGCCATTCGAAACCGGCATCGGTAAAGACCTTGTCGAGGCCTTCACGTTCCGCCTGCGCCTTCACGAGACCCGAACCCGGCACCACCATGGCCAGACGAATGTTCGGCGCCACGCGGCGGCCCAGCTTCTTCACGACGTAAGCCGCGGCGCGAATGTCCTCAATGCGCGCGTTGGTGCACGACCCGATGAAGATTTTATCCGGCTTGATCGATTCGATCGGCGCATTTGGTTCGAGCGCCATGTATTTCAGCGCGCGCTCGATGGCGTCGCGCTTGACCGGGTCTTTCTCGCGATCCGGGTCCGGCACGTAGCCGTCCACGGCCGTGACCATTTCCGGCGACGTGCCCCATGTGACTTGCGGCACGATCTCAGCGGCGTTCAGTTCGACCACGCGGTCGAATTGCGCGCCTTCGTCCGACCTGAACTGCTTCCAGTACTCGACCGCGCGATCCCACTCCACGCCTTCCGGCGAGAACGGGCGGCCCTTCAGATATTCGATCGTGGTGTCGTCGACCGCGACCATGCCGGCGCGCGCGCCTGCTTCGATCGCCATGTTGCAGACCGTCATGCGGCCTTCCATGGAGAGCGCGCGAATGGTCGAACCGCCGAACTCGATCGCGTAACCGGTGCCGCCTGCCGTGCCGATCTTGCCGATGATGGCCAGCACGATGTCTTTCGCGGTGCAACCGCGCGGCAACGCGCCTTCGACCTTCACCAGCATATTCTTGCTCTTCTTCTGCAAGAGCGTTTGCGTGGCCAGCACATGCTCGACTTCCGACGTACCGATGCCATGCGCCAGCGCGCCGAACGCGCCGTGCGTGGACGTGTGCGAGTCGCCGCAGACGATCGTCATGCCCGGCAGCGTAGCGCCCTGCTCCGGCCCGATGATGTGCACGATGCCCTGACGCAGATCGTTCATCTTGAACTGCGTGATGCCGTAGGCGTCGCAGTTCGAATCGAGCGTATCGACTTGCAGCTTGGAAACCGGATCGGCGATGCCGTGGCTGCGGTCGGTGGTCGGCACGTTATGGTCCGAGACCGCCAGGTTCGCGCTAATACGCCACACCGGACGCTTGGCCAGCTTCAGGCCTTCGAACGCTTGAGGGCTGGTGACTTCGTGCAGCAGGTGACGGTCGATATAGAGAATCGTCGTGCCGTCTTCTTCCGTGTGGACCACGTGTGTGTTCCACAATTTGTCGTAGAGAGTCTGTGCCATGGTATGCGGGTAGTAATGACTTCGGGCTAACTGTGTCGGTCGATTATGCCACGCAGAACCTCGCTCCGGGCCGCTGAATTTCGCGAAAAACCGATAAAAAACAGGGAGTTGGGTGGTAGTGACGATACCTGTATCGGCGTTACCCGGCAAGGGCGCACGCGTAAGCCCGTTGCTTGCAAACGAAATCTGTTCCGGTGCGAACAAACCTGTTCGTTGGAAATGGAACAAAGAAAGCTGCTCTGGCGCGAAGACCCGTCTATTGCTTTGCGGATGAATGTGTACGGGACCGTCTCATTCCATCGACTGCGCAAACTTTTCTCCGCGCTTTTAAAAGACTATGTTGGGACGCGTGACCTACTTCTTTCGCGCGCTGTAATGTGCGCTGGACGCAGCGGCACCGGTGCAATTGCGTAACGGTTAGCTCGCGCGACAGCTTGAGGCCGGTCGATCTGAGACGCTCACCGCCCATCTCGGTGCGCCATGACGAGACGGTCGATAGCTTTTGCGAACGGACCATGATTGTTCAGTTAGCTGCCGTTCGATAATTCGGTGACGGGTCTGTCGACCAGCGCAGATGTTCTGATCAATTTCCGCAACTGCCGAATCATCGAAATGCTAGCTCTACCGGCGGAGTGTCAACGTGATCGAGTTGCGGATCCCCGTTTTCGGAGGCGACCCCGCCGGCATGCTGCTTTGAGTAGCGCCGCGTAACAACGTCAAATTTGCTGACATCGCATGTTGACGGCCATGCGGAAACAGCAGCGGAGTCGAGCATCCGGATCTTCTCGCCGAGCGTCAGCTTTCCTTAAGGTAAGGTCGCTAGCATCCGCTGGATTTTGCAGTGTTTTTCTTCGAGTTATCGATCCAATATTGGCAGGCTGCGCGCCTCATCAATTCATCAATTCATCAATTTGCGACAACTTGAGGAGCAGAATGGCTAAGGTTTATGGAATGAGACGGCCGGCATACGATGCAGTCGCGCGCACGCTGCACTGGCTGACCGTCCTGTTGGTCGCCGTGCAGTTTGTGATCGGCTGGACAATGCCGGATGTCCACAGAGACACGCAGCCCGTTAATCTGATCGCCTGGCATCTTGGCGTGGGCGCAACGCTCGTCGCGGTGATGGCGATCCGGGTGGTCTGGCGATTGACACATCGGCCCACGCCGGACCAGCTGCCGCCGCTACTCAGCGTCGTTTCGCGCATAACGCATGTTTTGCTCTACGCCGCCCTGGTGCTGGTGCCGCTGCTCGGCTGGATCAACGCATCCTCGCGCGGCTGGTCGGTCCGCTTGCTGGGTGTCGTGCCTTATCCAGCACTGAGTGAACCGGGCTCGGCCCTTGGCCACGAGATGGGGGATGTGCACGGCATCCTCGCGTGGGTGCTCTTAGCATTGATTGGTCTGCATGTCGTCGCAGCGTTGTTCCACCATCTTGTTCTGAAAGACCACGTGCTGCAGCGGATGCTACCCCACTCAGGGTCGTCGCGCGACGAGGTTCGAGACCGCTAAAGACTGCCAATGCCCTGTGCCATATAGAACCGCATCGCATCAAGACGATTGGCTGGCTGCGCCGAGGTACTGGGCGCGAATGACCGCATCATTTCGAAGGCAAGTCTGATAACCGCCGTCGCGTCCGCGCACGCCGAGCATGCCCATCTGGTGCATACCGGCCTGTCGGGCTTGGTAGCCACCGCGATGTCGATGGCGAGAGACGAGTATGTATCCGGCTCGCTGCAGGCCAGATACCGAAACAGCAGCGCTCGCCGAAGATCCGGCGGAGCTCGAAGCGGATGGCGCGCGAGCATCCTTCGTCGGTAATGGTCGGATCGTCGTGGACGGCCATAACTGGGTTCGGCTGACAGTATCGACGATGCCTGTGCACTAAAACTGGCGATACGTGCCAGAGGGCTCGCGAACCGGCGGCTTAATGTTTGCGCGGCTGACGCTCGCGCACGTTGTGTCGAACGCCTGTAGGGGATCACCTGCTGCCGATCGCGGCCTTCCAATGGTTCAGGCATCGCGTGCCGACCGCATGACGCAGCACGCGGCGAGGAACGGCGCTTTGCCCCCGGTTAATGAACGCCCATTGATGAGATATGAGTCGCCAGTTCGCGGGGGCGACGGCGCGGGCGATTCGGAAGACGAGCCAACATCCGTTTTCGAGTGCTGAGCTTTTACGGCATGACATGACGGTTGGTCCGCAGGACTGACTCGTATTGTCGGGGTCTGTCGGCTCGGGCATCGTCATCATAGGCAGGGAGCAGTTTGTAAGCGTCATACGAGTTGGCACAGTCGTTGCGCGAAGGCAGAGACTAATAGGGCTCTTGCTATGTCTGTCATCCTGATCGTTGACGACGACTCGGATTCGTTATGGCTACTCCAGGTTGTTTTAGAGGGGCGCGGCCACCACGTCGTACTCGCTGACGATGGACATCCGGCGTTGGAGATTGCAAGTCGTTACCTTCCCGATGTAATTGTCACTGACTGGAACATGCCATGCATGGACGGGGACGTCCTGTGCGAGCGGCTCAGGTGTTATCCGGCGCTGGCCCTGATTCCGATCATCATGACCTCGGCGCAGTCTGCGCCATCAGATAGAACCGGGCTATGGAATATTTTTTTCCGCAAGCCTGTCGATATCGAACTACTCGCGACGACCGTCGACTCCCTGGCGGCAAAGCGCTTGGAAAACAGGTCAATCCGACCTCACTGTGGGGCCACGCCGCTATGTAGGTGGCCTGCGGAAGCTCTGAAGTACTGGGCATAGCAGCGTCGCATTTGACGCGACAGGCAGCGGTAATATTTGCGCCGAGGAAGGACTGCGGCGCGGGCGGCGGACTAAAGCTTGCCGAGGTATTTCTTCCCTAACGGATCCGTGTTGAGCGAAACCGGTCAGTGGTGTGAGGACAACAAACAAAAGTCGTTGCCGCGTTCCAGAAGAGTAAAGGACACGGGCAACTCAACTTCGCTTACGAAAAAAAGGATTTGTGCGATTGCGCACAGTCGAAAAAACAGAGGAACTCTAGCCTAAGCGTCGGAAATCACATGAGGCGCTTCATGCGTTCTGCGATTGGGGTCTCGATGACGTGGAGGAATCTCAGGAAGTCCCTTAACAAAGCAAACACTCCGCCGCGCGATCGGACCTGATCGACACTTGCGGTCGCTATCGGGAGCTTTAGATGGATCTTCTTGACGAGTTCGATACCGCACGCCAGTCAGGTGAGACAGACGCGCGAGTACCAATTTATGAGTGCACGCCCGAGCGCATCGCGACATCGCAAATGACTGCGTTTACCGTGGCGCTCGAGGCGCATACGGGTCGCGTCTTTGCGGACTACGCGGCATTGCACGACTTCTCCGTGCGAGAGCACCGAACGTTCTGGCGCTGCTTCGTGCAGTGGGCAGACGGGCTCGATTGCACTGGGGAAGCCGAACCCGTCTGTGTCGGCGACGACTGCGAGCATGCGCGCTTCTTTCCGCATCTCGAACTGAACTATGCGAACAACGTGCTCGGCTTGTCAGTGGCTGGGGCCGACGCTCCAGCCGTAATCGGATATCACGCTGACGGCCGCCGCGTACGCCTGACGCGTGGCGAACTGCGCGACCGCGTGGCGCGGCTCGCGCACTCGTTGTCGGAACTGGGACTTCAAGAAGGCGATCAAGTCGTCGGCGTGATGCGCAACGACACGGAGGCCATCGTAGCCGCCCTGGCTGTCACCGCGCTAGGCGCTACGCTGTCGACCGCCGCGCCCGAGATGGGCGTCGAAACAATCGTCGACCGCTTTGCGCCGCTTGCGCCGCGGCTCCTGTTTGCGCACACGGCGACGCGAACCTTCGATACCGGCGCTCCGTTAGCGGGCAACGTTGCCGCTCTGGCGGAAGCATTGCCCTCGGTGCAAGGCATCGTCTGTCTTGACGAAGGACACTTGCCAGACACCGTCAGACAGGCGGTTTATTCCGTCGACGCGCTGGTCGACGCCGGCGACGCCGGACGCTTCGTATGGCGTCGTTTCCCCTTCGACCATCCGCTTTTCGTCATGTTCTCGTCGGGCACGACCGGCAAGCCGAAGTGCATCGTGCATGGCGCCGGCGGCACATTGATCGAGCACCTGAAGGAGCATCGTCTGCACTGCGACCTGCGGCCGGGCGATCGAATGTACTTCCATACCAGTTGTTCTTGGATGATGTGGAACTGGCAACTGTCCGCGCTCGCGTCTGGCGTCGAGATCGTCACCTACGACGGCCCGATTTCCTCGGTCGACACGTTATGGCGGTTAGTGGCGGATGAACGCGTGACTGTATTCGGCACGAGCCCCGCTTATCTGAAGATGTGCGAAGAGACGGGTCTGATTCCCGGCAGCCAGTTTGATCTCAGCGCACTGCGGGCAATGCTTTCGACCGGCGCTGTGCTGTACGACTCGCAGTTCGAGTGGGTGCGCGACCGTGTAAAGCCGCTGCCGTTACAGTCGATGTCCGGCGGCACTGACATACTCGGCTGCTTCGTGCTGGGTAATCCGAACTTGCCGGTCTACGCGGGCGAAGCGCAGTGCAAGAGCCTCGCGCTCGATGTTCAGTCGTGGACGCGTGGGGCTCGCGCGAACGGCATCGGCCAACTGGTCTGCGTCAATCCTTTTCCGTCCCGTCCGATCGGATTTTTCGGTGATACCGACGGCGCGGCGCTTCATTCCGCCTATTTCGCGGCCAACCCAGGTGTCTGGACCCATGGCGATCTCATCGAGTTTTCGCCGGGAGGCTCTGCACGGCTGCATGGCCGGTCCGACGGCGTACTGAATGTGCGTGGTATCAATGTGGGACCGGGCGAAATCTATCGCGTGCTGAACGACATACCGGGTATCCGCGAAGCAATGGCGGTCGAACAGCGATCGTGCGAAACGACAACCGGAAACCCGTCCACGCATGGAGAGCGGTTCGACACACGCGTGGTATTACTGCTGGTCTTGCAAGAAGGAATCGCGCTGACCAGCGCACTGGTTGCTCAAATACGCCGTGACCTTGCGCGGCGTGCGTCGGCGGCGCATGTGCCGGACCGCATCATCGCAGTCGACGCGCTACCGGTAACGCACAACGGCAAACTATCCGAAGCAGCAGCGCGCAACGCGGTCAACGGGCTACCTGTCTTCAATACCACGGCGTTGCGCAACCCCGAGTGTCTCGACGCAATTCGCAACCACTCCGCGCTAAATCATGCGGCCCGTGAGTTGCCACCGACGGGCAGGTCGCGCCAACAACTCGAACAGTATTTGCAGGTGCAATGGGAAAACCTGTTAGGGTTCGGGCCGATATCCCGGGACGACAATTTCTTTGAGCTGGGCGGACATTCGCTGCTCGGGGTCCGGCTGCTGAGCGACCTCTCAACTTTGACGGGACGGACGATTCCGCTTGCTACGCTGCTGACTGCATCGACGATTGCACGCCTCGCTGAAGTGATCGATGACAGCGCGCCGCCGCCATCCTCGCCTATCCTCGCGCCGGTACGCACCGGTACCGGCAACGCGCTATTTCTCATGCACAGCTTGAGCGGATCGGTGATGGAGTGCTGGGCGCTGGTTGCCGCGCTGCGTACTTCGCGCCCGGTCTATGGTCTGCAGGCACTCGGCCTCGACGGTGATGAGCCGGTACAGAAGCGCGTGGAGGACATGGCTCGCGGATATATCGAACAGATGCGCAGGGTCCAACCGAACGGGCCGTACGCATTGGCTGGCTATTCGTTCGGCGGGCTGGTCGCGCTGGAGGTGGCGCAGCAGCTTTTTCTGGCTGGCGATCAAGTTGAGCTTTTATGTCTGCTTGACACCTACGTCAATGAGCGCTGTTTGCCCTGGAGTGCGTGGCTTCGCTACCAGCGTCGCTACTTCGCAGGACATGGGCGCAGGCTGCGCGAACTGCCGGCGTCACAGCGTCTGCGGTATTTGACGGCGAAGTTCGGGGGCGCAGTCGATCACGTGAGGATGCGTGCCGGGCGCGTTGCCCTTCGGCCGGATCCAAATACCGAGGGAATGCCGCCGACGTTGCGTCGCGTGCGCGCGGCACTGCGCGCAGCGATGAGCGCCTATCGGCCGCTGCCTTATCGCGCAGGCCCCATCGTTTATTTGCGCGCGGTCATTCCGGAGCGGGATCTTGGCGACCCCCTTCCGCTATGGAAGCGGGTCGCGCGCGCGGGATTGGTGGTCGTCCAGATCCCTGGTGGCCACCCCGATATGATCACCGAGCCGAACGTACGAATCGTTGCAACTGCACTTGACGATGCGTTGGCACAAGCTTGACATCGACGGCAGGGGTACCTGAAGCACTTCTCGCGGTCTGACTGGCATGTGGCACAGTCCTGTCACGACGGAAAGCGCCCTTCGTATCGAGTGTCGTTCGCTATCCAACGTCTGAGCCCGGTCATTCACCAAAGACACCGTGCACCTGTCAGCTCGACCACTGCGCAAAATCTACGAAGAATGACCAGGTGCGTCCTGCTCATTCCTTGCTCTCAGGAAAGAGACATCCGCCATTGCGGACCAGCGCCTTTATCTCTTCGCCCACCTGCAAGGGGCTTCCGCGTAAACGAGCAACGAAATCCTTGCGACGCCGCACATACGACTTCGAATCGTGCTTCGCGCTCCAAAGGACGATGCTAAGCACGACGGGAATGAGGTCCAGGCCCTTCTCGGTCAAAGTGTAGAAGTCCTTACGCCTGTCATTAGGGCTGGTCGCCTTCAAGAGAATTCCTTGCTCCTCCAGAAAGGCAAGGCGCGAAGCAAGCACATTGGTCGCGATTCCCTCTTCCGATTTCAGGAACTCGCCATACGTCTTCTTGCCGACGAAAACGATATCGCGAATGATCAGCAGCGACCACCGGTCGCCGAAGATCTCCACGCCGTAGTTCACTGCGCAATGGGACCGAACGTCTTCTTTGGATGTCGTCGTCTTCATGGCTGGATTTTAACATTGCTTGCGTAACGCAAGTAAATTCCCTTGTTTACTTGTTTTTTGCAAGTAATGTGGCTAGCATGGTCGTTCGGGGTACGGGCACCGCTTACCTCACCAGGAGACTGCGTGATCACTATCAGCATCATCGGCGCAGGCGGCATGGCCGCGGCGATCGGCGGCCCTCGGCTTAGTGCGCCCGTACCACCGCTTCTCGCATCACATCGCCTATAAGGAGCAATAACATGCACGTTTTCGTCACCGGCGGCACCGGTCATATCGGTCCGTACATCATCTCCGACCTCATCGCCGCCGGGCACGAGGTCACCGGCTTAGCCAGGTCGGACAAGTCCGCAGCGGCGGTGTCCGCGCTCGGCGCCAAGGTGCGTCGCGGAGATATCTCAGACCTCGATGGGCTCAAGGCGGCTGCGGCGCAGGCCGACGGCGTCATCCACATCGCGCATAGGCAAGACCTGCTTCCCTCCGGCGGACTTGACGCCGTGGCCGCTGCGGAACTTCAGATCATGCTCGCGTATGGCGAGGCACTGGCCGGAAGCGGAAAGCCGCTGGTCGTGTCGGCAAGCATCGGCTCTCCCGGGTGGGAAAACCTGGGCCGGCCAGCCACCGAGCAGGACCCGGCCCTTCCCGGCGGCGATGCATACAAGGGGACTCTGCGAGTTCGCAATGTCGTGGAGCTCACCGTAGTCGGTCTCGCGGAGCGGGGCGTGCGGTCTTCGGTCGTGCGGATTCCTCCTATTGCACACAGTGCGACCGATACCGGCTTCCTCCCGCTGCTGATCGGGCTCGCGAAGGAGAAGGGCGTCGTCGGCTACCCCGGGGACGGCGCGAACCGGTGGCCGGCCGTGCACAGCCGAGATCTCGCTTCCTTGTTCCGCCTCGCGCTGGAGAAGGGTCCGTCTGGCAAAAGCTGGCACGGGATTGAGGGCGAGGGCATCCGGTTCCGCGAGATCGCCGAGGCTATTGGCAGCCGTCTGGGCTTGTCGGCGGTGAGTATTCCCGAGGACGTACTGATGCTGCCTGGATACTTTGGATTCCTCGCGAATCTGGTCACGCTGGACCTCCCGGCGTCCAACCTCATCACGCGCCAGACCCTCGGCTGGGAGCCTGCTCAGCCCGGCCTGCTTGAGGATCTCGACAATGGCCACTACTTCCCGGCCGTCTGAGTTGAGCTGAGGCAGGAAGCCGAGTCGCAACGAACCCGGCGGACAGCAATGTCGCGACGCCGTGATTTATCCGCGAAGACTCTGCCGACCCAGCGATGGCATGAGGGACGGCCGACGCGGCTCGGCGCACACAAAACATTCACCGGGGGATGCCCCGTTTTGAAAGTATGAGCACCGCTTAACTGACCAGGAGACTGCACATGAGCACTATCAGCATCATCGGCACAGGTGGCATGGCCACGGCGATCGGCGACCGCATCGCCAAGGCTGGACACACCGTCGAGGTGATATCCCGCGACGCTGCCAGGGCGCGGGCGCTGGCCGACAAGCTCGCAGCTGGGGCGACCACAGGGACGTACGGCGTCGCGCCGGCGGGCGACATCGTCATCCTCGCCGTGCCGTACGGCAGTGCGGCGGCGGTGGTGACCGAGTTCGGCGAGGCGCTCGGCGGCAAGGTGATTCTCGACATCACCAACCCGATCGCCCCCGACCTCACGGGCCTCGTCACCCCCCACGGCAGTTCTGGTGCGCAGGAGATCGCCAGGAGCGCCCCCGCCAGCGCGCATGTCGTGAAGGCGCTCAACACCCTCTTCGGCCCGGTACTTGCGCGGCGTGGACGCCTCGACGCGTTCATCGCCGCTGACGATCCGAAGGCCAAGGCGCGGGTCTCTGCCTTCCTCGAAAGTCTCGGGCTGCGTCCGTTCGATGTCGGCGGCCTGCACATGGCCTCGACGCTCGAGTCGCTCGGCCTGATGCTCATCGGGCTGGCCAAAAACGGCGCCGGCACCTTCGACATCGCCTTGAACGTCGATGTCGGCTGAATCAACACCAACGCGGAGGGTCGTCCGACTCCACGGTTCTTCAGCATCCCGCTAACGCAACCGGTCCCGCTCGGCAAGCATGCTCACCATTTCCGCCATGTTCTCGGTGCCCCAGGTACACAGCGGAACAATCTTGTCGGCCAGACTGCGGCCTAGCGGGGTCAAGGCGTAGTCCACGCGCGGTGGCACCTCCTTGTAGTCGGTCCGCGCCAGCACATGATCGGCCTCCAGTTCCTTCAATTGCTGGATCAGCACCTTGGCGCTCACGCCGTGGACGTTGCGCTTGAGCTCGCCGTAGCGCTTCGGGCCGTCGAGCAGGAAGTACAGGATCAGCGGCTTCCACTTGCCCGAGATGATGCTGAGCGTGGCGGCCAGCCCGTAGGAATAGCGCCCGCCGCAGTTTTGAGAACAGTCAGTCATTTTCGTGGTTACCAAAAGGTGCATACTTGTTCTTAGGTTATCAGAACTGCATACTCGTCTCAAGTAAGCAGTTCCTCTGCTTCCGTACAACTCCAAGGAAGGATGCACCTCATGACCAGGTTGAATGGACAGACCGCAGTGATCACCGGCGGCGCCACCGGCATCGGCCGCGCCGCAGCAAAGCGCTTTATCGAGGAAGGCGCCTTCGTCTTCATCTTCGGCCGCCGGCAGGAAGCGCTCGACGCCGCCGTGGCAGAGCTCGGGCCTAATGCCCGCGCGGTGAAGGGCTCGGTCTCGGACGAGGCCGACCTCGCCCGACTCTACGCGGCGGTGAAGGCCGAGCGCGCAAGCCTGGACATCGTCTTCGCCAATGCCGGGGCGGGAAGCCAGCTTGCGCTCGGCAAGATCACCGCCGAGCACATCGACGAAACCTTCGACACCAATGTGAAAGGCACGATCTTCACGGTCCAGCAGGCGCTGCCGCTGATGGGCGAAGGCGGTTCAATAATCCTGACCGGATCGAGCGCCGGCACCACGGGCGCCCCGGCAATGAGCGCCTACAGCGCGAGCAAGGCGGCCGTGCGCAACCTCGCCCGGACTTGGGCAGAGGAACTGAAGGGCACCGGCATCCGGGTGAACGTGCTGTCGCCCGGGGCAACGGCGACCGAACTCGCTAAGGAAGCGCTAGGCGAGGAAGGCCAGAAGGTCTTCGCCTCGATGACTCCGCTCCAGCGCATGGCCGATCCGGCGGAGATCGCAGCGGTGGCCGCCTTCCTCGCGTCGCCGGACAGCAGCTTCATGACCGCCAGCGAGGTCGCCGTCGACGGCGGCCTGGCGCAAATCTGACGCTACGCCCTACGGCGCTCCATTCGATTACTCGGAGCGCCGTAGGGCTCGGTAAACCAAAGGAAAATATATGAGCTACGCAATCATCGGCTTCGGCAAGATCGGCCAGGCCCTGGCCAAGGCGTTTGCCCGCAACGGCATGGAAGTATCCGTTGCGACCACTCGCGACCCGGAAAGCTTTGCATCCGCTGCGGCCGCAATTGGACCTGAGATCATTCCCAAAAGGCTGGCGGAAGCCGTCAAGGCGGACATCATCTTTTTGGCGGTCCGTTTCGAGTCGCACCGGGATGTCGCAAAGGCGCTGCCCACCTGGCAGGGGAAGACCATCGTCGATGTGACCAATGCCTACGGCGTGCCCCCTGAGCAACTGGGAGGACAGCCCTCTTCCAGGGTCGTCGCGCACGCCTTCACTGGCGCAAGACTGGTCAAGGGCTTCAATCATCTGGGCGCTGCTGTACTTGAGCAGGATCTGGCCGTGCACGGTGGCAGGAGAGTCGTGTTCCTCGCGAGCGACGACGACGGCGCCGCAGCGGAGATCAGCGCGCTTGCGGAAAATCTCGGTTTCTCGCCGATCAAACTTGGTGGACTTTCCGAAGGTGGACTGCTTGTGCAGGCGCGCGGAAATAGCTGGGGTCAACTGGTCTTCAAGGACCTGGTCAAGTTCGACCGATAAATCGTTATCGCGAATCTTTATGCGATCCTGGCTCGTGGACAAACGGCGACCGCCGTTTTATTGAGGGGCACACGTCTCTCACGTCGTTCAACCCGGAAAACCTGTCGCGGGTCGAGGGAATAGAGACTGTCCGACGTCAGGGACGCGATCGTTCCCTCGCTTGCTTCAGTCGTGGGTCTACTTCGATCGTATCCGATGCAACAGTAATGGAGAGAGTTCGATGAGCACGCAAGAGAATGTCCAGATTGTGAAGGATTTTTTTGCAGCAATGGGCCGCTGCGATAAGCAAGGTCTGCTGGCGATTTCTGCCGAAGACATTGAGTGGATCATTCCGGGCGAGTGGCCGCTAGCCGGCACACACCGCAGACACGCCGGATTGGCGGATTTGCTTCAGAAAGCTTCAGAAACGGTGGAAACATCATACCCAGAGTCCCCTGAATTCGTAGCGCAGGGCGACAGGGTTCTGGCCGTCGGCTTCGCCACGGGCAGAATCAAAGCCACGAACAGGAGGTTCGAAGACCATTGGATCTTCGCCATTACCGTTCAAAATGGCAAAGTGACGAAGATCCGGGAATATATCGACACACTTGCACTCGCGCGGGCCTCCGAACCTTAAAGCTGAAGCTGGCGATGAATCCAACAACAATAGCCAATCAGTTGGGTCGAACTGAGTACGTCGATATCACGGGCAGCCACGTTAGTGCGGTTACTTACCTCGTTGAGACGAGAACTCATGGAGCTTCACATGTGTGATTCACACTGTTCGTTCCAACTAAAATGGGGCGTTCAGAAACAGGGGCTCGTCGAACATTGGCCACGTGTGATGCGTGGACGAGCACTTCAACCAAGTCCGAATGTTTTTCTCAAGCTTGAATCGACGGGACCAGCGGGCATGAAGCGGCGTAACTTGCTCAGCAACGACGCCTGTCCGGCAGGCGTGCGACGCATCCGCCAGGCGCCAAGCGCCGCTTCGACAATGGTGTTTGCCACGCCTTCGGGCTCGGGCGCACCTTTGACGCTGTTCACGACTGCGCTTGATGCAAGGGCACGCTCCCGGTCATAGTCGGCGATTTTCGAACCCGCCTGGGGCGCATTGATGTCGAGATTGGTTCTGGTAAAGGACGGCTCGACCACCGCTGCGCGTATGCCGAACTGGCGCACTTCATGATCCAGGGTTTCGGTCAGCCCCTCGACGGCATGCTTGGTAGCCGAATAAAGACCCATATACGGAGCCGGTAAAAAGCCGAGCACCGAACTGACATTGACGATCCTTCCGCCACGTTGTGCCCGCATGTGGGGAAGTACCGCGCGTATTGTGCGCAGGATGCTGAATACATTGGTGTCGAACAGCGCCGCGGCCTCGGTAACAGAGGCCTCCTCCACCGCACCGATCAGACTCGTTCCCGCATTGTTGACGAGCACATCGATACGCCCCGCGCGATTGAAGATGATCTGGACTCCGGATTGAACGGAGGCGTCGTCGCGAACATCCATCTCGACAAGCTCGACGCCGGAGATAGGCGTCGCTTTTGCGATGCTTCGCACGGTGCCGAACACGCGGCAACCGCGCCTGGCAAACTTCTCGGCGGCGGCGCGTCCGATACCGGATGACACACCGGTCACGACGACAACGGTAGAGTTCGACATTGCAATTTCCTTCGATACAGTGAATTGATTGTGTTTTAACCGCGCACGTCGAGCGCATCCTGTGGCATCTGTTCGGAAGGTGATGTCCGCTCATGCCGGCCTTGTTGCGAACCTGCGGCATGGTCGGGCCTGATCCTGAACCAGATCGAATACATGGCCGGCAGGAAGACCAGGGTCAGAATCGTTCCTGCAAAAGTGCCGCCGATCAGCGTGTACGCAAGGGTTCCCCAGAACACCGAATGCGTTAGCGGAATGAACGCAAGAACCGCCGCCATGGCGGTCAGGATCACCGGGCGGGCACGCTGCACGGTGGCTTCGACAACGGCATGGAACGGATCCAGTCCGGCGTGCTCGTTCTGGTGAATCTGCCCGATCAGGATCAGCGTGTTTCGCATCAGAATCCCCGACAGCGCGATGAGGCCGACCAACGCGTTGATGCCGAACGGCTGCCGGAACAGAATCAGCGTCGGCACTACGCCGATCAAACCGAGCGGACTGGTGAGGAACACCATCACCATCGCGGAGATCGAGCGCACCTGGAAAATGATGATGATGAGCGTAACCGCCAGCATGATGGGGAAGAGCGGCAACATGGCTTGCGTCGCTTTAGCCGATTCCTCGATGGAGCCCGCCTCTTCGATACGGTAGCCGGCCGGAAGCCTGGCGATGACAGGTTGCAACTGCCTGGTGATTGCAGTCGATACGTCCGGCGGCTGCAGGTTGTCGGCAATGTCGCCGCGTACCGTGATCGTCGGCACACGATCGCGCCAGCGCATGATCGGTTCCTCCATCCGCACGTCGACCTTGCCCACCTGCGACAGCGGAATGCGTTGCCCGTTCGCGCCGGCCAGCGTGAAGTCGCCGAGCCGTGCCGGGTCGAGACGCACGTCGCCGGCCGAACGCGCGACGACCTGCACGGTTCGAATATCCTCACGCACGGCGGTGACGGGCACGCCGGTAAGAAGGAATTGCAGTTGCTGCGCTACGGCGCTGGACGTCAGCCCCACCGCCTGCAAACGATCCTGCTGCAACGTGAAGTGCAGCGTGGGTGAGCGCGTACCCCAGTCAGCGTTGACCGTGCGCATCATCGGGCTGGCCTCGATGCCCTGCTCAACTTCTCCCGCAATACCGCGCAGCTTGTCCGGGTCGGGACCGGAGATACGGTAGGCGACCGGGTATGGCGAATACGGACCGAATACGAGTTGCGTGACCCGCACGCGCGCCTCGGAGGCGAGACCGTTGGCGACTGCCTGACGCAGTCGCTGCTTCAACGCGTCGCGTTCATCCTGGCTGTCCGTGCGCACTACGATCTTGGCAAACGACGGATCGGGCAGTTCCGGTCCCATCGCCAGGTAAAAGCGGGGCGCGCCTTGCCCGACGTACGCGGTGACGATCCTGGCTTCCTTCTGCTTCGCTAGCCACGCTTCGACCTTCGTCGTGGCGGCGCTGGTTTGCGAGATCGACGTGCCATAGGGCATCTGCACTTCGACCAGCACTTCAGGACGGTCGGAGATCGGGAAAAACTGTTTTTTGACCACGCCCATGCCGAGGATGGCCAGGACGAAGAGGCCCACGACCGAACCGGCAACCAGCCATTTGCGCGCGATGACGCGCGTGAGCAGCTGACGGAAGCGGTTGTAGCGCGGCGTGTCGTAGATCGCGTCGTGACCGCCTTCGACCTTTTTGAAGTCGGGCAGCATCTTCACACCCAGGTAGGGCGTGAAGACCACGGCGACGACCCACGATGCGATCAGTGCGATGCCGACGATCCAGAACATGTTGCTGGTGTATTCGCCGGCCGTGGAGCGCGCGAAGCCATTGGGCATGAAGCCGACGGCGGTCACCAGCGTGCCCGCCAGCATCGGCGCGGCCGTATGACTCCACGCGTAGGCGGAGGCGGCGATGCGGCTGTAGCCTTCCTCCATCTTCACCACCATCATTTCGATCGCGATGATCGCGTCGTCCACCAGCAGGCCGAGCGCCAGGATCAGGGACCCCAGCGTGATGCGGTCAAAGTTTTTGCCGGTTGCGGCCATCACGACGAATACCACCGCGAGTGTCAGCGGTACGGCCGCGGCAACGACCAGGCCCACGCGCCAGCCCATGCTGACAAAGCTCACCAGCATGACCACCAGCAGCGCGACGAAAAACTTCACCATGAACTCGTCGACCGCCGAATGAATGTTGACGGCCTGATCCGTGACCTTGGTCAGGCTCATGCCCAGCGGCAGCCCGGCGTTGATGGCGCCGACTTCGCCGTCCAGTGCCTTGCCGAGGTCGAGTCCATTCCAGCCGTCGCGCATGACGATGCCCAGCAGCAGTGCAGGTTCGCCGTCGTTGCGGATCATGAACGTCGCCGGATCTTCATAACCACGCGTAACCGTGGCAATGTCCGACAGCTTCAGCGTGCGGCCCTGCGCGACGACCGGCGTGTCGCGGATTTTCTGCAGGTTGTCAAAGGCACCGTCCAGGCGAATGAACACCTCCGGACCTTTGGTCTCCACGGAGCCGGCCGGCGTCAGGGCGTTCTGACCGTTGAGTGCGGCGAATACGTCCTGGGGGCTCACGCCCAGCGTGGCCAGGCGGTCATGTGAGAGCTGGATATAGATTCGCTCCGACTGCTCGCCGATGATGTCGACCTTCTTCACGCCCGGCACGTGCAGCAACCGTTGGCGCAGCGACTCGGCATCGCGCACGAGCAGGCGCTGCGGCTCGCCCTTCGCCTTCAGCGCAAACAGCGCGAAGGTGACATCGGCATATTCGTCGTTGACCAGCGGTCCGATCACGCCTGAGGGAAGGTTGGCCGCCTCGTCGCTAATTTTTTTCCGGGCCTGGTAGAACTGCTCCTGCACTTCCGTCGGCGGCGTGCTGTCGAGCAAGGTCAAGGTCGTAAAGGCCAGCCCAGGCCGTGTGTAGGTTTCGGTCCGGTCGTACCAGCGCAGCTCCTGCATGCGTTTTTCGATCTTCTCGGCGACCTGATCGTGCATTTCCTGCGCCGTGGCTCCCGGCCAGGCGGTGATGATGGTCATCACCTTGACCGTGAACGCGGGGTCTTCCGCCCGGCCCAGCTTGAAGAACGAAACGAGGCCCGCCAGCGAGATCAGGCAGATCAGGAACAGGGTGATGGAGCGCTCGCGGACAGCGAGCGCCGACAGGTTGAAACGGCCTTCGCTCACGGACGGACTCCCTCGGAAGCGACGGCGACGGTTTGACTCGTCACCCGGACCTGCTCCCCTTCGCGCAGCAGTTGCGCGCCGAGCGCGACGATCCGGTCGCCTTGCTTGATCTTGCCGGCGACGCGGGCGCTATCGTCGTCAAGATGTTCGACAGTGACCGGCCGCCAGGAAACCTTTGCAGGTTCGCCGTTGATGACCCACACCCCTGGTCCCTTGCCCGCGTCGAACAGCGCGCCGATCGGCACCTGTAAGCCGCCTGGGACCGCGGAACGCGCATCCGGAATCTGGACCGTCACCGTGGCGCCCAGTGGGGCGTCGGCCAGCTCTCCTTGCAGCACATACCGCGCTTCGAAGGTCCGGGTACGCGGATCCGCCGCCTCCGAGAGCTGGCGCAGCGTCGCCGGTACGCTCGCGCCGCCGTTGCCGAACAGCGTGGCCTGGGCGACCGAACCGACGGCGGGGCGCAAGGTCTCGGGTAACTGGATCACAGCCTCGCGGCGCCCGGCGTGGGCCAGGCGCACCACGGGCTGTCCGGCGGTGACGACCTGGCCCGGTTCCGCCAGCGTTTCCATCACGACGCCATCGCCGTCCGCTACCAGCCCGGCATAACCCGTCGCATTGCGCGCGACGCCGGCGTCCGCCTCGGCCGCACTGAGCTGAGCTTTGGCGGCATCGGCCGCCGCCTTGATCTGGTCATAGGCCGATGCCGATATCGCGCCGGTGCCGCGCAGGTCGCGGTAGCGCTCTTCGTCCTGCGCCGTCTGCTGCGCCCGGGCTCGCGCGGCGGTGACCGCGTCCTGCCGGGCCTGCGCGGCAAGCCTTAGATCGACGGGATCGATGCGCATCAGCGGCTGACCACGCTTGACGGTTTGCCCGGCATCCACCAGCCGCTCCAGCACCTTGCCGGAGACGCGAAATCCGAGATCGCTCTGCACGCGCGCGGCGACGGTTCCGGTAAACGAACGGGAGGCGGGGATCGACGCCTGAGCGATGGCAGTGCGCACCAGGGGCGCCTCGGTGCGCGGATCGGTCGGTGCTTTTGCGCCGCAGGCGACTAGCGCAAGTGGCAGTGCACAGACGACTGTAGAGGTAGCAAGGCGACGCCGGAGCATGAAAGACCCATAAACGGAGTGATCGGGGCTTTCATTGTGGTTCTTGTGACCAAATTAGTCAATGGTCACAATCGAGAATTTCCGTCAAGGCGACAGACTGCGGAGCACAAGACTGGACAGTTGCGCAGGGGCGACCTTGGTGTAATCGAAGCTGTACTGCAGTAGCAATGGGTTGAGGTAGGGGCGCATCACCAGATAGATCGCCATCGCGGTCTCGTCGAGAGGCGTTTTGCGCTCGAAGTCTCCGCTCTGCCGGCCCTCTTGCAGGACGTCCTGAAGCAACTTCTGGATGCGCTCTTCGTACGAAACTACCGCCTGCCAGTTCTCTGTCGCCGCCGATGCGGCAATCTCGTAGAGCTTACGGTCCTGGAAAAAAAGCCGGAGGCTCGCTTCGGTGAATACGCTGAACATCCGCCGCAGCTTTTCTGGCGGCAGATCGGTCTGTGCGACGGCCGCCCTGACCTCGGTTTCGATCTCGTTCAGGCAGTTCGCGCAGATCATCTCGCCGATGGCCTGCTTGGACTCGAAGAACTTGTAGATGTAAGCCTTCGAAAAACCGATGGCTTTCGCGAGGTCGGAGACCGTCGTTTTCTCGTAGCCATACCGGCTGAAGTGCTCCGTGGCGGCGCCAACAATCTGGTCCCGCACTTCGTGGTCTGCGGGGCCGCGCGATGGGGCGGGAGGAGTGGTGGTGTTTTTCATGGGTATAGCATACAGGAGTAGACAACTAGTGACCATTTGGTATTATAGTCACAACCGGACTTTGCGAAGACGCTCATGCTACGTGTACACATCCTTGCTGCCGTCATGGCCGCCGGCCTCTCGGCAGGCTGCGCTGTAGGCCCCGATTATGTCCGGCCCAAGGTTGCCATGCCGGACCATTTCCAGGGCCAGGCCGCGGTGGATTACCGGCAAGCGGCGGCCAGTGCCGACCTTGTCACGTGGTGGACCGGCTTCGGCGATCCGCAACTTACACGATTCGTTACGCTCGCGCTGGAACAGAACCTGGACCTTGCGCAGGCCGCCGCTCGCGTCGCTCAGGCGCGCTCGGGCCTCGGGGCGGCGACTGCCGCGTTGCTGCCCTCCGGTAACGTCAGCGGTCAGGCGGCTAGAGTCTATCAATCTGTAGAAACCCCCTTGGGGCAGGTCCTGAATTCGACGCCCAATTTCGACCGTTACGGTAACGACTATGAGGCCAATTTCAACGCGAGCTGGGAATTGGACGTGTTCGGGGGACTGCGCCGCGGCCGGGAAGCGTCACTTGCCGAATATCAGGCCTCGGAAGCGGGCGCGGCGGCCACGCGCTTGGCTGTGGCGGCGCAGACCGCCGATATCTACATCACGATTCGCGGCTTGCAGGCTCGCCTGACGGTCGCCCGACGGCAGGTGCAGACGCAGCAGAGTCTGCTTTCGACCATCAACCTCCTGTATAGCAAAGGATTGGCGGCCGACCTTCAGGTGAGCCAGGCTGAAGGTGCGCTATCGCAGGTTCAGGCATCCGTCCCGGTCCTCGAGGCGGGTCTGGATGCAGCGATGAACGCGCTGGATGTAATGCTGGGTTCACAGCCCGGCACGCATCGAGCCGAACTGGTCGACGCTGGCGACATCCCGGTCGCCCCGCGGATCGCGGACACAGGATCCCCGGGAGAGCTGCTCAGGCGCCGGCCCGACCTGATCGTGGCCGAGCGTCGCCTTGCTGCATCGAACGCGCGCATCGGCGTGGCCATCGCCGAGTATTACCCCAAGGTGTCGCTCAGTGGACTGCTCGGCAGCGCCACCTCGGTGGCCAGCGGCAACCTGTTCAGTACCGGCGCCAATCAGGCCGCCGGCGTGCTCGGGCTGCGCTGGCGTCTGTTCGATTTCGGCCGCATCAATGCGCAGATCGAGCAGGCTAAGGGGCAGCAGGCGGAAATGCTGGCCGCGTATCGGCTCGCCGCGCTTCATGCAACCGAAGACGTCGAGAACTCATTCTCGGCACTCGTCAAGCGGGAGGAAGAGGCCACGGTACTCGCGCAGGGAGTGAACTCGCTCGGCCGGGCGCGAGCCGCCTCCTTCGCGGCCTATCAAAAAGGCGTCGTCAGCCTGATCGAAGTCTTGCAGGCCGACGACAACCTGCTACGCGCCTCCGATGAGCGGGTGCAGGCGCAAACGGAATCCGCACGCGCAGCGGTTGCCGCCTTCAAGGCGCTCGGCGGCGGATGGCAACCTCGCGAATCCGAAGCGGTCGCCATCAAATAGCAACCCTACGCGCCCCACGATTTGCCGGTAGCGTGGATTCTGGCCATCGTTCTTTGCCATATGAGCGCTTTGCCGCATGCCACACAAACGAACGACGCGAGCCGAAAGTCGCGAGCGAACCCGGCGGCGCTTGCTGGACGCAGCAGCGTCGAGCATCGCCGAAAAAGGGTTTGCCGCAACTAGCGTGGAGGATATCGCAGCCCAGGCCGGCTATAGCCGTGGCGCGTTCTACTCGAATTTCAACAGCAAGAGCGATCTATTCGTCGAACTGCTCCGGCTCGATCACCAGAACATGCAAGAAAGCTTGCAGAAGCTGCGAGACGCCGCACCGCCCGGCGAAAATCTGCAAGCACAGCTCACCTTGTTGTACGCGCAGTGCTATCGCGACAACAACAGTTGCATCATCTGGGCTGAGGCACGTTTGCATGCCATGCGTGATGCGAAATTCCGCCGACATGTGAACGCCCTATACCTGCAAAAGCACGACATGGTCGCGTACTTCCTTGAGCAGTTATGCAAGCGCCTCAACATACGGTTGCCGGGTCCTTTCGCCGACCAGGTGCTCGGCGTTATCGCATTGATCGACGGCATCCTCTGCTTCAACATGACCATGCCCGATGATCTGTCGGACGCTTCGGCCGAAGCAGAATCGCAGTGGTGATCCGACCGCGTCGCGAGACTCCGCGCTCGACCCATTTCCTGCCAGTTGAAACGTTGAAGGCGCTACCGATGTCAGCAGCCATTGCGAGCAGCGATGGAGGCAACCCGCCGAGCGCCAGAACAGACTTGGTTTGCAAAGAACCACCGCCGCCTGCTGCACCGCCGTGCAAATGCAGGCTCAGTGCGCGGGACAGGAAGCTGAAAACAAAACAAAACGCCCCGACGGAAAAACCGTCGGGGCGTCTTTATCAGCAGCCTCCGCCCTCACTCGCAGCGCACGCGGCCACTACGAATCAAGCGGGCTCAAACCCGATCAACGTTGCGCGATCGGCTTCGCTTCACGCTGCGTGTCGCCGATGAACAGCTGACGCGGACGGCCAATCTTCTGTTCCGGATCCGCAATCATTTCGTTCCACTGCGCAATCCAGCCCACCGTACGTGCCATCGCGAAGATACACGTGAACATCGACGTCGGGATGCCCAGCGCGCGCTGCACGATACCCGAGTAGAAATCGACGTTCGGGTAAAGCTTGCGCGACACGAAGTATTCGTCTTCCAGCGCGATCTTTTCCAGTGCCATGGCCAGCTTGAACAGCGGGTCGTCGTGCAGGCCCAGCTCTTCCAGCACTTCGTGGCAGGTTTCGCGCATCAGCTTCGCACGCGGGTCGTAGTTCTTGTAGACGCGGTGACCGAAGCCCATCAGCTTCACGCCCGAGTTCTTGTCCTTCACCTGCTTGATGAACTCAGGAATGTTGTCGACCGAGCCGATTTCTTCCAGCATGTTCAATGCGGCTTCGTTCGCACCGCCGTGCGCCGGACCCCACAGACACGCGATACCCGCTGCGATACACGCGAACGGGTTCGCACCCGACGAACCGGCGAGACGCACGGTCGAGGTCGATGCATTCTGCTCGTGATCCGCGTGCAGGATCAGGATACGGTCCAGTGCGCGCACCAGCACGTCGTTGACCTTGTACTCTTCGCACGGGTTCGAGAACATCATGTGCATGAAGTTCGCGCTGTACGACAGGTCGTTCTTCGGGTACGCAAACGGCTGGCCGATGCTGTACTTGTACGCCATCGCGACCAGCGTCGGCAGCTTCGCGATCATGCGAATGGCCGACACTTCACGGTGACGCGGGTTGTTGATGTCGAGCGAGTCGTGATAGAACGCCGACAATGCGCCGACCGCGGCGACCAGAATCGCCATCGGGTGCGCGTCGCGACGGAAACCACGGAAGAAGAAGTGCATTTGCTCATGCACCATCGTGTGGTTCGTGACCGTCTTCACGAATTCGGCGTTCTGCTCCGCGTTCGGCAATTCGCCCTTCAGCAGCAGGTAGCACGTTTCGAGGAAGTCGGCGTTCTGCGCCAGATTGTCGATCGGATAACCGCGATACAGCAGCTCGCCCTTGTCGCCGTCGATGTAGGTGATCGCCGAATTGCAAGCCGCCGTCGACATGAAGCCCGGGTCGTACGTAAACTTGCCGGTCTGGCCGTACAGTTTGCGGATGTCGATCACGTCCGGGCCGAGAGTGCCCTTGTAAATCGGCATTTCAACGCTCGGCGAATTGTCGCTGAACGATAGCGTGGCTTTAACATCTGACGGGGTCATAGCACATCCTCAATCGAAGTATGGAAACAGGGTTTCGATAATTGCACGCCTGGAACAACGGACAAGCTGCGCTCAAAGCCGGCTACGCCGGTCAGGCATTCCGCAGCAGCTCCAGCACCCGGATTACATCCGGGTCGGCAAGGTCGCCTTCCGGTTCCTTGCGTACGAGCAGCAAGTCCATCAGGTCGTTATCGCTCAGCTCGAGCAGGCGCGTGAGGGCGCCCACATCTGCATCGCTGAGGTCATGCTCATATCGGCTGAAAAAACGCTCAAAGATCAGATCGTTTTCCAGCAGGCCCCGCCGCGCGCGCCAGCGAAGACGCGCGCGGCGGAGAGGGTCGGACTGATGCGATGTTGATTCCATCTCAGACAGCGCGGCGAACCATCAATTCCTTGATCTTGCCAATCGCCTTGGTCGGGTTCAGGCCCTTCGGGCAAACGTCGACACAGTTCATGATGGTATGGCAACGGAACAGACGGTACGGATCTTCCAGGTTGTCCAGCCGTTCGCCCGTCGCTTCGTCGCGGCTGTCCGCGATGAAACGGTAGGCTTGCAGCAGGCCAGCCGGGCCGACGAACTTGTCCGGATTCCACCAGAAGCTCGGGCACGAAGTCGAGCAGCTAGCGCACAGAATACATTCGTACAGGCCGTCGAGCTCGTCGCGCTCTTCCGGCGACTGCAGACGTTCCTTTTCCGGCGGCGGCGTGTCGTTGATCAGGTACGGCTTGATCGAATGATACTGGTTGAAGAACTGCGTCATGTCGACAATCAGGTCGCGAATGACCGGCAGTCCCGGCAGCGGACGCAGCACGATCTTTTGCGGCAGATCGTTCATGTTCTGCAGGCAGGCCAGACCGTTCTTGCCGTTGATGTTCATGGCGTCCGAACCGCACACGCCTTCGCGGCACGAACGGCGGAACGACAGCGTCTCGTCAACTGCCTTCAACTTCAGCAGCGCGTCGAGCAGCATGCGTTCGTGCGAGTCGATCTCGATCTCGTACGTTTGCATGCGCGGCGCTGCGTCCTTGTCCGGGTCGTAGCGGTAAATTTCAAATGTACGCTTTGCCATTTCTGAATTCCTTTGACTTGTGCCTTAGAAGGTCCGCGCTTTCGGCGGAACCGATTCGACCGTCAGCGGTTGCATGTGAACCGGCTTGTAGTCGAGGCGATCGCCTTCGCTGAACCACAGCGTATGGCGCAGCCAGTTTTCGTCGTCGCGATGTTCGAAGTCGTTCTGCGCGTGCGCGCCACGGCTTTCCTTGCGCGCTTCGGCGGAAACCATCGTGGCGCGGGCCACTTCGATCAGGTTCGCCACTTCCAGCGCTTCGACGCGCGCCGTGTTGAACACCTTCGACTTGTCTTTCAGGTGGATGCTGTCGACGCGGTCAGCTACTTCGCGGATGCGCTCGACGCCCTCGGCCAGCAACGCCGAGGTACGGAACACGCCGGCGTGCTTCTGCATCGTGCCGCGGATGTCGTTGGCAACCGATTGCGCGTACTCGCCCGAGGACGAGCTATCGAGCGTCGCCAGACGCGACAGCGCGAAATCAGCGGCGTCGGCCGGCAGCGGCTTGTGCTCCTTGATTTCCTTCACGTGCTTGACGATATGGTTGCCGGCTGCGCGGCCGAACACCACCAGGTCGAGCAGCGAGTTCGTGCCGAGGCGGTTCGCGCCGTGCACCGACACGCACGAGCATTCGCCCACTGCGTAGAAACCGTTGACCGGCACTTCGTGACCCTTCGACGTACCCACGACCTGGCCATGGATGTTCGTCGGAATACCACCCATCTGATAGTGGATGGTCGGCACGACCGGGATCGGCTCTTTAATGCAATCGACGTTCGCGAACTTCAGCGCGATTTCGCGGATCGACGGCAGACGCTTCATGATCGTCTCGGCGCCGATGTGCGACAGGTCGAGCAGCACGTGATCCTTGTTCGGACCCACGCCGCGGCCTTCCTTGATTTCCTGGTCCATCGAACGCGACACGAAGTCACGCGGCGCCAGATCCTTCAACGTAGGCGCGTAGCGTTCCATGAAACGCTCGCCGTTCGAGTTGCGCAGAATGCCGCCTTCGCCGCGCACGCCTTCGGTAATCAGCACGCCCGCGCCGGCCACGCCGGTGGGGTGGAACTGCCAGAATTCCATGTCTTGCAGCGCGATGCCCGAACGCGCCGCCATGCCCAGGCCGTCGCCGGTGTTGATGAACGCGTTGGTCGATGCCGCGAAAATCCGGCCCGCGCCGCCTGTGGCGAACAGCGTGGTCTTGCCTTCGAGAATGTAGACGTCGCCGGTTTCCATTTCCAGCGCGGTCACGCCGAGCACGTCGCCTTCGGCGTCGCGGATCAGATCCAGCGCCATCCATTCGACGAAGAACTGCGTCTTGGCCTCGACGTTTTGCTGATACAGCGTGTGCAGCAGCGCGTGACCGGTACGGTCAGCCGCCGCGCAAGCGCGTTGCACCGGCTTTTCGCCGTAGTTCGCGGTGTGGCCGCCGAACGGGCGCTGATAGATCGTGCCGTCTGCGTTACGGTCGAACGGCATGCCGAAGTGTTCGAGTTCGTAGACGGCGTTCGGTGCTTCGCGGCACATGAACTCGATCGCGTCCTGGTCGCCGAGCCAGTCGGAACCCTTGATCGTGTCGTAGAAGTGGTAGTGCCAGTTGTCTTCGCTCATGTTGCCGAGCGATGCGCCGATGCCGCCTTGAGCAGCAACCGTGTGCGAACGCGTCGGGAACACCTTGGACAGCACGCAGACCGACAGGCCGGCACGCGCGAGTTGCAGCGAAGCGCGCATCCCCGAGCCGCCCGCGCCGACGATAACCACGTCAAACTTGCGACGCGGCAGAGAATTCTTGATTGCAGCCATTCTTTTACACTCTCCAGAGAATCTGCGCAGCGTAGCCCGCCGACGCGAGCAGCCAGACGATCGTCAGCGCTTGAAGCAACAGGCGGATGCCAACGGGCTTCACGTAGTCCATCCAGATGTCGCGGATACCCACCCACGCGTGATAGAACAGCGAAAGCAGCATGACGAACGTGGCAAGCTTCATCCATTGCGTGGCGAAGATCGACGCCCAGCCGTCGTACGAGAAATCGCGCGCGCCGAAGAACCAGGCGAGCAGGATGACGGTGTAGACCGCCATGATCGTGGCCGTGATGCGCTGCGCCAGCCAGTCGCGCAGACCGTAATGCGCGCCGACAACAAGACGCTTCGAACCGATTCGGTTATTTGATGACATTTTTTAGAATGCTCCGAACAGTTTTGCCGCGAATGCAATGGTGAGCAACGACGACACGACGAGAACGACGATGGAGGTCGACTTGCCCTTTTCCTTCGTCACTGCGTCGTGGTTCGTGTCCATCAGCAAGTGACGGACGCCGGCGCAGAAGTGAAACAGGAAGGCCCACGCGAGAACGAGCGTGATGAGCTTGACGATGATGTTGGAGAGGAAACCTTTGAAGACTTCGAAACTGAGTTCAGAAGTGAGGCTCTGATCGAAGAGGTACAGCAGGAACGGAAGAAAAACAAAAAGCAGACCACCGCTCAAGCGGTGCAAGATCGATACTCGCCCCGCTAGCGGTAGACGGTACGCCGTCAATATCTGCCCGATACCGATGTTCCGGAATTCCGGCCTCGGTTTTTTTACGGCTTCAGCCATGCTAGACCCCTACTATGTAGTCACACTAATCCGCAATTTTAGCGCCTTTTTATATCGCGCTGCAGCGAAAACCACGACAGGTCCGTTACAGCACGCGCGATAGAGGCGCCTTCAAACAGGCGCGCGTGTGGGACGCAGCGCGCTTATTCAGCCCGATTCAGCTTAGGTCGTTCTGATAGTAATACCCGGTTGTGACATACCAACCGCGGCGCACTTCAACCGGCCGGTCCCCATATGTATAGGACACGCGCTCGACCGATAGCAGCGGAAAACCCGCGGGCACATGCAGCAGATCGGCCACGGAAGGCTCGGCCGCGACGGCGCGGATCTTCTCCGTGGCGCGGATCATGCGGGTGCCGAACTCCGTCTCGAACATCGCGTAGAGCGGACCTTTATACTCCGACAGCCGCTCGAGCGTCAGGCCGCGGAACACGGCGCCCGGCAGCCAGATTTCGTCGAGCACCGTGACTTCGCCGTCGAACTGCAGCAAGCGCTTGATCAAGACGACCGGATCGGCCGGCTTCAGATCGAGTTGCCGGGCAATGTCCGCCGAAGCGCGCAAGCGCCGGCATTCGAGCAGACGGCTGACGTGCGGATGTTCCGCGCCGTCATCGGCCAGTAATCTGAGGAAGCGAAACTGGGCGCGGTCTTCGTTGTGCGTCGCAACAAACGTGCCCTTGCCCTGACGGCGCACGAGCAGGTTGTCGGCGGCAAGTTCGTCGATCGCTTTACGCACCGTTCCCTGACTGACCTTGTATCTGGCCGCCAATTCGACTTCACTAGGAATGATCTCGCCCGGCTTCCACTCGCCGCTTTCCAGGCTCTGCGTGATCAACCCTTTGATCTGCTGATACAAGGGGCTGAAAGTGGGCGATGCGGCCGTAGACGCAGCGGGTACACCCTCACCCGCCACCCCTTGGCCGCTCGGATTCGTGGTGTTCGCCGGGTTCGAATTCATGCGCGCATTTCATCATAAAGGGCTAGGCCGCGTCTAGGGTTTTCCCCGCAACAGATATGTCTTATATAAGACATAAGATAATGTTGACTTTGCCTCTGACGACTCCTACACTCCTTGTCGAGCAAGGGTTTGCGGGATTTTCGGCGGCTATTTGATGCAGCGCCGCGACGCGCCGGCAGCCACTCTGCACCATGCTGTTCCCACGCAGTTCAGGTTTCGATTTCGCCGCCATTCGCTGGTCAGACGCTTGCCGAAACGCGCTGTTTGCAGGAGCCCGCACCGTGCAGCGGCTACCCGGCGCCTCGTATTCCCGCTCCCATGCTGTAGTTCAGGTTTCCGGCATGGCGGTCTCGCCGCAACACGCCGCTCGGCCTCGGCAGATTTCGAGGCAGTCCGCGACAGTGAATTCCGCCGTGTTTCATAACGCTTCGCTGAACGCGCATATAGAATGGCGTTTTCCCTAGCGTCTAACGCATCGTCCTGGAGATTTCTCAATGGCTAAGCCCGCAAAGCGCGTTGCCGTCACCGGCGCCGCAGGTCAAATCGCTTACTCCCTGCTGTTCCGCATCGCCAATGGCGATCTGCTCGGCAAGGATCAGCCGGTGGTCCTGCAACTGCTCGACCTGCCGCAAGCGCAAGGCGCCGTCAAAGGCGTCGTGATGGAACTGGATGATTGCGCATTCCCGCTGCTGTCGGGCGTCGTAATCACCGACGACCCCAAGGTTGCATTCAAGGATGCAGACGTCGCCCTGCTGGTCGGCGCGCGTCCGCGTTCGAAAGGCATGGAGCGTAAGGACCTGCTGTCGGCCAACGCCGAAATCTTCACGGTTCAGGGCAAGGCGCTGAACGAAGTCGCGAGCCGCGACGTGAAGGTGCTGGTGGTCGGCAACCCGGCCAACACGAACGCTTACATCGCCATGAAGTCGGCGCCGGATCTGCCGAAGAAGAACTTCACCGCCATGCTGCGTCTGGACCACAACCGCGCGCTGTCGCAACTGGCCGCCAAGTCGGGCAAGCCGGTCGCGTCGATCGAAAAGCTGGCTGTGTGGGGCAACCACTCGCCGACCATGTACCCGGACTTCCGCTTTGCAACGGCAGAAGGTCAAGACCTGACCAAGCTGATCAACGACGACGAGTGGAACCGCAACACGTTCATCCCGACCGTCGGCAAGCGTGGCGCGGCGATCATCGAAGCGCGCGGCCTGTCGTCGGCAGCGTCGGCGGCTAACGCGGCGATCGACCACGTGCGTGACTGGGTGCTGGGCACGAACGGCAAGTGGGTCACCATGGGTATTCCGTCGGACGGTTCGTACGGCATTCCGGAAGACATCATCTACGGCGTGCCCGTCACGTGCGAAAACGGCGAGTACAAGCGCGTCGAAGGCCTGGAAATCGACGCATTCTCGCGCGAAAAGATGGACGGCACGCTGAACGAATTGCTGGAAGAGCGCGAAGGCGTTCAACATCTGCTCGGCTAAGCAACTGAGCAGACGAACCGGAACTCGTGAGAGAACGCCAGGCTGTCCTCGGGGGGGCCTGGCGCGGAGCGAGAAGTCTGGCGTGCGCTTACAGGCGCCGCCGTGGCGGGTTCCGGTTTTTTACATGCGAATGCTGCTATTCGCATCTGATCCGAGCGCGTTTTGCGCAGTTACCGCGATGGTCCGGCAGAGCGCGCCCGAATCAGATTTCTCCAAACCAAACATTACCCACGCTCCTGACGCCGAGAATGCGCGCCCTCACACCCGCCGAAGTGCTGTTTGACGGCGAAGCGCCGCCCGCCGTGCTGCCTGCCTGCGATCACTACGCCGGCAGTGAAAAGCTGATGCTGAAATCGTTGGCCTTGCAGCAACAACTGGGCGCTGTGTTCGACATCACGCTCGATTGTGAAGACGGCGCGCAGGTCGGCCGCGAAGCGGAGCACGCCGAGCTGGTCGCGTCGTTGCTGGGCAGCGAGCATGACCACTTCGGCCGCGTCGGCGTGCGGATTCACGACTTCGATCACGCGCACTGGCGCGACGACGTCCGTCTCATTCTCCGTGCCGCGAAGCGAGCGCCTGCTTACATCACCCTGCCGAAAATCCGCAACGTCCCCGATGCCGCCGAAATGGTCGCATTCATCGAGGCGACGCGGCGCGAACTCGGGATCGCGCAACCGGTGCCGGTGCAATTGCTGGTCGAAACGCACGGCGCGCTGACACGCGTGTTCGATCTGGCCGCGCTGCCCGGCGTGGAAGCGCTAAGCTTCGGCCTGATGGACTTCGTCTCCGCGCACAACGGCGCGATTCCCGATACCGCCATGCGCTCGCCCGGCCAGTTCCATCATCCGCTGGTGCGGCGCGCGAAGCTTGAAATCTCGGCTGCCTGCCATGCATACGGCAAAGTGCCTTCGCATAACGTCAGCACGGAGGTGCGCGACATGAGCGTGGTCGCCAACGACGCCGCGCGCGCCCGCAACGAGTTCGGCTATACGCGCATGTGGAGCATCCATCCGGCGCAGATCGAAGCAATCGTCGCCGCATTCGCGCCACGCGACGAAGAGATCGCCACCGCCACCGAAATCCTGCTCGCCGCGCAATCCGCGCAGTGGGGCCCGACGCGCCATCACGACACGTTGCACGACCGCGCGAGCTATCGGTACTACTGGTCGGTGCTGCGTCGAGCGCAAGCGACGGGGCGCGCCGTCCCGCAAGACGCCGCGCCGCTCTTCGCGAAAGTGGGCACTGACGTTCCAGCAGGGTCATAAGCGTGAAAGCCGCTGCGGCAATCGGCGCGGCTGTTGTGAGCGGTCTATCCACACGCCGTGAGGCAGTCGAAACAGCCCTCTGTGTGGCGCTGCGCGAGACGGGCGTTGAACGCACAGGTCAATCAGAAGCATCGAGCAGGCACAAAGGAGATTGCGGGAGATGAGCGAAACGACGCAAACCGCTGGTGCACAAGGCGGCAACCAATCCCAAAGCGGCTTCAAGCCGAAGAAATCCGTCGCCCTGTCCGGCGTGACAGCGGGCAACACGGCGCTCTGCACGGTCGGCAAGACCGGCAACGACCTGCATTACCGCGGCTACGACATTCTGGATATCGCGAGCGCCTGCGAATTCGAAGAAATCGCCTATCTGCTGGTGCACGAAAAGCTGCCGACTCAGGCCGAACTGACCGCGTACAAAACGAAGCTGAAGGCGCTGCGCGGGCTGCCCGCCAACGTCAAGGCCGCGCTCGAATGGATCCCGGCCGCCGCGCATCCGATGGACGTGATGCGCACCGGCGTGTCGGTGCTCGGCACCGTGCTGCCGGAGAAAGACGATCACAACCTGCCGGGCGCGCGCGACATCGCCGACAAGCTGATGGCCTCGCTCGGCTCGATGCTGCTTTACTGGTACCACTACTCGCACAATGGCAAGCGCATCGAAGTGGAAACCGACGACGATTCGATCGGCGGCCACTTCCTGCATCTGCTGCACGGCGTGGAGCCGTCGAAGGCTTGGGTCGACGCGATGCATGTGTCGCTGAACCTGTACGCCGAACACGAATTCAATGCATCGACCTTCACCGGCCGCGTGATCGCCGGCACGGGCTCGGACATCTATTCGGCCATTACCGGCGCGATCGGTGCGCTGCGCGGACCGAAGCACGGCGGCGCCAATGAAGTCGCGTTCGAGATCCAGTCGCGCTACCAGACGCCGGACGAAGCCGAAGCCGACATCAGAAAGCGCGTCGAGAACAAGGAAGTGGTGATCGGTTTCGGCCACCCGGTGTACACGATCTCCGATCCGCGCAACAAGGTCATCAAGGAAATCGCCAAAAAGCTCTCGAAGGAAGCCGGCAACAGCAAGCTGTTCAATATCGCCGAGCGGCTGGAGTCGGTGATGTGGGAGGCGAAGAAGATGTTCCCGAATCTGGACTGGTTCAGCGCGGTCTCGTATCACATGATGGGCGTGCCTACGGCAATGTTCACGCCGCTCTTCGTGATCGCGCGCACGGCCGGCTGGAGCGCGCACATCATCGAGCAGCGCGTCGACAACAAGATCATCCGTCCGAGCGCGAACTACACCGGACCCGAGAATTTGAAGTACCTGCCGCTAAATAGGAGAAAATAGCGGTCGCTGTGCGCTTTCAAAGCGCGTGCAGTTCAACCACGCGGTCGCCAGGACCGGTAGCCCGCGGAATGTTTAACTGAAACTAGATAGAAAGGTTTTCTCTATGAAAAAGCTGATGATCGCCGCCGTGATTGGCGCCCTGTCCACGACGATGCTGTCCGTCGCGACTGACGCCGTCGCGCAAACGGCGACCACCACGAAGCCGGTTGCCAAGGCTACTGCAAAGCGCCCGCAACCGAAACGCCTGATCAAGCGCAAAGCGAACCCGGCCAAGGAAGCGAAGGTCGATCCGGTGCCGGATGGCGCGGAAAAGTGGTCGTGCAACGAAGGCCTGGCTTTCGAATTGAAGGGTGACATGAAGCGTGACCAGATTGTCACGGTTCACTGGGCTAACAAAAATTACAATCTGCCGCGCGAAGCGACCACCACGGGCGCGGACCGCTTCCACGACGCCGCAACCGGCATGGACCTGGTCGTGATCCCGACGAAGGCAATGTTGTTCTCGGACAAGGACAGCTCGCGTCTGGCCGACGAATGCAAGACGGCAGCCATGGTGCAAGGCGCGCCGGCTCCGACGCAATCGAACGCGATCGACAAGACCAGCAACTAAATATCGTCATCAGGAAAGCTCCCCGATGTCCGCTCCGATTTCCAACGTGCGACCCGATCCGGACCCAGTCCTGACCGATATCGTCGACTACGTTCTGGATTATCAGATCGACAGCACGCTCGCGCTGGAAACCGCGCGTCACTGCCTGATCGATACGCTCGGCTGCGGACTCGAGGCGCTCACCTACCCGGCCTGCACCAAGCTGATGGGACCGATCGTGCCGGGCACGATCGTCCCCAACGGCGCGAAGGTGCCGGGCACGTCGTTCCAGTTGGACCCGGTTCAGGCCGCCTTCAATATCGGCGCCATGATCCGCTGGCTGGACTTTAACGACACCTGGCTTGCCGCCGAATGGGGGCATCCGTCGGATAACCTCGGCGGAATTCTGGCAACGGCCGACTGGCTCTCGCGCAGCGCCGTCGCAGCGGGCAAAACGCCGCTGGCGATGAAAGACGTGTTGATCGCCATGATCAAGGCGCACGAAATTCAAGGCTGTATCGCGCTCGAAAACTCCTTCAACAAGGTCGGGCTCGATCACGTATTGCTGGTGAAACTGGCCTCGACCGCGGTCGTCGGCCAGCTGATCGGCCTCACGCGCGACGAACTGATCAACGCGGTGTCGCAGGCGTTTGTCGATGGGCACGCGCTGCGCACGTACCGCCACGCGCCGAATACCGGCTCGCGCAAGTCGTGGGCCGCGGGCGACGCGACCTCGCGCGCCGTGCGCCTCGCGCTGATCGCGAAGACCGGCGAGATGGGCTATCCGTCGGTGCTGACCGCGAAGACCTGGGGCTTTTACGACGTGCTCTTCAAGGGCAACGCATTCAGGTTCCAGCGTCCGTACGGTTCGTACGTGATGGAAAACGTGCTCTTCAAGATTTCTTTTCCGGCAGAATTCCATGCGCAAACGGCGGTGGAAGCCGCGATGAAGTTGCATGAGCAACTCGCCGCGGCGGGAAAGCGCGCGGAAGACATCCGCAAGATCACGATCCGCACGCACGAGGCCGCGATTCGCATCATCGATAAAAAAGGTCCGCTGAACAATCCGGCCGACCGCGATCATTGCATTCAGTACATGATCGCCGTGCCACTGATCCACGGTCGCCTGACGGCCGCGGATTATGAAGATTCGATCGCGCAGGACGCTCGCATCGATGTGCTGCGCGCGAAAATGGAATGCGTCGAAGACGCGCAATTCACGCAGGATTACCACGATCCGGAGAAGCGTTCGATCGCCAATGCACTGACGATCGAATTCAACGACGGCTCGACATTCGACGAGGTCGTAGTCGAATACCCGATCGGTCATAAGCGTCGTCGCGAAGAAGGCATACCGTTGCTGGTCGAGAAGTTCGAGACCAACCTCGCGCGCCGCTTTCCGGTCAAGCAACAACTGGCGATTCTCGACGTGTCGCTCGATCAGGCAAGGCTCGAAGCCATGCCGGTCAATGAATACGTCGATCTTTACGTCATCTAGTTATGTACTGTAGTTCCGCGATCAAACCAAGGAAAACACCATGGCCCACAACCTCCACAAAACGCTCAAGGAATTCGACAGCGGTTCCGGCAAAGGCAAGTTCTACTCCCTGCCGCAACTCGGCAAGGCGCTGAACATCAAGATCGACCGCCTGCCGGTTTCGATCCGAATCGTGCTGGAATCGGTGCTGCGTAACTACGACGGCAAGAAAATCGCCGAAGAACACATCGAGCAACTCGCCAACTGGAAGCCGACCGCAGCGCGCGTCGACGAAATCCCGTTCGTCGTGTCGCGCGTCGTGCTGCAAGACTTTACCGGCGTGCCGCTGCTCGCCGATATCGCGGCAATGCGCGGTGTCGCGAAACACATGGGCAAGAATCCGAAGTCGATCGAACCGCTGGTCCCGGTCGATCTGGTCGTCGATCACTCGGTGCAGATCGATCACTTCCGCGAAAAGAACGCGCTCGACCTGAACATGAAACTGGAATTCCAGCGCAACAACGAGCGCTACCAGTTCATGAAGTGGGGCATGCAGGCATTCGACACGTTCAAGGTCGTGCCGCCGGGCGTCGGTATCGTTCACCAGGTGAACCTGGAATACCTCGCACGCGGCGTGCATAAGAAGGCTGAAGGCGCGGACACGGTCTACTACCCGGATTCGCTGGTCGGCACGGACAGCCACACCACCATGATCAACGGCATCGGCGTGGTGGGCTGGGGCGTGGGCGGTATCGAGGCGGAAGCCGGCATGCTCGGCCAGCCGGTGTACTTCCTGACGCCGGACGTGGTCGGCGTCGAACTGAAGGGCAAGCTGCGCGAAGGCCTGACGGCGACCGACCTGGTTCTGACCGTCACCGAACTGCTGCGCAAGGAAAAAGTGGTCGGCAAGTTCGTCGAATTCTTCGGCGAAGGCACGGCATCGCTGTCGCTGCCCGACCGCGCGACGATCGGCAACATGGCGCCGGAGTACGGCGCGACCATGGGCTTCTTCCCGGTCGACGAAAAGACGATCGACTATTTCAAGGGCACGGGCCGCACCGACGCCGAAATCGCCGCCTTCGAAAACTATTTCAAGGCGCAAGGTCTGTTCGGTATTCCGAAGGCTGGCCAGATCGACTACACCAAGGTCGTCACGCTGGATCTCGGCACGGTGACGCCGTCGCTGGCAGGTCCGAAGCGCCCGCAAGACCGTATCGAAATCGGTCACGTTAAGTCGACCTTCAGCGACCTTTTCTCGAAGCCGGTGGCGGAAAATGGCTTCGCGAAGAAGGCAGACGATCTCGAAGCGCAGTACACGACGAGCAACGGCGTCGACGTGAAGAACGGCGACATCCTGATCGCGGCTATTACGTCGTGCACGAACACCTCGAACCCGAGCGTGCTGCTGGCCGCCGGCCTGCTGGCGAAGAAGGCTGTCGAAGCCGGTCTGACGGTCGCGCCGCACATCAAGACCTCGCTGGCGCCGGGATCGCGAATCGTCACGGAATACCTGACGAAGACCGACCTGATGAAGTACCTCGACAAGCTCGGTTTCACGCTGGCCGCTTACGGTTGCACGACCTGTATCGGCAACGCGGGCGATCTGACGCCGGAACTGAACGAAGCGATCACGAAGAACGACATCGTCGCGGCAGCGGTGCTGTCGGGCAACCGTAACTTCGAAGCGCGCATTCACCCGAACATCCGCGCCAACTTCCTGGCCTCGCCGCCGCTGGTCGTCGCTTACGCGATCGCCGGCAACATCACGCGAGACCTGATGACCGAACCGGTCGGCAAGGGCAAGGGCGGCAAGGACATCTACCTGGGCGACATCTGGCCGACCAGCGAAGAAGTCAACGAACTGCTCAAGTTCGCGCTGGACGCCGACGCGTTCCGCAAGAACTACTCGGCGCTGACCAAGAAGGGCGATCTGTGGAGCAAGATCGAGGGCGAAGAAGGTCAAGTCTATGACTGGCCGAAGTCGACCTACATCGCTGAGCCGCCGTTCTTCGGCAAGGACTTCTCGATGACGCCGGCCGACAGCATCGCCGCCGTCAAGGACGCACGCGCGCTGGGCATCTTCGGCGACTCCGTCACGACCGACCACATCAGCCCCGCTGGTTCGATCAAGGAAGACTCGCCGGCCGGCAAGTGGCTGAAGGAAAACGGCGTGCAGAAGGCCGACTTCAACAGCTACGGCTCGCGTCGCGGCAACCATGACGTGATGATGCGCGGCACGTTCGCGAACGTCCGCATCAAGAACCTGATGATTCCCACGAAGGCAGACGGCTCGCGCGTGGAAGGCGGCCTGACGATTCACCAGCCGGACGGCGAACAAATGTCGATCTACGACGCAGCGATGAAGTACATCGACGCCGGCACGCCGACCGTCGTGTTCGCGGGCGAAGAGTACGGCACGGGCTCGTCGCGTGACTGGGCTGCGAAGGGTACGCAACTGCTGGGCGTGAAAGCCGTGGTCGCACGCAGCTTCGAGCGGATCCACCGTTCGAACCTGGTCGGCATGGGCGTTCTGCCGTTGCAGTTCATGGGCTCGGATAGCGTGCAATCGCTCGGCATCACCGGCGAAGAAACGTACGACATCGAAGGCCTGGGCGCGGACTTCAAGCCGCAACAGGAAGTGACGCTGGTGATCCGCGACAAGGACGGCAAGGAAAAGCGCGTGCAGGTACTGCTGCGTATCGACACGCCGATCGAAGTCGACTACTACAAGCACGGCGGGATTCTGCCGTTCGTGCTGCGTTCGCTGCTGGCTGCTTGAGGTCTTTGCTTACCTGAGTAGTCGCTACGAGCTGTTTTGCAGGAGCTGCGTCCTGTGGAGGACGCAGCTGACTTTGAAGCCCGACCGGTGGTCGGGCTTTTTTTTGGCTGCTTACTTTTGGGCGCGGCCTGTCTGGAAGGCGTCGGGGCTGTCGGTGATGCGGCGCTGGGTCATGCGGGCGTTCCAGTCGGTGTCGCCTGGCGTGGGTGTGCTGACGCGCGTTGTGATGTTCGAGCGACGCTGTTGTGCCGCCCAGTCGCGTAGCGCTGCGCGCTCGGCTGCGTCGGTTGCGGACGTAGGGCGTTCGGGCTGCTCAGTCCATGCGGTCCATTCTGTCCGTTCAGACTGTTGCGACGCGGAAGGCTGCGTGGCTGGGTTGGTCGCGCGGCTGAGTGCGAGACGTTTGTCGATTTGCAGTTTGCTGAGGCGTGCGATTGGCGCCTGGTAATGGGCCGTTGCGAGTCCGATCGGCGCCATGTGCCGTATGGACACGCGGCCGGTTGGCCGAGGCACGAGGTGTTCGACGTGTTGTGGCTTCGGCGTGCCGCGAACAGTCGTGTCACGTATCGCGTCGGATGACTTGGGAGCGCCGGGAGCAGCCGTTGACTTCGGCCCCGCGCTAGCGGCCGATGGCGCGCTCCGCGTGGTCGTCCCGGCGAATTCGGCCGACGGTTGCGCCGGTTTAGCTTGCTCTTGCGGACGAATCGCTGTCGCACTGCTGTCCGTCGACGCGACCGATTGTGTTTTTGCGCTGGCGGCGGCGGTCGGCCCGTCGGCATCATGCGTCGTACAGGTAACCAGCAACCAGGCCAGCGCGATGCTACAGCTCGCGAAAATTGCCGCGCCGAGGAGGTGATCGGATCGGGTCGAACTCGGACGCGCTCCGCCCATCCCAAGGTAGTACCGGGCTTCGGCCAACTGCTCCTCAAAACGATGCGAATGGTCGGGTTGCCGCGGCAACTTGTAAAGAAAGAGAACCTTGGCGCCGGGTGGAACCGGCCCACGACTCGCTGGCAACGCCGAACGCCGCATCGCATTCTGAATCACCTGTTGCGCGGCGACGTGTACAGCGGGTTGCGGTTCACGTCCCGCCGCGGTCCGCGCCTGACGACGCCACGAACCGAAAGGCGGCGGCAGGGCATCGAAGGGCCGCAAACTCGGAAGCGCCAGATCGCCTTCGATCAAGGCAAGCGGTCGGTTCATTGTGAGCTGCTCCGGAAGACGCGGGACGTGGCTTCAAGTTGCGCAACAAGGGTTCTGGCGCGCGCAGTTAGCGCGTCGATTGCCGCAGCGCCCTGTTCCGGCGGCGACAAGCTCGCACGCTGCAACGCGTCCATCAAACTATGCGCGCCGACAAGCGCCACTGCTCCGCTCAGGCGATGCAGCACACTATGCAAATGGTCGAAGTCGCCATCACGAGGTAACGCGTCGAGGCGTGCGAGGTCGTCATTCATTGCTTGACGCCAGTGGTTGATAAACGCGTTGAGGTCCACGCCCTCTTCGGACAACGCGTCCAGGAAACGCGTTTCAAAGGGCTCAAAAGAAGCGCTTGATGAGCTGTCCGATGACTGCGCGATGCGGGCAAAAAAAGACACCGGTGTGTTGCCGTTAGCCATTTCTACGGATAACTCCCGTTATTCGACGGTAAACGGCGCGTTGAAGATCGCGCACGTTCGTCGCGCTCTCTTTGAAGACAAATACGCAGGAATCCGCGGACGCCGAATCCAGTAGATCGCTCATCGTTTGGTTTCCTATGCTCCGGGCGGAACGAGACAGGCACACCATATTCATAGCCCGCGAACCTACTCGACCAACCGGTGCAAAGTTGCGAACTCAATGAGTCCTGCCAACGACGTCAGGCCGAGTTTCTCCTGGATACGGCTCTTGTATGTGCTGACGGTTTTATCGCTGATAAACAAGGCGTCTCCAATCGCCTTGTTCGACATGCCTTTTGAAAGCATCTGCAAAATCACCAGCTCTTTATCCGACAGCAAACCGATTCTCGCCTCCTCGCCTCCCCGGCCATCGACGAGCGCAATACCGCCGCCGTGCTTCGTCACCGGGAACACGGTGTAGCCGGCGAGAACCGCTTCGACGCCGCGCATGATCTCCTTCATCTCCTGCGACTTGCCGACGAAACCGTGGACACCCGAGCGCATCGCGCGCGGCGCGAACGTGGCCGGATCTTGCCCAGACAAAACCATTAGGCGGATCGGCGGATGAACGAGTTTGAGACGTGGAATCACATCGAGTCCACTGATGCGCGGAATGTCGAGATCCAGCATGGCGAGCTCCGGAGTATGGATTCGGGCCATCTCGACAGCGGTCTGGCCGTTATCGGCCTCGAGCACATTTTCAACGCCAAGCAATTGCACGAGCTGCATTTTGACGATCATGCGGAACGCAGGATGGTCGTCAATAATTAGAATAGTTGACATTTTTTCTTAACCCTTCTGAATACACAGGCTTTGCGATGTGGGTCACTGCCCGTCTGAAACTCGAAGGCGCATCGATGTGCGCGGCACGGTTACTAGCTCTCGATCCAAAATCACTACGAGGCCGCCACGACGAATTCGATCTCGATGCGTCGATTCGGCGCGAGGCATCGCAGCAACACATCTCGCTGCGTTTGCCGGCAGTTCACCAGCGGGTTCGCGCTGCCTCTGCCCTGTGCGGTCGTCGGCAACCTCACCCCTAGCGACTGCAGATATCGTTCGACAGTCCGCGCTCGCTGCGTCGACAAACGCAAGTTGTATGACTTGTCGCCAAGGCGGTCAGCGTAGCCGGTGATCTGCAGTTCACGCAGCGAGCGCATCTTCTTCAATCGAATTGCCACGTCGTTCAACTGTCGTTTGCCGGCGGGCAATATCGCGGCATCGTCACCGCCGTTGAAGCGGAAAAGGGAATCGGCTTTGAGCATGATCTTTCGCGACGAATTCGCGGCCGAGATGGTCACAGGCGTACGGCCCGGCACCGGCGCGGATACCGGCATTTGCATTTTCTGCTTGCATTGCAGCGCGGTTTCCGCCGACTGACGCAACTTGTTCTGCACATCAGGCAAGCGCTGCTCGGCGTCGGAGAAACTGCGTCGCCACGCGTCATGGCCGGCCTGCATCAGTTCCACTTCGGCACAAGCGAGCGGCGGCTGAGCCTGCGGACATTGGGCAACCGTAGGATCCGACTTGATGGTATTGACGATCTTCCACAGATCGGGGCGCACCGTGGACACCGTGCGCAGCGCCGGATTGATGGCGGATAACGGCGCACCGCTCTCCAGGCTCATGGTAATCATGGCCGCCTGGCCGATCGCTTCTTCGACGAAGCCCCAGTGGTCGTCAGATTGCCGCGCCTGTTGAGCGGCATTGATCCAGCATTGTGCCTTGGCGTGAAAGTAGCCATTCTGATCGCCGGGCAAATGGTCGAGCCGCGCCTGCAGGCGCGCCAGCGCCGTGCTGCTGCTTACCGCCGGCGCATAAGTGCTGATCCATTGTGAGTTGGCGGCGCCCGCGGCTTCGTCCTGTGTGACGTCGAAACCGCTATGCAGCAAGGTGGCGTCTTCAATGCCGAGCCGGTCTCGCGCGGCGTGGTTGGCGCAACCCGTCAAAACCAGCGCGCAAACAAGCACCGTGAGGTGGTGTTTCATTAATTCCCCGCGTCGAGCGCATCTTCTTATTGAGGGCTACGAGTATGCAGAGTCGCCGATGCGCAGGGAATGGGAGCAGTCTTAGATTAATGTCAAAAGATGATTGGCTATTATGCGTTTCGGATAAAAAGTGGTCGCCCGCTCGCGTCGATACTCAAGCCTTGACTGCTCGCGCTGCATTTCTCCCACGCAGCCATTCGAGCGCCAGTAACAGGCTAGTGGAAAAAACAATCAGAATTGTTGCCAACGCGGCGATGGTCGGGCTGATATTTTCTCGGATGCCGGTAAACATCTGTCGGGGCAACGTTGTCTGATCCGCGCCCGCCAGGAATAAGGTGACGACGACTTCGTCGAATGAGGTCGCGAACGCGAACAGCGCGCCTGAAATCACGCCCGGCGCGATCACCGGCAAGGTGATGCGGAAGAACGTCTTCACCGGATTCGCGCCTAGCGACAGACTTGCCCGCACGAGGTTGTAGTTGAACCCCTGCAACGTCGCGGCCACGGTCGTCACGACAAAGGGCACGCCGAGCGACGCATGCGCGAGAATCAGGCCGATGTAGGTGTTGGCCAACCCGAGCGGCGCGAAGAACAGATACATGCCGACACCCACTACCACCACCGGCACGATCATCGGCGAAATCAGGATCGCCATGAGCAGACCCTTGCCGCGGAAGTTCGCCTTGGTCAGTCCGATTGCCGCCAACGTGCCGAGCACGGTTGCAACCACCGTCGCCGACGGCGCGACGATAAAGCTGTTCTTAGCGGCCATGCGCCATTCATCGGATGCGATCAGATTCTGATACCAGCGCAACGACCAGCCCGGAATCGGATACACCAGAAACGTGCTCGACGAAAACGACAGCGGCACGATCGCCAGCACCGGCAAGATGAGATATAGCAGTGTGAGCACGGCCAACGCACGCAATGCGAAATACCACACGCGTTCGACCAATGACGTATGCGGCGCGAACAAAGGCTTGGCAAGTTTCATCGCGATAGTCTCCGTTCAGCCGAGGCTCAGTGACGAGCGCGTGAAGCGTCCGTAAATGACGTACAGCACGAGCGTCGCGGCGAGCAGCAGGCCGCCGAGCGCGCACGCCATGCCCCAATTGATCGTCACGTTGGTGAAGTACGCGACGTAGTAGCTGACCATCTGATCGTTCGGTCCGCCGAGCAAGGCCGGCGTGATGTAGTAGCCGATCGCCAGAATGAACACCAGCAAAGCGCCCGCGCCGATGCCCGGATAAGTCTGCGGTACATACACGCGCCAGAACGCCGCGAACGGATGACTGCCGAGAGAGACCGCGGCGCGCTGATAGGTGGGCGGGATCGACTTCATCACGCTATAGAGCGGCAGGATCATGAACGGCAGCAGAATGTGCGTCATCGAGATGTAGACGCCGGTGCGGTTGAACAGTAGCGCCAGCGGGTCATGCAGCAGCCCGCTGCCGATCAGTGCCTTGTTCACCAGCCCTTCGCTTTGCAGAATCACGATCCATGCGGCGACGCGCACGAGGATCGAGGTCCAGAACGGAATCAGCACGAGAATCATCACCAGATTTGCGCGGCGCTCGGACAGCGTCGAAATCCAGTAAGCGAGCGGATAACCGAGCAACAACGCGAAGAGCGTCACCGCCGCGCCGATCACAAAGGTGCGGCTGAATACGGCGAGATAGATCTGTTGATCAGGATCGGTCGGAATGATGTGGCCGAACGCGTCCTGCTTGTGGTCCAGCGACGCCAGCAGATAGAACGGCGAATATGTGCCGGAATTTTTTGCAATGGCTTGCCAGTACGCGACGTCGTTCCAGCGCTCGTCCAGTTCGACGAATTTCGCGCGCATCTGGGCGGGCGTCAGCTGCAAGGCCTTGTTGTTGTCGTCGACGAACGGCATGGCATGGGCGGACTTGGCGACCAGCGAACGGTAACCGGGAATCTCCACGTTCAGGCGTCGCGCGAGCGCTCCCATGCCGTCGCTGTCGGCGATCGCGGCAAGATCAACCGCCAGCGCGGCATAGGCGGTGTCGGGCGGCGGCGTCTTGCGATCCCATGCGCTCAATGAGGCCAGTGTATGCGGCAGCGCGTTGACGACCTCCGGATTTTGCGCGGCACGCGTGAGCAGCGCGCCGATCGGCACGACGAAAATAAGCAGTAGAAAAATCGCGAGCGGCGCGATCAACAACAGCGCCATCGCACGCTTCCTGGCCTCCGCCGCTTTGAGTTCGCGTTTGAGTCGGCCACTCGATTCAGGCGTGGAATCAGCAGCGATCGTCATCGTAGTCACACCCGTCTCTCCAGCTCTACATTGGAACCGCACGCACATCCATAAAAAATGCGCGCGCGTCATTGCACATCTCGAAGGCGCGACCACTCTCCCAGCCGCGCCCTCTCACGCAAGACTAATTACTTCGACGCCCACGACGAAAACCGCTGTTCCAGTTCGTCGCCATGATCCGTCCAGAACGCCAGGTTCTGCAGCACTGCGTTCTTCCCATTAGCCGGCGAGTTCGGCAGATTCGCAAGCGTCTTCGGATCGAGCGCCTTGATTGCCGCGACATTCACCGGACCGTACGCGATATGGTGCGCATAGTCCTGCTGCGGCTTCGACGCAAGCGAATAAGCGATGTACTTCTCGGCCAGCGCCTTGTTCGGCGTCCCCTTCGGAATCGCCCAATAGTCGAGGTCGTAGATGCTGCCGTTCCAGACCACCTTCAGGTTCTTGCCTTCCTTCTGCGCGGCGTCGATCCGGCCGTTGTACGCGGTGGACATCACCACGTCGCCCGCAACGAGAAACTGCGGCGGCTGCGCGCCCGCTTCCCACCACTGGATGTTCGGCTTCAATTCGTCGAGCTTCTTGAACGCGCGATCCTGGCCTTCCTTGGTGGCGAGCACCTTGTAGACGTCCTTCGGCGGCACGCCGTCGGCCATCAACGCGAATTCGAGGTTGTAGCGCGCGCCCTTGCGCATCGCCCGCTTGCCGGGGAATTTCTTGACGTCCCAGAAATCGGCCCAGCCGGCCGGCGCCGTTTTCAGCTTGTCCGCGTTGTACGCCAGCGCCGTCGACCACACGAAGAAGCCGACGCCGCAAGTTTGCGGTGCTTCGGGAATCAGATCAGTCTTCTTGCCGATCTTCGACCAGTCGAGTTTCTCGTACAGCCCTTCATCACAGCCACGGCCGATATCGCCCGATTCGACTTCCACCACGTCCCAGTTCACATGCTTGGCTTCGACCATCGCTTTCACTTTGGCCTGCTCGCCGTTGTATTCGACGGCGGTGACTTTACTGCCGGTCTCTTTTTCGAACGGTTGGTTGAATGCAACCTTTTGCGCGTCGCCATTCGCGCCGCCGAAATTGACGACCGTCAATTCCGCTGCATTGACTTGCGCGGCGCCCAGCGCGAGCGCCACAGCACCGACAGCGATGGCGCAGCGCGATTTCCCGATCTTGCTCATGGTGTGTTGCTCTCCTTTGGTGGTGTGCTTCAGTACGTTCAGTGCGACTTTGTTATGTGCTGCTTGACCTGCTCTGCCTGCGTCGAACACATTGCGTAGTCGACGCGTTCACGCCCCTGCGAATACTCGCAAATGCTCGGGTGCGAATTCGAGTGCGACCGGTGCGCCGGGCGCGAAGGTATCGAGCACGCCGGTGCCGAGCGGCACTTTCACGAAGCACTCGTCCTGTTGCGGCAGACCACAACGCATGCGTACGTGATCGCCGAAATAGATCAGCCCGCGCGCTTCGCCGGCGAGCGCGTTGGCGCCCGGACGTGACGACCCGCTGGCGAGCTTCATGCGCTCGGGCCGGATGCACGCGACCGCCGGCGTGCCCGCGCGGGCACCGCCGATATTGCGACCGGTAAGGCGCGTACCGTCGATCAGATGGAATTCGCAATACTCGCCGTCGACGTTCGCGATCGTGCCGCGCAGCTTGTTGCTGTCGCCGATGAAGTTCGCCACGAACTCATTGCATGGCGATTCATACAGACGATCCACGGTATCAAGCTGCTGCACGATGCCTTTATCGAACACGGCGACGCGATCGGACATGGTCAACGCCTCGCCCTGATCGTGCGTGACGTACACGAACGTGACGCCGAGTTTCTCGTGCAGTGATTTAAGTTCGTACTGCATGTGTTCGCGCAACTGTTTATCCAGCGCGCCGAGCGGCTCGTCCATCAGCACGAGCTTCGGCTCGAACACCAGCGCGCGGGCAAGCGCGATACGCTGCTGCTGGCCACCGGAAAGCTGCGCCGGATAGCGCTTCGCGAAGCTCTCCATGCGCACCATCTTCAGCGCGTTATTCGTGCGATGCGCGCGCTCTTCCGCCGAAATCTTGCGCACAGTCAGCGGATACGCGACGTTCTGCTCCACCGTCAGATGCGGAAACAGCGCGTAGTTCTGAAACACCATGCCGATGTTGCGCTTGTGCGGCGGCACGGTATTGAGCAGCGTGCCGTCCAGCCAGATTTCGCCGCCGGTGGGAAATTCAAAACCCGCCAGCATCATCAGACAGGTGGTCTTGCCCGAACCGGACGGTCCGAGCAGCGTCAGAAATTCGCCCTGATAGATGTCCAGATCGAGCTGTTTGACGACCAGCGTTTCGCCGTCGTAGGTCTTGCGCACACCTCGAAAGCTGACGATCACGTCTTCGGTTTTCATGGTCCAAGTCTCCTCTGCGGTCCGGCTGGCTCCCGTGCAAAGCAGCGGGATTGCATCAATTGCGTGGCTCACTATAGACCGTTACGGTTCTACAATATGGAACCATTTCATTATTCCGGATAGAACCACTTGGACACCGTGATCTTGTCGGATTGGCTCGCCGCGCGGCTCGACCGCACGGCCGCCGAACCGGTCTACCGGCAGACCTTGCGGCTCATGCAGCAGGCCATCCTGACCGGCCAGTTGCCGCCTGGCACCAAGCTGCCCAGTTCGCGCACGCTCGCCGAAGACCTCGGCATTGCGCGCAACACGGTGCTGCACGTCTACGACCAGTTGACCGCCGAAGGCTATGTGATCTCGACCACCGGCAGCGGCACTTATGTTGCCGACACGCGCCCGGACACGGCCGCCGTGAACATGCGCAGCAAGCCGGCAGTGGCGAGCGTCGACAAGGAAGACAGCACACCCAGGGAAACTCCCAAGCCGCCGAAACGCGACCTGAGCGATCTGTCGACTCGCGGACGGCGTCTGATCGACAAAGCCGGCGTGTCCGCCAAACAGTGGGGCGCGTTTATGCCGGGGGTGCCCGACGTCGCGGAATTTCCGGCGCGCACATGGAGCCGCCTGCAGGCGCGCTTGTGGAAGGAAGCCAATCCCGATCTGCTTACTTACGCGCCCGGCGGCGGCTACCGGCCGTTGCGGCGAGCGTTGTCGGATTACCTGCGGGTGGCGCGCTCGGTGAATTGCACGCCGGACCAGATCATCATCACCACAGGCATTCATCAATCGATCGATCTGGCGGTGCGCCTGTTGACCGATGTCGGCGACCGCGCGTGGGTTGAGGAACCGTGCTATTGGGGCGCACGCAGCGTGCTGCAGTCATCGGGGATTACCCTCGTGCCGGTGCCGGTGGATGACGAAGGCCTCAATCCGCGCGAACAGGACTTGCAACAGCCGCCGCGGCTTGCGCTCGTCACGCCGTCGCATCAGTATCCGCTCGGCATGGTGATGAGCCTCGCGCGCCGCCGCACACTGCTCGAATACGCGCGCCAGCACAACGTATGGATCATCGAGGACGACTACGACAGCGAGTTCCGCTACGGCAGCCGTCCGCTCGCGTCTCTGCAAGGACTCGACGAAGCCGGCCAGGTGATTTACGTCGGCAGTCTGGGGAAGATGCTGTTTCCGGGCTTGCGGATCGGCTACATGATCGCGCCCGAGCATCTGGTGGACACGTTCCGCACGGGCGTAGCCGAGTTGTATCGCGAAGGTCAGTTGATGCAGCAGGCGGTGATGACCGACTTCATCATGGACGGCCATCTGACGTCGCACGTTCGGCGCATGCGCGCGCTATATGGCGAACGGCGACAGATTCTGATCGACGCGATCACCGCGCGCTTCGGCAGCGAACTGCCGGTGATGGGCGACGAGGCCGGCCTGCATCTGGTGCTTGGCTTGCCGGATCACGCGAATGACCGCGCGGTGACCGCCGCCGCTTACGACGCCGGCGTGATCGTGCGTCCGCTCGCGAGCTACTACAGCAGCGATACGCCCGCGCGTCGCGGGCTGCTGCTCGGCTATGCGTGCGTGCCGAACGACAAGATTGGGCCCGCGTTCGACACGCTCGCACGTGTGATCGAGCAAACCGCGTTGAAGGCGCCGACGCGCGCCGCCTGAGCGCGCGCTCATTTCAAGCCGAAGTCGACCCGCGTCGTCGCACCTTTGTCGTTGATGCCCTCGGCGTTCAGTTTTGGCGCGACGATAAACACGCGGCTGCTGTCGATCTTGCCGTCCAGATACTGCTGCACGCTCTGCGCTCTTTGCTGCGCGAGTCGGCGCAGGCTGGCGTCGTCGATCGGGGCGTTGGCGGCAAGCGCGCTCTTCATCTCGTCGTCCGGTAGGCTCTTGGTCAGGCCGACAAAATTGCGCGGCTTCTTGAAGTCCGCCGACTTGTAGGCCTTGCTCAGATACTTGTCGTAGTCCTTCGGGTCGACGGTGACGGTCGACAGATCGACGCTCTCGCCGTTGCCCACCACGTCTTTGATCTTCTGCTGCTTGACGAGGCGATCGATATAGCCGGTGCGCAACGCGGGTTCGTCGACAGCCGGGTCGACGCGGCCGATCAGGTCCATACGGATCGACGGTTTGTCGGACAGCGCCTTCACGATCGTGTCGAGTTTCTGGGTGTCGGCGTCCGTGAGTTTCGCCGAGCCGGGTTCGAACTCGACATAGCCCAACTCCTCGCCCTTGCCGCCGAACGCGTTGGCGATCAACGAGAACGGCGCGGTCACCGCCTTCTGTAGCAGATTGAGCACGGCGTGCCAGATCAGGCCGCCAATACTGAACTCGGGATTCGACAGCGAGCCCGACACCGGCAGGTTCACGTCGATTTCGCCGCGCGAATTCTTCAGCAGCGAGATCGCGAGACGCACCGGCAATTTGGTTGCCGTATCGTTATCGACGTGATCGCCGAACGTGAGCTGGTCGATGAAGATGTGGTTATTCGCGTCCAGCTGATCGTTCTCCAGCTTGTAATGCAGATCGACGTTCAGCTTGCCCTTGGTGATGGGATAGCCGGCATATTTCGCCGAATACGGCGTGAGATTGGTCAGTTCGATATCGTGCGCGACCGCCGTCAGATCGAGCGCCGGCTTCGCAATCAGCGGATTGACGGTGCCGCGAATCGACAGCGGGCCATTGGCCGCCAGTTTCGCGGCGATGTCGACCGGCGCGGCCGTGGTGGATTGCGTGCCGAACGCGCCGACGGTGCCTTGAATGTTGACCAGGTTCGCCGTGAAATTCGGCTTGATGAAGTTGTCGGTGTACGTCACGCGGCCCTGTTGCAGGACCAGTTGACCGAAGTGCAGTTTGACCGGGCTTGACGGCGGCGTGGCCGCCGTCACCGTAGCAGGTGCCGCCGATGAAGCCGGCGCGGGCGCAGCCGCGACCGCCGATGCTGGTTGCGGCGTCAACGGCACGGGGTCCGCACCGCTCTTGTCGCGCGTCAGCGATTGCGGCGCGCCGCTTTCATGCGCAACGACGTCCTTCAGGTTGAGCTTGCCCTGCGGATCGAGCAGCACGCGTCCATAGAACTTGGTGAACGTGACGCGGCCCGCGTCGACCACGGTGCCATGCTCGTCGTAATCGGCTTTCAGGTTGGACAATGCCAGCGAGCCCCATCCCGCGAACGGGTCGGAGGTCGCCTTGTCGAGCATGCGGACTTCGACGAGCGCCAGGTCGCCGTGATAATTGGCTTTCAACGACTTTGCCTGATTCAACGTCAGGTCGCCGTTCGCATTGAGCAGCGCGCTCGCGATCACCGCATTCAGCTTGCTGCCGAAGTACGGCTCGAAGGCCGCTGCGTCGAGGCGGTTGGCGTTCACCTTGACGGCCACCTTGAGCGGCGTCGCCGTGACGTCGCCCTTTACGCCAAGCGTGCCCTTCCTGTTCAGCGTGGCCTGCAGATCGATCGGCAACGGACGGCTCAGATCGTCGCTGACGTTTTGCACCTTCAGTTGCAGCGGCGTGATGTTCAGTTTCACCGGCTGCGGTGTGGTGTTGTCGGTGAAATTGGCGGTGGCGTCCTTCAAGGTCAGTTCGCCGATTTTGTAGTGCCACGCGGGGCCTTCCGCCTGCGCCTTCTTGACCGCGTGAATCGCGGTGCGTTGCGGTGCGGCTTCGTGCTGGCCGGCAAGCGCGGCGAGGTTGATCTTGCCGTCTTTCAGACGCTGCGCATCGACCGCGAGGCCGGTCGTGTCGACGCTGGCAATCTCGGCGTTGCGCGCCGCCACGTCCACCTGCTTAATCTTCACGCTACCTTGCGCGAGCGAGATCAGCGGGTCTTTGCTTTCGCGCGCCGCGACTTTCAGCGATTGCAGATTCAGTTGCGAATCGGTGACCATCACGGCTACCGGCGACTTCGACCAGTTCGCGCCGACATTGGCGGTGGCGGACAGCGCGCCGTCCGTGATCTGCGCGACGGTTGCGGTGTCGATATACGGTTGCAGCAACGGCAGCTTCAACGACTTCACGTCGATCTTCGCGCTCGCCGTCTTCGCGACGAGGCCGAACGCGCCTGCCACGCCGAGCGAGCCGCCGGCGTCCTTGAAATCCGTGTTTAACGTGTAGTGCGCGGGCGCGGTGGCGAGCGTCGAAAAATCGGTTAGCGTCACGGCCAGTTTTTGCAGGCTGACGTCGACGGGCCGCGAGGCGGCGTTGTCGTGGACATTCACGGTGCCGTCATTGAGCACGAAGCGCTTGATCGACAGATCCAGCGGCGGCGCTGTCTTTTCCGCGGCACTGGAACCGGATGCGGCAAGCGGCGCGCTCGCCGCCGGTCGCGCCGCAGCGGTTTCAGACGCGGGGGCAGACGCAGACGCCGGTGCCGGCGCGAACATCTTCTCGACGCTCACCACGCCTTCTTTATCGCGCGCAAGGTTGGCGGTCGGCGCGTCGATACGGATCTCGTCGAAGTGATAGAGGCTCTTCAACGGCTCGAGCGTGGCGGCCGCCACATGCAGCGCGCGCGCCGCGAAGAACGGCGCCTTGCTCTGATCCTGCACATCTACGTCGTTCATATCGACGGTGCCCGCCACGCGCAGCGAAGGCGCGTCGTTGGAGACCACGAAGTTGAGCTTGAGATCGGTGGACAGTTTGCCGGACTGCACGATCACCGGCAGTTTGGTCGGCACGTACGACATGAGACGCGGCACATCGAGCCCGTCGAAGCGCAACGACACTTCCGACTCGCGCGACGCGGCAAACGGCTTGGTCCTGCCATCGATGGCAAGCGGACTGCCGTCGATCCGCGCACGCAGCAAAGGCTCGACGAAGATGTCGGTTTTCGACGGCAGCGTGGCAATGAACGGAATCCCGAGCTTCCATTGATCGATCACATGCGTCGCGCCGAGCAGTTTGTCGTCGAACGTGATCTGGCCATTTTCGAGCCTGATGTTCGACACGGAGAACAACGTGGGTTTGCTATCCGGCTTGGCCGGCTGCTTCGAGAATTTCTCGATCAGGTCGGTGAAATTGAAGCGCTGCGCATCGTAACGAACAATATGAAAGCGCGGCGAATCGAGCTGCACTTCGTCGATGATCGGCGCCGCGCGAAACAGCGAACTCCATGACGGCTGCACGATGAGCCGCGAGATATCCACGAAGTCGCCCGCGCCGCCGCGCTCGCCGATATGCACACGATCGGCTTCGAGCTTGAGCGTGTACGGATTGAGCGCAATGCGCCCGATGGTGGCGGGACGGTCGAGTTGTTTGCTGAGCTGTTGCTCGGCAATGTGGCGAATCAGCGGCGGCGCCGCGAAGAAACCCAGCAGACCGAACAGTACAACGAAGATCAGCAGACCGGTGATGACACGCCGGGTGCGGCGTGACTGCGCGACATCGCGCATGGTCTGCATGGACGAGGCTAATGATGCTTTATTGAGGCTTGCCATGCTCGGTCTTGGGTAGTGCGGCGGCAAGCCCGCCGCGAAAACGAAAATCCCGCAAGCGGCAGTATAAGTCGTGAATCTTTCGTGGGATATAAATGTAAGGCGTGGCTTACACAATACTCCGCGCAATAGCGTCGCAGGTCCGCCGAGCTGATGCGGCGGACCTGCGACGTTCGATGCGTCAAGCGCTCGTTACTGAAGCGCGGCTGTCACGTTGTGGACACGGAAGCATCATTGGCGCACGACGGCCGGCGGTTGCCAACTGCCGTCGGTGGCTTGCGGCTTGGGTGCGTACAGACGCAGCACGAGTTGCAGATCGGCACGCGGCGCCGGCAGCCAGTTGCCGCTCCGGCTCCGCGTGGACGACACCGTCACGTCGAGCGAGCCGTCGCGGTTGCGGCGTGCTCCATTGCGATCGCCGACCGCGAGACGCGCCGGCGCGCTTTCGCCGAGCGCGCCGTCCTTCGTGTAGGCCGTGATCGACCAGAAGCCGCGCACCGGCGGCAACTGATTCGGCGCGAAGTGGATCACGTAGCGGTTTGCGCCGTTGAGCGCGCGACCGTCGCTGTCCTGCGTAACGACCGCGCGAACTTCGTCGTCTTTCGTGCCGATGCCCGGTTGCGCATAAGCGGCATAGGCGCGCATCGCGTAGTCGGGGCCGTAGTTGCCCACGGCGTCGCCGAACCAGTTCCAGCCGTTGCCGCTCAGCAAATTGGACGGTGGCGTGACGACGCGTTCATGGCCGTCGGCGAGGCCGGCCGCGATGGCTTCCGGCGCCTTCGGGAGCTTGACCGGCTCGCCGGGCGTCACACCGAGGTCCGAGAGGAACTTGAGCGCGTGCGGATCCGCCGGAGTCGGCGGATTGTCAGGCAAAGCCTGCGCGAGTCGCGTGAAAAAGCCGCTCGCGTCGAGCGCCGCGACCTGCGCGGCCGGCGTGCCGGCAGCGCCCGCGGCGGCGTCGGCCGCATTGCTGCGCGGCGGCGTGATCGACGCGGACCGGCTGTCGCCCGCGTAGACACTCAGCGGCGCGACACGAATGGCGCGCTGCAGCTTACGGACCGCCGTCAGGTCGCGCGTGCCGTTCGACTGGATACGCACACTCATCCACGCGTTGCGAGTCGGCACGTCGACGCGCTTCACACCCTTGGGCAAATCCCCTTGCCAACCCGGGCCGACAAAGGCGATCGCCTGCACCTTGATGCCGGCCGCGCGCGTGTCGAACTGCGAGCTGGTCGACCACACCACGTTGGTCCACATGTCGAGCACGCGGGCGTCGACATAGCGGCCGTGCGAATCGGGCAGCGAAACGATCACCGGTTCGCTGCCGACGTCCAGCCAGCCGGTCGAATCGAATGTATCGAGACTCGGCTGCATTGGATTGGACGCGCCGATCGGCGGCAATGCCTGGGCGTGGCGCAGCGTATTGAGGGGCGCCTGGCCTGGATTGGTGCCGACCGCCGCATCGCGCGCGACGCCCATCAGCACCAGCGGATAGCCGAATACGTACGAGTCGGCCACTTCGTCCTTGATCCAGCCCGTGGTTTTTTGTGTCGCGGTGGGGGTCGACGCGCAACCGGCCAGAAATGCGAGGCCCGCGAACGATGCGCAGGTCCAGTGAATCGAAAACAGTGCTCGGCGATTTTTTATCATTCGTTCAGGTGGCGGAACGTGTGGTCCTAAGGGAGAGGCCGGCGTGCAGCGAACCCTGTGTGCGCGGCCTCCCAAAGCCCAACGCAGACAGTCCGCGGTTCGCGATGCCGACAACATCGGGTTGTATCGTATCCTTGCCCGGCAGGCAAGCGCAAAGGCAGGATTAGCGCCGGTTCGCGCGCAAGCCGCCTTTTTGCGGTACGGTTGACGTTTTTTGTCACGTCGCCCGGCACCCTGCGTCTCGGACGGCTTTTCATCATTGCCCTTTCGCCCCCTCGTATCCGGAGCGCTTTATGTACATGCCCGCCCACTTCGAAGAGAACCGCCCGGAGGTTCTCCATCGGCTGATCGCCGAGCAGCCATTCGGCGCGCTGATCACCAACGGGCCGAACGGGCTCGATGCGAACCATGTGCCGTTCGAGTTCGAAGTCCCGTCCACCGCCGGTGAAACGCACGGCATCCTGCGCGCTCACGTCGCCCGCGCGAACCCGGTGTGGCAGGAAGCCGCCGCGAATCCGGAAGCGCTCGTGATCTTCCAGGGTCCGGCCGCTTACATCTCGCCTAACTGGTATCCGAGCAAGCACGAAGCGCATCGGCAGGTGCCGACTTACAACTATATGGTGGTGCATGCCCACGGCCGCATCGCCGTGCGCGACGACGAGTCGTTCGTGCGCGGCCTGGTGGCGCGTCTGACGCGCAAGATGGAAGCTGGCGAACCGGTGCCGTGGAAAATGGGTGACGCGCCCGCTGACTTCATCTCGCAGATGCTCGGCGCGATCGTCGGTATCGAGATCGAGGTGACACGGCTGGTCGGCAAGTGGAAGCTCGGCCAGAACAAGGCGGCGGACGACCGCCGCGGCGCGGCCGAAACCCTGCTGGCGCGCGCGAGCGACGAACAGAAGGCCGTCGGCCAAGCCATGCTGAACGCGCCGCCGGCCTTCTGAGCAAGCGTTCCGGCGATGTGCGCGCGCCTTGAAACGCGTCCCGCAATTCGTCCTTGACCTTCCCATCATGGGAAGGTCAATACTGGGTTCATGATGCGGCCGATGCCGCCACGAGCCTTGCCTACCATGACCGAACTTGCCAACTCGCAGCGCCCCGCGGACGCTGCCACCTCTTCCGCCCGGATCGCCGAACTCGACATTGGCGGAATGACTTGCGCCTCGTGCGCGCTGCGCGTCGAGAAAGCGCTCAACAAAGTGCCGGGCGTCGCGCGGGCATCGGTGAATCTCGCCACGGAGCGAGCGCGCGTCGAGAGCGACGCCGCCGTCGACCCCGAGACGCTCGCCAACGCCGTGCGCAAGGCGGGCTACGACGCCACGCTGCCCGCCGCCACGGACACGCCTCCGCTCGTTGCCGACGCGCAGCAATCCACGCAACTGGCGATCGGCGGGATGACCTGCGCCTCGTGCGCGATGCGCGTCGAAAGAGCGCTGGCGAAAGTGCCGGGCGTGCTGGGCGCGTCGGTGAATCTGGCCACCGAAACCGCAACTGTCAGTCTGGATGGCGCGGCCGCTGCGCCGGATGCGCTGATCGCCGCCGTCAAGAAAGCGGGCTACGAAGCGAGCCTGATCGTGCCGCCGGATGCATCGGCCGCGACCGACCATGCCGACCACGTTGCGCCCGCCGACCGCAAGCGCGACCAGACCCGCCGCGAACTGGCCGCGGTGCTCGCCTCCGCGGTTCTGACGCTGCCACTCGTCGCGCCGATGCTCGGTGAATGGTTCGGCCTGCATGCGATGCTCTCGCCATGGCTGCAACTCGCGCTCGCCTCGATAGTGCAGTTCGCGTTCGGCGCGCGCTTCTATCGCGCGGCCTATCGCGCCGTGCGGGCCGGCGCGGGAAACATGGATTTGCTGGTGGCGCTCGGCACGTCAGCGGCGTATGGCATCAGTGTCTACGAACTGGCGACCCATCCGGGCGACATGAATCATCTGTATTTCGAGGCGTCAGCGGTCGTGATCACGCTGGTGCGTTTCGGCAAGTGGCTCGAAGCTCGCGCCAAGCGCCAGACTACTGACGCTATCCGCGCCCTCAACGCGCTGCGTCCCGACCGTGCGCGCATTCGCGTCGGCGCAGACGAACGCGACGTGCCGCTCGCGCAAGTGCGGGTCGGCACGGTGGTGCTCGTGCGCCCCGGGGAACGCGTGCCAGTCGACGGCGCGGTGCTCGAAGGCCGCACGCATATCGACGAATCGCTGATCACCGGCGAAAGCCTGCCGGTGCCGAAGCAGGTGGCCGACGCGGTCACCGCCGGCTCGATCAACGGCGAAGGCGCGATTGCCGTGACGACCACCGCGATCGGCGCGGAAACCACGCTCGCGCGGATCATCCGCCTCGTGGAAAGCGCGCAGGCCGAGAAAGCGCCGATCCAGCGCCTCGTTGACCGCGTCAGCGAGATCTTCGTGCCGGCGATTCTGGCGATTGCCGCGCTTACGCTGGTGGGCTGGTTGATCGCGGGCGCCGGCGGCGAAACCGCGATTCTGGACGCGGTCGCCGTGCTGGTGATCGCGTGCCCATGCGCGCTCGGCCTGGCCACGCCGGCGGCGATCATGGCCGGCACCGGCGTCGCGGCGCGGCACGGCGTGTTGATCAAGGACGCCGAAGCGCTGGAAACCGCGCATCGCGTGACGATCGTCGCGTTCGATAAAACCGGCACGTTGACGCTCGGCCAGCCGTCGGTGACGGCCTTCGAGCCGATCGGCGGCATCGGCCGCGACGAGGCGCTGGCGCTTGCGGCGGCGGTGCAGCGCCATAGCGATCACCCGTTGGCGCGCGCGGTGTTGAAGGCGCATGAAGTCGCGGCGGCGAACAACGGCGATGCGACGGCGGCTGACGCCGGCGGTGTGGTGGCAGCGAGAACTGGCGGTGCGGCAGCGGCGAGCGCCGGCGGCGCGCTGGCGACGGACACCACCGTCGCGGCGGCGCCAGGAGAAATCCCGCCGCAGCATGCGAGCGCCGCGCGCGCGGTCGCAGGCCGTGGCGTCGAAGCGGACGTCGACGGCCGCACACTGGCGCTCGGCAGCACGCGCTGGCTCAATGAACTCGGTATCGACCTGCCGCCGGAACTCGCCGCTCGCGCTCACGAACTCGAAGCCGCGGGCAACACGGTTTCCTGGCTCATGCAGCGCGATCCGCAAGCGCCCGCGGCACTCGCCTTGATTGCTTTCGGCGACACCGTCAAACCGAGCGCACGCGCCGCCGTCGAACGGCTCGCGCAGATGGGCATCAAGAGCGTGCTGCTCACCGGCGACAATCGCGGCAGCGCGGCAAGCGTGGCAAGGGCGCTCGGCATCGACGAATTTCACGCGGAGGTTCTGCCCGACGACAAGGCCCGCGTGATCCGCGACCTGAAAATTCGCAGCGCCGGCATCGTGGCGATGGCGGGCGACGGCATCAACGACGCCCCCGCGCTCGCCGCCGCCGACATCGGCATCGCGATGGCGACGGGCACCGACGTCGCCATGCATGCGGCCGGCATTACGCTGATGCGCGGCGATCCGGCGCTCGTGGCCGACGCCATCGACATCTCGCGCAAGACATGGCGCAAGATCCAGCAGAACCTGTTCTGGGCGTTCGTTTATAACCTGATCGGAATTCCACTGGCCGCGTTCGGTTTGTTGAACCCGATGCTCGCCGGCGCGGCGATGGCGTTTTCGAGCGTGAGCGTCGTGACCAACGCTCTGCTGCTGCGCACCTGGCACGGCGCGCAGAATCGCTCGGCAAGCTGAGCGAACATGCAGAGAGATGCCGTGCGGGCGGCCGCGCCGATTTCGGGCGTCGTCACGGCGCTCTGTGGCTGCGCGCCTGACGCGGCGCGCAAGTCGTTCGACGCACTGAGCGGACGCAGACAGAAATACCCGGCACACGGCGGAGCCAATTTACAGCGTCGTCACCAACGCGCTAGTGCTGCGAGCCGCGCATCGAAGCACTCCGCCGACCGCATGGTCAATTACTAAGTGCTTTCAAATCCCTAAAGAAAGCGGACGCCGCGGCCGTAAACAAGCCATCGATGCCGGGCATGCCTATGCATGGCTCGCGCGCGCCTGTTCTCCTTTACTCGAAAGACGTCCATGGAATTTCTCTCTTTGCGCCGCGCCAGCGTCGGCGCGCGGCTCGCCATTCTTTCGTGCATGCTGGTGGCGTTGATTTTCGCCGCGTTCACGTGGGCGCTCACCCGCACCGCCGGCCAGCAGATCAGCGATCAGGTGCTCGAACGCATCGCCGATAAGGACCGCTCGATCGCCGCGATGATCAAGCTGTTCGACAAAGCCTTGTCGAACGAGGTCGATCGCTCGATGTCGCTGTTCGCGAGTTTCCTGCCCGCCGGCTACACGCTCGACGAAACCCAGAAGGTCGACATCGGCGGCGTCGCCACGCCGACCATCAAGGCGGGCGACAAAGTCCTGAACATGGATTTTTCGATCCCCGATCTGTTTCTCGAACGCAGCGGCGCGGTGGCCACGATCTTCGCGCGCAGCGGCGATGATTTCGTGCGCGTCACCACGTCGCTGAAGAAGCAGGACGGCTCGCGCGCGATCGGCACGCTGCTCGACCGCAAGGCGCCGGCCTACGCGCTGCTGCTCGCCAACAAGCCTTATACGGGACTTGCCGCGCTCTTTGGCAAACGTTTGATCACGCAATACCGGCCGATCACGGACGCAAGCGGCCGCGTGATCGGCGCGCTGTTCGTCGGCGTGAACGTGGACAAGGAAATCCAGTCGGTGCAGGACGGCATTCGCAACCTGAAGATCGGCGATAGCGGTTATTACTTCGTCGTGAATGCGTCGAACGGCGCGGATCGCGGCAAGCTCATCGTGCATCCGGCCGCCGCCGGCCAGAGCGCCGACAACGCGAACGCGCCGTATCAGCAAATGCTCGACATGAAGGAAGGCCAGCTCGAATACACTTCGGCCGATGCAACACTCGGCGAACGCGGCTCGCACGACAAGTTCGTGTCGTTCGTCACCGTGCCGGAATGGCAATGGCTGGTGGGCGGCATCGCGCCGCGCGACGAAGTGATGGCCAACGTCATCACCACGCGCAACGAATTCCTGCTGCTCGGCTTCGTGCTGGTCGGCGTGTTCGCGGCCGTATTCCTGTTTGCCGTGCGACGCCTTGTGAGCCGCCCGCTCGACGAAGCCGCCAAGGCGTCCGAACGTTTCGCCTCGGGCGATTTGAGCGTGCGCGTCGCGAAGGGCGCGAACGCGCGCGCCGATGAAATCGGCCGCCTGATGCAGTCGATCGACGGCATCGGCGAAGGTCTCGCGCGGATCGTTTCGCAAGTGCGCAATGCATCGACGGATATGTCGCAGGGCACCGAAAAGATCGCCACCGGCAGCGGCAATATCGCCGCGCGGATCGCCACGCAGGCGAGCAGCCTCGAAGAAACGGCGGCCAGCATGGAAGAGATCACCTCGACCGTGCAGCAGAACGCCGACCACGCCGCGCAAGCCAACACGCTCGTCACGCGCGCCGCCGATGCCGCGCTCGAAGGCGGCCGCGCGGTCGAACGCGTAGTGTCGACGATGGGCGAGATCAGCCGCTCGTCGCAGAAGATCGCCGAGATCACCACCGTGATCGAAGGCATCGCGTTCCAGACCAATATCCTCGCGCTGAACGCAGCGGTGGAAGCCGCGCGTGCCGGCGAGCATGGCAAGGGTTTCGCGGTGGTGGCTTCGGAAGTGCGCGCGTTGGCGCAGCGCAGCGCGGCTGCGGTGAAGGAGATCGAAAGTCTGATCGCGACGTCCACGGCAACCGTGCAAAGCGGTTTCCAGATCGCCGAAGAAGCCAGCTCGACGATGCAGGGCATCGTTCAACAGGTCGGCCAGGTGCGGGCGATCATGGGCGAAATCAGTGTCGCTTCACGCGAGCAGTCGGGCGGCATCGAGCAGGTGAATCTCGCCGTCACGCAAATCGGCGAAGCCACGCAGCAGAACGCGACGATTGTCGGCGAGGCAGAACTCGCGGCAGCCGAGTTGCGCGATCAGGCCGCGCGTCTCGCGCAGGTGGTCAGCGTGTTCAAACTGGGAAGCGGGCGCGATTGAGGCAGAGTTGTCACGGCGCCGCGCTGCCTGATGCAGCGCGCGCCGCCTGCTGTTGCCAGAGTGGAAATGCCTCGCTTCGTCAGAACTCCACGTCCAGCTCGTCGATCTCCTCCACTTCCTGTTGCGCGTCGGCGATCCACTCCTGCATCTCGGGCAGTGCCATGATCCGCTGCCCGTATTCGACGATCTCCGGATCGAGTTTGACGTCGTAGGTCACGAAACGCGTCACCACAGGCGCGTACATCGCGTCCGCCGCAGTGCGCTCGCCAAACAGAAACGGGCCGCCGTACTGCTTCAGACAATCGCCCCAGATCGTCACGATGCGGTCGATATCCGACTGAGCCCGCGCCCACACCTTGAAGCCCGGAAAGTGCGCTTTGAGGTTCATCGGCAGAGCCGAACGCAGCGAGCCGAACCCTGAGTGCATTTCGCCGCAAATCGAGCGGCAATGCGCGCGGGCGCGAATATCTTCGGGCAGCAGTTTCGCGCCCGGTTTCAGTTCGTTCAGATATTCCGCGATCGCCAGCGTGTCCCAGACCTTGATGCCGTCATGAACGAGGCACGGCACCAGGATCGACGGCGAAAGCAGCAGGAGTTCGGCGCGTGCCGCGGGGTCGTCGATCGGCATCACGATCTCTTCAAAAGGCAAACCGCTGAACTTGGTCAGCAGCCAGCCGCGCAACGACCACGACGAATAATTCTTGCTGCTGATGGTGAGCGTGGTATTCGCCATACGATTCTCCTCCAGATGAGGCGCTCGATTGGCGCCCGACGCCATGCGTGCACGTTGCCGTGCGCGCGCGCACCAAAGCGCGGCAAATTCGGCCCGTTCTTCCGACCGGCGCAAATGCTATGCCAACGTGAGGCCACGGCTGCACGAGTGCGTATGCATGCATGGCACATGACTTGCCTTTATTTGGGCTCCTTCATCTTCAGCATTCGTGCGAAGGTTATGAACCTGTTCGCATATCCCACATACCAGGCTTTTGCCGACATGATGCTGCCAATGCGGCACGGCGCGGCGCTGGTGAATCATTCGCTCGACGCATGGCCTGCGTTCGGCGAGACGTCACATGGACGTTCGATCCGCGCGGCCTGCGAGTTGTTGACGCTGGCCGGACTCACGCCCGTGCGGCCGCCGTTCGAGATCGACAGCGTGATATCGGAAGGCAAATCCGTGCCGGTCGTCGAGGAAATCGCGGCGCACACGCCATTCTGTTCGCTGCTGCATTTCCGCAAGGCAACGCCGCCGTCGGCGCCGCAACCGCGCGTGCTGGTGATCGCGCCGATGTCCGGCCACTTCGCGACGCTGCTGCGCGGCACCGTGCGCACGATGCTGGCCGAACACGACGTCTACATCACCGACTGGCACAACCCGCGCGACGTGCCGCTAAGCCAAGGCCGGTTCGGTTTCGACGAATTCGTGCAGCACGTGATCGACTTCACCGAAACGATCGGGCCCGGCGCGCATCTGCTGGCCGTGTGCCAGCCGACGGTCGCCGCGCTCGCCGCGGTCGCGCTCATGGCCGCCGACGATCATCCCGCGCAACCGGCTAGCATGACGCTGATGGCCGGTCCGCTCGATACGCGTATCAACCCGACGCGCGTCAACGAACTCGCCAAAAGCAAACCGCTGGAGTGGTTCGAGCAGAAGCTGATCAGCGCGGTGCCGTTCGGTTTTGCGGGCGCGCACCGGCGCGTGTATCCGGGCTTCATGCAGTTGACCGCGTTTATGGCGATGAACCTCAACCGGCACCTCGACTCGTTCGAGACGATGTATTACGAGCGCGCCAAAGGCGATCCGGCAAAGGCCGACACGATCCGCACGTTCTATGAAGAATACTTCGCGACGATGGATCTCACGGCCGACTTTTATCTGGAAACCGTCGATACGGTTTTTCAGCGGCATGCACTGCCGTTGCATGCGCTCGAAGTGAAAGGGCGTCTCGTCGAACCGTCGAAGATTCGCCGCACCGCGTTGCTCACCGTGGAAGGCGAGAAGGACGATATTTGCGCCGTCGGTCAAACGCTCGCCGCGCAGGACATGTGCGACAAGTTGCGGCCGTATTTGAAGACGCATCACGTGCAGACCGGCGTCGGGCACTACGGCGTGTTCAATGGACACCGCTGGGAGCGGCACATTTATCCGCGCGTGCGCGCCGTGATCTACGACAACGAACCGCGCGCCGTGCTGGTGAGTTCGCGCGCGCGCACGATCCAGCCGGTGCCGGCCGCGACGGCTGCAGAAGTCACGCCAGCAGCGCCGGCGGCAACGGCGGTAGTCGATGTGGAAGTGGATGCGACGACGACGAACGCCGCGAACGGAACTAGCACCACGTCAAGTGCGAGTCCGACGGCGGCCATCAAGCCGCAAGCGTCACGAACTCCACGCAGACGGCCGCCGGCGGCGCAATGAGTTGCTGTTCGGACGCGCGCGGCGGCGGCCCGCTTGCTTGCGTAGTACCCGCTATTCAAGCGCGCAGCCGCCTTCTATCTTCGCTAAGCCGCAACGCTCTTCCACGGCGTCACGGTCGGCACGTCGCACGGCCCTTCGACTTCGATCGATTTGAAATCGGCCGGCGAGACGATTTCGATGTACTCCATATCTTCCGAGTAGTCGAACAGATAGTGGACGATGCCAGGCGCCTGATGCACGCAATCGCCGGCGGCGACGAGCGTCTCCTTGTCGCCGTACATGAAGCGCGCCCAGCCCTTCAGCATGATCACAATGTGGAAATCGGCCTCATGACGGTGCCAGCCGGTGCCTTGCTCTGGTGCGTGGTTCGCCTTGACGAGTTGCGCGAGCACCTTGCCGCTGGTCGCCTGCGCGATGCCTAAATCACGGTAGAGAAAAAAGTCGCGTAAGCCCTGATCCTCATAGGACGTGTCTTGCGGACGGACATGACTGAATTGCGTGGCGAATTCGGTGGACATGATCGCGCTCCTCGCGAGTGAGCCGGCAGTTGAAAACGACGCGTTGGAGCGTCGGTTGCAAGCATCAAGCGCGCCAGTGTGCGGGCGCTGCATTTTGCTTTTGCGCGTTTTCGGAGGCGACGCCATGAATGCCGCGCCATCTGGCTTGGCGCGACATGGTTTTGAGCGCTGGGCTGTCTACGCCGTTGGGCGGAACATCTGGAACATGTCGCCGATTTCCGCGTAGTCGGCGCGATAGCCGGCACGCATGATCGGCTGCGCGGCGTGGGTGTCGAACAAGCCGTCTTTCAGATACGCCTCGTTGATATGCACACCGACCACTTGCCCGAGCGACAGATAGTTGTCCATCGGCTTACCGTCGAGCGTATGCAGCCGCACCACTTGCAGCAGCTTGCATTCGAGCGCAGCCGGCGATTCCGCGACGTGCGGCACGGCCACGTTGCGGCCCGGGGCGGGCGTGAGGCCCGCGAGTTCGAATTCGTCGACGTGCGGCGCAACGGGCGCCGACGAGCGGTTCATCTGCTCGGCGAGCGGTTTGGTGGCCAGATTCCAGACGAATTCGCCGGTGGCTTCGATGTTGGTGACGCTGTCTTTATGGCCTTCGCTGGAGAAACCGATGATCGCCGGAAAGCTGGCGAACGCGCCGAAGAAACTATAGGGCGCGAGGTTCAAGGTGCCCGCGGTGTCGCGTGAAGAAATCCAGCCGATCAGACGCGGCGCGACGATGGCTTTGAACGGATCGTGCGGGAGGCCATGGCCGGTGGCGGGATCGTAGAAGTAGTGGGGCATGGAGATTGGGGCCTTGCGGATGGGGCGAGACGGCAGTTATACCGCAGAGCGGCGCAGGCTGCTGGGCGGGCCTGAAGTGCGAGGCATATCTTCACGTCGCGCTCTTAAGACTCGCCCTTTTCGCGTCAATCAACCCCGACTAATCACACGCTTGCGCCCTTGCTTCACCTGCTCCAGATGCGCATCGTCCCAGTCATGGAAACCCGCGCCGCTGCGCACGCCGACACGCCCTGCTTCGACGTGCTCACGCAACAGGTCGAGCACGTCTTCGTCCTTGGCCAGTTCCGGCATCAGATGGGAAGCGATGTCGAGGAAGGTGTCGAGGCCGCCCATGTCCGCGCCTTCGAGCGGTCCGACGATTCCCCAGCGGCGACCCAGCGACGCCTTCATCACGCGATCGATCACGTCCGGCGTCGCCGCGCCCGAGCGCACGATATTCAACGCCTCGCGCAGCACCGCGAACTGCAACCGGTTGCCGACGAAACCCGGAATCGCCTTCGCCAGCACAACGGGCTCCATGCCGATCGCACTCATCAACGCAGCCGTTTGCTGCGTCACTTCGGGCGCGGTCGCCGTGCCCGGCACGACTTCGACGAGCGGAATCATGTGCGGCGGATTCCAGAAGTGTGCGATCACGAAACGGTCTTTCGCCTGCAACGGAGCGGCGAGCTGATCGGGATGAAAACCGCTGGTGTTGCTCGCGAGAATCGCGTCGCCGGCCAGTAACTGGGTCAGCGCCGCATACAGGCGATGCTTCAGTTCGAGGACCTCGGGAATCGCTTCAATCACGAATTGCGCCGATGCCATCACGTCGAGTTCGGCATGCGTTTCGATGCGCGCCAGCGCCGCCTGTTTGGCCGCCGGGTCGATGCGGCCGGCGTCGATCAACTCGTCGAGCACCGCCTCCGCCTTCGGCGCGACGCTCGCGAGCCGTGTCGGATCGACGTCGTGAACGACCGTCCTGTGGCCATGCAACGCGCTTTGCGTCGCAATGCCGACGCCCATCAACCCCGTACCCACTACGCCGATCACTGCGTTGTCCAAGCCGCTCTCCTGCTGCCGTCGATAAAGCGTTCAAGCATAGCGCAGCAAGCCGATTCGTAAGTCCGAACGTGACAAAGCCGGTCTTCCGCGAGGAAGGACCGGCTTTGTCGACTTCAGACCGACGCCGCGTCGTGCGGCGCCGTCACGCGCGAATTAGTAGCGCGGGGGCGGACGATGGTCGTCGCGGTGATGCGGATCGTACTCGTGCGGGTGGTGGCGCATCCAGTCGTCGTGCGCCCAATAGCGATGGCCGTCGTAGTAACGGTCGCCGTGCCAGCCGATATTGATCGACACGCCCACCGGCATCATGTGCGGCTGACCGTAGACCGCCGGACCCGGGCCGTTTTCGACAACCACGCGTTCCTGAGCGAATGCGCTGCCGGCCGCGAGCAATGCGCCGCCTGCCAGCAAGGTTGCGATAATTGAACGCGATGTCTTGTTCAAGGTTTTCATAGTGACCTCCCATCAAAGTTTTGTATCAAGCCGGCGTCGGTGCTCGAGATTGACCTGAATCTGCTTTTTCAGGTTCGCCCCAGACGCCGTACGCTTGAGACCAACTTTAGCGGCGCAAACCGCATGAAGACGTGAGCACTTGTAAGTGCTCATTTCATAGAAGGGGACGATGACCAAAGCGCATTTTGCCCGTCCCGCCCTGTGTACAAAGCCACGGCTATGACTGGGTCGCGCGCGCCCGGCGGCCATCTTTTCAGGCGCCGTTACATTCCTTTCGGCCGGGAAATATTCGGGAGAAGCCCTGAAGGACGAAAGCGAGCCTGAAAAACAAAAAGCCACGGTACGCGTTTCGCGAACTGTGGCTTCAACAGTGATGCAATGCGCACCGAAGTGCGCGCCCGTACGCGGTTGTTCCGCGCTAGGGCCGGTACGGCTTTGCTCTTAGTCGCTCAGCTTGACGCCGAACAACGTACCTTGTGCTTTACGGACGCGTTGTGCTTCGCGGCTACGCGCTTCGTACGAGTAGTCCGAATCCAGCGGCAGATGGGGCGACGCAAAGAGGTCGCTGACCTTTTGGAACAGTGCAAAAATGAAGCTCATGGCGACTCCCGGTTAGTTACTGCATTTGCTAGGGTTTTCCCTTAAGAAGAAGTATAGGGTTTTCCCTAGGCAAAAGCTAGTGCAATGCAGCAATTTTTCGGTGTGGTGCGTTGTCGCAGCGTATTTTTCACATGTTGCGTTGCATCATGACAACGTCCCTGTTTTTGATTTCCAGGGTCGAAAGGGGCTGGGTGCTGCAGCGGATTCGACGCCGGCTCTTTTACTGGGCACCAACGTTGGACTCGCCGCGGCCTTGCGTGGGGTGATCACGGCCGCGTCAATGGCGCCTGGCGCTCGCTGTCCGGACGTGTCAGCGTCACGCTTTCTACGGACACGATTAGCCCTCGCAGCGTCCGGGCCAGATTGTCTTGCGGCTTCACGCGGCGGCCGTTGCTGAAAACTCGGGCTGCGGGTGCCGGACAACGTCCGGCGATAGGAAGGTCGATCACCGCGACCGGCTTGTCGCCGGCGCGGCGCTTACTGAGTGTCAGTGCGGGCTAACCGCTTTCTGCTTGTGTCCATGCTGCGCTCGCGTTGCGCGCCTCGCATGCGTCGGCGTGGCGGCCGCTTGCTGGGGCGCCGTGAGCGCTGCCGCAGCCACATCGGAAGCGGCATTAGTGGCGGCAGCGGTCGCCATCGCCAGGTGCGTGTCGAGCAAACTGGCCATGGCTGCCTGCTGGTTCTGCATCATCTGCTCGATGCGCTGCTGCTGGGCGCTCGTCTCGCGCGTGAGGCGCATCAGCAGCACGGTTTGCGTGATGCCGATCGCAACCGTCACCAGCAACGCACCGACCACGATCGACAGCATCCATTTCATGCGCCGCGAATGATCGGTCGCGGCGTGGCGCTGATCGGCGATCACGCCATAAAGCGCGTCGACGGTATCGGCAAATGCGGTTGCCCGCGCGCGATCGAGTTCCGGCGCGGCGCGCAGCGCAGCCGCGGCCGCTTCGGCACGCCGGGCTTCCCGCCAAGGCGTGGCGAACGCCGCGTTAGCCTGTGCGGACGCCGAGGAATCCATCGACGTCTCCGACGCCGTGCTGTTCGGCGCGGCGATCGCAGCTTCCGTCGGCGCCCTATGCTGGTTCGACACCGCGCCCGGCTTCAACCCCTCAGCAGCAGCGTCCGGTTGTGCCGACCCAGGTTCGTCCGTTGTGCCCGTCACGTTGGCCGCGACCGCGGCTTGTTCTTGTGAAACCGATGCCGATGCCGATGCTGCACCAGAAGCCGAAGCCGCCTTGCCAAAAGTCGCCGCGAGCCGCTGCGTCGCCCTGACGCCGCCAGCGGTCGACGCCGCCATCACATCGTCCTTCGCATCCGGCTCCGCCGCCTGGCGCAGCGCGGTCACGCTGCGCGCCACGGTCGCTGCCGCCATCGCCGGGGTAAGCGGCGTCGACGCATCGCGCGCCGGTGTCGTGGAGTTTTCCTCTGCAGACGCGGCCGTGTCCGCTGCCGTCTTCGCATCGCCCAAAGCCAGTTCGCCGGCGGGAGAAGCCGCCACCACCAAAGGCTCGATTTCGAGCCCGCTCAACAGCGCGTTGACCGGCACCGGTTGGTCGTCGGGCTTAGCAGCGCGTGGCGCGCGGCGCGCGGCCCGTGCGTCCACCAACGCGTTGTCGCCGCCATCGATCGCGCCGACAGCTGCCAACACCACATCAGGTAATTCGAAGCCATGTAGCGTGCCTTGCCGGATATCGATATTCATCGCTTCCAGCGTGGCGCGGGTGGGATCGTCGGGGAACAGGTCGAGCGTGCTGTCGTCGCGGGAGGCGTCGCTCAATTGCGCGAGGCGTTGTGCCGAGCGCGCGGCGCGCGCCAGCTTGTTTTCAGTTTCGGTCGGGACGGTGGCCTGGCGGCGCTTCTTCGAAGCGACGCGCTGAGGCCGGGACTGCGTGGATGCTACGGAATCTGCCATAGAGAAAAAAGCGGTCGTCGCCGGAAAGCGGGCGCCGAGCACCGCTCGTCAATGCCGTTGGAATTTTTCGAGAGCGCATTGTCGCATGGCCGCCCGCGCCCGCCGAAGCCATTCGGCGATGATTTTCCGATTTCAGGAAGTCGCGTCGTCCTGCCGGAACTGTTTGACGCCATGCAGTTGTCGCAAGCGCGCGGCGGCCACCATCAGGCGGGCGATGAGTTCGAGATTCCCCAGCATTGTTCTTGCTCCTCAGCGGAAATTACCTAAAGTGGTCTCCGCACCGGTGACGCAGTGCCAGTGCGAGCCGTTTGCTTTATGCTAAGCCGCACGTCGCCAGGCTGGTCGCACGGGCGGGTCGCACGACCGGTCGCCATCCTGATTTTGCGGCTGCCGGTTTGCAAAACAGGTAGCATCCAGGCTCGTTGGCAGGTTCGCCGGCAACCGCGCCGCGCTGAGACTCAGGCCACGGAAGCAACAAATATGTCCGCCGTCGCTTCGCTTCGAAATACCCTGTTCGCCCCATTTTGACTATGCAGAGCATGAACCCACCCGCCGCTTCCACCCTCGCACTCGCCATCAATCTGCGCGATCACTTCACAGGCGTGGTGCTGCCGATCTGGCGCGGCCCGGGTTTCAATACCGCACTGAAGCTGCCCTACGAAGCCGTCAGCGCCGAAGGTCATCAGCCGCTGCCCACCGAGCGCTATCGGGCCATGGCCTGCGCGCGGCAGTTGTTCGTGTTCTCGCAAGCAGGCGACGCAGCCCATGCGCAGGTGCTGTTCGACGCGTTGACGCATACCTTTCAGGACACGCGCGACGGTGGATGGTTCTACAGCGTGGACGCGCAAGGCGCACCGCTCGACACCACCAAAGACCTGTACACGCACGCGTTCGTGGTGTTTGCCTGCGCGGAGTATGCGCGGCGCTCCGGCAATCGCGACGCGCTGGAAATCGTGCATCGCACGTCCGCGTTGATCCAGTCGAACTTCGCCGCCGGGGACGATCTGTTCAACGCCGCGCTGAACGCGGATTTCTCCTGCGTGACGGGCACGCCGATCCAGAACCCCTTGATGCACCTGACCGAAGCCTGGCTAGCCGCTCGCGAAGCCACGCACGACAACGCTTTCGACGCCGCGCTGCGGCGCCTCGCCGGCGCGGTCGCGCAGCGCTTCGTGCATGCGCCAACGGGCTGCATCGCCGAATTGCCGATCGGCGCGGACGACAACCGTCTGGAACCCGGGCACCAGTTCGAATGGTTCTGGCTGGTGAAACAGGCGGGCGCTGTGTTCGAAGGCTCGGGTCTCGCCGAAGCCATGCCGCGCGCGTTCAGCTTCGCGCAACAACATGGCGTGGATAGGGAAACCGGCGGCGTGTACGCCTCGCTCGACGAAACCGGCCGGATCAAAGACGCGACCCAGCGGATCTGGGCCCAAACCGAATATCTACGCGCGCTGGCGAGCCATGGCGAACCGGCGGCGCGCGCCGCGCTGCCCCGGCAAATTGAACTGTTCCAGCAACGGTTCCTGCGTCCGCAGGGCTGGTTCGAATGCAAAACGCCGGCAGGTGAAGTAGCGCGCGCCGATATGCCGTCGACCACGCCCTATCACCTCGCTACCGCCTATGAGGCGCTGCCGGCGTGAACGCCGCCGGCCAGGCCACACAACGGTCGAGCGCCAGAGATTCTGCTAGCCATTGGTGAGGCCATGGCCAGGAAACTTGCCGAACCTTGGTATCGACCACCGCCTGTGGACGAAATCTGCCCGCTCTGCGGCCGGCCGATCCCGGCGAGCCAGCGCGACTTGCATCACTGGGTGCCGAAAACAAAAGGCGGCAAGGAAGTCGCCGCCCTACACCGCATTTGCCACCGTCAGCTCCACGCGCTGTTCACGGAAGCCGAACTGGCGCAGCGCTATTCGACGGTCGAGGCGCTCCTCACCGACGAGGCGATACGCACCTTCGTGCGCTGGGTTCGCAGCAAGCCGAATGATTTCTATGAGCGCACGCGCCGCAGCGGGCGCAAAAACTAAGCGTCGAACGGACCGATCGAAGCCGGCTGAACGCCGGCCGCGATCTCGCGACGGGACGCGGGCACGAAGGCCGACCGCCCGGTCGATCAATACTCTTCGCGCTGCCAGGGGCTCCAGTCGCTGTCGGCTGATTTAAAACGCATATAAGTTGCGCTGTGCCCGGTGGGGGTGTCCGACGTGTCGCCGTGCGGCTTCTGATCGGTGACGTGGAGGGCGAAAGCCTGGCGGTCTTCGGTGTCGACCGTGATACGGCCGACCGGGTCCAGGGTGCCTTCCTGAGGTGATTTAGACTCCAATATCGCCAGATAGGGGGTCAAACGACTCCAGAACGAGGTAAGTTCTTCTTGCAAATAATGTGTCAATGTTTTTCCTGGAAGAGTAATACGAGCAGTTTACCCTACCTGCGGGAACAGCCTTCCAACTGCTTTCCAGGCCTCAAAAACACCGGGGCGGGGGAATACCCGAATACTGGTTGGTTGGCGTCCGTCATTAAGACGTGATACAACTCCTACTTCGCGCTCGATCTCGTGTTGAGAAATAGCGGTCGCGAATGCAACACACAACATTTACTGGATTAAAAATGGCAACAGGTACTGTGAAGTGGTTTAACGATGCAAAGGGCTTTGGCTTCATCACGCCGGACGACGGCGGCGAAGACCTGTTCGCGCACTTTTCGGAAGTTCAAGGCAGCGGCTTCAAGTCCCTGCAGGAAAACCAAAAGGTGACGTTTGAAGTTAAGCAAGGCCCGAAGGGCAAGCAAGCTGCGAACATCCAGCCGGCCTAAGTACCGTCAGGTACGTTGAGGCACCCTTAGGCGCTTGCGTCTAATGCAAAATGGCCCGCTTCGGCGGGCCATTTTCTTTGTCTGACGATTTCTTTTTGCGCCTTTTCGCGGTCTAGATTGCGCGCATACCGGCTAACGAAAAATCGGCCGATTGCCCTTGCGCTTCGTCGATTTGTTGCATCCGCAACACAGTTTCAGAAATTTCGAAGACGGAAACAGCCTGTTTCAATTGCTGAGTCTGCTGATGCAGCGAAGCCGCCGCCGCTGCAGCCTCTTCGACGAGCGCCGCGTTCTGCTGCGTCATCTCGTCCATCTGCACGACCGCCTGATTGACCTGCTCGATGCCCGTACTCTGCTCGAGCGACGACGCGCTGATCTCCGCCATCATCTGCGTGACGCGCGAAATCGAGGCGGACACGTTGCTCATCGCCGCGCCGGCGTGCTCGACCAGCGTCGAACCGCCCTGAATCTCGGCGACCGATTCGCTGATCAGCGTTTTGATTTCCTTCGCCGATTGCGCGCTGCGCTGCGCGAGGCCGCGCACTTCGCCCGCCACCACCGCGAAGCCGCGCCCCTGCTCGCCCGCGCGCGCCGCTTCGACGGCCGCATTCAGCGCGAGGATGTTGGTCTGGAAGGCAATGCCGTCGATCACCGAAATGATCTCGGCGATCTTGTCCGAGCTCTGCGCAATGCCGCGCATCTTGTCGACCACCTCGTTGACCACTTCGCTGCCGCGCGAGGTCGCCTCCAGCGCGGTCTCGGCGAGCGCGTTGGCCTCACGCGCGTGCTCGGCGTTCTGGCGCACGGTAGCCGTCAGTTCCTCCATGCTCGACGCGGTTTCTTCAAGCGACGCCGCCTGGTTTTCGGTGCGCGCCGACAGATCGGCGTTGCCGGTCGCGATTTCGTCGGCGCCGAGGTGGATCGAGTCGGCGGATTCGCGCACGGTCTGCACCGTGCGCGCCACGCTCGCCTGCATTTTCGCGAGGCCCGAGAACAACCGGCCGATTTCATTGGTGCCGCGTGCGGCGATCGGTTGGTCGAGACGGCCGTGTGCGATCCGGTCGAAGTGACGGCCCGCTTCTTCCAGCGGCGCCACCACGCCGCGCCGCAGCGCCGCGTACACGGCGAACGTGCCGGCTACCAGCGCCAGCAGGATCACGATGCTGACGGCACGGAAGGTCGCCATGCGCGTGTCGATCGAATCGAGCGATGCGCGGCTTGCCGTGTTGCCGAACTGCACGAAGTTATGCAACTCGCCGAGGTACGCGTCCTGGAACGACTGCGTCGGCTGATCGAGGAAGGCCTGGATGTTGTTCGAGTCGAGAAACTGCACCAGCTCTGCGAGCGCGTCGTGCAGCTTTTTGTAGCGCTCGGCGAGCGCGGCGGCGCGGGCGCCGTTTTCATCGCCGGTCTTCGGCGCGCTCATGAAGGCCGCGAACGACTGGTCGGCGGCCGTCAACTGTTCACGGGCGTGCTGCACGATATCGGTCGGCTCGGAGCCGCCGCGCACCATGCGCGTCCCGGCGCGCGAGAGGTTGATGCGCGCGTCCATCAAATGCTGGGTCGTTTCGTTGACCGCGTCCACCTGCTTCAAGGCGATGTTCGACAGATCGCCCACGTCGTCATGCGTACGCGTGAGCGACCAGAATCCCAAACCTATCGTGACAAGCTGGAAAACGCAAAACGCGGCCAGAACACACAACAGGCCGGATGCGACCTTGATCTTGCTGAACATCGTGAATACCTGGAGACAAAGAATGACGGGAGCTACATCAGGGTTAACGGCATAAGCGCGCCGCGCTTGAGGCCAATTCCATCAAAGATCGCCTTACGCCCCCTTTTCATCGGTCAACGTCAGCATTGCAATCAATTCGCGCAACAATGCGCCGCACGAATTGCCGATTCACCTTGACGCGGTGCATGCGCGCTTCCTAGAGTGGGTAGGGACTGCACGACGCAGGCCAGTGCAGATTGCCACCGCGGGCCACGCCCGAAGGAATCACAATGACCGACCTCCTCGACCGGGCGCGCGGCGCACTGCATGCCCAGCCGTTCAGCATGCTGTTAGGCGCCGAGTTGATGCAGACAAGCACCAGCGAACTCACGCTGAGCCTGCCGATCCGCGACGAGTTGCGGCAGCAGCACGGCTTCGTGCATGGCGGCGTCATCAGCTATCTCGCCGACAACGCGCTGACCTTCGCGGGCGCGCTGCTGCTCGGGCCGAAGGTCGTGACCGGGGAATACAAGATCAATTACCTGCGGCCGGCCATCAACGGCACGCTGATCGCGCGCGCGAAGGTCGTCTACGCGGGCCAGCATCAGGCGACCTGCCAATGCAACGTGTATGTGATGGAAGGCAACCGCGAAAAGCTGATTGCCGTCGCACAAGGCACGGTCAACCGGATCAGCGAGAACGGCGAACACGAACACGCGAGCTGACGTCACGGCACCTGGATGAACCACTTCGCGCCGCCTTCGGGGCGCTTGTCCATGCGTTATCATTTAGCTAATATGCGAAACGTTATCGACTGATGGCTCCGTTCCACACGCACCGCTCCATGGCAGACGAACTCACCCGCATCAACGCGCTCGCCAACGCAAGCCGCCTCGCCGTCATGCGCTGGCTGAGAGAGCCGACGCGGCATTTCCCGTATCAGGACCACGCCGATATCGAAACGGTCGGCGTGTGCTGCACGTTCATTACGGACAAGCTCGGTATTGCGCCTGCCACCACCACGCGTCACATGCGCATCCTCGCCGATGCGGGACTCGTGCGTGCGCAGCGGATCGGCAAGTTCACGTACTACAAGCGCATCGACGCCGAGTTGCAGAAGCTCGGTCGCGACCTCGCCAATCTCTAGGCGCGTGGCCTTCTTGAGGCTGCCGCGCCATCACGTTATCGATACTTGAAGGACCCCTATGAACGAACTTGCTCTGATTGCCGACGCCGACCGACGCGCGCACGCTTACCTCACCGATATCGGCAAGCGCCGGGTGTTTCCGGACGCAGCCGCGCTCGCGCAACTCGCCGCCTTCGACGAAGCCTTCCCGCAGCACGGCCACGCGCCCGCAGACGTGCTGCGTCTGCTCGACGAAAGTGGTTCGCCCGGCACAGTCGCGTCGAACGATCCGCGCTATTACGGCTTCGTGATCGGCGCGGTGCTGCCGGCCGCGGCGGCGGCCGAGCGTCTGATGGGCGCGTGGGATCAATGCGCGTCGACTTTCGACAACTCGCCCGTCGCAGCCACGCTGGAGAAAATCGCGGCGCGCTGGGTGCTCGACGCGCTGGATCTGCCGCGCGAAGCGGCGGTCGGCTTCGGCACCAGCGCCACGGCGTGCACGCTCGTTTGCATCGCGGCCGCGCGGCGCGCGCTGCTTGCGCGCAAGGGCTGGGATTTCGACAACGATGGCCTGGACGGCGCGCCGCCGGTGCGCGTCGTGATCTCCGAGATGGCGCACATCACCGTCAAGAAGGCGTTGCGCGTGCTCGGCTTCGGCATGAAGCGCGTGATCAGCGCGCCAGTCGACGAGCACGGCCGCATCGATCCCGCGCAGCTACCGCCGCTCGACGACATGACGATCTTCTGCGTGCAAGCGGGCGAAGTGAACACCGGAGAGTTCGATCCGTTCGCGGCACTGATTCCGCGCGCCAAAGCCGCCGGCGCCTGGGTTCATGTGGATGGCGCGTTCGGTCTGTGGGCGCGGGCATCGTCGAAACGGGCGCTGACCGATGGCATCGACGGCGCCGACAGTTGGACCACCGACGGCCACAAGTGGCTCAACACGCCCTACGACGGCGCCATGGCGATCTGCCGCGACGCGCAGGCACTTTCATCGGCGATGAACAGCGACGCGGTTTACCTGACCGGCGCGCACGACGCGCAGAAGAACGTGAACCTGGAGTTCTCGCGCCGTGCGCGTGGCATTCCGATCTGGGCGGCGCTGCGTTCGCTCGGGCGCAGCGGCGTGCAGGAGATGGTGGACCGGCATTGCGCGCAGGCTGCGCGGATCGCCGAAGGTCTGCGTGGTGCCGGATTCGTGGTGCTGAACCGCGTGGTGCTGAACCAGGTGCTGGTACGAGCGAAGACCGACGCGCAGACGGTCGCGATTCGCGAAGCGGCGCAGGCGTCGGGCGAAACGTGGTTCGGTCAGACTGTCTGGCAAGGCCGGCCGGCGTTTCGCATCAGCGTGTCGTCGTGGCGCACTGAGGATACACACGTCGATCAGTTGGTGGCGCTGCTCGCAAGACTGCTCGCCGAACACGGCGATTGAGAAGCCTGCAGAAAACGAGTGCGGCGGTGGTTTGGCCGCGCCGCACGCGCGACTGCGAATAGAGAGACGCGCGTAAGCGGCAGCGGCGCACACAAAAAAGCGGCTCCTGCTTGTTGGTGCAGGAACCGCTGTTCTTCATGCCCCGCGAAGCCCGCAGACGCGAATCACTCCGCCGCGTAGGTCTTCTGCGTTTGCTCGCCCAGCCCTTCGATGCCCAGGCGAATCGTCTGACCCGGCTTGAGAAACACCGGATTCGGCTTCACGCCCATGCCGACGCCCGGCGGCGTGCCGGTCGAAATCACGTCGCCCGGTTGCAGGCTCATGCACTGCGACACGTACGACACCAGTTTCGCGACGCCGAACACCATCGTCTTCGTGCTGCCGTTCTGATAGCGGTGGCCATCCACTTCGAGCCACAGGCTCAGGTTCTGCGGATCGGCGACTTCGTCACGCGTGACGACCCACGGACCGATCGGGCCGAACGTGTCGAAGCCCTTACCCTTGTCCCACGTGCCGCCCTTTTCGATCTGCCATTCGCGTTCCGACACGTCGTTGATCACGCAATAACCGGCGACGTAAGCCAGCGCGTTAGCTTCGTCGATATATTTCGCCGGCTTGCCGATCACCACGCCCAATTCGACTTCCCAATCGGTTTTCTTCGAGCCACGGGGAATTTCAACGTCGTCGTTCGGGCCGCTGATGGCGCTCGTCCACTTGTTGAAGATGACCGGTTCGGCGGGCACCGGCAGATTCGATTCGGCCGCGTGATCCGCGTAATTCAAGCCGATGCAGATGAACTTGCCGATCTTGCCGACGCACGGACCCATGCGCGGGCTGCCTTCGACCAGCGGCAGCGAAGCCGGATCGAGCGCGCGCAGTTTGGCGAGACCTTCGTCGGTCAGCGCGGCGCCGTCGATATCGGCGACCACTTTCGACAGATCACGAATCTTGCCTTGCGCGTCGAGCAAGCCCGGCTTTTCCTGGCCTTTCGGCCCATAACGAAGCAGTTTCATCCTGGCACTTCCTTTCAGTGGTGTTCGGTTCGTGGTTCAGCTTGGGTCGCCGCGCGTCAGTTCGACCAGCCGCCGTCGATCACATGCGCGTGGCCCGTAGTAAACGACGACTCGTCGGACCCGAGATACAGCGCCAACGCGGCGATCTCTTCCGGCTTGCCGATGCGGCCCATCGGCTGACGCGCGACAAAGGCGGCCTGCACGGCGTCCAGCGTCGCGCCTTGCGCCTGGGCCTGCGCGACGATCCGCTGTTCGAGCGACGGCGAAGCCACCGTGCCCGGGCAGATCGCGTTACAGCGTACACCACGCGTGATGAAGTCCGCAGCAACGGACTTGGTCAGCCCGATCACCGCGGCCTTGGAGGCGCTATACGCGAAGCGGTTAGGCACGCCCTTCACGCTCGACGCCGCCGACGACATGTTGATGATCGAGCCGCCGCCGTGCTCCAGCATGGCCGGCAGGAACGCGCGGATCATGCGGTACATCGCCTTCGCGTTCAGGTCGAAGGCGAAGTCCCAATCCTCTTCGCTGCATTCGAGAATATTGCCCGCATGCACGAAGCCCGCGCAGTTGAACAGCACGTCGATCGCGCCGACTTCGGCGGCCAGCGCCTTGATCGCCGCGTCGTCGCGCACGTCGAGCTTGCGCGCCTCGACCGGCTTGCCGGCGAGTCCGTCGATGCGGATATCCGTGGCGATCACGCGCGCGCCTTCGCGCGCGAAAAGTTCGGCGGTAGCGAGTCCGATGCCTTGTCCTGCCGCCGTGATCAGGGCCGTCTTGCCGGCCAGTCTTTGTGTCATCTACGACTCCAGTTGAATGGGCTGTTGCTTGTCTCTTCCAGAAATCACAATCGATAAAACGCGGCAGCATTGCCGCCGAAAACCGCTTCGCGCTCGCCGTCGCTCAAGGACGCGAGCAAGGTGTTCGCCACCGAATGCCAGAGCAGATAGTCGCCGTTCAGATCGAGCACCGGCCAGTCGCTGCCCCACATCAAACGCGCCGGACCGAATGACTTCAGCAGATGCTCGACGTACGGGTGCAGCGTTTCCTCGGTCCAGCCCGGCGATGCTTCGGTGACGAGCCCCGACAGCTTGCAATGCACCTGCGGCAGTTGCGCGAGCCGCGTGATTGCGTCGGCCCAGCTCTGGTAGCCCGCGCGTCCGTAGCGGATCGGCGGCTTCGCCCCATGATCGACGACGATGCGCAGCGCCGGAAAACGCTTAGCGAAAGTTTCGAACGGCTCGACGTGGCGCGCGTAAATGAGCGCGTCGAACGCAAGGTCATATGCGATCAGCGCTTCGATGGCCGGCGCGAGATCGGGGTTCGCGATCCACGTGTTGTCGGGCAGATCCTGCAGCATCGGCCGCACGCCCTTGAACTTCGGCTCATGCGCCAGCGCTTCGATCACCTGCGGCGCGGTAGGCAGCAACAACGGCACCCAGCCGACCACGCCGGCAATCGACGGCTCATGGCGCGCCAGGTCCAGCAAATAACGCGTCTCGTCGATGGTCGGCGCCGCTTGCACCACCACCGTCCGTTCGATACCCGCGCGTTCGCGCAATGGCTTGAGATCCTCCGGGCCGAACGTCCGGTACAGGATTTTCAGTTCCGGCGTGAGCCACTCGTAATCGCCACGAGCGGGATCCCAGTAATGCTGGTGGGCATCGATATGCATCGTCAACTCAATCCTCCGGCGCGGGCGCGCGGCTGTCGAGCAAGCCTTCATCACGCAACGCGGACCATAAGGCCGCGGGGATCGGCTTCTCGAACGACGCAGCGTTCTCGCGCAATTCATCGGCACTGCGCGCGCCGGTCAACACCGTGGCGACCGCCGGATGCGCATACGGAAACTGCAAGGCGGCGGCTGCCAGCGGCACGCCGTGCGCACGGCACACCGCCTCCAGCCGCGCGACGCGCTCGATCACTTCGGGCGGCGCCTCGCCGTAATTGAACTTCAGATCACCTTCGACACCGCGCGCCAGAATGCCCGAGTTGAACGCGCCGCCTAACAGGATGCTGACGCCGCGTTTTTCACAAGCGGGCAACAGGTCGTCGAGCGTGGTCTGTTCGAGGAGCGTATAACGGCCCGCGAGCAACGCGCAATCGATATCGAACTCGGCCATCGCATCGAGTATCACCGCGCCTTCGTTGACGCCGAGTCCGACGGCCTTGATCGCGCCAGAAGAGCGCAACGTGTCCAGCGCGCGAAAACCGCCGCCTTCTGTCAGTTGCCGCCAGTAATGGGGATGGTTGTCGCCGTGCGTGACACGGCCGATATCGTGCACCAGCAGAATGTCGATATCGACAATGCCGAGGCGCTGCTGGCTATCTTCGAACGAACGCAGAATGCCGTCGTGGGTGTAGTCGTAGATTGCTTCGAATGGGAGCGGGTTTTGCCAGCCTTCCTTGTCGTCGAAAGGCGTGGTGCGCGGCACGAAACGGCGGCCAACTTTGGTGGACAGCAGATATTCGCCGCGCGGATAGCGCCGCAACACGTCACCCAAACGATGCTCGGCTTTCGTGTTGCCGTAATGCGGCGCGGTGTCGAAATAGCGCACGCCGGCGTTCCAGGCGGCGGCAATGGTGGCGTGAGCTTCTTCGTCGGACAGATCGCGGTACAGGCCGCCGAGGGGCGCCGTGCCGAGTCCCAAACCGGTCACCTGCAACGGCCCGCGGCCGATGCGGCGCCGTTGCCCGATCTTCGATCCGATCGTTGCGGTCATTGAACGCGTCTCCAATTTGTCGTGTTTTACCATGCATGGGCGAGGTTTGCCCACGGCGCGTGCGGCCTGCCGCTAGCCATGACCGCGAATGAGCCGCTCAGTGCGGCTCGATCGCGACAACCCGATGCTGCGCTGCGGCGCTCGACGGCAAGCAAGCCGGTCCGACCGGTTCGAACGTCTTGTACGTCAGAATGAATTCCTGATGACCAAGCGTCTCCGACTTCGAAGCCGCGCCGCGCGAGACCGCCACTGTCTGCTCGAAGACTTCGCGGCCTACTTCGTCGAGCGTGCCGCGGCCTTCGAGAATGCGGCCTGCATCGACGTCCATGTCGCCGGAGAGATTGCGATACGTCGCGGGATTCGCGCAGACCTTGATCACCGGCGAGATCGCCGAGCCGACCACCGAACCGCGCCCCGTGGTGAACAGAATCACATGCGCACCGCAGGCGATCAGCTCGCCGATCTCCGCGTTATCGCTGATGTTGGGGAAACCGAAGCGCGGCTCGCCGTCCGGCACCACGTCGAGCAGATACAGTCCGCCCGTTGGCGGAATATCGCCCGGCTTGATGATGCCGACAATCGGCGACGCCCCGCTTTTCGCATACGCGCCCAGCGATTTCTCTTCCTGCGTGGTGAGGCCGCCGTCCGCGTTGCCGACCGCGAAACTGCCGTGGCCGAGAATCGAGTAATAACGCGCCGCCTTCGCGACGCAAGCGACGATTTCGTCGCCGAGCGCCGGACGCGCCGCGCGCGTCTTCATATGGAATTCGCAGCCCACCAGCTCGCCGGTTTCCTCGAAGATGCAGGTCGCGCCCGCGTCGATCAGATGATCGAACGCGCGGCCCACCGCTGGATTCGCCGTGATGCCGCTGGTGCCGTCCGAGCCGCCGCAGATCGTGCCGATCACCAGTTCGCTCAGCGCCATCGGCACTTTCTGCTGCGCGGCGAGTTGCTGGCGCGCGCCGCGAATCCAGTCGACGCCGTATTGAATCGTGCTGCGCGTACCGCCCTTTTCCTGGATCGTCAGCACTTCCACGGGACGGCCGCTCGCGCGCACCACGTCCACCAGATAGTGCTTGTTCATGCTCTCGCAACCCAGCGACACGAATAGCACCGCGCCCACGTTGGGATGCGTGGCGAGCCGCTCGAGCATCTTTTCCGCATAGCCGTTCGGATAGCAGCCCGGAAAGCCTATCAGGTGCACAGGCGGTTCGCGTTCGGAGGATGGATCGTCGAAGGCGTCGAGCGGTTCGCGAAACTGCGTAACGATCTCGCGCGCGACGTGATGCGCGCACTCGACCAGATACGCCACCGCGACCACATTGCGGATGCCCTTGCGGCCATCGCGGCGCAGATAGCCCTCAAGCGCGGGCTGCTGCGCGGCGACAGGCAGAGATGCTACGGAAGTGTCAGTCATGATCGTTCCAGCGCGGCGCAAGGCCACTTCGTTGTGCGCACATCAGTGATGGACGAATTCGTGGCCCGCGTCGTGCGTGTACGTCGGCAGGTAATCGCTTTCGAGGTTGTGCGTATGCAGATGCGCACCGCGCGCCACGGCTTCTGTCACGTGACCGATCACCGCGCCGTAGCGCAGCACTTTGTCGTCTTTCGCGAGTTCATGGCGCGCCACCTTGTGACCGAGGTCGATGGTTTTGGTGAGAGTCACGCGCTCGCCCTCGATCTCGATCTGCGTGCCGCCGTCGAGGCGCGCCGCCGCGATCAGGCAGTTGTCGGCGGGGCTGAGCAGGATCAGGCGCGGGTCGGTTTGCAATGGCAACGGGCGGCTGGTCAAATGAGTTCTCCAAGGTGCATGTGCATCAGTTCTGCCCTTCGCCGCTCGCAACGCGCGCCACCATCAGCGAGCCCAGAATGATCGCGCCGTAAATCGCCTGAATCCAGAAAGACGGCACCTGGGCTAGCGTCAGCAGGTTCTGCACGACGCCGAGCAGCAGCACGCCGGTGAGCGCGCCGAACATGGTGCCCTTGCCGCCGTCGAGCGAAATGCCGCCGATCACCGCCGCCGCGAACACCGTGAAGATCATGCCGTTGCCCTGGTTTGCATTGATCGCGCCGACATAGCCGGTCACGATCAGACCGCCCACCGAGGCAAGTATGCTCCCGAGCACGAATACGCCCCACGTGATGCGCTCCACGCGAATCCCAGCCGCGCGCGCCGCTTCCGGATTACCGCCGATCGCGTACAACGCACGGCCCAGCCGGTGGTAGCGCAGCATGAAGGCCGCGATCGCAAACGCCACTGCGGCGAGCCATACGGACAAAGGCAAGCCGAGCACGATAGTGGTGGCGAGCGCGAAGAACGACGGCGGCATATCGAACAGCGTGCCGCCCTTGGTCGCGCCGACCAGCATGCCACGCAACACGATCAGCATGGCCAGCGTGACGATGAACGCATTGAGCCGCAAACGCACCACGAGAAAGCCGTTGATGAAGCCGATCACCGCGCCCACCACCACGATGGCGAGCAAGCCGGCCGCCGCCGGCCATTGCATGCCGAAGCCCGCGGACGCCGCCGGCATCACCAGCATCGCGCCCACGGCGGGCGCGATACCGACCGTCGATTCGAGCGACAAGTCGAACTTGCCCGTCAGCACGATCAGCGATTCGGCGAGCACGACGAGCGCCAACGCCGCCGACGCGCCCAGCACACTGATGAGATTCGTCTTCGTCAGAAAGCTCGGGCTGACAAACGCGCCGATCACGATCAACAAAGCAAGCGCGGGCAACAACGCCAGTTCACGCAGCCGGGCGAGTTCGGAACGCGCGCGTTTGCCTCGCGACGCCGGCGCGGCCATCTGAGGCTGAGCCTGACCTTGCACGGCGCCGAAAGCGGGACTGGGCACACTATTCTTCATGAAGACTGACTCCTTCAACGGATGCGATCAGGTCGTGGTCCTGCCAACCCGCGGGAAATTCGGCCGCGACACGGCCACGGAACATGACCAGCACGCGGTCACAGGTGCGCAGATCGTCGAGTTCGCCGGACACGACCAGCACGGCCTTGCCCTCTTCGCGCACGCGATCCACGACGGAGAGCAACGCTTCTTTCGATTTCACGTCGACGCCCGCGGTGGGATCGATCAGCACGAGCACATTGGGGTTAGTGGCGAGCGCGCGCGCCATCACCACCTTCTGCTGATTGCCGCCGGATAGACCCGACACGACATGCTCCGGACCTTGCGCGACGATGCCGAGCGCCTCGATCATCTTCTGGCCGAAGGCGTTCTTCTTCGCGGGCGGCGCGATGCCGAATTTGCCGAGCAGACGCGCGATCGTCATCGATGCGTTTTCCGCCACCGATTGCGTGAGCACCAGCCCTTCGTGATGCCGATCCTTCGGCACACAGCCTATGCCATGCGCGAGCGCCGCGGGCACATCGCCGGGCGGCAAGATTGCGCCGTCGACGCTGATCGTGCCGCGCTTGGCCGCGCGCAGGCCCGCAATCGCTTCGGCCACGCTCGTGCGGCCGCTGCTCGTCGCGCCGGTCAAGCCGACGACTTCGCCGCGCTTCACCATGAACGACACGCCTTCGTAATCGGCGCCGGCCAGTTCCTTGAGTTCCAGCGCGACCGCCGTATCGGCGGGCAACGCGGCGCGCGCTGCAGCGTCGGCGACGGCGAGACCGCCGCGTTCGCCGGTCATCGCTTCAATCAGTTGCTCACGCGGCAACGCGGAAACCGGCGCGCTGACGATATGCCGCGCATCGCGCAGCACCGTCACGGCCTGGCAGATTTCATAGACTTCCTGAAGATGATGCGAGATGAAGAGAAACGTCACGCCTTCGCGCTGCAACTCGCTGATACGCCGGAACAGGCGCTTGATCTCGTCGCCGTCGAGTTGCGCAGTCGGTTCGTCGAGAATGATGAAGCGCGCGCCGTACGACAGCGCGCGCGCAATCTCCACCAGTTGCCGCGCTTCCACCGACAGATCGCCGGCGCGGGCATCTTCGCGCACGTCGATCTTCCAGTGATCGAGCAACGCGCGCGCATCGCGCCGCATGGCTTGCCAATCGATCACGCCGCCGCGCAACGGCTGCCGGTTGATGAACAGATTCTCCGCCACGCTCAGATCGCGGATGATCGTCGAATGTTGGTAGACGCATGCCACGCGCTCGCGCCAGGCGTCACGATCCGCGATCGATGGCGCGGCCGCGCCGCTGAAACGCACCTCGCCGGTGTCGGGCTTGCGCAGGCCGGTGAGAATCGACACCAGCGTCGATTTACCCGCGCCGTTGCGCCCGACGAGCGCATGCGACTCGCCGGGCATGACGCGAATGCTCACGTCGTTCAGCGCGGCCGTCGAGCCGAAGCGTTTGGTGACCTCGAGCGCTTCGACGACGGGCACGGAGGACGCGAGTTCGCTCATTGGACCGCTCATTTGACCGTGTTGCCCCACAAGGCTTTGTCGTCGACGTTCGATTTCGTCACGAGCGGTGCGGGCAATTGGTCTTCCAGAATGCCCGGCGCCAACTGGATGATGTTGCTGCCGTGATCGGTCGGACCGGGCTTGAAGGTCTGACCCGCCAACGCCGCCTTGATGTAGAACAGGCCATATTTCGCGTACGAGTCGGCGGGCTGCGACACAGTCGCGTCGATATCGCCGCGGCGGATCGCGTCGAACTCTTGAGGAATGCCGTCGTTGCTGACGATCACGACATGCTTCGCATCGCCGGCCGGAAACAGCATCTGCTTGCGACGCAAGGTTTGCAGAGTGGGTGACAGATAAACGCCGCCTGCCTGCATGTAAATGGCCTTCACGTCGGGATTCGCGGTCAGCAGACTGTCGAGCGCGGTGGCCGCGACGTCGCCCTTCCAGGCCGCGGGAATTTCCAATACCGACATGCCGGGATAACCCTTCATGCAAGAGCGGAACGCTTCAGACCGATCGCGTCCGTTGACCGATGCCAGGTCGCCCATGATCTGCACGACCTTGCCCGACTTCACGTGATCGCCGATGTACTTGCACGCCTTCTCGCCATACGCGTGATTATCCGCGCGCACGACCATCGCGACCTTGCCCTGCGTCGGCGCGACGTCTACGGCGACCACCGGCACGTTCTTCGCCGCAGCGGCATCGAGCGCGCGGCTGATCGCCGCCGAATCCAGCGGGCCGACCACGATGCCCTTCGCGCCGAGGTTCAGCAGGTTGTTCATGTCCGTGATCTGCTGGACCGGATCGCCGTTCGAATTGACCGGCGCGAGGATGTCGAGACCGCTCTCCTTCGCGTACTTGGGCAGATAGTTGTTGTACGACTGCCAGAACGGCGAGGTCAGCAGCGGCAGACCGAGGCCGATCTTGCCGGCGTCGGCGGCTTGCGCGGCACCCGTCGCGGCAAGGCCGGCGAGGCACGCAGCAGCCGCTGCGACGGAGAACGAAGTGCGGAACAAACGGCGGGCCGTGAGCGGCCCTTTCGCGAACGACATGGTTGTCTCCAGATATGCGTTGTGGGAACTGCGTGAACCGGGTCTGAGGCCGGCACTTCGTCCTGCGCTTTTTTATTCGAGTCTTGTCGAGTCTTGGCGACGTTCATTCACCAATGAACGTATTATTCATATATGGACTTTTCGAAGTCAAGGAATATAGACTGCACGGACCGTCCGTATTTTCCCTGGACGTGCGTCATCTCCGCCAGATTCGTCCCGCACGTACACTCACGCGCCACATAATGAGAACAGCCCAAGGAACCTCCCTCACGATGGACGCAGACGACAAAGACGACGCCGACCGCTACCGCGCCCCGGCGCTCGACAAAGGCCTCGACATCCTCGAACTGCTCGCCGAGCAGAAGGAAGGACTCACGCGCGCCGAAATAACCAAGCTGCTCGGACGCAACGCGAGCGAGATGTATCGCATGCTTGAACGGCTGGTCGCGCGTCAGTACGTGGTGCGCTCGGCGGGGGGAGACCGCTATTCGCTCAGCCTCAAGCTGTATGCGCTCGCGCACCGGCATCCGCCGATGAACCGTCTGATCTCCGAAGCGCTGCCGCTCATGCAGCGCTTTGCCGATGCCGCCGAACAATCGTGTCACCTCGTGGTGTACGACCGCGGCAATCTGCTGGTGATCGCGCAAGTGGATGGTCCGGGTACGTGGGGCATGTCGGTGCGGCTCGGTTCGCGCGTCGGCCTGATCGACACGGGTTCGGGGCGCGTGATGCTCGCGTTTCAAAGCATCGAGCAGCGCGAACAGATGCTGGCCGAGCATACCAAAGTGAAGGGAGAGGTCACGATCGATCGTGACGCGCTCGAACAGGCCTGCGAGCGGATTCGGGCTGCGGGTTTTTCGCAGAAGGACAGCCAGCAGACGTTCGGTGTGACCGACCTCACGTTTCCGATCCAGGGTCCGTCCGGCCAGGCGATCGCGGTGCTTACCTGTCCGTACTTGCGGCGCATCGACGAGTATGTCGCCCCGACGCTCGAAGCCGCCACCGTGCTGTTGCGCGAGACGGTACAGGCACTGTCGATGTTTCACGAGAACGCCGCCTAGCGCGTGATGCGGCGGGTCGAACCTGAGCGGCGGTCCGTCGAAAATCGGCCGCTCGCGCACATGGTTTAGAATGGCGACCCTCTCAAAAATCCCGCCGCATGGCTTCGTCCATGCGCGCTCATCGATAAGCAATGGCGAAACTTCTGACCGATTCCGAATTCCAGCGTTTTTCCGAACTCCAGCAGAAGCAGTCGAGCTTCACGATCACGCCCGAAGAAGCCGACGAACTGCGCGACATCGTCGCTCATGCGCAAAAGCGCCGCGACGATCGCGCGGCGGCGATGCAGAGCATCGAGACGTTCATTCAGCAATTCGACATCAGCCCGGACGAGCTGTTTTCGCCGGAGCAGATCGGCGAAGCCGCGCGCACGTACGGCCTGATTCCGGCCGCGAAGAAAGAGCGCGTGCTGCCGCCGCAATTCACGTTCAACGGCAAGCCGTATCAGTGGACGACGCGCGCGCTGCCGGACGACATCCGCGTGCCGTTGTTCGATGCGTTCAAGGCGGGTGAATCGGTGAAGTCGTTTATCGCGACGCCGAAGGATGCGAGTCGCTGCGCGGCGACGATTGCGCGTTTGGAGCGCGAGACCGGGGCGGTTTATGGCGATGTGTGGTTGGAGGAGTTGGCGGTGACGCGGTCGCAGGTCGATGAGGCGGCGGCGAAGCTGGCGGCTTAAACCCGCTCTCATCATATTGGCCATGATGTCTACGTCTTTGCTGCGAAATGTATCGGGCGCGCCGCTGGCATTTGTTCAGCCTCCTCTGCAATCCATTTCATAGCCCTTGATCCAGCGCGTGCGCTCCCTGATGGCAAAGCGCACGCCGTCCGTGTTCTTTGCCTCGCGCGCTGCGTTTAAACGTCGAGCACATCCCAGCGGTTCGCGTGACAGCGATGCCGCGTAGGTTGGGTGCGGATACGTGGCGTGTTGTGCCACATACGCCAGCGGCCAGCGCAGTCGCAAGCGATCTAGTTTTGAGGATCCTCTCGAGGTGAGCGAAGAGCATTTCGACCGTCTCCGGCGTCACCACTGCTGGTTGATTCAACTAAAACGTCGTGGACACCGTAACCCAGGTCTGCTGGCGAGCCGTGTGCTCAAAAGCATGGCCCGCACGCATCGCATAAGTTAACTGCGCGGCCACATGCTTGCCGCTGTAGCTCGCGCCGATGCCATAACCTTGCAAGCGCACGAATGCGCCCGGTATCGGGCCGTCCGGACGTGTTCTGCCTCGCGCATCGTCATAAAACACCTGCACAGAGGCGCCCGGCAAACTGCTGATAGATTTGCTCGCGGCGATCGAAAGGATCAGACCGTCGTCGACCGAAGCCGCATTCTGATCATAAGCGCGCACGGCAGAAGGACCGCCGAGCCCCATTCGTTCCGAGCTGTCAAGACTCCGACTGGCCCATTGCCCGCGCATCTGGACTGAAGCGCGGATAGTCGGCGTAATAGCCTGGACGTAAGCGACGGATGGTTCGGCCTTGTAGAAGTCGAATCGTCGGCTGTCGAGCATGGGTGCGCTGCTCGAATAGTCGAACTCGCTCTGCTCTGCCGTGCCGCGACTGAGCACGGCGCTGTACTGGATCACGTTGCGGCGCGTGCCGATTTCACCAGCCAGGGCGCCGTCCGCGCGCACTGATGCAACGAGGCTGCGCAGGCCGGTTCGAAGCACGTTGTCGAACTTTTCGTCGCTGGACCGTTTGAGGTCGAGATTGGCACCAAGATCGAGACTCGCGGAGTCTGAGCGGATCAGCGGCTGGACGCCGTAAATGCTGACGACATTCGCCGATCCGGTACCCAAGCCCGTGAACATCTCACCTAGCCGGTAATCCACATGCGAGTATGCGATACCCGCACGGCTCGCGCCGAGGCCAGTCAGCATGTCGTAGGAGATGCGGCCGAGGCGCGTTTGCCCGTCTTCGCCTGCCTGGGTCTGCATGAAACGCGGCGTCAGATAGACCGTGGCCTGTAACTGGTCGCCTAGCCCCAGCATATTGTTAACGCCGCCGGTCAGGCCGAATCTGCGCCAACCCGCTTGCCGCGAGCCCGCGTTATCGATAGTCGCCGCACCGTAATACCGGTCGCCAGGCGCGACATCGACTGTGACTACCGTGCCGCCCGGTTGGCTTCCGGCAGACAACGTGGATGTCGCCGATCCGACACCGGGAATGTCCTCGACAAGGCGTGCGTTGCGCTCGATATCGTGCAGCGAAGGTGCGCCATCACGCGTGCTTTCAAGAATTTCCCGAAGCCGTTTGGTCGCGACGTCGGAGCTGTTTTCGACAGTGACAGACTCGACATGGCCGCGCGCGATCTCGAAGTGGATGACGCCGTCCGTCACCGTCTGCGGCGGCAGGATGACACGCACGAGAGAGTCGCCACCGTGGTACAGGACCGTGGTAAGCGCATCGCGCAGTACGCGCAATTGCGAAAACGTGACGTTACGCCCACGCCACGGCACAAGGAATTCGTCGGCGCGTTGTTGTTCCTCCACAGACAACGCGCCGCCAAAATCGAAGCCATGGACGGGAAATGAAAGCTCGCCGTTTTCGGGTGCCGTCTCGGGCGGAGTCGAAGGCTGCATCGGCGCTGCTCGATCAACTCCGGGTTCGGCTCCGGCTCCTCGCGTCAGTTCGGGAGTCTGTCGGAGCAGCGAGCCGGCGTTCGTCGGCTCGTAGGCTTGCGCGGAAGCGTGCCATACAGTCACGCCGAGCAACGGCAGCCAGGCGCGGTCAAATCGACGGCGTGTGTGCCAGTAGGAGTGAGCGGCTTTCAAGTTTGCGATGCGCTGGAAAAATAAGCGCCAGCAGAGCCTCGTGAGAGCCCTGCCGACGCATGAATCGGGAATGAGGAAGGTTTGTTACGATGCAAATCAGAAAGGGAGAGGCGAAGCGCCTCTCCCTTCGTTACGCCGGCTTGCCTGTTCGCTCAGTGAGTTATTGCGACTCGCCTGATGAAGAACCGCTCAAGTACTTTGTCACGCTCGCTTGCGATCACAGGTTTGCGGACTTCGCCTTGATGCGGATGTTGCCGTCCGCGTTCTGCGTGTTGGCCGGCAGACTGACCTCGCGGGCCGTCAACTTGCCGCCGACGCGAGCCACGTACGCATCGACAGCAATCTTGTCGCCTGCCTGGATGCGCCCGGTTTGAACGTCGAAGGCGTTCAGCGTGACATCGTTACCGGCTTTGGTAAGGGACGAAGCCTGCTGCGAGACGGTGGTCGCTGCGTTCAATGCCACGTTGCCGTTGCGGCTGATCACGTTGCCTGTTTGAACGAGGTGACCGCCTTGCATAACCTGCACGCACGACATCCCGTCCGGACACGGCGGCATATATTGCATGGATTTAACCGAAATATTGCCGTCTGCCTTCAGATTCCCCGTCAGCGCGATGTCGCCGCCGTTGATATTGATGGTCTTGCCCGTGACATTCGCCACATGGATTTGACCAGCGGGTGACATAACAGTAGTCACCGGATCTTGATAGACCGCCTTCGATGTCAGCGAGACGTCGGCGGCGGCCGAAGTTTTGACGCCATTGGCCTGGATGATATTGGCACCGGCCACGTAGACCGAACCGGTAGTCGCGCTCACGTCTGCTCGCTGGTGCACGTCTCCGTCACCGGAAACCGACACCATGCTCCCCGCGTGGATCGGTGCGTTGATGTCGACAGCGACGCCGCCCAGCGACACCTGATCGGCTTCAATCCGACCGTTAGTTGTGACAGCACCGCCGGCAGCGGTGATATCAGCAAGGTCCGATACGATCTTGCCGTCCATGGTGACGTTGCCACGCGCCGAACTGATGTTGACGTAGCCCGATGCCGCTTGTATCTTTGCGCCCGACTCCACCGCGATGTCGTGGCCCTTGAGTGCGCGAGCGCTGCCGTCAGGTGCCGAGGATGCGTCGAAGGGTGAAGACGGAGAAGGAAATGCCGGCGCAGTCGTAATCCAGATAGAGTTGTCGGCAGTCAAACGGCCACCTACACCGATCTTGCCGTCACGTTCCGCACCAAGCGTGATACTGCCGCCTCGACCCAATGAGGCACTGGTTGCCTCGATCTGCCCTGTGTTTCGAACGACAGTACCCAGCATGGCGCCGGTCGCCGCCGCGGACAGCGTGACGTTGCCGCCCTTCGCGGCGATAACCCCGTAATTGGCAGCCAGCGCATTCTGTGCCTGCCGGCCGAGCGAGACCCCAAAACCCGAATCGCTCATCTGCATCGCTACGCCATTTGCGGCACCGAGCGTCACGTCCCTGGCGCGGATCGTGCCGTAGTTAGCCGCCTGAGGGCCCAACAGAATCACCGCTTCGTCCGCGGTCAGTTGGCCGTTATTCGTGACCTTACCTTCACCGCCGCGCGAAAAGAGATTGATGTTCCTGGTGCCGTTCAAACCTTGCCTGCCGCCGTCCATGAACTGCTGGTCATTCACGTCGAGGGTCGAGGCTACGAGGCTTCCAACATTGACCTTGGCGTTCTGGCCGAACACGACGCCCGCCGGGTTGACCACGAACACCCGGCCGTTCGCCTTCAGCACGCCGTTGATCTGCGTGGGGTCCGCCGTGGTCACACGGTTGAGCAGAGCCGACGTGGCGCCCGGCTGACTGACGACAACCGACTGGTCTTGCCCAATGTTGAAGTTCTTCCAGTTGACGATCATCTTGTCGCTGGACTGCGAAATGGTCGTTTTGTTGCCCTGCGTTTTGATGGCGCCGGCACCTGCCGCCACGACGCCGCCGTCGACGGCCCAAGCGGTATTGGCACAGCGCATGGCCGCCATCAACATTGCCGGCATGAGCGCCAGCCGGTAGCCTGTTTTCCCCGTGCCCTGGTAGGTCTCGCGGGTACGTTTCTTGTGAATCATTAGTTGACCTGTTAAGAGAGCTAAATAAAATCCCAGCCGAGCGACAGTTCGCTGACTACACCTTTGCCAAGACTCGGAGCCAGGAAGTAACCTGACCGTAAGATTTTATGAAAGGTCCACTCAAACAGTGTTGAGAAACGTCCGAAGATCGGGCGCTTTCGTCACTATGCAAATTCCGATGACACGCTGCGCGCAAGGAGAACTCCGTCGCGATGTCGATATGTTCTGACAAGACACGCGAAATTTCCTCGATGGGCTGCCTTGCCGCTCATCGCTTTGTCAGTGAGTCGCCGCCTCATCCAGAGCCATCCTGAACCCCACCACGCCCGGATCCTCCGTCCGCGTAATCGTGAAACCGCTGGCCTTGGCGAGCCCGATCATCGGGGCATTCTCGCGCAGCGCCTCGCCGACCAGCCAATGAATGCCGCGCAGACGTGCATATTTGATGATCCGGTCCATCAGCAATTGCCCAAGGCGCCGGCCTTTCTGATCCGAGCGCACCGCCACCGCGAATTCGGCGGTTTCGTTGTCGGGATCGGCGACAGCACGCACCACGCCCAACGTCCGCGTGAAGCCTTCGTCGCTCTGCACGGTGGCGATCAGCGCCATTTCGCGGTCGTAATCGATCTGCGTCATGCGCGCGAGCTGCGAATGGTCGAAGCTGCCCACCGCGCCGAAAAATCGCAAACGCAAATCCTCGGGCGTCATTGCTTCGACGAAGTCATGATGCGCGGCCTCGTCTTCCGGACGGATGGGCCGGACCGTCACTCGCACTCCTTGCCAGTCCAGCGTTTCTTCGAAACGACGTGGATACGGCATGATCGCGAGGCGGCTGCGTGTCGGCGCAAGGTTCAGCGTGGGCTCGACGATCATCACGTGATCGCGGTACACCCTGAGCGTCAGCGTGAGACCGACAAGCTCCTTGACGTCGCATACGGCTTGCGAGAGTGACGTCAGCGCGGCCAGCGCCGGTTCCGGCGCAACCAGCCGCGCGTACGGCGAACGCGTGACGATGTCGCGCGCGAGCATTGGGTTGAGCGGCGGCAACCCGTAGACGCACAACGGTTCGGACACGCCGTCCGCCGATGGCGTCGTGAAGCGCAAGACAGGGCCGAAGTTGCCGTCGTCGTAGAGTTCGACAGCGATGTCGACGACGGGTTTGGTGGACGAGTCCGTTTCCACCTGCAATCCGAACCGCCCCAGAAACCGCGCCGCCGCTTCGCCGGTTAGTTGGTGCTCACCTGCTGCAAGTGCCTCGCGCGCCTGAGCCTGAGCCGCGTCAATGCATTCGGGAATTTGCGCCGGCAGACCCTCCGGCGTTTGCATCAGCAGTTCGCGCCCCGTCCGGTAATCGACCAGCCGCGCGAAGGCGCGCGCGAGGCGTTGCGGCGTCGTATGAACCGGGATGCCCTGCGCGTGCAGCGCGTCGCGCGTGGCGGCATCCACGCCGCCGAAGAAACACGCGAGCAAGCCGCGATACGCGAAGCGATGATTCGCGATCAGGGCCTGCGCCACTTCGCCGACCGGCGCGCCGTGCGTCGACGCGTGGACCACGAAGGCCGTGCCGGTGCTGCGATGATCCGCGAGCAGCTTGAGCGCGGTGCCGAAGTGCTCAGGACGCGCGTCGTCGCCGAGTTGCAGCGGGTTGCCGCCGACCGCGTACGGCAAGGTCTGCATCAAGGCCACCGATGCCTCATCGGGCCACGGCGCAAGGGTATCGCCGGCTGCGGCGAAGGCGTCGCGCGCCAACGTGGCCAGGCCGCGGTCGCTCGTAATCAGCGTGGCCGTAGCGCCCGCCGCCACGCGGCCCACGCCGAGGGTCTCGATCTCGTCGAGCAGGTCGTCGAGCGCGTCGACACGCACCATGCCGGCGCGGCGGAACGCGGCGGTGTAAAGCGCGTCGGCGGGATCGGCGCGGCCGGAGCGCAGCGCCAGCACCGGCTTGTTGCGCGCCGCCGCCCGGGCTGCGGACATGAACTTGCGCGCCGCCCGCACGCTATCCAGTTCGAGCAGGATGGCGCGCGTGCCGGGATCGCTGGCCAGATAGTCGAGCACGTCGCCCGCGTCCACGTCCGCCTCGCCGCCGAGCGCCACAGCGTGCGAGAAGCCGAGGCCGCGCGCGTGCGCCCAGCCGAGCACGGCGTTGGTCAGCGCGTTCGACTGCGACACCCACGCGACGCCGCCTGCCTTCACCGTGCACGACGGCGCGCCCAGATGCGCGCGCAGCGCCGGCGACACCACGCCGAGACTGCCCGGCCCGACGATCCGCAACAGATTCGGCCGCGCCGCCGAAAGCGCGTGCCGTAGCGCGAGCCGGTCCTCATCGCACCGCACCTCGCCGACGATAATCGCCGCGCGCGTGCCCAATCCGCCGAGCTTATGGATGATGCCGGGCCACGTCGCCGGTGGCGTGCAGATCAGCGCGACCGTGGGCGCTTCCGGCAGATCGCCCGGATCGTGGATCACGGCGTGGCCGTCGAGCCTTTCGTACTTCGGATTGACCGGCCAGAGCGGGCCGTCGAAGCCCCCGTCCAGCACGCGCGTCCACACCATCGCGCCGGTGCTGCCGGGCCGCTCCGAGGCGCCTATTACGGCGACGGATTTGGGTCGAAACAAGGCGTCGAGATTGCGAACGGTCACAGGCGCTCCGAGGCAGGGAAAGCGAGCCGGCTCCGTCGCCAGGCACGCGTCATCGTCAGCATAGGCGAAGTTGAGCGTTCGCGCGGCGCTTCTCCTTCAGCGCCCGGCCGGCACCCGATCGCGGCCGGCAGTCCAAGGCGCGCCGGGGATTTTTGTTATCGAGATCAAGCAAACAACGAGCGCCAATGCGACAATCTTCCAGCCGCCACGATGGCGGTTTGCCTTGAAAAATCGCTGGCCGATGGCGGTTCGAATCGCGTGCGCCGGAGACGCGCCAAAAGTGATTCGTTTGGGGACAACGCACGGCTAGTGGTGCAGCACAACTACAGTTCGCAGCCCGACCCTCTCGCCGGCCGGATCGCGCACGATTAAAAGTAACAGAAGGTGATTTATGCGGCGCTTGCCATCGCTGATCGCGTTGCGCTTCTTCGAAGAGACGGCCCGGCACATGAGCTTTAACCGCGCCGCCATTGCGCTGTGCGTGACCCAAGGCGCCGTGAGCCGGCAAATCAAGCTGCTCGAAGAATCGCTCGGCGCGAAACTGTTTGAGCGCGACCACAAAGGCATTCGTCTGACGCAAGCTGGCCTGCAATTGCTGCCCTGCCTGTCCGAAGCCTTCGATACGATCGAACGCGGCTTTCGTCAAATCACGGCAGCCAAAGGGCGACGGCGCCTCGTGCTCGCTCTGCCGCCCACTTTCGCCACGCAATGGTTTTCGCCGCGCTTGGGTTCGCTCGCGGTGGAATTGCCCGACGTCGAACTGTCCGTTCGTACCGAGGCGAACGGCGACTTTCACTGCCAGATTCGCTTCGGCCGCCAGGCGCTGCCGGACGCGCACTCCGAATTGCTGATGATGGAGCGCCACGTGCTCGTGGGCGCGCCACGCCTGCTCGGCCAACCGCTCGACGCGTTGCTGGAACGCATGCCGGCGCTGCATGTGCTGCACAACGACGCCCGGCTCGAATTGTGGCCGAACTGGCTGGCCAAGGCGGGCATGCCCGCGCGTTACGCGGACAATGGCATCGAGTTCTCGACGCTGGAACAGGCGATTCGCGCGGCGAGTAAAGGCGCGGGGCTGGCGATCGTCGACCGGAACATGATTGTCGAGGAACTGGCGGACGGCAGTCTCGCGCAGTTTTCCGACGTCGATGTGAGCGGGCCGTTTGGTTACTGGCTCGATATTCCCCAGCGGCACGTCGGGCTGGAACATGTGCAGGCGCTGGCCGGGTGGATGCGAGAAGAGGTGTTGAAGCTGGGGTGAGCGTCGATGCTCCAGGCGGCAAAGGTACGGGCGTTAATGCAGAAGGCCGCGTTTTTGACGGGGCCTTCTGATTTGCGTTGCGTTGCGTTGCCTTGCTTTGTTTTTCGGTCGAAACCAGTGCGGCGAACTTACATCGCCTTTTTGAACGGCGCGCCCGAATGCTCGCGCAACTCGTTGAACACGATCTTCGGCCACGCCTTCTGCGCGACTTCGATTTCCGACACGTGCGAGGCCAGATACGTCGGTGCGTCGGAAGCGTCGAGCGCGATCCGCGCCGCGTACGAATCGGTGAAGCGGCGCAATTCGGCTGCATCGTCGCTAGTCACCCAGCGTGACATGCGGTAGCGCGCCGGGGCCATGCGCACGTCGACCTTGTATTCCGTCGACAAACGGTGCGACACCACTTCGAACTGCAGTTGCCCGACCGCGCCGAGAATCATCAGGCCGCCCACTTCCGGACGGAACACCTGGATCGCGCCTTCTTCGCCGAGTTGCTTCAGCGCCTCGCCGAGCTGCTTGGCGCGCATCGGATCGACCACTTCGACGGTCTGGAAAATTTCCGGCGCGAAAAATGGCAGGCCGACGAATTGCAGTTGCTCGCCTTCGGTCAGCGTATCGCCGAGACTCAGCGTGCCATGATTCGGAATACCGATGATATCGCCCGGATAGGCCTCGCTCACCGTCTCACGACGTTGCGACAGGAACGTCACCACGTTATTGGCGCGGAAAGTTTTGTTCGTGCGCGTCACCTTCACGGCCATGCCGCGTTCGAAATGCCCCGAACACACGCGGATAAACGCCACGCGGTCGCGGTGCGCCAGATCCATGTTCGCCTGCACCTTGAACACGACGCCGGTGAATTTCGGCTCGTCCGGCATGACCGGACGCTGCACGGTCATGCGCATGGACGGCGGCGGCGCCAGGTCGACCAGCGCGTCGAGAATTTCCTTCACGCCGAAGTTGTTGATCGCCGAGCCGAACAGAACCGGCGATTGCTGACCGGCAAGGAACTGCTCGCGATCGAAATCCGGCGACGCGCCTGTGATCAGATCGATCTCTTCCTTCGCCTTGATCCAGGCGTGGCCGAAGCGGCGTTCGCCTTCTTCGTCGCTTGGCGCTTGCAGCGTTTCCACTTCGCCGCCGGCCTTGTCCTGTCCCGCGCGGAAAATGCGCACCTGATCGCGCTGAATATCGTAGACGCCCTGGAAGTCCTTGCCCATGCCGATCGGCCATGTGAACGGCACGGCGGCGACACCCAGATGCTGCTCGATTTCGTCGAGCAGTTCGAGCGGCTCGCGCACTTCGCGGTCAAGCTTGTTGATGAAGGTGACGATCGGCGTCTTGCGGCTGCGGCAGACTTCGAGCAGCTTGAGCGTTTGCGCTTCGACGCCGTTCGCGCCGTCGATCACCATGACGGCGGCGTCGACCGCGGTCAGCACGCGGTACGTATCTTCGGAGAAGTCTTCGTGGCCCGGCGTGTCGAGCAGGTTGATGACGGCGTCGCCGTACTCGAACTGCATCACCGAGCTCGCCACCGAAATGCCCCGCTGCTTTTCGATTTCCATCCAGTCGGACGTCGCGTAGCGATTGCTCTTGCGGCCCTTCACGGTGCCGGCAATCTGGATCGCGCCCGAGAACAGCAGCAGCTTTTCCGTGAGCGTGGTCTTACCCGCGTCCGGGTGGGAAATGACCGCGAACGTGCGGCGGCGTTTGAGTTCGGAGACTGACATCGGGTCTGGCGGTCACGGATAGGGGTTCGGGCGGTCCCGGCGGCTTGCGGCTGCCGGTGTGCCACGCCTTGCGCGGCGGCGTCGAGCTGCGGGAGTTGGGCCGGAACCCGCATCACAATGGCAACTCGGCCGCATCGGAAACAGGTCGCGAACGAGCGTTCGACCATACGGGAGTCGCCAGCGCAGAACAGCGCAGGGAACGAATGATACACGTCATGGGACAGTGCGTCGGCAAATGGGGTTGGGGACAGATGCCGATTTCAAGCGGGCAACGCCGGGAAACACTGCCGCCAACGTTATTGATATGACATGGTAAAGGTCGCTATCCCGTTCACCGTACCTGGTCTCACTGACGATCCCGCCTGGATATACCGCACCGAAAGCGGCACATTCATCGGGCCGCCCACTGAAGTGCCCGCCAGCCATTGATTGGTATTGCCCACATCGGCGGAATCGGGACCAAAACTGATGGGCGTATTCGCGTTCAGGATTTGCAGCTTGATGCCTTGGGCGGTTGAGTCCGGTCTTAGCGACAACATGTCGGACGTATTCGTTGACGCGGTGTTATCGGTCAACGTGATGAAGACGCGAACATTGGGCGTCGGACAATCCAAACCGATTGCAAACGGCGTTACACCCGCCGTCGTGCCGACGCCCTGGAACGCACTGGTGCTGATAGTGGGCAGGACCACGCTGGGGGCTAGCGTCGTCACGTTGCAGGATGATGTTGTAATGGAAGAAGCGCCAGGCGGCATCGTGGCGGCGAAAGCAATCGCGCCTCGATTCCCGTCAAAAAAGTAACCGACCCAATTTGGCATGCCCGGTCCGGTCGGGTTGAGCGACAGCGGCCCCGGCAGGACATCCCCCGTCTTGATGAGATTCACTGTCAGATAAAGTTGCGACTGAAACGTCGGCGCGGCAGGGCCACCGGGGACTGACGAAACGTCCATATAAGAGTCCATGACGATATTGCGGGGGAGTCCGGCGCGCGAGAGGTACGACGTATAGCCAATGCCTTGAACCGTTGTTGAACCAATTCGATTCGCAACGAGGGGGCCGCCAACAATCGCCCAGTGCAACGCCCCGCCACCTGAGCAGGTCGCATAGTTGAATCCAGCGACCGCACCCGATACGGGGACTGTAACTGTCGCAACTACAGTACCTACCGGAGCGCTGGTGGAAACGTTGATAGTAGGGGGAAAACTAACGTAAGTGTCGCTGAGTCTTGAGGTCACATAGCACTCGGCGCGCACCTCGTGGGCGATAGACAACAATACAGCGCACGCGAGAGCGCGACCGACAAGCGCCGCCGCGTGACGCTGACCGGTGGAGGCGCGTCGAGCCGTGCTGGGTCCGCGAAATCCGAATTGCATGAGATGTACTCCATGTAAATATGACTCTTACCTCGCACCCGAGTCGCTCTCCGTCGAGGCCGCCCCTGTTCCTAAGGCCGTGAAGACGGGTATCGGCGGCGCTCGCTCCGTCAGCCTCCAAATCGACGGACCGGATTCGCAACCGCCGCTTATTGGCCCGCGAGACAATGTGACTCAATAGACGTATAAGCCTGCCTGGCCTGCGCCGTTTTCTTCGGCATGACGTAATCAATCCGGCATTGCTCAGCCGCCGCCGAACCCCACCTCACAAACAGCGAGCCGTTGTCCTCCAGCCCACGCGCAAAGATCCGACTGTCCTGCGCGACGACTCCAACGGTCTTGCCGTTTTCATCGACGACCTCCGCAGCAAACGGCAGCGCGCTGCCGTCAGGCCGCGGCGCGCGAATCAGCGCTGCCCGACCGCTGACCGTCTTGTATGTCAGCATCACCACAGAGCCGAGGCGCGGCACGGCCTGCTCCGAAGTCGATTCAAATTCGATGTCGGTCGAGGTACCCTCCGGGTCGATATCGACCGTGTTCACGCCGTAAGGCGTCAGGTACGGCACGACGGCATAGCCGTGGCGATCGAGCTTGACGCCCGGCGCGCTGGTCACATTGGCGCCCGCAGCGCCTGCGGCCTCGACAATGCCGAACGTATCACCCACGACTTGCGAGAAGGTCACCCCGCCCGGATGAGCGACGACCGTGCCGCTAACGCCGGCCGACACCTGGTTCGAACCCGAGCCCGCGCTTGCTGACGCCGTCACCTGCGTATACGGCGCGCGGTAGGTGCCACTCACCCCCGCATTGGAAGAGCGGCCGCCGTTGCCATACGTGCCATACGCGTTGTACGAATACTGGTTGAGGTCACCCAGTGAACCGCTCACATTGGCCTGAACGCTTGTGTCGCCCCCCGAACTCGACAGGTTCGTCGTCAACAGCGGCGCGCGTCGGCTATGGCCAAGCGGAATCGTCGTGCTGACCGTCAATTGGTTCGACATTGAATCGTCCGCGTTACGCGTGCGTCCCGCTGAAATGCTGTAGGTGCCGAATCTGTATCGGTTGGTGTAACCCGTCTGGAACAAAGTGTCGCTGCCGCCGCGATTCCAGTATTGCTGGGCAGACCCACTCAAAAATACGGAACCGTAGTCCTTGAAGTTCTGGTTGACCGTGAGTTGAAAACGGTTCCGTTGTCGGTAAACCAGATCCGTACCGCCGCCTCGCATCGCCAGATCGCGCACGGATGCCGCATCCGACGGATTCAAAAATCCCGCCGTCGAATAACGGTACGCAGCAATCGAAATGCTCGTATTGGTTGGATCGATGAGCTTGCTGTAGCCGATACGCAAGCTCGTGCCGCGCATCGTGTTCTGGTTCGGCACCTGAGTCTGCGCCGCTGTCACATCGGCTGAGAATGCGCCGAACTTCGTGTTGAGCGCGGCACCGAGATCGGCCGCGATATACCCGTTCGCCGCCACGCCGCCGCCATAGACCGTCACGACATTCGTGAGACCACGCTGCAAGGTGAATTGAGCAAAATTCGACTTCGTCTCTAGCGCGTCGTTACGCAACTGACCGGCGGTGATGGAGAAGCGCATCGTGCCCGGGCGCAGCGACTGCGGCACCGCGGCAAAAGGCACGCTGAAGTTTTTCGTGCGGCCATCGGCTTCGGTGACGGTCACATCGAGGTTGCCGCCATAGCCAGTCGCATAGAGATCGCGGATTTCGAACGGCCCCGGCGACACGCTCGTTTCATAGATCACCTGGCCGTTCTGACGGACCGTCACGCGCGCGTTCGATTCCGCCATACCGCGCACTACCGGCGCATAGCCCCGTAGCGATTCGGGCAGCATGCGATCGTCGGTGGCGATCTGCGCGCCACGGAATTGCACGCTGTCGAAAACATCGCCGGTCGTATAGCCATCACCCAGCGTGACCTGCGACCTCAACGCCGGCAGATCGTGCTGCAGGAATGTCGCGATCTCGTCGAAACGCGTGCCTTGGCCCGTTTGCTGCGACACTGACGATTGATGACGGAAATGCCACGCGCCGATGTTGATGCCGGCATTCAGACCCAGATAGCTCTGAGTCGACTCCGTGCCCGGGCCGACGCTGCGATAGGTATTTGCGTTGTAGCTCACGAAGCCTGCATTCACGCCGTCTTGCCACATCTCAGGCGGCACGTAGCCGCGTGCGGCGTTGCGCGTGTATTTCTGCGGCACGCTCAGCGCGAGTTTCTGCTCCGAAAAATCGAATTCGACGATCGACTCCGGCACCGTCGCGGCAAGATCGACGCATTCGCCGGCGTTAGCGGCGTTAGGCGAGTTATGCGCTGCCGCCTTCACGCCGATGCCCGCTTCGACCTTGCCGAAGTCCACACCCAATTTTTCCAGCATCTGCCGACTGACGCACGGACGGGCGTTTCGCGCTTCGCGATCCGCCACGAAGCGCACGTCCTGACGTGCCACACGGATATCGTTGACCCAGATGTCGACGGAATAAACACCCGGCAATACCGGATTGCCGCGTGCAAAGCGCGCGACGTCCACGGGTTGCGTCGAGTCGGTACGCAGGAACGTCGTATCGAACTGGACGGCTGCGTCTGCGCTATCGATTTCAGTCGCATCCGCGCTCGCCGGCTGGACGCCACCCAGCACTGCGAAAACCCATATCGCCCCTGCGGCGGACGGCCTCAGGCCGAACGGACCAGCAGATTCGCCGGCGCGAGCGTGCAGTGGATGACGAGGGGGGAACTTCATAATCTAACTGACCTAATCTCCGCAAGCAGGCGTGCGCTATCCCTGCGCGTTGCCTATGCAACGCACGCCTTGACTGAGGATGACTTGAGCGAAGAGCGGAGCCTGCCGCCCGAACGGCGCGCTATTGCGCGTCTATTGACGAAGCGCCGCGTTGCCGATGATGGCGCCGCCGTAATCGCTGATTGCGGTGTAGCGAACTGTTGCGTCTGCTGCGACGGCATTCATTCTTGCGACCGGCAAAATCACCGACGCGTAAGGCGCAACCATGCCGCCCCGTTCGTTCTCGAAGCTATGACCCGCGCTTTCAATCTCCACTTCGCTGAACGACACGTGATATGGCGTCGGATTCGATACGCTGACCGCCTGGCTTTTTCCATCCGGCGACGCCGCGATCTTCCAGCTCAGTTGAGCCGGTGCTTCTTCTGGCTTGCCCGGAAGATTGGCCGGACGCACGAATACCTTGATACGCGTGCGATAGGCCAGTTGCAGCGTGTTGACATCCGACGCGCTGCTGGCTTTCGGCGGAATGTCCAGCACATTGAGCCAATAGACCGATTCGCGATCCTGTGGCAGCGCCGCGCCGCTGTACATCACACGCAGCGTCTGTGCTTTCTTCGGGTCCATCCGGAAAATCGGCGGTGTAATCACAAACGGCACGTCGACCTCACCGGGTTTGACATCCGGGTCGCCGTCGTCCATCCAGACCTGGACAAGCGATGGGTCACGGCTGTCGTTCGCCAACTTGACAGTAATTTCGCGCTGTCCGATCGGATACACCACCCGAGTTCCCCCAATGGTCACGCTTGCCTGTACGCTTGCCGCCAGCAGCGCACAGGCAAGCGTGACCATCGTCGCTTTTTTCAAGAGCTTCATCACAACGCCTTCGACAGTGACCTGCAAAGAAAATGACGTTCAGAAAAAGCGTTCGCCGAAGCGAACGCCCTCATTCTTCACTTACTCGTAAAACATCGAGTACTGAATCGACGTATTGAACGGGCCAGGCGTTGCTGCTCCCGTTGCGTAGTACTGCGCGAAATACGTAAGCGTTGCGGCGCCGCCGGTGATCGTCGCAGCATTTTGCTGAGTATTGTTGTTCGAATCATTCGTAATGTTGATCGGTTGCATGGACGCGTTCAGCAGACGAACCTCGACGTTTGTCGCTCCGCCAATAGCAGCCTGGTTTGTCAGATAGCCCGTCGCCTGATCCACAGTCGCGCCGTTCTCGAAACCAACGATTGCCTTAGTGGCTGCACCCGAGCAGCCGGTCAGATTAAACGTTATATCGCCAGCGTTTGTCGTACCGGCTACCGCGCCTAACGTGGCGAGCGATCCTGCGGCCACGGGCGCCAGCGAGATCGCGAGGTCAGCCGCCGTGCCCGGTGCGTTGCCGTTGATCGAGCATGTCGTGTCCGTCACCTGTCCGGTAAACGTCAGCGTGCCGTCCGCCGCCAGGGCACCGATTGACGTGAGCCCCAACAGGCTGCCGGTCGCAATAGCCAGTGCGGTGAGAATTGACTTCATATGTTCTACTCCAATGAGTTAAAAATTGATCTGAATCAACGGCAAATCGCCAGTGAGTAAGACTGGCATGTCTCCCACGTCGGTCCAATGTTGTGCGCCCGTAGATCGACAGCTGTGCTTAGGACTATTGGTCTACAGCTCGGGCGGCGTGCAATATCAGGATCGCTGCCCAACCAAATAGTTAGGACTATTTCTAGTCTGACAAGAATAGTCTTAAACAACACGAGATACTTGCGACAAATCCGCCCTCCTGATATGTAAGAGAGTGGATTTCTGAGAAATTGCGCGGAACGGCGGAATGAGATTGGGCCCATCATTCGCACCAAAAACGAAAACCCGCCGCATCGTTGCCGATACGGCGGGTTCTTTGAGGCGTTCTGGCGCGGCTAAGCGCCGCTAGCCTCGTTCAGCGTCAAATGCTTCGTTTCCGGCGCCCAAGCAATCGACACCACCATACCGATCAGCAACACCGCCGCGAGCACCATCATCGTGATGTGGAAACCGAGATGCACAATGCCGAGCGGCAGCAAAAACGTGCCGACTGCCGAACCGAGACGGCTGCACGCAATTGCCAACCCAACGCCGCACGCGCGCACTTCGGTCGGAAAGCACTCCGGCGGAAACACGCCGACGAGATTCGAGAACGCCGACATGGTGAGCGTGAAAATCCCGAATGCGACGATCATGCCGAGCGTCGCCGACTCCGGCAGCACACTCAACGCGATCAGCGATACGCAAGTCACCGCGAACGAGCTGATCAGGAACGTGCGCCGCGGAAGTTTGATCGTGAGCCAGATGCCGATCAACGCGCCAAGCACGAGAAATCCGTTCAACAGAAAATCCGCGCTCGAGTCGTTGTTCAAGTGAATCGCTTTCAGAATGGTCGGCAGAAACGTATAAACAGCGAAGTACGGAATGACGAGACACACGAAGAACGCGCAGTTGAAAATCGTGCGGCGAATCAGATCAGCCTTGAATAGACGCATGAAACCGCCCGCCGTTTGCGCGTGCTCGTCGTGTCCGCCGTCCAGAGTGACATTCGCACCGAAGTGCTTCAGCACGATCGATTTCGCCTCCGCCGTGCGTCCTTTTCCATGCAGCCAGCGCGGCGACTCCGGCGTGCCCATGCGCAGCACGAGAACGATCAACGCCGGCACACCCGCCGACGCCAGCAGCCAGCGCCATGCATCTGGCGAGGCATCGGCGTAATGCATGCCGAGCACATTCGCCACCACATACCCGATGGTCCACACCACGCTGAACGAGCCAAGCAACGTGCCGCGATGTTTGCGCGGCGAGAACTCCGCGAGGATCGCATGCCCCACCGCAAAGTCGCCGCCCATGCCGAAGCCAATCAACACCCGCAGCAAACACAACTCGAGCGGTGAACGCACATAGAACTGCGCGAACGCAGCCGCTGTGATGATGATGAAGCTCAGCAGGAAAATCTTCTGGCGTCCCATGCGATCCGACAGCCAGCCGAAAACCAGACTGCCGATAAAAATGCCCATCAACGCGGAACTGCCGATCATGCCCATCCAGAAGGCATCGAGCGGCATCTGCCGATTCAGCGACGCAAGCGCATAGCCGATCGTGCCGAGCGCGAAACCTTCTGTGAAGTGCGCGCCGAACGTCAGCCCGGCGATCTTGACGTGGAAGGCGTTCAGCGGAACGTCGTCGAGAGGAATGGGGCCGTGCGCGGATGCCGCTGCCGCCGGCAAAGTGGGGGCGAGGCCGAGAGTGGCCGCCTGCATATCCTGATTGCTCACGCTGTCTCCTTCGTTAGTATGGATCGCCGGGCGCGGTCGGCATGCCGCCGCGCACCGATTGCGTCGTCCGCCTGTGCGTCATGCATGGGCATGACGTACGGCGGACGCGCGGTGTGAAGATCAGCGTCCGAGGCCGCCCATCATCATGTACTTCAGTTCGGTGTATTCATCGAGCCCGTACTTCGAGCCTTCGCGGCCGAGTCCCGACTGCTTGACGCCGCCGAACGGCGCGACTTCCGTGGACACAATCCCTTCGTTGATGCCGACCATGCCGCTTTCCAGCGCTTCGCCGACGCGCCACGCGCGCGCCAGATCGCGCGTGTAGAAATACGCCGACAAGCCGAACGGTGTGTCGTTGGCCGCTTCAATCGCTTCCGCTTCGCTCTTGAAGCGGAAACACGCGGCAACCGGTCCGAAGGTTTCTTCGCCGGCGATCAGCATCGAGCTGTTGGCGTCGACCAGAACAGTCGGCTCGTAAAAAGTGCCGCCGAGCGTGTGCGGCTTGCCGCCGGTCAGGACCTTCGCGCCTTTTTTCAACGCGTCGGCCACGTGCGTTTCGACCTTCTTCAACGCAGCCTGGTTGATCAACGGACCTTGTTCGACCTCGCCTTGCAACGCGTTGCCGACGCGCATCTTACGCACTGCTTGCGTCAACGCGGATGTAAACGCATCGTAGATGCCGTCCTGCACGTAGAAGCGGTTGACGCACACGCACGTCTGCCCGGTGTTGCGGAATTTCGAAGCCATCGCGCCTTGCACGGCGGCATCGAGATCCGCGTCGTCGAAGACGATGAACGGCGCGTTGCCGCCGAGTTCGAGCGACAACTTCTTCAGTGTGTCCGCAGACTGCTTCGCCAGCAGCTTGCCGACACGCGTCGAACCGGTGAACGACAGTTTGCGCACCGCGTCGGATTCCGTGAGCGCGCCGCCGATCGCCACGGCGTCGCCGGAGACGATATTGAACACGCCGGGCGGAATGCCCGCTTTCCCCGCTAGCACCGCCAAAGCGAACGCGGACAACGGCGTTTCTTCCGATGGCTTGAGCACCATCGTACAACCGGCCACGAGCGCGGGACCGGCCTTGCGCGTGATCATGGCGAGCGGGAAATTCCACGGTGTGATTGCCGCGACCACGCCGACCGGTTCCTTCGTCACGATAATTTTCGCGTTCGGATTAGGGCTCGGAATCACGTCGCCGTAGGCCCGCTTCGCTTCTTCCGCGAACCATTCGAAGAAGCTCGCCGCGTAACCGACTTCGCCGCGCGCTTCGGCAAGCGGTTTGCCTTGCTCAAGCGTCAGCAGTTCGGCGAGCGCGTCGCGATTCTCCAGCATCAACTCGCCCCAGCGTTTGACACGGGCGCTGCGCTCTTTCGCGGTCAGCGCACGCCATGCGGGAAACGCGCGTTCGGCCGCCGCAATGGCCTGCGCCGCTTCCGCCGCGCCGCCTTTGGCCACTCGCGCGACGACCTCGCCGGTCGCGGGATTCAAAACAGCATACGTGTCGGCGCCTTCGTACCATTCGCCGCCAATGTAATGTCCGGTGCGGAGAAATTCGTTCATGCGGCCTTCTCCAGCGTTTCGACGAACATGCCTTGCGCAAGGCGCGGTTCGCGCGCGATGCGTTTCCCGGCGGTGTAGTCGTTGATCAGATCGCACGGCGTGTAGTTGCGTTCGAGCTCGAACAGTTCATCCGCCGAAAGCGTCGTGCCGAGCGCGGCGAGCGCGCTGTCGAACTGCGCCGGCGTATCCGCACCGACCAGCATGCTTGCGACACCGCCGTGATTCAGCACCCATGCTTGCGCGATCTGCGCGGCGGAAACGCCACGCCGCGCGGCCACGCGCGCCACCGACGCGGCAATTTCACGCGAAGCCACATCGCCATACATTTGTGCAGTGAAGAAGTCGGTCTGATTGCGGGTCGAATTCGGATCGCACGTCAGCAGGCCACGCGCCAGCGGACTGAACACGGACACGCCGACGCCTTGATCCTGGCAATACGGAATCATTTCGCGTTCTTCCTCACGGTATGCCAGGTTCAACTGCAACTGCATATTGATCGGCTTGTGCCACCCGTTGCGTTCGCAGACTTGCATGATTTTGGCGAACTGCCACGTGTACATGGTCGACACGCCGATATAGCGCGCCTTGCCGGCGCGCACAATATCGTTGAGCGCGCCCATGGTTTCTTCGACCGGCGTATTCACGTCGAAGAAATGCAGCATGTAGATATCGACGTAATCCATGCCGAGACGCGTCAGCGAGCCGTCGATGCCGTCCATGATGTGCTTGCGCGAATGACCGCCGGCGTTCTGATACGCGCCCATGTCATAGCCGACCTTGGTGGCCACGACCATTTCCTCGCGGCGCGTGAGACGCTTCAGTATGCGGCCCACCACTTCTTCGCCGACGCCGGTCGAATAGAAATCAGCGAGGTCGATAAAGTTGACGCCGGCTTCGAGCGCATGACGAACGATGGGCTCGCTTTGCGCTTCGTCGAAAATCCACGGCTTCCATTGCGGCGTGCCCATGTTCATCGTGCCGAGGCACAGACGCGAAACCTTCAGACCGGATTGGCCGAGGCGAATGTATTCCATAGTGCGTGTCTCCTTCCTTCCTGAAAGCCGGCGGCGCGGACGGTTAGTTGCGCGTTGCAGGGCGCGCGCCCGAACCGCGCTGCCTGCCATTAACGTTGCTTCGGTGTGTAGAACGGGTTCGATACGTCGCGCGCGGCGGCGAACACTTCATCGCGATGCGGCAGCCCCTTCATCGCCGCGAGGATCGCGTTCTTGCACGCGCGGTAGTTGTTCTCGAAGACAGCGTCGAGATCGTCGGTCGACGGGTTAACCCAGTTCGCCGACACCACCACCCACTCGTTCTCCGCTTCAGGCGGTAGCGTGCCGTTCTCCAGCGACTCGGCCACCGCCTTCGCGATACCGGCTTGCGAAGCGCCCCACGTCGCGTTGCCGTGGAAGTCGCCGCCGATCTGCGCCTTGTTCACATAGAGCGTGAGCGGCTTGGTCGGCACGCCCGGACGCGCGATCACGACGAACGGCGCATGACCCGCCGAAGGCGTCGCCAATGCGGTGGCGAATGCCTGGCCAGCCGGGCCGTTGCGCGGGCCAACCAGTACGTTGATGTGCGCGAGATTGACGCCGGGGCCTTCGAATCCTTCGCCGATAAAGAGTTGTTTTTCCGTCGATGCGCTCATGGTCTTTCCGTCGAGGTTGAGTGGATGGCCGATTGTGAGGTTCGGCATCCGCGACCATGTATCGATGAGTTTTGATGCGGGGTATGAGAGGAACTCAACTCCGGGTTAGCCCCGAGCGCGGTGGCCCGCGGGAATCGAGACGCGCAAAGGTGAGGGTTTTCGGGACTATCACGGCAGCACTGTGGAATCGCTGCGAAAGGTGAGCGTGCCGACGAACAGTCGCGCACCTGCGCCGCGAGACTCCGCACAGCGTTCTACGCACCAGACGCGACTAAAGGAGGCTCAAGCGATGGCTGCAGCGATTCTTCGTACAGCCTGGGAACCCCTACCAGCAAGGGCTGGCGCGGGTTTCGGGGGAAATGGATCAGTCACCGCGGCCTGCGGTGGCAAGCTTGTCGCAAGGTGCGTGATTCGATAAAACCAGGCTGACCGAAACAACCGGTGCGTCGCGAGCCGCGCATCCGCGCCTACGGTTCATGCGCCAGGTTCACGCGAAAGGTGAGTGTTTTCGGGACTTGCCTCGCCGCGTGCGAAAGGTGCGAGAAACTCCGCGCGCGACATCACTTTAAATAATCCGGCACATGACGGGTGGAGACGTCATGCGCCAACGCACTTCAACCTTCGATGAGAAAGCGCTCGCGATTCTTGCCCACGAGCCACGCTGGCGAGCGACCGCGGCCGCTCCAGGTCTCGCCGGTTTTCGGGTTGCGATACTTGGCGACCGAAGGCGTCTTGCGAACCGTGGTGCCTTTGCTGGTGAAACCCAGTTCTTCCGCCGTCAGGTCGTATTCGGCTACTTTCTGCTTGATCTCGGCGATCGCCTGCGCGATTTCCTTCTCGCGCGCCGCCGCGACTTCCTTGTGGAGTTTTTCGAGCTGGGCGGTCAACTGCTTGTACGAGGCCATGACGGGTGCTCCGATCATTAGACGAGAACTGAAGTGCGGACACTATCAGACGAATAAATTGCCGGATAGAGAAGCCCGACGCCGCGAGCGGGTAACGCGCTTAAAAGACGCCGGCCCGGACGCGGCCGGCTCGCTCAATCGTCAATTGCATCGTACACGCGGCGTTCGAAATCCACTGTCATTGAGAACGGTTCGACGGAGCGCCTTTGGATCAGCATCAGACCGATCAGATCTTCCACCGGATCGGCGAACCAGCTTGTGCCATACGCACCCGGCCAGCCGAACGAGCCCATCGAACGATAGCCAAGCGGCAACTGCTGCGCCGGATCGTCGACGATGGACAAGCCGAGGCCGAACCCCTGGCCTGCCCACAGCGCATGACCGAAGGCCGACACACGGCGCTGGTCGCGCGTCAGAAAATTGGAGCGCATCAGATCGACCGAGCGGTGCGACAGCAAACGCGTCGTGCCGACCCGTCCGCGGCCGAGCAGCAGTTGCGCGAATTGCAGATAGTCATGCGCTGTGGAAACCAGGCCGCCGCCGCTCTGGAAGCGGTCCGGATCCGCCCATCGGCTCGACGACGGATGGTCCTCGACGATCCGCTGCCCTGAGCCCTGTTCGACGCCATAAGCCGTGGCCAGCCGGCCGAGTTGCGCGTCGGGCACCCAGAAAGCGGTATCTCGCATGCCGAGCTGCTCGAAGATCCGCGTCCGGAAAAACTCGCCGAGCGGCATGCCGCTCACGCGTTCGATCAGCACGCCGAGCACATCGGTGGCAACGCCGTAGTGCCAGCGTGACCCGGGCTGGAACATGAGCGGCAAACTTGCGATGCGGGCAAGCCACGCGTTGCCGTTCACGCGCGCTTCGAATCCGTTGAAAGCGGCGGCGTAAGCCTCGGCAAGGGGCCCGGTCGCAGTGAAGTGGTAGGCGAAGCCGGCGCGGTGCGTCAGCAGATCCAGCACGGTGAGCGACGCTCTGGCGGGGTCGGTTTCGTCGAGCGGGCCGGCTGGATCGCGCAGCACACGCGGCGCGGACAATTCCGGCAACCAGAGTGAGATCGGCGTGTCGAGGGCGAGCCGGTCTTCTTCGATCAGCATCAGGATCGCGGCGCTGGTGACCGGCTTGGTCATGGACGCAATGCGGAACAGGGTATCGCGCTCCATCGGCAACCGCGCCGCGTCGTCGCGCCAGCCGAGCGGCTCGAAATAGCCAATCTCGCCGCGCCGCCAGACCATCGACACCACGCCCGCCACTTCACCGCGTTCCACATAGCCTTGCATGGCGTTGGTCAGTGCCGTCAGCCGAGACGCGGAAAGTCCTGCTCGTTGCATGTTTGTCCTGATCGTGGAGAGATTGGCGGCCTGTTCACCTGACGCGCGCCATCAGTCCGCGCGGCCCCGTGAGCGTAAAGCGGCGCCGGCGCGTGCGCAACAAATGACGTGGCTTGCCATCCTGTCGAGACGTCGCGCTGCGCCGTGCCGCCTACGTGGCCGTTACGTTTCCCCATTTTTGCAAAAAACGTTACCAGAAGGGTACGTCACAGCCATCCCCTGCACCGGGCGTTCAGGCTTTCAGGCGTTGCTCGAGAGCCGAAAGGGCGGCGTTGAGCCGTTTGACGCGGTTCGCCTGAGCCGGCACCAGCGCCGCGCCGGATACGGAATCGATGCGGTTTCGCCAATAGGACAGCGGGATGTGGTCTGCCGCGGAGATATGCGAGATTACGTGTTCAAGATGTTCAATATCTTTTTCGAGTTGGTGATGATTCATTGCTTTCCCCGGATTACTCGTTGAACTATTTTCAATGCGTAACGCGAAGCACAAAGCGTGCCGCACTATTTTCGGTTTTCGGTCTAAACGGAAAATCCTTCCTGGCACTTTCCGCATAGACGGCGAAACCGGCAAAAGCTGCCTGCTGCTTGAATCTTGAGCCACTGAAAAGACAATACCGCCGCTCAACTTCGCGTTCCGTTAGGTGCCGCACCGACCCGGCTATTCGACGCGAATTCGCATGTTTTTAATTGCGTCCGGCGACAAGGAAAATATATGAAGCGCGGTATTAATATCCATTGCGCATCATAGCCGCGGATAGAACCCGCATTAGATGCAGGCCCTTTGCCATACGGCTTTTAGCGCGACTGAGGAAGAAAGCTTGAGGCGCTGGTCGAGCCGGCCTTGCGCCGGCGAACCCTTATTTCCCCCGGCAGGCGTAGATCAGGTTGAGCGTGCCGTTCTCAGTGGATTGACGCACGACATCAAACGCGCCGCCGCAACTTGCGCTGGCCTGCTGCGAGCAGGAGTCGGAACCGGCAGGGCACTGCACCAGCGTGGTCGCGCGGCCGTCCGGCAAAAACAGCGGCGCGCTGCTGCTGCAACCGCTCATCGCGACCATGGCGCCAACCGCCAGCGTGGCGCAGGCGCGGCGCGCGTAGAAGGAGAGATTGCATTTCATTTGAAACCCCGATCACGTCTTGTTTTTCGATCACGGGATTGTGCCACGCGTCAATTACGCTGCGTCAATCGCTGTCGCGGAACGTCGTCACACGTCGATGCCGTACGCCGCGATCTTCTTATAGAGCGTCGCGCGACCCATGCCGATCTGGTTTGCAGTCTCGATCACGCGGCCGCCGTTGGCGCGCAAAGCGTCGCCCAGGAAGCGCTTCTCGAAGGCCGCCATCGCCTCGCTCCATGAGGCGGGTTGCGGCGCATTAGCCTGCGTGTTCGCCGCATGCGCCGTCGAAGGCATCTCCGGCAAGGGCGCATTCGGACGGTACGCGCCGCCGCCGTGCGCCGAGCCGATAAACGACGCCAGCGCCCGCGCATCTATCCGCTCATTGTCGGACAGCATCACCGCACGCTCCAGCGTGTTGCGCAACTCGCGCACATTGCCCGGCCAGCCGTACGAGCACAGCAACCTCAGCGCGTCGTCCTGCAATTCGAAGTGACTGGCGCCGCGCGCCTGGGTCGACAGATCTTCAAGCATGGCGTAAGCCAGCGCCTCGATATCCGAGGTCCGCTCGCGCAACGGCGGCGCATGGATCGTCAGCACGTTCAGCCGGTAGAACAGATCAGCGCGAAATCGCCCGGCCGCGACCAGCGCAGGCAAATCGGCCGAGGTCGCCGCGATGATCCGGACGTCGGCGCGCACGATCCGGTTCGAGCCGAGCGGTTCGAACTCCTTGTCCTGCAACACGCGCAGCAGCTTGCCCTGCAAGGGCAGCGGCATATCGCCGATTTCGTCGAGGAACAGCGTGCCGCCGTTCGCCAGTTCGAACTTGCCGACGCGCCCTTTGCGATCCGCTCCGGTGTAGGCGCCAGGCGCCGCACCGAAGAATTCGACTTCGAGCAAGGTATCGGGAATCGCCGCGACGTTGACCGTCACGAGCGGCTGATTCGCGCGCGCCGAGCCGCCGTGGATGGCATGCGCCAGCAACTCCTTGCCGGTGCCGGTTTCGCCGAGCAGCAGCACCGGCGATTCGAGCTGCGCGGCGCGGCGCGCCTGGCGCTTCACTTCGAGACTGGCCGCGCTCGTGCCGACGAAACTGCCGAACGTATATTTGGCCCGCCGCGCCTGCGCGAGCGACCGGCGCGTCGCGATCAATTCTTCCTGCACGCGCGAGTAGTGGGAAAAGAGCGGCGTCAACGCCTTCAGTTCGTCGAAGAGCGCAAAGCCAACGGCGCCGACCGTGGCGCCCGCATCGTCCTTCAACGGCAAACGCGTGACGACGAGCGGTTCGCGGTCCGTTTCCAGAATATCGAGCAGAATCGGTTTGCCGGTGTTGACGACCTCGCGCATCAGGCTGTTCGGAATCACCGCTTCGCAATCGCGGCCGATGGCCTGGTCCGGGTCCGAAAAACCGAAGCGCGCCGCGTAGCGTTTGTTGATCCAGACCACGCGCGCGTCGGCATCGACGATAAATGTCCCTTCGCTGAAATTTTCGAATGTGCGGAAGAGCGAGTCCATCGCCCGGCGCAGTACGTCGCCGTAAGTGGCAGGCAAGCCTGCCCAGTCGTTCATCATGCTGTCGCTGTCTCCGGCTATCGTTTTATTGTGCTTGTCTCATTTCGTAGACAAGCTTATCTCATCGACGAGATCGCCAGCAAGCCCATTACATAAGGGTTTAACCTCGGTTTGGCACAATTTCAGCTATTTTGCGTCCCGTTTTAGAGACGTTTGGGTACAATCGCCGCGATCACGTTTTGAACTTCGGTCTGCGAAATCAGGCGGCTGGCCGTTGCCGCTGAGATGGCACGGAACCTGCGTTTGCGGGCGCCGTACCGCCGCACCTTCGAGACGGCGACCATGTAGAACAACCAAGCTTTGGAGACTCAATGTCCTTTGTCATCGTCCTCGCCGCGCTGGCGTTTCTGATGTTTGCCGCCTACCGCGGCTACAGCGTCATTCTATTTGCGCCGATCGCCGCGCTCGGCGCCGTTCTGCTGACCGATCCGGCGGCCGTCGCGCCGGTTTTCACCGGCATCTTCATGGAGAAGATGGTCGGCTTCGTAAAACTCTACTTCCCGGTGTTTCTGCTGGGCGCCGTGTTCGGCAAGGTCATCGAACTGTCGGGTTTCTCGGAGTCGATCGTGGCTGCCGCGATCCGCTATATCGGCCGCTCGCGCGCCAATGCGGTGATCGTTGCGGTGTGCGCGCTGCTCACCTACGGTGGCGTCTCGCTGTTCGTGGTGGTGTTCGCGGTCTATCCGTTCGCTGCCGAGCTGTACCGCCAGAGCAATATTCCGAAGCGCCTGATGCCCGGCGCGATCGCACTCGGCGCGTTCTCCTTCACCATGGATTCGCTGCCGGGTACGCCGCAGATCCAGAACATCATCCCGACCACTTTCTTCAAGACGACGTCGTGGGCTGCGCCCGCACTCGGCGTGATCGGCTCGCTGTTCATCATCGTGGTTGGCCTGACGTATCTGGAATGGCGCCGCCGCGCGGCGATGGCGACCGGCGAAGGCTACGGCACGGAACTCGTCAACGAGCCGGATCGCGTGGAATCGAAGCAACTGCCGCATCCGTTGCTGGCGGTTGCGCCGCTGGTCCTGGTGGGCGTCGCGAACTTCCTGCTGACCCGCTGGATTCCGAATTGGTACGGCGCGTCGTACACGGTTGCGCCGGACATTCTGCCGGGCATTCACGCACCGGTCACGACGACGATCAAGGCCGTGGTCGCCATCTGGGCCGTGGAAGGCGCACTGCTCGTCGGCATCATCATGGTTGTCGTGACGGCGTTCAACCGCGTGCGCGAACGCTTCGCGATCGGCACCAAGGCTGCGGTGGCGGGCGCGCTGCTGGCTTCGTTGAACACGGCGTCGGAATACGGTTTTGGCGGTGTGATCGCGGCGTTGCCGGGCTTTCTGGTGGTCAGCAACGCGTTGAAGAGCATTCCCAATCCGCTCGTCAACGCAGCCGTGTCGGTGAGCTCGCTGGCGGGTATCACGGGTTCGGCGTCGGGCGGCATGAGCATCGCGCTCGCGGCCATGTCGGACACCTTCATCAAGGGCGCGGAAGCGGCGCATATTCCGATGGAAGTGCTGCACCGGGTCGTCGCCATGGCGAGCGGCGGCATGGACACGCTGCCGCACAACGGCGCGGTGATCACGCTGCTGGCGGTGACGGGCTTGACGCATCGACAGTCGTATCGCGACATCTTCGCGGTCACGGTCATCAAGACGATGGCGGTGTTCTTTGTGATCGCGGTCTATTTCGCGACTGGTTTGGTCTGAGCGGGCGTGTGTTGGGCAGGATGCCGGCAACGCGCCGGCATCCTGAGTTTTGATCGGTTACCTTGTCATCCCGACAACCGTTCTTACCCAGCACACCCTGTCATGAGCTCAGCGCCCTCTTTCTGGATGATTCCCACCGCACCCACGCCGGTCGGCCCGTTTTCGCATGCTGCCGAGGCCGACGGCTGGGTCTTCCTGACCGGCCAGATGCCGACCTGCCCGACCGACGACGCCGCGCCGCTTCCCGAAGGCGTGGTCGCCCAGACCAAGCGTGTGATGGACAATCTCGTGCTGGTGCTGCAGGGGCTGGGCCTCGGACTGCAAGACGTGGTGGCGGCACGCATCTTCCTGACCGAATTCAAACGCGATTACGCGCCGATGAACGAGATCTACCGCGCCTACTTTCCTGCCGGTGCGCTGCCGGCGCGAACCTGTATTGGCGTCACCGGGCTTGCGCGCGATGCGCTGGTCGAGATCGATTTCATCGCCAAACGGCCGGGTTGAACGCGCCAAGCCGAATGGCGTGTCAATGTGTCGACTCCTCGTCGAGCCCGTAGTGATCGGATAAGGCGTCGTGCAGCGAGATTGCGAGTTCGTCCATCTCGGTGGTCCAGCGTCCGCTGTCGCTGCATAGCCGCTGCAGCCGCCGGCATTGGTCGACGAACCGCGGTTCCTGCACGACGACGAACGCGCCGCTCGCGCTATGCGCCCAGCCGGCCAACGCCTGCACGTCTTCCGCTTCGACGATCGCAAGGAGCCTGGGCAGATCTTTTTGCAAGTGCTCCTTGAGCATCGCCCTGTAGCGCGCCCTGTCGTCCGTGCTGAGCGTGCTCGCGGCGCCGGAAGCGGGAACCATGGGTTCGGCTGGCGCTGCGTTCTCGGGTACAGCCAGTGCCGATGCCTGTGCCCGTCCCTGTGCCCCCGCCGGCGCCACCCCCAGCAACGCGGCTCGCAATTCGCTGAGCGACGCCGGCTTGGGCACATATCCGCTAAAGCCGTGCTCGCGCCAATTGCGCGCCTCTTCATGTTCTGCCACGGCGCTGAAGGCCAGCACCTGAACCGTCGAATTCAACTTGCGCAACGCGGCCAGCAGCTCGTAGCCATCCATCTCCGGCATGTGGATGTCGGTCAGCACCACTTCGAAACTTGCCTGTTGGAACATTCTCAGTGCTTCTTTACCGTCGTGCGCGATCGTCGGCGCGCACCCCAGCTCGACCAGTTGTTCGTCGATCAGATTCTGGATCAACGGGTTGTCTTCCGCGACGAGAACGGGCAAACCTCGCAGCGCCGGATAGATTCCCGCCGAATCGCCCATTGCGGACGCCGGAGTCGGAGCGACAACGGCAATCGTGTCCCCGCGCGCCAGATCGACCGCCGACCGGATCGCCGAGCGGCTGAATTCAGTCACCTCGAACACGCCGTCGCCGCGCGCCTCGGGATGGTGCGGACCGCCACGCGTGATCCACACGACGCCGACCGGCTGCAGCGCGCGCAGAGCGGCAATCACATCGAGATCGTATTCGCCGGTGACGACTAACACGTCCGGCCGGTTCGCGCGCAACCACGCCTGCGCGGCCGCCGATGAGAACACGAGGTGTCGTGCCCAACCCTCGCGCTGGAACCAGCAGTTGAGGTTTTCACCGACCTCCTGCTCCACGGACAGGATGAGCATCGTTCCGTGCTCCTCACGAACTGTTGCGGGCGCTCGCGAATCGACGGGAGGCTTGGCAAGCGGAATCGATATGCGGAATGCGCTGCCCACGCCGCACACACTTTCCGCGGTAATCTGCCCACCCATCAGCGCGCACAAGCGCGCACAGATCACCAGGCCGAGACCCGTACCGTCGGCTCCCCGCGAAGCACTCTGTTCGCCTTGCGCAAAAGGTTTGAAAAGCCGCGCCAGCGTTTGCTCGTCCATCCCGGCGCCCGAATCCGAGATCCGGCAAACCAATACCGCGCGGTCCGGCGAATCGTCCGTTACTTCGGCGCGAAGCGTGATCTTGCCCGCTGAGGTGAACTTGAACGCGTTGCTCAGCAAGTTGTTGACGATCTGCGCGATGCGCATGCGATCGCCGATCAAGGTCTGCTCAAGAGTCGGAGAGAAGATCGCATAGAAACGGATCGAGCGATTCCCATGCATCGGCGCGTAGGAGAGCGCAATGCTTTCGAAATCGTCGATCAGACAAAACGGCTCCGTGACCAGCAACATCGCGCCGGCATCGATCTTCGAAAAGTCGAGAATGTCGTTGACGACGCGGCGCAGCGCGCCCCCGGCAAGGCCCAACGTTGCGAGCCGTTGCGAATGCGCCTCGAGGCCGGGCGTGCGAGCCAACAGTTCAAGATTGCCGAGCAGCGCGTTCAACGGCGTACGGATTTCGTGGCTCATGGCGGCGAAGAAATTCGTCCGCGCACGCATCAACGCCTCGGACGTTTGCTGTGCTTGCCGCAATTGCTGTTCAAGCATGGTCTGCGCCGTCACGTCGAGAATCGCGCAAAACAGCACGTTCTCGCCAGCGTAACGTGCCGGCGCATAAATGAATTGCAGAAACCGCGAGGGCGCGCCGCCGTCCTGGTCTGGCGGCGGCGAGGTTTGCGGCTCGTTTCGTTGCGTCGTTGTCGGTGGATGCGAAGACTGAGGCGGCATCTGAGGCGGCATCTGCGCCGGCTGCGCGGGCACGACGAAGGCAGCGACTCGCGCAAACGACATCGCCGACGGCTGATCCGGCGCCTGAACCAGAAATTCGCCGACGATGTGCCGCGGGAGCCTGCTGCCGTCGGCCTCGATCCCGAGCAACTCGATCGCCAGCGCGTTGGTGGTCAGGACTGAATAGTCGCTCTGCCGGACAATGCACAAGCCGACCGGCGTCGCGCTAACCAGAATGTGGTTGAGCATCTCGCTTTGCAGTGCGCGCGAAGTCTCCGCAAACGAATTGCGCAGCAACCGCAGCCCGAAATAGCGAGCCGTCAGCACGATTGCTATCAGGATGAGCGCTGTCAGGCAGCCTAGCACCGCCAGTTGCCAGCCGAGCGCGGCGGCCAGCGCGCCCCACGGCACGTAGCCGACCAGAAGGCCGAAGCCCAGCCCCAGTGGCTCGTGAAAAATCACGCCCTCGCGGCCGTAGTGAAAGATCCGGGTGGGGGTATCGGCGGCTGCCTGTTGCACCAGCTTGATGATCGATGCGTCTAGCGGCATCGACGACACGACGACGCGGTGATCGGCCGTCATCAGCAGATTCACGCCCTCGTGGTCAGGCGGCGCCATACGCAACGCGAGCGCATCCAGCGGAAGGCTCGTGCTGATTAGCACGGTCGGCGTGTCGCCGTCATAGTAGGCGCTCACCACGGAAGCCACCTGGCGATTCTGCAGCGGATCACGGTACGGTCCGAGCCAGATACGCTCGCCTTTTGCCGGCACGCGCCTGCCGGTTTGCGCCTCGATCTGGCGCTCGAGCGTCTCGCGCAGCAAGCTCACGATCGGCGGTTGCGGCGCCGGCATTGCGGCCTGATCGTGCCCGCTGGCCGGGTCCGCGAGCGCATGGGTCAGCGAAGGCAGAATGGCTGCGTAGTCTTCATTCAGCCCGATCAGCGTTGCCCGCTGCCGGATTTCAAAAGCCTGCTGGGTCACGAGCGTCGATTGCGCCGCTTCGTAGAGGCGCCCGAGTTTTTCGCTCAATTGCGAGCCCCAGGCGTTGCGCGTGGTTTCGCCGACCACGATGTCGAAATTCGAGTCGACACCGTCTGTCTTGCCGAGCGCTACGCCGGTCTTCAGGATCGCCTGCTGTATGGCGTCCGGGGCGCTCCGCCCGCCGGATGGGCCATAGTAATAGTCGAGCGTCAAGGCGTCGCGCCGCAGGAACGACTCCTCCTGGTGGATGAGCAGAGAGATGTCGGTGGCGTTCTGCGACGCGAGGACCCGGCGATACTCGAGTTGCTTGAGCCCGGCGACGACAGTCAGCACCAGCGCGAAGATCAGCACGAGCAGCATCAGCGAACCGATCGTCGCCAGGTAGAGCCGCTGTTGGCGCTTCGCGCTCTGCGCGAGCGTGGCGAAAGCCTGCGCTAATGACTCTTGAGTACGGTCGAGGATTTTCTGCATCAGCTCGCGAGTGTGGCGCGTGGGTGGCAAATTCGCGCAGGCAGACCGAAACCGGGACCAGATGCGTCCGCAGTCCTTATACCGGCGCAGTGTAGTCCTTTTGAAGGTATAGCGCGACGCATCCGGCACTGTTTCACGCCGCCATCCACGACGCGTCAGACAACCCTGTATTAACGGCGTCGGCCTGCCTAAACCTGAGTGGTTTACTAGGAAACCCTAAAGGGCAAGGGGTCAATTGCCGTTATTCCTTGCAAACATGTAAGCACCGCGCCCACGCGCGGGCTAGCACAGCAAGGAAAGCCATGCGCAACAACCAGCCTGTCAGCGGGCACGAGTACGAATTTCCGTCGTCACACATGCTTGTTTCGGCGACCGACCTGACCGGTCGCATCCAGTACTGCAATCCGGCCTTCATCGCGGTCTCGGGTTTTACGCGCGACGAACTGATCGGCCAGCCGCACAACCTGATCCGCCATCCGGACATGCCGCGCGAAGCCTTTGCCGACATGTGGGCGACGATACGCGACGGCCGTCCCTGGACTGCGCTCGTGAAGAACCGCCGCAAGAACGGCGATCACTACTGGGTGCATGCCAATGTCACGCCGGTGGTCGAGAAAGGCGCGGTCGTCGGCTATTTGAGCGTGCGCGTGAAACCGGTGCGCGCCGCGGTGCGCGCCGCTGAAGCGCTCTACGCACGCATTCGCAGCGGCGAGTCACGCGGCGTGCAGTTGCGCCGCGGCGTGATGGTGCGCACCGGCGTGCTGGGGCGTCTGCAGGCGCTGATGCGTTTGCCGGTCGCGACGCGCGCGGCGATCGGCTACGCGATCACGCCGCTGGCGCTGCTGCTGACGGGCCTCGCCGCATGGCAAGGCGCGCCGCCCGCGCCGTTCTGGATTGGGTTCGGCGTCGCCACGGCGCTCAGCATCGCCTCGTGGCGGATGCTGAGGCGGCAACTCGCCGCGCCGATCAACGACATGTCGGGATTCGCCACGCGTCTCGCCGCGGGCGATCTGACGGCCGATCTGCAGATCGCGCGACACGACGACCTTGGCGACGTGCTACAAGCGCTGAATCAGTTGAAGGCGAATCTCGCGGCGATCGTCTACGACGTGCGCGCCCAGATCACCGGCATACTGGACAACGCGCGCGAGATATCCAGCGGCAATGTCGATCTCGCGAGACGCACGGAATTGCAGGCGGCGTCGCTCGAAGAAACCGCCGCTACCATGGAAGAACTGACCACGACCGTCCAGGCCAACGCCGATGCCACCGTGCGCGCGCTCGATCTGGCGAGAGAGGCCCAGGCAGCCGCCGCGGCCGGCGGCAAGATTGCCGGCCAGGTGGAGCAGACCATGGCGGGCATCACCGCGGCATCGCGGCGTATCGCCGACATCACGGGCGTGATCGACGGCATTGCGTTCCAGACCAATATTCTCGCGTTGAATGCCGCCGTCGAAGCGGCGCGAGCGGGCGAAGCAGGCCGTTCGTTTGCCGTCGTCGCGGGCGAAGTGCGCATGCTGGCGCAGCGCTGCGCGGCGTCGTCGAAGGAAATCAAGTCCGTGGTGGAAGCAAGCGCATCCGAAGTCGCGGCCGGCACCGAACTGGTTGCACGGACAACCTCGCAAATGCGCGTAATCGACGAGGCAGTGGGCCGCGTGTCGTCGATCATCGTCGACGTGGCGAACGCGAGCAACGAACAGGCCGACGGGATTCGCCAGGTCAATCAGGCGGTTTCGCATCTGGACGGCGCCACGCAGCAGAACGCCGCGCTCGTCGAGCAGGCGGCGGCCACGGCGCAGCGCCTGGCGGAACAGGCGGACGTGCTGGATGAAGCCGTGCGGCTGTTCACCGTCGCCGACGCAGCGCCGGCTCGACGCGCCGCCACCACAAAGCGTCGGGCGTTCACCGTCGAAGCAGCGCCGACGCCTGAGATCAAACGACCCCGCGCGCCAGTCATCGCAGAAGATGCCGAGCAGGAAGAAGCCACATTGATCTGATAGATCGGCGTTACTCCCACCTCGACAGTCCAGTATTGACGCAGCACGATGGCACCGTCAGCGCCCAGTTGTTTGCAAGGGCAGGCTGACCCGAGTAACAACGGCGTTTAGCGGCCCGCCCCCTCTGTGGACGGGCCTATTTTTTTTGGGCTGGCGCTAGCGCGCTGGTATATACGTAGTTGAGTCACGCGTTACGTGCCGCCACGAAGACGCGCAAGCGCGTCCTCCCATGCCGATTCCCACCACCGGAGGCCGACGTGATTCCTTCTGACCCGCCACGCATTAATCCGCTGTCTTCGCACCTCACCGCCATGGCGCGCAACAACGCATGGTCGAACCTGCGTCTCTACCGCGCCTGCCTCACATTGACCGACGAAGCGTTCGCCGCACGCAGGGTGAGCTTCTTCCCGTCATTGCAGCTCACGTTGAATCACATCCTGCTAGTGGACCGTTACTACTTCGACGCGCTGATCGGCGGCGGCGCAGGTCTCACCATTTTCGATAACGAACTGCCCTATCCGCGCGCAGCCGACCTGTGGGATGCACAAGCGCGGAGCGATCAGCAACTGCTGGCCTTCTGCGAATCGTTGACTGACGACGATCTGCCACGCGAAGTCCAGATCGACCGTGGACCGTCGGTTGGGATACAACGCGAGCAGATCGGCAGCGTACTGCCGCATGTTTTCGTTCATCAGATTCATCATCGCGGGCAAGCTCACGCGATGATGAGCGGCACAGAGGCCGCCCCGCCGCAGCTCGACGAGTTTTTTCTCGCCGCCGACGCACCGCTGCGCGTTTCCGAGCTCGGCGATCTGGACACGATGCGTGAGTCGCAAACCACGCCGCGCCGCGCCGAATTCCCCTAACCGGAACGCGCGTCAACTGCGTGACAGTCATGGAGAAGATTCGCACCGGCACGGGGCACGAAAAATGCATCCGTCCTTACGGAGAGTCGCGTTAAACTGGTTGTCACGGCAGCACGTCACGATGGGCGCTGCCGGGAGCGCCGCGCCAGTCAACGCGCTCGGCGGCGCAAGCCATGCAGGCAGGCGAACGGGCAAACGTGACGGCGGCGCGACAGACGCCGCCCTATCCTGCCCGTACAATAGTTCGATCATCAACGGAACGAGGACAACTTCGATGCGCACTACCGGGTCTTCCGGGTCAATGGCCCTGCTCACCGAATACGACGACGCAACGGCGCGCGAACTTCGCTCGCTGCGCCTCGAATCGACAGAAGACGGCAAAGGCATTCTTTTGATCGAAGTCGATGAGCGCAAGCCAGGCATCCACCGCGAAGTGCGCTACGAAATCACGCCGGCCGAACTGATTGCTGCCATTCGCGCACACGGCGCGGAATTGCCGGGCGAACAGCACAATCATCGTCAATGAAATTCGTCGCGCGGCATTGCATCTCTGGTGCGAATGCCGCGTGACGCTTTAGCATCATCGTTCTCCAATTGCCTGCCGGGCTGGCGTCTGCGGACGTCAGTCGGGCATTATTTCCGCTCCCGCATACCGCGCGACATTCGCATCTATTTCGGTTTGTTCAGGTCGCGGTGCTAATGCGTCTTTCAGGTGGCTCAGTGCACTTGAGATAGCGCTTTCCATACCCAAGTAAAGGGCTACTTTTCAGGGCGTTTGCACGTCTTGAAAATGCGTCCATAATCCTTGCATTCTCCTTTGCATTTCCTACCTGCGCCGCACCCGAAAGGGCCGCGGATGTAAGCCGATGCTACATGATCTCGTCGAGCAATATGGGCCGGCGCTCGTGTTTGTAAACGTGCTCGCCGCCTCGATCGGGCTGCCGGTTCCGGCCATGCCGTCGCTCGTGCTGTTCGGGGCGATGGCCGCCATGCATCCCGGTTCTGTGGGCACGCAGTTGGCGCCGGTGCTCATCCTGTCGATATTCGCCACGCTGATCGGCGACAGCGCGTGGTATTTGGCCGGCCGCATGTATGGCGGCAATACGCTCAAAACGATTTGCCGGCTATCGCTCTCGCGTGACACCTGCGTGAAAAAGACCGAGCGCTTTTTCGGCCGCTGGGGCGTGCGCGTGCTGGCGGTGGCCAAGTTCGTGCCGGGACTATCGATCGTGTCGATTCCGATGGCGGGCGCCATGGGCACGCGCTACCGCACCTTCCTCACGTATGACAGCATCGGCGCTGCATTGTGGTCGGGCACCGGCCTGATCATCGGCGCATTGTTCGCCAAGCAGATCGACATGCTGTTTGCGCTCGCCGGGCGCCTTGGGCGCACAGCCGCGCTGGTCGCCGTCGGCCTGCTGCTGGCGTATGCCGCGTATCGCTGGATCCGCCGGCGTCAGCTGATTTCGAAGCTCGCGACCGCGCGCATCGAAGTCGACGAACTGGCGTCGCTCGTGACGGCCGGCAAAACGCCGGTGCTGTTCGATATCCGTTCGCACGAGAAGCGCGCGCTCGATCCGTTCATCATTCCGGGCTCGCAATTCGCCGACGAGCGGCAACTCGACGAGATCGTCGCGACCTATCCGCACGATCAGAAGCTGGTGATCTACTGTTCCTGCCCGAATGAGATTTCCGCGGCATGGATGGCCAAGCAATTGAACGAAGCCGGCTTCTCCGACGTGCTGCCGCTGCGCGGTGGCATGGAAGCCTGGCGCGACTCGGGCAAGCCGGTGGAATCGCTGCCCGACATGCCGCCGCCGGAAGTGGCGGTCGAAGGCGTCGCGCCGAAGGCCGTGTAGCGCAAGCAGCGCACCGTGATTCGCGCCTTCGGGCGCCGCGCCGCTTCGCCTCTCGTTCGATCCATCAATGAACACCGAAGGAGCGGTTCAATGCTTTCGACTCAAGAACCTGAAGTGCAGCAACCGGACGTGCCACAACCAGACGTCGTCACCGACGCGCCGTTTTCGTCGCTCTCGACGCGCATGCATCAGATGTTCCCCGCGCTCACGTGTGCCGAAATCGGCCGTCTGCGCAAGTTCGGCGAGATCGGCCACTGGAAGTCCGGTGAACTGTTGTTCGAGACCGGCCGCACCGGTCCCGGCATGTTCGTGGTGCTCGAAGGACGCGTGAAGGTGTATCAGCGCGACGGAATTGGGCGCGAAGTGCTGATCAACGAACATGGCGCCGGGCATTTCCTTGCCGAAGTCGGTCAACTGTCGGGACGGCCCGCGCTGGTCAACGGCATGGCGATCGGTCCGGTGGAAGCGTTGCTGATTCCGCCGGAGCGGCTGCGCGCGCTGATCGTTGCCGAAGCGGAACTCGGCGAGCGCATCATGCGCGCACTGATCCTGCGGCGCGTGTCGCTGATCGAAAAGGGCGCGGGCGGGCCGATCCTGATCGGCAACAGCAACGACGCGCGGCTCGTCATGCTGCAAGGCTTCCTGTCGCGCAACGGCCATCCGCATTCCGTGATCGACGAACGCGACGAAGACGCGCTGCGTCTGATCGAGCAATTCGCCGCGCAAAAAGAAGACATGCCGCTGGTGATCTGTCCGGACGGCTCGGTGCTGCGGCACCCGAGCATGCCGGAACTCGCCACGTGCCTGGGCTTGCTGCCCGATCTCGACGATGCGCATGTGTACGACGTCGCGATCGTCGGCGCCGGACCGGCCGGGCTTGCCACCGCGGTGTATGCGGCATCCGAAGGCCTGTCGGTGATCGTGCTCGACAGCCGCGCGCCGGGCGGCCAGGCCGGCGCGAGCTCGCGGATCGAAAACTACCTCGGCTTTCCGACCGGCATATCCGGCCAGGCGCTGGCGGGCCGCGCGTTCGTGCAGGCGCAGAAATTCGGCGCGCACGTCGCGATTCCGGTCAATGTGAAGGCGCTGCATTGCGCGGACCGGCCGCATCGGCTGGAACTGAAGTGCGGCGGACACATCACGGCGCGCGCGATTGTGATCGCGAGCGGCGCGGTCTACCGGCGTCCGGCCCTCGAAGGGCTCGATCGTTTCGAAGGGCGCGGCGTCTATTACTGGGCGTCGCCAGTGGAAGCCAAGCTGTGCAAGCGCCAGGAAGTCGTGCTGGTGGGCGGCGGCAATTCGGCGGGCCAGGCGATCGTCTATCTGGCGACGCACGCGGCCAAGGTCCACGTACTGATCCGGCGCAGCGGTTTCGAAGCCACCATGTCGCGCTATCTGATCGACCGGATCCGCTCACTGCCGAACGTGTTCGTGCATCCGAATTCGGAGATCGGCCGGCTTGATTCGGACGATAGCGGTTTGTCGTCGGTCGCGCTGAAAAAACCGTTGCCCGACGGCACGGATCATTTCGATACGCGCTATTTGTTCCTTTTCACCGGTGCGGACCCGAATACGGACTGGCTGCGCACCTGCGGCGTGGAACTCGACGAGAAAGGCTTCGTGCTGACCGGGACGAGCGCCGACGGCGCGTCGGTTTGCGATCTCGCGACGACAGTCGAAGGCGTGTACGCGATCGGCGACGCGCGCGCCGGCTCGACCAAACGCGTGGCCGCGGCCGTCGGCGAAGGCGCCGCCGTGGTCGCGCAGATCCATCAACTGCTGGCAGTGTCGGCGGGCGAAGCGGTCGCGCTGGGCGCCTGATGATCTGGATGGTCTGAAATGCCCGCCGGCCTTGCAACCGCCGGCGGGTAACCTGCTGTTACACACACCTTCAACTGGTTGCACCTGCTTGTCTTTCTGTCTCGTAATATCACTGTCAGCCATTTGACAGGAGACAAGCATGTTCCAACGCGCGATCGTTTTCGCCGCCTTCGGCCTTGCCGCCGCCTGCGCATCGACTGCCGCCTCGGCACGGGTGGACGTCGGCGTGTTCGTCAATACCCCGGGCCCGGTGTACGCCGCGCCGCCGGTCTACGCGCCACCGCCGGTCTACGGTTACGGCTACCGGGACGACGACTATCGCGGCCGCCGCCACTGGCATCACGATCATGGCCGTCATCGCGGCTGGGACCGGCATCACGGGCGCGGCTGGTAAAGGCAAGTTCGGGCGCTTCACGCTACAGTAGCGGCTGCTGATCCAGGCCGGGCCTTGTGCCCTTCCCTTCGCAGTCACTCACTGATCGACGCCCGCGTGAAGACTCTTTCGCTTTCCGCCGCCCGCACTCTGCATCTGGCCGCGCAAGGTTTGCTGACGCCGCCTCGCCGCAAAGCCGTCAAGGCCGACGTGCTCGACTCGATCCGCCGCATGGCGCAATTGCAGATCGACACGATCCACGTCGTCGCGCGCAGTCCCTATCTTGTGTTGTTCAGCCGGCTCGGCGCCTATCCGCCGCAATGGCTCGACGAACATCTCGCCGAAGGCAAGCTATTCGAATACTGGTCGCATGAAGCCTGTTTCGTGCCGATCGAAGACTACGGCCTGCTGCGCCATCGCATGCTCGATCCAAGCGGGATGGGCTGGAAGTACGCGGCCGAGTGGCACAACAAGCATCGCAAGGAGATTGACAAGCTGCTTGCGCACATTCGCGCGACGGGACCGGTGCGCTCCGCGGATTTTGCCCGCGAGGCGGGCAAGGGCAACGGCTGGTGGGACTGGAAGCCGGAGAAACGTCATCTGGAAGTGCTGTTCGCAATCGGGCAATTGATGGTGGCCGAGCGGCGCAATTTTCACCGCGTCTACGATCTGACCGAGCGCGTGCTGCCGGGTTGGGATGACGCGCGCGATCTGCCGCCCGCGCACACCGTGACGGACGCCGTGTTACGCCGCACGTGCCGCGCGCTCGGCATCGCGCGTGCCGATTGGGTCGCCGATTACTACCGTATGCCGCGTCGCCCGTATCGAGACGAACTGCGCGCGCTCGCCGACCAGGGCGAGTTGATCCCGGTAAGCGTGGAAGGGTGGAAGCAGGACACGTACGTGCATCAAGACTTCGCCGCGATACTCGACGATGCCGCGAGCGGCAAACTCACCTCGACGGTCACCACGGTGTTGTCGCCGTTCGATCCGGTGGTGTGGGATCGCAAGCGCGCGGCGGCGCTGTTCGACTTCGACTACGCGATCGAATGCTACACGCCCGCGCCAAAGCGCAAATATGGTTACTTCGTTTTGCCGCTGCTGAGTCGCGGGCGTCTGGTCGGCCGCGTGGATGCGAAAGCGCACCGCACTCAAGGCGTGTTCGAACTGAAGTCGCTGCACATCGAACCGGGCGTGCGTCTGAGCGCGCGTCTCGCCGGCGATCTGCGGCGCGCGTTGCAACGCTGCGCGGATTGGCATGGCACCCCGCAGCTGGAAATCACATCCGCGCCGCCGGAATGGCTCGACGCGTTAGACGTCGGCGACACTTTTGGCGACAGTGTGGCGGCCTGACCGCCGCATCAACATCGCATTCAATGCAGCGCCGCCCACGCGAGCGACAAGGAAAACACACCGAGCACGATCGACGCGCCGCGCTGCATCTTCACCGGATTGAGCCAGGCGAGCTTGCCGCTGCCGAGCGCCGCGCCGAACGCGATCCACGCGAGCGCGATCGGCACCAGCAGACACGCGAACATCAGCATCGAGAAGGCGTAGGCCGGCAAGTGCGCAAAAGCGATAGCCGGAAAGATCGTGCCGGCGAACAGCAAGCCCTTCGGATTGAGCAGCGTCGCCACGAACAACGTGCGCATGCCGCTCGCCCGTTGCGCCGAGTCCGGCAAGGCGACTGCCGCGCGCCACATGTCGACGGCGAGATAGGCGATGTACAAGCCCGCCGCCATGCGCAGCAGCGAGGGCAGCGCATGCGCCGCCTGGACGAGAAAATGCCCCCACACCGAAATCGAGACCAGATAGCCGCCCAGTTCGGCGGCGATCAACGGCAGCGAGCGCCGCACACCCTGGCGCAAGCCGGCCGCCGCAAGCAGCGTATTGGTGGGGCCGGGCGTAATCAGCACGACGATAATGCCGATGGCGAGCAGCGCGATCGCGGACACGGAGAGCATAAAAAAGGCGCAATGTTGGGGACAGTGCGCCGTTTTATCATAGACAGCGGCCGCGCCGAAATGCAGCAGCCCATAACGATGACGAATCGCGACGCGTGATGCCGTCACACCCAACCGGAGCAACGGCAGTCGGCACCGGCAGGCATGCCGATCTGCCTCGCGCCGCCCACCGGCGACGCGCAGCCGCCTTTAGTGATCCAGTTTCGCGCGCAGTTCGCGAGCGGCTTCCAGCAGACCTTCGTAACCTGAACGCGCATGCTCCGGCAGATCAGGATCGCCGACGAATGTGCCGAGCGTTTCGATCAGGCTATACAGAATGCCCTTCGCGGCGCCGGAGGCGATGCTGCCCGACGAAACCTGCTGATCGACGTGACTGAGCGCTGCGTCGAGGTTTTCCAGATCGGGCCGGTCGCCCGTGGGTGGCTTAGGCGTTACGTCTTGCGTCATGATGAAACTTCGCTCCTGTTGATGCAGCGGTGAACAAGCCATCCTTGCATGTTGTTATATACCGATCGTGCGTTGCCGTCTATTCGTGATCTGCACGCATGCGACCGGCGTCAAGGTGTCCATCGATACATCAGAATTTTTGCGCGGGCGTCGTCCTCGAGTAGCACGACATACTCGCCATTGTCGCGTTGCACCGCGCTGATACCAAGATACACGTCCACCCAGCCGCTCGTGTTGCCGACGCTCGCGCCCGGCGTCATGTAGCCGGCCACCTGGCCGGTGCGCGCGTCGTAGACATCCACCCTCTGCGTGTACAGCTCCGCTACGAAGATGTAATTGCCCGCCACCGCGACGCCCACGGTCGTCGTTTGCGGATTGCTTTGCGTGTTCCAGGGCAGCGAGATCGTGTACTGCTGCGTCGGCGTACCGGAGCTCCAGTTGTCATAACGCGCGAGCACCGGACCCGCCTCTTTCCAATGCGTCGCATCCCACGGAATCGCGCTCGTGAAGCCGGAGATATACATGGTGTCGGTCGCCGCGATGTAGACGATCCGCGCAATCCGCGTAAACGGTTGCGGCATCGCGAACATCTTCGAGCTGGCGTATGTGTAGATCGGATTGCCGACGGGATCGAGACCTTGCAACGGCATTTCGCGGATGCCGCTCAACGGCGTGGCAAGCCAGACGTTGCCCGGCGCGTCGACCCACCAGAAGCCGTTGCCGACCGTGCTGCCGGTCGACGGATTGCTGCTGATCTCGCTGGCGTCGACGCTGCCGTTGCCATTGCTGTCGCGCCACAGCCATTCGCCGTACGCGGGCTGCGCGGCGGGCCATGTGCCCGGCAGCGGATTTTGCGCGAGCAGGCCGGATGGAATTGCCATTTCACCGTGTGCGGCGTCGAAGCGATAAACGTTCAAATAATGCGCGCCGGGATCCAGCGTGTAGAGAAACCGCTGGCCGTTGATTCGGCGCACCATCGGCTCGCCGCGCACGCCACGCGGCTGATGAAACGCGGGATCGTCCGGATAGTCGAAACGATCCAGCGTGAAACCCGCATACGACCATTCGCGGCCGACGGGTTGGTTGTAGTCGAGCGTAAAGCGCTTGGAGCCGGTATAGACGGAACTGGGCGTGGCGGGATCGAACGCGGCGCTATCGACGAACGTCAGACCGTACAGGCGCCAATTGAAGGCGTGCGAACTGTACACGTAGCTTTCGAGCACCGCGCCTTGTCCGACCGATGCCGATCCGACCGGCCGCGGCCCTTCGCCATTCTGCGCGACGTACAGATTGCCCGCGGGATCGACACCGATGCCCGTCACGCCGTTGAAGCGCCAATTGCCCGGCACACCCTTGACCGGGTGAAAGATGCCGTTGCGCGTGCCGATGGGCGCGGCCGCTTGCGGTTGACCGTTGCCGTCTTTGTCTTTGTTAAAGACAAGAATCTGCTGCGAAAGGCCATTGTCCGCAACGAGGATTTGCCCGGCCGGCGTAACCGCGATGTCGGCCGGCACGGCGCCCACGGGCAGTGTCAATGTGTCGGCGAGCGCGGTGCCATTCGCGGCGTAGTGCTGGATAGTTAGGTTTCCGGATGAAATACCGCTCATCACCCACAGTGTCGAATCGGTGTCCACCGCAATGCGTCCTGGCGACGTCACGTTCCACGAGCGCAAACGCTGCATCGAATTCGCGTCGAACACGACGATCCGGTTCGCGTAGGTATCGGCCACGTACAGTTCGCTGTCGGTCGCGGCCATGCCACGAATGCTCGCGTCGTTGCCGGCCGGCACCGTCTCGAGCGGCAGAAAGCTGTTTTTCGTCGCATTGGCGCTATTGCCGATACCACCACTGAAAGGCGCGCCGGTCGCCAGATTGGCGAGCGTGCGGCGCGTGATGCCGTACCAGGTCAGACTCGCTGCGGGATAGTCCGCCCCGACCAGGGCGTTACTTTCGTTGCCGATTGACATCGCCGCATACAGGTACGTGTGATTGACCGCGACCGCGTCGCCACCGGCCGCGCCCCAGCCGTGCGTCGAGCCGGCTACGGCGATCTTGTCGCCCGCGCGATAAGCGGCGATTTCACTGCCGCTCTCGTCCCAAGGCGCGTTGGTGTACACGGTGCCGTCTGCGCCGACGCTGATGGCCTGAATATCCTGCTGCATCCACTTGCCGTCGCCGAAACCAAAACTATTGCCGATCCATGAAGTGGTGTAATTGAGTTGCGATTGCGCTGATGAATTCAGTGGAATAAGGCTGTTGAAGATAACAGCGGCCACACCAAGGCGATAGAACAATGTCACGACGGTATTTCCTTGCGAGGTGCGAAGCGCTTGCCGGCGGCATGTCCGGCGCGTATTCGCGCGCATGCGGATTGATGAGCAGTCGCGCATGTGTAAAAGATTGGCGCTTTATCCTCGCATAGAAAAATGGTAAATATATTGATAAAAAATCATTCTTAAATGTTGAATCGCTCGGACGATTCGAAGCGCATAAGCGTATGCACGGATACGGTGCTGTCTGGATTTCACCCGGATGCGGTAAGCACACCGGCGCGCGCCGGCCCGGGCATGTTCCTCGCGCTCGATCAAACCGTCGTCGCCTACGTCGAGGTATTCGAAAGCGCGCCTGGGGTGGTGAGTACGGCGGCGGCGCACAGGACCGAGTCAACGCCGTGGCCCGCAGCCGGTTCAGCTACGGAAGTTCGACGAAGCAGCGCGACCGGCGATCGACCAGCGATGGCGGGACTTCTGCAGCCGGCCGAGCAGAGACGCTCAATCAGACCTTCACGCGGACGTTCGAACGTCCGCTCCGCCCCGAACAATGTGATTACGCTCTCGAAAAGATGCAGGCATTAAAGGGCGAAAACCTGCGCGCAAGGTCGGGCTCGGCGCCACTCATGGCAAGCGCCTTAGTGAGCGTGAGCCCATCTGGGACCCGACTAACGGAAGCCGTACACCAGGATCTTTTTCCCTTCAAAACTTTCTTGCACACCTTGCTCGCAATACGGTGGACACATTGTGTGGTCGAGGCTCTCGCCTGACACGGTGACCGCCCTATAGACAACGGATTCGACGAGCGTCCCGTCGGCAGCGACGACGATGTTCAGATAAGTCTCGACGCCGGCCGGCACGGCTCCGCCCGGCAGATAGACGATTTTCATGGTGCCGGTGCAATCGGGGTTCACCGTGTAGGTGCCTTCCTGTTTCGGATTGAATGTCGTCTTCCCCCCTTTCGGCAATCCGCCGATCATGCCGAAGTCGGTGCGGTCAAATTTGCCCATACCGTCAAACGTCACCAAGGCGACGTCATCGAGGATCGACGGGGCAGCGTACGGATGCAACACACCATCGTCAGTTTTCAATCCAAGTATTTCTCCGTGACCGATAAAACTAAACGGTCCCTTTAGCGTTGCGTTCGAGCAAAGGCCGCCGTGGCCGTCGTGGCCGTCGTGGTCGCCGGCCTGTGCCGCGCCGCTGAGCGAAAGTGCAATGGCTGTCGCTGACCAAATGCTTAAATACTTGATCTTCATGGTCCTCTCCTTGTCACCGAATCAGGCGCTTAACATTACGGCGCGCAGGGCCTACCGCCGGGGTGGATCAGGCGCCCGACTCAAATAGATGAAACAAAAGATGGCTGCAGTAATCCCTGCAGCTGCCGTTTTGCGGAGCAAGCGATGAGAGAATGTGGGGCCGTGGGCACGGCCGGGTCTTGAAATGTGTGGCTGAGCCAAAATGATGAGTGGCGACGCCCTTCACCAAGCAGTGATTTTTCCGCTCGGTGTCGGCAGACACGTGCAGAAGCGGGTTGCACGAAAGTCTGCGCATTTGTGACTTTGTGAGTCAGCCAAGCTTGAAAGTCGCATAGCAAGAACACTGTAATCCACGATGTTCGCGGCTACCCAATGAATTTCGGACAAAAGGCAGCCGTATCCAGAATCGCGCAGTCCGAATAATGCGCTCTCGCTGTGTAGCGAATGCCCGCGCAGGCCTCAGAGGTCGGGCAGCATGCATGCGCGGATGGCCCATTGCGCCCAGGAAGCTGCCGTTGACGTGACCTCCCCATCATCGTCCGAAACGGGTCCTTTCGTCACTTCTCGCCTGGTTCTTCGCCGCCCACTTGTTCCCTGACGATCCGTGCCATCACCCGCCCACGGTCGGTTTCCAGGGCGGCGTTCGCGTCCACACGTCCGAACAGGTCGAGGAGCGGGGCGACGAGGCCCGTCCAGCCAGTCTGGTGACTGGCCCCGAGGCCGGCGCCATTGTCACCGTGGAAGTACTCGTAAAAGAGGATCAGGTCGCGCCAGTGCGGATCGTTCTGGAACTTGTCCGTTCCGCCATAGACGGGCCGCTTGCCGCCCGCATCGCGCAGGAATGTACCGGTCAGGCGCCGGACCAGTTCCTGCGCCACTTCGAAGAGCGTCATCCGTTGCCCGGACCCGGTCGGGCATTCCACCTTGAAATCGTTGCCGAAAAAGCTATACAGATTCACCAGCGCGCGGACAATCAGCAAGTTGATCGGCATCCAGACCGGACCGCGCCAGTTGGAATTGCCGCCGAACATGCCGGTATTCGATTCAGCCGGCAGGTACTGCACCTTGTACTCCTGTGGGCCGACGTGAATCACATACGGATGGTCCAGGTGATAGCGGGAGAGCGAACGGATGCCGTGCGGCCCCAGGAACTCGTTCTCGTCGAGCATGTAGCCGAGCACCCGTTCGAGCTTGCGCTTGTTCAGGATCGACAGAAGCCTCCGCTCCTTGTAGCCGATGAAGCCCGCGTCGGTCGGCGCAACATGCGCGATCAATTCGGGGTAGCGCTTTCGAAACTGCGCGATCAGTTCAACGAGCTTCGGATAGCGCGTGAGCGACTGCGCTTCGAACACTGTCGACGCACACAGCGGCAGCAGCCCCACCAGCGACCTGATCTTCAGGCGCGTTGTCCGGCCGTCGGGGAATCGCAGCAGGTCATAGAAAAAGCCGTCCTGCTCGTCCCACATCTCGTCCTCATGTTCGCCGCGCCGGTCCATCGCATAGGCGATCCACATGAAATGCTGTACAAACTTGAAAGCGACTTCCTCGTACATCGGATCGTATTCGGTCAGATTGATCGCCATCTCAAGCATGGTCTGGCAGTAGAACGCCATCCACGCCGTCCCGTCCGCCTGTTCGAGCGATCCGCCGGTCGGAAGCCGCGCGCTTCGATCGAACACGCCGATGTTGTCGAGGCCCAGAAAGCCGCCGGCAAAGACGTTGCGACCCGAAGGGTCCTTGCGATTTACCCACCAGTTGAAATTGAGCATCAAGCCCTGAAACGAGCGTTCCAGGAAGCGCGGGTCGGCCCGTCCCAGTTCTTTTTCGTACTTGTACAACCAGAGCGTGGCCGCGGCATGCACCGGCGGATTGACGTCGCTGAAGTTCCACTCGTAGGCTGGAATCTGGCCGCTCGGATGGACGTACAGGCTGCGCAACATAAGCAGCAGTTGCTCCTTGGCGAAATCGAAATCGACGAGCGCCAGCGTAATTGTGTGGAAGGCCAGGTCCCAGGCCGCGTACCACGGATACTCCCACTTGTCCGGCATGGAGATCACGTCAGCGTTCAGCATGTGGAACCACTCTGCATTGCGCACATCGCCCCGGGCGGCGTCGAGCAACGGATGACTTCCATGCTCGCGCAGCCAGTGTTCGAGGTCGAAGTAGTAGTACTGCTTGCCCCACAGCATTCCGGCCAACGCCTGGCGGTGCACCCGGCGCTGATCCTCGGTCAGCGAATTGGGCGCAATGCGCGCGTAGAACTCGTTCGCATCGGCGAGGCGGCTATTGAACGTCTCCTCGAAGCCGCCGAAGGCGTCGTCCAGTCTCGATGCCGTGAGGCGCAAGCGGACGGTCGCGCTGCCGCCGGCGGGTACGTCGCACACGTAATGGGCCGCGGCCTTGGTGCCCGTCCTGGCGGGATTCACGGCGTCGCGCTGCCCCGAAATGACATAGGCGTGGAACGCATCCTTGACATAGGGCGACGCGTTCGGCTGATTCCATAGACGCTGCATATTGCTTTCGTTTTCGGTGAAAAGTGTTTCCGGCGCGCCTTCGCAATGGAGCCAGTACTCGCCGAGATCATGATGCGTGGCGCGAATGGCGCCGGGACCTTCTTCGTGCAGCGAGGGCTTGCGATCGTCCTCGCCCCACGACCATGTGTTGCGGAACCATAGCGTCGGCAAGACCCGCAGTCGCGCTGCTTCCGGTCCGCGGTTGTGAATGGAAATGCGCACGAGGATGTCTTCAGGAGCCGCCTTCGCGTATTCCACGAACACATCGAAATAGCGGTCATCGCTGAAGACGCCCGTGTCCAGAAGTTCGTACTCCATTTCCTCCCGCGATCGTTGCCGGTTGGTCTCGACCAGATCGCGGTACGGATACTCGCGCTGCGGATATTTGTAGAGGTACTTCATATACGAGTGCGTCGGCGTGCTGTCGAGGTAGAAGTAATACTCCTTCACGTCTTCGCCATGATTGCCCTCGCTGTTGGTGAGGCCGAAGAGGCGCTCCTTCAATATCGCGTCGCGTTCGTTCCAGAGTGCCAGCGCGAAGCACAGCCGCTGTTGATCGTCGCACACTCCGCCGAGCCCGTCCTCACCCCACTTGTAGGCGCGTGAGCGCGAATGGTCATGAGTGAAGTAGTTCCAGGCGTCGCCGTTATCGCTGTAGTCTTCTCGTACCGTTCCCCATTGGCGCTCGCTGAGGTAGGGCCCCCACTTCTTCCACGGCACTTGCGCCTCACGAGAGTCGTTCAGGCGCTTTTGCTCCGCTACGTCGACGATTACAGGGCGCATACTTCTCCTCCGTTACGGCTGAACGAACTCGACTTGACCAGGCGCGCGAGGACGCAACTCGAGCATCGGCGGTACATCGGCATGGGTGACGTTCTGCGCGTTGGTCTCTTCAAGACTTCGAAGCATTTGGGCGGCATTTCTGGATCGTCTTCGAAGCACGCGATGGCGCCGTCAGGCCTCTTTTGTATTTGTTATAGACAATCCCGTGCCTCGCCGCGTACGGCGAATCGCGGAATATTCCGCAAATCCTTTCCCAATGTAGGCGCCAGCACGAACAAGGCAATGCGGCATTGAGGGTTCAGAGGGACAACGACTGAGCCTGCTGCTGAGTCGGCAAGCTCAATCGAGGAGAGAATCGACGAAGGCAGAAGCAGGCGTGTTACAGGCTCCTGTCGAGGCTGGAGGGCGGATTCCGGCGGCTCGTCGGGAGCCCAGGCTCGCTCAGCAGCGGATCGGCAACTGAGTTGTCCGGTGAATGGCGTTCTGCATCCGCCGGCCTCAATCGATTGATGCCGATCCCCGTTATCCAGTACTCTGGCGAAGACCTGCTTATCGCGATCGGCGGTTGTGATGAATCTGGATTTTCGGCTGGCCGCACCCGGAGACTCGGAATGGCTATTTGACACGTACCAGCGCACGATGAAAGGTTTCGTTACCTCAGCGTATGGCTGGGACGACGACCTGCAGCAAGCGGGGTTTGCAAAAAGCCTTCGCCAAGGCTCTTGTCAAATTGTTACGTGGGAAGGCAGTCGATGCGGGTTTGTGCACTGGGACGTCGAACCGGATCTCGTATGGCTGAGGATGCTTTGTATCGTGCCGGAGATGCAAAGCAGGTCGATCGGCAGTGCGGCGATTGCCAGGGTCATGTCGTTGTCCAGTTACTTACAAAAACCGCTGTACCTGAATGTCTTCGTATGCAACCGGGCTGCCTATGACTGGTACCTCAGAATCGGTTTTGTCGAAATCGAAAACGACGGCAAGGTTAGCACTTTGGTGCTTGCTCCTTCGTTGTCACCGGCTCTTATGGAACGGCGTGCGTAGCCTCCCCAGCACCGTGTCCCCAGCGGGAACAGCCCGGGTCTGGCCCATTTACGGACATTCAGGTACGTACTCCATGCGACGAGCTGTCGGCCATTGAGACTATCCGCGTCAACTTCAGTCCGGCATCCCGTCATGACCCCCGAGCGGTCTGGCGGGCCAGTCCACCCAGCGGTCCGCGCGAGTAATTTCGTGCGCTTCGTTTAGCGGATAGCGAATACGATTGTCGTCGCGCGGACGTTCGCCGATCACCATCAGCCTGACTTCGTCCTTCGTATTGTTGATGAAGGTATGGCAAATTCCAGTACCCGCGGGAAACGCCACGGAATCGCCTTCAGCAATGGAATGAAGCGCACCGTCGATCCAGACATCGGGCTTGCCCTCGAGCACGTACACAAACTCCTGCTCGGTACTTTCGGCGTGCGGATATGACGTCCGCCGGCCGGGCAGAAGCCTCACGTGATGAATGCCAATACGCGTAATGCCGAGTGCGGCGGAAAGCGGCGCGTCTAGCCCCATGAGCTCGGGATTGCCGCGATAGGAATGTGCCTCCGGTTCCTCGAGTTCAGTCCAGTGCTTGATGAAATCTGGTCGGCTCATTGGCTAATCTCCTTTTTTGGCGAACATCGATGATAGCGGTTCTCAAACCGACGCTAGCCGTGGCGCGCGGCCACTTTTGCCGACCGGGAAGGGGCTCGAATGGCCGTTCCAGTCTACAAGCTTCCATAACGTTTGCGCCTTATCGGCGGGCAGTTCGGGGGCGACTCCCGCCGCCGCGCTCGCGCAGCATAAGGAAGTCGCGCGGTTCACGCATGATGAACCGTTGCAGCCTGCACGGCCGCCGCTTCCGCAGCGGCAACAGCAGGCGACACGATCGCCGGCTGTCCGGTCTGCCGGCGCGAGCGCCCCGAGCTGAGATAGTCCGCAATCGAATCCTGCGTGACTTCGCCGACGTAGCGGCCGTCGCCATCCAGCACCGGCATCCATGACGAATTGAACTGGTACATCTTCGAGAGCACGATGCGCAGATGTTCCTCCGCGCCGACCGTCGCCTTGAACGCGGACAAATGATCGCCGCACACGCCCTGGCCCGCGCGCGCCGCGCGGCGCGTCACATAGCCGAGCGCCTGCTGCCTGTCATCGACGATGGTCAGGTAGCGGCTGTCGCTGTCGTCCATCATCTGGAAGGCGCGCGCGACCGGCATGTCGGCATGCGCGGTTTCCGGCTGCGTGGCGGCGTCGCCGGCCTTCACCAGCAAGAGACGCTTCAACGTGCTGTCCTGACCGACGAACGCGCCGACGAACTCGTCGCGCGGATGTGCCAGCAATGTATCCGGATGATCGTATTGCACCAGTTGACCACGGCGGAACACGGCCACACGGTCGCCGAGTTTGATCGCCTCGTCGATGTCGTGGCTCACCATGATCACCGTCTTGTTCAGTTGACGCTGCATCTGGAAGAACTCGTTCTGGATCGATTCGCGATTGATCGGGTCGACCGCGCCGAACGGCTCGTCCATCAGCAGCACGGGCGGATCGGCGGCCAACGCGCGAATCACGCCGATGCGCTGCTGCTGGCCACCCGACAGTTCACGCGGATAGCGCTTCAGATACTGCTTCGGATCGAGCGCGACCATCGCCATCAACTCGGTGGCGCGTTCGCGGCAACGTTTCTTGTCCCAGCCGAGCAGGCGCGGCACGACCGTGATGTTCTCCTCGATCGTCATGTTGGGGAACAGGCCGATCTGCTGGATCACGTAGCCGATGTGACGGCGCAATTCCACTTCGTTCAGACCGGAAGTGTCCTCGCCGTTGATCAGCACGCGGCCCGAAGTCGGCGCGATCAGCCGGTTGATCATTTTCAACGTGGTGGTCTTGCCGCAGCCCGACGGGCCGAGAAACACGCAGATTTCGCCTTCGCCGACAGTCAGGCTCACGGAGTCGACCGCCTTCACCTGCTGGCCGTCCTTCTGCGTAAACGTCTTGGTCAGTTTGTCGAGTTCGATCATGTCTTTTGTACTCCCTTCGGGGTCAGCAAGCGTTGCAGCGCTTGCAGCAGCAGGTCGGCGACGATCGCGAGCACGCTCACGAGCACGGCGCCCACCAACAGTTTCATCATGTTGCTCTGGCCGATCGCGCGGATGATCAGCGTGCCGAGACCGCCCGCGCCGATGACCGCGGCGATCGTCATCACGCCAATGTTCATCACCACCGCCGTGCGCACGCCGCCGAGAATCACCGGCACGGCAAGCGGTAAATCGACGAGGCGCAGCCGTTGCCACACCGTCATGCCGATGCCGATGCCCGCTTCCTTGATGCCGGGGTCGACGTTGCGCAGCGCGAGGTAAGTGTTGCGCATGATCGGCAGCAGCGAATAGAGGAACACCGCGGTAATCGCCGGCACCGCGCCGATGCCCTGGCCGAAGCGCGAGAACACGGGAATCATCAAGCCGAATAGCGCGATGGAAGGCAACGTCAGCACGACCGTCGCCACGCTCAGCAGCGGCGCGGCGAGCCACTCGTGCCGATTGATCAGGATACCCAGGGGTACACCGACGACGATCGCGCAGCCCACCGCAATCCCCACGAGCCACACGTGTTGCGCGGTGAGTTGCAGCAATTCAGGCCAGTTGGCCGATAGATAGTCGAATACAGTCATAAAGAAGATCTCCGCTCAGGGCAGCTTGTGCGTGCGCAGGAATTCCGCCGCCACTTCGCGCACCGGCTTGCCGTCGATATCGACTTGCTTGTTCATCTCCAGCATCGTGTCGTTGTTGAGCGCGTCGGAGAGCGCGTTCAATTGCGGCGCGAGTTGCGGGTTCTGGTCGAGCGTCGTCTTGCGCACCACCGGTGTGGCGTTGTACGCGGGGAAGTAGTGGCGGTCGTCTTCGAGCGGCGTGATATTGAAGCCCTTCACGCGGCCGTCCGTCGTGTAGATCAGTCCGATCGGCACCTGGTTGTTATGCAACGCGGTGTAGACGAGACCCGGATCCATCTGACGCGTTTCCTCGCGGCTGAACTGCATACCGTAGGCTGCTTCGAGCGGCTTCAGGCCGTCGGGGCGATTGGCGAACTCCGCATCCATTGCGAACACGTGCTTCTTGTTCGGCTCCGCGGCCATCTTCGCCGCGAGTTGCGAAATCGTGCGGATGCCTGTTTGCCGCGCGACTTGCTCCGGTAAACCGAGCGCGTACGTATTGTTCAGCGGCGAGCAGTCGAGCCAGATCAGACCACGTTTTGCATCGAGCGCTTTTACGCGTTCGTACATCGTCTTCGGATCGAGCTTCTCGGTGATCTTGTTGTAGACGATCGCGGCGGTGCCAGTGTATTCCCACGTGATGTCGACCTGACCGTTCTCCTGCGCGCTGCGCAACAGCGTGCTGCCGAGGCCGGTGCGGGCGTCGATCGTGTAGCCCTTCGCGCGCAGGTACTGCGACGTGATCTCGGTAAGAACGTACTGCTCGGTGAAATTTTTTCCACCGAGTACGAGCGTCGCCGCGTTAGCGTGAATACTCGCAAAGAGCAATGCGCCAGCGGCGATCCAGCGGCTGCGCTTGAACAGATTCGTCATGCCGTCACCCCACGTCGCGCGAGCAGGTAGCGGCTGCCGGTCGAGACGATGCCGTCCAGAACCAGTGCGAGAATCGCGGTGGCTGCCGCGCCGAGCAATAGCTGCTGCTGGTTGTTCAGATAGATGCCGGGAAAGATCAGCGTGCCGAGACTGTCCGCGCCGATCAGATAGGCGAGCGGCGCGCTGCCCACATTGATTGCGAGCGCCGTGCGCACGCCGCCGATGATGATCGGCATGGCGTTGGGCAGCTCCACACGCAACAGCGATTGCCAGCCCGTCATGCCGAGGCCGCGCGCGGCCTCGCGCAATGCGGGCGAGACGTTCTTCATGCCTTCATAGGCATTGCGTGTGATGGGCAGCAACGACGCGAGAAACAGCGCCACGAGCGCCGGAATATCGCCGATGCCGAAGATGCCGAGCGCGATCGCCAGCACGGCCAGCGAGGGAATCGTGTTGCCGATGTTGAATATCTGCATGAGACGTTCGGCGTGACGCGCGAACGAGGGACGGCTCAGCAATACGCCGGCGGGAATGCCGACCAGCAACGCGAGCGCCATGGAATAACCGACGAGCAACAGGTGCCGCTTCGTGTAGTAGACAAGATCGGGCGCGTACTGATGGAGTGCGCCGGGGTCAATCGCGCGGCACAGCAATGCGACGACGATACCGATGGCTACAAGACTGCCGATCAGTCTGGCAGGACGTTGAATCATGAAGATGCGCCTCCTTGTTCGAGCGACGCACGGAAATAGCCGCGCCGCACAGGCGCCGTGACGGCGCTGCGAATGGGAAGTTCGGGACGCGGCACATGCCGCGAGGTGAACCGAGTGGTGCCGGAGGTTTGTTTTTCTCCCGGCGCGAAGGCGGGGTGATTTCGCCTTCGGCGGCGGACCAGTCAGCAAAACTGGTGCCAGATCCATCGATGATGTTGGATAGCAGCGCTAGGCTCCTATCCGGCGGGGTTTGGGTGCCCCTTTTGAATACCGGTTGTTTTACCGGCAACGGGGGCGGACGCAAACTGCTGCCAGGTTGCATCTAACCCCTTCTAACTTAGCTTATCTAGCTGCAATTTCGCGGTCAGGATACTGCGATTATACGGGCGATGCGTGGCTTCGTCTACCCATGTGGTTACTGCGGAGGAGTGGGACGGAACGCCGGCTTTGACTTTTGCTTGAGTTCCACTCTCCCGCAAAAGCTCACCGGCGGGTTTTTCAACGGCTTTTTCGGCTCCCGGAAACGCTCACCGCAACGCCATCGCCAGCACACGCGCCACGTGGATCGCGTCGACCCCCGCGCCGTCGTGAATCTGATGCCGGCAACTCGTGCCGTCCGCGACCATGAACGTGTCGCCGTCCATCTTGCGCACCGCCGGCAGCAGCGACAGTTCCGCCATCGCCTGTGACGTCGCGTAATGCTCGGCCTCGTAGCCGAAACTGCCCGCCATTCCGCAGCACGACGATTCCACCGTCGATACCTTCAATTCAGGAATCCACTTCAACACGGTTTGCACGGGCATGAAGGCGTCGAAGGCCTTTTGATGGCAATGGCCATGTACCAGCGCCTGCTGCTTCGCCAAAGGCTTCAGCACAAGCTGCAGACGCCCGGCCTTTTCCTCGCGCACCAGAAACTCTTCGAATAGAAACGCCTGTTTCGACAACCGCTGCGCTTCGTCGCCAAAGCCATAGTGCAGGAACTCGTCGCGCAACGACAGCAGGCAAGACGGCTCCAACCCGACGATCGGCACGCCGCGCTCCACGAACGGCTTGAACAGATCGAGCATGCGCCGCGCTTCCTGCTTCGCTTCATCGATGAGACCCGCCGCGAGGAAGGTGCGGCCGCAGCACACGGGCCGCTCGCCCTGGCGCGTGTTGAAGTGCACCGTGTAGCCCGCAGCCTCCAACACCTGCTGCGCGGCGCGCGCGTTCTCCGGCTCCATGTTGTTGTTGAACGTGTCGACGAATAGCAGGACTTCCTTGAGCGCGGCGCCTTGCCCTGCTTTGCGCGATGAAACCGCATCCGCCAAAAACGACTTCTTGAAGCGCGGCAAGCTTCGCTCGGGCGCGAATCCCACAGACCGCTTGAACCACGCCGACAGCACCGGCACGTTGTCGGCCAGCGCCATCAAGCCCGGCATGCGGCTCGCCGTCGACGCGTAACGCGGCATGAAAGCCACCAGCTTGTCACGCAGACGCAGCCCGTGACGCTTGACGCGCGCCGCCCGCGCTTCGATCTTAAACTTCGCCATATCGACGCCCGTGGGGCAATCGCGCTTACAGCCCTTGCAGGACACGCACAGATCGAGCGTCTCCTTCACGTCGTCGCTCGCGAGTCCCGCTTCGCCGAGTTGACCGGAAATCGCGAGGCGCAATGTGTTCGCTCGTCCGCGAGTGACGTGCTGCTCGTCCTTCGTCACGCGATAGCTCGGGCACATGCTGCCCGCGTCGAACTTGCGGCAGTGGCCGTTGTTATTGCACATCTCGACGGCCTTCGCGAGACCGCCGGCCAGATCCTTGCCGCTGCCCGGCAAGGTCTCCTGTCCGGTCAGCGGATCGCGTTCGACATTCCAAGCCGACCAGTCGAGCGCCGTTTCTATCCGATGTTCCTTGTAGCCCGGCGCGAAGCGGAAATTGCGCGCGTCGTCCATCTTCGGCGGACGCACGATCTTGTCGGGATTGAAACGGTTGTCCGGATCGAATAGCGCCTTGATTTCGCTGAACGCCTGATTCAGACGCGGCCCGTATTGCCAAGCGACCCATTCGCCGCGGCACAATCCGTCGCCGTGTTCGCCCGAATACGCGCCCTTGTATTCGCGCACGAGTGCCGCCGCTTCATCGGCGATGGCGCGCATCTTCTGCGCGCCATCGCGGCGCATGTCGAGAATCGGCCGCACATGCAGCGTGCCGACGCTTGCATGCGCATACCATGTGCCTTCCGTGCCGTTTCGGTGGAACACTTCGGTGAGGCGGCTCGTGTATTCGGCCAGATGTTCAAGCGGTACGGCGCAATCTTCGATGAAGGACACCGGCTTGCCATCGCCCTTCATGCTCATCATGATATTGAGCCCCGCCTTGCGCACTTCCCACAGCGCTTTCTGTTCGTTCGCGTCGGGCATCTCGACGACTGAATCGGGCAAGCCGAGATCGGCCATCAGTTCCGTGAGCTGCTTGAGCGAAGCAAGTTGCGCGTCGCGGTTCTCGCCCGCGAACTCCACCAGCAGAATGGCTTGCGGCTCACCGACTAGCGCCTTGCCGATCACCGGACGAAACGCCGGATTGCTCATCGCCAGATCGATCATCGTGCGATCGACCAGTTCCACCGCCACCGGCTTCAGCTTGACGATATGCTGCGTGAGATCCATCGACTGCCAGAAAGTCGGGAAGTTGACCACGCCGAGCGTTTTATGCGTGGGCAGCGGCGCGAGCCTGAGCGTCAATTGCCGGCTGAACGCGAGCGTGCCCTCCGAGCCGACCAGCAGATGCGCAAGGTTCGCGACGCCGTCGTCGGTATAAGCGCGCGGGTTCTGGCAATCGAACACGTCGATGTTGTAGCCCGCCACGCGGCGCAAAACCTTCGGCACACGCGCGACGATTTCGTCGCGCTCGCGTTCGGCGATCTGCTTCACGCCCGCAAGTATCTGCTGCAAGCGCGCGCCTTGCGGCGCCTCACGCAACGAGTCGAAATGCGCTTCGCTACCGTCGGCGAGAATCGCATCGATCGATTCGACGTTGTGCACCATGTTGCCGTATTCGATCGAGCGCGAGCCGCACGAATTGTTGCCGGCCATGCCGCCGATCGTGCATTGCGCGGCGGTCGAAACATCCACCGGAAACCATAGTCCATGCGGCTTGAGCCATGCGTTCAAATGATCCAGCACGACGCCCGGCTCGACCGTCACCGTGCGCGCTTCGGCATCGAAGGCGACGATATTGTTCAACCACTTGCTCGTATCGATCACCAGCGCTTCGCCGACCGTCTGCCCGCATTGGCTCGTGCCCGCGCCGCGTGCGAGCAGCGGCACTTTCTCGCTGCGCGCGATTTCCAGTGCGATGCGCAGATCGTCCTGGTCGCGCGGCACCACCACGCCGATCGGCGTGATCTGATAGATCGACGCGTCGGTCGCGTAACGACCGCGGCTCGCCGCGTCGAACAGCACGTCGCCGCGCAGCGATTTGCGCAGATGCTGCGCGAGCGGACTCGTCAGCCGCGCGGCGGACGGAACGAGATGGATCGGCTTGACGAGTAAAGCGGAAGTGGGGTTCGTCATATCGTCGGCCTATGGCAAAGACAGGGGAAGCGGCTAGTACAGCGTGAGGCTGACCGGTGCGAGTCCTTCAATGCGCCCGCTCGCCGTACCCGCCGTCTTCGGAAAGAACATGCCGGTGTATGAACCGGCCGTGATGACCATCTCAGGCGTCACGGCAATGCCGCGCGACGTGGCGTGATTGACGAGCCACGTCAGCAGGCGCCGCGGATCGCCGGCCGGATTGGCGGGCGTGGCTTTAACCACATCCTGTCCGTCGAAATCGAATTGCAGCGAAGGCGCCACGAACGGAAAGTCCTCGCGATACGGCGTGAACTCGCCCACGATCAGCGCGCCGTGATTCTGCAAGTCCGCGAGTTGAGCTAGCTTGTCGACGGCGGGCCACCCGGCGTAGCGGCTCGCCACGATTTCGATGGTCGCGCCGATCGAGTCGATACTCGCCAGCACTTCGGCCTCGCTATACGGCTTGGCGGAAACATCGAAGCGCCGCCCGAAACGAAACGCGATTTCCAGTTCGAGCCCCAAGGGCGTGAAGTCTTGGTGCGGCAAACGGGCGCCGTCGGCATGCAGGTCGAGGTCGAGTAAGGGCGCGCCCTGGATTGGACCGCTCTCGGACTTCGCGCCGATTTTCCAACCAGCGATCCGCGCGCCGCATGCGTCCAGGATCTCGTGCTGGATTGCGTAGGCCGCGGCGGCATCGGCTGGAATTTGCTCGGGCAGCAACGTGTCGAGCGTGGCGTGATTGCGGCGTGCGTCGGCGAGAAGCCGGCTGAGTGCTGTCGTCATAGTGTCGTCATGCGGAGAGGGGAAACGGCGCGGTGTGCTCAAGCGCCCATACCCGTGGCGACATGCGCTTTGTCAGCCGCGTTGAGCGCGAATTTGCTTTCCGGCTGCATGCGGAACGCGAGCACCACGCCGATCGCCATTAACAGCATGCTGCCGACGAACGGCAATTCCCAGCTACCGAAGTAGTCGATCAGAAAGCCGCCGACCACCGGCGAGATGATCGCGGCCAATGCCGAGCCGGTGTTCATCATGCCGCTCGCCGTGCCCGAATATTCCGGCGCGATGTCCATCGGAATCGCCCACATCGGACCGATCGTCATTTCGGCAAAGAAAAAGCCGGACGCGAGACACGCCATGGACAGATACAGGCTGTGCGTGAACATCAGCGGAATCAGTGAGAGCAGGCAGAAGAACATGCAGACCGACACCATCCAGCTACGTGCGCGCTTCAGGCTGCCGGTGCGCGTGAAGATCCAGTCGGTCACGATACCGCCGAGCGTGTCGCCGATCACACCGGCGAAGAACACCACCGAGGCGAAGATCGCCGACTTCTGTAATTGCAGGTGATAGCTGTGCAGAAAGTATTGTGGAATCCAGCTCAGGAACAGCCACAGCGTCCAGCCGTAGCAGAAGTACACGATCGTGACGGGCCACATGCGGCGAAACAGTTTGCGCCACGGCACGCCGGCGGCTTTCGGCTTGGGCGCGGGCAGCACGGCGAGTTCGTCGCTCGTGATACGCGGATGGTCTTTCGGATGTTCGGTAAACGTGAAGGCCCACACGGCAACCCACAACAAGCTGAACACGCCGCAAATATAAAACGATTCGCGCCAGCCCCAGGTCGCCATCACGAGCACGATCAGACCGGGCGCGACCGCATTGCCGATCCGCGACGCCGCGTGTGTGATGCCCTGCGCGAAGCCGCGTTTTTCCTTGGCGACCCAACGCGCCATCGCGGACGTGGCGGCGGGAAACGTCGCGCCTTCGCCGAAGCCGAGCAGCACGCGCGCGGCCAGCAGCGAAACCAGCCCGCCGGCGAAACCCGTCAGCAACGTGGCGACGCCCCAGATCGCGCCGCAAAAAATCAGCGTGCGTTTCGCGCCGAAGCGATCGCTGACCCACCCGCCGATGATCTGAAAGATCAGATACGGATACGCGAAGGCCGAGAACACCAGGCCGACCTCCGTATGCGAGAGATGGAATTCCTTGCCGAAACCCGCAGCCGCAGTGCTAACGTTGACGCGGTCGAGGTAGGTGATGAAGTACATGATGCAGAGCATCACTAGAACGATACTGGTCGCACTGGTCACACGAAACCGCTTCATCGTCTATCTCCATTGCATGTGTCGACGGCGGGCCTGAGATGGCGCGCTGCGTCGTTGCCCGGCGGCGGCTTGCGCCGCGGGACCATTGCATTCGTTCGTGCCGCGTTCTGTGCGCGGCTTCGTGAGGGAAGTGCTCCCCGCCTTCCCGGTTCCGCAAGTCGCTGCTGGCTGTGCTTCGCTCGATGCCCCAAAGAAACAGTTCGGGGCGTACTCAGGCGGCGGCTTTCAGGCCGGATGCCTTCGTCGGCTGGCTCAACCACTCCATAGCGGCAGGTAAGCCACTTTCCTTGAGCGGCACGCCTGCGAGCCGCAGACCCATTTCGCAGCCGGCCAGCGTGGCCAGCAGCATCAGGTCGTTGCAGTCGCCGAGATGGCCGATGCGGAACATGCGCCCTTTCATCTTGCCGAGGCCCGTGCCGAGCGACATGTCGAAGCGTTCGTAGATGAGCTTGCGCACCGCATCCGCGTCGATGCCGTCGGGCATCATCACGCCCGTGAGCACCGGGCTGTACACCGACGGATCCGCACACTGAATTTCCAGGCCCCACGCACGCACTGCGCGGCGCGTCGCTTCGGCGAGACGTTCGTGACGAGCGAACACGTTGTCGAGCCCTTCGCCGAGAATCATTTCGAGCGCTTCGTTAAGGGCGTAGAGCAGGTTCGTGTTCGGCGTGTACGGCCAGTAACCGCTCTTGTTCATCTCGACAATGTCGGTCCAGTCCCAGAAACTGCGCGGCAGTTTGGCCTGCTTGCTGGCGGCCATGGCTTTCGGCGAGATCGCGTTGAAGCTGATGCCCGGCGGCAGCATCAAGCCTTTTTGCGAGCCCGAGACGGTGACGTCGACGCCCCATTCGTCATGACGGTAGTCCGCACACGCGAGGCCCGAAATCGTGTCGACCAGCAGCAAGGCCGGATGACCCGCGGCGTCGATTGCACGGCGCACGGCGGCAATGTCGGAGGTCACGCCCGTGGAGGTTTCGTTGTGCACCACGCACACGGCCTTGATTGCGTTCTGCGTGTCGGCACGCAGACGCTCCTCGATCATTTGCGGCTGCACGCCGCGACGCCAGCCTTCAATGCCCGGCAGCCCGAGGAACTCCGGCTTCAGCCCGAGGCTTTCCGCCATCTTTTTCCACAGCGTGGCGAAGTGGCCGGTCTCAAACATCAGCACGTGATCGCCGGGGCTCAGCGTGTTCGACAGCGCCGCTTCCCAGGCGCCCGTACCCGAGGCCGGGTAAATCACCACAGGTTGCTGCGTCTTGAAGATTTTCTTGATGCCGTCGAGCACCTTAAGACCGAGTTCGCCGAACTCTGGACCGCGGTGGTCGATAGTCGGGTAGCTCATCGCCCGGAGGATACGGTCGGGCACCGGGCTCGGACCCGGGATCTGCAAAAAGTGACGGCCAGCGGGGTGAAAGTCTAGCTTGAGCATTGGGGCTCCTCCGATTGAATTTTGCATTCAAAAAACTATATCAGACGATCTGCGACGATCCCAAGGCGAAAATTGCGTGTCGTCACCGGTGTTTACCCGCGCTGTTAACTAATCTTTCAGCTTCCGATAAAATCAGAGTTAATGGATGTTGAGGACTTTTGTATGCAAAATTCGGATTTCGAGGCGAGCATCGCCGCTTCCCCGCTGATGCCGAAGGTCGAGCGGCAACGCTTGCATGACACGGTGGTAGAGCACATTCGGCGCTTCATCGTTGAAGGCGTGCTCGAGCCGGGCAAGAAACTGAACGAGCGCGAGCTGTGCGAAACGCTCGGCATTTCACGCACACCGTTGCGCGAGGCGCTGAAGGTGCTGGCCGCCGAAGGGCTGATCGAGATTTCGCCGAATCGTGGCGCGTCGGTGTCGAAGATGTCGGAGGCCGAATTGCGCGAGACCTTCGAACTGATGAGCGGCCTCGAAGCCTTTTCCGGCGAACTGGCGGCCGAGCGGATGACGGCGGCTGAACTCGCCGAGATCAAGGCGCTGCATTACGCCATGCTCGCGTGCCGCGCGCAGAACGATCTCGCTGGGTACTACAGCCGCAATCAGGCGATTCACGACAAGATCAACGAGGCGGCCAGGAATTCAGCGCTGCGGCAGACTTATGTCGCGGTGAATCGCCGCTTGCAGGCGCTCAGGTTCCGGTCGAACTTCCAGATTCCGAAGTGGGACAGCGCGATTCACGATCACGATGAAATGCTGAAGGCGCTCGAAGCGCGAGATGGCAAGAAGCTGAGTGCGATTCTTCGGCAGCATCTGCTGGATAAGCGCGATGCGGTTTTACAGGTGCAATCGCGGGAAGCGGCGGCTGCCTCGCCGTTGAAGACTTGAGGTGAGTTGAGTGAATGCAGTGGAGCGCCGGTTGCGTTTGGCGTTAGTGTGAGTTTGCACGCCTGCGCCAATGGCAAAACCTGGCCACCTAAAATTTGGCAAGGCTGTGGGCAAGGTTCTTACATCTTGGGCAAGTGGTTGATGCAAAGGGTGTATCGGCCGGTGGGTCACGCATGAGCATGAGCCGCGCCACGGCAAGCTGGTCTGTCGCCTCGGTGCCGCGCAGATTCAGCGCGACCACGATGCCTAACCTCAAACAAGTATTTCCACGGAGTGCAACGCCCGGAGAATCTCCGGCGTTCGTACCCATGATTCGTCGCGGATCGTATCGATCAGGCAGTCTATAAAACAATTCGACACGGCATCGGGGGGCTTTCCGGCACGCGTGATGATGCCGACCGTCGACTCCTCGAGTTGTTCTCGCACGGGGATCGCGCAGAGCCCTTCGTGCGCCGCGCATAGCTCGATGAGCGGCCATGGGAAGATGCTGACCATATCCGTGCGCTTGAGCAGCGAAACGGCGACGGCCAATGAGTGAAGAAAGTGAATGCTGCGCGGCACGGTCAACCCGTACTGCGCGAACATCTTGTACGGCGTCCGCCCTTCCGTTTCAGGATCCAGCGCCACGAGCCAGTCGAGATCGAGCAGGTCGACCAACGACCGGCTGTCCGCACGCGAATGACCTTGCCGCGCGACAATCGCCCGGCCCGAAGAAAACAGCGGCCGGTAAGCGAACTCCGAGCCTGTCGCGCCCGGCGTTTGCCTGCCCACATAGATGTCCAGGCTGCCGTCGCGCAAACGCGGATTGGCAATCGCAGGTAGACCTTCGAAGATCTCCAGTTGGATGCCCGGCATCCTTGCGCGAAAGCGCGTAACAGCTTCCGGGAGAAACGTCATTGTGACCCACGCCGACACGGCCACGGAGAGGCGCCCGTGCGGATCGCCGCGCATCGCATCCACGGCCCGTTGCGCATGTGTTATTTGCGCGACGACGAGGCGCGCATGGACCAGCAGCGTTTGCCCGCATTCCGTGAGTGTCACGCCTGACGATGTGCGCGCCACGAGCTGCATTTGAACGGTCTCCTCCAGATACTGAAGGTTTTGAGTGACCGCCGCGGGCGAGGAATTGAGCAGTCGCGCCGCGCCGCGGACGCTGCCCGCGTCGGCAATGGCGACAAGCGCACGTAACTGATGAATTTTCATTGCACTTTCAGATTAACGGTGCCACCGGCAAACGCTCGTTGGTCTGCGTATCCGGATACGTGTCGGACAACAGCCAGCGCGGATCGACGGGCGAATACGTCATGTGACCGTTCTCTGTCAGCACACCCTCGCCGACGACATCGACCTGACCTGAATCACTGTCCTCGTAATGATGGTAGTGAATGCTGCCCGCATGCGGCCCCCAGACGATGATGTGCCGCTCGTCCCGCCACAGTGGGTGAGAAATCTGGTACTCGGACTTCTCGTAGAAGTGATGCTTACCCCTCGACTCCAAGCGGTGTACGGCGCATGGATGTTCGATGACGCGAGACGAAGTCATAAGCTAGTGCATTTAATAATCGGTGAGACCGCGATGGGGAGCATTGCAGCCAGAATGCGACAGGTGGGATCATATATTTGGGTGACCTATGCAGCGTAATTCTTTTTTTTCGATAGGCTATTCACTCCTGGTATAGTCGAGGCCTGACGCCGTCATCCATCCTCTTCCGTGAAACTATGGCCAGGCCTTTGAATTTTCAGCAGATCCAGGCCTTCCGCGCCGTGATGCAGATGGGCACCACGACTGGCGCCGCCTCGATGTTAAACACGACGCAGCCGTCAATCAGCCGGCGCCTTGCCGAGATGCAGAGTTGCACCGGGCTTGAGCTCTTCGAGATGCACCAAGGGCGTCTTCGGCCGACCAGCGAGGGCAAGCTGCTCTACAAGACCGTCCTGAAGCACTTCGACGGACTGGAAAAGATCGAATCTGCGGTCGCGATCATGCGCAAGTCGGGCACGGGCGCGCTCCGCATAGGCTGCACGCCTACGCTGGGGGCCGGGCTGCTGCCGCAAGTGGTGCGCGCGTTTCTGTCGGAATTTCCGGGCACCTATCTCAACATGCAGACGATGAACACGCCACAGCTAGCTGACCTGCTGCGGCAAGATCTGTTCGACGTCGTGCTGACCACAGGCAAGCTCGATCCGCGAGACTTCGAGCCGGTGATCATCAATACCGTGCCGGCGGTTTGCGTGTTGCCGCCCGGTCACCGGCTGCATGTCGAGCCGCAGATCCATGTGTCCATGCTGCTCGACGAAACGATGCTGTCGCTGGGCGAAGCCGACGACCTCACGATCGAAATCAAGAAGCTGATGCAAGCTCACGGCTTGTCCGACAATTTTCTGATCGAAACCACGTCATCAATCGCAATCTGCGCACTCGTTGCAGCCGGCAACGGTATTGGAATCGTCAACCCCTACGTGGCCAGTACGTTTGCAGGGCAGTTGCTGATCAAACCGCTTGTCCCCACTATCGACGTCGCCGTACAGATGGCCATGCCGAGACACACGGCGCCGTCACTATTGACGCGTCATTTCGTTGACATCCTGCTGACGCACGTCAATGCGATCCGCACGGACCCCGGGTGCTGAAAGTAAGGTTCTGCTGAATTGGGCATAGCTCGGGAATTTAGCGAGCATGGAGCCTCCGTCGCCGCCAGCCTTGCCGCGCTTCTCAGACGAGAGCCGCAAGGCCGACGCTCGCCTATTCAAAACGTGGACCGCTTGAACGCGGCATATCATCGCACGGTACTCTGGGAACGCTTCCACAGATGAAACGGTTAGGTCGTCGCTATCCGCGCTGACAAAGCTATCAAATAAGAATAACTACTATTATCCGCAGCGTTCGTGTATTCGCGCTAATTCGACACCTCAGATTTTTATCCGCTCGATTGCTTCTCCGGCAATGCGTTCATCGTTGCTTTACGCGTTCACCCAAACGGCTCGTTTTCGCACCACAAATTCTCGGATATCGTGGCAGCACGTTCATGACTTCCTGCGCTGAGGCATGCACATCATGCTGCTCATCCCGGCATGCATGCTTCTGACCTACATGACAACTCGTCATGCGCCGGACGAAATTCTAAGAAGGAGTGCAAAGATGACCCGTCGAGCGACCATTGCGCGCGTCAAGGCAAGTCTGCCCGATCTGGCCACTAGCATCCCGCTCGGCGACGCGGCGTTTCATATGCACTGGGGTATGGCCAGTGAGCAGTCGAGCCCCATTCGACACTTGGGTTATACGTCGTTTCACGATTCGCTCACCGGTTTGCATAACCGCACTTACGTGGCCGAACGCGTTCAGCATTTGCTGAAATTGACGCCTGCGGCGCGCGTCACCGTGCTTTTCATCAATCTCGATTGCTTTGGCAAAGTCAACAACATCGCCGGTTACGAGCTTGGCGACCGCGTTTTGCGCGGCGTCGCGCACCGGCTTGCCGGTCTGGTGAATCATGATGACCTGCTCGGGCGCATCTGCGGCGACGAGTTCATTGTCGTCGTCGATAAGCGCGGCGACGCGTCGGCCATCGGCGAGTTCGCGCTGCGAATCCTGGACCTGTTGAGCGCGCCGCTCGAAATTGCGGGCCGTGAGTATCACCTGGGCGCGTCGATCGGCATTGCCTGCTCCTCCGGTGACGCTCGCGATGCGGACACGCTGATACGCAACGCCGGCTCGGCGATGCGTCGCGCGAAGGAAAGCGGCCGCGGCCGGGTGCAATTTTTCACGCAGGGCTTGCAAGACGAATCGCAACGTCGCTTCAGGGTGGAGGAGTTGTTGCACCACGCGCTTACTGCCGGTGAACTGAAGCTGGCTTATCAGCCCATCATCAACAGCGCGTCGCACAAGACGGTGGGCGCCGAAGCGCTGCTGCGCTGGACCAGCAGCGAGCTGGGCGAAGTTGCGCCAGCCGAGTTCGTACCCGTTGCGGAGGATGCCGGTCTGATGGAGAGCATCGGCGACTGGGTGCTGGAACAGGCCTGCGCCCAAGCCGCTCAGTGGCGCAGAAGGATTGCGCCGCGCCTGCCTGTCTCAGTCAACATTTCGCCGCTCCAGTTCAATGAGCGCCTCGTGCGGCACGTTGCCGCGTGCCTCGAACGCAACGGGCTCGATGCACCGGCGCTGCAACTGGAGATTACGGAGCGCGTATTGATGCCGGATGACCCGGCGGTTGCGGCGACGACGGCAGCACTGGCGGGTCTCGGCGTCACGCTTGCTCTCGACGATTTCGGCACGGGCTACGCGTCGCTGTCGTACCTCAAGCGCTTTGCTTTGCACAACCTGAAGATCGATCGATCGTTCGTCGCGGGTTTGCCACACGATAGCGATTCGATCGCGATCACGCGTGCGCTTGTGGCGATGGCTCACGCGTGCAGCATGACCGTCACGGCCGAAGGCGTGGAAACCCATGAACAGGCAACGGCTCTGCGCGAGATGGGCTGCGACATGCTGCAGGGTTATCTGTTCGGCCGTCCGGCGAGCGCGGATAAATTTGCCGGCTCGCTGCTGGGCGCCAGTCGCGCGAATATAGGGCGCGCTACGCAGTAAAGCATTCGGCAACACAACAATTAAACCAGGAGAGAGACCATGTTCGATGCGGAAATCGCCGCCACGCTGCTAAACCGCTGGGCAAGTCACGCGCCCACGGAAGAATGTCACGCGTACTTGGGCTTGCTGCGCGAAGGCAACCTGCACTTCACCCACAAAGTCGGCTGCATGGGTACACACGGCATTCGCGACACGGGCGTGTGCTGCACTGAATCGCTGTTTTTCGGCGACGGTTCGCGAGCGTTGCGAGTCGGCGCGCCGGACAGCGAGACAGGTTGGACCCGATGGGCGGCGCTGCAACCGCTTCAATGACACGCGCCGCGGCGACGATGGCGGCCCGGTTGCGAACAAGCCTCCACCCAGGCGATTAGTAACCACGAACCGACGTCAGATATGGGGTCTTCGGACGTTATGGACAACAGTGCACGGACAACAGGAACAACACAATGAGGGCTGACGCGCGCGCACTCAATTGCACGGGCACCCGATGCCTGCCGGGGAAGTCTTCAGCCACTGCCACACGTCGCGTCGCTATGGTCACGAGCATATTTATCATGGCATCGTGGACGATTGGCGATGCCTTCGCGACCGAAGGCGGCCTAGGTCGTCCTGTTGCCGGCATGAGTGTCTTTTCCGGAGTCGGCATCGTCGCACCAGAGCCCATCACTGCGGTGAGCATCGAACAGATTTACATTAACGGCTCGATTGGCGGCAGCCGTGAGGTACCGATCGCCGGAAAGACGTCGTTGGGCATCGATGCCCCCGTTGCCTTCACGCTGGCGTCACTGCTGCGTGTATGGGGCGGCGCCGGTGGGTGGGATTTCGCATCCGGCATCACCGTGCCCTATGTCTGGACCGAAGTAACCGCGTCGCTCGCGGTTGGAGGCGCTGGCGCCTCGACGAGCGACCGCGCATCGAATCTATTCGACCTCTATTTCACGCCAATCATCGCCGGTTATCACTTTTCAAACACCTCGCATATTGCCGTCAGCTTCAACTTCTGGGCGCCTACCGGCCACTACGACCCGAATGCATTGGCAAGCCCGAGTCTGAACAACTGGACGTTCGTGCCGCAGGTCGCCTATACGCAACTCGTACCCAAATACGACCTTGAGTTCAACGTTGTCGCGGGCCTGCAGTTCTACACGACCAACACTGCGACCGATTACCACAATGCACCTCTTTTCACGCTCGATATCATGGCATTGAAGAGGCTTGTGAACGGTCTCGGTGTAGGCATCGTGGCCGGAACCGTGCAACAGTTCGGCAACGACTCAGGCCCCGCCGCCGAGCGTCTGCACGGCTTTCGCGGACACGACATCGCACTGGGGCCCGTCATTACCTACGACACGAAGATCAACGGCAAGCATCCATTGTCGGCGAGCCTGCGATGGGTTCCGACAGTGACCAGTACCAACCGCATCAAGAGCACGGCGAGCGTCATGGCGACAGCGATGCTCGCGTTCTGATGTGAAGCGAAGTGAAAATCGGCAGGGGTGGCATCGTCGTCGATTACGACCGATGGCGTTTGAATTCGGTGGGCATTTTTTGCTACCCAAGTGCGCGCAAACCCGACGTCTCGATGGGAATCGACGTGGCGCATGGACTCCGGCAGAACGCCTTTTACGCTCAGATTGGCGGCGCCTGGCGCCAACGACGTACCAACAGGAAGAATGCATGGAACTCAATATCGTCGAACAAGTTGCATTGACGCTGCGACGCGCGGCCGAACACAGACGGCTGGTTCCCTACCAGCAGTTTCACGCCCTCTTCGACCCGATGCATCCGCTGTCCAGCCGGTACGCCGCGCTCGAGAAAGCTGTTGTTCTGCTGGCTGGGGACAGCGGCGTCGACTACGGTGCGCTACTCAGTTTGGCTAATGGACTTGCGGGGAAGGAATTTTATTTGCGCTTCAGGCGCAATAGATTCGACGACTATCTGGCTGTCATCGGCAGTCAGATGCATGAACATTCGTTAAAGAAAAAGAGGTGTCTCGTTGAAGCAGAGCGTGCCCGCGTTTTCGACGATGCAAAGCAGCGGCAACGCTCTGTAGAGAGGGAGACGGCGTGACGAACCACTGGATTGTTTTGCGCATGCCAGCTGTGCCATTGGGTGCGCTTGCCGAAAGCCGTGCGCAGGCAACAGTAACATCGTATTTTCTGAACGCCGCAGGGACGCACGCTGCACCTGTAGGCAACAAGGGCGCAGCCGAAAGCGCTCTATAAATCCCAATCCGCCAAGTAGTCACTTTTCTAACCTGACACAGGATCATCTATGAAGAACCGTCAATGTCGTCGTTCGCATATGCTCCGCTCGGTCCTTCTCGCTTCAGCCCTTGCTAGTCCCGTGTTCTGCGCTCAGGCGCAGGACAGCCCGTCTGCAAGCGCCCCACAAGCAGTCGGCGCTGCTGCGCTCGTCGAAGCGACCGCGCGCGTTGTTCGTATCGATACGCAAAACGATGCCGTCACGCTTCGGGGGCCGCGAGGAAATGCCAACGTTGTCAAAGTCGACCCGGCGGTCGGCGACGTGAGCAAACTCAAAGTCGGCGATGAGGTTCACATCGCCTATGAGGGCGCGTTGCTGTTGTCGGCGGACAAGGTGGATACCAAGGGCATTCGTACGCGCGTCGAAGACCAGGCGACGAACCCTGCGTCGGGCGGTATATCGGTGCAAATGCGACGCGCCGAAATCATCGCCACGGTCCAGAAAATTGACCGAAAGAAGCGGCAGGTGACGCTTCGTGGACCTTCCCGCACGGTGACGCTACAGGCGTCGCCAGAGGTGCAATTGGAAAAATTGAAAGTCGGTGACAGCATCCGGGCCCACTATGCGTCCGCGAAGGCCGTGCAGATCACGCGGAACGGTCAGGCCGTTCAATAGCCGTCAGGGCGGTTCAATCCAGCTTAAGTTGCGTAACGACCCCTGCACGGCTCACTCCCGTCGATCACGCCGATAATATCGGCGATCTTGCCCGAAGCATGTTCGATCTGACCCATCGTCGTGATGACCCTCTAACGTGCGGCTTCCCTGCGTCGCAACGAGTCAGGCAAGCCGTACAGCACGATTAGCGCGCACACCAGGCTCATCGTACCGATCACATACAAGGCCGGCGTCGTACTGCCGGTCAGGTCTCTCACACGCCCCACCATGATCGGGCTCACAATCCCGCCGAGCTGGCCGAGCGTGTTAATCAACGCGATCCCACCCGCCGCGCCCGCGCCCGTGACGAGCTTCGGCGGCAGCGCCCAGAACGCCGGAATCGATGCGACCACGCCCGCCCCCATCACAGCCAGCGCGACGACCAGCAACGCCGTCTGCTTGTCGAAGAACCCCGCGGCAAAGAAGCCGATCGCCGACATCACCAGCAAGCCGAACACAAACTTGCGCCGTTCGCCGCTCGCATCGGACAGGCGCCCGACCACTACCATGCAGATTGCGCCGGCAATATAAGGCACCGCCGTCAGCAAGCCGATCACCGTCGGGTTGTTCGTACCCGCCACGTGAATCAGATGCGGCGCCCAGAAATTCAATCCATACGATGCCACCTGAATCAGGAAGTACACCAGCCCCAGCGTGAGAAAGCCCGGCGTCCTGATGGCGCCCATCAACGAATGCCCGGTATCCGGATGACGGCTCTGTTGCGCAATCTGCCCCGAAAGAAAAGACTTTTCCGCGGGCGACAGCCAACCTGCATCCTCGATACGGTCCTTCAACAGTTTCAGCACCAGATAGCCCAGCACGATGCACGGCAACCCGCCGAGCAGAAACAGCCAGTGCCAGCCCGGCATGCCGAACACGCCGTTCATGTGTCCAATCACGAGCCCCGCAAGCGGCGCGCCGACCAGGCCGGAAAACGCGGACGCGAGAAACAGCATCGACGTGATACGCCCGCGATAACTCGGCGGAAACCACAGCGTCAGGTAGTACAGCACGCCCGGCGCGAAGCCCGCTTCCATGGCGCCGATCACGAAACGCAGCCCGTAGAACTGCCATTCGTTGCTGACAAACACCATCGCGGCCGTTGCCAGGCCCCACGAGATCATGATCCGCGCGATCCAGCGCCGTGCGCCGACCTTGTACAGAAACAGATTGCTTGGTACTTCGAACAGCACGTAACCGATCACGAACAGGCTGGCACCGAGGCCATAAGCGGTGTCGGACAAGCCGAGGTCGCTCTGCAACTGAAACTTCGCGAAGCTGATGTTGATGCGGTCGAAGAACGCAAACAGATAGCAGATCATGATCAACGGCATCAACCGCCACGCCACTTTGCGGATGATGGCCGCCGCATCGTTCGAGCTGTGCTCGCGGTTGCCGGTTGCGACTGCGCCCAGGTCACTCATGTTCGTCTCCAATGCCGGATTCGGCGAAGCCGTCCGGTCGTCTAATCGATTAGGGAAATATCAAATTTGTAGAACGTATTCGGGTACGGGGTGCAGGTCGCGGTTACGGCCTGCCTTCGCCAGTTGCCCCGGCACATCGTGGCCGAGCAACGCGGGCAAGCCGCGCGACAACGCGATCAGCTTTTCCAGATCGATCCCGGTGGGGATGCCCATTTCGTCGCACATGTTTACGAGGTCTTCCGTGCAGATGTTGCCGGACGCGCCCGGTGCGAACGGACATCCGCCGAGGCCACCCAACGCGGCATCGAAGCGGCGCGCGCCGGCTTCGTATGCCGCCAGAACATTCGCAAGACCCAGCCCGCGTGTGTTGTGGAAGTGCAGCGTGAGCGCGGCGGCCGGCAGACGTTCGAGCACGCGTGTGACGAGGCGCGTCACCTGGCGCGGGTTCGCCATGCCGGTCGTGTCGGCAAGCGTGATGCCCTCGATCCCCATCTCGCGATATGTATCGACAATGCCGATCACGCGGTCTTCGTCGATCTTGCCTTCGAATGGACAGCCGAATGCCGTCGCCACCGACGCGTTCAGCAGCACGCCCGAGCCCTTCACGTGCCGCACGATATCGCCGAACGCCACCAGCGACGACTCGCAGCTCATCCGCATATTGGCGCGGTTGTGCGTCTGACTCGCGGACATCACGAGGTTCAGTTCATCGGCACGCGCAGCCAGCGCGCGTTCGGCGCCCTTCAGATTCGGGATCAACGCCGCGTAGATCACGCCCGGTTGTCGCTCGATCTGCTGGAACACCGCCTCGCCGTCACGCAACGCGGGAATCGCTTTCGGCGAAACGAAGGAGCCGGCCTCGATGCGGGTGAAACCCGCGGTGGATAGCGCGTTGATCAGCGCGATCTTGTCGGGCGTATCGACCCATGTGGGTTCGATCTGCAAGCCGTCGCGCGGCGCGACTTCCTGCACGATCAGTTTGTCGAATTGCGGGGTGTTCAAAGCGCAAGTCATTGCACGGCTCCTTCGCGGCGCAGCCGCTCGATTTCGTCGTTGGCGAATCCCAGTTCGCTGAGCACGCTGCCGGTATGCTCGCCTAACGTCGGCCCTTGCCAGCGCACTTCGCCCGGCGTGTCCGAGAGCTTCGGCACGATCCCCGGCATCTTCACCGACGCGCCGCCCGGCAGTTGCGCCTCCAGCAACATGTCGCGCGCCTGGTAGTGCGGATCGGCGACGATATCGGCCACCGAATAGATGCGCCCCGAGGGCACTTCGGCGCGTTCGAGCGCCGCCAGCACGTCGTCGGTGGAATGGTGCGAAGTCCATTCGGTGATGGCCTGATCGAGCATCGCGCAGTGCTGAACGCGACCGTCGTTACGCGCCAACGCGGGATCGTCGGCGAGATCGGGACGGCCGATCACCTGCATCAGCCGTTTGAAAATCGGATCGCTATTACCGGCGATCACGACGAAGCCTTCGTCTTCCGTGCGATACGTATTGGACGGCGCGATACCCGGCAACGCGCCGCCGCTCCTCTCGCGCACATGGCCGAGCAGATCATATTCAGGTACCAGGCTTTCCATCAGATTGAACACGCTTTCGACCAGCGATACATCCACCACCTGGCCTTCGCCCTGCCCCGTCTTCACGCGCAGCAGCGACATCAGCGCGCCGATCACGCCATGCAGCGACGCAAGCGAATCGCCGAGACTCACGCCGACGCGCGCCGGTGCGCCATCCACTTCGCCGGTCGTGTAGCGGATGCCGCCCATCGCTTCGCCGATCGCGCCGAAGCCAGGACGATCGCGATACGGACCGCTCTGACCGTAGCCGGAAATGCGGACCATCGTGAGTTTCGGATTGATGGCGTGCAGCACGTCCCAGCCGAGGCCGAGCTTTTCGAGCGCGCCGGGGCGGAGGTTTTCGATCACGACGTCGGCGTCGGCCGCGAGCCGCTTGACGATCTCGACACCGTCCGCCGACTTCAGATTCACGCAGATGGACTTCTTGTTGCGCGACTGCAGATACCACCAGAGCGAGGTGCCCTCGTGCAGCTTGCGCCATTTACGAAGAGGATCGCCGGTCTCGGGCGCTTCGATCTTGATGACGTCGGCGCCAAACTCGGCCATGAGGCGCGCGGCAAACGGCGCGGCGATGAGGGTTCCGATCTCGATGACGCGGATACCCTGAAGGGGCCCACCCATAATGCTGTCTCCGATGCTGGTTTCGTGTTGGGAGACAGCTTATGAGCGGCAAGACCGCAGCGTCCAACCGCAATTCGCCAACGACCGTTCGCGAACGGCGAACGCTCTCCTTCAAGCGTTGATGGGCAGGGCTTCCGACGCTTCGACGGTGCGCAGATGGTCGAACAACAGGCGGCTGACCGGCGACAAAGCATCGACATCGCGCACCACCAGCACGAGGCTGCGCGCCGACCAGTCGTCTTCGAGAGGCGCACCGACGAGACCCAGCGGCCGGCCCATCAATTGATACACCTTCAGCGGCAACACGCCGACGCCCATGCCGGCCTGCACCATCCGGCAGACCGCATCGAAGCCGGGCACGTGGATGCGCAACCGCAACGGCTTGCCCGCCTGACGTGCGGCGAGATGCGTACGGGCGTTGATGGAACTCGCGGCGTGCAGACCGACGTGATCGCCATCCAGCGTTTCGACGAAGGCGACGCTTTCGCGCGCCGCCAACGGATGATCGTCACGCATTACGAGCACCAGCGAATCGTGCCGGTAGTGTTCGACGTGCAGATCGCGCGTGTCGGCGTCGCCGGAACAGATGCCGACGTCGACGAGGCTGTCGTCGACGGCTTCGACCACGCCGCCGCTCGGCCGCTCTTCCAGATCGAGCTTGACGCGCTCGTGCTGCAACTGGAACGCGCGCAAATCTTCCGGCAGGAATTCGACGATCGCCGAGAGGTTGGCCATCATGCGCACATAGCCGCGCACGCCGCTCGCATGACCGGCCAGTTCAATGCCGATGTTCTCGATGTCGCGCATCACGCGGCGCGCGTGATGCAGCAGCGTTTCGCCCGCCGGCGTGAGCGTCATGCCACGTGCGTTGCGCTGGAACAGCGTGGCGCCGACCGCCTGTTCGAGTTCGAGCAGACGCTTGCTCGCGGCGGAGACGGCAATCGCCTCGCGCTCGGCGGCACGCGTGAGCGTGCCTTCCTCGTAGACCGCGAGAAAGAGTTGCAGCGTGGTGAGGTCGAGCCTTCGGAGAAGGTTTTTGATTACCATGACGGGGCGCCGCGTTGTTGTGCGATCCGCCTATTCTGACGCCAGACGCAAAAAATAGGTGCCGTGCCCCGCGGATCCCGTCCCTCGTCAAAGGAAGTCTTCCGATGCCCACCGTCGCGATCGCGATCTTTCCCGGCGTGCAGGCGCTCGACGTCGCCGGTCCCGTCGACGTGTTTTCCGAAGCCAACCGCTTCATCGCGCCCGCCGATGCCTACGAGGTCAGGTTGCTCAGCGCCGAAGCCGCACCGCTGCGCGCGTCCAACGGCATGATGCTGGTCGCCGACGCCACCTTCGACACGGCGCGCGGTCCATTCGATCTTGCGCTGGTCGCGGGCGGCCCGGCGCTACCGGACGTGGTGCCTGATGCGCCACTGCTCGAGTGGTTAGCGAACGTCGCCACAAAGTGCGGCCGCTACGGTTCGATCTGCACCGGCGCGTTCGCGCTCGGTCACGCGGGCCTGCTCGACGATCGCAACGTGACGACGCATTGGCAGCACGCCGCGCAACTGGCGGCGCAATTTCCAAAGGCGCACGTCGACTTCGACCGCATCTATCTGCGTGACGGGCAACTCGTTACGTCGGCCGGCGTGACCGCGGGCATCGATCTGTCGCTCGCTTTAGTTGCGGAGGATCACGGTCCGCACACAGCCCTCGCCGTCGCGAAACGTCTGGTGGTGTTCGTACAGCGGCAAGGCGGCCAGTCGCAATTCAGCCCCTACCTGACGGCGCCCGCCGACGACACCTCGCCGGTCGCCAAAGTGCAGGCGCACGTCATGGAACGGATTCGCGAGAGCTTTTCGGTGAAGCAACTCGCGGATGTTGCAGGCATGAGCGCCCGCAACTTCGCGCGCGTGTTCGTGCAGGAGACCGGCGTAACGCCGCATGAATTCGTCGAACGCGCCCGTGTGGATGCGGCGCGCAAGCTGCTCGAAAGCAGCGGCGCGGCGCTCAAGGCGATTGCGTACGACTGCGGCTTCGGCACGGCGGATCGCATGCGTATCGTCTTCACTAAACGGATCGGCGCGACGCCGATGCAGTATCGCGAGCGCTTTCGCCCGGCTTGACGTGAAGCGCATGCGCTGGCGGTGAGAGCCGCCGCACGCGGAAAAATGTCGCGTGAGAAAATAGCCGCCTTTTCAGGCCGACAATCCCAAGGACCGACATGACCACTTCTTCTCCGATCCGCGCGATCGTCACCGGCCACACACGCGGTCTGGGCGCGGCGCTCGCCGAACAACTTCTGGCTCGCGATATCGCCGTGCTGGGATTGTCCCGCTCGCGTCACGACACGCTCAAAGCGCGCTTCCCGGCGCTGCTCGAAGAAATTGAACTGGAACTGGCCGACACCGCGCGCGTCGCGCACTGGATCGCGAGCGACGCGCTGCGTGGATTCGTTAGCGGCGGGCAGACGGTTCTGCTGATCAACAACGCGGGCATGGTGCAGCCCATCGGCCCAATTGAAGGACAAGACGCGGCATCCATCGCGACCGCCGTGAGCCTGAATGTCGCCACGCCCTTGATGCTGGCCAGCGCACTCGCCGCAGCCGCCGTCGACGCAAGCGACCGGCGCATCGTGCATATCTCCAGCGGCGCCGCACGCAACGCGTATCCCGGCTGGAGCATCTACTGCGCGACCAAGGCCGCGCTCGATCATCACGCGCGCGCCGTCGCGCTCGATGCGAATCGCGCGTTGCGCATCTGCAGCCTGGCGCCGGGTGTGATCGATACGAATATGCAGGCGGAGATTCGCGGCAGCGGCGTCGAACAGTTTCCCATGCGCGAGCGATTCGAAGAACTCAAGCGCAATGGCAAACTGTCGACGCCTGAACAATGTGCGACCCAGTTGCTCGATTACGCATTGAGCGATGCATTCGGCCAAACGCCGGTCGCCGACATTCGCGAGATCACAAAGCCTGTGTGATGCGCTGATAACGGAGCAATAAGGAAGCAAAAAGGGAGCGTATGACGCGCTCCCGAAGACTCTCACCTTTCGCCTGATTCTCCGCAAATCTACACGCCGGGCGCGACCATCACACCGCGCTCGGCCGCACCGAGTTCGCCGTGCGGCACGAACACATAGCCGCGTCCCCACACCGTTTGCACATAGCGCGGCTCGGACGGATCGATTTCGATCAGCCGACGCAGCCGCCAGATCGACACGTCCAAACTACGCCCTTGATGCAATACGCTATTGCCGCGCAGTTTCTCGTTGAGCTGCACGCGCGTGAGCACGGTCATCGCGTGATTGACGAAGATCTTGAGCAACGCGAACTCGGAACTGCGCAACGCGAAGTGCTCGTTGTCGCGGCGCAATTCGCGCGCGGAGAAGTTCAGTTCGCAGCGGCCGAAGCGATAAGGCGGCCGCGTCTCTGGCGCGCCGGGCGCGAGCGAGCCGCGCCGTCGCAGCAACACGCGAATTCGCGCGAGCAGTTCGGCCGGGTCGGCGGGCTTGCTCATGAAGTCGTCGGCGCCGAGTTCCAGACCGATCACGCGATCAATCGCTTTGCTGCTTGCCGATAGCAGAATCACGGGCACATCGTTGCCGCTCATGCGCAAGTCGCGCAACACGGCAAGCCCGTCGCCGTGCGGCGCCGAGATGTCGAGCACCAGCAACGAAGGCCGCTCCATCTCGATCACATGCTTGAGCCCGGCGGCAGGCGGACGTGCCGACACACCGCAGCCCTGCCCGCGCAATGATTCGCCCACCACGGCAGTCAAGCCGGCGTCGGCACCCACGAAAAGAATATGCTGACTCATCCAACTGATTCCAGGAGACGATCGTTTTTCAGAGACAGGCATCTGGCAGGCGGATATAGCCGATCCGCGCACCCTGTCGTCCGCGTCGCCATCTTCCCTGCTTGCGCGTGTTCTCAAAACGCGGAACAGCCCCTTAGGTTGCCAATTTCTTCCCAACTCTTTCAATGTGAAACGTGATAAGAGTCGGCGCGTGTGACGCACCGTACGATTCACGGGCTCCTCTCCCGAAAAACCTCACCTTTGAGACGGAGCGCTTGGGGTTCGAGGCGAGGTGCGCGTCAGATTGCTCCCGAAAACCCTCACCTTTCGAGCTTGGGGGCAGGCCGCAAAGGCATGCTGGGCGCGGTTCGACTACTCCAAAACAGGCCACTCCCGCAAACCCTCACCTTTAAAGCCGGTGGAGTAATTTGCATACCCAGGTAAGCAGCGGCGCGCGTGCGCGCCTTCGCGGGTGATGAAGATGGGAGATTTACGCGGGAGTTGCGCACTGTGATCGTGAGCGCGGATCAATTTCGCCGCTCACCGTTTTGATCCTGATGCGCGAAACGCGGAGAAAGCGGCATGGTCCGCGCATGCCGCGACAAATGAGGCGTTGCGGCGAGCGTCGCATGAATACGCGGAAGGTCCCGAATATCCTCACCTTAGAGCAAGCAGAGGCGTCCGGAAGCATCGCCTCGATCGCTGCGCCAGCCGGTTTATCGGCATTTATCCCGTGTTTCGACAGTCGCCGTGACTGCGAAACAGACTCAAACACCGGCTCGCGCAAGGCTCCCGAAAACTCTCACCTTTGCGTTCACTCGCAGCGAAAGCCGCGCTCAGCTCGCCAGTTTGCGGAACGTTTCCAGCACCGCTTCGCCCTTGAACGGTTTGACGATCCAGCCTTTCACGCCGGCGGCCTTGCCGCGCTCCTTCATCGCCGGGCTGCTCTCGGTCGTCAGCATGATGACGTTGACCGTCTTGTTCGCGAGCTCGCCGCGAATCTTCTCGACCATCGTCAGACCGTCCATATTCGGCATGTTGACGTCGCTGATCACCAGCTTGATGCCGGGGCTCGCCTTCAGCTTGGCGAGGCCGTCCTTGCCGTCCACGGCCGTGTCGACGTCCAGACCGTTCTTCTTCAGAAAGCCGGCCACTTCGTCGCGCACCGTGCTCGAATCATCCACCACCAGAATTTTTGACATGTTTCTTCCTATGACAACACTCAGAACAGATCCAGTTCGCCTGCCTCGACCATTGCGCCGACGTCGTCCACGACTTCCTTGAAGTCCTCCGGCGACCAGCTCAGGCTGAACACAAAACGTTGATGCAACTTGACCGCGCGGTTCGACTGCGGGTCCTTCAACCAATACGTGAAGCACAGTTGCGGATTGCCGCTGCCGAACGAGATGTACTTGTGCTTGTGATTCACCAGCAGCGGCACTTGCACCTGGCTGCGCGTCCAGGCGTCCGCGTCGCCGGCGTAGCGGTTCTTGAAGGAACCCCAGATCAGATTCGTCACTTCGCCGAGCACGCTGTTCAGGTCGCGGAAATCCGCTTCGCCGTGCCGCGCGTTATCGATCATCTGATAGCGATCGAGCAGTTCGAGGATCGGCGTCTCTTCGGCCTGCATCATCATGTAGCCGCGGCACCATGCGCTTTCCAGCGGAATCAGGCTGAACACCTCGCCGAAGATGATGCGGTCGCGCACGATATACGGCGTGTCGCACGTGATGGCCAGGTCCCTGAACACATCGCCGAGAATCGCCTGCGTCATGTCGGCGATGCCGCGCACCAGCGCGTTCGGATAATCCAGGCTGAAGATGTAGTCGTCGATCACCTGGCGCAGCGGCGCCATATCGTGTGCGACGTACGCGGCGCAGACCACGCGTCGCAAGCTCTCCGGCAAGCTCTCCATGCCGGGATCGCTGTCCCGGCGCATGATGATAGGCAACTCGGGGCGCACCGCGTTGATCCTGATCGCGATCTCGGCGCTCGCTTCCGGCGAGCCGCCATAACTTTCGGCGAACAGCACCGCGCCCAGATCGATGTTCGAGCGCAGCACCGATTGCAGACGGCTCTTGCCGACTTTCACGCCGACCAGATTGTTCTCGTCGCAAAAGCGCTTCAGCGCTTCTTTGTGCGCCGGGCAGTCGTCCAGCACCAGCACTTTGCTGACCGGCTTGTTCATGTTCATGTCGCGTCCCCGCTCACAACGGCTAATCAACTCACGGTCAGAACAACTCCAGCTCGCCGCTGGTTTCTTCGACAGCACTGGTATCGGCGACGAAGTCGAGCGGCGCATCCGCGCACACGCACACCGTCGCGGCAAGCCGCACGCTGGCGTCGAGCGTGATCGAATACGACGACAGCAAAGCCGGTTTCAATTCATGCAGATGCGGCAGGCAACGCGCGTTCAGCACATAAGGCGTCGACATGCCGAGGTCGGGGAAATAGCGCAGCAACTCCTGGTTCATCGCTCCGCAACACAGATTGCAGATTTCCAGAAAGGCCTCCTGGAAATCGCGTTCTTCCGCGGAGTCTTTCAGGTAGTAGCCGCGCGTGCTGTCGTCTTCGTCGAAATGGAGGATCAGCAGCAATCTGAACACGATCGACGAAATGGTCAGCACAACCACTCGCGTGTCTTTGGATACGCCAACATTAGCGTCGGCTATCGGCGCGATCTCGCACAGATCGCCCGAATCCAGCGGCAAGCGCGCCTGCGCCGCCTTGCGAAAAATGCGGTCGAAGCTTTCCCTGGCGTGGGCCGAGATCACGCCGCCACCTCGTGCAGCTTCGAATGAAACTGGTTGGCCAGCGATTCGACGCTGGCCAGCGACGCCGCGATCATCTTGCCGCCCGCCTGAATGTCCTGAAACGTGGACGTCGTGGTCAGGTCGTTGCGATGCAGGCTGTCGCGATAGCTTTTCGACAATTCTTCGGAACGCGCGGCAAGCGCGCGCACTTCACTGGCCACCACGGCAAAGCCGCGACCGGCCGGCCCCGCGCGCGCGGCCTCGATCGACGCGTTCAGCGACACGATCACCACGTGTCGCACGATCGAAGACAGCTCCTGATTCTTCGCGTGCATGTCGTGGTTTTGCGTCATCAGCGAGATCATCTGTTCGTGCCAGCGCTCGAATGTCGCGCCGAGACTCTTCAAACGCTCGGCTTCGCCGGCGATCTGCCGCGCGTGATGCGCCAACTGGTCTTTGTCTTCGCTAGCCGACTTCAGTGCCGCTCGCAGTTCGTCAGCGCTGCTTTGTTGTTGGGCGAGTTCCTCGCGCAACAGTGTGGTCAACGCATGCAGTTCCTGCTCGGCCTGTTCTCGCTTGCGAATGGCTGCGCCGTGATCGGCCCGCTCAGCCTCGAGCCTGGAGATGCTGGCTTGCGCTTCGGCACGCAGCCGTGCCGTCAGCTTCACGCTGTGCAGCCTGTGCGCGGCAAATGCCAGCAGCGCGGTCACCGCGCTGCCTGCTGCCACCGCCAATACATACTGTTGAATCACAACCGTTCCCTTCGATTTGCGTCGCGACGTACGCCGACCAGGCGCTCAGTCCGCCATCGCGTCGAGTTGCAGTGCGCCGGCTTCGCGACGTGCTTCCATGCCGAGCGTGTCGACGGCAACGCTATCCGGCAGGCAGACGATCGTCTGAAACTGACGGAAGGCCGCGCCTTTGCGGTCGTCGGTGAAGCGCAGTTCTATGCTGCCGTTCGCACGCTTGAGGAAGTCACGCACGGCGTCCATGCCGACACCACGGCCCGACAACTCCGTGACCGTTTCCGCGGTCGAGAAGCCCGGCCGGAAAATGAAATCGGCGATCGCTTCGTCGCTCGGCGTGTCGTCGCGGCCGATCCAGCCGCGCTCCATGGCGATGCCGCGAATGCGTTCGAGCGCGAGGCCGCGGCCGTCGTCGCTGAGTGTGATCTGCAATGCGCCGCTGTCCACGCCGACTTCGATATCGATCGCGCCGGCCGGCGCCTTGCCGCGGGAGCTGCGCGCCTCGGCGGTTTCAATGCCGTGATCCATCGAATTGCGCAGCAGATGCATGAACACGTTGTTCAGCGTGCCGCCCGCCTGGCCACGCAGACGGTAACCGTTGTCGTCGATACGCACGGTCGGCGCGGGCTTGCCCAACTCGCTCGCGAGCGAGGGCAGCGAGTCGAGCACGCCGGAGAGCGCGTCGCGCACGCTTTCGCTGCCCAGTGCGCGCAGCGTGCGGCGCAGCGCATCGCGCATCGACTGGAGTTCGTGCAGTTCGCCGGCGTTGGTTTGCTCCAGCATGCTCAGCGTGTGCTGGATATGGTCTTTTGCGACCATGACGTAGTGGCCTGAATTGGCGGCGTCGTTCGTCTGACCGTTGCCCTTGCTCTTGCGGCCAAGGCTCTGCTCGTTGATCTTCGCGTAGCTGTCGATGGCATCGCGCACGCGCGTCAGTTCGCGCATCAGATGCTCCTGATCCCACGAACGATCCGCGTCCGGTTGGCGCAGTTCGTGGTAGCTCTGCTCGGTTTCGTGCACGACGTTGGTCAGATGCTGCAGGTTGTAGGTCCGCGCATTGCCCTTGATGGTGTGCATGTTGCGGAACAGTTCGGCAATCGCGGCGTGATCCGCTTCCGAATGCTTGCGAATGATCCGCTCGTTCTCACTGATAAAGCCCGCCGAGCTCTCGATGAAGTGGTGAAACTTCTCCTCGCTGACCGCGAGAATCTCGCCGATCATGTCGAGGCGCCGACGTTGTTCGCTGGCTTCGGCGGCCAGCTTGCGCAACTCGGTGACGTCGCGCACGCACAGCATCAGGCGCTGGATCACGTCGTTTTCATCGGTAATCGCCGACCAGCTCAGGTCGAGAATCTTCACGCGGCCGTCCGGCATGCGTTTGGAAATTTCGCCGACCAGCAGATGTTGATTGAACGCGAAGTTGATGCAATCTTCGCCGAGACACGCATGCGCTGCGGCGTCGACTTGAGAGAGCGCGTCCGAACCGAGATCGGTATCCGCGAACACCAGATCCATCAGGCCGCGCCCGGCAATATCCTTCGTTTCGAAGATGTCTTCCAGATATGCCGAGTACTCGGAGTGGATCACGGCGCCGTCGATCACGGTCAGAATGCCTTGCTGCATGTTCTGCAACATCGCCTGAATGTCGGCGGTTTTCTGCTTGAGTTGCGCCGAGCTTTCCTGGATCTTTTCGATCATGCCGTTGAAGGCGACGATCGAATGGCCGATCTCGTCGAGCCGTCCCACCGGCACGCGCCGTGTGAAGTCCTGGCTCGAAGCGATCTCGCTCATCATCGCCTGCATGCGGCTGAGCGGGCGCGTGATCTGCCGGTAGAGCAGCGAGCCGATGGATGTCAGCAGAATGATCGCGATGCCCGTGACGACGGCGATGGCCGTGGTCGTAGTCGAAAGCGTGGTGTTCAGCGTGCTGATTGCCTCGTCTTTCTCGCGGTTCTTCTCGACGCGCAAGGTCTCGACGATCCCTTCGAGTTCGTCACGATACTGCGCGACGTTGGCGAACAGATACGCCTGCGCGAGTTCGTTCTTGCCATCGGCTTTCATTTTGGCCGTCTCGGCAATCGCGGAAAAATAGTTCTCGAGACTGTCGTTGGCCTGCGAAACGAGGCCCTTCTGAGCGTGGCTCGCGGCATCTTTCGCTTGCAACGCGAGCGCCTGTTGCAGCGCGGCGCGCTTCTTCTTCAGTTCGTCCTGCGCCTGCGCGACCATGTTGGCGTCGGGCGCGTACACCAGCGTCATCGTGGCGAGCTGCACGTCCTTGACTTGCGACACGAGGTCGGCGGAAGCGAGCGCGCTGGGCACGACGCCTTCCGTAACCTTGCGCACCTCGGCGGCGCTGCCGCGTGTCTGGTAGACGGCGTAACCGCCGATCGCCGATAACGCGACGAACATCAAAACGACCAATAGCGTGATGCGATGACGAATAGTCATGTGAACCCCCCGGGGTCTGGCCTTCGCGCCAGCCCTCGTTGGGAGCAGCGCGTTTTATGCGAAATTTGGTCTGACTTGCAGCGCTGCGGAGTATTGCGCAGGCATGTTACTAAGCGATGACTGAAGACTTTTTTAACGCGTGTTCAACGCTCTAAATTAATGGCTAAAGTTTCCGCATAAAACGCCGTTAACCAGCGCCATTTTTTGATTTTTGTTCTTGTCACCATTTCAACAAACTGCGCATCCAGACTAAAGCTCCATTCGACATCATGGAGCCAAATGATGAATGTAAGCGTGCGCAGCTATCTGTCCCCGACACTCGTCCTGCTCGCTTTCGATTGGCCCGAAGGCGGCACGCGCGAAGACTTCCTGGGTTTCGCCATCAAACGGACGCCGGGCTTTCTCTCCGCCGACGGACACGAACGCGAAGCCAGCAGCTGGCTGCCCAACCGGCTGACCTTCAAAGGCGCGGTGCCTGACACGCAGAAAGACGCGCCCACGAATGAAGCGCCCATTCAGAAATTCATGTGGTGGGATGCGCGAATCGACGAAGCGGATCGGGAGAAGTCGTTCACGTATCTCGTCTATCCTGTGGTCGGCACGCCGGAGGCGCCGCAATTGCTCGACGCGCAGAAAGGCGAATGCAAGCTGACCCTGCCCGCGCATACGGAAGCGAACATCGGCTCGTGGTTCAACCGCGCCGTGGTCAGTTCGCAGGCATTCGCGCGCAAAGTCGCGGCGCTGCATCTGGCGCCGAATGCGGCGCCGTCGCCGGAGCAAGCGTTGCGCCTGCGCACATGGCTCGCGAACGATCTGCAGGAAGTCTTCGCGCTGACGCTTGGCCATGCGCATCGCGCGGCGTCGGCGGTGTATCACCTGACCGATCCGCTCTGGGCGATTCCCGCCTTCGAGGCCTTCGGCAAGAAGCAGGGCAAAGCATCGCTTGCCATCGTTTACGACTCGCACAAAGTCTCGCAGAAGGGCAAGCCGCCGGCGCCGTCGCCGAATCAGCCCGCAGTCGATCAACTCGCCGACGTCGCCACCTTCGCGCCGCGCGACAAGACGCACATCATGCATGACAAGTTCATCGTGGTGGACAACGGCAACGGCGAGGCGTCGCCGGCTCGGGTACTAACGGGCTCGGCCAACTTCACCACCGAAGGCATCACGGAGCAGGCCAACGTGCTCCATCTGTTCGATTCGCCGGAATTGGCCGCGCTGTATAGCGAACGCGCCAAGGCGCTCGCCGGCAATCCGAGCATTGCCGCGACGGCCAAGCTCACGCCGGGCTGGTCCGACTCGATTGCGATCGGCAGCGCGAAAGTGCGGGTCTGTTTTTCGCCGGAGGCAAACGACTCGCGTTTGCAGATCGACACGATCGTCGATGCCATCAACAACGCGAAACACTCGGTGGTGTTCTGCCTCTTCATGCCGACCGACGCGCCGCTGCGCGATGCCTGTTTCGCGGCCGCCGACAAAGGCCGGATGATGTTCGGCCTGGTCAACCACATCAGCCCGACGTCGGCGCAGGCAGCGGAGGAAGCGGAGAAGAACGGACAGATCGTCTCGACGACCGCGCTCGCCAACATGGAGTTGTATCACCGCGGCCGCGACAAGCACGACGTGATCGACGCGGAGTATTTTTCACCGGCGACCGTGCCGGCAGGCTTCGAACCCGAGTTACGCCTTTTTCCAGGTGAACACGCGCCGAGCTACGCGCCGGTCATCATTCACCACAAGTTTCTCGTCATCGATGCGGAGGGTCCGAATCCCATCGTATACACAGGCTCAGCAAATATGAGCAACAACTCGGAACATTTCAACGACGAGAACCTGCTGGAGATTCGCGACCGCCGCATCGCCGGCACGTATCTCGCGGAATTTCTACGGCTCTACGAACACTATCGGGCGCGCGCGTTGGCGATACGGCAAAAGAACGACGGCACGCACGAGCGATTGATGCTGGCGCCGGACGGGTCGTGGGCGAAGAAGTATTTCGTTGCGGACAGTCCGGAAGACAAAGCGCGTGTGGCGCTCGCGCACGGCGGCGATTAAACCGCTTGTGGGCGAATGCAAGGTGGTCGAAGCACCGTCAGCAAATCGGCGGAAGATGCTTCGACGCCTCGCGCAAGGTGAGCGGCGAGACGAGTTCGCGCGACGCCGATAAAAAATCGCTCACCGCCTTGGGCGCATGCCATGCGTAATCCCGCAGTGCCCAACCGATCGCCTTGCGGATAAAGAAGTCTTTTTCCGCAGCCAGCGAACGCGCGTAGCCGAACAGGCGATCTTCGTCGGTATGCCCGCGCCAGCCGAGTTGATGAATCATCGCGATGCGGCGCACCCACATGCATTCGTGCAGAAGCGCCGCATCCATTGCGGCCTGAACTTGCGCTTGCGGCGTCTGGATTCGCGCCGCTTTCAGCACGTGACCGACCACGGCCGCGAGCGGGTCGATCGAATCCCACCACGAAGCGTTCTGAGCGATGGTCAGCAAATGCGCGATGTCAGTGACGGCAAGTGTTTTCCAGTTGCGCGCCAGCAGATCGGTCGCGACGTACTGGTATTCGCGCGCCGGCATCGTCCATAAGCGATTGGCACACGCCAGCAAGTGATCGGCGTTCTCCACCGGCAGCCGCTTGAAAACCGGCGTTACCGCTTGGCGCCGCAGCGGCGTCGGCACACCGATAAAGTTGAACTGGTGACGCATATAGGCGCGCATGGCGAGCGCGCGCTCTGCGTCGGCGTGCAAGGCGAGCGCCGCCTTGATTTCCTTGACGAATGCGTTGGGCGTCATTGAGGAAAGTGCTCGACGTGACCTTCGCCGCGCCGGCCGACGTCGTGCTCGTGCTTCGCGCGCATGGTGATCTCCAGCAGGGTTGGACGTCCATTGAATGGAAGCGTCGAGTAGACGTGGACCGAATCGTAGTTTGCTGGGAAATGAGCGTCAAGGTCACGGAAAACACTGTTCAATGGTCCTGGACTTCTGCTCCCGAATTCCCTCACCTTTAGATTTAAAGTGCGCACACAGGTAGCGGTATTCTCACCTCGCCGGCTCCCGAATCTTCTCACCTGTACGCTTTCAGCCCTGCTCCCAACCTCCGCCCAAGACCTTGTACAAAGTCACGAGATTGGCTTGCCGCGACAGCGTATCCGTCGCGAGTTGCTGTTGCGCGGTGTAGAGCGTGCGCTGCGCATCGAGGAACGTGAGAAAGCTATCGGTGCCCGCCTTGTAACGCGCTTCGGCCAACGTGTAGTACCGCTGCGAGGACGCCACGTATTCGCGATCCGCCTGCACCTGATCGACATAAGTGGCGCGCGCCGTCAGCGCATTCGAAACCTCCTTGAACGCCGTCTGGATCGTGCTTTCATAGTCGGCGACCTCGATCTGCTTCTCGATCTTCGCGACATCGAGCGATGCCTTGTTGCTGCCGTAATCGAAGATCGGCATCGACACGCTCGGCGCAAACGCCCACGCTCCGGTGCCGGCCTTGAACAGGCCCGAGAGCGTCGAACTCGACGTGCCGGCCGTCGCGGTCAGCTCGATCTTCGGAAAAAACGCGGCGCGCGCGGCGCCGATGTTCGCATTCGCCGCTTTTAACGCGTGCTCCGCCTGCACGATGTCAGGACGACGGGTGAGCAGCAGCGACGGCACGCCCGCACCGATGTCGGTGAACATCGACTCGTCGTCGAATGAGCGGGCGGACGGCAGGTCATCGGGAATCGGCGCGCCGAGCACAGCGACCAGGTTGTTGCGATCCTGCGCGACAGCGCGACGGTAAGACGCAAGACTCGCCTTCGCGCTCGCCAACGAGTTCTCGGCCTGTTGCACGTCGAGCAGAGAAGAATTGCCCAACTCCTGGACGCGCTTCGTCACGTCGTAGGTCGACTGATCCGCCTTGACCGTGTCTTCGGTCAACTGCAACAGGCGTTCATCGGACAGCAAGGTCAGATAGTCGGTCGCCACCGTCGCGATCAGACTGATCCGCGTGCTTTGCCGCGATGCATCCGTTGCGAGATAGTTTTCCAGCGCCTGACGCTTCAGGCTTCGCAGGCGTCCAAAGAAATCGATTTCCCACGACGTCGTGCCGACGTTGAGGTCGCTGGCACTGCTCGTCACGCCTTGGGTGCGCTCACGAGTCAGGCTGCCGCTCGCGCTGATCGACGGTGCGAGCGCGGCACGCGTGATGCGGTATTGCGCCTCGTATTCGGCGACGTTCAACGCCGCCACGCGCAAGTCGCGGTTATTCGCGAGCGCGATTTCGATCAATCGTTGCAGGCGTTCGTCGCGAAAGAAACTACGCCATGCAGTATCGACGGCAAGCGGCGATGTGGCGGCCGTACCGCTCGCGCTGTTTGCAGCCGCCGCCGTGCTCGTGCTTTCGTAAGCATCGCCTTGCGGATACGCCACCGCCACCGGCGCTGCCGGCCGTTCATAGTGCGGATCGAGCGTGCAGCCCGCGAGCACGGCGAGCGCAAACGCCACTGCACCGGCACCGAGTTTGAGCCTCATCATTCAACACCTTCCTGTTGCTTGAGGTCGCCGTGTTCGCCGAACAGGCGTCGCACGACGACGAAGAACACCGGCACGAAGAAAATCGCGAGGAGCGTCGCGGCGATCATGCCGCCCATCACACCGGTGCCGATCGCATGACGGCTCGCCGAACCGGCGCCGCTGCTGATCACGAGCGGCAAGACGCCGAATATGAACGCGAGCGACGTCATCAGAATCGGCCGCAGCCGCAGCCTGGCGGCTTCGACGGTAGCCTCGATCAGTCCACGGCCCTGCGCTTGCAGATCCTTGGCGAATTCGACAATCAGGATCGCGTTCTTGGTGGACAGACCAATGGTCGCGAGCAGGCCGACCTTGAAGTAAATGTCGTCGGAGAGCCCGCGGATATGCGCGCCCAGCACCGCGCCGAGCACGCCGAGCGGCACCACCAGAATCACCGCGATCGGAATGGACCAGCTTTCGTACAGTCCGGCGAGACAGAGGAACACGACGACCAACGAGATCGCGTACAGATAGATCGCCTGAGAGCCGGCGATGCGCTCCTGGTACGATTGTCCAGTCCAGTCGATGCCGTAGCCCGCGGGCAGTTTCTTGACCAGCGCGTCGACGGCGTCCATTGCCTGGCCCGTGCTGGTATTCGCACCGGTTTGCGCGGTGATTTCCATCGCCAGCGTGCGGTTGAAGCGCTCGATCTGCGGCGGGCCAAAGGTCCACTTGCCGGTGGCGAAGGCGGAGAAGGGCACCATCTCGCCGTCGTACCCGCTGGTGGTTATGGTGCTCGTACTGCTCGTTGTGGTGGCCGTACTTGTGCTTGTGCTCGTCGAAGCGGTGCTTGACCGCACATACCATCGGCCGATGTCCGACGGCATCATCCGGTACGGCGCGTCGGCCTGCACGTAGACCTTTTGAATCCGCCCCGTATCGACATAGTTGTTCACATACGACGAGCCGAACGCGGTCTGCAACGTGTCGTTCACATCGGCAATGGAAAGCCCGAGCGCGCTTGCCTTCTCACGGTCGATGTCGACATGGAACTGCGGCGTGTCGTCGAGACCGCCGGGGCGCATGCCGGACAGCGCGCTGTCTTTGGCTGCGAGCGCGAGCAGTTGCTGGCGCGCGGCCATCAGCTTGTCGTGACCTTGGCCCGCGCGATCCTCCAGTTCGAAGTCGAGGCCGCTCTGCGTGCCGAGTTCCTGAATGGCTGGCGGATTGAGCGCGAAAATCTGCGCGTCGCGCGTGGCCGCGAAGTGCATGTTGGCGTGCTGGATCAGCGCCGCCGCCGAGCCGTCTTTGCCACGCCGGGTGCTCCAGTCCTTGAGCCGGACGAAGGTCAGCGCGTTGTTCTGTCCGGAGCCGTTGAAGCTGAAACCCGTCAGCGCAATGATCTTGTCGACCTGCGGACGCCCGAGATAATAAGCTTCGACCTTTTTCACGGTCTCCAGCGTCTGCGCGGCCGGCGTGCCGACGGGCGCGGAAATCGACGTGATGATGATCCCCTGATCCTCGTCCGGCAGGTACGACGACGGCAGCTTCATGAAGAGCAACGCCACGACGCCCGCGATCAAGACGTAGATCACCATGTAGCGCATCGGATTGCCGATCACACGCGAGACCGCCGAGTCGTAGCGATCGGTGCCGCGCGCAAGCACGCGGTTGAACCAGCCGAACACGCCACGCTTCGCGTGATGCTCGACGTCCGCGCGCCGCAGCAAGGTCGCGCACAGCGCCGGCGTAAGTGTGAGCGCGAGGAACACCGAGAGAAGCATCGCCGCGACGATCGTCACGGAGAACTGCCGGTAGATTGCGCCGGTCGAGCCCGAGAAGAAAGCCATCGGAATGAACACGGCGATCAAGACCGTCGTGATGCCGACCAGCGCGCCGGTGATCTGCTTCATCGCCTTGCGCGTGGCTTCGACGGGCGACAGTCCTTCTTCGGCGATCAACCGCTCGACGTTTTCGACGACCACGATGGCGTCGTCCACCAGCAGGCCGATCGCCAGCACGAGCCCGAACATCGACAGTACGTTGATCGAAAAGCCGACCGCCGACATCACCGCGAACGTGCCGAGCAAAGCGACCGGCACGACAATGGTCGGAATCAGCGTCGCGCGCAGGTTCTGCAAAAACACGTACATCACGACGAACACCAGCATGACCGCTTCGACCAGTGTCTTCACCACTTCTTCGATCGATATCTTCACGAACGGCGTGGTGTCGTATGGATAATCGACCACCACGTTGCGCGGCAACTGCCCGCTCAGTTCGTCGAGCTTCGCACGCACGGCCTTCGCCACGCTCATGGCATTCGCGCCGCTCGCGAGCTTGACCGCGAGCGATGCGGCCGGCTTGCCGTTCAGGCGCGAGTCCGTACTGTAGTCGTCGCCGCCCACCTCGACGCGCGCGACGTCCTTGAGCACGACCTTCGAGCCGTCGCTATTCACACGCAACAGAATCGCGCCGAACTGCGCGGGCGTAGTGAGCAGGCTCGACGCGGAAACCGTCGCGTTGATGGCCTGCGTTTTCGTGGAAGGCAAGCCGCCAATCTGGCCCACCGAGAGTTGCACGTTCTGATTCGTGATCGCGGTGGTCACGTCGGCCGTGGTCAGTCCGACTGCCTGCAACTTCACCGGGTCGAGCCAGATGCGCATGGCGTGTTGCGCGCCGAACAGCGTGACGTCGCCCACGCCGTCGATCTGCGTGAGCGGGTCCTCGATTTGCGTCGCGATGATATTGCCGAGATCGATGGAATTCATGCTGCCGTCCGTCGACGACAAGGACACGATCATCAGGAAAGCGTTGGCCGCTTTCGCGACCTGCACGCCTTGCTCCTGAACCGTCTCCGGCAGCGACGAACTGGCCTGCTCGACCTTGTTCTGCACCTGCACCTGAGCAATGTCCGCGTTGGTGCCCTGCTGAAATGTCAGCGTGATACGCGCTTGTCCCGACGAACTGCTGGTGGACGACATGTAGAGCAGATGGTCGATGCCGCTCAGCTTCTGCTCGATCACCTGCGTGACGGTAGTGGCGATCGTTTCCGCCGAAGCGCCGGGATAGGTCGCGGTGATCTGCACGGACACCGGCGCCACGCTCGGATACTGTTCGACCGGAAGCGTCTCGATGGAAGCGCCGCCAATCATCATGATGACAATGGCGATGACCCACGCGAGAATCGGTCGGTTGATAAAAAATCCTGCCATGAGAATCTCGCTTTAACTATGTGCTGCCGACGTGTTGTCCGCGGTGGCGGGCGTACCCGATTTGCCCGATGTGCCGGGACTTTCGACCGGCTTGACGAGCGCGCCCGCGCGCGCGTTCTGCGAGCCCGCGACGATCACGCGATCGCCCGCCTTGAGGCCGCTCGTGACGAGCCAGTCGCTGCCTGATGCGGTGTCGGCGGTCACGGCGGTTTGCGCGACCTTGTTGTCGGCGCCGACGGTGAGCACGCTGGCCGAGCCGTCCGACGCACGCGAAACCGCGAGTTGCGGCACCGTGATCGCCTGCTGATTCACGCCTTCTTCGAGCCGCGCGCGCACGAACATGCCGGGCAGCAACACGCCGTCGGGATTCGGAAACACGCAGCGCAAGGTCACCGAACCGGTGGTGGCGTCGACGGTGATATCGGAGAACAACAGCTTGCCGGGTCGCGCATAGGTGCTGCCGTCTTCCATCACCAGATGAACGACGGCGCCGTCCGTACCCGACTGCTGCAATTGCCCGCTCGCGAATTCCTTCTGCAAGCGCAGCCAGTCCGCGGAAGAGCGCGTGACGTCGAGATACATTTCCGTGGTTGCTTGCACGGTTGCGAGCGCGGTGGTCTGTTCGGCAGTCACGAGCGCGCCTTCGGTCACGCTCGATTTGCCGATGCGGCCCGCAATCGGCGCCACCACCTTCGTGTAGCCGAGGTTGATCGCCGCGGTCTTTAACGCGGCGCGATCGGCGACCACGTCGGCTTTTGCTTCGTCCAATGCGGCGACGGCGTCGTCGTAGTCCTGGCGGCTCACGCCCTGGATCTTCGAGAGGTCGGCATAGCGCGCGGCCTTGGTCTGCGCAGCGCTGGCCGTCGCCACTGCTTTGGCCAGCGTGCCGACTGCCTGGTCATAAGTGGCTTGATAACTGGACGCGTCGATCTGATACAGCACGGCGCCGGCCGCGACTTGCGAGCCCTCGGTGAACAGGCGCTTTCTGACGATGCCTTCAACCTGCGGCCTGACTTCGGCGACGCGAATCGCCGAGAGCCGCCCGGACAATTCCGTGCTCGACACGACGGCATGCGGCGTGATCGTTTCTACGCTGACTTCGGGAACCGACTGCATCGGCCCGTGAGACGCCTGTTCGCCGCAACCCGATAACACGAACGTGGCAGCGGCAACGGCCGCGGCAAGAAGCGTGAACGCCGGCGCGCGCCGCAACGGTTCGACCGCGATGGAGAGAGTGGGCATGCTGTGAGCATCCTTCGACTGGATTCGACCAAGGGCCGCCCGGCATGCGCCGTTCGCTCGCGAAGAGCCCACGCAGCGCCGCGCCGGCGGCAAGATGGGGCCCAGCATAGAGAGCAGCGTCTTACGGCGGCTTAGAAAGGGATTACGACGTGTAACGCGGCGAGGAGTCATCGCGTGGAGGGGCGTGAAGGGACGCGATAGTTCGCGCGGGCCACTCGAACTGGCGCCGCTGCCGTAATAAACTGTAAGCACGGTTAAGAACCCGAAACCGCCGACGCCGCGCAATTCGATATATTTCGACGAACGACAGGCGCGCGCAAACGCCGTCAGTCAAATGTCCTCATCGATCAGGGCCCAGCCATGTCAGACACGCCCATCCAGGTTTTACTGGTCGACGACGACGCCGACCTCCGCGACCTGCTCCGAACCTTCTTCCAGCAACGCGGCATCGAGATGTCCGTGCTGCACGACGCCAATCATCTGGCTCGCCGGCTCGAACGCGAGCGGCCGTCCATCATCGTGCTCGATCTGATGATGCCGGGCATCGACGGACTCAGCGCTCTCAAGCAATTGCGCGCCAACGGCGACACGATTCCCGTGATCATGCTGACCGCGCGCGCCGACGACGTGGATCGCGTGGTCGGTCTCGAACTCGGCGCCGACGACTATCTCGGCAAACCGTTCATGCCGCAGGAATTGCTCGCACGCATTCATGCCGTGCTGCGCCGGCATGCGCAACCGGCGCCTGCCGCGACGACGCCGGTCGAGAAGCGCGAGGCGCTGCGCTTCGGCCGCTTCCGGCTCGATTTCGCGAGCCGTACGCTGTTTCGCGACGACGAGCCGCTCAAGCTGACCGGCAGTGAATATGCGTTGCTTGAAGTGCTCGCCCTGCATCCCATGGAAACACTGTCGCGCTCGAAGCTCGTCGATCTGCTGCACAGCCCGTATTCGGAAGTGACCGAACGCGGTATCGACGTGCCGGTGTGGCGCCTGCGCCGTCTGCTCGAAGAGGATCCGGCCAATCCGCGCCTGATTCAGACCATACGCGGCACCGGCTACATGTTCGTGCCTGGCGGCAGTGACGATGACCAATCCCTTTAACACACTGTTCGGCCGGCTCTCCTTGATGACGGTGAGCCTGATCGTGCTGGTGCACATCACTGCCCTGCTGCTCGTGGACCGTGAGCGCGGGCAGATCGATACGAGTCATGCGCGGCAGGCGCTGCTTCTGGCTGTCCAGGCCGAACACGACGGCGCACTGGCCGCGTCGCACGTTTCGGCGATACTCGGCGTGTCGTATGTCAAGGCGGGCGACGCAATCGCGGCAGGCTGTCCCGCGCCATGCGAGAACACGTCGGGTCCATTCGAACGGGACCTGCGCGCGAAGTTGCCGCCGGGCAGCCAGGTAGTGGCCGACGCCGATGACGGCACGGTGTGGGTGCACTACGCGGGCTACTCGGACTGGCTCAAACTGCAGAATTCGATGCTGCCGCCACGGCGCTTTCTCGGCGCATCGGCGACCATGCTGGTGCTTGCCGTGATCATCGCGTTGGTGGGCGCCTGGCATTTGCAGCGGCCATTGCATCGGCTTGCGCTTGCGGCGCGTGAATTCCGCATCGGCCATCGCGCGCCGGTCGTCGAGGCGAGCGGTCCGCGCGAGTTGAAGGAATTGATCGGCGACTTCAATCAGATGGTGCATGAGCTTGCGCAGGCCGACCAGGAACGCGCGGTGATGCTGGCCGGCGTGGCGCACGATCTGCGCGCGCCGATCACGCGCATGCAGGTGCGCGCGGATCTTTTGCCCGACGAGGCGAACCGTCGCGGCTTTTTGCGCGACGCGGAGTCGTTGTCGCGCATCGTCACGCAGTTTCTGGATTTTGCGCGCGAGACCGCGGACACGTCGCCGCGCACCAATGTCGACGCGCATTGCCGCCGGCATTACGGCGACAGTCTCGCCGACGATGCACTCGTGCGTCTGAATCTGCACGCCGGCGACGGCTTCGAGTTGCCGCTCGTCGACCTGGACCGGATTCTGACGAACCTGATCGAGAACGCACTCACCTATGGTGAACCGCCGGTGGAAATCTCGACGTCGCGGCATAACGGCCGCTTCACGCTAGAGGTGCGCGATCACGGCGGCGGCATTCCCGGCGGTCAGCTCGACCGCGCGCTGCAGCCCTTCGTGCGACTCGACGAAGCACGTAGCGGCGATGCGCATTGTGGCTTGGGCCTCGCGATCGTTCGGCGTCTGGTGCGCTATAACAGCGGCGCTTTTCATGCGGATAATGCGGCCGACGGCGGGTTCGTGGTGTCGATGACGTTTCCGGCGTAGTTGCTCTCGTGATTGCGTAGATAAGCTGTTCGCACGGTTGCCGCGCGTGAACTCACGCGCGGCGTGTATCGGTCAGGATTGAACGACGTTGCCGGGAACGACGATCGCACCGTGAGGCCCATCGCCCCCACCGGGGCCACCGCCGCCGGGACCACCGTGACCCGGACCGCCGCCGCCCCAACCCGGAGGCGGTCCCCACCAGCATCCGCTCAAGGTTGCGCTCAAGGCGGCTAGCGTCGCAATTGCCAATAACTTCTTCATGCTTTCTCCCTTCGATAAGTGTCTATGGTCACGTCACGTCGTCGTCCGTATCTGGAGTGGCGACGTTGCGTGTCATGCGCAACTTATCAACCGGCGAAAGATCATGTTTTACGAAGCCGTTACAAGCTCGGTGGTGAATGGCGCTTGCAGCGAAACTCGTGAGCGCGTGTGTGGCCCGATGGCGCAGGCGACGTGACTTTTTGCAGCGTTGCGCGGGCGAGCTGATGCGTTCACGCTTTGTTTGTATATGGAAGAGGATGTAAGCAGATGGGCGGCGCCGGCACTGCGTCGATGCCCTTCGAGGTGAGGTGCTTGGGCGCTTGATGCTTCACCGTCGGCGCTATGAATTGAACTCCCTGGAAATCCTCACCTTATTTTCGGTGCGAATTCAACGCGGCGATGACTCACCTCCTGGAATCGCTCACCTTTGCCGGGTTGTGTCATGGAACGGCTCAGCTAGACGTCTTTTGTTTCTGACTAAGGTGCGGCTCCCGCTCCTGGGACTGCTCACCTCTCAGCAAATTTGAACTGTCTGTCTCCTGGAAAGCTTCACCGTTGAACGTAATGAAGTGACCTCCTGGAATTCCTCACCTTTGATCGTGGTGGTGCCGTCTCCTGGAATTCCTCACCATTCACCGGTGTGGCGCTATCTCCTGGAAATCCTCACCATCCTGGAACGGCTCACCTCAACGAGCGACCCTATCGGCAAGCCAGACGACTGTTTTTTTTGCGGCGTCGAGTGCTTCTTCCTTCGAAGCAAACACGGCACCCGAATAGTATTGGACCGGCGTCCAGGCTCCGCCGTCTTCAACATCGCGGCGAAACTCTTCAAATCCGTAGGTGCTGTCTGAACGCAGGAACAGATCCACGCACCGGTTGTGCTCATCGTTTTCGATGCTGTCGAACACCAGCGAAGACTTGTCGATACGTGATGACATTTCGAATCTCCACTCGCAGACCGGATTCACACTTGTCGTTGTCACGACTTACCCGTCGGGATGCTATCACCGCAGGCGACTCCCTGTTTTCGGCCACTCGCAAACTATTCGTAATCGGCTTTTTAAGTGCCGGGATGCCCGGAATCCCGGCATGGGCCGCGTCTCGTCCCATTGTTCGGTTTGTAGCAACTGTGATTTCAACCTATCGGCATAGAAAAAAGATAGGCGCCGACTAGACTGCATCTTGTCAGCAGCGCGCGTCTCACCCCGATTCGCGGTGCTCCTAAAAAATCGCATTGGAGGTTCATCATGAAAAGCAAACTTCTCGCAGCCTTGCTCGTCGCAGCCACCACCGCTTTCGCTGCTCCCGCATTTGCCAGCGGCTACGGCCCGGCACCTTCGTATCGTCCGTCGGTCGGCGCCCCCGCTTCGCAGCGTGGCCAAAGCGCGCAAACCGTCGCAGCAGAACGCAACGACGCAGTCGGTTCAGTCAATAGTTCGTACGGTGGCGTCGTAACGTCGTCCTCGGAATCCGGCAGCCGTCAACCGGACCAGTCGTTTGGTCGCGTGTACGCAGGTCACTAATCTGGAAGTCGTGTGCGCGCCAAGGCTGTAACGAGGTCTCGAAATGTTGAAGATTATCGAAAGTGCAGCGGTTCTGGGTGCGCTGATGCTCTATCTGGTGCCCGCAATGATTGCGGACGCCAGAGAACGGAAAGACGCCTTTGCGGTGACCATGGTGAACATCCTGCTCGGATGGACGGTGATCGGTTGGTTCGCGGCGCTGATCTGGGCGCGGCATCCAGTGAGCGATCGCCGTCTGAAGCACTTCGCGATGCGGGCGCAACGCGCGGTCGCGCGAATCACCATCGATACGATCGTCGCTCGCGCTGAATGCCGTGGTAGTTCGATCCCGGCGTTCAATCCGCGTGTTGTGCCGATCGTTGCGCGCATTGCGGCGCGCAGTAGTCGGCGGAAGATTTAGCTTGGGCTGCCGGTTGCGTGGCGTCTTCGGATGACTGTAAGCTATCGCGGTATCGATAGTTCCGTTAAAACTTCACCTTCAACTGAAAGCCGATCGTGAACGGAAGATCATCTGACGGAATTGGCGGAATCACAATGAAGTTCGCGCCCACGCGCTTGTACTCGACCATGACGATAGGCGCGACCACCGGCCCGATCGTATGGTCGCGGCCCAGGCCCCAGTTGCCATAGTTATAGCCCGAGATAATCCCGCCGATGGCCGCGATCCGCACAATGCCCCAGTGCGCGAATTCCGGCGCCCATACCCCGCCACCGTAATACGAAGGCCGGCGCAACGAGTTGCGAAAGCCGCCGGCAGTCAACGCCCATTGGTTATTGAGCCAGCATTCGACGCCGAGGCCCGGGTTGAACTGCTCGAAGTGCGTGTTCGGGTCGGGGTTGATGTGATACGAACCGAGCATGGCGTCGACCCATATGCCGCCCTCGCACCAGTCGCCGGCATGCGCGGCGGTGGCAGCGGCGAAGCTGGCAAGGAGCGCTACTGCGGTACGTCGAATGTTCTTGTTGATCTGCCGAAAATGCATGTCCTCTCCGCCACCGGTCGAGCGCCGGCGTCATCTATGTTCTGGGTATGCCTGCTTGCTATCCGTCGCGCACTGTACCTCAAGCCGCACACACGATGTTGAGGACACGCTCGGGCGCGCGGGCACAAGACATGCCCGGTAGCGCAGACACAACAGTAACGGAGAACCGATGGCAGAGCGGTGAACGCGCCTCACGCGTTCACCCGCGGAAGGTCAAAGACCGAGATCGGACAGGCTCGGATGGTCGTCAGGGCGGCGGCCGAGCGGCCAGTGATAAAGACGGTCGGCTTCGCGAATCGGCATATCGTTGATGCTCGCGTGACGGCGCGCCATCAGTCCATGCTCGTCGAATTCCCAGTTCTCGTTGCCGTACGAGCGGAACCAGTTGTTCGAATCGTCGTGCCATTCATAGGCAAAACGCACGGCGATGCGGTTATCGGTGAATGCCCACAGTTCCTTGATCAAACGGTAATCGAGTTCTCTCGCCCACTTGCGGCGCAACAAGCCGACAATCTCCGCGCGACCATTCGTGAATTCGGCGCGGTTGCGCCATACGCTATCCACCGTGTAGGCGAGCGACACGCGCTCGGGGTCGCGGGTATTCCAGCCGTCTTCGGCGGCACGCACTTTCTGGATCGCGGTTTCGCGTGTGAAGGGCGGCAGAGGCGGGCGGGTTTCAATCGAGTCGGCCATGATGGTTCCTCAGTCAGGTTGCGGTTCGCCGGGACGGCGGTCGTTTGATTGGCGGTATGCCTGGCTCGTCCGCGCACTCCGCGTCGAGCAGGACTTGGGCTGCGGTCTGCGCGTCGAGGGCGGCATCGGGCTCGCCGCTCACCAAAGCCACGGCAATGGCGCCGTCGAGCAGGATCAGCCATTGACGCGACAGGCGCGCCGCGCGGCGGGTGTCGATATCCGACTCCGCCGCGAATGCATCGCATTCGGTTCGCACGAACGCCAGCAGGCGTTCCTTGTGATGGCGCGCGACGACCCGGATCGGGTCGTCCGCGGAGGCAATCTCACCGGACGCGTTCAGAAACGCGCAACCGTGAAAATCCTCCGATGCAAACCATTCGCGCAGCACTTCGAACATGCCGAGCAGGCGTTTCTTCGCCGTCTTGCCATGCCGCTGCGTGCCCGCGATAAACCAGTTCATCCAGCGTTCGTCGCGCCGGTCGAGTGCGGCCGCAACGAGCGCATCTTTCGATTCGAAATGCGTGTAAAAGCTTTTGCGCGCCGTGCCGGACTGTTTGACGATGGCGTCCACGCCCGTTGCGTGAATGCCGCCGGCGTAGATCAGCGCCTCAGCCGCGTCCAGCAGCCGCTCGCGCGCGCTGCCGGGAGTGACTGATTCAATGTGTGTTTCGGTAGCCATGGACGAAGGGTAGAACGATCATTCTCCTTCGTCAAGCCTTTTGCGTTTTTGCAGGCAGGACGCGCGAACTGCTATCTTGTGCACGATCGGTCAACGGGAACCAACTTCATGAGCACACTGACTCTCCGCGCCACGTTAGCGCGCGCCTTGCTCAGCGCAACGCTATTGACGGCGGTGGCCTGCACGCCTGTGCAAGTGCTTACGCACACGGTCAGCCAGAACGAAACGCGCGTGCCGCCCGGCCGCTACGAAATCGATCCGGATCACTGCAGCATTACCTTCGACATCGATCACTTCAAGTATTCACGCTTCACGGCGCGCTTCGATCGCAAGAAGGGAGAACTCGACTGGAACGAAGGCGGTCTCGACAAGAGCACGGCATCGGTGACAATCGACGCGGCGAGCATCGATACGAATGTGCCGTTGCTGGACAAGATGGTGAAGAGCGCAAACATGCTCGACGTGGAGCGCTATCCGGAGATTCGCTTCGTCAGCACGCGTTTTGAGCGCACGGGCGAATCGCGCGGCACGTTGACTGGCGATCTGACGATTCGCGGCGTCACGCAACCGGTCACGCTCGACGTCACCTTCAACGGTTTTGCCCCCGATCCGCTCACGAAAAAAGACACGCTCGGCTTTTCCGCCGAGGGTCATTTCAGCCGCGCGAAGTTCGGTTTGGCAACGTGGTATCCGGCCGTCGGCGATGATATTCATGTGCGTATTCAGGCCGAGTTCGTCAAAACGCCCGCAGGCGGGTGAGCGCGGTGCGGGCGTTTTGAACCAGGCGTTTTGCGCTGCGCGCGCGCTGCTACGATAGCGCGCGTCAAAGCAGGTTCACCACGTGTTAACTCACGCGGCCGTCCAGTCGAGAATGACCTTGCCACTTTCGCCTGAGAGCATCGTGGCGAACGCTTCCTGATAGTCGTCGACCTTGAAATGGTGCGTGAGGATCGGCGAGAGATCCAGGCCGCTTTGCAGCATCGCGACCATCTTGTACCAGGTCTCGAACATCTCGCGCCCATAAATGCCCTTGATTTCGAGGCCTTTGAAGATCACCTGGGTCCAGTCGATCGCGGTCTGGGCGGGCGGAATACCGAGCAGCGCAATCTTGCCGCCGTGGTTCATTGCTTCGAGCATGCCGGTGAACGCGCTCGGCACACCTGACATTTCCAGCCCGACGTCGAAACCTTCGGTCATGTGCAGATCCGCCATCACGTCGCGCAACGATTCGCGCGAGACATTGACCGCGCGCGTCGCGCCCATCTTGCGCGCGAGTTCGAGGCGATAGTCGTTGACGTCGGTGATCACGACATTGCGCGCGCCCACGTGTTTCGCGATCGCCACCGCCATGATGCCGATGGGTCCGGCGCCGGTAATCAGCACGTCTTCGCCGACCAGATTGAACGACAGCGCAGTGTGCGTGGCGTTGCCGAACGGATCGAAAATCGCGGCGAGGTCGTCGGAAATCTCCGGCGGAATCTTGAAGGCGTTGAAGGCCGGAATCACCAGATACTCGGCAAACGCGCCTTCGCGATTCACGCCGACGCCCACCGTATTGCGGCACAAATGCCGGCGGCCCGCGCGACAATTGCGGCAGAAACCGCAGGTGATATGTCCTTCGCCCGACACGCGATCGCCGATCGCAAAGCCACGCACTTCCTGGCCCATTTCGACGATTTCACCTACGTATTCGTGGCCGACATGCATCGGCACGGGAATCGTTTTTTGCGCCCAGTCGTCCCATTTCCAGATGTGAATATCGGTGCCGCAAATCGCCGTGCGCGTGATGCGGATCATCACGTCGTTGTGGCCGACTTCGGGTTTCTTGACGTCCGTGAGCGTGAGGCCGGGAGCGCGTTCGAGTTTTGCCAATGCTTTCATGTGCGCCTCCGTATTAAATGACGCCGAGTTCGCGGCCGACGCGCGCGAATGCATCCACCGCGCGGTCGATCTGTTCGGGCGTATGGGCGGCGCTCATCTGCGTGCGAATGCGCGCGCGGCCCTTCGGCACGACCGGGAACGAGAAGCCGATCACGTACACGCCTTCTTTCAACAGTGCGTCGGCCATTTTCGAAGCAAGTTGCGCGTCGCCGAGCATGACCGGAATGATCGGATGTTCGCCGGGCACGAGCGTAAAGCCGAGCGCGCTCATTTTGCTGCGGAAGTGCGCGCCGTTTTCGCGCACACGTGCGCGCAGTTGCGCGCCTTTTTCGCTCGCCAGCAGTTCGAGCACTTTCAGCGAAGCGGCGGCGATGCTCGGTGTCAGCGTGTTCGAGAACAGATAGGGACGCGAGCGCTGCCGCAGCAACTCCACGATCTCCTTGCGCGCGGCCACGTAGCCGCCCGATGCGCCGCCGAGCGCTTTACCCAGCGTGCCGGTAATGATGTCGACGCGCGACAGCACGCCGCAATGTTCCGGCGTGCCTCGCCCATGTTCGCCGACAAAACCCACCGCGTGCGAATCGTCGACCATGACGAGCGCGCCGTAACGGTCAGCCAGATCGCAGATGCCGGCGAGATTGGCGATGATGCCGTCCATGGAGAACACGCCGTCGGTCGCGATCAGTGTGAAGCGTGCGCCCGCGGCCTTCGCTTCGATCAGTTTCGCTTCGAGATCGGCGAGATCGTTGTTCTTGTAGCGAAAGCGCTTCGCCTTCGAGAGCCGCACGCCGTCGATGATGCTCGCGTGGTTCAGTTCGTCGCTGATGATGGCGTCGTTTTCGTCGAGCAAGGTTTCGAACAGACCGCCGTTTGCATCGAAGCAACTGGAGTAGAGGATGCAGTCGTCGGTTTGCAGAAACGCGGCGAGCGCGTGTTCCAGATCTTTATGCACGGTTTGCGTGCCGCAGATGAAACGCACGGACGCCATGCCGAAGCCGTCGTTGTCGAGGCCTTGCTTGGCGGCATCGATCAGCCGCGCGTCGCCGGCGAGGCCGAGGTAATTGTTCGCGCAGAAGTTCAGCACGTCGGTGCCGTTAGCCAAACGAATGTCAGCCGATTGCGGGCTGGCGATCACGCGCTCGTTCTTGTAAAAGCCGTCGGCGCGAATCTGCTCGAGGGTGCCGCGCAGATGGGCGAGGTAAAGGTCACGCATGAACCAGACTCCTGAAATGGGTGATGGCGCCTGTGTCAGCGTGTTCGGCATGTGCGACCACGAGGCGGCCTGTTATAGTCGGCTGTCAGTTTTATCGGATATTTTCGTTTTTCCGAACTAAAATCCGGTATGTCGAACAACTCTAAACGATGGGTCAGGAAATGGCAAGTTCGGGTATCCGCCGCGCGGCAGCCAACGCGGCGCCCACTTCAGGCGTAACGTCCGTGCCGGCAGTCGCGGCGCCGCCGCGCGTCGGCGAACAGATTCAGCGTTTGCGCGCCGAACGGCGCATGACGCTCGACGATCTGTCGCGCGCGGCCGGCGTGTCGAAATCGATGCTCTCGGAAATCGAGCGCGACAAGGCCAATCCGACCATTGCGGTAGCGTGGCGTCTGACCAATGCGCTGGGCGTGAGCCTGGATTCGCTGTTTGCGCCGCAAAAGACGCCGGAAGCGATCGCCGTCTCCGGTCCGCACGAGATTCCCACGTTGAGCGGACACGACGCCAAGTATCAGTTGCGCGTCTGGGGGCCGATCGAGCTGGCCGGCAAGTTCGAATGGTACGAGTTGACGCTGCAGCCGGGCGGGGCGCTGGTGTCGAACGCGCACGAACCCGGCACGCGCGAGCATCTGACCGTGCTGCAAGGGTCAGTCGAAATCGAGGCGGCAGGCGCAACGAAGCGGCTGAAGTCAGCGGACACCGCGCGCTATGTCGCCGATGAGCCGCACGCGATCCGCAACGCCGGAAAGGGCGAGGCGAAGGCGCTGCTGGTGGTGATTCACGGCTGATTTTCGGCGCACCGTGGCTAGCAGTTGGCGGAATCGACACTCCGGCTGAGGTTGCATCCAACACTGTATATTTGTACAGTATAGGGTATCGACTGGAGCCGATCATGAACAACCTGACAACCGACTCGACCGACCATGCTCTGGCCGCGCTGCGCTATCAAACCGCGGCGCGCGATCTCGAACGCATTGTGCGCAATATCGCTGCGCGCTACATCGTTCAGGAGGTACCGCTCAGCTGGCGTCTGCTGCATGCCATCGAAGCCGAAGCGCTGGCTGACCTCGGCTTCGCCAGCCGGCACGACGCAGTCATGCTGGGCCTTTTTCAACGTCCGTCCGATCTGCCGTACCCCGAAACGGACGAGGCGGTGGATTTCGGTACGTCCACGGCACTGCCGGCGGTGTTCGCCTTCGCGGTCAGTGCTTATGAGGAAGCGGCACGTCGCGCTGCGCAGCCGTCGTCGGAGAACGCGCCTCTCAAACATGCACGCGCCTGGGGCGACTGACCGACGGCTGCATTTCCATCGGTTGCCACCTACAATGTGTGCAACTAACAGAAAGAAAGCTCATGTCACCTCCTCACCTGACCGACTCGGTTCCACGTCCTGCGCCGTCCACGGACCTCTTCGATCAGCAACGTGAAGACTGGCGTCGCGATCCGCAAATCGCTTTCGACGCATGGCTTGCCAAGCAGCATTTCCGCCGGTCCTCCGCTGAGGTCTACCAGGCGCAATGGGGGCTTTTTCTCGAATGGCTGAGCGTGCGCCAGAAAAGTCTCGTCACGGTCGATGCTCATGCAATTGCCGAGTTCGTCGCTGGTCTCGACGTTAAAAAGACTCAACGTGTGCGGTATTTGCGGCTGATCGAGCGGGTGCTCGATCATGTGCGCGAAATCGAATCCGCTTCGACCAATCCGGCGCGCTTCATTGCTCAGGATGGCGAAGCAGCGTGGCGCAACGCGCGCGATAACGAGCCGACCGGCTTTCTCAGTCACGCGGAAAGAACGGCGCTGATCGCGCATCTGTTTTCGCCGTTGCCGGATTTGTCTGCGGCGCAACGTTGGAGGGAGCGGCGCGACCGCGCTCTGATCGCGGTGTTTTTAGGTGGCGGGTTGAAGACGGGCGAGGCCGCATCGCTTACGGTTAGTTGCGTGAATGCCGGAACACCCTGGGTGACAATCGAGTCAGCCAACCCGATGCTCACACGGCGCACCCGGCTCGCGCCGTTCGCCGCGGCGATTCTCGACGCGTGGCTGGCGGAACGGCGGCTCTCGGAACTGGCCGGCAATCTGGTGTTTCCCGCGTCGCCTTCCGGAAGGCCCATGCATAAAGCCACCATGCTGCGCGCGGTCGATGCTTTGGTCGACGGAGCCGGGATCGCCGAGTCGCGGGCGTCGCGGGCCAGTCCGCAAACATTGCGGAATACGTTCGCGGCGGATCTGTTCGAAAGTGGCGTCGAGGCGGAACTGGTCGGACAATGGCTGGGATTTGTGCAGGCGGTGTCGGCTAACCGTCTGTACCGTGCTTGGCAAAACTGGATGGATCAGCAGGATTCTCCCGCCGCCAACGTTCCGGATCCAGCGGTCACGCCCTTACCCGCACCTCGACGCGACGGGCGTTTGACGAGGAATAGGGGAGCCGGCGGGTCCTGAAATTCCTCACCTTTCGGGTCCCGAATTTCCTCACCTTTGCCGATTTATCCGCTATCGCACCGCGTCAAACCCCTGCCGACTCGGCAATCGGATCGCTCGACAGAAACCGGCTAACCGCCTCCAGCCTTGATTCGCCGAGACCCGATGAGTGATCGCACTCCGGACATTGCAGTTCGAAGCGGTGATTCACTTGCGACAGTTCCGGCTCACCTTCCTCACATTTTGGGCATCGCAGTGGAAGGGCGACGTGGCCGTCCGCGGCCGTGCCGATCGCCCTCAATTCGTCGCCCGTCAAGCGTCCGGCTTCGACTAGCGAGCAGAGCAGATTCGCAATCGCCGGATCGATCCCCTGCTGACCGCGCAAAACAGCGACTTCTTTCGTGAGCCTATCTACTTCATCCGATTGCTCGCGCAGTTGGGCGTCGAGTCGGTCGCCGCGCGCCTTGGCCGCGGCGATCTGCTGAATAAACTCAAATTCCTTGCGACTCGCGTCGCGCACCCCCGACTGGTAAGTGGCCGCCATGCTGCGCAACGAGTCGAGCTCGACCAGCATCGGCTTGACGCGTCGCTCGGCTTCGGCGACAGCGTCCTTGATCTGCTGCGCATAGTGTTCGGTGCTTTGGCGCAATTCGACGTGCAATGCGTCGATCCGGTCTCTCAGCGTCGCGTTGTTCGCGAATTCGTTGTCGAGCCGTTGACGAAGCGCTTCGTTTTCGTGATCGAGCCGGCGCACCGTTGCCTGTAAACCTTCCTGATGAGCATTTCCGTGCGTGGCCACGTTCGACAACTCGGTCTCGAGCGCGCGAACACGTTCCCAAGCCGCCTCGGCTCGCAACTCGCTGCGCTTGATCGCGTCTTCCGATGCCTGCTGGCGAATTTCCGCGTCCCGAGCGCGCTGGTCAGCGGCTGCGACTTGCGCACGAATTTCCTCACGCTCGTCGTCGAGCGCAGTGCGCGCATGGGAGACGGCTTCTTCAAAAAATGCACCTAGCAATTCGCCGGCACGATCCTCAAGTGCTTTCGGGATAGCACCTGCGCCGACTTTCACACGCGACACATTCCGGATGCGCTCCCAGAAGTGGTCGATGTCCTTTGGAATGTCGCTCGCGCTACCGGTCTGGGTCAGATCACGAACCGCGGCCATGGACGGGCGAATGCCCAGATCAAAAAACAGCCGTTTGCATGCGTGCAGCGAAAGTTCTTGCCGCCGCGCTCCGTTGGCTCGCAGCACTTCAAGCTCGTCCCGAATGGATTGCCGTTCCTGATCCAGATTCATGTATGCCTCGATGTCGCTCGAAATTGGATGAATCATAACAATTTACGTACTGTTTGCTACGTATTTGTTGGTCGAGGGTACGGAATGGAGAAAATGGCTGTCTTGCTACCAAACGTGAGGCGGCGGATTTGTGCTAGCGGGTTTTTTCCGTGAAACAAAACGAAGAATAGCCAATAACTTCTTGTAAAGAAAGGGCTTTTAAAGCCTTTACGACGATCGCGCACTGTTTCACGAACGCGTCATGTTGGCTGCGTGGGTTTGAGACTTTGTCCGAAGGACACGCGGGGGAAATTCTAGAGAGTAATAAAAGTAAACACCTTTGAACCCATGTTAAAAACGTTAACGCCACGGCAAAGCCTTACCTGGCAAGGACTTCAGCCCGGTAAGGTGAAGCTTTGCGGGAGAGGTGGTGAGCTCTTGCGGGAATGTCGAGTGATGAGGTTCGGGGGCCTTGGTGAGCGGGTCCGGGACAGAACGTGAGCGGGTTCAGGAACCACCCCAAAAGTGCGGCTCAACCAAAGGTGAGTTTTTGCAGGAGCTCAATGCCATGGATCGCCCGGCAGTGCTCGACAGTCGGTTTGAGGCTTGGCCTGGGCGAGGGTGAGCGCTTTCGGGATGTGGTTGCCTCCCTGTTTTGGGCTGTATTTTGAGCTGGTTAACCCCATTGGTGAGCCAAGTCGGGAGAAAACGCGAACCGAAGGTGAGGCTTTACGGGGTAAGGCGGCGTTTTTGCCTTATTTCTGTGCATTTCGGTGCCCAAGGTGAGCGTTTTCGGGAGCGGGCCGGGTTTTTGTCATGAACTTCGGGGTCGGCGGCGATGAGCGGCTCGATGGCCGTGGTCTAAGGTGAGCGAATTCGGGAGGCGGGTTTTTACGCGGTCTGCGGTCCGTGAAATGCACCTGATCTGGGTCAAAGGTGAGGTTTTTCAGGAGGTGTTTGGGAGCCTGACGATCGTTCAGGTGAGGAAATACGGGACCAAAATAGCTTTTATCGCTCGGAAAGGCCCTGCTGACGCCGTTAAAGTCACTTGCATTTGACGGTCGCGGAAATCGAACGGTGAGATTTTTCAGGACTGCGGCGGTCGCGGGCGGAAATGGTTGATTCCTCTGAAATGGGTCTTGAGGTGAGGTTTTTCGGGAGCGGCGCGGTCAATAGTGGTGGGGCGGAAATCCTAAGTCATTGAAAACATGAAGTATTATTGTAGTGATTCACAAAGGTGAGGTTTTTCGGGAGCATGTAACTGAGGTGATGAGAGGCCCTCTGATGCCACTATGGTGAGGTTTTTCGGGACGGTTTTTCAGTGCTTTTGGAGCACGAGACGTCTGGAGGCCGCGTCGTTCCGAGCGCTCCGCCAGTCTTGAGGTGAGGTTTTTCGGGGGTTATGAGCGGGCTAAACCGACCCATTGGCTCAAGACGGCCGTGCTTGAGGTTCGTCCGAGGCCGTTGCGCAAGTGGTCGTTGCATCGAGGCACAAAACTCAGGCGGAGTCGAAACAGGCTGGGCATTTGGTTGGAAGGCTTGCGACGCCTGCAGAGAGATCGCTCGTGGGCTGCGGTTGCGCTTACGTCGGAGCCGTGGTGTGGGTCGGTCCCACCAACGCAGGCAAAGCTTGTAGCTGTGTTCGGCACGCCCTTGGCGCGGAGTCGCACGTATCGGCGAGGCGGTACTCGTAACGCTGCATCGATTCGACCGTTCGCGCGTAGGCGTCTCGCAATCGCGCCGGCCGGCCGCTGTCCTCCAGTCAAATGATGCCCAAAACTTGTCTCTCAGTTTGATCGGCCGTACGAGGACCCAGTCCGCAGCGGCACACCCGTCAAAATTCACCAGATTTTTTTGAGGTGAGAAGATTCGGGACTGAATGGCCCTCGTTCGCACTTGCAGCAGAAATGCTCTGAAATTGCCAGGCCCGCGACCTGCAAGGACGGCCCGAACCTGGCGCCAAATGGCTGAGGTGAGGGTTTTCGGGAGTTGCTCGAGGTGAGTCGCGCCTCGTAAACTCGCTTCACCCGCAACGGTGAGATCCACGCTATAGACGCGTATCACCGCAGCCGGTATGCTCTCGCCAAATCCCTCCTCGACCCGACGCATGGCCACGAAGCGCGCGAAGAAGACCGACGTAGTCAGCCCGAGCTCGGCCGAGTTGCGCAAAGCCGTCGAGGCGATCGCGATTCAGCCCAAGAGCGGGAAAATCACGCTCCTTACCCGTAAGCTGTTCAACGTGCTCCTCGCCGTGGCTCAGCAAGCGGACGAATCCGGCGACACGTATCGGGCCTTGCTATCCGACATCGTCGCGAACTCCGCGTTTGATTCCAACGACACCGCGCTCGTCAAGGAGCACTTGCGGCGCATGGTGTCGGTGCAGGTTGAATGGAGCACGGGCACGTCCAGTCAGAAGCCGGGCCGGAAATGGGGTATTTCCACGCTGATTGCCGACGCGGAAATTCTCGAAGACCCGACCACCCGCCGTGTCTGGGTGGAGTTCTCGTTTGCGCCGAAGATCAAGAAAAAGCTGCTCGATCCGGTTCAGTACGCCCGCCTGAGTCTCCAGTTCCAAAGCCAGCTGCGCAGCAGCGCGGGCCTCGCGCTGTACGAGATTTGCGTGCGCTATCTGACGAATCCGAGCCATTTGACAATGCGCGAGACGTGGGAATGGTGGCGCCCTATCCTCTCCGGCACGCCGGACACGGAAGCGGGCGATGAAGCGAAGCGCGAATACAAGTACTTCAAGCGTGATTACTTGCGCCCGGCCATCGCCGAGGTCAACGCCGTCACCAACATCTTTGTCGAACTGATCGAGCACCGGGAAGGGCGGCGGGTCGCCGAGATCCAGTTCCGCGTGACCGAACGCAAGCAGCCGATGCTCGCGCTCGACGAACATCCGAACGTATTCGACAGTACGCTGGTCGACCGGATGGTGAAGATCGGCATCCCGCTGAAAGAAGCGCAAACGCTCTACGCTGACAGCGAAGAAAATCGCATTCGCGCCGCACTCCAGATGACCGAGCAACGCATGCGCAGCACGTCGCTGCCGCCGGTGCGCAGCGCGCCGGCACTATTCAAGGACGCGTTGAAGAAAGGTTACGCGCCGCCGGTCGAAGCGCTGCCGTCGGGTACTGGCGGCAAGGCTGCGGTTACCGCGCCGGCCGACGACCTCAAGGCGCGCCTGCTAGGTGAGTATTCGGCGTATCGTCGCAAGGAAGCGCGCGAGTTGTACGACGAACAAGGTGAGTCCGAGCGGGATATCGCGCGGCAGTCGTTTGAAGAAGATGAATTGCCGGGACTCGGCACGCACATGCGCGACGACTGGCGTCGTCGTGGGCTGGATTCGAAGATCGTCGAAACGGCTTTCTTCGATTGGCTGGCTCGCAAGACCTGGGGCGAGCCCACCGACGGTGATCTGCTTGCCTTCACGCTGAGCCAATCGCGCGCGGCGTAATTACTGAGTGGGGCGCGGCTATCGGCTGCCGGCCCCATCGCTCTACCGGTCTTTCCTACTTCAGCATCTTTTCAATCTGGCGAAGGATGTCGTCGCGCTTTTCACGCGTGAGCCCCTTCAAGCGCAGTTCGATTCGATCATCCCCATACGATTTGAGATCGCCGACAGACACGCCGTCGAGCTTGATTTCCAGACGCTGAGCGTAGCGTTGACGGCCTGCGGGTTTGGTGCTTTCCTGGGTGGTCGCTCTTCCCTTGACGATGTCCGCGACTTGCCGCGTACTCAGATCGTCCGAGAGGATTTTGTTGATCAGGCGTAGTGTTGCGTCGGCGCCGCGGGCGGTGTGATAACGACCCACCTGATACGCCATGTTCGAGCCAAAGCGGTCCGGTCGCGCGACCATCTCGTGCATGACGACCTCAGGCAGTTTGGCGATCGACAAGGCGACCGCAACCGTCGACTCATCTAGCCCGAGGTGTTCGGCAAGCTCCTTCTGACTCTGGAAATGCCGATCGTCGAGAAAGCGTTTCCATACAACCGCGTTGTCGAACACCGTCTGCGAATCGCGCTGGACGTTGAGATCGTAGCCAAGCTTGTAGCTCTGGATACCGATCGGCAGATCGATGACGATCGCCTTCACCGTTTCCTTGTTCGCTTCTTTCAGCGCCCGTACCCGCCGCCCGCCATCGCTGACGTAGTAGGTGCCGGGATTGTCGTAATCCGGGATGACATGAATCGCCTGCTGCTGGCCCTGCTTCGCCAGATTGACAGCGAGTTCGGCAATCGAAGACTTCAGATAGAAGTGCCGCGGATTGAACGGGCTCGGCTTGATCGCCTTAAGCGGCAGATCGATCACCTGGCCCGGTCGGTAGCCGTGCTCGTTGCGCCACGTGCGATAGGCCGCCGATTCATTGGCGGCGTCAGCGGCGTCGACTTCGGCAACGCTCTGCGACGGCATGACTGGCGCGATGGTGCGTCTCACCGCGTCGCTACTCTTCGGATCATTCTTGACTAGGCCGTCGATAGCGTTCAGTCGATCGAGGGCGGTTCGCTTTTCGCTGCTGGTTGAATCAGGACGTGCTTGAAAGCCTTTGGCGAATTGGGAGGGTTTCATTCAGGGTCCTTTATGCGCATAAATTTCACGGGAGCAAGGCGGCGATCTCATTCGCGCACGCCCGTACTTCGATGGCAGCCAGTTTGGCGCCGCGATCATTCATCTGAAGCACTGTTTGCCCTAACGCCATGGCCTGCTTGTAGGCCTCACGTGTGGGGATCTGTGTCTTGAGCAACGGGAATCCGAGCTCCTCCAACGCGCGCTTCAGTTCGCGCGTCAGCATCCGTTTTTCTTCGGTCTTGTTGAGGAGGAAGACCGCACGCAGGTCTTCGTTCATGACCTGAGCCTGCTGGACGAGTTTCACCAACCCGATACTTGACCAGTAGTCGGCGGGGGACGACGAGGTCGGAATCACCGCGACGCTTGCGGCGAGTAGGACGACGCCGGAGACTTTCTCGGTGATAGAAGGCGGGCAGTCGACGACGATGATGTCGTAGTCAGACACGAACTTCTTGATCTCGCGATGAATCTGGCTGCCTGCTTCGGACAGGTTGACGACGGGAAACGGGATACCGGTGTCGCCGTCGGATGATGCACTGGCCCAGTGGATCAGCGTGTTCTGACCGTCTGCGTCTACGACGAGGACGCGTTTGCCTTTCTCATGAAACGCAGCGCCGAGGTGCATCGCGATTGTGCTCTTCCCGACCCCGCCCTTTTGCTGTGTTACCGCGATGATTTCCGCTGCCAATCTTCACCTCCTCTTTTTAGACGCAGATGGATTTTACCTGGATGAATTTGTATATCAATCGTTTTTGTGTAAACGCGAGAAGGATTAGCCATTCGGGATAGGTTTATGCGCATAAAGAAGGGAGTCGCGGCGCTCTGCCGCTGCTGAGGGTGGTCAACGGCCGCTAAGGGCGATGTTGAGGCCGTCCGGTCCGCGCTTGTTGCGCGCTTCAGTGATCACGATTGGCTGCGGATTGACAGCCGCTCAAACGTTCAGCGGACTCAAGCGGTTTGGTAGACGCGGCGCCAAACCGCTTGCCCATGGACAGTGTCCGGATCGCAGTGTCTGAAGTCGGAGGTGGCTGGTTATGTGACATGCGTCAGCGGTCAACGCATGACAGGCCAGCGGAATTGGCCTCAAGATTTATGCGCATAAAGTCGTCGCAGCAGGCCCTGCTTTGGCGATCTGTTCGCCCAAGCGCGTGCCGGCGTGGTAACTCAGAGCACTGAAACGGCCACCAAGCGTCGAGCCGAGCCAAGCTGAAGTGCCGGAGAACTGGCGCCAGACACGTCCATGAGCTCTGGCGAAGTTCGTAGGCGGGCGTGCCCCCGACGGGAGAGCGCGACGCTTGAGACACAGGCAATCGCAGAATGCCGGTCGCACGGTTTATGCGCATAAACTGCGAAACGGAAGGGTGAGAGCCAGCCAGCGGTTCCGCACGCAGCCGCCGCATGCCAACGTATTGATCGATCAATCACCCCCGCAGGCTATTCACGGATCTGTGCCTTCGCGCCACACGTTGTCGGAACCTGCCCAGGTTGCGTTCACTCTCCGGTGATTGAGAAAGACCCAGCGTGGCCCGCCGTGCCCAGCACCATTCGCAGCCGAACAATAAATTCAATAACGAAGCAAATAGAAAAAGCGCCTCATCCACGCGAAGACTCAGCCCAGCGTGGACACCAAACTCGTCATGCGATTAGGCAATCGTCCCGCGCCCGAATCCGCGTCGTCCGCGCAACGTGCACCGTGCAACCGGCAAATACAAAACCTCCACCGCAACGCATCAACCAGCCAACTCCGCACCCGCTAAAATCCCACCCGACTGCCGCCGCGCACACTCGCCTCCAAACCACCCCGCAAACCCATGATCACGATCTACCACAACCCCCGTTGCTCGAAATCGCGCGCCACCTGCGAGCTAATCGCCACCACCTACAACAGTGCAAACGAAGCCACAGAAATCGTCGAATATCTGAAGCATCCACTCACAGCCGACCAACTCAAGCAACTCAACGTTCAACTAGGCTGCACCGTCCGTGAAATGCTTCGCGATAGCGAACCCGAATACAAGGAACTTCAGCTTTCCAACACAGCATTGACCGACACTCAGTTATACGAAGCTTTGGCAAAACATCCGATCCTTCTGCAACGGCCGATCGTCGTGCGAAACGGGCAAGCCGTAATCGCCCGCCCACCGGAAAACGTTGCCGCGTTATTCGCCTGAATGACCTAACAAAGCGCTCAAATTGAAGCAGAGTGCCAAGCCAGCAAACTACACTTTGCTACCCGGCAACGCCGCATCCCTGGTCACGATCTTCGTGGGAATGATGCGCAACTCGCTGAAGGTATCGGCGATACGTTGCTGTTCCGCAAGCACGTTCGCATCGACGGGTTTGTACACGTGCGCGTAGTGCCGCAAACCCGCTTCGATCACGCCCGCGTCGAGCCCCTGAATCGGCGCGAGCTGCGCGGCGGCCTCGCTGTAATGCCCGCGCACCCACGCGCCTTCTTTGCCCACTTCGTCCATCGTGATCGCGAGCACATTGGCGTTCCGTTCCGCGAACGACCGCGCGCTCAGGAAGAACTGGTGATGGCTCACAATGCCGTCGGCGTCCGTCAGAAGGCGCGCGTTCGACTGACGCTTCGCCGCTTCGAGAAACGGATCCCAGATCGCCCATGCATCGATCGCCCCGCGTTCGAAGGCGGCGCGCGCATCCGCCGGCGCCAGATAGACTGGTTGAATCTCGCTGTATTTCACGCCGGCTTTCTGCAACGCGGCGACCAGAAACCAGTGAACATCCGAACCTTTGTTGAAGGCGATTTTCTTGCCCTTCAGATCGGCCAGCGTTTTGATCGACGCATCCTGATGGACGAGGATGCCTTCGGCATGCGGCGTTGGGACCTCATAGGCGACGTAGACGAAATTCGCGCCGGCGGCCTGCGCGAACACGGGCGGCGCCTCGCCGACATAGCCGAAGTCGATGGCGCCGACATTCAGTCCTTCCAGCAACTGTGGTCCCGCAGGAAACTCAGTCCATTTGACGGTAATGCCGAGCGGCGCAAGCCGTTTTTCGAGCGTGCCGTGCGCCTTCAGCAACACGAGCGTATTGGCGGCTTTCTGATAACCGATGCGAAATTCCTGTGCGTGCGCTTCGGCGGCAAAAACGGACGTGGAGATGACGGGCAGCGTGGCGGCGGCGAACGTTGCGCCCACGCCGGCAATGAACGCGCGGCGCGTGAACAGCGGATGACGTGACATGAGAGGGCTTATGAAAAAGACGGACGCAAAACGGACCGATTGGCTCCGACGATAGTTCGTATGCAAGCCTGGACGAACCGATAAATTCGCATAAGCAATTCACGCGAATAAAAGGAAGCTGGGCGGACCATGTTTTGTCTGCCTAACTGCGTCGATTCTGAAGCGGCCGCTACAATTCGTCGTCCGCGCCCGGCCGCGGCTGCGTCATTCGACAAAAAGGAACACCGTGCATCTGACGACAACACTCGCCCCGTGGTCATCCCACGACACCCAACTCATTCTGTCGTGCGTGCTCGGACTCGCACTGATCATCGTTTTCATCAGTGTGTTGAAACTCGCGCCATTCCTGTCGATTCTGGTCGGCACGTTCGCCGCGGGTTTTGCAGCCGGCCTGCCGCTGGAGGCCGTCGCCAGTGCATTCAGTAAAGGCGCCGGTGCGTTGCTCGGTGACGTCGGCATCATCATTGCGCTCGGCGCCATGCTCGGTGCGCTCATGGCTGAATCCGGCGCGGCCGACCGGCTCGTCTCGACCATTCTCAAACACTCCACGCCACGCACGCTGCCTTGGATGATGGCCGTCGTCGCGCTGATCATCGGCTTGCCGCTCTTCTTCGAAGTCGGCCTCGTGATGATGGTGCCGATCATCTTCGTGATGGCGCGCCGTTCGCAGCAGCCGATCCTGCGCATCGCGATTCCGGCGCTGGCCGGCATGACCACGCTTCATGCGCTCCTGCCGCCGCATCCTGGTCCGCTGATCGCGGTGAGCGCGCTGCACGCCGATCTCGGCCTGACGCTCGGGCTTGGTCTGATCGTTGCGATTCCCGCCGTGATTCTCGCGGGCCCGCTGTATGGCATCTGGTTGTCCAAACGGATGCACGTCGTCGAGCCGGAGGAAATGGGCAAACTCTTCAGCGCCAAACAAGACACCGGCGAGCCGCCGAGTTTCGCGATCTCGCTCATCACGATCCTGTTGCCCGTCGTGTTGATGCTAGGGCGCACGGTTGCCAAGCTGCTGCTCCAGCCCGAAACGTTCCTTTTCAACACGCTAAATTTTCTCGGTGAGCCGCTGATCGCGCTCGGCCTCACCGTGCTGTTCGCCGTGGTCGCATTGGGATGGTCGCGGGGCATGGCGCGCGAGCGCGTCGGCGGGATTCTGCGCAAGAGCCTGCCGCCGATCGCCGCGCTGCTGCTGACCATCGGCGCCGGCGGCGGTCTTAAGCAGGCGCTCGTGGTGGCCGGCATCAGTTCGACCATCGGCAAGATCGCGGTCGGCGCGCACATGCCGCTGATTCTGCTGGCGTGGCTGATCGCCGTCGCGCTGCGCCAGGCGACGGGCTCGGCAACGGTCGCCACGACGACAACCGCCGGCATCGTCGCGCCGGTCGTCGCCGGTCTGAGCACGACGCACAATTCGCTGATGGCACTCGCCATCGGCGCGGGTTCGGTGTTCTTCTGCCACGTGAACGATGCGGGCTTCTGGATGGTCCGCGAGTATTTCGGCCTGCAATTGAAACAGACCTTGCTGGTCTGGTCGGTGTTGCAAACGATCGTGTCCGTTGTCGGCCTCGCACTCACGCTCGTGTTGTGGACGGTGCTGACTTGACGCCGCTCGAGGCTCTCGCGGCGTTGGCAGGAATTGATGCGCGGCTGTCCATTCCGGGCGGCCGGCGCCGCTTACACTGCCCGGCAAGCGAACTGCGGTCCCGCAGCGCGCTTCCCTGAAAACGCGGAGCCACCATGCTAGAACTGAGACCGTCCTGCGAAGGATGCGGCAAGTCACTGCCGCCGAACGCGTCCGATGCCATGATCTGCACGTACGAGTGCACCTTCTGCGAAATGTGTGCGCTCACTACGCTGCGCAATGTCTGTCCGAATTGCGGCGGCAATTTCCAGCATCGACCGGTTCGCACGCGCGCGCAGCTTGAGAAACATCCGGCCGGTACCACCCCGCATCCCGTTTCGATCGATGAAGCGTCGCACGCGCGTTTCTTCGAGCGTTATCGGGACACGCCGCCCGGCGAGCGCTAGCTCAGATGGCGCGCTCACACGCGCCGTGACACCAAAGCACGACGCATCTCGCGTGCTGTACTCGCCGTGCGCGTCAATCGTCGTTATTCACCGCACCCGGCGCCGCGATTCCGCTGACCGTATGCGCCGCCACGCGCAGCAGACGGATCTGCTTTCGATAGTTGCGGCAGCCGCTGCAGGTCGGCAGATGCAGACGGATCGCGACCCACTCGCCGGTCGTCAAGGAGCGGTCGAGCGCGTCGGACAACAAGCGCGTGATGTGCTTACATTTCCCCATTTGCGTCCTCGCTGGATAGGCCCTTTTCGCTCAGGCAAGTGCGCAAGCGCAGCCGCGCGCGGTAGATCAGCACGCTGCAATGATTGGCGGTCATCTGCAATTCAGCGCAAATCGCCTCGGTCTCGAGATCGAGGAATTCACGCATCATGAACACGCGTCCGATGTGCTCAGGCAAACGTTCCAGACACATCTCGAACAAGGTCCAGAACTGTTGCTGACGCAGCACGGTTTCAGGGGTCGGCCACGGGCGCGGCTTGCTTTCGCGCGACCAATGCCCGTTGTCTTTGAACAGATCGCGATCGAGCAAGCCTTCACCGTCGAGCTCGGACTCGAGCGCCGACAGGTTGATCGTGCGTCGCCGGGCGCGCAGGGTGTCGACGAGTTTGTGCCGCAGGATGCCGAACACCCAGGTCTTGTGTTCCGATTGCGCGGCGAATCGATCGGCTTGCGTCCATGCCGCGGCGAGCGCTTCCTGGACGGCGTCTTCCGCCGCGGCGGCATCGCGCAGTTGCAAACGGGCGAAGCGCACCAGGTCGCGTCGCAGTTGCGTCAGATAAACGGGATCGTCGAGCGCCGGCGCGCCTACTTGCGCCATGGACGACCTCGTCGGCGCAACGCTTTCTCGCGCGTGTTTTTTGTTTGATGGTAGCGATACATAAGCGGGTGGTTGTCCTCGCACTGTGGCTGAGCGTGTGCGCCATTCTCCCGTGAGCGCGTGCGCAATCGAATCGGTATTGAACATAAGCCCGACCTTGAGCGATGACCAGACTCAGTTAGTCGCACCACGCGCACCGTTATGACAGCAACAATAGATTATTGCGAAAATTGAAATCGCACCACTGGCAGTGCCAGCGGCGCACGGCTGCACAAGGAATGCCCGCTGCCGATAGAGGCTCAAACTTGCACAAGTCAGCCGACCCGATTATTTCATGAATTGAAATAAAGTCTTATTGTCTTCGCTGTTTTTCAGCCGCCGATCAGTCGATATTCTTCAGTCCATCGATCGCCCCAGATCGCGAACCAAACGCTGAGGAGCAGCACCATGAAACGCATTCTTTCCGCCCTGATCGCATCCGTCGCCCTGTTTGCCGCCGCTTCCGGCGCTGCTCACGCTGCCGCTCCGTCGCAATGCAACGGCCCGGCCTCGTACTGCAACGTGTTCTTCGGCAACTGATCGCTGGCGGGCGCGGACCCGTTGACGAGGAAGCTTCCGAAGTCAAGAAGAAGGGCGCCAATGGCGCCCTTTCGCTTTTGAGCCAGAAAAACCAGGCCACGACTCGATGCTAGCCTAAGTATCCCGCCCGGTGAGGCAAGCGCCCCAACCAATCCGGCAACTGCCATCAGCTGAAGAAATCCAGAAAGACAGGGTCCAGGGACGCGGCACATCTCACGAGCGGAAAACAATACCCGGCACTCCGAAGCAACACTCGCGCCCGGCACGCAAATGCATTCAATGGTCACCCTACTAACGTGTTACAGTGGGTCAACAGCTTGCAGTTCTCCTGCGCCTACGCGCAGTCTCAGACGCAAACGCCTCGCATCACAGCGCCCTGAACCGAACAGGGTCCCTTCCTCCAAAGCAGCTTCGCGGTGTCGTCAACCTGGCCTATTGAATCGGCCGTTCTTTACGCGCATCGTCGATCAACACCAGGTTTCGCTGGTACGCCGCGTTTGTCGGGCATGCGCCCGGCAACCAAGCCACGTTCCACGAAAGCGTTCACCGGAGACGAGCATCATGGGCAATACAATCAGAAGTTATCGAGGTCTCGAGATCTATCCGTTGGTCTATCCGCACCAGCCAAGCGGTCTCGACGGCATCCGCCACTACGATTCGGGCTTCGATGCCGCCGTGCGAATCTGCCGGCGCGGCACCGACGACACAATGACCAGCAGCCGCGTGTTTCGCGTGCCGAGTCGTTCGCCGTTCGGCGCGGCTGGCGACGCGCGCATTGCTTCAACCAGCTACGCAGAGCAGGTCATCGACGGCATGGTTGCCGGCCAGTCGATCGCCGGACTCTGATGCGCGCGCCAATGGCTAGTCAAGCTACCAGGCGCTCGCAGAGCGCGAATCTTCCCGCCCTCACGGGGCGCGCGAACTATCAGGTGATGGCGTCCTCGCGCCGTACTTCGAGCGGCACCTTGCCGACGCTGAAAGTGATTCGCTTGAGCGACGAACGGGTCATCTACCCGTTCCGGGGGCACGCCGACATGCCCTTTTTCGAAGACGCCGCAGCGGCGCAGTCGTTCGCCGAAGCCTATGGCTGGCAGTTGGTAGATGGCGACATTGCCGTGCCGGAATGACCTACTGTAAGCGGGACGAGGCAATCTCGTGACGCAACCGCGGTAGGACGGCAAGACGCAACGCCTCAACCTGAGCGGCCGGGCAAGTCGCCACTTCATCGCCGCAAGCCACCAAACGCAAGGGCAGCCTAACGGCGAAATGCGCCTGGCCCGCCGCGCTGCCGGCGACTAAATCTTCCCGCCGCCATCCATGCCGCTGCCGCGACGCCACACGTCTTTGCCACGTTCGGACAACTCGCCGCTGCTATGCGTGGCGTCCGCCGCTGTGCCGTCGACGGCCATCTCGCCCCCCGCCTGTTCCTGTGCCCGCTGCTTTTCCTTCTTGCGAGCGGCGACTGCTTCATCGTGGGATTTACCTGCGTAACTCGAAGTCATGACTTTATCCTCCAGCAATTTAACGCGGTGACGCGGCGCACGCGACCGGTCATTTATGCCTGACGCATCGATTTCTGTCGAAACGGGGCGGTAGCAGACACCCTTTTGCCTCAAAACGTCTTAGGCCGAAAGCATGCTTGATTGACAAGGCAAAAGTACCAGTTATCCACAAAGTTATTCAGAGAATCTGTGGATAACTTTGTGCGATAGAAAGTTATCCACAACGTACCTCCCGTCGTACGTGCCCCAAAAGTCTTGCCGCTGCTATTTTGGTGCCGCCGCCCCGCCCGCCTGGCTTTTGCCTATGATGGACAGTTCGTACCCTTTTGCGCGTCGAGCGCCTTACACAAGGAAGCGGATCATGGCCTATCACATTGCAGTCGTCGTCGGCAGCTTGCGGCGGGAGTCGTTCAACCGGCAGTTGGCGCAAGCCGTGATTTCACTGGCGCCGCCCGACTTCAGCTTCGAATTCATCGATATCGGTTCATTGCCGCTCTACAGTCAGGACTACGACGCCGACTACCCGGAAGCGGGCAAGCATCTAAAGCAGCACATTGAAGCTGCCGACGGCCTTCTGTTCGTCACCCCCGAATACAACCGTTCCATGCCCGGCGTGCTGAAAAATGCGCTGGATTGGGGTTCCCGCCCGTGGGGCACCAATTCTTGGGGCGGCAAACCCGGCGCGGTGATCGGCACGTCGGTCGGCGCGACCGGCACGGCGTTGGCGCAACAACATCTGCGCAACGTGCTGGCATATCTGGATGTCGCGGTGCTCGGGCAACCCGAGGTGTTCATCAAGCACGATCCCGCGGTTATCAACGAAAAAGGCGAGATCGTGAACGACGGTACGCGCAAGTTTCTGCAGACTTTCATGGATCGCTACGTTGCGTGGGTCAAACATCGGGGCGGCGCTTAAAAGCGCCCGGGCGGCAACGTTGCGAGAGAGAAGCGAGCTGATCGCAAGACTGAAGGCGGCGGCATACCGTAACCGCACGGCCTGCCGCCGCGATCGCTTTCATGCTTAGACGTGATGATGCCCCGTCACCCGCTCCCAGCCGTGACGCACCGCTAGCTTGAAGCGTTCCCAGGTGCTATCCGGCGACGTACTTTCCCAATGGCGTCGTGCTTCCGGCTCGACGTCGTCCCACGGCTGGTCGCGATAGCGCATGTCCTTGCCGATCTCCGCGCCATAGCGGTACGCCGGTACATAGTCTTCGTAACGCGCGTTTTCGGCGGCGTACTGTTCGTCGTAGTGCGCGCGGAAATCTTCCTCGTACTCGAGATACTCGTTCGGCATCTGCGCGCCTAAGCCGGCGTGCGGCTGTCCCGCTTCGGAAACGACTTCGGACGGCTGCATGACCGCCCCTGAACCCGGCATCGACCCGGCGGCGATCGCGCTACGGCCCGCGTCGCCGACCAGCGGATCCGTCACCGGTTCGTTGATTGGATCCGTCACAGGCCGTTCGCTAAGCGGCGGCGGCACGAACGGCTCGGCGTCCGTGCTTCCGGGCGGCACTGCGTATCGCGGGTCGGCCATCGTGGCGGGCCGTCCTGTCGCCGCCGCGTCCGCGGCGGCTGCGGTCGCGGCCTGCTTCGGGACGCTCGATGTACGCGGCGTGCCCGGCGTCGCCGCGCCGATGCCGAGTTCATCAAGGACAGAATGCTCGCGTCCGGTTTCGTCGACCGGCGCGTCCCAATCGGGTGCGCGCTCGCCGATGTCGGTCGCGCCGAGTCTCGTCAAAGTATCGCGAGCGAGGTCCGCGTGAGCTTCGCTCACCGCGTTGACGCACACCAGCACGGCGCCGCGGCGGACGGCTTCGGTGTAGCGTGCCGTTTCCGTTGAGCGTGGACCGCTTGCAAACAGGCTCGACAGGAAGCGCTCGATATTCGCCAGCACGCCCGAACCGGCAGCTTCGTCAGTGGCGGAGCCGACCGACGGTTCCGGATTCGCCTGCAATTCGATCGTTTCGCGGCCGAAACCTGTCTGGACGAGCGAGTCGCGCGCGGCTTCCGCTTGCGCGTAGGTGTCGAATAAACCAATCACGGTGTGTCGCATGGCTGTCTCCCGACGTATTTAGACACAACGAACGACGCATTCAGGCGCCGCCCTCCTTGCCTGTTTCGCCGCAACGATCATGCCGGGCCCGTGCGGCGGGCCTGCGCGCCCGCTGGCGCCTACTCGTGCGCGGCGTCGGCAAAGAAAGCGCGGCGTAAGCGCGCCGCGCTTTTACAAGCACCGGTAAATGTAAGACTTCGTCCCGCGCTCGCAGCGCCGGCCTTACTCCGCCGGATGCGCCGCCGGGTCGGCGCCCGTTTGCGCCAGATCGCGCTGGATCGTTTGCAGGAGTTCTTCCAGCAAACCGATATCGAAAGGCTTGGAAAGCACCCGCAAATCGACATGGCGCGCCCGGTCGAGTTCTTCGGCGTAGCCGGTCACCAGAATGACCGGCAGTTTGGTGTCGAATGCGAGCACCGCCTCGGCCAGATCGATGCCGTTCAGGGTGCCGGGCATATGGATGTCGGACAGCACCAGATCGAACGGCAGCGGTTCGCCGGTGCGCGCTCGCCGCGCGTGGGCGTCGTCGAACAGGCGCAGCGCGGCGTCGGCGTTGAACACGCACGTGACCTGATGGCCCATCATCTGCAGCAGGGCTTCGGTGCCGGCGGCCACTTCCTCGTTGTCCTCGACAAGCAGAATGCGCAAGCCCGGCGGCGCGCCGCTCTCCTCGGCGCCGGAGTCCGGCGGTCCGTCGACCTCCGGCTCGGCCGTGGCGCGCGGCAGATAGAGACGCACGGACGTGCCCGCGCCGACTGCGCTGTCGATCGCGGCAAGGCCGCCGGAGCGCTCGCAGAACGCGAAAACCTGCGGCAAGCCGAGGCCCGTGCCCATGCCTTTCGGCTTGGTCGTGAACAGCGGTTCGAAGGCGCGGGCGAGCACTTCGGGCGCCATGCCCGCGCCGGTATCTTCGAGCGACAGTTGCACGAAGTCGCCCGTCAGCGGAAAGCCGTCTTCGTGCCGGAAATGGATATTGGTCGCGCGCACGGTGAAGCGCCCACCGTTGGGCATGGCGTCGCGCGCGTTCACCGCAACGTTGATGAGCGCAAGCTCCAGTTCGGCGACGTCGACGCGCATCGGCCAGATCTCGACGCCGATATCGATCACCAGCGACACCTTCGCGCCGAGCGAGGCGCGCAGCAGATCGCGGCACGCCGGCAGCCAGCGTTCGAGCGACAGCGTCTCGTTGCGTAGAGGCTGCTTGCGCGCCACGCCGAGCAATTGCCGCGTAAGCGACTGACCGCTCTTGAGCGCCCGCTCCATTGCCGACAATTCGCGGTCCAGACCCGTTACGCCGCGCCGCCGCGCGATCTGCACATTGGCCGAGAGGATCATCAGCAGATTGTTGAAGTCGTGCGCAACGCTGCCGACCAGCGTGCCCAGCGCTTCCATCTTGCGCGACTGACGATACGCCGATTCGATCGAACGGCGCATGGACGCTTCGGCCTGCCAGCGTTCCCACGCTTCCTGCTCGGCGCCGAGGCGGCGCAGCGACAGCCAGATTACGCACCACAACGCGATGGACGGCGAGAACATCGACAGGATCAGCACGCCGAGGTGCCGGTACCACGCAGCCCAGATCGCCGAGGCGCGATAGCCGCACACCACGTACACCGGATACGAACCGACGTGGCGGAACGCGAGGATCAGATCTTCGCCGTCGACATTCGAATGCATGCGCACTACGCCGGCCCGTCGCCCCTGCGCGAGGGCTTCGGCGAAGGGCGTGTGCGGCGCCATGGCGGTCGGCTCGCGCGGCGTGCGCGGATAGTGCGCGAGGATCGAACCGTCCGCGCGCACGAGGCTCATGGTCATCGGCGTGCCGTTGCTGCTGCCGGTGCCGCCGAGCAGTTCGCGGTAGAACGCGTCGAAATAGCTCGGCCGCAGCGCGACCGAGACCACGCCGCCGAACGAGCCGTCGGCGCCGGGCCGCTCGACGCCCATGTTGAACACCTGTTCGCCGGCCACGTGCCCCGTCATGACCTTCGACACGTGCTCGAGGTCCTTGCCGTCGCGAATGCCGACGAAATCCTCACGCTCGCCAACCGAGATGGCCGGCGAAGGCAGATAGCGGCTGCTGGCGAGCAAGGCGCCGTCGCGCCCGAAGATCGACACGGCCGCCACTTGCGGATAGCCGCCGCCCATGACGCGCAGCTTCTCGTGAATGGCGGCTTCGCGGGCCCGAATGCCGTCGTCGTCGAGCCCCTCGGTCAGATCGACGATGCGCGCATCGAGCGTCTCGTTCATGTCGAACACTTTCAGCGCGTGTTCTTCGGCGATCCGCACGGTGCGCAGCGTCATGTCGGTGGCGTCGGCATCGCGCGTGCGCAAATCGCTAATAGCCATGGCCGCGACATACACGCACGGCAGGACGATCGCCACGATCAACAGCGCGATCAGCGTAATGCGCCGCACATGGAAGTTCTGTTCCGGCACGGCGGGGAACAACGCCTCGTCCTGCCGGCTGGCGGCAAGGCGGCTCGCGGGCGGCGGTTCGAACCGGTCTGGTGTCATTGTCGTTAAAGCGAAGGTCGTTCGGGACGCAGAGGCCGGGAGTCAGCATCATACGAGAAGGATAGACACGGAGCGGCAGTAGAAGCTACCCGCGGCAAACGGACTGCCGCGAGGCCGCTTTCAGCCGCCGGCGACCCGCCGCTTATTTGTCTGCTTTAAAACAGCGACGAATCGAGAAGCGCAAACGTACACAAAGGCATGGAAACTGGAAATTCCTTCTGAATCTACCAAAATATTTTCATAAATAGAATTTAATGAGAAAATCTCTTTAATGAAAGTGGAATTGGCGAGTTGCCTTTCCGCCGTTTTGCTTCGAGAATCAGCGCCATGATAAAAATGCGTCCGCCATGTTCGGACGCATCTGCCGCGAGGGCACCCAGCCAAACCACGCGTACCACGCGCGGCGGAAGGCGTTCGCGGAATCACATGCGCGGCAAGGGACCAGCCCGATCCACGAAGCCGCGCGGATTCATCTACGGGGTAGGCTTCGAACATGCCGGTCATCGCCGTCGTCCACCGTGCGCGTACGCTTTCAGGCGTGCCCGCCGGTTCCGTCCACCGCGCCGCGCCGCGGGCGCTCCCCGCTCGCCTGCAATCCGCATTTCAGCAAGCTTCAGCCTGCTTTGCCGCCGGCCGACAGACATCGCGCTAAAGAATCCGCCTCGATCCGCCGTTAACGCGAATGAGCTAATTCCGCTTTTCGACCCGCCCATGCCTTTGCCTATTGTGATCGCCGATGATTCATTGCTTGCCCGCAAAGTGCTCACCAAGGCATTGCCGCCGGGCTGGGACGTCGATGTGTCCTACGCGTCGAACGGGCGCGAGGCGCTCGCCCTGTATCGCGAGGGCAAGGCGTCCGTGATGTTCCTCGACCTGACCATGCCGGACATGACCGGCTATCAGGTGCTGGAAGCGCTGCAACACGAGGATCTGAACACCTTCGTCATTGTCGTCTCCGCCGATGTTCAGCCGATGGCCCAGTCGCGCGTGCGCGCGCTCGGCGCCGCGGCGTTCATCGCGAAGCCCGTGACGCCAGAGGCGCTACTACCCATCCTCAAGGAGTACGGGTTGCATGGCTGAGCCAGTCCTCAACGAAGATCAGCGCGACGCGCTGCAGGAGGTCGCCAATCTGGCGATGGGCCAGGCCGCGACGCGTCTGGCGCGACTCCTCGATGCGTTCATCGAATTGTCGGTGCCGCGCGTGAAGGTGGTGGCGGTCAGCGAGGCGGCGCAGACGCTGCGGGAGATGACCGGGATCAAGGACACAGTCAGCGCGGTGCGCCAGGGTTTCCGCTCCGATATCAAGGGCGAGGCGCTGGTGATCTGCCGCAGCGACAGCGTCGAGCAACTGTGCGCACTCGTCAGCGATCCGTATTCGCGCTCGGCTTACGAGGCGGTGAGCCAGACCGAACTCGTGTTCGACGTAGCCAACGTGCTGACCGGCGCCTGCGTGTCGTGCATTCTGGACCAGCTCGGCCGCACGCCGGTCTTCTCCGCGCCGGGTCTGCTCGGCGAAGCCATGACGCTCGACGAAGTCTTCCAGCCGGGCGTGCTGCAGTGGGAAGTGGCCTTGCTGGTCGAAGTGAATTTCGCGCTCGAAGACCATAGTTTCCGCGCGCACCTCGTCATGCTGATGGCCGAGGAATCGATTCGCCACATGAACAGCGCGCTCGACGCGCTGCTGTCGAGCCTATGAACGTGCCTATGGAATCGTTGAGCGATCTGGTGGTCGAACGTGTCGGCTTCGGCATCTTCGTGTTGGACCGCGACATGAACGTGCTCATGTGGAATCGCTTCATGCAGGATCACAGCGGACTGACGCCCGATCAGGTAGTCGGCAAGTCGCTCTTCACGCATTTTCCGGAACTGCCGCGCGTGTGGCTGTCGCGCAAGATCGAAAGCGTGTTTCAACTCGGCAGCTTTGCATTCAGTTCGTGGGAACAGCGCCCGTATCTTTTCAAGTTCGATCACGACCGGCCGATTACCGGCGGCGTCGATTTCATGCAGCAGGACTGCACCTTCATGCCGCTCATGCGTGAGCGCGAAGTGGTGGCCGTGTGCGTGACCATTTCCGACGTCACGCACGTGAGCATCGTGCAGCGCGAACGCGAGGAAGCGGTCGCGAAGCTGCAGGAATATGCCGATCGCGACGGCCTCACGGGCATCGCCAACCGCCGTTTCTTCGAAGCGCGCCTGCACGACGAATACACGCGCTGGCAGCGCTACGGCGGCGATATGTCGGTGCTGCTGTTCGATCTCGACCACTTCAAGAAAATCAACGACCAGTTCGGCCACGGTGTCGGCGACACGGTGTTGCGCGTGATGGCGCAGCGCGTCGCCGAAGTGGTGCGGGCGCAGGATACCTTCGGGCGCTTCGGCGGCGAGGAATTCGCGTTGCTGCTGCCGTGCACGCCGCTCGACGACGCGATGCGCGTCGCTGAAAAGATCCGCTGCACGATCGCCGACACGCCGGTCGAAGTGCAGGGCACCAGCGTGCCGGTGACGGCGAGCGTCGGCGGTGCGGCGGCGCGGGTCGGCGTGTCGTCGTACGAAGTGCTCATCAACGAAGCCGACGCCGCGCTCTACAGCGCGAAGCGGCAAGGTCGCAACCGCTCGGTCGCGTTCGTGTGACGACCTCGTACGGCAGCGGCGTTGCACCTCGCATGAGGCGCGTTTCGAGCCTTGCAGCAAGCCGCCCGAGGCACCGGCCCAGCGCTTCCAGGCTTCCTTCGGGCCCCATATCCGCCGACGAAACTGCGGCATCTCACAAACGTTGATATACTTTTCGCCGTTTCCGGCCTCCCAGCCGGGCGTTTCGCGCGTGTCCGCGCGCGCGTGCCGCCAGCCCTGCGGGTGGCCATCAAACTTCTTGAACGCCTTTCAGCGGGCGCCTCCAGCGGAGATCGTCTTGGCTGTTTCCAATCTTGTCGTGGACGATACAGAAATCGACGCCGCTGCCGCCACATCCGGCAGCTCGTTCTATCTCGCCATGCGCATCCTGCCGGCCGCGCAGCGCGATGCGATGTATCAGGTCTACGCTTTCTGCCGCGCCGTCGACGATATCGCCGACAGCGACATGCCGCGCGCCGAACGCGCCGCCGCGCTCGAGCGCTGGCGGGCCGATATCGACGCGTGCTACGCCGGCGCGCCGCGCGCTTCGCTGCGCGCGCTCACGCGGCACATTCACACGTTTCACCTGCAGCGCGAAGATTTCCACGCGATGATCGACGGCATGGCGATGGACGCCGCCGAAGACATCTGCGCCCCCGATGAAGCGACGCTCGACCTCTATTGCGACCGCGTCGCCAGCGCGGCGGGCCGTCTATCGGTGAGGATATTCGGGATGCAGGAAGAGCCCGGCCGTTTGCTCGCGCATCATCTGGGCCGCGCGCTGCAGCTCACCAATATCCTGCGCGATATCGACGAAGACGCCGGCATCAACCGCTGCTATCTGCCGCACGAATTGCTGGCGCGCGAAGGCATCGCGGTGACGAATCCCACGCAGATCGCCGACGACCCGTCGCTGCCGCGCGTGTGCGCCACGCTCGCGGAGCGGGCCAAGGAGCACTTCGCCGCCTCCGACGCGATCATGGACCGCGAGCCGCGCAACCATGTGCGCGCGCCGCGCATCATGTCGGGCGTGTATCGCCTGCTGCTCGAACGGACGCTGGAACGCGGCTTCGACATTCCGCGCACGAAGGTCAGCAAGCCGAAGCTCCGCATGCTGTGGATCGTCGCGCGTTACGCGCTCTTCTGAACTGATGCAAAAGCTCGTACATGTGGTCGGCGCAGGCCTTGCCGGCCTGGCCGCCGCAGTGCAGCTGCAGCGGCGCGGCGCGCACGTCGTGCTGCATGAAGCGGCTGCTCAGGCGGGCGGCCGTTGCCGTTCGTACTACGATGCCAAGCTGGGCGCGACGCTCGACACCGGGAACCACATGGTGGTGTCGGGCAATGCCGCGACGCTCAACTACGCGCGGGCGATCGGCGCCGCCGACGAACTGGTCGGCCCGTCCCAGCCTGAGTATCCGTTCGTGGATCTGGCCACGCGGGCGCGCTGGACCGTGCGCCTGTCGCCGGGACATCTGCCATGGTGGGTCTTCGACCCGAACGCGCGCGTGCCGAACACCGGGCCAGCCGATTATCTGGCGCTCGCGCCGCTTCTGTTGGCGAGACCAGGACGCAGCGTCGCCCAGACCATGCGTTGCAACGGTCCGTTGTGGGACCGTCTGCTGCGGCCGTCGTTTCACGCGATGCTGAACGTCGAGCCGCGCGATGCGTCGGCGGAACTGACGGGCGCCATGGTGCGCGAAGCCCTGCTTGCCGGCGGCCTCGCGTGCCGGCCGCTGGTGGCGCGCAACGGGCTGGGCAGCGCGTTCGTCGATCCGGCGTTGCGTCTGCTGCAACATGGCGGCGCGGCGATCAGGCTGGGTTCACGCCTTGACGGAATCGTCTTTGCCGCCGACAACCGCCGCGTGCAAACGCTGCATTTCGCCGACGAAAGCGTCACGCTCGACGCGAACCATGCCGTGATTCTGGCGGTGCCGCCGGACATCGCGCAGACCCTCGTGCAGGGATTGCGCGCACCGACGCGCTTCGCGGCGACCGTCAACGTGCATTTCGCGGTCGAGCCGCCGTTTGGTTTGCCGCAGGTCACCGGGTTGCTCAACGGCACGGCAGAGTGGCTGTTCGCCTTTGAAGGCCGCTTGTCGGTGACCGTGAACGGCGCTGAGCGCCTGCTCGACACGCCGCATGAAGCCCTCGCCGCCGCCGTCTGGGCCGAAGTGGCGCAGGCGGCCAGTTTGCCGGTCGCGCCGATGCCGGCCTGGCAAGTCGTCGTGGAAAAACGTGCGACTTTCGCCGCGCTGCCGGATCAGGAAACGCGGCGGCCCGGCACGCGCACTCGCTGGAATAACCTGATGCTCGCGGGCGACTGGACGGCTACCGGTCTGCCCGCGACGATTGAAGGCGCGATCCGCTCCGGCCAGAAGGCCGCGGATACGTTGCTGAATGAACCGATGGAACGCCGATGAACGATTTATCTCAAGCCCAGCCGCTGGACGCCGTCTTGCCCGATTTCGCCCACGCAGCGCCGAGCGCGCCCGCGCCGGCTATGGTGGGCGAAACGCCCGCAGCGTCGCTCGACGCCGCGATCACACGCGCGACCGATGCGATTCTCGCCGCGCAGAAGCCGGACGGCCACTGGGTCTACGAACTCGAAGCCGACGCGACGATTCCCGCCGAATACGTGCTGCTGGTTCACTATCTCGGCGAAACGCCGAACGTGGAGCTGGAACAGAAGATCGCCCGCTATCTGCGCCGCATCCAGTTGGCTGACGGCGGCTGGCCGCTGTTCACCGACGGCGCGCTCGACATCAGCGCCAGCGTGAAGGCGTATTTCGCACTGAAGATGATCGGCGATCCGGCCGACGCCGAGCACATGGTGCGCGCACGCGAGGCGATTCTCGCCCACGGCGGCGCCGAAACCGTGAACGTCTTTACGCGCATTCTGCTTGCGCTGTTCGGCGTGGTGTCGTGGCGCGCGGTGCCGATGATGCCTGTCGAGATCATGCTGCTACCCATGTGGTTCCCATTCCATCTGTCGAAGGTGTCGTACTGGGCGCGTACGGTGATCGTGCCGCTGCTCGTGTTGAATGCGAAGCGGCCGGTGGCGCGCAACCCGCGCCGTGTGCGCATCGACGAACTCTTTCGCGGTGCGCCGGTCAACACCGGCCCGCGCGATCGGGCGCCGCATCAGCATGTCGGCTGGTTCCGGTTCTTCAGTGGCGTGGACGTGCTGCTGCGCGCCGTCGACGGTTTGTTCCCGAAGGCGACGCGCGAGCGCGCGGTGCGCGAAGCGGTGGCTTTCGTCGACGAACGGTTGAACGGTGAAGACGGTCTCGGCGCGATTTTCCCGGCCATGGCGAATTCGGTGATGATGTACGACGTGCTCGGTTACCCGGCCGATCATCCGAATCGCGCGATTGCCCGCCAGTCGATCGACAAGCTGCTCGTTATCAAGGATGACGAAGCATATTGCCAGCCCTGTCTGTCGCCGGTGTGGGATACGTCGCTCGCGGCGCATGCGCTGCTCGAAACCGGCGAGGCGCACGCTGAACAGGCCGCCGAACGCGGGCTCGCCTGGCTGCGTCCGCTGCAGATTCTCGATGTGCGCGGCGACTGGATTTCGCGCCGTCCGAATGTGCGGCCGGGCGGCTGGGCGTTCCAGTACAACAACGCGCATTACCCGGACGTCGACGATACAGCGGTGGTCGCCATGGCAATGCAGCGCTCGGCAACGGTAACGCAATCGGACGTCGATCGCGAAGCGATTGCGCGCGCCCGTGAATGGGTGGTCGGCATGCAGAGCAGCGATGGCGGCTGGGGCGCGTTCGAACCGGAAAACACGCAGTACTACCTGAACAACATTCCGTTCTCCGATCACGGCGCCTTGCTCGATCCGCCGACTGCGGACGTCTCGGGCCGCTGCCTGTCGATGCTCGCGCAACTCGGCGAACTGCCGCAGAACAGCGAGCCGGCGCAGCGCGCGTTCGACTACATGCTGAAGGAGCAGGAATCGGACGGCAGCTGGTATGGCCGCTGGGGCTTGAACTACATCTATGGCACGTGGACCGCCCTGTGTTCGCTGAACGCTGCCGGGCTGCCACACGACGACCCGCGCATGAAGCGCGCGGCGCAGTGGCTCCTGTCGATCCAGAACGAAGACGGCGGTTGGGGCGAGGGCGGCGAGAGCTACAAGCTCGACTACCACGGCTACGAGCGCGCGCCAAGCACGGCGTCGCAAACCGCGTGGGCTCTGATGGGTCTGATGGCGGCCGGCGAAGTGAATCACGAAGCGGTGGCGCGCGGCGTCGCCTACCTGGAGCGTGAACAGCGCGAGCACGGCCTGTGGGACGAAACCCGTTTCACCGCGACCGGTTTCCCGCGCGTGTTTTATCTGCGCTATCACGGCTATCGCAAGTTCTTCCCGTTGTGGGCGCTGGCGCGCTTCCGTCATCTGAAGCGCAACGGCCTCACGCGCGTCGCGGTCGGGATGTGACGGATGCCGCTTTCCCCGAGCCTGTCCGCCGATGACGGCCGCAGTCCCTTGCCGGTGATCGTGGTGACCGGCATGGCGTTCGAAGCCCGCATCGCGCGCGGCGAAGGCGTCGAGGTCGTCTACGCGGCGCGCGCCGATCTGCTGGAGCGCGCGTTGAGCGCGGCGGTCGAACGCGGCTGTTCGGGTATCGTCAGTTTCGGCACGGCGGGCGGTTTGGCGCCGGATCTGGAGCCGGGCTCGCTGATCGTCGCTGACGCGGTCGAGGGACCGTTTGGGCGCCTCCCGACCGATCGGCCATGGTCGGACAGGCTCGCGGCCGCACTGGCCGTTGGGCCGCTCTCCACGCGTTTGCGGCGCGGTCTCATGGCGGCCGTCGCCGCACCTCTGGTGAGCGCGGGCGATAAGGACGCGCTGCATCGCTCGAACGGTGCTCTGGGGGTGGATATGGAATCGCACATCGCCGGGGCGAAGGCTGCCGCGCATGGCGTGCCGTTTGCCGTGTGCCGCGCGATTGTCGATCCGGCGTGGCGCACGCTGCCTTCCGCGGCAACCGCCGGCCTGCGCGATGACGGCAGCACAGCGCTGGGGCCGATCCTGCGGGAATTGATGCGACAACCCTCACAACTCGGCGCGCTGATCCAGCTTGCCGTCGATGCCCGGGCGGCGCGCCTTTCGCTGGTCCACGCACGGCGTGCGATCGAGGAAGCGGGCGCTTTTCGCATGGCTATCGCCTGAAACGGGTCGCGCGCGTTGTGCGCCGAAGCGGCAAGCGTCAAGCCGTCCGGTCCGCTGCTGTGCCAGCGTCGAGTCCGGCTTTACTGGGCGTCCGTTCCGGGCGCCCAGTCCAAAATCCCAATACTTATTGCGTCACCGGTGCTGAAGCCGGCTGCGTGCTGTCGGCCGGCGCGGCGGGCGGCGTCGGTGCGGGCGTGCCCGAAGCGCCGTTGGGCGCGGCAGCCGGCGCGGTCGGCGTCGAACCTGCCGCGCCGCTCGCGGGCGTTTCGCCTGGATCGCTGTAGTTGGGCACGCCTGCCGGTGCGCCCGTGGCGGCGCCAGAGGCCGCCTTCGGTGCTTCCGCGGCGTCGCCCGGATCCGCGTAGTTCGGCAAAGCACCTGCAGCGGGCGCGCCGGCGGCGGGTGCCTCCGAGGCGCCGGAATCGCCCTGATCGTCATAGTTCGGCAGCGGCGCTGCGTTGTCGCTCGTGCCGCGCAGACGGGCACGGCGCTGCTGCGTATAGGCATCGCGCACGAACGAGTACTTGTCCAGCGCAGCCTGTTGCAGCAGGTCCGACGCACCCAGCAGGTCTGAACGCACGCTCACGAACTGCAGCACGTAGAGCGGATTGCGCACCGCCGGCTCCATGTAGTTCAACGGGTTGAACTTCACGTCGACGATCAGCCCCATGCTGTCACGCACCGTGCTCGGCCCGAACAGCGGCAGCACCAGGTACGGACCGGACGGAATGCCCCAGTGACCCAGCGTCAGGCCGAAATCCTGATGATGCTTGGGCAGCCCGGCAGGTGTCGCCCAATCGAGCAGGCCGCCCAGGCCGAAAGTCGAATTGAACGCGAAACGGACGAAGTCCTCGGTCGCGTCGGTGAACTTCAGCTGCAGCAGCGCGTTCGCGGCGTTGGTCAGATCGCCAAGATTCGAGAAGAAGTTGCTCACGGCGGTGCGCAACGGTTGCGGCGTCACCTTCTGGTAACCCTTCGCCACCGGAACAGCGACGTAGCGATCCACGCCGTCGTTGAAACTGAACACGGCCCGGTTCATCGGTTCGAACGGGTCGCCGGGTTTGCGGTCGGGGCCGGTGGCGCAGCCGGAGATCAAACCGGTGGCGACGAGCGCCAGCGCGGCGTTACGCAGCTTCATGCTTATATTCCTTTTTGCTTCGCGCGACGTGAGCGCGGCTTGCCCATCAACACGGGTTGAAACACCACTGCGCCGACCAGTGTGCAAAACAGCGAGAGCGCCAGCAAGCGCCCCATGCTGGACGTTCCCGGATGGTGCGACAGCCAGAGGCTGCCGAACGCGGTCGCCGTGGTCGCCGCGCTGAACAGCACAGCGTGCGTCAGGCTCGACTGCAGAAGGCCGGTTTGACCGTGGCGCCACGCCATCACGAAGTAGATCTTGAACGCTACGCCGACGCCGAGCATCAGCGGCAAAGCGATGATATTCGCAAAGTTCAGCGGCATGCCGAATACCACGCACAACTCGAGCGTCACGAGTGCGGATACCAGCAGCGGAACCAGCGTGCGCAACATGTCGCTGACGCGCCGCAGCGCGATCCACAGCAGGATCGCAATCGATACGAGCGCGTAGCCCGCGGCCTGCAGGAACGCCTTGATGATGGTGTCGGCCGAATGCAGGATCGAAATCGGCCCGCCGATCGCGCCCGGCTCCGCTTTCTTCACCGCGTGGGCGAAGTGCGCGAGGATGACGTCGTCGTTCGGATCGGTGCCGGGTTTCACCTTCGGCGCGATGTCCACGAGAGCGCGGCCGTCCTTCGAGACCCAGCCCTTGGAGATTTCCTTGGGCAGATTCTCGCGGGTGATCGCGGTGGGTTGCAGCAGGTTGGCCAACTGCTTCAGCGCGATGCGCAACGTGTCCGACATTGCGGTTTCGGCGCGGTCGCGCGTGGCGGCATCGGTGGCGGCCAACTTCTGCAACGTGGCGGACAGATGCTTGGCTTCCGCAGCGCCCGGCCCCGGGTGATCGTCGGCGGCGAGCGAGAGCTGGTTCGACGCGCGCTTGAGCGCGGCGACGCGCACGGCGTCCGTTGCCGGTTGCGCGGGTTGTTGCTGCAAGGCGGGCAGTAGCTGCTGCGCGGCGCTTGCGATCAGCATCAGCTTTTGTTGCTGATCGGCGGGCACGAAGGTGTCGAGCGTGGTGACGCGGCCTACTTCCGGCAACGTACGTAAATGGGCGGCTATGCGGTCGGCGTCCGCGAGCGAGGGCGCCAGCACATGCACATTGTTGACCGCGGCCTCCGGCGAATCCTTGAGCGACAACAACGTCGCCATCGACTCCGTGTGCGGGTCCTTCAAATGCAGCGGGTTGAAGTCGAAGCGCAGATGCGTGAGCAACGGCGTGGCGCCGATCACGACAATCAGCGTGCCGATCAGCACCGGCTTGCGATGATGAGCGAGGAAATCGTCGACCGGGGCGAGCTGCTTGAAGCCTGGCGAACCGGCTTCGCCGGGCGGCCGGAAGATTTTCAGCAGAGCCGGCAGCAGCGTCATGTTGGTGAAGTACGCGACGAACATGCCGACGCCCGCGATCTCACCCAGCTCGGACACGCCGCGGTAAGCCGTCGGCAGGAACGAGAAGAAGCTCAGCGCGACCGCGACCGCGGCGAGCGTGAGCGGCACGCCGATACTGTGCGACGTGTGCATCAGCGCAGCGGAAAGCCGGTTGTCGCGATTGCGCTCCTCGCGATACTTGACGCCGAACTGCACGCCGAAATCGACCCCGAGCCCGACGAACAGCACCATGAAGGCGACTGAAATCATGTTGAGCGCGCCCACCAGCATCAGGCCGAGCGCCGCGGTGATCGCGAGCCCGACGAACAGCGTGATGAACACGGCGACGATCATGCGGCCCGAGCGCAACGCCAGCCACAAAATGATCAGCACGACGATGAAGGTGCCGATGCCGTTGAGCACCGCGCCGTCCTTGACCGAAGCGAACTCTTCGTCGGCGAGCGGCTGTTCGCCGGTCAGACGGACGGTGGCGCCGTAGCGCGAGTCGAGGTGCAGCGCGGCGGCGGTGTCGCGGATCGACTTCGACGCCGACGCGCCCGGCTCGAGCGCATCGTAGTTCACGACCGGTTGCACGATGACGAAGGCGCGCGCCGGCTCGGCAGCCGCGCTCTTGTCGACCAGCGCGCGCCACGAGAAGGCGGCCGGCTGGCCGGCCAGCACGCGGTCCAGCGTGGTCGCGCTTTGCGACAGCAGATGGCTCATGTCGCCGAGCTTCACCTGGCCAAGTTGAAGCGGCAGCAACAGGCTCGTGGTCAGCGTGCCGGCAAGGCCGGTCAGGCTCGGATCGTGGGCAAGGGCATTGACGAGCGGGCGGGACTGGACCAACTGCGAGGTGGTCGACATGACCTCGTCGAGGGACGGGAACAGCAGGCCATTGTGTTCGAAGAACGGGCCGCCGGCCGGCTGCGAAACCGCTACGAATTCCTTGGGATCGGCCTTGAGGGCGGTGGTCAGGGCTTGCGCGGCGGCGTCGGCGAATTCCGGCGCGCGCGCTTCGACGACCACCAGCACGGTTTGGCCGCGATCCGGGAAGGCCACGTCCACGGCATGTTCGAGCGCCGACCATTGCTTGTCGTTCTCGATGAGACGGCTGATGTCCGTGTTGATCTTGAAGTTAAAGGCAACGTAGAAACCGCTCAGAATGGCGAGCACGAGCGATAGCGCGACGATCCGCATTGGATGACGCACTGAATAGGCGACGAGACGGACAATAGATGACTTCAGCATGTAGGCGAAATTGGCCTTATCACGGTTGTTGTTTTTGACGAAAGTGCACAAGTATACAGAGACGGAGCGGCGAGCCCCCGGTTCGGTAGCAAGTGCGGCTCCCGCACACGCTCATCGGGGCGGGAACGCAATCTCGGTATACTGGTCTATCCTGCTTTCGCCGCGTGCTTGCAAGCCCGGCGGCGCTTACTTCTTTCAGGTTCTGTCGAACGTATGAAACGTTATCTGTCTGCTTTTCTGGCTGCGGCCGTGGTGTCCACTGCGGCATATGCGCAAAGCGCGCCCGACGCGGTGGTAAAAAGTGCTGTCGAGGGCACGGTGGCGGCGATGAAGGCCGACCCGCAGGCGCGCGGCGGCGACATGGCGAAGATCACGCAACTGGTCGAGTCGCGCTTCCTGCCGGCCACGGACTTTCAGCGCACCACGCGCATCGCGGTCGGCAAGGCCTGGTCCACCGCGACGCCCGACCAGCAAAAGCAGCTGTACGAGCAGTTTACGCTGCTGCTCACGCGCACTTATGCGGCCTCGCTGTCGCAACTGCGTGATCAGGACGTAAAGTTTAAATTCGCGCCGGTCAACGTGCCGGCGGGCGCCAAAGACGTGGTCGTGCAATCCCACGTGCTGAGCAATGGCGGCGATGACGCGATCGACTATCGCATGACCAAAGATGCCGCAGGCTGGAAGGTCTACGACATCAACATGATGGGCGCGTGGCTGATCCAGGTGTACCAGACGCAATTCGCCGATCAGATTGCCAAAGGCGGGATCGATGGGCTGATCAAGTTTTTGACCGCTCACAATGCGCGTAGCGCTGGGTAGCCGTGGGTAGCGGTTGATGGCCCACACGTCGCAACGTGTGAGGCACGAGGCATAAAAAAAGCGCGGTGGCTGAATGGCCACCGCGCTTTTTTGCATACAGGACAAAGGACGGCGCGAGGCCGCCCCTTCGACCGCTTAAGTTGCAGCCGTCGCCGTTTGCACTTTCTTGCCCTTGCCCGACACCTTGATCTCTTCCAGCTTGATCTCGACGTGGCGGGAGAAGACGTACTCGGCGGGACGTTGCTTGTCCAAAGGAATGTCCTTCGTGAACGCGCCCGAGGTCTTCGGACCGCGCACGGCAACCTTCAGCGCCTTCAGCGGATGCGTGACCGTATCCATCACGGCGGTCGCTTCGAAACCGCAGTGCACCATGCAGTCCGCGCACTTCTCGTAGTTACCCGTGCCGTACTTGTCCCAGTCCGTGGTTTCCATCAGTTCCTTGAAGGTCTTCACGTAACCTTCGCCGACGAGATAGCACGGCTTTTGCCAGCCGAACACGGTACGCGCGGGGTTGCCCCACGGCGTACATTCGTATGTCTGATTGCCGGCCAGGAAGTCAAGGAACATGCTCGACTGGCTGAACGACCAGTTCTTGCCGTTGTTGCCGCGCTTGAAAATTTCGCGGAACAGGTGCTTGGTCTTGTCGCGGTTCAGGAAGTGCTGCTGATCCGGCGCGCGTTCGTACGCGTAACCCGGCGAGACGGTGATGCCGTCCACGCCCATCGGGCCCAGCGTGTCGAAGAACGCAGCGACGCGTTCCGGCACGGCGTCGTTGAACAGCGTGCAGTTGATGTTCACGCGGAAACCGCGGCGCTTCGCTTCCTTGATGGCGGCGACAGCCTTGTCGTACACGCCGTCTTGCGACACCGAGTGGTCGTGCGCCTGCTTGTCGCCGTCGAGGTGAACCGACCAGACGAAGTACGGATTCGGCTCGTAGTCGTCCATCTTCTTTTCCATCAGCAGCGCGTTCGTGCACAGGTACACGAACTTCTTGCGCGCCATGATGCCCTTCACGATCTGCGGCATTTCCTTGTGCAGCAGCGGTTCGCCGCCTGCGATCGAGACCACCGGCGCATTGCATTCGTCGACGGCTTCAAGGCATTCCTGCAGCGACAAACGCTGATTCAGGATGGGATCCGGATAGTCGATCTTGCCGCAGCCATTGCAGGCGAGGTTGCAGCGGAACAGCGGCTCCAGCATCAGGGCGAGCGGATAGCGTTTGTTCCCGGACATATGCTGACGCATGATGTATGCGCCGACCCGGACTTTCTGTAGCAGCGGAATAGACAAGACGTCCTCCTTAAACTTCGCGTGCAGCGAGTGGTTGCATCAGCTTCGATGGCAACTTGAATTCGACTTTTTCTTCACGGCCCGCCATCGTCGTGACATCGACGGGCCCCAATGCGCTCAGCGCATCGATTACGTTCTTGACCATCTCTTCCGGCGCCGAAGCACCGGCCGTGATGCCGACGGTCTGCACATTCGCAAACCATTCCGGCTTCACTTCCGAACCGTCGGCGACGAGATAGCTCGCCACGCCGCTTTCGCTGCCGATCTCGCGCAGCCGGTTCGAGTTCGAACTATTGGTTGCGCCCACCACTAGCAGCACGTCGACCTCCTTGCTCAACTCGCGCACCGCGGCCTGGCGGTTTTGCGTGGCGTAGCAGATGTCGCGCGTATCCGGACCGACAATATCCGTGAAGCGGCGCAGCAGCGCGTCGATGATGCCGCGCGTGTCGTCCACCGAGAGAGTGGTTTGCGTGACATAAGCGAGCGGTGTGTCGAGCGGCAGGTCCAGATGCGCGACCTCGGCCTCGCTCTGCACCAGCAGCACTTTGCCCGGAATCTGGCCGATCGTGCCTTCCACTTCCGGATGCCCGGCGTGGCCGATCAGTATCAGCGTGCGGCCGGCGCCGACATACTGGCGGCCCTGCACGTGCACTTTGGTGACCAGCGGGCAGGTCGCGTCGAGCACGTCGAGACCGCGCGCTTCGGCATCGCGCTCAACTGTCTGAGCGACACCGTGGGCGCTGAAAATCGCCACGGCGCCTTGCGGCACTTCATCGAGTTCCTCGACGAAACGCGCGCCTTTCTGGCGCAGATTGTCGACCACGTGCCGATTGTGAACAATCTCGTGGCGAACATACACGGGTGCGCCGTGTTGCTGCAACGCGCGGTCGACGATCTCGATTGCGCGAACAACACCCGCACAAAAGCCGCGGGGTTGAGCAAGGATGACTCGCATAAGTTGGCGAACTCCGACTGACGCGGGTTTCGAAGAAGTCGGTAACTATGACTTTATCGCCGCGATCATCTAATTAGTTGATGTCTTGAGCCCCGGCGACGTGCCGGTACAGCAAAACCAAACGCGCATTCTAACGCTATCAGCCGGGCTTTGCTTTGGCGGCGCCCGGCGGGTGTCGGTCGGGCGTCACAACAGCGGAACCGGCGCCCGGCGCGGCAAGCATCGGGTACGGCAATGCGGAAGCGGTAATGATTGCAAGCTGCAGCGGTTTGACGGAACCCTTAAACTACGTAGTCGCGCGGCGACTGGTGCCCGCATTACAAAAGGGTTTCGAGGCTCGCTGGATGGACGTCGATCAATACGAAAACTTTCCGGTCGCGAGCGTGTTGCTGCCCAAGGCGCTGCGCGCGCCCATCGGCATTATCTATCAGGTTGTGCGCACGGCGGGCGACATCGCCGACGAAGGCGATTGGAGCGCAACCGAGCGGCACGCCCGTCTCGCCGACTTCCGCGCCGGCCTCGACGCGGTAGCGGAACAACGCGCGGCGCCAGTCCATCCGCTGTTGTTCGACAAGCTCGCCGGCGTGGTCGCGCAGTATAAACTGCCGCTCGCGCCGTTCTACGATCTGCTAGAGGGGTGCGCCCAGGATATCGACGCCGGCCGTTTCGCCGACCGCGCCGCGCTGCTCGACTATTGCCGTCACTCGGCCAACCCGCTCGGGCATCTGATGCTGCATCTGATCAACGCGGCCACGCCGGAGAATCTCGCCGAGGCCGACGCGATCTGCACGGCGTCTCAGTTGATCAGCTTTTGGCTGGACGTCTCCGCCGACTGGAAAAAGGACCGCGTGTACCTGCCGCTCGCCGATATGCGGCGCTTCAACGTGACCGAGGCGCACATTGCCAGCGGAGTCGCCGATGAAGACTGGCGGGCGCTCATGGCGCACGAAGTGTCGTTCGTGCGCGAGATGCTGGTGCGTGGCGCGCCGCTCGCCTTGCGGATTCAGGGCAGGCTGGGCATCGAGTTATGCGGTGCCGTTCACGGCGGCCTACGCTTTCTCGAACGCATCGAGAGCGCGGGCTACGACGTGTTTCACGAGCGGCCGGTGCTCAATACGTTTGACTGGTGCGTGGTCGCGGCCCGCACCGTGGTGATGTGGCTGTCGCGTCGCGTCGGCGTGCAGGCCCGTTCAATCGAGGGTAATGCTTAATGGCGGTGGTTCTGTTTCTTCTGTCGTGTCTCTCCTTGCTGATCTGGTGTGTGCTGCTGTTCGGGCGCGGCGGTTTCTGGCGCGCGCGTCCTGCTGCGCCGCTGACCATCGCGCCGCGCGCAACGTGGCCGGCCGTGGCCGCCGTGGTGCCGGCCCGCAATGAAGTCGATGTCATCGCGGAGGCGGTGACCACGCTGCTTCAGCAGGATTATGCGGGCGACTTCCACGTGATCGTCGTCGACGACCACAGCACCGACGGCACCGCCGACGCCGCTCGCGCCGCGGCCCTGCAGTTGCAATGCCCGGACCGTCTGACCGTGTTGAGCGCGAAGCCGCTGCCGCCCGGTTGGTCGGGCAAGGTGTGGGCACAGTCGCAAGGTATCGAGGCCGTGCGCACGCTTGGCTTGTCCGCGGACTACCTTCTGCTGACCGATGCCGACATCGGCCATCCCGCCGACGCGGTCGCGCAACTCGTCGCGCGCGCCGACGCGGAACAGCGCGATCTCGTTTCGCTGATGGTGCGGCTGCGCTGCGATTCGTTCTGGGAAAAGGCGCTGATTCCCGCCTTCGTATTCTTCTTCGCCAAGCTGTACCCGTTCTCGTGGGTCAACAACCCGCGCAATCGGACGGCGGCGGCCGCGGGTGGCTGCATGCTGGTGCGCCGTAGCGCGCTGGAAGAAGCAGGCGGCATCGAGTCGATTCGCGCCGAGCTGATCGACGACTGCAGCCTCGCCGCGCGCATCAAGCATCGCGGCAAGGGGCGTCATCCGATCCGGCTGGATGTGGCGGCGCGCAGCGTGTCGCTGCGTCCGTACGATAGCTGGCGTGAGATCTGGAACATGATCGCGCGCACGGCCTTCACGCAGCTGCGCTACTCGCCGCTGCTGCTGGCGGGTACGCTGGCCGGCATGACGATCATCTATCTGATGCCGCCGGTCGCCGCGCTGGTGCTCGGTCCGACAGGCTGGCCCGCGTGGCTCGCGTGGGCCGCCATGTGTTGCGCGTATGCGCCGATGCTGAGCTATTACCGCCGCTCGCCGTTGTGGGCGCCGTTTCTGCCGCTGATCGCATTGTTCTATGTCGGCGCGACGTTTGCGTCGGCGGTGCGTTATTGGCGCGGCAAGGGCGGACAGTGGAAGGCGCGGGTTCAGGCGCCGGTGCAGGAACGCTGAAGCGAACGGTAGTCGGAAATCGCGGAGGAATGCAAAAGCGGCGCTCATCGGGCGCCGCTTTTTTACTTGGTGAGCATCATGTAAAGCTGGATCACCATGTCGGGCGAAAACGTGAACGGCACCCAGCCGTGGCCGGTGTGGCGCATGACCAGCAGACGGTCGCCATTCGACTGTTTCTGCACCGCCATGACCGGATTCTTGGTGGACACGAAGCGCCAGCCTGGCGGAATGCCCGGCGGCGGTTCCGGCGTCATCGACGCGCGCGCGTTCGACAGTTCCTCGATCAGTTGGCCGATCTGCTCCGCGCGCAACGCGACGGTCTGGCCGCCGATCGTCATGGTGATCTCGTTCTGCGCGGGGCGATTAATTTCGAGCGTGGGCTGAAGCTGCGGGGCCGGCGCCTCACCTTCGACGACGGCCGCCTCGGTCTCAGCCGCATTTGCATTGGATTCGGACGCGACGTGATCCGCGGATGCAGACGCTGGCGGCGCGGCGTTCTGTGCGGGTGTCTCGGAAATGTTTTCGGCCAGCGGGGCCACGACAGCCTGAATGAGCTGATCGACGCCCATTTCCAGTGCGCCGAGCTGTTCGTGAAGATTCATGCGAGCTTTTCTCTGGTAAGACCCGCGATTTTAACTGCTGCGCGTAGGCTTTTACCTGTCGCTAACACAGTGACGTTGTAACAAAATGCTTGCGGCCGAGCCGGCTTGCGGGACACAGGCCGCTTGTTCATGCAGATTACTGCTTCAGATAGCCCGCTTGCCTGAACCAGTCGAGCGCGTCGCTCAAGCCCTCGCGATAGGGCCGCGCGCGATAGCCAAGTTCGCGTTCCGCTTTCGCCGACGTGAAATACATCTTGTTCTTCGACATCTTCAAGCCGTCGACGGTGACGAACGGTTCGCGTTTCGTGATCTTGGCGACTGCTTCGGCACCCATGGCCAGCGGATAGAGCGGCCAGCGCGGCAGACTCAGCGTCGGCGCCTTGCGGCCGGTCAGCGCCGCGATATCCGCGAGCATCTGCTGAAGCGGCAGATTTTCGCCGCCGAGAATATAGCGCTCGCCGATCTTGCCACGTTCGAGCGCGAGGAATTGGCCGGCCGCGACGTCATCCACGTGCACGAGATTCAGGCCCGTGTCGACGAACGCCGGAATCTTGCCGAGCGCCGCTTCCACGATGATGCGTCCGGTCGGCGTCGGCTTGACGTCGCGCGGTCCGATCGGCGTGGAGGGGTTGACGATCACCGCCGGCAAGCCGTCTTCGGCGATCATCCGCTCCACCGCGCGCTCGGCCAGCACCTTGCTGCGTTTGTACACGCCAATCGCCTGATCGGCTTTGAGCGGCGAGGTTTCGTCGGCGGACTGGCCGGAACTGGTCACTTTCAACGTGGCCACGCTGCTCGTGTAGACAATGCGCTCGACGCCTTCCTTCAGCGCCGCGCGCATGGTCGCTTCGGTGCCTTCGAGGTTCGAGCGCTCGATCTCGCTCGGGTCAGGCGCCCACAGCCGATAGTCGGCGGCCACGTGCAGCAGATAGCGCACGCCGCGCAGCGCGTGGCGCATCGACGCTTCGTCGCGCATATCGCCGATCACGATTTCCGCGTCCAGCGACTCGACGTTCTGACGCGGACTGGTGGCGCGCACCAGCACACGCACCTTGAAACCCTTCTGTTGCGCGATGCGCGCCACCGACGAGCCGACAAAGCCGGAGGCGCCGGTCACGAGCACGAGATCGCGATTCTGTTCGGTCATTCTGTTTCCATTTCCCGCGTGACAGTCGACGGATTGTACGTGGCGCGCGCGCCGCGTGTCGCGCCGGCGGTCCCATGCGAACAATCAGATGCGCGCTTTGCCGAGCAAGCTCGCCGGGACGCGACTAGAATGCCGGCTTGAAAGTATGCGAAGAGAGGACGGCATGGCCCCGGATCTGGATCAGCGGATCGAAACGTATTACGTGCGCGTGCGCGGCACCGTGCAGGGCGTCGGTTTTCGCCACGCGACCGTGCGGCAGGCGCATGCGCTCGGTATCAAGGGATGGGTGGCGAATCTCGACGACGGCTCTGTCGAAGCGATGTTGCAGGGCTCGGCGAACCAGGTCGACCGGATGCTGTCGTGGTTGCGTCACGGGCCGCCGGCGGCGCGCGTGACGGAGGTGGCCGGCGAAGAGCGCGCGACCGAAAAGCGTTACGAACGTTTCGAGCAGCACTGAGCGGCAGCGCGTAGAACGCGCGAATCACGCAAAACAAAAGGCGGCGCGCCATCATGCGCGATGGCGCGCCGCCTTGCCGTGTTTGCGTGACCGTGCTTCCGTCAGCGGCCCAGCGCGCTCAACGCGCCAGCAGCAGGCTCTCCGCAAAGCCCCATTCGTCTTCGATCCATTGATGGCTGCACAGGAAGCCGGCGTCGTCGGCAATCGCGGGCATTTCTTCCGCGCGATATTTGTGGCTGCTCTCGGTCCAGATCGTTTCGCCCCCCTTGAGCGACACCGTCAATTGCGCCGCGCCCACGTGGGCGGTGATGTCGCGCTTGGCTCGCAGATGCATTTCGATGCTGCGCGCGTCCGGGTTGAAGCGCGCGACGTGCTCGAACGCCTCGAGCGGAAAGTCGCCGTCGAGTTCGCGATTGATGCGCGCCAGCAGGTTCAGATTGAACGACGCGGTGACGCCGATCGAGTCGTCATAGGCGGCCACCAGGACGGGCGTCGGCTTGATCAGGTCGGTGCCGAGCAGCAACGCGTCGCCGGGGGCGAGCATGTTGCGGATATCGCGCAGGAAACGTGTTGCGGCGAGTCTGCCGAAATTACCGATCGTACTGCCAAGAAACAGCACAAGTAACCGCTCGTCCGACGCGCGCTGCTTGCTCACTTCAGCAAGGCCGGCCAGGTAATCGCGTTCATAACCGACAATCGAAATGCGTTCGATGTCGCCGAGTTCGCGCCTGCACAACTGCAACGCACTGCGCGAAATTTCAATCGGACAGTAAGAAGTGGGGCGCTTTTTACACAGCGCTTCCAGAATGCGCCGTGTTTTGCGGCCGCTGCCGCTGCCGAGTTCGGCGACCGTCACGTCATGTGGCAAGTGCGCGACGATGTCCGCGGCGTGTTTGGTAAGCAGGCGTTCCTCGGCGCGCGTCACGCCGTATTCGGGCAACACGGTAATCACTTCGAACAGCGCGGAGCCCACTTCGTCATACAGATACTTGGACGGCAGCTCTTTCTGCGGCGTATGGGTGAGGCCGGCGCGAACGTCGGCGGCAAAGGCGGAGCGTAGGTCGGGCGATGCGTCGTGCGATAGGGCTGGCTGGGTCATGCTGGCTCCAGTAGTCACATTCGATGAGCGGGATGCTGCCGGGCGGCGGCACGCGCGATGAACGCAGTTGAGGCGTGCCGTGGAGAAGAAGGTCGGACTCGGTCCGTAGGACTGTCATCGCCGGCCTGGCTCAGGGATGCTGCACATGCTGTCCCCAAGGGGACGTCCTTCGGGGGCGTTGCGAACGGTAATGCAAGCAGCGTCGCAAGACTAGGTAGCAAGATTCGCGCTTCAATCGCTCGGCGCGAAGTGATGTGAGGCGTTGCCGGTGAAAAGACCGGGGTTGTCGACCGCACATGAAGTTATGTTCTAGTCCATCGACGCGTGATGCGCACGGAATAATTTCAGCTGATTGTTGACAGCGCGCGGCACCTACGCGGAGCCGCGAACGGATAACCCGTCTAGAATGCCGCCTTCATATCGTTTATCGAAAGCAAGAAATACAGTGCCGGACACGCGCTGCCCGCTTATGAGATTCCATTTCCAATGACAACAACGAATGCCGGGCGGCTGCATGCTGCACTGCAAACAACCTCGCCCGCGCACGCGCCGGTATCGCGTCTCGAAGCGACTGCCCAACGGGGCGCTCGATGAATCAGTATGCCCTGAAGCGCGGGATCGCGTTGTCGGTGTGCGCGACCACGACCTTTGCATTACTGTCCGCTTACGCAACCCTGCTCGCGCCGCTAAGCGGCCTCGACATTTTCGCCTGGCGTGTCGTCCTGACCGTGCCGGGCGCGCTGGTGCTGGTGGCATTGAGAAAGCGCCTGCCCATTCTGCGGCAGCTTCTTTACCGCATGGTGACCGCCCCGAAACTCGGCTTGGCGATGATCGTGAGCGCGGCGTTGCTTGGCGCGCAACTGTGGGTATTTCTGTGGGCGCCTCTACATGGCCGGATGCTCGAAGTCTCGCTCGGCTATTTCCTCCTTCCGCTGGCGATGGTGCTTGTCGGGCGCTTTTATTATCACGAGCGTCTGGACCGTTTGCAGTGGCTCGCTGTTGCGTGCGCGGCGGTCGGTGTCGGTCATGAACTGTGGGTGACGGGCGCATTTTCGTGGCCGACCTTGCTGGTTTCGCTCGGCTATCCGCCGTATTTCGTTTTGCGTCGCAAGATCAATCACGACTCGCTCGCGATGTTCACCGTGGAGATGGCGCTACTATTGCCGCCGGCAAGCGTGCTGGTTTTCAACGGCGGCTCGCTGGCGATGATCGCCGGCCATCCGGATCGGTGGTGGCTGCTGTTGCCGGGTCTCGGCGCGCTGAGCACCATTGCGCTGGCGTCGTATCTCAAGGCGAGCCGCTTGTTGCCGGTCGCATTGTTCGGCATTCTCGGCTATGTCGAGCCGGTGTTGCTGGTGGTGATCTCGATCACGTTGCTAGGTGAAACGCTGAGCGTCGCGCAGTTGGCGACCTACGTTCCCATCTGGATCGCGGTCGCGCTGACGGCATTGCATAGCGTGCGCCTCATTCGTCTCGCCCCGAACTGAGCGGGCTGCGCCGCGGCGAATGAGCCGTCGACGAAGCGGCGGCGCGCTCTAGCGATGCGCGGCCGTACGGTCAGCGTTGAGACGCGTCGGACCGGCTTGCGCTTCGATCGCTGCGCGCAGCGCGGGTCGCCAGCCGAAGCCGAACAGCGCTTCGGCCAGCACGAACAGCGGTCCGATCAGCAGGCCGATCACATCGTCCACAAAGGCAGGCTTGCGATGCTCGTAGGCAACGTGCCCGATGAACTGAAACACCCAGCCGACCAGAAAAAGCCCGACACCGATCACGAGCCACATCAACGTGGATTGCGTGGCTGTCCACTGGCCGAACGCGACGCAGAGCGCGGACACGAAGGCCATCATCACGCCGAGCGGCACGTCGAGCACGAGGTAATACAGCGTGGCCGCGACGAATAAAACCCACGCCGGCGATAGCGTTAGCGGCCAGGCGTCGACAACGAAAGCAGGCCGGCTCAACAATACGGCCAGGGCCAGCACGATCATCGGAATGCCGATGAAATGCGTGGCGATATTGCGCCGGTCACGGTGGTAAGCCGCGTATTGCGTAAGCTGTTCCGTCAGCGTTCTCATGGATGCCGCTCCTCTGTCAAAGTCAGCATAATCGCGGGCAGCGGAATTTGAAACCATCGGGTAGCCGACAATCGGGCACGAGCGCCGTTCTATGAATGCGAGTTTTCCATCGAATGAGCTTGCCGCGCTGCTGGGACGCAGCGCGTGGTTTCGCTCGACGCCGGCTGCCATGCAGGCGCAGTTGATCGAAGCGGGACGTGTCGAACGGCTCGCCGCCGGGCAGCGGCTCTTCACGCGCGGCGATTCCGACGACGGCGTCTATTGCGTGCTCGATGGCCTGGTGAGAATCGGCGCGGCCAGTTCGGCGGGCAAGGAGGCTTTGCTTGCCGTGATCGAGCCGGTGAACTGGTTCGGCGAGATCGCGCTGTTCGACAACCGGCCGCGAACCCACGACGCGTATGCCGAACGCGATTCCGAGCTGTTTCATGTGCCGCGCGCCGCACTCGTCGCGCTACTGGAACGCACGCCCGCTTATTGGCATCTGTTCGGTTTGCTGTTGACGCAAAAGCTGCGTCTTGCTTTCGACGCGATCGAAGAGGCCGCGTTGCTGCCCGCGGCGCAGCGCGTGGCGCGCCGCTTGTTATTGATGGCGGGTGGTTACGGCGAGCCCGGTGCATTGCGGCGCGTGCTCAAAGTCCCACAAGAAGATCTCGCGATGATGCTGGCGTTGTCCCGGCAAACGATCAACCAGGTGTTGAAGCAGTTCGAAACGCAAGGCGCGCTGAAGCTCGGTTATGCGGAAATCGAAATTGCCGATGTGCAGAAGCTGGCGGCATTGGCTGAGTTGAATCCCGTGGGGGATTGATCGCGACGAGTAGTCCGCGAGACGCTGCAACGCGCCGATCAAATCCCTGAGAACATGGTTAGCGCGCCATCACGGCCGCGCTGCGGCGCTTCAACGGTCCGATCATCGCGGCGGGAAGTGTCGCGATCAGTGTGTGCAGTGTGAAGTCGAGGTCGTCGGGAGCGATGTCGAGTTGCACGCGAATTTCCTGGCGAACCGCCTGCGTGGCGACGACATAAACACCAAGAGGAGAATGGAGCAGGGCGCGAAGCTGGGTGCCGGCGAGTTCTTGCGGTCGATGAGGCAGAGTTATCTGCAAGCGCACGCGTGCCGCGAGGAAGGGAATGACGTTGTTGCGCTGAACGTGCGGCTCGTTGAGCGGGTGAATAGAGAAACTGTCGATTGATTGCGTGAGAGCCATGTGATGCGGCGTTCATCGACGCCATGGTTGATCAAGACAGTTCGAGATTAGACGTCTGCGGGTAAACGCGGTGCAAAAATTGGGGTGTGTGTTGGAAAAAAACCGCGCATAAAAAAAGGCGAGTCGTATGACTCGCCCTCCCTGAACGGCACAGTTCGGCTTCGATTACCTATACATGCCTGGCCGGTGCGTGCCGAAACCGATCACGTGTTATTGCGTTTTTGTCGTGTCGGTCTTTGCGCCGTCGGCTTTTACCGGGGCATTGCTGGCCTCTTTCGCGCCCTCCGTTTTAGTCGTTGCGGCGCTCGTTTCAGCCGCGGCCTTCTTCGTGGTCTTGTGGGCTTTTGCCGTGTGATGGGCGGACGTCTTCTTCACGTGCGCTTTGGTCGCGGCTTTGGCCGGCGCCTTCGTCGCTGCGGCGCCGTCGTCCGTGGCGCCCGTTTGAACGGCGGTGCTCGCCTTCAGGTTCGCCTGGCCGGCGGGTTGCGTTTGCGCGGGCTGCGCGGCGGACGGTGCGGCCGTTTGAGCGAAAGCGGTCGACACGAGCAGAGCGGAAGCGAGAGCGGCGAAAAGCGTCTTCATGGTTTAACTCCTGGTTTTAACCGGTTGATTCTTGTGTCGCGGCTGAAATGTTTCAGCGCTGCCGGTTTAACGTTGACGGGAAGACAGGAGTTGACGTCGCTCTGGTGACAAAACGTAACCGCTGAAACATATTGGGGATGCCGAAGCAGTTTCGGCCCTCCGGCTTGCGCCACGGCTACAAGCTGGAAACTCGCTTGTTCGCACCCAAGGCGCTATCTATATTGCGATATAGGAGTTTTTACCGGCGGAATATCATCTGCCTCCCCGTCAACCGGGCGGCCTGACTTCTGACCTAACTTGGGCGAAACACCAGATGAACCCGTCACTCAAACTCGCGCAGCGGCGCTCGCAGGATCCGGCATTTCTGCAGGGCTACTTTTCTGGCGTCGGCCTGGACATGGGCGCCGGGCGCGATTCCGATTTCGGCTACGCGGATCTTTTTCCTCGCATCGAACAACTGATTGCCTGGAACGTGAATGAGCGTGACGTTATCTATATGGACGACGCGCCAGCCGATGTATTTGATTTCGTTCATTCAGATTGCCTCGGGCGTTTCGCCAATCCTCATCAAGTGCTCGCAAGGTGGCTCGAACTCATCAAGCCCGGCGGTTATCTGATTTTGACGTTGCCGACCGATTCTCGCGGCGAAGAAATAATCTCGCCCACCCTGACGGACGTCGATCATGAACGCACCTTCACCCCGCATCGCCCTGACCTGGCGATTGCGGGTTCCGCGAATGCGCTCGACCTGGTGAACGATGCGTCGGCTGTTTCATCGTGCGAACGCTTTTGCGTTCTCTGCGAGTTCGGCGAGAATCGGCATGAGGGCTTCGCTGACAGACAGCATCAAGCGGCCGCGTATGCGATAGAAATAGTGCTGCGCAAGCGCGATGTGCCTCGACTCTTCGACCTGGCCACTGCCATGCCGAGTGCGGAAACCGATTCGGCAATGCTGGACCTTTGCCAAGAGACGCTAAGACTGTATCCGTATCGACTCCAGACCTACTTCCACATCAACCTTGAACTGGTCCGCCGGGGTCTTTGCGATCAACTGGAGGACTTATGGGACGAAGGTGTCCGACGACTCCCGAACGAGCGCTTGCCTCGACTCTTCAATGCGCTGATGCTGATTGCTCTCGGCAAACTCACCGAGGGTTTTCGTCGACGTGAGGCGCTGTTCGACGGCTCGGATTGGCGAGGCCGGACTACCGTGGCGCCACCGGCTTACGCGAACTGGCGTGGCGAGTCGCTCGAAGGCAAATCGATCGTTATCTGGAGCGAATTCGGTCTGGGTGACGAGATTTTCTTTTTTCGGTTTGCGCGGATTTTTCGCGAACGCTACGGGACGGTGCGGGTGACGGTGGTATGTCAGGCGCCGCTCGTCGAATTGTTCAGGGCCTCGGGCGAGGCCGCGGCGATCTGCTGCGTCGAAGATGCGCCGCTGCTGCCGATTCATGACTATTGGGTCTATCCGCATGCGATCCCGGTGTGGGCATCTCTCGACATCGATCATTTGCCGGACGTGGTGCCGTATCTGCGGGCGGGCGTCGCGCATACACCGATGGCCTTGCCGGGCAATTTGCAGGCATTGAAAGTCGGCGTGATCTTCAAAGGTGCGCCCACGCACGAGAACGACGCTGCCAGATCGTTGCCGTCGCTCAGCTGTCTCGATCCGCTCTTCGCGCTCGAGGACGTGGAGTTCTACATCATGCAGAAGGGCCAAGGCGAAGACGAAGCCGCCGACTACGCCATGCGCTTGCGCAACGTGCATGATCTCGGACCCGGTCTTCGTTCATTTGGCGATACGGCAAAACTGATGGACGCGCTGGACCTGGTCATTAGCGTTGACACATCGGCGGCCAATCTGGCGGGCGCGATGGGTAGGCCGCTGTGGCTGATGTTGCCCATGCTGGGCGATTGGAGATGGCACCTCGAACGGGAAGACAGTCCGTGGTTTCCCTCTGCTCGCCTGTTTCGGGAACAAGGCAGAGGGTGGCCCGAGGTCGTGGAGCGGATTCGTCTGGCTTTGATCGAACTGCGGAACACGAGATGAGGGCCGGCCGCTCGCACGAAAAAATGCATCACGCCGGTCGCCAGCGCTTTGCTTGACTAATTGAACGGGTTCTGCACGACGCCCGGTTTGGCGTCCGGTTCATCCTTGACCTTCGCGGGCAAATTGCTCTGCGCCTGCAAGCTGGCCACGATCGCATCTACAGCTTCTTTCAGTGCCAATGCGGCCTTCAATCCGCGCTGATCCTGCGTCAGCTCCAGCGTGCCGTTCAGCACGATGCGCGTTGTGCCGTTACTCACCGTCAACGCATCGCCTTGAATGTTGAGCACGTCGTCGTCATTTGAATAGGGTTTAAACACCTTTCAGTCCTCCCGGTCGCTGATCTTTGAGATTCTCCGGAATGCCCGGAAAACGGATGCCCGATGCTGCTTCGAGTTCGTGAATCGTCTTGATGTCGTAACGATTCGTCGAGACGTTGTCCACTACCACGGCGAACGCCATCTTTCGCGACGGCACGTAGACCGCCTTGAACAACTGCGTCGGCACGAATACGCCCGTCGGTCCGATAGTCTGCAACTGCTGGCCGTTGAAGATCGGGCCGGTGACCACATAGGTATCGTCGTACGACACTGCGATTTTGCGCACCGACGTTTCAATGCGCGCCCACAGGCGCTGATTGTTCTCGCGGTTTTGCGGCACGACATTGGCCAGCGAGAACGATTGTGCCATCGCTTCCTGATTCCAGCGATTGCCCGCCGGGCTCATATGACCGCGGTCGAACCCGCTGCGTTTGTAGTCCGCGAGCGTGGCGCCTTCGCCGTCCGGCAGGCGCGCGTCTTCGAAGAATTTGTTGGTGCGCACCATGTCTTTGGCGGCCTCGATATGATCGCGCGTCAGATGCTCGGCGGACCACAGCGGACCGTGCGTGATGCCCGAATGCAGAACCGCGAAATCGCTATAACAAAGCATGCGCGTTTTCGACGCCATCTTCTGATTGCTCAGAACCGGCCATTGCGCATTCGATGTGAATTGAGTGCAGGAAGGCGCTGCGCTTGCGTGAGCGGCAACGACGAACAACAGATAGGCAAACCACTTCTTCATGTGTCGGTCAGTCGAGGGATCGGGGGCGCAAGTATAGCGTTGCGAGCCCGTCCCGCGCGACGTGAAATGCAGGGAAACACCGGAGGGGAAAACGGATTCGCGCGTTGAGCGCTGTCATAAAAACGATGCCGCCGCATGGCGCGCACGGCAACGTCCCACATCTCGCCGCACCAAAAAAAACGGGCCGCCTTGCAGCGACCCTAATGCGTGGACTTCCGACTCTACTCACGCAAACTTAAGGCGACCTTAAATGCGCGAGCGACGAAATCGCAACTAGGGAATCAAAAATGCGGCGTACGAACGCACGGACAAAATGACCCATGCGCTAGCGGAGCGCCGCTCGCGCACGGAAATTTAGACCGATAAAACGAGTGCTACAACCTAATTGTCGAACACGCTGTGTTCGGCGCGGACCTGTTGGCGGTCCACTGCTTGCAAGCGCCAGAAACCGCTGGCCTGCGCGCGCGTCGGCAGGGCGGTCCATGCCGCGGCGCCTTGCGCGGCGCTCACGCGCTGCTTGCGGTCCACATGCAATCCGCGCAGCGTGCACAGCGGCGCATCCGTGCTGGGCGCACACAGAGTGGTCACGCCGTTATCGTCGCGCAGTTCGCCCCACGGGGGCAGATCGATCCCTTGATGTGCTTCTCTCGACCACCGGTGTTCGTCGATGTCGAGCCATAGCACAGCGTAATCATGGCTGACGGTGGGATCGGAACCGTTGATGAGGATGGTCAGTCGCATGGCGGGTTCCGTACAAATTGCGAAGTTGTGCTTTAACAGTCTATGCCGCAACGGGCGTTATGCAAGGCAAACCGCATGACGATCAGGTACGAAAAAAAGGACGCACGCTGCGCACGGTTGTACGATAGCCGCGTCCTGTTAATGTTCGCGGAGGCACGCCATGCTTCATCGATTTTTGCAATGCACAGTGATGGCGGGATGCCTGAGCGCGGCGGCGATCGTCAACGCCGCCGCGGCGGACAGTGCGCCGTTCGCGACGCCCGCGCCGGTCGTGTATGTCGCCGACTTCGATCTGGACGTCGCGAACGTGACACCGGACAGCGGACCAGGCCAACGCGTGCGCCGCCTGCGCGGTTTGCTGCCGAGCGGACCCGGACCGATGGGCGAGGACAAGAATCCGCAGGATCATGCGAAACATATCGTGGACGAAATGGCGGAAGCGCTAACGGACGCTCTGAAAAAGGCGGGCGTCGACGCGCGCCGCAGTGCGCCGGGTCAACCGTTGCCGGCTTCCGGTTGGCAAGTGCGCGGCGTGTTCTTGAGTGTCGACGACGGCAATCGCCTCAGGCGCGCCATGGTCGGATTCGGCGCCGGCCAGAACGACATTCAGGTGGCGGTGTCGTGCGACAGCCTTGGTACGCCTGATTTGCCGCCGCTGTATCAGGCCGTCGACGAAGCCGACAGCAAAGGCATGCCGGGCGCGGCCATCAAACTGAATCCGTACGTGATCGCCGCCAAGTTCGTGATGGCGAGCGGCGACGAGAAGAAGACGATCAAGAAAACGGCTCAACAGATCGCCGATGCGGTGGTCGCAAAACTGCATGGCGCCGCGCAGTCGAAGCCGCAATAGTTCGAGTTGAAACGCCTGAGGCCGCGCGCGCCGCAGGCGTTTCAACTTTCGAACGTTCAAGCGCTCAAGCCAGATCCAGCGTGCCCGTCAAATCTCCCAGCGGCGCGAGTCCGTTGCTTGCGAATGCCCGATCGCGCGCCACCACGCCATCGAGCGGCGCGAGCCCATGCACGCGGCTGATCAGTCGAAGGATCGAGTTGGTGTCGTACACGGTGTGATCGACGTAACCCTTTTTCGCCAGCGGCGAAATCACCAGCGCGGGAATCCGCGAGCCCGGACCCCAGCGATCGCCCTTCGGCGGCGACACGTGATCCCACCAGCCGCCGTTCTCGTCGACGGTGACCACCACGACCGTGTTCGCCCATTGCGGCCCACGCTGAATATGCTCGATCACCGTCGCGATGTGAAGGTCGCCCGACGCGACATCCGCGTAACCCGCGTGCATGTTCAGATCGCCTTGCGGCTTGTAGAACGCGACCGTCGGTAAGCGTCCTGCATCGATATCCGCGATCAGATGGTTGGTCGACGCGTCGTTGCCGAGGCCGCCATCGCGCAGATATTTGCGCCGCGCCACCGTGCCCGGCGCGTAATTCGTGAAGTAGTTGAACGGCTGATGGTGATACTGGAAGTCGGGCACCGCGCCGGTATCCTGATGCTCCAACGCGTACTGCCACGCGCCGCTGTACCAGGCCCAGTCGACACCCTTGTCGGTCAGCCGGTCGCCGATCGTCGCGTACTTCTGCGGCGGCAGCACGCGCGGATTCGACAGGTCCGCGAAGGCCGGATTGCCGCCTTCGGCCGGCCGCACGTTGCTCGGCTGATAGGGCGGCGCCATCGTGTTGACGGCGTAGCCGTCGGCGGTGAACGCGCCGTCGTTGACGAATTTCGGCGGACCGTCGAGCGCGGAGGCGGGCGAGTCTTCCGCCTGCTTCAGCCGCGTGCCGGTGGGATCGTCGCCGTCGATCACAGACACCATCTTCTTGGCCGGGCTGTTCTGGATGTCCGGATAGAACGGCGCCTGCGCCGAGATCAGGAAGATGTGGTTCAGCCACGAGCCGCCGAAAGCCGCCATGAAGAAGTTGTCGCACAGCGTGTACTGCTGCGCGAGATTCCACAGACGCAGTGCGTCGGCGGAATTGCGGTAGTGTCCCATCACCAGGCCGCCGGAATCGCCCCACGCGGCGAACTGGTTGTTGCGGCCGGCGTTGATCTGCATCTGGTTCTGATAGAAGCGATGCACGAGGTCGCGCGTGATCACGCCGGTCGGCAGCGGCGCGCCCTGTGCGTCGGCGATATGGAACGGGCGGTTGTGCAGATTGACGATATCCTTCTGGCCGATCATGTAGCGCTTGCCGTCCACTTCCTGGGCTTGCGGCACGAGGCCGCCCCAGATGGCCGGCAAGCGCGGCAGCGGCGTCTTGCCGTCGCGGTCGAGTTGCAGATAACGTTCTGCGCTCACGGCGTCGAGCGGATGCTGAACGCCGGGGAAGTTGCCGTACAGGTTCGCGAAGCTGCGGTTCTCCGCGTAGATCACGACGATGTGCTTGACCTGATCGTGAAGCGCGGCGTCCAGACGCAGGTCGGCGGCGCTGCGCGGCGCGCCGGTGCTCGACATGCTTTGGTCGGTTTTGCAGCCCGTCAGCGCCAGTCCGATACCGACTGCTGCCAGGCCGGTAAGGACTCGGCGGCGGTCGGGGTCGTCGGGGCTGTCATCGGCGTTCGGCGGCAGGCTGGAGTCGTTGTCGGTCATCGGGAAGCTCCGAAAGGGCTGTGACGGACGCAGGCGCGCTGCTCGGGGCGGCGTGCGCGCGGCACCGGTTGCGGATTCGAGGTGGCCGGACGGTTCCGGCTAGGGGAGTCTACGCTTCACGCGCCAACTATTGTGTGTCGCGTCGACGGCAAGCAGAAGCCAATGCCGCGTGTCGACGGGGTGACGCTTTTGCGTGGCATAGCGGTCTACCATCAGTTCGAGTTCGTCGAGCGCGCGGCGGTGGCAGGTGGCATTGGCGCCGGAACCATCCGCGAATTCGACGACGGCGGCCGCCGCCCTGGCCGGTTCGGGCAAGTGCGCAGTGCGCACCGCACAGCCCGGATAAAGGTGCGAGTCGGCAACCTGAATCTGAATGGAATCGGACATGAGCGTGGCCTCCCGACGCTTGAGCGGAGCGAATGCGCGGCAGCGAGGCCTCGCGCAATGGACCGCTTCAAAAGCATAGCACCGCGTGAAATGGTGGCAGTGCAGCAATTGGCATGGTTAACCGCGACGCGCCACGCGCTATCATGCTGATCTGACCTTGATGAACAGTAGAAACGGCAGCCAAGATGGCAAAAGAAGAGCAGACAGGAGCGGGACGCAAGCAAGCGAAGCCACGCGGTGCGGCAGCGTCGCTTTCGCAGGACGACGCGTTGCCGCGGGCCCAGGCAAACGACGCCGACTCCCAGGAGTCCACCGACGAAGAGAGCGCCGGCGGATCGACTTACCTCGTGCCGGGCCTCGAGCGCGGCCTGCGCATTCTGGCGGAGTTCAGCGCGCGCGAGCCGGTGCTCGGCGCGCCCGAATTGTCCAAGCGCATCGGCATTCCGCGCACCACGACATTCCGTTTATTGCAGACGCTCGAAGCGCTCGGCTTTCTCGAGCGCGTCAACGGCGACCGCTATTTCCGCCTGAGCGTCGCGGTGCTGAGGCTCGGTTTCGAATATCTGAGTTCGCTCGAATTGACCGATGTCGGCACGCCGATTCTCGAACGCCTGCGCGACGCCACGGGCCTGAGCACGCATCTGCTGATCCGCGATCAGCGCGACGTGGTGTTCGTCGCCAAGGCGCAAACCCATGCGCCGATGTTCAGCTCGGTGAAGGTCCATGTCGGCACGCGCTTGCCGGCGCATGCGACGGTGCATGGTCAGGTGTTGATGGGCGACTTGAGCTTCGAGGAATTGCGGCAGTTGTATCCCGAACCGCAACTCGAACGTTTCACCGAACGCACGCCCGCCACGGTTGAAGAACTATACGAACGAGTGCGCGAAAGCGCGGCGCTCGGTTATGCGCTGAGCGAAGCGTCGTTCGAGCGCGGTATTTCTGTGGTGAGCGCGCCCGTGCGCGACCAGAGCGGCAAGATCGCGGCGGCGTTGACCGTCACGATTCCGCGTTCGGATATCGGCGAAACCGAAGAGCGCGAGCCGCTTATCGTCGCGGTTTGCCAGGCGGCGCTCGAACTGTCCGAGCGACTCAGCTACCGGCCGCGTCCGGATGATCCGACGGCGATTCAGGCGCGCCGCAAGCAGCTGGCGGCGGGCTGATTCCGCTCTATTTCAGCTTTCACTTCAGCGCTAGTCTGGCTGCGTTCGTAGCCGGACTAGCCGCATCAGATCACAACCCCCAGCAGTCCCAGCAGAACCTCAGAACGAGTGATGGATGCCAGTCAGAATGATCGTCTGGTTCCGTCCACTCGACACACCCGCCGTAAAGAACGCCGCATCCGTATTCGAACCGGCACGCTCGTACAGAGCGTTCACATACAACTGCGTTGACTTCGACAACGCGTAGATATCGCCGATTTCGAACTGCGTCCAGCGATGCCCCGCCAGCGTCGTCGTCGCGGCGCCACCGGCCACGGTGTTAAACGGCGTGAACTGGTAATTCGCGCCGACGTCGTAGCTCTGATACGTGTCCGAGTGGCCGCCCGACTCCAGTTTCACGCGCGTATACAGACCGTGCACGAGCAGCTTGCCGAACTGGTATGACGCGCCCGCCCCCATGTTCTCGACCTTGTCCGCGGTGTAATTGGCTGCAGCCACGCCCTGGAAGTTGGTGATGCCCGTCGTGACGATCGACGGCGTGCGATTGTGCTCGTTCGCATACGTCGCGCCGGCCTTGAACGGACCGTTCGCATAGCTAAGCGCAAAGCTCAGCGTCTTGCCGGTCGAGAAATTGGTCGTGTTGCCGAGACCCATCATCGCGCCGACCTGGAAGCCGCTGAAACTCGCCGAGCGGAATTTCACCGAATTGTCGAACGGCACCACGCCGGTGTCGGCGAGTTCGTCGATATTGCCCGGGTGGAACGCGTACCAGCTTGCCGCCAGATAAGCCGTGCTCAGCGGACCCAGCACATCGAAGCTGAACGGCGTCTGATGACCGAGGGTCAACGTGCCGATCGTGTCCGAGCTCAGACCGACGAACGCCTGGCGATTGAACAGCACGCCGGCTTTGGCGAACGCGCCGGTGTTCGTATAAAAGCCGTTCTCCAACTGGAAAACCGTCTTCAGGCCGCCGCCCAGATCTTCCACGCCCTTCAGGCCCCAGCGGTCGGGCTGCATGTTGCCCTGTTCTTCCATCCACTTCGAATGCCCGCCGACATTGCTGATATACGCGACACCGGCATCCAGGCTGCCGTATAGCGTCACACTGCTCTGCGCCCATGCGCCTGTCGTTGCGCAGATTGCCGTCAAGCCGGCTGCAATGATGTGCTTCACCGTTGGTTCTCCTGATCACACGACGGGTAGCTCTCGCCGGATTCGTCGTCCCTGATCCTTGCTTTGGGTTGGATGCAGTTCTGCGCGGTTTACGCCGAAACTGCTACGCTTTGTGTTCCATCTATGGGCGTTTGTATCGCCTATGGAAAATTATAGTGAGTCTGTGAGTGGTCAAAATAAATTTTCGGACCCGGTACAAATCCGCATAAGGGCTGGCAGATACGACTGAAAATTTGGCTCGAACCTTGCGTGACAAGGCTCACAGAGCATCGCAGCGGTTCACGCTCGATCCGGCGATGTTGTCTTTCGAGCGCCACGCTCGGTGTTTTCCCCTATCGGCCGAGATTTTTATTTTCTCCAGCCAAACCCGCTCCTATAATTATCCATACACGAACTGATGTTCCTTGTATGGAACATAGAGCTTCAGGAGAAGGCGAGAAATGACTGAACAATGGCGCTGCGCCGGCCATGCCGGCGACCTGTCCGATGACACGCCGCTCGAGTTCAAACTCGACGGCGCCGAGATCGGCATCTACAAGGTGGGCGAAGCGCTGTATGCGCTGGAAAACGTCTGCCCCCATGCGTACGCATTGCTGACGCAGGGCTTTGTCGACGGCGACACCGTCGAGTGCCCGTTGCACGAAGCCGTGTTCCATATCCCGACCGGCAAATGCTTGAAAGAGCCCGGTGGCCGCGACCTGAAGGTGTACTCGGTGCGCCTCGCCGGTGAAGAAATCCAGATCAAGGTGGAATGACATGCGAGAGCACATCGTGAACTTCAATCCTTTCCTGAAGCCGTGGCTCGCGCCACAGCCGAATAACGTCGCGGGCAAGGGCGTGATCGAAAAGCCGGGCGAGACCGAAAACTTCATCTGGCAAACGCGCAAGGCCGAGCCGACCCAGTACGAAAACGACTTCGGCGATGCGCTCGAAAAAGTCTTCGAAGCGGGCGCGATCGAGTTGCAGGAAGTGGTCGACGGTCTGAACCGCGTCGGCTTCCGCACCCCGGAAGGCGGCACGTGGAACGCCGACCGCCTCGCCGCCGAATTCCGCCTGCTCGCCGAATAGGCGCGCTTTTCCGAACACGTTTATCGCATTCGTACCCGGAGTCTCTTCATGACGTCCCCCAATACAACGCAGGGCGCGGCCGATCCGATCCAGTCCTATCTGGACAAGGGCCTGCGCAACTACTGGTATCCCGTTGCACCGAGCTGGCAAGTCGGCGACGCGCCGGTCGGCATCACGCGTCTCGGTGATCAGATCGTGCTGTGGCGTGACAAGGAAGGCAAAGTCCGCGCGCTCGAAGACCGCTGCCCGCACCGCGGCGCGCGTCTGTCGCTTGGTTGGAATCTCGGTGGCAGCGTCGCGTGCTGGTATCACGGCATTGAAATCGACGGCAGCGGCGAAGTTGTCAAAGTGCCCGCCGTGTCGAACTGTCCGCTGGAAGGTCAGAAGTGCGTGAAGTCGTATCCGGTCGAAGAACATGCCGGCGCGATCTTCCTGTGGTTCGGCGACGAAGCGCATAAGGAACCCACGCCGCTCGTGCTGCCGGAAGAATTGGTTGGCGAGGAATACGCGAGCTTCCTGTGTATGTCGCACTGGAAATGCAATTACCAGTATGCGATCGACAACGTGATGGACCCCATGCACGGTGCCTATTTGCACGCGACGTCGCACTCGATGGCTGAAGGCGACAAGCAGGCCGACATGCGCGTGCGCAAGACCGAAACCGGACTGATGTTCGAAAAGGTCGGCCAGCGCGACGTGAATTTCGACTGGGTGGAACTCGGCGAGACCGGCACGCTGTGGATGCGCCTGGCCATTCCCTACAAGAAGAAGTTCGGCCCGGGCGGCAACTTCGGAATCATCGGCTTCGCAACGCCGGTGGACAGCGACAACTGCCAGGTTTACTTCTGGCGCACTCGCAAAGTGTCGGGCTGGCAGCGCGACGCATGGCGCTTCCTGTATCGCAATCGCCTGGAAGGTCTGCATTGGGCCGTGCTGGAGCAAGACCGCTATGTGCTGGAAAGCATGGCGCCGAACGCGCGCGCTCATGAATTCCTGTATCAGCACGACGTCGGCATGACGCGTGTGCGCCGCATGTTGCGTCAGCGCGCGCAGCAGGACTTTGCCGCGCTGGAAGCGCATCGCGCCGAAGCGGCAAAAGCAGGCATCGCGCAATCGGCGGAAGCAGGCCACAGCCATGCATAAGGACGCGTCCGCAGCGCTCAACGGCCGGCGCGTCCTCGTGACGGGCGGCGCGCGCGGTCTCGGCGCGGCCTTCGTCCGCTCGCTGGTGCAAGCCGGTGCGCGCGTCGTGTTCGGCGACGTATTGCACGACGAAGGCCGCCCGCTCGCGGCATCGCTCGTCGAGCAAGGACATGCAGTCACCTACGTGCCGCTCGATCTCGCCGACCCCGCCAGCATCAAGCAATTCGCGGAGCAAGCTGCGGCGCAACTCGGCGGTCTCGATGCACTGATCAACAACGCGGCCATCACCAACTCCGGCGGCAAGTTCGCCGACGAGTTGTCTGTCGATACGTGGGACGCCGTGATGAACGTCAACGTGCGCGGCACCTGGCTGATGAGCACTGCCGCGCTGCCGTATCTGCGCGACTCGGGCCGCGGCAGCATCGTCAACATTGCCTCGGACACGGCGATGTGGGGCGCGCCGAAGCTGCTCGCTTATGTCGCCAGCAAAGGCGCGGTGATTTCGATGACCCGCTCGCTGGCGCGTGAATTCGGCGCTCACAACGTAACCGTCAACGCAATCGCGCCCGGGCTGACCGAAGTCGAAGCAACCGCATACGTGCCCGCCGAGCGTCACGAGTATTACCTGCAAGGCCGCGCGCTGACGCGCGCACAAGTGCCCGACGACGTCACCGGGCCGGTGCTGTTCCTGTTATCCGATGCCGCTCGCTTCGTGACCGGCCAACTGCTGCCGGTCAACGGTGGTTTCGTGATGAATTGATCTTGTCGAATCGAAAGGAGAAAGAGATGGCGGACGCCGATATCGAACGCAAATCGTGGGACCAACCCGCGGACGCGAGCTTTGCCCAATGGTTGGACAGCCGCGTCGCGCGCCTGGAAACGCGTCGCTACGACTGGGACGCGCTGAAGTTTCAGGCCGACTACGATCCGAAGTATCGCCGCGCGCAAATGCGCTATGTCGGCACCGGCGGCACGGGTGTCGCGAAAGACATGAACACGGTGCCCGCGGGCGGCTTCACGTTTTCGACGATGGTGATTCCGGCCGGCAACATCGGCCCGAGCCATATTCATATGGACGTCGAAGAAATTTTTTTCGTGCTGCGCGGCAAGATGAAAGTGGTCTGCGAGAAAGACGGCGAAACATGGGAAGCCGTGTTGGGCGAACGCGATCTGATCTCGGTGCCGCCGGGTGTGTATCGCACGGAAATCAACGTCGGTGAAGAAGACGCGTTGATGTGCGTGATGCTCGGTTCGCCGAAGCCCATTACGCCGACGTATCCGCCGGATTCGCCGCTGGCCAAGCTCAAGCGCTGAGCTTCACAAGCTTCCGCAGTTTTAAAACACCCGCGAAGGAAATCATGTCCGCAGTCCCGTCCGTCACAGCTGATCAGCACGCCACGCTCGAAGCCCGCCTTGCGCGCTTTCCGGCGCAGCAGATCTGGCTGGCCTCGCAACGCGCGGTGAGCTATCGCGAAGTGGATAGCGCCGACAGCAGCGCGTTGCCGCTGGTGCTGCTGCACGGTATCGGATCGGGCGTCGCGTCGTGGGTGCAGCAGTTCGAAGGACTCGGCGCGACGCGCCGCGTGCTGGCGTGGGATGCGCCGGGTTATGGCGCATCCACGCCGGTCGCGGCCGTATCGCCCGCCGCGCACGACTACGCGAGTGTGTTGAAAGAGTGGCTCGACGCGCTCGGCATCGAACGTTGCGTGCTGCTCGGCCATTCACTCGGCGCGATCATCGCCGGCGCGTTTGCCTTTGAATATTCGCAGCGTGTAGCCGGTTTGTTGCTGTTGTCGCCGGCTGGTGGCTACGGCGCGGCATCGGCGGAAATGCGCAATACGAAGCGCGATCAGCGTCTCGCGATGCTGAACGAACTTGGCCCGCAAGGCCTCGCCGAACAACGCAGTACCAACATGCTGTCCGCTCACGCGAGCGACGAAGCGCGCGCATGGGTGCGCTGGAACATGTCGCGCGTGATTCCGCACGGCTATGCACAGGCCACACATCTGCTCGCCAACGCCGATCTCGCCGGCGACCTCGCGCGCTTTGACGGCCGCGTCAACGTGGCCGTCGGTGCCGAGGACACCATTACGACGCCCGAAGCCTGCGAGCGACTCGCGCTCGCCGCGGGCACCAAACTGCAGGTCGTGCCTCGCGCGGGCCACGCTGGCTATATCGAAGCCCCCGCCGCGTACACCGCAATCATCGACACGTTCTGTCGCACGAGCGACGGACAACGGAGCCAATGAATGACGCCCGACACGCCCGACACCGCTCGCGCCGAGCGCGACGCGGACGAAGACCGCACCGACACGACCGGTGACACCGCCTACCGGGTGCCCGGTCTCGAACGCGGTCTGAAGATTCTCACGGAATTCTCGCCCCGCGAGCCGATTCTCGGCGCACCGGAATTATCGAAGCGCCTGAAGATTCCTCGCACGACGGTGTTCCGTCTGTTGCAAACGCTCGAATCGCTCGGCTTTCTGGAGCGTGCCGACAAGGACCGCAACTATCGCCTCGGCGTCGCGGTGCTGCGGCTGGGTTTTGAATATCTGAGCTCGCTCGAATTGACCGACCTCGGCTTGCCGGTCATCGAGGCGTTGCGTAACGAAACGGGCCTTACCAGCCACATCGTGATTCGCGATGGACGCGATGTCGTGTTCGTCGCCAAAGCGCAAAGCCACACGCCGATTTTCAGTTCCGTGAAGGTCAATGTGGGCACGCGTCTGCCGGCTCATGCCACGACGCACGGCCAGGTGCTGATGGGCGACCTGACGCTCGACGAGCTGAAGAGGCTCTATCCCGAGCCGGAACTCGAACGCTTCACGAAGCAGACGCCGATCACCGTCGACGACCTGTACGAGCGGATTCGCGACGACGCGCGGCGTGGTTTCGCGATCAGCGAGTCGTCGTTCGAACGCGGTATTTCGGTGGTGAGCGCGCCGGTGCGCAACGACACGGGGCGCATTGTCGCTGTCATCACGACGACGATTCCGCGCCACGAAATCGATGCGTCGCTGCTCGATAGCGGCCTGATCGACAAGGTTCGCCGCGCGGCCGACGACCTCTCGCAGCGGCTCAACTATCGGCCGAAGGGTGGCGCGAAGTCGGGCAGTAACTACATGAAGGCATTGGGGCTCTGATGATCCAAATCGACTTGAGCGGACAGGTAGCGGTGGTGACGGGCGGTTCGTCCGGTATCGGCCTCGCGACTGCCGAACTGTTTCTGCGGGCGGGCGCCTCGGTCGCGATCTGCGGCCGCGACACCGAACGTCTCGCGCAAGCGGAAGCCGCGTTGAAGGCGCAGTTCCCGCAGGCGCAATTGCTCGCGCATCGTTGCAACGTGCTCGACGCTGACGACGTGAAAGGGTTCGCGGACGCGGTGCAAACACGTTTCGGCCGCGCGGACATGCTGGTGAATAACGCCGGCCAAGGCCGCGTGTCGACTTTCGCCGACACCACCGACGAGGCCTGGCGCGAAGAACTCGACCTGAAGTACTTCAGCGTGATCCGCCCGACTCGCGCGTTTCTGCCGATGCTGCGCGACGCTTCCAATCCCGCGATTGTCTGCGTCAACTCGCTGCTCGCTCTGCAACCCGAGCCGCACATGGTGGCGACTTCGTCAGCGCGCGCCGGCGTGCAGAACCTGCTCAAGTCGCTCGCGGTGGAACTCGCGCCGCAGCGCATCCGCGTCAATTCGATTCTGATCGGTATCGTCGAATCGGGTCAATGGCGCCGCCGTTATGCGAAAGAAGCGCAGCCAGGCCAGAGCTGGGAAGACTGGACCGCCGAACTGGCGCGCAAGAAAAACATTCCGCTAGGCCGCTTCGGTCGCCCCGAAGAAGCCGCTCAAGCGCTCTTTTATCTGGCTACGACGCTGTCGTCCTATACGACGGGCAGTCATATCGATGTTTCTGGAGGCGTTGCACGACATGTCTAATAAAACCACCGTTGGCGAACTGATCGCCGCCTTTCTCGAGCAATGCGGCGTTCAAACCGCATTCGGCGTGATCTCGATCCACAACATGCCGATTCTCGACGCGATCCACAACCGCGGCAAGATCCGCTATGTCGGCGCGCGCGGCGAAGCCGGCGCGGTCAACATGGCCGATGGCCTCGCGCGTGTCTCCGGCGGCCTCGGCGTTGCATTCACCAGCACGGGCACCGCGGCGGGCAACGCAGCGGGTGCGATGGTCGAAGCCTTGACCGCAGGCACCGCGCTGCTGCACGTCACGGGTCAGATCGAAACCGAATACCTCGATCAGGACCTCGCGTATATCCACGAAGCACCGGATCAACTGTCGATGCTGTCGTCGATTTCGAAGGCCGCGTTTCGCGTGCGTTCCGTCGAAACCGCATTGCCGACGATCCGCGAAGCCGTGCGTGTCGCGCAGACCGCGCCGAGCGGCCCGGTGAGCGTCGAGATTCCAATCGACATTCAGGCCGCCGAAGTGGAATGGCCCGCCGATCTCGCCGCGCCGCACATCACGACGCTCACACATTGCAAGCAGCGCGTCGCGCAACTCGCCGATTCGCTGGCGACGGCCAAGCGCCCGCTGCTGTGGCTGGGCGGCGGCACGCGTCACGCGACGAAGGCAGTCGAGCGTCTGGTCAAGCTCGGGTTCGGCGTCGTGACCAGCGTGCAAGGCCGCGGCGTGCTGCCGGAAGATCATCCGGCGACGCTCGGCGCGTTCAACGTGCATACGGCGGTCGAGAGTTTCTACAAGACGTGCGACGCGCTGGTGGTGGTCGGTTCGCGTCTGCGTGGCAATGAAACGCTGAAGTACAAGCTCGCGTTGCCGCAACCGCTGTATCGCGTCGACGCCGACGCGCTCGCTGATAACCGTGGCTATCACAACGAGATGTTTATCCACGGCGATGCATCTTCGGTGCTCGAAGAACTCGCGACGCTGCTCGAAGGCCGCCTCAAGGTCGATCCGGCATTTGCGCAGGATCTGGCGGCCGCACGCGAAAGCGCCGTTGCCGATGTGGGCAAGGGCCTCGGCCCGTACAAGCGTCTCGTCGATGCATTGCAAGCGGCAGTGGGCCGCGACTACAACTGGGTGCGCGACGTCACGATCTCGAACAGCACGTGGGGCAACCGCATGCTGAAGATTTTCTCGCCGCGTGCGGGCGTTCATGCGCTCGGCGGCGGCATCGGCCAGGGCATGCAGATGGGCATCGGCGCGGCGCTTGCGGGTAGCGCGGCGAAGACTGTGTGCCTCGTCGGCGACGGCGGTTTGATGGTCAATGTCGGCGAACTCGCGACGGCGGTGCAGGAAAACGCCAACGTGATGATCGTGCTGATGAACGACCAGTGCTACGGCGTGATCCGCAACATTCAGGACGCGCAATACGGCGGCCGCCGTTGCTACGTCGATCTGCATCAGCCGGATTTCGCGCAGTTCTGCGCGAGCCTCAAGCTCACCCACTACCGCATCAAATCGCTCGACCAGGCCGACGCGATCATTCGCGAAGGCATGGCGAAGACCGGTCCGGTGCTGGTCGAAGTGGACATGCTGTCGGTCGGCTCGTTCGCTACCGCTTTCGCCGGTCCGCCGGTCAAGGAACAGGAGCCTGAACATGCGTGACGCGGGCTACGCGGGGCATCACGCACCCGTCGACGTCGCGATGATCGGCTTCGGCGCGATCGGCCAGGCCGTGTATCGCTCGGTCGCCGCCGATCCGACCGTGCGCGTGTCGCACGTGATCGTGCCGGAGCGTCATATGGCTGCGGTGCGCGAAGTAGTGGGCGACTCGGTGGATGTCGTGGCCTCCGTGTCCGCCTTGAGCAGCCAGCCGCATTTCGCGCTGGAATGCGCGGGACATAGCGCGCTGGTCGATCACGTGGTGCCGTTGCTGAAAGCCGGCACGGATTGCGCGGTTGCGTCGATCGGCGCGCTGTCCGACATGTTGCTGCTGGACGCATTGTCCGCCGCCGCCGATGAAGGCGACGCCACGCTGACGCTGCTCTCCGGCGCGATCGGCGGTGTGGATGCGCTGGCCGCCGCCAAGCTCGGCGGTCTCGACGACGTGCTGTACACGGGGCGCAAGCCGCCTACGGGGTGGCTCGGCACGCCGGCGGAACAGCTCTGCGATCTGCACACGCTGAATGAAGAGAAGGTGATCTTCGAAGGCAGCGCGCGCGAAGCGGCGCGGCTGTATCCGAAGAACGCCAACGTGGCCGCGACGATCGCGCTGGCCGGCCTCGGTCTGGACCACACCACGGTTCGACTGATCGCCGATCCGAACGTGACGCGCAATGTGCACCGCATCGTGGCGCGCGGCGCATTCGGCGAGATGTCGCTCGAAATGTGCGGCAAGCCGCTGCCGGATAACCCCAAGACATCCGCACTGACCGCGTATAGCGCGATGCGTGCGCTACGCAATCGCGCGGCACGTTGCGTGATCTAAGCCATCAGTTGAATAGCTGAAGCAAACTGGAATGACCGACATGACTCACTTCGATACCAGCCTCGTGCCTACCGGCGACATTTTCATCGGCGGCGAATGGCGGCAAGGGCGTGGCAACCCGTACACAAGCCTGTATCCGGCGGATCAGTCGGTCAACATGGAAATCTCGACGGCTAATGCCGACGACGCCCGCGACGCCGTGGAAGCCGCGGACATCGCATGGCGCCGCGCGGACTGGTCGGGTTTGAAGCCGCATCAACGCGCGCTGGTTCTGTATCGCATCGCCGATCTGATCACGGCGCGGCATGAAGCTCTCGCGCAATTGCAGCGCCGCGATAACGGCAAGCCGATTGGCGAAACGCGTGTACTGGTGGCGAGCGCCGCGAACACGTTCCGCTATTTCGCTGCGTGCCTCGAAACACTCGACGAAGAAGTCACGCCCTCACGCGGCGACTATCTGACGATGAGTATCTACGAGCCGGTCGGCGTGATCGCGGCGATTACGCCGTGGAATTCGCCGATTGCTTCCGACGCACAAAAACTTGCTCCGGCGCTCGCGGGTGGCAACGCGGTCGTGTTGAAGCCGGCTGAAGTGACGCCGTTGGTCTCGCTGGCATTGGCGCGCATCTGCGAAGAAGCTGGTGTGCCGAAGGGCGTTCTAAGCGTTGTGCCTGGCAAAGGCTCGGTGATCGGCGACGTGCTGGTGCGTCATCCGCTGGTGAAGAAGGTGTCATTCACGGGCGGCACCGAAGTGGGCCGCGGTATCGCGCGCATCGCGGCGGACAAGCTGATGCCGGTGTCGCTTGAACTCGGCGGCAAGTCGCCGACCATCGTGTTCGACGACGCTGATCTCGATCACGCGGTCAACGGTGTGCTGTACGGCATCTTCAGTTCGTCGGGCGAAGCGTGTATCGCGGGTTCGCGTCTGTTCGTGCAGCGCTCGATCTACGACGTATTCATGAAGCGTCTCGCGGAAGACGCACGCAAGCTGCGCGTAGGCGATCCGACGCGTTCCGAAACGCAAATGGGTCCGCTCATTACGGCGGCGCATCGCGAAACCGTCGAGCGTTATGTCGCGCTGGGCCTAGAAGAAGGCGGGCGCTTGCTGTGCGGCGGCGAGCGTCCGGTCGGCGACGGCCGCGAAGCCGGCACGTACTTCCAGCCGACGATACTCGAAGGTCTCACCAATAACGCCCGCATCTGCCAGGAAGAAATCTTCGGCCCGGTGCTGGTGGCCATGCCATTCGACGACGAAGCCTCGCTGCTCAAAGAAGCGAACGACAGCGTGTTCGGCCTCGCCGCCGGCATCTGGACGCGCGACTACAAGCGCGCGTACCGGATTGCCCGCGCACTCGAAGCCGGCACCATCTGGATCAATGCCTACAAGCTGTTCTCCATCTCGACACCGTTCAGCGGCTGGAAAGAGAGTGGCATGGGACGCGAGAAAGGCCGGCTCGGCATTCGGGAATACATGCAACAGAAGAGCCTCTACTGGGGCTTGAACGACGCGCCGCTGGCGTGGGCTAACGCGCCCCGGGCGAACTAATACGCAAGAGGTACGTTATGACGATTCTCGGCATTGAACAGATTATTTACGGCGTGACCGATCTCGGCACCTGTCGCCGCTTTTTCGCGGACTGGGGCTTGAAGGAAGTGGCGCACGACGAAACCCAGACGCGCTTCGAAACGCTCAACGGCTGCTCGATTCTTTTAAAGAACGCAGTCGATCCCTCGTTGCCGCCCGCCTTCGAAGAAGGCCCGACGCTGCGCGAAGTGACGTGGGGCGTGGCGACGAAAGCCGAACTCGACGAACTGCGCGGCCGCTTCGCCGGTCAGCCTGGCCATTTCGAAACCGACGACGCCGTCGGCTGCATCGACCCGAACGGCATGGCGATTCGCGTCGAAGTGACCCGCAAGCGCGCGCTCGACATTCAAGGCTCGCCGTCGAATGTGTGGGGCCAGACGCTGCGCGTCGACCAGCCTTCGCCGATTTATGAACGTGCCGAACCGGTCGAAGTGGGCCACGTGGTGTTCTTCACGAACAAACTCGCCGAACAGGAAAAGTTTTACCAGGAACTGCTCGGCTTCGAAATGTCCGACCGTTATCCGGGCCGTGGCGCGTTCATGCGCTGCGCGCCGCACGGCGGCCATCACGACATTTTCCTGCTGGCCTTGCCCAACGGTAAGCGCGGGCTGAATCACGTCGCCTTCACCGTGCGCGATATTCATGAAGTATTCGGCGGAGGCATGCATATCAGCCGCTGCGGCTGGGACACGCAACTCGGGCCGGGGCGTCATCCGGTGTCGTCGGCTTACTTCTGGTACTTCCAGAATCCGGCGGGCGGTTTGATCGAGTATTACGCCGACGAAGACCAGCTCACGCCCGAATGGCAGCCGCGCGATTTCGAGCCGGGTCCGACCGTGTTCGCCGAATGGGCGATCGACGGCGGTATCGACGGCAATACGCGACGTCAGAAAAACGCCAAGGCACCGGAAGGCAAGTTCATGACGGAGCGCAAAAATGACTGACGCTGCTGCTGCAAAGGCGCAAGCCGCCCATGCCGGCCTGGAAGCACCGCGCACGATTGTCGTGATCGGTGGCGGCCAGGCGGCCGGCTGGGTCGTGAAGACCTTGCGCAAGGAAGGCTTCGACGGCCGCCTCGTGATGATCGCCGACGAAGTGCATCTGCCGTACGAACGGCCGCCGCTGTCGAAAGCGGTGCTCGCGGGCGAAGCGGATATCGATACCGTGCGGCTCGTGAAGCCCGACGACTTCGAGGCGCTGAATATCGAAGCATGGCAACCGGATTGCGCGACGTCGATCGATCGCGAGCAGCGCATCGTGCGCACGCAGTCGGGCCGCGAAGTGCAATACGACCGACTGGTGATCGCCACCGGCGGCGCGGCGCGCAAGTTGCCGGACTCGCTGGTGAAGACCTCGCACGTGGCTTACCTGCGTACGCTCGACGAAGCCGTCGCGTTGGGTGAACGGCTGCGCGCCAGCAAGCGCGTGCTGGTAGTGGGCGGCGGCTGGATCGGCCTGGAAGTCGCCGCCACGGCGCGCAAGCTCGGCGTGGATGCAACGGTGGTCGAAGGCGCGCCGCGTCTGTGCGCACGTTCGCTGCCACCGATGGTGTCCCGCTTCCTACTCGATCTGCATCGCGCGAACGGCGTCGACGTGCGTTTGAATGCTTCGCTCGTATCGCTCACGGATCATCCGAATGACGTCAATCGCATTCGCGCCACCTTTGCGGACGGCTCGACGCTCGACGCCGATTTCGCCGTGGCCGGCATCGGGCTTACGCCGCACACGGCATTGGCGGAAGCGGCGGGCGTGAAGGTCGAGGACGGCATCGTGGTCGATCATTTCGGCGCCACCGACGACCCGCGCATTTTCGCGTGCGGCGACGTCGCCAATCATCCGAGCGCGTGGCTCAAGCGCCGCGTGCGGCTCGAATCGTGGGCCAATGCGCAGAACCAGGCGATCGCCGCCGCGAAAGCTTTGCTCGGCACCTTCGAACCGTATGCGGACATTCCGTGGTTCTGGTCCGATCAGTACGACGTCAATCTGCAGATTCTCGGTGACATTCCGGGCGATGCGCAACTGGCTGTACGCGGCGATTTGCCCGGCAAGCGCGCCACGCTGTTTCATCTGGAAGACAGCGCGATTCGCGGCGTGATCGCCATCAATACGCCGCGCGAACTGAAACTGTCGCGCAAATGGATGAACCAAGGCCGGACCATCGACCTTGCCACCCTGACCGACGCCTCAACGGCACTTGCCTAACCACATCTACGGACGGCACAACGGCATGAGAACCATCGACAACACCATGGGGGACCGCAGCAGCGCCGGTGTCTCAGGCCCTGTGACCCGGGGCTCGATCATCGCGCGTCTGGAGCGCTTGCCCAAGAATACGATGCAGGTGCGCGCGCGCATACTGATCGGTCTCGCGACGTTCTTCGACGGCTTCGACGTGATCGCCATCGCGGCCACGTTGCCGATCCTGATCGCGAAGTGGCATCTGACGCCGTGGGAAATCGGCTTTCTGATCGGCTCCGGTTCGGTCGGGCAACTGATCGGCGCGTTCGTTTTCCCGTGGTATGCGGAGCGCAAGGGGCGCGTGAAGGCGATCGCGCTGAGTTCGGGGATCATCGGCATCACCAGCATTGCGTGCGGTTTTGCGCCGACGTTCGCGGCGTTTGTCGTGTTGCGCGTGATTCAAGGGCTCGGGCTCGGCGGCGAGTTGCCGGTGGCCGCGACTTACATCAACGAGATCAGCCGTGCGCATGGCCGTGGCCGTTTCGTGCTGTTGTATGAAATCGTTTTCCCGGTCGGCCTGCTTGCTTCGAATGCGTTGGGTGCGTGGATCGTGCCGCGTTTCGGCTGGCAAGCCATGTACTTTATCGGCGGCATGCCGTTGATTCTGTTCTTCGTGCTGCGCAAACTCGTGCCGGAATCGCCGCGCTGGCTTGCCGAACGTGAACGGATGGCCGACGCGGATGCGGCGGTGCATGTGTTCGAGCGTTCGGTCAAAGGTCCGCTTCCGCCGGTCACTCACACGACTGAATTTGAAGCGATGGCCAATCGTCATCCGAAGCGCCGCATGGGCGACCTGTTTGGTCCAGCGTATCTGAGGCGCACGCTGGCCGTGGCCATGTTGTGGATTACCTGCGGCTTCATTCAATACGGTCTCTCGACGTGGCTGCCGACGATCTACCGCACGATTTATCACGCGCCGCTGCAACTCGCGTTGAATCTTGCGGTGGCCGCTTCGGTGCTCGGCGTGGTGGGTTCGCTGACTTGCGCGTTGCTGGTCGACAAGGTGGGACGCAAGCCGATCATCAACCTCTCGTTTGTTGCATGTGCGATTTCGCTGCTGCTGGCGGGTGTGTTCCACGATTCGTCGGTGTATGTCGTGGCGACGTGCTGCGCGTTCTCGCTGGGCTTCCTCGCTTGCGGGTTCATCACGGCTTATGTCTATACGCCGGAGTTGTATCCGACGAGTATCCGCGCGATGGGCTGCGGCGTCGGCGGCGCGTGGCTGAAGGTCGCGGCGATCTTCGCGCCGGCTATCGTGTCGAAGACGATGGTCGGCGGCAATTTGCAGGTGGCGTTTTATATCCTCGCGGCCGTGCCGTTTCTTGCGGCGGTGGCGGTGCATTTTCTTGGGATTGAAACCAAGGGGAAGGTGCTGGAGCAGCTTGAGGCTTGAGGTTTTTACTTATTTGAGTTTGGTGGGCGGTTGATGTCGTAGTACCGCAATTAGCTGGGGGACGAGGGGCGCACTGGGTGGTGTGCCCCTTTGTTTTTCGGGGGTGTAGGGAAGTTCCTACTTCAAATGAAGATCGGTCTTCTATAAATCGGGTTCGGCTTTCGATATCGTCTAGGTAGTTAGCAAAACTACAGGCAGTTGGAATTGGGGATATCGATGGTCAGTTTATTTCGAAGCCAACGCGGCTTCCTAAGCGTATGGCGCGTCGCTAGCGGTGGAGCGGTGGCCTGTCTATTGGCTGTCGCCATATCCGCTCACGCTGACGAGATCACTTACGGATACGACGCATTGGGCAGACTCACGTCTGTTTCGGTTGGAGGCGCGACTGCGTATTACGACTACGACTCAGCCGGCAATATCACCGCGGTTCGAAGGCCGCTAACCGTTTCTTCCGAGCCTTCGGTTCGCGACCAGGCTCTTTCGCTTCCGTTCAACGCTCAAGCATCTGTGTCCGCGCTCGCATCTGCGCCAACCAGCTCGCGGTAGTCGACCCGTCCCCTTCTTTCATCTGGGAACTCCATGCAAGTCACCGATGGCATTGCGGCGCGTCGCGCGCTGCTGCGCCCGTTCGTCCTGTTTTTCTTTGTGCTGCTCTCGTGGTTTGTGGTGCGGCATGCGCATGCAGAGTGCTTTGACGACTACGCGTCGAATGGCGCTTACCCCACAGATCCAAACTGTGGCCTCCTTTCGGCCAGCGCTAATTTCAAGTCGGGCTTTGCTTGTGGCGAGCCCTTTACGATTGCATCTTATTGTGGCGGAGCATCCGGCGGTACGACGGTTGAACCGATCTCTCCCGATGACACCGTCACCCTCGACGGCGATGGCACCGGCGGTCAGCCGGGAGGCTCAGACGGTTCGGGAGGCTGCAGCGGGGGCGATGCGACGGCGGGTTGCGGAAGTAGCACGTCTGGCGGCGATCCAGTCAGGTTGTACACGGGTCAGTTCCACCTGGTTGCCCATGATTTGCATGTTGCCGACACGATTGCGCTGGACCTTGCCCGTGTTTATCGTAGCACCGCTTACGACACATCTGGCCGGCCGATGGCCGGCGCATTCGGCATTGGCACGACGTTCAATTACGATAGCTATCTGACGGTGAGCGCAGCAGACAGCAATAATCTGCGGCAGCTTATTCAACTTTATCTGCCCAGCGGAATCCGTGTTTCGTTCACTCTTCGTGCCGGCACCAGCGCAACTTGGGACGATCTGACAAGCGCAGGCGACTTCTACCGTGGCAGCATCACCGGCAACGGCACGACCAAGTTGCTGACGCTGCGCGACGGCCACACGATGCAGTTCACGATGATCGCCGGCCTTTATCGCCTGACCCGTGTACAGCACCGCAACGGCAACACGGTCGCCATCAACCGGAACAGCAGTACCGGCGCGGTCACGGGCATCAACAGTCCTAATGGACGTGCGCTAACGTTTACGTCGACTGTCGGTGCGCGCGGCACGCCGCTGATCTCGCGCATCTCCGACCCGTTGAACCGCCAGGTGAACTACCAGTACGACAGCCAGGACCGCCTCACGCAGGTGACGGACGCGGGCGGCGGTGTATGGAAGTACGGCTGGGACACGAAGAGCCGTCTGGTCAACGTGACCGATCCGGAAGGCAACCAGCAGGTCGTCAACACGTACGACGACAGTGACCGCGTGATCGCACAGAAGCTCGCCGACGGCAGCACGTTTGGTTTCGCCTACACGGTGACGGGCGGCAAGATCACGCAGACCGATGTGACGGACAGGCGCGGCAGCGTCCGACGCGTGGTGTTCGACGCAAACGGGCGGGTGGTGAGTAACACATACCCGGCAGGTCAATCGATCGCGCAGGTGCAGACCTTCACGCGCGACGCAACGGGGCGCGTGACGAACCTCACTGCGGCCGATCGCCGGTACACGTACACCTACGACACGAATGGCAACCGCATCAGTGAGGTGGATCAATACGGTGTGTTGGCGACGCGTACTTTCGATAGCTATAGCCAAGTGCTGACGGAAGCGCAGGCCGGCGACCCGCAGCGCGGCGTCAGCACTGTCTACACGTATGACGCCAAGGGCAATCTGCTAACGGTGACCGACCGGCTGGGCAACCGCACCACGCAGACGAACGACAGCCAGGGCCGCCCGCTCACGGTAACCGACGCGCTCAAAGGGGTGACGAAGTACACCTGGAGCGGTGCGGACCTCACGGCAATCACCGATGCCCTGAGCCGCACCACACAGTTCACCGCGGACGCGGCGGGCCGGGTGACTGCGGTGCAGGACCCGCTAGGCAATAAGACGACGCGCACGCTCGACGCGCTGGACCGCACGACCACCTTGACCGATGCGCTGGGCGGTGTGACGCACTTCACGTGGGACCGCAACGGCCATCTGCTGGGCCAGGCCGATCCGAAGGGTGTGACCACGGCTTATACGTACAACGCGATTGGCCGTGCGGTGAGTAAGACCGATCCGCTTGGGCACGCTGAGACGTACACATGGAATAACGCGGGACAACTTGCGTCAGTAACCGATCGAAAGGGGCAACTGACAACGTATTGGTATGACGTGGCCGGTCAGCTGCAGTCGGTCTATTTCCACCCCGACGGCAACCCGCTGGGCGCACCCGCACGCTCTCTCGGCTATGGATGGGACGAGTACGGAAGGTTGCAGGGGACATCCGACAGCGGCGTGGGCCGTACACCGGCCGGCTCGCGTTACTATTTCGACAGCGTCACGGGCAAGGTGAACCAGTGGGTCGAAACACCTGGTACGCAGCAGGGATTCATCACCTACAGCTACGACCCGGACAGCCGGGATCTATCGGCCATCGGGGCGAAAGACGGAACAATCAGCTATAACCGCGACGCCGAACACCGCGTCACGCAGGTCCAGTACGCGGTGGACGGTGAGCCGCCGCGCGTGTTCGGCTATAAATACGACGCGCTGGGCCGTGTCAGTCAGGCGACGCTGGCCAACGGCATCACGGCAACCTACACATGGGATGCGGCGAGCCAACTTACCGGCATCACGTACAAACGCGCTGACGGCAGCGTGCTGGGTGACCTGACGTACGGCTACGACCTCGCAGGACGTCGCACGAATGCGGGCGGCAGTTTCGCGAAGACGGACCTACCGGCCGCTGTAAGCGATGCGCAGTACAACGCGGCGAACCAGCTCACGCACTGGTCGGGCAACACGCTGGCGTACGACCTGAACGGTAACCTGGCGAGCGACGGTTCAAACCGGTACACGTGGAACGAGCAGGACCTGCTGAGCCAGATCAGTGGCTCGGTGAGCGCGAGCTTCAGTTACGACATCTGGGGGCGTCGCCGGGACCAGACGATCAACGGTCACCGTCAGCAGACGTTCTGGAATGGCGATGATCTTAGTTTCACGATCGTCGATGGCGATTATGCGCATCGAAACCGGATGTTCTCGGCGTACCCGGAAAGCCGGCTGGATGAACTGACGTATCGGCGCATTGGCGACGATGCGGGCCAGGACAGCTACATCCTGCGCGATGCGAACAACAACGTCATTGCGCTGACCGATGCGAACCAGCAGAGCCAGACGCAGTACAGCTACCAGCCGTATGGGACGACCACGCGGACGGGTGCGGCCGACCCGAACCTGCAGCAGTACACCGGGCGCGAGAATGATGGGACGGGGCTGTATTACTTTCGGAATCGGTACTACAGTCCGGCGACTGCGAGGTTCATCAGTGAAGACCCCCTAGGCTGGGCGAGTGGGCAGACGAACGCGTATGCTTATGTGGGTGGGAATCCGGTTCAGTTCACGGATCCGTTTGGTGATTCCAAACTCATGCCCATTACGGGTGGGCCGCGAGGCGGGTTTATCGTTCATCCGTTTAAACCCAAAGTGAACTATTACGATTCCAATGGTGATTTGTCGGCTCAATATCATGGCGATCATTCGCATGATGGGATGAAGCCGCATGGTCACAACGCTGGACCGAATTTCGACCGCGACGAAGGGCTCCCCCTTTGTCCGATCCCTTGAGAATGGATCTTCGATTTGGGCGTCGGCGTGATCGATGCCGTCGACGCCCTCGCGCGAAGGTCCTCGTGACCGATCGCAATGCTTGATGATTGAACGTGTCCAGACTTCTTGCAGTACGAGGCTACATGATGGGCGAAGCAGATGACTACGGATGGGGCGAGGTAGGCAACTCTATCTTGCTGAAGAAGGTGTATGGATACTGGCCGGCTTTCCATGACGCGCAAGTGCTGTCTATCAAGATGGAGCACGGAAAACGTGGCTCCGGAGTGGTGGACGTCGCCGTCGAATTGCGGCACTGGGGGCAGGATGATCCAAACTGGGTCGCGCCTGGACCGGACTGCGTCATTACGCTGACTCTGCGTGAGGTAAAGATTGCGGACATATCCATTGATGCCTTCGTTCAAGACAACTGGGTGTACGACGCTTGTTTCACGAGGACAGACGATGAGCTACTGCTCTTCGAACTTGAGCCTAGTAGTGGTGCTAGCGTTTTCCTCGCGTGTGCGTCTGCCGAGATTACTCGAATTGAGCCGTACTGCGCGCCAGTCGCTTTAATTACGACGTAACCTCGGGCTTATGATCTGCGTAGGACCGCCAAAGTACGTTTGTTTACTATCGGAACCGCTGCAATAGGCCGCAAACCGGGCGGTTCATCACCAAAGACCCGATTGGCGATGCGAATGCGTATGCTTGAACTGCACTTCCTGCCCGCGCTTCGCTTATCGCATCACATTTCCCTGCTTTTTTCTGCGATTCACAGGTATCAAAGATGGTCTTGCCCAAGTACGTTGCGCGAACGAGGCCGAGCGTACCGAAGGCGGCCTACCCCACCCGCCGCTGCCTGACCCCCTCAATAACCCAGATACTCATCAACCCCGCACTCACACAAGCGATGATATCCGGCTTATAAATCGCCAGCGCCATCCACACGAGGTTCGCATACCCACGAAAAAACGCCGGTATCGCATTGCGCAAATCATTCCAACGCGTCGTCGCCAGCACGCCGCCCGTGGCCGCCATCACCGCAAACAACGCCCACGCGAACTGCGTCGCACGCACGTCCTGTTGCAACAGCAGCACGATCAACGCTACGAATCCAGCGAACCACAAAGGCACGCAAGCCCAAAACAACCGCGGCTGCCGCGCGATCCATCCGCGCCATTCCGCTTGCGAAAACGAAATGAAGAACGCGAACAGCACACCGTGCGCATAAGGCATCGGCCACGCACGCGGATCCATCGCGATCCAATGGCCCGCGAAACCCAACGCCGTCGCGCTGAATGCGGCCAGTATCGCGAGTTCCTTGACGGGCGGCCAGCCGTGAATCAACGCGGCCCAGATCGTGCACACGCCCAACGTGGCCATCGCCATTGATGTCAAACGGCCGCTGCCGTCCTCGCACAATGCAAAGGCGGTCGCGCCAAGCCACACCGGAATCCAGCCATACCGCAGCCAGCCGATCGAGCGCAACGCCCGCAGCCGCTGTTGCTGCGGCTCGGACAGCAGCACGGTCGTGGCGGCGACCGTGAGCAAGGCGAGCATTAGCGTCGACAGAAAAATGCCCAGCTGAGCGGGCGACCACTGATCGAACCACCGGTTGCCGTTGGGGTTCAGCGACGCGTCGGCGAACAGCAAGCCGCACCACGCGTTCAACGCGAGCGCCGGACCAAACAGACGGCCCGCGCCGATGCGGAATTTGAGGCAACGTCCCCAGAAATCGACTTTCTCGGCATCGAGCCGCAGCCGTACGACATTCGGATGGTAGCGGCCGAGAGCAGTCAACAACTGCTCCATCTCGGCACGCGCGCCGGCCCGAAGCAATGCACGCGCGCCGGCCGTCATTTGCGGCAGCGGACCTTCAAGCAATGCCATTGCGTTCGTGAAGCGCAGGCGCAGCGCGTCGTAGTCTTCATCGGCGAACACGCGATTCAAGGCGAGCATGGCGATGGCCGCGTTGCGACGCCGCAAATGCGTCGAGTTGTCCCGCCAGCAGAGCACTGCGCTCAGGTTCATGCGCAGCGCGGCGGGCGTGTCCTCGTTCAGACAATGACACAGCGCCTGCCATTCGAGTTCGTCGCGCGTCGCAATGTTGACGACGGCGGCGAACAAGTCCTGCAGCGAACGGCGCGACTTGAGATCGTCCGCGTGCGCGATGAAGTTGTGCCAGAGTTGGACGGCGGTTTCAAAGGCGTCGGGTTCGGGGGTAGCGGCTTCGACTTCCGAAGCGTCGACCGTCACGTGGGACGTCGCCGGCCCGGTTGCGGGCTCCCCCGTGTTTGCAATCGAAACCGCAGGTTCAGCGCCGGAGATGTTCGCTGTCGGCTCCGCTATTGCTGCCTTCGCGACTGCACCGCTCGCCATCTGCAACGCGGATTCATACGCGTACCGCAGACGCTGAAATGCTTCAGCATCTTCATCCGGACGTTGTTGTTTCAACAGCCGTGCATAAGCGCGACGCACCGCGCGCTCATCGGCACTAGACTCGATGCCGAGCACGTCCCAGGGCCATTGATTGTTCGAGATCGTATTCATGGCCGCTCAGTAAGTCACGTGTACATCGAAGCGATCCAGCAGCGCGCTGAGTTCACCGCGCGCCTGCGCGATTTCATCGGTATTCTGGCGCTCGATCAGCGCCTGGAAGCGAGCGATATGCGCCGCCAGATATTGCCGATGGTCGCCGAGTGTTTCTTCATAGACGCGGTCGGCGCGCGTCAACAGCGTCCGGTTCTCGAGTTGATCGCGTGGGTGAATCTTCAGCGTGCTCAACGCCGCGAGACGCTGGCGGATTTCTTCCGGCGTCATCACGCCGGGGTTTTCTTCGATCACCATCGCGCGCTTTACGCCGCCCGGAAACGCAGTGGCTTCGACTTCCAGCACACCGTTGATGTCGTAGGTGAAACGCACATCCGCGCCAGCTTCGCCCGCTGCTTTGAGCGGCACCTCGAGCGTGAATTCGCCCAGCGCGACGTTATCCGCGGTCAAGCGCGCTTCGCCCTGAAACACCTTGATGCTGAGCATCTGCTGACGGTCGCGCACCGTGAAAATGCGCTGCATACGGCTCACCGGCACGATCGTGTTGCGTTCGATGATCGGCAGAAAGTGACCCGGCACGAACTGAGCAGGGCCGACCTGCATGGCCGTGTCGATGCCGAGGCTGTAGGGCGCGACATCGGTCAACACCATTTCGTCGAGTCCGGCGTCGCGTCCGACAAGCCCGGCCTGTACCGCCGCGCCGAGCGCGACCACTTCGTCCGGATTCAGATGTCCGGCGGGCAGGCGGCCGAACATCTTCGAGACCAGCTTGCGGACCATCGGCATACGCGACGCACCGCCGACCAGGATGATTTCATCGAGCGCGGCGACGGCGATTTTCGAATCGCGCAATGCGCGTTCCACCGGTTTGCGCAGTCGCTGCAGCAAATGCTCGCAAGTGCGCTCCGCGGCGGCCGCATCGAGTTCGAGCGCGTGCTCACGGTCGCCGATTGAAAGTTCAAGCGTGACATTGCCGACGCCGTTCTGCGTCAGCTGACGTTTCGCACGTTCGGCCTGTTGATGCAGCCGTTGCGCGGCAATTGGCGCGAGTGATTGGAGCTTGAGGCCGTTGCGCTGGCAGAACAACTCGACCAATGCATCGGTGAAGTCTTCGCCGCCCAGAAAATTGTCGCCGGTGCTGGCGCGCACTTCCATCACGCCTTCGAAGAAGTCGAGCACGGAGACGTCGAAGGTGCCGCCGCCCAGATCGAAGATCAGAAACTTGCGCTCGCTATCGCGTTGATGCACGCCATACGCAAGCGAGGCGGCGGTCGGTTCGTTGACGAGGCGCAGTACATTCAGGCCGGCGAGTTCGCCGGCGATGCGCGTGGCTTTGCGTTGCGCGTCGCTGAAATAAGCGGGTACGGCGATCACGGCGTCGCTGATCGTTGCGCCGAGAAAGGCTTCGGCATCGGCCTTCAACGACTTGAGCACCAGCGAGGACAACTCTTCGGGACGCAGCGTTTGCGTGCCGAGCGGCACGGTGCGACTCGTGCCCATATAGCGCTTGAAGTTGGCGGCGGTGCGCTCGGGATGCGTATGCAAGCGGTCATGAGCGGGTCTGCCGACGAGAATCGAGCCATCGTCGTCGATGGAGACGCACGAGGGCGTGAGCGTCTCGCCTAGCGCGTTCGGAATGAGCACGGCGCGGTCGTCGCGCCAGATTGCCACGAGACTATGGGTGGTTCCAAGATCGATGCCGATGATCGAAGGCATGTACAGTGTCCGATTCGTTTGCGCCCCTCCATGAGGAGATCGCCCAGGTTTTCGCCGATGAACCGCATGGAGCCGGGTGTAGCTCCGTCCAATGGCGATAACGGCAGACCGCGCGCAAAACTTGAGCGGCGCGGGTCTGGAAGGCGGCGACAATCGAACTGGACAATGCGCGGCGCATGGTGGCCGCGTGAAGGTCGGAGATAAGTGGGCGACGCGCCGCGTGGGGCGCGCGGCACGGCAAAACGAGCGGCAAGCGTGCTACGCAAGCTCGCTGCGCGGCATCACAACGCTTTGCGATACACCACGAAGCCTGAGCGGTCCGCAACCTTGTCGTAGAGCTTCATCGCCGTCTGATTCGTTTCGTGGGTCTGCCAGTAAACGCGGAGCGAACCATCGGCTTTGGCGCGCTCATATACCGCTTCGATCAACGCGCGGCCGACGCCCTTGCCGCGCTCGCTGTCGAGCGTGTACAGGTCTTGCAGATAGCAGGTCGGTCCTTTCATCGTCGTGTGACGGTGATACAGGAAATGCACGAGGCCGAGCAACTGGCCGTCGCGTTCGGCGACCATCGCATGCATCGGCTCGTAGCCATCGAAGAAACGTTCCCACGTAATTTGCGTGATCTCGCGCGGCAACGCGGTTTCGCCCGAGCGGCCGTAGAACGCGTTGTAAGCGTCCCAGAGCGGCAGCCATGCGTCGAAGTCGCCGGGGACGACGGGGCGGATCTGAATCGGATCGGACATGTGCGGTTCCTTGTTGAGTCGAAGACTGCCAATCCGTCAGCATAAGAAATTCGATGCACCATTGTTAGCTCCACAGTACGGCCGGAATATGGAGCCACGCGTGGACGATGGGCTGTTGATGTCGAATGTGGAGCGCGGTGCCGCGGCAGCCCCTACGCAAATGGATAGCAAACCGCACTCAGTACGACCGCTGCTTGATACCCCAGCGCCCGTCCTGCCACGTCACGATCCACACATTGCGATGCAGCGTGATGATCGAACCGTCTGCGCGATTGCGCGAATACACCACACGCAGGTGCACTTTGCGCGGGCTCACCAGCACCGCGTGCTTTTCCTGATACGCAGTGTGATGCCAGCCGGTATCGCGCGTCAGATCGTCGAAGAAGCTGGCGGGCAATTGGCCCGGCCGTTCCCAGATCACCAGTTGTTCGCCCGAAAGAATGACGTGCGGAAAGTGCAAATGCGCGTCCATGCCGTCGAGATCGCGTGCGTTGAAGCAGGCGGTAAAGCCGTCGATGCAGGCGAGCGCGGCAAGCGTCATCGCGGTTTCGTCGATGCTGTCCTGCTGCGGGATAAACAATGCGTTGGCGTCAACCATCGTTACGTACGAGTAAAAGCAACCGTTCAGACCGTCTCGGCTCTGAGCCAGCGCGTGAGCGTGGCGTCGTCGTCGGTCTCCAGCGTCTCCGCGATTCGCCGCCCGACCGCTGCGCCGAATTTGTAGCCGTGTCCGGAGCAAGCCGATACGACCAACGTGTTGCCGATGCGCTTCGAAAAGAACCGCTTATCCGCCGTGAACGTGTACGCGCACGTTTTTACTTCGGATACCGTATATTCGTCGATCCGGCTGAACGGCGGCGAAAACAGCCGCCGCAAACGGTCGCCCTCACCGGGCGCCGCGACGCGATTCGCCTCGGGATCCGGCGTGAGCGATTTATTGATGCCGGCGCCAAACTTCAGACCAATGCCGTCGAGCGGCGGCAGTACATAGCCGTCGCTCGCGCCGCCGATGTCGACGATCGCGGGCGCCTTCGACCATGCGTCTTCCAGATCCGCAGGCGGCTCGAGATAAGCGACGGTGTTGCGATACGTCATGAGGTTTTCGGCAAGCGCGGGAAACAGTTGCGGCGTCCACGCGCCCGCGGTGACCACGAGGCGGTCGGCGCGCACGATCTCGTCATTCTCGAGTCGCACGGAAGCGGTCTTCGGATCGACCGCGTGCACCTTGGTGTGTAGGCGAATGTCGGCGCCGCGCATCTTGAGCCACGCTTTCATGTCGCGCGCAATGCGTTCGCTGAATAGTGCGCCGCCGTCGTGATCGAGGTAAGCGTAACGAAACGTGACCGGGTCGAGAAACGGATAGCGCGCCGCAGCCTCGAGCGGTTCGAGCCGTTCGTACTCGAATCCCATCCGGTCGAGGCCGGTGCGGAACTGTTCGGCGCCATCGCCTGCGAATTGCGAAATGCCGAGCACTCCGCAATTTGCGTAATGGGACACGCCGAGATCGTTCCATAGCAGGTCCCAGCTATCGAACGCCTCTTCGATGTTTCGCGCATAACCGTCTGCATCGCCGTATGCGCGACGAATCATGCGATGCCGGTCGCCCGACGCGGCGAGCGGGTTTGGAATCGAGCCCTGCTCGATTAATGTGATGTCATGTCCCTGTTTCGAGAGCGACCACGCTGTGCTCAAACCGGCGATGCCCGCACCTACGATTGTTACCCGCATGCCAACTCCCCCGAGTCGATGGTTCTGGGCCAGAGTCTATCAGCGGGAAAAAATTCAGTGCGCGTTATGTGAATTTTCGCGCGGGTCGGTCGAGGCGAATAAGCGATTCAGCAGGCGGTGGTCTCCGCGCGCCGCCGTATCAGTGTTTGCGATTCGAATTGTCGCGAAGCTGGTTGCGTACTTTTTTCGCGGCAAAGAGCGGCACGTAGTCGAATACACGCGCGTCGTGCCGATAGCTGGCCAAGGTATCTGCGTACATCTTCGAAACGGTTTCCGTCGGCGTGTCCGTTTCCTCGGCGATGCTTTTCATTAATTCGTCTACATTGGGCTCGGGCTGCGACATAGATCTCTCCAAAGGTGCAGGCGGGTTAAACGGTGACACGTGTACGACAGGAGTTTCATTACAGGATGCGATGCGCGGCGATGCCAATTGAATCGACCTATCGGCTGATTTTTTTTCAGAAAGATTTTTGTCTTGCGATGCAGCGAATGCCCGCGCAGCGTGGCCGAGCCAAAAATCAATGCGTGTGCCGGTGATGGATGTCCGGGAAATGCGCATGCGCGTGCGTCATGGGTGCATGGCGGTGCGGATGGGTATGCGGCTCGTCGCCGTCCCACGCGAAATCATGCTCGTGCTGGTGATGCGCGTCGTGCCGGTGACGATGCGAGTGCTCGAGCGGATCGTGCGTGTGCGGATGTTCATGACGTTCGCGAATGTGCAGCCACACGCCGAGCGTCATCAACGCGGCGGCGACCCAGAAGAGCGGCTGCGGCAGTTCCGGCCATAGCAGCCATGACAGGGTCACGCCGAATAGCGGCGCAACCGAGAAATAAGCGCCGGTCCGCGCGGTCCCGAGATTGCGCAGCGCGACCACGAACAGCACCAGGCTCACGCCGTAGCCGGCAAAGCCGGTGAGCATGGCGAGCGCGACCGTCGAGAGCTTCGGCCATGCGGCGCCGAGGGTGAGCGCGAGCGCCACATTGACCGCACCGGCCACCAGTCCTTTTATGCAGGCAATGAACATCGCGTCGTGCGCCGACACCTTGCGCGTGAGATTGTTGTCCACGGCCCAGCACGCGCAGGCGCCGGCCAGCAGCAGCGTGCCCGGCGGCAATCCCGTCGCGCCTGGATGCCAGGACAGCGCCACGCCGCCCGCGACAATCGCGGCCATGCCGAGGAACACCTGCACGTCGACGTTCTCGCGAAACACGATCCACGCGATCAGCGCGGTGAATACGCCTTCCAGATTCAGCAGCAGCGAACCGGTGGCGGCCGGTGTCGTTTGCAAACCCAGCATCAATAAAGCAGGTCCTGCGACGCCGCCGGCCGCGATCGCGCCGGCCAGCCAAGGGATTTCGCGGAACGGGAAAGGGCTGTGGCCGGTCGGCTGTCCGCCGCCGCCTTTTAGCCGGCGCGCGAGCATCACCGCGGCAAGGCCGCAGCCGCTGCCGAGGTAGAACAGGCCGGCAAGCAGGAACGGCGAGAGCGAGCCGAGCAGCGCTTTGGCGACCGGTGTCGTCGCGCCGAAGAGGGCGGCGGCAAGCAAGGCGATGAATGGGGCGTTGAAGCGGATCGACATGACGGAATTGACGTGGGAGCAGACGTTGCGGACACGATAACGCTAACCGGCTCGCGCCGCTTGTAAGCCTGGCGTAAAGCGGTGCTGAGCAGCGGGTCGGTCAGTAGCGTTGTTAAAGCGTGCAGTTCAGGTGTGACCGCCCGTACGGCCAGAGCGCTGCAACGGTCGCGCGTGCGCGAACTTGTCGGCGAGCACCGTTTGCGGGTGGCTGTGTGCCCTGGCGCGAATCAGCCGTGTCGACTCATGGGCGCTGCGCGCATCCAGACAGCCCTGTCGAACGTAATACGTTTATTGCCGCCACACGTTCGAGGCCGCCGCCATGCGCCGAGTTGTCTATGCCATTGCCACTGCCGCCGCCACTGCTATGGCGTCGGTGCTGCTGTTATCGCTCGCGGCCTGTTCCAACGATCCACCCAATCCCAACCCGCGTGCGAGCGAACCGCTTTCCACCGTGCCCGTCGACTTGCCGCGCTACATGGGCCGCTGGTACATCATCGCGAACATTCCATATTTCGCCGAGCGCGACATGGTGGCGAGCCGCGCCGAATGGACACTGCGGGCGGACGGCAAGATCGACGACTCGTACTACGCCCGCAAGAAGCGCTTCGACGCCGAGGAAAAACACTACCAGTTTCTCGACACGCCCGTGCCCGGCAAAGACGGCGGCGAGTGGAGCGTGCAGTTGTTCTGGCCCATCCACGTGACGCAACTGACGCTTTATGTCGACCCCGACTATCGCTACACGATCCTCGGCTACCCAGGCAAAAACCTCGGCTGGATTTTTTCGCGTGAGCCGGACATGAGCGACGACACTTATCGGGCCTTGCTTGCCCGGCTCGATGCGATGGGCTACGACACGTCGCGTTTCAGGCGCGTGCCGCAGCGGCCGGATCAGTTGGGCAAGCCGGGCTTCGCCTCGCCGGGCGACAAGGACTAGCGGGCGCGCCGCGCGCATCCGGTACCACCGCCGCAGCGTATAACCCGCATCGCCATTGAACGAAGAAATCATGCCGCCACTTGCCACTGCCGTGATTGCCCTGGTCGGACTCGTCGCGATTTTCAGCGCGGTCTGGGCGTGGCAGTTGAAGAGCGAAAACGCCGGCATGGTCGATCCCGTCTGGGCGTATTCGCTCGGCCTCGTGGCGGTGCTCTACGCGGTGCTCGGCACCGGCGACCCCGACGCGCGCGCGTTGACCGCGCTCGGCGGTTTGATCTGGGGCGTGCGGCTGGGCACGCATCTGTGGAAACGCAACGCCGGCAAGCCCGAAGACGCGCGCTATCACCGCTTTCGAGAAGAATGGGGCGACAAGGCGGCGAGCAGGATGTTCTGGTTTTTCCAGTTGCAAGTCGTTATTTCGATGCTGCTGTCGATCGCGTTTCTCGTGCCGTCGTGCCGCGGCACGGCGCCCGCTATTGGTTGGGTCGTGCTGGCCGTCGTGGTGTGGATCGTCTCAGTGGCTGGCGAAGCCATGGCCGACCGCCAGTTGCGAAGCTTCAAGGCCGATGCGGCCAATCGCGACGCGGTGTGCCGCGTCGGCTTGTGGCGTTACTCGCGGCATCCGAACTATTTCTTCGAATGCGTGCATTGGCTGGCTTATATCGCGTTGTCGATCGGCACGCCGTGGGCGTGGTTCACGCTGTTGCCGCCAGTGCTGATGGCGTTCCTGTTGCTGAAGCTTTCCGGCATTCCGCTGCTCGAAGAAAGCATGGCAAAACGGCGCCCCGGTTACGCCGAATACATGCGCACCACCAGCGCGCTGATTCCGTGGCCGCCGCGGAGTTGAACACGCGCCCACGGCGCACGCGCGCATTCAAAAAGTCCAGAATAACGACAGGGAGTCAGCCCTCATGAGCCTATCCACCACCGACCACACCCTACCGCCATCGCCTGCCGAGCCCAATGATGGCTGGCTCATTCGAAGCTGCGAACGCGGCTGGCTGCCGGACAGCGTGATCCGCTTCGGCATGCGTCAGTTGATGCGTCAGCGTTTGCGCGACGAAGCGGCCGACAACGGCGAATTGCGCGCGCAACGGCTCAACCGTCTGCTCGACGAGTTGCGTGCGAGTCCGATCGCCATCGAAACGCAAGCCGCCAACTCGCAGCATTACGAGGTGCCGGCGTCGTTCTTTCACGCGCAGCTCGGGCCGCATCTGAAGTACTCGTGCTGCCTGTATCCGACCGGTGACGAGACGCTCGCGCAAGCCGGAGCGGCCATGCTCGAACGCTATGCCGAGCGCGCGGAACTCGCCGACGGTCAGCGGATTCTCGACCTCGGTTGCGGCTGGGGTTCGCTGTCGTTATGGCTGGCGGCGCGTTATCCGAATGCGCGGATCGTCGCGCTATCGAACTCGCATGGGCAGCGTGCGTTCATCGAAGCGCGCGCCGCGCAGGCGGGTTTGCACAACCTCTCCGTGGTGACGGGCAACATCGTCGATTTCGAATTCGACGATGCACAGCTTGGCCGCGGTTTCGACCGCGTGGTGTCGATCGAGATGTTCGAGCATATGAAGAACTATGGCCTGCTGCTCGCGAAAATCGCGCGCTGGATGCGCGACGACGCGAAGCTGTTCGTGCATATCTTCGCGCATCGCACGCTTGCATATCACTTCCAGGTGGAGGACGGCAGCGACTGGATGTCGAAGCACTTCTTCACCGGCGGCACGATGCCGTCGGAAGCGCTGCTGCTCAATTTCCAGGACGATCTACGCGCGGAGCGGCAATGGTGGGTGAGCGGCACGCATTACGAGCGCACGGCGAATCATTGGCTTGCCGCGCTCGACGCGGCGCGTGACCGGGTGATGCCGATGCTCGCCGATACTTACTGCGCGCGCGATGCGGCAGTGTGGCTGCAACGGTGGCGCATGTTCTATATGGCCGTGGCCGAGCTGTTCGGCTACGCGCATGGCAGCGAATGGGGCGTCGGGCACTATCGGTTCGTCAAGCGCTAGACTGGTCGTTCACCCGTTACCGCAACCGCCCCGCCTGGCATCGCCGCTGACTGGATGCGAATGCAACCAATGGCTCGCTCAGCGAATGCACCGAGCCGGCAGCGCCGATGTCGCGGCGCGGCATGAGTCGCCGCACATTTAGCGGTGCAACGTTCCCGCTCAACACGCGCAGGAAATAATCTGAAACATAGTTTTAAGCACCCGGCGGAATAAAGCGTCACACTGGGGCGTTTGTCTATACTGCGGCGCGTCTGGATGTGCTACTGCATTGCCGGATTTTCAAACAGCTTTCGCAGCCATGCCGCTGCGGACGGAATAAACATGAACACGCACGCCGACCCTTTGACCGATTCGACCGGCACGCCCGTGCCATCGCGCTACACCCGCACGGCCATGGTGCTGCATTGGCTCATCGCGCTGCTGATGATCGGCAACGTCGTACTCGGCCTGAGCGCGGATTCGTTGCCGGACGACTGGGTGCGCCCGGTGGTCGACACCCATAAGTCGATCGGCATCACGGTGCTCGGTCTCGCGCTCATGCGCATCTTGTGGCGCGTGTCGCACAAGCCGCCGCCGTTGCCGCGCGAGTTTCCGTCGTGGGAAAAGATTGCCGCGCACGTCGCGCATTTTCTGCTCTACCTGCTGATGATTGCACTGCCGCTGTCGGGCTGGCTGCACGATTCCGCATGGAAAGACGCGGCGACGCACCCCATGCACCTGTTCAATCTGTTTCCATGGCCGCGTATCGGCTACGTGATGAACCTCGATCCGGCGCTCAAGGAGACCTTGCACGACCGTTTCGGCGCCTTGCATACATGGCTCGGCTATGCGCTCTATGCGCTGCTGGCCATGCATATCGGCGGCGCGTTGAAGCATCAGTGGATCGATCGCAAATCGGTTCTCAAGCGCATGGTGCCGTGAGCGCAGCCTTCACCTATCAACCGCAACATCGACTAACCCGGCAGTCATTTTGAAGAAAACCCTGGAACAGGCCCTCGCTCTCGCTTCGCCGCGCATCGTGCCGCGTCGCACGACGCCGTTGAGCACGCTGATTCATCTGAGTGTCGTCGTCGTGTGGGTGCTGCTGTTCGCGCGCGCCTTCTTTCTGCAGGGCGCGCTGGCATGGTCGACGGGTATCGCCTACGTGGTGTACGACACCTTGCTGCTGGCGTTCGTCACGTGGAAAACACTGCCGTTGATGCGGCGTGCGCCGCCGCTCGAACCGGACTTCGAACGGCGCAGTTTGCCGAGCATGGGTGTGATCGTCGCGTCGCATAACGAAGCGACGGTGCTGCCGGTAACGCTCGCCGCGCTGCTGCGGCAAACGCATGGTCCGGCGCAAATCGTCATTGCCGACGACGGTTCCACCGACGCGACGCGCGAACTGCTCACCGAACGCTTCGGCCTCACCGCGGCCGCCGACGGCGTGCTGAGCGCGCCGAGCGCGCTGTATCCGAATCTGTTCTGGCTGCGCGTGCCGCACGGCGGCAAGGCTCGCGCGCTGAATGCCGCGATCACCGTGATGACCACGGAAACCGTCATGACGGTCGACGCCGACACCCTGCTCGACGACGACGCCACCTACGCCATGCGCGCCGCTTTCGCGAGCGAGCCGAAGCTGGTCGCCGCAGCCGGCATTCTGGTGCCGGTGTGCGGCAGGTCGGCGTCGGGGCGCGTATTCGAGTGGTTCCAGACTTACGAGTACATGCGCAACTTCATCGCCCGTTTCGCGTGGATGCGTGCGGACAGTCTGCTGCTGATCTCGGGCGCTTTCGCGTCGTTCAAGCGCGACGCGCTGGTCGACGTGGGCGGCTTCGATCCGCAATGTCTCGTCGAAGACTACGAGCTGATTCACCGGCTGCGCCGCTATTCGGTCGACCATGACCTCGGCTGGGACGTGCGCGTGGTCGGCGACGCGCGTGCCCGCACCGACGCGCCGGACAACCTCGCGAGCTTTCTGCGTCAACGCCGCCGCTGGTTCGCGGGCTTCCTGCAGACGCAGTACTGGAACCGCGACATGACCGGCAATCCGCGCTACGGCACGCTCGGCATGCTGATGCTGCCGGTCAAGGCGATCGACACCATGCAGCCGATCTACGGCCTCACCGCGTTCGCGCTGCTGCTCGCCTTTGTGTTCGGCGGACATGGCGCGATCGTCGTATCGATCTTCAGCGTAATCGGTCTGAAAACGGCGATCGACCTCGCGTTCTATCTGTGGAGCATCCATCTGTACCGGCGCTGGACTGGCGAGCGCACCGGCTCCAGTTTATGGATGGCGATGCTCGCGGCGGTCGCCGAGCCGTTCACGTTTCAGCTGGTGCGGCACGTGGGTGCGGCGCTCGGCTGGCTGCATTTCCTGCGCGGCGGTCGGTCGTGGGGCGTGCAGCGCCGCTCGGGGCTGGTGGCGCACGACGAAAGCTGACGCGGCGCGTCGTCTCTTCAGGAAGGCATGGGGAGCCGGGCGGCGCGCTTGCGCGGGCAGGCGTCGCCGCGGGCCGCTGCGCGGTCCCCGAACCCATACGGCGTCGGGTTCTAGTAGACTGGCGACGATGCCGCCCGCGATTTGCCGGGCGGCTACCTTCTATCCGCCCGTGCACGGAGAGCCACCTATGCATGCTGTTCCCCCGCTAGAACAAGACACCGTCGATGTAACCGTCGATGCGTCGCCTGCCCAGGCCGCATCGCAGAAACCGGCTCACGCGCCGGGCCAGGCCGCCAACGACGCACCGGTGCGCGATCTGCGCCGCGTCGGTATTCACCCTGACCACTGGTATCCGCTGGCGTGGTCGCACGAGGTGAAGCGGGGCAAGACGCATGGTGTGACGTTCGCGGGCGACCCGATCGTGCTGGCGCGCACGGAATCGGGCAAGGTGTTCGCGCTGGAGGACCGCTGCGCGCATCGTCAGGTGCCGTTGCATCAGGGCGTGGTGGATGGCGAATCGATCCGCTGCGGCTACCACGGCTGGACTTACGACTGCTCGGGCAAGTGCATCGACGTGCCGTACCTGGGCCGCGAGCGTCTGCCGAACGGCGTGCGCTCTTATCCGTGCCGCGAGATCGAAGGCCTGATTTTCGTTTTCCCCGGCGATGCCGCGCTGGCCGAACAACGGCCGCTGCCCGACCTCGCGTCGGTCTCGGACAAGAAGTACAAGACGCGCCGCTTCGGCCGTCCGGTGAATTGCCATTACTCGTTCATGCACGAGAACCTGATGGACATGAACCATCAGTTTCTGCATCGCAAGCAGATGGGGCAGATGCGGGCGCGCTCGCTCGGCCGGCGGCGCGGCGAGGGATGGGTCGAAGTCGATTACACGTTCGCGCGCATGGCCGGCCAGCAGCCGATCGGCGAAGCGATCGTGTTCGGCCAGAGCCGTAAAACCGGCGGCGACAACGACAAAGACGTGATGACGATCCGCACCGAGTATCCGTATCAGACGCTGCAGATCCGCACGTCCGAGCAGACGCTGGTAATGAATCTGTGGATCATCTACGTGCCGCTCGATCGCGAGCAGCGCACCAACCGCACGTTCGGGTTGCTGTCGATTCGCAAACCGGGCATTCCCGGCGTGTTGAATCTCGCATGGCCGCTGCTGGTGTGGTTCACCGAGCGCATTTTCAAGGAAGACCGCGAGATCGTCGAAGCCGAACAGCGGGCCCACGATTCGCAAGGCGCGGATTGGAATCACGAGGTGTTTCCGGTCATCAACGATTTGCGCGCGTTGCTGCGCGAGAACGGCGCGCCGGATCAAGTGGTGGGCGCCGGCACGGGCGACACGGCCGTGATCCGCTTCTGGGATTCGCGCCGCGGCAGCCCGTTGGCGAAGAGCTAAACTTTCCTCTCCGGGGGGAATTAATCCATCTCCGGACGGTAGGGAATTTAAGGCAATCGAGCAGCGATAATGGCAGCTAATGCACGGCGGTTTGCGCTATTCGACATGCGCGGGCCGCGGACCCGTGTACCATTTCGCTTTTTCCAATCTTGAAGAATAGCCCGTGACTACGCAACAAATCCCTACCGCACCCCGTAAATCGCTCACGCTGCTGCAATTGCTGGGCCTTATCGGCGCCGCCGGCCTGATCGCCGCGATCGTGCTGAACCAGTTCGTCTGATCTCCGCGCGAAGTCTCTGGCGCAACGCTTGCGCCCATGCCGGCGCGCCCTCAGGGAGTTTCCTTGCGTCGCGCGTTGCCGGCTTCATCGATATTCCGATTTGCCATGTACAAGAAGGGCGTTGCCGTAGAAATCCAGTTTTCCTCTGAGCGGCTCAACGATGGCGCGGGCGATCCCTACTGGATCGATCTGACGCAGGCCGAAGCGCAGCGGCTGCTGGAGAGCCTGCAGGCGCGTCTCGCGGAGACCGGAGGTGGCACAGTCGCGCCGTTAGTGGTAAGCCTCGATGAGACACCTGTGTTGCACGCGGCTGATGCGCCGAGCGCGGCCGTGGATCCCGGCGCGTCGGCGGATGACTTCAAGCAATGGGTCTGCGTGATCTGCGGTTGGGTCTACGACGAAGCCGCAGGTTTGCCGGAAGAAGGCATCGCCGCGGGCACACGCTGGGCGGACGTGCCCGCAGACTGGCGCTGCCCGCTTTGCGACGTGGGCAAGGAAGATTTCGCGCTGGTCGAGTTTTAAGCCCGACCAACGGACAACGGTCAACGGATTGCGTGAAACTCCCGCGGCCTAACCCGCTCCTTCCGGAAAGTCCGCGCCCACCGTGGTGGCTTCCCAGGCATCGAAATCGCCGCGCATGAAGTCCAGTTTCTTGCGCGCGAGTTCAAGCGCCATCTTGCCGAGCAGCAAGCGCAGCGGCGGTGTGTCGGACAGTGCGGCGTCGATAATGGCCTGCGCGGCGCGCACCGGGTCGCCCGCCTGCTTGCCGCTGCGCGCTTCGGTCTGCTTGCGGCGCTCGCCGGCCGTGGCCGCGTAGTCGTCGATTACCGTGGCCGATTGTTTGATCGACGGGCCCGCCCAGTTCGTGCGGAACGGCCCCGGTTCGACGATCAGCACGTCGATGCCGAGCGGTTTCACCTCCGTCGCCAGCGACTCGGATAGACCCTCCACCGCGTATTTGGTGGCGTGGTAATAGCCGGTCGCCGCGAAACTCGCGATGCCGCCGATCGACGACACGTTGACGATCAAACCGCTACGCTGCTCGCGCATGATCGGCAAGACCGCCTTCGTGATGTCGACGAGGCCGAACACGTTGGTTTCGAACATGGCGCGGACTTCGTCGTCCTCGCCTTCCTCGATCGCCGCCAGGTAGCCATAACCCGCGTTGTTGACGAGTGCGTCGATACGGCCGAAACGCTGCTTCGCTTGCGTCACCACGTCGTCGATCTGCTTGCGGTTCGTCACATCGAGTGGCAGAACCAGTGCGCGGTCGCCGTGGGCTTCGGCAATATCTTTTACTTTCGACGGATCGCGTGCGGTGACGACCGCGCGCCAGCCGCGCTCCAGCACCAGCTTCGCCAATTCGCGGCCAAAGCCTGTGGAACATCCTGTGATCAGCCAGACGGGATTGTCTCGATTCATCATTTGGGAAACTCCTGTTGATGGTCTACGACATGCGAAATCTCATGCGACACGAAGGCGCTGTGCGCCGCTCGTGTTCGCAATCGGTGTGTTGCTGTGCTTAGCTTGAAGCGTGCCCGGACTTTTTCGGTGGTGGATGCGGCTGTTGTTCGCGCGCGTTGATTTGCGAACCGAAGCCGTTATTGCTGCTTGCGTCCGGTGTGGACTTTCAATTGTAGCCGCAGCGCGGCGGCTTCGCTTTGCAGCGCTCCAACGAACTCCCCAGCCAGCGGGTGACCCGGACGATGCTCCGGCTGAATCACACTCACGCGAAACGGCAGCGACACGGCGAGCGGCCGGATATGCAGATGCCGTCCCGCGAAATCGAGGGCTGTCAGCGGATTGACGATCGCGAGGCCAAGCCCTTGCCGAACGAAGCTGCACACGGACACCGCGGTAGGCGTCTCGACAATCTGGCGGCGCGCGATTCCAGCTTGCGCGAAGGTCTCGTCGATCTGAATCCGGTATGGATCGTTCGACGACAGGCTGATGAACGGCTGATTGGCGAAATCCTTCAAGGCGATCACCCGCTTGCCGAGCAACGGATGCCCGTCGGGCAGCACGCACACTTCATCGACTTCGAGCAAGGGCGTCAGACGCGTGCCGGCCGGCGGCGCGCCGTGTTCGGTCAGGCCGAGGTCGTAGCGCTGGGCGCTCAGCCATTCCTCGAGAAACGGCGACTCCTGCGCCGCGATCGACAGACTCGCGCCAGGTTGCGCGTCGTGAAAGCGCTTCGCCGCGCCCGGCAAGATCGAATGCGAAAACGCGGGCAACGCGATGACCGAAAGCTGGCCGCCCTGAAATTCTCGCAAGCTCGCGGCGGTGGACGCCACGCGTTCGAGCCCGACATACGCACGCTTGATCTCGTCGAACAAGGCGAGCGCCGACAGCGTGGGACGCAGCCGGCCGTTCGTGCGTTCGAACAACGCAAAGCCGATGCTCTGCTCCATGCGCGCCAGTTCGCGGCTCACCGTGGGCTGCGAGGTGAACAGCATTTCGGCCGCTTTGGTGACGCTGCCCGCGGTCATCAGCGCGCGGAAGACTTCGATATGCCGATGTGTGAGCGCCATGATTGCGTATATCAGAAGTGAATGGACATGTGAAGAATTGGTATTTTACTGAATGACGCGTTTTCAGCATCATGTCGCTCACACCAACGCTTCGACATCAAGAGACGTGACCGTGACGCCATTCAATCCGCAACAACTCGTCGAACTCGCCCACGAGCACGGCACGCCGCTGTGGGTCTACGACGCTGACGCGATTCGCACGCGTATTGCCGAATTGCGCAGCTTCGACGTGATCCGCTATGCGCAGAAAGCCTGTTCGAATCTGCATATCCTCAAACTGATGCGCGAGGAAGGGGCCACGGTCGACGCGGTTTCGCTGGGCGAAATCAAACGCAGTCTAGCGGCGGGCTTCACGCCGGATGGCGATCCCGAAGGTGTCGTGTTTACCGCCGATCTGATCGACCACGCGACGCTTGCTACCGTGATCGAGCACCGCATCACGGTCAACGCGGGCTCGCTCGATATGCTCGAACGGATAGGACGGCATGCGCCCGAAGGTCATCGCGTGTGGCTGCGGATCAATCCGGGTTTCGGTCATGGACATAGCAACAAGACCAACACGGGCGGCGAGCATAGCAAGCACGGCATCTGGCTCGACGATGTGCCGCAAGCGGTCGAGCTGGTCCGGCGTTATCGGCTGAAGCTGGTCGGGTTGCACATGCATATCGGTTCGGGCGTCGACTATGGACATCTGTCGCGTGTTTGCGAGGCGATGGTCGAAGCCGTGAAGGGCCTGGGCCACGATATCGAAGCAATCTCCGCGGGCGGTGGCTTGTCGGTGCCGTATCGCGAAGGCGAGCCCGGTATCGATGTCGCGCATTACTTCCGGCTGTGGGACGCGGCGCGTCGGCAGGTCGAAGCGCATGTCGCGCATCGCGTGAGGCTGGAAATCGAGCCGGGGCGCTTTCTGGTTGCACAATCGGGTGTGCTCGTCGCGGAAGTTCACGCGTTGAATCGACGCCCCGCGCAGCAGTTTGCTTTGGTCGACGCCGGATTCAACGACCTCGTGCGGCCGTCTTTTTACGGCAGTCATCATGAGATGACGGTGTTGGAGCGCGACGGCAGGCCAAGCGAAGCGCCGGTTGATTCGTTCGCGGTGGCCGGGCCGCTCTGCGAGGCCGGCGATGTCTTCACACAAGCCGAAGGCGGCGTCGTTACGAACCGCTCGATGCACACGCCCGAAGTGGGCGACTTCATCGTGTTTCACGATGCAGGCGCATATGGCGCGTCGATGTCCTCCAACTACAACAGCCGGCCGCTTGCGCCGGAGGTGTTGCTGGAGCATGGCAAGCCGCGACTGATCCGCCGGCGTCAGACTATCGACGAATTGCTCGCGCTCGAAGAAACGGCAACCTGATTCGAGCGCCGCTTCAACGCCCCTTCAACGCGCCCGCACCGTGCGCGTGTACGAAGCGATCATTGTCGCGAGTTCCTGCGCGGCGGGCGTGAGCGGAATGGCCGCGCGCTGCAGCAGGCAAACGTGCTGTTCGACCGCGCGCTCGCGCACCGGAATAGCGGTGAGCGTGCTTGCAAACGGCCCGCGCTTCACCACGATCGACGCTTCGAGCGACAGGCAATCTGTCGCGCTCACCAGGTGCAGCGTTTCGTACAGGCCTTCCACTGTTGCGACGATTTTCGGCGGCGGCAAGCCGTGGCTTTCGAACAGATGGTTTAGGCGATTGATTTGCGGATCGTCCGTGAGATTCGGCGAGCGCGTGGCGACCCACGTGCAATCGACCAGGTCGGCCAGCGAGGTCGCCCCGGCCTTCGGATGCCCTTGACGACAGACGATTACCGGATCGGACGGATACAGCGGCATGACAGAGAGGTCCGCCGTATCCGTATGCTTCGACACCAAGGCAACCGCGAAATCCAGCGTGCCTTCACGAATCCACGAAATCATCATGCGCGAGGTGCCGGTACGCAGATGCACCGCGACCCGCTCGAAGCGCGTGCGAAATTCCATCAGCACTGGTGCAAAGGCATCGATCAGCGGTTCGGTCGCCATGCCGAACGTGACCTCGCCGATGTAGTCGCCGCGCAGTTGCTGCACTTCCTGCTCCGCGCGTTCGCATTCGCCGATGATCGCGCCCGCGCGCTGCAACAACCGTTGGCCGAGGGCCGTCAGCGCAATGCCGCGATTCGTGCGGGTGAACAGGGTCGCGCCGAGCATCGATTCGAGATTCTGCAACTGCTGCGTGATACCGCTCTGCGCGATGCCAAGCGCCCGCGAAGCCGCGCGGATGCTGCCGTGCTCGGCCACGGCGGTGAACGCGCGGAGTTGGGAGATCGTCAACGCCATGAAGGAATTGCCAGTTCGGTGATCGGTAAAAGTGATCATGATAGTCCGAATGGAACTTCTTTGAGGCGCAGACGCGGCATAGGATAGCTCCGTCGTCATCCGTCCACCCACACTCCGTGCTCCCATGAAAATTTCGCTGATGATCTTAAGCGCCGCGTTGAGTGCCGCGTTGAGCGCCGCGCTGGCGTTCAATAGTGGCGCGTTAGCCGTTGAGCCCACTACGCTGCGCCTCGGTATCGACCCGAGCTACCCGCCGATGGACGCCAAGGCGCCCGACGGCAGCTTCAAAGGTTTTGACGTCGATCTCGGCAACGAAATCTGCAAGCGCATCCACGCGCGCTGCCAGTGGGTCGAACTCGAATTCTCGGGGATGATTCCGGCGCTGCAGGCGCGCAAGATCGACGCGATTCTTTCGTCGATGGCAATCACGGAGAAGCGCGAGCAGCAGATCCTGTTTTCGTCGAAACTCTTCCAGTTCAAGTCGCGGCTGATCGCGCGGCAAGGTTCAGCGCTCGCGGGCGGCACGAATGCACTGGCCGGCAAGCAGATCGGCGTGCAATCGGGCACGCAGTTCGAGGGCTATGCACTGAAGAAATGGGCGCCGCTCGGCGCGCATGTGGTGGCGTACAAGAGTCAGGACGAGGTGTTCGCCGACTTGCAGAACGGACGTCTGGACGGCGCATTGCTCGGCTCGGTGGAAGCGGATATCGGTTTCCTGCGCACGCCGGCGGGGAAGGGTTTCGCATTTGTCGGCGAACCGCTTTCCATGGGCGATCGCGGCGTGGGCATCGGCTTGCGCAAGGATGAGACCGCGGTGCAGGCCTCCATTAACGCGGCCATCGCCTCGATGCTCAAGGACGGCACGTACGCTCAGATCGCGAAGAAGTACTTCGACTTCGATCCGTACGGCAATTGATTTCCGACTTCTCTTTACAGACTCCCGCTCATGAACAGGCAATCGATTCCGCTTCTCTCGCCGGCTATCGGCACGCACCGCGAACTGGTGTCGTTTCATTTCGGCCCGGCGAATAGCGGGCAGAAGATTTACATCCAGTCGTCGCTGCATGCCGATGAAACCCCTGCGATGTTGACGACCGTTCTGCTCAAACGTCGCTTGCTCGAACTGGAAAAGCAGGGCGCGCTGAACGCGGAAATCGTGCTGGTGCCGGTGGCGAATCCGGTCGGGCTCGGGCAATACGTGCTCGGCCAGTTTCTCGGCCGATTCGATCTGGGTAGCGGGAAGAATTTCAATCGCCACTTCCCGCAGTTTTCGAAATTGGTCGCGCGTGCCAAAGAAACGTTGGGTTCAGATGCAACCGAAAACGTGCGGCTGGTGCGGCAATTGATTGCCGACGAACTGGCCGATCAGAAACCATTAACCGAGTTCGAATCGCTGCAATTAGCGTTGCTGAAGCTCTCGTTCGATGCGGATGTGATTATCGATCTGCATTGTTCGCTCGAAGCGGCCATGCATCTCTACACCAGCGAGGCGGCGTGGCCGCAGTTCGAACCGTTGTCGCGCTATCTCGGCGCGCAGGCGTCGTTGCTTGCCACCAATTCAGGCGGCGAATCGTTCGATGAAACGCACAGCCTGTTGTGGTGGACATTGCAGCAGGAACTGCCGGCCGATAAGCCGGTGCCCCACGGTGCGATTGCAGTGACCGTGGAATGCCGCGGACAGCGCGACGTGTCCTACGAGGTCGCTCAGGAAGATGCGGACGCGCTTGTCGATTATCTTGCGTGGCGCAAGGCGATCAAGCTCGACGCCACGCCTTTGCCGGAGCTGCGTTCGCCGGCCACGCCGCTCGCCGGTAGCGAGCAGTTCTATGCGCCTGTCAGCGGGATTCTGATTCATCGCGCGAAGATCGGCGACACGATTCGCGTCGGCCAGGCGCTGTTCGATATCGTCGATCCGCTCACCGACGAAACGACGACGATTGTCAGTAAAACGGAAGGTGTGTTTTACATGCGGCGCGCGATTCGCTTCGTGACGGCCGGCGCGCCGCTCGGCCGTGTGACGGGCGCGCGCCCTTTCAGGACCGGGGTTTTGCTGGGGGCTTGACGTTTCTCTTATGCAGGCCGCGCCTTACTGCTTTCTTCCCACCAGATACGTCACACCGTTCGGACCATAGCGCTCCGAATGCGGTTTGTTCGCCGGTAAATGGAAAACGTCGCCGACGCGATACGCCCGCTCTTCGTCGTCCACGCGGATGCTCAGTTCGCCTTCCAGGATCAGGGCCCTGGCTTCGAATAGATGCTCGTGAACGTCCATCTCGACGTTCGCCTCGCGCGTGACAACCACGGCGTCAGGGAAACCTTCTTTCGTCAAGCTTTCGGTGAATGCGTTACGGTCCATGATGTGCCCATCGGCAGGAAGTGGGGAGCACTGACTGTAACCCTATCCGCCGTTTCGTGCAGGACGTATCGCGTGACCACATAGCGGTACTGGGCTTCGATCAAGCATGCCTGTGTTGACCGAAGCCCGCTCACCGTCGAGCGCCCTTAATTCACCACCAACACCGGCGCCACCGCCGCCGGATCGCTAATGCTCGGCCGCCCATTCTCGACGTGCCCCGCAACACGGCGCGAGAAGCTTGCATCGTCGTTACTCGTCACCGTCAAGTCGTACCAGTGATGGCTCGACGCCAGCACCCACGCTTCTTCGATATGCGCGCCGGCCGGCACCAGCACCGGACGCGGGCGCGCGCCGTACGCATTGTCCGTCACGAGCAGACGCGCAATCCCGCTGCCCTTGTTGCTGAACTTCAGGAACACGTTGCCGTTCGCGGCGTCGTATTGCACCTTCACTTCCGGCTCGGACGGTTTGTTCTTGCCATGACCGGCGGCAATCTGCGCGTTCTGCGCTGTTGTCTGCTGCGTGTTGCCGGCGAACTTGCGCACCAAACCGTTCGGCCCGAACACTTCGAAGCTGTAGACGCCATTGGTCATCGTGAGATCGAAAGTCTCGTTGATCGACTTGCCTGCTTCCACGGTGTAGCGCCACGGACCATCCGTGCGATTCGTCGCGTACATGTAGAAATGCGCGCCCTGGTCGCCGGTGTTGCCGATCGCGATCTCGAACGTGTTCTTCTTGTCGTTGGCCTGGCCATTCACGTGCAACTCATACGGCAACGCGCGCGCGAAACGAATGCCGCTTTCCTGCGGATCGATGGTGCCCGGCGTCGCGGGGACAGTCGGCTTCGGCTGCGTTGCGCACTGGTTGTCGGCGATGCTCTTGTAGTTGCTCGTGTCCGGCAGCGGCGGCACTTTCGAGTCCGGCGTGCGGAAGTCGAAGGCCGTGGTCAGGTCGCCGCACACCGCGCGGCGCCACGCCGTGATGTTCGGCTCATACACGCCGAAGCGCGCTTCGATGAAGCGAATCACCGACGTATGATCGAACACCTGTGAACAGACGAAACCGCCCTTGCTCCACGGCGACACGATCGTCATCGGCACACGCGGTCCGAGACCGTACGGCAGGCCGTCGGCGGTGTAGCTGCCGCCGCGCAGCGGATTCACCACGTTGTGAATTTCGCCTTCGGTGCTGACCGTCGATTTGCCTTGAGCGCCGGTCGTCGCCGGTTGCGGCGGCACGAGGTGATCGAAGAACCCGTCGTTCTCGTCGTACATGATGAACAGCACGGTCTTGCTCCACACCTCCGGATTCGACGTCAACGCATCCAGGATCTGCGAGGTGTACTCCGCGCCGTATGCGGGCGTATAGCTCGGGTGTTCCGAGTACGCGGCCGGCGGGCACAACCACGACACTTGCGGCAGCTTGTTGGCGAGCACGTCGGCCTTCAGGTCGTCGATGGTGCGCACGGTTTGCGCGCGCTCATACAACGGCGAGCCCGGCTGCGCATTGATGAAGTTCGTGAAGTTCTGCAGGATGTTGGTGCCGTAGTTGCCGTTCAACGGATCGGCGCCAGTCAGCCCCTGCTGGTACACCTGCCACGAAATGCCCGCGGCTTGCAGACGCTCTGGATAGGTGGTCCACGAGAGCAACTGATAATTCGGCGGACCGTCGCCGTCGACGAAATCGTTGTTGTCGAGCAGCGGACCACCCAGCGTGCCGCTCGGATCGACCATGCCGGTCATCAGATATGAGCGGTTCGGGTGCGTCGGTCCCGGCAGCGAGCAGAAGTACGCGTCGCAGATGGTGAACGCATCGGCCAGCGCGTAGTGGAACGGAATGTCGCTGCGCAGGTGATAGCCCATCGTCATGTCGGTCTTGTTGGCGGGCCACTGGTCGTAGCGGCCGCCGTCGATCGCGGCATGAGTCTTGTACCAGGAGTGATCCAGATCGCCGACGCATTGCGCACTGGTGGTTGCCGTGTTCAGATGGAACGGCAGCACCGGCTGGGTCGGATCTTCCTTCGACGGTTGATACCACACCGGCTTGCCGTTCGGCAGCGGGATCGGGAAGCGGTCGTTGTAGCCACGCACGCCGCGCATGTGGCCGAAGTAGTGGTCGAACGAGCGGTTCTCCTGCATGAACACGACGATGTGCTCGACATCGCGGATCGTGCCGGTACGCGAGAACGCGGGAACGGCGAGCGCATTGCGAATCGACTCGGGCAGCGCGGTCAGCGCGGCGGCAGCGCCGGCGGATGAAGCCACGGTCTGCAGGAAACGGCGACGGCTATTTGATGTCATCGAATCACCTTCTGCGGGGAGGAAGAATAGCGCGCCACGCGCGCCGTTGGAATCGGGTCAGTTGCTGTTGGCGCTGTCGCCGGGTGCGTAGTGCATGACCGGTGCGACTTGCTGGTTGTCCGCGGCGAGACTGGCTTGCATGTTCTGCGTGATCGGATCGGAGGCCGCTGCGGGGTCTGCTGCGAGCGGCGAAGATGCGTTGAGCGCTGGCGTCGCGGGAGAGCCGGCCGTATTCGATGCGATGTCGTTGTTCGCAACGGCCGGCGTTGAAGAGGCTGCCGGCGGCGCGGAATCATCCGCACCGCAACCGCTCAACGCTAAAGTTGCAAGTGCAACCAAAGCGGCACTCGCGAGGCGTTTGTTTCTTCTCATGTCTGCATCCAGATTCGTGAAAGCGGGTGCAGTCTCCAACCCTTTCAAGAAATAATTGTGAAACGTTTGCGAGTGGTAAAACTTGCGTCGATAAGTCGGTTTTTAGAAAGGAAGCGGAAAGTGATAAGTAGGAGAATGGTCACCGCGGCGCCTTATGCCTGACAATCAGGCGCACTGAAAGACGAACGGCTTTGCCTAACCGGTAAGTTCATGACACACATCGAACGACCCTTCGACATCACGCGTCTCGAAGACGAATGGCTGGAAGCGGATGGCTTCGGCGGTTTCGCGTCGGGCACCGTGGGCACGCTGCGCACGCGCCGCTATCACGCGCTGTTGCTTACCGCGACTCGCGCGCCGGGCGGACGCGTGGTGCTGGTCAACGGCGTGGAGGCGTGGCTCGAAGCGAACAGCGTGCGTTTTCCGTTGAGCATGCAGCGATACGTGCCGGACGTTGTCTATCCGGACCTGACCACGAGTCTTGTCTCGTTCGACACGAAGCCGTGGCCAACATGGCGCATTCAGATCGGTGCTAGTGCCGTATTGACCGCTGACGTGTTCGTCAGCAAAGCGACTCGCGAAACAGTTCTACGTTGGCGTCTGGAAGCGGCTGCCGGAGCCGGTCTTGAAGCGAACGCACTCACGCTGAAAGTCAGGCCGCTGCTATCGGGCCGCGACTACCACGCGCTGCATCATGAGAACGCCGCCTTCAACTTCGACGCGCAGACGAGCGACGACCAGGCCAGCGTGAGTTGGCAACCCTACGGCGACCTGCCGGTGATCCACGCCGCGACCAACGGCGTCTACACGCACGCGCCCGACTGGTATCGCAACTTCTGCTACGCCCGCGAGCGCGAGCGCGGCCTCGACTTCAGCGAGGACCTCGCGACGCCCGGCGTGTTCAGCTTCAATCTCGCCGATGGTGAAGCGGTGATGGTCCTCAGCGCGTCAGGCGCCACGAGCGATACGCAACCGGCGACCGCCAAAGCGGCGGCCATCCATGCCACAGAGCTTGCGCACATCGAACAACAACGCCGCGACGCGCTCGGCTCGCGGTTGCAACGCTCCGCCGACGCGTACGTCGTGACCCGCAACGAAGGCCGCACGATCCTCGCGGGCTTTCCGTGGTTCACCGACTGGGGCCGCGACACCTTCATTGCGATGCGCGGCTTGCTGATCGCCTCGGGCCGCCTCGACGACGCCGAAGCGATCCTGCTCGAATGGTCGGGCACGTTGTCGGAAGGCATGTTGCCGAACCGCTTTCCCGATTATGGCGACACACCGGAATACAACTCCGTCGACGCCTCGTTGTGGTTCATCGTCGCCGTGCACGACTATCTGGCGACGCGTCACGCGAGCGCTGCAACGCAGCAGCGCCTGCAACAGGCATGCGAAGCCATCCTCACGGGTTACACGAATGGCACGCGCTTCAACATCCAGGCATCCGCCGATGATGGCCTACTGGCCGCCGGCATACCCGGCGTGCAACTCACGTGGATGGATGCGAAAGTCGGCGACTGGGTGGTCACGCCGCGCATCGGCAAACCGGTCGAAGTGCAGGCGCTCTGGATCAACGCATTGCGCATTGCAGCAACATGGAATCCGCAATGGCAGCGGGCCGCCGACCGGGCGTTGCAAGCGTTTCATGAGCGCTTCGTCGATCCGTCAACGCAAGCGCTGTTCGACAACGTGGACGTCGACCATGTGAAAGGCGCGATAGATCGCGCGATCCGGCCCAATCAGATCTTTGCCGTCGGCGGCCTGCCGTTCCCATTGCTCGACGGCGCGGCGGCGCGCGCGGTGCTCGAGCAGGTCGAAACGCAATTGCTCACGCCGCTGGGCCTAAGGACGCTCGCGCCGTCCGATCCAGCCTATCGTGGACATTACGGCGGGTCTCCGCTCGAGCGCGACGGCGCCTATCATCAAGGAACCGTGTGGCCGTGGCTGCTCGGCCCGTTCGTCGAAGCATGGCTGCGAGTCCACGGCGGCGCGGCGGACGCCCGCATGCAGGCGAAAACGCGCTTTCTCGACCCGCTCTACGCGCATCTCGATCACGCCGGTCTCGACCATCTCTCCGAAATCGCCGACGGCGATGCGCCGCACGCACCCGCCGGCACGCCGTTTCAGGCATGGTCGCTAGGCGAGTTGCTGCGCGTTGAACGCTTGCTTGCCGAGTTGGTGGCCGCCGGTGCCTAAACCGCGCTACGATGTGTGTCCCACCGCCAAGCCGAATGCAAGGACGTAGTCATGCCACCGCTGCGCGCTGCCAATCTGCTCGCCACCATTGAAGGTTCACGGCTGCATTCGGCCGACTGTGCGCATTGGCAGCGCTGGGGCCCCTATCTCAGCGAGCGGCAATGGGGCACGGTGCGCGAGGATTACAGCGCGGACGGCACCGCCTGGGACTATTTTCCGCACGACCATGCGCGCAGCCGCGCGTATCGCTGGGGTGAGGACGGCATTGCTGGCTTCGGGGACGACACGCTAAGCTGGTGCGTTTCGCTAGCGCTATGGAATCGCAACGACGCGATCCTGAAAGAGCGCCTGTTCGGCGTCACGAATGCGCAGGGCAATCATGGCGAGGACGTGAAGGAGCTGTACTTCTACGTCGACGGCACGCCGACGCATTCGTACATGCGCATGCTCTACAAGTATCCGCACGCCGCCTATCCGTACGACGACCTCGTTCAGGAAAACGCGCGCCGTGGCGGCGACATGCCCGAGTACGAAATTCTCGACACGGGCGTGTTCGACGATTCGCGCTACTTCGACGTGCAGGTGGAATATGCCAAACACGCGCCGGACGACATCCTCATGCGCGTGACCATCGAGAATCGCGCGGATCAGGCGGCCTCGCTCGACGTGCTGCCGCAAATCTGGGCGCGCAATTCGTGGTCGTGGAAAGAGAACAAGGACAAGCCCTCGCTCGTCGCCGGCACGGACCACCATGGCGAGGCGCAGGTGGTTGGGCACCAGCATGGGCATGAGCCGATCGTCGTGACGGCCTGGTCGAAAGACGTGCCGCAGATGACGTGGCTTTTCTGCGAGAACGACACGAACGTCAAGCGCCTCTTTAACATGGACGGCGCGGGGCCGTATAAAGACGGCTTCAACGATTACCTCGTGCATGGCAATGAGCAGGCGATCCGCCGCGACGCCGGCACCAAGGCCGGCGCGCATGCCGCGATCGAGCTCGAACCGTATGGCCGCGCCGTGGTGTACATGCGCTGGCGTCCGCAGTCGAGTCCCGACGACGCGCAACTCGATGCCGACGCGGTCTTCACGCGCCGCATCGCCGAGGCCGACGAATTCTATGGCGCGCTGCAACACGAGATCGCCGATCCCGACGCGCGTCTCGTGCAGCGTCAGGCGCTCGCCGGCATGTTGTGGTCGAAGCAGTACTACCAGTACGACGTGCAGCGCTGGCTCGAAGGCGATCCGCTTCAGCCGACGCCGCCCGCCAGCCGCAAGCAGGGCCGCAATAGGGATTGGCGGCACCTGTGCAATGCGGACATCGTGTCGATGCCTGATAAGTGGGAGTACCCGTGGTACGCGTCGTGGGATCTGGCATTTCATGCGGCCGCATTCGCGCTGATCGACCCGGCGTTCGCGAAACGGCAACTGCTGTTGCTGGTGAAAGACCGCTATCAGCATCCGAACGGACAGATTCCCGCTTATGAATGGGCGCTCGGCGACGCCAATCCGCCCGTGCATGCGTGGGCCGCTTGGCGCGTGTATGAAATCGACCGCGCGCTCACCGGCAAGGCGGATCGCGATTTTCTGGAACTTGTCTTTCATAAGCTACTGCTGAATTTCTCGTGGTGGGTGAACCGCAAGGACGCCGACGGCCACAATATTTTTCAGGGCGGATTTCTCGGGCTGGATAACGTCGGGATCTTCGATCGCTCATCGCCGTTGCCGACCGGCGGGCACATCGACCAGTCCGACGGTACGGCGTGGATGGCCGCGTACGCGCTCGACCTGATGCGTATCGCGCTGGAACTCGCCTACGCCAATCATGTTTTCGTCGACATCGGCGTGAAGTTCTTCGAGCATTTTCTGTATATCGCCGAGGCCGTGAGTTGCGACGACGGCTGCGAAACGGGCCTGTGGGACAGCGAAGACGAGTTCTTCTACGACAAGCTGCGCCTGCCGGACGGCAGCAGCATTCCCATGCGGCTGCGCTCGATCGTGGGTCTGATTCCGCTATTCGCGGTGCACGTGCTCGAAGAGCGTCTGCACGGCGGCCTGCCGGGTTTGCGCGAACGGCTGGTCTGGTTCCTCGAACACCGCCCCGATCTGGCGAGGCTGGTCTCGCGCTGGAACGAGCCGGGCAAGGGCAATGCGCTGCTGCTCTCGCTGTTGCGCGGGCATCGCATGAAAGCGTTGTTGCGCCGCGCGCTCGACGAAAGCGAATTCCTTTCCGATCATGGCGTGCGGGCGCTGTCGCAATACCATCGCGATCATCCGTTCGTGTTCAACCACAACGGCGACAGTTTCACCGTGAAGTATTTGCCGGCCGAATCCGATACGCGCGTGTTCGGCGGCAATTCGAACTGGCGCGGTCCGGTATGGATGCCGGTGAACTATCTGCTGATCGAGTCGCTATACGAATTTCACCGCTACTACGGCGAGGAGTTCAAAGTCGAGTATCCGACCGGTTCGGGCGAGAAGTTCTCGCTGAGCCAGATTGCCGACGAACTGGCGCGCCGCTGCACTACGCTGTTTCTCAAGAACAAGGACGGCGAGCGTCCGGTCATGGGCGCTTATCCGCAATTGCAGGCCGACCCGCGCTCGCGTGACCTGATCCTGTTCCACGAGTATTTCCATGGCGATAACGGGCGCGGTGTGGGCGCTTCGCATCAGACCGGCTGGACCGGGCTGGTTGCGCTGCTGTTGCAGCCGCGCGCGATGAGCGCGTCGGGCAACGTGCCGCTGGCGGGCGAAACAGATCAGGCGCCGATCCCGACGTCACCTTCAGCGCAAGCCACCGCGCCGGCACGCCCGGCCGAACCGGCGCCGGCTGCCGAACCGGCGCACGCATCGGTGAAATAGCGCGCAGTGGCGGCGCGGGCGAGTGAGGTTACACCAGCCATACAACGTCGCAAGGTGGGCAGGTTGCGTGGCCGTTTTTGAACTGTGTGGGTTCAAGCGTGGTCTTTCATGTACCACCACGTCCGTTCCATAGGTTTCCAAAAGTGAATCCCATGTCGACTACACCGAATATTCCAACAGCCGAGCGTCCCGCCGCCAGTCAACCACCGAGCTGCAAAGTCAGCGCGAGCCCGCAGGAAGCGCCGGCCTCGCCGCCCGGCAAGCGGCCGGCACCGCCGTGCACGCTGGTGATCTTCGGTGCCGGCGGCGACCTGACCAAGCGGCTGCTGATGCCGGCGCTGTACAACCTCGCCGTGGATGGCCTGCTCGACGATGGAATGAAAATCATCGGCGTGAATCACGGCGAGCGCGAGACGAGCGTGTGGCGCGAAGATCTGCACAAGTCGCTCGAACAGTTCGCCGCCGACAAAGCCAGCACCTTCCACGCCGGCAAGCTCGACGACAAGGCGTGGGACTGGGTCGCGCAACGCCTCGAATACATGGCCGGCGAATTCGAAACCGACGACACTTTCACGAAGCTTAAGCAACAGCTCGAACAGACGCCGGGCGGCAACGTGATCTTCTATCTCGCGGTCAGCTCGCGCTTCTTCAAACCGATCGTCGAACATCTCGGCAAGGCGGGTCTGCTGAAAGAAGGCGAGGGCGGCGGCTTCCGCCGCATCGTGATCGAGAAACCTTTCGGCACCGATCTCGCTTCCGCAAAAGATCTGAACGCGCACATCCTGTCGTATGCAAAAGAAGATCAGGTGTATCGCATCGATCACTTTCTCGGTAAGGACACCGTGCAGAGCATTCTCGCGGTGCGCTTCGCCAACGCGCTGTTCGAACCGGTGTGGCGGCGCGAATATATCGACAGCGTCCAGATCACGGCGGCGGAAACCATCGGCGTGGAAGGGCGCGGCAAGTTCTACGAACAGACCGGCGCGTTCCGCGACATGCTGCCGAACCATCTGTTCCAGTTGCTCGGCATGGTCGCCATGGAACCGCCCAATTCGTTCGATGCCGAAGCCGTGCGCGACAAGAAGGCCGAAATCTTCGACGCGATCAAGCCGCTGACGCCGGACGACGTGGTGTTCGGTCAATACGAAAAGGGCCCGGCCGGTGTCGGCTATCGCGAGGAGCCGGATGTCGCGCCGGGCAGCACGACGGAAACCTACGCCGCGGCGCGCGTGTTCGTCGAGAACTGGCGCTGGGCCGGCGTGCCGTTCTATTTGCGCACCGGCAAACGGCTGGCGGCGCGCCGCACGGAAATCTCGGTGCAGTTGAAACCGGTGCCGTTCCGCCTGTTTCGCGACACGCCCGTCGACGCGCTCACGCCGAACGTGCTGACCTTGCGCATCGATCCGGCGCACGGCACAAGCTTCGACTTCAATGTGAAAACGCCGGGGCCGGTCATGCAGATCGGCGCCGTGCAGTCGTCGTTCGACTATGGCGACTTCTTCGCGGAACGCGCGAACGTCGGCTATGAAACCCTGCTCTACGACTGCATGCTCGGCGACGAGACGCTGTTCCAGCGGGCCGACAGCATCGAAACGAGCTGGTGCGCGGTCGACGACGTGCTGCATCCAAAAACCGGCGGCGCGGTGCCGGTGCATGGCCATGCAGCGGGCAGCGAAGGCCCCGCGGAAGCCGACGCGCTATTGGCGCGCGACGGCAACGCATGGCGGCCGTTGAAACGGGATGCTGTGCAGAAGAAGTAATTCAACGACGAGTCGCACCAACACAATCGGGGGACACCGTGGTGACACGCAAGACGACACGCAAGACGGCGACAAAGGCGCCGGGGAAGACGGCGAGCAAAGCGCCGACGAAGGCGGCGTTTAAACCGTCCAGTAAGGCGTCAAGTAAGCCGTCGAGTAAGCCATCCAATAAGCCGAAAGCGACCATCAGCACCGAGCGGATACTGGCGATCGACGTCGGCGGCACGGGTTTGAAGGCCGCGATTATCGACGCGGACGGCAACATGAAAACCGAGCGCTTGCGGATAGCGACGCCGCATCCGTGCACGCCGGATCAACTCGTGGACGCACTGGCGAAACTGGTTGCGCCGCTCGTCGAACAGGAACCGCCGACGCTGATGTCGATCGGCTTTCCCGGCGTGGTGCGCAACAACCGCATTCTGACGGCGCCGCACTTCGGCGTGGAAGGCTGGCACGACATCCCGCTCGCCGACTCGCTGGCGCAACGTTTGGGCGGCCTGCCGGTGCGCATGATCAACGACGCCGAGATGCAGGGCTTCGCCGCGATCGAAGGCCATGGCCTCGAATTCGTGCTGACGCTCGGCACCGGTGCGGGCACGGCAATGTTCCGCGACGGCGAGTTGATGCCGCATCTGGAACTCGCCCATCATCCGGTTAGCAAGAAGGGCGTGGCGTACGACGAATACATCGGCGACGCGGCGCGTGAAAAAGCCGGGAATAAACGCTGGAACCGGCGCGTTGAGAAGGTGATCGGGATTCTGAGTGCGCTCGTGAACTACGACAAGCTGTGGATCGGCGGCGGCAATGCGGCACGCCTCACGTTCGATCTGCCGGCGAATGTCGCCACCGTTTCGAACGATGCGGGTATCGAAGGCGGCGCGCGTTTATGGCATCCGAGATCCGTGCGCGAGACGCGGCAACTGCCGGAAGCGAATGAGCGGACGGGCCGCTTCAAGTGATGTTGGACCGTCGCTGAACCCTGGCTGGAGTCGGAAATGAGGATTGGCAGCAATCGTTTACGCGTCGTACGACGCCTGTTACCGGTCGGCGTGTCTGCCGCGTTGGCGCTTGCCGCGGTGCATGTCCGCGCGGCGGAAGTCTTCATGGTGTCGTCGCCGGGAACGGCCGATGGCGGCACGCTGGATTCGAGCCACGCGGGGAGCGCGAACAACTGCGGCGGCGGTAATGTATCGCCGGCTCTGCAATGGCGGAACGCGCCTGCCGGCACGAAGAGTTATGCCGTGACACTGTTCGACCCGGACGGCGCGAAGGGTTTGGGCGTCGTGCACTGGGTGCTATATGGCGTAGCACCGTCGACGACCTCGCTCGGGGCCGGCGGCAGCCAGCCGCCCGGCAGCGTCTCGGGTGCGAATCAGACCGGAGGCATCGGGTATCGCGGTCCATGTCCCCCGGTCGGGGACAATCCGCATCACTACGTCGCGCAAGTCTATGCGCTCGATCTGCCGCCGGACGCGCTGTCGCCCGGTTTGACGAGGGATGCGTTGCTTGCCGCGATCAAGGATCACGTGATTGCGGCGACCAGCACGGTGCTGCGTTACGGGCGATAAACGCAGCGGCCTTCGCCCGCCGCGCATGAGCTTACCGCGCCGCGTCACCCCAGCGATATTCCAGGCTCGCTTCGTCGAGCTGCGTCTTGATCTGCTCATCGAGCACGAGTTCGGACGCCGCGAGCGTGTCGCTCAATTGCTCGACGCGGCTCGCGCCGATAATCGCCGACGTGACGAGCGGATTCGCCAGCACCCAGGCAAGCGAAACCCGCGTCAACGATTCGCCGGTCGGCGCAACGATCGCTTTCAATTGCTCGATCGTCTCGAACTCGCGTTTGTGCCAGTACCGTTGCTGATACATCGCGCCGGCCTTGCCGACAGTTTCGGTGAAGCGGCCGGACGCGGGCGCCGCGTCCAGTTGATGCTTGCCCGTCAGCAGGCCGCCCGCGAGCGGGTTGTACGGCATCACCGCCAATTGCTCTTCGGCGGCGAGCGGCAACAATTCGCGCTCGATCTGGCGGAACAGCAGGTTATAGCGAGGCTGCACGGAGACGAAGCGCGCCACGCGCAGCACATCGGCGCGGCCCAGCGCGCGCGCCAGCCGATACGCGAGGAAGTTCGATACGCCGATATAGCGCGCCTTGCCTGAGCGAACGATCACATCGAGCGCCTCGAGCGTTTCGTCGAGCGGCGTATTCGCGTCGTCGGAATGGAGTTGGTAGAGGTCCACGTAATCCGTGCCGAGGCGTTGCAACGAGGCGTCGATCGCATTCAGCAGATGTTTGCGCGACGCGCCTTGATCCCATGCCGACGGCCCCATCTTGCCTACTGCTTTCGTCGCCAGAATGAAGCGCTCGCGCTTGCCCTTCAGCCAGCGCCCTACGATCTCCTCCGTGCGGCCGGCAACATCTTCCGTGCCGCCGAGCGGATACACGTCGGCCGTGTCGATAAAGTTCACGCCGGCATCCGCCGCCGTGTCGAGAATGCGATGCGAGACGTCTTCTTCAGTTTGCAGGCCAAAGGTCATCGTGCCGAGGCACAGGCGCGATACGGTCAGGCCGGTGCGGCCGAACTTGCGGTATTGCATGATCAACTCCGGGGATGAACGAAACAGTTCGATAGGCAGTGTTGCAAAAAGGATAAACGGAGTCGGGATTGGGCGTCGGCCCCAGTCACGGCTGGTTGTTATTTGGTTGAAAGCTTTCTGCCGGCGTCTTTTTTACTCCCGACGCCGAAAGTCTTTCCTTTCAAAGGCCTTGATATTACAAACACGTAATGAACCGGCGTGCGGACAGGGCTGAAAATTACAAATAGCCTTCATTCGTAAAAAACAGAAACAATTCTGTTACTAGGGGTAAGCGGCGGCGCGATTGATGCGATTTTATGCGTATGGAATGATAGCGATTCTCATTTAACCAGCAGCCAGCCATCCCGACGTCGGTGCTCTGCACACGAGAACGGCAGCCAGCCAATTGCGACTTTGCCGTCGATTCCATCTCAGCCATGCGAATCCGGCAAACGCATCTCCGACGGGAATTCCCATGTTCAACCACACGCCGCTCGCGACAGCGTTAGCGTTAGCTTTTGCCGTTCCTTTTGCGACTCCGGCGGTCGCGCAGACTGCTCCGCAAACCACTTTGCAGCCGGCGGCCGCGAATGCTAATGCGACGACAACGACGACAACGACGACCGTCGCAGCCGACACCGGCAGCTTGCCCACCATCGGCGTCGCGGCTCAAGCTGAACAGCAGGACTTCCAGGCGGAGCGCGCGACGGTCGGTGCAAAGACGCCCACGGCGCTGCGCGACATTCCGCAAACCGTCACCGTCATCAACAAGGCCGTGCTGCAATCGCAAGGCGCCACTTCGTTCCAGGACGCGCTGCGCAATGCGCCGGGCGTAACGATCGGCGCGGCTGAAGGCGGCCAGATCGGCAACAACATCAACCTGCGCGGCTTCACCGCGCAGAACGACATCTACCTCGACGGCTTCCGCGATCGCAACCCGTACTATCGCGACACCTTCGACCTCGAAGAACTCGAAGTGCTGTATGGTCCGTCGTCGATGCTGTTCGGTCGCGGATCGACGGGCGGCGTGATCAACCAGGTCAGCAAGAAAGCGAACCTGCACGACTCGGCGGAAGTCACGGGCATGATCGGCACTGACGCGAAATATCGCAGCACGGTCGACGTGAACCATAAGCTGACGGATACCTCGGCGATTCGCCTGAACGCCTTCGGCCAAAGCCTCGGTTCGACGCGCGATGCGATGAAGAACAAGGACTACGGTATCGCGCCGGAAGTGCGCTTCGGCATCGGCACACCGACCGAAGTGACGATCTCCGCGCTGATCCAGCACAACTACGACATGCCGGACTACGGCGTGCAGGCGTTGAACGGCCGCCCGTCGCCGGTGCCGAAGAACACGTTCTACGGCTTGACCACCGACCGCACGATCCAGGACGTGCAAACGGTCACCGCCGCGGTCAAGCACAAGTTCTCGGACAACCTGATCCTGACGAACCAGACGCAGTTCTCGCACTCGATGACCGATGCGCGCGAAACCGCGCCGCAAGCGGTGTTGACGGGGCCGCTCGCCAGCAGCACCGCGTTGACCAACGGCAATTTCACGACGCTCTCGCCGTCGCAACTGTTCATCAAGTTGCAGAGCCATGACCGTGTGATCGAGAACCACTCGCTCTACAACGACACGATGCTCCAGTACAAGTTCGTTACCGGCCCGATCAAGCACGACCTGATCGCCGGTGTCGACCTCGGCCATGACAGCTATTCGAACCAGGCGTACACCCGCAACAACTTGCCGGTCGTGACGATGGTGAACCCGGCGTATCTGTCCAATCCCGCCGGCGTGACCACCACGGTCGGCAACCACGCCGATTCGGGCTCGAACGAAATTGGCGCGTACGTGAACGACACCGTGTCGATCGGCCAGCAGTGGAAGGTGATTGGCGGTTTGCGTTGGGATCGCTTCCAGGCGCAGATCCACAACACGATCAGCCTGCCGGGCTACGCGACGCAGACCAACTTCTTCACCAGCGTACGCGCCGGGGTAATTTATCAGCCGACCGACTGGCAGTCGTACTACGTGTCGTACGGCACGTCGTTCAATCCGTCGCTCGAAGCGCTGACGGTGACCAACCTCACGCAGAACCTCGCGCCCGAGTCGACCAAGTCGTACGAAGTCGGCGGCAAATGGGATCTGCTCGGCGGCAATCTCTCAGTGACGTCGTCATTCTTCCGCGAAGAAAAGACCAACGCGCGCACGCAGGTCTCGCCGACCGAATACGAACTCGACGGCGACATTCGCGTCGACGGATTCCAGGCCGGCGTGACGGGCCACATTACCGACAAGTGGCAGGTGTTCGGCGGCTACACCTATATGGACGCCATCATCCTGAAGGCGCGCGACGGTACGCAAGGGCACGTGCCGGCCAACACGCCGCGCAACACGCTGACCTTCTGGACCACCTACGCGATCACGCCGCACTGGGAAATCGGCGGCGGTCCGACGTATATGTCGCCGCGCTATGCGTCGAATACCAACTACGTGCAGGTGCCGGGCTACACGCGCTGGGATGCGACCGCTGCGTACCACGCGAAGAAATACGATGTGCGCCTGAACCTGCTGAACATGACCAACAAGTACTACTACGACGCGCTGATTCAGTCCGACGGCGGCCGTTCCGTGCCGGGTATCGGACGCACGTTGCTGGCGACGTTCGACTACCGCTTTTGATACGCGTTGAACCGATGCGTTAGGCTTGCCGTTCTCGAAGACGGCAAGCCGACGCAAAAAGGAAACACCATGTTGCTGCACATACCGAACGTACTGAACGCCGAGCAGTTGCGGCTCGTGCGCGAGCGGCTGGACCAGGCCGGCGATGCCTGGGTGGACGGCCGCGCGACCGCCGGCTATCAGGGCGCGCCGGTCAAGCGTAATCAGCAGATCGCCGAACACACGCCGGTTGCGCGTGAACTCGGCGACGTGATTCTCGCGTCGATCGAACGCAACCCGCTGTTCATCAGCGCGGTGTTGCCGAATCAGGTGTATCCGCCGCTGTTCAATCGTTACGAAGGCGGCATGCAGTTCGGCAGTCACGTCGACGGCGCCGTGCGCGTGCTGCCCAACGGTGTGAAGCTGCGCACCGACGTCTCGGTGACGCTGTTCATTTCCGACCCCGCCGACTACGACGGCGGCGAACTCGTGATCGAAGACACGTATGGCGTGCAGCAGGTCAAACTGCCGGCCGGCGACATGATCGTCTATCCGGCGACGAGTTTGCATCAGGTCACGCCGGTCACGCGCGGCGCGCGAATCGCGAGTTTCTTCTGGGTGCAAAGCCTCGTGCGCAGCGATACGCAGCGCGCAATGCTGTTCGACATGGACACGGCGATTCAACGGCTGAACGCCAGCAACGCCGACGATACCGCGCGCCGCAGCCTCGTCGGCATCTATCACAATCTGTTGCGGACCTGGAGTGAAACGTGAGCGTACCCGAGGCAATCGACATTCAATCGCCCGCGGGCATCGACCGGACGACGCGAGAGCCGCAGCGGCTGGACAACGACGAATTGAAAGCGCGGCAGCAGCGTTCGCGCCGCGCCACCTTCGTCAAATGGCTGCGCAAGGTGCATGGCTGGATCGGCTTGTGGGGCGCGGCGCTGGGTTTGCTGTTCGGCACCACGGGGTTCCTGCTGAACCATCGCGGCGGGCCGCTCAAAGTATCGACCGGCGAGCCGCAAGTAGCGCTGCTGCAAGTGCCGTTGCCGCAGCCCGCGCCGGAAACGCCGCGCGAGCTGGGCAAGTGGCTCAAGCAAGAACTGAAACTGGCGGGCACGCCTGGGCGCGTGCAGAAAGAGCCGGCTCATCCGGTGGCATGGGGCGAGCGTAGCGTCGTCCAGCCGGAGCATTGGCAACTCAACTTCGCGTCGCCGCATGAGAACACCTCCGCCGAGTACTGGGTGGGTAACGGCTATGTGACGGTCAAGCGCAGCGAGAACACATTTCTCGCCATGCTAACGAACCTGCACAAGGGCGTGGGTCTGAGCGTCGGCTGGGTGCTGCTGATCGATACGCTCGCAGGCAGCATCATCTTGCTGTCGCTCACCGGCGTTCTGCTGTGGACGGAGTTGAACAAACGCAAGACCATCGGCGCGGTGTTGGTGCTGGGCTCGATCGTCGCCGCGGTGTGTGTGGGCCTGCTTTAAAGACACTGCAAGCCCGCAGTGATCGAAGAAACCTGGTCGCACGGCGAAGGCATGGCGATCGGGAAAATTGCCTCTCCGCACACACTGCGTCAAGGTACGTTTTACCTGCATTTCGGTTTCATTTCGCGGCGTACCTTCGTCGCCGCCCAATCCTCCGCATAACGCTCAGTGCCGCGCCGCGAAAAGCCCGCTGCTTGCGGTTTCGGCGCGTCGTCTCACCTTCCTCCGGCACACCGCTACGTGCGAGAATCGCGCTACATCAATTGCGGGGTGATCGTTAGCCATCCATCGTATCGGGCACCGCTTTTGCAACAGCGGCCCGCACGAATACGACCCGCCGTGTCGAGGAGATCGCGTTGAAACAGCCGGACCGCTTCATGTCGGACGCACCGCCCGCCGGCGTCGCCGCGCCGTCCTTTCTTGCCGGTGGCGGCGAGCTGGGAGCGCTGATCCGCGCCTACGACTGGACGCAGACAGCACTCGGCGCGCCCGACACCTGGCCACAAGGCCTGAAGATCGCGATCCGCATCATGCTCACCTCGCGTCAGCCGATCTGGATCGGCTGGGGCGACGAGCTGCTCTATTTTTACAACGACCCGTACAAGTCGATCATCGGCGGGAAGCATCCGGTCGCGCTCGGTCAACCGACCCGCGTCGTGTGGCGGGAAATCTGGTCCGACATCGAGCCGCTTCTTGATACGGCGCTGGCGGGCGCCGAGGGTACTTTCGTCGAACAGAAGCTGCTCATCATGGAGCGCAATGGCTTTCCTGAGGAGACGTATTACACCTTCTCGTACAGCCCGATTCCCGCCGAGGATGGCGAACCGGGCGGCATCATCTGCGCCAACAGCGACGACACGGCGCAGGTGGTCGGCGAACGGCAACTGGCGCTGCTGAAGGAGCTGGCGGCGGCCAGTCCGGACGGCCGCGATTGGCGCGAAGCATGCGAACTCAGCGCGCGCGCGTTGCGAGCGAATCCGCAAGACCTGCCCTTCGCCTTGCTCTATGCAGCCGAACCCGGCAGCGACACGGTCACGCTGGTCGGCTCGTGCGGCATCGAGCCGGGCCATCCGGCGGCGCCGCAGACAATGCGCGTCGGCGAATCGCTCTGGCCGATCGCCGACGTCCTCCAGAACCAGGCGCCGCAGACCGTGCGCGACTTGACGCAGCGTTTCGGCACCGCGTTGCCGAGCGGTCCGTGGCATCTCGCGCCGGAGCAGGCAGTCATCCTGCCGGTGTCGGCCGGCGGCGAGTCGACGCAAACAGTCTTGCTGATTGCCGGCCTGAATCCTTGCCGTCTCGTCGACGACGCTTACCGCAGCTTCCTGAACCTCGTCGCCGGACAGATCGGCGCGGCGATCGGCTACGCGCAGGCATATGAAGAAGAGCGGCGGCGCGCGGAAGCGCTGGCCGAAGTCGACCGCGCGAAGACCACGTTCTTCTCCAACATCAGCCACGAATTCCGCACGCCGTTGACGCTGATGCTCGGCCCGCTCGAAGAACTGCTCGCCAGGCCGCAGCCGGCCGCGAGCGGTGATAACGCGCAGACACGCAGCGATATCGAAGACCGTGCGCTGATCGAGATCACGCATCGCAACGGTTTGCGCCTGCTGAAGCTCGTCAACGCGTTGCTGGATTTCTCGCGGATCGAGGCGGGGCGCATCGAGATTCACACGCAGCCCACCGACATCGCTTCCTTCACGGCCGAGCTAGCGTCGCTGTTTCAGTCCGCGATCGAGGCGGCCGGCCTGCGTCTCGAAGTTGACGTTCCGGCTACGCCCGTGATCGTGCAGATCGACCGCGAGATGTGGGAAAAAGTCGTGGTGAACCTGCTGTCGAACGCGTACAAGTTCACGTTCTTCGGCACGATCCGCGTCGCGGTTCGCACTGACGAAGGCGGCGGCGTCGAGGTCAGCGTCACGGATAGCGGCATCGGCGTCGCGGAAGAAGAAGTGCCGCGTCTTTTCGAGCGCTTTCACCGCGTGGCGGGCGCACCGGGCCGCTCGGTGGAAGGCAGCGGCATCGGGCTCGCCATGGTGCAGGAACTGGTGAAGCTGCACGGCGGCACGGTGCGGGTGGACAGTGTGCTCGGCGAAGGTGCGTGCTTTACCGTTTCGCTGCCGCGCGGCGCCGTGCTGTCCCAAGCCGAGGACGAAGCCGTGCATGCGTCCATGAGCAGGCACGCGCGCAGCTATGTCGATGCCGCGTTGCGCTGGAGTCCGGAGAACGAAATACTCGATGCCCCGTCGACCGGCGCAGCGCCGGCCAGCGAAACGTCGGAGGCAGCGCCGGCCGCCGCCGCGCGGCTGCTGGTCGTCGACGACAATGCGGATCTGCGTGAGTACATGAGCCGCATCTTGCGGGCGGCGGGCCACGACGTGCGGCTTGCCACCGACGGTCAGGCGGCGCTCGAAGCCGCGCGCGCCGAACCGCCCGATCTCGTGCTCTCCGACGTGATGATGCCGCGGCTCGACGGCTTCGGCCTGCTGCGCGCACTGCGCGCCGATCCGGATTTGCGCGACACGCCGGTGCTGATGCTGTCGGCCCGCGCGGGTGAGGAAGCGCGCGTCGACGGTATCGAGCACGGCGCCGACGACTATCTGACCAAGCCCTTTTCCGCGCGCGAACTGCTGGCCCGCGTGTCGGGCAACCTGCAACTCGCGCGCTTGCGTCGCGAGACCGAAATGAAGCTGCGCGAGGAATCGCGCACGCTGGAGATTCTCAATCGTGTCGGCTCGACGGTCGCGGCCGAACTCGACCTGAGCCGCGCGGTGCAGATCGTCACGGACGCGGCCACCGAACTGACCGGCGCCGCGTTCGGCTCGTTCTTCTATAACGTGCTCGACCAGAAGGGCGGCAGTTACATGCTCTACACGCTGTCCGGCGTGCCGAAGGAGGCGTTCGAGCAGTTTCCCATGCCGCGCAACACGGCGGTGTTCGCGCCCACGTTTCAGGGCGAAGGCATCGTCCGCGTCGACGACATCACGCTGGATCCGCGCTATGGCCACAACGCGCCGCATCGTGGCATGCCGGAGGGTCATCTGAAGGTGCGCAGCTATCTGGCCGCGCCGGTGCAGTCGCGCAGCGGTACGGTAGTCGGCGGCCTGTTCTTCGGCCACCCGGAGCCCGGCGTGTTCACTGAGCGCGCCGAGCGGATCGTGGCCGGCATCGCCGCGCAGGCGGCGATTGCCATCGACAACGCGCGCTTGTATCAGGCGGCGCAAATCGAAATCGCCGAGCGCACCAAGGCGCAAAGCGCGTTGCGCGATCTGAACGAAACGCTGGAGCGCCGCGTGATCGAAACGGTGGCGGACCGTGATCGTTTATGGGAGTTGAGCGAGGATCTGCTGGTGGTCGCCGACATCGAAGGCGGCCTGCAGCGTGTGAGTCCATCGTGGAGCACGGCGCTCGGTCACGACATGCACTGGCTGATGTCGCGTTCCTATGTCGATCTGGTTCACCCGGACGATGTCGAGACTGTCCGCACGCATCTTGCTGAACTGCGTAGAACGGGCGTGCCGGTGCGCTACGAAAACCGCTTCAGGCGGATCGACGGCACATGGCGTTGGGTCGCGTGGACGCTCGCGCTCGATCCGGACACCGCGCGCATTCACGGCGTGGGCCGCGACGTCACCGCCGACAAGGAAACCACCGAAGCGCTGCGGCACGCCGAAGAAGCGCTGCGCATGGCGCAAAAGATGGAAGCGATCGGCAAGCTCACGGGCGGCGTCGCGCACGACTTCAACAACCTGCTGCAAGTGATCGGCGGCAATCTGCAACTGCTGGCGAAAGACGTCGCCGGTTCGGAGAAGCCCGAGCAGCGTGTGCGCAATGCACTGGCGGGCGTCGCGCGGGGTGCGAACCTCGCCTCGCAACTGCTCGCGTTCGGGCGGCGTCAGCCGCTCGCGCCGAAGGTCGTCAATCTCGGCCGCTTCGTGCGCGGTCTCGACGACATGCTGAGGCGCGCGCTCGGCGACGGCGTCGAAATCGAAACGATCGTGTCGGGCGGCTTGTGGAATACGCTGGTCGATCCGTTCCAGGTCGAGAACGCGCTGCTGAATCTGGCGATCAACGCGCGCGACGCCATGAACGGCCACGGCAAGCTCACGATCGAAGCCGGCAACGCCGCGCTCGACGACGCCTACGCCAAACGCAACGCGGAGGTCACGCCGGGCCAGTACGTGATGCTGGCGGTTACCGACACGGGCCTCGGCATGTCGCCGGAAGTGCGCGAGCGCGTGTTCGAACCGTTCTTCACGACCAAGCCCGAAGGCCAGGGCACGGGCCTCGGCTTGAGCATGGTGTATGGCTTCGTCAAGCAGTCCGGCGGCCATGTGAAGATCTACAGCGAAGAGGGTCACGGCACCACGATTCGCATCTATCTGCCGCGGGTGCGCCAGGAAGAAGACCTCGAAACGAATATCGAAGCCGGTCCCGCCAAGGGCGGCACGGAAACCATTCTCGCGGTCGAGGACGACGAGGAAGTGCGCACGACCGTGGTCGAAATGCTCTCCGATCTCGGCTACCGCGTGCTGAAGGCGAAAGACGCGCAAAGCGCGCTGGCGATCGTGGAAAGCGGCGTGCCGATCGACATGCTGTTTACCGATGTGGTGATGCCCGGCCCATTGCGCAGCACCGAACTCGCCCGCAAGGCGCGCGAGCGATTGCCGTCGATCGCGGTGCTGTTCACGTCGGGCTACACGGATAACGCGATCGTGCATTCAGGGCGGCTGGATGAAGGTATCGAATTGCTCAGCAAGCCGTATACGCACGAAGCGTTGGCGCGCAAAGTGCGCTACGTGCTGCAAGCGCAGAATCCGCGGGCGGTGGAAATCGCCGAGGCCGAGCAGCATCTTCTGGAGATCGATCCGCCCATGATGCCGGATAGCGCCGATAGTTTCGTCACTCAGACGCGGCCGCGGATTCTGCTGGTGGAAGACGACGAGCTGATTCGTGTGAGCACGGCCGAATTGCTGCGCACCTTCGACTTCGACATTCTGGAAGCCGAAGGCGAGCCTGACGCCAGGCAGATTCTCAGCGAACACACGATCAGCGTGATGCTGACCGACGTGGGGCTGGCGGGCAAGTCGGGCATCGATCTCGCGCTCGACGTGTGTCGCGAGCGGCCTGACCTGCGCGTGATCTTTCTGACCGGCTACGACCTCGTGCTGACGCCGGCGCAGCGCGCAGTCTTGCCGCACGCGATCCTGCTGCGCAAGCCCTACGATCTGCTCGATCTCATCGATGCGCTGAAAACGCCCGTGCGCTAAACCGCGCTGCGCGCGGCCGGCGTTGCCGGCGCGCCAGCGCGAAAGTGCGTGCTCGCGCTAGAATTCCTGGAGACCGCCATAATTGCTGGTTCCACCGGAATTCGCCGATGACCACTCCCGCCAACGACGTCGACGCCGCACTCGTCACGCGGCGCTCGATTCGCGCCTTTCTGCCCACGCCGGTGCCGCGCGCCGATATCGAAGCCATTCTCGAAGCCGCCAGCCGCGCACCGTCGAGCACCAATACGCAGCCGTGGAAGGTCTGCGTGGTGACGGGGGAGTCGCTGGCGCGTCTCTCGCAGGCCTTGCTCGACGCTTACGACCACCCGCGACGCGACGCGCTGTACCAGGAAGAGTATCCGTACTATCCGAATCGGTGGGTGTCGCCGTACATCGACCGGCGCCGCAAAATTGGCTGGGATCTGTACGGTTTGCTTGGCATCGAAAAAGGCGACAAGGCGCGCATGCACGAGCAGCATGCGCAAAACTATCGGTTCTTCGGCGCACCGGTGGGCTTGTTCTTTACCATCGACCGGGTGATGGGGCGCGGCAGCTGGCTGGACTACGGCATGTTCCTGCAGGCGATCATGACGGCCGCGCGCGGGCGAGGTCTCGATACGTGTCCGCAAGCTGCCTTTACGCCGTTTCATCGGGTGATTGCCGAGCAACTCGGCTTGCCGCCTGAAGAGCAACTGGTGTGCGGCATGTCACTCGGCTTTGCCGACGAAAACGCTTTGGTCAACACGTTACGCACCGAGCGCGAACCAGTCGAACGGTTCACGCGATTTCTCGATTGACGGCGCTTGATCGCGATCGAGGCAAGTCCCCACTTTCCATCGGACCCATATGAAAACATCGCGTCGCCATTTTCTGCTGCTCGGCGTGAGCGCGGGCTCTGCGCTCATGCTCACGCGCGCCGCTTTCGCCGACACCGCGAACAGACTCAGCGAATCCGATCCGAAGGCGCAGGCCGTCGGCTATAAAGAGGATGCGTCCAAGGTCGACAAAGCGAAGTTTCCGGGCTACGCCGCCGGACAAAGCTGTGCCAACTGCTCGCTGTTTCAGGGCAAAGCCAACGACGCATACGGCGGGTGCACGCTGTTCGGCGACAAGCAGGTCGCGGCGCTCGGCTGGTGCAGTTCGTACTCGAATATGTGAACGGCAAGAGGCGGTGCGCGATCCGGTTCACCGCGCGCCGCATTCACGGCGGTCAATTCAACGCGCTCAGCACCAGTTCGTGCGAATGGCCGATCCATACGGCGGCGTCGCGATGATCGCGTAGCGCATCGCCCGTATTGGGGTGCAGGAAGATATCCAGCGCGCCGTGATTCAGCGTGAGCCAGCCGACCACGTCGGCGAACTGAGCCTGCGTGAACGCGAGCTGATACGACCACATGGGATGCGGCCCAACCGGGCGTTCGTGAAAGCGGCCCAGTTGCAGTGCGTCGCCCCAGTGTGCGTCGATCTGCTCGCGGAAGGTCCATGCGGCGTCGCGGCTGCCCGCGTCGAAATACACGTGGGCGTGCCAGCTTGTGATGGCGGAGGTGTCGCGAAAGGTCATAACAGGTCCGGTGCGTGTCAGTCTTTATCCGACATTCATTCTGCTTCAATTTCCGCCGACGCGCGCGGCGCGCGCCTCATGTGAAACTGTCTCTCATCTTGGCCGACGATCTCGAAGCCGAGGCGCTCATACAGGCGCTGTGCGGGATTGCCTTTGAGCACCTTGAGGGTGACCGGCAACGCGTCGGCCTGCGCGGCGCGCAACACCGTGTGCAGCGCGCGTTCGCCGATACCGCGCCGCTGCAGCGCCGGCTCGATCTGCAATTGCACGACGACCCACTCGGTGTCGGCGCGATACGCTTTAAGCAAACCGGCGGGCACGCCGTCGATGCAAATCACGCGTGCCGTGTCATACCGATGCAGCAGACGAGCGCGATGCTCGGTGTCGTCGGACGGCTCGCCGACGCGCGCGAGATGCTCCGTCATGGTCGCCTTGCGCAGCTCGAATAGAAAGGCCTCGTCTGAGTTCAGTGCGGGGCGCAGGGTGAAGACAGGTTCCTCAACGGACATGTTGGTAACGTTTCCGGCGAACCGGCGGCCAGTAAGAATGGACGTGAATTGTCGCGCCAGCAGCGCTTTTTTACCACGCAGCTATGTTGCGCCTCTCGAGGTTGCTATGCCCCGGTCATGCGGATGCCGTCGTTGCGGCGTCCGCGCTGCGACGGATTCGTGCGCTGCCGCGCGCGTCGTTTCAGGCGCCGTCGGCGTTTACGGCTTACTGGCGGCACGTTGCCGGCTGTTCGCGTCGCGCTCGCCACGGTTCGTGCGACGTGTTTGGCGCCCGTTGGCATGCGCTTTGCTTTTGCCTCACTCGCGAATTGCTGGCGCGTGGGGGTTCGAACGTCGAACCGCCGAGGAACGACGCCAACTGGCATGACAACGAAAATGCTGAATACGAAACCACATACGGTCACGCACGGCGTCGACGCCGAGGCGATCACGCTCGTCTTTTATCCCGATACCGGCTGTCTGCGCTTTGCCGATGCGCGCGGTACGTGTCACGAGCTTCGGCCGCCGCATTCCTGGTTCGCGCTGTCGTCCGCGTCGCGAGGCGCGCGGCGCGGCACGCAAGCCATGACCGAGGGGTTGAATGCGTTGCTGCACGAGTTCCGCGCGAAACGTCCGCGCTGGCCGGGCGCGCACGCTTCAGTCCATTCGACGGTGGTCGAACGCACAGTGAACGCTGCCGTGGAGCGATAGCGTTCATTGATCGGTTGAAAGAACTCGACGAGTGTTTCGCATCTGTATTCAGATTTTTTCGGTGTCGTTCGTTCAACACGGCGAGCGGTTTAACGAACTTTGCGAGGTGGGCCATGGAGATTATCGAGTTTGAACCAAGCGTCTCGGCGGACGGACGCGCGGTGATTTTCCAGCTTTCGACGCGAGGCCGGGACCTCGAATGCGCCGTTACGCGTGAGGCCCTGGAACAGCATTTCTGGTTGCAACGCGACGCCGGCGAGGAACGCGTGCTGAAGACGTTCGCTGACGGCCGCAAACGCATCACCGCTGTGGCGGAAAGAAAACTGCTGGCGCGTCCGGGCGAAAAAGTGCTGCTGACGATCAGCGATTTCGCCGCGCGCGGTTGACGGGATCACGCCGCGCGTCTTGCAAGCCCACATGCTCAAAGAAGATCAGCGAGCGACGGTGACGGCGGCAGTGCCGTCGCTCCCGTCATTGCGGTTCCGATCGGCGCGTTTTTCGGCTGTGCGGTCGAACTCGTCGACAAAGAGCCCGCTCAGTCGATAACCGCATGTTCCGCTGTCGCAGCGTGTGCTGCGCGGCGCTCACTTCTGACGAAACCGGCCAGTTACACCGATTCGCCAAACTGGCCTGCCAAATCCCTTCGCTTCGTCCAATTGCATTCGCACCCGCCGGAATACACTGCTTTCCATGGAGCGACAACTCACCGAGCCCCATCGACGCGGTCTTCCCCCCGCGTTGTTTTGAACCGTACCGTTGATGGCAGTTTGCCGCGCTTGTCGAATGCGGCAGGGCAGTAAAGCAGTAGTTAGTAGAAGCAATGCAAACGGCGCGCGATCCATGTAGTTTGCGCGTGAATCAGCAGGGGGTTGCAGTCAGGCGATGTTGAAGGCGAAGGACCCGGCTGTAATTGCAGTGAGCAGTTCCGAAACGAATGTTTTTTGCAGCAGCAGTATCGGCAGCACGGTTTTATTTGTCGTGGTAGTTCAAGCAACACGGTTTTAGCAGATGCAGTTCAAGTAACAACAGCTTTGCGAGTTTGCGGTGGGTATAGGTCGGCGAGCATCCACGCGCGAGTACGACTGTTCCATCCTGTCAGACCCTGTTCCCTCGCGGGAACAGGGTTTTTTTTCGTCGTGACACGCCACGCGACTTGCAATTGGCAAGTTCGAACCGATATTTCAACGTTGCGCTGCGCGCCACGCTTTTGGCGGAATCGAGCAACCGGCCGGTGGCGCAGTGTGAGATGCTGCATACGAATAGACTTGAAGTCGTTTAAGTCTGTCTTAATAGTTGCTTGCCATGATGGCTTCACAGACTCACATCAGGGCCTGTCAAGCCGCCGGCGTATCGGCGGCGTTTGCCACCGGAGCAGAAGAATTCGGTGGCGAAGCCGAGAGTTAGAGAAGGAGGTTGAACCGATATGTCCAATAAATCGCGAGTCCGCAAGCACAACCAGTCGGCCATGTCCCCGTTGTTGCGCGCGCTGACCTATAGCCGCACCGCTCATGAGCCGGTTACGTCGGCGATGCTGCTGCAGTGCTATACCGCCCTCGACGCATTCCGGCACGGCCACGGCTCGCGGAATCTGCATATGACGTTGAGCCGGCATTTGCTGGTGTCGCAAGAACTTGCGCGCCTTGGCCTCGGCGAAGACGTTCTGTCCGACATCGAGAGCGCACATGCCGCGATGGTTCAGCTCGATATGCGCGAACACGACGAAGGCGCGTGGGCACTGCAAGACGGCGAATACGCCCGCTTGTGCACGGCGTTGGCGATTCTCGACGGACAACTGTCCGTGGCATCGCTGAGCGAGATCGCGAGCGCCGAAGCGCGAATGATCGAAGGGTTGATGAGGTCCGCGCAGGTGCAGGCGATTGCTGAAGCTACGGTGTAAGCCGCCGCACGCGTTTCTCCTTTCTCATACGCGCAAATGAAACGCCAACGCCCCACGGGGCGTTTTTTTATTCTGTCGTGTCGAGAGACCAAGGCAAGGCGCTAATCGTTATGCCGTCGAAATGCTTCAATGTAGCGTTATCGCGCTGCCCAATAGAAATTTCCCAATGGCGTGCGGAATTTACGAGTCTCCGTAAGACGCCCAATTGGCCGCGGCATCGGCGCCGGATCAGGTTTGCCGGAGGCTTTCATGCTTGTTAGACTGCCTTTCGCTAGCCCACCGCACGCGCGTTTTGCGTTCAGGCGCCTCCGGGGCGTTCACATCCGCGGCGCGATCAAAATCGGAGACGCCATGTCTTATATGCTGCTCATTGTCGAACCCCCGAATCAACGGATTGAACGCGGTGAAGCCGCGGGCCGCGAAGTCTACGATCAGATGGTCCGCTTCGCCTCCGATCTGAAAGAACGCGGCAAACTGGTCGCCGTCGAATCGCTCACCTCCTTGAACGACGCCGTGCGCGTGCAGGTGCGCGACGGTCAGCCGAAACTGCTCGACGGCCCGTTCGCCGAAGCCAAGGAAATGGTCGGCGGGTTCTTCCTCCTGAATTGCGAAACGCGTGAAGAAGCCCTGGCGATTGCCCAAGCCTGCCCGGCTGCAACGTGGTGCACGGTCGAAGTCCGCAAGCTCGGACCTTGTTTCCTTTAGCCGATTCGCGCATCGACAGCATGTGGTCTTGGGGTTTTCCCTGGCGGATCGGCAAAGGTGTCGATCCGGCCGCGTGTTGCTCGTCGTGTGAGTAAGAAGCCAGCCACGGCGCGGCTCTTCCTCTCACAACGATAAGGAGTCGCGGCGATGCGATTCATGATCCTCGTCAAAGCCACCGTTGCCAGCGAAGCCGGCGAGATGCCGGAAGCGTCCCTGATGGCCGCGATGGGCGCGTACCACGAAGAACTGGCCAAAGCCGGCGTACTGCTCGACGCCACCGGCCTGCAACCGAGTTCGAAAGGCTGGCGCGTTCGCTACAGCGGCGGCAAGCGCTCGGTGGTCGACGGGCCGTTTCCAGAAACCAGGGAACTGATTGCCGGCTACACATTGATCCAGGTGCGCTCGCGTGAGGAAGCCATGGAGTGGGCGCGGCGCTTTCCGGCGCCCTCCGGCGAGCAGGCGGACGGCGAAATCGAAGTGCGTCAATTGTTCGAATTCGACGACTTCGAACCCGGCCCGGAGTCGGACCGGCTCCGCGAACTGGAAGCCGGCAAGCGCTGAAGCTCAAACGCAAAGCGCGCGCCGCGCCGGCTTTATCGAAGGGATTCATCATGCTCACGGCGCGACGGTTTTCGCATCGAGCGACCCAAGGCACGTATGGAGATCGTCGATACGGCCGCGCCCTGTCCACAACCGATCATTGGACTCCGTCATGCATAAGCAGATCTACGTCAATCTCGCGGTCGACAATCTCGAACGATCGAAAGCCTTCTTCAGCGCGATTGGTTTGAGCTTCGAACCGCAATTCACGAACGAACAGGCGGCCTGTCTGATTCTCGGCGATAACATCTACGCGATGCTGCTGGTCAAGGACCTGTTCAAGTCGTTCACTCGCAAGTCGCTGTGCGATCCGAAGGAGAGCACGGAAGCACTGGTGGGATTGTCGTGCGAAAGCCGGGCGGAGGTGGATGCACTGGTTGCCAAGGCGCTCGCCGCCGGCGGCACCGTACCGCGCGCGCCGCAGGACTACGGCTTCATGTATGGGCACGGCTTCGAGGATATCGACGGCCACATCTGGGAGCTCATCTACATGGACCCGAATGCCAGAGCGAGGGGCTGAAGCCGTGACCACGGCAGCCACCCACCGTGCCATCGAGGCAGTCTGGCGGATCGAGTCCGCCAAGGTCATCGCCCACGTCGCGCGGATCGTGCGCGACGTCGGGCTCGCCGAGGAATTGGCGCAGGACGCGCTGGTGGCCGCGCTCGAACATTGGCCCGACGCGGGCGTGCCCGACAACCCGGGAGCATGGCTGATGGCGACCGCAAAGAACCGTGCGCTCGACCGCTTGCGGCAGGAAGCGCTGCATGCCCGCAAGCGTCAGGAGCTGGGCCACGATCTCGACGCGCTGGAGGCGCACCTCGTGCCCGATTTCGTCGATGCCCTCGATGCCGCCCGCGCCGACGATATCGGCGACGACCTGCTGCGGCTCGTGTTCACCGCGTGCCACCCGGTGTTGTCGACCGACGCGCGTGTCGCGCTTACCCTGCGCCTGCTCGGCGGCCTCACCACGGACGAAATCGCGCGCGCGTTTCTGGTGCCGGAGCCGACCGTCGCGCAGCGTATCGTGCGGGCCAAGCGCACGCTCTCTGCGGCCAAGGTGCCGTTCGAGGTGCCGCAGGCCGACGCACGCGCGCCGCGGCTCGCCTCGGTGCTACAGGTCATCTATCTGATTTTCAACGAAGGCTATTCGGCCACGGCCGGCGACGACTGGATGCGTCCGGCGCTCTGCGAGGAAGCGCTGCGACTCGGCCGCGTGCTGAGCGGTCTGGTGCCCGACGAAAGCGAAGTGCACGGCCTCGTCGCGCTGATGGAGATTCAGGCCTCGCGCACGCATGCGCGCACGGATGCGCAAGGGCGCCCGGTGCTGCTGCTCGATCAGGATCGCAGCCGCTGGGATCCGCTGCTGATCCGTCGCGGGCTGGCCGCGCTCAACAGCGCGCATGCGCTAGGCGGCGCGAGCGGCCCGTATGCGCTGCAGGCAGCGCTCGCCGCGTGTCACGCCCGTGCGCGTCGGGCGAGCGATACCGACTGGGTGCAGATTGTCGCGTTGTATGACGCGCTAGCGCAGGTGGCGCCGTCGCCCGTGGTCGAGTTGAACCGCGCGGTGGCGGTCGGCATGGCGTTCGGTCCGGCGGCCGGCCTGGAGATCGTCGATGCGCTGGCAAGCGACGCCGCGCTGGCGAACTATCACTGGCTGCCGAGCGTGCGCGGCGATCTGCTGGCGAAGCTGGGACGTGTGGAAGAAGCGCGCGCTGAATTCGAACGCGCCGCCGGGATGACGCGCAATGCGCGCGAGCGCGAGCTGTTGCTCGAACGCGCACACGGTATCGCGCATTGAGCCTTGTCACGTATCGCTCCGACGTACGCCCTCGTGTCAGACGGCGCATGCCCGCAGCAGATAAAACGCGCGCGGGCCACGCTCTTGCGGCGGATCGCTGAGCGGTTCGAGGTAGCGGGTAATGCCGATCCGATCGAATCCCGCGGCCAGGCAGGCGGCTTCGAGTGCTGCTGCGTCGTGCACGGTGAAACCGTACTCGGCAAATGGCATTTCAATTGCCGCCTCTGGTGTGATGGCCGCGATGACCAGCGTGCCCTCCACACGTAACACGCGGCGAATTTCCTTGAGGCCGGCCTGCAGGTCTGGCCAGAAATACGTGCTGTTGCTCGCCACCGCTTTGTCAAACGAGGCGGTGGAGAACGGCATGGCAACGACGTCGGCGGTTTCGAGCCTGACCCGGCCGTCGCGCACAAAAGCCGCGTTGCGGCTGCGAGCGGCGGCGATCATGGTCGGCGATATATCGATGCCGGTGAAGCGCAGTCTCTCGGCTTGATCGAGCACGAAGGCGATGTGGCCGCCGTTGCCGAGGCCGACTTCGAGCACTCGCTCGTTCGCGTGCAGGTCGAGCAGATCGAATGACGTCATGATGACGGCGTGATTCGATCGCTCCAGCATAGCGCCGACCGCTACGCCGATCTTGCCCGCAGGACAGCCGAGCTGCGGCAGAAGAATGCTTTCCTCGAGATCGGCTGTCACCTCGCCTGACGGACCAGTTGTTTCTCTCACAGCGGAACCTCCATGACAGATCGCACCGCTTGCAGTGTTCGCCGCAGACGCGCGTATGGTACGTCCTCCTCAATTTATGTCATGAAGCCACGCCGTGGGTATCTCTTTAATACCCATGCGCGACGCAACGAAGTTCGGGCCGGGAATCACCACGCCGGCCGCCTATACAGAGAAAACGCCTGGAACCGCGGATCCATCAACCACGCTGCACGCCTTCATTCGCGCCGTGCGGCGCACTATCGCCGCACGGCGCTTCGCCCATCAAGCCGAGAAAAGCGCCAACGCGCCGGTGATCACGCCCGCGCCCGCCACCACGAACGAGAGATTGCGCAGCCATTTCTTGCGCGTCAGCAACGTGATCGCGCACAGGGCGATCGCCACCTGAATCAGCGTGGTGGCTTGTGCCCAGCGATGATGGCCATGCAGCAACGCTTCGCTGTGCGTGTCGTTATCGACGACTTCCTTTTCGAGCGCTTCGGCCTTCGCGCGGATCGGCTCTTTCTGCTGCTTGTATTTGTCGACGTCGGCGAGGAATTTCGCATGCGCGTCCGTGTTGCCGGCGGACAGCGCCGCGCCGAGGTCGGCGAGATTTTCCTTCTCGCCCTTCGCCTGGTAGTAGTTCCACTGGTTCGACGCTTCGGTCTTTTTGATCGCGGCTTCGTTCTTGTAGTACAGCGCGAGATTTTCGCTGTTGCCGCTCTGGTACGCGCACAGCGCGCCGATCGTCGCGAGAATGGCGGTGATCACGGCCATGCGGCTCGCAAACGGATCCGCGTCGTGATGACCGGCATGTTCCACGGCATGGTCGTGCGGACCATGCACTTCATATTCTTCAGGCATCTGATTCTCCGAGGCAAAGCTTTTCCTGTCATCTGCGGGCGACGTACGGCCCCGTCGGGCTCAATCTTAGCGTGTGACGCAGGGTGACGGAAAAGGTGCCTTTGAGAAGCGGGGCCGTGTCGGCGTTTTATTCGACGACTCCGCGCGATTCAGCCCGGGAGAAGCGCGCCGGCAAGATGCGTGTCAATGCATGCTCGACGCCTGCTATGGCCGCACCAACGGGATCATATGTTTCGCCGCCGGACATGCCGGGCAGTCCGACCCGCGCGACGGTCGGCGGCGCGGGCGACTTCGCGTCCATCACGCTGTAGAGGCGGCCGACCAGCACGCCGGCAGCCAGCGAGATCAAATGCGCTTTCGTGACTGTCGTATCCAGATGAGAGGCGGGTCGCCACGCCCGCCGGCCGCAATGGCGATTACATGGTGATGACGACCCGGCCGCGCGTGCCGGCGGCCACGGCCTCGTAGGCTTCGCGAGCGCGTTCGAGCGGGAAGGTCTGCGCGATGGCCGGCCCGGTCAGCTTGCCGGTTTCGAAGCCCTCCACCAGCGCCGTCATCAACGGCGCCGATTCCGCGACGCCGAGCTTCGCGCTGTCCACTCCCAGCAATTGCGTCTCGTTGTGATAGAAGTCGATCAGATCGAATTCGACGCGGCGCTTGCCCGTGCCGCTGATTTCGAGCACGCGGCCACGACGTTTGACGAGGCTCAACGCGGTCTCGAACGCCACACCGCCGACTGTGTCGTACACCACGTTCACACCCGCGCCGTCGGTGAGCGCTCTCAAGCGATCCGTGACGTTTTCATCGAACGGGACATAGTCGTCGATCAGGCGACCCGCCGGCGTGTCCGCGTCGAGCGGATGACGGTCGACGGCGATCACGCGGGCGCCGTGCGCCTTGGCGATCTGCACCACCGCGCCGCCCACGCCGCCACCCGCGCCGATCACAGCGATAGTTTCGCCCGCTTGCAGGCGCGCGTACTCGACCGTGCCGAGCCAGGCGACCACGAAGTTCACGCCGATCGCGGAGGCTTCGGCATGGTTCAGCGTTTTGGGTTTGCGTGCGAGTGCCGCGAGCGGCACCTTGATGAATTCGGCGTGAGTGCCATCGCGCGTGAAGCCGATGTCGCCGCCGGTGCCCCACACTTCAGCACCGAGCCAGGCCTGCGGGCCGTCCACCACCACGCCGCTAAAGTCGCGGCCCGGCGTGCGCGGCAGCACCGTGTGTTCGAAATGCCCGGAGACGTTCTTGACGTCGCTCGGATTCACGGATGCCGCCTTGATCTGCACGACGAGGTTGTTGGCATCGGCTTGCGGGGTCGGCAGATCGATGTAGTCGAGCACTTCAGGGCCGCCAAAAGATTTGAACTGGATGGCTTTCATCGTATGTCGCTCCGATTGGATTCCGGGCTGCGTTGCGCAGTAGATTAAACGTTAGTCTGGGTGACCGGCACTCAGGCGTTGAGACAAAGACTGTCGAGAATCGGAGTGGATAGTGCCGCGCGAGCGAATGGGCGTCGGCGTGGGCGTCGTCGCGGACTTCGGGCACGGCGGCTCGGTTCAGGCTTCGCGCATTGCCGGCGAAGGTCGCGGACCGGGGCCATTCGTTCGCGAAGCATAGCGCGAGGCGCGGGTCTGTGCAGCTTGCGTGCCGGTCGGCCGTTCGGGATTCGCCTGGATGCGCTCAGGTGCGATGACCCATCAACAACAGCAGCAGCGAGAGGGTCACGATCGAGCCCACGGTCGACAGCAAGATCGTTTGCGAGGTGATGTGCGCTTCACGTTCGTAGAACTCGGCGAGCATGAATGGGCCGGTGCCGGTGGGCAACGCGGCGAGGATGACCGCCATTTCGACCAACGTGGACGAGAGTCCGAACACGCGCGCCGCCAGCCACCAGGTCAGCGCCGGCTGCACGAGCAGCTTGACGCCCGTCAGCAGCCAGGAAATGCCTCGTGCGCCAGCGTCGGATGGGCGCTTTTCGGCGAGAAACAGGCCGAGGCTCACCAGCGCGCACGGACTCGCCGCGCCGCCCAGCAGTTTCAGGAAGGTCTCCGCGCTGGCCGGCAACGCGACATGGAGGCTGGCAAACAGCACCCCCGCAATCGGCGACACGATCAGCGGATTGCGCGCGAGAGAGCGCAGCACTTTCAAACCCAGCTTATGCGGCGTGCGCTCGGTCTGCAGACCCACTTCGATCAGCACGATTGCAACCGCGAACAGCACGCAGGCGACGAGGATCGTGGCGATCGTGGTCGGCGTCAGGCTCGCCGAGCCGAACGCGATCATGCCGAGCGGGAAGCCGATGTAGCCGGTGTTCGGATAGGAAGCCGCGATCGCGTCGACGCTCGCATCGGCGAGATGCCGGCCGGTCATCAACCGCATCGCCAGAATCAACACGAACACGCTGACGCACGCAATCGAAAATGTGGCGACGAACGCCGGTTGATAGAGCTGCTGCCACGTGGCGTGCGCCATGATGTCGAACAGCAGCGCCGGCAACGCCAGCCAGACCACGAAGCGATTCAGCTCCGACGCCGAGTTGGGTCCGAGCACGTTGCGCCGGCGGCAGGCGAAACCCGCGAAAATCAGGCCGAAGACGGGAAGCAGGATTTCGAGGGTGGCTAACATCGACGCGCAAAGATGGGGGAAGAATGGCGATTCGCCAGCGTAGTGGTTAGCGGCGATACAATCAAATCCTGTTTTCATCCGCGGTCTCGCGCGCGGCGTCTGAAGATCGCGCGACTGGCCGGTGAGCTGTTCGTGCTCGCGTCCGAAGAAGTCGCGCCGACATTGCGCGCGGCGATCCTTGAGCATTGCCGCTCGGGCGGCTTCGAGCCCGACATACGTTTAGAAATGCAGTTGCAACAGGCGGTGCTGAGTCTGGTCGACGAAGGGGTGGGCGTGACGCTGATGCCGGCTTCCCTGCGCTGCGTGCAACTCGCGGGCGTGGTGTTCCGGCCGCTAGTCGATGCGCCGCTGATCGACCAGGTGTTGGCGTGCCCGGCGGCGAATCGCAATCCGTGTCTGGCGCGCTTTCTCGAACTGGCGTGAGAGCCGGGCCTATGAACTGGCGAGGTGGTTTGTCCTTGCCGGGTCCACGGTGTCGTCCGGATAACGCAGCGCATCTCGCTTGATGAGCCGGCGGCACCAGAAGGTCCAGGCCGTCAGGCCGGCATAGACGCCGTACCTCAGCACGTTGGAGGCGATGACCGAGCGCGGATCGTCGGGCCATTGCCAGACGATCAGACTGCGCAAGATATTCTCGCCCGTCATGCCGATGCCCCACACGAGCGTCATCAAGCGGATGTACGCGACGAGCGAGGGACGTTCGCGCCAATGCCTTTCGAAGCTCTCGACGCTGCGATGATCCTCACGCGACATGGTCGAGCGGGCGAGGTAAAACACCAGCGGCTTGGGCAGCGCGAGCGACAGCAGGAACGACACGCCGATCATGCCGGAGACCATCGGATCTGCGATCTCGCGCATTCGCTTATTGCCGCCAAAGCCGATGCTGAGTGCGAGCAGCGAGAGCACGATGCCGACCAGCACTTGCGCGCTGAGCGCGTCGAAATGGCGATAGCGCAAAAGGTCCCAACTCATCCACGCAATCAGCGGCAGCGCCGACGCGGCCAGCGCGCCAAGCTGGCCCCAGTGCGGGAACGCAAGCCGGTAGGCGAGCACGGGCAAGGCGACGTTCACGATCAGCGCGGTGAGGTAGCGCAGGCGGAGTTTCATCGACGGTGCGGTGGTGAGCGTGGCAAGGATGTACGGGCATACCCGGCGAGTGTAGGGCGAAGTCTCTTCGCATGCCATAGCTTTGCGGCACGCGCGCGTGGCGGGATTTTTTCCATGTCCCTGGCGCGCAAAAAATCTGCGATCATCGAGCCGCTGATTGCCGAGCCACTCCATCCACTATCCGCTCCTACGCAATGTCGCTTGCTCCCACGCTCCTCACCACCCCCCGCCTCACCCTGCGACCCCACACGCGCGACGATTTCCTCGAAAGTTACGCGATGTGGTCCGATCCCGAAGTGATCCGCTATATCGGCGGCAAGCCCTTTACGCGCGAAGAAGTCTGGGCGCGTCTGCTGCGCTACGCCGGACATTGGGCGATGCTGAACTATGGCTATTGGGTCGTGCGGGAGAAGGAGAGCCGCCGGTTTCTCGGCGAAGTCGGCTTTGCCGACTACCATCGCGAGATCGAGCCGTCATTGATGGTGCCCGAAGTCGGCTGGGCGCTGGACCCGGCCGTGCATGGCCGCGGCTACGCGACCGAAGCCGTGCGCGCCGCGCTCGAGTGGGCCGACCAGCAGTGGCCGGATGGCGAAACAGCCTGCATCGTCGCGCCGGAGAATCTGCCGTCGCTGCGCGTTGCTCATAAGTGCGGGTATCGTGAGCAACTTCGCACCACGTACAAAGGCAAGCCGACCATCGTGCTGCGTCGGCCGGCCCACACGGTTTGAGCCGGCGCGCCGCGGTTGCCGATTACCTCAAGCGAGCGTTGTATGCCGGCCGGCTCGACGCCCGGCTCACTGAGCGTCGGGGCTCGCCGCCGCCCGCTGCCGTGCGATTAGATCCACCAGCCGTTCGACCTGCTGCCCTTGCGCATCGAAATTGCCGGTATCGAGCCATCGCGTATAACTCGGACGCAGCGCGGGCCATTCACTGTGGATGATCGAAAACCATGCAGTGTCGCGATTGCGTTCGCGATACACGATCGCCTGGCGGAAGATTCCCTCGAACGTGAAGCCGTAGCGCAACGCCGCCGCGCGTGACGGCTCGTTCAACGAATCGCACTTCCATTCGAAGCGCCGATAGCCGAGTTTGTCGAACACCTGCGTCATCAGCAGAAACATCGCTTCGGTGGCGACGCGCGTGCGCTTCAGGCGCGGCGAATACGTGACATGGCCGACTTCGATCACGCCGTTCGCGCGGTCGATCCGCATCAGCGCCAGCGTGCCGACCGCTTTGCCGGTCGCCAGATCGATCACGGCGTGGTGCAGCGGATCGGCGGACGCGGCGGCGCGCGTCAGATGCTCGCGATAGGCGGCGAGGCTCTCGAACGGACCGACGCTCAGATAGGTCCAGTCGCGGCCGTCTGTGGCCGAGCTGTACGCGTCGTAGAGGTCCGCCGCGTGACGTTCCACGTCCACCGGTTCGATCCGGCAATAGCGGCCTGCCAGCGGCTCGCGGCCAGGAGCCTGGGCGCCGTTCCAACCCGGCACGGGGGCGCCGATCGGCTGGTCGAATGCGTTGCGTCTGGATTCCATATCGTTGATCCCATGCAGGAAGGTTGAAGGTTGCTGTCGGTTACGAATGATCGTCGATGATGAGAGAACGATACGGCAAACGTGGTATGTTAAAAAGATCCAACACAACGTCATTTGATAGGTCCAGCTGCGATGATCGAGATCATTGGCCCGCTCAGCAGTCCGGCTGCGTCGGCGCTCGCCGGCGGCGGCGCAAAGCCCGAGCCGCTGCAAAAACAATTGCTCGAGCGCCTGCAGCAGGCGATTCTCGCGGGCCGTTTGCCGGCGGGATCGCTGCTGCCGTCATCGCGCCTGCTCGCGGCGGAAATGGGCGTGTCGCGCAACACCGTGGTGATCGCGTACGAGCATCTGGCCGCAGTGGGTTATGTGGTTGCCGACAAGAAGGGCACGCGCGTGAGCCCGCTCTCCAGCCCGTCCGCACGCGGTGAACCGCCCTCGCAGCCGGCCGCGCGGGACGTGGCCTACGCGGCCCGCGTCGGGCAGTTCGCGGCCACGCGCACCCACGCCGACAACACCTTGCCTCTGACACCCGGCACGCCCGCCCTGGACCGTTTCCCGTCGGCCGCGTGGCGGCGCGCGCTCGAACGCTCCATGGAGCGCGCGTTGCCCCTCGCGCTCGGCTACGGCACGCCTGCTGGCGAGCCGGCATTGCGCGACGCCATCGCCGCACATTTGCGCATGGCGCGCGGCGTGCGCTGCGAAGGCTCGCAAGTGGTGATCACGGAGGGCGCGCAAGAGGCGCTGAACCTGTGCGTTCGCCTTTTCACCAATCCGGGCGATGTCGCGTGGGTCGAGGACCCCGGCTATCGCGGCGCGAAGGCCGCGTTCAATCTGGGCGACCTGGCCACGCTGCCAATACCCGTCGACGCGGAAGGCATGGCGGTGCCATCCGACGCATGGCGCACGCAGCCGCCGAAGCTGATCTACACGTCGCCTGCGCATCAATATCCGACCGGTTCGGTGCTGTCCGTGGCGCGTCGTCTGGAGCTGATCGCCCAAGCGCGCCGCAGCGGCGCGTGGCTGATCGAAGACGATTACGACGGCGAGTTCCGCCACACCGGCGAGCCGATCGCCAGCATGCAAGGGCTGGTCGAGGACGCGCCCGTGCTGTACGTCGGCTCGTTCAGCAAAACGATGTTCCCCGCCCTGCGCATCGGTTTCGTGGTGCTGCCGCGCCCGATCGCCGCGCACACCGCCATCGCGGTGCAGGAGATGCTGCGCGGCGGGCATCGGCTCGAACAACTGGCGCTCGCGCATTTCATCGAAAGCGGCGAGTTCGGGCGGCATCTCGGGCGCATGCGGCGTCTGTACCGCGAGCGTCAGCAGGCGTTGCGCGACGCGCTGACCACGCATTTCGCGCCGTCGCGGATTCTCGGCGGCAATTGCGGCATGCATCTGACGCTGCGTTTGCCGCCGCGCATCGATGATCGGACGCTCGCCGAACGTGCGCTCGCCCAAGGGCTCAATCCGCGCGCGCTGTCCGGTTTCGCGTTACAGCCGCGCCCCGAAACGAATGGGCTCGTGATCGGTTACGGCAGTACGCCGGCCGAACGACTGGCGCCCGCAATCCGTGTGCTGGCTGGGCTCGCGGCCGAGTTGGACGGCAAGCCGAAGCGCCGTCCGGCAGCCGCGTCCGCCGCGAAGACGCTCGCGTAACTTTTTGCGTTTGTCCGCGTGGCCCATGTCGCGCTATCGTGTCGGTTATGCGCGGCGACTTCGGAATGTGCGACATCGACGAATCGCCCGCAGCTCATGCCGCCCGCGCCGCACCGCAACATCGCGTGACACGCGGTGCTGCCAGCGCGCTTACCGGGCCGTCGCCTGGCTCCGGCATGAAAAAAGCCTTTGTTGTGGTTATCTATGATGATCTATCCGACCGGAGACGACATGAAGGAAATCGAACCGACCCCGTGGTTTGAGCTTGAGGCCCACACGCCCGTTCGTGAAGGCTGGTATGAGGTGCAGTTGACGAGCGGGGACACGGCCTTTGCGAAGTTTGGCGACGGCGTATGGACCGAGAAACCGTTGCTCGTGTTCACCCACTGGCGCGGCTTGTCCGCCGATCCATCGACAGCCGGCGAAGGCGAAGCCGAATCGATCGCCGCCGAGGCCACCGCGGCCCAAGGCGTGCGCGCCGCCTGGAACGCGTTCTTCCCAGGGCTTGGCGAGGAACAGCACAAGCCACTGGACGCCGTGCCCAACGGTAAAGCGCCGCACTGATGCACGCCGGGCGGCGGCTCACGAGTTGCCGCCCTGATTTGCCTGACGTTACTCGCGCTTCAGCGCCTTAACGTTTGAGCGCCTCGGCAGCCAGCCTGCCGATCTCCATATCGATGCCGGGCGCCTCGCCCGTCTCAAGAATCCACGCCGCGGACAAACCGGACCACGCCAGTATCCACTGCAGCAGACGGCGCCGATCGAGTCCAGCCATCCGCGCGACCCGTTCGACGCGACGCTCGAACCATCCCGGCCGCAACGCCGACGCCTCGTCCGGATTGCAGAAAATGTTTGCGTAGTCGAATCCGCGTTCGCCGTAGAGACCTTTCGGGTCGATCGCCAGCCAGCCGCGTAGGCCGAAATCGAGCACGTTGCCGTGATGGATGTCGCCGTGCAACACCACAGGGTCTTGCGGCGCGGCGAGCAGGACTTGCGCGACGGTGGCGCTGTCCTGCAACCAGCCGCCGTATTTTTGCGCGGCCGGCCAGAGGCTTGCGAACCAGCGCGGTAAATCGATCAATTTGGGCAGTGGCTTGTTTCGCGGCGCGTGGAGCCGCGCGGCGGTGGCGCAGAGAATGCGGGTGGCGTGGTCGTCGGCGTCGCTATTGCCGGAGCGTGCCAGGTCCGCCAGCGCGTGACTGCTTTGCGCGCGTTCGAGCAGCAGGGCGTCGGCATCGTGCGCGAGCACGCGGGCCGCGCCTTCGCCGTCCCACCACACCATCAACCGCGCGCCGAATTTCTCTTCGGGTTCCTGCGCGACTTTCAGCATCGCGGGAATGCCGTGATGGCGCACCGGCAGCAGCCGGCTGCTGTGTGTGCGAATCGGCGCGCCGTCCTGCTGCAAATCCCATTTGACGATGTATTCAGTGAACATTCGAGCTTCAGTTCGCGAGCGCGGCGACGTTGCCGTCAGCGGTATGCACGCAGACGATATGCACGGCTCCTCCAACGGATGAGACGGTCTTGCATTCTCGCCTGGATCGGCTCGGCATGGCGTGCGCAGCGCGCATCGAGCCCCGGCGCTACAATCGCTCTCATTCATCTGATGCGGGATCTACGCGTGGCCGGCGGAACGTTCTTTGCCACGGGCGATGCGTTCGAGGTAGACGCCGTGGCGAATGGCGGGGCCAGTGAGTGAGAAGGGCCCAGTGCGCGCCACTACTTGCTTCGAAGGAACTTGCCCACCTTCAATTCCAGTAGTGCAACGAGTTCCGGCTGCATGAATGCGTAGTCGTCGGAAATGTCGAGACATACGACTTTCTTGCCGTTCAGGCACGCACGGAATTTTGCCGACAGCCGCGCGCGATGCGCCTTTTCCATTACGAAGACGATGTCGGCCCAGCGAACCTGCTCGGGAGAAAGCGGCACGTCGGCATCTGCACCGAGACCCGCCGAGTCGGTCTCGACGTCGGGCCAACTGCTGAACACTTGCTCAGCAGTTGGACTGCGCAGGCGGTTTTTGCTGCAGACAAACAAGGCACGTATCACAGTGGGTATCGCCGCCAAGTCGCTATCCCTGCGGCACGAATAAACGAATCACTCACGCGTCGCCCTCCGCAAACTTCTTCAGCGCGTCCCCCGCTAACCGATACCGTACCCATTCGCTTTGCGCGCTCGCGCCGATCGATTCGTAGAAGCCGATGGCCGGCTCGTTCCAGTCGAGCACGCTCCATTCGAACCGGCCGCAACCGGTATCGCAGGCAATGCGTGCAAGGTGACGCAACATCTGTTTGCCCGCGCCGCTGCCACGCGATGCTGGCGACACGTACAGGTCTTCCAGATAAAGCCCCTGCTGGCCGAGCCAGGTGGAATACGAAAAAAAGTAGACGCAAAAGCCGATGGGCTCGCCGTTCATCTCGCAGATCAGCGCCTTCGCGCTGGAAGCGGCGGAAAACAGGCTCGCTTCGATGTCTTCGACGGTTGCGACGACTTCGTGCTCCGCTTTTTCGTACACAGCGAGTTCGGTGATGAAGCGAAGAATCAACGCTGCGTCGGCGGCGCGAGCGGGACGGATATGGATAGTCAAGGTCAGAGGCTCGATTGATCGGTTGAGTGGTGCAGACCGAAGTTTCGCGCAGACGCACGGGCTTCGGATCAGACATGCATCGTAGCGTTTAACATGCCGTTCTGACCAGAGCGCGACAAGAATGCGATTGACGTCGCGTCACAAAATCGCTTACCGTCGATCCATGGACTTCCACTCGATTCCCTTCGCAGCCGTCACCACCACGACGACCACCTTCACAGGCGGGTCGTCTGGAGGTTGCGCGCACTAGAAGCAGGACGCTGTGGCAACCACCAAAGGCCTCGCCGGAAACGGACGGGGCCTTTGGCGTTTCTGGACCTCCGTTTGCGGCATCCATTCGCGGTAACCGATCAATGGAGCAAGACAGTGAACGATATCGACCATCGTGTACTCGGCAACAAACTCGACCTCTTCCATCAACAGGAAGAAGGCGCCGGCATGGTTTTCTGGCATCCGCGCGGCTGGGAGCTGTATCGCGTGCTCGAAGATTATGTGCGTGCGCGCATGCGTCGCGCGGGTTTCCGCGAGATTCGCACGCCGCAATTGCTGGCGCGCTCGCTGTGGGAAAAGAGCGGGCACTGGGAGAAATTCGGCGCGGCGATGTATTCGTTGGCCGATGCGGAAGAAGGCCGCGCGCTGTGTCTGAAGCCGATGAGTTGTCCCTGTCATGTGCAGGTATTCAATCAGCGCGTGCGGTCTTATCGCGAGTTGCCGGTGCGGTACAGCGAGTTCGGCGCGTGTCATCGCGATGAGCCGTCGGGCTCGCTTGAAGGGCTGAAGCGCACGCGTGCTTTCGTGCAAGACGATGCGCATGTGTTCTGCACGGAGGCTCATATCGAGGCGGAAGTCGGCCGCTTCTGTGCATTGCTGCGTGCGGTCCATGCGGATCTCGGTTTTCCCGGGTTCAAGGTCGCGCTCGCGACGCGGCCGGCTATGCGCGCGGGCGACGATCAAACGTGGGATCGCGCGGAAGATGCGTTGGCGAACGCGGCGCGTGCGGCCGGGCTTGAGTTCGACGTGCTCGAAGGCGAGGGCGCTTTTTACGGGCCGAAACTCGAATTTCATCTGAAGGACAGCCGTGCGCGGAGTTGGCAGTGCGGCACGATCCAGCTCGATTTCGTGCTGCCCGAGCGGCTCGACGCGGAGTTCGTCAACGAGCGCAATGAGCGTGAGCGGCCTGTGATGATTCATCACGCGGTGCTCGGCAGTATGGAGCGGTTCATCGCGATGCTGCTCGAACATCACGAAGGATGGTTGCCGGTGTGGCTGGCTCCTGAACAGGTCGTGGTCGCGACGATTAGCGATGCGAATAGCGCTTACGCGCAAGAGGTCATGCAGGCGCTCGATGATGCGGGTGTCAGGGCGGTCCTTGATAGCCGGCCCGAACGGCTGGAGAAGAAGATCTTCGATGCGCGCGAGAAGCAGGTGCCGCTTCTGGTCGTGGTGGGCTCGCGCGATGAGCGGGATCGGACGATTAGTATTCGGCTGCGGGATGGGCGGCAAATGAATTTGTCGTTTGCCGAGGGAGTCGAATATTTGAGGGTGGCGGGGCAGCCGCCGGGGATGGCTCCAAACGTTTAACGCGACGGTTGCCGGGGGGTGTTTCGAGTCGCGCCCTCCGGCCGGTCGATTCGATGGCGGACGGCGCGGCGTCATGCCTTAAAGGCAAGGACTTACCGCAGTTCCATAACAACCGCCCCCACCGCACCAACGGCTCCACGTCCACTCGCGCTTCGGCCAGCTGGCGCGCGGCCGCCAGAATCCGGCTCACGTCGAACTGGCCGAGCGCCTGTTCGGACAACGCGATCTCTGTCACCGTGAAGCGGGCAAAATGCGCGCTGACGTGCGGCAGTTCGCTCAGCATCGCCGCCGTCATCGGCTCGAGCGCGGTGTTCGACGACGGCGTCAGAATATCGAGCCGGATTCGTTTGCTTTGCATCTTGCAGCGTCCCCTTTCCTTTAATCGGCGAGCAACAGCTTCACGCCCTCAGCCGCTTCGTAACGCAGCGCGTCGAGATCGAGACCGGGAATCACGCCGTTATCCACCACCACGCGACCGTTCACCACGTTATAACGAACGCGCGCCGGCTCGCCTGCCGTCACCGGCGCAACGGCAACATCGTGGAAACCGTTGAAGCGCAGATCGCTGACGTCATACAGCACGAAGTCCGCCGCCATGCCGACCTCAAGCGTGCCGACCGCATCGAGCCCGAGCACGCCCGCGCCACCTGCGCTGCCCCAATGAATCGTCTCTTCGACGGTGGTCGCCGACGCGCCCTGCGCCGCGCGATGCACGAGCCATGCGAAATGCGCTTCGTTGGTCATGCTGCCGGATTCGTTCGACGCCACGCCATCCACGGCGAGCGACATCGGCACGCCCGCGGCCGCCATCTGCGGTGCGGGCGCGATGCCGCTGCCCAACCGCGCATTACTGACCGGGCAATGCGAGCATCCGCTGCCGGTTTCAGCGAGCATCGCAATCTCGCTCGCTTGCAGATGCACGAGATGCGCGAACCACACATCCGGACCGAGCCACTCGTGATCGGCGACGAACTCGACCGGCAGTTTGTTGAACCGCTCCTTGCAGAAATCGACATAACGGGTCGTCTCGGACAGATGCGTATGCAACCTCAAACCCATCCGCCGAGCCGCTCGCGCGACTTCAGGCAACAGTTCGGGCGGCAGGGAAAACGTTGGCGTGGTCGGCGCGACTACGACGCGACGCATCGAGGCATCGCCACCGTCGTGATAGCGCGATTTCAAACGTTCGATATCGGCGAGCATCTGATCGAGCGTCTCAGGCTTGAGCGCGACTTTGGAAAACCCCGGATGATCCCCCGCCGCCTGCAATGCGCCGCCGCGGCACAACACGAAGCGCATGCCGAACGAGGCCGCTTCGTCGAATAGCAGATCGCCGGTTTCGGTGGTGCCGTCCGCGTGGTAGAGATAGTGATGATCGGCGCACGTCGTCACGCCGGAGAGCAGCAGCTCGGCAAGACCCAGGCGAGCGGCAACGCGCGCCAGCTCCGGCGTAAAGCGCGCGAGACGCGGATACGGCACGGCAGCCAGCCATTCCTGCAAATCCGCATTGATACCGGACGGCACGGCCTTCAGCAGATTCTGGAACAGATGATGATGCGTGTTCACCCAGCCCGGATACACCACGCAGGAACGCGCGTCGATTACGCGTTCGTCGGCACGCGGTTCGAGATTCGGCGCGATGGTTTCGATACGGCCATTGCGAATCCGCAGATCGACCTGGCCGAGCCTTGCGCGCTCGCCGGTCATTCCGCTCATCACCGCGACAGGGTTTTTGATCAGCAACGGTTCAGTTTGCATGCTCACGATTCGATATCCTTTCAGTTACTGCGAAGCGACTGTCTTTGCAAAGACCGCCGCGCTCGTCATGCAGCATCCGCTTATTCGCGGACCATGTTGTGCGCCGGCACGACGTCCTCTTCGTGCGCGCCGTTGAGTACCGCGTTCAGCACGACGGAAACGAGGCACGCCAGCACCACGCCGCTGTGCAGGAACGGTTGCGTCCAGTCGGGCATGTGCTTGAAGACTTGCGGCGCCATCACCGGAATCAACGCGGTGGCGATCGTAAAGCCGACGATCAACACGTTGTAGCGATTGCGCTCGAAGTCCACTTTCGCCAGCGTCTGCACACCGGCCGCGACCACAACGCCGAACATGGCGATACCTGCGCCGCCGAGCGCGGCGGAAGGCGTCGACGCAACCACCGCGCCGATCTTCGGCACCAGCGCCACCACGCACATCAGCACGCCGCTGATCGCCACCACCCAGCGGCTGCGCACCCCGGTCAGAATGACGAGGCCGACGTTCTCCATGAACGCGATGAACGGAAAAGCCGCGAACATGCCGGCAATCGCGCTCGCCAGACCGTTGGCGCGCATGCCGCGCACCACGTCCTCCTCGCTCACGTCCTTATCGACGATGTCGCCGATCGCGACGAACAGGCCCATGGATTCGACCATCTGCACCACCATCACGACGATCATCGTCAACACCGGCACCAGCGAAAACACGGGCGTGCCGAAGTGAAACGGCAACGGCATGGTGAACCACGGCGCTTGCGCCACGCTCGCGAAGTTGCCCATGCCGAGCGAGCACGCCAGAATGCCACCGGCAATCAAACCGATCAGCACTGACAGATTGCGCAGGAACGCATTGGCAAAACGGTTGATCGTGAGAATGACCAGCGCGACGAACAGCGTGACGCTCAGGAAGGGCAGCGCGCCGAACTGTTGTTGCGCGGCCTCGCCGCCACCGGCCCATTGATACGCGACGGGAAACAACTGCAAGCCGATCACGGTCACGATGCAGCCGGTCACTACAGGTGGGAAGAACCTTCGTAAGCGCCCGACCAGCGGCGCGGCGAACATCGTGAACAGACCCGCGCCAATCACCGCGCCGCACACGCCGGCGAAACCGACGCCCGGACTCGTGCCGATCGCAATGACCGGTCCGACGCTGCTGAATGCGACGCCCTGCAGAATCGGCAGACGCACACCGAACTTCCAGATGCCGACGGTTTGCAGAATCGTCGAGATGCCCGAGCAAAACAGCGCCGTGCTGATGAGCACGGTGGTGTCGGCCGGCGACATTTTCAGCGCCGACGCGACGATCAGCGGCACCGCGATGGCGCCGATGTAAGCCACTAGCATGTGCTGCAAGCCGAGCGTGATCATCTGGCGCTTCGGCAGAATGCGATCGACGGGGTGTATGGCGGTGTTCATGACGTGTCTCCAAATTATGGTTATCGATCGGAGCGTGCCGCACGGACCTAGCCGCGCGGCACTACGACGCGCGCCGACCGGATCTCCCGTCAGGCCGCAACCGGCACGGCCAGACAGGCGTGGAAGCGGTCGGTCAGTGCGGCGCGATCGAGATCGCGTCCGATGAAAACGATGCGGCACGAGCGCGGCTCACTACCCCACACTTGCGCCGCGCGCAGTTCGATGACGTTGTGCACGCCTTGCAGCACGTAGCGATGCGACTGGCCTTGCACGGCGAGAATGCCCTTCATACGGAACAGGTTCGTGGCATCCGAGTCACGCAGTTCGGCGAGCCATGCTTGCAGCGCGTCGAGGTCGATATCCGCATCGACTTCGATCCCGACCGAGGAAACGCTTTCGTCGTGCTGGTGATCGGCGTGATCGTCGTCGTGATGGGCATGCTCGTGTTCGTGTTCGTGTTCGTGTTCTTCGTGACCGTGCGCGTGTTCGTCTTCATGCAGGCCATCAGTCTCGACGAGGATCTGCGAGAACTCGTTTGCACCTACGCCAAGAATCTTGCCGAGGTCGATCTGCGCGTAGCTCGATTCGACGATTTCCGCTGTGGCATTGAGTCCACGAATGCGTTGCGTAAGCGAAGCGATATCGTCTGGTCTCACCAGATCGACCTTGTTGATCACGATCCGGTCCGCGCACACGATCTGATCGACGGCCTGGTTGTCGCTGCCGTCGAGCACCAGATCGTCCAGATGCGCGGCGATATGCTTCGCATCCACCATCGTGACGACGGCATCGAGGGTGACTTGTTTAGCAATGGGATCGTCGAGAAAGAACGTCTGCGCGACGGGATACGGATCGGCGAGCCCGCTGGTTTCGACGATGATGTGATCGAGCCGGTCCGGCCGCTCCACGAGCATGCGCACGATCCTCACCAGATCCTCGCGCACCGCGCCGACGCAGCACACGCAGCCATTCGTCATTTCATAGATCTCTTCGGTCGATTCGAGCACTAGGCCACCGTCGATGCCGATTTCGCCGAATTCGTTTTCAATCACCGCGATCTTGCGGCCATGCTTCTCGCGCAGGATGTAGTTGAGCAGCGTCGTTTTGCCCGCGCCGAGAAAGCCGGTCAGCACCGTGACGGGGATTTTCTCGATTTCGTTGTGAGTGGTGTGAATGTGATTCATGGCTCGTCTCCGTTTCATCGTTCGTACTGCGGTTCGGCTATCAGGCGATATGCGGTGCTTATGCTTGAACTTCTCGCCAGCGTTTGACGGTGCCCGCTTCGAGACCAAACAGATCGAGCACACGGCCAAGCGTGTGATCGATCATCTGGTCGAGTGAAGCGGGGCGCGCATAAAACGCCGGCACGGGTGGCGCGACGATCGCGCCCATTTCGGTTACGGCAATCATGTTGCGCAGATGCGCCAGCGTGTACGGCGTTTCACGCGCGAGCAGCACCAGCGGGCGGCGCTCTTTCAACGTGACATCGGCGGCGCGTGAGATCAGGTTCGACGACATGCCGCTGGCAATTTCGGCAAGCGTCTTCATCGAACACGGCGCGACGATCATGCCCAGCGAGCGGAACGAGCCGCTGGAGATGGCCGCGGCCATGTCGTCGCAGCGATAGGTGGCGCTCGCAAGCGCGCTGACGTCGGCGAACTTGTAGTCGGTTTCGTGCGTCATCGTGAGCAGCGCGCTGCGTGAGACGGCCAGATGCGTTTCGATATCGAGCTGACGCAGCAATTGCAGCAGACGCACGCCATACGTAAAGCCGGATGCGCCGCTGATGCCGACTACGAGTCGCCGCGCGCTCATCGCTGTACTCCGGCGGCGCGGGCCAGAATGTCGACGGCCTGTTGCGAAGCGCGTTCGCTGATCCGTGCGCGTATGCCGTCGAAATGCGAGCCGCGCGTCGCGTCGATGCCCATACGCGACGTGGTGCCCGCCGCGGACGACGAAGGATCGAGTGGACTGCCCGGCAAACCATCGACGATAAACACGTCCTGGTGCGGCTGAAAATGCGTGGCGATCGCCCACAGCACCTGCGAGTCGTTAGTGATGTCGATGTCGCTATCCACGGCGACGACGTTCTTCAGGTAGGGATCCCAGCCGAGCAGCGCGAGCATGATCTGGCGTGCTTCGCCGTCGCGCGTCTGATTCAGCGCGACGTAGCAATGGAAGTGGGTGCCGGAGTTGGGATAGTGCAATGCTGTGACGGACGGAAAGCGCGCCTTCAGCTTCTCGCTCATCTCCGCTTCACGCGGTAAGCGGGCTAAAGTCAGATGTTCCGCGTAAGGACCGCCGACTACATCGACGAGCCACGCATCGTTACGGCGCATCATCGTGTCGAGGCGCAGCACGTTGTTCGTCGAGCGGTCCGACGAATAGCCGGTGAATTCGCCGAACGGGCCTTCTTCGGCGTGCGCGGACGGATCGATCGTGCCTTCCAGCACGAACTCGGCGGAAGCGGGTACGCCGATGCCGTAGCGCGGCGTGCGCACCAGTTCCAGTGGCGCACCGAACAGACCGCCTGCGATTGCGCGTTCGTCGGTGCCGAACGGCACGCGTGCGGCGGCGGCCAGCATGAACAGCGGATGCGCGCCGATCACCATCGCGACTTTCAACGTGTCGCCGCGTGCCTGAGCGGTTTGCAGCATGCGCCAGAGGTGGCCGCGTGAATGCAGGCTGGTGGCCAGCGCGTTTTTCGCGTGACGCATCGAGCGGTGATAGCTGAGGTTCGCCACACCGGTGACCGGATCTTCCGCGACGATCACCGCATTTGTGATGTATGGACCACGGTCGGTATCGAAGTGGCGGATCATCGGCAATTGTGCGAGATCTACTGCGTCGCCTTCAATCACCTGATCCAGTACGGGGCCGTTCGCAACGAACACGGGTGCGACAGGCGCATTGGCGCGTTGTTGATATGCGTCGAACAGGCCGGCCGCGTCGACATTGAACAGACGCCCAATACGTGTACGCGAAGCAAAGAAATTCGTGACGAGAGGCGTTGCGATCCCATTGACCTTTTCGCAAACCAGCATGGGATGCTGCCCGCGTCCCGCGAGTTCGGCGACGATCGCCGTAACATCCTGGTCGGCGGACAGTGGCTGCGAGAGCGTCAAAACATCATCGGGATAGTGCTCGCGATACGCATGCGCAAAGCGATGAAAATCCTGCGCGGCGTGGAGGAGGTTATCCGCCATAGTGAACTCCGTGTGAGCAACAGAGGCAGGCGCGGCGCGAACCGCGCCTGCTTTCTTTCGAACGATCAATCAGTCAGCGTTAAGCCGGCTGCGTGACGTCATTCACATAAGTCGCCTTCAACCGCTTCTCCGCTTCGGCGAGATCCTTCGGCGGCTTGGTCGGCTCGATTCCGACCAGACGGGCGATGTTGTTGCCCATATAGTCTTCGAGACCGTCCTCGTCCAGATTCATGCCTTGCGGCGCGGGACCGCACAGCATTTCCAGTTCGCGCAGCCACATGCCCGGTTCGTTTGGCGGCGAATCCGTGCCGAACACGATCTTGTTGCGCGGCAATTCGCGAGCGAATTCGACGATGCGCGACTGATAGCACCAGCCCGATTCGCAATACACGTTCGGCGTATCCATCGCCATCCAGAACGCTTCGAACGAATAGTTGCCACCCGTCTGAATCCCGAAGTGACCGATGATGAAATTCACCATCGGGAATTCGCGGATGATCGGATAGAACTGCGTCGGAATCGTGTACGGTCCATCGCCGGTGTGAATCAGCACGACCACGCCGAGCTCCGCGCATTTCTTCATGGCCGGACGCAACCAGTCGAGCGCGCGGTCCGGCCGGTAGCCGTGCATGTTCGCGTGCAGCTTGAGCATCTTGAAGCCGTATTCCTTCACGTGGAACTCGAGTTCCGCCGCGCCGTTTTCCGGACCCCAACGCGGGTTGTACGTGAAGTTGCCGATAAAGCGATCCGGGTACTTCTGCGTCAATTCGGCGATATACGACATGTAGTCGCGAATGCCTTCACGACCGCGGCGATTGCCGTCGCGATAGCCGGTGTTGCCCGGCGGCGGCTGAATGAAGCCCATGTCGATCCGGCGCGGCTTGCCGTTGATGATGTACGGACCGTCCATCATCTTCAGCAGGCGTTCGCCGGTGAATGGCTCCCCGGTATGACGCCACGCTTCGTCGACGAGATTCGTGGGATGCAGATGGGTGTCGATGATCATCAGCGGGCTCCTGCGTAGTCGGCCTGGCCCGCGTGTTTCTTCGCGGTGCCGGCGTAGTGTTTCAGATAGGCTTGCGCTTCTTCCACGCTCTTCGGCGGCGCGCTCGGCTCGATGCCGATCATGCGGGCGAGGTTGTTGCCGAGATAGTCCTCGAGCGTGTCTTCGTCGAGATTCAGGCCTTGCGGCGGTTCGTGACACAACACTTCGAGCAGGCGCAGCCACATGCCCGGCTCGTTCGGCGGCGTGTCGGAACCGTAGAGAATCTTGTGCGTGGGCAGTACCTTCGCGAATTCGACGATTCGCGATTGCAGGCACCAGCTCGATTCGCAATACACGTTCGGTGTATCGAGCGCCATCTGGTACGGCTCGAAGCAATACACACCGCCCGTCTGCACACCGAAGTGCGCCATGATGAAATTCACCGACGGGAATTCGCGAATCAGCGGATACCACTCGCTCGGAATGCTGTATGGGCCGTCGCCGGTATGCAGCTTCACGAGCAGGCCGAGGTCCGCGCATTTGCGCAATGCGGGGCGCAACCAGTCGAGCGCGCGGTCGGGACGGTACGCATGCATGTTGGCCTGCAACTGCACCATCTTGAAGCCGTGTTCCTTCGCATAGAACTCGATGGCTTCAGCGCCGTTCTCCGGACCGCAACGCGGGTTGTAGACGAAACAGCCGAGCAAACGGTCCGGATACTTCTGAACGCATTCGACCGTGTACGCCATGTAGTCGTCGATCGACTCGCGGCCCGAGCGATCGCCGTCGGTCCACGTGTAGATGGTGTTGCCTTGCGGCGGCTGGATGAAGGCCTTGTCGATGCGGCGAGGCTTGCCGTTGATGATGTAAGGGCCGTCCATCACTTCGATCAGACGCTCGCCGGAAAATGGCTCGCCGTCATGGCGCCACGCGAGGTCGACCAGATTGGTCGGATAACAGCTAGTGTCGATGATCATGTACTCGATCTCCTTGAGAGGAACTGGTGTATCCAGTTGCCGGATCGCGGGCAGGCGCATCGATGGAACCCAGCCCGTTGGGCTTGCCCATGCGGCCCTTTGCAAGACGCTGTTTTTGAGCGCCTTCCCCTCGCCGGCATCGAGTGTCACACTGATGTGCACTGCTGCTTGCGATGCAGTCTCACAAGATAAAAACGCTCTGTACAATATTTTTTAACCACGATCTTGATACGTTTGCGATATGGACATCCGGCTGTTGCGTTACTTCGCGGTGCTTGCCGACGAACTGCATTTCGGCCGGGCAGCCGCGCGGCTGCACATTTCCCAGCCGCCGCTGAGTCAGCAGATTCGTATCCTCGAAGAAGAGATGGGCACTGCGTTGTTCTCGCGCTCGCAGCATCGTGTCGAACTCACGGAGGCAGGGAAAACACTTAAAGAGCAGGTGCCGTTGATCTTCGCGCAGTTCGAACGCGCGATCGATCTGACACGCTGTGCGGGACGCGGCGAAGTGGGGAGCCTTGAGATCGGCATCATCAGTTCCGCGATGGTCGAGCCGATTCCACACGCGCTACGCGTATTCGCGGAGAAACATCCGCAAGTACGGTGGACGCTGCACGAGATGACGCCGGCCGCGCAGATTCTCGCGTTGAAAGAGCGGCGGCTCGATGTGTGTTTCTTCCGCGTCTCGCACGACGACCCGGAGATTCGCAGCGAAGTGGTGATGCGCGAGTCGGCGGTGGTGGCGCTGCCGTTGGGGCATGCGCTTGCGTCGCGTGGGGAGATTGCGTTGCGGGAGTTGGAGGCCGAGCGTTTCGTGTCGTTTGGTTTGCGGCAGTCGCAACTGGCGCGTTTTCTACAGGACTGTTGCGTCGAAGCAGGGTTTACTCCGCGGATCGAACAGGAAGTGGTCGAGGTGCACACGCTGTTGTGCCTCGTGCGCGAAGGCTTGGGCGTGGCGCTGCTGCCTTCATCCGCGCGGCAGTTGTCGACAGGAGGCGTTGCGTTTGTGCCGGTCGCTGCGCCGCGTCCCGAAGTATCGCTGCACGCGCGCTATCGTGCCGAAACGCCTTCACCGGTGCTGTCGCTGTTTCTCGATACCGTGCGGGAAGTGGCGGCCAGTACGACCTAACGCGTGCTGTTGGTTTGCGCGACCAGGTTGCGGATCACGTCGATTAACGGCGCCACACGCTCGGCTTTCTCGCGCGGCCAAACGGCGTAAAGGTTGTAGTGCGTTGGAATTTCCACTTGCGTGAGTTCGACCAGATCGCCGTTGCGTTGCGCGTCGGCGGCGAGCAGGCCGCGTGCCAAACCTGCGCCCACGCCCGCGCTCGCGGCTGCGATCAGCCCGGCCGCGTTGTCGAAAACCGCTACTGCGTCGGGCTCGACCTCGGGCAAGCCCGCAGCTGTGAGCCAGGGAATCCACGAGCGCTTCGTATAGCCTAGCAACGGCAAATCCAATAGTTGCTCAGGCGTGAGCGGCACGCTAAGCCCGCGTGCCTGTAATAGCGAAGGCGAACCCACCGCCGTCAAACGGTCGCCGCAAATCAGGGCGTTTTCGAAGCCATCCCATTCTCCATATCCATATCGCAACGCAATATCCACGCGCTCGAACGCGCTGCGATCGTGGCGCGGCGTGGACAACACCGTGAGCGATGTGCCCGTCAGCGCGCCGAGCAACGTGGGCAAACGCGCCACCAGCCAGCTCTGCGCGAGTTCGGGATCGACGTCGAGCGTGATGGACTGCTTGACCGTCCGCTCTTTTACCGACGACAACGCGCGATCGATCTGCTCGAAGCCATCCGCCAACTGATTCGCGAACAACACGCCCGCATCCGTCAGCACCACGCGGCCGCTTTCGCGTACGAAAAGCGGTTGGCCGACGAACTCTTCGAGCGTGCGGATCTGCTGGCTGATCGCGCTATGCGTGAGCGACAACTGCCGCGCTGCGCTCGAAAAGCTGCCGACGCGCGCGGCCTGCAGAAAGGCTTGCATCGACTGAATGGACGGATAGCGCTTCAACATGGTGTTAGCCGGACTTACAGGCGGTGGAAGAAATGGTCGCTGGCGTTGCGCTTAACGGCTTTGAATAATGGCCGCAAGCGCGCGGCCCTTATCACGCATCGACGCATCCACTCATGCATGCGCCGCGCCGCACAACACATTCAGGAGACAGCGCATGATCGAGATCGTGGTCAACGACACGCGGCACTCGCTCGACAATGTACCGGAAGACATGCCCCTGTTGTGGGTGTTGCGCGACCGGCTCAAATTGACCGGCACGAAATTCGGCTGCGGCGGCGGCTTTTGCGGCGCGTGTACGGTGCATCTGGAAGGCGAGGCAGTGCGCTCCTGTTTGCTGCCCGCTGTTGCCGTGGCGGGCAAACGCATTACGACGATAGAAGGGTTGTCGAAGGACGGCCGGCACCCGCTGCAACTCGCGTGGATCGCGGAGGATGTGCCGCAATGCGGCTACTGCCAGTCCGGCCAATTGATGCAGGCGGCCGCGTTTCTCAAGGACAAGCCGATCGTCAACGACGAAACCATCACGGCGGCAATGTCGGGCAACATCTGTCGATGCGGCACCTACTCGCGGATTCGCAAGGCGATCAAGCGGGCGGCGTCGGGCGATCCGGCGTTGGCGACGGTGGATATGCCTGAGTGCGCAGCGGCCTGCTTGTCCTATGTCACGAACGAGGAGGCCTGAATGCGCAACGACAAAGAGGTGTTGACCGGTGGTCATGGCGCTGCGCGTCGGCGGTTTATTAAACAGAGTTCGGCGTTGGTGGCTTCCGGGCTCGCAATCGGCTTCCAGTTGCCCGAAGCGTTTGCCAAGGGCGACGACAGAAGCGGCGATCCCAAACCGCAGGCCGGTGAATTCGAACCGAATGCGTGGGTGCGCGTGCTACCGGACGATACGATCAAACTCGTCGTCCATAAACACGATTCCGGCACGGGGACGCGTACCGCGCTCGCTGCGATGGTCGCGGAAGAACTGGACGTCGATCTGTTTCGCGTCGATGTGATCACGCCGGAGAATCCGTTTTACGGCGACTACATTCATCCGTTGTGGAAAGTGTTTTCGACGGGCGGGAGTACGAGCGTGTCGTTGGAATACGAGCGCTTGCGACGTGCGGGCGCGACGGCCCGCGCCATGTTGATTGCTGCTGCAGCGAAACAATGGAATGTGGCGCCGTCGACGTGTTCGACAGAAAACGGCTTCGTGGTCGATAAGGCCAACGGCAAGCGTGCGAGCTATGGGTCGCTTGCGCAGGTCGCGGCGCAAATGCCCGCGCCGAAAGACGTTGTTTTGAAAGATCCGTCGCAGTTCAGGTACATCGGCAAATTGCGGAATAAGCGCGGCGCTGCGGAGAAGGCGAGGGGCGCATTTCCGTACAGCATCGACGTGTCGTTGCCGGGCATGCTGGTCGCGGTCGTCGCGCATGCGCCAGTGATCGATGCGCGTGTGCGCAGCGTGGATGCTGAGGCTGCGTTGGCCGTGCCGGGCGTGCGGCAGGTGTTGCAGATTCCTGGCCGGCCGGACATTCTCGGCGGCAATCAGGCGGGTGTCGCTGTGTTGGCCGATGACTACTGGTCCGCGCATAAGGGGCAGGCGGCGTTGCATGTGGAGTGGGAAGACAGTCCGCTGGAGACTTTCGATAGCAGCACGCTTGCTGCGCGTCAGGCGGCGTGGCTCGATGATCCTGCGGCGCGGGTGGTGCCGACTATTCAGAGTGGAGATTCGAAGAGCGCGTTTCCGCACGGGGCGCGGGTGATTGAGGCTGCTTATTCGATGCCTTATAAGGCGCAGTGTCCGCTTGAGCCGATTAACGTGACTGCGTGGGCTAAGAAGGACGGTTCAATTGAGTACTGGGGTGGGCTGCAAGTGCCGTCGACGGTGCAGGAAGCGGCTGAGGTGATCGGCGGTATTCCCACGAATCGTGTCGTGCTGCACGAGCTTGTTTCAGGTGGCAGCTTTGGGTCGCGTGAGTCGAAGTACTGGCTTTTTGAAGTGACGTGGCTCGCGTTGAAAGTCGGGAAGCCGGTCAAGTTGATGAATAGCCGTGAAGATGAAATGCGGGCACTTCATTACCACTCGGCGAGTTTTCATCGGGCGAAGGCTGTGCTCGATTCGCGCGGGAATCTGGCGACGTTGCAATTGCGCGCGGTGATGCCTGCTTCGCCGGAACAATGGGAGCCTGGGTACTTCGATCGGCCGGATCGGATGGATTACAGCACCACGGAAGCGATCAGCAAGTATGAGTTTGCTTATGGGGCGCCGCATGTGGATATTGGTTGGGTGCGGCATGAGACGGGTGTGCCGACTGGCTGGTATCGGGCGGTGAGTTATATCCCGAATGTGTTTGCGGTTGAGTCGTTTATGGATGAGGCTGCGCATGCGGGGCATCGGGACCCCGTTGAGTTTCGGCTCGCGCATATGAAGGATCCGAGGCATCAGGCTGTTTTGCGGGAGGCGGCGAAGCGGGCCGGGTGGGGGCAGGCGCTCCCTGCCGGGACTGCTTTGGGCGTGGCGACCAATCAGGCGTATGGCAGTTATGTGGCGGTGGTGGCGCGGGTGACTCGGAAGGGTGGTGGCGTTGTGATTGAGAAGCTGACTTGCGTGGCGGATTGCGGGTTGGCGGTTTCGCCTGGCGGGGTCGAGGAGCAGCTTTATGGTGGCTTGATGTGGGGACTAGGGCATGCGACCGCGGATCGGGTCGATATTCGGCACGGGCAGGTGCAGCAGAAGAACTTCGATACGTACCGGGTGATGCGGATGAGTGATATGCCGGAGGTCGATGTTTTTATCGTGCAGGGAGATACGTCTAAACCCGGTGGCGTGGGGGAGTTGTCGAGTCCTTCGGTGGCGCCGGCGGTGGGGAATGCGGTTTTCAGGCTGACCGGGAGGAGGGTTAGGGAGACGCCTTTTGATCTGGTGAAGATGGCCGGGAAAGCGAAGGCTTGAGAACGAGGCCGGTCGGTCACATTGCGATATCCCAAGGGATGATAGCTTGCGTAATGGGATCGATACCTTGCTGTCCGCATGTCGGTCTAAACCGGCGCTCGCCGTTCATCCGCCGTGCGGCTCAGATCGGCGTTTTGCTGTCATTCGCGACGCGACGCGGACAGCCGCAGTCGAGGCGTGCCGTCAACTCTGCGGTTGGTCCTGTGGAACAATATCGCCCGCGGCGACGACGGCATTCCTTCCACTCCTTTTGGCCGCGTACAGCGCCAGATCAGCTGAATTCGTCAATTCATCTAGTGACGATGGAAGTGAGCGTCGACCAGTCGCGCATCCAATACTCACCGTGAAATGTGGAATTGCTTCGAATGGTATTGCCGGAGGACCACAGTCAACTTCCTGACGGATAGCTTCAGCGATCTTAAGTGCTCCCGCTTTGTCCGTATGGGGCAGCACGACAACAAACTCTTCCCCGCCATATCGCGCAGCGAGATCGCCACGACGACGCACGTGTCGATTGATACATTCCGCGAGATGTTTCAATGCAATATCACCTTGCGCGTGACCGTGCCTGTCGTTGTATTGTTTGAAGTTATCCGCATCGACGAACAGCAGCGACAAAGAACCATCGCTGCGCTGCAGTGTTGCCCACTCGTTTTCGAGGGCATGGTCGAGAGCACGGCGGTTCTTGAGCCCTGTAAGCGAGTCGGTTCGCGTTAGCTCCTTGAGCAGTACCTGAGCCTTTGCGTGGTCCCGCAATGCAAAAGCAAGGAGCCAGACCACCGCGCAGAACGCAAGGCTAACAGACGACGCGGAGATTCCGACTATCCATGTCAGTCGTTTCCAGGAAGCCAGTACGTCAGTTTCCGCCGGCGCGACAACGGCGATAAGCGGCGTTCCGGGAACCCGCTGGAATGTATATAGGCGCACGACCCCGTCCGAGATCGAGGGGGCAGCATAGAACCCGGAATCATGGTTGACCATACGCGGAAACGTCGGTGACTTACCCACGTTGACCAGCCTGGCATTGCTCATTGCGGGATTTCTGGCCACCAGCGTACCGTCCGTGCGAACGATCGCAGTGACACCGTTTGGCCCAACGTCCAGTTTTGCGAGCAGTTGATTAAAGTATTCGACGTCAATGGCAACAATCGCCACTCCGGCGAACGACCCGTCTGGCCGGTTCATTCTTCGCGTCATCGCAATTGACTGCGCCCCTGGCCGCGACCGCGGCCGGTAGACGGATGACACATAAAGGCCAATATTCGCCGAATTGCGATGTGCAATGAAATAGTCACGGTCGCTGAAATCCCAATTGTGGGCGCGCGAGCAGCAGCCGTCGGTCAGATGACCCCGATCATCTGTGATTCCCATGCCGGTGACGTACTCTGCAGCGGTTCGATCAAACAGCAATTCGTGACGTAGGTCCGGATCCATAGCTTGGATGGCGGGATTGTTCCGCGACGCTACCAGAGTGCGAAGGGACGTGTCAGACGTTTCAATGGTCCGGGCGATGTTGCTGACCAGAACGGCGGTGACGTTTCTGGACATTTCATGAGCATGTTCGACAGTCGTGTCACGAGCGGCCAGAAGCGTGAGCGCGCTGATTGCCATTACGGCCACTGCCATCAGGCTGGCTAGAGCACCGACGATCAAGGGATGTCGGCCCGCGAGAACAGCCAGTTTTCCGGTGGTGATAGAAACAGACACGTTAATGTTGTCGTGAGAACACTCGGTCCATACGTCGTCGTCGCGTAGTCGTGGCGAGAATATCGACTTGGTGCAGCGGCAAAGGATTGCCCGAGTGTCGTGGCTAGCCGCTGACTGGGTTTACGGCAAAGGCAGTAAAAAGTAGAGGCTACGGCACTTCTGCAGGACAATTTTACCGCACCCGCTGACGGCAAAAATGGCCAGTAGCGCAATTGGAGCACTGCGCCCGCAGGCTTGCGGTCACTCGGACTCGGCTCGAAAAACAAGCTATCGACCGATTCTAAAAGAGCTACGACCGAGCGCGAGACGCTACCAAGACAGAATTAAAATATATTTGTATCGATATCAACAAGCATGTAGATTACGTTACATGAATGAATTCACCGACTGGCTGCTGCTCGTGCTGTCGCTGCCGACGGACAGTGCGACGGCGCGCATGCGGTACTGGCGCGCGCTGAAGGCAAAAGGCTGTGCGGTCCTGCGCGATGGCGCGTATCTGCTCCCCGTGTCAGGAGAGGCGGGGATGGCTGAAATGTGTGATGGCATCCGACAGGCAGGCGGGGCCGCCTATTTGATGTGGTTTACAAGCCGCGACGCGTCACAGGAACAGCAATTTCGGACCCTATTCGACCGCGCAGACGACTACGCGAATTTTCGGCGGTCCGTAGAGGATGCCCAGAAAACGCTTGCCAGCATCAGTCTCACCGAGGCCTCCAGGCTCGTGCGCAAGATACGTAAGGAATTTGAAGCGATTGCAGCAGTTGACTTCTTCCCCAACGACTCATTGGTTCGAGCGCAGTCCGCCTGCCACGACTTTCTCGAAGCTGCGGAAGCCGTGTTGTCTCCAGGTGAGCCACACGAGAGCGAAGGAGCCATTCGCCCCCTGAATCATGACAAGTTTCAGGGGCGCGTTTGGGCGACCCGTCAACATCTTTGGGTTGATCGGGTGGCCAGCGCGTGGCTCATCAAACGTTTTGTTGATAGCAACGCCCGGTTCCTGTGGCTTGCTTCCCCGGGTGACTGTCCTGAGGACGCTGTAGGGTTCGACTTCGATGGCGCGAGTTTCTCGCACATCGATGGCCGCGTGACCTTTGAAGTGCTCGCTGCCAGTTTTGGCGTCGATAGCGAGCCTGGGATGACGGGACTCGCGAACATGGTTCATGCGCTCGATATCGGTGGCCTCGTCGTACCGGAGGCCGCCGGCTTCGAGGCAGTCATGACAGGTGCACGAGAACGCGGCCTGGGTGATGACGACCTCGTTAGCGAAATGGGTCGTGTGCTGGACTCTTTGCTCGCACATTTCGCCGCAACTGAAAAGAGTACAGCTAGATGACGTAGCGCTCGTCCCGACCGCGCCATTGCTCTATTCAATCCAGTCGCACGCCGCAGTCAACAAGTCGAGGCGAAGCCAAAAATGAAACACAGTCAGTTAGAGCATGAGGATGACATGGCTACTACTCGAGAGGCGCCGCCCGAGTCAGTCAGCTTCCGGCGGGCGTTCTGGTATTGGCTTCGCCTTGGTTTCATCAGTTTTGGTGGACCTGCGGGGCAGATTGCCATCATGCATCAGGACCTGGTCGAGCGGAAAAGGTGGATTTCCGAAAAGCGGTTTTTGCATGCTTTGAACTACTGCATGATTTTACCTGGCCCGGAGGCACAGCAACTCGCCACGTACATCGGTTGGTTGATGCACCGGACATGGGGCGGCGTCATTGCCGGGGGTCTCTTCGTACTGCCGTCCCTCTTCATCCTGATAGCGCTTTCATGGATCTACACGGCATTCGGCAGCGTGCCTGCAGTGGCTGGTGTGTTATACGGCATCAAGCCGGCCGTTACCGCCATTGTCGTGTTCGCGGCTTACCGCATTGGCTCTCGCGCCTTGAAGAACGCCTGGTTATGGGCAATTGCAGCGGCCGCGTTCCTCGCCATTTTCGTATTGAATTTGCCATTTCCCGTTATCGTCCTGGTCGCGGGCATCATCGGTTACTTTGGCGGTAAATATGCCCCGACCAGGTTCGCTGTTGGCGGAGGCCACAAAGCCGGTGACACCGCTTTTGGCCGCGCAATCCTCGACGACGACACACCCACGCCCAGACACGCGCTCTTCACGTGGAGGCGCTTTGTTGTGGTGTTTGCCGTCTTTGTTCTTATCTGGCTCGTCGTCATCGGCACGCTAACCGTCTTGTATGGCTGGAGCGGAACGTTCACGCAAATGGCATGGTTTTTCACTAAAGCTGCGTTGCTGACGTTCGGCGGCGCATATGCCGTTCTTCCTTACGTCTACCAGGGCGCGGTCGACAACTATCACTGGCTGACCAGTCTTCAGATGATAGACGGCCTCGCCTTGGGCGAGACGACACCGGGACCGCTCATCATGGTCGTCTCCTTTGTGGGATTCGTCGGCGGCTGGACCAAGGTCGTGTTCGGCCCAGACGCCGCACTTGCGTCAGCAATCGTCGCCTCTGTCGTCGTGACGTTCTTTACTTTCCTTCCATCCTTCTTGTTCATCCTGCTCGGCGGCCCATTCATCGAGACGACTCACGGCAATCTGAAATTCACAGCGCCGCTAACTGGCATAACTGCAGCTGTAGTTGGTGTGATCGTGAACCTCGCCGTGTTCTTTGCCCTTCACGTGCTATGGCCACATGGGCTGCACGGCGGCTTCGACTGGCCATCGCTGGTGATCGGCTTGAGCGCAGGCGTAGCCTTGTTTCGATTCAAGGTCGGCGTGATATCAGTCATTTTGACATGCGGCCTCGTGGGTCTCGCGTTGCGGTTGTTTCTGTTTTAAGGAATGCGAACCCAATGCGGCTCACGGCCGTCAAGCTATCAGCCTTCCTGCAACAACACACCCGTCTGCGGCTTTCCCCAATGCAACACTTGCGGTTCCTCGTGCATTTCACGCCCGATGCCATGTCCGCAATATTCCCGAACGACCGAATAGCCATTTCTGCGAGCGTGCCGCTCGATAGCATGACCCACATCGCCAAGTCTGGCGCCGGGGCGAACGGCCTTGATCCCTTTCCACATCGCTTCGTAGGTCACTTGCACGAGCCGTTTTGCCAGTGGAGACACCTCTCCCACAAGATAGGTCTTACTGGAATCCGCGATGTATATGAGCGGACACATCGGTCGCATCGCGCTCATCCTTCAGCCGATAGCGCGCTTACCGACGACCCACCCGCCACATGCATCTGCATCGCCGGGACGAGCGGGCGGGTTCCTCAGTTCTTCAACGGCAGCCAGATCTCAAGCCCGCCCATCCCGCTGACGGGATCGAACTTCTCGTCATAGCGCTCAAAATTCGGCGCATCGGCAGGAATATGTCCCGATGCCGGCAGCCACTGATTCCAGATCGTATTCCAGGTGCGCCGGATAGTCGAAACATGCTCGCGATGGCTGAACACCGCATACCGCTGCGGCGAAATACGCAAGCGGCTCAGATCGGCAGGTAATGCCGAGAAGTCGCTGACTTCGACGCCGCACAGATAGTCGATGTTGCCGCTGTCGTCCGCGTTATAGCAAACGCCATAAGCCACATCGCCGACTTGCCCCGGCACTTTGCCGAAGTAGTCGCCAAAACGCTGCCACTGCGACGGAATCGCGGCACAGGTTTCGCTGGTGTAACGCTCGCTCAGGCCCGCGACGAGAAACGCTTTGCCGTCTTCAAAGCGCGGCGGTTCGAGATGGGTAAGCAGGGTTTCGTCCATTTTGATCGGCTCCACGAGGGCGAGATTGTCGAGATGGCCACGCGCGCGCAGCGCGTCGGGCGTGAGCCCGAATTGATCGCGAAACGCACGCGTGAATGCCTCGTGAGAGCCGTAGCCGGCGTCGATGGCGACCGCGAGGATATCCGGTGCGCCGCTCGCCAGCCGACGCGCCGCTTCGCTCAAGCGACGCCCGCGTACGTAGCGCATCACCGAAAACCCCGTGGCCGCTTCGAAGGCGCGCGCCAGGTGAAAACGTGACACGCATCCGCAGTTAGCGATGTCGTCCAGCGTCAACTCGTGGGCAAAGTGGCTTTCGATAAACCACAGCGCTTTTCCAACCGGGTTCATATGGCTCTCATGTCAGCATGGAACCAGCATAGCGAGCGCCGATGCGGGGTGTTTGATCGGGATTGCGGTTTTGCGGAAACGCGTTTTAATAGTTTTCGGTCGCGGCTTTGTTGCCCGCGGCGGTGGAATGTTCGTCCGCTGCCGGCGCGTGGTGACCGTGAGCGTCTTCGTGAGCACCCGCACTACCCGCGTGCCCTGTCCGCAACAATAAGCCACCCAGAATCCCCGCCACCGCTGCAAAAATCGCCCCAGACAAAAACGCGACGTGATACCCGCTATTCAGCGCCGCCACGGCATTGCCAGACGACGCCTGCATCGCCTCACTCCGCGCCGCGGCAAGACTCGCCAACACCGCAAGCCCGAGCGCGCCACCCATCATGAACGACGTATTGACGATACCCGACGCGAGCCCCGAATCGCCAGGATCAACATCGCTCATAGCCGCGAGCAGCATCGGATTAAACGCAATTCCGGCGCCGAAGCCGAGCAGAATCATCCCCGGCATGACATCGAGCACAAAACTGCCGCCAACTGGCGCGCGGGCGAACAACGCAAGACCGCAAGCCGCGACCAGCAGACCCACGGCCAGCGGAACACGCAGCCCGAAGCGCATCACCACCCGCGCCGACAGCCCGAGCGAAAAGAACCCCATGATCAGATTAGCCGGCAGGAACGCAAGCCCGACCTGCAACGGTCGATAGCCGAGCACACGCTGCAAATACAGCGCGGAGATAAAGAACCACGCAAACATCGCAGCAGCCCACAACACGCCGACTACATTCGCCGTCGCCACATTGCGCAAGCGAAACAAACCGAGCGGCATCAACGGATGCTGCACACGCGACTCGATCACGAGAAACACAATGAGCAGAGCCACCGCGGCAAACAGCAAGCCGAGCGTCTGTGCCGAAGTCCAGCCCGCTTCATTGCCGTTCACAACAGCGTAGACAGCCAGCATCAGCGAAACGGTGACGGACACCGCGCCGGCCACATCGAGCCGCTCGCCGTGCGCATGACCGCGCGCGGACGGCAACAGCGCGACACAGAGCGCGTACACGGCGATACCAATGGGCAGATTGACGAGAAAGATCCAGTGCCAGCTCAGCAAATTGGTAAGCAATCCACCGAGCAACACGCCGATACTGCCGCCACCCGCACACACGAACCCATACACACCCATGGCTTTCGCGCGTTCGCCGGGTTCGGTGAACAGATTCATGATGAGCGACAGCGAGACCGCAGAAACGATGGCGCCCGCTACACCTTGAACCGCACGCGCGCACACCAGCAGTCCTTGCGAATTGGAAATCCCGCAAGCAAGCGACGCCAGCGTAAACAACGTAATGCCGATGAGAAACAGCTTGCGATGCCCATACAGGTCGCCTAGCCGCCCGCCTAGCAGCAGACAACCACCGAACGTCAGCATGTACGCATTCACCACCCACACGAGTGACGTCTCGGTAAACCCAAGATCCGCAGCGATGGACGGGAGCGCGACGTTCACGATCGTCGTATCGAGCACGATCATGAGCACGCCGAGGCACAGCACGATCAGTGCGAGCCAGCGCTTGTTGCCGTGGATGGAATGGGTCATGCGGGCGACTCCTTAGGCATGATCGATTGGATGCCGAACATGCCGCGGCTGACACAGATACCACGCCAGAAGACCCGGCGCAGTCCAGACCAGCCTTTTTGGCAAGTCGTTGACGACAATGCGATTTGCCAGTCTAGCACCCGTCATTTTCGGCCCACAACTACGAGTTCCAGGTCGGCGCGAACCTCAATCGCCGCCGAGCAATTCGTACTTGCCGCCGCGCTCCAGTGCGCGCTGATACGCCGGCCGCGCATGAATGCGCTTGAGGAAATCGACCACTGCCGGAATCTGGCCTTCCATGCCGCCGCGCGCCGTGCCGGCTTCGAGCGGGAAACTCATCTGCACGTCCGCCGCCGTGAAGTCGTTGCCGACGAACCAGCCGGTCTTGCTCAACTCCTGATCGATATAACCGAGGTGCAGCTTCAACTGCGGATCGATGAAACTCGATTGCAGCGTGCGGGCGATCTTGCGCGCGATCGGCTTCGCGAAAAACGGCATCGGCGCGCTGGCAATGCGCAGCGCCACAAGTTTTAGCAGCAGCGGCGGCATTGCCGAACCTTCCGCGTAATGCAGCCAGTACGTGTAGCGTAGCCGCTCCGGTGTGCCAGGCGCCGGCGCGAATCGTCCCTGCCCGTATTTGTCGATCAGATATTCGATGATGGCGCCCGATTCAGCGATCGTCTGGCCGTCGTCGGTAATCACCGGCGACTTGCCGAGCGGATGCACCGCGCGCAACTCGGGCGGCGCGAGCATCGTTTTGGGATCGCGCTGGTAGCGCTTGATCTCGTACGGAACGCCGAGTTCTTCGAGCAGCCACAGCACACGCTGCGAGCGGGAGTTGTTCAGATGATGGACGATCAGCATGGGTCGAGTGACGGTGGCGAGTTGAGTGTCACATCATAAGGATGTTGCGCAGAGGTGGGCCTCTAGTCGCACGTCACACGCGTGATTTACCGCCCATCAACTGATTCGACGGCAGCGTTTCGTCGAGCAGCTTGCGCGCGCTTTCGATGCCAGCCACCGGTAATCCCTCGGGATTCAGCAATCCCACCTGCACCAGCACGGAAGCCTGATCCCAATAGATGTGCTCGTTATAGAGCTTGTCGCCTCGGAAACAAACGACAGCGAGCATGGGCACCTCGAAATACTTACCGGTCGGCGCAACGCCGGGCAGCAACCAGTCGATTTCGCAGCTATGCGTGCAGCTAAAAATGAATTCATCCACGATGCGATCCGCGCCGATGGTGCGTGAAATCGGAATCAGCTTCGTATCGACGGGATTCGAGTTGACGAAGTGATGCGTATAGAAACGCTTCAGATTGTCGTGACCCACGCCGCCGGTCATGGTCGGAACGTGATTGACGTAGGGTTGCGCGACCATGGTCGGCATGACGGCGTCCACGTCGCGCGTGGCGAACTCGTAATAGCAATGCGCTTCCCACAGCGCGTTGAGATCGTAGATCGGGCCGAGCACCTTGCGCAGCAGCGCGAGCGTGCGCGAATACGCCATCATCGCGGCGGGTTTGTCGTATTGCGGGCGCGACGACGCGGCGAACGCGTGATCGCAACCCGGGTACACGTATTGCTCGATTTGCGGCCGTGTGCGCAATGCAGTGCTGATTCGTTCGCGGGTTTCCGCCGGACAGTGCGAGTCGTTTTCAGGGAAGTGAAACACCATTGGGCAGCGAATGGCCGGCACTTCATCCAGATGCGCTTCGAGGCCGACGCCGTAGTAGCTGACCGCGCAATCGACATCGGTGCGCGCTGCACTCAGGAACGCGAGCTTGCCGCCGAGGCAGTAGCCCACCGCACCGACTTTGCCGGCCTGTTCAGGCATGGCGCGCAATGCGGCGACGGTGGCGGCGATATCGTCGATGGCCAGATCCGTGTCGAATCGGCCGAGATAGTCGAGCGCCTGTTTCATGTCGGCTTCGCCATAACCAAGCACGATGCCCGGTTTGATCCGCCAGAACAGATCGGGCACCAGCACCACATAACCTTCTTCAGCGAAGCGGTCGGCCATCGCCTTCATGGTGTCGTTGATGCCGAAAATTTCCTGCAGGAGCACGAGTCCCGGGCCCGACCCTTGCGCGGGGCGCGCGACGTAGGCATTGAAACGGCCGCCATCCTGGGCGGCGACTTCGATGAAAGAGGCGGCCATGCGGTGTGTCTCCATGCAGGTAATTTGAGCTATGCCATGGTACGCAACTCGAAACGTTTGAGCTTGCCGGTTTCGGTGCGCGGCAATGAATCGACAAAAACAATAACGCGTGGATATTTATACGGCGCCACGCTATTTTTCACGAATTCCTGCAGTTGCGCGACCAGTTTGTCGTCGCGCTCGTAACCGGGATTCACCACGACGAATGCCTTGACGATCTGCCCGCGGGTTTCGTCCGGCACGCCGATCACGCCGCATTCGGATACCGCGTCGTGTTGCAACAGGACACTTTCCACTTCGGGCCCGGAGATGTTGTAGCCGGCGGAGACGATCATATCGTCCGCGCGCGCCTGGTAGAACACGTAACCGTCTTCGTCGAGATAGACGGAATCGCCCGTCAAGTTCCAGCCTTCGCGCACGAACTTCTTCTGCCGCTCGTCGGCGAGATAGCGGCAGCCGGTCGGGCCGCGCACCGCCAGTTTGCCGATCGTGCCCGGCGCGACCGGCTGCATGTCGTCGTCCACCGCCTGCACGGCGTAACCCGGCACCGCGCGGCCGATGGCGTTCGGGCGAATCTCGTCGCCCTGAGCCGAAATGAAAATGTGGATCAACTCGGTGCCACCAATACCGTCGATCATGTCGATGCCGGTCGCGTCGCGCCACAAACGCCGCGTCGAATCCGGCAACGCCTCACCCGCAGACACGGTTTTCTTCAACGAGGAGACATCGTGGCGCGCAACCAGCGGCGCCATTTGCCGATAGAACGTCGGCGCAGTGAACATGACGGTCGCATGAAAACGTTCGACGGTCTGCAGCAAAGTCTCGGGCGTGAGCTTCTCGATCAGCACTGTGGACGCGCCCACTCGCAACGGAAAACACAGTAAGCCGCCAAGTCCGAACGTAAACGCGAGTGGCGGCGTGCCGCAAAAGATATCGTTCGACGTGGGCTTGAGCACGTGGCGCGGAAACAGATCGCACATTGCCACGACATCGCGATGAAAGTGCATGCAGCCTTTCGGCGCGCCGGTCGTGCCGCTGGTGAAGGCGATCAGGCAGACGTCGTCGGCGGCGGTGTCGCACGCGGTGAAGTGGTCGGGCTTGTTGATCGCGAGCGTGTCGAGGGAATCAGCGGCGTCATCGTGAAAGAGGCGCGTTTGCTTCAGGCCCGCGCAGTAGAACTCGTCTTCTGGATCGCTGCAACGCGCGAGTTCGGCGGTCAGGCGCGCGTCGCACAACGCCGCGCCGACGTGCGCTTTCTCGATGATCCGCTTCAACTCCTTGGCGCGCAGAAGCGGCATGGTCGGCACCACGACGAGCCCAACCTTCAGCGCGGCGAGTGCGGTCACGGCCATATGCAGCGTGTTCGGGCCGCGCAGTAAAACGCGGTTGCCGGGCTGCAGTCCCATTTCGTCGACCAGCACGTGCGCGCTGCGATTCACGAGCGCCAGCAGTTCGCCGTAAGTCGTGGCGCGCGGTGTCCCGTCGACATCGGACCAGATTGCCGGATCATCGCGGTGGCCTGCATCGACGGTTCTGTCGAGCAACTCCGTGGCGCAGTTCAAGCGCGCCGGGTACGCAACGTCCGGGTTGTCGAGCAGAAAGACGGGCCATTGATCCTGCGGCGGAAGATTGTCGCGCGCGAAGGTATCGACGTGTGCTGACGGTTCCATCATGGTCTCCCGGGCGTTGAGCCGGCTAAATGCGCTTCGGTTGGCTTGGTGGTTTTCTTTTCGTGTGCTTTGTTGCTCGGTTACTGAGGGACCACGGCGGTGCCTTCGATCTCAACTTTCGCTTCATCTTCGATAAGCGCGACCACTTGAACCGCGCTCATCGCAATGTCGTAGTCGCCGATCAACTCGCGAAACGCGCGGCCGACATCTTTCAACGAAGCGAGATATTCGCGTTTGTCGGTGACGTACCATGTCAATCGCACCAGATGCTCAGGCTTGCCGCCCGCTTCGTGCAACACGGCAAGCACATTCTTGAGCGCCTGGATGGCTTGCGCGGCGAAGTCGGTGGTCTGGAAACGAGCCTGTTCGTCCCAGCCGATCTGACCGGCAATGAACACCTGCGTGCCGGTTGCCGCGACGCCGTTAGCGTAACCACGCGGCTTGACCCAGCCGGCGGGGAGAAGAGCTTTTTTCATGAGCGATGCGCCTCAGTGGAGTCGGGCTGTGGGGCGAACGTCGCGAGGGCGCTCGCGATGTCGGCGGGAATGTCGATGGATGTGCCGCGCTCGAGCGACGTCGTGACGAGCACCTGTTTCGCGCGGAAACGCGTTTCGCCGTTGCAATGGCCGACAATATCGACGCTGATCGAACGCCGCCCGATCGCTGTAACGTTAAGGGTCAGCCTGATGGTTTCGCCCATCCGGCTCGGCCGTGAAAAGTCGCAATCGAGTTTGACGATCGGCAGACCGAGGCGGCGCTGCGAGATCATGTGCGCGTAGTCGATATGCAGGCCTTCGTTGAACCAGTCTTCGACCAGCGCGTTGGTCATCACCAGATATTGCGGGAAGAACACGATGCCCGCCGGATCGCAGTGTGAGAAACGGATGCGCACGGGCCGTTCGAAAGACGCGCTCATTTGGCATTGTCTCCGGCAGTCGCGACAGCGTGCGCTTTCAACAGATCGCGTCCGATAATCAGTTGCTGCACTTCGGTCGCGCCTTCGTAAATGCGCAGCGCGCGAATCTCGCGATACAGCATCTCGACGGCCGTGCCGCTTTGCACGCCCATGCCGCCGTAGAGTTGCACGGCAGCGTCGATCACCTGTTGCGCGCCTTCGCTTGCGTGCCACTTTGCCATCGCGGCTTCGCGCGTGACGCTTTCGCCTTGATCGCGCAGCCACGCGGCGCGGTAGACCAGCAACGCGCTGCTGTCGATGGTCAACGCCATCTGCGCGAGTTTGGCTTGCGTCAGTTGAAAATCGCCGAGCGTCTGGCCGAACATCTTGCGCGACGCGGCGCGCGAGATACCTTCGGCCATCGCATGACGCGCGAAGCCAAGCGATGCCGCCGCCACGGATGTGCGGAAAATATCCAGCGTGCGCATGGCGAGCTTGAAACCTTCTCCGGGCACGCCGAGCATCTGGCTGCGCGGCACGCGCGCGCCGGCAAAGTGCAAACGTGCGAGCGGATGTGGCGCGATCACGTCGATGCGTTCTGCGATCTCGAGTCCCGGCGTATCCGCATCGACAATGAATGCGCTGATGCCGCGCGCGCCCGGCGCTTCACCGGTTCTCGCGAACACCACGTAGAAATCGGCGATGCCGCCGTTGGAGATCCACGTCTTGTCGCCGTCGAGCACGTAGGCGTCGCCGTCTTCGCGGGCGGAGAGCGCCATGGCGGCGACATCGGAGCCGGCTTCGGGTTCGGACAGCGCGAACGCTGCGAGCGCCGTGCCATTGGCGACGCGAGGCAGATAGCGGGTCTTTTGTTCGTGCGTGCCGCCGAGCGAGATCGCGCCCGAACCGAGTCCTTGCATGGCCAAAGCGAAGTCCGCGAGGCCCGAGTGTTTGGCCAGCGTTTCGCGAAGCAGGCAAACGGCGCGCGTGTCGATCGTGTCGCCGTGGCCGCCGTACGCGACGCCGCCCACGCCATATTTCAGCCAGCCCGCCGCGCCGAGCTCACGCACCAGGTGACGACAGGTTGCATCGACATCCCTGTGGTCTTCGTGCTTCAGCTTCTCGCGGCACCATGCTTCGATACCTGCAGCCAGCTCGCGATGACGCGGCTCGAAGAACGGCCACGCTAGCGCGCTATGCAGATCCAGTTCGGTGTTGGCGCTCAACTCAATCTCCTTCGAACACCGGACGCGATTTCGCGGCAAACGCACTGTAAGCGCGCTCAAAATCACGAGTGCTCATGCAGATAGCCTGGGCTTGCGCTTCCGATTCGATCGCTTCGTCGATACTCATGCTCCATTCCTGATGCAGCATCTTCTTGGTGATGCCGTGCGCGAAAGTCGGGCCGGCGACGAGATCGGAGGCGAGCTTGTGCGCTTCTTCAAGTAGCGCGGCGGGTTCGCACAGCCGGTTGTAGAAGCCCCATGCGTGGCCTTCTTCGCCGCTTGCCGAGCGCCCCGTGAAGAGCAGTTCGGCGGCGCGTCCCTGGCCGATAATGCGCGGCAGAATCGCGCAGGCGCCCATATCGCAACCGGCGAGACCCACGCGCGAGAACAGGAAAGCGAGCTTGCTGCGCGCGGTGCCGAGCCGCATGTCGGACGACATGGCGAGAATCGCGCCGGCGCCGGCGCAGACGCCGTCGACCGCGGCAATTACCGGCTGCGGGCAATGGCGCATGGCTTTCACCAGATCGCCGGTCATGCGCGTGAAGAGCAGCAGTTCAGGCATCGGCAGATCGATCAGCGGCGCGATGATGTCGTGCACGTCGCCGCCGGAGCAGAAGTTGTCGCCCGCGCCGTGAATCACGACAGCTTTGACGTCGCTCGCATACGTCAATTGCCGGAACAGATCGCGCAACTCCGCGTACGACTCGAAAGTCAGCGGGTTCTTGCGCTCGGGGCGATTCAGCGTGATTGTCGCGACCTTGTCGGCGACCTGCCAGCCGAAGTGCCGCGCTTCGTAGCCGGCTAGCGTGAGGCGATTGCCGGCCAGCAGGGCGTCGGCGTTGGATCGTGTCATGAGTCTCTCTCCGCGGTTCGATGCCGATCAGTCTTTCAGACTGTCGAGCAGATGTTGCTTGAGTTTGCCCAGGCGCTGATGAGTGCGCGATTTTTCATCGAGGCTCAAACCGCCGAACAGTTCGACTACCCATTGCTCGTGTGCGATCGCCATCTTGTCGAACGCTTTGCGTCCGGCGGGCGTCAGGCACACGCTGATCGAGCGTCGATCGTTCGGATCGTTGTCGCGCGACACCAGGCCTTCTTTTTCGAGCTGATCCGTAATGCCGGTGATGTTGCCGCCCGTCACCATCAAACGACGCGACAACTCGGTCATCTTCAGGCCTTCGGGATGCCGTTCCAATTGGGCCATCAGATCGAAACGCGGCAACGTGGTGTCGAATTCGTTACGAAGACGCTTGCGCAGTTCGGCTTGCACGAGATTGGTCGTGGTCAGCATGCGCAGCCACAGACGCAGGCCCATGTGGCTATCCGCGCCCGTGCTCATTTCGAGGTCCACGACGTTCTCCGCGGGTTTCGGGACGCCTTTGCGCGGCGGTTTTGTTTCAGCCGCCGCCGCGGGCTTTTTGATGTTGGATGACTTGGTCACATCACTTCTCCACCGGAGACGGAAATGGATTGCCCCGTGACGGCGTCCGAGCCGGGTTGGCAAAGCCAGAGGACGGCGTTAGCAACCTGTTCTGGACTCACAAAGCGATGTTGTGGATTCGAGCGAAGCAAGGTTTCGCGCGCCTGCTGTTCGGTTCGCGAGGTTTTGCTGGTGATCTGTTCAAGGGATGCGTGCAGCAGTTCCGTTTCCGTGTAGCCGGGGCACACGGCGTTGACGGTGACGCCTTTCGTCGCGACTTCCAACGCGAGTGAGCGCGTGAGACCGATCACGCCATGTTTCGCGGCGCAATAGGCGGCGACGTATGCGTAGCCGATTTGTCCCGCCGTGCTGGCGACATTGATGATGCGTCCGTGACCACGTTTGAGCATGCCTGGCAACACAGCGCGCGTGCCGAGAAAGACGCCGGTGAGGTTCACGTCGAGCATGCGCTGCCAGAGCGCCGTGTCGGTGTGCGTGAACGGCGCGGCTTGCGCCTGGCCCGCGTTGTTGATGAGGATGTCGACTTCGCCGGCTTCACCAAAAGCGCTTGCGACGGAGTCTTCCTGAGTGACGTCGACGCTAATGCAAGCGACGTCGCCCAGTGCCCGGCATTTTTCGCGCTGCACCTCGAGACGTTCCGCGTTGCGGCCCATCAACGTGACGCGCGCGCCGGTGCGTAGCAGCGCTTCCGCGACGGCGGCGCCGATGCCGCTGCCGCCGCCCGTCACGACCGCGTGCTGTCCCGCGAGTGTGGAATTGAGTGTGTTCACACGGTTCCTTCGGCGCGTTGCGCGCGTTCTTGCGGCGACAACCCCGCGTTCGCAGCGGCTTGAGCGCGCTCGCGTTCGAGGTTGCGTTCGAGTTGAGACTTCGCCGCGGTGTAGGGCTTCGGCCACATCACGTCGAAATAGCCGATCTTGGCCGCTTCGTTCAACGTCCACGAAGGATTCGCCAGATGCGGGCGCGCAATCGCGCACAGATCCGCGCGGCCTGCCGCGATGATGCTATTCACGTGGTCCGCTTCGGAGATCGCGCCGACCGCGATCGTCGCGATACCCGCTTCGTTGCGCACGCGGTCGGCGAACGGCGTCTGGAACATGCGGCCGAAAACCGGCTTTTCTTCCTTGCTGACCTGGCCCGACGAGACGTCGATCATGTCGGCGCCCGCCGCCTTGAAAGCTTCAGCGATCTTGACTGCGTCGTCGGGCGTCGTGCCGCCTTCGACCCAATCGTTCGCGGAGATGCGCACGGAGATCGGCTTGTCTTGCGGCCAGACCGCGCGGATCGCCTTGAAAACCTGCAACGGATAGCGCAGACGATTTTCCAGCGAGCCGCCGTAGTCGTCACTGCGATGATTGGTGAGCGGCGACAGAAAGCTCGACAGGAAATAGCCGTGCGCGCAATGCAATTCGAGCCAGTCGAACCCTGCATCGGCCGACATTTGCGTGGCGCGGACGAACTGCGATTCGATTTCGCGCAGCTCGTCTTGTGTGGCTTCGCGCGAATGCTGGCTGACGCCGCGCAGATATTGTTGCGGCGATGCCGAGATGAGCGGCCAGTTGCCTTCCGTGAGGGGTTGATCGATGCCTTCCCACGAGACACGTGTCGAGCCTTTCGCGCCCGAATGGCCGAGCTGGATTCCGATCTTCGCGTCCGATTGACGATGCACCAGGTCGACGATGCGCTTCCATGCGGTGAGATGCTCCGGCGCATACATGCCGGGACACGCGGGCGTGATGCGCGCTTCGGGCGAGACGCAGGTCATTTCCGTCATGACCAGCCCAGCGCCGCCCATCGCGCGAGCGCCGAGATGCATCAGGTGATAGTCGCCCGCAATGCCGTTAACGGCGGAGTATTGCGCCATCGGCGAAACGACTACGCGGTTTTTCAGCGTCACGCCGCGCAACGTGAAGGGCGTGAACATGGGCGGGACGGAGTGCTTCTCGGGCGCGCGATTCACGCCGGAGCGCTCGGCGAGCCAGTCTTCGAAGCCTGATAGATACTGAGCATCGCGTTCACGCAGATTTTCATGCGAGATGCGCTGTGAGCGCGTGAGCAGCGAATACGCGAACTGTTCCGGCTCGAACGACGTATAGCGGTCCACATGCTCGAACCATTCCGTCGAATTGCGCGCCGCGTTCTGAATACGCAATACGTCGATGCTGCGCACCTCGGTGTAATGCTTCAGCGCGGCGCCCAGATCACCCGGACGCGCGCCCATGCTGTTGGCGAGTTCGATCGAGTCTTCGAGCGCGAGCTTGGTGCCCGAGCCGATCGAGAAGTGAGCGGTATGCGCGGCGTCGCCCATGAGGACGATCGGCGTTTGCGTGCCGTCAGCGTTGCTGCGCCAGTGCACCCATTCGTCGTTGACGACACGCGGGAAGCGAATCCACTGCGACGAGCCGCGCAAATGCGCCGCGTTCGATAGCAGCGCATTGCCGTCCAGATACTTCGCGAACAGCTTTTCGCAAAAGGCGATGCTGTCCTCTTTGCTCATTTCGTCGAGGCCGGCGGCGCGCCACACGCGCTCCGGCGTTTCGACGATAAACGTGGAGGTCTGATCGTCGAAGCGATAAGCGTGCGCCTGGAACCAGCCGAATTCGGTTTCTTCGAAGGCGAACGTGAAGGCGTCAAAGAGTTTTTTGGTGCCGAGCCAGACGAAGCGGCAGTCGCGCATGTCGATGGCGGGCCGATAGGTGGCCGCGTACTTTTGACGGACTGCGCTATTCGCACCGTCGCAGGCGATGATCAGATCGGCTTCGTAGACGCTGTCGTCCGTGACTTGGGTTTCGAAAACCAGCTTGACGCCGAGTTCTTCGCAGCGCGCCTGCAGGATATTCAGCAGACGTTTGCGGCCGATCCCGCAAAAACCGTGACCCGACGACCGGATTTGCCGGCCGCGGAAATTGATCTCGATGTCGTCCCAGTGATTGAAGGCGTCGAGGATGGCATCGGCACTGGGGGCGTCGGCGGCGCGCAGATTGCCGAGCGTCTGGTCGGAGAATACGACGCCCCAGCCGAAGGTGTCGTACGGACGGTTGCGCTCGACGACCGTGACATCGTAGGCCGGGTTCCGGCTTTTCATCAAAAGGCCGAAGTACAGACCGGCTGGGCCGCCACCAATGCAAACGATGCGCATGCTTGTTCCCCATGTGTGAACGCTGCTGACGGAGGTAATTTAGGCTTAGATAGTTTAGATGTCAACTAAATATGGGTGGGGAGGTGGCGGGGCGCTGCGGTGAGCCGAACGCCCGCATCCCAACGCCGCTTCGTAGCTTGAGCCTTTGGCCGACACTGATAACCAACGGACATTAATCGTTCCAAAAATAGCACTTATCGTTTCTCTTGGTTCGGGCGAATATTCGCCAAACAACAAAGCGCCCGAACACCGCAAGTTAAAAATCTCTGGAGACACCTCGATGCATCCCTCCTCACCCCCGCTGGCCTCCGGGCAATCGAAGGCTTCCGTCGTGCTGCGCGTGACGGCAGGCAACTTCCTGGAGCAGTTCGACTTCTTCCTGTTCGGCTTCTATGCCACGCAGATCGCCGCGGTCTTTTTCCCGGCGGGGAGCGAGTTCGCCTCACTGATGATGACGTTCGCAGTGTTCGGCGCAGGCTTCCTGATGCGGCCGCTCGGCGCGATCATCCTCGGCGCGTATATCGACGATGTCGGCCGCCGCAAGGGCCTGATTGTCACGCTGTCGATCATGGCGAGCGGCACCATCCTGATCGCGTTCGTGCCCGGCTATGCGACGATCGGACTGTTCGCTCCGGCCCTGGTTCTCATTGGCCGTCTGCTGCAGGGCTTTTCCGCGGGTGCGGAACTGGGCGGGGTATCGGTCTATCTCGCAGAGATGGCGACGCCGGGCCACAAGGGTTTCTTCACGAGTTGGCAGTCGGCGAGCCAGCAAGTGGCGATCGTCGTCGCTGCCGCGCTCGGCTTCGCGCTCAATCATTGGCTGGACACGGCGGCGATCGCCGCGTGGGGATGGCGCGTGCCGTTCTTCGTCGGCTGCATGATCGTGCCTTTTATCTTCATCTTGCGGCGCAATCTTGAGGAAACGCAAGAATTCAAACAGCGCCAGCATCGCCCGACCATGAAAGCAGTCTTTACGACGCTCGTGCAGAACTGGAATGTCGTGATCGCGGGCGTGCTGCTGGTCGCCATGACCACGACGAGCTTTTATCTGATCACGGTGTATGCACCGACCTTTGGCAAGACCGTCCTGCATCTGAGCACCGCCGATAGTCTGCTCGTCACGCTGTGCGTGGGCATCTCGAACTTCATCTGGCTACCGATCGGCGGCGCGCTGTCGGATCGGATTGGACGCCGTCCGCTCCTTCTCGGAATGACGGGCCTGGCGATTGCAACCGCCTACCCCGCGCTATCGCTGCTGGCTCATGCGCCGAGCTTCGTCAACATGCTGCTTGTGCTGCTCTGGCTCTCGTTCATGTACGGCATGTATAACGGCGCGATGGTCGTCGCGCTCACCGAAGTGATGCCGGTCGAAGTGCGTGTTGCCGGATTCTCTTTGGCCTACAGCCTCGCGACGGCGGTATTCGGCGGTTTCACGCCCGTTATCTCGACCGCGCTCATTCACATGACCGGCGATAAAGCCGCGCCGGGCTACTGGATGAGCTTTGCCGCGGTATGCGGGCTCGGTGCCACGCTCGCACTGTATCGGCGCCGTCGTGCTCCGCTGCATGCGGCTTCCTGAAACATCGCTTCGCTCCTCGAACTTCATCCTGACGTTCATTCAACCATGAAATCCATCCTTCTGAAACTCTGCGCCACAGCGCTCCTCGGCGCCGCCGCAGCAGCGAACGTGCAGGCCGCCGAACTGCATGTGATTAGCTCCGGCGGCTTCACCGCCGCCTACAAGCTGCTCGGTCCGAAGTTCGCGGCGTCCACGGGCAACACGCTCGATACCGCGCTCGGACCGTCGATGGGCAAGTCGCCGGAGGCCATTCCGAACCGGCTTCAGCGCGGCGAGCCCGCCGACGTGGTGATCATGGTCGGCTATGCACTCGACGACCTCATCAAGCAGGGCAAGGTGATCCCCGATTCACGCGTCGAGCTCGCGGATTCTCGCATCGGGATGGTCGTGCGCGATGGCGCGCCGAAACCCGACATCGGGTCAGAGGCGGCGCTCAAGGAAACCTTGCTGCATACCCGGTCGATCGCTTACTCGGATAGCGCGAGCGGTGTCTATATTGAGCGCGAGTTGTTCAAACGGCTCGGCATCGAGGAACAGGTGAAGAGCAAGGCGAAGATGATCCCGAAGATTCCAGTGGCGTCGGTGGTTGCAACCGGCGACTACGAAGTGGGATTTCAGCAGGTGAGCGAGTTGCTCCCGGTGAAGGGCGCGGCTTACGTCGGCAAGATTCCGGAGTCGATGCAGTCCGTCACGCGCTATGCGGCCGGCATCCCGGTCGGCGCGCAGCATCCGAAGGAAGCGAAAGCGCTGCTCGACTATCTCGCGTCGCCCGCCGTGCAGCCGGTGGTGACATCGACCGGGCTCGATTCCGTCGCCGCGCACTGACGACGGCGACGATTCAGCCCGGCAGGTCGGCGGGCTGATCGAAAGCTTCCTCGGGCTCGTGCGCCAGACTCAATGAGTTCTGCAGACGTATTCGGTCGCAGGCGCGCTCCCACATCGATACGAAGATCACCGCGCAGGCGTTGCTGATCACGCTCGTCAGGGCACGCGCCTCGGACATGAAGCGATCGATGCCGACCAGTAGCGCGACGCCTGCCACCGGCAGATCGGGAATGACAGCGAGCGTCGCGACGAGCGCAACCAGTCCGCTGCCCGACACGCCCGCCGCGCCCTTCGACGTGATCAGCATGACCAGGAGCATCGTCGCGATCTGGCCGCCCGACAGGTGCACATCGCACGCTTGCGCGATGAACATCGAGGCGAGTGTCAGGTAGATCGCCGTGCCGTCGAGATTGAAAGAATAGCCGGCGGGCAGCACCAGTCCGACAATGCCCTTGTCGCAGCCGAGCGCTTCGAGCTTGACGATGAGACGAGGCAGCACCGGTTCGGTCGACGACGTCGCGAGCACGATGACGAGTTCCTCGCGAATGTAGCGCAGCAAACGCCAGAGGGAGAAGCGATGCAGGCGTGCGAGGGGACCGAGCACGCAGACCACGAACAGCAGGCACGCCGCATAGAACGACAACATCAGCATGCCGAGCGAGCCGATCGAATGGATGCCGAAACGGCCCACCGTGAACGCCATCGCGCCGAATGCTCCGATGGGGGCAAGCCGCATGATCAGCGCAAGGATGCGGAACAGCACGTGCGCGACGCTATCGATGAATTCCTGCACTCGCCGGCCGAGGCTTCCGCCGGCGTTCAATGCGAAGCCGAACAGAAGGGCAAGCAGCAAGACCGGCAGAACCTCGCCTTTCTCGAAGGCGCCAACGAGCGTCTCCGGAATCAGATGCAGTGCGAACTCGACAAGCCCGTGCGGCTGCGTGCGCGTCGAGTACTGCGCCAGGAATGCCGTGTCCAGATGATGCGCGTCGATGTGCAGTCCCGCACCCGGATGCAGCGCGAACGCGGTCGCGAGGCCCAGACCGAGCGCAACGATGGTAAGCGCGTAGAACAGCGCGAGCGCTTTCAGGATAATCCGGCCGATTTTCGAGCCGCTCGCAAGCGACGTGATGCCGATGACAATCGTGCAGAAGACGATTGGCGCGATCATCATCCGAACCAGCGCGACGAAAGCATCGCTGAGCGGTTTCAGCGACGCGCCGGCCTGTGGCCAGAAGTGGCCGACGGTCATGCCGAGCGCCATGCCAACGAGGACCTGGACGTAAAGCAGCCGGAACGGCCTTGGCAGTGTCATGTCGAGGTCTTCTTCGCCGCGCGGGCCACGCCGCTGCGTTTCGCGTCGAGAATCATCTCATAGAACTGCTGCGCGGCCGGCGCGAGCGGACGCCCCCGGCGTCTGACAATGCCGACTCGCCTCGTCACGACCGGATCGACGAGCGGCACGCTGGTCAAAATCGGATGGCCCCGCATGGGCATTGCCATTGAAGGCACCGCTGCCACACCGAGTCCCGCTTCGATCAGGCCGAGCATGGTGGTGACATGGCGCGTCTCGCAGACGCTCGGCACTGCCGGCGCCACGTTGGTCAACGCCTGATCGAGCAGCAGGCGGTTGCCGGAAGTCTTGTCCACGGAGACATATTCGTGTTCATAAAGCTCGCTCCAGGTCACCCGCTTTTTCCTGGCAAGGGGATGATCGCGGCGGCACGCGGCGACGAACCGTTCCTGCAGCAGGACCTTGAACTCGACTTCGGTTTCCTGGCTGCCCATGAAGCTGACGCCGAAATCGGCTTCACCGCTGATAACCGAGCCGAGCACTTCATTGGCGCTCGAGTCCAGCAACTTGACACGGATGCGCGGATAGCGGCTGTGATAGGCGGCAACGACGCTCGGCAGGAAGTAGTAGGCAACCGACGGCACGCATGCGATGGTGACATGACCGAGGCGGCTGCTGGAGACGTCGCGAATGCCGAGCAATGCGACATCGAGATCGTCGAGAAGTTGTTCCGCGCTTGGGGCGAACACGCGACCTATGGTGGTGAGCGTCACGCTGCGGGTGGTCCGCTCGAAGAGCCGCACGCCGAGCGCCGCTTCGAGTTTTTCGATACGCCGGCTCAGCGCCGGCTGCGAAATATTGACCGCCTCCGCTGCTTTGCGGAAGCTACCCAACTCCACGACGGCTCGAAACGCCTGCAGATCGTTCAGGTCGAAGTTGACACCCACAAGACATCCTCCGCATTGTCGATGTGGCTATTTTGCATGATGCGGGTGAAAGCGCCCATCGAGGACTACATTCGGTGGTTAGACCGCGAGGGGCTATCGGAGTGGGGTCGGGGGGCGGGTTTCGTCGTGTCGGTGGTTTTTCCTGGCCGAGAGGTGGGCGTCTCTTCGTGGCCGACGAACTGAGCTGCACGACGACTGGCTGAGGTCGTCGGAGTCATTCGAACACGAATCGCGGCCGTGCCCTTCCACGCTTGTATCTGCCCGCCGCAGGTGGTCGATTAATAACGCGGCACCGGTCCGCTATTCGCAATACGAGGCGTCTGGTCGAACCCGGGTCTACGTCCAGGCCGCCCCCGGTTCGCGCCGCCGTCAAACCCCGGGGGACTGCGCGGCGACCTCTCACCAACCGTCAATCGGTGCTCGTACCATTAAACTCGACGATTTCAACCCAGTTCGCCCCCTTACCCACCGGATACTGTCCAATCGCGCTCAGCGCACCGGACTTCCGGTCAATACGATAAGCGCTTAGATTCGCCGACAATTGACCGACCGCCAGCAGGTACGCGCCAGACGGATCGATATTGAACCCGCGCGGCTGCTTTTCAGTCTGGTACGTGCCGATACGCGTCAGCTTGCCCGAGCGCATGCTGACCTTATACGCGGCAAGCGTGCTGGACGTGCGCTCCGACGCATACAGAAAACGCCCGTCCGGAGTCAGGTGGAGATCGGCTCCCCACGGTTTGTCACCCGAGAAATCCGGCGGCAGGATGGAGATCGTCTGAATCGGCTTGACCGTGTCGCGCGTGCCATCGAAGGCGAGCACATGCAGTTTGCCGTCAAGCTCATCGATCAGATACGCGAACCGATGGTCCGGCGAAAAGATGAAATGGCGCGGTCCCGATTTCGGTGGCAACGAATACGCGGGCGCGGCGTCCTCAGTCAACTGGCCGTTCGACGCGTCGAACTTGAGACGCAGCCAGGCATCCGAGCCGAGCACCGACGCGAACACGTAGCGATTGTCAGGCGCGTTGCGAATCGCGTGAGCCATTGGGCCCGTCTTGACGATCTGCTGCACTTCGCCGACCACCCCATCCGCACCGATCCGATTCACCGCCAGAAGGTTGCCGCCGTACGACGCGGAAAACAGGTAGCGGCCGTTCGCATCCGTCGAGACATACGCCATGCTTTCCGCGAGCGGCGCTCTGCCGAGTTCGATCAACCGGCCATCGAGCGGATTAACCGCAAAACTCACCACGCGATACGGCTGCGAGCGCAGCCCGGCATAAAGCCGGAGATGGTCGGGCGAAAACGCCATCGGCATCACCGTTGCGCCGACCGCCACGGTCTCCACGGCCGTCAGCGAGCCATTCGACTTGTCGAGGCTGAAAACAGAAATATCCTTGCTATCGGCATTCGATACGTATGCGTACGTTGCGGCCTGCGAGGCGCTGGACACCACAGCGGCCAACCCGATTGCCGCTACACCGAGAACACCTTTAACGTTCATGCTCACACTCCGGATACAAATGGTTGAAGTCGCCGAACGCCGCCGGCGCCCACCGTCGGACGACGAACAGCGATGCGGCTTTACCTGGGAAACGGTTGCTTGATCGGCGACGGGCGTTGATCGTTCGCGCCGTCTGTCAACGGGCAAGACGAAAGGCCGAGACAGCATCCGTCAGCAACTGCGCCTGCTGCTCGAGAGCGCTCGCGGCGGCGGCGGCCTCCTCGACGAGCGCCGCATTCTGTTGGGTCACCTGGTCCATTTGCGTCACCGCCTGGCCAACCTGTTCGATGCCAGTGCTCTGCTCGATCGTCGCCGCCTTGATCTCATTCATGATGGTGGCCACGCTGCGCACGGCGCCGACAATTTCCTTCATCGACTGCCCCGCCTGCGCGACCAGGTTATTCCCGTTCGCCACGTCCTCGACCGAGGCGCCGATCAAGGCCTTGATTTCACGAGCAGCGTCCGCGCTACGTAGCGCGAGACTGCGAACCTCGCTTGCGACCACGGCGAAACCGCGTCCCTGCTCGCCCGCCCGTGCCGATTCAACCGCTGCATTCAACGCGAGGATATTGGTCTGAAACGCAATACTGTCGATCATCCCGGTAATCTCGGCGATCCTGCGCGAGCTTTCGCTGATGGCACTCATCGTCTGGATGGCGCGCTCGACCACTTCGCCGCCGCCCTGCGCGACATCCGCGGCGCTCGAAGCCTGTGTGCTTGCCTGCTGCGCATTGTCCGCGTTCTGTTTGACGGTCGACGTCAGCTGTTCCATGCTCGCGGCGGTTTGTTCCAGCGCCGCAGACTGCTGCTCGGTGCGGCTCGACAGATCGAGGTTGCCCGCCGCGATCTCCCGCGCGCCACCGTAAATCGCCTCGCAACTGTTGCGCACGTTTGCCACGGTCTGGGATAAACCGCGCTGCATCCGCTGCATCGCTGCGAAAAGCTGACCGATCTCGTTATCGCTCGCTTCGGGGATGAGCGCCGTCAGATCGTTCGCCGCGATCTGATCGAGCAGGTCAGCGGCCTCTTTCAGCGGCGTTGTCACGATACGCCGTAGCGCGAAATGGGTGGCGACGATCAGCGCAAGCGCGCCGGCCACCCCGATAACGACCAGACTGACGACCCATTGATATTCGCGCTCGGCCTGCGCAATAGCATCGTTCGACAGCGTGTTCGCCATGCTCTGGAATTTCTCGACGTTCACCGAATACGCTGCGCCGGCCGCCGTAATGTCGCGATCGTTGATCGCGACATAGGCGTTCGTATCACCGGCACGCACGGCATCGACGGCTTTCTTCAGGATCGCCGCGAGATTGTTCGACGATTCGACCAACTGTTGTTTCAACCCGTCATCCTGACCACTAAAAGAGGCCGCATCACGAAACGACTGCGTTTCCGCGGCCGCCCGGTTCAGCGTTGTCCCGGCGCTTTTCAACGCCGAGTCTCGCGTCGCCTCGTCGTTGCGCTCCTTCAAGGCCGAATAGGCCCGTGTCAGCGCGGCTCGGGTGCGTGTGGAGTCCTTGTATCCGTCGTTGACAAGGATTTCCTGCGTCGCAATCTGATGAATGCGAGCAAGGTTGGCATTCGCCCGACTGAGCGTGGTGACGCCGAGCACCCCGCCAAACAAAATCATCGTGGCGAAAATCACGAAGATAGCAAGGAGGCTTTTTCGAACCGATACGTTCCGCATACCGCTTTTAGTCCATCGTTGTACGATGACTTGTTTACGGCAGACCGATCGATTTCCTTAGAAAAATAGACATTTCGACGGCCGTTCCTCTATTTGGCCGGGCGCGGCCGGTCGTCCGCTGGCCTCGATCGCCGGGGAGGGGCTAGTTGTACGATGACTTGTGCGCCGTAGAGTTGATTGAGCAATTTCGGGCAAAGGTCGCCCTTCATGGCGGGCTGCTGTCTCATGCGAACGCCATACATCGCGAGACCTCGCCCACGGCGATCGGCAACACGCAACCCCCGAGCGGCCTGGCATTTCCTGAACGTTGCCGTGCCGTGATTTACGTGGTCTGTGTCGATTCGGGCACCACGGATGATGCGAATGCATGGGGATATTCGTGACGAAACCAGTCTTTCACCTGCTCGTGGTTGAGCGCAAAGAATTCGCGCGATCGCGGTATCAAGACAAAACCAAAAGCGAGCAGACAGGTGGCGAGACCGAAGCATGTATAGACCTTGCCTACCGCCCAATGCGTGAGCGCCGCACCTGCGATCATCGGACCAAGAATGCCCGCAATCTGCGTGGTCATCATGCTGGCAGCAAGAATGCGCACGCGGAAATTCTGCGGGATAGCCAATGAACGGTGAGTCGCGCCGACGAGGCCCATCGATGCATTGGCGAAACCCACACACGTAAGCGTCAATACGAGAACGACAGGTGAATGCGCCCAGCCGGAGGCGGCGAGTGCCAGCCCTTCGCACATCGCGGCCCCCACCCGGACGTTGAATCGGCCGAAACGACTGACCAGTGCATCAGAACCACGAAAGCTTCCGAGTAGTAAACCTATGGATAAGGCCGCTTCGCAAACACCTAGCCACAGACCCGACAGCCCGAGCGATTGGACTTTGAGCGGGATCAGCATGCCGACTGCGGGGCCTTGGAATATCCAGACGAGGAAGTTTACGAGTGTCCAGCCGCGCTCCAACGGGACGATCCACTTAGCATGCAGCCCGGCGCGCAGGTCTTTCCACCAACGGGCGAGTCCGCGATGATGTTCGCGATGCTGAGATTGGGATGGAAGATGCAAAGTCACGTAAGCAGCGACGCCGAGCAGAATGCCGTTCATCCAAAATGTTGCAGCTATACCGCCCAAGGCCAGTGTCGCACCGGCCAATGCCGGCCCTAAGGCACGGCCAACTGCCTGCGTCGATTTACGAAGACGAAGCGCTTCGGCCAAACGATTCGCCGGAACAAGTTCAGCCGAAATGGTGGAGCTGGCCGGGTCGACGAAAGCTTTGGCTATGACACTGACCACGCCTATGCAGATGATGAGCATGAGTCGGTAGTCGGACAGCGAGGCGAGCGTCGCGAGGATGAAGGCGACGACCATCAGGGCGCACATACCCCATGCAATCTGCTGTCTCTTTACGTAGCGATCGCCGAGTGGCGCAAGCAGTGGCATTGCAAAAATCGTGGTAATGGCGATGCTTACGCTGTAGATCGCCAAATCATGCGCGCCGCCCCGGTGAACGATCCACCAAGGGCTCAGGTTTACCCACAAAGTTGAGAGGCCGCGCTATCCGCTTTGCTTGAAGAGCTGATACATCTTCGTAATTTCGTGCAGGACGAGAAATCCGCGCCATATGACGGTCGGTCCTGGTGGTCGGTCATGCTTACGATTCAGATAGCCGCCGAGCATGCCTATCCACACGATGGTTTGCCGCAGCGTTGGAACCCGCTCTGGCAGTTGCGTCGTTCGGTGGGTGTGGCAATAGAGCGCCTGCCATTCAACGGGTTGCAGCAGTACTTCGCAGCATAGCTGCGTATCAGTTCGCGCGAGCAGTGTTGCATACAGGATGTGCCACGCGATGACGGCAAACAGAGCTGTCGCTCTCACGAACCGGTCGAGCGTGCCGAACTGGCGCGCCTCGATACGGCAGCCGCTTTTGAGCACGCGATGCCACGTCTCGATGGTCCAGCGCCGCGCGTACCAGGCCAGCCGTTCGAGAACTTCATCAAGCGAGGTCGTGGGCACCGAACTCAGCAGCATCCATTCAAGCGGTTCAACGCCATCCGGGGGGTTATCTTCAATGGCGTGAATCGCAAAGACGTCAATCTCAGGCAGGCTTCGGCGGCTGGCGCGCGCTCTTGGAGAGTGTAGTCGCACGCTCGCACAACGCAAAGTCAGCCGTGCTGTGCGCTGAGGAAGTGTGCCCCTGGCTGGCACCCGCAGTTCAGTGTCGCCAAGAGGCAGGGTGGCTAGAACAGCCTCTCAAAGGTAGCCTTGCGGGTGACGCGCCACGCGGTTGTGTACTGCGCGGATCAACCAGTCCACCCCGTCGGGGCGTTCGGCGACAAATAGCTCGTACAGGTCGCTCTCGCGGTCTCCAACACAGACAAACCGCGTCTGCGTACAACGTACCTTGAGTGCCGCGAGATGGTCGATTCCTTCAAGCCATTTGTTACTTTCCTTCTGTTCGATCGGGCGCGTAACCGCAGGGGCCCTCTTGCCGAACACCTCTTGGGGGCGCACCCAGGTCTTCATGCCCAGCACCCCTAGCGGCAAGCCCTCGGGCGTGACCGCCAGCAGGCTGTGCATCAGGAAGCCTTGCTCATTGTTGCCGGTGCCGCGACCCAGGCCTTCAGTCGCGGGCAGATGCGACAGGTTGAACTCCGTTGTGTCCTGAATTGCCAGCACGACCGGCACCTGCCTCATGCGATCGAGCGTTTGTGCAATATGAGGCGCAAGGATCCCGTTTGTGTCCACCTGCTCATTATCGAAGAAGCGGTAGGCGGCCTTCAGTTCGGCTGGCTTGAGTGACTGGGGAAACGAACCCTGCGGACTGTGCGCGAGGCGGCGAGCCAACGCAACAAGACGTTGTGCAAGGCGCGCGTCCCCCAGATTCGCCTCGCTGAATTCGGCACTCGCCCAGTCGTCAGTATCGTTTCCGTCGACCAATTCCAACTGCCGTCGCGAACAGAATGGGCCAAAGTTAACATCGACGCCGACCGTTTACAAGCGATCATTCACTCCTGCCACACAAAAAGTTGTGGGGAATCCTGAGACCAAGGGAGCGTGATATAGCCAACCATTTCTGCCAGGATCCTCATCAGATCGCTGAGAAGCAGACTGGCAAGAGGGACGCCGATCGAGCTTACGCGAGCCTTGATTTCCCGAATCACCGTCTTCCCCTTGTTGAGCTCGTGATGCTACCTCAACATTTTTCTCTCCGTTTAATGCTCGTCTCCAGAGGCCGACGTTTCACTAGTGGGTGCCGTACCCGACTCACGGCTGACGACGCTTGGGGTTGCGATTGCCGGCAATTCGCGGAGGTATGTCGACTCGCCGTTCATGGGCGACGGAGGTCGATGCGAAGGCCGAACCGAACCGCCTATACGTCGTTCGTCACCGGCTGGCGAGGAATTCGGTAGACCACGGACATGTACTTCGGCGTCAGGCGGCTTTCCACAATAACGCCTCCCAACGACTCGGCGATGCGCCGACTGGGGCGGTTCTCTTCGGCAACCGGATAGGTAAAGCTCTCAGCGCCAATGGTTCGCGTTGCCCAGCGTGCAACTAGCGTTACAGCTTCACGACCAAAGCCATTTCGATGACGATCTTCACGAATCCAGATGCCGAGTTCCGGGCTCGCGGTATGTACGCGGTGAAGTCCGGCCAACCCAAGGAAGCTCCCGTCTGCGCGTTGACGCACTGCGAATACATAGTCTGACCCATCGGCTATCGACGGTATCCAGGACCGCCAAACATCGTCAAAATCATCCCGGGATGCCGGCGGGTCCCATGCCATGTGACGGGTGAGCGAAGGGGTGATGCATGAAAACGTCGCATCGGCGTCGCTGGCCGAGAACGGTTTGATCAGGAGCCGGGTTGATTCAATCTGAATTTCCGTCGGCCGCAGCAGCATCTCAAGTCCTCCGTCGAGGTTTGTTTATATTCACCAATTGTCGCCGAATCAAGCTTCGCTTCGTCGCGCGTCTTCCCGCTCCTGTAAAGCAGTTTGTAGGCATTCCGGATGGCTTGTATCGCCTCCCTGCTGAAGCCACGGCGTTGTAAGCCCGGTGGTGTTCACTCGAGCTGGTGAAGCGTGATTGCCTTCGGCAATACCTTCGGTTCGACTGGCTGACGCACATAGTAGACATCCCATTCTCCCTCGTCCGTCTGTACGAATCCATGCCGCTGGTAGAAGCGGTTTGAATCACTGCCACGCAAAGCGCCGGCCCGGATTGGCAGGCGTTGCGCGTCGGCGCGCGCGAACACGTCCCGCAAGACGGCTGCGCCGACTCCTTTCCCTTGATGCTCCGGCAGGATGTACAGGTGGTCGAGCAGCCAGTGGTCTGCCTGCGGGCGAATAAGGATAAAGCCCGACCGCACGCCGTCGATCTCTATGAATCGACAAAGCGCGGGATCGAATGATGCCAGGAAGCGCTCGCGAGCACGCTGCGGATCGAAACGGCCGATACGCTCCAGACTCTCGCGCATCGCGGCGATACGAATGGCGACCAACGTGTCGGCATCGGACGCGGTTGTATCCGTAAAGGCGATGTTCATTGGGAAGCTCCGGTCAAAGTTTTCGTGACGCCTACTTCTTGTGCGAATAGCATCGAGCGGAGCCGATCGTCACCAGTTTTCAGTTTAAAGTTGAAAGCCGGCGCATCGCCGGTCACCGCCGATGGAAGGGGCCGAAGCTAATCCGTTCCGCACCGTTTGACAAAGGCGAGCCGGCTCCAGGTCACACCAACCGGCTGATTTCCTCGTTGGATGGATTGGGTCCGGATGTTTAGCACAGTACTGAAGCCATGCGCACTTGCTAACCGAATGGTCTCTGCGCAACGCTCGTCAATGGTCGGGCTTCGGATGACAATTCCGGCGTTCGCGGCATTGCATTTTGAATGCCGCTGCAGCGCATCGCCGTTAAGTATCGGATTGCTGGCATTCGCCCGCGTGCACGGTCGCGGATGCAGATGCCAGCGCTCGCCCCGAGCCTCGAGCAACGAGAGCGGCCGCCTGCGCGTTGACCGCTAGCGCGATCCGCCACGCGCGTCCTGCAACGACGAAACTCCAGCCGCCGGCACCGACCATGTCTCGGCGTAAGGTTTAATACGCGAGGCCGGTACAGGCTTGCCAATGAAATATCCCTGCACGGCATCGCACCCAAGCTCGGTGACGAGCGCGAGTTGCATTTCGGTCTCGACGCCTTCCGCGACCGTTCTCATGCCCAGCGCGCGCGCAAGCGCCACCACCGCTTCGACCATCGCGCGCGCCCGGTGACAGGTCTCCTTCACGGAGAGCTCCTGCACAAACGACTTGTCGATCTTAATGCAGTCGACAGGCAGCCGTGCAAGGTATGCGAGGCTGGAGTAGCCGGTGCCGAAATCGTCGAGCGAGACGGTCACGCCTAGTTTTCGCACAGCCGAAAGCGCGCGCGACGCGGCGGCGAAGTCGCTCATCACGGCGCTCTCCGTCACCTCGATTTCAAGCACGGAAGCGCCTACGCCGGCCGCCTCGGCCGCGTGCGAAACGAGTGCGGCGAGATCGCAGTTCTGGATCGTCGTGGCCGAAAGGTTGACAGCGACTTTGAACGGCCTGTGGTCGGTCGCCTGCCATTGCGCCGCCTGGCGGAGCGCGAGGCGAATTAGCCATTCGCCCGTTGCCTCATAGGCCGGTGATTCAAGCAGCACGTCGAGGAAGTCGCCCGGGGCGAGCAGCCCCAGTTGCGGGTGGTTCCATCGCAGAAGCGCCTCGGCTCCGTAGATGCGGCCAGTATGCAGGTCCAGCTGCGGCTGGTAATGCAGTTCGAATTGGCGCGCGGCGCTGGCGCTCTCCAGATCCGCGCGCAGCCGCAGGCGATGCGCGAGGCGCTGCGCATCCTCCTGGCCAAACGACCACACTTGCGAACCTCCCGCGCGCTTCGCGTGATACATCGCGGTGTCCGCGTTACGCAGCAGCTCGGCCGCATTCGACGCCGACGTAGGGTAGCGCGCCACGCCGATGCTCGCGCCCAACGATGCCCGCACGCACGGCGTCTGAATCGGCTCGCGCAAACGTGCGATGACGTCGCGCGCGACGCTCGCGGCCTCGCCCTCGGGCGCGTCGACGATGAGAATCACGAATTCGTCGCCGCCAACGCGCGATGCATGGACGCGTTCGGTGACCATGTCCGAAAGACGCTCGCCGATGACACGCAGCACTTCATCGCCCGCCGCGTGGCCGAACGAATCGTTGATATCCTTGAAGCGGTCGAGGTCGATGAAAAGCAGATCGACGGAAGCGGCCCCGCCTTCATCGCAGAGACGGTTTAGGCGCAGCAGCAGTTCCCGCCGGTTCATCAGGCCGGTCAGTTCATCATGCGTGGCTTGGCGCGACAAACGTTCAGAGGTCGCGCGCGCTTCGGTGACATCGCGAACCAGCACGATGACACCGCTGTCGCAGGGAAATGCCCGCACTTCAAACCAGGCACCGAGCGGCGCATAGAAGTCAGTCACGCTGCTGGGCATACGTGTCTCGGCCGCCTGCCGATAGGCTGTTTCGTAGCTCGACCCGATGAGGTCTGGGTATTCGGCCCAGATCTCGCGACCCAGCAGGTCCGCGGGCCGACGTTTCAGCAGCCGCGCCGCGGTCTCGTTGATGTTCTGAAACTTCCACTCCCGGTCGAGCGCCATGACGCCGTCCGTGATGTGATCGAGTATTTGAAAATCTTCCACGTCCTTGCCCCCTCGACATCTCTGCAATCGCTACCAGCCTGTATCGTAAGATCAAATTGGGCAATTGAGAACTTAGACGTGCTTGGGCTCGCCACATACGGTGGCTGCTCGTGCTTCCCGGTGTGCGTCGCCCGTCGAGCCGAACCCGATTCAGCACGGCCGTTTGACTTTCTCGACAGCGGACATGCACGCTCAAACTCAATCGCTTTCCGACACCCATTTGAGCGTCGCCCACACTGTCGAACTCCACGTGGGTTACTCGATTGGACGACATTTTCATAGCTCCTGTGCAGGGCAGCATCTTCGCTTTATGGTGTAAGCGTCGATGCGCCCTTTAACGGGTTGATCGAGTCCATTCGATTCGGGAAGGTTTGCCCGCCCTGGAGCGGGCATGTGTTCACTCTGCGTCCCAATCTGGCTCGAATGCCGGCCGTACATAGCGTTGATCCTTGGGCAAGGCGGCAATTTGCTGACGGTCTTCGTCGTCGAGATTTATACGGGTCGCGTCGAGGTTCGACTGCTGGCTTTCGGGTTGCTGCGCTTTGGGAATCGCGACGACACCATCCTGTTCCAGCAGCCAGGCAAGCGCCACCTGAGCCGCGCTCGCGCCGTGCTTCTGGCCTATCCGCTCAAGCGTTTCGTCTTTTGTGGCGCGCCCCTGAGCGAGAGGTGCGTAGGCGACCAGCGGAATGCCTTGACTCCGAAGGTATGCGAGCATGGCGGACTGATCGAGAAACGGGTGGTATTCCAATTGCAGCGCCGCGATTGGCGCACCCATGATGCTCACCGCTTCGCGGATCATCGGCTGGTTAAAGTTGCATACACCGATCGCGCGGGTTCGGCCTTCCTCGCGCAACGCGGCCAGCGCTTCCATCGTCGCCGCCATATTCATGTCTTTGGCGGGCCAATGCACCATGTACAGATCGACGTAGTCAAGCTTCAGCTTGGCCAGGCTCGCGTCGAATGCTCGCCGCATGACCGTGGGGTTCAACTGGTCATGCCAGACCTTCGTCGTAACGAATAATTCTTGTCGGGCAAGTCCCGAAGTCGAGATTGCAGCGCCTACCGCTTCCTCGTTCTCATACATGGCGGCGGTGTCGAGATGGCGGTAGCCAATACTCAGTGCGCTTTCGACAACCGGCTGACAGCCGCCTCCGGGCATCCGAAAGGTTCCGAAACCGAGATGCGGAATCTCGACACCTTGCGTAGAAATAGTCTTCATGATCGATCCTCTTTGGTGGAAACGGACCATATCGGCCTCGTTTGATGCAAGGATCGCTTGGTCACGCGATAGAATAAAGTAGGTCGCGGTCACAATATTTGTGACTTTATTCATAAACGTGTGAATCTGGAGATTGCGATGACCTTCGACGGACAGCTGTTTTCCGGCATCACGGTATTGGCCGCGGTCGCTGAAAGTCGGAGCTTCACACGTGCTGCGGACGCGCTCGGTCTTTCGCCCTCGGGCGTAAGTAAAGCGATGAAACGCCTTGAGCAACGCATGGGCGTCCGTCTGATCGAACGAACCACCCGTTCGCTCAAGCTAACTGATGACGGGCAGCGTCTTTATGACGAGGTCGGCACCCATTTGGTCGGCATCGAAGACGCCGCGGCCAGGGCGTCGGGTTCCAAGGACTCCGTTCGCGGCAGGCTACGAGTGAACGTCGACCCGTTTTTCTCGCGGATTGCTTTGGCGCCGTCGCTTGCAGGATTTTTGAATCGATACCCGGACCTCTCGCTTGAGTTGATCATGCGCGATGACGTAGGTGATCTGGTGGCTGACGGTTTTGACCTCGCGATCCGATTCGGCCAGCCTCCAGTGGGCTCCTTCGTGGGTCGGCGGCTTGACGAAACCCGCGTATTGACGGTTGCCTCACCTGCTTACATCGAGGCGCACGGCAGACCGGAACATCCCTACGACGTAGAGCGTCATCAACGAATCCTGTTTTATAACGCCGGGGCCGCACGAGCATTTGAATGGCAATTCTGCCGTGCCGATGAAGTTCTCGAAGTGAGGCCCGCGGGTCATCTGCTTGTTTCAGATGTCGGCACCATGCTCGGGGCCTGCGTTGCCGGCGCAGGAATCGCTCAAGTGCTAGAGCTTGGGGCCGAAGACCTGTTGAGGAGCGGTCAATTGATCGAGCTCTTTCCGGACTGGCCTGACGAACGTTTTCCGCTGTATGCGTTATATCCCTCTCGTCAGCATTTGCCGGCCAAGGTCCGCACGTTCATCGACTTCTGCCTTGCCAATTTAGTCGCGCGAAGGCAATGAAATTGATGAAGTACATGACCGGGCACTGGTCTGCTGGAAAGCAAACGCTCGCTGCGTAAAGGCATGACAGTCCCGGCCAGTTGCTTGATTGCGCAGGTGACTGCGCGCCCCGAACGATGAGCGGTAACACTCGAAGGCCCTAAATCGACCGGGCTTGCGTGAAAACACGCGGATCACCTAGACTGGATTAACTCGTTCAGCGTGGGTGACCGGATGAAGCGATTCATATTAAGGTGAAGATGGCAAGCAGGTGACCCTGCTTCCAGAATGCCTCGATTGAAGTCCACGGCATTGATTGGGGCCTCCAGTGCGATCACGCGTTCCAGTTTTCAAGTTTTTTCCGCGGCTGGCTTGCAGTTCATTTTCCGGGCAAGGTCGGAACGCATAGATTGATCGGTCTGGCCTGGCAGACCAAACACAAGACAAGGAAGCAACCCATGCAGCAACTGGTCAGGCATCCAATCATCCTGTTCGTCGTCTCCTTCGTGCTCATGTCCATGGCCGCATGGATTGGTAGCCGGTTTCTGCGCTCACGCATGCCAATCGACGAAGACACGCGCGACGACTTCAAGCTCGTGCAGTCGGCAACCTTGACATTGCTCGCGCTTGTCATCGGCTTCAGCCTGTCGATGGCGGTGGGCCGCTACGACCAGCGGAAAAACCTCGAAGAGGAAGAAGCCAACGCGATTGGAACCGAGTTCATTCGTGCCGACCTCCTGGCCTCAAGCGAAGCGGCCGAGATACGCTCGCTCCTCGCTCAATATCTGATGATGCGTGTCGAGTACTACCAGACCCGCGATCTGCATCGGGTCGAGCAGATCAATACGGCCACCGCCGATCTGCAAAACAGGTTGTGGGCCGCTGCCAGGGGCGGTGCAGTCAAACAGCCCAACCCGCTGAGCGCACTCGTTGTCGCAGGTATGAACGACGTAATCAACGCCCAGGGCTACACGCAGGCGGCCTGGTGGAATCGCATCCCGGCGGCCGCGTGGATACTCATGATCGTGATTGGATTGTTCGCCAATCTGCTCGTGGGATATGGAGTAACACATACGGATGTGAAAAAACGCTTCCTTCTGGTCATGCCGCTCACGGTGTCTCTTTCATTCCTGTTGATTGCGGACATTGATAGCCCGCGTAACGGTATTATCCGCGTCGCACCTCAAAATCTGCTCAGCACCGCACAGTCGTTACCTAAGCCTTAGCGCCCAAGGAGTTTCCGCCGAATTAGCTGGAGTTGCCGGTGGCGAATCGAAGGAGGAACAGCAAGGCGAGTGACGTGACGTGGAACGCGAGTCAGCGTTGTAATCGAGAAGGCCTAACGGCTGGACAAGTCATCACTGCACTGCGGCTACCTTGGTGAAGTGAAGAGCAGCAATCCTGGCGCATGCTGTTCGGACGGATCTGCGAACGCTTCCTGCGCGCAGCTATAATCGCGCTCGAACATGGCCAGAGGAAGTTACTCGTGAAAAAGATCGCCGCATGTGCGCTCGTCGCGCTTGTATTGACCGCTTGCTCGTCTGCCGAAAAGCAGGAGCAGCAGGAACAGAAGTTCCTCCACAACGAAACCAACCTTGCCGCCGCTCAATGCAATGCGGCAGTCGATTGCCAACCGGCTAACTGCGACGCCGCCTGGGCGCTGACGAAACGCTATATCGAGCAGCATTCCGATACGGCCGTCACGCGCGCGGACGCGGTCGCAATCGACACCGATGTGCCCAGTGGTTCAGGCAAGGTTGCCTTTTCCGCGACCCGCGCCGCAAAAGGTGCGGGTGCGACCTTGACGCTCTTTGCGCAATGCCGCGGTATGTATGGGCCGGAGAATGCGAAGGGTTCGGACTACGACGAGTGCGCCGAGAAAATCCTCAAGACGCAGAACGGCTATGTGGCGTTTCTCAGGTCACATGCGTCGGGTCAGTAACGGCCGGATTGTCACTCCAGCATCAACGTACCCTCCGTCCTGTACTATCGATCACCTGTTCGCCGTCCTCTTTTGCAAACGCGCGTTGCTGCCCAGCGGGCAGGATGTCGAGCACGATTTCGGAAGGTCTGCATAAGCGCACGCCGAGCGGCGTGACGACAATCGGACGATTGATGAGGATTGGATGGGTCAGCATCGCGTCGAGTAACTGCTCATCGCTCAGCGTTGTATCAGCGAGGCCGAGTTCGTTGTAGGGCGTGCCTTTTTCCCGTAGCGCGGTTCGCACGGTAAGGCCCGCGCGTTCGATCAGGTCCTTCAGCGTGTCCCGATCCGGCGGGTTCTTCAGATACTCGATGATCTCCGGCTCGATGCCGGCATTGCGAATCATCGCCAACGTGTTGCGCGAAGTGCCGCAATCCGCATTGTGATAGATCGTGACCTTCATACACGTTCGCCTTTCACGCTAGGCCTCGTCTCGTACCAGTGCTGCGAACGACTGACGACGCCGACCACCAGCAGCATTACCGGCACTTCGATCAGCACGCCGACAACGGTAGCCAGCGCGGCACCCGAGTGGAATCCGAACAGACTGATCGCCGTGGCGACCGCCAGCTCGAAGAAATTGCTCGCGCCGATCAGGCTCGACGGACCCGCCACACAATGCGCAACGCCGAGCCGGCGATTCAGCAGATAGGCGAGTCCAGAATTGAAAAACACCTGAATCAGTATCGGCACCGCGAGCATGGCGATGACCAGCGGTTCGCCGACAATGGCCTGTCCCTGGAAGGCGAACAGCAACACGAGTGTGGCGAGCAGCGCACCGATCGAGTAGGGGCCGAGACGAGCGATTACGTGCTGGAAATAGGCGCCGCCCCTGGTCAGAAGACGCCGCCGCAGTAACTGGGCGAGGATGACCGGAACGACGATGTACAGACCGACCGATGTGATCAGCGTGTCCCACGGCACCGTGATGGCTGATAGACCCAGCAAAAGCGCGACCAGCGGCGCGAAAGCCACGATCATGATGGAGTCGTTCAGCGCCACTTGTGAGAGCGTGAAATACGGGTCGCCCTTGCAAAGCTGCGACCAGACGAACACCATAGCCGTGCAGGGTGCCGCTGCCAGCAGAATGAGGCCTGCGACATAGCTGTCGAGTTGAGCGGCGGGGAGCCACGGCGCAAAGACATGCCGGATAAAAATCCAGCCGAGCAGCGCCATTGAAAACGGCTTGACGAGCCAGTTCACGAACAAGGTGACGCCGATGCCGCGCCATTGGCTTCTCACCTGCGTCATGGCGGTGAAATCGATCTTGATCAGCATCGGAATGATCATCACCCAGATCAGCACGCCGACCGGAAGATTGACCTGCGCCACTTCCATACGGCCGATCGCCTGAAACGGCAGAGGCAGCCACTGTCCAAGTGCGACGCCGCATACGATGCACAGCGCGACCCACACGGTCAGGTAACGCTCGAAGAACCCGATCGCGGACTGCGCGCCGCGAGTGGTCGTGACAGTACCGGTCATTTTTCGCAGCAGCCCGGAAGATCCGTCGCGCTGCACGTCGCGCCGGCACAGCAGTTTTCCGTCAGGAAACCAATCAGATCCGTCATGGATTCGAAATTCGCCGAATAGATGACGAAGCGGCCGTCTTGCTGCGGCGTCACCATTTCAGCATGCGTCAGGTCCTTGAGATGAAAGGACAGGCTGGACGGCGAGAGCCCCAGCTGTTGCGCGATTTCACCGGCCGCCATGCCGTCTTTCCCGGCGACAACCAGCAGGCGGAAAATCGCCAGGCGAGATTCATGAGCGAGCGCGCCGAGGGCGCGTACCACGAGGTTCGAGTTCATGACCGAACAATACGCGTCTCGCTCTTACATTTCAAGTATTGTTGAAATGACGCTGTAGCATCGCGGCTGAAGCGGATCACATGAAGGGTAGGTTCTATTGGAATTGCGCAGGCGATGGTCGGCTGAACTTCGCCGGACGGCCCTGCGCGCACGCTTAACTTAACCGAGATTGCATTTGGTCTCCGCGCGAACCATACTTGTTTTCTCCTTTGTTGCTCGCGGTGAACGGCGATGACCGGTAACGATCCTGATGGCGATCCCCACCCGCACCCGCACACCCACACGCACGACCATCACGGCAGTGCTTTGTCGGAAATGGATCTGCGTGTTCGTGCTCTGGAGTCTCTGCTGGTCGAAAAAGGCTATGTCGATCCGCAGGCGCTGGACGCACTCGTCGAAACCTATGAGCACAAAGTCGGGCCGCGCAACGGTGCCCGTGTGATTGCAAAGGCGTGGCGTGATCCGGCGTACAAACAACGGCTGCTCCTCGACGCCACCGCGGCGATCGCGTCACTCGGCTATGCGGGCCGGCAGGGCGAGCACATGATCGTGCTGGAGAACACACCTGTGATCCACAACATGGTGGTCTGCACATTGTGTTCGTGCTACCCGTGGCCTGTGCTCGGACTGCCGCCGGTGTGGTACAAGTCGGCGCCTTATCGCTCGCGTGCCGTCATCGATCCGCGCGGTGTACTGAAGGAGTTCGGCTTCGAATTACCTGCGGAGGTCGAGTTCCGCGTGTGGGATTCCACCGCTGAAGTTCGCTACCTCGTTTTGCCTATGCAGCCGCCAGGGACTGACGGCTTCTCCGAACAGGCGCTAGCCGAACTGGTCACGCGCGATTCGATGATCGGCACTGGATTGCCGAAGACTCCTGATTCGACACGGGGGACACCATGAACGGCGCGCAGGACCTCGGTGGCATGCAGTCTTTCGGTCCGATATGCCCTGACAGAGACATTTCGCCGTTTCACGCTGACTGGGAGCGAAGAGTCCACGCGACCACGATCGCCATGGGCGCGACCGGCAAGTGGAACATCGACATGTCGCGCGCGGCGCGGGAGAGTTTGCCGCCGGCGCAATACCTTTCTAGTAGCTACTACCAGATCTGGTTCGAGGGTTTGAAGAAACTCATCCTGAGTACGGGTCTGGCCACGGCCGACGAAATCGAATCAGGCGAGTCGACGACTCCAGCGGTGCCGGTGCCGCGCGTGTTGATGGCTAAAGACGTACCGGCGGCGCTCTTCCGCGGCAGTCCCGTCGATCGGCCCGCAACCGCGGCAGCCAAGTTTGCAATCGGCGATGGAGTGCGGGCCCGGCAAATCAATCCTTCCTCGCACACTCGTTTGCCGCGTTATTGTCGGAGCAAACGCGGGCGCATTGTCGCCGTGCACGGCGCGCACGTTTTTCCCGACGCCAACGCGATCGGCCTCGGCGAGCAGCCGCAATGGCTCTACACGGTGCGCTTCGACGGCGCGGAGTTGTGGGGATGTGATACGACGGCGACGTCGGTGTGTGTCGACTGCTGGGAGCCCTATCTCGAGCCGCCTTCTACGCACGATGACTGACGCTCGAACTAAACTGCCCGCACTGCGCGCCGCGTTGCCAGCACTGCCTTGCGACGACGCAGGGCCGGTTTTCAACGCGCCGTGGGAAGCGCAGGCGTTTGCGATGACGCTGGCGTTGCACGAGCGCGGCATGTTCAGCTGGGGCGAGTGGGCTGCGTGCCTGAACGAGGCAATTCGCGACGCGCAAGCCGCCGGCGACGCGGACCACGGCGACACTTACTACTCGCATTGGCTGACAGCACTGGAGCGCATCAGCACGATCAAGGGACTCGTGACCGACGACTCGCTTTTGCGTCGCCGCGACGCGTGGGACGCAGCAGCGCGCCGTACGCCGCATGGGCAGCCGATCGAACTCGGGTAGGGTGCGCTTGATTATTAATCCCCGCGTTACGACTTGAAAAGCGGATTGCCGGCATCTAACGTTCTTCGTGGATTCCGAGGAGACGGCGATGACAAGAATCGAAGCAAAGCTGGCGCAAATGGGATTGACGTTGCCGCAGCCGTTGCAGATGCCAGCAAACGTGCGCATGTCGTTGCCCTTCGCCTGGGTGCGCGTGAGTGGCGCGCGAGCATTTGTCTCGGGCCACGTGCCGCTCAACGCGGACGGGACGATCGCGCAACCCGTCGGCAAAGTCGGCGCGGAAGTTTCGCCGGACGAAGGCTACGCAGCAGCACGCCTTGTAGCGCTCGCACAATTGGCTAGTCTTCAGAAAGCGCTCGGCGACCTGGACCGCATTACGGCATGGGTACGTGTCTTCGCAATGATCAACGCGGCGCCAACTTTCGACCAGATGCCAAGGATCGCCAATGGCTTCTCGGATTTGATCGTTGAGCTGTTCGGGCCGGACATTGGGACGCATGCCCGGTCGGCAGTCGGCGTGACGCTCCCACTCAACGTGCCTGTGGAATGCGAGGCGGAGGTCGAGTTCGACTGATCGCGTCTGCAGACATCTGGAACGCTGGCGTGCACGCCGTTGCGCGTGCGTCGTCAATCAGGAATCACAGGCTCGACGAGCCTCGCTAGTTGAACAAACGACTCCTGCCAACCGAGGTAGCACATCTCCACAGGAATGACCTCGGGCACGCCCTCCTGCAGAACGGTGAGTTCGGTTCCGCACGACACCTGCCGCAATGAAATGGTGGCGTGCATCTCGCCCGGCAGATTCGGGTCGTCGAATCGGTCCGAGTAGCGGATTTTCTCGAACGGCACCAGTTCGAGATACTCGCCACCGAACGAGTGGCTGTGGCCGGTGCCGAAGTTGCGAAAAGACATCTTATGGGTGCCTCCGACCTTTGCATCCATGTGGTGTACCTGACAGGTGAAACCGTACGGCGGAAGCCACCGGACTATCGCATCCGGTTCGAGGAAGGCGCGATAGATGCGTTCGGGCGTGGCACGCAAGACTCGGTGGAGGTGGATCGTTCCGGTAGCCATGGTGTGTGCTCCTTACATTACAGAAGTTGGACATACTCCTACGACGATCCGACGACGCCGGTATCGACGCAGGTTGAGACCAGGAAAAACCCTCAGGCGTTGTGCGGTTCATACCCGCAATCGACGGCAAGCTTACTCCCTCGGCGTGGCCCATAGTGCGGGCCCGCCCGGTGTTCCGGTCGGCGCGTTTGTTGCACGCAGGGACGTCGAGTTGGGTTTTCAGCAGTTAAGTGAATTGATGCGCTTGCCAGGCATCCATGTGACGGGTCCTATGCCTGCGGACGTTCAGATCGTAACCGTCTTCTCAGCCGGCATACGTATGGCATCCTGGCGGAAAGATGCCGCGATGGCGTTCTTCTCTTTTCTGGCTTTGTCGCAGTGCGATCAAGCCAAGCTGAGTCAGGGGATAAAGCCTGCGTTCCAGTAAATGCCGAACGATTCACCGCTCCTTTTTTTGCGCCTGCGCGGCGGCCATCCAGCAGACCACTGCACCCGCGGCCCAAGCGCATGCGAACATCAGTTCGAGATCGAGCATGCCCTGGAAATTCTCCGCATTTTCGTAGCTGCATGTCCGATGAGTCTGAAACTGGATGCAGCCAGTTTGCATGTCCTGGAAAACGACAAATAACTTGTACAAGCCGAACAGCGTGAATGCCAGCGCGAGAAGCGCGAGTTTTTTTGGTTTTGTCATCGCATGTTCCGTGGGATCGGTCTGACAGGATACCAATTGTCGGCGATACACACGCGCTGATTTCCTGATTCGACAGGTCGCGGGAAATCGTAGAGAATTGATCGGCATGTCCCGCTGCGGATTGGCGCACTTGCGACTTTCCTTCCGCGAGTCTTCAAACGACACGTGACCTAACCTGTTCCGACATCGACATGATAAGTGCCAACGCCGACGGCCGGTTCGTGCATAAGGACGGAACGTCGTATCCCGCTTGACTCGCACGCGACCTCAGCGCTTATATTCCAGACGATTAATGATGCAGCCATTCATTCCGATTGTGGCGGCATTGAAGGGGACCAGAATCGATGAATCAAGAACTAGTAAATGCATCGGAACGGATCGACGAACTGATTGCGGGTCTAACGGACTGGCGTGGCAAAACGTTCGCGAGTGTCCGCAAGGTCATCCTTGAGGCCGACCCGGAGATCATCGAGGAATGGAAATGGATGGGTAGCCCGGTGTGGTCCCGGGACGGCATGATCGCGGTCGCCAACGCGCACAAAGGGAAGGTGAAGGTTACCTTTGCGCATGGGGCCGGCCTCGATGATCCTGACAAGCTATTCAACGCGGGTCTCGAAGGCAACGCGCGACGCGCAATCGATTTTCTGGAAGGCGATAAGGTCAATGCGCGCGCGCTAAAAAATCTCGTGCGCGCTGCGATTGCGTACAACCAGACCCATTTGAAGAAGAACAAAACGTCCGCGAGCACGCGGGCGAAAGTGGTCAAAAGTAAAGCGGGGTGAAGGTGGCGCCGTTGGCTATCTTGGAGCGGAAAACACAGCGCCGTGTTGCGCCGGTTCGACTACGGTGGCTCCGCTAGACCACGTCACGCGAACGCGGATCGCTCATCCGTATTGTCGGTTTTGGGAAGCGACGCGGACGTCTCGCACCAATCGCGCGCAATGCCGAAGTGTTTTTCGAGCGCCTGGCGATCGGTTTGTCGTTGCTGGCGGCGCTTTTCTGGAGCGTCGCGCTGACGCTGACCACACGTCACACGCGCAGTACAGCCTGACCAGCTATGCGCGTTGCCTCGCATTCGCACTGGACTCGCCCAAATAGACCCGTTAGTCTGAGAACATTGCAGACGCAATCTGGCGATGCTGTTCCTAACCGACAACGTGGGAGCCGAAACATGGAAGTGAGTACGGAAGCGCTTGTTGACATGCTGCGAGAAGTCGAAGCCGACGACCCGATCGACTACGCGGACCTTCCTTTCGGAGAACAGGAGCTCAGGCGTCTGGTGATGACCTCGCTCGTCGAACGCCATCACCAGGTCGAGGCCGGCAACATGTCGGTGTCCGACATCCATGCGCTGTACCTGCTGAGCACCGCCAAGCTGGTTCTTGAAAACACCGTGCTTCACGCAAGGCTGCTTCTGCTTCAGGGGCGGCAGATCGACGTGCAGTCGCTGCTGGCTCCATTCACGCTCAAGGGCAAATCGTAGGCTGGGCGAGCGGACGCTCAATTGCAGAGCGTCCTCGCCGCCAGCCGCTCAGTTCTGAAAATAGTTCAGACCGAGCGCATTTTTCACCTCGGATACCGTCGCGCCCGCCACTTCCCGCGCGCGCATCGTCCCGCGACGCAGGACGTTCAGCACCTCGGCACGGTCGGCTTCGAACTCGCGGCGGCGCTCGCGAATCGGGGCGATCAACGACTGCAGCCGTTCGTTGAGCACGCGCTTGACCACGCTATCGCCAAGGCCGCCGCGGCGGTAGTGGGCCTTGAGTTCGTCGACCATCGGGACGTCCGGCTCGAACGCGTCGAGAAACGCGAACACCACATTGCCTTCCACCTGGCCCGGATCGCTGACGCGCAGATGGTTGGGGTCGGTGTACATGTTGTTCACGGCCTTGGTGATTTCGTCCGGTGTCGCGCCCAGCGTGATCGCGTTCCCCAGCGACTTGCTCATCTTGGCCTTGCCGTCGATGCCCGGCAGCCGTGCAACGTGCGAGAGCACGGCTTCGCATTCGACCAGCACCTGTCGATCGACTGTGTTGTTGAAACGGCGTACCAGCTCGTTGGTTTGTTCGATCATCGGCAACTGGTCGTCGCCGACAGGTACGCGCGTCGCCTTGAACGCGGTGATGTCGGCGGCCTGGCTGACCGGATACGTCAGAAAGCCGGCGGGGATGTCCCGTTCGAAACCGCGCAGCACGATTTCCGCCTTGATGGTCGGGTTACGCTCGAGGCGCGCGACCGTGACGAGATTGAGCAGGTACTGGGTCAGTTCCGCCAGCTCGGGCACCTGCGACTGGATGAAGATGGTCGACTTCGCCGGATCGATGCCGACGGCGAGATAGTCGAGCGCGACCTCGATGACGTTTTCCGTGACTTTCTGATGCCGGCCGACGTTGTCGGTCATGGCCTGCGCATCGGCCAGCAGCAGGAATTGCTGCGCCTCGTGCTGGAGCCGCACGCGCGAGCGTAACGAGCCGATATAGTGGCCAAGGTGCAGCGGGCCGGTCGTGCGGTCGCCGGTCAGGATAATGGGTTGGTTCGTGGTCGTTTTTGCGTCTGTCATGGTCTGGGGTTGTGCGTTTGTCGATACCACCAGCCGTCGGCGCGCAGAAACGAAAATGCCGCCAGGACTGGCGGCATCACGTTTCGATGGTCGAGTGGAAACGGGCCGCCTAAGTCAGGCGCGCCACCAACAGTTCAGCGTGATCGGCTTCGTATCCATCGGCAGAGTATAACGCGGCGGATCGCCAGGTCGTCGACGGCGTCCCGGAAAGTGCGTCCGCAACGCCGCACCCGCGAGTGCGGACGAGTGATGGCGACGCGCCCCGCAACCCGCCGTACAACCGATTCGCACCCCTGTCTAGGCCGCCGAGAAAACAACCGCCGCGGCGTCCTCGACCTGCGTGAAAGTGCGCACAAAGCGATAGGCCTGGCCACCGATCTCCATCTCGTTGACGCCCGAGCGCGTCAGTTCCAGCATCTCATTGGCGAGCGGGATGGCAATCGTGCCGAGCTTCTTCATTTCCTCGATCAGACCGGACGGGTCGCCCAGGTAGACGGTGCAAACGTCGTTCGTGGGGCGCGTCATGACCACGCTCGCCGCCTTGTCGAGCGAGAGTTCGAGATACTCGACCAACGTCTGGAGCGACTCTGGCACGGGCTCGCGAGAGCCGTTCATCAATGTATTTGCGACTGTCATCTCGTAGTCCCCCATCGCGCCGATCTACGGGTACGCCGCTGGAAATCAGCGGTTCATCCACTATACGGCATCGTACATCGATACTCGACTCGCGCGGCTTCCGGGGGGGGGGCGGCGATGAACAGTCAGAGAACCCCCAGCGCCGACTTCGGCTCCAGAAACGCTTCCAGCCCGAACGTACCGTATTCACGTCCAATGCCGGATTGCCTGAAGCCGCCGAACGGCGCGGCCGGCTCACGCGCCGGCGTGTTGACCGGCGCGCGTTCCGCTTCGATCCGCGCCGCGACCTCGTGCGCGCGGCGTGTTTTGTGACAACGCATAAGCCGGCAAACCGTAGCGCGTGTCGTTGGCGATCGTGATGACCTCGGCTATGTCGCCATAGGCGACGATCGACAGCACCGGGCCAAATATCTCCTCACGCGCAGTAGTCGTGTCGATCGTGACGTCGCTGAAAACGGTCGGACGCACGAACCAATCCGCGTTTAATGCTGGACGCGGCGCGCGTCGGCCGGGTTGCGCGCGCTCATCGATATGATCCGCGAGCACGCCGATGTACAGCGCAAAAAGGCGCGGACCCGGCGCAAGTCGCGTGGCACGCTGCAAGTCATTTTTTCCGGCCCGCAGCGAAGTCGGCTCGTTTCATCAGTCGAATTAACCCGATCCTCTACGTTTACGCAATAATCGCGATACGCGCGGGTTTCGATTTATCAACCATCAAAAAATGCGTAGGTCATGGCTTTCAGCGAACCAAGGTCTCCATTTTTCAAGTGGGTCGTCTCTTCCTCTCAGGATCTGAGCGCGGATAATCGCCAGATACTGCTTGCCAATCTGTTCACGCGAACCGCATCGATTGTGTTCGCGTCGATTTGTGAAATCAGCGTCTGCGCCACCGCTTACTATCTTTATCCCAAGGCTCTTTACGCGAGTTGGGGCAGCGCCGTTGTCGCATTGCTGATTGCCCGGCTCGCCTTGATCTGGTTGTGCTGCTCGCGCAGCGCCAACGGCCAGCCGACTCCTACCTCCGCATTCCTGTTTGCGAGCCTCCTCTGGAGCGTGCTGTTCGGCTACGGCACCTTGCTGTGCAATATCAGCGGAGACCAGACGCTGTTCCTGCTCGGCAACGTTTGCGCCGTGGGCGTTATTGGCGGGTTGGCCGGCCGCAATGCGGGCACCCCGCGGCTCGTATTGCTGCAAATCACGTTCATTCTTGGACTCCTGGCTCTCGGGGCGGCGCTGTCGCCCGGCTCCGGAAAACTGGTGCTGCTGTTCCAGGCGCCGTTCTGCGCCGCCGGCTTCTTTACGGTTGCGCTGCGCAGCAATCGCGACACGGTCGCGTTGCTTCTGGCGCGGGAAAACAGCCACCGGCTCGCTCATCACGACAGCCTCACCGGCTTGCCCAATCGCGCGCGTATCAGTGAACTGCTGCTCGAACGCACGGAGATGGGCGCGTCGCGCAAAGATCAATCGTTCGCTGTTCTATTGATCGATCTGGACGGATTCAAGGCCATCAATGACAGCCTGGGCCATGCCGCCGGCGATCAGATTCTTCAGGAAGCGGCAATTCGCTTGTGCGAAGTGTTGCCGAGCGGCGACCTCGTCGGACGCCTGGCCGGCGACGAGTTCGTGGCGCTTTCCGATGGCACGGGCCACGCTCGCGACGTGCGCATTCTGGCGGACCGCATCGTGAAGACCTTGGCCCGTCCGTTCGCGCTGCGCGAGGCGCTGGTGCATATCGGCGCGAGCGTGGGTGTCTCGCTCTATCCAGACCACGCGAAAACCGGCCCGCAACTGCTGATTTGCGCCGATCGCGCGTTGTATGCGGTGAAACGCAGCGGCAAAAGCGCGTTCGCTATTTTCGACGCCGCGAAGCATGCGTCGGATGAGAGCCTGAGCCTTCTGCGCAGCGATCTGGAAGGCGCGCTGCATTCGTTCTGCGGTCTGCGCATGGAGTACCAGCCCATTGTCGATCTGAGCAGCGGTGCGGTGTCCGGCCGCGAGGCGCTGATCCGCTGGACCCATCCCACGCGTGGCGAACTCTCGCCAGCCGCGTTCATTCCCACCGCCGAACGTACGGGCCTTATCCTGTCCCTAGGCGAGTGGGCCTTGCTGCAATCGTGCAAGGAAGCAGTGACCTGGCGAGACAAGGTGACCGTCGCCGTGAATGTATCGCCAGTGCAATTGCGGGAGGAGTCGTTTGCGTCGACCGTTTCGGCGATTCTGCGCAAGACGAAGTTGCCGCCACAGCGCCTGAATATCGAGGTCACGGAAACGGTGCTGCTGAACGACGACGTCGTGACCCGGCGCAATGTCGGGAGGCTGCGTGCGTTGGGCATCGGGCTCGCGCTCGACGATTTCGGCACGGGCTTTTCGACCATGTCGACCCTCGTGCGCTTTTCGTTCGACAAGCTCAAGATCGACAGCTCGTTCGTCAAGGAGTCTGTGCATCGTCGGGAATCGGCGGCGGTAGTGCGCGGGATCGTCGCGTTGGCGCGGGAAATCGGCATGCCGACCACGGCGGAAGGCATCGAGACGCAAGAGCAACTGGATTTCGTGCGCGTCTGCGGATGCACGCACGCCCAGGGCTTTCTGCTCGGCATGCCAGTGCAAGGCCACGAGATTGCGCGGATAGAAGAGAAGGTCGCTGCTCATTCCGCTGACAAGGAATGAGCGCTCACGAAAGCCGACACCGAGGCGACTATGGAACCTGCCTTGCAATTCCAGTTGCGGATTACTGTCTCACCGGAACTGGCCGACGCGTTACATACCGACCCGACCTGTGCGTCGCATAGCGCGCTCCGTGATGTTCTGCGCCGGCACGACGCGACGTTGAAATGCCAGTTCGATGCATTCGCCGACTATGTGCGCGAAGCAGAACGCGAGGGCACGGAAAACTATCCGCTCTATCAATGGACCCGCGAGACAATCGAGAACCCGGAGAAGAAGGCGAAGTACCTGCGGTCGTTTACTGTTTATGTGAATGGCGGCGAAGTCTACAGTAAAGACGCCGCCGATATCTTGGAGAACGAACTATTGCAGCTGGTCAGTGAAGACGGAATACAACGCGTGTCCCGCTTCGATACCAATCCGGCGAATAACCCGCAACCGCCCCAGCGTTAGGCGCGACACTTACTAAACGTAAAGTTCGTCGAGCCTTTCAGCATTGTCAGCGAATCGTCATTCCGGTTTTACATTTGGCGACAAGGCGTCGAGTTCGTGAGACGATGCAAGCTCACTTTTACTCGAGGAGAGCGGCATGGGACTCTTGAACGAAGCAGGAAAAATTGCGGGGGCGATCGCCGCCGTTGAAGCAGCGGAAAAAGTGGATCCGGAAGCGGGTTTGCTGACGAAAGGCATCGCCGCTATCGCCGGTTTTGAAGGCGCCGGCAAGCTCGAGTCAATGATCGAAAAGAAAGACGACGACACGCAGTCCACGGACGACACGAATCCGCAGACGTGAGTGACGCTTTGCTGCCGGTCGCATGATCAACGATAGAACCATGCGCCGGCAACTTCGGCGCTCTGTTCTGAGTGTCGTCAATGTCCGTTCATTCTCTGCATGTGCCGTTCCCCGGCGTTCGCTCGGTGCGGAACGGCATTCAACACCAAACTCGCTCGCCGTTCACTATCGCATCATTGCGTGTCGTCGCCGCGCCCTTGCGCTTCGAATGCGGGTGAACGCTCTGCGCCTCACGCGGTTTCATCTGAGTGTCATAGCCTGGCGACTACGATGGCTGGTCGTTTCCGTTGCGCGCCGGCTTCCAGCGCACTCGCCGTTCACGAAGAACGCGGTGTGCTCGACCTGCGCGTCGGCGTCCTTCCCCCCCGTACAACAACACCAGACATGTCGAACAGAAAAATCGCTAAGGCTTCGCCGATCGATCAAGGCGCTTCCATCGTCTCGCGTCGTGGGTTCCTGAAGTTTGCCGGCGCATCCAGTCTCGCTACGGCGGCCGGCACCCTATCGTCGGCCGCGCGCGCGGCGAACAGCACGCCCGACGGCACACCGGAGCAGGTCCACCTGACCTGGGGCAACGATCCGACCCACGAGGTCACGGTGTCGTGGGCGTCGCTTGCGCCGGCGGTCAACCCGCAGGTGCGCGTGAGCGGCGCGCGCGAGGGGAAACATACGGTGCATGGTATCCAAAGCACCTACACCGACGGCCTCAACGGCGAAGTCGTGTTCACGTATCACGCGCGTCTGCGAGACCTGAAGCCCGATACGAGCTACGAATACGAAGTGACCGCCGACAACGACAGCAACGCGGCACAACCTTTCACGGCCAGTTTCCGTACTGCGCCGCGTGGACGTGCGCCGTTTCGTTGGACCAGCTACGGCGATCTCGCGACGCCGAACACCGGCTGGGTTCTGTCATCGCCACAAAGCCGCTTCGCGGTGCAGGCGGTTGAGCGCTTTCAGCCGCTGTTCCACTTGCTCAACGGCGACCTGTGTTATGCCAATCTGAATCCGACGCACCAGCCGGACGTGTGGCGCGACTTCGGCAACAACTGCCAGACGTCCGCCTCCAACCGGCCGTGGATGCCGTGCCCAGGCAACCACGAACTCGAGTTTCATAACGGTGAACAAGGCCTCGCTTCGTATCTCGCGCGCTATACGCTGCCGGACAATCACACGCGCTTTCAGGGCCGCTGGTACAGCTTCCGCGTAAGTTCCGTACTGTTCATTTCGCTCGACGCCGACGACGTCGTCTATCAGGACGCGGCCGCGTTCGTTGCCGGCCCGGATCCGCTGGTGCCGGTTGCGAGCACCGGCAATCCGCCCATCCAGCCCGGCACTTCGCTCTATGTGCGCGGTTATAGCGCCGGCGAACAGACGCGGTGGCTCGAGAAGACATTGCGCCATGCCGCCGAAGACGACGAGGTCGACTGGGTCATCGTGCAGATGCATCAGGACGCGCTGAGTTCGTCGAAGACCGGCAACGGGTCAGATAAGGGCATCCGCGAGGCGTGGTTGCCGCTGTTCGATCGCTACGGCGTGGACCTGGTGCTGTGCGGCCACGATCACGACTACGAACGCAGCTATCCCGTGCGCGGCTGCAACCATAACAAGGGCACCGACATCGCGACGGGCCGGCCGGTGGATACGTTGCAGCCGAAACCGGTGATGTCGGCGGTGTCGCCGGGTGCATCGACGTTCGATACGAGCCACGGCACGATTCACCTGATTCTCGGCGGCGGCGGCACGAGCGCGCCGCTGGACGTCTATGGCATGGATGTCGGCACGGGGCAGCCGCAGGCGCGTATTTTTACGCGGCCGAACCGCCCGGTGGCCGGCACGACGGCAGGGACTTTCGTGCGCGCCAGCGCGGACGCCGTGGAAGATGCGATCTGGTCGGCGCAACGCGATACCGGCACCGGTTATGGGATCGCGGTGTTCGATCATGATCCGGGACATCCGGGCGGCGAGACTACGATCACGATGAACTACTATCACGCGCCCGGCGCGGACCAGGTGCCGACGCAGAACTACGAATTGTTCGAGACCGTCGAGTTGAAAAAGAAGCGGCGCGGATAGGGTTCGAATGAGCGGTTGGCGGGCTGCCGGACTACGACAGCTCGCCAGTATCGTCGGCGCGATAATCAATATGGTTGGCTGTCCGATGGATATTGGAAAACAACGGACGATGTTCTCTTCCGTTTCGGCTTGAAGCGATAAAAGCTTCCGCTCTCGGCCCCTCGATCATTTTGTTACACGTCTTACCGATGTGCCGCGACGTGGTTACAAGAGCGTTTCAAAAGCGCGGTTATACTCGGCGCCGTCTACAACAATGAAAGAGCTCTTTATGTCGAAGAAAATCCTCAAGATTGTTGCCGTTGCAGCGCTCGCGGCTTCGGCGTCGTTGTCGGCAATGGCCGGCGATATGAACAACGCCTTGGGTGGTGCGCTCGGCGGCGTGGCCGGCGCTGCGCTGGGAGGCGCGGTAGGCGGCAGCACGGGCGCCGTGCTCGGCGGCGCAGTGGGTGGCGGCGCCGGCGGCGCGGTCACGTCGAACCGCAGGGAGCGCACCGGTGCCATTATTGGCGGCGCGCTGGGCGGCGGCGCGGGCACGGCGGCCGGCAATGCGATGGGCGGTCGCGGCGGTGGTCTTGTCGGCGCTGCGTTGGGCGGCGGCGCGGGTTCGGCGCTCGGCGGCAACATCTCGCGCTCCAACTCGTACGCCGACGACTATTCGCGCGGCGACCGATCGGGCAAGCGTCATCATAAGCATCGGCATTACGACTGAGCGGCACGCGAGAGGGCGGCGTAGTGCGTAGCACAGATACGTGTTTGCGCGCCCAGAGTGCCGGACGATAAGTAGCCGACGCTCTGCATTGACTTTGCTTCCTCGATGGTTATCGTAAACGGTCCTCGCAGCGCAGTCGCATGCCGACATGCGTTGCGAGAATACTTCACGATTCCTCCGTCATCAGGAGACGAAAAAAGATGCCACGAGTGTATTGCGCGGGTCCGCTCTTCAACGCAGCCGAACGAGCCGAAATGGATTCGATTGCCGCCACGCTGGAGGCGGCGGGCTTGACGACATTTCTTCCGCATCGCGACGGTCTCGAGTTCGCGAAGCTGAAGCCGGAACTTGAGAAACTCGGCGCGTCGGTTGAAGAAGCCGCGGACATGCTCGACCGCGCGATCTTCAGTCTGGATACGTATCAGTTGCTCAGGCGTTGCGATGTGGTCGTCGCCAACCTCAACGGCCGCGTTGCCGATGAAGGCACGGTTGTCGAGGCATCGTTGGCGTGGCACGCGGGCAAACCGCTCGTGCTCTTCAAGGCTGACGCACGGTCCATGCTAAGCGGCTCCGACAATCCAATGCTCACGGGCTTGGGCGATTTCCACTTGGTCGACCAACTGTCCGCGCTGCCGCAGGCTCTCGTGGACGCCGTCAAGCGCGATCGGAGTCACAGACTGGAACGGACATTGGAGAGCGGCGCGGAGATCGCATCGCTTCGCGAGAGCGGTGGTGAGTTGAGCGCGCTTGCAAAGACGCTGTACAGCGCTTTCAAGAAAACCTGAGCCTCCTTGCGTCCATGCAGATATCTCTGCGCTAGTTAAGACGATCCACACTCCCAGAAAGAAACAGGTCGCGAATCGCAACGCAATTCATCACACGAAAGTGGAGGTAATACCCCCACTTGACGGTGCATCTTCCGAGTGGGAGTATCGCCGCCCAATGCGCATGCATTGCTGATTCGCAGCAGGCTCCGCGCGCTGCAACACAATTGCTGAACGCCGCGGCCGCATGTGCCGCTTGCATGGATGACTGGCGAAATAGCCAGCCGCGGCAGGCGTCGGCACACAAGAAAATCAAATAGAGCGGTTTGAAAAAGACCGCCTTTGGAACGTATACAAGGACCGATCCCTCACTATAGATTTTCGACGGAGGTCACTCATGCTGTTTCATGCTTCCATCCCGGCACACCATCCGGAACACGTCGCACGTGTCATTGCCGAACTGTGGGGCGGATTTCACGCACCGTTCCCTTCCTTTCCCGATTCGTGGATGGCGATTGCCGGCGACGACCGCGGCTCGATCATCGAGACTTATCCCAACGATCGCGTGCTTAGCCCCGGAGGCGAACAGGGCTCGTTTGTTCCGGAGCCGGGCGCCACGTCGCAATACAGCGCATTTCACATCGCCATCGCGAGCAAACTGTCCCCCGAGGAAGTATTGGCGATCGGCGAGCGGGAGGGCTGGCGTGCGGTGCGCTGCACGCGCGGCCGTGACTTTTTCGATGTGATCGAGTTGTGGATCGAAAACGTTCTGCTGATCGAAGTGCTGACGGAAGAGATGCAGAAACAGTATCTGGCCTTTGCTACGCCGGCGAACTTCCGCGCGTTTGCGGCCGCTGCGGCAGAAGCTTCAGCGGCGCAAGTATGAGTCGAGAGGCGGCGTCGCGGGTCTCTAGCTCCTGACTACGGCTTTTGCCTGCGCGCCGCTCTTTCTGCAGCCGGCACACATGCCGAACAGAACCAACTGACGTCCCGTCACCGCGAAGTCGAGGCTGCTCGCGATAGACTGCTGTCGCGCCTCGATTTCCGCGTCAAAGAACTCATAGATTCGACCGCAGACCGTGCAGACGAGATGGTCGTGCCGGGTCCCGTCATTCAGTTCGTAGACCATGCGGCCGTCGCCAAAGGCCACGCCGGACAATAAATCCGCATCCACGAGTTGACCGAGCACGCGATAGACCGTGGCAAGACTCATGTTGCGCACGTCTTCGTTGAGAAGCTTATAGACCTGTTCAGCTGTGAAGTGGTCGCGAGCGTGCTCGTGAAAAAACTCCAGCACCAGGACTCGCGGGAACGTGGGCCGCAGGCGGGCTCGCTCCAGAATACGATGAATGTGCATGGATGTCGTGGCAATGGAGAACCGGCGGCAGCCCCGTTGGATTCCAGGTCGCCGCCATGAAGAAGTCGTCGGGGATCACGTCGTGCTGTTTCGGCAAGACGAACCGCGAGTGGCCGAACTATGTAAGCCGGGTCCTTAAGAGAACCTTAAGCGGCAGTTTCGGGACGCACTGGACGACCTCGGATCGATGCGCCGAAACGAGTTCTTCCCGTTAAATTACGTAATCCTTTCGCGCGATTGTTGTCGTTAATCCCGCACCATACTTCCGTCACACGCCGCAACACGTTAAGCTCCAGCCCCTCATTGTTCCTTTGACGCCACGCCGCTTATTTTTTTGACGACGCATTTATTTTCATCGTCCTATGATCGGGGGGCTCGTTTCCGCCGCGCTGGCTAGCACGCGCCGACTGAGCCGACTTGAAAACCATGCAATAGATAAGCGCACACTTTGGCATAGCCATTGAAATGACGTGTCGCGCAATAAACATCCAATAATTAATTATGCTTCTCGCAGTTTGCGCAACAACGGTTTCGAATGTATTGCATGCGTGTTTACGGCGTTGGTGGAAAGAGCAATTGATACCCTCAATTACCGCTTGATCACGGAGCCAACAAGTATGAAAAAGTCTTTACTCGCGGCCGCGCTCTTCGGCGCATTTACGATGTCGGCGCATGCGCAAAGTAGCGTGACGCTCTACGGCCTCATCGATACGGGATTGGTTTACACGAACAATCAGTTCGGGCACAGCAACTGGCAGGTATTGAGCAGTTCGACCCAGAACACGGTGTTCGGTCTCAAGGGCTCAGAGGATCTGGGCGGCGGCTTGCACGCGATCTTCAAGCTCGAACAAGGGTTCCTGCTGAACAACGGAGCGCAGGCATTCTCCGGTGATGGTTTCGGTTCTCAGGCATGGGTCGGCCTGCAAAGCGATCCTTACGGCACCTTGACGTTCGGCCGCCAGTTCGACGTGATGAACGACCTCGTCGGGCCGCTTACCGCGGAGTTCAACACGTGGGGCGGCAGCATGGCCGCGCATCCGTTTGAAAACGACAACCTTGCTGCGAATTCCGTCGTGATCAACAACTCGGTTAAATACGCGAGCCCGACTTACCGCGGCGTTACGTTCGAAACGATGTATTCGTTCAGCAACAAGGCGGGCGACTTCGGGAATAACCGGTCTTACGGTTTCGGCGTTTCGTATGCGCAAGGTCCGCTGAATCTTGCCGCCGGCTATCTGCAACTGAACAACGCGGGCAATGGCAGCGGCGCGGTGACTTCGAGCGATACCAGCGCGAACTTCCTCGCAGAACGCCAGCGTATCTGGTCGCTGGGTGGTAACTACACGTTCGGGCCGGCCACGGTCGGGCTAGTCTGGAGCCACACTCAGATCGACAACGCGTCGGGCGTGTTCTCGTTCGGCACGGGCAGCTATCTCGGCTCGGGCGATACCTCCGCGGGATCGCTGGGTGGTTCGCTGCGTCTCGACAACTACGAGGTGAACGCAAAGTACGCGCTCACGCCGGCGTTGAGCGTATCCGGCGCGTACACGTACACACATGGCGCGTATAACGGTTCCTCGCCGGGATGGAATACGGCCATGCTGCAAACCGACTACTCGATCAGCAAACGCACGGACTTCTATCTGGAAGGCGTCTATCAGAACGTGCATGGCGCGCCTGCGGACTCCGTGCTCTCGCATGCCATGATCAACACGTTGTCGCCGTCCTCGACCAACACGCAAGTAGCGGTCACCGTGGGTATGCGTCACGCGTTCTAAGCAGGCTCGCTTCAAGTGATGTGAACACGCATGCCCTGTTCTCGCAGGGCATGCGTCGTCATGCTCGGAACGATCAGGGCACGACGTCCAGCGCTACGTGTTCTGTGAACCTTCGTCCTTCGCTTCAGCCAGAATCTGCTGGATGGCTTGCTCGAAAGTTTCGACAGGCTGTCCGCCACTCACCAGATAGCGACGGTTGAAGATAATGGCCGGCACCGACTGAATACCCATTGCCTCGTTATTCCGCTCCTCTGCGCGAACTTCAGCGGCATAGGTTCGGTTTTGCAGTACGTCACGCGCCTTCGCGGCATCGAGCCCGACGGACTGCGCTGCCTCGATCAGCACTTCATGATCGCTTGGGTCTTTGCCGTCAGCGTGATACGCCTGCAGCAGCGCCAACTTGAGCGGCAACTGCTTGCCCTCGATGCCGGCCCAATGCAGCAGACGGTGCGCGTCGAAGGTGTTGTACACGCGGTTGCGCGGGCCAAAAGTAAAACCGACGCTCGCGCCGCGCTCGCGGATCGCGGCCTGCGTTTCGGCGATCTGCTCCGGTGTGCGGCCGTATTTTTTGCCGAGATAGTCGACAATGCTCTCGCCGTCCGGTCCCATGTCCGGATTCAACTCGAACGGATGCACGACGATTTGCGCGTCGACGGCGTCGCCGAGACGCGAAATCGCGCGTTGGAGCGAGGAGAGGCCGATCGCGCACCACGGGCATGCGATATCGGAGACAAAATCGATAGTGAGCGCTTGAGTCATTGCTATGTTCCGGTCGTGTCAAAGCGAAATCCGCAGACAGCGTAACCGGTATTGCCATTATTTGCAGGACCGCCCTCGTGACGTGACAGGAGCCGGCGTCTTACAATTCACCAGCCGCAGTTGAGCGATTGACCGTGCGGACGATGGGGATGCCGCGAGGCGTCATAATCCCCGTTCGCCGTCGTGCACGACAACGACTGCTTTTCCAACGTTGAAAGGAGCCTCAAATGAGCAAGGGATACTGGGTGACGTCATATCGCGCGACGAAAGACGCGGAAAAACTGGCCGCGTATGCGCAACTCGCCGCACCCGCCGTGGCGGCTGCCGGCGGCAAATTCATTGTGCGCGGTGTGGCCGAGGAGGCTCGCGAGCAGGGCTTGAAGGAGCGGACGGTCGTGATCGAATTTCCGACCTATGAAGCGGCCGTCGCCGCCTACGAGAGCGAGCCCTACAAGAAAGCGCTGGCCGCATTGGGCGACGGCGTTGAGCGCGATCTGCGGATTGTGCGCGGCGCGGAGTAACACGAGAGCGAAAGATACGGCGAGCGCGACCTGCTCATGCAAATGCGCGCTCGCCCCAACATCTATTTCACGGCCCCTAGCGCGAGCCCCTTCACCAGATATCTCTGCAACCACGCGAACACCACAGAAACCGGCAACGTCGCGCAGAGTGTAGCGGCCATCACCAGATGCCACTGGACCACGTATTTCCCGGCGACCATGTCGGTCACCTGCACGGTCAGCGTCTTGTTTTCGGGTGAGCGGATCAAGGTATAGACCACGGCAAACTCGTTCCACGCGTTGATGAACGTGAAGATCGCGGTGACGACGATCGCGGGCACCGCGAGCGGCAGAAACACTTTGAAGACCGCCTTGGTGCGTCCGCATCCTTCGAGCCATGCCGATTCTTCCAGATCCCGCGGCACCGTCTGAAAGTACGAAGACAGCATCCACACGGCAAACGCGATATTGAATGCCGCGTAAGACACGATCACGCCGATCTTGGAATCGACCAGATTCCCGTCGCCGTAGGGAATCATCGCCGCCAGCCGGAACAGGCCGACCACGAGCAGAATCGGCGACAGCATCTGTGTGACGAGCAGAAACTGACGGTAGAGCCCGCGTCCGCGAAACGGGAATCTCGCCAAGGCATAGGCCGCGGGCAAGCTGACGGCCAATGCAAGCGCGGTCGACAGCAAGCTGATTACCGTGCTGTTGCGCAGCGCCACGCCGAAATTGGCCGCCACCCACATATCGGAGAAATTGCTCCACTGCCAATGCACGGGCAGCCAGCGCGCCGGGTACACAAAAATCTCGGAAGCCGGCTTCAACGCGGTGAACAGCATGACGGCGAACGGAAACAGCACCACTACGATCAGTGGCGACAACGCGAGCCAGCACCACAGCGTGCGCTTCATCTTGACGCTGAGACTCATGACGGATCCCCTTCTTTCGCGGGCTGCAGGCGCAGATAGGCGATCGAGAAAATGAACAGCATGACGAGCATGATCAGCGACACCGCCGCGGCTTCGCCGGGACGCCCGAGCCGGAAACCGAGCTCATAGAGATACGTGACGAGAATGTGCGTGCTGTTGTCGGGGCCGCCCTGCGTCATCACCCAGATGATCGGAAACGAGTTGAACACGTAGATCACGTTCAACAGAATCGTCATGTTGATGAACGGCCGCAACAGCGGCATGGTGAGTTTGCGGAACTGCTGCCAGGCGCTCGCGCCGTCCATGCGCGCGGCTTCGTAAATATCGCCGGGCACCGAAGACAAGCCGCCCAGCAGAATCGTCACCGTAAACGGAACCGACACCAGAATGCCGACCGCGATTTCGACCGGAAACGCGAGCTCCGGCGTGGCCAGCCAATGAATCGGACCGCTGATCAGGCCGAGTCTCTGCAGCGTGACGTTGACCATGCCGTAGTCGTCGTTGAAGGCCCAGCGCCAGACCACGGCGGTCATGGTCAGCGAGACGGACCACGGCAGCATCACGATCGTACGCGCCACACCGCGCCCATAGAAATCCTGGTTCAGCACGAGCGCAACGGGCACTGAGATCAGCACCGTGCCACCCACCACGCAGATAGTCCAGACAATGGTCCGCCTGGCTGCGGCAAGAAACGCGGGATCGCTGAAGATCGTATAGAAATTCTGCAGACCAGTGAAATCGCGAATGGCACCGAAGCGTGAGACCTCGTGCAGCGATTGCCACACGATGTTGAAAATCGGATAGCTGATGATGAAGAGCGCGAGTACCAGGCTCGGCGCAATCAGCAACCAGGGCGCTTGCAGGCGCGAAGAAGCGGAGCGGCTCATGCGTGCTCGATCGTAAGACGCGTCCGCGTTAAGGGGCAGGCGCGACGGGATGGGCCGGATAGTGCATTACGACCGAAACGCGCACCGCCTTTGCAGGGGCGGCGCGCGTTCCGGGTTCAGCAGATCGCTACGAGACAGCGCGATTACTTGCCGAGCGACTTGTTCGCTTGCGTGGCCGCCGCGTTCAATGCGTCGGCCGGCTTCGCCTTGCCCAAATAAATCGACTGCATAGCGTCGGTCACGGCCTTCGCGGTGTCTTCCCAGCCGGTCACGGTCGGCGCGAAATGAGCGGTCGGCAGCAGCGCGACGAAGGCCTTCGTGTCAGGATCGTTGAACGCCGGGTCGGTCGCCTCAGCCTTGGTGGTCGGCAGGAAGCCTTCGGTCGTGGTGAACTCCACGCGCGGTTCCTTCGTGAACAGATAGTCGAGGAACTTCCACGCCGACTTCTTCACCTTCGAGTTCTTGAACATCACGATCGAGTCGGTGACAGCATACGTGGCGTGTGTCGTGCCCATCGGAATCGGATCGATGCCGTACTTCAGGTTCGGCGCTTCCTTCTTGATCTGTTTGGCGAGGAACGGTGCGGAGATCATCATCGCAACGCGGCCTTGCTTGAACAGGTTCTGCACGTCTTCACGGCTATAGCCGGTCACGCCCGGTTGCGTCAGGCCCTGGTCGATCATCGTCTTGTACAGCGTGGCTGCCTTGATGCCGGCCGGCGAATTGAAGGCAGCCTTGCCATCTTTGCCGACCACGTCGCCGCCATTGGTCCACAGGGCGTAGTAATAGTAGACGTCGGTTTCGATTTCCTTGCCTTGCAGGCCGAAGCCGGCAATGCCCTGCGCCTTCAGTTTCTTCGACGCTTCGATCACGTCGTTCCAGGTCTTCGGACCGTCGGGATAGCCGACCTTGGCGAGCAGGTCTTTGTTGTAGTACAGCCCACGCGCCGACGCGGCGATCGGCAGGCCGTACACCTTGCCGTTGATCTCGCCCGGCGCGAGGAACGGGCCGATGAAACGGCTCTTGAAGTTCGCGTCCATGTAGCCGTCGAGCGGTTCGGCGACGTCGTCCTTCACGAAGTCGAGCAGCCAGCGCGTGCCGACGATCGCGAGGTCGGCGTTGGCGTTGCCGGAAATGTCTGTCTGCAGTTTCTGCTGCAGCGTGTCCCAGTTCACGTCTTCAATCTTGATCGTCGTGCCGGGATTGGCCTTCTCGAAGTTGCGGGCCATTTTTTCGAAGTACGGCGCGGTCGCGTCGCTGTAGTGTGCAACGGTCACGCGAACCGTGTCGGCGTGAGCCGCGACGGCGATACCTGCAAACGCGAGCGCCACGGCAACTTTGCCTAGCGCGAGGGAAGCACGGGCATGCAACGACATTTCTCTCTCTCCTGGATGGTTTGCTGCCGTCGCCGGCCGCTTCGGGTTGAATTGTTTGTAAAAATCCTACATGACGCAAAATTGCTTGTCACGTAGGGTCTGCCATATTTTTTCCCGGCTGGTTTTGTGCATAAGATGCTGTAAAGCAGGGATATTCTGCACAACGCGATGCCACGGATACCCAATCTTCGGGATGACTAGACAACTGTATCGCGAATGGATTTGTAGGAAATTTACACGCTAATCCGGGCCGACGGCGTGGTCGAACAGCGAGGCGGACAATGAATCGTGTGGTGTTGGTAACGGGCGCTTGCGGCGGCATCGGCAACGTGTTGTGCAAGCGCTTCGTTGAGCAGGGCGATACGGTTCTGGCGCTCGACATCAACGCCGCCGCGCTGCAGGCGTTGGGCGCGCAACTCGGCGAGGCGCACGTCACGCCGATCGCCGTCGATCTCGGCGACGCCGCCGCGGTGCAGCAAGCGGTGGCCGCCGCGGTCGAACTGCGCGGTCCGGTGGATGTGCTGGTCGCGAACGCGGGCGCCGCCGAAGGTTTGACACTTGCCACGACGGATGTCGCGAGTTGGCAACGCGACATCCATCTGAATCTGAACGGCACGTATCACACGGTGGAAGCGGTGCGCGCGTCGATGATCGAGCGGCAGCGCGGCGCGCTGGTGCTGATCGGTTCGGTGAACGGCATGGCCGCGCTCGGTCATCCGGCGTATAGCGCGGCGAAGGCCGGGCTCATCAGTTATACGAAAGCGCTCGCGCTCGAACTCGGCCGCTACGGCATTCGCGCGAACATCGTGTGTCCGGGCACGGTAAAGACGCAGGCGTGGCAGGCGCGCGTCGACAAGAATCCGCAGGTCTTCGAGGATCTGAAAAAGTGGTACCCGTTGCGCGACTTCGCGACGCCCGACGACATCGCCGACGCGGTGCTGTTCCTGGCCTCGCCGATGGCGCGCGTGATTACCGGCGTCGCGCTGCCGGTCGACGGCGGCCTGATGGCCGGCAACCGTTTGATGGCGGAAGAACTGACACTCGAGTCGCTCTGACCCGCCCGCAGCAGCATTGCAAGCAGCACGAGATCGAGTCAACCACGCAAGACGATGAGGACAGCATGGCAGCAGTGCAACTGAGCGGCATCTTCAAACGCTATGGCGACACGCAAGTGGTGCACGGTATCGATCTCGACATCGACGACGGCGAGTTCGTCGTGCTCGTCGGCCCGTCGGGCTGCGGCAAGAGCACGTTGATGCGCATGGTGGCCGGGCTCGAGGAAATCAGCGGCGGCGATCTGATGATCGGCGGCACGCGCGCGAACAGTCTCGCACCGCAGCAGCGCAATATCTCGATGGTGTTCCAGAGCTATGCGCTGTATCCGCATCTGTCCGTCTACGAAAACATCGCGTTCGGGCCGCGGATTCGCAAGGAGTCGTCGGCGAGTTTCAAGCCGCGGATCGAGGCCGCGGCAAAGATGCTGAACCTCGGCGGCTATCTGGACCGTTTGCCGCGCGCGCTCTCGGGTGGCCAACGGCAACGCGTGGCGATGGGCCGCGCGGTGGTGCGCGAGCCGTCGCTGTTCCTGTTCGACGAACCGCTGTCCAATCTCGACGCCAAACTGCGTGTGCAGATGCGCACCGAAATCAAGGCGCTGCACCAGCGGCTGAAGAATACGGTGATCTACGTCACGCACGATCAGATCGAAGCCATGACGATGGCGGACCGCATCGTCGTCATGAACGCGGGGCGGATCGAGCAGATCGGCCGGCCACTGGAACTGTACGACCATCCGGCGAATCTGTTCGTGGCGAGCTTTCTCGGCTCGCCGTCGATGAACTTTGCCGAAGGCGTGATCGCGAGCCGCGCGCAAGGTCAGGGCCTCGCGCTGAATCTCACGGATGGCGGCGAGATCGTGCTGGAAGGTGCGCCCGCTTCGGCGGTGATCGGCGCGAAGGTCACGCTCGGCGTGCGGCCGGAACACATCGAAACCATGACTCCGACGCCCGACGCGACGATGGAAGTCGAAGTGGTCGAACCGACTGGCGCGGAGACTCACTTGTACGGGAAAATAGGCGGCAGCACGTGGTGCGTGACAACACGTCAGCGCTCGAAAATCGAGCCCGGCCAGCGCGTCACGCTGCGTTTGCCAGCCGAGCATATTCATCTGTTCGACACGGAGAGTGGACGCAGGCTGGTCTGACCCGCGCGTTGCCGTTTGAGGTCGATACGAGCTCGCCTCAGGCTCAGTGAAGCTGCGACGCGACGTGGATTATTCAACGCATGAGAATGCGCCGGACCGCTCCAGGTTTTCTCACCCCGTCCGGGGGCCTGGCGCGAAGCGACAGGTCTGGGGGCGCTTTGAAGGAACACCGGGTGTCCGCACCGAACTTGATTCCCCACATCCGCAGCGCACTCGCCAATTTGCGGCCCGCCGAGCGCAAGGTCGCCGAGATGGTGCTGAGCGACGTCGACTTCGCGATGCGCGCGAGCATTACCGAACTCGCACAGCGCGCCGAGGTGTCCGAGCCTTCCGTCACGCGCTTTTGCCGCGCCATCGGCGCGCATGGTCTGCGCGACTTCAAGATGCAACTGGCGCAGAGCGTGGCGGGCGGGCTGCCGTATGCATCCACGGCGGTGGCGCGCGACGACGACGTGCAGACGCTCATGGACAAGGTGGGCGAGGCGGCGGTCGACGGCATCACGCATGCGCGTGGCGCGCTGGATCCGGCGGTGGTCGAGAGTGCGATCGCGGCGTTGTCGAGCGCGCGGCGGGTGTTTTTCTTCGGTGTAGGTTCAGGCTCGGGGCTGGTCGCGCAAGACGCGGCGTTGCGGTTTCTGCGGCTCGATATTGCATCCACCGCGTTTACGGATGGGCATTTGCAGCGTCTTTACGCGGGCCTGATGGAACCGGGCGATGTGGCTTTCGCGATTTCGCATTCGGGCCGCAGTGTCGAAGTCAACGAGAGCATCCAGATTGCCAAGGAGCGTGGCGCGACTACGATTGCGCTGACCAATGTCGGCTCGCGTCTTGCGTGGCTGGTGGATATTCCGTTGCTGTTGCGCGTACCGAGCCCGATCGACCCGAATACGCCGGGGGTGTCGCGGCTCGTGCATCTTTGCATCATGGACGCGCTGGCGATCGGCGTCGCGCTCAAGGCCGGGCCGAAGACGCTCGAGAAGATGCGGCATGCGAAGGCGAGGTTGGCGTCGCATGAGCCGGAGGCGGCGGGGGATTGAGAGGCCGCGGGGCTATGCCATCCACCCTAAGCGCCGCGACAACCTCGACGTCGCGGCGCGCAAAGTCTGCGCCGGCCCACCCGCCAATTCACTGTCGAAGCTGCCGCTCGGCCCCATCAACGCCAGAACGAGGCAGATACTGCCTGTGTGGTCCAGCACCGGCGCGGCGAGCGTATTGATGCCCGGTACAGGCCGGCTGAGCGCCGTGTCGATTCCATCCGCGCGGATTTGCGCAAGACGCTGCGCGTAGGCTTGCTTCAGCGGCGGCACTGCCGAGGCTGCGTTCGTGTCGCCCGCCGCTCTACCTTTGTCCGCCGGCGCCGGCTTTCCTTCAAAGACATCCGCCGCACCCGCTCCCGCCAACCGCAGATGATCCTGCGCGAGCAAACCCGCGCGCACATCGTCCGCGACATAGGCGGCGAACACGCGGCCGATCGCCGTATTGGCCAGCGACATCACCGTGCCGACCCGCAGGCTCACATGCAGCGGCCGCGCCGATTCCTCCAGACGCACGACGGTCGGCCCGAGCGGACCGAGCACGGCCATCGCGACGCTCATGCCCGTCGACGTCGCCAGTTCGACCACCTCGGGCTCCGCTTCACGCGTCGGCGACAAGCGCTGCAAGCCGATCAACCCCAGCTGCAGCGCGAGCGGCCCGGCTTCGAAACAGCCCGACGCATCGCGATTGAGCAAGCCGATTTTCAGCAGACTCACCAGATGCGGAAACGCCTTCGCCGGTGGCATGCCCGCGGCGGCCGCAAGATCGCGCAGATTCAACGGCCGCGCCGCCGCGACCAGCGCCGCCAACAATTCGCCCGTGCTATCGAGCGACTGGATGCCGCGCTGCGGTTTCGCATCAGCGGAGGAATGAGCGTGAGAGGTGTCGAGAGAATCGGTCACGATGCGGAAGAAGCCAGCAAGGAAGGGACGATAGCCAGTTCGGCGCCGATGTCGCGCGCCGTCGCAAGCAGTGCACGCGCGATCGGACCGTCGGCGGCGACGTCGATCGCGCCGGTCGAGCCGATGACCGTCAGCGCCAGCGCCAGGCGGCCGTCGGCATCCAGCACGGGCGCGCTCAGACTGCTGATGCCCGGACTCGGCACATCCACGCTGCACTCCAGGCCGCGCGCGCGGATCGCGTCCAGCGTGGCTGCAAAGACGGCGCCTTCGTCGGGCGGCGTCATGGCATTGCCGATCGCGCGCGATTGGTTCGCCCACATTGCGTCAAGCACCTCGCGCCGCGAATAAGCGTAAAACACCCGCCCCGTCGACGTAGCCGGCAGCGACATCACCGTGCCCACATGCAAATTGACGTGCAACGGAAAGCCCGCATGTTCATAGCGAACGATAGTCGGCCCTTGCGGCCCGGCAATGCAGATTGCGACGCTGAAGCCGACCGCTTCGGCCAACGCGGCCACGCGCGGCACGGCGGCGCGAAACGCCGGCTGGTTTTCCAGATGCAGCAAACCGAGCCGCAACGACAGCGGGCCGGGCTCGTAACGGCCCGACAGTTCGTCGCGCTTGATCAAACCCAGCCGGCTCAAGCTCACCAGGTAGGCGTGCGCCTGCCCCGGCGCGATCTGCGCCGCGCTGGCGAGGTCGGAGAGAGCGAGCGGCGTGCGCGCCTGCGCCAGCGCCAGCAACACGCGGCCGCCCACTTCGACGCTCTGAATGCCGCGCTGCGTCTTGCCGCCGTCCGCCGTCTCACTGCCGCCCGCGCCTTTGCCCGTGGCCGATTTCGCTGCTTTGCTCACACCCGCGCTCGTCCGTGAAAAAGGGTCCATGTTAACCGAAGGCGTGTGCCTTCCAATCCTCATCTTAGGCCTCGCAAGATTTGCGTATAGCGATACATTTCGCTATTGACAAATAATCAGACGCCGTCCTAAGATGCATTCACCCCGACATACCGGCGCAGTCATAGAGTCAAAAAACGGGGCGAGACAATCCTGCAATACCGTCAGCCCGCGCGGCCTTCGCGCAGCCGGCCGTCTCGCCTCACGTCCAATTTTTGAGGGAGACAAGCATGGCAAAGGCATTCGCATCCCAGGCCGATCTGGAAGTCAAGAAAGTCACGTGGACCAAGCTATCCGAGAACGCCTACGCGTACACCGCCGAGGGCGATCCGAACTCGGGCGTGATCATCGGCGACGACGGCGTGCTGATCGTCGACACCACCGCCACGCCGGCCATGGCGCAAGACCTCATCGCGAAGATTCGCAGCGTCACGGATAAGCCGATCAAATACGTCGTGCTGTCGCATTACCACGCGGTGCGCGTGCTCGGCGCATCGGCGTATTTCGAGGAAGGCGCGCAGGAAGTGATCGCGAGCCGCGGCACGTACGAGATGATCGTCGAGCGCGGCGAAGCGGACATGAAGTCGGAAATCGAACGCTTCCCGCGTCTGTTCGCCGGTGTCGAAACGGTGCCGGGCCTGACGTGGCCGACGCTGGTGTTCGAAAAGGAAATCACGCTGTTCCTCGGCAAGCTCGAAGTGCGCATCGCGCATCTCGGCGCGGGTCATACGAAGGGCGATACGGTAGTGTGGCTGCCGTCGCAGAAGGTGCTGTTCTCCGGCGATCTGGTCGAATACGACGCGGCCTGCTATTGCGGCGACGCGCAGCTCGAACAATGGCCGGCCACGCTCGAGGCATTGCGCGCGCTGAAGGCCGACAAACTCGTGCCGGGCCGCGGCCCCGCGCTGACCACGCCGGAAGATGTCGACAAAGGTCTGGACTACACGAAAGATTTCGTCACCACGCTGCTGCAACAAGGCCGTGAAGCCGTCGAACAGAAGCTCGATCTGAAGGCCGCGATGGAACACACGCGCAAGGCCATGGATCCGAAGTTCGGTCACGTTTTCATCTACGAGCACTGTCTGCCGTTCGACGTGTCGCGCGCTTTCGATGAAGCAAGCGGTATCACGCATCCGCGCATCTGGACCGCGCAGCGCGACAAGGAAATGTGGGACGCACTGCAAGCCTGATAAGAACAGACGCACAGCAAGACGAGGCAAAGCGGAGAAGGACGGAGACACAAGATGAGCATCAACTACCAGACGCTGTCGTTCGAATACCGGCCGTGCCGTGAGCAGCGCGCGCAGGGCGGCGCGAACCCGGTGGCCTATCCGGTGATCGTGGTCGGCGCGGGCCCGGTGGGTCTCGCCACCGCGGTCGATCTCGCACAGCAGGGCGTGCCGGTCGTGCTGGTCGACGACGATTGTTCGTTGTCCACGGGATCGCGCGCGATCTGCTTTTCGAAGCGCTCGCTCGATATTTTCGATCGCCTGGGGTGTGGTCAGCGGATGGTGGACAAGGGCGTCAGCTGGAATGTCGGCAAGGTGTTCCTGAAAGACGAGTTGGTGTACACGTTCAATCTGCAACCGGAAGCGGGCCACAACCGGCCCGCGTTCATCAACCTGCAGCAGTACTACGTTGAAGGCTTCCTGCTCGAACGCGCGCAGGAGATGCCGAATCTCGAGATCCGCTGGAAAAGTAAAGTGGTCGGCGTGCGGCAAGATGGTACGCCCGGCACGCGCGACGCCGGCGTGACGCTGACAGTCGACACGCCTGATGGCGAGTACGCATTGCGCGGCCGCTACGTGGTCGCCGCCGACGGCTCGCGCAGCCCGATCCGCAATTTGATGGGACTCGACAGCAGAGGTGTGACGTTCAAAGATCGTTTCCTGATCGCCGACGTCAAGATGGAAGCAGAATTTCCGACTGAACGCTGGTTCTGGTTCGATCCGCCGTTTCATCCGAATCAATCGGTGCTGCTGCATCGTCAGCCGGATAACGTGTGGCGAATCGATTTCCAGTTAGGCTGGGACGCCGATCCGGTGCTGGAAAAAACACCGGAGCGCGTCATCCCGCGTGTGCGCGCGTTGCTCGGGCCTGACGCGAAGTTCGAGCTGGAATGGGTCAGCGTGTATACGTTTTCGTGTTTGCGCATGGAGCGCTTCCGGCACGGTAACGTGCTGTTCGCCGGCGACTCAGCGCATGGCGTGTCGCCGTTCGGCGCACGGGGTGCGAATAGCGGCGTGCAGGACGCGGAAAACCTCGCATGGAAACTGGCGATGGTGCTCGAAGGCAAAGCCGCGGATGCCTTGCTCGACACCTATGCAAGCGAACGCGAATACGCCGCTGATGAAAACATCCGCAACTCCACGCGCTCCACCGATTTCATTACGCCGAAGAGTCCTGTCAGCCGCGTGTTCCGCGATGCGGTGCTGAAGCTCTCGCGGCGTCATCCGTTTGCGCGGCAATTGGCCAATAGCGGCCGGTTGTCGGTGCCGGCGGTGTTGCGTGATTCTCCGCTGAATACAGCGGACTGTGACGAGTTTGAAGGAGCGATGGTGCCGGGGGCGTCGTGCGTCGATGCACCGGTGCAAGTCGCGGCACAACCGGCATGGCTGCTGCAGCAACTCGGCCAGCAATTCACCGGCGTGCTGTTCTGCGGCGAACAAGGTGTCGATCGGTTGATTCAGGACGCGTTGGACACGTTGCGTGCGGGACCGATTTTGTTGAAGCTCGTCGTGGTGACGTGTGGCGATCCGCAGGCCGTTGCGTCTACGGGCGCGCAGGTCGTGCACGATATCGAAGGGCTGGCTCACTCACGCTACGACGCAAAGCCCGGCACGTTCTATCTGATCCGCCCGGACCAGCATGTCTGCGCGCGTTGGCGGCAACTCGATGCCGGGGATGTCGGGAATGCGTTGAAACGCGCGTTGTGCGTCGAAGGTACCGCTTGAACGGGTGACGAAGGCCGCTCGTGGCATCAGCGAAAAAAATGGCTGGAGACAAACATGACACTCAACACGCAACCGAATCTCGCCCGCCCCGATGATTTCTACGAGGCATTGATCGATATGCATCGCGATCTGGACGATGCGCAGAGCCAGTCGGCCAATGCGCAATTAATCCTGCTGCTCGCCAATCATATCGGCGATCACGCCACGCTACTCGAAGCGCTACGGCATGCCCGCGAGGGCGCAACCGACATGCCGGCGCGAAATGGTGGAACGCAGCCGCGGGCCGCTTAAGCACCTCGCGCGACCCAAAATTAGCTTTGCGTAAGGCAGATGTTGGGAGACGTCGATAGTAACGATTTGTTGCACGCACTTCCTCTAAAACTCGCGGTTGATAACCCGTGATTTCTCTCGCTTTTTTCTTTCCGACTATCAGATTCTTCTTAGCAAAGCGGCTGGTGCGCTGCCTCATACTAGGTGGCTTGTTGAGCTAGGATGCATAGGGTGTGACGTTCCGGTGGGCCACATTGTTTCGTGCCGGCGCACCATGTCCTCGTGCGTTGCCGGCGGGAAATTTCCCGCGTTCGGCTGAAAAGAGACACGAGATGAAATTGTTTTTGATAAGCGACCTTGTCGTTCAGGAGTTGGCGTCGATGAAAGTCGACGGAAAATGGCTTTCTCCAGCGCTGTTTGCCGAATCGGCGTTGCTCTGGATCAACCATTACGCGCCCGGTCTGGATGTGCCTGAAGCCTTTTTTTCCGAAGTCGAGTGCGAAGTGCTGCAGATAGCCACGCAACTCGCGGTCAGAGAATTGGCGGCAGTCGAAGATTCGCCGTTATCGCAGCTATTCGGCGACTATCCCACGGTGAATTACGCGCATCCGTTGAGCGCGAAAGCGTTGGCCGCGACGCTTGCAGCATGCCGCGAAAAAATCTCGAGTGGTTCTGAGACGGCATCGTCGAGTGACGCATTCTGGTCGCGACAGTTCGCGAGCTGTGTGAAGAACGCGCCGCAGCGTCTTGGGTGTCACCCCACCCTTTGTCAGTTGATGGGCCGTGTCAGCGATACGTCGAAGACATAAAGCGTCGCTGAAGATCGAAGGCTTCGGACGTTATATCGGGTAGAGTCGCGGCTATGCGTCCGCGATTGCACCCATCACGTCCGAACCATGCATTCCATTGACCCTGTTCCTGTTCCTCTGCCTCACGACGGGCCGCCCGACATTGCGTTGTGGCGGATCGACATCGACTTCACTGCGTCGCTCGACGCACCTGCCTTCGCCTCCCTCAGCGAGGACGAACGCACCCGAGCCCATCACTTTCGCCGCCATGAAGACGCGTTGCGCTTCGCCAGCGTGCGCGCCGCGCTTCGTGACGAGCTCGCGCGGCGGCTCGACATTGCAGCGCGCGCCGTGCGTTTTGCGCTCGACGCCAATCACCGCCCTCATCTCGCGGATTCGGACCGCTTCGATTTCAATGTATCGCATGCGGGCGCGCACGGGCTGATCGCAATGTCGCCGGTTCGGCGCGTCGGCGTGGATATCGAGCAGCGCAGCGACAAATTCGATTGGCGTTCGATCGCGGCCTTGACGCTCGGCGAGGAAGAGGCCGCGTGGATCGCGCGTCTCGACGCGGGACAGCAGAGCGCTGCGTTTTACGACGCGTGGGTCGCCAAGGAAGCGCTCGTCAAAACGACGGGCGTGGGCCTCACGCGCGGGTTGCAGCATCTGAGAGTGCTGCCGCGTGAAAGCACCGGCGTGACGCTGCGCGAACAGATTCCCGCGGATATGCGCGGTGTCGCCGCACGCTGGCTCGCCGCACCGGACGCCTACGCAGCGTGCGTAGCGTGGTCGTTGACCACATTGCGGCAAGCGCAAACAGACTCAGCGCCCTAACCGTTTGCCTGCCCGAACGCCAAAGCCTTCGGCCAGCCGAACGTATGCACGTGGGTGAGCGGCTGCGTGGCCGGCTGCGCAAGCGCGACCGCCGCGTGAATCTTGCCGGCCATCGGGATATCGAGCACATGCCAACGGCCATGTTCTGCGAGATTGAATGCACCGGTTGCGGTGTGGCTGAACAGCAGTTCGATATCGATGTCGACGGGCGCGTAACGTAGCGCATTGCACAGACTGCCGTAGCGAGCGCGCCGCCGCGAGGCTTCCGGCGTTTCGTCGGGCGCCGCGCCGCGCGAGGGTACGACGACGCTCAGTCCCAGCGTCGCCGATGCAACGCCGATCACGATCCAGATGCCGCCGTACGCGATATCGATCGTGATACCGCGGCCGTCGCGAGGATGACGCGCCCGCAGCTTCTCGTTGCCGTCGTCTTGCAGATCCACGGCGTTCGGCTCGCAGTCGAACAGATTCCCGACGATCCACCGCACCACCACGCGCGCACTGATAAAGCGTTTGCGCAACGCAGCGTTCGGATGCAGCCGCGCGCGCTCGCGTTCGCTCTTCGACAACCAGGTATCGCCTTCCTGCACCGGCACCGGCAGCCATTCGCAGCGGAACCGCCAAAGATGCAGTTCGCCTGCGCGCGGCGCGGCGACGTTGTACGGATAGCTGCGCGTAAGCGGATGGCACAGGAAGGCGGCGGCGGGAGGTGCGACGCTGGCGGGCTGCACGCCAGATTCGCCGGCGCTGCGTTCAGCTGCGACTTCGCGCGACTCGCGGCTGCCGCGCTGAGGCGAAGTCGCCGGGCAAGCCTGGTCCAATTCCAACGACATAGGCCTGCTTCCTCAATGCATGTAGGTGACGCGCCGTGCTTGCACGTCGAGTTCGACGCCGGCGTCGAGCAGGTCGATGGCGAACCAGCGAATCAGCTTCAGGACGCCGCTCACCGCGGGCGCGGGAAGCCATTCGTTCAGCAGGCGCAAGGCCGCGCCGCTATGCGTTTTTTGCAGCAACGCGATGGTTTGCAGAATCACGGCTTCGTCCTTGCCGAGGTCGCTCGCGCAACGGCAGCGCATATCGAGCGGACGATACGACACGTGCATCAGCGAACGCATCAGCAGATCGAAGTGTTCGATGCCGTCCTGCCGCAGACCGACGCCGCTGAGAACGTCGCGCCAGTGCACGCCGCCGCGCGCCGTTTCGCAAGCGGGCCGCAGCCATGTACGCACGGCGCTCAGGACGGTGCGGTCGGGCGCGTTGGCGGTGTCGGTCGGATGATCGTCCATCAGTTCCGGACGGTTGCTGTGTTGAGAGCGAAAGTTCATCGATGCTCCTGAATGGACACGGTCCAATGAATCGCGCCGGCCGGATGGGACGGGTGCCGCGTCGCAGGCCAGCGCTTGTCGCGTGCGACGGATGGGCGATGACGCAGAGCCTGCGTCGGGTGCTTATGCGTTGGTCGCGGTTACCGCGGCGTTTGCTTCAGCTTTGAGCCGGCTGCGGCGGTTGCGCCGGCTGCCATTCGCGCACGTGTGCGCTGCGCGCCGCACGCGCCGGTGCTTGCCCCAGTGTTTTCGGCGTGCCGACAAAGAGGAAGCCGAGCAGCCGCTCGTTCGCAGCGAAACCCAGCGCGTCGTGCAGGCGCGCTTCGTAACTGTCCGGTCCGGTGGACCAGAAGCCGCCGTAGCCGAGCGCGTGGATCGCGTTGAGCATGTTCATTGCCGCCGCGCCGGCAGCTAGCAGCTGCTCGATCTCGGGCACCTTGGGATGCGCCGAGATCGCCGCGCCGAGCGCGATCACCAGCGGCGCCGCGAATGCTTTCTGCCGGCGATGCGCATGCGCCGAACGCGGTTCGTCCGGTGAGCGGGCGCTGGCCAGGTCGACCAGCACGTCGCCGAGTGAGCCGCGCGCATCGCCGCGAATCGTCACGAAGCGCCAGGGACGCAGGTTGCCGTGATCGGGCGCGCGCAAGGCGGCGTCGAAAATCAGGTCGAGTTCGGCGTCCGCCGGGCCGGGCTCGGTCAGCGGCCATTGCGATTGACGCGACAGCAGAACGTCGAGCGCCGCCGAAGCATGCGGGCCGACGCCAGTGGCAGGCGTTGCCACCGCGGGGCGCGGGCTTTCGGTTTCGGGGCGGCTGATGTCTAGCGTCGTCATGATTTCGGGTTCGGCGGAAGGTATGGGCTGAATAATGAGCTAATTTCCTAGTAAATGCAAATCATTCGCATTTAGAAAATGAATTCTTAATTGGATCTGGCGCCTGTCCGATGTTCCGGCGCCAAACGCGGGCGCTACCAGAGCCGCGCGCGGCGGGTCATTGACGCAACTAACGGTCAACCGCGCCCGGCGTCCGCAGATATGATGACGAAGTGCCGAATTCAGCCGTTCTGGCAAAAGCGGCTTGCAGCCTCCTTGCCCACTTTCGCTCGCCCATGCCGATAAAAACACTCGACGCCGCATCGACTTCCGAGGCTACAGAAGCAGCGCAACGACTCCCCACGCTGATGCTCGCCGCGTCTCTATCGCTGGGCAGCGCGATCGCGCTCGGCCTCGCCCGCTTCGCGTACGCACTGCTGTTGCCGTCGATGAAACTCGACCTCGGCTGGAGTTTTGCGCAAGCGGGCGCGATGAATACAGCCAACGCGTTGGGCTATCTGCTCGGCGCGCTGGCTTTCCCGCACCTTGCGCGCCGCTGGTCGGCTGGCGCATTGTTCGGCGGCGGTTGCGTGGCGACCGCGCTGCTGATGGCAGGCAGCGGGCTGCTTGCCGACACGAACGCGCTGCTCACCTTGCGCGTGATCACCGGCGTGAGCAGCGCGGCGATCTTCATCAGCGGCGGCGTGTTGGCGGCGCGGCTTGCATCGGCGAGACCGCACGATGCAGGGCTCGTCCTTGGCTTGTACTACGGCGGCACTGGGTGGGGCATTGTGGCGTCGTCGCTGCTGGTGCCGCTGACTATCTTCAACGTGCCGCACGGCTGGCAGTTCGCGTGGTTCGCACTCGCGCTCGCGTGTGCTGCGCTCGCGACGGTGGCCGTCGGCGCGGCGCGAAAAATCGAACGCGTGCACGCGATGGCGTCGTCGGCCACGCAATCACACGCCGCCGCCGATGCACCCCGCTGGCCGCGATTCAGTCTGGCGCTGGCGGGCTACACGCTGTTCGGCGTCGGTTATATCGGCTACATGACGTTTATCGTCGCACTGCTGCGCAATGCGGGCATGAGCGCAACTGTTGTCACATGCTTCTATCTGTTGCTCGGCGTGGCGACCGTGATCTCCGCGCGACTGTGGTCGGGATTGTTGGATCGCATGCGCGGCGGCCAGGCGCTCGCGGTGCTGAACGCTTTGCTCGCGATCGCGACATTGCTGCCCGCGCTGTTCACGCAGCCGTGGGTGGCGTTCGTGTCGGGTGTGTTGTTCGGCGCGACGTTTCTTTCCGCCGTAGCGTCGACCACGGCTTTCGTGCGCCACAATCTGCCCGCGAGTCATTGGGCCAAGGGCATCAGCGCATTCACGATTGTGTTTGCGTTCGGGCAGATTGTTGGGCCGATGGTGATCGGCTGGGTCTCGGACGGCGCGGGTCTCGCACGCGGGCTGGTCTATTCCGCGCTGCTGCTCGCGGCGGGCGCGGTGCTGGCGGCGTGTCAGAAAGCATTGCGCCGAACATAAGTCCGCGCATTCAGACCCGCACGCTGCACGCTTTTCACACCTGCACGGAAGGGATGCTCTTCATGCAACGCAAAGCGAACATCGAGCGGCTATGACGGATGCCGGCGATCTTGTAGAGCTTCTCACGCAGAAAACGCTCGTAGCCCGCCGTGCCGTCGACCGCGACCTTCACCAGATAATCGTAATCGCCCGATACGAGATACGCCTCCAGCACTTCGGTTAGCGTCGCGAGTTCGGCGCCGAAGCGGGCGAGGGCGTCTTCGTCGTGACGGTCGAGCGTGACTTCGAGCAGGACGATGTCCGCGAAGCCGAGCTTCTGCTGATCGAGCAGCGCGACGTAGCCGCGGATATACCCCTCGGTTTCCAATTGACGCGTGCGATTCCAGCATGCGGTGGTCGACATGCCGACTAGTTCCGCCAATTCGGCATTGCTCAGACGCGCGTTTTTTTGCAACTCGCGCATGATCTTGCGATCCTGGTTGTCGAGCGGGCGATTTCGGATGGTCGTGGCCGTCACTGGAAGTTTCTCCCTCAAAATTGCATTATTAAGGAAGATCGTCCCGACATCGCGCGAGAACCCTGTTGCTTTAAGAAGCCTATCCAGCCGGCGTCCCGGTATATTTTCAGGGTGCATTCATGCCCGGGACAACCGTCCGGGCCGCGGGCCTCGTGCCCGCAGCCTCGCGCGGCCACAAGCTGCCGTCCGGTGTCTCGCCGTCTTTCACAGGAAGGACGGCACGCGGGCGAATTGCGGCGTCATCAGCGCCGCAAGACGCGCTCGCCGGGCGTGGATGCATGTTCCCGATCGATGCTTGTCAACAAGACCGTCCGCGCGACTGGCGCCCCCGCCCCGCATAGATTGAGGCAGTGCATTGGCAAGCGACGCGCGGCCGCTCGATCAACCTCGTTTGGTCGGCGCTTTGGCCGCACTCTGTACAGCGACACTGCGATAGACGTCGCGGCAAAATTGCATGCCGCCTTGTTGCGTGCCGTTGACACCCGCCGCGATGCGTACCGTTCCCTCCACATGCTGAGGCCCCGGCGGATTCACGATAGCGGCGTCGATCGCGAACGGATCAGAAGGCGAAGCGCGCATGATGCCAATGCCCTTGATCGTCACGTTAAGGCAAGGGTCCGGGAGTTGCGCAGCGTGCCCGGCCGCGACGTCGAACTGGATGTTCAACGTCCAGAAACCCTCGTGAATATCCTGATGAATAATGACGGCCTTCACCACGTCCTGGTGTGACAGCGTGTACTCATTGCTTGCCATCGGTCCCTCCTTGCTCGTACGCATGCTGAGCGCACGTGTGCAGAAATGGCAATTTGCGCGGACTAGGAAAGGTTAGTTTTACGCGCCATCGCTTGCGGTACAAGCGGAAAGATGCGCGCGTCCATACGTCGACAAAACGAGCATCGCACAGACGCGAAAGGCGACGCCCGGACGCTGGCATCGCCTTTCGCGCCGTAGCCGGAAGGGCTGCGGCGCGGTAGAACGGAACCTCCGATCAACCGCGCTTGCGAGTACGTAGCAACGATTAATGGAAGATGAGGTACAGGATGACCAGTACGATCAACGGGACGCCAAGCAGCCAGCCGAGAAGGTAAGGCATGATGTGATCTCCTTTCGTATCGAGGTTGGAATACGAAGTTGATTGAGCATCCCGCGTGCCTGACGTGGTGGTCTGAGCCGTCGGCATGGCCACGGCAACGTCAAGGCAGATTCTCCCGCAGAACAATGCTGAATTGCACTGGCTTAACGTCGCTCATCGCGTCACGCTTCTCGCGCACGTTGCGGAATATGCGCAGACAATTTCCCACCATGGCTTGTGGCGTTTGCGTGATCAACGCATCCATGGTGCCGTCGATCAACAACGCTCGCGTGTCAGGCGTCAAGCCATGGCCGACAAACAGAATCTTCTGCTCTGAGCGCGCTTCGACGATCGCGCGCGCCACGCCATCCGATCCGCCGCCGCTGTTGTAAATGCCGGCAAGGTCGGGATGCTGCTCCAACAGCTTGCGCGTTTGCATATAGTTTCGTTCGCTATCGTCGTGTCCCTCGCGCAATCCGATCACGCGCACTTGTGGAAACGTCGATTCGATCAAATGCAGAAAACCGATCTCGCGCTCTTCATGGCCACGATAGTTGAGACTGCCCGCGAGCATCGCGATCTTTCCGTTCGGCCGCGGGCCCATGAAGCGCCCGAGCAGCAACGCCGCCGTGCGTCCCGCCGAACGATTGTCGATGCCCACATAAGCCAGTCGCCGCGCATTCGATAAATCAGAAATCAGCGTGATGGCCGGCACGCCCTGATCCGCTAATGCATTCACGGCGTCGCGCACTACGGGATGTTCGAGCGCCATGAACACCACCCCATCCGCACGCTGTCCGTAGTGCAACAGACGGTCGGCCAATTCCTTCGGGTTGAAACTCTCGACGTAGTGCACGCGGCACTTCATGTCCAACGCGTTCCACTGATCGTGTGCGAAGTCGATGTAGTCGCCGAGCATGTGCAAGTAGCGATTGGTGCCGGCAGGCAGCAGGAACGCGATGCGCATCGGCTTCGAGGCGGGCACGACGGGCGCCTCGGGCGTGAGCAGATAGCCGAGTTGGGCGGCCGCTTGCAGCACGCGTTGCGCCGTCACGGCGCGCACGCCTTCACGGCCATTGAGCACGCGATCCACCGTGGCGGTCGACACACCGGCGGCCCGCGCAATGTCGGGAATGCGGGCACGCGCGGCGGCGGTGAGGAGAAGCGTATCGGACATGGCAGTCCTTCCTTCGCAGAACGGAAGTCCATCAAAAAACATCAGGTTCGCGGTTTGACAGCGCTAGCCGCGCACGCCTAGTCTTGCAGCTATCACACGACGACGCGGCACCGGTGACTATAAATCAGCGCGCAGCGAGCGGACGATGATGGTTTTTGATGGATTCAACAGTCACATCAATTATAAGCAAGGAGACGCTCAAATGACCAACCTCGCGAGACGCACCCTGCTGCGTGCGGCAGCCGCCGTGCCGGTAGCCAGCGCGCTGGGCTTTCCGGCGATCGTGCGCGCGGCGTCCGGCCCGGAGTTCGTGTTCAAGTACGGCAACAACCTGCCGCTCACGCATCCGCTGAACGTGCGCTCTCAGGAAGCGGCTAATCAGATCAAAGAGGCGTCGAAAGGGCGCATGGAGATCCGGATATTCCCTAACAACCAGTTAGGCGGTGACACCGACATGCTCGCGCAGGTGCGCAGCGGCGGCATCGAGATGTTCACGCCGTCGGCGCTGGTGGTATCGACGCTCGCGCCGTCGGTCGCGATCAACGCGGTGGGCTTTGCGTTCAGCGACTACAACCAGGTGTGGGGCGCGATGGACGGCAAGCTCGGCGCTTACGTGCGCGCCGCGATGCAGAAGGCCGGCCTCGAATCGTTCGAAAAGATGTGGGACAACGGCTTTCGTCAAACCACAACGAGCAACGGTCCCATTACGAGCGCGCAGAACATGCGCGGTCTGAAGATTCGCGTGCCGGTGAGTCCGCTCAGCATCGATATGTTCAAGGGACTTGGCGCTTCGCCGACCAGCCTGCAATTCAGCGAAGTTTATTCGTCGCTGCAAACGCATATCGTCGACGCGCAGGAAAATCCTCTGCCGATCGTGCAGGTCGCGAAACTCTACGAAGTGCAGAAGTACTGCTCGCTCACCAATCACATGTGGGACGGCTACTGGTTCGTGCTGAATCCGCGCGCGTGGCAGCGCTTGCCGAAGGATCTGCAAGGCATTGCCAGCGATGCGTTCAACCAGTCGGCGTTGAAGCAGCGCGAAGACGTGCGCAAGCTGAACGACGCGGCGGTCGCGGATCTGCAAAGCAAGGGTCTGTCGATCAATCGTCCCACGCCGGACACGTTCCGCGCGGCGCTGCGTCAGGCGGGTTTTTACGCCGAATGGAAGAGCAAGTTTGGCAATCAGGCGTGGGACCTGCTCGAACAATCGGTTGGCAAGCTGGCCTGATCGTGCTGCATGCGGGTGAGCCTGAGACGAAGCGCGGCGAGCCGCCGCGAGGAGGCAGCAGGATGTCGAATCACGCATTGAATCCGGCGGACGCGGGCGTGCCATTGCACGCGGCGAGCACGTCGCGGCGCTGGCTGAGGAGTTTCGATCGCGGTCTGATCGCGCTCGTCGAAGTCTGCGCGGCGGCGCTGCTTGCGATGGAAATCGTCGTGATGTTGGCGGGCGTGGTGTGCCGCTATGTGCTGCATCAACCGCTAGTCTGGTCGGATGAACTGGCCGGCATTCTGTTCCTATGGCTCGCCATGCTCGGCGCCGTGCTCGCGTTGCGGCGCGGCGAACATATGCGGATGACGGCGTTGGTCAGCCGCCTGTCGCCGCAGCGGCGCGCGTTCGTCGATACGCTGGCGATCGCGGCATCGATCGGCTTGCTTGCGCTGTTGATCGCACCAGCGTACGACTATGCGTCCGGCGAGGCGGCAATCGTGACGCCCGCTCTGCAGATCAGCAACGCGTGGCGCGCGCTCGCCTTGCCGGTCGGTGCGGCGCTCATGCTGCTGGTCGGCCTGATTCGTCTTGCTCAGGTGAGCCGCATGCGCGACGTCCTGATCGTGCTCGCGATCACCGCTGTATTGGCTGCGGTTGCCGTGTTTGCCGACCCGTGGTTTCAGACGCTCGGCAAAACCAATCTGGTGATCTTTTTCGTCGGCGTGGTGGGGATCGGGATTTTTTCGGGCGTACCCATCGGGTTTTCGTTTGCGCTCGCTACGTTCGGTTATCTCGGTCTCTCGACCTTTACGCCGCTCGAAGTCGTGGTCGGCCGCATGGACGAAGGCATGTCGCATCTCGTGCTGCTCGCGGTGCCGCTCTTCGTCTTCCTCGGCTTGCTGATCGAAATGACCGGCATGGCGCGCGCGATGATCGAGTTTCTCGCGAGCCTTGTGGGTCATGTGCATGGCGGGCTGTCGTTCGTATTGATCGGCGCGATGTATCTGGTGTCGGGCATCTCCGGTTCGAAAGTCGCGGACATGGCGGCCATCGCGCCGGTGTTGTTTCCGGAGATGAAAAAACGCGGCGCTTCCGAAGGCGATCTGGTCGCGCTGCTCGCCACGACCGGCGCACAAAGCGAAACCATTCCACCGAGCATCGTGCTGATCACGATCGGTTCGGTGACGGGGTTGTCCATCTCCGCGCTCTTCACTGCGGGCATGCTGCCGGGCGCGGTGCTCGCGCTGATTCTGTGCGTGGTGGTGTGGTGGCGTTATCGCAAGGAAGATCTGAGCGGCGCGCAGCGTTTCAGCAAGCGGCAGATCGGGCGACTGTTCGTCGTGTCGCTGCCGGCGCTGGCGTTGCCGTTCCTGATTCGCATGGCCGTGGTTGAAGGCGTGGCAACGGCGACAGAGGTCTCCACCATCGGCATCGCTTACTCGATGCTGATCGGTCTGCTGGTGTATCGCCGCTTCGAATGGCGGCGGCTCGGCCGCATGCTGGTGGATGCGGCGACGTTGTCGGGCGCGATTCTTTTTATCATCGGCTGCGCCACGGCGATGGCCTGGGCGCTCACGCAATCCGGCTTTTCGCAGGACCTCGCGCAGTTCATGGGCTCGATGCCCGGCGGCGCTTACGGTTTTCTTGCCGTGTCGATCGTGGTGTTCGTGATGCTCGGCAGCGTGCTCGAAGGAATTCCCGCCATTGTGCTGTTCGGGCCGCTGCTGTTTCCCATCGCGCGGCTCGCGGGCGCGCATGAAGTGCATTACGCGATCGTCGTGATTCTTTCGATGGGCGTGGGCCTCTTCTCACCGCCGTTCGGGGTCGGCTACTACTCGGCTTGCGCGATCAGCAAGGTCAATCCCGATGCGGGCATTCGTCCGATTGTCGGCTATATGGGCGCATTGCTCGTCGGCCTGATTCTGGTCGCGGCGATTCCCTGGATTTCGATCGGGTTTCTTTAAGCAGATCTCTCAGGTTCATTAGCAGGTTCGACCTTCGGGTGCCGCGTCATCGCCGCGCCGGGGCGTCGCTCGTCTTTCAACCCCGCAGCATCGGGAGAGTTTCATGAGTCGTTTCTTTGGCGAAATCCGGCAGGCAGGCTACGTGGTGCGGGATATCGAAGCCGCGATGGACTACTGGAGCCGCGTGCTCGGCGTGGGTCCGTGGTTCTACAACGAACGCGTGCCGATCGAGAACTACACCTACCGCGGGCAATCGTACGAGGTGCATAACTCGGTGGCGTTGGCGAACTCGGGGCCGCTGCAGGTGGAACTGATTCAGACACGCAACGACGCGCCGTCCATGTATCGCGACTTTCTCGCCGCCGGCCATACCGGCTTGCAGCACAACGCGTACTGGACCACTTCTTTCGACGCGGATCTCGCGCGACTGCGGGAGCAGGGTTTCAAAGTCGCCATGAGCGGCGAAGTGGGGCGCAACGGACGCTTCGTGTACTTCGATACGGAAAATCATCCGGGCACCGTGATCGAGTTGTCTGAGATCGCCGGGCCGAAAGGCAAGCTCTTCGACATGATCTACGCGGCGTCGCGCGATTGGGATGGCCGCGAGCCGGTGCGCCGTTTCCCCGATCTGGGCACGTTATGAACGAGACGCTGCAACAGCAAGCGGTCGATAACGACACGCTCGAGGCCGACTATCTGATCGAGACGCCGCTTGATCCCGCACGCGTCGCCGACGTCATGGCCGGCGAGCAATCGAGCGGCACCTTCGTGCGCGTCGCCAACGAATCCGATGCGCTGCGCGCACGCAGCCGCGCGAGCGTGTTGCGCGTCGAAGAACTCGAAGCAGCGGCGCGGCCCAGCTTGCCGAACGCCTGGCTCGAGCGTCAAGGCACGCCAGGGCCGTGGCGACGCGCGCGCATTACGCTGTCGTTTCCGCTCGCCAATATCGATGCGAACCTGCCCACGCTGGCCGCGACCGTCGCCGGCAATCTGTACGATCTCGGCGAAGTGACCGGCATGCGGCTGCTGTCGTTGCGCTTGCCGGCTTCGTACCGCAAGCGTTTCGAATTGCCGCGTCATGGCGTGGCCGGCACGCGCGCGCTGACGGAGGTGAAGGACAGGCCGATGATCGGCACGATCATCAAGCCGAACGTCGGCCTGAGCGCGGCGGAAACGGCGGCGCTGGTGCGGGATCTGTGCGAAGCAGGCGTCGATTTCATCAAGGATGACGAAGTATGCGCGAACCCCGCGCATGCGCCGCTGGCGGAACGCGTGCGCGCGGTGATGTCCGAAGTGCGCCGCTACGGTGAGCGCAGCGGCCGCCCCGTAATGGTCGCGTTCAATATCACCGACGACCTCGACGCCATGCGCCGTCACGCGGAACTGGTCGAACGCGAAGGCGGCAGTTGCGTGATGGCGAGCATCAACTGGTGCGGCTTTTCAGCGATCCAGACACTGCACCGCGCGACGCCGCTCGTGCTGCACGCGCACCGTAACGGCTACGGCATGATGTCGCGCGATCCGGCGCTGGGCATGTCGTTTCAAGCGTATCAGACGCTCTGGCGTTTGAGCGGCGTCGATCATATGCATGTGCACGGTCTCGCCGGCAAATTCGCGCAGAGCGACGCCGAAGTAATCGAGTCGGCGCGCGACTGCGCGACGCCGCTTGCCCCGGGTTGCGACGATACGGTGCTGCCCGCGTTTTCGTCTGGGCAATGGGCCGGCACCGTGCAAGCGACCTTCGACGCGGTGCGCTCCACCGATCTGCTGTTCATGTCGGGCGGCGGTATTCTCGCGCATCCGGATGGCCCGGCAGCAGGCGTCACGAGTGTGCGCCAGGCATGGGCGGCGGTGCAGGCCGGCACGCCGCTGCCGGTGTACGCCGAGCACATGCCGGAACTGCGGCGCGCGTTGGCGTTTTTCGGCAGCCGCACGTGAACGCTTCGGGCGACACGGACCAAAAGATGAGCGACGAAGCAAACAGCGGCGGCCCCGCTTACGCTTTCTACGGCGACGACTTCACCGGCGCAACCGACACGCTGGCGCATCTCGCCCGCGCCGGTTTGCGCACCATGCTCTTCTTCGCACCACCGGATGCCGCGCGTCTTTCGATGCTCGGCCGTCTCGACGCGATTGGCGTTGCCGGCGCCGCGCGGGCCATGGCGCCCGCGGTGCAGCGACAGGAACTCGAACGCGTCGGCGCCGCCTTCGCCGCGCTCGGCGTACGGGTGATGCACTACAAAGTGTGCTCGACGTTCGATAGCGCGCCGGAAACCGGAAGCATCGGCGTGGCGATTCGTACGTTGCGCGAGTACTGCGCGAACGAACTCGTCGTGGTGGTCGGCGGTCAGCCGAATTTGCGGCGCTATTGCGTGTTCGGTGAACTGTTTGCGGCAGCCGGCGCGGACAATAGCGCGCAGTCGATCTATCGCATCGATCGTCATCCGACCATGAGCCGCCATCCGGTCACGCCGATGAACGAAGCGGATTTGCGCGTGCATCTTGTGCGGCAAGGTGTGAAGAATGTGCAATCGATCGACTGGCGCTGCTACGCGCGCGGTGCCGCCGAATTGCAGGAAGAGGTGCAGCGCCGGCTCGATTCGAAACCCGACGCCGTGCTGTTCGACGTACTCGACGATTCGCATCTGCAAGCTGTTGGCCGCGTGATCGTGCGTCATGCCGCCGTGACGGCGCCATTGCTCGCGGTCGGTGCGAGCAGCGTTGCGCAGGCTTATGTGTTGGCGCGTGGAACTCCCGCCGAGCCCGGCGTTTTACAGACCCGAACCACGCCGCCACTGGCGCGCGCGCACGGCCCCGTGTTCGTGCTTGCAGGCAGCCTCTCGCCATTGACCGAAATACAGATCGCTGCCGCGCAATCCTATCTGCATGTGGAACTGGACCCGCTGAAAATGACCGGCGACGCAGCCTCGGACTATCTGGCGGAACGCGTGGCGGCGATAGCCGGCCCCTTGCGCGACGGACGCAATGTGCTCGCTTTCACGACACGCCGCGCGTCGAGCGAAACCGGCGCACTGCCGCAACTCGCGCACGCCTGTGCGTCACTGTTGCAGCAGGTGCTCGGGGCCGTGCGCTTGCAACGCATCGGCATTGCCGGCGGCGACACGTCGAGTTTTGCCGTGCACGCACTCGGCGCTTGGGGATTGTCGTATCTCGCCCCGTTATCGGCGGGCGTTACCGTGTGCCGTCTCCATGCCGATCAAGCGGCACTCGACGGTATGGAGATCATGCTCAAGGGCGGCCAAATGGGCGACCCGGATCTGTTCGAGCAACTGCTCGACGGCAACGGCTAACCGTTGTCGGTGAAACCGGGATACAGCGTCATGCCGCCATCGACGAACAACGTCGTGCCGACCACGTAGTCGCTTTCATCCGATGCGAGCCAGACGGCCGCCTTGCCGATGTCGTCCGCTTCGCCCACACGGCCGTAGGGAATCAGCTTCAGTAGTTTCTGCAACGCGGTTTCGGTGTCCCACGCGTCCTTGTTGATCGGCGTGCGGATCGCGCCCGGTGCAATGGAATTGACGCGAATGCGTTCGGGCGCAACCTCCTGCGCGAGCGATTTCATGAACATCTGGATGCCGCCTTTGGACGCCGCGTAATTGACGTGCCCCGCCCACGGAATGACTTCGTGAACCGAGCTCATGCAGATGATCTTGCCGAGCGCTTTGGACGTTGTCGTCGGGCCGCGTCGCCGAAACTCTTTCACGGCCGCCTGTGCCGTCAGGAACTGGCCGGTGAGATTGGTCGCCAGCACCTGTTGCCAGTCGTCCAGCGTCATATCGGCAAATGCATTGTCTTTCTGCACGCCCGAATTCGCGACCACGATATCCACGCTTCCGAAACGCGCGCGGCATGCCGCGAACATCTTCTCGACCTGCGTGGGGTCGGCGACATCGGCCTGAACCGCGAGAGCGGCGCCGCCAGTTTGCTCGATCTCGGCGGCGAGGTGCTCGGCCCCTTCGGCATGTGAGTGATAGTTCACGACGACGGCCGCGCCCGCGTCCGCGAGCGCTTTGGCGACGCCGGAACCAATGCCCGAACTGGCGCCCGTGACCAGAGCGACCTGATTCGCGAGTAACTTTTCCATTGCTGCTCCCAGGGTGACAAGATAGGGATGTGCATCGACCCTCGACATAGTAAGGCCGCCGGATATCCGTGCAGCGAACTGCGCAGATATCCGGCGGCCGACCCGCTTTCAAGCAGTGCGGGTACTACGCAACGCCATGGCAATTAACGCTATATGACGCCGACGACCAGCAACACGATCACCACGATCACGACGAGTCCGAGACCGCCGGTGGGACCGTAACCCCACGCGCGGCTATGCGGCCACGTGGGGAGCGCACCGATGAGGAGAAGAATCAGCACGACTAGAAGAATAGTTCCCAACATATGAATGACCTCCGCCTGGTTGATAGGACCTGCCTTCACGACAGCCATGCAAGGCCGCATGGCGAGTGTTCTTGCGAAAGGCAGTATCGGTGTCACTGCTGAGCAAGCCGCGTGCCCACGGCGAAAAGTCGAGGCGGAGGCGGCTTGGAACCGTCACACCGCCGTGTAGCGGGCGGTGCTGATACGCGACGCAATCAAATCCCCGACGAAGGCGACAGCGAGCGCAACCGCGCCGCAAGTGAAGATCAACGCGTAGTCGTTATGCGTATGCGAGAAGAGGTACGAGTACCCATAGCCGCCGAGCGCCTGGAACAGCGCGAAGGCTGTCGTCGCGCGACTCCATGCGGCTCGCTGTTCGGTGTGATCGTGTGGCACAAGTTCATGGATGCGGCCGAGCACGAGCGGCACGATGCCCGGTGTGAAGATGCCGAGAATCACAGTCGATGCAGCCAGCACGAGCGTGCTGCCCGAGAACGCGAGCATGGCGACGGCGGCCGCTTGCAGAATCAGTCCGACGCGATAGGCCTTGCCGAAGCCGATGCGATCGGCCACGTTGCCGCAGATCACCGGGCCGGCGATTGCAGCGAGGCCGTACAGCACCCAGTAGTCCGCGCCGATAGCGGCGCCGCGTCCCAGGCCGCGAGCGATATAGTCGACGAGCAGCACCATCGCCGGGACAAGGCCGAGTGCGTTTGCCGCGTATTGCGCGTACAGCACGCGAAGCGTCAAGCCGTGAGGGCGCACTGCGTGATGCGTACCGGAAGGCGCGACCGGCGCGGGCGGATTCGTCGAAGGCCAGCCGAACCAGCTCACCGCGGTCAACACCAGGGCCACGACGCCGAGACCGATCCACGTAGTTTGCAAACCATAGTGCAGCAGTTTTGGAATCAAGGTGCCGGATGCCGCGATGCCAAGACCGAGTCCAAGAAAGATCATGCCGCTCACGAAGCCACGCCGTGGCACGGGAATGTGCGGAAGAATCGACGTCGTCACCAGCACCATGATTGCGCCGCCGGAAATGCCCGACAACAAGCGCCACGCGAAAAACCAGCTCACCGAAAGCGGATACGCGCAGGCGAAGAAGGCGGCGGTCACGACCGCCATCAGCAGGCGCAACGCGCTGCGGTTCGACAGGACGGATGCGAGCGGACGGCCGATCAACGCGCCGACCAGATAACCGGCGAAGTTCGCCGCGCCGAGCGTTACCGCTTGCGACGAGGTGAACCAGTGCGCCTGGATCAGCGAGGGAATCAAGGGCGTGTACGCGAAGCGCGCGAGGCCAATGGCGACCAGACTGCCGCACAGACCCGCGAGCGTTGCGAAGAGTGCGCGGGCATCGAGTGAGACTGGACTATCTGACGTTATCGGAGCAGCGGACATGACGGTTCCTTTACCGGTGCGCGCGCTGATCGCGGCGCTGCCGGATGTCGGTGGGAAAACGAAGGGGCGCGCCTTGTCAGGCGCGCGGCTCAGGCGTCGGAGCCGGTCGCCGGTAGGGCAGGCAAACCAAGCAGCAGCAACACGGGCGCGATTGCGCCTACAAGCAGCGTTTGTTGCGGATCGACCCGCGCGAGAACGCGAACGCCGATCAACGTGGTCAGCAGGTGAGTGGCGGCGTCGTCGGCGGAAACAACCGTGGTGATTTCACCGCTCTCGCTGGCCGCAAGCATGCGGCGGTAGAAGAACCCGCGCATTTCAGCGAATTCCATCGCGACGATTTCACGGAATGCTTCGTCCTCCGATGTGGTTTCCAGCGCCGAGTTCACCAGCATGCAGCCGCGCTGTGCGGGATCGGCGAGAGTTCGTTCGAGGATCTCGTGGAAGAACATCGTCACCGCTAATGCCGGCGATACGGTCCGCTCCAGTCTTCTGATCCGTTCGCGCAAAGTGTGCTCGAGATAATGCTCGAGCGCGCGCAGATACAGCGTGCGTTTGTCGCCGAACGCGTTGTAGAGACTCGGCTGCGTCAGCCCGGTCGACTTGACCAGGTCGCGCGTGGAGGTCGCCTCGTAGCCCTTGGTCCAGAAGGCCGCGCTGGCGGCTTCCAGCACCTCGTGTTCGTCGAATTGGCGGGGTCTTGCCATGGTGAATGTCCTTCCAGCGTCGCAGACGACAGGTTCTGTATCAGTCGATATAAAAAGCGATTATATATCGAGTGATACAGAACGCAAGAAGAACATTTGAGGACGTACGGCGGCGCGCCTAGAGCACGCTGCGGTGCGGCGGAAGGGCGTCGGCGGATGGTTGCCCATCCGGCGCGAGTTCGATTTCCGGATAGCTGATGCGCACGGGCGGCACGAACCAGGCGAGGCACAGACCGATCAACGCGGCGGCGCCGGCCACCAGAATGCCGATGTGAATGGACTGCACCAGCGCCTCGCGCGCGGAGCGCATCATGGCGTCGCCCGACTGGCCGGCACTCACCAGACGATTGATCAGCGCGGCCTGTTCCGCGCGATCCACCAGCAACTCGGGACTGGCGAAGGACTTGAACCACTGCGTCGCCTGGTAGGAATCGAGCGAGCGATGCACCCCACGCGAATAGAGGTGGCCGAGCAACGCGCCCGTCATCACCGTGCCGAGCATGCCGCCGAATGTCCGCAGCGATTGAAGCAGCGCGGTGGCCGCGCCGACATGGTCCCGCCCGACGATCTGCTGTGAGCAGACGGTCAGGCTGGTCGCCACCAGACCGAGGCCGAGCCCGCTGATGCCCATGCACGAGGCCCACACCAGATGCGGTTCCGTGCCGCGCAAGACGACCACGCTCAGACAGGCGAGCGCTGACAGCGCAAAGCCGACATACATGATGCCGTTTGCGCGGCGGACTCGTGTGACGATACGATTGTTGAGCACGCTGCCCACGGTTGTGCCGAGCAACAGCGGCGTGATCAGCATGCCGGAGTCATGCGCGGACATCGCGTAGCCGCCCTGGAACAGCAGCGGCACATAGAACACCAGCGAAAAGAGCGCGAAGCCGCCGAGCACCGACATCGCGAACAGCGCGGAGAGCTTGCGGTCCATCAGCATGTCGACCGGCACGATCGGATAGCCGATGCGCCGCTCCCATAGCCAGAGAATCAGTCCACAAGTCACCGCTACGACGGTCAGCACGATGGTAGTCGTATCGACGCCGCGCCTTGGAAACAGTTCGATCAGCACTTGCAGTGAGCCGAACGTAACCGCGAGCACGAACGCGCCGAGCCAGTCGAGCCGCACGGGACCTTTGCGCCGCAGGTGAAGCAGCGGTGGCAGAAAGCGCTGCACGAACAGCAGCGAGACGAGCCCGACCGGCACGTTGACGAAAAACACCAGCCGCCAGCCGCCATACTGCGTCAACATTCCGCCGAGCGTCGGCCCGACCATGTTGGACACGCCGAAGGCGGACGTGACGAACACGAGCCAACGCAGCCGCAGTTTCGGATTCGGGAACAGATCGGCGACGGTGGCGAACACCGTGCCGATCAGAATGCCGCCGCCAATCCCTTGCAGTCCGCGCGAAACCACCAGCAACAACATGCTGCTGGCAAAGCCGCACAACACAGAGGCGCCGGTGAACAACAGGATCGCCGCGATCAGGAACCGCTTGCGGCCAAACAGATCGCCTAACCGCCCAAAGATGGGAATCGTGATCACGGAGGCCAGCATGTACGATGTCGCGACCCACGCGTACAGGTCGAAGCCCTTCAGATCGGCGACGATGCGCGGCAGCGCGGTGCCGACGATGGTTTGATCCAGCGCCACCAGCATCGCGACAAAAGCGATGCCGAGCATCGCAAGCAGCGATTCGCGGAACGGCAGCAGTTGCCCGCTCGGAGGCGGCGCGGTGAACCTGGTGCTCATGGCGTGCTTACTTGTTGCCCGTGGCCATATGCTTGCCGAGCGCGGCGCCCAGGTCTTCGTCGGTCAGGGCCGGGGAGATGTCCATCGTCAGCAGGTCGCCCCATCCGAGCGCCAGCGCCGCGATCGCGCGCGTGTCGTCGGCCTCCACGATTGCAACGCCGCGCAAGCCGCCGATAGCATGCCAGCGTCCCAGCAATTTGACGCCGTCCGGCACCTGGCCGCCGGTCTTCATGAAACGTTCTATAACGGAACCCTCTGCGGTCGGCAGACCGTTCCATAGGACGATAAATTTCATTGCGTTCCTCCAATCCGTGAATGGCGATGCCGGCTCGTGGCGCGCTGCCATCGTCGCTTATGGGTACGGCGCGTCGCGGATGCGGTGCGTCGTGTTCAGTTCTGCGCCAGCAAGCTGTCCGGATAGTGCGTGCTATTGGCGGACAGCGAAAAAAACCACGTGGCGTCCTAAGCATCATAGGTGAGCGCAGAGCGGGCGGCGTCGCCGCGTGCGGACATTCGCCAGGCTAATTGCACAAGCCAACTTTCATGGCGAAAAAGCGAGAGCGCTGTCGCCAGAGGGGAATATTTCGTAGATCGTTTGCGTTAACGGGTTGCGGCGCTGCGCTTCTGCCGACAACAAAAGCAAACGGCACGCGTATGTGACGCGTGCCGTTGCTGTGACTGTGCAACGCCGAAGCGGGGCGCGCTATGTTTTGCGCTGCATGGCCGCCTTGGCAATCGTCTGATGCGCGGCGGGGAAGCCCGGCGGATATTCGACCACGCGTGCCGAAGCCGGCACCAGTGGCACGGCCGCGTTCAGCCGCGCGCCGATACGCGCGCCGCCGACGATGGCCGTCATTGCCTGACGATCGAGTTCGACGCTGTCGGTGAGGTCCCTGATGATCAGCCTGGCCATGATGGCTCCAGAAATGAAATCGGGCGGTGGGCCGGTGCAATGCGCCGGCCGCCGCCCGGATGTGTCGTGAAATGTGCTGCGGTCTCCCCGCACAATCAGTATAGGAAATCTCGCTGCGACTCGCCGGCCGGCGATGATCTGCCGGCATGGTTGAGGCCCCCCGGCCCTCGCGGCAAGCGGTCAGACGTTGGCGTAGTTGGCGCCCCACAGCGACGGGCTGACGTTCAGATGCAGCGGCGCGAAGCCCGCGCCGATCACGCCGACGTTGTTGAGTGCGGCGACGTTGACGTACTGCAGCTGGTTGAGGTTCTGGTTGATCGAGACGTTGACGTTGGCAATGCCGCCGAGGCCGGCGGCCGAGGGCAGGCCGGGCACGCTGCTGCCGGTGCCGCCGGCCACCGCCGACATGGCGCGGCGGTCGAGCTCGCGGGTGCCGGACAGATCGCGAATCATGAGGGATGACATGGTGCTTCTCCAAAGGTGCGCAAAAGACAGGGGTAATCGTCGGCGGACGAAGCGCGCCGGCGAGCCGGGCGCTCCGTGTCGCGACGTATTACATGTGGATGTTGTTGCTGGTCGTGACGCACGGGTTGACCGTCGAGCTGATGCCGGTGGCGAACGCGACGTTGTTGCCGTTGGCGTTCTGCAGGTTCAGCTGGTTGTTGATCAGCTGGGTGGCGTCGACTTTCTTGCTGTCGTTCGGAGCAAAGACGGGGCTGAAGTTGAAGTACGACGAGGACGGATAGTAGCCGGTGCCGCCGCGCACGGCGCTCATGGCCTTGCTGTCGAGTTGTTCGGTGATGGACAGGTCTTTGATCATCAGTGCGTTCATGGTGAGTCTCCAGAGGGTAAGGGTCAGGGTGTTGCGATCGGGTGCGAGCAACTTGTCTGCTCGGATGTCACTCATGCACAGGCTGTGCCAGTTTTATTCAAGGTTCCTAATAAAGTTGGAGAAGGATTGCGGCGTAAGGGTTTCACGTCGAGATGCAGCCACGGCGCCGGTCCATTGCCGCACGTGAGCGACGAACGACTGACGGCGCTCACCCGACAGACCACCGCATGCTGTTGGACATCGCACGACACGGGCAGCGGCGACGGTATTTGACCTGACCACGGTGTTCAAACCAGACTCCCACAATGAACAGGCCCCCTCCAACGGCAAAGATGTGAAGGGGGCCCGTTTCTAATTGCGGACACTTCGCGCGTCCTATAAGTAAGGCCCTTTGATACGTCCTTCGAAGATGGCGGTGTTGATTCCAAAGTCGTCCACCTGGCCGAGAGGGCCATGATCGACGGTGACAATGACGGAACGGCCGCCGCGCACGGCCTTCATCTGCGCGGCAGTGAGTGTCGTTTCGTCGTGTGGGCGATCCGCGGAACGTGGCAGATCCTTGATGATGACGATGGATTTCATGGCAATACTCCTGAGGGTGGATGAGTGAGCACGGTGCGGTGCTCGACCGTGGTTCTGCAAGGGGCATGCCAATTTCTATGAGCAATAAACGAGGAACAGAATGCGAGGCGGCGACGCAAGGCCAGCAGGCAACAGACGATATGCGTTCTTCGAATATGGCGTTAAGTGAGCTTGAGATTCGGCGGAACTGTTCGGCGAGTTCCCACCAATCGAGGGTGGGATGTCGGCTTATGGCGTTCTGCCGACAACAAAAGCAAACGGCACGCGTGAGTAACGCGTGCCGTTGCTGTGACTGTGCAACGCCGAAGCGGGGCGCGCTATGTTTTGCGCTGCATGGCCGCCTTGGCAATCGTCTGATGCGCGGCGGGGAAACCCGGCGGATACTCGACCACGCGTGCCGAAGCCGGCACCAGTGGCACGGCCGCGTTCAGCCGCGCGCCGATACGCGCGCCGCCGACGATGGCCGTCATTGCCTGACGATCGAGTTCGACGCTGTCGGTGAGGTCCCTGATGATCAGCCTGGCCATGATGGCTCCAGAAATGAAATCGGGCGGTGGGCCGGTGCAATGCGCCGGCCGCCGCCCGGATGTGCCGTGAAATGTGCTGCGGTCTCCCCGCACAATCAGTATAGGAAATCTCGCTGCAACTCGCCGGCCGGCGATGATCCGCCGGCATGGTTGAGGCCCCCCGGCCCTCGCGGCAAGCGGTCAGACGTTGGCGTAGTTGGCGCCCCACAGCGACGGGCTGACGTTCAGGTGCAGCGGCGCGAAGCCCGCACCGATCACGCCGACGTTGTTGAGTGCGGCGACGTTGACGTACTGCAGCTGGTTGAGGTTCTGGTTGATCGAGACGTTGACGTTGGCAATGCCGCCGAGGCCGGCGGCCGAGGGCAGGCCGGGCACGCTGCTGCCGGTGCCGCCGGCCACCGCCGACATGGCGCGGCGGTCGAGCTCGCGGGTGCCGGACAGATCGCGAATCATGAGGGATGACATGGTGCTTCTCCAAAGGTGCGCGGAAGACGGAGGTAATCGTCGGCGGACGAAGCGCGCCGGCGAGCCGGGCGCTCCGTGTCGCGACGTATTACATGTGGATGTTGTTGCTGGTCGTGACGCACGGGTTGACCGTCGAGCTGATGCCGGTGGCGAACGCGACGTTGTTGCCGTTGGCGTTCTGCAGGTTCAGCTGGTTGTTGATCAGCTGGGTGGCGTCGACCTTCTTGCTGTCGTTCGGAGCAAAGACGGGGCTGAAGTTGAAGTACGACGAGGGCGGATAGTAGCCGGTGCCGCCGCGCACGGCGCTCATGGCCTTGCTGTCGAGTTGTTCGGTGATGGACAGGTCTTTGATCATCAGTGCGTTCATGGTGAGTCTCCAGAGGGTAAAGGTCAGGGTGCTGCGATCGGGTGCGAGCAACTTGTCTGCTCGGGTGTCACTCATGCACAGGCTGTGCCAGTTTTATTCAAGGTTCCTAAGAAAGTTGGGAAAGGCTTGCGGAATAAGGGTTTCGCGTCGTCGTGCCGGGCGCGCCCGAACGCACTGCGGCGCGGACGCGATGACCGGCCGACGGCATGCGTCCGACAGACCACTGCATGCTGTTGGATATCGCACGACACGGGCGCACTGGGCCGGCAGCGGGGCAATCCTGGTTTGCGAAAGAACGGAGCGGGAGCTAGTATCGAAGCGGCACATGTAACTGGTTACGAAAGGTTCTCTATCAGCCCGACAGGCTTGGATCGCGCGCGACCCGGCCCAACGGCAGCGGCGGCGCTTCGCACATATGGCTAGCCTTGCGCGTGTGATTCACGACTTTCAGAACGGCGAGCTGTCCCGTGACGAGTTCGTGGCTCAACTCGACAGCACGCTGACCACCGAAGGACTCGGCCCTACGCAGCTGCTGGACATGCTTGGCGCGGCACATCGCAAGGCGCCGCTCCCGGACGATCTCTACGTGGAAGTGCGGCGGCGCATCGAGCAGTTGCGCGTCTCGAACGTGGCCGCGGGCGGCGACGAAACCGGCATCCAGACCACCGTCGAGATTCCGTCGATACGATCATCAAGTGCGGGCAGTGCGGCGAACGCAGCGGGCGCCGCGAATACCACGGGCCACGACCAGATCAAAGGCACTGGCGATACGCTCAACAACCGCTTCGTGCTCGAGGAATGCCTTGGCGTGGGCGGCATGGGCACGGTCTACAAGGCGCTGGATCTGCGCAAGCTCGAGGCATCGGATCGCAAACCGTATCTCGCGATCAAGGTGCTCAACGTTCAGTTCCGCGGCAACCCGAATTCACTCGTCGCGTTGCAGCGCGAGGCGCGCAAAGCGCAAGTGCTCGCGCATCGCAACATCATCACGGTGTACGACTTCGATCGTGACGGGCCGATCGTCTATCTGACAATGGAGTACCTGTCCGGCAAGCCGCTCAGCCAGTTGCTGCGCACACCGGGCTATCAGGGCATGCCGGTGCGCGCGGCGCTGCCGATCGTGCGCGGCATGTGCAGCGCGCTTGCCTACGCGCATGAACGCGGCTTCGTGCATTGCGACTTCAAGCCCGCCAACGTGTTTCTCACGACGGACGCCGAAGTGAAAGTGATCGACTTCGGCATTGCACGCGTGTTCCAGCGTCCGGAAGAAGAGAGCGATGCAACCGTCTTCGATCCGGGCAGCCTGGGCGCATTGACGCCCGCGTACGCCAGCCCGGAAATGATCGAGCACCGCGAGCCGGATCCGCGCGATGACATTTACGCGCTCGGCTGCATCACGTATGAATTGCTGACCGGCCACCATCCGTTCGATCGCTTGTCCGCGACGCAAGCCCGCAACTCCGATTTCAAACCGCAGCGGCCGGCCAATCTCGATTCAAAACAATGGCGCGCGCTGCGGGCCGCGCTGTCGTTCGATCGCAATACGCGCATGCCGAGCGTGGCGCGCTTCATCGCGGAGTTCGATAACGAAGCACGCGCGGAAAAGTCGGGCACGCTGGCGAAGGTCGGGCTCGCGAGTTTCGCGGTGGTGTGCGCCGCGGCGGTCGGCGTGTTCGCGTTCCGCTCGGGGGCGAACCGGCATAACGGAGCACAGACGGAAGCAGGCGCATCGCAGGCTTTGACGGAGCAGGCGGCTTCGTCGATTTCGGAAGGGACAGTGACCGCGCCGCCCGTGGCACCGCCGGCAAGTCCGGTCGCGGCAGTGCCCGCCACGCCACCGGCGGCGCCCGCAGCGAAGCCCGCGCCGAAGCCGGCGCTGACGCTCGCCGCCGTCACACCGGCGCTGACGCAAGTGCCTTGTTCCGCGCTATCCGCCTCAGTACAGGATCACTCGTTGACGGTGCGGGGCTACGTCTCGCAACGCTATGGCGCGGCGCATCTGAAGGACACGCTAGGGGCGTTGCCGGGCGTCGACACACTGACACTCCAGGTCGAGCCGCTCGCCGACGACAAATGCGACACCATCAAGGCGTTCGCGCCCTACTGGATTCACAACATGCAGGCGGGCCACCTCGCGGCCTTGCATGTGCGTCCGCCGGGCGGTCAGTTGAGCGACGGTGATCCGCTGGTGGTCGACATCACCACGCCGGGCTATGACTCGTATGTGAACCTCGACTACTACCAGCTCGACGGCAGCGTCGTGCACATGGTGCCGAGCCCGCGCGCGAAGGACAATCAGGCGCCGCCTCACTACGCCGCGACGGTCGGCGGCGCCGGTGACTGGATCATTTCGAAGCCGTTCGGATCGGAGATGGTGGTGCTGCTGATCACGCCGGCGCCGCTCTTCGACAAGCCGCGCCCGGAGAGCGAATCGCGCGCCGATTATCTGCGGGCACTCGATGCGCGCCTCGCGCAGATCGGCGGCAAATACGGCCGCGATCACGTCGTCGCCGATTTCGCGCCGATCACGACGAAACCGCGCTCGCCCTGACGGGAGCGGGAGCGCGGTTTCTCTCGTATTCTCTTGCAATGGGCTGTGAGTCCGATCGAGACTCGAACGCGGCCCCGGCAAGTCACTTCAGATCTTTGACCACCCGGAAGCCGTCCTGCGATTGGCGCACGCCCGCGCTGTACTTGAAGCGTGTCGCGCTAAGCATGTAGCCGCCGCCTTCGCGCCACGAACCGCCACGAATCACGCGCATATCGCAGCCGGGGCTGTCCCATGCATGGCCGTCGGCGGGCGCGCCCTGGTAGGAGTTGTGCCAGCAATCGGCGGTCCATTCCCAGACGCTGCCGTTCATGTCGTACAGGCCGAGCGGATTCGGTGCGAACGAACCGGCGGCCTCGGGTCCTTCCTTGTGCCACGGGTCGCCGCAGTCCTTGCAATTGGCGTTGCCCTTGCGCATCTGGTCGCCCCACCAGTAGGCGCTGGTGGTGCCGCCGCGATCCGCGTATTCCCATTCCGCTTCGGTGGGCAGACGGTACGGTTTGCCGGTGACCTTGCTCAGCCATTTCACGTATTGCTGCGCGTCGTCCCAACTGAGGTCGCGCGCCGGTGCGGCTTTATTGGTGTTGCTTTCCGGCGTGAGTTTCTGGCACGCATTGGCGGCGACGCACGCGTTCCATTGGTCGACCGTTACCTCATACTTGCCGATCGCGAACGGCGCGCCGATGGTCACGTGATGAACGGGCTTTTCGGACGGGTCGTCGGTACTGCTGCCCATTGAGAACGAACCGGCGGGCACGGCAATCATGATCGGACAGGTCGCGCAATCGCGGCTTTCACCGGCAACCGGCGTATGCGTGACGGGCTTTTGCGCGACCGCCGCCGCGGGTGGTGCAGCGGGTGGGGCGGCGCTCGGAGCGGGCTTGGGTGTCGGGCTACTGGCCGGCGGTGTCGGCCGTGCGGCCTGTGGCGCGGGTGCTGTTGAAGGCGCAGCAGGCGTGGCGGCGGACGGCGCGTTCGAGGACGCCGCAGCACGCAAACGGTCGATGCGCGCATGAGCGAGCGCGGCGAAGCGGCCGTTCGGATAGGCCTTCAAGTAGGCCTCGTAGTCGCCCGGGTAGTTGCTGTCCTTGATCGAGTTCCAGAACGTGATTTCGTATTGTTCGCTGCTGTCTTTCGGCAGAATGCCTCTACTGTGCAGCGTGACGATGGGATTGTCCCTCGCGGTGGATGCGGCATCGGCCGTCAGCACGGGCCGAGGAAGCGACGAGGTAAGCCACGGCGATTGCTGGCCGCCGGTGGCCTCGCGTACCTGCGCTGCGACACGTTGCAACAGGTCCGCCAGCGTGAGCGACGGCGCGCTGTCGAGCACGTGCAGCCATGCATTCGTATAGACGCCGTGCCGTGTCCCGTCCGCAGCGAAACCGCCGGGCGCGGTTGCGTAGGTAACCACCGTATTGGCGGGAAGCGCGGATGTATCGTCCGTCGGGCTCGCCGAGAATGGATCGTTCAGACACGTATCGAGGATCACGAGATTGAGCCGGCCGTCTCGCGGCCCGCGCATCGCCTCCAATACGGTGTGCAGATCGACACCGTTGCTCACGACCGCAGCCGGTGAGCGAGCATCGAGTCCCGCGGGAATGAGCAGGGTTTGCGGGCCGATCCGCATGCCGTGTCCGGCGAAATAAAACAGACCGACACCGCCCGCCTGCAAGCGCTGATGGAATTGGCCGATGGCTTCGCGCATTTGCCGCGGCGTCGCGTTCGTGCGCATGATGACGTCGAAGCCAAGCGTCTGGAGCCTGTCGCGCATGGCGGCGGCGTCGCGTGGCGCGTTCTCCCGCAGCGCCTCCACTTGCGAGCCATCGCGACCCGCACCGACCACACCGTCCGCACCATATGCGCCGTTGCCGATCACAAGCGCGATACGGGGAGAACGCGCGTTGCCTGGTTGAGGCGAGAACGGAGTAACCAGCGTGAGCGGCAAGCTCGTTGCATTCGCACCCTGCTCGGCGCCCTCACGTTGTTGCGCTGCAAACGCATCGCCCCAATGCGTCTGCATTGCCCCGGCCACGCACACCAGCATGAATATTCGCCACATCTTCACATCCTGTTTGTTCCGGACAGAACATAGGCAATCGAGGACCGCACAACTCGCGGCCGCCGCCGGAATAAATCGCGCGAAACATCGACGCCCCTTATCGACCATCCATCTGCAACCTCTTAATAACGATAGCACGCGCTTTGCGCGCCACAACTGTCCGCGTGCCCCGAATGCGTCATACGGTTAACGAGCGTGGCGTATCTTTTTGGCAAGTTACGTCCTAAGCTAATTTCACAAAGTAGGGCGGCAAGCTCGTTTTAAGCAGGTGGCCGTCCAATCTCGCGCACATCCGCGACATCCAGCCGAACGCCATTGGCCATGACCACTCTTCGGGAGAGTGCGCTATGCGAAGAACCGTTACCCCCGTTGTTCTCGACGCGCGTCATGGATCGAATGCGCGTCGCGACGCATTGCGCCGAACGTTGCGCGCAACGCTGCTCCTCATGGTCGGCAACATGGTCCCGAGCGTATTCGCGGCGGCCGAGCATACGGCGTCGCCGCCGGGCGCGGAGGAATACATCATCTGGCCATCGGACGGCACCGTGATTCACGGCGGCAAGTTGTGGGTGCGTATGGGACTGCGGAATATGGGCGTGTGCCCGAAGGGCGTCGTGTTCCCGAACACCGGCCATCATCATTTGCTGATCGACACCGACCTGCCGCCGCTCGATCAGGAGATCCCGTCGGATCGCAATCATCTGCACTTCGGTGCGGGCGAAACGGACGCGCGTATCGAGTTGCCGCCGGGCAAGCACACGTTGCAGCTCATTCTCGGCGACCACAACCACGTGCCGCATGTGCCGCCTGTGTATTCGAAAAAAATCACCATCACCGTGCTAAAAGACTAGCGCGATCCGTTCGTTCAAAGCGAATCCGTCAGGACGGAGAGACCTTCATGTACAAGATCATCGCGGTCGCGGCGCTCGTCATGTCGGCGGCATTGGCTTCGCCGAATGCCGCCCTTGCAGGTACGACGCCGGCGCCGGCCGGCGCCCAGGCGTATATCGGCTATCCCAACGACGGCCAGGTGGTGCCTGCCAACAAGCCGTTCAAGGTGTGGTTCGGCCTGCGGTACATGGGCGTGGCGCCGAAAGGCGTCAAGTTTCCGAATACCGGCCACCATCACTTGCTGATCGACACGGACTTACCGCCGATGGATCAGGAGATTCCGTCGGATCGCAATCATCTGCACTTCGGTGCGGGTGAAACGGAGACCATGATTCAACTCCCGCCAGGCAAGCACACACTGCAGTTGCTGATGGGCGACGACATGCATGTGCCGCACAATCCACCGGTGTATTCGAAGAAGATCACCGTCATCGCGCGGTGACGCGCGCTTGTTCATTGCGCGGCGTGACACGGCGCGCTGGCTAACGCCTCAGTGTCACGCCGCAACCAACAATTTCGCGCGGGTTGTTGGCCACGATCCACCATCCTCCGCGCGCCGTTTCACCGCCCTATCTAGCGTTTAATATCCCGCCGGCTCCGCAACCCTTTATCCACGGCATTCAGGCACATTTCTTAGGATAGGAAAGCAATCCTGGCACAACCCATGCATTAGTGACACTCGAGCAGACAAGTTGCTCGAACCCAACCGCAAACTGTGCTGTATTCCCTTCCCAGGAGATTTACCATGAACACGCTGATGATCAAAGACCTGTCCCTCACCGAACAACTCGACAGCAAGGCCATGAGCGCCGTGCGTGGCGGTACCGGCTACTATCCGTCCTCGTCGTACTTCAACTTCATGCCGGTGTATGCGCCGAACAACAGCAAGACCGTCGACGCCACCCAGCTGATCAACACGACGCTGAACATCCAGAGCGCCAACGGCAACAACGCAGCGTTCGTCGCCGGCATCTCGAGCACGATCGACCCGCATGTGACCGCGAGCAACAACATCAACGTGCACTAAACGGCGCAGGCCGCCGCGGAGGCGCGACAGCCTCCGCGGGCGCTTACCGGCCGCTCCTCAAAAAGATTTCGCAGCCAATCGTTCTTTTCACGCCACCCCCGTTCCACCGCCCGATTCCCGCGCCGATCTTCCCGCCTCGCTTCGATGGTGAAGCCGCGCAGGAGATGCTTTACTTAAAGGGCGCGTGCTTCTCGTGCAACGAAGTGGCGTCATCGGAGACCATCGTGTCAGCGTTGCTTTCGTCAGCTTGCCAGCGCTTTTTCCGCAGGACATCCGCACTGCGCAGCGTTTGCGCGGCGACGGTATGCGCGCTCTCGCTGTCGGCCTGTATCGATGTCAGCATGCCCGACTACAAGCGTCCCGACACGCCCGCCAAAGCCTCGTGGTCGGATCAGAAAGGCTCGCCCGTCTCGGCCGCCGCGACGATCGAACCCGACTGGTGGAAAGGCTTCCACGATCCCTATCTCGACACGCTGATTGCAAAGGCGATTGCCGGCAACTTCGATATCAAGGTGCTGGCCGCGCGTATCGACGTGGCCGGCACGCAGATTGGCGAAGCCGGGGCGGGCGCCTTGCCGACCATGGATATCGGCGCCGGCGCCAGTTTCGAAAAGACCACGCATCAAACTTTCTCCAAGCAGTACAACCTCGCGACGCAGGTGAACTGGGACATCGATATCTGGGGCAAGGTCGAAAAAGGCGTGCAGGCGCAGAAGGCGGAATTCCACGCCAGCGAGGCCGACTGGCGCGCCGGCTATCTTGAGTTGGTATCGAACGTATCGAGCACCTACTTCCAGATTCTGCAATTCGACGACCAGATCGAACAGCAGCAGAAAACGCTCGAAACGAACCGGCAAATCCTCGCCATTTACGACGGCCAGCGCCGCAACGGGCTCGTGCCGCAAACCCAGGTGTTGCGCCAGCAGGCGGAGATCAACCGCCTGACCAATCAGTTGCTCGACCTGCGCCGTTCGCGCGCGCTCGCCAACAACGCGCTCTGTACGTTGATCGGCGTGCCGGCGGGTGAATTCCAGATGCCCAAAGGGCATTTGCAGCAGCGCGTGCAACTGCCGTCCGTGCCGGACGGTTTGCCCGCGCAACTGCTCGCGCGGCGTCCCGACGTGGTGGCCGCCGAGTTCAGAGTGCTGGAAGCGTACGACCTCGTCGGGCAGGCCAAGCTCGCGCAGCTGCCGACCATCAGCCTGACCGGCCACGCCGGCACCGCGAGTTTCGCGTTGACCGATCTGCTGAAATCGTTCACGTATGGCTTCATGCCCAGCATCAACATTCCGCTGCTCGATCCCGGCGTGCGTGCGCATGTGAAAGTCACCAAAGCGCAATCGACGGTGGCCGAGCAACAGTATCGCGTGGCAGTGATGGGTGCGTTCGAGGAAGTGGAAAACGCGCTGGTCAACCTGAATTCGCACAAGCAGCAGCGCGTGGAATTGGAGCAGGAGGCGTCGCGGCTGCAGATCGTCGCGGATCAGATCCAGTCGCAATTGCGCCTCGGCGTGGTGTCGCAACTGGAGGTATTCGAAACCGAACGGACCTTGCTGGAGGCGCAGCAGGAACTGCTTGCCAACCATCAACAGATTCTGTCCGACACGGTGCTGCTTTATAAGGCGCTGGGCGGAGGTTGGCCGAGCGTCGACGTGCAGGCACAAGTAAAGGAACACTGAGCTAATCCGCAACGTGGCGTGCAGCGTGGGGTATTTCGGCTGCATTCGACGCACTTGTTGCGTTCATAACCGATGATCGGAAAATTGACACTCGCCATGTGTGACTTACAATCATTAAGGAGTCGGTTTTTGCACGACTCACATGAACAATATCTTTTCGCCGTAGTCATTCGTCCCGTTTCCGTTGCGCTCTCGCCGCAACGGGTAAACGCTTAGTGATCCAGATAAAATGGCCGCCGGCGAAGCTCCGATTGCTGAGATGCGCGCGACAGAAGACGCCGCGTTCGACGTGGTGCTGTCACCGGCCGCGTCTGCGCAACGTCCCGCGCTCGACGCGATTCGTATCGTCGACAACCTGTTTGCAATCGGGCGCAGCGAAGCACCTTTTACCGATTATCCCGCCGAGCGGATCGCGCGCCTGTCGCGCCGTCATGCGCGGGTTTTCACGGAACACGGCGCGGTCTACGTCGCCGACCTCGGCAGCAAGAACGGCACGACGGTGAACGGCGTGGCGGTGCGGCAGACTCCGGCGCGTCTGCGCGCCGGCGACGAACTGTGCTTTGGCGGCGAACTCTGCTACCGCGTGAGCATCGAGCCGCGCGCGCGTATCGTGGCGGCCGCCAGTCCGTCGGCGGCGCCGGGATTGCTGCTGGTGCCGCAGCGCGACGATCTCGGCCTGCAACCTATCGAGGTGCAGGCATTCCCGTTTCTCGTCAGTAAGACAGACGACGTCTTTGCGCGCTACAAGGACCGCTATCCGCATCAGGTCAACTACATCTCACGCCGTCACGCGCACATCTTTCTGAAGGGCGGCGAGCTCTATGTCGAGGATCTCGGCAGCACTAACGGCACATTTGTCGGTGGAAAGCGGCTGGATGAATCCGCGCTGCCCCTGGTGGAAGGAGACCTCGTTGCATTTGGCGGAGACCACTTCGTCTACAGGGTGACGCTGCAGAAACCCCCTGAAGTCGAGCCCACCGTGACACAACTATTCGTCAATCCGGCCGCCGACGAAGCGGTGGATCCCGACAAGACCACTTTCGTCGGCGCCGCGCATTCATTCCTCGATATCTTTTGCGTCGACCCCGGCCTCCAACGTGAAGACGAAGTCAACGAGGCGGCACAGCCCGCGTCCGCGCATGCGAAGCGCGACACGCCCACCGGCTCGGCAAAAGCGGCGACCGGCACGCAAGGAACCAACGGTGCGAATGGCGGTGCCAACGCGGCTGCCGCGAAGGGCCGGCCGCGCCGTTGGCGTTTGCTCGCGGGCGAACTCGGCAAGGCGTTTGCGATCGACGATCGCGCGAGCGTACGGCGCGTGGCGATATGGAGCGGCGTGGGTGTCGTGGTGTTGGCGGCGATTGGAACCGCGCTGTATATGCGCGGTTCGTCGGAGCGCGAGTTGAAGAATCTGCTGGCGAACGGCGATTACACAAGCGCGGTCACGGCGGCATCGGGCTATCTGGCGAGCCATCCCACCGACACTAAAGTCAGCGCACTCGCGAGCGAAGCGTTGTTGAAGGCGAAGCTCCCCAGTTGGCTGAATGCGCTACAAAAGGCACAGTTCGATCAGGCCGACGCGTTGCTCAAGGAAATGCGTTCGTTGAGCGCGAATAATGCGGACGCCGCGTCGCTGATCAACGAATTGCAATGGGTCGGCGATCTGGAGCGTTTCGTCGCGGCGCGCGGCGGCATGGACGCGCCGATTCGCATGTACGCGGACGAGGGCACGATCAACAACCTGCTGCAACGCTGGGAAGACGACGCGAAGAGCCATCAGCGCGCGCTCGACCGCATCGCCTCCTACGTGCCCGTGTTCGCTGATCCCTATGCGCAGGCGCTGAGCCATCTGCGCAAACTCGAAAGCGACGATTCGGTGTATCTCGCCGCCATCGACCGTCTGAATGGGACGATCCGCACCGAACTGGCGCGCGATAAGCCCGACGCGTTGCCGCCCGTGCTCGACGATTATGCACAGCGTTACCCGCGTCTCGCGGGCATTGACCGGGTGCGTCAGGATTTACGCCAATACACCGATTTGTTGAATGCCGCGCTGAGCCGGCAACTGGTGCCGTTGCTCGCGATGTTGAAAACGGCGCGCTTCAGCACACCGCCGTTTCAGGCGCAGTCTCAACAGCTGGCGGCGAGCCGTTTGCCTTCGCCGGACGTGATTGCTCGCCACGATGAGGTGACGGCGGCCTGGCAGCGCGGCGATGCACAACAGGCGCTCGCCGGTCTGCAGGCCATGCCCGCGGGGCCGTGGTCCGACGTGCTCGCGGCGGAACTGGCGCACAAGAAGTCATTGCTCGACCACTACGCGCAGTTGCAGAAGACGCGCGGCGACAAGGATTACGACCAGCGTCTGCTGTCGTTCTACGCCAGCCTCGATCCGGCAACGGACGTGTGGTTCCTGCAGTCGATCCAGAAAGACGTCGCCGCCTTGCATGACAAAGCGCTCGCGCGTGCGCAGGATCTGCTGCTGCGCGCCCAGAGCCTATGGAAGCAGTATCGCGCGGGTGGATCAATCGGCGGTACGCAGCGGCTCGAAGCCGGCATTTCACCGGGATTTCGCAGCGAGGCCCGTCTGCTTTCGGATGCGCAAACGTCGGCGCAACAGGGCATGCGCATCTACACGCAACTGAAGGCGGATCATCCGGCCGACTTCGACCGTCTGCTGGCGGACATCGAAGCCGAAGCGAATTTGCAGCGCCGGTCGCTAACGGAGTTGCGCATGGTGCTGGACCCGGGCCTTCTGAAAGCGAAGCTGGCATTGATCGGAGGCGAGCAGAGTGAAACGCGACAGTCACCCTAGGCCGTTGTCGGAGGCGCTGGAAGATCACAGCGTCGAGGGCATCGCGATCCTGATGGCGGAGCCGGTGCGGCTCGCGCGCGCGCTGATCTGGGCGATGGTCGCGCTGGTCGTGGTCGGGCTGTTGTGGTCGTTCGTGGGGCGTGCCGACGTGATCGTCAGCGCGCAAGGCACCTTGTCGCCGGAATCGGAGGTGCGCCGCATCTATGCGCCGATCGACGGCGAACTCGCCGATCTGTATATCGCCGAAGGGCAGCCGGTGCAGAAGGGCGATGTGCTGGCGCGCCTGAATGCGCGCGGCGCAATCGAGGCCGCCAGCAATGCACTGCAGGCACAGCTCAAACTGGAAGACGCCGAGCGCGACTGGAAGCAGTTCCCCGAGAAGAAAGCGCTAATGGAGCGTAAGGCCGCCGCGCTCAAAACGCAGATGGAAGTGGAGGCCCGCCAGCACGAAACGCGCGTCTCCGAAGGCACGACCAAACTAGCGGAAGGACAGAAGGCCGAACTCGACGAGGCGCGCAGCATGCTCGACAACGCCCGGCGCACGCGCGAAGCGGCGCGCCAGGAACTGGACCGCTACTCGCGGCTCTTCGCGCAGCCGGGCGGCGGCGGCATTGCCGAATTGCAGGTGGAGCAAAAACGCACGGCGGCAATGGAGGCGGATAACGCGTACCGTGTCGCCCAATCGAAGCTCGCGGAGCTGGATTTCCGCTTGAGCCACGAATACACGCAGGCGAACGCGCAACTGGAAACCAGCGGCCAGCAGACCACCGACCTGCAGCTTCAATACGATTCGGCGGTGCGCGACATTACCGACGCAGAAGACAAGTTGCGCCTGCAACTGCAAAGCGCGCGGTTGGTGTCCGAAGCAGCCGCGCGAATTCGCTTCGAGAACATCGACAAAGACAATTTCCTGCTGATTCTCGCGCCGGTTTCGGGTGTCATCACCGACGTGACGTCGACCCAGCGCGGCGACAAGATTCAGGCAAACGCGCCGCTCGGCGGCATTGCGCCCAAAGACGCACGGCCCGTGCTGAAGATCGAAATTGCCGAACACGATCGTGCGTTTCTGCACGAGGGCTTGCCGGTCAAACTGAAATTCAACGCTTTCCCGTATCAACGCTACGGGCTGATCAGCGGCACGCTCGCCTATATTTCGCCGGCCACCAAGCCGTCGGCGACGGACAAGCAGCCAGTCTATGAAGGCCGCGTCACGCTCGACAAAAATTACTACCAGATTGCCGACACGCGCTATCCGTTGCGCTACGGCATGACGGCAAGCGCTGAGATCGTGGTGCGCGAACGGCGCCTGATCGATCTGGGTCTCGATCCGTTCAGGCAGGTGGCGGGATGACCGCACGGATCACACGTCAATTAAAGGAGCGGAAGAAATGACCGCGATAGTGCGAATCGATGATGAAGTCGTGGACGTGGCCGAGTTCATTCGTCTTCTGAAACTGACCGGCCAGTTCGAGAGCCTGATCGAGCAGATCGTGCGCGACAAGCTCACGGTTCACGCAGCGAAGAAGCAGGGCATTACCGTGACCGCTGATGAAATCCAGCAACGCGCCGATCAGTTCCGCCGCGTCCGTGGTCTGCATCGCGCGACGGACATGAATCAGTATCTCGACGCCCTGAATGTCAGTCTCGACGAATTCGAGGTCTTCATTACCGACGGCTTGTATCAGGAGAAGATGCTCGACGAGATCGGCAACGAGGCCGCGATCAAGGATTACTTCGCGCTCAATTCGCCGAAGTTCGACGCGATCGAGGTGAGTCACATCGTGCTCGACAGCGAGGGCAAGGCGAAAGAAATGATTTCGTACCTGCACGACGATCCCGACAGTTTCGCCGACATGGCGCGCGAGCATTCCATCGCGGATACGCGCGAGGCGGGCGGCGTGATCGGCAAGGTGCTGCGCGGCTCGTTGAAGCCCGATATCGAAGCGAAGATTTTCAACGCGGCGGTGGGCGATCTGCTGGGACCGTTTCCGTCTGCGGATCGTTCGTGCTTCGAGATTTTCGCCGTGACGGCCAAATATCCGGCGACGCTCGACGCCGACGTGGCGTCCGAAGTCCGGCGCCTGCTGCGCGAAAGCTGGCTGATCTCACGCGCCCAGGAGCACGTGATCGAAGCGCGCTAGGCCGTTCCAGACCACGCGCCGTATTGAAACAACACCGCGACACGCCGATTCGAGGTCCGTAAGCACATGGATGCACCCCAGACCGCGCCCTCCGCAGCCGAGTTTCTCACCTCGGTGGAAATTTTTTCGCCGTTTTCGCGCGACGAGATCGAGCGTCTTGCCGAATATGCGCAAGCGCGCTTCTATTCGTTCGGCGAAACGGTTTGCTCAGCGGGAGAGACGGCTGACGGGCTGTATGTGATTCGTTCGGGTTCCGTGCGGATATTTACTGAGGAGCACGGTAAGGAAACCAGCATGGGGGTGCGCAAGTCGGGCGAGATCTTCGCCGATATCGCGATGTTGCGCACCTATGTCCACGAAGCGTCGGTGCGGTCGTCGGCGAAAACCGAATTGCTGTTCATTCCACGCGCCGCAATCGAACCTGTGATCGCGGGCAATCAGGCCGCATTGGCGTTCGTTGCCAGCTATGTGGCGATCAATTCGGCGGGTGGTTTCGTCGCGCAATTATTCGATCTGCGCGGCAAACTGAACAAGGCCGAACTCGAAGAGTATGTGCGCAGCGTCGGCGTGAAACGCGTGGCCGCGGGCAAGGAAATCCTCAAACAGGACGGTCGCGAGGATCGGCGCCTGTACGTGGTGCGCCATGGCGAAGTGCGTATCGTGCGGCACGAGGAGGGGCACGACTATACGCTCGCCACGCTGGGAGAAGGCGAGATATTCGGCGAGAAAGCATGCCTGATGCGCCAGGAGCAGATGGCATCGGTAGTCGCGACGACCGATACGCGGCTGCTGGTGATTCCGGAGCGTACGGTTCACTTCATCCTCGAACGCAATCCGAAACTGCGCGAAGTGCTCGACGAGCGGATTCGCTACGGCGACCGTGAATTGCAGCGGCAAAAGCGGGTCGAGCAGCGGCGCAAGCTGCCGCTGATGCTCGATTTGCAAAGCAAGCCCGAGTTCGGCGAGAAAGTCATCAAACGCTTTGCGCTGGTCGAGCAGGCGGAAGAAATGGATTGCGGTGCGGCGTGCCTTGCGATGGTATGCCGCCACTACAGTATTCCAATGACGCTTGGCAAATTGCGCGAGCTCGCCAACGTCACGACCCAGGGCGCGACGCTCGACAGTCTGGCGCGCGCCGGCGAATCGCTCGGCTTTACAGCGCGCGGCGTGCAATGCACATTCGATTCGTTGCGCGGTTTCGATCTGCCGTTCATCGTCCACTGGGAGGGCTATCACTACGTCGTGGTGTACGGGCTCTCCAAGGATTACGTGTGGATCGCGGATCCGGCGGTCGGCTTCAAGAAAATGACGGTCGAAGATTTCGAGCGCGGCTGGAGCGGCACCTGCCTGCTGTTTACCGGCGGACCGCATTTACTGCAGATGTCCGCCGCGCGTTCGCCGTGGATTCGCTTTGTCGGCTACCTCAAGCCGTACAAGAAGATTCTCGGCCACCTGTTTCTCGCCACTTTCGTGATTCAGGTCCTGGGCGTGATTCCGCCGCTCATTATCCAGAACATTCTCGACGGCGTGATCGTGCATCAGAATGTCAGCCTGCTGCATCTGCTGATCGGCGGCCTGATCATCGCCAATGTCTTTTCGCAATTGATGTCGTCGATTCGTGCGTATCTGGCGAACTTCATGGTGCGCAATATGGACTTCGCGATGATGTCGCAGTTCTTCAAGCACACCATGTCACTGCCGTTTTCGTTTTTCGCCAAGCGCAAGACCGGCGACATTTTCGCGCGCTTTCAGGAGAACCAGACGATCCGTGCATTCCTCACCGAGTCCACTGTCACCACGGCGTTGAACCTGCTGATGGTCTTCATCTACTTCACGATCATGTTCGTCTACAACGTGAAGATGACGCTGGTGCTGATTGCTTTCGTCATTCCGATCATGGCCCTGACCGCGATCGCCACGCCGAAGATCAAAGGCTATGCGCGCGAAGTGTTCACCGCGTCGACCGAATCGAAGTCGTTTCTGATGGAAGCGCTCGCCGGCGTTGAGACCATCAAGGGCATGGGTATCGAACGGCCGGTGCGCTTGCGCTGGGAGAAGAAGTACGCGAAGGCGCTCGAAGTGCAATATCGCGCGCACGCGTTCAACATTCTCGTGGGACTCGGCAGTCAGTTGCTGAACGCCGCGACGACGATTGCGATTCTGTGGGTCGGCGCGAATCTCGTGCTGGCGCGCGAAATGACGATTGGTCAGTTGATCGCGTTCAACGCGTTCATGGGGAGCGTGCTCGGTCCGCTCATGGGCCTGGTCGGTTTATGGAGCATGTTGAACGACGCGGGCGTGGCGATGGAGCGCCTGGGCGATGTGCTCGATATCGAACCCGAGCAGAAGCCGCAGGATTTGCCGTCGCGCGTGATGTTGCCCGAACTGCAAGGCGAGATCAGCCTCAGCGGCGTCTATTTCCGTTATGGCGAAAACGACTCGGCGTACGTGCTCGAGAACATCAGCTTCGATATCAAGCCCGGCGAACTGGTGGCGATTGTCGGACGCAGCGGGTCGGGCAAGACCACGCTCGCCAAATTGCTGGTCGGCTTCTATACGCCGACTGAAGGCAAGATGACGATCGACGGCTACGATCTCGGCGTGGTCGATAAAGCCTATTACCGTGCGCAGATCGGCTATGTGATGCAGAGCAATCTGCTGTTCTCCGGTACGATTTCCGAGAACATCGCGAGCGGCGACGACGCGCCCGACCGGCGCCGCATCGAGGAGGTCGCGAAGATGGCCGACGCGCACGGATTCATCAGCAAGATGCCGCTCGGCTACGAGCAGATTGTCGGCGAGCGCGGCATCGGCTTGTCGGGCGGGCAGATCCAGCGGCTGTGCATTGCGCGGGCGCTGTATCACGATCCGCGTCTGCTCGTATTCGACGAAGCGACCTCGGCACTGGACTCGCAATCGGAGAGCAATATCCTCGGCAATATGCACGACATTCTGAAGGGCCGCACGGCGGTGATCATCGCGCACCGGCTCAGCACGATTATGCGTGCCGACAAGATTCTCGTGCTGTATGAAGGGGCGATTGTCGAACAGGGGCGCCACGATGAACTGATTCAGCGCGGCGGCATGTATTACCAGCTGGTACAGAAACAGTTGAGTGCATGATGATGAAGATACTCGACCAGATTGAAGAGGCCAGCCCCGCGATTTCCTACGCGGGCCTGATCGAGCGGATCGAGATTCTGCGCTCGACACTGCGCTGGTCGTCGCGGCTGGAGCGCGCGGACATCGACAAGCTGCTCCGGCAAGCCACCTCGCTGCGCGACGAGGTGATGCAGCTTTCGCACAAGGAGCGCTTCGTGCAGGCGGCGGTGGCTGCGGAGCCGCAGGAGCGCGCCGACCTGTCGCGTGGCGCGCGCCGCAAGGCGTTGCTCGAACGCAGTTTCATTTTCGAAGGGACATTCGGCGACAATCCACGCCTGCTCGAATCGCTTGAAATCGCCGAGAAAGCCGCGCCGACTGATTTACCGGTATTGATCGACGGCGAAAGCGGCACCGGCAAGGAACTGATGGCGAAGGTGATTCACGCCAACGGTTCGCGTTCCGACAAACCCTTCATTTCCGTGAACTGCGGCGCGATTCCTGACAACCTGCTGGAGTCGGAATTGTTCGGGCATCGCAAGGGCGCGTTCACGGGCGCTTCGAACGATCGCAAGGGCAAATTCGAAAGCGCGCATACAGGTACGATCTTTCTGGACGAAATCGGCGAATTGCCGCTTGCCGGCCAGGTGAAGCTGCTGCGTGTGCTGGAAGCGCATGAGATTCAACGCGTCGGGTCCGATGAAACGATTGCGGTGGACACACGCATCGTCGCGGCGACCAATCGCAATCTGCGGCAGCTCAGCGAAGAGGGCAAATTCCGCGAGGATCTGTTCTACCGGCTTAGCGTGATCCATGTGACGTTGCCGCCGCTGCGCGAGCGTCGCGACGAAATTCCGTTGCTGATTTCGTGGTTCGGCGACGAAGCCGCCGGCACGTTAAAGCGCAGGCCCGTGCGATTGACGCCGCGTTTGCGGGACTTTCTGCTGAACTATGCGTATCCAGGCAATATCCGCGAGTTGCGCAACGTGATGTATCGCGTGTCGTGTCTGGCCGGCGATATGGCCGACGTCGATCATTTGCCTGTGGATATGCGGCCGGCGGCGCCCGGGTCGGCGGCGGCGTCCAACGCCGCGACCGCAAGCGGGCAGGAGCCGATCAGCGTGGCGAACCTGATGTCGCTGAGCGACGCGAAACGCGCCGCCAGCGACGACGCCGAAAAAGCCTTCCTCGAGCGCGGCCTTCGCGAAGTGAGCGGCACCGTCGCGGAACTGGCCCGTCGTATCGACATGAATCGCTCGCATCTGCAGATGCTTCTGAAGAAACACGGCTTGCATTCGAAGGATTTTCGCAATCGTAATCAGCCGGCCGCGAACAAGAACGGCGCTGAAGACCGCGACGATGAAGACAACGAGACCTGAGATCGAAGCGTCACGCCAATAGCTTCATGGCGCCGGGTTGAGCAGCGTTTTGTCGGCCGCGTTAGGGTCTTCGGCGCGCACGACCACGGCGGTGATGTTGTCGCGGCCGCCACGCGCCAGCGCCATGTTGACGAGTTCGTCAGACGCGTTCGCGCTTGCCGCATTGCTCAGCACAGCGAGCATGTCTTCTTCACTGACTTCGTTGCTCAGGCCGTCGCTGCAGAGAAGGAAGACGTCGCCGTCCGCGACCTCGATCGCATCGTCGTCGAGTTCGAGCAGGTCGGTGGCGCCGACGGCGCGCGTGATCATGTGTTGCGCCGGATGATGCCGTGCCTCTTCCTCGGTAAGCACGCCGAGCGACTTCAGCGCTTCCACCTGACTGTGGTCGCGCGTGAGTTGCCGCAGGCTGCCTTCGCGCAGCAGGTAGAGGCGGCTGTCGCCGGCCCAGATGTAGCCGCAGAAGCGATCACAGGCGAGCAGCACGACGACCGTGCTGCCGATACGCTGCACCTGGCGGCGCGCGGCTTCTTCGCGCAATTGGCGATTGGCGGTTTGCAGGCGCGCGCGCGCATCGGCGACGAAGGATTTCATGCTGACGGGCGGCGTCAGCCCGCTGAGCGCGTCGATCACCAGACGGCTCGCCAGATCGCCGACCGCGTGTCCGCCCATGCCGTCGGCGACGGCCCAGCGTCCGAGCGCGGACTGGTCGAGGCACGAATCTTCGTTGATTTCGCGGACGCATCCGGCGTCGGAACGCGCGGACGACGTCCAGCGAAATTGGCTCGCACAGGTCACAACGTTTACACCGTATTGTTTGTGCTGCGTGCGTCGGGAGAGACACGGATGTTCGAGTTCGCGCCGGTGTTGCGTACATCGACCGACTGGAACGTGTTGATCATCTGGTTAGCATAGAAGTTGTTGGTGACGTCGTACAGGTTCACGACGGGTCCAATGCTCGGCGTATCGCGCACATAGGGCTGAATCCAGCCGTACACCCACGGGGCGCCGCCGCCGCCGCGGATCGCCGCCATCGCTTTACGGTCTAGCGCGAGGTTCAGCGAGAGGTCGCTCACTGTAATAGAAGCCATGTCGTTTCTCCGGTTGGCCGCGTGTGTAACGCGCGCGGTGACGCGCGGTTAAGATGTATCTGGCCGTTATAGTGCAAGTGCTATGCCAATTTGCGAGTGATTCGCGCGCTTTGTCGTGGTGCCTTGATTGCCGGGCGATTCCGAGCGTCTGGTGATGTAGTGCATGGACGCGCATGAATTAATCGGTCGGCTGGCAGCCAACATGCCCTCGTTCGAACCGATGCGCGACCCAACACATTTCCGCCGCTCGCCGCGCCGCTTCAATCGAAGTACTTCCCCCATCCACAGCAGCCAAAAATGAGCGCCGCTCGCCAACACTTCGGCGGGATTTCTGTGGGCCCACAACGCACACTCGTCGCTTCCGGAATCCCACCATTTCCCGCGAAGCCCTTTAAATAAAGGCTTTCGCACACATGGCCCGGATGATGCAAAAGATCTCGCAACAGTGTTGGAATCGAAGCGAGACAGCCATGAACACGAACCAAACCAGCAGCGAACACAGCGCAGACCGCTGCGACGCCGCGTCCACCATCGACCTGCCGATCGGCGCGCATCTCGTCACGCAACGTCGCGGTTACGAGCACCACGGCATTTACGTGGGCAATGGACGCGTGGTTCATTACTCGGGCTTCGCGGGTTCAGCGCATCGCGGCCCGGTTGAAGAAGTAGAACTGGAACGCTTCGCCGCCGGCCATCCGTTGACGATTCGTTCGACCCCATCCGCCCGCTACGTTGGCGACGAAGCCGTACGCCGCGCACGCTCCCGTCTCGGCGAAAACCATTATCGCCTGCTAACGAACAACTGCGAGCACTTCTGCGCATGGTGCCTGATTGGCGAAAGCCGTAGCGAACAAGTGCATTGCTGCCTGCGCCATCCGCGTACCGGCATGCATGCGCTGGTATGCCTCGTGAAGGCCTTTGTGGAAAGCAGCGCGAAGGGCGTTCACGGTGCCGCTCAGTTGGCGTGAACCGACAGCATCGAACTTCAACGACTCGTTCCAGTAATTCAACCGTTCAAGGATTCAAGGAGAACATCATGGCCGCAGCGGAAAAGACCTTGCATTGGGCCGTAGACAAATGGCTTGCCCCGACCCCGTCGATGCCCGCACGCGTCGTGCAGTTTTGCCACCGTGCGTCGCAACATCAGCGCTATGTGTGCGTGGAAGCCTTGCGTCCGGGCGGCATGCTGTCGATCTTCTTCTTCCGTCACGACGACGGCTCGTGGAATGTGTTTCCGCCGCAAGCCGAACGGCCCGCCATGAACGGACATCGCCGCGCATTGCTGGCTGCCTAGTTCTGCGTCTGCGCAGACGCTTCCTTGGTGATCCATTGATTGAACAGCAGCATCGCCGGTGTCATGGTTTTGCCCTTCAGCCATGTCAGCCAGTAACTGCCGGCATGAACCTCCACGTCGAACGGGCGCACCAGCCGGCCTGTGTTGATCTCGTGATCGAACATCAGCGCGGGCGCGAGCGCAATACCCGCACCCTGCATCGCCGCTTCCACCATCAGCCGCGACGAATCGAACACCGGCCCGCGAATCGGCCGCGGCGGAATGCCCGCAGCGCTGAACCAGCTCATCCAGTCATCAGTGCGATAGGAGCGCAGCAGGGTTTCGTCGACGAGATCCTCCGGCTTCGACAGGCGCGCGGCGATCTCCGGTGTGCACAGCAGCGCGAGCGGTGCGTCGAGCAGGCGCGTCGCGAGCGAACCGGGCCACGTGCCGTCGCCGAAACGGATCGCGAAGTCGAGGCCTTCGGTGGCGAGATCGACCAGGTTGTTGTTGGTCAGCAGCCGCAGTTCGACGAACGGATGCGCGTCGCGGAACGACTTGAGGCGCGGCATCAGCCAGCCGACCGCGAAGGTGCCCACCACGCCCACCGTCAGGACCTCGTGAAAGTGGCCGCCTTCGAATTGTTTGAGCACCGCTTCAATGCGATCGAATGCATCGGTCAGCACCGGACGCAGCGCGAGGCCCTCGTCGGTCATGGCGAGGCCGCGCGGCAGACGTTTGAACAGCGTGGTGCCAAGCCGCTCCTCCAGGGTTCTGACCTGCTGGCTGACGGCGGCCTGGGTGACGTTCAGTTCGAGTGCCGCGCGCGTGAAGCTCAGATGCCGGGCGGACGATTCGAACGCGCGCAGCGCGTTCAACGGAAGGTACGGTCTCATGGCGAAGGCATAAGATTTTCTTGGGAGTAGGCTAACTTATCATCGTTTGTCAGCGATCGGCGGAAAACCGATAGTGGCGGCTTCACAAAGGAGCGGCGATGATCACAAGACGGAAGTTCGCGGGTGCGATGCTGGGCGTTTCGATAGCTGGGCTTGCGGTTGGGAGTGCGGGCGCGCTTGGCAAGGTATCCGGCAAAGCGGTGAAAACGGGCACGGCGGAGCAAGGGTCCGAGTTGGCGAAGGCGGATGCGATCCGCCGGCGGCTCGTTGAAATCGAAGCGGCGAGCGGCGGCCGGCTGGGTGTGTCGATCGTCGATACGATGTCCGGCTTGCACGCCGGCTTGCGGACCGACGAGCGCTTTCCGATGTGCAGCACTTTCAAGATGCTGGTGGCGGGCGCTGTATTGGCGCGTACGGATCGTGGCGAGGAAGACTTGCAGCGGCGCGTGGTGTTTTCACAAAGCGATGTGGTGTCCAATTCGCCGGCCACGAGTAAGCACACGCGCGAACTGACCGGCAATGCGGGCATGAGCATCGCGGAGTTGTGCAAGGCGGCGATCACGCTCAGCGACAACACGGCGGCGAATCTGTTGCTCGCCACGTTTGGCGGCCCGGCGGGATTGACCGCGTTCGCTCGCAGTCTCGGTGACGGCGTCACGCGGCTGGATCGTATCGAGCCGATGCTGAACGAAGGCACTCCCGGCGATCTGCGCGACACCACCACGCCCAACGCCATGCTCGGCAATCTGCGCGAGCTGCTGCTCGGCGAGCGGTTGTCGTCATCGTCGCGGGCGCAACTGTTGGCGTGGCTCGCCGCTAACGAGACCGGCGGCGCACGGATTCGTGCCAAGCTGCCGAAGGATTGGGGCGTGGGCGACAAGACCGGCACCGGCGATCACGGCACGGCCAACGACATAGCAATTCTCTGGCCGTCCGGACGCGGTCCGGTGCTGGTGACCGTGTACCTGACCGAAACGGATGGCAACGCGGCGCGCAGCAATGCAGCGATCGCGGATGTGGGCGCGCTGGTGGTGGCGGCTATCTGATCCTGGCGGGGGCTCGGGACGTACACGTTCCACGCAACGCGATGCGATGACCGGAGCGCCGATCGAAGTGTGCGACACTAGGGCCACACCGAAAGGGGCAACAGCGAATCGGCCTCGATGGATGCGGTGAGAAGTTGACTGTCCATGGAAATGCTCGACACCTTCTGCCGACGTTCGTCCAGGTAAGCCGTCGGCTTGATCAACCACGCATCGCTGCCTTGATTCGGAGTCCCCCATGTCTGTCTATGTGCTGGCATTGCTGATCGGCGTCGTGGCCGGTCTCCGCGCGATGACCGCGCCCGCCGCGGTCAGTTGGGCGGCGCATCTGGGCTGGTTGCCGTTGCAAGACACGCCGCTGGCCTTCCTCGGCTTTACCGCCACGCCGTATATCTTCACGGTGCTGGCCATTGTCGAACTGATCACCGATCAACTGCCGAAAACCCCTAGCCGTACCGTGCCGATGCAATTCGGCGCGCGTCTCGTGCTTGGCGGCTTGAGCGGCGCGGCGATCGGCGCGGCACATGGCGGAGTGGGGAACGGGTTGATCGCGGGATTGATCGGCGCCGTGATCGGCACCCTGGGCGGCGCGAGAGTCCGCGGCGCGTTGGCGCGTGCCTTTGGGCGGGACCAGCCGGCCGCGTTGATCGAAGACGCGGTGGCGATCGTCGGCGCGGTGCTGATCGTGATGGCGTTGCGTTGATGCGCTTCGGCGAGACGGGACGCGCCTCGTCTCGCTGACGCAGTTCGGGCGCTTCAACCGACCCGTGCAATGCGTGAATCGGCGGATGCCTGCGGTGCCGGCAGGGCACTTGTAACCACAGTGGCGGGAATCAGCTTGCCGCGCACCCAGCAGGCCCAACGTCTTCCCCACCAGAATCGCGATGATCACATTCGCCGCGATGAACAGAACCGGCGCGGCGTATTCGACCGGACCCGTCGCACCTCGTTCGACCATCCGGAGCGCCATCGTCGGCAGTGCGGCGACGCCGAAGCTGAAGGCCCAGTAAGCCGGCATGAAGGCCTGTTGGCGAATCCACGGCAGCAAACGCAGGAGCAGCAGAGCCTGGTACAAGCCATAACCGAGCAGAATCATGGCGAACAGATCAGGAGTACCGCTGCTCAGACTCAGATAGGTCACGCCCCCGACGACCGGCGGTGCGAGCTGGATGCCGAGCACCGGGCGCAATGCGTCGGGCAGCGGTTCATGCACGGCGGCGCGGTGCAGGATCAGCGATTCGATTGCGAGCCACGACAGCAAACCTGCTCCGAAAAAAAGTTCGCCCAGTTGGTGAAGGCCGAAGGCGGCCGAAGCCGTGCCCGCCACGAAGCTCGCGCCCACGGTCGGCAGATAGATGGCGGGCGTCACCAGTTCCGGCTTGCGACCGCCTTGCCAGAGCCGTCCATGCAAATACGTGCCGAGAGCGAGTTGCGCGACTACGGCTAGGCCGAACAGCGCGAGCGCCAATGTATGCGCGTAAGGCTGCAGAAGCTGGGCCGCGAGCAGGCTCGAAATAGGAGCGAGCGCCGCGAACGACGATTGCACCGGATGCTGCATTTCCACTCGCGCTTCGTCCGCATGCGTCAGCCATTTTTGCCCGTAGGCCACCAGAATCACGAGCCACACGACGAGCGCGGCCACTGTCATCACATCGCCTATCACGGTGGGCAGGTGCCAGAGCCTGATCGCCACGCGCCACAAATTGGCGAACGCCAGTGCGCCCACCGCGATCCCGAAGAAAGCAACTGGAATCGTGCCACGATTGCTGTTCATCACCGATCCTCCGAAAGTTGCGTCGCGCGCCATTGTTGCGGCTCTGCGCGATCGATGACGTACTGTAAAAGGCCGCGGCCAAACGCTGAATGCTGGGCGCGCTCAACAAATCGCGCGATCGTCTCAAGATGCAATGTGACGCATCCTGCCGGCATTTGCTCCGCGGTGGCCGCTCGAGTTCGGCATTGCGCGGAATCAGCGCCAAAGCGCCTGTGGCGGGTATGACAGCCCCGCGTCATGGCGTAAAATTTCCGCTTCCCTATGAAGTCATGCCATCCATGCCAACGCCCGCGGACAAATCGAACACGAAGGAAAGCGAAGGTGTGGCCGTCATCGATCGTGCTTGCGCGATCCTGTTCGCATTCCGGCCAGACGACGACGCGCTCACGCTCGCCGAACTGGCGGCGCGCACGGGGCTTTACAAGAGCACGTTGTTGCGGCTCGCGGGCTCGCTGATCCAGCACCGCTTGCTGCTGCGTCTCGACGACGGCCGCTATCAGCTTGGCTCCGCCACCTTCATGCTGGGCGCGCTATACCAGCGCAGCCTGAACCTCGGCGATATTGTCGTGCCGCTCATGCGCGATCTCGCGGAAACCAGCGGCGAAAGCGTGTCGTTCTATGTGCGTGACGAAGCGGTGCGGGTGTGTTTGCATCGGGTGGATTCGAAGCACGCGGTGCGTTTTCACGTGCGCGAAGGCGACGTGCTGCCGCTGGAAAGCGGTTCGGGCGGCCTTGCGTTGCTCGCCTTCGGCGGCATGCCGGGCGCACCGTACGAGAAGATTCGCGAGGACTTCTACTGTGTGTCGATCGGCGAACGCGACCGGGAGACGGCGGGCATTTCCATGCCGGTATTCGGCGTGCGCCAGAGCCTGCGTGGCGTGCTGACGCTGGCCGGTCCGAGCTCGCGTATCGATCAGGCATTCCTCGAACGCAATCTCGGCGCGCTATTCGATTGCGCCGCGCGCGCCACTGATGCCCTGGGCGGCGATTCGCGCGCCATGCGCAATGCGCAGCGGCGTGCGGCCGAAGTCCAGGACAAGTAGTTAGGGTGAGCGGTTCAACGCAAGCGGCTCAAGGCAAATGCCGCTCGGGCTTGCCGGTGTACGTGTAGGCCATCTGGCGCGGCATCGGACCTTTGTTGCGTTCCTTGCGACCGCGCTGTTCCCATGCATGCGACAGAATGCCGACCGCGCGCGAAAGGCAGAACACGCCGCGCGCCAGTTCCGGCGCAAAGCCGAGTTCGGCGTAGATCACAGCGGTGGCGCCGTCGATGTTCATCGGCACGGGCTTGCTCTTGCGGCTCATCAGCAGTGCTTCGATGCCGCGCGCAATCGCGGCATAGCGTCCGCTGATGCGCTCCGTACGCACGTTCTCGTCTACCAGCGCAAGAAGCCGCGGCGCACGCGGATCGACCGGATGAAAGCGATGCCCGAAGCCGGGCAGATATTTGCCGTGCTCCGCGATGAACGTATCCACACCTTGTTCTACGGCGTCTTCCAACACGGCGCCCGCCTGCATGCGCGCATCGATCGAGTCATACAGTTCGACCGCCTGCTGACCGGCGCCGCCGTGCACGTCGTCCAGCGCGTTAATCGCGGAGGCCATTGCGCCGTTGAGCGGCAAGCCGCAACTGGTCGCCATCCGCGAGATCGCAATCGACGGCGCATGCGGCCCATGATCCACCGACGACACCAACGCTGCTTCGAACAAGCGCGCCTGATCGGTGTCGGGCAATTCGCCGCGCAGCATCAGCCAGATCATCTGCGGAAAGCTGATGTTGCCGATCAACTCCTGAATCGGGAAGCCGCGCACGTTGATCGAGCCTGGATGAATGTCGATGATCGAGGTGCTCCAATAGTCGGCAGCGAGCTTCGCTGCGTCGATTGCATGCGTCATGTTCAGATCACTCCTTCGGCGCGTAGTTGATCGATATGTGCGTCGTCGTAACCGAGCGCGGCGAGCTGTTCATGTGTGTGGGCCGAGAGAACCGGCGCGGGTGTGCTCGGCGCCGTGTCAGCATCGTGCAGACGAAAACCCGCGCGAGTCACGCGCTGGCGGTCCGTATTGGCGTCCGCGGCGAATTCGCGGATGAAGCCGCGCGACTCCAGATGCGGATGCGCGAGAATCTCCGGCACCGACATCACGCGGCCGGCCGGCACGCCGGCTTCAAAGAAACGGGCCTCCCAGTTCGCGGCGCTGTCGCGCGCGAGTGCCGTTTCGATTTCCGCTTTCAATGCGGCGCGATTCACCTTGCGCGCGTTGCGCTCGGAAAAACGCGGATCGTCGAGCAGATCCGCTCGGTCGATCAACTGACACAAGCTCGCGAACTGTCTGTTTTCGTTAGCGGCGATATTGAGCGGGCCGTCGCCGGTTTTGAAAGTACCGGACGGCGCGGCGGTGAAGTTCTCGTTGCCCATCGGCGTCGGCGTGACGCCGGCGTTCAGGAAGTTCGAGACGACCCATCCCATTGTCGCGAGCGTGGCTTCGAGCATCGACACATCGAGCAAGCGGCCATGTCCCGTGGTGCGCGCGTCGAGCAGCGCGGCGCAAATGCCGAACGCCGCCGTGAGGCCACCCACCGTGTCCGACACCGGATAGCCGACGCGCAACGGGGCGCTGTCTGCATCGCCGGTCACGCTCATCACGCCGGAAATACCCTGAATGATCTGATCGTAAGCAGGGCGCTTCGAAAACTCGCCGTCCATGCCGAAGCCGGAGATCGCGCAATACACGAGCTTCGGATTGACCTCGCGCAGCGCCTCGAAATCGAGGCCGAGACGCGTCATCACGCCGGGCCGGAAATTTTCGACCAGCACGTCCGCGGTTTTCACGAGATCGCGCAGAATCGCCTTGCCACGCGGGTCTTTCAGATTGAGCGTGACGGATTGCTTGCCCGCGTTCACGGCGACGAACGAGGCGCCCATGTTGCGCGCCGACGCGTCCTTGTCGGCGCCCAGGCGCCGCGCCAGATCGCCGCCTTCCGGATGCTCGACCTTGATCACTTCGGCGCCGAGCAACGCGAGTTGATACGCGCAAAACGGGCCGGCCAATACATTCGATAAGTCCAGTACGCGGACTCCAGCCAACGGCAGCGTCATGTTCAAAACCTCTTGTTCGGAATGCGATGCAATGCGTTCAATGCGTTCAATGCGAAATCTCGTCGAGATTGCGATGGTTGGTCCGCGGCCCGAAGATACCGATCGCGCCCATCACCATCACCATCGACGCGCTGATCAACGCAAACACACCGCTTACGCCGAAGTGACGCAGTGCGAACGCGATCATGAAGCCGGAGAACATGGCTGACAGACGCGACATCGAGTAGACGAAGCCGACGGCGCGCGCCCGCAGACGCGTCGGGAAGAGTTCGGTCTGGTACGCGTGATAGCCGACCGAGAGCAGCGTGCCGCTCAGCGTGATCAGCACGCCGAGCGTCATCAGCATGGCAGGCGAGGTTTGCGTTGCGAACAGGCTGCCGAACACCGCGATGCCGAGTGCCGACAGCACGATCAACCTCTTCCGTTCGATGCGGTCCGCGATCGCCATGCCGATCAGCGGTCCGAACGGATTCGACACCGCGATCACGAACGAGTACAGCAGACTGTGTGTAATCGTCACGCCTTTGGAGACGAGCAGCGTCGGCACCCACGAGGCGAAGCCGTAAAAACCGATTGCCTGGAACAGATTGAAAACGAGCATCGTGATCGCGCGTTTGCGATACGGCGGTTGCCAGATTTCGCGGAAGGCGGCCTTGGTGGTCGCCGGTTCGACGGTCGGCACGGCAGGCGGCAACGGCTTGCCGTATTGCGCGGCGACTTTCGCTTCCAGCGCCTGCAGCACCTGCTCGGCCTCGGCGGCGCGGCCCTGTTGCGCGAGCCAGCGCGGACTTTCCGGCAGGCGTCGGCGAATCGCCCACACCACCACCGCGCCCAATGCGCCGATGATCACAACCCAGCGCCAGCCGTCGAGTCCGAACGGCGTGAGCGGCACCAGCCACCACGCGAGAAACGCGACCGACGGCACCGCGGTGTACTGCACCAGATGCACGAATGCAAACGCTCGTCCGCGCAAATGTTTAGGCACGAGTTCGCTGACGTAAGTGTCGATCGTCACCAGTTCGACGCCCACGCCGATGCCGGCAATCAGGCGCCACAGATTGATAGCGGGCGCCGTGCTTTGCAGCGCCATGATCAGCGTCGCGGCGGAGTACCACAGCAACGACACGGTGAACACGGTCTTGCGGCCGTAGCGGTCGGCCATGCCCGCCAGAAAAAACGTGCCGATGAAGAGCCCGGCAAACGAAGCCGCCACGAACGCGCCGAGACCGGACACGCCGAAGAACGACGCGGTGGTCGTCGAATAAACCCCGCTTTTGACGAGGCCGGGCCCGACGTACGCGGTGAAGAACAAATCGTAAAACTCGAACCAGCCGCCGATCGACAGCAGGAACACCAGCATCCACACCGCGCGCGTCGCGGGCAGGCGGTCGATGCGCGCGTTGACGCCGGGCGTGAGCGCCGGCGCGTCGGCGCTTGAGTGGGGCGACGCGCCGGATGCATCGTCGATCGGCAGGCTTGCCATGGAATATCTCCTTCGGTGTCTCTCGTCGGTATCGTTCTGTTAGACAGAACGATGTTCTATTTAATGGGTGTGCCGAGAGTAGTCGGTGTGGCCGGTAGCGGGGAATTCGGGGTTTTACCTAGAGAGGAGAAATAGCGCCTGCGGCTGGGCGCTCGCGCCGGCACGCCGGATGGGGCACTCCGGCGCCCCAACGCTTTATGCGGTCATGCGCTGAAGCATGGCCAGCAGCGTGTCGAATGAAAGCGGCTTGCGCGCGTATTCGATGCGGGGATTCGGCTGCACGGGGATATCCGCGGCCGCGCTGCACAGAATGATCGGAATGGCACGCAGGTCGGCATCGGCGTTCAGCGCCGCGCACAATTGCAGCCCCGACATGATCGGCATCATGCAGTCCGACACGATGATGTCGGGTCGGGTCTTGCGTATCTGTTCGAGCGCGGCGGCCCCGTTCGACGCCGTCAGCACGGTATAGCCGTGCCGCTCCAGCAGCAGCCGCCAGACAGTCAGGATGTCGAATTCGTCGTCCACGACCAGAATGGTTTTCATGGGCGGCTAGGTATTTCTTCGCTGCGGCAGCGTAGCCGACAGGCCGCCCGGCGAATGCAGGCTGGCGGGGCTCCCCGAGTTTTCGATCACGTCGAGGCCTTGGGACGAAATCACGAGCTCGCGCAGGGATGTGTCGTGGGCGCTTTCACGCTGCTTGACCACCGAAATCATGCGGCGCAGACCCGTTTCAGTTTCGGCATAACGCAGCAGCACGAGGTTTTCGGTCAGCGCCGAAACGCGCACGCTCTTCGCGTGGCCGGGATCGGCGTAAAGCGGCAACTCCTCGGTCAGCAGCGTGGTGATGCAGGCTTCGCGAAGCTGGTGTAGCAGCGCATTCAGGAACAGACCGAAGCGCTCGGTGCGCAACGCGGAATCGCGGAAACCCTCCACGCCGTCTATAACGATACGCGACGCGCCGATTTTCTTGACCGTGGCGAGCGCGGTGGCGGCGAGTTCGTCGACAGCGAGTTCGACGGCCGGCTGCCATTGAATCACGAGCCGGCCGTCCGCATACGCGTCCGCGAGTCCGATCGACACGGCTTCAGCCTTGCCGACCAGCCGCTGCGGTCCTTCGTAGAAACCGAGGTACACGCAACGCTCGCCGCGCGCGATGCCGGCTGCGAGAAACTGCAGACAAAGGAGTGTCTTGCCGACGCCCGACGGCCCGATCAGCGTAGTCGTAGAGCCTTGCGCAAAGCCGCCGCCGAGCAGGGCGTCGAGATGCGGCAGGCCGAAGCCGAGCCGCGTTTTCAGATCCACAGGGCCCGGCGGCAGGGCGCCCTGCGCTTCCAGGCGCGGGAACATGAGGAGCCCGCTCTCGGCGATGCGGAAGAAATGCTTGCCCATCAAATGATTGCGCGCGCGCATCTTGTGGACTTCGATTTCGCGCGCGCGGCGCATGCCGTCGCTGTAGCGGTTCAGTTCGATCAGGCCGTCGACGAGCGTATGTTCCGGATGCGGTTCGTTGCCAGAGAGCGGCGCGAGCAGCAAGGTCGTGCAATCCATGGCCGCGACCAGTGCATTCAGTTCGTGGATGAACTTGGACAGCGACAGTTCGGTCTCGCTGAATTCGCGCGCGCTCCGAAACCCGTCGATGATCATCAGGCTCGGGCGGTAATCGTAAATGATCGAGGCAATCAGCTTGAGGAAGCCGTCGAGGCCGTCCTTCATCAGTTCGTGATAGCCGGACACGAATAGCATCTGCTGGGCGACCGCGTTTTCGTCGAAGAAGCTCAGACCCTTGAGATGACCCAGCAACTTGTCGTGCGATTCGGCGATCAAGGTCATGTACAGCACCTTTTCGCCCTGGCTTACACGATGAAAACCAATCTGGCTCGACAGGATCGTCTTGCCGGCGCCGGCCATGCCTTCGAGCAGATACACGCCGCCGCGGACCAGACCTCCGCCCAGGATCTCGTCGAGACCGGGGACACCCGTTTCCACGTTGGATCGGGGAGACGTCTGAGATTCGTCGTTAGTCATTGTCGAAGAGTCGTTCAAAGTGCGGAGAAGCGATCGCTCGCACAGGAACCGTCCATTGCTCAAATTACTATAATCAGCAATCCGCGTTCCCGCTCCTGGGCGGCGACGCTGTGCGTCGGCATGAGATGCAGGGGATTCTACCTGGCGGCGAGGCGCTTGGCGAACCGTAAGTCGGGTAAAGGTGCGAGGCGCGGGAGGAGGAGCAGTGCCGACCGCCGAATCGCGGTGAATCTTTCAACGCGATGCAGGGATGAGGAGAGACGGGGCCGCGCCTCGCGCAGGCGGTAGTACACAAGCACATTCCATGCGCGAGGCGGGACAGCGAAGCGGGCCGACGGCCCGCTCGTAGTTCATCTACAAGCTCAGCTGCAAGCGAAACTACTCGCGGCGTTGACGTCGCCGCCCTGATAGCGCGCCACTTTCGGATACGGGCAAAGCGGCCGCGTGCGTCCCGCGCCCCAGGCGGCGGGCACGTCCGAGTTCGGCACGGCATTGCCTGCGTCGCGCGCAGTGGCGACCACGCTGTCCGGCGCCTTGCCCTGTTCGACCCATGCGACGAGCGGCGTGAGCATGTCGAACTGGTCGGTGCTCGGACCGCCGCTGCAATGGTTCATGCCGGCAATCGTGTAAAGACGCGCGAAGTTCGACGCGTCGCCGCTATTGGCGGCTGTGAGCCGTTGATACCAGTCGGTCGTGTCGTTCGATGAAAACACCGGGTCGCTCGTGCCGTGATAGACCATCAGCTTCGCGCCGCGCTGCTTCAATGCGCTTAGATTGGTTTCGTCGGGCGGCGTCATGAACGACCAGGCCGACTCGCTATACGCGCCGCTGGTGGCGAAGATCTTCGGCGCGTCGGTGTCCATGCTGAAGTTCAGCGCATACGCGGACAACTGGCTCAACACGGAAGCGGTCTGCGGCGGCGTGGTGAACGTGAAGGCCGCCGCAGCCGGGTCGAGTGTGATCGAGTTGCCCTGCTTCCACCCGGACCAGCCAGGGCCGAGTCCGGCGTCGTATGGGAAGCTTGCATAGAGGGCCGTGCCCGCACTGTTGCGCGCGCCGGAGAACACATTGCCGACGGCGTCCTTCTGCGCGCTCGTCAAACACGTGCCGTCGCGGACGTTGTTCGTGCAGGTGGGGACATCGGTAGCAAGGCTGAAGTTCGCCTGGCATGCCTTGATATCCTGAATGAGGCCGTCGCTGACGCCGTCGAGCGCATCGCACTTTGACAGTATTTTCGACGCCACCATTTGACGTTCCGCGGCGGTGAAGCCGGTCGTAATATCGGGCAGGCCGTTCGAGGTCGTCGCGGTTGCCACTTTCGCGAACTGCTGCGCGCTCCACATTTCGCCGACGGCCGCCTTCGGCAAATGAAAGCCCGGATCGCCCGCAATGATGCCGTCATATTCCGCCGACGAGCGTGCCGCCGCGACCATTGCATGACGTCCACCGTTAGAGCAGCCGTCGAAATAGCTGCGATCCGGCGCCTTGCCATAAGCGAGCTTGATGACCTGCTTGGCCATCGGCGTGAGCGTGGCGACTGCGTTGTAGCCGTAGTCGATGCGCGCCTGCGGGTCCAGACCGAACAGCGGATTTTGCGCCGAGCTATGCCCCGCATCGGAGCTGATGACTGCGAAGCCCATGTTGAGCGCGTCGCTGATGGGACCGCCGCCGCCGATCTCGCCGGTGGCCGTGACCACATTGCCGTCGAGACCGCCGTTGGCCTGATAGAAGAAACGCCCATTCCACGCAATCGGCAGGCGCATCTCGAAGCCGATCGCATAGGTCTTGCCGTCGACGCTGCTGACCCGCTGATTCATGCGGCCTTGAATCAGGCAATGTTCGGCGATCGGTTTGCCGGCTACTTTGAGCGTGCCTGCCGCGACATCCGATACGGTGGTGAAGACGGTATTGGCGAAGCTGAGCTTCGCGGCGAGTGCGGCGCAATTGCCCGCAAGCGTACCGGGCGTGGCCGCGCTCAGTTGCGGCAACGCGGAGCTGTTGGCGCTGCTGTTGGCGGCGCTGCCGAGATCGTTGCCGCCGCACGCGGCGAGTGTGAGCGCTGCGGCGGCCGCAAGCGCGATAGCGGTGCACTTCATGCTGTGTCTCCTAGAACGAATGACGAACGCCAACCATCACACCGGTCTGGCCGGTGCCTGCCGTGGGCGTCGTGCCGCCGCCGCCCGCGCTGACCGAGTAGCGCGCCTTCGCGCTGTTGGCGAGATACGAGCCCTGGGCGTACACAGCGGTGCGCTTCGAAAGCAGATAGGTGGTGCGCAGCGTGCCCATCGTGGCGCGCGTGTCGTGCTCGCTATTGGTGATGTGATAAACCTCGCCGTCGACGATGAAAGCGGGCGTCACGTTGTACGACGCGGCGACGAAGAACAGATTCGAGCGCACGCTGGCAATTGTTTCCGCCCCCGGTTCGACGCGGCGGTTGAGCCATCCCACGCCGAGCTTTCCTTTGCCGAGGTTCGCGTAGGCGCTCACATGCGTGCGGATGTCCTTGTCAGCGGCGCTGGTGAGCGGAGTCGGCGCGATGCCGTCGAAGAAGTTCGCCGCCGCGGTGCTGCCGCCACGCTGCTCTTCATACGACGCCGCGACGCCGAACAGCGGCGCGTCGTACTTCAGCATCACGGACCATTCGCGGCATTGAGTCGGCTGTCCGGCGACCGACCCCGTACACGTGCCCTGGCCCGGCGAGTTGCCGGTGCCGGCCGAGTCGCGGCCGAACGAGTAGTTCGCACCGAACGTCACGCCCGCATAGCTGCCGAGGTACACCACCGAGTTGTCGGCGCGGGCATTCGGCACGTAGGCGTCGAGCGAGCCCAGGCCGTAGATGTCGGGGCCGATCAGGTCCGCGCCCATCAGTGCGAGGTACGTCATCGTGTACTGACGGCCGAACGAGACCGTGCCGTACGGACTCTTGATGCCGACGAACGCCTGACGCCCGAACAGCCGTCCGCCCTGACCGAGATCGCCGGCGCGCACGTTGAAGCCGCTTTCCAGCGTGAATACCGCGCTATAGCCGCCGCCCAGGTCTTCGTTGCCGCGCAGACCCCAGCGCGAAGGCAATTCGCCCGTGACCGACGGCATGCGGAACACGCTCTTGCCCGCGGCGTTCGCGTGCGAAACGTATTCGATGCCGGTATCGATAATGCCGTAGAGCGTCACGCTCGATTGGGCCGCTGCCGCGCCGCTGACGGTGCACAGTGCGCCGCAGAGTAATAGACGTGCGGATGCTTGCATGAAGGGTGTCTCCGAACCGTTGAATGAATGTGTGTTGTTGTTGTTGGGTGTTCTTGTGCCGATGGTCAGTCGTCGGCGCGTGGGCGGCGCAGCAGGAGCAGCGCGGCGGCTGCCGCGATCAGCGTGACAGGAATGCTCGCGCCGATCACGGTCGACGAACTGCGGCCCATCGCCAGCAATTGACCCGCCGCGAGCGGCCCGACCACGGAGCCGATGCGGCCCACCGCCACTGCCGCGCCGACGCCGGTGCCGCGCATGGCCGTCGGGTAGAACGCGGCGGAAAGCGCATACAGCACCGATTGGCCGCCGATCACGAACATCCCCGCGAAGAAAGCAGAGGCCGCGAGCGCGCCGAAGCCGTGCGCCGTCGAAAGCGTCGCGAGCGAAGCGATGATTCCGACATACATACCGGCCACCACGACGCCCGAGCGGATGCGATCCATCAACATGCCGATGCACAGCGCGCCCATCCCGCCGCCGATGTTGAAAAAGATCTGCACGTAGCCGACTTGCGCGCGCGTCAGACCGCTCGCGGCCATCAACGAGGGCAGCCAGTTGAGCAGAAAGTAGAGGACGATCAGCGTGCAGAAGTAGCTGACCCAGATCTGCACGGTGGAGAGCCCGCGCGTGCCGCCGAACAGGATTTCGCCGACCGGCGCGGGCTTGGCTTGTCCATCGCGTGATGCCTTGGTGAATGCCTTCGAATCCGCGAGGAATGCGAGCAGCAGCGGCACCAGCACGAGCGGCCCCGCACCGCCGACATAGAAAATGTGACGCCATTCGGTGTCGCCCGCACTCAACACGCCGATCACCGACGCGATCACGCCGCCGAACGGAATGCCGCAATACATCACGCTCACGGCGGTGCTGCGCGAGCGCGGTTCGACCGCTTCCGACGACAACGCGATCAGATTCGGCAACGCACCGCCGAGTCCGATACCTGTCAGCACTCGCACGATCACGAGCGTGTGAAAGTCGCTCACCAGCGCGGTCATGATCGACAGCAGGCCGAACAGGCAAGCGGATATCACCAGCACGCGCTTACGGCCGATGCGATCGGCGAGCCGTCCGCCGAACATCGCACCCGGCAGCAAGCCGAAGGTGCCGGCGCTGAACGCCAGTCCCATCTGCGCGACGGAAAGGCCGAACTCGCGTGCCATGCGCGGCGCGGCGACGCCGACCGACTGCAGGTCGAGTCCTTCGAGCAGGGCGATGGCAAAGCACAATCCAAGGGTGACGAAGGCGCCTGTCCGGCTCGGCGTCGCCGGGACCGCGGTGGCTTCGGTCGAATTCAATGTTCCGGCTCTTTTCACGTTAGTGATCCTTATTAAATGGCGTGGTTTTCCGGTTTCGCTGGAAGACAGCAGATGCCGAGTCGCTGTCCGCACGACAGACAGGTTCGGCAAGCGGGCGTCATGTCATCGTCGAGGCCGCGATGGAATGCCCGGCAGCAGCGCAGCGAACACCGCCGCGCGCGGCGCATCGTTTCGATGGCCAGACGACGGTGCGTTTGCTTCGAGGCGAGGCGGCGCGTCTCCACACGCTGCATCGTGGACTGGATTTAATATCAGGTAGGCTGATAACACAAGCGCAAATTGTTCGGTGAAAACACCTAGCAATTCGGCGGTGTGGCGTGCGCGGATCTAGCCGCGCAGATTACGAACGAAAGTTTCGAGGTGAGTTTGAACCGCGCCGGCGGCATCGAGCTCGATGCCTTCCATCATCTGCTTTTCGATGGTTTTCACGGCCTGCTCGCATTCGCGCAACACGGCGCGCCCTTCGTCCGTGAGTTGCAGCAGCACGATGCGGCCGTGCGTCGGATCCGGTTCGCGGCTCACCCAGTTGCGGGCGGCCATCGCGTTCATCACTTCATTGGCCGATTGCGGCGTGATGAACGAACGCTCGGCGACCTGCGCATTGGACGCCTGCCCTTTGGCTTCGAGCACGGAAAGCGCGGTGAATTGCGCGAGCGTCAGGCCGAGCGGCGCGAGCGCTTCCGTCATGCGGCGCCGCAGGATGCGGTCGAGACTGCCGATCACATAGGTCAGGCGCAGGCTGGAACGGCGAGTGCGCGCGGCGGCAGGCTCGGCAGGCGTATTTTGATTTTTGCTCATCATGGACAGTAGGTTCGGTCTATCCGGCATCTTAGCGTGCCTCGCCCCGAATTTCGCTGCTAGGGGTTTGCACCGAGCTTACGAATTTCCACTTTACATATCAGGCAGCCTGATATTAAATGCGTTCATCAGGCCGCGGTCGCGGCCAACGTTCACGGAGAAAACAGATGAGTTATGAAGGCCGTTGGAAAACCGTCAAGGTGGATGTCGCGGAAGGAATCGCATGGGTTTCGTTCAATCGGCCCGAGAAGCGCAACGCCATGAGCCCAACGCTGAACAAGGAAATGATCGAGGTGCTCGAAGCCGTTGAACTCGACGCCGAAGCGCAGGTTCTGGTGCTCACGGGCGAAGGCGACGCATGGACAGCCGGCATGGACCTGAAGGAATATTTCCGCGAAGTCGACGCCGGCCCCGAGATCCTGCAGGAAAAGATTCGCCGCGACGCGTGCCGCTGGCAATGGCAACTGCTGCGCATGTACGCGAAGCCGACCATTGCGATGGTCAACGGCTGGTGCTTCGGTGGCGGCTTCTCGCCGCTGGTGGCATGCGACCTGGCGATCGCCGCCGACGAAGCCACGTTCGGTCTCTCCGAAATCAATTGGGGCATTCCGCCGGGCAATCTGGTGAGCAAAGCAATGGCCGATACCGTCGGGCATCGTCAGGCGCTGTATTACATCATGACGGGCGAGACCTTCACCGGTCAGGAAGCGGCGCAGATGGGCCTCGTCAACAAGAGCGTGCCGCGTGCCGAGTTGCGCGAGGTGACGCGTGCGCTCGCCGGCAAACTGCTCGAAAAGAATCCGGTGGTGTTGCGCGCCGCCAAGCATGGATTCAAGCGTTGCCGCGAATTGACGTGGGATCAGAACGAAGACTACCTGTACGCCAAGCTCGATCAGGCGCAGCTGCGTGATCCGGAAGGCGGCCGCGAACAGGGCCTCAAGCAGTTCCTCGACGACAAGGCGATCAAGCCGGGTCTGCAAACGTACAAGCGCTGATCGGTCGCATCGGCGTGGATTTCAATTCACGCAGACTACGACGAGAGATGCAGCAAGACAGACAGCGAGGAGACGACAGACATGCATGAAGTGACTTTGTTGATTGGCGGCGAAAGCCGTGGCGCAGCGGACGGCAAGACCTTCGAGCGGATTAATCCGGCGAGCGGCCAGGCTGCGTCGCGCGCGGCGGGGGCCACGCTGGCCGATGCCGACGCCGCGGTCGAAGCGGCGTCGCGGGCCTTTCCGGCCTGGTCGGCGCTGGCGCCGACCGAGCGCCGCAAGCGACTGCTGGCAGCGGCCGATCTGATGGATGCCCGCACCGCGCAGTTCATCGAAACCGGTGTCGCCGAAACCGGCGCGATGCCGAACTGGTACGGCTTCAACGTCATGCTCGCCGCCAACATGCTGCGCGAAGCCGCCGCCATGACCACGCAGATCGACGGCGACGTGATTCCCTCCGACGTGCCAGGCAGTCTCGCGATGGCGGTGCGCCAGCCATGCGGCGTGGTGCTCGGCATGGCGCCGTGGAACGCGCCGGTTATCCTCGGCACGCGGGCCATTGCCATGCCGCTCGCGTGCGGCAACACGGTCGTGCTCAAGGCATCCGAAGGCTGTCCCGGCGTGCATCGGCTGATCGGCAGCGTGCTGCAGGAAGCCGGTCTCGGCGACGGCGTAGTCAACGTGATCACGCATTCCGCTGAAGATGCACCGGCGATCGTCGAGCGGCTGATCGCGCATCCGGCGGTACGTCGCGTGAATTTCACCGGTTCGACGCGAGTGGGGCGCATTGTCGCGCAACATGCAGCGTCGCATCTGAAGCCGGCGTTGCTGGAACTCGGCGGCAAGGCGCCGGTGGTCGTGCTCGACGACGCTGATCTGGACGCGGCGGTGGCCGGCATCGCGTTCGGCGCGTTCTTCAACCAGGGGCAGATTTGCATGTCGACGGAGCGCGTGATCGTCGACCGGAAAATTGCGGATGCGTTGGTGGAGAAGCTCGCGGCGAAAGCGCGGACTTTGAAAGCGGGCGATCCGGCCGCTGCCGATTCCGTGCTCGGCGTGCTCGAAAGCGCAGCCGCCGCGCAACGCATCAAGACGTTGATCGAGGATGCGCACGAGAAGGGCGCCAAGTTGCCCGTTGGCTGCACGGTCGACGGCGCCGCGATGCAGCCGGTGATCGTAGACGGCATCACGCCTGCCATGAAGCTGTATGCGGAAGAATCGTTCGGGCCGGTGGTGACGGTGCAACGCGTGGACGGCGACGAGGAAGCGATTCGAATCGCCAACGACAGCGAGTACGGACTCTCGGCAGCGGTATTCAGCCGCGATGTGTCGCGCGCGTTGAACGTGGCGAAGCGTATCGAATCGGGTATCTGCCATATCAACGGTCCGACCGTGCACGATGAAGCGCAGATGCCGTTCGGCGGTGTGAAGAAAAGCGGTTACGGGCGATTCGGCAGCAAGGCGTCGATTGCAGAGTTCACGGATCTGCGTTGGATCACGATTCAAACCGGACTTCGGCATTATCCGATCTGATCGTTGCGATCGCGCTTTTCACAGAGGAGACAGGCTTTGCATTCCGAGCCGATACAACCGAACACCCCCGATGCGCCGAAGCGCTACCGGGCGACGACGATCGGCGCTTCGTCGTTGCATACGCAGCGGCAGGGCGACACGTGGTATTTGCGCGCGGCCGAACCGCTCGGCACGCATCCGCAACGTATGACCGAGCGGCTCGTGAGCGGCGCGCAGGCGCATCCCGAACGATGGCTGGCGGCGCGTCGCGGCAGCGATGGTCAATGGATCGGCCTGAGCTACGCGAAGGCTTTGCAAAGCGCGCGCGCAATCGGCCAGGCGCTGCTCGCACGCGATCTCTCCGCTGAGCGGCCCGTCGTGATCCTGTCGGGCAACGATCTGGAACATCTGCAACTTGCGCTCGGGGCGATGTGGGCGGGCATTCCCTACGCCGCGATTTCGCCCGCTTATGCGCTTGCTTCCGGCGACTTCGGCAAGCTGCGCCATACGATCGATTTGCTGACACCCGGTCTCGTGTTTGCAAGCGCCTACGATACGTTCGCCAAGGCAATCGACGCAACCGTGTCTTCCGATGTCGAAGTGATGGCCGCGAAATTGCCGCGAGAACAGCCGGCGGCACGCAACGTGACCTCGTTCGACGACCTGCTGAACACAACGCCCACCACGGTCGACTCCGTTCACGCCACGGTGAGCCCGGACGCGATCGCCAAATTTCTGTTCACCTCCGGTTCAACCAAGCTGCCGAAGGCAGTACCGACCACGCACCGCATGTTGTGCAGCAATCAGCAGATGCTGCTCGAAACGTTTCCCGAGTTCGCGAAGGAGCCGCCGGTGCTGGTCGACTGGCTGCCCTGGAACCATACGTTCGGCGGCAGCCATAACGCAGGTATCGCGCTCTACAACGGCGGCACTCTTTATATCGACGACGGCAAACCGGTCAACGGCAAATTTGAGGAAACACTGCGCAATCTGCGTGAAATCGCGCCGACCATCTACTTCAACGTGCCGAAGGGTTGGGAGGAACTGGCGATCGCACTGGAACGCGACGAGCAATTGCGCGAGACATTCTTCTCGCGCGTGAAGGTCTATTTCTTCTCAGGTGCCGGCCTGTCGCAAGCAGCGTGGGACAGGCTCGAACGCGTCACTGAAACATATTGCGGCGAGCGCATACGCATCATGGCCGGACTCGGCATGACGGAGACCTCGCCTTCGTGTCTGTTCACCACGGGGCCGATCATGCGCGCGGGCTATGTGGGGCTGCCTGCGCATGGCTGCGAAGTCAAACTCGCGCCGGTCGGCGACAAGCTCGAGGCGCGTTATCGCGGGCCGCACGTCATGGCCGGATATTGGCGCGCCGACGCGGCGGAGTTGGAAAACGCGTTCGACGAAGAAGGCTATTTCCGCAGCGGCGACGCCTTGCGCTTTGTCGACGTGACGCGACCCGAACTCGGACTGCTGTTCGACGGGCGTATCGCGGAAGACTTCAAGCTGAGTTCGGGCACCTTCGTGAGCGTGGGTCCGATGCGGGCACGCGTGATCTCCGAAGGCGCACCTTATGTGCAGGACGTGGTGGTCACCGGCATGAATCGCGACGATGTGGGCCTGCTGGTCTTTCCGCGCGTCGACGATTGCAAGCGGCTGGCTCGCTTGCCCGCTTCGGCGAGCGCGCAAGAGGTGGTCGAAGCACCCGCCGTGCGTGCGCACTTCGCCGCGCTGCTCGACACGCTCAATCGCGGCGCCACGGGCGGCGCGACGACCATCGCGCGTCTGCGGCTCATGGACCTTGCGCCGTCGCTCGATCTCGGCGAGATCACCGACAAAGGCTCAATCAACCAGCGCGCGGTGTTGACGCACCGTGCGGCGCTCGTCGAGGCGATGTATGACGCGGGGCCGCGCGATCCCGCGGTGATTGTCGCGAGCGCATGCGGCGCGACGTGACGCAACGTGACGTGCTCGCCGCGGAATCACACAGGGAAAGGTGGATGAATCTCGATCAACTCGTCGCAATCGACACGCACGTGCACGCGGAGGTTTCGTGCTGCCAGCCGCCGGATCTGTTCGGCAAGGAATTCGACGATGCCGCCGACAAGTACTTCGGCACCGTGCTGAAACTCGGGCGGCGGCCGACGATTCCCGAAACCATCGACCACTATCGGGAGCGCAAGATCGGCTTCGTGATGTTCACCGTGGACTGCGAAGCGAACCTCGGGCGGCGTCGCATACCGAATGAGGAGATCGCCGAATTCGCGCAGAAGAACAGCGACATCATGATCGCCTTTGCCAGCATCGATCCGCACAAGGGCAAGATGGGTGTGCGCGAAGCGCGCAAGCTGATCGAGGAACACGGCGTGCGTGGTTTCAAGTTTCATCCCACGATGCAGGCTTTTTTTGCCAACGACCGGCTGGCTTATCCGCTGTACGAGCTGATCGCCGAACATCGGCTCACGGCGGTTTTTCACAGCGGCCATTCCGGCATGGGGTCGGGCATGCGAGGCGGCGGCGGGCTGCGCCTGAAGTATTCGGAGCCGATTCATCTCGACGACGTCGCGGCGGATTTCCCCGACATGAACATCGTGATCGCGCATCCGTCGTGGCCGTGGCAGGAGCAGGCGTTGTCGATCGCCTTGCATAAGCCCAATGTCTATATCGACTTGTCCGGCTGGTCGCCGAAGTATTTCTCGCCCGAGTTGATCCGCCACGCCAATACGGTGCTGAAGCGCAAGATGCTGTTCGGTTCGGATTTTCCGCTGATTCAACCGGACCGCTGGCTGGAGGATTTCAAGCAGGTCGGGTTCAGGGAAGAGGTGCAGCCGTTGATTCTCAAACAGAACGCAATCGGCGTGCTGGGACTTCAGCAAGACGCCTGAGCGGCGAGGGAGCAGTAAGAGGGCTGATGGGGCAGGACAGGTCTACCGCGCACGGGAGAGGCGCTTCGCCGTATACAATTCGGCAGCGCCCGGCTTTTGACCGTTTTTTTGCCTGCTTCTTGCACAACTCCGACCTGATCCCATCCATGCCGAATTCGACCCGGGCCTTCCTTCTCGGCCCGCTCCTGAAAGGCGTTTCACGCTCCTTTTATCTTACCCTGCGCGTGCTGCCCGTCGGGATGCGCGATCCGATCGGACTCGCTTACCTGCTGGCGCGCGCGGCCGACACGATTGCGGACACCTCGCTGATCTCGCCGGAACAACGCCTCGCCTTGCTGTTGTCGCTGCGTGCTCAGGTGAACGGCGCAACGGACGACGGCGCGCTATTCCAACGCATGGCCGCGGAAGTAGCGGGGCAGCAGGACCAGTCGGACGAGAAAGTGCTGCTCGAATCGCTCGGACCCGCGCTCGCTGTGTTGTCGCAACTGAGCGAATCGGATCGCAAGGCCGTGCGCGAGATTGTCTCGACGCTGACCGAAGGCATGGAGTTTGATCTTCGTACGTTCCCCGACGAACGTTCCGGTCAGATCGCGGCGCTGCGCGAATACGACGAACTCGACCGCTATACGTATCTGGTGGCGGGTTGCGTCGGCGAATTCTGGACCACGATGACCTACGCGCACATGCCCGGCACACTGAAGGAGCGGCCCGAGACGATGGCACGACGCGGCGTGCGCTTCGGCAAGGCGCTGCAGATGACCAACGTGCTGCGCGACTGCGGCAAGGATTTGCGGATCGGCCGCTGTTATCTGCCGCAGACCTTGCTCAACCGATATGGTCTAAGCGCGCAGGATTTGCTGGTGCCGGCCAATTCGGTGCGTGCCCGGCCGTTGATGGTGGAGCTTTTGCGCAAGACACTCGATCATTTCCGCGAAGCCCTCGATTACACGCTGGCGATTCCCGCATTTTCCGTGCGTTTGCGGCTCGCCTGTTTGTGGCCGATCCTGATTGGCCTTGAGACACTGCTTCTGCTCGTGGACAACGATGCCTGGCTTGATCCGCCGAGAGTGTCCAAAGTGCGGCGGAATAAGGTGTATCAGATCATCGCGTCGTCACTGTTGCTGGTGCCTTCGAATGGATTGGTGCGCAACGCCATTGAAAAGCGAATCAGGCAAATCGAAGCCCGGCTTTGAAGGTGACGAGACAAGCAGAGCTGATTTAATCTGCATCATGGAATAGCCATCAATCGGGAAACCCCTAGGACCGTGTATTCATGGTTCGCGTTAGTCTCTTCCAAAGAGGAGGCGAATCATGAGACAAGCGTTCAATATTGCCGTAGTGCTGTTGCTCGGCTATCTGATGGCGGATAGAGCGCTGATGCGCGCGCAAGCGGGCGAGATGGGGACAATAACGTGTCACCAAGGCGCGGAAATGGTCAAATCGAACGCGCTGAAAAAAGGCTTTGGAGACATCGGGGCCAGCAGCCAAGGCGAGAATTTTCTTTCGAGCTGTCTCGTCACCGGGCGCGGTCAAGTGGGCGATCTCATCGCACGGGACTGACGCGGGTCGCGTGCCCATTATCTGAAACCGGCTCCGGTCCGCCAATGCGGGCTCCGTTTCGATACTGACAAAGGCGCTGCGGAACGGCAGCGCCAATAAAAAGCGCCCGGACCGCGAAGGGTCCAGGCGAAGCCATCGGGAGGCCGATGACGGAGGTAACCAATAGACAACTGGCCCGCGATCGGAGATACAGGTCGCGGGCCAGTTTGTTTTTGAATCATCGCGCACCGGTTACTGGTGCGCCAGGCGGTTGATCGTCGCACGAGAAGGCTTCTTGCCTGTGCCGTTCAATTCGCCTGATAGCTGGTTACGGTCGGGTTACTGCCTGATTACCGCGCGGCTACTGCTTAGTGACCGAAATAAACCGACTGCGGACCATTTGCGGGAACCGGGTGGCCTGCTTGAGAAGCGCCGCTCACCGTACCACCGTAGCCACTTTCCGCTGCCTGTGCCGTGCCGTTTTCACGAGCGACGCGAGCTTGGGCGGCCTGAATGTCGGCCGGATAGTACGGATCGGCGGCGCCGGGTTGATAGCCTGCTTTTTCGAGTTGAATCAGTTCGGCGCGCACTTGGGCGCGGGTCACGGGCTGGTTGGACTGCGCAAACGAAGCAACCGGAGCGGCCAGCACGGCAGCGATAACAACAGCGTGAATGAGTGATTTCATGATGAACTACCTCCAATTCGGTCTTTATCTTGCTACGAACGGTGTTGTTCGTATTCAGTGATTACATTGTAGTTTTGCGAACTGGAGAGAGTAATCATCGTTTCAGGTAATGTTTGTTGCTGAATTTGAGACAAAACACCGGGATGCGGGAGGGGGATGCGGGCGACGCAGCACGCATCGAGCCGTAGTCTCGCCGCGTGCCGCATCCGGTCCGTGAACGACTCGCCATTAACTGCCCGAGAAAATCGGGCCCTGTCCGCCCGGCGTGAATTGCTGGAATGCCTCGCTGTGCGACGGAGCCGGCGCCGCTTGTGGCCGCGCCGTTGAAGCCGTGGCGGGTTCGCGCAGCGTGAGCGCGCTGTCCGGGGTGATGGGCACGCTGGGCTTGGCGAGCAGTTCGGTCTTTCGCATCGATCCCACCGACGTGCCGAAGTAGTAGCCGATGATGCTGATCCACGCCGTACCCAATGCCCCGACGATCACGTTGACGAGATCCTTGTTCGCGCCCGGCAGCGGCTGGAAGGCCATGAGCAGCAGAATGCCGAAGAAGCCGGCGGTGACCGCCATCGCAAGGACTTTGGGCACCCAGTCCTTATTGCTGATACCCATTGCACGCGCGTCGGCCCGGTCGGCGGCCTGGATGCGCGCCATATCGCTTTCATGCGCGAGGCTCGCCTGGGCGGCGGTGACCATCAACTGTTGCAACTGCAACGAGTTCGCACTCTCGGCTTGCCGGACCTTTTCGAGTGCGCTGGGATCGTTCAACGCGAGTTCCACCACGCCCGGGTCGCTCGGCGTGCCGAGCGCATGCGAAATGATCGCGGCGGCGGCGCTCACGCCTACGCCGATCGGACCACCCACGAGGCCGGCGAGAAGCGGCGCGCTGCTACCGATGTTCGACGCTACTTTAGACCAGTCCATCATGCTGCTCCCAGGAGAAGATTAGCGGCCATTCTTTCGGTCCATCCACGGCTGAAATTGGGCCACGCGTGCAGATTGCGCAGGTAACGCAAGCGATAAGCGGCGAAGCGCATGACAAACTTCAAAGGGTCGGCGCTCTTGATTGCATCGAGTGTGTCGGGGCCGAACTTGCCGTCCTCTTTCGCACCGGAAGCTTTTTGCATCCACAGCACCACCAGGCCGCCGTTGTAGTTGGCGTCGAAGATCTGGAAGGCGACACGCGGGTCGAGTTCGTCGAGATGCAGCGGGTCCCAGTATTTCTGTTTGGCGATCTGTCTGGCGGTATCCAGCGGCAGGTCTTTCATGGCGCCGGCATAGCCCGCGCTTCGTGCCACGCGCGCCGTGACGCCCCACATCGTTTCACCGCCAGGGTCGTGCGGATTGAAGGAGTAACCGCCTTCACTGCCGATCAGAGCCTTGAACGCATCTTCGAAACTGTCCATCGAACATCTCCTTTTCAACTGGGTGTATCACTGCGACGGTTGGTGCTGCGGGGCTAAATTTTCTGCATGGCCGGGTGTGCGTTACGCGGTTTGCAACGCAAGCGGGGCGGGTGGATTCGAAACGGGTCTGACTCCGCCGTCGGGCTTTGACGCGTCTGGGCGGTTGCCTCCCTGCGCCGCTCTGGCAAGCCGCGCCAGATGAGTTTCCCGCGTTGACAAAGTGCCCGCGTCGAGTTGCAACGCTTGCGCGTATTTGCGCGAGGCGCCGGACAGATCGCCTTTGCGATCCAGTGCCCGGCCCCATTCCGCGTAAGAGGGCGCCAGATCGGGGCGCAGTGCGACGGCACGAGAGAGCTTTTCGATTGCTTCGTCATAGCGGCCGGCAGTGACGAGCGCTTCGCCCCAATCGTGCAGATTGTCGACAGAGTCCGGCTTCATTCTGTCGGCCTGCTTGAATGCATCGAGTGCTTCGGAATAGCGATTCGCATGCAACAGCACGTCGCCGAGAAGACGCAGATTTTCCGCCGTCTTCGACTTCTCGCTCGCGCCGGTTCGCAGGGCCTCGAGTGCGTCGTCGATGCGATGCTGCTGTTCGAGTGCAATGCCAAGGCTTGCGTGCAGCACCGCTGAATGCTGGTACACGGTCAGTGCCTCGCGGGTTTGCTGTTCGGCCTCTTTGGACAGCCCCTGATTGGCAAGCAGCCACGCTTTGCCGGCGAGCGCCCATTCGCCTTGCTCGGAGGCGGGCAGTGCGAGCACTTCGTTGTAGATCGTGACGATCTCGCCGTAGTCGCATTGCGCGAGCGAACACTTGGTTCTCTGCACTTGCGAATAGAGATGACTGGCGAGAATATTCGGCTCCGCCAGGCGCATGGCTTTGACCGCAATGTCGTGCACGAACTTCTCCAGATCGCGACCTTCGAATGACACCGTGCTTTCGCGGGAATCAAACGGACCGCCTTCAATCTGCACATGCGCGACGTAGGAATCCGCGCTGTCGTTGACCTTCGTGATGCCGACATGAACGACAACATCCGTGCGTTTGATGACGCCTTTAATGAAGCGCACGGTGGTCGCATACGACATCTCCTGGCCGGGGATCTGAATGTCCGGTTGTGCGTCGTTGTCCGTCATGGTGTCGTGCGGAATCGACTCGGCGTCCTGACCGATCGCCCGCATCGAAGACATGATGCGTTCCGCGAGAAAGTTCGATGTATAGCCGCGTTCCACCAGCGACTGCGGCGTCTCGACGGGCGGCACCAGCAATTGCCGCGTGAGTACGCCGCGTACCACGAGGCAGAAAAAACCGATGGTAAGCACCGCGAACACCCACGGCAAAACATACGGCCACAATTGTTTCGGACCTCGCCCGATGAAGCCGGCGGTCCGCAAGCCGAACGGCACCAATCCCGCTGAGAAGTTGCGGCTCGCCGTATGACGCTTTGAACGGCCGTCCGCGGAAAAAGGCCGGCTTCGCCAATTCACTGGCCGACGTTGGCTCTGCACACTCGACATGACGCACCTCGATTCAACCGATGTTGGTAAGTGCACGACTGGGTGGTGGTTATTACGCATCGACCGTGCCATTGCGCACAGTGCCTTATGCGACGGGCGTGTAGGCAATCGCGACGGGTGTGAGCGCGGGAATGTGTTGCGTGGCGACCAACGAATGACGAGCGTGAGTTTGCCGGCGGGAGACAGGCTGCGAGGGAGGGGAGGGAAAATGAGGTGTTTCGATCAGACGCCGTATTTGTCCTGTCGGGCGACAGGACACATACGCGTCATGCATGCAATGGAGCCGGCGGCAAATTATTGAACCAGGCGGCCGGCCCCATGCCACAGCACAGTTTAGTTGCCTCCCTTGAACAGTTCTTGTAAGCGCGCTGCTTCGCCGCTTTTCTGCGCTTGAATGAGCTGCTGGTAGACGTCCGCACGCGTGAGTCCCTGTGCTTTTGCCGGACCGCCGGACATCGAAGTAGTGGAGGGCTGCCCGCCCATTGCGTCGGCCGCTGTCGGTTGAGCTTGCGCGGTACTCTCCGTGCTGGCGTCCTGAGCGTGCGCTTGCCATGCGAACCCGCAAAGCAGTCCGCCTGCGATGATCAGAGCCTTCTTCATGTCCCTCTCCTTCAAACCCTTGGCGCCGCCCTTGCGGCACCTCATTGCGGAAGTTCCGCCAGGATTGAACGCGACACTTGCCGGACAATCTGGCGGGACACAGGGCGGAGACGATCACCGGCTTCCTTGTCGAATTCTGCGCAGCGCACCAGAGATGTGCGTTATCGAAAAGCTTCGTATTGCAAGGAAAGGTGCACGCTGGGGCTTTGTTGTTCGGCGACGGTTCAGAGAGTCGGACTTGCCTCCACCATGTGAAGGAGACGGATGGGTTGCATTCAAATTCAAGTATTAATCAGCCATCCTGAATGCGCGAATGGCTCCTTGCTTGAAAAAATCCAGCCAGCTTAATTGGGCCTTACTTTAGTCTTTCATTTTGCCAAAAACAAAACGCCGTTCAGCCTGTGACTGAACGGCGTTTTTTAAACGTGAGCTTCTACTCGGCTAATGTCGCTCGCTCAAACCGCAGCCGGTCGCCACTTCAACAGCCGCTGTTCGACCGCAGTCAACAGATAGTCCGCTGCCAGTGCGACCACGGCCAACACAATCATCGCGGCGAACACCCCGCTTGCGTTGAACGCGCCTTGCGCAGTCGAGATCAAGAGTCCGATACCTTGCTTCGAGCCGAGGAACTCGCCGACCACCGCACCGACCAGCGCGAACCCGAAGCTCACGTGCAAGCTCGCGAGAATCCAGCTCAATGCCGACGGGATCACCACCGAGGTCGTCACCTGACGGCGCGACGCGCCGAGAATCTGCGCATTCGCGATCATGTAGCGATCCGCTTCACGCACGCCCTGGAAAGCGTTGGCGAACACGACGAAGAACACCATCACCACCGCCAGCGCCACCTTCGACGCCATGCCCAGTCCCAGTGCAATCACGAACACCGACCCGAGCACCACGCGCGGAATCGAGTTGGCGATCTTGATGTAAAGACTGAAGACGTCGGAGAGCAGCTTGTTGCGGCCCAGCACGATGCCGCAGAACACACCGGCCACCGAACCGATAATGAAGCCGAGTCCGGTTTCTTCGAGGGTGACCCACACTTGCGTCAGCAGCGGACCTTGCGAAGTGCCGTTCACGAACCAGTCGACGATCTGTTCGAAAATGGCGCTCGGCATCGAGAAGAAGAACGGATCGATCCACTTTAGGCGCGCGGACAGTTCCCAGCCGCCGAGCACGACGACCAGCACGACGATACGCAGCGTGATTACCAGTGCCTGACGTTGCCGGATGCGTTTTTGCGCCACACGTTCGACGTGGGCGAGCGACGCGGCGTCGATGCCCGAGGGCATCATTTGTTGAGGGGTAGTAGACATGTTTGCCGTTCCTTGATTAACCGATCTGCACTTCTTCGCGCAAGTCATGCCAGATGTCGCGCGAAATTTCGATAAAACGCGGCTCGTAGCGAATCTCCGAGGTGACCCGCGGGCGCGGCAGATCGATTTCATACACTTTCTTCAATGTCGCCGGGCGCGCGGTCAGCACGAATACGCGGTCGGCGAGTGCAATCGCTTCTTCCAGATCGTGCGTGACGAACACCACTGAGCCGGCGCCGCCCCACAGTTGCAGCAGTTCGTCCTGCATCAGCGTGCGGGTCTGCATGTCGAGCGCGGAGAACGGCTCGTCCATCAGCAGGATTTCCGGCTTGTTGATAAAGGTCTGCGCGAGCGCCACGCGCTTTCTCATGCCGCCGGACAGTTGATGCGGATAGTGCTTGCCGAACTTGTCGAGGCCCACGCGACGCAGCCATTCGTTGGCTTCGTCGTATGCGGCGGATTTCGAACGGCCGCGATACAGCGGACCCGCGGCGACGTTGTCGAGCACCGAACGCCACGGGAACACGGCGTCGGCCTGAAAGACGAAACCGATACGCGGATCGATGCCGTCCACCGGCGCGCCCATCACGCGCACTTCGCCCGTGGTGGGCTTCAGCAGGCCGGTAATCATGCTGAGCGTGGTGGACTTGCCGCAACCCGTGGGTCCGACCACGGCGACGAATTCGCCGCGCGCCACCGACATGCTGAAGTCGCGCAACGCGATCGTCGCCTTGCCATCAGGGGAAATGAAACGGCACGACACATTGCGCATCTCGATCGCTGGCGTGTCGCGTGACAAAGGTTGGTTCATCGGCTGGTGCCTCGTTGTTCGCGGGATGTTGAAAAAGGCGCTATTTCGCCGCCGTCTTGACCGGCGCCGACACGTAGTCGTTGGTGTAAGTCTTGGCGAGGTCGATATGCTTACCCTTCACTGAAGGATTGAACGCCGACAGCACTTTCAGCACGGTATCCGGACCGTCGGCGGGCATCTTGCCGTCTTTCGTGAACATTGGCAGCGACGCCTTCAGCGCGCCGACGTACAGGTCTTTGTTGTTGCCGTAGTAGTCCTTCGGCATCTTCGCGGCAATCTCTTCGGCGCTATGTGTCGCGATGAAGTTCAACGTCTTCGCGAAAGCGTGCGAGAGCTTCGCGGCGTCGTCCTTGTGCGACTCAGCCCACGCGCGCTGAACGTAGAAGCTCGAAGCCGGATAGGTGCCACCGAGCGCGGCACGCGTGCCTTCCAGCGTACGCATGTCGACCAGCACCCTGGCGTCGCCGGTCTTCAGTAACTGCGAGACGGTCGGCTCGGTCGTCATGCCCGCGTCGATACGGCTCTGCTTGATTGCCGCGATGAAGCTGTTGTCCGCGCCAACAGGCAGCAGCGTGTATTGTGTGGATGGCACGCCCGCACGTTGTGCGAGGTATTGCGTGAGGAAGCTGGTCGACGAACCGAGCCCCGTCACGCCGAGCGTTTTGCCCTTCGCGTCGGCCATGCTCTTGAAACTGTCCGCAGCCTTGGTGGACACCATTTCCACTTCGCCCGGCACCTGGCCGAAGATCACCAGCGCCTGGACTTCCTTGCCCTTGCTTTGCAGGTCGATGGTGTGGTCGTAGAAGCCCACCACGCCTTGCACCGCGCCGGCGAGCAGTTCGTTTTCCGCGTCGACGCCGGCCGGCTGCGAGAGGATTTCGACGTCGAGGCCTTCGTCCTTGAAGTAGCCGAGTTGCTCCGTCAGCTTGGCGGGCAGATAGATGATCTTGGTGGCGCCGCCGACCATGATCGTGAGCTTTTCCGCGTGAGCGGCGGCCGAAGCGGCCGCAAGGGTGAACGCAACACCTGACACAACGGCAATCTGGCGCAAGGTACGCATGAAGCAGTCTCCTTAGGTTTGGTCGCCGCTGGGTGCTGCATGCGGCGCTTTCTGGGTGAATGACGGCGATTATAGAAATTGGAAACCTTCTGGCAGCTTTCGGGGGTGTGGCCAAATCATGGGTGTTAACCCGCAACGTTCCGCCGACCTTGCCTAAAACGTCGCGACGTATCCCGCACGACGCACAGCACGCGCGCAAACCCCTTTTTTTACGGCACAATCGACGGCCTGACTCTTGCCGTTCCCGCCATGAAGCTGCTGCTGATCGAAGACAACCCCACGCTGGCGCACTGGCTCGCGAAGATGCTGGAGCAGGAGGCGTTCGCGCTCGACGCCGTGCAGGACGGCGACGCCGCAGACCTGCTTCTGCGCACTAATCACTACGACGTGATCCTGCTCGACCTGAATCTGCCCAAGCTGTCGGGCAAGAACGTGCTGCGCCGTCTGCGTCAGCGTGGCGACGCGACGCCGGTGCTGATTCTGACGGCGAGCGGTTCGATCGACGAAAAAGTGGAACTGCTCGGCGCCGGCGCGGACGATTACCTCGTCAAGCCGTTCGAAGTGCGCGAGTTGATCGCGAGGATCAAGGTGGCGATCCGCAGGCAATCACCTTCCAAGGCGAGCGAAGTGGTGTGCGGCGATCTCGCGTTCGACATCGACACGCGGCAGTTCACGCTGAAGGGCGCGCCGCTGAACGTCACGCCACGCGAGCGTTCGGTACTCGAAACGTTGATCCTGCGTCTGGGCAAAACCGTCACGAAGCCGGCGCTGGTCGACGCGATCTTCACGCTCGCCGATGAGCCGAGTGAAGATGCCGTCGAAATCTACATCTCGCGTCTGCGCAAGAAACTCGACGGCAGTTCGGCGGCGATCGTCACTTTGCGCGGGCTGGGTTATCTGCTGCGCAAGAAAGAAGATGACCAATAGTCTGCGCATGCGCCTGCTGTGGTGGCTGCTGGTGCCGCTCGCGTTGTACGTATTCGTGACCGGCAAGGCCGAATACGACAATGCGCGGCGCACGGCGGATCTGGTGCAGGACAATCAATTGATTTCATCGGCGCGCATGATCGCGGGCGAAGTGGAATGGGTGGACGGCTTTCTGCGTGTGGATGTGCCGCCCGCCGCGCTCGAAGTATTCGTCTCTCCCTACCGCGACCAGGTGTTCTACAGCGTGCAGGTGGACGATGGACGCCTGCTCGCGGGAATCCCCGATTTCCCGGCGCGTCCGGCGCAGGCAGCCGATACGCCGGATCACTACGACACCCATCTGCAAGGCCACGATGTGCGCGCGGCCGGACTCGTGCGTCTCATGTACGACAACGGCGCGACGCGCCGCGTGCGCGTGACGGTCGGCAAAACCGTGCGCTCGCGTGACGCCATGGCTCAGCAATTGTGGCAACCGCAACTCGTGCGGCAAATCGAAATGATCGTGCTGGCGGTCGCGCTGGTTTGCATCGGTCTCACTTTCGAGTTACGGCCTCTGATGAAAGTGAAAGAGGAGGTGGCGGATCGCGACCCGATGCAGCTGGAGCCGATTCGCGTCGAGCGACTGCACACTGAGTTGCGGCCGATCGTGGAAGCGATCAATCAATGCATCGCGCGGCTCGGCGTGCAGGTGGCCGCGCAACGCCGCTTTATCGCCGACGCCGCACATCAGTTGCGTACGCCGCTCACTTTGCTCGGCACGCAATTGCAGTTCGCGCGGCAACAGGACGACTTGAACCCCGCGCTCGACGAAGCACTGGCCGCCATGCATCGCAGTAATCGTTCGATGGTGGGTCTCACTAACAAGCTGCTTCTGCTTGCGCAGGCCGAGGCCGCCGACAACACGCAACTCGCCGTGGAAACGGTGGACCTGGTGCCGCTCGCGTTGGAAGTCGTGGAGGACCTCGCGTTGCTCGCGCAGGCCAGAGACATCGATCTAGGCGCCGAGCTGAACGGTGCCGCGCCGGTGGCGGGGCATCGCGGGCTACTGCAGGCGTTGATTGCCAATCTCGCGGAGAACGCGATCCGCTATACGGGCGGCGGCGGCCATGTCACCGTGGGCGTGAGCGCCGACGCCGATACGGTCACCGTAAGCGTGCTGGACGATGGTCCAGGCATTCCGGCCGAGTCGCGCAGCCGCGTGTTCGAGCCGTTCTTCCGGGCATCGGCGGATACGGAGGGCACCGGCCTGGGCCTCGCCATCGTGCGTGAAATCGCGGACGCCCACCACGGCGAGATCGCGCTCAAGCCGGGCGAGGGCGGCAAAGGCGTGCACATCAGTGTGACGTTTCCGCGTGCCGCGGCAGAGCGTTTTAAAGCAGGTTAGAGCCGTTACTTCAGCACGACTCAGGACAAACCCGCAGTTAGGGCAGCAAAGCCATTGGCGAAAGCTTTGAGAAGGCTTCGCGTGCCTAGAATTTTTGCAGGCGGTCCCTCAGGCGCCCACCGCGGATGCGGAAAACAACGGAGACATCCACCATGCCTCATGCTGCGACGCGCGTTGCGCGCGCCGTCCACGCCGCCGTCGCGGCGTCGCTCACGATCTTGCTGCTCGCCCAGCCGGCAGCGCACGCGCAGGCGGACTCGCCCGAAAAAACCGTCATCATGGTGGGCGGCATTACCAAGCTCATCTATCTGCCCGCACGCCTCACCGAACAGCTAGGCTACTTCCAGGCAGAGGGGCTCGACGTCGAACTGCAATCGCAACCGGCGGGCGTCGATGCGGAAAACGAATTGCTCGCGGGCGGTGTGCAGGCCGTGATCGGTTTCTACGATCACGCGATCGATCTGCAAGCCAAGGGTAAGGAAGTCAAGGCGATCGTCGTGTTCGGCCAGGTTCCCGGCGAAGTGGAGATGGTCGCGACCAGGGCGGCCGGTTCGATCAAAAGCATGGCCGACGTGAAGGGTAAAACGCTCGGCGTGACGGGGCTCGGCTCGTCGACCAACTTTCTCACGCAGTACCTGGCCAGCCTCAAAGGGGTGTCGCGTTCACAGTACACGGTGCTGCCGGTGGGCGCGGACAACAGCTTTATCGCCGCGATCCGGCAAGGGCGGATCGATGCCGGCATGACCACCGAGCCGACCGTTTCGCAGTTGCTCAAATCCGGTGACGCCAAGGTGCTGGTGGACATGCGCAATGTCGAAGGCACGCGCGCCGCGCTCGGCGGAACGTATCCGGCGTCGAGCCTGTATGTGCAGAGCGCGTGGCTCGACAGGCATCCGCAGGAGGCGGCCAAACTCGCACGCGCGTTTGTGAAGACGTTGCGATATCTGAATACACATAGCGCAGACGAGATCGCCGCGAACATGCCGAAAGACTACATCGGCAATGACAAGGCGCTCTATGTGAGCGCGTTGAAGGCCACGCTGCCCATGTACACCGCCGACGGCAAGATGCCCGCCGACGGGCCGGAAACGGTGCTCAAGGTGCTGGCGGGTTTCAACCCGTCGGTGAAGGGTCGTCATATCGATCTGTCGAGGACGTTCACTAATCAGTTCGTCAACGAAGTAAAGCCGTAAGGCGGAAGCTGGACGCACCTCTCTCGACGAGGCGCGCCGGCATCCTTTAGAGAGGGGCGACGCATCGTGTTTTCAGGCAGCTTGCGCGGACGCTTGCTGTGGTGGCTACTGCTGCCACTGGCGGCGTTCGTTTCCATTTCCGGTGTGATCTCTTACCGCAATGCGCAGACCACTGCGGATCTCGTGCAGGACAATGCGTTGCTCTCGTCCATGCGTATCATCGGCGAGGATATCGATTGGGACAACGGCAATGTCTCCATCCAGATTCCGCCGGCTGCGCTGGAGCTGTTCGAGTCGCCGGAACAGGACAGCGTGTTCTATCGTATCGAGGCGAGCGGCCAGCGCCTGGTAGCCGGCAGTCTGGAGTTGCCACTGCCGCCGCACACCGGTGACAACCCAACGCTCTACGTCACCCGTCTTGAAGATGGCCGCATCGTGCGCGCCGCTGCCTATGTCCGGCAACTTTACGACACGGGGCGTACGGAAGAAGTCGTCGTCGCGGTTGCAAAAACCGAAGGCTCGCGAGACGCGATGGTATGGCGCCTGCTGCGTCCGCAGCTATTCGGCGAGGTGCTCACGCTCGTGCTCGCGATGGTGTTCGTGTACCTCGGATTGACTTTCGAGTTGCGTCCCCTGATGAAAGTGAAAGACGACGTCGCCGATCGCAATCCGTCGCAGCTACAGCCAATACGTGTTGCGCGCTTGCATGTCGAACTAAGACCGATTGTCGATGCAATCAACCAGTGCATCGCGCGCATGGGTCAGCAGGCCGCGACTCAGCGGCAATTCATTTCCGATGCCGCGCACCAGATGCGCACGCCGCTCACGCTACTGGTGGCGCAAATCCAGTTCGCGCGCCAGCGTGAAAACCACGACGCGCCACTCGCCGAAGCGCTGGCGGGCATGCACAAGAGCAGCCGCAAGCTGACCACCTTAACCAACAAACTTCTGCTGCTCGCGCAGGCCGAGTCCGCCGCGCCCGTGGGTGCGTGCGAACGCGTCGATCTCAGTGCGTTGATTGCAGGTGTTCTTGAGGAGTTGATTGCATTTGCGCAGTCTCGTGAAATCGATCTGGGCGCCGAGCTGGAAGACGGAATGATCGTTACCGGCGACGAGGCATTGACCGCGGCGCTCGTCACCAATCTCGTCGACAACGCGCTGCGTTATACCCAGCCGGGCGGCCGCGTGACCGTGCAGACCGAGCGCCGTGACGACATGGCTATCGTGCGTGTGATCGACAATGGACCGGGTATCAAGGCCGAGGCGCGGGCGCGGGTGTTCGAACGCTTCTATCGCGCGTCGAGTCACGCAGACGGCACGGGCCTCGGCCTGCCGATCGTGCGGGAGATTGCCCATCGCCAGGGTGGCACCGTCACGCTCGAATCCGGCGCGGATGGTATTGGCCTTGTCGCCACGGTGGGAATGCAAATATGGACTGCCGCCGCATGACGCGCGGCTACATGAGGGAAGAACAATGAAACTGCTGCTTGTGGAAGACGATGCGGAACTTGCGCGCTGGGTGATGAACCTGATGCAGGTCGAGCAGTTTGTGATCGACTGGGCAGAGAACGGCGAACAGGCCGAGACGCTGCTTGGCCTGCAATGCTACGACGCTGTGTTGCTCGATTTGCGTTTGCCCGGCATTGGCGGCAAGGATGTGCTCGCGTGGCTGCGTCGCAAACGCGACAACGTGCCGGTGCTCATGCTGACCGCGAATGGCTCGACCGACGACAAGGTCGCCTGCTTTTCCGCCGGCGCCGACGACTATGTCGTCAAACCCTTCGACGCACGCGAACTGCTGGCGCGTATCAAGGCGTTGATCCGCCGTCAGGCGGCTGGCGACAAGGGCCAGTCGATCGAGTGCGGCGACTTGCGCTATCTGTTCGACTCGCGTGAATTCATGCTGCAAAGCGAGCCTTTGCCGTTGCGTCGGCGTGAACATGCCATTCTCGAGACGTTGATGCTGAAACAGGGCAAGACAGTCTCCAAGGCGACGCTAATGGACAAAGTCTTCACACTCGACGACGAACCGAGCGCCGATGCAATCGATATTTATATCCACCGTTTGCGCAAGCATCTCGCGGCCTCGAGCGCGAAGATCATGACTTTGCGCGGGCTTGGCTACATCCTGCGTGAAGAAGAACCGCGCGAAGCGTTTGCTGTTGCGTTGTAGCGGTTCAAGGGCGAATTGAATCGCCTGACTGTATATTGTCGATGCCTTGCGTTTAGTGTTTTCACCGACGCCGAGAGTTTTTTATTGGGCGGCGGTGCCGGTCACGTTTCGCGCTGGGCACGTCGGCTGGCAATCTCGCAACCGGGGCGCTGAGATCGGTTTTGTCATCGGTGTGACCCGCTAGATCGCGCCTCGCCTCCCCCTCCGTTACGGGATTCGGACAAATGAAAACGTATTAATCAAACGTTCGAAATATCCGGATCGTGCAGAGGAAGGCGCTCGTTCACCTGTTCCAGCACGCCGGTCTTCTTCCACGCCATGTACCTGAGATAGCAAGTCTGTTGCGGCGGGAAAGTCGCAGGAAGTCTGTGCCATTTTTCTTTTCGTTGTTGCAGCCAGAGTATCGCGTTGAGGATGTCGCGATCGCTGCGGCGAGGCCGTCCACGCGTTGATGAAAGCACTGGGAAGAGACTCTGGACGCGAGCCCAATTGGCGTCTGAAAGGGGAATTTCTAGCATCGGACTGGTCTGCGTACTGTGTGGGTGTTATTAGTTTTACATGCTGCTGTTGACGGTGATACTAGTCAATCTATTTCACTCGGTCAAATTGTCTTGCTGAATGTCTTTGCGCACAATCACGTGGCGAGCGAAGCAGCGTAACGTCACGCGGAATGCTACGTTACGCGCAGATTCACGCAAACGTTTGGCGAAGTGGATTCGCCCCACTGCGGAAGTTGTTCTTTTCCTCGAGAACGCTTGTGCGGCATGGTTCTCTGTTCTTCTTCCCCTTCTCTTTACGCATTGAGCCGGGTACTTGGCACGACCTGTGCATACGTTGACGGGGTTGGATAACACATTTCCGCCATGTACACGCTCGACTATGCACAACCCGAATCGTCTCCAAACACATTGGACTCGCGCATCGACCTTGTTGCGCAGAATGACGCGGCTACTTCCGGCGATGCTTCCTTGGGCCTGAGCGAATTCGAAAGGCGTGTCCGTGACGGACTGCGCGCGGGAGAATTCCATCTCGTGTTCCAAGGCGCTTATCGCGCCGCGAGTGGCGTATTGGCGCGCCTTGAAGCGCAAGTTCGATGGACGCATCCGGACTACGGCTTACTGCTGCCTGGCATTTTCATGATGCCGCTCGAACATCCGAACGTTGCGCGCGAGATGTTCTCTTTCGTCGTGGACAGCGTGTGCCGTGAATTACGCGGCGCTCTCGTCGCGAAGCTGCCGGTGCAGCCGGTCGCGATCACGGTGCCTGCTCAAGTGGCGCTGCTCGATTCTTTCGACGAGGAACTCATGCGAGTCGCCGATTCGTATGGCGTGCCGGCTTCTCTACTTGAAATTGAAGTTACCGATAGCGCGGGGGCAGCAAAGTTATTGTCTTTGCGTACGTTGACCGAGGGTCTTCGGGAAGCAGGGGTCGGTCTTTCGATAGGCAAGTGGGGTAATGGCGCATCGTCGCTCGCATTGCTCGGGTCGCTCGATGTAGACACCGTCGTTGTCGCGCGCGAGTTGATGGCGACAGTGCCGGGCGATAAACGTGGCGCAGCGGTGATGAGCGCGATCATGGATCTGCTGCACACGCTCGATGTGCGAGTGGTGGTGAGCGGCGTGGATACTCAAGAACAGTTTCAGTGGGTGAGCCGGTGGCCCGACGCGTTGGTGCAGGGGTTCTGGTTCGCGCGTCCGCAGGCTGGGTTGGGGAGTGTGTTGGCGCTACGGCAGAAGGCGTGACAAGCGCTCGCGACGTTACGTAACGTCGCCGGGTGCATTGCAATTTAACCGAGGTCGGCAGACAGTTCATCGTGATGATCTTATCTCAACAGATCAAGCGCGGACGCGCTCTTCAAGGAGTAGCCGCTGACAATTACAAGAATATAAATGCAATTGGCACGCATGGTGCTTTATAGGTTGCGCGCTGCCCGAATAGCGCAGGAAGTAGAGATATAAGTTGCAGCGAATTCTGTTTCAAACGATCGCCTGACCGGGGGTTATCAGGTGGTCTTCTCAACGAAGAGCGATGCAGTCTTCCACCGAAGACCGCGCTGTGTTTGCGTCGTGTCGCCGCGTCCGGATCGAGCTGGATGCGCAAGGCATGTCGAAAAATCCCCAGTTTTATCTGTGTTTAACCGGCCGGCTGGGTGCCATCGGCATTTTGTCTTATGTCGAGATGTCCGGGGGATTAGCGAACTACCCAGCGGACGGCGGTGCGGTATTTACTCATGAAGATCACACGATTCTTCGGCAGCTGATGGCCGATGTAAAAGTGAAAGTACTCAAGTTTTTCGGCTGTCAACCGTCCATTGCTTTCGGTGCAACTGACATTGGCGGTCGAACACATTACTTCCGATCGAAGTATGGCGTCGTGTCGCAGGGGTTTGGCCCCGCAATATCGGTGCTACGGGCGGAACCGGCGGCACCGGCACGACCACGAAATAGCGCCGGGGGCTAGCTATGCGAGACACGACCAAGCGGCCCACGCAATAGAGATAGGGACCGTTCGGTTGGGTTGTGGCCGACCTGAGCCGAATCATGTCGGCATCGACGACGCTGGTTGCTCGCGAGCACCACCATTGCGCTTTCGAGCACGTAGTGCGGCGGCAAGCAGTTGAAGCTTCCTAGAAAAAAGACTTATTAAGCGACGAGACCAACGCTATGTCATTCGATGTCATCTCCATTATTGGACTTGGGTATATCGGCTTGCCCACTGCTGCAGCATTTGCCGCACGCCGGAAGAAGGTTGTCGGCGTCGACGTATCGCAAAGCGCGGTCGATACCATCAACAAAGGCGAGATACATATCGTCGAACCTGAACTGGACATGCTGGTTCATGCGGCCGTCACCCAAGGCCATTTGCGCGCGACCCTGATCCCTGAACCAGCTGACGCGTTTCTCATTGCCGTCCCGACACCGTTTTGCGACGGCAATAAGCCAGACCTGAGTTACATAGAGGCGGCAAGCCGTTCGATTGCCCCGGTACTTAAGAAGGGAGATATCGTCGTCCTCGAGTCGACCTCCCCGGTGGGCGCGACTGAAAAGATGTCAGCATGGCTCGCTGATTGCCGCCCCGATCTGACGTTTCCGCAACATGCTGGCGAGCAGTCCGACATACGAATCGCCCACTGTCCGGAGCGCGTTCTGCCGGGACACGTGATTCGAGAGCTCGTGCAGAACGACCGCGTGATCGGCGGCATGACGCGCCGCTGTGGCGAGTTGGCTCGCGATCTATACCAGATCTTTGTTCAAGGGGATTGCATCTTGACAGACGCTCGTACTGCGGAGATGTGCAAGCTGTCCGAAAACGCGTTTCGTGACGTCAACATTGCCTATGCAAATGAACTGTCGATGATCTGCGATCGACTCGATATCAACGTGTGGGAACTCATTCGTCTCGCCAATCGCCATCCGCGTGTGAGCATTCTTCAGCCTGGTCCGGGTGTCGGCGGACATTGCATTGCAGTCGATCCCTGGTTCATCGTCGATTCCGCACCTGACGAGGCGAAACTGATTCGAACCGCGCGCGGAGTGAACGACGGCAAGTCTCACTACGTAATCGAGCAGACGAAGCGGCTGGCGGCGCGTTTCAAGGCTCCAGTGATTGCCTGTCTCGGTCTTGCATTCAAGGCCAATATCGACGATTTGCGTGAGAGTCCGGCCATAGACATTGTCAATCAACTAGCCGACGAGCGCGTGGCAGACATTGTTGTGGTTGAGCCAAACGTGGCGGTCCTACCAGAGGCGCTGCGTGGGAAGGTTGAGCTAACTAGCCTCACTAGCGCGATCGAAGCGGCCGATATAGTTTTGCTGTTGGTCGACCACCGCGAGTTCAAGGATATCAACAGACGCCGATTGCAGTCGAAGCTTCTCGTCGATACGCGAGGGATCTTCTCGTGACGCGGCGAAAACCCACGAGCTTGGCTATGCGACATGTCGGGACCGATGGTCTAGACGACGCAAGATCGGCTGAGGGTATGCAGGCAGTCATTGATACGCGACGCACCTACACCTATCGCTGCGCTGTTGCAATGAGAGTCTGCGGTCTGGGGGAGAACGGCCGGGTGAGCTTACCGGGAAATTCGTGATGAGCATTCGCATACTTCATGTCGGGCCCGGTCGCGGGCAAAGAGGCGGCATTGCGTCGGTCCTCTCGCAGTTGGCAATGCTACGAAGCACGTTCGAACAAGCCGGCGTATCCACTTCGTTCTTTGAAACGCGCGGGTTCCGAACCGTTGGGGGGATATTGGCATTTGCCTTCATCGATGTTCCAAGTTTCGTATTCGCTGCCAAAAAAACTGATGTCGTGCATTTCCATGTATCCGAGCGAGGCTCGCTGTACCGGAAATTTGTCCTTTTTCTCGTCGCGGCGGTGTTAAAGAAACGTACGGTTTTTCATTTGCATTCTGGGAATTTCGAGCGCTTCGTTGAGAACGCCGATCCTATCACGCGCTTCTTATGCAGGTCGTTTCTACAGAGGGTCGATTGTGTAATCGCCGTTTCGACACCTTTGGCTAATTGGCTGCAAAGTCAGCGAGGTACCGATGCGGTTCACGTGGTCGGAAATATGGCCCTCGACGCCGAACAGCGGGTTTTCACACGTCGATCGCCGGCATGCGAGCGGCCATACATTGCTTTTGCCGGACGACTGAGCGAAGCGAAAGGACTGGAAGATCTGTTTCGCGCAGTTGCCGAGCTAACGGGAAGGGGCCGGGATATCCAGGTACGAGTGGCCGGAATGGGCGACGTTGAGTGCTGGAGGCGTATAGCATTTATGCACGGAATTGCCGACCGTGTGATCTTCGAAGGCTGGCTGGAGGGCGACGCGAAACTTGCGTTTTATCGCGGAGCGAGTCTGTTCTGCATGCCGAGTCATTTCGAGTCTTTCGGCATTGGGACACTGGAGGCGATGTTTTGCAGTTTGCCCGTTGTCGGAACGCGATCAGGCGGGTTCCTCGACCTGGTCTTGGAAGGAGTCAGCGGATATCTGGTCGATGTGCGTGATTCCCGAGCACTGGCGGATGCGATCTCGAAGCTACTCGATGATCCTGGGCATGCGCGCAAGATGGGCGTCGCCGGCTTAGCGCGTGCATGTTCCCTGTATCGTTCGACGTCGATTGTGCAGCGGTATGTTCAATGCTATCGCAGCGCTCGTGTGTTTGGCGCCGGAGAACTAGTGTCAACGGCTAAGCACTTGGAGCAAAGCAAATGACGGACCGTCTCGATGCCGACTCGCTGGCTGACATACTGATTGCACAATGTCGCGCGAGCGATTATGCGGGATATGACCCGTTTGATGGCCTCAACAGCTCGTTCTTCAAACAGCTAAAGCTTGGCGCTCTGCCTTTCGCAAAGATTGCGTGGCTGCAGCTTCATAAGCGCAGCCTCTTGAACCTGAGGCCGTTTGTCGGTGTGCCGCGCCGCCGCAATCCGAAAGGAATTGCGCTGATCATTCTGGGACTTATCGAGCGTGAACGACGATTGTGCGACGGATGGAGTATTGAGGAGGCCACCCGACTAGCGGAATGGTTATTGGAGCAACGTTGTGACCGCGAGAAGTGGAAGCACAGTTCCTGGGGATATCACTTTGACTGGGCCGCACGCGCTTTCTTTGTCCCCTCTGGTACGCCCAATGCAATCACTACGTGCTATGTAGCGCGCGCGCTTGCCGCGCTCGGACTTGAGACGGGTGAGCCGCGATTACTGGAGGCCGCCACGGACGCAGGTCTCTTCGTAGATTCGCTTTTCCGGGCGGACGGAGGACATTACGCCTATATCCCCGGCGAATCCGCTTTCGTGCACAACGCGAACCTTTGGGCCGCTGCGGTCGCCGGAGAAGCTGCAAATCGCTTAGGGGACGACGCGATGATGCATCGGGCGATCAGCGCCGCGCGCCACACAGTGACAATGCAACGCGCGGACGGTGCATGGCAATACGGTACGCGGGACCACCACTCGTTTGTGGATGGGTTCCATACCGGTTACAACCTGGAAGCGCTATCAGCCCTGCAACGCACTGTGAAGTTCGATGAATTCGATGAAGCGATACGCCGAGGAATGGCTTACTACCGGGACAATTTTTTTCTCCCGGACGGCACAGTCAAATACTACGACAACTCAGTCTGGCCGCTTGATACGCATTCGGTTGCTCAAGCGTTGCTTACGTTGCAAAGCGTTGATTCCGGCGATGATGACCACCTCCTGGCGACCAGGATTTTTGAGCGTGCAGTAGACACGCTCTATATGCCACGCGAACGTCGTTTCATGTACCAGAAAGGGAAACTGACGACAAACCGAATCAACTATCTTCGCTGGACGCAAGCTTGGGCGTTTTACGCGATCGGGGCATACGCTAATCGCGTTCGTTTGAGAGGTGAACTTCAAGAGCAAAGACAACGAGGGTTTGAGTACCTACCGGGTATGACACAATGAAACGGATCGAGCTTTTTGGATGTCCGATGGATGTTGCCACCATGCATGAGACCGTCAACATGATTGGCGATCGAATTGAACGCAAACAATTTACTCAGCATGTGGTGGTTAACGTCGCGAAACTTGTTGGCATGCAGACCGACCCGGTACTCGACGCGTCGGTCCGGGCTTGCGACATCATCAACATTGACGGGATGGGCGTAGTTTGGGGCGCGCGACTATTAGGCCATTCTGTGCCGGAGCGAGTTGCGGGAGTGGATCTCTTTGAACGACTTTTGCAGATGGCCGCGGCGCGGGGTCTGCCCGTGTTCTTCCTGGGCGCGATGGAAGCGATCGTGGCAAGGACGGCATCATTGACAGCGGCACGGTACCCCGGCCTGCAGGTCGTTGGTTTTCATCACGGATACTTCTGGGACGACGAGGAGAAGGTGGTTGAGCAAATTCGACGATCCGGCGCAAGACTTCTTTTTGTCGCCATTACTTCGCCGAAGAAGGAAAGCTTTATTAATCGCCGGCAGGATCGTCTCGGTGTCGACTTTGTAATGGGAGTCGGCGGGACTTTCGACGTCGTCGCTGGAAAAGTACGTCGAGCCCCGCAGTGGATGCAGCGCAACGGGCTGGAATGGGCCTTTCGGGTTGCGCAGGAACCAAGACGCATGTGGAAGCGATATTTATTTACGAATAACCGGTTTGCCGTCATGCTGCTACGAGCACGTATTGCTTCGGCGATTCAAGGTGCAGCAGGCCAGTCGAACGAATAGGCCTGCGCCGCGGGTGATAGATAGTGGGTCACCGGCAAACTCTGTTCGACAAACGTGCCGGCCTTTCGCGGCGACGGTGTTGGCCGTACTCGGGTCGTTCGAGGCGCGGCCGCTCGCTGCCGCCGTGTCAGCGACGTTTGAAGCTATACAAAGCTTCCGCAGACCGTCAACGCTCTTCGGCATTGCCCAACCCTCGCGTCCTCTCTTTCAATGTCTCAGTCGACGTCGCCCCCAGCCAACTTGAAATCTGGTTGGATGGAGCCCACAGAAACTTGCGGTGACGCAACGATGAGATTCCTGATGGCTTGAAAGTCGATTCTGTTCCTAGCCACACGCTGGGTCGTTTGGCCCGTCGCAGCCGTTCGAGACAACGCGCCTCCTATGCCGTCAAGACGTAACGTCGTTGCCGTGTTACGTGACTCTCGACGTAACGCTCTTTCCACACAGCACCGCACAGTTCGTTTTCTACGCCGAAATGTGCCGTACGCACGGGAAATGGCGCTGCCGGACCGGCAAACCCTCTTTACGACCATAGAAAACGACTCTTTTTATGATTGGCATGATAGCTGCTTATAGAGGGTCGCTGACACGAATTTCACTAATGGTCGGGAAGACCAAAGTATCTCGTCTCCGCGGTCTCGGGAAGCGGCTACCACATAGTCTTCTTCACATACGGAGCGAGTGTCTCGGCGAAGGCGATTCGGTTGGATTTTCAGTTCGATCTTCGAATGAAGAGCGTGCGGGTGGGGCCAGCTCGCACGGTGTTAGGTTAAAGGAGGCTTCAGCCCGTTTCCGGAATGTTCGGATCGTCGGGCGTTGCGGAAATTTGATTCGCGCGTAAATTGCGCCGAATTCGATATTTCCGGCTTCAAGCCATGTTAATAAAATGGATCGCAGGTCTGAGAACGATCGCAGATCCAGCGATGCCGGGGTCATCATGATCGGAATCCGATCAATTGTTGCACGTATTCTGGACGGACTAGTAGTGGTTATCGGTGCGATCGTGGCGTCGGACGTCCGCCTTGACAGCAACGCGCTCGAGCGGCCCGATTTCATGCTCGTGTCGTTTGTCACTATGTTTACGCTTGTAGCATTTCCAGCATTCCAGATTTACGTGTCGTGGCGCGGGCGGTCGTCGATCGCGATGATCAGCCAAGTGTGCTTTGCATGGATTTCCGTTCAGGCCGCAAGCCTCGTGTTGTTGTTCATGATGCATCGGACAGACCACGTGTCGCGGTTGTGGTTCGCATACTGGACCAGCCTCACCGGCATCGGCTTGATCGGCATTCGTACGATCGCTTACCTGTTGCTTGGGCGTGTTCGTCACGCAGGGCTTAATCTGCGCAAGGTCGCTGTGGTTGGCAATGGCCAGCATGCCCGCTATGTCATCGAGCAACTCGCCCAGTCGCCAGCGAGCGGATTCCGGGCCGTCGCGCTTTACACGCCCGAGCAATGTGTTCTGTCATCTGCCGTGTCGACGTTCGCGGACGTTGATGCATTCGCTACGTTTGTTCGAGCCGAAGACATCTCCGAGCTTTGGCTAGCGTTGCCGTTAGCGGAAGCGCTCACGATTCAGGCTGTCCTCAAAACGTTTGGTGACGATCTCGTCAATATCCGCTTGATGCCGGACATGGGAAGTATCGGGCTCATCGGCGGCGCCGTAACAGATCTTATCGGCATGCCGACCATCAATCTGATGGCGTCGCCTTTGTCGAATGCAGCAATGCTGAAGAAGGCGCTATTCGATCGGCTATTTTCTGCGTTCGTCCTCACCGTGCTTGCGCCGGTACTACTCGTCATTGCCGTCATGGTGAAACTATCATCGCCAGGCCCCGTAATCTTCACCCAGCTCCGAAAAGGCGCGGACGGGCGCGTCTTCCGCATCTACAAATTCAGGACTATGCGGCTACACGACGAGCAGGCGGGTGCGCTACGCCAGGCTACGCGCGGTGACGCTCGCATCACACGGGTGGGTCTGTTCCTGCGACGCATGAGCCTCGACGAGTTGCCGCAGTTCTTTAATGTCCTGAGAGGCGACATGTCCGTAGTCGGCCCTCGACCGCACGCAATCGAGCACGACAATCACTATAAGCCGCTTGTCGACGGATATATCCACCGATACCGCATCAAACCAGGAATTACTGGCTGGGCGCAAATCAATGGCTTTCGTGGCGAAACAGATCATATCGACAAGATGATCGGACGGGTGCAGCACGATCTCTTCTACTTGCGAAACTGGTCGTTCTGGCTCGACATGCGGATCGTTGCCGCGACCGTCGTCAAAAGTTTCGTTCATCCGAACGCCTATTGAACCAGTGGGGCCAGTTGTCGAACTTGGCTCACTTGCACGCGTTGGATTGCTGGCGTGCACGTATGCAGATCGAATTAGACGAGTGGCGTCCGCCAAATCGAAGATCGCTATAAGAAGAAAAGCGGCACCGTGGCGGACATTTGCTTGATGTTCACATGTAATCAAAAATAATGAGAAATTCAAAAACCTATCTTCCCGATTCCGTCGCGTCAGGCCTACGCGGCAGTCGAGTAATTGCATTTGTCCTTGGGATCGGTTTAGTCCTGTCCGGATGCACAGTCGCGCCGGGGATGCGAATGAGCGAGCCAGCAACCCTCGCGACATCGGATAACACGTCGATGCAGGTGCCGATTGCGGAGATCAATGCGACGCTGATTCAACAACTAAAGATGTCTTCTGCGGCGATTAACTCAGAGGAGATCAAAGGGCTATCGGACAAGCCGTCGCCGTACACGTTCGGCACAGGCGACGTACTGCAGATTGTTGTTTGGGATCATCCTGAGCTTGCGGAGGCGCAAGGTCCGCAGCAGCAGTCAAATGGCCGCCCCTACGATCCGCCGCAAGGCTTTGTGATCGATCATAACGGCAACATCCAGATTCCGTATGCGGGCGACGCACATGTTGCCGGGTTGACTATGGATGAAGCGCGCTTGGTTGTAACCAGTGCATTGTCTCGATTCTTTATCAAGCCGAAGGTCTCCGTACGGGTAACGTCATTTCGCGCCAAGGAGATTTTTGTTGATGGCGAGGTCCGTGCCCCTGGCACTGTGCCCATCAATGACATTCCGATGACGTTGTTCGAAGCAGTTAACCGCGCCGGCGGATTTGCGCCGACCGCGGATCAGAGTCATCTGGTTCTTGTACGAAAAGGCGTGTCGTATTCGCTCGATGTTCCAGGCATGCTGGCGCGCAATGTCAATCCCGCTAGCATCTTGCTCCAGGACGGTGACCTGCTGCGCGTTGTGCCGCGTGAGGAGAGCGGCGTCTACGTGATGGGTGAGGTCAACAAGCCGATGACGGCGTTACCGCTGCGTACCGGCAAATTGAGTTTGAGCGACGCGCTTTCACAAGCCGGTAGCCTCAATAGCGGCAGTGCGGATGCCGCGCAGCTTTACGTGATCCGTGGCGCGCAAAGTAGCGAACCCAGAGTGTTCCATCTGGATGCACGTTCTCCAGTGTCGATGGTACTGGCCAATCAATTTGAATTGTTGCCTAAGGATGTCGTCTACGTGGACGGTAACGGCCTCGTTCGTTTCAGCCGCGTATTGAACCTTCTGCTACCTGCGATCAATGCCAGCCTTACCGCGGCGGTCGTGACGAAATGATCCGGCGCCTTCTCGTGGTTTGTCAGGGCAATTTATGCCGGAGTCCGATGGCGCAGGGTTTGTTTCAGCGGCTATTGCCTGATATCTCGGTTTCATCGGCGGGCTTAGCTGCCAGACAAGGCATGACGATCGATCCGGTGGCCGGGCGCATGCTCGAGTTACGTGGGATCGACATGTCGTCACACCGCGCCGTGCGGCTCGATGAAGGTATTTGTCGCTCGGCCGACTTAATCCTTGTCATGGAGCTCGCGCAGCGCAGGGCTATTGAACGCTTTTATCCGGTCGCACGAGGACGTATCTATCGCGTCGCGGAAGTATTTCCGTCTGATGTGAAGGATCCGTACCAGCGTTCGCAGCGCAATTACGACTACGCAATGACGCTGATTGAGCACGGTGTCAATGATTGGGTCGAACGCATCTGCCAATTAGCCGAGAGCAACCAGCGCTAAGCGAGCACGTCTCGCTTCAAAAGGATATCTGAAGTCGACATGAACTCTTCCAAATCGAATTCTCAAAACTTTCGCGAATCGGATGAAATCGATGTTCGCGGAATTGTTGACATGATCGTCAAGAACGTCAGGCTCATCGTCGTGGTGACGGGCGTCTTTTGCGTGCTTGGCACGTTGTACGCGATCATTGCGGCACCTGTTTATGGCGTAGACGTCGTCGTCCAGGTTGAAAGCAGCGGCGCCGATATGATGGGAGGGGCAGAAGGAGGTCTGGTTGGCGGCCTGAGCACTCTGTTCGACGTGAAGTCGACCGATGACGGTGAAATGGAGATTCTTCAATCACGCCTTGTCACAGAGTCTGTCGTCAAAGACAAGCGTCTTTTTATTGATGCACATCCTAGGTATTTCCCGCTTATCGGGAGCGTAATTGCTCGTCACAACAAGAAGCTGTCGACCCCTGGAGTGCTCGGCATCGGTGGTTTTGTTTGGGGACGTGAAAGCATCACAGTATCCTCATTCGACGTGCCGCGAGACTTCTGGGAAGACCGGTTCGTTATCACGACTCTTCCAGATGGACGCTATCGGTTGTCAGGAGATGACATCGATAACGATGCTACCGGACAAGTCGGCGTGCCGTTGCGCGTGCAAACTGCGTCAGGCAACGTAAATCTGGTTGTCGATCACATCGAAGGGCGTCCAAATGCACAGTTCATTGTCAGGCGTTTCTCCACGCAAAAGATGCTCACGCAGCTTCAGAAAGATCTGGTGGTTACTGAGAAGGGTAAAGACCAGTCGGGAGTGATCGGCGTGAAATACGAGAGTATCGACCCCGTTCTTGGCGCAGGAGTGATCAACGAAATAGCTGATAATTATGTGCGTCAGAACGCCGATAGAAAAGCCGCCACAGCAGAAAAATCTCTGCAATTTCTGACCGCTCAATTGCCACAAGTCGAAGGGCAATTGAGGGTTGTGGAGGATCGTCTGAATGGATATCAGAACAAGCACCAGATCGTCGATTTGAGCGAACAGGCAAATGCAATGCTTGGCCAGGCAGTGAGCGCGCAGACTGCACTCTTCGAATTGGAACAGAAGCGAAAAGCACTTGGATCGGTATTGACCACCGAGCATCCCCAACTTGCTTCGCTGGATCAGCAAATCGCTGCCGCGAGACTCAATATCTCTTCGTTCGAGAGCGCGATCTCGCGCTTGCCGGATGCGCAACAGAATGTCGTGAGACTTCGACGCGACGTCACCGTTCAAACGGCGATCTATGTTGGACTGCTGAACAGCATTCAGCAACTGCGTCTCGCAACGGCCAGTAAGATCGGCAACGTGCGCGTGATCGACCACGCGGTTGTTCCGGACGAGCCCGTGCGGCCAAAGGTTGCCTTGGTCGTGGTGCTGGCAACGATCATTGGGTTGCTGGTCGGGATATGCGTGGCAATTGCCAGAGCCGTGCTGCACGGTGCGGTCACGGATCCGTCGGAGATCGAGCGGGACACCGATCTCGAGGTGATTGCAACGATCCCGAGGAGTCCGGCCCAGAAGAAATTGGCGGTCGTGGGAGCCGCTCAGACGCGCTCCATTCTTTCTCTTTCACGCCCGCACGAGCCTGCGGTTGAGGCGCTGCGCAGTCTGTGTACGGCAATGCAGTTCCTCCTACTTGATAAGCCGAAGAACAATCTCGTACTTATCACTGGGCCGTCTAGCGATATCGGGAAATCCTTCACCTCGGCTAACGTTGCGACACTTCTCGGCCAACTGAATAAGCGCGTGCTGTTGATCGACGGTGACTTGCGGCGCGGTCATCTGGCTAAAGAATTTGGCGTTCGCTCGCAAAATGGCCTTGCGAACGTGCTTCGTGGCGAGATTCAGGTGAAAGACGCCATCGTTCGGGATGTTTCTGCGCACGTCGATTTTCTTCCCGCTGGTCCGCGGGTCGGGCAGCCGGTTGAACTGTTCCAATCGAACAACCTGTCGAGCTTGCTGTCGGATGTTTCGCACCAGTACGATCTGGTGCTGATCGATGCGCCTCCTCTTTTGCCCGTGACCGATGCGACAGTGTTTGCGGCATTTGCAGGGACGATTTTGCTGGTGGCGCGTTCTGGTGTCACGAGTCTGGGGGAGATTCGAGAGTCGGCCAAGCGTATTGGTCGGGTCGGAGCAAAGGTCTCGGGCGTCGTTTTCAACTGTTTCAGTCCTGGATTGAGATCCGCTCAGTACGGCAATTACGGTGCTTACGCATATGAAGGCGCGGATGCCGCAAAGCGCCTCAAGCACGAGTGACGGTGATAATGGAAAAGGCGACATTACCGCCGGCGCAGGAGTCTGAGCACGATCGCATCCCTCGCGGTCGCGGATCGGTACGCGCAGCGGCCGGACTCGGCCGGAACTTTGCGGCGATGCTGGCGTGGCAGGTCGGAAATTACCTCGTGCCTCTTGCCACGTTTCCATATCTGACACGCATTCTCGGGCCGTCGCAGTTCGGCGTTGTGAGCTATGTGATCGCGATAACGGTGTATGGCACGGTCTGCACTGAGTGGGGATTCAATCTAAGCGGGCCCCTCATGGTCTCGCAGTGCCGTCAGGACCGGGCCAGGCTGAATGAACTGGTCTGGTCGATCATCGGAGCTAAGGCGAGCCTGTGTGTCATTTCGTCCACCGCTCTGTTCGCGGTTGTTCGTTTTGATCACCACATACAGGGGTTGGGAGCCGCGGTCTGGATCGGCTGGCTGAGCGTCCTGGCAAACGTATTTACTCTTAACTGGCTCCTTCAAGGTCTCGAACGCTTTTCGCTGTTCGCAACGATCGCGCTCGTTGGGCGGTTTGCGACGCTTCCATTGACCTTCTGTGTGGTCACTTCGCCGAGTGACGTCAACGCAGCCGTAGCCGTCCAGTCGGCGGCATCCTTGATCGTCGCAGTGGGTTCAATGTCTGTCGCTTACCAGCAGGGCCTACTGGCGGCTCCGCTATTTTCCTGGCGCACCATTCGCACGCAGCTCGTTGAAAGTACGGATATGTTTATTTCGACGGCGTCGGTCAGCTTGTTCAGCGCAACCAATGCGGTCATTCTTGGCGGTATTTCCGGCCCGTATCAGGTCGGTCTATACGCGGCGGCTGACAAGCTGAAGACCGTGGGAAACATGGTGCCGGCTCAGATCAATACTGTGCTTTACCCCCGTGTCGCTGCGTTTTTTTCCCAGCAAACAGCGGAAGGGGTGAGGATGGCTGCAAGGTTGACGACCGTGGGCCTTCTCGCGACCGCGGCGACAACGTGTATTGGTTTGATCGTGTGCTTGTCGCTGTCAGACGTTCTCACCCGTATTGCACTCGGCCAAAATTTCGTGGAGGCGGCCCCGATCGTCGACTTGCTTTGCTTGTCGACGATCTTCGGCAACCTGGCCTATTTTCTTGGTTTGCAAGTGCTTGTGCCATTCAGTGGATCTGCACTGCGCGCGCGCGCGATGCTCGGAGCAGGCGGGTTCAATGTTCTGTTGGCGTTCCTTCTTGCACCACGATTCGGCGCGTACGGCGCAGCGGTGGCGTATCTGACGGCGGAGGTCGCATTGCTTGGCGTATATGTGATGTGGATTGTCCGCTCCACGGAAATGCGCGCTCACTTTATGCAGCTAAAGACATCCTGAGACTGACCATGTTTGATATTTACGTAATTTCACTTCCGGGATCACCGCGCCGCGCTTCGATTGAGAAAGTACTGGCAGATCGTGGGTTGGAATGTCAATTCGAAAACGCGTTCGATGCGCGGAGCCTTGACGGTGATGCGTTTGCTGAGCTTTGCGATCCGATGGAAGCAACGATGCGCTACGGGCGTCCACTCAGTCGCGGCGAAGTTGGATGTTTCTACAGCCATCGATCGCTGTGGCCGAAGATCGCGCGATCCGGGCGTGCGGCAATCATATTGGAAGATGATGCGATGCTGGACGACGCTTTTTTTGAATCAGTGTTGCACACATCGGAGAGTGCTTTATCGGCAAATGCCGACGTTGTTCTGCTCGGACGCTCCAAGCTCGCGCGTCGGCACGCGAAGATAACCTATGTGTACGAGCCGCTGATGCGCGCGAGCCGTGTCGGCAGGTTATGGATTGGCGTACCGTTCAAACAATGGACGAGCGGTTCGGTCGGCTACTGGATCAGTGCCAGTGGTGCTCGCAAGGCGCTTGATCATGCATGCGGACGAATTGGGAGACTTCTCGACGACTGGCCATGGCATCGCGACCATGGCGGTTTGCGCATTGCCGAGTTGCGGCCGTACGTCGTTTGGGAAGCATTCGAGACAATGCGGAGCTCAATTGCATCAAGTCGGGATGTGCTATCAAAGCGCCGGTCTTTCGCCTATGAGATGGCGCTTAAGCCTCTAAGAGTCATACGTACGGGTGGCCGATGGCTAGTGGTGGCGTTGCTCATGGCAACGGCTTCCCGCGAGAAGATGTATCCGCACCATGAATAGCCGCTATTTGCCATACGGGGCGGGTCCGGCCGCAGGTTTTCCGGAGTCGAACACGCGGGTCGCCACGACGCTCGCGTGGACAGTCCTGGTCATTGGTTTAGGGCTTTTTCCGATTGGGGATTTTCTGTCTGTCTATGCAGCAAAGGGCGTGCCGTCTCACGCCGCTGATGCGCGAGTATCGCTATTGTTGAGAGGCGTGACTATTGTCGGTCTTATTGCTTCGCTGACGTATGGGTTTCGATTAACTCAAACTGGACTGTGGCGAGCGATCGCATTTGCATTTGTGCTATGTGCGACGCTCGGTTCCTATGTGTTTGGAGTGTTAACAAGGTACGAGCTTCAGGAGCAGGTGATATTTGTGCTGAAGGTGTTCAGTTTTTTTGTTTATCCTGCTGCGATGAGCATGCTAAGCGATCGACGCCTGAAGCAAATTGAGTCGGTTGCATTCATATCGCTAATGGTTTATGGCGTTTCGATAGTGATGGGCGCTGCGCTATCAATTGACATGTTTCTCAGCTACCAGGCAGACACTCACATTCGATCCGGATATAAAGGCATTATTTACGCGCAAAACGAGGCGGCGGCTCTCGTCGTTGTGGCCATTGGGTTCGGCTACCTTCACGCGCTGCTGCGCGGTTGGTCGTGGCGCTCCGTCCTGCTGATCGGATGCATGCTGGCCGCGGCCGCTCTGACCGGCACGAAGGGTGCAATCCTCGGAGCGCTTGCTGGGACGTGCGCGTATTTCTACTCACGCCACAACGCAATCAAGGCAACGTTTTACACGAGCCTGATTCTGCTGGCTCTGACAACAATGGCTGCGTCTGCTTACCTCTTCATACCGAAGGTCAATGCGGCTGTTGATCTAAGTTTGCGTTATTTTCAGCACCAGGGTGGGCGAATCGGCGACGATAAGATTGTGACGCTTCTGCTGTCGGGACGAAACTTAAAGTTCGCCAACGTTTGGGCCGAGGTTCAGAAGAATAACTTCATTGCGTTATTAACTGGCGGGCATCCCGTCGTTCGATACATGGTGGAGATCGACATTCCAGATCTGATACTCGCCTTTGGCTTTCCCATTTTCATAATCTATTTTGTCGCGTTGGCACGGACCTTTGCTTGCGGCGGTTCAGACCGAAAAGCTAATCGGTTTGGCCGGATATTTTTCTGGATCGTTGTTGCAATGGCGTCGTCGGCAGGTCACGTCTTCGTGTCGGCTGTCGTCGCTCCATACCTCGCGTTGGTTGCGGTTATGTCTCAACGAAAAAGAGATATATGAATAGGAAGCCGTCCTTGTTCAGAGCGCTGGTGTCGATGCTTGGACTAATCTTTACGCTTTCGCCGGCAGAGGCAGTCGGTCCGTCAGGCCAGGCAGTCCCAAGCAGCAGTGCTTATCTTGCGGCTTACTCAATTGTTTCAGGAAGCGGATTTGGAGGCTTGCTAATTCAGGCAGGCCAAGCGACCGACGTGGCGTTGGCTAACGATCCCGCTGCCCCGAGCTGGCATGTCATTCGCGTGCAAATCCACAAGAACAACGATTTTTTGAAGGTGGCCGACGGCGCACCGCGCAGTGAGTTCACGTTGCCCCGAAATGTTTACATGAGCCCGGGCCAAGAATATCTGATCCGCTGGCAGACATATCTCCCGCGCGATTTTGCATTTGATCGGCAGCAAATGGAAATCATCACGCAGATCCATCAGAGTGAATCAAGCGGGCCGCCGCCGTTCATGCTGACGCTGCTCGGTGAGGACTATACGTTTTCCGTGCGCGGGGGGTTAAATACAGAGCACGGGTCAGGTGGCCGCGTTTGTTGTGCGCGCAGCGATCTCGGCAAGTGGGTTAATTGGACGTTACAGTATGCGCCAGACGCCAGCGGGCGGGAGGCGGTGACGCGCCTCTGGAAAAGCGGGAAGCTTGTGCTCGACGGAAACGGCTTGGCGAATGCATATCCTGGCGACCGACGCGCATATCTGAAGTTCGGAATATACAAACCCGGTTGGTTAAAGCACCCTTCAGACGTCGATGCACTGGAACTCTATTTTGGCGATGTGTCCGTTTTCGCGAGGACGGTTCACCGCTAGATGCACAGAGTTGTGCGTGCGCGTATCGCAGCTACTGCGGTATGGTCTGATGTGCTGCATCGCGCTTAGATGAGCGTATTGCAGATTTGGACAATGCCGTGGACGCCGCTGATTCGCAATCAACGGGAATGGTCGGTTGTGTGGCTATCGCAACTGAGGGCGAGGAAGACGTGACCCCTGTCAGCCTGCCGCGCATTGTCACTCCACTCAAAGAAACTGGTAGATGTGCCGCGTCACCGCGGGCTCCATGGCGCCCGAATCTGACCGCCAACCCCCTTTTTCTTCGCGCCCTTTTCCGCCTCAAACCTATCCAGATCCCCCAGCAAATGCTGGATCTGCGAAGCTTGCATCTCAGTCAACCGGAATTCGCTCTGTATCCGTTGAAGCCGCCTCCGCCAATAAGCCGGCTGCAACACGGGCTCACCGCGAAACGCGCTCAGCGACGGCACCATCACACGCGCCACGTGCGCGATGTCTTCATCCATTGTCATGCCATAACCCCGATGACCTCACTGTTCATTTAGTAGTGGCCCTATTCATATGTTGCGGTGGACTGAATCTATCAGGCAGTGTGTGTCCGATTGCGGCGGCCATCATCCTACAAAGCCGCAATCCCCCGGTCAAGGTTTCCAATTCCCGATGACGCAAGAATGGCCCGACCCAAACGGGCCGTCACGTGGTCTGTTCAATCCGACATGCGCTTGCTGCACTGCATGATCTGCTGTTTCGTCATCGGTTCCCGGCAATCGTGTAGTCGCGATCGACGCCAATGGTGATCCGGCCGCAACTATGACCGATACGGAGAAAGACACGCTAGCCGGGTCGAAAGCCGGCGAATTCGAGCATGGTGTCACTGATTTGCATCGATGGAAAGGCGACTCGCTTACGGTTGACCTGCAATGTGTCCGATGATGCTGCTTGCTCGATTGGCGTTAGCCATGAGCAACTCCTGATTGAGCTGGTTGTGGGTATTGGAGCGCGGGCTTTTCTCAGACTTCGCTGCTCAATCAAACACTCGCGACAACCTGGCAAAGACGCCATTCCTCGCAATCCACTCCGCGTACTCCCGGTACTCCGGATCATTCATCAAATGCTTTTCTTCTGTCTTAGCCCGCAAGAAGTAAAGCATGTTCACCGCCAATAACGCCGCGCAATGCGTCACCGCCGCTCGCCATCCCAGCGGCTCGATAAACGGCACTGTCACCATCCAGTAAGACAGATTCTTCGCGATATAAGCGGGATGCTTGGTGAACCGGTAGGGCCCCGAAGTAATGATCCCGCGATTGGTCAGATTCGAAAACCGCAAACCGAACGAGATGGTCGCCAGTGCATAGCACAGCAGCAATGCAACGATGACCATACCCCACACGACTCGCACAACCGGCATCGAAATAAGCCAGTTGTCCCAGAACACCGAACCTTCGTAGCGAATGTACTGGTTCGAGATGAGCGACCAGAACGGCTGATAGCAGATCAGCGCCACGAGCCAACCTAACGTCGTCGGCTCTGCGCTGCGCACGTGACTGTCGAGTATGCGCAATGTGCAGAGGTAACCCACAGTGCCGAACATCAGGTCCATCGCGAACGACAGGTCATACATAAACCGGAATGTCGCAAGCGAAAACGGCGCGTTCAGCGCGGCCGTCAACGACGCGTCGAGGTGATCCGCATTGGTGGACAGGTAGACGATCATCAGCGGAAGGAAGAATGCCTTCACCATCCATCCCGCCAGCATTTCGCGCACTTGGCGCCAGTTCGCGGGACGCTCGCCGCGAAATAGGAAACGCGCCCATAGCAGGTACGCGTCATCGGTTTCTCGCTGATGCCGGTCCATCCACGCAAAGTAGAAAGGCGCCGCGATGAGGACATATGGCGCGAGCGTACCGAGCAGCGACCAGAACGGGTTATAGAAGGCGCCGTGATACTCGGGCAGCAGCCAGTAGAGCGCGCCGATGCCCGCGTACACCGAGGCCAGCGCCGCGAGGCGCAATTCCACGCGCACGATGCTCAGCGGCCGCGACGCACGGCTCGCGAGGCCGGCGCTCGGGCGCAAATAGACGCGCGCGACGAACAGCTCGTAAGCGGCAATCGTCGCAATGATCGCCAGACAGGCGACGGTGCTTCGCGTCGCGCCATCGAGCGAACTGCTGTTGCGCAGCAACCAGAGCGTGAGCAGTCCGACGGCGATCCCGACCAGGCCGATCGAAAAAGGTGTCGCCGAGCGCGGCCGCGGGTCGTGCACGCGCGCGACGGCTTGGAAAGTGGAGTTCATGTCATCCCTCGTCGTCATGACATTGAAGGCGGCTGGGCTATTGATTTTTTGGTGCCCGGCCGCGTGCCTGCGTAACGCTTATTTGCCGGCCGCTGCGACGCCGCCGAGCAGTCCGCCGACCAGGTTCGTCACCGGCGCGCGCGGATTCTTGTTACCCGAACCGCTGCTGCCCGCGGCGCCGGCCGAGCCGCCAGTCAAACCGCTGATAAGGCCCGTCACCGGATTGCCAACCGTGCCGCCCGACGAACCCCCGGCGCCGACACCGCCTGTGACGCCGGCCGTCAACGACCCGACCACGTTGACGACAGGCGCCAGCGGACTGCCCGTGCCCGACGTCCCGCCAGGCGAACCGAGCTTGCCGAGAAGGCCGGTAAGCGGCGCGAGCAGGCCGGCCGCTCCGCCGGTGCCACCCGCTGCGCCGCCCAGCGATCCGAGGTTGCCGATCAGTCCGGTCAACGGCGGGATTGAGGTGCCGCCCGAGCCACCTGCGCCGCCCAGTCCGCCGAGCGGCCCGAGCAGACCCGTGATCGGCGCGAGCGGATTGGTGGTCGCGCCGGTGAACAGTCCGCCCGTGCCCGTCACGGTTTTGCCCAACTGGCTCACGACGCCGCCGACGTCCTTGCCGACCTGATCGCCGGTGGCGCCCGACACTTTGATGCCGGCCGCGTTGAGTCCGTTGCCGAGCGTGCCGAGCAGGTTGTTGAGCGGCGCGCCGAGACCTGTCGTGTTGCCGAGCGTCTGCGTCGTGGTGGAGACGGTAGTGGTGATCGGGTTGATCGCCGAACTGAGCTGCGTTTCGATCTGCTGGACTGGCGCACTGGTGAGCGCGGTATTCAATCCCGAGCCCACTGCCGCGACGCCGCTGCCCACACCGCCGACTACGCTGCCCAGCGTCGACGTCACCGGGGAAAGCGGTTTCAACGGGCCGCTGCCGAGACTGTTCACCACGCCGCCCAGCGCGGTCACGGCGGCACCGGTATCGGCGACGACCCCAGAAGTCGAAGTCAGCGTCGGGCCAAGCGGATTGGCCGTGCTGCCGACCGTGCCGAGGCCCGCGGCGGTGCTGTTGCCCAGCGCCTTCACGCCGTTGCCGAGATCGGTGATCGCGTTGCCGAGGTTCGAGGTCGTTGCGCCGTTGACGCCGGGCACCGAGGTGCCGGTGATCTTGGTGCCGGTATCGGCGGCTGTCGTGCCGACGGCTGTGATGAGATTGCTGGCCTGAGTGATGATGTTGCCGACCGGGGTGGAAGAGGTGCCCGAAGTACCGGAAGTACCGGAAGTGCCCGAAGTACCGGAAGTACCGGAAGTACCGGAAGTACCGGAAGTACCGGAAGTACCGGAAGTACCGGAAGTACCGGAAGTACCGGAAGTACCGGAAGTGCCGGAAGTGCCGGAAGTACCGGAAGTACCGGAAGTACCGGAAGTACCGGAAGTACCGGAAGTACCGGAAGTACCGGAAGTACCCGAAGTGCCCGAAGTGCCGGATGTGCCCGAAGTCCCGGAAGTCCCGGAAGTCCCGGAGGTGCCCGAAGTCCCGGAAGTACCCGAAGTCCCGGAAGTACCCGAAGTCCCGGAGGTGCCCGAAGTCCCGGAGGTGCCCGAAGTCCCGGAGGTGCCCGAAGTCCCGGAAGTCCCGGAAGTCCCGGAAGTCCCCGCCCCCGACGTGCCGCCCAAACCGCCCCCGCCGAGCCCGGGACTTGGCGTGTTAAGCGTCGATCCGCATCCATACAGCGCCAGTAATGTAGACGTCGCCACCGCGATGGCTGTCCGACCAACAAATTTCTTCATGATGTCCCCGTTGAACGACTATTGACGGGGACACTGCAGCAAGTTACACACCAAATGCTGGTTATTGCTCGATCATGCGCTCAAAGCAAAGGTATATCCAAAAAATCAAACAAAATAAGAATTTATCCCGACAAAATCGTGTTTTGACGTCTCGACGCAAATCCGTGTTCCGCGAGCGTGCTACGTAACGCGAGCGCCTGCCGTAACGGTGCGAAACAAGCCGTAATCCATCAAAGCCGCACCTTCGCATCGGAACGGCCGGCCCACGCCGCAAACCCGCATCAAAACGCGGCCGTATAAATCGCCAGCGCATCGGCCTCCGTCACCGGGCGCGGATTATTCACCAGCAACCGCGTCTGCAACATCGCATCGCTCGCCATCCGCTCCAGCCCGCCTTGCTCGATGCCGACGTCGCGCAGCCGCGCGGGAATCGCCGTCGCCGCAATCATCTGTTCGAGCCGTTCAATCAGCGCCTGCGTTTTGCTCTCGTCGCTGCCCGTAACGCCGGGCACGACTACGTCAGCGAGTTCCGCGTACAACGGCGCCGCCGCTTCCGCATTGAACCGCAACACATGCGGCAACACGAGCGCGTTCGAAAGACCATGCGGCACGTGATAAATGCCGCCGATCGGATACGCGAGCGCATGGACCGCGGCAACCGGCGAATTCGCAAACGCCTGACCAGCGAAGGTGGCGCCCAGCAGCATCGCCTCACGCGCCTCGCGGTTGGCGCCGTTCTCGCAAGCTGGCAGCAGGTTGCGCGACAACAGGTCGAGCGCCTTCACCGCGAGCAGGTCGGAAACCGGATTCTTCAGATGCGCGGACGTGTACGCCTCGATGGCATGCACCATCGCATCGACGCCGGTCGCCGCGGTCGCGGCAACGGGCAGGCCAAGCGTGAGTTCGGCATCGAGAACCGCCAGATCCGCGATCAGCTGCGGCGCGACCACGCCCATCTTCTTCGCTTCGCCCACCGTCACGATCGACACGGCCGTGACTTCGGAACCGGTGCCCGCGGTGGTCGGCATCTGCACGAGCGGCAGACGCGCGACCGTGATCTTGTTGACGCCGTACATCTCGCTGAGCGCCTGCTGTTGCTGCGGCGCGAGCACGGCGATCAGCTTGGCCACATCCATCGACGAACCGCCGCCGAGCCCCAGCACGATTTCCGCACCGGCGGTCTGGGCCCGCGATGTCGCTTCGAGCACGATGTGTTCGGGCGGATCGGCGATCACGTCGTCGATCACGGTGGCGTCCCAGCCATGCGCCGCGAGATCGGCGAGCGCCGGATTCAACAACCCGCTCCTGTGCAGAAAACCATCGGTCACGACGCACACACGCGACAGCGGCGGAAATTGCGCGCGCAACAAAGCGCCGAGGCGGCGCGCTGCACCGAACTCGACGACGAGCGTCGGCACCGTTTGAAACCGGAACGGGGTCATCATGGCGCGTCTCCGGACACCATATGGCTCTCGACTTCGCGCCGGTCGAGCAGCGGAATGATGGTGCCGAAACCGAGTCGCTGGAAATGCTCGGTTTCGCGATGATCGGCGAGCCCGTCGGCGTCGCTGTACTTCTCGAGAATCACGAAGTGGTCCGGCTCCAGCGGCGAGCGGAAGAATTCGTAGTAAAGGTTCTTCGGCTCTTTCCGGGTTGCGGCGGCGAGTTCCGTAAGGGGCTTCACGATCGCGTCGCCATTGCCGGGCTTGGCGAAAAAATGCGCGATCACCTGCAGGTAAGCATGGGCCATCAGTCACTCCAACAGGGTGAGTACATCGACGTTGCAACGTTCAGGATGCGGATTCCACGACTCGCTGTCGCGGGGTCGAGGCCACGACGGCGCCGTCCTTCATGGGCGCAGACATCAGTTGTACCAGATTCGGATCGCCTTGCTCCAGTGCGTCGACGCTGCGGGGAAATGTCGAGCGTTCCGTCGCGAAGGCTTCGATGCATGCCGGGAATGCCAGGCGAGGGAGCGCAAGAGAGCCCGACGCGACGGCTGGGGACCAGCGCACGTGTTTCCGCTGTCGCGCGGGTGTCTCGATCCGCGCGCTTCGTCGCCAATGATACGGATGCCTACATAATTTCACGCCCGCTGGCCGAGCCGTAGAACGGCCGATGACCGTTATGCGTCTGGAATGCATCAGACAAAGCTATTGGAAATTGTAAGGTTATTCTAAATCTTGATTGAGAATGATTCGCGTTTACGTTAGATTGGCGCTCCATCCTTTGAGACAGCGGAGCGAATCTATGGCTGAGGTGCTCGTTCGGCGAGAGCCTTCAACAGCGATGCCGATATCGGTTCTCAACGCCGGGGGCGCCTGTCCACCGGTTTCGCGGCGCCCTCGCAATCACGCGCGCGCGGTCGATGGGAAGAAGGGCACACTGCTCGACGTGCTGATCGACAACAGGCCGATGCTCGTCAATCTGGCGCGCGGCTTCGTGGGTTGCGCGAGTCTCGCGGAAGATGTGGTACACGACGTCTTCATCAAACTGGTCGACTTTCCCGATCAGGACGCCGTGCGTCAGCCGGTCGCCTACGTCACGCGCATGGTGCGCAATGCGTCGATCGACGCCTTTCGCCGCCAGAGCCTCGAAAACACCTATCACGCCGACGAAGACGACGGCCTGCACGTGCCATCGCCGGAACCTTCGCCGGAGGCGGCGCTGCTCGTGCGCGACACGCTGCGGCACGTCTACAACGCGCTGGAACAATTGCCGCCGCGCAGCCGCGCCGCCTTCGAAATGGTGCGCCTGCGCGAGGAAACACTGCAAAACACCGCGCGCGCTCTCGACGTCTCGCAAACGCTGGTGCATTTCATGGTGCGCGACGCCGAGAAGCATTGCGTCGATTGCCTCGACGCCTGCAATCGCGGCGTGGCCGGCCCCGCGTTCTGCAGCGGCCGCGCGCGCCGGCGGTAAAAAAGCGCGCGCACCAAACGTCAACTGATTAGAAGCGGTGCGTGAGCAAATGCCCGCGCCGCGGTGCCGGGACATGCCAGCGGGCGGTCCGGGCGCTTCCCGACCTTTCATCGACTGAGCCTTTCATCATGACGCAAGCACAGCAGAATTCCAGCGCCGCAACCGGCGAGGCGGACGACCTCGTCTACACCGTCGTCATCAACGACGAAGAGCAGTACTCGATCTGGCCGACGTTCCGCGACGTGCCGGCCGGCTGGCGCGAAGTGGGCGTGCGCGGTCAGAAGGCCGAATGCCTCGCGCACATCGAGACCGTGTGGACCGACATGCGTCCAGCCAGCTTGCGCAGACACATGGACGCGGCAGCCTGAAGAACGCGACCGCCTAAAGCACGCGCAGTGCCATTGAGCGGATCGGCTGTGTGCCAACCGCGCCGCTTCAGCAAAAGGATTCAGAGTATGACCATGCTTTCCATGCCGCTGCCCACGCTCGCCGATTTATCGATCGAGCCGGGCTTGCCGACTGTCGTCTCGCCGCGCGCGGGCGCCGAGATCTCTTTGGAGGAAGCGGCGCCGCTTCTACGTTCGATCGTCGACGACACGCTCGAGCGCGCGGGCGGCGTGCTGTTCACGGGGTTTCGCGTGGCCTCGATCGACGCGTTTCAAAGTTTCGCGGGTTCGTTCGGGCATCCGCTGATCGGTTATGAGTTCGCTTCGACGCCGCGCAGCCAGGTGGAAGGCGCGGTCTATACCTCGACGGAATATCCGCCGCATCGCTCGATTCCTTTGCATAACGAGCAGTCGTACACGCGCGAATGGCCGCTGCGTATCTGGTTCCATTGCGCGCTCGCCGCGCGCAGCGGCGGCGCGACGCCGATCGCCGATAGCCGCGCGATCTATCGTGCGCTGGATCCGGCGCTGGTCGAGCGCTTTGCGAAACGTGAACTGCTCTACGTGCGCAACTTCGGGCAAGGGCTCGATCTGCCGTGGGAGCAGGCGTTCGGTTCGGACGACCCGCGCACCGTCGAGCGGATTTGCCGTGCGCGCGGCATCGAATGCGAATGGCGCGACAGCGAAGACGGCGAACTGCTGCTGCGAACGCGCGAGCGCTGCCAGGCGGTGGCGCGCCATCCGCGCACCGGCGAGCGTGTCTGGTTCAATCAGGCGAATCTGTTCCATCTTTCGTCGCTCGACGAAGACATGCAGGAGGCGTTGATCGATTCGGTCGGCCTCGACAACGTACCGCGCAACGTCTATTACGGCGACGGCGAACCGCTCGAAGCCGACGCGCTCGCGGAAATTCGCGGCGTGCTCGATCAGCAACGGATCGTGTTCCCGTGGCTAACCGGCGACGTGTTGATGCTCGACAACATGCTGACCGCACATGCACGCGATCCGTTCGAAGGCCCGCGCAAAGTCGTGGTCGCAATGGCGCGAAGCTACAGCGAAGCCGAAGGCGAAAAGCGGACGGCCGCGCAATGACGAAATCGCAGGGCGCGGCGCTTGCGGCGCATTCGCTGACGGTCGGCTACCGCGATCACGTCGTGCTCCACGGTCTGAATCTGAACATCGCGGCCGGCCGCGTCACGGCGTTGTGCGGACCGAACGGCTGCGGCAAAAGCACGCTGCTGCGCACGCTTGCCGGCTTGCAACCGGCACTGTCCGGCAGCGTCGATGTGAACGGTGTGCCGCTCGCTTCGCATCGGCGCCGCGTGTTGGCGCGCACGCTCACCATGCTCGCGCAGTTCAATCAGATCCCCTTCGGCCTCACCGTGCGCGAGTTGGTCGCGTATGGCCGCTACGCGCACGGCGGCTGGCTGCGCGGACTCTCGCGCGCCGACCACGCGGCGATCGACGAAGCGCTCGTGACCAGCGGTCTCGCCGACGACGCCGCACGCGACGTTGCCGCACTCTCGGGCGGCGAACGGCAACGCGCGTGGGTCGCAATGGCGCTCGCGCAACAGGCGCCGATCGTGCTGCTCGACGAACCGACCACGTATCTCGACATCCATCATCAACTGGATATTCTGCGTGAATTGCGGCGCCTGAATCGCGAGCGCGGCTTGACGATCGTGTGGGTGCTTCACGACCTGAATCAGGCGGCGGCCTATAGCGACGAAATCGTGTTGATGCGCGCCGGCCGTATCGTCGCACAAGGCTCACCTGATGCAATGCTCGACCCGCGTCACTTGAACGAGACCTTCGGCGTGCCGATGCTCAAGATCGCGCACCCGCAAACGGGCGCGCCGATGTGCGTACCGGCCTATGAAGGCGACTTCATGGACAACCACGCGGACGCCGCTTCCCTCCGTGAGGAAGCGATGAGCAAGGACGTCGCCGCATGACGACGCTTGCCGCACGCAAACGCCTGCGCCATAGCACGCCGGCGATGGACAGCTATCGCGCGCCTGTCAAAAGCCGCGTCACGACAATCGGCGCAGCACTCGTCGCGTTGATCGTCATCGTGGCGGTGATGCGGCTTGCGCCCGGTTTCCGCACATGGCTGGCCGCGCCCGCGGGCAGCGATGCCGCGCAACTTGCCGGCATTCTGCTGTTCGACCTGAACGTGCCGCGCATTCTGGCGGCCCTCGTGGCGGGCGGCTGCCTCGCGGTGGCCGGCACTTTGTTTCAATCGCTCACGCGCAATCCTTTGGCTTCGCCGGATCTGCTCGGCATCACCGGCGGTGCGCAACTCGGCTTGCTTGCCGCGATGCTGGTGCCGTCGCTCGCGGGCGTGGCGTCCGTGCCGCTGCTGTTCGTGTGTGGTCTCGGCGCGGCCGCGTGCGTGGCCGCGGCGGCAGGCGGCTGGCGCGCCACGCCGTTGCGGCTCGTGCTCGCCGGCAGCGTCTGCATGCTGCTGTTCTCCGCGTTGACCACGCTGATTCTCGCGTTCTTCGAGCAGAGCATCGTCGGCGTGTCGTTGTGGGCGAGCGGCAGTCTTTATCAACCCGGCGCGGCGGGGCTCAAGATCGCCGCGTCCTGGCTCGTGCTGCCGCTGATCGCGTTGCCCTTCGTGATTCGCCCACTCGATCCGCTCGCCTTGGGTGACGACGCCGCAGCGGCAGCTGGCGTTCGCGTGGATGCCACTCGTCTCGCGGCGATGATTGTCGCGGTGGGCTTCGCGAGCGTCGCGGTCAGCGTTGCGGGGCCGCTTTCGTATGTCGGCCTGATCGCGCCGAACCTGCTGCGTCAAATGCGTGGCGCGAAAGCGTCGCGGCTGGCGGCGCTCGTGCCCTTGTCCGCGCTGGTCGGCGGCGCACTGGTGCTCGTCACCGATAGCGCCGTCCAGGCGCTCGATCTCGACGCGACGCTTTCGACCGGTGTGGCGATTGCCTTCGTCGGCAGCCCGTTGATGCTCGCGATGATCCGCAGCGGCGCCGCGTGGTCGGGCGCGTTGCACGCTGGTCAGGAGCGCGCGGTCGCGCGAGCGGGCACACGCTTCGTGCGCGCGATCGATGCGTGGCCGTGGCCGCTGACAGCATGCGTATTGGTGCTGCTCGGCGTCGTGCTCGTCTGTGCGGGCGCATCGTTCGGTCCCACGACGATCGGTGTGCAGCGCTGGCTCGCCGCGTTCGATCACCGCGACGAACTCGCGCGGATGTTGCTCGACCTGCGCTTGCCGCGCCTCATCTGCGCATTGCTCGCGGGCGCGCTGCTCGCCGCGAGCGGGGTGTTGATGCAAAGCATCGTGCGCAATCCGCTTGCCGGACCGGAGGTTCTAGGCGTGACACAGGGTGCGGGCCTCGCGACGCTCGCCGCGCTCGTGATGTGGCCGCTTGCCGCCCATTCGACGCTGGCCGCCGCTTCGCTCGCGGGTGGCGGCATCACGCTGGCCCTGACGCTGCTGCTGAATCGCCGGCATCGCTATGCGCCGCTCGCGGTCGCGCTGACGGGCATCGTCATCGGCACGCTGTGGACGACGCTGTCGCAATGGCTCATCACGCAGCAAAGCGTGCAGCCCGCGCGCTTCGTCGTGTGGCTGGTGGGCGGCACGTACGGGCGCAGTTGGGGCGAAGTGACGACGTTGCTGCCATGGTGCGTGCTGGCCGTGCCGGTGTTCGCACTGCTCGCGCGGCCGCTCGATCTGCTTGCATTGGGCGACGACCAGGCCGCCTCGCTGGGCTTGCCGATCGGCGTGTTGCGTCCGCTGGTGCTGACCGTGGCGATGCTTGCCACCTGCGCCGCCGTGGCCGCGGTGGGACCGGTGGGCTTTATCGGCTTGATGGCGCCGCATCTGGCGTCCATGCTCGGCGCGCGGGCTCATCGGACGCGCTTGTGGCTCGCGGCGGCGTGCGGGGCGCTGGTGCTGATCGTAGCCGATATCGCGGCGCGCACGCTGCTGGCGCCGCGCGAAATTCCCGCCGGTGTGCTGACCGCATTGATCGGCGCGCCTTATCTGCTTGCGCTGCTGATCGTGGAGGCTCGGCGCGAGAAGCGGGGTAAACGGTGATGCGGCAACGCGACGACGATCAGCGCGCGCAGTGCTTCGCGCAATTCGCGCCGGAGTCGATCGCGCATTATCTCGAGCACGTGTGGCTCGGCACGCCGAACGCGATCGAGGAAGCCGCACTCGCCGGCGACGCAATCGCGTCGCTGAGCGTGATTCGCGTGAGCGAGTTGGCCGGGCATCGCGCTGAATTGCTCGATGCGATGGTCACGCTCTACGGCGGCGAGCGCGAAACGCATGCACGTGCGTTGTTGTCGCAATGGACCAAGTACTACTTCGGTTTTGCGGCGACGGCCGGATTCGTTGCGGCAGCGTTGCTGCGTCGGCCGCTTGCGATGTCGCCGGATAAAACGCATGTCGTGCTGCGCGACGGTCTACCTATCGCCGCGTATTTCGCACTCGACGCATTGCAGCCGGTTGAGTGCGATCCGGCACACCGTTTTGCGCCGCTGGTCGATCATCTGAATTCGGTGATCGAGACGCTGTGCGCAATGACAAAAATCGCGCCGCGCGTGTTGTGGAGCAACGCCGGCAATCTGCTGGACTACCTGTTCGAACAATGCGCGCCGCAATTCGATCTGACGGGCGACATCGCGTGGCTCTTCGGTCCGATCGCTGCCAATGGCGAGACCAATCCGCTGCGTCTGCCCGTGCGCCCGGCAAAACCGCGCGCCGCGAGTCTGCCGAGTCCGTTCAGCGCACGACGCGTGTGCTGCGTACGTTATGAAATTCCTGGAGAGACGCAATTGTGTGGACGCTGCCCCCTGCTATTGACGATGAGCGATGCGGAAATCGCATTGCAGGCCGCTTCGCATTGACAGTGATTAAGTCAACGACGCCCTCGATGCCAAGGCCGCGCCGCGAGAAGAAAACCCTGCGTTTCAGCCAGCTTTGCACGCATGCTGTGGTGGCGGTCACGTTGTTTTCCAGCGCGTATGCATTTGCAGAAGGTAGCAGCGGCGCAGCGGCCGCTGCAGGCGCAAGCAGCCCGACTCCCCCAAACACCGCACAAGCGCAGCAGCAAACCTGCAAGCCGCTCGCCGACAACCCGATCGTCTCGCAAGCCAGCCCGTCGTTGCCTGCACAGCCGATGCGCATCGTCGTCCTCGAATTCATGTTCGCCGAAGACCTCGCAGCCGTCGGTATCACGCCGGTCGGCATGGCCGACCCCGAGTATTACCCCGTGTGGATCGGATACGACAATGCGCGTCTTGCGTCGGTGCCCGATATCGGCACGCGTCAGGAGCCGAGCCTCGAGGCAATTGCGGCGGTCAAGCCCGATCTGATCCTCGGCGTCGGATTGCGTCATGCGCCGATTTTTGCGGCGTTAGAACGCATTGCGCCGACCGTGCTGTTCAAATACGGTCCGAACTTCACCGAAGACGGCTCGCGCGTCACGCAACTCGATTGGGGCCGCAAGATTCTGCGCACCATCGGCTGTCTGACGGGACGCGAGGAGGCGGCGCGCGCCGTCGAAGCCAGGGTCGATGCAGGATTCGCCCGCGACGCGCGGCGCCTCGCCGAAGCGGGCCGTCGCGGCGAACAGGTAGCGTGGTTGCAGGAACTGGGCTTGCCCGATCGCTACTGGGCGTTCACCGGCAACAGCACGGCAGCGGGTGTCGCGCATGCGCTCGGGCTCAATTTGTGGCCCGCTGAGGCGACGCGCGAAGGCACCGCGTACGTGAGTTCGGAAGATCTGTTGAAGAAGCCGAAGCTGACCGTGCTGTTCGTCAGTGCGACTGAAACGGATGTCCCGCTCGCCACCAAACTCGATTCGCCGATCTGGCGTTTCGTGCCGGCTCGCAGCGCGGGACGCGTCGGGCTTGTCGAGCGGAATATCTGGGGTTTTGGTGGACCGATGTCGGCGCTGCGGCTCGCCGACACGATGACAGATACGTTGCTGTCGTTGCCGGCGCCGGCTGTCAGGAAGCAGGAGCACTAATTCGACGAAGAGCCGGTTCGTGCAGAGGCCAGGCGTAGGAATCCAGCTAGCCTCCAACACGGTCCTGCGACTCCATCCGGTAGTCGGTCCGCAATCCAATCTGCTCAGACACGAATCATCAACGGCGCTGTTTACCTTGGTTGGATTCGATCTGTTGTCGCAGCCGCGCCTCGCTTTCCTGAAGTTCGGGCGTGAACGCATCTCCGAAGTCAGCAGCCTCGTAGAAGGGACGAATTTCGATTTCCGAGTCGCTCGGCATCGGGTTCGGGCAGCGGCGCACCCATTCGATTGCTTCTTCCATGGACTGCACTTGCCAGATCCAGAAGCCGGCGACTAACTCCTTGGTTTCGGCGAACGGACCGTCGACAACGCTTCGGTCCTTGCCGGAAAACTTCACCCGCACGCCCTTCGAACTGGGCTTCAGACCGTCGCAATCGACGAGGATGCCGGCCTTGACCAGTTCATCGTTGAATCGGCCCATCGCCGCGAACTCTTCCTTGCTGGGCAGTTGACCCGTTTCGGATTCGGGGGTTGCCTTGACCATCACCATCACGCGCATTTCGTTTCTCCTGTCAGAAAGGTCGGTCACCTGTTTCGTCGGAAGACATGCATTCGGTGACTTCAACACTACGACGATCGAATGCGCACGGAATCGACAGGCCAATGGCATGAAGGTACGAAAAAATGCGTGGAGCAAGAGGCCAAGGCGGGCGGATGCGTCCCTATTCGTTACGCGAGATGCGTAAGCCCGCTGGGCGCCGGACCACCAGGGCCCAACGAGCCATCCTTCAGATCATCACCCCATCGTACCGTTGGCCACCGCCGCGCTTTGCACCGCTTGCGCCGAACCATGCGTCTCGCTGACGATACTGCCGTTCTCCAGCTTCAACACACGGTCCGCGAGATGGAAGTAGCGGTCGTCGTGGCTGATCACCAGCACGGTCTTGCCGCGCGAGCGCAACTCCGGCAGCAGTTGCTCGTAGAACACCGCTTTGAACTGCGGGTCCTGATCGGCGGCCCATTCGTCGAACAGATAGAACGGCCGGTCTTCCAGATATGCGACCACCAGCGCGAGGCGTTTGCGCTGACCGGTGGAGAGCGCCCGTGTGGAGAACGCGCCGTTCACAACCTGCACCTTGTGATCGAGCGCGAGCTTCGCGACCAGGGCGTTGGCGCGGGCATCCGCCTGCGCGCGTGAGGCATCGTTCGGATCGACGATGCCAAGCAGCGCGTCGAACAGATGGAAATCGTTGAACACAGCCGTAAAGCGCTGACGATACGCGGCGCGTTCCGCGAAGCCGACCCGCTTGCCGTCCAGTTCGATCGTGCCGTCTTCGGGTTCGTAGAGACCGGTCAGCACTTTCGCGAGCGTCGTCTTGCCGCTGCCGTTGCCGCCGACGATGAACACCAGCTCACCCGGCCTGAAGGTCAGATTGACCGGCCCGACCCGGAACATCCGCTCGTCGCGCTCATGAAAGTACGAGTGCGTGACGTTGCTGAGCGTGAGCGTGCGATATGGCGCGTGGGAAGCATTTTCGTCGGGCGGTGGCGAGGTGCGCAGCGCGCCGAATTCGCCCATCACTTTTTCGATGCGATCGAGCGAAACGCGCGCCGCATTCAAAGTCGGCACGTTGTTGAGCAGGCCGTCCAGCGGCAGCAGCATGAAAAGGAATACCACCACGTAGCCCGATGCCGACGGTGCATCGGCATGCACGCCGAGTGCCGGCCAGAATGCCGCGACGCCCAGGAACACATAGAACAGGAACACGATCCAGCCGACCCCGACCGCATACGCGCTGAATGCGCGACGCCGGTGATCTCGCACTTCGTCGATGGCCGAGCCGAGTTGGCCGTCCACGAATTGACGTGAACGCGCCTGATGCAGCTTGAGTTCCTTCGCGCCGGTGAAGAGCGCGCCGAGATAGCCGAACAGTTTGTCCTGCGAGCGGCCCGCGGCTTCGAGCGAGGCGATCGCGCGCTTGTCGCCGGCGTGATAGCCGAACGAGCCGACCAGGATCGCGGCGACCGCGAGTAGGCAAACCGGCCACGACAGCCACGCCAGACAACCGAGGCAGCCGAACACGATCGAGCCGTGCATCACCAGATTGGGCAATGCGAAGAACAGCATCGACACGTTGGTGGCGTCGTCGGTCAGCACGGATTGCACGGGCGCCGCGCCGATTCGTTCGACATCGCGCAACTCAGCCTCGGCCACGCGCCGCGCGACATGCTCACGCAACTGCGCCATCGTGTCCTGCGAGAGGCGCGCGAACAGCACGCCGGTGATCACGCGCGTGACGAGCGCGACGACCGCGCACACCGCGAAACGCAGGGCGAGCGACATATCGGCGGCGCCTGTTTGCGACAGTGCGCGGCTCAAGGTCGCCACGAGCAGCACGCTCGCGATGCCATTCAGCACGCACGCGGTCAGCGCGATCGCGAAGGCACCACGAGAGCGTTTGAGCAGCGCCACGATCAGGCGCATGGCGGGCTTGCCCGTGGAGTGGGAGGGAGGTGAAGCAGACGAGGGTGGCGCGTCGTAGCGCTCGTTGGCAGCGGTCATCGGCAATGTGTCGCAGTGGGTCGCAATGGATCGGTGAAGGGCGGCGCATGCGGGCGTGCGGCCATCCAGCGGGGCGCAAAGACACGCCCCTCGCCTGATAGACGAATGGGCGAAGCAAACATTTACCGCGCGCGTTCATCTGCCACATCAAAAAGATGCAGTCCAAATAAAAACGGCACAGGCGGTAAAGATTTGCGATTGCGGATCGTCACACCAATGAAGCGGCCCATTGCGGCCTGCGACTTGGCCTATACGGTCAGTTCTAACGGATTTCATGCCCATGACGAGCTTCCCGATTGCGTTGCACCACCAGATCTGCGCGCTGGCGCGCATTGATCCCGATGCGCCCGCGCTGGCGTCCTTTACGCCGCATACCGTGCGGCTGACGCGTGGCGAACTGGATAACCGCGCGGCGCGCCTTGCCGCGCAACTGCGCGCGGCGGGTGTGACGACTGAAGTGCGCGTGGGTGTTTGCGTCGCGCGGTCGTGCGATCTGTTCGTCGCGTTGCTCGCTGTATTGAAGGCGGGCGGCGTATTCGTCGCGCTCGATCCGCGTCATCCGGCGGCACGCCTCGATTGGGTCGCGCGGGATGCGGGGCTCATGCACGGTATCGTCGACGGTTCCGCCGACGCGGCGATGCGCGCGCGTTTCGCGCAATGTTTCGACGTCGCAAGCGCTGCTGCGACAGATGCGGCAGCACCGCGTTTCGATGGCGATGAAGAAAACACGCCAGTGCATCCGCGCGCGGCGGCCTACATGATCTATACATCGGGTTCGACGGGCACGCCGAAAGCCGTGGCTGTCGAGCACGGACCGCTCGCCGCGCACGGCGAAGCGCTGGCCGACTCGTTGCCGATCGGTGCAAATGACCGCGTGCTGCATTTCGCATCGGTCAATTTCGACGTGTCAATCGAGGCATGGTTAGTACCGCTAGCCGTCGGCGGCAGCGTGGTGATCAGCGACCCGCCGCCGTTCGCGCCGGAAACCACGCATGCGTTCATGCTGCGCGAAGGCATCACCAATACGACGCTGCCGCCCGCTTATGTGCGCGAGTTCGCGAACGTTTGCGAACGCCTCGGCGTGCCGCCTTCGCTGCGCACGCTGCTGTTCGGTGGCGAGGCAATGTCACAAGACAGTTTCGACGAGATACGCCGCGTGTTCCCTGCGGTGCGTCTGGTCAACGGCTACGGGCCGACTGAGGCGGTGATTTCGCCGATGCTGTGGCCCGTCGATCCTGGCATGACACCGGCACTCGAAGATGGCAATGGCTTTGCGTCGCTGCCGATCGGTCGGCCGATCGGGCGGCGCGTGGCGCGCATCGACGGCGCGACGCAACAGGGTGAAAGCGGTGAGTTGTTGCTGGGCGGCGTGTGTCTCGCGCGCGGCTACCACGGTCGCGCGGCGCTCACGGCTGAACGTTTTCTGCCGGACCCGAGCGGCGAACCGGGCGCGCGCATCTACCGCACCGGTGACCTCGCCCGTGAACGCATGGACGGCTCGTTCGACTATCTCGGCCGCATCGACGATCAGGTTCAGGTGCGCGGCGTGCGCGTCGAACCGGGCGAGATCGCGGCTTGTCTGCTGACGCATCCGGCAGTGGCCGATGCTGGAGTGCTCGCCGAGACGGCTGGCGGCCGAACGCAACTGATCGCCTGCGTCGTGCTGCAAGACGAACTCGACGATGCCGCGCTGCAAGCGCATCTCGCCGCGCATCTGCCGCAGGCGTGGATGCCGCATCGTTTGGTGCGCTTCGAGCGCCTGCCGTACACATTGAACGGCAAACTCGATCGCGCCGCATTGCGTGACTTCATTGCCACGATGCCGGCGGTTGTCGATGTGAATCACGTCGCGCCTCGAACCGCCACGGAAGCGCGGCTCGCCGCGCTTTGGCAAACCTTGCTGAGCGATCCGGCGCCGATCGGTTGCGGCGACCGCTTCTTCGCACGCGGCGGCGATTCGCTCGCGGCGATGCAATTGCAGGCGGCGATCCGTATCGAATGGCGCGTGAATCTGCGGCTCGACGCATTGTTCGACGATCAATCGCTCGAAGCGCTGGCGCGTTTGATCGACGACAGCGAGACCGAAACGTCGGTGGGTTCGCACGCCATCACCGTGGTGCAGACCAACGACGCGCCGGTCGTCGACCGCGCCGCCTCGTTCGCGCAGCAGCGCTTCTGGGTGCTCGCGCAAACGCAGGACGCCGGCGCGGCATATCACGTCGCCGTGCAATGGGACGTGCAGGGTGCGCTGGAGATCGGCACGCTGCAGCGCTCGCTCGATTGTCTGATCGCGCGTCATCAGGCGTGGCGAACCACGCTGGTCGAGTCCGACGACGGTATCGTCGTACAGCGCATTCATGCACGCTTGCCGGTGCAGGTCGCGCAAATCGATTTGCGCGTTTGCGGCGAGGCCGAACGCACGTCGCGATTGGTGGAGTTGACCGAACAGCAAGTCGGCGCGGCTTTCGATCTGTCTAAAGGTCCACTCGTGCGGGCCGCGCTCGTCACGCTCACCGACAACACGCAGCGTTTCCTGCTGACCACGCATCATTCGATCAGCGACGGCTGGAGTTCACGCTGCGCTTTCGACGAACTGCGAGCCGCCTACGCGGCGTTCGCAACGGGAAGCGAGCCGCAATTGCCCGCGTTGTCTGTCCAATACGCCGACTACGCGCTATGGCAACGCGCCTGGCTCGCAGCCGGCGAAGGCGAACGGCAACTAGCGTACTGGCGCGACGCATTGCGCGATGCACCCGAAGCGCTAGCCTTGCCGCTCGACCGCCCACGCTCGCCGGAACACGACTATCGCGGTGGCCGTGTCGCGCTGCGTTTGCCCGTCGCGCTTTCCGAGGCCGTGCGCGAAACGGCGCGACGCGCGCAGGCATCGCCGTTCACTGTGCTGCTCGCCGCCTTCGACGCCTGGCTTTACCGATTGACCGGCACGACCGACATAGTCGTGGCCGCGCCGATCGCGCATCGGCAACGCGCGGAGACCGCGCCGTTGGTGGGTCTTTTCCTCAACACGCTTGCGCTGCGCGCGCGTGTCGCGCCGGATCGATCGTTCGCCGCGCTGCTCGACAGCGTGCGCCGTTCCGCGTTCGACGCGTTCGCGCATCAGGATGTGCCGTTCGATCAGGTGCTCGACGCCGTCAAGCCGCCGGTGCGGCGCGGCGACGCGTGGCTCACGGTGAAGTTCGCGCAGCAGTTCGATCTGGAACTGTCGGCTGAATTGCCGGGCGCTTCCGTGCGCATGTCGCCGGGTCTGGATCTCGCCGCCCGCTTCGACTACGCGCTCGATTTCACCGACGATCCGCGCGGCATCGAACTGGTCGTCGCCTATGCGCTCGACGGTATCGAGGAAGCGACCGCCCGCGCGTGGCTGCACAGCTATGCCGCGCTCGTCGCCGATGCCGTGCGTGATCCGCAGCGCGCGATTGCCGAACTGGATTGCGCCGACGGCGCTGACTATCGCGCCGCGCGGCGTGGTCGTGAATTCCAGCCGGCGGCTGATAACGTGATTGCGTTATTCGCGCGGCATGCACGTGAAACGCCGGGTCGTGCGGCGCTCGCGGATGCCGAGACGCAACTCACGTACGCCGAAGTCGATGCTGCGTCCGACCGTATCGCATCTGCTCTGCGGCAACGTGGGGTCGGCGTGGAGCAGCCGGTGGCCGTCTGTATCGAGCGGTCGGTCCGCTTTGCGGTTGCGCTGATCGGTGTGATGAAGTCAGGTGCGTACTTCGTGCCGCTCGATCCTGCCGCGCCGCGTGAGCGTCTGACTGCTTCCGTCGAAGCGTGTGGCGCGCGATGGATTCTGACGGCCGCTCAAACGCAAGCTGAGACGCCGGCGGGCGCAGCGACCGCGCTCGACTTCGATACGCTCACACAAGCTTCATCGCCAGCAAGTGTGGACGACACGATCGCGCACACGTCACCGCTAGCGAACCAGGCTGCCTACCTGATCTTCACCTCCGGCTCGACCGGCACGCCGAAAGGCGTCGTCATCTCGCATGGCGCACTGGCCGACTACGTCGAGGGCATGCTCGACGAACTCGCATTCGCCGCCGACGCTTCCATGGCAATGGTCTCCACCGTCGCCGCCGACCTCGGCCACACGACGCTATTCGGCGCGCTCTGTTCGGGCCGCACGCTGCATCTATTGCCCGCGCAATGCGCATTCGATCCCGATCGATTCGCCCACGAAATGCGCATGCGCGATGTCGGCATTCTGAAGATCGTGCCGAGCCACCTGCATGCGCTGCTCGACGCGCAGCATCCGGCCGACGTGCTGCCCGCGCATGCGCTGGTGACGGGCGGCGAAACGCTGCCGTGGTCGCTGGTCGAGCGGATCGCGGAACTGAAGCCTGCATGCCGCGTGATCAATCACTATGGCCCGACCGAAGCAACGGTAGGCGCATTGACGTGCGACACATCCGCGCCCGCGCAAGCCGCATTGCACGCGTTGAGCGCGCGCAACGCACAAGCGGTGCCGCTTGGTCTGCCGCTGCCGAACGCATACGCTTGCGTACTCGACAGCCACGGCGCGAGCGTACCGCCGGGCGCGATCGGCGAGTTGTATCTCGGCGGACCGGGTTTGGCGCGTGGTTATCTGAATCGCGCCGCGGCGACCGCTGAGCGTTTCGTGCCGAATCCGTTCGCGCCGGGCGAGCGTCTCTATCGAACGGGTGATCGCGTGAGGTTGCGCGCCGATCGCCGGCTGGATTTTATGGGCCGCCTCGACGATCAGGTCAAGATTCGCGGCTACCGCGTCGAGCCTGGCGAAGTCAGTGCGGCACTACGCGCGCTCGACGGCATCGCTCAGGCTGAAACGCTTGCCGTGGAGCATGAGGGGCGCTTGCGTCTGGCATCATTCGTCGCCTTGACGAGTGGTGCCCGCTTCGACGAAGCCGCATTGCGCGCGGCGTTGAGCGCGCGCTTGCCGGACTACATGGTGCCGGCCGTGTTGCAACATGTCGCCGCGCTGCCGGTGACCGCGAACGGCAAGGTGGATCGTGCGGCATTGCGGGTCTTGGCGGCTTCACCGGCGCCGTTGGTGGCCGCGGGCGATGCGCCGCAAAACGCAACGGAAGAAGCGCTCGCCGCAGTGTGGAAGGACGTGCTCAAAGCCGAGCGCGTGGGCCGCGACGACAACTTCTTCGAGTTGGGCGGCGATTCAATTCTGGTGTTGCAGGTGATCGCCCGTTCGCGCAAGCGCGGTGTGCGCTTCACACCGAAACAACTGTTCGATGCGCCAACGTTAGCGCAACTCGCACGTGTCGCAACGACAGTCGATATCACCGCACAGGCTGCGCCGGGTGTGTCGAAGTCACAGGCTGCACCCGCCAAAGGCGAGCTCTCCGCACCGCTCACGCCCGCGCAACTGCGTTTCTTCGCGCTGGATATTCCGCGGCGTGGTCACTGGAATCAGTCCATCGAACTCGACACGCAGGCACCGTTCGACTTCGACGCTTTTGCGCGGGCATTCGAAACGCTGCTGACGCATCATGAGATTTTCCGTCAGCGTTTCACGCCTGTCGGCGCGCAAGGCGAATGGCGTCTCGAACTGGCCGAGCGCGCATTCGAAACACTGCCGCTTGCCGCGAGTTCCGCATGCGACGAAGCCGACGCGCTAGCCCAATTCGACGCCTTGCAAAGCACGCTCGATCTGACGCATGGTCCGCTCGTCTGCGCGCTGGCCGCGCTGCTGCCAGACGGCACCACGAAGCTCTTTCTGGCGATCCACCACATCATCGTGGACGGCGTGACGTGGCGTGTGTTGCTCGACGACCTGGATGCCGCCTATCGCGCCGCTTGCGAGCGTCGCAGCGTGCGTCTCGCGTCGACGGGGACCAGTGCGCAGGAATGGGCGGCACGGCTCGTACGTGCAACGCTCGACATCACCAACTCGCCGTTTGCCGCCGAACTGCCGTATTGGGCCGCGCTCGCCGCGCCCTACGACGATCTGCCGCTCGACCGTCCGCAAGCGAGGGCGACCAACGCCGACGCACAATCCGTGATCCAGACCATCAACGCCGATCTGACGCGCGCCGCATTGACGGAAGCGAATGCCGCATATCGCACGCAGATGATCGAGTTGCTGATCGCCGCGCTGGCGCAGTCGCTCGACATGCCCGTGTGCCGTATCGAACTCGAAGGCCACGGCCGCGAGGCGTTGTTCGACGATGTCGATGTCAGCCGCACTCCCGGCTGGCTCACGAGTCACTATCCGGTGCAGTTCACGCTTGAAAGCACGCCGGCGGCCACGCTCGGCGCGGTCAAGGACACGCTGCGCGCGGTGCCGAACAAGGGTCTCGGTTTCGGCGTGCTGCGCCACTACGGCGACCCTTCCGCGCGCGCGACCCTTGCCGCCGTGCCGCGTCCGCATGTGACCTTCAACTATCTCGGCCAGTTCGACGCGCCGCGCGAAGCGGCGCTCGTGCCGCGTTTCGGCGGCGCGGGCCGCGAACGCGATCCGGCGGGATCGATCGGCAACGCGTTGGCGATTCACGCGTATATCGACGGCGACGCCACGCGCACGCTCAAAATCCATTGGATCTACGGTGCAACGCAATTCGAGCGCGCTACCGTGGAAGCCATCGCGCAGCGCTTTGAAAGCGCGCTCGCGGCATTGACAGCGGCATGCGCGGCGCGTCTCGCGCAACGCGGCGGCGGCGCAACGCCCGGCGACTATCCGCTCGCACGCGCGGGCGGCTTGACGCAGGCCGCGCTGGAGCGCGTGCCGCTCGACTTGCGCAGCGTCGACGATATCTATCCGCTTTCGCCGATGCAGCACGGCATTCTGTTCCACTCGCTGTTCGCGCCCGAGCAATCCACCTATGTGAACCAACTGGTCGCGACCTTGATCGAGCCGGACGTGGTGCGTCTGCGCACTGCATTCGAAGCCGCCGTGCCGCGCCACGACATTCTGCGCACCAGCTTCACGCCGGACGAAGCGACACCGATGCAGATCGTGCATCGGCAGGCGCGTATGCCGGTGGAGGTTCTCGATTGGCGCGAGCGCGGTGCGCAAGCGCATGATGCATTCGAAAGCTGGCTCAGCGCCGACCGTGCGCGCGGTTTCGATCTGACGTCGCCGCCGTTGATGCGCGTCGCGCTGATCCGCGTGACGGACGACGCCTGGCGTCTCGTCTGGACACGTCACCATTTGCTGCTCGACGGCTGGAGTACGGCGCGTTTCTTCGCCGACGTGCTGCGCGACTATATCGAGCCGCCGCGTCCGCAACCGTTCGCGGCGCCCGCGAAAACGCGCTATCGCGACTTCATCGCGTGGCTGGCCGCACGCGACGCCGACAGCGAGCGCGCGTTCTGGCTGCAGCGTCTCGCGTTGCTCGACGAACCGACGCGGGTTGCCGGGCGCGAGTCCGCGAGCGGCGGCGAACCGCAGCATCTCACGCGGCGGGAAACGATCGACGCTGCGACTGCGGCGCGCCTCACCGAAACCGCGCGCCGTCTGAAGGTCACGGTCAACACGATGGTGCAGGGCGCGTGGGCACTCGCGCTGCAACGGATGACGCATCACACGGCCGTCGCGTTCGGCGCGACCGTCGCCGGTCGTCCAGATGCGTTGCCGGACGTCGATACCGTGCTGGGGCTTTTCATCAACACGCTGCCGGTGATTACGGCACCGTTGCCGCAACGCCGGGCATCGGCGTGGCTGCACGATTTGCAGCGCGACAACGCCGCAGCCGCGGAGCATGCGCATACGCCGCTCTATGAAATCCAGCAATGGGCGGGACAGGGTGGCGGCGCGCTGTTCGACACGTTGGTGGTGTTTGAAAACTATCCCGTGGATGAAGCATGGCAAGGACGCGACGAGCGCGCGCTCAAACTGCGTGACTTGCGCAATATCGAAGCGACCGACTTCGCGCTCACGCTGGTGATCGAAGCGGGCGCGACGCTCACGATCGACTACGGTTATGACGCCGCGCTACTCGACGAAACGCGTGTTGCCGCGTTGCATCGCGCATTCGCCGCGTGCTTTGCGGGCCTGATCGCCAATCCGGACGCGCCGCTCGGCACGATTTCGATTTCCACCGCCGACGATCTGGCCGCGCTGGCGCGTTTCAACTCGACCGCGCAAGTGTGGCCGGACACACAACAGCAGGCGCTGCATCGCCAGTTCGAACAGAAGGCATTGGCGCTGGCCGACGCGATTGCGCTTGAATATGTCGACGCGCAAGGGCGCACGCAGCAGATGACCTACGGCGAACTCGATGCGAGCGCCGATCGCGTCGCCGCCTCGCTCGTCGAAGCCGGCGTGCGTGCGGACACGGCGGTGGCGCTGTGCGTCGAGCGTTCGTTCGAGATGGTCGTGGCGCTGATCGGCGTGCTCAAAGCGGGCGCCGCGTATCTGCCAATCGATCCCGACTATCCGGCGGACCGCATCGCCTATCTGCTCGACGACGCGATGCCCGCTGTCGTGCTGACGCAGCCGCATCTGCTGGATGGTGTCATGGTAGCGATTGGCGATAACGGCGTGAAGATCCTCACCGTCGATGCACTGCGCGGCGCCGACTTCACGCTCAGCGCTCCCGTGCCAGTCGCGCTCGATCAACTTGCCTACCTGATCTACACGTCCGGTTCCACAGGCAAGCCCAAGGGCGCGGGCAATACGCATCGCGCGCTGGCGAACCGCATTGCATGGATGCAGGACGCGTATCGCCTCGACGCAAACGACGTCGTGTTGCACAAGACGCCGTTCGGTTTCGACGTGTCGGTATGGGAGTTCGTGTGGCCGCTCGCCATCGGCGCGAAGCTCGCCATCGCGGCGCCGGGCGACCATCGCGATCCGGCGCGCCTCGTCGCGGCCATCGAAACACATCGCGTTACTACGCTGCATTTTGTGCCGTCGATGCTCGCGGCCTTCGTCGCTCATCTGGAAGACTTTCATGCGGCGGCGCGCTGCGCGAGCATCGAGCGAATCGTCGCCAGCGGCGAAGCGCTCGCGCCGGAACTGGTGGCGCGGGTCACCAAACAATTGCCGCACGCGCGGCTCTATAACCTCTACGGCCCGACGGAGGCCGCCATCGACGTTTCGCATTGGACGTGCGATGCGCGCGATGCCGACGCGGCGTCCGTGCCGATCGGTCATCCGATTGCCAACCTGCAATTGCACGTGCTCGACGCGGCGTTGCAACCGCTGCCGCAAGGCGCGATCGGCGAACTGTACCTGGGCGGCGTGGGGCTGGCGCGCGGCTACCTCGGCCGCGCCGCACTGACGGCGGAGCGCTTCGTGCCCGATCCGTTCTCGCACGGCGCGCGGCTCTATCGAACCGGCGACCTGGCGCGTCGCCGCGCGGACGGCGCGCTCGACTATCTCGGCCGCATGGATACGCAGGTGAAATTGCGTGGTCAACGGATCGAGCCCGGTGAAATCGAAGCGTTGCTGCGTGCGGCGCCGGGCGTGCACGACGCGGTGGTGATCGTGCGCGACGAGCAACTGATCGGCTACGTGGCGTGCGGTGCGGACAACGCACTCGATACGCAGGCGCTGCTCGACGATTTGCGTGCGCAACTGCCGTCGTACATGGTGCCTTCGTATCTGATCGCGATGGATGCGCTGCCGGTCACGCCAAACGGCAAATGCGACCGTCACGCATTGCCGGCTCCTGTGCGCGGGACCGCCTCAGAAAGCGCCGTCTGCGCGGCCGCCACGGAGACGGAACGTGAACTCGCCGAGATCTGGAAGCGCGTGCTGCGCGTCGACACGATTGGCCGCGATGACGACTTCTTCGCGCTGGGCGGCCACTCGCTGCTCGCGACGCAAGCCAACGCGCAGGCGAATCTGCACTGGACGCTGATTCTGCCGCTACGCACCCTGTTCGACGAACGCACGTTGCAGCGTTGCGCCGCCGCGATCGACCGCGCGCTCGCCGAGCGCGACGCGCACGGCGCAGGCGATACCGCGAGCGCGATCGATGCGCTCCTCGACGAATTCGAACTGCAATGAGCCAACACGTCGGCCCGTACTGAGACCACTTAGCATGACCACTGCCAAACCGGATCTACTGTCCCTCGCGTCACGCTTCGCGCTGTTGCCGGATGCGCAGCGCAAGGCCTTTCTCACGAAGCTCGACGCCGCCGGTATCGACTTTCGCGTGCTGCCGATTCCGCCGCGCGCCGAGCGCACCGCGAGCGTGCCGGCTTCGTTCGCGCAAACGCGTCTGTGGCTGCATGCGCGGATGATCGACGAACCGGCCGCGTATCACATCACCGAGCGGCTGCGGCTCGACGGCGCGCTCGACGCCAACGCGCTGCGTCTTTCGTGCGATGCGTTGATCGCCCGCCACGAAGCGCTACGTACGACTTTCGCCGAAAGCGGCGACGGCGTGTTGCAGACAGTGCACGCGCCCTCGCGCTGCCCATGGCACGCCAGCGATGTGAGCGCGTGGCCCGCGGATCAGCGCGAGGCGCGTGCCGCCGACATCGCACGGACCGATGAAGCCAAGTCCTTCGATCTATCGCTCGGCCCGCTGATGCGCGCGCATCTGATTCGCCTCGATGCGAACACGCATTGGCTCGCGTTGACGACGCATCACATCGTCTCCGACGGCTGGTCTTCGGATGTGATACTGGCGGAGCTGGCATCGTTCTATCGCGCGTATGCGAAGAGCGAAGCGGTGTCGCTCGCGCCGTTGCCGATCCAGTACGCCGACTTCGCGTTGTGGCAGCGCCGTTGGCTGGACGCGGGCGAACGCGAACGCCAGTTGTCGTTCTGGCGCGAGCGGCTGGATGCGAATCGCGACGTGCTGATGTTGCCGGGCGCCGCGCCGCGTCCGGCGCAGCGCAGCGCGCGTGGCGCACGGCATCGTTTCGTCCTCGATGTCGCGCTCGTGCAGCAAGTGAAGACATTGGCCAATGCGCAGCGCGCGACGCCGTTCGCCGTACTGCTGGCGGCGTTGAGTGCGTTGCTCGCGCGCTCGTCGGGCGAAACGCAGATTCAGATCGGCGTGCCCGCGGCCAATCGCGAGCGCGGCGAAGTGGCCGGTCTCGTCGGCTTCTTCGTGAACACGCTGACGCTTGCCACGCCGGTTCCCGCGACGCAGCCATTCGCCGCGTTGGTCGGCGCGACGCAGCAAACGCTGATCGACGCCCAATCGCATCAGGACGTGCCGTTCGAACAGGTGGTCGAAGCGCTCGGCGTGGTGCGCAGCGCGAGTCATCATCCGCTGTTTCAGGTGATGGCCGCATATGGCGCGCGGCGCCGTTTGCCGTCGCTCGCGGAAGTGCGCATGACGGAGTTGCCTTCCGGTGCGCCGTTCGCCAAGTTCGATTTGACGCTGAGCTTCGAGGAACGGAACGACGGTTCGATCGATGCGTACTTTATTTACGCGCTCGATCTGTTCGACGCCGATGCCATTGAGCGCCTCGCCGCGCGATTCATCGAGTTGCTGTCGAATGCGACGGCGGCATCCGCCACCGCGGTCGGCGATCTGCAATGGCTGCCGGAAGCGGAACGTGCACAACTCGACGCATGGAATAGCACCGCCATCCCTTCTGAAACAGCATTCAGACCGGTGCATCAGCGCGTGGCCGACCACGCCAGAGCGCGGCCGGATGCACGCGGCGTTGCGGATATGAACCGCTCGCTCACGCGCGGCGAGGTGGATGTGCGAGCCGCGCGTTTGGCGCAACGCCTCGTCGCGGCAGGCGTGAGTGCGGAGATGCGGGTCGGCGTCGCGTTGAGCCGCTCGGTGGATCTGCTGGTCGGTCTGATCGCGGCGCTGAAGTCGGGCGGCGCGTTCGTTCCGCTCGATCCGAGCCATCCGCGTGAGCGTCTTGCACAGATTCTCGACGACGCGCAGATCACGCACGTCATCACGGAACGCCGGAGTCTCGCCGCGTTGCCGGCGTCGGACCGTTTGCGATTGTGGCTGATCGACGAGGAAGCGCATGCTGACGAGCCATCGGCAGCGGACGTCGAGTTGCCGCGCGTGTCGCCGCATCAGGCGGCGTATGTGATTTATACGTCCGGCTCGACAGGCAAGCCGAAGGGCGTGGTGGTCGATCACGGTTCGTTCGCGCTGCATTGCGCGGCGATCGCCGAGCGCTATGGCGCGGGCGAGCGTGACGTGTTCCTGCTGTTCCAGTCGGTCAATTTCGACGGCGCGCATGAAGGCTGGTTCTCGCAATACATGTCCGGCGCGGCCGTGGCCGTCACCGCGGACACATTGTGGCCGCCCGCGCAAACCTGCCGGATGATGGCGCGCGAAGGCGTGACCATGACCTACGTGCCGCCCGGTTGCGCAACCCAACTCGCTGAATGGGCGCTCGCGCACGGTGCGCCGCCCAGCTTGCGTTCGCTGACGGTGGGCGGTGAAGCCACCTCGCGTGAAGCGTTCGCGCTGATGCGCCGGGCGTTTCCAAACGCGCGCATCGTCAACGGATACGGGCCGACCGAAACCGTCATCACGCCGATGCTGTGGATGTTCTATCCGACCGACGACACCGCGAAGCTCGCGGACAGCGCCTATTTGCCGATCGGCACGCTGGTCGGCGCGCGCTCGGCGCACGTGCTCGATTCACGCTTGAATCCGCTGCCGGTCGGCGTGATCGGCGAGTTGTATCTGGGCGGCGAGGGCGTGGGTGTCGCGCGCGGCTATCTCGATCGGCCGGCGCTCACGGCCGAGCGCTTCGTGCCGGATCCGTTCGGTCCACCGGGCGCTCGGCTCTATCGTACGGGCGACCTCGTCAAGCGGCGCGCGGACGGCGTGTTCGACTTTATCGGCCGCGTCGATCATCAGGTGAAGCTGCGCGGCTTGCGGATCGAACTCGGTGAGATCGAAGCGCAACTCGCCGCGCACGACGATGTGCGTGAAGCCGTGGCGATCGTGCATGGCAAGGGCGCGCAAGCGGCGCTGGTGGCGTATGTGGAATTGAGCGCCGAGGCGCGTGAGCGCAGCACGCGCGCGGATGCGGCGGAGCTCGACGCGCATCTGCGTCACACGTTGCCGGATTACATGGTGCCCGCGCATATCGTCGTGCTCGACGCGTTGCCGCGCAATGCCAACAGCAAGGTGGACCGCGCGGCATTGCCCGAGCCGCAGCGAGTCGCGCGGGCCTACCAGGCGCCTGCGGCGGGACTCGAAAGCGCGCTTGCGCAGATTTTCCGCGAAGTGCTGGGCGTGGAGCGCGTCGGCCGCGCCGATCATTTCTTCGAACTCGGCGGGCATTCGCTGGCCGCGGTCCGTGTGGCGACGCGCGTGGCCGAGCGGCTCGCGCGTGATGTGCCGGTGCGTACGCTTTTCGAAGCACCGACGCTTGCGCAATACGCGCAACGGGTGCTGGCTTCGGCACGCAGCGAAGCGCTGGCCGATGCGGGCAATGACGCTTCGAGTGGCGCTTCGAATTCACAACCGATAGCGGACGCGAACGGCATTCTGCCGCTTTCTTCCGCGCAATTGAGCTTGTGGTTCCTGTGGCGCTCGCAACCGGAGAGCGCGGCGTACAACATTCCTGTTGCGCTGCGTTTGCGTGGCGCGCTCGATGTAGATGCGTTGCGCGAAGCGTTTGCTCAAGCGGCCGCGCGGCATCCGGCGTTGCGTGTGCGGCTGGTTGAACGCGATGGGCAGTTGCCGGGTCAACGTGTGGCCGAGCCCGCGCCGTTCGATCTGCGCGTTGTCGATCTATCTGGCGATCGGTCGGACACGGCCCGCGAGAGCGCCGCTGTCGCGCTCACCGACGAAGACGCGCTCACGCCATTCGATCTGCTCGACAATGCGCCGCTCTGGCGTGTGCGCCTATTGCGTCTCGCGGAGCACGATCATGTGTTGTCGCTGGTCGTGCATCACATCGTGTCGGACGGTCAGTCGATCGATCTATGGCTCGATGACGTGCGCGCCACGTATGTCGCGATCGTGCGCGGCGCGTCGCCGAGAGCTTCGTTGTTGGGAACGGCTGAGAATCGAGAGCTGGTCTTGCCGGTCGCCGCGCCGCGAGCGCGCTTGTCGTTCTGGCGCGATGCATTGGCCGACGCGCCGTCGCACGTGCTGCCGTCGCCGTCGTCGGGCCGTGCCGTGTCACCCACCTGGAGCTGCGGCCGTCTCGCGTTCGAATTCAGCCCGGCGCTCGTGCGCCGCGCTCGCTCGATGGCGCTCGAAGTCCACGCCACCTTGCCCATGCTGCTGCATGCCGCGCTGAACGTGGCCTTCTATCGCGCGACGGGCGCCACCGATCAACCGGTCGGCGTTCTCGCCTCCACGCGCGAACTGACCGGCGAGGCCGCGCGCCGCGCGCTCGGACTCTTTATCAATGCGGTCGTCGTGCGCACGCGGCTCGCGAAAACCGACACACCCACGACGCTGCTCGCCGAAGTCCGTGACGCCGCGCTCGCCGCTTATGCGCACGCTGACACGCCGTTTGCCGACGTGGTCGCGGCGTTGCGCGCTCCTCGTACCGAAGCGGCCAATCCTTTGTTCTCGGTGATGTTCAACTACCTGCGCCCAGCGGGAACATCTGAACGGGACTGGGCTGGTCTTACGCTCGACGATTTCAACGACGTGCGGCACCGCGTGGTGTTCGAACTGGAACTGGATGTGGTCGAGCATGCCGACGGGCGCGTGACCGGTGCCTTCTCGTACGCGAACGAGCTGGTGGACGGCCGCTTCGTCGAGATACTGACCGCCGACTATCTGGACGTGGTGCAACAGTTCGTCGATGCGCCGCATGAGCAACTGGGCGCTTCAGCCGCGCGCTTTGCGCTCGAGTCCGCCAGCGTTGCGGCCGGCACGGAGGCGAGCGCGACCTCTCACGACGAAGCATCGCAACGCGCGCAGGCGCTCGAACGCGTCTGGAGCGGTCTCTTCGAAGGCAACACGCCCGCGCATCACGACGACCTGTTCGAAGCGGGCGCGAGTTCGTTCGATGTGGTTCGCTTCGTCGATGCCGCGCGGGCCGCCGGGCATGTGCTGGAAATCGCCGACGTGTTCGCCGCGCCGACCTTCGCCCAGCTTGGGGCACGGCTCGTTGCGCGGGGATCAAGCGTCGTCGAGTTACGGGACGACGCATGAGGCCACTAAGAAAGCCGGCAAAAACCGCAGTCAATAAAAACCGCATCAATCACGAAAGATTTTTCACCGGCCCGCGCATGCGGCGCGCCGGCTTCCACCGATAAGGACCTGCGACATGCACAGAGACACCGTATTTGATCTGATCGGAATCGGCTTCGGACCGTCGAATCTTGCGCTTGCCGTGCGCCTCGCCGAAGAGGCCGGCGTGTCGGACCTCGCGCATTGCTTCATCGAGCGTCAGCCGGAATTCGGCTGGCATCGCGGCATGCTGCTCGATGATTGCCGGATGCAGATTTCCTTTCTGAAGGATCTTGTGACAATGCGCGATCCGAAAAGCCGCTTCACGTTCATCAATTATCTGTTCGAGCGTGGACGTCTGGCGGATTTCGTCAATCTGAAGAACTTCTATCCGACGCGTGTGGAGTTTCACGATTACCTGAGCTGGGTCGCGGCGTCGTTCGACGATCGCGTGAACTACGGCCAGACCGTGACCGGCATCGAAGCGGTCAAGAGTGCAGCCAACACGAACGACGTCGAAGCGCTGCGGGTTTTCTCGCGCGACAGCGAAGGCCGCGAGTGGCAGCGCGTGACACGGGCGCTGTCGGTCGGCATCGGCGGCGGTCCGCAGGTGCCGGAAGCCTTTGCCGCGCTGGGTACGCACAACATTGTGCATTCGTCGCAGTACCTGACGTCCATCGACCGCGCGGTCGGACCCGCGGACGGCGCGCGAAAACGCGTGGCGGTGATCGGCGCGGGACAGAGCGCGGCCGAGGTGTTCGTCGACCTGACGCGCCGCTTTCCGCACGTCGATGCGAGCCTCATCATCCGCTCGAGCGCGCTGAAACCCGCCGACGACAGCCCTTTCGTCAACGAGATTTTCAGCCCGGCCTTTACCGATATCGTCTACGCGCAGCCACGCGACGGCCGCCGTTCGTTGATCGAGCGCTTTCGCGACACCAACTACGCGGTGGTCGATCGTCGGCTGATCGAGCAGATCTACGAGATGCTTTACCTGCAGAACGTGTCCGCCGATCCGCGACACCGGCTGCTCGCGAACACCGGCATCGAAACGGCGGTGCGCACGGCGGGCGGCCAGATCGAACTCACATTGCGTGATCGTCTGAGCGGCCACGCGCGCGCCGAGCAGTTCGACGCGCTGGTGCTCGCGACGGGCTACCGGCGCGACACGCATTTCGAGCTGCTGGATGGCCTCGCGCCGCATCTCGGCGATGCGCTTGCGCAAGGCAACGTCGAACGCGACTATCGGCTCGCCACGCCGGCGAGTTTCAAACCACGCGTTTATCTGCAGGGCTGCTGCGAAGACAGTCACGGGCTGTCCGACACGCTGCTGTCGGTGCTCGCGCTGCGCTCCGACGAAATCGCCGCGTCGCTCGCGCACCACGCATCGCAGGACCGGTCGGCCGGCCGGACACAACAGGCACAAGAAAACGCGACGAACGTGGGCCGCATGGCCTTCGCTCTTTAATAAAAGACGGCCGCTTCAGCCGTAGAAAACCCCGGTCCTGGCGTGCCACGATTCACACATAGGAAACCACTATGCCGAAGAAAAAACTCGTTTATATCTGGTCGCTGAGAAACGCAGCCGCCGACAAGGCCGGGCAAGACGTCGCGTACAAGAGCGGCACGCGCTACATGAAGTCGGTGCTGGAGTCCCTCGTCGAGGCACTTAACGACACCGAACTAGGCGATCAGTACTCGCTCGAAAAAGTCATTTACGACGATGACGCCGGGTCCAGCGTGGATCGCGAGAAACTGAAGGAATACGGCTTCGCTTACGAACCGGGCAAGCGCTGGTTCTATCCGCCGAATCTGCGTGTGCAGGGCAAGCCGGTCAACGATCTGCTGCTCGCCATTCCATCGACGTACCGGCGTGAGCCGCTCGATGCGCCCGGACGACCGGCAGGCAAGAGCGCTTTTGAAAAGCATCTGCTCGATACGCTGGTGGAGTTGAAGGCCGATATCGTCGTGCTCGACGGGTTGTTGATCATTCTCGACGAACTGGTTCGGCCGGGCGCGCCGTTCTATCGCAAGATCGTAAACATTCATCCGGGCGTGACGCGCGCCGAATCGCCGTACGAGCGGCGCGGCGCGTATGCGACGCTCGATGCGCTCTACGGCGCGCGCGGCCAGAAGGTCGTCAACTGGAAGACGATGGAGACCGTGGCGGTCGAACCGCTCTATCTGACCGGCGCATCGTTTCACTATGTCGACAACGGTATCGATTCCGGCGAGGTGATTCACGACGTGCTGAATACCGAAATCGATAAGGACGATACGATCCTCGAACTGCGCTGGAACAATTTCAACCGCAGTCTTTTCCCGGCTTTGAATGAAGGGCTGGCGATGATGGCGGGCCAGAAGGTGCAAGTGGAGGCGTGAGCGGTGAGGCGGCGTGTAAGCGCCGCTCCAAACTTATTTGCTTGCGCATGGCGCCGTCGACGAAGCGCTAACTAACACGCGTCGCATTGGGCTTGTTGTTGCTGCTGCTTCGCCAGCACGGGCTTCTCGCTTTTTAGTCTTCTCGATGCGCTGCCTGAAATCGCGAAACTGAGCGCGGCAAGCACCCACACGCCGACTCCGCCGTAGACCATCACCCAGCCGAAGCCCCGCATCAACGCGGCATGCACGACGCTGCCCGACGGGTCGATTTGCGCCAACGCGGGCATCCCCATTCTGACCGCTTCGACATCGCCCGCCGCAATCTTCTCGGCGAGTCTGCCGAGCGGCGCGGTGTCGAGCGTCGTCGGCAATCGCGTCTTCAGGTTAAAGAGAATCCCGCCGACCAGGATTGCGCCCATCAACGCGATGTTGATCGCGAGCGTAATCATCCGCGCACTCATATCGATGCCCGACGCCATGCCGGCGCGTTCCGCGGGAACCGCAGCGGTCGTCGTATTGGTGACGGGCGTATTGGTGAGACCGAGGCCCGCGCCCGCGATCATGCAACCCGGCAACAGGGTCCATGCGTTGGCATGCGCGGCGCCGCTGCCGTAACGCATCAGCATGAAGCCGAGGCCGATCGTAAACAGTCCGGCGGGTATGGCGATGCCCGAGCCGTAACGCAGTGCGAGACGTTCGCCAAGCGGCGGAAACAGCAGCGTCGGCAGCGTATAGGCGAGCAACGCGAGTCCTGCGCTCACGCTGTCATAGCCGAGGCCGATCTGGAAGTAGATCGGCAGATAGATCATGAACGGCCAGAAGCTGAAATTCATGCCCGCCGAGCCCATCAGTGCGCCGGAAAACTGCGGAATCCTGAATACGGAAAAGTCGAACATGGGCCGCGCATTGAGTTTCTCGGCAAACAGAAAAGCCACGAAAGCGACCAGCGTCGCCGCGATGATGAAGAGCGCACGCGGATTGCTGAAGCCAAGCGCCGGAACCTGCGTGATGAAATACACGAGCCCGAACACCGCCAGCGACAACGTGACGATGCCGGCAACGTCGAGCGTATGCGCATGTGGGTCACGCGATTCCTGCACGCCGCTGAAAACGAGCGTCAAGGTCACGACAGCGAGTAGCGCGTGCACCCAGAAGACCCATTGCCAACTCGACAACGCCACGATCCCCCCGCCGATGATCGGCCCAAAGCCGAGTCCGATACCGAAGATGATGCCCCACGCGCTGAATGCGCGAGCGCGTTCGGGGCCTGCGTTGAACTGATGCGATAGCACGGCCACCTGGCAGATCAGCATGGCGCCGCCGCTCGCGCCTTGCAGCAGGCGCGCGACCATCAGCGTCGGCACGCTCTGCGCGAGTCCGCAGATCAACGAGGTGATGCCGAACAACGCGATGCCGATCACGAAGATGCACCGGCGGCCGAAGCGGTCCGCGAGTGTGCCGGTCGCCATCAGCACGGTGGTCACCGCGAGCGTGTAGGCGTTCATGATCCACTGCATGCCTTTGAAGTCGCCGTGCAGCACGCGTTCGAGCGTCGGCAGGATCACCGGCACGCTGGAGATTTCGAGGCCGAACATTAGCGACGCAAGGCATACCGCGCCCAACGCCAAAGTGTTTTTGCGGCGCGAGAGGAAAGCGGCGGGTTGTGGGATATCGTCGCTCGCAACGCTTCGTGCACGATGTGCTTCGCGCGAGATCGGTTGACGTCGAATTGCTGCATTCGGGCTGGGCCGTTCTGCACGCCGTGGCGGCGCGATCGGGTCTTGTGACATGGATATTCACCTCGTTAGTCGATGGGCTCGCCCACCATGGACTGTGTAATATAGGGGGAATTCGGGTCCCGATTGACGCATAAAAATCCCGGAAATGCGTCTCCATGGGAACCAATAGGGCGAACAGATGAGCGACATCCTCGACGGTGTGACGACGTTCGTGCGCGTGGTGGAAACAGGCAGTTTTGCGCTTGCGGCGGAGCGGATGAACCTGACGCGCTCGGCGGTCGGCAAAGTGATCGTGCGGCTCGACAAGCGGCTCGGCGTGCGCCTGCTCAATCGTACGACGCGCAGCCAGAGCCTCACCGAGGACGGCCAGGCTTACTACGACCGCTGCGTGCGCGCGCTGGCCGAACTCGAAGCCGCCGAAGCCGATCTCGACTCCGGGCGCCGCGAGCCCCAAGGCCGTTTGCGCGTGAGCGTGCCGCAGGCTTTCGGTCACTACTGCGTGGCGCCCGTGCTGCTCGGACTTGCGCGCAAGCATCCGCAATTGAAGATCGACATTTCGATTACCGACCGCTTCGTCGACGTGATCGAAGAGGGTTTCGATCTCGTGGTGCGCGTGGGCCCGCTCGCCGACAGCGTGAGCCTCGCCGCACGCAAGCTCGGTATGCAGCATGCGAGTATCGGCGCCGCGCCGGCTTATCTCGCGCGTCATGGCACGCCGCGCAACGTGGAGGAATTACGCGGCCATGCGGTGATCGCCTACTTGCGAGCAGGATCGGCGCAGCCGTGGGATGTGGTCGACGTCGATGGGCAAATCCGCCGCGCGCAGGTTCAACCGCAACTCGGTTTCGACGACATGAAAGGGATTGTCGATGCCGCTCTCGCCGGCTTCGGCCTCGCTTGGCTGCCGAGTTGGCTATTGGCCCGTTATGAGAAAACAGGCGAGCTGGTGACGGTGATGGAAAATTGTTTCCGGCCTGCTCAGGAGATTCACCTGGTGTGGCCGAAAAGCCGCTATCTGCCGCTGAAAACGCGCTGTGCGATCGATGCGCTGGTTGCGGAGATTCCCGCCATGATCGGGGCGCCCGCCAAGGGCGCCCCTCGTTCACGCGATGCTTAGAACTGCAGCGTTGCGCTGGCTACGGCAGTGCGCGTCGGCGACGGCGCCACGTAGTAACCCCACGCCGTCGTCCAGTAACGGCGGTTGAACAGGTTGTTGATGCCCGCGCGGAACGTCACGTCCTTGCCCGCGATCTTCGTCTCATAGCGGCCGCTCAGATCGAACGTGGTGTATGCCGGCACGAATTGCGTATTCTGCGCATCGACGGCCTGGTTGCCGACGTACTTGCCGCCGAACGCCAGCGTCAGCGGACGCAGATACGACGGGTTGTATTCGATGCGGCCCGTCACGGTGAAGCGCGGCGCACCGTAGATGCGCTTGCCTTCCACGGTCGGGTCGTTCACGTCCATGGCCTTCGTATCGAGCCACATCACGCCGCCCAGCACGCGCCATTCGCTCGTGACCGCAAGCCAGCCGCTCGCGTCGAGGCCTTGATAGCGTTTGGTGCCGTCCTGCACGAAGATATTGTCGACGTTCGTGTAGTTGTAACCCTGATCGACGCGGAACAGCGCGAGGTTGGCGCCCCACTTGGCGTGATCAGTCTTGAAGCCGACTTCGTACTGCTTGCTGCGCAGCGGGCCGAAGGTGTCCGGGTAGTTGAGGTTGGTATTCGAAGCCGCCCCGCCTTGTTCCAGCGACTCCACGTAGCTCGCGTACAGCGTCGAGTACGGATCGGTCTTGAACATCAGCGCGAAGGTCGGCGTGACCGGATCCGCCTGATACTGCGACGACACCGCGCCGCTCGGGTCGTACACGTGCTGCTGATATTGCGTGTAGCGCACGCCGACCAGCGCCGACAGACGCGACGTGAGTTGCACGGTATCGCTCGCGTACACGGCGGCTTGCGTGGTGCGCTGCTGACGGTACAGGTTCGAGCCGATGCTGACCTCGTCGTTGGTCAGCAAGGTGCTGGCGTACAGATTGCCGTTGCCGAGGAAGTAGCCATCGTTCCAACCCGTGCTGTTGCTGTACTCACTGGTTTGCGTCAGGAAGCCCGCGCCCACCACCACGTCGTGCTTGATGCTGCCCGTGTTGAAATGGCCTTGCACCATGCCGTCGACGTTCTGATAGAAGTAGCGCGTCATGGCCGCGTAGAGCGTGTTCGAGTAGTTGCCTGCAGGGTCGGTGACGAACAGCAGGCTATCCGAATTCGTGCGGTTCTCCTTGGCGAAGCGGTACTTGATGCTCGCATGCCAGTTTTCGGAGATGCGGTAATCCAGGCCCGTGCCGAACGAGGCCATCTCGGTCTCGTAGTAGTTCTGCGGTTGCGTGAGCGCGTGGGTGACTTTGCTCGCGTCGGGAATGCCGCCGGCGTCGCCGCCGAACATCAGGCCGAACAGCGTGCCGTTGGTTCTGCGCTTCTGGTAGAACGCGTCGGCGCTCCAGGTCAGATCCGGCGTGATGCGGAAGTCGAATGCGAGCGACGCGACCTGGCGGCGCACGTGGCCGTGGTCTTCGGCGGTGTTGCCGTTTTCGTTGGCGAGGTTCAGGCGATAGCCGAAACGGTCGTCATTACCGAAGCGGCCGCCCAGATCCACCGCCTCGCTGAACACGCCGGCCGACTTGTAGCCGACCGAGATGCTGCGGTACGGCGTGTCGGTGGGGCGCTTCAACACGTAATTGACGATGCCGCCCGGCGAGCCGAAGCCGTACATGAAGCCCGACAGGCCCTTGAGCAACTCGACCTGCTCGAACGGTTCGAGCGAGAGGTCGGTGTCCCACGAAGGGAAACTCTGGCCGTCCACCTTGACGCTGTTCAGCGTGTCGATCGGCATGCCGCGCACGGTGAACATGGAGTTTTCGCTGATTGCGTTCTCGCTGGTCACCGAGACCGCCGGATCGTACTTGTACAGATCATTGGCGGTCGTCGCGAACAGGTCCTGCGCTTCGTCGCTCGTCACGACGTGGGTCGAGAACGGCGTGTCCACCTGCTTGCGCGAACCCAGCGCGCCCGCGCTGATTGTGTCGGCCTGCGCCACGGTAGTGTCTTTCGACGCCGAGACGCTCACGGCCGGCAGCGTCGCGCCAGCGTCGCTGGCGGCGACCTGCGCCCAGCCCGACGTCGATAGCGTGGAAAGCGTCAAACCGACGCTGGCGAGAAGCCCCGCGCTCAGCAGCGAGGGAGTGCGGCGTTGGCCGCGCACAAACGCCGGTTTGCCGGCGACAAAGAATTTCTGCATGTTGTTCGAATTGGACAGAGTGACGCCTGTCGCGCACCTGGAAAAGTGCGAAACGGCCTCAGCGACAGCGAGTGGTTGGAGTAATCGAAATGTAAGAACGCAGGTGCGTTTAAATGGTAATGCATCTGATTCGCATTAACAATATATTTATTGCGAGTTCTGAGTCATCTATAAGACATCTGTCATAAGACGGCGCTAAATCGGCCCAAAGCCTTGTCTGGCGGGGCTCGACCCTCTTGATGGCGTTTCCGGGATATGTTTGTTTAGCAGCGAGTAGAGGAAAACACGCATATACTCACGGCTTGGCCGTAGAAAGTAGTGCCATGCGTCGCGCCGCAATGTTGTTTTGCCGCAACGTGCTGGTCGGCACCGCCGAACGCTCTGTCTAACACTTCACCTAGCAAAGCACCGAACATGTCCACACCGCCGAAGATCATCTACACCCTGACCGACGAAGCGCCTGCTCTGGCGACTTACTCGCTGCTGCCGATCGTGAAGGCGTTCACGCGCTCGTCCGACGTGATCGTCGAAACGCGCGATATTTCGCTTGCCGGCCGGATCATCGCTGCATTCCCCGATTACCTGAGCGCGGAACAGAAGGGTCCCGACGATCTGGCGGAGCTGGGTGGACTCAGCACGCGTCCGGAAGCGAACGTCATCAAGCTGCCGAACATCAGCGCGTCGGTGCCGCAACTGAAGGCCGCGATCAGCGAACTGCGCGATCAGGGTTACAAGCTCCCGGCTTATCCGGACGTCGCGAATACCGACGCCGAAAAAGATGTCAAGGCGCGCTACGACAAGATCAAGGGCAGCGCCGTCAACCCGGTGCTGCGCGAAGGCAATTCGGACCGCCGCGCGCCGCTGTCGGTCAAGAACTACGCACGCAAGCATCCGCACAAGATGGGCGCATGGAGCGCGGACTCGAAGTCGCACGTCGCGCACATGAGTGGCGGCGATTTCTACGGCAGCGAGAAGTCGGCGCTGATCGGCGCAGCCGGTTCGGTGAAGATCGAACTGACGGCAGCGGACGGCTCGAAGACGGTGCTGAAGGAAAAGACGGCCGTGCAAGCGGGCGAGATCATCGACGCTTCGGTGCTGTCGAAGAACGCGCTGCGCAGCTTCATCGAAGCGGAAATCGCGGACGCGAAGGCGAAGGGCGTGCTGTTCTCGGTGCACCTGAAGGCCACCATGATGAAGGTGTCGGATCCGATCATCTTCGGTCACGTGGTGTCGGTGTTCTACAAAGACGTGCTGAGCAAGCACGCCGACGCGCTGGCGCAAGCCGGCTTCAACCCGAACAACGGCATCGGCGATCTGTACGCGCGCCTGAAAGACCTGCCGGCTGAAACGGTTGCCGCGATCGAAGCCGACATCAAGGCGCAATACGAACAGCGTCCGCAACTGGCCATGGTCAATTCGGACAAGGGTATTACCAGCCTGCACGTGCCGAGCGACGTGATCGTCGACGCGTCCATGCCGGCCATGATCCGCGAGTCGGGCAAGATGTGGGGCGCGGACGGCGCGCTGCACGACGCCAAGGCCGTGATTCCGGACCGCTGCTACGCGGACGTGTATCAGGCGGTGATCGAAGACTGCAAGAAGCACGGCGCGTTCGATCCGGTCACGATGGGCACGGTGCCCAACGTCGGCCTGATGGCGCAAGCGGCTGAAGAATACGGCTCACACGACAAGACGTTCCAGATCCCCGCAAACGGCGTGGTTCGCGTGACGGACGCGGCCGGCACGGTGCTGATCGAACACCAGGTGGAAGCAGGCGACATCTGGCGCATGTGCCAGACCAAGGACGCGCCGGTTCAGGATTGGGTCAAGCTCGCGGTCAATCGCGCCCGCGCCACCAACACGCCGGCTGTGTTCTGGCTCGACGCGGCTCGCGCGCACGACGCTCAGATCATCAAGAAGGTCGAGCAATACCTGAAGAACCACGACACCACCGGTCTGGACATTCGCGTCATGACGCCGGTCGAGGCGACCAGGTTCTCGATCGAGCGTATTCGCGCCGGCAAGGACACGATTTCGGTCACCGGCAATGTGCTGCGCGACTACCTGACCGACCTGTTCCCGATCATGGAACTGGGCACGAGCGCGAAGATGCTGTCCATCGTCCCGCTGATGGCCGGTGGCGGCATGTTCGAAACCGGCGCGGGCGGTTCGGCGCCGAAGCACGTTCAGCAACTGGTCGAAGAAGGTTTCCTGCGTTGGGACTCGCTGGGTGAATTCCTGGCGTTGGCCGCGTCGCTCGAACATCTGAGCAGCGCGTATCACAACCCGAAGGCGCAGGTTCTGGCCAAGACGCTGGATCAGGCAACCGGCAAGTTCCTCGACAACGACAAGTCGCCGGCGCGCAAGGTTGGCGGTATCGACAACCGTGGCAGCCACTTCTACCTCGCGCTGTACTGGGCCGAAGCACTGGCCGCGCAAACCGAAGACGCGGCGCTGCAGGCGCAGTTCGCCGGCGTGGCGAAGGCATTGGCTGAGAACGAGGCGAAGATCGTCGAAGAACTGGCTGCGGCACAAGGCAAGCCGGTGGATATCGGCGGTTACTATCGTCCAAATGTCGAACTGACGAGCAAGGCCATGCGTCCGAGCGCCACGCTCAACAAGATCGTGGACGCGATTGCGTAAGGCACTGAGGCCGTAGGCCGCACAGAAGCAAGCGGTAAACATGACGATGGCGCTTTCAAGCGCCATCGTCGTTTCTACGCCAACGTGGACAATGGCCATGCCGGCCATCACACGTGAACGATTTCCCAATCGCTGAGTTTCTCTGGAATCTCGAGCGTCGACGTGTCGTCGGCTTCCGAGAGATGCGGGCAGATCAAGCCGCGCGCGAGGTCGTCCGCCGCCTGTTGCGGGCTGGCAAATTCACCGAGCGTTTCATTGCCGTAGGTGGCCTCCCAACCGTCCTGGCCCGGCAAAATATAGAAAGCACCCTGATTCGAACCGAAGCGAAAGCCTTTCATTTTTAGTCTCCCAAGTACCATTTAAAAACCGCGGTGCCGTGGCGGCTTCGTTTCAGAGGTTGGGATTCTTCAGACAGTGTTTTGTCTCTTCCCGCTCCGCTCGACTACTGAAGCGCCGGCTCTTGTAAAAGAGTCTACGTCAGCATGCAGCGGCGCAAGTGGCTGTTAGACGCTTCGTTCAATCAAAAATTGTTGTTTATAAATAACGGCTTATTGCTTTGGTTTCACGATATGCAACGTGGGGCGACATTGCGAAATGCCGAATTTGTGCCACGCACCACGATTTTTTACGAAGCGCGTGATCGTTCCGCATCGTGAAATATTGAGGGTTTTGAGCGACGCTTGCGCCGAAGCGCCGCAGCCAGGAGACGCGGCGAGCGCCGCCATCCTGTTCAACGTGCAATCCGGCGCAGGAAATCCAGCACCACGCGATTGAATTGCGCGGGCCTTTGCAGCGGCGCGAAATGGCTCACGCCGGGCAGCAGGATCAACTCCGCGCCCGGAATGCTGCGGGCGAGATAGTCGGCGTGTTCCGGCTTGATGAACTCGTCGTGCTCGCTCTGCACGATCGCGACCGGCACGCGAATCTTTGCAAGATCGTCGGCGGAATAGTTGGGCTCGGTTTTCATCATCGCGCTGACCGCGCCTACAAACGCTTCGAACTCGCGCGGTGTCGCCGATAGCTGCGCGTAGTCTTTGGCATGGCGGCTGAAGCAGCGCTCGATCGCGGGCGTGGGTACAAACGGCTTGGTGCCGCTCGGATCCATATTGCAGCCGAAGAAGAACACGCCCGCTACGCGCTCAGGGGCGGTCGCGCCCAATACCATCGCGACGCAGGCGCCGTCGCTCCAGCCCACCAGCGCGGCGCGTTCGAGTTGCAGCGTGTCCATGACGGCCAGCACGTCGGACGCCATCAGTTCGTAGCGGTAGGGCCGCGCGTCGCGGGTGCTGCGGCCGTGGCCGCGGCTGTCGACGACCACCACGCGATGCCCCGCGTCGAGCAGCGCCGGAACCTGATAACCCCAATTGCCGCTGTGTCCAAGGCCGCCGTGCAGCAGGATCACCGGCGCGCCTGCGCCATAGGACGCGTACCAAATGCGCGCGCCTTCGTGCTCGACGTAGCCTTCGTCGCTCGGGTCCGGCAGCGGCGCGGCGCCGCGGGCTTCGAAGTGTTCGAGGTCGTCGTCGTGCGGGTGGGTGGAGGGTTCCATTGCCGTTGTCTCCGCTGTGTCGACCGGAGTTGGCGCTTTTGGCGCGCTACTCCGGTCCTTGCAACATGCTGCGTTGTGATTCGCTAGGTTGCCAGCATTGCCATCAGAAGATCAACAGACCTACGACATTTTGCATTCAGGCGGTGTGGGCACATCTTCCTTCGTCCCCACACGGCTCTTTCTAGTGACGCGTCTGTCCGAGCCCGGTCTGTGCCGCCGGATTGCCGCCAGTCGCGCCCACTGCGAGCTTTCTGCGCGGCGCGGGGAACACCACCAGCATCAACACGACGCCCGCGAGCAAAACAACAGCCAGTCCGATCAATCCATATTGCGCGCTGCCGGTCTGCGTCTTGACCCAGCCGACGAACGCCGGACTCACGAACCCGCCGGTGCCGCCGAGACTCGTGATCATCGCAATACCGCCCGCCGCCGACGAGCGCGGCAGGAAGGTCTGCGGAATCGTCCAGAACACCACGAACGACCCATACGAAGCCGCTGCGGCAAGCGCCAGCAGCCCGACGCCGAGCGTGACGTTATGGCCGGCGGCGGGCAACAAGGCAAACGCCAGCGCGGTCACGCAGGCGCTCACCGCGACGTGCCAGCGCCGCTCCATGGTCCGGTCCGAGCTGGCGCCCACCACATAGGTCCCAAGCGCCGCCGCGATGAACACCAGCGCCGACAACAGGCCCACGTCCAGCACGTTGGCGACGCCCAGATCGCGGATGATGGTGGGCGCCCAGAAACCGATCGCGTTGAACGGCATCATCACCGCGAAGTAGACGAGCGCCGCGAGATAAACGCGCGGGTTGGCGAGCGCGCCGCGCAGTCCGTCGAGATGGCCGGTCTGTTTCGCCTTTTCGTCGGCGGCGAGTTCACGCGAGACCAGCGCTTTCTCATGCTCGTCGAGCCAGCTCACATCGTCCGGCTTGTCGCCGAGCAGGAGGAAGGCGACGATGCCGAGCGTCACCGCCGGCACGCCTTCGAGCAGGAACAGCCACTGCCAGCCGGGTAAGCCGCCCACGCCGGCCAGCCGCGTCATGATGAACCCCGACATCGGGCCGCCGACAATCCCGGCCACCGCCGTCGCCATCATCAGGAAGGCGGTGACGCGAGCGCGCCGCGCGCCCGGAAACCAGCAGCTCAGATAGAAGATGATGCCGGGGAAGAAGCCCGCTTCAGTCACGCCGAGCAGGAAGCGCATGGCGTAGAACTGCGTCGGCGTGCGCACGAACATCATCAGACTCGACACCAGCCCCCACGCGAACATGATGCGTAAAAGCGTGCGGCGTGCGCCGATACGCTGCATCCACAGATTGCTCGGCACTTCAAAGAGCACGTAGCCGATGAAGAAAAGCCCCGCGCCCAGACCATATGTCGACTCCGAAAAACCGAGGTCGTGCATGAACTGAAGCTTGGCGAAGCTGATGTTGACGCGGTCGATATAGCTGATCACGTAGCAGAGAAACAGCAACGGAATCAGCCGGAAAAAGATCTTGCGATAAGTGCGTTCGACGTCGACGGACGTGTTGTCGCCGGATGTCGATGCGTCTGAATGCGAATAGCCGTGCATGATGGTCTCGCGCGAAAAATGCCAACTGCGGTGAGCGTCGCCGTGTCTGTCGTTACGTGCTGTCACATGTCTCGCAATAGCGTTGCGCGTCATGCGGCGGCCCAGCGGCGCCCGATCTCAAAGCGGCCCGGCGCCGCTGCACTATCCGTCCACCACGGCCGGCGCGCAATGCTCGCTTTCGTGCATGGCGCCGGTGCGGTACGCAGCGTCGTTCGAGTCAGCAGCGCGCGGCAGCAGGCGCGCCAAAGCGTCGCCGGCGCGCACGCCTTTGCCCGCGGGCAGCACGAAGAGCGGATTGATATCCAGTTCACGCAGGCTCGCCTGCTGATCGAGCGCCATCGTGGATAGCGCGACGATGGTCTCCACGAGCGCCTCGATATCGCCGGGCGGCTTGCCGCGCGCACCGTCGAGCATCGCGAACGAGCGCAACTCGCGAATCATCGCGTGAGCGTCCGCATGGGTGACCGGTGCGAGCCGGAAGCTCACGTCCTTCAGCACTTCGGCATAGATACCGCCGAGCCCGCACATGACCGCCGGTCCGAACGACGCGTCGTTTTCGATACCGACGATCATCTCGATCGCATCGCGGATTTCCTCCTGCACCAGCACGCCCTCGATCCTCGCGTGCGGCACATGACGGTGCGCATTCCCGACGATTTCGTCGAAGGCGGCGGCCAGCGTCGCTTCATCGCGGATACCGACCCGCACGGCACCGGCTTCGGTCTTATGCGCGATGTCCGGCGACTGCACCTTGATGACCAGTGGAAAACCGATTGCCCGCGCCAGCGCGCATGCTTCGTCACGATTCTGCGCGAGCCCGCTTTTCGGGACATCGATGCCGTAGTCGCGCAGCAGCGCTTGCGAAGCGTGTTCGGTCAGGTTCAGGTCGCCATGCTTGCCCTGACAATCGACCAGCAACGCATGGGCGTGCTCGACGTCGTAGCGACGCAAAGCTCGCGGCATCGGATCGCGCGCCTCTGCCCGCGCGCGACGCGCCTGCGCATAATCGGACAACGCGGCGAAAGCGCGTCCGCAACGCACCGGCGTCGCGTACAGAGGCACACCGTGCGCCTCGATCGTCTCGTACGCTTCGCGGGCCATGTCGCGGCGCGCATTCCAGGCGAGCATCAGCGGTTTGTCGATGCTGCCGTAGACGCGCACGATCGCCGTGGCCATCGCCTGCGCGACTTCGCCGCTCGCTGCCGCGGCCATGATCGCGATGGCGTCGATATTCGGATCGTCGGCGATGATTTGCAAGGCGTCCGCGAAAATTTTCGGCTCCGCGAGGATGCCCGCGGTCAGGTCGATTGGATTGTTCAGCGAGGCGAACGCGGGCACGATCGGCTTCAGGCGCTCGAGCGTCGCTGCCGACAACGCGGGCACCGACATGCCGCGCTCAGCGCAGGCGTCGGTGATGAGAATGCCGGCGCCGCCCGAGAGCGTGACGACCGCGATCCGCTTGCCGCGCGGCAGGCGTCCGGCTTCGAACGCGCGGGCGTAGTCGCCGAGGTCGGCGACGTCGCTCACTTCGATCACCCCCGTCTGACGGAAGGCCGTGCGATACAGCGCCGAGGCGCCGCCCAGATTCGCCGTATGCGACGCGGCGGCCTTGGCGCCGTCGGCGGTGTTGCCGACCTTCCAGGCGAGCAGTGGTTTGCCTGCGTCGAGCGCGCGGTTCGCCACGTCGACCAGCCGTCCCGCGTCTTTCAGACCTTCGATGTACGTCGCGATCAGAGAGGTGTGCGGATCGGCGATGCACGCGTCGACGAGATCGAGCAGGCTGACATCGGCCTCGTTGCCAGTCGTGATGAAGTGCCGCAAGCCGATGCCCAGTTCGTCGGCCATGAGAAGCAGCGCGCAACCGAAGCCGCCGCTTTGCGAAATCAGCGACAGGCCGCCGCGCCGATAAGCGACGCCGAAGGGTGCGCCGAATCCGGCGTAGACATTTGCGCCCGTACTGACGAAACCCTGGCAGTTCGGTCCGATCACGCGAATGCCGTGAGCCTTCGCGATGTCCGCGCATTCACGCTGCAGCGCGGCACCCGCTTCGCCGGCTTCGGCGAAACCCGAGCTATAGACGATGGCAAAGCCCACACCTTTTTCGCCGCACTGACGCAGCATGTCCGGAACGCGGCGCGCGGCGACGAGGATCAGCGCGAGATCGGGCGTGGACGGCAAAGCGGCGATGCTGTCATGGCACGCGACGCCGTCGATCTGCGCATATTTTGGATTCACCGGATAGAGCGTGCCCTGGTAACCGTGCTGCATAAGAAAGCGCATCGGCTGGCCGCTGATCGACTTCGGATCGTTCGACGCGCCAATGATCGCAATGGAGCGCGGCTCGACAAGTCGGCCGATATCGAGCGCGCCGGCGTCATGGGTTGCTGGGTTCATGGCGGTCCTCATGCTGCACACGCGGCGTCGGCGCGAACTTTCGCCTGATCTCGCTCGGCGGCGCGCCGCAGAGTGATCTTCGCGATGTTCAATTGATGAATCTGCGTGGTGCCTTCATAGATGCGAAAGGCGCGGACGTCGCGGTAAAACCTTTCGACCGCGTTGCCCGCCAGATAGCCGCGTCCCCCGAGCATCTGCACCGCGCGATCCGCGACGCGGCCGCACATTTCCGAGGCGAACATCTTGCACATCGACGCCTCCAGCGCGACATCCTCGCCGGCATCGCGCTTGCGCGCGGTTTCGAGGATCATCGAGCGCGCGGCGTAAATTTCAGTCTGACATTCGGCGATCAGCGCCTGCACGAGCTGGAATTCGGCCACGGGCTTGCCGAACTGCTCGCGCCGCGAGGTGTAGGCGACCGCTTCTTCGAGCATGCGCATGGCCGGTCCTGTGCATAGTGCGGCGAGGTGGATGCGCTGTTTGTTCAGCACCTTCATCGCGGTGCGGAAACCCATGCCTTCCTTGCCGCCGATCAGGTTGACTGCCGGCACGCGGCATCCTTCGAACACTACGTCGCCGACCGGCGAGCCCGCCTGGCCCATCTTGTCGTAAGGCGCACTGGTGGAAAGACCCGGCGTGCCACGCTCGACGAGAAACGCGGAAATGCCGCCCGCGCCTGGCGTGGCCGGCTCGGTTCGCGCCATCACGGTGAAGAGATCGGCAATCGGCGCATTGGTGATGAAGCACTTGCTGCCGTCGAGAATGTAATGATCTCCGTCGCGCCGCGCCGTGGTGCGCAATGCCGTGGCATCCGAGCCTGCATCGGCCTCGGTCAGCGCGAAAGCGCCGGTGAATTCGCCGGACGCGAGCCGCGGCAGATAGCGCTGTTTCTGCGTGTCCGTGCCGTCGGCGACCAGTGCTTCTGAACCGATGCCGGTGTTGGTGCCCACCCGAGCGCGAAATGCCACCGACGCCTGCGAAAGCTAAAACGCGCCGCGCACCAACTGCTCGGTCGACAGCCCGGCGCCGCCGAAATCGCGCGGAATGCTCCAGCCGAAATAGCCGAGCTCGCGCATGCGTTGAACGAGGTCGGCCGGTACGGCGTCCGCCTGTTCGATCTCGTTTTCACGCGGGATTGCTTCGTCGCGGACGAACTTTGCGACGCACGCGAGCATCGCGTCGAAGTGTGAGGAATGGCTGGTCATGCTTGTCTCCGTCATGTGAGTCGCTTATCTGGGTCGATTTGTGACTTCACTATCGAAGATTTACCGGCAGTCGGAGCGATTTGTTCGACTATGCAGAACAGAGTTTGGATATGCAGAACGCGGAGCGCAGAATAGGCCATCACGGAGAAGAGAGAGCAACAGCGATGGCAGCCAACAGCAAGCAGTCCGACGCGGCGGCGCTCACCGGCGATTACCTGGATTCGAAAGCGCGCTACGTGCCGGACGAATTCGACGGCGACCGCCAGTTCGCCACCACGCTGGCGCGCGGCCTCGACATCCTGCATTGCTTCACGCCGCGCGAATCGCAACTCGGCAATGCCGAATTGGCGGCGCGCACCGGCATGACCAAGGCGACGATTTCACGCTTTACCTACACGCTCACGCGGCTCGGCTATTTGCGCGTCAATCGGATGAATAACAAGTTTCAGCTCGGCTCGGCCGTGTTGTCGCTGAGTTATCCGTTGCTTGCGAGCATGAGCGTGCGCCAGATCGCGCGGCCGTCGATGAAGGAGCTGGCGGATCAGATTCGCGGTTCAGTTTCGCTCGGCATGCGTGACCGGCTCAACGTCGTGTATCTGGAAAGCAGCCGCAGCAGTACGCCGCTTGGAATGCCGGCGGATATCGGGCTGAGCTATCCGATCGTGCGAACGGCGATGGGCCGCGCGCTGCTTGCGGCGCTGCCCGCTGAGCGGCGCGAGGCGCTGTGCAATGAAATCGCGGTGAAGTCGCCGCATGAATGGAGCACCTTCCGCGAGCGCGTACTGAGCGCAATCGACTATTTCTACGAGCGGGGCTTTTGCGTGTCCTACGGCGACCTGCGTCGCGAGATCCATGCCGTCGCCGTGCCGATGAAGCCGTCAGCCGATGGCGAGATTCTCGTTTTCAATTGCGGCGTGCCTTCTTATCTGCTGAAGGATAATCAACTGGAAGGCGATATCGGGCCGCGGCTCGTTTCGATGGTGCGCAGTGTGGAAGGGGCGATGGGAATTTACTGAAAAGGACGAAACCCGGCACGCAGGCCGGGTTTCGTTTTTATCGCCGCGCTGTTGTCACCGCATGGCGGATTGAGCGTCATTCACAGGCGGGACGACCGTGACTCAACTCGAAACATAAGCTACATATGGCCCCGTCCCGCCCCCCGACGAAGCACGCCCCGAAATGCCGTAATACACATGACGGCCATAAAAGAACGGCAGACCGAAGTCGAACTGCCGGGTCATGTAGATCCCGAGATTGTTGAACGCGCTATTCCCCGAGGACGTCAGCGTCGCGGCGTTCGCGATATTGAAGCCGAGCGTCACGGTCGCCGGATTGGTCCCTGCCAGCGTCGAAGTACGACCCACGGTCGCAGCCGGGATGTAGTACCCGGACGACGTGTCGCGAGCGATCGTCGTGTCCGGAAAGAACATCACCGTCGAGCCCGAATCGAAGAACGTCTGCGTGAACGTGGTGCCGCCATAAGAGGACGTGAAGTCGCCATTCAGATCCGTTCGGAGAATCGGCGCGCCCGTGCCGTTCAGCACGTTATTGGCCTGCGTATCGATGCCGAACACGAGCGTGCCTTGAGCGGTCGCGCTGCCGCTATCCAACACCTGCGCCATTTCCAGAATCACACCGTTGTTGTCTTGCGGGAAGCGCGCGACCGGATTGCTGATCTGTTTTGCGACGGACACCGACGTGGCATTGCCGGCGTTGGTGTAATAGAACTGCGAGATCGCCGTCAGCGCACATTGCGAGCCGCAGTCCGTCGGGCTCACGCCGATGCCGAGAATGCCGTTCGCGCCGAGATCGGCCGCGCTCGCCAATTGACGGCCGACCTGGCATTCAGACGGTGCGGCAATGGTAAGCGCGGGATCGCCAATCACGTGGATCGGCACCGACGGGGCAACCTCGTTCGACAGCCCGATGTCCGCCAGATGCACCGAGCCCCATGCGTAGCCGCTGCCGAACAACGCGCATTCGGCGAGCGGCAGCCCGCTCGATTGATCCGTTTCGGCGGTGAGCGCACTGAACGTGGCATTCGGAATCGCCGAGCGCACCAGTCGCAGCCCGAACGACGCCGTATCGACGATCACGTTCGGAATCGTCGTGCAACTCGTGGCTGCGTTGGAGCCGGGGGCGCAGATCTTGACGCTGACCATGGGCTGATTATGAATGCCCGTTGCACTGACCGTGACCGACATTGTGTTGCCGGCATTGGCTGGCGTGGGCACGGCGGACGCGTCGACGGCGAGCACGTTGGGTGTCGAGTCGGTGACGAGGGGATTGGACGTCGTGTTGCCCGGGCCCACCGGCGCACTGGCGGCAACTGGTGCATTGGCCGTTGCGTTGTTGCTGGAGCCGCCACCCCCGCCGCAGCCGGCGAGACTGAGTGCCAATCCGAGCCCGAGCCCCGCGGCAATAATCCTTGCGATTTTGCGCACTGTTGTTCTCTCTCTAATGATTTTAATGAGTTACTTGATATCGTCAGCGCTCACACCTTGCGGCAGCGCTTGCGGTAAATAGGCACGGCCCACGAATGCGCCCATATGGCCGCCGGTCTCCACGACCAGCGCCGACTGATGCACGACGGCGGGCCCGTAGCCGCCGCCTTGCGTGGCGTGGGCGTCCGTGAGTGCCTGGACATAAGTCGGGAAATAAGTGGCGAGCAGCGTCTTGAGCGGCGGCATGGTCGGGCCTTCCCAGCTCAAGGCAAACACCGTATTGCCGGCGCTGATGTACTCGCTTACGACGGTGCCCGAGGGCAGCGTGGTCTGGCTCACCGTGTAATTCGCCGAGGCGGCATTGCCGCTGGCGGCGAAGCGCGCCACTGCCGCGTTATTCTGGCCGGCCGCCCCTGCGCTCGTGCTGCTGGCCGTGACCGGATAGGTCGGTGCGCCGCCCAGTGCCGCATACGCCGGAGCGGTCAGCGCTGTCAGAGCGAACGAAGCCGCGGCCGCCGCGAGTATTCGAAATTGACTCATTATCAGTTTTCGTTTTCGAAGTTTTTGGAGTTTTGGAAACACGCGCGAGCGGTCTTTAATCCCCCGAACTCGCGCGAAGCCGATATTAACGCGGGAGTGTTAAATTAAATCAGACGATTAACGGTGATAATCCGGCTCTGTTTGAAAATGAAAGCTAACGCGCATTCGGCTGCTGTTCATTTCTCGCCGAGCTTCTCGATCAGCATCGAAACGAAGGTCTCGGTTACGGGCGGCAATGTCCGGCCGCGCTTTTTGATCAGCGCGATAGGGCGAGTGAATGCGGGGTCGTCGACCGCGCGCACGATCAACTCGGGCTCCGCCCTGACTTCGCGTGCCGACTCCGGCAAGATCGTTACGCCGAGGCCGGCGCGCACCATCGCCACCGCGCTCATCATGTAGGTCGGTTCGCACGCGATCTCCGGCGTGCAGCGGGCGTTCGCGAAAGCGCTATCGACCACCGCCCGCACACTCGTGCCTTGCGCGGTCAACACGAGCGGCGCGGCGGCAAGATCGGCCAACGTGATGCGCCGCCGCCGGGCAAGCGCATGCCGTTTCGGGAACACGGCAACCAGCCGGTCGATGCCCGCATGCAGCAGCTCGAAAGCGGCATCGTCGAGCTGGCCGCCGGTCAGCCCGATGTCGACCTCTTCATTGCGCACCAACGTGTTGACCATGCTCGCGACCACGTCGCGCACATGAAAGCTCACGCGCGGCACGGCCTTCTTGATGTCCTGCACGAGTTCGGGCAAGACGCTGGCCGCGAAGGTCGGCAAACAGGCGATCCGTACCGTGCCGCTTGCGCCAACGCCCAGCGCGCGCGCGTCGATCAGCACATGTTCCATGTCATGCAGCGACTTCTGTAGCAGCGGCAGCAGTTCACGGCCGGTCGGTGTGAGCGCGACATTGCGGCTATTGCGGTCGAACAGGCGCATGCCGACCGTTTCTTCAAGCCGGCGAATCTGCACCGTCAGCGCCGGTTGCGACAGATGCAGCCGCGTCGCCGCGCGCGTAAAACTGCCCGTTTGCGCGACGGCGATAAACGCGCGGACGTCCCGAAGATTCAGATCCATGATGGTTTGTAATTGCTGCGATCAAATCATTTCAATTGATTTATAGCCGCTTCGAACTTACGCTGGATCGCAGTAAAAAACAATCTTTGGAGACAAGCACATGCTGCCACTACTGGGGCTCGCAACCATCGTCGTGCTGCTCGGCGCGATTCTGTCGAAACGCATGTCGCCGCTGGTGGCGCTCATCATCGTGCCGATTGCGGCGTCGCTTATCGGCGGCTTCGGGTTTCAGACCAGCAAGTTCGTGATCGACGGTCTCAAGAATCTTGCGCCGGTCGTCGGCATGTTCGTGTTCGCGATTCTGTACTTCGGCACCATCACTGACGCGGGCACGCTCGATCCGATCATCGACCGCATTCTGCGCGCCGTCGGCACGCGGCCCACGCGCATCGTGATGGGCACTACGCTGCTCGCGCTGCTGATCCATCTGGACGGCTCCGGCGCCGTCTGCTTTCTGGTCACGATTCCGGCCATGCTGCCGCTCTACGATCGCCTGAAGATGGACCGGCGCGTGCTGGCCGCAGCGGTTTCAATGGCGGCCGGCATCAACTTTCTGCCGTGGACAGGGCCGATGATTCGCGCCTCCGCCTCGCTGCATCTGCCGATCTCGGCGCTCTTCAATCCGCTGATTCCGGTGCAGGCGATCGGCCTCGTGTTCGTGTTCGGCATGGCGTTCTGGCTCGGCCGGCGCGAGGAAAAGCGGCTCGGTCTTACGGCCGCGAGCGGGTCGGTGCCCATGCCCAAACGGGAACTGACGCCCGAAGAACAGGCTCTGCGCCGGCCGAAAAACTTCTGGTTCAACATCGTGCTGACGCTGGTCGTGCTCGGCACGATGGTCGTGATGGGCGAGAAGATTCCGCCGGCGATCATGTTCATGGTCGGCCTGTGCGTTGCGCTGATGGTCAACTATCCGAACGTGGACATGCAGCGCAAACGGATCGACGCGCATGCCCGCGCGGCCTTGATGATGGCGGGCATTTTGCTGGCGGCCGGCGTGTTCACCGGCGTGATGCAAGGCAGCGGCATGCTGAAGGCGATGGCGCAAGCGGCGGTCGGTTTCGTGCCGCCCGCGATGGCCGGTCATATTCCCATCGCGCTTGGCTTGCTGTCGATGCCGCTCAGCATGTTGTTCGATCCTGATTCGTTCTACTTCGGCGTGCTGCCTGTGATCGCGGAAGTGGCCGGCCAGCTCGGCGTGCCTGCGGTGCACGTCGGCCAGGCCGCCTTGCTCGGCCAGATGACCACCGGCTTTCCGGTTAGCCCGCTGACACCGGCCACGTTTCTCGTGGTCGGCCTGTGCGGCATCGATCTCGCCGACCATCAGAAATTCACGTTCCCCTTGCTGTTCGGCGCGTCGATCGTCATGACGATTGCCTGCGTCGTGCTGGGGATATTCCCACTGTGAGCATCACTGAACGAACGGATGTGACCAGCATGACAGCCACTCAATTTCAACGGACCGTGCGTATCGGCGCGGGCGCGGGTTATTCCGGCGATCGCATCGAACCGGCGGTCGAACTGGCGGAACACGGCGCGCTCGATTACCTCGTCTTCGAGTGCCTCGCGGAGCGGACGATTGCGATCGCGCAACAGGCGCGCAGCAAGGACCCCGAACTCGGCTACGACCCGTTGCTCGAAACGCGCATGAAGGCGGTGTTGCCGGCCGCGTTGCGCAACGGCGTGCGGATCATTTCGAACATGGGTGCCGCGAATCCGCTCGCGGCGGCGCGCAAGACCGCGGAAATCGCGCGCTCGCTCGGTCTCGGCGACGTGAAGATTGCCGCCGTCACCGGTGACGACGTGCTCGACGTGGTGAGTCAGGGCGATTTCAGTTTCGTGGAATCCGGAGAACGTGTCGCGGACTACAAGGAGCGGCTCGTGTCCGCGAACGCGTATCTCGGCGCGAGCGCGATCGTCGATGCGCTCGCGGCCGGTGCGCAGATCGTGTTGACCGGACGCGTGGCCGATCCTTCGCTGTTCGTCGCGCCGCTGATTCACGAATTCGGCTGGCGCATGGACGACTGGCAGACGCTCGGCCAGGCGACGGTGATCGGCCATCTGCTCGAATGCGCGGGGCAAATCACCGGCGGCTATTTCGCGGACCCGGGCTTCAAGGATGTTCCTGACCTCGCGAGACTCGGCTTTCCGATTGCCGAAGTCGGGCAGGACGGCGCCGTGGTCGTCACCAAGCTCGCGCAAGCCGGCGGACGCGTCACTGAAGCGACGTGCAAGGAACAACTGCTGTACGAGATTCACGATCCGCAGCGCTATCTGCAACCGGACGTGGTCGCGGATTTCTCACAGGTTCGCGTCGCGCAGGAAGCGCCGGATCGCGTTCGCGTGAGCGGCGGGCGAGGCACGCCGCGTACGGATACGCTGAAAGTGTCGGTTGCTTATTTCGATGGCTATATCGGCGAAGGTCAAATTTCCTATGGCGGTCCGGGCGCGTTGGCGCGTGCGCGACTCGCACTGGATATCGTGCGGGAGCGGCTTGTGTTGACCGGCGTGGAGACGCGTGAATTGCGCTTCGATCTGATCGGCGTGAACGCATTGCACGGCGAAACCGCAGCTGCCGGTTACGCGGAGCCGTACGAGGTACGAGCGCGAGTGGCGGGACGCACCACCTTGCTCGCTCAGGCCGTGCAGCTCGGCAACGAGGTGGAGACGCTTTACACCAACGGTCCGGCGGGCGGAGGCGGCGTCACGAAGTCGGCGCGCGAAGTCGTCGCGGTGCAATCGGTTTTGCTGCCGCGCGAGCATGCGACGCCGGCGTTCTCGATGGTGGAGGCGTGAGATGAAATTACGTCAACTGGCTCATTCGCGTACCGGTGACAAAGGCAATACGCTGAACATCTCGGTGATCTGCTACGACGCGAAGCATTACGAACATCTACGCGCGGTACTGACGCCGGAACGCGTGAAGGCGCATCTGCGCGATGTCGTGCAGGGCGACGTGGTGCGCCATGAACTGCCCACCATTGCAGCGTTTAACTTCGTGCTCGGCAATGCGCTCGGCGGCGGTGTCACGCGTTCGCTCGCGCTCGATGCGCACGGCAAGTCGCTGAGTTCGGCGTTGATGGATCTTGATGTCGAGGCGCCTGCCTCGTAGTGCGCTGATACGTTTGCGGATGCCCTCAGGCGTCCGCTTCTTCCCAGGGCGGCACCGCCTCGATCGCGCTCGCTCGCTGGCGGGCGGCGCGGTGGTCGATCACCTCAGCATCGCCTCGATGACGCACTTCGGCGGCTTGCTCGCGATGCTCAGCCTGCTCGTGATCATGACGTTCAGCACACGTCACGCGAGCCTCAAGCACGTGCTCGACAAGTAACCGGCGCGCTGTTGAAACACAGTTGCCGCGCCGTTGAAACAATCAGTGACGGCTGTGCATCCAGCAGGCGCAAGGGTTTCAGCGCATTGCGGACTGCGGGCTCCCAAGTCTTCGGAGCCGCGGCCCGTTTTTCTCGACGACCCGCGCCTATAGATTGTCATCAACGCCAGACAGCGTTCGCAACGCTCGGCGGCAATCATTCCCCGGATCACATCGAGAGAGAAAACATCATGAGCAAGCTCTTTACGTCGGTCAAAGTAGGACCTTATGAATTCGCGCACCGCGTGGTGCTCGCACCGCTGACCCGCATGCGTGCCGAAGACGGCGCGCGCCCCGGCCGCCTGATGGCCGAGTATTACGCGCAACGCACTTCCGCAGGCGCATTGCTGATCGGCGAAGCGACGATTGCCGCCGTTGAAGGCAACGGCTACCTGGGCGCGCCCGGCCTTTACGACGACAGCCAGATCGCCGGCTGGCGCGAAGTCACCGACGCGGTGCACGCGAAGGGTGGCAAGGTCTTCCTGCAGCTCTATCACGCGGGACGTCAGTCGAACGCTGAGTTGCAGCCGGAAGGGCGGAGTCCGGTCGGCCCGTCGGAAGTGCTGCATGGCGGCGTCGCTTACACCACGGCCGGCTGGATTCCCAACACGCCGAACCGCGCCCTGGAGATCGACGAGATCGCCGGCATTGTGGAGAGTTTCCGCACCGCGGCTGAACGTGGCGTGAAGGCGGGCTTCGACGGCGTCGAATTGCACGCGGCGAACGGCTATCTGTTCGACCAGTTCCTGCAGGACGGCAGCAACAAGCGCACGGATATCTACGGCGGTTCGTTCGAAAATCGCGCGCGCCTTTTGACGGAAGCGACCCGTGCCGTGATTTCCGTGTGGGGCAGCGACAAAGTTGCCGTGCGTCTCGGGCCGAGCGGTTCGTGGGGCGATATGTCGGACAGCGATCCGGTCGGCCTTTTCAGCTACGTCGCGGCCGAACTGGCGAAGCTCGATCTCGCGTATCTGCATCTGATCGAGCCGCGCATCGCCGGCAATGTCGAAGATGAAAGCCGCAATCCGGATCCGGTCGCCGCGCAGACGATCCGCAAGCACTATGCGGGGACGATCATCGCCGCGGGTGGTTTCAAGCGCGATTCGGCGGAAGCGATCCTCGTCGACGGCGACGCCGACCTCGTCGCATTCGGTCGCGACTTTATCGCCAACCCGGATCTGCCGGAACGGCTGCGCCTTAATCTGCCGCTCAATGCATACGATCGGCCGACGTTCTTCGGCGGCACGGAAGTGGGCTATACGGACTATCCGTTTTATGAGGAAGAGGCCGTGAGCGCATAAGCTCGCTGAAGACGCGAATCAGGATGTCTCATGAAAGCCGGCATGCTCAGCATATTGCTGAATACGCCGGCTTTTTCGCGCGGGGCAGTACGCGTTGAAAGCGCCCGGGCGCCCACAGGCGTCACATTCAAGCGTGGCCAGCGCCACGCGCCGCCGCCGCGGAAACCGGAAACAGATGCTCGCTCAGATAATCGACGAAGACTCGCGCTTTAGGCGAGATCTGACGCCCGGAAGGCCACAGCGCGCGAAACACAGTCGGGGTATCCGTGTACGTTTGCAGCACGGCAACCAGCGTGCCTCCCGCGAGCTGCGCGCGTATCGTGAAGTCCGGCACGCAGGCTAGCCCCAGGTCCTGTTCGGCAAGCATGGTCAAGGGCTCGACGGCGGTGGCGATGGCCGTGGTCGGAAGGTCGATGTTCAGCAACTCGCCGTCGCGCATCAACGGCCAGCGCCGCAGTTTGTTGGTAGTGGGGAAACGATGTTGCAAGCACGCGTGTTCGCGCAGTTGCCCGGGCTCGCTGGGTACGCCGCGCTGCGCGAAGTAGGCGGGCGATCCGACGATCACATGCCGGTACGTGCCCATCGTGCGCGTGACGAGCGTCGAGTCGATCGCATCGCCGGTGCGGGTCACGACATCGAAACCTTCTTCGATCACATCGACCATGCGGTCCGAGAAGTCGATATCCAGCACGATGTCCGGGTACGTCTTCATGAATGCCGCGATCACCGGCATCATCAACGTGCTCACCATCGGCATGCTGACGCGCAGCAGTCCGCGCGGCGCGGCATTGGCGAGCGCCAGTTCGTTCTCGGCCGCCTCGATTTCTCCGATGATGCGCTGGCAGCGCGTCAGAAAGGTCGCGCCTTCGGGCGTCAACGCGATGCTGCGCGTGCTGCGGTGAAAGAGCCGCACGCCGAGGCGTCCTTCGAGCCGCGAGATCGCCTTGCCCACCGCCGACGATGAAATGCCCAACTGGCGCCCCGCTTCAGTGAAGCTGCGGGTTTCGGCGGCGCGCACGAACACGTTGAGCGAGCCGAAGCGATCCATCGCGCCGGGCGAAGCGCCGCTTTCGCCGTTCACGGTCTGCGCGGGTACGCGCGCCGTGGCTGCGGCAGGACGACCTGGCTGATCGGGCTGCGTCATGGGAAGCTCCTTGTCAGGCCCGCTGCAACACGCTGGAAATCAGCACTTCCTTCAGATTGACGACCGGCGCCGGATCGCGCTGCGCTTTGGCGAGCAGAAACGCGCCTTGCATCGACGACACGATGAACGTGGCGAGTTGCTTGCAATTCGTATCGGCTCGCACCTTGCCGTCCGGTTGGTATTTAAACCAGTACGATTGTATTTTTTGTGGGGATGAAAGGGGGGCGGGGAGCCACCGGCTAAAGGCGAATCAGCCGCTCGCCTGGCTCAACTCGTGGGCGCGGCGCAGCCGTTCGCGGCTATTGCTCAGGTGCATGCGCATGGCGGCGCGCGCATCGTCCGGGTCTTGCCGTTCTATCGCGCGATAGATCATCTGATGCTCGCTGAGCACGTTACGCAAATGCTCGATATGGTCGAGTTCCGCGATCTCCGCTGAACCCAGACGAGTACGAGGACTCACCGCGCGGCCAAGCTGGCTGAGCACGTCGAAGAAATAGCGATTGCCGCTCGCGCGTGCGATCTGCAAATGAAACTCGATGTCGTGCGCGAGCGTGTCCGTGCTGCCGCGCTCGAGTTCGGACTCGAAACGCTCCAGCGCGGCGCGCATCTGCTTGAGATTCTGGTCGGTGCGGCGTGCCGCGGCGAGTGCGGCGGACGCGGCCTCGACATCGATGCGGAATTCGATGATCGCCATCACGTCGAGCATGCTGGAGAGATCGGCGGCGGGCAACTGCATGGTTTTTTCCGTGGCCGGTTCCAGGACGAAGGTGCCGATGCCGTGACGCGTCTCGACCACCTTGGCCGCCTGCAGGCGCGAAATCGCCTCACGCACCACGGAACGGCTCACCGAAAGCTGCTTCATCATCGCGACTTCGGTGGGAATGCGGTCGCCCGGCCTCAGGGCGCCGCGGCGGATTTCATCGGAAAGGGTGGCCACCACCTTCTCAGTTAGGCTGCTCATTTCTGTGGCTGGTTGATTGTTCGGCTGGAAATGCGCACGTTGCGCGTGCGAGTCGCGACGTGTGACGTTCGGTATAGCCATCATAGCGTTTGTCCGGATGAGAACGATTTGATTCTCGCGTTGGCGATGGTTTGCGTGGACGAGGTTCGGCTGCGGCGTGTGCGCCGGAGAGCACGCTAATCTCCAAGGAGGTCGGACGTCCTATTTAATGTTATCTCCTTTTCTGCTCGATGCCACGTTCCGCTTGGGAGCGGCCTAAACGGCGTGATTGCAGGGTAAACACGGCATTGGAAAGCATGAAGTAAACACGGTAGACTGTCGTCAGACAACGTATCACGCGTTTGGCGCGCGAATCAGCGCTCCTGAACGCGCCGTGTTGCGCTCGATCAGGCCGCGTGAGCGGCCGAAACTGGAGACAATCTTGACGTCTGCTCTCACCACCGCCGCCGATCCGCTCGAATCAGCGGTCTCCAAGGTCAAGCGGCACGTGCTGCCGCTGTTTCTGATCATGTTCATCGCGAACTACATCGACCGCGTGAACATCGGCTTCGTCAATTCGCACATGCAGACCGATCTCGGTATCGGTGCCGCGGCTTACGGCCTCGGCAGCGGTCTGTTCTTTATCGGCTATGCGCTGTTCGAAGTGCCGTCGAACGTGTTGATGCAGAAGTACGGCGCGCGCGCGTGGCTCACCCGCATCATGGGCACATGGGGACTGGTCGCGGCGGCGATGGCGTTCGTCTGGAACGACACCTCGTTCTACGTGTTGCGCTTTCTGCTCGGCGTTGCCGAAGCCGGCTTCTTTCCCGGCGTGGTCTTTTACTTCACGCAATGGCTGCCGCAGAAGGAACGGGGCAAGGCGGTAGCGGTATTTCTCGGCGGTTCCGCGCTTGCCTCGGTGTTGTCCGGTCCGATCACCGGCAGTCTGCTGTCCATTCGCGGCTTCGGTTTGCACGGCTGGCAATGGATGTTTCTCGTCGAAGGCGGTTTTTCGATCGTGTTGTGCGCGGTGAGCTGGACGCTGCTGAAGTCGCGTATTCGCGATGCCTCGTGGCTCACGGCTGAAGAGCAGCATGTGTTGCAAACGTCGATCGCGGCGGAGCAGGCCGAACGCGAGGCGCATGGCGGCGCGCATCTGCCGGCCTTGAAGCTGCTCAAGGATCCGCAGATTCTGCTGTTCTGCTTCCTGTATTTCGCGATTCAATTGACCATCTACGCGGCCACCTTCTGGCTGCCCACGATCATCCGCAAAATAGGCGGCCTGTCCGACTTCGAAGTCGGCATGCTCAACGCGATTCCGTGGCTTATCGCCATGTTCGCGATGTACTGTTTCGCGTTGTTGTCGGCGAAATGGCGCTTCCAGCAAGCGTGGCTCGCCGTGGCGCTCGTCATCGCAGCGTGTGGGCTGTTCGCTTCGACTTCCGGTGATCCGGTGCTGTCCTTCGTGGCGATCTGTTTCTCGGCGATCGGCTTCAAGGCGGCGGCTTCGCTGTTCTGGCCGATCCCGCAGGGTTATCTCGACGCCCGCGTGGCCGCGGCGGTGATCGCGCTGATCAACTCGGTGGGCAATCTCGGCGGGTTCTTCGCGCCGGCGGCGTTCGGTTATCTGCAGCAGCATACCGGTTCGATTACCGGCGGCCTGTACGGCCTCGCGGTGGCTTCGTTGATCGCGGCGGCGGCCGGTTTCCTCGCGCGCAACCGGCGCGTGAATCACGCCGCGCTGCCGGAATCGCTCCAGCATAAAACTCACTGACTACACTGATTGACAGAGCCGCCCAGTATGCGTCACGTCATTGCCAGTTTCCGTCCGGTGCCGCTATCGAGCGCGCTCGCAAAGCGCCTCGATTTCCGCCGCCCGGCTCACTAACTCATCGGGTCCAACCTCATGTCCACGAAACCTTCCGAATCGAACGCTACGCCGGTCGTCACTGAACTGCGTGTCGTGCCCGTTGCCGGGCGCGACAGCATGTTGCTCAATCTGAGCGGCGCGCACGGCCCGTTCTTCACGCGCAATATCGTCATTCTGCGCGACAGCGCGGGACACACCGGCGTCGGTGAAGTGCCGGGCGGCGAGAGTATCCGTAAGACTATCGACGACGCGCGTCCGCTCGTCGTCGGTCAGTCGATCGGCAATCTGCAAGCGGTCCTGAACAAGGCGCGCACGCAATTCGCCGACCGCGACGCCGGCGGCCGCGGTTTGCAGACCTTCGATCTGCGCACCACCATTCACGCGGTGACCGCGCTCGAAGCCGCGCTGCTCGATCTGCTCGGTCAGCATCTCGGCGTGCCCGTCGCCGCATTGCTCGGCGAAGGCCAGCAACGAGACGAAGTGGAAATGCTCGGCTATCTGTTCTATATCGGCGACCGCAAGAAAACCGATCTGGAATATGCGAGCGGCGCCGAAGGCCGCGACGACTGGGAGCGCGTGCGTACCGAAGAAGCCATGACGCCCGAGGCTGTGGTGCGTCTGGCCGAAGCCGCGCAAGCGCGCTACGGCTTCAACGACTTCAAGCTCAAAGGCGGCGTGCTGTCGGGCGACGCCGAGATCGAAGCCGTCACCGCGCTCGCCGAACGTTTCCCTAAAGCCCGCGTCACGCTGGACCCGAACGGCGCCTGGTCGCTCGCCGAAGCGGTGCGCCTGTGCCGCGATCAGCACGACGTGCTTGCCTACGCGGAAGATCCGTGCGGCGCGGAAAACGGTTATTCAGGCCGCGAAGTGATGGCCGAATTCCGCCGCGCGACCGGCCTGCCGACGGCGACCAACATGATCGCGACGGACTGGCGCCAGATGGGTCACGCGATCCAGTTGCACTCCGTGGATATTCCGCTTGCCGATCCGCATTTCTGGACCATGCAGGGCTCGGTGCGCGTCGCGCAGATGTGCAACGACTGGGGCCTCACGTGGGGCTCGCACTCGAATAATCACTTCGACATTTCGCTCGCGATGTTCACGCACGTGGCCGCCGCCGCGCCCGGCAAGATCACCGCGATCGACACGCACTGGATCTGGCAGGACGGCCAGCGTCTGACGCGAGAGCCGCTGCGGATTGTCGGCGGCAAGGTCAAGGTGGCGCAGGCCGCGGGGCTCGGTATCGAACTCGACATGGACGAGATCGAAAAGGCGCACGCGCTTTATCAGCAGCACGGCCTGGGCGCGCGCGACGACGGCGTGGCCATGCAATACCTGATTCCGAACTGGAAGTTCGATAACAAGCGTCCGTGCCTGGTGCGCTAATCCAATCATGATCCGGGTGGCGGCGCGAATCACCGCGCGCGCCCACCACGCCTGACGCCTTAAACGCTATACACGCCATGACTTCACCTCAAGAACTCAGAACCATCGTTTCCGAAGGGCTGCTGTCCTTTCCCGTGACCGATTTCGACGCACACGGCGAGTTTCGCGCCGACACCTATGCTGCGCGCCTCGAATGGCTCGCGCCCTACGGTGCGACTGCGTTGTTCGCCGCGGGCGGCACGGGCGAATTCTTTTCGCTGACGAAAGCCGACTACACGAACGTGATCCGCACGGCGACCGACACCTGCCGGGGCAAGGTGCCGATTCTCGCGGGCGCGGGCGGCCCTACGCGCGTGGCGATCGAATACGCGCAGGAAGCCGAACGTCTTGGCGCAAGCGGCGTGCTGCTGATGCCGCATTATCTGACCGAAGCCTCACAGGAAGGCATCGCGGCGCACGTCGAGCAGGTGTGCAAGGCCGTGCCGAACATCGGCGTGATCGTCTACAACCGGGCGAATTCGAAGCTGAACGCGGACATGCTCGAACGTCTCGCGGACCGCTGTCCGAACCTGATCGGCTTCAAGGATGGCGTGGGTGAAATCGAAGCGATGGTAACGGTTCGCCGGCGCCTGGGCGACCGTTTCTCGTATCTCGGCGGCCTGCCGACCGCGGAAGTTTATGCGGCGGCGTATAAGGCGTTGGGCGTGCCGGTGTATTCATCGGCGGTGTTCAACTTCATTCCGAAGACGGCGATGGAGTTTTACCGCGCGGTTGCCGCCAACGATCATGCAACGCAAGGCAGGCTGCTCGACGAGTTCTTTTTGCCGTATCTGGCAATCCGGAATCGTCGCGCAGGTTACGCGGTGAGCATTGTGAAGGCGGGCGCGAAACTGGTAGGCCACGACGCCGGCCCGGTACGCGCACCGTTGACCGATTTGACAGAAGAAGAAATCGCGCAACTCGATGCGCTGATCAAAAAGCTCGGCGCGCAGTAAGCGGACGCTGGATTTGCGCCAATACAACGCCGCGATGTTCGCGCGGCGTTTGTCTCGACGGTTCGAACAGGTCTCCACGCGGCCTGCGCCGAGACCCGTCGCCGCCTTCAGCTCTTGCGAAACACCACGTGAGAGATCCGCTGCACCAGCAACGCGGCCGCCAGTGCAGCGACCGCCGTCAGCCACACGCCGATGTGAATCGACTGCACCAGCGCATCGCGCGCCGTGTCGATCAACGCGAGCGTATTGAGCCCTGATGGCTTCATATCCGCGATCAGCTTCAGACGCGACGCTTCGTCGATGAGAATGCGCAGGTCGACGAAGCGAGGCCGCCATTGCGACGCGGCCGGCTCGCCGATCACGCTCATCGTGCGCGTGACCACGTCGCGGTAATGATGCTGCACCACCGTCGCGACAATGCTCGTGCCGAGCATCCCGCCCACCATGCGCGTGGATTGCAGCAGCGCGGTCGTGATGCCGAAGCGCTCGCGTCCGGCAATTTCCTGGGCGAACACATTCAGATTGTTGAGGATGAAGCCGAGGCCGATGCCGACCGCGGCCATCGGCAATTCGATCCAGACGTGCGGTGTGTCCGGATTCGCAAACGCCAGCGCGATGGCGGCGAACAGCAGCAGCGCAAAACCGATCGACAAAATTTGCGTGGGCTTCTTCATGTGAATCACGATGCGCGTATTCAGCAGACTGCCGAGCGCGATACAGGCGGCGATGGGCGTCGCCAGCAGGCCGGCCTGTTGCGGCGACAATCCGAAGCCGCCTTGCAGCAGCAGCGGCGCGAAGAAAATCAGCGAGAACATCACGAAACCGGACAGCATGCCGAGCGTAAAGAGCGTGACGAGTTGCGGGTCGTTGAACAGGTCGAGCGGAATGATCGGGTGGGTAGCGCGCTTTTCGCAGATCAGTAGCGCGATTGCGCCCGCGATCACGCAAGCGGCCAGCGTGAGATTGCCGGCGGTCAGGCCGTTTTTTCGGCACGGCTTCGATAAAAGCCTGCAGGCCGCCGAGCACCGCCGCGACGAGCGCCGCACCGAGCCAGTCGATTTTGACTTCGCCTTCATGCGCACGCCGGAAGGCCGGCAGATGTGCCCAGATGAAATACAGCGCTGCCGCACCGACCGGCAGATTGATCAGAAAGGTCGAGCGCCAGCCCCAGTGTTCGCTCATCCAGCCGCCAAGGGACGGTCCCGCCGCGGTGCCGATGCCGTACGCGGCGGCCATCACCACTTGCCAGCGCACTCGCGCGCGCGGATCGGGAAACAGATCGGGAATCGAGGCGAACGCGGTGCCCACCATCATCCCGCCGCCGACGCCTTGCAAGCCGCGTGCGATCACGAGAAAGAGCATGTCGTTCGCGACGCCGCAGAGCACCGACGCCACCGTGAACGTGATCACCGCGGCGATCACGAAACGCTTGCGGCCGAAGTAGTCGCCGAGCCGCCCGAATACCGGCACCGTCACCACCGAAGCCAGCAGATACGCGCTGGCGATCCACGCGTAGTACTCGAAGCCATGCAGCTCGGCGACGATTGAAGGCAGCGCGGTGCTGACGACCGTCTGATCGAGTGCGACCAGCATGTTGACGAGGCCGATGCCGAGCATGGCGAACAGGGCGTTGCGGAACGGCAGGGCAGTGGCGGTCGGATTCACGGATCTGGGGGCAAGGCGTTTCAAGGCGGACGCTGCGCGGCCGGCGCGGGTCAGGGTCTTGACGACGATGTCCTCTAGTTGTCTGACCTCTTGCAACGGATTATACGGGTTTCCCCTTAATCAAAACTATTCGCTGGGATGTCAGGACAGAAAAATGCCGTGCGCGGGCGGCACGGCATGGTGAGTGGGTGAGGCGGCAAGAGGCGCTTGAGTCGCGCGCAAGCCGGGCGGCCCCACGCATGATGCAGTCTCAGCGTCAGGCGAAACTCGGACTTTTGCCGAGCGCCATCGCCATTGCTTGCAGCGCGACGAGATAGCCGTTCGCGCCGAGTCCGCAAATCACGCCGGTGGCCGCGCGCGAAATCAGCGAATGGCGATAGGTTTCGTCGCGCTTGTGGATGTTGGTGATGTGCAGTTCGATCAACGGTCGCTCGATCAGCTTGACCGCGTCGAACACCGGCACCGACGCAAACGAAAATCCCGCCGGGTTGATGATCACCGCGGCATCGCGCTCGAACGCTTCCTGTAGCCAGTCGACCATGGTGGCCTCGCTGTTGGTCTGGCGGAACTCGCACTGAAGCTCCAGCCGGACCGCGAGCGCCTCCACCTGCTGCTGGATTTGCGCCAGAGTAGTCTTCCCATACAGATGCGGCTCCCGCTTGCCGAGCATGTTGAGGTTCGAGCCATTCAGTACATATACGAGTTCAGTCATTGTTCGATCGCCTGTTTGCAAAATTTCCATGATTCAGCGCGACGCCGCAGCGCCGCGCGTATTACGTGCGGTGGCTGTTGCTCACACTCGCCGTCGCGAATTCCGCTTCGCCCGTGACGGCCGCCGTCGAGTCGGTGCGGTTCATGTCGATGCCGAGCGTTTCGCGCGCTGTCAGGATCATCACGAGCGAAATCACGTTGAAGACCACGCACACGGCGACGACGCCCCACGGCGAGCCGTTGCACACGGAGAAGAGCCACACGGCCAGCACCGGCATCGGACCGCCTGCCACCAGATTCGCGCCGGTATAGGCGAGCGCGGAGCCGGAGTAGCGCACATTGGTCGGAAACGCTTCGGCGAACGCGACCGGCTGAATGCCGCTTTGAAACTGCGTGAAGCCGAGGAAGAAGCCCATCGCCGCGAGCATCGGCACAAAGCTTTTGGTGTCGAGAATCTGGAAGTACACGAAGAGCATCAGCAAGGTTGCGATTGAACCGATCGCAAGCGCCTTCTTGCGGCCGATCTTGTCGCTCAGCATGCCGCCGGCAAGCGCCCCGACGATCGCGCAGACATTTGCGCCCATCAGCAGCAGAAAGCCAGTTTGTTTAGGGATGGCGAGCGTCTTCGTGATGTAGCTGAGCGAGAACACCACGATCAGGTAGAAGATCGCCGCGGGTCCGCAGAAGAACAGCATCCAGCGCAGCACGGTTCTCCAGTGCAGCCGCAATGCATCGCGCAGCGGGCTGCCCACGCGTGCGACTTCCGTTTTACGCAGCGCGACGAAGGCGGGCGTCTCGCTGACTCGCAAGCGGATATACACGCCGACCACCACGAGGATGAAGCTCAGTATGAAAGGAATGCGCCAGCCGTACGAGTCGAATGCCTGCGCCGACATCGTGGATGACAGCAGAAGCAGCACGCCGTTGGCCATGATCTGACTGAGCGGCGAGCACAGACCTAGCAGCCCGGAGTACTTGCCGCGCCGGTCGGCGCTGGCGTGTTCGATCGCCATCAATTGCGCGCCGGTCGACTCGCCGCCCAGCGCGAAGCCTTGCAGAATGCGCAACAGCACCAGCAGGACCGGCGCCCAGACGCCGATGCTCGCGTAGGTCGGCAGCAGGCCCATCAGCATCGAGGCGAGGCCCATCACCGTGACGGTGCCGAGCATGAGGTTGCGTCGCCCGAGCTTGTCCCCCAGATGGCCGCAGATGATCGCGCCGAGCGGCCGCGCCGCAAGTCCCACGCCGAAGGTCGCGAGCGAGGCGAGCAGGGCGGAGGTCGAATCCATCGACGGGAAAAACAGCTTGGGTAAAACCGTGGCGGCCAATGCGCCGTAAAGCGTGAAGTCGAACCACTCGAGCGCGGTGCCAACGGCGGCCGCCGTCACCGCTCGCGTGCGCATCGCAGCATGCGTGCCTTGTTGTGTGTCCTGAATCATGTTGTCTCCTTAACCGTCGCCGCACGGGATGCAAGTCGCTAGCGATGAGCGCTGCTGACCGTTTCCCGCTCTCTTGTCTGATCGATGAACTCGGGGCGCTCACTCGCTGTGTGCTTCGCGCCGCCTTGAAACCAAGGTTAGCACCCCTAGGTGGGATGCCGTTCCAGGGTAGAATTTCATCTCATAATGTGCAAAACTGGCTGCGCGAATACCTCACAAAAGATGGAGACCGGCATGCCTGGCGTTACGGAACGCACCCTCGCGGTACTCGAATTTCTCGCCGCGCAAATGGAGGGCACGCCGCTCGCCATGATCGCGGACGAGCTCGATATTCCGCGCAGCGCATGCCATCGGCTGCTCGTCGATCTGAAGCAATGCGGTTATGTGCGGCAGTTGCGCGAGCATGGCGATTACGTGCTCACTACCAAGCTCGTCGGCTTGGGGCTCGGGTTTCTCGCGACGTCCGGCATCGTCGACATCGCGCAGACGATGCTCGACCGGCTCGCCGAGACATCCGGCGAACTGGTGCGGCTGGCAATCGTGGACGGCGACCGGCTGACGTGGGTCGCGAAAGCGCAAGGCGCATTAAAGGGCTTGCGCTACGACCCGGACATGGGCATGGACACGATCCTTTCGTGCAGCGCCACGGGCCATGCATGGATGATGACGATGACCGACGAACGCGCGCTCGAACTCGTCTCGCGGCAAGGCTTCGGACAACCGAAGCAATACGGTCCCAACGCGCCGACCACGATCAGCGGCCTGCTGAAGTTCGTGCACGCCGCGCGTGAAAAAGGCTACGCGACGATCAACGAGGTGTTCGCCCCCGGCATGACGGCAATGGCCGCCCCCGTGCAGCGGCGCGGCTATCCCGCGATGGGCGTGATCAGTATTGCCGGGCCGCTCGTGCGGCTCGACGAAAAACGCATGGCCAGCCTCGGCTCGACACTGCTCGCGGCGGCCTCGGAACTCGCCGCCGCGAGCCATGCGTCACCTCTGTTCAATCGAGGCCGCTAGCCGCGTACGCGTATCGCTGGGAATGATGCGCTCGGCCTTCAACCGCTCGAACAGCGCGAAGAACGAGTCGGGCGTGCTCTGGTAATCGAGGAAGCCTGCCTGCCGGCTCTTTGTCATATCCGTGAGCACTTCCATCGGCCGGCCGAGGTCAGCGTCGGTGTGCCACCACGAGGCGAGCTTGCCGATATCGGCCTCCTTCAGATCGAAGCGCGCGGCGATATCGGCCCATGCCTTGCCGGCGTCCTGCATGCGGCTTTCGAGCGGACGTGGTTCGCCATCGAACGGTACGGCTTCGATCCCGAAGTAGCCGGCGATTTGCGACCACATCCATTTCCAGCGGAACACGTCGCCGTTGACCACGTTGAAGTCTTCATTGCGCGCTTTCGCGGACGTGGCGGCCCACTCCAGGTGACGCGCGAGCAGCCGCGCGTCGGTCATGTCGGTGAGGCTGTTCCATTGCGCCTCGGAGCCGGGGAAGATGAACGGCTGGCCAGTCTGCTTGCACAAGGTTGCGTAGACGGCGAGCGTCACGCCCATGTTCATTGCGTTGCCGAGCGCGAAGCCGATGATCGTATGCGGACGATGCACGCTCCAACTGAAATCGTAGCGCTGCGCAGCGTCGAATAGACGGTCTTCCTGCTCGTAGTAAAAGTTATCGACCGGCTGGCGCCCCTGTTCCTCGCGAAACGGTGTGATGGGCACGGCACCGGTCGCATACGCTTCGAACGGGCCGAGGTAATGCTTCAGTCCTGTCACGAGCGCGGCATGTTCGAGCGTGCCCGATGGACCCACGGCGTCCATGACGTGACGCACCATCGCGCCGTTCACGAGAATGTTGTCTTTCTCAGTTGCCTGCCGCGACCACGCGGTCAGGAACACATGACTGAATGCTTTGCCCGCGAGTGCTTCGCTGACGGACTCGGCCGATTGCAGATCCGCCGTAATCGATTCGATCGCCGGCGACACCGGCGTGCGCCCGCGCGAAAGTCCGGCGACGTGCCAGCCGTTCGAAAGCAGCTGGTCCGCGAGATTGCCGCCGACAATGCCGCTCGCGCCGATGATGAGTGCTCGTTTTTCCATAGGAGTAAAGCTCGGTAAGGGATGGCTGCTGCGATAAGAGAGTGACCCGCGTCACGCGGATGGGTTCAGCACAAAATCGAATTCGAGCGTGCTGAACGGCGTAGTCATGGACGTACCGTCCGGCGCCGTGCCTGCCTCATGGCGCTGCCACTGTGCGACGAGCGATGAGCGAACGCCGAATACCGCGTCCGAATCGAGATACTGGTCGCCTTCGCGGAACACGTGGGTCACGAGGCGCTCATAGCCTGGCGCCGTGATCATGAAATGCAGATGCGCCGGACGCCACGGATGCCGGCCGAGCGCCGCGAGCATACGCCCGACTGGTCCGTCGTGTGGAATCGGATAAGGCTCGGCGACGATCGAACGGAAGTGATAGCGCCCGTCGGCGAGACTATGGAGCACGCCTCTGGCGCGATGCGTGTCGTCGCCGGCGTGTTGCACGTCATAGAAACCGTCCGCGTCGGCTTGCCAGACTTCGATGCGTGCATTGGCCACCGCTTCGCCGTCCGCGCCCTTGACGGTTCCCGACACGAAGCAGGGCTCGCCGCGTGCGCCGTTGGACACGTCGTCGCCATTTCGATAGGCGGGCGCGCCTTCGACGAAAAACGGCCCGAAGACTGTCGCTTCCGTGCAGCCAGGCGGCTTGCGGTTCGCCATCGCCGTGACGAGCATCGACAAGCCGAGCGTGTCCGAGAGCAGAATGAATTCCTGGCGCTTGTCGTCGGTGATATGGCCGACGTCGGTGAGGAAACGAATGCCTTGTTCCCATTCGCTCTCGGTAAGATTCACCTCGCGTGCGAACGCATGCAGATACTGTACGAGGCTCGTGACGATGGTTTTCAGCCGCTCATCGCCTGAGTGCGCGTGACGCGCCAGAACCGCTTCGGTGATCGTGTTTTCATCGAGATTGCGCATGACCGTGGCGTCTCCTTCCTGTCGGTCATGCGATTATCGGCTTGTTTGGAAGCGGGCGCAGGCAAGCGGGTTGCGCTGCGCGCGCCGTTCGAATCGACAGCTTGAAATCAGTGTTTATTCCACCAGTCGGTGGCTTTCTGTTTATCCCAGGCGGGCAGCACTTCACGATCGATCGACGCATTGGTCAATGCCGGGAAGTCTTTTTTGAACGCGGTCACGTCGTTGTCGAACTGATCGCTCACGCTGATATCCCACGTCCCGCCGCTGAAACCGGCAACCGCCTGATCGACCAGCGGAATAACCGGTCCCGCGCGCAATTCACCCTCTTTACGTTCGACGATCGTAGCGTCGATATGGCCGAGATACACGATCGAATTCGGTTTGATGTCGACCACTTCGTGAAGCGGCGTAAAGAACATGCCGTGGAACGGGAATATGCCGCTTTGACCGGTAATGCCGCGCATCACATATTTGCCCGGCGCCAGCGGAAGACGAATGAAATAGTGATTACCGGTGTCGCTCGTCGTGGTGGCTTGGTCGTCGAACTTGAAATTCAAACGGTCTTCGCGCGAGTCGGCCGCGCCGCGCTCCATATTCACGACGATAGGACTCGGCTGATAACTTGTGTGATAGGCGTTCTTGAGCGTCACCGTCATTAACGCGTACGAGTTTTTCGTGGTGTCGACCGAACTCGTCGATGTGGTCGGCGACATGGGGGAAACTGTCGCGCAGCCTGACGTCAATAGCGTGCCGGCAATGGCAAAGAGTGCGATGAACTTTTTCATTACAGATTGAAGGGAGTGTGGTTTGTGCTGGCTCAAAATTAGAGTTGTTTATGCAGCGTGAATGATGTGGCACACGGCGCATGCCGTGTAAACGGCAGAGGAATCCAGAACTTGAGGGATGTTTTTTGTTCGTGGATTTGAAAAATTTTGCAATCAATCTAATTGCTGGTCCCGAGGGACGCGCTCGACCGCGTTAACTTCGTCTCGCCGACATGCCGTCCGCGGTCGGTTTCAGGGCATGAAGTAGGTCGCACATCATCTACGTTCGACCCACTGGCGCACGCTCAATCAGCCTCGATTTTTCGGACACGTCCGATAGCGACGTTTTCTTGGCCTCACTGATGATGAAGCGGCGTTAAGCGAAATTCCGACCCGCTTGGGTTTTCGGCCGCAATGCAGTTCGGTATGTTCTGGCATCGCTAATAATAAAAAGGACTTTACGTGGCGGATATTTTCATCAAGATAAACGGCATTGCCGGCGAGTCACAAGATGCGGTGTATGCCGGGCAAATCGAAGTAAGCAGTTGGCGCTGGAAAATGGCGCAACAGTCCTCAATGATGTCTGGCTCGGGCGGAGGCGCCGGCAAGGCAACTATTAACGATCTCCAGTTTGTCCACCAGATCGACCGGGCAAGTCCCAATCTCATGCGCTATTGCTTGACAGGCAGACACATTCCAGAGGTCGTCCTTACGGTACGAAAGTCTGGAGGCGTGGCGCTTGACTTCCTTGTAATCAAGATGGGCGACGTTGTTATTACGTCTGTCGAGCCGATCGTATTCGATAACAACTATCACGAACACGTGAGCCTGTCTTTCTCGCGAGTGAAGCAGGAGTACAAGCTGCAAAGCAGTCTTGGTGTAAGCGCTGGCACCGTGACCGCGAGTTTCGATATTAAGGAAAACCTGGAAAGATGAAACGTTCGCGTAACTATTTCGCACTCGCGATAGGGCTTTGCCTGGCAACCGGCGCTGCCGTATATGTGTACTCAACCATTGAGTTTCGTCTTTCGTCCGTCGTGACAACCGGTGAGGTAATTCGCCTGAATGCTGGTGGGCACCATCCGCAAATAGCATTCATTGCAAAGGATGGGCGGCGTTACGAGCGGCCAACTGGTACAACGCAGTCCTTCGAGGTTGGGGAGAGTGTCCTTGTCCGATATAGCGCCGATGATCCGGACGGGTCGGCCATGGTTGACAGTATTGTCGATCTGTGGCGATGGCCGCTATTCGTTGTAGTGCTCTCAGCAGTTTTTGTCGTTACAGGTTTGCGCGGAGAGCCTTTCGACAATTGGAGAGCCCATTGAAGATTCTGAGAAAGAGTAAATGGAAGTTCAATACAAGTGCTGGCGCGGGGGTTGGCTACGGTTCCTTTAATGCAGAAAGTGGGATGTTCGTACTTGATGACACTTCCGGCCATTCTTGCCAATATCTTTACACCGGGTTTGGGCCGACTTTCTCGCGTGAAATCACCTCGTTACTTCGCCTACCGAAGCTTGCACTACCGAAAATCATCATCAAGAAGGATGATCTGGGCGGTACAGGATCAACCGCCGGTTTTGATAGTGTCGGTGCACTGTTCCTGACCGAGACATTCACGGGAAACGACCTGGGCGACCCCAAGATCCTCGAAGGTGGGACGGTCTATCTTGAAGGTGCAGCTGGCTATCTGTTCGGCGGCACCGGCTCACTGATGATGCTGGGCATCAATCGTGATCTTCTACTTATGGGAATCGTCAAACCGGACTTTGTCGGGGTAGCGATTCGAAGCGCACCGGCGCTGCTGGTAATGGCCGGCGATAACGGAGGGCTGCAAAGCAGCGCCGGCTTCGGTTTTTTTATCGGCGGCATCAAATTTAAAGGGCTGTACTCCAACGATGCTCCATAGGAGGATCTTTTCTCGAAGTTTCACTTCGACGGGCCCTTTTCTTCCCACGAAGCGACACCCGGTTTTCAGGCAGGCCACGCCCGTCGAATCTGAACCTTCATGAACAAATCGAGTACGCGGCGCGCGGCAAACGCAAAGGCATGGTGTGGAGAGGGGGCGTTTTGTCGGCCATGAAGCATGGCCGTTTTTTGTCCTATATCGCGTACCAGCATTCGGCTTGCCGCGTGCATCAATCGATAGTGGATGGCCGCGCGTCGCTACGGTCAGTCGTTAGCTCTTCGCCCAGGCCGCCGCCATCTCCACCGCGAAGTCCCGATAAGACCGCGGCTGCCGTCCAAGCAGCGTCGCGAGATGATCGATTTGCGCTTGCGATGCGACCGCGCCGTCCTGCTGATAGCGGCTCATCATCAAACGCATGTCGTACACGAGCCAGCCCGGCGCGGCTGCCTTCAGACGCTGTTCAAGCACGTCGAGATCGTCGCCGCCGTAGCGCACGGTGCGTCCCAGCGCTTCGGCCCAGATCGACGCCACGCTTTCCGATGTGATCGCATCAGGCCCGACCAGTTCATACGTCTCGCGCGGCAGACGGCTTGCGGCCCGCTCGCGGCGCAGCAACTCGCTCGCGGCAGCCTCGCCGATATCGCGCACGTCGACCATCGAAATACCTTTGGCGCCGATCGGCATACCGTACACACCATGCGTCAGCAACGGCTCTTTCTGGCGCACGTCGTTCTGGATGAAATACGCGGGACGCAACACGGTGGCCGGCAGATCGCAGTGCTCGATCATGCGCTCCACCGTGTGTTTGCTGGTGAAGTGCGGCACGTCGACATACTCGGCGCCCTTGAACACCGACAGATACACCACGCCCTTCACGCCGGCTTCGCGCGCCACGCTCAGCGCCTGTAGCGCCTGCGTCAGTTCATCCGGGGCATTGGGCGCGAGCAGGAACAGCGTGCTGACGCCGTTCATCGCACGGCGCAAGCCGTCCAGGTCGGACAGGTCGCCTTGGACCGCGGTGACGCCGTCCGGGAATTGCGCTTTTTCCGGGGTGCGAGTCAGCGCGCGAATTTGCGTGCCGCCGCTCGCCAGAAGATGTTCGAGAACCTGCTTGCCGACGACGCCTGTACTACCGGTTACGAGGATTGCCATGACTTTCTCCTTGGGGTTGGCTGGGCTGGAAGTCAGCCCGTAGACACACAATAGATGTTCCGTTTTCATAGCGAAAGTGCAAAAATCTGGACACCTCGTCTCATATTTGGAACGATCATGGATTTGACGTCATTGGCGGATTTCAATGCGGTTGCGCAGCACGGCGGCTTCGGCCCGGCCGGCCGGGCGCTCGACCGCCCGAAGGCCACGCTGTCGCGACGCGTCGCGGAACTGGAAGAAGCGCTTGGCGTGCGGCTGATCGAGCGAGGCTCGCGCACGTTGCGGCTGACCGAAGAAGGTCTCGTGCTGCACGAGCGCACGCGGGGTTTGATGGCGGAGATTCAGGAGGCGGGTGAGGCGGTGGCGTCGCGCGCGCCGGTGCCGCGCGGACGATTGCGGATCAGCGCGCCGGTTGTGTTCGCGCACGTGGTGCTGGTGCGGATCGCGACGCGTTTTGCGTTGGCCTATCCGCAGGTCGAACTGGAAGTGGTTGCGGAAGATCACGTTGTCGATCCGGTGGAGGACGGCTACGACATGGTTATTCGCATCAATCCCGCGCGTGACCAGCAGCTCGTGGGCCGGCGCATTCTCGGCGACGAACTGCTCCTGGTCGCTGCACCCACGATGTCGATACCTCCGTGGGCCGCTGGCGACGCTGCCGCGTTGGCGGTGCCCGCGGTCGTGTTGGCCGCGGCATCGGCGAATGCGACGTGGAGTGTGCGCACGGAAAGCGGTCTGAGATCGCTCGCGCCGACTCCGGTGCTGCGGCTCTCATCGCTGCTGATGGTGCGCGACGCGGTGCTCGATGGGGTGGGCGCAGCGATGTTGCCCAAATTGCTGGTCGAGCAGGACGTGACGGCGGGACGGCTCGTTTGTTGGGGCGTGGCGGATGGGCCGGCGGTCGAGATCTGGGCGCTGTACCACTCGCGGCGCTTGCTGAGCGCGAAGGTTCGGGCGTTCATGGATCTGCTGCAGGACTTGCCGGGACGCGAGCGCAAATAGACTGACGCAAGTGCCGATTGCGGCTTGCTTTTGCAATCGGCGCCACCCCACAACTTCACTTAGGTCGCCGCACCGCCCGCACCTTGCCGCTGCTCCCGCCGCCGCAAAAGAACCGATCGCCGCCGTCGGATTCGAGTCCCGACACGCTGACTCCAGAGGGCATCTCCAGCCGCTCCTGAACTTCGCCGGTGCGCGGATCGATACGCCGCAATTCGCTTTCGTCGCCCTCCCACGTGCCATGCCACAGTTCACCGTCGACCCACGTGACGCCGGTCACGAAGCGATTGGACTCGATGGTGCGCAGAATCGTCCCCGTCTGCGGATCGACTTGATGGATCTTGCGCTCCCGATACTGTCCGACCCACAGCGTGCCTTCGGCCCACGCGAGTCCCGAGTCCGTACCGCCGCCCGGCGCGGGAATCGTGGCGAGCACGCGGCCGGTCTTGGGATCGATCTTCTGGATACGGTCCTCGGCGATCTGGAACAGATGCTCGCCGTCGAAGGCCGTACCCGCGTGCGCAGCGACATCGATCGAGCGGACCTGCTTGCCGCTCTCCGGATCGAGCGCGTTCAACGCGTCGCCCGTTGCGAACCAGACGTGCTGGCCGTCGTACGTCACGCCATGCACGCGTTCTACGCCTTCGAAAGGTCCGTACTCGGTGATGATTTCGGCGGCTGATCGTTTCATGACTTGTCCCTCGTGGTTTTCGTGTTGCCATCCTAATCAATCGGCAACGGGGCGGGGAGTAACAAGGTCGTCGTGAATCCAGGCATGGGCGGCGTCATCCAGCGACGCGCGCGACCTCGGCCCAGCGACTGCACCTTGTCTTGCGCCGCGAGCGTATCGAGGCTCCGCTGCACGGTGCGCTGGCTCGCGCCGAGCGCAAGCGCGAGGGCCGAACTGGACCACGACTCTCCGTCCGCGAGCAAGGCCAGCACGGGCGCATGTTTGTCTTCGACAGGCCGCGCCAGCACGACCACCTCTTGCGCGTGTCGCGGCACCAGCGCGAACCCGCACCGCGTCGCGCTCACGCCGGCTACTGTGCGAAGCACCGAACGCAGCCGTCCAAGTTCGACCCGCAGGCGCGCGCGATGCGATTCGTCGGCGGCCTTGGCCCTGAAGGCTCGCGCAACCAGCACGTCGCGCGATACGTCCGCGGGCCACGCTTCGGCCAGTGCGCGGGCGAGCACGAACAACACCGGTCGGCTGGCGAGCGAGATCACCGTTCCCGCGTCGCGCACCACGTGACGGCACGCGTCCACGATCAATGCTTTCGATGCCAGCAGCGCTTCCACCTCGTCGAGCAGCAACGGACGTTCCTCGCCGCGCGCGAGCAGTCGCGCAGCGGGTGCGTTCAGAACGAGCGCGGCGTGGTCGACCTCCGCGGTCAGAGCAGGAATACCCGCGAGACCCGCTGCGCGCCGGGCTCGCTCCAGTGCGGCGCGTGCCGCTTTGGTCTGAAGGCGGCGCAGCGCAACACCGGCCACCACCAGTTCGTGTGCGGTTCTCAAAGCGGATGGGAACGGCGTGGGATCGAGTCCGGCGAGCGCGCGTTCGGCCTCGTCGAGACGCCCGATCAGCAGCAGGCGCCGCACCGCGAGATAGCGCGCATGGGCGCCGTTGAGCCGGTCGCCGTGCGCTTCGAGCGTGGCGCGTGCAGATTCCAGTGCCTTCGTGGGCCAGTTCAGATCACGCGAGGCGAGTGCGATCTCGGCCTCGGCGACGACACAGCGCGCGCGGGCCACCGGCTCTCGTGCACCGAAGGCACGCGCGGCGCTTCGCAAGAGCGCCTTCGCCCGGACCAGATCGCCGAGCTGCGCCATGGCGATGCCGCGCAGCGCGAGCGCGGGCGCGTCGTCGCGCAAGGCGACGCGATTCAGCGCGCCGAGCGGATCACCCGCGGCGAGCGCGCGCGCCGCCGCCGTGACTAGCGAGTCCATGGTCGAGGTGAATCACGCCACACTTGTCACTCCCGTCGTTCGAAGCCCGGGGCTAATCTAGCACGACCCACCCACAGCACTTCGCATAGCGAAGCAAGGAGGCAAGCATGACGACGAAACACAGCATCGGCACACGGGAAGAATGGCTGGCCGCGCGGCTCGAACTGCTCGAAGCGGAAAAGGCACTCACGCGGCAGAGCGATGAACTGGCCCGGCAGCGGCAAGCGCTGCCCTGGGTCCGGATCGACAAGCCGTACCGGTTCGAGACCGATGAAGGCAGCGCCTCGCTGGCCGATCTCTTCCGGGGACGCTCCCAGTTGCTCGTCTACCACTTCATGTTCGGCCCCGACTACGCTGCGGGCTGTCCGTCGTGTTCGGCGGTCGCGGACGGCTTCAATGGTTCCGTGGTGCATCTGGCGAATCACGACGTCGCCATGACGGCGGTATCGCGGGCGCCGCTCGCGAAGCTGCAGGCGTACAGGCGGCGCATGGGATGGACGTTTCCGTGGGCGTCGTCGGCGGGCAGCGATTTTAACTTCGACAGCAACGTCTCGTTCACCGAGCAGCAGCAGCGCGAGGGAAGCGTCGAATACAATTACCAGCGCGGCGGCCATGCGATGGATGCGACACCGGCGCCGGCACCCGTGGTCGAGTTCGCGACTGCCTGCGGAACCGACGCGTCGACGTATTCGCTCGACCGGCCCGGCATGAGCGCCTTCGTGCTCGAAGACGGCGCCGTGTACCACACGTATTCCACTTACGGACGCGGCGTGGACGCACTCTGGGGCATGTATCAGTGGCTCGACCGCGCGCCTAAAGGACGTAACGAAACGGGTGTGTGGTGGCGCCGGCATGACGAGTATGAGAAGCACTGAGGCAACCGCGAGCCGAAGGCATTGTGATAGCTCAGGCTCACTCGCTCCCCGTAAAGGGTTTGTCTCTACACAAAAGATGCGCGCGCTTGCCGATAAATGAATCGGGTGGTCGCACTCAAGCAACGGCGCGCCGATGCCATATCGGCACCTGTTGCCATGACGCGGCCCGGCTCGATCATTCGATACCGACGTGGGGCGCGTGCATGGTCCGATTCAGTTTCACACAGAAGCTCTGGCTGCCGCTGGCCGTCAGCCTCGTGGCACTTCTCGCCGTGTCGGTGTCGGCGGCGTGGCTGTCGCGGCAGACGCGCATCGAGGAGCGCAAAAAACGATCTCGTGAACGTCGCGCATGTCGGACTCAGCATCGTGACGGAATATGCGGCGCTGGCGAAGAGCGGCGTGCTTGGCGAAGCGGACGCCCGCCGGCAGGCGCTCGAACGGCTGCGCGGCATACGCTACGGCGAGGACGGCTATTTTCTCGTCATCGATTCAACGCCGCGCATGGTCATGCATGCAATGAAGCCTGCGTTGAACGGCAAGGATCTTGCCGGTACCGCGGATGCCGACGGCCGTCACCACTACGTGACGTTCGCCGCCGTCGCGCAGAAGCCGAACGGCGGCTTCGTCGATTATGTTTTCCCGCATCCGCAAGACCCGCCGTCGGCTGCCGTCGGCAAGATCGGCTACGTGGTGCGTTACGCGCCGTGGGACTGGATCATCGCCACGGGCGCTTACGTGGACGACATCGACGCCGCGTTCAAGGAGTCGCTGTATTTCGTCGGCGCGATCTTTGCGGTCGTGGCGCTGCTGCTGTCCGCGCTTGTCTCGCTGACCAATCGCAGCATCCGGCGCACGATCGGCGGCGATCCGGTCTACGTTGCGCAAGTGGCCGGCGAAATCACCCAGGGCAACCTCGCCATTCCCATCAACCTCCGTCACGGCGACGAGTCGAGCCTGCTGCACACCATGCACCTTATGCGCGATGCGCTCGCCCACACGATCGAACAGATCAAGGGCGCGGCCGACAAAGTGGCGACGGGCGCGCGCGAGATTGCCGGCGGCAACACGGATCTGTCGGCGCGCACGGAGAATCAGGCGGCATCGCTCGAGGAAACCGCGGCGAGCATGGAGCAAATGACAGCCATGGTCCGGCAAACGGCGGAGAGCGCGCAGACAGCGAGCCAGCTGACCGCCGGCGCGGAGCAGATCGTCAATCGCGGCGGGGAGATGGCGGCGCGAGCGGTATCGACGATGCAGGAGATATCGACGGAATCGCACAAGATGGTGGAGATCATCTCGGTCATCGAAGGCATCGCGTTTCAGACCAATATTCTCGCGCTGAACGCGGCGGTCGAAGCGGCCCGGGCCGGCGATGCGGGGCGTGGTTTCGCGGTCGTGGCCGGCGAGGTTCGCACGCTCGCGCAGCGCAGCGCGGCGGCAGCGAAGGAAATTCGCACGCTGATCAGCCGGGCGGTGGACAAGGTCGGGACCGGCGCCGAGTTCGTCGGGCAAACCGGCGCGACGATTCATTCCGCGCGCGAGGCCATTGCCAAAGTGTCGGGCGTCATGCGCGATATTGCGGCGGCGGCCGCCGAGCAAAGCGCCGGTATCGATCAGGTCGGCGACGCCGTCACGCAGATGGATAGCGTGACGCAGCAAAACGCGGCGCTGGTCGAGCAGGCCGCGGCCGTGGCACAGACGTTGACCGAGCAGGCGAGGCTGCTGCAGGTGTCGATCAGCCAGTTCAACTTGCAGCAGCAAGGTCCCGGTGAGGGAGCCACGCCGTTGCGAGTGCATAGGCCGGCAGCGAAAGAAGCGCGCGGAGTTGCAGCCATCGTTTGAACGTTATACGGTCCCAAGCGTACCTGAGTGCTCTGAATTCACTGCGCTGAAAATTGCAATCCGGCTCAGGTCTGTTATGTTCGCTGCTGGGCCGTTCAACGCCTCTTCACATTCCGCTCGTGATGCGGCGGTGAGCGTCCTCATTCCGGAACATATGTTCGACGTGCCCATGGAGGACTGCATCTGGTCGGTGCCGCGAAAACTCAACTCGACAAGCCGCGACGAACGTGGGATCCGGTGGCGCGGGTGGCCGCCTGGAGCCGTTACGTGGGCTGGCGCGCGGGCGCGGCAGGCGCGGCGCTGCTATTTTGCTTGCAGAGCGTGGCGGCCTCCAACGGCGGCGCGGGTTCCGTCGCGCTATACGGCGTGCTCGACACCAGCCTCGAAATAACCGATCCAGGGTCCGGGTGGACTCCGCGTCTGGACTCGGGTGCGTATCGCGGTTCGCGGGTCGGCTTGCGGGGCAGCGAGCCGCTCGGCAACGGCACCGATATCATCTTCACGCTGGAAAACGGTTTTAGCTCCGTCGACGGCACGCTTCAGACTCCCGGTGTTCTATTCAATCGTCAGGCGTGGATCGGCGCGCGCAACGCCTGGGGCGAGGTGCGTTTCGGCCGGCAATATTCGCCTATCTACATTCCGTTCAAAGGCGACCTCGATGCGTTCGGCGCCGGCACGATCGCGTCCGGACTGAACAACCTGTCGAAGATCACGCCCTACGCAAGCAACGCGATCGAGTACCAGTCGCCGGTCGTCGGCGGCTTCAGCGCGACGGTGATGACGGCCACGCGCGATCCGTCGGAGAAAGACGGCAACGGCATCGACGGCTACTATGTGACCGCCGCCTATCAACTCGACAACTTCAGGCTGCTATACGCGCGACAACAGACACACGGCGCAGGCTCGCTGCGGGCGAATCTCGGCGGCGCGACCTACGCGATCGACAAGGTGCGTGTGTGGCTCGCGTTCTTTAACGGCGATGGCGGCACGCCGCTCTATCACGGCGCGGGTGGCTCGCTGTCGGCGCAGTACAGCTTTTCTCCGATTGCTCGCGCGTCGCTCGGCTATGCGCATGTGCGCGACTATACCGGCGCCGGTGCGAGCGCCGACCAGTTCAGCGTGGCGTTCGAATACAACTTTTCACGGAGTTTGCTGTTCTATTTCAGCGGGGCCTATCTGGCGAATCACGACAGTGCCAGCTTCACCCTGCGCGGCGTCAACGTGACCGGGCTGCCGGTCGCGTATCCCGGCGCGCCGGTCAAGGGCGTGCAGCTTGGCGTGCTGGAGCGGTTCTAACTTGCGGGACTAGAGTGTGATCGGCGTTGCGCTGCCGATAAGCGGTCGGCGGATTCGCTGCTATTGCGCCGACGACGTGCCGACTGCCGCGCCGCTATCGGTCCGCGGCGTCACACGCCAGACTGCATTGCCGACGTCGTCCGCCACCAGCAGCGCCCCGCGCACATCCACCGCAACACCGACTGGCCGACCCACCGCGTGACCGTTCGCGGTCAGAAAGCCGCTCAGGAAATCTTCCGGAGCGCCTGAAGGTTGGCCTTTGACGAATGGGATGAACACCACCTTGTAGCCGCTATACGGCTTGCGATTCCACGAGCCATGCTGACCGACGAAAGCCCCGCCGTGATAATGCGCGGGAAACAGCGTCCGGCCGTAAAAAACCAGTCCGAGCGATGCCGTATGGTTGCCGAGCGCATAGTCCGGTGCGATGGCCGTGGCGACCAGGTCGGGGCGCTGAGGTTTGACGCGCGTGTCGATATGCTGGCCGTAATAGCTGTAGGGAAACCCGTAAAACGCGCCGTCTTTCACGGCAGTCATGTAATCGGGCACGAGGTTGTTGCCCAGATCGTCGCGCTCGTTGACTGCTGTCCACAGCGCGCCGCTGTCGGGCTGCCAGGATAGTCCGTTGGGATTGCGCAAGCCTGTCGCGAAGGGCCGCATCTGGCCCGACGCCACGTCGAATTCGAGAATCCGTGCGCGGTCGGCTTCGGCGTCAACGCCGTTTTCTCCCGCGTTGCTGTTCGATCCCACCGTCACGTAGAGATGCTTGCCCGAACGGTCGGCCAAAATGTTTTTGGTCCAGTGATGATTGATCGGCCCAGCCGGCAGATCAGCCACCTTCATGCCAGGCGTTGCGATCCGCGTCGCGCCAGTCATGTAGTCGAATCGCAGAATGGCGTCCGTATCGGCGACATAGAGTTGATTGCCGATCAGCGCCATGCCGAACGGCGAGTGCAGGCCACTGAGGAATACGGTCTGCTGATCGGCGACGCCGCTGCCGGTGGTATCGCGCAATAGCACTATGCGGTCTGGGCTCGGCGTGCCCGCTCCCGCGCGTTTCATCACCTGTTTTCTGACCCAGCCGAATATGCCGCTGCCTTCGTCGTGCTGCTCGGGTGCATTGCTTTCCGCTACGAGCACGTCGCCGTTCGGCAACGTGTAAAGCCAGCGCGGGTGAGTCAGGTCGCGGGCGAATTTCGTCACCACAAACCCGTTTGGCGCGGTCGGGAGGAAGTCGGCGGCCGCTGGCTGAACGGGCGCGATATTGACCGTGGTCATCAGCGACGATTCCGGCGCCGGCAATACCGGCGATGGGCCAAAGCCGGTATCGGTGGGACTCGACGGTCCTGCCGCGCACGCGGCGAGCGGCAGCAGCATGAATAAGGCAAAGCGATTCAACTGACGCATCCCGCGCTCCGGACATTGAAGATGTTCGATTTATCGTGGGTAAGTTCAGCAAGATGCTTGCCTGACATCTGAATGGCTGATCCTGTTAGTGCGTATACCCCTAAAACGTCACTACTTCATCTCTGAAGGAAACGCGCCGATAGTCAACCTTCGTTTTCAACCGGAGGGTCTTACGATGCGCGTCTTTGTTACCGGAGCGACCGGATTCGTCGGCTCCGCCGTGGTTGCCGAACTCATTGCCGCCGGACATTCGGTGCTCGGCCTCGTACGCTCGGATGCCGCAGCCGAGTCTCTGGCCAGAACCGGCGCGGAGGTCCAACGCGGTTCGCTCGAGGACCTCGATAGCCTCAAGGCCGGTGCGGCCGCTGCCGACGGCGTGATTCATACAGCCTTCAATCACGACTTCTCCCGATTCGCGGAGAACTGCGAACTGGACCGGCGCGCGATCGAAGCGCTCGGCTCCGTGCTCGTCGGCTCGGAGCGTCCGCTGCTCGTGACGTCCGGGGTCGCGTTGCTGGCGTCGGGCCGCCTCGCTACCGAGGACGATGCGCCAGTGCCGCGCTCCGATGCATATCCCCGCGTCTCGGAGGCAACGGCAGCGTTGCTGGCGGCGCGTGGCGTGCGCGCGTCGGTGGTTCGTCTGCCGCCGTCGGTGCATGGCGACGGCGACCATGCTTTCGTTCCTCATCTCATCGGCCTGGCGCGTGAAAAAGGCGTCTCAGCCTACATCGGCGAAGGTCTCAACCGCTGGCCGGCAGTGCACCGGCTCGACGCCGCCCGCGTCTACCGGCTCGCGCTCGAACGTGGCGGCGCCGGCGGCCGGTATCACGCCGTTGCCGAGGAAGGCGTGCCACTCAAGGAGATCGCCGCTGTGATCGGCCGGCGCCTGAACGTGCCGGTCGTCGCGCGAACTGCCGATGACGCAGCCCACCATTTCGGCTGGTTCGCGTTGTTTGCCGGGTTGGATGCTCCGACTTCGAGCGAACAGACGCGCAAGCTGCTGGACTGGGAACCGAAGCAGCCGGGCTTGATCGCCGACCTCGACCGGCCGCGCTATTTCCAGACTTGAAGCGCGACTCGCCGCTGCGGATTTTTGATGGCCGCGGATTCCATTGACGACGCGGCGCGGCTTTTCATGGCGTTGCAACTCGATCACGTCAAGCTGGTGCCGGGCAGCAAACCCTTCGCTGCGCGGCGCGCTGTTCGTACCGGCCGGCCGGACGCGGCAACGGGCGAGCAGAACCTGCCACGCTGGGACTATGCTAGCGCTTTCGTCTACTTCGAGGAGCGACTGATGACACAGACAGCAGGTTCGATGATCACCTTTAGCCGGCCCGACGGCCAGCAGATCCAGGGCTATCTCGCCAAGCCGCAGAAGCTGGAGGGTGCGCCCGCCATCGTGGTGATTCAGGAGTGGTGGGGCGTCAACGAACAGATTCGCGGCGTGGCTGACCGGCTCGCGCAGGCCGGCTATCTGGCGCTGGTGCCCGATCTCTTCCGAGGCAAAACGACGGTGGAAGAGGAAGAAGCCCACCATCTGCTCGACGGCCTCGATTTCGGCGACGCCGCCACGCAGGATGTGCGCGGCGCCGTCCAGTATCTGAAGCAGCATGCGACGAATGTCGGCGTGACGGGTTTTTGCATGGGCGGCGCGCTGACCTTGCTCGCGCTTTGCAATGTCCCCGAAGTGTCGGCCGGCGTGGTCTGGTATGGCTACCCGCCGCTGGAATATATCGACGCCTCGAAAATCAAGGCGCCGCTGATCGGTCACTGGGCGCTGCAAGACGACTTCTTCGTGCCTGAAACGGTCGACGCGTTGGAAACCAAACTGAAGGACGCGAATGTCGACGTCGAGTTTCACCGCTATCTCGCACACCATGCGTTCGCGAACGAAACGGCGGTCGGCCCGGGCCGTATTCCGAGGACGCAGTTCGATCCGGTGTGGTCGCAACTGGCCTGGGACCGCACGCTGACGTTTTTCGGCCGCACGTTGTGGAAGTAAGCGGCTCGCTTGCCGCTTGAGACGCGCACCGGATCGCGCTGGCGAAGCTCACTGAATGCCGCCACGCATGGGCGGCATTCCGGAAAGTCTTCCCGGCGCGATCGCGAACCGAATCGCGTGCACGGATTCAGAGCTTCGAACCGCCGTCGACATGCAACGTTTCGCCTGTGACCCACCGGGCTGCATCCGAGGCGAGAAAAGCCACGGCGCCACCAATGTCATCTGGTTGCGCCACGCGCTTGAGCGCCTGCATACCCAGCGTCGCCGCGCGTCCCGTGTCGGTCCTCGTGAAGTTCGACATATCGGTTTCGACCACACCCGGCGCGACCGCATTCACGCGAATGCCACGTTCGCCGAGCGCGGCGGCGAAATGCTTGACGAGCGTATTGACCGCGCCCTTGGTAGCGGCGTAGGCCGACAGCGTGCCGACCGCGGCGCGCGCCGCGAGCGACGACAGCAGCACCACGCTGCTGCCCTTGCACATCACCGGCAGCAACTGCTGCACGAGGAAGTAAGGCGCGCGCACGTTCACGGCGAACAGATCGTCGAAGTCCTCAACGGTTGTGTCCTCGATGCTGACTCCCTTCGGAATCCCCGCGTTCGCCACCAGAATATCCAGCCGATGACCGATCACGGCGCGCACCTGTCTGGCGAGCGTATGCGGGCCATCCGCCGCGCGCAGATTCGCGGCGACTTTCTGCGCATTGCCGCCGGCCGCGCGAATTTCCGCGACCACGGCATCCGCCTCTTTCTCGCCGCTGCTGTAGTGGACCAGCACCTGGGCGCCGGCCCTGGCGAGCGCGAGGGCACTGGCGCGGCCGATGCCGCGTGAGGCGCCCGTGACTAGCGCGGTTTTTCCTGTGAGATCGTTCATGGTGAAACTCCTTCGAGTTGATTCGAGTGCGAGGCAATCAAGGTGGTGAGGCTCAGACCGCGGACCCGCTGTCGGCGAGGAACTGCGCGACGTGGGCCACAAAACGCTCCGGATACTGGTACAGCGAACCGTGGTTGGCATCGGGATAGATGATCAATTGCGCGTTCGGCAGGTTCTGCTGAAGAATCCACGAGTTGATCGAATAGATGATCACGTCGTGGTCGCCGTTGACGACGAGCGTCGGCTGCCTGAGGGCCTTCAGATAGTCGAAGGGGTTCTCACGCGGCGCGCCCCATTTGGCGAGCGCCGCGAGTTGGGCCGGCGCGACCTTCTCATTGGCCTCGGGGTCGCGTCCTTCGCTACGCTGGCGGAAGCGCTGCAGGAAGCGGCGGCCGGCGGTCTGGCTCGCATCGGAAGGCGCAAAGTGCACACGCAGCCACAGATCATCCGGTTGCGCATACGCTGCGCTGAAAATCTCCTGAGCCTCGGGCGTCAGCGATTGCATCGCCTCGCCGCTGCGCGGGCCGGTGCCGATCAGGATCACGCGGCGCACCAGCGCCGGTTCGGCGATCGCCAGCGTCTGCGCGATCAGGCCGCCCATGGAAAAGCCCAGCACGTCGACTTGCTCGAGGCCGAGCGCCTTGATGAACGCGGCGGCGTTGGCGGCCATCTCTTCGATCGACTCCGGCACCTCGCCGGACGTGCTCGAAATGCCGGCGTTGTTGAACAGAATGACTTCGCGATCCTGCGCGAGGCCGTCGGTCACGGCCGGGTCCCAGTGGTCCATCGTCCCGGTGAAATGGATGTTGAACACCAGTGGCACGCCGCCCGACTTGCCGAAACGGCGATAGGCGAAGCGGATACCGTTCGCGTCGACATAACGGGTCGGCGCGGTCTGATGGGTATGGCGGGTCGTGGTGGCGTCGTTCGAAGCAGCAGTCTGGTTCATTTCCGGTTCCTCGTCGATATAGATAAAAGGTATGGAGTGCGGGTGCGCGTCGAAAGCCGGGGTGTCGGTCAAGCGGTCCCGCGCCGCGCTGCATGAGAGGTAATGTAGTGGGGGCTTGTGCAAACGAAAAAGACTTTGTAGGCTGACGGGCATGCCTGTCAGGCATGCCGTTCGCGTGAATACTCTAAGAGGATTTATGGAGCTTCGACATCTGCGGTACTTCGTGGCCGTCGCCGAAACGGGCAGCCTGACGGTCGCGGCGGAACGCCGTCTGCACACCTCGCAGCCGTCGCTGAGCCGCCAGATTCGCGATCTGGAAGACGAAGTCGGCGCGGAGTTGTTCAGCCGCAGCGCGCGCGGTGTCGAGTTGACCGCTGCGGGCAAAGCGTTCCTCGACCACGCGCGGCTCGCGCTGTCGCAAGTCGACGCCGCCACCGAAGCCGCGCGCCGTGCCGCGCGGCCCTCCAGGCAGGTTTTCGCGCTCGGCTTTCTGACTGGCCAGGAAATGACGTGGCTGCCGCGCGCCATGCAGGTGTTGCGCGACGAACTGCCGAATATCGAGGTCACGGTGTCGAGTCACTATTCGCCGGACCTCGCCGACGCGCTTGCGCGCGGCAAGCTCGACCTTGCGTTTCTGCGTGCCGAACCTGGCTTCGATCTGGACTATCGGGTGGTCAGTAGCGAGAAGCTCATCGTGCTCATGCCGAGCGATCATCGCCTCACCGAGCGCAGCGCGATCCGGCCCGAGGACTTCGCCGGCGAAACCTTCATCATGGCGTCGAACAAGGCGCGCGTGCTGCACGATGTGATCCAGCGCTATCTGCACGACAACGGCATCGCGGTCGCGCCCGAGCACGGCGTCGACAACCTGGCCATGGCGATGTCGCTGGTCGCCTCCACGCGCGGGCTCGCGCTGATGCCCGAGTATGCGACCAACCTGCTGCCGTGGTCGGTGGTCAGCCGGCCATTGGAAGGTGAGACGCCGACCGTCGATCTCGTGATCGGCTATAGCCGGTCGAATACATCGCCGGTGCTGAAGCTGTTTCTGTCGAGGGCCGACGAGTTGTTGGCGCACGCCAGTGGCGAATCGGGCTGAGGCCGCCGGTTTACCTATACTCCTGTCACTCTGCAAGGCCGCCACTCGTCGCCATACCAACAAGACGGAGCTTCACATGTGGGTAGCTATCCGAAACGCGGCCCTCGGGTTGCTGGCATGTTGCGCGTTGGGCGCGTGTGCCGGCGCGCCCGCCGATTCCCGCTGCGGCGAAGCGTGCAATTCCCGCGGCCAGCTTCTCGATCATCGCGTCACGTTGAAGCTGAGCGCCGCGGAGTTGGCGAAATTGCTGGCGTCGAGCGCGGGCGGCCGGCAGCTTGCGCGGATAGCCGGCGCGCCCGCATGCGGCGTCGAGATCGTGAGCTTTCGCTACCGGACCATCGGCGGCGCGGGCGAGCCCACTCAGGCGAGCGGCGCGTTGATGATCCCGTCAGGAAGTTCGGCGGCATGCAGCGGACCGCTGCCGCTCATGCTCTATGCGCACGGCACCACCGCGTATCGCAACTACAACCTCGCCGATATCACGCGAACGGACCCGGGCAACGGCGGCGGTGCCGGAGAGGGCATCAGCGTGGCCGCCATGTATGCGGCGCAAGGCTATATCGTGGTGGCGACCAACTATGCGGGCTATGCCGGCTCCGATCTCCCGTACCACCCGTATCTCAACGCGGACCAGCAATCCGCCGATGTGATCGACTCGCTGCGAGCGGCGCGCGCGGCGCTAGCCGACATGCAGCCCGACGCAGGCACGCAAGAAAACGGCAAGTTGTTTGTCACCGGCTATTCGCAAGGCGGCTTCGTTGCAATGGCAACGCATCGGGCGCTGCAGGCGGCCGGCGTCAAGGTGACGGCGTCCGCGCCGGGCTCGGGGCCGTACGCACTCGCCGCCACCGCCGACGCGCTCATCGAAGGCGAAGTCAACCTGGGCGCGACGCTCTTCTCGACGCTGATCGTGACGGGTTATCAGCATGCGTACGGGAATATCTACCGCCAGCCCGGCGACTTCTACGAAGCGGCTTACGCGCCGGGTATCGAAACGCTGCTGCCGAGCTTGCAGCCGCTCAACACGCTGTTCAGCACGGGTAGGTTGCCGTCCGCGCATCTCTTCAGCAGCATGCCGCCCGCGCCGCAGTACGCATCGGTCACGCCACCGGGTTCGCCGCCTTTGACGCCGCCGGTCCTGAAACCGCTCTTTGCCGCGGGCTTCGGCGATGCCAACCTCGTACGCAATGCCTATCGCCTGACATTGCTGGAGGATGCCGCCGCCAATCCCGATGGCGCGTTTCCCAACCCGAGCCTTGCGATGAAACCGGCAGCGAACCCGCAGCATCCGTTGCGCCAGGCGTTCAAGCGCAACGACTTGCGCAACTGGCTGCCGCGTGCGCCTGTTTTGATGTGCGGCGGCGCGTCGGATCCCACGGTGTTCTTTTTCAACGCGCGCATCGAGCAGGCGTATTGGCAGAGCGCCAATGTGCCCGCGGGGCTCACGTCCGTGCTGGATGTGGACTCGCCGGTTGCCGGGGCCGACGATCCGTATGCGCGCGTCAAGGAGGGATTCGCGGGCGCGAAAGCAGAGGTCGCGAGTCAGGCCGTGGCGCGAGGTGCGGCGGACGGCGGCGCGTCAGCGGTGCTGCGGGCGTATCACGGCGAACTGGTGGCGTCGTTCTGCATGGTGGCGGCGCGGGCGTTCTTCGCCAAATTTTAAACGCATGCCACCCGCGTTTTCGCCGCGCTTACGACATCAGCCGAGCGATTTTCGTGGCGCTGACGCGATAGGACGGCCGATCGCCACGACGTGTGTGAACTCGCGCTTGCGTGTCGAATCATCGTCTAAAGCGACAGCCAGCCACGTTCGATTGGCCACGCCAGCAACTTGCGATACAGCGCGATGAGTCCGCGCGTCATGCTCGGGCCGGCAAGCCGCCACGGTGGCGCGACCAGGACAAAAGCCACGCCCGCCACGACAACCGCGCCCGCCATGTCGAGCGGAAAGTGAACGCCGACAAAGATGCGCGCCCAGGCAACCGCGAGCCCGGACAGAACCATGAGCGAGCCATACCGTTTCACGCCGCCGAGAAGCAAGGTCAGCGCGATGCTCGCGAAGATCGTCCCGTGATCGCTGGGGAACGAGGGGTCCGGTGCGTGGTCGAGAAACGTATGGCCGATGCCCAGCACGAACGGCCGCGGATGCGGCCACGCCAGGCCGATGAGCTGATTGATGCCGAGCGCGAGGAGCGTCACGCAGCACGCGCGCAGGGCGGTCTCGCGCTGACGCTCGTCGCCGGAGAGCCACATTGCGATCAGGCAGAGCGGCACGAGATAGATGAGGTAGTCTGCGATCAAACGCGCGAGGTCGATGCACCAGGCCGGTGTCGATAGTGTCGCGTCGATCATGAGGAAAAGCGCCTGGTTGAACGCTTCAAGTGTCTGCATAGGGTGTGTTTCTCGATGGACGTCGGCGCCACTCCGGCGCGTCGATGTCGAAGGATGGTAACGGGCCAACCTTAGGAAACGCTTAGGCGATGTAACCTGTCGATACAGCAGGGCAACATGAACCGATATTCGAAGGAGACGAGAACGTGGTGAGGATCGATCCGGACCGCTTGCTGAGCGATCTCAAACAACTGCGCAGCTTCGGCGCCACCGGCCCGGGCGTCGTTCGGCTGGCGCTTTCGCCGGTGGATCTGGCGTCGCGCGAATGGCTGGCCGAGCGCATGACGGAGGCGGGACTCGATGCCGCGATCGACGGCGTGGGGACCGTGTTCGGACGCTCGCGCAAAAGCGGGCCCGCGCTCGTGATCGGCTCGCATACCGACACGCAGCCGACCGGCGGCTGGCTCGACGGCGCGATGGGTGTGATCTACGGCCTGGAGATTGCGCGCGCGCTCGCGGAAAACGAGGCGACGCGTCACCTCGCGGTGGACGTCGCATCGTGGATCGATGAAGAAGGCACGTTTTCCGGCCTGCTCGGCAGCCGCAGTTTTGTGGGCGACAACGTCGACGAGACGATTCGCGACGCCACGAATCGGCAAGGCCAGCGCCTCGAAGACGTGCTCGCCGCCGCGGGCCTGGCCGGGCGGCCGCGTGCGCGCTTCGAGCCGGGCCGGCAGGTCGCTTATCTCGAACCGCATATCGAGCAGGGCGGCCGGCTGGAAGCGGCGGCCAAGTCCATCGGAGTCGTCACCACGATCGTCGGGCTGCGCGAATTGCGGCTGCGCTTCACGGGGCAGCGCAATCATGCCGGCACGACGCCCATGGCGATCCGGCGCGACGCCGGCGCAGCGCTGGTCGCCTTTATCCCGCAGATGAACGAAGCGTTCGCGCAACTCGCGGATGCCGATACCGTCTGGACGGTGGGCCGCATCGACCTCGACCCCGGCTCGCTGAGCGTGGTGCCTGGCGCGGCGGAAATGTACCTGCAATTCCGCGACGCGAACGCCGCGCGTTTGCAGGCGATGGAAGACAGGCTCGCCGAGCTGGTGCGGGACTTCAACGCGCGCGGCACGGTGAGCGCCGAGCTGACGACCATCGACGAACCGATGCAACCGGTGACCATGCACGCGGCGCTCGCGGATCATCTCGCCCGCGCCGCCGAAGCGGTGGCGCCCGGCCAGTGGATCCGCATGCCGAGCGGCGCGGCGCACGACGCGCAGGTCATCGCCCGTTGCATGCCGGCTTGCATGATGTTCGTGCCGAGCATCGGCGGCGTGAGCCACGATTTCATCGAGGACACGGCCGAGGCGCACATCGTTCTCGGTTGCCAGGTCGCGGCCACGGCCGCGGCGGCGATGCTGGAGGAGCAATGGGCGAGACGATCGTAAGCGAATCAGGTGATTTCGTCGTGCGCACGATGTCGGCCGGGGATGTCGCGTTGGTGGTCGAATGGGCCGCGCAGGAAGGATGGAACCCCGGCTTGCACGATGCCGAGTGTTTTCGTGCGGCCGACCCGGACGGGTTTTTCATCGGCGAATGGCGCGGCGAACCGGTGGCGTGTCTATCCGCTGTCGCGTACGGTGAGGACTTCGGCTTTATCGGTCTCTATATCGTGAAACCGGCGTTTCGCGGTCGAGGCTTCGGCATGCGCGTCTGGCAGCACGGTATGGACTATTTGCAAAACCGCAATGTCGGTCTGGACGGCGTGCTCGCTCAACAGGCGAACTACAGGAAGTCCGGATTTCAGCTGGCCTATCGCAACATCCGCTTTGAGGGCGTCGCGCAAGACATCGCGCAGGGCGAGTCTTACGTGGACTTGCTGCATGCTTCGGCGTTGCCCTTCGAATCGCTGAACGACTACGATCGGCAATGCTTTCCTGCCGCGCGCGAGCCCTTTCTCGCTGCCTGGCTTGCGCAGCCTGGCGCGATGGCGAGAGTTGCGATGCACGACGGGCAGGTGGTGGGCTACGGCGTGCTGCGTCGTTGTTTGACGGGCTACAAGATCGGCCCGCTCTTCGCCGATAACGACGAGATAGCCGCCCGTCTGTTCGCTGCGCTGACGTCGAGCATTGCCGGCGAAGTGTTTTTCTTCGATGTGCCCGAGATCAACGTCGATGCGATTGCGTTGGCCGAGCGGCACGGCATGACGAGCGTGTTCGAAACTGCGCGGATGTACACGCGGGAACAATCGGCCCTATCGATTGAACGCGTGTTCGGCGTGACTTCGTTCGAACTGGGCTGATCACAGCGCGGCGCTGCCGGTTGTTGTTTGTGCAGCCATCGGCGTTCTACGTCGCGAACCGCCGATGGCAAGCGTTATTTCCACTTCGAGCCGAGAGTCTCCAGTCCCGCTTTCATCAGGTCTTCCGGCAACATCGCAATGCGCAATTCGCAGTCGGCGTTGAATTTCAGAAACCACGGCTCTGCGAGCGCGGGAATCGCAGACGCGTTGTCGACATCCACCACGACGAGTGCTCCCCGCGCTCCACTCTGCTCGGTGAAGTAGACGGCCTCCGGTTTTATTTCTTCCAGTATTTTCCCGATCACTTGCCCGACAGTGCCGTCACGCACCATGGCGTTGAACGGTTCGTGCGGGATTCGTATGTTGAGAAGCATGCGCATGTCATTCTCCTGTTGACGCCCAATGGGCTTCTTAAGGATAGATGCTTTATGCGGGCCGTAAGACGATCTATCACACAGCGTTCAACGCGACGCAGTGAGTCCGCTGCCAGCGCGGACCATGCACACAGTCAATTTCCGAACAGTGACGCTTGCGTGCCGCGGCTCGGCGCGTGACGCGCGGGTTTCGTCTGAGCTTCGGATGTGACCTGAGTCTTAACCGTCACCCTTTCTTCGAGCGCGAACATGTCCGTTTGCCCGTCCGCTCCCGCTTCGAACGAAGTCTGTCCAGCCTCGAGCGACAGCAGCAGCATCTTGTTCGCCAAGCCGCCCGCAAACCCGGTCAAATCACCAGACGCGCCGATCACCCGATGGCACGGCGCCACGATGGAAATCGGATTTCTGCCGTTCGCCGCGCCGACCGCCCGCACCGCGTTGACGTTGCCGATCTGCGTCGCGATTTCCGAGTAGCTGCGCGTCTGGCCGAACGGTATGGTCAACAACGCGGCCCACACCTGCTTCTGAAAATCCGTTCCCTGGAATGTCAGCGGAAGGTCGAATTCATGCCGCGTGCCGGCGAAATACTCGTTCAGTTGCCGTTCGGTCTCGATCAGCACGGGCAGGTCATTTGCTTCGATCAGCTCTCCAAGACGCACGCGGTTCGGCTTGTCGTGCTCCCACAGAATGGCGGCAAGGCGCTCGCCGTTTGCAACGAGTTTCAACTGGCCGACGGGCGAGTCCATCAACTTGTAGGCGTATGTCACTTTGCTAGTTCCTGACTGGTTGGAGCCACAGATGCGCGCGATTCGAGTCTGCGAATACGCGCGCGAGGCGCGCCGAATATCCGACAGTGTGAGCCTCGCTCTCTCTGATTGCGCTCCGAATCTTGCTGTCCAATTCCTCGCGACCGATGTCGGCCGGCGGCTGATTGCTCTGGACGGGACGATGCAGCACTGTACAACCCTTTTCAAGCATTTTCGCGCGACGCTCGCGACTCAGTAGAATTGATACCTTCGATACGAAGCGCACCGGCAACCGGACCTCTCTTCCACGACTGTGACGACGACACTTGATCAACTGCGGGCCGGCCAGCTCGCGGGCACGCGCCGGCTGAAACTGGCTTGCGGCCTGACCGAATTTCCGCGCGAGATTTTCGACCTCGCCGACACGCTGGAAGTTCTCGACCTGTCGGGCAACGCGCTCACCTCGCTGCCCGACGATCTGCCACGTCTGCGCAAGCTGCGCATTCTCTTCGGCTCCGACAACCCGTTCACCGAATTGCCCGAAGTGCTGGGACAGTGTTCCCAATTGAGCATGGTCGGCTTCAAGGCCAACCGCATCCGGCAGGTATCCGGCAAAGCACTGCCACTGCAGTTGCGCTGGTTGATCCTCACGGACAACGAAATCGAAACGTTGCCTGCTGAAATTGGCCGCTGTACGCAACTGCAAAAGCTGATGCTGGCGGGCAATCGTCTGCGAGCGCTTCCCGAGGAATTGGCCGCCTGCTCGCAGCTCGAATTGTTGCGGCTCGCCGCGAATCAACTCGATGGACTGCCTGACTGGTTGCTGCGTCTGCCACGATTATCCTGGCTGGCATACGCCGGCAATCCGTTCAGCGAGGCGCTCGAAGCGGCAGCGCTGATCGACACGCCGAACGCCGCGATTGCGTGGCACGACTTGAAACTCGAAACGCCGTTGGGCGAGGGCGCCTCTGGCGTCATCTATCGCGCGGAGCTTGCGGGCCCGCGCGGCGCGTCCCGATCCGTCGCCGTGAAACTCTTCAAGGGCGCGGTGACCAGCGACGGTTTGCCCGACTGCGAAATGGCAGCCTGCATTCGCGCGGGCGAGCATGCAAACCTGATTCCGGTAGCGGGGAAAGTGAAGGATCATCCCGCCGGCACGCACGGCCTCGTGATGGAACTGATCGATCCGCAATTCACGAATCTCGCCGGTCCGCCGAGTCTCGAATCCTGCACGCGCGATATTTACGATGCCGACACACGCTTCGATACGGCTTCAGCGTTGGGCGTTGCGTACGGTATCGCGTCGGCGGCGCGTCATTTGTATGAGCAAGGCATCATGCATGGCGATCTGTACGCGCACAATATCCTGTACGGCGGTCAGGAGCGTGCGTTGCTGGGAGACTTCGGCGCGGCGTCTTTCTATGCTTTGGGCGATCGGAGCATGGGCCTCGCGCTTCAGCGCCTCGAAGTCAGAGCCTACGGTTGTCTGCTCGAAGAGTTGCTCGAACGATGCGAGTGCCCGCAGGCGTCGGCGAACAGTCGGGCGCTGCTGGTGGAGTTGAAGGACAATTGCCTGAGCGAGGCGATCGACAGCCGGCCATTGTTCAATGAAATCACGGCGCGTCTGCTCGCGCTGATGGGCGATCGATGAACGGCGGGCAGTGCCATAGCCGCACTTCGTCCGACTGCAACACTTCGATTCGTCAGCGCGGCCCAGAAGGAGAGATTCGATGATGCAGAAGACGCCCCGGCGGATGTCCTCCTGGGGGATGCGTCGCCGGGTGGTGTTTGCCGGCGCGCTGGCCGCGGCCGGCATCGGCGGCGCGGCCGATGCAGCAGTTACGCCGGGCAGCAAGCTCAAGATCGCGCTCGTGCTGAAGTCGCTCGGCGACCCGTTCACGGTGGCGATGGCACACGCCGCGCAGAACTACCAGCAGCACTACGCCTCGCAATTCGATCTGACGGTGCGCGGCACGGCAACGGAAAGCGAAACGACAGGGCAGATCCGCATGGTCGAAGACATGATCAAGGCGAAGATGAGCGCGATCGTTCTTGCTCCGACCGATTCGAAGGCGCTGACGGCGGTCGTCGCGCGCGCGATCAAGGCGGGCATCATCGTGGTTTCGATCGACAATCCGCTCGACGAGGCGTTTCAGGACGCGGCCGGCATTTCCGTGCCCTTCGTCGGTCCGAACAATCGCAAGGGCGCGCAGCAAGTGGGCAACTATCTGGCGCAGCGGCTCACGACGGGCGATCAGGTGGGCATTATCGAAGGCAGTTCAACCGATCGCAATGCACAGCAACGCACGGACGGTTGCCGGGACGCAATGAACGCCGCGGGGATCAACATCGTCGCGGTTCAGGCCGGCGACTGGGAATATGGGAAGGGCCGCGACGCCGCTTCGAAAATGCTCGGCGATCATCCGCAGATTCGCGGGCTGCTGTGCGGCAACGACAACATGGCCATGGGCGCGGTCGACGCGGTTCGCGACGCGGGCCGAACCGGCGGTGTGTACGTCACCGGCTACAACGATATCGATGCGATCAAGCCCTTGATCGCCGACGGCCGCGTGCTCGCCACGGTCAATCAGTTCGCCGCACGGCAAGCCGTGTTCGGCGTCGACGTGGCCTTGAAGGCGGTGACCGAACAAAGAAAGCAGAGCGAATTGTCGAGTGTGATCGAAACGCCGCTGCAGCTTGTCACCGCCGCGAATCAGTAGCCGCGCGAGCCGTCCACGCGAGCCGCAGCAAAGCTGCTGCGAACGTGAGCGGTTTCACGCTCGCATCGGCGCATGTCACGTCGATTATTCCACCTTGACCTTGCGCGGCTTGGTGGCTTTTTCGAGTTTGTTGTATTCGAATTCAGGCACCGACTTCAACGCATCCTTCGTCGCGCCGGCGAGGAACAGGTTGCCGTCGCGGATCTCGAAGTGATCCACCGGGATCGCCACATAGTGCTTGCCCATGCCGAGGAAGCCGCCCACCGACACGATCGCATACGTCGCCTTGCGGTCCGGCGAAATGATCACGTCGTAGATGCTGCCGATCTTGTCGTTCAGATCGTTGTAGACCGGCTCGTCGACCAGCGCGCGCCGCACGCTCCAGCCCTTCAGCAGCGCATTGGTTTGCTCGACCGTGCCGCCGAGCGGTTGCAGTCCGGCAATCTGCGCATAGGCGCCTTGCGAGGCGCAGATCGCGGCGAGAGTGGTCGCGCAGATCAGTGTTTTTGCTTTCATTTTCGGCTCCTTGTTGTCTGTTTAGCGGTCATCTTCATAGCGCCATATGCGGGAGCACGTGACGTGCCCGGGTGCCGGCGTGAGGCGTCATTCGTGCTCCGCGATCAGGATTCACGCAGTCCTCGGCTTTGTACGCCCGGCCACAGAGCGCAGTGCGGCAACGATGCACAATCGGCGTGATATCCCGGGCGCCGCCCGTGGCGCACCTGCGCCCGGCGCGAACCGAGACGTGACGAGGGCGGCCGCCGCCTGCCGCATTGGAGAAGTAATGGGTTGGAAAAATCTGCTGATCGAAGCGCCGGTCTGGTTGATGGGCCGCTTCCACCCGCCACGGTTCGATCCGGCTCGCGACACGCCGCGCGAGATTCTCGTGCTGCGCCCGAACGATTTCGGTGAACTGCTCACCACCACGCCGCTCTTCGAAGCGCTGCGCACGCGCTTTCCGGCGACGCGCCTGATCGCCGGCGTAGGTAGTTGGGGGCGCCCGATACTCGAAAACAATCCCTTCGTCGACGAGATCGTGGAGATCGACGCGCCCTGGAACAACAAGCTGGTCAAGGACCGCTCGCACGGCAACGTGCTGCGTTTTCTGTGGAAGTCCCCGCAGGTCGCCGCACTGCGCGCGCGCGGCGGCTTCGATGTGGGTATTGACGTGCTCGGCAGCTACATGGGCGCGCTGTTGATGATGCGCGCGGGCGTGCGGTATCGCATCGGCGTGCGTGGCTATCGCGGCGGCTGGAGCGGGTGCCAGGCGTTTATCGAATTCGCCGCCCGGCAGTGTGGCCGCGCCGCGCTCGCGCAGGGCGAACTGCTAGGCGCAACGGCGCTGCCGCAAGCGCGCCCGCAATTGTTCCTCACCGACGACGAGCGCGCCACCGCCGCGCAAATCTGGAATGCGGGCAACGTGCCGGGGCGTCGCACGGTGCGGTTGATCGTCGGCGTCGGGGCCGGCGTGCCGACCAAAGCATGGGACGCGCGCCAGGTCGGCGCCGCGCTCGCGCGGATCGCGCAGACATTGGAACAAGCCGGCGACGCGTGCGATATCGTGATCGTCGGCAGCAAAGCGGATCAGGCGCGCGCCGCCGAGGCGATCGCCTCAGCGGGTTCGGGCGTGCCGGTCCGCTCGCTCGCAGGCGAGGTGCCGATGCGCGTCATGTTCGCTCTCACCGAAGAGGCCAACGTCGTGCTGACGAACTCGACGATGCTGATGCACGTCGCGGCCGCGTTTCTTCGTCCGACCGTCGCCGTGATTGGCGGAAGCATCACCAAACCCGACAGGCACGATGCTATCTGGGGTTATCCGCCGCCGTATCGCAGTGTGCCGCCTGAGCAGTATGTCGCGGGCGAACATGCGCGGAACTGGCCGAGCGTCGAGCGGGTCGTGCAAGCGGTGCTGGAGGCGGTCGATATGCAGCGGGCGCGAGTCGGCGCGGCAGCCTGACGCCGTGCTGCCGCTGCGGCTTCCGCACCGTTTTATCCACGGCGGTAGAATTTAAATTCTTCCTGCCTCGCAGCACGGACCTTGTACAAGGACGGAGCCATTGCCGTGGATACGCCTGACCTCTACACCCTCTACCGGGACTACATTGGCTGCCTGAACAAACAGGACTGGCCCAACCTCGGGCAGTACGTCGACGACAACGCGCAGTACAACGGTCAGCGCATCGGCTTATCCGGCTATCGCGAGATGCTGGAGAGAGACTTCCGCGAAATTCCCGACCTTCATTTCAACATCCAGTTGTTGATTTCGGATCCGCCTTATATAGCCAGCCGGCTCGGCTTCGCCTGTACGCCGAAGGGCACGTTCCTCGGCCTCGCCGTCAACGGGAAACGCATTTCCTTCACGGAGAACGTGTTCTATCAATTCCGCAATGGAAAGATCGAGCAGGTCTGGTCGGTGATAGATAAGGCGGCCATCGAAGCGCAACTCGAATCCACCGGTGCCGCCTGAACATTGAGCCGTTAGTTTTGCGGCCACGTGTCCCAGCCGTACCGGTCACCTTCGTCGGCGTTGCACGCCAACTCCGCAGATTCAACGAGCCGCGATGGTTGGCGGCGGTGTCTGCACGACAGGCGCGGCGGCTTGCAAGATGTCGTCTCGAACGCCGGTACGCGGCGGATAGATGCGCATGCAATTGATGGTCTGTTTGGTCGCTTTGGCGGCGTCGCCTTCGGACACGAGATGCCGGTCCCAGCCTTCCGTGTACACGGCGCCCCACGGACCGAGATCGAGAATGGTCGTGTACCAGTCGATATGAAGCGGCAGCATCTCGCCACCGAGCAGATCGCAGACGACGTTGTGACCGGCGTAGCGCCCCATCGGCCGGCTATGCTGGCATGACATGACCGATGGCCGTGCGCCGTCGATCAACACACGTGCGCAGTCGCCGGCAGCGAATACATGCGGGACGTTTTCCACGCGCATGAAGGCATCTACCGGAAGGCGTCCAAAAGGATCGAGTGTCACGGGGATTTGCGCGGTCAACGCGTTCGCGCGCATGCCGCCGCACCAGACCACCGTGGCCGCATCGATGCGCCTGCCATTCGTGAGTTCCACGCCGTCGGCGTCCACCGACTGCAGGGATACGCCCGCAAGCATCTCGACGCCAAGGGCGTTCATGGCACGCTCGATGACAGGTTGGGCGCCGCCCATCGCCTGGCCGATCTTCGCCGAGCGATCGGCCAGCACGACATGCACGGCGTCTCGATGCGCGTCGCCCGCGATGCCGCGCAAGCGCGCCGGCAGTTCGGCCGCCAGTTCGATACCCGTCAAGCCGGCCCCGACCACCACGGCCGTAAACGGACTCGCCGCACCCGCGAGCGTCGGCAAGCCGCGCAAGTGCGCCGCGAGTTTCGTTGCGCCTGAGAACGTATCGACGTCGAACGCGTGCCGGGTCAAACCGGGAATATCGGGGTGGACGAGTTGGCTGCCCGCCGCTATGACGAGCCGGTCGTAGGCAAGCGTCTGCGCCATCCCCTGGGTCTGAACGGTGATGCGGCCGTTGGCCGAATCGATGCCGGATACCGAGCCTTCAACGAGCCGCACACCGATCGGCCCGAGAACATCGGCGAGCGGCACGCGCGTCTCGTCCAGATTCTGTTCGTAGTTCCGCACCCGGATACTGTGATACGGCGTGCCGTTGATGACGACGACTTCCACCTGAGCGGCGGGCACGCGCAGTTCGTCGAGTTTGCGCGCCGCGCCCACCGCGCTCCACAGTCCGGCGAAACCTGCGCCGATCACCACGATCCGCTTCAAGACGTTCTCCTATGGAAATCTTGCGTGGACCTTCAGGTGCCCGGCGCAGCGGCCGATTTCAGGGTCATGTTGGTCCGCGCTGGTAGCTTACTCGCGCCGAAGCGGACGCTGAAGCCGATCGTCAGTGCTCCTCCGCCATGTTCGACGCCATGTCCGACGATTTGAGCGACTGCGATATAATCGCATGCGATGTATAATGTCGCTAGCGAGGCGTGAGCCTCTACCCAACGAGGACGCAGATGAAATCCACCGACCAACCCGCTTCCACGGATGTGAAGCTCTCCGACTTCCTGTGCTTTGCGGTCTATTCCGCGAACCTGGCATTCGGCAAGGCCTACAAGCCGATTCTCGAAGAGCTTGGGCTGACGTACACGCAATACATCACGATCATTGCGCTGTGGGAGGAGGACAACCAGACTGTCAGCAGTCTGGGCGAGAAGCTGTTCCTCGAGTCCAACACGCTCACGCCGATTCTGAAGAAGCTGGAGGCGGCAGGTTATGTGGAAAGACAGCGGGACCCCGAAGACGAGCGTCAGGTGCGAGTAGGTCTCACGAAAAGTGGCCGGCGCTTGCGCGAAAAAGGTCTGAACATGGACCTCGTCGAGGCAACCGGCCTCGCGCCGGATGAGTTCTCGAAAGTCCAGAAGGCGATCGTGACGCTGCGCAACAATCTCGTCAAAGCGGTTCAGAACGGGGAATGAGCGGCGGATCGTGCGATCCATGCGCCCATCATGAGGCGCGTTGCCAAACGAAAAAGCCCGCGGACGATGTCCGCGGGCTTCTTGTTTTCTGCGCCACGAAAATACTCGACCGTTTAGCGCTGATTTCAAGCTTCAGCCGCGCTCGGGCAGCTTCCAGTTCGGGCGAACGAAGTGGCACGTGTAGCCGTTGGGAATGCGCTCCAGATAGTCCTGATGTTCCGGCTCCGCCTCCCAGAACGGGCCGGCCGGAGCGACTTCGGTGACCACCTTGCCGGGCCAGAGATCGGACGCCTCAACATCGGCGATGGTGTTCTCAGCCACCCGCTTCTGCTCATCGTCGAGATAGAAGATGGCCGAGCGGTAGCTCATGCCGACATCGTTGCCCTGGCGGTTCCTGGTCGTCGGATCGTGAATCTGGAAGAAAAACTCGAGGATCTTGCGATAGCTGATCTGGCTCGGGTCGAACACGATCTCGAGCGCTTCTGCGTGTGTGCCGTGGTTGCGGTAAGTGGCGTTGGGCACGTCGCCGCCCGTGTAGCCCACGCGCGTGGACAGCACGCCGGGGTAGCGGCGCAGTAGATCCTGCATGCCCCAGAAGCAGCCGCCGGCCAGGATGGCGGTTTCGGTTTGCGTCGTCATTTCAGTCCAATCCTTTCGTCAGTGGTTGGCTCGCCGTCTATCGGATGCGATCCCGCAAGCATGCCAGAGATCGGCCTGGCTAGCCGACCGGCAGGCAAAGCCCATCACGCCGCCATAGGCATGCGTAGCCGGCCGGGACGTTGGCGCGGCCGGCCGCTCGCCTCAATGACGTGCGTAAAGATTGTCGTGGGGAGCGACGACGGCACGGCTCCCGGACTCCGACTGACCGGAGACGACACCGCCATACGCCGCTTGCGAGCCGGCTGCATCGTCGTTGCTCGCGGCGACGGTTTGCGCGCTCTGGCCGCGTTGCGACGCCGGGGCGCCGACCGAAGGCCGGTAGAAGGGAGCCGGACCATAGCCGCTGGCAAACGCGGGCGCGGCGGCGGAGGCAGAAAGTGCGAGGAGCAATGCAGCAACGAGTTTGGTTTTCATGGTGAAACTCCACAAAAAAATGTTCGACGGCAGACGCGAGCCTCGACGGATCGCGCCTGGAAATGCCGGTTTAGCGATGAAAAGAATCAGGCGACATTGACGACGACATCGATGTTTCCGCGGGTGGCTTTCGAATACGGGCAGATTTCGTGGGCTTCATGCGCGATGGCCTCGGCAACTTCGCGCGCCACGCCCGGCACGCTGACGTTAAAGCGGGCCTGGAGCAAATATGCGTCGCCGGTCATGCCCAGATCCACCTCGATTTCCACGGACAGATCGGACGGCAGCGTCACCTTCTTCGCTTGGGCTACGAGGCCGATCGCGGAGATGTAACAGGCCGACCAGGCGCCCGCAAACAGCTGTTCCGCAGTCGGATGCGCCTCTACAGCCGGGAACGCGATGTCCGCGCCGGCGCCTTTGGCTGCCGACAGATTGAGGTTGACGCGACCGCCGCGGCCGCTGAACGTGGTGTGGGTTTTGCCGGTGAGCAGGACATTTTCGATCTTGGTCATGATGAATTCCTTAATGGTCAGAGCTGTGAAGTCGATTTCAATCGCATGCGATATAATCGCATGCGTCGAATAGTGGACGAGAAGTTTCGCCTTGTCAAGCGCACAAGATTAAATCGCATGCGATTTTTATTGTCCGAGACGGCAGGCGGCTGCCGGCCTAGGCGCGCGCTTGACTGACTGGGCTGGCGGCACAGCCGCTGACAACGATTTCCGAGCGGTCCGCGCGTGCCGATCGACTAGACTACGAGGTAGTCCAAATCCCACGCGCACCATGCCGTGAGGCGAAAGATGATCCCGGAGGACGACAAGCGAGTCGGCGCCGATGCGCAAAGCCGCGCGGCGAGCGATGGCGTTCGAGGCGAACCCGTGGGCGAGCGTCGGCGCGGCGTCCTAGGCCTCGCGACGACATGGCTGGATCAGCTCGATCCCGGCACGCATCGCCGAATCAAGGGACTGCGGCTCATCACCGCGTACGGCATCGCCGCGGCGCTCGGAACGTATTGAACGAGACGATCGGACTCAAGGAGTCCGCCTGGGCCATCACGGCAAGCACCTACGTGGTGGCGGGTTCGGCGAGCGGCACGGCGGAGCGGGTGCGCAGACGGATCATTGGCACCCTGGTCGGCGTTCCGCTGGGTCTGGCCTGCCTGCCGCTCGTCGAGCATGTGCCGCTGCTCGCCTGGGCCGCCGTCGCGGCCGCCATGATCATCTACGCGATGGCGATGCCCGAGCGTTACGACGTCGCTTGCGGAGCGTTCGCCTTCACCTTGATCGTGACACTGGCGATTGGCGGCGTGCACTCCATTTCGTTTCTTGGCGCGCGCGCGTGGGAGACGCTGCTCGGCGGAGTGGTCGGCCTGCTGGCGGCGAAGTTCATCTTTCCGCTGCGCGTGTGACGGGTTGTCGAGGGAGCGTCGCGCGATGATCCGTGCGCCTACGATCCCAGCTTTTCCATCAGGAAGTCGACGAAACTGCGCACGCGCGACGACAGGTGCCGCGCATGCGGATAAAGCAGCACGAACGGCCGCGAACAGCCGCCATAGGGAATGAGCAGTTCCTTGAGCGTTCCCGCCGCGAGGTCTTTCTCCACGATAAACCGATAGGTTTGAAAAATGCCCGCCCCGTGACGCGCGAGCGTGGCCCCGGCAAGCACGTCGCCCGACGACGTGTATCCGCCGCTCGTCATCGTCTCGACAACCTCGTTTTCGTATTTGAACAGCCACGGGAGATTGCGGCCGGTGCTCGGCAACGCGTACTGGACACAGTCGTGATGGACCAGGTCGTCCGGCGTTTTCAGTTTTGCGGCGCCGCGCAGATAGGCCGGCGAGGCGACGACCACCAGTTCCGCGTCCTCGATCGTGCGCGCAATCAGCCCGGAGTCTCCGGGCGCCGCGCCGCGAATGGCCAGGTCGAAGCCTTCCTCGCCGAAGTCGATGTTGCGATTGCTGAGATGCGTTTCGACGGTGACGCCCGGATAGCGTCGGCGAAACTCGGCCAGCAGGGGCAGCACGCGGTAGTGTCCATACGGCGTCGGCATGCTGATGCGCAGCACGCCGGTCGGCGCGGTTTGCTGTCCGGTCGCTTCACGCTCGGCTTCGGCGAGCTGGGCCAGCGCCAGCCGACATTGTTCGAAGTACCGTCGTCCCGCATCGGTCAGCCGGATCTGCCGGGTGGTCCGCACGAACAGTCGCACGCCGAGGCGCTCCTCCAGACGCGCGACCGTACGGCTGACGGCGGCCGGTGTGACGCTCGCGGCGTTCGCGGCCTCGGTGAAACTCTCCAGTTCGGCCGCCAGGCAGAACAGTTCGATACTGCCCAGAAGGACATCTTCAAATTGACGCTGCATGGTCTCTCGGCGAAGTGCCTGATGGCGCGGTCTGGTGCGAGGCGGAACGCCGCATGGAACGGCCGCAATGCGAACGCAGCGGCTCGGCCGCGTTCGGCGCGGAACAGGGGTTCGTACGGAATATCAGGACTATATTGTAGTGAGACTCGATGAGGAAGCGACATGACCAATCAGACAGGCAAGCGTGCCTTGCTGCCCTTGCTGGGCATCGACAAGCCGATCGTTCAGGCGCCGATGGCGGGTGTCAGCACGCCCGCACTGGCCGCGGCCGTTTGCAACGCAGGCGGCCTGGGCTCGTTAGGCGTCGGAGCGATGAACGCCGACGGCGCGCGCAAGGTGATCAGGGAGACCCGCGCACTGACGGGCAAGCCGTTCAACATCAACGTGTTCTGCCATCAGCCTGCGCAAGCGGACGCGGCGCTCGAGCAGCAATGGTTGCGCTGGCTTGCGCCGCATTTCGAAAAGTACGGAGCGACGCCACCGGCGAAGCTGTCGGAGATCTACACGAGCTTCCTTGCGGACCCCGCCATGCTGGCGGTTTTTCTGGAGGAGAAGCCGGCGATCGTCAGTTTTCACTTCGGCTTGCCGTCCGCCGATGTCATCGCCGAGTTGAAGCAGGCGGGCATCACGCTGCTCGCCAGTGCGACGGATCTGAAGGAGGCCGCGCAGGTTGAAGCGGCGGGCGTGGATGCGATCGTGGCGCAAGGTATCGAGGCCGGCGGGCATCGCGGTGTCTTCGACCCGGATGCATTCGACGACCGGTTGGGCACGTTCGCCCTGACGCGTTTGCTGGTCAGGGAATGCCGGCTGCCGGTGATCGCCGCCGGCGGCATCATGGACGGCGCCGGCATTGCGGCGGCGCTCGCGCTCGGCGCTCAGGCCGCGCAGCTTGGCACGGCCTTCGTGGCGTGTCCGGAAACGTCGATCGACGAGGGTTATCGTCGCGCGTTGCTCGGCGAGGCGGCTCGCCGTACGACTTTCACAGCGGCGATCTCCGGGCGGCTGGCGAGAAGCATGGCGAACAGCTTTACGGCGCTCGGCGCCGACGCGCGTTCACCCAGTCCGCCCGCCTATCCGATCGCCTACGATGCAGGTAAGGCGTTGAATGCGGCAGCGAAGGCGCAAGGGGAGTTTGGCTACGGCGCGCAGTGGGCAGGCCAGGCCGCCGCGCTGGCAAGGTCGTTGCCAGCAGCGGAACTGACGGTCCAACTGGAGCGCGAACTGAAGCAGAGCATCGAGCAACTGCGGCAGTTCGCGAACTGAAAACTAGATGACTCAACGGGTTGAGCGACCCCGTTCCGACGCTCAACCCGGCTTCTGGGCGAGCTGCTTGCGATAGGCCTCGACCGGCAAGCCGCCCCAGCCCCAGTTCTCCGTGTCCACTTCCTCGATGACCACGAAGGTCGCCGCGAGCGGCTTGTTCAGCACGTCCAGCAGCACCTGACTGACGCCTGCGATCAGCCTGGCTTTTTCGTCGGCCGTGACGGCATCGTTGCCGGGTCTGGAACCTTCGCGGGTCACCTGAATTGTGACGATAGGCATGGCGTTCTCCGTAATCCTCGGTTGACGTGGAGGGCGCCGGGTGGCGGCGCCCTGGCGCGATCAGTGACCTGCGCTCTGGCCGCCGTCGACGTGCAGGATTTCGCCCGTCACGAACGGCGCCGAGTCCAGGAACAGGACAGCGTTCACGATATCGCTCATTTCGCCCATATGTCCGACAGGATGCAGTGCGCCGAGCGCCGCATGAGTTTCTTCCGCATGCATCGGCGATTTGATGATGCCCGGCGAGACGGCGTTCGCGCGGATGCCCTTCTTCGCGTATTCGATGGCGAGGGACTTGGTGGCCGCGTTCAGGCCGCCTTTGGTGAGCGAGGCCAGCACCGACGGCACGCCGTCGATGGCGTGGTCGACGAGACTCGTCGAAATGCTGACAACGTGGCCGCTGCCGTTCTTTTCCATCTCGGCGATGGCGAGCTGCGTGATGAAGAAGAAGCCGTTGAGGTTCACCGCAGTGACCTGTGCGTAGTCTTCGGCCGTATAGCTGGTGAAGGGCTTGGCAACGAAGATGCCGGCGTTATTGACGAGCGTGTCGATACGGCCAAAACGGGCGATGGCTTCACGGATCACGCGCTGCGCGGTGGCCGGGTCGCCGATATCGCCCGCCACGGTCAGGACGTTCGGATCTTCCGAGGGCTTGACCGAACGCGCGGTTGCGACCACGCGGTAGTCGAGCTTGCGAAACGCGTTGACCAGTTCGGCGCCGATGCCTTGCGATGCGCCCGTGACGACAACGACTTTTTGTGATGTGCTCATGGCTGAATCTCCGGATAAGTAACTTGGGATCAAATGCTGATCGGGCCAGCGGCTCCGATAGATATGAAATCTAGGCGCATCGGCGCCGATCTCGAATACCCGCCATGGACAAACAGTCTTGCGTGCCAGGTACAAATAGGATTTGCGGTGAGCGAGCAGGCGCGCACGGCCTACGCCGCGCCCGAGGTCGCGAGTCGCTGCTTGCGGCGCTGACGCGATTTATTGCCGGCTTTCCGCCGATGCCATGCGAAAGACCGAGAGGCCTTCCATCGGGTCCAGTGCTTCCCGCCACGGCGCGCGCTTCAGCATGCGGACCGTGTCTTCGTAACCCGCGAGCCAGCGCCGTTTGATGCCGGCCGAAGAGAAATCGATGTCCCTGTTCAGGTCGTCGTTATCGAATGCCGGTGCGTCGAGTTCCAGCACGCGCATCGTCGTACCGCAGCCCCAGCCGAGCAGATCGCGCACCTCCGGATCATTCAGTGTCTCTTCAGGTAGATGCCGGCCGAGCTCGCGGATCACGTGACGCAAGCGGTGAATCTGCTTCTGCCGATCGAGATGACTCTCCGCGCGGCTCGAATACTGAATGTCGCGTTGCCGGCTCATGACCTGCAAGATCGACTCGGGTTCCGGGCCGCTCGAAGGCCACAACTGCACCGAAAAAATCACCGAGTCGCGGCGCGGCCGGTCGTCGAGCACGGCTTCGAGCGGCGTATTCGAATAGATGCCGCCGTCCCAGTACGATTCGCCTTCCAGTTGCACCGCCGGGAAGCCGGGCGGAAAAGCGGCGGAAGCCATCACGTGTTCGACGTCCAGCAGCGCATCGCGATTCGTGAAGTAGCGCATGCGTCCACTGCGGACATTGACCGTGCCGACGGTCAGCCGCGTCCTCTTCTGGTTCAGATAGTCGAAATCGACTAGCGAAGCCAGGGTTTCGCGCAGCGGTCCGGTCGAATAGAACGCGGCCTGGTCGGAGCGAACGCGTGTCTGAAGGCCAGTCCACGACTGCAGCCGTGGCGTGAAAAACGACGGCACGCCTTGAGTGACCGTGGTGAAATCACGCAGCCAGTTCGCGAGTCCCGGCAGCCAGTCCGCCGCTCCGATACCCTGACGTGCCACGCCGTTCCAGAACTGAGTCAAGCGCGCCATGCGATTCTCAGGCAGATTGCCGGCGATGATCGCGCCATTTATCGCGCCGATCGAAGTGCCGATAACCCAGTGAGGCTCGACTTTGCCGTCATGAAGGGCTTGGTACACGCCCGCCTGGTAAGCGCCGAGGGCGCCGCCGCCCTGAAAGACCAGCACGATCTGGCCGGGAATCTCCGGTGCGGTGTCCGATCCGCTGGTTGCGCCGGTCTGATGTTCGACGTGCGTTTCGTTGCCCATGACGAAGTCTCCCGAACCATGCTGCGGTGCCGCTGATTCTGCCACTGAAGCGGTCGATCAGGGCGCCGTGCAATGGCGGAGCCAGTTACATGATCCAGTGCTCGATGGCCTGATCCAACGGGCGCTCGATCAGAACAAGAATCTCGCCGTCGCAAACGCACGGGTGAGCCGCTCAATCGAACGATGTGACGCGCTACGCTTTCGGCAGCTTGGATTTCTTGCCGCGTGCACGCGGCTTCGGCTCGACGCCTATACGTGAATCGCGGGCGAGCACCAGCGCCGTCAATTGTTCGGCGACGGTTTCGAATGCAGGATCGTCCTGCGTTATGTAGAGCCATTTGCCGAGCACCGGATGCGGCCGCAAAGCCGGTATCTCATCAGTGAGCGCGGCGTGACGCTCGTGCGACGTGCACACCAGCAGTCCATTCCACGGCTTGTCGCGATCCGCGGCAATCAGGCATAAAAGCCCATCGATATAAGCGGCGTCGCTGCCGAACATCCGCTTGCTGATGTAAGTCGGATCGCGCTCGAACGCGTCGAAGATCCAGATGAGCGAGTTGCGGACGGACGAGGGCATCGGCGTGAAGACCTTGGCGGCGTGGGCGATGAGGAGCGAAAAGCATAGCACCACAGCGCTCGGCCGCCTGTCTACAGTCAATTGGTGCAAATTACCGCGGTCAGCAGCAATGGGATGACCGAGTGCACCTTGGCGGTGCTTCCGGACGCGCGCACGCGCGTTTCGACCGACTCGCTCGGCGCGGACAACACGACGCCGTATAACGGGCCCGCGAGCGCCTGGCCGCGGCCTTTCTTGAACATCCCGTCGTCCGGCTCATAGCCGAGTACGGCGTACACGCGAAAACCGAATACGGTCATGTCGCTGCCGTGCACGGGACGAAACGCGTTGACGGAGTTCTTGTCGACCCGCATGGGATTGGACTCGATGTACTTGTCGTCGATGAGTTCCGTAATGAACGCGTGGGGACGCGCCTGGCAGTCGAATTGTGCGTCGAGCGCGTAGGCGTGCGATGCCACCGGGCAGAAGCCGACGCTTGAGGCGAGGAGTGCGGCAAGCACTCTGAAAGGACGAAGTTTCATAGCTGACATGCCCGAGCTGCGGGCGTCGGCAGACTGAACGCACGCTAGACATCAGTCTCTCATGGCTACGCGAACTGCGTACGTTCGTCAGCGAACCATGGCGGCGTCGCAGCCCGGTGCGGGCCGCCGCGTTGTCGACCGCCCGCATGCCCTTTTCGTCACCTCACGACACCTCAACTCACCGGCGGTTCTCAAACAGCTCGTTGAGTTGCGAGCCCGGCGCCGCGCCGGCAAAGCCGTCGAAGCGGCCTTGAGCGAGCGACTGCGCGGCCTGCATGAAACCGCCCCACGCCGCGCGGGCCAGCGCGCCGCCGACGCTGATGCGCCGCACGCCGAGCGCGGTCACGTCCTGCAGCGTGAATGCCGACGTCGAGCCGATCAGCAGATTGACGGGCTTCGGCGCCACGGCGGCGACCACCGCCTCGATCTGTTCGCGCGTCTGAATGCCCGGCGCGTACAGACAGTCGGCGCCGGCCTCCGAATAGGCCTTGAGTCGCGCAATCGCGTCGTCGAGATCGGGCGAGCCGGCGAAGAAGTTCTCCGCGCGGCCGACCAGCAGCGTATCGCCGCCGTTTTCGTCGATGGCGCGGCGCGCGGCGCTGATCCGTTCGACGGCGACTTCGATGGAGAATAGCGGCGCGGCGGCGTCGCCCGTGGCGTCTTCGATTGACAGGCCGGCCACGCCGGTTTCGATGGCGAGCCTGACACTTTCCGCGACCTCGTTCGGCGTGCTGCCGAAGCCGTTCTCGAAGTCCGCGTTGACGGGCAGGTCGGTCGCTTCGACGATCTTACGCAGATGCGCGAGGATCGCGTCGCGCGGCAAGCTGTTGTCGGCGTGTCCGGTGGACCAGGCAAAGCCGGAACTGGTCGTGGCAAGCGCCTGGAAGCCGAGCGAATGCAGATAGCGCGCGCTGCCGGCATCCCATGGATTGGGCAGGACGAAACAACCGGACGTGTGCAGGGCTTTGAACGCGGCGCGCTTCTCGGCGACGGTGCGGGACATGGCGTATCTCCTGAAAACGGACGAGCCTGAGCTGCCCGTGCTGGTTATGCGACCTCGAGGTCCACGACCGGGAAGTCGGTTTCGGTGTCCGCCGGGCGCGGATCGCCGGCGTGCTGGACGTTGTGCATGCGATGGATGCTGGTTGCGGCGGGTTCCATCATCCGCGAAATCGTTGTTGCTGTGTGCGACATACGTAGGTTCGGATGGGCTTCTCCGCTCGCCGCTCCGGAGCGCGCCTTTCGACACGCAACGGTGAGGCAACTCCGTGACTTCCCCGATTCCTGTTGCAGCAGCCGGCGTCGCAGTACCATGAGGCACGATCGCGCTCAGTTTCGCGCAGGTTAGCCGTAACCGGCCGATACGTTAGCGTTCGTTCGTTCGTTCGTCAGGCGGCGTCAGCGGAAAATCTCGGCAATCAGGTTCGCCACGGTCCGGATCCGCTCACTGTCGCGCAGCGCCGGATGCAGCACCATCCACACGTCCTGATCGAGCGCCTTGATGTGCTTCTCCACGCAGACGAGATCGCTGGTCGTGTCGCCGGCTAGCTGGGCGAGTATGCCGAGTCCTGAGCCGCCCAGCACGCCGTCGAACACACCCATGCCGTAGCTGCTGCGCAGCGACGGCGCCGGAGCGCCGGGCAGCGCCCCCAGCCATTGCGTCGCCGGGTGATCGGGTTGACGGTCGTCGTAGCCCACGAACGAGAGCTTGTCCCACTCCTTCTTCACGATCGCGGCCTTGTGGCGCAGATAGTAGTCGCGCGAGCCGAACAGCCCGAAGCGGATCCTGCCGATCCGGCGAACATAGAGATCACCCTCTTCGGGGCACTCGGACCACAAAGCGATGTCCGCCTCGCGCCGCGCAAGGCTATAAGGACGCCGCGAAGTCAGGACTTCGATCGCGAGTCCGGGCAGTCGGTCCTGAAACGAGCCGAGCAGCTTCAGCAGAATGTACGACGGCCATTCGACGGCGTTGATCCGCACGGTGCCATGCGCGGGTGCGCCGCCGTTCACATCCGCGGCGCGTTCGATCTGGTGCGCCAGGTCCTCCATCTGTTCTGCCCAGGCCAGCACCTTGGCGCCGAACGCCGTCACGGTACAACCCGACGGCACGCGGTCGATCAACGGTTCGCCCAGCCGCCGCTCAAGCTCGGTCAGGCGGCGCGACAGAGTCGGCGCGCTCAGGTCGCACGCCGCGGCGGCCGAGCGCATGGTGCCTTCGCGGGCGATCGCCACCAGAATGCGCAAGTCGTCCCAATCCACGTGTTCCATTTTTGAAACGATAAGTTTTGAAATTTGACATAGCATAACGCAGTTCGCGAGGATAGGATTGGAGCTGGCCATACTTGCCCAGCATACGGGACGACCCTGATGGATCAGCCAGTGGCGGCAAGTGCGGCGTTCTTACCCATCACACGACTCAACGGCTCTCAGTAGACCGAACGAGCGATACGGAGACATCAATGATTCGCCATTTTCTACCGGCGCGCCGTCGCGCCATCGCAGCCGGCGCAGCTTTCCTCGCTGTGTCGATTTTGCCGATGCCGGCAGCCTTTGCCCAGGCCGCCCATAAACCGAAAGTCGCTCTGGTGATGAAGTCGCTCGCCAACGAGTTCTTCCTGACCATGGAAACGGGCGCCAAGGATTATCAGAAGCAGAATCCGGCGAAGTTCGATCTCGTCACCAACGGCATCAAGGACGAGACTGACACCGCGAACCAGATCCGCATCGTCGAACAGATGATCGTTTCGAAGGTCGACGCGCTGGTGATCGCGCCGGCTGACTCCAAGGCGCTGGTGCCGGTCCTGAAGAAAGCGGTCGATGCCGGCATCATCGTGGTCAATATCGACAACAAGCTGGACAACGACGTGCTCAAGTCGAAAGACCTGAACATCCCGTTCGTCGGGCCGGATAACGCGAAGGGCGCACAGAAGGTTGGCGACTACCTGGCCAAGCACCTGAAGGCGGGCGACAACGTCGGCATTATTGAAGGTGTCACCACCACAACCAACGCGCAGCAACGCACGGCCGGCTTCAAGCAGGCCATGCAATCGGGCGGCATGAAGGTCGTCGCGCTGCAATCGGGCGAGTGGGAAATCGACAAGGGCAACGCCGTCGCGAGCCAGATCCTCAACGCGAATCCGGACGTCAAGGCCTTGCTGTGCGGCAACGACAACATGGCAATCGGCGCCGTGTCGGCCGTGCGCGCGGCCGGCAAGACAGGCAAGGTGCAGATCGTCGGTTACGACGACATTAACGCGATCAAGCCGATGCTCAAGGACGGCCGCGTGCTCGCCACCGCCAATCAATACGCCGCCAAGCAGGCAGTGTTCGGTATCGACACGGCTTTGAAGGCGCTTTCCGAACACAAGAAGCAGTCTGAATTGTCCGGCGTCGTCGAAACGCCGGTCGATCTGGTCACCAAGTAAGACAGGTGCAAGGTGTGGCCCGCTCCGTCAAGGGGCCACGCCGTCTGATTTCTGTCCAGCCTGAATCAATCTGATGTCCACTCCAATTTCATCCCTTGCTGACGCCGCCCCCGTGCTGCGCGTGCACGGCATCGGCAAGACCTACGCCGAGCCCGTGCTCGCCGATGTTTCGCTCGAATTGCACGCAGGCGAAGTGCTGGCGCTGACCGGCGAAAACGGCGCGGGCAAGAGCACCTTATCCAAGATCATCGGCGGCCTCGTCACGCCGACCGCGGGTTCGATGACCCTCGGCGGCGCGGCCTATACGCCGGCCAGCCGCAACGACGCCGAGGCGCTCGGCGTGCGCATGGTCATGCAGGAGCTGAACCTGCTGCCCACGCTCTCGGTGGCCGAGAACCTTTTTCTGAACCGTCTGCCGCAGCGCGGCATGTTCGGCTGGATCGACCGCGCCAAGCTGCGCGAGGATGCACGGCATGCCATGGCGCAAGTCGGCCTCGACGCAATTGATCCCGACACGCTGGTCGGCACGCTCGGCATCGGGCATCAACAGATGGTCGAGATCGCGCGCAATCTGATCGGCGATTGCCGCGTGCTGATTCTCGACGAACCCACCGCGATGCTGACCGCCCGCGAAGTCGATCTGCTGTTCGAGCAAGTCGAGCGGTTGAAGGCGCGCGGCGTCGCGCTGGTGTACATCTCGCATCGGTTGGAAGAATTGAAGCGTATCGCGAGACGCGCTGCCGTGTTGCGCGACGGCCGGCTCGTACATGTCGACGAGATGGCCAATCTCACCACCGACCGTATCGTGACCCTGATGGTCGGCCGCGATATCGGCGACCGGATCGATCTCGGCGAGCGGCGCATCGGCGAGGTGGCCTTCAAGGTCACCGGCATGACGCGCGAGCCGGTGGTGCGCGACGTGTCCTTCGAGGTCAAGGCCGGCGAGATTTTTGGCATCAGCGGACTGATCGGCGCCGGGCGCACGGAGTTGATGCGGCTTATCTATGGCGCTGACCGCGCGGACGCGGGCACGGTGTCGATCGGTCGCGAAGGCGGCGCGCTTGAGCCTGTGGCGATCGCTTCGCCGTCTGACGCCGTGAAGCACGGTATCGCGCTGATCACGGAAGATCGCAAAGGCGAGGGACTGTTGTTGACCCAACCGATCGCCGCCAACATTTCGCTGGGCCACTTGCGTTCGGTGTCGAGCAAGGGCGTGGTGGACGGCCGTCGTGAAGCGGCTTTGGCGCACCAGCAGATCGACGCGATGCGCATTCGCAGTTCCGGGCCGTCGCAGCCGGTGTCCGAGTTGTCGGGCGGCAATCAGCAGAAGGTGGTGATCGGCCGGTGGCTTGCGCGCGATTGCACGGTGTTGCTGTTCGATGAGCCGACGCGCGGCATCGACGTCGGCGCGAAGTTCGATATCTATGCATTGATGGGCGCGTTGGCTCGCGAAGGTCGAGCGCTGGTGGTGGTATCGAGCGACCTGCGCGAATTGATGGCGATTTGCGACCGGATCGCGGTGATGTCGGCGGGACGCATGACGGGCCTGTTCGAGCGCGGCAACTGGACTCAGGACGCGCTGCTGGCGGCGGCATTCGCGGGCTACGCCAAGCGCGATGACATGTTGCACGAACCGATCGAACCCGACGCGAAAGCGCCCGACGAAAGTAAATTAGTGGAGTATTGAGCATGACCGTTGAAACCAGTCTGCCTACACTGCAGAACGAACCACCCAAAAACGCAAAGCCACTTGGCACGCGACTCGGATTGTCGAACTACCTTGGATTGCTCGGGGCGCTCCTCGGGATGATCGTGCTGTTCTCGCTGCTGAGTTCGCACTTTCTGACCTACGACACGTTCAGCACGATCGCCAACCAGATTCCCGATCTCGTCGTGATGTCGATCGGCATGACGTTCGTGCTGATCATTGCCGGCATCGATCTGTCGGTCGGCTCGGTGCTGGCGCTCGGCGCGGCGCTCACGAGCGTCGCGGCCCTGCAATGGCATTGGCCAGCGCTGCCCGCGGCCTTGCTCGGTATGGCGGGCGCGACGCTGACCGGCTGCGTGACCGGCGCGATCACCGTGGCGTGGCGGATTCCGTCGTTCATCGTGTCGCTCGGCGTGCTGGAAGCCGCGCGTGGTCTCGCGTATCAGTTGACTAACTCGCGCACGGCTTATATCGGCGATGCCTTCGATTTTCTCTCCAACCCGGTGGCGTTCGGCATCTCGCCGGCTTTCATCATCGCCATTGTGGTGATGGTCGCCGCGCAGTTCGTGTTGACGCGTACCGTCTTCGGACGCTATCTGGTCGGTATCGGCACGAACGAGGAAGCGGTGCGGCTCGCGGGCGTCAATCCGCGGCCTTACAAGATCGCGGTGTTCGCGATGATGGGACTGCTCGCCGGCCTCGCTTCGCTGTTCCAGATTTCGCGGCTCGAGGCGGCGGATCCGAATGCCGGGCAGGGTATTGAATTGCAGGTGATCGCGGCGGTGGTGATCGGCGGAACGAGTTTGATGGGCGGGCGCGGTTCGGTGACGAGCACATTCTTCGGCGTGTTGATCATTTCGGTGCTGGCCGCGGGTCTTGCGCAGATCGGCGCGACCGAGCCGACCAAGCGCTTCATCACGGGAGCGGTGATTGTCGTGGCTGTCGTGCTGGATACTTATCGCAGCCGGCGTCGTCGCGCCGGGTAATTGTGAACGTCGCGTGGATGGTCAGCAGCTTTGCGTGGGACCGGAGGAAGGGCTGAAGCGCTAACTTTGGTCGACCGCTTTGCATGGGACCAAAGTAAACGCTAAAGCACTAACTCTGGTCGACCGCTTTGCATGGGACCAGAGTAAGCGCTAAAGCGCTAACTCTGGTCGACCGCGTTGCATGGGACCAGAGTAAGTGCTAAAGCACTAACTCTGGTCGACCGCTGTGCATGGGACCAGAGTAAGCGCTAAAGCGCTAACTCTGGTCGACAGGAGAAAATGAAAGTGTCAAAAGAAACGAAGCAAGGCCGGGTGCTGGTAGTGGGCAGCATCAATACGGATCTCGTCGCGCGCGCGCCGCATTTGCCGCGCCCCGGCGAGACGATTGGCGGACATGAGTTCTCACAGGTCGCCGGCGGCAAGGGCGGCAACCAGGCGGTTGCGGCCGCGCGCATCGGCGCGCAGGTGGCCATGGTCGGATGCGTCGGCAAAGACGCGAACGGCGCGCAGCGCGTCAAGGATCTGGAAGCGGAAGGGATCGACTGCAGCGGCGTGGAGGTCCACCCGGGCCAGCCGACCGGTGTCGCCATGGTGACGGTGTCCGATGACGGGCAGAACACGATTGTCGTGGTCGCCGGCAGCAACGGCGAACTCACGCCGGAAAGCGTGGCTCGCCATGAAGCTGCCGTCAAGGCTTGCGATGTCGTGGTGTGCCAATTGGAAACGCCGTGGGATTCTGTTCACGCAACCCTCGCGCTCGCTCGACGGCTCGGCAAGATCACCGTGCTGAACCCGGCGCCGGCGACGGGGCCGTTGCCGGCGGAATGGCTGCCGCTAGTCGACTACCTCGTGCCGAACGAGGTCGAGGCCGCCATTCTGGCCGGCCTGCCGGTCGAATCGCAAAGCGGCGCGCGGCGTGCGGCGACGGAGTTACAACAGGGCGGGGCGCGCAATGTGATCGTCACGCTCGGCGCGCAGGGTGCTTATCTGCTAGTGGAAGGCGGCGAGGGCATGCATTTCCCCGCGCCTCAGGTGCAGGCGGTCGATACGACGGCGGCCGGCGACACTTTTATCGGCGTCTTTGCCGCGCAACTCGCCTCACGGCAACCGCTGGAAAGCGCGATCAGCCTCGCACAACGCGCGGCGTCGATCTCCGTGACGCGCGCGGGTGCGCAGCCTTCGATACCGACACGCGCGGAAGTCGACAGCGCAGCCTGACACGGATGCCGGTTGTGACATGAGGCGCTCCGGATTGCCACTTTTGGTGGCTCGACGTTGATTTATCGGCACCATCTCACGATGGTGTTCCCTTGTTAATCACGCTCTCCAATGGACGAACATGAAATCACAATACGTAGGCATGCTGATGATGTCGCTGGGACTGGCTGCGTGCGGAGGCAGCATATCGACCACTGATCCTCTCGCCAATGCGCCGAAGGTCATCATCGATTCAGACTTCAACACGATGGGCGACGACGGCCAGCTTTTCGCCATGACCACGCAGTTGATGGGGCAGGGCAAGGTCAATCTGCTCGGCCTCACCGTCGTTACCGGCAACGACTGGTTGCTGCAGGAAGAGTCGGATGCGCTCAAGGCAGTGGAGAGGATGGGCGTGCAAAACGTCGTGGGTGTGTACGGCGGGGCCCGTTATCCGTTGCAATACGATGTAGCGAGTATTCGCGCGCAGCAGGCCGCCAATCCGAACGGCTACTTCGGCGCGTGGAGCCGGCCCGAGCCGACTCAGCAGTCTCAACTCGTTGCGCCGCCGGACGGGTTCGCGGCGTCGACGAAACTGCAGGCACAGGGCGCGGCGGATTTCATGATTCAGACCATCAAGCGCTATCCGAACCAGGTCACTATTCTGGAGGTCGGGCCGCCGACTAACCTTGCCACGGCGATCATGAAGGCGCCGGAGATCGTGCCGCTGATCAAGCGGATCGTATACATGGGCGGCGCGATGGCGGTGCCGGGCAATGCGAATGCCGTGGGAGAACTCAACTGGTGGTTTGATCCACTGGCTGTGCGCACGGTATTGCAGACGTCGATTCCACAAGCCGTGATTCCGCTCGATGTGACGAATACGGTGCCGCTGACACAAAGCGTGTATGACCAGATCGTCAACAATCCGAGCAAGCAGACCGCGGTGACGAGGGCGTATGGGATTGCCAATGCCGGGGCGTTCGCTAGCAATACCGATCTGTTCGATACGTTGACGATCGCGTATTTCCTTGATCCTGCTTACGCTACGCAAACAAAGAGTGCGTATCTGGATATCGATACGACGAGCGGTGAAGATCAGGGGCATGTGAAGGTATATCCGGACCAGCCGGCGGCAGGAGCTTCGCCGCAGAAGATCACTTATGTCACGCGGTTCGATAACAATCGGTTTTTTGGTCTTTATGTGGATCTGCTGACAAGGCCTGTGCCGATTGCGTTGCCGTGATGGTGCATCCTGGCCCACGGTCGACCTCGACAATGGGTTCGACCGTGGGCATGTCCTTTGCCCTGGCTATTCGTTTGGCTTAATGCATTTCCGGAAAAGCCGGTTCTTCAGCGTGACGGTTTACCGCCTATTGGCTTGACGTGCGTCACTAGTCAAAATGCGCTGCCGCCCGCGACCATTCAGGCATGTTCTTGCCCGCACGGGCGCTTGGTCGATTTTATTGCGCTCATCAACGTTCCCTGTTCCGACGCCGTTCGTCCTGATCGGCGGCCCGTTAGTCACGGATCCGATGTTGGAGCCACGTCACGCAGATACTCCGGTCGTGATCGCAGGCGGTGTGGAACGGACGACAACCAATAGTCGTAATCCGCCACCCCCCGCGCTGTCTGAAACCTTCGTTAGTCGTCTGCCTGACAGTCGGGACGCTTTTGGCGGTCGATTACTAACTATCGGCTGATGTACGCAGCGCAGACTTTCGCGATGTAATGGAAAAAAGAGGTGGCAGAATCTTAGTCATCCAGATGAAAAATAAAATATGCGGATCGCGACCGTGTTTGTTCATACGTAAGAAGCTCTACAGAAATGCACCATTGCATGCTCCGCCTCGCGTTTACCCGATGGAAATTAAGCTAACGAAACGATTGAGGATTTTCTAGACTCATTTTGTTATTTCGTTCCACTGATATTCCGGGCTGGGCGATGGCGACCAAGGATAAAGAAAAAGCGCAGGAAGGTCCGAACCACGAACGTGTCGGATTTCGGTATCTATTGGGTCGCGCTGCTTTGTCGGTGGTGCTGGGTATGCTGCTGGCAATTGCTGTGCCATCACGCTTTAGTGAGGAAATGGTCTCGCAGACGATTGCACGCTTTGCGGCACCGTTCTCGGGCTATCTGTTCGACTATGAGCGCAAGAACGATATGGCGGCGGACCCGCGCGGCTGGAAAGGCACGGACATCACAGTGCTCGTCATTGACCGAGAGGCTTTGGCGGGCTGCAGAGAAGTCTGGCCGGCTCATTACCCGTTCTACACCTGGCTTCTAAGCTACCTCAACAGATTCCCGCCGAAGGGTCTTTTCATCGACGTGATCCTTTCCCAATCCAGAGGCCGAGGTTCCGGTGAACTTGAGAGGACCACGTGTGCAGGTGAACTCAAGGAACCCGCGCATTCTGACGGGAACGCGCACGTTACTGAATTTGACGGGTTCAAAAAGGCCCTTACGAGTCTGACGTCAAGGGGGACACGCGTATTCTTGGCGGCCCGCCGGACGCCGGAGAACATGCTCGTCACCAATCCGGAGCTCGACAATGATGTTGACTTGAAGACAGTGAAGCGCGTCGGCGTTGAGTTCTCCGCACATGCGGTAGACCGGCTCGCCTGGACTTATCCTCTTGTATATCCGAAAGAGTCCCCCTGTGAAGAGGAGCAGGGACCGAGTACGGATCAAGCCGAGGACTGCGACGGGAAGGTTCCTGACATTTCAAAGGACAGATGCCAATTGAGTGCCGCCTTCGCCATCTTCGAAGATATCTACGAAAAGAGAGACGGTAGGATTGTGGTGCCGTGCAACAGTGCCAAATTCATGTCCGTGACGTGGCCTTTGGACACCGCGTCAGATGGTCTTCTATGGCGCGTGTCTAAGGACGAAGAAAACGAAGCGCGCCGTGACTCCTGGATTCGAGTGGACCAGGGCGATGACGACGGACAAATGTACTGTACCTCGAGCGACAGCGAGTTCACGCTCTTGATACGCGCTGAAGCGCGTGCGATCTTTCGCCCTGCAAGTCGGCCCCTTTGTGTTCACTATCGAACGATTCATGCGAGCATGTTCCAACGAAAGAGCGGTGACGGACGGGCGAACGGTGACGGACGGGCGAACGGTGACGAGACTGGATTGGACGATGTACTAAGGTCTGCGTTCAAGGACCACGTCGTGATGATCGGAACAGCGTTCGCTTATTCGAATGACCTTATTCTTTCGCCACTTCAGGACCGCATACCTGGCGTGTTTCTGCATGCTGTGGCACTTGATAATCTTTTGAGCCATCACAGCACATTTGAAAATATCGAGGCGTGGGAGCCTAGGTTGATTATGCCTATGAACAGATGGTGCAGGCTGGGGCTCTATACAGTAATTGGCATTCTGGCGATGTTTTTCGTTGTGGTAGGTAAGAGCCGCGCTCGAGAGCGGTTTAAGCGATTCCATCGAGAACGCAGTCGTTGGAAAGCGCGCTTTTCGGCTCCCTGGTGGAGAGCGAAGCAATCCACGGCACTTTTCAATCTGACATTCTCTCTCGCGAGCGGAATCGCCCTCGTGGTAGTTGGCGTGGCGATGATTCTTATCGGCGAGTGGATGCAGATCCCGTTTCTCGTGGTGGCGCATGTGATCGCGTGCACGATAGCAGCCGAATTTTTTGAGTGGAGCGAACACCTGTTTCGCTGGATCACCGATATGAAGGAGAATTGATGATGCGGAGAATTCACGATGCCCGACAACAGATCAGACATGCACTTCTTGCCACGACGGCGGTCGCGGTGTTCACATTGACGACAAATGGCTTTGCCGCCGCTGACGACGCAAAGTCTTTTGTCGATGCGCAAAAGCCCGGCGGAACAGTAAAGCTTTACAGCGCGCCAGGCGAAAAAGAAGGGGTCATGGACGCGCCGACTTTGCCGCTCGCGGTCGAGGGTCCTTCCGAACGCGGCTTTTATCCTGTGAAAGTCGACGGCAAGCCCTATTGGGTTGACGGCATGTCTGTAAAGGTAGTTCGCAAGGCACAGATCGCACGCTGCAGCGAGTCTGCCGGCGTTCAGTCGGCCGCGACTCTTGGCGCCGCCACCAACCGGTGCCATTAATCATGTCCACCGGACGGCGCTACTTCTGTGGTGCATGCGCGAGTCTTCTACTCGGCGCATGCGCGGACGTCAAAATGCCAGGCGCAATATCGAACCTGAACATCGGCGGCGGCTCCGCGAAAGGACCCACCCTCGACACCGTCGGATCGATTCCGCCGCCACCCGCGCGCGATTGGCCCGACATCAAACTCGACCTGATGAATGCGCGAGCCGACGGCTGGGGTCTCGTCCCGATGCCGGAGATGGAGGCATATCTGAACGGCCTGCTCGCGACGATCAAGAAAACCGCGGGCACGCCGAGTTATCCGGGCTCCGTGCATATCATCTCCGAGACCGGACTCAACGCAAACTCGAGCGCGGGCGGCAATATCTTCGTGTCGATCGGCTGGTTGCAGTCAGCCGAATCGGAGGACGAGATATTTGCGATCCTCTCTCACGAATTCGGGCATATCTATCTCAACCATCACGCGATTTTTGACGCGCGCACAGCCGGTGATACGTCGCTTGCCATCGTGTCGCTTGCCTGGACAGTGACGAATAAATCGCCGACGTCGAACGCGTGGACCGGAGTCGACAATATCGCTGTGGTGCAGACGCTCGGCACACGCGTGTTGTTCCCTGCCTGGCAACGCAACGTCGAAGAACAGGCAGACCGCTTCGGTGCGACGATCAGCCTGCGTTGCGGCTATTCCTACGTCGACGGTTTCAAGGCTTTCTTCGAACGCGTCATTGCATACGATCAGGATGCCAAAGCACGCCGGAAGAAGCTGCACGAAAAGCAACTGCAAGCAGGGCGAGAGAAGGCCGGACAGCAGGCTGCGGCGCAGGCGCGTACTCAGCCTATCGCGCCGGCTGTCGGCGGCGGTGCAGCGCAAACGGTGAATCAGCTCAGCAGCATTGGCGAACTGCGCGACGCGGTCGCACAGTACACGTCCGCGCGCGCGGGCGCCCAGGCGAGCGTCGCGGAAAATCTCTTCGACGCGCGTGCGGTCATCGACGATCAGATCGCGGCGCAACTCGAAACTTTGCATGACGATCACGGCGACCCGGCCGCTCGCGAGGATAACCTGACCGCACTCGTGCGCCCGATGCTTGGCGACAAACTGCCCGATGCACGGCCCGAGCCTTGGAATGCAGCGCGCAAGCGTGGCTCGACGCCGCTCATTCTGGCTCACTACAAGGCCATATCCGACATGCAGGATCTGCAAGCGGCGGGCAACTACTCGCAGGCGCTGCAGGTGGCTCTAACGGTCGCATCCGGTCCCACGGCGGACCATGCCTACCCCGTGTTCCTGTTGTCGAATCTGATGACACTTTCGCGGTCGGCGCCGCCGGATACGCAGGCGCAGGTGCTGCGGCGCAACCTGGCTTCACGCGACCGCTCGTGGGCAGTGCAGACCAACCTTGCCAGCCGCATCGGACAAAAAGACCCGAAGCAGGGCGAAGCATTCTTGCTGCAACAGTTCGATTATTTCGGCCGGACGTCGGTGACCTGGCCTAACGTGATCTCGTGGTATCGCGAGCATGGCGATATGAACCGCGCCAAACAGTTGGCTACCACTTGTTGGACAGAGCATCCGGAAATGCGTGCTGCCTGCGTCGCCGCTTCGCAGGCGCCCGCGCAAAAGAAGAGCGACGATCAGGCCGGTGGGTTCAGTAAGGCGTTCGACAAGATGCTAGACCAGGCTAAGGGGCTGTTGCCGAAGTGAGGGGGCGAATGGGTTTGTCGCTCGATATCGTCGTCGGCGTAGCGGAGTGTCATGACGCGATCATTCCGAGTATCGCCGTGCCCGCCGCTGCGATGCCAGTCCACACCGCCTAGCCAGTTCCCACTGGCAGCGTGCGAAGCAGGGCAAAGCGGGTCACTCGAACTCCCTCATTCAGCGCTAATTCTGGGCGCGCAATATGTATTCGTGGCTGGCCGGGGTACTTCGTAAAGAACCGCCGTTCGATTGGCAACGGAGTCGCGAAAAACCGGCCAACAACTTCGCGATAGCGCGAGCCGTATTCCATACCCAGAATGAAGCGGGAATTTCGAAGGAGAAGGACAATGAACAAGTTTTTGCGCAACACACTGATCGCCGGCATGATCGCTTTGCCGACTGCGGCGTTCGCACAGCCCGCCGCGCCGATCGATGAAATGCAGGTCGAAACGGTGGCCTATGAAGTGATCGGTATCGATTCGCCGCAGATGCCGGCGCATACGGCTGCGGCTATCGGCAGCAACGGCACGCATGCGAGTACAAATCCCACCGAATGGTTGCATCCCAGCTATGACGTGGGCTTGAAGTCGATTTACTTGCGTCACTAAAACCGGATATGAAACGCATCAACCGGCACCATCCGGCTCGATCGGCAAACTGACCGTCGCAACGATGCCGGACTGCCCGTCATCGCGATTGCGCAGCGTTACCGTCCCGCCGTACCGCGTGACAATCGCTTTCACAATCGATAGCCCGAGCCCACTGCCTTCAATGTCCGTATTGGCGCGAAAGAACCGGTCGAACACGCGGGGCAGCAGGGTTTCGTCGATACCGAAGCCGGTGTCCTTCACTTCGACAGAGACCATGCCGTCATGCACGCGGGTCGACAAATCGATCGTGCCGCCGTCGGGCGTATAGCGAACCGCATTGCTGACGAGGTTCTTGATCACCGTGCCGATGTCGAGTTCGATTGCGCGCACGTTGGCGCTGACCATTTCGTTCGCGCCGATATCGATGCCACGCTGCATGGCAATCGGCAGCACGTCGGAAATGGCGTTGACGACGGCGGCCGCGACATCGACGCTGACCATGGCCCGTGTCAGCGATTGACCAACCGGCGGCGCGTCCGCGCGCGCGAGCCGCAGCAACTGCGAAATCAGATTGCTGCTTCGGGTGATGCCGCCCTGGAGCGCGCGAAACCGTTCCTGATTGCTGGGCACAATGTCGCGTTGCAGATTATCGGCCTGCAATTGCAGCGCCGTAAGCGGCGTGCGCAACTCGTGCGCGGCGTCGGAAATGAATTTGCGTTCACTCTCGATAGAGCGGGCAAGCCGCTCTATCATCAGATTGATCGAGCGGATGAAGGGCAGCAATTCAGTGGGTACGCGGGCGAGCGGCAGCGCCTGCAGATGGTTCACGTCGATAACGCGGACTTCGTTGCCAAGCCGGTTCAGTTCCCGCAACGAATGATTGACGACGAAGATAACAGCGGCCCACACGAGCGGAATGAACACGACGATCGGCCAGAGCGTCTTCGTCGCGGCGGTTTCCTCGATCTCTTGACGTACTGAGAGGCGTTGCGCGACCTGCACGGTCTGAGCGCCGTCGCGAGCCGTATAGATCCGCCACCCTTCGCCATTCACTACCGGCGACGTGAAGCCCGCGGCCGCATCGCGCGGCAGGAGCAGCGATGGCTCAGTGGTTCGCACCGGCTGCGTCTCGCCATCTTTCCAGATGACGATGAAAATATCGCGCGCGTCTTGCGATCCGCGCGCCGGAACCTTCGGAATGCCTTCGCCAAAACCGATTCGCAAACGCGATGCGACCTGTTCCATGCGCAGGTCGAGCACCGCGCTCATGCCGGCCACGCAGAACTGGTAGGAACTGACGCCCTGCAGAATGGCGAACAGGCTCACCACGGCGCCAATTGCGATAACGAGCTGGTTGCGGAGCGATTTGAGCATGTAGGTGGGCGACAAGAGGAACGAGTGACCAAAACGCGAGAGCGCGCGCGCCATTGCGGCATTAACGTCAGGGTGGGCGCTCCGGCATTGCGACGTGAGGGCTCCCGCTCATTTTCGGCCTTTGCCTGCGGGGTCGGCGGGAACGATCTGGACGTGCTCGATCGCGGCTTCCACCAGATCTTCGGCGCTGCGTATACCGTCGGCGGATGCGGCCAGCGCATTCAGGCGTCCGTCGATGAGAAGCAAAGCCAGCCCGTGAACGTACGCCCACGCCGCGGTCATGGCAATGGCCTGAGCCGCAGTGATTCGGCCTGGCGAGAATCTATCTTCGTCGGCGCGTTCGGTGGGCGCGCTGACTACGCAGGCCAGGGTGCGCGCGGACGCTAGCCGCGCCTGCACGAGGGCCGGGCGCGCCGCGTCGAGCATTTCGCTGCGCGACATGAGGTGCAGCAAATCTGGATTGGCCACCGCAAAGCTCACGTAGCCGCGGGCGATGGCTTTGCGCCGCGCCTGGCCCGCTTCGATACCGTCTGCCTGCGCCGCCATCGTCGCGGCGAGCCGCCGGTGTCCGCTGGCGGCGAGTTCGCTCAACACGCCGGCGGTGTCGCCGAAATGATGCTGGGGCGCCGTATGCGATACGCCGGCTTCACGCGCAATGGCGCGCAACGTCAAGCCGCGAATGCCGTCGCGCCGTAGCACGATCTCCGCCGCTTCAAGCAGCGCATGGGGCAGCGCGCCGTGGTGATAGGGTTTCTCGCGTGACGCGTGGTCGGCTGAGGTTTTAGCGGGGGCTGCGGCTCTAGGTGAGGTGGACGTCTTGCGGCGTGACGTTGCTTCTTTCATGGTTACTGGTCGCGGGCAGTATTTTTACAATGAAAAGATATAGTGACCGGCTGATACGGAAAAGTCAAAGACGAGCGAGCGCATCATGTCGCGGGCCAGGTCGTTCCAGTCGGGCAAGATAGAGTTACAGCGGTAAGATCCGGCCGGCATCGCGATGTTTGACGACATGCCGGTGTGTCTCGCCGGCCACGCCGACCAGCAACAGAAAGATCGAACCGATGGCCGCGGCACTCGCGCTCGCCACCGAGATATCTATGAGCCATTCAAGGAAGTCGGCCATGGGTCGTCCCCTTCGTTACCATGGCGATGATCGTATCGGGCTTGAATTAGTGGTGAATTAGCGCGGCGTCAGGCTAACGTATGCTTCGCAGCTGGCGGGCGCTACACCCCGAGTCCAGGCCGTGCATCGGCACACGGCCTGGACCATTGCCGGCCGACCTGGTAGCATCACGCGCAGAGACGCCGTGGCTGGTCGGCGGCCCTGCAACTCGCTGGACATCTGGATAGATTGGGTATGGAAAAGAAACGCTCGCGGATTCGCCGGGAAGCGCTGTGCCCGCCGATTGGCGCGCTGCTGCGCTATCAGGCACGCATCGTACGCGTCGTGGCGGAAGCGCGCGGCCAACGCGCGATGATCGAATCGCTCGACACCACGGGCCGCACGTTTGTCAGCACCGTGAAATGGAACAGCCTGCACGAACTCGGCGCCCAACTGTTCTGATAGCAAAGGCCGTCGAATCGGCCTGAAATAAGCGGCAAATCAAATAGTGGGAAGCAGGCGTGCGGCATTGGCCTCGTGATATTAGGGAATGCCTAAGCTTGAGCCGGCGGCGTCCAGCGTCGTAAAATCGTCGCACATCGATTTGAGGGCCCAGCAATGCGTCTGGCTTCTCGTTGCGATTTCAACCGCGCCTTGCACCGCCCGTCTTTGCAGTCCGATACCCGGCGGCGCCCGGCCCGGCGGCGTTCCATGCTGTTTCAATCCGCTCCTCGCAATGAGGCTGGCGGCGCTCGCGGATTTGTCGTTCGATCCGCACCATGACTCCGCTCATTTCCGTCAAACGGCTCAGCAAGCGCTTTCCTGGCGTGAGGGCGCTTCACGAAGTCCAGTTCGAACTCATGGCCGGCGAAGTCCACGCGCTAATGGGTGAGAACGGCGCCGGCAAGTCGACGTTGATGAAAATCCTCGCCGGCGTGTACACACGGGACACCGGCGAAATTCTCTATGACGGCCAGCCGGTCGATTTCCAGAGCCCGCGCGAGGCGCAGGCCGTGGGCGTCGGCATCATTCATCAGGAACTCCAGCTGATGAACCATCTGAGCGTCGCGCAGAACATGTTCATCGGCCGTGAGCCGCGTGGACGCCTCGGCCTGTTCCTCGACGAAGACAAGCTCAACGCGCAAGCTCACGACATACTCGCCCGCATGCACGTGGCTCTCGACCCGCGCGCGGTGGTCAGCACGCTCACTGTCGCGCGGCAGCAGATGGTCGAGATCGCCAAGGCCTTGTCGTTCGATTCGCGCGTGCTGATCATGGACGAACCGACCTCGGCGCTGAACGACGCCGAAATCGCCGAGCTGTTCCGCATCATTCGCGAGCTGAAGAACCGGGGCGTCGGAATCATCTATATCTCGCACAAGATGGATGAGCTGAAGCAGATTGCCGACCGCGTCACCGTGTTGCGCGACGGGGAATATGTGGCCACGGTCGCGGCGAAAGACACCACCGTGCAAGCGATCATCGGCATGATGGTCGGGCGAACCTTGACCGACGCCGCGCCTTCCCAGCACATCCCCAACGAGGGCGAGGTCGCACTCGAAGTCACCAATCTGAATGCCGGCCCGCTGGTGAGAGACGTGAGTTTCGCGCTGCGCAAGGGCGAGATACTGGGTTTCGCGGGCTTGATGGGCGCCGGCCGCACCGAAGTCGCCCGCGCGGTGTTCGGCGCCGATCCGATCGAGTCGGGCGAGATCGTCGTGAAAGGCGTGAAGGCATCGATCAGGAATCCGAGCGATGCGGTGGCGCGCGGCATCGGCTATCTCTCGGAAGACCGCAAGCGTTTCGGCCTCGCTACCGGCATGAGTGTCGAATCGAACATCGTGATGTCCAACTTGCGCAAATTCCTGTCGCTGAATTTTTTCCTGCGCCGCGCGCAGATACGCAAGGCTGCTGCCCATTTCATCAATCTGCTCGGCATTCGCACGCCTTCCGCGACGCAGGAAGTGCGGCTGCTGTCGGGCGGCAATCAGCAGAAAATCGTCATTGCCAAATGGCTCGAGCGCGACTGCGACGTGCTCTTCTTCGACGAGCCGACGCGCGGCATCGACGTCGGCGCAAAAAGCGAAATCTACAAGCTGCTGCGCGCGCTCGCCGACCAGGGCAAGGCAATCATAATGATTTCGTCGGAACTGCCGGAGATCCTGCGCATGAGCGACCGCATTGTCGTGATGTGCGAGGGCCGCATTACCGGTGAACTTTCAGCGGCTGGGGCGACCCAGGAGCGCATCATGCAACTGGCGACGCAGCGCGAACCCCTAAACGTGGCGTGAGCCTCGAGAGGTCTTTCATGACATTGCCATCGGATGCATCGGCGCTGGGTAATAAAAAGACGTTTTCGGGCCTGAGAGCCCGCGTTTTCACGCCGACCGCTTTGCAAAAGCTGCTCGCCTTCGGGAGCCTGATCCTGCTGCTGGTGTTTTTCAGCTTCGCGTCTCCCGCGTTCATGCAGATGGACAACATGCTCGGGATTCTGCAGGCAACGGCGGTGAACGGCGTGCTGGCGATTGCCTGCACGTTCGTCATCATTACCGGAGGCATCGACTTGTCCGTAGGTACGCTGATGACCTTCACCGCGGTCATCTGCGGCGTGTTCCTGACCTACTGGCATCTGCCGATGTGGACCGGCGTGCTGGCCGCGATCGGCACCGGGGCGATCTGCGGGACCGTTTCGGGCACGCTCACGGCGAAAATGAAAATACCGCCGTTCATCGCCACGCTCGGCATGATGATGCTGCTGAAAGGGCTGTCGCTGGTTGTCTCGGCCGACAAGCCGATCTATTTCACCGACACCGAAAACTTCTACATGATCTCGCAGGATTCGCTGATCGGCGACCTGTTGCCGAGCCTGCCCGTGCCGAACGCGGTCCTGATTCTATTTTTCCTCGCGGTGCTGAGTTCGATCACGCTCAATCGCACGGCGCTTGGCCGGTATACCTTCGCGCTCGGCAGCAATGAAGAAGCCGTGCGTTTGTCCGGCGTGAATGTCGACCGGTGGAAGATCGCCATTTACGGCCTGAGCGGAGCGATTTGCGGCATTGCCGGGCTATTGATCGCCTCGCGCCTGAATTCGGCGCAGCCGGCGCTTGGCCAGGGTTACGAACTTGAAGCGATCGCGGCCGTGGTGATCGGCGGGACGTCGCTGAGCGGCGGCGCGGGCACGATTCTCGGCACGATCATCGGCGCGTTCATCATGAGTGTGCTGACCAACGGTCTGCGCATCATGTCGGTCGCGCAGGAATGGCAGATCGTGGTGACCGGTCTCATCATCATTCTCGCCGTCTATGGCGATATTTTGCGGCGCAAGAAAAGCTGACGCGGCACGGGACAGGATAAGGAATGGAGCTCCATAAGCTCCCCAACGGCTGAAGTTGACAGCCCATCTTAGGAGGAGAAACACCATGTTGAAAAGAAAACTAATCGGTGTCGTGGTCGGCGTTGGCGCTCTCATTGGCGGGACGAGCGTGACATACGCGGACACCTATATCCCGCTTATTTCGAAAGGGTTCCAGCATCAGTTCTGGCAGGCCGTCAAATCCGGCGCCGAACAATCGGCCAAGGAGCACAACGTCAGGATCACGTTCGAGGGGCCGGAAACCGAAGCCATGGTCGACAAACAGATCGACATGCTCTCGGCCGCGCTCGCCAAGAAGCCGCAGGCACTCGGCATCGCCGCGCTCGATAGCAAGGCGGCCATTCCGCTATTGAAGCGCGCCCAGGCCGGCAAGATACCCGTGATCGCTTTCGACTCCGGCGTGGACAGCGATATTCCGCTGACAACGTGTGCAACGGATAATCTCGCGGCGGCCGCCCTCGCTGCCGACAAGATGGCCGAGGCGATCGGCAATGCCGGCGAAGTCGGCGTGATCGTGCACGACCAGACGAGCCGCACCGGCATCGATCGCCGCGACGGCTTCCTCAATGAAATGAAATCGAAGCACCCGAACATCAAGATCGTCTCGGTCCAATATGGCGGCGGCGACCATTTGAAGTCGGCGGAAATCGCCAAGACGATGATCCAGGCCAACCCCAATCTCAAGGGAATTTTCGGCGCGAATGAAGGCTCGGCGGAAGGCGCCGCGATCGGCGTCAAGGAATCGGGCAAGAAGCTGGTGCTGATCGGCTACGACTCGGGCAAGGAGCAGAAGGACGACATCAATTCGGGCTTGATGGCCGGCGCCATCACGCAGAACCCGGTCGGCATCGGCAAGTGCGTGGTCGACTCCGCGGTGAAGGCGCTGAAGGGCGAGAAGTTGCCGAAGAAAGTCGACACGGGCTTCTACTGGTACGACAAGACGAATATGACCGATCCGAAGATCGCAGCCGTGCTCTACGATTGATCGCCGCCGCCTGATGCGGCGAGAGGGAGGGGTCGCGGCGTCTTTTCGATGCCACGGCCCTCTTTGCTATTAGACCGAAGTCGATGGCTGTCGCAGAGGAGTGTGTTCAGATGCCCACGATCACCAGGCTGTCCGTCCGTGACATTCGGTTTCCCACCTCGCGTTCGCTGGACGGCTCCGATGCGATGAACGCCGCGCCGGATTACTCGGCCGCTTATGTCACGCTCGAAACCGATTCGCCCGACGCGCTCACCGGCCACGGCCTCACCTTCACGATCGGACGCGGCAACGAGATTTGCGTGGCCGCGGTCGAGGCGCTGGCTCCGTTGGTCGTCGGTAAAAGGCTCGAGGATATCGCCGCGAACATGGGTGCTTTCTGGCGCGCGTTGACGTCGGATAGCCAGTTGCGCTGGATCGGCCCGGACAAGGGCGCGATTCATCTGGCCACGGCGGCTGTCGTCAACGCGGCCTGGGATCTGTGGGCCAAGGCAGAAGGCAAGCCCGTGTGGAAGTTGCTCGTCGACATGAGCCCCGAAGAACTCGTGCGCTGCCTCGATTTCCGCTACGTGACCGACGCGATCACGCCGCAGGAAGCCATTGCGATGTTGCATCGCCATGCGAAGACGCGGGGCGAACGCGAAAAGGAAATGCTCGCGCAGGGCTATCCCGCCTATACGACATCGGCGGGCTGGCTCGGCTACGACGACGACAAGATCCGCCGGCTCGCGCGCGAAGGCGTCGCGCAGGGCTGGACGCACTTCAAGCAGAAGGTGGGCGGCAATCTCGACGAGGACATGCGCCGCGCGCGCATTCTGCGCGAAGAAATTGGCGAAGGCCGGAAGCTGATGATGGACGCCAACCAGGTGTGGGATGTCGACGAAGCGGTCGCGAACATGCGGCGCCTCGCGGAATTCGATCCGTGGTGGATCGAAGAGCCTACGAGTCCCGACGACATTCTCGGCCACGCGGCCATCCGTCAACGGCTTCGGCCGATCGGCGTCGCGACCGGCGAGCACTGTCATAACCGGGTGATGTTCAAACAGTTGCTACAGGCGCAGGCCATCGACTTCTGCCAGGTCGATAGCTGCCGGCTGGGCGGTTTGAACGAGGTCATCGTCGTTCTGCTGATGGCGGCGAAATTCGGCGTGCCGGTGTGCCCGCATGCGGGCGGTGTCGGATTGTGCGAGTACGTCCAGCATATTTCGCTGTTTGACTATATCTGCGTGTCGGCCTCGCTGGAAAACCGGGTGCTCGAATACGTGGATCATCTGCATGAGCATTTCGTCGATCCGGTCGTGATCCGCAATGGCCGTTATATGCCGCCGCAGCGTCCGGGTTACAGCATCGAGATGCATGCGGCGTCGCTCGATGAATATCACTTTCCGGAGGGGGCGGCGTGGAAGAGGTGAGACGGCGCTCGCCCCTGGTTCGATAACTTGACGCGTCGCCGGCATGGAGGGCCTGCATCGACTACACCGCTATGCGCTGCCGTTCTCAACCACGCGGCCTTCCGCGCGCCAGCGCAGCATGCCGCCGGGAAGGTTGGCCACCCGCTCGAATCCGGCCTGGCGCAGCATGACCGTGGCTTGTGCCGAGCGTCCACCGGCCCGGCAGACCGTCACGATGGGGCGATCCTTCGTCAGTTCCGCGGTCCGCCCGGCGAGCTCACCCAATGAAATGAGCCTGGCTGCGGGAATGCGTCCCAACGGTCCGTCGAACTCTTCAGGTTCCCGCACATCGACGATTTCGACCGCAGGCAGATTTTCCTCCAGCCACTGAGCGCTAATTTCCCAGATGCCGGCAAAGCTGCAGGTCAGCGGCGCCCAATCGGGCTCGCTCATCTGCGTGGGGACGCTCGCCGCGAGGCCGCATTTCAGGTTCGCGGGCACCGCCACGTCGATTTGCTTCGGATGCGGCAGGTGCAGGTTCGTCATGTATCCGGTGAAATCGTCTTCGCACAGCTCGCCGCCGAGGCGTGGATTGAAGCGCCGCTCTTCGCCCACGCTCGTGACCGTCAAACCGCGATAGTCGTGAGCCGGGTAGAGCAGGCATGCGGCGGGCAGCGTAAAAATCTGCGCATGCACCGCGCGAAACAGGGTGTGCGCGTCGCCGCGCTGAAAATCCGTGCGGCCCGTGCCACGGATCAACAGGCAATCGCCGGTGAACGCCATGGTTTCGTTGTCGAGTACGAGCGTGATGCATCCATCGGTATGGCCCGGTGTCGCGCGTACCGTCAGGTATCTTGAACCGAACTCGACTTTGTCGCCGTGGCTCAGATAGCGGTCCGCGCCTTCGGCGCCACTCGCCGCCGAAATCGCAATGCGACTGCCTATGCGGCGGTTCAGCATCCACGCACCGCTCACGTGATCGGCGTGGACGTGGGTGTCGATCGTATAAAGCAGATGCAAGCCGAGTTCTTCGATCAGCGCGGCATCCCTGCGCACCTGTTCGAATACCGGATCGACCAGCACCGCCTCTCGCGTCGTGCTATCGGCAAGAAGATAGGTGTAGGTAGACGATTGCTGATCGAATAGCTGCCGGAAGATCAACACGTTTTCGCTCCGCGGCCCGCTCCTGCGAGCGCTTAAGATGGCGACCCATGCGGTGCCGCCGATTACCCCACAGGCAGTCCGGTTGGGCGCTGCCCCGCTCAGAGGTCCGGGCGCATGACTGCACCCGGACTCACCTCGCGCGCCGGACTTTGCACTGTCCGGCGCGCGTCGCTCCAATCCGCGTGCGTTACTTCGGTTGCTCGACGTACCGCAGATAAGGCTTCACGGTTTTGAAACCCTGCGGATATTTTTGCTTCGCGGCGTCGTTGGAAACAGATGTTGGAATGATGACGTCTTCACCCGGCTTCCAGTTCACCGGTGTCGCCACCGTGTGTTTCGCGTTGAGTTGCAGCGCATCGAGCAGGCGCAATACTTCGTCGAAATTGCGGCCCGCGCTCATCGGATAGACGAGCATGGCCTTGACCTTCTTGTCCGGGCCGATGAGAAACACCGAGCGTACGGTCGCGTTGTCGACCGCGGTGCGCGGGCCGCCGCCGCTCGCCTCGGGATGGATCATGTCGTAGAGCTTCGCGACTTTCAGGTCCGAGTCGCCGATCAGCGGGTAATTGATTGCGTGGCCCTGCGTCTCGGCGATGTCCTTGACCCACTCCGTATGGTCGCTGACCGGATCGACGCTGAGCCCGATAATTTTCGTGTTGCGCTTATCGAATTCCGGCTTGAGGCCTGCAAGGTATCCGAGTTCCGTGGTGCAAACGGGTGTGAAATCCTTCGGATGCGAAAACAGGACTGCCCAATGGTCGCCGATCCATTCGTGAAAATGGATCGTCCCTTCGGTGGTTTCCGCGGTGAAATCGGGAGCGTCTTCTCCTAATCGAATCGACATCATTAGTCTCCATAGGTCGGGTGCAGGGTTCGAGTGCCACGGTCGGAGCGAGGTCCGCCGGGCTGCCGGAGTATTGAGTGGCGATAGGACTGTCTCGAGATTACTTCCGGCCGGTTGCACCGTACCGCGCCGGAATAGCGTCTACGGCGTGCAGCGGAGTCTGTGGCTTCCCCGGATAGCCGTGATACGGGACAGACATCGAGACGCGCCGCGAACCGCACCTATAGCGTAGAACAAAAAAGACTTTTGTAGTTAGCGGACTGTAGGGCGAATCCGCCGTCGTGGCAGCGAAGTTGCTTGTGCTCCGAAGAAAAAGAGCGGCTGCTTCAATTTGGGCGGGGCGCGATCCTGTCTGATCAAAGCCCTAAACAGACCGCCCCGGCCGCGACGATCAGGCACGCGAGCCAGCGCCTGGCGCTTACCGCTTCCCGCAAAATCACGCGTCCGATCAGCACCGCGAACACCACGCTGGTCTCTCGCAACGCGGATACCGTACCCATCGCGCCCGACTGCATGGCCCAGATCACGATGCCATACGCCGCGATCGACACCAGGCCGCCAGCAAGCGACAACCCGACGGCGACGGGCTCCGCTCTCACGGGTGTCCACAGCGCCTCGTGCCCGCGCATCGCGACGAACAGCACCGGCATCAGCCAGTAGAACATGAACATCCAGGCGGTATAGGCGAGCGCCTCGCCGCCGGACAAGCGCACGCCGATGCCGTCGATCACGGTATAGAGCGCGATCGACGCACCCGTCGCCAGCGCGGCCAATGCACCCGCGCGCGACACGCGCCCGCCCTGCAGCGCGAGTGCGATGATGCCGCCCGAGATCATCGCGATCCCGAGTGCGTGCAAGGGGCCGATCGCCTCACGCGCGAAGAGCGCCGCGCCGAGTGTGACGAGCAGCGGCGACGAGCCGCGTGCGATCGGATAGGCCTGCGCCAGATCGCCGCGACGATAGGCTCGCACGAGGCAAACGTTGTAGACGATATGCACGAGCCCCGATGCGGCGACGTACGGCCAGGCGGCGTCGGCGGGCCGAGGCGTGAACACGATCACGAGTGTGGCGACCGCGGCGATGGCGATACTCATCCACGTCATGGAGAGGAAGCGGTCGCGGTTGCCGTGCAGCATCGCGTTCCAGCTCGCGTGAAGCAAAGCGGCAATGAGGACGAGACCGCCGGTGTAACTGAGCATGCGGGTTCAGGAGAGGCAAAGAGTGTGGGAGAGCCAGAATCAGCGGTGCAATAAGAAGCTTATCTATCTTGTGGGACCGCCACAAACGAGTTAAATTGGGGATTCGCGTTAGATAAACTCTTGTGAATGAAGCGAACACTGCCGCCGCTCAATGCCCTGCGCGCCTTCGAGGCCGCCGGCCGTCTCGGCAGCTTCAAGGAAGCCGCCGCCGAACTGCACGTGACACACGGTGCAGTGAGCCAGCATGTGCGCGCGCTCGAAGAGTGGCTCGGCGCATCGTTGTTCGAACGGCACAACCGGCGCGTTGCGTTGACGCCGGCAGCGAAGGCTTATCTGGCGGAAATCGGTCCTTTGTTCGAGGGGCTCTCGCAGGCCACGGCCCGATACGGATTCGCTGAAACGCTCTCCCGGACACTGTCCGTGAATGCGCCCGCGACCTTCACATTGCGCTGGCTGGTGCCGAGACTGGCGACCTTCCGCGCCGCGCATCCCGACGTGGACGTCAGTGTGTACACATCGAACGAGTCGTTGGAGAGTCTGAAGGAGACATACGACGTGATCGTCCGGGGCGGCCCGGACACGTTCTATGGCTATTCGATGCGGCCTTTCCTGTCCGAGGAGCGAGTACCTGTTTGTAGCCCGGCGCTCTTGCAGCGCCTGCCGCTCCGAACGCCGGATGATATGCGGCAGCATACGTTGCTGCATACGTCGAGTCTTCCGCGGGTTTGGCCGGACTGGCTGGCGAGCGCGGAGGTTCCAGCACTCAGGCCAGCCGCCGCGCTGACCTTCGACCACTTCTTTCTGACGTTGCAAGCGGCGATCGACGGGATCGGCGTCGCGATGGGACCGACCGCTCTGATCGCCGACGACCTCGCGGCCGGCCGGCTCGTCGCGCCGTTCGCCGGTCCTCGCTTGCCGTCGCGAAGCTATTGCACTTACGTTCCGGATGCGAAGTCGGCGGATGAACTGGTCGTGCTGTTCCGCGCTTGGCTCGAGCGCGAAGGATGCGCTCGCTCATGAACGTCGAAAGGAACCCGCCTGGACGCGTCCCTATCGACCTGGTAGCATGAGATGCTGTGCGCGCAGTGTCTGTCGAATCAGGAGCGGTCTTATGCGGAAGCGCAAGTTCGCAGGAAAGATGACTGGAGAATCGAGTCTGCCGGAACTGCTGAACCGGCTCGAGTTGGCATTGGCCGGCATGCCCGATCACACGTCTGTCTGCAAAGCACTGTCGGATCTCAACAGGCGCCTCGGCTCCCCCGGCGAGCAAGCTTCCGTACGCAGCGGCCGACCCACGGCTTCCCGACGCCCGCGCCAAATGGCAATGCAGTCTTTACCGCTGTTTTCTTGAACGCCAAAGATCGATCTGAATAGCGCACAGCGGAGCGGCTGACTAGCATGGAAAGCCGAAAAAAGTCAGCACACGCTAGGCGAGCAACAACAAGGCATCGGCGAGCGACAATACCGTCGTGCGCGAATCGAAGGCCGTTGAAAACAGATGATCGTGCACGACCTGATCCGGGTCGTAACAGCAATCCTTGACCGTCAATAAGCGGAAGTCCGCGTCACTCGCGTACGCAACCGACGACAGCACCACGCCGGTCGACGCTATCCCAACCATGATTAGCGTATCGATCCCCTGCGTGGAAAGCCGCGCCTGCAGGTCGGTACCGAAGAACACGCTGGCACGATGCGCGATGATGAGCGGTTCAGTGGCCAACTGGCCGAGTTCCGGCGCGATCTCGTCGTCGACGAAGAGACCCAGTTGCTTGATTCCCTGCCCGTTTCTGTTCAACGGACTGACTTCCGGATAGCCGGGACTGAAGTGGATCCTGGCGAAATAGACGTTGACACCTTTGGCCCGCGCGGCGTCGCACAGCTTGCGCGTGTTGGCGAGCAGCGAAGGTGCGACCGATGGAAATAACCGCATGATGTCCGTCTGATAATGCATGACCACCAGAGCGGTTCGCGCGGGCACGATCGCTGGAATCCGCATGTCAAGACTCTGCGTCGCGGCGGCGCTTTCCATGCCTTGTTGATGATCTGCCGGAGCGGCGGGTTCAGATTCAAGGCTTGGCGGCATAAGGGCTACGCGATAGCGAAAAAGATGCCCGACTCTAGCACGACCGCGTTCGACTGAGCAGCCGGCCTGGAACTCTCCAGGCCGGCCACAGGCCACCGACGACACGATATGGAAGCGTTGAAGGTCCAAAAGAATCGTGACGCTTCGCTTATTTGCCGTGGCCCATTAGCGGCAGAGTGCCGCCATTCGCCTAGAACCGCTCGCGATCGAACTCCGGCAGCGCGCGCGTTCCCTCAATAGCGACCGAGTGCAGCAGTTCAGGCTCAAGATCGAGCAACTGCAGGATCGTCGGCGCAACCTGGGTGGTCAGTACGCGCTCGTCGTTCACCTGGCCCGCGTGACGGGCGTGAGGCACGTAGACCACGAGACCGAGATGGCTGTCGTCGGGAGCGTTGCCGCCGTGCTCTTCGTCCTTGGTCGCGCTCGACGTATAGATGACCCCGGGGTTCGGCTGAACGACGATGTCAGGCGTGCGTCCGCGTGCCGGATCGCCGAACCGGCCAGCCAGTTGCGGGCCATACAGAATGTACGCTTGCGGGCCGTCCGCACAAATGCCGGGTGCGTTGCAGCTCAGGTTGTCCTTCAAGGTCTTCACGACAGCCGGCAGTTGGCGTTGATCGCGCAACCAGATCAGGCCGACGTCGTCGGTCTGCACGAACCCCGTGCCGGCGAGCCCGGTTCCGTCATTGAGGTTGCCGCTCTTCGTGCTGTTCTGCCCGAAGTTGCCGTTCGGATCCAGATAGTTGTTTGCTTCAAGCAGTTTCGAGAGTGTGTCGCCGTTCTTCACCAGCTTCGAATGGTCGGTCGGGGATTGCCCGTGCTTCGCCGTGACGATGATCGCCGTCGACGAATACAGGTCGCGCTGCTTCAGTTCGGCCACGATGCGACCCAAGGCGTTGTCCAGATAGGTAATCGCGTTGGTTACCTGCGGACCCGGCGTGAAACTCGCATCCAGATAGCCGCCTCCATTCGCCACCGTTGCCTTCTGGGCGACGCTCAAAGTCTGGAAGTTGGTCCCAAACAGGGTGGGCACATCGGCGCTGGATCGGCCAGTCGAATCCTTGCCGTCAATTTCATCGATCAGCGACTGCACATGGAAATTGTCGAACTGTTCCGTGTGCGTGTAGACGTCGGTGTAGTTCGTGTTGGTGGCGGGATCGATCGAATTGATCTCCGTGCGGGAAAGATCGTCGACGCCTTTGCCGGAAGGTCCATTGAGCCAGTCGTAGCCCCACGCATGTTTGTCCGCCCAGGCAGTGCGAGCGCCTTTCACGTTGCGTTTGACCACTTCGAAGATCGTGTTGGTCTTCACATAGTTGTGCGGATAGACGGGCGTACAGACGCCATTGAGCAAAGCGTGCGGGATGGCCTGCGGATTGAACGCGCCGCCACCGTCGAGATGCGTCAGTGCGCCGCCGTTCTCGCCGTCGATGCCAGTAGTCTCGTCGAATACGACATTCCAGCCTTGCTTGCCGGTGCAATTGCTATCGGACGGCGCGTAGAGCGTGCGGTCATAGGATACGTCGTAGAACAGGCCCGCGGATTTGGGTGAGCCACCGGTGACGAGCGCAGCGAGCCCCGGGAACGAATCCGAAAGGCCAGGCGTGTGCGCGTTGGTGTAGGTCGTCCCCGACTTCGCCAGCAGCGCAAGATTCGGGCATGCGTTCGATCCGACGCAGCGCGCAACATCCTGCTCGTGCCAACCGTCGAAGCTGATCAGCAGCACATGCTTCACTGACTCATGGTGATGATCACGATGATCGTGATCATCGGCCGCCGTCGCGCCTGCCGGGTGCAGCGCGGCAAGCAGGACAGCGCCCAGGCCAACGGCGATTTGCGTTCGCTTCCAGATTCTGATCGTCTTCATTTCCCGTCCTTTAGGTTGCTGCGGAATATTTGGTAATCCGGGAAAGAATGTGCAGTGGAATTGAGTCGTCTGGATGAAGCGACGCTTTCGATTCCATAACTCATTAGCGATTGATGCGATGAGAAGAAAGATCCGTGAAATGAGGCTATTACTTCAGTTTTCCTTAAGGAATGGATGATCTATTGCGATGTTCATCTATCACCGTGTGCGGCCCTTGGGATCAATCCCGTTGGCCCGGTTCACTAAACATCCCGGCGAGCCAGGCTCGGAAAATCCTCACGCGCCGGCTGAGGTAGCGATTGCGAGGCTAAGCGACGTGGAAGGGTACGGCGTTGGTTCCGAGCCGTGCAGGAACGATATCGAGCATCATGGGCGACTGTCGTTCGACACGACGGCCATGTGTGCCGAAAGCCGGCACAAAATCATGCAAGCGCGCAATTGCACTCGTATACTGGTGCGTCAATCAGTTAAGGAACCAGTATGCGGCGCGTGATCGTACGGCGGTCGTCAGTCCACGGAAAGGGTGTGTTCGCGATGCGGCCGCTCGCGGCGGGTGAGTGCGTGCTTGAATACCGGGGCGAATTGACGAGCTGGCGGGAAGCGGTGCGCCGGCATCGGCGCGAAGGTGTCGCTGGGCACACGTTTCTTTTCGGCCTGTCGGACGGGCGTGTGATCGACGGAAGCCGCGGAGGCAATAGTGCGCGTTGGCTGAACCACGCCTGCGCGCCGAACTGCGAGACCATTGAGGACGATGGCCGCATCTTCATTCACACGATCCGGCCGATCGAGGCGGGCGAGGAGCTGTTTATCGAATACCTGCTGACGACCGACGATCCCGCGGACGAGGACGTTCGAGCCCAATACGCTTGCCGGTGCGCTGCGGCGGGTTGTCGCCGGTCGATGCTGGCGGATGTCGCGTGATTCAGCCAACCGATGAGGTTGCACGGCCTCAGTCCGCTGCCGCCAGTGTTTCGAAGACGTCGTCGCCGTCATCCCGTATCGGCCCGCTCTTTGCGTTGTTTCCCTTTGTGCGCCCCTATGCCGGCCGCTGGGCGCTCGCGTTTCTCGCGCTGGTGAGCTCGGCGGGCGCCACGCTGGTTTTGCCGGTGGCGTTCAAATACCTGATCGACCGTGGCTTCGCCGCGGGCGACCGGGGGCACATCGACCGCTATTTCCTCGCGCTATTGGTCGTATCGCTAGTACTGGCCGGCGCCACGGCGCTGCGCTTCTACCTCGTGTCATGGCTCGGCGAGCGGGTCACGGCCGACTTGCGGCGCGCGGTCTACGATCACGTGCTGAGCATGAGCCCGCAATTCTTCGAAACCACGCAGACCGGCGAAGTGTTGTCGCGGCTCACTGCGGACACCACGCTCATCCAGACCGTGGTGGGCACCAGCTTGTCGCTGGGATTGCGCAACTTCTTCCTGCTGACCGGCGGCGTGGCGATGCTAGCGGTGACGAGCCCGGTGCTGTGCGGCTACATCCTCGCGACGCTGGTCGTGGTGGTCGCGCCTATCGTGATCTTCGGCCGCCGCGTGCGACGGCTCTCGCGCGCAAGCCAGGACAAGATCGCGAACACGAGCGCGCTGGCGGGCGAGGTGCTCAATGCCATGCCGACCGTGCAGTCGTACACGCAGGAGCCTTTTGAAACGCAGCGCTTTGCGGGCGCGGTGGAGGCGGCCTTCGAGACCGCGCTCACGCGCATTCGCGCGCGCGCCTGGTTGACCGCCGTGGTGATCGTGCTGGTGTTCACCGCCATCGTATTCGTGTTGTGGCTCGGGGCGCAGGCGGTGCTGGCCGGGCGCATGACGGCGGGCCAATTGTCCCAGTTCATTCTCTACGCAGTGTTCACGGCCGGCGCCGTCGGCGCGGTCGCCGAGGTATGGGGCGATTTGCAGCGCGCTGCCGGCGCCACCGAACGTTTGCTGCAATTGCTGGCGGCGCGCTCGCCGGTGGTCGAGGCCGAGACGACGGTCGCGCTGCCGGCGCGAGGCGAGGGTATCCGCTTCGAGGATGTCAGCTTCTCGTATCCATCGCGCCCGGGCATTGCGGCGCTTTCCGCACTCTCGCTCGAGGTCCGCACGGGTGAACATGTGGCACTGGTCGGTCCGTCCGGCGCGGGCAAGACCACGCTGTTCCAGTTGCTGCTGCGCTTTTACGATCCGCAAGCCGGCCGTATTCTGATCAACGGCGTCCCCACGCGTGACGTGCCGCTCGTCGAATTGCGCAAGGAGATCGGCGTGGTGCTGCAGGAATCGGTGATTTTTTCTGGGAGCGTGCTCGACAATATCCGCTATGGCGCGCCGGGAGCCACGCTCGCGCAAGTGCAACGTGCCGCCGACATGGCGGCCGCGGCCGGCTTTATCGAAGAACTCCCGCAGGGCTACGACACCTTTCTCGGCGAGCGCGGCGTGCGGCTGTCCGGCGGACAGCGTCAGCGCATCGCGATCGCTCGCGCGATTCTGAAGAATCCGCCCATCCTGCTGCTGGACGAAGCGACCAGTGCGCTCGATGCCGCCAGCGAACGGCTGGTGCAAAAGGCGCTGGACAATGCCGCGCAGAACCGCACCACGCTGGTCATCGCACACCGCCTCGCGACCGTCCAGCAGGCCGACCGCATTGTCGTGCTGGAACAGGGGCGGATCGTCGCGCAGGGTCGTCACGCCGAACTCCTCCTGAGCTCGCCGCTCTATGCTCAGCTTGCTGCATTGCAGTTTGGCGAGCAGGTGGGGCAGACTGCGCCCGCGCAATGACAGCGGGCGGCTCATGCTTCGATGCGTCATGCACCCGGCGAGTGCACCCACGTGGCGCTATCCTTGACGTACAGAGGAGAGAGACATGGGCCACAGCCAGGATCGCATCGAAAAGCGCGAGCAGAGTTGGTACCGCGAGCGCGATTGCGCGTTAGATGAATTTGTCGCGCTGTTGGAGGGCGATGACCACGGCCCGACCCGCTATGCGTCGGAAGTCGTGCAACGGATTCCCATTTACGACTGTCCACAACTCGATGGCGTGACACGCGATGCATCGCACAGAGCGCAGTTGCAGGCGGAATGGGCTCGCGTCCTTCACGATGGCGCAGGGGTGCTGGTGCTGCGGCGCGCATTTGTCGATACCAGACCGATCGACAATGCCACGGCCGTCTTTGAATCCATTATTCATAGTGAGCGCGAGCAAGGCTCCAGTGCGGCAGACCATTTCGCAAAGGCAGGCGCGAATGACCGGATCTGGAACGCCCAGGAGAAGCTCTGCCTGAAAGCACCCGATGTATTCGCGCAATACTTTTCAAATCCAATGCTGATGATTGTGTCGCAAGCGTGGCTCGGACCGTGCTACCAGATGACATCCCAGGTCAACGTAGTTCGACCGGGCGGCGCCGCTCAGCAAGCGCATCGCGATTATCACCTCGGTTTCCAGACGGCTGAAAAGGCCGAACGTTATCCCGCGCATGTCCATCGGATGTCCCCCTTCCTTACCTTGCAGGGCGCGGTGGCGCATAGCGACATGCCGGTCGAGAGCGGCCCGACGAAGCTCCTGCCGTATTCGCAGCGCTATGACGAGGGATATCTGGCGTGGCGCCGAGCCGAATTTCGCGAGTATTTTGAGGACCATTTCGTCCAGCTGCCCCTCTCCAAGGGCGATGCCGTGTTCTTCAGTCCCGCGTTATTCCATGCGGCCGGCGAAAATCGCACCTCGGACGTACAACGCATGGCGAACCTCTTGCAAATCTCATCGGCTTATGGCCGGGCGATGGAAGTGCTCGACCGCACGCGAATGTGCGAAGCGTTGTATCCGGTACTGCGCGAGCGTCGCGCTTCGGGGCGGATAAGCGACACGGAAATTACCGCGGCAATCGCATCCTGCGCTGAGGGATATCCGTTCCCCACCGATCTCGACCGCGACCCACCGGTCGGCGGGTTGGCGCCGGAAAGCCAGCAGGAACTCATGCATCGCGCACTCGGCGAGGATTGGGATTCGGCCCGATTCACGCTTGCCTTGAACGAGCAGGCTGCGCGACAACGTTCCGCCGATCCGCAATCGGGTCCGCGTTAACAATTTCTTTAGACTCAGTCGATGGTGCAAAAGACGATCTGATCGCAGGATTGACAAAGCGATAGCAACGCGACGCCGCATCTTCGCGGGGACCGTCCGGGATCGCCTTACGGCCGGTCATGCACTGACCGTTTTCGCACTTTTGGGAAGGAGAAATTGACATGAAAACGCTTCGAATCGTGGCGCTCTGCGCGATCGGCATGTTCGTGGGACAAGCGTGGGCGCAAGACAAACCCGTACCATCGGGAACCGCGCCGTCTGCTCAGGATGTCGGCGGCGTCAGCGACGCGTCGAGGGGTGAGACGGGAATGGCAATGAATCCGGCGCGGCAGTCCTATCCGGACCTCAACACCCTGCAATCCCCGGAGCAAAGCCGTGTGGCGGCCAATCCGTTCCGCCACCATTGACTGCAGCGCAACAGCTTTGCGCGACCGCGCGTTACGCGCGGTGAGTGCCTGTGAATACACTCGTCGCGCGTAACGGTGGCACGCTAAAGTTCGGAGCGGGACCGTCCGGCTTGACGGAGCCGGGCTCCGGGATCAGTAGCCGATACGCTTTTCGACGTTGCGGAATCGCCCCATCGACCGATAGCGATGAAACCATGCGTTGGTGCGAAGCTCGCACAGGCGCGGCGAATGCTCCGCAAGCGCCAGGTCGAGCCAATGAAACATCTCGTCCGGCTGGTCGAGCCGCGCGTAAATTTCCGCAAACAGAAACGGCGACGTATAGCGCCTTTGACGCCTCGCCGTCAAATCCTGCAAATACCATTGAAGGACTTTTTGATAGCCGCCGGCCTCCCAGATCGTGCGAATCGTCTCTGCGCGAGCGAATTCGCCGCACCGCGTTAGCGCGTCAATGGTTGCGTCGACTGCCTCCTCGTATTGACCCTGCTCTTCATACGCGGTCGCCAGCAGTTGATAGACGAGCGGGGAGCGATTGCCACGCCCGGCGTGCAGGCACTCGCGAATCACTTCGTCGTATTTGCCTGCCTGTACGAGTCCGAATACGCGCGATCCTTCGAACCCGAGCGGGTCAACCTTTTCGGCTCGCTCGAACTGTGCTCTGCCTTCCGCTTCTCGCCCAAGCACTAGCAGCAGGCGTGCATATAGGCGGCACGTTTCAGCGTGGCTTGGGTTCAGCCGCAACGCTTCGAGGAACTCTTCCTCGGCACGCCGCCAGTCCCAGTCATAGAAGTAGTGCACGCCCGCTAGCGCCTGGTGGGCTTCAGGAAGACTGGCGTCCAGTTCCAGTGCTTGCAACGCCGCCTGCCGCGCTAGCGGATGGCCCTCCGACGGCGCACAGACTCCATGCGTCGCCGTGGCACCTAAAACGTTCGACATCCCCACATATCCGAGCGCGTAAGTCGGGTCCCGTTCTATCGCGCGCTCGAAGTAGCCGCGCGCGCGCACGAAGTCCTCGTCGCTCAGCGCGTGATGCGCGGCAAACCCCGCATCGAAGTGCACGCGGCGCGTCCAGTAGTAACGGCCGCGCAGATACGCATCGTGTGCCGCCGGATCGACCGGCAAACGTCTCGTCAGCATGTGCCGCCGCTGTGCCGCGAGCGCGGGTGACACCTCCCGGGCGAGCGCCGCTCCCACCTCTTTCTGGATTTCCAGCGCGCCACGCGACATCGGCTCATACGCGCGGCTCCAGATCTGCACCTGATCGAAGCAACGGATCAATTGCGCCAGAATGCGGATCCTCACACCGTCGCGCTTGAGCGCGCCTTCCAGGACATAGTCGACCGACAACTCGCGCGCGATCTCCGCGATGCTCATGCTGACTCGTCTGCAGTGGGCGGCAGTCGTCCTCGAAATGACGAGGATGCGCTCTGGATCGAGCATGCCGATGCTGGCGGAAGTTTCGTCAGCCAGTGCATCGCAGAAGCTGTTCTGGCCGGAATCGCCGGTCTGGTTTTCGAACGGCAGAACCAGTATTCGCGCGGCTTCCTGCGGAGCGGGTACCGGCTCCTCCGGCATCGGCCGTACGTTATTCAGTCGATAGCCTTTGCCCTTCACCGTGATGATGTGCTGCGGATTGACCGGGTCGTCGTGCAGCGCCACGCGGATTTTCCGGATTGCCGTATTGATGCAGTTGTCCGTTTCCCGATACGCATTCGCGCCCCACAGTGCTCTTACAATATCCGCACGCGTGACGAGTTGGCCGTTGCGGGATGCCATCAGGATCAGCAGCTCCATCGGCAGACGCTCGAGGCTGACCTTCTCACCCGCGCGGCGCAATTCGTAGCGCTGAATGTTCAACTCGACATCGGCAATCCGGATGGATTCTGGCGTGTTCATCTGCGCTCCTGCCATCGCGAGTTCCTGCTCACAGCGACTATGTCGGGGCGCCGCCGCTCGCGCTTCATTCCGAATGAAGCCGCGAATGCAATCGCCGAGCACAACACCATGACGAGCGCGGGTGCGGGCATCCAGTGCAGACCGGAAACGAGGAAATTTGCCGCGAGCGGCGTCAGTCCCAGCGACGCGGACAGACCGAGATTCATGGCCGTCGCAACGCCGCTGAAGCGGACGTCGACGGGAAACATTTCTGCAATCGCGCACGCGAAGGTTCCGTTGGCGATCGAACTGACGACGCCGGCCATCAGGAACAGCGCGGGCAGACTCGCGTAGTGCCGGGCGGCCGCGATGAAGAAGAAGGGCGCGAAAAGCGCGGACAGGACGGTTCCCAACCTGAACACGTAGCGACGCGGCAACAGGTCGCCGGCGTGCGCCGTCACGAGAACGCAGGCAGCTACGGCGATCAGATAGCACGTCTGGGCACTCGCGATCTGTTGCGTGTCGTATTGAAGCTTTTGCAGATGACCCGGCGTGAAGCCGATAAAGATGCCGCCCGACGCGCCCGCCAGCAGCGACGCGGCAGCGCCTGTCATCAGGGGAGCGAAATGGTTGCGAAGCAGGACAGCAAGAGGCTCGCGATGGCGGGCGCCGATGGCCTGCGCGTACTCGTCGGTCTCCGCAAGCGTACGCCGCAAAGCAAAGCTCAACAGCCCGACCATTCCACCCAGCAGGAAGCCGATCCGCCATCCGAACGCGTTGACTTGCCCGGGTGTGAGCACCCATTGCATGACAAGATTCATGCTCGTCGCCAGAAGCAACGCAAGATTGACCGCGACGAACACGATGCCGCACAAAAGCCCCGGCCTGCCGCGCGCGGTTTCGACCGTGTAGACGACTGCGCCCGGCAATTCACCGCCGAGGCAGAGGCCCTGCATGAGCCGCAGCACGAGAAGGAGCGCCGGGGCGGCCGCGCCCCATGACGCGTATGAAGGAAGTATTCCGATGAGAAGCGTCGAAACGGAGGCGATCATCGCCGACGAGATGAAGACGAGGCGCCGCCCGTGCGTGTCGCCGAATCGCCCGAGGAGGATGCCGCCGACCGGTCGGGAAAGATAGCCAATGGCCAGCACCGTGAACGACAACGTCTCCACCGGTACGCCGGTTACTGTCGGAAAGAACTCGCTGCCGATGCTTCTTGCAAAGAATCCGAAGATGACGAAATCGAACACTTCGAGCGCTCCCCCCGTGCTGGCGACCAGGATGGTCCAGCGTTGGCGCGCTGTCATCGAGCCTTGTCCGAGTAGGGGCGAATCGTCGAGCATGGAAATCCCTGATATCGCCAGGCATAACTATTGTTTTAAGCGGAGGCCGCGGCGGAGGGACATGTTAAGCCGCCACCGTGTCCATCACACTTCGAGGACGGTGCATGATCGTTCTGGCTTAAATATGATGGACGACAATTCGCTTACAAGAAAGGTCTTTAGATTCGCCTTGTGGTTCCTGATCGACGAATCGACGTGCGCCGCATTCGGGACTGGGCGCTGGCGATGGAGGTTATGCACCGCAAGTTGTGCTGCTGCTTACTTCATTCGTTGCCACACGACTTTCGATGCACCATATCCGAAACTCCCGGGCGTGACGTAGGTGAGCCGGTCCCCATCGAGGGTAAATGGGCGCCGTTGCACATCGCCGTCCCAGTTCGGAAAGGTACTTTTCTGAATGTGGAAAACGATCACCTGTCCGGCCGGATCGACGGTATAGGTGCCAAAGTGCGCGAAGTTGCCCTGGACGATGCGTTCGTTCTCTTCGGAGGTACCGGACAAGCGGTTACCCGATGCAAACTTCGGCAAGTCCCCGCGAACGCCAAGCAGAACGTAGCGCCCATCGCTGCCGAAGATGAGTTGCCCGTACGGATGCGGACCGAGCACTTCGACTTCGCTGCCGCTTCTCGAGACGGTCAACGAGACCAGAGACCATGAACCCGCCACGCCAGGCGCCGCCTGAGCAAAAGTCTTTGGCACAGCGAGACATAGTGCGAGGGCCACCAGCGCGGCGGCCCTCAGGGTTTGCAGCAAAGGAGTCATGGCGTTCTCCGGCACGCGCGAGGGCGGAACCATTCCCTTCGGCTATCGGCGTGCGATGCCTGGTTCGTCTTCGATCATCGCAAGACAAGCTAATAGGATAGCTTTCCCGGCCACGACTTCCAATGAACATCGGTCCTCAAGTCATTTCCGCCGCCAGCAGATCTTCGATCATGATCGGCAGCTTGCGCACGCGCACGCCGGTCGCATGACAGGTTGCGTCCGTGATCGCCGCCGCGATGCCCGCAAGCCCGATCTCCGCAATCCCGCGAGCGCCGAGTTCGTTGAACACGGTATCCGGATGATCGAGAAAGGTCACGTCGAGTTCGGGCGTGTCCGCGTTCGTCGCAACGACGTAATCGGCCAGGTTGCTGTTGATCGGTGCGCCCGTCTGTTTGTCGTACGTGGTGTGCTCGAACAGCGCCATGCCGACGCCCATCACGACTGCGCCTTCGATCTGGTTGCGCGCGGCGCGCGGATTGACGATGCGTCCTCCATCGATCACCGTGACGACGCGGCTCACGCGCAACCGTGCGATCTCCGGCTGCCACGTGACTTCGACAAAGTGCGCGCCGTACGAATAGATGGAGAAGCGTTTCTTCAGCGGATCGTCGAAGCCGCCTTTGGCGCTGCCGCTGCCTGACGCGGCGCGCATCTTCGCTGCTTCGAGAATCTGGCCGAACGGCACGCCGCGCTCCGGGGCTTCACCCTTGCGATGCACGTGTCCCGCGCTGAACGCGAGTTCGTCCTCACGTGCGCCTTTGAACGGCGAACCGTCGACGGCCGCCGCACGCGACAGCAAAATCTTGCTGGCCGCACGCACCGCATCGAGCACGGCGGGAATCACCGATGCCGTCGCCGCACTGCCACCCGAAATCGGTCCCAAGGGCAACATGGAATCGCCGAGACCGACCTCGATGCGCGCGAGCGGAATGCCGGTTTCTTCGGCGACCAGTTGTGCGAGCACCGTGTACGTGCCGGTGCCGATGTCCTGCGTGCCGCATACCACCCGGGCGCTGCCGTCCGCTCGCAGATCGACGTCCGCCGCAGCGGAGAAGCGCAAGCCTGGCCAGACACAGGCGCCGACACCCCAGCCCAAGGTCAGGCCGTCGCGCTGCATCGAGCCGACACCCGGCGTCCGCTGCGACCACCCGAAGCGCTCGGCGCCGGTGCGCAAACATTCGACCAGATGCCTTGAAGAGAAGGGCAAACCGGTGCTCTCGTCCACGCGCGGTTCATTGCGCAGCCTCAACTCGACGGGATCGAGGTTCAGCACATGCGCCAGTTCGTTCATCGCCGATTCGATTGCGTACAGGCCGGGCACGGCACCCGGGCCGCGCATCGACGTCGGCGAGCCGACGTTGCGGCGCGCGAGGCCCGAGGTCACACGCAGATTCGGCGTGCTGTAGATGAGCGGCGTGACTTCGCCACAGCTTTCCTGGTACTCGTCGGCGATCGCGGTGTGGTTGACGTAGTCGTGCTGCAATGACGTGAGTTTGCCGTCGCGGTCGGCTGACATCCGCACACGCTGCTGCGTGACGGGGCGATGGCCGACGTTCTGAAACATCATCTTGCGGCTCACAACCAGCTTCACGGGACGGCCCATCTGACGCGTCGCCGCCGCCGCGAGCAGTGTGTGCGGCCACATCCAGAGCTTGCCGCCAAAGCCTGATCCAAGATAGCGGGAGATCACGCGGATCTTTTCCTTCGGCACGCCGAGCATCTGCGAGAGCGTGCCCAAATGGACCGTGATGGCCTGCGTGGTCTCGTAAAACGTGTAGTTCTCTCCGTCCCAGTCCGCGATCGACGCGTGCAGTTCGATCGGGTTGTGCGTTTCCGTCGGCGTCACGTAGGTTGCGTCGAGCGTCGCCGGCGCAGCGTCGAACGCACGATCCGGGTCGCCGCGCTCGCTCTCGGCCTTGGGCTTCTCGTCGGCCTCGAGTTCGTCGCGCACGTCGTGCGGCGTGACTTCGTAGCGGGCGCCGATCGCCGCCGATGCCGCGCTCGCCGCTTCGAAGGTATCGGCGATCACGACAGCGATGTACTGGCCGTAGTAGCGGATGACGTCGTCCTCGAAGGGCGGCCGCGCTTCGTCGACGTAGCCGGTCTCCATCGAGTTGCCGGAGATCCGGTAGAAGCGGCCGATATTGTCTCGATGCAGCACCGCGTGCACGCCGGGCATCGCCTCGGCCTCGGCGATATCGAGCGACGCGAGCCGGCCGCTCGCGATCGTGCTGCACACGGGCACGGCTATCAGCAGATCGGGCAGATCCACGTCGGCGGTATAGATAGCGCCGCCGCTGACCTTCAGCGGTCCGTCGACGCGCGCTTGAGGCTGTCCGATCACGGACAGCACGGAGTCGGGCATGGTGGACATGGTGCGTTCCTTTCGATGGACGGTTCAGGACGTCGCGGCCGTAGCCTGGGTCAGCGCATGGATGATGCACCGGCGCGCGAGTTCGACTTTGAAGCCGTTCTGGCTTTGCGGCTTCGCATTTGCAAGCGCGGCATCCGCGGCCTTGCGGAAGGTTGAGGCGTCGGGCGTTGCGCCGCGCAGCACGGCTTCCGCTTCTAGCGCATGCCAAGGCCGCGTGCCTACGCCGCCGAGCGCGACGCGCACATGCCCGATGCGTCCACCGTCGAGCGTCATGACCACGGCGGCCGACGCCAGCGCGAACTCGTAAGACGCGCGATCGCGCAATTTCAGATAAACGGAACGGGCACCCGCGGGAAGAGGCGGCAGTGTCACATGCGTGATGAGGTCGCCCGCGTCGAGCACGTTCTCACGCTGTGGCGTTGCGCCCGGCAACACGAAGAAGTCGTCGATCGCGATGCTGCGCGCGCCGTTCGTCCCTTCGATGTGAATGGTGGCGTCCAGCGCGGTCAAGGCGACGTTCATATCCGACGGGTTGGTGGCGATGCAGGCGTCGCTGGCGCCGAGAATCGCCAGCGTGCGATTGAATCCCTGCGTGGCCGGACAGCCCGAGCCCGGCTCGCGCTTATTGCATGGCATCGCGGTATCGCGAAAGTAGACGCAGCGCGTGCGTTGTAGCAGATTGCCGCCGGTCGTCGCCATGTTTCGCAATTGGGCTGAGGCTCCGGCGAGCAGCGCCTGCGATAGCACGGCGTACGGCGTGCGGATCAGCGGATGCAATGCGAGGTCGGCATTGCGCGCCGTCGCGCCGATCTTCACGCCGCCGTCGGGCAGCGCTTCGATAGTGTCTAGCGGCAGCCGGCTGATGTCGATAACCCGCGTCGGCCGCTCGACGTTTAGCTTCATGAGGTCGAGCAAGGTCGTGCCGCCCGCCAGAAAGCGTACTTGTGCGCCTTGCTGGGCCGTTGCCGAAGTCGCGCCCGCCGCGATCGCGTCACGCACACCGTTGGCGCGCGACAACTGGAAGATTTCCATGATGGCGCTCCTCAGGATTGGCCGCGCACGCGCTGGATCGCCGCGACGATATTCTGGTAGGCGCCGCAGCGGCACAGATTGCCGCTCATCGCTTCGCGCACTTCGGCGTCGCCGGGCCCGACTGCTTCATCGAGCAGCGCGACCGCGGACATGATCTGGCCCGACGTGCAGTAGCCGCACTGGTAGCCGTCGCATTCTACAAACGCGGCCTGCATCGGATGCAGCGCTTCGGGCTGACCGATGCCTTCGATGGTGGTGATTTCGTCGCCGGCGTGCGTGCCGGCGAGCGACAGGCATGCATTCACGCGCCGTCCGTTCACGTGCACGGTGCAGGCGCCGCATTGGCCGTGGTCGCAACCCTTTTTGGTGCCGGTGAGGTGCAAATGCTCGCGCAGCGCATCCAGCAGCGTGGTGCGCGGATCGAGCGACAGCGTGTAGAGATTGCCGTTGACGGTCAACTCGACAGGCATCGTCGCGTTCGCGGAAGGCTGGCGGCTGGTTCGGGCGGCGTCGGGATCGGCGCTCTGTTGCGGGGTGGTGGAGGCGGTCTGTTGCATCATGCGTTCTCCTCATGGCGAGAGAGGCCACGATCCGGCGACAACGGGCGCGGCCGGAGCGGCGGGCTGAAGCGGGATTTGGACCCATTGGCGAACGATTCGCCGGGCATCTTGCATTCGGGTGGCGTTGCGTCGCAACACGCGTCACGCACGCCAGGTGATGGTGCAGCAAATCTGATGCCCAGGTGCGCCGCCGCGGAAATTCATTTGAGGCTGACGGGCTCGTCGCTCGAGTTCGTCCTCGACGAGGAAGAGCATGAACTTGATGAGGCTCACGGCTTCTTCTTCATCATTGGTAAAACTGGTGACGCGCTCTCCCTTGACGAGAGGCTGTCCATCAATGCCAAAGATTATGTTGTCGCATGCCGTGTTTCAGGAGACATCGAAGTGGGCGACACACGATTTACCGACGCGCTCGTCAAAGCGCTTCACGCCACGACGACTCGATAGCTATCGCGACGCTAGAATGGAGGATGCAATAAGATTCGACTATGCGCCGACGCTGCGTATCGAGGTCCAATACGCTCGCAGGGGAACGTCGTGCGCATCTTCACCACACTTCAGGAGCGTACGTTATGGCGACATTTATCGTCTTCACGAAGGAAAGCACGCAGGATCAGGCTGAACTCGACATCTATCAAAGCAAGGTGGGCGAGACTTTCAAGGGTCATCCCGTCACGATTCTCGCTGCCTATGGACCCCAGCAGGTTCTTGAGGGCGACGCGCCTGAGGGTGTGGTGATCGTGCAGTTTCCGTCAACAGAAGCCGCGCGTGCGTGGTACGACAGCCCGGCGTATCAGGAAGTCGCTCAGCACCGGTTCAAGGGCGCGCGTTACCGCGCGGTTCTCGTCGAAGGCGAGTGACGAGAGGCGGCAACGATCGCGCGTGCAGAGGTCTCTTACTCTTTACTTTGCTTCGATTCGATCTGCTGCCGAAGCCGCTCTTCATTTTCCTGAAGCTCGGGCGTGAACGCCTCGCCAAAATCCGCAGCTTCGAAGAACGGACGAATTTCGATTTCCGAGTCGCTTGCCATCGGGTTCGGGCAGCGGCGCACCCATTCAATCGCTTCGTCCATTGATTGCACTTGCCAGATCCAGTAGCCCGCAATCAGTTCCTTGGTTTCGGCAAACGGACCGTCGACGACGGTTCGGTCCTGGCCGGAAAATCTGACGCGCGCGCCCTTCGAGCTCGGCTTCAGTCCGTCGCCGCCGAGCATGATGCCGGCCTTGACCAGTTCCTCGTTATATCGGCCCATCGCCTCGATAAGTTCCGTGCTGGGCATTTGACCGGCTTCAGATTCGGCGGTCGCCTTCACCATGACCATGACGCGCATGGGGATTCTCCTGTCTAAAGTTGGGCCCCGGATTATGTGGAAGATGTCCGGTGCCTTCAATACGACGACGAACGAATGCGCGCGAAATCGACAGTCGCATCGAAAGTTTTCTGTTTTAGCCGAGATCGGGCAAACGCGCTTCTCAGCGCTCGACCACCTTGAATACCCGATTCTTGTCGAGCGTAGCTGGGTCGAGCGCCTTTTCGCCGCCTTCAGCGGGCGGCGCGGGGCTGACGTCTTCCAATGCGCGGCCTGTGTAGCGGCCCCGTGGCCGAATGACCTTGCCGACCCGGAGTTGCTCGATGCAATGCGCCAGCAAACCCACGCTTCGCGCCGTTGCGAATAGCGCGAACGACGCGTCGCGCGGCAACGCCAACTGCGCCGCCAATGCGGCAAGCGCAATGTCGATGTTCGGCCTGAGGCCGGTCAGTTCAACCACCTTGTTGATGAACGACGTGAGTTCTCGAGGCGGATCGAGCACCTCGAGCAATGCGGCCGCCCGCGCATCGCCGTCCGGGTAGAGGTGATGACCGAATCCTGGAATGGGCGTGGCCGACTGCAAATGATGCACCACGACATGCTCCGCGCCGAGTCTCCCGACGTCGTCGAACACGGCTCTCACGCGACCTGACGCATCGCCATGCAGCGGGCCTGAGAGCGTCGCGAGCCCCGTGAGCAGGCATCCCGGCAAGGATGCGCCGGTGGAGGCGGTAATTCTGGCGGCGAACGCCGAACTTGTCGTCTCGTGGTCGGCCACGAGGACCATGGCGCGGCGGATGAGTTCGGCTCCCGCACGGTCTTGGCCCCAACCCAGCGCGAGCCGTTCATGCGTGGGTTGTGCATTCGCGTCGCGGCGCGCGCCAAACGCCTGCGCGATCAGCGCCACGAGCCGGCCTGCCTCGACATGCAGTGCGCTGTCGGTACGTCCGAGGGTGGAATGACCGCAGGCCGCGAGCGCCGCCAGCGACATGAACGCGCATTGCCGGCCGCGCTCGCCGCCCTGTAGCGGCAGGTCACCGGGTTCGAAGGAGACGGGCCCGCGCGCGTTCCAGAGTATGGCCGCCACGTCTTCGAGCGTCGCCGTGTCGGAAAGCCGGATGCTATCCCGTCCGCGGTAATACGCCCGCCCTTTCGAGAAGGTGGTGATGCCGCTGTAAATGCACGGCTCGGTGCCGAATATGGTCCCGGCGGCGAGCGCCTCGCGCTTGCGTCCAACCTGTTTTTTGCGGCACAGACCGGCCACGTCTTCCGCACGATAAAGGCTCTTGCGCGGGTCATTCGGATCCGGCATGACCGCGATGTTGCCTCGACTGACGTACGCATAGATAGTCTGCGCCTGCACGCCGAGTTGTCGAGCCGCTTCAGTCAGCGTGATCCAGTTTCGCATGGGATGGCAGGAAAGGTGATGCAGCGGAACGGGCAGCAGAGCCGTTGCCAGGCGGATCGCGCCGTACATTCGAGCGCAACCGGTCGAGCGTCAATATTGACGGCTTTTCAGGTAAAAGTCATCTCGGCGGGTCGCCGCTCAAGGATCTCGACCAGAATGTCCCCTGGCGAACGCACGAAGCAGGCTCTGACGCCGGGGCGAACCTGCTTGATCGGCTCGACGATTTCCGCGTCGCAGCGCGACAGATGCTCGAACGCGGCGTCGAGATCGTCCACGACCACACCGAAATGATCGATGCCCTGTTTCCGCTCGCCATCGGCGCGGCCGGTTTGCGCGCTCGCCAACGCCGTGATGAAAAGGTTGATGCTGCCGATGCGCAAATCCACCCGCCCCGGACGACGCACGATCTCGGCGTTCAGACAGCGCGCAAACCATGCGGCGGTGGCTTCGGCGTCGGCCGAGCACAGTTGCAGATGATCCCACTTGAATTCGATCATACGATTTCACCGATGGTCAGAGGCGTCATAGTTCGATGCGGGAGAGTTTCCCCAGCAGCACGGAGTAAGAGAACGCGCCGAGCAGGCATATCGCGCCCATCAGGTTGAGAGCCCAGTAGAAGTGGCCAGTGTGGTGAGTGATATAACCGATCATGAGAGGTGTCGTCACGCCCGCAATATTGGCCGCGAGGCTGGTGATGCTGCTGGTGAGTCCCACGTATTGGCGCGGCGCGATTTCGGAAACGGCGGCCCACGACATCGACCCGACACCCTGCGCGAAGAACGCGATAGTCAGGATAGCGATCACCGCCTCGTTCGACTCGACAAAATTGACGAGCATGATCGATGCTCCCAGCAGCGTGCCGATAATGAGCGGCGTCTTGCGTGCCGTGGAAATCGATACTCCGCGTCGAATGAAAAAATCCGAGAGGGAGCCCGCAAGGAGAATGCCGGCCGTCGCGCCGATAAAGGGGAGTGCCTGGAAAATGCCGACCTTGATCATCGACATGTGCCGCGCTTCGATCAGATAGGTCATGAACCACGTGGTGAAGAAAACAAGCAATGTGTTGTTGCAGAACTTGCCCATGCAGATGGCGAGAATCTGCCGGTAACCGAGCAGCTTGAGCGCCATACGCCAATCGAACTTCTCGCGCGGCTTGCGTGCAGCCGTCGAGCCGTCGTTGATGTATTGAAGTTCGGCGGCATTCACACCCGCGTGCTGATGCGGGTCGCGATAGACCCGGTACCAGACGAGACTGAAGAGAATGCCGACACCGCCCGTGACGTAGAAGACCATGCGCCAGCCATACGCGGCGGAAATCCACAGCAACAGGCCGGTGAACAAGGGTGTGCCGATGTATTGCCCCATGACATAGACGCTGGTCGCGAAGCCGCGCTCGCGGGCGGGAAACCACAACGTCACGGCGCGCGCGTTCGAAGGGAAAGCCGGCGCTTCCAGCGCACCGATGGCGAGCCGCGAGCCGAGCAGCATGTGATAGCCGCTCGCGAGACCTTGCGTCAGCGTGGCGAACGACCAGCCGACGAGGGACAGCGCATAAGCGACACGCGAGCCGAGAATGTCGGTCAGTATGCCGCCGGGCACCAGACCGATCGAGTAGGCGAGGCCGAATGCGGCAAACAGCTCGCCCATCTGCATCTTGTCCAGCGCCAGGCCTTTCGAGAGGCCCGGCGCGACGATGCCGAGCGCCGACCTGTCCACGTAGTTGAGGATGGTTGCCGCGAGCAGCATCGAGAGCACGACGTATCGCACTCTGGAGCGCTTCGTGGTATCCGCGTAAGCCGGGTTTCGCGCCGACAATGTTTGTTCGTCTACGACTTTCATCGGTGTCTCCAGTGCATTGGCCGGTGTTCTTTTTATATGGGCGTGAGGGCGGTTTATCCGCGGCCGACGAACGGCATCGCGCTCGCCATGATCGTCATGTTGAGAACATTGGCTTCGAGCGGAAGGCTGGCCATATGCACGACGGCGTTCGCGACGTGCGTCACATCCATTCTTGCTTCAGGCGCCATGCGTCCGTCCGCTTGCAGTACGCCGCGGTTCATGCGTTCCGTGAGCGATGTGGCCGCATTACCAATATCGATCTGGCCGCAGGCGATGTTGAACGCACGTCCGTCCAGCGCGATCGAGCGGGTGATTCCGGTGACGGCATGTTTTGTCGCGGTATAGGCGATGGTATGCGGCCTCGGCGAATGAGCGGAGATCGATCCGTTATTGATGATTCGTCCGCCTTGAGGAGACTGCGCTTTCATCAAGCGATAAGCGGCCCGAGCGCACAGAAAGACGCCGGTCAGATTCGTGGCCACGACATCGTTCCAGAAATCGGCGTCGTAGTCTTCGAGCGGCACGGCGCCCGCGTTGCGGCCTGCGTTGTTGAAGAGCACGTCGAGCCGTCCGAATGCCTCGGCTATGCGAGCAAACGCCTGCTCGACCGATGCCGCGTCGGCAACGTCGGCCTGGAATACCTGCGCTTCTCCACCGCCCATGCCGATGGTTTCCTTCGTTTCCAGCAGCGGTTCGGCTCTGCGCCCGATCAGCGCAACGGCGAATCCCGCATTGGCGAGCGCCACGGCGGCGGCGCGGCCGATGCCGGAGCCGGCGCCGGTCACAGCGGCAAATTTCTTCGATGCAGGCATTTCACTTCCTCTCGACAGTTCGGTTGAACACGGGAAGCAGAGTTGCATTCGCACATCCGTCGAGCAATCTTGATTCATTGAATCAACATCTGGGCGCCTTGCCGATGGAGCGCGCACCAGGGTTTTCCTGATGCGCGTGTTGCCGGCAGCGCGCGGTTCGGGCAGGGAAGAAAACGAATCGCAACGTGCGGCGTGCACTGCGAACGAATAAACGGGTGAATCGTTTTCGATAGTTGATTCATCGAATCAACATTGACGGTCCCGTCCGCGGTTTCGTAGTCTCTCGACGTCTGCCTACCCAAGGAAACATCATGTCGGAAAATAACCGCACCAGGCTGTTGATTGCGCGAAAGGTGCCCACGGCCGTGGCGAATCGCGCGAAGACCGAATTCCACGCCTTCGTGACCGAGTCCGATATGGACGCGTGGTCTGTCGTCGACTTTTGCAAAAAGCACGATACGCCGGCCGTATTGATCGGGAAGAAGTCCGGTTTGCAAGCAGAGCACATTGCCGCGCTGCCTTCGACCGTGAAGATCATTGCGAACGCCAGCGCCGGTTTCGATCACATGGACGTGGCGGCCGCCCGCGAGAAGGGAATCGTCGTCACGAACGCACCCGATGCGTTGACCGAATGCACGGCCGATTTTTCCCTGCTGCTCGTGTTGGCGGCCTGCCGACGCGCGTCGGAATACGAACGGATCATGCGCAACGGCTGGGGCAAATCATTCGGGATGACCGAGATGCTGGGTATGCGCGTGAATGGCAAGACGCTCGGCATTGTCGGATTCGGGCGTATCGGACGCGCGGTCGCGAAGCGTGCTCAGGGGTTCGGCATGCGCGTGATCTACACGGACATCAACCGTGCAGCTGCGTCGCTGGAAAATGGCGCGACGTTCTACAGCAGTCTCGACGACATGCTGCCGCACTGCAACGTGCTGACGCTGCACGTGCCGGGCGGAGGCGCCCCGTTGATGACGAAAAAAGAATTTGCGCTCCTGCCGACCGGCGCGGTTTTTGTCAACGCGGCGCGTGGTGCGCTGGTGGACGAAGACGCGCTCTACGAAGCGCTGACTTCGGGGCATCTATTCGCCGCAGGGCTGGACGTGTACCGGAATGAGCCCACGGTCGATAAGCGGTTCGCCGGACTCGACAATGTGTTCCTGACGCCTCACATGGCGAGCGCCACGATGGAGACTCGCGATCAGATGGGTTTCACGGCGCTGGACAATGTTGCCGCCGTGCTGGACGAGCGGCCTGCCTTGAATCCGGTCTGACGTTCGCTTCCTCGAATATCTGTCAGGCCTGCTCCATTCGAATACGGTTTATGCATCTGTTTGATGTGCTTGCGCCCACCGCAATGAGGCGCGGTGGGCGCAAGCACTGAAGCGACAGACTAGCCGTCCGCCTGGTACGGCTTACCTGTTGGTGTTATTTAGTGTTCGCTCGGTCTGATGGCAGGGTCGCCTTCCACCACGTCATGGGTCGCTGCCCAGTACGGCTGGCGGTTGTAGTAGCTGTAAGTCGACTCTCCCCACTTCGCGTCTGCCATCGTCGGCCAGTGGTCTTTGTCGAAACCCGGGTCGTCTTTCAGACGCTGTGCGGTAATGTCGACGAAGAAGCACTTCTGGTCTGTATCGAGCGTCAACGCACTCCATGGGATGGCGTGCAGGGTGGAACCCATTCCGAGAAAGCCGCCCTCGGAAAGTACCGCGTAGGCGATACGTCCGTTCCTGACGTCCAGCATGATGTCCGAAATTTTCCCGACGTGTTCGCCGTCAGAGGACATGACCTTGTTCCCGTCGAGTGTTGCGGCGGCCATGATGTCCGGCCCCGGTCCTTCGCCGATACCACCACCGACTATTTCCGCTCCGCGGCCGGTGTCGCCTTGCGGGTTGATTGAGCCCATGATTTACCTCCTTCGAAAAAAGGTAATCCAGTGGCGCGCAAGCGGCGTTCCTGAGTGGGGCAGGTTCGTGTCAGGTCTTTGAGTCGACCCAAATACGGCCCCAGACAGTGGCGTAATGGATTGCCTGTTCGTGGTCGTAGAACAGGTCCAACGAGGCGAAAGCTTGCGGCGGCCGTCCTGGCTGTTCGATAACGAGGTCGGCGGAATGCAGACCATCGCCGGTCGGCGTCGTACTTGCGCGGAGACCATACCCGCGATGAAAGCTGATTCTGGTGGCCGGTGTGTTCGGCAGAATTTGCATTTGATTTTTTTGGGGTAGCGACACCCCGCTTTCTCTCAGTGGCGCGATTGTCCCGTCAATATGTGAAGGCTCGATGACGAGAATTCGATTGCCGCTGGAAGCAATTTGTACGACAAAATGCCGGTGCATGTAAGCCGAGCCTATCTCGGGCAGCCGAGGAAATCCCATCTCTGTTCAGCATGCAGGCCCCTCTGTTGGCTTGGGCCGTGTTCGACCCGGCGCACGATGGACGCCGTTTTCGAGCCACATCGACGTGCCGCTGCGAGGTCGCCGTTGGAGTAAGCTAACTGTATTAGAGGCGCGCCATGCCGCGCCGTATCAGACTGTGGAGCACGCCATGAAAACGCTGGACGCAACGCCGCGCACGGGCCGCGTCGTTGCGTTGGTGGCCCTGTCCGCCGCTTTGTCCGGTTGCTACTATTACGTGCCGTACGGCTACGTTCCCTACGGCGGTGTGCCGACGGTCGCTGGGCAGCAATATCCTTTCTCGACGGCCGGCACGGCGGCAGATGGTTCGGTTGTGTCAGATGCGACTGTGGCCACGAACAGCTATATCGCACCGGCCGTGCCCGTCTACGTTGCGCCTGCGTATTACCCGGTTGCGTATCCCTATTATGGCTCGCCCGCGTGGTGGGGCCCCTCAGTGTCACTGAGTTTCGGCTATTGGGGCGGCTGCTGTTATGGAGGCGGCCGATACGGCTACTGGGGTCACCACGGCTACTGGGGGCACGGACATCCGGGCGGTTGGGGCGGTCATGGCGGCTGGGGTGGCGGCGGATATCCAGGGCACGGGATGGGCGGCGGCCACTACTATGGCGGTGGCGGAGGCCACGGGCGTTCGCACTGAACGCCCGGAGCGACGCACTCTGTCAGATCAAGACGCCCGAACTGTCGCGAGGCGTGTGCCCGCGAACGGGTCACGACTCCAGTCGATGGCAGGCCGTTGACGGCTAGCCGATGTCGACGGTTTGTCGATCGCAAAGTGCGCCAGTGATTGCCCAGCGCTCGTGGCTTGCTTAAGCCACTGCGGCATGTCGCCCTTGCCGTCCCAGGTGTCGCCGAAAGCACTGCGATATCGCGCCGACTTTTGACGCGCCCTGTCTTCGGCGATTGCCGCCTTGAGGTCGCCCACCTTGATGCCCACGGCGGTCATCTTGCGGCGCAGATAAGCGATCATGCTGAGGCGTTTTTGCTCGTCCATGTCGGTTTCCCCTTCGAAGTTCCAGCCTCGTAGCGGGCTCGTGTCGTCTTGCGTTGCCGACACGTCCCGTCACCACACAATTCGGATGTGGGAAGTATCGTGTCGACGAAAGTCGGTGTCGATGTGCGATTTCTGAAAACACTGTTGCAGGCAGAGTGCAAAAAACTTTTGCGCCCCTTGATGACAGATCCGATCTCGACACGCCACGGAAAATCGCTGCCGTGTTGTGTGGAGGTATCGGGTCAAAAAACATTCGCTTTCGTTTCGACTTTCCGCGCCCTATAACGTATTTGCAGGGGCGACTATTGCGTGTCGGTGGGTCCATGAAATCCATCGATGTTGCCTGTTCGCACGCCATCCCGCGTCCACAGACCTTCGCTTGGCGCACTGCGCTTCGCTTCTTCCCAATTGCCTGAAACTTTGGCCTCGGGCGATTGGCCCGCGGATTCGAAGAGGGCTTCGCATCCGTACATCCTGTATAGATTTGAACCGCGCGACACGCGAATAACCAATCACATGGATGGAACTCAATCTAGCTTAAGGAGCCGACATGAAATTACGATCGATGGGTGCTTCTGCTTTCGGATTGTTTATTGTGGCGGGGTTGGCGTATGCGCAAAGCATGCCCGATGCTGCACAACCCGCCCCCCAGCAAAGCGCCGCAACTCAGGCTGATTCTTCGCCCAGTAGGGGGATGGAGGCCTACGGCGGCACGCCGGATACCCGTATGCAAAGCGGCGCGAGACATGCCAGGTCGTGCAGGGTGGACCCGCAATGCAACGTTTTTTTCGGGGGCAGCTAAAACCAGCCGGCGGCGCGCGAGTCGGCAGCAGACGGTCCTGTCTGCTCGCGTCCTGGTATGAAAGGTATATGGATAGGCGAAGCGTCCGCCGGCCTCAGGAGCCGGCGGAAAACGCTTTGCGCCCCGGGTTTGAGTGCTCGGGAATCTTGATATCGAGGTATGGGCCGGCAGCGGCACGCGTCAGGACGTCGACCGTGGTTCGGGCCAAGGCCAGCCTCTTTTCTCATCGCGCGCATTGACTTCCGCGGCCGGCACGACCTTAGCCGGTGCGTCGACCGGACCCACCTCATTGGAGACATCGCGCGATGGTTCAGCCAGAGCGGCTTTTCGATGATTCGAAAGTCTGGTGCCGAACCACTTCACTTTCTTCCGGAGGTAGCCGACATACGCATTCCAGCCGTCGGGATTTCCATCAAACAGATTCCGCTGAACGGCCGACGCAAGAGCGTCCCGGTCGAGTTCCGCCTCAAGCAACTCACCCGGCCACAAGGAAAATGAGCGGCCGGCGCGTGTGCTGAATTCGGCCACCGTCATTGTCGGCGCCAAGGCTTTGAGGAACGCGAAGTCCTGCAATGAAGCATGTTTCTGCACAAGATGCGCCACCGCGGCGCCCGGTTCGTTCGCGTCGTTTAAACAGTTCAGCGCGGCGAGAATGTCGCCCAGGTGAAGCAGCAGTTCTCGTCGATCAAATCGATCGTCCATCGCAGAGTGTCCGGTCATTTCGTCCTTGGCTGAAGTACGCTGTCTCGTGGTGCTGTTCTGAAGCAACCCTACGCAGCATTAGTCGCGTCCGGATACATCCGGTTCAGGAAAAAGAAATGCGAACCGAAGTTCGCATTGGCAGACGCAAAAAGTCTGGAAAGACGCAGGGTCTTAGTGAACGGCGGACACGCTCGACACGAACTGCTTAGCGGCTTTGTTAGCCGATTCATACGTTGCATTCGCCGCCGAGAGAACCGAGTTCCACGCGGCAACAGCGGATTCGCTTCCTGCCGGCGTGTTCTTCTGAAGGCTTTCCACGAAACCTTGCGCGTCCCGTTGGAACTGCTGGCCCTGCGCGGTCGCTGCGGCGGAGATTTCGCTCTGAACGCCGGACACGATTTCATGAACCTGGCGGCCGTATGCCACCACCTTTTCCGCCACAGGCTGGGAGAGGCTTGCTTGCAGCGCGAACAGCGCGCCCGGGTTGCCTGCGGAGAGTGCTTTGGTGACGATTTCCTGGTTTTCGGCGAGGACCGCTTTGCCTACTTGCAAATTCAACGCGACCAGCTGCTCGAAACCTGCAAATGCTTTGTTCGTCAGGCCGAAAAGCGCCTCGAGGCTGGACTGTTGGGCGGCAACCAATTGTTGGCGAATAAGCGTGCTCATCACTGCTCCGTAAAGGTAAGGCGGCAAGAGTGCGAGGGGCTCTGAATGAAAACAAAACCGCGCGCCAAGAGGGGAAACGTAAATTGCTGCGCTGCAACAAAACCCATTGTACGGGGGAATATTGGGATGTCAATCGGTTTCGTCGTGCGGTCGAAGAATTTCTTTGCGGCTGCCAGTGCGCCTCTCGCAAGACGACGCCAGCCGGGCCTGGTGACGCAGGCTCCGTTGAATCAATTCGCCGCTACGCTGTCTGGACAGAGGTCACGGCCCAAGCTCGATGGACTGCGACGATGAGTGCTCGGGTGGCTAAACTACGGTTTCCCGGCAGTGCTGTGACGGACGCCGAATGATTGAGGCCGCACTCACGCATCGCCCCGGGACACCCTCTTGATATGAAAAACAAAGGAGAGAATGCATGCCGAGCGTTGAACGAGCACGATCAGCTACGCTTATCGACTCTATCTGGCGCATGCTGCTTCGCCTCGGATTCCAGCTCGCTCGCCTCTGGTGGCACGTTCGGCGGCCTCGCCACGAAGGCGCGCTAGTAGCAATCTACGTTGGGCGCTCGCTGTTGCTCGTTAAATCGTCGTACCGGGCCGAGTGGAATTTTCCCGGCGGAAGCGTGCGGCCCGGTGAGGCTCCTGATGCGGCAGCGCGGCGCGAAATGGAAGAGGAGATTGGCCTGTCGTCTGGCACACTAGTCGCCGCGGGCAGTGTTTGCGGCGTTTGGGATGGGCGAAAAGACCGGGTGCATTTCTTTGAACTGCACCTCGATTGCATGCCGGAGTTGCGGCTTGATAATCGTGAGATTGTCGCCGCGCATCTGGCAGCGCCAGAGGAACTGCACGGCATCGCGCTGACGAAGGCGGTCACTGCGTATCTCGGCAAGAATGTCCGCCGTTAGGCGGTCCTTTTCCTGTTGGGTCATGTCGACGGCTCCAGGTGACGGGCGATAGCCGGCCGGTCACGTCTGATCTTGTCCTTGGCTGCATGCGATCAAACAACACCTGCCTCGCTTGGCTGAAGTCGATTGGCGGGCTCAGCCTAGCCACTTGCATGCGAATTCAGCGACCAGCGCCGCGCCTGCAAATACCGTGGCAAGCCAGCACAACGCGCGTAAAGTCCAATGCGCGCTGAGATCGCCCACTGCCGAGCGTTTCATGCTCAGCAGCACAAGCATCACCATGACAGGTGTAGCTGTAGAGCCGTTGAGCACGGCGCTCCAGTAAAGCACCCGCACGGGCTCGATCGGCACGAGCGTCAGTGCCACGCCAATCAGGACGCCGAGCGCCATCACGACAAGCAGCGCCCGCGCAACCGGCCGGTTGCGTTGCCTGCCGGCGCGCCGGTCCCGTGCACTCACCGCGGCGTTGGCCGCGGACCCGGCGAGGGGTGGCAGCGCGAGCAGCCCGGTACCGATGAACGCCAGCCCTAGCACGTGCGTCGCATATCCACCAGCTAGCGGCCGCAGTACGCTCGCGGCATCCTGGACGTCGACAAGACCGTGGCCGCTCACGTGGAGTGTCAACGCGGCCGCTGCCATGATAAATAAGCCAATGGCGTTCGAGAGGATCGTTCTGATGAGCGTGTCGCCGCGCAATTTCTTCAACTGACGGTCGCTCCCTGCGCGGTCCGCGACGCCCGCTTGAGGCGAGTGTTCTTCGATCTGCTGTTCGGCTTGGGCGAACAGCAGATACGGGCTGATTGTCGTACCCAGCACCGCCAACAGCATGGTGAAGTAGTCGACGCTCCATGTGATTCGCGGCACGACCGCGTGTAGAGCGAGCGTCGTCCATGACGGATGGCTTATCAACGTGACGCCGACGTATGCAAACAGGCACGCTGCGAGCCACTTGAGAATCCGCGCATAGCGCGCGTAGGGCACGAACCACTGGAGCGCAATCGACAGCATGCCGAAGACCGTGGCGAATAGCGGTACTGAACCGTGCCACAGGAATTGCGCGCCGACCCCCATCGCGACGACGTCAGCCGCGATATTGAGAATGTTGGCAACGAGAAAGCGCGTCACGGCGAGATAGAACAGGAGCCGCGAATAATGCTCGCGCATGTTCAGCGTCAGCCCTTTACCCGTCTGCGCGGCGATTCGTGCCGCGACAAGCTGGAACGCCACCATCGATGGATACGACAGGGCACACATCCACAGCATGTCGTATCCGAATTGCGCCCCGGCTAGCGAATACGTCACCACACCGCTCGGGTCGTTGTCTGTGGCGGTGGAAACCAGTCCCGGGCCGACGTGGGTGGCCCACGAATGCGCAGGCAACTCGTCGCGCGCATTCACACCTCGTTTATGTTCGCCGACTGCAGACATGGCTCTCCTTGCGCCGCCGCTGGCAAAACCCGGCCGTCTCGCGCGACCGGCTTACCTTCGCTGACGCTTATCTTCGATTGTTGCCGGGATGCCATTCAGGCGGCCGCATTCGTGCTGTTCGTTAAGTCAGGTGATTGCCGCCAGTCGCGCCATACGCCTCGCCTGTTAGCGAATCTCTACTCGTGCGACGCCAACAGCATTTTGCTTTGACGCACTTTTTGTGCCGGGCTTGTTGTCGTGCCGTGCCGGTATTTCTCCGAAGTGCGAACGCCATTTGTTTGTGTCCGAGCGGTTTTCCCGCGCATAAGGACAGTGTCCCGCAGGATCGACCCCGCGCTGGGAACGAGCGTTGCTCTTTTCTAGTCACCGCTTTATTCACAGTGCCGCCGCCAAAGGTAATCGAATGAAACTTCGCGTGGGTTATGAGTTGGTGTACGAGTGTGCGCAATCGACGCCGATGCTTCTGATGCTCAATACGCACAGCTCCCGCGCTCAGGACATGGTCGTTCCGGATCACGTCATTACGCATCCGTGGGTTTCGCTTCGGCAGTATCACGACTCGTTCGGCAACCTTTGCACACGTCTCACCGCGCCGCCCGGCGTGCTCACTCTGTCGGCGCGCGGCATATTCGAGGTGCCGCCGCATCACGAGCTAATCGGGTCCAACAACTATCAGAACGCAGTTGAAGAGTTACCCGACGAATGCTTGATGTTTCTGCTCGGCAGCCGCTACTGTGAGACTGATTTGCTTTCGGAGGTTGCGTGGCAAATGTTCGGCCACACGCCGCTCGGCGGAGCTCGCGTCCAGGCGATTTGCGACTTCGTGCACAGCCATATTCGCTTCGACTACAACTGCGCGCGGCCCACCAAAACAGCATGGCAAACGTGGCAGGACGGTGTCGGCGTCTGCCGCGACTACGCGCATCTCGCGGTCGCGCTGTGCCGTGCGATGAACATTCCTGCGCGCTATTGCACCGGCTACATCAGCGATGTGGGTCTGCCGCCTCCCTATCCACCGATGGACTTCTGCGCCTGGTTTGAGGCGTATCTGGGAAACAGCTGGGAAACCTTCGATCCGCGGAACAATGCGCCGCGCACGGGGCGCATCCTGATGGCACGCGGCAGGGATGCCGCCGATGTCGCGATCAGCAATACGTTCGGACCGACGTCGCTCACCCGATTTAAGGTCGTTTGCGAGCCAGATGGCTGAGCGTTGAGCGGTCGTTGCCGACGGTTTATATCCCGGCCGATGATCAAAAGATGAAGGCGCGTCGTCGTCGATCTCTGGTGGTTTGAACAGAGTATGGAGCGGGAATGGTCGTTGCGGGCACGTTCGCGAATGCTTTCGTTCAAGTCTTCTGGAAATGACGAAAGTCGGATTCGCGGCAGTCTGTGAGAAAGCCTGCGGAATTAGGTCAGCTCGAAAACCTCATCTTATGAATTGATCGGGCGAGAGCCGGCCGAAGCGTTTCATGTCGCCACGCCTCGGTCGCCTGGCGCCTCACCGAATCTTGAGCATCGTGTCGCCTCCCACGTCGCGTTAAGTCCCACGCTATGTAGGCACGCGGGTTGCGTGGGATCGTGCTCAACCGCTGCAACCAGCCGCGTTGCAGTCAACCCTATGGCCGAGGAGATCGACATGGAAACCACGAAACAGGACAAAACAGAAACCGGCTCCGGCGCGCTCGACGCACTGGCTTTCCTCGAGGCCGAACATCGCGCCGTGGAAAAACTCTTCAAGGCATTCGAGAAAGCGGCCGATGACGATCTTGAAGCAAAGTCGGCGCTCGCGCAGCGTGCCTGCGAAGAGCTTTCCATTCACACGATGCTCGAAGAGGAACTGCTTTATCCAGCCGCACAGGAAGCGTTACCTGACAGCGACGCGATAGACGTCGAGGAAGCATATGTCGAACATTTCCTCGTCAAGACCTTGATCGCCAAATTTGAAACCATGAAGGCCGGCGACAAGGGCTTTGATGCGACCTTCAAAGTGATGAGCGAGATGGTGGGCCACCACGTCGAGGAAGAAGAGGAGGAACTCTTTCCGGAACTGCGCAAAACTAGCTGCAATCTCCGCGCACTGGGTGAAAAAATGGCCAAGCGTAAGGTGGAGTTGCAGAGCAAGCTGGATGCGGCAGGTAGCAGGCTGGTCGGCGACAGGTCACTTACTGCCTAAATCCGGATGCGTGATAGCCGGCGCATGCGCGCCACGCTTTGGGACGATGCTCATGGCGCGACGGGCGCTGCGCTATCAATTGCCGATACTGCAATAGAGCGAGAGTTAGAGCGGCTGCGAACGCATTGATGCGACGCGCCGCAGCTTTATCTTCCCCGCTCTGCATTTATTCGGCTTCTACAACGCTAGTACCGGGCGAAGCGCTCTTCGCGATGTTCTCGGCGAATTCCTGTGCGTCACGCTGATATCGCTGGTACTGGGACGGCGCGGTTGCAGACAACGCAGTCTAAACGCCTGACATGATTTCGTAGACGTGACGGTTATATGCCGTGATTTTCTCCGCCGTGGGTTTCGCGAGGCTTGCCGATAACGCAACCAGTTCTTCAGGTCTCGAGGACAACGCCTTGGCCATCAACGCCTGGTTTTCAGCGAGCGTTGCTTTGATCACCTGCAGATTCAATGCGGTCAGCTTTTCGATGCCATCGAACGCGTTGCTCGAGAACGCGAATAGCTGCGTGACAGCGGCGGTTTGTGTGTCGGCCAAACGTAGGGGGTTTAGTGTATTCATGGATGCTCCAGATGGGAAAACGACGAGTGCTTGAAATTGGATGAATTCGTGGGCGCGTACCGCGGGCAAAACAATTCCCGCGGTACAAGCAGAGGTAAATTCTGGCAAATAGGGCTCCTCGACGGGGTCCCTCTTACGTCCAATCGCGGCGGCATCAAACTAGCGCGAATCAAACGAGCCGACCACGGGCGATGCCGGGCGGTACGTTAATCAGTTTCCGCCGGAACCAGGGTTTGTAGCCGATGCTGGCGTGGCGGCGCTGGGCTTCTTATGCATCGTCTTCTTGTTCGATGTGGTTCCGGAAGTTGCCATGCTGTTTGTCCCGGACGCGCCCGAAACCGTGTCAGTTGAACCGTTTGCATTGGGCTTACTCATGCCCGTTCCGCCTTGGCCCGCGGCTGCCCCGCCGCCCGCGCCTTGTGCATAGGCGCTTCCTAAGATGGCTACAAACAGTGCCGAAATGAAAATACCTTTTGTGACTTTCATGAGAGTCTCCTCAAACATTTAGCAGTTGCCGGGATCGGCGCAACGTCCGCGTCTCCACCCGCGCAATTCCCGTGCCGTGAGCGGGGGGCGCCGCCGCACCGCGAAAGGAAAATGTCGACTTCTCCTTGCGCTAGGCCGTGCGCCTTTGCATTCACATCTGGCGTATCGCGCCCGGAGTCCGTGTAGCCGCGTGTCTGACGATGGTTCGGTTCGGCGCCCCGCGCGGGCCCGAACGTTGCTGTGAGCAAGCTAGCTGCGGCTTGCCACGGCACACCGCTTATGTCATCACTGCTTCTGGAGATTGTCATGACCGACACGCATCGTCCCACGCCACCTTTTCCCGATCAGCAGCAGGATCAGACACCCGGACAAACCGCGCCGATGAAGCCGCAACCGGATCACGGCGAGAAGTCGTACAAGGGTTCGGGCCGCCTTGCCGGCAAGGCGGCCATCATTACCGGTGGCGACAGCGGCATTGGCCGTGCCGTCGCCATCGCGTTCGCGCGCGAGGGCGCGGACGTGTTGATCAGCTACCTCAATGAAGACGACGATGCGCGTGAAACCGCGCGCTGGGTGGAGGAGGCTGGCCGCAAGGCGTTGCTGCTGCGCGGTGACATCACCAACCCGGCGCATTGCAACGAGATCGTCGAGCGGGCGTTTGAGGCATTCGGGCGGCTCGACGTGCTGGTCAACAATGCGGCCTATCAGATGAGCTATCCATCGCTCGAAGACATTAGCGACGAAGAATGGGACAAGACTTTCGATACCAACATCGGTGCGATGTTCAGAATTACGCGGGCGGCGTTGAAGTATATGAAGCCTGGCGCCTCGATCGTGAATACATCGTCGATTAACGCGGATCATCCGAATCCGGGGTTGATCGCCTACGCGACTACTAAAGGCGCGATTCAGAATTTCACCGGCGGCCTGGCTCAATTGCTGGCGGAGAGAGGCATACGGGCGAACTGTGTCGCGCCGGGTCCGATCTGGACACCTTTGATTCCGTCGACCATGCCGGCCGAGAAAGTGCAGAAGTTCGGCGAACAGGTGCCGATGAAACGCCCGGGTCAGCCGGCCGAACTGGCCGCAGCCTATGTGATGCTGGCCTCCGATGAAGCCAGCTATATCTCGGGCGCAACGATTGCGGTGACGGGCGGGGCGCCGATTATCTGAGCCGGTGAAGCCGTCATAGGGATTACTCGGGGCAGGCGTTGCTACGATCGGCTGATTTGCACGAGCGAGCAAGCAAGGGAGCTTTCGTGCGCGTCAACCGGACTGCGACGCGTGTTCCTTGCAAATGGCAGACGGCACATTCAAACCGGCTTGGAGACAGTTCGCATCGCCAATTGAAGACGACCGCGTCGCGGCGCGCGGCCCGATATTTGCTGCTGCGTCCTTACTCCAGCGCAGCGTTTTACGCGTGGCAGTTCGACTTCGGATCCGTCGGCGGGGGCCACGAGGAGACATGCATGCGATTGACGACGGCTGTTGCCCAACGCGCTTTTGTCGGCATTCGTTTCGTTGCTTTGACTCTGTCGGCCACGAGGGCTCATGCCAGTCCGATCGCGCCGCTCAACTATTTCCTCCACGCCGCTGGACCCGCCGCCGCGCCGACCATGCGTTTAGGCTGGGTCATGGCGGGTGTTTCAGTCACGGTGACAGCGGTCATTGCAGGCTTGCTGATCGCCGCGATCGCTCGTAAACGTCCCACCGCCGCCAGCGATTCGCTTAATGCCGAATCCGGCGGTATGCGCTGGATTTATATCGGCACGGGCGTGTCGTCGGTGGCCTTGCTGGCAATGCTGGTCTATATCCTCATCACACTCGAGGCGGTCGCAACGCCTGCCACGCATCCTCAGTTGACCATCAGCGTGACTGCCTACGACTGGTGGTGGAAAGTCGATTACGCCGACGATCCCAATCCGGCGCGCAACTTCAGCACGGCCAATGAGATCCACATTCCCGTCGGCGAGCCTGTAAAGATAGCGTTGAAAAGCGCGGACGTCGTGCACGCTTTCTGGGTGCCGCAACTTGCCGGCAAAACGCAGACGATCCCCGGTCAGACCAACGAGCAATGGATCCAGGCCGACCGAGCGGGCATCTATCGCGGGCAATGCTCGCAGTTCTGCGGCGCACAGCATGCGCACATGTCGTTTGAAGTGGTCGCGCAGAGTCCGGAGGATTTCAACGCATGGCGCGACGCGCAGGGAAAAACGGCGGTATCCGCGTCTGACAGCAGCGTCGCCGCGGGCCGTCATCTGTTCGCCGAGCGCTGCGCCGGTTGCCACACGATTCGCGGCACGGACGTGGACGGTCGGCAAGCGCCCGATCTCACGCATCTGAACTCGCGTCGTCTGATCGCGGCGGGCGTGCTGACGAATACGCCGGATCATCTGCTCGACTGGATTCAACACGCGCAGTCGATCAAACCCGAGTCGTTGATGCCGAGCATCGCGCTCAACGCCGGCGAAGCCGCGGCGCTGTCGGCCTATCTGGCCACGCTGCATTGAAACCCCGGCCAGCAATCAGAGGAGCGTCCTTTAATGTCCGATAATGCGAGGCCCGCTCTGACGCCACCCACACGGCACGCCGCGTCCGAAGCGCTGCCGCTCGAGCGCACGCCGCAGTACGGCCGCGTCATGCCCGGCAGTGCCGAAGAAAAACGTCTGCACGAGATATGGGAAGCGCCGCCGGGATGGCGCGGCTGGCTCTCCACGGTCGATCACAAAACCATCGGTCTGCGCTATCTGGTCACCGCTTTCATTTTCCTGCTGATGGGCGGCATCGAAGCGCTCATCATGCGCATTCAACTGGCGCGGCCCAATGCGACGGTTCTTACGCCCGAGCAATACAACCAGCTCTTTACGATGCACGGCGTGACGATGATCTTCCTGTACGCATTGCCGGTGCTGTCCGGTTTCTCAAACTATTTGTGGCCGTTGGTGCTCGGTTCCCGCGACATGGCGTTTCCGCGCCTGAATGCGCTTTCGTACTGGGTGTTTCTGTTTGCCGGCATCTTTTTGTATGCGAGCTTTCCGACTGGTCAGGCGCCGGATGCCGGCTGGTTCAACTATGCGCCGCTCTCCGGTCTGGAGTACAGCACCGGACCGAACATCGACGTCTACGCGCTCGGCATGGTGCTGCTCGGCATCTCGACAACGGTCGGCTCGATGAACTTCGTGGTCACGCTGCTACGGATGCGCGCGCCGGGCATGTCGCTAGATCGCATGCCGGTACTGGTGTGGGGCACGCTCACGGCGTCCGGCGGGAATCTGTTGGCGGTGCCGTCGGTGAGCCTGGCGTTCTTTCTCTTGTGGCTCGACCGGCGCATCGGCACGCATTTCTTCGACGTGCTGAACGGCGGACGTCCGCTGCTATGGCAACACCTGTTCTGGATATTCGCGCATCCTTGGGTCTATGCGGTCGTGCTGCCGGCCATGGGTATCGTTTCCGATGCGTTGCCGGTGTTTTGCCGGCGTCCTTTGGTCGGCTATGGGCCCGTCGCGCTATCGACCGTCGCGACGATGGTGATCGGTTTCGTCGTGTGGATTCACCATATGTTCGCAACCGGAATTCCGGCGCTCGCGCTATCGTTTTTCGGCGCTGCCAGTATGGTGATTGCGATTCCAAGTGCGGTCGCTACCTTTGCGTGGATCGCGACGATCTGGACGGGGCGGCCGGTGTTTCGCGTACCGTTTCTGTTTTTCGCGGGCTTTGTGTTTCTGTTCGTGGTGGGCGGCGTGTCCGGCGTGATGACCGCCGCCGTGCCGTTCGACTGGCAGCTCACCGACACGTACTTCGTCGTCGCGCATCTGCATTACGTGCTGCTCGGCATCAACGTGTTTCCCGTGATCGGCGGCATCTATTTCTGGTTTCCGAAATTCACCGGCAGGATGATGAGCGAACGGCTCGGCAAGTTCGGCTTCTGGGTGCTGTTCGCCGGCTTCAATATCGCTTTCTTCCCGATGCATATCGCAGGTCTGCTCGGTATGCCCAGACGTATCTATACGTATCCCGCCGATATGGGCTGGAACACGGTGAATCTCGTTACGTCGCTGGGGTCGTTTCTGTTCGCCGCGGGCGTGCTGATTTTCATGATCGATCTGCTCGTCAGCCTGAAGCGCGGCAAGCCGGCCGGCGACAACCCGTGGGACGCGCCGACGCTCGAATGGTCGGTGAGTTCGCCGCCACCGCCTTACAACTTCGCCGTGGTGCCGACGCTGGCGAGCCGTCATCCGTTATGGGAAGGTCGGATCGAAGAGCCGGGTGTCACGCTTCACACGCGCTCGCGACTGCATGAAGGCTATCTGCTTGCGCAAGGCCGCGAGGCGCTCGGCACGACCGCGCTCGAAGCGAATCCCGACGTGATCCTGAAGATGCCGGGCGATTCATACGCGCCGTTCTGGCTTGCGGTGTTCGCGACGCTGGTATTCGCGGGACTCGCGATGAGCGCATGGACCTTTGCCGGCGCGATGCTGCTGGGGTGCGCGGTGTCGATTGTCGTGTGGCTGTGGCCGGAACGTGCGTTGATCCAGCGCGAACCGGCCAGCGTTCAAGACGCGGGAGGCTGACGTGAGCGATGCCGTGGACTTGAGTCAGACCGCCGCCCAGCCGGCTGAGCCGTTGCCGATCGGCAGTGCGGGCGAGCGCTCGGGCGGCTGGTGGGGCTGCCTCACGTTGATTGCGACTGAAGGCGCGTTGTTCGGCTATCTGATCTTTTCGTATCTCTATCTGGCCTTGCAGAGTACGCAGCGATGGCCGCCAGAAGGCTTGCCGAAGCTCGGGCTCGGCATTGCAAACACGATCATTCTGCTGTCGAGCAGCGTGTTCGTCTGGTTGTGCGAGCGCTGCGTGAGGCGCAAGCGCTTGAGATGGGCCGTGGCCTCGATGACGGTGGGCGTCCTGCTCGGAATCGTATTCGTGGGCATTCAACTGCTCGAATGGCACGATCATCCATACGGGCCGACGACGCATCTGTATGGCTCGCTGTATTTCACGATCACGGGGTTCCATATGGCACACGTCGTGGTCGGCATCATCGTGTTGCTGTTCTTGCTGCTGTGGACCGCGCTGGGCTATTTCGACGAAAAACGCTGCGCGGCGCTGACCATCGGCGGCCTGTACTGGCATTTCGTGGATGTCGTGTGGTTGTTCATCTTCAGCACGCTCTATCTGACGCCGTATCTGTTTCGGAATCTGTCATGGCCGGGAACATGAAACCGGCGTTGCGCGCCGAACCATCTGCCGTGCCGACCCCGCCCATGCGGCGCGTGCTGGTCGGCCTGCTGGTCGCGCCGTGCGCATGGCTCGCGCAGACGGTGATCGCCGAAACGCTGGCCGCGCAAAGCTGCTATCCACTCGATCAGCCGTTGTCGTCGCCGGCATTGCCGTGGATGCGATCGGCGCTCGTTGTCATTAGCGCGTTATGTCTCGCGGCCGGCGCGTTCGGCGCGCTGACGGCCTGGCGAAACGTTCGTCGTTTCGGAGCGGCAAAAGAGGGCGCGCCGGGCGGCATAGGCCAGAGGCGAAGCGGACTCGACGCTTTTCTGACACGTATCGCGGTGATGTGCAGTGCGCTGTTTCTGTTCGCGTTGATTGCAACTGATATCGCATTGGCGCTCGTGTCGCCGTGCAAGTGGTGGTGACGATGCGCGCGCCAAATCCGTTTGTTTCACCAAGCCGCAAAGGGCCGCACGGGCGATGGTTTCGGCATGGCCCACGCGCTGCCGCTGCGATGCTCGCCATGACGCTCGGTACGCTTGCTTGCGGCTACACAGCCGACTCCGCACCCGCCAATGCGACACCGGCCGACGCCGCGCAGATCGCACGCGGTGCCTATCTCGCGAAGGCCGCCGACTGCGCAGGCTGTCATACGGCCGCGCCACGCGTCATGCGACCCGGTGCCGCGCCGACTCTGGCGACGCCGTTCGCCGGCGGTCTCGGCATGGCCTCGCCGTTCGGCACGATCAATTCGTCGAACATCACGCCGGACCCGCAGGCAGGTATCGGTCTCTATAGCTATGACGACTTCGCACGCGCGTTGCGCGACGGCGTTGCGCGCGGCGGCAAGCGGCTCTATCCGGCGATGCCGTACCCATCCTTCGCGAAGATCGACGATGACGACATGCACGCGCTCTACGCGTATTTCATGCATGGCGTGCAGCCGGTGGCCACGCCCGCTCCGCCAACCCGATTGCCGTTCCCGTTCAACCAGCGCTGGGTGCTCATGTTCTGGGACTGGGCGTTCCTGCCGGGCGAGCGCTTCAAGCCGGAAGCAGGGCGCGACGCGCAATGGAATCGCGGTGCGTATCTCGTGCAATCGCTGGGTCACTGTGGCGCGTGCCACACGCCACGCGGGCCGGCTTATGAGGAACGCGGCTACACCGAGGCGAGTCCGCTGTATCTGACGGGCGGCACCAACGATCACTGGTTCGCACCGAACCTCACGGCCGACCCCGGTTCGGGCTTGGGCCGAAGCTCCGCGGCGGACATCGCCGCTTTCCTGAAGCACGGCCACGGCGGCGGCTTGGTGACGTTCGGCAGCATGGTTCAAGTGGTGGAAGACAGCACGCAGTATCTCGACGATGCCGACCTCGCGGCCATTGCCACTTATCTGAAAAGCCTGCCAGCGCGCGCTCAGAGCGGGCACTTCAACGCACGTTCGCGCGGCGCGCTACTGAGCGCGCAGGCGCTGAAGACGGGCGATGTCGAGCGGCCCGGCGCCGGCATCTACGCAACCTATTGCGCGCGCTGCCATCAGTCGAATGGCGCGGGCGTGCCGCAAAAATATCCGCGCCTTGCGGGCAATCCGGCCGTGCTCGCTCCACAAACGACCTCGCTGGTTCGTCTGCTCGTGGAGGGTGGCGGCAGTCCGAGCACGGACGGCGGCCCTGAATCGCGCAAGATGCCAGCCTTTGCGGACAAACTGACCGATAGCGAACTCGCGCACGTTCTGACTTTCATCCGTAATACGTGGGGCAATGCGGCCGAGCCGGTCACGACCCATGACGTGACCGCGGTGCGGCATGCCTTGCATAAATAGAGGCGGTGGATGGCATGCATGAGGCGTGTCAGCGCGCTGGGTCGTACCAACCTGAATTCATGGAATCCTCCACGTTCTGGCGTATGCGCGTCTGAAGTCTGACACTGGCAAGTGACGCGGCGAATTGGCGAGCATCTAACGGAGTACCGAACAATCCAAAACCTTCGACAAGGCTTCCCTGGACGTCGGCGATGTGTCGGGTTGACGCCATTAACAGCGTCGCGCAGCAGAGGGCCGTTTACTGCATCCGCCAACTCACGGTTTCGGTAGAGTCGAGATGCGCCGCGGTAGCGGTAGATTCGGTTTGTCTGTTGCCGCCCCTTTCGTCTGGCGGTGCCCGAGTAACCGTCGCCTTAACCCCGTTTCCATATCCCGCTCAGCGAACCGGACACGCAAATCTCCCGCATCCGCAATCCAATGGCCAGACCGTGAGGAAGTATCATGACAGATACCGGCGTCTCCCATGTCGTCGTCAGGTGGCCAACGGCTGTGCAGAGCGCCCAACCACCGAGAACATCCGTCTCCCAATGGGTGTGCGATTTCATGCGAGCAATGCCATCATGGAGGGCAAAAGCTCAAACGCCCGTACAGCAGGGCAGCGCCGTTCATAGTGGACGATGAAAGGCGTCACGAAGCTGGCCTGGAGCGTCACTTCGCCGCTCGGAAAACTTTGTCCTCCCTAAACCAGGCATTCATCGAACCCGAGGCCCTTGGCCAGGCGCATGACCTCGGCAAGTACGTCGCCCTGGCGGTAGTCGATGACCTCGTCGGCGCCCACTATTCGATCATTATGTAAGCAATCCTAGATAATCTATGAGCCGCCTCGTCCTGCCATTCTTATCGCGACACAACCCGCGGACGTGCCCCCCGACGCAAGCACGACAATGAGGCGATATGCACAACATAAAGTATTTCGAGTCCAATCGCCGTACCACTTGGCTCGAGGCGTTCTTCGACCTGATTTTTGCGGTGACGATCGGTGACGTGACGCATATCTTGAGCCACACGCACGAGGGTCATCTTGACCCAGTCCAGTTCTGGAAATTCGTCCTGATTTTTATACCTTTGTGGTGGATTTGGGCCAGCCACACCATGTATGCCAATCGGTTCGATGCCGATGACCGGAAGCATCGGCTGGCAACCCTGTTCATCATGTTCCTGCTGATTATCATCTCAGGCCTGATCGACCGACGATTCCTGGCCAGCGTTGAGGCCATCATCGTCTGCTACGCCGGTTCAAAATACATCGTCGCCTTGATGTATTTCGTGTCCAAATACCGGCATAAGGAAAGCGAGGCACTCACAACGGCAGTTGGCTGTGTAATCGTCGCCGGCACCACCATCAGCCTCGCTTCGATCCTGTTCCCGGCACCACAGCGATATGTCGTGTTTTACCTTGGAATACTGTTCGATCTGATCGTGTTCATCTTTTTTTTGCCGCGTCGTCTCCAGGTCATCCCAGTGCATACCGAGCACCTGATCGAGCGTGTGGGTCTGCTCACGATCATCATGCTGGGAGAGTCCGTTAGCAGCCTGTCCGCGGGACTGGCCAATATCAGCTGGACTGTGGAGAGGCTGCTGACGGCCGCCACCGGCTTCGTGATGATATCGGGCATCTGGTGGGTCTACTTTGACACTTTTCACCTGCTGACCAAACAGAAGCTCACGACCGGCCATTCGGTCCTGTACTCGCACTTTTTCGTCTTCATCGGCCTGTCGATTGAAGCGAGCCTGATCCGGCACGCGACCCTGGACGACATGGTGGTATCCGATTTCCGGGCGCTGTCGGTCATCGGCGCGGTCTGCTTTTTCATTGGCAAGCAGTACGGCTATTTCATGGAGCGTCCCGAGTTGCGGCGCCAACTGGTCGTCAACACCCTGATCGTCTTCGTGTTGACCGGGTTTGCCCTGCTATTGTCCAGAACCTCTTACATCCTGCTCGGTCTTACCGCTGCGGTGATTTGTTATGCTTTCCTCAGTCTCAAATACTTGAACGTCCCGCCCCAGCGTCACGACCGTCCGCGCGACAGCGCTGTCACAGGAGACTAGCCGTGAGCGACACCGCAAGCTCTCCAGCCATGATGCGCGGCTGCCGGGTGGTTCTCAGCCTGAGGTGCAATGGGTCAATAACCGGATGCAACTGATTGAGTGGATGCTTGGAGCAGGCAAAGCCTCCAGAGGGCAATGACTCATCTGGAAACGCAGCTGATCACCGATCTACCGAAGGCGCACCTTGAGCCGCTCCATTCAGCATGCGGTGAGTAATTTGCGATCGAAGCGCCTGCAACTCCCCGCTTGCCCGCATATCCCGAATGACGGCCTCCACCCGGGGCACGAGTTCGCGGTTGCGCTCATTCAGGAAGTGGTACATGTCAATATGCTGCAGGGGCGGCAACACCGCTCGCAACTGCCCATCCAGACCCAGCCTGCGTATGACGAGCATACCGCTGAAGAGATCGTTGACGGCAACATCGATGCGATCGTGGGCAAGCATCAACATCATTTGATCCATCGTCTCGGTGGCCTCAACCTGCGGCATTCCGGCCGTCCCGCGCTCAGACGAACCTACCCCGCGTATGATGCCGACGTGGTAAGGACGCAGCGATTCCCAGCCGTTGACGTGGAAATTCAACTCCTTCACGAAGGCCGCCGGCTCGATATAGTTGAATGGTTCCCTGACAGCGACGAGCGTCGGATATTCTCTCTGTACATCGAGCACGCGCTGAACCTCGCCGTCCAGGCGACCCGAACTCGACTCGATCAACGACCGCTTGGCCGGCACGTCGACAAATTCAACGTGGATGCCGAGCTTGGCATAGACAACCGTGAGAATCTCCGCACCAACCTCCTGGTCCGGGACATTCGCTATACGCGCGATCTGCAACACGGGCTGAGCTGGGACATTTATGCAGGCGAAACCGATCAGGCTGCATGTCAGCAGCCTTAAAACCCTCCCCGGGAGCATTGCAGCTCGGCGAAGCGCCGGACGCCTGGTCGTAAGCATGTCAGATTCCCGGAAAATGCCCAAGAGTCTAGCGTTAATGCCGCTCGCTGTTGGCGGACGTCAGGCGAAAGATGGCCTCGTACGCGGACTGTTCGTTCTGCGCTGCTAGAACTATGTCCTCGGGAGATGGATGCAACTCTCGGATCTGAACTAGTAGCTTACCCGCGTCATACCGAAGAAAGTAGCGGTCCGAGTGCCGCAATATTGTCGATGAACGGAGCGATGGCGTCGAACGACCGGGAGTGGCGGTCCCCTGACATCCGAGTCAGTCCTCGATCTCTCGGTCTCAGCCGGGCTGAAGGTGCTGGCACTCCGTTTGGAACCAATAATCGACCAGGCGCTGTGCCGCTTGTAGATCATCCGGGTAATACGGATCATTAAACCAGGGTGACGGGTCGTAGCCCGCTTTCCTCAAGGCAGCGAGTTCGCTTTGGTGCTGCGCCATCGTAGGGGGCGCGTTTGTCTTGAGTGCCGCAAGGTCGCGGCACTCTGTCGGAGTGAGGTGCGGCCCGGCATACGGCATGCCACCAGCGACACAGCCGGCGAGAAAAATCACCAGAACGGGAAGTATTGACCGCGTTCCAAGCCGATTTCTCATAGTACGTCTCCTTTCCTGCGCCGCGTCGTGAACCAGCCCCGTAGTACCTTCTCGCCCAGTTTGTGCCTTTCGGCCTTATCGCGCTCCTTCGGTCGATTCACCGCAGGAGACGCAAGCGTCGTTCCTCCCGGCTATGGCAGAGGTTGGTCAGCGAGGCTGCGCCGCGAATAGGTTCGCCGGCCGCGTTCACAGGTAAAGCCGCCATCCGTCTTACCGGCAGTGGGACTAGAAAAACCATGCGTCCGTATCACTGATTTTTGTATCCTCCTTACCGGGAAAAAGGAGTCCTTGCGGAGTCAGCAAGGCAGATTTCAGTCAAAAAGTCGATAACTCCATGAATGGCATCCAGGCCCGCCGAATAATAGATGAAGGTCCCTCTCCGGTTGCTGGATACAAGGTTCGCGCGCGACATGTCCTTTAGGTGGAAAGACAGGCTGGACGGAACAATTCCTAACTGCGCAGAAATCTCTCCCGCGGGCAACCCACCAGGCCCCGCTGCAGCGAGCAGCCGAAAGATAGCCAATCGCGAGCGGTGTGCTATCGCGCTCAAGGCAAGCAATCTGGCGTCTTCGTCCATTTCCGTAGCTCAGCCGTTGTCGAAGGTCGTTTGCTGTCGTAGACGCGCGCGGCGACAACGTGGGAACCGCGTGCGAATGCTTTTGCGCCCGCACGCGCTCCGGACCGACGCGCACGTCTGCGAGCGAATCGAGCGTTGCAGCGTGCCAGCGAAAACGCTCGTCGGTTTCCTCAGGCAATCCATCCACCATCGACCGTCAGACTCTCGCCGGTCGTGTAGCCTGCTTCGGGGCTCGCGAGATAAGCTACAGCCGCGGCGATTTCCGCCGGTTTGCCGAAACGCCCCACGCTTGCGAGCTTTGTCATCGTTGCGTGGTCTTCTGTGCCGGGCTGCGGAGCCAGTTCTGTATCGATCGGGCCGGGCTGGACGGCATTCACGGTTACGCCATATTTGCCGAGTTCGCGCGATAGCCCGCGAGTGAAGCCTCTGAGGGCGAACTTCGATGCGATGTAGAGCGTCACACCAGGCAGTGGCGCGGCTTCGCCAAAGGCCGAGCCCACGTTGATAATGCGTCCCCAGCCGGCCGCCACCATTCGCGCTGCCGCGTCTTTTGCCAGTTCGATCGGCGCACGAACATTCAAGTTGAAGTGTGTGTCGTATGACGTCTCCGAAGAATCAAGGAAGGGCCCGTACTCCACCGTGCCAGCGTTGTTGACAAGAATGTCGAGCCGCCCCTCGAAGCGGCCACCGAACGCGCCGTTCAGCGCCTCAATGAGACTCTTGACGCCTTCTGGTTGCGACAGGTTGGCGCCGACAGCTTCAGCCTCGCCGCCGGCATCGCGGATCTCCTTGACAACTGCGTCGGCCCGCGCCTGACTCGACGCATAGTGAACGATCACCGATGCGCCGTCCCGCGCAAGACGTGCCGCAATAGCTGCACCGATTCCACGCGAAGCGCCCGTAACAAGAGCAAGTTTGCCTTTCAGAGCCTGGGTCATGTTTTCCTCAACAGATAGGATTCGAAGCGGTCCTCCGGGCTGAACAGCCGGAAGGGACTGCCACATCGGAGCCAATGTTTCGTGCATTGGTTGATGCGTATCCTCCGCTCAGGTGGCGTCGCCCGGTAGTCGTGGGTGAGGAATAGCTCCTATTCCTACTGCGAAGAGGCAGCCCGGGGCATTGGCGCCCTGGTACGCAGCGGCTAGGCGGTGAGGTCCTCGTTGGAGCGCTCATTGAGAAGGTGCTCGACAAACATGACGAAGGCACGCGCCTTCATGGTCGCCATGCGGCCGGACGGAAATACTGCCCACAGGTCAATCGGCGGCAACATCCAGTCAGTCAGGACGGCCTGAACCGCGCCGTTCGAGAGTTCAGGAGCGAACATCCATTCCGAAGCGACAGCAAGGCCCATGTGAGCGAGTACCGCCGTGCGCATGCCTTCAGCTGCGTTCACGCTTATTCGGCCGGACAAGGTTACGTTTGAGTCGGAACCGTCACTCCGGCTGAACAACCACGATTCCCCGCCGCCTCGCACCGAGTAAACGACCGCCTGATGACGGCAAAGGTCGCCAGGCGTTTGCGGAATCCCCGCCTCCGCGAAATATGAGGGTGTGCCGACGACGACCCGCCGCCCGGTGGAGATGCGACGCGCCGTCATGTTCGAATCGTCCAGCGCACCCATACGTAACGCGACATCGACACCCTCTTCGAGCAAATCGACCGACCGATCGTCAAGTACGATATCGATGCTCAGATTGGGGTGTTGATCCAGGAAAGACTTTAATGCTGGCAAGATGTGTAGCCGGGCGAAGGTGACGGCTGCGCCAATGCGCAGTCGTCCGGACAAGCCATCCGACGAATCACGTACTGCCTGTTCTGCCCGCTCCGTCTCATCTATGGCCCTGAGTGCGTGATCGTAGAACCGTTGACCGGCATCGGTCGGCGCCAGGCCACGTGTCGATCTCAATAGCAAACGGGCCCCCAGACGTTCCTCCAACTGTGCGACTGTCTTTGAGACGGCCGGTTGGCCCAGCTTTAACCGGCGTGCCGCGGCGGAAAATGAACCCGCATCGACAACAGTTATGAAAGTCTCCATCGCCACCATGCGGTCCATGTGCAGCCTCCTGCCAGGTTGTCAGCGAAAGTGCGCAGTGTAGCGAAACGACGAGCCTCTTCGGACAAAGCACGCGTTATCGGGCGCCGGCGGCCCATAGCGCAATCAGATGCGGCGGACCACTTGTTGGCCCTTCCCGAATTGAAGCAATTAAGCTCCTTGGCAACCTCCGGATAATCACCCTTCCCAATCCTTCGTCTCGACCAGGAATGCGTCCATCTCCTGCCAGAACTGATCCGACAAGCGTTCAGAAAGACGTGCGAAGGACTCGTTGAATTCATCCGCGTTCTTTGCGCCGAAAACGATCGTGCTTACCGCTGAATGCCGCAACGGAAAAAGCAGGGCAGCGGTAGCCAGCGACACGTGATGGCGCCGGCAAATGCGTTCGAGTCCTTCCGTCTGCAACAGGGCTAGCCGCGTCGCGGGCCGCATGTTGTAGAAGGCGTCGGGACGCGAACCGGTGGCGAGAATGCCCGAGTTGAATGGCGACGCCGCGATCCAGGCAATGCCTTTCTCGACGCAATGATCCAGCAGTGCGGTGCTGCGCGTGCGAAGCAACGAGTACTCTCCCGCCGGCATGACGACATCTACGTCGGCCAGTTCGGCGAAGTCCAGACAGGCCTGCCAGTCCATACTGGCGACGCCTATCGCGCCGACCACTTTTTCATCCTTTAGGCGCTGTAACGCGGGAAACGCACCTTCGACGGCCGTTTTGAGTTCCTCACGATACGCCGTCCGGGCAAAACCGGGATCCAGATCGTGAATAAAAACTGCATCGAGACGATCGACATTGAGTCGCGACAGGCTGCGCTCGACCGATCGGAGCGTCGTATCGTACGTGTAGTCCAGATAAAAGTCGCTACCGCCTGGCAAGGAGCTTGCGCCAGGCTGGCTCAAGTACCTGCCGAGCTTGGTCGATACATACAACTCGTCTCGCGGATACGCTGCCAGCGCAGCGCCAAGCCGTTGCTCGCTTTCACCGCCAAGATAAGCTGCCGAGGTATCGAAATATCGAACGCCACTCGCCCATGCGGCGTGAATCATGTTGAAGAACGCCTGCTCGCCCGCCGCGTTTGCGAGGCTGCCGGCTCCGACTCCCACCCGAGGAAACTGTACGATTCCATTCGGCTCTGAAATTCGCGCGTTCATCAAGTTCGATATCCTTCATTAATAGTTCATAGAATCGCAATCGACTTGGTTGCGACCAGAAAGACAAGGGTCGCCGAAAATGTGTCAGTGCGCTTACCTGGTATGTTCGTTTGCGGCGATGTAATCGCGGCGCACGCGCTCCGCGGAGGCCTTGAGAACGGCGACGGCCCGCGCGCCGACACGTTCCGAATAACGCACCGACGGAATCGCGACGTTCAGCGAGCCGAGCGGAAAGCCCGACGATGACAACACGGGCACGCCGACGCCAACGATGCCCGGCGTGTATTCGTCCATCGAATAGGCGACCCCGGTGTGTCGGATGGTTTCGATCTGTGCAAGCAGCGCCTTCTTCGATGTGATCGTCTTCGGCGTGATGGCTTGCATCTTTACGGTCTTGATGTACTCGCTACGCATCTGATCCGGAAGAAACGCGAGAATCACCTTTCCACCCGACACTGCATACAGCGGTGCAAGATCGCCGAGTCGCAGATGCGATACCAACCGTTGCGGGCTGGTCACTGTCGCAACGACTTCCACCTGATCGCCTTTGATCTGATTGAGCGCGCACGACTCCAGCGTCTGCTGTGTGATCTCCGCCAGCACCGGCTGCGCGCAGCTGACGAGCGAGCGGCTATGCGTGGATTGCTGCGAAAGCCGGATCAGCGCTTCGCCGAGGCGATAACCCTTGGTGACAGGGACGAATTCGACAAATCCACGAGCCGTAAGATTCTTGAGCAGCTTGGTCAGCGAACTCTTCGGTATATCCAGCGCTTCCGCGATTTCCGTATGGGACATCTCGCGTCCCCATCTCGCGAGCAACTCGATCACGTCGAGCACGCGATCCGCCGATTTGACCACTGCATTCGATTCGTCTTCCAACAGCATATCCGGCTCCTGTTTACGTATGGAAACATACTAGCATCAGGACACTGGACCAGCGAGAAACGTCCGCATGCGCGCATGGATGCGTCTCGCCTGTTCTTCGAACGGCAGGCCACGCAGCGCGAACGTCGGCGCCTCGACGGCGAGTGGAAGATCGGACCGCAGTCTCGACAGCAGTTCGCGCAGCGGCAATTGACCATCGCCGGGCAGCAGCCGGGCCGTCCTCGCTTCTTGTCGCCGTGCTTCGAGGGACTGCGGTGCGGCGCTCGGTGCATCGCAAATCTGGATGTATTCGATCAGCGCCGGGTCGATTGCATCGATCTGCTCGCAGGTTGCGCCCGCCCGGAAGTACTGCAGTGCGTCAATGAGTATTCGCGCGTTCGGCTGTCCGCTGTCTCGCACGACCTCGAGCGCGTCGGCGGGCGTACCCACCGCGCAGTATGTGATCGCTTCGAGCCCGACCGAAAGGTCAAAGCCGTCGGCCGCTTCGCAGAGGCGCCCGAAGTTGTCCCGCAGACGAGCGCGTTCGGTGTCGTTGCCGACGCAGAGCACGTGCCGCGCACCGAGCATACGACCCGCTTCGAGTGCAGGCAGTAGTGACGCGACGTCCGTCTGCGGACTCAGCCAGATCGCCTCGATGTCCAGCAGCCTGACGCCGGTTGCGTCGAGTCGCGCGCGTAACTCGCGGATGAGTGCGGGATGGTTCGCGACATCCACGATCGCGTCGGCGGCGGGGGGCGCGACCAGCCGCAAGCCGCAAAACTCAAATCCCGCAGCGGCGGCCGCATCGACGAGTTGCAGCGGATGCGCGTCGAGAATGGTCAGATGATGCAACGATAGTTCATGCATGGGAACACGTCCGTAACATAGAAAATGGCTCGTGGCGCACGGCGGTCAGTTCTGCGGCGGCAGCACGAAATCATAGGCAAGCAGGGCACTCGGAACCTCGACGAGATGACCGGCCGGACTCAGACCCGGTGCGAGCGGTACCAGTGGTTCAATCAGTGCGTCCTTCACGCCGAACACGACGTCCGAGTCCAGATAGATGTCGCCGCTCACGAACACATGCGTAACGAGTGTCTGGAAGCCGGGTGCGCTGACACGGAAGTGCACATGAGCCGGGCGGTACGGATGCCGCCCCTGCGCATCGAGCATGCGGCCGACCGGGCCGTCGTTCGGAATCGGATACGCCGCGGGTACGATCGAGCGATACCAGAATGCGCCTTGCGGATCGGTCAGGAAGCGCGCGCGCATGTGCAGGTTCTCCCTGCCCGCCGCCTTCTGCACATCATAGAAGCCGTGGCTGTCCGCGTGCCACGTCTCGATCAGTGAGCCCGCGATCGGCTCACCGTTCAGATCGCGTACGGTGCCCTCGACCAGCAGAGGGTCGCCCGGCTCGACATCGGAGATCGAAGCGCCGAGCGGCAGACTAGCCGCTTCTTCTACATAGAATGGACCGAGCACGGTAGTTTGCGTCGCGTCGCCCGGATAGCGATGATTGATCGCGTCCACCAGCATCGATACACCGAGCGTGTCGGAGAGCAGAATGAACTCCTGCCGGGTGTCGGTGCACATCTGCCCCGTCTGCGTGAGAAAGCGGATCGCGGCGGCCCATTCGTCTTCGGTGGGCTCGATCTCCTTCACGAACGCATGCAGATGACGAACCAGCGCGTCGCTGATCTGGTGCACGCGTTCGCTCTTGCTTCCCGCAAGACGCTCGATCACTGCTGCGGTGATGTTGTCTTCGTCGAAATTGCGCATCGCGTGCTCCTCACAGCGAATCGGGTTGTGGTGCCGCGCCGCGCCATGCCCTTTCGAGCATTGCCCTGATCGAGTCATAGCCCGGCGTGCGCGGATTGGCATAGGCCTGTTGCAACACCAGATCGGCCGCGCGCCCGATGCCATCGTGCGGCATACCAATCTCCGCGAGAGACTGGGGAACGTGCAGCCTTGCAGCGAGCGCGTGCAGTCCGGACCATGCGTCATCGGCTTCAAGCGCGTGTGCGATGCGGCGCATTGCATGCGTCGCCGCGCCAGCCTGGTAGGCAACGACGTGCGCAAGCATGATCGCATGGGTGTCGGCATGCGGCAGATCGAAGGTGCCGCCCAGCACATGACAGACTTTGTGATGCAGCGCCATGCCGACGGAGCCGAGGCACGTTCCGCACAACCACGCACCGTACTGGGCGCGGTTGCGCGCATCAACACTGGCGGGATTGGCGAGAATCTCGGGCAGCGCAGCGGCGAGGGCCGCGATACCCTGTTCAGCCATGATCGACGTGACCGGATTGGCGTCGACGGAATAGAGCGCTTCCACCGCGTGAGCCATCGCGTTCAGACCGCTGGTCGCCGACAAGCGCGCGGGCAGCGTCAGGGTGAGTTCCACATCGTAGATCACGGCCTCCGGCAGCACGTCGAGCGTACGACGCGTACGTTTCTCGCTGTCCTGCGTTTCGCCGATGATTGGTGTGACTTCAGAGCCGGCGTACGTAGTGGGCAGCGCGATTTGCGGCAGGCCGGTGCGCAGTGCAAGCGCTTTGGCGAGGCCTATCGCCGAACCACCGCCGACAGCAATCAGGGAGTCCGCGCCGGTCTCCTGCACGAGCGCGAGTGCACGCGATGTCACGTTCCACGGCGTGTGCATCGTGGCCTCGGGAAAGATATGCGCCGGCGGACCGGTGAACAACGACGCGATGGTATCGGCCAAATCCTTCTGCTCCGGTGTGCAGACGATCAACGGATGCGCGCAGCCCAGTTGCCGGGCGACTTCAGGCGTTTCCCGACGCCTGCCCGCGCCGAACAGCACGCGCGCCGGCAGCGCCTGGTAATCGAAGCGCATCGGCGAGACGTCCTCCATCATAGCGCTCCGTTTTGCAGATACTGGCGGCCGCGCGCATAGAGCGCTTCTACCTCCGGACCCGTCAATGCCGGCATGTCGCGTTTGACCTTGTAGCCGATTCGGGTCTGCATATAGGCGAGATGCCGGTAACCAACGGGGAACTCGGCCAGCAGCGCCGCATCGAGAACGGGACGGGCGTCCGGCTTGACCGGATCCAGACGATCCTTTTCGTAGATGGGCTGTCGAAGCAACAGCAGCCATCGGTCGCCGACCTTCTCGAAGAAGTCGTAGAAGCGGCCGGTGCACACGACGTCGCATAACGTGTCTTCCACTTCTCCACGCTGCGAAATGGTCATCTTGGTCTGCGCGACGGCACGCGAGCCGCTCACTTCGATCGACGTGCCGCCGAGAAAATGCAGGATGCTCACGCCGTTGGCCCAACCGGCCTTCGTCACTTCGATGAACTCACGGCCGCTTCCCTGAAACCACGTCGCCATCATGCGGCCGTCTGGATGCCACAGCGTCGCGAAACGCTCCCAGTCTCCCGCATCTCGCCATACCGCCCAGTTTTCGATCGCCTCGCGGATCGTCAATCGATCCATCATCGCCTGCTCCATGTATCGCTCCTCGTTGTTCACGTATAGAAATCAATTTCTATGTTGGTACTCATGACGCCGCGCGGTCAAGCGCTTTTTATCGCGAACCGGGACATTCCCTGGTTTGTTCCCCTATGTGAATGAATGGTGGGATTGCCGTTGACGAGCCGGAATATCGTTTCTAGGATAGGAACTACGTTATGTATAGGAACAAACGGAAATGGAAAAGCAATCGATAAATCAACGGAGATTTGAATCACGCACGGCCATCGTGACGGGCGCCGCGCGTGGCATCGGGCGCGGTATCGCAGAGCGACTTGCGGACGAAGGCTGCCGGGTCGCCTGTTGGGATATCGATTGTTCATCGTTTGAGATAGGCGGCGACTCGTTCGCGGCCCTTGTTCAGGCCGTCGATCTTGCGGACGCGCGTTCCGTTGAGGCCGCGTTTGCTGTCACGCTCGAGTCGTTCGGTCATGTCGACATACTCGTGAACAACGCCGGCATCAACGGCCCGGTCGTGCCGATCCAGGACTATCCGGTCGACGCATGGAACCGCGTTCTCGCCGTCGATCTGAACAGCGTCTTCCACACCTGTCGCCTCGCCGTGCCACACATGCGCGGTCGTGGCGCGGGACGCATCGTCAACGTGGCGTCGATCGTCGGCAAGGAAGGACATCCGAACATTTGCGCTTATGCGGCGGCGAAGGCGGGTGTCATCGGTCTGACGAAATCGATCGCGCGTGAATTGGCCGGAACGGGCGTCACGGTCAACGGCATCGCGCCTGCGATCACCGAAACGGATCTTTTCCGGGAGATGACGGAGGAGCACATCGAGGCCAGCAAAGCGCGCATTCCAATGGGGCGGTTTTTGACTGTTCCGGAAATCGCCGCCATGGTGGCATGGATCGCAAGCGACGAATGCAGCTTCACGACCGGCTTCACCTTCGACCTGTCAGGCGGCCGCGCGACGTATTGAGCGCAGACGGTACGCGAGCCCGGTTCACGACGGCCGACAAGACACATGCAGGAGACGAAATGACAGCAACGCATCAGCAGGGCAGTAATCAGGCACGAACCGCCACCGCGAGTGCGTGGATAGGCTCGGCGCTGGAGTACTACGACTATTTCATTTATGCGCAAGCCGCCGCGCTGGTTTTTCCGCAACTATTTTTTCCGTCCAGAGACAGTCGCGTTGCGATTGCCGCGTCGCTCGCGACGTATGGCGTCGGCTATCTCGCGCGACCAGTCGGCGCATTGGTGCTCGGCCGTCGTGGCGATACGCATGGCCGCAAGAACCTGCTTCTCACCTGCATGTTCATGATGGGGTTGTCGACGCTCGCTGTGGGTCTTCTGCCGACATTTGCGCAAGTGGGCTTCGCAGCGCCGATCCTGCTCGTGATCCTGCGGCTCATCCAGGGCTTCGCGGTCGCCGGGGAGATCTCCGGTTCCAGTTCCCTCGTGCTGGAGCATGCGCCACTCGGCCGTCGCGGCTACTTTGCGAGTTATGCGATGCAGGGCGTGACCGCCGGCCAGGTGTTCGCGGCGGCCATCTTCATGCCGCTCGCCTACTATCTCCCCGAGAAGCAGTTCCTGGCGTGGGGTTGGCGTGTCCCGTTCCTGCTGAGTGTGCTCGTGCTCGTAGCCGGTTATGTGATCCGGCGGAAAGTGTCGGAAACACCGGCTTTCGTTGATGAAGCGCAACAGCGGCAGATTCCCGCGTCGCCCGTCAAGGAAGCGTTGCGCGATGGCTGGCGGGATATCGTCCGCATTGCCGCAATCGCGTTGATTGCGATCATCCTCGCGGTGACTTCTATCTTCGGCGCGGCCTATGCGGTACAGCCCGCTTACGGTATCGGTCTTTCGAAAGGATTCTTTCTCTGGATTCCGCTGCTCGCCAATCTGACCGCGATGTTCTTCATTCCCTTCGCAGGCAGTCTGTCCGATCGATGGGGACGCCGGCCGCTCATCATATTCGGCGCGCTTGCCTCGGGTCTGCTCTCTTATGCGTATCTCTATGCGATCAGTCTGCACAATGCCATGCTGGCGATCGTCATTGCGATCGTGATGTGGGGCGTGGTGTATCAGTGCTTCAACGCGGTCTATCCGAGCTTCATGCCTGAGCTGTTCCCGACGCGTATCCGCGTTACCGCCATGGCGATCGGCCAGAACATCGGCACGGCCATTACCGCGATCGTGCCGGCGTTCATCGCCGCCGCCGTGCCGCCCGGCACGCAGCACATCCCGTTGATCGTGGGGACGATCACGCTGGTCGTCTGCGGCATCGGCGCGCTAGGCGCATGGACGGCGCGCGAAACCTACCGGCTGCCCGTCAACGCGCTCGGCCGGCGAGATGCAGCACCGATCAGTCAGGAGGAATACGACAGCCTGCGCGCGGACATTCGCAGGAAGAAAGCGGCGTCCAACGTTCCCGTTTGAGGGCGATTTTCGTGTGCCGCGGTCCGAGTCAGTCAACGGGCGGCACCGCACCTTCGAGCAGGGTCTTGATGAGCCGCGCGCGACGCTTTTCGAGGTCCGCGATCTGGCGATCGATGGCTTCGAGCCGTGTCCGCTGGACGTCGGTGATCTGGTCGCACGAGCGGGCGCCTTCGATCAGAAGCATGCAGTCCGGAAAGCCGCGAATATCATCGATGGTGAAACCCGTCGCGATCATGCGCTGAATCTGCTTGACCTGCGTGACTGCCTTCTCGGGGAACATGCGATAGCCATTGTTCGCACGTACCGAGGCGAGCAGACCGTGTTCGTCGTAATGACGGACCGACCGCACGCTCGCGCCGGTGAGTTGCGAGAGTTGTCCGATTGTCAGCAGTTCCTGTGAAGGCTTGTCTTTCATGAAAAGCAGGCTAACACAATTCGCTTGACTCTCACATCAGTGTGAGGGTTGAGACTAGGCGCACTGACACTCTCCACGGAAAGGCAATGAGCTTACGAACGTTCCCTCACTTTCTGATTTACGCGCTTTCGGCGGCAACATTGTTCGCGTCCGCAGCCGACGCCATGGCAGCGCCGACCAGTTATACAGTCGCATCGACGGATGGTGTAAAGCTGTCGGTTCAGGAAAGCGGCAACCCGAACGGGCCGCCCATTATTCTGGTGCATGGGCTGCTTGGCAGCCGCCTGAACTGGGACGCGCAGGTGCGGAGCCCCGAATTGCGCCAGTACCGGATCATTACGTACGATCTGCGCGGCCACGGTCTGTCGGACAAGCCATCCGGCCCACAGGCATATCACGACGGAAGCCGCTGGGGGGACGACCTCGCAGCGGTGATCCAGGGTTCACACGCGCTCAAGCCTGTCGTAGTCGGATGGTCGCTCGGTGGCGTGGTGATATCAAACTACCTCGCCAGGTATGGCGACCGCGCGATCGCGGGCGCCGTGTATGTCGATGGCGTGGTCGAGCTCGCTCCCGGTCAGATCGTCGATCACCCCGACGTCTATCGGGACATGAATTCTCCCGATCTGCAGACGCATCTCGACGGTGAGCGCACCTTCGTCGGCCTTTGTTTCAACCATCGGCCTGACGCCGACACGTTCGACCGGCTGCTCGCGAACGCCGCCATGGCATCGTGGGACATGCAAAAGGAAGTGCCGACGATGACGGTATTCGCCGCGGAGGGGCTCGGCAAGGCGCGAGTGCCGCTGCTTTTTATTTACGGCGGTCATGACGCGCTGGTCGACACCCACGCGGCGCTGGCGCGCGCGACCGCGCTGAATCCGCACATCGTCAGCAAGGTCTACGCGGACTCGGGGCACGCGCCGTTCATCGAGGAAGCCGAGCGTTTCAATCGCGATCTGGCCGAGTTCGTCAGGTCGGCGTCGCAGCAATGAAGTCACGTTTTACGAGGAGAGAACCATGGAGCATGAAGTCGCGAAGGACTTCTTTCCGGGCTTCGCGAGGCTTGACGTCGAAGCAGACGATGTCTCGTTTCGCGGCAGGATCGGCGGGAGCGGACCGCCGGTTTTGCTTTTGCACGGGTACCCGCAAACTCACGTCGCGTGGCGGTTGATTGCGCCGACCCTCGCGAAGTTGCACACCGTCATCGTGCCGGATTTGCCGGGGTACGGCGACAGCCGCACCCGCAGCGATCAGCCGCGATGGACCAAACGTCGCGTAGCCAGCGCGCTGGTCGCGCTGATGGGCCGGCTCGGGCACGAGCGCTTCGCAGTGGTCGGGCACGATCGGGGCGCTCGGGCAGGATACCGGCTTGCGCTCGACCATCCTCGACGCGTCGCCGCGTATGCCTCGCTGACCGTGATACCGACGCTCGATGCATTTGCATCTATCGACAAGACGTTCGCGTTCAACGCCTGGCACTGGTTCTTCCTGGCACAGCCGGGCGATCTCCCGGAGCGGATGCTTGCGGCTGATCCGGACGCTTATCTCGACACTGCACTGGCGAAGATGGCGGGCGGTCTTGAGCGGATCGATCCCCTGGTCCTCGACGTCTATCGAACGGCCTTCAGGAATCCGCACGTGCGCCACGCCATGTGCGAAGACTATCGCGCCGCTGCTTCCGAGGACCTGGAGCACGACGCGAGCGATTTGGCTGCAGGCCGAAGGCTTGCCTGTCCGGTCCTGGTACTGTGGAGCGAGAGCGAACAGAAGGCGAGAAGCATCCTGCCCCTCGAAGCGTGGTCCCGATGGGCAGCTAACGTGACGGGCAAGGGATTGCCCGGCGGCCATCTGCTGCCCGAGGATGCGCCGGATGAGGTGTTGGCGTCTCTTGAGAATTTTTTGGTTGGACAGGTTTAGGGTTGGCTACCGTGAAGACATTGACGATTCGGAGATCGATGACCCTGCGTCACTGTGCAAACCGCCCGGCCATTTCGCGCATCGTTTCGGCAGTCAATGCCAGAAAAGCCTCGATAACCGGATTGGTGTGCTGCAGTTGCGGGCAAACGGTAAACCCACGGAACATCACATCGGGTGAAAACGGGCGGAACACGATGTGCTCTGGGTTCGCGTCCAGCGTGACAAGCGGATTCACAATGCCCACCCCCAGCCCGCGTGACACCATCGCGCAAATCGTCGCGCCATAAGGCGTTTCGATAGTCGGCACCTGGTTCGTTTCCGCTTGCCGAAGCACGCGGTCGAGCGACGAGCGCGTGTCGTCGGCATACGACGGCAGGATCAAACTCTGACCGCGCAAATCGTGCGCGCGAATCTGCTTGCGCGCGGCAAGCGGATGCGCGGCGGGCAGCGCGCACACGCCCGTCAACCGATAGAGTTCGGCGCTGGTGACGCCGAACGCATTCGGCGTGGTGGTGGCGAAACCGATATCGCAATACGCCGCCGACGCCCAGCGCTGGATCGTTCCTTCGCTGCGCATTTCCAACGACACCGCAATGCGCGGATACGCCGCGAGAAAGCGCTCGAGCACGGCCGGCACGAACGACAACGCGAGCACCGGCGCAGCCACGAGCCGCAAACGTCCCGTGCCGAGCTGGCGAATCTCTCGGGCCGAATGCGCAAGTTTTTCCAGCCCGACGAAGCTCCGGTCCACCTCGCGATAGAACGCGCTGCCGGAATCCGTGGCTTGTATCCGGCCGCCGTTACGAGTGAACAACGCGAGGCCGGTCGATTCCTCCAGTTCGGAAATCAGGCGGCTGATGCTCGGTTGCGACGTGCCGAGTTCCTCGGCCGCGGCCGTCATTGACCCGCGCAGCATCACCAGCCTGAATGCCTCGATTTGCCGCTGATTCATGCTGTTCACCCTGCCGGTTACGACAACATGCCGTTCAGCATGCCATATCAAAAATGAATGGCAGACGTTTTTGGCCGTATTTGACCGGATAAACGACGCAAACCTACACTGGGTCGCGACAGTCAACCGCGAGATTCCATGCGACCCGACGCGCTGCTTTTTCACGACGATTTCAAGCTCGCCCCCTACTGGTGGGATGCGGCGCCGCCCGAAACGGCGCGCGAGCCGTTGCCCGAGCGTGTCGATCTGGCGATCGTCGGCGGCGGTTACTGCGGCCTCTCGGCAGCTGCGGAGGCTGCCCGCCAGGGCGCGAGCGCGGCCGTGCTCGACGCCGCGGAAATCGGCGCAGGCGGCAGTACGCGCAGCGGCGGGATGGTGTCGAGCGGGCAAAAGCTCGCACTGACCAACGCGATTCGAGGCGTCTCCCCTGAGCGGCTGACCCGTCTCATGCACGAATCGATGGCGAGTTTCGAGTACCTGCAAGACATCATCGCCGACGAAGCGCTCGACGCCGATCTGCAGATCACCGGCCGTTTCTTCGGCGCGTTCACGCAAGGGCATTTCGAGCATCTGCGCAAACAGGGTGAACTGCTGCACGAAAAAACCGGCGTCACGGTGCACGTGATTCCTCGCGCGGACCAGCGTGCGCTGATCGGCTCCGATTATTACTACGGCGGCATTCTGGTCGACGAATACGGCGGGCTGCATACGGCCAAATATCATCGCGCGCTGCGACAGCTGGCGCGACGCCGTGGCGCGAGTCTGCATTCGCACGCCGCGGTGCAGCGAATCGAGCGGCACCGCGCGGGCTTTCTCGTGCATACCGCCCGCGGCCGCATCGACGCGAAGCAGGTGCTGATCGCGACCAACGGCTACACCGGTCCGCTGCTGCCGTTCCTGTCGCGCCGCGTGTTGCCGGTGGCGAGTTACCAGATCGCGACCGAGCCGCTGCCCGCCGGACTGATGGCCGCGCTCAACCCGGGACGCAGAATGATCAGCGACTCGAAACGCAATCTGTTTTACACGCGGCCTTCGCCCGACGGCACCCGCATGATCTTCGGCTCGCGGCCGGCGATTCGCGAAGTGAGCGAACGCGAAGCCGCGCGAATTCTGTACGCGAAGATGATCGAGCTTTGGCCGGCGCTGCGCGACGTGCGCATCACGCACGCATGGAAGGGCTATGTGGCAATGACGGGCGACCGGCTCGCGCATATCGGCGTGCACGACGGCATCTACCATGCGCTGGGGTGCAACGGCAATGGCGTCGCGCTGATGAGCTATCTCGGGCAGCGCGTCGCGCGGCACCTGCTCGGCGTCGATGCCGAGCCCGGCGCATTCGGCGAAGGCGCGTTCCCAGTCAGCGCCGCGGGCATCGCAAGCCGTTGGGCCGTGCCGGTCGGCACCGCGCTTTATCAACTCGACGACTTGTGGGACGGCCGCGCACGTGCCGCGCTGTCATGAAGCACGTCACTGTCAACCAGGAGCCGCTGATGATTTCGCTGCATAACGTGTCGAAATGGTATGGCGAACATCGAGTGCTGAGCGATTGTTCGGCGCACATTCAGGCGGCCGAAGTCGTCGTGATCTGCGGACCGTCCGGCTCCGGCAAATCGACGCTGATCAAGGCCGTCAATGGACTCGAACCGGTTCAGCAAGGCGCGATCGTGGCCGCAGGCATCGCGGTGGCCGGTCAACCGTCGGCGCTGAAAAAATCCGCGCTCGCCGAACTGCGCACGCGCGTTGGCATGGTGTTCCAGCAGTTCGAGCTGTTTCCGCATCTCACCGTCCGTGAGAACTTGATGCTCGCGCAAACCCGCGTGTTGAGGAGAAGCCGTGATGAAGCCACCGACAAGGCACGCGTGCTATTGCAACGCGTGGGCATGCGCGCTCACGAGGACAAGTTTTCGTCGCAACTTTCGGGCGGCCAGCAACAACGCGTCGCCATTGCGCGAGCGCTTTCGATGGACCCGGTCGCGATGCTGTTCGACGAGCCCACTTCCGCGCTCGATCCGGAAATGGTGAACGAAGTGCTCGACGTCATGACCGAACTGGCGCAGGAGGGCATGACGATGCTTTGCGTCACGCACGAAATGGGTTTTGCGAAGCGCGTGGCCGATCGCGTGGTGTTCATGGATCAAGGCGCCATCGTCGAGGACGGCACGAAGGACGCATTTTTCGACCGTCCGCGCTCGGCGCGCGCACGCGATTTTCTCTCGAGGATCTTGCACTGATTTCGCCGTCATTCTTTTCACCTGTGGTCTCTTCGTCGGAGCAAACATCATGCGATTTCGCCAATTCCTAAGCCTCGTCGCGATAGTCTTCCCGCTATCGCTCGCCGCCGCTGTCCCCGCGTTTGCCGACGACGTCGGCACCTTGACTCCCGGCAAACTGGTTGCCGGCGTGGATGCCAACAACAAGCCGTATTCTTACGTCGACAACGGCACGATGACCGGTTTCGACGTCGAACTGCTGCGCGCGATTGCCGGCAAACTTGGCCTGAGCGCCGACTTCCGCGCGCAAGACTTTAGCGGCCTGCTGCCGAGCGTGGTGAATCAGCAGATCGATCTGGCCGCCGGGTCGATCTCGATCACCAAGGATCGCCTGAAGATGGTCGATTTCTCCGAGGGCTACCTGACCGGACTGCTCAGCGTCGCGACGTTGCCCGACAGCCCGATCTCGAGTGATCTGGCGTCGGTGAAGGGCAAGCGGATCGGCGTCATACAGGGCACCATCGAAGACACGTACTCGGACAGCTACCTGCCCGGCGCGCAGATCGTGCGCTTTCCTAATCTGAACGCCGGGTTCCTGTCGCTACGCTCGAAGTACATCGACGGCTACTTCGTCGACAAGACGCTGGTGGCGGGGCTGCAGAGCAAGTACCCACAAGTGAACATTGCCGACAAGCTGGATATTTCCGCGGTGAATCTGCCGGCCGGTTTTCCGGTCCGCAAAGGCAACGCGAAGCTCGAAGCCGCGTTGAACAAGACGCTCAACGAACTGGTCGCGGACGGCACGTGGCTCAAGCTCTACCAGCAATTCCATCCGGGCTATCCGAAGCCGACCAGTCTGCCGCCGTATGCGATGAAAAGCGGCAGTTAACTTGAGCTGACGATTCAACCGGACGTTTAGTGGACGAGGCGGCAACGCGCTTGCCGCCGACGCACAGACTGGAGCGCGCCATGAATGCATTCCTGCAGAACTTTCTCGACTGGCCCTTGCTGATCGGCTCGCTGCCGTCGCTGCTCTGTACTGGTCTCGTCAATACGCTGGTGCTGTCGGTGTTTTCGACGTTGCTCGGTATTGTCGCCGGCATGGTGCTCGCGTTGATGGCGGTATCGCACACACGTTGGCTGATGCTGCCCGCGCAGGTGTTCATCGACGTGTTCCGCGGGCTGCCCGCGGCATTGGTCATTCTGCTGGTGGGCCAGGGTCTGGCGCCGGTGGGCCTGTCGATTTTCGGGCCCAATCCTTATCCGCTCGCCATCGTCGCGCTGGGCCTGATTTCGTCGGCCTATATCGCGGAGATTTTCCGTTCGGGCATTCAAAGCGTCGGGCGCGGCCAGCTCTCCGCCTGTCAGGCGTTGGGCATGACCTACTGGAGCGGCATGCGTCACGTGATCGTGCCGCAGGGCATCCGGCGCGTTCTGCCGGCGCTCGCCAACCAGTTCATTTCGATCGTGAAGGATTCGAGTCTCGTCTACTTTCTCGGTTTGCTGACGTCGCAGCGCGATCTGTTCACCATCGGGCAGAACACGTCGGTGAATGTCGCCAATCTGTCGCCGCTAGTGGCCGCCGGCGCGGTCTATCTGTTGATTACCGTGCCGTTGACGCACGCGATCAATCACATCGACCGCTGGACCAATCGCTTCGCGAATCCCCGTCAAGGCAGCACGCGCCGCAAACAGCGAAAGGCGCAGGCCGCCGAAGCCGAAACACCCAACGCCAGCATCGCCAAACAACCTCAATAACCGCTATCGGCAGGGCAGCAAAATAATATGGGACCACAAGTCGACGTCGTCGCCGACGACACGAACGTACCCGCGGAAGTGGATGTCGTCGTGATCGGCGGCGGGATTATCGGCGTGAGCACCGCGCTGTCTCTCAGCAATAAGGGCTTGCGCGTGGCGCTCTGCGAGAAAGGCCATATCGCGGGCGAACAGTCCAGCCGCAACTGGGGATGGGTGCGCGTGACGCACCGCGACATGCGCGAGTTCGAACTGAGCATTGAAAGCCTGAAACTGTGGCGCAAGATCGACGAAACGCTCGGCATCGAAACCGGCTTCAACCAGTGCGGCATCCTTTACATGACCGAGGACGACAAGGTCATGGAAGGTCATCGTACGTGGCTGGACAACGCTCGGGGCGTAGCGGGCAACGCGTTCGACACGCGGCTGGTGGACTCGAAAGATGTTGCCGCGTTGTTGCCGGGCGCGGCAAGAACATTCAAGGGCGGTTTATATACGCCCGGCGACGGCCGTGCCGAGCCGCAAAAGGCCGCGCCTGCCATCGCCAATGCGTTGCGCAAACGCGGCGTCAGGATTCTCACGCCCTGTGCCGCGCGCGGCATCGAAACCAGCGGCGGACGGGTCAGCGCGGTCGTCACCGAGCACGGCACGATTCGTTGTCAGAGCGTGGTGGTGGCAGGCGGCGCGTGGTCGCGGCTGTTCTGCGGCAATCTCGACGTCGATCTGCCGCAACTGCTCGTGCGCGCGTCGGTGCTGCGTACGGAACCGATTGCGGGCGGCCCCACGTGCAGCGCCAGCAACAAGCATTTCGCGTTTCGCAAGCGCGCGGACGGCGGCTATACCGTGGCATACGGCTTTCGCACCTATAGCGATCTGACTCCTGACAGTTTCCGCCTGTTTTTCCAATACATCGAGGCGTTGAAGAGCCAGTTGGGTTCGCTGCGGATCGGCATCGGCGCGCGCTTTTTTGACGAATTGCGTCGTCCGCGTCATTGGGCGCTCGATCGGCCCACTGTTTTCGAACAGACACGCACACTCGATCCCGAGCCGATCGCCGCCTATGTGGACGGCGGCCTGCGTGAGTTCGTCAAGGTGTTTCCGCACCTTGCCGGCGCGCGTATTGCGCAGCGTTGGGCCGGCTATATGGATGTCACACCGGATGCCATTCCCGTGATCTCCGGCGTGGACGCCGTGCCGGGGCTCTTTATCGGCACCGGCTTTTCGGGCCACGGCTTCGGCATCGGCCCGGCGGCGGGCCAATTGATGGCGGACCTCGTCACCAACGACACGCCGCTCGTGAATCCTCACGCATTTCGTCTGAACCGCTTCAGCGACGGCACGAAAATCGTGATCGACGCGGGCTTCTAGGGAGCAGCCATGCAAACCGCGCAAAAGGTAGCGATGATTTCCGGCGCGAGTCGCGGCATCGGCCTCGAGATTGCGAGAGAACTGGCGCGGCGCGGCTATCGTTTGTCGTTGGGCGTGCGGGATCCGGCCTCGCTCGCGAACCGTTTCGACGCGTTCGTCTGCGCTTACGAAGCGCGTGATCCGCAGGCGGGGCGCCGCTGGGTGGCGGCGACGGTCGAAGCGTTCGGCCGCATCGACGTGCTGGTCAGCAATGCGGGCATTTGCAAACCCATCGGTCTCGAAGACGGCACCGACGAGATGCTCGAAGAAACGCTGGATATCAACGTGAAGGCGCCGTTCCGTCTGATTCAGGCGGCGTTGCCGCATTTACGCCGCGCCGGCGCGGCTCGCGTGGTGCAGATCGCGTCGTTGTCGGGCAAGCGTGTGAAGAACCTCAATGCCGGTTATCAGATGTCGAAGCATGCGGTGATCGCGCTCAACCACGCGGTCAGGCGCGCGGGCTGGGACGACGGCATTCGTGCGACCGCCATCTGCCCGGGTTTCGTGAACACGGACATGGCGGCGGGGATCGCCGACCTGGCGCCCGAAGCCATGACACAACCGGAAGATTTGGCACGCATTGTCGCCAACACGATTGAACTGCCGAACTCGGCGAGCGTCGCGGAAATCCTCGTCAATTGCCGGCATGAGGATCTTTTTTAGGGGAGCAGGTCCGGCGTCGGTTTAAAGCAGATCTTGAGCGTGCCATCGCGGCAATGTGCGTTGAAATACTGCTTGGCGAAGAGTTAAGCAGAACTTGCGCTGTCAGGCGGCGCTGCCCGCGGCGGCTACGTCAATCGCGTCGGCGTCGCTTACGCCCACCGCCGATCCAAGGCGGATCCGCAAATACCTCCGCCATCCAGTCGATGAACGCGCGCACTTTCGCAGGCGTGTACTGCGCCGATGCGCGAATCACATGCATCGCTTCATTGCCGGCAACCCAATTTCCGAGGTCAGCGAGAAGCGGGCGGTCGTCGTCGAGTCGAATCATGCTGAAAAGGCGGGTGCATCGCCCCGTCGAAGCCTGTGAGCATGCAAGTCAATTCGCAGGATGCCGGATTTAGCGCAACCGCAACACGGTTTTGCATTTCCACAATGCCGCTAGACTCACTACGCCGAGAAATGCCAGATAAAAGGCAGGTGAAAGCTTGTTGCCGGTGAGTTGAATTAGAGAATCAACGATTAATGGCGCGAACCCGCCGAAGACCGTTACACCGATGTTGTAGCTGACTGCCATACCGGTCGCGCGTGTTTCTTTAGGAAAGGCGTCAGACATCAATGCGGGCAGAGCACCAAAATATACGCCTTTCAGCAAACCGACCCACGCCATCATTGCCATTAACGCGCCCAAGGTCGGATGACGGATCAATGCGTTGAACACCGGGTAAATTGACAGCGTGAAGATTACGCCAGAGGCCGCCATCAAGCGGATTCGGCCCACCCGATCGGAGAGAACGCCAACAAATGGCGGTACGAGCATCAGAATTGCACCTGTCAAGACAGTCGCTGTGAATCCGAACGACGATGGCATGTGGAGTTGCTTGACCGCATAGGTCGGGATATAAAGAATTACGTAGCTCGTGCCGGTCGAGGCGGCCAACACGCCGATCGAGAGCAGCATACGCAGCTTCTGATGCGCTAGAACGGTCCTGACAGGCGTATGGGAAACAGGCGATTTGTCCAGGTTATGCTCGTCCTTCAACTGCCTGCGAAGGTATAGTCCGACTGGACCGATCAGAATTCCAAAGAAAAACGGAACACGCCAGCCCCATGATTCCATGGAGGCCGTGTCCAGGGTGCTGGTCAGCACCGCGCCGAACCCCGCAGCCAGTAGGTAGCTTAGCCCTTGACTCGCGAACTGGAAGCTCGCCATAAAGCCGCTTCGGTGCGGCGCCTGCTCGACCAGAAACGCGGTTGTACTTCCAAACTCGCCTCCCGCGGAAAAGCCCTGCAGCAGACGGGCAGCAAGCACAGCGACAGGTGCGGCCACGCCAATTGCTGCGTATCCTGGCATGACGGCGATGGTCAGTGTGCCGATCATCATCATCGTGATCGATACCAGCATCGACGCTTTTCGGCCGTGCCGGTCGGCGTAGGAGCCAAGTGCCAGCGCGCCAATGGGTCGAACAAGATAAGAAATGCCGAAGGTACCAAGCGTAACCAGCAGCGATAGTGACGAACTGGATGCCGGAAAAAACGTCTTCGCAATTGTCGTTGCAAAGAATCCATAAATCAGGATGTCAAACCATTCCAAAGCGTTTCCGATAGTTGCAGCAAATATGGTTAGGTAAAACCTGGTTTTCGTCGGCTGGGAAAGAAAGCTGGTGCTCACGCTTGCGGGTGTATCCATGACATGCTCCATATAGAGAAATCGATTTGCCCGTTCGACGGCGCGAGCTCAGACCAGTCCATCGATCGTTTACTGTCGTTACCTCCGGGCAAGAATGTCGGCACCGTCTTCGCCGAGGTCCCAAAACAAACCAGCCATCATTTGCAGTGCTTCTCGGGCAACGCTGCCGAGCAAGTGTTCATTGGGAGCGTGCTGGCAGCAAGCGCCATACGAATGGGGAATCCAGAGCGTTGGTAAGCCGAGAACATCGGCAAACGCGCTGTTGGGTATTGAGCCGCCGAGGTTAGGTAACAGGTCCACCTTCTTGCCGGTCGTTGCTTGAATCGACTCGAGCGCCCAGTTGACCCACGCGTCATCCGGAGATAGACGCGTGGCGGCCATGCGATCGCCGACTTCGACCGACACGCAGTTGAAGCCGTGTTCGTCCAGGTGGCGACGTACGATCGCCTCGAAGTCGTCGCACTGCGTGCCGACCACATATCGAAGCTGGCAATGGGCGCGTGCCGTGGGCGGGATGGCTCCCACGGGATTGGTTGGATTGCCAGTCGTGAAAGCCAGCACTTCGAGCGTATTCCAACCATAAACTCGTTCGGACGGGCTCAGTGTGATTTCTCCCCAGTCCGTATCGACGACGGGATCACCCGGGCCGCCGCCCACGGCAATGTCGCGCAACGAAGTGCGCACCGCCTCCGGTATACACTGCGGACGCAACGCATCGACCAGTATCCTGCCGCGTGCATCCACCAACGCGGACAGCGCGTTAGCGAGCACGGTTCCCGGATTGCGCAGCAAACCACCCCAGTTACCTGAGTGATGCGCACCATCGCGCAGTTGCAGCGAGAGCGTGAAGTTAACAAGGCCGCGCGAGCCCAGAAAAATGCACGGCCGGTCCGCCTGGGCCCTGGGGCCATCCGACGCGATGAGTAGATCAGACGCGAGCGCGTCACGGTAGCGCTCGCAAAACTGGTCCAGTCCCGGCGAGCCGGTTTCCTCACCGGTCTCCATCAGCAGCTTGACGTTGAAGCCGAGTTTCCCGCCACGTGCCTGCAAAACCGTCTCAAGCGCGGCCAGGTTGATCGAATGCTGTCCTTTGTTGTCCGCAGTGCCGCGGCCGTACCAACGATCGCCTTTCACTGTCACGCACCACGGCGAAAGTCCTGGCTCCCATTGATCATCCTGGCCTCTGACTACGTCCGCGTGTCCGTAGAGCAAGACTGTAGGCAGCGACGGATCTTCGATACGGCTGGCAAGTAACATCGGACCACTGCCTTCGACGGGATTGGCGAGCACCACGCCGCTGAATCCGAGCGGTTCGATACGCGGCAGTATCTCAGCGCGCAAATATTCATGGAGAACAGGCATTCCCGAGGCGCATTGACTTTCGGTGCGCATGCGAACCCGGCGATCCAAGTCTGCGAGAAATCTTCCGGAATCGAAGCAGGAGGCGGCGTTGCCGATGCATTTACTGCGTGTCATGATGGACCTCCGTTTCTCGACTCTAGACTTCCGATTGACGAGAGCAGCGTACGAAGACAAAACTTGCATCGCAATTGACTTATTTGCAGGGTCCCGTTTCTTAATTTTCAAGTGCGCCACCACCATCATGCTCAGTACACCGATGCGCTACTTTCTATCCGTCGCCAACACGCGTTCGCTTGCGGAAGCATCCGAGCAGATGCATGTCACCATTTCCGCTCTCAGCCGTCAGATCGCAAGGCTCGAGGAGGAGGTCGGGAGCAAGCTGTTCGACCGGCAGCCGCGCGGAATGGTGCTTAATCCGGCGGGGCGGTTGCTTGCGAACTACGTGCGCCGAACTTTGCTGGAAGAGAAGCAGGTGCTGGACGAAATCCATGCGCTTTATACATTCGATCGAAGCGTAATCAAGATCGCCGTGTCGGAAGCATTCGCGCGCGACGTGGTGCCGCGGACTATCGCGTCATTTTCCGAGCAGTCTCCCGGAACGCGTTTCGAGGTCGCGGTGGTCGCACCGAAAGAAGTGACCGTGCTTGTCGGCAGTGGGAAAGTGGACCTCGGCCTCACTTTCAGCGTTAGCAGGGACGAGGATATCGTCGTCCTGCATTCCAGACAGGCGCCTATCTACGCGCTCATGCCGCGCTCTCATGCCCTCGCTCACATGGCGCGGGTTTCCCTTGCCGACATTCATTCATTTCCGATTGCACTGCCGGACCAGGACACCACGATCCGGCAGATTTTCGAAATGACATCGATTCTGGAAGGGTTGAGATTCGATCCGATATTGACCTGCAACAACACCGGCATGCTGTACGTATTTACCCAACTGGCCGGCGCCGTTTCGCTAACGAGCCTCCTGACCGTTAAAGCTCGCCTTGAAATGGACGGACTGATCGCGATTCCAGTCGATCATCCGGCTATGCAACTGCGCAGTGTCCAGTTGCAATCGCTACGCGGAAGATTTCTGTCGGGCGCGCTCGAAACATTCAGTACGATGCTCGTCGAGGAGCTTGAAAACGCTTCGGGCGGAGCAGTCAGGGCTTAGCAATGAAACTGCTGTTAATACGTCCAATGTGGTCAATAACCGGTCGCCACGTTGCACTTTACGACTTCGCGGAGAACAGCAAAGACTCGTTCGATCCCGAACTGAATAGCCGACGCCTCGTCCGTATCTATTCGATAACGCGTGTGCAAGACAGGCTGCCCATAAATACCGCCGAGCCAATCCAGCTCTTCCGGCGCACTGGACCATAGCAACAGTTTTACTGCTCGTGATAACGGTCGCATCGATTTGGCGGCGTCTCCTGTCACCGTGGCCACGGCGGATGTCTGGTGCTCGCTGTATTTACTCCATTCTCGATGCAGATGTGCAGGCTCGGGAATTCGCAGCAGCGAGACTTGAGGTACTCCGGAGAAACGCTTCGCCAGCGCCCGAGCAGCCGGAGTCGGAATGCTCTGGTCAACGACGATGCACAGTTGCGTAAATTCCGATGCCGGTAGTATCCAATCCCAATTCACGCTCGACATATCATGCGAATTGAGGCTACCCATTGCACCCTCCGGAAAGGCTAAGCTGTTTTTAAAACGCCTGGCAAGCTAGAGGCGAGTAACAATGGGCCGATCAGTAGACTTGCGTTCATCGCCGCGTAGCGTTCCCCACGCTTCGCGAACACTGGACTTCGCCCGCAAGGTGCGCATTCAGCCGCACTAGGGATGAATTGATGCAGGGCCGAAAGCAAGTAGGTAGCGACGGAAGCATCTAAGGCTCATGGTTCGAATTCTCGACATGTCGATGACTTTCGCTCGCAGCTTAAAAGGGAAGATAGTTGCTGTACGCCGCATCTCTGAATTAAATTGTAAAGAACTTTTCGAGAAATCTCATTGCGAAGAAAATACTAGAAATTTACTTTAGGATATATCGCCGAGCCTGCAATGTACGAAAATTTTGTGTAAGTGAACATTCGCACAATAAAAAGATGCACAAATCGGCTGAACCGACGCCGCTCGTGCACCCTGACTAACGGTGTCGATCGAGAGACTCTCCGCCAGCCCCGGAAGAATGGGGCGATCCCGAATGTATCGCTCGCCTTTCAGGTGAAATCACAGTGCACTCGAAACAGTCATCGCATTTCGCTCAACCCAGCGACGCGGCAATATCTGCGCTGCTGAGCTTGAAGATCGAGACAACCTGTACGAGTTCGTGTGACTGGTTGCGCAGGCTATTGGCCGCTGCGGCCATTTCTTCTACGAGAGCAGCGTTTTGCTGAGTGGCCTCGTCCATCTGGGTGACCGCTTCGCCGATCTGCGCCACGCCCAAGGATTGTTCGTTGCTCGCGGCATCTATTTCACCCATGGTGGTGGTGACGCGGCGAATGGAGCGGACGACTTCAGTCATGGTGAGACCGGCTTGTTCGACCTGGGCCGAGCCTTGGGCCACGCGTTCCACGCTTGCGCTGATGAGCTTTTTGATTTCCTTGGCCGCGTCGGCCGAACGCGCGGCCAGACTGCGTACTTCATTGGCCACTACCGCGAAGCCGCGGCCCTGTTCACCGGCACGGGCGGATTCCACCGCGGCGTTCAAAGCGAGGATGTTGGTCTGAAAGGCGATGCCGTCGATGACGCCAATGATGTCGGAGATTTTGCTGGAACTGTCGTTGATACCTTTCATGGTATCGACGACCTGATTGACGACTTGGCCGCACTGAATAGCGACTTCAGATGTGTTCATTGCCAATTGGTTTGCCTGGCGGGCATTGTCGGCGTTTTGGCGCACGGTGGAACTGAGCTGTTCCATGGCGGCGGCGGTTTCTTCCAGGGCGCTGGCCTGGCTTTCAGTGCGGGCGCTGAGATCGTCGTTGCCCTGGGCAATTTCGGCACTGGCGGTGGCAACGGTTTCTGAGCCGGAACGGACGTTGGAGACAACTCGCACGAGGCTGGTTTGCATGTCTCTGAGGCTGTTGAGCAATTGACCGACTTCGTCGGCACCGCTGTTATCGATACGGGCGGTCAAATCGCCTTCAGCGACCTGGCGGGCCACCCCGGTGGCTCTTACCAGCGGCCTGGTGATACTGCCGGAGATCAGCCACGCACACACCATGCTCAGCAGCAGGCTGACCACTCCAAGAGCGATCATCAGCGTGCGGCTGAATTCGTAGTTGGCCTGGATTCGCGTGGCCACCTTGTCAATTTCTTCGCGTTGCTGCTTCACTAACGCGTCGACCTTCGCCACAAAGAGCCTGGCGGCCGGGATAAACTGTTGCTCCAGCAACCGGTTCGCCTCCTCGGCTTTGCCTGCCTTTTTCAGCGCATAGATCTGGTCGCGGGTAGCGAGAAAAATTTTACGTTGTTCACCAATCGCGGCAAACAATGTCTTTTCCTCTTCAGAGGTCATCAAGACTTCTATCGAATTTTGCAATGCTCCTGAAACCTTGGACGAAGCCTTTGCTTCTTCCACAAAGTAACTGGCAAGGCCAGGGTCGGTGCTCTTGGCAATCGCGGTGGTGCGGGTGACGGCGGTATTGATATTGCGCGACCAGTCGTTGACAAGCCGTTCGGTCCGTATTGGGTTGGCAACTAGATCGCGGGTTGCTCGCGCCACTGACGACAGGCGCGCAAGCCCTATGACAATGCTGATCATCGACATGATCAACACCAGAACAAAGCCCGCGCCGAGTCGCTTGGCGATGGGCAAATTGGAAATAAATGTTGGCATAATCAGTTTGCTCAGTAACTAAATAGTCAGATAGCCGCCGAAAATGCCGACTGCCGCCGTTCGTTCCTTAAGGTATACGGCTGCAAACGTCGAACGCTGAAGTGCTCATTCGATAACATGCGTGACATGGAGGTAGGGATAACCTATAGGGCAGCTGCCGTGAGTAGCCCGAATTTTTGGTAATGGATGCTTTGAGGGCCGCCCATCGAGCTTGGTCCGCAGCATCGCGATCCGGCGCGGTGTTGCCCGCTTTCGATACACGATGAACGTTTACTGTACGCTAGATGGGGAAACTGGTTGTCGATAGGATTTCCTTCAAGACCATGAAGGTCCTGACCTGCCGTACACCGGGCAAGTACAACAACTGTTCGGCGTGCAGGCGGTTAAAGCTCTCGCTGTCGCGCGTGCGTACCAGCATGAAGCAGTCGAACTCACCCGTCACAATGTGACACTCCATGCATCCCGAAACCTTCTGCGCGGCTTTTTCGAATGCGGCGAAGGACTCAGGCGTGGAGCGATCCAGCACTACTCCGATGATGATCATCATGCCTGCGTTGAGCTTCTTTGGCTCCAGCAGCGCCACGATTCCCCGAATCAGACCCGCTTGTTTAAGCCGTTCCACACGGCGTAAGCACGCTGGCGCGCTCAGGTTCACCTTGGCCGCAAGCGCAACATTTGACATGGATGCGTCGCGCTGAAGCAGCTTGAGGATCGCGCGGTCGACGCGGTCCAATTCAACGCTCGGATGATCGCTCCCACGCGCGTCGGTACGAACTTTTGTTGCGCTCATCACTATTTCTCCGCACAGTAATTACGTTAGCCAGACATTCATTCAGTGAGAATTAAACAAACAACAATATATTCGCAACCCAAATTCCGGCAAAGTTTTTTACCATACTTCTCATCGACGCAAGCTATGCGACGACTTGGTTGATCACCGGAGCGATACATGAACCTAAAGAAATTTCCTCGCCACGCGCTCACATTCGGGCCGACGCCGATCCAGCCGCTCGCACGGCTGTCAGAACATCTTGGCGGCAAGGTCGAGCTCTATGCCAAGCGCGAAGACTGCAACAGCGGCCTCGCATTCGGAGGTAATAAAACGCGCAAGCTCGAATACCTGATCCCGGAAGCGATCGCACAAGGCTGCGACACGCTGGTTTCTATCGGCGGGATTCAGTCGAACCAGACGCGTCAGGTCGCAGCCGTTGCCGCTCACTTGGGCATGAAGTGTGTGCTGGTGCAGGAGAACTGGGTGAACTACTCGGACGCTGTGTATGACCGGGTCGGCAATATCCAGATGTCGCGCATCATGGGCGCCGATGTACGCCTGGTCGCGGATGGTTTCGACATCGGCTTCCGCAAGAGCTGGGAAGACGCGCTGGAAAGCGTGCGCCAGGCGGGCGGCAAGCCTTACGCGATTCCGGCAGGTTGTTCCGACCATCCGCTAGGTGGCCTAGGCTTCGTGGGTTTTGCGGAAGAAGTGCGCCAGCAGGAGGCGGAGCTTGGTTTTAGGTTCGACTACGTGGTGGTCTGTTCGGTCACGGGCAGCACGCAGGCCGGCATGGTCGTGGGTTTTGCGGCGGACGGACGCGCGGATCGCGTGATTGGTATAGATGCATCGGCGAAGCCTGAAAAAACCCGTGAGCAGATTCACCGGATCGCGCGGCACACGGCCGAACAAGTGGAACTGGGACGTGACATTACGTTGAACGATATCGTGCTAGACGAAAGGTATGGCGGTCCCGAATACGGCTTGCCTAACGAAGGCACCCTTGAGGCTATCCGCCTGTGCGCAAAGCTGGAAGGTGTGTTGACTGACCCCGTCTACGAAGGCAAGTCCATGCACGGCATGATCGATAAAGTGAGACGTGGTGAGTTCCCTGAAGGCTCGAAAGTGCTGTATGCGCATCTTGGCGGCGTGCCGGCGTTGAACGCATATAGCTTTCTGTTTCGCGAAGGTTGATCGGGTGCGCCCCCGCAGTTGATGAAACTAAGGGGGTAAGCGCCGCATTTATCAAAGAGTTTGTACGACGTCTGGCCCAGAAAATCATCATGCGCGGGGAGCCGGGTCGCATCACGACGTATGACCTTCAAACAGTCGTGACTGATGCGAGGAACTACGAAGGTACGCTTGGGCGAACGTTGCTAGGCGGCGGGATTAACTCGCGCAGCGACAGCGTTAGACGCGCCCGCGCGCGGCGGCAGTGTTAATTCGCGCGGCGATCGGCTTGGCTGAATGACCGACTTGCCCTCGTCAATAAATGTCTATGCGTATCGAACGCTCGTTTGGGACATCTATGTTGAACGCGTAGTTTCAACTCGCGACGGCCGGTCAGCAAATGAGCAGAAGATCGCCGCCGCGCTGCCGCGAGCGGCTGTATGTTTAGCTAAGCTAAAAGGAGCGAAAGCTGTCGCGCAGGTGGTCGATGTACTGCGTTGAGCGCGATGCACCGAAGCGCAAATTGCGGATCCCACCTGCTACCGACGAGCCACGGGGAGCGCGGCTGAACTCGAGACACTGCTGCCCGTGATACTTGCCGACACGCCGGACATAACATTTTCGATTCTTGCCGGGAGGCTTGCCGTGCACGAGAGGAGATTGGGCCAGTTGTTTCCGGACATGGCATTGGGGCTGAGCGAGCGACATCTTTTTATGGTTCGGCGGCGCAGACGGCGAAGGCTGTTCAGAAAATTGGGCGCAAACTGCGTGAGCTCAAGGCGCAATTTGAACGCGACGGGCTCGCGTTCAGGCGGCATAACGTGTTCGCGTAGAGCCGGATCATGATTCAGAGACGGAGCCGAGAAGACCGGCTCTTCCTGTGGGTAAAGGAAAAATCTCCCGCTTGAAGTTCTTGAGTTTCACATCAACGGCAAAGCGATAGATGACTTTTCCAGGAATAAAGCAATAGCCGATTTTATGCGTCAGCTATCGCTTCATTCATCATCACCTCACACACCGAAATCCCGCATACACATACTGATAATGCGGCTGGAACCAATTCCGAAAAGCCGGCCGTAGCATGCACTGCGCGGTGCGTGCCGAACCGCCTTTGATCACATAGTGCTGACCATCGAAAAAGTTGGCCGAATAGCCCAGATAAAACGGAAAAGCTTCGAAGCCAGGCAACGCATCGAACACCGTCGAGGTCCACTCCCAGCCGTTGCCGAATTGTCCTTCCACGCCGAATGCGCTGACGTTGTCCGGATACTCGTCTACCGGTCGCGGATCCCAGCTGCGAAAATCGAAATTTCCCGACGCGGCGTACGGCGCGCCTTGTGCCGCACGTTGCCATTGCGCCTCGGTTGGCAATGCTTTGCCTGCCCAGCGTGCGTACGCACTGGCTTCGGCGTGGCTTACATACGCGGGCCAGTCGAGCGGCAGCGGCACCTCGTCGAACATGGTGCGAAATGTCCAACCGCTAGCCTGGCCGTCTGCATCGTGCCGAGACCAGCACGCGGGATGCTCGATGTGCTCGGCTTCTTTCCACGCCCAATCCTTCTCCGACCACCACTTTGGTTCGCGATAGCCGCCTGCCTCGATGAACTCGCGGAATGCGCCGTTCGTAACCATATGGCGGTCGATTTCAAAGGCGGGCACCTCGACCTGCATTTCGCCGAACTCGTTGTCCCAACCGAAGCGTCCGCCGTCACGTGGCATGCCGAGTACAGTCGTGCCGGCCGGTATGCTGACCATCGACGATAATGCGTCCCGTGGTTCCCCACGCGTCACGACAGGCTCGCGCAATTCCGTGACCTTCTGCGCAAGCGGCAACTGATGGAGCATGTACGCCAGCGTTTCAGCATGCATCAACCGATGCTCGATCGCCACGTTCAACAATTGCTCCGAGGCGTCGGCCTGGGCACCGTTGCGGTCGAGTTGCGCGGCGTGTGTCAACGCGTCGAGCTCACGGTCAATCTGCTCGCGCGCACGCGAGCCGTAGCCGCGAACGACGTCGAGCGACGGCCAGTCACTCGGTTGATCGGTCGGAAAACCGCCGTCGACGGGATCGATGCCGAAGGCAAAAAGCTGGTCGAGATGTGGATCGAACGCCGGCAGATCGCACAGGCGCTGATCGAACAGATTACGATCGAAAGCTTCCAGATGGCCGATGTAAAACACGATCCGGTGACGCTCGCGGATCGGCCGTTCATACAGAAACCCAGGTTTGACGATGGAAAACAGTGCGTCAGTCACTTGACGCGCTTCGATCAGCCGCTGCACGAGCGGGTGATGCGGGGCGGGGTCGCGATTCATTTCGCCGGGTCTCCTTGCGGGGGACGGACTAAAGACTGTACCCGCTCGCAGGAGCCATGCCAAGACGAAAGCGCGTGAAAAAGGTGTGCGCAAGGGACGGCGGGGGCGCGGGCCGTCTCCCGCCGCAAGCCTAGACTTGCTGCAGACCGTCCAGATCGACGATCCGGATGTGCTTGCCCTGTGTGTCGATCAGGCCGCGCTTTTGAAATCTTGACAGGGTGCGGCTCACGGTTTCGAGCGTCATGCCGAGGTAGCTGCCCATGTCCTCGCGTGTCATGCGCAGATTGAATTCCGCCGACGAATAGCCTCGCCGCGCGTTCCGTTCGGAGACGTCGAGCAGGAATGCCGCGACCCGTTCGTCCGCCGAGAGCGAGCCGAGCACCATCATCTGCGCGGCTTCGCGGACGATCTGCTCGCCCAGCAGCTTGTGCATGCGTTCCTGCATCGAACTGATTTCGCGGCACAGCGACTTGAGCGCAGTGTACGGGACGATGCAGACCGTGCTGTCTTCGAGGGCGAGCGCGCTGCAGGCGTGCACGTCGTCGCTGATACCGTCGAGGCCGAGCGCTTCGCCCGCGAGCCGCAGACCGGTGACCTGTTCGCGGCCGTCGCGGTGCGCCATGACGGTTTTCATTGAACCGGAGCGCACGGCGTAGATATTGTCGAAGCGGTCGCCGCTGCGATACAGCGCTTCGCCGCGCTGAACGGAGCGCGCGGAACAGATGAGCGTTTCGAGTTTCATCAGTTCGTCGGGCGACAAACCTTGGGGCATGCAGAGCTGCCGCATGGCGCAACTCGAACAGCGAGCGGCGGAACGCGCGCTTGCCCTTGACGGCGCCGCGCGACGGCTGCCGCGCACCGGCAACGAACTTGCGGCGGAGGCTGCGGGTTCGGCAGTGCCGGCGAAGTCCGTAACAGCGATAGGAGTGAGCATGTTCTGCAGCCAGTGGTGGGGTACCGACAGATTGTCCCATCTGCCGCGTTGCCCGCTTCGCGTCAAAATGACACGTTCGGGCAGTCAGGCGTGTTGAGCAATGTCACACCGGCGTTCGTGAATTTGTTGATGGACTGCTATGAAGGATGAGCGGGCAAGCCCGGCTCATACCCTGGCAGAAGGAGATTGTTTTGCTGATTGAGCGCGCGCGGTCGATACGACAGGCAGTCGCATTGCGCACTGGCGCGGCGCGAATCAATCCGCGGCGCCGGACTTGCCCGCCGCGGACGGAATGAGCAGCACGGGCAGGCTCGCCTGCCGCACGCAGCGCTCGGCGACGCTGCCGAGAATCAGGCGCTGAAAACCGCGTCGCCCGTGCGTGCCCATGACCAGCAGGTCGGCGTTGAAGTCGGCGGCGGCCTTGAGCACGACCACGGAAACGTCGTCGATCGTGGATGCCTCGCTGACCACCAGGTCACCTTTCACGCCTTGCTCGGCCATGGCCTTGGCGAACTCGGCGCCGAGTTCCTTGCCCTCCTCGACGAGACGATTGCGCAAGACGGACGGGTCGTAACCGGGCGCTTCGAAATACATGGGTGTGTTCTCGACCACATAGAACGGCTGCAGAACCGCGCCGCTGGATTTGGCGAGCGCGAGCGCTGCTTCGAATGCACGGCGGGAGGTGTTGCTGCCGTCGACCGCTACAAGAATGCGTGTGTACATTTCGACTCCGCGTCTGAAGGATCCGGATGCCGCAGCTGTTTTCAAACGCTGGGCGCAATGACGATCATTGCTGATGCAAGCCTTCATGATCGCCGAAAAACATGCGCTCCACCTGGATGTAAATCAAACTCTTATCAAATTTTTCGTTTGCGCCGGCTGGTTCAGCAAGCGCCGGTGGGCAAGCGTCGACGGGACTTTGCTCCCATTCGCAACGCATATCCGCGTCCAAGGCAGAGCGAGGTTTGCCTTACAATTACAGTCTACTCAGACAAGTTGCTTCAGTCCGCTGATGAACGAGCGCAAAACGACGGGCTTGCCCGACAAGATCTACGGCGACATTCTCAATCGCATTGTCGAAGGCGAGTACAAGGAAGGTGAGCGCTTGCCGACCGAGCATGCGCTGGCCGAGCGTTTTGCGACCTCCAGGCCAACGGTTCGCGAAGCGCTGGCGCGCTTGCGGGCCGACGGCATCATCATGACCCGGCACGGATCGGGCACGACGGTGGCGCGCCGGCCGGACCCGGACGTGCGCCGCTTCGCCCCGCTCGAAACGCTGTCCGATATCCGTCGTTGCTATGAGTTTCGCATCGTGACAGAAGCGGGCGCCGCGGAGCATGCGGCGCTCAAAGCCGATGCCGACGACATTGCCGCCATCCAGCACGCTTGGGACCAATTGGAACGGATCGTCGAGACGCAAGGGATCGGCGCGAAAGACGACTTTATGTTCCACCTGGCGGTGGCGCGTGCGTCGAAGAACCCGTTTTTCATCACGGTCATGTCGTTCATCGAGGAGCAGATCCTGTTCAGCATGAACCTGTCGCGCAATCTTTCGCTGGTGAAGACGGTGGCGCGGCAGCGGCTCGTGCAGGACGAGCACAGGGCTGTGCTCGACGCGATTCGCCGCAAAGATTCGCGAGGCGCTGCGAACGCCATGCGGGCGCATCTCGAGAACGCGCTCGAGCGCATGTTCGGCTCCTGATCCGCCGCCCGCTCTCGCCGCGCGCCAGGGCTGCGACGAGTTGTCGAGCCACTCGGCCGATGCGATCCCAAGGCGCCCCCGCGCGGCGTCTAATCGCCACTTACGCGGCAGCGAACCGGCTGCGCAATAAGAGCCAGGCAGCAGGCAGGCTGCAACTAAAGGGCAACCAGGCGAGCGCTATGCAGCCACGGCCATGGGTCCGAACAGCGCGGTACGAGTCTTCGGACTCACCGCGATATCTAGCGCCACCGCTCGTTCCACGCCGATCTGCAATGGCGACCCGAGCCGGCTGACGTCGATGCCGGTCTTGCGCAGCAGCCGCTCGATCGGCGTCGTGGTCACGGTGACATACCGCGTGATGCCCATCTGGTCGGCGAACGTCACCAGTTCGTGGATGGCCTGCATGGTCAAGTCCGCAAAGCCGAAAGATTGCTCCTCGCCGATGGTTTCGATCGCGAACCGGCTCAATTCCCAGATGTGCCGCCCTACCGGCGCCTCTGCGCCATGCAGCAACTGCGGGAAGGTGTCTTTCAGCATATTCGGGCCCTCGGTCGGCATCAGGCGCCAACAGCCGCGCACTTGCCCGTCGTCGGCCTGGATCAGCATGTAGTGCGGCCCGAGCGCGTCATAACCGTCGATCTCCATGCCCGCGATGGTCGGGATTTCCCATCCGAGCCGCCCATGAAACACCCGCGCCCGCAGGCGGTACATCTCGTTGATATCCGCGTTGTCGAATTCCTGACGCATTCCAATCCGGATTGCTGTTTGCATGACGTTCTCCTGAACGTGTTGGGGTACCCAATACGCAAGAAAACTTATGCATTTTGAATGTTTCTGCCACCTACCTACCTGGATAGGTGTGCATGCTTATCGGGTAACGCAAAATTCGAGACAAGCACTGCACTTAACCGACAGGACCGAAAATGGAACTCCTCGAAAATCATTGGCAACCGCAAACCGGCCTTCAAACCCGCCCGGCGGAGCCTTCCACGGCAGTGGACCGCGTTCTGATCATTGCGTACCGCAAAAAGAAAAAAGAAAGCCAACGCCGCTTCTGGGCCCGCTTCGGCGTAACGCAGTCGCGCGGCAGCCGGTTCGAATCGGGCGCTGAAATCCCGGCGCCGGTCTCGATCCTGCTGGGTCTGTATTTCACCAAAACCGTTTCCGACGCCGATCTGGGCCGCGCCGAGCGCGTGCTGTACAGCCGCGACGCCGCCGCCTTGCTCAACCCGGGTCAATAAGCCCGAGTTGCGCTGCGATCACGGCCGCCGCACGCCGCGAATTCACACCGAATTTCGTTCTGATGTTCTTCATGTGGAAGTTCACCACGGCTTCCGAACAGTTCAGGATGTGGGAGATTCCCCAGGTGGATTTGCCGCGTGCGGTCCATTTCAGGCATTCGCGTTCGCGCGGCGTCAGTTTGGGCATTAAAGACTGAGCGTGCGTATTCAAATGCCGCTGACTCGTGTCGATTACCAGGTCGCGCAATAACACCAGATTCGGCAATGCCACGTTGATATGGCGCCAGAATTCATCGTTGGGATTGTTGTCGTTGACGAAGCACATCATGCCGGCTTCCTGGTTCGGCCCGTGAATCGGCAATGTCACGCCGGAGCGCAATCCGTGCGAACGGGCTTCCTCGTACATGGAAAGCTGCGCCGCGGTCGTGAAAATGTCCGGCGACCAGATCAGCGGCGTGGCGCGCGTCGCGCAATGCGCGACGGTCGGGTCGATGTGAACCAGTCCCTGCTCGTCATAAGTACGGCGCCACGCGGGTGCGTACGTGCTGCGCACATAAGCGTCTTCCAGGCGAATGGTCGGACGCGGCAGCATGGCGATTAAAAGCCTGTCGAAGCCCCACGTCTCGGCGAGGCCCGCGATTGCACCGAACCATTCCGTTTCGTCGGCGGCGTTCAGTAGCGGTGCCATCTGCTCGATAAAATGTAGCGACAATTTTCACTCTCTCAGGCTCGCAAACATCCCGTTGCGGTTAATTGCGGTACGGCATTCCGTCCGGTGGTTTTTATCTGCACAATCTATCACCAAAATTTATTTCGCAAAGCGAGAAGTGAATTCTAAACAATGCCAGGCACGGCGCTTTGGTGAGAATGCGAATGAACCGCTCTTTGTAACTGATTTCTTTGATCGAATTAACATTCACCGATCGTTTATGTGGGTAATTTTCTCGTAGTAGCCGTTTTGATGCCATTCATTGGCAGCATTATTGGAGGCATTCCAATTAGCGGCCGCTGCCAAAATTCCGGTCAAAATCGCACTAATTGCCGATCTTTTATGCCCGCAAGTCGGACGGCAGCCGCGAGATAAACACCACCGCCATAAGCTGTATTGTCATACAAAAGCGACAGGACGTAGTTTGCAGCGTCCGCACCTCACGCGAAGATTCGCCGGACCGTGCTCGTCACCAGGTTGTTTGACAACATTCTCAATCCAGCGCTACCGCTCGTGCATCCGCGCGAATTCGGTCTGGACGTATGAACCGCCGCCTCGGAAGCATCGCGCCGCGCATGGTCACCGCCCTGCCGCGAGCGGTCGAAACCGGCGATCGCGAGACGGCGCAACGTCTTTACGACGCCTTCTTGCCGCTCGAAACTTGTGCGACGACATCTCACTGATCCCCGTGCTCCACAACGCCGTGACGTTTCCAGGATCGCCGACATCGGGCCGATTTTGCCGTTGCTCAGTTCGACGCCGCCCGAGCATCGTGCGAAGATCGAACACGCCGCGCGGGTGCTGCTCGCGTTGGAGCATGAATTCCGCGCAAGCCAACCCCCTACCTTGAGCCTTGAACCGCCAGCATGACCGACAACAGCCGACGCTATCCCGATCCCTCCATCCGCGTACTCGATCCGCGCTTCAAACCGTTGATCCTGGCTTCCGCGTCCGTCGAGTGTCTGTATCAGGGCGCGCGCTGGTCCGAGGGCCCGGTCTGGTTCGGCGACGGCCGCTATCTGCTGTGGAGCGACATTCCGAACGACCGCATCTTGCGCTGGGATGAACCAGGCGGCACGGTGTCGACCTTTCGCCAGTCGTCGAACAATGCCAACGGCCATACGCGCGACCGTCAGGGCCGCCTCGTCAGCTGCGAGCATCTGACGCGCCGTGTCACGCGCACCGAATACGACGGCTCGATCACCGTGCTCGCCGACCGCTATCGCGGCAAGCGCTTCAATTCGCCGAACGACGTCGTCGTCAAATCGGACGGCTCGATCTGGTTCAGCGATCCGACCTTCGGCATCGACAGTTTCTATGAGGGCGAGCAGCAGGAGTCGGAATTGCCGGCGTGCGTGTACCGCATCGACGGCCAATCCGGCGAAGTCACCGTCGTCGCCGACGACGTGCTCGGCCCCAACGGTCTGGCGTTCTCGCCGGACGAGTCGGTGTTGTATATCGTCGAATCGCGCGGCGACCCACGCCGCAAAATCCGTGCGTTCGACGTCGAGAACGACGGCGGCGCGCTGTCGAACAACCGCGTGCTGATCGACGCCGGTGCGGGCACGCCGGACGGCTTTCGCGTCGACGTCCACGGCAATCTGTGGTGCGGCTGGGGCATGGGCACCGACGAGCTCGACGGCGTGCGCGTCTTCACGCCGCAAGGTGAGCCGCTCGGCCACATTGCGCTGCCGGAGCGCTGCGCGAATGTATGTTTCGGCGGGCGGCATCGCAACCGGCTGTTCATGGCGGCAAGCCACGGACTCTATTCGCTCTACGTGAACACGCAAGGCGTGCAAGGCGGCTAGTTGCCTGACAAGTCTTCGTCAGAGTTCGTGTTCGGCTTCGGGTTTGCCCTCGGATGCAGCGCGCAAGCCATTGAGCGGCAAGGATTCATCAGGAAAACCGCGGTTTTCGGCGGCCGGTTGCCGCCACGAGTATTGGCTTGACATCAGCTGTCCCGCTTCGCTATGTTCCATTGGTAGAAAGACACCGCCAGCAGCGCATTCGACCGGCGGATTTCCATACCAAGAAGCGAGGAGACGCAATGACTGTTTCAGACAGGTTGGCGCTCAGGCTGGTGTCCGTATGTCTCGCGGCGAGCGCCGCTTTCACATCCGCCGCGCACGCGGCCGACCCGGTCACGCTCAATATCGTCGACGTGGCCGGCGACCTTCAACTCACGCAAAAGGGCTTCGAGGCCTTCAAGGCGAAGTACCCAAACCTCGTCGCCAATCTCACCTTCACCAATGCGCCCGCGCCGCAGTTGCCCGGCAAGATCAAGGCGATGCAGGCCGCCGGCCGCTCCGATATCGACCTCGTGCTGACCGGCACCGACGCGCTCGCCGCGGGCATCGAACAGGGTTTATGGATGAAGCTGATGCCCGAGAACGCGGCCGCGTTCCCCGGCGTGCTCGACAAATACGCGCCCGGTCCGCGCAAGATGCAGGATCTCGCGCAAGGCTACGGGCTCGAAGTGGCGTACATGCCTGCCGGCCCTCTGCTCGAATACAACCCCGCCAAGGTCAGCGACCCGCCGAAGACGCCCGAACAACTGCTGCAATGGTGCAAGGCGCACCCGGACAAACTGATCTACGCACGGCCGGCGAATTCCGGTCCGGGCCGCACGTTCCTGATGGGCTTGCCGTACGTGCTCGGCGACAAGGATCCGCAGGATCCGATTCACGGCTGGGACAAGACGTGGGCCTTTCTGAAGCAACTGAACGATTGCATTCCTTACTATCCGGGCGGCACCTCGGCGGTGATGAAAGAGCTCGGCGAAGGCACGCGCGACATGACCGTCACCGTGACGGGCTGGGACATCAATCCGCGCGCGCTCGGTATTGTGCCGGCCGAATTCCGCGTGCAGGCGTTCGACAACATGACGTGGGTGAACGACGCGCACTACATGGTGATTCCGAAAGGCGTGCCGAAGGAAAAGCTCGACGTGCTCTACAAGCTGATGAACTTCATGCTCGAGCCGGCGCAGCAGGCCATGACCTATGACGACGGTTATTTCTATCCCGGTCCGGCGATCAAGGGCGTGAGCGTCGATCAGGCGCCGGCGCACAGTCAGGACGTGCTGAAGAAATACGGCCGGCCGGAGTACGCGAAGCTGCTGGCCGAGCGTCCGCACGTATTGCCGCTGAATGCCGCGGCGATGGTCGCGGCTTTCAAGAAATGGGACACCGAGGTCGGCGCGCAAAAGACCAAGTAGCCTCCGCTCCCGCAGTGCACGCACGCATGCCGTCTCGATCCTCACGTGATCTACGACGGCGTACGCCTCGCGCGTATCAGGAAACCGCCATGAAGCATCACTTTGAACAGTTGCGGCTCGACTCGGTGAGCCGCAGTTTCACGAATGCGGAAGGCCAGGCGATCGCGGCTCTGCGGGGACTCGATCTGACCATTCAGCGTGGCGAGTTCATCGCATTGCTGGGACCGTCCGGTTGCGGCAAATCGACGGCGCTCAATTGCATCGCCGGATTGCAGCCGTTGAGCAGCGGCGGCATCTGGCTCGACGACAAACGCATCGACGTGCTTCCGCCGGAGAAGCGCGGCTTCGGCATGGTGTTTCAGAACTACGCGCTGTTTCCGCATATGAGCGTGCTCGACAACGTCGGCTTTGGTTTGAAGATGCGCGGCATCGGCAAGAGCGAAGCTGTGCGCCGGGTGCGCGAAGCGTTGCAACTCGTGCAACTCGTCGGGCACGAGCGCAAGCTGCCTGGACAACTGTCCGGCGGCCAGCAGCAGCGCGTCGCGATTGCGCGCGCGATCGTGATCGAGCCGCCGCTGATCCTGATGGACGAACCGCTGTCGAATCTCGACACCAAGCTGCGCATCGAAATGCGCGCGGAGATTCGCCGCATCCATAGCCAGCTCGAGCGCGCGACGCTCTACGTGACGCACGATCAGGACGAGGCGCTGTCCATGGCCGATCGCATCGTCGTGATGAGGGAAGGCGTGGTGCAGCAAGTCGCCACGCCGAAAGAGGTCTATACGCGGCCGCAGAATCTGCACGTCGCGCGCTTCATGGGCTATCGCAACGTGGCCGAGTTCGAACTCGAAGGCACGCAAGGCGAATGCGTGATGGTGAGCGCGAACGGTGTGCGTCTGCTCGGCACGCCAATGGCCGGCTTCAACAGCAAACGCGTGAGCGTCGCGCTGCGTCCCGAGGATATGGAGCGCGCCGCGCCCGGCGCGGAGAATGCCTTCCATGCGTTGGTGACGACCGTCGAATACGGCGGCCGCGATTCGCTGCTGCGCGTGAAGACGGCGTTCGGCGATATCTGGGCGCGCGTCGGCGGAGAATTCGAAGAGGGCGAGCGAATCAGCCTGCGGGTGCCGCCGTCGCGCACGCTCGTCTACGACGCGGAGACGGCATGAACACGCCCACGCTGTCGCCGCCGCTCGCGCCGCGCGACGCCAAGGCGTGGCTCGTCGCGCCGGCGTTGCTGTTCATCGGCGCATTGTTCATCTATCCGTTCGCGTACGGTCTGGTGCTGTCGTTCCGGCCGATGAACGGCGGTGGCCTCTGGGCCAACTATGTGGCCTTTTTCACCGACACGTCGATGTGGCCGACGATCTTCGTCACGCTCAAGCTCTCGGTGCCGGCCACGCTGATCAACGTCGGCGTCTCGGTGCCGGTGGCATTCGCGTTGCGCCGCTACTCGCGCTATCAGAAGTTCGTCACGACGCTGCTGGTGATTCCCGTGACCCTCGGCACCGTGTTGATCGCCGACGGCATGCTCACATACTTCGGCCCGAACGGCTGGTTTCCGCAGGCGCTCCACGGCCTGCATCTCTATACGCGCGAAGTGCGCCTCACGCATAACTTCTGGGGCGTGCTGATTTCATTGATCGTATCGGGCTTTCCGTTTGCGTTTCTGTTGACGCTGTCGTACGTGACCGGCATCGACCCGACGCTCGCGGCCGCGGCCGCGACGCTCGGCGCGAGTCCGTGGCAGCAGTTTCGCCGCATCTATCTGCCGCTGCTGGTTCCGGGGTTGACGATGGCGGCGTGTCTGTCGTTCGTGCAGGCGTTTTCGGTATTTCCGTCGGCGGTGCTGCTCGGCGCGCCAGCCGGGCCGACGCGCGTGATGTCGATCGCCGCCGCCGAAGCCGCGTTCGAAAGTTACGACTATTCGCTGGCGTCCGCGATCGCGATGGTGATGGGCTTCGTGCAGCTGCTGGTGGTTGCCGCGCTGCTCGGCGCGCGCCGCTTCTTCTACAGCGGTCCGGCCACCGGAGGCAAAGGCTGATGACGACTGATCATCGCGCGGCGCAGCCTTCGTGGTCCGCGTCGGCATCAAAGGAGCACGACGACGGTGCGCGCGAGCCGGATAAGCGCACCGGTCACACCCGCCAGCGCACCAGCGTGCCAGGCCGCGTCTGGCGCGTGCTGGTGTGGGGCGCGATGTTGTTCTTCCTCGTCAACGTGGTGCTGCTGATCGCGACCGTGGCGGTCAATTCGGTGGCGACGCGCTGGTTCGGCACCATGTTGCCGCAAGGCTTCACGCTGCATTGGTATGCGCAGGCGTGGAGCGACTTCCAGTTGGCGAGCGTGTTGTGGGTGACCGTCGAGGTAGTCGGTGCAGTTGTGCTGCTGTCGGTGCTGCTCGGCGTACCGGCGGCGTATGCGCTCGCGCGTGTGCAATTTCCCGGCAAGCGCATCGCGATGCTGGTCTTTTTGTTGCCGCTGATGGTGCCGCCCGTCACCTACGGCATTCCCATGGCGACGGTGATGTACAAGGTCGGTCTGGCCGGCACGCTGAGCGGCGTGATTCTGGCCAACCTGGTGCCGGCGCTGCCGTTCGTGATTCTCGTGATGACGCCCTTCATCGAACAGATCGATCCGAATCTTGAATCGGCGGCACGCATTTTCGGCGCCAACACGTTCCGCTATTTCCGCTATGTGCTGCTGCCGCTGCTCGTGCCCGGCATGCTGGCGGCGGGCTTGCTGGTGCTGGTACGCACCATCGGCATGTTCGAGCTGACTTTTTTCACAGCGGGTCCCGCGACGCAAACGCTCGTGGTCGCGCTGTACTACGCTGTATTTTCAACCGGCGTGCGCGCGCCGCAATCGATCGATGCGATGGCGATGATCTACATGGCGATCACGCTGATCTGGGTGCTGATCGCACTGCAATTCGTGAGCCCGACGCAGATCGTGTCGCGCGTGAAGGAACAGAAGCGCTGAACGAAGTCCCCTTCGGGGTACGGCGAAAGACATCGTGGAGCTGACGTTGACGAAGAGAAAGAAACCCGAAGAACTGCGCAGCCATCGCTGGTACGGCGTGAACGATCTGCGCTCGTTTGGCCACCGTTCGCGCACCGCGCAAATGGGCTACGACCGCGAGGAATACGCCGGCAAACCGGTCATTGCGATTCTTAACACCTGGAGCGAGATCAATGCGTGCCACACGCACTTCAAGCAGCGTGTCGAGGAAGTAAAGCGCGGCATCTGGCAGGCCGGCGGCTTTCCGGTCGAACTGCCGGTGCAGACGCTCTCCGAGCCGTTCCAGAAGCCCACCACGATGCTGTATCGCAACTTCCTCGCCATGGAAGCCGAAGAAACGCTGCGCTCCTATCCTGCCGACGGCGTCGTGCTGATGGGCGGCTGCGACAAGACCACGCCCGCGTTGCTGATGGGCGCGATCTCGATGGACCTGCCGGCGATCTTTCTGCCCGCCGGCCCGATGTTGCGCGGGAACTGGAACGGCACGACGCTCGGCTCCGGTTCCGACGTCTGGAAGTACTGGGCGGAGTTGCGCGCGGGCACGATCACGCAAGACGACTGGCAAGGCCTCGAAGGCGGCATTGCGCGCTCGCCGGGGCACTGCATGACCATGGGCACCGCGTCGACCATGACGAGCGCGGCTGAAGCGCTCGGCTTCACGCTGCCCGGTTTCGCGTCGATTCCCGCGGCGGATTCCCGTCATGCGCAGATGGCGGCGAAAACCGGCATGCGTATCGTCGAGATGGTGTGGGAGGACCTCAAGCCCTCGGATCTGCTCACCGCGGGTTCCGTCGACAACGCCGTGACCACGTGCCTCGCGCTGTCCGGTTCGACCAACGCGATCGTGCACATGATCGCGCTCGCGCGCCGCGCCGGCATCGAGCTGACGCTCGATCGCTACGACGACATCTCGCGCCACACGCCGGTGCTGGCGAACGTTCGTCCGACCGGTGCGTATCTGATGGAGGACTTTTTCTATGCGGGTGGTTTGCGGGCCTTGCTCGCCGAATTAGGCGAGCTGATCGACCGTTCGCAGAAAACCGTCAACGGCCGCACGCTCGGAGAGAATCTGGAAGGCGCGGAAATTTTCAACGATGACGTGATTCGCCGGCGTGACAAGCCGCTGCTGCCCAATAGCGGGCTCGCGGTGCTACGCGGCAATATCGCGCCCGACGGCGCAGTGATCAAACCCGGCGCCGCCGAACCGCATCTGCTGGTGCACACCGGCCGCGCGGTAGTGTTCAAGGACTATAACGACATGGCCGCGCGCATCGACGACGAGACGCTCGACATCGACGAGAACAGTGTAATCGTGCTTCAGCACGCGGGACCGGTCGGCGCTCCAGGCATGCCTGAATGGGGGCAATTACCCATCCCGCGAAAACTGCTGCAGAAAGGCGTGCGCGACATGGTGCGCATATCGGATGCGCGGATGAGCGGGACGAGTTACGGCGCGTGCGTGCTGCATGTCGCGCCGGAGTCGTTCATCGGCGGGCCGTTTGCGTTGGTGGAGAGCGGCGACATGATCGAGCTCGACGTGCCGCAACGCAAACTCAACCTGCTGGTGACGGATGATGAACTCGCGCGGCGCAAGGCCGCGTGGGTCAAGCCGGCGCCGCGTTTCACGCGCGGCTACGGCGCGATGCATCAGGTGCATGTGATGCAGGCGAATCAAGGCTGCGATTTCGATTTTCTGCAACGCGGCGGCGCGCAAGCGGCCCCGGATGCGGACGCCGCGAACAACACCGGCGAGCCGGAGATTCACTGAATCGACGAGGGCCGCCTGGGGCGTGAAACGGCCGCAGCGGAGCGGCGCCGACACGCAGAGAAGGCGCGATGCGGCTCAAGCGCATCGCGTGAATCCTTCGCTCAATAGCCGACGCGATACACACGGCCAGTCTGCGCGCCTTCCACGCTGCGCAGATAAGCCATCGCCGCGCGCTGCGCCGTCACCGGCTCGAAGCCGCGGAAGTAGGGCGCGTAAGCGTCCATCGCTTCGGTGAGCACGGTTGGGCTCACCAGGTTGATGCGAATGCCGCGCGGCAATTCGATCGCCGCGCCGCGCACGAAACCTTCGAGTGCCAGATTGACGGTGGTCGCGCTCGCGCCTTGCAGAATCGGTTCGTCAGCGAGGATGCCGCTTGTCAGCGTAAACGAGCCGCCGTCGTTCACATATTGCTGAGCTGCGAGCACCACGTTGATCTGGCCCATCAGCTTGTCGCGCAGGCCGACCCAGAACTGTTCGACGCTCATCTCGGGCAGCGGACCGAAATGCACCTTACCGGTCGCGGTGACAACGCCGTCCACTTTGCCGATCTCGCGAAAGAGCCGATCGACACTCGCCGGGTCGGTGCTGTCGACGTGGTATTGCCCGCGCGTCGCGCCCACTTCGATCACTTCATGGCGCGCCTTCAGTTCCGCGCTCACCGCCTGGCCCAGCGTGCCGGTGGCGCCGATCACGACGATCTTTTTCATCTGCTGCTCCGTTGAAGGTTGACGTGCAGTTGATTCTGCCGATGTTTGGCAGAGGGAAACAGCCTCGTCCACGCGCAGGTCCTGCAACCCTGAGTTTCTAATCGAAGTAAAAGCGCGCACCGCGAATCAAACGGTGCGCGCTTCGCAATACACGGATTAATTAGGGCCCGCGCGAGAATTCAAACGCGCAGGCAAATGTGAAGACTGCGCGAATGTTTATTTCACCCGATGTAATTCGATCAGCCTGGTAGGGCGCAAATGATTAAGGGCGTAATGAATGCGGCCGCGGTCCTGCCGGCTGCCGACAGGCCGCGGATCGTCGTATAGATGATCCGCCGAATACGCGCCCTGCGGCGCGACCATGCCTTTGTCGATCACCGTGTAGCCTGGTTCAAGCGCGAGCAGCAGATGATTGCCGCCAACCCGGCTGTCGAAGCCGGCCATGCCGTCGAGCGACTCGGGCACGCTGTTCGTGAGGGTCGCATTGCTGGTGGTGATTTCGTCGGGCGAGATGGGGCTGTGACCCGCTATGCGTGCGGCTTCGAGGTTTTTGCCGTCAGTGTCCACGGTGCTGTCGTGGGTGCGGTCGTTGTGCAATTCCGCAGTGTTCTTGCGGCTCGTGGCCGCCGGTTGTGTCGCGTTTGCTGGCTTGTTGATATCGCTGTTCATCATGCATTCTCCTTTGAAGAGGACATGGTGTGACATGCAGCAAAACCCGTTCCGCCTCGCACAAACCCTGATTCACCTGCCTTCATTGCGCTTTGTCCGCGGTGGCATGCGCGGGTGGCGAGTGAGGTATTCGGCTGGCGATTGCGTCCGCGATTCTTTTCGATTTTTTTAATGGACGCGTATTTTCTACAGAGTATGATCTTACTCCGACGAGCGAAGCGCGGTTAAATTGGAAGACATTCGGTCCGGCTATATCTTGATGGCCGGCAGCACCGTCTGCGCGCCACTCAAAACATTTTACGGGGCCGTCAGGGCGGGTGACACATGCACTTCGATGCTGCATTCACACATCGCGGCTATTTGTTAAATTGCGCACCCGCGCGCGCGAGCGATGGCACTTGGCAACCTTACGTAGTCATCTCCCGCTCGAGCGACGGCGAACTGGTCGCCAATCGTTTTTTTCCCACCGAATTGCGCTTTCGCGAGGAAGCGGCCGCCATCGCCCATGCGCGCGATTGGGCGGTGCGCTGGATCGACGCGAGCAGCGTGACCATCTGAGCGCGCCTCCGGCGGGTCATGGCGCGTAGGCGCCGCCGTCGAGCAGGGCTGCGCGAGCCGCGGCAAAACGCGGTAATCTCTCGGCATAATCACTTCGAACCGTGCTCCCGCACGGCGCTGTCTTTTATGCCTAACGTGCCTACCCAGAACTGGGGCCTCGAACAGATCGTCGCCGACTTGCGCGCGTCGCGTGAACAACTCCATCGCACGCGGCATCCGCTCGGCATTCGCGAGTTGCCGTCGCGCGAAGCGGTGATCAGCATCGTCGCCGGCCTGCGCGCGGCGCTGTTTCCCACGCATTACGGCGCGCCCGATCTGACCGACGAGACCGTCGACTATTACGTCGGCCATACGCTTGAAAGCACGCTTCGGCTGCTCGCGGAACAGATTCGCCGCGCCCTGCGTTTTTTGCCGGAGTTCGGCGAAACGCCGGACTCCGATTTGCAGGCGCGCGCGTTCGGCATCGCACGTGAATTCGGCACGCAATTGCCGGGCATCCGCGCATTGCTGGTCAGCGACATTCAGGCGGCTTTCACCGGCGATCCGGCCGCGCAGCACATCACCGAAATTCTGCTTTGCTATCCGGGCGTGTGGGCGATGACGCATCATCGCCTCGCGCATGCGCTGCATCGCCTGGGTGTGCCGTTGCTGGCGCGTTTCATCAACGAGATCGCGCACTCGGCAACCGGCATCGACATTCACCCGGGCGCGACGATCGGGCCGAGCTTCTTTATCGACCATGGCACGGGTGTCGTGATCGGCGAGACGGCGATCATCGGCGAACGCGTGCGCGTGTATCAGGCCGTGACGCTCGGCGCGAAGAGTTTCGCCGCGGACCTCGACGGCACGCTGGTCAAGGGCAATGCGCGCCATCCGATCGTCGAGGACGACGTCGTGATCTATGCCGGTGCGACGATTCTCGGGCGCGTGACGATCGGCCGCGGCTCGGTGATCGGCGGCAATGTTTGGCTCACGCACAGCGTGCCGCCGGGCAGCAGTGTGTCGCAAGGCAAGATCCGCGAGGGCGAGCGGTCCGACGAGGGGCGGCAGTGATACGCGGCCTGGTTCGCGCGTGGCCGCGTGTCCTCATGCAAAGGCGAGCGTGCCGACAACTGGCGGCGGCGATGCACGGCCGGGCTTGCGAATCGTCGTGTGTGCCGATGCGCGAATGTCTCTTTAGCTGCTAGGCGATGACCATGCCGCGCGGCCGCGTCCACATGCCTCGCTGCGCGATTGGCGGCGTCGAAGCCACGGTGGCCGAGACGGCGCATACGTTTCCGCGCCATTCGCACGACCGTTTCGGCGTCGGTGTGATTGTGAGCGGCGGGCATCGGTCGGCGAGCGGACGTGGGCTCGTCGAAGCGCGGGCCAACGACGCGATCATGGTCAATCCCGGAGAAGTGCACGACGGCAGTCCGCTCGACGAACGCGGACGCGCGTGGCGCATGTTGTATTTCGAACCGTCGATGCTCGTCACGGCTGCAAGCGAGCTGACCGGCGCGGCGGCGCGCGAGCTCGAACTCACGCAGCCGGTCGCGCACGATCCTTTGCTGAAGCGTTTGTTCGAGCGGCTGTTCGCTGTCGCGGTGGAAGCGCCTATCGTGCCGGACGATCTGGCGCGCGAGGAGGCGTTGCTCGAACTGCTTGGGCACGTCGTGCGCATTCATGCCACGCGGCCATCACGCTCCCGGTCGACGGATGCGTCGGGTCCGATTGCGCGAGCAAAGGCACGCATCGACGACGACCCTTCTTCACCTCTCACGCTGGCCGATCTCGCCGCCGACACCGGCATGAGCCGTTTCCAGTTGTTGCGCGGTTTCGCGCATGAAATGGGTCTGCCGCCGCACGCGTACCGAATGCAGCGTCGCGTGGTGCTCGCCAGACAATGGATCGCGCGGGGCGCGACGCTTGCCGATGCGGCTGCCGCAGCGGGCTTTGCCGATCAGAGTCATATGACGCGCGCGTTCGTGCGCCTGCTCGGCGTAACGCCCGCCAACTACGCGGCTGCGCTGCGCTGAGGTTCAGCCGATCCGCAAATGCTGGAGCAAGGCCGCGCCGTGCACGCCATGCAACCAGACGTGTTGCCCGATAAACCACGCCGCCGCCCACGAGGCGGCCACCACGATCAGATCGCAGTGGCCGCTATTCCAGAGATTCAACGAGTGCCGCCCGGCAATCCATGGCACGCCTAATGGATTCGGCCAGTCGGCGAACAGGTGCATCAGGCCGCCACAGGCGAATCCGAACGCCGGCGCGGCATAGAGCGAATGCCCAAGCCAGTGATACGACACCGCGAGCAACGCGAGCCATCCCACGCCCCAATGCGTCAGCGTGCGATGCGTGATCCACAGACGCCGCGCGCGCGACCACCACGCGACTTCCAGCCAGTCCGGTGCCGTACTGCCGATCACACCTGTGATGAAACTCAACAGCACGCCGACATGAAATGAACCGCCGCCGCCGATGCGCGCGACGATCGCCGCCGCGATGACGCCGGCCGCAAAACCGGTGGCGTGATGTGCTTTGCTGGATGCCATCGAAACTTACGGCAGAGCGCCGCTTCAGGAACAGAGGGCGGCTATGTTCGCAGATGCGCGGATAAAAAAATAGCCGGCACGCGAGTTAAAAAAATCGCGCGTCGGCGTACCTTCGGATCGCAAGCGTGTGGCCGAAGCTCACGTCGCGCAACGTGCAACAGCGAAGCGCATTTCCGGTTCCGGCGGATCGTCCGGCGCGTTGGCAGGATGCATCACCTTGATGACCGAGCCGGCATTCGACGGCGTCAGCGTTACGAAATACGAGTTGTTCGAATCGGAGCCGACGGCGATCTCCGTCGTGCCGCCGACGTGCGACGTGCGCACGCGTGACAAACGGCTTTCGAGGCAATCGGCGACATAAGCGGGGGCGCGTTGCGAAGACACGTATATCATCGGCAGTGATGCGTCGCGGGCTGGGCCGCTGGAAGAGCCGCAGCCGGCGAGGGCAGCGACCGCGGCGGCAGCGGGGGCAAGCAGGAGAAGTCTTTTCATGGTCCGATCGTCGGCGTCCCCGGTCGTACGCGGGAACTTGGGGCGCGGGCGAAGCGCAACGCGATAGAGCGCAACGTCATGCTTCGCGACGAAGCCGCCGTTCAACCGCAACGGCATCGCAACATTGCAACGTTGCGGCAAGGAAGGCAGCCGGGCTCAGTATACCCATCGGGTGCACGCGTCGTCACCATCCGTGGCGATCGGCATTGTGTCTAAACGTAAAGTCATAAAACCCGCGACGTGAGCGTGTCACGCGCGGGTTGTGTGCGCCGCGAATCGAATCATTCGCTCCGCAGGCATCAACTGAAAATACTTAGAAGCGGTGACGCAAGCCGACTGCTGCCGCCACCTGATTGCCGTTCGACGACGGCGCGAGCGTATTGATCGCCGCGACGTTCGAACCGAAGTTGCCGAGTTCGCCCGACGCATGCTGATACACGCCTTCCACGTACACGTCGGTGCGCTTGCTCAGCGAGTAGTCGCCTTGTAGAGACACCGTGTGCCACTTCGGATCGCCCGAGCCATTCGAGCCGGACATCTTGCCGTCGGTGAACGTATACGAGGCCGCGAGGCTCAGTGCCGGCGTGAGCGCATAGCGGCCGTTCACTTCGTAGTTGTCTAGGTGCAGGTTGGTGCCGGCGACGCCAGGCAGCGTCGTACCGCCGACGTCCACGCCGGTGATGCCGTCGAGCTGCGTATGCGTATAGACGAAACCGACCGTTGCCGGACCGTACGTGTAGTTGATGCCCGCGCCGTACGTGCGTTGCAGATTGGCCGCGACCGCCGCGGTGCCGTCGCCTTGCGACACTGCGCCGCTCAGGTTCGAACTGCCGGATTGGTTCAGTTGCAGGTAAGCGGCGGCAACGCTCAACGGACCGTTGTCATACGAAGCGCCGACGCTCCATGCGCGGTTGTTGGAGAAATCACCGGCCGAGTTGCTGAAACCGTACAGACCGCCGAACTTCAGACCCGCGTAGTTCGCGCTCGTGTACTTGACGGCGTTCTTGATCGAGAACGAGTTGTCGAGGTTGTCGTTATCGAGCGGGTGCGCCGCGAGGTTGTTGCCGTAGCCCGCGCCTGCTTCGGACAGCGGCGCCAGGTAGTCGACCACGGAATCGTATTGGCGGCCGAGCGTCAGCGCACCGTACTGATCGCTCTTCAGACCGACGAAAGCCTGACGGTTGAACATCGTGTTGCTCTCGGTGTCCTGCCCGTTATTCAGGTTGAAGCCGCTCTCCAACGTAAAAATCGCATGCAGGCCACCGCCGAGGTCTTCGCTGCCGCGCAGGCCGAAGTAGGTGTCCGACGCCGAGCCGCTGCCTTGTTGCCAGTTGCTATGGCCGCCCTGGTTATTCGAGTAGACGAGGCCGGCGTCCAGCGTGCCGTACAAGGTGACGCTGCTCTGGGCATGAGCGCTGATGGCAACCGCGCTGAGGACGCCTGCGATGAGGGTTTTTTTCATGGTTAGATAGCTCCGAAACAGTGCATAGGGAATCGCATTCGAGTGTTCACCGCCAATTACGCCGGCGGCCTGACGATCCGCTGCGAAGTGTATTCCTGCTATTCGTGTCTTTAATTGCGGATGGCACAACAATGATTTTTCTAATTCGTAATAGCGAATGGGGAATTGTTTAAGTATGGATAAATAAAGGAAAAATCAATTTGACGATGAATTCATGCGGGCCGTGTCAACATCGTATTGTTGCCTGATCGCGACGACTTGCCGCAAGCCATTGGCAGTATGGGTCGGTGTCTATTTTGAGATATTTAGTCAATCTATTCTGTTTCCCGCAATTCACTCTTTCAATTTCCCGGATCTATCTCATTGAATTACGGTTTTACAATTCGTCTCGCCCCTTGACCAAGGGTGTCTTTTTCATTTTTATGCGCGGCCTTCGGGTCGCGTTTTTTTGTATTTTTATAGTCGGTTTATAAGTTATCGCAAATGCGGAAATAGATTATTTCGTTTGCCGTTGCGATTGCCGCGGCTTGTCCATTCGTCAGAGGGCCGCATCCGCCGTGAGCGGGGCGGGTAGAATTGCGCGCTTGAGATGTGTTTCCGCCCCCGCGAACGTGAGTGAACCTGCAATGACCGATCTACCCCTTCCATCGTCCGACACCGCTGAAGATCTCACGACGGAAGGCGCGTCCGAACTGGGCGAAACCGTGCATGAAGCACGTCTGTGGCGCGACGACGGCTGGACCGCGCGCGTCATCAAGAATGAGGACGACGAAGGCTGGGCCGTCGCGATGATCAAGGACGGCGAAGCGGAACCCGCGCTCGTCGGTCCGTGGACGATGGGCCGCAACAAGAAGGATCCGAAGCCGCTGGACACCTCGGCATTCAACACGCTGGTGAAGACGGCGTCTGAAGTGCTGCGGCGTCATGAGCAGCAACTGCGCGCGCAACTGCATAAGGAAGTGCGCGTGGCGAGCGCGGACGGCAACGACGAACTCGACATCACGCTCGACATCGTTCCCGACGAAGACGAGCCATATGCATTGCTGACCGCGCTCGATACATTCGGCGAGCAACTCGCGCAAGTGCAGGTCGCGGCTAACTTCAAGCTCAGCAAGGCAAGCGCGGCGGCGTGGGTCGAGAACGAGTTTCGCCGTCCGGGTTAGAAGCCGCGCCGCTGCGGCCCGCGGCAGGCTCCGGGGCCTCGCCGGCGTCGTCTCTCAACGGCTCGGGTTTAAATTACTAAAGCCTGTCAATATACTTTCATATTCGCTTCATAGAATCCTCGCGTCATAGCGGCGCGAGCGTGAACCATGTGGTTTGGGTCTGAGTGCGTGCCGGCTGTGCATTCACTCACGCTACCCAAACACTGGATCACGACAACATGGCAGAGCCGCTCGACCTTTCCCGCCGCAAGGCCCTGAAACTTCTCGTGGGCGCGCCGATGCTGCCGCTCGGCGGACTCGCCACGGCCTCGATGCTGACCGCTTGCGGCGGCAGCGACGAGCTGGCGACGCCCGCCAAACCGGTCGCCAACTTCGTCTCCGCGGCGTTCGCCAGCATGGCCGCGCCGACGCTGGCCGACCCCGCCGCCATGGCGAAGACCACAGTCGGCTCGACCTTGACGGTACAACTGAGCGACGGCAGCAGCCGCGCGTTCAAGCTGGCGTATCAGCCGTTCTTCGTCACCGGCGACAACGTGCCGAACGTGAAGGGCGGGACGATTCTTGCCGGCGGCTATTTCGACATCAACAATCAGCCGATCGTCGATAAATCGGTGGCGGGCAAGGAGCGCCAGTTCTACTCCGATTGCCCGGACGGCAGCTCGCTGATCCGCCTCGACAAGCCCACGGTCAAGGGCCTCAAGGGCAACGCGGTATTCGCCGTCGTGCAGTTCGAATACACCACGCGCGATCAGAGTCTGGTCTCGATGTACGGCCAGTTGCCGTCGCCGATCGCCGTGCTCACGCTCGACCAGGACCCGGCCACTGGCAAGCTCACGCTGGCGGGCTATTCGAACGTCGATACATCGAAGGCCCATGGCTTGTGGATCACCTGCGGCGCGAGCCTGTCGCCGTGGAACACGCATCTGTCGAGTGAAGAGTACGAGCCGGACGCCACCACGATTGCCAGCAACAGCCAGTTCAAGGGCTTCAGCCGCAGTTTGTATGGCGATGAAACCACCGCGAACCCGTATCACTACGGGCATCTGCCGGAAGTCACCGTGAATCCGGACGGCACCGGCACGATCAAAAAGCACTACTGCCTTGGCCGCATTTCGCACGAACTGATTCAGGTGATGCCGGACAAGCGCACCGTCCTGATGGGCGACGATGCCACCAATGGCGGCCTGTTCATGTTTATCGCGGATCGCGAAGCCGATTTGTCGGCGGGCACGCTGTACGTCGCGAAGTGGACGCAGGTGTCGGCGAGCGGCGCGGGCGCGGCCACGCTGTCGTGGATCAACCTGGGCCACGCGACCAGCGACGAAATCGAGGCGCTCGCCAATCAGCTGCGCGCCAGCGACATCATGGACGTCGCGACCAAAGATCCGCTCGATCCGGCCTACACGAAGATCAACTACAACGGCACGTTCAACTGGGTGCGCGTCAAGCCCGGCATGACGCAGGCGGCAACGTTCCTCGAGACGCATCGCTATGCGGCGCTGGCCGGCGGCAGCATGGGCTTCACCAAGCTCGAAGGCACGACGGTCAATATCAAGGACAAGGTGCTGTATTCGGCGATGTCGCGTATCGAGAAGTCGATGGTGCGCGGCAATGCCGCATCCACCGACGTGGCCGTCGATAAGACGATCAGCGCCGGCGCGGTCTACGCGCTGAACATGAAGGGCGGCCAGCGCGACCGCGGCGGCGCCGCGATCAACAGCGAATGGGTGCCGGTGGACATGGCCGCGCCCGCGGCGCTGGTCGGCGAGGATCTGCCGACGGCCGACGCGCTCGGCAACACCGCGAATCCCGAGCGCATTGCCAACCCGGACAACCTCAAGTTCTCGGAGAAGCTGCGCACGCTCTTTATCGGCGAGGACAGCGGCATGCACGTGAACAACTTTCTGTGGGCGTACAACGTCGATACGAAGACGCTCGCGCGCGTGCTTTCGTGTCCGGCGGGCGCCGAATCGACGGGCCTGCACGCGGTCGATGAAATCAACGGCTGGACTTACGTGATGAGCAACTTTCAGCACGTCGGCGACTGGGAAAGTCCGCTGCACGACAAGATCAAATCGACGCTCGATCCGCTTGTGCGGGCGAACTTTAAGGACCGCTTCGGGGCGACGGTGGGGTATCTGACGGCGGAGCCGGCGGGGATCAGGTTGTAGGCCGAACGCGTCGAAGTCGCCTGTCTTAGGCCTTCTGGCTGAGGAGTCAGCGAGGGGGAATCTCGCGATAATTCGCGGTTTCCCCTTTGGCTGGCGTATGCAGTGGATTTCGATTTTGCGACGAGGCTATATCGACGTGGCAAGCGTGCGATATGGCCTTTCGCATCTCGTCGCCAGCTTCTTTACCCTCGCCATTCCCGCTTCGGGGAAGTTTGCTGCGACAAGCGCAACCGTCCATGTCGAATACACGTCGCATTGCGTGTCGGTCGGACCGGGCGCGCAAAGCCCGTTGGATTTCGAGGCGCCTGGTAGTGGTCGCAGAATTTTTGACCACCGGCAGGTCGCTCGCGCATTCTGCGCCGACCGGCACCGCTGGTCCCTTCGACTGCCAACGATCGTTGCCGAACTCGGTGAACGGCGTTGCTATTTCACGGGCCATTCGAACTGGCTCGTGATTGAGGACATCACGCATCGTGGCGAGCCAGTTGAGTACGAGGTGTTTTTTCGTCTTCGCCGCATGGGGGCAAGCGCGTTGCGGCTTGTGATCGAAAGTGCGTATGTGCGCGACGTGACTAGGGGGAAGGCGGGGACTCCGCGCAACCGGCGAAGCATTGTGCGGTTTCGTGTGATGGCGGCAAAGATATTGAGGGGCGAGTCGATTCGCGATCCGAGTCTCAACCGCCGCTAGCCGATGTGGCATCCGCGCATAGCTGGCCGATTCCGGCCTCAAAAACAGGTGAGGCCCCACAAGGGGGCCTCATAACTTCGCGGGTGCGCTTGATCGGCGTGCGCCGACGTAACCAGCACGGCTGGATCCTGTTTCACCAGGAGGCAGATAGACGCCTTTGCAGGCCCCGGAGAATCCATCTGCCGCAATTATAACGCGTAACAGGTTGTCTTCCTATCTGCCCATCGGCCATTCCAGCAAGCAGAGCGGCCGGTCGTGCCGCCTCAACTCCGCTTGCAAAAAATCGCCGTAATCAGCGGCGCTACGCGGTGCACGATCGCCGTGCTGCCGGTGCCGGCAATCGCGTTCCGCACTTTGGCCTCGCTGCCGAACACCACGACGCCGTAGGCCGAACGCGCGACCGGCTCGCCGTCGCCGATACGGAACATGGGATCGTCTTTTTCGTAGCCGACCACCGCGAACACCCGAAATCCATATGCCGTCAGATCCGCGCCGGACGTCGGCGAAAAGGCGTTGATCGAGTTGCTCTCCACACGCGTGGGCTTCGGGTCGATCAGTTGTTGTTCCGCGAGGTCGGCGATGAACTGATGGCCGCTTTCATTGCAGGCGAGCGGCGCATCGAGCGCGGTGGCGTAACTGGTGAGCGGCAGCGCGGCGGCTGCCAGAGCAAGGAGTACAGACGAAAGAAAGCGTTTCATAAGCGTGGACGGCCACCTGAATCGATGTAGTGTGTTCGCAACGGGCGGTGGCGTGAACTCGAGACCCGAAAAGACGTTGCGCATCGAAGTCATACCCTTGACAGGCGCAACTGGTTTGTACTTTATCGCGATTCGGCAAATCTTGCTTCGCAGGCAGCACGGATCGGGAACCAACGGCGCCTTATGAAACGTACGGGAAGAAAGCAATCTTTTGCGATCCCGTATATATTTCCGGGTTATGAATTCGCGACCCGAAACTCCAATTAACGTTCCGCCGCCCAGAACATGGGACGCGCGGCTCGCCCGCCGGCTCGTGACTCCGCTTGTGAACACGTGGGTCACCCCGAACCATCTGACGACGCTGCGCCTCCTGATCGGGCTGGCAGGCGCGCTGTGCCTCGCTCACGGCGGGTTCGCGTGGGCCAACGCCGGCGCCTTCCTGATCGTGCTGTCGAACTTCGTTGACCACACGGACGGCGAGCTCGCGCGCATCAGTGGCAAGTCGAGCCGGATCGGTCATTTTTACGACCTCGCTTGCGACGCGCTCGTGACCATCATGTTGTTCGTCGGCATGGGTGTCGGAGCGGGCGCCTCGCATATCGCGGGCTTGAAAATCGCGCCGGGTGTGCTCGGCGCGGTGGCCGGCGTAGCGATCGCGCTGATTTTCTTCCTGCGCATGCGCATCGAGGAAATGGCGGGCAAGGCGGGCACGAAGCAGGCCTCCGTTGGCGGTTTCGAAACTGAAGACGTCCTGTATCTGCTGCCGATCGTCACACTGACTAGCGTCGTCTTGCCGTTCGTCGTGGTTGCGTCGATCGGCGCGCCGCTTTTCGCTGTTTGGGTGGTGGTCGACTACGGGCGCGTTGCGCGCCGTGCCGCCAGCCCGGCGCCGGCTGCCGCCAGTACGTCCGAAACCCGTCAAATGTGGGCCAGCGAATGAGTACGCAGGCCGAAAACGACGTGATCGCGTCAGTTCCGTTAGAACGTTCTCCGGCTGCATCGCCCGCACCGAATGCCGACCGGGCGGTCGCGAGCCGCACGCGCGGGTTCGACAACCCGCGTCTGCGCAAGGATTTCGCCGAGCAAGGCGCGTTTCTTTATCTGGAAGACTTTCTCGCGCCCGAAGTCACGGCGCAGCTCGTGCATAGCGCGCGTTCGCTGCTCGACGAGGTGAACCGCAACTATCTGCCGGGTCACAAGCAGGGCGGCAGTGTCAGCCGTCATACGATCGACCGCCTCGCGCCGTTCATCGCTGAGCTGTACCGCTCGAAGGAATTGATCGGCTGGCTGGAGCAACTGAGCGGCGACAAACTCCAGCTTTCGCCCGCCGACGATCCGCATGCGTACGCGCTTTACTACTACACGCGGCAAGGCGACCACATCGGCTGGCACTACGATACTTCGTACTATGACGGCCGCCGCTATACGCTGCTGCTGGGCGTGATCGACGAATCGTCGTGCCGGCTCGACTACGAACTCCACACGCGTAATCCGGATGTCGCGGATCAGCCGGGCTCGGTGCAGATTCCGCCGGGCGGCCTCGTGTTCTTCGACGGCGACAAGCTGCGGCATCGCATCACACCCGCCGGCGCGAACGAAATGCGTGTGTCGCTCACTTTCGAATACGTCACCGATCCGAACATGCGGCCGTGGCGCCGCTTCATCTCGAACATGAAGGACGCGATTGCGTACTTCGGCTTCCGCCAGGTTTTTCGCCAGATGACCCAACGCGGGAAGGACCGCGGATGAGCCGCGCGGCCCTGATCCTGCTGTCGATCGGGACAGCGCTGTTTGTCGGCCTGCTCGCGTGGCAGGGCTTCGGCTCGGTTGCTTCGACACTGCTTACCGCTGGCTGGGGACTCGCGCTCGTCGCGGCGTTCCACCTCGTGCCGGTGCTTCTCGATGCCGGCGCGATCTCGGTGTTGTTCCATCCTCGTCGCGACGGCATTCATCACGATCTGACATGGCGCGACGCGCTGTTCGCGCGCTGGATCGGCGAGTCGGTGAATAGCCTGCTGCCGGCCGGCCAGATCGGCGGACCGGTGGTCATGGTGCGGCAACTGTCCCAGCGTGGCATGCGCATGCGCGATGCCGCCGCGGCGATCACGGTGAGCACGACCGCGCAGGCGCTCGCGCAAATCATCTTCGCGCTGGGCGGACTCTTGCTGTTCGGCGCTTACGCAGCGCACGGCGCGCTGCACGATCTGCGGACTGCCACGCTGATCGCGACCGGCGTGCTGGGCGCGATGATCGTCGGGTTTTACTATGCGCAGCGGCGCGGTCTGTTCGGGCGCCTGCTCGGCGTGGTCTCCAAGGTTTTCGGCAAGCGCGACTGGTCTTCGCTGATGACGCGCGCCGAAGCCGTCGACGCCGCCGTGCAGGCCATGTATCGCGAACGCGGCCGCGTGGCGGCAAGCTTCGCAATGAGCCTTGTGGGCTGGATCGTCGGCACGGTGGAAGTGTGGCTCGCGCTGCGCTTTCTCGGACATCCGGTCGACTGGGTCGACGCGTTGTTGCTCGAAAGCCTGGGCCAGGCCATTCGCGGCGCGGCGTTCATGATTCCCGGCTCGCTCGGCGTGCAGGAAGGCGGCTATCTGCTGCTCGCGCCGCTGGTCGGATTGCCGCCGGACGCGGCCTTGGCGTTGTCGCTCGCCAAGCGCGCCCGCGAAATCCTGCTAGGCTTGCCGGGTCTGCTGGTTCTGCACTTCAGCGAACGAAGCTGGCAACGGCGCCGCGCGACAGGGCGCGTGCCGGTTGTCGATTAAACTCCGTATTTTTTCAAAGGACCGCGCATGCGTGCCATCATCCTCGCTGCGGGCCTCGGCCTGCGTCTCCAGCAACCGCCGGAAGCTCAGTTCCCGAAGTGTCTGTTGCAATTCGACGGCATGAGCCTGCTCGAACGGCATCTGCAAATGCTCGAAACCGCCGGCGTGACTGAAGTCGTGCTGGCGCTCGGCTTTCAGCCGGAATCGGTGCAGGCGGAACTGGAGCGCATCAACTGGCCGCACAAAGTGGAAACCGTGCTGAACACGCGTTACGACCTGGGCAGCGTGCTGACGGTGCACACGGTGGCCGAGGCGCTGACGCGCGGCGGCGACGTGCTGTTGATGGACGCCGACGTGCTTTACGACGAGCGCATTCTGGCTGCTTTGGTGGCGGGCGAGACGGTCAACCGCCTGTTGATCGACCGTGATTTCGAAGCCGGCGACGAACCCGTCAAGCTGTGCCTGAAAGACGGCGTGCCGGTCGAGTTGCGCAAGCAGCTCGCGGTCAATCTCGAGTACGACACGATCGGCGAATCGGTCGGGTTCTTCCGCTTCCGGCAGGAAACCGCGCAACGCTTCGCGCAGATCGTGGCCGGTTATGTGGACAGCGGCCGGGCCAATCTGCCGCACGAAGAAGCGGTACGCGATCTGCTGCTGGAGCGCAGCCAGGTGTTCGATACCGCAGACGTGACCGGCGCGCCCTGGATCGAAATCGACTTCCCGAACGACGTGGCTCGCGCAAGCACCGAGATCCTGCCGCAACTGCAGCCGTTGGTCAGCGCATCGCGCTAAGTCATCCGTCTGCCTGTTCGCTGACGTATCGAAGGTTGAGCCGGCTGAATGCCGGCACAACCTTTTTGCGTTTACGTAAGTTGACGGCTCGCACACTTACGTTGCGACGCTGCGTGGTTGCGCGTTCAACCATACGTGTCTATCCGAGTGAAAAGACCTCGCGCAACAACATCTGTTGCCGATGCGATGCCATAATCGACGCTTTACGCCGGCGGCCTTGCAACCCGTCGCCATGCCAATGCCTCTCGCTTTAGGCACTTTCATTGTTCCGCTGATCGTCGCGTGTGCGATGTTCATGGAAAACGTGGACGGCACGGTCATCGTGACGTCGCTGCCGGTTCTGGCGCGCGATCTCGGCCAGGATCCCATCACCCTCAAGCTCGCCGTGACGGCTTATGTCATCGGCCTCGGTGTCTTCATTCCAATCTGCGGCTGGGTTGCTGACCGCTTCGGTTCGCGCACGGTGTTTCGCGCGGCGATCGGCGTTTTCATGGCCGGCTCGCTGATGTGCGCGGCTTCCACATCGCTCGGCACGTTCGTGGTTGCGCGATTCGTGCAAGGCCTTGGCGGCGCGATGATGGTGCCGGTGGGCCGCATCATCATTTTCCGTTCTGTGCCGAAGTCCGACTTTATCCGTGCAGTCAACTATCTGACGGTGCCGGCTTTGCTCGGACCTGTGGTCGGGCCGCCGCTGGGTGGTTTCATCACCACTTATCTGCACTGGCGTCTGATCTTTTTCATCAACATTCCGATTGGCCTGCTGGGCATCTGGCTCGCGAACAAACACATCGCCAACGTGCGCGAAGCGCATCCGGGCCGCCTCGACTGGACCGGTTTCTTTTTGTCCGCGAGCGGGGCGTCGCTGTTCATGCTGGGGCTCTCGCTAGTGGGCGGCGAGTTGGTGTCGAACCCGGTGTCGGTGGGCATGTGCGTGATCGGCGTGGTGTTGCTGATGCTGTATGTGCTGTACGCGAGCCGCGTCGAATTGCCTGTGCTCGATCTTCGGCTGCTGCGCATTCCGAGTTTTCACGCGAGCGTGGTGGGCGGCTCGCTGTTTCGCATCGGCCTCGGGGCGGTGCCGTTTCTGTTGCCACTTGCATTGCAGGAAGGCCTCGGCATGACGGCGTTCAAGTCGGGGTCGATTACCTGTGCGTCCGCATTCGGCTCGATCTTCATGAAGGCGGCCGCGTCGCGCATTCTCGAGCGTTTCGGTTTCCGCACGGTGCTGATGTTCAACGCCTGCTGCGCGGGCCTCGCCATCGCGGTCTACGGTCTGTTCTTTCCTGGCACGCCGCATTGGCTGATCTGGTGCGTCGTGCTGTTCGGCGGTTTCTTTCCGTCGCTGCAGTTCACGTCGTTGAACACTCTGGCATACGCCGATATTCCGAGTCGCGACGTGGGTCGCGCGACGAGTGTCGCAAGCGTGATCCAGCAGATTTCGCTGGGCCTCGGCGTGACGATCGCGGGTATCGTGCTGCAGATTTCGCATAACGTGCAGGGTCATTCGACCATTGTTTTCTCCGATTTCTGGCCGGCTTTCCTGGTGGTCGGGCTGTTCTCGTTCATGTCGATTCCGATTACCGCTCGACTGCCACATAACGCCGGCGATGAGATTGCGCGCGGCAGTCGCGGACGCGCGTAAAGCGCCGTACCGCGCGGCGTGCCGCATGCCGAAGACGCCTGTCCCGGCTGTTTCGACGAGCGCTTCTGTGCGCTATCCAACCGGTTTTTTTGTGTGCCGCAGCATGAACCCTACGACATCTAGCGGCTTCGCAAGCGAGTAGTTCACATGTTATAAACCCTCGAGACATCTGTATTCATCGGATAAAAGTCGTCTTGGGGGATATGCAATGAAGTTGTTCCGCAACGTTAAATCGTCGGCCAGCGGATTCGCGCTGGTCGCACTCGTCTCAGTTTCCACCGGCTTTCTCGAAGCCACGCCGGCAATCGCCAAGCCGCCCGCGAAAGCCCAACCGGCTGTCCTCACTGCCTCCGCCATCGCGGTCGCGGACAAGTTCAGCGCCGACGCCGCCGAGCAGATCTTCAAGGAAGGCGGCAACGCCGTCGACGCAGCCGTAGCCATTGCCTTCACGCTTGCCGTGACGTATCCGGAAGCGGGCAACATCGGCGGCGGCGGTTTCATGACGCTCTATGTCGACGGCAAGCCCTACTTCCTCGACTATCGCGAGCGAGCGCCGCTGGCCGCAACCCGGAACATGTATCTCGACGACAAGGGCGAAGTCATCAAAGGCATGAGCCTGTACGGCTACCGCGCGGTCGGCGTGCCGGGCACCGTGGACGGCATGTGGCAGGCGCAGCGCCGCTTCGGCAAGCTTAAGTGGAAGCAGGTGCTCGCGCCGGCCATCCACTACGCGCGCGATGGTTTCGAGGTCAGCCAGCAATTGCAGGAACGCCGCGACGATGCCGCGAAAGAGTTCGCCGGCAAGACCAACTTCGATACCTACTTCGGCAATCTGAAGCAGGGCGTCAACTTCAAGCAGCCGGATCTGGCCGCTGTATTGCAGCGCATTTCAGATCAGGGCGCCAAAGACTTCTATCAGGGCAAGACGGCCGATCTGATCGCCGCGTCCATGCGTGGTCACGGTCTGATCACCAAGGCCGATCTGCAGCAATACAAAGCAGTGTGGCGTGAGCCGATCCAGGCCGACTGGAACGGCTATCGCGTCTACACGGCGCCGCCTCCGAGCTCGGGCGGTATCGGTCTCGTGCAGTTGCTGAAAATGAAGGCCGACCTTGCGCCCGACTTCAAGGATGTCACGCCCAATTCCGCTCAATACGTGCACCTGATCGCGGAAATCGAAAAGCGCGTGTTCGCCGACCGCGCGCAATACCTCGGCGATCCTGACTTCTACAAGGTGCCGGTCGCGCAATTGACCGACGACGCGTATATCGCCAAGCGCGCCGGCGAAGTAAATCCGAACGCGCCGTCGGACACAAAGAGCGTTCAGGCCGGCCTTGGCACGTCGATGCCGGAGAAAGCGGAGACCACGCACTTCTCGGTGATCGACAAGTGGGGTAACGCCGTGTCGAACACGTACACCATCAACGGCTATTTCGGTTCGGGTGTGGTGGCGGACCGCACGGGCATCGTGCTGAACGACGAGATGGACGACTTCTCCGCGAAGCCGGGCGTTGCGAATATGTTCGGCGTGGTGGGCAGCGACGCGAACGCGATTGAACCGAAGAAGCGGCCGCTCTCCTCGATGAGCCCGACGATCCTCACGAAGGACGGCAAAGTATCGCTCGTGATCGGCACGCCGGGTGGCTCGCGCATCTTCACGTCGATCTTCCAGGTGATCAATAACGTCTACGACTACAACATGCCGCTGCAGCAGGCTGTCGCCGCGATGCGTTTCCATCATCAGTTGCTGCCGCCGAACACGATCTTCTGGGAGCCGTACAAGCCGATCGACGGTGAACTCGCCAAGCAGATCGAAGCCAAGGGTTACACGCTGAAGGGGCAGGATTTCAGCGGCGATATCCAGGCGATCAAGATCAATGGCGATACGCCGGAAGCCGCGGCCGATCCGCGCGGCCGGGGTGTGACGCGCGTGATCCAGTAAGCGTTTTATTGCGGGGTATTGGGCAATGCATCTTGAGTTGAGATGCGCGGCTTTCTAGCAGAAAGAGAAAGCCTCGCGTTCGTTCGAACGCGAGGCTTTTTTGTGCTCGCAGAACATGCACGCCGCTGTGGTCTCAGCTAACCTGCTCGACCGGCGTCAACGTCAATTCGAGCCGCTGCGCGCCGCGCAACACCGTCACATTGACCGGTCTGTCAATGCGCGATGCGTCGAGCGTGCGCTGCAAACTGTCCACATCCTGCACGGCCTGCGTATCGATCGCGATGATCGTATCGTCGGTGCGCAGGCCGCCGAGCGCGGCTGGGCTGCCTTTTACGATCTCCATGACATGTACGCCGCTTTCCGAGCTCAAGCCGAAATAGCGCTGCAGGCGGCGCGACAGCGGCCTGGTGGTGCCCGCCACGCCGATATAGGCGCGCCGCACGCGGCCATGCGCGAAAATCTGCATGATGACCCACTTGGCGGTGTCGATCGCGGTGGCAAAGCAGATGGCTTGCGCGCCGGGAATGATCGCGGTATTCACGCCGATCACCTGGCCCGCCGAATTGATCAGCGGACCGCCCGAATTGCCGGGATTGAGCGCGGCGTCGGTCTGGATCACGTCGTAGATCATGCGCCCCGAATTCGAGCGTAGCGAGCGGCCGAGCGCCGACACCACACCGGTCGTGACCGTTTGCGCGAGGCCGAGCGGATTGCCGACCGCAATCGCAATCTGCCCGACGCGCAGCTTCGACGACTCGCCGAGTTCGACATGCGGCAGCGGCTCCGGCGAGCCGATCCGCAAGACGGCCAGATCGCTGCCGGGGTCGTCACCGACCAGGTCGGCGTCGAATTTCGCACCGTCGGCGAGCGTCACGGTAATGTGGGTGGCGCCGTGCACCACGTGACTATTGGTGAGCAGGTAACCATCGGGCGTGAACAGAAAACCCGAGCCGGTGCCGCCGCGCGAACCGCGGCCGGACGGCTCGCCGGGCAGGCGCCGTTCGACGGCAATGAAGGCGACGGCTTGCTGAACGCGTTCCAGCGCGCCGATCACGGTGCGGGAATAGGCGTCGAGCAGGGCGTCGTCGGAAAAAGGATTGAGTGTCTCGGGCCCGGGGGCGTCGGATGCGGCGCGCGACAGGTCATCGACGAAGCGTGGGCGGCTTCCCATGGCGATGCTCCGGATAAACGGAATGGGAGATGCGGGGCGCCGCGAAGGTTTTCAAGTGGTCGCGAGACGCGCCGCGGCGGCGCGCCCTGTGAGACACTTTGCGAGGCCAGCGAGCGCCGCAGCTACAGCCACAGCCACGGCATGCACCGTGCTGGGCAGATGACACGTCTGGCATGCCAAGGAGAGAGCCGCCATGAACTCAGCCGCCACATCAGCCTCGTCGAGCCGGCCCACGGAACCGCAAATCGAGTCGATCAGCGCCATCACGCTTGCCACCCGCGATATGCCGCGCGCCGTGCTGTTTTATGAAGCACTCGGATTTCCGACGAAATTCGGCGGTCCGCAGGAGGCTTTTACATCGTTTGCGTTCGGCGGTTCGTATCTGAATCTGATCGTCGATACGCGCGCGCCTGTCGCCTGGTGGGGCCGCGTGATCATCTATGTCTCCGACGTCGACGCGCTCTATCGCAAAGCGCTGGCGGCGGGGCTGAAGCCGTCGCTCGAACCGTCCGACGCGCCGTGGGGCGAGCGCTATTTCCATATTACTGATCCGGACGGCCACGAACTCAGCTTCGCGAAACCGTTGCGCTAGCGCCGGGCGGCCGGGCGAAACTCGCTATCATGGGCGTTGACAAGGCACGCAGCCGCTGCGGTAACACGGTTGACACCTGACGCTTCGATAATCGAGCGCGTCCGCGTCGCGTTTGCCGCCGCGCGCTTAACCATTTCCGTTGCCAGGAGAGCCGCAATGAAAGAGCAGGATCCGAGACCTGAAGCCGAATTGATGGCCGAGCGGCAGCGCCGTTTCGAAGAAGACCTGATCGACGCCTACGACGAAGAACTCGAGATGGAGGTCGACGACCGCATCATCGACGGCGCGGAGGGCTTCACGGCCGAGCATCGCGAGGCGCGCAAGATGTACTTCCGCGAGCTGTTCCGCTTGCAGGGCGAACTCGTCAAACTTCAGGACTGGATCGTGCAGACCGGCCACCGCCTCGTGGTGATTTTCGAGGGGCGCGATGCCGCCGGCAAGGGTGGCGCGATCAAACGCATCACGCAACGGCTCAATCCGCGGGTGTGCCGCGTGGCGGCGCTGCCGGCGCCGAATAACCGCGAACGCACGCAATGGTATTTCCAGCGCTACGTCTCGCATCTGCCGGCCGGCGGCGAAATGGTGCTGTTCGATCGCAGCTGGTACAACCGCGCGGGCGTCGAACGCGTGATGAATTTTTGCAGCGATGAAGAATACGAAGAGTTTTTCCGTTCGGTGCCGGAATTCGAAAAGATGCTGGCGCGCAGCGGCGTGCAGATTCTCAAGTACTGGTTTTCGATCACTGACGAAGAGCAGGAAATCCGCTTCCAGAACCGCATTCACGACCCGCTGAAGCAGTGGAAACTGAGTCCCATGGACCTCGAAAGCCGTCGCCGCTGGGAAGCCTACACGCAGGCCAAGGAAGTGATGCTGCAGCGTTCGCACATTCCTGAAGCGCCGTGGTGGGTCGTGCAGGCGGTCGACAAGAAGCGCGCGCGCCTGAACTGCATTAATCACTTGCTGAGCCAGGTGCCGTATCACGAGATCGAGCATTCGCAGATCGAATTGCCCGCTCGCGTCTATCACGACGAGTACAGCCGTCAGCCGGTGCCGGCTTCGATGATTGTGCCCGAGGTGTACTGATCGGCGAGAAAGTACGGTGCGGTGAAATGAAAAAGCGCGGAACGAACCGCGCTTTTTTCATGCCTTTTTCAGAAGCGGCGGCCGGTTGAGGAACCGGCCGCCGCGTGTACTCAAAACACCGCCCGGAACACCCAGTACAAGCCGGCTGCCAGCGCGATCGAAACCGGCAACGTCAGCACCCAGGCCAGGACCAGGCTGCGCACCGTGCCCCATTGCAGGCCGGAACCATTGGCCGCCATCGTGCCCGCCACGCCCGAGGACAGCACGTGCGTCGTGGAGACCGGCAGGCCGTACATGTCGGCCGCGCCGATCGTGAGCATCGCCACCAGTTCAGCCGATGCACCCTGTCCGTATGTCAGATGCTGCTTGCCGATCTTTTCGCCGACCGTCACGACGATGCGCTTCCATCCCACCATCGTGCCGAGACCCAGCGCGATCGCCACTGCGACCTTCACCCACGTGGGAATGAATTTGGTGGCGTGATCGGTTTGCGTCTTGAAGTTGCCGATCGTTTTGGCGTCCTCCGGCGAGAATGCCGGCTGCTTGTTTTTGGCCATCAGGCGAATCGCTTCGGAGGCCACGTACATGTTGTTGCGCACGTTATCGACGATGCCTTGCGGCACCGCCGCCATCGAGCCCGACTTGCCGACCTGGCCGGCAATAAGGTCGGTCAGCTGCTGCAAGGCCGGCAGGGTGGCGGGCGTCAACTGGTGCGTGCGCACGTACGCTTCGACATCGGCGCGCGGATTGGGCGAGGGCGTGGCGCCCTGGGTGTACTTGGCGAGCGTCGCCGAGGTTTCGTGCGCGACGGCGAGGAAGGTCTGCGTTTCCGCGGGCGTCACCGCCTTGTTCAGCGCATAGGCCGTCGGCACCGTGCCGATCAGGATCAGCATGATGAGGCCCATGCCCTTCTGGCCGTCGTTCGAGCCGTGCGCGAACGATACGCCCGTGCAGGTCAGGATCAGCAGGCAGCGGATCCAGAACGGCGGCGGCTCCTTGCCCTTGGGTTCGGCATACAGCGCGGGAACGCGCACCACCGCTTTCAGGATCAGCAGCAACAAACCGGCTGCGAGAAAACCGACCAGCGGCGAGAGCAGCAACGATTTGCCGACGCCCAGTGCCTGATTCCAGTCCACGCCGCTCGTGCCGTCGGTGCCGTGCATCAGCTGATTCATCAGGCCGACGCCGATGATCGAGCCGATCAGCGTGTGCGAGCTCGACGACGGCAGTCCGAACCACCACGTGCCGAGATTCCAGATGATCGCGGCGATCAGCAAGGCGAACACCATCGCGAAACCGGCGCTGCTGCCGACCTGCAGGATCAGTTCGACGGGCAGCAGTTGCAGCACGCCGAAAGCCACCGCGCCGCTCGACGTCAACACGCCGAGAAAATTCCAGCTGCCGGACCACACCACGGCGAAGTTCGGCGCAAGCGAATGCGTGTAGATCACGGTCGCGACCGCGTTGGCCGTGTCGTGAAAGCCGTTGACGAACTCAAAACCCAGCGCGATCAACAGTGCAATGCCGAGTAGCACGTAAGGCAGAACCGAGCTTTCGCGAACGGGTTGCAGATCGTCCAGTAAGTGCACAGCGCAATACACCGCGCCCACCAGAATCACTGCGAGGAAAATGATGAGGCTGATGTTGCGCCCCTTTCCGGCAGCAGTGCCTGGCTGTGGATACGAAAGTTCCGGCATGACGTGAGCCCCAGGGAGTTTGTCGGGAGTTTCCGATCCTGCGGGGCGTGTGTGTCGTAATGATGACAGTGGCGTGACGCGGCAGTGCGCCGTCGTGGCGCGCGAGCAGGGGCGCGGCCACTGGCGGTGCGTCGCCTTCAGAGTACGGGTTACAGGTTGTCGGATGCGGATGTTCAGATGTCCGAAAAGGCCTGGCCCGCACGATCCGTCATGAGGCGGAGATCACTTCGCCGCTCGCGCCGCCACCGAGACTGCGTTTGTAGGCCTGCGCTACCAAGGCAACTGGCACGCCTTGCGACGGATCGCGGCCCATCGACTCGAGTGTCTCGGCGACCCAGCCCGGGCTGACCACGTTCACGCGGGCTTTGCCGCGCAGTTCGAGCGCCGCCGAACGTGCGAACGCTTCCACGCCGGCATTCACGACGCTGACGGCCGCGCTGCCTTCCATCGGCTGCTGCGCGAGCGTACCGCTCGTCAGCGTGAAGCACGCGCCTTGCGACACGTGTGCCGCGCCGCAGCGCACCAGATTGACCTGGCCCATCAACTTGTTGGCAAGACTGAACGAGAAATCGTCGTCGGAGAGCGAGGCGAGCGGGGCGAACTTCGCTGCGCCCGCCGTGCAGACAACCGCGTCGAGTTTGCCGGCTTGCTGGTACATCGATTCGATGCTGGCTTTGTTCGACAGATCCACGTGAAGATCGGAACCCTTGCGGCTCGCGGTGACGATGTCGTGTTCGGCGGCGAGCAGCTTGACCACCTCGCCGCCGATCAGACCTGTTGCACCGACAATCAGTATTCGCATACCAAGCTCCTGAAAGCTGTTCGTGTTTGCGCCGATCTGGGTTGCGGCGCCAGTGCGCGGCCGAACGGCCTCGCGTCAGTTAAAGATAGTCGCTTCGTGGTCGCGATGTCGACGAACACAGAAAAAAGACCATGCTCGCTGCGAGGCGAGCGAGGCTTGCGTTGGATCATGCGTGCGGCCCGTAGAAGCGACACAGTCGTCACGTCAATTTTAGTTGGGCGCTTTTTTTGCTACTGTGTTGATAGGGTGTTCTCAAAGGGGCTTTGATGAAGCGCGAAAATCCGAAAGGCGAGAAACAACCCGTCGACAGCGACCCCGCCGTTAAAGCGCGCTCCGCGCAAGAGGCCTTCGCGTCGTATGCGGCGCCTCTTGTCGATCACGCGATCGAATACGCCAACGCGGTGCACGAAGACCCGTCGCCGGAAGCGCTGCACAAATTGCGTGTGTCGCTGCGGCGTTTGCGCTCTTTGTGGTGGGCCTTCGAGCCCTTGCTGGAGAAAGGCGAAAACACCCGGCAACGGGCGCTCTATAAGTACCTGGCCACGGCCGCCGGCAAAACGCGCGACTGGGACATTCTGATCGAATTGCTGACGCGCGACGATAACGGCGCACGCAGCGGCGCGAGCGAAATAGCGCCCAAACTCAAGGACGCTCGCGGCGCGGCGTTGACGACGAGCCGCGAGACGCTCTCGAACGCCGACGTCAAGCATCTGCTGCGCGAAGCCTTGTCCAGTGCGTCCAAAGAACTGAATACCGCACATGAGCGCATGCCGCTGCAAAAATTCGCGAACCAACGCGTGGCCGCTTCAGAGCGCTCGTTGAAGAAGCGGTTAAAACGAGCGCGACGTGCGAAGCGCTCCAACTACATTGCCTTCCACAATGTGAGGAAGGCAGGCAAGAAACTGCGCTATCTGCTCGAGTTTTTCGAACCCGTCCTGAGCGGCGGCCGCAAACGCACCCTCAAACGTTTGAAGCAGATCCAGAAACGTTTCGGTACGCTGAACGATGTGGTCGCAAGTGAGATGTTGCTGCGCGACAATGCGACCTTGCTCGCCGGCGTCGGCGATCCTGAAGCGGCGCTTCACTGGCTCGGCAAGGAGCGCAAACGCCGGATGCGTTCGGCGGCCGGACTGCTGCGCAAGCTTTAATACTGCTACGGCGACGAGGAGCTCGCCGCGACCGGCGCGGCTCAGGTGCCCTGCGTACTGCGCGGCGCGAAACCGCGTAACGTGATCGCCCCGAGCGCTTCGCCGCGCGATGCCGGCGCGCGGCCGGCGGTGCCCGACTCGTCGATCAAGGCAAGCGGTTCGACCGGAAAGCCGCGCCGCTGCCAGGCATCGAGGCCGCCCCGCAGCGCGCGAATCCGCGTGTAGCCGTTATCGCGCATGCGTTGCGTGATTTCGAACGCGGTCGCGCTGTCCGGGCAAATGCAGTAGATCACCACGTCATGCGCCCGCAGCGCCCCGTCGATCTGCTCCCGCGACTGCGGATCGAGCGCGAGCGCGCCGGGAATGCGGCACGGCGCTTCGAGCAAGGGCGCCTGCGGACGGGCATCGAGCACCTTGGGCGGTGGCGCGAGCCGGCGCCAGCCGTCGGCGGCCGCTTGTGCCGCTGCGGCGTCCCTGAAGCGGCGGCGTTCGCGTCGTCGTTGCTCCAGACGGAAGGCCAGATAGAGCAGTGCGGTGACCAGCAAAATGTCGATGACTGTGCCGCCACGGGCTTTGACGAATTCGAGCAGCATATGCAGTTGCCGTTCCGCCGCGGCGCCGCCTAGCAGCCAGAAGGCTGCCCACGCGAGGGCGCCGGCGAAATCCCAGACCGCATAGATGCGGACGTCGACGGCGGTCGTACCCATCAGCGGCGGCGTGACGAGCGCGAGTCCGGGGACGAACTTCGAGATCGACACGAGCGGCACACCGAAGCGCTCGAACAGCGCGCGCGCCTTGTCCACTCTTGAATCGACGGCGGGCGAGAGCCGGCCTAGCGCCGCAATCAGCTTGCGGCCATACAGGCGGCCGGCCGTGAACCACGCGCCGTCGCCGATCAGCGCGCCGAGCACGGCGGCGCCGAGGACCGGCCAGAACGACAGCGTGCCGGCGGCAATCGCGGATCCCGCGAACAGCAGCATGGGCACCGCGGGGATCGGTACGCCGAGACGCGTCAACAGAACGTTGACGAACACGACCGCGCCGCCCCAGGTCGACACCGCCGAAGACGGAAATGCTACCAATTGAGGAGCTCCTGTTTTTGCGGTTGAGCCGGCGTGCTTCCGGGGTTTCTACAGACGGTTGCAAAGCGTGTACCCGAACGGCCTGCCGGCGGCTGCCACGTGAGCGGCGCTCCGTTCGTTCAGGATACTCGATGGATTTGCCGCCGGGCCAGCATTGACGGCGTCGTCGTGAGCGAGCTGACCTGGTTCATTGACTCGCTTTTTGACTTGCCCTGTTTTGCAATTTCGTTCAAGACCGCCGCTTGTCGTGCCTTTACTCTGCGTGCTCGATCCAACCAACAGGACAGCACCATGAACTCGCGGTATGCCGGATATCTGTTTTGCGCGCTGGCGATGGTCGGCGTCGGCAGCACGGTGGTGGTCAGCAAATCCATCGCGGCCGGACTGCCGCCATTCAGCGCGACCGCGTTGCGCTTCGCGATTGCCTTTCCGTTGTTCGTGCTGGCGATGCGCTGGCGAGGCGTACGCTGGCCGCGTCTGGACCGGCGCGATACGCTGCTCGTGATCGCCCAGGCGGGGGCCGGGAGCGTCGGCTATACGGTGTTGCTGATCAGCGGGATGAAACTCGCCTCGGCTGCCGATGCCGGCGTGATTGCCGGCACCTTGCCCGCCGTGTCGGCCGGCGTCGCCATGCTCGCGCTCGGCGAGCGCCCCGCGCCCGCGTTGATCGGCGCGATCCTGCTGGCGACGGCGGGCGTGCTCGCGTGCACCATGCACACCGTGCATCCCGGCGAATTCACCGCGCCGCATATGGCCAGTTCGCTGGCGGGCAACGCGCTGGTGTTTCTCGCGATCGTCTGCGAGGCGTTGTTCATTCTGCTCAATCGCAAGCTGCGCGCGGCGGTAGCGCCGTTGCCGCTGTCGGCGCTGATGTGTGGCATCGGTTTCGCGGTGGCGATCGTGCCGGCCTGCTTCGAAAAGCCGTGGACCTTGCCGGTCGATGCGAGCGCACTCGGCGGCGTGCTGTATTACGCGCTGGTGCCGACCGTGCTGGGCTTCGTGCTCTGGTATGCGGGCGCCGCCCGGTTGAGCGGCGCCGAAGCGGGCTTGATGACCGCGCTCGTGCCGGTGAGCGCGGTGGCGTTGGCTGCGATGGTGTTGGGCGAGTCGGTCAGTGCGGCGCAACTGGCCGGGGTTGCGTGCGTGCTGGGCGCGGTGTTGCTGGCCACTTTCGGCCAGCTGCGCGTGAGGCGGAGCGTGGCATGAGGCAGGCTTGCCTCGCGCGTGCTCAGCCTACGTATTGGCGACCGCCATCACGCCCGGATTGCCGACGATCGACAGAAACTCGCGACGTGTCGACGGATCCGTGCGGAACGTGCCGAGCATGCGTGAGGTGACCATTGTCACGCCGGCCTTGTGCACGCCGCGCGTCGACATGCATTGATGCGCGGCTTCGAGAATCACGCCGACGCCTGCCGGTTGCAGCACTTCGTTCAAGGTGTCGGCGATCTGCACCGTCATCTTTTCCTGGATCTGCAAGCGTTTGGCGAACGCATCGACCAGCCGCGCCAGCTTGGAGATGCCGACCACGCGATGCCCCGGCAGATACGCCACATGCGCGCGTCCGATGATCGGCACCATGTGATGTTCGCAGTAACTTTCGAAGCGGATGTCTTTCAGCACGATCATTTCGTCGTAGCCGTCCACTTCGGAGAAGGTGCGGGCGAGGATCTCGCGCGGGTCGACCTGATAGCCCGCGTAAAACTCCTCATAGGATCGCACCACACGCGCCGGTGTGTCGATCAGGCCTTCACGCGCCGGGTCGTCGCCGGCCCAACGCAACAGCACGCGAACCGCTGCTTCAGCTTCCTCGCGGCTCGGGCGCTCCGTTGCGGTTGTCGGTTTGGTTTTCTTCGCCTTGCTACTGGTCATCCGTCGCTCCTACGGGATCGCGCGTCGAGTCTATACGGAGCGCGCGGGTTCAATGAGTGCGGCCATTGTTCCATGTTTTGCAACGTGTCGTGCCGATGTCCCTGTGTGCCGTCAGGGCAGCTCATTTGGGCCATTCGTCCAGCGCGTCGTTGAACAGTTCGGCCACCACGCTGCGCAGCCAGCTTCCACGCGGATCGTTATGAAACTTGCGATGCCAATGCTGGCGCAGATCGAAATGCGGCAGCGGCAAAGGCGGCTCGACCAGCGTGATCGACGCATGCTCCGACACGTACGCGAAGCCGATCGCATGCGGCACGGTGGCGAGCAGATCGGTGCGCGCGAGGATGAACGGCAGGCTCATGAAGTGAGGCGTTTCGAGCACGGCGCGGCGCTTGATGCGCTTCTTCTCCAGGTACTGCTCGAGCACTTCCTGGCTGCGTCCTTCCGCGCGCACCACGGCGTGACCCGACGCCACGTACTGCGCCAGCGTAAGCGGCGCCTTCGCCAGTGGATGTTGCGCGCGCATCAGGCAGATGAAGCGATGCGTGAAAAGACGCTGCTGGAAGAAGTTATTGCCCGCCAAATCGGGGAAATAGCCGATCGCTAGATCCACGTCGCCCGATTCGAGCCCGCGTTCCACCTGCGACGGCGAGACCGTCACCGAGCGCAGATTCGCAAACGGCGCGCGTTCGGCGAACAGTTGCAGGAGCCGCGGCAGAAACACGATCTCGCCGACGTCGGAGAGCGCGATGGAGAACGTATGGGTGCTGGTGGCCGGGTCGAATTCCTGCACGTCGAGCATGCCTTTCTCGATGCGCGAAAGTGCGTCGCGTGCGGCGGGCAGGATGGCGAGCGCGCGCGGCGTCGGCTCCATGCCTTTGGACGTGCGCACGAACAGCGGATCGTCGAAGTACTCCCGCAACTTGCCTAGCGCGGTGCTCACGCGCGGCTGGCTGACGCCGAGCTGCTCGGCCGCGCGGCTGACATTGCGCGTGTCTTCCATCGCGACGAGGTAGGGGATCAGGTTCAGATCCAGGTTTGGTTCAGACATGCTCGATGACCTGCGGCGCGGACAGCGTATTTGATAAGTGGATAGAGGTTAGCCCAATAATCTCCTGTTTGGATAGTGCGACTCTTCGCCCCGACCGGCCGACGCCAACAACAAACCGCCATGTCACGCAGCAAGAACCTATGATTAAGGGGAATTCCCTGCCTTGACAACCTGCACGATGGACTACCATAATCGCCTCAGCGTTCGCTAAACGAATCCATGTTCATACAACGAACAAATTTGAAGCGAGCAAACCAACGGCGCCAGCTTCGCATCGCACTTGGCGAGCCGCCGCCAGCATTGGCCGGAGACCGTCCCGCTCAAGCCCTGCCCGCATGGCAGCAAGTCTGACGGCACGCAGCGCCTTCAAAGGAAATTCGACATGATCAACAAGATTTTCGAGTCACTTCAATCGGCGGTCGCCGATATCAACGACGGCGCAACCGTCATGATCGGCGGCTTCGGCACGGCCGGCATGCCGTCGGAGCTGATCGACGCGCTGATCGAACAGGGCGCGCGCGAACTCACCATCGTCAACAACAACGCCGGTAACGGCGACATCGGCCTCGCCGCGCTGCTCAAAGCCAAACGCGTGCGCAAGATCATCTGCTCGTTTCCGCGCCAAAGCGATTCGTACGTGTTCGACGCGTTGTATCGCGCTGGCGAACTCGAACTCGAACTGGTGCCGCAGGGCAATCTGGCGGAGCGCATTCGTGCGGCGGGTGCGGGCATTGGCGGCTTTTTCACGCCGACCGGCTATGGCACCAAGCTCGCCGAAGGCAAGGAAACCCGTCTGATCGACGGCCGGCATTACGTGCTGGAGGCGCCGCTGCATGCGGACTTCGCGCTGATCAAGGCGTACAAGGCCGATCGCTGGGGCAATCTCACGTATCGCAAGACGGCTCGGAACTTTGGACCGATCATGGCCAGTGCGGCGAAAACCGCGATCGTGCAGGTGTCGCAAGTCGTGCCGCTCGGCGAACTCGATCCGGAAAACATCGTGACGCCCGGCATTTTCGTGCAGCGTGTGATCGAAGTGCCGCAAGCGGCCCACGCCCCGACGCCCAATCCTCACGACGCTGCCGCCTGATTCGGAGACCGACATGAAAAAACTGACCCGCGATGAAATGGCCAAGCGCGTTGCGCTGGATATCCCCGAAGGCGCGTACGTGAACCTCGGCATTGGCGTGCCGACGCTGGTGGCCAACCACCTTGCGGCCGACAAGGAAATCTTCCTGCACAGCGAAAACGGCCTGCTCGGCATGGGCCCGGCGCCCGCCAAAGGCGAGGAAGACGACGAACTGATCAACGCCGGCAAGCAGCACGTCACGCTGCTCAAGGGCGGCGCATACTTCCACCACGCGGATTCGTTCGCGATGATGCGCGGCGGCCATCTGGATTTCTGCGTGCTCGGCGCCTTCCAGGTGTCGGCGAGGGGCGATCTGGCAAACTGGCACACTGGTGCGCCCGATGCGATTCCGGCAGTCGGCGGCGCGATGGATCTGGCGATCGGCGCGAAGCAGGTGTATGTGATGATGGAGCACCTGACCAAGCAGGGCGAGAGCAAGATCGCCGCTGAATGCTCATACCCGGTGACGGGCGTGGGTTGCGTCAACCGTATCTATACGGATCTGGCGATGATCGATGTGACCGACAAGGGTCTCGTGGTGCGCGAGATTTTCTCGGACATCGATTTCGACGCATTGCACAAGCTGACCGGTGTGCCGCTGATCGACGGCACGCAAGCGGCTTAACGCGCCCGCAACGCGCCGGGGCGACGCTGGCCCAGGAGCCGGCGTCGCCCCGGCGCGAACTTCACTTCCGACACCCTCGATCATCGACGTCATCATGCTCGACTCCAGCGCCCGTCTCACCGGACTTCTTTGCGGCACGCAGCCGATGAACGACATCTGGGCGCCGCGCGCCACGCTGCAACGGATGCTCGACGTGGAAGCGGCGCTCGCGCGCGCTTCGGCCGCGCATCAGGTGATTCCACAAACGGCGGTGGCCGCGATCGAAGCCGCTTGCCAAGCCGACCAACTCGACGCCGACGCACTCGCACGCGACGCCGCGCTCGGTGGCAATCTCGCGATTCCGCTCGTCAAGCAACTCACCGCGTGCGTCAAGGCCGCCGACGCCGAAGCATCGAAATACGTGCATTGGGGCGCCACGAGCCAGGACATCATCGACACGGCGACGGTGCTGCAACTGCGCAACACCTTCGATCTGCTCGACAACAGTTTGCAAGCCACCTGCGACGCCGTGGCGAAACTCGCGGCCACGCATCGCGCCACGCCGATGATCGGCCGCACCTGGTTGCAGCAGGCGCTGCCCATCACGCTCGGCCTGAAATTTGCGCAATGGCTCGACGCGCTGTTGCGCCATCGCGAGCGGCTCGATGCGTTGCGCGCGCGCGTGCTGGTGCTGCAATTCGGCGGCGCGGCGGGCACGCTGGCGAGCCTGCGCGATGCCGCGCCGCAAGTCACGCAATCGCTCGCTGAAGAACTTGGCCTTGCCGTGCCGACGCTGCCGTGGCATACGCAGCGCGATCGGATTGCCGAAACGGCGTCGATGTTCGGCATGCTGATCGGCACACTCGGCAAGATCGCGCGCGACATCTCGCTGCAGATGCAAACCGAAATCGACGAACTCGCCGAACCGGCCGCGGCCGGCAAGGGCGGTTCGTCGACCATGCCGCACAAGCGCAATCCGGTCGGTTGCGCCGCCGTGCTGACGGCCGCCACGCGAGCGCCGGGGCTGGTCGCCACGGTATTCGCCGGCATGGTGCAGGAGCACGAACGCGCGCTCGGCGGCTGGCAAGCCGAGTGGGACGCGCTGCCGGATCTCGCGCGTCTCGCGGGCGGCGCGCTCGCCAACATCGAACAGATCGCAACGGGGCTGAACGTCAACGTGCCGCGCCTTGCCGCCAATCTCGACGTCACGCATGGCCTGATTCTCGGCGAAGCGGTGATGCTCGCGCTCGGCGACAGCATCGGCCGGCTCGACGCGCATCATCTGGTGGAGCGCGCGTCGAAAGCCGCGATCCGCGACGGTCAGACGCTGTTCGACGTGCTCGCCGCGGACCCGGCCGTCACCACGCATCTTCCGCTCGAGCGCCTGAAGCAACTGCTCGATCCGGCTCAATACGTCGGCCAGGCGCACGCTTATGTGGACGCCGCGCTGGCACTTCACACCACGCGCTCGCAGCGCGACCATTCCAGGGAGTAACCGGCATGCCTTACGCCGCAGTCAATGGCACCGAGCTTCACTATCGAATCGACGGCGACCGTCACGGCAACGCGCCGTGGATCGTGTTGTCGAATTCGCTCGGCACGGATCTGTCCATGTGGGCGCCGCAAGTCGCGGCGCTGTCGAAACATTTTCGCGTGCTGCGCTACGACACGCGCGGTCATGGCCATTCGGAAGCGCCGAAGGGCCCGTACACGATCGAACAACTGACCGGCGACGTGCTCGGCCTGATGGATACGTTGAAGATCGTCCGCGCGCATTTCTGCGGAATTTCGATGGGCGGCCTGACCGGCGTTGCGTTGGCGGCGCGTCACGGCAACCGGTTCGAACGCGTCGTGCTGTGCAATACGGCGGCGCGCATCGGTTCACCCGAAGTGTGGATCCCGCGCGCCGCGAGAGCGCGCACCGAAGGCATGCGCGCGCTCGCCGATGCCGTGCTGCCGCGCTGGTTCACGGCTGACTACGTCGAACGCGAGCCGGTGGTGCTCGCCCTGATTCGCGACGTGTTCGTGCATACCGACAAGGAAGGCTACGCATCGAATTGCGACGCCATCGACGCGGCCGACCTGCGCCCTGAAGCGCCGGGCATCAAGGTGCCGGCGCTGGTGATCAGCGGCACGCGCGATCTGGCCGCGACACCGGCGCAAGGGCGCGAACTGGCGCAGTCGATTTCCGGCGCGCGCTACGTGGAGCTGGACGCCTCGCACATTTCCAACATCGAGAAAGCCGACGCTTTCACGAAGACTGTGATCGACTTCCTGACGGAGCAGAAATGAACGACGAAGATCGCTATGAAGCCGGCCTCGATGTGCGCCGCGCGGTGCTGGGCAGTGCGCACGTCGACCGGTCGCTTGCGAACCGCAATGAGTTGACGGAAGAGTTTCAGAATTTCATCACCCGTTACGCGTGGGGCGAAATCTGGACGCGTGACGGCTTGCCGCGCCACACGCGCAGCCTGCTGACCATCGCGATGATGGTCGCGCTCAATCGCAGCGAGGAACTCGCACTGCACCTGCGCGCCGCGAAGAACAACGGCGTGACGCGCGAGCAGATCAAGGAAGTGCTAATGCAAACCGCGATCTATTGCGGCGTGCCGGCGGCGAATTCGGCGTTTCACCTGGCCGACAAATTGTTCCGCGAAGACGACGCAGCGGCAGCTCAGCCGTAGGCATGTATCGCGATGGCGCGTCAGGCAGCGTGTGAATGCACGCTGCTTCTGGACATCGACAATGTCTGATTTCATCCAGCCTGCAATGGGCTGTGATACGGATACCTGATACCCGGCGGCGTTCGACCTGGACGCCGCGCACTGCGGGAATCGGTCACATTCCACGTCTCTCGGTTTTTGCAGAAAATTCGACAGGGAAGTTGAATTTTCCTGCAAACATTTCTGACGTTTCTTGTTTGCGCGCCGTCATTTTCTAAGATCTTAGCCGACCCAATTCGTTGAGAATACGAATGGTGGTGGTGCTTTGGGTTATTAGTCTTTCGCACATTTCAGATGTGAATCTGACGCCTTCAAGATAGCGACACTCGTTCGAGCGAGTGTGGCTGGTCCGTAGGATTCTCCAGGAGCAGTGGAGCGGGCTCCGACCGGCGCGATCCCGGCAGGTTCATTGACGCCGCATGGTTTGCCTCTTCGTTCACCGTTAAACCAGCCGGCGCTGTTCAAGGCGATCTGCCAATATGAGCTTTACCTATAAACACGACGGTCGCGAAGAATCTCATCCCCGCGCTCATTTTCGTGATCTCTTTTTACTTCCGTGGCAGCAACGCCAGCTTATCGTCGCGCTAACCAGGCGGGACATTTTGAGCCGATATCGCGGGTCGGTAATGGGACTGGCCTGGTCCATCGTTCAGCCGTTGATCATGCTCGCCATGTACACGGTCGTCTTTGGCACGCTGTTGAAATCGCGCTGGCCAGGAACCGACAATAGTTTTCAATTCGCGGTGATCCTGTTCGTCGGCCTGATTCTTTTCAATTTCTTCGCCGAGTGCCTGAATAGAGCGCCGACCATCATCACGACCAACGCGAACTACGTGACGAAGGTCGTCTTCCCCCTCGAAATCCTGCCTTGGATAACAGTCGCCTCGGCGGCCTTTCACTTCCTGACGAGCTTTGCTGTCTGGGTTGTCTTTGCGCTGTGCGTGTACGGGAAGCTTCAATGGACGATCGTCTTTTTGCCGGCGCTTTTCATGCCGCTCGCTTTTGTCGGCGTGGGTGTGGGTTGGCTGTTCGCCGCCACTGGCGTCTACGTGCGTGACCTGACGTATGTCACCACGCTGCTTTCATCCCTGTTGATGTTCCTCTCGCCGGTTTTCTACGCGCTCGATACTTTGACGCCCGCTTTCAGGGCACTCATTCTGGTCAATCCGCTGACTTTCATCATCGAGCAGGCGCGAGCGGTCATGATCGCCGGCGAGTTGCCCGACTTCGTGGGGATAGCGATCTATCTGTCATGCAGCATCGGATTCGCGTGGATCTGTCTGGCCTGGTTTCAGAAGACCCGCGAAGGTTTCGCGGACGTTGTGTAAAGGCCGATGCTCATGGAAATGAATCTAGTCGGCAAGCCTGAAACCACGATTCAGGTGACAAATGCCTCGAAGCGTTTCGACATCTACGAAAAGCCGTTCGATCGTCTCAAGCATATCGTGTTTCCAAAACGCACCGGCTATTCACGCGAATTCTGGGCGCTTCGGAACGTGTCGCTCTCGGTCAACCGTGGCGAAACGGTCGGTATCATCGGGCGCAACGGCTCCGGCAAGTCCACGCTTTTGCAGATAATTTGCGGCACGCTGCGCCCCACCCACGGCGATATCGCGATCAACGGCCGCGTGGCGGCACTGCTCGAATTGGGAGCCGGTTTCAATCTGGAGTTTTCCGGTCGGGAAAACGTCTACCTGAACGCGGCCATGCTGGGAATGACGGCTGACCAGATTGAACGGAAATTCGCCAGCATCGAGCAGTTTGCGGAAATCGGCGACTTCATCGATCAGCCGGTGAAAACTTATTCGAGCGGCATGTACGTGCGGCTTGCGTTTGCCGTGGCCATTCACGTCGAGCCTGCGGTCCTGATCATCGACGAAGCGCTTGCGGTGGGCGACGCGCGCTTCCAGGCCAAATGCTTCAACAAGATCAAGGAACTCAAGGAATCCGGCGTCACGATTCTTTTCGTGTCGCATGACGTCGGCTCGGTGCGAACCTTGTGTGAGCGCGCCGTCTGGCTCGATGGCGGACGGGTTCGGCTGGAAGGCAACGCGTTCGCCGTTACCGCGCAATACACGCAGTTCATGTCCGAGGGGCTCGGCGAAAGCGAAGCGATCGGGGCGTCCAGTCAGTCGGTAGAGAGCGTGGCCGGTCGTGATGAAGAAGCGAAGCAGAACAATCAGACCGCGGAAAGCGCGGTGCCGGCCGCCTCGACTGCTCGTGACGAACCGATCAACCATTGGGGCACGCATATCGGATCGATCGTGTCGGCCCGGGTTCTGGACTCGGCCGGCCGGCGCCAGAGCGTGTTCACGGCATTCGAGCCGATGATCGTCCGTTTGGCGATCCGGATTCCTGAAGGCATCGATCGCCGCGCGGTGAGCGTGGCTTTCTCCATCAAGGATACGAAAGGCACCGATCTGATCGTCCGAACGACCCACGACGAGAAAAGCATCGACTTCGATTTCGACTGTAGTGAGGTCGAAATCGAGTTTCGCCTGAGAAACCAGCTCAACACGGGCCGGTATCTGCTCGTGGCGGCCCTCGAAGACCGGTCTACGGCAGTGCCGCAGTACTACGAATACATCGAGGGCGCCTGCTATTTCTCTTCCTATGTTGAAAGCGATAGATACGGGCTGTTCCTGCCCGACATCACAGAACACATACGCGTGGAAGAAACGCCAGTAGACGCGCGCTGACGGCATCAGAAAGGGCAATCGGAATAACGGCGACTCAAGAGGTTGGCCATGGACGGACAAGAAGCAATGCAAAACGCAACGCGCAGACAAACCCTTACATCGGTCGCGAAACTAGGCACTTCGCTCCCCGACGCGGATGCTCTCATCACGCAACACCAGCAGATGGCGGAGGATCAGCGTCTCGCGCGCAGAGACCGGTACACGCTGGCGAAACGGTTGTCGGACGCGCTGTCGGAAATCCACAGTCTCAAGCGCTCGCTGAGCGACGTATCGAGCGAACTGCTGCTCGAGGTTCGCGAGCGCGAGCGGGCGCAGGGCGCCCTTAGCGAAATCTTCGAAAGCACTTCCTGGAAGTTGACCGCGCCAATGCGACGCATCGCGAGCGCGGCTTACGCGTTGGCGGCGCGCGGCAAGACGCAGACGCCGGCTGTTGCCGGTGTTCCCGTGCATGACGTCCTGCCCGTGGCCAGCGGAGACTACGAAGCGCATACGCGCGCCCAGGCGGCCTACTTTGGCAACTACGCCAAGGACCCCTCGAAACAAAGAAGGCACCAGATCGGCCGCCTGCTCACGGTGCATCCAGACCGCCGCGGTGTGGTGCTGTGCCCGGTTGCCTACGACCTTTCGCTCAAGCAGCGTCCCGACCACATCATGGCCGAGTTCGCAAAGGCGGGCTATCTGTGCGTGATGCTGGAGTTCGGCGGCCTTTATCCCGTTATCCAGCCCAAGTCAAAAAACCTGTACGTCTCCAATATGGTCGAGGATTTTCTCGGCTACTTCCAGGACGAGCCGGTCACGCTTTATCTTCACTGGCCGGGCTTCAAATACGTCGCCGAAATCTGCCGTGCCGCATTGACGATCTACGATGTTCTGGATGACCTGACCATCTTCGCAAACTATTCCGACGTCATGCGTTGCGACCATGAGGTCTTGCTGCAAATAGCGGACGTCTGCCTGTTCTCGTCGAATCGGCTGTACGAGGCGAACCGCGCGAAGGTCACCAACGCGCTGCTGCTGGAAAACGGCGTTTATCCGGAAGACTTCATTCACGGCGAGCGCGAGCGATGCGACGTGCCGGCCAAGCTGTACGAGATGGCGGCGAACCGGCGGGTGGTCGGCTACCACGGCGCAATTTCCGAACTGCTCGATTTCGATCTGCTCGACGAAATAGTGCGACTTAACGACATCGTGCTGCTGTTCGTCGGTCCTGTTGTCGCTTTCGAGCCGCAATATAGCGGCGAGGTTCAGGAGCGCATGGCGCGCTTGAAGACGTTCGACAATTTCATTCACCTCGGCCCCAAACCGTATGCCGAACTGAAGCACTATCTCGCCTGGATCGATATCGGTATCGTGCCGTTCATTGTCAGCGAGAAAACCGACCCCGTTTCGCCGCTGAAGCTGTTCGAGTATCTTGCCGCGGGAAAGCCGGTGATCGGCACGCCGACCCGGACCATCAGGGAATACGAACACGCCATTGTCGTCGCTTCGGGCATCGATTTCGTCGACGCACTGGCCAGCGGCCAATGGTCGACCGCGTACACCGAGGCGTCCGCGCAGGTTGCGCGCGCGCACGCCTGGCCGGTGCTTCACGCGCCGTTGCTGAGGCAGGTCAACGCCAGGAACGTGACGAGGCTGACGGCCGCTTCCGCGCGACATAAAGTGAAAGTTGACATCGTCAACGTGAACTTCTACGACTGGAACGGCGAAACCGTCTACAAGGGCGGCGCGGAACGCTACGTCTACGACCTCGCAGTCGTGCTCCATGGCATGGGGTGCGAGGTTCGTCTTCTGCAGGACGCGCGCGAGCCGTTCGAGCGCGACTTTCGAGGCGTCAAGGTGGTCGGGATCAAGGCCGCGGACAACTTCGATTTCGACATGATGTCGAGCAAATACGCCGAATTCTGCGCGGATGTCGATCTCATTATCGCGTCGCCGACTGAACTTGCCGCATCGCTCGGAAAAAACCGGCGCGTCATTTCGATCAACCACGGCATCCATTGGGACGGCGCATCCAATAACCTCGCAACATTCGACCGGGGACGTTATGAAACGCTGTTCCGCGCGCTGCGCAACAGCGACCGATGTGTCTGTGTCGATACGAACTTTATCAACTGGGTGCGAACCTACGACTGGGCGCTCGCCAATACGCTGACGTACGTTCCGAACTACGTCGATCTGGAGTCTTTCAGGAGCCGTCCGAAGAATTTCCAGGCAGAGGAGTTATGCGTTCTCCTGCCGCGCCGGCTTTATGAAGCGCGGGGTCTCTATCTGACCATCAACGCGTTCGATCTGTTGTTTTCGCGGCGCTCGGACATTCGCCTGGTTTTGTGCGGTCAGGCGATCGACCGCGATGCGGAGGCGGTGAAAGCGTTCATGGCGCGTCACCCGCACAGAGTGACGTGGATCGAATACGACATGGAGGACATGTACAAAGCCTATGTCGACAGCCATATCGTGCTGGTGCCGACCATGTATTCGGAAGGAACGTCCCTGTCCTGCATCGAGGCTCTGGCGACCAATAACGCGGTCATCGCGACCAACGTCGGCGGACTGCCGAATCTGATCGTGGACGGTTACAACGGCAAGCTGATCCGCGCGGACTATATCGAGCTCGCGGCTGCTATCGAAGAACTCGCCGACGATCGAACCCGGCTCGCCAGGCTCGCCGCGCACGGACGCCACTCTTCGGCGGCGTTTGCGAAGAAGGAATGGGAAAACCGCTGGCGCGAAGTTATCGAAAGCACGCTGACTGTCGACTAGGCATCGTTGACCGTATCGAGAACGCCCGCGCATTCGGTGGAATGAGCAGACCAACAGGCCGCGTAATGACAGACATCAACTCAAAGCAGTATTGGGACCATCGTTTCTCGACGGACTGGGTCTCCGCCGGCGGACATGGGCAAACGCGCTTTTTCGCGACGCTTGCGGCCAAGCTGATGCCGGACTGGTTCAAGGACCTGGTGTTGCGCGAGCAATGGAAGATTTGCGACTGGGGTTGTGCGGAGGGCCAGGGCGTAGACGAGTTGAGCAAATGGCTTGGCGTGAACTCCATCACCGGAGTCGATATTTCGGAAGTGGCGATCGCGAAGGCGCAGGCCTCTTTTCCGCATGGGCGTTTCAAAGCACAGTCTTTCGACAACCTGGACGACTACGACGTCATTTTTTCGTCGAATACGCTTGAACATTTCGACCGTCCGTTTGATGTCGTCGCACGCCTTGCTGAGCATACGAAGCGCTTTCTGGTTCTGCTTCTGCCGTTTCAGGAATATGACCGGATTCCCGAACATTTCTTCACGTTCGACCTGGACAACATCCCCGTCTGTCCGGTGCCCGGATTCGCTGCGGTGGCCTGCCGCGTGGTCGACGCGGCGAAAATCAATCTCGATTACTGGAACGGAAAGCAGATATTGCTTATCTACGCGCGGCTCTCCGCGCTCGGAGACATTCGCCCCGATCTGCGCAACTTCTTTGTTAGCGACGATACCTACGAGGCGTTCGCGCGAGAGCGCAGTCAAGTCATTGTCCAACAGCACGCCTCGGAGAGGGAGCAGTTCGCGGGGCAGCTCGCTCAAATCCATAGCGAACAAGCTGCGACGAACGCGCGTCTCGAATCGACACAACAGGCGCTGCGGGATGTCTATGCAGAACGCGATGTGGGCAAAGCAAAGCTGACGTGGTCGCAAGAGGCGCTATCCGAGCGGGACCGGACACTCGGCGAATTGAAGTGCGCGATCACCGAACGCAACCGGAGAATCGACAAAGCGAACCAGGAATGCAGCGCTCTGTCCACGGAGATTGCTTCGCTTCATGCGTGCAACGAAAGATTGAAGATCGAAGGCGAACATTGCGCGGCGCTGCTGGCTGAAGCCCGAGCCCATGCGGACGGGGTCGAAATGCAGTTGAACACGATGCTGCGCTCGAAGACGTGGCGGCTCAGAAGCGCGATCCGCCGGTTAGCAGGTAGAGCCTGACCGTGCAAAGACCCGCCATCTCGCGCGGTCGCCCACCCTTTATCAAGTCCAATACCGGAAAACGCTGTGAAAAAACGTAAGATCATCGTCACTATCGGAACGCGTCCTGAAGCGGTGAAAATGGCACCGCTCGTCAAACGGTTGCAGCGCGAAGAATGGGCGGACTGCCGCGTGCTGGCAACGGCGCAGCATCGCGGCATGCTCGATCAGGTGTTGCATCTGTTCCAGATTCAAGCCGATATCGACCTCGATATCATGCAACCCAATCAGTCGCTACCCATGCTGACTTCGCGGCTCATGGTTCGGCTCGACGATGTGCTTGCCGCCGAACAGCCCGACGTGCTGCTCGCGCAGGGCGATACGACCACCGTACTGACGGCGGCGCTCGCATCCTTTTACCGGCGCGTGCCCGTCGGGCATGTCGAAGCTGGACTGAGAACAGGCGATCTGTCGAATCCGTTTCCGGAAGAAATGAATCGTGTGGTTGCTAGCCGATTGGCACGCTGGCATTTCGCACCGACGGAAACCGCGAAACGGAATCTCCTGACGGAAGGCATCGATGCAGCGAGCGTGTTCGTCACCGGCAACACGGTCATCGATGCGTTGCTGGACGTGGCGGGACGGTGCGATGGTGCAACGCCTTTCAAGGGCGATAGCCGTCTGATTCTGGTGACGTCGCACCGTCGCGAGAATTTCGGCGAGGCATTTCAGAACATTCTTCGAGCAATCAAAACGATCGCCAATAACGATCCCGACGTTCACGTCCTCTATCCTGTTCACCCCAATCCGAACGTGCGTGAGACGGCATACGCCTATCTCGACAACCATCCCCGGATCACGCTGTGCGAACCGCTGGACTATTTGCCGTTCGTTGCGGCGATGAAGCGGGCCTATCTGATCCTGACCGACTCCGGTGGCGTGCAGGAAGAGGCGCCCGCGCTCGGCAAACCGGTGCTCGTGCTGCGGCGCGAGACAGAGCGCCCGGAGGCGGTGGCGCACGGGGTCGTCAAGCTGGTGGGCACCGAATACGCCGACATCGTCTCAAACACGCAACGGCTGCTCGACGACCCGGCCGAATACGAGCGTATGGCGCGAGGCGTATCGCCCTACGGTGACGGCCACGCGTCCGAACGCATCGTAAGCGTATTGAGAGATCACTTTCAGGTGTAGCGCCATCTTGCGGCGGAACGGTCATGCCTCGCTATTGTGGCTGGCCTCGTTCAACGCAACGGCGAGCGCCGCCGCATCCGGCTGCACCGGGAGACCCGACCGCACCGCCCGCAACACCGTGTCCTTGATAACCTCGCGCCAATGGTCGAGCGACGCCTTGTCCATCAAAGGCTCGCCGAGAAACGCGCCCAGCGTGTATTGATTGGCGTTATAGAAATAGCCGAGCGACGCGATCATCAGATAGACGTCGCGCGCTTTCACGTCGGCACGAAACACCTGTTGCGCCTGGCCTGCATCCAGTAACTTCTGCACCACCGAAATCGCATAGCCGGAAATCTCCTTCAGCTTCAGCGATTTTTTAGCGTGCTTGCCCTGGTGCAGATTCTCGCTGGACAGCAGCGTGACGAACTCGGGATGATCAAGGTAATACTGCCAGACGAATTCGACCATCTGTTCGAGTGCGTGCACGGGATCGTCCAGATCGAGATCGAGTTTGCTTTCCGCCTCGTTGAATTGCGTATAGATCGTTTCAAGAACTTCGACGAACAACTGCTCCTTGCTGCCGAAGTAGTAATAGATCATGCGGTCATGCGAGCGCGCGGCCTTCGAAATACTTTCCACGCGTCCGCTCGCATAGCCTTGCTTGGCAAAGACCTTAATGGCCGCTTTCAGAATCTTGGCGCGCGTGTCCTGCGCCTGTTTCGCACGGATACCGGTAGCGCCCGGTTTGCGGGCGGCGGTGGGACTCATGGCGGTCTCGGATCTCTTGTTAGCGTCAGGTTGAACGGCATGCGCCGCGGCCGGCCAGGCGGGAGCACGCCTTCATCATACAGCCCGCACGGACAGCTGCGGCGTGCGCTGCGCGGTCATTCACTACGGCGTAGATTGAAGCGTGATGAGTTGCCAATAAAGCGGCTATGTGGCATCGCACCAAACGGGCGCACGCCTGTAAATACGTTGCGCAGACTAAATTGATCGAGTAGATTTCTAACGAGTTTGGTGTAGCGGATACTACACGAACGGTGAGTGACCGCAACATGGAAATCGGCGGATCACGCGAAAGTACCTGCAAACAGGCACTATTCGTCAGCCGGAGCGGGACCGATTGTAATGTCGTCGTATGGGAACCCCACCATGACAGAACATACGAAGGTCGATTTCGGTGCGGACAGCGTTGACGGCGAAACCGCCTCGACGCCGGGTCCGACCGTGCTCGAGAAGGCCGCGCCGCGCAGCGAGCGCATGGCGTCGAACAAGATCGAATGCAATGCCTGCCCGGTGCTGTGTCAGATTTCCGAAGGACGCACCGGCGCGTGCGATCGTTATGCGAATGCGGACGGGCGGCTGATTCGCGTCGATCCGGTGGTGTTTTTGTCGCGCGCGTCTTCATCTTCAACGTCAGAAGCGAATGCCGCGATCGAATTTGGTGCGTCTTCTGAAGTGCGCGATCCCGCCGCTGCGGAACAGGCTTTGTTCGTGACCGGCGTCGGCGCATCCTCCACTTATCCCGACTACAAACCCGCGCCCTTTATCGTCGCCTCGAAGCTCGACGACGTCGACATGATCACAGTCGTCACCGAAGGCATTTTCAGCTATTGCAGTTTCAAGGTGAAGATCGACACCGACCGCTTCCTCGGGCCGGAGCAATCCAACGTGCGATGCCACGGCGAGATTGTCGGCCATGTGACGACGGCGGAATACGGTTCGCAGATGCTGAGCCTCGGCGGCGTGCATCATCTGACCGGCGGCAGCAAGAAGGAAGGCCGCGTGACGTGCGACATGATGCTCGCGCTCGGCAACAAGGAAGCAGTGGAACTGAGCATCGACGGCGGCGCGAGCCTCGTGATTCGCGCGGGCGCGGCGCCGATCGTCGACGGCGTCGAGGAACAGCGCATGCGCGTGGGCTGCGGCTCGGCGACCATCGGCATCTTCGCGAAGCAATGGTTCGGTCACGCCGACGAAGTGGTGGTCGTTGACGACCACATCACCGGCGTGCTCACCGAACATCAGGCCGGGCGGTGTCTCGGCATGACGCGCTCAGGTGTGAAGATTCGCGGACGCAAGTCGACGCCGGGCCGCTATTTCCAGGTGGCGAATCCGGGCACCGGCTGGGGCGGCACGGACATTCAGGACCCGCTCGCGATTGTCGAGGGCTTCGACCCCGCCGTCGCCAAACCCGGCATGCGCTTATTGATGGTGTCGACCACCGGCGAACACGCGCAGTGGTACGAACTGGATCAGAATCTCGTGCCGCGCATCACGGCCATGCCGGATACGGTGCGCCGCACGGTCGAGCGAATCGGCGAGAACTGCGAGCCGTCGCTTGCCACCGTGCTGTTTCTCGGCGGCGCGGGCGGCAGTCTGCGAGCGGGCGCCACGGAGAACCCCGTGCTGCTTACGCGCGCGATCAAACAGAAGCTGGTCAACGTGACCTGCGGCGGCGCGCCGGCTTATGTGTGGCCGGGCGGCGGGATCACCGTGATGGTCGATGTCGCGCGCATGCCGGACCGTTCGTTCGGCACGGTGCCGACGCCCGCGATCGTCGCGCCGATCGAATTCACTATGACGTACGACGCGTATCGCGATCTCGGCGGTCATCTCGACGCGGTGCGTTCGTTGGAGAGCGTGCTCGCGAACGGGCCGGAACATACGGAAGGCGCGCCGCTCGCGCGCCGCACGCTGGCGCGCAATCCCGACAACCCGTGGCCGCCCGCCATGCCACCGATGCTCGGCTGACCACGCGGACAGCGCTAACGCAACTCACGCATTAACCGACGCAGAAACTAACGCAAAAACCAATGCAAAAACCAACGCAACGGACACGATGAACCCCACCCGCACCCGACTCGATGCGACCCGCTGGCACTGGCAGCATGGGCCGATCGATCTGATCCTCAGCGCGGACGGCACGCCCCAGGCGGTGCAGGCCGCGTATGAGGCGTGCTGGGCGCGCTTTGTCGATGTGCTGTCGGAACTGGTGGGTGAACTGAAGCGGCTCAAGCAGCCTGTTCCCCCGCCGGCCGCATTGAACGATACGGAATTGCAAGGCCCGGTTGCCCGCCGTATGTGGTCGGCGTGCCATCCTCACCGCGCGCGCTACATCACGCCGATGGCGGCCGTCGCGGGCAGCGTTGCCGATGAACTGGTCACCGCATTCGCACGTGAAGGCATCTCGCGCGCCTTCATCAACAATGGCGGCGACATTGCGCTGTATCTGACTGAAGGGCAGCAATACCGCGTCGGCGTGTTCGCGGACCTGGCGTCGTTTTCAGCCGTGCGGCTGCCGCGCGATCACGCGCTCGACGCCAATCTGACGCTCGACGCCGGCCTGGCCGTTCGCGGCATCGCGACGAGCGGCTGGCGTGGCCGCAGCTTCAGCCTCGGTATCGCCGACAGCGTCACGGTGCTGGCGCGCAACGCCGCCGCCGCCGACGCCGCCGCAACCGTTATCGCCAACGCGGTCAATCTGGATCATGAGGGTATTCTGCGGCGTCCGGCTTCGTCGTTGAAAGACGACAGCGACCTGGGCGATATGCTCGTCACCGTCGACGTGCCGTCCCTGCCGCAGCCGCTGATCGATCTCGCGCTGGCACGTGGCGTCGAAACTGCGCGGCGTCTGCTCGACCAAGGCTTGATCGAAGGCGCCGCGCTTTTCCTGCAAGGGCGGGTGCGCGTCGCCGGCATTCATGACGCAAGCGGTCTGCTCTCGCAGAGCGCGCAAACTAAAACGGAGGCTCCGTGTTCGAAATACGTCGCGTGCTGACGCACGTCGAAGATATCTTCCACGAGTTCGGCCCCGCGCCCGCGCAGCCGCTCAGGCGCGGCGCGATTGCCGCGGTGATGACGAACCCGTTCGCCGGCCGTTACGAAGCGAAAATCGAGCACGCGATGGAAGCGCTCAAGCCGATCGGCTTCGATATGGCGCAACGGCTGCTGGCGGCGATGGCGGTGCCGCATGCATCGATCGAGAGTTACGGCAAGGGCGCGATTGTCGGCGCACGCGGCGAACTCGAGCATGGCGCGTTATGGCATGTTCCCGGGGGCTATGCGATGCGTGAGTTGCTGGAGAAAAACGGCGTGCCCACCAACGCCATCGTGCCGTCGACGAAGAAAGTCGGCGCGCCGTCCACCGCGCTCGACGTGCCGCTCACACATGTGAACGCGAGCTACGTGCGCAGCCATTTCGATGCGATCGAAGTGCGCGTGCCCGGCGCGCCCGCCGCGGACGAGCTGGTGTACATCCTCGTGATGAGCACCGGGCAGCGCGTGCATGCGCGCGTCGGCGGGCTCGCGAAAGAGGCGATCGTTGGCAAGGACGGTTTGCGCTGAGAGGCGCCTGAATAACGCGCCGCGCTGAAGCATTGAAACGAAGCAGAGCAGGCATCGAAACTCGGAGAGCGAAATGGCAATCAAGCTTCGCAAGCTGGTCGTGCAAGTGGATGAAACACGCATTGAGATGGGCCAGACCATCGAGCCGCCGGCACGCCGCGCGGTTGCGATTGCGGTGATCGATAATCCCTACGCCGGCCGTTATGAAGCCAAACTCGACGCGCTGATCGAAGCCGGCGAAGAGTTGGGCGCGTTGCTCGGCAACAAGTGCGTTCAAGCGCTGGGCATCGCGCCGGGCGAGGCGCAAAGCTATGGCAAGGCTGCCATAGTCGGCGAGGCGGGCGAACTGGAACACGCGGCGGCGATTCTGCATCCCAAGCTCGGCGCGCCGCTGCGGGTCGCGGTCGAAAAGGGCGCGGCGCTCGTGCCGTCGGCGAAAAAGATGGGTACGCTCGGCACTGCGATCGACGTGCCGCTCGGCCATAAAGACGCCGCCTTCGTGCGCAGCCATTTCGATGCGATCGAAGCGCGCGTATCGGACGCTCCTCGCGCGAACGAAATCGTCGTGGCCGTCGCGGTGACGGCGTCGGGGCGGCCGCTGCCGCGCATCGGCGGCTTGCAGGTGAGCGAGATCAAGGGCGAAGACGGTTTGCGCTGAGGCGTTTGCATTTGGCGTTTTTGCCGGCGCCCGAGGGGATTTTCTTCGGGCGTATTGTATTGTCCTGCCGTTGACGCGTGCGCGCATGGTGCCGCACGCGCTGCAATGTCTGCCGATCCTGTCGAACGTGCCTAAGCCGCGCCTTCGCTGTTCGGCAAGCTGCCAAGGGTCGCGATGCTTTCGAATTTGCTGGTACAGCTGGTCAACGGACTCGCCGACGCGTCGACGCTGTTTCTCGTCGCCGCCGGTTTGTCGTTGATCTTCGGTGTGACGCGCATTGTCAACTTTGCGCACGGCTCGTTCTATATGTTCGGCATCTATGTCGCGTACAGCATCGCGAGCCGCTTCGGACATACGGCGGGCGGCTTCTGGTTGTCGGTGCTGGCGGCGGCGCTGGTGGTCGCGGTGCTGGGCGCGCTGGTCGAGATGGTGGTTCTGCGGCGCATCTATCAGGCGCCCGAGCTGTTTCATCTGCTCGCCACCTTCGCGCTGGTGCTGATCTTTCGCGATGCCGCGCTGTGGCTGTGGGGCCCGGAAGACCTGTTCGGGCCGCGTGCGCCGCATCTGGCGGGCGCGGTCGATTTCCTCGGCCATCCGTTGCCGACCTACGATATCGCGCTGATCGTGATCGGGCCGGTGGTATTGCTGCTGCTCTGGTATGCGCTCACGCGCACGCGCTGGGGCACGCTGGTGCGCGCCGCGACGCAGGATCGCGAGATGCTCGGCGCGCTCGGTATCAATCAGGCGTGGCTGTTTACCGGCGTGTTTTTCGTCGGCGCGTTTCTCGCCGGCCTTGGCGGCGCGTTGCAAGGGCCGCGCATGTCGGCGAATCTGTCGCTGGATCTGGAGACGATCGGCAACGCGTTTGTCGTGGTGGTGGTCGGCGGCATGGGCTCGATTCCGGGGGCGTTCATCGCCGCGCTGATCATCGCGGAGATCAAGGCGCTGTGCATCGGCATCGGTCACGTGACGATCTTCGGTGTGGGGTTGTCGTTGAGCCGTTTTACCTTGGTGGCTGAATTCGTCGTGATGGCCGTCGTACTGGTGGTGCGTCCGTGGGGTTTGCTGGGCCGCGCGAGCGCCGCGGTGCGTGGCATGGCGGCGCCGGAAACCCCTTTGCGTCCGGCGGGCAAGCGCCTCAAGTGGCTGGCCGCGATGGCGTTGCTGGTGCTCGTGCTTGCGCCGTTGGCGGCCAACTCGTTTCCGTATATGCCAGTGCTGCTGGTCGAGATCCTGATCGCCGTGCTGTTCGCCACGAGCCTGCACTTCATCATGGGACCGGGCGGCATGCACTCGTTCGGCCATGCGGCGTACTTCGGCCTGGGCGCATACGGCGCCGCGCTGTTCCTCAAGGTACTGAATCTGCCGATGGAAGCCGCCTTGCTGCTCGGCCCGCTTTTGGCGGTAGCCGGCGCGCTGGTGTTCGGCTGGTTCTGCGTGCGCCTGTCCGGCGTGTATCTCGCGATGCTGACGTTGGCGTTCGCGCAGATCGTATGGTCGGTCGTGTTCCAGTGGGACGACGTGACGGGCGGCAGCAACGGCATTCTCGGCTTGTGGCCGTCGAACTGGTTGTCCTCGCCAGTGGCCTTTTACTACGTAACGCTCGTCTGCGCGGTGGTCGGCGTATGGCTGTTGCGCAAGATGCTGTTCTCGCCGTTGGGTTACGCGATGCGCGCGTCGCGTGATTCGGTGCTGCGCGCCGAAGCGATCGGTATCGATGCGAAGCGCGTGCAGTGGGCCGCGTTCGTGATCGCGTCGCTGTTCTGCGGGCTTGCCGGATCGTTATATGCCTTCTCCAAGGGCACGATTTCGCCGGAAGTGATCAGCGTGAGCCGTTCCGTGGACGGCCTCGTGATGGTGCTGCTCGGCGGCTTGCAGACGCTCACCGGGCCGATCGTGGGCGCGGCCGTGTTCACGTGGCTGCAAGACACGGTCGCGCGCCAGACCGATTATTGGCAGGCGTTGCTAGGCTTCGCGATCCTGCTGCTGGTGATCGCGTTTCCGCAGGGGATCGTCGGCTTTATTCGCGAGCGCTTCGGCGACGACAGCGCCGACCCTGCGGACGAGAGCGCCCTCTCGCCTTCCCAACGCGCCGCGGTCAAGGAGGGGCTATGAGCTTGCTGCGCGTCGCCGGCCTCTCCAAATCGTTCGGCGGCCTCAAGGCGGTCGACGATGTCTCGTTCGATCTCGAAGCCGGCCAGTTGCTCGCCTTGCTCGGTCCGAACGGCGCGGGCAAGTCGACCTGTTTCAACATGGTCAATGGGCAGTTGCCGCCTTCATCGGGTTCGATCCGTCTCGACGGTCAGGAACTGGTCGGCATGCGTCCACGCGACATCTGGCGTCTGGGCGTGGGCCGTACTTTTCAGATCGCCGCGACCTTCAATTCCATGACCGTGATCGAGAACGTGCAGATGGCGCTGATCTCGCGCGAACGCAAAACCTTCGGGCTGTGGAAACCCGCCGGCTCGCGCTACGCCGACGAAGCCCTCGCGCTGCTCGACCAGGTGGGCATGGCCGCGGACGCGAATCGCGCTTGCGGCGTGCTCGCTTATGGCGATGTAAAGCGAGTCGAACTCGCGATCGCGCTTGCCAATCGTCCGAGGCTGCTGCTGATGGACGAGCCGACCGCCGGCATGGCGCCGAAGGAGCGCAACGAACTGATGGCGCTGACCAAACGCCTCGTCACCGAACACAAGATCGGCGTGCTGTTTACCGAGCACAGCATGGACGTCGTATTCGCCTACGCCGATCGGCTGATCGTGCTCGCGCGCGGCAAGCTGATCGCCGAGGGCGACGCCGACACGATCCGCAACGACCCGCGCGTGCAGGAAGTCTATTTCGGCACCGGTAAGACCTTCCAGCCGCACGCGCCGCTGCATGAAGCGGCGGGCGGCCATCAGGGACAAGGGGCGCTGCAATGAGCGAGCCGATGCTGAAAGTCTCCGGCCTCAACGCGTTTTACGGCCGCGCGCATATTTTGTTCGACGTCGGTCTCGAAGTCGGGCGCGGCGAAGTCGTGGCGCTGATGGGCCGCAACGGCGCGGGCAAATCCACCACGATGAAAGCGGTGATGGGTTTGCTGCCACGCCGTCAGGGCGAAGTGAGTTTTCGCGGGCAGAACATCACGGCGCTGCCGCCGTACAAGATCGCTCGCATGGGCATGGGCTTCGTGCCCGAGGACCGGCGCGTGTTCGCGGATCTGACCGTGATGGAAAACCTCGCCACCGGCCGCCAGCCGCCGCGCGACGGCGCGCCGCAATGGACGCCGGAAAAGCTGTTCCGCCTCTTTCCCAACCTCGGCGAAATGCCGCAACGTCCGGGCGGGCAGATGAGCGGCGGCGAACAGCAGATGCTCACCGTGTCGCGCACGCTGATGGGCAATCCGTATCTGGTGCTGCTCGACGAACCGTCCGAAGGCGTGGCGCCCGTGATCGTCGAACAGATGGCCAACATGATTCTCGAACTCAAGCGCGAAGGGCTGTCGATTCTGTTGTCCGAACAGAACCTGCACTTCGCCGAGCTGGTCAGCGACCGCGCGTATGTGCTCGAAAAAGGGCAGATCCGATTTAGCGGCACGATCGGCGAACTCGCACAAAACGAAACAGTGAGGCGCGCTTATCTGAGCGTGTGATTCCTTCCATCGGCGCGCGAAGTGCACGCAGTGGCACTTCGGGGGCGCCGGGCAGTCGTTGCGAAAGGAGAGGCAGATGGCAGCAGAAACGTTGACAGGCTTGTCGGGCAAGGTCGCGGTAACGAACATCGGGCTGCTGTTATCTGGCGACATCGATCAGCCGATTCTCGACGCCGACACGCTCGTGATCGACGACGGCGTGATCGTCGAAGTCGGCCGGGAAAAGGACTGCGATCTCGAAGGCGCGCGCACGACGGTCGATTGCAAAGGCACGACGGTCGCGCCCGGACTGATCGACTCGCATGTGCATCCCGTGTTCGGCGACTGGACGCCGCGCCAGAATCAGATGGGCTGGATCGAATCGAATCTGAACGGTGGCGTCACCACGATGATTTCCGCCGGTGAAGTGCATTTGCCCGGCCGCCCGAAAGACGTGCTCGGTGTGAAAGCGCTCGCGATTACCGCGCAACGTTCGTTCGAAGGCATGCGCGGCGCGGGCGTCGGCGGCGGCGTGAAGGTCATGGCGGGCGCGCCGGTGATCGAGAAGGGCATGGTCGAAGAGGACTTCAAGGAGCTTTCCGAAGCGGGCGTGAAACTGCTCGGCGAAGTGGGCCTCGGCAGCGTGAAGGGCGGCGAGGAAGCCGCGCAGATGGTCGCGTGGGCGCGCAAGTACGGGATTCAGAGCACGATCCACACGGGCGGGCCGTCGATTCCCGGCTCGGGTCTGATCGATCGCGATGTAGTGCTCGCCGCCGATGCGGACGTGATCGGCCACATCAACGGCGGGCATACCTCGCTCTCGTACCGGCATGTTTGCGATCTGTGCGAGCAGTCGAGCCGCGCGCTGGAGATCGTCCACAACGGCAACGAACGGATCGCCTTGCTGACCGCGCGTCATGCGATTGAATTGAAGTGCCCGCACCGGATCATTCTCGGCACCGATAGTCCCGCGGGTTCCGGCGTGCAGCCGCTCGGCATCTTGCGCATGATCGCGCTGATTTCGAGTCTTGCCGATGTGCCCGCCGAAATCGCCTTCTGCTTCGCGACGGGCAACACCGCGCGTCAACGTAACCTGCGTCAAGGCTTGATCGAAGTGGGCCGCCCCGCCGACCTCGTGTTCATGGACCGCGCGCAACACACGGCGGCCGACACGCTCCTCGAAAGCGTGCAGCTCGGCGATATTCCCGGCGTGGGCATGGTGATGATCGACGGGCTGATCCGCTGCCGGCGCAGCCGCAATACGCCGCCGGCTACCGAAGTGCCGGTGGTGCTGTGAGTACGTATCGCATACCCACTCCGGCACAATCGTGAACCGCCCCGCGCCTCTTCTGCTGCATGTGAACGGCGCGACGCATCTCGTCAGCGCCGACGCCGACACGCCGCTGCTCTATCTGCTGCGTAACGACCTCGCGCTGAACGGTCCCAAGTTCGGCTGCGGGCTCGGCGAATGCGGCGCGTGCACCGTGTTGCTCGACGGCATGCCGACGCGCGCGTGCGTCACGACCGCGAAGGTCGCCTTGGGCCGCGAAATCACCACACTCGAAGGACTGGGCACGCGTGCCGCGCTGCATCCGGTGCAGCAGGCGTTTATCGAAGAACAGGCCGCGCAATGCGGCTATTGCCTGAACGGCATGATCATGACGGCCAAGGCGCTGCTCGATCGCGACCCGCACCCGAGCGTCGAGACGATCCGGCGCGAGCTGTCGCGCAATCTGTGCCGCTGCGGCACGCATGTCGAGATCGTGCGCGCGGTGCAGCGCGCCGCTGAATTGCTTGCCGCGCAAGCGGCTGCGCAATCCGCGGTGCACGCAGGAGAGCGCGCATGACCGGGCCGGATTTCAGCGTGGATCGACGCGCCGCGCCACCGTCCCGGCAACAGCTCTACGATGCGCAGAGCGTGCTGATCGTCGCGCGTGCGCCGCAAGCGCCGGTCAAGCCGGCGATCGGTCAGCCGGGCTCGCGTTCGTCGTTCGTGCCGACTGAGGCGGATATGTTCCTCGTGGTGCGTGACGACGGCAGCGTAGTCGCGTTCAACGGTCACGTCGATTTGGGCACGGGCATCGGCACGGCGCTCGCGCAGATCGTCGCAGAAGAACTGGATGTGCCGTTGACGCGCGTGTCGATCGTGCTCGGACATACGCGCGAAGCGCCGAATCAAGGGCCGACTATCGCCAGCGCGACCATTCAGATATCGGCGGTGCCCTTGCGGCACGCGGCGGCGCAGGCGCGGCAATATCTGCTGGCGGAAGCGGCGGCGCGCTTCAATGTGGGCGTCGAGCAACTCGATGTGCGTGATGGCACCGTTTATCAACGTGACGGCAGCGCGGCTGCGAAGGGCATTGGCTACGGCGAGCTGATCAGCGGAAAACGCGTCGAATTGCAGCTCGCCACCGATGCGCCGTTGAAGTCGCCGGACACGTACAAGATCGTCGGCAAGAGCGCGCCGCGCGTCGATATTCCGGCGAAGGCCACCGGCGAGTTGAGTTTCGTGCATGACGTGCGCGTGCCCGGCATGTTGCATGGACGCGTGGTGCGGCCGCCGTATGCCGGAGTCGCGCAAGGCGACTTCATGGGCAATAGTCTGCTGCGGGTGGATGAAGACTCCATTAGCGAATTGCCCGGCATCGTCAAGGTGGTGGTGATTCGCGATTTCGTCGGCATCGTGGCTGAGCGCGAGGAAGTCGCGCAGCAGGCCGTGAAGCGGCTTCGCGTGCAATGGAAAGCGGTCGAAGGTTTGCCTTCGCTCGAAACCAGCGAGGAAGTGGAAGCGGCGTTGCGCGCGAATCCCGCCACAAGGCGCGATCTGGTGATCGAAGGCGATGTCGATGCGGCGCTCTCGCAAGACTCCACTCGCACGCTGGAACGCACCTACGTATGGCCGTTTCAGATGCATGCGTCGATCGGACCTTCTTGCGCGGTGGCCGACTATCGCGAGGGCGCGCTGAAGGTCTGGTCGGGTACGCAGAACCCGCATTCGCTGCGCGCCGATCTTGCTTTGCTGATGGGTATGGACGAAGCGCACATCGAAATCGTGCGAATGGAGGCTGCCGGCTGCTACGGCCGCAATTGCGCGGACGATGTCGCCGCCGACGCCGCATTGCTTTCGCGTGCCACCGGCAGTCCGGTGCGCGTGCAACTCTCGCGCGAAGACGAGCACGCGTGGGAACCGAAAGGCGCCGCGCAATTGATGGACGTGCGCGGCGCGCTGAATGCCGAGGGCGAACTGGCCGCGTATGACTTTGCGACGCGCTATCCGTCAAACGATGCGCCGACGTTGGCATTGCTGCTGACCGGCACGATCTCCGCGCAGCCGCAGGTGTTCGAAATGGGCGACCGCACGGCGGTGCCGCCGTACGACTACCGCAGCATGCGCATTGTTTGCGACGATACGCCGCCGATCGTGCGGGCGTCGTGGTTGCGCGGCGTATCCGCGTTGCCGAACACGTTCGCGCACGAGTCCTTTATCGACGAACTCGCGGCGGAAGCGGGTGTCGATCCGGTTGAGTTTCGTCTGAAGCATCTGACCGATCCGCGCGCGATTGAGCTGGTCAAAGCCGTGGCGGAAAAGGCCGGCTGGGAGCCGCGTAATACGGAGCGCAAGGAAGAAGGCGACATCGCACGCGGACGCGGGATCGCTTATGCCCGCTACGTGCACAGCAAATTTCCCGGATTCGGCGCGGCGTGGTCCGCCTGGGTGGCCGACGTCGAAGTCAATCGCAAGAGTGGCGAACTTGCGGTGACGCGCGTGGTGGTCGGCCAGGATACCGGCACGATGGTGAATCCCGACGGCGTGCGTCATCAGATACACGGCAACGTGATCCAGGCGACCAGCCGTGCGCTGAAAGAGCGCGTGACGTTCGGCGAGAACGCGGTAACGAGCCAGGAGTGGGGCGCATATCCGATCCTGACCTTCCGCGAAGTACCCGTGATCGACGTAGTGATGATGCCGCGCCACGGCGAGCCGCCAATGGGCGCCGGCGAATCCGCGTCGCTGCCCGGCGCGGCGGCGATTGCCAATGCGCTTTTCGATGCGACGGGCGTGCGTTTTCGCCGTCCGCCATTCACGCCGGAAACGATCCGCGCCGCGCTCGCCGATGCGCAAGCCGAGGACAAGGCGGCGCGTAGAAAGAAGCGCTGGCGGCTGGGTTTTCTAGGCACTTTCGCGGCAGGCGCGGTGGGTTGGCTCGGCGCGTTGTCGTTCGCGCCGCACGCTATTGCGCCGATCACGCCGCCGCTCGCGAGCACGTTCGCGCCCGATCTCGTGGCGCGCGGCAAGCTGCTGGCATCGCTCGGCAATTGCGCGGTTTGCCACACCGCGCACAATGGCGTGCCGAACGCCGGCGGCAAACCGCTCGACACACCGTTCGGCACCGTCTACAGCACCAACATCACGCCGGACGGTCAGACCGGCATCGGCAACTGGTCGCTCGAAGCCTTCGTGCGGGCGATGCGCCAAGGCATCAGCCGCGATGGCCATCGCCTCTATCCGGCCTTTCCGTACACATCGTTTCAGAACACGTCCGACGACGATCTGAAAGCGCTCTACGCCTACCTGATGGCGCAAACGCCGGTGCGCTCGCGTCCGCCGGAAACGAAGCTGGCGTATCCGTTCAGCGTGCGTCCGCTGATGGCCGTCTGGAACGCTTTGTTCCTCGGACGCACGACGTTCACCGCCAGCGCGACGCAAAGCGCGCAATGGAATCGCGGCGCGTATCTGGTGAACGGGCTCGGCCATTGCAGCGCATGCCACACGCCGCGCAATGCGTTCGGCGCCGAAAAAACCGGCGCGGCATTCATGGGCGGCGGCATGGCGGACGGCTGGGAAGCACCGGCGTTGTCCGCGCTTTCCAATGCGCCCGTGCCATGGAGCGAAGGCGAACTCTTTAGCTATTTGCGCAACGGCCACGCGCCGCTGCATGGCGTCGCGGCCGGGCCGATGGCGCCGGTCATCGGCGATCTGGCGGCGCTGCCCGACAGCGATATTCGCGCGATGGCCACGTATCTCGCGTCGCTCAATCCGTTGGAACCCAATGCCGATCCGGCCGCAGTGGCGCGTCAGTACGAACAGGCCAGCGCGATTCCCGGTGCGCCGGCAGGACTCGGCGCGCGACTCTTCGACGGTGCGTGCGCCGCCTGTCATCACACGGGCAGCGGGCCGCAATTGTTCGGCGCGCACCCTTCGCTGGCGCTTAACACGAATCTGCACAGCGCGACGCCCGATAATCTGATTCGCGTGATTCTCGACGGCATCGGCTCGCCTGCACGGCCTGAACTCGGTACGATGCCGGCTTACCGCGACAGTTTCAACGACGCCCAGGTCGCCGAACTCGTGTCTTACCTGCGTCAGCAATTCGCCGGTGGCAAGCCGGCATGGCAGGATGTCACGGCGAGCGTCGCCCGGATTCGCGCGACGCCGCCGAGAGCCGACTGAAGCGCGAACTGCTTTCGAAACACCCGATAACAACGACCGCATTCCCGCAATCCTTTTGATAACGGAGAAACGCATGACCACGCGCGCAGGATGGATCTCTCGCCTCATGGTGCCCACGGTGCTGTCCCTCGCCGCGTTGAGCGCGAGCGCACAGCAGACTATCAAGATCGGCGAGATCAACAGCTACAAGGCGCAGCCCGCCTTTCTCGGGCCTTACAAGAACGGCTGGAATCTTGCGCTCGACCAGGTGAACGCCGCGGGCGGCGTGCTCGGCAAACAGCTCGAAGTGGTGTCGCGCGACGACAACGCGAATCCGGGTGACTCGATTCGCGTCGCGCAGGAGTTGATCGCGCGTGAGCAGGTGCAGTTGTTGTTCGGCGGCTTTCTGTCGAACACCGGCCTCGCGCTGACCGACTTCGCGAAGCAGAAGAAGATTTTCTTCCTCGCCGCTGAACCGTTGACCGACAAGATCGTCTGGGCCGACGGCAACAAATATACATACCGTCTGCGGCCGTCCACGTATATGCAGGTGGCGATGCTCGTGCCGGAAGCGGCCAAGCTGAAGAAGAAACGTTGGGCGCTCGTGTATCCGAACTACGAGTACGGGCAATCGGCGGTGGCGACCTTCAAGAAGCTGCTGACAGCGGCGCAGCCCGACGTGCAGTTCGTCGCCGAGCAGGCCACGCCGCTCGGCAACGTCGATGCGGGTGCGGTGACGCAGGCAATCGCCGACGCCAAACCGGACGCGATTTTCAACGTGCTGTTCGGCGCCGACCTCGGCAAGTTCGTGCGTGAGGGCAATACGCGCGGGCTCTTCAAGGATCGCAGCGTGGTCTCGCTGCTGACGGGCGAGCCGGACTACCTCGACCCGCTAGGCGCTGAAGCGCCGACCGGCTGGATCGTCACGGGTTACCCGTGGTATTCGATCGATACGGCAGCCAACAAGAAGTTCGTCGATGCGTATCAGGCCAAGTATCACGACTATCCGCGCCTTGGCTCGGTGGTCGGTTATTCGGCGCTGATGTCGATTGCCGCGGGCATCAAGAAGGCGGGGTCGGTCGATCCGGACAAGCTGGCTGCCGCATTCAAGGGCTTAGGCGTGGATACGCCGTTCGGGCCGATCACCTATCGCGCTCAGGACAATCAGTCGACCATGGGCGCATACGTGGGCGTGACGGGTTTGAAGGACGGCAAGGGCGTGATGACTTCGTACCGGTATATCGATGGCGCGAGCGTGCAGCCGTCGGATGCCGAAGTCAAGAAGCTGCGGCCTGCCGAGTAAGGTGTCGATGCCTGCGGCGCACGGTGTCGCAGGCATGTAGAGCAATGAATACCGTGGCGCCGCGCGGCGATCCACGGTGACCCGCCGCAGCGCGCGGCGGTCAGCGGAGAACTACTCCTCTGCGTCGTGCTCGATCACGAATCGTTTCAGATAAGCCAGCACGGCGGCTTCGACCGCGCGATGATCCGCGGTGCTTTTGGAGCCCGCATTTTCCTCGTCGCCGAACAGGGTGGACGGCGCATTGTGCACATCCACTTCCTGGCCTTCGCGAAAGACGCGAATCTCATGAACGTCTTCGGCGTACTCGGCGATCCAGTGCACGCCCTCGATATGCGCGCCGGCGCGTACGGTAGGTATCTTCATGGACGTCTCCCGTCGGGCCGGACCACACGCCGACCCTTACCAGCACCATACGCCGTCCGGATGAACGGCGCGAGTCCTGTTGCACGGTAGTCCGAGGAAAGATTTTTCGCGCCCGCCACAATATTCTCGCGCCTGAAACGTCTTCAGGCTCATGGAACCGCCACCCACTTCGCAGACGATGACCGAACGAGACACCGACATCACCGCGACCGTGGTGCGTGAGCGCACGAGGCTCGTCAATTTTATCCGGCGTCGAATACGCGACCCGGACGATGCCGAGGACATCCTTCAGGATGTGTTCCACGAATTCGTGCAGGCGTACCGGCTTCCCGCTCCGATCGAACAGGCGAGCGCGTGGCTGTTCCAGGCGGCGCGCAATCGCATTGTCGATCGTTTTCGCAAGAAGAAAGAGCAGCCGCTGGCAGATCTGTCCGCGGCTGGGGACGACGCCGACAGTGAGTATCGCCTCGACCTCGACCTGCCGGCGCACGACGCGGGTCCCGAAGCCCTTTACGCGCGCGCTCTCTTGCTTAAGGCCTTGCAGGATGCGCTCGATGAGTTGCCGGCGAATCAACGCGAGGTATTTGTCGCGCACGAACTGGAGGGCCGGTCCTTCAAGGACATGGTGGCGGAAAGCGGCGTCACGCTCAATACGTTGCTCGCGCGCAAACGCTACGCGGTCTTGCATCTGCGCGCCCGGCTGCAGGCTATTTACGACGAACTGGGTATCTAAAGGAGTTGACGGATGAATTTTCGAATCAGATGTGCGGGTAAGGCACTGCTTGTGGTGGTCGCTGTCGGCGTGCTTGGCTGGGTGGTCATGACGCTATGGAATTGGGTGATTCCGGCGCTATTCGTCGGCGCCCGTGCGATCGACTTCGCCCATGCGTTGGGCTTGCTGGTGTTGAGCCGCATCCTGTTTGGCGGATTCCGCGGACACGGCGGCTGGCGCGAGCGGCGCCGCTGGCGCAAATGGGAAGCGATGACGCCCGAAGAACGCGAGCATTTCCAGACGGCATGGCGATCGGGTCGCGCCGGGCGCACGGGAGATTGAACATGCGCGAGAAATCACTGGACGAGTGCAAACAGCAGCCGGGCGTGATTGCGCCCGTTGTCGACCTGACGCGTTGTGAGGGAAAGGGCGATTGCATGGAGGTCTGCCCCGAGAATGTGTTCGAGATCCGGCGTATCGATGAGGCCGATTATCGCAGCCTCGATTTGATGCATCGGCTCAAGCTGCGCATGCATGGAATGAAAGTCGCCTACACGCCCAACGCGCTCGCCTGCCGGTCATGCGGTCTTTGCGTGACGGCGTGCCCCGAACGCGCGATCAAGCTGGCCAGAACGGCATAGCGCCACATGTTTTAGCTGATGACGGAAAGACAGTGCCTGCCTGAGGCAGCGGTCTGTCGTTTGTTGCGTCGTCAGCGTTTTCGGTCTCGTCAAGGAGCGCACATGCCTTCATCAACCACAGGTCTTTTGCAACGGCTTCATGAACAGAGCCAGACAGAAGTCATAGCCCGCGCACGGGCGCAGTTCCAGGGATCGAGCCAGGAGTTTCAGGACCTTGCGGAAGAATACGACATGCTTGCGCCGCGACTGCGTGGACGGTTTCTCGAAACGCTCGGGCTCTCCAGCGAGGACTTCGAATCTTCGCAAGGCACACCGCTGTCTCTCGCGGTGTCGGCGGAAACGGGAAGATTTTTGCGCAACATGGTGCTTTCGCACAAACCGGCCCGAATCCTCGAACTCGGCAGCTCCTGCGGTGTGTCCACGCTGTATTTCGCCGAGGCGCTTCGCACGCTAGGCAGTGGCATGGTTGTGGCGACCGAACTCGACGCTGTTAAATGCGCATATCTTCGAGATCACGTCAGAACGGCGGCCGTGGATGCGTATGTCGAACTGCGGGAGGGTGATGTATTCCAGACCATTTCCGAACTGGACGGCACGTTCGACATGGTGTTTATCGACGTATGGGCCAGCACCTACCTTGAACTGTTCAAGCAGATTGAACGGCTGCTGCGTCCCGGATCTATCGTTTTCGCCGACAACATGTACACAGCCGAAGACGCCGTTCGGCCATACAAGCACTACCTTGACAGCGATCCGCGCTTCTCGACCACGACGCTGGACTTTGAATCGGGGGTCGAGTTTACAGTTGTCGTCTCTTAGGTTCGCGAAGAGCCGGAGCACCGTACTAATGAAAAGCCGCTAGGACAGGCGCTTCCATCACGTGAGCCACCGGGATTGCACGCGGAAAACTTGACGAAATGTCGCGGGCCTTTGTTGAGTCGGCCGGTTCGAAAAGGCATTTTTTCAGCGCGATTCTCCTGCCAGACGCCACGCGGCACACGCGTTGCTGCATGACACAGGCCATAGCCAACTGGAGAACCGTCATGCCTGAAAAGAAAACGATCGAGCGTGCTAAGTCCGACAAACGCGCCGGCAAAGCATCGAGCACTCAAGCAGGTGAATTCGTCAAGGAACAGGTCGACAAGGTGCGGGCCGGCCAGCACGGCGTCAGGTCCGCCAAGCAGGCGATTGCGATCGGCCTCTCGGAAGCGCGCCGCGCCGGCGTCGCCGTGAAATCGCCGAAGAAGGGCACGGCTAGCGAGGCCACGCGGAAGAAGGCCGCGACCGATAACGCTGCGGGCCAGCACAAGAGCACGACGAAGAAGAGCACGGAGTCGACTGCAAAGCGCTCGCGCGCCGCTACCGATGCGTTGAAGCGGGAAGGTACGGCCGGCGCGTCTCGCACAGCGCTGTCGAAGCAGACCAAGACCGCGGCCGCCAAACGCCCGGCGGCCAGCCGTTCGGCCGCGGCAAAGAAGGCCGCCGCGACGAAGGGGGCTGCAGGACGGTCGGCGGCTGCGAAGAAGGCGGCTCATACGCGGGCTTCGCGTACGCATCATTGAGTTGTACCGCAGTCGCGCGCGGCGCGGCGGTCAGCCGGACTGAGCTACGGCGGCGGGTTGCCGCTTGCCAGCCGCTTCTCGCCGCGCCCGGCGGCTGCAGCGCTGCGTTCGCGCTGCAGTGGCGCACGACGCCGGTCAGTCTCGCTGAGCTAAGCGGCGGGTCGTTGCCCGCCCGTCGCGCCTGGTGGTGACCGCGCTACCTTGCGCGATGTTGCCGCCGTCGAAATACGTTATTTGAGCGCGTCTCGACATATGCCGCGCTCAAAAAAAAGCGGCGCATTAACGCGCCGCTTTCTTCCTGCTACCTATCGCGAACCGGTTACTGCACGGTGGCAAGCACGTCGCCCACGGTCTTGAAGATGTGTGCGATCTGCTCTTCGTTGATGATCAGCGGCGGCGAGAACGCAAGGATATCGCCGGTAAAGCGCACCAGCACGCCCGCTTCGAAGCATTTGACGAACGCCTCGTAAGCGCGCGCGCCCGGTGCGCCGTCGCGCGATTCGAGTTCCACGCCGGCGATCATGCCGAGGTTGCGCACGTCCTTCACGTGTTTTGCACCGCGCAGCGAATGGGCGGCGGCTTCGAACGTCGGGGCGAGCGTCGCGGCGCGTTCGAACAGACCTTCACGCTTGTACAGGTCCAGCGTGGCGACCGCGGCAGCCGTCGCGGCCGGATGGGCCGAATACGTGTAGCCGTGGAACAGCTCGATCGCGCCTTGCGCGCCACTGTTCACGATGCTGTCGTGCACCGTGCGGCTCGCGGCCACCGCGCCCATCGGAATTGCGGCATTGTTGATGGCCTTCGCCATTGTGATCAGGTCCGGCGTCACGCCGAAGTATTCGCTCGCCGTAGCCTTGCCGACGCGGCCGAACGCGGTGATCACTTCGTCGAAAATCAGCAGGATGCCGTGCTTCGTGCAAATCTCGCGCAGCTTTTGCAGATAACCCTGCGGCGGAATCAGCACGCCCGTCGAGCCGGCCACCGGTTCGACGATCACGGCGGCAATGGTCGATGCGTCGTGCAGCGTGACGATGCGCTCGAGTTCTTCGGCGAGATGCGCGCCCCAAGCCGGCTGACCCTTCGTGAACGCATTGTGTTCGAGGTTATGCGTGTGCGGCAGATGATCGACCGCGGGCAGCAGCGCGCCCGAGAAGGTCTTGCGGTTCGGTGCGATGCCGCCGACCGAAATGCCGCCGAAGCCCACGCCGTGATAACCGCGCTCCCGGCCGATCAGACGCGTACGCTGCCCTTCGCCGCGCGAACGATGGTATGCGAGCGCGATTTTCAACGCGGTGTCGACCGATTCCGAACCCGAGTTCGTGAAGAAGATGCGGTCGAGGCCTTCCGGCATCAGTTCCGCGACTTTCGTGGCGGCTTCGAAGGCGAGCGGGTGGCCCATCTGGAAGGTCGGCGCGAAGTCGAGCGTGGAGAGTTGCTGGGTGATCGCCGCGACAATTTCCTCGCGGCCGTGGCCGGCGTTCACGCACCAGAGACCCGCGCAACCATCGAGCACTTCACGCCCGTCCGTGCTGCGGTAGTACATGCCCTTGGCCGATTCCAGCAGGCGCGGCGCCGCCTTGAACTGGCGGTTGGCGGTGAACGGCATCCAGAAAGACGACAGATCGTCGATGACAGGGCGCGAAGTCATGGTATCTCCTCGAATCGAAGTAGTCCCCCAAAAGGACTTCCTTCGGGGCATGGCGAAACTGTAGCGTTCGCGGTTTAATGGCGGCATAAACAGTTGACGCGGTGTGGCGCTAACTGTGTTGGTGGATCTGCGTCAACTGTGTCGATGCGTTCCATGGCGGGTCGGCAGCGTCGCCGGCGCCGCATTTCGGACATATTCACACGTTCAGCCGCCCCGCGCGGCCCGCTTTTTCGTCCAGACCATGATCGAACTACAACTCGAGCGCGACCGGCGCGCCGCTCCCACGCTCGTCGAGCAGGTGGTGCAAGGCTTCGCGCGCGCCATCGAGGGGCAATCGCTGCGCGCGGGCGCGCTCCTGCCGTCGGTGCGGCAACTGGCGCAGAGCCACGACCTGAGCACCTTCACCGTCACCGAGGCCTACAACCGGCTGGTGTCGATGGGCCTCGTGGTCGCGCGGCGCGGCTCTGGCTATCGCGTGGCGCCGCGCTCGCAGTCCGCACGGGTTGCCGCCACGGACTGGCAGCCGCCGAGCCTCACCGCGACCTGGCTTCTGTCCGACGTGTTCGCCGACCATTCGGTGCCGATCAAGGCGGGCGGCGGCTGGCTGCCGAACGAGTGGATCAACGAAACCGGTTTGCAGCACGCGCTGCGTGCCATGAGCCGGGTCCCGGCGGCGCGCCTGGGCGATTACGGGCATCCATACGGATTCGCGCCGTTGCGCGAGCGGATCGCCGAGCAACTCGATCGGCGCGGCCTGCCGGTGGAAGTGTCCAACATCCTGCTCACGCAAGGCGCGACGCAAGGGCTGGATCTGATCGTGCGCACCTTGCTGCGAGCGGGCGACGCCGTGATCGTCGAAGATCCCGGTTATTGCAATCTGCTGCAGATTCTCAAGCTGGCCGGTCTGGTCGTGCATGGCGTGCCGCGCACGCCGGCGGGCGTCGATACGGACGTGCTTGAAGCGCTGGTTGCCGAGCACAAGCCGAAGGCGATCTTCGTCAACACGACGCTGCAGAATCCGACCGGCGCGACCTTCGGCATGTCGGCGGCGTTCCGCCTGCTGCAGATCGCCGAGCGTCAGCGCATGTGGGTGATCGAGGACGACGTGAGCCGCGAACTCGCGCCGTCCGGCGCACCCTTGTTCGCGGCGATGGAAGGCTTGCAGCGCGTGCTGTACGTCGGCGGTTTTTCGAAGACGGTGACGCCGGGGTTGCGCTGCGGCTACGTGGTTGCCGAGCGTGCGGTGCTGCGCGAACTCGCGCGCACGAAGATGGCGGTGGGATTGACGTCGTCGGAGGCGATCGAGCGGATTGTCGACAAGGTGCTGCTGGAAGGGCGCTACGCGCGTCACGTGGAAGCCGTCAACGAGCGCCTCAAGCTCGCGCACGCGACCGTTGAAGATCGGCTCGATTCGCTGGGTCTGGAACTGTTTCACCGGCCGCGCGCCGGGCTGTTTTTGTGGGCCCGCTTGCCGATCGAAGCGGAGCAGGCCGGCGAAGTGGCGACGGCCGCCCTCACCCACGGCATCTGGCTCGCGCCGGGCTCCTACTTCCGTCCCGACGATGCCCCGAGCGCCTGGTTCCGCTTCAACGCACCGTATTCGACGGATGATGCGTTGTGGCGGTTCATCGAGCGAGTGGGACAGGGAACGTTATAGCGACCGCGTTCAGGCCGCCTGGCCGATCAGCTTCAGCGCGATCGGATACAACGACAGCACCAGCAGCAGCGCCATCGCCACATTGAAGATGCGCAGCCGCTTCGGGTCCGACAGCACCTGCCGCATGGCGGTGCCGAAACCCGCCCATAAGCAGATACACGGAAAGCCGATGACGTAGAAGATCACCGCCATCGCGATGGCGTTCATGCTGTAGCTCTCGCTGAGATGGATCGTCGTGGCGGCGGTGAGGACCATCATCCATGCCTTCGGATTCACCCATTGGAAGGCAATCGCTTCGTAGAACTTCATGGGCCGGCGCTCGCCCTTCTTCACCTTCAACTCGCCCGAGGTGCCGATTTTCCACGCAAGGTACAGCAGATAAGCAACGCTCGCGACCTCGAGCACCGTGTACAGCACCGGGAAATGCACGAAGGCTTCGCCCAGACCGATCCCGACCGACAGCATCAACAGCACGACGCCGGCGCTGATGCCGGACAGATGCGGCAACGTGCGACGGAACCCGAAATTGACCCCGGAGGCCAGCAGCATCGTGTTGTTCGGACCGGGTGTGATGGTGGTGACGAGCGCGAACAGGATGCCGGCAGGCAGCGCGCTGAGACTGAGATAAGACATGGCAAGCTCCGGTGTCGGTCGAAAGGACGTTGGAGCATTCTAGCGAGAGTCGCCGGTACAGTACCGGTACGCTTTGTGAGATGGTGTCCGGTACGGGCGGGAGAGTGAAAAGCTGGGGGCGCGATGTTGTTTCCCATAACACCGCAACCGCCTTCCCGCATGCGCCGCGCGCCTGATCCCGCTTACGCCGCGGGCGCAACTGACGCGCCGGCAATCTTGTGCCGCGCGAGAGATTGGGCGACGAGCCCGGATGCTTTCGCTTCCTCGACAAACGCATGCAATGCGTGCGCTGCCGCTGCGCCACGGCTTTTCGGCACGCCCATCGCTTGGCGGATCACCATGAAGCGCCCGTCGAGCAGACGCAGGCCGGGCGCTTGACGTGCGTCGGCTTCGAGCTGCTGCCTCACGCCTGCCGCGACTTCGAGGTTCTGTTCGAGGAATGTTCGGACCACCGTCGGCGACGTGGGTGCGCGCACGATCTGCGCGTGTTTCAGCTCGCGAGTCAGGAACAGGTCGTAAGCGCTGCCCTCTCCAACGGCCACACGCACCGACTGCTGATCGACATCCTCGTTACGGCGAATTGGCGATGCATCGCGCACGAGGTAACAGCCTTCAATCAACACGTACGGCTCGGTGAACGCGATGGTTTCTCCTCGTCGCGGATCTACGGCGAAGAAGCCGAAGTCCGCTCGTTCCTCGCTGACCGCCTGCACGGACTTGCCCGCTGCATCGAATACCACGAGTTCCAGTTCCACACCGAGCGAGGCCGCGAACGCGCGCGCCAGATCCACCGAAACACCGGTCGGCTCGCCTGACGCGTCCTTGCCCGCGAGAATCGGATTGCCGAGATTGATCGAGGCCCGCAGCTTGCCGGTAGGTGTGAATGCACGAATGATGGACGGATCGGTTTTCATGGAGACGAGTAGAGTCAGGAATGGGGGTTTTGTATATCGACACGGACGTTCAGCCGCAGACACGCGCACTGCTCGCCTCGACGCGAGTCGATGATCGCGGCCGCAGCAGTATCGTCACGGCGAGCACGCTGGCGAGCGCTATGCCGCCAGCCAGGACGAAAGCGCTGAAGAACGTATGACTCTGCTGGACCAGAAATCCGGTTGCCGTCGGACCGACGATGCCGGCACAGTTCGCGATAGCGTGCACGCACCCGCCCACTCTGCCGAGTTTCGGACCGGGAATCGTGTCCTGAATCAGCGCCCAGTAGGTACTTCCGCTCAAATATAGAGCAAACACGGCAATGGCCATTAGCACTAGCGCGCTGACGGTTGTGGTCACGGCGCCGGCAAGCGCGACGCAGACACCCGCGGTGCCGAGGCATACGATCAGCACCCACTTGCGGGCACGCAGCGCATTGCCTGTGCGGCGAAAGATCAGATCGGACAGCACACCGCTCAATCCGTACCCGACGAATCCCAATACCCACGGCAACACCGTCGCCAGACTCATGCTTTTCAGGCTCAAATGACGATCCATAGTTAGAAAGCTCGGGAACCAGGTCAGGAAGAAAAACAGAATGTAGCTGTAACCGAAGTACGAAATCATCGCCGCGAGAATGGCGGGTTGCTTGAGGTAGAAGCCAAGGCTCCGGACTTCCGAAGGATCTTCCGGGACGCTGCGATCTGATTCGATCAGCTGTCGTTCTTCATCGGATATGCGCGGATGCTGGTGCGGCTTGTCGGTCGCCATGAATTGCCAGAAGACCAGCCAAAGCAATCCGAAACAGGCGATTCCCGCGAACGCGACGCGCCAGCCATAGGCCGCTGTCAGCAACCCGACCACCGGCCCCGCAACCGCGCCACCCAGCGGTAGACCACAATTTGCGAAGCCGAATGCCGTCGCCGATTCTTTATGCGGGAACCAGTTGTTCACGATCTTGTTGATCGTCGTCGCAAGCGGGCCTTCGGCCATGCCGAAAAGAGTGCGGATCGCGAGCAGCGACCCGAAGCCGGTCGCGAGGCCGGTCGCGCCACAAAATAGCGACCACGTCAAAATTGCCCCTGAAAACACGCGCTTGCCGCCCCAGCGATCCGCCGCCCAGCCGCCGATGAAATTGAAGGCCGCGTAGCCGATGAAAAACGTCGAGAACAATAGTCCGAGGCTGCCCGGCGACATGTGCAATTCCTGCATCACGGCGGGCGCCGCGACGGATAAAGCCGACCGGTCGAGATAGTTGATGAAGCCTGCGATGAACAGCAGCAAGACGATACGCCAACGGATGTTTGTCACCTGTCCCTCCTTGAGTCTTTTATGTTTTAGACGGCCCGCGCGCTCGATGGCGCTGTCCGGTCCGTTGAGTCTCCTTGCTCGCCGCAACCCGCGTTGGAAGCTCGCAGGGCGCGGCGTAGCGGACGAATCGCCGCTTCAGTTGTGTGGCCGCGCGGCGGCTTGCAGCATGGCGAGTTGCGCCGCACCGATGTCGATGCCTGCCGCCATCTGACGTTCCAGAAGACCGAGTTCGATCTGGCCGGGCACGATCACAGGCGCATTCGGATCGGCAGGCCTGGAGCCGTGCAGAATTGCCGCGTAGTCGGCCATACGCGCGGCGAGCCACGCACCGCTGCCAAGCCTGGTCGTATCGATCAGGATAAAGAAGTGGCCGAGATTTTGCGGCTGTTCGGGATCGTCCTCCCACGACTTCACATGCGTCAGATAGGCCGCTCCGGAAAGCATTCCTGCGAACAGATCGACGACCAGTGCGAGGCCATAGCCCTTGTGGCCGCCGATCGGGAGCAGGAAGCCATCGAGCGCGGCTTTCGGGTCGGTGGTCGGCTTACCTTGGGCGTCGGTCGCCCAGTCGCCGGGAATCGGTTCGCCGCGCTTGAGCGCGTTGCGAATCTTTGCGCGCGCTGCGACGCTGATCGCCATATCCAGAATAAACGGATGGCCTTCCGGGTTCGGGACGCCGAAGCCGACAGGACTGTTGCCCAGGCGCGCGTCGGTGCCGCCCCACGGTGCGATCGTCGTCGTTGCGTTGCTGCCGATGATGCTCGCGAACCCGTTCATGGCGGCGAGGTACGAATACGGCGACACCGGGCCGAAGTGATTGCTGCCTCGCACGAACACGCACGCGATGCCCTGCTCGCGCGCGGCCGTCATCGCCAGATCGAGTGCGCGAAAGCCGACGAGCGGGCCGATACCGTTGTCGCCGTCGAGACGATGAAGCGCCGGGCCGACTTGTTCGGAGCTGATCGACGGTTTGGGATTGATTCCGCCGATGCGCAGGCGAGAGCCGTACGATTCGATTCGGCTGGTGCCGTGCGTGCGCAAACCGAACAGGTCGGCGAGTACGAGGATGGTGGCGGTGTCGGTGGCGTCGGCGCGATTCAGGCCGAGCGCGCAGAGTGCTTCGATTGTCAGCTCGGTCAATTGCGCCTTGCTGACCATGCCCGGAGCGGTGGTGGATTGAGTCATGGAACGGGTCGTCTCCTTCGATCTAAAAACTGTGCGGGTCAAGCGACTGCGACAGCACAGCGCTTGCGTTTCACACATGATCGGTCAGGCGTCACCCGCGTGACAAACGCATATTTTCGTTCGATTGGTGCGTCGAATGCACGAATCGGGCTGCAACTGGCGCAACGGCAACGTGGCCGCCCGAAGCGATTGCAGCGCTTCAGCGCATACCATTGCTTAAGCGCCGGCGTCTGCGGGCAGCGCGTCGGATGCGCGAAGCTCCGTCAACAACTGAAGGAAGAAGCGTCCGGCAGAAGACAAGCCGCGCCCGCGACGCTGGAGTACGCCCAGCGTGCGCCGGATAGGCGGATCGACGAGCGCGACGCTCGTGAGTGCTTTGTGAGGGCCGCGAGGCATGGCGAGGCGAGGCACGACACCCACGCCGAGTCCGGCTTCCACCAGGCTCACGAGCGCCGGTACATGGCGCACTTCACAGAACCATTTCGGCCTGTCGACGACGCCGGCCAGCGCCTCGTCAATGACCGCGCGATTGCCGCTGCCTTGTGCAACCGCCAGATAGTCGAGGTTGGCGAGTTCCGCCCAGGCGACCGATTTGCGCCTGGCGAGCGGATGGGCGCGCGGACAGGCGAGGACGAAAGGGTCGTCGAGGAGCGGCGTGAACTCGATGTCCGGCTCCTGTGTGCCGACATAAGTAAGACCGAAGTCCGCTTCGCCGCGCGCCACAGCAAGAAATACCATCGACGACGGCTCGTCGATCAAGCGCAGGCGGATGCCGGGATAACGCTCGTGATAGAGAGCAATGGCTTCAGGAAGGAAATAGCGCACGGCCGAGGGCACGCACGCAATGGTGAGCTCGCCGGTCATCTTGCGCGCGAAATCGTCGAACTCGAGCATCGAGTTGTCGATTTCGTTGAGGATTCGATATGCCCGATCCAGAAACCCGCGACCCACGATGGTCAGATCCATCTTGCGCGTGGTTCGCTCGAAAAGCCTGACGCCGAGTGCGTCCTCCAGTTTCTCGATGCGACGCGAGAGCGCCGACGCTGAAAGGTGCAGCGAGTCGGCAGCAGCGCGAAAACTGCCGAGGTCGGCTGTGGCGACAAAGGCGCGCAAGTCGGATATCTCGAAGTTCATTCCAGAGGTCGCAGCGGTGAAGAGAGTCGCTCAGTGTCGATGGACCGCTGCGCGTTGTCAATTCGTGCGCGCGACACAATAATCGACCGACTTTGCGTTTATTCCGCCGTGGGAGAATCAAGCGCCTGCAGAAAGCGGAGCTGATTACCTGGCGATGTTGCCAACGGCTGGAAGTTTGTCGGCATAGCAGCCGATGCCGTCTCCGACGCCGGCGGTCCATTCCCGCGCGCGAAAGACTTTCGCAACTAGAAGCGGTAAAGGACCGACGCCATCCCGTTGAGGTCGAGCCGACGCTCGGTGATCGGACTGCCTGCGGCGTAACGCTCGAGGCGTCCCGCGACTACGGCAACGTTCGCCGACCAGTGCGGATTGATTTTGTAAGTCGCATTCACGTTGAAGTGAATATCACGCAAGCCGGAACCGGTATCGTAGTGTGGCAATCCCGACGCCGCACTTTCCTGCGGCGTGATGCCGAACAAGGTCTGCGTATAGGTCGCGTTGGCCCAGGTGAGGCCCGGACCCATCGAAAAGAGCCAGTTGCCGATCGGCGCCGATACGAACAGATCGGCCATCGCCGTCAGACCCTGTCCGGTTCCGGCGATGTCCTGATAGGCCGCCAGCGCGCCGGTGAACGCCCACCACGTGTAATCGCCGAAGAGCCGCAGCTTCGGTCCATAGTGCACATCGGGCAGGCCTTTGAGCCGCGCATCGTCGGACGACGATCTCGACTGGAAGTCGAAACTCACCGACATACCGAGGTGATAGTTCTCTCCATGCAGTACGTTGACGCCGAGCACATCGGGACCCTGCGAGAAAAACCGCTCCTTCCATGAAATGTCCTGCACGGGGAATGGAAGCACTTGAAGCTTTGAGGAGCCAGGGAACTTCGGGAACACGTACATGCCGGGCCCGACCGAAATTTTCCAATCGCTGTCCGCCTGCGGTTCATCGGCGTGCGCGACGCCGATCGTGCAGCATGCTGTGACCGCTGCGAGCGCCAGATAACGGCGTGCAAAAGTTGTAATGTCCTGCCTCATGCTTTCCTCGCCACGGCGGCCAGTTGTCTCAGGCGCCGCGCGAGCGCCCGTGATACGACAGGCGTCGGATTGTCGCAGCACGCCGACGCCGCAGCGCTTTCGCGCATGAAGAGCGCGCATTCTCGCGCGACGACCTCACGCTCGTTGTCCGATGTGATCATGTGGTACGAGTCGTCGAGCCAGATGGCGCGAAGAAACGACGCTCCCACGTTCGCCATGACGTAGCGCGCGTTGTGCGGGCTAGACGTCTCGTCGTCGATCGCATGAATGATGAGGCAGTCGGTGCTGATGCTCTTCAGCATTTTGCGCACTGAGTTCGTCAGCCGGCCCGCTTCATGAAGCGCGGGCACCCCAATGGATGCGGGTCCCACTTCGCTAATTTCGCCTCTTTGCATCACGCGCGCAATTTTCGAGCGCAGCGCTTCGTTGCGCAGCCCATAGGGTTCGTGCTCGCGATAACGGTAGCGCGAGCGCAGTGGCGTGTAATAGACGTAATCGAGCAAAAATCGATACCAGGGAATCGCCCAGCCGTCGTAACTGAGTGTGATCGACAACAACAGCAACGCGCGCGCGGTCGGGCGCTGCTGGGCGACGGCCGCGGCCAGCGTCGCGCCCATGGAGAGGCCGCATACCGAAACATGTCGGTGCCGCGATGCAAGCGCGTCAAATTCCGCGACGGCTGCGCTGATCCATTCTTCCATTGGGACATGTCCGGTGCCGGCGCTGTAGCCACGAATTTCTGGCGTGTGAGTCACGAACCCTTCTTCGACTAGTGCGCGCGCGAGGAACCGCAACTCCGCCGGAGAACTCGACAGGCCGTGCAAGAGCAGGACAGCGTGATCGTTGCCCGGAGCAGTGGGAAATGGAGATGTGTTCATGGTCAGTCTTCCGCCCGGAGGATCAGAAAGTCGCCTGACGGCGTAGTGAAGCGTTCGCACACACATTCGACTGCGCGCCAACCGTGTCCAGTTGATAGAAAACGCATGCGGTGATGGCCCGGCACCAGCCGGTCGTTCACGCGCGCGAGATCGTCCCGATGTACTTGCGAATGCCTGGCGCCGTAAGCGATGCCCGTAAGAAGCGCCTCGTCGTCAATGATGCCGGTGGCCGTGGAGGTTGCCGCTGTCGCGACGAAACTGCCAGGCGGCGCGCTCGTTGCCGGATCGAGCGCCTTGATGAGAATGAGCGACCGGTTGTGCTGCGCGATGTGATGCAGCATGCGATGCATTTCATCGGTGGCACGACGCGCGATCAGGCGTTCGTTATCGCCGCGCAGCAGCATTTCATAGCGCGAGAGCGCGACAGACGCCAGCAGTTCGGCGCGATACTGCGCGCGTTTCAGTCGCTCGACCAGCGTGATGACTAATACCGTGATGAGCGAATACGAGACAAGCAGACGGATGTCCGATTCATCAATGATGTCGATGCGTCCGTATGGCGGGACGAACAGATAATCCGCGAGGCAGAGTCCCGCGAGCATCACGCTCACTGCGGGCGCGAGGCCGCAATAATATTCCACGAGCACGGCGGCGATAAGAAAGGCGGTGCCCGGCATGATCGGGCCGAGCAGCGGGTGAAGTATCGTGCGAATGGCAGCGGCGGTAAAAAGTGCTGCCGCTGCGACGATCCACCGTTTGCGGCCTCGCGAAGCCCACCGCCGGGAGTTTTTTACTTTCATTTGTTTTATACAGCGAGATGACGTTTACGCAAAAACCGGTGATTGTGCCAGACACTTTTGTGGCCTCAGCCGCTATATCGGTCAAAATTTTTTGACTGGACGGTATTTCCCTCAGTGCAATGGCGGGAAACCGAACATGGCGAATGGCGCATCGAAGCGCTGATAGTCTTTATACTGGCGCCGAAACTAATAAGCTTACCGTGCGAGCCAAAGCATGCGCCTGCTCACCTATGCCTTATGCTTCGTTATGGCCGCCTACCTTGCGGCGGCACTGGCGCTGTATCTGATGCAGGACCGCCTGCTGCTTCCCTCCACGCCCGACACAGCCGATCTGCGCACCGTCGTGAACAAGCTTAGCCATATTGAAGCGTGGAAAGCGCAAGGCTCGTTCGCGGGCTATGTCGTCACACCGACCGATCACGAAGCCCGCGGCACGTTCATCCTTTTTCACGGCAACGAAGAGTCGGCGGAGACCAAGCTGCCGCTCGCCGAAGTATTCGTGCGCGCCGGGTATCGGGTCGTGATTGTCGAGTATCCGGGGCACGGCAGGCGGGGAGGTGAGCGCACCATGAAAGCGGCGACCGTTGCTTCGCGCGAGGCCTTATCGGCCGTGCTCTCACAATGGCGCGGGCCGGTCTATCTGGTGGGCGAATCTCTGGGCGCGGGCATGGCATCGCAAGTGGTCAAGGGCAACGAATCGGCGATTGCGGGCGTCCTGCTCATCACGCCGTGGGATTCGCTGGCCGATGTGGCCACCGAGAAGTATCCGATTTTCCCGGTGCGATGGCTGCTGCACGATGGTTTTGATTCGGTCGCCGCCGTATCGCGCTACGGCGGTCCGCTTGTCATTGTCGGCGCGCAGCGGGACGACGTGATTCCGGTCGCACATGCACGGCGTTTCGCGAGCGAACACGATCACGCGCGGCTCATGCTGTTGCCGAGCGCCGATCACGACAGCTGGTTCGGTGCCATGACGCCGCAGGACTGGCGACGCGTTCTGCAATGGCTGAATGCCGCATGACGCGTCGCCTGATTTGAAGCGCATCCGAAAGTCTAGCGGGTCGAGAACACTGAGATGCCCCCGTTGGGAAATCCTGCGGCGCCAGGCTGGAACGGCACGTACACTTGCCCAAGCGCGCTGTCGATGGCGACAGAATGCGCCCCGGTGCCTACCGGAACTTTAAAGAGCAATTGCCGTGAAGCGCCATCGATTACGCCCATCTGCGGACTAAATCCGGAAGCCGCAGCGATACCGCTCGTGACGTAGTGCCGGGCCGGCAGGAAATAGCGGTTGGAAGTCGGATCGTAATTGACCTGATCCACCCCGCCAAACGGCAGGCTGGCCTGGATTGCGCCACTCGCACGATCGAGGATCAGCGTGATGAGCGGGTCGCCGGCCGGCGGATCGCATCCTATGAGCACGTCGTTATTCGGGCCAAGCACGATTCCCGCCGGTCCGCATTTCCCTAGTGGAAACGATTTGCTGACAGAAGGACTGCCCGCCGCTGCGGAACTGCCGGTGATGACATCGAGTTGGCCTTCGGGATTGGCAGAGGTCCCGTCGTTGTTGATCAAAAAGCTCTTCGAGACAGGGTCGTATGTGCACGCTTCGAGCCCCGACGAACCGTTAAAAGGCAGTTTTACCACCGCCTTTTGTGTCAGCGTGGAAATGAACGTGACGAACGGGGGCGAGTCTCCGGGGCTCGCATACATCACGAGATGATCGTCGGGATCGTAGCAGCCCTCATCGACGCGCGATCCGGAATTACTGATGGCGATCGTGTTGACCGTCTTTTGCGCCGCCGTATCGATCACCTTAACCGAGTCGACGTCGCCGACGTAGATCGTGTTCGTGCCGGTGATCCCTACAATTCCGTCGGGACCGGACTCATTTGTTGTGGCGCCGGCACCGATGAACGGCCCCGGAATCTGTGCGACCAGCGTGTTCGATTTAGTGTCCACGACGTCGACCGCTTTGTTATTGCGGTCGGCAAGAAAGTACTTGCCGGCCTCCACGTAACCGATATCGAAACTGAATGGTGGGCTCGAAGCGTTGGGTACGGCGACGTTCGTCAATAGCTTTGGCGGCGTCGGGGCGCTGACGTTATCGCCACCTCCGCAGCCGGCCAGTGCGGCCGCAGCTAGCAAAACCAAAGTCGTTATGCGCGTTCCCATCGATTTGTCTCCTTTCCGTTTATTGGCTCGAGCGCCGGTCCGCAGATCGGCTAGAGCACTGAACTTATATCCACTTCTGAACAAGTACGATCATTGAACAATTCTTAAGGAAAGCTTAAGAAGATGATCGTTTGAAGAGACCGCCACGTCTCCCACAGATGCCGCCTCGCAGCGCAAGGATTGTGGCCATAGACTCGGCGTCTGGCTCACACAATGGCGGCGCGACGAAGAATCGGAAAGTAAAACTTATTTATGGTCTGCATTACGTGGACGCTATACCCGTAATGAAACTGAAGCTTCCACAGCGGTGATGGTGACATGCCGGCCGCAATTTTTGCGCTGCAGATTTTGACGGTCCTGCGCGACATCGTCGATGTAACCGCCGGGCCGGCCCAGTGTGCGTTTTCGGCCGGTTTTTTCACGATCAGCAGGCACTCCAGGATGAGGTAAGAGGCAATCGACGCAGGGCGGAACTGCGCCGGGCCTTCGCATCCGGCGACGGTCATGTCATGGAAATCCCCGAGTCGACAGGCGGTGCCGTGAAAGCGGAGAGAAGGATTCGTGCTTCCATACTTGCGCCATCGATGCAGACAGGCAGCACTTCGCGGCCGACAATAACGGAGACTATCGATGCAACCGAAAACTACGGCGTTTCGCCACATTGCTGGCGCCTGCTGCCTGCTGTTTGGTCTTGCCTCACAACCAGCGACGGCCGCCGATAGCGGGAAGATCACAATCATGGTCGGCGGCATTACCAAGCTGATCTATCTGCCGGCGCGACTGACCGAGCAACTCGGCTACTTCAAGGACGAGGGGCTCGACGTTGAACTGCTGTCGCAGCCTGCTGGTGTCGACGCGGAGAACGAACTGCTAGCCGGGGCCGTCCAGGCTGTTGTGGGGTTCTACGACCACACGATCGATCTGCAGACCAAGGGCAAGGACGTCAAGGCGATCGTCGTGTTCGGCCAGGTGCCGGGCGAGGTCGAAATGGTATCGACCAAGGCGGCCGACACGATCAAGTCCATGGCCGACGTCAAGAGCAAGACGCTGGGCGTGACGGGCCTCGGTTCGTCGACCAGTTTTCTGACGCAATACCTCGCCGGACAGCACGGGATCCAGTCGACCGAATACACGATGCTGCCGGTGGGTGCCGACGCCAGTTTCATCGCGGCAATCAAACAGAACCGTATCGACGCTGGCATGACGACGGAGCCCACGATATCCGCATTGCTCAAATCGGGCGAGGCAAAGGTGCTCGTCGATATGCGCTCGGTCGAGGGGACGAAGGCGGCGCTGGGCGGTACGTATCCCGCGTCGAGTCTCTACGTGCAGGCAGCATGGGCTGATTCGCACAAGACCGAGGCCACGAAGCTCGCTCATGCATTTGTTCGCACGATGCAGTTCATTCACACGCATAGCGCCGAGGAAATCGCGGCGAAGATGCCCAGCGACTATCAGAAAGACAAGCCGCTGTACGTGAGCGCCCTGAAGGCGTCCCTGCCGATGTATACCGCCGACGGCAAGATGCCGGCTGATGGCCCGGCGACCGTGCTCAAGGTGCTCTCGGCGTTCAATCCGTCGGTCAAAGGCAAGCATGTTGAACTGGACAAAACCTACACCAACGAGTTTGTCAGTGCGAAATAGGTCGCTCGCGCGCTCAGCGCGTTAGGCCTCACCTCATATGACGCGGCTCGCTGGACCGCCGGGCTTCTGCAGAACAATAAATTGCTCGCCTCTGTTCCGCCGTGGACAAGGCTAACTGTTTCAGCGCCAGTGCCGACGACTATGTTGTCAAGCCGTTCGACGCACGCGAACTGGTCGCGCATATCAAGGCGCTGATCCGCCGGCAATCCGGTGGTATGTCTTCGAGTCCCGCCTGTGGCGACCCACAATACATCTCCGTTGGGCGGGAGTTTATTCACAACGAGACGCCTCTCGCGTCGCGACGTCGCGAGCACACCGTCCTCGACATGCGGATGCTCATCTAGATGCGCCGCTTGCGCGCTCCGTCGGCGGTATTCCGATTAATGGACCGGAGCGCTGCCCGTATATCAGTGAATGCACTGAGTTGTTCGAGCAATACGGGAAAGGAGCGTGAAGGATTGAGGTAAGTAGGATTGCGTTCAGTCGCATGCCGGATGGGACATCCGACAGACGGACCGCAGCAGTCGAGAGCAGAACAATCAGATTTTCAATGCAGCAGTCGGAGGAGACGATCTTGAAGAAAAAGTATCTTACGTTGGCCATCGCGGCCAGCGCACTTGGAGCGACAGCCGCGCACGCGCAGTCGAGTGTCCAGCTTTATGGACTGATGGACCTGAGCTTTCCGACCTACAGAACGCACGCGGACGCCAACGGCAATCACACCATCGGCATGGGCAACGACGGTGAACCGTGGTTCAGCGGGAGTCGCTGGGGCCTGAAGGGCGCCGAGGACATCGGTGGCGGTTCGAAGATCATTTTCCGGCTCGAGAGCGAATTCGTCGTCGCCAACGGCCAGATGGAAGATCCGGGTCAGATCTTCGACCGCGATGCATGGGTCGGTATCGAGAACGACACGTTCGGCAAGATCACGGCGGGCTTCCAGAACACCATCGCGCGCGATTCGGCGGCGATCTATGGTGACCCCTATGGCAACGCGCGGCTGACCACGGAAGAGGGTAGCTGGACCAACTCGAATAATTTCAAGCAGATGATTTTCTATGCGGCCAGCGCGACGGGCACGCGTTACAACAACGGTGTCGCCTGGAAGAAGCTCTTCAGCAATGGGATCTTCGCGAGCGCCGGTTACGCATTCGGCAACTCAACGAGTTTCAGCTCCAACTCCAATTACCAGGCGGCGCTCGGTTATAACGGCGGCGCGTTCGACGTGTCGGGTTTTTATAATCACGTAAATCGCGTTGGCTTTACCAACCAGACATGGTCGGTGGGCGGCAACTTTAACTTCGGCATTCTGCGCGCCAATGCGGGTTATTTCCGCTACCTCGGCAATCAGGGCTCGCTCGGTCAGCGTCAGGATAACGCGTGGACCGTGTCGCTCAAGCTGTCGCCGAAGGGCCCGCTCGACTACCAGCTCGGCTATCAGCAGATGCGCGTGAAGAACGCCGCGTACAACGGCGATGGCGACATTCCGAACGCGAACATTGGCGCTTTCGATCCGGCATCGGGCCTTCACAACGGCTTCAAGGAAACGCTGTACGGGTCGGTCTTCTATCACCTGTCCAAGCGTACCGAACTGTATCTGGCCGGCGACTACATGAGGCTTCATGGCGGCTATACGGTCGGCAGCACGTTTGGCGCGACCAACCAGCTTGAACTGACGACAGGCGTGCGCACCCGCTTCTGATCCTCGAAGGCGTGCCTCCCGGCTGATTCATCGACCAAATGTGCTCCTGTTTGCGGCGACGGAAATCCGTTCGCCGCTTTTCAAGCTCGCTATTCGCGCGCGCTTCAACCAACGGAAGCGGTCATATGGTCTGATTTGATGGCACGAGTCAGGGTGCTCCAGTTCTGCCGACAGCGTCGCCAGAGCGCTTGGTCCTGGCAGGTTTTTCATCTACCGGGCTTCGTTCGAGATGACAACTTTCAAGGCCCGTGAATTCCTCGCATCGGAAAACGTGGCGTAAGCATCCATGATCCGGTCGAGCGTGAAGCGGTGCGTGACCAGCTTCTTCGGTTCAAGACGTTTCGACTCCACAGTTGAAAGCAGCATAGGGGTGGTGTACGTATCCACAAGGCCGGTTGTCAATGTGATGTTGTGTGACCAGAGCCGCTCCAGATGCAGATCCACCTTTGTGCCATGAACGCCTATATTCGCGATCGTCCCGCCTGCGCCGATGATGGACTCGCAAATGGCAAATGTCGCAGGAATACCGACTGCCTCTATCGACACATCCACACCGCGGTTGACGGTCAGCGCCATCACCTGTTCGACGGCATTGCCTGCGCCGCTGTTGACGAGGTGTGTGGCACCGAACTGCTTCGCGACCTCCAGCCGGTTGTCGTCGACATCGACGACGATAATCTGCGCCGGCGCGAAGAACTGAGCCGTCATCAGTGCGGCGAGACCGACCGGCCCCGCGCCCACGATGGCAACGCTCTGACCCGGTTTGAGCTTGCCATTGAGTATCCCGCATTCGAAGCCCGTCGGCAGGATATCGCTGAGCATCACGAGAGCCTCCTCGTCGGCGCCGGCGGGCGTGTGATAAAGGCTTGAGTCGGCATGCGGGATGAGGACCTTCTCGGCCTGCGTACCGTCAATGAGGTGCCCAAGAAGCCACCCCCCTGTGGTGCAATGGGAATACATCTGCCGTCGGCAGAATTCACATTTTCCGCAAGAACTGATACATGAGATCAGTACGAGGTCGCCGATCATGAAGTTGGACACGGCGTTGCCGACCGCTTCGACGACACCGACGCCCTCATGACCCAGCGTCGTGCCGGGCCGCACCTTCGGGACGTCTCCTTTCAGAATGTGCAGGTCCGTGCCACAGATCGTCGTCTTCGTGATACGCACAATCGCATCCGTGGGCTTCGCGATTGTCGGTTCCGGCTTGTCTTCGAGGGCCTTCCGGCCCGGACCATGAAACACCAATGCTTTCATCTCCACCTCCCGACGGCATTGCACTGCGAGTACCCGGTCAACCGGACACGATATTCCCCGGCCGCGGTCATCATGATGTCCCTGACTACGCCTCGTTTGAACCCGATATGCTGCGCTGCGACCGAGAAGCACAGACCGACATTGCGGACGTCAACTGGAGGCTTGTCGTGTGGCGCTGTCCGAGCAAGTGAATTCGCGTGCCTCAGCTGCCCGACGCGGCAAGGTAACTATGAATCTGATGTACCACAGCCGCACCTTCACCCACTGCGGCCGCGACACGCTTGATCGAGCCGGAGCGAACGTCGCCGATCGCGAACACACCCTCGATGCTTGTCCGCAAAGGTGACGCTGCAAGGCCCGCTTCGGGAAGGTCGGTGCCCGTCAAGACGAATCCTTTGCTGTCCAACGACACGCCACATGTCTTCAACCAGGTTGAATTCGGTTCGGCGCCCACGAACACGAACAGATGGTGCGCCGTCATCGTCCCCTCGATACCGCCGGCGCCGCGGAAATGCACGCGCTCCAGACGTGCGTCACCTTCGAGTGCGGTTAGTTCGGTACGCGTATGAACCGTCACGTTCTCCAGCCCGGTAACACGCTCGATCAGATAGTGCGACATGCTCTTTTCGAGGCTCGAGCCGCGGATAAACAGGTGGACGTGTTCCGCGTGCGACGCCAAAAACACCACAGCCTGTCCCGCGGAGTTGCCACCGCCCACGAGCAGCACCGATTCTTTGCGGCAAAGCCTCGCCTCGATCGGCGAGGCCCAGGAATAGACGCCATGGGATTCGAGACGCGCCAGTCCTTCGACACCGAGGCGCCGGTACTCCGCGCCGCTCGCGATCACGACGGTACGCGCGGAGATGCGCCGCGCGTCGGCAAGCTCCACGATGAACGGGTGCCGATCGCAGTACAGCATTTTGACTTCACAGGGAATACCGAGATGCGCGCCGAACTTTTGCGCCTGAGCGAACGCGCGGCTCGCCAGCGCATGTCCGGTGATCCCGGTGGGAAACCCCAGGTAATTTTCGATGCGCGAACTCGTACCGGCCTGGCCGCCTGGCGCCCGGCCGTCGAATGCGGCCACCGACAGCCCTTCGGATGCGGCATAGACCGCCGTCGCGAGGCCCGCCGGTCCGGCGCCGATAATCGCCACATCGTAGACGTGAGTTGAATCGAACTCGGGAACGAGTCCTAGACATGAAGCCAGCTGACCCTCGTCGGGGTTTCTCAGCATCGTGCCGTTGGGGCACAGGACCAGCGGGAAATCGTCGGGCTGCGTCGTCAGCCGGTCAAGTAGCGCGACAGCTTCCGCATCGCTCTGCGCATCGATCGTCGTTTGCGGACAGCCATTGCGGTGAAGAAAATCCTGCAAGGCGACGAGCCGCGCGTTACCGGGCGGTCCGACGAGAACGACGCCCTGCCCGCGCTCGATGATCAAGGCGCGCCGCAGGATCAACGCACGCATGATTTTTTCGCCGAGGTCGGCTTCGCTCATCATCATCGCGGTGAGTCCGTCCGGCCGCAGCAACAGCGCTTCGACATCCTCTACGACGTGCGCGTCGAGCAGGGCGGGCTTGCGCGAGAGCTGCGCGACATCGGAGGTGAACTCGCCGTACCCTGTCTGAGTCCGAACGACGCGTTCGCGGCCCAAGCCGTCGCGTCCGACGATGCGAACCTTGCCTGAAAGCAGGACGAACACACCCGGGCTGATGGTTCCGGCGCGATAAAGCAGTTCGCCCGCAGCGTAGCGGCAACGGCTGGCAAAGCGCCGCAGCCTGTCGACCTCGGCTTGAGTCAGGACTGGAAACATCTGCTGGAAACGCGGATGGTCGCGCACAGTCGGATCTTCGGCCAGTTCTCCCTCCCGCGCGCGCTGCGCCTCGTCCACTGCTTCGCGGACTAACGCGCTGCCCGATGTTACTGACTCGTTGTCCATCTGAGATTTCCCTCGCGACAATCCTCAACGAGCGGTGTGGCCTCGATTGGCTTCGACACATGGGTGAGTTGTCGATGAAGCCGGTTTTTACCCTGTCGCTCCGTGCCAGGCGACGGACAGCTTCATGCGAGTTGGCCAAGATAGTATCCGAGCCGATCTTCAACATCGCCAGGCTTGTGGAAACCGCGTGCGAGCAGCGCCTTGATGCTTTCCTGCGCGGCGGGTCGCCCTAGCGATGCCATGCAGGCGTCCCACCCGGCGGCGATTTCGACATCCGGTGGCAGGCTGGTGTTGACGAGGCGCTTGGTGTTGGCGATTGCCAACTTGTCGAAGCCTGCGATCCGGGTCGCGAGCGCGTCCACGAAGGCGTCGAGGTCGGTATCGGGGAGCGCCCGGTTGACGTAGCCATAGGCTTCGGCCTGGTCGCCACTGATGTCTTCCGAGCTCAACAGCACCTCCATCGCGCGATTGCGGCCGATGAGCCGCGGCAACCGGGCCATCGGACCGCCTCCGGCGACCAGCCCCACGCCCACCTCCCATTGCGAGAGGATCGTTCTTTCTCGGCTGGCGAAACTCATATCGCAGGCGAGCGTCAGTTCACTGCCGTTCCCCGTCGCGCGCCCGCGAATGAGGGCGATGGAGACAACGGGGACGCGTGTCAGGCGAACGAGGCAGTCCGGCCATTGCGGCAAGCCTGTGGGGCCCGGCGGCATGGCGGCCAGGTCCTGGAACCTGGCCAGGAAATCTGAGTGATTCAAAAAGTAGCCGTCCACCGCGCTGTCGAAGACTACGACCCTGACCTGCTCGTCGGCTTCGAGGGCGCCGATGAGCTCGTGGAACTCGGCGATCATGGGAGGGCCCATGACGTTGATCGGCGGGTTATCGATCGTCACACGCCAATACGCTGGGGACTGCCGGGCAACTTTGATTGCAACAGGGTTCGTCGCCGCTGTCATTTTGGGGCTCCTATCACCGATAGTAAGGATGCTTTGGGCGAAGTCCGCGCGAGGATTTCTTCGCGCTTTCCGCTCCTGATTCAGGACGTTCGCTACCCGGCAGCATTGCGTTGGACGATCTCGTTCAAGCATCGAGCGCAGCTAGCGCGGCCTGCGCAACTGCAATGTCCTGCTCGATGGTTCCTGCGCTGGTTCCCACGGCGCCGATAACGTGTCCGTCGAAGACGACGGGAATGCCGCCGCCAAAAATGACAACTTCACCCGCGATGCTTTCCTGGATCCCGAACAGTGGCATCCCTGATTGCGCAAACCTGGCCAGATCAGCGGTGGTTTTCTCCAAGATTCTCGCTGTCACTGCCTTGTTGATGGCAAGGTCGATGCTGCCGATAATCGCGCCATCTTGACGCAAGAAAGCGACCAGGTGGGCGCCGGCGTCAACCACAGCGATGCTGTACGCGACCCTGAGACTCGCGGCCTTTGCCTCTGCGGCGGACACCATCCGCTTTGCGTCCTCGAGCGAAATGCTGTCGTATGTTCTCGGCATCTCATCCTCCGCGTGATCGAAGCGTTCCGCCCCTGTCCCTCGAGAAAGCGGTCCCACAAGCTCGCCGACTTCAGGGGCCCCCGCCGGATTGAAACTAGGCCTGCAGAACCTTGAGCAACTCCACGGCAGTCGGGCCGGACGAGGCTGGGTTCTGGCCGGTGATCAGGCGCCCATCGACAATAGTCAGTACGTCCCAATTCGCCACCTTTTCAAAATGGCCGCCCAGGCGTTTGAGTTCATCCTCGACGAGGAAGGGCATGACTTTGGTCAGTCCTACGGCTTCTTCCTCGTCGTTGGTAAAGCAGGTGACGCGCTTGCCCTTGACGATGGGTTGTCCCTCATAAGTGGCTTTCAGCAGAACACAAGGGCCATGACAGACGGCGGCGACCGGCTTGCCCGCGTTGTAGAAATCCTCGATCAAGGCGATCGAGTGTTTGTCATTGGTCAGGTCCCACATCGGGCCATGACCGCCGGCATAGAAGATCGTGTCGTAGTCGGCCGCCTTGACGTCAGCGAGCTTGACGCTGCTGGCCAACACTTTCTGCGTCCCAGGGTCTTTCTTGAACCGTAGCATCGAGTCGGTCTGATTGTCCGGATCGTCACTTCTGGGATCGATCGGTGGATGTCCCCCCTTGGGCGAAGTCACGGTGACTTCCGCACCGGCGTCTGTGAACGCATAGTAGGGAGCTGTGAACTCTTCCAGCCAGAAGCCGGTCGGCTTGCCGGTGTCTCCAAGCACATTGTGCGAAGTCAAAACCAACAGGATTTTCATTGCCAATCTCCGTTCATTGAGGCAAATGCCAAAACGCGGCATTGCCGGGGCAAACTCTCGAAGTCGTTGTTCAGGTCAGTTGTCCGGAGTCCCCACGTGCCGGGAAAACGGCTTGAGCAGCTCTCGAGACGGAGGCTGCCCCCACGTCAAGCGGACACTGTCATAGGGCATCGTGTTGGAGACGCGTTCAACGAACACCTCTATTCAAGACCGGCTTCCAGGTGCGCGCCATCCGGCGAAGGTATTGCTGGAGCATCCGATGGTATGAGGGACTTCGCCGTCCGCCATAGCAGGCTGAAACGAGTGCGTTCCGGGCGCGGATCTCGCTTTCGAAGGGGTTGCGGCGCGTCGCCTCGGCGTAAGGATGATCTATAGCGGAACGCTACTTCGAACACCGAAACGTGCCAGGCACTTTGACGCAATGACGGCTAAGTCGTCGTGTTCCTGCTGGAATCAATACAGGAAACTGTGTCGCCACTTGCCATGTTTTTGCGTTTCGTTTTCACCTATCGTGTGTTCACCTACCCGAAGCGGTAGAAGGGGAACCCGTAGCCAACGCCTCCAAGGAGCCAGACATGAGCAACAACCCAATGCAAAGCGGGCACGCAGTTGAGACCTCGCGCGCCGGCATGTACGACACGAAGCTCGAGATCGTCGTCATCCCCGTCTCGGACGTCGATCGCGCCAAGCGCTTCTACGGCGATCTAGGTTGGCGACTTGATATCGATTTCAAGGGCGACGACTACCGCGTGATCCAGTACACACCATCCGGCTCCGGATGTTCGGTGATGTTCGGCAAGAACATCACCAGGGCCGCGCCCGGCTCGGTCCAGGGACTGCACCTCATTGTGTCCGACATTGTGGCCGTCCGTAACGATCTGCTCCGTCGTGGCATCGAGATCAGCGAGCCATTCCACGATACGGGCGGCGTGTTCCATCATGCTGACGGGAATAGCGTGGTTAGCGGCTTGAATCCCACACGACAAAGTTACGCCTCTTACGCTTCGTTCAGTGACCCTGACGGCAACGGTTGGCTGCTGCAGGAAATCACCGTGCGATTGTCCGCGGACGTCGAAGTGGGAGACCCAAGGTTTTCGAGCGAGGTTCTGAAGGCGATTCATTCGACGACACCCGATTGATCGTCGCGGCGCATCCGTCGATAACGGCGAAATCGGGCACCTGTCACTGATGACGGTAGCACTGGAGGACGTCAGCGCGTTGGAAGACGCTGAGACACCATGCCAACTACGAATTTTGCGAGCTCGGCCCGCGCGACCATCTCCTGCACCGAGCCGGCAACCCACCCTTTATCAGCGCGGTTATATAGGTGGTATTCGCGTTGAACGACTTGCTGGTGGATCTCTTCCGCCCTAACCTGAATCCCACATTCAACCGCCCTCCAGCAGTTTGCTGGACCGGCCATCTCATGCAATCCATACACCGGCGAACTTCCGATTAAGGAAGGCGAAGGTCATATTGGAGAAGACATGCACGACAAACTCCTCTCAGTCGTCGTTACCCGGAAATGGCAACTTGCCGAGAGTTACCATGCTGTCGAGCTTCAAACCAGATGCAGATCCGAGCTTCCGCCGTTTGACGATGGATCTTGCGTCACGCTCGTTCGCGACGACGTCACCTGCAAAGAGAAAATATATCCGCTGTGCCGTTCTACGTCCCGGCCGCGTGCCTATGTCATCGCTGTGAGACAGGATGATGGCAGTGCAGATTCGAAAACCGCAGACATTACGCTGAACCAGGGCGACGAGGCGTTTATCGTAACGACACGGAGTCCTTCAGTTATTTTGGACGGTCGTACACAATCGATACTTTTTTCCGGCGGCGTTGGCGCTGCATCGATTGCGGGAATCGCAAAACGGCTAGCGGCCGCAGGGCAAAAATTCGAGCTGCACAACTTCGCTCGGTCACCCGAACGTGCAGTCTTTCGGGAAGAACTCGATGCGCTCAAAAGCGAAAGCAGGGTTTATCACCATTTCGGTTTAGGTGCTGACCGATTGGAACAGGCAACTTCTCACGCGATGAGTCCAGCGCATGCGAACACTCAGATCTACTGCAGTGGTCCGCCGGCATTTATGGATCTCATCGAGCGCCAGGCGCGCGACTGGGTGTATCCGGCCAATATCCACAGAATTTTTCTGGGCGACAGAGGCAAGGCATAGTCGACGGACATTCGTGAATGTCCGCTTCGAAAAACGTCGGCAAAGCCGGGGTGCCGGCAAATCTCCAGAACAAGTCTCCTCAACGTAGCTTCAGCGCGTCACGGCTCGCCGCCCGATTTTCGATTTGTTCCCGCTGCGCAAGACTGTTTGTACGGTGCGGGTATTCGAAACTTGAGTCAATGCGCCTACATTCGGCTCTAACGGACCATGAAGCGGTCAAAGACGAATGGTGCGGATATCAACGTGATGTAGCAAGGCGCCCGCGAGCCACGACGTTCGTTGAGCGCGAAAACAGGTCGTGGCGGCGGTGTGTATGAACGCTATCTAGTGGAGAAATGAAAAGTGAAATTCTCGGTTAAAGATGAAATTCGCTCCGACGATATTCCGGCTATCGAACATGCGATGAGGACCGTCGACGCCGACGCGAAGGTCAACGTGGACATTGATACGAAGACGGTCAGCGTTGATTCGTGGCTGATGCCTGAAGAGTTTCTCGTCGCGTTCGTCGATGAAGACTATGACGCGACGATTGTTGAAGCGTAGACAGGAGCTGCGTGATGTAAGAAAAGCCCGTCATATTCATGTTCACCACCGCGGCGTAGTCTTCCGTAGTGTGTTCGGTGAAAGGCTTGCCGATGTAGATGCCGGCGTTGTTCACCAGCGTGTCGATGCGGCCAAATCGTGCGACGCCTTCGGTAATGACACGATGAGCGGTTGCCCGGTCACCGATATCGCCGGCGATGGTGAGGATGTTCGCATCGTCCGACGGCTTGATCGACCGTGAGTTCGCGACAATGCGGTAGCCGAGCTCGCGAAACGCCCTAGCGACTTCGGCACCGATGCCTTGCGACGCGCCGGTCACGACGACAAACTTCTATGACATGCTCATCTTTCCCCAGAAAAATTCTTATTCCGTTTCGACGCCGATCGAGTCGACGGCGCCTATCAGGACACGTGCGGACACGTTGATTCAGGTTTCGCTTAAACCTGCAATCAAGCCTTCCTCGAGCGCGCGAGCCACTGGTCGAGACTAATGCGGCCGATCCGCGCGTCGCCGAGCGGCACGAGCGATTGTTCCTCGACGCGGCCGCCGTAATACAGCGCATCGCGGTCCGTTACCACTGGGCGCGCGTCGCCTACCGATTTCAGATAACGCGAGACGATCTCCGCGAAAGGCGCGCGGTCCGGGCCGGCAATCTCGACCGTGCCGTTTTGCGGCGCAGCAGGCGCGATCTGCGCGAGGTTTGCTACGACATCGTCTACGGCGATCGGCTGAAACAGTCCTTCGCCGACACGTACCGTGCCGTCGACCGTGCTGAAATCCGCGATACCGCCGATGAACTCCATGAACTGCGTCGCGCGCACGATCGTATACGGCACGCCGGCCGCTTTGATCAGTTCCTCCTGCGCGACCTTGGCGGCGAAGTACGCGTTCTCCGGCGAGCGGTCGCAGCCGACGATGGATAGCGCTACGTGATGCCGAACTCCCGCAGCTGCTTCGGCCTTGCCAAGATTGCGCGCCGAAGTACGGAAGAAATCGAGTACCGCCTGCGGCTCCCATGACGGCGCGTTTGTCACATCCACCACGACGTCCGCGCCTGCGAGCGCATTATCCAATCCCTCGCCCGTCACGGCGTTGACGCCGGTACGCGGCGATGCAGCAAGCGCTTCATGGCCCGCTTCGCGAAGCAACGTGACAAGACGCGATCCGATCAGGCCGGACCCACCGATTACGACGATTTTCATGGCAAATTCTCCAGATGAGAGTAAGTGAACGCGCGGGAGCCGGGCGAGGGTCGTATCGCGCGAAAGTGTTTCGCCGCCGTCTCATCGCGTGAGGCCATTGTGGAAGAATCATGGCCAATCGGAAAGTGCCAGGAATCGACGATCCGACTAGTACAAACCGTTTGCCGCTTTTCTTGTCCGCGAGACCGTCATGACCGTTCCGACTTCCGCTTTGGCCATTGAAATCGACCGGCAGCAGCAGTTGCCGATCTATCTGCAGATCTGCGCAGGTGCGACGGCTTCAATGTCGCTGCATAGCCTGTGCTCATACGGGCTCGTAAGCGATGAGCCCATCGTTGTCGCTTTCAACCTCGATGAGGAGAGGCGTGTATGAGTGATACCCACGAAGAGGATCGCGTGATGGATTATGACACGTACGGGCCACGCATCGCGATGCGTGAGCGCGCCGTGATGATGGTGATCGCGTCACGACTTCGAGCAATTGCTTGTGGCCGTGCCGCTGATAGCCGAGTGGATTCTGGCAAACGTGTGTGAGTCCGAAGCGAAAGAGGGCTCAGCATGAGCCGCACGCTGTGGCCGCTAATCGTCGCGGCGCGCAGTCGCCAAACGAATCAACTTGCATAATTTTCGAAGATTTACCAATTTTTCACCTTTTGGCTCATCCACGCGATGGAATAGCGCTGATCTCCCACCCAAAAAGCGACAGTGCTGCATTAACGTGAACCCCTTCTGGCAGATTGGCAGGGGGAAAAGTCGCCGCCATTTAAACCGCGGTGCATAGGGCCACCAAATCTCAAAAACACATTCTCCGGCTGATCTGTTATTTTGCATGCTCGCACGCCATCACCTAAATGCTACAGGCTCTTCGTCACTATGTCGATTAAAGAAGAAAAGCTGAATCGAATTTCAAAAAACGCTATATTTTTCGCTGGCGGCGTATTTTTATTGATCGCAGCGAATTTTTTATACTTGCAGACTACGGATTTTATAAACAACTCCGTAGTTGTGAGTGGCAAAGTCGCCCGGCTTAATCACGGCGGCCACCATGTTCAGGTGGAATTTGACACGCAAAGAGGCGAGCATATTTCCTCTTCGCAATCGGCATTTATATCCGCAAATGTCGGCGACACACTACCCATCCGCTACAGGCCAGATGACCCCACTCACACTTCAGAGATTGATCGTTTTATGGATATCTGGGATTTACCGCTTGTGTGTTTTGCACTTGGAATGGTCTTCTTGTGCTCTACCTTGGTTGATTGTTTGTTCTGGAAACGCAATCTGTTCGAAAGGAGAAGTGGCAAATGATATCGTTGCGTAAAAGCGGATGGTCGTTAAATACGAGTGCAACGGGCGGGCTTGGCATTGAGTTACTATCCATCTCGGGCGGAAAAATTATTCTCGATGATCCGCAGAAACAATCTCACGATTTTTCTTATTTCGGATTTGGAATTGGCTACTCACGAGGACTACCGAAAATCAAACTTCCGCCTATTCCAATATTGAACAGGGAAATGTCTGGCACGGGCTCTACGAAAGATTTTACGAGCGACGGCGTACTCTATATGACCAGTTATTTTCACAGGCAAGAACTATCGACATCCGATATTAAGGGTGCAACAATATATTTCGACGGTGGCGCGGGATTGCTAGCGGGATACGGTGGATCAATTATGTTGCTCGGCATTAATACGGAATTAATTGCTCCCTGGCTGGTAAATCCCGGCATTTTCGCCAGTATGGCAAAGAAGGCCCTAGATTGCGCTCCTGCCGTTCTTCTATTGGCGGGCGAGGCAGAGGGATTAATCGCCGGTGGCGGACTCAGCGCAATGATCGGTCATCTCCAGTAAACAATATCCAAACTTTTAATTATGGCGCAAGATATTTTGATTGATATCAACGGCATTTCGGGAGAATCTCAAGACTTCGAACATCTCGACGAAATTGATGCCCAGTCGTGGAGTTGGCAAGTCGCACAAAATTCCTCCATGCTTTCGGGATCAGGCGGCGGCGTGGGCAAGGCTTCAGTGTCAGACCTTGGATTTTTCCACGCATATGATCGAGCTAGTCCGAACCTGGCTAAATACTGCTTTACTGGAAAGCACATTGAAAAAGCTGTATTAACCATGCGTAAGGCAGGCACCGTACCTCATGAGTTCGCTCGCATCACCATGTATGACGTGGTAATTACCAACGTCTCGCCGGTTGCTAATGGTTCGATATGTCATGAGCATGTGACGCTTTCTTTTGCATGAATACATACTTCAAAATCCGCTTGGCGGTAGCGGTGGAGCGGTAACAGCTATGATGTATATCAAGGAAAACAGTACTGTCAAATAGTGTGGTGGCCGATGCTGCGTGCCGTTATCTCGGAAGATGCGTTGGAGAAAATGCCACACAGCACGTACACCCGCCAACAATCGTGATGAGAGTGAATATTGCGAATTTCGGCGCGAACGGCGGGCACCGGATACGAATCGAAGAATGTCATGATGCCCCGTTCACCGCGGGTTGGGACGCTGAAAAAAGCGCTGCAGCGGGCCGCTGTTGCTCGCGGCGTGCGGGCGGTAGCGCCACCCCCGCCGTGCCCCCTGTGTCTTCTATGTGGTCGGAGTTGCCCTTGATGTGCACGAAGGTGCAGGCACCCGGCGCAAGCGCCGCAAGCACCGTCAACACCAGGCACATGAGCCGAACCACATGCCCGCGAATAGCGGCTTCATGCCGGTAGCTCAGGCCACTCGATAGCGAGCGGAAAGCCTGCCTGCTGCGGCACGTCGCGAAGCGCCGCCGGTACGTTTCCCACACGTCCGCGCCGGTCTACAGCGTGACGGGCGCATCAGGTGGCACCATCACCTTGCTATCGCGCCACGCGTGGCATTCGTTACGGTAGGCGCGCACGAACATCGCACGGTGACGTTTCTCGTCGGCCCTGAAGCGCGCGAGAAAACGTGAGCAAGCCCCGCGCGAGTTGGCATCGCACGTCCGGAAACGGCCGTAGCACGGGCCTGCGTGGGCAATAGCCCGAGCCGGGTGATGCAAGTATGGAATGTGAGCTTTTACTCCGACATCTTCCGTACGGAACGCAGCGAGCGAGCCGATTCAACGGAGATCGGTATGAGCGATATCACCACTGCCATGAAGCACAATCACGTTAGCTTCCCTTCATCCGATGTGAGCGCCACCGCCGCCTTCTTCGAGGACCATCTAGACCGTACGGTTGCCGCGCGAGGGACGAGCTGCTTTCTGGAAACGCTCCGGTTTCGACATCGTGATCGATGACGCCGCCGACCATCCGGTCGAGTGGCCGCAGAACTCTCACATCGGTTTTGAGCTGGCGTCCCTCGACGAGGTTCGCGCGCTACACGAACAGATGGCCGGCGTCGGCGTCGTGATGAAAAGCGGCGTGTTCAAGCATGAACGCGGCTCGCGGTTTTTCTGCGAGGTGCCGGGTGGCGTCTCGTCGAATCAATACGCGTTCGGATGCCGACGAGAAATATCGAAGCACCTTCGACCTTTGATGTTTTCGCCTGCCGCACCGCCGAGCCGAACCACGCCGACCCACGCCGGAATCAGAAGCTGACGAACGCCTGCACGAGCCTGTTAAAAGCACCGGCGTTCGACACATTCATGCCGTGCGACGCACCGGCAATGGTTTGCCGCTCCGCATAATCGATCCACTCCGCGAGCTTTTCGACGTTGTTGCGGAACATGCGCGGACTGCGCTGGCCGTCGATCAGCAGCGTCCTGCATTTCACGTCACGCGCGGTTTCACGGGAATAGGCGGGCAACGGATCGCGGAGTTGCTTGGGCAGCGTGCCCGCGTTGTCGATCGCCATGGTGCGGAACGCGACCGGGCTCTTGCGCCACGCTCCCGGCATGCTCACCGAATCGACGAAAAGCTCCAGGCCCGCGTCGATCTGCTCGCTCTCGATGAGTTCCGCGACGCGCGCGCGTAACACATTCGTCGTAGCCGGCAGCGCCGCCTCCGGCATGCCGTCGGTCTGCAGCGGACCGCCCGGGTCCGCGAGCGTGAGCGTCTTCACGAGCCGCGGATTGTCGCGCGCAACATGGAACGCCACGCAGCCGCCGCGCGAATGGCCGACCAGATGCACGGGCCCAAGATCGATCGCCTCGATAAACTCGGCCAGTTCGCCGACGTGCGTCTGCCAGCCGAACTCGCCCTGAATGCACGCCTCGCTCGCCGGCCAGTAGTGGCTCAGGCTCACCGAGATGCAGCGGAAATGTTGCGAGAGCGCCGCCGTCTGCGCATTCCAGTAGCGATAGTCGCACAGCGAGCCGTGCACGAACACGAGCGGTTCGCCTTCTCCGCACTCGACGTACGGCACGCAGATGCCCGATGCGATGGTCGCAAACGACAGTTCGGGTACGGCAAGCACTGAGAGGTCGGTACGGGCGTTCATGGACTGGCTCCTTTGCAGCCACTATGCCCCATGTCACAACTTTAGAAAATCGCGTAATATTGATCGAATCTATCTACTTTTCTGATACCAGACTCCTTGAAAGCCCTCGACCTGGACGTGATGACCATGATCGTCGCCGTCGCCGACACCGGCAACATCAGCCGGGCGGCGGAAGTCGTGCATCGGTCGCAATCGGCGGTGAGCATGCAGATCAAGACGCTCGAAACCGCGCTGGGCAAGCCGCTGTTCGTGCGCAAGCCGAGAAATGTGGTGCCGACTCAGGATGGCGAAGTCCTGCTGACCTACGCTCGCCGCATGCTCGCTTTACGCGACGAAGCATGGGCGGCGGTGGTTCGGCCGGACGTGACGGGACGCGTGAGTATCGGCGTGCCGGACGATTACGCGTCGTCGCTGCTGCCGCCGATCCTCAAGAAGTTTTCCGCGACCTATCCGAAGGTGGAGATTCAGGTTGTCGGTTTGCCGAGCGTCGCACTCGCGCCGATGGTGAAAGACGGTTCGGTCGATCTGGTGTGTGCGACGCGAGTCAAGGGTTTATCGGGCGAGTTCATTCGCCATGAACCCATGGAATGGGCGGCCGCGCCGAGCGCCGATGAGATATGGCGCGAACGGCCGTTGCCGATCGCCGTGTTCCTGCCGGGCAGCGTCGCGCGCGAGAACGCGATTCGCAGCCTGGAGCGCGCGAAGATTCCGTACCGCACCTCATATGAAAGTCCGAGTCTGCTGGGCCTGCTGTCGATGGCCGAAGCAGGTCTCGCGATCGTGCCGCTCGCCCGCTGCGCGGTGCCGGCGCACTTCACGCTGCTTGGGCGCGCGCACGGCTTGCCCGAAATCACCGCGTTGGAAATGGTGCTGGCGCGCAGCACGGCTTCGAATCGTCCGCCGTGCGATTTTCTGGCCGAGAAGATTGTCTCCGAGTTGAGGCGCTAGTTTTTCGGCGCGCGTCCCCGGTTGGCCGGGATCATGGTCCGATTTCCGCGGCTTTGAGCGCCGCTCGAGCAGTCAACTCGTCGTCGCGATCGAACATGCCGATCAGCACGATCTGCGATTGGGCGGATGTACAAGCCGGCGACGCGCTAATTACCACGCGGTTGCCGACCACATGCAATTCATGCAGCGCGCCGTCGCTCTCCAGTCGGACAAAACCTTTCGCACGCAACAGCTTTGCCGAGAAACTCCGCAACGCGTCCTTGAGTTTCTTGCGGCTCAGGTACGCGTCGGTGACAAATGAAAAGCTGCACAGATCGCGCGGGGTGGGAGAGGCGGCCAGTGGCATCGCGCCGATAGGGCGCGCGGGTAGTACGTGCCCCTCCTCGAAGATCAAACCGAGCGGCACGGCCGCGTGTGTGGCCTGAACGATGACACGGCTATTCGCAAGCGCTTCAATGCGCGCTTTGACAGCCTCGCGTGCAGGCTCGCCAAGCAGATCCATCTTGTTCAGCACGATGGCCGTGGCGCCCGCGATCTGCCGTTGCGCGATATCGCCGACATAAGGATCGGCCAGCGTCTGTTCGACACGTTCCGCATCCACCAGCACGACAATGCCGTCCAGACGAAACGCGCGATCGAGCAAACCGATCTGCGCGATGCGCACCGGGTCGGACACGCCGCTCGCTTCGATGATCAGCAGATCGGGGGCGTCAGTGCGCGAGCTTATGGCCAGCAGCGCCTCGACCAGCCGGCCGCCGATCGAACAGCAGACGCAGCCGTTTTCCAGGTTGATCACGTCGTCGGTGCGCTGGCGAATCAGCGAAGCGTCGATATTGATCGAGCCGAAGTCATTGACGAGTACGGTGATGCGTCGCGGTCCGGCGTTGCTCAGAATATGGTTGAGCAGTGTGGTCTTTCCCGCACCGAGATAGCCGCCAATCACGACGAGCGGAATCGCACTCATCCCGCCGGCGCCTGGAAAATGCGGCCGCCGAGCACCGTGCCCCACACTTCCAGATCCTTCAGACGTCGCGGCGCGACTTCGGCGGGGTCTTCGGCGAGCACCGCGAAGTCCGCGAATTTGCCGACTTCGATACTGCCCACCAGGTGATCCATCTTGAGTGTGTAAGCGGCTCCGAGCGTGATTGCGCGCAATGCATCGGCAATCGGCACGCGTTCGTTCGCACCGAGCACTCGACCTGATGCGGTCTCGCGCTGCGACGCGCACCATGCGGTGAAAAGCGGATTGAGCGGCGTAATGGGCGCATCGGAATGAAACGCAAACGGAATGCCCAGGCGGCGCGCCGATTCCGCGGCGTTCATCCGATTCGCGCGATCCGCGCCCATGGTCTGCGAATAGTGCGCATCGCCCCAGTAGTAGATGTGGTTCGAAAAGAAATTGATGCACAAGCCAAGGCTCGCCGCGCGCGCGAGCTGGCTGGCGTCCGCCATCTGACAGTGCTGCAGCGTATGCCGATGATCGCGCCGCGGATAAAGCGTGAGAAGCCGTTCGAACGCGTCGAGCACGAGTTCGGTCGCCTCGTCGCCGTTGGTGTGCACGTGCAGTTGCAGGCCGGCTTCGTGAAACGGCCTGAACACCTCGACAAACTGGCTCGGCGGAATCAGCCACAAACCGTTGGGCTTGCCGTTCAGATAGCCGGGCCATTTCAGGCGTGCCGTGAAGCCCTGGATCGACCCGTCGACGATAAATTTGACGGGCCCGAAGTGCAGCTTCGGCGTCGCGGTTTCCATCGCCGAGAGCACGCGTTGAGCGCCGCCTTCAGGACTACGTTGCGGCGCGAACGCGGGCACGATGCGCACGGGAAAATCGGCATTCCCCGTGATTTCACGCAGATTGCGATTGCCCTGTTCGGAGAAGTCGTTGACCAGATCGGTGGCGGTCGTCACACCGGCGAGTTGCGCGACGCGGCCGAAATTCCAGATGGCCTTCGTGCTTTCGCTCGCGGCGATCGAGAGGCCGGCGCCGATCACGCGGTAGACCGGGAACATTGCGGCGAACTCCTGCAACTCGCCGGTCGGCTGTCCGCTTTCGTTCTTGTCGATGCCGTCGATATCCGTTTCGTCGTCTATCCCGGCGCGCGCGAGCATCGCCGAATTGACGTTCATCAGGTGCACGCTCGCATGCAGAATCACGACGGGCCGCTCGGCCGACACCGTGTCCAGCTCGCGCACGCTCAGGCGTTGGGTGCCGAAGAAGATCGGATCGAAACCCCACGCGAGCAGCGGAGCGTCGGCCGACGTCATCTCCGCTTGAGCCGCCCTCAGGCGCTCGATCACGGCATCCAGCGATGTCAGGCCTGGCCAGCGCCGGCCGTCGGGGCCGCGGCGGTCGTAGTAGCCGACATAGACGGCGTCCCACATCGCGCCTTCCATCAAGTGGCAATGGCCTTCTACGAAGCCGGGCATCAGCACCTTATCGCTGAATGTATCTACGATTTGTGCATCGCCCCATTGCTTGACGTCGTCAGCGTCGCCCACCGAGAGAATCTTGCCGTCGCGAATCGCAACATGCGTCGCATAGGGTTGCATGGGATTCATCGTCACGATCTTTTTCGCAACGAAGACTTGTGTCGCGTGCTTCTCTTCTCGTTGAGTCATAGGGCAGTGATTGAAGTTCGTTTCAGCTCAGCGCGTGCGCGCGGCTCGGTTTCGCGGTGAGATTCACCGCGGTAAGCACCAGCAGGTTCACGCCGAGGCACAAGAGTCCCAGATTGAAGCCGCCCAGGTCGATCTGCAGCACATACAGGATGATCGCCAGCACCTGTCCGGTCAACATGCCGGACGCGATGGCGGACGGCCGCACGCGCAATCCGAACAGCACCACCATCACGCCGGGGAAGAATTGCGTGACGCCGTAATACGTAGTGTTGATCAGCGTGAGCATCAGATTCGGCGTGAGCAGCGTCATCACGATCGACACCAGCAGATACAACACGATCACTACCTTCGTGCCGGTCTTCTGGCGAGCTTCCGGCATGCGCGGCAGAAGATTGCGCGTCACGATCGGGCCGATCGCGAGGCAAATGCCGGCCAGCACGAGCAGACCGGAGAGCGAAGCGCCGGCCGCCACGAGTCCAAGCAGCCAACCCGGCAACAACCGGATCGCGGCAGCGAAGAACGCTTCGTTAGGCGACGCGAGATGCAGGTTTTGACTAATCGCATAGTACGACGCGACCACGAGAAACGGGTACATCAGCATGTACAGTGGCATCGCGACCTGCGTGCGGCGGATAGTGTTCGCGCTTTTCGCGGTAAAGAAGTTCTGCACCGCGAACGGCATGACGTAGAAGCCGAGCGACTGGAACAGCATGGTGCTCATCGAGAAGCTTAGCTGATGCGGATTCATCAGGTTGCTCACATGCTGGCTGGCGGCATGAAAGACCTCGGTCACGCCGACTTCCATCGACACGGCAACGCCGGTAACGACGATCGCGACGACCATCAGGATATCTTTCAGCACGGCGATATAAGCCGATGCCCGCACGCCGGCAATCGCGATGTAGGTGAAGGCGAGCAACGCCGCGAACAGAATCAGATACAGCGGTTTGAAGTTCCAGCCGAGCCCGTTCAACGCGGCAACGAGTCCGGTGAACTGCAACTGCCCCCACGGCAGCAGAAAGACGATCGCGGAGCCTGCGACGATCAGTTCCAGCGAGCGGCTCTGAAAATGCCCTTTGAACAGATCGGGCAGGGTGATCGCGTTATAGCGCTTGCCGGCCTGCCAGATCTTCGGGCCGATGAAATAGCCGACGGGATAGGCGAGCAGAATGTAGCCGAGAAACCAGACGCCGTACGTCGGACCTTTGGCATAGATGCCGCCTGGAAAACCGACCATCGTGCCGATGCTGTAGATCTCGCCGGCCGCGAGAAAGAAGACCAGGTAGGCGCCGAACTGCCGCGACGCCACGAAGAAGTCATGCACGCTTTGCGGACCGCGTCCCTTGTTCGAACGGATCGCGAGGTAAAGCGAGAAAGCGAGGAAGCCGAGAAAGACTGCGGTGGCCATCCGGACACTCCTTTAGCAGTTTTGCGGGTGGGACTCGTCGTGACGGCAGTCGAACACGCGCCAGCAGATCATCAGGCAGCCGGAGGTGAGGATGAACCACGCGAAGATCCAGGCATAGATGAACGGCACGCCCAATACGAAGCGATCGACGGACGCCACCCAGGGCAGCAGGCCGATCACGCCAAGATAGGGAATGCCGAGTCCGATAAACAGTTTGAGCACGTCAACTCCTCGTAGCATGTGGCCGATACCCTCAGTGTTGCCGAACAAAAAAATAGAACCATAGAGCCAGTTCACGGGAGTCGATGAGTCCAATTCAGCACTTGCCGCAAACGTCGCGAAACCCGCGTCACGAGGCGCTGCACCAGGCGAAAGCACCGCACTGGACCTACCGGCTAAAAAACCCCCTGCCTACAATTTCCTCACGGATCGCCAGCCACCGGCGGCGTCTCATGCCTTACCGAAACGAACGCGAAAGCGAAAGTCATCCAGGAGGAGAAAGCAATGGCTCAAACACAGACCCCGCTGCAGCACGTCACGGCCGAGACACTGGCCGCGTTTTCCGATGCGTTCAATCGTCATGACGCAAACGCGCTGATGACCTTCATGACCGACGATTGCGTGTTCGATGCGGCAGGCGGTCCGGAAGTCTTCGGCGCACGCTTCGTGGGCCGCGAGGCGACGCGCGCGGCCTTCGAAGCCGTCTTCAAGACCTTTCCCGACGCGCATTGGGGCAAGGGCCGCCATTATGTGATCGGTGAACGCGGCGTGTCCGAGTGGGTGTTCACGGGAACGCACGCGGAAGGCTGGCGCATCGAGGCGGAAGGTTGCGACCTGTTCGAGTTCCGCGATGGCCTCATCGCGGTCAAGCGGGCCTTCCGCAAGGAACGTCCGAAGCAGAACCTCGCACGCTGATCGGGAGCTTCACATGGAGCACAGTGAAATCGAACGCGTCGCGCACGGCATGCCGTCCGGCCGCGAAGGCGACACGCGCTACGATCCGGCGTACGACCCGCTGGTGTCGCCGGGACCGGGCTGGGGCAAGCAATACGCGCCGACCTACTGGGTCGCGACCGCGGGCACGCCGCCCGAAGACGACGGCCCGATCACGGCGGACGTCGACGTGGATGTGGCGATTATCGGCGGCGGCTATACCGGGCTCGCCACGGCGCTCTGTCTCGCGCGGGAGCACGGCATCAAGGCGGTCGTGCTGGAAGCCAACAAGACGAGCTGGGGCTGCAGCAGCCGCAACGGCGGGCAAGGTCAGAACGCCTCGGGCCGCCTGTCGCGTTCGCAATGGATCGAGCGTTGGGGTAAAGACGTCGCGTTGAAAATGCACGATGAGATTCAGGAAGGCTTCGATAATTTCAAATCGCTGGTCGCGGAGATCGATTGCGATCCGCAACCCGGCGGCCACTTTCTGATCGCACACCGTCCGCGCATCATGCAGAAGCTCGCCGCTGAGGCCAAGGTCTGGAAGGACGTGTTCGGCTATCCGTCCGAGCTGATCGACAAGCAGACGTTCCAGCGCGAATACGTCAACGATCACGAAGCGGCCGGTGCGCTGCACGAGCCCGAGGGTATCGGCATTCATGCGTTGAAGCTCGCCTTCGGTTATCTGCGGCTGGCCCGCGAGGCGGGCGCCAAAGTGCATCCGGCGAGCCCGGTGCTCGGCTGGGAAACGATCAACGGCGTGCATCATTTGCGCACGCCGGGCGGCATCGTGCGTGCGCGCGCGGTCGGCATTGCAACGGGCGCGTATACGTCGCAAACGCTGCACAATTCGCTGCGCAGCCGCGTCATGCCGATCCTGTCGAATTCGATGGTCACGCGCCCGCTCACGAAGCAGGAAATCGACGCGTGCAACTTTCGCACGACCCAGGTGCTGACCGATACGCGCACGCTGCGTTTCTACTACCGCTTTCTGCCGGACAATCGCTTGCAGATCGGCAGCCGCTCCGCGATCACAGGCGCCGACGCACCGAATACGCGGCACTACGATCTGCTGGTCAACGGCATGCTGCGCAAATTTCCAGCCTTGCGCGGCGTTCCGATCGATTACTCGTGGTGGGGCTGGGTGGACGTCAGCCACGACATGATGCCGCGCGTGTATCAGCCGGATCCGATGCAGACGGTGTATTACGCGCTCGGCTACGGCGGCAACGGCGTGTCGTATTCGCAGCAGGCCGGGCGGCGGCTCGCTGAACGCATCGCGGGAAAGGGTGCGAAGCAGACGTTGCCGATCTTCACGTCGCCGTTGCCGGGGCACCCGTTTGCGCCATTCCGGCGCATTGGCCAGCGGATGCTGTATCAACTGTATTTCCGGCGCGACGAAAAACCCTGATGCAGCGGGCGGAAAATCGCCCGCGCGCCGGGTGGCGCTGAACTTGCAACCCGCAACTCGCCGCGCGCGCTGTGCAACCGCGCACCCAACGGCGCACACTTGCACCATGCGCGAGAGGCGCGCGGTGCTTCATCAAAAATCATACGGCGAGACGCATGAGCGTCCTCGCCCCATCCAGTATTGACGACGATAGGACCGGGGCGGCCGCGAAAGCAGGCCGGCCCGGTCCGCGATCGGATAACGGAATTGGAGGTGACATGCAGCGATCTACAGACACAACGGAATTGAAGGCGGGCCTCAAACAGCGCCACATGACGATGATCGCACTCGGCGGCGTGATCGGCGCGGGGCTCTTCGTCGGCAGCGGCGTGGTCGTGCAACAGGCCGGCCCCGCGGCCGTGCTGTCGTTTTTGATCACCGGCGCCCTGGTCGTGCTGGTCATGCGGATGCTCGGCGAAATGGCCTGCGCGATGCCGGCCGTCGGTTCGTTCTATGAATACGCGCGGCTCGCGTTCGGCGGCAAGCGCGCGTCCGGCAACCTTGCCGGCTTTTTGACCGGCTGGATGTACTGGTATTTCTGGGTCATCGTCGTCGCGGTCGAGGCCGTGGCCGGGGCGAAACTCGTGCAGTTCTGGCTACCCGACGTTCCCGCGTGGGCAATCAGTCTCGTGCTGCTGGTCACGCTCACGGCGACCAACCTGGTCTCCGTCGGCAGTTACGGTGAATTCGAGTTCTGGTTCGCGTCGATCAAGGTCGCCGCGATCATGGTGTTCCTGTTTCTCGGCGGCATGTATGTGCTGGGACTGTGGCCCGCAGCGAAGCATGTCACCGCCGTGCTGCCGACGCTACTCTCGCACGGTGGCTTGATGCCGAAGGGAATCGGACCCGTGCTGAGCGGCGCGGTCGCCGCCACCGGCTTTTACTTCGGCGCGGAGATCGTCACGATCGCGGCGGCCGAAGCGCAGGAGCCCGCCAAGGCCGTCGCCAAAGCAACCAACTCGGTGATTACGCGCGTGCTGGTTTTTTATGTCGGCTCGATTCTGCTCGTCGTCGCGCTGGTGCCGTGGAATTCTCCGAAGATGGCGACACCGTATGTGAGCGCACTCGATGCCATGGGTATTCCGGCGGCCGCCAGCGTGATGAATGCCATCGTGCTGACTGCGGTGCTGTCGGCGCTCAACTCAGGGCTGTACGCCGCGTCGCGGATGATCTTCGCGCTGACGCGCCACGGCGACGCGCCCGCCGCGCTCGCCAGGGTCAACCGTCGCGGCGTGCCGGTTCGCGCGATCCTGATCGGCACCATGTTCGGCTATGCGTCGGTGGTGATGTCGTATGTGTCGCCGGATACCGTGTTCGCTTTCCTCGTGAATTCGTACGGTACGGTGGCGATTTTCGTGTACGTGCTGATCGCCATCTCGCAACTGAAACTGCGTGCTCGTATCGAGCGGGATGCGCCTGAGAAACTGCGCGTCAGGATGTGGTGCTACCCGTACCTCACGTGGGTCGCGATCGTCGGCATGGTCGGCATTCTGGTGGCGATGGCGTTCATTCCGGAGCAACGTCAACCGTTGTGGTTTGGCGTAGCGAGCCTCGGCGTGTTGCTTCTTGCTTATCTGCTGCGCGTCCGCAAGACCGGCACCGGCTTTAGCGAACCGGACGCGCTGGAGTACCGGCATCACCATCGCTGATATCGGAGTTGCATCGGTTATAAAAAACGAGATGATTTGTATCGAAAAAAGAAAGTGCGTATGATGGACCGGCGAGGCCGCGCCGCCAACCTGTTGGCCGTCGGCCGCTGTCGTGACGAAGCGCGAGGAGACCGTAGTGACCGATATCGTGACAGGCAAGCCGGACCGGATGGTCTCGGTGCGCACGTTGTTTGGCATCGACTCAGACTTGATGGTGCCGGCCTTCAGCGAACGCGACGACCACGTTCCGGAAATCGACGAGGTGTACCGCTTCAATCCAGAAGTGACGCTGGCGATTCTCGCCGGCTTCATGCGCGAGCGCCGCGTGATGGTGCAGGGCTTGCATGGCACGGGCAAATCCACGCATATCGAACAGGTCGCGGCGCGCCTGAACTGGCCCTGCGTGCGCGTGAATCTCGACGGCCATATCAGCCGTCTCGATCTGGTGGGCAAAGACGCGATCATCGTGCGCGACGACGTGCAGGTCACCGAGTTTCAGGAAGGCATCGTGCCGTGGGCGCTGCAACGGCCCATGGCGCTGATCTTCGACGAATACGACGCGGGCCGTCCCGACGTGATGTTCGTGATCCAGCGCATTCTCGAGCGCGACGGCAAATTCACGCTGCTCGATCAGAACCGCGTGATTCATCCGCATCCGTATTTCCGCTTGTTCGCTACGACCAACACGGTCGGCCTCGGCAATCTGAACGGGTTGTACCACGGCACGCAGTTGTTGAATCACGCGCAGCTGGACCGTTGGAATGTGGTCGCCACGCTCAACTATCTGCCGCGTGCCGAGGAAGCCGGCATCGTGCTGGCGCGTGTGCCCGAACTCGCCGACGACACTGGCCGCGCGCTGGTCGAGTCGATGATCAGCGTCGCGGAACTGACGCGCAAAGGCTTCGCGACCGGCGATCTCTCCACGCTGATGTCGCCGCGCACCGTGATCGACTGGGCGGAAAACTGCCAGATCTTCCGCGATCCGGCCATGGCGTTTCGCCTGACCTTCGTCAACAAGTGCGACGAGGCCGAGCGGTCCGTCGTGGCCGAGTATTTCCAGCGCTGCTTCGATAGGGAACTGGAAAGCACGGCGGAGCGCGAGATGCGCTCGACGGTGCCGCAATGACGCCTGCCGAGCGGCAAGCCACACGCCGCGCCGAACAGCGTCAGAATCTGTGCGCGGCGGCGGTGCGCGCATTGACCGGCGACGCCGAGCTGCATTACCGAGCCGGCCGTTTGTACCGTGGCCTGCGTCCGGTGCATCTGCATGCGCCGCATCTGCGCACGGACCCGCAACTGGATGATCTGCGTTCCTTGCGCGGTGCCGCGGACGGCGCAGCATTACGCCTCACGCATTCCGACGCGAATCTCCACGCGAGTCTATGTCCCACTGAGCAGGCCGAGCCGGTCGAGCGACTCCTGTTCGAACTATTCGAGCAGCTACGTTGCGAAGCGCTTGCGCCGGCCGGCATGCCCGGACTCGCACAGAATCTGCGTCATCGTTTCGAAACATGGTCGCGTGCGTTCTATCGCACGGGATTGACCGATGGCCACCTCGGCATTCTGCTTTACACGGTGGCCCAGATCGTCTGGTCGCGTCTGTCGGGCTGGCCGGTGCTGGAAGAAACAGAAGGTCTGATTGAGGCCACCCGCGCCGCGATCACACCGACGTTGGGCGTGCCGCTCGCGGCGCTACGGCGGCATAGAACGGAGCAGGGCGTGTTTGCACTTCATGCGCTCGAATTGGCCCGTCTTGTCAGCCAGATGATGCGTGACGCGCGTGCGCAGTCCGTCGAAGATGCAGAAGCCCAGGCGCCGGAAGATGACGAAGCCGTGCGCGCCATGTTCGCACTCTGGTTCGATACCGACGACGGCGAGCAGGTCGACATGGGTCTCGCCGCCACCGGCGAAAGCCGCGTGCTCAGAGAGGCCGAGCATCGCTACCTGGCGTACACCACGCGCTACGACCGTGAGTTCATGCCGGGCTCGCGCATACGCGGCGAGTTGCTGGCCGAATACCGCGACCAGCTCGACAAGCGCATTGCCGCGCAGCGCATCAACGTGCCGCGACTCGCGTATGCGCTCAAGGCGGCGCTCGCCGTGCCGCAACGCGACGGCTGGTCGTTCGGCGAAGAGCACGGCCGTATCGACGGCCGGCGTCTGTCCCAACTGGTCAGCTCGCCGGCCGAGCGGCGCCTGTTTTTGCTCGAACGGCACAAGCCGATTGCTGATTGCGTGGTGAGTTTTCTCATCGATTGTTCGGGGTCCATGCGCACCTATATCGAACCGGTGGCGATGCTGGTCGACGTGCTCACGCGCGCGCTCGATCAGGCGGGTGTCGCGAGCGAGGTGCTGGGTTTCTCGACCGGTGCCTGGAACGGCGGCCGTGCGCGGCAAGACTGGCTGGCCGGCGGCAGGCCGCCGCATCCGGGGCGGCTCAACGAGGTCGCCCATCTCGTCTTCAAGGATGCGGCGACTAGCTGGCGGCGCGCTCGTGCCGACATCGCGGCGTTGTTCAAGGCCGATCTGTTCCGCGAAGGCGTGGACGGCGAAGCGGTCGACTGGGCCTGCACGCGGCTGCGCGCGCGTGCCGAGGCGCGGCGGATTCTCGTCGTGATTTCAGACGGCAGTCCGATGGACAGTGCGACCGCCCAGGTCAACGACGCCTACTACCTCGACAATCATCTGAAGCAAGTGGTGGCGCGCAACGAAGCCGCGCGCGATGTCGAGTTGCTGGGCCTTGGCGTTGGACTCGATCTCAGTCCGTATTACCGCCGTTGCCTAGCGGTCGATCTGTCCACGGCGCCTGACATGTCGCAGTTTGCCGAACTCGTCGGCTGGATCGGCGCGCGGCGCTAGGGCGCGTGTGTCCGCGGCCTCTTAGCGGAGCAACTGCTGCAACGCGTGCAGTATCAGGGAGCCGCCGATCACCACCAGAATCGCGTACGCGATGCGGCGTGTCATCACGCCCGACAGTGGCGGCGGATACTGCCGCGCGACGAGCGTCATCAGCGCGACGACCGGGACCGCGAACGCGGCCTGCATCCAGATATCGGCGTCGAGTTGGCCCTCATACGCACTGAACAGCGTACGAGTGATCGAAGTCACCGTGAAGATCAGAATCAACGCGTAGCGGATCTGCATGAGTGAGAGCGGCTGGCGATAGAACTGAAAAATCAACGGCGGCCCGGATACGCCGAACATCCCGCTCAGTAGACCGCCGAACAGGCCGCTCACGAAGAAACTCCGGTCGCCCGAGCGGCAAGCGAGCGGCGCCGGCCGCAGCGCCGCGCTCAAGCCGCCATACAGCACCACGGCGCCCAGCAGCAGTTGCAATACGCTGGAAGCCGAATTGCTCAACAGATCCAGCACCAGCACGCCCGCCACCACCGACGGCAGAATCCCCAACGTGGCGGCGCCCACCGCGCGCCAGTCGATGTGATGCAGTTTGCCGGGCAACGCGGCTGCGCTGTTGGCGAGCGTCACGAGGCTGAGCAAAGCGGCGAGACTCGTGACCGGCGCCAGGTCCAGGCCGCTGGCCGCGCCGATCACGATCATGCTCAGACCGAAGCCGGTGATGGTTTGAAAATAGCTCGCGACGCCCATCAGCGCGAGCAGAGGCAGCAACTTCTGAACGATCATGAACGAGACGGCGTGAGGAGGGCGTCGGGATGCGTGAGCGCGGCTTGCGCCTGCACCGCGGTGACGGCGGTGACGTAGTAGATGTCGTCCGCGCTGCAACCGCGCGAGAGGTCGTTGGCGGGCTTGCGCAGGCCTTGCAGCAAGGGGCCGATCGCCTTCGCGCCGCCGATCCGCTCGGCCAGCTTGTAGCCGATATTGCCCGCCTCGAGACTCGGAAACACCAGCACGTTGGCGTGGCCTTCAACTTGCGAATGCTTGACCTTGCGCAGCGCGATTTCGGAGACGATGGCCGCGTCGAGTTGAACGTCGCCGTCGATCGCGAGATGCGGGCGGCGTTCCTGCACGATGTGAGTTGCGTTGATCACTTTGTCGACTGCCGCATGATGCGCGCTGCCGCTCGTCGAAAACGACAGCATGGCCACGCGCGGTTCGTCCATCAGCAGGCTTTTTGCGCTGTCCGCCGCAGCCATCGCGATCTCGGCGAGTTGGGCGGCATCGGGCTCCACCACGAGTGCGCAATCGGAAAAGATCAGGCCACCTTTGAGCGTGTGGAACGGCTCGCACAACATCATCAGAAAGAAGCTCGAGACGAGCTTGAATGACGGCGCAATGCCGATGATCTGGATCGCGGTGCGCACCACGTCGGCGGTGGTGTTGACCGCGCCGGACACGGAACCGTCGGCCTGGCCGAGGCGCACCATCAGGTTCGCGAAGCACAAAGGGTTGAGGATTTCCTTCTGCGCCTGTTCGAACGTCATGCCCTTCTTGCTGCGCAATGCGAACAATTCGCCGGCATATAACGGTGCGAGCGCCGAAGCGGCGGGGTCCACCAGTTCCATACCGCTTAGATCGACGTCGAAGCGGGCGGCGGCCTCACGGATGCGCGCGGCGTCGCCCACCAGCAGAATGCGCGCAATGCCTTCGCGGCTTGCGCGCTGCGCCGCCTGCAACACGCGCGGGTCCTCGGCCTCGCTTAGCACGATACGCATCGGCGAACGGCGCGCGTGTTCAATGATGCGGTTGATGGCTTTCATAATCGTGGCCGAGAGGAGAGGTAGTGAGATCTCGAACGAAGAAGCCGGAGACAGCGCGCGTAAAAAGAATGCGCGCTGTTTCCGGCCGGTGAGCGCGGCGGCCTCGGTCCGCTTGAACACGGCGGCCGCCCGCGCCGCATGACACGCTCAGACGTAGTCCTTGTACTTGTCGAGCATGCGCACCGGCTTGGAGAGCGCGTCGCGGCGGAACGGGTCGCCCAGTTCACGCGTACACATGATTTCGATGATGGTGGTCTTGCCGTGATTCATCTGCGCGTCGATCGCACGCTTGAGCGCCGGGCCCACATCTTCGAGACGATCCACCACGATGCCTTCGGCGCCCATCGCGCGGGCAATCGCCGCGAAGCTCTGGTTGTCGAGTTCGCCCGCTACGAAGCGGCGATTGTAGAAGTCCACCTGATTCTTCTTCTCCGCGCCCCACTGACGGTTGTGGAACACCACTGCCGTCACCGGAATGTTGTGGCGCACGCAGGTCATGGTTTCCATCAGGCTCATGCCCCATGCGCCATCGCCTGCATACGACACAGCCGGACGGTGCGGCGCGGCAACCTTGGCGCCGATGATGGTCGGAAACGCGTAGCCGCAATTGCCCCAGCTCATCGCCGCGAAGAAACTGCGCGGCTTGTTGAAGCGCAGATAGCTGTTGGCCACCGAGTTGATGTTGCCGATATCGGTCGAGACCATCACGTCTTCAGGCATGGCCTTTTCCAGTTCGCGCAGCACCTGGCGCGGATGCAGATAAGCGCCGCCGCCGGGCGTGCGTTCGTGCTTCTGCTCCTCGATCATGTCGAGGCTGTAGGCATCGCGTTCGTGCGTCCAGTCGTCGAGTTCTTTTTCCCAGGCCGCTTTCTCGGACGCGATCTGAGCGCCGCGTTCCTCGCGCGTGGCGTCGCTTGCGAGCTTGCGTCCCGCAAGACGCTCGGTCAGCGCGACGGCAGCGGCCTTCGCGTCGCCGCAGATGCCCACCGAAATTTTCTTCACCAGGCCGAGCATCTTGTGGTCCGCATCGATCTGGATGATCTTCGCGTTGGTCGGCCAGTAGTCCATGCCATGCTGCGGCAGCGTGCCGAACGGTCCGAGGCGCGAGCCGAGCGCGATCACGACGTCGGCGCGCGACAGCAGCTTCATCGCTGCCTTCGAGCCTTGATAGCCGAGCGGGCCGCACCACAGCGGATGGTTGGCGGGGAACGAATCGTTGTGCAGATAGCTGTTGACCACTGGAGCGTTCAACCGCTCGGCGAGCGCCTTGCATTCTTCGATCGCATCGGCCATCACCACGCCGCCGCCGGAAATGATCACCGGGAACTTGGCTTGCGCGAGCAGTTCAGCCGCTTCGTTCAGGCTTTGCTCACCGCCCGCGCCGCGATCGAGACGCTGCGGCTGGGGGATTTCCACCTTGACCTGACCGTAGAAGTAATCGCGCGGAATATTCAACTGGGTCGGTCCCATTTCCGCCATCGCGCGGTCGAAACAGCGGCCCGTGAATTCGGCCATACGCGCCGGATGGGTGACGTGGCCTTGATACTTGGTGAACTCCTGGAACATGGGCAGTTGCTTGGCTTCCTGGAAGCCGCCCAGACCGATGCCCATGGTGCCGGCCTCCGGCGTGACGATCACGACCGGGCTGTGCGCCCAATAGGCCGCCGCAATGGCGGTGACGCAGTTGCTGATGCCGGGGCCGTTCTGGCCGATCACCACGCCGTGACGTCCCGAGACGCGCGAATAACCGTCGGCCATGTGACCGGCGCCCTGCTCGTGCACCACCGGAATCAGACGGATGCCGGCGGGCGCGAAGATGTCCATGGCGTCCATGAAGGCGGAGCCCATGATGCCGAACATATCGGTCACGCCGTTGGCCGCCAGGGTTTCGACAAACGCTTCCGACGGCGTCATGGCCTGCGGGCCGCTGGCACGGTTGTCGGCGGTAGCGTCACGCGGGGAAGGATTCTGCTCGCTCATGGGGTGTCTCCAGCTCTTTGAGATAAATGGAACAAAAAATACCGAAAAATGCTTGGTGTCTGAAATGTAGGCCAGTGGTTTCCGTCAGTCAACCAAAATTCAAATAAATGGAACGTTTTGTATCAAAAAAATGTACTGTTTTGTAGGGTTGCGGCTTGCGCCGTGGCAGCGGCGGCCGCTCACGGCCTTACTGCCATGGCAATGAGTACGTTTTGACGTTGGTGAAGCTCTTGATCGCTTCCTGGACACCTTCCTTGTAGCCGAGCCCCGAATCCTTGATGCCGCCGAACGGCGTCAGTTCGAGCCGGTATCCCGGCACCTCGCGCACGTTCACGCTGCCCACCTCCAGCTCCGCGATAAACCGCGTGATGTAGTCGAGCCGGTTCGTGCAGACGGAAGAGGACAGGCCGTAATCGGTGGAGTTGGAGAGTCGGATCGCTTCGTCGATATCGCGGAAACGGATGACCGGCGAAACCGGCCCGAAGGTTTCATAGCGAACGAGCGGCATATCCGGCGTGACGTGATCGACCACGGTCGGCGAATAGAGCGCGCCGCGGCGCACGTTGCCGAGCAGCAGCTTCGCGCCGCGGCTGACGGCGTCGTTGACTTGCGCTTCGAAGAATTTCGCGGCGTCTTCGTCGATCACAGTGCCCATGTCGGTGGCGGGATCGGCCGGGTCGCCGTAGCGTATCGCGCGGGTCTTCTCCACCAGCAATTCGACGAAGCGGTCCGCCACCGCTTCATGCACGAGCATCCGCTTGATCGCGGTGCAGCGCTGTCCCGAGTTCTTGTACGAGCCGGAAACGGCCAGCGTGCTCGCTTCGTCGAGGTCCGCGTCTTCCATCACGATGATCGGATCGTTGCCGCCCAGTTCTAAAACCGCGCGCCGATACCCCATTTTGTTCGCGATGTATTTGCCGATGGCGACGCCGCCCGTGAACGTGATCAGGTCCACGTGCCGGTTCGTGATGAGTTCGTCGGCGATGTCTTTGGGGGCGCCCGTCACCACCTGGAGCATTTGTTGCGGCAGGCCGGCGCTGTAGAGAATGTCGGCGAGCAGGCAGGTGGACAGCGGCACCTTTTCCGACGGCTTGACGACGATCCGATTATTGGTCGCGATGGACGGCACGATCTTGTGCGCCACCTGGTTCATCGGATGATTGAACGGCGTGATCGCGCAGATCACGCCGAGCAGCGGTTCGCGCTGCGTGTAGACGCGGCGCTGTTTGCCGTGCGGTGTCAGATCGCAGGAGAAGATCTGGCCGTCGTCTTTTAGCGCTTCATTGGCGCCGAAGACCAATACGTCGCTGACGCGGCCGGCTTCGTAGAGCGAATCTTTTTTGCAGAGCCCCGATTCCGCGGTAATCAGGTCGGCGATTTCGCCGGTCCGCTCGCGCACGATATCCGCCGCGCGGCGCAGGATCTGTGCGCGCTCATAGCGTGTGAGCCGGGCGCGATACGCGTGCGCGTATTCGAAAGCATGGCGCACGTCGTCCACGGTGGCTTTTGGAACGGTGCCGACCAGTTCGCGCGTAAAAGGGTTGAATACTTCGATGACCTCGGCGCGCGTGACCCTTTCACCGCCGATGCGCATGGCCTCGTGCCGAACTGCAGCAGGCATCCGTGGTTTGAAGATGGCGTTCACGCGGCCCCCTGACTGGATTGACGATGGTGGAAGATAAATGTCGTACCGTTGAGGTCGATAGTGCCGTTGGGCACGCCGGCGGGGTAGAGCCAGCGTGGGGGAGTCGCTGAGTCCAGCGCCGTGTCACCACGTGACGCAAAAAAAGAGAAAGGGCCCGAAGAAGGGCCCTTGTCAACGAACTGAACTGCGGTGAAGCCTCGTCAAACCTTCCCTTTCCAAGGCACCAGCACGCGCTCGATATAACGCATCAGCAAATCGAAGCACAGCGCAAAGAACCCGATCACGATGATCCCCATGATCACCACATCGCTCGCGAGAAACTCCGCGGCGTTGAGCACCATGAAGCCGAGCCCGCTGGTCGAGGCGACCATTTCAGCGGCCACCAGCGTGGTCCAGCCCACGCCGATGCCGATCCGCATGCCGGTAAAGATCTCCGGCATCGCCGACTTGAGGATCACGTACAGCACCACTTGCGTGCGCGAGGCGCCCATCGAATACGCGGCGTGAATCTGCTCGATCGACACCGACCGCACGCCTGCGCGGGCCGCAATCGCGAGCGGCGCGAAGATCGCCAGGTAGATCAGCAGCACCTTCGAGAATTCGCCGATGCCGAACCAGATGATGATGAGCGGCAAATACGCGAGCGGCGGCAACGGCCGGTAGAACTCGATTGGCGGATCGAACGCACCGCGCGCGAAGCGCGACACGCCCATCATCACGCCGACGGGTATCGCCGTGAGACAGGCGAGCGCGAACGCGCCGAACACCCGCAGCAAGCTGATGCCGGTGTGCTGGGCGAGCGTCGAATTGGCGAAGCCTTCCGTCGCGACGTAGATGAACTTTGCGTAGACGGCCTGCGGCGATGGCAGGAACAGCGGCTTGATCCAGTGCAGATTGGTCGCCGCGAACCAGAGCGCAAGGAACGCGGCCACCGTGATCAAGCTCGTGGCGACGCTGCTGCCTTGTCCCGGCACGCCGAACGTGTCGCCGGGCCGGGCGGGTTTCTTCGCGAGCATACGAGGTCCACGGCCCGGTCTGCGGGGCGGTCGGACCGGCGTGTTCGTCTCCATGGGCGCGGCCTCGCCGTGCAACACGGCATGAGCGGATTTAGAACTAAGCATGAGCGACTCCGGCGTCGGCGCCGTGCATTTTCTCGTCGCCGTAAATGATGTTGAGAACCTGCTCGCGCATCGCGATGAAATCGGGACTCGATTTGATCGCCCGTGCGTCGCGCGTTTCGAGAAAACGGCGATTGAAGTCCAGTTCGTAGGTATGCGTGATGCGCCCGGGACGCGGCGACATCACGATCAGCCGGCTGGCGAGAAACAGCGCCTCCTCCACGCTGTGCGTGATGAAGAAAAACATCTTGTTGGTCTTTTTCCAGACGTCGAGCAGAAGCTCCTGAATGGTTTCGCGAGTGAGCGCGTCGAGCGCGGCCATCGGCTCGTCCATCAGCAGCATCGCCGGATCGCAGGTGAGCGCGCGGGCAATGCCGACGCGCTGCTGCATGCCGCCGGAGAGCTGATAGATCATGTGCTTATGGAAGTCCTGCAAGCCGACCAGCGCGAGATTGCGCACGGCGATTTCGCGCCGCTGCGCGCGCGGCACGCCTTGCAGCTTGAGGCCGAATTCCGCGTTGTCGATCACGTTGAGCCACGGCAAAAGCGCGTGCTTCTGGAACACCACGCCGCGGTCCGCCCCAGGCCCCGCGATGGGTTCGCCGCCGAGCAGCAACTCGCCCCGGCTCGGTGCGATGAAGCCGGCCATCAGCGATAACAACGTGGTCTTGCCGCAGCCGGATGCGCCCAGCGCGACCACGAAGTCACCCGAGCGGATCGTCAGGTTGATATCGTCGAGCGCCTGCACGGTCTGGCCGGGGCGCCGCCCCGGAAACACCACGCTCACGTTTCTGACTGTCATGTTTTCCATGTTGCCTCCTGATCTCGCGGATCACGGTTACGTCATTTGAGTTGCGCGGCGGCTTCGGCATAAGCCGGTGTCACGAATTTCGAGTAGTCCGGCAACACGGTGCCGATCTGTTTCTGGCTCTTCAGGAACTCCGACGTGTCCTTGAGTGCGAGCGCGGCGCGGCTCGTCGTACCGCCGCCCAGCCATTGCGCGGATGCCTGTTCGCTGACCGTGGGGAACGCGTACAGCGACAGCGACGCCGGCACTTCCGCCGGCGAGCCGCCGATCATCTTCGCGATGGCGGCCGCTTGCGGTGAACTGGCATTCCATTGCGACGGATCGTTGCGGTACTGCTGGTCGACGTCGGCGATCGCCTTGACGAGTTTCACCATGAAGTCCTTATGTTCCTCGCCCCACTTGCGATCGACCGCGATGCCGTCGAAGGTCGGCTTGCCGAGCTTCGACAGGTCGCCGGAGGTGATCAGCACCTTGCCGCTTTTCTTCAACTCGGCGAGCGCGGGGTCCCACACATAGGCGGCGTCGATGTCGCCGCGCGACCAGGCCGCGACGATCTGATTGGGCTGCATGTTGAGAATCTTCAGGTCAGACGGATTGATGCCCCAGTGCTGCAGCGCGAACATGGTGTGATAGTGGGTTGTCGACACGAACGGCACGCCGATGGTCTTGCCCTTCAGGTCCGCCGGCTTCGTGATGCCGGAGCCGTTGCGCACTACCATCGCTTCGGCCTGGTTGATGTTGTCGAGAATCCAGAAGAGCTGCAGGTCGAGGCCCTGGCTCACGGCGGCGGCGAGCGGGCTGGAACCGATCACGCCGACCTTGACGTCGCCGGATGCCAACGCGGTCGCCACTTTTGCGCCGGACTCGAACTGCCGCCAGTTGATCTTGTAGCCGGTGGCCTTTGCGATCGACCCGTTCGCGATGCCGACCACCCACGGGTCGACGATCTGCTGATAGGCAATCGTGATTTCCTTGTCCTCGGCGTGGGCGGGCGTCGCTGCGAAACACGCCGTGGCGGCGCAAACCAGCGACAGGATGCAACGTGCCGTCCGGTGGAACCACGGCCGTAATGTCGAGTTTTTATGGCGTTTCATAATAGGTCTCACAATAGGTTTGATCAGCGGGTTTGATCAGCGGGTTTCAACAGCGGCTGTCGGTGGAGCATGGAACTCGTATGACCACGACGGGTGCTTGTCCCAATCGCGTTGGACGGGGTGAGTCGAGTATCGTCAGTAAAAAATAGAGCAAGTTAGTGCCAGACGGCGCCGATCGTTGAGTCCACATCGGCGCGTCAAGCCGTTCTGGCCGGCCCGCGCCGTCGCCGCTCACGCGGCAGAAGGCTCTCACGTGCAGCGCCGGCGTGACTGGCGCGGCTCGTTCACTTTCAGGAGGAAGCATGTCTAGCCGTACAGCGACGGCCCTTTGGACGCAGCGTTTCCAGCGTCCGAGCGACTCGAACATGAGCCTGCAAGGGCAGATTCGCCAGATGCTGGTGGCTGCGATTCTGGACGGCCAACTGCCGCCGCAGACCGCGTTGCCGTCCAGCCGGGAACTGGCCGATCAACTGAGCGTCGCGAGAAATACGGTCGTGCTGGCGTACCAGCAGCTCGTGGAGGAGGGCTATCTGATTTCCCGCGAGCGCAGCGGGCACTTCGTCAATCCGGCGATGCTGGAGGGACGGCACGGCTTCAAGGCGGCGCAGACGCTGCCCGGCAGCGAGCAGGAGCACGCGCCCGCGCCCGCGCGCCCCGATTGGGGCCAGCGCGTGCAACGTCGGCCGTCCGCGCAGCGCAATATCGTCAAGCCGGGCAACTGGCAGGATTACGAATATCCCTTTATCTATGGGCAATTCGACCAGTCGCTCTTTCCGACCAACGACTGGCGGGAATGCTGCATGAAGGCGCTGTCGGTGATGGAGATCCGCAACTGGGCGCCCGACCTGATCGGCCGCGACGACGACACGCTGATCCAGCAGATCCGCACGCGCGTGCTGCCGCGGCGCGGCGTGTTTGCGATGCCGGACGAGATCGTCATCACAATCGGCTGTCAGCAGGCGTTATATCTGATCGCCGATCTGCTCGCGCGTGAGCGCACCACGGTGGGATTTGAGAATCCGGGCTATCCGGACGCGCGCAACATCTTCGAGAACCGCAACGCGCAACTGATACCGCTGCCGGTCGACGAGGGTGGCGTGCGCCCCGTCGAAGACGCGCACCTGTTCGCCCAATGCGACTATGTCTACGTGACGCCGAGCCACCAATGCCCGACCACGGCCACCATGCCGATCGAACGCCGGCATGCGTTGCTGGAACTGGCGCAGAAGCACGACTTCGTGCTGATCGAAGACGACTACGAGAGCGAGAACAACTTCTCGGGCCTGCCGCATCCGGCGCTTAAGAGTCTGGATAAGGCTGACCGCGTGATCTACATCGGCAGTCTTTCGAAGACGTTCGCGCCGGGCTTGCGGCTCGGCTATATCGTCGGTCCGCGCGAACTGGTGCAAGAATTGCGCGCGTTGCGCCGGCTCATGGTGCGGCATCCGGCGGCGTACATTCAGCGTGCGTTCGCGACGTTTCTCTCGCTCGGCCATCATGACGCGCTGCTGCGCCGATTGGCCCACGCTTATCGCGAGCGCGCGCTGGCGCTGATGGCGGCGCTCGACACGTACCTGCCCGAAGCGCGCCACATCCCGATCACGGGCGGGGCGTCGTGCTGGGTGGAAGGTCCGCCCTGGCTCGACGCCGTGCGTCTTGCCGACGACGCCGAACAGCAGGGCATTTTGATCGAACTGGGCGGCGTGTTCTTCATGGACGGCCTGGAGCAGAAAAACTGCTTCCGGATGGGCTTCTCGGCGATCAAGCTCGACAAGATCGACGCCGGCGTGCGCCTGCTGGCCGAACTCGTGCGCAAGCAGAAGCCGGTGCTTTAACCCCGCCTGCCGTCAGAGACGCACGAAGGGCGCTCGCGTCAGAAGGTTGCCGCGAGTTCCCTGGCGGCTTCCTGAAGGCGCGGCACGAATTCGAGCGCGCGTGAGAGCGGCGCGCGCGAAACCGGCGCATGCACGGCGATCGCCGCGATACAGGTGCCGTTCGCATCGACCACGGGCGCCGCCACGCACACGATGCCGGCCAGAAACTCTTCGTTATCGATCGCGATGCGCTTGTGCGCGGTGCGGTCGAGTTCCGCTTCCAGTAATTCCGGATCGGTGATGGTGTTTTGCGTGAAGCGTTCGAGCTTCAGCGCGCGCACGAGCGCCGAGCGCTGTTCACGCGGCAGCATGGAGAGCAGCAGTTTGCCGCTCGCGCTGCAATACGCGGGGACGTGCGAACCGGGTTTGAGATCGAGGCGCAGCGGCCACGGCGCTTCCATGCGGTCGAGATAGAGCACCTCGGTCTCATGCAGCATGGTGAGATTGCAGGTCTCGCCGAGGTCGGCCACCAGACGCGCGAGGATCGCATGACGCAGGCGCCGCGCGCCGGAATGCATCACGACGCCCAACGCGAGCTGCGCGAGCCGCGGCCCGATCACGTACGCGTTCTTCTGGCCAGGCTCGCGGATCACCAGACCGCCCGCCTCCAGCGAAGCCAGCATGCGATGCAGCGACGCCTTGGGCAATGCGACATCTTGCGCGATGTCGGCAAGCGAAACCGGGCCGTCCGTGTTGACGAGGTGTTCGAGCAACGCAAACGCGCGCAGCGTCGGAGTGTCCGCTTTGGTCATGCCTGCCGTTCCGGAAAATGGATCGGCGTCATTGTACAACTCGGCTTCGGGTCGCCCGGCCTTGGCGCCGCGGGCCGGGGACTCTGCCGTGTCTAACGGATCGCTCATGGGAAAGGCCTCAGCGCTCATGGTACGGATGCTCCGTGGAAGGGCCGGCGGATAACAGCGGGGCGAGCTTCAGCGCCGCGTCCTTGAGCCTCGGCACGGCCTTCAGCAAATCGTTCAGACTCGCGCGCGCGGTCGGCGCGTGAATCGCCAGCGCGGCGAGCACGTGCCCATTGCCGGCATCGCGCACCGGCACCGCGATCGCCACCATGCCGCGCACCAGCTCCTCGTTGTCGATGCCGATCCCGCGCACCGCGAGCCGGTCAAGTTCCGCTTCAAGCAGATTCAGTTCCGTCAGCGTGCTCTGCGTTCTGCGCTCCAGCGTCAGCCGCGCGAGCACCGGACGGCGTTCAGCCGGCGGCATCTGCGAGAGGAATAGCTTGCCGCTCGCGGTGCAATGCAGCGGCACGCGCGTGCCGGGCTGCAGATGCAGGCGCAGCGGCTCGGTGGTCTCCACTCGCTCCAGATAGAGGACGGTGTCGCGGTCGAGCGCGGTGAGGTTGCAAGTCTCGCCGAGCGTCTCCACCAGTGAGCGCAGCACCGAACGGCAGGCTCGCCCGAACGTGTTATTCGACAGCGTGGTGAGCGCGAGCTGCGCCGCCTTCGGGCCCAGCGTGATGCCGCGATCCGTGCCGCGCGAATCGGGCAGATGCGTTACGTAGCCCTGCACTTCGAGCGATTCGATCAGCCGCATCAGCGTGGCCTTGGGAATGTGCAGGCGCAGCGAGAGTTGCGAAAGCGAAGACGGCTGTCCCGCGGCCGCGAGCTGCTCGAGCACGGCCAAGGCGCGCAGCGCCCGTGAATCCTCGGCGAGAGGTTCACCGCGTGGGGACGAGCAGGGTGCTTGCATACGCTTCCTTGCGGTCGATCAGTGGCTGTCCAGCGTCCGCGTACGTTGCGCGGGCCGGCCGGTCATTTCCGAAAGTGAAACAAAAAGCGCTGTTTCTGTTTCAGATGAGCCGATAGTAGCGGGAATTTCTTGATCAGGAAACGGGCTGAACATAAATTTCAACGAAACATACCGTTTTTTATAAAACATGCAGGAGACAGGTCACATGGCAGACCGATTCGACTTCGTCGTCGTTGGCGCGGGATCCGCGGGTTGCGTGCTGGCGAACCGGCTTTCCGAAGGCGGCCGCTACTCGGTGTGTCTACTCGAAGCCGGCCCCGCCGACCGGTTCATGTGGATTCATATCCCCATCGGCTATGGCAAGACGATGTTTCACCCGGTCTACAACTGGGGCTTCTATACCGATCCTGATCCGAACATGCACAATCGCCGGCTCTATTGGCCGCGCGGCCGCACGCTGGGCGGCAGCAGTTCGATCAACGGTCTGATCTATGTGCGTGGACAGCGGGACGATTACGACAATTGGGCACGGCTCGGCAATCGCGGCTGGAGCTGGCAAGATTGCCTGCCGTATTTCAAGCGATTGGAACATAACGAACTGGGCGAAGGTCCGACGCGCGGTGTCGACGGACCGCTGTGGGCCTCGACGATCAAGCAGCGCCACGAACTGGTCGACGCGTTTGTCGCGGCCTCGAATTCGTTAGGCGTGGCAAGCACCGACGACTTCAATACGGGAGATCAGGAAGGCGTCGGCTACTATCAGCTCACCACCCGCCGCGGGTTTCGCTGCTCGACGGCCGTTGCTTATCTCAAACCCGCGCGGCAGCGGCAGAATCTGCACGTGGAAACCGATGCGATGGCTTCGAAGATTCTCTTCGAAGGCACCCGCGCCTGTGGCGTGCAGTATCGGCAACACGGCGAGTTGCGCGAAGTGCGCGCCAATCGTGAAGTGATCCTGACGGCCGGTGCATTGCAGTCGCCGCAATTGCTGCAACTGTCCGGCGTGGGGCCGGCCGCGCTGCTGCGCGAGTTCGGCATTCCGGTGGTGGCCAATCGCGCGGGCGTCGGCGAGAACCTGCAGGACCATCTGCAGATCCGTCTGATCTATGAAGTGACAAAGCCGATCACGACCAACGACCAACTGCGTTCATGGACGGGGCGCGCGAAGATGGGCCTGCAATGGGCCCTGATGCGCAGCGGCCCGCTCGCGGTCGGCATCAATCAGGGCGGCATGTTCTGTCGCGCCCTGCCTGAAGTATCGGCGACACCGGATATCCAGTTCCACTTCTCCACGTTGTCGGCGGACTCCGCTGGTGGCAACGTCCACGATTTTCCCGGCTGCACTTACTCGATCTGCCAGTTGCGCCCCAAATCGCGCGGCGTGGTGCGTATTCGCAGTGCCGATCCGCGTGAGGCGCCGTCCATTCAGCCCAACTATCTGGACACCGATCTGGACCGGTGCACGACCATTGCCGGCGTGCGTTTCGCGCGCCGCGTCGCGGCGGCGCAACCGATGGCCGGGCTGATGAAACGCGAGGTGCGGCCGGGCGCGGACGCACAGACGGACGACGAACTGCTCGATTTCTGCCGGGAGTACGGGCAGACAATTTTCCACCCATCTGGTACAGCGAAGATGGGAACGGCGGGCGATCCGCTCGCGGTGGTCGATGAACGTTTGCGCGTGTACGGCACACAGGGGCTGCGCGTGGTGGATTGCTCGATCATGCCGACGCTCGTGTCGGGCAATACGAACGTGCCGATCGTGATGGTGGCTGAGAAAGCGTCGGACATGATTCTGCACGACGCAAGCGGCGTCGATCGAGGTGTGGCGACGACGCCCGCGGCGAAAGTGGCCGCTTGATCCAGCAAATGAAGTAGCAAGCGCAGAACGACGGCGGGCGATGTCCGCCGTAATACGCAGCCGCGCAACGTCCGGTGAATGGATAGCCCGTGGTCTGCACATAAACCGCCCCGGAGGAGACAACTGGGGTTATCGGCCGGGCACGCGTGTCGATACGCGCGGCATGGCCGTCCATTGAGGAGCTGCTGCTATGGCAATCGATCCCCGCGCTATCCGGCGCGTTGCGTTCGCCAGTGTGATCGGCGCAACCGTCGAATGGTATGACTTTTTTCTTTACGGCGTGGTCGCCGGCATCGTATTCAACAAGCTCTATTTTCCCGCCAGCGATCCGCTCGTATCGACGCTGCTCGCCTATTCGACCTTCGCAGTGGGCTTCGTGACGCGGCCTTTGGGCGGCGTGATATTCGGCCACTTCGGCGACCGGATCGGCCGTAAGTCTGCGTTGATTCTGACGCTCATCATCATGGGGATATCGACGGCAGGCGTCGCGTTCGTTCCCACCTATGCGCAGATCGGCATCTGGGCGCCGATCCTGTTGTTGTCGCTACGCGTGCTGCAGGGGATCGGGCTCGGCGGCGAATGGGGCGGCGCGGTGCTGATGGCCTATGAGTACGCGCCACCCGAAAAACGCGGCCTATATGCGAGCCTGCCGCAGATCGGTTTGTCGATCGGACTCTGTCTCGCATCGGGGATGGTCGCGGCGCTCTCACGCTTATTGCCCGAGACGGCCTTCCTGTCGTGGGGCTGGCGCATCGCGTTCGGCGCATCGCTCGGTCTCGTTCTGATCGGTCTGTACATTCGCGCCAAGGTGATGGAGACACCCGAATTTCTCGCGCTCAAACGCAATCGGCGCGAAGCGAAGATTCCGTTCGTGGACATGATCACGCGCTATCGCGGCGCTGTGGTGCTCGGCATGGGCGCACGTTATATCGACGGCGTGTTCTTCAATATCTTCGCCGTGTTTTCGATCGGCTACCTCACGCAGCATGTGTCGATGAGCCGTACCGACGCGTTGCTCGGCGTGATGATCGCGGCCGGCGTGATGTGCTTTTTTATACCGCTGTTCGGCAGCATGTCCGACAAGCTCGGCCGCGCGCGAGTGTATTTCTGGGGCTCGCTGATTTGCGGCGTGTCGGTGTTTCCGGCTTTCTGGCTCATTGAAATGCAGCCGGCCAACACGCTGTTGATCTGGGCGGCCATCGTGGTGCCGTTCGGCATTTTCTACGCGATGGTGTACGGCCCGGAGGCGGCATTGTTTGCCGAACTGTTCGACGCCGAAGTGCGCTACACGGGTATCTCGTTCGTGTATCAGTTCTCGGGTATCTTCGCGAGCGGACTCACACCGATCATCGCGACGATCCTGATGCGGCTGAATGGCGGTAAGCCATGGACCGTTTGCGCGTATGTGCTGTTCTCGGCTTTGATATCGGCGCTGTCGGTGCGGGCTATAGAGAGGAAGCGGGCGGGTGGGTTCGATGCGGTGGTGCATGCGCGGTCGTGATTCTGTACCCGCTTTGAACCGCAGAAGCGGCGCGTGACGCACAGCGCGCCGCGGTGAAGACCGCGCTGCCGCGCACGCTGCTAAACCACGGCCGCTGCGGGCGGCGTCATTCCCGAAACGTCTTCGCCGTCTCTTCCGCCGCGTGGCGCAAATCAGGCACAAACGCGAGCAGATCGTCGAGCGTGACTCTGCCCACCGGCGCCTGCACGGCAATCGCCGCGCAGGCGCGATTGCGATCCAGCATCACCGGCACGGCAATCGCGATCAGCCCTTGCAGATGTTCCTGGTTGTTGATCGCGAGCAACCGCCGCCGCGTGGTGGTCAATTCCTTGCGCAACGCGTCGCGATCGGTGATCGTCCGTTCCGAATAGCCGCGCAGCGGCAGCGTCTCGATCACGCGTTCGCGCCGGTCTTTCGGCAGAAAGCTCAGCAGCAGCTTGCCGCTCGCCGAGCAATGCAGCGGCACATGCGAACCCGGCTGCAAATGCATGCGCAGCGGCCATTCGGTTTCGACTCGATCCACGTAGACGACATCGTTGCCTGACAGCATGGTCAGATTGCAGGTCTCGCCGATTTTCGCCACCAGCTGTTCGAGCAGCACGTGACGCGCGGCGGCTGGTCCCGCATGCATCAGCACATTGACCGCGAGCATGCGCACGCGTGGCGAACATTCGTAAAGACGATCACCCGCGCCGCGCGTGACGAGCCACGCATCCATCAATTGCACGAGGATGCGGTGAACGGTCTGCTTAGGCAGGCCGAGCGCATTGACAAGCTCGGTCATAGAGAGCGGGCTGCCCGCTTCGGCCAGCGTTTCGAGTACGCGAAACGCGCGCACTGCAGCTGCATTCGACTGGTTCGATGTCGACATCCCACTCCCTCGCCAGCGTATTCACAGCGTTGATTTTGCATCGACTTCATTGCTTTTCGGGACTATGGAAAGTACCGAATTTTGTGTTTTCCGATGCTGGCGAACCCACTGCGATGGATAGCTTGAAAAACGGGACTTCGTCATAAGCCCGGCTGGCTAGATTGATAGCACTGCAATCAATCTATTCACGCGGAGCGAATCCATATGAACGTCAGGGCCACAGGAGCCGAAATCGCGGGCCACCATGCGGACGGCGAAGCCGAGCGCATCGTCGCCACGCTGGTTGCGAAGGCGCGCGCGGCGCAGCGCGCTTTCGAGCATGCAGGACAACAGGCGCTCGACACCGCCGCCGACGCCGCCGCGTGGGCCATCATGGAGCCCGAGCGCAACCGGCAACTGGCGGAACGCGCCGTGCACGATACGGGCCTCGGCAACGCCGACGACAAGTTCCGCAAGAACTACCGCAAAACACTCGGCCTGCTGCGCGATTTGCACGGGCAAAAGACCACCGGCGTGATCGCCGAAGACAAAGCAAGCGGCCTCGTCGAGATCGCGCGCGCGGTCGGCGTCGTGGCGGCGATCACGCCGTCGACCAATCCGGCGGCGACGCCGGCCAACAAGATCATCAACGCGCTCAAATGCGGCAATGCAGTAATCGTCGCGCCGTCTCCCAAAGGTTACTCGTCTTGCGCATTGCTGATCGAGTTCATTCACGCGCAATTCGCGAAGGCCGGTATCGATCCGGATCTCGTGCAGATGCTGCCCGCGCCGATCAGCAAGGCGGCGACCGCTGCGTTGATGCGGCAGTGCGATCTCGTCGTCGCCACCGGTTCTCAGGCGAACGTGCGCATGGCGTACGCGAGCGGCACGCCGGCGTTCGGCGTGGGCGCGGGCAACGTGGCCTCGATCGTCACGGCATCTGCGGATTTGCATGATGCGGCGCGCAAGATCCTGCGCTCGAAGACTTTCGACAACGCGACGAGTTGCTCGTCCGAAAACAGCATCGTGATCGAAGACGCGATCTATCAGCCGATGCTGGCCGAGCTGACCGCGTGCGGCGGCATACTCCTCGACGCCGCGCAGAAGGCCCGCTTGCAGGCTGCGATGTGGGTCAACGGCAAGCTCTCCGAACAGTGCACCGCTAAATCCGCCGAGGTGATCGCGCGTGTGGCGGGTCTGGAGGAAGTCGCCGCGCGTCATCCCGCTTTCCTGATGGTGGAAGAGAGCGGCGCGGGCAGCAACTATCCGTTCTCCGGCGAGAAACTCGCGCCGGTCCTTACCGTATATCGCGCCGCCGATTTCGATGCGGCGGCCGAAGTCGTACGCAGCATCTATGCATACATGGGCGCGGGCCATTCGGTCGGACTGCATTCGAGCGATGCCGCGCAAGCGGTCCAGCTCGGCGTGACGTTGCCCGTCGCGCGCGTGATCGTGAATCAGGCGCATTGCCTGGCCACTGGCGGCAACTTCGATAACGGTTTACCGTTCTCGCTGTCGATGGGCTGTGGCACCTGGGGCCGCAATAACTTCTCGGGCAATCTGGGCTTTCGCCACTATCTGAACACCACGCGGGTCGCCTATCCGATCGAAGAGCGCGTGCCGGAAACGGACGAATTGCTCGGCGACTTCTTCGCGAGGTACGGCCGATGAACACACCCGCCACCCTTCGCGCGCTGATCGACGAGCGTGCCGCGCAGCATCCGGACAAGCCCTTCCTGCTCGCCGCACGCGATGACGATGAATTGCCGGTCCCGAATCCGCGCGCGACCGTCCTGACGTTTCGCGGATTGCGCGACGACTGCCGCGTGCTGGAGGCACGCTTCAAAGAAGCCGGCCTGCAGCCGGGCGACGTCATTTCCGTGTTCATGGGCAACGGCATTCAAACGGCCCGTCTACTGCTTGCTGCCATGTACAGCGGGCTTGTCGCCAATCCGCTCAATCTGCTGTGCCAGCCCTCGCAGGTGCGCTATATCGTCGATCACTCGGATACGCGGATGATCTTCGCCGCACGCGACACGCAAGCTGCGATTAGCACGGCAGTCGCCGAATTGCACGCTGCCGGGCTGACGCGCGAGATCGCGTTGATCCAGACCGAACCGGACGACGCCGAACCGCCTTCGCTGGCTAGGCATGAACCCGCATTAGTCGAATCCACGGCACATGGCGCGAGCGCTGCCGCAGCGCCAGCGCCAGCGTTCGCGAAGCGCGGCGCCGCGCCGGGGCAAATGGCGGACAGCGCAACGGCGCACGAACCCACCGCAGATGACGTCGCATTGCTGATGTACACCTCGGGCACCACCGGCACACCCAAAGGCGTGCTGCTGACGCATCGCAACCTGCTGGCGAACGCGCGCAACATCAGCGCCGAGCACCGGCTGACGCCGGACGATCGCGTGCTCGCGTCATTGCCGCTCTATCACATCAACGGTCTGGTCGTGACGCTGCTCGCGCCATTGTTTCATGGCGGCTCCGCGGTCATGGCATCGCGCTTCTCCGCCCGCACGTTCTGGCGCGACGTCGCGCTGCACGCCTGCACGTGGATCAACGTGGTGCCGACGATTGTCGCGTATCTGCTCAACGCCGACGAAGCATGCACCTACGATCTGTCGGCGCTGAAGTTTTGCCGCAGCGCGTCGGCCGCATTGCCCGCCGATCATCATCGCGCGTTCGAGGCGCGCTTCGGGATCGGCGTGATCGAAACCATGGGCATGACGGAAACCGCGGCACCAGTCTTCAGCAATCCGTATGAAATGGACCGGCGGCGCGTCGGCAGCATCGGCCTGCCTTCGGGCAGTGAGGCGAGAGTGATCGACCGCGAAGGGCGCGAGTGCGCCGCCAACGAATGCGGCGAACTGGTGTTGCGCGGCGAGCAGGTGATGGGCGGCTATTACAAGCAGGCGGAAGAGACAGCCGCTGCCTTTACGCCGGACGGCTGGCTGCGCACCGGCGACCTCGGTTATCGCGACGCGGACGGCTACTACTACATCAACGGCCGCGCGAAAGAACTGATTATCAAAGGCGGCGAGAACATTGCGCCGCGCGAAATCGACGAAGCATTGTTGCGTCATCCCGATGTGCTGGATGCCGCGGCTGTCGGCGTGCCCGACCCGGCCTACGGCCAGGAGATCGTCGCCTTCGTGGTGCCGCGCACGAGCGACGGACGCGGCGCACCCGATCCGGCGGATCTGCGCGAGCACTGCTTGCGCGAACTCGGACGCTACAAGACACCGAAAGAGTTTCGGTTCGTCGATGAACTGCCGCGCGGACCTTCCGGCAAGGTGCAGCGGCTCAAGTTGGTGCCCACCTGACGCGGCTCGCGGCCGTCGTCGACGCGCAGTAGAGATCGATACATACAATAGAAAGGAGACAGCATGGAAACGCGTATCCGGCGTGTCAAGACACGCCATATCATCCTGGCGGTCATGTGCCTGATGTACTTCATCTCGTACATCGATCGAGTGAACATTGCGGTGGCCGGTCCGTTGATTCGTCACGAAATGGGCCTGACGACCGTTCAACTCGGGCTGGTGTTCTCGGCCTTCGCTTATCCGTATGCGGCGATGCAGATCATCGGCGGCTGGCTCGCCGACAAGTACGGGCCGAAACTGGTGCTCACCGTGCTGTCGTTGATCTGGGGCGTGGCCACGCTCGCCACCGGTTTCGCGGGCAGCGTCACCATGCTGGTCGTGATGCGCTTCGCGCTCGGCATCGGCGAAGGCGGCGCGTTTCCTACCGCGACGCGCGCCTTCACCTACTGGATGCCGGTGGCCGAGCGCGGTTTCGCGCAAGGCATCACGCATAGTTTCGCGCGTCTGGGCGGCGCGATCACGCCGCCGCTCGTGCTGGCCGTGGTGGCGACCGGCGGCTGGCGCGACGCGTTCATCCTGCTCGGCATCGCGAGCCTCGCGTGGACCGTGCTCTATCTCTTCGTGTTCACCAATTCGCCGGAACAGAACCGCCGCATCACGCCCGAGGAAACCGCGGAAATCGGCTACCGCGCCGGCGATTGCGACCGCGCCAAACATGCGGCCACGCCGTGGCGCAAGCTGGTGCGCCGCATGTGGCTCGTCACGTTCGTCGATTTCTGCTATGGCTGGCTGTTGTGGGTTTATCTGACGTGGCTGCCGTCCTATCTGCGCGAGTCGCGTGGATTCGATCTCAAACAATTGGCGCTCTTTACCGCGCTGCCGCTGCTGGCGGGCGTGGTCGGCGACACGCTCGGCGGCGTCGTGTCGGACAAGCTTTACAAGATCACGGGCCGCTTGCGCTTTGCGCGTTGTACGGTGCTGGTGGTGGGCATGGGCGGTTCGCTGGTGTTTCTGTTGCCGATGGTGTCCGCTACCGATCCGCTGACGGCCGTGTGGTTCCTGTCGGCTTCATTCTTCTTCCTCGAAATCACCAACCCGGTATTGTGGACGTTGCCGCTCGACATTGCCGGCAAGTATGCGGGCACGGCCGGCGGCATGATGAACACGGGCTTCGGCGTCGCGGGCATGGTGTCGCCGGTGGTGTTCGGCTATCTGATCGAGAAGACCGGCAGCTACAACGTGCCGTTCAATATCTCCGCGGGCCTGCTTGCGGTCGGCATCCTGGCGGCGCTTTTCATCGACACCAGCAAGACCGTCGAAGCCGATGAGGAGCGCGAGCGTGCCGCAGGCGTCGAGTTGGGCGGCATGCCGTCTTTCTTGCATGCGGGCGCGAGTGTGAGGCTGGAGCGCCATCACTTGCGCCGGCCGTTGCGGTGGCGCAAGTGATACGAGTGGCGTTGGTGACGTGAGCCGCGCGAGTTGCGTGGCTCACGTCATGCACGCTTCGCGCCATTCACGCAAGGCGGCGCACGGGTGGCGCCGCCGCTTTTCATTTGGCGACTGGCCTGAGTACGCATAAGCACGAGACGCTAGCATGGCCATACGGCATCCTGACAAAAACATCATCTTGTAATCATGCTGTCGACCCCTCCGCGAGTCAGACTGGAGTCAAGTTAATACCGACACCAGGTTGAAAGGAGGTTCAGATGAAGTTTCAAAAATTACTTGCCCTTGGTTTGCTTAGTGCTTCTTTATCCACGTTGGCATTCGCAGACGTGGAGCAGGCTTCTCCCAGACAGATCCCCATCGCGCAAGCGGAAACTTACGGCGCCGCATCGCCGGTCAAATCAGCGCATCAGGGAAAAACACGCGCTGAAGTTCGCAAGGAGCTCATTCAAGCCTATAGGGACGGGCTCATACCGACTACCGAAGCCGACTATCCGCCGAGCAAATCGACGATCGAGCGCAACAAGGCGCTGTTTGCCGAATCCGAACGCCATTTCAGGTAATCGGCAAGCACGGATTTTCCTCTCATTGTTGTCTCTCGCACTGTCCCCGCGAGTAGGCGCGACACTATTCGACAGTCACGGAGTCGCATATGAAATTGATCGTCACACTCTGGCTGACCTCGGCCTTACTTATTAGCTCCGCTGTCCAGGCTCAGGGATTGACGCGTGCCGAGGTGAAGCAGCAACTCACCGAGGCACAGGCCAACGGATTGCAGTACGTGACGGAGTCATCTTATCCGTTTGTTCATCCGAGTTTCTCTCACATGGTGAAGGTAAAGGTCGTGGCACAACCGGCGCAAAGCGGCGAGGGTGCGGAAGGTGACGAAGGCGGCGTGCCGGCGGGATCGCAGGAATCTGGCCGCGCGTCGCACGGAAACCCGATGCCGGGCGGCAATCCGCACTGTGTTGGGCCAGTCAGTTTCTGCGACATCTATTCAGGTTCGTGATGCTCGCCCTTGAGCACCGCGCCGCCGCTGGCATGGCAGACGAACCTGCCATGCCCATCCGGGGTAATGCAACGAAGTTTGTCACCGCGTTGCGTCAGCCGCACGCGCAAGCCTGCTTCTGAGCGTCAGCAAAAACGCGTATAGCGGCCAGCGTCACGCGTTGCACCGAAATCCCTTTCAGCAAGATCGCTAGTCAGCTCGCGTACCTGACTGAGTTCCCGTTTGTTGGTCATGTACACGCAGCTTGCGGCTATTAATCAGGTAGCCGAAACATCAGTCCACTTCACGTCGCGTCACGGATGAATGGCTCGGCTTTGCACGCGCGACGCGCCGGGTCAATCCATTGACCGGCGGCGCAGGCCGCGGCACGACGTAGAGACGATGGCCGGCCGATCCGCGGTGTTTGCGAGTGTGCGTCCCCCGAAAACCCGGTCGATCTTCCTACCTTGTACAAAACGTCTGGATTACACAACCATCATGAATCTACGCGAACAGTTTGCATCGTTTCCCCGCGACATGTTTGCCGGCACTGTCGTCTTTCTCGTCGCACTTCCGCTGTGTCTCGGCATTGCCAATGCAAGCGGCGTCGATCCATTCGCCGGTCTGCTTTCCGGGATTATCGGCGGGCTTGTCGTTGGGTTGCTGAGCGGATCGCATCTGAGCGTCAGCGGTCCCGCGGCCGGACTTGTGGTGATCGTCGTCGACGGGATTACGAGGCTCGGCAGCTTCCCCTCGTTTTTGATGGCGGTTCTGCTCGCGGGCGCCATGCAGTTCGGACTCGGCCTGCTTAAAGCAGGCCGCTTCGCCGCTTATGTGCCGACTTCGGTTATCAAGGGCATGCTGGCGGCGATCGGGCTGCTGCTCATCATCAAACAGACGCCGTTGGCAGCAGGGTTGGGCAACGGCGCCGCAGGCGGCACGGCTGGCACAATCACCACGCCGTTCGGCGCGATGTCCGTGGCCGCGTGCGCGATTGCGATCGTGTCGCTGGCGATCCTCGCCAGTTGGGAAACCCGTGCCGCGCGACGCTTTGCGCTCGTGCGCTATGTGCCCGCGCCGCTCGCGGTCGTGTTGTTCGGCATTGCGCTCACGCTGTTGCTGGACTTCGTTGCTCCCGGCTTCGCACCGCCGCTCGAACATCGCGTGTCGTTGCCGTCGCTGGCCTCGCTTGCCGCATTGGACCAGGTGTTTAACTGGCCTCAATTGACGCACTTGCTGAACCCCGACGTTTGGCGCCTGGCGATGACGATTGCGATCGTCGCGAGTCTGGAGACGCTGCTCAGTCTCGAAGCCGTTGAGCAGATCGATCCGAAGAAACGCCCGGCGCAGCCGGATCGCGAACTCAGGGCACAGGGTATCGGCAACATGGTGGCCGGCGCGATTGGCGGATTGCCGATCACGTCCGTGATCGTTCGCAGTTCCGCCAACGTCAATGCGGGTGCGCAGAGCCGTTGGTCGGCTATCGTGCACGGCGTATTGCTGCTCGTGAGCGTTTTCGCGCTGACGGCGGTGATCAATCTGATTCCGCTCGCGAGCCTCGCCGCGATCTTGATCTTCACGGGTCTGAAGCTCGCCAAACCGTCGATGTTTGCGGATGCCGCCAGGCAAGGTCTTACGCGTTTCGTACCGTTCGTCGTGACGATCGGCGCCGTGCTGCTCACCGATCTGCTGATGGGCATCGTGCTGGGGATCGTGTGCAGCGTCGCGTTCGCCATTCATGTGCATATGCAGCGGCCGATCACGATGGCTCGGCATGACGACCACATTCTGCTGTCATTGCGCAAGGACGTGTCGTTTCTCGCGAAGGTCAGTCTCAAGGAACATCTGAAGGCAATTCCTGATCGCGCCACGGTGATACTCGACGGCAGCCGCGCGGACTTCATCGATCCCGACGTGCGAGACATGATCGATGAATTTCTGGAGAACGCGCCGGCGCGGGGGATACATGTGGAGTGCCGGCAGTTGGATCCTGTTGCCAGGAGCAGCGTGAAGTTTGCGGGCTTCCGGATGTTTCTTCGCCGGCAATGAGCAGTCGCTATAGGGTTGTGTGATCGACCGGCGCATCAGGTCGTGGGTGGATGACGGTACTCGACCTCGAACGATACCGCCAGCATTGCCGTGGGCGAGTCTTCCCAGGCCAACCGTGCGGCGGGCATCGCCGCCGCCGCGGCTAACCCAGTCGCGCCGGCCGCGAAAGATGACAGAAATCTCATTTTTCCACCATGTTGGCATGGCGGCGGGACCGTAGCATCGGTCGCACCTCGTCAACATGTCACATCACCATGCTCACCCGCAACCTGGCTGCCGCACTTGCGATCGCTGCGGTGAATCCGGCCGTCGCGCAATCCGCCGCGCCGCTGGCGCAAGACAATCGACCTTTATCACCAATCGCACAAGCTGCGCCTCCCGGCGGTGCCGCCCTGTCGCTCGACGAGGCGCTCGGTATCGCCGCCGAGAACAACCCGCTGCTGCGCGGTGCGCGCGCCGACGCCGACGCGTCGCGCGGCACGTTCATCCAGGCAGGCGCCCGCCCCAATCCACAAATCTCGCTGCTGCAGGAAGGATTCGGCGGCATGGAGCGCACGTCGACGGCGCTCGTCAATCAGACCGTCGAACTCGGCGGTAAGCGTCAGGCGCGCCTCGACGTCGCCTCGTATGGGCGTGAAGTGGCGCTCGCGTCGCTCGATGCGCGCGGCGCGGCCTTGCGCTCGGACGTCATCGCCGCGTTTTACGGCTTGCTCGCGGCGCAGCGCCAGTTGCAGGTGGCGCGCGAGTCCGCGGACATCGCGACGAGATCGGCGGAACTGGCGGACAAACGCGCGCAGGCCGGCAAGGTGTCGCCGGTGGAGGCGACCAAAGCGCGGGTCGCCGCGACCGGCGTTCAAATCGAACAGGCCAATGCAGCCTCGCGGCTGACCATCGCGGCGGAAAGGCTTTCGAACGTGACGGGCAGTCCGCTCGCGCGTGGACGTCCTGTGGCGGGCGACATCGAAAACGTGCCGGCGCTCGAACCGCTCGCCGGACTGTTGCCCCAACTGTCAGACGCGCCGCTCGCGCGCGCCGCCCAGGCCGAGACGTTGCGCAGCAACGCCGCGATTGCCGTCGAGCGTGCCAAACGTATCCCCGATATCACGTTCAGCGCGGGCATGAAGCGGGTCGTGACCGGCGGGGTGCCGGGCAACCAGGCAGTGGTCGGCGTTTCGATTCCGCTTCCGCTGTTCGACACCAACCGGGGTGCGCTGCTCGAATCGGTGCACAAAGCAGAGAAGGCGAGCGCCGACTTCGACAGTGAAAAGGCGCGCCTGCAACTCGATCTGACTCAGGCGTACGCCAAGTACGAGCGGTCGAGCCTGGAAGCGCGGCGTCTGAAAACGGATGTCCTGCCGGCCGCGCGTGAGGCGCTCTACGCGATGTCGCGCGGCTATGAGCTCGGCAAGTTCAGCTTCCTCGACGTCCTGGATGCGCAGCGCACGCTGTTTCAGGGCCAGTCGCAATACGTGCAGGCATTGACCGATGCGCACCTCGCCTACGCCGAAATCGATCGTCTGGTCGGCGTCCCGCTGCCTGGCCGCGCGCCCCGTCTACCTTGAAGGACTTCTCATGCTGAGTACAAAGAAACTTATGGTCGCCGCTGCGGCGACCCTTAGCGGCGTGAGCGTCGCGCTCGCCGTGTTTGCGATGACGCGGGTGCCGTCGGAAACCGCGAGTGCTTCGGGCGCTGCCGGCACGTCGGCAAGCGCAATGGCTGCGCCCGGCCAGCATGGCGGCACCGTGTTCCGAAATGGCGCGCTAGCCGTCGAAGTCGTCCTGTCCGAGAAGCCGGGTGACGCGCGGCTCGTCGTCTATCCGTTTGTCGAAGGCAAACCCGCCGACAAGGACGTGGGCGTCTCGGGTTCGATCAAGCGTTACGACGGTTCGATCCAGCCATTGCGATTCGCGTGGGCGGGGCAGAAGCTGACGTCCGCGGAGCCGATCGCGAAGCCTCACGTCTTCGACGCATCCATCGACCTCCAGTGGCGCGGGCAATCCGCCTCGTTCGTGTTTTCGCGTGCCGATGGGGCGATCGCGCTCAGCGCGGCGCAAATCGAGGCGGCGCGGATTCGTCTCGACCGCGCCGGTCCCGCGCAGATTCTCGCGGCCTTCCAGTTTCCCGGTGAGATCAGATTCAATGAGGATCGGACAGCCCACGTCGTGCCGCGCGTGGCGGGCATCGTCGAGCGGGTAAATGTCTCGATCGGCGAGAAAGTCGTGCAGGGGCAAGTGCTGGCCGTCATCGCCAGCACCGATCTTGCGGATCGCCGAAGCGAGCTGTTGAGCGCGGAGCGCCGCCTCGCCGCCGCGCGGACTTCGTACCAACGCGAAAAGACGCTGTGGCAGGAGCGTATCTCGGCCGAGCAGGACTATCTCCAGGCGCAGGTCGTGTTGCGCGAAGCGGAGATCGCCACGCAAAACGCCCGCGCGAAGCTGGCCGCGCTGAATGCGCCGCCATCGGGCGGCGCGTTGAACCGTTACGAATTGCGCGCGCCGTTTGCCGGAACACTGGTCGAAAAGCACGTGACGCCCGGCGAGGCAATCGCGGCGGATGCCAAGGTGTTCGTTCTCTCCGATCTCTCGTCCGTGTGGGCCGAAATGGCGGTGCCCGCGCAGCGTCTGAACGATGTGCGTGTCGGCCGCGAAGCGACGGTGAGCGCCACCGCGTTCGACTCGAAGTCGAGCGGTCCGATCGCCTATGTCGGCGCGTTGCTCGGCGAGCAGACCCGCACCGCGCCGGCGCGCGTCGTGCTGCCGAATCCGGACGGCGCGTGGCGGCCGGGCATGTTCGTCAATGTATCGGTGGATGCCGGCAAGCAAAGCGTGCCGCTCGCGGTTGCAAGCGACGCGCTGCAGGAGATCGACGGCGCGCCCGCGATCTTCGTGCAATCGCCGGGAGGTTTTGTTGCGCAAGCGGTCGAGACGGGACGGCGCGACGACAAGGTGATCGAAGTGCTGAAAGGACTTCGACCGGGTCAAACGTACGCCGCTGCGAACAGCTTCGTCCTCAAGGCCGAACTCGGGAAAGGCAGTGCCGGGGAAGACTGACGCCTCGCCGCCATGAAGCTGCCGTGATCTGCCTTTGGCAGACCGCTTTTCCGAGCCCCGGTTTTCCAAGGACCCTTCGCATGTTCGAAAGACTGATTCGCTTTGCCATCGCGCACCGCTGGCTGGTCATGCTGGCCATGGCCGCTATCGCGGGATGGGGCGTGTACAGCTATCAGAAGCTGCCCATCGACGCCGTGCCCGACATCACGAACGTTCAGGTGCAGATCAACACCGCGGCGCCGGGCTATTCGCCGCTCGAAGCCGAGCAACGCATCACGTATCCGGTGGAGACCGCGATGGCCGGTCTTCCGAATCTGGCGCAGACGCGCTCCATCTCCCGCTACGGCCTGTCTCAGGTCACGGTGATCTTCAAGGACGGTACCGACATCTATTTCGCGCGTCAGCTCGTCAACGAACGGATTCAGGAAGCCAGAGACAAGCTGCCGCCCGGCGCGACGCCGGCGATGGGACCGACCTCCACGGGTCTCGGCGAAATTTACCTTTGGACGGTGGAAGCCGACGCGTCGGCCGTCAAGCCCGACGGCACCCGCTATACGCCGGTGGATCTGCGCGAGCTTCAGGACTGGGTCGTCAAGCCGCAACTGCGCAATGTTCCAGGTGTCACCGAGGTGAATTCCATCGGCGGCTACGTCAAGGAGTTCTGGGTCGCGCCGAATCCCGCCAAGCTCATGTCTCACGGCCTGACGCTCGCGGACGTGGTGCGCGCGATCGACCGCAACAACGCCAACGTCGGCGCGGGCTATATCGAAAAACGCGGCGAGCAGTATCTCGTGCGCGTGCCCGGTCAGGCTCGCTCGGTCGACGACATCGCCAATGTCGTGATCACCAACGTCGGCGGCGTGCCGGTTCGCATCAAGGACGTCGGACAGGTGGATATCGGCCGTGAATTGCGCACGGGCGCCGCCACCTCGAACGGCGAAGAGGTCGTGCTCGGCACGGTGTTCATGCTGATCGGCGAGAACAGCCGCACCGTCGCCAAGGCGGTCTCCGTCAAGATGGAGGACGTCAACCGCAGCTTGCCGCGAGGCGTGCGCGCGATTCCCGTGTACGACCGCACCGTGCTGGTTGAAAAAGCCGTGCAGACAGTGAAGAAGAACCTGCTCGAAGGCGCGGTGCTCGTGATCGTCGTGCTGTTCCTCTTTCTCGGCAACCTGCGCGCGGCGCTGATCACGGCGCTCGTCATTCCGCTGTCGATGCTGATGACCTTCACCGGCATGGTCAATGCGAAGGTGAGCGCGAACCTCATGAGTCTGGGCGCACTCGACTTTGGGATCATCGTCGACGGCGCGGTTGTGATCGTTGAAAACTGTGTGAGGCGGCTGGCTCACGCGCAGGCGCTCGCCGGCCGGCCGCTGAGCCGCGAGGAGCGTTTCGCCGAAGTCTTCGGCGCGTCGCAGGAAGCGCGGCGCGCGCTGATATTCGGTCAACTGATCATCATGGTGGTCTATCTGCCGATCTTCGCGCTCACCGGCGTCGAGGCGAAGATGTTTCACCCGATGGCGATGACGGTCGTGATGGCGCTTGCTGCCGCAATGCTATTGACGGTCACCTTCATCCCGGCCGCGGTGGCGTTGTTTATCGGCAAGCGCGTCGAAGAAAAGGAAAACGGCTTGATGGGTTGGGCGAGGCGCGTTTATGAGCCGCTGCTCGGCGCTTGCCTCGCGCGCCCGAAACGCGTGCTGGCGGGCGCGTTCCTGATCGTCACGCTGAGTATCGGCCTCGCGGCGCGCCTGGGCAGCGAGTTCATCCCGAGTCTGAACGAGGGCGACCTGGCCGTCGCTGCATTACGTATCCCGGGTACGAGTCTGTCCCAATCGGTCGACATGCAAAAATCTATTGAGAAAACGTTGAAGCAACGGTTTCCGGAAATCGAGCGCGTCTTTGCCCGCACAGGGACAGCGGAAATTGCCGCGGATCCGATGCCGCCCAACCTGTCCGACGGCTACATCATGCTCAAGCCGACCGACAAATGGCCGGACCCGAACAAGTCGCGGGACACACTCGTTGCGGAGATCGAAGCCGTTCTTGCCGAATTGCCGGGGAACAGTTATGAATTTTCCCAGCCGATTCAACTCCGTTTCAACGAATTGATCTCTGGCGTACGCAGCGATGTCGCGGTAAAACTCTTCGGTGACGACATGGCGGTGCTCAGCGACACAGGCGAGAAGATCGCGGCGGCCTTGCAGAAAGTGCCGGGCGCCGCGGAGGTCAAGATCGAACAAACCAGCGGCTTGCCGGTTCTCACCATCAACGTGGACCGAGACAAGCTGGCGCGCTATGGCGTCACGGTAGGCGACATTCAGGACACGGTCGCGGCCGCGGTGGGCGGCCAGAAAACCGGCACGCTGTTTCAGGGGGACCGGCGCTTCGATATCGTCGTGCGCTTGCCGGACGAACTTCGCTCGGACATCGAAGCGATCAAGCGCTTGCCGATCGCGTTGCCGTTTGCCGCGGCGGTGGGCGGCAGCGTGCCGCTCGCGCAGGCGCCGTATGTGCCGCTCGCCGAACTGGCCACGGTCGATGTCGCACCGGGTCCCAACCAGATCAGCCGCGAAGATGGCAAGCGGCGTGTGGTGGTGAGCGCGAATGTCCGTGGGCGCGATGTCGGCTCGTTCGTGGCGGACGCGCGCGAGCAGATCCGTCAGGACGTCCAGGTGCCTTCCGGTTACTGGCTGTCGTGGGGCGGCCAGTTCGAGCAGTTGCAAAGCGCGAGCGAGCGCCTGAAGCTGGTGGTGCCGCTTTCGCTCTTCATGGTGTTTGTTCTGCTGTTCATTATGTTCAATAATGCTAAGGATGGCTTGCTAGTCTTCACGGGTATTCCATTCGCACTGAGCGGCGGCGTGCTGTCGCTCTGGCTGCGGGGCATTCCGCTGTCCATTACCGCTGCGGTGGGATTTATCGCGCTGTCGGGTGTCGCAGTCCTTAACGGGCTCGTCATGATTTCCTTCATCCGGAACCTGCGCGATGAAGGCACGGCGCTGGACGCGGCCGTCCAGGAGGGCGCCTTGACACGGCTGCGGCCCGTGCTCATGACAGCACTCGTCGCGTCGCTCGGCTTTTTGCCGATGGCGTTCGCAACCGGCACGGGCTCGGAGGTGCAGCGTCCGTTGGCAACGGTGGTCATCGGCGGCATCCTGTCGTCCACGGCCTTGACATTGCTGGTCTTGCCCGTGCTATACCGGTCGGCTCATTCGTCGTCATGGCGCGCCGCTGCATCGGGCTGGCTGGCGAAAACGTCGCCCGCTCAGCTGCTGCGCCGGCTGGGCATTTTTTCGAGGTAGCGGCAAATGCGGATTCTGCTGGTGGAAGATGAGCCGAAGACCGGCGCCTATTTGCGAAAGGGCTTGTCGGAGGCGGGCTACGTTGTCGATTGGGCGCAAGACGGTGTGACGGGACAGCATCAGGCGGAGACGGAAGACTACGACCTGCTGATCCTCGACGTGATGCTGCCGGGACAGGACGGTTGGACGCTGCTGCAAAACCTGCGCCGCACACGGTGCACGGCGGTGCTGTTTCTCACTGCGCGCGACGACGTGGGAGACCGCGTCAAGGGACTGGAACTCGGCGCCGACGACTACCTTGCGAAGCCATTCGACTTCGTCGAACTGGTCGCGCGCGTGAGGTCTATCCTGCGGCGCGGCAAGCCACGCGAATCCGCGTTGCTGAAGGTCGCGGATCTCGAACTGGATCTGACGCGGCGCAAGGCGACCCGGCAAAGCGACGTGATCCTGCTCACCGCCAAGGAATTCACGCTGCTGTGGCTGCTCATGCGCAAGGAAGGGGAAATCCTGCCACGCGCAACGATCGCGTCGCAAGTGTGGGACATGAACTTCAATAGCGACACGAACGTGGTCGATTCGGCAATCAGGCGGCTGCGCTCCAAGATCGACGACGCCTACGAACCCAAGCTGATTCACACCGTGAGAGGCATGGGCTATGTGCTGGAAAACCGGGGCAGCGGCAATTGATCAGGCGCGTGGTGCCACGTACGCTGCGTGCAAGGCTCACGGTTCTCATCATCCTGTCCACGTCCGCGATCCTCGCGCTGAGCGGGCTTGCGCTATATCAGGCGCTGCGCGGCCGTCTCGAATCGAACTCGATCGAACAGATGTCCGGCACGATGGCGGCGTTGCGCACGCATCTGGCGGGGATTCCGACTGTGAAGGGCATTGCCGCCGATGCGCAGACGTTGACCGACCACCTGCATGGGCATCCGCACATGGCGCTTGCCATTTACGATGCAGCCGGCCAGCGCCTGCTGAGCACGGCGGGGTTCAAGCCGTATGCGCCGCTCTCCGCAAGCGGGCTGCAGCGTGCTCGCGTGGCGCTCACGCGCGCCGGTTCGAATCTTCGATATCTGCTGGAGAGCGCGCCGCTCAACGACGGCATCGGACCGCAAATGCGCGTCGTCGTTCAATACGATCGAACCAGTGATCAGGCTCTGTTGAACGCATACGCGTACACCGCGCTGGTCATTGAAGTGTTCGGCGTGCTTCTGGCCGCCGCGTTCGCCTACGGCATCGCCATGCTGGGTCTGCTCCCGCTGCGCAGGCTGGTGGCCCGTGCAGAGGCGATGTCGACGAGCGGCCTCGCGCAGCCGCTGCCGGAGTTGCATGTGTCGGGCGAGCTGAAGGAACTGGAGCAGGCCTTTAACGGCATGCTGGCGCGGCTCGACGAATCGTTTACGCGGCTGAGCCAGTTCTCGGCCAATCTGGCGCACGATATGCGCACGCCGCTCACCAATCTGCTTGCCGCTGCTCAGGTTGCATTGTCACAACGTCGAAGCGCGGAAGATTACCGCGACGTGATCGAATCCAGCGTGGACGAGTATCAGCGGCTGTCGCGCATGATCGAAGACATGCTTTTCCTCGCGCGTTCCGATCAGGCCGACGCGCTGCTGTCCTTGCGTTCACTCGACGCGGTCGCGGAGGCCGAACGCGTCGCCGGCTACTACGAGACCGTGGCCGAAGACGTGCACGTCAAGATCGAGGTGACGGGCGAGGGCACGGTGCGTGCCGATCTGCTGCTCTTTCAACGCGCGCTCAGTAACCTGCTGTCGAACGCGCTCGTGCAGGCGCCGCAAGGGACCAGCATTACCATCGACTGCAAGGAGGAGCAGGACGCGACCACGCTGAGCGTGTCGGACTCGGGAGCGGGAATCGAAGCTCGCCATCTCGAACGCATATTCGAGCGGTTCTATCGTGTGGACCCTTCGCGGCACGGTTCGGCATCGGGCACAGGGCTGGGTCTTGCCATCGTGAAGTCGATCATGAAGAGCCACGGAGGACAGTGCGGCTTCGAAAGCCGCCCGCATGTTCGCACCCGTTTCTGGCTGCGCTTTCCCAACCACGGTTGATCACCTCGCGGCGTGGCGGCGCGCCCGGCACGCGACGCCGTGCGCGAAGCGTGAGGGCGCGCCGTGCATCGGCAACCGGCGTACGCATGCCGCCGGGCATCTTCTCCCGGCGGCACGTGCCGTTACTTCGCGGCGAGCTTGTCATGCTGGTCCAGAGCGGGCGACTTTTCACCGCCATGCAACGTAATGGCGTGTGTCTGCTTGTTGCGGGCAATCGTATTGGCGTCGGGCGGGTATTGCGTCTTGCTGGACGGAATCACGCCGGTGTGTTGCGCGTGAACCAGTTCCTGTTTCACCTCCGCGCGAGTCTTGCCTTGCGCCTGCGCAAGCTGCGAGGCCGTGCCGAATATCGTCAGGGCGGCGACTGACAGGGTGAAGAGTTTTGCAGTGTTCATGGTGAAATCTCCTGAGTGACGACCGCCGTTTGGCGATTCGTGAGCTCAGTGTGAAGCGCCGGTGGTGTGCAATCGTGACCGAAACATGAGAAAAATGTCAGGACCCACGGCAGCGACGAAACGGCGATCGCGCGGCCGCGCGCATGAGATTTTTGTCATATTGGCGTGATGCTGGCAGCGAGCGTCGCGGAGCAGGATGACGCATCTTTCTCCGAGAACGACGAGGCGGCGACATGCGCGCGTTACTGCAAAAATCCGCCTTGACGGCGATCCTTGCCACAAGCCTCGCGGGATGTGCGGGCAGCGGTGGCGAGCCGGCGGTTGCCGTCAAGCCAGGTTCGTCCGCGCACAAGGCGCCGACGGACCTGGCACCAGGCGAGCAGATCGACTACGCCGGCCACCGCTGCGGAAATCCGAATCTCCATGTGAAGACGCATCTGTGTCTTTTTCCGCGCCGATAGCGCCTGCGTGCGGACCTTCGCTTCGAGATGGGGCGGCCCAGCCATGCTTTATCCACAATCGAGAACAATCCTCTCCACGCACGGCCCTTATTCTCGAGCGCCGACCTTTCTAGACTGTTGTCACTGATTTACGAACAGGGCTGTTCGTAGCAGAACAAAGCGAAGTGTGGAGGTCGTCGTCATGAAGTCCCTTATTCAAGCCGTTGTGGTTGCCGCTGTCCTTGCAGCGCCGGTTGCGGTATTTGCTCAATCGAATTCGCCTGTGACCCGTGCGCAGGTGCGTGCCGAGTTGCTCGAACTCGAACAGGCCGGCTATAACCCGGGCCGCGGGGAGGATCCGAACTATCCGGCCGATATTCAGGCCGCCGAAGCACGGGTGGCGGCACGGCATGCGGCGAGCGGTTTCGGTGGCGCCGCGAGCGGTTCGTCGGAGGCGGGGCGCGCGCCCGTTCCCAGCGCGGATTGGAATGCGATGTACAACCATCCGTGATGCGTGAGCGGTGTGAACGTGCGTGGCGACCGGCGTCGTCGGTCGCCACTTGACATCCGCTCAGGCGTCCGACGCGATTTCCTCGTCGACCAGTTCGGCGATGTCGTGTACATCGACCGTGCAACCCAGCCGGTTTTTCACACCACGGCCCCAAGCCTGCACGTGAACGCCCGGCGTCAGATACGCAATAAGTTCGGCGGCGGCATGCGGCGGCATACGCAGTGACGTGCCGTCTTCCAGCAGCGCGCCGCGCAATTCTCCTTTCGGTCCGTAGAGCGGCATGACGACTTCGCCTTGCACGTCCATCGGCTCGCCGTGGCGCTCGGGGCCGTGTTCATGTTTCGGACCATGTTCGTGCGCGTGTGGACCGTCGTCGACGATCTCGACGCCTTGCCGGCTCGTCAGCGAGACGGCGGCGATCAGTTCGGCGCCGCGCGGTTTCACGCCGCGCACGCGTACGGCGTCGCCGGGCGCGATGTGACGCGCGATCTGTTTGCCCAGATGAGGCGGGAAGTGCACCTGCTGCTGCGTGCCGTCGGCGTGCTGAAGAATGAAGCCGTCCGCGTCGCCGTGCGGATTGAGCAGGAACAGCACGACTTTGCCGCGCGTTTCAGGCAGGCAGGCGGGGTCGATCCAATGCATGGTGAAACTCCTTTGTTCGAGTGATGAGTCGGGATTACCTGGGCGGGACGTCGTAAATCACCGTGAGATTGCCGGGCGTGCCGAAAGCGGTGGCCTGCAGCGATTCGCCGTAGCGATTGCGCGTGCCGTAGCCTTGCGCCGCGATCGTCGCGCCCGGTTGCAGCAGGTTGGCGAAGCGCGCGGCCGCGGGCGGCGTCAGCTTGATCACCGTGCCGTCGGTGAGCAGCACGCCGTCGGGTTCGCCGCGCGGCGCGCTGGTGACGCGCAGCACGCGCCCGGTTGCGTCGAGCTTGACGAGTCCGACGCCGGCGAGCAGCTTCGGCGGACGTTGGGCGTCGGCCGGCGGCGGTTGATCGACAACGCTGCGGCCGTTGTTCGCGTCGGCGATCTGACGGGCGCGCAGCGTTCCGCCGGGCTGCGCGAAGCCGTTCACGTTGACCGTCGCGCCTGGCGCGAAGGCAGCGGCCACTTGAGTGCCGATATGCGGAGGGAAGCGGACAAGTGTGTTGTCGGCGAGCAGCATGCCGTCGACATCGCCTTCCGGGTTGATCACAAAACGCTGAAGCACGCCGCTCACAGTCGCGGGAGCGCCCTCTCGCGGAGCTTCGGCGAAAGGTGGCGGCAGCGGAGCGTTAGCGTTCGGCGCGGGCGGTGATAGCGGCGCGCTTGGCTGCGGCGGCGGCACGGGTTGTGCCGCGCAAGCCGCTGTCGCGGCGATCACGGCGAGCACGGACGCCGCGCGGGCGATCGGGTTGAAACGGTTCATGGTCAGACTCCTTCGACAGCAATGTCGTGCAGGAGTCTTTGCAACCACCATGCCATGCCGCTATGCGTTGTCGCGTAAGGCTTTGCGCCACGGCGTCCGGTTCAGGCTGTCGGCTGGCTGGACGCGGGGTGTCAGCCGGATGGACACCGGCAAGCGCATCAACCCAGCTTGTACGCGGCGATCTTCGTATAGAGCGACTGACGACTGATGCCGAGGCGGCGCGCGGCTTCCGCGCGATTGCCGCCGGTCTGTTGCAGCGCGCGTTCGATCGCGGCGCGCTCCAGCCATTCGATCGACTGCTGCAGCGGCAGATCGAGCAGCGCGGCCGGAATCCCGTTCGCGGCGGCACGCGGCGCAGTGAGAAAAGCCAGATCGTCGGCGGTCACGAGCGGGCCGCGGGCGAGTGCCGCGACCCGTTCCATTGCGTTCTTCAACTCGCGTACGTTGCCCGGCCATGCGTGCGCGAGCAGGCGTCGTTCGGCATCGGCGCTCAGGGTCCGCACGGGACCGGCCAGGTTGGCGGCGGCGATGAGAAAGTGCGCGGCCAGCGGGAGAATGTCATCGGGGCGATCGCGCAACGGCGGCAGATGAATCGGAATCACGTTGAGCCGGTAGAACAGATCCTCGCGGAACGTGCGCGCTACCACTTCCTCCGCGAGGTCGCGGTGCGTTGCAGCCACGATCCTCACGTCGATTGGCACACTCGTGTTGCTGCCGACCGGCGTCAGCGTGCGTTCCTGAATCACGCGTAGCAGCTTGGCCTGCATGGGCAACGGCAGGTCGCCGATCTCGTCGAGAAACAGCGTGCCGCCGTTCGCCTCGGCGATGCGCCCGGCGCGTTGCGTCACCGCGCCGGTGAAGGCGCCGCGCGCGTGGCCGAATAGTTCGCTCTCCAGAAGGTCAGCGGGAATCGCCGCGCAGTTGATCGCGACGAAGGGCGCATGGCGGCGCCGTGACGCGTCGTGCAGGACGCGCGCCGCGACCTCCTTGCCGGTGCCGGTTTCGCCCGTGATCAGGACAGTCGAATCCGTGGCGGCGGCGCGGCCGATCTGCTTTTGCGCGTCGCGCAGCGCCTCGCTGTTGCCGAGCAGGCGTGGCGTGCCGTCGCTGACGTCTTCGTTCGACGCCGGCAGCGCCGGATTCGCCGCGCCGCGATTGGACGCTTCGATCTTGCGCAGCAGGGACGCAATCGCATCGCGCCCGACCGGCTTGGTCAGGTGCTCGAAAGCGCCGAGCCGCATGGCGTGAATGGTGTTGTCGCTGGTGGCGAAGGCGGTCAGCACGACCACGGGCAGCGCCGCGCGCGCCGGCATCGCGCGCAGACGCTCGAGCACGTCGATGCCGCTCAGGTCCGGCATCCTGATGTCGAGAAACATGCAATCGATGCGGGCGTCGCCGGCAAGCTGTGCAAGCGCTTGCTCCCCTGTGCCGGCCTGTTCGATGACATGGCCCAGGTCGCCGAGCGTTTCGGCGAGGCTTTCGCGAAAGGCGTCGTCGTCGTCGACGATCAGGATGTGCGCCATGGGATCTCGATCACAAAACAGGCACCGCGCTCGCGCGCTTCATAAAAGGCTCGCCCGCCATGCGCGGCGGCGATTTCCCGTACTACGGCGAGGCCGAGCCCCGAACCGGCCGCGTGGCCGGTCACGAACGGTTCGAAAATGCGCTCGCGCTCGGCGTGCGGCACGCCGGGTCCGTCGTCGGTCACTTCGATTCGCAGCGTGTCGGCGCGCCGCGCCGCGTGCAACGTGACGTTGCCGCCCGATGGCGTATGACGTAAAGCGTTGAGAAGCAGATTATCGATGGCGCGCGCCAGTTGCTCCGCGTCGAAACATGCCTGGGCGGGAAGCGCTTCGGCGCACTCCAACGCGAGCGCGACACCGGCCCGTGCGGCTGCGTCGTGGTGCCATTCCACACGTTCGGCCAGCCAACCGCGCAAGTCGACGGCGTGGGCGTCGACACGCACAGGTTGCGTCAGCGCCAGCAGACCCGAAAGCTGCCGCTCCACGCGCTGAATCTGCTCGAGGATCGCGCCGAGCGCGCGCTGCTTGCGCTCGGCGTCGCCGTTCAGGGCATTTTCCGCCTTCAGCCGCATCGCGCCGATGGGGTTGCGGATTTCGTGCGCCATTTGCGCGGAGAACCGGCCGATCGCCGCGAACCGTTCCGCGGCCGCGAGCTGCGCATGCAATTCGCCGGCTTGCTGCTGCAGGGAGGTGGCGCGCGCGCCGTAGGCGTTGAACGCGTGGACGATCTTGTCGAGGTCGGGCTCGCCGGTTGGTGCGATCGGTGTGAACAGGTCGGCGGGCCGGCTCAGGCCGGCCTCGATACGCGCGAGATTGGCGCGCCAGCGTCGCAGCAGAACGCCGAGCGCGATCGCGATACCGACGATCACCGCGAGCAGCACCGCGAGCGTGGTCACGAGCGCCTTGCCCGACGGCCCGAGCGGTGGATGCACGCGGGAAAGGGTCCATGCGAACAAACCATCCCGATGCGGCACCGGACAGGCGGTGACGATCACGGCGTCCTGCTGGCCTTCGACGAATTCGGATGCCGCCGTATGCGTGGTGGATGCCGCGCGCAAGGTGCGGAGGATCAAGGGCGTCTCGGCATCGGGGATGTCGCGTTTGATGCCGCTGCCCTGATAGGTCGGAAACGCATACGCGTCGAAGCTGCCGCGCGGCGCGCCTTGCGGGCGCCAGAAGCCGCCTTCCACGCCGTCCATTTGCGCGAGCACGATGTCGAGGATCGCGTGCATCAGGTCGGTGTTCGGCGCGTTGGACGGCGCCGGCTGCGTGGCGGCCGGCTCCGCCGCCCGGTCGACGGACAGGTCGTAGCGCGATCCGATCGTCTCGCAGCCGGCCAGCCCCTGTTGACGGGCGACGCCGATCTGCCGTCCGAGATTCGCTTGCGCCATGAACCACACGATCCCGATCAGGGCGGCGCACATCACTGCAACCAGCAGCCAGAAAACGATTAGCTGACTGGCGAACGATAAACGTCGGGGAGCTGCGGCCATGATGTGCGCGGAGAAGGACAGGAGCTAGACAGTAGCAAAATTCCGGCCCGTGGTGCTCGCGCCGACAACAGACGTCCGGCCGGATTGCGGGCCAGCCGGACGCGGGCTCGCGGTTGCGCCGTTGGACAGTCGCTGTCCACGAACCGGACAGCGCTGCGCGGCGTCGTGAAGCGCCGGCACGCACGCGCGGCGTTCGCGCGCCGATGGCATACGAGTTGCATCTGGCTGGCCGCCATCCCGGCACGCTTTGCCAGTGAGGTCGTCCGCATGTTGAAGCCGATACACCCCAACCATTCGCCGCGCGACGAACGCCGGCGGTCGGCCGCGCAGAGCGCATCGTGACACCCCGGCGCGCGCTCGAGGCGCTGAACTTCTTCGTGGCCGATGTGCAAGCGGGCATCGGACCGTTTCTCGGCGTGTTCCTGCAGGCGCGCGGCTGGGGCGCCGATCAGATCGGCACGGTCATGACGATCGGCGGCATCGCGGGCATGCTGGCGACGTCGCCGGCCGGGGCGCTCGTCGACGCGACACGGCATAAGCGCACTCTGATCGTGATCGCCGGCTTGATGACGATGCTGGCGTCCGGCCTGCTGTGGATCTCGCACGGTTACTGGATGGTGGCGGCGTCGCAGGTGGCGACCGCGATCACCGGCGCCGCGATCGGCCCCGCCTTGGCGGGCATGACGCTTGGCATGGTCAGGCAGCAAGGTTTTGACCGGCAGTTCGGCCGCAATCAGGTGGCCAATCATGGCGGCAACGTCGTGGCGGCGGCGCTGTCCGGCTGGCTGGGCTGGCGCTACGGATTCGGCGCGGTGTTCGTCCTGAGCGCGCTGTTCGGCTTGCTGTCGATCGTCGCCGTGGCGTCGATTCCGGGCGACGCCATCGATCACGAGGCCGCGCGAGGCGCCGGTGCTGACGCGAGTGCTGGCGCATCGGCCGCCACTGGCGAACCGCCGGCGAGCGGCTTGCGAGTGTTGTTGCAATCGCGCCCGTTGCTCCTGCTCGCCGCCGCGCTAGGCTTGTTCCACCTGGGCAACGCGGCGATGCTGCCGCTCTACGGGCTCGCGATCGTCGCCGCGCATCAAGGCGAGCCGAGCGCGTTCACCGCGCAGACCATCGTCATCGCGCAACTCGTGATGGTCGCGGCCGCCGTGCTGGCGAACCGGCTGATTCGCTGGCGCGGCTACTGGTGGGTGATCCTGCTGACTTTCCTCGCGCTGCCGCTGCGTGGGCTGATCGCCGCGTCGGTGATTCACGCGTGGGGCGTGTGGCCGGTGCAAGCGCTCGACGGCATCGGCGCGGGTCTGCAGAGCGTCGCGGTGCCGGCACTGGTGGTGCGTCTGCTGGAAGGCAGCGGGCGCGTGAACGTCGGCCAGGGCGTCGTGATGACGGTGCAGGGCGCCGGCGCGGCCTTGAGCCCGGCGTTGGGCGGAATTCTCGCGCACCGTTTCGGCTATCCCGCCGCGTTTATCGCGCTCGGCGCGGTGTCGACCGGTTCGCTGGTGTTATGGCTGGGCTTCGGGGCGTCGCTCAGGCATGCGTGCGCAGCACGTGAAGAAACGGCGCGGGAGACGGTCGAGGCAACGTCCCCGATTTCGTGACGCTGCTTCCCCGGCCGTTGGTATGCCGTTTGCTGTCCGCTGATGTTTCTATCGCAAGCGGTCACGCCTATGTCCCGAACCCCCGCTACTTGCCAAAGATGGAGCGCCCGTGAGATCCGGGTATTGCACGAATTGCCGCGCGTACTTGTTGTCGACGACAACGTCGGCGCCGCCGAAGCGCTCGCCACCTATCTCTCCTACGAAGGCGTCGAAGCACGCGCCGCCGACGGCTGCGAGCAGGCGCTGCGCTGCGTGCGGGACTGGGTGCCCGACGTGGTGGTGCTTGACATCATGATGCCGGAGCGCGACGGCTATGAAACCGCGAGCGCGCTACGCAGCTATCTGCCGACGCAGAGTCTGGGCATTGTCGCGTTCACGTCGCTCGATGAGGATCACGTGAAGGAAACCGGCAAGGCACGTCACAATTTCGACGGCTATTGTCAAAAAGGCACGGCCCCGACGGCGTTGCTCGCGCTGATGCGCAAGCTTTGGCGGGAGTAGAAGCGGCGGATCGTCGCGCGCGCGACGCCGCGCCGTGACGTCAAGCCGGTTCGCTCTCCACCGGTTCCGCGACGATCTGCTTGAGAATCGCCTCCATCAAGCCCGGAAACCGGGCGTCCAGTTCCGCGCGCCGCAGCGAATTCTGATGCACGGTGCCGGCCACGCGCGTGCGCACGAGACCCGCTTCACGCAGGATCCGGAAGTGATGGGACACGCTCGACTTCGGGCGGCCGCCGTCGAGTTCGCCGCAGGTGGCCTCGTCGACCGACGCGAGGCGCCGCACGATCTCGAGGCGGACCGGGTCGCTGAGTGCATGAAAGAGCCGCCCGAGCGCGAAATCCTCGGCGGCGGGGTGGTTATAAGTGCGCATGCTGCAAATGATAAAGGTTTCTGCGATACTTCGTTATTCGATGTTTATCGAACTACCGTACAAGCAAGTCCAGAGGAGTTTAGCCTGATGTCCGCATTGTTCCAGCCCTACAAGCTCAAAGACGTTTCCCTGCGCAACCGGATCGCCATTCCGCCGATGTGCCAGTACACCGCCGAAGACGGCCTGATCAACGATTGGCACCGCATCCACCTGGCCGGTCTGGCGCGCGGCGGCGCGGGTTTGGTGATTGTCGAGGCGACGGCGGTGTCGCCTGAAGGCCGTATCACGCCGGGCTGCGCCGGTATCTGGACCGACGAGCAGGCGCGGGCTTTTGCGCCGGTGGTGGCCTCGATCAAGGCGGCCGGCTCGGTGCCCGGCATCCAGATCGGCCACGCGGGGCGCAAAGCCAGCGCCAACCGTCCGTGGGAAGGCGACGACCATATCGCCGACGACGACAGCCGCGGCTGGCAAACCATCGCGCCGTCGGCAATCGCATTCGGCGGCGGTCTGCCGAAGGTGCCGAAAGCCATGACGCTCGACGATATCGCGCGCGTTCGCGAAGACTTCGTCGCGGCCGCGAAGCGTGCGCGTGACGCGGGCTTCGAATGGCTTGAACTGCATTTCGCGCACGGCTATCTCGGCCAGAGCTTCTTCTCGATGCATTCCAACCAGCGCGACGACGCCTACGGCGGCAGCCTGGAGAACCGCAGCCGCTTCCTGCTCGAAACGCTGGCGGCGGTGCGCAAGGTGTGGCCGGAGCATCTGCCGTTGACGGCGCGTTTCGGCGTGATCGAGTACGACGGCCGCGACGAGGAAACCCTTGTCGAATCGATCGAACTGGCGAAGAATTTCAAGCGCGAAGGACTGGATATGCTGAGCGTCAGCGTCGGCTTTTCCACGCCGACGGCGGCGATTCCGTGGGCGCCGGCGTTTCTCGCGCCGATCGCCGAGCGGGTGCGCCGCGAGGCCGGGATTCCGGTTTCGTCGGCGTGGGGTATCGACACGCCGGAACTGGCGGACCGTTCGGTGAAGGACGGTCAACTGGATCTGGTGATGGTCGGCCGCGCGCATCTGGCCGATCCGCACTGGCCGTATCATGCGGCGAAAAAGCTCGGCATCGAGCGTCCGTCGTGGACGTTGCCGGCGCCTTATGCTCATTGGCTGGAGCGCTATAAGGTCGCCTAAGCGACTGAGTTGGCGCATCGAGTCTGTTGCGAAAATTGTGCCGCTTGCTCCGCCGCTTTATGCGGCGGGTCAGGCGGCACATTTCATTCTGCCTCCAGGCTAGCGTGCGGTGTAGCCGTTAAAAATCATGGTGCATCAAAAATACCGTTTCAGCGTCGGATAGTGAGTCGATAATCGTTTCGAAGTACCTGAAATGAACTATGCTTGAAACGAACATAGGCTCATTTAGGGTTTCATGATGACTTCATGTGACGAGCAGCAACCGGCCCAACAGGGCTACAGAAGCGGCGAAGCAGCGCGTCTGGCCAAAATGCCGGTTACGACCTTGCGGATCTGGGAACGCCGTTACGGCGTGGTCGGGCCTGCCAAAACCGCGTCAGGCCAGCGTTTGTACACGGAAGACGACGTCAGGCGACTCAGCCTGATCAAACTGCTGGTGAGCCGCGGCCACGCGATCGGCGCGATCGCGCGGCTCGATCGCGAGCAATTGCAGTTTCTGGCGGCGCGCAGCGGACGCGAGAGCGGCGGCGCAACCGACCTGCCGCTGGTCGAGTCCGTCGATCTCAGGCTCGCCCTCGTGGGCGGCAGCCTTGCGCAGCGTTTTCGGGCGTCGGGCGTCGATTTGCGACCGTATGGCGTGAACGAACTGCTCACGTTTGCCGATCTCTCCATCGCCGCGGCCGGTGGCGACACGAGCGCCGAGCGCGGCGCGCCGATCGACGCCTTGCTGGTCAGCGTCGACTCCCTGCAAGAGGACGTCGCGTCGCAGGTCGTCGCGCTCGGCGACGCGGTTCGCGCGAAAGCGATCGCGGTCGTCTACAGCTTCGGCACGGGTCCGGCGGCGGAGATTCTGCGCGTGGCGGGCGTGCGTCTTTATCGCGAGCCCGACAGCCGCACGGAATTCCGTCAGATGCTCGGCGACCTGTGCGAACGCGTCCGCATGCAGGAACGCATCGGCGACGACGCCGTGTGGTCGCGCGTGCGCCGTCGCTACGACGACCGCGAGCTGGAAGTGATTGCCAGCCGTTCTTCGACGATCGCGTGCGAATGTCCGCGTCACCTCGCGGAACTGGTCATGAAGCTGTCAGCGTTCGAGCGCTACAGCGACGCATGCACGTCGCGCTCGGCGCAGGACGCCGCGCTGCACCGCTATCTGGGCGACGTCAGCAACCGGGCTTGCGCGATGGTCGAGGCGGCGCTTGAGCGTGTCGCGCGGGAAGAGGGCTGGTTTGCCGGGTCGCAGTCGCCGCAGGCCGGTCAGGAATAAGGCGTGCGCACCGTCCCGGAGGATGTGCAATGTCACATGATGCTTCGACCGACGCGACCATCAGCGCGTCCGCACTGGATCAGAAGAGCGCGTATCTCGCGGCGCTCCTCGAGCGTGTTGCGAGGCACGAGGCCGGCGCGTTCGAGGAGCTGTACCGGGCGTCGGCGCCGTCGCTGTTCGGCCTTGCGGTGCGCGTCACCCGCACCAGCGAATCGGCCGAAGAAGTGGTGCAGGAAGGCTTCGTCAAGATCTGGCGCTTCGCCGGTTCGTACGACCCGGGCAAGGCTTCGCCGTCCACGTGGATGTCGACCATCGTGAAGAATCAGGCGCTCGATTATTTGCGGCGCAATCCGTACTCCGGCGTATATGTTGACGAGCTGGACGAACGCATTGCCGCGAGCGACGCCGACGTGAACGTCTGGCAGGAGTTCGCGCTGGATGCCGAGCGTCTGTCCTCCTATCTCGGCCAGTTGGCGCCGGTTCAGCGTCAGGCGATCGCGCTTGCCTATTTCCGGGGTCAGTCGCAATCGGAGATCGCGCATACGCTCGATGCTCCGGTCGGCACGGTGAAAAGCTGGATCAAACGCGGACTGGAGTCGCTGCGTGCCATGGCCGATGCGCGACCGGCGCCGCATCACGGCGGCCTATATTGAGCTGCTTGCCGCTTGCGCTCGCTGCTGGCCCAACGGCGCCCCATCGCGCCGCGCATTCGCCGCGGCTTGCCTAGCAAGGTCACGGATGGATCGCCCGCTTGCCGCGCGACCGAGGTCACGCACCCTGCTCAAACGGAATCAACGCGGTTGCGGAACAGCCCTTGCTGCAAGGTTTCTTCATTGACCTGACACGGAGGCTTGACGCATGAACCCTTATATCGTCGCTCACATGATGTCCTCGCTCGACGGCCGCAGCCTGACGGACGGCTGGCATCTCGACTACGTCTCGGACCTGTACGAAAGCACCGCAGCCACTTTCGAAGCCGACGACTGGATCTGTGGACGCGTCACCATGCAAGAAATTGCGCACGGCACGGATTATCCGGAAGGGCTCGCCAAGGGCGCCGTGCCGCGCACCGATCACTTCGCCGAACGCAAAGCGGATCAGTACGCGATTTCAATCGATCCGCAGGGCCGCGTGGCGTGGAAGAGCAACAGCGCGCTCAAGTCGCACGTGGTCGAAGTGCTGACCGAACAGGTTGCCGACGACTACCTCGCTTACCTGCAATCGATCGGCGTGTCGTACATATTCGGCGGCAAGACCGAACTCGATCTCGGCAAGGTCGTGCAAACGCTGGCGCGTGAACTCGGCGTGAAGAAGCTGATCGTGGAGGGCGGTTCGCACGTGAGCGGCGCGTTCGTGAACGCGGGTCTCGTCGACGAAGTGAGCGTGCTGATTTTGCCGTTAGTGGATGGCCGCAGCGAACATCCTTCCTCGTTCGAAGTGGCAATGGAGAAGTGGCGAGCGCCCGCGTATCTGAAGCTCACGTCCGTTGAGCAGAAGGAACACGGTGCGGTGTGGCTGCGTTATACGAAGACCTGAAAGCAAACGGCAGAGTCGGATCGAATTCCGACTCTGCCGCGCGTTGTTCATGACCGCTGGCGATTCAACCAACCGGCAACGGGTTATCAGCCTTTGACGTGTTCCGTCGAGAGCCAGCCACCGCTTACGCCGATCTCGCCAATCTGCTTGGCCACCGCATCGGCGAGGCGCTTTGCGTCCGCCGACACGCCGGCGCGTTTCTTTTCGGATACGGCATGCAGACCGCCACCGACTGCCGCCGAGGTCGCGATACTGCCGGCGGCCGCGCCCACGCCGGCAGTCTCGACCATGCCCGGCGCCTTACCGCTGTCGGCGTTGGCGGTGAAGGTTTGCACCAGACGCGGCGCGCCGCCGGCGGGCTTATACAGAATCTGCACGGAACTGCTTACCTGGCTCTTGCCCGCACCGAGGCCGATCAACAGGCGGCGACGGCGATTGCCCGAGTCGATCGTATCGAAGCTGCCTTGCACGAGCAGCACATTCTGATCGGCGGGCGCTGGGATGTCCGAGCGGATCGCACGCAGACCCATCGACTGCAATTGATGCACGATTTCGTCGGCGACCTGCTCGCGGACTTCGGCGGCATCGGCGGCCTGCTTTTGCGCGGCGGACGAACCTTCGAGCTGCGTCTTCAGTTTCTGCATCATGCCGCCGTCCAGTTTGACCTGGTCCGGATTGGCGTCGAAGGTGTAGACATAGATGTTGTCCGGCCGCACCTGGACCGGCGTGCTCGCCGCGCTTGCATCCTTGATGCTGCCGCCGGCGCAACCGGTCAGCAGTGCGCTACAGCAGACCATCGCCACGCAGGCCAGACGGGCGGCATTTTTTCTGAGGAATTTCATTGAAGTAGGCAACATTGTTGATCCTGTCGTCGGCACGCGGTGCCGGAATGTTCGAACGTTCTCTCGATGATCGGGCAACCGTAGGATCGTTGATCATCGGCGAACGTCTCGCACGTGAAGCACCCTTGATCTCATGCGTTTTGTTTCTTACGCACCGGCAGCGAAACGAAGTATGGGCGCGTGACTTCGCGAACTCCATTCAACAATTATTTCGTCCTATGTCATGGCGCGAAGCGGTGTCGCGTGAGGCTTTCGCGTGTCGTGAAAGTCAGCGAAGTCAGCGGACGTGGCGGGAAAGGGAGGATGTGCGGATGAGGATCGGCCGCGCCAGCAAGTGGCGTGGGGTTGCCCAACGGCGAGTGTGGCGCCGTGCTTACTCGGCCATCAGCTCAAGGCAAGCTTGATGATGCAACCAAGGACAAAAACCAGTAGAACGGCGGCAACGGCCATGTTCAGCGGGTAGCGCATTCTTCACCAGAGCACGAGTGTTGCGGTGCTCATATCCTAATCACCTGACGGACGATGAGAAGTGGTCAGTGAAGCGGCAATGTGGGAAAGCTAACGCAGGATGCTGAATGGTTAGACCAGGTCCAGGCTGGTTAGACCAGGTCCAGGCGGGAGCGCTTCCAATCGTCTGGCGAAAAAATGGCCGCGCCTGACACGCACTGGCTTGCGTGTCGAGCGATCATCCAGCTAGGGAGCGGCGCAACGGCGAAGCGCGCCATGGACCGATCACTTCGTTCATGCGCGGCGTCACAGTGCGACTTGCGCCACGACGCCGTCGCACGAATTATTGCGCCTGAGCCGGCGGCGGCATCCCGCTTGGCGCGCCGTGCGCCGCCTTGTTCGCAGCGGCGAGGTCCTCCGACAGACTGGTGCGCAGCGTCGCGATTGCCTGGTCGGGATTCGCGGGCTTCAACTGCTCGCGAGCCAGCGAGTCGTACACGTAATGACGCAGCATCGGATCTTGCGTTTTGTTCAACACGTCGTGATACACGGCGATGATTTCACCTTCATGTCCGCTCATGGCGTAAAGGCGGCGCAACTGTTCCAGGTCGTTGATCACGGCGAAGCCGGGGCCCATCGGACCCATCCGGCCAGGCGGCGGCGGCCCGTCGCCGTGCTGCGGCTCGCCGTGCGACCGAGGGGCCGCGGGCGGTGGCGCTTCCTGGGCAAACGCGGCACTCGCGGCCAGAGTCAGAACGGCGCTCAGCGCCGCGCTCAAGATTGATTTTTTCATGAACTTGCTCCCATCAAGACAAGGCCGGCGCTACGGTGCGCCAGCACATGAGCAACGATAATCGACATGCCAATTCGTAGGGTTACTGAAACCGCCTTGTAACTTACCGTGCCTTCCATGTTGCGCGGACGGTGGCCGGCCGGGTCTGTCGACGGCGCCGCGTGAGCCAGGGTGTGCCCGCTGGCGCATTGTTTCCGGATGGCGCATGATTGGACGATGTGCCGTCCGACCCCAGAACCCGTCCGTTCCCACGGGCGCACGGCACACGCCGCGCCGCCAGTGCATGCGTCACGCAGACATAACGCGGCGATGCACTGCCGGCGAGTATTCAACCGTTAAGGAGGATTTCGCATGGACCGACCTGACGCCGCCAATCCGTTTGGCGATTTCACCAAAATGCTGGAGCAGTTCAAGCTCCCCGGCTTTGACGTACCCGCCATCATGGAAGCGCGACGCAAGGACGTGGAAGCACTGGTTCAGGCGAATCAGACTGCTTTCCAGGGGATGCAGTCGCTTGCGCAGAAACAGGCCGACATGTTGCGCTCGACCTTGGGCGAATTGCAGTCGCTGACGGGGCAGTTGTCAGCCGGCGGCGCCGCGCCTTCGGGCAAAGCTGCCGAGTTGATCCAGCAAAGTCTGCACAAGTCGCTTGCCGATATGCAGCAACTGGCGCAAGCCGCGTATCAGACACAAGCCGAGTCGTACGCGGTGATCGCAAAACGCGTAGAAGAAAACGTGCAGGAGCTTAAATCGCTTTTGCAGCAGCAGAAAAAGTAACGAACGCTGATGCGTTGAACGCTGACGCGTCACGTTCGAATCACCGATGCCGCAGATGACCTTCGAGTTATCCGCGGCATTTTTTTGTTCTGAAAATCATGGCCGACGCATCGATTATCTGGTCCTACAAAAACCCTTTTAAGGCCTTGTATTGTCGGACAAAAAGCGGCATTTTGTTGGATCTTTTCAGTGTCCGCTTACATTCGCCGCACAACGTTGCGCGCATCAATTTTTTTCTGCGTCGACCTTCGGCCGCGCGTTTCATTGTTCGCTTTAAACGAGCCGCGACGCAAAAATGCGCGCTCAAGCGCCGCCCCTTCGTGATCTGGTCCTGAAATATCAAACCGGCCCAAACGACGCCGCGCGGAGCAAAGGTTTAAATCTCTGCGCAAACGATTGGCGCGCGTCGCTGCCACGCCTAAAGTTTCGCGCCGCCACTCCGTAGACGCATTCACGCAGCCCAACCAGTGTGAATGCAGCACGGCACCACCGGCGAAGCGTGCGCCCCTAGTTTCCCGCTCGTGATCGGCTCGATAGCAAGTCACGAGCGTTTCACCTCGAAGGAACTCACTTGAAACCGATGCTCTATTCCCGCATTGCTCGCGCAATGCTCGGGGCAGGCTGTGTGCTGTCGTTTGGCGCGCATGCGACGCTGGGCCAGAACGTCAGCACCGTCGACGGCGATCAATCCCGCTTGCGCGCGGTGGCACACACAGCCACTACGCAAAGCGCGTACTCGGTACACCTGATGACGCTGCCGTCCGGCACGCTGGTGCGCGAGTACGTCGCGCGCAACGGCGTCGTGTTCGGCGTCGCGTGGGAAGGGCCGACGCTGCCGGATCTGAAATCCATGCTCGGGACTTTCTTCGACGCGTACGTCGTCGCCGCCACGACGCGCCACGGTACGCCGCTCGCGGTTTCCAGCAGCGACCTGGTCGTGTATTCCGGTGGGCATCTGCGCGCGTTCTCCGGCCATGCGTACCTGCCGCAAGCGGTGCCGGCGGGCGTCGATGTCGGCGTCATTCAATAACGGAGCGGGCCATGCGTCTTACGTCTTCGTTCAAAACTTTGCTGTGCGCGGCATTGCTCGCGTTGCTCGTCAGTGCCTGCGGCGGCGGGGGCGGCGGCTCCAGCGGATCAGGCAGCGCGGCCGGCACTAACGGTTCGACCAGCACCTCGTCCGGTCCGTCAGTGGCCAACACCTCGCCGCTGTCGCAAACGCTGGCTGCAAACGCAGTGCGCGTGACGGTCGACTCCGGCGTGAGCGATGTGCCGAACATGCCGTTCGTGAGCCTCACCATCTGCGCGCCGGGCACGACGCAATGTCAAACCATCGATCACGTGCTGGTCGATACCGGGTCGTGGGGCGTGCGCCTGTTCGCATCCCAGTTGCCTGCTCCGATGCGGCTGCCGCAACAGCAAGACGCGCCGGGTCATCTGGTCGCCGAATGCATGCAGTTTTTCGACGGCTACACGTGGGGCCCGGTCAAACTCGCCGACTTGCAGATTGCCGGCGAAAAAGCCGCGTCGCTGCCGATCCAGGTGATCGACCCGAACTACGCAACGCTGCCCGCCGCTTGCGCGAACTTCGGCGCGGCGCGCAACACGCCGGCCGCGTTGCAGGCCAACGGCATCCTCGGCATTGGCGTGTTCAAGCACGATTGCGGCGCGAACTGCGTCCAGCAGGCGCTGGCCGGCACGTACTACGGATGCAACGGCGCGACATGCACGTCGATTCCGCTCGCCGAAGCGTTGCAAGTGGCCAATCCGGTTCCGTACTTCGCCACCGACAACAACGGTTCGCTGCTGAGCCTGCCGGCGGTATCGGGCGGCGCGCAGTCGGTCAGCGGGCAACTGATATTCGGTATCGGCACGCAGACCAACAATACGCTGGGCGGCGCGCAGGTAATCGGCGTGAGTCCGTCGAATGGTACCTTCACGACCGTGCAGAACGGCATCACGTATTCGCGCAGTATTCTGGACAGCGGCTCGACTGGCCTGTTCTTTCAGACCAGTGCGTTGCCGGTCTGCGCGAGCCCGAACAATTCGTACTACTGCCCGGTGTCGACCGAGCAATTGAGCGCGATGATCCAGGGCGTGAACGGCACCACGAGCGCGGTGAATTTCAGCGTCGGCAATGCCACCACGATCGCTCAGACGTATAGCGGCGATTCGGCGCTGCCGCTTCTGGCGGGACCGGCGTTCGTCACGTCTTCGATCTTCGACTGGGGCTTGCCGTTCTTTTACGGCCGCAATGTGTACGCCGCCATCGAGCAGCAGCCGACTCCCGGCGGCATGGGCCCTTACGTCGCGTATTGAGCAAGGCGGCAGACGACGGATGTGAAAACGGGCCGCGACGGAGATCTTCCGTCACGGCCCGTGCGTTTGACGCGGTCGAATGACTTACCGTTTGCCGAGACCGTTCAGCAACTTCAACACGCCTTCACCGAACGCCTCGGGGCGTCCCTCGAAGATCCGCTCGACCGCTTTTCCGTCGATCAGGCGTTGGCGCAGCGCTTCGCGCTCATCGTGCTGTTCGGCGAGCCGGGCGGCGGCGCGCACGTATTCGTCGGTCGAGTGAGTTGTGAGCCACGACGGCAGACCAGCGCGCTCGAAGAGGCCGCTATCGATATGCTCGAACACTTCACGCCCGCACAGGTTGACGCCGGGCAGGCCCATCGTGAACGAATCGACAATGCCGTTGGTATTGCCGAACGGGAACGGGCTTACGAACATGTCCATCGTGTTGAGGATCTTCAGATATTCAGGGTAACTGAGCGAGCCGTAGACGTCCACGCTCGATTCCGGCAGCGTCGCGTAGATCGATTTTCTGACGTACGCGAGATCGATGCTTTCGCTCCAGCATGTCATGAAATGGAATTTGACCGGCACGCGCGCGGTGTGAACGATCGCCTTGCATGTTTCGAGAAAGTGCGGATTGATTTTCATCGCGCTGGCCGTCACGCCGATGTTGACCACTTCGCCGCGCTCCGGCACGGACGGCACGACATTGGTGAGCAGTTTCGACGGCACGTACGGTTGGCCGTCCTTCGGCAAACGCAGCATTTTTTCGCTGAAGCAGGCCGGGTCGCCGACGAAATCGTCCTCGACGCTCACATAGTCCATATGCGCCGCGTGCATCGTCGCCGGATGGCCGAGCCCCGCGATCTGCAACGGCGCGACGCGCAGGTTCGACAGAAAGATCGTGTGCGAGAACATGCCGACGCTCGGCATATAGAGCACGTCCGGCTTCTCGCGCGTGGCGAATTCCTGGATCTGACGGATGCAGTCGCCGATATATTCCGGATGCTCGAATTCGACGAAGCGGTCGAAAATCGCGCGTCCCGCTTCGTCCACGTGCTGCGCCTCGCCGAACGCGACGACTTCGAAATGCTGGCGCGCGGCGAGCATGGTGCGCGAATGGGTTCGATAGATCGAGTGGCCGCCCGAGAACCATTCGAGCACGACAAGCATCACCGGCTTGCGGCCTTTGAGTCTGGTGCGGGAGACGCTGGCCTCGTGGCCGAGCAGGCCGAGCGTGTCCAGCTTCTTGCGCACCAGCCTGTTGATGCTGCGCTTGATCTCATGCCGCTCAGGCGAGGTCGAATAACTGCAGTGCATGTAGGCGCCGCAGACGGCGCCGGTCGGCAAGTCGTCGAGGTCTTCGATCGTGTCGAGCGCGCCGGGCAACCATTCGAGCAGACGTTCGCGCTTTTCGTGCGCGGCGGGGGAGATGTGCACCGCCCCGGCGACCATCGAAACGCCAAGGCTCGTCGCGAGCACGGGGTCGCGCTGGTGGAGGTCGGCAAAATCGATATCGTATTGCGAGCCCGAGGTATAGAGCACGAGTTGCTTGCGGGTTAATGTGGCGCGCGCTTCATCGTCGTTCTGGACGGTTTCGAGGAGCTTGCGCACGATGTGATCCGTCGATCCATACGATGACACGGCGAAGATCATGTTGATCCACGGCCGGCCCCAGAACATGACGTTTATCTTCTCCGCCTCGAGCGGATACTCGGGGGCGGAAAACAGTGTTGTGAAACCGTCGGCGATGCGCTGCAAGGTATCCAGCGATTTTTCGTCATCAGGTGAGTTCGGCGTGGTGCGGGCGAAGGGTTCGGCGCCGAGTCTGCCGCGCTTGCCGGACAGCGTCTTGAGTAGCGTGCAGAACTCCTCGTGCGCGGCGTCGTAGTCGCGGGACTGGATCTGGGATTCGAAACGTTCGAGGGAAAATTCGGTGCTCATGGCTTGGGTCGATGGTGAACGGCTTGCGGCGTTCCGCATGCGCGTTATGTTCAATGACAGAGAGGCGGGCGGCAGGGCGTTTGCAACCGAAGGCGGGTTGCGACGCGTGATTCGAAGCACGGCGCGCCGACTGAGGCGATCTGCGTTTACTGCATGTGTCGCCAACTGAACCTGATTGTCAAAGAATTCGACCGGGCTGCATGTAGGAAGAGTCTTATTTTGAGAGAGGGTTTTTGAGGGGGATCGTGCGAAGACTAGTGCTTGCGCGCGCTGAACGTGTCAGGGATGCGGTTTTAAGAGCCGATCCCAACCAGGGCGGTTTGCTTCCGAAATACGGGTTACCGTCGTCTCGTAGCCCGTTTGGCCGGGGCTGCCCGAGCGGCGACAGGCGCGGGCTGCGCCGGCGGCTCTGCCTGCGCCGCCGGCGCGTCAATCGCATCGCCCGGCGCCGCGCCCGCCGCCGCTTTCACTGCACGCGCCACCCCAGCTTGCGCCTCCAGCTCCTGCACTGCCACCACCGCCGCCTGACCCGGCGGCGTCGCCGCTTCCCGCGGCTGCGATTTATCGCCGGCCGCTTCAATCACCCGATGCACGAAGCGCAGCTTCTCCACCACCGGCGCGGCCAGCGTGAACGGATACCCGTCCGGCATGCCGAGGCTGCGATTCAGGCTGTTCAGCGCATAAGTGAGCGGAAACCAGCGCTTCATCAGATTCTCGAAGCTCGCGTCTTCCACCGGCGTGCGATCGGTCAGAGTCGGCTCGCTCGGGTCGTCGGGCAAGAGCGCCACGCCGTAAGACGTCGACGTATCCAGCACGTCCACGATCAGCATGTAATGCGCCCACGTCTCGGCCCAATCTTCCCAGGGATGCATCGTGGCATACGCGCTGATAAACGACGCCTGCCACTCGGCCGGGGCGCCGTCGCGATAGTAGGCGTTCAGCGCCTCACCGTAGTCGACGCTTTCGTCGCCGAACAGTTTGCGGAACGGCTCGAGCCAGCGCGGATTGTTCTCCACCAGTTGGCTAAAGTAGTAGTGCCCGGTCTCGTGCCGGAAGTGGCCGAGCAGGGTGCGATAGGGCTCGCCCATTGCGGTGCGGACTTTCTCGCGATAGGCGTCGTCGGCTTCGGCGATATTCAGCGTGATGAGCCCGTTATCATGGCCGGTCATGACGCGCGAACCGTCGCCGCCGTCCTCGAGGAATTCGAACGCGAGGCCGTGCTCCGGATCGGCCTGGCGCGACTTCACGTCGAGGCCGAGTTCGGCCAGCGTGTAGAGCAGACGGCGCTTGGCCATTTCCAGCCGATACCAGTAGAGCCGGTTGTCGGGCGCGCTCAGATTCGGGATAGTGAGCGTCAACTGGCAGGCGCGGCACAGCAAGTCCGGCGAGTCGGCGGGGATCATCCAGTTGCAGACGTTTTCGACGGCGTAGTTGTGGCACTGGCGGAACAGCGCGCCTTGGGCGCCCGGATGCAGGCTGCGCCAGCGGCCTTCGCCGGCATCTTCGAACGCGCTGATTTCCGCCACTTCGGGTACATAGCCAAGCAACGACTCGCAACGTTCGCAGCGAACGTTTTCATAGAAGACGAGGTGCGAGCAATGGTTGCAGTGGAAGGTTTTCATCGGTGGGGCCTGGAGTGGGAGGGCAGTCGTAGAAGAAGCCACTTCGCAATCTTCATGCCGCATTTGCCAGACGTCACTGGTTTAACGCACATTACGTGCATGATCGTGCATCGGCGCTGCGCCGCTTTGGTGCGTAGCCCTGAAAACGGCAGTGGAACGGCGCTTGATCAGATCGACCGGACGGTCGGCGATGCGCGGCAAACTTCACAGCAGGCGATGATCCGGGGAGTCCAGGCAGTTCAGGCGGTTTTTCGCACTTGTTTGACAGGCGTTCCATAAACGGCATGAAGCTTGCTTTTTGGCGGGCTGCCATCCTTCGTCCAGGAGTCCGGTGTGTCCATACGCGTCGCGTTGCATCATGTCACACATTACCGTTACGACAGGCTGGTTTCACTGTCGCCCCAGGTCGTGCGTCTCAGGCCTGCGCCGCATTGCCGGACCCCGATCCTGTCGTATTCGATGCGGGTCGAGCCGGCCGAACACTTCATCAACTGGCAGCAGGACGCCTTCGCCAACTACCAGGCCCGGCTCGTGTTCCCCGAGAAGACGCGCGAATTCAAGGTGACCGTCGATCTGGTCGCCGAAATGGCCGTCTACAACCCGTTCGACTTCTTTCTCGAACCCTCGGCCGAGCAGTTTCCCTTCGAGTATTCGCCCGGCCTCGCGCTGGAACTCGCGCCCTACCGCGTCAAGCGGCCCATGACGCCGCGCTTCGCCGGGTTCGTCGCGAGTATCGACCGCACGCCGGCCGCCACCGCCGATTTTCTCGTCGCCCTGAATCAGCGGCTGCAGCGCGAGATCCGCTACCTCATCCGGATGGAGCCGGGCGTGCAGACGCCCGAGGAAACGCTCGTCAGCGCGGCCGGTTCGTGCCGCGACTCCGGCTGGCTGCTGGTCGAGACCTTGCGGCAATTAGGACTGGCGGCGCGCTTCGTGTCCGGCTATCTGCTGCAACTGGCGCCTGACGTGAAATCGATCGACGGCCCCAGCGGCACCGAAGTCGACTTCACCGACCTGCACGCGTGGTGCGAGGTCTACCTGCCGGGCGCGGGCTGGATCGGTCTCGATCCGACCTCCGGGCTGCTGGCGGGCGAAGGGCATATCCCGGTCGCCTGCACGCCCGAGCCGGGCAGCGCGGCGCCGATCTCCGGCGCCGTCGACGAATCCGAGGTCGAGTTCGAACACACGATGTCGATCGAGCGTGTTCTGGAGACGCCGCGCGTCACCAAGCCATTCAGCGAAGCGGTCTGGGCCGACGTGCTGAACATGGGCGCGCAGGTCGACCAGCAATTGCAAGACATGGACGTGCGCCTGACGATGGGCGGCGAGCCGACTTTCGTCTCGGTGCGCGACCGCGACGCAGCCGAATGGAACACCGACGCGCTCGGCCCGACCAAACGCGGCTACGCGGTCGCTTTGATGGACAAGCTGCGCTCGCGCTACGGCGCGAACGGCTTCCTGCATATCGGCCAGGGCAAGTGGTATCCGGGCGAACAACTGCCGCGCTGGGCGATGTCGCTGTACTGGCGCGCCGACGGCGAGCCCTGCTGGCACGATCCGTCGCTGTTCGCGGACGAACGCGAGCCCGGCACCTACACGGCGGCCGACGCGCAACGCTTCCTCGCGCATCTCGCGACCAAGCTCTCGCTCGACACCGACTGCATCCAGCCCGGTTTCGAGGACGTCTGGTACTACCTGTGGCGCGAGCGCCGTCTGCCGGTCAACGTCGATCCACTCGACGCGCGGCTGGACGACGAACTGGAGCGCGTGCGCCTGCGCCGCGTATTCGACGCGGGCCTGGGCGGCGCAACCGGTTTCGTGCTGCCGCTCGCGCGTGAACGCGATCTGCCCGGCGAGCCGCCGCAATGGGTGAGCGGCCGCTGGTTCTTCCGCGACGAGCGCATGTTCCTGATTCCCGGCGATTCGCCGATGGGTTACCGCCTGCCGCTCGATTCGCTGCCATGGGTCTCGAAGACCGACTATCCGTACCAGCACGCGCACGACCCATTCGCGCCGCCCGTGCCGTTGAGGTCGGCCGCGCAGTTGCGCATGCAATACGACGGCGAGCAGCGCAACATGAGCCCCGCCGATGCGCGGCGCGCGGCGGCGTTGTCGTCCTCGGCTGCGGAGTTGCTGAGCGGCATGCCGGGTGGCGGCGTGCTGGCCTACGCGCGCCAGCCTGGTGACGAAGCGCCGCCCAAGCGCGGGCAGTCGTCGAAGGAAACGATCCGCACGGCAATTTGCGTCGAAGCGCGCGACCCGAAACGCGCGGCCGGTCCGAAGGCCGAAACCGAAGCGTTCGGCAGCGGCCGCACATTGCTGCATGTGTTCATGCCGCCGCTCACCGAACTCGACGACTATCTCGATCTGCTGGCCGCCGTCGAGGCGACCGCAGCCGAGTTGCGCATGCAGGTGGTGCTCGAAGGTTATCCGCCGCCGCGCGACGCGCGCCTGAAAATACTGCAGGTCACGCCGGACCCCGGCGTGATCGAGGTGAACATTCATCCCGCGGCGAACTGGGACCAACTGGTCGATCACACGGAGTATCTGTATCAGTCGGCGGCTGAAAGCTATCTGAGCAGCGAGAAGTTCATGACCGACGGCCGGCACACCGGCACCGGCGGCGGCAATCACTTCGTGCTCGGCGGCGCGACGCCCGCCGACAGTCCGTTCCTGCGCCGGCCCGATCTGCTGGCGAGCCTGATCGCGTACTGGCATAACCATCCGTCGCTGTCGTATCTGTTTTCTGGGCTGTTCATCGGGCCGACCAGCCAGGCGCCGCGTATCGACGAAGCGCGCAACGATCAGGTCTACGAGCTCGAAGTGGCGTTCCGCGAGTTGCAGCGGCAGATCGACATGCTCGGCGGCCGCGACAGCGCGAACCTGCCGGCATGGATGATCGACCGCTCGCTGCGCAACATCCTGATCGACGTGACGGGCAACACGCACCGCGCCGAGTTCTGCATCGACAAACTCTATTCGCCCGATGGCCCGACCGGCCGTCTCGGCCTGCTCGAACTGCGCGGCTTCGAAATGCCGCCGCACGCGCGCATGAGTCTGGTGCAGCAACTGCTGCTGCGCGCGCTGGTGGCGCGTTTCTGGCACACGCCGTACACGCAGCGGCTCACGCGCTGGGGCACGGAGCTGCACGACCGCTTCCTGCTCGGCACCTTCGTGAAGATGGATTTCGACGACGTGCTCGGCGAGCTGAACCGCGCGGGCTACGCGTTCGACAGCAGCTGGTTCGCGCCGCACTTCGAATTCCGCTTCCCGCTGGTCGGCGAGACCACGGTGAACGGTGTCTCGCTGACCATCCGCAACGCGCTCGAACCGTGGCACGTGATGGGCGAAGAGGGCTCGCCGGGTGGCACGGTGCGCTACGTGGATTCGTCGGTGGAGCGGCTCGAAGTGCGTGCGCTCGGTTTGAACGACAATCGCCACGTGCTGACCGTCAACGGCGTGCCGGTGCCCTTGCAGCCGACCGGCCGCGTCAGCGAATATGTGGCCGGCGTGCGCTTTCGCGCGTGGTCGCAGCCGTCGGCGCTGCATCCGACCATCGGCGTGGACGCGCCGCTCACTTTCGATCTGGTCGATACATGGGCCGGCCGCTCGGTGGGCGGATGCCAGTATCATGTCGCTCATCCGGGCGGGCGCAATTACCAGACCTTCCCGGTGAACGCCTATGAGGCGGAAAGCCGGCGGCGCGCGCGCTTCTTCGCGTCGGGTCATACGCCGGGGCCGCTCACGGTCGATGCGCCGCACCGCAGTCTGGAGTTTCCGTTCACACTGGATCTGCGCTACTGGTGAAACCAGCACACTCTTAAAACCAGCACACTCTTAAAACGACACGACCTTGGCCTTTCAATCGACTTTTCCCTTCGAGACGTCCGCGGCGCGCGCGGACGCTTCGTCCCTGTTGCGCCTGCTGCCGGCCTACGAGGGACATTGGGACGAGTTACGCGACGCCTCGGGCGCGCTGCGCGAACCGTGGCGGCAATTCTTTCAGCGGCTCGGCGAAGACGGCATCGCGCGGCTCGACGATCATCTCGCCTCGGTCGCGCAGCAGATCCGCGACAACGACATCAGCTACAACGTCTACGCGGATAACGGCGAGCCGCGGCCATGGGCGCTCGACCTGCTGCCGTTCCTGATCAGCGAGGACGAGTGGGCGCATATCGAGCGCGGCGTGACGCAGCGCGCGCATCTGCTCAACGCCATCGTCGCCGATATTTATGGGCCGCAAACCTTGCTGGAGCGCGGGCAATTGCCGCCCGCTCTGGTTTTCGGCCACCCCGGCTATCTGCGCTCGGTGAAGGGCTACGCGCCGCCGGGCGGCCAGTACCTGCAAGTGGTCGCGGTCGACCTGGCGCGCACGCCCAACGGCGACTGGACCGTGATGGCGCATCGCACCGAGGCGCCGTCGGGTCTCGGCTACGCACTGGAAAACCGCCTGATCGTCTCGACGCTGTTCGCCGATCCGTTCCGCGCCCTGCGCGTGAGCCGGCTCGCGCCGACCTATTCGCAGCTGATCGCGACACTCGTGCAGGCGGCGCAGGCCACGATGCGTCACGAGAGCGACGGCGCCGACCACTCGCCGCATATTGCGCTGCTCACGCCTGGGCCGTTCAGCGAAACCTATTTCGAGCACGTGTTTCTGGCGCGCTACCTCGGCGTGACGCTGGTCGAAGGCAAAGATCTGACCGTGCGCGACGACAAGCTTTATCTGAAGACGCTCGCCGGTCTCGAACGCGTGCACGTGGTGCTGCGGCGTCTGGACGACGCGTTCTGCGATCCGGTCGAGTTGCGCGCCGATTCGAGCATCGGCGTGCCCGGCTTGTTGCAGGTCATGCGCGCGGGCAATGTGATCGTCTCGAACGTGCCGGGTTCGGGCTTTGTCGAATCGCCGGCGTTGCACGGTTTTCTGCCCGGCATCGCCGAAGTGCTGCTCGACGAAGACCTCATGTTGCCGAGCGTGGCGACGTGGTGGTGCGGCGAGGAGGCAGCGCGCGAGCACGCATTCCGGCGGCTCGACGAGGCGTTCATCGTGCCGACCTGGCCCGTTACCGGCCGCGATGCGCCGCCTGGTGTGGAGCAGGGACGCCAGCGCTTGTCGACGTGGCGCGAACGCATCGAAGCCATGCCCGACACGTACACGATCCAGCAGGCGCAGCGCTTTTCCTGCACACCGCGTTATGAGGATGGCACCGTGGGGCGCCGGCCGTCGGTGCTGCGCGTCTATGCGATTGCGGACGTCAACGGCGGCTGGCATGTGATGCCGGGCGGCTTCACCCGCATGGCGGCCGAACGCCAGACCACCGTGTCCATGCAGTACGGCGGCAGCAGCGTCGATACATGGGTGCTGTCGAGCCAGCCGACTTCGACGTTCACACTGCTGCCTTCACCGATGCAGCCCGCCGACCTCGCGCGCAAGCATCGCACCGTGTCGAGCCGCGCGGCGGAAAACCTGTTCTGGGCCGGACGTTACGGCGAGCGCGCCGAGAACAATGTGCGGCTGTTGCGCCTGATCCTCGGTTCGCTGGAAGGCAACGACGCCGACGCGATGTTTCCGACCCTGGTCGAACTCGCCTTGCATTGCGGGCTCGTGCAATCCGGCGACATGTTCGCGCCGCATTCGCCGCAAGCTTTCGAGCGTGCGCTGGTCGCCAACCTGATCGAGAGCACCGGCGCCGCGAGCATCGGCCAGAACCTGACTTCGCAGGCGCGATCCAATGGCGAAGTGCGCGGGCGTCTGTCGAACGATCACTGGCGCACGATTCTCGCGGCGCGCAACGACTTCCGCGACGCGTTGCAGATGTTGATGCCGGCGCCGGGCAATGGTGGCGGTTCAGCTTCCTCACAAGCTAACGGTAACGGCCGCGGCGAACGCTACGAGCGTTACGACCGCGTCACGCTGATGAACGCGCTCGAACACCTGTCGGTGCAGTTGTCGGCAATCAGCGGTGCACAGGGCGACCGCATGACGCGCGACGAAGCGTGGCGTTTGCTGTTCGTGGGCCGCCATATTGAACGCGTGTCGGCAATGACCGCGTTCCTGCGCGTGGTCGCCGACAAAGGCCAGCTGTCTACGCCAGCCGGTTTCGATCTGCTGCTGCAGTTGTTCGACAGCACGTTGACGTACCGCTCGCTCTATCCCGGCCGCTTCGAAGTGCCGGCCCTGCTTGACCTGATTGTCATCGAGCCGACCAATCCGCGCGGCATCTACGGCGTCTATGAGCGGCTGCGTAAAAAGCTCGACGAGATCGCCGTAGCGGCGGGCAGCACGCGGCATCGTCCGTTCGCCGAATTGATGGCGCCCACCGATGTGTTGCCGACGCTGGAATCGCTGTGCGAGGTGGACGAACACGGCGCGTACGTCAATCTGATTGCGGTATGCGATCAGATCGCCGGATTCGTCGGCGCGGCCGGCCATGAGATCAGCGCGCGCTATTTCAGTCACGCCAGCACGGTCGCCTCGCAGGTGTGGTCATGAAGCACACGCCGACCGTGCTGTCCGTCTCGCATCGCACCACTTATCGCTATTCCACGTATGTGGAGACCGCGCAGCATCTCGCGACGATCCGGCCGATTGCCTGTTCGTGGCAACGTGTGGTCTCGCACAGCGAAAAGATCGAACCCGAACCGTCGTATCTGAATAGCCGGATCGACGCATTCGGCAACGACGTGCTGTATTTCGCGCTGGATGCGCCGCATGAGCGCTTGCAACTCGTCAGCGAAACCACGGTGGCGCTCATGCCGCGCTGGACCGATCTCGATCCCGAGGCGACGCCCGAATGGGACGACGTGGCCGATGCGCTGCGCTTTCGCGTCGGCGGCCAGTTCCGGCCCGAAGCGGAATTCTGTTTCGCGTCGCCGAATATCGTGCCGCGGCCGTCGCTGCGCGACTATGCATTGCCGAGTTTTCCAGCCGGCATGCCCATCGCCGCGGGCGCGATCGATCTGATGCACCGCATTCACGAAGACTTCGCCTACAAGCCTTCCGCGACGATGTTCGATACGCCCGCCGAACGCGCCTTCGAACTGAAGAGCGGCGTGTGCCAGGACTTCGCACAGGTGATGATCGGCTGCTTGCGCTCGCTGGGTTTGCCGGCGCGCTACGTGAGCGGTTATCTGCGCAACGATCCGCCGCCGGGACAGCCGCGGCTGATCGGTGCGGATGCGTCGCACGCGTGGGTGTCGGTGTATTGCCCCGGCAGCGGCTGGATCGATCTCGATCCGACCAACGACGTGCTCGCCGATATGGATCACGTGACGCTTGCCATCGGCCGCGATTACAGTGACGTGTCCTTGCTGCGCGGGATGATTCTCGGCGGCGGTGCGCATCGCGTGGAAGTGGGGGTGACGGTGCTTGCGCTGTAGGGGCCGCGCCGCGCTTTCCCGCTCTATCTCACATCGATCTCCCGGCCTGGACAAGCTTCAGGCCGCGACCTATCTGTCGGCCCTGCCGCGCTTGCGGCTACGCTCCTTTCCCTCATTTGCAAATGCCCGTCTGCACCCGGCGATGCATCAACGCCGCCCAATGCTTATACCGCACGTAAAACCCGTGGCCCTTTTGGGAAAGTTCCCGTCTTCTCTCAGTGAAATCGTCTAGCGGGCGCGAGCGCCAGCGCCGATACTTTCCTTCGAAACGCGGTCACACAGAGCCACGTGCGCATCGCTAGACGCATAACGAACACTGACGGTTGAAATGGCGGGGAAAACACAGTCCGAACTCGCGCGGGGACTGAATAGGCATGCGTTCAGGCATACCCATGCGCTAATGTTCGGCGCGCTCGGCGCTTGCGTGTCGGCGTCCGGGCACGCGCAGGCACTCGACGGCGCGAGTAGCGTGTTCAGCGGCCAGCGCAATAGCGATGGCGTCGATGCTTCGGCAATCGTGCCCGACGTGCCGGCGCCGACGAGCGAACCTGTCGTGAATCCGTACGCGGACAGCCCGTCGGCGGCGCTTGGCTACGCGTTCAATACGTTTCATACGTCCGGTCAGGGAGTAGCGGATACACAGAGTTATCTTGGCTTGACTGCCGGCGTCAATATCGGCAACTGGCGAGTGCGCGAACAGGGTGTGTTGCAGTCCAATACGGGCCGGGGCACGTCATACGAGAATGTCGCGGCTTACCTGCAACATGACATCCCCTCGTTGAAGAGCCAGATCGGGCTCGGGGACCAGTTCACGGACGGCGCGGTGTTCGACAGCATCGGCGTGCGTGGCGTAAAGATGGAGAGTATCGATAGCGCGGCGTCTGAGTCGCTGCCCGGTTACGCACCTGTGGTGCGCGGTGTGGCGATGTCGAATGCGCTGGTCACCGTTACGCAGAACGGCAACCGTTTATACGAAGCGACAGTTGCGCCAGGGCCGTTTGAGATTGATGACGTTGTACCAACCGGGTACGGCGGCAACCTGAACGTTACCGTGACGGAGGCGGACGGCAGTCGGCACAGTTTCACCGTGCCGTATGCATCTGTCGTACCGCTCGTGCGTCCGGCCTCGACGCGCTTCAGCATCGTCGATGGCGTGACCCGTGACACGCAGGTCAGGCATCAGAGCGCTTTGCTGCAAGGTGCGGTACAGCGCGGTATCAACGGCGTGATAACGGGCTATGGCGGGGCGATCGTCGCGGACGGCTATCTGTCCGGCCTGATCGGCGCGGCGCTCCGTACGCCGATCGGTTCGTTGTCGGCCGATGTTTCGGAGGCTCAGGCCGATCTATCGCATGCACGAAGGTCGCGCGGCACAAGTTTGCGTATCGGCTACAGCAAGTTTATCGAGCAGACGGATGCGAACTTGTCCGTCGCAGCGTACGGCTACTCATCCGGTGGCTTCCTCACGCTGCGCGACGCGATGCTGCAGCGCGACGCCGTGCTGGCGGGTTCCGGCGCAGACAGCATCGGACGCCGGCGCAACCAGTTGCAGATCACCCTGAGCCAGCGCGTCGGCGCCGGTGACGGTTCGCTTTATGTGGCCGGCTCGACAGCGAATTATTGGAACCATTCGGGCTCCGACACGCAGTTTCAGATCGGCTACACCGGCGCGTTACGGGTGGTCGAAGCGAATCTGAATTACACGGTATCGGTCTCCCGTCAGCGCAACGGGTTGGCAGGGCCAATGAGCAACCAGGTATTCGCAAGCGTCTCGCTGCCGCTCGGCAAGACGGAGCGCGCTTCGTCGCTGTCAGCGGGCCTGATGCATGACAGTCGCGCTGGCTGGTTCGAACAGGCCATGCTCGCGGGCTCCGCCGGCACCGCAGATGAGCTGCGTTACGGCATATACGGAACGCACTCGGAACGCTCGACTACAGGTGGCGGCATTGCGCAGTACCAGAGTGCTTACGCGACTGTGGGCGGGAGTGCGAGCGGCGGCTCTGGCTACTCGCAGACGTCGGCGAATATGCGGGGCTCGGTGTTTGTTCACCGCGAAGGCATTGCGCTGGGCAATCGACCTGAAATCGCAGCGGACATTGGCTTGCTGAAGAAAGGCTTGAACGTCGGCGCGTCGGACTCTGTTGACCCGAACGCGAGCAGTCCCGGTTATGTGCCGGTGCCGCATCTGGAGCCGAGTGGTGCGGATCCGATCGACATCGGCGTCCACCGCGATCTGGTCACCGGTGGCGCCGAGCCGACGAGCCGGCAGACTGGGTCGCGATGGGACGCGTGGGTCACCAGGCAGCAGCCGGCTGGCGACAACGTGGCTGGGAATGTCGCCACCGCGGACCAGACGGAAGGTGCCGAGCGTCTGATGCTGTTCATGAACGCCGTGCCGATGAAGGTGTATGCACGTAATTCGGTTGTTTTGTGGTCGGATGTCGAGCGCGCGAACGGACATCACTGATAGGGCTTGGGACGCTCGCGCGATGCCCTGAATCCGGCTGTCAGTAAGACCGCGTGGCGCGGGTAGCTAAAGATTAGAGAATTGGCCGAGCCTCACTAGAAGCAAAGCCATGTTTTGCAGTTCGTAGTCTGTAGTTGTAGCTGTACTAACTTTATTTCACTAAAAAAGGCAAGAAAATGCAAAAAATCGATCGTAACGCGCTGGCTCAATCGAAAATCGCTGGTGGTTGCTGCAAGTCATGCTGCGCACCGGCGAGGTCAGCTCCGGCACCGCAGCCTGCTCCGGCACAGGTAGCAAAGACTTCGGCGCGCTAAGCAGCGTGCAGTAAGGGTGCAAAGGCGGGCTGATTGTCGGCCCGCCTCCTCGCGAAACCCGTCGTTCATGACTGGGTTTCGCGTTCAGATGACGAATGATGGCGTTCCTGCGGGATGGCTATGTCACCGTGACGAAGGAGCCAGCATGGAGTGGTTGAAGGCGTTTCGCACGCTGCCCGTTGCCTTCAGGCGCGGTGCGAGGCGAAGCCGCGCCTGGGCGCAAGGCGCCTGTCTCGCGCGTATTCCTCTCCGTGCGATCGAGCCGCTTGCTATTTCCGCATGGTATGTGGGGAGCCGTTTCAACGCTCGGCTCCGCTGGAGCGGTATTGAGCGGCGGGATGTCGGGCGCGACGTGTTGAAGCTCGAAACTGTTGATGATCATCGCGTGCTGTCGGGCAGGGTGCTCGAGAAATTGATCGATCAGCGGCTTCATTTTGGCCGCCAGCGCAACCGCGCCGAAACCTGGCCGGATTTGCAGCGCGCGGCTGGCGTTCTCGCGCAGATCATCAGGAACGTGAAAACAGCGACGCCGGAGCGGGCGATCATCGTTTCGCCGTTTCACTACCTTTCGCAATACGCAAACATTTATCTGATCGACGAACTGCGCCAACAACTCGGTCTCGCGTCCATCGGTGTCGTATCCGGCGTGCCGCAAGATATCTACGGAAGCGATGAGGCGATGATTCCGCACATCGAGATCCTTCACACCTATAGCGAAACGAATCGCGGCGGATTGGGTTTGCGCGCGGCGCGCTCGCTTAGACGCAACGGTGTTGTCGTGCTGTTTTCCGACGCACCGCCGTTCACGTTGAGCGACTATCCCATGGAGACGGTCGGCGTGTCCATTTTTGGCCGTTCGGCGCGTATTCATAACGGCGTATTCCGCATGGGCGCGCCGCTCGACGCGTTGTTGCTGCCGTTCTATCTGCGCTTCGAGCGCGGGCGTTTCCGAGCCGTCGTGCTGGAGCCGATCGAGCTCGCGCAAAGCGACGCGCCTCAACGTCTTGCCGACTGCATCGAGAAAGCGCTGAGAGACAACTATGCGCGCTCGCTGGCCGCCGGACATCCTTCAATGTACGCGTTCGCGCCCGCCAGATAGCCCACGCAACCGGTGTTGAACAGATAGATCTCGGCTCCAGAAGAGAGGCGGCAGGACAGTAATGGAACCAACCAGTATTCCGCAGTTCAAGGACATCTCGTGGCGATGGATCGCCTATGTCGCGTCCGCAATCGTGATGCTCGCGATCGGCTTCGGCTTCCTGCATGAAGTCGAACTCAAGCAGGATGTGCAGTGCGAAATCGTGTCGCCGTCTGAAGTGAAGATACGGGGTTTGAGCGGACTCGTGACGTCGGTGTACGTGCACCCATCGGAACGTGTGGCGTCGGGTGCGCCCTTGTTCGCACTGCAACGCGATCTGTCGCTGTCGAGCGACGGCCGCCAGCGCACTGTGTTCGACTCGCAAATGCGCGACGAGCAGATTCGCCTCGCTGACGAGCAATATACGCAACGTAAGGCGCAACTCATTGCGCAGCGGGATGCTTCGTCGCTGACCGGCGCGAGCCGGCGAGCGGAACTCAGCGCGCTGGATGAACAGATTGCCCAGAACCGCGAGCTTGCGGACGAATCGCAGCAAAAGCTCGTGCGCCTCAAGTCGGTGTCGGACTACGTGACAGCCGATCGTATCGAGCAGGCCAGCGCCGACGAGCATCAGGTCAAGGTCTCCATTGCTCAGGGCAGGGCGCGCCGCGAACAGTTGCGCGGCGAGATATCCACGTTAAGCGGCACGCTGATCGACCTCGACGCGCAACTGAAAGAGAACGACGCCAGGCACGAACAGAGCATTCAGGAAATCCAGATGCGCTTCGAGCAGTCGCGCCTCGACGCAACCATCTCGGCACCGCACGCGGGCGTCGTCACGTTTTCGAAACTCGTGCCGGGCCACACGCTGGAGGCTTCCGACGTCGCCCTCGTCATCGCGACCGACGAGAAGGGCGCGTTGCGGGCGGCCTTACGTATTCCGTCGCGGCGTCGTGGGTTCGTCGAAAAAGGTCAAACGGTGCGGCTTAAATTCGATGCGTTTCCGTACGCGAAATTCGGCAGCTACGAAGCCCGCATCGACGCTATTTCCGACACGACCATGCAGGCGTCCGCGGTGCCACCAGGCGTTCCGGCGTCGCTGGCCGCTCAAGGCGGTGGCGACGGCGACTATCTGGCGTGGGCGACGCTGCGAGGCAAGACATTCGACTACGGCAGGCAACATTTCGACATCTTGCCGGGGATGCGGGCAACGGCGAGCATCGTCGTCGAGCGCAGGACGATCGCAGAATGGGTGCTGGCGCCGCTTTTCCGCATGATCAGAGGCTGACAGGAGGCCCAGTGCGAACGATCTATCAGAACGAAGTCGCGGAATGCGGCTATGCCTGCCTGGCAATGGTGCTTTCATATCTCGGCCGTGCGACCGAAGTGCGCGAATTGTCCGCGTTCAGGCCAATATCGGCAAACGGTCTGACGTTGATGGATCTCTACGACATGGCGACCGACTTCGGCCTGGCCGTACAGGCCTACCGGTTCGACATGGCGGATCTTCATTCGGTCAAGCGCGGCTCGATTCTTCACTTCGGCGGCGCGCACTTCGTGGTGTTCGAGAAGTGCGGGCATGGCTACGTTCAGGTTGTCGATCCGGCCAGCGGGCGGCGGCGGGTCTCGATGGATACGTTTATAGCGAGCGTGTCCGGTTATCTGCTGGAATGTTCGGCAACGCCTTCCATGCCGCGCATTCGCGCGAAATCGCCGGTGCCCGGCGCGCTTGCACGCGTGCGAGCACTGAATCCCGCACTGCGCAGACAACTGGCGAAAGTCATGTTCGTCGCGCTGGGAAGCCAGTTCGCAATTCTCGCCATGCCTTATCTCGGCAACCTCGTGCTCGACTACGTGGTCTCCGCGGACAACCTGAATTTGCTGAGCGTGTTGGTGCTGACATTTGCCGGCATTTTCGCGGTCGGGGCACTGAGCCAGTATGTGGAGTCGCGCCTTGTCGAACTGCTGCATCAGCTTACGCAGATCAACATGACCGAGGGATTGCTCGGCCATCTCCTGCGCAACCCGATGTCGTGGTTCGAAAAGCGTCACGTCGGCGACGTGTTTGCGCGCGTCAAGGCGCAGGACGAGATCAGCATCTATGCGACCCGAACCGTTACGTCGATGTGCATCGACATTGCGGTGGGATCGCTGGCGCTCGGTCTGATGCTGGTGCAGAGCCGCATGCTGACGGCGGTCGCCGCGGCCATGTTCGTCCTCTATCTTGCCGTCGCACTGGGCATGTTCGCGCGCATGCGGGACAACCATGCACTCGTGCTGGAAACGTCGGCGCGCTGCGACGACGCGTTGATCGAAACGATCCGGGCTGCGGGCCTGATCAAGCTTGCTCAGGGCGAGACGCGCCGCACGGCGCTTTACATGATCAAGTACAAGGAATATGTGGGCGCGCTGCTGGCGAGTAACCGGTTGAACAGCGCGCGCGACGCGATCCTCAAACTGGTTCAGTACGCGGACACGATTGCGATCACCTGGTTCGCCGCACGGCTGATGCTGGCCGGCAGCGTTTCCGTGGGCGTGTTCTATTCGTTTCTGATCTACAAGTCGTTGATGTCGGAGCGTCTTGCCCACGCCGTCAATGGCGTGTTCGCGTATTTCATGCTGAGCGTGCCGACCGCGCGCGTGGCGGACATCGTCGAGTGCGAGGAAGAGCGGTATACGCCGCTTGCCGAGCGCAACCGTGTGACGGAGATACGCATGTTCGAGCGTATCGAGGTGCGCAACCTCACGTTTCGCTACGGCGTGTCCGACCAGCCGGTTCTGCGAGACGTGAGCATCGATATCCGTAATGGCGACAAGATCGCTATTACGGGGCCGTCGGGTGCGGGCAAATCGACGTTATTCAAACTGCTGTCGGCTGCCGAGCCGCTTCAGGAAGGCCAGATCATGCTCAACGGCATCGCATGGCCCAATCTGACTATCGACGAAATCCGCCGGCATGCCGCCCATATGCGGCAGGGCGACCTGATCCTGCATGGCTCGATTGCCGAAAACATCACGTTATTTGCAGCCAGTGTCGACGAAGAGCGCGTCCATGCGCTGCTCGAAGACGTGGGATTGATGCAGGACGTCATGCGTCTGCCGATGCGCACCCGAACCGTGATTAGCGACACCATTGCGAACATCTCCGCTGGCCAGCGGCAACGCCTGCTGCTGGCGCGTGCGCTCTATCAGGGCCGAAGTCTGCTGCTGCTCGACGAGCCGACATCCAATCTGGATCCGGCTTCGGTGCAACACGTGGCCGGCTTGCTGCGCCGGCTGAAGTGCACGGTCGTTGTGATCACCCACGACCGGTCCCTGGCAGCCGCATTCGACGTTCGGTATCGCCTGATAGACGGTGCACTGGTGCCCGAGCACTTACATCCTCTGCCGGAGCCGGTCCATGTTTAAGTTCCGTGTCGCGCGCGTGGCGGTGCACCTGTTTTGCGCCATGGCGAGTCCCGCATTTGCGGCCGACCTTGTCACCGTCACGCAACAGACGCTCGGCCGCGACACCGGTCTCGCGCAGGCACGTGCCGGCTACGCGGCCGCGCAGCAGGCCGTTCCGCAGGCGCGGGCGGGCTTACTGCCGCAGATTTCCGCAGGCTGGGGGCGCACCTACAATCGCCTCGCGACGGAAGGTTTTCCGACCACGACCTACTGGCAGTCGGGCTGGACCGTCAATATCGCGCAGCCGTTGTTCGACTGGACGAAATGGAGCAACTACAAGCAGGCGGATTTTGTCGAAGCGCGTGGCGCTGTCGAACTGAATGCGGCGCAACAGGCGGCAATTCTGCGGGCTGTGCGTGTCTATTTCGAAGCGCTTGTCGCCGAAGATGAGTTGAGACGCGTCAGCGAATACGCGGCCGCGGTCGATCAGCACTTGCAGTTGATCAATCGAGGCAAAGCGGCGGGTGAAGCTACGCTGATCGATTTGCGCGACGCCCAGACCGCGCGCGAGAAGGTCGCGATCGAGCGGATGGACGCTGAAAACACGTTGCTTGCGAAGCGCCGCGCGTTCGAGCAAGCCACCGGCGTGCCGTTCGAGACGCTCGCGCGATTGCCTGAGTCCTTGCCCATGCCGCGCCTGCAACCTGAGGATGTCGAAGCGTGGGCCGCGCAGGCAAAGGATCACGCGTTCAACGTTCAACTGAAACAACTGGACTGGGAGATCGCCCGGACTGAAGTGAGCAAGGCGCAGTCGGAGCACTTGCCCTCGGTGTACCTCACCGGAAGCTATACGCCGGCCGGCGCGGCCTCCGGTTACGCGCGACCCACCACCACGACAACGGGCATGCTGGCCGTCTCGATACCGATTTTTTCCGGCGGTGAGACACAGGCAAAGGTAAAGGCGTCATCGGCTCTGGAAGACAAGGCCCAAGAGGGCCTCACAGGCGCAGCGCGTGACGCCGAAGCCGCCGCCCGCGATGATTACAGCCGCTATCAGTACGGGCGCACGCGAATCGACTTGCTTGCCCATCTGGTGGCGTCTTCGCAAGAGGTGTTGGCGGCAAGTAAGGTCGGTTTTCGAGTGGGCAGCCGGACGGCCAGCGACGTGCTCAGAGCGATCGACGCGCTCTATTCTGCGCAACGCGATTTGCTGGCGGCTCGTTATGACGCCATCGTCGCGCTGATGCAACTCAAGGGCGACACAGCCGCCCTGAGCATTGCCGACGTGGTCCAGATCAACAATGTGCTGGTGCATTGAAGCAACCGCGATTTGACCCCGTTGATATGGGATACCTGCTAAAAATACACTCGGCGTGCACCACCGCCCATCTATCGGGAAGCAGCCTTGATGAGGCCGTTGATCAGATTCCGCAACACTGTGTTCAACCCAGCCAAACTTGACGCTGTGCGTATGCACATATAGACTCCCCCTCATGAACCGTCCCATCTCCTACGACGAATGCAACTGCTTTGCGCTGCGCCAGGCGGCCCGGCACGTCACGCAAATCTACGAGCGCCACCTCGGCGAAGTAGGCTTGACGGCTGCGCAGTTCACGATTCTCGCGAGGCTCGCGCGCACGCCGAATCTACCCATGGTGGATCTGGCGGACGCGATGGTGATGGAACGCACCACGCTGGTCCGCGCGATGAAACCCCTGCAGCGCGACGGCCTGGTGGTGGCGGAAGCGGCGGAGCATGACGGCCGCACCTTCCTGTTCAGTCTGACGGAGAAGGGCGAAGCCACGTTCGACCAGGCCGCCATTGCGTGGCGCGCCGCGCAGGACGAATTCGAAAAGAAGTTCGGCCATGCGCGCGCCAAAACGCTGCGCGCCGAACTTTTCAGCATCACCGGCTAGTTGAGGCGCACCCGCTCGTTCCGGCGAGCGTCGGTCCGCCTGTTTGTGTGCATACGCACTCACTAACGAGGAAGCGCAACAATGGAAGGGCTTTTCGACGACGACTGCTTTGCCATCCGCCAGGCCGCGCGTTATGTCTCGCAGATATACGACCGGCACCTGGCGAATGTGGGGCTGACCATCACGCAGTTTTCGCTGCTGGGACGGCTCAAACGCACGGGCCCCATGACGATGAAGCAACTGGCTGAAGCCATGCGCATGGAACGCACCTCCCTGGTCCGCACGATCCAGCCGCTGCGCCGCAACGGTTTGGTGTCGAGCGAGGCGCTCGGCGCCGACGCGCGGGCGCTGACGATCGCGCTCACGGCGGCAGGCGAAGAGCGTCTCAAGGCAGGCCGCGAGCATTGGCATGCCGCGCAAGCGGAATTCGAGCATCGTTTTGGCGAACGGCGCGCGGCGGCATTGCGAGGCGAACTGTTCGCTATCACACGAGATCCAGTCTGAAAGTCGCGGCTACGGCGACGCACGGCCGGCGCGGTCCACGCGCTTTTTTTTCAACGTAACGAGTGCATACGCACATATCGACATCATGTCCACTACTCCATCGACTATCGCTCCGCCAAGCGCGGCGCAGACCGCCAAACCGGCACGCCGCATTCCGTGGATGTTGCTCGCGGTCATCACGGTCCTGGCCGTGCTGGCGCTTGCGGCGTCGTACTGGTTCTTCGTCGGCCGCTTCGTCGAAACGACTGACGATGCCTACGTGGGCGGCGATGTCACGGTGATGGCGCCGAAGGTGAACGGCTTCGTCAAGGACGTGCTCGTGCACGACAACCAGTTCGTCCACGCGAACGAGGTGCTGATCCGGCTGGATGCGCGCGATTACGACGCGCGGCTCGCGCAGGCCACGGCGGAGGTGCAGAGCGCGCAGGCCTCGGTGACCGAACTGCAGGCGAAGAAGTCCTTGCAGCTCGCCACCATCAACGAGCAGGCCGCCGAGGTTCGCGCGTCCGGCGCCGAACTGACGCGCAGCGCCGCGGACCAGACGCGCTACCGCGAACTGGTGAAGGACGACGCGGTGTCGAATCAGGTCGTCGAACGTGCGAATGCCGATTTGACCAAGGCGCGCGCGGCTGTGGATCGCAGCGGTGCCGCGCTGATCGCGGCGCAACGGCAGATCGCCGTGCTCGACGCGCAGATCGGCGACGCCGAGGCGCGCATCGCGACGGCGCAGGCCGCCCAGCGCGTCGCGGCCTTGAACGTGGAGTACACGACGATTCGCTCGCCGATCGACGGCTATGTCGGCAATCGCACGGCGCGGGTCGGCCTGCTGGCGAACACCGGCGTGTCGCTGCTGACCGTGGTGCCGTCGAGCGGGTTGTGGATCGACGCCAACTTCAAGGAAGACCAGTTGAAGAAGATGCGCGTCGGCGACAGCGTCGATGTCGATCTCGACGCCTCGAGCACGCCGATTCACGGCGTGGTTGAAAGTCTGGCGCCGGCCACCGGCGCGACATTCAGCGTGCTGCCCGCGGAGAACGCCACCGGCAACTTCACGAAGATCGTGCAGCGCGTGCCGGTGCGTGTGCGGCTGGATGTACCGAAGTCCATGCAAGGCGTGCTGCGTCCGGGCCTGTCGGCCACGGTGAAAGTGCATGTCGATAGCGGCAACACGCCGGCGCACGGATAAGCCGATCATGACTCAAGTTCTCGCCAACCCCGCCGACCTGCCGACGCGAATCAAAGTCCTGGCGTTCACGTTGATGTGCGTCGGTTTTTTCATGGCGACGCTCGATATCCAGATCGTGGCGTCGTCCCTCAAGGACATCGGCGGCGGCTTGTCCGCGAGCCAGGACGAACTCTCGTGGGTGCAGACCTCATATCTGATCGCTGAAATTCTGGTGATCCCGATGTCCGGCTGGCTCACCCGCGTGTTCTCCACGCGCTGGGTGTTCGCGTTTTCCGCGCTCGGCTTCACGCTCACCAGCATGCTGTGCGGACTCGCATGGGACATCAACTCGATGATCCTGTTCCGCGGTTTGCAAGGCGCGCTCGGCGCCGCGATGATCCCGACGGTGTTCACCACCGCGTTCGTGCTGTTCCCCGGCAAGCAGCGCCTGATCGCCTCCACCACCATCAGCGCGCTCGCCACGCTCGCGCCGACCATTGGCCCGGTGATCGGCGGCTGGATCACGTCGCAATGGTCGTGGCACTGGCTGTTCTATCTGAACCTCGTGCCGGGCCTCGCCGTCACGCTGTTGGTGCCGAAGTACGTGCACTTCGACAACGTCGACCTGTCGCTGCTGAAGAAAGGCGATTACCTCGGCATCCTGTTGATGTCCGGTTTTCTCGGTTGCCTTGAATACGTGCTGGAGGAAGGGCCGCGCAAGAACTGGTTCGGCGATCACGTGATCCTGACGTGCGCATGGATCACCGCGATCTGCGGGTTTCTGTTCCTCGTGCATGCGTTCACCGCAAAAGAACCGATCGTCGATTTGCGCGCGTTGGCGATCCGCAACTTCGGCATTGGCAGTCTGCTGTCGTTCATTACCGGGATCGGGATTTTCTGCGCGGTGTTCCTGACGCCGGTGTTCCTGTCGCGTGTACGCGGTTTCGATTCGTTGCAGATTGGTGTGGCGCTGCTGTCGGTCGGCTGTTTTCAACTGGTCGCGATGGTGGTGTATTCGATAGTCGCGCGCTTTATCGATATGCGGATCCTGCTGGTGTTCGGGCTGGTGCTGTTCGGCGTCGGCTGTTATCTGTATGTGCCGCTGACCAATCAATGGGGCTGGCAGGAATTGCTGATTCCGCAAGCGTTGCGCGGCATCGGCCAGCAGTTCTGCATTCCACCCATCGTGACGATGGCGCTGGGTTCGTTGCCGATGTCGAGGCTTCGTTCCGCCAGCGGCCTGTTCAACCTGATGCGCAACCTCGGCGGCGCGATCGGCATTGCCGTGAGCAGCACGATGCTCAACGACCGGCTGAACCTTCACTACGAGCGGCTCGATGAACATCTGAACGTGGGCCGTCCGGTGGTCGAATCGATCTTGCAGCAGCAAAGCGCGCATTTCGCGGCAGTGGGCGGCAACGTGCTGAACGCGGCCAACGCCGGACTCGGTGAACTGCACGCACTGCTGATGCGTGAAGCACTCGTATTGACGTTCTCCGACACGTTCTACGCCTTGTCGCTGTGTTTCGTCGTGGGCCTGCTGAGCGTGCTGTTCTCGCGCCCGTTCGGCAACACCGCACCGCCGCCCGATGCTCATTGAGGAATCCAACATGAAACCGATCCTTTTCAAAGTACTGGCGAGCGCCGCCTTGCTGACGCTCGCGGCGTGCGCGGTGCAACCGGAAACGCACGCGGATTTGCCGCAAACCGTGAAGACCGTCGCGCCTGCCGCGTGGAATGTCGACGCGCCGCAAGACAGCGTCAGCGCCAACGCGTGGTGGGAGCAATTCGGCGACCCGGTCATGCATCAACTGGTCGAATCCGTGTTGACCGGCAATCTCGATGTGCAGGCGGCAGTGGAGCGCGTCAGGCAGGCGCAGGATCTGGCGAAGCAGAATCGCGCGGCCCTGCTGCCGGAATTGAATGCGAGCGCGACCGCGTCCGACTCGCGTCAGAACACGCCGCCGCCGCTCGGCTATGTGCGCCAGGCCGGTGTCGGCTTGACGGCGAGCTGGACGCCCGACGTGTTCGGCGGCGAACGTCTTGCCGTGCTGGCGGCGCAGGCGCAAGTGTCGGGACGCCAGTCCGCGTTGAACGAGGTGCGCCTCGCGCTCGCCGCGAATACCGCGGCAGCGTATATCGATCTGCGCTGGGCGCAATCGCAGTTGCAGATTCTGAGCGACAACGAGCAGATCCGCGCACGCGCGCTGAAGCTCACGCAGCAGCGTCTGCACTATGGGCTGTCGACGCAACTCGACGTTGCGCGCGCGCAGAACCAGCTCCAGGATTTGCAGGCGCAGATTCCGCGCGTGCAGTCGGCGGTGCAGCATCAATTGAGTCTGATCGCGGTGTATTCGGGGCGCACGCCGGAAAGCGTCGACAGCTTGCTGCTCGCCAACGCACGCGATATCCCGGTGCCCGCGCAAAGCGTGCCGCAGATGCTGCCTTCGGAAGCACTCCTGCAGCGTCCTGACGTGCGCACCGCCTACGCGACAGTCGAGCAGCGCGCGGCGGAAGTGGGCGTGTCGAAGGCGCAGCGCTATCCGCAGTTCCGCCTCAATCTCGCCGACGGCCTGCTGGCCTCGTCTTATCTCGGCTTGCCGACGCTGACCGACAACCTTTTCAGCGCCGCGTTAAGCGCGACGAGCCCGATCTTCAACGCCGGCCGTATCACCGCGAATATCGACGCGAGCGAGAGCCGCATGCGCGAATCGCAACTCGGTCTGCAGCAGACCATGCTGCAAGCGCTCAAGGAAATCGAGGACAACCGCAGCGATCTGGTGAGCGGCGCGGTGCAGGTGCAACGTCTTGGCGGCGCGCTCGATGCGTCGAATCAGGCGCTGCGTTTGTCGAGCGAACTGTACAAGGGCGGCGCGGCGGATTTTCTCGATGTGCTCACTGCGCAGGAGGCCTATCTGCGCGACGCGGAGTCCTTGAACCAGGCCAGGCGCGAGCATGCGCTCTCGGCGGTGGCGTTGTACCGGTCGCTCGGCGGCGGCTGGGATGTGCCTGACGCGGTCACGGCGGTGTCGTCGAACAACTGAACATTTGAACAAGCGATCGACTGATGCACGGGCGTGGCCAATGAGGTGTTGAACCAACTGGAGAGAAATGATGGCGAATCAGCGAGAAGTAGTGATCTGCAATCCGGTGAGAACGCCGATCGGCGCATTCGGCGGGGCGCTGAAGGACGTGCCCGCAACGGAGCTAGGCGCGCTCGCCGTGCGCGAGACGCTGCGCCGCAGCGGGCTCGACGCGGCTGAGTTGGCATCGGTCGTGATGGGCAATGTGATTCAGGCCGGCAACAAGATGAATCCCGCGCGCCAGGCGTCGATCGGCGGCGGCGTGCCGGTGGCCGTGCCGGCATTGACGGTCAATCGCGTATGCGGCTCGGGCGCGCAGGCGGTCGCGTCGGCGGCCCAGGAAATCCTGCTGGGTCTCGGCGATGCGGCCGTGGCGGGCGGCATGGAAAACATGGACCGCGCGCCGTATCTGCTGGACGGCGGCCGGTGGGGCTACCGCATGGGCAACGCGCAAATCCACGACAGCCTGTTGCGCGACGGCCTGAACGACGCGTTTTCCGGCGAGCATTCCGGCTGGCACACGGAAGACCTCGTCGCGCAGTTCGATATCACGCGAGAAACGCAGGACCGGTGGGCGGCGCGCTCGCAGCAGCGATTCAGCGAAGCCCAAGCGCGCGGCGATTTCGACGCCGAACTGGTTGCCGTGGAAATAGCCGGGCGCAAAGGCCCGCAACATTTCACGCGCGATGAACAACCGCGTCCCGACACCACGGTGGACACGCTCGCGAAACTGCGGCCGGCATTTCGCCCCGACGGCACGATCACCGCAGGCAACGCGCCCGGATTGAACAGCGGCGCAGCCGCGATGCTGGTGGCCGAGCGGGGTTTCGCGGAAGCACGCGGCATCGCGCCGCTCGCGCGTCTCGTGTCTTATGGCGTCGCCGCTGTCGAACCTGGCATGTTCGGCCTCGGTCCGGTTCCGGCGGTGCAGATGGCGTTGGCACGAGCCGGTTGGCAACTGCACGATGTCGAGCGCTTCGAGATCAACGAAGCGTTTGCCGCCGTGCCGATCGCGGTCGCGCGCAAGCTCGGCATGGCGGACGAATTGATCAACGTGCAAGGCGGCGCAATTGCGCATGGTCATCCGATCGGCGCGACGGGCGCCGTGCTGACCACGCGCCTGCTTCATTCGATGCAGCGCGATGGCATCAAACGCGGCATCGTGACGCTGTGTATTGGCGGCGGCCAAGGCATCGCGTTGGCATTGGAAATGCTGTGAGTTTGGATCGATAGCAGCAGGGTGCGTCGGCGTGCGATATACGTGTCGATGCACCTCGCTGCGATTCCTGAGATGCGCGGCGCATCAACCGTGGGGCATTCCGCGGCCCTAGAGTGCCGGCCCATATTTAAAGTTTTTATTCCGGCACCGCTTTCGTTTAGCATCACTGCCACTTTCACGAGAACACCACGAGACATGGCACTGATCGTTAGAAACATCCTCGGCATTGCGGTACTGCTACTCATCGCGTTCATCTTTTCCACCAACCGTGGCGCCATCCGCTTACGAACTGTAATCAGCGCGCTGCTGGCGCAGGTGGGAATCGGCGCGTTCATTCTGTTCGTGCCGCTCGGCAAGTCGATCCTTTCGGGCGCGGCGTCCGCCGTCAATCATGTGCTCGGCTACGGCAACGCGGGCATCGAGTTCCTGTTCGGCGGCCTAGTGCAGGCCAAAATGTTCCAGGTCTTCGGCGACGGCGGTTTCGTGTTCGCCGTGCGTGTGCTGCCGGCCATCATCTTCGTCACTGCGTTGATCTCCGTACTGTATTACCTCGGCGTGATGCGCTGGATCGTTATCGTGCTCGGCACGGTATTTCAGAAACTGCTCGGCGTGTCGAAGATCGAATCGTTTTCCGCGGTCACCACGATTTTCCTCGGCCAGAGCGAAATGCCCGCCGTAGTCAAACCGTTCACGCCCGACATGACCGGCGCAGAACTGTTCGCGGTGATGTCGAGCGGCATGGCGGCCGTTGCCGGTTCGGTGCTGGCGGGCTACGCGGGACTCGGCGTGCGCATCGAGTACTTGCTGGCGGCGTCGTTCATGGCCGTGCCGGGCGGCTTGCTGTTCGCCAAGATCATTCATCCGTCCACCGAGCCGAGCCGCGTTCGTCTCGACAACCTCAACTTCGACGAGAAGCGTCCCGCCAATATCATCGAAGCCGCGAGTTCCGGCGCGACCGTCGGCCTGAAAATCGCGGTGATGGTCGGCGCCATGCTGATCGCGTTCGTCGGTCTGATCGCGTTGGTCAACGGAATCGTGGGCGGCGTGGGCGGCTGGTTCGGCCATCCGCAACTGTCGATGCAATCGGTGCTCGGCGTGGTCTTCGCGCCGCTCGCCTATCTGATCGGCGTGCCGTGGAACGAGGCCACGATTGCCGGCAATTTCCTCGGGCAGAAAGTCATTCTTAACGAGTTTGTCGCGTATGCGTCGCTATCGCCGTATCTGAAGGACGCCGCGAGCGTGACCGCGGCCGGTCTGACGGCGCTCGATCCGCGTACCATTGCTATCCTGTCGTTTGCGTTGTGCGGCTTCGCGAACTTTTCGTCGATCGCGGTGCTGACGGGCGGCTTTAGTGCCGTCGCGCCGGGACGCCGTGCCGAAGTCGCGCGCTACGGCCTGCGTGTCGTGCTCGCCGCCACGCTCTCGAACCTGATGAGCGCCACCATTGCGGGCATGTTCATTACGCTGAATTGAATCGAGGATTGCTGGATGAATATGGAAGAATTGTTGGAACGCGCGGGGCTCGCGCGAGAAAAGGCCTATGCGCCTTATTCGAAATTCAAGGTCGGCGCGGCACTGTTGACCAGGGACGGCCAGGTGTTCGACGGTTGCAACGTCGAGAACGCGTCATATGGTTTGTGCAATTGCGCGGAACGTACCGCGTTTTTCAGCGCTATCGCTGCCGGTTATCGGCGTGACCAGTTCGCCGCGCTCGCCGTAATCGGCGATACGGACGGCCCGATCGCGCCGTGCGGCGCCTGCCGGCAGGTCATCATCGAACTGGGCGGCCCTGAACTGCCGATTCGCCTCGGCAACCTGCATGGCGCCACGCGCGACACCACCGCGCGCGAACAATTGCCGGACGCGTTCTATCTATGAGCAAGCACAGGGTCATCTACGATACCGACCCAGGCGTGGACGATGCCATGGCGCTTGTGTTTCAGGCGCTGCATCCGGATATCGAACTGCTCGGCCTGACGAGCGTATTCGGCAACGCAACGATCGAAACGACCACCCGCAACGCGCGCTTTCTCGCCGGACGGTTCGCCGCCGGCGTGCCGGTCGCGCAGGGCGCGGCGGCGCCGCTCAAGCGCCGCGCGCCCGAGCCGCTCGCATGGATTCACGGCGACAACGGGCTCGGCAATATCGCACTGGATACTACGGACGAGGCTCCGCTCGACGCGCGTCCCGCGCACCGCTTCATCATCGACACGGTGCGCGCGCATCCCGGCGAAGTGACGCTGCTCGCGGTGGGCCCGCTCACGAACCTTGCGCTCGCGCTCGCCGACGATCCGCAGATCGCCTCCCTCGTCAAACAGGTGGTGATCATGGGCGGCGCGTTCGGCACGGACGGCGTGCTCGGCAACGTCACGCCCGCGGCGGAAGCCAATATCCTGGCCGACCCGGATGCCGCCGACATCGTGCTCGGCGCGGCGTGGCCGGTCGCGATCGTCGGGCTGGACGTCACGCAGCCCACCATCATGAGCCACGAGTATCTGGCGTCGCTACGCGAACGCGGCGGCGCGGCCGGCCAGTTCGTATGGGAAGTGTCGCGGCACTACGAGGCGTTTCACGAGCAAAGCGCGCAGCTGGCGGGCATCTACGTGCACGATTCGTCGGCGGTGGCCTATATGCTGGCGCCGCATCTCTATACGACGCGCAGCGGCCCCGTGCGTGTGCTGACGGACGGCATCGCGGTGGGTCAGACCATCCAGAAGCCGGCGAGCATGCCGGTGCCCGCGCCGGCCTGGGATAGCCGGCCCGACTGCAAGGCGTGTATCGGAGTGGACGTGCCGGGTATGCTCGAGCTTTACGAGCGCACCATTTGCGGCACGCTGTGAACGTGAAAGAGGCACTGGCCTGACGCGCCGGCGCATTGCCCGATTGATCTGAGGTAAGCCGCTGTGCAATGCAACACGGCGGCTCGCGTCAATCCTGGCCGGTGCCGATCTTCAATCTTTGCTACATTCTGCACACGCGCCGCATTCGCGCCCCCCGAAACTCTCGCTCGTGGAGGCAAGCGCGTGATCGAAATCTATCAAGAGGCCAAAGATGCGAATTCTTGTAGTAGGGGCGGGCGCAGTAGGCGGCTATTTCGGCGGCCGTCTCGCAGCGGCGGGCCAGGACGTGACCTTCCTCGTGCGTCCGGGCCGGGCGGAAAAACTCAAGCGTGAGGGGCTCGTCATCAGCAGCGTGCGCGGCGATCTCAGTCTGCCCGATCCGCAAACCATTCTCGCCGGCGTCGGCGCCGAGCCGTTCGATCTGGTGCTGCTGAGCTGCAAAGCCTACAGTCTCGACGACGCCATCGACTCCTTCGCGCCGCTCGTCGGCGAGTCGACGCTGATTCTGCCGATGCTCAACGGCATGCGCCATATCGACGTGCTCAACGAAAAGTTCGGCGCGGCGCGCGTGCTGGGCGGCCAATGCGTGATCGCCGCCACGCTCAATGCCGAGCAGCACATCGTGCATCTGAACGACATGCATGCGATCACGTTCGGCGAACAGGCCGGCGGCACGTCGGAGCGTGTTCAGGCGATCGCCGAGGCCATGGCCGGCGCGAATTTCGACACACTGGTCAGCGACAACATTTTGCTGCGCATGTGGGAGAAGTGGGTGTTCCTGGCCACGCTGGCGGCCAGCACGTGCTTGATGCGCGGTTCGGTCGGCGATATTCTGGCTGCGCCGGACGGCAAGCGCGTGATCGAGAATCTGCTCGGCGAGTGCCGCGCGGTGGCCGAGCACAACGGCTTCACCATGGGCCCGGACTTCGACGCACGCGCCACGCAAACGCTCTTCACGCCTTCGCCGCTCACCGCGTCCATGTTGCGGGATGTGGAAAACCATTCGCATACCGAGGCGGATCACATTCTCGGCGATCTGATTTCGCGCGGCGGCGACGCGCAAAAGGGCGAGCACGGCTTGTCGTTGTTGCGCATCGCCTATAGTCATCTGAAGACGTATGAAGCGAGGCAGGCCCGCACGTCCTGAGCGATGCCATGGGCACGAATCGGGACTTCACGGGCATGGCCAACAGCCTAACGATCAGAGGTGAAGCATGCCGAGCCCCATCGGATCAGTGCCCGCACTCAGTGCCGCTTCGGCCACGATCTTCTCGATCGGCATCGTCTTTCTCGGCTACTGGGGTTTGTATGAGCCGACCCAGTGGCGAGTCGCCGACGTCTTCGTGTTCGTGTCCGCGCTGATCGGATTCGCCTGCCTCGGGCTCGTGCCGTGGGTCGCCACGAGTCCTGTCGAACCCGAAGGCAGCGATAGCCGGATTCGCATTGCGCGGCATCTGTTTCTTGTCGGCGTGGTGGGGATCTGGCTTGCGGTGGCGATGTCGGTGATTTTCTAGAACGACACCCACGCTCACGCATAAAAAACGCGCGCCTTGCACAGTTGCAAGGCGCGCGTTTTCGTTGACGCGCAACCAGTCAGCGCTTAGCGCTCGATTTGCCGGTTCCAGCGCGTATCCCACTGCGCGCGGTGCGCGTTGATCGTGTCCCAATCGACCACCGTCACCTTGTGCACCAGGTCGTCGACGTTGCCGAGGCTTTGCTGCATGGGCGGCGTCATCTTCGCGAGACGGTTGGTGGGTATCTGGCGCCCGGCTTCGGCGGCCTTGGTCTGCGCCGGCGCGGACAACAGGAATTGCGCGAGCTTCTGCGCCAGTTGCGGATCGGGGTTGTTGTTGACCACACACAAGTCGACCAGCAACAGCACCGGACCTTCCTTCGGATTCACATAGCCGACCGGAATGCCCTTGTCCGCCAGATCGCCCACGGCGGTCGGCGTCAACGGGAACAGGCCCGCCTCGCCGGTCTGGACCATTTCGGAAATCTTCGCGGAGTTCGGCACGTACTCGACCACGTTCGGTCCCACCGTGCTCGCCCATTTCGTGAAGCCCGGCTCGACGTTCTGCTCGCTGCCGCCCATCAGGCGGTTGATGGCGAGAAAGCCGTGCAGCCCGAAGGTGCTGCTCGACGCCGACTGGAACACTACCTTGCCCTTGTATTTCGGATCGGCGAAATCCATCCACGAGGTCGGCGGCGCCCAGCCTTTTTCAGCGAACAGCTTCTTGTTGTACGCAATGCCGGTCATGCCGAGTTGCACGCCCGCGCCCATGTCGTCCTTCATGCGCGCGAACGGATAGAGCTCCTTGAGCACGGGCGCGTCGTCGAGCTTCTTGCACACGCCCATGCTGACCGCGCGCGCCATCACGCCGTCGTCGAGAAACACCACGTGGATCTGCGGGCTGGCCTTGTTGGCGAGCAGCTTGGCGAGAATGTCCGACGACGTGCCCGGCACCACGACCACCTTCACATTGTTGGCCTTCTCGAAGTCGGGCAGCACCTGGCTCGTATAAGCCTTCTCCATCGGACCGCCGTTCATGCCGATGTAGATCGTCTTGGTTTGCGACCACGCCGGCGCGGCCGCGCCGAATGCGCACAATGCGGCCAGCGCCGCGAGCGTCTTGAACAGTTTCATTGAGGGGCTCCTGAGGTTCACTAAACGAGGACTTAAGCGACCGGTGAGGTCGCGACAGCAGCAAAGCGGCCAATCGAAAAAGCGTCGAGTGGCGTCGCGGTGGCGCCGTCGACGACGAGATCGGCGAGCACTTCACCGACGCCCGGCGCGAGCAGGAAGCCGCCGCCTGAAAAACCGAATGCATGCAACAGACGCGGCACGCTACGGCTCGCACCGATGATCGGATTGCTGTCGGGCGTTTCGCCTTCCACGCCGCTCCATGTGCGGATCAGCAGCGCCTCGCGCAAGGCGGGCAGCAGCGCGCACGCGTCGCGCATCACGGCGCGCGTGGTATCCGTCGACGGCTGGCCGTATTCGCCGTCGCCATGTCCGCGTCCGCCGCCGATCACGCAATTGCCGCGCGCCACCTGCCGCGCGTAGATGCCGCCGCCATACACGCCCAGGTTGTGGGCGATGAAGAGCGGCAACGGCTCGGTGACCCACATGTTCGGATAGATCGGTTTCATCGGCGCGGTTTCGCCGAAGTAGCCCGCCACCGTATTCGCCCACGCGCCTGCCGAATTGATGAGCCAGTCGGCGCTGATGCGCAGATCGCCGGCGCGCAGTTGAAAGCGCGTGCCGTCATGATGAATGTCGGTCAGTTCGGTTTGCTCGCGCACATCCGCACCCGCGGCCCGCGCGGCGCGCGCGAAGGCGGGCGACACCAGCCGCGGGTTCGCATGACCGTCGGTGGCGCACAGCGAGCCGCCCACGGCCGCTGGCCCCAGCCACGGGTAGCGCTGGCGGAACGCCGCGCCGCTGATCAGTTGCGTGTGCAGTCCATAGTCGCGCGCCATGTCGGCCCACGTCTGCAGCGCGGCGAGATCGCTTTCGCTGCGAGCAAGGCGCAAATGTCCCGACATCGTGAACTCGCCGTCGATGCCGATCAACTCCGGCAAGCGGTCCCAGATACGTCGTGCGCGGATTGCGAGCGGCATCTGTTCCACCGGCCGGCCCTGGCAGCGCACGCCGCCGTAGTTCACGCCGCTTGCCTGTGCGCCGCAATAGCGCCGCTCGAACAGGCCCACGCGCAAGCCGCGCTTCGCCAATGCCAGTGCCGCCGATGAACCGACCAGGCCACCACCCGCAATCGCGACGTCATAATGCAGCGTGTTACTCATCGCGCGCCTCCGCGGGGATGTCGGCGACGTCGTCGGCGTACATTTCCGGCGCGAGCGGAATCGGTTTGACGGGCGGCTGGCTCCGCAAACGGCCCACTGCGTCGAGCGGCTTGCCGGTTTCCCCGGCGAGCAGGGTCAGCGCGGCTTCGCCGCACATGCGTCCCTGGCAGCGGCCCATGCCGACGCGCGTGAGCGCTTTCAGCCGGTTGATCTCATTCGCTTCGCCGCCGCGGATGCAGCGCCGTAACGTGCCCGCGTCGATCTCTTCGCAGCGGCACACGGTCATGTCGTCCGGCCATTGCGACGCGCAGTTGGCGGGCGGCGCGAAGGCTGTTTCGATGCCCTCGCGAAACACCGCGATACGTTTCAGACTGCGCTCGATCGATGCCGCGTCGGGCATGCCCGCACCACGCGGATGCGCGACGCCGAGATCGTCGAGCAAGGCGAGCGCGGCGCGGCGTCCTGCCAGTTCGGCGGCGTCGGCACCGGCGATGCCCGCGCCGTCGCCGGCGAGATAGAGGCCGGGCACGGAACTGCGGCCCGCCGGGTCCACTTCAGGCAGCCAGCAACGGTTGGTCGCGTCGAAGCGGAAGCGGCAGCCCGCGAGATCGGCGAGCTGCGTCTCGGGTTTGAGGCCGAAGCTCACGCCGACCGCGTCGCATGCAATGGTTTCAGTCGGCGCGCCTTCGCGCAACGCGCGCCATTCGAGCGCTTGCACACCATCCATGCCACGAATGCCGACCAGCGTCACATCACGCTCGATCCGCACGCCATGTGTTTTCAGCCAGCCGACGTAATACAGGCCTTTCGCGAAAGTGGACGGCAGACGCGCGAGTTTCGGCGCCGCGGCGATCTGCCGCGAGAACGGACTCGTGTCGAGCACGGCCATGACTTGCGCGCCGGCTTTCACGTACTGATACGCCACGAGATATAACAGCGGTCCGGTGCCGGCCAGCACGACGCGTCGGCCGATCGCGCAGCCTTGCGCCTTCAGCGCGACCTGGGCCGCGCCGAGCGTGTAGACGCCAGGCAAGGTCCAGCCCGGCACCGGCAGCACGCGGTCGGTCGCGCCGCTGGCGATGATCAGATGCGAAAACGGCACACGCAGCTCGCGTCCCGCATGCAACGTATCGAGCCGGCCCGCTTCGCAGGCCCACGCGAGCGTGTCGGGGCGATAGTCGAGATGAGGCAGCAGCGCGGCCATGGTCGAATGCAAGGCTTCGGCCTTGTGCGCTTCGAAACCGTAGAGCGTTTTTTTCGAGCGCTCGAAGCCGCCGTTCGACGGTGGTTGCCGATAAATCTGGCCGCCCCAGCGTGCGTTTTCATCGATCACGATCGGCTTCACGCCAGCCGCGACCAGCGTCTCGGCAGCGCGTACGCCCGCCGGCCCGGCGCCGACGATCACGATGCGGCGTGCGTCGCTCATCGGGCGTCTCCGGTTTTATTCACCGCGCCGAGACCGGCATCGGCGCCGGCTGCGGTCGTGGCGAAGCGTGTCAGCACGCGCATGCCTTCGCTTACGAGCGTCGAGCACGCGCGCACGCGTTTGCCGTCTTCGGTGCGCATCCAGCAGTCCTGGCATGCGCCGATCAGGCAGAAGCCCGCGCGCGGCGCGCCGCTGAATTCGCTTTCGCGCACGTGGCGCTGCTGCATCAGTACAGCGGTCAGCAGCGTATCGCCTTGCAGCGCGGCGACCTGTTCGCCGTCGAGATAGAAGTGCAGCGTTGCGCGCCGCGTTTCCGCCACGCGAACGAACTGCGGCTCGCGGCGCGCGGCGTCCGCGCGGGTAGACGGCGAATGGGACGACAGCGTGGACGGCATTTGAGCGTGGTCGGAAGAAGACATCAGTGCTGGCCGATCAGAATGCGGTTCAGGCCGTACACGCGGTCGAGCAGCAGCATCGCGCCGCCGGTAATGAAGATCACCAGCGCGGAGACGGAGGCCATCATCGGATCGATCGATTCGGTCGCGTACATGTACATGCGCACCGGCAGCGTGACGGTTTGCGGCGAGGTGACGAAGATCGACATGGTCAATTCGTCGAAGCTGTTGATGAAGGCCAGCAGCCAGCCGCCGGTAATGCCCGGCAGAATCATCGGGAAGGTGATGCGGCGAAACGTGGTCCACGGGTCGGCGCCGAGCGAGTGCGCGGCATGCTCGATACTGCGATCGAGGCCGCTCACCGACGCCAGCACGAGCCGCATCACGAACGGCGTAATGATGATCATGTGCGCGAGCACGAGCCACGCGAACGAGCCGGTCGCGCCAATCAGCGCGAAGAAGCGCAGCAGCGCGATGCCGAGTACGAGCCCGGGAATCACGAGCGGCGACAGCAACAGGCCATTGAGAAAGCTGCGCCCCGGAAAACGCGCGCGGCCGATGGCAAGCGCGGCGGGCAGCGCCACGATCAGCGACAGCGTCGCCGAAGCGAACGCCAGTTTCAGGCTGTTAAAGAACGCGCCGATGAAATCCGGGTAATTGAGGATCGCGCGGAACCAGCGCAACGAGACGCCGTGCGTGGGCAACGTGAGCGTTTCGTCGGGCGTGAAGGCGACCAGCACGACGATCACGAGCGGCGCGAGCACGAACGCAATCACTAGCGTATGGAAAATCAGCGCGATGGGGCCGTTTCTTCTCATGATGATTTCACTGAATATGCCGATGAAAGTGCCGATGAATTAACCGAGGCTTCTGGTGTATCTGCGCTCCAGAACCCGGTAATACGTGAGCATCACGATCAGATTCGCGACCAGCAGCAGGAGCGCGATGGTCGCGCCGAGCGGCCAGTTCAGCGAGCCGAGGAATTCGTCGTAGACGGCGGTGGCGGCGACTTTCAGGCGTCGTCCGCCGAGCAGGCCGGGAATCGCGAAGGCGCTCGCCGACAAACCGAACACCATCAGGCTGCCCGACAGAATGCCCGGCGTCAGCTGCGGCAGAACAATGCGGCGCAGCGTGGTGGCGGGCGACGCCATCAGCGAAAGCGCGGCGTTTTCCGTTTGCGGGTCGAGCTTCTGCAACGCGGTCCACACCGGAATCACCATGAACGGCAGCATCACGTGCACGAGTGCGATGACGATCGCGAAGGTGGTGTACTCCAGCTTGTACGGCCCGAGTCCGACCAGACCGAATGCCTGGTTCGCGAGGCCGTTGGTGTTGAGCAGCATGCTCCAGCCGAACGCCCGCACCACTACCGAAACGAGCAGCGGCGCGAGGATCACCAGCAGGAACATCGAGCGATACGGATCGCGCATGCGCGACAGCACGTACGCTTCCGGCGTGCCGATCACAACGCACAACAGCGTGACGAGAAACGCAATGCCGAAGGTGCGCAAAAAGATGGTGTGGTAATACGAGGAACTCAGCACTTCCACGTAGTTGCCGAACTGGAACGCGGCGATCGGCCCGCTGGCCGGATCGAAGCGGTAGAAGGTCAGCACCAGCGTCATCAGAAGCGGCACCAGCACGAGCGCCACGAACAGCAGAAAAGCCGGCGCGCACATCAGCCAGAGCGGCAAAAATGCTTGCCAGGGCGCGCGGCGGGCGTTGGCGGACTTCATGTCGCGGTCGTCGGCGGCGGGCAGCGTACTAGCCATGATGCGCGTCCCGTTGAATGAAGCGGATCGCCTCGCTGTTCCAGTCGACGCCGACCGCCGCGCCTTCGGGCAGCGGCTCCGTGCCTTCGTTCTGGCAGCACACCAGCACTTCGCCGAGGCGGCTGTCCAATCGGTACAGCCATTGGCTGCCGAGGAAGAAGCGGCTTGTCACGGTGGCCGGCACACGTCCCGCGTTCGGTGCGCACAGCCGCAGTTTTTCCGGACGGATGCACAAGGTCACCGCGTCGCCGACGCCGACCACGCGCTCGCGCGCCGGCAACTGCGCCGTATGTCCCGTCTCCGCGAGATCGTGGCCGAGGTCGATGCGGATCGCGTCGCCGTCGCGTGCCACCACGGTGCCCGGCAGCATGTTGGCCTTGCCGATGAACTGCGAGACGAAGCGATTTTCCGGGCGCTCGTACGCTTCGTACGGCGTGTCGATCTGCGTGATGCGGCCGGCTTCCATCACCACCACGCGATCGCTAATCGACAGCGCTTCGGATTGATCGTGCGTCACCATGATGGTGGTCGTGCCAATCTTGCGTTGAATGCCGCGCAGTTCGAACTGCATGTCTTCGCGCAGTTTCGCGTCGAGATTCGACATCGGTTCGTCGAGCAGCAGCACCGGCGGCGCGATCACAATGGCGCGGGCAATCGCCACACGCTGCCGTTGACCGCCGGAGAGTTCGCGCGGAAAGCGATGCGCGAGCGTGTCGAGGCGCACCAGCGACAGCGCTTCGCGGATGCGCTCCTTGCGTTCGGCCTTGTCGATGTTGCGCATCTCCAGGCCGAAGCCGACGTTGTCGGCGACGCTCATGTGCGGAAACAGCGCGTAGCTCTGGAACACGATGCCGAGGCCGCGCTTGTTCGGTTTCATGTGCGTGATGTCGCGGCCGTCGAGCGTGATGCGTCCGCGCGTCGTCTCGACGAAGCCCGCGATCATCTGCAAGGTGGTGGTCTTGCCGCAGCCGGACGGACCGAGCAGCGAAACGAACTCGCCTTTCTCCACCGACAGGTTCACGTCGGTGACTGCCTGCAGTTCGCCGAACGATTTCGTTACGTCCGTGAGTGTGAGAAACGACATGATCTGGCCTTTGGATGGTTCGACACCGGTTCAATCGACGACTGCCTCGATGACGCCGACTCTAGCTAGCCAAATTACCGTCAGTCAATTTCAAATTCCGTTTACCGGTACAAGATTGGAAAAAATTCCGTCAAACGGAATCTATTCACCAAAACCGGCGGCAGGTGTTCCGCTGCATGGTCTCCGGAAAATCCCTATGAATCACTGATGCAACGTTGCCACGTGGGAAAGCTGGCAGAATTCCGCTGACGGATAAAACGCTTTATAGTGTTCCAATCAGTGAAATAATTCAGAGCCAATGAAATGAATGCTGCCGCCAAACGAGATGCCGAGACCGACACCGCGGACACGGGCAGCGCCCCCGGCCCCGGCATGCTGGAACGCGCGTTCGCGGTAATCCGCGCATTGTCCGAAGCGCAGCCCGACGGCGGACGTGTCACGCGTCTCGCGAAAGCGGTCGGGCTCACGCAAGGCACGGTGCATCGCATCCTGCATGCGTTGATCGCGGAGGGCATCGTCGAACAGGACGAAAGCTCCAAGCTGTACCGGCTGAGCGTGGATTTTTTCGCGCTCGCGGCGCAGGCCGGCAACCCGAGCGGCATGCGCACGCTGTGCCGTCCCGCGCTGTTGCGTCTGTGCGCGAGTCTCGGCGACACGATCTTTCTGCTCGTTAAAAGCAGCTTCGACGCGGTGTGCCTCGACATCTGCGAAGGGCCGTTTCCGATCCGCTCTTTCACCGGCGATATCGGCGGGCGTGTCGCTCTGGGTGTCGGGCAGGGCAGTCTGGCGATTCTGGCGTTTCTGCCCGAGGCGGAGCGCGAGGAGATCATCCGTTTCAACGTGCCGCGCATTCGCGGCTACGGTGTGCTCGACGAAGTGTATTTGCGCACCGAGATCGAACGTGTGCGCCAGTTGGGCTACGCGGGGCGCAATAGCGGCGTGCTCGACGGCATGGCGGGCGTGGCGGTGCCGATTCTGGACCGCACGGGCGTGGCGGTCGGGGCGTTGAGCGTCGGCACGCTGGCCGCGCGTCTCGGCGACGACCGTCTGCCGATGGTGGTCGAATTGCTGCGGCGGCAGGCCGATGCGATCGGCCCGCAAACCAATCCGTTCGATGTCGCGCTGCGCCGGCCGATGCATGGCCTGTCGCGCGCGATGACCACCGAACGGATCACCGGATAAGCGCACGCGCGATCAAAGAGGCAGCGCGCAAGCCGCGCCGCCTGTCGAATCGCCCGAGAGCGCTTAGAACACCTTCACCGGCACATTCACCACCAGCCGGTATTCCATGTTGTTGCCGTCTGAGTAGTGATACTGGCTGTTGTGCCACATCGCGATGAACGTGACCTTCGTATCCTTGAAGCGCCCGCTCTGCAGCGTGTAGCTCGGAATGAAACCGAACTCGTGATGATGGCCATGCACCGGCTCGCCGTTCTTCCAGTACAGATCATGCAGCGGTGCGGAAGGCGAGGCATTCTCCGCCGCGCCCGCCGACGCATCCGCGCCCCAGCCGTATTGCCCCCAGAACATCGCCTTGAGTCCGGGCACGCCGGCGTATTTGCCGTCGAATGTATAGCGCAATTGCAGCGACTGCTCGTGCGGCGCGTTGTAGTCCACGTCCATCGAGTTGGTCAGATAGATACCGTTGGTCTCGTTGACGTAGTCGAAGAACTGGTCGCCGAGCACCTGCTGGTAGCCGAGCAACAGCGCGTGCGGGCCGTGCTGCGCGGAGACCGACACGCTGTACGCATTGCTGTTGATGTGCCCCTGACGCGACGCGCCGGTGTCGTGCGTCGAGTAAATGTTCGCAAGGCCGCTCCACTTGATGGTGGTCGGATCGCCGAACGACTGGGCGACCGAGCCGTAGTACTGACGCCAGACGTCGTCGGCCTGATCGACATATAGCGCCATCTCGCCGTTCTTCGCGTAGTGCCAGGTGCCGCCCACATAAGTCAGGCGATCGATCCGCGTGCCGCCGTACGAGGTGGTGAGATTGGTCAGATTGGTGTGGCCACGCGCGTCGACTTTGGTGAAGCTGCCGGCCTGCAGTTCGGTGTGCGCGAGATCGTTGCTGACCATCGAGACGCCGAGAAAAGTCGGCGGCAACGCGCGGTTGTCGTGCGGTTCGAGGAACGGGTTCGTCACGTCCTGCAAACCGTACTTCACGACCGTTTCCGAAATGCGTCCCTTGATGTCGTACATGCCGGGATACGCCCACGCGAGTTGCTGCGAACCGCCGCCGTCCTTGCCCACGTGCACCATATTGCCCGCGCCATTGCCGCCGTCGAGCTTGAGTGCGCCGAACAGCGATGCATCGACGCCGAAACCGATCAGCCCTTGCGTGTAGCCGGATTCAAAGTTGGCCTGCGCGCCTTGAACCCACGCGTGACGGTAAATCGTGTTGGGCGCCTGGAAGTAGTCGGCGTAGTTGCGAAACTGCAGATTCAGATGGCTGTCCGCGATGAGACCCTTGCTTGCCATTTGGCTCGACGGCGGTGCCGGCGGCGTGACGGTCTGACTGGCCTCGGCGTTGACGACGGCGTTGGTGGTGTCGGGTTGGTCGTTACGCACGTGGCCACCTTGCTCCGCCCGGCGCTTGCCGGAAGCATCGATTTGCTGCGTCGGCGTGGTTTGCGCGAGTTGCGCGGGGGACGACAACGTTTGCGCGACCGTTTGAGCTTTAGACGCCTCGGAGGTGGGCTCCGTGACGCTGTCGTCGGCATACGCGTTAACGGCTAGTGTCAGTGCGGGAAGCGTGAATGCGCAGTAAAAGAAGGTTGCTGCTCCGGTTTTTTTTGACCGGTTTTTTGATCGGGTATCTTTCATTGAGTACGTCTCTGATTATTGTGGTGAATCTTTGGCTGGCGCTTAGCCAGTCCATGCTTATCGCTCGTTCCGCGGTTGGCAGGACGAACGAATCCAGCGGCGCGGCGGCCTGCCGCGCCGGGAATACGGTTTTGATTTCTCGGGTTCTTCGGTGTGCTGGCGGTGCGCCGGCGGCACTTACCTCACGGGGTCTTCCACGCGAATACACGCGACCCGTGTTGCCCTGGCGCCGTGCGTGACGGGCTGCGGAATCTCCCGGGCACAGGCGTCGATTGCATCCGGGCAGCGCGTGCGAAATGCGCAACCGGAAGGCGGATTCAGCGGAGAGGCAATTTCGCCGCGCAACAGCAGATGACGGCGCGCGCGCTCCACCACCGGATCGGGCACCGGCACGGCGGAGAGCAACGCGCGCGTGTACGGATGGCGCGGTGTGCCATATACCTCGCGCTTGTCGCCGAATTCCATCACCCGGCCCAGATACATCACCAGCACGCGGTGGCTGATCGCTTTGACCACGGCCAGATCGTGCGCGACGAACAGCAAGGAGAGCGACAGTTCGCGCTGCAAATCGCGCAACAGGTTGACGATCTGCGCCTGGATCGACACGTCGAGCGCGGAGACCGGCTCGTCGCAGATCACCAGTTGCGGTTCGCCGATCAGCGCGCGCGCAATGCCGACGCGCTGACACTGCCCGCCGGAAAACTCATGCGGATAGCGGCGCAGATGCTGCGCGTTGAGACCGACGCGTTCGAGCATTGTGAGCACGCGCCGCTGTACGTCGGCGCGCGCGATGTCCTGGCCGTGCGTCATCAACGGTTCGGAAACGATCTGTTCGATCGTCATGCGCGGATCGAGCGAAGCGAGCGGATCCTGGAAAATCATCTGCACGTCGCGGCGCAAACGCGAGGTATCGCGGCGCGCGCCGGGCAGCACGGTTTCGTCGCCGAGCCAGCGCACGCTGCCGCTCGCCACCGGCGCGAGTCCGATAATCGCGCGCGCCAGCGTCGACTTGCCGCAACCCGATTCGCCGACGAGCCCCACGGTTTCGCCGCGCCGCACGTTGAACGACACGCCGTCCACCGCGCGCAGCGTCGCTTTGCCGGACCACGGAAAGCCGCCGCGCGGCACGCCGAATTGCACCTTGAGATTGTCGACGCGCAGGAGCGTGGCCGCGTCCTGGTTTGCGATAGGCGTGGCGTTCATACGTGTTGTGCCTCCAGGATTTCGCCTACCGGCTTAAAGCATGCGCGCAGGGCGTCGGGATAGCCTTCTGCAGCAACAAGGGACGGCCGCGATTCGCGGCAGCGTTCGGTGCAATACCCACAGCGCGGCGCGAACGCGCAACCTGCGCCGACTTCGCCAGGCAGCGGCGGATTGCCTGGAATGGTTTGCAACGGACGGTCGTCGTCATCGTCGGTCAGACGCGGCAGCGCGTTCAGCAGGCCGAGCGTGTACGGATGCGTCGGCGCGGCGAACAGCGCGGTGGCGCTCGCCTGCTCGACGGTCTGGCCGGCATACATCACCATCACGTCGTCGCACAGGCCGGCCACCACGCCCATGTCGTGCGTGATCAGAATGATCGCCGTGCCGCGTTCGCGATTCAGTTCGCGCAACAGTTCGATGATCTGCGCCTGCACGGTGACGTCGAGCGCGGTGGTGGGTTCGTCGGCCATCAGGATTTCGGGCTCGGAGAGCAGCGCCATCGCGATCATCACGCGCTGGCGCATGCCGCCGGAAAACTCGTGCGGATACATGCCGATGCGGCGCGCGGCATCGGGAATGCGCACCGTTTCGAGCGTTTCGATCGCGCGGCGGCGCGCTTCGCGGCGCGACATCTTGCGATGCAGTTGCAGCGTCTCGGTCATCTGCCGTTCGATTGTCAGGAACGGATTGAGCGAGGTCATCGGGTCCTGAAAGATCATGCCGATGCGGTCGCCGCGAATCTTGTTCAGCGCTGCTTCGTTCATGGTCAGCAGATTCTCGCCGCGATAAGTCGCGCTGCCGGACACCTTGCCGTTGCCGGCAAGCAGGCCAAGCAGCGCCATCACAGTCTGGCTCTTGCCCGAGCCCGATTCGCCGACAATGCCGAGCGTGCGGCCCGCCTCGAGTGAAAACGACACGCCTTGCACCGCGTCGACGGGTGCGCCTTCGCGGCGCGTAAAGCGCACGCTGAGGTCTTTGACTTCGAGTAGCGGCATGTCAACGGTCCTTCGGATCGAATGCGTCGCGCAGACCATCGCCGACGAAATTCACGCAATACAGCGTGACGCACAGCATCACGGCCGGGCACAGCAGCAGCCACGGCATCGATTCGAGCTTCTGCGCGCCGTCCTGAATCAGCACGCCCCAGCTCGTCATCGGTTCCTGCACGCCGAGGCCGAGAAACGACAGCACCGATTCCGTCAGCACGATGTTCGGCACCGTTACGCTGGCGTACACCACGACCACGCCGAACAGATTCGGCACGATGTGACGCGCGATGATCGAACGCGAACTTACGCCGATCGCCTTCGCGGCGTCGATGAATTCGCGCGAGCGCAGCGACAGCGTCTGACCACGCACCACGCGCGCCATATCGAGCCATGAAAACGCGCTGATGGTGAGCACCACCAGATAGAAGGCGCGGCCGAACATGGTCATCATCAGAATGGCGATCAGCATGTAGGGAATCGCGTACATCATGTCGACGATACGCATCATCACCGCGTCGACGCGCCCGCCGAGATAGCCCGCGGTCGCGCCATACGCGACGCCGATCAGCCCCGACACCAGCGTGCCGAGCAGCCCGACTTCGAGCGATACGCGTCCGCCTTGCAGTGTGCGCGCGAGCAGATCGCGGCCGAGTTCGTCGGTGCCGAACCAATGCATGTTCTGCAAAGTGGGCGGCAGGCTGATTGCGCTCCAGTCGCTATCGATCGGGTTGTTCGGCAAAAGCCACGGACCGGCCACGCAGGCGATCACGATCAGCATCAGCACGACGAAGCCGGCGAAGGCGGCGCGGTTGCGCACGAAGCGCCACGCGGCGGTGGCGAGCGGGCCGCGCGAACGCGGCGCCCTGGCGATGGCCGCGAGCGGATCGAGCGCCGCGGCAGTCGATTGAAGAGAGCGGGGCATGGATCAGTACCGGATGCGCGGATCGAGCCACGCATACGCGAGGTCGACCAGCAGATTGAACAGCACCGCAACGGCGGTCGTCAGGACGACGAGGCCGAGCACGAGGGTGTAATCGCGATTGATCGCGCCGTTGACGACCAGTTGGCCGAGGCCCGGCAGCGCGAACACCGATTCGGTGACCACTGCCGCGGTGATCGACGAGATGCAGATCGAGCCGAGCAGCGAGACGACCGGCATCAGCGCCGGTTTCATCGCGTGACGCAGGACGATCGTGCGGCCCGGCAAACCCTTGGCGCGCGCCGTGCGGATAAAGTTGCCCGACAGCACTTCGATCATGCTGCCACGCATCACGCGCGCAATCGCGGCGACGTTGATGATGGTGAGCAGCACGATCGGCAGCACGCGGTAGCGCCACTCGCCTTCGCCCCAGCCGCCGGCCGGCAGCCAGCCGTGTCCTTCGGAGGTTTTCAGCAGAATTGCGAAGATCCACACCAGCACCGGCCCAAGCACGAACGGCGGCACCACGTTGCCGAGATTGCCGAGCACCATCACGAAGTGATCGACGAAGCGGTCGCGCCGCACCGCGGCCACCGTGCCGAGCGCGACGCCGATCACGAGCGCGATCGGCACCGACACGCCGCCCACGCCGAGACTCACCGGCAGCGCCTTCCACACCAGGTCGTTGACCGACCAGTCGGCGTAGCGGAACGACGGCCCGAGGTCGCCGTGCAGCAGCGAGCCGAGGTAGTGCAGGTACTGCAACCACAACGGTTCGTCGAGGTGATACTTGGCGTTGAGGTTCGCCAGCACGGCTGCCGAGAGTTGCTTCTCGGTGTCGAACGGGCCGCCCGGGGTGAGATGCAGCAGCAGATAGCACGCGGTGATCACGGCGAGAATCGTCGGGATCGCCCAGAGCGTGCGGCGCAGCGTATAGGCCAGCATGACGGTGCTCCCGCGTTTAGTGCTTGGTCAGATACATGTCTTGCGTGGCGCGCATGTCGAGGTAGTTGGTCGGCTTATAGCCGCCTACGTACGACTTGACCAGCCGGTCGGCCGAATACTGGAAGAGCGATACCACAGGGTAATCGTTCATGGCCAGATCGTGTGCCTGCGTGAACAGCGCGGTGCGCTTCGCGTCGTCGAGCTGCTGGTTGCCTTCGTCGATCAGCTTGTCGACTTGCGGGTTGCAGTAGCGCTGGTCGTTCTGCACGCTGTTGCAGCGGATCAGATCGAAGAACGAGTTGGCGTCGTTGTAGTCGACGAACCAGCCGTCGCGCGAGGCCTGCACCTTGCCTTCGTGGCGTTGCTTGAGCAGCACCTTGTATTCGACGTTTTCGAGCTTTGCCGTGACGCCGAGCTTGGTGCGCCATTCCGACGTGGCGAACAGCGCGACCTTCTTGTGCAGGTCGTTGGTGTTGTAGGTGAGCGTGAACGTCAGCGGCTTCGCGTCCGAATAGCCCGCGGTCTTCAGCAGGTTGCGCGCGTAGTCGATGCGCTTGGGCATCGGCCAGCTCGCCCACTCCGGCGTGAAGACGCCCGAGCCTTCGGTGCCCTTGGCGATCAGGCCGTACATCGGCACTTCACCGTCGGCGGTCAAACGCTTGGTCAGCAGGTCGCGGTCGAGCACCATTGCCAGCGCCTGGCGCACGCGCTTGTCTTTGAAGGCGGGGTCTTCGTTATTCAGGCTGTAGTAGTACGTGGCGATCTGCAGGCCGGTTTTCAGCTCGGGGCCGAACTGCTTGCTGACCTGCGCGTACACGCCTGACGGAATCGAATACGTGTAGTCGAACTGGCCGGCCTGGTACATGCGCATCGCCGTTTCGTCGTTTTCGATCGGCAGGTAGGTCACTTTCGTGATCACGACCTTGCCGTTATTCCAGTATGTCGGGCTTTTGGTCGCCACGAGACGGTTGCTCGGCTGCCAGTCGGTCAGCGCGTACGGGCCGTTGCCCACGAAGTTGCCCGGACGGGTCCAGTCGCCGCCGAACTTCGTCACGACCGCGCGGTTGACCGGCGTCATCGTCGCCATGGCTGTCAGCTGCGGGAAAAACGTGGCGGGCACTTCGGTGGTGACTTCGAGTGTGTAGGGATCGACCGCGCGCACGCCGAGGCTCGTCAGCGGCGCCTTGCCCGCGAGAATCGCCTTGGCGTTCTTCACGAATTCGACCAGCACCGTGTATTTCGAACCCGTCTTCGGATCGAGCACGCGTTGCCAGGAGTAGACGAAATCGGCCGCCGTGACCGGCTGCCCGTTGCTCCAGCGCGCATCGTGACGCAGCTTGAAAACCCATGTATTCGGTCCGCTACGCGACCACGACTCCGCGACACCGGGCACGATCGCGCCGCTCGCGTCCATGCGCGTCAGGCCTTCGAACAGGTCGAGCCCGATCGTATTGCCGGTCCATGACTCGATATGCGCGGGGTCGAGCGATTCGGTTTCGCCCGGCACCTGGCGAGTCATCTCCTGGCTGGCGGCGAGCGTGACGCCGGCGGGCACCGTAACGGCGAAAGCGGAAGGGGCAAACGTGAGGACGAGCGCGGTCAGCGCCGCCGTGTAGACGAACGGGGTTTTCATCGGTTGAGATCGCAGGAAAGGTCGAGAGAGAAACGCGCTGGCGCCAGGGCGCCCGTTTAGCTGCGTTGCTCGGGCCAGGGCGGCCCTTGTTGCTCGTGATGGTAGCGCGACATGCAGGATTCCTTACATTGCGTAATGCAGGCAATCCCTCGCCGGCTCAACCGGATAAGGTGCCCGCCCTTTAGAACAGTCTTGGTGTGCCCACCCAGACGACCACCGACTCGATGCGCGCGGTGTTCACCCAGCTGTGCGGCACCGTCGATTCGTAATGCGCGCTGTCTCCCGCGTGCAACACGAACGTCTTGCCTTCCAGCGTCAACGACACTTCGCCGTCGATCACATAAACAAACTCTTCCCCGGCGTGCGTCGTGACTTCCGAGCGCTTCTGCCCGGGCGGCATCCTCACCAAAATCGCTTCGAGCTGACGGCCGCCCGTCAAGTTGGTCAGCCGCGCAAACAGATTGGCCGAATCCGCAAAACCGAAAAACTTCAACTGATCGCCCCGGCTCACGCAGCGTTCCTCGCTGGGTGTGTCGACGAAATACTGCACCGTGACCCCGAGTGCGTGGGCGATACCGGCCAACGAAGTGATGGACGGTGACGCCAGCCCGCGCTCGACTTGCGACAAAAACGGCTTGGAAATACCCGCTGCGGTTGCCGTGTCATCCAGCGTGCGCTTGAGCCGTTGGCGCAGCGCGCGGATCTTGCTGCCGATTTCTAAAGCCGGATTGCTTTTTTGAATTGTCGTGACCATAGCAGGAGGAAATTAGCCCGTCAAAATTTGTTTGATATAAGTAAATATGGTTTGATTGCGGTCTTGGGCGGGACTGCGGGTCTTTTCAGCCCTGGGTGGTTGCGAGTGACCACATTTCGAGACTGGACTCTATGTTGCCAGAATCGAAACTAACCCCGGCCAAAACGGCCGTTTATTTCTGGAAACGGCGAACAATCGGCGTATCGACCGCGGTCTGCATGCTGATAAACGCGGTTATGCAATACGAGTATCAGGACGATTAAGCGTATGACACCAAAGGTTATTTCCGACGGCACGCGTCGATTTGGCGAAAAGACATGGCTGTAAGAGCAAGTAATCGACGCGGACTCAGTGGATTCCCTGAGTGACTTGGGATGTATCTGTTTGCAGAATCAGGCCCGCTTGCGGACGGGCGCGCATTGGGACACCACACGTGCGCATCCGGCCGCTGTTTATCATTTCGCCCGCAGCGATCCTGCGTGGCGGAGCACTGTCCGGCACGTTCCAACCGAACGGCGGCCGGCGCAAGGACATGACTATCACCGCCGATTCTTTCCACTGCGGGCTTTACGTCCGCCGCCGCGTGGTAACGCCTCTCTCTACGGCCCGCGGAATCTCCCTTGTCCGCCATGCTTTATCATTGAGCCCGCTCCGCATGCCGGAGTCCGAGCCCGGTGTGGCGCAGCGTCCTCCAAGAGGACTTGCTGCGGGGCGTTTCGCGAGGCGTGCGTCGATCCTTTCCCCTGGTTTCTCCGCTGGTTTGGCGCTTTAGCGCGCGCAAGAACGGGCTAAAGCGCTGCATCAATGCGCCTGTGCGCCTGTGGATCCACGTGATGGTGCGCGCTTCGCCGACTGTCTTTCCAGCTTCCGTTTCACGCGCCGCGCGGCCAGTTCGCGCGACGCCGCAACCGTTTGAACAAGAGGTACACGATGAATTCATCCAATCCGGCGGGCGCACACGTCTCGCAGACCCGTTCGTTCTCGACGGTCTTTCTGATCGAGATGTGGGAGCGCTTCGGCTATTACGGCATGGCCGCGCTGCTGGTGCTGTTCATGATCGACAAGCTGCAGTTCACCGACAGCCACGCCACGCTCACGTGGGGCGCGTTCACGGCGCTGGTGTACGCGTCGCCGTCGATCGGCGGCTGGATCGGCGACAAGATTCTCGGCGCGCGGCGCACGATGATCTTCGGCGCCGGCGTGCTGTCGGTCGGTTATTTCATGCTGGCGCTGCCGAATGACCAACTCGCCTATATGTACGCGTCGCTCGGCGTGATCGTGGTGGGCAACGGCCTCTTCAAGGCCAACGCGGCGAATCTGGTGCGCCGTATCTATGAAGGCGACGACGCGCGCATCGACAGCGCGTTCACGATCTACTACATGGCGGTCAACATCGGCTCGACGGTGTCGATGCTCGCCACGCCGTGGATCAAGGACCATTGGGGCTGGCATACGGCCTTCGCCGTTTGCTGCGCGGGGATGCTGTTGTCGGTGCTGAACTACTTCATCATGTTTCGCACGCTCGCGCATATCGGCTCCGCGCCGGACGCCGAACCGGTGCGCTGGAAGCGTGTCGGCGCGGTCGCGCTGGGCGGTCTCGCGCTCGGCGCTACGACCATGTTCGTGCTGCAGCATAAGGCGATCGCGGTGGCCTGCGTGTACACGGCGGGCGTCGCGATTCTGGCGATCTTCGGCTACATGCTGATGAAGTGCGAGCGCTCGGAGCGCTCCGGGCTGGTCGCCGCGTTGATCCTGACGGCGCAGGTGATCCTGTTCTTCGTCTTCTACGTGCAGATGTCGACGTCGCTCACGCTGTTCGCGCTGCGCAACGTCGATCCGCGTTTCATCCTGTTCGGCCAGACGTGGTTCACGTGGAGCGCCGCGCAGTTCCAGGCGCTCAACCCGATCTGGATCATGTTGCTGAGCCCGCTGCTCGCGCTGCTGTATACGAAGCTCGCGAAGAGCGGCAAGGACGTGCCGGTGGCGGTGAAATATGCGTTCGGTTTCGCCGTGGTCGCGGCCGGTTTCTTCGTCTATGCGGCAAGCGGCAACTACGCGGTGAACGGGCGCGTGTCGTCGTGGTTCATGGTGGGCGGCTACGGCCTGTATTCGCTCGGCGAATTGCTGGTGAGCGGCCTGGGGCTCGCAATGATCGCGCGTTACGTGCCGGCGCGCATGAGCGGCTTCATGATGGGCGCGTACTTCGTGGCGACCGGCGTGTCGCAATATCTGGGCAGCGTGGTGGCGAATTTCGCACAGATGCCGGCGGGCGATATGGATCCGCTGGAATCGTTGCCGCTCTACACCAAGCTGTTTACAGGCCTCGGCTGGCTCGCGGCGGTGGGCGCGCTGGTGGCGGTTCTGTTGCTGCCGTTGATGCGCAAGCTCTCGCGCGAACATCAGCGTTGCAGCGATGAGGCGCGTGAGAGCGCGCGGCAAACGGCGGCGTTGAATGGGGTGGTGGTGGAGTAATCACGCTCGGGTTGACGAACGAGGCGCACGCCATGACGTGCGCCGGTAAAACAGGAATGGCGCGCCTCGTAACGCAAGGCGCGCCATTTTTGCATCCGGAAGCGCCGCGCGCGCTGAAGTGTCCAAAGTGTCCATCCGATAGCACAGCCGGAGGTAATCTAACGGTTGCAATTGGTCTTCCCACGCAACCGTTTCCCAAACACCCAAGGTAGCCACCCGGATGGAAATCCATATCGCGGTAGAAGGTCATCACGATCTGTCCGGCCAGATCTATCGCCAGTTGCGCGCGGGTATTCTCGAAGGACGCCTTGCGGGCGGCACGCGTCTGCCGTCCACGCGCGACCTCGCCACGCAACTGGGCGTGTCGCGCAAGACCACGCTCGACGTGTTCGAGCGGCTGCTCTCCGAAGGCTATCTGAGCGCGCGCGGCGGCTCGGGCACCTTCGTCGCCGACGGTCTGGAGCGTCTGCCGGTGGAGCGCTCCGCGCATGCGCGGGCCGCGGAGTCGTCGCGCGAGCGGGCCAAGGCGAAGGCTGCCGCGCGCGCCCAGCCGCTGTGGGACGAGATGCCCGAGAGCCTGCCCCTGCCGAGGCCTTCGGTGGCGTCGCCGCAAGACTTCGTCGGCGGCGCGACTGACAAGACGCTATTTCCTTTCGACGTCTGGCGCCGCTGCGTGAACCACGCGTTGCGTGCCCAGGCGCGCGGCCCCGGCATCTATCGCGACACGGCCGGCGAGCAGGAGCTGCGCCTCGCGATCTCGCGCTACCTGGCCTTCAACCGCGCCGTCGCAAGCAACTGGGAAGACGTGATCGTCACGCAAGGCGCGCAGCACGCGCTCGATCTGCTGGCACGCATCACCTTGCGCACGGGCGAAGTCGCGGCGATCGAGGATCCTGGCTATACGCCGGCGCAGGCGTGCCTGAAGGCCACCGGCGCGCGCGTGGTGCCCGTGCCGGTGGACGCTGAAGGCCTGATCGTCAGCAAGCTGCCGGACAAGGCGCGGCTCGTTTACGTGACGCCCTCGCATCAGTTTCCGCTCGGCATGCCGATGAGTCTCGAGCGGCGCGTGGAACTGCTGGAATGGGCGCAGAAACGCGGCGCGGTGATCATCGAGGACGACTACGACTGCGAGTACCGTTTCGAAGGTCGGCCGATGGAGCCGCTGAAAAGTCTCGACCGCGCCGGACTAGTCGCCTATGTCGGCACGTTTTCGAAGACGATCTTTCCCGAGCTGCGAGTCGGCTATGTGGTGCCGCCGGCCTCGCTCTACGGTGCGCTCATCAAGGCGCGCCAGATTGGCGACTGGCACGGCTGCACGCTCACGCAAACGGCGCTCGCGTCGTTCATGCTCAACGGTGAATTCGCCAAGCATCTGCGGCGCATGCACAAGACCTACGCGGCACGCCGCGCGATGCTGCTCGATCATCTGCACGGCGGTCTCGCGCCCTGGTTCGATCCGATCGTGCCGACGGCCGGCATCCACATGGCGGCGCGTCTGAAGGCGCCGCTGACGGAAGAAGCGGTGGTGGGCGCGGCGCGAGAAGCATCGATCGGCTTGTATGGACTCGCGCGGTTTCATGTGCGCGCGAAGGCGCAGCCGGGCCTGATGTTCGGCTACGGCAATATCGCGGTCGAGCATATCGATGCCGCGCTCACGAAGCTCGCCGGCATCCTGCCGCGGCTCGCGCAATAGGCCCGCGATCCGCGCGTGCAGATTACTTATAGCTATCCGATGCCATACAAATCATTGTCATAAAGCCACCGTACGCTTGCGTCTCTGTAATTGTTTGTAAGGCAGAGCCGGCTCGATGGACCGGCGTGACAACACAACAAACCGGAGGGCGTAAGGATGCGAGTGACCTTGATGGCGGGCAAGCGGCTGCGCGCGCGTGGCGCGATCGGCGCGGTGGGAACCTTGGGTGCGCTGAGCGCGATCGGTATCGCCGTGGGTATCACGGCGTGCAGCAGCAGCGTGGACACACCTGCGCCGGCAGTGGCGAACGGCACGACCGCGACGCTCGCGTTGCTGGAAACCACCGACATCCATACCAATCTGCTGAGCTACGACTACTACAAGCTGGCGGAAGACAAGTCGCTCGGTCTGGAGCGCACGGCGACGCTGATCGCGGCGGCGCGCAAGGAATTTCCCAACACGCTGTTGCTCGACGACGGCGACACGATCCAGGGTACCGCGCTTGCCGATTATCAGGCGCAAGTCGCGCCGGTCGATTGCCAGACCACGCTCGGCGTCTACAAGGTCATGAATCTGCTCAAGTACGACGCGGGCACGATCGGCAATCACGAATTCAACTACGGCCTGCCGTTTCTGGCGCAAGTCACCGGCAGTGCGTTCGATGTGCCGAACATGAGCCCGGTTGCGTCGCAGCCGGCCTGCTCCGGGCCGAACTTTCCGCTGGTGCTGTCCAACGTGCTCGGCGCGAAATCGCAGCAGCCGATCTTCAAGCCGTACACCATTCTCGAACGCACGATCACGGCCACGACACCCGACGGCAAGACCGTCAGCGCGCCGATGAAGATCGGCGTGATAGGCTTCACGCCGCCCGCGATCATGGCGTGGGACAAGCGCTGGCTCGACGGCAACGTCTATACGCAAGGCCTCGTGGAAAGCGCGTCGAAGTATGTGCCGGAAATGAAGGCGAAGGGCGCGCAGATCATCGTGGCGATGTCGCATGGCGGCCTCGATAACTCGACCTATTCGCCGTCGATGGAAAACGGCAGTTACTATTTGTCGAAAGTGGCCGGCATCGACGCGATGCTGATCGGCCACTCGCACCAGGTTTTCCCCGATAAAAACAGCACCGTCACGCAATTCAATCTGCCGGGCGTCGACAAGGTGAAGGGCACCGTCAACGGCGTGCCGACCGTGATGGCGAATTTCTGGGGCAAGCATCTCGGCGTGATCAAGCTCGCGTTGAACTACACGAACGGCACGTGGACGGTGGACCGCACCTCGAGCACCGCGCAAGCACGCTCGATCCAGAACGCGGATAAAAGCTACGTCGCCGTCGATCCGTCGATCTCGCAGGCGATCGCCGCCGAACACGCCGCGACCATCAACTACGTGAAAACGCCGATCGGCACGACCGATTTCCGCATGACCACTTACTTCGGGGATGTGGGCGACGTGTCGGCAATCGAGATCGTGAACCAGGCGCAAGCGGCCTACACACAGGACTACATCAACGCGAATCTGCCGCAATATGCGGGCATTCCGGTGCTTTCGGTGAGCGCGCCGTTCAAGAGCGGCTTCGGCGGCGGTAACGATTTCACCGACGTCGCGCAAGGCAACGTGGCGATCAACAACGCCGCGGACCTGTACCTGTACCCGAACACGATCTACGCGGTGAAGGTGACGGGCGCCGATCTGAAGGCCTGGCTCGAAACCGCGGCGAAGCGTTTCAACCAGATCGATCCCGCGAACACCGCTTCGCAGGCGCTCGTCAGCACGTATCCCGGTTATAACTTCGACATGATCACGTCGAAGGATTTCAGCTACGAAATCGACGTCACGCAGGCGGTCGGCAGCCGGATTCGCAACCTGAAATATCAGGGCGCGGCGATTTCGGATACGCAGTCGTTCATCGTCGCCACCAACAACTATCGCGCGAGCGGCGGCGGGAATTTCCCGGGGCTCGACGGCAGCAAGACGATTTACGCGTCGCCGGACGCGAGCCGCGACGTGCTGATCGCGTACATCAAGAAAGTGCAGGCCATCAACGCGGCGAGCAACGGCAGCGATCGTAGCTGGCGCTTTACGAAGGTGGTGACGGCCGGTCCGGTGACCTTCCTGTCGGCGCCGAACCTGACGGCGCTCGCGCAGGCCAACGGCATTACCAACGTCGCGCAGATCCAGGCCGACGACGGCACCGGCAAGGGGCTCGCGGTCTACTCCGTGGACCTCGATCAATGAACGCGCGCTTCGCTTTGACGCTGGCGGCGGCCGTGACGATCTGCGCCGGGACATTCGCCACGGTGGCGGCCACGCGCGTGTCCAGCGTGCAGATCGACGACTGGCAAATGCAAGGCACGGCGACGCACACGGCTTGGCCGTTGTGGCAATTGCGGCTGACGTCCGCGTTCGGCAACGCGGCGGCGCGCGAAGCGCTCGCGGACGTGCTGGTGAGTTCGCCGCAGATCGACGAGCAACGCGAAGGCGTCGAGCGCTATCGCCGGCTTGCGCACGAGGGCGCTCCGCGTGCGCGTGCCACGCTCGGGCATCTGTTGTTGCGCGGGTTGCCCGGCGTCGCGCCGGACTACGTGGAAAGCCGCCGTTGGCTGACGCTGGCGGCGTCGCATGATTCACGCGATGCCCAGGCGGCCTACGATCTCGCGACGCTCTATCGCAACGGCTACGGCGTGGCGCGCGACGCCGGCGCGGCGATTCGCTGGCTCGAACAGGCGGCGCAAGCGGGCTTGCCGCTCGCGCAATTCCAGCTTGCCAACGAGTATCGCTTCGGCGCGACGCTGCCGCACGACGACGCGTTGGCGCTGCAATGGCTCACGCGTGCGGCCAATGCGGAGTTACCCGAGGCCAACCTCGCGCTGGCGATGGCCTATCGCAATGGCGAGCTCGGCATGGCGCGCGACGAGAACGAGTACTGGGCTCACGTGAAGGAAAGCGAACACGATCTCAAGCACGTCAACCGGCAGTAAAAGTGTTTTGACGCCCCCCGCGATTTTCTGTCGCAGGGCGAGATTGGCCGCCCCCTGCAGCGTTTTTCGCTGCAGGGGGCGTGTTTTTTCTGCCGCGTGAAAGTGCGCGGCGAGCGAGTCATGAAGTGTTTTTCTCGATCATCGAGCGATCCGCCGGCGATGCTCAGGCGCAGAAAGTGCCGTTATTCATGCATCGAAATGACTTGTAACGTACGTTACGTGTTGGTGTTGCCAGGCTCGCCGACGCATGTTTACCCGCTAAAACAGGCATCAAAATGTGTTGCGCAGTCTGCGCCGCGCAACAAACCTTCGCTGTTATACATAAAAGAGTCGCGCAAATCGTATTAGCGCTTGTAGAATCCGGCGTTGAAGCGTGCACATACGGTGTGCGCTTCGTGCAATTCACTGACCACAACAGGTAGGAGAAACATGCCGACTTCCGCAAAAAAGGTGGCCAAGAAGGCTGCTGCCCCGGTACCCGCCAAGAAGGTTGCTGCAAAGAAAGTTCCTGCGAAGAAGGCCGTCGCAGCTAAGAAGGTCGCCGTGAAGGCGTCCAGCGCTCCGTCGCCGATCAAGGACACCTTCACGAAGGCCTCGCTGGCTGCACACGTCGCTGAACGCGCTGCTGTGGAACCGAAAACCGCCAAGGCTGTTCTGGCCGCGCTCGAAGATACGATCCTCGGCGCCGTGCATAAGAAGGGCGCTGGCGAATTCACGCTGTCGGGTCTTCTGAAGATCGTCGTGCAAGCTGTCCCGGCGAAGAAGAAGCGCTTCGGCAAAGACCCGTTCTCGGGCGAAGAGCGTTGGTTCCCGGCCAAGCCGGCTAGCGTGCGCATCAAGGCACGTCCGCTGAAGAAGCTGAAAGACGCTGCTGCGGGCTGATCGAGCCTCACGCGTTGCCGCTGTTTTAACAATGGTTGACGCTTGATGCGAACCGAGGCACATGCCCTCGGTTCGATCCGCAGTACACGTTGTCCGAATCCCCGCGGGTGAGAATCCACGGGGATTTTTTATGCGTACGCGGCGTATTGCGATTTCGCCGGATGCCTCACATCAATCTGCTCTGTCCGTGCACCGCCGCGCCGCATATGCACTGTACTAGCGCATCATGGGCCGCCGCAGTACGATGACAGCGAAGCCATGCCGGCCGGGATGCGCTATTCGCGTGCATGCAGGCGGTTTAGTACGCTGAAAGCTCAATGGCATAGCGCTTGCTTGATCGATTGTCGAACACCGAATGCGCAGCGCATTCGCCTTCTATCCGACAACAAGAGCGGGGCGTGACATGCGATGCTATGACGAGATGCGTCATCATGACGATGCCGTGCGGCCACACTACGCGCGCTTTGAGCGGTGGCTGGTGAAGCAGGGCAACGAGGCGATCGCACGCAAGCGTGCGGAAGCCGACCTGCTGTTTCGCCGGGTCGGCATCACCTTCGCGGTGAACGGCGACCTGTCCGGCACCGAGCGGTTGATCCCATTCGACCTGATTCCGCGCATCATTCCGCGCGGTGAATGGCAGACGCTGGAGGCCGGTTTGCGTCAGCGCGTGCAGGCGCTCAATCTGTTCATCCACGACGTCTATCACGACCGCAATATCGTGCGCGCCGGCATCGTGCCGGCCGAGCAGGTCTACACCAACGCGCAATACCGGCCTGAAATGCAGGGCGTGAATGTGCCGCTCGGTGTTTACGCGCATATCGCCGGCGTCGACGTGGTGCGAGCGGGCGACGAGGGCGAGTTCTACGTGCTCGAAGACAACCTGCGGGTGCCGTCGGGCGTCTCCTATATGCTCGAAAACCGCAAGATGATGATGCGGCTTTTCCCCGAGCTGTTCGTGCAGAACCGCATTGCGCCGGTCGCGCATTATCCCGATCTGCTACTCGATACGCTGCGCTCGGTCGCGCCAGAAGGCGTCGACGATCCGGTCGTGGTGGTGCTCACGCCGGGCATGTACAACTCCGCGTATTTCGAGCACACCTTCCTCGCGCAGCAGATGGGCGTCGAACTGGTGGAAGGCAAGGATCTGTTCGTCGACGACAACTATGTGTTCATGCGCACGACGCAAGGGCCGAAGCGCGTCGACGTGATCTACCGCCGCGTCGACGATGATTTTCTCGATCCGCTCGCCTTCCGCAACGACTCGGCGCTCGGCGTGCCCGGTTTGCTGACCGCGTATCGCGCGGGCCGCGTCGCGCTCGCGAACGCGATGGGCACCGGCATCGCCGACGACAAATCGATCTACCCGTACGTGCCGGAAATGATCGAGTTTTACCTCGGTGAGAAGCCGATTCTCAACAACGTGCCCACGTTCCAGTGCCGCAAGCCGGATGACCTGGCGTACACGCTCGCGCATCTGCCGGAACTGGTGGTCAAGGAAGTGCACGGCGCGGGCGGCTACGGCATGCTCGTCGGACCGGCTTCGACGAAAGCCGAAATCGAATCCTTCCGTGAGCGGTTGATCGCGCGTCCCGCGGGCTACATCGCGCAGCCCACGCTCGCGCTCTCCGCATGTCCGACCTTCGTCGAAGCCGGCATCGCGCCGCGCCATATCGACCTGCGTCCGTTCGTGCTGTCCGGCAAGACCGTCACGATGGTCGCCGGCGGACTGACGCGCGTGGCATTGCAGGAGGGCTCGCTCGTCGTCAATTCGTCGCAGGGAGGCGGGACCAAAGATACGTGGATGGTCGACTGACGCGGTTGCCGATGCGGTTGCACAGGGTTCACGCAACCGCGCCCGCAACCCAACGCGCCGGGCAGCACGTGATACGCAACACGCGCGCCGCCGGTGCACACGGATAACCAGCGCGGGCCTTTTACCTCGACAAGGCCTCGCGTCATCAGATACGGAACGCCGTCATGCTAAGCCGAACCGCCGATCACCTTTTCTGGATGGCCCGCTACATGGAGCGCGCGGAGAACACCGCCCGCATGCTCGATATCAACCTGAAGGCGCTGCTGTTGCCGCAGACGCCCGACCAGGAGGCGCGCGCGCAACGCTCGGTGCTGCGCATCTCCGAACTCGAAACCGCCTTCGCGCAGCGTTACGACGAACCGACCCGCGAACACGTGCTCGATTTCATGGTGGCCGATGCGACCAATCCGTCGAGTATCCATTCGTGTCTGCAGGCCGCGCGCGAAAACGCCCGCGCCGTGCGCGGCACGCTGACGACCGAGTGGTGGGAAACCATCAACGACACGTGGCTCGAATTCAACGAGCGCGCCTCGGCGGGGCAGGCCGCGAGCAATCCGGGCGCGCTGTTCGAATGGGTCAAGTTCCGCTCGCATCTGTCGCGCGGCGTGACGATCGGCACCGCGCTTCAGGACGACGCATTCTTCTTCACGCAGCTCGGCACTTTCCTCGAACGCGCCGACAACACCGCGCGGATTCTCGACGTGCGCTTTGCCGACGTGGAACCGAATTCGCGCGATGCCGCGCGCCAGCTCGAAGATTTCTATTACTGGACCTCGATCCTGAGTTCGGTGTCGGCGCTGGAGATCTATCGCAAGGTGTATCGCGACGTCGTCACGCCGGCGCGCGTGGTCGAACTGATGATCCTGAATCAGCAGATGCCGCGTTCGCTGCTGGCGTCGCTCGAAGGCGTCTGCGTGAATCTGGCGATGCTGCGCACCTCCGGCTCCAACCAGTGCGAACGGTTCGCCGGCAAGCTGCGCGCCGAACTCGTGTACTCCGACATCCGGCAGATTTTCGAAGCCGGCCTGCACGCCTATCTGACACAGTTCCTCGCTCGCGTGTTCGAGCTGGGCAATCTGGTTGCGCGTACCTATCTGATGTTGCCAGTCGCCTGACGGAGTTTCTTTATGTACCTGACGATCCGCCACGACACGTCCTATCGCTACGAAGCGACTGTCCATTATTCGATCCAGCAACTGCGTCTGACGCCGGCGAGCGGCGCCTCGCAGGTCGTACGGCGCTGGAGCATCGACGCACCGGGCAAGCTCGACGCGACGTTCGACGCTTACGGCAACGTGCTGCACACGCTGGTCATCAACAAGCCGCATAGCGAGATTCGTCTGCACGTGGCCGGCGAAGTGGACACGATTGCGCTGATCGACGGCCATTTGCCCGACGCCGTCGGCCCGATTCCGCTCGAGCATTTCACCTGCTCGACGCGCTTGACCGAGGCCGATGCGGCGGTCCGTGAGCTGGCCGAATCGGTGCCGAGCTTGACCAGTTCGGCGAATCTGATCGCGCTCTCCGAACAGATCGTGCAGCGCGTGAAGTACAACCCGGGCATTACCGAAGTCACCAGCACGGCCGCCCAGGCGCTCGAACTCGGCAACGGCGTATGTCAGGACCACGCGCATCTGATGCTCGCGTGCTGCCGCGCGCGCGGCATTCCGGCGCGCTACGTGAGCGGCTATATCGAACCCGGCGAGGTGACGCACGGCGCGAGCCATGCGTGGGTCGACGTGTGGGTCGAAGGCAAGGGCTGGATTTCCATCGACGTCACGCATGCGGCGTTTGCCAGCGAACTCTATTGCCGCCTCGCAGTCGCGCGCGACTACGAAGCCGCCGCGCCAGTGCGTGGCCGGCGTATCGGCGGGCTGGAAGAGCAGCTTAAAGTGTCCGTTACGGTCAGCGGGCAACAGTCGCAGTAGACGCGCAACGAGGGCGGCTCACAAAAAGGGCTCCGGAGGCGCCAGTGAGTGCCAGCCCTCATATCGCCATTCAGAATAGGCCCGCCACGGCCGATAAACGGGATATAACGGGATAGAGGCGCATGCGCGCCGCATTACAATAGCGCCGTTCAGTTGTTTTTTTGCGGGTACCTTTTCTTATGACTTACTGTGTCGCGATGTCCGTCGACGACGGTCTCGTGTTCCTCTCGGACACGCGCACCAATGCGGGCGTCGATCACATCAGCACCGCGCGCAAGATGTCGGTGTTCGAGTTGCCGGGCGAACGCATGCTCACGCTGCTGGGCGCCGGCAATCTGTCGCTGACTCAAGCGGTGTTGCACGAGTTGTCCGAGCCCACCGATCCTTCCCAGCCCACGCTCTGGAGCGCGCCGACCATGGCCGACGCCGCCCGCGTGATCGGCCGTGCGGTGCGTTGCGTGCATCAGCGCGAGGCGGAGGCGTTGCAGGAATTCGGCGTCGACTTCAATTGCAGCTTCATTCTCGGCGGGCAGATCGCGGGCAACCGGCCGCGTCTGTTCATGATCTACGCGGCGGGCAATTTTATCGAGGCGTCGGCGGTCAATCCGTATTTCCAGATTGGCGAGGCCAAGTACGGCAAGCCGATCATCGACCGCGTGTTGACGCCGTCCACGCCGCTCGACGAAGCCGCCAAGTGCGCGCTGATCTCCATGGACTCGACGCTGCGCTCGAATCTGTCGGTCGGCCTGCCGCTCGATCTGCTGGTCTACCAGAAGGACACGCTGCGCGTCACGCGCTTCGTTTCGATCGATCACGACAACGCGTACTTCGAAATGATTCACCGGACGTGGGGCGAGCGGCTGCGCCAGGTGTTCGGCGAGATCCCCGATCCGGACTGGCAGGAATCGCCGAATGTGCCGCTGTTGCAGCGGGAGCGGGCGCTGGTGCTGCATCGCGCGCCGGTGGGCGCTGACGGCATCGAGCATGAACTCGACGCGAAGCCCGCGCAGACGTTGGCGCAGGCGGAGAGGGGCAAGGCGCAGCGGAAGTAGGCCGAAGACAGACGCGGTCGCACGCGTCGGGCCGGTGTGAAGTGCGGGCTCGGCGGGAAGCAGTACAGCAGAGGTCGTCAGGAGCCTGAAGCGGGCTTGCTGGCGGCCTTTTTCATTGGGTGATTGAGAAGAATCAAAGAAAGAACTCAGGACGAAAAAAAACCAGCCACAGGCTTTCGCCAGTGGCTGGTCTTCAACTGCGTGTTGCTTCAGCAGTCCGTCAAGTTCGATTAGAACTTGTGGCGGATGCCCAGGCTGACCAGTTCTTGCGAGCTGGAAGCCGAGTTGTAGCTGTACGAACCGATTGCCGCGCCTGCGTTGACCAGCGTGCCGTCCGAACTGCGTTGCTGACCGCTTGCGTGCTGATATGCGCCGACCAGGTAGATGTCCGTGCGCTTCGACAGGTTGTAGTCGCCGCCCAGGGAAACCTGGTGATACGTTGCGCTCGAATCGCCGCTAGCCTTGGTGTAGATGTAGCCCACGCCAACCAGCATTGCCGGCGTTGCCTGGTAACCCAGGTATGCGCCACCGACGTTGTACTTCTGGGTCGAACCGAAGCCCGAGTTCGCGTCCGGCTTGTACTGTGCGTTGCTGTAACGCAGGTTGGCCGTGAACGGGCCTGCGACATATTGCACAGCAACCGAAGCGATGCCGATCGACTTGGCCGCGGCGTATGCGCCGTTGACCTGGTTGTCGAACGTGCCGTCCGACGTGCTGCCGTTCCAGCCAGCTGTCGGCGGCGTGCCGGCGGTGCGGCTAGCCAGCGTGTTGCCGTTGTCCATGCGGAAATAACCAGCAGCCACGCTGAACGGGCCCGTTGCATAGGTTGCAGCGCCCGACCACGATTGACCCGAACCCGTTGCGCCAGCCACGCCGCCCAGAGCGTACATGCCTTCGAACTGGAAGCCGCCCCACACCGGCGAGGTGTACTTGATGGCGCTGTTCGTGCGCGAGGAGTTGTCGTTGTTGTCGACGTCGCCCGGCGTGGTGAAGGTCGAACCGAAGTAGTTGTCAGCCGTCAGCGGCTGAACCAGGTCGACCAGCGGGTCGTATTGACGACCCAGCGTGAACGTACCCCACTGATCACCCGTCAGGCCGACATACGCTTGACGACCGAACATACGGCCGCCTTGACTCAGCTTGCCGTTGTTCACGTCAAAGCCGTTTTCCAACTGGAAGATTGCCTTCAGGCCACCGCCGAGGTCTTCCGTGCCCTTCAAGCCGAAACGCGGACCTTGCAGGTTGCCGCCGACCAGGCCGACCTGATTCGAGTTCTTGCCGTTCGCGTCAACCGTGTTGTGAGCGTACTGGATCGATTCGTCGATCAAACCGTACAGGGTCACGCTGCTTTGAGCATGTGCCACGCCAGTGACGCCGAGGAGCGCCAGCGAGAGGGTAGACAGTGCGATTCGTTTCATCCATTTCTCCACGCAGATGATTAGTTTCTTTGTTGCGGAAAGGAGAATAGCTCACCGGGTCAATCGGCAAGAACTGGAAAAAAAAGAGTGTCTCCAAAAACTGACAAATCACGCAAAGCCTTGTATTTAAAGCGCGTTAACGATTATTTCTGTTTCAGCAACATTTATTCGTTGACTCAGCATTATTGTTGTTTTGATGACAGTGACGACTCCAATACGCGTACTTTCGACATTGATTTGTAGGCTAAATGTAATGATGTCGTCTAATTTTCCGGCTCGTTCTGTAGCGTTTCCATAAGAATTGAAGCAGATCTGGCTTGACGGAGCCGCTAGACAGGTTTTCGTCGTTGTGAGCAGGCGCACCCATGCAGGCGCTTGCAGGTGCGGCCCGTGAAGCTGGGCCGCGACTGGATGCCTTAGCGTTCGCTGTTATCGGAATTGCGGCGCGCAACCATTGCTGCAGCCAGTCCGGCGGTCGCCGCCACGAGCACCGAAGTCCACGGATGCCGCCTTACGTAGCGGTCGGCCGCAACGGCTTTGCGGCTTGCTTCGATCAATGTGACCGCGGCGATGCGCGTCGCTTGCGCTTCAGCGAGCACGACCGTGCGCCCGACCTTGAGCGCCGTTGCCCCCGCCGACGGCCGGTTTCTGGCTTGCGTCTGGAAAGTCGCCGCCGGCGCGGCGCCGTCCAGCGCGCCGGCCCTCGCGGCGCGCATGGCGGGAGTGAGAGCGGCGTCGCCCGGCGCGGCGCGTTCGTCCGCTTGCGCATCGGCGTGCGGCACCGCATCCGCGCCAACAGTCGATGCCGCCAGCACCGAGGCGAGCTTGGCACGGCTGCCCGGCGGCGTCTCGTTCTGCATACCCCAGCCTCCGCGCGGATCATGCATGCGCCCGCGCGCCGCCGAGAATTCCGCACCGAGCAGCAGCACGGCGGCGGAGAAATACAGCCACATCAGCAGCACGGCGAGCGAACCGGCCGCGCCGAACGAGGTGGCCATGCCGGCGTGCGCGAGATACAGCGCGAACAACTTTTTGCCCGCCGAAAACAGCACGGCCGCGACGATCCCGCCGACGAACGCATCGCGCCAGCGCACGCGCGCATCCGGCAAAAACTTGAGCAGGCCCGCGAAAGCGAACGCCAGCACGAGCAAGCCGACGCCGAGTTGCAGAAGATTGCCGATCACGACGTACGGCGAGTCGCCCCACAGCCACTTGCCGACGAAGGTGATGACGGTATCGAGCACCAGCGACACAATCAGCAAAAACGCGACCCCGAGCACCAGCCCGAACGAAATCAGCCGCACTCGCACGAGTGCCATCACGCTCGACGAACGCGGCCCGGTATTCGGCCAGACTATATTGAGTGCGCTATTGAGCGACGAAAAGGTCGCGGAGGCGCCGATCACCAGCGTCACGAGCGAGATCACCGCCGCGATGCCACCGGCGCTGCCGCTGTGATGCGCGTTCTCGACGATCGTCTGGACGCCCGCGGCGGCCTGATCGCCGAGCAGTCCGTGGATATGGGTGAACAACTCGCCGCGCGCGGCTTCGGCGCCGAAGAACCAGCCGGCCACGGCGATCACCATCACCAGCGTGGGCGCAAGCGAGAACGCCGCATAGAAAGCGATGCTTGCGGCCATGGCCGCGCAGCGGTCTTCGGCAAACTGTTTGAAGGCGCCGATGGCCCAGTTGGCCTGTTTGCGGGCCACTTGCTGAAGGTTCTCGGCGGAAAGCGTGTCGATGTCCATGGTCGTGTTTCCCAATGGGTGCTGGCGCCGCGCGGGCAATTCGAGGTGGCGGGTGCGGACCGGGTGTGTGCGGACAGATCGGGCTGCTTCGCCGCAGTCTTCGCGTTCAAGCCTTTCGCAAACCTTGTGCCCGTCACTATAACAAGCGCGACCGGCGCGCGCCGCGTGCGTGCCGGTCACGTGCCGGCACCGTCGACGCACCATGAGCCAGGTGTGCCGTTAGAATGCGCAGGGATCCTCAAACACTTTGCTCACTATGCACTCGCACGAACTCGTACAGCGGCTGGACGTCATTGCAGCGGAACAATTGGACGCGCATTTGCCTGCGCATGTGGTCGAGCAATTGCCGGCGCAAGGCGTCACGGTTTTCTCCGTCACCGACGACGCGTCGGACACCGCCGCATTCAGCGCGCGCTACGGCTTCGGTCTGGAAGACTGCGCGAACACGATCGTGATCCGTTACAAGAAAGAGGGCGGCGAGCATTACGCGGCGGTGGTCTCGCTGGGTTCGCTGCGGCTCGACATCAACGGCGCGGTGAAGGCGGCGCTGGGCGCGCAGCGGCTTTCGTTCGCCAAACGGGAAGCGGCGGTCGAGCATAGCGGCATGGAGTTCGGCGGTATCACGGCCTTCGGTCTGCCGGACGACTGGCGCATTCTCGTCGATGCCGCCGTCATGGAGCGGACCCAGATCGTCATGGGCGCGGGCGTGCGAGCCGCCAAGTTGTTGCTGGCGCCTGACGTCCTGCGTCAGTGGCCGCGCTGCGAAGTTGCCTCGCTGACGCTGCCGGCGGAATAAATCGTCCCTCACCCCGCGCGCACATAGTCAGGTATGAAGGCGCCGCCGCGTCCATCGCGTCGTGAGCCGCGCCTGCCAAACCCTCGTCCTGGCCCTGCGCCCGAAGCCGATCGGCAAAGCCTGAAGTTTTCTGTCCCGCTCCGCCGTTAATCCGAAGAGTCGCATGAATCGCCGCGGCGTCCGCAGGGGTGTGCACGTTGCCGGAACGACGCGGGCCTGCGCTTGAGCGTACGTCAGGCCAGCGCGATACCGGCGCGGCTCAGCAGGCGCTGGTTGCGTTCGGACAAGTTCTTCATGCTCAATTCCTTGCCGGCTTTTCGATAACGTTCGACCAGCGCTTGCAATGCCGCCAGGGCCGAATGATCTGCCAGCAGCAGATCGCGGCAGTCGACGGTGACGCGCTCGGGATCTTCCGCCGGGTCGAAAAGCTCGTGAAAGCGGGTGGTCGATGCGAAAAACAGCGTCCCGCGTGGCGCGTAAATCTTGTCGCCGGCGCGGTCTTCGACATGCGCGTGGATTTCACGAGCGTGCTGCCACGCAAAATTGAGCGCGGCGATCACGATGCCGCACAACACCGCGATCGCCAGATCGGAAAACACGGTGATGACGCTGACCGCCACGATCACCAGCGCGTCGTTACGCGGCACCTTGCCGAGCACGCGCAGCGAACCCCACGCGAAAGTCTGTTGCGCCACCACGAACATCACACCGACCAGCGCCGCCAGCGGAATGCGTTCGATCAGCGGCGACAGGAACAGGATGTACATCAGGATCATCACGCCGCTGACCACGCCGGACAGGCGCGACCGGCCGCCCGAATTCAGATTGATCATGGTCTGGCCGATCATGGCGCAACCGCCCATGCCGCCGAACAGACCCGAGGCGATATTCGCGGCGCCGAGCGCGAGGCATTCACGATTCGGCTGGCCGCGCGTTTCGGTGATCTCGTCGGTCAGGTTGAAGGTCAGCAGCGTTTCCAGCAGACCGACGATCGCCATCAGCACCGCGTAGGGCAGCACCACATGAAGCGTGTCCAGATTCAGCGGGACGCCCGGCATATGCAGACTCGGCAGGCCGCCCGCAATGTGCGCCATGTCGCCGAGCGTGCGGGTCGGCACAGGCAGCCACTGCGTGAAGAGACCCACGCCGACGATCGCCACCAGCGCGGGCGGCGCCGCGCGCGTGAGCCGCGGCAGCAGATAGACGATCGCCATGGTCAGCGCGACGAGTCCGCACATCACGAGCAGCGCGCTGCCGTGCAGCCATTGCTCGCCTTGCGGCGTGCTCTGCCTGAAGTGCGCGAGCTGCGCCATCGCGATGATGATCGCCAGTCCGTTGACGAAGCCGAGCATGACCGGATGCGGGACCATGCGGATCAGTTTGCCGAGCCGCAGCGCGCCGAACAGCACCATCAAGATGCCGCTCAGGATCACGGTGGCAAGAAGATATTGCGCGCCGTGTTGCACGACGAGCGCCACGATGACCACCGCCATCGAACCGGCGGCTCCGGAAATCATGCCGGGTCGTCCGCCGAACAACGCCGTGATGGCGCAGATGAAGAAGGCGCCGTACAGCCCCATCAACGGATTGAGATGGGCGACCAGCGCGAAGGCGATGCATTCCGGCACCAGCGCGAACGACGAGGTCAGTCCTGCGAGGACATTGCTTTTGATGCCGGGCAGCGTGGCGAGCCAGCCGTGAGTGGGACGAGCGGTGTTCATCTTGAGCGAGGTGGGAAGTCCGGGCTAACGGCGTGCATGCAAGCGAGACGCGCGTCCGCAGACAGATGAGTGTCCCGGCCTGGGGCGCAGCGGGGGCCGGGCAAGATTGCAAAAAGCGTGGATTTTACAGCAGGGCGGTCTGGATGACCGGGAGGCGGGTAACGCGGCGGCAGCTTCCGCTCCGCGCGAGTTAGAGATGCCAGACAGCCGGCGAGGCGGCTGCCTGGCAGTGCGCGTGGACGCTCACGTTCAGATCATCAGACGCGAAACCTTGGTGCCTTCGAGCGATACGCCGGCCATCAGTCCGCCGTTCGTCAGCACAAAGGCTTCGACCGGGCTGGTGGCGGTAGAGGTATCCACCGCGCCGTTCGCGCCGATCTTCAGCAAAGCGACGGTGGCGTCCGCACCGGCCGCCCAGCCCTGGCTGCTCGTGAATTTGTCGAGTGCTTCTTGCGTCATGAACAGGAAGATCAGGGCCTTGGACTGCGCTCCGATCTGCAAACCGAACGAGCCCGCGACGGTGCTGTAGTAACCCGCCGTGCGGCCACCCACGCGCAATGCGCCTTCGCCGTATTGGCCGCCGACCCAGAAGCCCGCCGAAATGACGTTCGGGAACACCAGAACGCCGCGCGCCTTGGCCACCAGTTCACGTGAGCCTGTGACGTTCTCGTAGAGACGCGACAGCGTGGAATCGACCCCGGCATTGATGCTGTCCCGTTTGCCCGCGTTGGCCGAAGGCGATGCGCTCGAGGACGGCGACGTGGTCGTGCAGCCGGCAAGGCCGAGTCCGGCGGTGGCGAGCGCGGCGCTGGTCGTCATGATGAATTGTCGTCTACGCATGATTGTTTTCCTTTTGCGTTATTGGTGTTATGAAAGTGGCGTTGTTCGTTTCCGTTCAGGCGGTAAGGGCGTGACGCCGACAAGCCCGTACGCTGATTGCTAACCAGCACATAGCGTGCCCGACCCCGCGGTGCGCTGTTCAGTACTGGGTGCGGCGCGCGTGGGCGGGCCACGCGCGAATTGCCGTCGGCCGTCGCCCGCCTGCTCACTACTACACCGACGGCCGGATGTTCTGGTTGTGACGGAACAGGTTGCGTGGATCGTAGCGGTTTTTTACAGCGACGAGGCGTTCGTAGTTCGGCCCGTACGCATCGGCGACGCGTCCGCCTTCCTCTTCCGTCATGAAGTTGACGTAGACGCTGCCCAGCGCGAACGGCGCGGCGGCATCGAAAAATGCGCGGGCCCAGCCCACAGAGCGCTCGTCATCGCTCGCATCGTCCCAGCGGCCGTGCACGTTCATCGCGTACACCGTGTCGCGGCTCGAATAGGCGGTGGCTTCGACTGGCACGCTCCGGGTCTGCTCGCCGATCTGCCCGAAAAAAATCTCGCATTGCGGCGTCGGCAGGTTAGCGATCGCGTTGAGCAGCGCGTCGATGAGGCCGTCCGGAATGTCGACCAGATTGTGCGATTTCCAGTAGTTGCGCGCGCCCGGCGTGAGCAGCGGGTCGAACGCCTGTTGCCACATGGCATACGGCATCGGGCCGAGATGTTCGCCGAGCGGCGTTCCGAAAGCGCGGACGAATTCCACCGTGGACGGACCGCTTTCGACGGCGCCGGTATAGCACATTGCGAAGACGATCACCGGCTTGCCGTGGACTTCGGGCGGCAGAAACGGCAATGGCGGCGCGAGCCGCAGCACGGCCCACACGCTCAGTTCCTTCGGCATCGCGGTTTGTGCCGCGCGGTATTTCACCAAGGCGTCCTTTGCCTGCTCGATCGGCAGGACCACGAGGCCGCCGTATACGAGCGGTCCGACCGGATGCAGGACGAACTCGAAGCGCGTGACCACGCCGAAATTGCCGCCGCCGCCGCGAATCGCCCAGAACAGGTCTTCGTGCGAATCGGCGCTTGCGTGGACCAGTTCGCCTTCGGCGGTGACGACGTCGGCCGACACCAGATTGTCCACGGTCATGCCATATCTGCGGCTCAGCCAGCCGAAGCCGCCGCCGAGCGTCAGGCCCGCGACGCCGGTGGTCGAGTTGATGCCGAGCGGCGTGGCGAGCCCGAAGGCCTGCGCTTCATGGTCAAAATCGCGCAGCGTCGCGCCCGGTTCGACATACGCGCGACGCGCCGCGGGATCGATCTGCACCGATTTCATCTGCGACAGGTCGAGCACGACTCCGTCGTTGCACAATGCGCTGCCGCCGATGTTGTGGCCGCCGCCGCGAATCGCGAGCGGCAGGCCGTTCTCGCGCGCGAAGGCCACGCCCTGGCGCACGTCGGCAACGCCCGCGCAACGCAGGATGATCGCCGGATGCCGATCGATCATCGCGTTCCAGATGCTGCGTGCTTCGTCGAAGGTCGCGTCGCCGGGTAACAGAACCTGACCGCGCATGGCGGTTTTCAGTTCGTCGACGGCGCTGCTGGACACATTAACCATGGCTCAGTCTCCTGACATAGTGGAAGAGTTTCGCAGAACACTATTCAGCTGACCAAAGCAAATTGGAAGTGTCCTGAAGGCTTGTTTGCGTCCAGTAAACGAGCCTGCCTTCTGAAGTCAAACGAAGGTAAACCCGCGTTTATTACCGGTTGAGCGCGCGGGCTGGCGCGGCAAGCTTGCGGGAGCCTTGACGGTGGCGAAGACCCGCCCGGTGCCACGGATGGTGGAAATGCTTCGGACAAAGATACTGCGGGAATGTGTTGGGTGCGCCGCTGCGTGGTGGGTGCGCAGCGACACTTCCCGGTCCGGCTCGCTCGCGCGTGGGAGCGCGCGAGTGGTGAACGAACCGCTTAACCCTTCACGAGGCCGCCGTCGACGATCAGGTTCTGGCCGGTCACCGCGCGTGACCACGGCGACAGGAAGAACAAAACTGCATCCGCGAATTCTTCCGGTGTCGTAACGCGGCGCACTGGCGTGGAGCTCGCGATCAGGTCGAAGACGAATTCCGGCGTGGCCGTGCTCGCGTCGGTGGTCCGCAGCAGTCCGCCCGACACCATGTTCACCGTGATGCCGTCCGGACCGAGGTCGTGGGCAGCGGTGCGCGTAACCGACAACAGCGCCGCCTTGGCCGCCGTGTAGTCGTGATAGGGAACGACGGGGTTCTGAAACAGATTGGTACCCACGTTGACGATGCGGCCGAACCCACGCGAACGCATGCCGGTAACGGCCGCCTGAATCGTGTTGAGCGCGCCTTTGAGCGAGCCGTCGAGTTGCTGCTGGAAACGCGCCCAGGCGATGGAATCGATTTTCGGGCGAGCATCGCCATCGAACCGGAAGTCGGCCAGCGCGTTGTTGACCACTGACACGATGGGTTGGCCGGTTTGCAACTGCGCTTTGTCAAACAGGCGCGCGACGGCGGCCGCGTCCGTGACGTCCGCTCGAAGTGGCAGCACCCGATTGCCGAATTCCTCTTTCAGTGCGAGCGCCGATGTTTCGCTGTTGCGATAGTTGACGACCACACTCGCACCTTCGCGCAGCAGTGCGCGCGTGATCGCCGCGCCGAGTCCGCGAGCGCCCCCCGTGACCAGCACCCATTGTTCGGATAGAAGCATCTTTTTCCTGTTGTCGATGGAGTTGCGATGCTCGTATTGTCGCCCGAATCGGAATTCACACCCGGTCCGTGCGATGGCGCATATATCGCTGACGAATTCATGAAGGGAGTGGCCGTGAGTTTGCGCGGCAGTCGGAATGCGCTGCGGGCCGAATGTTTTATACCGCGAGCAGGGCGGCTGGTCCGATGACGGGCTGCTTTTATTCACGCGACGGTCTTATGCGTTGACGAAGCGCGGGGGCGATCATGGCGCTGGGCAAATAGCCCGAGTTGCGCCGTCTGTGTGATTGCACTCACTCCTGCATGGGCAACTTCTGTTTTGTGTTCGGATGCACACGTATGTGAAGCATTCGAACCATGGTTGCATGGTTAGTCTGATCACGTGGATTAAAGAAAACGTAAAAAAATAATAGTTTGTACTGCGTATCTATGGACAGTAACTCTCTCCTATTTATAAAGCTGGCAATTGACGATCTCTGACAGTTCAGCTGCGCAATTCATCGTAAAAACTGTGGCGATATCGCACTGCGTGGGGTAACGCACGGTCGCTGAATGGCACTGCGCATAACTTCAACGTCCATCAGGCCCAGCTGTGCGTTTTCAAAACCGGGGTTCGCGCACAGCCAGTTGTCCTCTCTCGAATCACGTTGAATCGGACCGGGGTTTTCCGTGCGAGAGATGCCGAAAGTCATGTGGTTTTAGCGTGACGCGAGGCGATGACGACCGGGCGTTGAGGTTTCATTTTTAACAGTGAACAGAGATTCGCTTGTTACCAGGGCCGGTCGCTAAAAGCATATAGTTAGGAGAATGAAATGAAAAAGCAAAACGGGGACGCACTGGTGCTGGGGACGCGCCGGGCGGTATTCGCAGTTGCTGTGAGTCTGTATGCGGCGATGGCGGGTGCGCAAACTGATCCGGCCGCGTCGGCCGCGCCGTCGGTCAGTTCGAACGTGATGATGTTGGCGCAGGCGTTGCCGGATGATTGTGCGGGCACGCCCGGCTGCATCCGGCAAAGCAGAAGCCTCGTGATGCCTGGTGGAAGTGGATTCGCCGCGGGTGGGGTGGGGGCGGTAGCGGCCGGGGGCACGCAAAGCGGCGGCGGGACTTCGTCAACCGGGACGGCTACTGCGGGCAATAGCGGCGGGAGTGGTTCGGGCTCGTCGGGACTGGGTTCCGGGAGCACGGGCAGCGGCAGTGGTAACGGCGGAACCGGCACCGGAGGTGATGGCGGCAACGGCGGCGCCGGCGGCGGCACCGGAGGGGATGGCGGTGATGGCGGCAGTGGAGGTGACGGTGGCGACGGCGGCGACGGCGGCCATGGTCATGGCCATCATGGGCACCACGGTCATCATGGCCACCACGGCGATGGCGGTCATCATGGTGACGGCGGTCATGGCGGCGACGGTGATGGAGACGGCGGCCATGGTGATGGTGGTCACGGCGACGGTGGCCATGGTCATGGCGATGGTGGTCATGGAGATGGCGGTCACGGAGATGGCGGTCATGGTCACGGTGACGGTGGCCATGGTGAAGGCGGCCACGGTGACGGTGGCCATGGCGATGGTGGCCATGGTGACGGCGGTCATGGTGGCGGTGGCCATGGAGATGGCGGTCATGGTGAAGGCGGTCACGGCGACGGTGGCCACGGAGAAGGCGGCCACGGAGACGGCGGCCATGGAAATGGCGGTCATGGCAACGGCGGTCACGGAGATGGCGGCCATGGTGAAGGCGGTCATGCCGACGGCGGCCACGGCGATGGCGGTCATGGCGACGGCGGTCACGGCGATGGCGGTCATGGCGACGGTGGCCATGGTGAAGGCGGTCACGGCGATGGCGGTCATGGTGACGGTGGCCATGGCGACGGCGGTCACGGCGATGGCGGTCATGGCGACGGTGGCCATGGTGAAGGCGGTCACGGCGATGGCGGTCATGGTGAAGGCGGTCATGGTGACGGTGGCCATGGCGACGGTGGCCATGGAGATGGCGGTCATGGCAACGGCGGTCACGGTGAAGGCGGTCATGGTGACGGTGGCCATGGCGACGGCGCTCACGGCGAAGGTGGTCATGGAGACGGCGGTCACGGCGATGGCGGCAAGGGCGGGAACGGTCCTGGTGACGGCGGTCATGGCAACGGTGGCCATGGAGAAGGTGGCCACGGTGACGGCGGCAATAGCGGAAACGGTCCTGGCGCGGGCGGTCCCGGCAATGGTGGTCACGGCGACGGTGGTCACGGCGACGGCGGCAAGGGCGGAAGCGGTGCCGGCGTAGGTGGCTCGGGCAACGGTGGTCCTGGCGCAGGCGGCCCAGGTAACGGCGGCAACGGTGGCTCCGGCAATGGCGGCAAAGGCGGCGGCGGCCCCGGCGCAGGTGGGTCGGGCAATGGCGGTCCCGGCGCAGGCGGCCCGGGCAACGGCGGCAACGGTGGCTCCGGCAATGGCGGCAAAGGCGGCGGCGGTGCCGGCGCGGGTGGCTCGGGCAACGGCGGTCCTGGCGCAGGCGGCCCGGGCAATGGCGGCAACGGTGGCTCCGGTAACGGTGGCAAAGGCGGCGGCGGTCCTGGCGCAGGTGGCTCAGGCAACGGTGGTGCGGGCAACGGCGGCAACGGCGGCAAAGGCGGCGGCGGTGCCGGCGCGGGTGGCTCGGGCAACGGTGGTCCTGGCGCAGGCGGCCCGGGCAACGGCGGCAACGGTGGCTCCGGCAACGGCGGCAAAGGCGGCGGTGGTCCTGGCGCGGGTGGCTCGGGCAACGGCGGTCCTGGCGCAGGCGGCCCAGGCAACGGCGGCAACGGTGGCTCCGGCAACGGCGGCAAAGGCGGCGGTGGTCCTGGCGCAGGTGGCCCGGGCAACGGTGGTCCTGGCGCAGGCGGCCCCGGCAATGGCGGCAAGGGCAACGGTGGTCCTGGCGCAGGTGGCCCCGGCAACGGCGGCAACGGCGCAGGCGGCCCAGGCAACGGCGGCAACGGCGGCAACGGCGCAGGTGGCCACGGTCACGGCGGCGACGGCGGTCCCGGCGCAGGTGGCCACGGTCACGGCGGCGACGGCGGCAAGGGCGGAAATGGCCCAGGCGCGGGCAACGGAGGCCAAGGCCATGGTGGCGGCTTCGGCGGCGGCTTTGGCTCAGGCCACGGCGGCGGCTTCGGCGGCGGCTTCGGCGGCCATGGCGGTGGCTACGGCGGTGGCGGCGGAGGCCACGGCGGCGGCAACCACTAACGGAGCGACGTTCCTTCATCGCACGGAGGCCGGGAGACCGGCCTTCCTACCGATGCCAAACGGAGCGAGCGAACGACCATCGCCCGCTCGCTCCCATCTTCAACCTCGGCAAACTAATCGCTCAAAAAACCAGTACGAAATCCCACGTCACACCACTTCAATCACCCTCTCCTGCACCACCAGAAAAACCTTCTCCCCAGCGACACGACCGTCCTCTCGCGTCCCTCCAGTAAAGCTCCCGAACGCAGGCAACACGCCGCCCGCCGCCCCGAACCGGAAACACGGAACCCGTACCGAATCGTTGCGCGTCGCAATCCGATACACCGGATGCACATGTCCCGCGAGCGCATACGCACCTTCCACCTTCTGCGGGTAATGACACAGCGCCCACGGCCCGACACGCCAGGGCTCCTGGACATACTCGACGTCGAGCGTCGCCGGCAGCGCGCCCGCATGGCGGTCGTGATTGCCTTCGACCAGCACGACCCGCAGCCGCGCATGCCGCGCGCGCCAGACGTGCAATGCGTCGAGTGTCTCGGCCGCGTGCGCCTCGCGCGCATGCAGCAGATCGCCGAGAAACACCAGCATGGCCGGCTCGAACTCCGCGATCAGAATATCCAGCCGCATCAGGTTGTCGGCGGTTGAACCGATCGGCACCGGAACGCCGCGTGCGCGAAACACGGCGTCCTTGCCGAAATGCGCATCGGCGACGAACAGACAACGCAGCGCCGGATCGAACGCCGCGCGCAAGCTCGACAGCACGAGAGGATGCCCGGCAATCTCCACTGCCAACGAAGCCGGCCTCATGTGCGGGCCGCCTTCTCGAGTTCGGCCAGCATCCGCTCGACGCGATCCGCCAGCTTCTCCGTGCTGACTTTTTCCCGCAGGCGTCCGACAATCAGCGGAAACGCGAACGGCGTCGGCTTTTTCGGTCGCGTGACGACCACGCGGCTCGCGTTCATGCGTTCGAGCGCAATGCGAATGCGGTGGGCGTCGAGTTCCTGCAGAAGCACTTCATCGTCGGCCTGATTGAGCAACAGATTGCCGCGATCGTGATTGCGAAAGATCTCGTAGAAGAGACCACTCGACGCCTGCAGTTGCCGCGCGCTTTTCTGCTGCCCTGGATGCCCCTGAAACACCAGCCCAGACACGCGCGCAATCTCGCGAAAACGCCGCATCGAGAGTTCCGACGAATTGAGGCTGGCGAGAATGTCGTGATCCAGTTCGTTTGACGAGAGCAATCCGCTTTCGAGTTGCGCAGCCCAATCGAATGGTTGCGCGGACAACAGCTCGAAACCGTAGTCGTTCATTGAAATAGAAAACGTACCGGGTTTTTCGCGCGCGACGCGCCATGCCAGCAGCGCGCCCAAACCGATATGCGCCGTGCGCCCGGCAAATGGATAGCAAAAGAAGTGGTGCCCTTCGCGCAATTTCACCAACTCGACCACCAGCACGCCCGGCTCGGGCAAGGCCGACCACTTCTGCTGCAATTCGAGCAGCGGCCGCACGGCGCGCATTTCGGGTTCGTCATAGATGCCGGCGGCGGCGCGCGCGAGCATCGTCAGCGTGGCGTCCGCGAGTTCGGAGGAAAGCGGCATACGGCTGCCCGCCCATTGCGGCATGGCTCCGCGCGACGAGGTCGCGCGCCGCACCCACGCGGTCATATCCTGTACGCGGATCAATTCGAGTGCACGTCCGCCGAAAGTAAAAATATCGCCCGGTTTCAGCCGTGAAATGAACGATTCCTCGATCGCGCCGATCCGGCCGCCGGCAAGGTAAGCGACATTCAACGTGCCGTTCGCGACGATGGTGCCGATATTGTTGCGATGCCTTCGCACCAGATCCTCTCGCGGCACGCGGTACAAGCCGTCGCTTTCGCGCACCACGCGATGATAGTCGGGATACGCACGCAACGCCGTGCCGCCGCCTTCGACGAAGCCGAGCGCCCAGTCGAACTCCGCCTGCGTCAGTTGACGGTAGGCATAGGTGCTGCGAATTTCGCCGTACAGTTCGCGCGCCTCGAAACCGCCTCCGATCGCCACGGTGACGAGATGCTGCACCAGCACGTCGAACGGTTTCTCAGGCGTTTCGCGGCCTTCTATCTGACGCTTCTCGACGGCTTCGCGCGCGGCGGCGGCCTCGACCAGTTCAAGCGCATGCGTGGGCACGATCGTGACACGCGACGGCCGCCCCGGCGCGTGACCCGAACGGCCCGCGCGCTGCATCAAACGCGCGACGCCCTTGGGCGAGCCAATCTGAAACACGCGCTCCACCGGCAGAAAGTCGACGCCCAGATCGAGGCTTGATGTGCACACCACCACTTTCAACAAGCCGCTCTTGAGACCACGCTCGACCCATTCGCGCACTTCCTGATCGAGCGAGCCGTGATGCAGCGCGATCAGGCCGGCCCATTCGGGCCGCGCTTCGAGCAGTGCCTGATACCAGACTTCGCATTGCGAGCGCGTATTGGTAAACACGAGCGAGGTCTGAGCCTCGCCGATCGCCTCGGCCACGGCGCCGACCTGGCGCATGCCCACATGACCGCCCCACGGAAACCGCTCGATGGTCTCCGGAATCACCGTATCGACGATCAGTGCTTTCGGCAGCGCGCCATGTACGCTTACGCGTGGCGTCTTCACGGACGCGAGCAGAACACCGGCGGCGAAAGACAGATTGCCGAGCGTCGCCGACAAGCCCCATACCTGCACCTCAGGACGCCAATGCGCGAGCCGCGCGAGCGCGAGTTGCGTCTGCGTGCCGCGCTTGTTGCCGAGCAGCTCATGCCATTCGTCGACGATCACCAGCCGCACGTGTGCAAGCACATCGCGCGCATCGGGGCGAGTGAGGATGAGCGAGAGACTCTCCGGCGTTGTGACCAGTGCCGACGGCATGCGCCGGTTCTGCCGCGCGCGCTCGGCCGACGACGTGTCGCCGGTGCGCAAGCCGACGCTCCACGGCACGGCCAGTTCCGCCGCCGAACTTTGCAACGCGCGCGCGGTGTCCGCGGCGAGCGCGCGCATCGGTGTGATCCACAGCACTGTGAGCGGCTCCGGGTGCGTGCGGGGCGTACTGCGTTTTCGCGCGCTTGACGTGGCTGCGAAGGCGGCCACTGCGCCGAACCAGACGGCCCATGTTTTGCCGGCGCCGGTCGTGGCATGCAGCAAACCGCTCGCGCCACGGCCGATTTCCTGCCAGACCTCGCGTTGAAATTCAAATGGTTGCCAACGGCGCGCCTCGAACCATTCGGCGAGTTTTTCGGAAAACGGGCGCTGCGCAGCGGCTTCGTCGATGGAAAAGGGCAGCGGCTCGAAGGACGGTTCGCGCGCGTCGAGCCGCGCCTGCTGCTCACGGCTGCGCGGAATCCGGCGCGGCCGGGGCGTACGGCGCCGCTCCGGCACAGCGGAAGGTGCCGGGACTGTGGTTTCGTCGGAGTCAGCCGGCTCGGTCATCGAAAACGCTCTTTAGCATCGGATTCGCGTGTCGGCGAACAACTCGAAGGAGGGGGTTTCCTATGTGGACCGCTAAACCGCTCAGGTGGTTCACCTCGAATCTTCGCACTTACATGTGGCGTGCCGCTCATGTTTAAATGCCGGGGCATTGCCTGCCGCGATCCAAGGTCGAACGCGCGCAGTCATAACGCAACAGTCCTTTCATCACGGAGCGCACGTTGAATCACACACAGGCATTGCTGCCGCAAACCTCATTGCGAATCGCGGCTGCGCAAGCGCAACCGGTGTGCGGCGATGTCACGGTCAACATCGCCAGAACGGTCGAATTGACCGCTCTGGCCGCCGACGCCGGCGCAAAACTGGTGGTTTTTCCCGAGAAATTCCTGACCGGCTACGAACCCGACCTGATCGCCGGCGATCCCGCGAAATACGCTTTCGATGCACACGACGCGCGGCTCGAACCGATCCGGGCCATCTGTCGGCAGCGCGAAATCGCGGTCATCGTCGGCGCGGCGACGCGCGGCGAGGGCGGCCTGCATATCTCTTCGCTCGTATTCAGCCGTACCGGCGCGCAGCTCGACTCGTATCACAAGCAATACCTGTACAGCAGCGAGACAAAGATCTATCGCCCGGGCACGCAAGGCCGCATGCTCGAACTCGACGGCTGGCGCCTCGCACTCGGCGTGTGCTACGACTCGGGTTTTGCGGAGCATGCGCGGCATGCGGCGGTCAATGGCGCGCACGCGTATCTGGTGAGCGCACTCTTCAGCGTGCAGACCGGCTACCATCAGTCGCGCATCTGGTTTCCCGCGCGGGCATTCGACAATACCGTGTACGCGTTGCTGTCGAATCATGTCGGCACCACCGGCGGCTGGGCCACGTGCGGCGCGAGCGCGATCTGGAGCCCGTCTGGCGACGTCATCGTGGAAGCGAGCCGCGAGCGTGAAGAAGTGATTTCCGCGCTACTCGATCCGGCCGTGCTGGCCGACGTCCGCGAACGCGAGACAGTGCTCGCGGACTTTCGCGCGCGCAGCGAGGCGCCCCATGCGATCCGTTACAATGAAGCGCACCACCCATCTGGAGACTCGCTTTGAAATCTATCGTTGCATTGGTCGCAGCTGCTCTTCTGTCTTCGACGGCAATGGCCGCCGCGCCCACCACCGAAAAACTGCCTTCCGGCGTCGTGGTCGAACACCTCACGCAAGGCACGGGAGCCCAACCGGCTGCCGAAGATGTCGTGAAGGTCAACTACCGCGGCACGCTCGCCAACGGTACTGAGTTCGATAGCTCGGCGAAACACGGTGGCCCGGCCACGTTCCCGCTGAATCGCGTGATTCCGTGCTGGACGCAAGGCGTGCAGAAGATGAAAGTGGGCGGCAAGGCCAAACTGACCTGCCCGGCTGCGACCGCTTACGGTGATCGCGGCGTCGGCGTGATTCCGCCGAATAGCGATCTGACCTTCGAGGTCGAACTGGTCGGCATCGTCAAATAAGCAGCACGACGTGAACTGAGACTGAGCCCCGCTCCGAATTTCGCAGCGGGGCTTTTCTTTTTCCGGGCACTGCGTCTGCCCACTGCCAGGTACTCCCGCAATGAAGCGCGAAAACAATCCCGTACAGGTGGCCAGCATCGGATTTACCGGCAAGACGGCCCAGCAATTTTTCGATCTGCTGAAAAACGCCGAGGTGCGGACTGTGCTCGACATTCGCCTGAGCAACACGTCGCAGCTGGCCGGCTTCGCGAAGAAACAGGATCTGCCTTTCTTTCTCGACAAGTTGTGCGGCGCCGCTTACCAGGAAATGCCTGAGCTGGCTCCGGAGCCCGACTTGTTCAAGCGCTATAAGGCCAACGAACTGACGTGGGACGAGTTCTCCGCGGCCTACGTCGAGTTGATCGCCAAGCGCCGGGTGGAAAGCAATCTGGACGTCGATCTGTTCCGCTCGGCGTGCCTGCTTTGCAGTGAACATTTACCTCACCATTGCCACCGGCGACTGGCGCTCGAGTATCTGAACTCGCATTGGAATAGCCGCCTGAAAATTACCCACCTGTCGTAACAGCCCGTTCGATAGCGGCGTCTTTGCCCAACTGGAGAACGCCGGATTTCACTCGGACGGCGCGAAAAGCATCGAGATATAAACGATCGTGGAGACGACCGTAATGCCGACTCCGATGAAAACTTTGGTGCGATTGAATTCCAGTCCGCCGTTAATGGCCACGCAGATGCCCACCACGGACGCCAGGGTGCCGATCGTGGCCAGCAAGACGTGAAGCTTGCTGCGTATCAACTTGCGCCGTTCCGGACTGGCGCCTTCTTTCCACTTGTCGAGTTTCACGGGGATTGTCCTTTGCGTTAGCGTGTACTGAGCCCGAAGGTTTGGACGGGGAGAGTGGTGCGGTCCGGTTATGCCCTTTCGCATTACGAATGGTTTCCAATGGGACACAGCATAGCCGAGCCGCCGGACAGTGCAAATAATAAAAGCGGAAAGATTGTTGCAAGTCTATTTGGCGGCGCGCGCGCGTAGCGGACTCGGCCAGAAACAGGGCGGCGAGCGTTTTTTTAAAGTCCTGGTGCGTTCGGTCGTCTACTATCTACTCACGCGCCGACACGGCATCCCCCTCGCTGCTCAGTCCAGAATCCCCCGTCGTCATTCGTCGCGCTTCAGGAGCGCCAGCCATGAATATCGACTTTCACTACGGTGTCATCTATATTGCCGCCCGCGTGGCGGGGATGCCGGCCGACCACGCGATCACCGTGGCGCACGCCTGCCAATATGTGGACGATGCGACGACCGCGGGCATATTACGCTTCAAGGGCGGCGAGACGTTCGAACGCTTCGCTACCGCCCACAAGTTGTTCGATTACGCCACCACGGAGGACGACAAGAACCGGCTGGTGTGGACGCCCTTTCATTTTCTGCCGGCGGCCGAGGGCTCGACGTTGCACGAGAAGGCCGTGTGCCGGCCGGATAGCGCGGTCGCGCGTGAGGTGGTGCGGCGCGCCATCCTGCGCCGGGACACCGAAACGGGACTGCATCGGCTGGGCGTGACGCTTCACACGTATGTCGATACATGGGCGCATCAGGGGTTCGCCGGGATCGAAAGTCCGTGGAATCGGGTTCATCTGCTGGAAGCTCAGGACTGCACCCGCAAAGGCTGGTTCGCCAAACTCAGACTCGCCAGCGAGCACCTGCTCGAACACATCGAGGAGGATGTGCTGACCGTTGCGCTGCCGGTCGGTCACGGTGCTGCCTTGCACTATCCTGACCAGCCGTGGGCGAAATGGCATTACATCGACGGTAGAAACGAGTTCGTCCAGCGACACAATCTACCGGATTTCGTGCAGGCGGCCGAAATGGCGTGCCGCGCGGTGCGTGCCTATCTGGCGGGTCGGCAAGACTTCGAGAACCTGCCCGGCATGCCGGACGATGTGACCGACGTGCTCACGAACCTGCTCAATACGAACCGGCTCGAGGACGACAACGATCGCTTGCGGCATATCTGCCGAGTCGTGAAGGCGGGCGGCATTCCGGGTTTGAAAGAGTCGATTCCGGACTATGTGCCAAAAGGTCCCGGCTCCTGGAAGTACATGGCCACCGGTTTGATGTTCGGCGACGATACCGGCGACAAGCCCGAGTGGACGAACGCTTTCGAGAAAAGCGATTACCGTCTATTTCACGACGCGGTCAAACAGCACCGCTTCGTGACCACGCAGGAGATTCTGCCCACGCACGGATTGCGAATCGCCTGAACGGGGCGCGAGCGCCCCGAACCCGGATTATTGCAATCTGGCCTGCTGACGTTGCGCAGCCTGTTCTTCCGCATGCTTTTTGGCCATATGCCGCCCGACCAGACAGCCGCCGACCGCGCCGACCACCGCGTGATGTCCGGCGTAGTGTCCCGCCACTCCGCCTACAACCGCCCCCTTCATGCAGCCGGCCGCGTTTGCCGTGCCGACCGCAGCCGAAGTAAGCGCCACCGCCCCGAGGGCGGTTCTGATGTAACCAGCTTTCATCTGAAAAGTACCGTGCAATTAAAGAGGGGTTCTAACATGGTGCTATACGGCGTCATTTCAATAGCCATTCCAGTGCCGTTCACGCCATTCATGTTCGCGCCAGTGCTCGCGGCGCCATTCGCGTTCGCGCCATTCACGACGTTCGCGCCACTCGCGTGCGTGCCAGTCACCGTAGCCGTAGCCGTCGCCGCCGTAAACAACCGGCACCGGAGCCGGGCCCCGCGCGACATAAACGGGCGGCGGCGGTGCAACCACGCCGACTGGAATACCGACTCCGACCGCCACATCCACGTGTGCCGAGGCTGCCGACGATGCCGCCAGCACTGCCAGACCGAATACCGCGCCGATGATCTTCTTGTTCATTTGCCTTCTCCTTGCATATCGAAGTGCGGTGCTTCCGATTGCCTCAGGTTCACCCTTGCGGGTTTTCCAGAGCTTTGCGTCGAGTTACGGTTTGGAGTGTAGAAGGGCGGTCCGGACACAGGTGAAACAGCGCTGCGAGATTGGTAACGCGGGGTTACGACGCTGCCGGATAGCGCATTGCCTCTCGGGAAGCCCGCATCTCATGGCTGAAAAAAGTGTTTTTATAAGAGCGGGTGGACGCGCGAACGTACTCAGGCAATAAAAAATGTACTACTGCCCTTTGAATCTCCTAATGCTTGCCTATAGTAGAAGCGGCTCTTGCCGCGATGCACGGGCTGCCTTTCAGTGCGACACAATGCCGTCGTCGATCGCCGGCCGGGAATTGGAAAGACAGTAAATGGGAAGGGAGAGTGGCAAAGAAAAAAGTCAGAAAAGTGTGGCGACGAAGTAAAGAACCCGAAAAGTTCGTACTCCACCGAATGCATGATCGACTCAGAGCCGTGTTTTTATAGTCACGCCGATCTGCCTTTCTCGCGTCATTCGTGGCATAGTTCGATCGATTACCACATAAGGAGCAATCAAATGCCCACATTAGAGCAAATCCAGGCAAAGCTTAAAAAGCTTCAGGCGCAAGCTGACGTCCTTCTGGCCAGGAAAGCGCAAGTCGCGGTCGACCAGATTCGTGATCTGATGCTCAAGCATGGCCTGACTACCGCGGATATCGAAGCCAAGGCAAAAGCCCGGCGCGCCGCGAGAGGCTTGAACGGCGGTGGCAAGGCGAAAGCCGTGAGCTCCGGTAAGTCATTGGCAAAGTACCGCGACCATAAAACCGGCGCGACCTGGACGGGCCACGGCCGCGCGCCGGGTTGGATTGCCGGCGTGAAAGATCGCGCGCAGTTCCTGATCGAAGGCGCGAGCGAACTGAAGTCGGCGGCGAAGAGTGCTGTCACCCAGGCGAAAGGCAGCAAAGGTCAGCCGAAAGGCGCGCAACCGCCCAAGTACATCAATCCGAAAACAGGCGCGACCTGGAGCGGCCGCGGCCCGGCACCGGCATGGCTTGCCACCGTCAAGGACCGCACCAGATTCCTGATCGATAGCGCCTCGGCAACTGTGGCGGATGCGGGTCACAAAGCTGCGAAAAAGGCCGGTAAAGTGAAATCGGCGGCAGCTAGCGGCGTAGTGAGCAAGAAAGCCGCAGCCCGAAAAGTCGTGGCGAAGAAAGCAGGCGCGGCCAAAAAGACGGTTGCAAAGAAAGCCACTGCGGCAACTAAAAAAGTAGCAGCAAAGAAGGGCGCGGCGAAGAAGAGCGTCGTGGCCAAGGCAGCCAGGAAAGCACCGGTTCGCAAGGCCGCGGCCAAAAGAACCGTCGCGACGAGTGCCGCGGCCACGCCCGCAGCAGCGCCGGCGTCAGCCGGCGCATGAGCGCAACCGAGTCGTAAAGTAGATGACCCGTACGCTTGAATCAACCCAGCAGGAAGACCAGGTCGTCCTGCTGGACTCCGTTCCTTATCCGGCAGAAGATGCCGCCGAACCCTTTATCGTCGCGAGTGACCGCCGGGTCATTCTCTCTTATCCGATTGCGGAGTCCGACTTTGAATGGTTCGGACCATTCGATCCCGACGACGATCCATTTTGCGCAGTGCTATTTCCGGACGCCGTATTTCATCGTCTGGGTCCGCCCGGCGACGCCGATCTTGAGATTCACCCGCTCACCTCGCAGGGTCTCGCCGGCTATTCGGTTCATGAAGTCATGAATTCGTCGCTGGCCACCGAGCTTGCGGCGGTGGCATCGACAGGCCCCGCGCTGCGCCATTTCGTCATCACGTTTCAGGCGTCCACATTCGAATGTGTGGCGTCGGACTATACGGTGGTCGGTGTCTACGGCGCGGGCGAAATAGCCTCCCGGGAAGCGTTCTCATTAGTCAGGTAATGGGATGGAGTAGCAAGGTGCGGGCCTGCATTGGGCACGCGCAATGCGTCCTGCGTTCGTCGTAAAGGCCGGGCCGAGGTCCGGAATGTTCGTCAAACCGCAGGACGCGCACGCGACACGTCCCGCCTATTAGCATCGAGGCCACGCATGCTGACGATTCCGATTACTGCTTTCGTCACGCTCGTCATCATCCTGGTGATTGCCAATTTATCGAGCGGCGAAAAGAAGATCGAGCATAAGATCGATCGCCTTTACGCGAGCGACGATCCGCAATTCCTTCGCTCAATGGGTTTGCTGCTTGGGCCGCCGGTCATTTCGGGCAATCGCTTCGAGATGCTGCTGAACGGCGACTGCATTTTTCCCTCGATGCTGGAAGGCATCCGTTCCGCACGTCGAACGATTACATTTGAAACTTTTATCTATTGGTCCGGCGAGATTGGCGAGCAGTTTGCGCAGGCGCTCGCGGATAAAGCGCGCGAGGGCGTCGCGGTGCATGTGCTGCTCGACTGGGTCGGTTCGTCGAAAATGGATAAGCGCTATTTGGATATGCTTCGCGATGCTGGCGCGGAAGTGATTCAGTATCACAAGCCCCATTGGACCGGCCTGGGCCGCATGAACGATCGCACGCACCGCAAGCTGCTGGTGGTCGACGGCCATATCGGCTTTACGGGCGGTGTGGGTATTGCGCCGGAGTGGACCGGCCACGCCCAGGATGAAAAGCATTGGCGCGATACGCATTTCCGCGTGGAGGGTCCGGTGGTTGGCCACATGCAGGCCGTATTCATGGACAACTGGGTCAAGGCAACCGGCAATGTGCTGCACGGCCCAGCCTATTTTCCCGATGTCGAGCCAATGGGTGACGGCCTCGCGCATATGTTCAGCAGCTCGCCCTCGGGCGGCAGCGACGACATGCAGTTAATGTATCTAATGGCGATCACGGCGGCGACGCACTCCATTCATCTGGCGAGTGCCTATTTCGTTCCCGACAAGCTGACCATTAACGCGATCGTCGAGGCGGCGAAACGCGGCGTGAAAGTGCGGATCATCATGCCCGGCAAACGGATCGACACGCATACCGTGCGGGAAGCATCGCGCGCGTGCTGGGGCGATCTGCTCAGAGCGGGCGTGGAAATGTACGAGTATCAGCCGACCATGTTTCACTGCAAATTGCTGGTGGTGGACGAATACCTGGTTTCAGTCGGCTCGACCAATTTCGATAACCGTTCGTTCAAGCTCAACGACGAAGCGAATCTGAATATTTACGACCGCGACTTCGCCAGGCAGCAGACCGCCGCTTTCGCCGACGATATAAAGAAGTCGCAACAGATCACGCTCGAAGCATGGATGCATCGGCCGTTTACGGAAAAGCTGATCGAGAAGTTTGTCCCGCTGCTGGATTCGCAGCTCTGATGAATCCTCTGATTACCGACCTGCGCCAGAGAGATAGGCTTCGATAGGTGATAGAGAAGGGCGCGCGCCGCTTTCCACTTCCATGGCAGGAAGCGGTGTGCCAAGAAGCGCTTTTGCACGTTGATATGCTTGAGTGAATCCGCGCAACTCGTGTGTCACGGGACGATCGTCCAGGCGGCGTCGAAACAGCGCTTGCTCGATACTGCGGTCGATTAGCGCGAGTTGACTGTCGATATAGTCGAGGCATGACTGCCTGCAACCTGCGGAAGTACTCGCTACGGCCAATAGCGCCGGCACAATCGAAATCGTCAGAAAGCCGCCGGCTGGAATGCGCGCCAACGCGCCGGGCGAGTCGAACAGGTCTTTGCGCAGCGATTCGAATACGGCACGGCCCCACACTTCGCGTTCTCTTTCCAGCGCGCGGCGGCGGCGCGCCAAAGCGTCCCTCGCATTCGCGTCTTTTATCTCGCCTTCCGCAGTCATTAGTACGGCGTCCGCGCGCTCACCTTCCTGAATGCAATCGGTGCCGAGGTACGCGGCGCTCTGATTGCGCCCAGCTAGCACGAGATGTTGCAACGTATCCGGTACGAGTGGATCAAGTGGCACCACTTCGCACGTGACCGGCTTGCCGTTCAGATGGATGGCGCAGCGTCCGTCGTCAGCGAGTGCGGGGCAGCGTGCCAGCGAGGGGTAATCGTAGCCCTGCGTCATGATGCTGAAGATGTCGCCGGTTCGATAGAGCAGCGTGTCAGCGATCGAATCGAAGGCGGCGATATCGGCCGCGTCGAGCACGGTTTCATGCCGACCCACGCGCAATCGCTCACCCACGCGCCTGCGCGGCACGCGGCCGATCGCAATACAGCCGATGATCCGGTCGCGATGCCGGAACAACTCGGGCAGTGCCATGGCCGGCGGACTATTGCAGCATTTGCCGCACGCCGTGCACACGAACGAGAAAGCGTTCACCACGGCCGTCGCACCGAGTCCTGATAGCGCGTCAGAATGAAATGCGCGACGTCGAGCGAATGGTAGGCGGCCACCAGTTGCGCAACCCAAGGCTGAGTGCGGTCGGCGTCTCGCACCGTCAACACGTTGGCGTAGGGCGAGCGCGCATCTTCGAGACCGAGGCTATCGCGCGCCGGGTAAAGACCCGCGCGCGCCGCGTCGTCGCTATCGATCACGGCGAAGGCCACGCTATCTAGCGTGTCGAACAGACGTGCGCGCGGCACCTGGCGGATCCGCAGATTCAGCCGGTTGCTCGTGATGTCGGCGAGAGTCGCGTGAAGGCCGGCCGTGTCCCTGAAAGTCAGCAACGTGAAGTTCTGTAGCAGGATCAGGGCGCGCGCAGTGCCTTCCCGGTCGTCAGGAATCGCGATCGTCGCGCCGCGTTGCAACTGGCCGAGATTCGTCAGTTTGCGCGAGTACAAGGCGATGGGAAACGTCACGGTGGTGGCGACGCTCGTCAGCGCAAAGCCGTGCTGTTTGCGCTGGGCGTCGAAGCGTGGCTCGTCCTCGAAACTCGCCGCGTCGATCTGCTTCGCAGCGAGCGCGGCGTCGATACGTTCGGGCTGATCGAATACGACCACGTCCAGCGTGAGGCCGCGACTGGCCGCGACGCGGCGCACTTCGTCCATGATCTCGGCATGCGCGCCCGGACTCACACCCACTTTGATGACTTGGGGCGCGGCGGCTTGCACGTGCTGAACCATCGAAGCAGCGACCAGCAGCACCGCCGTCACGAATCGCCGAGCCTTCATGATGCGTCCCTTAGCGCCGTGCGAAAACCGATATGCGACGCCGGCAAATCCGCTTCCTGCTGTTCGCGCGACGCCGCCCGATAGCGCACGCAATAGTCGCGCGAGCACAGGAACGAGCCGCCTTTGATGACCATCGGCGTGTCGTGTTTGCGGCTGAGCGGCGCGACCGCCGCGGTGTCGCCGTTGGTGTGCGACTGGTGCGGACCCGTGTAGACATCCCTGGTCCACTCCCATGCATTGCCGATCATGTCGTAGAGTTTGAAGTCGTTGGCGGCATAGCAGCCGACGGGCGCGAGACCGACGTGACCGTCCTCGTTCGTATTGAGTACGGGGAACACACCTTGCCAGTAATTCGCGCTCGGCTCGCCGTGTTCGTCGCGCGGCGCGGTGTCGAGGTCCGCACCTTCGCGGCCTGCTTTGCCCGCGTATTCCCACTCGGCCTCGGTGGGCAGATCGCGGCCCAGCCAGCGCGCGTAGGCGAGCGCGTCGGCTTGCGTGACCATCGTCACGGGCTGATTCAGACGGCCTTCGAGCGTGCTGCCGGGTCCGGTCGGATGATTCCATGCGGCGCCTTTCACCCATGTCCACCATGCGAGATCGCGCGCGTTCATCTCATCGCGTGTCGGCGTGTGAAACACCACGGCGCCACCCTGGCGCTCCGAATCGCTGACGTAGCCCGTCGCCTTCACGAACGCCGCGAACTGCGCATTCGTCACATCGGTCTGATCGATCCAGAAACCGGCGACGCGCGTCTTGCCATCCCTGGCAGGACGCTCGTCTTCGTAACCGAGCTTGCTGCCAAATACGAAGTCGCCGCCATGCAAATGCACCATGCCGGCTTTCGGATTGTCGCGCCAACGCGAGGGTAAACCGGCGTAGCGCTCGCATTGCTGCTCGGAGCCGAGTGCGGCTAACGGGCGCGACGTGTTGAGTTCATCGAACGCGCCTTGCTTGCCAACGCCGCTAAAGACCGCCGAAGCGGCCGTCGCGGCGGTAAAAGCGGTGGCGAACGCGACCGTGGCGATCGCGGCGTACATGCTGTACAGCGCCGCGTTGCTCTTCAACTTGAATCTGACGGTCATTGCGTGCTCAGTAGTAACCGTGCGGACGCAACGGTTCCACGCCGCCGACGCTGCTCATATAGCTGTTCCACTGCTGCACGAGACCGTCGATCACCGAGGGATTCTGCGTCGATACGTCCTGCGTTTCTCCGCGATCGGCGCTCATGTCGAACAGTTGCCAGTGACCATCCACGGGGCCGAGCGGCGGTTCCGTCCACAACGCTTTCCAGCGGCCGTCGGCGCTGCGCAGATAGCCGCGGCCGTAGGCTTCGTCGCCGAACGACGCGTTCTGCACCGCGCTCGTCGCCTGATCGTTCAACAGCGGCAGCAGCGACCGCCCGGTGACCGGATAGACGTAGCGGTTGTTGTAGACCACCTTGCCCTTGTTCTGATCGACGCCGGTGAGCGTATTGACGAGCGGCGGCGCGGCCTGCGTGGGCGGTGAAATCTGTGCGACGGCGAGGAACGTCGCGGTATTGTCGGTGACGTGCGTGAAGTCGCGCAGTGTCGGCTTCTGCGTGGTCTGACCCGGCAGATGGACGATCAACGGCGTGGACACGCCGCCTTCGCCCGAATAACCCTTGGTCAGACGGAACGGTGTGGCGCTGACTTCGGCCCAGCGCAAACCGTATTGCAGACGTTGCGCGTTCTGCTTGCCGTTGTCGGTGCCGAGTGCCGAGTAAACCGGATCGGCGGCGTTGGCGGTGTCGGTCGCGGTCGGGTCGGCGCCGGAGTCGATCGGCCAGCCTTCCGCGCCGTTGTCCGACTGGAACATGATGAAGGTGTTGTCGTACTCGCCGATATCCTTCAGGTGCTGGATCAGCAGGCCGATGTTGTGATCGAGATTCTCGACCATGCCCGCGTAGATTTCCATATATCGCGCCTGGGCCTTCTTCTCGGCGGGCGAGAGGCTCGCCCATGTCTTGTTCACCGTGCCCGCGCCATAGTCGGTATAGCCTTGCGCCGCGCTATGCACGGCGCTCACGTACTTCGCGTTCACCGTGCCGTTGTTCGCCGTGGCCGCGGTGGCGACGAGCGTTTCCGATGCGCCGCCGTACGGCACGAAGTCGTTCGGAATGATGCCGAGCGCCTTTTGCCGCGCGATGCGCGCGTTGCGGATCGCGTCGTAACCGGCATCGTATTTGCCGGCGTAGTTGTGCAGATAAGGCTCGGGTACTTGCAGCGGCCAGTGCGGCGACGTGTAGGCCGCGTAGGCGAAGAACGGCTTGCCGTCGCCCTTGTTCGAATCGATGTACGAGATCAGACGCTGCGTATAAAAGTCGGTTGAATAGAACACTGCGGGGCTGCCGCCTGCGCCGCCCGGTTGTCCCGGCTGACCGGGCTGCACGTATTTGCCGTCTTCGGTGTAGTTCCGCGAGTTCGCGGGTTCGTGCGCGAAGTGATTGGTCGCGGCGCCGCCAAGCAATACATAGCTATGTTCGAAGCCCCATTGGTCGGGCGTTTGTCCGCCGCCCGTCGTGCTGCCGACAATGCCCGAGCCGATATGCCATTTGCCGGCCATGTACGTGTGATAACCGCCGTCCTTCAGCAGTTGCGCAACGGAGAGCGCGCGGTCGTTCAGATAGCCCTCGTAACCCGGCAGTCCTTTGCGCTCGTCGGTCGGCACGCCCATGGTGCCTTCGCCGACCAGATGGTGATCGGTGCCGGAGATCAGCATGGAACGCGTAATCGCGCAGACGGTGCCCGTATGGTGATTCGTCAGGATACGGCCCGATTGCACTAGCGCGTCCAGATTGGGCGTGTTGATTTCGCCGCCGAACGCGTGGATGTCGGAATAGCCGAGGTCGTCGGCCATGATGTACAGAATGTTCGGGCGCTTCTGGGCGACTACGGGTGTGGGCGTCGGGCCGGGCAGATTGTCGTCGCCGCAGGAGGCGAGAGCGATGAGACTGGCGACGGCGGCGCCGATCATGCCAAGGCGAAAAGAAGGGCGCTGCGATCGTTGTGTTGTCATTGTTGTGCGGACCGGATATGTCGGGTCGCCGATGGTAGCAATGACGCCAGAACGCCCAAAGTTCGATTTCTGCGTTGCTTTGTTCGATTGCCGATATAGGCATTGCAGCGTGATAACGGGTATCAGCCAAGCGCCGCATTTAGCCTTTGAGCGTAAACCTAGTTGCCTGGATCGAGCACGGGCTTGTCCGGATTCGCAAGCGTTTTGTAGGGGAGTTGTACGGCGTGCGGATTGGTGACGGTATCGTCAATCACACGCTCGACGTCCGCGGTTTTCGCGAGTTCGGTGAGGAAGCTCTGCTTATCGAAGCCCGGCGCAACGCAGCCTTCCACGTAGATGAAGCGGCGTTGCAGCGTCAGCCAGAGCGTCGACTGTTCGCGCCAGTGCGTGGCGAAATTGATGTTGGTGAGGCGACGCTGCACCGCCTCGGCGATTTCCACGTCGTACAGATAGGCGTTCGATAAACGGCAGCGGCCTTCCACCCAGCAACTATTGCCGCGTTCGATCCGGTAATGGCTGTCGTCGAGCCATTCTTTCTCGGTTTCGAGCGGCCCCAATGGCACCGGACAATCGCCGATTGCTTTGGAGATCTGAAAGAACGGATCGTGGCCGCGATTGACGCGCGCCGGTTCGGCATGGGCGTGAATAGCAGTTGCGGCGAAACAGATCAGCAGACTCGCTAGCCGTAATGGGATCGTGCGTTTCATCCTCATCAGCTCCGAATGTTGGGCATTGAGTAGAGTAGACGGAACGATAGCAGTGGTTGAATGTATGCAGCGCCGATTATGCGATGATCGCCGATCGGCGTCAGTCAGGTCTTCACCGGTTCGTGCGCCGGTTTTCGACCGCGAACTTGATCAACTCGGCCTGGCCTTCAATATCGAGCTTGCGTTTCAGATTCAGCCGATGCGTTTCCACCGTACGCACGGAGAGATCGTTGCGCTGGGCGATCTGCTTACTCGACAACCCTTCGGCAAGCGCGTCGAGAATGTCGCGCTCGCGCGGCGTGAGCCGTTCGACAGGCGACTGCATCGCCGAAGCCTGAATCAGACGTGCGCCGAGTCCCGCGCTGAAAAACTGTTTGCCTTCGAGCACCGCGCCAATGGCCTGGATGATTTCGGTGGAGGGCGAGTCCTTCAGCACGTAGCCGCTCGCGCCCGCGCGCACGGCCTGCGTCACGTACTCGAGATTGTCGTGCATGGACAGCATGAGCACGCGAATTGCCGGGAAGCGCTCGTGAAACATGCCGGCCAGCGCGATGCCGCTCATTCCGTTCATGCCTACATCCATCAGCACGAGCTGGGGCTCCGCGCTCGCGGCAAGGGCGAGCGCTTCCTGCGCATTGCCCGCTTCGCCGACCACTTCGAGGTTGCGCACCGCTTCGAGCCGTGCGCGCAAACCGTCGCGCACGAGCGGATGATCGTCGACGAGAATCAGACGGGCGATAGCGGGTGAGGCGTCGTTCATGGTCAGGTTTCCTGCAAGGCCGGCAATGCCGGCTCGGTCGATCCCAGTGGCACGCGCGCGGTGATGAGCGTGTGGCCGGCTTGCGAGCTGAGCGACAGTGTGCCGCCCAGCGCTTCGAGCCGCTCGCGCATGTTGCGCAGACCCACGCCCGAGCGCCGGCCGACGAACACATGCGTCACGTCGAAACCGCGCCCGTTGTCCGCGATGTTCAGCGTGACCGCGTCGTTCGATATTTCCAGCGCGAGCGCCGCGCTCGACGCGTGCGCGTGGCGCACGATATTCGTCAACGCTTCCTGGGCGATCCGGAACAGCACGGTGTTGACTGCATCGGGTAAAGCCGCGGCGTGCGTGTGCGCGATCTGCGTGAAGCCGATCTCGATGCCCGACTGCTCGCTGAGTTCGCGCGAGAGTTGTTCCAGCGCGGCGGCCACGCCGAGATCGTCCAGCATCGACGGACGCAGCGCGTGAGAAATGCGCCGCACTTCGCGCAAGGTATCGCCAAGCCGCGTCAGGCTGGTGGTAAGTGCGGCCTCTGCCGCTGGCACGCGCACTTCGCTGCGCTCGAAGCGCGCCAGCGCGGATTCGAGCAGCAGCTTCACGGAGACCATCATCTGGCTGATGCCGTCGTGCAGTTCGCGCGACAGGCGTGCCCGTTCGTTTTCCTGCGACTCGACCACCTGCTGCGCGAGCCGTTTCAGTTTGGCGTCCGCGCTGCGGTATTCGGTGACGTTGAGCACGAGCGCGCACAGCGCGATCACGGCGAGCCCGGCAACGGCGATGGCGTCGATCCATTTCATCGTACGATCGATATTGGCGGCCGCGCGTTCGTCGATACGCGCGAGCGTGTTATCCACGTCGTCGAGATAGATGCCGGTGCCGATCATCCAGCCCCAGCGCTGCAGCGGCACTACGTAGCCGAGTTTCGACGCCACCTTGCCCGTCGACGGACGATGCCACAGATAGCGTACATACCCGCCGCCGCGCGAGGCTGCGGCGAGCAGTTGCTGAATGGTCAGCGTGCCTTGCGGATCGCGCAGTTCCCACAGGTCGCGCCCGACGAGGTCCGGCTCGCGCGGATGCATCAACGAACGGCCGTGCATGTCGTAGACGAAGAAGTAGCCGTCCGTGCCGAAGTCCATTTTCTGCAGCACGTCGAGCGCGCGTGCGCGCAGCGTCGCGTCGTCGCGCGCATTGTCCTGGCCGGCGTCGTAGAGCGGCTCGATCGCGGTGGTGGCGAGCTCGACGTAATGCTTGAGCTCGATCTCCTTGCTGGCCATGTATGCGGCCTGCGTGCTCGCGTGTTGCGTCTCGGCGAGCGCCGTGGCCTGCCGTTGCACACCCACTTCGATGCTCGCGATGGCGGCCAGGAAGGGCACGATCGCCAGCAGGACAATCTTGGCTTTCAGTTTCATCGTTGAAAAGACGGCTGACCGGCTACGTAGTACTACGTAGCCGGCTTACGTAGTTGCGCGCTTGTGAGGACGCTCACGAAGGCGAATACTACATCCCCACGGCATAGTGCGCCTTGCAGGCGGCTGCGCCCACCGCCGCGCGCGTCGCGTGGCGTCATAAGCACCCGGTTGGCCGGCTCATACCCGCTAACCGGTTTTCACGTGCCGGACCACGAGTCGTAGCGCGTGGTGTCAATAATAGACTTAGGAGACGATTGTGGAGACATCCCAACCTGCCGGCCGCTCATGGCTATGGCTGATCCTGCTGCTTCCGTACATCGCACTGCTGTGGCTGCCGTTCTATAACGACACGCGTCCGTCGTTCGCGGGCTTTCCTTTCTTCTACTGGTATCAGTTCTTGTGGGTGCCGTTGACCTCGCTACTGATTTACGCCGTGTACCGAGGTGTCAAATGAGCGACGTCAATCCTGTGAATCCGGTTGCGATGACCGTCTTTATCGCGTTCTTCGTTCTCGTCACCGTGATCGGCTTCTTTGCCGCGCGCTGGAAACGGGGCGACCTGACGCAATTGCACGAGTGGGGCCTGGGCGGCCGCCAGTTCGGCACGGTCATTTCATGGTTCCTCGTGGGCGGCGACTTCTATACCGCCTACACGGTGATCGCGGTGCCCGCGCTGGTCTATTCGGTCGGTGCGTATGGCTTCTTTGCGTTGCCGTACACGATCATCGTTTATCCGTTCGTGTTCGCCGTAATGCCGAAACTGTGGAAGATCGCTCACGCGAAAAACCACATCACGGCAGCGGACTACGTGCAGGGCGAATACGGCGGCAAGTGGTTCCCGGCGGCTGTCGCGATCACCGGTATTGTGGCGACCATGCCATACATTGCGCTGCAACTGGTGGGCATGCAGGTCGTGATCAAGGGGCTCGGCGTGACCGGCGAAATGCCGCTGATCGTCGCCTTCGTGATCCTCGCGTTGTATACGTATGCCAGCGGCCTGCGCGCGCCGGCCATGATCGCGTTCGTCAAGGACATCATGATCTACATCGTGGTGATCGCGGCGGTGTGGCTGATTCCGGCCAAGCTCGGCGGCTATGCGCATGTGTTCGACGCGGCCGATACGTATTTCAAGGCCAAGGGCGGCGCGACCGGCATCATTCTGAAGCCGACGCAATTCACCGCGTATGCGTCGCTGGCTTTGGGCTCGGCGCTGGCGGCGTTCATGTATCCGCATACGATGACGGCGGTGCTGTCGTCCTCGTCGGCGAATACGGTGCGCAAGAATGCGATCTTCCTGCCGGCGTACACGCTGCTGCTCGGTCTGATCGCGTTGCTCGGCTATATGGCGATTGCGGCCGGCGTGCATGTGAAGTCGGCCTCGGACATGGTGCCGGCGCTGTTCAACACGCTGTTCCCGTCGTGGTTCGTCGGCTTCGCGGCGGCGGCGATTGCGATCAGCGCGCTGGTGCCCGCGGCGATCATGTCGATCGGCGCGGCCAATCTGTTCACGCGCAATTTGTGGCGTCCGCTCGTTTCGCCGAATATCTCGCCGGAAGGCGAGGCTTCCACCGCGAAGATCGTCTCGCTGGTCGTGAAGTTCGGCGCGCTGCTGTTCATCGTGTTCCTGCCGACGCAGTACGCGATCGACCTGCAACTGCTGGGCGGCGTGTGGATTCTGCAGATCTTCCCGGCAATCGTGTTCTCGTTGTACACGCGTCGTTTGAACACGCCGGGCCTGTTCCTCGGCTGGCTGGCCGGGATCGTGCTCGGAACCGGGCTGGCGATTTCGCAAGGCCTCAAGCCGGTGTACGCCCTGCATTTCGGCGATGCGGTCTATCCGGTGTATATCGGCCTGATCGCACTGACGGTCAATATCGTCGTGAGCTTTGTCGTGTCGGTTCTGTCGCCGCGCAGGGTGGTGGCCGCGGCCTGAACGATTGATGTCGAGGTAGAGCAACGCCGCGGAGCTTGTTTGTCCGCGGCGTTTTCTTTATTGCGGCCCGTAGCGCTAACCGTGCCGTGCGAACCGCTCCACGCTGAACGGCCGCGGGTCCACGAGCGTTGCTTCGCCCGTTATCATTTCAGCGAGCAGACGGCCGGTTATCGGACCCAGCGTCAACCCGTGATGCGCGTGGCCGAACGCGAACCACAAGCCCGGATGTTTTTTCGCGGGCCCGATGATCGGCAGCATGTCCGCTGTACAAGGACGGCGGCCCATCCAGGGTTCGTCGTCGAGACGCTTGCCTAAGGGGAACAGCGTGCGGGCAACCGGCTCGACCGCGGCGAGTTGCGTCGGCGTTTTGGGCGCTTCGAGATCCGCGATTTCCGCGCCCGTCGTCAGGCGGATACCACGTGCCATGGGCGCCAGCAGGTAGCCGCCTTCCGCGTCGAGCACCGGATGATTCAGGCGTGCCGTGCCCTGCGGCGCGTAGTGCATGTGATAGCCGCGTTTGACGGCGAGGGGCAAGCGGTAACCCAGGCGCGTGCTCGCGCGCTCCGACCACGGCCCCAACGCCACGACCGCGGATGAAGCGGAGATCGTTCCCGCTTCCGTATCGACGTACCAGCCATCGCGCAGCGTATCCGCATCGCCGATAAAAAACCGTCCGCCGAGCGCTTCGAAATATCTGGCGTAGGCGGTGACGAGCGCGTTCGGGTCGCTCACGGAATCGGAGTCCGGATAGCGCAGGCCGCCCAGCAAGGTCCTGTCGAGATCGGGTTCGAGCTGTTGCAGGCGGGCGGCGTCGAGCGCTTCGAACTCGACTTCATATTCGCGATGCCACCGTTCGGCGAGCCGGGTTTCCGCGTCATGAGCCGCTGCGGTGCGGAACACTTTCATCCAGCCGATCGGGCGTAAAAGCGCGCTCGCGCCGGCCTCGGCGGCGAGCGCGCGGTGCTCGCTCACGCAATGCTCGATCAGCGTCGCGTACGACTTCGCAATGGCGGCGTGCCGCGTTGGATGAGAGTTGCGCCAGTACTGCCAGAGAAATGGCGCGGTCTTGAGGATCGCGTCGGCATGGTAACGAACGTCGGGCGACTGGTTGCGCGCATAGCGCAGCAACGTGCCGAGTCCGCGAGGAAACGCGTAGGGATAAACGCCTTCGCGCTGGATCAACCCGGCGTTGCCGAACGAGGTCTCGTTGCCGGGCAGCTTGCGATCGACCAGCGCGACCTGGCGGCCGCGTTTCTGCAAATGCGCGGCAATGCACACGCCGACAATGCCCGCTCCGAGCACAACGGTATCGAATTTCATTCTGCTTATAGGCCTCGCTTAAAGTCGCTTTGTTCGAAGAGTGCCGCGATCCAGTCGACAAACGTTCGGGTCGCGCGGCGCCGTCCACAGGCGCGTTGAGGCGGGCGTTCATCTTACATGGAGTCGTTCGCTTTATCCGACCTGAGCCGGCGGGTTCGACGCTCGACCACTCCGCCGCTCAAGTAAAATGCGCCTCGCGCACGGCCTGCGAATCGACTTGCAGCCGCTCAGGTGTCGACAGCGTGTAAACTGGCGACTTTTTTGCTTCCGGTGGTATGTCGCAACCCCCCCAGCGCACCGCCCTCAGCGGCCCGGCGCTCATTCGCTTACTGGCACGCCTCGCGGATGTCGATGTTCCCGAATCCAGGCAATCGCTCTCGGACCGGCTCAGCCAATGGCTCGGCTGGACCGACGCCATTGCGCTGTCCTCGGTACTGAACGGCAACCCGCCCGCCGTTGCCGCCGGCGCGCGCGGCTTCGGCGGCGCGGAGGAGTCGGAGTACGTCCGCGCGCGCAGTTCGCTGGCGAAGACCATCACGGGCGATAGCGTGTTCGCGGCCGACAGGCGGCGCGGGCCCGCACGCGCGTCCGCGCATGCGTCGTCGCAGAGTGTGCCCGCCGAGCCGGTGGCCGATTACGCGGTGTTCCGTCAACGCTATCTCTCCATCCAGCAGTCGATGGAAATGGCGATCGGCAATCTGCGCGGCCGCCTGCGGGGCATGCTGGCCACCAGAACACCCGCCATGGCGCGGCTCGCCGTGGTGGACGCGGTAATGGAGCGCGCACTGAGCGAGCGTGAGCGCAATCTGCTGGCCGCCATACCCGCGCTGCTGGCCGGGCACTTCGAGCGCTTGCGCGCGGCCGAGCAGGTGACGCTGGCCGCCGCCCAGGTGTCGGACGAAGCCGCCGGCGACGCAGCCAGCAACACAGCGGCAGTCACCGCCGGCGCATGGCTGAATGTGTTCCGCAAGGACATGCAAACCGTGTTGCTTGCCGAACTGGATATTCGTTTACAACCGGTCGAAGGGTTGCTCGCCGCCCTTCGCGCCAGCTAACTGGGACACTATGTCCAGATATCGTTTTGATCTCGTTGTGTTTTTGGCTGGTCTGGCCGCTGTGTGCTGGATCGCCGCCGGCTATCTCGGTTCGAACCCGCTGGCACTGGCCGTCACCTTATTGATCGGCGTGTGCTATCTGGCGGGTTCGCTCGAATTGCACCGCTACAACCAGGCGACCGCCACGCTCACGCAGGCGGTTGCCGGGCTATCCGGGCCGCCGCCGAGTCTCGGCGCATGGCTCGAGCCCTTGCATCCGAGCCTGCGGCACGCGGCGCGCCTGCGCGTCGAGGGCGAGCGGGTGGCCTTGCCGGGTCCGGCACTCACGCCTTACCTGGTCGGCTTGCTGGTGCTGCTGGGCATGCTCGGCACGCTGCTCGGCATGGTGGTGACCTTGCGCGGCACCGGCATGGCGCTGGAAAGCGCGACCGACCTGCAGGCGATCCGCGCTTCGCTCGCCGCGCCGGTCAAGGGTTTGGGCTTCGCGTTCGGCACTTCGATTTCGGGCGTGGCGACGTCCGCCATGCTGGGTCTGCTGTCCGCGCTGTGCCGGCGCGAGCGCCTGCAGGCCGCGCAGATGCTCGACGTGAAGATCGCGACGACCCTGCGCATCTACTCGCAGAGTCATCAGCGCGAAGAGGCCTTCAGGCTCCTGCAGCGCCAGTCCGAGGTGATGCCCACGCTGGTCGACCGTCTGCAGACGATGATGTCGGCCATCGAGCAACACAGCCTCGCCTTGAACGAGCGGCAGATTGCCAGCCAGGAGGCTTTCCACGGCAGGGCCGAGGCCGCTTATGCGCGCCTCGCGAGTTCGGTCGAGCAGTCGTTGAAGGAGAGCGTGGCGGACAGCACGCGCGCCGCCGGCGCGGCGCTGCAGCCGGTCATGCAAGCCACGATGGCCGGCCTCGCGCGCGAGACGAGCGCGTTGCACGACACCGTTGCGCACGCCGTGCAGCGGCAACTGGACGGGCTGTCGAGCGGCTTCGAGACGACCACCGCGACCGTCGCGGATATCTGGAACAAGGCGTTGGCGGGACATCAGCGTTCGAGCGAGGAACTGGCGCAGCATCTGCGCGCCTCGCTGGATCGCTTCACCGACACTTTCGAGCAACGCTCGGCCGGCCTGCTGGACGGCGTTTCCGCGCGACTGGAAAACACGGCGGGCAACGTTTCGAAGGCCTGGAACGAGGCGTTGGCGCGTCAGGAGAGCGTCGGCGAAAAGCTCGCGGCGAACAACCAGCAGGCATTGGCGGCGGCCGCCGCGACCTTCGAGCAGCACGCGGCGTCTCTGCTGCGTGGCGTGGGTCAGTCGCACACGGACTTGCAGACCGAACTGGCTTTGAAGGATGAACAACGGCTCGCCGCCTGGACTGCAACACTCGGCGCGATGGCGGCGACGTTGAGCAAGGCGTGGGAGCAGTCGGGCGCACAAACCGCGAGCCGTCAGCAGGAAATCTGCGAGGCGCTGGCGCAAACCGCGCGCGATATCTCGGCACAGACGCAAGCGCACGCCAGCAACACGATCGCGGAGATCGACAGGCTCGTCGAGGCCGCAGCCGAAGCGCCGAAAGCGGCGGCGAACCTGCAGGCCGAACTGGCTTCGCGCGACCAGCAGCGTCTGGCCGCCTGGACCGAGACGCTCGGCGCGATGGCGGCCACGTTGAGCAAGGAATGGGCGCAGTCCGGCGCGCAAACCGCGAACCGTCAGCAGGAAATCTGCGAGGCGCTGGCGCAAACCGCACGCGATATTTCGGCCCAAACGCAGGCGCACGCCAGCAATACGATCGCCGAAATCGACCGGCTCGTGCAGGCCGCGGCCGAAGCGCCGAAGGCCGCGGCAAATCTGCAAGCCGAACTGGCCTCGCGCGATCAGCAGCGTCTGGCCGCCTGGACCGAAGCGCTCGGCGCAATGGCCAACACCTTGAGCGCGGAATGGGAACAGGCGGGCGAGCGCACCGCGAGCCGTCAGCAGGAAATTTGCGAGACGCTGGCGCAAACCGCGCGCGACATCTCCGCCCAAACGCAGGCCCACGCCAGCGAGACGATCGCCGAGATCGGCCAACTCGTGCAAGCCGCTTCGGAAGCGCCCAAGGCCGCGGCGGAAGTCGTCGCCGAATTGCGTCAGAAGCTCTCCGACAGCATGGTCCGCGATACCGCGATGCTGCAGGAGCGCAGCCGCTTGCTGGAAACGCTGGAAACCCTGCTCGACGCCGTCAATCACGCATCCACCGAGCAGCGCACGGCCGTCGATGCGCTCGTCGCGACATCGGCGGATTTGCTGGAGCGCGTGGGCACGCGCTTCACCGACAAGATCGAACTCGAAACCGGCAAGCTGGGTTTGGTGGCCGCGCAAGTCACCGGCAGCGCCGTCGAAGTGGCGAGCCTCGGCGACGCATTCGGCACCGCCGTGCAAGTGTTCGGCGAGTCGAACGACAAACTGGTGACGCACCTGCAGCGTATCGAAACCGCGCTCGACAAATCCCTCGCGCGCAGCGACGAACAACTCGCGTACTACGTGGCGCAGGCGCGGGAAGTCATCGATCTGAGCGTGATGTCGCAGAAGCAGATCGTCGAAGACCTGCAGCAGCTTGCCGCCCGGCGTGCGTCAGCAGGAGCTGAAGCGGCATGAGCGAGGACATCGACGGCGGCGTGGAGCAGGTCGCGCCGATCTGGCCGGTTTTCGGCGACCTGATGTCGGTGCTGCTGGGCGCCTTCGTGCTGATCCTCGTGGGCGTGATCGGCGTACAACTGGAGCTGTCGAGCAAGCTGGAGCAGGAAGTCAAGCAGCGTCAGTTGGAAACGCAGCGCCGCAAGACGCTCGAACAGGCGCTCGCGGGTCCGCTCGCGGCTGGGCGCGTGACGCTGGTGAATGGGCGCATCGGGATCAGCGGCAATGTGCTGTTCGCGCTGAACTCCGATCAGTTGCAGCCGCAAGGCCGGGATTTGCTGAAGAGTCTGGCCGGGCCGCTGTCCGCGTATCTCGGCGCCAATGACGAAATCCTGATGGTGAGCGGCTTTACCGACGATCAGCGCTTGCGCGAAGGCAACCGCCGTTTCGCGGACAACTGGGAATTGTCGGCGCAGCGCGCGTTGACGGTGACGCGCGCGCTGATCGACGCCGGCGTGCCCGCGTCGTCGCTGTTTGCGGCGGCGTTCGGTTCCGGACAACCGGTGAGTTCGAATACGGACGAGCAGGGCCGTGCCAAAAACCGTCGCGTGGAAATTGCGCCGGTGCCGCGGCCATCGACCTCGACGGTAAAGCCTCGTGAGTAACGCGGGCGATAACGATCCGGCAAGCGGAGCCCGTGCGACGCTCGACGCGTGGCGCGAACGCGGCGCCGATCGGCTCGATCCTGTCCGCTTCCGTTTCATCGACGCGTTCGAACGGCGCGCGGCCGGTCACAGCGGCGAAGCGCGGCGCATTCTGGACGAAAGGCTGTCCGGTCTGCTGGACGCCTACGCGGGGCATATAGAACGCGCCGCGGCATCTTCGGCTGATGACACTGCTGCGCAAGCCGTCGACGTGCCCGCGCACGCAACGTTGAAGAGCCTCGTCGACTACATCGCGAGTCAGGATCATGTGCCCGCGGCGAGCGGTTTGCCGCGCGCCGCCTCTTATCCCGAGATGCCCGCGCTCGACTACTTCAGGGACGTCTGGTCGAAGGTCCGCACGGAAAAGCAACTGCGGCAGTCGCTGGAAAAGGTGCCGGGCAACGCCGGCCCGCTCAACTCGAGCAGCCTCGTGCATCGGGCGCTCTGGCTGATGAGCGAAGTGTCGCCGGGCTACCTCAAGCAGTTTCTGTCCTACGTCGATGCCTTGTCGTGGATGGAACAGATAAACGGCGGCGCCGCGCCCGCCGGTAAGGATGCGCCTCGCGCCGGCAACGCCGGCAAGAACGCTCGCGGCAAAGCACGTTAGTGCGACAAGTGCCGGAACGTGCCCGGCGCGTTTTCCCTCACGGCTGACGGCGCTCAGTCGAAATCGAACACGTCGAAAAGGGAGCGCTTTTTCTTCTGCGTCCGATAACCCGATCGATGATCGTCGTAACCGCGATGACTGTCGTACGAACGATCCCGCTCCCGGTGGCCGTCGTGGCTTGCGCGCGGGGCGGGCGGCGAATCGGGTTGGGCCGCGTCCTGCGCGATCAGCTTGTCGAGCTCGCCTCGATCGAGCCACACGCCCCGGCAGTCGGGACAGTAATCGACTTCGATCGAGCGGCGCTCGGTCATCAGCAGGTCGGTGGTCTTGCAAACAGGGCATTTCATAGCGTTGCTCCTCAAGAGTAGAAAGACATCGCATGCTGGACCGGGCGAATGCAAACTCCCGATCCGGGAAAACCGTCACGCGCTTTTCGCTTATTGCCCGCTACTGAGCACGCGCTTCGATTTCGCGCGGCGCACCAGCATGTTCATCGCTTCGACGAATGCGGAGAACGCCATTGCCACGTAGATGTAAGCCTTCGGCACATGCGAACCGAAACCTTCCGCAATCAGCGTCATACCGATCACGAGCAGAAAGCTGAGCGCGAGCGTGACGATGGTCGGATTGCGATCGATAAAGCGTGACAGCGGGCGTGCTGCGAACAACATGGCCAGGACCGCGCTGATCACCGCGATGAACATGATCGGCATGTGTTCGGTCATGCCCACAGCCGTGATGATGCTGTCGACCGAGAACACCATATCGAGCACCAGGATCTGGCCGATCGCGGCCGTCACGGTCAACTGGACGGTGCTGCCCGCTTTGTCGCGCTGCTCCTCGGCATGCGTCACGTGGTGGTGAATCTCGCGCGTCGCCTTCCAGACGAGGAACAGGCCGCCGCCGAGCAGGATCAGATCGCGCCACGAAAACGCGTGACTGAATAGCGTGATGGCGGGCGCGGTCAACTGCGCGATCCACGCGACCGTGCCGAGCAGGCCGAGCCGCATGACGAGCGCGAGCATGATGCCGATGCGCTGCGTGCGCGCGCGTTGCGCTTCCGGCAGCTTGTTGCTGAGGATCGAGATGAAGATCAGGTTGTCGATGCCGAGCACGATTTCCATCACGACCAGCGTGAGGAGCGCGGCCCATGCGGCGGGGTCGGCGGCAAGTGTGAGCAGAGTGTCCATGGTGTCCGTAAGCGGATGAATGCGGGTGACGTTGGATTAGCGACCATGATCGCTATCTTCTGGCTTCGGATAAATCAGTGATACTCTGAGCGACATATCGTTTTTTTCGATGTGTCACGCCAATGCTCAATTACCGGCATCTGTATTACTTCTGGATAGTAGTGAAAGAGGGCGGCTTCGCGCGTGCGGCCGAACGTCTCGATATGGCGGTGCAGACCATCAGCGCGCAGGTGCGGGAGCTGGAGAAATCGATCGGGCGCCAATTGCTGAAACCGGCGGGACGGGGCGTCACGATGACCGAAGCCGGCGAGACGGCGTTCAATCGCGGGGAGCAGATTTTTCAGCTTGGCGAGGCGCTCCTCGACGAGATGCGCGAGGCCGGTGGAGAAGGTGTGGCACGGCTCGCCGTCGGTCTTTCCGATGGCATTTCGAAGCTCGCGGCGCATGCGCTGCTGGCGCCGGTGCTCGGCACGCCGTCGCTCAGGCTTTTATGTCACGAGGGCGAACACGCGGAGCTGATGTCGGAACTCGCGCTGCATCGGCTCGATCTGGTGCTCGCTTGCCAGCCGGCGCCGCACAATGCCGACCTGCGCGTGCTCAGCCAGCGCCTGGCTGGCTCGCCGGTCGACTGGTATGGCCCGACCGAGATCGTCCGCAAATCCGCGCGCGCGGGCTTTCCGCAGTGTCTCGCGGAGGTGCCCGTGCTTCTGCCGACCCGGCACGCCGCCTTGCGCGCGCGGCTCGACCGTTGGTTTGACGCGCAGGGCATCCGGCCGCGCATCGTCGGCGAATTCGAGGACAGCGCGCTCATGGCGGTGTTCGCCGCGCGCGGCCTCGGCGTGTTTCCGCTCGCGGAACTCGGCGCGGAAGATCTGACGCTGCTGCGGGGCCTGCGCTGGCTCGGCCGCGCCGATGGCGTGATCGAGGAGATTCACGCCATCCGTTCGCGTCGCGGGCAACATCACGGGCTCGCTTCTCAGGTGGTGGCCGGCGCGCGCTGATAACCGCGCATGACGCGCGACGGCAGCCCGTGACGGTTGACGGCCGGCGTCAGGTCGCGTCCCCACGCGCTCAACATGGCGGCGAGCAGGGCGATTTCGCCGTCCGCCAGATAGTCGTCCGCAACCGCCACGGCGACACACAGGCGAATGACCTTGCGGCGCAACGTGGGATCGTCGATCTCGTCGATCAAGGTCGTGAGCATGGTCGGGTCGAGACGGCCCACCGGCGGCGCGAACGACAGATGCGCGACCGAGTGGTCTTCGCACAGTGTCTGCACGATCTGCTCGAATTGCGCGGGCGCGAGACCGAGTTCGCCTGCGATATTCAATCTCTGCAGCACACGCTCTTCCGAACTGCACACGTGGCCGTCCGCAGTGAGGACCAGCGCGACGATGCGTGCTGCGGCTTGCGGGCTGTTACGCGGGTAGGTGCGCATGATTCTTTCCTTGCCTGGACGATGTCCGTAGTGAAGATGAAGTCCAGTGTGCGGTAGATTCGGGATCGGATAAACCTGCTAAATGCGAAGCGAAGGTTCGGAAAATACGAAGCTTGGCGGGTGAGCCGTTGGAGCGTTTGACCGGCCGGTCACCGGTGAAGCGCCCGACTTCGAGGCGCCTCATCGGAGAACCAGGCGAACTTTGTCGATTTAAAGCGGATGAAGCTTGCCATTGAGGTCCATCGACCACTTCGAGCCATCGCCGAACGTGAGCACGCCATTCATGGCGTCGATATGGGTCGGCTTGCCGACAGGTTCCTTATCTTTTCCGCCGACGACGCGTGCCATGTCGGCGGAGCTCATTTCTTCATTGCGATGCAGTTCGCGGATCTTCAGGTCTTTCATGACGTTCTCCTTTGAGAAAATTACCTGGGTGTGCGAGCACTTTTGTGTGTGCTCGCACACTTACACTGCACATGATGTGCCATGCGTGCTTGAAGAACTTCAGCGTGCTGATAACAAAGGAGTTGCAGGCTTGATGAGCTTGCGGCGAAGCTGTGGGTGGTGCGGTAAAACCAACAGTCGGCCAGCCTGCTGTCTGTTGAACCACAACAGCTCTACACTGGCGAAGTTCTGTTTCAAACGATCATGGCTCTACGGATTTTGGCGAGGGGCACCGAAGCTTTCGCATCCAGCCGCTAGACGCGAATGCCGTCCCCTGGTGAGTTGAAAGCCGGCAAAAAAAGCAGCGTCGATCCGACAAGGACCGACGCTCAAAAGCAGAACCCGCTGTCCACAGGTTCACACACACCGGACCGCCATCAATGCATGGGCATGTCCTGCATGACTGGCTGGTTGTTGTTTAGCGCGCTCTGCTGGGCTGCGTGCATGGCGGCTACTTTTCTTTCCGCTTCCTGAATGTCGGCGGGATAGTCGCTTTCGTCGCCGCGAGACGGATCGTATCCGGCAGCTTCCAGCTCCTCGAGTTCGTGGCGCACCTCGGCGCGCGTGAACTGGTGCGCGCCGGGCGTGGCCGACGTTTGCGCGTAGGCGCCGCTTGCCGTTGCCAGAAGGGCGGCACTTGCAACGAGCGCGCCGGCTGCGGCGCGGACCATGAGACGGTTCAGAGAGATCAGTTTCATGTCAATGCTCCTCGATATGCGAGCGCAATCTTCGAACTCGACTTGAGTCGGCGTCAACACGCTCTGAACGGTTAAACCAGGGGATTGGATGTCTTATTCCCGGCAGTGCGTTGAAAAAATCGCGGGAATAATCACGTCGGATTCGGCGTCTTGCAGTGCGTGAAGACACGAATTGGGGTGAGCAAAATGAACATCATCGATATGGCCCGCGAATCGGGAATGGCCGTTATTCTCGACGCCAGGATCGGCCGCGAGGAGTACCACAGCGTATGCGGTTCGCTGTCGGCGCTGGAGAAATTTGCCGACGCTATCCGCCAGACGCCGGTGAATCACAAAACGGGTAGCGAGCGGCGGAAACGGCCTCTCACGCGAGGCCTGAAATGAATCCAACGCGTATTGCGACCTGGAAGCCGCTGTATTCGGCCGACATGCTGCGGGCCACCGGGCGCGCGCCGATTGCGCCTTTTCGGCGGCTGCTGGGTATGGTTGCCCGCGTGGCGAGGGAACCGGCTGTTCATACTCTGCTGCGCCGCTGTCAGCTCGTGTCCGGCGTGGTGCTGCTGGTCTATCTCTCCCTGCATCTGATCAATCACGCGCTCGGCATCTGGTCACTGGACCTTGCGGGTCGCGGTCTTGCACTGGCTTTGTGGGTGTGGCGCAGTGTGCCGGGAACGGTGCTTCTGTATGGCGCGTCGCTATTGCATTTTTCGCTGGCGCTGCGAACGATCTACGGACGCCGTCACTGGAAAATGCCGCTCACTGAATGGGTCCGGCTTTGGGCGGGACTGAGTCTGCCGCTGCTGCTGATCCGTCATGTGGTTTCTACCCGGCTTGCCTCGTCCCTATACGGATTCGAGCCGAACTACGAGCGCATTGTGATATCGCTCATCACCAGCGGCACGCAAGGTTTGCAGCTTGCACTGCTTGCGCCCGGCTGGGTGCATGGTTGTCTGGGACTGTGGCTGCGTATGCGTCATCGTGCCGGGGCGCGGCGCGCGAAACCTTATCTGATGGGGCTGCTCGTTGGATTGCCCATGCTGTCCGCCGCGGGTTTTGTTCGAATGAAGCAGGCAGTCCTCGCACTCTGCACCGGGCCATTGCGGACCGACCCCAAGCTGGTCGCGCATCAACTTTCACTCGATGCGTGGCGCCACAACATTCTGATGCTGTATCTGTCGTTGTTGATCGGCGCCTTCGTCGCGGGTCAGGTACGCAACCGGCGGGAACGTCGACGGCTTCGGAAGGCGACGATGACCGTCTGATGCCACCGGTCTGATACCTGGTCCCTTCGACGACGCCACGCACTCTGCAAAGTATTCCGCTGTGGCGCTGAACTCATGGACTTTTTCGCGCGCAACGTAGAAGGCGGGCAAGCTTGGCGATGCCGACGATCGCAGCACCTCTCAGCGGAGCCAAGCGCCGTCCGTCACATCAGGACACCGGCGGAACTCGACCGGTTGACGGCCGTCGGTAACTCGAAGCAAAAGGTCGTGCCCGTTCCCGCCGTGTCGAGCAAACGTATCTGGCTCTGGTTCAGTTGCAGCATGCGCTGGACGATCAGTAGCCCCAGTCCGCCGCCCCGATGCGCGCCGCCGGAGCTGAACGGGCGTTCGAACAGACCTTCGCGCTGTTCGGGCGGAATGCCCGGACCCGTGTCGGTGATCGTCACCGACACCTTGCCGTTCTTATGCGCGAGATCCACTTCGATCGATCCTTCAGTGGGCGTGTGGCGAATGGCGTTGTCGAGCAGATTCGTCAGCACGCGCTCGATCATGCCGAGATCGGCACTGACATTCGGCAGGCGTGACGGAATATTCGCGCGCAGCTGAATGTGCCGCGCCTCAGCCGGCAATTCGAATTTCTGAAACACGTCCTGCACCAGATCGACCAGCGAGAACTGTTCGAGCGCCGGCTGCACGTTGCCGTGTTCGAGTCTGGCCAGTTCAAACAGAGCTTGCGCGAGCCGGCCCACCTTGACGCTTTGCGCGAGCGCGATGGCCAGATAGCGTTTGCGCTCCGTTTCGCCGAGCGTGTCGGACTTCAGCGAGAGCGTCTCGAGATAGCCGTGCAGTGAGGTCAACGGCGTGCGCAGATCGTGCGAAATATTGGCGATCAGTTCGCGACGCTGCTGGTCCTGTCGCGTCAGCGCTCGCCATTGTTCTCCGATTCGATTCGCCATCTGCGCGAACGTCGCTTCAAGCACGGCGATTTCGTCGCGCCGACCGGCCGGCGACGAGCGCGGCACACTCGGCTGGGTGTCGGGCTCGCCCTCGGCGTCGAAGCGGCGCATGGCGTCGGTGAGGCGCCGCAGCGGGCGCGTGATCAGGCCGAATGCGGTCAAGCCGGCCAGCAATCCCAGCAGCGCGACCAGCGCCATCGACCACAAGGTAGTGCGCAGCACGGAACTGGCCGCCACGCGCGCGGCGAGCGCGTCGTGTTCCTCGCCGAGCAGGACCACGTAGATATAGCCGGACGGCGCCTGTCCGCTCAATTGCAAAGGCGCTGCGCTGAACACCTTTTTACCGTCGATGCTGCGCGGATCGTCGTCGAGAATCGGCAGCGCGTCTCCCGCGATGAATTGCCGGATCGGCGCAAGATTCACCTGTTCGCGCTTGACGTGTCCCGCGGGCGCGTCGTCGCCTTTAATGTGCCCTTGATTATCGAGCAGGTACACCTCGACGCTCGGATTCACCCTCATCAACTGGCCGAATAGCTGCCGGACCGCGTCGGGTCGCAAGCCGTTGGCGTCCATCAACGAGTTGCCATGAGCGATATGGTCGGCGAGATTGCGCGACAGGCTCTGGATGACTTCTTTCTCGTGCAGATCGCTGGAACGGATCTGCAGGAAGGCCGACGCGCCGCAGCATGCCAGCAGCAGCACCGAGAAAACGAGCGAGAGCCGTTGGGTCAGCGTCAGATTCACGATGGGTCCTTCGGTGCGCCGGCCGGCTCGCCGGGGACAGCGAGCTTGTAGCCGCGTCCCCAGACGGTCAGGATGCGCTCGGGTTGAGCCGGATCGGCCTCGATCTTCGCGCGCAGCCGGTTGATATGAGTGTTGACGGTGTGCTCGTAGCCTTCGTGCTGATAGCCCCACACCGCATTGAGCAGGTCCATGCGCGAGAACACTTTGCCGGGATGTTGCGTGAAGTAATAGAGCAGGTCGAATTCACGCGGCGTGAGTTCGATCGGCCTGCCGTCGACGGCAGCCTCGCGTGTCAACGGATCGATCGACAACCCCGCGATGAGCAGATTGCCGGCTTCGATTTTCGAGTCTTTCGCCAGCGCGTCGACGCGGCGCAGCAACGCTTTCACGCGCGCCACCAGTTCGAGCACCGAGAACGGTTTGGCGAGATAGTCGTCCGCGCCGAGTTCGAGGCCGAGAATCCGGTGCACTTCACTCGACCGCGCGCTGGTGATGATGATCGGCGTATAGCGCGTCATCGCGCGGGCACGCCGGCAGATTTCCAGTCCGTCGACGCCGGGCAGCATCAGATCGAGAATCAGCGCGTCCCAGCCGCCTTGTTCCAGCAGGCGCAGCCCTTCATTGCCGTCGGCGCTGTGCACGACTTCATAGCGCTCGTCGCGCAGATGCAGGCTCAGCACGTTGGCGATGTCGACGTCGTCTTCGACGATCAGGATGCGCTTCGGATTGTCCATGGTGGGCTTGTGCCGCGGTTCAGGGAATGGTTGAGGAGGAAGGCCGGGCGCGGCCGCCGGGAAAAGCGGCCATGGCGCCATTGTGCAAAATTTCCGGGCGGCGAGTTATCACATTTAATTTAACTTTTCGTGAGGACTTCGACACCGGCGGCGCTCTAGGATGTGGGCACTTTCTGCAGTATCAGGTTTTGAATGAACTCTACGCCGGCTGCCGCCCGAGCCAGCGTGCCCACTTTAACCGACCTACACGAACGTTCGGAACTGACATGTTACTCATCGTTCTCGCCTATCTCGGCGGCGCCCTCACGATTCTCAGCCCGTGCATCCTGCCCGTGCTGCCGTTTGTTTTCGCGCGCGCCGACCAGCCTTTCGTGCGCAGCGGCTTGCCCTTGCTGGCGGGCATGGCGCTGACGTTCGCCCTCGTCGCGACGCTTGCCGCGGTGGGCGGCGGCTGGGTCACGCAGGCTAACCAGTACGGCCGCTGGGTGGCTATCGCACTGCTGGCGATTTTCGGGCTGACGCTGCTGTTCCCGCGCTTTGCCGATCATCTGATGCGGCCGCTCGTTAGCGCCGGCAATCGCCTGTCGAATTTCGCGCAGGCCGACGGTCAGCAGGTCCGCGCGGGTTCATCGTTTCTGCTCGGCATTGCCACCGGCCTGTTGTGGGCGCCGTGCGCCGGTCCGATTCTCGGTCTCGTGCTGACGGGCGCGGCGTTGCGCGGTGCAAGCGTCGGCACGACGCTGCTGCTGGTGGCCTACGCGGCCGGCGCGGCGACTTCGCTGGCGGTGGCGCTGCTGATCGGCGGCAAGGTGTTCACGGCGATGAAGCGTTCGCTGGGCGCGGGCGAATGGATCCGCCGCGGCATCGGCGCATTGATGTTGTGCGGCGTGGCGGCGATTGCGCTCGGTTTCGACACCGGCGTGCTCGCTCGCGTCTCGACGGTTGCGACTGGCGGCCTCGAACAGAAACTCGTCGATAAGCTGTCGCCGAACGCGGCGCCGGGCAAAGCGCCGGTCGCCGGCAATCCGGCCGATGCGTCCGGCGGCGCGATGGCGAGCGCCAATCCAGTGTCGCAATCGGCCGCTAACGCCGGTGCGGATTCCACCGTGACCAATGCGGCGCAGGGCGGCGCGATGATGCGCACCGCCGCCGAGGCGGCGCCGCTGCCGGTCGAAGGCGTGCTGCCCCCGCTGGACGGCGCGGTTCAATGGCTGAATTCGCCGCCGCTCACCACGCAGGATTTGCGCGGCAAAGTCGTGCTGGTCGACTTCTGGACATACTCGTGCATCAATTGCTTGCGTTCGCTGCCGTATGTCAAAGCGTGGGCGCAGAAGTACAAGGATCAGGGGCTTGTCGTGATCGGCGTGCATGCGCCGGAGTTCGCCTTCGAACGCAATATCGACAACGTGAAGAAAGCCACGCACGACCTCGGCGTTGACTACCCCGTTGCAATCGACAACAACTACGCAATCTGGCGCGCGCTGAATAATCAGTACTGGCCCGCCCACTATTTCGTCGATGCGAAAGGGCAGATCCGCTATCACCACTTCGGCGAAGGCGATTACGCGGAATCCGAAAAGGTGATCCAGCAACTGCTGACCGAAGCGGGCCACGCGAATGCGTCGAAGGTCGCGATCGGTATTGCAAACGGCGGGGCGCAGGGCGTGCAGGCCGCGGCGGACAACGCCGATATGCAGTCGCCGGAAACCTACGTGGGTTATCAGCGCGCGGAGAACTTTGCGTCGCCGGGCGGGGAAGTGGCGGACAAGACGCACGTGTATGCAGCGCCGCCGCAACCCGGCGTCGACGACTGGGGCCTTGCCGGGTCATGGAACGTGGGCGCCGAGCACGCCACGCTCGTGGCACCGGCGGGACGCATCGTGTATCGCTTTCATGCACGCGACCTGCACCTGGTGCTCGGTCCGGGCAAGGACGGCAAACCGGTGCGGTTTCGCGTGAGCGTCGATGGCGCCGCACCCGGCGCGTCGCACGGCACCGACGTCGCCGCCGATGGCAGCGGCACCGTGACCGGACAGCGTCTCTATCAACTGGTGCGGCAAACGGGCGAAGTCGGGGATCACACGTTCTCGATCGAGTTTCTGGACCCGGGCGTGCAGGCATTTGCTTTCACGTTCGGTTAAGCCGAAGCCGACGCAAGTGGCTCGACTCAACTCTTACTGACCTCAAGGACTGACCATGCGTACGATATCCACCAGCACAGCGTCGCTGCGGAAGCGTTTCTCCGTCACGCGAATCATGGGCCTCGTCGTCGTGGCTCTGGGCGCCGTGGCCGCGCAACACGTCGCGCATTCCGCTGAAGCCGCCACGAAGATTCCCGCGCCCGTACAGGACGAGAAAGCCACCGCGACGCATAGCGAAACGGCGGTGTTTGCCGGCGGCTGCTTCTGGGGCGTGCAAGGCGTGTTCGAACATGTGCGCGGCGTGAAGCAAGTCGCCTCGGGTTACACCGGCGGGGCGGCATCCACGGCGGAATACGAAACTGTCAGCCAAGGTGATACAGGACACGCGGAGTCGGTGCAGATCACCTACGATCCGAAGCAGATCACGTATGGCCGCTTGCTGCAGATATTCTTCTCGGTCGCGCACAATCCTACCGAGTTGGACTATCAGGGCCCCGACCACGGCACGCAATATCGTTCGGCGATTTTTCCGGTGAATGCTGCGCAGCGCGGCATCGCGCAGTCGTATATCGCGCAGCTCGATAACGCCCATGTGTTTTCGGCCAAAGTCGTGACGCGCGTCGAAGACTTCAAGGGCTTTTATCCGGCGGAAAGTTATCACCAGAACTTCCTCGCATTGCATCCCGACTATCCGTACATTGCGATCAACGATCTGCCGAAAGTAACCGATCTGAAGCGGATGTTCCCGGATCTGTATCGCAACGATCCGGTGTTGTTCGCGACGGCGTCGCGGTAGGGTGTGGGTTGATGCGCCGCCGCGGCCGTAGCCGTGGCGGCATGCGGCGCATTGGTGGGAAGTAGTGGTTGAGCCGACACGCGCACGGCCGGATGCTTCCATCCTGATGTAGCGGTCTGCTGCGCGATACGCTTGAGCGCGGGCAGTTGGGTAATGCTCGCTTGCGCAACACTTGCCGGCGGCGCTGCATGGGTGAAGATGCCAGTCGCGCAGACGCTGCGTTGATCTTCGCTGGCGGCGAAAACGACTCTCTACGGCACGCCGAGGTAGTTCGTGATGCGAAGTAACCACTAGCCGCAGACGCCTCGATCTTTGCGTCCCGGTTGTTCCTCGCGGGCTGATTTTCCGATAAGAGGATGCGACACCATTTCTGCGTGACATTCAAATTATCGGTTTATGGTCTGCTAGCCGTCCCCGTAAGTGCACGAATATTTGTATTACGATTATAAAAAATTGCACAATCCGAGACCCGCCTCCAGAAAGCGCCGTTAACCTCCTGACAAATCAAACAGTTGCGTTTTACTCGCTGCGGCGAGGCAGAGCTTTTCCATTCCTCATCTTTTGGAAAAGCTTCAGGCGATTCCGATTGCATTCCTTTGCAATTGTCACTTATCACCCTTGGAACCGGACACGTTACGCGGATGAAACGTTTATAATTCGTCTGCCCAAAGGTTCTGTAACTAATACCGGGAAGATGGGTCGGGCGTCAGCGCGTCTGTAACAGTTACAGGCGGGGTTGCTGCGCTGCGGCAAGTGCTGTTGTGGGCCAGGCGGCTTGGCGGATCATGGGTTTTTTGGTGGCAAACCTGATTCGCGACGCGAGGGCGCACCTCGACTACTGTCGAACCGGCGGGTTCACGCCAATAATTTGCGGTCAACGGTGAACGAAAAAAATGATATTAATTTTTCGTCATCCTGAATTTTTGAAGCCGTGCATATTGGTGTGAAATTTGTTGATCAAACTGAGGTGCGCTGATCCGTCAGTGTGAGCCTCGCCAGATGTTCGCGTCGCGTCAGCGGCATGCATTGATCCTCGTCACGTTTGCCCGGTCATGCGATCGGCGGGATTCTCCATGCCGGTGTCGACTGCATCTTTCACGCAATCGGTGCGCGTTGCGCTCGAAAGCCGCTGTTGAAGATATCGATGTAGTCATTGTTGTGGTCGTCGAATAATCGCCGTGCAATGCAGTAGTAAGGATGACGTAATAAATAGAACGTTCGCCCGACGCTGGGAAAACATTTCGATTCGGCCGCTGTTCGGTGACGTCGGAATGCGAGCGGAGGGCAGCGCGTCCGCCAGCGGATAGCGGCACATCAGAGCTTCATCAGCAACGAACGCGGTCAGCGCGTTCTCAGATTCACCTCTCTCTGGACTCAATAACGTCAAGGCGGGACGACTGATCGATCTTGCTGGCTTCTCGGGGGCAACCTGCTTTTAGCGAAACATACGGACAATGACGAGATACTTGAAACTATTGGGTGTTGCATCAGCAACAGTGTTGGCATCGTTTGCCGCGGAAAGCGCGCAGGCCCAGGCAAGCACCATCACGGTCTCCGGGCAGCAATACAAGTTGTGCGCGCAGGAGAACGGCAAGTGCTCGTTCCTTGGCACGGGCTCGGTGGTATTCGGTGCGGTCCCGCCCACGTCGCCGTCGGTGATGTTGAGCGCGCCGCGTACGTTCAGCAACGGCGTCGGCTGTTATGTCGGCGCCGTTTCGCAGTCGGACCCCGCGTACGGCTATGGCAAGTCATGCTGGGTTAAAGCGGTTGCGGCAACGCCGACTCCGGCTCCTACCCCGACGCCCGCGCCGACGCCGACTCCCACGCCGACGCCGACGCCGACACCGACGCCGACTCCCACGCCGACACCGACGCCGACTCCCACACCAACTCCGGCACCCGCGCCGACTCCAACTCCGAGCCCGACGCCGTCCCCCGCGCCCGGCAGCTCGGCCATGTCATGCAGCACGCCGACGCAAACGGCCGGTGGAACCGCGAATGGAGTGATCAGCGCCGACACGCCGACCACCGACGGCCTGCGCGTGTTCCAGAACAACGCTTCCTTCAAGCTGACGATCACCACGAACGCGCCGAGCGCGGATACCGTCGTCTGGTCCGTCGCGGATTCCAATGGCGCGATCAAGACGCAAGGCAGTTTTGCGGTCAAGGCCGGCGTACAAACCAGCACCATTCCGTGTACGTCGACGTGGTCAGGCTATGGCGCACTCACCGCCACTCTGCGTTCGAACGGCGGCACCTTGCCGAGAAGCGGCACGCGCCCGGTCGGCATCGCCACGTTCGGCGTGTTGCCGAACCTCAGTTCGGTATTGGGCACGGTAACATACGCGCATCAGGATCAGCACCGCTTCGGTATGCAGGGCTTCAACGGCAACATCGCCGCGCTGCACGCGCTGGGTATCTCGTGGACGATCGACGATCGTCAGGTTTCAGCCATGGAACCCAACGGCCCCAACACGTACACGCCCAACGTGAATGACCTCGACCCGTTCTACAAGACCAATCCTGACCAGATGCGTATCGTGCGTCTGGATGGACTGCCGGCGTGGGACTCGAAGACCGGCCAGTTCAACGACAGCTATTACGCGCCGTCGAACATGCCGGAATTCAAGACCTTCATGAGCAAGGTCGGCACCGATACGAGTCTGATCCGCGCTGCCAACTACCCGAATCAGCAAAAGAACTACTATCAGGTAACGTGGGAACCGAGCCTCGGCTGGGCGGATAGCGACGCGAACTTCGTCGCCATGTACAAGGCTGCCTACGAGGGCATTCACTCGACCGATCCGAATGCGGTCGTGATGGGCACCGGCAATCCGTTTGCTTCCAATTGCGATACCTGTACGACGGGCTATCTGCAGAAATTCGGCGCGCTCGGTCTGTGGAACTACATCGATGCGGTCGCAACGCACGGCTACTGGAATGCGGGCACGTACCCGGCTCATCCGCCGGAACTGCAGGATTCCGATCCGAGCACGGCGAACCAGGCCAACGCGCTCGACAACCAGATGGCGCAGCTGCGTTCAGTCATGCAGGCCGGCAAGCCGAACATGAAGCTCTTCTTCACGGAAGCCGGCGTGAGCTACGACCCGGGCCTCAACTACGGTCCGAATGTGCCGTCGCAGAACCAGTTGTTCGCGCATGCCGCAGTCGGCGTGCGAGCACACATCATCGTGCTCGGCGGCGGTGCGCAGGTGACGACGCTGTTCTACGGTCCGGACTATCCGGGCGAAGTGGGATACGGCTCGTTCTTCGACCTGAACAACGCACAAGGCGCGTTCGGTGCGACCAACCTTTCGCCGAAGCCAGAAGCGATGGCCTTCGCAACGATGACGCGCGTTCTCGACGGCACGAATACGCTGGGCCGCATCCAGGGCGCGCCTGCCGGAGTCTTCGCCTATGGGTTTCAGCAACTGGGCAACGGCAAGGTCGTGACCGCCGCGTGGACGCACAACAATGCGCAGTGGCCGGCAAGCAACGGCACGTATAGCCAGAGCTATTCGACGAGCTATTCGCTCCAGGTCGACAACGCCGGCACGTCGGGCAATGTGACGAAGATCGACGGTTACGGCAATGTCAGCACGGTGGCCTACACCAACGGTCAGGTCGCGCTGACGCTCACCGAAGTGCCGCAGTACATCGTGTCGAACAACGCCACGGTTGCCAAGGCCAATGCGACTGTTCCGCTCGGTTACACGGGGCAGTGACTGGCTCAATGAGCAGCTAGATAAGCGCGTCAACAAGCAGACTAATAAGCGCTGAAAAAAGATCGACGCACCGCCGATATCAAAGGCGGCGCGTCGATTACGCATTGTTGCCACGTCGGCGACGGCGCGCAATGTAACCATTGCGCGCCGACGTCGATCGTACGCACTAAGTCCACCCGCACTCGCGACGCCTGGACACGGAGAGCGCGGCCCGCGCCGCGCCGTTCTCTGCCGCTCGCAACCCCTACCGCTACGCGTTCGAAACCTCAACGCGCCTATCCGTGAAGAACGCGCCCCCGGCGACGATCGACACCCACGGCGTCTCCGGCTGCGTCAGGCAGGTCTGAATCTCGGCGAGCGCAAGTCCGAAACGGCCAGCGCCAGGATATGGCGAAGCCGGGCGGTAGCCGCTTCCATCACGCGCCGAAAGCGTGAGCGATCTGATTGCGTCGTAGTGATGAAGCGTGCGGCCATTCAGTCCGCTGCGCCTCGCAAACTCTTCCACTTTCAACAGCAATCGCCTCCAGTCAGTGTGCACATTGAAGGCTAGGACCTTACGCTACGTGACGGTCAAGGCGAATCGAGGCGGGATTCGCGCGACCGGCGAACCTCGGACATGGCATATTGGCGAAGCCAGTCATCAACAGGAGCACACCATGCGAATCCAGACCTCTTTCCTCTTCGATCTCGACGGGACGCTCGTCGACAGCGTCTACCAGCACGTGCTGGCCTGGAAGGAAGCGCTCGACAGCGAAGGCATTCCCCTGTCGGTCTGGCGAATTCACCGCAAGATCGGCATGAGCGGCGGTCTCTTCACCCATCAGCTTCTGCGGGAAACGCACGGCGAAATCAGCGCCGATCGGGTCGAGCGTCTTCGAGAAGCTCACGCCGCCGCCTATCAGCGGTTGCGCGCGCAGGTGTGTCCACTGCCGGGCGCGCGGGCGCTGCTCGACGCGCTGACGCAGGCGGGAACACCTTGGGCGGTGGCGACCAGCGGCCGCATGGAGACGGCGGCGCTCAATCTGGAGGCGCTCGGTGTCGATCCCGCGAAAGCCGTGGTCGTCACGCGCGACGACGTCAAATATGCAAAGCCGGATCCGGATCTGTTCATCGCCGCAGCCGGGCGGCTCGGCGTACCGGTCGAAAACACGGTGGTGGTGGGCGACAGCATCTGGGACATGCTCGCGGCACGGCGCTGCCGGGCGCTGGGTGTGGGCCTGCTGTCGGGCGGGTACGGCACGGAGGAACTCGAGCGCGCCGGCGCGTTGCGGGTCTACGACGATCCGGCCGATCTGCTGGGACATCTGGACGAGGTTGCGTCGCGGCCGTAAAGGTGGCCTCTAGTTGCGGACTGCCCAGAACGCATAAGCGCCGCCGTTGATCGCCGCGACGGCTTCGCGCGATCGATGCCAGGGGCCTGTACTATATTGTTCAGCGGAAAACCGCCTTGGCGACCGGCGTGAGAGAATCCTGCCCATAAGCAGGTGCGAAGCGCGCCGGAATGGTCCATATGCGACCATGCGGGATCCGGAAGCAGCAAAATATATGACGCTCCCATGGGGCCGATGACCGAGGCAGCGGGGCCCCATGTACTCGGGGAACCGCCGCGCCGCAAAGTGCCGCGCGGGTTGTTGTGACCCACGGCCGGCGGTCTGCCGGGGTTGTCCTCCAGAGGGGCGTGACGAACCACGTGAAACCATGAACAATTTTATTCGACCACCTGTTCTCCATCCGTCGACGGTTGTTTTCGTGGATGACAACGATAGCTATCTCGACGCGCTGCGGCGTTTCTTTCCGGATAGCGCCACCAATCTGTTTTTTACGCGGCCTCAAACCGCGCTTGCGTTCATCCGTCAGCACGCTCGCAAGAATTCGCTGGAGTTCGCGCCGGCGTCGGCATGCGTGAGCGAGACGGGTTTTGAGCGCTACATGGAGACCGCGGCGGAACGGGATATCCTGGCCCGCGGCTCCCGTTTCGCGGAAGTCGCGGCGGTAGTGGTGGATTTCGACATGCCGGGCATGAACGGCGTGGAATTCCTCTCGTCCATCTCCAATCTGCGTTGCGCGAAAGTGCTGCTGACCGGGGTCGCGGACGAAACCGTCGCGGTCAAAGCTTTCAATGCGGGCATCGTCGATTTATACCTCAGAAAAACGGATACCGACTCCGCCAACCGGCTGGCCCATTTCCTGACGGACGCCAAGGCCAGGCACTGTTCGGAAGGCGGCTGGCTCGCGTTGGGCGAGAACGGCCTGACGTATTGCGACCCGCGAACGCGTAAGGTCATCGACGAGGTGGTCGCCGCGAACGGTATCGTCGAGTATTACTGGCGCCCGGAGCAGGACGCCATTCTGATGTTCGATCGCGCCGGCAACCCGAGCGTTTTCGTCGCGTGGGCCGAGCACGACTGGATCTCGCAGGGCGAAATCGTCGCGGACGAGGACGGGCCGGCCGACCTTCTCAAGCAAATGGCGGTGCGCGAGGTGATGCCGATCTTCTGGCCGAACCTGGCCTACCGCTCCGGCATGACCGTCAAGACGCTGACGCCGCAAACCATTCCGGGCTGGGATGACGTTTTCTATTGCTGGACCCCGATCGACAGGGCCGACGTGGGCATGGACCTGATGACGTTCGCGCAATGGCGGAAGGAACGGACTCGCTAAAGTCTGCCGGGACGTCAAGCCACATGTACGCCATTCCGACTGCCTGCGTGTCCGCGATGTTCGTGGTGTTCGGCCTGTACGTCCTGATTACGCAAGGCGCGACGCGTTTGTTCACGCCGTTCATCCTGATGTGCGTCTCGACCTTCGCGTGGCAAGGCGCATGGACACTGCTGTTTCAGACAGACAACCCGCACACTGCGGACCTGCTGGTCAGGGGCGGGTATCTCTTCATTCTTTTTTTACCCACAACTTTCTACCACTTCGTGACGGAAGTGGCGGCGCAGCGCCGGGAACGGCCGATATTGCTCGCGTCGTACGGGCTGTGTTTCGTTCTCGCGATCCTGCTGCCCGGCAACGAAGTCGTGGCGGGCTACCGGCATTTCTTCTTCGGCTACTATCCGGTCGCCGGCCCGCTGCATCCCGTGCACGTGGTGCAGACCGTGTTGCTGGCCGGCCGCAGCGCTCAGCTTCTGCTCGCCGCGCGCCAGAAGGCGGAGGGTGACGCGCGCCGGCGCCTCGATCTGTGTCTGGCGAGCCTTTGCCTGTACTCGTTCGCCGCGATGGATTACGCGGTCAATTACGGCTTCGGGTTTTATCCGCCGGGCGTCCTGTTCATCGGCCTGAGCCTCGGGCTGCTGGCAATCACCATCGTGCGCTATCACCTGATTCACCCGTATGCGGTGGCGGCGACCATCGCGCATGAAATTTCGACGCCGCTCGCCACCATCGGAATGCACGCCGACGAAATTGCCAGCGTTTGGGGGCACGTGTTCAAAGGGTATCGAACAGCTGTGACGCACGGGCTGTATGACGATCACGACGAGTCCGGACAGTCCGAACGCATCGGCCAGCTGGCAACGGCAATCCGGCGCGAAGTCTCCGGCACCAGCGCGATGGTCGAAATGGCGCTCGCGTCTTTCACGCTCGATCGTCTGGACCGCGGCGACTTCAGCCGGCATTCCGTGTATCAGTGCGTGATGTCGGCGCTGGAGCGGTATCCGTTCAGCGGCCGCGAGCGTGAACTTGTCACGGTAAAACCCATCGATCCGGCCATGTCGTTTTCTGGCTCGGATACGGTCGTGGTTTTCGTGCTGTTCAATCTGCTGAAAAACGCGTTGTATGCCATTCGCGTGGGCGGCGATGGTGAGATCACGATCAGTGCCGTTCAGGATCGGGACTTCTGCGTGCTGCAATTCCGCGACACCGGGCCGGGCATTGCGCCCGACGTCCTGCCCTATATCTTCGACGCCTTCTTCACGACCAAGCGGCACGGTAGCGGCGCGGGCATGGGACTCGCGTTCTGCCGCCGCGCGACGGAACTGCTGGGCGGGAGCATCGAGTGCAGTTCGATACGCGGCGTCCACACGACCTTCACCGTGCGGTTGCCGGCGCCGGACACGCCCGCCGATCGCGCATTGCGCAAGACACCGGCGCGTTCGCCTCGCCGAAGTTAGAGTTGACAGGCCGCTCACAGGTTGAAAGCGGTGGCCGTAGCGGCTGATTATCCGGCGGCCTGAACCGGAGAGGCGCTAACGACCGGCCGCCGCCGACGCTCGCGTCGCATGGCCGGACAGAAAACGGCACACTTCCTCGTGCAGCTTCTGTACGCCAGGGCTCGATTCGATGGCGCGCCAGCACCCATGCACGAGCCCAGCGCCGATCAGAAGCGTCGCCTCGCCGCCAGCCGCGCTAATACGCTCGGCAAACACGCGCGCGTCGTCCCTCAACGGATCATGTTCAACGCCGATCGCCAGCGTCGGCGGAAGGCCGTCGTAACGTGTTGCATCGAGCGGAATCGTCCACGCGGGGTAGGGCGGGTGGGTGCCCCAATACAGATCGCGGAACGCATGAACGTCGGTTAGCGTGAGCATCGGCGCGTGCGCTTCGCTTTCGCGCGCGGGCGACTGCGGCTCGGTGCCGAGCATCGGATAAACCAGCACAAGGCCGCTTATGCCTTGCACCGCTTCGTCGCGCAGTCGCATCGCCACGCTGGCCGCGAGCGTGGCGCCGGCGCTGTCGCCCGCCAGTTGCAGCGGAGCGCCGGCACGCAGATCGAACGGCAAGCGCCCTGCCAAAGCGGCGAGCGTCACCTCCATGCAATCGTCATGCGCGGCCGGCGCGGGGTGTTCGGGAGCCAGCCGGTAGTTGACCTCGATCACGTCGAGACCGGTGTCCGCGGCAAGGCGTGCGGTTACGAACTGATGACTATCCAGCGAGCCGAGCACGAAGCCGCCGCCGTGAAAGTACAGCGCGGCGCCACGCGCCGCCTCATGACGCGTTGCGCGGTTCCGGTACAGCCGCAGCGCGATCGAATGGCCCGCGCCGGTTTGGAATTCGGCGTCTTGAGTCACGACTTCATCGGGAAGCGCGGGTGTGACCGCCGCCGCGTACTCGTCGTAGATCTTGCGCTGTTCAGCCGGCGTCAATGAAGTCGAATGCCCCGGATAAATCGCGGCGGCTCTTTCGATGAACGCGGCCATCTCGGGCTCAAGCATGTTCACTCCCACTCGGCTTCGTTTTCGCCGGCAAGCCGATCACGCGGCCGGCAAAGGCGGCGGGCGGCAGCGCGGCATGCGCGTCGGCCAACGCCCGCACACGCGCCGCGACATCCGGATCGAACGCGGCGGCACGTGGGCCGCCGGTATCAACATGCAGCAGCATCTGCTCGCCTGCCGCCACCGGTTCGCCGCCGTCGCCGGCGAACATCTCGAGGTACAGATGCAGCCGCTTCGCATCGTGCCCGAGCACGCGCATGTCGACGCGCACCTGCGTGCCTTCCTTGATCTCGTGCAGATAGTTGATATGGGCTTCGAGCGTGTAGATCGAGCGCCGGCGTTCTTTGCGCACGGCGTCCGGCAAACCGATCAGGTCGATCAGGGAGTCAGTCGCGAAGCTGAAGATCAGCATGTAGAACGCGTCGCGCAGATGGCCGTTGTAATCGACCCAATCGGCGCGCACCGTGTCGCGATAGCCTGGTAGGGCAATGGGTTGCGGCGTCGGCAAAATCGTCTCCCTCATTCGTATCAAAGGTGGCGGCTGCGCGCGGGCTTTGCGCCGCCTCTGTGCCCGGCGATCTTTGCGCGCTCTGCGCCGTTTCGCGGTGGCAGGTCCTGCCGCACCTCCACGCGCTCGCCCTCAGTCAGCCGGCAGCAACCCATGCCGCGCCTTCGCCTCCGCAATTGCCGCCAGCACGCTCGTAATGCAATCGTCGCGGTAACGTTCGAGCTGTTTGATCGAGCGCGGCCCGACCTGCTCCGCGGTGCCGTCCACGACCCGGTCGATCAGTTCATCCGTCAGCTTCGGCGCCACCAGTTTAGTCCAGGGCAACTCCAGCGCGGGTCCGAATTGCTGCATGAAATGGCGCATGCCCGCGTCGCCGCCCGCCAGCGTGTACGTCAGGAACGTGCCCATGAACGACCAGCGGATGCCCGCGCCGAAGCGGATCGCGTCGTCGATTTCGCCGGTGGTCGCCACGCCCTCGTTGACCAGATGCAAGGCCTCGCGCCACAGCGCTTCCAGCAGACGGTCGGCGATGAAGCCCGGCACTTCCTTGCGAACCCGCAGCGGTCGCATCGACAGCGCACGATACACCTGCAGCGCGGCGTCGATGGTTTCCGGCGCGGTGTTTGCCCCGCCCAGCACTTCGACGAGCGGCAGCAGGTACACCGGATTGAACGGATGCCCGACGATGCAACGTTGCGGATTCACTGCCCGTGCATAAAAATCACTCGGCAACAGGCCCGATGTCGACGAGGCGATGATCGCATCCGGCTTTGCCGCGCGGCTGATCTGTTCGTGCAGCGAGAGCTTCAATGCCTCGCGCTCAGGCGCGCTTTCCTGAATGAAATCCGCCTGCCCGACGCAGGCTTCGATCGTATCGACGAAACGCAATCGCTCCGGCGACGCGCCCGCGGCGAGCCCTACGCGCTGCAACGCCGGCCACGCGTTCGCGACGTTCTCGCGCAGCTGCTTCTCCGCACCCGGCGCCGGGTCCCACGCGATGACGTCGAGCCCGTGCGCGAGCGCGCGCGACACCCAGCCGCTGCCGATCACGCCCACGCCGATTGCCGCGAATGTTTTGATATCGACGATCACTGCCATTGCTGATGTTTCCTTTGCCTGTGTGTTGTCTGGTTTCGAAGCGAGTTGCGTCGAGCCGGGTGAATCAAGCCGGGTGAATCAGGCGTACTGTCCCGCTGCACGCCGCTCCAACTGACGCTCGCCACGCGCGGGCAGGCCGAGCTTGCGGCGCCCTTCGGCGGGTGTCAGCGCGCGCGCGCCGAGCCGTTCGATAATTTCGACCGCGCGCTGCACCAGCGTGCCGTTGGTTGCAGGCACGCCTTTGTCGAGCCAGATGTTGTCTTCGAGGCCGACGCGTACGTGGCCGCCGAGCAGCATCGCCTGCGCGACCATCGGCATCTGCATGCGGCCGATGCCGAAGCCCGCCCATTGCGCGCCGGGCGGCAGGTTGTCGGCCATCGCTTTCATGGTGGTGGTGTCGGCGGGCGCGCCCCAGGGAATGCCGAGGCAGATCTGAAACAGCGGCGGCGCGTCGAGCAGTCCTTCCTTGAGCAATTGCTTCGCGAACCACAAATGCCCGGTATCGAAGATCTCCAGTTCAGGCTTCACGCCGAGTTCCTGGATGCGCCGCGCGCCGGCTCGTAACTGTGCGGGCGTCGACACATAGATGTAGTCGCCGTCGCCGAAATTGAGCGTGCCGCAATCGAGCGTGCAGATTTCCGGCAGCAGTTCCTCGACATGCGCGAGGCGCGTGAGGCCGCCGACCAGATCCGTGTTCGCGCCGAAGCGCATCGGGTCTTCGCCCGGACCGATCTCCAGATCGCCGCCCATGCCGGCTGTCAGGTTGATGATCACGTCCGTGCCCGACGAGCGGATGCGGTCGACCACCTCGCGATACAGCTGCGGATCGCGGCTGCCGCGTCCGGTTTTCGGATCGCGTACATGGCAGTGCGCAACGGTCGCGCCGGCCTTCGCGGCTTCGATGGCGGCCTCGGCGATTTGCTTCGGCGTGACGGGAATGGCCGGATGCTTGCCGACGGTATCGCCTGCGCCGGTGACCGCGCAGGTCACGATGACTTCATGATTCATGCGAGCTGGTTCCTGTGGATTGATATGCGCGACATTCGGAGTCAAAGACCCAGATAGGCCTTGACCGCGGGCAAGCCATCCTTGCCGTCGTAGGTCTTCACGCCGGCAAGCCAGGCATCGAGTACCTGCGGGTTTTTCTTTAGATACGCCTTGGCGGCGTCGGCGGGCTTTTCCTTGTTCATCACCGATTGCATCACCACGTTTTCGAGCTGCGTCGAAAAGCGCAGATTGCTCACGAGCTTGCCCGCGTTCGGGCAGCGCGTCAGAAAGTCGGGGGACGTCAGCGTATAAACGCGTGCTTCGCCGTCGTTCGGGCCGAATACGCCGTCGCTGCCGGTGAGGTATTTCATGTCGATCTGGATGTTCATCGGATGCGGTTCCCAGCCGAGAAAGACCACCCATTTCTTCTCGCGGATCGCGCGATCGACCGAGACCAGCATGCCTGCTTCACTCGATTCGATCAGCTTGAAGCCGCCCAGCCCGAACTGATTGTTGGCGATCATCTTCAGGATCGCCGCGTTCGCGCTGCTGCCGGGTTCGATGCCGTAGATCTTGCCGTCGAGCTGATCGCGGTGTTTGGCGATGTCGGCGAAGGTCTTCAAGCCCGCGTCGTATTCGTAGCTCGGCACGGCGAAGGTGGCCTTGGCGCCGGTCAGGTTGGGCGGCTGCAGCACCTGGATCGATTTCGAATCGACGAAAGGCGCGATCGCCTTTTCCTGCACCGGCCACCAATAGCCGAGCGACACGTCGAGCTGTTTGCTCTTCAGGCCCGCAAACGAGATGGGCACGGAGGCGACGGTCGTCACCGGCTGATAGCCGAGCCCTTCGAACACGGTCGAGGCGAGCGCGGTGGTCGACGTGATGTCGGTCCAGCCGATATCGGCGAAGTGCACCGCGCGGCAGGCGGCGGGATCCTGGGCGAACGCGGGTAGCGCGGTAACAGCGGCGCCGACGGCCGCCGCGAGACACGCAAGATGGGCAAGCAGGGTTTTGATGCGCAACTTCATGACGTTCCCTCTTCTGACTCGGGTGACAACGTGTTTCGAACCGGGCCGCTTCGCCTGAGCAAACGACATGAAGCGAAGCGGCGCCCCGGACATGCGATACCGCTGGTGTGATGCCTGAACTGCACGAATGACGTAACGTTAATGCCCCATATTTCAGCCAAAGCGACCGCCAGCGACCGGTTCTTGCCCCCACGCGACCATGAGGGAAAACCTGTGCCGTGCACATTGCGATGCAACATCGGCTTAGCGCGAATTTTGGCGTGCCTTGCCGGCTTGGCTGCTGCTTGCTACGCTCGCCGGGAACCCGCGTCCGCCTGCGTTTTTCCTGATCGAGTCCGAGCACGATGCCCGAAGATATGTCGTTCCTGTTGCTGCCGGGCTTTTCGGCGATCGGTTTCATGTCGGCAGTGGAGCCTTTGCGCGTGGCGAACCGCTTTCGCGGCGATCTGTACCGCTGGCGCATTCTGAGTCTCGACGGCGCGCCGGTGGCCGCCAGCAACGGCATTTCAATCAACGCGGATGCGGCCATCGGCGACGTCGATGCGGTGCGCACGCTCTTCGTCGTCGCGGGCTTCGAGCCGCTCGCCTGCTACACGCGCGTGCTGGGCGATTGTCTGAAGCGCCTCGCGCGCGCGGGCGCGACGCTCGGCGGTATCGACACCGGCAGCTTCGTGCTCGCGGAAGCCGGGCTCCTCGGCGGCGCGGATAGCGTGACTGTGCACTGGGAAGCGCTGTCGGCATTCCGCGAGCGCTATCCGTCGCTCGATGCGAGCCAGGAGCTGTTTGAAATCGGAGCGCGGCGCATTACATGCGCAGGCGGCACGGCGTCGATCGACATGATGCTCGATCTGATCGGCCGCGAGCATGGCGCCGCGCTGGCCTCGGCCGTCTCGGAGCAATTCGTGGTGAGCCGTATCCGGCAGCGCTCGGACCATCAGCGCATGGAGGTCGCGGCGCGCTACGGCGTGCACAACCGCAAGCTGATTCAGGTGATCGGCGTGATGGAACAGCATATGGAAGAGCCGCTCACGCCGGACCAGCTCGCACGGGAAATCGGCGTTACTCGGCGGCAACTGGAGCGGCTCTTCTGCGCGTCCCTGAAGGACACGCCAACGCATTTCTATCAGCAGTTGCGCCTCACGCGTGCGCGCGAATTGCTGCAACAGACCGACATGTCGATTACTTCGATTTGCGTGGCATGCGGATTCGAATCGCCTTCGCATTTTTCGCGGACCTACCGCGCGCGTTTCGGCGCGAGCCCGAGAAGCGACCGGCAAGGGACGGGCGGCCGGAATGCCGGTGAGCTGGCGCCGTCGCCGGGGCAAAACCTTGTGTCCGCGCCCCAGTTATCCCATTTATCGCAACAGTGAATTCGACGATTGGGGGTTTACCCTATATTCATTGACTCCTAGACTGCCTCCATACGCTGCAGACACAGGTTCGCAGCATGGCAAAAAACAATCTCTGGAGGTAGGTGTCATGAAATCCCTGGTCGAAGCTGTTGTTGTCGCCGCTCTCATTTCCGCTCCGCTCGCCGCTTTTGCTCAATCGAATCAGCCGGTTACTCGTGCTCAGGTGCGCGCCGAACTGATCCAGCTGGAAAAGGCCGGCTACAACCCGGCCACCGCGAACGACGAAGAATATCCGTCCAACATTCAGGCTGCGGAAGCGCGCGTCGCCGCACAAAAGAGCGCTGCCCGCACAAGCGGTTACGGTTCGGCCACCAATGGTTCGTCGCAGGCAGGCAGCCGTTCGGACACGACGAACAGCTCGTACTCGGCTCCGGTTGTGAACTACGGTCGTTAATCGATCGCGTAGGGTGTAGTAGATGTAGCAGGGCGCTGGATCGTCGTGATCTTCCAGCGCCTGTAAAACGGCCTGACACTGCAAGAGTGGTCGCTGCCACGACACAGTGCGTCTGTATCAACCGGGCCAACGAAAAACGGCCACGTCAGACATGCCGACGTGGCCGTTTTTCACTTTGTCACTTCCAGCTTCGCGTTCAGATCCCGCCGACGCACATGTACTTGATCACCACGTAATCGTCGATGCCGTAGTGCGAGCCTTCGCGTCCCAGGCCCGATTGCTTGACGCCGCCGAACGGCGCGACTTCGTTCGAGATCAGGCCCGTGTTGATGCCGACCATGCCGTATTCCAGCGCTTCGGCGACACGCCACACGCGACCGATATCTCGGCTATAGAAGTACGAGGCCAGGCCGAACTCGGTGTCGTTCGCGAGGCCGATCACTTCTTCATCCGACGAGAAGCGGAACAGCGGCGCGAGCGGTCCGAAGGTTTCATCGCGTGCGACCTTCATGGCGGGCGTGACATCCGCGAGCACGGTCGGCTCGAAGAAGCCATGACCGAGCGCATGACGCTTGCCGCCGGTGACGATGCGCGCGCCTTTGGCGAGCGCGTCTTCGATATGCGACTCCACCTTGAGCACGGCCGCTTCGTTGATCAGCGGACCTTGCGTTACACCGTCTTCGGTGCCGCGGCCAACCTTGAGCTGTTCGACGGCAACGCGCAGTTTCTCGGCGAACGCATCGTAGACCTTGTCATGCACGTAGAAACGGTTCGTGCACACGCAAGTCTGGCCGCTGTTGCGATACTTCGATGCAATCGCGCCGGCCACCGCGGCGTCCAGATCCGCGTCGTCGAATACGATGAACGGCGCATTGCCGCCGAGTTCGAGCGACACCTTCTTCACCGTCGGCGCGCACTGCGCCATGAGCAAACGGCCGACCGGCGTCGAGCCGGTGAACGACAGCTTGCGCACGATCGGATTGCCGGTCATTTCCGCGCCGATCGCTTTCGGCTCGCCGGTCACGACGTTGAACGCGCCGCGCGGCACGCCGGCGCGTTCGGCCAGCACCGCGAGGGCGAGCGCGGAGAGCGGCGTGGCTTCAGCCGGTTTGACGATGATCGGGCAGCCCGCCGCGAGCGCCGGGCCGACCTTGCGGGTGATCATCGCGGCCGGGAAATTCCACGGCGTGATGGCCGCGCAAACGCCGATAGGCTCTTTCGTCACGACGATGCGTTTGTCGTTGGCCGGCGTCGGGATCGTGTCGCCGTTCACGCGCTTGCCTTCTTCGGCGAACCATTCGAGGAACGACGCCGCGTACTGGATTTCGCCCTTGGCTTCGGCGAGCGGCTTGCCCTGTTCCGTGGTGAGGATTTTCGCCAGGTCGTCGGCATTCTCCATCATCAGGTCGTGCCATTTGCGCAGGATCACCGCGCGCTGCTTGGCGGTCGTGGCGCGCCATGCGGGCCACGCGGCGTTCGCCGTGTCGATGGCGCGGCGTGTCTCCGCCGTGCCCATGCGCGGCACTGTCGCGATCGTTTCGCCCGTGGCGGGATTTTTCACTTCGAAGGTCGTGCCGTCGTCCGCGCCTTGCCATTCGCCCGCGATATACGCGTGGCTTTTCAGCAGCGACGGGTCCTTCAAACTCAACGTGATCATGTGGGTTTCCTTAAGCCGCGACGGTGACGCTGTCCTTGATCACGTCTTCGAGAATCGCCATGGCTTCGTCGAAGACCGCGTCTTGAATCGTGAGCGGGAACAGGAAGCGCACCACGTTCGAATAGACGCCGCACACCAGCAGCAGCAAGCCGCGTTCGAGCGCGCGCGTCTGCACGCGTTTGGTGAACTCCGCATCCGGCTCCGTGCCGCCCGCCTTGCAGAACTCGACGGCGACCATCCCGCCGGGGCCGCGCACGTCGGCGATTTGCGGCACGTCGCTTTGCAGCGCGATCAGCTTGGCCTTGACGCGGTCGCCCAGCAGCGTGGCGCGTTCGCAGAGCTTCTCTTCGTCGATGATATCGAGCACCGCATGCGCGGCGGCCACCGCCAGAGGGTTGCCCGCATATGTGCCGCCGAGTCCGCCAGGCGCCGCCGCGTCCATCACGTCCGCGCGGCCGATCACACCCGACAGCGGCATGCCGCCCGCGAGACTCTTGGCGACGGTCATCAGATCGGGCACCACGTCGTAGTGGTGCATCGCGAACAACTTGCCGGTGCGCGCAAAGCCCGTTTGCACTTCGTCGGCGATCAGCAGGATGCCGTGTTCGTTGCACAGCTTGCGCAAGGCGCGCACGAATTCGGCGGGCGCCGGATAGAAGCCGCCTTCGCCCTGAACCGGTTCGAAGATGATCGCGGCGACGCGCTTCGGATCGATGTCGGCCTTGAAGAGGAATTCGATCGCCTTCAGCGAGTCGGCCGTGGTCACGCCGTGCAGCGGATTCGGGAACGGCGCATGGAACACGTCTGACGGGAACGGGCCAAAGCCGATCTTGTACGGCGCGACCTTGCCGGTCAGCGCCATGCCCATCAGCGTGCGGCCGTGGAAACCGCCGGTGAAGGCGATCACGCCCGGACGGCCGGTTGCGGCGCGGGCGATCTTGATGGCGTTTTCGACGGCTTCGGCGCCGGTCGTGAAGAACGCTGTTTTCTTCGGATGGTCGCCCGGCGCGCGCTCGTTGAGCTTCTCGGCCAGTTCGACATACGACGCGTACGGCACGATCTGATACGCCGTGTGGGTGAAGTGATCGAGCTGGTCGCGAATCGCGGCGAGGATCTTCGGATGACGATGGCCAGTGTTGCACACGGCGATGCCGGCGGCGAAGTCGATGAAACGGCGGCCCTCGACGTCCCACAGTTCCGCGTTTTCAGCGCGCTCGGCATAGAAATCGCACATCACCCCGACGCCGCGCGGCGTGGCGGCGTCTTTACGGCTTTTCAGTTCTGCGTTCTTCATGGTCATCTCCTTCGCTCCTCGGTTTTTGCGGACGCCGCGCGCTCAGCGCGGCACATGCAGCGACTATAATGAGATTTGGCTCTTAACTTCAGAGCCATTTCAATAAAAATGTAGGAGCCAATAATGCGCGCGAGCGTTTTGTCCGACTGGCTGGCCCAGCGCCTCGACCGGGGCAACGGCCAGCCGATCTATCGCCAGTTGCACCGGCTGTTGCAGCAGGCGATCCTGTCGCGCGAATTGCCGCCGGGCAGCAAGGTGCCGTCGTCGCGGTTGCTGGCGCAGGAGTTGGGCATTGGGCGCAACACCGTCACGCAGGTGTACGAGCAGCTCGTGCTCGAAGGTTATGTCAGTTCAGCGACCGGGCGCGGCACGTTTGTCGCCGACAGCGCGCCGGAGGAGATCGTCGGCGTGCCCGATGCCGAGGCGCCCGCCACGCGCTCCGAGCCGGCGCCGCAGCAGGCGCGGCGCGCGCTTTCCACGCGCGGCACCCGTTTGATCGCCGGCGCGGGCGTGTCCAAGCGGCAGTGGGGCGCCTTCATGCCTGGCGTGCCCGACGTCACGAAGTTTCCGGCGCGCGTCTGGAGCCGCCTGCACAATAAATATTGGCGGCGGCTGCGCCCGGACCTGCTGACGTATGCGCCGGGCGGCGGCTTGGCCTCGCTGCGGCACGCACTGGCCGACTATCTGCGCACCTCGCGCTCGGTGCGCTGCACGCCGGAGCAGATCATCATCACGACCGGGATTCACCAGTCAGTCGATCTGGCCGTGCGCCTGCTGTCGGATCCGGGCGACGTGATCTGGACCGAAGACCCGTGTTATTGGGGCGTGCGCAGCGTGCTGCACGTGTCCGGTCTGGAATCGCGGCCGATCGCCGTCGACGAGGAAGGCATCAATCCTTCCGCCGACGACCTCGCGCATCCGCCGAAGCTGATGCTCGTCACGCCTTCGCACCAATACCCGCTCGGCATGGTGATGAGTCTCGCGCGACGCCGCATGCTGCTCGAATACGCGCGGCAGAACCAGTGCTGGATCATCGAGGACGACTACGACAGCGAATACCGCTATGGCAGCCGGCCGTTGGCTTCGTTGCAGGGTCTGGATACGTCGGGGCAGGTGATTTACGTGGGCAGCTTCGGCAAGACGCTGTTTCCTGGGTTGCGCATCGGCTACCTCGTGGTGCCCGAAGCGCTGGCGGAGAGCTTTGCCACGGCGAGCGCCGAGTTGTATCGCGAGGGGCAGTTGCTGCAGCAGGCGATGCTCGCGGAGTTCATCGCCGAAGGGCATTTCACGTCGCATATCCGCAAGATGCGCACGTTGTACGGGCAGCGCCGGCAGACGCTGCTGGACGCCGCCGCGCAGCGTTACGGCGACGCGTTGCCGGCGGTGGGCGGCGACGCCGGTCTGCATCTCGTGATGCAGTTGCCCGATGGCAGCGATGACCGGCGGGTTGCAGCCGCCGCGCTGGAGCGCAATATCGTCGTGCGGCCGTTGTCCGGGTATTACGCGCAGCCGTTGCTGGCGCCGTCGGGTTTGCTGATCGGCTACGCGTGCGTGCCTGATGAGGAGATCGCGCCGGCGTTCAACACGCTGGCCGATGCGATCGATGCGACGCTGCCGGAGTTTGTGTGAGGGGGAAGCGCGCTTTGTTCAGATAGCGATGCTGTATGGCCGGACAGCCGAAACAGTTTGCGTGAGACCGAGGCTGGCCAAAGTGTCGAGATACTCGTCGACGGACTTTGATGGGTTTTTTAACGATTTCCTGTGCTCGGCCATTGCTTCGAGCACCTTCGCCTGGTTGAGGTCGAACAGATCGGCGATGAAGTCGTCCGGATGTTGCGCGGTTACGTTGAACGTACTCAAGGCGGCAGCAGGAAAGTCTCTCAGATTGAACGTAACAATAAGCTCGGCCCCGCAATGGACCGCGGCGGCGACGACGTGTGCATCAGTGGGATCCGGCAACTCGATAGCCGCTATCAAATGCTCGAAGTTTTCGACCAATGCATCGCGAACATGGGCGTCCATGAGTTCGCGAACGCGATAGATTTTGGCGCGATCCAGGTCCGGACGGTTTGCGATCAGGTTGCGCACCCATTCGTCATGGATAGCGCGAGTCCAACGCGCGCGGAAGAGATCAGTCAGCGCCAGACGCATCAACAGGTCACGCAATGGTTGGGAGTACAGAACGCAAGCGTCGTAGACAGCGGTGAAATGTGACGACATCGGCTATTCCAGACCCATGTCCTGTGACAATGCCGCCATTTCGTCCAGCGCGTTGCGCCGCTGTGTATCAACGCGATTCTTGTAGGCCATCACGTCTTCGTACCGTACGCGCCGGTGAGTGTTCACCTTGCGGAACGGGATCTCTTTCTTCTCCAGCAACTGCACGAAGTACGGCCGCGACACGTTCAGGAGATCGGCAGCTTCCTGCGTGGTCAGTTCGGCGTGAATCGGAATGATAGAGACGGCGTTCCCCTGGCCGATCTCAGTCAGAACATCGACCATCAGACGCACGACGGACGTAGGCAACTCGACGGTGCGCGTTTGGCCCCTGTCGTCCTTGAAGTCGAACTGCTGTGTCTCGGCGCGGCTGGACAGCACCACAGACAGATTCCGGCTGGAGGTGCGGGCAAGCTCGGCCTCCTGTTGGGACGGAAGCGGGGTGGGATGGATGGTGGTGTTCATGGCGCGACTCGGCTCCTTCGATTTCGTCATTCTAAATCGAAATATTCGAAATCGCAATAAACGAAACTGGAGCGAAGGGCGGGTGAGCGGCCGTCAGGCCGCCAACCTTCAGGTCACGCGCTCGCGCAGCCACGCCGAAACGAGGTCGATCACCGTCACGACCACGATCACCATGATCATCACGGCGGCCGTTTGCGCATAGTTGAACGAGCGAATCGCTTCGTACAACACCACGCCGATGCCGCCCGCGCCGACCATGCCCACCACCATCGCCGAGCGCACGTTCGATTCGAAGCGATACAACGCGTACGAGATCCACAACGGCAGCACTTGCGGCAGCACGCCGTAAATGATCTCGTCGAGACTGGTCGCGCCGGTGGCGCGCACGCCTTCAGCCGGGCGCGGATCGATGGCCTCGACCGCTTCGGCGAACAGCTTGGCGAGCACGCCAGTGGTGTGCACCCACAGCGCCAGCACACCCGCAAAAGGACCGAGCCCGACCGCGACGATAAACAGCATCGCGAAGACCATCTCATTGATCGCGCGGCACGCGTCCATGATGCGGCGCATGGGCTGCACGATCCACATCGGCGCCATGTTGTGAGCGGACATCAGTCCGCACGGCACCGCGCACACGAGCGAAAGCGCGGTGCCCCACACCGCCACCGAGAGCGTCACGTACATCTCGTGCAGATAGCTGCGCCATTCGGTGAAGTCGGGCGGAAAGAAGTCCTTGGCGAACTGGCCCATGTTGCCGGAGTCGCTGAGCAGATCCAGCGGACGCATGTCGGCGCCGTGCCACGCGCCGCCCAACACCGCCAACACCGCGATCCAGCCGACGAGCGAGAGCCAGCTACGCTTGCCGGCCGCCAGCGCGGGATGACGTGCCGCCTGGGCGTCGAGCGCTTCGCTCGCGCGCCCCGGCGACGTGATCAGATCGACCGTGTTCATTGCTTCGATTGCGCGATATTCAGCGCGCTCAGCTTCGCGTCGAGTGCGGCCAATTGGGTCTTGCGATCGTCATCGGAGAGATGTGTGTCGCTCGCGATCTTCTGCTTCTGCTGGAACAGCGCGACCTGGCGGATCGGCAGCAACTGCGCATCCGACGATGCCGCGAAACCGCCGTAGCCGAAAATGCCGGCCATTACCGCCTTTTCGTGTGCATCGGTCTTCGCATAGTTGACGAAGAAGTTGCGCAGCTTGTCCTTGGTGGCTTGCGGCAGATCCTTGCGCCACACGATCGGGTCCGACGGAATCAGCGGCGAGGTCCACAGCACGCGCACTTGCGCGAACTTGTCCGGATGCTGCTTCTTCAAGGAATCGAGCATTTCGGTATTGTTGGTCGCGATATCGATCTTGTTGTTCACGACGGCCAGCAGATTCGCTTCATGACTGGAAGGCAGCACGGTTTTAAACGACGTATTGACCGGCGTGTTGTGCTGGGCGAACAGGTAGTAGCCGGGGATCAGCGTGCCGGACGTCGAGTTGGGATCGCCGAAGCCGAGCGTGACATCCTTCGTATTCTTGAATACATCGTCGAGCGTTTTGAAGCGGCTGTTCACGTTGGTGATCAACACGGATTTATATCCGGCGTCGCCATTCGCGTACACGGTCTTGGCAAACACCTCGCCTTGTGAACGATCCACCGCTTCGATCGCCGACGCATTGCCGAGATACGCAACCTGGACCTTGTTGAAACGCATGCCTTCGATAATGCCGGCGTAGTCCGTCGCGAAGAACGCCTTGACGTTCAGGCCGGTTTGCCTGTTCATGTCCTGAATCAGCGGTTCCCAGCGCTGTTTCAGCACGGAGGACGAATCGGTCGAAATGATGCCGAGGTTCAGGTCTTCGGCTTGCGCAGTGGCGACAGCGGCAAGCGTCGCCGCGCCGACGGCCAGCGTGATCAATGAACGCAGGAATTTCATTGTTTGAGATCCGGTTGAGTTGACAGAACGAATGGGCGCGCTCAGTTCGAGTGCGCCGGATTGAGTGCGAAGGCGTAGCGCATGGAGGCGGGCGCGGTGTCCTGAAGCGGTGTGCCGCCGTTAGCGGTTTTCGTGTCGAGATCGTCCGCGCTTATGGCCGCTTCATCGAGCAACTCGCGGGCGTCGTCGCCGTAGAGTTTCTTGAGCAACGCAGGCGTGAGCGCGGCGGAAGGTCCGTCGTAGACCACCTTGCCGCGGCGCAGCGCAATCGTGCGCGGGCAGTACTGCATCGCGATGTCGACCTGATGCAGCGAGACCAGCAACGTGAGTTGATGCTCGACGTTCAGCGTGCGCAGCATCTCCATCACGCGGCGCGCCGACTCGGGATCGAGCGAGGCGATCGGTTCATCGGCGAGCACGATACGCGCGCGTTGCACCAGCGCACGGGCAAGCGCGGCGCGCTGCTGCTGGCCGCCGGAGAGATTGGCGGCGCGTCCGCGCGCATGTTCGCCGATGCCGACTTCGTTCAACGCAGCCATCGACAACGCCCGCTCGGTGCGCGGAAAACGGCCGCAGAGTCGACGCCACAACGGCAACCGTGCGAGCGCGCCGATCAGCACATTGCTTTCGACGGAGAGGCGGTTCACCAGATTGAATTGCTGGAACACGAAGCCGATATCGCGGCGAATGCTGCGCACTTCCCGCACGATGCGGCCGTTCTGCTGAATGGGCCGGCCCAGAATCGAGATCTGCGACGGCTGCGCATCCGAAGCCGTGAAGCCCGCGATATGACGCAGCAGCGTCGACTTGCCGGAGCCCGAGGCGCCGATCAACGCAACCATTTCGCCCGGTTCGACGCGCAGATCGATTTCATCCAGCGCCTTGCGGCCGTTGCTGAACGTCTTGCTCAACCGTTCGATACGAATTGCTTCCCGAATTGCTTCCATGACTACCCCTTGATGCATCCGGCCTCTGCCGGCATGTGTGGGGCTCATTCTAGGAAGCGTCTGTGACGGTTGAGTGAAGGCATCGCAACGTCTAGACGACTATATCTATCCGTGTCTTTTTTGCGTCGCGGGCAAGGCAGATTGGAGTCAATCGTTCGAAATAGAAAATGACATGCATGTGACAGGATTTGCGCCCGCCGGCGCCGCTTCAGCATGAGCGCCGCCGGCCAGGCTATATTGCGTCAATCGGTGTGCCGTCCCCATTAACCTTGCAATTGCTTGCGACATCGTCATGCAGCCTCTGAGCTTCCTTCCCGACAGTTTTGCGGAGTACGAAGATCTCAGGACGATCCTCGAGCAGGGCAGTGCGAGCTTCGCGATCCGCACCGTCTGCGAGACGACGGTGCGCGGCCGGCACTTCGCCGTGCAGACCGCGAGCATCGGATCCACCGACCCGCAAGCGCCGGCAATCGGCTTTTTCGGCGGCATTCACGGGCTCGAACGGATCGGCTCGCAACTCGTGCTCGACTACATGCGAGCGCTGCTCGCGCGGCTCGAATGGGACGAACTGCTGGTGCGCCAATTGCAGTCGATTCGTCTGATCTTTATGCCGATCGTCAATCCGGGCGGCATGTGGGCGGCCACGCGCGCTAACCCGAACGGCGTCGACCTGATGCGCAACGCGCCGCAGAACGCCGACGAACGCGTGCCGCTGCTGGCAGGCGGCCAGCGCGTGGGTGCGTGGCTGCCGTGGTATCGGGGCCGCGAGGGCGAGCCAATGGAGCCCGAGGCCTCGGCGTTGCTGCGGGTGGTCGAAACCGAGCTGGCCACGCGGCCGCTGAGCATCGCGCTCGATTGCCACTCCGGCTACGGCTGGAGCGACAGCATCTGGTTTCCGTACGCACGCACCCGCAAAGTGATGCCGCATCTGCCGGAAATGTACGTGCTGAAGACCATGTTCGAACGCGCGCATCCCCATCATGGCTACGCATTCGAACCGCAGAGCCATCAATATCTGTTGCACGGCGATCTGTGGGACTTCGCTTACGACCGCGCGCCCGCGCCCAACGTCTTTCTGCCCATGACCCTCGAACTCGGCTCCTGGCTGTGGATCAAGAAGAATCCGCGCCAGTTGTTTTCGCGGCAGGGCATGTTCAATCCGGTGAAGGCGCATCGCACGGCGCGCGTGCTGCGGCGTCACGCGAACCTGCTCGACTTTCTGGCGCGCGCGGCCTTTTCGTCGCAACGCTGGCTGCCGCAAGGCAATCGTCGCGAGCAATTGCTGCAAAGCGCGATCGACCATTGGTATAACCCGGACAGCGTATGAGCACGTGGATCCTGCTGCGCGGCCTCACGCGTGAAATCCGCCACTGGGGTCGCTTGCCCGGCCTGCTGCAAGGCGCGCTCAATGAAGCGGCCCTTCAGGCGGGGGCGCCTCGCCGTCTGCTGCTGCTCGATCTGCCGGGCAACGGCGAATTCACGCATTTGCGCGCACCGTCGACGGTCGCCGACATGGTCGGCTTCGTGCGCAATGCCGCTCTGCAAAGCGGCATGCCGGGTCCCTATTGCGTGCTGGCCATGTCGCTCGGCGGCATGGTGGCGACGGACTGGGCGCAACGACATCCCTACGAGATCGAACGGCTGGTGCTGATCAATACGAGCATGCGGCCGTTCAGCCAGATGCAGGAGCGCTTGCGTCCTTCCGCATGGTCTGGCCTGCTGGGCGTGGCCGCGCACTGGCGCGACGCGCCGCGCGCGGAACACGGCATTCATCGGCTGACGTGCAATAACGTGCAGACGCTGGGTGACGATCTCGACACCTGGAGCCGCATTCGCCGCAGCGCGCCCGTGAGCCGTGGCAATGCGTTACGGCAACTTTGGGCTGCGGCGCGTTTCACCGCGGGCACGGCGCGGCCGGAATGCCCATTGCTGATCCTCTCTTCGCGGGTCGACAAGCTGGTCGACCCTGTGTGCTCGGCAAAGCTGGCGGCGGCGTGGGGCGCCCTGCATTGCGAGCATCCGTGGGCCGGCCACGACCTGCCGCACGACGACCCGGCGTGGACTAGCGAACAGGTTCGCGCATGGCTCGCGCAGGAGCACGCGGTTCCCCGGGCCGTGCTTTAAATAGCCGGGCATGCCGTAACGATGCATTCACCGGCAGCGGGTATAACCTAAGTGCCGTCGTCCGTCGCATGCCGGTCGTCAGGTGCATAATTCCCTTCAGACGATGCATGCGAATCAAGCGAGTATCAGGCCATACCCGCCAATGCCGCCCAGCCGGGGGAGTTGATCATGCAAGCAAAGAACGAAGAAGCCGTTACGCACTTGCTGAACGATGTCGTCGAATTTGCACGAGGGCGATTGCCCGAGCCAACCTTCAAGGTCGTCGAGACCTTTCTGCGGCACTACTACGATTTCGTCGACGCGGACGACCTGCAAAGCCGCTCGATTGCCGATCTCTACGGCGCGGCGCTCGCGCACTGGCAAACGGCGCAGCGCTTCGTGCCCGGCGCCGAACGGCTGCGCGTCTATAACCCGATTCTCGAACAGCACGGCTGGCACTCCGATCACACGGTGATCGAGATCGTCAATGACGACATGCCGTTTCTGGTCGATTCCGTCTCGATGGCGGTCAACCGGCAGGGCCTCGCGCTGCATTCCGTCGTGCATCCGGTGTTTCGCATCTGGCGCGCGCCCGACGGCAGTATCGCGCGCTTGATCCAGGGCGCAGAAGAAGCGACCGATACGCGTTCGCAGTTGACGTCGTTCATCCACTTCGAAGTGGACCGTTGCGGCGACGCCGCAAAACTCGACGCGCTGCGTGATGAAATCGCCAAGGTGTTGCGCGACGTGCGGGCGGCCGTCGAAGACTGGCCGAAGATCGTCGAACTCGCGCGCGTTACGATCAAAGGCATGAAAGCGGGCGAGGGCGGACCGGAAGGTCTGGAAGCCCGCGCGTTTCTCGAATGGATGGTGGCCGATCATTTCACCTTTCTCGGCCAGCGCGATTACGAACTGGTGCAGCACGACATCGGCTACGGTCTGCGCGCGGTGCCGGGTTCGGGTCTGGGCATTCTGCGCGATGCATTGCGGCCCGCCGGCGCCGCCGAGATCACGCCCTTGCCGCCGGCCGCGGCCGAGATCATTTCAGGGTCGTCGCCGATCTTTCTGACCAAGGCCAATTCACGGGCCACCGTGCACCGGCCGGGCTATCTGGACTATGTCGGCATCAAGCTGACCGGCGCGGACGGCAAGGTGACCGGCGAGCGGCGCTTCATCGGCCTCTATACGTCGACGGCATATTTCGTGTCGGCCGCCGAGATTCCGATCGTGCGGCGCAAATGCGCGAATATCGTGAGACGAGCCGGTTTCCTGCCGAAAGGTCATCTGGCGAAATCGCTCGTCACGGTGCTCGAAACCTATCCGCGTGACGAGCTGTTTCAGGCCGAAGAGAATCAGCTCTACGATATCGCGCTAGGCGTGCTGCGTTTGCAGGAGCATCAGCGCACCCGGCTGTTCGTACGGCGCGACCGTTTTGACCGTTTCGTGTCGTGTCTCGTGTTCGTGCCGCGCGACAAGTACAACACCGACCTGCGTCAGCGCATTGCCAATCTGCTGGTCGACGCATTCAACGGCGAGAGTGTCGAGTTCACGCCCTTGCTGTCGGAGTCGACGCTGGCGCGCATTCACTTCGTGGTGCACGCGAAGCCGGGCGGCATGCCCAACGTCGATACGCGCGAACTGGAATCGCGGCTCGTGCAGGTCGCACGCCGCTGGCAGGACGATCTTGCCGACGCCTTGCTCGACGCCTTCGGCGAAGAGCAGGGCAACCGTCTGCTGCAACACTACAGCGATTCTTTTCCCGCCGGCTATCGCGACGACTATCCTGCCCGCACGGCGGTGCGCGATATCGAACTGATCGAACGCGTGCAAGGCAGCGAACGGCTTGCCATGAACCTGTACCGCCCGATCGAATCGGGCCCGCGCGCGTTTCGCTTCAAGGTGTATCGCGCGGGGTTGCCGATCGCCTTGTCGCGCAGTTTGCCGATGCTCGAACATCTCGGCGTGCGTGTCGATGAAGAGCGGCCCTATCTGATCGAGGCGCTGGGCGCGACGCCCGCGTGGATTCACGACTTCGGGCTCGAACTCGCGGACGACGCGGAGTTCGACATCGAACGCGTCAAAGATCTCTTTGAAGAAGCCTTCGAAAAGGTCTGGACCGGCGCGATCGAAAGCGATGACTTCAATCGCCTCGTGTTGCGCGCGCAATTGAATGCGCGCGAGGTGACGATCCTGCGCGCGTACGCCAAGTATCTGCGGCAGGTCGGCTCGACCTTCAGCGACGCGTATATCGAGCGCGCGGTGACCGGCAATCCGGCGATCGCGCGCATGCTGGTCGAACTGTTCGTGGCCCGCTTCAATCCGGTATTGGGCGAGACGCGCGAGGCGCGCGTCGACGGCTGGCTCCATACCATCGACAGCGCGCTCGACCAGGTGCCGAATCTGGACGAAGACCGCATACTGCGGCAATTTCTCGGCGTCATCAAAGCCACCAAGCGGACCAACTACTATCGCTTCGACGCCGACGGCAAACCGAAGCCGTATCTCTCCTTCAAGTTCGATCCCGCGCAAGTGCCCGGCTTGCCCGAACCGAAACCGATGTTCGAAATCTGGGTGTACTCGCCGCGCGTGGAAGGCGTGCATTTGCGCGGCGGCCGCGTGGCGCGCGGTGGTTTGCGCTGGTCGGACCGGCGCGAGGATTTCCGCACGGAAGTGTTGGGCCTGATGAAGGCGCAGATGGTGAAGAACGTGGTGATCGTGCCGGTCGGTTCGAAAGGCGGCTTCGTCGTGAAGAATCCGCCGCCGCAAACCGAACGCGACGCGTGGATGCGCGAAGGCATTGCGTGTTATCAGACCTTCCTGCGCGGCCTGCTCGACGTGACCGATAATCTCGCCGGCACGACTATCGTGCCGCCGCCCGACGTGGTGCGCCACGATCCCGACGATCCCTATCTGGTGGTCGCGGCCGACAAAGGCACGGCCACGTTCTCCGACTATGCGAACGCGATCTCGCAGGAATATGGTTTCTGGCTCGACGATGCGTTTGCCTCGGGCGGCTCGGTCGGTTACGACCACAAAAAAATGGCCATCACCGCGCGCGGGGCGTGGGAGTCGGTTAAGCGGCACTTCCGCGAAATGGGTGTGGATACCCAGACCATGGACTTCACGGTGGTCGGCGTGGGCGATATGTCGGGCGATGTGTTCGGCAACGGCATGCTGCTGTCACCGCATATCAAGCTCGTGGCCGCGTTCGACCATCGGCATATTTTTCTCGACCCGAATCCTGATCCGGCGGTCAGTCTTGCCGAGCGCGGGCGTCTATTCGTTCTGGACCGTTCGAGTTGGGCCGACTACGATCCTTCGCTGATCTCGGCGGGCGGCGGCGTGTTTCCGCGCAGCGCCAAGACCATTCCGCTCTCGCCGGCGGTGCAGTCGGTGCTCGGCATCAGCGCGCCGGCGCTCGCGCCCGCTGAACTGATGCGCGCGATCCTGCAGGCGCCGGTCGATCTGCTGTACAACGGCGGCATCGGCACGTACGTGAAGGCGAGCCGCGAAACGCATCTGCAAGTCGGCGACCGTGCCAACGACGCGATCCGTGTCAACGGTTCCGACCTGAGATGCAAGGTCGTGGCCGAAGGCGGCAATCTCGGGCTCACGCAACTCGGGCGCATCGAGTTCGCACAGCGCGGCGGCCGCATCAATACCGATGCGATCGACAACTCCGCTGGGGTGGACTGCTCGGACCACGAGGTCAACATCAAGATTCTGCTGGGCCTGGTCGTCTCCGACGGCGAGATGACGGAGAAGCAACGCAACGCGCTGCTCGCCGACATGACCGACGAAGTCGGTTTGCTCGTGCTGCAGGACAATTACTACCAGACGCAGGCGCTGTCGATTGCGGGCCGCTACGGCGTTGAATTGCTCGATGCGGAAGCGCGCCTGATGCGCTACCTCGAACGCGCGGGGCGGCTCAATCGCGTGATCGAGTTTCTGCCGACCGACGAAGAAGTCGCCGAACGGCAGGCCGCGAGGCAAGGGCTCACCACGCCGGAGCGCGCCGTGCTGCTCGCCTACAGCAAGATGTGGCTGTACGACGCGCTGCTCGAATCGTCGATGCCGGAAGATCCGCTCGTCAGCGACATGCTGGTGGAGTATTTTCCGAAACCGTTGCGGCAGCGCTTCAGCGAGCCGATGCAGCGCCACCCGCTGCGCCGTGAAATTCTCGCGACGCATCTGACCAACGCACTCGTGAATCGCGTGGGTTGCGAGTTCGTGCACAGGTTGATGGAAGAAACCGATGCACAGCCAGGCGACATTGTGCGGGCCATCATCATGGCGCGCGACGTGTTCAATCTCAACGATGTGTGGCGCAGTATCGACGCGCTCGACAACCGTGTCGCCGACGACATCCAGGCGCGCATGTTCGTCGAAGTCGCGCGGCTGGTCGAGCGCTCGGCGCTGTGGTTCCTGCGGCAATTGCAATCGGGCGCGGTCAGCGACCGCGACGTGGCCGGCCTGCTCGCGCGTTGCCGCGACGCGGCGCAACGCCTTGCGCCGCAATGGCCCGCGCTGTTGCCGAACGCCGATCTCGAAGCGCTCTCCGAGCGGCAGCGCGTATTCGCGGACGCCGGCGTGGATAGCGAACTGGCGGTGCGAATCGCGAGCGGCGAGATCTCGGCTGCGTTGCTCGATATCGCCGAAGTGTCGTCCACCTGCGGGCGCAGTCTCGAACTGGTGGCCGGCGTCTATTTCGCGCTCGGCACGCTGCTCAGTTCCAGCTGGATCAGCGAGCGCGCGGCCGCGTTGCCGGCGCCCACGCATTGGGACATGCTGGCGCGCGCCACGGCGGTGGCCGACATCGCGCGTCTCAAACGCGCGCTGACGACGAGCGCATTGGCCGGCGCCGATGAAGCCTCCACGCCCGAGGCGCTGGTCGAGGCATGGCGTGAGAAGCGCACCGCGCAACTGGAACGCTACGAGCGCCTGCTGGCTGACCTTCGGGCCACGGGCGGTGCGAGCCTGTCGATGCTCCTGGTGATCGTGCGTGAAATGGCGGCGCTCGAAAGGGCATAACGAGGCTTGAGGCGAAGGAAGGCGAACGAGGTAGAGCGCAAGCGGAGCACGTTGCAAACAACACCCGGGTTGGACGCATGCCGCCCGGCATGCCCATAATACGGGCTGTTGCCCATCGAAAGCTCTTTGCAAACTCACGGACGCCTTCCACGACGATGAAAGAAGAATCGCCGAAAGCCATTTTCTACGCGCTCGCCGCCAACCTCGGCATTGCCATCTGCAAGTTCGCCGCCGCCGCGTTCACCGGTTCTGGTTCGATGTTCGCCGAGGCCATTCACTCCACCGCCGATTGCGGCAATCAATTGCTGCTGCTGTTCGGTCTGCGCGAAGCTCGCAAGCCGGCGAGCCCGCTGCATCCCATGGGCGGCGGGCGCGAGATCAACTTCTACTCGCTGCTGGTCGCGCTACTGCTGTTCTTTGTCGGCGGCGCGTTCTCGGTGTATGAGGGCGTGCATCGTCTGTTCGTGCACGAGCCGTTGCAGTATGCCTACGTAGCGCTGGCGGTGCTCGGCGTGTCCGTGGTGCTCGAGGCGCTGTCCTTGTGGGGCGCCGTCAAGGAAATCCGCAAGACGCATCCCGACAAAAGCATGTGGCGCTGGTTTCGGGAGACGCGCGAGTCCGAGCTGCTGGTGGTAGCGGGCGAGGATATCGCCGCGCTGGCGGGCCTGGCGATAGCCTTCGTGGCCGTGCTGCTCACCATGATGACCGGCAATCCTGTCTACGACGCGCTGGGGTCCATCGGCGTCGGCGTGTTGCTCATGGTGATCGCGTGGCTGGTGGCGCGTGAAGTGAAGTCGATGATCGTCGGCGAATCGGCAAGCCCCGAAGTACGGCGCGCGATCGAGGCGCATCTGCGCGGGCGCACCGAGATTCGCAGCATCATCAATATGATTACGCTGCAATGGGGGCGTCATGTGGTGGTGGCCGTGCAGGCGGAAATGATCGACTACGCGAGCGGCCGCGCCATGGTCGATGCGATCAACGTGATCGAAGCGGACTTGCAGGCCACCTTCCCGCAAGTCCGCTGGGTGTTCTTCGAACCGGAAGTGCCGCGCGTTTGAGCGGCACGTCTACGGCCTACTCGAAGCCCGTCACCGCATGCGGCACATACAACTCTTCGAGCCGGCCGATTTCCTCCGCGCTTAAGTTGAGCGAAAGCGCGGCCACCGCATCGTCGAGATGATGCAGCTTGGTCGCGCCGACGATCGGCGCGGTGATCGGCTTCTTCTGCAACACCCACGCGAGCGCGACCTGTGCACGCGGCACGCCGCGCTCGCTGGCGATCTGGCTGACCCGTTCGACAATCCGACGATCGGCGTCTTCCGTCTGCGCGTACAGCGTGCGGCCGAATTCGTCGGTTTCGGAGCGCGCGCTTTCGGTGCTCCAGTCGCGCGTCAGGCGGCCGCGCGCGAGCGGGCTCCACGGAATCACGCCGATACCTTCGCTTTCGCACAGCGGCAGCATTTCGCGCTCTTCCTCGCGGTACAGCAGATTGACGTAGTTCTGCATTGTCACGAAGCGCGTCCAGCCGTTCTTCTCAGCCACATGCAACGCCTTGGCGAACTGCCACGCATACATGGACGATGCGCCGATGTAGCGCGCCTTGCCGGCCTTCACGACGTCGTGCAACGCTTCCATGGTTTCTTCGATCGGCGTGCCGTAGTCCCAGCGGTGGATCTGATACAGGTCCACGTAGTCCGTGCCGAGGCGCCGCAGGCTGTGGTCGATCTCTGACATGATCGCCTTGCGCGACAGGCCGGCGCCGTTCGGGCCCGGATGCATGCGGCTATTCACCTTGGTGGCCAGCACGATCTCGTCGCGCTTCGCAAAGTCCTTGAGCGCACGGCCGACGATTTCCTCGCTCGTGCCGTCGGAATACACGTTCGCAGTGTCGAAAAAGTTGATGCCGTAATCGAGCGCCTGCTTGATGAAGGGACGCGCGGCTTCGTCGTCCAGCGACCACGGATGGGTGCCGCGAGACGGCACGCCGTAGCTCATGCAGCCGAGACAAAGACGCGATACATCGAGGCCGGTGCGGCCGAGTTTCACATAGTCCATTGAGGTGCTCCTGTTATGAAGTGCACAAAGCCGGTGCGCTGCGGACTATCGATTATAAGAAAACGCCGAAGAACGCGTGCTGCGCCGATTCGTACGCCTCTCCGTACAGTGCGCTGGAAGCGCGGGCCGATGGTGCATCGCGTAGTGGAAAATAATTTCTTCGCATCTATACTTCTTTCGGCCTGAAAAGCAGCACTCTTTCCCAACCTGCATCACAAGCAAAAGGAAGATCACGATGCTGACTCGCTCACTCGGCGCCGTCTGCGCCATTACCCTCGCGGCATGCGCGGCCCTATCGTCCGGGCCGGCCAGCGCGGACGACAACGACGGTTTCTCGCGCGGCGACGGCGGCTCGCACGGGCAGCCCGTCAAGGTGATGATCATTTCGATGTTCGGGCCGGAGGGGCAGGTGTGGCTCGACAACCTCGGGCCGTGGCGCGAGATTACGGTGGACGGCCTGTCGCCCGATTACCCGACCGTCCACTGCAACCGGCAAGACGTGTGCGTGATGACCACCGGCATGGGACACACCAACGCTGCCGCGTCGATCATGGCGCTGACGTTCTCGCCGCGTTTCGATTTGCGGCGTACGTACTTCATGGTGGCCGGCATTGCCGGGATCGATCCGCAGCAGGGCACGGTGGGCTCCGCCGCGTGGGCGAAATATCTGGTCGACTTTGGGATTCAATGGGAGATCGACGGGCGCGAGATTCCGCCCAACTGGAATACCGGCTACCTCGGCATCAACACGAAGAGTCCGTCGGATAAGCCGCCGCTCGACTACCGCACTGAAGTGTTCCAGTTGAACACGCGGCTCGCGAATACGGCGTTCGCATTGTCTCGCCACGTGACGCTGTCCGATAACGCGCAGGCTCAGGCCGCGCGGGCCAAGTATTCGTATGCACCGGCAAACCGTCCGCCAACCGTTATTCAATGCGATACGCTCGCGGGCGACACCTGGTGGTCAGGCACCCTGCTCGGGCAGCGAGCCCGCGACTGGACCAAAATCCTGACCGATGAAAAAGGTGTCTACTGCACGACGCAGCAAGAGGACAACGCTACCTACGAAGCGCTTAAGCGCGCGGCTTCGGTACACAAGGTGGATTTGAATCGTGTTGCCGTGTTGCGCGCGGGCTCCGATTTCGACCGGCCCTACGACGGGCAGACGAGTGCGGACAACCTGCTGAACTATGCCGCGCAAGGCGGCTTTACGATCGCTATCCAGAACCTGTTCCTCTCGGGCAATCCGCTCGTGCAGGATATCTCCACGCGTTGGGGCGAGTGGCGTGACGGCGTGCCGAGGCGCTAGGTCTCTGCAAATGTGACTGTGCCCGCGGACCAGGTCCGCGGGCACTCGCTGCTACTTTCGACATTTAGTGTTGCGGCGCGCGATACGGCGTCCACACAGGGGTATCGGTGTCCCAATTGTCGAGTTCCGAGGGTGTCATGATGAGCTCCTTTTTGAAGAGTGCATGAATGGCGTCGCAATGACTATTTCTTTTGGAAACCGAATCATTGCAGCATTCTGGTTTTACTGTCCGTTGGCCACGCGCGTAACGTCGCCGCTCGTGCCTTCCTGCAGCGCGATGCGGGCTGCCTGAGTTTGACCGATCAGGCCTTTATTCGGGTACGTTGTGCGGTTGAGCGAGGGCAGCGAGCCGTCGCGATAGGCTGCGACGAGTTCGGCCTTCACTTCTTCGCGCGATTTCGCGGTAGTGCTCGGCGTGGGTTGCGTTTCGTATGTACCTGCGCGGCCAATTCCGCCGCCGCCTTGTGCGAACGCCGGAGCGCTCACGATCAGCGAAAGAGCCAGACCTGCTAAGAGATTGCGTTTCATGATTCACTCCTGTCGATTCGTTTGCAGCACGAGCGGCGCTGCGACAGGGTGAAATGTAGACTTCGAGGCAGTGCGGATAAACCGCACTTTCGCGAAATGAATTGTCGCGATTCCAGAACAATCGCGCCGACATTAGGTGAAACGCCTTGCCGGCGTTGCCGCAAAAAGAAAACCGCGGCATTAGAGCCGCGGTTGGAATTCACTGTTCCAGATTCTGCGCTTCAAACTTCAATTCGCGCGAATTACGCGACCCATTCCGTTATCACCGGTGTGTCGAGCATTGGAGCGGACTCGCGTTCTTCGAGCGTGCGCTTCGTGCAGGTTGCGTCCAGACTGCCACGTCCGCTCAATAACGGACAACGGTCGAACAGCTCCGCAATCCAGTCTACGAAAACGCGGACTTTAGGCGACAGATGCCGGCTGTGCGGATAGACTGCCGAAATTGGCATCGGCAAGGGCTTCAGTTCCGGCAGCACTTCGACCAGTTGACCCGACCGCAGATGCGGCAGCACCATGAAGAGCGCAGGCTGAATCAGGCCGAAGCCTTCCAACCCGCAGGTCACGTAGGCGTCCGCGTCGTTCACCGAGACGATGCTCTTCATTTTCACTTCAACTTCTTTGCCATCAACCATGAAGGCCCAATCGAGCGTGCGACCCGTGCGGCTCGAAAAGTAATTGACTGCTTTGTGATTCTCCAGGTCTTCGAGCGATTTCGGCATGCCTGCACGCTCGATGTAGTCGGGGGCCGCGCAGGTCACGCCCTCAAACAGACCGATTCGACGCGCCACCAGCGAGGAATCCTGTAGCGCGCCGACCCGCACCACGCAATCCACGCCTTCCTGCAACAGGTCAACCGGCCGGTCCGTCAGGCCGAGTTGCAGATCGATGTCCGGATAGCGCGTGTGGAATTCACACAGCGAAGGAATCACCAGCAAGCGGCCGATCGACCCCGGCATGTCGATGCGCAGCTTGCCGTGCGGCTTTTTATTGCCGCTTTGAAAACTGGCCTCGGTCTCTTCGACGTCCGCGAGGATGCGCACGCAGCGTTCGTAGTACGCCGCGCCGTCCGGCGTGAGCGACAAACGGCGCGTGGTCCGATGCATCAGACGCGTGCCGAGGAACGCTTCGAGGTTCTGAATAATCGTGGTAACCGATGCGCGCGGCAAGTCGAGCGTTTCCGCTGCACGGGTAAAGCTGTTGGTGTCGACAACACGAGTGAACACTTGCATGGCCTGAAGCCGGTCCATTGCAGACCTCCAATAGGGGCTGGCGCGCTGAGCAGGAAAGGACTCCACCACGAATCCGCGGACAATCGCTTTCGATTGTTCAGGGGCGCCGAATTGTGTTGCCGGATTATAGGCATTTATTTACGAGTCTGCCGAACCCACAATTCGCACCATTGAAGTTCTATGCGCATTGCGCGGCTCGACATGGAAGCATTTAAACCGCCGTACTCCTTTGTGCCCGCCGGCAGCAGCCCGGCAGAGGCCGACAGCACGGCACTCGAAGTCACTGACGTGCAGATCGAAGGGCACGCGCAGGACATTACGTTGCGTCTGTACAGGCAGGAAAAGAAAACCGCACTGCCGGTACTGCTTTATTTCCACGGTGGTGGATTTACGAAGGGCTCGATCGATCAGGCCGACTACGCCTCGCGTTATTTCGCAGAACACTTACCGGCTCTGGTCGTATCGGTCGGGTACTCGCTGGCGCCGCAGTTTCCGTTTCCGGCTGCGCCTGAAGACGCGCATCGCGCGGCGCTGTGGGTGCAGACCCGGGCGCGCGCGTTTGGCGGGAATAGCAAGAAGGTTGGCGTGGCCGGCCACGACGCTGGCGGCCAGTTGGCCAATTGCCTCGCTTTCATTGCGCGGGATCGCGGTGACGTGCGCATTTCCGCCCAAGCGCTGTTTGGGCCGATGCTCGATCCGAGTCTCACGCGCCTGGGCGACGAAAAGCGCCTCGGCTCGGACATCACGGCAAAAGAGTGCGCGGCGTGTTATCGCGCGTATCTGCCACAAGCGTCGCAGCGTATGCATCCGTACGCCGCGCCGCTCGAATCGTCGCGTCTCGCGGGCCTGCCGGCCACGCTGATCGCGACGGCGCAAAACGACGTGCTGCATGTGGAGGCGGAGAAATACGCCAGCAGTCTGATCGACGCCGGTGTGCTGACCCAGGTGGTCCGCTATCCGAGTGTGTCGCATGCCGCGCTGGCCGATCATCCGCCCGCCTTGCAGGAAGCGGTGCGATTTTTTCAGTGGCGCTTCGATGCACGCGCCCATCGCTGAAACAGAAATAAGCAGAACTTTAATCAACGATCTCGGGAGCTTCACATGACTATCCTTCCTCTTTCCCGTCGCCGCGTGGCGATTGCCGCACTTGCTGTCATCGTCGTGGCCGGGCTGGGCACGTTCGGCGCGATCCGCGTGGACGCGAGCTCGCCCGCCGCGCCAACCATCGTGCCGGAAGTCGATGTGGCCACGGTGGTGCAAAAAACGATCACCGATTGGCAGAGCTACTCGGGCCGTCTCGAAGCCGTCGAGAAAGTGGACGTGCGTTCGCAAGTGCCGGGCACCATCGTGTCCGTCAACTTCAAGGACGGTGCGCTCGTGAAGAAGGGCGACACGCTGTTCGTGATCGACCCGCGTCCGTATGCGGCCGAACTGGATCGCGCGGAAGCGCAACTGGCCGCCGCGCAGGCGCGCACGGGCTACACGCAAAGCGATTGGGAACGCGCGCAACGTCTGATCACCGACAACGCGATCGCCAAGCGTGACTATGACGAGAAGCAGAACGCCGCGCGTGAGGCGAGCGCCAACCTGAAGGCCGCGCAAGCCGCCGTCGAAACCGCCCGCATCAATCTCGGCTACACCAGGATTGTCGCGCCGGTGTCGGGCCGTGTGTCGCGTGCGGAAATCACCGTGGGCAACGTGATCTCGGCCGGCGCGACTGCTGCGCCGCTGACCACGCTGGTGTCGGTGTCGCCGATCTACGCATCGTTCGACGCGGACGAACAAACCTATCTGCAATACCTGAGCCGGGCGAAAGACGGCAGCAAGGTGCCGGTGGAACTCGGTCTCGCGGACGAAAGCGGCTACTCGCGCAGCGGCGTGATCGAATCGGTGGACAACCGCCTCGACACGTCGTCGGGCACGATCCGCGTGCGCGCGCGTTTCGATAACCAGGATGGTGCGTTGATTCCCGGTTTGTATGCGCGCGTGAAGGTCGGCGGCAGCGAGCCGCATCCGGCGCTGTTGATCGACGACGCCGCGGTCGGCACCGACCAGGACAAGAAGTTCGTGCTGGTGGTCGATCAAGGCAATCACGTCGTGTATCGCACGATCGACGTGGGCGGCATGCAGGGCAATCTGCGCGTGGTGAAGGGCGGTCTGAAGGCGACTGACCGCATTGTCGTGAACGGCATCCAGCGCGTGCGTCCCGGTGATGCAGTGCGCGCGCACATGGTGCCGATGACAACGGATGGCGATCCGAACAGCGCGCCGCTTGCAGAAAAGCAGACGCCCGCACAAGCGCAATCGCAGTCGCAGGCCCAAACGCAAACGCGCACCAAAGCGGACAAGAATTCGTGAGCCTCGCGCGCCGTGGCCTGACTGCGCGGCGCACGCTCCAACGTTAAGAGCTTCCCATGAACATATCCAAATTCTTCATCGATCGGCCGATCTTTGCTGGCGTGTTGTCGGTATTGATCCTGCTGGGCGGCATCATTGCGCTCTTCAAGCTGCCGATTTCGGAGTACCCGGAAGTGGTGCCGCCGTCGGTGGTGGTCCACGCGCAATATCCGGGCGCGAACCCGAAGGTGATCGCCGAAGCGGTCGCGGCGCCGCTCGAAGAGCAGATCAACGGCGTCGAGAACATGCTGTACATGCAGTCGCAAGCAAATAGCGACGGCAATCTCACGCTTACGGTGACCTTCAAGCTCGGCACCAATCCTGACCTCGCGACGCAACTCGTGCAGAACCGCGTGAATCAGGCGCTGCCGCGTTTGCCGGAAGACGTGCAGCGCCTCGGCATCACGACGATCAAAAGCTCGCCCACGCTGACCATGGTGGTGCACTTGATCTCGCCGAACAATCGTTACGACATGACGTATCTGCGCAACTATGCGCTGTTGAACGTCAAGGACCGGCTCGCGCGGATCCAGGGCGTCGGCGAAGTGCAATTGTGGGGTTCGGGCGACTACGCGATGCGCGTCTGGCTCGATCCGCAGAAAGTGTCGCAACGGGGTTTGACGGCGACCGAGGTGGTCAATGCGATCCGTGAGCAGAACATTCAGGTGGCGGCCGGTGTGATCGGCGCATCGCCTTCGGTGCCGGGCACGCAATTGCAGTTGTCGGTGAACGCGCGTGGCCGTCTCAAGACTGAGGGCGAATTCGGCGACATCATCGTCAAGACCACGCCGGACGGTGGCGTGACCTACCTGAAAGATATTGCGCGGATCGAACTCGCGGCTTCGGAATACGGCCTTCGTTCGCTGCTCGATAACAAGCCGGCGGTGGCGCTCGCCATCAACCAGGCACCGGGCGCGAACTCGCTCGCGATTTCCGATCAGGTGCGTACCGCGATGAAGGAACTCGCGGAAGACATGCCCGCGGGCGTCGAATACAAGATCGTCTACGACCCGACGCAGTTCGTGCGCTCGAGTATCGAAGCGGTCGTGCATACGCTGCTCGAAGCGATCGCGCTGGTGGTGATCGTGGTGATCGTGTTCCTGCAGACGTGGCGTGCTTCGATCATTCCGTTGATCGCGGTGCCGGTGTCGATTGTCGGGACGTTCTCGTTACTGCTCGCGTTCGGCTTCTCGATCAACGCGTTGTCATTGTTCGGCATGGTGCTCGCCATCGGGATCGTGGTGGACGATGCGATCGTGGTGGTGGAAAACGTCGAGCGGAACATCGAAAACGGGCTCAGTGCGCGTGATGCCACGTATAAGGCGATGCAGGAAGTGAGCGGGCCGATTATCGCGATTGCGCTGACGCTCGTCGCCGTGTTCGTGCCGCTCGCGTTCATGACTGGTTTGACGGGGCAGTTCTACAAGCAGTTTGCGATGACCATCGCGATCTCGACGGTGATCTCGGCGTTCAACTCGCTGACCTTGTCGCCGGCGCTGTCCGCGATGCTGTTGCGCAGCCACGGCGCGAAGGAAGACTTCCTGACGCGCGTGATGAATCGCCTGCTGGGTGGTTTCTTCAAGCGCTTCAACAAGGTCTTTCATCGCGGTTCGACGGCGTATGGCCGCGGCGTGACCGGCGTGCTGCGCCGTAAGGGCGCGATGCTTGCGGTCTACGCGATCCTGCTGGGCGCGACCGTGCTGATCTCGCGCGTGGTGCCGGGTGGCTTCGTGCCGGCGCAGGACAAGGAGTACCTGATTGCCTTCGCGCAATTGCCGAACGGCGCGTCGCTGGATCGCACGGAGAAAGTGATTCGCGACATGAGTTCGATCGCGCTGAAGCAGCCGGGCGTGGAGAGCGCGGTGGCGTTCCCGGGTCTGTCGGTGAATGGCTTCACGAATAGCTCCAGCGCGGGCATCGTGTTCGTCACGCTCAAGCCTTTCAAGGATCGTGGCAACAAGAAGCTCTCGGCCGGCGCGATTGCCGGTGCGCTGAATCAGCAATACGGTGCGATCAAGGATTCGTTCGTCGCGGTGTTCCCGCCGCCACCCGTGCTCGGTCTCGGCACGCTCGGCGGCTTCAAGATGCAGCTGGAGGATCACGGCGCGCTCGGTTACGCGGAGTTGAACAAGGCCGCGGAAGCATTCGTGAAGAAGGCCGCGCAGACGCCTGAACTCGGCCCGACCTTCTCGAGCTATCAGATCAACGTGCCGCAACTGAATGTGGATCTCGACCGTGTGAAGGCCAAGCAGCTCGGCGTGCCGGTCACGGACGTGTTCAACACGATGCAGATCTATCTCGGCTCGCTGTATGTGAACGACTTCAACCGCTTTGGCCGCGTGTATCAGGTGCGGGTGCAGGCGGACGCACCGTTCCGTCAGCGTGCCGACGACATCCTGCAACTGAAGACGCGCAATGCGGCAGGCGACATGGTGCCGTTGTCGTCGCTGGTGACGGTGACGCCGACCTTCGGTCCGGAAATGGTGGTGCGCTACAACGGCTATACGGCTGCCGACATCAACGGTGGACCGGCGCCGGGCTTCTCGTCGGGCCAGGCACAAGCCGCGGCCGAACGCGTGGCGGCGGAAGTCTTGCCGCATGGTGTGAAGCTCGAGTGGACTGACCTGACGTATCAGCAGATTCTGGCCGGCAATGCGGGCTTGTGGGTGTTCCCGATCAGCGTGCTGCTCGTGTTCCTCGTGCTGGCCGCACTGTATGAAAGCCTGACGCTGCCGCTCGCGGTGATCCTGATCGTGCCGATGAGCGTGCTGTCCGCGCTGACCGGCGTGTGGCTCACGGGCGGCGACAACAACATCTTCACGCAGATCGGTTTGATGGTGCTGGTGGGCTTGTCGGCGAAGAACGCGATTCTGATCGTCGAGTTCGCTCGCGAACTGGAGCATGACGGGCATACGCCCCTGTCGGCGGCAATCGAGGCGAGCCGCCTGCGTCTGCGGCCGATTCTGATGACGTCGATCGCATTCATCATGGGCGTGGTGCCGCTGGTGCTGTCGAGCGGAGCCGGTTCGGAGATGCGTCATGCGATGGGTATCGCGGTATTCTTCGGCATGCTTGGTGTCACGCTGTTCGGTCTGATGCTGACCCCTGTGTTCTATGTGGTGCTGCGTACGCTGGCGGGCGGAACGATTCACGTCGCGCAGAAAGATTCGCCGCACTATGGCGCGCCGGTGACGGACGCTTGAGGAGAAAACAATAATGAAACGCTATGAATCTTTGAGCGGGTGGGGCCGGGCGGCTGCCAGCGGTTTGCTGGTCGCGTTGCTCGCCGCCTGCTCGTTGGAGCCGACTTATAAGCGGCCTGAAGTGGATGCGCCGGCTGCGTTCAAGGAAGCGCCCGTGGCGTCGGCTGCTGCCGCGCCCTCGGGGGCGTCGGGTGTATCGGCGCAGGACAACGGCACCTGGAAACAGGCCCAGCCCGCCGACGACGCGCATCGCGGCGAATGGTGGACGATATTCGGCGACCCGCAACTCAATGCACTCGAAGAGCAGGCGTTCGCCGCGAATCAGGACCTGAAGGCGGCCGCGGCGCGCGTGCAGCAGGCGCGTGCGGTCACGCAGGCAGCGAAGTCGGACTGGTTCCCGAAGCTCGATGCGGGCTTCGGCCCGACGCGCCAGCGTGCGTCGGCGGCGTCGCAATTTCAGCCGGATAGCGCGGGCGGCACCAACGCCACGATCTGGCGCGCGCAAACCACCGCGTCGTACGAAGCGGATCTGTTCGGGCGGGTCGGCTCGAACGTGAACGCGTCGCGTTCGGACGAGCAGCAAAGCGAAGCGCTGTTCCGTTCGGTGCAATTGTCCTTGCAGGCAGACGTCGCGCAGAACTACTTCCAGTTGCGCGAGCTCGATACGGATCAGGACCTGTACCGTCGTACCGTGGCGTTGCGTGAGGACACGCTGAAGCTGGTCGAACGGCGCTTCAAGGAAGGCGATATCGGCGAGCTGGATGTATCGCGGGCCCGCAACGAACTGGCGAGCGCGCGTGCGGATGCCGTGGGCGTGGCGCGTCAGCGCGCGGCATCGGAACATAGCCTCGCGATTCTGCTCGGCAAGCCGCCGGCGGATTTCTCCTTCGCGGAGGCGCCGCTGGCTCCGGTGACGGTGCGTGTGCCGCCGGGCTTGCCTTCGGATTTGCTGGAACGCCGGCCGGATATTTCGGCGGCGGAGCGCGCGATGCAGGCGGCGAATGCGCGTGTCGGCCTCGCGAAGTCGGCGTTCTTCCCGAAACTCGACATCACTGGCGCAGCCGGTTTCGAATCGGCGACGCTCGGCGACCTGTTCAAGTGGTCGAGCCGCGCGTTCATTCTCGGACCGATTGCCGGCACGGCGCTGACGCTGCCTCTGTTCGACGGCGGCCGCCGCAAGGCGAACCTCGCGCAAGCCCGTTCGAAGTATGACGAGGACGTGGCGCAGTATCGTCAGCAGGTGCTGGTGGCGTTCCGTGAGGTGGAGGACAACCTGTCCGACTTGCGTTTGCTCGACGATCAGATGCGCGAGCAGAACGACGCGGTTCAGGCCTCGCAACGGGCGGCGCATCTGTCGCGCACGCAGTACACGGAGGGTGCGGTCAGCTACCTGGACGTGATCGACGGCGAGCGGCAGGTGCTGACTTCGCAGCTGCAGGCGAGCCATCTGTCGGGCACGCAGGCGGTGGCGACCGTCAATCTGATTCGCGCGTTGGGTGGCGGCTGGGGTGATGTGAAGGCGGCGGACACGGCGGTGGGAGCGGTTGCGCCGGCATCCGCTCCGGTGTCGGCGGCCGCTGCCGTGCAACAGGTGGCGAAGCAATAAATCGTTGAATTACAGACGAGCGGTGGACGCCGGGTCGCGCGAAAGCGCGGCCCGGCGTTTTTCGTTAACCGAATCCACATAGAAACCAGTGCGATGTGATCGCGTTGCAAATATTTCAAATGTTGCGTTTATTGCGTTTGTGGCGAGGATTGACTTATACTCGAAGGTAATTGGAGTCGAACATGACAACCGCCACACCCGATCGCATCATCCTGTCGGACGACGACGCAACCGTGCTGTCCGCCGCAAGCCGCCTCATGGGCGCGGCGCTCGATCATTCGCGCGCGCACAGTGTTGCATTGGTCGAGGAGGGGGCGGACGGAGATCTCGCCCGTATCGAGGTTCCACCCGCCACGCTGCGGGTGCTCTCGCGTGTGCTGGCCATGATGGCCAGTGAGCAGGTGTTCGTTCTCTATCCCGCCGACACCGAATTGACCACCAAGCAAGCGGCAGATTTGCTCGGCGTATCGCGGCCGTTTCTGATCGCTCGCCTTGAAGCCGGCGAACTGCCTTTCCGCAAGGTCGGGCGGCATCGCCGCATGTTGATGGACGACGTGATGCGCTACAAGGAAACCATGCGTGCAACACGCAAGAGCAGCTTGGACGAGATCGTGGCCGACAGCGAATCGATAGGCGGATACGATCTGTAATGCTGTCGGTCGATCGCTTTACCGTCGTGCTGGATGCGTGTTCGCTATTTCCCATGGTGGTGCGCGACGTATTGCTGACTTTCGCCGATCACGAGTTCTATGCGCCGAAGTGGTCGGCGCGCATTCACGAAGAATGGACCCGCAATCTCGCCGCCCGTTTCGCGGACAAAAGCGCGGCTAACGACGCCGCGCCGAAGATCGCTGCGATTCGCAACGCGATGGACCGCACGTTTCCCGACGCGCTGGTCACGCAGGTACTTCCGGATTCCGGCGAAATTATCGACGTCGACGAGAAAGACCGGCATGTCGTCATGACGGCGGTGGCGGCTCGCGCGGATGCGATCGTCACCTTCAACCTGAAGGATTTTGCAGCAGAACAACTGGAGTCCAGCCTGCGTATCGAGGTAAAGCATCCTGATGTTTTTATCCTCGATCTGATCGACCTGAATGAGAAGCGCGCATTGGCTGCGTTCAGGGACTTGCGAGCACGTAAGCGTCGACCACCGTGGACCGTGGACGAATTGCTGGACCGGCTCATACGGGCCGGTCTGGTTCAAACCAGCGCGTGGTTGTCGAGCGCGGACGTGCTGCCGCTGCTGTAACTTCGGATCTGGCCACGGCGCGTGGCACGCCCAAATCATTTTTCCCGCTTTCCATACAAAAATCCCTTCGTAGACCACCGCTTTGCCGCCCACTATGATGAGTCGCACCTCATCTGGAGAGAGGCGATGACCTGTCCGACCTTCCGCTGTCCGCGCTGACCCGTTTGCCCGTCTTGTCGCTGCCACGCGCGGTTTAAGCCGCACGCAGTGGACTTTCCGTTGCCCGACCTATCCGGCAAGCCTGGATGGCGTCTCAAAGATCATCCCTTTGTAGACGCCTCAAAGCATGCCGCTGGATCGGCTCGCCTCGAATCGAACCACGCCCGAAATCACGAGTTCACCATGCGCATTTTTCTGTCAAACGTGCAGCGCTTTTTCCACACGCCCGCCGTCTCGCTCATCAGCGCGTTCGGTCTCGCACTCGCTTTACAGGCCACGCCCGCTTCAGCGGCCGATTCGCCCACGCTGAAAATCGGCACCGCGACCAGTCCGCAAATCGAAGCGCTCAAAATCGCCGCGCGCGAAGCGAAAGAGCAGGGCCTCGACGTGAAGATCATCGAGTTCACGGACTGGAACACGCCGAACGCGGCGCTCGCCAACAAGGACATCGACGTCAACTATTTTCAGCACATTCCGTTTCTCGAGAATGCGAAGAAGCAGGGCGGCTATGACTTCGTCGCGATCGCGCCGGGCACGATCATGAAGATCGGCCTGTACTCGAAGAAGATCAAGCGCTTCGACGAATTGAAAGACGGCGCCACGGTCGCGATCGCCAACGACCCGGTCAACGGCGGACGCGGCCTGCTGTTGCTGCAGCGTGCCGGTCTCATCAAGCTGAAGCCGGGCATCGACTATCGCGCGACGACGCTCGACATTACCGACAACCCGAAGCATCTAAAGATCGTGCAGCTGGAAGCATCGCAACTGGCGCGTTCGCTCGACGACGTCGATCTCGCACAGGGTTACCCGAGTTTCATCAAGCTGGCCGGCACGACCGATCCGAATAGCGCTCTGCTGTTCGACGGCCTGGAAAACAAGAACTACGCGATTCAATGGGTGGTGCGTCCGGAAAGCGCCAACGATCCGCGTATCCGCAAGTTCATCTCGATCTATCAGCATTCGCCGGCCGTGCGCGCCGCGCTCGACAAAGCCTTCGGCAATCTCTACGCCGTCGCGTGGTAAGCCGAGCGGTCAGCCGAAACTGGAAAGCCAAAGGAGTCGCACGATGGCGAAGAAAAAGATCCTGCTGAACGCGTTCAACATGAATGCGGTCGGCCACATCAATCACGGGTTGTGGACGCATCCGCGCGACCGCTCGGCGCATTACACAGACCTCGACTATTGGACGAGCCTTGCGCAAACGCTGGAGCGCGGCAAGTTCGACGGGATCTTTCTCGCGGATATCGTCGGCGTGTACGACGTGTATCAGGGCGGTCCGGAAACGCCTTTGCGCGAGTCGGTGCAGATTCCGATTAACGATCCGTCGCTGATCGTGCCCGCGATGGCGCACGTGACCCAACACATCGGCTTCGGCGTCACGTCGAATCTGACTTACGAGCCGCCGTATCTGTTCGCGCGCCGCATGTCGACGCTCGACCATCTGACCAAGGGCCGCGTGGGCTGGAACATCGTGACGGGCTATCTGGACAGCGCGGCGCGCGGCATGGGACTCGCGCAGCAGATCAGCCACGATGACCGCTATGACCGCGCCGACGATTACATGGACGTGGTCTACAAGCTGTGGGAACAGAGTTGGGAAGACGACGCCGTGGTGCGCGACCGCGCGGCGCGCATCTTCTCGCATCCGGACAAGGTGCATCGCGTGAAGCACGACGGTCCCTACTATTCAATCGATGCGATTCATCTGAGCGAGCCGTCGCCGCAACGCACGCCGGTGTTGTATCAGGCGGGATCGTCGAGCCGTGGCGTCGATTTCGCGGCACGTCACGCTGAATGCGTGTTCGTCGGCGGCCAGAACAAGCAACTGACGCGCTCGATTGTCGACGACATCCGTGCGCGTGCGGTGAGCTTCGGCCGCGCGCCGGACGACATCAAGATCTTCGCGGGCATCACCGTTGTAGTCGGCGAAACCGAACGGGCCGCGCAGGAGAAATTCGAGGAATACCGCCGTTATGCGAGCGCCGAAGGCGGCATCGCGCATTTCTCCAGTTCGACCGGCATCGACTTCTCGCGATATGAATTGGACGAACCGATCTCCTACGTGAAGACCGAGTCGATGCAATCGGCCGTCGAGGCGATTTCGAAGAAGAGCGTGAGCGGTGTCTGGACCAAACGCAAAGTGCTCGAACAGATGACGCTCGGCGGCCGCGCGAAGCCGGTGGTCGGCTCGCCGCAGCAGATCGCGGACGAACTGGTGTCGTGGATCGAGGAAGCGGGCGTCGATGGCTTCAATCTGACACGCACGGTGATGCCGGAATCGTTCGAAGACTTTGTGAATCTGGTGGTGCCGGAATTGCAGAATCGCGGTGTCTATAAGGAAGATTACGATCCCGCGCCGACGCTGCGCGAGAAACTGTTCGGCGCAGGGCGTGCCCGGTTGCCGGACGTACATGCGGGCGCGCAGCATCGTCGGCGCGTGCAAGCCACCGCGCAAGCGTAGAAAAGGAGCGAAACCATGGCCAATCTTTTCGACGTGCCGCAATTCATCGAAGACGCGCCGTCTCTCACCGTCAATCCTGATTCGCATGCAACAGCGGCGCAACCCGCCGTGATATTCGACAACGTCGGTAAGGTATTCGCCGACGCTCGCGGCGTGTCCACCGCGGCGCTCGCCAACGTCACGTTGAATGTGGCGCGGGGCGAAGTGTTCGGCATTATCGGCCGCAGCGGAGCCGGCAAGTCGACGCTGTTGCGCCTCGTCAACGGCCTGGAAAAACCGAGTTCAGGCGCGGTGCGCGTGAATGGCGTGAGCGTCGGCGAACTCGACGAACGCGGACTCGTGGCGTTGCGCCGGCGCATCGGCATGGTGTTTCAGCACTTCAATCTGCTTTCGGCAAAGACGGTGCGCGAGAACATTGCATTACCCCTGAAAATCGCCGGCGTGCCGAAAGCGGCGATCGACAAAAAAGTCGATGCGCTGCTGGAATTAGTGGGTCTGTCCGCCAAACGCGACGCGTATCCGGCGAGCTTGTCCGGCGGCCAGAAACAGCGCGTCGGCATTGCGCGCGCGTTGGTCACCGACCCGGACATTCTGCTTTGCGACGAGGCCACCTCCGCACTGGATCCCGAAACGACGCAAGCCATCCTCGCGTTGCTGCGCGATATCAATCAGCGCCTGAACCTGACCATCGTATTGATCACGCACGAAATGCAGGTGATTCGCGAGGTCTGCGATACGGTTGCGGTGATCGAGCGTGGCGAGGTGGTGGAGACCGGTCCGGTGTGGCGCGTGTTCGGCGATCCGCAACACGATGCGACGCGCGCGTTGTTGCGCACGCTGGTGCATGACTTGCCGATCGACCTTGCGCAACGGATCAAGCCGCTGCGCGACATCGCGCAGGCGGACGCGCAGATTCTGCTGGACGTGCGTTTCACCGGCGACGATGCGCGGGAGCCTGATCTTGGTGGCCTTGCGTCGGCGTTGAGCGTCGATGGTGGGCGCGTGAGTTTCGTGCATGGCGGCATCGACAGAATTCAGGGGCATGCGCAAGGGCGCCTCGTGGTGTCGGCGCAAGTGCGCGCGGACGAACGCGCCACGATGCAAAAACAGATTGCGGCGCTGCTCGACAGCGCACGCCGCTATGCCAATCATGTCGAGGTATTGGGCTATGTCTGAATTGTGGCTTTCCGAACTCGCCGATGCGATTCGCGACACCATCGTCATGGTCGGCGTGTCCGCATTCGTCGCGGCGCTAGTCGGCATTCCGCTGGCGCTGCTGCTGGTCACGACGACACGCGGCGGCATCTTCGAGAAACGCGCGGTGAACAGCACGCTCGGTGCGCTCGTCAACGCGTTTCGCTCCACGCCCTTCATCATTCTGCTGGTTGCGTTGCTGCCGCTCACGCGTTTGCTGATCGGCACGACGATCGGCGTATGGGCCGCGATCGTGCCGCTCAGTATCGCGGCGATTCCATTTTTTGCGCGCGTGGCCGAAGTGAGCCTGCGTGAAGTGGACCGCGGGTTGATCGAAGCCGCACAGGCCATGGGCGCGCAACGCCGCCACATCATCTGGCATGTGCTTCTGCCTGAGGCGCTGCCGGGCATTTTCGGCGGCTTCACGATTACCGTGGTGGCGATGATCGGTTCATCGGCGATGGCGGGCGCGGTCGGTGCCGGCGGCCTCGGCGATCTGGCGATCCGCTACGGTTATCAGCGTTTCGATACGACTGTGATGGTGACGGTGATCGTGCTGCTGATTGCGATCGTCACGGCGGTGCAGTTCGTCGGCGACCGGTTCGTGCGGCGGCTGGCGCAGCGGGTGTAATCGTTTTTTACCACGCGCGCGGCGGCTATTTGCATGAAGAATAGGCGCTCACATTTGCGGCGCTCGCGTCGCGGCCTATCATACTGACTACAGCATCAAGCTTAGTCATAGGCGCTTCGTCCGCCGCCGCTCGCCGAACAGATCTTCAAATGGAAATTGCATGAACGATCCTCGTCATGCCGATGCGTTGCAAACGCCTCAGGCATTCGCTGCGCCCGAGGTGCACGATCTCACGGGTTTGCTCGACGCTTTGCGTGCGACGGCCGCCCGGCGCGATATCGACGGCGGCCACGCCGCACGGGAAAAACAATGGATCGCCGACGCGGGGCTGCTCACGCTCGCGGTGCCGCGCGAATTCGGCGGCCTCGGTGCGCGCTGGCCCGACATCTACGAGACGATCTGCAAGATCGCGCAAGTGGACAGCGCGCTCGCGCATTTGCTGGGCTTCACGTGCCTCCAGGTGGTCAGCGTCAATGTATGGGGCAATCCGGAACAACGCGCCCGCTATCTGAGCGGCACGGTCGAAGGACGATGGTGGTGGGGCAACGCCGTCAATCCGCTCGATACGCGACTCGTTGCAAGCGCAACCGATGACGGCGGCTACCTGCTCGACGGCCAGAAGGGCTTTTGCTCCGGCACCCGCGGCTCGCAGATGATGACGGTCTCCGCGCACGATCCGCTCACCGGCAAACCGGTGTTCGGCGTGGTGCCGACGACGCGCGAAGGCATCACCGTTCATGAGGACTGGAACCCGATCGGTCAGCGTCAGACCGACAGCGGTAGCGTGTCCTTCACGCGGGTCAAGGTCGAGCCCGATGAAGTGATGGTGCGGCCGGACACGCCGCATGCGAGTTTGCGCACGCTGATTTCTCAACAGGTGCTGACCAATCTGTTCGTCGGCATTGCCCAGGGCGCGCTCGACGAAGCGCGCGCCTACGTCACGCAGAACGGCAAGCCTTGGATCTATTCCGGCGTCGACAAGGCCACCGACGATCCCTACCTGATCCAGCGCTTCGGCGAAATGCGCCTGCAAGCGGTGAGCGCCGAAGCGCTGGCCACGCGTGCGGCCTGGTTGCTGGAAGACGCGTGGCAACAAGGTCCGGCGCTTTCCGCGGAAACACGCGCGCAGGTTGCGCTCGCTACGTCGGAGGCGAAGATTGTCGCGCATCGTGCCGCGCTCGACGTCAGCGAAAAACTGTTCGACGCGTGTGGCGCCCGCGCGACGCACGCACCGCTCGCGCTCGACCGTTTCTGGCGTAACGCCCGCGTGCATACGCTGCATGATCCGCTCGACTATCGCGTACGCGACGTCGGCCGATACGCACTCACCGGCGCGTTGCCGGAAGTTTCTTTGTACACTTGAGGCGGTTCGCGGCGGCCGGCACGAGGCGCCGCGTTTTATCCCCTTCAAGAGACTCCCGGATTGCAGTTCAAACTACCGACCACCGCAACGGCGCCGTTTTGCCCGTCCGAAGTGCAAGGCTCCGTGGCCGTCTCGCCGGGCGCGCCGTTCTGGAAGAAGATCCTGCAATTCGCAGGCCCCGGCCTGTTGATCTCGATCGGCTATATGGACCCAGGCAACTGGGCCACCGACATCGAAGCCGGATCGCGCTATGGCTACAGCCTGCTGTTCGTCGTCATGCTGTCGAGTCTCGCGGCGATGGCGCTGCAATGTCTGAGCATGCGCCTGGGCATCGCGACCGGGCGCGACCTCGCGGCGTTATCGAGAGATCGTTATTCGCCGGCTGTGGCGCGCTTTCAATGGCTGCTCGCGGAATTGTCGATCGTGGCGTGCGATCTGGCTGAAGTGCTGGGCGGCGCGCTCGCCTTCCATCTGCTATTCAAATGCTCGCTGACCACCGGCGTCCTGCTGACCGCGTTCGATACGTTGATCGTGCTTGGCCTGAAGGGCAAGAACTTCCGCGATCTTGAAGCGATCATGCTCGGCCTGATCGCGACCATCGGCGTGGGATACATCATCGAGCTCGCGCTGGTGCGGCCGCATTGGCCGTCGGTCGCGCAAGGGCTGATTCCGTCCTGGCAGGCTTTGAGCTCGCGCGAGCCCATGTATCTGGCGATCGGCATTCTCGGCGCGACGGTCATGCCGCATAACCTCTATCTGCATTCATCGATCGTGCAGACGCGCGCAGTGAAGCGTGATTCCGCCAGCATCCGCTCGGCGATCGGCATGTCGCGCATCGACACGATCGTCTCGCTGGTGTTGGCGCTGCTGATCAATATGGCGATCCTGATTCTTGCCGCCGCGGCGTTCCATGCCACCGGCCACAACCAGGTCACCGAAATCGAAGACGCGTACAAGTTGCTCGCGCCGATCGTCGGCACCGGTTTCGCGGCAGTGTTGTTCGCGGTGACTCTGCTCGCCTCGGGACAAAGCTCGACCTTCACTGGCACCGTGGCGGGGCAGGTCATCATGGAAGGCTTCCTGAAGCTGAAGATTCCGTGCTGGCAGCGGCGCTTCATTACGCGAGCGCTCGCACTGATCCCCGCGCTGATCGGCGTGCAGATGATGGGCAACGGTGCGGTCGGCAAGCTGCTGGTCGCAAGCCAGGTGGTGCTGAGCCTGCAATTGCCGTTCGCGCTTTATCCGCTGATCCGCATGACCAGCGACCGTTCGTTGATGGGCGAGTTCGCCAACACGCTGCTGACGCGGTTCGTTGCGTGGACGCTGTTCGTGGTGATCAGTGCGGCGAACCTGTGGCTGGTGGTGCAGACGGTGGGATTGGCCGGCTGATGGGTTTTTCGCCGTGCGGCTCATGCAGGCGACGGTGCGCATGGGACGAAAAAAAAGTCCGCTCACAGGCGGACTTTCTAATCAAGGCTTCGGTTCGAATCGGGCTGGACCTGCCCTCATCGAGTCAGCGGCGCTCCGCTTTCGCTCAGGCAGCTTGCGCGATCTGTGCTGCTTCGAGCGCTTCCTGGCGGGCAGCGGCGGCTTTCTTCGTCTTGCCGGCACGCGACGGCGGCTGGCACGCGCCGCACACCACGTTGTGCTGCAGATCGTGTTTGTGCGCTACAAACTTGCCGGTGCAACGGCAGCATTTGGTCAATTGCAGGATTTCGGCGTCGAAGAAACGCACCAGCGTCCACGCACGCGTCAAGTCCAGCACGGGTTCGGTTTCGCTGTGCTGGCAATGTTCCAGATACAGCCGATACCCTTTGGTCAGCGCGTCCAGATGCGAGCAGCGCGCTTCGTTCTTCAGAAACAGGTAGGTGTTGTAGAACAGCGACGCGTGGATGTTCGCGAGCCACGTCATATACCAGTCCGCCGAAAACGGCAGCATGCCCTTGGGTGGCGACACGCCCTTGACCTCGCGATACAAGCGGATCATGCGGTCGCGTGAGAGCGTCAATTCACTCTCGAGCACTTGCATGCGTGCGCCCAGTTCGATCAGTGCAATGGCGCGGAATACTTCCTGTGCGTCTTCCGTCAGGCTACGCTTGAGCATCGCAGTCACCTCGATTAAGCGAACTGTTCAGCCGGCTGGCCTGCAAGCAGGATCGCCGCGTGAGTCGGTGCCACTGCGGTGTGCTTCGTCGTTTGCGTCAACGCCGACAACATCGAGTGGTCGTTGAAGCGGAAGAAGCACAAAAGCTGATCGGAAGCGGCCAGCTTGACGATCTGCGCGAGCGACAGCCCGGCGAGCAAATCAGCCAGTTCCGACGACAGTCCCAGCCGGAACATGCCGACCGGTTTGTCCTCACGCAACATACGTTGCGCAAGCATGATGTAAGACAAGTTAATCTCGCGGATTGAATCCAGCGTCTCGCTGCTACGGTCCATTTCTGTTTATTCCGAAGCCCCGAATTACTATGTCGGCATTTTTTGCCGTTATGTCTTTTGTGCCTCACCGGAAACGTTGTCCTCCGGCTACGGGTCACCACCTGATACAGATGGCGACCTTTTGATACATCGCGTTACATTTCGTAACAGCTTGGGACGAATTGTATGAAGGGTAAAACAAGAAATCAATCCCTTCTCAAAAAAATATCTCAAAAAGATACATCAAATTTCGGTAACTCTTTCACGGTCCTGTAATAGACGATGCCGCGTGGATTTTCCGCTATGGAAGAGCTTTGTCTGATCCATGGAAACCCTTGTATTACGGGCGTTTGGCGTCTTCGTCTGAGGAAACGGGGAGCGTGAGCGGTGAATCGGTAATTCCCGCACGACGCAGAAAGGAAATAGAAAGCGAGCGCAATAGAGAGTAATAAATACCTGTATTGAGCGCTACATTGGGGACGCAACAGAGATGTAACAGCTTGGTGCGGCCCCGGTTACAAACAAGGCCGCGTTTGTAACGTCCTACGTAACATCTAGCAACCGGCCGATCAAACGTGTTCGACTTCGAGGCCGACGGCCGGCCGCAGACGCGTGCCCAGCACGTTCCCGGCGAAAGCGGCTACCAGCCAAAGCCAGCCGTGCACAGGTGCCTGACACGATGCCGATGCCCAATATGAAGGCGCCGACCAGTACTGACGTGCCCGCCGGCGCGACAAGCCCGACGACTGGATGGCACGAACACCGTGCCGGCTTGCAGCGCAGGGAAGAAGAGCAACACGCCGAGCGCGAGCCTCAGCATCTGGGCGCGCAGGCCGGCGCCGCGGCCGTCGGGGATAAAAAACCGCCACGCCGACGTGAAGCCAAACGCCGCGTGATACAGCGACATGCCGAGCAGCGCGCCGACAAGATAGAGCGCCGCCTGGCGGCCGCTGACGGTCTGCGCCAGATACACGGCGCCGAGTGCGATCAGAACGAGCGCGGTGCCGAGCGGTTTCGGATTGGTGTCGAAACGGTGCGGTACGCGCGGAAGCGAAGTGGAGAGGTCGGACATGTGCGTGACAAGCGATGGGGCGAGGGTAGCCGAGGATGGCTGAAGCACCGTTTTTCGGGGCGGGTGCGGCGACAAGGCAGTCAAAAAAGTAGCACGGATCGCGTGCCGCGGCAGGGCGGTTGAACGAGGGTAACGGGTAACGGGGTGCGACGTCTGACGCGCCAGTATCTATTAGATAAACAGCGCCATTAGATCGGCGTCATGAAACACGCCGCGGACATTCAGCGCGCCCACCTCGCAGCCAAATTTGCGAAAGCCGAGCGACTCATATAGTTTTCGCGCTGCCTCGTTACGGCTGCCGACGTGCAACTGAACTTGCCGCAAACCCTCCACGCGCGAGGCTCGCGTCAGCAATTCGTTGAGCAGCGCGCGCCCGACGCCGCGGCCCGCTGCTTCCGGCGCGACATACATGCCGATCAGGGCGGCTTTGTGCCGCTGCTTGTCGCCTGGATTGCGGATCAGGCCGACCACGCCGATCAACGGCGTTCCGGCCGATGCATAAGCGCCGAGCAAAAAATCACCTCCGGCCGCATGCGAGCCCTTCAGCATCGCGTCGTGTTGTGACGGACCTTTGGCGAGCGCTTCCTCGTAACTCTGGCCGAACGAATCGGGATGCGCCCTCAGTCCACGCAAGCGAAGCCGGAAATAGTCGTCGCGGTCGTCGGGACCGAGCTGGCGTACGAGTACGGCGTTGTCGTTCAAGTGCATCTCTCCGCGTCGATCTCGCGAGTGAAACGATAGGGGCTTAACGCTGCAGTGTGCCTCGTCTTCTACCGTCAGGCTATGGTTGACGGGTCGCCTCGGCGCGCTGGCTCTCGCCGAATTCGCGCAGTGCGGTCGCAGTTTGCTGATCGGCTGGAAAGAACGCTTCGATGGCGAGTTCCGAAAGAGTGACGTCGACCGGTGTGCCGAACACCGTGGTCGTGCTGAAAAACGACAGCACGCCGATCGGCGTGCGCAGCCGCAGCGGGACCGCAATCTGGTTGACGGCGGCATTGTCGTGCCCGGGCGCTTGCGCGTCCGGCGGCGCCGGATAGGCGGTCAGTTCGTCGCGCAGCGCGCTCAGCGTGCTGTCACCGCTCACCTCGATTTGCCGCTGCAACCGCGCCAGAATGTGCTCGCGCCAGGCGTGCCAATTGTCGATCGATGCAGCGATGCCCTCCGGATGCAAGCTCAGGCGCAGCGCATTGACCGGCGGCTTCAGCAATTCCGGGCTGGCGCCGGTCAGTAGAGGCGCGAGCGCGTTGTTCGCGGCAATGATGGTCCAGTGCCGGTCGATGGCGAGCGCCGGGTAGGGTTCGTGTCCCTTCAGCACCAACTCGACGGCCTCGCGCGCGGCGGCCAACTGCGGATCCGATAGCGGACGCTCGCGGAACAGCGGCGCATAACCGGCGGCGACCAGCAGCGCATTGCGCGCGCGTAGCGGTACGTCGAGCCGTTCGGCAAGATGCATGACCATTTCCCGGCTCGGCACCGCGCGACCCGATTCGACGAAGCTCAAGTGCCGGGTCGAAATATCGGCTTCAGCTGCGAGCAGCAATTGGCTCATTCTTCGCCGCTGGCGCCATTCACGCAGCAGATCGCCGACCGTGCGGCTGGCAGCCGATGCAGGCGACGGGACGGTTTGCGCAAGAGAGAGTGTGTTCATGCCACCGATGATAGCCAAACCGCGCTCGCCATCCATTACCTGAGAGGTAATGGAATACCCCGGAAACCACCCGGCGACGCCCTACGAACCTCCGGAAACGCGCCTGCCAGTGCAGCCAGTCCAATGCACTGACCGACCCCGCGAAAACGGTTGAACGCTAAGCGCGACTCAGGCCGCCGCCACGCCTTCCGGCACCACGTTGAGTTTGACGCCGAGCGCGCGCAGCAGCTTGAGCACCGTGTCGATACGCGGTTTGGATCCGGGCGCGAGTGTTTTGTAGAGGCTTTCGCGCCCGAGTCCGGCGTCTGCCGCAACCTTGGCGATGCCGCGCGCTTTGGCGATGTCGGCGATGGCGGCGAGCAGCACGTCGGCGTCGCCGTCTTCAAGCGCCGCGTTGAGATACTCGGCAATCGCTTCTTCGCTATCGAGGTAGTCCGACGCGTCGAACCGCGCGGTTTTGATTTTGCTCATGACAGTTCCTTTCTGATTGCTGACCACATTGTTTTGGCATGCTTGATATCTGCCGGCTGGGTGGACTTGGCGCCGCCACAGAGAAGCAGATACATCATGCGCCCTTCACGCGCGAAATAGATCCGATAGCCCGGCCCGCAGTCGATGCGCATCTCGGATACACCGTCTTCGAGCAATTTCACGTCGCCGAAATGCCCGCGTTCCGCACGCCGGATCCGCACGAGTATCTTTGCCCTCGCTCGTAAATCCGGGAGCTGTGCAAGCCATGCGTCGAATTCATCGGTGCGGTTGACCTCGTACACAGGTGGTGAACCGATCTGCTGAGCATTGTATCCTTGTGGATACGGTCTTGCAAGTGTGAAAACCATATTGAAGAGGGCCCCCCGTGTTCGTGTTCGTCGAATACATCACATGCCGCGCGTCTGTTCCGCGCGGCCTCATTCGCTACACGAGGTTAGCGGCTGCCGCCCGGGCTGGCGACTCGGCCGGATGGCCAATCCGATGGACGACGAAGCGCGCGCGAATGCTTACCTCCCACGTAATCGACGCAGCGCGCCCGAGCCGTCAATCTTCACTCCGAGCCCGCCGGCTACAACGTGTCTGCCGAGCGTAGTGCTCAGTCCTGCCAATCAAGGAGTCTGGAGATGAACGCGCATACCGATCTGATCGACCGTTATTTCGACGCATGGAACGAAACCGATGGCGCGCGCCGTCGCGAGTTGATCGCCGCGACATGGAGCACCGACGCCGACTATCGCGACCCGCTGCTGTCGGGCACCGGCCACGACGGCATCGACGCAATGATCCGCGCGGTGCAGGAGCGCTTTCCGCATCACACGTTTCGCCGCACGGGCCAGATCGACGGCTTTGCCGACCGGCTGCGTTTCTCGTGGGAGCTGACCACGCCCGCGGGCGACGCGATCGTGAAGGGATCCGACTTCGGCGTGATTGATCCGCATGGACGCTTGCAGGCCGTCACCGGCTTCCTCGACCAGGTGCCCGACGGCGTCTGACCACCACTTTTTTATGGAGACGATCATGCACGAGCCCGCTGCCGCCACGGCTCCCCAATCGGCCATCACGTTAGCGCGCCTGTCGGGCGCCCTCGATTCGCTGTCCAGCGCGGTCGCCGGTTTCGCGCTGCTCGCCGGAGCGCGCGTGTTCATGTTCATCGCGCTGCTGGGCTGGCGCGAGCCGGTGTTGGGCGGCGCGGGCCTCGTGCTGCTGGCGGTGGTCGGCTGGCTGCGCTGGCAGTGCGGTGGCGCCGCGACTTTGCCGGCCATACAGCGCGTTCGGCCTACCGCCCGCTCCGGCAAGGCGAGGTGCAGCCGCCACGCGCCACCTTCGAACAATGCCCGCGACGTTGCTTGCTACAATCGTCCGCTGGAATGCGATGCGTCGCGCGGACACGCTTTCGCCGAGCCGGGCGCCTGCTGCTTCGGCCCGGCTCGAACGCGGCTGTGAGCCGCCCGTTTCGCGCGACCGGCTCGCTCCGCGCGACCCGATAACCCACGTCCAAACCTCGGCGGTTAGCCGCCGACCGGACTACAAGGAGACACCGTGCTGAAGAATCTGGACCCGCTGCTGAACGCCGATATCCTGCATGCGCTGCGCGCGATGGGCCATGGCGACGAACTCGTCATCTGCGACGCCAATTTCCCCGGCGACTCGGTGGCGCGCGAAAGCGTGCTGGGCAAGGTGCTGCGCCTCGACGGCGTGAGCGCGCCGCGCGCGATTCGCGCGGTGCTGTCGGTGATGCCGCTGGACACGTTCATCGAGCATCCCGCGTCGCGCATGGAAGTGGTGGGCGAGCCGCACACGATTCCGGCCGTGCAGCGCGAGGCGCAGGCTGAGATCAACGGCGCGGAAGGGCGCGACGTGCCGTTCGCGTCGATCGAACGGTTTGCATTTTATGAACGGGCGCGTAAAGCGTACTGCGTGATCGCGACCGGTGAAGAGCGCGGCTATGGTTGCTTCGTCTTCACGAAGGGCGTTCTGCTCGCGCCCGACGCGCCTCAGTCGTAACCTTCGCCAACGCCATTGCGGCGCAAAGCCATGAGCGCGACGCCCCGGCCGCCGCACGCGAACCTCGCGCACGTGCTAATTTTTCGTCTGGCCGCTGGCGGCGGGTCGAACTGGTCCGTCACGGCGCCTCGCCCTACATCACGGTGACGGAAACCATGAGCTTCTCGATAGACACTCTCGATCATCTCGTTCTGAACGTCGCCGATGTGGAAGTCAGCGCGGCGTGGTACGCACGTATGCTCGGCATGCGGCGCACCGAGTTCGCGTCGCGCACCGGCACGCGGGTGGCGATGTTCTACGGCAATCAGAAGATCAATCTGCGTCCCGTGACCGCCGACACCGTCGCGTGGTTCACTAGCCGCGAGCCGGTGCCCGGCAGCGCCGATCTGTGCTTCATCACGACCACGAGCCCGGCCGAGGTCAAGGCGCATTGGCTTGCGCAAGGCGTCGAAATCGAAGCCGGTCCGGTGGAGCGCGACGGCGCGCGCGGCAAGATGACCTCGGTGTATTGCCGCGATCCGGACGGCAATCTGATCGAAGTCGCAACCTATCCTCAAGCATAAATACGGCGGTGATTCCGCCGTCGGCACTTGCCGTGGCCGCTACCGGGCGGGCCGCACGGACGCTTTTTCCATTCCCGGCATGCCGCGGGTTGCGTGCTGCTCGTCCTTGTCCGTGCTAGGAAAAGGCGGGCAAACTCCCTATTGTCCGGTGCAAAGTGGGGAACTGCGGGCTGCTGGCCGGGTCTGCTGCTTATTCATTACTGGAGTCCCTCATGTCGCGTCCCGTCGATTCCGGCGTTATCCTCATCGCTCGTATTGCGCTTGCTGTGCTGTTCCTGTGGGGCGGTGTGATGAAACTGCTGGGCTATGCGGGCTTTGTCGGATACCTGCATTCGAAGGGCGTGCCGTTCGTGCAGATCGCCGCGCCGATCGCAACGGCGGTCGAGGCGCTCGGCGGTCTGTTGCTGATCCTCGGCTTCAAGGTGCGCCCGCTCGCGCTGATCATGGCGGTGTACACGGTGGCGACGGCGGTACTGGGCCACGATTTCTGGAATGTCACCGACGCCGCCTTGCAACGCGACATGGTCATTCATTTCTGGAAGAACATCGGCATTGCCGGCGGCTTCCTGCTGCTGTTCGTGACGGGCGCGGGACGTCTTAGCATCGACGGTGCGCGAGCGCCGCGCGGCGGACTCGGCCTTTGACGCGCAGCTGAGGTAGCCTGTGCGGACCGCTTTCGATTTCGGCTGTAACCAAGGGAGCAAATAATGATTCAGAGTTTTGAGCAAACCATCGGCGGCAAGGTCACGCAATTGTGCGCGAGTCTTGGTGAAGGGCCTACGCCGCATCGGGTGATTATCAGCCTGGCTGATTCGGCGAAGACGCTGGTGGTTCTGGACGCGTCCGGGTTCATCAGCACGATCAAGGCCGAGATCGAGGAACCGGAGAAGCTGATCGCCGACGCTATCGCCAAAGCGCAGAACGAAGGGCTGATCGAACGCGCCATCGACACCGGCACGATTCAGGAAGCGTCGCTGTAGGCCGGAACGCGGCGTCGCGAACTAGCCGGCAGGCGTCGAACCGCCGGTAACGACCCCCGCCATGCGCGAGCATCGCGGGGGTCGTTTTTTGCACACGATCCTGACGGGCGACACCCTCAGCGCGAGTCGCCGACCCGTTCGCGACCTGCATGGCGATGCGCGGCATCAGACGCGTGCGGCTGCGGGTGCACGAAACAACTCAGCGCGCCGCCGATCACCAGCAAGCCCACCGACACGGCGGTCGCCGCCCGCATGCCCGAGACGATCTGCGAGGCGGCCGCGCCGCTCGCCAACGCGCCGAAAGCCGCCACGCCGACCGCGCCTCCTGCCTGCCGCGCCGTATTCAATACGGCGGACGCCGTGCCGGCGCGTGGCGCGTCCGTGGAGGCGAGCACGGCGGTGGTCATCGCGGGAACCGCCAGGCCCATGCCCGACGGAATCAGCAGGAACGGCAGCAGCAGGCCGATGAGCGGCGTGCCGGCATCGACGAAATGCAGCAGGCCATAGCCGAGGCCGGCGGTGATCGCGCCCGCGATCATCGGCACCCGCACGCCGAAGCGGCCGACCACCCAGCCGCTCGCCACATTCGACGGCAAAAAACCGCCCGTCAACGGCAGGAACGCGAGGCCCGCCTGCAACGGCGTATAGCCGCGCACGCGCTGCAAGTACAGGCTCAGCACGAACACCATGCCGTAGTAAGTGAGATTCACGCAGATGCCGAACAGCACCGCCACACTGAAGGAGCGCTTGCTGAAAAGCGAGAGCGGCAGCATCGGCGCCGCGACGCGCGATTCCACCACGACAAAGGCGCTCGCTGCGAGCAGCGCGAGCACGAAACCGCCGGCCACGAGCGGGTGGCCGAAACCTGGCGGCCGCCATTCGATCACGGGGGCGACGAACGCGGTCAACGCGACGATGGCAAGACACTGGCCGCCCAGGTCGATGCCGCGCGGCTTCGTGCCGGAGGCAGGCGCCGCAGGCGATTGCTGCGGGCCGCGACGCGTCGCGGCTTCGGGCCGTGGCACCCACAGCAAGGTCGCCAGGAAGCCGGCGGCGCAAATCGGCAGATTGACGAGAAAGATGCTGCGCCAGTCGAACGCCGCGATCAGCAGGCCGCCGGCCACCGGCCCCGCCGCGATCGCGATCGCGCCCGCCGCGGTCCACAGACCGACCGCGCGAGCCCGCAGTTTGGGATCGTGTCCGTGCGCTCGATTGAGCAGCGCCAGCGAGTTTGGCAGCATGGCGGCGGCGCCGACGCCTTGCACCGCCCGCGCCGCAATCAGCATGGTCGCGTCGAGCGCAAAGCCGCAGGCGAGCGACGCGAGCGCGAACAGCACGATGCCGGCCGCGTACAGGCGCCGCGCCCCGAAACGGTCGCCGAGCGCGCCGGCGGACAGCATCAGCACGGCGAACGCGAGCGTGTAGGCGTCGACGACCCATTGCAGGTCCGCGACATTCGCATGCAGATCCGCGCCGATTCGCGGCAGCGCGATGTTGACGATGGTCACGTCGAGTTGCGTGACGACGAAGCCGACGCTGACCGTCGCGAGGACGCGGCCGAGTGCGGACGAGTGGGGGGAATTCGGTGAGTTCATGCGACACATCGTAGGTCCGATGCAGCGCACCATGTTTCGGCGCGGCGTGAAGTGTGGATGTCGCGCGCCCGAGCAGGGCGTCGAACCCGATGATGCAAACAAAAACGGCGCACCGTTGCGGCACGCCGTCGCTGCAAAGCACAAGCAGCCGATCAGTGTTTCTGCGGCGCGTCCTTGATGAACAGCGTGGTCAGTGCCCCGAGAATGCAGATCGCGCCGACGTACATCGGAGCGGCCATCGGGTTCGACTTCATCATCAGCGACACGGCGACCGGCGTGAGCCCGCCGAATATGGCGTACGCCACGTTGTACGAGAACGAAATCCCCGAGAAACGCACCACTGGCGGAAACGCCTTGACCATCACGAAAGGAATCGCGCCGATCACGCCGACGAACAGGCCCGCGACCGCGTACAGCGGCACCAGCGTGGAGGTGTCGACGGCGAGTTGCTGGAACATCACGTAGTACGTCACCGCCAGCGCCAGGCCGCCGATGAAAATCGTGCGCCCCGCGCCGATGCGGCCGGCAATCGAACCCGCCATGACGCAACCGATCGTCAGGCACAGCGTGGCCACGCAGTTCGCCAGCAACGCCGTGGCCGGCGCGATGTGGAACTGCTTTTGCAGCAGCGTCGGCGTCATCAGGATCACGACGACGATCGCGGCCGAGAGCATCCACGTAAGCAGCATCGAGACGATCACGGCGCGGCCGTGGTCGCGCAGCACGGCCTTGAGCGGCACTTCCGCCGCAATTGCCTTGCGCTGCTTGAGTTCGGCGAACACCGGCGTTTCATGCAGCCAGCGGCGCAGATACACCGAGAACATGCCGAACACGCCACCGACCAGGAACGGGATGCGCCACGCGAACGCGGAGATTTCCGCCGGCGCGAAGTTGCGGTTCACTGCCGAGGCGATCAGCGAGCCCAGCAGAATGCCCGCGGTCAGGCCGGCCGTGAGCGTGCCGCACGCGTAGCCGATGTGCCGCTGCGGCACATGCTCCGAGACGAACACCCAGGCGCCCGGCACTTCGCCGCCGACCGCCGCGCCTTGCATCACGCGGAACAGGAGCAGCAGGACCGGCGCCAGCACGCCGATGCTGGTGTAGGTGGGCAGCAGGCCCATCATCAGCGTCGGCACCGACATGAGCAGCACGCTCAGCGTGAACATGCGCTTGCGGCCGAACAGGTCGCCGAAATGCGCCATGATGATGCCGCCCAGCGGCCGCGCCAGATAGCCCGCGGCGAAGATGCCGAAGGTTTGCACCTGCCGCAGCCAGTCCGGCATTGCCGCCGGGAAGAATAGCTGGCCGATCGCTGGCGCGAAAAATACGAAGATGATGAAGTCGTAGAACTCCAGCGCCCCGCCAAGGGCGGCGAGGCCGAGCGTCTTGTAATCGCTGCGCCCAAGAGGGCGTGGGGTGACAGCCTGCGCTCCACCCAGATTTGTCGCTTGCATTGCTTATGTCATGTTTTGAATTGGGAGCCACACGTAGCGCGTGGAAATACGGCGGTCGTCGGGCGAGAAGTGTGGCAAGCGCTGGGTAGAGCACGGAACACCGGCGCGCCGGCCCGGGTAGGGCAAGCGCGTTGACGACTGGGGCCAGGCGGGATTTTACAGGATGAAAGCCGATTGCTTCGGGAAGTGCTTAATTCGATTGGGAAAAGTTCCCTCGAACGTGCTTTCTGGCGGCAACTGCGACGATGGTGCGCTGAGGACTTGTCACTAGAGAATGTAGGAATACGGAGCGTGCGCTGTCCGGCCAGATCGATTCATATGTAAATTAGGATTGCTCCTATGGGATGGAATGGGCCCGCCTCTGAGAATCGCGTCCGAGCCATCTTACGAGTCATCCCATGCGTATTGCCATTCTCCAGCGCGACCTGGTCATGCGTCAGTCGATCGAAAAGGTCCTGACGAGCACCGGTCATTCCTGCACGACCTTTGACGACGGGCTGAGCATGTCGAGAACGCTCGCGCGTTCCACGGTCGATCTGCTGGTGCTCGATTGGCAGGGCCTGCGCCTGTCCGGCGCCGAGGTTTTGCGCGCGGCGCGCGCCGTGGGCGGCGACCGTCTGCCGGTCATATTCGCATCGGCGGACACGGCGGAGGAGAACATCGTGCGCGCGTTCGTCGCCGGCGCGGACGACTATGTCGCGTTGCCGCTGCGCGCAGCCGAGTTTCGCGAGCGGGTCACGGCGCTGCTGCGGCGGGCGTATCCGGACCGGTTCAGTTCCGCCAGTTTCGATGCCGGTCCATACCACTTCGACACGCATCGTCAACTCGTCATGCTGCGCGGCCAACCGGTCCAACTGTCCGGCACGCAGTACCGGCTGGCGTCGCTGTTCTTCTCCAACATCGGCCGTGTGCTGTCGCGCGATCACATCTTCGCAATGGTGTGGGGTCGCGAGTTCCGCGAATTCACCCGCACCATCGACAGTCACGTTTCGCGGCTGCGCCTCCTGCTCGAGATCGAGCCGCAGAACGAATTCCGGCTGCAACCGGTTTATAAAAGCGGCTACCGGCTGCTGCATCTGCGCCAGGGTGCGGCCGCCGTTGTCGATGCGGATATCGACGTCGAGAAACAGGCGGCCTGACGCCAGCGAGCCGCGCCGGATCAAATCTGCGGCAGCGCGGGCCGCGTTTCGATTGACTTGCGAATCAAGGCTTCGACCGCCTTGCGTTCGTCGCCGGCGAGCGGCAGACGGGGCGGGCGCACCGGCTCCGTGCCGAGTCCGACGATCGCTTCGGCAAGCTTGATGTTCTGCACCAGCTTCGCCGACACGTCGAGCGCGAGCAGCGGTGCAAACCAGCGGTAGATTGCCCGCGCTTCCTCCAGGCGTCCCGCCTTCAGCAACTTGTAGATCACCACCGTCTCACGCGGAAACGCGCACACGAGACCGGCCACCCAACCGTGCGCGCCCATCAGGATCGCTTCCATTGCGAGATTGTCGACGCCGCAAAGAATCGCGAAACGGTCGCCGACGGCGTTGATCAGGTCGGTCACGCGCCGCACGTCGCCACATGATTCCTTGATCGCGACGACCTTCTTCTCGTCGGCGATTTCCGCGAACATGTCGGGCGTCATGTCGACGCCGTAGGCGAGCGGATTGTTGTAGATCATCAGCGGCAGGGCGCTCGCGTCGGCGACGCTGCGGAAATGATGCAGCGTCTCGCGGCGGTCCGACAGGTAACGCAGCCCCGGCAGCACCATGTAACCGGCCGCGCCATGACGGCTGCCCGCTTCGGCCTGACGGCAGGCGTCGAGCGTGCTGTTTTCGGCGATTGTCAGCAGGACCGGCACGCGGCCGCGCGAAGCCTCGACGGCGATGTCGAGCACTTGCAGCTTTTCATCCAGCGAGAGCGTCGACGCTTCGCCCAGCGATCCGCACACGATGATGCCGTCCACACCGGCGTCGATCTGCGCCTCGATATTCTTGCCGGTCCATACGCGGTCTATGCTGAAATCCGCGTTGAATTTGGTGGTGACTGCGGGCAATACACCTTCCCAGATATGCGCCACGACTGCTCTCCTGACTGTTGATGTGTTCAGCGCAGTGTAAGCAGGGAAAATCCTGCCGTCTTGCGTGAATCGCGCGTGGCGAATGACGATTTCAGCATAGTCGACCTCCATGGAGAGTCGCCGGATCAAGGCGCGTGGCTCAATTCGGGATGCAAAGGCGAGGCGCGTTGAAAGCGTGTAGCCGGCGTGATGCTGGGTGCGCCGAGCCGCGCCCGTTGCACGTCCGGCACACGCGCTCAAGCGCCGATAGCGAGATAGAGCAAAGTCGCCACGGCATCGCGTAGTTATGCCGAAATCGTCACAATCCACGCGTAAGCACACCAAGACTCGCCCGGCCGCGGTTTCTAACATGAGCATCATGAAAACCTTGGACATCATCGACTCGCACACCGGCGGTGAACCGACCCGCCTCGTGGTATCGGGCGGCCCGAATCTCGGCGGCGGCACACTGGCGCAACGGCTCGACGTGTTCCGTACGCAGTTCGACGACTGGCGCGCGGGCATCGCGACTGAACCGCGCGGCTCGGACGTCGTAGTGGGCGCGCTGCTCTGCGAGCCGGACGACCCTTCGTGCGCGGCCGGCGTGATCTTTTTCAACAACGTCGGCTATCTCGGCATGTGCGGGCACGGCACGATCGGTCTCGTCGTCTCGCTGGCGCACCTGGGGCGGATCGGGCCGGGGCGCCATCTGATCGAAACGCCGGTCGGCATCGTCGAAGCGACGCTCAATGAGGACGGCAGCGTCGCCGTGCGCAATGTGCCGGCGTATCGCTATCGCGCGTCCGTGCAGGTGGACGTGCCGGGTCACGGCGTGTTGACCGGCGACATCGGCTGGGGCGGCAACTGGTTCTTTCTCGTCGCCGACCACGGGCGCGCCTTGGAGGCGTCGCGGATCGGTGAATTGACCGCGTTCAGCGGCGCGATTCGCGACGCGCTGATCGCGCAGCACATCACCGGCGCGGATGGCGCGTTGATCGACCACATCGAACTCTTCGGACCCGGTTCGCGCGATGGCATCGACAGCCGCAGCTTCGTGCTTTGTCCCGGCAGCGCGTACGACCGCTCGCCGTGCGGCACCGGCACGAGCGCCAAAGTGGCCTGCCTCGCGGCCGACGGCAAGCTGGCCGAAGACGCGGTGTGGCGGCAGGAGAGCATCATCGGCAGCGTGTTCGAGGCGAGCTATCGCCATGCCGGCGACGGCGTTCACGTGATTCCCACGATCACCGGTCACGCGTACGTCACGGCAGAGGCGCGCCTCTGCTTCGACGAGCGCGATCCGTTCGCCTGTGGCATCCGCACGGCATGACGGCGGACGCGCTGATCGTCGGGGCGGGCATTGTCGGCGCGGCGTGCGCGGCCGAACTGGCGGCGCTCGGCATGCGGGTCGAGGTGCTCGACGCGCAGGGCGTCGGGGGCGGCGCGACGGCGGCGGGCATGGGCCATATTGTCGTGATGAACGACTCGCCGGCCGAATTTGCGTTGAGCCGCTATTCACGAGACTTGTGGCTGGAACTCGCGCCGCAACTGCGTACGCGCGACGCGTTCGCGCGCTGCGGCACGCTCTGGGTCGCAGCCGACGAAGAAGAGTGGCAGGCCGCCCGCGCGATGCATGCCGCGTTCGAGGCTCAAGGCATTGCCGCGCAATTGCTCGACGCGCCCGCGTTGCGGATTTGCGAGCCGGCGCTGGCGGCGTCGATGACGGGCGGTTTGCGAATCGAGCACGACAGCATCGTGTATGCGCCGACCGTCGCGGAATGGCTGCTGACGCGGTCGCCGGGCGCGGCGAACATCCATGTGCGTTTGGGCGCCGCGGTGGCGTCGGTCAGCGCGAGCGGCGTCGCGCTTGCGGATGGCGAGCACGTTGGCGCGGCCCACGTCATCGTGGCCAATGGTTTGGAGGGGCGGCAATTGGTGGCGTCGCTGCCGTTGCGGCCGAAGAAGGGCCACCTGCTGATCACCGACCGCTATCCCGGACTGATCCGGCATCAACTGCTCGAACTCGGGTACATCAAGAGCGCGCATCACGCGCTCGGCACCTCGGTGGCGTTTAACGCGCAGCCGCGGCCCACGGGTCAATTGCTGATCGGCTCGTCGCGCCAGTTCGACACCACCGATCCCGCCGTCGAGATGCCCGTGCTCGCGCAGATGCTGCAGCGCGTCGCCTGCTATCTCCCGGCACTGCCGACGCTCAACGGCATTCGCGCATGGACCGGGTTTCGCGCGGCCTCGCCGGACGGCCTGCCGCTGATCGGTCCGGCCGGCGAATTCGCTCCCGGCGTCTGGCTTGCCACCGGCCACGAGGGTTTGGGCGTGACGACCTCGCTTGCCACCGCGAAGCTGCTTGCCGCGCAGATCGCAGGGACCGTTGCGCCGATTCCTGTCGAGCCTTATCTGCCCGTTCGTTTTGTCGAGAAGGTCATTCATGCGTAATGCGAGCGCCGAAGCACGTGTGAGTTTGACGATCGACGGCAACCGTATCGACGTCGCGGCCGGCACGACTGTGGCCGCGGCGCTCGCGTTGGCGGGCGTGCGCGGCACGCGGACCTCGGTGACCGGCCAGCCTCGCGCCGCGCTGTGCGGCATGGGCGTATGCCAGGAGTGTCGCGTGACGATCGACGGCCGGCCGCATGCGCTGGCGTGTCAGACACTGTGCCGCGAAGGCCAGATCGTTCTCACCCGGAACGCGGCGGGCGCGCGATGAGCTACCGGTACGACATTGTCATCGTCGGCGCCGGACCCGCTGGTTTGAACGCCGCGTCCGCCGCTGCGCGCGCGGGCGCTACGGTTGCGCTCCTCGACGACAATCCACGCGCGGGCGGCCAGATCTGGCGTCAAGGTCCGGGCCACACGCCACAGGCGCCGCTGCGCGACCTCCTCACTGCGATCAACGGGCAAAGCGCCATCACGCACTGGCCGTCGACTCGTGTGATCGCGCCGCTGGGTCCACGCGGCTTGCTGCTCGAATCGGCGGAATGCGGCGGTGCGTGTGTCAGCTATGAGCGCCTGATTCTCGCGACCGGCGCACGTGAACGGCTTCTGCCGTTCGCCGGCTGGACCTTGCCCGGCGTGACCGGCGCTGGCGCACTGCAGGCGCTCATCAAAGGCGGCGTGCCGGTGCGTGGCGAGCGGATCGTGATCGCCGGCAGCGGACCTTTGCTGATCGCGGCGCTCGCCACCGCGCGTGCGGCCGGGGCTCAGGTGGTGGCGGTGGTGGAACAGGCTTCGGCGTTCGACGTCGCGCGTTTCGGCATCTCGCTGCTGGCCACGCCCGGCAAGTTGCGGCAAGCCGTCGGCATGACGCGCGGGTTCGCGGGCCTGCGTTACTGGACCGGCAGCATCGTGGAAGAGGCGCGGGGCGATGGCCGCGTCGAGCAGGTCACCATCCGGCGCGGCCGCGAAGCGAGGCGCGTCGTGCTCGACTGCGACCGCGTCGCCAGCGGTTATGGACTCGTGCCGAACATCACGCTGGCTCAGGCGCTCGGTTGCGCGATCAGTGAAGCGGGCGAGATCGTTGTCGACGACGATCAACGCACGTCTGTCGAAGGCGTGCTGGCGGCGGGCGAATGCACCGGCGTCGGCGGCGCGGAACTGGCCGGCGTGGAGGGCGAGATTGCCGGCCTCGCCGCAAGTGGCGCTGCCGAAGGCCGTGCCGCGCTCGACGCGCAACGCGAGCGCTGGCGCCGGTTCGGCCGCCGCGTCGAAACCGCCTTCGCCCTGCGGGACGCCGCGCGCGCACCGCCCGCCGATGCCACGCTGCTTTGCCGCTGCGAGGACGTAAGTATCGGCGAGGTGCGCGCCTTCGCCAGTTGGCGCGAGGCCAAGCTGCACACCCGCTGCGGCATGGGCGCCTGCCAGGGACGAATCTGCGGCACGGCCGCGAACCTGTACTTCGGCTGGCAGTCCGGCGCGCCGCGTCCGCCTTTCAGTCCGGCGCAAATCGGCACGTTGATGGCGGCTGCGGCGGAGCCGCCCCGGCTTGACTGACCCGCTTGACTAACCCATTTGCCCGCACGCCGGCGGATATTGTCGGCGGCGGAGCGGCCCTATAATCGACCGCACGTCGCCCGACTGCCCCCTCAACGCACGGACCAACGGAACCCGCACGATGAACACGCTGGCTGATCCGCTCGAACCGGACGACGCAACGCTGTCCGGCATGCTGTCGCACTTCAGGCTGCTCGAGCCGGTGTTCGACGCGATGCCGGACGTCGTGTTCTTCGTCAAGGACGCCGAGGCGCGCTACGCGCTGGTCAACCGCACGCTCGCGTCGCGCTGCGGCTTCAAGGAAAAGTCCGCGCTGCTCGGCCGGACCGCCGAGGACGTGTTCCCGCGCCGTTTCGGACGCATTTACACGGCACAAGACAAGGCGATCATCAACGTCGGCAACCAGATGATCGATCAACTGGAACTGCATCTGTATCCCGGCCGCCAGCCGGGCTGGTGTCTGACCTGCAAACAGCCGCTGCGCGATCCCGCCGGCAAGGTGGTCGGCCTCGCTGGCATTTCCCGCGATCTGAAAGCGGACGAGAGCAGCCATCCGGCCTACAGCCGCCTTGCCGCGGTCGTGCAGTCCATCCAGGAAAATTACGTCCAGCCTTTGAATCTGAAGCAACTCGCGGCGATGGCGGATATGTCGGTCGCGCAACTGGAGCGCTATTTTCACAAGGTGTTTCATCTGACGCCGCGTCAGGTGCTGCTGAAAACCCGGCTGGACGCCGCCACGGCGCTGCTGGTCTCGCATGACAAGGTCACCGACGTCGCCGCGCTATGCGGCTACACCGACCACAGCGCGTTCACGCGGCAGTTCAAGGCGACCGTCGGCATCACGCCGACCGAATACCGCATGCTGCTGCACGGTACTTCGCGGAGCTGAAGCGCTGCACATGGCTCGTCGCAGGCATCATTACTACGTCTACGTCGTCGCGCTGGACGACAAGGTCTGGAACGAGGCGCGGTTTCGCCGTGCGAATCCGGACTACCGGTTCGACAAGCCTTGCGTATATGTGGGAATGACGGGACTGGACCCGGATCTGCGCTTCGACCGGCATAAGGCCGGCATTCAGGCCAATCGCTATGTGCGCGATTACGGCTTGCGGCTCGTGCCCGAACTCTATGAGGTGTTCAATCCCATGCCTTACCGCGGCGCCCAGGACATGGAAGTGGAATTGGCGATTGGACTGCGTGAAGCGGGGTACGGCGTGTGGCAGGCATAGGCCGGGTGACGCGGCTGTGGCGTTCGTCGCTAGCTCTGAGCGGCGTTCGGCTGGACGAAAGGGCGCGGCCCTTCGCTGTACGCGCGTGTCTTCGAACTCGAATATGAGCGCGCGTTACTTCACGCCGAGGCCACGCAGCACGGCGTTGCCTTCGGGCGTCAAGCGGATACGCGAGGCGCCGGCGTCGCCGGAAATCGTTTCGATCAGACCGGCTTCGTGAAGCTGCGGAATCTCGGGTTTCGCAGATGCGTCGATCGGCGCGTGCAGCAACAGCAGCAGCGTCGCCAGCTCGTGGTGGCTCAACAGGCGGCGCAGGATGGTGGGCCGCTTGGCCGGCGGTGGTGCGTCGTTCGTGTCGTGATCAGGCTGGTTCATGGGTAGCACCTGTGCGGGTAAGTGTCGGGTGGATGATGCGGACGAAGTCTTAAACGATTCTTAAGAGACCATTGTCCTGTAACACCGTGACATGATGATTGCACCGGCCCATGTTACCGATTGTGACACTTACGCCGACAACCCCTACGGGGCGCAGGTTTTACCCGCTGATTCGATCCACAGGTTGCTCACATGGCGCTTGCCCGCATAGAAACGGTAAGTCGTGGCGCCGTTGTCGCTGCGCACCTTGACGATATTCGAATCGCCGAAGTCGAGCATCTGGCCTTGCGGGATCGCGGTGGACTTGAACGCGGCGTCGTGGCTGGTGGCCAGCTGCGTCAGGCACGCGACCACGTCGTTGACTGAGCGCTGCGTGGTGGTGTCCGTGACCGGCTCGCCGGCATCCGGATTCTTCTGGAAGTACGCGCAAGCGCTGAGGAGCAGGGGAACTGACAGGACTACGGCAAACTTCTTCATATCTCTCCTGACGTTACGTTCGGCCGACACAGGCGCACGTGGCGGCGCTTCTGGCGCAACCGCACGGCATCGACCGCGAAATCAGGCGCCATTATATCGGTGCGGCGCGGCTCCCCCGCCCATGACGCACGCGCCGTGCCCGCCGGGCCGGAACCGCCGGGCCTGAATTCGCTGCCTGATGCGCTCAAAGCCTACTTGCGCCGCTGCGCCTGCGCGGCGAGCCGCACGGCGGCATTGGCCGCGCCGTAGCCATCGTAGCCGCCGCGCCGCTCGACGATCTCCATGAAGAAGCGCTGGTCGAGCTGCTCCGTGTAAGCATGGAAAAACTCGCCGCCGCGCTCGTCGCGGTCGTACAGGATGTTATTGGCCCGCAGTGCGTCCAGCGTCTCGTCCGGCAGCGCGTAGCGGGCGGCCAGATCTTCGTAGTAATTGCGCGGGATGCGCAGCACCGGCAAGCCGTCCGCGACGAACTCGGGAATCGCGCTGAAAATGTCGCTGGTACTGAAGGCGACGTGGTTCAGCCCCGAGCCGTGATAGGTGTGCAATGCCTCGGCCACCGCCGTGTGATGGTCCACGGAGGCATTCAGCACGATACGCACCGAACCGTCGTGGCTGCGCAGCGCGCGGCTGCGCACGAGGCCGTACGGATCGGGCACCAGCACACCGGGCTCGGCCTGGAAGCCCAAGGCAGTGCGTAGAAACAGCACCCACGTATCCAGCGAATTGGCCGGCACCGACAGGCACACATGGTCGATGCGGCTCAGCGGCCCCACTTCGCTCGGGCCGTTGATGTCGGTGAGGACGAAATCGGCCTCGAATAAGGTGGGCAGGTCCGGGGTTTCGTCGACGAAATAGTTGAGGCTGCTGTCCGGCGCCTGCACGGCGGGCAGCACGCGCTCGTGCGGGCCGATTTGCCCGGAGAACGGCGCATAGCCGAAGCCGGCGGCGCGCTCGAACGCCTGATTGGCGTCGTCCACGCGAAATGCCGACGCGCACAGCGACAAGCCGTGCTGCTGGAAGAACGCGTTGGCGAACGAATCCGGCTCGGCGTTCAGCACGATCGAGGCCGCGCCGTGCTGATACAGCGTGACTTCCTTCGAACGATGCCGGCCCGCTTCGCGAAAGCGCAGCTTGCCGAGCCAGTCGACGAGTTGCGCGCGCGTGCCGTGGTCCACCGCGAACTCCAGGAACTGATAGCCGACGTGCGCGGGCGCCGCGGGCGAGCGGTACAGGTCGCCGACCGGCTGTTGCGTGCTTTCGAGCAGCGCGCGCGTCTGTTCCTCCAGAAAGAGTAGCGAGCGATGACCGTCGGCGGCTGTGATGGTGGTCGGCGCGGCACGAAAGCCGTCGTTGAAAATTTCCAGCGAAAGCGGCCCGCTGTAGCCGGTTTTGACGACCTGCGCTGTGAAATTGGCCAGATCGAAATCGCCCTGGCCCGGGAAGCAGCGGTAGTGGCGGCTCCATTCGAGCACGTCCATGGCGAGCTTCGGCGCGTCGGCGATCTGCACGAAGGCGATGCGATCGCCTGGAATGTCGGCGATCGCGTCTGGCGTGTCGTTCAACGACAGCGTATGGAAGCTGTCGAGCACGAGCCCGAGATTGGGATGATTGACGGCGTTCACCAGCTTCCACGCGTGCCGGTAAGTCTTGACGTGCTTGCCCCACGCAAGCGCTTCATAGCCCGCGATCACGCCGGCCGCCTCCGCCGCGCGGGCCAGCGCGCCGAGCTGATCGATCATCAGCGCGTCGTCGCCGATGGTGTCGGGCGAAACGTTGCTGCACACCAGAATTCGGTCCGTGCCCAGTTCATGCATGACGTCGAACTTGCGCTTCGCGCGGTCGAGATTGCGCTCGAGGCGCTCGGGGCTGACACCGTCGAAATCGCGGAAGGGCTGAAACAGCATGATTGTCAGCCCGAGATCTTCGGCGATGCGCCGCACGTCGGCAGGCGAGCCGTCGAAATACAGCAAATCGTTCTCGAAAATCTCGACGCCTTCGAAGCCCGCCGCCTGGATCGCGGTCAGCTTCTCGACAAGGGTTCCGCTGATCGACACGGTGGCAATCGAACGTTGCATGAACGGCTCCTGCTAAAACAATCGAACGGCTGTTGAATTGTCGCGCAACCGGGCGCGACGCTCGCATGTCCGGCGGCGGCCATGCTGCAATGCGGAAAATGGACCAGTTCGTTACACGGCTCAGCAAAACGCAAGCCACAAACTCCCACACTAACCGAAGTCATCGGCAGTTTATACAAACTAACTAGATGGTACAAATTCGTAGAAACCCCAAATGACGGCGCCGCCCAATGCGCGCACACTTCGCTCACGTTGAAAAACCACGGCGATCGCCGTGGCTGGCTTGTTTGCCTTACCTGGCGGGAGTGGTTGTCATGAGTTTTGCGTCAGTACTGGTCCTCAATGGACCGAATCTCAATCTGCTCGGCACGCGCGAGCCGGCTATCTATGGCTCGGAAACGCTCGACGACGTCGCGAAACTTTGCCGCGATGCGGCAGAGCGCCTGAATCTGTCGATCGACTTCTGTCAGTCGAACGCCGAACATCAACTGATCGACTGGCTGCACGCGGCGCGAACCAAGGTCGACGGCATCGTGATCAATCCGGCGGCTTACACGCATACGTCGGTGGCCATCGCCGACGCGCTCACGGCAATCGAGAAGCCGGTCATCGAAATGCATATTTCAAACGTGCATCGCCGGGAGCCGTTCCGGCATCACTCGTACGTGTCGGCCGCGGCGGACGCGATCATCATCGGTTGCGGCACGCAAGGCTATGTACTGGCTTTGGAGCGGATGGCGACCATTCTTAAGAATAGGGCGGCGAAATGAACGTACAAGCGAACGCACAAACCAGCTCACAGGCAACACCGCATTCCTATCTGGTCGGCCTGATCGGCGCGGGCATCGGCGGATCGCTGTCGCCGGCCATGCACGAGGAAGAGGGCAGCAAGCTCGGTCTGCACTATGTGTACCGCCGTATCGACCTCGAAGCGCTGAAACTCGACGTCGCCGCGCTGCCCGATTTGCTGACGGCGGCCGAACGCATGGGCTTCAACGGTCTGAACATCACGTACCCGTGCAAGCAGGCCGTCATTCCGCTGCTCGACGAACTCTCCGACGACGCGCGCGCCCTCGGCGCGGTCAACACGGTGCTGTTCAAGGACGGCAAACGCACCGGCCACAACACGGACTGGTCCGGTTTCGCGCGGGCGTTCCAGCGCGGCTTGCCGGACGTGTCGCTGGAACGCGTCGTGCAACTCGGCGCGGGCGGCGCCGGCGCGGCAGTCGCGCACGCCGCGCTGAACATGGGCGCGAAGTCGCTCACGCTATTCGACGTGGACGCCGCGCGCGCCGCGTCGCTCGCCGACGAATTGCAGAAGCGTTTTCCGGCCGCCACCGTCAGCGCCGGCAGTTCGCTTGCCGAATCGCTCGCGGCCGCCAACGGCCTGATTCATGCCACGCCCACGGGCATGGCGAAATTGCCCGGCTTGCCGTTGCCGGTTGAATTGCTGCACCGCGATCTGTGGGTCGCGGACATCGTCTATTTCCCGATTCGCACCGCGCTGTTGCAAGCCGCCGAAGCCCTTGGCTGCCGCACGCTGAGCGGTGGCGGCATGGCGGTGTATCAGGCGGTCGACGCCATGCGCATTTTCACCGGTCTCGAACCGGATGCTGAACGGGTGTACACCCATTTTCAGTCGTTGTTGCAACGCTAACCGGCAGCGTGTCGACCGGTAACAAGCAGATCGAGGAGACGACCACCCCATGCAGCAACCGATTCAATCCAGTCCCGCCGACGCCGCCGCGCCGCAAGGCGCCACCGTCAGCACCGCGCGCCGCTCGAAAGCCCGCTATCAGATTCTGGCGCTGCTCGCGGTCGGGACCATGATCAATTATCTCGACCGCACGGTGCTCGGCATCGCGGCGCCGCAGTTGACCAAAGAACTCGGCATCAATGCCGCGCTGATGGGGCTGCTGTTCTCAGTGTTCTCGTGGAGCTACGTGGCCGCGCAGATTCCGGGCGGCCTGTTCCTCGACCGCTTCGGCAGCAAGGTGACGTATTTCCTGTCGATGACCTTCTGGTCGCTGTGCACGCTCGCGCAAGGGCTGGTGCACGGCATCGGCGCGCTGTTCGTATTCCGCCTCGGCCTCGGCGTCTCGGAAGCGCCGTGCTTTCCGACCAATAGCCGCGTCGTTGCCACGTGGTTTCCGCAGAGCGAACGCGCGATGGCGACCGGCACGTACACGGTCGGCGAATATATCGGCCTCGCTTTCTTCAGCCCGTTCCTGTTCATGCTGATGGGCACCTTCGGCTGGCGCTCGCTGTTCTACGTGGTGGGCGGCGTGGGTCTCGTGTTCGGCGTGATCTGGTGGATGTTCTACCGCGAGCCGCGCGATCATCCGTCGGCGAATCAGGCGGAACTCGACTATATCGAAGCGGGTGGCGGTCTGACGCATCGGAAGAAGAATGCCGATGCAGCGGCCACCACGGGCGCGGCGGCACCGGCACCGGCACAAAGCGGCTTTGAATGGCGCACTATCGGACGCCTGCTCAAGCATCGTCAATTGACGGGTATTTGCCTCGGCCAGTTCGCCGGCAACTCGACGCTGGTGTTCTTCCTCACCTGGTTCCCGACGTATCTCGCCACCGAACGCCATATGGCGTGGCTCAAGATCGGCTTCTTCGCGATCATGCCGTTCATTGCCGCGTCGATCGGCGTGATGTTCGGCGGTCTCTTCTCCGACTGGCTGTTGCGCCGCGGCAAGTCGCCGAACGTGGCGCGCAAGCTGCCGATCATCGCCGGCCTGCTGCTCGCGTCCACCATCATTCTCGCCAACTATGTGGACAGCAACGTGGCGGTGATCGCGATCCTGTCGGTGGCGTTTTTCGCGCAGGGCATGGCCGCGCTGGGCTGGACGCTGGTGTCGGACATTGCGCCGGATGGCCTGCTCGGCGTCACCGGCGGCATCTTCAACTTCGCGGCAAACTTGGCCGGCATCGTGACGCCGCTGGTGGTGGGGTTCATCGTCGCGGCGACCGGCTCGTTCGTTGGTGCGCTGGTGTTCATCGGCGCGATCGCGCTGGTTGGGGCGCTGTCGTACATCTTCATCGTCGGCGATATCAAGCGGATCGTGCTGGCGGATTGAGCGCTTCAGCGCTGGACAAAAAAACGGGACGTGGCGAAAAAGCCGCGTCCCGTTTTTTACTTGAGGTCCGATTGCCTCAATCGTCCTTGCGCACGAACCGCAGCACGGCATCCACAATCATCGCGCGATGCCGCGCACGCAAACGCGGATGCGACGGATCGCGGCCGAACGCCGTGCCGAACGTATGGCGATTGCCGACACGATGAAAGCACAGCGAACTGATCAGCAAATGCAGATCGATCGGGTCGATGTCGCTGCGGAACTGCCCGGCCGCGATACCGCGCGAGAGCAGATCTTCGATCGTATGAATCACGGTGACGTTGCGGCCTTTGAACGTCTTGACCTGCTCGACGTATTTGGCGCCGTGAATATTTTCGATCGTGACGAGCCGCACGAAATCGCGCTGGCGGTCGTGATAGTCGAATGTGAACTCGACGAGCGCTCGCATGCCTTCGACCGGATCGAGTTCGCTGACGTGCAGATCCTGTTCGAGCGCGCGAATGTCCCCGTACACTTTTTCCAGCACCGCCTGGTACAACCCTTCCTTGCTGCCGAAGTAGTAATACAGCATGCGCTTGGTGGTGTTCGTGCGCTCCGCGATCGCGTCGACGCGTGCGCCCGTCAGTCCCATCGCGGAGAACTCCTGGGTCGCGACGTCGAGAATGTTGCGCTTCGTCTGTTCGGGATCGTACTTGCGCCGGGCGTCGGTACGCGGAGTGTCGGACGGGATGCCGTTGGTATCAGGCTCGGCAGCCTTGCTTCCCTTTTTCATTGTGTATTCGAGCGGCGATGACGGCGCATTCTAGCACGGTCAAATCGGCCTCCGGAGCGGGTCTCGGGCATGTGCGGGCGCGTATCGGCGGACATCAAACCGCAGGGCGGCGGCGCGCGGCGAGCGCGTCGCGTGTCTGCATGGCGGTGTAGGTCAGTTGCGCGGCCGCGAGGCCGAGCGCGCCGTAAGCGGGCGTCAGGCCAAACGACGCGAACGCCTCGGGCACCGGACGCTCACCGGCAATCGCCGCCGCCAGCAACTCGCCGGATACGGTAGTCGGCGCCATGCCGTGTCCGCCGAAGCCGACCGCGTACCAGACGCCGTCCGGGCTGCGGCCGATTTGCGGCATCTTGTGCCGCGCGTAGCTCATCAGGCCGCCCCACGCGTACTCGATGCGCACGTCGCGCAACTGCGGATAGACCTTGACCAGATCGCGCTGCAACAGCCGCGCGATCACTTCGGGCGCGCGGTCGCGCACCGAGATGCGGCCGCCCCACAGAATCCGGCTGTCGGGCAGCGGCCGGTAATAGTCGAAGGCGAAGCGCGTATCGTAGATGGCGGCGCGTGTGTCGATCGCGTGTTGCAGACGCGCGCCGAGCGGTTCGGTCGCCATCACGTAGGTGGCGATCGGCAGCACCGCGCGTTCGACCAACGGATAGACGCGGCGCGCGTAGCCGCCGCCCGCCATCACCACGTGTTGCGCGTCGAGCGCGCCGTGCTGCGTGTGCACCATGAAGCCGGCGCCGTCGCGCTCGAGACGCACGACCGCCGAATCCTCGTGGATCCGCACGCCGGCATGCGCCGCGGCGTTAGCCACGCCAAGGACGTACTTCAGCGGATGAAAGTGAAATGCGTTGCGCTCGAACAGACCGCCGTGATAACGGCGCGTTTTCAGTTGCGAAACGAGCTGCTGCGCCGCTACCGGTTCCCACTCGACGCCGAACGAATCGCGCATCAGGCGCCGCTGCGTTTCCAGTCGAGCCGGTTCGTCGAACCAGTTGGCGAGGATCACGCCGGCGTCGGTCGCGTCGCAGTCAATGTGATAGCGCGCGATCCGTTTGCGCATCAGATCGACGGCGTCGGTGGTCAGCGTATAGAGTTCGCGGGCGCGTGCGGCGCCGAGGGTTTTGAGCAGATCGGCGCAATCGAGGCTGTAGCCGCCGAACACGAACCCGCCGTTGCGGCCGGACGCGCCGAAACCCACTTGCCGCGCTTCGAGCACGGTGACGTCGGCAACGCCTCGTTCAGCGAGTCCTAACGCCGTGGACAATCCGGCCAGGCCGCCGCCGATGATGCAGACATTGGCGCTACGCCGGCCGGCCAGCGGCGCATAAGCGGACGTACGGACGACAGTGGCTTCGTAAAAGCTTTGCATAGCGGCTAGGGTAGCGGCAATCGCGCGCTTGCGTCCAGCCGGCGCGCAGCCGCCGAGTGGAATCGCGTATGAAAACAAGGGCCGGCATCCGCGTCGCGCGAATAGCGGCCCTGGCCTGTTGCAGACGAAACGTCTAGGACACCGGCAGCAACTTGCCGGTGAACACGACTGGACCGCTCGGCGCGTTGTGATCCGGCGAGCCGCCCGGCGCTTCGATCGACACGGCCAGCGCCGCGTAATTCTCTGGCTTCTGCTGGCCGGCCGTAACCTTGCCGTTCGCGCTGTCCGGCAGCATGCCGAGCGAGACCGGATGGCCGCTCGCCGGAATGCCCCATAGTTCCATCGCACGGCCGGCGGGCAGGTCGACCTTGCCGAGCGGCTGCACCGTCATGGTCGAATGCGCTTCGTCCCACGCGACCAGCATGACCGGGTGCGCGTCCTTGTTGTTCAGCACGGCGACATGCGACACGGCTGCTTCGGGTTGCTGAGCAACGATCGGCGCCGTGACGGGCGGCGTGGCGGACGGCAGCAGCGAGCGCACGGCGACCACCACGGCCACCGCGGCGAGGCCCGTGACGCCGAGCGCCCAGCCGCGCCAGAACGCCAGATTCTCGAAGATGCTGCGCGACGGCCGCGCGGGTGTTTCCACCACGGTGCGCGGACGTGCCGCCTCGCGCGTGGCTGCGAGGCCAAGGCGTCGTTCGATAGCGTCCCAGACGGCGGCCGGCGGCATGCGCGGCTCGGCGAGTTCCGCCATCGGCGAGATGCGCCGCTGCCATTCGTCGACGGCTTTGCGGATCGTCGCGTCGTGGTCCGCGTAGTGTTCGAAGCGGCGCCGCGCGCTGCCGCGCAGCGTGCCGAGCACATATTCGGCGGCCAGCAGATCGACGAGCTGAGGATAGCGATGCAGATTCATCACTCGCCTCCCAGGCAGGTCTTCAGCTTGGCGAGGCCGCGCCGGATCCATGACTTGATGGTGCCGAGCGGCACGCTCAGCACTTCGGCGATCTCGCTATGGCTTTGATCGCGCAGATACGCGAGGGCGACCGCCTGGCACTGTGCAGGTTCCAGCTGTTGCATGCAGCCGGCCAGCAAACGCGCCTGCAGGCTGACCGCGGTCAGCGCTTCGGGATCCGGGTCGCCGGTCGCCACGAGATCGTCCAACGCATCGCTCCATTCCGTTTCCTGCGTATTGACCCGCCGCAGATGATCGAGAGCACGGTTGCGGACGATCGCCGACATCCACGTCATCGGGGCGGACAATGCGCGGCGATAGTCGCCGGCAAAGCGCCAGATATTGACGAAGCTGTCCTGCAAAACTTCTTCGGCCCACTCGTGCTTGCTCAATATACGGAGCGCGAGGCCGAACAGTTTCGGGGCGGCGAGATCATACAGCTCGCGCAACGCCGCGCCATCTTGTTTGGCGACACGTTCGAGCAGCTCGGCGAGTGTTTCCGGCGTCAGTTCTCGAGGATTGGCGGTCATGGAGGGAGTCAGGGTGAGCTTGCGCGCCTATGTTACTCAACTTCTCCGCCAGCTTGTACGTGGTTTTTTTTCGGTGGCCTGCATCCGTTAGAGCGAGGTTTGCGTATGGGGCTGCGGAGCGCGGCGTTGCGTGTGCTCGCGTCATGATGATAGGGCGCGCCGCGCTGCGTTTTCAGGCAGTCAGGGCGCGCGGGGTGCGTGTGGATGGCCGCAGGGCCCTGCGGCGCGCTTTAACGACCCCAGCGCAGCACCAGGGGATCGAGCCGCCGCGCGACCTTCAACAGTCCTTCGCGCGTGGCCGGATGCATCTGCGGCAGCGGATGGCGCACCGCATCCGAGCGGATCACGCCGCCTTCCTTCATCAGCGTCTTGCACGAGGCAAGGCCGCCCTGGCGGTTCTCGTAGTTGATCAGCGGCAGCCATTGCTGATAATGCGCGGCGGCCGCCTCGGTATCGCCGGCCGCATAGGCGTCGATGATCAAACGGATGCCGTCGGCGTAGCCGCCGCCCGTCATCGAACCGGTTGCGCCCGCATCCAGATCGGCCATCAACGTGATGGCCTCCTCGCCGTCCCATGGACCCACGATTGCATCGCCGCCCAGTTCGATCAGCTCGCGCAGCTTGTTCGCGGCTTGCGGCACTTCGATCTTGAAGTACGACACGTTATCGATCTCGCGCGCCATGCGGGCGAGAAACGGCGCGGACAACGGCGTGCCGCTGACCGGCGCGTCCTGAATCATGATCGGGATATCAATCGCGTCGGACACCGTGCGGTAGAACTCGTAGATGCCACGTTCGCCGATGCGGATGGTCGCGCCGTGATACGGCGGCATGACCATCACCATCGCGGCGCCCGCGGCCTGCGCGCTGCGGCTGCGTTCGGCGCACTGATATGAACTGAAGTGCGTGGTCGTGACGATCACCGGCACGCGGCCCGCGACGTGTTCGAGCACGACGTGCATGAGCGTGTTGCGCTCATCGTCGGAGAGCGCGAACTGTTCGGAGAAGTTCGCCAGAATGCACAGCCCGTTCGAACCCGCATCGATCATGAAGTCGATGCAGCGTTTCTGGCCTTCGAGGTCGAGCCGGCCGGCGTCGTCGAAGATGGTCGGCGCAACGGGGAACACGCCGCGCAATGCAGCAGGATGAGATGACTGGTTCATGGTTGTGCGTTTTCGTGGGGGTGGGAATGTCTCCACTGGCGACTATACGGCGGTGGGGCAGCGCGGGTATATTGAATTGTTTCCATCTTGTGATCGCTTTTGCGACTCACCCATGCTTCAATGCGATCCGCCATGAAGAACACTCTCAACGTCCTGCTGTCGAAACTGCGCATGAAGCAGCTCCAATTGCTGATCGCACTCGACGACCTGAAGTCCCTGCACAAAGCCGCCGGCGCGATGTCCATGACGCAATCGGCCGCCAGCAAGGCCTTGCAGGAACTGGAGTCGATGCTCGACGCGCCGCTCTTCGAGCGCTCGAAGAGCGGCATGATCCCGAACCAGCTCGGTCACTGCGTGATCCGCTACGCGCGGCTCATGACGACCGATCTCACCGCGCTCTGCCAGGACGTTGCCGAGATACGTTCCGGGCGCGGCGGCCGGCTTGCGATCGGCGCGATTATGGGCGCGATTCCGGAGTGCGTCGTGCCGGCGCTGAATCAACTGCACGCGGCCCAGCCGGATCTTTCCGTCGAAGTGGTGGAAGACACGAGCGCGCGCATGCTGCAGCAACTCGACGACGGCCGGCTCGATCTGGTGATCGGGCGCGCGGCGGTGGCGGCCGATCCGTCGAAATATCACTATCGTCCGCTAGGCGACGAGCCGCTCTCGGTGGTGGTCGGCTACGGTCATCCGCCGTTGCCGAAGAAAGAGGTGAAACTGCGCGATCTGGCCGGCCACCGTTGGGTGATGTATCCGTCGCATATGCCGCTGCACGCGCTGCTCGAACGTGAGATGGATCTGGCCGGTCTGCGGATGCCGGATAACCCGGTTTCCACGGCCTCGACGTTCGTGACGGTGGCGCTCCTGCAGAGCAGTCACGATCTGGTTTCGCTGTTGCCCACGGCAATCGCCGGCTTATTCGTTCGGCAAAAAATGCTGCGCCTCGTGCCGGTGACGCTCAAGTCGCCTTCGCAGACTTTTGGCATCGTGACGCGCAAGGGCGGTGTGCTGTCGCCGCCGGCGGAACAGTTCATTGATCTGCTGTGCGCGCAGCCGGTCGAACAGGCGCAGGGACGGCTGCCGGACCGGCCGGCGAGAAAGCAAAAAACCGCCTGAAGCGGCGGTTTTTTCATCACAGGAAAGACGCTCAATATCGCATGGCAATTTACGTCGCGCCATGCTTCGCAAACGGGTGTTGTAGCCGCGACACTCTCGGGTAAATCCGAACGGATCGCGGGTTCGCGTTCCGCGCTACACTGCTTCGAAGGTGTGCCGGCCCTGAAGAAACCGGTGCCCGCTCGGGGAGAGCACCATGAATCGGCCGCTGATTCGTTTACCGTTTCGCGCAACGGGCACGACGTCTGTGCGCAAGTGGACCAAATGGGCGCTGGTAGCGGCATTTTTGCTTGCGCTGGCATTGGCGGCACGCTTTTGCCAGATCGAGATCGAAACCTCGCGATTGCAGGCGCACTATCTCTCCGAATTGACTCGCGACGTCGGTTTTTCCGTCGCAGACGGTCCCAGTCACTCCATCCGTTTTCCCCAAACCGACAAAGGCCCTTACGACAGCCGCCTGGGCTACGCGTTGCTGCCGTCCATCCAGCAGCGTCTGTTGCAACGCGGCTTTGAAATCACCACTCAGGCGCGCGACTCCGAGCGGATGCTGTCGCTGGCGGACAACGGCCTCTTTCTGCCGTACGAAGAAAAAGATCAGGCGGGCCTGCAACTCTTCGACGGCACCGGCGCGCCGCTCTTCGCCGCGCAATTTCCCGGCCGCGTGTACGACAGCTTCGACGCGATTCCGCCGCTGGTCGTGAATTCGCTGCTGTTTATCGAAGACCGCTATCTGCTCGATCCGAACCAGCCAAACCGCAATCCGGCTATCGACTGGGGCCGCTTTAGCCGCGCATTGGCCGATCAGGGCGTACGTGTGTTCGATCACCATCAGTCGCAGCCCGGCGGCAGCACGCTCGCCACGCAGATCGAAAAATTCCGCCACTCGGCGGGCGGCCGCACGGCGACGCCGCCGGAGAAACTGCGGCAGATTGCGTCGGCTTCGGTGCGCGCCTATCTGAACGGCCCGCAGACCATGCCGGCGCGCCGGCAGATCGTGGTCCACTATCTCAACTCGGTGCCGCTGGCCGCGCAGCCGGGCATTGGCGAAATCAACGGTATCGGCGACGGTCTCGCCGCCTGGTATGGCTGCGATTTCAACGACGTCAACCGCATCCTCGCAGCGCCTTCGACCGAACAGAATCTGCCGGAGCAGGGCGTGGCGTTCAGGCAGGTGCTTTCGTTGATGATCGCGCAACGTGCGCCGTCGTATTTCCTGCATCACGGCTACAAGGAACTTGAACGGCTGACCGACAGTTATTTGCGGCTGCTGGCGAACGGCGGCATCGTGTCGATCCCGTTGCGCGACGCCGCGCTCTCCGCGGTGGTCGATTTGCACCGCGCGCCCGTCAAAACAACCGGTGCGGATTCCTTCGTGTCGCGCAAGGCGGTCACGTCCATGCGTTCGCATCTGCTCGCCGCGCTCGGCGTGCCGAGTTTTTACGAACTCGACCGCCTCGATCTGCAGGCGAACGGCACACTCAACAACGCCGTTCAGCAGGCCGTGAGCGATCGGCTCGCCGCTGCCGCCACGCGCGACGGCGCGAAAGCGGCAGGTCTGGTCGGCTTCGAAATGCTGCGCGCGTCGGACGATCCGTCGAGAATCGCCTATAGCTTCACACTGTTCGAGCGGCGCGACGGCGCCAACCTCGTGCGCGTGCAAACCGACAGCGTCAACCAGCCGTTCGACATCAACTCCGGGGCGCGCCTGAATCTCGGTTCGACGGCGAAACTGCGTACTGTGGTGACGTATTTGCAGATCGTCTCCGACCTGCACAAGCGCTATGCACCGTTGAGCACGGCGGAACTGAAAGCCGTGAAGTACGATCCGAACGATCAACTCACGCGCTGGTCGCTCGACTATCTCGCGCACACCTCGGACCGTTCGCTGCAAGCCATGCTCGACGCGGCCGTGGAGCGCAAATACTCGGCTAGTCCCGGTGAAACGTTCTACACGGGCGGCGGCGCGCAGACCTTCAACAATTTCGAATCCGACGACAACAGCCGCATCCTGACCGTGCACCGCGCGTTCCAGCATTCGGTGAATCTGGTGTTCGTGCGGCTGATGCGCGACATCGTCCACTATGAAATGGTGCAGACCACCGGTCCGTCGGCACAATGGCTGGCCGATCCCGAGATGCGCAAGATGTATCTGACGCGCTTCGCCGATCAGGAAAGCCGCGTGTACATGAATCGTTTCTACACGAAGTATCACGGTAAGACGCGCGATCAGGCGCTCGCACTGCTGCTGCTCGGCGTGCGCAAATCGCCGCCCAAGGTGGCGACGGTATTGCGCAGCGTCGCGCCGGACGAGTCGAATGCGTGGTTCAACGCGCAAATGCGCGCGGCGCTGAAGAACACGCCGGCCGCCTCCGTGCTCGACGACGAAGACCTCGCGAACCTGTACGCCAAATACGCAATCGACCGCTTCAATCTGAACGATCGCGGCTATATCTCGAGCGTGCATCCGCTGGAACTGTGGACGCTTAACTATCTGCGCGAACATCCCGACGCCACGCTCGAACAGATCCAGAGCGCGAGCCGTGACGTGCGTCTGTCGACTTATTCGTGGCTCTTCAAGACGCGCTATCACGCGACGCAGGACCGCCGCATCAAACGGATGGTCGAACTGCGCGCTTACGATGCGATTGGCAAATCATGGCAGGCGCTCGGCTATCCGTTCGCGACGCTCACGCCTTCGTATGCCGCGGCAATCGGCGCGTCGGGCGACCGGCCGGCGGCGCTTGCACAACTGATCGGCGTGATCGCAAACAATGGCAACAAGGTGCCGACGGAAAGTCTCACGCAACTCGACTTCGCGAAAGACACGCCTTACGAAACGCACTTCAAGCGCGCGGCGGTTGCGCCGGAGCAGCAGTTGTCGCCGGAAATCGCGAGCACGGTGAAAGTGTTGCTGCGCGATGTGGTGACGGGCGGCACGGCGAGGCGTCTCGCGCAAGGCATGACGTTCCCCGATGGACAGACGTTGGAGGTCTACGGCAAGACCGGCACCGGTGATCAGCGCTTCAATGTGTTCGCCAAAGGCGCGCGGCTGATCGAGTCGCGCAAGGTGAACCGCAGCGCGACTTTCGTGTTCGCGATGGGCGACCGGTTCTACGGCACGTTGACCGCATGGGTGCATGAACCGTATGCCGCGCATTACGAGTTCACCAGCGCGCTATCCGTGCAATTGCTGAAGTCTTTGGCGCCGGTGTTGCAGCCATTGCTGAACGATCCGCCTGTGAAGACGGCTTCGACCACCAAGGTCGCCGCGCAATGAGCATGGAGTCAAGCATGCCGGCGTTGACGCTAACGCATCACAACGTCAGCGTTTAATAGACCGTCTCCGCCGCCGGCTTCAGGAACAACTCATGCACCGGCGCGAAATGCGCATAGAGCGGCAGAATCGCGCCGCCCATCGCACGCGCGTCGGCGCCGATCGCGCCTTCCAGCAATTGCGGACGCACCATGCCTTCCCATTCGAAGCGGTCGAGCACGCGCTCGGTGCGGCGAATGATTTCGCGCAACAGTTGCCGGTCGAGTTCGCCGTCGATCACGATCGCATCGAGATCGAGCAGGGCGGCCGCATTGGTCAGTGCAGTGGCGATCGCGGGGCATGCGCTGTCGAGCCACTGCTCGGTGTGCCGCCACAGTTCCGGCGACAACGCGCGATGATCGTGCGCCGCCGCGGCCGGCGCGCCCGCATCGGTCAACAGCTTTTCGAGCACGAAGCCCGACGCCGCGTGCAGCAGCTGGCGCGCAGGTTTGCGCGTGCCGCCTTCACGCAGCGGAATCGAGCCGACCGCGCCCGCGTTGTCGTGCGGGCCGCCATGCAGACGGCCGTCGATTACAAGGCCGCCGCCGATAAACGTGCCGACGAACAGATACAGGAAATTGTGAATGCCGCGCCCCTGGCCCATCACGAGTTCGGCGGCGCAGGCGGCCGTGGTGTCTTTGGCGAACTCCACGGGCAAGCCCGTCATGGTGGCGATGCGCGAGCGCAGATCGATCTCGTTCCATGCTTCCAGCGCGTCGGGCGGCGCGCCGAGAAAGTCACGCCAGCCGCCGAGCCACAAAGGCGCTGCGACGCCCACGCCGACCACCTGGCTGGCTCTCGCGCCGAGCGTCTGGTTCACGCGCGCCAGTTTATTTTCGAGCGCGGGAAACAGCGTGCGTGGGTCGGGATACGCGTAATCGAAGACATCGCGGTGCACCACGTGGCCGGCAAAATCCATCGCCAGCACGTCGAGACTGCGCCGTCCCACCTTGACGCCGATGGTGTACGCGCCTTGCGCGCGCAACGCGATCGGCACCGACGGCTGGCCGATTCTGCCGCGCACGCGCGCCTGCTTTTCAAGCAGCCCGTCGTCGATGAGACGCTCGACGATCATCGACACCGTCTGCATCGAAAGACGCGTGAGGCGGCCGACGTCGGCTTTCGGCAGCGGCCCATGCAAGCGGATCGCCTGCAACACGATGCGCTCGTTGAACTGCCGCATGCCGACCTGATTCGAGCCGACCGTGCGTTTGAGGGGCGAACGGGTGCCGGTGGTTTCCATGGTAGGCGCCCGCTCAGCAGGATGCGCGCATCATGCAATCGCCTTGACGTCTGCTTCCTTTGCGCCGGTCATGATTGCCACCGCCTCCGACATGTGGATGTCCGCCCGGTTCACGAGCGCCGCGCGCCGGCCGAGTCGCTGAATATGAATGCGGTCCGCGATCTCGAACACGTGCGGCATGTTGTGGCTGATAAGGATCACCGGCAGGCCGCGATCACGCACGCGCCGGATCAGTTCCAGCACCATGTTGCCTTCCTTCACGCCGAGCGCGGCGGTAGGCTCGTCGAGAATCACCACGTGCCGCGCGAACGCCGCGCTGCGTGCCACGGCCACGCCCTGGCGCTGGCCGCCTGAGAGCGTTTCCACGGCCTGGCGCATCGAACGGATACCGATCTGCAGGTCTTTCATATGCGCGGTCGCTTCGTCCAGCATGCGGCGCTTGTCGATCATCTTGAAGATCGAGCCGCGCCAGCCGGGTTTCAGCAATTCGCGCGCAAGGAACAGGTTTTCGGCGATGCTCATGGCCGGCGCCACGGCGAGTTCCTGATACACCGTCTCAATGCCTTGCGCGCGGGCATCCAGCGGGCTGCGGAATTTGACCGGCTTGCCGTCGAGCAGAATCTCGCCTTCATCCGGCACTGTGGCGCCGGAAAGAGCCTTGATCAACGACGATTTTCCCGCACCGTTATCGCCGATCACGGCCATGATCTCGCCGGGTAGCACTTCGAAATCGCAACCGTCGAGCGCGGTCACATTGCCGTAGCGTTTGATGAGTCCGCGCGCCTGCAGAACGGGCATCGTGGAAGAAGCAGAAGTGGGGGTAGACATGACGGATTCCTCTGGCTGTTCAACCGCGACGATGGGAAAGTTTGTCGGCGGCCACCGCGAGAATCACCAGCATGCCGGTGATCAACACCTGGTAAACCGAAGAAACGCCGATCAGGGTCAAGCCATTGCGAAACACGCCGACGATCAACGCGCCGAGCAGCGTGCCGACAATCGAACCGCGTCCGCCGAACAGGCTCGTGCCGCCGAGCACGACCGCGGTAATACTGTCGAGATTCTCGGTTTGTCCCGCCTGCGGATCGCCCACGCCGGTACGCGACACGGACAACAGCGCGGCGATGCCGTAGATCGCGCCCGCCAGCGAGTACACGGTCAGCAAGATTTTTTTGCGACGAGAGGCCCATCAGGCGCGCGGCTTCGGGGTTATTGCCGAGCGCGTACAGATGCCGGCCCGGCACGGTGTCGCGCAACACGAACCACGTGGCCAGATACATCAGCAAGGTGAGCACGGTGCCGTACGTGACATCCGCGGGGCCGAGCTTGAATGTGTTGCCGAAGAACATGATCGCGTCCGGCAGGTTCGACACGCTCTCCGCGTTCGAATAGATCTGCGTGAGCGCGAAAGCGATATTCAACGTACCTAAGGTGACGATGAAGGCCGGCAGTTTGATGCGCGTGATCAGCACACCGTTGAGCGCGCCGAACAGCGTGCTCGCGCCAACGCCGCACAGAATCGCGACGACCGGCGGCACGCCGAGCGTGACCGCGAATTTGGTCATGATGATCGAACCGAACGCCATCACCATGCCGCACGAGAGGTCGATGCCGCCGGTCAGCACGATCAGCGTCTGGCCGATGGCGATGACCGCGACCACCATGGTTTGCTGCAGAATCAGCGAGAGGTTCTGGAACGACAGGAAGCGGTTGCTTTGCGAAATGAAGAAGCCGCACGCCAGTACCAGTGCGATGAGTGGCCCGACTTCGGCAAGCGATGGCATGCGCTCGGCGAACGAACGCGAATGGCCGGCGGGCGCGGAAGGAGTCGACATGATGGATGACCTCGATGCAGAAGCGCGGCGCTTTGGCCACGCGGCAAATGCGATGGCGGCCCCGCGAAGCGGGCCGCTGTTCAGTGCGTGTTACTTGTTGCCCCAACAGTTGTCGAGGCCGAACTTCGTGTCCTTGCTGTCTATGCCAGACATCGGTTTGTCGGTGATCAGCGTCACGCCGGTGTCCTGATAGCCGGAGACCTTCTTGCCGGTCTTCGCGTACTCGACGCCGGCCGTCACGCCGAGCGAGGCCATCTTCAGCGGATACTGCTGCGAGGTCGCGGCGATCGCACCGGCCTTGACGTTGCGCACGCCTTCACAGCCGCCGTCGATCGAGACGATCATCACGCTCTTGTCCTTGCCCGCCGCCTTGAGCGCGCGGTAAGCGCCCGCTGCCGCCGGTTCGTTGATGGTGTAAACCACGTTGATGTCGGGCGACTTCTGCAGGCAGTTTTCCATCGCCGTTTGGCCCTTTGCCTGGTCGCCGCGCGTGTCCTGGCTGCACACCACGGAAGGATCGCCTTCCTTCACGCCGAAGCCTTCCAGGAAGCCGTTATGACGCAGCACGCCGACCGAGACGCCGGGCGCGAGATCGAGCGTGGCGATCTTCGCGGGCTTGCCGTTGAGCGCGGCTTTCGCGTACTTGCCGATCAGCACGCCGGCCTTGAAGTTGTCGGTGGCGAAGAGGGCGTCGGTGGCGTCTTGCGGATCGGTCGGTGTGTCGAGCGCGACCACCATCACACCGGCGGCGCGCGCTTTCTTGATGCTCGGCACGATCGCCTTGGTGTCGCTCGGCGTGATCAGAATCGCTTTCGCGCCGGCCGTCATCATGTTTTCGATGGCGGTGACCTGACTCGCGTTGTCGCCGTCGAACTTGCCGGCCGCGGTGATGAGCTTCGCGCCGTCTTTCGAGGCGGCCGCTTCGGCGCCCTGTTTCATCTTTACGAAGAACGGGTTGGTGTCGGTCTTGGTGATGAGGCCGACGACCGGCTGGTCAGCCGCCTGGCTCGCACTCGCACACCATACCGCCGATGCCGCGACGCACATCGACACGATTTTCCTGGCGACAGGAAGCCTGCGGGAATTCAGATTCATGGGACGCTCCTCCGGTTTTTGGCAACGACGTTGTGGTACTGGCGGTTGCCTGCGCGAACGCTGCGCGCTGACAACCTGGTTTGCGATCTGCTGCGCGATGACGGCGGTTCGAATCGACTTCGACCTGGGTCGATTCGCGCTGCCTAAATCACTCAAGTTGATTTAGTACAGCAGGCGCATCGACTTGCGTCAAGGAAATCATTGGCATGGAACGATTGCGCGCGACACTCTGTGACTTGGCTGTATGCCTTGTGTGGCAAGGCTTCGGCGGAATGGTGCGGCGCGAGATCGAGCGTTCGGGCTTGGGGAAAGTCCTGGCTCGGATGAAGGTGAATTGAAAGCTGATCGAGGTTTTCTCGACGCCAAATCGTTGGCGTCGCCAGGGTATTCAGCGAACCCTGAAGTGCGCGGATATCGTAGTTATCACGATGTCCATGACGAATCGGCCTAACGGCGCGGTGCGAGCGCTTGCCGCCTCGTTTCGAGTTGCGTGACGACGCGTTGCAAGGTCCGCTCGGCAGGGCCTGGCGTCGCGACGAACTTGCAGCCGATCACAAAGCGCCGGTCGCCCTTCGCCGTGGTCACCTGTCGTGGCGTGACGATTTCCAGATCGAGTCGCAGCATGCCGAAGCTGCCGAGTTGCAGTGCGACGTCGCGCAGCACCGTGCCGCGTTCGAGCGAACCGAAGCGTTCGTCGGCGGTCTTTAACGCGATGCCGCCCAGCGAGAGATCCTGCAACTCCAGCCGGAACGAGCCGCCATCCGCATATTGGCCGCTTGCGATGTACGGGTCGAGCACGGGCGTTTGCACGCGGAAGAATTCGCGGCGTTGAATGTAGTAGATCAACGCAGGGAAGGGTGCTTCGAAAGCCGGCAAACCGTCGAACTGAGTCGGCGTGGCATCGAGCGTCGTGAACTCGGTGCGAATGCCGCCGGGCAGGCTGCGGAACGTCAGCTGCCGGGCCGCTGGTAAGGCCTCGTTGTCATCGGCCGCGCTACCGGCGTCGAAGACAAAGCGCGCATTGCGCGAGTCGACATCGAGTATCTGCGTGACGATTTGCCGGCCATCGAACTCGATCGTGACGAAGTCCTGTCCGGCCATCAGTTGGCGCAGACACACGGCGATTTGCAAAGGGTGGCGCTGCGCGAAGTTCGAGTCGGCGTCGAGGGTGTGTTCGGCGACGTCGGCGTCCAGGGAGAGATCGGCAATCATTCGAATATCCATGCGTGTTATGGCCTTGGCCCGGCCGGTTGGCGAGCGCGGACGGCCTCGGGGTCGTCGCGGTGCTCGGCCTTTCCCTGTTTAATTGCAGGGACCGTGCCAACTGCATGGATCGCTGGATGAATGCGCTGCGCTTGCGGGGGCGCCGCTTGTGGCTGGCGTTTGCGGATAGCGCGTGAGGAACACGGCGCGTGCGTAGCGAGGATTCGCTACGTAACGTCCGCGATGCTGTTACGGCCACATCAGCGCGAACGCGGCACGCCCGTGGATGCGCGCACAACCAGTTCGGGCGGCGAGGCGATGCGCATCGGCACGCCGGCCGTTGGGCGGCCCGCCTGTCCATACGACGACTCGATCAGCTCGCGCAACAGCGATACCGCGAGCCCGGCGACTTCGACCGTCGGCACGGCGACCGTGGTCAACGCGGGGCGCGATTCACGCGCGAGTTGAATGTCGGTGATGCCGATCACGGACAGGTCCGCCGGCACGTTCAGGCCGAGGTCGGCGGCGGCGTGCATCGCGCCGAGCGCGGGCAGGTCGTTGGTCACGAAGATCGCGGTGAGCTTCGGATCGCTTTCGAGCAGCGCGCGTGCCGCTTCGTAGCCGCCCTGGATCGTATCCGCCGCATGTTTGACGCGGCCTTTCGGTGCGCCGCCGGCGCGCAGCGCATCGACGAAACCTTCGTAACGGGCTGCATGAATGCCCGAGGCTTTGCTGCCGACAATCGCGCCGATCCGCCGATGGCCGAGTTCCAGCAAATGCGCGCCCGCCAGTTCACCCGCACGCCGGAAATCGACGGCGACGCACGGCAGGCCCGGCGGCTCGTTAGGCCGTTCCCACATGCAAAGCACGACCGGTGTGCCGCGCGCTTCGGTCGTATGAAGATCGGCGAAATCGAGGTTCGCGTTCGTCACGAGCACGCCTTCGGAGAGCGTGCCGGCGATCTGGTCGAGATACGCGCGGCCGGTGTGCGGATCTTCGTTCGTATTGCAGATGATCACGAAGTGGCCGCTCGTGCGCGCCGCGCGTTCCACGGCGAGCGCGAACTCCGGATAGAACGGATTGGCGATGCTCGACACCATCAGCGCGAGCGTCGGCGCGCGACCTTCCGCGAGGGCGCGAGCGGCGAGGTGCGGGCGGTAGCCGAGCGCTTCGACGGCTTCGAGCACGCGCTGCCGCGTGGTCGCGCCGACCCGGCCGCGATTGCGCAGCACGTTGGACACGGTGGCCGGAGTGACACCGGCATGACGCGCGACTTCGCTGAGTGTGGGCATGATGTTTTCATTATTTGGGATGGCTGCCCGACATTTGCATCACGCGCCGAGGCGCGGCACCATCTGTCGCACAGACAAAACGAACTCGGAGACAGGCAAGGCGCAAACGATCCCAAGCGATCGATTTTTTTCGGCCTTGCTGATTAAGCGCTTAATCTCCGACTTCGAGCCGATTAAATCACGGAGTCGATGCAATGGCGAGCATTTCGTTAAGAGGCGTGCAGAAGGCGTATGGCGACGGCGCGCCGGTGATCCGCGACGTGGATCTCGAGATCGGCGAGAACGAGTTCTGCGTGTTTCTCGGTCCGTCCGGTTGCGGCAAGTCGACCTTGCTGCGCATGATCGCCGGACTCGAAGACCTCACGGACGGCGACCTCTCGATCGGCGGCAAACTCATGAACGACGTGCCGGCCGCGCAACGCGGCGTGGCGATGGTGTTCCAGAGCTACGCGCTGTTTCCGCACATGAGCGTGTTCGAGAACATGGCGTTCGGCCTGAAGCTCGCTAAAACCCCCAAGGATGAAATCGACCGCAAGGTGCGCGAAGCGGCGCGCATCCTGCAACTGGAAGCGCTGCTCGAACGCAAGCCCAAGGCGTTGTCGGGCGGCCAGCGGCAGCGGGTGGCGATCGGCCGCGCGATCGTGCGCGAGCCCGGCGTGTTTCTGTTCGACGAGCCGCTCTCGAATCTCGACGCCACGCTGCGTGGCCAGACTCGCATCGAAATCGCGCGGCTGCACAAGCAGTTTGCCAAAGCCAGCGTGGTCTACGTGACGCACGACCAGATCGAGGCGATGACGCTCGCCGACAAGATCGTGCTGCTGCACGCCGGCAAGGACACCGAGCGCTATGGCAGCATCGCCCAGATCGGCGCGCCGCTCGAGTTGTACCACCGTCCGAAGAGTCGCTTCGTCGCGGGTTTCATCGGCTCGCCGCGGATGAATTTTCTGCCGGGAAAAGTGGCCTCGGTCGATGCGCAAGGCGTCACCGTCACGCTCGATCACACGCATGAAACCATGCGGGTGCCGGTGAACGGCGCGGGGCTGCAAACCTCGCAAGCGGTCACGCTCGGCGTGCGCCCTGAATACCTGGAATTCGTCGATCCGTCTTCCGTCGCGCCGGACGACGCGCTGCTGACACGCACCGTATCGCTCGTCGAACAACTCGGCGAACACAGCTATGTCCACCTCGATCAGCCCGGCGGCGCCGCGCTGATCGCCAAAGCGCCGGGCAATACGCGCCTCGCGCCCGGCGAGCGCGCGAGCTTGCGCGTGCCCCGCTCCGCCTGCCACTTATTTACCGAAGACGGCTTTGCCGCCGCTTCGCTCGAATCCGTCGAACACTACGCATAGAGGACATTCGGATGCGCCTTGGAGTCTGTTATTACCCGGAACACTGGCCGGAGTCGATGTGGGAAGACGACGCTCGCCGGATGAAAGCCCTCGGCATCGAACAGGTGCGGATCGCCGAATTTGCCTGGAGCCGGATCGAACCGACGCCGGCAGAATATGATTGGGGCTGGCTCGACCGTTCGATCGACGTGCTCGGCGCGGCCGGCCTGCAAGTGGTGATGTGCACGCCGACCGCGACGCCGCCCAAGTGGCTGATCGACCGCCATCCCGACATTTTGCCGGTCGGCGCCGATGGCCGCCCGCGGGCATTCGGCTCGCGACGCCATTACGACTTTTCGTCGCCGTCGTATTTCGCCGCGTCGCAGAAAATTTGCACGGCGGTGGCGGAGCGTTACGGCAAGCATCCGGCTGTCGCCTACTGGCAAACCGATAATGAGTTCGGCTGCCATCACACGGTGGTCAGTTATTCGCCGGCGGCGGTGGGTCGCTTTCGCGAGTGGCTCAAAGCGCGCTATCACACCATCGACGCGTTGAACCGCGCATGGGGCACGGTGTTCTGGAGCATGGAGTACCGCAGCTTCGACGAGATCGACGCGCCGGTGGCGACCGTGACGGAAGCGCATCCTTCGCATCGCCTCGACTATCGGCGTTTCGCCTCCGACGAAGTGGCTCGCTATAACCGCATGCAGGTCGAGATCATCCGCGCGCATTCGCCGGGGCGGCCGGTTGCGCACAACTTCATGCAACTCTTCACCGAGTTCGATCACTACAAGGTCGCCGCCGATCTCGACGTGGCGACGTGGGACAGTTACCCGCTCGGCGCGCTCGAAGAGCAATGGTTCGCGCCGGAGGTGAAAGCGCGTTGGCTGCGTAGCGGGCACCCGGACTTCGCGTCGTTCAATCACGATGTTTATCGTGGCATGTCGAAGCTGCCGTTCTGGGTGATGGAGCAGCAGCCGGGTCCGGTGAACTGGGCGCTGTGGAATCCCGCGCCGCTGCCGGGCATGGTAAGGCTGTGGAGCTGGGAGGCGTTCGCGCATGGCGCGGGTTGCGTGTCGTATTTCCGCTGGCGTCAGGCGCCGTTCGCGCAGGAACAGATGCATGCGGGACTGAATACGCCGGACAACCGCCTGGACGTGGGCGGTAACGAAGCGTCGCAAGTTGCCGGCGAGATTCGCACGGTGCTCGCGGCGAATGCCGACGCCAATGCTACGGTTCGTTCGAAAGTCGCGCTCGTCTACGATTACGAGGCGAAGTGGCTGTTCGAGATTCATCCGCAGGGCGCGGATTTTCACTATCCGCGCTTCGCCTTCGAGTACTACTCGGCGCTGCGCGCGCTCGGGCTCGACGTGGATATCGTGCCGGTGGATGCGCCGCTCGACGGCTACAGCCTGATCGTCGTGCCGCCGTTGCCGGTCGTGCCCGAGGCGCTTGCGGAGCGTCTGGCGTGTTCGGGTGCGCAGGTCGTGCTCGGACCGCGCACCGGTTCGAAGACTGAAGATCTGCAGATTCCCGCGAATCTGCCGCCCGGCGCGCTGGCTTCGGTGTTGCCGTTGCGCGTGTGGCGCGTCGAATCGATGCGGCCGAACGTGACCGAAGCAGTGCGACTCGCTGACGGCGAAGGTGCTAGCGGAGAAGATGGTTTCGCCCGTCACTGGCGTGATTTCATCGACACCGACGGGGCGCAAGCGCTCGACGTGCGCGCCCGGTTCGCGGACGGCCATCCCGCGTATGTACACGGCGGCGCGTTCCACTACCTGGCGAGTCTGTTCGACGACGCGCTCACGGTGCGTCTGTTCACGCGCATCGCGAAGGAAGCGGGACTCGAAACGACGCCGCTCGGCGACGGCGTGCGAGTGAGCCGCCGCGGCGCGCTGACCTACGTGTTCAACTACGGCGACGAAACGCACACGCTCACCGGCGTAGCCGACGACGCCTTCGTGTTCGGTTCGCACGCGATCGAACCGCAGGGCGTGGCTGTCTATCGAACCCAATGACGGCGTGATGCACCGACGCAGTGTCCGATGAAATTCCACGCAGTAACGACAACGACGCAAAATCAAGGAATCAAGGAGACAGGCAACATGAAAATGAAACCACGCAAGATTCTGTTGGCACTCGCGCTGGCCGCCGCGGCGGTGGGGACGTCAGCGGTCAGCACGGCGCAGGCGGGTACGCTCACCGCCAATATCGCGTTCAAGGGCGCGAGCCAGCGCGCGGTCTGGCAGTCGGTCATCGACGACTTCAAGAAGGCGCATCCCGGCATCGACGTGAAAGTGTCGTTCGTCGACGAAGAAGCGTACAAGGTGCAATTGCCCGGCTGGCTGACGACGGTCGCGCCCGACATCGTCAACTGGCATGACGGCGAACGCATGGCCTATTACGCGCAGCGCGGCCTGTTCGAAGACCTGAGCGGCGACTGGGCGAAGAACGGTTGGAACGACATGTATGCGTCGACCAAAGAGGCGTCGTCGTATAAGGGCAAGCAGTACGCCGCGCCGACCGTGTACTACTCGTGGGGCATGTTCTATCGCAAGGATCTGTTCCAGAAGGTCGGCATTAACGGCGAGCCGAAAACATGGGATCAGTTTCTCGAGGACTGCAAGAAGCTGAAGGCCGCCGGCATCGCGCCGATCGCCGTGGCGGGCCGCGATTCGTGGACCCTCGCAGGTTGGTTCGATTATCTGGACCTGCGTTTGAACGGCAACGCGTTCCATCAGAAGCTGATGGCGGGCGAGATTCCGTACACCGATCCGCGCGTGAAGAAGGTTTACACGACGTGGAAGCAATTGATCGATGCAGGCTATTTCATCGACAACTCGCTCTCCTACGATCTCGATTCGGTGCAGCCGTTCCTATTCCAGGGGAAGGCCGCGATGATGCTGATGGGCACCTTCATCACCGCGGGTTTCCCGCCGAACGTGAAGCCGGAAATGGGCTACTTCCAGTTCCCGATCATCGACGCAAAGGTGCCGACTGCTGAAGACGGCCCGGTGGAATCGCTGCATATTCCGTCGAAGGCGAAGAACAAGGCGGATGCACATACGTTCCTCGCGTTCGTCGAGACGCCGGAAATCGGCGCGAAGCTGGCGACCGGACTCGGCTCGCTGTCGGCCAACAGCAAGTCGCCGGAACCGGAAGATCCGATCTCCAAGATCGGCTTCCAGATTCTTGCGAACACAAAGGGCGGCATCGCGCAGTTCTATGATCGCGACATGACGAAGGAAATGGCCGACGAAGGTATGAAGGGGATGCAGCAGTTCATCTCCGACCCCACGAAGCTAGACGACGTGCTTGCGCAACTTGAGCAGACGCGCAAACGGATCTACAAGAAGTGAGCGGCGGCGGCCGTCAGGCCGCCTTCCGTTGCGTTGAGTTGCATATGGGATCGGAGTAAGTGCTCTGCATGGGACTGGAGTAGCGCGCTAAAGCGCGAACTCCAGTCGACAGCTAAAGCGCCAACTCTGGTCGACAGCTCTGCATGGGACCAGAGTAAGTGCTCTGCATGGGACTGGAGTAGCGCGCTAAAGCGCGAACTCCAGTCGACAGCTAAAGCGCCAACTCTGGTCGACAGGAGAACGATTGTGTCGCATTCCGTCACCCGCCACACTGTCGGCGGTCATGCTGAACCCGGCGGCCCGGGGTTGCCCGCGCCGGGCGGCGCCGTGCGCGGCGGCAAGCCGGCCAGTTCGCGGCGGCGCGGGCCGTCGCCCACCGCGCGCCGGCAGCGGCGCGCCGCTTTTCTGTTCCTCGCGCCGGCCTGCGTAATGGTGGCCATCTACGTGGTGTGGCCGATCCTCTCCACCATTCGCCTGAGCTTTTTCAACTGGGATGGGATGAGTGAGCCGTCTTTCGTCGGACTCGCGAACTACGTCGAGTTGTTTCATGCGCAGACGTTCTATACGGCGCTCAAGAACAACGTCATCTGGCTGCTGCTGTTCCTGCTCGCTCCGCCGATGGGACTCGCCGTCGCGCTGTATCTGAATCAGGCGGTGGCCGGCATCCGTATCGTCAAATCGCTATTCTTCGCGCCGTTCGTGTTGTCGGGCGTGGTGGTCGGCTTGATCTTCTCGTGGTTTTACGACCCGACCTTCGGTCTGCTCGCGATGATTCTTGGCCACGGCGTGCCAGTGCTCGGCGACCCGCGCTATGCGACGTTCGGGATCGTGTTCGCGGCACTGTGGCCGCAAACCGCCTATTGCATGATTCTCTATCTGACCGGGCTGACCTCGCTGAACGCCGAGCAGATCGAGGCCGCGCGCATGGAAGGCGCGCGCGGCTGGTCGATGCTGTGGCACGTGATCCTGCCGCAACTGCGGCCCACCACATTCATGGCGATCGTCGTGACGATTATCGGCGCGCTGCGCAGTTTCGATCTGATCTCGGTAATGACGAGCGGCGGTCCGTTCGAAAGCTCGACCGTGCTCGCGTATTACATGTACGACCAAGCGATCAAGTACTACCGCATCGGCTATTCGGCGGCGGTGGCGGTCGTGCTGTTCGCCATCATGCTGGTGTACATCGTCTATCACTTGCGGCGGATGCTGCGCGCCGAGCAATAAGGAGCCGACCATGTTTCCGATTCCCATCGACAAATGGAAGCCGGCCACTCGCCGCATCTACAAATTGACGCTGCCGGTCGCGCTGCTGATCTGGCTGCTGCCGATGATCGCCGTGCTCGTCACGTCCGTGCGTTCGACAGAAGAGCTGAGCGAGGGCAACTATTGGGGATGGCCGAAGCACTTCGCGATGTTCGATAATTATCGCGAGGCGCTGACCACGTCGCCGATGCTGCATTACTTCTGGAACAGCGTGTTGATCACGGTGCCTGCCGTGGTGGGCTCGATTGCGTTGGCGGCGATGGCCGGCTTCGCTCTGGCGATCTACCGGTTCCGTGGCAATTCGACTTTGTTCGCGACATTCGTGGCAGGGAATTTCGTGCCGGTCCAGGTGTTGATGATTCCAGTGCGGGATTTGTCGTTGCAACTCGGGCTTTTCAATACCGTCAGTGCGCTGATTCTGTTTCATGTGTCGTTTCAGACCGGGTTTTGCGCACTATTTCTGCGCAACTTCATCAAGCAGCTGCCGTTCGAACTGGTCGAGGCGGCGCGCATCGAGGGCGCGAATGAGTGGACGGTGTTCTTCAGGATCGTGCTGCCGTTGATCCGGCCGGCGCTCGCCGCATTGGCGATTTTAGTGTTCACGTTCGTCTGGAACGACTACTTCTGGGCGCTGTGTCTGACTCAAGGTGACGATGCCGCGCCGATTACCGTGGGCGTGGCCGCGCTGAAAGGGCAGTGGACGACGGCGTGGAATCTCGTCTCGGCAGGATCGATTCTCGCGGCATTGCCTTCGGTGGCGATGTTCTTTGCAATGCAGAAGCATTTTGTCGCCGGGTTGACGTTTGGGGCTACGAAGGGTTGAAGTGGTTGTGTGTCGTGTTGAGAAGGGTTGCCCGCGAAAGCGGGCTTTTTTTCGCGGTGGTCAGTTCAATGTCGCTTGGGATATCTGTGCAGTGGCATGCTTCGCGCGATGTGCAAAATCGATCTTCGTTTGAGGATCGAGCGCCCACGAGCATCGCCACGCTAGAGTGTGGAGCGTGTTAGGGACTTTGGAGTACTGGTGCTGCGTGAACAAGCATGAGCATGGTGAAGACCACGAAATGAAGCCCGGCAAGTGTTTCGGGTAGCCTCTCGTAATCACGCGCGAGGCGGCGGAATCGGTTAAGCCAGCCAAAACTGCGCTCGACCATCCACCGCCGGGGCAGCAGGACAAGGCCCTTTTTTGCCTCCTGCAGTTTGATCACCTGCAGCTCAATGCCTTCATCACGTGCGGCCTGCGCTGCGTCTTCGCCCGTGTATCCCTGATCCGAAAAAGCCACTTTGAGTGTTGCCCGGTTACCTGCTGAACCTGACGCGCAAGCTCTGCTACCTATGCGCGCTCCTGTTCATGGGTGAGACCAGTGGTTACGGCCATGGCCCTAACATGCGGTTGCAGTCTCAAATCCCGTGACCTGTGCGGCGGTTCTGCTGCCGATGAGTATGGGAAGGAGGCGCAGGAGGTAGCGCCCAACAGCCACGAATCATCTACAGGCGAATCCGCTCACATTCGACGCACGATCATTCACGGAGATTCCCGCGAGCGATTCTGCCAGGCTGCCACCCACTCGCCGAGTGCGAAGCCAACGCGGCTCATGACATCATCCCAATCGCCGTCCGCGCGCTGCCGGAATAGCCGCATGACGTTTGGATACCATGGCGACGCGGCTTCAGGTTCCCGCAGCCAGCGCCAGTCGGCATGACTGCCATAAGGTAGCAGCACCCAGCACGGCACATTCAGTGCGCCCGCAACGTGTACCGTCGCGGTATCGACTGAAATTAGGAGGTCAAGTTGCGCGACGATAGCTGCCGTATCGGCGAGATCGCGGATATCCGGGCCGAGCGCGGTGATTGCGAACGGGGCGTCGACGGCCTCTGCTTCGCCCGATCCCTTTTGCAGACTGATCCACGTGGCGCCTGTGTTCTCCGTAAGTGGGCGCAGCGTTGCCAGAGACGGCAGCGAGCGAAGTGCATCACGCACATTAGCCGGACTGCCTTTCCATACCAAACCAATCTTCGGGCCCCGCTTGGGCAGACGCGTGCGCCACATGTCGACACGCGCTGGCAGCGTGCGCAGGTAAGGCAGGCGATCAGGAATCGTGTCGATGCGTGTCCCAAGATGGAAAGGAAGGCTCATAAAAAATGCCCAGAAATCGAATTGCGGACGATGTTCGTTAGGCAAGAAGACACGATCGATGCCATCAACAGTTTGCAGTAGTGGCTTGAGCGGCGCCTCGCAAATAATGTTCACGCTGCGCGCACCCAGTGCCTTCAGTAGTGGAACGTAACGCGCGAACTGGATGGAATCGCCGAAGCCTTGCTCGTGAACCAGCAGCAACGTCTTTCCGGCGAGTGATTCGCCGTCCCACTTTGGACACGTTAAATCGAGCCACGGTATTGTCGGCGCTTCATGGTCTGGTGAAAGGCGCGCCTCGTTGAGCATCCATCCTTCTTCATAACGACCTTGCGATAATAATAACTGCCCGAGACCGAAACGCTCGTTGGCGTTGTATGGCTCTCTCGCGATAGCCTCGCGAAACAGCTTCTCGGCATCGCTGACCCGGTCGGTATAACACATGATACCGGCCAGGTTGTGCAGCGCGGTCCGATGCTTACCGTCGATCTGAAGCGCGCGGCGGCACGCCATCTCCGCATCGTTCCAGCGTCGTGTGTGCGCATAAACAGCGGCGAGCGTTGTGTATGTATCCGCTGAATCGGGTTCGAGTCTGAGCGCTTCCTTCAGGACTGCCTCGGCTTCAGCGAAGCTTTTCTTGTGAGTGAGAGCTACACCCAGACCGCGATGCGCCCCCGCATGCGTAGGAGAGCGAGCCATTGCCGCGCGATAGGCGTCGACTGCGTCGTCATATCCCCGGTTCTCAACCAGCAGATCGCCGAGGCTGGTCAGATACACCGCATTTGCGTCGATTGAAATCGCGGATCGGAATAGCTGTTGCGCCTCGTCGGTCTCACCGCGTTCCAATAGGACCACACCAAGCAGATGCAATGCGCCGGCATACTGTGCGCGGCGCTGTGGGCACGCATGGTCGTTCGTGTCGCCTGAGTTCGCGCCGTGGTCATTGCTTTCCGTGAGGATGTTGCGACGAAGAACCGTTTCAGCTTCTTCAAGTCGATCGGTCTTACACAGTACTTTGGCCAGGTTGCAGAGTGCATTCAGATGCGTGGAATCGAGCGAGAGAGCTCGCCGGCACGCCGTTTCCGCATCGATCCACCGCAGCGTGTAGACATAGACAGCAGCAAGGTCCGCGTGGGCCTCCGGACAGTGAGGATCACGTTGGATCGCATCCTGCAATGCTACTTCGGCCTCGGTGAAGCGGGACGCTTTGGTAAGGGCGATACCCAGATCGCGATGCGCAGCGGCCCCTTCAGGATCGAGGTGAAGCGCGCGGCGGTAGGCGTCGACGGCTTCGGTATGGCGCTCGCACTTTATTAGCAGATTGCCGAGGTTGGTCCATGCCTCCTGTAGCTGGGCGTCGCAGGCGAGCGCATCGCGCAGTGCCCGCTCAGCTTCGTCGAAACGGTTCGTCTCCGCCAGCAGCGTTCCGAGGTTGTAATGCGCTAGTGCGTATGAAGGCGCGATTGCGAGCGCGCGATGAAGCATCGACTCGGCCTCCTGACGGCGACCCGATTCGGCTAGCAAGTTGGCAAGGTTGGTGAGATAGACTGCGTCTTCGCGGATCGCGATGGCCTCGCGCAACAGGCACTCGGCTTCGGTTGTCGAGTCTTTTGCCCAAACAATCAGCCCAAGCAGATGCAGTGCGTCCGAGTGTCGGGGATCGTCTTGTAGCAGCGCGCGATAGCCGCGCTCGGCGTCGCTCAAACGACCATTGCGATGCGCAGCGAGCGCGGCGTCGAAGACTTCCATAAATGAGTGCGACGGATAGAGAAAAAGGCCTTACATTATGTGCCAATGACTGATGCAATGGCTATCGCAAATATGCCTATAGCGGAGGCGGCCCTACAATTTCGGGGTCACCTTAAAATTTAGGCAAGTTATTTCAGTTTTGTGGAATGGTTAAAATTTTTATTCACGGAAAAAGACAATTTTTTACGCATCGTGTGGGCATCTTTAGGTCTGCGTGGCTTCTCGGATGTCGCAGTTTTGGAGAACGATGCCGGTAACGTGTCGAACCTCGCCAACAGCGACACGATTGTTGGCTCGCGCGCAATCGGGACTTCGCTGGCGATTTCTGGAAGCGGAAACGTCATCTCAGTCGAAGACAGCGGAAGCCCTGTTCCGCCATGTGCTCAAACACAAGCCCAATCACGTCGGCGCTCAATGGGATCTGTCGCTAATGCTTCTGGGCGAGGGCCGTTTTGACGAAGACTGGCGCCTGTATGAGGCGCGTACGGTCGAAGTCGATGGCAAAGCGATTTCGATGCCTCCCGATTTCGACTTTCCGGTGTGGCAAGGTGAACCGTTGCATGGAAAGACCCTTGTCGTGATGCACGAGCAGGGTTATGGCGATTTCCTGCAGTTCTGCCGTTATTTGACCTTGCTTAAACCGCTTGGGTTGACTCGTCTAAGCGTGATCTGCAATCCGGCGCTCCGGCCATTGATCGAAAGCATCAAGGGCGTCGATGCCTGCATCGAGCCGGGCCCGGTGCGTGATGTTCCTGACCACGACTACTGGTGTTTCCTGATGAGTCTGCCGCTTCGCTTTGGCACAACCGTCGACAGCATTCCTGCCGATACGCCATATCTTCGCGTGCCGGATGAAAGGCGGGCACTCTGGAAGCGGCGCGTGCGCCTCGACGGCTTCAAGGTCGGACTGGTCTGGGCCGGCGAAGCGAAACTAGGCACGGCTGCTGAGAACGCAGCCGACCGTCGTCGTTCACTCAACGCGCAAGCCCTTATGCCTTTGCTTGAAGTGCCGAACGTCACCTTCGTTAGTCTGCAAGTGGGCGAAACCACGCGCCCGCAACTCGGGAGCATTCCGTCGGCTATTCGTCCGCTCGATCCGATGGGTGAAGTGGCCGACTTCGCAGACACGGCCGCGATTATCGAGTGTCTGGATCTGGTGATCGCCGTCGACACTTCAACGGCTCATCTCGCCGGCGCGCTGGACAGGCCAGTCTGGATCCTGTCCCGTTTCGATGCATGCTGGCGATGGCTTAGGGACCGCGATGATTCGCCTTGGTATCCGTCGGCGCGACTTTTCAGACAGCAGAAACCGGGTGATTGGGACGGTGTGATCGAGCGTGTCGTTCAGGCTTTGAGGACGGAAGTGCATTCGCGCACGAATTGACCGGACGAGATGCAAATAGCTGGTAGGGCCGAGGGTTGGAAGAAGCGCTCTCGCTCCGGGTAGCCTTTCGTAGTCACGCGCGAGGCGGCGGAATCGGTTAAGCCGGCCAAACTGCGCTCGACCACCCACCGCCGGCGCAGCAGGACAAAGCCCTTTTTTGCCTCCTGCAGTTCGATCACCTGCAATCCAAATGGCATCTTCATATTTACGCTGCGGCGCGCTGACGTCCATCAGCGTTAGATACGGTGCCGCGAAGCTCCGCTCTTCGTGGGATACATCACTCGGATACCCTTTGCGGTCCGCTCTTTTCATGCCACCAGGATACCAGGTCCAACCCAACGTGCCTAACACACGCTCTAAGAGCAGCGTGGCGGGCAGCGATTACCGGATTAGAAAAAGCTCTTCGAATCGCTCGGGAGCGTCCGCAAGCCAGTTCAAGACTGCGCGTGCTTCGCCGCGTCTTCGATGACCGCTGCCACTTCCTTCGGCCGCGATTCATAGACCGAGTGGCTCGCGCCGGGGATCACCGTTGTGTGGCTATGCGCGCGTGCGTAGTACCAGCGTTCGAGATCAGGGTTGATGATCTTGTCGTCGGCCGCCACGATGCCCCAACTCGGCTTGGTCGTCCACGCAGCGACTGTCAACGGGGCAGAAAAGACTTTCGCGGCCGTCAAAATCTGCGAGTGCGATTCGAACTGCGCTTGCTTGAGCGGCAGATCGGCAGCGAAATCCTTCGGGAAATCCGCGGGATTCAGGTAAGTGTATCCGTCGCCGGTCTTCATGATCGCGCCCGGTTGCTTTGATGTATAGCTCGGCATACCCTTGCCAAGATCGCTTTCATCTTCGCCGACGGCCGGTGCGTGCGCGGCGACATACACCAGACCCACGACGTTCGGATGCACGCCGGCTTTGGTGATGACCGAGCCGCCGTAGCTGTGAGCGACGAGAATCGTCGGGCCGTTCACCTGATCGAGCACACGTTTCGTTGCGGCGACGTCGTCGTCGAGCGAGGTTAGCGGTTCCTGCACGATGGTGACGCGATAGCCGTCCTTGGTCAGTCTGTCATAGACCGGCTTCCACCCGGAACCGTCCACCCATGCGCCGTGTACGAGAACAATGTTGTGGACGGGCGCGGTTTGCGGCTTGGCGTCTTGTGCCATCGCGGCAGTCGAGGCGAAAAGGGCGGCAGACAACGACAACGCCGTAGCGACGAAGGGCAAAACTTTCATGACACACTCCGGTTTTAGGTAAGAAATTTTTCTTGAAAAATTATTTCGAATCGCTTGATAAAAGTAGGAATCCTGTTTATATGAAGCGAGAAACGGGATTCCCGATACGTGGCATTCAACTGCCGAAGAAGACATTGCAGAAACTGACGGGGCCGACGCAGCTGGAATCGGTCGACGCGTGCTTGCGCATGCCGGACGAAGACCCGCCGTTCTGCGCTACGCCGCCATACGACGACTGCGTCGATTGCGGAGCGGTCTGCGCGGCGACCTTTGCTTCGGCAGCCTGAATGGCCGCTGGGTAATCGGCGTCATCCCCACGCGAAGGGTTGTAGCCAGCCTGTTCGAGGCGCACCAGATCGGCGCGCACTTCAGCACGTGTGACGGGGCCGTTCGATTGTGCGAAGCTCAGAACAGGAGCGGCCAACGTGCCGACGGCGAGTGCGAAACAAACCAAAGCTTTTTTCATGATAAAAATTCCTTTAAATGCGATGAGTTGAGAGGCAACGATTGCCTGGAACGTATGCTGATTTAGCTGCCGAAGTACGGGGTGCAGAAACCTGCGGGGCCGACACACTGCTGCGTGTTCGTGTGCACATGTTCTTTCGCTGAGACTTGGGTCGCGAAACCTGCCGAAGCAAGAACGATCAGCGAGAGAATGACGGAAAGTTTGCTTTTCATTTGGATGCCTAACTAGTTAAAGATTAAAGATGCCTTGCGAATTGAGCGAAGCTACGTCTTTGCTTGTCCACCTACATGACCCGCTTGCAATGAGAGCCGCGTGTACATGCCTGTTTCGTCACTACCGTGCAGCGTTTGTTGCTGTCATGTAGGGGCGAACACATCGGGTTTCCGCTTATTCCAAATTTTTTCGCGGTTGTGAAGAAAAATTTGAGTCTTACATTTTCCTGAACGTTTAGCGCGCCGGCGGCTGGTGCTTCTGCCATGAAATGAAACAGCCGGTATCGCGCAAAGCCTTATCCAGTCAGGCTCCCAAACGTTTGCGGGATTAAGTCTGACGATTACATTTATTAAAGCTTTGCGTTTTGCATGTCGTTATCCAGTCAAATAATCAGGACCATCGGACATGTGCGAGCCTTCTGCACGGCAAGCGCTGACGGAAATCGCTCTTCGGGGGAATCATCTTGAATCACCAACGATCGCCATGGTCGCGCACAGCGGCTCCGGGTGAAGTCATCTATTCCGAAGGCTTCGCGGGCGACGCCGTCGTCTACGTCATTGCGGATGGCAAAGTCGAAATCTCCACCCAGTGCGACGAGAAGAAGGTGATTCTCGCGACGCCGGGTAAAGGTGAGTTTTTTGGCGAGGCGGCTTTATTGCCGCCCGAACCACGAGCGCACACCGCGAAAGCACTGAGCTTCTGCCAGTTGACCGTCATCGCGGCGAACGTGGTGGAGGCGGAACTCGAGCGTGTCTCGCCATTGCTTCGCCATATCGTACGCACGCTGATCCGGCGGATAAAAAAGAAGGACGACGTCCTTGCCACCAATACGCACGCTGACTTTCTGCCGGGTGTCGTCTCCTATGCACACGTCCTTTCTTTGATGGCCGGCGGCGAGAACGCCGACAGGCTGGACGGCCGCATGCGTCGCGCGCAAGGCGAGGAGTTCTCGGTACCGCTGCCCGACGTAATCAGAAAGTGTCATGCCATTGCCGGCCATTCGCGTCCGCATGTAATGGCCATGCTCAAGCGAATGGAGAAACTCAACCTCGTGTCGCTCGAACCCGGCCGGTCCGATCGCCCGAGCACCGCCTCGGCACGCTATTCCGCGCAGGACGGTGCAACGAGCCGGCAACTGGTCACGTTCGATCCCGTGCGAATCACCGAGCGTGCCCAACAGGTGGCGGACCACGATCTCGATCTCTCCATTAGCAGCGAACTGGAACTGATCGAACTGGACGACCTGGAAGCCTTGATCGGCGTCGAGAAGAAGGTGATTCTCAACAAACTGTCCCACGCGGAAATCGCGGAAGACCTTTTTGCGTTTCGCAAGACCAAGGTGCTGAATTACGTCGAGGAGAAAGGCATTAGCTATTTCTCGCGCCGCAATACCCGCGGTCTGAGCGACCTGAAGTCGCTCGACGATCTGGAGTTCGTCGACCAACGAACCTTGTTCGAAGCGGTGAGCGCGTTCGACACATACGACCTCGCAAAACTGCTTTCCGCCATGACGGGTCAGCCGGTCGGCGAGCGGCTGCTTTCGGTAATGACCGAAGCGAGAAAGAAGGAAGTCTCGTGGGTCATGCGTCGCGAGATCAAGATCGATCCGCTCGAAGTCGCCGAGATCGAAGAACGCTTTCTGGAGATCGTGCGAACGATCAAAGCTCCGGCGGCCACGGCCGCGCCGCTTTCCAATCTGGACGCCTAACGCGCAACACGCAAACGGCAGGCCGTATCGGCTTTGAGGCTCGAAGTCGCGGCCGGCGATTCGAGAGGACGTATGGATCTGTTGACTGTATTTGGCGCGGTGTTCGGCGTGACGGCGATCGTCGCGGGTTTCTCGCTCGAGGGCGGCCACTTTACTTCGCTGTTTCAGTTGGAGGCGTTCGTCATCGTTCTGGGCGGCACCTTCGGTGCAGTGATGATTCAAAACACCTGGGCGAGGTTTTTCGACGGCATCAAGCAACTGCGCCTTGCTTTCGTGAAAGCGCGGCAGGTCGATCGCGAGAGCCTGTCAGTTCTGCTCGAATGGGGCGATCAGGCGAAGTTGAACGGCATGCTGGTGTTCGAGTCGATCGAGGCGGGCGGCATCAATCCGTTTGCCAAGCGAGGTCTGGAGTTGCTGGCAAACGGTGTCTCGACGGCCGTGCTGGAAGACGCCTTGCAACGGGAACTGGATGCGTATGAGCGCAATCACATGTTGGCCGCGCGCATCTGGCAACAGGCAGGCGGTTACGCACCGACGTTCGGTATTCTCGGCGCGGTGCTCGGTCTGATTCAGGTGACCGGCCATATGCTCGAGCCCGCGCAACTCGGGCAAGGTATCGCCGTGGCTTTCGTTGCGACGCTATACGGCCTTGCGTTGGCGAATCTGGTCTTTCTGCCGTTGTATGGAAAGATCCGGGCGCAAGTGGACAGCGAATTGCGTTTCAGGCGCTTATATCTCGACGGCTTGCTCGCGATCTCGCGCAAGGAGTCGCCTCACACCATCGAGACGCGGCTCGCAGGTGATGTGCGGGAAAGATCGGCCGAGTTGCTGGGCTAGTGTGCTTCGACGGCAATCACACATAATCTAGGGTGCAAACTTTTCGGATATGAACACCTCCTCGGGTAACAAGCGCCTCATGGCGGACAAAACGGGCTACGACGCCGCCGATGAAGGCGAGGCGCAATCCGGGCGCTGGCTGATCTCTTACTCTGACCTCATCACCACGTTGATGGTGTTGTTCCTCGCACTCTACGTGCTGCAATTGGCCAAAACGAGAGAACTCGAAATCAAGGCCCTGGAGCGCCACGTGGTGACGGAAGCGGCGTCCGCTACGCCTTATGTTTCGAAGAAGCAACTCCTTGCTCTGCTGGAGCCGCTGCGGGACAACCGCCAGATTACGATTTCGAACGCGGCCCAAGGCGTGGAGATCGCCATCAACGCAAAAATTCTATTCAATTCTGGCGACGCGCGTTTATTGCCGGACTCATTCGACGTGTTGAATCAGATTGCCGGCGTGCTGCGCGAGCGATCGAAGAACAACATTCTCGTGGAAGGACATACGGACAATGTGCCTATTTCCACGGCGAAATACGAATCCAATTGGGAACTGTCTTCCGCGAGGGCCGGCGCGGTGGTTCGTTTTTTCGTGGACAAAGGCATCGAAGCGCACCGAATGGCAGCGATCGGCCGGGCCGACAACTTCCCGCTGATCATCGGCGATGACGCAGCGGCGCGCGCAGTGAATCGTCGCGTGACGATTCTCGTCGAGTACTAGGTCGTCGCCTACGCAGAGCAAGCTGGCGCACGCCCGGCAGCATTCAGGCTTCCATTTTCTATTCGCGCTAGAGTATCGACAGTAGCGTCGGCGCAATGACACGGATCCGACGCACGAGAAAATTGTCGAGATCCCTTATGCCCGTCAACACTCCGCCTGATCCACTCGGCGCTGCATGCACTTCATTGGGCAGCTTTCTGCGCGATCGCCGCTCACGTTTGCAACCGGCACCGGATGCGCCGAGCCGGCGTCGCACGCCGGGTTTGCGGCGCGAAGAAGTGGCGGCGCGGGCTAACGTCAGCGTCGCGTGGTACACGTGGCTGGAGCAGGGGCGTGGCGGCCTGCCCTCGAACGAGGTGCTTGAACGGCTCGTGCGTGCGTTGGAACTCGACGCGGCGGGCCGCGAGATGCTGTTCCTGCTCGCGCAACAGCGACCGCCGCCGCTTGGCCCGTTCGCGCCGCAGCAGGTCACGCCGGCTTTGCAGAGAGTACTCGATGGCATGCCGAGCAGTCCCGCCATCGTGAAGACGCCAACATGGGACGTCGTGGCCTGGAACGCGGCCGCGGTCGCGGTGCTCGGCGACTACGCCGCGGTGCCGGCGCGCGAGCGCAACGTGCTCAGACGTCTGTTCGGCGGGCCGGCCGTGCGTGAAAGCCAGCCGGATTGGGAGGAAAGCGCGCGTGCCGCGCTCGCCGTCTTTCGCATCGATATCGCGCGCATCGGCGGGTCCGCGGAAGCCGCGGCGCTCGTCGTCGCACTGCAGGCGAGCAGCGCGGACTTCCGCCGCTTATGGGCGGAGAACGACGTGCGCAGTCACTGGATTGGCATGAAGCGTCTGCGCCACTCGCAGGGCGGCCCGATCACGCTGGAGTATTCGGCCTTCGCCGTGGATGGCGGCGAAGGTCTGAGCATGGTCGTCTTTGCGCCGGCCACGGCCGCGGACCTTCGCGCCGTGCAAGCGCTCATCGCGCGAACCACTCAAGCTGCGTGACGAACGATCGGGCATGTGTCGCGAAAGCGGCGAATTGCAATGTTGTGGATCGCCGGAATCCGCGGATACATGCCGATACGAACCCGCGTTTATCCTTGTTGCGCGAGCAGGGCTTGAATCTTCGCTTCCGTCTTCGCATAGTCGCCTTCGCCGAAATGCGTGTAGACAATGCGGCCCTGCTTGTCGAGCAGATAGAAAGCCGGCCAGTACTGATTGTTGTACGCGTTCCAGGTCGCATAACGATTGTCCTGTGCGACCGGATAAGTGATGCCGAAGCGTTTGATGGCGGTTTTCACGTTGTCGGTGTCGCGCTCGAACGGATACTCGGGCGTATGCACACCGATCACCGTCAACCCTTGGTCCTTGTATTTCTGATTCCAGCTTTTCACGTAAGGCAGCGTGTTGATGCAATTGCCGCAGGTGTAAGTCCAGAAATCGACCAGCACCACCTTGCCGCGCAATTGCTGCAACGTGAGCGGCTCGCTGTTGAGCCACTGCGAAATGCCGGTGAATTCGGGCGCCGCCGCGTTGGCTGCGAGGCCGGGCGCGACCGGTTCGGGCGACCCCGCGAAAGCGGCAATGCCGCTCGCGGCTGCGGCGGCGAGCGCGCTTGCGATGGCGAGCGTTTTGATCTTGGAGGCGGAGAGCATGGCAGTGTCCTTTCAGGAAGAGGCTAAAAACGGCAGTTCGCGTATCGGCCGCGAATGACCGTATTGAAGCGTCCACAGGTATCTGGCATGTGTCGCCCAAACCGCGCGGGTGCAATGTTGTGTATCTGTACGAGGTCCAGATACACTGCGACACAAATCCGCGTGCGAGCCAGGCTATAAAGCAGGCATTGCCAAAACACGGAGAGCACCATGAGCGCCGACTTGCTGCAAGGATCCTGCCATTGCGGGGCCGTCAAATTCGAAGTGCGTAGCCCGGTCACCCCGGCTGGCCGCTGCAACTGCAGCTTGTGCCGCCGCAAGGGCGCATTGATGACGCCGCCGTTCCCGGCAAGCGAGTTGAAGATCCTGAGCGGCGAAGATTCATTGACGCTCTACCAGTTCAACACGCGGGTGGCCCGGCACTATTTCTGCAAACATTGCGGCATCTATCCGTTTCATCAGACGCGTAAAGACCCGCAGTTGTGGCGAGTCAACATCGGTTGCCTGGAAGGCGTCGATCCGTATAGTCTGGAAGCGGGAGTCGCGGACGGCGCGAGCCTCTCCGTGCTGGAGGACGCATGAAACGCCTGCTGGCTATCGCCGTCTTCCTGACCGGCGGCCTTGCCGCCGAACTGGCGCATCCGGTGCAGTGTTCATTGATGGTTGCGAGCCGGGTGCAATTGAAACGCCAAAAGAGATGATGCATTGATGGAAACCATCGATCACGTACTGATTGTCGACGACGACCGCGGCATCCGCGAATTGCTGGCCGGTTATCTCGAGAAGAACGGCATGCGCGTGTCGCTCGCGGCGAACGGGCGCCAGATGCGCGCGGCGCTGGAGCAGGGCGCGCCCGATCTGATCGTGCTGGATCTGATGATGCCCGGCGAGGACGGTCTGGTGCTGTGCCGCGAACTGCGCGCCGGCAAATTCCGTGCTGTGCCGGTGCTGATGCTGACGGCGCGCAACGAAGAGGCGGACCGCATCGTCGGACTGGAAATGGGCGCGGACGACTATCTGCCCAAGCCTTTCGCCGTGCGCGAGTTGCTCGCGCGTATCCGCGCCGTGCTGCGGCGCGCGCGCATGCTGCCGCCCGGCATGCAGGTGACCGAATCGGCGCCGATGCTGGCGTTCGGCGACTGGCGCCTCGACACCACCGCGCGTCATCTGCTGGATGCCGAAGGCACCATGGTCGCGCTGAGCGGCGCCGAGTACCGCTTGCTGCGCGTGTTTCTCGATCATCCGCAGCGCGTGCTGACGCGCGATCAACTGCTCAATCTCACGCAGGGCCGCCAGGCCGATCAGTTCGACCGTTCGATCGATCTGATGGTGAGCCGTCTGCGTCAACGCTTGCGCGATGTCGCGCGCGAGCCGCGTTACATCAAGACGCTGCGCAGCGAGGGTTACGTGTTTTCCGCGGCGGTGACGGCCATCGGGGATCCGCAATGAACCGCTGGTCGTGGCTGCACTGGCCGCGCACGCTGTTCGCGCGGCTCGCGCTGATTCTGTTCGTCGGCCTCGCGCTGGCGCAGACCTTGTCGTTCTGGCTCACGCTGACCGAGCGCGACCAGACCATGACCAACGTGATGATGGGTTACATCGAGCGCGAAGTGAGCAGCTCGGTGGCACTGCTCGATCATCTGCCGCCGAACGAACGCGCGCAGTGGTTGCCACGGCTCGCGCGGCGTAGCTACGAATTCATCCTGGGGCCGGGCATTGCCGGCAGCCCGATCGATGCGCATCTGTCCGAGCGTGTGGCGCAGTCCATCGCGGACGGCATCGGCACGCGCTATCCGCTCACGGTGAATGCCGTTCCCGGCGACAAGGAGCGCTTGCAGGTTCATCTGCAATTGAGCGACGGCACGCCGCTGACAATCGATATGCGCCCTATGTCGGGCGCGCCGCTGTCGCGCTGGCTGCCGCTCGTGCTGGCGTTGCAACTGGCGGTGCTCGTGGCGTGTTGCTGGCTGGCGGTGCGGCTCGCCACGCGTCCATTGCATCAGCTGGCGCTCGCGGCTGATACGCTCGGCCCGGACTTGAAGGCGGCGCGCCTGCCGGAGGACGGGCCGTCGGAAGTGTCGCGCGCCGCGCGCGCCTTCAACGCGATGCAGGATCGCATCGCCACCTATATGACCGAACGCATGCAGATTCTGGCTGCGATTTCGCACGACCTGCAAACGCCGATCACACGCATGCGCCTGCGCGTCGACGTGATGGACGACGACGTGCAGGGCGCGAAGCTGCGCCAGGATTTGCAGGAAATGGAAAGCCTGGTGAAGGAGGGCGTGACGTACGCGCGCACGCTGCACGGCGCGACTGAAGTGCCGCGCCGTGTGGATCCCGACGCACTGCTCGACAGTCTCGTCTGCGACTATGTCGACGCCGGCCAGGCGGTCAGCCTGGAAGGGCGGCTCGGCGATTCGCTGGTGACGCGTCCGCAAGCCTTGCGCCGCATACTCGGCAACCTGGTGGACAACGCGCTGAAATTCAGCGGCGCGGCCGAGATCACGGCGGCCAGTTTGCCGAGCGGAGAGACAGCGATCGCCGTACTCGACCGCGGCCCCGGCATACCGGCGGAGTCGCTGGAAGCGGTGTTCGAGCCGTTCTACCGGCTCGAAGCGTCACGCAATCGCGATACCGGCGGCACGGGGCTCGGCCTCGCCATCGCGCGGCAACTGGCCATGGCAATGGACGCGACCCTCACGCTGCACAACCGTTCCGGCGGCGGTCTGGAAGCACGCTTGACGTTGAGGAACCTGCGCAACGCGTAGCGGCCGTCGCGAATCATCTGGCGCCCGACCTCAGCGGATCAGCGCCAGATATTGATGCAACGACTGAATCGCGGCCGCTCCTTCGCCGACGGCGGCGGCGACCCGCTTGACCGACCCGCTACGCACGTCGCCCACGGCGAAGATGCCGGGCCGGCTGGTCTCCAGATAATGCGGCGGCCGGTCCGACGACCACTGCGGCATTGCATCGGGACCGGTGAGCACGAAGCCGTGTTTGTCGAGCGCGACGCAATCACCTAGCCAGCCGGTGCTCGGCTGCGCGCCGAGAAACAGGAACACATGGCGGATCGGTTTCTCCTCGATGCGGCCTTGATTGTCCCACTTGATCGATTCGAGTTGTGTCTCGCCGTTCAGTTCGACGATCTGCGTGCGCACATGAACGCTGATGTTCGCCGCGGCTTCAATGCGTCGGATCAGATAGTTCGACATGCTCGCGCTGAGTCCGTCGCCGCGAATCACGATATGCACGTGACGCGCGAATCCCGACAGAAACACAGCGGCCTGCCCAGCCGAATTTCCCCCGCCGACGATGATCAATTCCTGGTTGTTGCAGAACGCGGCTTCCATATAGGTCGCGCTGTAGTAGATGCCGCTCCCCTCGAATTCTTCGAGGCGCGGCAGCAGCGGTTTCCGATACCGCGCGCCGGTTGCGATGACGACCGCGCTGGCATAGACGTGTTCGCCGTAATTGAGGCGCAGGTGAAAGGGCGGCGCGTTCTCACATTCGATGCCGAGTACTTCGATGGGTACGCCGACTTCCGCGCCGAACTTGCGGCATTGAGACAAGCCACGGCCGGCGAGCGCCTGCCCTGAAATGCCGGTCGGGAATCCGAAGTAATTTTCGATTTTCGAACTGGTGCCGGCCTGGCCGCCTGGCGCCTTGGTGTCGACCACCGCAACTCGTAGCCCTTCGGACGCCGCGTACACCGCGGCCGCGAGGCCTCCCGGTCCCGCGCCGACCACGACCACGTCGAACCGCTCGCCGTTCAGCCGGTCGGGGCTCAGTCCGATCGCATCGGCCACCGCGCGGTTGGTCGGCTGCTTCAGCACGTTGCCTTGCCCGGTGACGATCACCGGTATGTCGGCTTCGGTTGCGTCGTAACGCTCGAGCAGCCCTTTGGCTTCCTCGTGCTCGACGATATCGAAGTAGGCGAAAGGCTGCGCGTTGCGGCTCAGGAAATGCCGCAGCACGAGCGTACTCCACGAAGCCGAACTGCCGATCACCAGCGTGCCGCCGTGCTGATCCTGAATGAACGCGACGCGCCGCAGGATATAGGCGCGCATGATCGTCTCGCTCAACTCTGCTTCCGCGACGACGAGCGCCCGCAGCGATTCCTCGTCAATCACGATCACTTCGCAATCGCTGGTGGCGCGTGCCGTCGCGACCGCGCCGCGGCCCGCGAGCGTTCCCACTTCGCCGGTGAAGCTGCCGGGGCCGTGCGTGCCGAGAACGTGATGCTTGTCCCCGGCGCCTCGCGACGCTTCGATCGTGCCGGAGACGATGGTGAACATGGGAATGTGCCGTTCGCCTTCGGTGAACAGAACGTCGCCCGCTTTCAGCCGCCGGCGTTCGCCATATCGCTCGAGCACCGCAAACTGCTTTTCATTGAGCCTTGGAAAAATCTGATGATGACGGCTGCCGCCCGCCACCAGGTCTTCGGGTCTGCTTGACGATTTATTGCCCATGGAGCGTTCCGAATGGAGGGCGCGCGTTGCGCGCCGGGGTGAACTCGCGGCCGGATGCCGCATTGGCGCGAACGGTCCGAATGATCGGAGAGGACGGCGGACCGTCTTGTCCGCAGAGATTGTGCGCCTGAGTTTAGTGGTCGGTAAAGTGCGAAAAATAGGGGTGTGCCGCTTGCCAGCGGGCAGCTGCTCTCCGTTTACATGCACGCTGCATGGTTTAACCACGGGGCCCGGAACGTTTCTTCATACCAAACACCAAGCTTTCATATCTGGCGAGGTACATTGTCGAGGAACGATTGTTCGGGGAGCAACACTCATGATCAAGCATCGCGTCCTTGCCGCGCTTCTATGCGCGGCAACCTTCATGTTCGCGCCGCTCAGTTACGCGCAATACACCACCGACTGGCTGGGCAATACGTTCGGCACACTCGCCACGCATGTGGGCAACACCGCGCGTTCGCTGTGGGTCGCGCCCGAAGGCGTGATCTACACGGCTTCATTGTGGGACGAGAACGAGGGCGGCGTCGCGGTCTATCAGAACGGCCGGAGCCTCGGCTCGATCGGCACGCACGCCGACTTCCAGGGCAGCGCGATTACCGGCGATGCCACGTCGATCTTCGCAGCGTTGCAATACAACAGGTCGTTCGGCAGCGGCTCGGTAGGGCGCTACAACCGCGCCACGCAGACGCGCGACCTGATCATTCCCGTCAGCGTGTGGACGTCGATACCGCATGCCGATGTCATCACCGGACTTGCAACTGCGGGCTCATTGCTGTATGCCAGCGACTTCTACGGCAATCGCGTGCGCGTCTTCACGACTGACGGCGTCTGGCAGCAGGACATCAAGGTATCGGCTCCCGGCGCGTTGGCGCTGGATAGCGTCGGCAATCTGTGGGTCGCGCAGCAGAGCGCGGGCACGATCGTCGAATTCAGTCCGGCCGGCGCGCTGCTGAATACGATTCAGATGCCGACGGCGTCGCGGCCGTCCGCGTTGTATTTCGATGCCGCGTCCGGGCAACTCATGGTCGGCGACCAGGGGCCGGACATGAACATCAAGCGCTATACGATCGCGGGTACGCCGACGCTTGCCGGCACATTCGGCGTTCAGGGCGGCTATCTCGACACTACCAGCGGCATCAAAGGGCAGGTGGGCGACAAGCGCTTCACACGCGTGGCGGGCATCGGCAAGGACGCCGCCGGCAACCTGTACGTGTTGAACAATCCGTGGGGCGGCGGCTGGGATCTCGGCCGCAACGGCGCTACCGACCTTCACGCGTACGACAGCGCCGGCAACCTCGAATGGAAATTACAGGCGCTCAATTTCGAAGCGATCGCCGCGCCGGACCCATCGACGGACGCGGCCTACTTCTATAGCGGCACGCACATTTACACCGGCACGGCGGGCGGCAGCTTCGTCGCGAACACGGTCGATCCGTTCACGTATCCGTCCGATCCGCGTCTGAACATGAACGACACGCAACGCGGCCAACACTTCGGCCAGCTCGTCACGGTCGGTGGCAACCGGATTCTGGTGGCGTCCGGGCAGAACCCGGGTATCTTCAACTTTTTTCATTTCAACCCGGCGAGCGGATACATAGCGATTCCGGACGCGTCGATTCCGGGGACGGCGTTCAATACGAACCTGCAGGTCACGGGCGGCTTTTGCATCGACAGCCGGGGCGATGTGTGGGCCGGGCTGGACCGGACCAATCACATCTATCACTATCCGCTCGCCGGCTTCGACGGCAATGGCAAGCCGTCATGGGGACCGGCGGTTACGATTTCCATTCCGCAGAGCATCCGGCCGCTCACGCGCATCCTCTACCTTGCGGAGAGCGACACCATGATCCTTGCGCAGGGCATTGCCGGAAGCTGGGACTGGACCGCCATGCAGTCGCGCATCGAGGTCTATCACGGCTGGAGCGCGGGCAACACCACGCGGCCCGATCCGGTGATCACGCTCACCAGTGCCAATCCCAAGTCGATCACGGCGGCGGGCAATTATCTGTTCGTCGGCTACGTGCACACGGTGCCCAATATCGACGCTTTCAATCTCACGACCGGCCAGCTCGTCACCACGCTGATCAATTCGAGTCCCGCGACCGTGGATGTCGGCAACGACGTCGATTCGATGTACGGCCTGCGCGCATATCTGAGGGCAGCGGGCGAGTATGTGATCACGAAAGACAACTACAACGGATCGAGCATCGTGGTGTATCGCTGGACGCCGTGACGGCCGTGCGCTAAGGCATGGCATGCCCCCCTATCGGATAAGATACGGCCCGCGCCGCAATTTTTCGAAAACAGGGAGTGGTTTCAATGATTCAACCGGGCAACGTATTCAAGGACAACCTCGCGCAGATGCCGGGCATCGACGCAATCGCGCGTATCGATCTGGTGGACGGCAAGGGCGCCGTGGTGGCCAGCATCGAGAACAAGCCGGGCAAGCAGGGCTCGCTGGCGGTGTACCACTATCTGCAGCAGACCTTCGGCACGCTCGACGCCAAAGCGGCCGAGCATGGTCTCATCGTGTTCGCCGAGCACACGGCCGATGCGCGTCACCGTCCGGGCGCGCATCCGAACGTCGATATCCTGCTCGCGATTGCCGCGGGCGGAGAGGCTTTGCGGACCGATGTGATCGCCGCGGGCTGAAGTGGGTTGGTGATAATCGGTGCGGCGCTGCTGGACGAGCCGGTGCGCGCGGCCGCGCCGTGCCGTGCCGATTAGGCGACGCCGGCTGCATGCCCGCGTCGTCCATCAAGACACGCTCAGTTCAACCAGCCCTTGATCGCCTCGGACATCGTGGCGGTCGAAATGCCGTAGCGGTCGTGCAGCGTCGGCAACGCGCCGGCGTCGAGGAACGCATCGGGCAGTCCCACTTGCCGGAAATGACACGCCACGCCCGCGCGCATCAGTTCGGCCGCGACCGCTTCGCCCAGACCGCCGATCACCGTGTGGTTCTCGGCGACCACCACGAGACGTCCGGAGCGCTTCGCTTCGCGCACGATCGTTTCCGTGTCGAGTGGCTTGATCGTCGGCACATGCAGCACGGCGACGCCGATCCGGTCGCTTTCCAATGCCTTCGCCACTTCGAGTGCGCGCATGGTCATGATGCCCGACGAGATGACCAGTACTTCGGCGCCGTCGCGCAGCAGCTTGGCTTTGCCCAGTTCGAAGGTGTAGTCGTATTCGTCGAGTACGGCCGGCACATTGCCGCGCAGCAGGCGGGCATAGACGGGGCCCTTATGTGCGGCGATCGCGGGCACCATCTGCTCGATGTCGAGCGCATCGCACGGATCGATCACGGTCATGTTCGGCATGGCGCGCATTAAGGCGAGATCTTCCGCGGCCTGGTGGCTCGGACCGTAGCCGGTTGTCAGGCCCGGCAGAGCGCAGACGATCTTCACGTCGAGATTGTCTTCGGCGATCGTCTGATGCATGAAGTCGTACGCGCGGCGCGTGGCGAATACCGCATACGTGGTGACGAAAGGCTGTGCGCCTTCATGCGCGAATCCCGATGCCGCGCCCATCAGCAATTGCTCGGCCATGCCCATCTGGTAGAAACGCTCCGGAAACTCCTTCGCGAAGATGTGCAAGTCGGTGTATTTGCCGAGGTCGGCCGTCATGCCGATCACGTTCTGCTTTTGCCGCGCCAGTTCGACCAGCGCGTGGCCGAAGGGTGCGGACCGCGTGACCTGTCCTTCGCCCGCGATCGAGGCGATCATCGCGGAGGTCTTCAGGCGCGGCTTGCTCGCGGTTGCGTTGCTCATGCTTGTCTCCCTTCTTTGAGTGCTTCCAGCGCCAATTGCCATTCATCGGCATCGACGCGGATAAAGTGGTTCTTCTCGCGTTGTTCGAGGAACGGCACGCCGCAGCCCATGCGCGTGTCGGCGACGATGATGCGCGGCTGCACCTCAGGATGCGCGCGCGCCGCATCGAACGCGGCCGCCACCGCGGCGATATCGTTGCCGTCCACGCGTTGCGTGAACCAGCCGAACGACTCGAGTTTTTCGACGAGCGGCTCGAACGCCATGATCTGCGTCGACGGGCCATCGGCCTGCTGGTTGTTCACGTCGACCACGGCGATCAGATTGTCGAGCTTCCAGTGACTCGCGGACATCAAGCCTTCCCAGATCGCGCCTTCGTCAAGTTCGCCGTCGGAGAACAGCGTGTACACGAACGACTTCGACCCTTTGCGCTTCAACCCGAGGCAGCGGCCCACCGCGATCGTCAAGCCCTGGCCGAGCGAGCCGCCGGACATCTCCATGCCGGGCGTGTAACTCGCCATGCCCGACATGGGCAGGCGGCTGTCGTCGCTGCCGTAGGTTTCGAGTTCCTCGGCGGGCAGAATGCCAGCTTCGAAAAGCGCCGCATACAGCGCGATCGCGTAATGCCCGTTCGACAGCAGGAAGCGGTCGCGCTCTTCCCAATCGGGATCTTCCGGCCGGTAGCGCATCGCGCCGAAGTAAGCGACTGCGAGAACATCGGCGATGTCGAGCGCCTGACCGATATAACCCTGGCCCTGGACCTCACCCATCAACAATGCGTTTCTACGGATACGGTATGCGTGTTCGGCAAGGGTTGCCGTCGGCACGCGTTCTGGACTGTTCATGTTGTCTCCTGTGATCAGTCGTAAAGAGTAAGAAGGGTTCAGCGGTTCACGGACTTCGCGGGCACCAGAAACACGAGGCAGGCGCCGAACGTGACGGCCACCGAGATAAAGATCAGCCCGGCGGTCGATTTGCCTGTCAGGTCGTTGAGCCAGCCGACAATCGCCGGAGAAAAGAAGCCTGCAAGATTGGCGACGCAGTTCACCGCCGCGATCCCAGCCGCGGCCGACATGCCGCCGAGCAACGCGGTCGGCAACGACCAGAACTGTGAAGACGACGCGAGAATGCCGGCCGCGGCGATGCTCAGACAAACGATGGAGGCCGGCACACTGCCGATGGCCGGCAGCAGAATGAAGCCCGCTGCGGCGATCAGCATCGGAATCGCCAGATGCAGACGGCGTTCACGATGACGGTCCGCACTCATGCCGACCAGCGGCAGCGCGATGATGGCGCACAGATAAGGAATCGCGGTGAACACGCCGATCCACAGCGGGTCGGCCACACCCGATTTGCGGATGATGGTCGGCAGCCAGAACGTCAGGCCATATTGACCGAGCACCACGCAGAAGTAGATGGCCGCCATCAGCCACAAGCGGCGGTCGCCGATGAACGATTTGACCGAGACGTGGGCGATCTTATGCGCGTTGTCGCCGGCCACGTTGCGGGCGAGCAGCGTCTTTTCGGAGTCCGTCAGCCACTTCGCTTTCGTGATGCCGTCGTCGAGATAGAGCAGGATGGCGACGCCGAGCACGAGCGAAGGCACGGCTTCCAGCAGGAACAGCCACTTCCAGCCGGCCATGTTCATCGCGCCTTGCAGCGAGTGCATGATCCAGCCCGACAGCGGGCCGCCGATAATGCCGGCCAGCGGAATCGCCATGAAGAACAGCGACAGCGCTTTGGCGCGGCGCGCAGCGGGAAACCAGTAAGTCAGGTAGAGAATCACACCGGGTGCGAAGCCCGCTTCCGCGACGCCGAGCAGAAAGCGCAGCACATAGAAGGTTGTAGGCGACTTCACGAAGATGAACGAAGCGGAGATCACCGCCCACGTCAGCATGATCCGCGCGAGCCACTTGCGCGCGCCGACGCGATGCAGCACCAGGTTGCTCGGCACCTCGAATAGGAAATAGCCGAGAAAGAAAATTCCCGCGCCCATGCCATACACGGTTTCGCTGAAGCGCAGATCGTTGAGCATCTGCAGCTTCGCGAAGCCGACGTTGACGCGGTCGAGATAAGCGCCGAGATAACACAGCATCAGGAATGGGATCAGGCGACGGCTGACTTTCGCGTAGGTCTTCGACTCGAAGCTTGTCGAGTCCGTTTGCGGCAGCACGTCGGCGGCAAGGGATGCCGCGGGGTATTTCGGTTTCATGTGCGTCTCCTTCCATGGCTCCGGGTTGGCCCGGATGCCGGTCATGTTGCCGCTCCTCGCGAGCAGCAACGCGTCGCTGTCAATCAATGAATCAGCATGCCGCCGTTCACGTCGAGGGTGATGCCCGTGAGATAGGTCGACAGATCGCTGACGAGGAACAGGCACGCGTTCGCCACGTCGCTCGCGTTGCCGAGCCGACCGAGCGGAATGCCCTTGATGATGTCGACGCGCATCTCCGCGGTGAGCTTGTCGCCGGTGATATCGGTTTGAATCAGGCCGGGTGTGATCGAGTTCACGCGAATGCTGTCGCCGCCGAACTCGCGGGCCATTGCGCGCGAGAGACCGAGCACGCCGGCTTTCGCCGCGCTGTAGTGCGGGCCGCCGAAGATGCCGCCGCCGCGTTGCGCGGAGACCGACGACATGCACACGATGCTGCCGCCTTTCTGCTCTTTCATGGCCGGCAGCACGGCTTGCGACATGTAGAGCGTGCCGCGCAGATTGACGTCGACGACAGCGTTGAAGCCTTCGGCGGTGATATCCAGCGTGCGCACCGGCTGCGTGATGCCGGCGTTGTTGATGAGGCCGTCGATGCGGCCGTAGCGCTCGAGTGTCGCTTTGGCGGCCGAGACGCACGCGTCTTTGTCGGTGACGTCGCAGGCGAGGCCGAGATGCGCGTCGCCGAGATCGGCGGCGGCGCGCTTCGCGTCTTCTTCGCGTAGATCGAGAATGACGATGCGGGCGCCCTGAGCGGCGAGTGCCTGAGCGGTTGCCTTGCCGATTCCGCGCGGTGAGGCGGCGCCGGTCACGATGACGACTTTGTTCTCCAACAGCATGATTGTCTCCTGAGTGTTGATGTGATGGCCGAAGTGTCTACTGCGCGGCCGGTCGCATCAACGACGTACTGCTCAACTATGTTTGAGAAATTTTCAGGTGACGTGCTGCTTTAAACGCAGATGCCGCATGGTGCGACGCCGCATTCGGAATGTCTTGCGAGCGCGGTGCTGGAAAACCCTGGCAAGGATCGAAGCCGCTCTCAGGCTTTGCGCTCCATGCGCCCGACCTCGCGCTCGATCCACGCGATAAAGCGCGTGACGCGCGGCAGTTCGGCGTTTTGCGGCGGATAGACCAGATGATGCGCGCCGACCTCCACGGCGTGCGTGTCGTCGAAGACCGGCACCAGCGCGCCTTCCTTGATCCGGACCGAGGCGAGCATCACGCTTTCGAGCGCGATGCCGAGGCCGAGCGCCGCCGTTTCGAGCGACATGTACGAGCGATCGAAAGAGAAGTCGAAGGTCTTATGGGCGGCCGACACGCCGGTGCGTCCGAACCACTGCTTCCACTGCACGAGCGGTGTCTCCGAGTAGATCAGCCGATGTTGCAGCAGATCTTCAGGCGTCTTGACCGGATTGTTCGCCAGATATTGCGGCGACGCGAGCGGCGCGATGAACTCGCCGCGCAGCGTTCTGACTTCAAGGTCACGCCAGTTCGCGTAGCCGTGGCGCAGATCGATGTCGTAATAACCGCTGGTAAACGAGACGTCTTCATATGAGCAGGCGAGATTCAACTGGATATCGCCATTGGCCTCCTGGAACGAAGCAAGCCGCGGCAGCAGCCACATGAGCCCGAAGCTGGGACTCGAATGCACGCGCAGGATATCGACGTCGGTGCGGCTCGATGCGCGCTCAGTGGCGCGGCTCAGATCCGCCAGCGACCCCGTCACGTCGGACAGATAACGCTCGCCGGTCGGCGTGAGGACGAGCCCACGGCCGGAGCGATAGAAGAGCGGCTGGCCGATTACCGACTCCAGGTTGCTGATCTGATGACTGACCGCCGATGCGGTCAGGCCGAGCTCTTCCGAGGCCCGGTTAACGCTTTTTGTTCGGGCCACGCTCTCGAACGCGACGATGGCCTTGACCGGTGGAATGCGCATAGTGGAATTTTTTTCAGATGCAGTTGAATGAAACCGCCTTGTTCGCACGCCATTCGCACTGCCATTCTGTCGATAAGCCGCGCAGCCAGGGATGCATGGGGTCCTCTCGGTACTAACCCGGCAGTTTCACTGCCGCCAGGCGGCTAAATCATAAACATAGGTTGCGCAGTGCAACAACTGTGCAGGAGACGGTAATGGATTATCCGACTTTCCCGGTGAGCGCGCGATCAGCACACGCTCACACGCAGCGCTCTCGTCCTGTTCGCTTCCATATCGAGTAAAGACATTTCGCCGGTTAGCGCCTATGCGGCGTACTGGCGACTGTCGTACTACGCATTCGCAAAACATGCGCGATGCGCGGAAAACGCGAAAGGAGAAAGGACATGGCTGAGCAGCGTTACTTGTTGACGGCGCGCGCGATCGTCAAGAGCTTTGGACCGACCAGCGTATTGAAGGGCTTCGATATTTCGATCGCCCCAGGTGAAGTGCATGCTTTCCTGGGTGGCAACGGCGCGGGCAAGTCGACGCTGATCAAGATCATCTCCGGTCAGTTCGAGCGCGACGGCGGCACGCTCGAATTCGACGGGCAAGCAATCGGTGCATCCGTCGGCGGGCATGTTGCCGCCGGCACCATCGCGGTCGTCAATCAGGAACTTGCGTTGCTGCCGCATCTGTCGGTGGCCGAGAACATCGCGATGCCGCGGCTGCGGCGCGGCGCCGCGAAATATAGCGAACGCGCGTCGATGGACATTGCGGTCGCAGCGCTGTCGCTGATCGATCCGCAGTTCGCGCGTGAATCGTCGGGCCGGCTGGTCGGCGATCTGACCTTGCACGAGCGCCAACTGGTGGAGATCGCGCGCGCCCTCGGTTCGGGCGCGAAGCTGTTGCTGCTCGACGAGCCGACCGCCAATCTGACCGCTGCGGAAACCATCCGGCTGTTCGCGGTACTACGGCGTCTCATTGCCGATACGGGACTCGCAGTGCTGTTCGTTTCGCACCGCATGCGCGAGATTCGCCAGATCGCCGATGTCTGCACGATCATCCGCGACGGCAAGACGGCCGTCGATCGCGTCGCGCTCGATGCGATCACGGATCGCGAGATCATCGAATGCATGGGCCAGAGCGTTGTTGTCGATGACGCGGCCGCGCGCGTCGCGGAGTCGGCGGAATCGGGGCAGGCCCACCCGGCAGGGGACCAGGGCATCGGTGACGGCGGCGGTCGCATTCACGCGGGCGCATTGCGGATCGAACGCGACGGCGTTGCGATCGAAGTGCCGGCCGGCGCGATTGTCGGCCTCGCCGGAGCGCCGGTGGGCCCGTCTTCGTTGATCGATGCGCTGACCGGTATCGCGCCCGCCGGCTCGTGGGCCATTACGCGCGACGGCGCTCGTGTCAGCTATTCGCATCCGTCGGCAGGCGCGCGCGACGGCGTCGGCTTCGTCTCGGGCGACCGCTCGAACAAGGGCGTGCTCGCCACGTTGCCGATCGTCGACAACCTCGTCGCGGCGGCGCGCGTCGTCAACCGGCGCAGTGTCGTGAAGCGCGAAGAGATCGAGCAGAGCACGCGGTTGCTGGACGCCCTGAAGATTCGCGCCGGCTCGCTGTGGGACTTGCCGGCCACACTCAGCGGCGGCACGCAGCAGAAACTGCTGATCGCCCGTTGGCTATTGCTGCGGCCGAGGCTGCTGGTGCTCGAAGAGCCGACCCGCGGCGTGGATATCCGCACGAAGCGCGAAATCTACGCGCTGATTCGCAAGATGGCCCAGCAGGGTACGACGATCGTCTGGTGGTCCACCGAATATATCGAACTGGTCGAACTGTGCGACACCGTGCTCGCGTTCGATCTGGACGGCAAGCCGACCGAAGTCCTGCGTCACGCCGACGTCAACGAAACACAACTCGCGGCCGCAACGGGTATGGCCGCCTAACGTCGGTTAGCGCCGCCGCGCGCCAAAACATCATTAAATCTGGAGACAGCCATGAAATCAGCCACTCATCCCATCGCGGAGGCGCAGCCAAAACGCAGCAGCGCGGGACGCCGTTTGCTGTCGGCCTACCGCACCGAAATTGCGATTGCCATTGCGATCATCGTGATCGAACTTGCGGTGGGCACGATCGTACCGGCGGCGCTGTCGGGCGGCAATATTTCCAACGTGACGCAGGCGGCCGCGCCGCTCGTCATCATGGCATTCGGCGTGTTGCTCGTGATCATTACCGGCGGCATCGACCTGTCCGTCGGTTCGGTGTTTTCTTTGACGGGCATGGTGACCGGCCTCGCCATGGCGCATGGCTATGGCGCGGTGGCGAGCAGTGTCGCGGGACTCGCGGTCGGCGTCGGCATCGGCGCGCTCAACGGTGCGCTCGTGACCTTCGTCGGACTCGCGCCGTTCGTCGTGACGCTCAGCACGTATGCGATTGCGGGCAGCCTCTCGTTCATCGTGACCGACGGCCACTCGCTGCCGATCTCCAACCCCGACTATTGGCTGCTCGATTCCGGCACGCTGATTCCCGGCCTGCCGAACTATGCGCTGTGGTGCGTGCTGCTGCTCGTCGCGATCGAATTCTGTTTGCGCAAGGTGGTGGCGGGCCGCTGGCTGTATGCGATCGGCAGCAGCAGTTCGTCGGCGCGCGTGATCGGGATTCCGGTCAATCGCGTGCGGCTCGGCGCGTATCTGCTCTCGGGTTTGCTGGCTTCGTTCGCGAGCATCGTCAGTGTGTCGTACATCAGCAATGCCGAGGCCACCGCGGGATCGAGCCTGATGCTGCAGGCCATCGCGGCCGTGGTGATCGGCGGCGCGAGCCTGTTCGGCGGGACCGGTTCGGCCATCGGCGCGCTGCTCGGCGCGCTGATGATCACGATCATTCAGAACGGCGCGAATCTGATCGGCGTGAACAGTTTCTGGCAAGGCACCGTGACCGGTGTCGTCATTCTCATCGCGGTTCTCGTGGACCGCGTTACCAAAGCCCGGCGTTGAGCACGGGTTCGCAAAAACTATCTGGAAGGAGACACATCATGAACAAGCGCACATTCAGGTCGGCCGGCGCATACACGAGGCAGCCGGTTGCACGGATCGCAGTGGCGTCGATCGTCGCACTCGCTGCGGCATTCGCATCGCAGATGGCGGTCGCGGCGGACAAGCAGACGGTCGCGTATATCGCGCCGTCGCTGGATATTTCGTACTGGCAGTGGGTCGCGTACGGCGTCAAGCAACGGGCGCAAGAACTCGGCATGGACTATGTCGAGTTCACCTCGGAGAATTCGCCGGCCAAGCAGATGGACAACGTGCGCACGGCCATGACGCGCGGCGTCAACGCCATCGTGATCGGGCCGGTCAGTTCCACCAGCACGCCGCCCGTGCTGCGTCTTCTGAAGTCGAAGTCGGTGCCGGTCGCCTTCACGGGCATCGGGCCGCAGGCGGGGCAGACGGACTATACGTCGGCCGTCACGGCGAATAACTACGATACGGGCAAGGCTCAGGGCGCATACGTTTGCAAACTCGCGAAGGATCGCGGCAGCAACAAGGTGGCGATGCTGTCGCTGCCGCAGGATCGCGAGAATGCGCAGAAGTACATGAAGGGCGCGCAGGAGTCGTTCAAGGCCGATGGCTGCGATCTCGTGCAGGTGCTCGAGACGCACGGGCTCACGGTCAACGAAGCGGTGCAGCAGGCCAACGACGTGCTGACCGCTCACCCCGATGTGAAAGCCATCTACGGCATGTACGACGAAGCCGCGACGGGCGCCGCCAAGGCGCTGCAAACGCGCGGTGCGGTCGGCAAGGTGGCGGTCGTCACGGCCGACGGCAGCCCGACGACAATCAAGCTGCTGCGCGACGGCGCGATCCAGGGCATCTTTTTGCAGGAGGCGGTCGGGCAAGGGATCGACGCGACCACGCAGGTGTTCAATGCGCTGAATCATAAGCCGACGACGCAGGAACTCGCGCTGAAGGAGCCGCTCGTGACGAAGGAAACGATCGATCAGCCGGATGCGCAGGCCACCGTGAAGCGTGTCTATCCGCCTTCCGCGGGCAAGTACTGAAAAAACGGTGTTGACCTGATTGCGCGGCCGTTCGTTTAGTGGTGTTTCGACGCGAGCGCCGCGCGTCGTATAACTTCAAAGGAGGCGCTGTGGACAATCTGCCTATCATCGACCCGCATCATCATCTGTACGATCTGAAGACCGGCAACTATCCGTGGCTACAGGGCCCGATGCTCGACCGCGTGTTCGGCGATTATTCGGCCATTCGCAAGGACTACCTGATCGATGACTTTCTCGCCGATATCAAGAATCAGAATGTGGTGAAGACGGTTCATCTGCAGGTCGAATACGATCACAACGATCCGGTGGCCGAAACGCGATGGCTTCAGAGCGTCGCGGACAAGCACGGTTATCCGCACGGCATTGTCGGTTTCGCCGATCTGTCTTCGCCGAACGCGCAGGCTGTGATCGAAGAGCACTGTCAGTACAAGAATGTGCGAGGCATTCGCCAATGCCTGAATTTCCATCGCGATCCGGTGAAGACGTTTATCGACAGTCCGCATCTGATGAGCGATCCGCAATGGCGGCGCGGCTATGCGCTGCTCAAGGAGCACGACTTGTCGTTCGATCTGCAACTCTATTACACGCAGATGGAAGAGGCGCTCGCGCTAGCGCGCGACTTCCCCGATACGCCGATGATGCTCAACCACACCGGCATGCCGGTCGACCGTCAGCCCGAAGAGATCGAGGCATGGAAAAAGAGCATGACCTCGCTCGCTTCGGCGGACAACGTTTTCTGCAAGATATCCGGTCTGGGTATGGGCGACTGGAAGTGGACGGTGGACAGCACCCGTCCGTTCGTCCTGCACGCAATCGAAGCATTCGGCGTGAAGCGCTGCATGTTCGCGAGCAACTTTCCGGTCGACAAGCTGTTCAGCAGCTATGACGATGTGTTCAACGCCTTCAAGGAGATTACGCGGGAGTTCGCGGCGGACGAGCGGGCGGCGCTGTTTCATGACAACGCGGAACGGGTGTACAGGCTATGAGGGCTATCCGGCGCGCGTATGGCGCCCAGCACTTCGACAATGCCGAAGCGGCTCGCTGATGGAGATCGAGTGCGTGGCGATACAGCAAACGTGTGGGAGTATCGACGCGCTGTCGTCGAGCGCTTTTGCCCGCGCGATCACGCGCCCGAACCTGCCGGATATCCTTTCGACCGGCCGAATGCCGGTTGTTCGCGAGTCGCGCGGCTGAGCAGCATGGGGATCTCGTCCAGACGCAGCAGCGTGAGCGCTCCGCCATACACGAGCCCCGTATCGACATTGATGACGTTGCCGCGAACCATGGGCTCCCGCACCGGCGTATGCCCGACGATCACCGCGGCAACGCCGTCGATGCGGCTGCCGGGGTCTGGCCATCCTGGTGCAAACCGTTGGCACAGTTGCGCGAAGGCCCGGCGCATCGACACAAAGCCCGCTGTCTTGCCAGCGATCCAGCGGGAGCGATCCCAGATCACCTTGCGCCGCACGGGTCCGTTGCGGTCTTCCTGTTCCAGCGCCTGCACCATCTTCGGCCACGATTGCATGGGGACGTTGGCGTGCACGATGCCGACCAGGCCGTCGTCGGTTTCGATTTCGATCGCGTAGGGAAGGGTCGCCATATACGTCACGATGTCGTCCAGCGCCGCTTTGTCGTAGACCATATCGAACAGCCACTCGCCGCCGGTGGATCGAATCGACGCGTTCTTGCCGCCGTAGCGATGCCAACGAACGATCGTGTCCTCATGATTGCCGCGCACCGATTGAATGCGATACCGATCCACGAATTCGAGCACGGCCGGCGATTCGATGCCCCGGTCCACCAGATCACCGACGGCAAACAGTCTGTCGCGCGACGGGTCGTAACGGCGCAGCTCCAGCTCTTTCGCAAGCCGGCTGAAACAGCCGTGCAGATCGCCTACGACGAAGTCGCGACCGGCCGTGTTCTTTTTGAAGCGTCGCACCGGTATGAAAGTCTGCTGCATGTTTTCACCGCAATCAGTTGACGTGAAATGACGGAAGACTTCTGTATGGTTGCTGCGTGAAGCCCAGACGGTTTCCGGTCTCGCAGTGTCTTCGTCGGTTGGGCATGGCGCGCGCGGTGCCGCCGCCGTCACACAGTGTTGACCGCCAATTGAGTGCTTTCAGTGTCGATTTGTAACGAGGTGTTTGAACCGGAATGCCTTCCCCGTCGCCCCAACCGAGCGAGGGGTGCAGACGGAGCGGCGACATGGTCGCACTGGTCGCGCGGCGTAGGCAGTGTCTTTTACGCTCGGTTACAAGTGGCGTATCAAAGGCCTCAACGCATCGGCAGGTTTTTTCGACGGTCGTCGCCGGCGCACCGACTTATGTGGGTCGGCTCGCATTGCTGAACGAAACCGGACATATCCGCCTTCGTCGCAATCCGGACCGTATTGGCGCGTGAGATGAGCGATGTTTTTTCGGTGCGCTCGCGAAACCGCGATGCCGAGTCGGGCCTAAATCGCTCTGACAGGCCCGACTGACAAGGCGCCGCGGGTCGCCCGGACGCAATCGAAGCCCGTTTTGGGGCGCCCCAAAACGGTTGCCGCCTGCGTCGACCCCGATGGGTTTGGCGAGACGCGAGAACGACGGGGCGATCCACCGTCAATCGCGCAATGCGCGCTAGCCCACATAGTGAGGTGTGCAGACATCGCTTTTCGCCGCCGTGCCGCCGGGTCGTTCTTCGGCCATCCGTCTCACGCCTGCAACATCCCGGACGGGCTCAGTAAAACCTACTTTTGTCGGCTCAATGCCAGCATCTTTGACCGAAGTATTTGTCGAACCATTGCCTGCCAATGGTCCTACGGTTTTCCGCCCTGCAGAAATAATGCGCGAAGCACGGCAAGCGGGTTCCGCTCCTTCGCTTTCCAGTGTCTCAAATCCGAACCATCGCGCGCTGCGAACTCCCTGCCGCCCCTTCCGCCGAAGCGTCGATCGTTGCCCAGCAAGGCTTTGAGGCTTGTTGGCATAGCCGTTGCAAATAGAGAGTCACAAGACGAAAAAACATGTTGCAGACGGAAAGCAGCAACAGAACTCCGGCAGCAACAAAAGTCTTCGTAAATCGCGTTCGGGGCGGTCCGCGCGTTTTGCGGGGTGCGGCGGGGCCAGCGAAAACGGAAGTCGATAAACAACGACACGGCGATGGATACGGGGTATTCAGCCTCTCGTGATCGTGACGAAGTAAAGCGCTGGCCTCGCCACTTTTTCCGTCCTCGTGACGGGCATGAACGCCGCTTCGGCGCACCTGTTTTCAGGCGGCTGCAGACGGCATAAACCGAAGTCAACTTTCACTCTACGGGGGTTAGCATGAAGAACACGATCAAGAAGTTTTTGCGCGAAGAAGACGGTGTGGCGGCGATCGAATACGGCCTGTTGGCCGGCTTGATCGCAGTGGCGATCATTGCGACGGTGACGACGATGGGCACGAACCTGAAGGCCGTGTTCACGACCATTTCGAACAAGCTCGCCACCGCCGCGGCCTGACGCACCGCGCAGCATCAGGTGCAAAAGCCGATCGCCCGCCCTGGCTCGACGGTCCTTCGAGACAGGGTAGCGACGGCCCCGCCCTTAAAAGAAACGACTCCAGTAAAGAAGGGCAATTTGATCCTCGAAACGGAGCAGGCAATGAACGGGGTTCCTTTTCCGGTTGGACCGTGCGTGATGATGCTGGTACTCATCGCCGCGCTGTGGGATATGCAAACGCGCCGGATTCCTAACTGGCTGGTGGCGACAGGATTGATCGTGGCGATTCCGGTGCAATGGTTCACACACGGTGTCGTCGACGGAATGCAGTTGTGGATGGGCGGCATGCTGACCGGCGGCGTGATTTTCCTGCCGGGCTACGCGATGCGGCTGCTGGGCGCAGGCGACGTGAAGCTGATGGCGGCGATCGGCGCTTTCTGCGGCGCTTACGGCGCACTCGAAATTGGTTTGGCGGCCTGTGTGATCGGTGCGATCGGGTCGCTCGCAATATGGTTCCGGCGTCGCCAGATGCGCGCCGGACTGCACGGCGCGGCAGCATTGCTGATCAGCTGCGCGACGCCGGGCAACGGCGCGCTGCGCAGGTCGGGCAGTGTGGCTGAAAGCAGTGCGACGGGGACCATGCCTTACGGCATTGCGATAGCAATAGGCAGCGCATGCGTGTTGTTCGCCAGCGTGTGACGCGTGCCGGGGCAGGGCAAAAATCAGGGGTTGAAAATGAAAAACGCGCGCGCTGTAACGATGCTGCTGATCGCGACGCTGGCGGGCCTCACCGCGGTGGTGTTCGCCTCGCGCTGGATGGTCTCGCAGTCGTCGAATGCCACGACGAGGGTCGTGGTGGCGGCAGCCGATATCAATCTCGGTCAACGGATCGGCCCGGACTACCTCAAGCTCACCGACTGGCCGTCCAATAGCGTGCCGCCCGGCTCGTACACCGACATTCAGAAACTCGACGGCCGCGTGCTGAAGGAAAGCCTGCTGCGCGGCGAACCGATTCTCGATGCGAAGCTCACGCCGGTCGGCACGCTCGGCGGCCTCTCGGCGGTGATCGGCGAAGGCAAGCGCGCCATCACGGTGCGCGTGAACGATGTGATCGGCGTGGCGGGCTTCGCGCTGCCGGGCAATTACGTCGACATCATCGTCAACACGCAAAAGGATGCCCGCGATCCAGGCACCCAGCGTGATCAGAACATCTCCAAGATCGTGCTCGAAAAGATTCTCGTGCTGGCCGTCGCGCAGGAAGTGGGCCGCGACGAAACCAAGCCGAAGGTGGTCGACGCGGTGACACTCGAAGTGTCGCCGGAACAGGCCGAGAAGATCGACCTTGCACGCAGCATCGGCACGCTCTCACTGGTGTTGCGTAACCAGATCGATCCCAAAGCGATCGACACCGCCGGCGCCACCAAGGCCAGCCTGCTGCAAACGCCGGTCGCCGTGGTGCCCGCACCCGAACCGAAGCCGGTGCATATCGTGCGCAAAGTGGCGGCGCGCGCGCCGGCCAACTGTGTGCGGGTGCTCGACGGCGCCGACGTAAGACAAGAATGCTTCTGACAGGCTCGAGCCTGCAAGCCGTGACCGATGCGTGACCGACGTTCAGAGCGGTGCGCAAAAAAATGCGGCACATAACGGGGGTAGGACATGAACGCCAGAACCACTCAGCGCGCTAGCGCGCCGCGGGAGCCGCTCGGCCCGCGCGAAGCGAATTCGCGCCTGCCGCGGGGCCGCACCCGGATCGCCGAAGCCTGCACGTGTGTACTGCTGGGCATGTATCTGACGATGCTGCCGGTGGCGCAAGCGGCCGGCCAGAACGCCGCAGCGGGTGTGCCCGGATTGCCGGACGTGCCGCTCACAGTGGCGTCGAACGGTTCGGTGCATCTGACCATCGCCGCGAGCGGCATGGGCCCGGGTGCTTCGTCCGGCGGCGCGCAACAGGGCGCCCGTGGCCCGAACTGCAGCGGCCCGGTCGCCGAACATAGCTCGGTGACGATCCCGGTCGGCAAGTCCACGATGGTCGATGTGCGTGAACCGGTGAAGAGCCGCAGCGTCGGCAATCCGGCGATCGTGCAGGCCATGCTCGTGTCTCCGAAAACACTGTATCTGCTGGGCTCCGATGTCGGCACCACCAACATGATCGTGCAAGGCCGCAGCGGCTCCTGCACGATCATCGACGTGAGCGTCGGCGCGGATCCCGGCGGTCTGCAACAAACTCTCGCCGCGCTGATGCCCGAGGAAACCGGTATTCAGGTGAAGGCCGCCGCCGACACGCTGGTGCTGACCGGCACGGTCTCCGACGCGGTCAAGGCCGAACGCGTGCTCGAACTGGCGCGCGCCTTCGTGGCCCGTCCGACCACCGCCTTGCAAGCCGCCGCGCCGATGGGCAGCGGCCCGTTGCCGGTCGGCGCCGCGCCGCGCGCGATGGGTATGCCGGCACCGACGCTCGGCGGCGCGGGCGGCGAACGCATCATCAACATGATGCACGTGGCCGCGCCACAGCAAGTCATGCTCGAAGTGAAGGTCGCCGAAGTCTCGAAGACGCTGATCGACCAGCTCGGCGTGGCGGCCAATATCAACGGCGGGATCGGCAGCTGGAGCTTCGGCTTGCTGGCCGATTATCTGTCGGGCGGGCTGAGCGCGTTGACCGCATCGAAAGCGAACAATGCGCCGCTTAGGGCCGCGATCGATGCGCAAAAAACCGATCAGCTTGTCAAGATTCTCGCCGAGCCGAACCTGATGGCGATCAGCGGCCAGGAAGCGAGCTTCCTCGCGGGCGGCAAGGTCTATATTCCGGTGCCGCAAAGCAACGGTGCGAACGGCACGACCATCGTGCTACAGGAAGAACAGTACGGTGTCGGCCTGACCTTCACGCCGACCGTGCTCGAAGGTGGCCGCATCAACCTGAAGGTGTCGCCGGAGGTATCCGAGCTGTCGTCTACTGGCGTGGTCGTCAGCGCCGGCAACTCGAACAACCAGACCATCCTGCCGCTGATCACCACGCGGCGCGCCTCCACCACGCTGCAGGTGTTCGACGGTCAGAGTTTCGCGATCGGCGGCCTGCTGAAGAGCAACGTCACCGGTTCGATCAAGGGCTTGCCAGGCGCCGCGGAACTGCCGGTGCTCGGCGCACTGTTCCGCAGCACGAGCTACGAACAGGACAAGACCGAACTGGTGTTCGTCGTGACGCCGCGCCTCGCCAAACCGCTACCGCAGCACTATCCGTTGCCGACCGACGGTTTCGGCGACGCCAGCGAAGCGAACGTGTACCTGACCGGCCACATGGAAGGCACGAAGCGCGCCGCGCCGGCCGCGGGAGCTTCGGCACCAGTCGCGGCACCGGCAACCGCGCCTGCACCCGCACCGGTTCCCGCACCCGCTCCCAGCGCGGCTGCCGCTGTGGCCGTGATTCCTGCCACGCCGGAAACCAGCGACTCACACGCCTCGCAGTAATGCGCGGCCTACCGGAGATCGACATGACAAGCACCAAGACACTGATCCGCACGGCACTGTGCGCCGGCTTGAGCGCCGCGCTCGCCGGCTGCCTGAGTTCGACGCCGCACTGGGACGCGACGTTCGGCGACTCGATCAACCAGATCAAGGAAATGCAGACGCTCAACCCGAACGCCTCGGCGAACACCGATCCGGTTGCGGGAATCGACGGCACGGCTGCAGCCGCGGCGCAGAAGAGCTACGCCAAATCCTTCACGGCGCCGCCCCCGCCCAGCAATTCCTTGACGATCGGCGTCGGCTCATCGATTTCGTACTGAAGCGGCACAACCAGGCGGCTCGCCGTAGAGCCAGCGGAGACTTACCATGATCGACACCCTTCTGATTTCGTCCAGCGCCGAGCGCGCGCCGCACATCGCGGCGCGTCTCGAGGCAAGCGGCATCGCGTTTCGTCTGCGTACGCTGCACGGTACGGCAAAGCAGTTGCGCGTGCACGCCGCGGCGATCAGGAGCGCCGATCTGCTGATCGTCGACGACGCCGATCTGACGCCGCGCGATCTGAACGGTGTCGAAGAAGTGCTGTCGCTCCTGCCGAATTTGCATTGCATGCTGATCACGCCTGCGCCGTCGACCACACTGCTGATGGCGGCGATGCGTGTCGGCGTGCGGCATGTGCTCTCCTGGCCGCTGAACGACGCCGAGATCGCCGACGCGCTCGCTCACGTCTCGGCAAAGAAACACGCCGGTGTGCGCCGCGACGGCCGTGTGGTGTCGTTCACCTCCTGCAAGGGCGGCAGCGGCACGACACTGATCGCCGTGAATCTCGCCTACGCGCTGGCCGCCTTGCGCGACAAACGCGTGCTGTTGATCGACCTGAACCAGCAATTCGCCGACGCGAGCCTGCTGGTCGCCGACAAAGCGCCGCCCGCCACGCTCGCGGATCTGTGCTCGCAAATCGACCGGCTCGACGCCGCTTTCTTCGAATCTTGCGTGATGCATGTGCACGCGAATCTCGACGTGCTGGCCGGCGCGGGCGATCCGGTCAAGTCGGGCGAACTGCGCGCCGCGCATCTGGAACGGATTCTCACGCTGGTGCGCGAGCAATACGACGCGGTGCTGATCGACGTCGGTCAGAACATCAATCCGCTCGCGATTCATGCGCTCGATCACAGCGACTCGATCTGCATGGTGGTGCGGCAAAACATTCTGTACCTGCACGCGGGCCGCCGCATGCTCGATATTTTCAAGGAACTTGGCTATCCGGCGAGCAAGGTGAAAGTGATCGTCAATCAGTACGACAAGAACGCGCGCATCAACCTGTCCACGCTCGAAGAAACGTTCGGCGCGAAGGTCGCGCATCACTTGCCGCGCGACGAAAAGCAGGCCACCGAGGCGCTGAATCACGGCGTGCCGCTCGTGACCGGCGCGAAGGGCGGCGCGCTTGCCCAGGGCATCTCGCAACTGGCGGCGCTGCTGTGGCCGTTGCCGGTTACGCAGCGCAAGAGTGTGCTTGGGCGTCTGTTCCAAAGCCGGCCGAATTCGCCGCCGCAACTCAAGCCCGGACACTGAGCCGCCTGAATTCGTTCAGGGTTGTCTGCCATCGAAAAGAATGCGGAGAGCACCATGTCATTGCGCGAACAGTTGATGATCCAGAGCGGCACGATGCCGTTCGACGGCGCCAGTCCCGCAGCGGCCGCGGCCGGCGCGGCCACGGAAAGCCTGGCCGCGCGGCGCGCGTATCAGCAACTCAAGATGAACATTCATCAGGCGATCATCGACCGGGTGGAACTCGACAAGCTGCAACGCCTGTCGCCCGAGCAGATCAAGCGCGAGCTGGCGCAACTGGTGGAACGGATCGTCGACGAAGACAAGATTCCGATGAACGAACTCGAGCGCCGCCGTCTCGCGCAGGACGTGCACGACGAAATGGTCGGCCTCGGCCCGCTCGAACCGCTGCTCAACGACCCGACCATTTCCGACATTCTGGTCAACACGTCGCAGCACGTGTACGTGGAACGGCGCGGGCGCCTTGAACACACCGACGTGACCTTCTACGACGACGCGCATCTGATGAAGATCATCGAGCGCATCGTCTCGCGCGTGGGCCGCCGGATCGACGAATCCACGCCGATGGTCGATGCGCGCCTGCCGGACGGCTCGCGCGTCAACGCGATCATTCCGCCGTCGGCGATCGACGGACCGCTCGTGTCGATTCGCCGGTTCGCGGTAAATCCGCTTACCGTGACCGACATGGTGAACAACCAGAGTTTCACGCCCGCGATGGCGCAACTGCTCGAAGCGCTGATCAAGTCGAAGCTGAACGTGCTGATTTCGGGCGGGACCGGCAGCGGTAAAACCACGCTGCTCAATCTGCTTTCCGGCTTCATTCCCGAGGACGAACGGGTCGTGACGATCGAAGACGCGGCCGAATTGCAGATGCGCCAGCAACACGTGCTGCGCCTCGAAACGCGGCCGCCGAATATCGAAGGCAAGGGCGAAATCTCGCAGCGCTCGCTGGTGCGCAACGCGCTGCGGATGCGCCCCGACCGCATCGTACTCGGCGAAGTGCGCGGCGCCGAAGCGCTCGACATGCTGCACGCCATGAACACCGGCCACGAAGGTTCGATGGCGACGCTGCACGCGAACACGCCGCGCGACGCGCTCACGCGGCTCGAGAACATGGTCGGCATGGCGGGTCTGACGATGCCGATCAAGGCGATCCGCCAGCAGATCGCGTCAGCGATTACGGTAGTGGTGCAGGCTTCGCGCCTCACCGACGGACGCCGCAAGCTGATGAGCATCTCCGAAGTCACCGGCATGGAAGGCGACATCATCAACATGCAGGAGATCTTCGCGTTCAAGCGCACCGGTGTCGACGAGAACGGCATGATCAAAGGCTATTTCTGCGCGAGCGGCGTGCGGCCGAAATTTTGCGAGCGGCTGGCGGGCTTCGGCATCGTGCTGCCGGACCAGATGTTCGATCCGGCACGGCGTTTCGAAGTATGAGCGCGCAACGGATTTGAGGAGAGGCACATGAACACGTCGTTTATCGGCTTTGCGGTGCTCGCGTTTCTCGCGGTGGTGTTGACCATCGAGGCTGTTTATCTGCTCTGGAGCAGCCATCGCGGCAAGGACGTCAAGCGCATGGACGAGCGCATTCGCGCGCTGTCCGCCGGCGGCAATGTGAGCAGCCAACAGCTCTCGATTCTCAAGCAGCGCATGCTGAGCGAGTCGCCGTTCGTCACGCAGATACTGCTGCGCATACCGCGCGTGCACACGCTCGACCGGCAGTTGCAACAGTCTGGGCTGAAGTGGTCGGTGGCGCGCTTCGTTACCTACACGTTGCTGTGCGCGATGCTGGGCGCCTTGGGCGGGTTTGTGCTGCAATTTCCCGCGCCGGTTATGGGCGTGTTCGCCGTGGTGGCGAGCCTGCTGCCTACGCTGATTCTTCGCCGCAAGCGCACCAAACGCGTGCTGCAACTCGAGCGCCAGTTGCCCGATGCGGCTGATCTCATCGCCCGCGCGCTGCGCGCCGGCCACTCCTTTCCGGCCGCGCTCGGCATGGTCGGCGAAGAACTGCCCGAGCCGCTCGGCGGCGAATTCGCGCTGGTGTTCGACGAGATCAACTACGGCGTGTCGATGAACGACGCGCTTCTGAACATGGTGAGCCGCGTGCCGGTGGAAGATCTGCGCTACTTCGTGATCGCCGTGCTGATCCAGCGCGAGGCGGGCGGTAATCTCGCCGAGATTCTCGGTTCCATCGCCGGCATCATTCGCGAGCGGCTCAAGCTGCTCGGCAAGGTGCGCGTGCTATCGGCGGAAGGACGCTTGTCGGCCTGGGTGCTCGGCGTGTTGCCGTTCGCGATTCTTGGGCTGCTGTCGGTGCTCAATCCGGGTTACATCAGCGTGTTCTGGACGGATCCGGCCGGCGTGCAGCTCGCCGGCGTGGCGATGACGATGATGCTGTTCGGCATCTTGTGGATGCGCAAAGTCGTGCACATTCATATCTAGACCACCGCTTTCGACACGAGGAGCGCGGGCTTGGCCCGCAGACCATGAAAATAGAACAGATCGTGCTGCTGGGGGTGATGTTTCTGATCGTGTTCGGCGCGGCACTGAAGGCCATGGCTCTGCTGCGCCCTGATCCGGTGCAGCGGCGCATCGAGGAATTCGGGCAGCCGGGCGTCGCCAGCGAGGTCGAGGCAAGCACGCAGAAGAACTGGATCGAGACGGTCACGAAGGTGTCCGAGCGGGTCGCCAAACTGTCCTTGCCGAAGGACGATTGGGACAAGTCGGCGCTACGTCTGCGCTTCGCGAACGCGGGCATCCGCACACCGTCCGCGCCAGCACTCTATTTCGCTGCCAAGACGGTCCTCGCGCTCGCACTGCCGGCCCTTGCGCTGATTCTGTTCGGCAACGCCTTCGAAGCCGATCAGCGCATCTATCTGCTGCTGACGGTGCTGGCCGCGTCGGCGCTCGGCTTTTATCTGCCAAATCTGGTGATGACGCGCCTCGTCGAAAGCCGTCAGCGCAAGCTGTTCGAAGATCTGCCCGACGCGCTCGATCTGATGACCGTCTGCGTGGAAGCGGGCCTCGGCCTCGACGCAGCGATGATGCGCGTCACCCAGGAAATCGGCGTGAAGAGCCACACGCTAAAAGACGAATTCGACATGGTGCTGCTGGAACTGCGTGCCGGCTCGGGCCGCGACAAGGCGTTGCGCAACCTGTCGCTGCGCACCGGCGTGGAAGACATCGACACGCTTGCCGCGATGCTGATTCAGGCTGACCGCTTCGGCACCAGCGTAGGTGACTCGCTCCGTGTTTATACCGACAACCTGCGCACGAAACGACGCTTGCGCGCCGAAGAGCAGGCTGCGAAGATCGCCTTGAAGCTGCTGTTTCCGCTGATGTTTTTTATTTTTCCGACTCTGCTGGCCGTGCTGGTCGGTCCGTCGGCAATCCAGGTCATGCGCCAGCTGTTTCCGGCCATTAACGGCATCGCGGGCGGTTGAACGTCAGGCATTCACCGGGGAATCACATGTTCGCTTCCAGCCTGTTTCCTGATCTGATGAATCATGCAGGCCTCTGGCTGCGCGCGTATGCGCTCGGCCTGGTAATGATGGCGGCGGGCGCGGCGCTGGAACGGCGCTGGCCAGCCGCGATGCTGCAATCGCGCGCAGGGCAGCGTTTCAACGTGGCCTACGCGGGGATATATCTGGCGATCGCCGAAGCGATGAGGCCGTTGACGGCGGCGGCGAGCATCGCGATTGTGAATGCGCTCGGCGGCGGCATGGTAGTCCTGAACTCGCACGGGTTCGGCGCGGTGGCCTCGTTCGTGATCGTGCTGTTGACCATCGACGTGCTCGAATACGCGTTTCACCGCCTGCAGCACGCGTGGCCCGTGCTGTGGAAGCTGCACTCGCTACACCATAGCGCGGTCGAGTTCAATGTCACGGTCACGTGGCGGCACCACTGGGTCGAATCGCTCATCAAGGGCTGTCTGCTGTATCCGCTCGTCGGCGTGCTGTTCAAGGTCGAACCATGGATTGTCGGTTTGACTTCGGTCGTGTTCATGTTCGGCAATTACTTCGCTCATCTGAACCTGCGCGTGGACCTGGGCCGATACGTTACCTGGCTCAACAATCCGCAATATCACCGCCTGCATCATTCGAACCGCAGCGAGCATTTCGACCATAACTTCACGCAACTGCTGCCGCTGTGGGATCACCTGTTCGACACGCAGTGGGTGCCGGCCAGAGAAGAGTGGCCGGCCACCGGTCTCGACGACGGCGCGCAACCACGTTCGCTGCTGGAAGCGTTCTGCTGGCCGCTGCGCCTGCGCGCCGAACGCGGCGCGGGGCTCGGTAGCGGCAAGCCGGTGCTGGTGCTGGACAAGGAAACGAAATGAAAGCCGCTCGCCGCAACGCCGCCGTTCGCGCGGAAGCTCGTGCAGAAGCTCGCTTAGGCAGGCGCGACCTCACATGCAAGCAGCGCGGCGCCGCCACGATCGAGTTCGCGCTGGTCGCGCCGCTGCTGTTTCTGCTGCTGTGCATCGCCATGGATCTCGGCGTCGCACTGTGGGTCAATCTGACCATGCAATACGCGGTGCGGGAAGGCGCGCGTTATTCGGTAACGGGGCAGACCAACCTCGACCCGAACGCGACCAACCAGCAACGTTATCTGGCCGTCGTGCAGGAGATCAGAGACAGTTCGATGGGTCTCTATTCGCTCGTCTCGCCGAGTTACGTGATCACTATCAATGGCGCGACCCAGACCTACAACACGCAGACGAGTTACAGCACCGGCATGTTCGGCAAGCCCGGCGACATCGTGGTGCTGCAGATCAACTGCATCTGGCCGCTTCTCACGCCGCTAGTGAAGCCGTTCTTCGCCAACGGCAATTTCAGTTTCAGCGTCGCGGCGACGATGCGCAACGAGGGCTTCTGACATGCGCACACGTTCCTTGCGAAGCCGCCGCGCGTCCAAAGGCATCGTCAGTGTTGAAATGGCATTGTTGCTGCCGGTGCTGGTGGCACTCGCGCTGCCGGCTTACGACATTGCGCGCAACGTTCAAGCGCAGATGATTTTGATCAACGTGAGCCGCGAGGGCGCGAGCCTGTCCTCGCGAGCGTCGCTTACGTTTCCGATGCAGACCATTATGTCCTCGCTCACGTCGACCACGCCACCGCTGAACATGACCGCGAACGGCATGATCTACATCACCGAGATCATGGGCAACAACAACTGCGACAGCAGCGGTAACAATTGCACGGGCGTGGTGGTCGCGCAATATCGCTGGAACGGCGGCAACTACTACCCGGCAAGCCGGCTATGGAACTGCGGCAACGCCGGCACGCGCTGGGCGACGGACGGCACCGGCGGTTGCAGCGGCATTCCGGCGGCGGGGAAATTGTCGCCGGTGGTGAACTTGCTGCAAGGCAAGCTCTCCGACGGGCAGATCGCGTACGTGGTGGAGGCGTTCTATTTGCAGACGCCGCTCATCGGCTCGCTGGATTTGGGCGGCGGCTTCACCACACCCGCGCTCTCCCCGAATCTTTACGCAATGACGGTGTTCTGAGCCGGCGAAAAGCCGAGCCAATAAAAAATGCAGTACCGGGGGTAGTAATGACAACAGCAGCAAAAAGAACGGTGGCATTGAGAAGACGGCAGAGGGGATCGGTCAGCATCATTGTGGCGGTGTCGCTGATCGCGTTGCTAGGCATCCTCGGTCTAGCGGTGGATTCCGGTCTCGGCTACATGATCAAGGCGCGCCTCGACGCCGCCACTGACGGCGCGGTGATCGCGGCCGGCGAGGCCGTCACGCGCGGCAGCAACCAGACGGAGCAGACCAATAACGCGCAGCAGGCGGCGACGGCTTTTTTCGCGGCGAACTATCCGGCGGGTTTTCTCGGCTCCAGCGTGACCGCGGGTACGCCGTCGATCGTGTTCAACGCCGGCACCGTGACCATCGGCATGACGGCGCAAGCGAGCGTGCCGGTTACTTTCACGAAGGTACTTGGATTCAATGTGCTGAACGTGAGTTCGTCTTCGCAGGCGATTCGCAAGACGCTGGATATGGCGTTCGTGATCGATACGACGGGCTCGCTGAATTCTTCCGGCGTGCCGGCTGCGGTACGTTCGAATGCGGTGGCCTTCCTCAATAATTTCGATATCACCAACGACCGTGTGGCGCTGATGCACTTCGCCTATGGCACCGTGGTCGATGTGCCGTTCAAAGGCAATGCGCGCGGTTTCGATCGCGCGACGATGACTGCCGACATCAAAAAATATTCGTTCAACGGCAGCACCAATTCGGCCGAAGCGATCTGGAACGCGCGCAATCAGTTGAATACGGTGATCACGCAGCCGTCCAGTTTGCGGGTGATCGTGTTCTTCTCGGACGGCGCGCCGAACAGTTTCTCTTCGTTCTTCACGACCAATCAGAGCGGCTGCAACAACAACGCCGGCACGATCGCGAGCCCGGACAGCGCGGGCACGATGTCCGGGCTGTACGACATGAATTCGCTCAACCAGACGCTCGGTTCGCCGTGCTACCAGAGCAACGCGACCAAGCTCGTGACGGCCATGCCGAAGTGGTACAACGCGCACGACAAGAACGAACAGCTGTTCCCGATCTGGCCCGTGAGCGCGCCGCGCGCCGTGCCGAACGGCGACATTACGTATGTGAACGTCAACCGCGCGTCGCGCAATCTGCTCGAAGCGATGGCCGCGGCGGCGCGCGCCGAAGGCACTTACGTGTTCACGCTCGGGTACGGACCCGAACTGGTGCAGCCCGCCGGCCCGGACAACGAACTCGGCCAGGATGTTCTCAAGTGCATGGCCAACACAGCCGATTCGCTATCGCGCTGCTACAACCCGAAACAGCCGGTCGGCGTGTACTGCTACGCCGCGACACCGGCCGATCTGAAGCCGTGCTTTTCGCAACTGGCTTCGCAAATCCTGCGTATTTCCAAGTGAGCGCGCCATGACACCGACGACACCTCTCCAAGACCTGCCACTCGCCGTGAGTACCGAAGGCGCCACCCTCACCAGTGCCATGTCCGCGGAGTCGGCCAATGCCGGCGGCTTGCGCGAGGCGCTGGTGGAAGTCGCCGCGCGCGCGGGCGCGGCGACCATGCTGAGCCTGTTCGCCTATGCCGCGATCACGCAATGGCGCGCGGCGCCGTCGCGGGTCACGCTGTTGTTTCTGGTGGTTTCCGCATGTTTCACGGTCGGCTTGTCGCTCGTCACGCGGGTGCCGATGAAACGCGATTGGCGGCCGTTCGCTTTCATGTGCGCGATGGGCGGCACGTACTATTTCCTCGCCGTGCGTCTCGCGCCCGGCGTGCAGCTCGTGCCCGAGGCTGTGGGTGCCACGCTGCAACTGCTGGGGATATGCTGGCAACTGTTCGCCAAGGTGTCGCTGCGCCGCTCGTTCGGCATCTTGCCCGCCAATCGCGGCGTCGTATCGCGCGGTGCCTATCGTTTCATTCGACATCCGATGTACCTGGGTTACTTCATCACCGACATCGGCTTTTTGCTGGTGAACTTCGGTCTGCAAAACCTGCTGGTGTACGGGTGCCAATTCGCGTTGCAAGTGGGGCGCATCGTGCGCGAGGAGCGGCTTCTCTCCGCGGACGAAGGCTATCGGACCTACAAAGGCCGCGTGCGTTATCGTGTGATTCCGGGCATTTTCTAGGGCTGCGGTCCTTGCGCTCGGCCATCCCATGGCCGGCGCAAGTCCGTTATCCACGTGAGCTTGACCTAAGCAAGCCGCGCCGCGCGCACCGCCTTGCCGCCAACCACACAAACGACCAGCGTCGCCATGACAAGCACGCACAACGCAACGCGCAAACCGAGCAGGCCCGCGCCGAATCCGATCAACGGCGGCCCGACCAGAAAGCCCGCATAACCGAAGGTGGCGGCCATCGACACGCCGGTCGCCGGCGTGAGCGTCGAGCGACCCGCCGCACTAAAAATCACCGGGACGATATTTGCTAGGCCGACGCCCACCATCGCGAAGCCCACGCAAGCAGTGAAGACCGTCGGCCAACTCAGCACGAGCGCCAGCCCGGCCACCGCGATCAAACCGCCGAGCGCAACGACCTTGCTCGAGCCGAAACGGCGCACGGACACGTCGCCGACGATGCGGCACGCGGCCATCGAGAACGCGAACGCGGAGTAGCCGATCGCGGCGACGCTCGCTTCGCGGTTCAGCGCCGAACGCAAATAGACGGCACTCCAGTCGGCGACCGCGCCTTCCACCAGCATGCAAAGGAACGCAAGCAACGCGAGCTTCATCACGGCGGATGAGGGCCATGCCAGGCCGCTTGACGCGGCAGCCGTCCTCGGACCGAGATCACGCAATGCAAGCACCGCGGCACCGACGATCAGGGCCGCGATAAACACGGCCGGTATCAGCAGGCCGCCGATCACCCCGACACCGCTCTTCTGCAATACCGCACCCATGGCGGCGCCGAGCAGGCCGCCCGCGCTCCAGGCCGCATGAAACGACGACATGATGGGCGCGTGCCACTGCGTTTCGATCGTGCTGGCGTGGCCGTTCATGGAGACATCGAGCGCGCCGTTCGCCGCGCCCAGCAGAAACAGCACAACGCACAGCGCAATCATGCCTGGCGCGAAGGCCGGCAGCGGCAGCGTGATGACGAACGCCGCGCCGAGCAAGGCGGTGGCCCGGCCGCTGCCGAAGCGCGGCGCCAGTTGGCCCGCCAGCGGCATCGCAATGATCGCGCCGAGCGCGAACGCGAACAGCGCAATGCCGAGCGAGGCGTCGCCAAGCGCAAGGCTTTCCTTGATGCGCGGGACTTCGACGGCCCATGCGCCGATCCCGAAGCCATTGGCGAGAAACACGCCGACGGTCGCGGCGCGTTCCTTGACCGGTTTGATCTGGGGCATAGCGGACGATGTCATGACCGCGCCACCATCACGTTGTCGCAGGCGGCTTCGAGACTGGCAAGGCGCGCCGCGGGCAGGTTGGCTTCGACGAACAGGTAGTCGACGGCGGAAGCGGGGGCCACCGAGAACGGCGCCGCAGTCATCAGCTTTTCCGAGGTCATGGCGATGGCGATCTGGCCGCTTGCCTTGATCATCGCCCGCTTCAGTTCCGCATCTTCGGCGTCGAAGGCGGCGACGCCTTCGTCCGGATCGAGCGCGCATGCGCCGAGGAAACAGAGGTCGGCGCGGATCTGCTGGATCTGCAGCAAGGCGGTCGCGCCGAGCGAGCCCGCCGCACCGCGCGCGATCCGTCCGCCGACCAGAATCACCTCGAACCCCGGCCGGTTCAGCAGGCGCGCGGCAGCCTCGGGCGAATTCGTCACGACGGTCAGCTCCGCGTCGTCGGGCAGCGCCTCGGCAATCGCGACATTGGTCGACCCCGCGTCCAGAAGAACGATCTGCTTCGCGCGGACGATCGACACCGCCGCGGCGGCGAGACAGGCCTTGCGATCCACAGCCTCGCCCATGCGCACCGACGCGGGTTTGTCGGCCGGTGAGATCAGCAGGGCGCCCCCGTAGACGCGCTTGCAATGGCCCTGCTCGGCGAGATCGCGCAAATGGCGGCGCACCGTGTGTTCCGAGGTCTGGAGTTCAGCGGCGAGCGCCGACGCCAGCACGCGCCCGTGCGTTCGCAGCCGTTCGAGAATCAGCTGTTCGCGTTGCTCGGGCAACAGCCCGTCGATGGCTTCCTGTCGCGTTCGTTGCATGTCTTCACCCCGCTCGGTCTACGAAACGATCATAATCGAGCAAAATGTATCGTAAGCGAGCGTGATGCGCAAGTGGCTCCGATGACCGTGGTCCACGCTGGGTTTCAACGACATGCGCAGTCGAGCGCAGAAACGCCGCGCCGCTCCCATCTCAGGGCGCAGCGCCACGACGGCGGGGTGGTTGCCGTCATGGCGTCGCCACGCGCCGCGCGGCACGGCCGAAGATCGCCCGATCCGCGAGCCACACCGCAAGCAGCGTGGCGCCCATCAACGGGAACACGATGCCGAGCAGGACGAGGCCGATTTTCCAGCCGCGCATGGGCGGCGCGGCACGTTCGCGCGAGGGTGCGCCGAGCGAGCGCTGCGGCCGTCGCTTCCACCACATGACGCAGCCAGTGACGGCCATCGCCGCCAATCCTATAGAAATCGCGGCGCAGAGAATCTGGTTGGCGACGCCGAAATAACGGCCCATATGCAGCGACGTGCCGTACGACACGGCCTTCGACACCGCGCCGTAATCGCCATAGCGGATGTCCTTCAGAATCGCTCCGCTGTATTGGTCGATGTACAGCGTGCGTTCGTTTTTCGGATCGTCGGGAAAGTACGAGATGGTGTAGACGCCGGTCGCGGAAGCCGGCAACACGACGTTGTAGCCGTCCGTCACGCCGAGCGAGGTAGCCAGTGCGACGACGCGTCCGAGCGGCAGCGGATGCGCGGCGTTTGACTCGTCGGCCGAGGAGAGGGAGTGGGAGTCGGGCACGCGTGTGTTGCCGACGGCCCAGGGCGTGAGCGGCAGAGGCAGGTCGTCCATCACCATGCCGGGCATCGAGTCCATGTTGGCGGCGTGGGCGCCGTGGCCGTTGTGTTCGGCGTGCGCGCGGTTTTCCGCGTGCGTCTCCGTTGCGGCAGCCTGCGCGCCGCTCCTTGCTGGCAGCGCAGAGCGCAGCGGCAAGCCGCCCCACGATCCCGGCGGCGCACCGAGATTCGCGGCGGTCGCGAGCGCCTTGAACTGCTTGCCCCACGAACCCGTCCACGGCAGCCCCGTCAACACGAACGCGAGCGCGCCGAACGCGAGCCAGATGCCCATCACGGCATGGACGTTCTTCCACAGCGCGCGTCCCTTCAGTGCGAAGCGCGGCAACAGCGCCGCACGTGCCGTGGTTTTCTCGCGCGGCCACCACAGCGCGACGCCGGTGCCGATCATCACGAGCGTCCAGCATGCGGCCAGTTCCATCAGCAGCTCGCCGGGTTTGCCGAGCAGCAGCTTGCGATGAAGCATCCGGTCCACTTGCATGAAGCGGCGTTCGACGCTCAGCGTGCCCAGCACCGCGCCGGTATAGGGGTTCACATAGACGCTCTGCTTATCGCCGTCTGCGAGACGGAAGACGAATTCGGCACTGCGCTCCCGTGCACTCGCGACGACCGCGGTCAGCGCGACCGCGTTCGCCGGCAGCGCCGAACGCGCCCTTGCCAGCAGCACGTCTTCGGGCAATCTCGGGACCGCTTGCGGCGCGATGGTCAGGCGCCCCGGATACAGCAGCGGTTCGATTTGCGGCTGAAAACAGTACAGCGTGCCGGTGATCGCCAGTACGACCAGAAGCGGCATCACGAAGAGGCCCGCATAGAAATGCCAGCGCCAGAGCGTGCGATAGCCTGGATGGACGACGGTAGTCGCCGGCGTGGCGCGCTGGGCGTCGATGCCAGTGGTGGTGGACATGAAAATCCTCCTGAAGCAGAGATGAATCGATCAGTTTGAGTAACGTGCGTGCGCAAGCGGCGGTTTCAGCGCGCTCACATGCGCAGCTTCGCTTCCACATAAAACGTGCGGCCGGGATACGGGTGGTAGACGAAGTAGCGGGCATCGAACAGGTTGTCGACGCCGATGCCAATTTCACTCAGCCTGGTCGGCTTGTAGGTGAATTTCGCGTCGGCCACCGTGTACGAACTGGTGCCGCCGAACACGTCGGGGTTCGTGTCGGTGTTGGTGAGCGTGTTGTACTGACGACCCGAATAGCGCGCGGCGAGCGTGAGCGCCGCGCGTTCGTCGAAGTGATACGTCGCGGCAAGATCCGCGCGCCACAGCGGGATCCGGTAGAAATACTTGCCAACTGTGGCCGGGTTCTGCGCGTTGGCGATGATCTTCGACTGCGTGTAGGCCACGCTTGCCAGCAGGTCCAGACCGCGCATCAGCACGTCCTGTCCGGAGTAGCTCGTTTCGACGCCGCGCGAGCGGACCTTGCCGATGTTCTGGAAGTTCGTCACGTTCGGAATCACGGTCGTATCGGTCTGGCTGAAGATCGTGTTCTTTACGTCGTCCTGAAACAGCGAGAAGCGGAACACGCCGTTCCAGTGCGCCCATTCGGCGGTCAGTTCCTTCGAGAGATCGTCTTCGGGCTTCAGGTTCGGATTGTTGTTGACGATCGCGGAACCGTTGATCTGCCCTTGAAACAGCTCGCTCACTGTCGGAAACCGATAGGCGCGGCCGATGGACGCGCGCAAGGTCAGATCGTCGGTGACGTCGAACGACAAGGAGGCTTTCGGCGAAAAGTGCTGCTGGCTCGCGTCGCTATACGGCAGCGTCGTGCCGCCCAGTGACTGCGAGCCGCCATAGGCCTGCCAGTCTTCGTAGCGCACGCCGTAGACGAGCTTCCAGCGCGGCAGAAAGCGCCAGGCGTCCTGCGCGTAGAGCGCCTGAGTCTGCGTCTTGCCGGCGAACGCGTTAGCGAACGAGGTGGCTGCGCCGTCGCGCCAGTTCAGCGTGTTGTAGCTTTCGTTGTCGACGAAGTAGTTGTCGTAGTGATAACCGAAGCTCAGCGCGTGATTCGCGAGTCCGGCCTGATTCGTCGCGGGCGTATAGGTGCTGCGCAGATCGAGCGTTTTCCAGCCGGCGCCGTCGCCGAAGATCACGGTGCCCGGACCGTTGCCGGGCGCGCCGGAATTCGCGGTGCGCGCCACGCTGTTGCCGACGTCGTAGTACGAAGCGATCGCTTCGCCGTTCCAGCCGGTGGCGTTGCGCGTTTTCAGCGACACGCCATAGAGCCAGTTCTCGCTATGGCCGAGACTCGGCGCGAATGCCGCGGCGGGAATCGTGTATTCGTAGCCGTCGATCGCGACCTTGCCGCTGTACACCGCGTTGCCGTTCGCATCGCGCAGAAAGCTCGAGGTCTGGCTGTTGTAGGTCTGATGCCAATAGCCGAGCGTGAAGCCGGCCTGCAGTGTCGGCGTGAAGTCGTACTGCATCTTCAGCTTGAACTGGTCCTGCACCGTGTGTTCGATGCCTTCACCGTTCACGCCGAGCACCGCCGTCGGCGTGTTGGTCTGGTTGTTGTAGAAGTACGCGCCGGTGACCGGCGTGTCGCCGGCTTTGGCCGGTGTGCCGGACTTGGCGAGTGTGGCGAATTGCAGCGGCTGGCTGGTGTTTTCCAGGTGATTCACCCCGAGCAGAAACGAGAACTTGCCGATGCGGTTGCCGAGCGTCGCGCTGGCTTCGCTGCCGTTGAAATTCTGGTTCACGCCGAACAGACTGAAGTGCTGCGTGAAGGCTTTGACGTCGGCGGTCGCTTCGAACTGTTTCGGCATGCGCGTGCTGATGAGCACGGTCGCGCCGAGCGAGTTGCCCGGATAGAGCGCGGAAAACGGTCCGTAGATCACATCGACCTGCTGGATCTCGTCGGGAAACACCATCGACCAGCGCGGCGGAAACGAGTAGCTGTTGCCGAGCAGATTGCTGAGCAGCAGACCGTCCGCGTAGACGAGACCGCGCGCGCTTTGCGTGTTGCTGGTGCCGCGCACGGCGATGATCGAATTCAGATCGCCGATAAAGCGCTTGCGCACGGCGAGGTTCGGCATGTACTTCAGGACGTCTTCGGTGTTGACGACGTTCCAGTTCTCGAACTGCTCGCGGGTGACGGTCTCGACCGAGGCAGGCACGTTGGGATCGACGGCACGCGGCACGGCGGCGGCATTCGCGCTGACGCTGATGGCGGGCAGCGCGGCGTCGGCGCTCGCGCTCTGCGCATGAGCGGACGAGGCGATGAAGGCCGGCACGAACGCCGGCACGATGGCAGGCAGACAGGCGGACAAAAACGGCCGGGGCAGCGGTTGAAGCGAGATGCAGCGTGCGCCACGGCGGGCGCAAAAGGGCAGTCTTCGCAGGGCGAAGTTGAACATGAGCGTTTCCTCGATGCATGGAACAAACGATCGCGCGCCCCCTCGACGGGTGCGACGACTGCGCGATCAGGACCGATGGCGATCAGGAAACGACGGGTGGAGCTCGAGGACGGCCGGACGGAAAGGCGCCGAGCGGCGTGAAGCGGGTGGAAAGCGTGGGCGGCGCGGTGCCGGCAAGTGTGAGGGCGGCCGGCGGCTCGGCCGCGGCGACCGTCGGCATGGCGACGTGGTGCTGAAGCAGATGACAGTAGCCGCACGCGCCGAACGCGTCGTCGTGGCTCAAACGGACCGGCGCCGGGGCGGCCTGGGTCGTCACGCCCGCCGCGCCAACCACGCTGAAATCGCGCGGCTGCAACGCCGAACAGAGCGCGGCGATGGGCTCGTGCGCACGGTTCGACATCAACATCTGACTCACGACCGGCGCGAACACGACGAGCCACATGGCGAACAGGCCAAGCCATGCGGTCATGTGAGTGCGAGAGCGTGGATTCATGATGTTGGGCGTAAAGACGCGGGCGATTCTAACATCGCCGCGCGGACTTTTCGCTCGTAATCCTCGTTATAGCGTGGGATTAGAAGGCCGAAAACCGCTCATTTCGCCGCGTTACAGGCGCGCCGATTCACGTAAGCTGCGTGGTACATGTTCCGCTTTCGCGGCCGCACCGAGACTTCGGCACGCCAATCCGGCAGCCGGGTCAGGGCGCGGCACATGCGATCGACCCGGCCGGCTCATCGCCGGCTCCAGTAACCACGACTCATGAACCACACGCAGCTCGCAACCTCGATCGACGATACCAACCAGCAGGCCGTCTCGTTGTTCTCGGCCGGACAATTCGCCGAGGCTTTGTCGATGGTGACGCCTTTCGTCGACGGCGATGCGCTGCCGGACGACGCGTTTGCCGACGCGTTGAATATCGCCGGGGCCTGTTCGTTCGCCTTGCAGCATCCCGCGGAGGCGGAAAGCTATTGGCGCCGCTGTCTGCAACGCAATCCGGGCTATGCCGAGGTGTACGGCAGTCTTGGCATGCTGCTCAAGTCGCTCGGGCGTCTGTCCGCCGCGAAGGCGATGTACCGGCAACTGGTCGCGCTGCGGCCCGGCGACGCGGACGCCCGCAATCATCTCGGCGCCGTGCTCTACGGGCTCGGCTACAAGGAGCAAGCGGAGGCGTCGTATCGCGAGGCGCTGGCGCTTCGCCCCAACTACCCCGAAGCCCACTACAACCGCGGCATCGTATTGCACGAACTGCGCCGCCTGCCGGAAGCGGAAGCGGCATTCCGCGAGGCGCTGCGGGGACTGCCGGCGCACGCCGAAGCCCATAACAATCTGGGCAACGTGCTGATGGAGTTGGGCCGCTTCGCCGAAGCGGACGTTGCCTATCGCGAGGCGCTGACTATCCGGCCACAGTATCCGGAGGCGCTCAACAACCTGGGCGGCGTGCTGAAGGCCACTTTCCGTCTCGCCGAAGCCGAGCTGGCTTTTCGCCTTGCCCTTGCCATTCGTCCGGATTACGCCGAAGCCCTCCTGAATCTCGGCACCGTGCTCGCCGATGTCGAACGTCTGCCCGAAGCCGAGGCTGCTTATCGCGACGCCATCGCACAACGCCCCGGCTACGCCGAAGCGCACTACAACCTCGGCGTGGCGCTGTGCAAAATGGAGCGTCTTTGGGAAGCCGAATTGGCTTACCGCGAGGCGATTCGCCTGCGGCCCGATCTCGTTCATGCGCACAACAACCTGGGCTGCGTGCTTCGCCGGCTCGACCGACTGCCGGAGGCTGTCGAGGCTTTCGAGCAGGCGCTCGGCCTGCGTCCCGATCTGGCGGAAGCGCATTACAACCTGGGCGCAGCGCGGGCGCAACTCATGCAGTGGCCCGAGGCCGAGAGCGCGTATCGCCGCGCGCTTGCTGTACGCGCCGATTACGGCGACGCGAAATTCGGCCTGGCCGTGTTGCTGCTCGGCATGGGCCGCTTCGAAGAGGGTTGGCGTCTTTACGAATGCCGCTACGAGCAGGCCGGTTTCGTCCATCACAAGACTAGGTCGATGCTGAACTGCCCGCAGTGGCAAGGCGACACGCTCGCCGGCAAGTCGCTGCTGGTATGGCAGGAAGACGGCCTCGGCGACATGATCCAGTTCAGCCGCTATTTCGCCTTGCTGAAGGCACAGGGCACCTCGCAAATCGCCTTTGCGTGCGCACCGTCGTTGCACCGGCTGATGGCAAGCGTCGACGGCGTGGATGCCGTGCTCGATCACGATACTGCGCGCGCACAGGCATCCACTTACGACTGCTGGACGAGCCTGCTGAGCGCGCCGCTGCATTTGCGGACAAGCGTGGACACGATTCCGCGCGCCGTGCGTCTCACGGCCGAGCCGGCGCTGGTCGAGCATTGGCGCCCCGTGCTGGACGCGCTGCCTTCCGGCCGCAAGATCGGCCTGGTATGGAGAGGCAACGCGAACCATCATAACGATATGAACCGCTCGATACCCTCGCTCGCTATGCTGGCGCCGCTCTGGAGCGTGCCGGGCCTGAGTTTCGTGAGTCTGCAGAAAGGATGGGGCGAAGACGAGGCGCGCCAGCCACCCGCCGGTCAACCGCTGCTCGACCTCGGCTCGCGTGTGTCGGATTTCGCGGACAGCGCTGCGATCATCGCGCAACTCGACTCGGTGATTTGCGTGGACACGTCCACCGCGCATTTGGCAGCGTCGCTCGGCACGCCGTGCTGGGTGATGCTGCCGGAAAAAGATATCGACTGGCGCTGGCTGCACGATCGCAGCGATTCGCCGTGGTATCCGCACACGCTGCGGCTGTTTCGCCGCGCGCCGGGCGAGGATTGGTCGATGCCGGTCGAGCGGGTGCGTCAGGCGTGCGTCGAACGATTCGGCGCAACGGTCCGCGCGCTTACCTGATTCGCGTGCCGCGCTTACGGGTCGATTGCGTCGACGTGTGAAAGCGGTCCTCGATCGTTTCGATTGCCTGGCCGAGGAACTGCAGGAACATGCTCATCGCGACGGTGCTCGTCAGATCCGAGCGTTGATACAGACAACTGAACGATTGGGCGCCGGCATCGGCGAGCGGGGTCCATGCCAGCTTACGCTCCACAAATGACGCATAACACAACGAGAATGTCGCAAAGCCACCGACATCTTTCAGGCCGATCGACAGAAGGGGGCCGCCAAGTGCGGCAAGGATACCGCTGGCTACGACGAGTGACAGGCCCTTTATTCAGCCTGCCGCGGCTCCCATGGGGGCAACACGAACTCTATTCATGCCCCTGCTCCCCGCGAAGCGTCGCGCCGTCACCGGCATGGAAAGAAGCTGTATCGAAGCGCGCGTTATCGAATTGACACGACAGACGTTCCTTACCCGACCCCATGCTCTTGCGGCGGACGCTTATCCGGCCGATGGGTGCGGTGTTGCCGATGTGGGTGCCCCCGCAAGGTATGAGATTGTCTTCGCACTGCCAATAGCGGGCTTCGATGTGGTCCGGATGGGCGCGCGTTGTAACCGCGCTGCCGCGAGCCACGAAGTCGTTCGCGATCTGCTCGATGGCCAGGACTTCGTCAGGCGTAAAGCGGCTACCGACGCCGAAATCGAAGCGAGCGCCGTCTGGCCGGATGTGGCATCCCAGTGTCCATGCAATGGCGTCAGGTCTGATCTTGCCGACACCCAGATATAGCAGATGCGACGCGGTGTGGCTCAAGGACAATTGAGCCCTACGCATCGTGTCGATATTGGTTTGCACTTCGTCATCTACTTGCAGCGCGGCGAGATATTGAATGTCTTCAGGGTGAATCACATGTTCGATAATCCCGCCTAGCTGAATGTCCGGAAAACCAGGAATGTTGGCGCGTTGGCCGTACATTTTACGCACGTGAATGAATCGGATTACATTGCCGTCCGGCAGCGCCAGCGTACCTGTGTCGGATTCCTGGCCACCTCCCTCGGGATAAGCAACGGTTGCGTTCAGTTCGACGTAGTCGCTACCGATCTTTGAAACAACGGATCGCGCTTTATATAGAAGGTTATCCGAATAATAGAGTCTGGCCGTATATCTGGGGAATGGGAGCATTAATTGGGTGACCTCGACTATGAGATACGGGCGAACGCGCCGATCTGTACGCGATCCCCCAAAACAGCGTGAAGCCTGGCTGACGGATAGTTTGCAATACCCGCGGCGCCTAAGGTCACACCGGTTAAGACGTCTCCCATGTGTTTTGTTCGTGTATATAGGGATGCACATAATCCAAGTTTGCACCAATCTGGCGAAATCATGGTGTGTGAAATTTCCCAAATTCGGTTGCGGATAAGCAGAAGTTTCACGCCTCATGTGTGCGTCGAGTGACCCACTGGCTAGTAGACACGGTTGCCCCATTCGCCGTTTCTATTACATCCAAGGTAATTGCCGACCCTCACCCCCAAGCCTAATCTTCGGTGATGGCGCGGTTCACCCTGAACCGCGTTCACTATCGAGGACACATCATGTCGACGTTTCAGGTTCACACCATCGACTCCGCGCCGGAGCAATCCAAACCGGTATTGCAACAACTCCAGCAGACCTTTGGCTTCATCCCCAACATCGCGGGAGCCATGGCCGAGTCGCCCGTGCTGATCGGTGCGTTCATCAATCTGTTTCAGAAAGTCCATTCGGGCACGTTCACCGAAGCGCAGATCCAGACGCTGTTGTTGACGAACGCCGTCACCAACGCATGCACTTGGGCGGTCGCGTTTCACACGGCATTAGCGCTGAACGAGGGACTCACACCCGCCGATGTCGAAGCGCTTCGCGCTGGCCGCACGCCTGCTGACCCCAAGCATGCCGCGCTTACCACGTTGACGAAAAATGCGATCCTGAAACGCGGCCATCTCGACGAGCACGACGTGAGCGCATTTCTCGAAGCCGGTTTCCGTCGCGATCAGGTACTCGAAGTACTCGCGGTGGCGGCAGCATCGACCATCACGAACTACGTGGGCAGCATCACGCAACCGCCGTTGGAAGCGCAGTTTCAGGTCCACGCCTGGACGCCTTGATTCCCGAAAGGGAAGGCGCGCTCACCGCTAGCGAGTATCCTGACCGACGAGGTTCCGCGAGCGGCGCTCACCGAACCTCTTACCGGTAACGTCTTGCAGACAGGAACACACGATGAATCCTGCGAACCCATCCAAAAAAGCGCCGCCGAACGATCTCGGCGTCTTGTTGCGTCACTGGCGAGACGTGCGCGGCATCAGCCAGCTGGACCTGTCGTTCAATGCCGGCATCTCGCAGCGTCATATCAGCTTCATCGAAAGCGGACGCAGCGTGCCCAGCCGTCAGATGGTGATGGATATCGCGCAGGCGCTCGACATCCCGCTGCGCGAACGCAACACGCTGCTGCTGGCAGCAGGGTACGCGCCAATGTATGCCGACGCCGCATGGAATGCGCAGGAAATGCACAGCGTCACGAATGCGCTCGGACGCATGCTGCGTCAGCATGAACCGTTTCCAGCGCTCGTCATGGACCGCTGCTGGAACGTGCTGATGACCAACGATGCGGCGCCACGTTTTTTCAATTGCTTTATCGACATGGCGGCGCGCAAGGGGCCGCGCAACATGCTGCATCTGGTGTTCGATCCGGAAGGTATGCGCCCTTTCGTGGCCGACTGGCAGACCGTGGCGGATAGTTTGATTCAGCGCGTCTACCGCGAGTCAGTGGGGCGCGTGATCGACGATCGGACGCGCGAGTTGCTCGATGCGTTGCGCGCCTACCCGGATGTGGAAAAGAACAGGGGGCCGGGGCATCCCGAGTTGGCGGCCGAAACCGCGTCGGCGGCGGCCATGCCGGTGATCCCGATCGGTTTCGTCAAAAGCGGCCACGTCATGAAGTATTTCTCGATGGTCGCGACCGTGGGCACGCCGCAGACGATCGCGGCGCAGGAGTTGCGCCTCGAATGCATGTTCCCTGCGGACGACGAGACCGAAGCGCGTCATCTCGAGATGCTCGACGCGGCGGCGCAGCCGCAGCGCTAGATCAATTGGCAAGCCGCCGCCACAGCAGGCGCCGTTGAACCACGGCGCCGCGTCGAAGTTTTAAAACTTATGCCGCACGCCGATGCTGACAATCGCCTGCGATTGCGTCGCCGACGAGTGCCCGTTGCCCTTGTCGCTAACCGATGCAGTCGCCGCGACCGGATGGCCGAGCGCATCCAGCGTGCCGCCCGACGCGTGCTGGTAACCACCCATCAGATAGACAGTCGAACGCTTGGACAGCGCATACTGCGCGCCGAGCGTCACGTTGTGATATTGCGCGCGCTCATCCACGCCATCCACTTCGCCGCCACGCGTGTAGCTGTAGCCCGCGAACAGTTGCACGGCGGGACGGACCGTCCATTGCCCGAACACGCCGGCGATGTTGAACGTAGCGTGACCCTTGAACAGCGAGTCCGCCCCGGAGCGATACTGCACGTTGCTGTAATTCACACCGACGATCGCCGGCCCGAAGTCGTACGTCGCGCCCGTCGCGATGATCTGTTGCGATTGCGCGCTAGCGTAGCCTTCGTTGATCGATGAATTGAACAGGCCGTCGTCCGTGCCGCTCCATTTGCCGTAGGTCGTGTCCTGCGTGCCGGTCTTGCTGTTGTCGGAGCGTTCGTAGCCGACGCCCACGTGCAGCGGGCCGTTGCCGTAGGCGGCGCCCGCGCTCCAGGTGTTCTGCTGCTTCAGGCTGCCGGGCTGGCCGCCGAAACCGTACAGCGCGCCGAACGTGAAGCCGGCATAGTTCGCGCTCGTGTACTTGATCGAGTTGTTGACGCGCGCGGTCTGATCCAGATCGTCGATATCGCCCGGATGCGCGCCGTAGCCGCCGACCATCGCCACCGGGGCGACCGGCGAAACGAAGTCGTTCAGCGAGGTGTACTGGCGGCCCAGCGTGATCGTGCCGTACTGCTTGCTGCCGATACCCACGTACGCCTGACGCCCGAACAGGCCGCCGTTCTGGCCGGTCTTGCCGTTCGTGATGTCGAAGCCGTCCTCGAGCTGGAACAACGCGTTCCAGCCGCCGCCCAAGTCCTCCTGACCCTTGATGCCCCAGCGGCTGCCGGAGAGGTTGCCGCTCGTCACGGCGACGTTCGAGTGGCCGCTATAGTTGCCGGCCGTGCCGGTGCGCTCGTTGCTGCGGTACGAAATGCCCGCATCGACGATGCCGTACAGCACGACGGAACTCTGCGCGGACGCAATGCCCGCGAACGTCATCAGGAGGGGTGCGGCAATCCATTGGTTCTTCATCGTAGTCATAGCCTGGTTGGAACTTCTATCTCAAGTCGCCTGGATGGCGATCTTTCTTTTTTCGCGCACGCGGAAGCCCGCTCCTGAATGACGGAGCGGACTGCATGAAGCGGGTATGCGTAGCGGCGCTTGCCATATCTGTGACGCGTCCCTCGCGCGGGACGCGTCACGCGAGGCCACGTGCGATCAGTGAGCCAGGGCGGCGCCTGGCGGCATGTCGGGCGCGCGCACCGTGACGGTCTTGCGGACGTGGGCGACGTCCGTCGCGCTGACCGTTGACCCGCGGTTGCCCCAACTGTTGCGCACGAAGTTGGTCACATCCGCGACTTCCTGATCGTTCAGACGCCAGCCGAAGGCCGGCATCGTGAACGAGGAGGGCGCGGTCTTCGTGCCTTCGAGCGTGCTGCCGGTGAGCAGCACGTGAATCAGCGAGGTGGCGTCCTTGCCCTGCACGACCGGATTGCCGCCCAGCGCCGGAAACACGCGGTTGTAGCCGCGACCGTCGCTGCGGTGGCAGGCCGTGCAGTTGTCGCGATAGACGGCGGCGCCCGGCGCGGTTGCGTCGCCCATGCGCAGCGCGCGCGCGGCAGTGTCGTCGTATGCGTACGGCGTTTCCTGCGGATCGGTCGATGGCAGCGTCTTCAGATAACGCGCAATCGCGGTGAGATCGGCGTCGCTCATATGCTGCATGCTGTGCTGCACGACGTCCGTCATGCCGCCGAAGGCCGCGCTGTGCTGCGTGCGTCCGGTCTTCAGGAATTGCACGAGATCGGCTTCGCTCCACGCGCCGATGCCGGTGCGCGGATTGCCGCGCAGGCTCGACGGAATCCAGCCGTCGATCGCCGCGCCGCCCGCGAGAAACGCCGGGCCGTCGAGGTCGCTCAGCGCGCGCTCCTGCATCGTCGCCGCGCGCGGTGTGTGGCACGCGCCGCAATGGCCGAGGCCTTGGACCAGATACGCGCCACGCCCAATCACCGGACCGGCGTAACGCTTCGCGTCGAACGAAACCGGCTCGGGCGCGAACAGGTGACGCCAGATGCCGAGCGGCCAGCGCATCGACAGCGGCCAGACGATGTCGACCGGTTTATTCTTCTGGTTCACCGGCGCGACGCCTTGCGTGAAGTACGCATACAACGCGTGCATGTCGTCCTGGCTCAGGCGCGCATACGATGGGAACGGCATGGCCGGATACAGCGTGTCGCCGTTCGGCTTCACGCCGGCACGCACCGCGCGATCGAACTGCGCGAAGGTCCACGCGCCGATGCCGGTGTTGCGCTCCGGTGTGATATTGGTCGAGTAGATCGCGCCGATCGGCGTGTCGAATTTCAGCCCGCCGGCGAAAGGCTTGCCTGAAGGCGCCGAATGACACGCGATGCAATCGCCGGCCCGTGCGAGATATTCGCCGTGCGCGATCAGCGTTGCGTCGTTCTGGCTTTGTGGCGCTGCCGCGTGTGCGGCAAGCGTGCTCATGCCCAGCACAGCCGCCGCGCCCACGCGTTTGAGCGCCCGCGCGAGGCGTTCGTTATGGATCTTCTTCGTCATACGCTCACCAGCGGCCCGGGGTTCTTCAGATACTGCGTGCGGATCGCCCGCGCCGACCAGTAAGCCAGCGCCGCGACGAGGCCGGTCGGGTTGTAGCCGATGCCCTGCGGAAACGCCGAGGCGCCCATCACGAACACGTTGTGCACGTCCCAGCTTTGCAGGTAGCGGTTCAGCACGCTTGTCTTCGGATCGGTGCCCATCACCGCGCCGCCCACCAGGTGAGTGGTCTGATAGCGGCGCGAGTCGAAGTGCGCGCCGAATTCGCGTGTGTAGACGTTGATCGACTTCGGGCCCATCTGCTGCGCGATCTTGTGCATCTGGCCGGTCACGTAGCGCGCCATCTTGATGTCGTTGTCCTTCCAGTCGAAGGTCATGCGCAACAGCGGCTGGCCGTACGAATCGCGATAGGTCGGATCGAGGTCGAGGAACACGTCGCGGTACGACATGTTGCTGCCGTGCGCATCCATCGAAATGGTGTGCGCGTAGTGGTCTTTCACCGACTTCTTCCAGTCGGCGCCCCAGTTCGGCGTGCCGGCCGGCGTGGCGATGCCGCTGACCGGCTTGGTGCCGGCCTGATTGACCCACAATGGCGAGCCGCCGACGAAACCGAGCGGACCGTGATCGAAGTTGTCGGCATTGAAGTCGTCGACCGCGACGCCGTTGCCGCCCGCGCCGATGAACGGATTGGTGAAGGTGTCTTTATCGAAGAACGCGGTGATGGTCGAAAGGTTCTGGTACGCAAAATTGCGGCCGACCACGCCTTCGCCCGAGATCGGGTCATACGGCTTGCCGATGCCCGACAGCAGAAGCAGATGAACGTTGTGATACTGGAACGCCGCGACGATCACGAGATCCGCCGGCTGGAACACTTCGTTGCCCGCCGGATCGACATACGTCACGCCCTTGGCGCGTTTTTTCGTGTCGTCGAGTTCGACGCGCAGCACGTGGCAGCGCGAGCGCAATTCGAAGTTCGGCAACGGCTTCAGGGCGGGCAGAATGTTGAGATTCGGCGAGGCCTTCGAATACATGTAGCACGCGTAGCCGCTGCAGAATCCGCAGAAATTGCACGGACCCATCTGCACGCCGTACGGGTTGGTGTACGGCCCCGACGTATTCGCCGACGGCAAACGGTACGGATTCAGTCCGAGTTCACGCGCGGCCTTGCCGAAGCGCTCCGCCGAATAGGTGTTCAGTTGCGCGGCGAGCGGAAAGTTGTCGCTGCGGGGCGCTTCGTAAATGTTGCCATCGCCGACCACCTTGCCGTTGACCTTGTACGCCTGGCCCGAGGTGCCGAACACTTTCTCCGCGAAGTCGAAATGCGGTTCGAGTTCGTCGTAGCTGACGCCGTAATCCTGAATCGTCATGCCTTCGGGAATGAAGCGCTTGCCGTAGCGTTCCTCGTAGTGGCTTCTCAGGCGCAGTTCTTCCGGCGTGATACGGAAATGCACGCCCGACCAGTGCAGCCCCGCGCCGCCGACGCCTTCGCCCGGCAGGAACGCAGCCAACTGGCGATACGGCAGCGCGGTATCGCTCGGCGCATGACGGATCGAGACCGTGGTCTTCGAAAGATCGAGAAAGAGTTTCTTGCGGACGTTGTAGGTCAGTTCATCGATGGTGTTGGGATACGCGCCGTCCGGATAGGTGTCGCGATACTCGCCGCGTTCCAGCGCGACGACTTTCAGGCCGGCTTCGGTCAGTTCCTTCGCGAGAATCGCACCGGTCCAGCCGAAGCCGACGATCACCGCGTCGACGTGCGGTTTGGTTTGAGTAGACATCAGGTGCGCTTTCCTTCGATCGACACGGGGCCATACGGATAAGCCGCGCCGTTCTGATTGACGAAGTCCATAAAATCGGCGCGCGCGCCGGGGAAGCCGATCATCTTCCAGCCGCCCATGTCGCGGTTGCCGCCGTGGATCGGATCGCAGAAGTAGCCTTCGCGCGTGTTTTGCAGCAGTTGTCCGAAGAACACGCCGGCCGGCACGTTCTCCAGATCGACCTTGTCTTTCTCGAGCGCGCCGAGCACGGTGTCGCGCGTGGCGGCGTCGAGGGCGTCGAACGGATGCGTGTAAGTCTTCGTGCAGTAGGCGTTGACCGCCGCGATGCCGAGGCGGTAGAGATCGCGCGGCACGAGCTTCAACTGGTAGCCGAGTTCGGGCGCGCCCTGCGTGAACGGCCCCTGCATGTACCAAAGCGCGCCATGCGCGTACGGCGTATCCATCTGCCGGTCGATGAATTCGGGCACGCCGGCTTCGACTGCGCCGGGACCTTCGCTGTCCGGTGGAATCAGACGGTCGACCGCGGCGTGGATGAACGCCCATTCCTTCGCGTCGAAGAAATGCGGCTTATAGTCCGCGCCGGACGCGCGGCCCGCGTTCGCGCTTTCGCCCGAACCCGGCACGGAGGCCGTCGTGGCTTGCTTGACTTCGCAGCCGGCGAGCGTGCCGGCCGGGACCAGAGCGATAGCCGTACGTAAAAAGCCACGGCGAGAGCTGATAGGGGATGAGGGCATATTGTTCTAGTCACCAGATTGGAGCGCGCGATTGCGTTCCGGCATTCATGGGATTGCCGGCGGGATGATAAATGGAACCGGTTCCAAAGTCTTTTAGCTTTTTACAATAGCTTGTTTCGCGGAGCGATGAAATGCCGCGATTTTGCAAAAATCCGTTTTAGATCAAAGGTATTCTAGGCGTAAGAGGACGCGGCAGCGAGGGCGCCAGGCGTAGCAGGGCTGATGTGAAAAAGCGACGGCGTCGCGGGCGTGACCCGAGCGGCGGGCGATCAGCGCGGGCCCGTGCGCCAAGCGCTGCTCCAACTGGCCGCGGCCGGCATGGTGGAGATGCGGCCGCGGCATGGTGCGGTGGTCGCGAAGATCAGCCTGCACAGACTGATCGAGATGTTCGAGGTGATGGCCGAGCTGGAGGCGATGTGCAGCCGCCTCGCCGCGCGGCGTGCTCGCCGCACGCGCGACGCGGCGAGTTCTTTTACCTCACAGGTAATCGACACGCGTCATGCCCGAGTCGACCATGAGCGGCACGCAAGTTTTCAATCCGCATCCACTCATGACCAGGAGCCACGCCATGACCGCCTATGCGATTGCCCATCTGCACGACGTCGAACTGGGCGACGAGATCGTCGAATACCTCAATTGCATCGACGCCACGCTCGCGCCGTTCGGCGGCCATTTCATCGTGCATGGCGCACGCCCCGAGATACTCGAAGGCGAATGGCACGGCGATCTGATCGCGATCGCGTTCCCCGATCTCGCCGCCGCGCGCGCCTGGTACGCATCGGACGCGTATCGGCGGATCCTGCCGCTGCGCACGCGGCATGCGCGCGGGCCGGTGATCCTGATCGACGGCGTGGACGAGCGGCACAAGGCGACCGACATCCTGCGATGAACGCGGCGGCATCAGCGCGTGAACGTGCCGGGACCTTCCGCGTTGTAGTACTCGATCGTCACCTGATTGCTGAGGAACGACACCTTGGAGATCGTCCCCGGCGCGGCGTTTTCGTAGCGTAGGCAGCAATGAAGCAAATCGAAAGCCGCTTACGGGAATGGCAGGCATTCGGTCTGGAGAAGGGCGTTAAACTGGCCCATCTTTCTTCCCGGTCCCTTCATGCCGATGCCGGGTTTGCTGTCGGGTTCTTCAGCCTCACCGTGTATGAAGCATCAACAATGGAAAACCTTCTCAAGAAACTCGACCTCACCTCGCTGCGCCTCTTCGTCGCCGTCTGCCAGGAGCGCAATATCGCGCGCGCGGCGGAGCGCGAGTTCATCGCATCGTCCGCGGTGAGCCGGCGCATCGCCGAGATCGAGGCGGTGATCGGCTTGCCGGCGATCCAGCGGCAGTCGCGCGGCATCACCGTGACGCCGGTCGGCGAGACCGTGCTGCGCTACGCGCTGGCGATCATCGGCAATATCGAGCAGATGAGCGCGGAACTGTCGCGTTTCTCGTCGGGCGCGAAAGGGCGCGTGCGGGTGGTGGCGAATCTGTCCTCCATCGTGCAGTTTTTGCCGGAAGATGTGGCCGCGTTCGGGCGCGCGTTTCCGGAGGTGTCGATCGAACTGGAGGAGGAAAATAGCGCCGACGTGCTGCGGATTGTCGGTGAGCACGCGGCGGACTTCGGCATCTGCAATTCGGTGGCGGGCAGCGAGGCGTTCGAGCAGGTGCCGTACCGGCAGGATCGGCTGGCGGTGCTGGTGCCGGGCGGCCATCGGCTCGCCGGCGCGTTGCGGGTGAGCTTCGACGACCTGCTCGATGACAGCTTCGTCGGACTGCGCAGCGAGAGCGCGCTGACGCAACTGCTCACGCAGCAGGCAGCCCGCGCGGGGCGGCAACTCGATGTGAAGATTCGCGTAAGCAGTCTCGACGCGCTTTGCCGGATGGTGCATGCCGGGCTCGGCATCGCGGTCGTGCCTGAACAGGTCGGGCTGCTTTATCTGAATGCACTCGACGTGAGCCTGCTGTCTTTGAGCGATGCCTGGGCGGTGCGCCACCTCATCATGATCTTCAAGTCACGCGATCAGTTGAGCGCGAGCGCGGCGGCGCTGGTCGGGTTTCTCGGCAAGGGCGGTTGACGCGAGCCACGGCGGGCGAATCGGCAGAGGCGTGTCTGCGCCGGCGGCCGGAAGTCTTATCCGGCGGCGACGCGCCGATGCCCGGACAACCGTGTCGAGTACGATCGCGCCCATCATCGCCAAACGAGAGGTCTGCGTTGCCGCACTGGCACTTCGGCATTGCCCACGCGCGCCGTATAGTGGGCGCAAGGAGAATGCCCATGAGCGACACGATTCGTCTGGACGGCCGCGTGCTATACCTGTCCCAAGACCCTGCGGTGATCGAGGCGCAACTCGCCGGCGAGAACTTTACGCGCGCCACGGCCGGTCCGCTGCGCGACAACGTCTCCACCGACGAGATCACGCCGGTCACCGTCATGCTCACCTACGACGAGCGCCTCGGCCAATATCCGTACGTCGGCTTCAAGGCCGGCGAGCGCATGCCGATCGGCCGCGATGCGGTGAAGAATGGCGGCTTCCAGGTGACGGTGGCGGGCAAGCGCTACGGCAAGGGATCGTCGCGCGAATCGAGTCCGTTGGCGGAACTCTCGGCCGGGATCCGGTTGATCGTCGCGGAAAGCTTCGAGCGGATCTATCAGCAGAACTGCGACAACATCGGCATTCTCACCACCACTGACTTTTCCGTGCTCGATCGTTTGAGCGCGGGGGAAGCGGTGCCGATCGACGAATTCCTCAAGGGACGCGACGCGCTCACGCAGCAGATCATTCGCAGCGGCGGCCTGCTCGCATACAGCAAGTTCGCCGACTGGCCCACGCCGCGCACGGGCGATAGCGCTGACGCAGACGCGCCGCAGGCCGAGAAGCCGAAGACGCTGGTCGAGAAAATCATCGAGCGCCATCTGCACCCGGCCAGCGTGGGCGCGCGACGCGGCGACGGCGTGTTCATCGCCGCGGACTGGCGCTTCAGCCACGATTACTTCACCGGCATGTGCGCGCATCTGATGCATCGCGCGTTCGGCAAGCCGGCGCCTCTGCATGCGCCGGATCACATCATCGCGTTCCAGGATCATCTGGTGCTCGCATCGCAGAGCATTCCGCATGTGCGCGACGGTCTGCTGCCGGGCGTCGCCAATCTGATGGAAGGGCATACGTCTTTCTCGCGTGACTATCCGGTGCGCTCGCACGGTGCGCTCGACAGCATGCCGGGCTCCGAAGGCATCTGTCATGCGTTGATGGCCGAGCAATACGCATTGCCGGGGCAAGTGGCGTGCGGCACCGATTCGCATACGCCGCATTCGGGTGCGCTCGGCTGCCTCGCGTTCGGTGCGGGCGCAACGGAAATCGCCAATAGCTGGGTGACGGGCTATGTGCGCTGCAAGGTGCCTGAGACTCTGCGCATCGAAATCAGCGGTCACTTGCGCGATGGAGTGACCGCGAAGGACGTGGTGCTGCATCTGCTGCAAATGGATGCGATCCGCTCGGGTGACGCGATCGGCCTCGTGTTCGAATATGGCGGTGCAGCCGTGCGCACGATGTCGATCGACGAGCGCGCGACCTTGACCAACATGGTCGCGGAACTGGGCGGCTTCACCGGCATCGTCGAACCGGATGAGCGCACGGTGGCGTTTCTCAAAGAACGGCGCGGTGTCGATTTCACCCTTGAAAACTGGATGAAAAGCGATGCGGGCGCCACCTATCGCGACACCATCCGTATCGACGCAAGCGCGATCGAACCGATGCTCGCGCGTCCCGGCGACCCCGGCAACGGTGTGCCGGCGCCGCAACTGGAACAGGACGTCGCCGTCGATATCGCTTACGGTGGCTCGTGCACGGCGGGCAAACGCGAAGACTTCGATTTCTATCACGAGGTGCTGCATTGGGGCGTCGAGCAAGGTCTTGGCGTGCCCGAGGGAACGCGTCTCTACTTGCAGTTCGGCACCATGGCGGTGCGCGCGTATTGCGAGGAGCGCGGTTATTTGCCGGTCTTCGAGCGCGCGGGCGTGACGCTCGTCATGCCGGGCTGCGGGTCGTGCGCGAATTGCGGGCCGGGCCAATCGGCCGAGGCGAACGAAGTGACGATCAGCGCGATCAACCGCAATTTCCCGGGCCGTTCGGGGCCGGGCAATGTGTGGCTCGCGAGTCCGTACACGGTGGCGGCGAGCGCGCTGGCCGGAAAAATCACCACCTTCGAACAATTGAAGCGCGCACGCGGCTAGAATGCTGGCCGGACCTTGGGCCCGGCATCGTGGTACGCGTGACGCGCGAAAGTACAAGAGGCCGGCGAGACCGGTCCAGCGAACCCCATCGTTTCGCGAGTATCACCAGGAGACATACAACATGGCATCCCCCGATCACGCCGGCTCCGTCGCGAAGAAAAGCGGCGACGCGGCGCATTCCGATAACACGGCCAAGCGCGCCGCCGCCGCCGCGCCGCTCGACGCCGGCAGCATTTCCGCGCGCCTCGACCGGCTGCCCGCCACGCGCTCCGTCTGGAAGCTGGTGGTGTTGCTGAGCCTCGGCTTCTTCTTTGAACTCTACGATCTGCTGTACTCCGGGTATGTCGCGCCAGGCCTCGTCAAAAGCGGTCTGCTGAGCGCGACCACGCACGGCCTGTTCGGTTCGACCGGGGTCGCGAGTTTCATCGCGGCGCTGTTTAGCGGCCTCTTTATCGGCACAATCGCGTGCGGCTTTCTGGCGGATCGCTTCGGACGCCGCGCGGTGTTCACGTATTCGCTGCTCTGGTATACGGCGGCCAATATCGTGATGGCATTCCAGGAAACGGCTACCGGATTGAATTTCTGGCGCTTCGTGGCAGGGATAGGCATCGGCGTCGAACTGGTGACGATCGGTACGTACATCTCCGAACTGGTGCCCAAGCAGATTCGCGGCCGCGCGTTCGCGTGCGAGCAGGCGGTCGGTTTTACGGCCGTGCCGGTGGTGGCGTTCCTGTCGTATCTGCTGGTGCCGCGCACATTGCTTGGTCTCGACGGTTGGCGCTGGGTCGTGCTGATCGGCGCGCATGGCGCGCTGTTCGTGTGGTGGATTCGTCGCGCGTTGCCGGAAAGCCCGCGCTGGCTCGCACAGCAAGGACGCCTTGCCGAAGCCGACCGCGTGATGACGGCGCTCGAAGCGAAAGTGCGCCGCGAATACGGACGCGAGTTGCCGCCGCCCGCGCCGCCGGTGCCGGTCGCGCCACGCGGCAGCTTCCGCGATATGTGGGTGCCGCCGTATCGCAGCCGCACGCTGATGATGACGATCTTCAATATTTTCCAGACCGTGGGCTTCTACGGCTTTGCGAACTGGGTGCCCACGCTGCTGATCAAACAGGGCATTACGATCACCACGAGCCTGATGTATTCGAGCGTGATCGCTTTGGCGGCGCCAGTCGGTCCGCTTATCGGACTTTTCATCGGCGACCGCTTCGAGCGCAAGACCGTGATCGTGGTGATGGCAGGGGTGAACATCGTCTGCGGCCTGTGGTTCAGCCAGGCTGCGGGCGCCGTGTTGCTGGTCAGTCTCGGTGTCTGTCTGACGCTTGCGGGCAACATCATTTCATACAGCTACCATGCGTATCAGACTGAGCTTTTTCCGACCAGCATTCGGGCGCGCGCGGTGGGATTCGTTTATTCGTGGAGCCGTTTTTCGGCGATCTTCACAGCCTTTCTGATTGCCGCTGTGTTGAAGCAGTTCGGTACCACCGGGGTTTTCGTCTTTATCGCTGGCGCTATGCTGATCGTCATGCTGGCGATCGGATTGATGGGACCGCGCACGAAGGGTATCGAGCTCGAAAAAATATCGCGGTAGACAGCTTCACAGCCGTGAAAATCGACGTCTTTACACCCGATCACGGCGTCCAGCGATAAACGGCGATGCTGGAGCCCTTGACGTTGTTCTTCGTGACCACGTACTCGCCGGTCGATCGAAGGTAGGCCTTGACGCCGTACATCGCATCGATCGCGCTGCTGGCGTCCACGGTACGGCTGCTGGTGTTCACGAGCGTTGCGTCGAGGTTGCCCGTGGCGAGATTGAAGGCGTCGATATCCGGCAAAGCGGGTCCGCTGCCGAACCAGTAGCCGACGAAAAGATAGCGGCCGGCCGCGTCGATCGACTTGGCGCCGGCGTGGGTGAGGTTGATCACCGGATTGGGTGTTGTGGTATTACCCGCGCTCCAGCCGTGATACACCTCGATCCGCGTGCCTGTCCCTGTCCAGTCCGTACTCCCGACAACGCCCTGTCCGAGAATCATCGTGTCGCTGTCCGCGAGGTAGAGCATGCGTGTTAGCGGCTGGATGCTCGCGGGAATGCGGATGGGGATGCCGGGTCCCCACGATGGTTTGCCGCTGGCGTCGAAGCCGGTCAGCGGGTAGTGATAGATGTAGCCTGTCTTGTCCAGACCGGCCCACACGCCGCCCTTGCTGTCGATGCAGAATCCGTCCCTGACCAGTGCGGTGGTTTTGAACGCCGCACCCGGAAGCGTGGCGTCCGGTATGGCGATATAGCCATTCGCGGCATTGAAGTGGAAGAAGTAGTAGACATCGGGATTCTGGCCGGACGCCACGAGGATCCGGTTGGCGCCGACCGTGGCAAGGTGAGCGAAGTGCTCGTCGCGTGAAGTATCGTTGATGTCGATGCGCGGGTCCGACGGATAGGCGAACGGATCGACGGTGTTCGCAACGAAGGCGCCGCCCGCGCTGCCGCTGTAGATGTTGGTGCCGCCATAGAACATGGTGCCGTCCGTGAGCGGGTCCGGTACGGCGTCGCCCTCGAGGTTGAGGGACCGAAGCGTCCACTGCAGATTGCCGGCGCTGCTATACGCATGAATGTCGGTGCCGCCGTTGCGGCCGAGGTCCCAGCTTCCGCCCCACGGGTTGTTGAGCACATAGAGGTTGCCCGCGGTGTCCTTGCCGATGCCGGCGACGCGGGTGAAGCGCTTCGCGCCGACTTGGCCTTTGATGCCCGTCGTGGTATCGAGATACCCGCCCTGAACGCCGAACGTGCCGGCCAGCGTCGGCGTACCCGAGAGCGTGTAGCGCTTGATGTTCATGTCGGGCCCCTCGTCGCCCACCATGAGCTGTCCCGACGACGCATCGAAATAGAGCGCCGACGGCTGCGATCCGGCGGGCATCTGGATGGTATTCAGCAGTGCCCCGGCTGAACTGAACTCGACGATCGTGCCCGCACTTTTCTGCGCGATCCAGACGTTGCCCGCGCCATCCACGGCGAGCGCCCCTGGGCTCTGGACGTTGATGTCTTTCTGCCAGATACCGTCGGTGGTGAAGATTCGCACGCGATTGCCGTCGATGTCGCTCGCATAGAGGAGCGAGCCCGCCGTGGCGAGTCCGGTGATGACGTCGACCCGCGGCTGATTCTTCGAAGCAGTGACCTGGATGAAAAGATCGCGAGCGCCAGTAGCGCGGTTGTATCGTCCCACCGCGCCGCTTCCGTACGATGCGTTGTATTGCAGCGCCACGAAAATCGACTTGGCATTACCGGTGATGGCGCTACCCTGAAATTCACCATGAGCGCCGATGGAACCCGCGCTGCGGTGGTTCTGATAGATCGCGACGCCGCCCTCGTACTCGTCCCACATGGAGGCCGTATAGAGTACGCCTTCGGGCGCGACCCACATGGAGCGCGCGGCGTTACCGACGTGGGCGGCGAGAGTGCCATACGTGTTCGCCAGCCAGTCGGTGGTGTTTTGCGCCTGACTGGCCGGCGCAATCGCGGCGATCATCGCGGCGAGGAGCGCAGCATGAATTCGTTTTCTTGCGACCATGACTGATGCTCTCCTGAGCGTAGCGATGATTGATATGAATCGTCGGCTGACTTTGTTCCTGAAATGCGTGATGGGTAAAAGCTATTTCGAGCCGGTCTCGTGCACGCTGTATTGCATCCAGCGTACCGTCGGCAAGTGGCAGGAGAATGACTCGTTTAACTCAATACGAATAACGGGTAATTTGCGCATCCTCATTTCTAGGTCAAATTGCGGATGGACTCAAGCGTTTCGTGCGGCTCGGTGTGTTCGTTACGTTCGACTACTTTGCTCGCAAACATCGCCTGCGCCGCGAGTCATTCCTTACCCGATGCGCGCCCTTGAACGCTCAGCAGATGCTCGCGCATGCAACGGGCCGCTGTCTCGCCATCACGCGCTTTCATCGCATTGACGACAGCCTGATGTTGCTGGGCGAAATACTGCCGGGTTTCCTGGGCCACCGTCTTTTCGCGTACGTCCGGTTTGACGCGCATGCTGTTGATGACTTCCATCAGCGCAATGAGTGCGGGATTGCGGGTGGCCTGGCCGATCAGCAAGTGAAAGCGATGATCCCATTGCTGCCACTCTTCGTCGTTCTTCGCGGCTGCGTTTTTGCGCGCGCACTTTTCCAGTTCCAGCAGATCGTCCCGACTGGCTTTGGCGGCGGCGAGTTCCGCGAGTGCGGGTTCGAACAGCAGCCGCATTTCGGCGATATCCGCCGGACTCGTTCCCGCGCGCAGTCCACGCAGCGTGGGGCCGAACTTCAGCGGTCGCGCGCCCAGATAGGTGCCGCGCCCGACACCGCGCCACACCCGGCCCGATGCCTCCAGTGAAGCCAGCACCGAGCGCAGTTCCCTTCGGCTGACGCCAAGGTCTTCGGCCAGCTTTCTTTCGGGCGGCAGCGCGTCGCCGTCCTTGAGTTGATGGGCGGCGATGTAGCCAAGCAAAGCTTCCAATGCTGTCTGTTCCATTTTTTGTCTGAACCAATGTTTATTGGTTCCAAAGATAACAGAATGGGGGCAATGTGGTGCGCAGGTTCCCGAAAATATTTTGACTCGGTATATTGCGCGTAGATTTCGGGTTAGCATCACGTGAAATTGATTAGATCGAGCAGCGTCTTTGTCATTTGTTCAACGTGTACCTATAGAGATTGGTTCGGGCGCCAGTCGCCCGCGATCGCAAAGGAGCAGCGCATGTCGTTCACCACCCGCCCGGAACTGATCGGCACATTCGGCATGGTCGCTTCGACGCACTGGCTGGCCAGCGCGTCGGCCATGGCCGTGCTCGAGAAAGGCGGTAACGCATTCGATGCCGCCGCCGCCGCCGGTTTTGTTTTGCAGATCGTCGAGCCGCATCTGAACGGTCCGGGCGGCGAATTGCCGGTCGTGTTCTACAGCGCGCGCGAAGACCGCGTGCGCGTGCTGTGTGGGCAGGGTGTGACGCCCGCGAGCATGACCATCGAGCGCATGCGCAAGTTAGGACTGGAAGTCGTGCCGGGTACGGGACTGCTGCCGGCCGTCGTGCCCGGCGCATTCGGCGGGTGGATGGCCATGCTGCGCGATTACGGCCAGTTGCCGCTTGAGGATGTGCTGAGTTACGCGATCGGTTACGCGGAAAACGGCTACCCGGTGCTGCCGCGCATGACCTCATCGATCCTCGCCATCAAGGATTTCTTCCGGACAGAATGGACGACTTCGGCCGAGCAATGGTTGCGCGACGGCGACGCGCCGATGCCGAATCAGCTATTCGCCAATCCGGCCATTGCGAACACGTATAAGCGCATTCTGCGCGAAGCGAATACCCGGCGTGACCGCAGCGAGCAGTGCGAACGCGCCCGCGAGGTTTTTTATCACGGCTTCGTGGCTGATGCCATCGATCAGTATTTTGGTTCGACGGCCGTGCTCGACACGTCGGGTCAGCGCAACCGCGGCCTGCTCGATGCCGGCGACCTCGCGCGCTGGGAACCGTCCTACGAAGACCCTGTTTGGTACGACTATGGCGAGCTCCGTGTCCACAAGACCGGCCCGTGGGGCCAGGGGCCGATGTTCCTGCAGCAGCTCGCGCTGCTCAAGGGATTCGATCTCGCGGCGATGGACCCGATGGGACCGGATTTCGTGCATACGATCATCGAGTGCTCGAAGCTCGCGTTCGCCGACCGCGAGGTGTTCTACGGCGACCCTGCGTTCGCGCACGTGCCCATGGACGTGCTGCTGAGCGACGCCTATAACGACGAACGTCGTCGGCTGGTCGACCCGCGCCGGGCGTCGCTCGAATTTCGTCCCGGCACGCTCGGCGACAGCGAGCGGCGTGCTGCTCGCATCATGGCGCTGGCTGGCAAGGAACAGTTCGGCGGCTTCGGCCAGGGCGAGCCGACCTTCGCGCCGCTACCCGAACTGCGAGGCGATACGGTTCATCTCGATGTCGTCGACCGCTGGGGCAACATGGTGTCGGCCACGCCGTCGGGCGGCTGGCTGCAGGCGTCGCCGGCGGTGCCCGGCCTCGGCTTCAACGTGACCACGCGCGCGCAGATGTTCTGGATGGAGGAGGGCTTGCCGTCGTCGCTCGGGCCGCGGCGCCGTCCGCGCACCACGCTTTCGCCGACGCTGGTCACTCGCGCGGGCAAGCCCTATGCGGCGTTCGGAACGCCGGGCGGCGATCAGCAGGATCAATGGTCGATCCAGCTCTTCCTCAAACACGTGCACGCCGGCATGAATTTTCAGGCAGCCGCGGATTCGCCGTCGTTCCAGACTGCGCATTTTCCGGGTTCGTTTTATCCGCGTGCCATGAATCTTGGCAAGATGTCCGCCGAATCCCGCTTTCCGGAAAGCACCCTTGCCGAATTACGCGCGCGTGGCCACGACCTGACAGTGGCCGAACCGTGGTCGCTCGGGCGTGTCTGCGCGGTCGGAATCAGAAACGGTCTGATGCGTGGCGCAGCGACGCCTCGTCAGATGCAGGCCTACGCGGTCGGGCGATAACCTCGGCATGGCGGAGATCGTGTCCATTCCTTCAGGGAGAAAGTTAACGTGTCTGCCGTAGCCGCTCGTCTTGAAAGACTTCCGTTGTCGGGCTTTCACCGCAAACTCCTGCTCATCGGAGGCTTGGGGTATCTGTTCGATGGACTCGATTCATCGTCGCTCGCGTTTCTGCTGCCGGTCGTGAGCAAGTTATGGCACCTGAGCAGCGCCGAAACAGGGCTCGTCGCGAGCAGCACCTATATCGGGTACTTCTTCGGCGCCTTCCTGTCAGGCGTGTTCGCCGATCTGATCGGCCGTCGCCGCATCATGATGACGGCGCTGGCCATCTACTGTGTCGCGTCGCTCGCGAGTGCTGCCGCGACGGACTGGCACACATTCTTCGCGCTGCGCATCGTCGCGGGATTTGGTTCCGGCGCGGAGACGGTGGTGATCGCGCCATTCCTCGCGGAATTCGTTCCGCGTCGCTACAGAGGCATGTTTTGCGGGGCGCTGGTCGGCTTCATGTCGTTCGGCTATTTGAGTTCTTCCATACTCGGCTTCGTCGTGGTGCGAAACTATGCCGACGGCTGGCGCTACCTGGCCGTGGTGACGTCGTTGCCTGTCGTCATGCTGCTCTGGTGGCGCAGAACGCTGCCTGAGTCGCCGCGATGGCTCGAGAGCCAGGGTCGAACGGACGAAGCGAACCGGATCGTGAGTACGATCGAGTCATGGTTTGCCGGCAGAGGCATTCATCTGCCGCCGGTCGGCTCCGTTGGCGTGCTTCCCGCGTCGGCGCGTGCAAGCGGCAGCGCGTTGCAGAACGTGCTCACGTTATGGTCGCCGCGACTCGCGCGCACCACGGCGGTCAGCTGGCTGATGTGGTTCTCGGTTGCATTCGCGTACTACTCGTTCTTCTCCTGGATACCGAGCCTGCTTCTCAAGGAAGGGCTCACCATGACGAAGAGCTTCGGCTATTCGATCGCGATCTATGGCGCGCAGATACCGGGCTATTTCTCGGCCGCCTGGCTCAATGAACGGATCGGGCGGAAGGCGGTGGTCGCGTCGTATATGTTGCTGGGCGGCATAGCGGCCATCGCGCTCGCGTTCTCTCACACTGGTATCGCGATCATGGTCGCGGGCATCTGCCTGTCGTTCTTCATGAACGGTGCGTTCGCAGGCGTGTATGCGTACACCCCGGAAGTATTCCCGACCGCGGTACGCACGACCGGCACCGGCTCGTCATCATCGTTTGGACGCATCGGCTCGGTGAGTGCGCCCATTCTGGTCGGCCTCGTCTATCCCACGCTCGGCTTCCTGGGCGTGTTCGCGATGACCACGACGGTTCTGCTCATCGGCGCATGCGTGGTGTTCTTCCTGGGTATCGAGACTCGCAACCGCTCGCTCGAAGACATCGAGGCCGAGGAATTCGGTCGCACGCAAGATGTTCGAGGCCCGCTCAGTTCCACTGAGCTACACGGCTGAATGCCGTCATCCGCCAACTTTCCCATACAGACCATGCAAGGCATCCCGATCGAAACTGCGCAGCCAGATCCGCACGCGCTGGACATGTCGAACCTTGAACAACTCGCGAGGGCCACGCGGATCAAGGGTCAGCCAATGGCGATTTTCCGTGCGGTTCACGACGTGGCGGCAAGCGCAATCGGCTTCAGCCTGTTCACGATCATGTCCTACGATGCGCAAAACCAGGAGGTGGAGCGCGTCTATACCAACATGCCTAACGTCTATCCGGTTGGCGGGCGCAAGAAAAAGCACGGCACGCCGTGGGCCAAACAGATCCTGCTCGATCTCAAGCCCTTTCGCGCGGAAACCGCACAGGGCATTCGCGAAGCGTTCGACGATCACACCGTGATGACCGGGATGGGCCTGGGATCGATACTGAACATTCCGATTGCGTACGACGGCGTGTGCATCGGCACGATGAACCTGACGCATCGGGAGAGGTGGTACACAACGCGGCATGAAGAGTTGGGATTACTGATCGGTTCCTTCCTGGCTCCCGCTCTTATTACTCGCCATACGCTATCCACCGGCAGTTTGACTCCGCTCTGACATGACCACTACCCAACGTGTTGCGACAGCGTCGCCGGCGAGCCAGACTTCGGTGTCGCAAGGCCGCTGGCTGCTTGTTTTCATCCTCGGTTATCTCGCGCTCATGGCCGATGGCGCGGACGTCATGATGTACGGCCTTACGCTGACGCGTATCAAGGACGACTTCGGACTGAGCAATGTCCAGGCCGGCGCGTTGGGCAGCCTGACGTTGCTAGGCATGGCAGTAGGCGGAATTCTCGGCGGCTGGGCGAGCGATCGCATCGGGCGGGTGAGGGTGGTGGTCTGGGCGTTGGCGCTCTTTTCGCTCGGCGCGGGGCTGCTTGGACTCACGCACAGCTTTGTGGAGTTCGCGGTCGTCCGCTTTATCGGTTCGTTGGGTATCGGCTCCATGGTGCTGGTCACGACGCTCGTTGCCGAATACGTGCCCACGGAACGGCGCTCGCTGATTCTGGGCGCCTTGCAGACCGGCATTTCGGCTGGCTATATCGTGGTCATTGCGCTGAGCAGCTGGATTTTGCCGCACTATGGGTGGCGCACGCTGTACTACGTGTCGGCGATACCCGTGGTGTTTGCGTTGGCGATCAAGTTCGCGGTGCCCGAGCCGGCTAGCTGGAGGGCGAGCCAGGCCATCGAGTGCACGAGCCAGCGCCACTGGCGCGACAGCCGCTACCACGTGATTTTCAGCAATCGACAGACGCGAACCCTGTTTATCCTGTGGACGTTGGCCTCGGTTTTCATTCTTTCCGGGTTCTACGGCCTGAATAACTGGCTGCCGACGTACCTCGAAAAGGAACTGCATATCAAGTTCAGCTCACTGGCCGGGTACATGATCGGGACTTACGTCGTCGCGTTCATCGGCAAGATCTTCGCCGGCTGGCTGGGCGACCGCTGGAGCCGGCGCGGCGTGTATGTCCTCGGCTGCGTGGGCGCCGCGCTTTTTCTGCCGGTGATCATCTTCTGGCACACGCGGGAGAACATTGCCGTTCTCATGCTTTTCTTCGGGTTCCTGTACGGCGTACCACTGGGCACGATCGGCACGTTCATGTCCGAGAGTTTCGCCACTTCCATCCGCGGCACTGCGGTGGGCGGCTCCTATAACCTGGGGCGCTTCTGCTCGGGCGCTGCGCCTATCGTCATCGGCTTCCTGGCCACGCAGTTTTCCATCGGTCTGGGTTTCCTCGTGGTGGGCGCGGTGTTCTTCCTGAGCGGCGTGACCGCGCTGTTTATCCCGGACCGCTTGTACGACACGGACCGGCCATCCACGCCGTGAGTCGAAGCGGGTGCGCAGCGCGCTTTCTACGTCTCCTGATGAAACAGCGGCAACACCTCATCGGCGAGTTCGTTGACGATCTCAGCGACGGGACGCTCCGACGACAGATTGAACGTCACATGGTGCGTCCCGTCCGCGCGCAGCGCTTTGAGTATGTCGATCAACGCGAGCCGGCCGGCCCGGTAGCCGAGCGTCACGGCCTGCGCCGGCTCATGCGGATCGCTGCTGAGTTCGAGCCGCATCGCGACGCCGAACGCACGAAACGCTTTGGGCGCCGCCCGTTCGACGGCGGCGCGCCACATGCTGTAGCGGGCGCGCTGCGCGTCCGGCTCGCGATGATAGGTCATCCATCCCAGCGAATGGCGCGCGATCCAGTCGACGCTCTGACCGCCCGAACCCACGGCAAGCAGCGGCACCGCGCGCGAATGCGCGGGCAACAGCTGAAAGGCAGGCGCACCTTCGGGCGTGCGATCGGGAATCACGCGCGACGGTGCGCCGAGCGCGGCGGCAACCGTCTCCCAGTGACTGCGATACAACTCACGCCGCTCGTCGGCGTCGCGCCCGAATGCGGCATATTCCGGCGGACGGTCGCCTGAACCCAGACCCAGAATAAAGCGTCCGTGACTGAGCGTATCGACGGACAACGCCGCTTTGGCAATATGCAGCGGATGACGCAGCGTGAGGACGATGGCGCCGCTCACAAGCGCGATACGCCGCGTGTTCGCAGCGAGCGCGCCAAGGAATACCCACGGGTCGAGATGGCCGACAGGGTCCGGGTAGTCCGCGCTGTTCAGCGGGACGTCGCGTATCCAGAGCGCGCGAAAGCCGCGTTCGTCGGCGAGGCGCGCGAGCGCCAGTTGCTCGTCGAAATCGGCCACGATCGTGCCGGCGCGCAGCATCGGCAGTGTGAGTCCGAGACTGAGCGCACCGTCGGAAAACACGCGGTTCGCGGTGGTTTGCGGTTCGGATTTCAGCGTGTCTGCCGCGATTGGATGCGACTCGTTCATGCGTGGCCTTTGCAGTGCGTCGTCGATACGCCCGATGCTAACACTGCGTCAGAACAACTGCTTCTGCCCCGACATCAAGGTCGTGAAATCGTCGCGCAGGAGCGGCAGGATAGCGTCGGCGACGGGCTGCAATTGACGCGTCAGATAATGTTCGTAATCGATTGCCGAGCGCAGCGTTTCCAGCGGCTCGGGGCCGGCAACCGTCATCACATAGCTGATCCAGCCACCGTTCTGATATTGCAGCGGGCGCCCTTGCCGCCGGTTGAACTCGTCCGCCACGCGCGCCGCGCGCACATGCGGCGGCACGTTGCGCTCGTATTCTTCGAGCGGCCGGCGCAGCCGTTTGCGATACACGAGCTGATCGTCGAGCTTGCCGTCGAGCGTGTCACGCACATAGTCGCGCACGTAATCCTGATACGGTTGCTGCGTGAAGATGCGCCGGTACAGTTCCTGCTGAAACTGCTGCGCGAGCGGCGTCCAGTCGGTGCGTACCGTTTCGAGTCCCTTATAGACGATGTCTTCGCTGCCGTCCGGCAACACTGTGAGGCCGGCGTAGCGTTTCTTGCTGCCTTCTTCGGCACCGCGAATCGTCGGCATGAAGAAGCGCCGATAGTGCCGTTCGAATTGCAGTTCGAGCGCACTGTCGAGCCCGAATCTTTCCTGCAGATTCTGCCGCCACCACGCGTTGATATGTTCGACCAGCGCGCGGCCGATGCGGCTCGCGTCTGCCTCGCTGTGCGCGTGTTTTAGCCACACGAAGGTCGAATCCGTATCGCCGTAAATGACTTCGTAGCCTTCGGCTTGAATCAGTTCGCGCGTGGCATGCATGATTTCGTGGCCGCGCATGGTGATCGACGAGGCGAGACGCGGATCGAAGAAGCGGCAACCGGTCGATCCTAATACGCCGTAAAAGGCGTTCATGATGATCTTCAATGCCTGCGAAAGCGGCTTGTTGTTCTCGCGTTTGGCCGTTTCGCGGCCTTGCCACACTTGCCCGACGATCGACGGCAAACAATGGCGCGTGCGTGAAAAGCGCGCGCCGAGAAAGCCCGGAACCGATTGATCGTCGGCGGGATTCAGCATGCCTTCGACAAGACCGACAGGGTCGATCAGAAACGTGCGAATAATCGACGGATACAGACTCTTGTAGTCGAGCACCAGCACGGAGTCGTAGAGACCGGGGCGCGAATCCATCACGAAGCCGCCGGGGCTCGCGGCGCCGGCCACGTCGCCGAGATTGGGCGCGACATAGCCTTGCCGATGCATACGCGGCATATACAGATGCGTGAACGCCGCCACCGATCCGCCGCTGCGATCCGCCGGCAATCCGGTCACGCTCGCGCGTTCCAGCAGGAACGGCAGCAACTCTGTTTTAGCGAAGATGCGCGTGACCAGCTCGCAGTCTTTGAGGTTGTAGCGCGCGAGCGCGGGCTTGTCCTCGTCGAAGCGGCGCTGGATTTCGTCCATGCGCTGATACGGATTGTCGATCGCCTTGCCTTCGCCCAGCACGGTGCGCGAGACATGTTCGAGACTGAACGAAGGGAAACTCCAGGTCGCCGAGCGCAGCGCCTCGATGCCGTCGATAATCAACCGTCCCGCGGCGCCGGCGAAGAAGTGGTTCTGCTTGAGCCCGTGCTCGCGCCATTCCATCACCGCACCGCCACGGCCGAGCCGCAGCGGTACGCGATATTGTTCGGCATGCTGCTGCAGCACGCGCAGATCGAACTGCACCAGATTCCAGCCGATGATCGCATCGGGATCGTACCGTTCGAGCCACGCGTTCAGTTTCTCCAGCAACTGCGCGCGGGTTTCGCAGTATTCGAGCTCGAAGTCGAGCGTGCCCGCGTCGCCGTTCGGCGGCCCCAGCATATACACTTGACGCTGGCCGCATCCTTCCAGCGCGATCGAGTACAACTCGGCGTGAGCGCTGGTTTCGATATCGAGCGACACGAGCTTCAAGGGCGGACGATAGCCGGCGGCCGGCTTGAGTTCGCTGTTCACGAGCGGGCCGCTCTTTCCGGCGCTCTGCGCGTCGCCGCTGAACCACACGGGCGCCGTGATGAAGCGCTCCATCATGTAGCGCTCCGGCGGAAAGATATCGGCTTCGTAGACGTCGACGCCGCCTTGCTTCAGACGTTTCTCGAAGCCCGTCAATTGCCGGTACTGCGGGCAGTAAAGCCCCATGACCGGCCGATGCTGAAAGTCGCACAGATCGAGCACTCGCAGATCGAGCGGCGCTTCGCGGCGCAGGATCGTTTTCGTGCGCTCGCGATGTTCGGCCGGAATGAATGCCACCGAAGGCTGAGGGCGTAAGCGCACGTGCCGGGGCCCACTGTCCGTGGCCAGCCAGAAATCGACTTCGGTGCCGGCGGGCGTGTCCCGCCAATGCCGGGTCAAGATGAAACCCTGTTCAAGCTCAGTCAAACTGCCACCTCGAAAACCGGCGTGATCGCCTTGCGCGATTTTACCGCCATGCGCTTCGGGCCGTGACGTCATCCCCGAGCGTGGCGGCGTCGGCGCGTCGAGGTGTGCGCGTGCGACCTTGCGGCACGCTGGATGCAACCGCGCCGCGCAGTCTGTATGATCGTGGTGCAGCGATTCCATTCGGCGCGGGCCATGCGCCGGTCAAGTCTACTAAGAAGGGAGTAAGCGATATGACGTTGGGCAAACTTGTTGTTGTCGTCGCGGTAGCTGCAACCAGCCTTGGTGCACAGGCGCAAGTCGCCGGCACGCAACCGCTGAGCGTCACGGTCGAGCAGTCGAATGCGCTGCTGAGCGGCTGGAGTGTGAAGAAGAGCATTCTCGGCAAATCGGTCTACAACGACCAGAACGCGAAAATCGGCACGGTCCGCGATCTGGTGATCGCGCCGGACGGCTCGCTGTCCGCAGCCATCGTCTCCGCGGGCGGTTTCCTGGGCGTGGCATCGCACGACGTGGCGGTGCCTATCGCAGCGCTGGATATTCGCGAGGGGAATTTCTATCTGGCGGGCGCCACCAAAGATGCCTTGAAGGCAACGCCCGAGTTCCAGTACAACAAGGTTCAGGCGCCGCCGAAGCCTAAAAAGCTGACGGGCCAGTAAATGCAGGAGGCCGGCGCGTCGTCGCCGGCTGAGCCGCAAGAAGCGGCTCTGCATTGACGCAACATGCAAAAGCGGCGCTCGCAGCGTGAATCGGTTGGTGTGAGAAACCGTTTCGCGCGTGCGGCGCCGCTTTCGTTTTTTCTAGTCGACCATGCCGCCGGTCGAGTTCGATTCGAAGTCTCGAATCAGGCCTTAATTCAAGCTTCCAATGCAAGCGTGGCAAATGTGCCTAGCCAGTGCTCGCCCATATAGTCGCCGGCCACGTGCGGCAGTGCGGTTTGCAGATGCCGTTCGGCTGCGTCGAACAGAACGGTTCGGCGAATATCGCCTGCGGGCAATGCGCGGGCGAGCGAGCGTTGGCACCACGCGCGGCTGAGATTCAGACCGTCCAGGTGCGCGATCTTGCCGTCGGTGCGATCCGTCACGGTGACGGGCTCGAACAGCGTAGCGGGCTTTTTCGAGCCGAGATCCGGCAGAAAGCGGCCGAACCAGTCGACGAATTGCGCGGGCGGCAGTATGCGGCGCATGAGCTCGGCTTCCATGAGCGAAGGCGAGAGGAATTCGTCGCCGGCGGGCTCCCATGCCTGACACGCGACGTCATTCAGAAACCAGCGTTCCGCCGTATTCACGACCAGTGCTTCCAGCGATTCACGCGACGTTTGCCGCGCGAAATCCAGCGTCAGCGCCAACGCGAAGGCCATGTTGAAGTGCGTGCCCACCCGCAGCGGGTAGGTGGCTTTCGGCAGAAAGTCCTCGAAGCGCTCGACAAACAGGCTGGTAAGCGGCGCAAAGGTTTTCGACCAGCGCACGGCTTCCGAAAGCTTCAGCGAATTGAGTTGCGCGCTCAACGCGAGCAGCCAGGCCCAGCCATACGGACGCTCGAAACCACGGTTGTGCGGCAGTTCGAGATACGCCACTTCACCGGCCACGTTAGCCGCGGTGAAATGCTCGTCGACCACCGCGACGATGCGCGCCGCTTCAGGCAGATCGGGAAAACGATCGAGTAGATGCAGAATCAACCAGTAGCCGTGCACGCACGAATGCCAGTCGTAGCTGCCGTAAAAAATCGGATGCAGGGCACGCGGGCCTTGCACGTCTTGCGGCCCGGCGAGCGAATGCGTCAGCTTGTTCGGGTATTCGCGCGTGAGATGGGCAAGCGCCAGGTTGGCGAATTTTGACGCGAATTCGCGAGTGAGTTGAGTGGTCATCGGCGCCTCCTCAAAAGCGGCATACGAATAAGTATGACAGTATGCTGTGGAGGGTCACCAATAGTAAAGTAGCCGGCAAGGGCGACCGGATTGCGCCGCGCCTCATTCCGGTGTTATAGCAGCGCTGCCGGCGCGATATGGAGGACGAGTGTCGTCACGGTTGTCGGCGCAACGCAAGCGCTGCGCCGCGCGCCGGCCATGCCTAGAACAACTCTAGAATCCGGTGATACATCATCCCGAGTTCCAGCGCCGGGCCGCGCAACGCAGGGCCGCCCGGAAAGCGGGCATGCCGCAATTGCGCGAACAGATCGAAAGCTTTCGTATCACGGGCCATTGCCTGGGCCACCACGCGCCCGGCAATACCGGTCAACGCGACGCCGTGCCCGGAAAAGCCCTGCACGTAAAAGTAATTCGAATCGATCGATCCAAAATCGGGTGCGCGATTGCGCGTCACGTCGACAAAGCCGCCCCACGCGTAATCGATTTTCACGTCGCCGAGTTGCGGGAACACACCGATCATGCGCTGACGAATCTCTTCGCCGAGCTGCGCCGGTGAAGCACCGGTCGAGCTCGCCCGCCCGCCGAACAGCACGCGATGGTCCGCCGACAACCGGAAATAGTCGAGGAAGAAGTTGTTGTCGCAAATCGCCTCGCGCCCCTTGATCAGCGCATCCGCGCGCTCCTTGCCGAGCGGCTCCGTGGCGACGATATACGATGCGATCGGCGCGATACGCGCGGCCACCGGCGCGGGCAGCACGTCGCCGATCGTGGCATTGCCGCATGCCGCGACGAAACGGCAGCGCACTTCGCCACGAGTGGTACGCACGACAGGCCGCGCGCCGCGCACGACTTCGATCACGGGCGAATGCGCGAATAGCTGCGCGCCTTCGCGGCGTGCCGCATCGGCAAGACCGAGACAGTACTTGAGCGGATGCAGATGGCCGGAAAACGGATCGTAGACGCCGGCCAGATAGCGCTTCGAAGCGACACGCGACCGGACCTCGTCGGTATCGAGCCACGAGAGTTTCGAATAGCCCCAGCGTTGCGAAGCCGACTCCATCCACGAACGCAAATCGGGCACGCGTTTCGGTTTGGTGGCGACGGTCAGATAGCCGGACGTGAAATCGCAGTCGATGCCGTAACGTTCGATACGCTCGCGCACCAGCGCCACGCCTTCCACCGACATCGCCCATGCGGCCCGCGCGCCGTCGAGACCGAGCTGGCGTTCCATGACCTCGTCTTTCGCGAAACCCACCAGCGTCTGCCCGCCGTTGCGACCCGACGCGCCCCAGCCCGGACGATGCGCATCGAGCACGACCACCGACAAGCCGCGCGCCCGGCACTCCAGCGCGACGGACAACCCGGAGAAGCCCGCGCCGATCACGCACACGTCGGCTTCGAGCGAGCCGTCGAGCGCGGGGTCGCCGGCGAGCGGGCGGGTCGCGCTCGCTTCATAGTAGGAGTTGGCGATCAGCGCATCGGCGCGGCGGTCGAGCGTATTCAGCGTGTGAAGTGTGTCGGAGCCGGGAGTCGCAGCATTCATCAAAGCAGGTCCTTCATTCGATACCAGGCCATCGCGAGTACGAGGGCAGGGGTGCGCAGTGTAGCGCCGCCGGGAAAGTCGCGGTGACGAATCTTGCCGAACAGATCGAAGCGCGACGCCTGGCCGTTGATCGCTTCGGCGATCAGTTTGCCCGCGAGACCGGTGGTATTCACACCGTGCCCCGAGAAGCCTTGCGCGAAATACACGGTCGGCGAGAGCCGGCCGAAATGCGGCGCACGGTTCATGGTGATGTCGACGAAACCGCCCCACGCATAGTCGATTTTGACATCGTCGAGTTGCGGGAACGTCTTCAGCATGTCGCGGCGCATTGCTTCGCCGAGATTGCGCGGCGCGAGCTTCGAGTAACTTACTTTGCCGCCCCACAGCAGGCGGTGATCGGGCGCAGGACGGAAGTAATCCAGTACGAAGCGGCTGTCGCACACGGCGGCTTTCGCGGGCATCAGCGCTTCGGCTCGATCGGGGTCGAGCGGTTCGGTGGCGATCACGTAGGTGCCGACCGGCATGATCTTGTTCGCGACGTCCGGGGCGAGCTGACCGAGATAAGTATTGCAGGCGAGCACGACGAAGCGTGCCTGCACTCGTCCGCGTGCCGTTTCAGCCACATGTCGGCCGTTTTCTTCACGCAAGGCCGTGACGCAACTGTCCTCGAAAATTTGCACGCCGGCTTCGCGCGCTGCGCGCGCCAGCCCCAACGTGTAATTCAACGGATGCAGATGGCCGCTGTCCGCGTCGAACAGGCCGCCCAGATAGCGCTGCGACTGAACATAGTTGCCGACGCCGTCGGCATCGACATAACTGAAGCGATCGTAGCCGAAGCGCCGCTGCGCTTCGTCACGCCATTTTTGCAGCGCGTCGGTATCGCGCGGCTTATTCGCCGCGGTCAGGTAGCCCATGGTCAGATCGCAATCGATCTGATGCTTCGCAACGCGTTCCTTGACGATATCGAGGGTTTCGATCCCCATGTCCCAAACACGCTTCACGTCGTCGGCGGGCAGATACTTCGCGAACGTATCGATATCGCACGCGAAGCCGCCGATCAACTGGCCGCCGTTGCGGCCGCTCGCCGCCCAGCCGACTTTCGATGCTTCGAGCACCGCGACCGAATGGCCGCGTTCGGCAAGATTGAGCGCCGTGGAAATGCCGGTGAGTCCCGCGCCGATCACGCACACGTCGACGTTGATGGTTTCGTCGAGCGCGGGGTGGCGGGTGCTGTCGTTGGCGGTAGCGGCGTAGTACGAGGCGACGTGAGGCTGGTTCGAGAATCGGAGCATAGGCAGAGCATGCGCAAAGAGCCTGTGCGCGTGGCCTTTTCGACCACGAGGCCACGCGCCGGCAGAACAGATTAGAACGAGTAGATGAACTGGGTCGCGAGCAGGTCGTTGGACTTGCCATACGAACCGTCGTTCTTCAGGAACACCTGCTTGTTGGCCCAGTCGTGGCGGTATTCCACCTTGACCGTGATCTGCTGGGTCGGATAGAACAGCAGATCGAGCGAAACATCCTGGCGGGTCGCGCCCTTGCATTCGAAACCAAGGCCGCCGTTCGCCTGCGAATTGGCGAGACAGTCCGCGCCGATACCGAAGCCGTTCGCCGTGTCCATGCCGTTGCCGTTCAACGCGATGCCACCGCCGCCGCCGCCGTTCTTGCTGTCGACCAGCAGGTCATAACGCACTGTCGCGCCCATGCGGCCTACCACCGGCAGATTGAACTTGCGGTGCGCGAGCAGCGACAGGCCGTACCATTGAGCCTGGCCGCCGTTGTACGCGGCGTTTTGCTGCTGGCCGTAGTCGAGCTCGGCGTTGTACTGCACGTCGGCGAGCGTGTAGGTCAGGTCCGCTTCGGTGAAGAAGAATGTGCCGCCCGAGCTCGGCGCCTGGCCGCCCACGCCGTAGCTGACCACGCCGTTTGCGTCGATCGAGCTAGGCAAGGTCTGACGGCCGATGTTGATCGACGCGCCGAGATCCAGTGCGCTCGACCACGTGTAGTCGGTGCGAGCCGTGAACGTCGGAATCTTGTTGCTGGTCGTGATCGGATCGCCCAGCGCGTTCGTGCCCGTCTGCGTGACTGCGCCGAACGTGCGGTACTGCTCGTTGCCGAGGAAGAACTTCCACGCCCAGTTGCCGGCCGTGTAGTTCGCGCCGATCCCGATGTAGCTGCCCGGATCCGAGAAGTCGTACAGCAGGTTGTGCGTCAGCGTGAGCATCTGATTCGACTGCTGCACTTCATAGCCGCCGAAGCTCGGAATCAAACCGGCCACAAGTGTCGTGGTGGCCGTCAACGGCACATTCACCACGGCCGTGTTCAGGATGTTGTTGCCGATATCGCCGTGCGAGTTTTGCAGCAGCGTAATGCCGTTGCCGCGGTTCGGCATCAACGTGATCTCCGCCGACGGCGCCATCGGGCCGACACCGAAGGTCTTCTTGATATCGAGGTACAGATCGCCGAACGTGCTGTTGAAGTAGTTGTAACTGCTTTCGTGGTTCGCGAACAGGAACGACGAACTGCTCTGTGCACGGTTATAAAGATACGTCGGGTCGATATAACCCGTCACCGACAAACCGGCGATCGGCCCGGTCTGCGCCGCGTCTTCGAGCGAATCGACCTTCAACTGCTGATTGGCGATCTGTTGCTTCATCGCCGTCACGTCGTCGTTGGTCAGCGTCGCCTGAGCCCTGCCGTAATCAGGCGACGAGATATCCACCGGCGCGGCCGCTATCGCCGGGGCGGGGGCCGCTGTCGCGGCCGTCGCCGCGGTGGCTGCCTTCGGCTTGGTGGCGACTTCAGCCCGCAACTGCTTGACCTCCTTTTGCAGTGCATTGAGTTGGGCCTGGAGCGCCTTGATCTGGTCGCTGGTGGCATCCGCCATGGCCATGCCAGGCAGACTCCCCGCCACCAACAGACAGATGAGCTTCTTTCTCATTCAAATTCTCCTTATTGGTCGTATTGCGAATGGACTTCTTATGCGCGTGCCGTATCGAGCGACTTTCGTACGGCGGCTTGTTGTGGTGCGGCGGGCAAGGGGTCAGCGGCTTCGGCGAGGGCGAAAGCCATCTGCATGTCGCGATTGCGCTTGCGTTCGCGCAATTGCATCCAGCGGTTCACGGCAATCACGCCGATCGTCACCGTGGTGATGAAGATCGTGGCGAGTGCGTTCATTTCCGGATTCAGGCCGAGACGTACACGCGAGAACACGACGAGCGGCAGCGTGGTCGAACCGGGACCGGACAGGAACGCGGAAAGCACGAGGTCGTCGAAAGACAGCGTGAACGACAGCAGCCAGCCCGACATCAACGCCTGCGAGATCAGCGGCAGGGTGATCAGGAAGAACACCTTGAAGGGCGTGGCGCCAAGATCGAGCGCGGCTTCTTCGAGCGACTTGTTGAGCTCCTTAACGCGCGATTGCACGATGATCGCCACGTACGACACGCACAGCATCACGTGGCCGATCCAGATCGTGAAGAGGCCGCGGCCCTTCGGCCAGCCGAGCATCTGTTCGAGCGCGACGAACAGCAGCAGCAGCGAAATACCTTGAATCACTTCGGGAATGACGAGCGGCGCGTTGATCATGCCGGCGAACAGCGTGAAGCCGCGAAAGCGTCCAAAACGCGCGAGCACGAAGCCGGCCCACGTGCCGATCACGACCGAGGCGCACGCGGTCAACAGACCGATCTTCAGCGAAAGCCACGCCGCGTTCAGCAACTCGCCGTCCTGCAACAGCGCGCCATACCATTTGAGCGAGAATCCGGACCACACCGTGACGAGCTTCGACTCGTTAAACGAGTACACAATCAGGCTGATGATCGGAATGTAGAGAAACAGAAATCCGAACGTCAGCACGCTGTTGGAAAGCGTCTTATTAGGTTTGATCATTTCGCGCCCTCCAGTTCCTTGACCTGGTAGTACTGGAACACGGCCATCGGCACGAGCAGCAGTAGCACCATTGCGACGGTGACGGCGGATGCCATCGGCCAGTCCATGTCGTTGAAGAATTCATCCCACATCACGCGACCGATCATTAGCGTGTCGGCGCCGCCGAGCAGTTCCGGAATCACGTATTCGCCGACCGCCGGAATGAACACGAGCAGACTGCCGGCGATGATGCCGTTCTTCGACAGCGGCAACGTAATGCGCGTGAAAGCGGTCCACGGTTTGCAGCCGAGGTCGTAGGCGGCTTCGAGCAGCGTCAGATCCATCTTCACGAGGTGCGCATACAACGGCATCACCATGAAGGGCAGGTAGGAATAGACCATGCCGATATAGACGCCAATATCCGTGTGGTAGAGGCGCAACGGCGAATGAATCATGCCGATCGCCATTAGCGTGTGATTGAGCAGGCCGTCGTCCTTCAGAATGCCGATCCATGCGTAGACGCGGATCAGGAATGACGTCCAGAACGGCAGCATCACGCCCATCATCAGCAGGTTGCGTTTCGTCGGTTCCGAGCGGGCGATGTAGTACGCAATCGGATAGCCGATCAGCAGGCAGAAGAAGGTCGAGACCGCGGCCATCTTCAGCGAGCTGATATACGTGGCGACGTACAGATCGTCCTGCAGCAGAAACGCATAGTGGCTGAGCTGCATGGCGAAATGCACCATGCCGTCCTTGACCGTGACGAGATCCGTGTACGGCGGAATGCCCAGACGCAGATCGGCGAAACTGATCTTCAGCACCAGCACGAACGGCAACGCGAAGAACACCGTGAGCCAGAGGAACGGCACGCCGATCACGGTCGAGCGGCCCGACGGCACGAACATCGACAGGCGTTTTTTCAGCGAGCCGAACAGGCGGCTGCCGGACGGCGCGCCGAGCGCCGCGGGGGAGGAGGTAGTGGGATTGCTCATTGCGTCAGCACCACGCCGCTAGCCGGCGACCAGTAGACGAACACGTCGTCGTTATAGGAAGGCGCACCTTCGGCCATCAGATGCGAGCTGGAGAGATTCGACACGACGGTCTTGCCGCTTGGCAGGCGCACGTGATACAGCGAATAGCTGCCCATGTACGCCACATCGGAGACCACGCCGCGCGCCCAGTTGTGCGGCGTGCTTGGTCTATCGAGCGAGACCTTGATGCGCTCCGGACGTACCGAGATGCCTACCGGCATGCCGAGCGGCCCGGTAATCCCATGGCTCACATAGATGCGTGATTCGAGCTCTTCGCTTTCCACAAATATATGGTCCGGCTCATCCGCGACCACCGTACCTTCGAACAGATTGGTCGAGCCGATGAACTCGGCGGAGAAGCGGCTATTCGGAAACTCGTACACCTGGCTTGGCGAACCGATCTGCACGATGCGGCCTTCGCTCATCACGGCGAGGCGTCCGGCCATCGTCATCGCTTCTTCCTGATCGTGCGTGACCATCACGCAGGTCACATCGACCTTCTCGATGATGTTCACCAGTTCGAGCTGGGTCTTCTGGCGGATCTTTTTATCGAGCGCCGACATCGGCTCATCGAGCAGCAGCAGCTTGGGGCGCTTCACGAGCGAGCGGGCGAGCGCCACACGCTGCTGCTGGCCGCCTGACAGTTGATGCGGTTTGCGCTGTGCGTATTTGCTCATCTGCACGAGATGGAGCGCATCGGCGACGCGTTCCTTGATCTCGTTCTTCGGCGTGCCTTCCTGCTTCAGGCCGAAAGCGATGTTCGCCTCCACGCTCATGTGCGGAAACAACGCATACGACTGGAACATCATGTTGACCGGCCGCTTATACGGCGGCATCGCGGCGAGATCTTCGCCGTCGACAAAAATACGCCCGGAGGTCACCGTCTCAAGCCCCGCGAGCATGCGCAGGAGCGTGGACTTGCCGCAGCCTGAGCTGCCGAGCAGCGCGAACAACTCGTTCTTGGCGATGCTCAGGTTGACGTTGTCGACAGCGGTGCTGTCGCCGAATTTCTTCACGACATTTTCAATGCGGACGAATTCGTCCGATTTCGATTTTGTCGTCACTGCGGGGCGGGCCATCTGGGTGGCGCCGGCTGCGCTTCTTGAGGTCGTCGAGTTCATGATGTAACCATTCCTTGCGGATCGCGGGCGCAAGTGTCTCCATACGAGGCGCGGGAAGCGTCTCGCAACGTGCGCTGCGATCGGAAAACATGGGACTGCGCGCGGGTGGGACTGTTAAAACAAACGCGCAGGCTGACTACCGTTACGGCTATTCATGCGCTCAGGGTTCGAGCGATCCCTGAGCGCGGGATCGATTAATTAATGTGGCCAGGTTAATGACCGGTTTTAAGCTGCGCCCAAAGACGGTTTTCAAGGCGAAGAATGTCGGTCGGCATCGGCTTCATGAGCGTCATTTTGCTCAATACTTCATCGCCCGGATAAACGGTCTTGTCCTGTGCGACCGCCGGCGTCACGAACTGGCGCGCGGCCTTGTTCGCGGTCGGGTAGAACACTTCGTTGGTGATCGCGGCGTTGACCTTCGGGTCCGAGATGTAGTTGATCCATTTCAACGCGGCTTCAGGATGCGGCGCGTCTTTCGGGATCACCATCACGTCGAACCACAAGAGGCCTCCTTCCTTCACGTTCGAGAACTTGATCTGATACGAGCGCTTGGCTTCTTCGGTGCGGCGGCTGGCAATGCCGACGTCGCCCGACCAGCCCAGGACCACGCACACGTCGTTATTGGCGAGGTCGTTGATATAGCCGGACGAATTGAATTGGGTGATATACGGGCGGATCTTTTTCAGCACTTCGAATGCGGCCTGATAGTCGGCGGGGTTCGTGCTGTTCGGATCCTTGTGCATGTATTGCAGCGTGGCGGCGAAGACGTCGACGGCCTGATCGAGGATGGACACGCCGCAGCTTTTCAGCTTGGAGAGATTGGCCGGATCGAAAATGAGTGCCCAGCTATCCACCGGTGCATTGGCGCCGAGCGCTTTCTGTACGGCCTGCACGTTGTAACCGATGCCGTCCGTGCCGTAGGCCCAAGGCACACCGTACTGGTTGCCCGGGTCGGCGTCGGCAATCATCTTCATCAATACGGGGTCGAGATTCGCGAGGTTCGGCAGCTTCGATTTGTCGAGCTTCTGGTATACGCCGGCCTGAATCTGCTTGGCCATGTAGTTCGAAGTCGGCACCACGATGTCGTAACCCGAACTGCCGGCGAGCAGTTTGGCCTGCAAGGTGTCGTCGCTATCGTAGTTGTCGTATTTGACCTTGATGTCGTCCTGCTTCTCGAAGTTCGGAATCGTGTCCTTCGCGATGTAGTCCGACCAGTTATACACATTCAGTTCCGTGTCGGCCGCAAGGGCCGGCGTAACCGACAGCGCCGCAAAACCGGTGAAGGCGAGAAGCGCGGCCCCCGCGACCGCATGACGAAGATGACTAACGCTCATGGTTTTTTCCTTGATATGAAGAACCGGCATGAGCGTAAGTTGTGGGTGTGCTCATGCCGGAACGGACTGCCGTTACGAAATGCCGAGTTGTTGTGCTGTCGCGTCGATGGCTTTTTTGGCCTTCGAAACGATTTCGTCGATTTCCAGCTTATTGATCACGAGCGGCGGCGACAGCAGCATGCGGTCACCGGTGGCGCGCATGATGAGGTTGCCGTTGAAGCAGAAGTCGCGGCAGATCGTGCCGACATCGCCGCCGTTGGCGAAACGCTTGCGCGCTTTCGGCTCTTGCGCGAGTTGCAGGCCGGCCACCAGACCTGCACCGGAGATTTCGCCGACGATCGGGTGATTGGCGAAGGTCTCGCGCAATTGTTTCTGGAAATACGGACCGGTGTCGTTCTTCACGCGATCGACGATCTTCTCGTCGCGCAGCAGCTTGAGGTTCGCGACGGCAACGGCGGCGGCAACCGGGTGGCCCGAATACGTGAGACCGTGATTGAAATCGCCGTTTTCGATGATCGCCTTCGCCACGCGGTCATGCAGACCGACCGCACCCATCGGCACGTAGCCGCTCGTCAGACCTTTGGCCAGCGTGATCAGATCCGGCTCGAAACCGAAGTGCTGATGCGCGAACCATTCGCCGGTGCGGCCGAAACCGCCGATCACTTCATCGGCAACGAGCAGAATGTCGTACTTGCGGCAAATGCGCTGGATTTCCGGCCAATACGTCGAAGCCGGGAAGATCACGCCGCCCGCTCCCTGGAAAGGCTCACCGATGAACGCGGCGACGTTGTCCGCGCCGATTTCGAGAATTTTCGCTTCCAGTTGCTGCGCACGGGCCAGCGCGAATTCTTCCGGCGTCAGGTTGCCTTCCGCTTCGCCGAAGAAATACGGCTGGTCGATATGCACGATGTTCTCGACTTTCGAGGGCATCTGTTCATGCATGTAGCCCATGCCGCCGAGCGTGCCGCCCGCGATCGTCGAACCGTGATAGCCGTTCTTGCGCGAGATGACGAACTTCTTCGCATGCTTGCCTTGCGTCGCCCAATATTGATGGACGATGCGCAGTACCGTGTCATTGCCTTCCGAACCGCTGTTGCAATAGAAGAAGTGATTGAACGGTTCCGGCGCCAGCTCCGCGAGCAAGGCCGACAGTTCGATTACGGGCGGGTGCGTCGTTTTGAAGAAAGTGTTGTAGTAGGGCAGTTCCTGCATCTGCCTGTACGCGGCATCGGCCAGTTCCTTGCGGCCATAACCGACGTTCACGCACCACAGGCCGGCCATGCCGTCGATTACCTTGTTGCCTTCCGAATCCCACAGGTACACGCCTTGCGCCTTCACGATCACGCGGCTGCCGCTGCGGTTGAGCGAGCCCATATCCGAAAACGGATGAATGTGATGTGCGGCGTCGAGCGCGCGATATTCGGCGGTGCTGCGTTGTTGCGTAGCTTGTGCTGCCTGTGCGCTTGCGGCCGGCTGTGCCGGTTGCACGTAAGCGACTTCTTCTGTTCTGTAGCTCATTACTGCCTCCAATTTTTTGCGTTTGCCTTACACGTGCAGCAGCAAATGCCGGCGTTCCCACGAACTGATCACGCGGAAGAACGCTTCGTATTCGGTCTCTTTCAGGGCGAGGTAGGCTTTGACGAATTTCTCGCCGAGCACTTCGGCGATCGGCTCGCATGCGCCCATCAACGTCAAACCCTCTTCGAGATTGCGCGGCAGCTGGTATGGCAATTCGTAACCGTCGCTGAGCAGCGGCTCGGTGGCTTCGAGTTTCTGCGTCATGCCTAGATAGCCGGCGGCGAGTGTCGCGGCAATCGCGAGATACGGATTGCAGTCCACGCCCGGAATACGGTTTTCGATGCGGCGTGCAGCCGGCCCCGAATGCGGAATCCGGAAGCCCACCGTGCGATTGTCGTAACCCCACGCCACATTGATCGGCGCGGCCATGAAACGCGACAGGCGACGATACGAGTTGATATACGGCGCGAAGATCGGCATTAATGCGGGCGTGTACTTCTGCAAACCGGCGATATAGCCCGTAAACAAAGAAGTAGGTTTGCCGTCCGGGCCGGTGAACAGGTTGTGACCGGTTTCTTCGTCCACGAGGCTTTGATGCATGTGCATGGCCGAGCCCGGTTCGCCTTCCATCGGCTTGGCCATGAAGGTCGCGTACATCTTGTGACGCAGCGCGGCTTCACGCACCGTGCGCTTGAAGAGGAAGACGCTGTCGGCGAGTTTGAGCGGATCGCCGTGCATGAAGTTGATTTCCATCTGCGCGGCGCCGACTTCGTGAATCAGCGTGTCGACTTCGAGTTCCTGCACCTCGCAGTACTCGTAGATATCTTCGAAGAGCGGATCGAATTCGTTGACCGCTTCGATCGAGTAAGCCTGACGGCCGGTTTCCGGACGGCCCGTACGCCCGATGGGCGGTTGTAGCGGAAGGTCCGGATCCTTGTTCATATCGACCAGATAGAACTCGAGTTCGGGCGCGATAACCGGCTTCCAGCCTTTGGCCTTGTAAAGTTCGAGCACGCGGCGCAGCACACGGCGCGGCGAGATCGCGACGGGCGTGCCGTCGAAGTGAACGCAATCGTGGATCACCTGAGCGGTCGGATCGACGGCCCACGGAATCATGCGGATGGTGCTGGCGTCGGGCACGCACACCATGTCCGGGTCGGTCACGCCGGTGAGCGTGCCGTCTTCCGGATAGTCTCCTGTGACGGTCTGGATCATCACCGCCTGCGGCAAGCGCATGGACTCGCCGGATTCGAACTTGCTGCGCGGAATGATCTTGCCGCGCGCGATCCCGGCCATATCCGGAATGATCGCTTCGATTTCGGTGACACGGTTCTTCTTCAGAAAATCGTCGATGTCATGCATGTCTATTCTCTCTGTTTTGGTGCGCGACCGGCTCAGGCATGCGTGGCAGCGGCGGATGCCGCGCCATAGCCGGCCTTGGTGCGCATTCGATCGCGGCAGGCGTCGCCGAATGCCCGAAAGATCGCGGTGGACAGTGCGTCGTTGGCATGCTTCCACTCCGGGTGCCATTGCACACCCAGCGCGAAGGCGCGCGCATCGGTCACGCTCACAGCTTCGATCAGGCCATCCGGCGCGGTGGCTTCGGCCGTGAGGCCCACGCCCAGCCGCTCGACGCCCTGACCGTGTAATGAATTCACACGCGCTTCATTCGTGCCGCCCGCGAGGCGCTGCAACAAGCCGCCCTGCGTCAGCGTGATCGAATGCGACGGTGCGTATTGCACGTCGAGGTCGTCTTCCTTGTTCTCGCGATGGTCGTTCAGACCGTCCACCGCGTGAACGCTTTGATGCAACGTCCCACCGAAAACCACGTTCATTTCCTGGAAGCCCCGGCAGACGGCCAGCACCGGCACGCCGGCGGCGATTGCCGCGCGCATTAGCGGCAGCGTCGTCGCATCGCGTGCGGCGTCGTGCAGCGTGCCCGGCGTGCTGGGCTGGCCGCCGTAGCGGTGCGGCTCCACGTTCGAGTAGCTGCCTGTAAACAACAGGCCGTCGACTGTCGCCAGCACGTCTTCAACGGACTGACGCTCGCCGAGCGCGGGCAGCAGCATGGCGAGCGCCTGTGAACCGTCCACGATCGCGGCGATGTATTTCTCGCCGACCACGTGCGACGGGTGGACTCCCATCATCGTTCTGTCAGCGCTGATGCCGACCAGGGGTTTCTTTCGCATAACGAATAGACGTGTGTGTTCCCCGCGGGACGCGGCATGAACAACGTTAAACACAGCGCGGCACAATTCCGCAGCCGTGCGCAAGGCGCAAGGCCACCGGGTAGTGCGGGCGGCCGTCGTCAGGAAAACGCGCCGCGCGTGACAGTCAGATGGGCCGTTCGATTCGATCCGCTGCGGTGCGCAACTGATCCGGCAGGTGTGAAATGCATAGACGGCAGACGGCACCGCACATGCACAAACGCACGGCTCGAAAGAGCGCGCTCACGCAAACGGATGAATCGAACGGCGAAAAGGGGGGAGGCGCTACGGCAGCAGCGAGGCGACTTCGTCCGTACGCACGGCAATGAAGGCGCGCGCGGAGATAGAGTTGTGACGTCGAACTGAACGGCGGGACAGGATCGTGAAGACGGACAGAAAGCGGCGGAACGCAAGGCTGCCGCTGCTGCCGTCGGCGATGGCGCCGTCAGCGCGAGGACAACTCGCCTGACTACGATTCCATCTCACCAAAGGGCCTCGGACTCTCACGATTACACTCGACTGGCGACGTTGAAAGTATTGAACGGCCTGCTCGAAACCCGCACGGGGCGTTTAAAGAAACAGGACGCTGGGATGATCGCCTTGCACCGATGCGAACCGAATTCGCTGCGCCGCGAAACACCGTTCGGTGTCTCACGACGTCGGTATGACGATCGCCTGGGAACCAGCATATACGAGCCAATAAAGCCGTCAAACCCTTTTTGAGAAAACATTTATCAGGGCTTTCCCGAGGGTGCGGCTAGAATCCCGGCCGATGGGAACGCTCATTGCGCCAATCATTTGCGCTATTCATATTTCGGAATCCTTTCAGGGTTTTCCCCAAAGGCGCAACGATCAAAGTGATTAGAATATTCAACACTCGCGAGCAGCGCGTTGCCCGAGTCTTGTGTTTCATTCATCTGATCACTTGGCGCCCCGATCGTCTTCAATGTCAGAGAACCTAACGATGTCCATAGAAGTAGCGACCCGTCTGCAATACATCCGCAAGAAGAACGGCTTGTCCCAGCGTGAACTGGCGAAACGGGCGGGAGTGACGAACGGCACGATCTCGTTGATCGAACAGAATCGCGTGAGCCCCTCGGTCGGCTCGCTGAAGAAACTGCTCGAATGCATACCCATGAGCCTCGCCGAATTCTTCACCTTCGAAGTGGAAGTAGAACGTTCGGTGGTGTCGCGCCGTGCCGACATGCCAAACCTCGGCAATGAGTCGATCGAGTTCTATCTCGCGGGGTCGAGCGTGAAAGATCGCAACATGGGCATTCTGCGCGAGGTCTATCAGCCGTTGTCGGACACGGGGCCGGAAATGCTGGAGCACGAAGGGCACGAGGGCGGGGTGGTGGTCAGCGGTCAGATCGAACTGACGGTGGACGGCACCACGTGGCTGCTCGACCCCGGTGATAGCTACTACTTCGAAAGCCGTCTTCCGCACCGTTTTCGCAATCCCAGCGCGGAGCATCTCTGCGAGATCGTGTCGGCCAATTCGCCGCCCACTTTCTAAAGACTCCGCGCCAACGCGCCTCGACTCACCTCACTGCCGCAGTTCGGTGCCGCATGAGGTCGGTGCAGGTTTGCGTCGAGCGCATAACATTGAGGCATCCTGATGGACAAGAAAACTCTCGCTTTCTGGCAAGACAAGGCCGCTACGCTATCGATCGAAGGCCGCGCGTTTATCGACGGCGAATACCGTGATGCCGAAAGCGGCCGCACGTTCGACTGCCTGAGTCCGATCGACGGCAAGCTGCTCGCCAAGGTCGCCGACAGCGGCGCGGCCGACGTCGACGCCGCCGTTGCCGCCGCGCGCCGCGCGTTCGAGTCCGGCGTATGGTCGGGCCTCAACCCGCGTCGACGCAAGGCGGTGCTGCTGCGCTGGGCCGCGTCGATTCGCGAGCACATGGACGAACTCGCGCTGCTCGAAACGCTCGACGCCGGCAAGCCGATCGCCGACACCACCAGCGTCGACGTACCGGGCGCGGCGTATTGCGTCGAATGGTTCGCTGAAGCCATCGATAAAATCGGCGGCGAAGTCGCGCCGGCCGATCATCATCTGGTCGGACTCGTCACGCGCGAGCCGATCGGCGTGGTGGCTGCGGTCGTGCCGTGGAATTTCCCGATCCTGATGGCGTCGTGGAAATTCGGCCCGGCGTTGGCGGCGGGCAATAGCGTGGTGCTCAAACCCTCGGAGAAGTCGCCGCTCACCGCGATCCGCCTCGCGCAACTCGCACTCGACGCCGGCATTCCCGCCGGTGTGTTCAACGTCGTGCCGGGCGCGGGCGAGCCGGGCAAGCTGCTGGCGCTGCATCACGACGTGGACTGCCTCGCGTTCACCGGCTCGACCAACGTCGGCAAGCTGATCATGCAGTACGCCGGGCAATCGAACCTGAAACGCGTGTGGCTCGAACTCGGCGGCAAATCGCCGAACATCGTGATGCCGGATTGCCCGGATATGGACCGCGCGGCGAACGCGGCAGCGGGTGCGATCTTCTACAACATGGGTGAAATGTGTACCGCAGGTTCGCGGCTGCTCGTGCATCGCGACATCAAGGACGTATTCCTCGACAAACTGATCGCCGCGGCGCGCAGCTATACGCCGGGCAATCCGCTGGACCCGAACACGTCGATGGGTGCGATCGTCGACAAGGTTCAGCTCGAACGCGTGCTGGGTTATATCGAGGCAGGCCGCGCTGAGGCGAAGCTGCTGCTCGGCGGCGCGCGCGTGAGAGAGGAAACCGGCGGCTTTTATATCGAGCCGACCATCTTCGAGATTCCGGCTTCCGGGGCGAAGGTTGCTCGGGAAGAAATCTTCGGGCCGGTGTTGTCGGTGATCACGTTCGACACGGTGGAAGAGGCGATCAGGATCGCTAACGACAGTGAGTATGGTCTCGCCGCCGCAGTCTGGACCTCGAACCTGACCACCGCGCACGAGATGTCGCGTCAACTTCGGGCCGGCACGGTATGGGTCAATTGCTACGATGAAGGCGGCGACATGAACTTCCCGTTCGGCGGCTACAAGCAATCGGGCAATGGCCGCGACAAGTCGCTGCATGCTTTGGAAAAATACACCGAGCTGAAGTCCACGCTCGTGCGGCTGCGCTAAAGGATTCGCGAAGCCAGCGCTGCAGCGCGTGTGATGCGCGCCGTAGCGTTTCCCAATGAATCCGAGCCCGGCGTTGCGCGTGCGACTCCGGGCTGCCTAAAGGTATCAGCTCATCCATGACTGAACTCGTCTACGGCGACGGCGCGATGCGTCGCCCGTCGCTTTATGGCTCGTCGATCGAAAACACCTATGCGGGTGTGCTCTCGTTCATGCGCCGCAAGTACACACGCGAACTCGACGGCGTCGATGTCGTGGTCTCGGGCGTGCCGCTCGATCTGGCCACCACGTTCCGCCCAGGCGCGCGTCTTGGGCCCGCCGCGGTGCGCGCGGCCAGCGTGCAGTTGTCGGAGTTGCATCCGTATCCGTGGGGTTTTAATCCGTTCGACGACCTCGCCGTGACCGACTATGGCGATTGCTGGTTCGACACGCACAATCCGCTCACGATCAAGGAGTCCATCGTCGAGCATGCGCGCACGCTTCTGCGTTCGGACGCGAAGATGCTGACGCTCGGCGGCGATCACTACATCACCTATCCGCTGTTGATCGCGCACGCGGAGAAGTACGGCAAACCGCTCTCGCTGATTCATTTCGACGCCCACTGCGATACTTGGGCCGATGACAGTCCCGACAGCCTGAACCACGGCTCGATGTTCTACAAGGCGGTGAAGGATGGTTTGATCGATCCGAAGACCTCGGTGCAGATCGGCATTCGCACATGGAATGACGATTTCATGGGCATCCATATTCTCGACGCCGCCTGGGTGCACGAGCATGGCACGCGAGCGGCGGTGGAGCGGATTACGTCGATTGTGGGTGCATGTCCCGCGTATTTGACGTTCGATATTGACTGTCTCGATCCGGCTTTCGCGCCGGGTACGGGGACGCCGGTGGCGGGCGGTTTGTCGTCGGCGCAGGGGCTCGCGATCGTACGCTCGCTCGGCGCGTTGAATCTGGTGGGCGCGGATGTCGTGGAAGTCGCACCGGCTTACGATCAGAGCGAGATCACGGCGATCGCCGCCGCGCATATCGCGTGTGACCTGCTGTGTCTGTGGCGGCAGCGCAAGGTTGCGGGACGCGAGGCTTAGGCGCGCTCGATCGAGGTGAACCGGCTCAGCCGATCGACGACGATTGTTCGGGCTGGCGCCGGCCTTCACGCAGACCTAGTGTGTAGATCACCAGCGCGCCGCTCATCAGCGCGAGTTGCCACATCAGCATATCGCTGCCACGTGCGTTCATTGCAAAACCCGCGATGAGCGGCCCCACGATCGAACTCGCGGTGAAGGTGAGCGACAACAGCCGCATGTTGCGCGCGAGCGCGGCCTTGTCGCTGCAAGCCGCCGCGTACATGCCGAGTGTGATGAACGAACTATTCGTGCCGCCGAGCAGCAGCGCGCTCGCCGCCGCGAGCCACGATGCGGGGGCGGCCAGCGCGAAGCCGCAGATGGCGAGCGTGCTGAGCGCGGCGCACACGATCACCGTGGCCGCAAGCCCCGCGCGATCGGCCAGCCAGCCAACCGGAAATTGCAACGCCATGCCGCCGACGCCGAATAGCGTCAGCAGCGTGGCGGTTTGCGTGGCGTCGAGACCGTGCGCGTCGGCGAATTGCGGGAAGAGGCCGTAAAGCGCGCCGTCGCCGATACCGCCTGCCGCGATGACCACCATGCCGAGACTCACCAGCGGGCCGAGGACCAGACGTCGTTGAGCGCTCTTTCTTCGCGCAGGCGGCGCTGCTTGCGAAGCTGGCGCGTTCTCGTCGGACGCGGTCAGCCAAAGCGGCAGCGCCGCTGCAAACGTGAAGGCCGCGCCGGCCGCGAACGTGATGCGTCCATCGACATCGCACCACACCGCGATTGCAGGCCCGATGACGCCGGCCGTGGCGATCAACGCTTCGTGTACGCCCACCACGCGTCCGCTCGACTCAGCGGGGACCAGACTGTAGAGCCATGTTTCATTGGCGATCCATCGCAAGCCGATGCCGAACCCCGTCAGCAGACCGGGTACGAGCCACAGCGGCCACGACAACGTACCCATGATGACGAAGGCCACCAGCGTGGCCAGCAGACCTAGCGACACCGTGCGTTTCGCGCCGATGCGGGCCATCAGCCACGGCGCGATCAGCAAGCCGGCTAGCATGCCGGTCCATTGCGCGGCGGAAAAGAGGCCGGCGCGTGGCGCATCCAGGCCGCGATGGGCGAGCCACACCGGCAGCACCATAAAGCCGATGCCGAACTGGCCGACCTGCGAGAGCGCCGACACCGCGGTCAACGCCGCGATTGCCCGCCAGCGCACCGGTGCGGCGCATTTCATGGGCTGCTCCGCGCGGGCATGGGCAGCCCCTGCTCGCGGCATTCGACCGGACAGCCGGCTTTCAGGCACCGACCGTCGTCACACAGGCGGCACAGTTGCATGGCGTGCGCGGGGTCGCGAGTCTCGTTCCACAAGATCTTGATCAGCAGGCTCTCCAGCACCTCGCGCTCGCTGTCTTCGAGCCGGCCGACTATGCGTTGCAGCATCCTGTCGCGCGCCATTTGCAGACGCCTGGCCTCACGTTTCCCGGCTGTGGTCAATGCAAGCGCCACGGCCCGTTTATCGGCGCCCGATTTTTTCTCGACGAGACCCGCCTCGACCAGTCCCGCCACGGCGCGCACGGCGGCCGGATGCGACAGATCGACCGCCTCGCGCAGCACTTCAATCGATGAATCGGGGTATTGGCCAACCGCGTTGAGCATGGCGCGGGCGGTGGGGCCGGCGAGCGCGTCCACGGTGGGTTGCGCGTTCATTTCGTCCGTGACCAGCAGGGCGAGCACGCCGAGCAGATTTTCTGTGCGCTGCGTCATGGGGATGCCTCAATGTGTGCAACGTGCATATATGCATGTTGCACACATTGAAGTTGAAGCGCAAGCGGAATTTAGACGGCAATACGGGCAATATGCGAGGCACGCGTGGAGCGTTATTTCGCCAGCCGCGCCCGTACCGTGTATTCGCCTTCTTCGCCCTCATCCTCGATCATGTGGGCCTTCGCGGTGTGGAAGTCGGCCGGCAACGGTTCGACCGGATAGCCGCGTTTCTGCCACGCATCGAGGCCGCCCTTGAGCGCGCGGATATGGTGGATATTCTTGCGATGCAACTGTTCGACGATTCGCTTTGCCGTCGCTTCATTCGGACACACGCAGTAGACGACAATCGGCCGCTTCAGCAGCTCGGGATCGATCGGCTCGGGCGAATCGAGATCCAGCGGCCGTGCGCCGGCAATCCGGTGCGATTCCTTTGCGCGCACGCTGCGTGGCCGCGCGTCGAAGATCAGCGGCGGCTCGTTCGACTTCATCATCTCGTCGAGCTGATCAGGTGAAATACGCGTATGTGCGAGCCAGCGGCGAAACTGCCAGCGGCGCACGCAGCGATACAACAGCACGGCCACGAAGATCGCCGCGAACGCGTCGAAAATCGTGCCGCCGTTGTGGCGCACGAGCAGCATCAGTTGCACGATCTGGCCGTGCAGCGCGGCGCCGCCGATCACCCATACGCTTGCCCACAGCGTCGTGCCGAAAAAATCCCACAGCAGAAACACGCCGAAATTGATGGCCGTCGTGCCGAGCAGTGGCGCGGAGATCAGGCCGAGGCCGGGCAGGAACTTCGCGACGGTGAGAATCGGCGCGCCGTACCGTTCGTAAGCATTGCGCGCGATCCGCGTCGTAGTGTCGAGCGAGAGAGAGAAGCGTACGAGATAGTTCAGAAGACGGCGGCCATAGGCCCGTCCGGTGAAAAACCATAGCGAGTCGGCGATCAGCGTGGCGGCTACCGCGGCGCACACGACGCTCGCATACGAGGTTTGCCCCATGGCGGCCATGGTTCCACCGAGAATCAGCATCGGCGCGGCCGGAATCGGCACGCCGAGTTGCGTGATGAGCACGCTCATGAACACGGCCCATACGCCCAGCGAGGGTGGAATAGCAACCGGAAAATGCCACACAACCGCGCTCCTGAGAATGCACTGAAAAGATTTGCAACGTGCGCGCCAGGGCGGCGCATGGCGAACAGGCTGCTCATGTTCCGTTCCCGCACGACCGCGAGCCACGCCGCGTCGGCACGCGGCAGCCCCGTAAAAAAAGACATGAAAGGCGGATTTAAGCACAGGTGGCAAAACGGCGCTGCGGAGAAGGCTGAACGCGGGCTTGATTGAAGCAGGATGGCGAGGAGGAGAATGGGCGCGGCAAAGACCGGCGGCGAGCCTGATGCAAGTCGGCCGTTATTAACCAGCCGACCGGCCGCGCCGCCCCCCACTTACTGGATTTCGTGCCCGAAGCCGATTCACGCTTCAGTGGCGGGATCGTATGGCATGACACGTTCGTCCTCATTCGCATGATTGCGCGCCACGATGGCGCGCGCCGCGTGATTGGCGTCCAGGTTGAACGGCTGATGCGGCACGCCAGGCGGAATGAACAGGAAATCGCCCGGTTCGGTGATGACGGACTCGCGCAAGCCGGGCCCGTAGCGGGTCTCGATCTTGCCCTCAAGCTGGTAAATCGCGGTTTCGTAGTCGGCGTGGAAATGCGGCTCGGCATGGCCGCCTGGCGGCACCACGACCATGTACATCGACAAACCCGTACTGCCCGCCGTGCCGGTGGAGATGCCGACAAAGTAAGGCAGCCGCTGGGTCGTCGCCATTTCCCGGTCGGGCCGAACCTTGACGACGGGCGCTCGCGCGTCGTGCGAAACGTCTGACATGGTCTGCTCCTGCTGAAATCCGGCCGGCGCCGGTCGTCGCGGCGCGGCTCATGCTCCCTTGAGTGCAAAGTCTAGACGATATGAGCGCCGATATCGGACCTTGTCGAGCGCATGCTGTGGCCGTGCGGCTTGCTAGAATCGTCGTCATACCCAAACAGATACGACGGAGACACAGCATGGCCAAGCCTCAACCGATCAGCCGCTACCCCGTGCCCAAACCGGATGCATGGCCGGACGACATTCGCGCGCGGATTCTCGAAGTGCAGGAAAAAGCCGGCTTCGTGCCGAACGTGTTTCTGACGCTGGCGCACCGCCCGGACGAGTTCCGTGCGTTCTTCGCCTATCACGACGCGTTGATGCTGAAAGAGGGAGGCCTCAGCAAAGGCGAGCGCGAGATGATCGTGGTCGCCACCAGCGCGATCAACCAGTGCCTGTATTGCGTGGTCGCGCATGGCGCGATTCTGCGCATCTACGAAAAGGCGCCGTTGGTGGCCGATCAGGTCGCCGTCAATCATCGCAAGGCGGATATCACGCCGCGTCAGAAGGCGATGCTCGACTTCGCGGTCAAGGTTTGCAGCGCATCCGGCACGGTCGGCGACGCCGATTTTCAAACGCTGCGCGAGCACGGCTTTTCCGAAGAAGACATCTGGGATATCGCGGCGATCACCGCGTTTTTCGGTTTGTCCAACCGCATGGCCAACGTCATTTCCATGCGTCCGAACGACGAGTTCTATCTGATGGGACGCGTGCCGAAAGCCACGGCGGACACGCCGAAAAAGTAGCCGCACACGAGCGTTTCCCGCTGTTTTTGACTGAGTGCAGGTGGCCTCGTCCGCAGCGGCCGCCGGCACGCAGGCTCACGCCGCTCACGCAGCCGCCGGTTCAACTCGAAGCGCGGGCGTGCTCACGGTGGTGTCGTCGATCGGGAAATGCAGCATCGCGGCCACGAGGCCGGCGACCACCGTTGCTTCCCACAACAGCGAATACGAGCCGGTCAGATCGAACACCAGACCGCCGAGCCACGCGCCGAGAAACGAGCCGATCTGATGGCTCAGAAAGCAGACCCCGAACAGGCTGCCGAGGTGGCGCGTGCCGAACACTTTCGCGACGAGCCCGCTCGTGAGCGGCACGGTGCCGAGCCAGGTCAGGCCCATCACGGCCGCGAAGATCACGACCGACGCCGGACTTTTCGGCAGTAGAAAGAAAGCGCCGATCGTCACGCTGCGAATCACGTAAAGCCAGCCGAGCACATAGTGCTGCCGGAAGCGTCCGCCCAGCCAGCCGCACGCCCAACTGCCCGCCATGTTGAACAGGCCGATCAGCGCAAGCGCGGTGGCGCCGAGCCCGACCGGCATATGGCACAGCGACAAATATTCGGGCAGATGCGTGGCGATGAAGGCAAGCTGGAAACCGCAGGTGAAGAAACCGAGCGACAGCAGCCGGTAGCCGCGATGCCCGGCCGCTTGACCCAGCACCTTGCGAAGCGGCGCTGCCGGCACTTCCTGAACGGGCGTGCCGACCCGCGCGCGCCGGTCGAGCACCATGCCGAGCGGGGCGATCAGCAGCATCAGGAAAGCGAGTACGAAGAGCGACGTCGCGATGCCCGAACTGAGCCGGATGCCCTGTACGAGCGGCACCATCAGCACCTGGCCCGCGGAGCCGCCCGCGCTGACGAGGCCCATCGCCATGCTGCGTTTTTCCGGCGAAGCGATGCGGCCGACCGCCGGCAGCACCACGCCGAAGGTCGTGCAACTCACGCCAATGCCGACCAGCAGTCCCATGCCGACGATCAGCATGGCGCCGCTGGGCGCCACGGCCGCGAGGCCGAGCCCCGCCGCGAACGTCGTCGCACCGAACGCCACCACCGGCGCCGAGCCGTAGCGATCCGCGGCGGCGCCGGCGAACGGCTGGGCGAAACCCCACACGAGATTGTGCAGCGCGATCGCGAAGGCGATCAGTGTGACCGGCAAGCCGCGGTCGAACGAGAACGGTCCGATGAAGAGGCCAAAGGTCTGCCGGATCCCCATCGCGGCGCTCAGAATGAGTGCGCCGGCGAAGATCACGAGCGTCGTCTGATTGAAGGCGGGGGCGAAGCGTCTGCTGTTGGCGGTGGACATGGTTTCTGATCTCCTTTGACACATGGTCGCAGCGAGCGGCAGAAGCGGCAAAAGATAAGTTTTCGACGACAGGTGAGCGTGGCTCACCTGTGCGAACGGACATGCGGTTTAGCTGGCGGCGCTTTGCAGCGGTTGGTCCGCAGCGTCGGTGCGCGCGTCGATGTGCTCGGCCTCGCTCACCAGCCAGCGCTTGAAATCGACAAGCTCCGGCCGGCGATCCGCGTTTTCCGCGCTCACCAGCCAGTAGGCCGTGGTGGATTCGATCGTCGCCGGGTGAGCCTGCACCAGCACGCCGCTGTCGATATCGCGATCCACCAGCGGCCGTCTGCCGAGCGTGACGCCAAGGCCCATCGCGGCGGCTTCGAAGGCAAGCTGGATCGTATCGACGCGCAGGCCCGCCGTGGTGTCGATGCCTTCGGTGCCGGTCGCATCGAGCCATGCCTGCCAGTCCTCGCTGGCGGCGTTCACATGAATGAGCGTCGCGCGACGCAGGTCCGCGTTGCCCTGCTCGCCGCGCAGGTTCGCCAGGTACGCGGCGCTGCATACGGGCACGAAGCGCTCGCCGAACAGCCGGGTCCACGCGGTGCCGGCAACCGGCGCACGGCTCATGCGGACCGCGAAGTCGAACCCGTCGCCGGGAAAGCCGACTTGCCGATGCGAGGTGTCGACGCTCACGTTCACGTTCGGCCAGCGCGCGCGAAAGCCGGCGAGGCGCGGCAGCAGCCAGCGCGACGCGAAGGTCGGCGCGCAACTCAGCGCGATCGGGCGATCCGCGCGATGATTCGGCAGACGCTGCGTGCCGATGGCGATCAGCGAAAACGCTTCAGAGACGTACGACAGATAGTCCGCGCCGCTCGCCGTGAGCGAGATGCCGCGCGGCTCGCGCACGAACAATTCGACGCCGAGCGCCTGTTCCAGGCCGACAATGCCGTGGCTGATCGCGCTCGGCGTGACGTTCAGTTCCGCGGCGGCAAGTTTGAAACTCTGATGCCTGCCGGCCGCTTCGAAGAAACGAAGCGCCGGCAGCGGTGGCAGACGAAGCGGCATGTTGCATCCCCATGGACGGCGCGCCCGGCGCGCGTGCTGTTGCGCTCAAGCATACCTTGCCGGGCGCTTCCGGTTGCCGTTGCGGCGGGCGCAGGCAGTGCGGCAAAAAATTTCGGCGATGCTGTCGATTTGCCGCCGCACGGTTCGTCGTGGCTATATGGAGGACGAGAACGCGCCTGCGGTCGCGGCGCGCGGCTTGCGCCCTTTATCCGTGTTCCGTGACAGGAGATGGCTGATGACTGACGTACACGCATCCGTACCAACGCTCAAGCCGGCCCGGCAACTGGCGGCCGGCACACCGAGCCGCTTTCCCGGTGAAAGCGCCGACTATCGCCGCGCGCGCAACGAATTGCTCGCCGAGGAGATCGAGTTGCGCCGCCATATCGAACGGGTCGCCGAACAGCGCCGCGCGCTGCCGCCCGGCGGTGTGGTGCCTGAAGATTACCTGTTCATGGGCGAAGCAGGCCCGGTGAAGCTACCGGAAATGTTTGGCGACCATGACACGCTCGTCACCTACAACTGGATGTTCGGCCCGCAGCGCGCCCGGCCGTGTCCGATGTGCACCTCGCTGCTGAGCGCATACGACGGCGAGATGCCCGATATCCTGCAGCGTGTCGCGTTCGCGGTGATCGCGCGCTCGCCGATCGAGAAGCTGCTGGCGTTCAAGCGGGAGCGCGGCTGGCGGCATCTGCGGCTGTATTCGTCGGGCGGCAACACCTTCAATCGCGATTACGCGGCGGAAGATCCGGCGGGCGACGACAATCCCGCGTTCAACGTGTTCACGCGCTCGGGCGGCACGGTGCGGCATTTCTGGGCAGAGGAGATGGGGCCGGCGACTGCGGACCCCGGGCAGGATCCACGCGGCGCGCCCGACGTGATGCCCATCTGGACCGTGCTCGACATGACGCCGGGCGGACGCGGCACGGATTGGTATCCGAAGCTCGAATACGGGAACGCGGCGCGTTAGCGACCACGGTGAAGGCGGCCAGGCGTCGCCTCGCCCGTTCACCCCAGAAGAAAAAAATCCGGCGGCGCGGACAGCGTGGGGCGAGAGAGAGCAGGGCGACAGGACGCGGGCAATCGACTACGGCAGCACTTGCACAGCGTAGTCGTGCCCTTGCGCCGTCTGCAGATACGCGGCGATTGCGCTCGCCCGCATCGGGCGGCTGAACAGATAACCCTGTGCGGCGCGTGCGCCAAGCATCTTGACGACCTCGACTTGCGATGCCGTTTCGAGTCCTTCCACCACGCATTCGAGTCCAAGGTTACGGCACAGGTCGAGTACCGACTTGACGATCTTCTTCGACGCGCTGTTGGTATCCACGTCCGTCATGAAGCTGCGGTCGATCTTGATCGTATCGAAGGGCAGGCGGTGCACGTAGCTGAGGCTCGAATAACCGGTGCCGAAGTCGTCGAGCGATACGCGGCAGCCGGCTTTCTTGATCATGGTGAGCGAACTGCGGGCCTGTTCGAAATCGCGCGTCACGGCGGTCTCGGTGATTTCGAACGACACGCGATGCGGCGGCACACCGCTAGCCAGCACGATATCGATCAGCCGGCGGGCACGCGCGGAAGTGCAGATATCGATCGCCGACAGATTGAACGACAGATAAAGCTCGCACGGCCAGCGCGCGGCTTCGTCGAGTGCTTTGTGCAGCAGGACTTCCGTGATGCGCAGAATCAGTTCGGTACGCTCGGCAATCCGAATGAATTCTTCCGGCCTGACCGCGCCGAGCCGCGCGTTATGCCAGCGCCCAAGCGCTTCCATGCCGAGGGTGCGTTGCGTGACCACGTCGTAAATCGGCTGAAATTCCAGAAACAGTTCCGACTCGAGGTCTGCATGACGGAGCTCCTGGGTCACGAGACTCGAACGGCGGATGCGCGTTTCATGTTCAGTCGAGAAGATGACCGGCGTGCCGCGCCGGCTTTCCTTGCCGACGTACAGCGCCGCGTCGGCGCGTTCGAATACCTGCGCCACCGTCGTGCCGGCCTCGGGAAACGCGGCCCAGCCTATCGTGCCCGACAACTCGGCGACATTGCCGGCGACCCGATACGGCTGACCGAGCGCCTCGCAGATGCGCTCGCCCAGCTCGACGAGCGTCTGGTCCGTCAGCTTGTGCTGCGCCAGCACGCCGAACTCGTCGCCGCCGAGGCGTGCGAAGAAAATGCCGGGCTCGGCAAGCCCGAGCAAACGCGAGCCGACTTCCTGAAGCACGAGATCGCCGCTGGCGTGCCCGTAGATATCGTTGACCTGTTTGAAACCGTCGAGATCGATCAGTCCGACATTAAAGCCGCCGCCGGTGCCGATCGCCTGTTCGGACAGCGCGCGCAGCGAGGCGAAAAAACTGCGCCGGTTGGGTAGGTCCGTCAGACTGTCGATGCTCGCGAGCCGGAAGTTGTCGTCGCTCAGGCGTTGCGTCTTTTGCTGGCTCGCCTGCAATTCGCGCTGCGCGTGCACCACGTCGGCGAAGGTCCGGCAATATAGTTGAATGATGAAGGCAAGTGCGACGCCCACGAGGGTCATGTCGACAGCCATCGCGATGAAGACCGGATAGCCGGTGAACACCAGAAAGGTCGAAAAGCTTAGGATGACGATCGACAGCAGCAGCATCGCGGCCGCGCGCAGGTGCATCAGGCAGAACACGCAGCCGACCAGCGTGGTCGCCATGTAAAACGCGACCTGCGTCTGTTCGTACGCGGTGCCGTAGGGGAAAAGGAATAGCGACCAGGCGCTGAAAGCGACGGCGAAGAGGCCGGCAAGCCAGGTCAGCTTGCGCAGTTCGGGCTCCGCTTTGTCGAGAGTCAGGACGCGGTGCCGAAGATGCCACCATCGTATGCACCGGATAATGCACAGCGTGCACAGCGCCGCGGGAAAGTAGATCGACAGCCAGGCCGGCGCGCAGCTCAGGTGCGTGACGGCGACGGCCGCCGTATTGACGAGCAGGATGAAATATAGAAGGGGGACCTGGTGGCTGAATGCTTCGAGCTGCGAACGTATGAGCTCGGGGTCGCGTCCCGCGACCGACAGCGCATCCCTCAATTTGGCTAGCAGAATCATCCCCGTCCTTTTAAACGTTTGCGCAGCACACGCAGCTTTGTATATCGGCAGGACGGGTGGGACCTTGAGGGCGTGTCAGATAGAAATCGATCGCTGTGCGAATAAACGGTAAGTGCGACCGGAAAGCATGCCTCGATGTGTCATTTGTGCCGCGTCGAGACGGGCGGAATCGCGGGTTCGCCGTCTTAAAGCGCCGGACAGGAGAGCACGCGTTGCGGTGCGAGTGTCGTGCCAGGTTGGCCGTTTTGCATCCGCGTGCCTTGCGGCGGCGTCGAAACGAGCCGCACGCTATTCACACCGGCGTTCGCGAGCGCGTATTTTTCCTGGCTGTTCTCGGGCTGCCAATAGGCGCGGAACACGCCGCCGTCGCCGAAAACCAGCAACTTGCCGTGCACCGTTGCGGCGCCGCTGACGAGGTCGACCGGCTCGCCGTCACGTATCTGAAAGCTCTGCGGGGCGGGTGAATTTGCCGTGCCGACGAGGGTGGCGCAGCTTTTGTCGTCGGCTGCGAGGGCGGCGCAGGACGTCGCGGCAAGCAGCGCACATGTTGCAATATGGCGAAATTTCATTTTTTTATTCCTCCCGGATTCTTTATTTAGTGCCGCCGCGCCGGACAAATGCGGAGTCTTGGCGAACCACCGTAAGATAGTAAAAAAGCCCGCCAGTGGCGGCTCGCGGCGCGCTAAAGCACTGAAATTGCAACGGATTGTGATAACGCGGAAACCCGTATCCAGTCAACGAATCGTCTAAGCGCGCGATTCTTATGGCACTTTGCCGGAAAAAATCGTCAAATTCCCTGTGGGCGGGTGATACAAGCCTTACACCCAAGGTTTGCGCGAACCCGCGCGTATGCGTTAGTGTGTCGGTCCCGGCGCAACAGATGTGGCGCCGGTTCCATGATTACCATACGGGAAGTGCTATGAACAAACAGGAACTGATTGATGCAGTCGCCGCAGCGACGGGCGAAAGCAAAGCGGCCACCGGCCAAACCATCGACGCGATCGTCGAAGCGGTGACCAAAGCCGTGGTGGGTGGCGATACGGTGCAACTGGTCGGTTTCGGTTCTTTCTCGACTGGCGCGCGCGCAGCACGCGTGGGCCGCAATCCGTCGACGGGTGCCGAGATCCAGATCGCGGCTGCCAAGACGGTGAAGTTCACCGCAGGCAAGGCGTTCAAGGAAGCTGTCAACGCGTCGTAATGCAACGCGCTTCGCGCCGGAACATTCATGCGCGCTGAACTGGCGCGCGGTGAGCGATGTGTCGGGCGTGAGGAATCACGCGCTGCCCAACCCCGGTCGGTTTGATCGATCGGCGGGTGGTGCGGCGCGTGTGTTTTTGTGCTCTCCCCCAAGGGCTTTCCCGGGGGCCGTGCTTGACGCGGCGTTGGCGGCCCGGCGCGCGCTCAGCCCGCGCGACGTTTGCGGGTGGCCTCGGCCAGGGTCTCGAGCGCCGGCTCGGTCTGCGCCCAACTCACGCAGGCATCCGTGATCGACACGCCGTGACGCAACGGCACACCCGGCTTCAGATCCTGACGGCCTTCCTCCAGATGACTCTCCAGCATGACGCCGATGATGCGGCGCTCGCGCTGCGACAGTTGCTGCGCCAGATCCTGCACGACCTCCAGCTGACGCAAATGCGACTTGCCCGAGTTCGCATGCGAACAGTCGACCATGACCTGCTCGCGCAATCCCGCTGATTTGAGCGCCACGCAGGTGGCTTCCACCGACGCGCTGTCGTAGTTCGGCCCTTTCTTGCCGCCGCGCAGGATCACGTGCGCGTCGTCGTTGCCGCGCGTTTCGAAGATCGCGGCCATGCCCATTTTTGTCATGCCCATGAACGCGTGGCTTGCGCGCGCGGCGACGATCGCGTCCGCGGCGATCTGCACGCCGCCGTCCGTGCCGTTCTTGAAGCCGATCGGGCAACTCAGACCCGACGCCAGCTGACGATGGCTCTGACTCTCCGTCGTGCGCGCGCCGATGGCGCCCCACGCAATCAGATCGGCGATGTACTGCGGGCTCAGCAGATCGAGAAACTCGGTGGCCGTGGACAAGCCAAGACCGTTGATGTTGAGCAGCAGTTGCCGTGCAAGACGCAGACCTTCGTTGATGCGGAAGCTGCCGTCCAGACGCGGGTCGTTGATATAGCCTTTCCAGCCGACCGTGGTGCGCGGCTTTTCAAAGTAGACGCGCATCACGATCAGCAGATCGTCTTTGTAGGCGTCCGCGGCGACTTTCAGTTTGTGCGCATATTCGATTGCCTGATCGTGGTCGTGAATCGAACACGGTCCGACAATCATCACGAGCCGGTCGTCGCGGCCATGCAGAATGTCGGCGATTTCCGCGCGGGTTTTCTCGACCAGTGTTTGCACCGAGGGCGGCACCGGCAATTCGTCCTGCAACAGGGCAGGCGAAATCAGTGGACGTACTGCGCCGATCCGAACGTCGTCGATGCGCGTGGTGTCCTGGGTGGCGTCGGCCGAGCCGACTTCCTGATCGTGCAAAGGATTGTCGATGGCGCTCAAAATATTCTCCCGGACCTTAATGATGAAGCGGCCTTGCCGCCTGACTGCGTGTGTGTGGATGCGTCGATCGTGCTTGTCTTCGCTGCCGGGATTATGACACTCGCGCGATGCGGCCGGGAGCCGCGTGTCAGAGCCGTTTGATCAGCGCCATGGCGGCCGCCGGATTGCGTTCCTTGAAGCCGCTGATCACGTAGAGGTAGACGTCGCGTGCGACCGTTTTCGCCGGCGCATCCGCGGCGGTTTCCAGGTCGTCCGGGGTGATGCCTGCCGCCAATTGCCGCGCGCGTTCGGCCCATGCGTCGAGCGCTTTGGTCGAGTAGCCTTTGGCCTGTTTGTCCGTGGTGCCCATGATGCGGGCATACACGAAGGGCGCCGTGAGGTCGGCGATCTGCGGGTAGTCGCTGTCGCCGGCGAGCACTACGGCAACTTTGTATTTGCGGGCGAGCGCGATGAAGTCCGGCGTCTTGAAGGTGTCGTTGCGAACTTCGATCGCATGCCGTAGCTTCTGGCCTTCTATGCTGGCCGGAAGCAACTTCAGAAAGGCTTCGAAGTCTTCCTTGTCGAATTTCTTGGTGGGAGCGAACTGCCAGTTGACCGCGCCGAGCTTCTGTTTGAGCAGCAGCACGCCACTGTCGAAGAAACGTTCAATGGTTTCGCCCGCTTCGGCGAGCACTTTTCTGTTGGTCGCGTAACGCGGCGCCTTGAGCGAAAAGACGAAATCGTCCGGGGTCTCCTGATACCACTTTTCGTAGCTCGCCGGTTTTTGCAAGCCGTAAAACGTGCCGTTGATTTCAATCGACGTGAGGTTCTGGCTCGCGTATTCGAGTTCGCGGCTCTGCGTGAGGTCGGACGGGTAGAAGGTGCCGCGCCATGGCGCGTAGGTCCAGCCGCCTATGCCAACGCGGATGTTCGATGTTTTTGAGGTCTTCGAGGTCTTTGTTGTTTTTGCAGCGGGTTCTTTCGGCACTTGGCTTCTCCATCTGACTTCGCGCGGGGAAGCAGTAGATTAGCCGTTTTTTTGCCAAGGAACAGAGCCACGCGGCGACTAAATCGCGGCCGCTATTCGCTGTCCCGTGAGGACGTATCCGTTGCCCCCCGCGCCGCTTCTTCAAACCGCCGGTTCGCCTCCGCCACTTCCACCCTGAACTGCTGCAACGCGCTCACCGCAAGATCCGGCGGCGTCAGCGCGGCCCACAGTACGTCGATCAACTGATCCGCCGTCGCATCGATATCGATGTGCCGGTTGGCGAGCGTGGCATCCCACAGCACATGCTCCATCGGCCCAAACACCATCGAGCGCAACAGGCGCAACGGCATGTCGCCACGAATCTGCCCGCTTTCCTGGCCCTGCGCCAGCACGCGCATCAACGGCGCGGTATAGCGGCGCTGCAACTCCGTGAGCGCCTCGCTCAACTCATGATGCCGCGCCCGTCCTTCGGACAACACCAGCGCGCACAGATCCGTGCCGTTCACCAGCATCAACCGCAAATGCGTGCGCACGATGAATGCAAACTGCTGACGCACATTGCCGTCGCGCGGCAAGCCGGACTCGATGGCTTCGATGATCTCGTCGTACCAGTCGCCGATCACCCGCGCGCACAACTCGCGCTTGCCGCGGAAATAGCTGAACACGGTCGCCTCGGAAATGCCGAGGCGCTGCGCGATTTCGGCGGTGGTCGCGCGTTCGTAGCCCTTTTCGGAGAACACGTCGCGCCCCGCCTGAAGAATCTCCTTCACGCGTTGCTGCGACTTGCGCCCGGCCGGCTGGCGGCGCGAGGCGGGCAACTCGGCCTTCGTGGCAACCGTCATATGAGTCCAGTTCAGATTTGTGAGGCCCATCGCGCCCGAAAAGGTGCGAAACAAGCCGGATAAGTGCGATGCTAGCACGCCATAGTGATGTTGTAGGCGGTCGCTTCAGTTTCTGAGTAATACTCAAAAATACCTATTGACGCTTACGTAAATCTAGCGTGAAATGCGCCTTGAACGTTTCGCGCCTCGTGCGTGACGACAGGGGCGGCCCACAAGGCCGCCGCCGTCCGCCGAGCCGCAACCGGACCAGCCGGCGCCCACCCAAGGCCGGCCGCCAACGAACTCTGGAGACACTGCAATGAGCAACCTGCCCGGTTTGCAATTCCCGCTCGGCGAAGAAATCGAAATGCTGCGCGACAGCATTGCGGGCTTCGCCGCCAAAGAAATCGCCCCGCGTGCCGCAGAGATCGATCGTACGGATCAGTTTCCCATGGACCTGTGGCGCAAGTTCGGCGATCTGGGCGTGCTCGGCATGACGGTCTCGGAAGAATACGGCGGCGCGAATATGGGCTACACGGCGCATATGATCGCCATGGAAGAGATCTCGCGCGCGTCGGCCTCGGTCGGTCTCTCGTACGGCGCGCATTCGAATCTGTGCGTCAACCAGATTCATCGTAACGGCACGGAAGCGCAAAAACAGAAGTATCTGCCCAAGCTGGTGTCGGGCGAACACGTCGGCGCGCTCGCCATGAGCGAGCCGAACGCAGGCTCGGATGTGGTCAGCATGAAGCTGCGCGCGGAGAAGAAGGGCGACCACTACGTGCTCAACGGCACCAAGATGTGGATCACCAACGGGCCGGATTGCGACACGCTGGTCGTCTACGCTAAAACCGATCCCGAAGCGAATTCGCGCGGCATTACCGCGTTTATCGTCGAGAAGGGCATGAAGGGTTTCTCCGTTGCGCAGAAGCTCGACAAGCTCGGCATGCGCGGCTCGCATACCGGCGAACTCGTGTTCCAGGACGTGGAAGTGCCGGAAGAAAATATTCTCGGTCAGTTGAACGGCGGCGCGAAAGTGCTGATGAGCGGTCTCGACTACGAACGCGCCGTGCTCGCGGGCGGCCCGACCGGCATCATGGTGGCGGTCATGGACGCCGTTGTGCCGTATATCCACGACCGCAAGCAGTTCGGTCAGTCGATCGGCGAATTCCAGCTCATTCAGGGCAAGGTGGCCGACCTCTACACCACGTTGCAGGCGTGCCGCGCGTACCTCTACGCGGTGGGCCGTCAACTGGACACGCTCGGCAAGGAACATGTGCGCCAGGTGCGCAAAGACTGCGCGGGCGTGATTCTCTACACGGCGGAAAAAGCCACGTGGATGGCGGGCGAGGCGATCCAGATTCTCGGCGGCAATGGCTATATCAACGAATACCCGGTCGGCCGTTTGTGGCGCGATGCGAAGCTCTATGAAATCGGCGCCGGTACGAGCGAAATCCGCCGCATGCTGATCGGGCGCGAGTTGTTCGCCGAAACGGCATGAGCGCCACGGCCCGAAGCGAATAAGAAGCGGCGAACAGGAGAGCCACGCAATGCCGATCATCGAATCAAAGCTGAATCCGCGCTCGGACGACTTCCGCGCCAACGCGGCGGCGCTCGAAGCGCTGGTCGCCGACCTTCGCGCGAAAGTCGAGAAGCTCGCACTGGGCGGCGGTCAGGCGGCGCGCGACAAACACACCGGACGCGGCAAACTGCTGCCGCGCGAGCGGATCGAGAAATTGCTGGATCCGGGCACGCCGTTTCTGGAGTTCTCGCAACTCGCGGCCTACGGCATGTACAACGACGACGCGCCAGGTGCGGGCGTCATCACCGGCATTGGCCGGATCGCCGGGCAGGAGTGCGTGATCGTCTGCAACGATGCAACGGTCAAGGGCGGCACTTACTATCCCGTCACCGTGAAAAAGCACGTGCGGGCGCAGGAAATCGCCGCTGAAAATCACTTGCCGTGCGTGTATCTGGTCGACTCGGGCGGCGCGAATCTGCCGAATCAGGACGACGTGTTTCCGGATCGCGATCACTTCGGCCGCATCTTTTTTAACCAGGCGAACCTCTCGGCGGCAGGCATTCCGCAAATCGCCGTCGTGATGGGTTCGTGCACGGCAGGCGGCGCGTATGTGCCCGCCATGAGCGACGAGTCGATCATCGTCAAGAATCAGGGGACGATTTTTCTCGGCGGCCCGCCGTTGGTGAAAGCCGCGACCGGCGAAGTGGTGAGCGCGGAAGACCTCGGCGGCGGCGACGTGCATACGCGTCTGTCCGGCGTGGTCGATCACCTTGCGCAAAACGATGCGCATGCGCTGGGGATTGCGCGCAGCATCGTCGGCAATCTGAATCGCACGAAGCAGGTGCCGGTCGCGTTGCAGGAGCCGAAGCCGCCGCGCTACGACGTGAAGAGCATGTACGGCGTGATTCCCGTGGATACCCGCAAGCCGTTCGATATCCGTGAGGTGATCGCGCGGATCGTCGACGACTCGGCCTTCGACGAATTCAAGGCGCGCTACGGCACCACGCTCGTCACCGGTTTCGCGCATATCTGGGGCCATCCGGTCGGCATCATCGCGAACAACGGCATCCTGTTTTCGGAGTCCGCACTCAAGGGCGCGCACTTCATCGAGCTGTGCTGCCAGCGCAAGATTCCGCTCGTGTTCCTGCAGAACATCACCGGCTTCATGGTGGGCCGCAAGTACGAAAACGAAGGCATCGCGCGCAACGGCGCGAAGATGGTGACGGCGGTGGCCACAGCCAAGGTGCCGAAGTTCACGGTGATCATCGGCGGCTCGTTCGGCGCGGGCAATTACGGCATGTGCGGCCGCGCGTATTCGCCGCGCTTCCTGTGGATGTGGCCGAATGCGCGCATCTCGGTGATGGGCGGAGAGCAGGCGGCGTCGGTGCTGGCCACGGTCAAGCGCGACGGCATCGAAGGCAAGGGCGGTGCGTGGAGCGCCGAGGAAGAAGAGGCGTTCAAGCAGCCGATCCGCGAGCAGTACGAACATCAGGGCCACCCGTACTACGCGAGCGCGCGTCTGTGGGACGACGGCGTGATCGACCCGGCGCAAACGCGCGACGTGCTCGGTCTCGGCTTGTCGGCCACGATGAATGCGCCGATCGAAGACACGCGGTTCGGCGTGTTCAGAATGTGACGATGCGCCAGGCAACGCAACCACGCGCGGGAGCAGCGACGATGCAATACGAAACACTGAATGTCGAATTCGCCGGACCGATCGCGACGGTCACGCTGAATCGTCCGGACGTGCGCAACGCGTTCAACGAAACGATGATCGCCGAAGTGACCTCGGCCTTCACGGCGCTCAACGACCGCGACGACATTCGCGCGGTGGTGCTCGCCGCGAACGGCAAGGCGTTCTGCGCGGGCGCGGATCTGAACTGGATGAAGAAGATGTCCGGCTACTCGGACGACGAGAACCGCGCGGACGCCATGCTGCTGGCGAACATGCTGTCGTCGATCTATCGGTGCCGCAAGCCGGTGATCGCGCGCGTGAACGGCGACGCGTACGCGGGCGGCATGGGTTTGATCTCGGCGTGCGACATCGTGGTGGCGGTCGACAGCGCGCGCTTCTGCCTCTCGGAAGCGCGCCTCGGACTGATTCCGGCCACCATCGCGCCGTACGTGATTCGCGCGCTGGGCGAGCAGGCATCGCGCCGCTATTTCACGACCGCCGAGCAGTTCGATTGCGCGACGGCATTGCGTCTCGGGCTCGTCAGCGAAGCCGTCGGCATGGAACAACTCGACGCCACCGTGCGGCAGATTGCTGAAACATTGTGCGCGAATGGTCCGCAAGCGGTGCGCGCTTGCAAGCAACTGGTGCAGGACATTGCGGGTCGCGAGTTGAACGACGCAATGATCGAGGACACGGCGGCGCGCATCGCACGTACGCGCGCCGGCGCGGAAGGCCGAGAAGGCGTCGCGTCGTTCCTCGAAAAACGCACGCCGGCCTGGCGCAACTGAAGCACACATTCCAGGGCGCCCGGCGCGCCTTGATCAAAACAACAGCCCCGAAAAAAACGGCTCACTTCATCGAGACACTTCATGTTCAACAAGATCCTGATTGCCAACCGGGGCGAGATTGCGTGCCGCGTCGCCGCGACCTGCAAGCGGCTCGGCATCGCGAGCGTGGCCGTCTATTCTGATGCGGACGCCAACGCGAAACACGTCGCCGCGTGCGATGAGGCCGTGCATATCGGCGGCTCGACGGCGGCGGAAAGCTATCTGCGCGTCGAACGGATTATCGAAGCCGCGCGCGCCACCGGCGCGCAGGCGGTGCATCCGGGCTACGGCTTCCTGTCGGAAAACGAGGACTTCGCGCATGCGTGCGAAGCGGCCGGCATCGTCTTCATCGGGCCGCCGGTCGAGGCCATCGCCGCGATGGGTTCCAAGGCTGCCGCGAAGGCGCTGATGCATGCAGCCGCCGTGCCGCTCGTGCCGGGTTATCACGGCGACGATCAGGACCCGCAACTGTTGCATCGTGAGGCGGATGCGATCGGCTATCCGGTGCTGCTCAAAGCCAGCGCCGGCGGCGGCGGCAAGGGCATGCGCGTGGTCGAGCGCAGCGAGGACTTCGCGGCGGCGCTGGCGTCGTGCAAGCGGGAAGCGGCGAGCAGCTTCGGCAATGATCGCGTGCTGATCGAAAAGTATCTGACGCGTCCGCGTCACGTGGAAGTACAGGTGTTCGCGGATCGTCACGGCGGCGCGGTCTATCTGTTCGATCGCGATTGCTCCGTGCAGCGGCGTCATCAGAAAGTGCTGGAAGAAGCGCCGGCGCCCGGATTGTCCGCTGAAATCAAGCGCGAAATGGGCGAGGCGGCGGTGGCGGCCGCGCGTGCGGTGAATTACGTCGGCGCGGGCACGGTCGAGTTCATCATGACCGGCACGGGCGACTTCTACTTCATGGAAATGAACACGCGCCTGCAGGTCGAACACCCGGTCACGGAGATGGTGACCGGCCAGGATCTGGTGGAATGGCAACTGCGCGTGGCCGCCGACGAACCACTGCCGCTCACGCAGGCACAGTTGAAGATCGACGGCCACGCGATCGAAGCGCGTATCTATGCCGAACATCCGGCGCGCGGCTTCCTGCCGTCGACGGGCACGCTCAAGCATCTGCGCATGCCGGAGGGCGTGGAGTTCAGCATCGACGCGGCCGGTCTCGGCGAATCGGGGCGCAAGGCGCCGGTGCGGATCGACAGCGGCGTGCGTGAAGGCGACACCATCACGCCGTTCTACGACCCGATGATCGCCAAGCTGATCGTGCACGGCGCGACACGTGAAGAGGCGCTTGCGCGTCTGAGCCGCGCGTTGCATGCGTGCGAGGTGGTCGGCCCGCATACCAACGTCGAGTTCCTGCAAAGTATCGTGACGAGCGAGCCGTTTGCAACGGGCGATCTCGACACCGGTTTGATCGAACGTCATCACGACGCCTTGTTCGCGCCGCGCAAGAAGCCGTTCAAGGAAGCGCTCGCGCTGGCTTGCGCGGCGTTGCTCAAGCGCGAAGGCGGCACGGCGCATGGCGCGTCGCCGTGGGATGCGCTGTCGCACTGGCGCCTGAACGGCGGCTATACGCAGACGCTCGGCTGGCGCGATCTGGAGAGTGGCAACGCGGGTAACGACAACGAAAGCACCTTCACCGTCACGTTCGCGCGCGACGGCGGCACGCAAACGCTCGAACACGACGGCGTGCGTGAGGACTTCAGCTGGTCGGACGGCAGCGGTCCGCACGAATTCCGCGCGACGATCGGCGATGCGCGCGCAACGGGCCGCGTGTTCGTCGACGGCGATACGTTCCATGTGTTCTGTCTCGGCGAAGCGTTGTCGTTCGAGTGGCAGAACCTGCTCGCGCACGCCGCGGACGCCGAAGGCGGCGAAGGCCGCCTGACCGCGCCGATGCCGGGCAAGGTGATCGCGGTGCTGGTCGAGCCGGGCACCGTGGTGGAGAAGGGCACGCCGCTGATCGTGATGGAAGCGATGAAGATGGAGCACACCATCGGTGCGCCGGCGGCCGGTACGGTGTCGGAAGTGCTGTATTCGGTCGGCGATCAGGTTGCCGATGGCGCGCAGCTTCTGGTGCTGGACGTGCAGCAGAAGTAAATCCGCGGGGTTCAGGGCTCGGGGCTCAGGACTCAGCCTCAAGCGAGGCGCGTATAGCCGACGGCGCGCGCCTCGTTTTCGAGTTGCTCGATGCGCTCGTAGTCCGAGGGCGGCAGCACGGAAAAGCCCTGCAAACGCAGGCGTTTCGCGCGTTCTGGCTGGATCACAAGGGCTTCATTCAGCGCTTCGCGCAGTGCCTCGATCGTTGCCGGGGGCACCGTATCGGAAGCGATCAAAGGCAGGCCCGGCGACGGCGCCGTCGTGCCGATCCGGCGAACCTGGCGGGCCAGTTCCGGCATTTCGTCGCACACGAAAGCGAAGGTCACGCAATCGATCGCGGCGACGTCCGCGCGATTTTCCGCCACCGCGCGCAATGAGCCGAGATGCGAGCCGGTTCGCAACACCGAGCTGAAGAACATGCCGGCGCGCGAGAACGGCGCCACGGCGTGGCGAAACACATTCATGCCGCTGTTCGAATCGTCCTGGTTGTAGGCGGCGCGCGCGCCGTGGCAGGCCGCGAGCGTATCGAAGTGGGCGTCCGCGCGCGTGACCAGCACGCTCGAATAATGCGCGCCTTCGCAGCCGGGTGCGTCGAAGCGCGGCGTCGCGACCAGTTGAACCTGCTCCTGCAGACCATGCATGAACGGATAACCGCAAGTCTGCGAGATCAGCAGATTGGGGCGCCGCCAGAAGCCATGCAATTCCTCATCCGGTTCGACGATGCGGCACGCGGGCTTCACCATGCGCAGCACGTCGGCGAGCCACTCGCGCCACGCGAGGTCGAGCGCGGGCGTGACGTTATACATTGGCAGGGCGGCGATCCAGGTCATGATGCGAATTCTGGCATACCCGTTGTTTCAATGTCTGACCATTCGGAATTCGTCGAGGCCGAGACGCACCGGCTCTGTCGGTCTGAATGCCCATTTCTGCGCCGCGACCGAGAGAATCTCGAACTGCGCATCCTCGAATGCGACGAGCAGATCTTCCTTGCGTTTGCTCGCCGCGCCGCAGAAAGTCACGAGTGCGTCGGCGCTGACCTCGAAAATCTGCGCGCGATCGTCGCAGCACACCCGGAACGCGACTGTCGCGCATTCCGTCACACAGGGCCTGAACCCTTCATCGACATAGACCGACATAGCCATCTCCCGCCAAACACACGCCTGAGCCATCAGGATGACAAGTCGTAATCTGTCGGTATGTGGGAAAACCGGCATTTGCGGCGAAATGGCCACGACTTCTTGGGTTGCGCCGGGCAGAAACTGAATACTTCTGCGCAAGCGTTTGTATTCGACGGCCTCGGGGCGATGAAGGCGAAGGTCCTGCAGCTCGTCGTACCGCGTCGATCACCGCGGATTTTCACGCGTCGGACGTCGCCAATGCGGCCGCGACGCGCTCGCGCAAGGTCGGCAAAACGCTCGCATCGAACCACGGATTGCGTTTGAACCAGGCGATGTTGCGCGGCGACGGATGCGGCAGCGGCACGACCTGTGGGCCGAATTCGCGCCACCGGACGAGCGTGTCCGTCAATGTCGGCCCGAATGCCTTGCCCAATGCGAATCGCTGCGCGTATTGTCCGACCAGCAGCGTGAGCCGGACCGACGACATGTGCGCAAGCAACTCCTTGTGCCAGCGGGCGGCGCACTCGGGCCGTGGGGGCAGATCTCCGCTCGGGCCGCGGCCCGGGAAACAGAAGCCGATCGGCACGACGGCGAATTTCGACGTGTCGTAGAACGTGTCGTCGTCGACGTCGAGCCATGCGCGCAGCCGCGCACCGCTCGCGTCGCTCCATGGAACGCCGGACGCATGCACTCGCGCGCCCGGCGCCTGGCCGATGATCAGAATGCGCGCCGTTCCGGACGCGGCCAGCACCGGCCGTGGCGCGTGCGGCAGCACCGGCGAGCAAAGTGTGCAGGCGCGAATCTCGCGAAGAAGGATATCGAGCGACGTGGCTTGTGTGGTGACGGTCATGCAATCGTGCAATACGGCGGACGGGCGGTCGCTTCGCGTGCCGGTTCAGGCCGTGGTTTGAGCCGGATAGATCAGCGTGCCGTCGGGTTGTGGTTGCGCGCCGGGCGTCATCGTTGCAACGGTTGTGTGACGCGCGTCCATGATGTGCAGCACGGTTTCGCCGTGCAGCAGCAGGTAATCCGTGATGATACGCCTGTGACAGCGCCACCAGACCGCCTCCGCGCACATGATCGCGCAGCGGCGTCGGTGGCCGAGCGCGAGAAGCTGCGTGAGGCCGGCGCGGAAAGCGTCGCTCATCGCATAGTCCGCGTAATTGCGAAACGCCGGATGGGTCCAGTACAGATTCGGCGACGGTGCATCGTCTTTGCGCCGGCTGCGGCGCCCACCCAGTTCGGCAAGATGCGCGTAGTCGACGTGTTCCGGCGCGAGCGCGTCCGGCAGCGTGTCCCGATTGAACTGCGGATTGGTGCGTGAGCGCGGAATACTGCGCACATCGATCAGCGTCGCGACTTCCGCTTCTTTCAGCAGACTCGTGAATTCGGGCAACGGACGGTTGGAGTGACCAATCGTGAAAAAGGGGCGGCTCATCGTGCCTTCCTGAAACGCTTGCGTCCATTCCATGTTGTGTACAGCGTGGGTTGCGAAAGGTCAACGTGCCGACGCTAACGATCGCCCTGTCGCTCCACGGAGTGATCCGCGACTTGGAACTATACTGGGGCACCTGGAGGTTTCGATGGCTGAACAAGACAGACTGCATCCACTACGTCCGCTCCTGAAAAACTGGATTTGGGAGCATGGTCGAGTCGGCACTCGCTATCTGGATTGCGCCGATGGCGCGATCAAATTCGACGAAGGCAAGAAATCGCATTTCGCCGCCGAGAAATATACCTACGTGCCCCTTGGCAAGGACGCTCAAGACAATGCATCCGAGGAGGGGCCCGCGATCCAGGAAGCAGGACTTGCGCGCTTTTTACGGGCCGCGCAGCTGGGCAAGCCAGAGGAAGCCGGTTCCCTGGCGGAGGTTCAGCGCGCGGTGCAGGACTGCGTTGCACTCGGCCTGTTTAGCGCGTATCAACGGGAGGCTCGTGAGGCATTTGCCCGCTACGCGCAGGAACCCATGTTCGACGATGAAATCCGCGCGGCTGTGGTCGACGACATCCGCCGTATTTACGCCGGCATGCCGGAACAACTGGCGCTTTACGATTTCAGTGTGCTTTACGGCTTGCCCACACCGCTGCTGATCAGCGAGACGCCTTTTATCGACTGGCGCGTGAGCGCGAGTCCGGCGCTTCCGTTTGTATCGCTTCCGCTCGGACCTTATTGCCTGCTGGTCGGCGCGCCGTCGGGCAGGCAAAGCCGGGTCGCCCCGGTGGTCTGGAAGGCCGCTGCCGCGCTGGGTCCTTTGAAAGACCACAACCGCCGGATCGCGGAGCGAGCACGTCTGTGGCTGGTGGCGACGACGGATGACCAGCTCGTTGCCGCACAGAGCCGGATTGTTGCGGCGATGGGGGCGAGGCCGGAGGATGGGAAGCGCTGATATCGTTCGAATGGGCGCTCCGCGTCCAGTCGCCAAACCTACTCCGTCGGCTTCGACCCAAGTAACAGTATATCGACCAGCCTCTTCGCACTTTGCTGCCAGTCCGGCGCCGACGCGACATTCGAAACGCCGACGAGCGCACGAAGCAGATCCAGTGGCTCGATATCCGCGCGGATGTCGCCACTCGCCACGGCGTTCGTGACGAGCAAGTGAATCGCGTCCATGATCTGCGCACCGGACGATTCGAATAGCTTGGTCGGCCCTCCGACGATCGAATTCAATGCCGGCGCAATGATCTTCTTCGTTGCGATGTAATCCACGAAGAGCAGCATCCACGATCGCAACGCATCGGGAGGGGGCAGCGAGTCGGACAGTCTGCGCTGCTCCTCGGCAAGCTTCGCCACCTCGGCACGGTAGACACTCTCCAGCAGCGCATCGCGCGTGGGGAAGTGCCGGTACAGCGTGCCTGCGCCGACCCCTGCCTGGCGCGCGACATCCTCGAGGCTGATTTCGCCGCCGGCGCGCGTGAACGCCGTTTTTGCCTCTTCAAGGATGCGCTCGCGGTTACGCAGCGCGTCCGCTCTGGGTTTTCGTTCTTTGGGCGTCGAGTCGGTCATTTACAGTTGGGCTCTTGCAAGCGGAGGGTGTCTCCGTTTAATATCAAAAAAACGGAGGTAAGCTCCGTTTTTATCCCGGGCGGGGAATGACGTCAATCTTCATTGTGCTGGAGCGGCGGAAATGACTGAGAAATTTGGGGCAACTTCGACGACTGACGACGTGCTCGCAGGCGTCGATCTTCATGGCAAGCGAATTCTGGTGACCGGCGTGTCGGCGGGATTGGGCGTAGAGACGGCGCGGGCACTGGCGGCGCGCGGGGCCAACGTGATCGGCGCGGCCAGAGATCTGGGAAAAGCCACGCAGGCGATTGCCGATGCGCGGCGGGAGGCCGACGCGGCGGGCGGCAGCATCGAGCTGATCGCGCTCGATCTGGCGAGCCTCGCGAGCGTCAGGGATTGTGCCGACAAGTTGCGGGCGCAAGGCAAACCGATCGACGTCATCATCGCGAACGCGGGCGTGATGGCGACGCCCTTTGGCAAGACCGCGGATGGCTTCGAGACGCAGTTCGGCACGAACCATCTGGGGCATTTCGTGCTGGTGAACCGGCTGGCGCCGCTGATCCCATCGGGTGGCCGAGTCGTGATGCTCGCGTCGTCGGGACACCGTTTCGCTGACGTGAATCTCGACGACCCGGGCTTCGAGCGAACGCCTTACGACCCGTTCGTTGCCTATGGGCGCGCCAAGACGGCGAATATTCTCTTTGCGGTGGCCTTCGATCAGCGGCATCGAGCGCGCGGCGTTCGCGCCGCCGCGGTTCATCCAGGCGGAATCCACACGGAACTCGCGCGTCACATGGACGAAGGCCAGATGACTGCGTTGCTCGAAGGTATCAACAAGCAGCTCGAGTCGGACGGAAAGGCGCCGTTTCAGTTCAAGACCGTGCCGCAAGGGGCCGCGACTTCCGTGTGGGCGGCGGTGGTGGCGGCAGCTGACGACGTAGGCGGCAGATACTGCGAGAACTGCCATGTCAGCCAAACCGTTGCCGACGATGTTGTCATCACACCCGCCAGCGAAGGCGTTCGACACTATGCGCTTGACGCCGCGAACGCTGACGCGCTCTGGCGCAAGAGTGAAGAAATGGTGGGCGAGTCATTCTGACGCGACGCTGCGGATGCTACCGAGGTGGTCGTCCGCTGCGCTGTATCGATCCTGCTACGCACCTTCCCATCGCTAGCGGGCGTTACCCAACGCGAAACGGCGGCGCTCCAATCGCGGTGTAGTATCCCACCATGTCCACGCTATTGCGCGGCCTCGACGGCACTGATGCGGCGCATCTTGACGAGCCAGTCAAAAGGCCCGCAAAGCGGTCCGACGGCACCTATGCCGGCGTTGGCCGTAACAGTGGCATTGGTGGGATAAACATCATGTCAATCGAGTGGAAGCGCCGCTTCAAGCTGTTTGTCCAGCGTTTCTGGCAGCCCACCAGCGCATGCATGACCTGCATGCCTGGGAGCTGGGGCAACATCATGAGTCTTGCCCATTGGACGATCGCATTCCATACCGGTCTGCTCACCGGACTCCTTGCCGTGCTTTTGACGTTCACGCCCGTTGCCAAACTGTACGGGAATCGATACGGCAATGCGCTGATCGTCGGCTTGCTGACAGCCGTAGGCGACGCCTACGCGCACGCAAGTCACTACCGCATTCCCTATGTCGAGCACATCGTGACGGGTGTTGTTTCAGGTCTCTTGACGCTGGCTGCTTCATATCTGTTTGAAGATCGCGCGCGACGTCTTCGGGTGGCATGGACCAAGGTTTTCGGATGACGCTAACGACATCTCATGGATGTCTGTAGAGAGCGACATTTCGGCTCTGATAATCGGCTTGAGTCATAGTCGCGGTACACCGTACGTTGTACTCAGAATGCTCGACGTGAAAGTGTCCAGCGCGTCGAGCGCTACGAAGTCGGCCTTTACCGCTCGTGCGACACATATCCCGATCAATCCGCCTTTACTCTGCAATGCGCTTGAAACTGACGTAGTAATCGTCGGTGTAATAGCAGTCGCCTGTCTGCTTGCGCGGTCCACCGCATATGATCCGGCGCTGCCCGCGATCCGTCGTCCCAGGCGTGCGAACGGTGTATGTGTGGTAATAGCCGCGTGGATGCTGCGGCAGCAATGCCGCGCTGTTACGGAACACGACGCCGTCCTCCGAAAAGGGGAAAGGGCCGCCCGCTTTGATCAGCCGCAATGTTTCGGCTGCTTCGCCCGGCAACTGTGTTTTGGTGACGGTGCCGAGTGCGCCTGACGCGACGGTTGTACCGCTCGCGCCTTGCGCTGGCTGAGCCGGCGCCGCGCTCGCGGATGCGCCCGACGCCTCGGTGGCGTTTTGCGATCCCCCCTTGCCGCATCCGCCGAGGATCGCGCTCAAGGCGACGATGCAGGAGAAAGCCCACGCTCTTTTCACGAAACGGGTCTCCTCTCGTTGACCGCAATTCGACGACCGGAATAGACGTAAAGGTATCGCTAATGGCGGAGCAAATCAACGCGGATCATGATCCTCAACGAGGCCGGCGATCCGCGCCCGCTGTCGATCGCGCAATCCGGCGTGGCGATCCTCCTTCGCCTTGCGTGAAAACACGAACCCGTCTGGTCGGACATTTTGTGGTTTTCCCTTATTTTAAAAAATGCGTTTCCCGCTTCCCGCCGCCCTCTGCAAGTCGCTTATAGCGAATAAAGTCCGGGATTTTTTGTGTGCACTACCGCGCATACTTGGTTCGGCCTTATGCGTACTGTTGCGTCAGGGAAAGGACCAATACCGTTAATCGCACATTTCCCTCGTTCGAATCCGCTTGCCTGAGCGGTCAAATAAAACCACGTGACGAGACGTGCCCATGAAACTCAAATATCAAGCGTCAGAGGGATTATCCGAACGTAACGACGAATTCGATCCTGGATCGATCATCGATACGTTGATTAATCACCGAAAAATGATCGCCGCTATAACAATGGCATTCATTCTGGTGGGCGCGCTGTACGCGTTTTGTGCTACGCCTATCTATCGAGCCAGTATTTCGATCAGGGTGGAGGACAATTCGCCAACCGCACTGCCGGATTCGAAGGATCTGGTGCGCAATGCGTCGTCGCTGTTCCAGGAGAAGTCTTCGGCCGAAAGCGAAATGCAGATCCTGAGGTCGAAAGCCATCGCCATGCAGACGGTGGATTACCTCAAGCTCTACATCGAAGCCGAGCCGAAGCGCCTGCCGGTGCTCGGCGGCCTGATCGCGCGCCACACCGACTCGCGCATGACGCCCGGCATCTTCGGCTGGGGTGGCTTCGTCTGGGGTGACGAATCGATCAGCGTGTCGACCTTCGAAGTGCCGAGGAAGCAGGAAGGCAACGCGTACACCGTCACCGCACTGACCGGCGGCCAGTACCAGTTGCGCGGGCCGGGACTGGAACAGCCGGTCACCGGACGCGTGGGCGTCGACGAGCAATTCGAAACCAGCCACGGGCCGGTCAATCTGCTCGTGAGCAAGATCGACGGCGAGAGCGGGGCGGAGTTCAAGCTCACGCGCCACTCGCGTCAGCAGGCTCTCGAACAGCTGCAAAAGGGCCTTCAGGTCGACGAACAAGGCAACAAGTCGAATGTGCTGGGCGTCATGCTCGAAGGCCGTGATCCGGTTCTCGTGACCAACATCCTCAACGATATCGGCGCGGTGTATGTGCGCCAGAACGTGAACGAGAAGGGTGCCAACGCCGAGAAATCGCTGAACTACCTCGAGCAGCAGCTGCCGGGCGCGAAGCGCCAGATGGAGCAGGCGGAAGAAGCCTACAACACCTATCGCAACAGTCACGGCCTGCTGGATGCGGACGAGGAAAGCCGGCTCATCCTGCGCCAGGCTACGGAAGCGGACTCGCGCCTCTATGACCTGAAGCGTCAGCGTCAGGACCTCATGGCTCACCTGACCGCCGAGCACCCGAGCGTGGTGGCGATCGATCAGCAGATCGCCAGCACCAACAAGTACGTCGAGAGTCTCGCGGCACGCGTCAAGTCCATGCCGTCGGCGGAGCAAGGTGCGATACGTCTGATGCGCGACATGCGCATGAGCTCCGACATGTACTCGGCGCTGCGCAGCAACATCGACACGCTGCGGCTGGTCAAGGCCGGTCAGTCCGCTTCGGTGCAGTTGCTGGATACCGCGGACGTCCCCGAGCGCCCGGTCAAGCCGGCAAAAACGCTCGTGCTGCTGATTTCGGCAGTGCTGGGGCTGTTCGTCGCTATCGGGCTGGCCTTCCTGCGTGACTATCTGTTCAAGGGCGAGGCCGATCCGGAAGAGCTGGAATCGCGCACCGGCCTGACTGTGTACGCGACGATTCCGGTCAGTGCCCAGCAGGAGCAACTGACGCAGAAAATGGCGATCCGCGGCCCCGAGAAACTGGCTCTCGCTTTCCGCTACCCGATGGACCCGGCTGTCGAAGCACTGCGCACGATGCGGGCAGCACTGCAATTCGCCTTGAACGGCGAGCGCAACAACGTGGTGATGCTCGCGGGGCCGCTGCCGGGTATCGGCAAGTCGTTCCTGTCTGCCAATCTCGGCACCTTGCTCGCCTCGGGCGGCAAGCGTGTGCTGCTGGTGGACGGCGACTTGCGTCGCGGCCATCTGAACCAGTACTTCGGCTTGCAACGCGGCGCGGGCCTGGCCGATCTGATCACGGGCGAACGTTCGCTCGAAGAGACGGTGCACAAGGACGTTCTGCCGAATCTCGACGTCCTGCAGTGCGGCGAGTATCCGCACGACCCGGCCGAACTGCTGTTGAGCGCCAATTTCAGGGCAACCATTCGCGCCGCTTCGGAACAGTACGACATTGTGCTGCTCGACGCGCCCGCCATTCTCGCCGTGTCCGACACGGTGACCATGGCGCCGGTCGCCGATTCGATCTTCATGGTCGCGCGTTTCGCCGATACGCGCGCTGGAGAGATCTCGGAATCGGTCAAGCGTCTGGCGCAAACGGGTTCGAAAGTCGAAGGCATTCTGCTGAACGGATTCAAGGTGAGCCGCGGCAATTACTCTCAGTCGCGCCGGTACGGCGGCTACGCATACGACGCTTACTACTCCGATTCGGCCACGACGAAATAACGCGCGTGGCTCCGGGCACAGATTCAGTGCTGCTGAATCGCGCCCGGGGTTCGGACAAAGACGCGAATCCATAATAAAGGGGAGCAAGAATCATGCATTCGTTAAACGAGCTGAAACTCGCCGTGATCGGTCTGGGCTATGTCGGCTTGCCGCTTGCGGTGGAGTTCAGCAAGCATCGCCCGGTAGTGGGTTTCGACATCAACGGCGCCCGCATTTCGGCGCTGCGTGAAGGACGGGACGTCACACTCGAAGTCTGCAATGAAGAACTGGCCGCTGCCACCGGCATGACGTTCACGTCGGATGCGCAGGAACTGAATGCCTGCAACGTGTACATCGCAACCGTTCCGACGCCGATCGACGATTACAAGCGGCCCGATCTCAGGCCCTTGATCGGCGCCAGCGAAACCATCGGCGGCGTGCTGAAAAAGAACGACGTGGTCATCTACGAATCGACCGTCTATCCGGGTGCGACGGAAGAGGAGTGCGTGCCGGTTCTCGAGCGGGTCTCGGGGCTGAAATTCAACGTGGATTTCTTTGTCGGCTACAGTCCGGAGCGCATCAATCCGGGCGACAAGGCACACCGCGTGACGGATATCCGCAAGGTCACTTCGGGATCGACGCCGGAAACCGCCGAACTCGTCGATCAGCTGTATCGCGAGATCATCGTCGCGGGCACGCACAAGGCGAGCAGCATTCGCGTGGCCGAGGCGGCCAAGGTCATCGAGAACACGCAGCGCGACGTCAACATCGCGCTGATCAACGAACTGTCGATCATCTTCAACAAGATGGGAATCGACACGGAGTCGGTCTTGCTGGCAGCCGGAACCAAATGGAACTTTCTGCCATTCAGGCCGGGTCTGGTGGGCGGCCATTGCATCGGCGTCGATCCGTATTATCTGACGCACAAGGCGCAGGCGATCGGCTATCACCCGGAGATCATCCTCGCCGGCCGGCGTCTGAACGACAGCATGGGCGGGTACGTCGCGTCGCAGCTCGTGAAGGCGTTGACCAAGCGGCAGATCGGCGTCTCCGGGGCTCGCGTGCTGATCATGGGGCTGACCTTCAAGGAAAATTGTCCGGACCTGCGCAACACCAAGGTCGTCGACATTGTTGCCGAGCTGCGCGAGTACGGCGTTGAAGTCGATGTCTACGATCCATGGGTCTCGAAAGAAGACGCCCGTCGCGAACACAACCTCGACCCGATCGAGCATCCCGCCAAAGGTGTCTACGACGCGACGATCCTGGCCGTCGCGCACAGCCGGTTCCTGGAATTGGGCGTGGAAGCCATTCGCGTTTTCGGCAAGCCCGAGCATGTGTTGTACGACCTGAAATACCTGCTGCCTCCCGAGGCCAGCGATCTGCGTCTCTAACCCATGCCAGATGCCGCGCACATCGCACGCAACGCCATCGCGACGTGATGGCTTCCTCATCTGATCCGGAGGCACTGATGCCAGATCGCTACGACACAATACGGCAACAACTTGCCGGACGCCCGCAGCAGTGGCTGATTACCGGCGTGGCCGGTTTCATCGGTTCGAATCTGCTGGAGGCGCTGCTCAAGCTCGATCAGACCGTGGTCGGACTCGACAACTTTTCCACCGGCTACCAGCGCAATCTCGACGAAGTGCGCTCCGTCGTTTCGCCGGAGCAATGGAAGCGCTTCAGGTTCATTGAAGGCGATATCCGCCGGCTGGAAGACTGCGTGAGCGCCGTTCATGGCGTCGATCACGTGCTGCACGAGGCGGCGCTGGGTTCGGTTCCGCGTTCGGTGGCCGACCCGATCGCGACCCACGAGGTGAACATCAGCGGCTTCCTCAATATGCTGGTGGCCGCGCGCGATGCGCAGGTGTCGAGCTTCACGTATGCCGCGTCGAGCTCGACGTATGGCGACCATCCAGGCTTGCCGAAAGTCGAAGACCAGATCGGCCAGCCGCTTTCGCCGTACGCCGTCACCAAGTACGCCAATGAACTGTACGCGTCGGTGTTTGCTCGTGCGTACGGCTTCAAGACGATCGGCCTGCGCTACTTCAATGCATTCGGAAAGCGCCAGGATCCGGACGGCGCGTATGCCGCGGTCATTCCCAAATGGACGGCGGCGCTGATTGCCGGCGACGACGTCCTGATCAATGGCGACGGCGAAACCAGCCGGGACTTCTGCTTCGTCGACAACGTGGTGCAGGCGAACATCCTCGCGGCGATGTCGGACGAGCCGGCCAGGAACGAGGTGTACAACGTTGCCGTCGGCGATCGCACGACCTTGATCCAGCTCTACGACGGCTTGCGGGCCGTGCTCTCCGACAACGGCGTGCGCTGCGACAGGCGTCCGGTGTTCGGCCCGTTTCGCGCCGGCGATGTCAGGCATTCACAGGCCAATGTCGATAAGGCCGAACGGCTTCTGGGCTATGAAAACAAAATCCCCTTCGTCGAAGGCTTGTCCAGAGCGATGCCCTGGTACATCGAATTCGTATCGAAACGGTAATGCCTTCAGTCGCCCAAGCTCACCGGCCCACTCGGCATGACAGGCTCATGCGCGGCGCGCCGATTCTTTTAAGGCGGTAACGTCAATGTCTCAGATCGCAGGTTGGCGAAACCGTCTTGCGCAGATTCATCCTGACCATAGCCGGATCGCACGCAGTGCGGTCTGGGTTTCCATGTTCGCGCTCATCGGCAAATCGGCGGGCGCGCTCAAGGAAATGGCGATCGCGTATCGCTATGGCATCAGCAATGTCGTCGATGCCTATCAGCTCACGCTCACGCTGATCACCTGGCTGCCGGCCACGTTCGTTGCTGTGCTGAGCGTCGTGCTCGTGCCGGCGCTGGTCGAGCTGCGTTCGAGGCCCAAAAAGGAGCAGGCGAAGTTTCTTGGCGAACTCGACGTGATGGCGATAGTCGTCGGCGTGGCGTTCGCGGTCCTTCTCTATTTCTCCTGGCCGTATGCGCTCGACCTGATGGCGCGCAACCTGTCGGAAGAAACCCGCGTGATGTCGCGCAGGATGATGCTCGGCATGGCGCCGGTCGGCATCGTCATGCTGACGATCTGCGTCTATGCGGCCCGCCTGCAGGCGCGCGAAAAGCACGTCAACACGCTGCTGGAGTGCGTACCGGCACTCGTGCTGCTGGGCTTCGTGCTCGTCTGGCACGATGCAAGCTCGCCGGCGCCGTTGATCTGGGGCAGCACGCTCGGCTTCATCCTCCAGGCAGTGCTATTGGGTGTGCTCTCCGGGCGCGCCGATCAGATCCGCGCGCGACTCAGCTTTTCTCTCAGCTCACCGCAGTGGCCGCACATGTATCGCGCGGTCGGCGTGTTCATGATCGGCCAGCTCGTGATGAGTCTGGCCACACCGCTGGATCAGTATTTCGTGGCCGGTCTCGGCGACGGCAACATCGCGACGCTCGGCTATGCGAGCCGCGTGCTCGGCTTGCTGGTCAGCATGGGCGCGGTAGCGATCAGCCGGGCGACCTTGCCGGTTTTATCCGAGCTGTTGAGTGCAGGAGATAACGTTCGTGCCCGAAGCATCGCGCTAAAGTGGTCGCTGTTCATGCTGGCCATCAGCGGCGTGGTGGTGTTGGTGGCGTGGCTTCTCGCCCCGTTCGTCGTGAAGCTGCTATTTCAGCGCGGCGCCTTTAGCGCGGCCGATACGCTGGCGGTGTCCAGTCTGTTTCGCTGGGGATTGATTCAGATTCCTTTCTATTTCTCGGTACTGGTGCTGGTGCAGCTCTTCGCGAGCCAAGGTCGCTTCAAGGCAATGGCGTTGATCGCGGTCGTGAACTTTGCAGTAAAGGCAGTCGCGAATTTTTTCCTGATTCGTTGGCTCGGCATTACGGGGGTGGTCCTTGCAACCGGTGTCATGGGCGCCAGTTCGTTCGTTTGCTATCTGTCTCTCACGCTGTCACACGGATCATTAGAGAATAAAAAGGCAGGTCCGCTATGAAGATTCTGCTGTTCATCCATTCACTGCATTACGGCGGCGCGGAACGCGTGGCCATGAACCTGTCGAGCGAATGGGCGGCACAAGGTCAGGAAGTCTGTGTCGTGACGCTGACCTCTACCGCGAGCGACTTTTATTCGCTGCACGACTCGGGCAAGCGAATAACGCTCGATCTCGCGGGCGCCACTAACGGCCCGGCGAGCGCCGTCGTCGCGAATGCGCGGCGGATGCTGGCATTGCGGCGCGTGCTCAAAGAGGTGCGCCCGGACGTGGTGCTCGGCATCGAGACGAGGCCGTCGATTCTGGCGATCCTGGCCGGCTTGGGCTTGCCGTGCAAGGTCATCGCAACCGAGCACATTCATCCGCCGATGCTGTTCGAAGGCAGATTCTGGGAATGCCTGCGCCGCTGGACTTACCCGTTCGCGGACAAGGTGGTCGCGTTGACGGAGAAAAGCAGGCTATGGCTGCAGGAGCACTGCCATTGCAAAAGGGTCACCGTCATTCCAAATTCGATCTCGCTGCCGATTCCCGTTGTGGAACCGCTCGTCTCGCCGCAGGCGGTCGTGGGCGCACAGCGTCGCGTATTGCTCGCGGCGGGACGGATGGCCGAACAGAAGGGCTTCGATATCCTGATCGATTCCTTCGGCCGGATCGCGAGCGATTTTCCCGCGTGGGATCTCGTCATTCTCGGCGATGGCGATGACCGGCGCGCACTCACTGCACAAGTCGCGGCGGCGGGCTTGGGCGATCGCGTGCTGCTGCCGGGTCAGGTCGGCAATATGCCTGACTGGTACGAGCGTGCGGACCTTTACGTTCTGAGCTCGCGCTTCGAAGGCTTCTCGATGACGATCGTCGAGGCGATGGCAAGCGGCTGCGCGGTGGTGAGCTTCGACTGCGATGCCGGCCCTGGCGACATCATCACGCACGGCCATGACGGCCTGCTGGTTCGTCAGGTCGGCGATCCGCAGGCACTCGCCGATGCCTTGTCGATCCTGATGAAAGACGACGAGACCCGCGCGCTGATGGCGTCGCGCGCGCGTGCTGTCGTCGATCGCTTCTCGGTAGCGAGGGTGTTCTCCATGTGGCGCGACGTGTTCACGCAAACCGGCGCGAAACCTTCGGGACTCGTTGAGCGTCCTTCCGTACGGGCGACGGAATGAGTACTGGGCGCTTTGCCTTCCATCAATCACATGGGCCGAATCCGGACCGTTCATGAATATCGTCTTGTTCATTAGCGCGATGCAGGATGGCGGTGCCGAAAGCGTCGCCGCGACGCTTGTCAACGCATGGGTCGAGCGCGGCGACTCGGTCACGCTCGTCGCCACGTATTCCGGCCGCGGCGCCTGCAACTACCCCGTTTCACCGGCCGTGAAGTTCGTCTACCTGGCTGACCTGGTGAAGCGGCGCGGCCGCGGACCGCTCAACTTTATCCAGCGCATGGCGGCCTTGCGTGCCCTCATGCGCGAAAGCAGGGCGGACGTGATCGTCTCGTTCCTGACGAATGTGAATGTCGCGACGATTCTCGCGTCGCGCGGGCTCGGCATTCCCATCATCGTGAGCGAGCACACGAATCCTCTTGCCGATAACCGTTCGTTGTTATGGCGACTGCTGTGCCGGTTTGTCTATCCGAAGGCCGATCTGCTGACGCTGCTGACGGACGACGTAGTCGCGCCGTTCAGGAAAGTCGTGCCGGGCATGAAGGACATCGCGGTGATGCCCAATCCGCTGCCCGATGGACTGTTCCTCCAGCAACGCCAACCGGCTACGCCACGCAAACGCGTCATTTCGCTCGGACGGCTCAACAGGACGAAGCAGTTCGATTTGCTGATCCGCGCCTTTGCACTGCTCGCCCACGAGTGGCCTGATTGGGACTTGTGGATCTGGGGCGAAGGACCGGAGCGCGAGGCGCTGGAGGCTCAGATCGAGCAACTGTGCATGGGCGAGCGGATTTTCCTGCCGGGCCGCACGCTGACCCCGTGGAGCGAACTGGCCAAGGGACAGGTCTTTGCAATGTCGTCGAGCCATGAAGGTTTGCCCATGGCGCTGATGGAAGGCATGGCGCTTGGACTGCCCGTCGTGTCGTTCGACTGCCCTAGCGGACCGCGGCAATTGACGCGCAACGGCGAGGACGGCCTGCTCATTCCGCCAGGCGACGCGAACTCCATGGCTGCCGCGTTACGCCGGCTGATTTCGGACGACCCGTTGCGCGCCGAACTGGGCAGGAAGGCCGCCGTCTCGGTACGGGAACGCTATTCGTTGAAGGCGGTGTTGCAAATCTGGGACCAGTTGTTCGAACGGGTTGGGGCGCGTGCGAAGGCTGCTGAGTCGGCGCACTGAATAACCCAACGGCATGGTTGCGGTCGTGATCTGCCGTATTTACACACAGCTCAGAGATTCAGGAGCGGACATGAACGGACGTAAAGTAGTTCTCTTTGCCAACACCGACTGGTATCTGTACAACTTCCGGCTCTCGCTGGCGCAGCGACTGCGACAAGACGGATACGAAGTGGTCCTGCTGTCGCCGCCGGGAGAATTCGGACCGAAGCTGCAGGCACTCGGCTTCAGCTGGCACGCCGTGCCGATGAATCGCCGCAGTCTCAATCCGTTGCGCGAAGTCGGTGTGCTCGCATGGATTGTCCGGTTTCTCCGCCGCGAAAAGCCCGACCTCGTCCACGGATTCACGATCAAGAGCGCGGTGTACGGCTCGCTCGCGAGCAAGCTTGCCGGCGTGCCCGCGCGGATCAACGCCGTGGCGGGCATGGGCTACGTCTTCACGAGCCGGGATTTGAAAGCCCGCGTGCTGCGGCCTATCGTGCGCCAACTGATGCGCTCCGCGCTTAACGGCCGGCGCAATGCGCTGATTCTGCAGAATCCCGACGACGTCGCGATTTTCAAACGGGCGAGAATTGTCGACGACCGCTCCATACAGCTGATCAAGGGCTCGGGCGTGAACTGTTCGCGTTTCTCAGCCCGGCCGGAAACTGATGAAGACACGCAGGCTCCGTTGCGGGTCGTGCTCGCTGCTCGCCTGTTGTGGGACAAAGGGATTGCCGAATACGTCGAGGCGGCCCGGGCACTGAGAGATGAAAACCGCTCGGTGCGGTTTCTGCTCGCCGGCTCCCCCGACGATGGCAATCCCGCCTCTGTTCCCCGCGAGCTCGTCGAAGGCTGGGCTAACGACGGACTTCTCACGTGGTTGGGCCATGTCAGCGATATGCCGAAGCTGCTGTCCGAAGTGGACGTCGTGGTGCTGCCGAGTTATCGGGAGGGTTTGCCCAAGACGCTGATCGAAGCGGCCGCGTGCGCGTTGCCGCTGATCACCACCGATGTCCCCGGCTGCCGTGAAGTCGTCAGCGCGACGGGCGAAGACGGCTTGCTCATTCCGGTGCGCGATGCCGTGGCACTGGCCAACGCGATTCGCCTGCTCGACGACGATCGCAAGCTTTGCCGGAAACTCGGCCTCGCGGCTCAAGCCAAGGCGCTGAGTGAATTCGACGAGTCGATCGTGATCAGCAAGACGTTGCGGGTGTATAGCGAATTGCTCGACCCGGCGCCTCGCGAAGTCGTAGTGGCGAGTCAGCGCGAGCGGCAGATTTGACGGTTTCAGCGAAACATCCTGAAGGAGATCGAGTGGCCATGGTCGTTCCGAAATTCATACTGCGCTTCGATGACATTACGCCGGAAATGGCGTGGTCGCGATTCGATCCCTTCGATGAGCTTTCCATGGACCAGGACCTGCCGCTGCTCGTCGGCATCGTGCCGAACTGTCTCGATCAGACGCTCGTCGTCGAGCCGGCGCGAGACGCGTTCTGGGATACGGTCCGCGGTTGGGTCGATCGCGGCTGGAGCATCGCGCAGCACGGCTACACCCACCAGTACGTCACCGAGCACCCTGGGCTGTTGCGTCTCGGCAGTAAATCGGAGCTGGCCGGTCTCTCCTACGAGGAGCAATTCGCCAAGTTGCAGGCGGGAAAGACGATCCTTCAGCAACAGGGCGTCTGGCAACCGGTATTCATGGCGCCTTCCCATTCGTTCGATGAAGCGACGCTCCGCGCACTGGCCGATCTGGACTTCAAATATCTGACGGACGGCTGCGGCGTCTATCCGTACAAATTCGGCGCCCTGACTGCGGTGCCGCAGTTGTTCGCAACGCCGCTGCACTTTGGTTTCGGCGTGTATTCCATCTGCTTGCATGTCAATACGCTCAGCGAAGCCGAGATCGACAGGATTGTCGGATTCGTGAAGAAGAACCGCTCGCGGTTCATTTCCTTTGAAGAGGCCGCGAGCGTCAGAACACCTGTCCCGGGCGTCGCGATGGCGATGCGCTTTTTAACCTCTACCCCGTTGCGCGCCATGCGCCGCTTGAGGGGCTGAACTCTTGATGAGGTGCACGGTGCGCAACAGCCGGAGAGCCGTCAATGCCTTTCTCCTCAGCAGCATGGTGGGTGCGATCACGCGACCTCTCGCTGCGGTGGCCGACGTCGTGACCAACAAGCATGTCGCGCCCGACGAGGTCATCGACCGATCGTTCGGCGTCAAGGCGGACGGCACGACAAACGACCGCGCCGCGCTTCAGAAGGCAGTCGATAATTCCGTCGGCAAGACGCTGGTCATTACGGGCCCATGCAGGATCGACGCCGAAGGACTGCATATGCGCACTAACAGCCGCGTGCGTTTCGCGCCCGGCGCCTCGATCAAACTGCTTCCTCACGACACGCAAAACTACGAGGTCATCCGTGTCTGGGACGTGCGGCACGTGGTGCTGGAAAATCCTCGCCTCGACGGCAGTAAAGAGTTGAACACCGTGAAGGGCGGAGAGTGGGGTATGGGCATTTCCATTGCCGGAAGCACGGATGTGACGATACTGTCGCCCAGTACGATCAACTGCTGGGGAGATGGCATCTATATTGCCAACAGCTTCGGCAACGGGTTGCCCTATTCGAGCGACGTCCGGGTCATGAATCACTACGCGTCCGGTTGCCGTCGGCAAGGTGTGTCGATTATCAGCGGCAAGAATATTCTGTTCGACAGTCCGGTGTGGGAAAACATAGCCGGCACGCTTCCTTCCGCCGGACTGGATATCGAGCCGAACGCAAACACGGACATCGTGGAAAACATCCGGATTGTGAATCCGACCACGCGGCACTGCCAGTTCGGCATTCTGGTCTATCTGGAGGCACTGCCGGGCAGCCGGGAAAAGAACGTCAGCGTCGTGATCAGCGGACACAAGGACGAAGACAGCAGGGAAGCGGCCTTCAGCGTATCCGGATTGAAGATGAAAGGCAGCGTGGTTACCGGCTATATCACGAGCAATTCGCCGACGTGGATTCGCCCGAGGCGAGACGCCTTTGTCAGCGCCGACTACGACCGTGCCGGGCCGAAGATCGATATCACGAATCCCACCATCGTCCGCTAGCCGCTTGCGAGCGGTGCGACGCTCAACGCGTCACACCTTTGGCGCGTAGCAATGTCGTGTACATGTCCCGGTACTGTTGCCAGCACACCGTAATCGAAAAGGACTCGACGATCCGCTCGCGCGCCAGCCGTCCCAGTGTCTTGCGTTGCTCCAGGCTCAACGTCGCCATCTGTTCGAGCGCGTCCGACAAACTGACGGGATCGCGTGGCGGAACAACCAGACCGGTGTCGCCGACCAGTTGGCCGGTATCGCCCACGTCCGTGACCACGCATGGAACGCTGCAGGCCATCGCTTCGCCCACGACCGTGGGCAAGCCTTCCGTTCGGGATGAGAGGCATAGCATGTCGAACGCCGGCATGATTCGATGCAGGTCATTCCGGGCGCCCAGCAAGTGACAGACGCCGCCCAGGCCAAGCTCGTTCATCGTGCGTGCGAGCGCCTTGTTGTTGGTGTCGACGTCCTTGCCGACCATGATGAAATGGCATTCCGGCACACGCTGATGAAGCATCGCGGCCGCGCGCAGAAAGTTATCGTAATCCTTGGCGGGATTGGAGCGTCCTACGATTCCAATCAATATGGAATTCGGCGGCAGGCCGAGCTCATTGAGCAGCGCAGTCCTTGCGGTGGCGTCCGGCACGAACTTGCGGACATCGAAGCCGTTATGTATCACCCGCATCTTCGTGCGCTCGTAGCCGTATTCGACGTGAGTTCTGAACGACGCGTTGGCGCAGCAAATGACCGAATCCGGCAAACGGTTCGAGGTCGCCGCGCCCATTCGTGCAAGCGTATTCAGAACGCGCCCGACTTTGGGCGTGGGCACTTCGGTCCGGTGAATGCCCCACACGAGCACGAAGCGATGGCGCTGCCTGCTGAGGCGGAACATCAGCCGCGCCAGCAACACCGCCACGCCGCCGAAAATATCCGCGTGATACATCCAGGTCTGGACGACATCGGGGCGCGCTTCGACGATCCACCTTGCCAGTCGAATCAGGAGCAGCGGATTCGGAACGCCAGACCGCATTCCCAGAAACCTGACTTCAGCACCCGCCGCACGCAGACGGTCGGCCATCTTGTCGATGGCGGACAGGGAGATGACGACGTGCGTCTCTCCGGCGATGCGGGACTCCGAAACCAGGTTCAGAAGCAACGTTTCGGCACCGCCTACCCCGAGTCCCGAAATAATATGGACAATTTTCATTTTGTTTGCACGGTACGGCATTCGGTGACGTAGAACCGCTGCTATTTCAATCCGGTCCGCCTGTGTCGTGTGTCTTTCACGGATCGATATCCGTCATCACGAAAGGATAATGGAAGGCTAAGTGATCGAGCCGTCGCCATACCGTTCGCCATCCAACACAGCCCGGGACAATTGTCGCTCGCCATTCCCGAATGCGATTTATTGTGCATACGAGTCTATGGACCCGTCCTCCGAGTCGATGCGAGTCTTATGTGCCGTTCCGCTCGTAAGGTCCAACCGAAAGCTGATAGCGTGCAGGGGCACAAGGCAAAGTTAGTTTCAAGAGCATTCAATGGCCAGATAGCAATACCGGTCACTGAGCGCGCTCCGCTGAACGGCGCTTGCCGAAAGCATGAGTGAGCGGCATAAAAATCAACGCACCTCCTCCGGTTTGCGCAGCATTGGCAAGCTGACGGGCAAGAGAGGGATGAAAGTGGCAGAACAACTCAACTCCAAGTTCCAGATCCATCCAATCGGCTACCGGTGGCTGCGGCCTTCCATGCTTGGATTCCTGGCGTTGTCGGCGTTCATTCTCCTGAAGATCGCCCTCGGCGATCGGAGCACGCTGCTCGATCAGGACAATTACGTTGCGTACTTCAGGGACGCCGACCCGCTCTGGATCGTTCATCTGTGGTCCAGCAGCCAGTCGGTGGTATTTTTCATCGTGAAGACGATCACGGATGAACTCGGTTGGCGGCTGTGGGTGTTAGGCCTCGATTCACTGGGCCTCTCACCGGACACCGCGGTGCGCGTGACGGTCGTCGTGCTGAATGTGCTGATGGCGCTTGCTCTTAGCCGGACGCGCCGGCCGCTTCTCGGCCTGCTTTTGTGGGCGCTGATCCCCACCGGCCTGGCGACGGTCGGTCTATTCCAGATCCGTCAGGGTTTCGCCCTGTCGATCGCCATGTACTTCGCGATGTGCCGGCAGCAACCCGTTCGAGGCGCGCTGCTCGCCAGTATCGTTCACACCACCTTTGCGTATCCGGCCTTGTTCCTGATTCTCGCGCACTTTCTCATGAAGCGAAGCAAGGCGCTGGCGATCGTGGGCGTGGTCGGCGCGGCGCTCGCGATGTCGCTGGCGTCGGCGTGGCTGTTCGCCAGGTTCGGCGGCCGCCGGCTCGAGGAATACACGCAGCAGGAAGAATTCACCGTGAACTTCCTGATCTCGCTCGCTCTGTATCTGATCGTACCGATGCTTGTGATCGTGCTGCGTCGAAAGCATATCGAGCATATCGCGCGCGAAATGATCGTTCATGAGATCGCGATCATGCATATCGGGCTGATCATGTTCCTGATCATTTCCTTCTTCGTCTATCCATTCGGGACCCAGCGCATTGTCTACTATGGACCGCTGCTGTTGGCCTTCATGCTGCCGGAGATCCGTATCAAGAATTCGCTGGTCCTGTGGATGGTCGCATTTATCCTGGCTATTTTGACTTACGACATTCACAAGAATTATCTGCTGGACACTTATAAGTACTTTCTCTGAGCGCTTGTCCGCTGGCCGCAAGGTAATGCTTGCCGGTACGAAGCGCGCCTCCTCCCGGAGCGCGTGCAAAAGCGGGCAATGATCATTTCATAGACATATTCCGCTGCGTCGATCAGTTGATTCGGCGTATGCCGTGGCACGTCGTATTTACGCTTATTTGTCGGCTCATAAAATGATCGTGTCCGGGTTGTGTTGGGAATGCCACAGAGGAAAGACTCAAAGTGAGAGACGGTGTGCATCACTAACCTTGTCCTAAATGTGCTTTAAAGCGACAAGAAAATAAAAATTCGTACGTTTATGTTGGAGACCGAGATGTTAAATCTTGCGTTTGGCTTTGTTGTCTCATTCCTGGTTATCTTTTTTATCGTACGAAGTTCGGGCTTGCACGGATCGCTTACGATGGACCACGACTTGCGGGGCATCCAGAAGAACCACGCCTATGCGGTGCCGCGAATCGGCGGAGTCGGCATTGCCTGCGCCGCCACGGTCGTTGCGCTTATCCAGCCGCTGTGGGCGACCGCCCCGGGGACCGGTCAACTGCTGCTCCTGTTGTGCGCTGTGCCCGCCTTCGCAGGCGGCGTGATCGAGGACATGACCAAGCGCGTGAGCCCGCGCGTGCGGCTGCTGTGCGCGCTCGCTTCGGCGCTCGCGGCCTGCCTGCTGATGCACGCCACGCTCACGCGGGTGGACTTGCCGCTTATCGATCAGTGGCTGCGCATTCTGCCGATCGGGATCGGCTTCACCATGCTCGGCGTCGCCGGGCTGACGAATGCGGTCAATATCATCGATGGCTTCAACGGACTCGCCTCGGTCGTCACCATGCTGATCTTCGCCTCGATCGGTTATGTGGCCCACAGCGTCAACGACTGGCTTGTCATGAGCATGGCGCTGACCATGATCGGCGCGATCGGCGGCTTCGTGCTCTGGAACTTTCCGGTGCCTTCCGTTTTCCTCGGTGATGGCGGAGCTTATTTCATCGGTTTCGTCGTGGCGGAGCTGCTGGTCCTGCTGATCGTGCGCAACCCGGGCGTGTCGGCGTGGTACGCGATGGCCGTCGCCATCTATCCGACCTTCGAGACGCTCTTTTCCATCTATCGCCGCAGGATCGTGCGCGGCAGGCCGGCGGGCGCTCCGGACGGACTTCATCTGCATACGCTCGTGTATCGGCGTGTGGTGCGAAAGGGTATCGACGGCGGCAATCTGCGCCGGCGTGCGATGCGCAATTCCTGCACCTCGGTTTATCTGTGGGTGCTGAGCCTCGTCAGCATCGTGCCGGCCACGTTCTTCTGGGACACGCCTATCGCGCTCGCCGGGGCGACTATCGCCTTCGTCACGATCTACGTTCACGTCTATGTATCGATCGTGCGCATCAGGACGCCGCGCTGGCTGGTGATCACGGGACACGCGCCGGTCGTCGCGCCGCGTGGGGCCGAGGAGCCGCGCCACTGACCCGGCGCTGCAATTTCCGTTCATTTACACGGGCAGTGTGTGAGGACGTACGTTGCGGGAGCGGAACCCGATGCACCATATGAACATACAAAGGCATGGGGACAAGCCTTGAAAACCGCGGCCGGGGTCCGGGAAAAGACGGACCTTGCAGGTAACGCCCATAGGACCACGAGAAGACAAAATGAACCACGGATACGAAACATCGCTAGTCAAGCGAGTGGTCAACCAGGTGGTGACCGGTATCATCAACGGGGATTACGACGGCGACATGCTGCCTCCGCAGGTCATCCTGTCGAAGAAGCTCGGCGTGAGCCGCTCGATCATGCGCGAAGCGATCAGCATCCTGATTTCACGCCAGATTCTCGACGTCCGGCCGAAAACGGGTACACGCGTCAAGCCGACGAAAGACTGGCTCATCATCGATCATGAAGTTGCCGAGTGGCGGCTTCGCGCCACGCCCGATCCGGAGTATCTGCACGGGCTGATCGAATTCCGCAAACTCGTCGATCCGCGTGCGGCTGCGTTCGCGGCGACCCGGGCGAGCCGGCATCAGCGCATCGCTATCGCCGCCATGTATCAGAATCTCCAGCAGGCAAGCGGGGATCCCGTCGCGCGCAAGGCCGCCGAAGACGCGTTGCAGGTGGCGATCATCGACGCCAGCGGCGACAGCTTGCTCAGCCAGATGGGCAACATCGTCCGGACGGGGCTGAAGTCCGTGCAACCGGTCTCCCGCATGCAAGCGCTGGCGTACGAGGCGCGGATAGCCGATTACGGCAAAGTCGTGCGCGCGATCGAACTCGGCGACGCGGACGGCGCGAAGGCGGCGATGATGCAACTCATCAGCCATAGCGCGGACCAGCTGCTCGCGGAAACGGTTTGAGCTGGATGGCGGCCGATGTCGGGGTCTGGAGGCGGCCGATTTAATTCGGATGCCTATTTAGAATAAGGATGCGCGAAGCAAAGGGCCGCTGTAGCGCAAGAGAAGACGCTTTATGAAGTCCACGCGATATTCCAACACGGTTGAGTCGCGCAACGGACTAAACCATCGGAGGGGAATATGTGTGGAATCGTGGCTGGGATCGCGGAACGCAACGTCGTTCCGGTATTGCTCGAAGGCTTGCGGCGGCTGGAATACCGCGGCTACGACTCCTGCGGCGTGGCGGTGCTGCGAGACGGCGCGCCACACCGCGTGCGCAGTCTGACGCGCGTTCGTTCTCTGGATCGCGAGGTCCGCGAGATGGGGCTCGAAGGCTGGACGGGCATCGCTCATACCCGCTGGGCGACGCACGGCGCGCCGGCGACCCAGAACGCGCATCCCATCTTCTCGCAGAACGAGATCGCGATCGTTCACAACGGCATCATCGAGAACTTCGAGGCGCTGAAAATCACGCTGAGCGGCGCGGGCTATGAATTCGCGAGCCAGACGGACACGGAAGTGATCGCCCATCTGATCCACAGTCACTACCAGGGCGATCTGGCGGAAGCGGTGCGTCGCGCCGTGAGCGAGCTGCGCGGCGCGTATGCGATCGCAGTCTTCTGCAAGGCCGAGCCGGAGCGCGTGGTGGGGGCGCGCTATGGCTCGCCGCTCGTGATCGGGATAAACGGCAAGGAATCGTTTCTTGCGTCGGATCCGCTGGCGCTTTCCGACGTAACCGACCGGTTCATCTTCCTGCAGGACGGCGACATCGCCGATCTGTCCCACAACGGCACCCGGATCATGAACCGCGACGGCCAGCCGGTCGAGCGCGAGGCGCGCACGTTGCTCCATCCGCCCACCGAGGCGGCGCTCGGGCCGTATCGCCATTTCATGCAGAAGGAAATTTTCGAACAGCCGCTGGCTGTGTCCAAAACATTCCCCCGCAACAGCGCGTTCGACGCCACGCTTTTCGGGGCCACCGACCCGCAGGCGTTCGCGCAGATCGACCGCATCCTGCTGCTCGGCTGCGGCACGAGTCACTATTCCGCGTTGACCGCCAAGGCGTGGTTCGAGTCGATCGCGAAGATTCCGACGCAGGTCGAGATTTCCAGCGAATACCGCTACCGCGAAACGATCCCGGGCAAGAACACGCTCGTGGTGCCGATTTCGCAATCGGGCGAGACCGCGGACACGCTCGGCGCCCTGATGCATGCGCAATCGCTCGGTCAGGACCACACGCTTGCAATCTGCAATGTGGCGACGAGCGCGATCGTGCGGCAGTCGCGCTGGTCGTTCATCACGCAAGCCGGTCCCGAGATCGGTGTCGCATCGACCAAGGCGTTTACCACGCAACTCGTGGCGCTGTTCGTTCTCGCGGTGACGCTCGGCCGCTCACGCGGGTATGTCGATGCGCAGCAGGAAGCGAACTACCGCTCGCAGCTCTCGGGCCTCTCCACGGCGCTGCAGGGCGTGCTGGCGCGCGAACCGCAAATCATCGCGTGGGCGCACGAGATCGCGCGCACGGACAGCGCGATCTTTCTCGGCCGTGGCGCGCACTTTCCGATCGCACTGGAAGGCGCGTTGAAGCTCAAGGAGATTTCGTACATTCACGCCGAAGGCTATCCCGCCGGCGAACTGAAGCACGGACCGCTAGCGCTCGTGACCGATGCGATGCCGGTCGTCGTGACCGCGCCAAATGACGGCTTGCTGGAGAAGCTGAAGTCGAACATTCAGGAGGTTCGCGCCCGCAGGGGCCAGGTGTACGTGTTCGCCGATGCCGATGCGAATCTGTCGAACGAGGAAGGTCTGCGCGTCATTCAGATGCCCGAGTACTACGGGGCGCTGTCGCCGATCCTGCACGTGCTGCCTTTGCAACTGCTCGCGTATCACACGGCGTGCACGCGAGGAACCGACGTCGACAAGCCGCGCAACCTCGCGAAATCGGTGACGGTGGAATGAGGCGCGGGGCACGTTGCATATCGACCCATCAAGACAATCAGCGATGAACACGATCAAGGTTGGGGTTCTCGTCGACGACGTGGCGTTGCCGGCCTGGGTGAATCACATGCTAGGGCTAATTGCCGCCGAGCAGGGAATGGAGATCGTCCTTGTCGTCAAATATGCGTACCAACGGCGGCCGGGGAGGAAAACTGCTTCGCAGGCCGGTCCCTGGCCCTTGTCGCTGTGGATGGCGCTCGACAAACGCCTCGTCAAGGTTGGACACGACGCGTTCAAGACAGAGTCGCTGGCCTCGGCGCTGGCGGAAGTGCCCACCTTGAATGTCGAGGTGGAGAGCAAGGAATGCGGGGATCATTTCGATCCTCGCGACCTCGCGAAAATCGCCACGCATGGCATCACCGTATTTCTGCGGCTCGGCCCGTTGCGGCCGTGCGGCGAAATCTTCGATACAGCTTCGTGCGGAATATGGTCATACCGGCATGGCGATGAAATAGTCGAACGTGACGGACCCGTCGGCGTGTGGGACATTCTTCTGGACCGGACAACGACGGCGTCGGCCTTGCAGTTTCAGACCCGGGCAGGCGAACGCCCGCACACGTTGCAAAAATCATGGTCGATGACCTATCCGGTGTCGATTCACCGGAATCGCAGCCACTGCTACTGGAAGACGCTTTCGTTCGCGCCGCGAAAGTTGCGCGAGCTCAGGGACATCGGCGAAGACAACTTCAGGCGGAAATACACGCAGGCTGATGCGCCACCCGCGTTTTATTCCGGCGAGAAGATCGCCGAGCCGACCAGCGGCGCTTACGGCAAGTTCATTGGTCAGTTGATGGCGAGAACCGTCGCCAAGAAGGCAAGCGGGCTGCGCAAGTTCGAACAGTGGATGTTGCTGTATCACTTCGGCGAGAACGCTCAAATCCCTGAGCGTCTTTTCGAGTTCAAGCAACTGCTGCCGCCCAAGGACCGCTTCTGGGCAGACCCGTTCGTGGTGGAAAGAAATGGCGAGTATGCGGTCTTTATCGAAGAACTCGAATACTCGAAGAACAGGGGGCATCTCTCGGTTATCCGTTTCGATGCAAACGACCAGCCGATCCTGCCTCCCGTAAAGATTCTGGAGCGGCCTTATCACCTGTCCTATCCATTCATGCTGGAGGAGGGCGGCGATCTCTACATGATCCCGGAGACTAACGAGAGCAAGGCCATCGAGCTTTATCGGTGCACGAGGTTCCCGGATCAGTGGGAACACGTCATGAACCTGATGGATGACGTCATGGCCGTGGACACGACGATCTGGCGTCACGACGGCAAATACTGGCTCTTCGCCTGCATGCGCGAAAACGAGCACGCACCGCTGTCCGACGAGTTGTTTCTGTTCTGGTCGGAGACGCTGTTGAGCAAGGACTGGCATCCTCATCCCTGCAACCCGATCGTGTCGGATATCAGAACTGCTCGTCCCGCGGGGAGCATTTTCGAACATCACGGGCAGTGGTATCGGCCCGCGCAGGACTGCAGTGGCAAATACGGGCGCGCGTTGTCGTTTCAACGTATCGACGCTATCGACGAAACCACCTATAAGGAAACGTCGGCAAGCCGGATCGAAGCCAACTGGGACGCAAGCATAGATCGCGTGCACACGTTCAACCGGGCGGGGCGATTGACGCTCATCGACGGGATGAAGAAGCGCGCTAAATAGTCAGCAACTCACCGCGGTATCCGACGCGTGGCGCCGGATCTTCCGTTGATCGTATGGCGCACAGCCCCGCATTACGCCGGGGCTGTTTCAATTGGCGTCCATCCAGATCACGGTGTTCTTTTTCTTCCGGACGGCCCACGAAACTCGGGTGAGTCTGCGTGGCCGTTAGCGGCGTCTCCATAGCGCCGTTCGGACGCGGCTCGCGCCTTCTGCCCATTTGCGGGCGGACTTTCGTATTCTGCGCGCTCTCGTAGAGCACCGTGGCGAACCAGCAGCCAAAGCAGGACTACGACGGTAACCCATACGCAAACGATAAGAATAATTGTGGTTGATGTGAACATGGCGAGCCTGCTTATTGGAATTGATTTATGGGCGTGAACGGCGGTAAAGCGTTCAATCCAGGCGACTCAACCTGGTGCCTCAAATTTACTGATTGCCACCTTGTCCCCCCGCGTTTTGAGTATTTGCTGCCGATGTTGAGGCGAAAGACGAGCCCTTTCTGCGGCGCGGCGCACACAGAAATCAAACTACTCGGGAATGCGCGGACGATAAACAACCCGGCTTATGGGCGTCGATCCGAGAGTTTTGAATGCCGTTATGGGTATACTCTGATGAATGGAATTCACGCGACGGCCCGGCGGATGCCGGCATCCGGTAGGCAGGACAGGAACGCCAGGCCGGCCCCGCGTGTCTTGCTAACAAATTAATGGAGCGTTATACGAGAGTGCAGGGTCGAGCCGGCTGATCGGTTGTGGCGGAGCGTGCAGCGTTGCAATTCGCGGCCACGCCCGTCCGAATGATAAAGTGCGCGTCGATCGGCTTTCCCTCAACTCACGGAGGACATATGGCACTTTTGAGCATCATCGGGACGGCTGTTTTCGTCGCGATTGTCGTGCTCTCGCTATTGGCGGTGATGGATGTCCTGTTCTTTACGCCCGGTAGAAAGAAAATGATGAAGAGCGGCGCCGGAGCGCGAAAACTGGGCGGACATCGAAGATGTTTGCGTAAATAAGTCGTTTCGCCTGCGCAGCAGTGGATCGTCCCACGCGCCATCAGGGCGCCTGGACGGGCGCCCCGGCCGTGAGCGCACCCAGATCCATCGCGTCGGCAATGGCTTGCAAGCCCGCCTCGTTCGGATGGAGGTTGTCGCCGCTGTTATAGGCCGGCAGCAAAACAGCGGGATTGGCGGGGTCGCTGACGGCCTTCGCCTGGTCGAGTACCGCATCGCAACCGCTCGTCGGACTCAGGATGAAGGCGTTAATGTCCTGCCGCGCGGCTTCGAGGGATCCCGTTGCGGCAAACGGCGTGAGCGTAGAGCATATCGCCTTGACGTTGGCACGATGCGCGCGCTCGATGAGTTGTCGCAATGCACCGATCAACCGGCGAGCCGTGGGCGGTGTGTCGGTGTTCAGGTCGTTGATTGCGTCGTCCGAGATGACGACCCATTCCACGCCCGGCTGCTCGAGCACGTCGCGATCAAAGCGCTTGAGACCAGCCTGTCCGGCGTTATTGGTGAAGAAGGTATTGCCGCTGATGCCCTGGTTGAGCACGCCCACGGCCATGCCGGCCTGCTGCAGCCGGATCGCGAGGCGATTGGGCCAGCGCCGGTTGGCGTTGACACTCGACTTGATACCGTCGGTTATGGAAGCGCCGAATGTGACCACCGCCCCGGTCGCCGCGGGGTTCAACACGTCGAGACTCGTCAGGAAATAGTAGGACTGGCCGCCGGGGGAGAACGTGTTTCCGCCGGTAAAGACCGGGTCGGCGGCCACGTCTCCGGCGGCGATATAGATGTCTTGCAGGCCGTCGACGTGGCCGGTCGAACGCGGCGCCGTCTGCACGGGCAGATAGAGGCTGATAGCGACATCGGCGAGCGGCGGAACCTCGAACGCGACCGGGTCGCTCAAGACCGAAGCGCCCACGGGAATCGTCACGTTCGGTTGACCGCCGAACGTGACCGCGCGGTCGCTGCCGACCACCGTTTCCTGACCTCCAGCGCCCCGCGCGATTCGCGCTTCGCCAATCACCAGCGGCTCTGAACCGAACAGGTTCGACAATTGGATTCGCGCCGATCCTCCACCGATGCTGGTGTGCACTATCTGCCGCAACGTCTGGTTATTGAAGCCAGCATCGTCGGTGATGGAGGGCGAAGCGGACCACGTGCCTATCCAGGGCGCGGACGTCTCGACGCCTTGCACGCCCTTGCTGACTATATCGGGCAGCACGATGCAAAGAACCAGGGCCGCTTTAAGAAGCGCCGGAATCCATCGGTTCACGTCCTTTTCCTTGTGGAAGACCGAGCTTCCGCGAGTGCAACGACTGTGGCAGACGCATCGCACAGCGCGAGCCCGATCCTCTTTTTGCGGTTTGATCGCTGTCTGCCGATTTAATCGTTCTTTTGTGTATGCGTTCGGTGCGGTAGATAACACAGCGCCGGGCGGCAAGCGAATTCAATTGCTTGCGCGCAACGAGAGGCCGGTCAAAAGTTCATGCCGCGAGACGTTGCTCGGCGAGGCGTGTAATTTTGTGTGAGGTCGCACATAGCGTCGTTGTCTCGCGCAGTAATCTGTTTGCGAGGGCAGAGTGCTCAAGGCCAGATAAGAGGCACTGTCGGAATGCGACTGCTTACCGGCGCCCGCCGGCAACAGGCAGATAACTACATATAACGCTTTATTCCACTACTGGTGGCGGGATGAATCACGAGAATTTCGTCGGGGCCAGCATGCGCATGTATGCGCGCGAACCCGTATTTCAGAACTTGCCGGAACGCGTCGCCGAATCACGAATATCACGCTTTACCGCGGCGCTGGAAACTTTCACAGGCGAGCGTTTCGCGCACTATCCGGAACTGCACGCTTATTCGACGCGCGAGTTCCGCCGGTTCTGGCAGTGCTTTCTGCAATGGACCGACGGAATGGCATGGGGCGGCGCGGCCGAGCCGGTCTGCGTCGGCGACGATTGCGAGACCGCGCGTTTCTTTCCGAACGTCGAGCTGAATTACGCCCAAAGCGTTCTCGGGCGAAAGATCGCGCCGGACGAGTCGCCGGCACTCACCGCGCGTTATGCCGACGGCCGCCGCGAAACGATGACGCGCGGCGAGTTGCGCGAGCGTGTAGCGCGCCTTGCCTGTTCGCTCAACGAGCTCGGTCTGCGTCCGGGCGACCGTGTGGTCGCGATGATGCGCAACGACGCGCACGCAATCGTCACCGCGCTCGCGGTGACGGCGCTGGGCGCGACGCTCTCCACCGCGGCGGCTGAAACCGGCGTGCAGGCGATCCTCGACCGCTTCGAGCCGCTCGAACCGCGCATGCTGTTCGCACACACGACGCAGCGCTCATTCGATACGGCCGGCTCGCTCGCTTCGCACGTCGCGGCAGTGGCCGCGGCATTGCCGACGCTCACGAACGTTGTCTGCCTGGACGAAACGCCGCTGCCGAGCACGGTGAGCCAGCCTCAGCATTCACTGCGCGATCTCATCGTTCAGGGCGACGCCGCGCGGTTCGAATGGCGGCGCTTTCCGTTCAATCATCCGCTTTTCATCATGTTCTCGTCGGGCACGACAGGAAAGCCCAAGTGCATCGTGCACGGCGCCGGCGGCACCTTGCTCGAACATCTGAAAGAGCATCAGTTGCACAGCGACCTGGGTCCCGGCGACAAGCTCTACTTCCACACGAGTTGCTCGTGGATGATGTGGAACTGGCAGTTGTCGGTGTTGGCGTCGGGCGTCGAGATCGTCACGTACGACGGACCGGTTGCGGAAGTGGACACGCTTTGGCGGCTGGTCGCCGATGAGCGCGTGACCGTGTTCGGCACGAGTCCCGCCTATCTGAAGATGTGCGAGGACGCGGGCCTGAAACCCGGCGAGCAGTTCGGGCTGGACGCGCTGCGCGCGATGATGTCGACTGGTGCCGTGCTCTACGACTCGCAGTTCGAATGGGTGCGCGCCTATGTCAAGCCGCTGCAGCTCCAGTCGATTTCCGGCGGCACGGATATCATCGGTTGCTTCGTGCTCGGCAATCCGAATCTGCCGGTCTACGCGGGCGAAGCGCAGTGCAAGAGTCTCGGCCTCGATGTTCAGGCGTGGAACGAAGGCAAGCCCACCTCCATGACCGGTGAGCTGGTTTGCGTCAATCCGTTTCCGTCACGCCCGCTCGGCTTCTTCGGCGACGCGGACGGCTCGCGCTTTCACGCCGCCTATTTCAAGGCGAATCCTGGCGTGTGGACGCACGGCGACATCATCGAATTTTCGGCGCAGGGGTCGGCGCGCCTGCACGGACGCAGCGACGGCGTGCTGAATGTGCGCGGCATCAACGTCAGCCCCGGCGAGATCTACCGCATTGTCAGCAGTATTGGCGAGATCAATCAGTCGATGGTGGTCGCGCAGACTGCCCATGACGCGAGCGGATCGGGCCAGCGCGTCGTGCTGCTGCTCGTGTTGCGCCGGGGCGCGAAGATGAGCGCCGCACTCGCTTCGCGCGTGCGGCGTGAACTGATGCTGCAGGGTTCGGCGGCGCTCGTGCCGGACGTGATCGCCGAAGTCGAAGCGCTGCCCGTCACGCACAATGGCAAGCCATCGGAGGCGGCCGCGCGCGATGCAGTGAATGGTTTGCCGGTGCGCAACCTGTCGTCGCTGGCGAACCCCGGATGCGTCGAGAAGATCAGCGCGCATCCCGCGCTCGCCCGCACACGTCGCGAGTTGCCGGAGCCCGGTGAATCGGCCGAGCAGGTCGAAGTCTATCTATGCGCGCTCTGGGAGCAGCTTTTCAGTTTCGCGCCGGTCAGTCTGGACGACAACTTCTTTGAACTCGGTGGCCATTCGCTGCTCGCCGCGCAGATGCTCGCCGAAATACGGCTGGCAACGGGCCGAACGCTGCCGCTTGCAACGCTCATCATCGCGCCGACCATTGCGCGGCTCGCCGCCGTTATCACAGGCGAGCGCGCGCAGGACACGCATCCCAACATCGTGCCGATGCGTGCGGGCCGCGGAAGGCCTGTGTTCATGCTTCATAGCATCACGGGTTCAGTGATGGAATGCCTGACGCTGGCCGGCGCACTGGAGAACGAGCGGCCCGTCTACGGTCTGCAGGCGCGCGGACTCGATGGCGACGAGGAGCCGCAGCGAAGCGTCGAGGAGATGGCGATGGTGTATGTCCAGCAGATGCGCGCTGTGCAGCCGAGCGGCCCGTATGCGCTGGTCGGTTATTCGTTTGGCGGCCTGGTCGCGTTCGAGATAGCGCAGCAACTTGTCGCGGCGGGCGAGAAGATCGAGTTGCTGTGTCTGCTGGATACTTACGTGGACGAACGCTATTTGCCGTGGCACGAGTGGTTGTCCTTCCAGTGCGAAGTCATGGCGGAGCGCGTGCGAGCGTTCCGCACGCTTTCCACACGAAGTCGCGTCGCCTATATGAAGGAGCGGGTGTTCGGAGCCGCCGACCGGATTCGCATGCGGCTCGGCAAGATGGCCGCGAGGCCGGCCGCCGATACGCAGGGGCTGCCGCCGGCACTGCGGCAGGTACGCGAGTCGATGCGCGTCGCGATGGCGACGTACCGCCCGCGCCGCTATCTTGGCAGCCCGATCGTCTACGTGCGCGCTTCCGCCAGGGAAGGCGGCCAGGGCGATCCGTTGCCGGCCTGGCAGCGCGTGGCAAGCAGTGGGCTGCTGGTGAAGACTATCGACGGCGCCCATACCGATCTCGTTGTCGAACCGCACCTGGCCACCGTGGCCGATACGCTCGCGCGCAGGCTGGCCGGCACATAGCGAGTCGGAGGGCCCGGCGGCGTCGCTCACGGCAGCAGGTTGCGCAAACTCGGCAGCCGGTTGCCAAGCGACGCGTTGAGCGCGGCGATATCGTCCAGACGCATGGCGGCATTGAACACGCCGACGAAACGCAGCACCACGGCGACCGTGACTTATTCAGGCTCGCCGGTGAGCGGCGCTGCGTTTGCAGAACAGGTCGAGAAGCCGAAGTTCACGTGATCGATCCCGAATGAGCAAACGCGGACAGCTCGTACGCGGCCGTATGTGGATATCGATCAGGCTCTCGTCGATTCACTCGCGAGGGCCCGACGCCGGATCACTTGTTGACGGAAGCCAGGAACGGTATCGACCTGAGCGACTTGTCGAGCGAGGCGGTATAGCGTTCGACGCGCGGCCGTGCCGCGATCTGGACTGGCCTGCCGGAACAGCGCGCGACCTCCGCCGCCACGTCTTCGTTCAACCAGTTCCACCAGGACGTATTCCGTTCACCGAGAAGAATCAGGTCCGCCGCCGTCTCTTCGGCAACAGAAGCGATCGCGCGCCCGATCGTCATTCTCGTTAGCGGCAACGTCATCATGCGGACTTCGACTGAACGCGCCTGACCGTCCAGCACGTCCCTGGCACGTGTGATCACCTGGCGGCCATGCTCCTCCATTGACTCGACGATCAGGTCGACGAAACAGTCGGCGGCGCCAATCAAACAGGGCGTCAGGTCGACTACGTGGAGCGCGACGATTTGCGCGTCGTACTTTCGTGCGGCTTCAATGGCGGATGCGAGGATAGTATCCGCGGGACTTGCACTGATTGCGACGAGTATCTTCGTGAACATTCTGGGTACCTCTTGACTGGTCAGATGAGCTATCTTGACCATGCAGAATGAGCGCTGAATGAGCAGAGGTAGATTCAAAAAAGACAGCGACCCGCTTCGGCCCGGAGGCGGCCACGCGTGGGAGAACGGGACGAATTCAGAATGTGAGGGGACTTCTCCGTTCCGATGCGACGCCGAAGGCGTCGACATCGAAATCGGGCAGCTTGCCATGCGCCGGATGCGCAACCGCAGCGAAAGCGTAAAGTCTCAACCACTCGCTGTAGCCTTGTACGAGAAAGCCTCCTGAGCGTTCTATATATTGCTGGCGGGACGTCTCATAGACCTCCCGAAGCGCAAACCACGGCACATGTGGCAAATCGTGATGCACCAGATGATAGTTATTGTTCACAGCCATTACAAAAGAGCGGGATGCTTTGCTGAGCAAGACGTTTGCCGTCGTTGGTGAATGCGCACCTGACTTTTACCCGCAAATTACCCGCAACGTCCGTCTTCGGGTTTTGTCGCAATAGCGATGCTGCGGTAAAGTGCAAGTTGCCAAAACTTTGCTTGTGCCCACGATGAAGAAGACCGCAACACGACGAATGGCCCTTGCTGCCGGCGTTGCCAAGGTGCTGCAGCGGTTGCACTATCCGCTGGACGTGATGTTGTTGTGCGTGCGGTGGTATGTGGCCTATTCGCTAAGTCTTCGGAATCTTGAGGAGATGATCGCTGAGCGCGCCATTGGCGTGGATCATTCAACAGTGCATCGTTGGGTCATCAAGTTGGTGCCGTTGTTCGAAAAGACCTTTCGCAAGCACAAGCGCCGGGTGGGCAGGAGTTGCCGCATGGATGAAAGTTATGTCAAGGTCAAAGGCTCGTGGAAATATCTTTATCGCGCCGTGGACAATGCGGGCAACACCATCGACTTTCCGTTTAGAGCCAAGCGGGACAAGGCTGCTGCCCAGCGGTTTTTTGAAAAGGCAATCGGTCAGAACGGCTCGCCCGAGACGGTGACCATCGACAAGAGCGGTTCCAATCTGGCAGCACTTCATTTGGTGAATGCCGAGCGCGAGACGCCCGTCAAGATTCGTCAAGTCAAGTATTTGAACAACGTGGTCGAACAGGACCATCTGGCCATCAAACGCATCACTCGGTCGATGCAGGGGTTCAAGGACTTTGACTGCGCTCGCGTTATTCTCAGTGGCATTGAGACCATGCACATGATCAAGAAAGAGCAGATGAAATGCCGGGGTAAAATCCCGCTGTCCGCTGTGCAGCAGTTCTACTCGCTCGTTTCATAAGGCATCCTTTGGATATCGCATTTTCTCGTCCCTCCCGTCTTACTGCGACACAACCCGTATTGAGGTTGGGCCTTACCACCACAGCGGTTCGCTCTTTTTGACCGCCAGCAGAAATGGTTGCGTGCGCGACTCGAGCCATAGCCGCAGGGGACGGTCACCGCCGTACACCTCGTCGCCGGTGATCCAGCCACAGGGCACCCCCGTAAGGACATTGCGAGCCGCGTCGGGATCCCACTGCGCCCGCTCAAGGAGGTGCTGCACGCCATCGGGTGCGGCCTCGCCGATCCGTTCTGCGAGCTGCCAGCCGTTCTTGCGTTCGACTATACCCAGCAGACCCTTTAGACAAACCAGCGAACGCTGCCGCGGCTCGGCGCGCCTGAACAGGCCAGCCAGTCTTTCATGCAACAGATCGATTTCATGTTCCCACGCTTTCGCGATCTCTTTCACGGCCCTATACAAAGTAGTAGTACTATTTTGGTTTAGAAAAAATAACTACGGCTGTAGTGCTAAGTGAGCGGGCTGAATCCTTGCCGGCGAGGATATGAGAAGTCGCGGCAAGTATAAACCCCTAATGCCGGGTAAGGTGGGCCGACACCGACTCTTGTACCGTTTCCGCCCGTAGTCGGTCCGGCATCGACCCGGTCTTCCGCTAAAACCTGTGAACGCTGGGGGCAGCTAGAGGTGCGGGTGGCCCCGTAATCGGCATGTCCGATGTTTGAGCAAGCCGAAACGGGTCGTCCAGCGTCTTCCCTGGACGCTGCCCGACGTGAACGCGGCGGCGCAGTTCGACATTTCGAACAAGCCGCGCCCGATACGACCGATCTCGCGCAGTGGCCCGGCGCAGCCGTTCTGCCGCCGAAAGCTGCAAGGCTTGCGCAGCATCAACCAGGCAGTGACGGTGGCCTGCCGGCCAGTAGCGGCTGTGAAGTTCGAACAAAACCCATATCCTCGTCCCAACAGAAGCGCATCGGTCTCGTAGTGCCAGGCGCGCAATCGTGGATCGTCACTCCCGCGCCGGTGCCAAAGTGACACTTTTTGACATACCTTTTCAACAGATTTTAGGATCCGATCCCTGTACATTTCCCTCTCATCACGTGATACACCTCGTGCTCTCTGTAAGGGAAGATGCTCATGAAGACTCGAACGTTTGCCATGCTGCTGGGTGGGGCTCTGCTCACATTCCTGACTGGTTCCGCATCCGCCGCCGTGGTCGTCGGCTTCGCGGTGCCGCGTCCCGTCGTCGTGGTTCCGGCGGCACCTGTCTATGCGCCGCCGACCGTGGTCGTGCAAGGCGGTTACCCAGTTGCCGCAGCGCCGACGACAGTCACGCCGGTTGTGACGGTTGCGCCAGCGCCCCCACCTTCCACGGCGCTGGTCGTCCTGCCACGTCGTCCTGTGGCGTTTGTAGTTCCGGCGCCGCACCCCTTCTGGGTGCCTGGACACTGGATAGGTGGGGTCTGGGTGGCCGGTCACTGGTTGTGAAATGTCTGCGCCGTACCTGTCTCGCGCGATACATCACCCCCGTCCGTCAAAGCAGCAAAGCAATGTTGCACATCACTTCGGCGCCAGGGCTGCTCGTCGGGGTCTGCGGGTTGCCGACTTTGTGCTACTGGTCGTCCTGGGTGCACTTGCGCTCGGAGGGTACATCAGCCTGAATGAACGTACACCGAAACGATTATCCCCCGCCGTGATACCTTCACGATCGTTCAATAGCCTGGCATCACAGTGCACAGTGCCGTATGCGGCACTGATGGACCTGGCGCAGCTCGCGCGACGCTATGGCAATTCGTCCGCCAACTTTTTGGACGCGCTGTACGGCATGACCGCGCAAGTGGATAAGTGCCTTTCCCAGGCAACGATGCAGAGGACCGGCCGCGGTCCCGGGACCGGTCAATCGAATGCCAAAGGCACCTGACTGTTTTATGTATAACCTGCGTAGCAGGTCAATCGAGAAAGCGAGATGAAAGGAAGCGGCATGTCGGTATGGCGGGGTTCCCTTTTCGCCCGCAACGTATTGCTGTTGATTGTACTGATGCTGACAAGTCAGATCCTGGTCTTTGGCGTCTATCTGAACTTTATCCAGAAGCCGAGAGTTGACGATGGGGCAGCGCTCGTGGCATCGCAGATCCGGATCCTGAACCGGCTGTTGTCGGTCCTGCCGGACGACGAGCGAAACCGGCAACTGCTTGAAATGAATCGAGCGCCCCAGAGTGAACTGCCGCCGCCGCAGGCTCACGACGGGTTGCCTCCCGACTACATGGCGCACCGCTTTTTCGGTCGGCTCGCATCGGAGCTTGCCCCGGACGAACAGTTTCGCTGGGAACGCGACGGGCACCGGATCTGGGTGCGTCTACATGTGCAGGATGTGTGGTACTGGGTGGCGCTGCGTGGAACCTCGGCCATGAGCAGTACGCTGCCCTGGGCGCTGATCGGCCTGTTGTTAGGTGCGGCTACCCTTCCTGCTCTTGGGGCCTATCTGATCCACCGGCCGGTCGAACAGGCGCTGCGCCGGCTGGCGCGCGCTGCCGGCACCATCGAGCGTGGCGTCTGGCCCGAAGCGGTTCCCGTGAGCGGCCCGCGCGAGCTGGCAGCAGTAGAGGAGGCGTTCAACCGGATGGCGTCGACACTCGAAGATCTCGAAGCGACGCGCGCCGAAATGCTTGCGGGCATATCGCATGATATCCGCACGCCGCTGACCAAGCTGCGCATGGCCATCTTCGCACCCGAGTCATTCGAGGCACCGGCCGCCAGCGCGGAACGCTTTGTCGAGGAGATCGACGCGATCGTCCAGCAGTTTATCGATTTCGCCCGTGGGTGGGATAGCGAACCGGCGACGCACGGCGATCTGAACGCGCTGATCGAACAGCTCGCTGCCGACTATGCAGGTCTCGGTCGCACCTTCGAACTGTCGCTCGCGGAATTGCCACCTGTTGCGTTCCGACCGGTTGGCATGCAGCGCCTTCTGATGAACCTGATGCAGAACGCGGTCGTGCACGGTCAGGTCGGACTCGCAGTCAGGACTGCCATCGACGCGCGAACTCTCTCGATTGCGGTTGAGGATCGGGGACCGGGTGTGCCTCAAGCGCTTCTGTCGTTGATAAAGCAACCATTCAGGCGCGGCTCTGAGGCGGATCGAAAGGGCGGAAGCGGCCTCGGTCTCGCGATAGCGGAGCACATCGCACAGCAGCATGGCGGCACGCTCGATCTCTTCCAGAATGCACCGTCCGGACTCAAGGTCGTGGTGCAAATTCCCATTCCTTAACGGGCGCTTGTCAGCGCGATGACTGCACCGTCGTCGTGTCGTAAAGACTACGATTCAATGTGATCCTCGAGCCCCGCCCAAAGGTCCGGCAGGGCAGCGTGAGCATTTGATGAGATGGCCATTTTTTCAGGTCGTATGATGAAGAACCTTACAAGATACTTTGCAATACTAAGTATATTCATGGCCGGCGTCGTGGCTACTAGGTGGTTCCACCAGGCTCACGGTCACCGTCAGACGGCTGTCGCGCCAGATCCGATCCCTGTGAGCGCGGTTGCGGCTTCGGTTACCGATGTTCCTGTCTACATCGATTCGCTCGGCACCGTGACACCGACGCGTACCGTCACGGTCATCACGCAGGTCAACGGGATACTGCGTTCCGTCGATTTCAGCGAGGGGCAGACGGTCAGGAAAAGACAGGTGATTGCACGCATCGATTCGCGGGCGCTCGACGCGCAGTTGCTGCAGGCACAGGGTACGCTGCGCCATGACCAGGCTGTACTCGCAAACGCGAAACTGGACCTGCAACGTTATCAGCAGCTGATCAAAGCGGGTTCGATTACACAGCAGACGCTCGATACGCAAGTTGCTAGCGTCCAGGAGGACGAAGGTACCGTGCTGGCAGACACGGGCAACGTGAACAATCTGCAGGTTCAGGTCGGCTATTGCACCATCACGTCTCCGGTGGACGGCGTGGTGGGTCTGCGCCTGGTCGACCCCGGCAACTACGTGAGCAGCACCAGCACGACCGGTATCGCGGTCATCACGCAGATGCAGCCGGCGACCGTGATCTACTCGGTGCCGGAAGACGACGTGGGACAGATCCGACGGGCGATGTCGCACGGGGAGATTCAGGTGCTGGCCTACGACCGTGACGGCAAATCGTTGCTGGCGAAGGGCTCGCTGCTTGCGGTCGACAACCTCGTCAATACGAGCGCCGGCACGATCAACGTCAAGGCCGTCTTCCCCGATTCCGGCAGCGCGCTGTTCCCAAACGAATTCGTGAATGTCCGGATGCAGGTCGACACGCTGCGCCGGATTCCGGTCGTGCCGACTACGGCAATCCAGCATGGCGCGAACGGCAATTTCGTTTTCGTGATCGGCGGCGCAGGCGCAGTGGTATTGCGCAACGTGAAGACCGGGCCGGTAAAAGGCGACGACACGGCGATTCTCGATGGCGGTGTGAAGGCAGGAGAGCGGGTCGCGACCGACGGTGCAGACAGGCTTGATACCGGCTCGCTCGTGAAAGTCGTGGCGCACTGAGCGGAGCTGACGATGAACGCTTCACGAATCTTTATCGAGCGGCCCATTGCGACCGCGCTGTTGACGATCGCGTTGTTTCTGGCCGGGGTGCTGGGATACATCCTGCTGCCTGTTTCGGCGCTACCGGAAATCGACTATCCGACGATCCAGGTCTACACGCAGTATCCCGGCGCAAGCCCGGATGTGGTCAGTTCGTCGATCACCTCGCCGCTCGAAAGACAGCTCGGCCAGATGTCGGGGCTGAAGGCGATGAACTCGACGAGCTCGAACGGCACGTCGGTGATCACGTTGCAGTTCGATCTGTCGTTTTCGCTCGACGTCGCCGAGCAGGAAGTGCAGGCCGCGATCAATGCGTCATCGAGCTTTCTGCCGGCTAATCTGCCGTATCCGCCTGTTTACAGCAAGGTCAACCCTGCCGACGCCCCGGTGCTCACGCTGTCGCTGACATCCGACGTGCTGCCGCTGACAAAGATCGAGGACCTGGCCGATACCCGGCTTGCGCAGAAGATCTCGCAAATTTCAGGCGTGGGCCTGGTCACGATCAGCGGCGGTCAGCGGCCGGCCGTGCGGGTGCAGACCGATACCGGCGCGCTCAACGCACTCGGCATGTCGATCGACGACGTGCGTACCGCGCTCGGCAGTGCCAACGTCGACCTGGCGAAGGGCAGTCTCGACGGAAAGTACCAGTCGTACTCGATCGGCGCGAACGACCAGCTGCAATCGGCGGCAGACTATCGCGACCTGATCATCGCGTACCGGCAAGGCGCACCGGTTCGGCTGGCGCAGATCGCCAAATCCATCGACAGCGCCGAGAATTTGCAACAGGCGGCGTGGACCAACAGCACGCCGTCTATCGTGCTGAACATCCAGCGGCAGCCGGGCGCCAACGTGATCGATGTGGTCGATAGCGTGCAGAAGCTGTTGCCGCAACTGCGGGCGAGCTTGCCCGCATCGGTGAAGGTCGCCGTGCTGACGGATCGCACAAAGACGATCCGCGCGTCGGTTGCCGACGTCGAAACGGAGTTGGCAATCGCCGTGGCGCTCGTCGTGATGGTGATATTCGTATTCCTGCGCAATGTGCCCGCTACCGTGATTCCCGCAGTCACCGTGCCGCTTTCGCTGGCCGGCACACTCGCGCTCGCGTACGGGCTCGGGTTTTCGCTGAATAACCTCACGTTGATGTCGCTGACCGTCGCGACAGGCTTTGTCGTCGACGACGCGATCGTAATGATCGAGAACATTACGCGCTACATCGAGGCCGGGGAAACGCCCCTGAGGGCCGCGATCAAGGGTGCGAAGGAGATCGGCTTTACGATCATCTCGTTGTCCGTGTCGCTGATTGCGGTCATGATCCCGTTGCTGTTCATGGGCGACGTGGTCGGGCGCCTGTTCCGTGAGTTCGCGCTGACGCTGTCGGCGGCGATCGTCCTGTCGGCGTTGGTGTCGCTGACGCTTACGCCGATGATGTGCTCGCGCATGTTAAAAGCACGGCCACACTCGCATCGGGTCGATTTCTTCGATCGGCTCAACAGCAGGTACATACGCGGTCTCGACTGGGTGTTGTCGCATCGGCGCCTGACGATCGCATCGGTGGTGTTGACGGCCACGCTGACGTTCGTGGCACTGATGCTGATGCCGAAGGGCTTCTTTCCCGAGCAGGACACAGGTCTGATCGAAGGTGTCGTGCAGGCCGCACCGACCATTTCGTTCCAGCGCATGATCGGCCAACAGCAGCAGGTCGTCGACCGGATCGCACGCGATCCGGCAGTCGCAAGTCTCTCGTCGTTTGTCGGCATCGACCAGACGAGACCGACGATCAATCAGGGCACGCTCTTGATCAATCTGAAGGACAAGGGCGAGCGAGCGCGCATCGACGAGGTGATCCGCCGCCTGACCGGTGACACCGCGGACCTCGCGGGCGTGCGCCTGTTTCTGCATCCGGTGCAGGATCTGACGCTCGACGACACCGTCTCGACGACGAGCTACCGTCTCGGCGTACAGTCGACTGATCCGGCGCTGCTTACTCGCTGGACTGGCGAGTTGGTTGGCGCGTTGCGCCGCGATCCGGCGTTTGCCGACGTGCAGAGCGAGGCGATGCAGTCAGGCAATCAGGTGCAACTCACGTTCGACCGCGATACCGCGTCGCGCCTTGGCATCACGCCGCAGGCGATCGACGACGTGCTGTACGACGCGTTTGGTCAGCGCCAGGTGTCGACGATCTACACGCAGCTGAACCAGTATCACGTGGTACTGGTCGCGAGAAACAACGCCGACGACCTTGCGCATCTGCTTTCAGGACTCTATGTCGATACGTCGTCGGGCAGCCTCGCGCCGCTCGCGTCGATGGCGACGATGAAGGTCATGCCCGCGCCGCTGAGGATTGATCGCAAGGGCCAGTTCCCGTATGCGGACGTGTCATTCAATCTCGCTCCCGGATACAGCCTCGGCACTGCGATTGCCCGTCTTGAGAGGGTCAAGGAGCAGATAGGGTTGCCGCAGTCCGTCCAGGTGTCGCTGGAAGGATCGGCCGCGACCTTTCAGTCGTCGCTGGCGAGCGAAGGGTATCTGGTCGCCGCTGCCGTGATCGTGGTCTATTTGATGCTCGGCATCCTGTACGAGAGCTTCATTCATCCCGTCACGATCCTGTCCACGCTCCCCTCGGCGGCGCTTGGCGCGCTGCTGGCGCTGCTGATGGCAGGGACGCAGTTCGACATCATGGGCCTGATCGGTATCGTGCTGCTGATCGGCATCGTGATGAAGAACGCGATCATGATGATCGACTTCGCGCTGGAAGGGCAGCGCCACTACGGCCTGTCCGCACACGATGCGATCCGGCGTGCGGCTGAACAGCGCTTCCGTCCCATTCTGATGACGACGATGGCGTCGCTGTTCGGCGCACTGCCGCTCGCGTTCGGCTCCGGCATGGGCTCCGAGTTGAGGCATCCACTCGGCATCGCGATTATCGGCGGCCTGTGCGTCAGCCAGTTGCTGACCTTGTTCTCGACGCCGGTGATCTATCTGGCAATGCATCGTCTGGAAAGACGCTTTGTTGCGGACGAGCCGATCGCAACGGAGTATGTGCAATGAACCTGTCTGGCCCATTCGTCAGGCGGCCCATCGCGACGACGTTGCTGGCGGTCGCCCTTGCGCTGTTCGGTATCCTGGCATTCAGGCTGCTGCCGGTCGCGCCACTGCCTGAAATCGACTTTCCTACGATCCTGGTGCAGGGGCAACTGCCCGGCGCCGATCCGACGACCGTGGCCACCTCGGTCACGACGCCGCTCGAGCGGCAGTTCGGCCATATTGCGGGCCTGGCCCAGATGACGTCGGTCAGCTCGCGCGGACAAACGCAGATCACGTTGCAGTTCGACCTGAGCCGGAATATCGACGGCGCGGCTCGCGACGTGCAGGCCGCGATCAACGCGGCGAAAACCAACCTGTCGCCGAACATGGACGGCAGCCCGACGTATCGCAAGGTCAATCCCGCGGATTCGCCCATCCTCGTGATCAGTCTGACCTCCGACACGGCCACGCCAGCGCAGCTTTACGACGCGGCGTCGACGGTGCTGCAACAGAAGCTGATGCAGACAACCGGCGTGGGCAACGTGGTGGTGGGCGGCGCTTCGCTGCCGGCGGTGCGGGTTGAACTGAATCCAGAGCGGGTGAGCCACTACGGCATCAGTCTGGAGCAGATCCGCAGCACGATCGGGAACGCGAATGTCGATTTGCCCAAGGGATCGATGTCCGCGAGCGGACAGAACTATTCGATCGGCGCGAACGACATGCTGTATTCGCCGGCCGACTACGGACGGCTGATCGTCAGGCAGAACAACGGCAACATCGTGCGTGTGACGGACCTCGGCTATGTACGTCAGGATGTCGAGCAGTTGGAGAACTACGGCCTGTCGAACGGCAAGCCGGCCGTGTTGCTGGTCCTCTATAAGGAACCGGGCGCGAACGTGATCGACGCCGTCGACAACGTGAAGGCCGAACTGCCGGCGCTCGAAGCGGCGATCCCGTCGACCATCAAGCTGGCGATTTCGGTTGACCGTACGAAGACGATCCGTGGCTCGCTGCTCGACGTCGAAATCACCCTGCTTGTATCCATCGTGCTCGTAACGGCCGTGACGTTCGCGTTCTTCCGCAGCTGGCGCGCGACGCTCATTCCGGCGATCGTCGTACCGCTGTCGCTGCTGGGTACGTTCGGGGTCATGTATTTCCTTGGCTACAGCTTGAACAACCTCTCGCTGATGGCCTTGACCATTTCGACCGGTTTCGTGGTCGACGACGCAATCGTTGTCGTCGAAAACATCATGCGGCATCTGGCGCGCGGCAAGAAGCCCATCGAGGCGGCACTCGCAGGGGCGCAGGAAGTGGGCTTCACGGTGTTTTCGATCAGCGTTTCGCTGATCGCGGTATTCGTCCCGCTGCTGTTCATGGGTGGCCTGATGGGCCGGCTGCTGCGTGAATTCTCGGTATCGCTTTCCGTCGCGATCGTGATGTCGATGCTGATTTCGCTCACCGTCACGCCGATGCTGGCGAGCATTTTCCTGCGCGGAGGACAGCAAGCCGGGAACGGCGACGACCATCACGAGAGCGGATTTTCTCTCCTGTACGGCACGTCGTTGCGCTGGGTCATGCGGCATCCGCTATTGATGGGTGGCGTGACGGTGCTGGTGTTCGTGCTGAACCTCTGGCTGTTCGCCGTGGTTCCGAAAGGCTTCTTCCCGGAGGAAGACACGGGGCTGCTGCTTGGCACGCTGCAGGCGTCGCAAAGCATCTCCTGGCACGAGATGCAGCATCAGTTCCAGATGGTCAACAAGGCGGTGCAGGAGAATCCGAACGTCGCGTTCGTGGGTGGCTTCGTGGGGGGGGCGAACGCGCTCAACAACGCACTGCTGTTCGTCACGCTCAAGCCCCTGGGTGAGCGTCGCACGACGGCTGATCAGGTGATCGCTCAGGTGCGCCGACGGCTTGCCGATATGCCGGGGACACAGCTCTATCTGCAGTCGTTGCAGGACCTCGCGGCCGGTGGCCGACAGAGTGCCGCGCAGTACCAGTACACTCTTACCGCGGACGACCAGGCGACACTCGATCAATGGGTGCCGAAGTTAGTCGCGCAGATGCACAAGATGCCGGCGCTGGCCGACATCAACACCGACCAGCAGGACAAGAGCATGCAGGTCGGCATCGACGTCGACCGCGACTCCGCCGCGCGAATGGGCGTGAAATTCAAAGATATCGACGAGGCGCTTTATGACGCGTTCGGCGAACGGCAGGTCTCGGCCATCTACGAGAGCGCGAATCAATATCACGTCGTGATGGAGGTGGCACCCGAGTACTGGACAAGTCCATCGGTACTGAAGGACATCCATGTTCCGGCGAGCCCGACGCTCGCCACGAGCGGCGCGTCAACGACCGCCGCCGCGGGGGCAACCGGGGCAAGCGCCGCTACGCCGTCGGCCGCGGCCCAGGCGAACGGTTCTGCGCTGGTGCCGCTCGCCGCGATGGCCCGGTTCTCGACCGGCCCCAGCGCCATTTCGATCAATCACCAAGCTACGTTCCTCGCCATTACCGTATCGTTCAACCTGCGCCCCGGCGCATCGATCGGACCCGTGACGCAGCAGATCAGTCAGGCCGTCGCTGCGCTCAGAATGCCGGCCAGTATCTCCGGCGCGTTCGCCGGCACGGCAGCGGCGTTTCGTGAGTCGATGGCGAGCGAGCCGCTGCTGATCCTCGCCGCGCTGTTGTCGGTGTACGTCGTGCTCGGCATGCTGTACGAGAACCTGGTTCATCCTTTGACGATTCTCTCGACGCTGCCTTCCGCGGGCGTCGGCGCTTTGATCGCGCTGCTGCTCACTCACACGGAGCTGTCGATCATCGCGTTGATCGGCGTGCTGATGCTGATCGGCATCGTGAAGAAGAATGCGATCATGATGATCGACTTCGCGATTGCCGAAGGGCGTCAGCATGCACTGCCGCCGGAGGAGGCGATCGTGCGCGCGGGCCTGATCCGTTTCCGTCCGATCATGATGACGACGGTCGCCGCAATTTTCGGCGCGCTGCCGCTCGTGCTGGGCTCGGGCTATGGGTCCGAATTCCGCAAGCCGCTTGGCATCTCGATTATCGGCGGTCTGGTGTTCAGCCAGGTCATCACGCTCTATACCACCCCTGTCATCTATCTCTGGCTCGATCGGGCGTCGCAGCGGTTGCGGCGCCGAAGGAAACATGCATGAAATCGCCCATCGGATACCTGTCGGCCGTGTCGGTCGGCATGCGCTGCTGCGCCTGTGCGCTCGGCGCGACGCTTTGGCTTTCGGGCTGCGCGGTCGGCCCGGACTATCACCAGCCGGCCGTAGCAATTCCAACGCAGTTCAAGGAAGCGGGCACACAGTGGCGACTTGCGGCGCCCAGCCCGCAGGCATCGCTCTCAAGCCGGTGGTGGGACGCCTACGACGATCCCGAGCTGTCCCGGCTCGTCGACGCAGCGCTGCAGTCGAATCAGTCGATTGCAGGCGCGGCGGCCGCCTATCGGCTCGCGCAGGCCACCGTCGCTGCAGACCGGGCGAGCCTGTTTCCGACGCTCGGTGTCGACGCGTCGGCCTCGCACAGTTCAAGCACAACGAACCAATACGCGAAGGCCGAGGCGAGTTGGGAAGTCGATCTGTGGGGCGGTGTGCGCCGGCAGATCGAGTCGGGCAAGGCAAACGCGCAGGGCGCGGATGCGACGCTTGCCGGCGAGCGATTGTCGATTGCCGCGACGCTGGCGACCGACTATTTCGACATTCGCCAGCTTGATATCGACATCGACCTGTTGCGGCAGCAGGAGGCGGTCAACGGGCGCATTCTCGCGATCACGCGCGCAGCGCTGGCACAGGGGACTGCGTCGCAAGTCGATCTGCTGTATGCGCAGGACACGCAGGAGGCGGTTGTCGCGAACCTGCAAATTTCACAGACCTCGCGCGAGCAGGACGAGCACGCAATCGCGGCGCTCACGGGTGTGCCGCCGGCTTCGTTGTCGATTGCACCGCGGCTCGACTATGTGTTTCGCGAGCCCGAGGTGCCATCCGTGCTGCCGTCTGCGTTGCTGGAAAGACGGCCTGACGTGGTCAGCGCGGAACGCACCGCTGCTGCTGCGAACGCGCTCATCGGGGTAGAGAAGGCCGCATTCTTTCCGGACCTCGATCTATCGGCACAGGGTCTCGTGCAACACAACACCTTCGCGACGCTGTTCTCATTGCCGACCCGGATGTGGTCGCTCGGTCCCTCACTTGCCGCCACGCTGTTTGACGGTGGTGCCCGCGTGGCGGCCGTGCACAAGGCGCGGGCGACCTATGACGAAGACGTCGCATCTTATCGCGAAGCCGTGCTCACGGCGTTCCAGAACGTGGAAGACAGCCTATCGTCATTGAACCATCTGCGCCAGCAGGAGCACGCGTTTGCCGACATTTACCAGCGCAACCGGCAGTTGCTGGAGAGTGTCGCCGCGCAACTGACGGCCGGAACCGCGAGCGAGCAGTCCGATTTGAATCAGCAAGTGACGCTACTGACGGCCAGACAGAACCTGAACGACACGCAGGGGGCACTGGCGAAAAGCGACGTTGGGCTGGTGAAGAACCTCGGCGGCGGCTGGACGTCGTCGAAGAGCCAGGCCCCGATCCCATGATGACGGGCGCGCCGTTGTAACGTCGTCTGCTGATCTGCGCGCTCCAGAGTCCGGTCGCGCCCACGACCGTTTTTCAAAGTCCACGTCTCGACCTGCGTGCAAAGGCCCTGTCACGTCCACTTGTGCGGTATCGCTTCCCCGCGACGTGACTTGACATGACATGCAACACATTTCTAACAACATGTAGCGCACAGGTTCTCTACATTGGCGGCTGTGTCATGCGGGGTTCGCCGGTGGAGCGGATCCATCACATGGAGAGTGTGCAGTGAAATTTCAAATCGTTCCCGTGTCTGCTGCCGGTGCGGCAATTTCTATGGCTGTCGGCACGGCGCCTGCGGGGTCCCTGGCGATTGATACAAGCGTGGGCGTTGCGGTTCGCCCGACAACCATCGATGGATGGGCTTGAACATGCATGACCATCGCTCTGTCGCCGCCGTTTTTAAGCGAGGCCGCGCACGACGGTGGCTGGGCGCGCTCGCTGTCACCGCCAGCGCGTACCTGCCAAACTCACCGGCGTTGGCGCAGTCGTCGCCGGGCAACAGCGTGGGCATCAACGTGACCGCATTGCCCGACTATGAAGGCAGTAAGTCCTATCGTGTGCTGCCGTTGCCCACGCTGTCGCTGTCGAAGGGGGCAATCTTCGTGCAGGGGTTTATCGGCGGCATTGCCTACCCGTTGTGGCCCAGTGTTGCGGTGGGCCTGCTGATCGGTGTTCAGCCGGGCCGCAACCAGGACGATGCGGCGGTGCTCAACGGTACCGGAGATATCCCAACGTCCTTCGACTTCGGTGCGTTCGCTCGCTGGCACTATGGTCCAGCGAGCGCCGGTCTCCGCTTCCTTCAGTCCGCGCATGCCGGCTATGGCAATCGTGTCACGCTGAGCGCGTCCTATGCGCTGGTCCAGAAGCCCGTTGACCGGGTGTCCGTGTCCGCCGACGCCGTGTGGTCGAACGGACCTTCGCAGCAGACGTGGTTCGGTATCGACAGCGAGCAGGCTGCGTCCAGCACGGCCGGCCTCTCGGCGTATCACCCCTCAGCTGGCTTTTCGCGAGCCGACCTCAGGATCGATTGGGATCATCGGCTGAACCAGCAGTGGTCACTGCAAAGCGCCTTCGGCGTCGGTTCCTTGCTCGGCGATGCGGCGAACAGTCCGATCGTTGAACGACGCGCGGCTGTATTTGGATCGGTGGGCGCTGCTTACCACTTCTGAGCGCTTACTTCGCGCTGCATCATCGTGAGAGGATTATCAATGAACCAGAATCTGACATCGACTCGTACCGCGCCGCTGCTTGTCTGCCTCGCTGTTGGGTTGGGCATGGCGGGGTGTGCGGTTACGCCGCCGAGTGCTCCTACCGTCATGGCGGTCCCAGCGAACGGCAAGACCCTCAATCAGTTCCAGCAGGACGACTATGGTTGCCGCACGTACGCGACGCAGGTCGTGAATCCGGCGGCGGCCTCGCATCAGGCGGCAACGTCCGGACTTGCTGCTACCGCCGTGGGCACGGCTGGAGGCGCTGCGGCCGGAGCTCTGATCGGCGCCGGGGCGGGCAACGCCGGTGCCGGCGCCGCAATCGGTGCGGGTGCCGGACTGCTGCTCGGCAGCATGACGGGCTCCGCGCAGCACAATCAGACCGAAGCGTCGTTGCAGCAGCAGTACGACAACGCGTACGCCCAATGCATCACGGCAAAGGGAGACACGATCGAAACACCTCGTCCGGCAGCGGTTGTCGTGCCCGTACGCCCCATGCCGCCCCGCGCCCTAATCTATGGCGCCCCGCCACCTTACTACTACGCACCGTACTGATTTCGCTCATGTGGTCGTGGCATGGCTTGGTCTGGAATTCTGCCGGCTGAAAATCCGGGTCGAGCTTCGTCCCCTAGCTATTCCGTGCACGTCATTCATTTTCTTAAAGGAATCTTTGATGAAACGTTTATTCATTCTTCTGGCTGCGATGTTCGTTGTGTCGTCTGCGTTCGCGCAGAACAGCATGCAGCAGATGCTGGAAGCGCGCTTTACTGCCGCGAACGCAACTCATGACGGCAAGCTCACGAAAGAACAGGCGCAGGCAGGTATGCCGCGCGTCGCAGCCCATTTCGATGAAATCGATACTACGCATCAAGGGTATGTGACGCTTGAGCAGATCGAGCAGTTTGTTGCACAGCATCAGCGGTAAGCGCTTGTAAGGCAAGCTTCAATGCCCGCGGCTGGTCTAACTGTGTATATGTCGCAGCGCGTCGCCTCGTCAGGTCGAAAGATGGGCTGCTGCGCGCTCCGGCAACCCCGACGCTAGCAACCCGCCATGCGCAAGCCGATAGCTGGAACTTCTGCGCGCCTGGCGCACTGAAATCAATCCCCGCCTGGTCGTCGCACCCAGCTGTAACGCCTGAACGCATCCCTACTGCCAGTCGCTGAGTCTCAATTGAAAGGAGTTTAAATAATGCTTAATGCGCGTATTCTTCGTCGTTTTGTGCTTCCTGCAGGTTTTTGCATGAGTGCCGCGGTGCTTAGCGGCTGTGTAGTCGTTCCGGTGGGTCATCCAGTAATGGCCCGGCCACTGGTTGTAGTCCCTCGACCGCCACTGGTCGTCGCTCCCGGGTACTATTGACCGGAGTCTATTCGTGTCCGCCCCATGGGTGGGCGGGATACATAGCGGCCGTTTTGCATCCTGTCCGAAGCTCGACGCAGGGACGATGCGCGACTGCGTCCAGTTCGCGGATAGCGACCAGGATATAACGGCCGCTCAAAAATCGCGTATATCTGCACGGGTCAGTTAGCCGGCGCTCGACGTATTTCAATTACCCTTGCCGTGGCGTTCGCGCCCAGCTCGCCACGTGCCCACTGTTACCGCATAGCACTTTTGCGACTGGTCGCGCTCGAAAAGCAATCGGCGCATATTCCGCGAAAGGCGCATCAGCAGCAGGAGGGCAACCAGAGACCTCAGTTATGCGAATGGTGCGCCGCTGTGCCGGCAGCATGCTCTTCGAGGTCCGGCACGAAGACGTATCCGCAGCCGCGAACGGTCTGGATGAATCGTGGTGTCGACGGGTCAGTTTCCACGAGGCGGCGCAGACGCCAGACCTGAACGTCGATGTTGCGATCGGGGGTCTCGGACTCCGGGCCATGAAGTGACTTGAGAAGACGCTCGCGGCTGAGTGTACACATGGGAGAATTAACGAAAATCTGCAGCAGCGCGAACTCACTGGAAGATAGCGTAAGAGACGTCTCTCCCCTGTTCAGCGTGCGCGACTGAAAGTCCAGCGTGAGCGCGCCGAATGCGTAAGGCTGCCTTCGTGGGGGAACGGCCGCATCGGGAACGGCGGCCAGGCGCCGCAGCACCGACTGAATCCGTGCTACCAGCTCACGCGGGTTAAACGGTTTGCCGAGATAGTCATCGGCGCCCAATTCAAGGCCAGCAATGCGGTCATCTTCGTTGGCGCGGGCGGTGAGCATCAGGACGGGAATGTCGTCGCCTGATGCGCGCAACCTGCGCAGTGCCGTCAAGCCATCGACGCCCGGCATCATAAGATCGAGCACTATCAGGTCTGGGCGTTCGTGTTTGAGACGGTATTCGAGCGAACGCGCGTCATATAGCACTGACACGTCGAAACCCCACCTTACCAGGTAGCGGCGAGTCGCATCACACAGTTCGGCGTCGTCGTCGATTAGAAGAATCTGAGCTGACATAGGAAGAGGATAACGTTCACAAACGAGTGATGATCGGGCCGGGACTAACCGCAATGCGAGCGCACCGCAGAAGCTGCAGCAGACGATCGATCGAAGAAATGTAGGCGAATTTCATAACGCCAGGTGTTAGCAAATCGTGTCAAGAAATGTCATCGACGGGGCCTGTTTTTCTGTCCGCAAATGCACGGGTGCACGCGCTTTCTCGCTGACCACGAATGACAGCAGTAATATGAGCAGTCAGGATGGCATGCCTGGTACTTACGGTGACGCCGGGCGGTCGTGGGCTTTCGCCAGTCAGTGTTGTGGCTAGCGCAATCGATGACATCTTTTGACATACCTTTCCAACACATCCAGTGCGGAGATTCTTGTATATTTCGTTACAACCGCAGGCGGGCAGGCCGGCGCAGCCCACTTCGGCGAGATTGTCGCCGCCCACCGTGGTACGCGACGCTGTAGCAGGGCTAAGCGGTTCGCCGCGTAGCATCGGAACCAGGAACTAAAAGACAGGCTTTATTAGAGGTGTCTGCTTAATCATATGTCAGATGATTTGCCACCCGGTCGCATCATCGTGCTTGACGATGATGTTGAAATCCGCAATATGCTGCAACGCTTTCTGACGGCACAAGGTTTCTCGGTGCGCGCGGTGAAGACAGGCATTGAGTTGGACGTATTGATCGAGCGCTACCCGTTCGACCTGTTGATTCTCGATATCATGATGCCAGACGAAGACGGACTGTCCATCTGCCGTCGCTTGCGCGCTCGGAGAGAGACAATCCCCATCCTCATGCTAACAGCGCGTGGCGATCCCGCGGACAAGGTCGTAGGTTTGGAGATCGGCGCCGACGACTATCTCGCCAAACCGTTTCTGCCGAGCGAGCTGATAGCGCGGGTTCGGGCGATGTTACGTCGGCAGCAGTTTCAGGTGCGCCTGCAAAACGTGCGGGGCGAGATGCTGCTTGCAGGCGAGTCGCAATGCTTGCGGTTCGGCGCCTTCAGGCTGGACGTTCGGCGTAGAGAATTGATGTCGGACGAAGCGGGCATTGTCGAGTTCGGCGCAGCTGAAATGCGTCTCCTGTGTGCGCTTGCGGAGACGCCCAACCGTCCCGTAAGCCGCGCAAATCTGATCGAACGCGCGCGCGGGTCGCAATATGAGGCGAGCGCCCGCAGCGTTGACGTGCAAATTCTTCGCTTACGACAGGTGATTGAGACAGAGGCAACCTCGCCACGACATATCCGCACTGTGTGGGGCCTCGGCTACATGCTCGTTGCAACTCCAACCTAAAGCGTCACCTGTTGGACGCTTGAAAGTGACATTCGAAGCCGCTTCCTCGGACTGAACCCGTCAACCTCTCATAAGCGTTTTTACCCTCCATGCCTTCGACTTTTGAAAACAGCTACTCTGCCGTCGAAATGGGAGGCAAATCCGCGCGTTACGGCACAGGTTGGGACGCGACTTCAAGTGATGCTCCGAAATGACTGAAATGTCATCCAGGAGCCATGTCGTGTTCACGATCGAATTCCGATAACGACAACAGGCATCATCCATATTGCCGAGACTTACTGGGTGAGCAAACAGCAATCGATGCAATACTCGAAAGAGCAATTTATGTCGGTGCGAGTCTCATGTTGGGCCGGCTCGCGGCATGATTGTCACCGGATATGTTTTCGGATCACCACCGTGGTAGTCTCGACCTCGCGTATTCAATCTTCACGCCGCCCCGGACCAACATGCACACACGGTGGACCACCGACGACATTGCACCGCAGACCGGCAAGCGAGTGCTCATCACGGGAGCGAATAGCGGAATCGGCTATCACGCCGCATTGGCGCTGGTGCGCAAAGGGGCACAGGTCATCCTGGCGTGCCGCGATGAGCGCCGCGCAGAAAAAGCTCTCGCCCATCTGAAAGCCGATGTTCCCGGAGCACGCGCAGAACTGGCGATTCTCGATCTCGCTTCCGTCGCATCCATCCGCTCGTTCGCGCACAAGGAAATCGCGGAACAACGTCGCATTGATATTCTGGTGAGCAATGCCGGCGTCATGGCGCCGCCGAAACGTCTCGAGACCGCCGATGGCTTCGAGCTGCAGTTCGGCACCAATATGCTTGGCCACTACACACTCACGGCGCTGCTCATGCCCGCTCTCGAACTTGCCGCGGCTGAATCGCCTGAGCGGCCACGCATTGTGACGATAGCTTCCATCGCGCACAAGCAAGGGAGAATAGATTTCGACGATCTGCAGTCCGAGAAGCATTATTCGCCGATGCGGTCGTATCGCCAGTCGAAGCTTGCGAATTTGATGTTTGCTTTCGAGCTCGACCGTCGACTGCGCGCGACGAATTCCCGTGTCATGTCTGTGGCCGCCCATCCGGGGGTCGCGAATACCAATCTGTTTCGTTCCGGCGAGCGATCCGCGCTGTCACGTGCTGCTCGCAGCCTCGCTGGCCGCGTTATCGGCATCGCGCTGAACAGTGACTCCGCCGGCGCGCTGCCGACGCTTTACGCGACGACGTCGCCCCACGTCGATGGCGGCGGCTATTACGGGCCACAAGGTTTCCTCGAGGCACGCGGGCGCAGGATCGGCGAAGCGAGTGTCGCGAGGCAGGCCACGGATGAATTGACCGCCCAGCGTTTGTGGCAGGTATGCGAATCTCTCACGCAGATTCGCTTTCGTCTGTAGTCCGGGCGGACCGCGTGAGTTGGAACCACTATGCCGCCGGATTTTTTGCGAATCGGGCTAATTGAACGACAGGTTGCAACACGATGCGAATACTCATTCGGCACGCACGCGCAGAGCAAAGTCTATGAGAAGTCGACGCTGGATCTCGTGATGCGTGACGCGTTCATCAAGACAAGCCGCTTTCTGACCACGACCAAGGGTCTTACCGAAGACGAAGCAATCTCGTTGATTTCGGTTGCAGTCGACTTTGATGTGACACAGGTCGTCGACGGCAACCGAGGTGTGCACGCGATTATCCGCAAGCCCTTGTTCGCGGAATGATCATCTTGTCGTGCGTGTGCGATCGGTCTGCCGAAGCGGTGCGCGCACGATGTTTTCCTTACTTCCACGGAGTTGTCGCAGATGGATGTATCTACAAAATTCTGGATGGTCCAGGGCGGCCCGACTCCGGTAGGCCCCTTCTCCCATGCAACCAAGCACGACGGCTGGGCGTTTCTCACAGGCCAGATGCCAACGTTGCCGGAGGATGACAACGCACCGCTTCTCGAAGGCGTGGCCGCGCAGACGACGCGAGTGATGGACAATCTATCTATGCAGCTTATTTTCCGACTGGCAGATTGCCGGCGCGGACTTGCATCGGCGTAACCGGATTGGCGCGTGACGCGCTCGTCGAAATTGACTTCATTGCTCGCAGGCCGAGTTGATCAGCGACCCGGTGCAGCCGTTATGCCAGGCAGTCAACGTACTCGTGCTACCGCGCCGTCTCGACGATCACCTCGCCGTGCAACAGGAATGACGCCATCTCGGGTGCGTCGCGACGGGCATCGGTCACGAGCGTCCACTCGCGTTCGAGCGGTGTCCAGTGTTGCTGGCTTGCGCGGTCCAGCTTGTGCGAGGTGACAAGTACAAAGAGTTGAGCAGCCTGCCTGATGACGCATTCCTTCAGGTAGGCCTGCTCCGCCGACGCCTCGCAGAGGCCTCGGTCAGCCACCACGCCGTCCGCGCCGAGAAATGCCTTGTCGACGGACAGGCGGCTCAAGGCAAGCTGCGCAAGCGGCCCGAGTGTGCTCATGCTGGAGGGACGCAGATCGCCGCCGATCAGGATGACGGGCACTTCGCTCGCAGCGAGCGTGTTGACGGCCAACAAATTGTTGGTCACAACGCGAACCTCGCGGCGGCCGGCGAGCAAACGTGCCATTGCCGCGGCGGTGGTGCCGCCGTCGAGAAAGATGGTGTCGCCATCCTGCACATGGCTCACGGCCACGCGCGCGATTGCCTCCTTTTGCTCGCGAAAACTCTCGCGGCGACTATCGAGCGATTCCTCGGGTTCGTGAATACCGAGCGAAGCGGCCGCGCCCCCGTAGGTGCGCACAATGCGCCGTTCGTCGGCGAGCGCGCGCAGGTCGCGACGGACCGTCGCCTCGGACATGCCGAAGTGCTCGCACAACGCGCTGACATCGGTCATGCCGGAGAGGACGGCCTGCAGCATTGCCTCGCGGCGGTTCGTAACTTTCATGGTGATGGTTTGCCTGGATGGTGCGCCGTGCAAAGGCGTCGAATCGCGTAAGTGTAATCAAACCGGCCGGCGGGGCAATGGGGCGGGGCAGGCAGGCGCGCGCCGCGCAGATGTGCCCGTCCGCGCCGGCGGCCTGCTGCGTCAAATTGACTAAATTGATTGAATCGATCAAGCGAGCGGCTCGACCATCGGAGCGACACGTTGAGCGTGACTAAACTTCTGATCGTCGCCGACGACCTGTCGGGCGCCGCGGATTGCGCGATTGCCTTCGCCGCTGCGGGTCTGCGCACGGCGGTGAGCCTCACGGCGGCGCAGGCGATGCCTCACGCCGAAGTGATCGCGGTGGATACCGACACGCGCCGCATGTCGCCCGCTGACGCGGCACGTCGCACGAGTGCGGCGTGGCAGGTGTACGGCGCGTCGGCTTGCCGGTTGTACAAAAAAATCGATTCCACCTTGCGCGGCAACTGGGCCGCCGAAGTCGCCGGCTTGCAGCCGCTCGCGGGGCTCGCCATTGTCGCGCCGGCGTACCCGGCAACCGGGCGTACCGTGTGTGACGGGCGGGTCTTCGTGCGCGGCGTTCCGCTCGAAGAGACTGAAACCTGGCAGCTCGAACACGCTGGGCGTTCTGCCGATCTCACGACGATGCTGGAGTGCGCGGGCCTCGCCACGGCACTGCTGACGGTCGCGGCGCTGCGCGGCGATCGGCAGGCATTGCGCGAGACGCTTGGCGCGGTGATGCGCCGCGGCACGCAGGCGCTAGTCGTCGATGCGCAAGCCGATGCGGACCTCAGGGCGCTCGCCGAGGCCACGGCGTCGCTGGACGGCGCGTTCTTCTGGGTCGGCTCTGGCGGACTGGCTCGCGAGTTGGCTTTGGTGAGCGACCAGTCCACGCCCGCGCCGGACGAAAACGCGGCGCCGTTGCAGATAGACAGGCAGGACGGCGCGGTGCTGATTCTGGTCGGCAGCCTCTCGGCGGTCTCGGAGCGGCAATGCGCGATGCTACGCGAGCGCGCGGGCATCGCCGAGTTCGTGGTGCCGCCCGCCGTGCTGCGAGACGCCGAGCGGCATCCGCAATGGCCGGCCTGGCAGGCCCGGGTGGCCGCGCACCTTGGCGAACGTACCGATCTGCTGCTGCGAATCGGGCGCGACGAGGCGTTCGATCCCGCCGAGGGTGCGCATCTGTCGAAGGTGCTGGCGGCGCTCGTTGCGCCATTGTTTGCGCATCTCAGCGGACTGATCGCCACCGGTGGCGAAACCGCGCGAGCGATGCTGAGCACGGTCGACATCGCCAGTTTGCAATTGCTGTCGGAGATCGAGCCGGGCGTCGCGGTAGCGCGTGCGCATGGCCGCGAGCACCTCGCGATTGTCACCAAGGCCGGCGCATTCGGCAGCGAGCATGCGCTGTACGGCGCATACCTTCATCTGAGGAGCGTGACCTACTCCGCGCGCAGCGGGCCGGAACTCAGTAACCCGGCCGGCACCTCCACACCCTCAACGGCTTGCAAAACGAGCCCACGAAATTCAGCCAAAACATTATGAGCAACTACCTTCCTGTCATCGGCATCACGATGGGGGACGCAGCCGGCGTGGGTCCCGAGATCGTGGTCAAGAGCCTGACGCACGAGTCGGTCTATCAGCAGTGCCGCCCGCTCGTCATCGGCGACGCGGCACGCCTCGAGCGCGCGAATGAGATTCTCGGCGGCAGCGCCACGGTGCGTCGTATCGAGAAGGCGTCGGATGCCCGCTATGAGCGGGGGAGCATCGAGTGTATCGACCTCGCACTGATTCCCGCCGACCTGCCGTTTGGCAAGCTGTCGGCACTCGCGGGCGACGCCGCGTACCGCTACATTGCGCGCGCGGTCGAGCTGGCAAAAGCCGGCGAGATCGACGCGATCTGTACGGCGCCCTTGAACAAGGAAGCGCTGCACGCGGGCGGTCACAAGTATCCCGGACACACTGAGATGCTCGCGCATCTCACCGGCATCGACGAAGTTTCGATGATGCTCGTCGCGCCTAAATTGCGCGTGATTCACGTGACCACGCACATTGGCATCATCGACGCGATTCGCAAGATCGAGCCGGGCCTCGTGCAGCGCACGATCGAACGCGGTCATGCGACGCTCATGAAAGCCGGCATCGCCAATCCGCGTATCGCCGTGTGCGGCATCAATCCGCATGCGGGCGAAAACGGCCTGTTCGGTTATGGCGAGGAAGAAGAAAAGATTGTTCCCGCGGTGCAGCGTCTTCGCGAGCGAGGCTGGGACATTGAAGGTCCGTTGCCTGCCGATACGCTTTTCTTCCGCGCCGGACGCGGCGATTTCGACCTGGTGGTCGCGATGTACCACGATCAGGGCCACGGTCCGGTCAAGGTTCTCGGGCTGGAGGCGGGCGTCAATGTGACGGTCGGTCTGGACGTGATCCGCACCTCGGTCGATCACGGCACGGCGTTCGACATCGCCGGCAAGGGCATTGCCGATGAGCGCAGTCTCCTCGAAGCCTTGCGTCAGGGCGCCGAGCTCGCCACGCGACGAGCCTGAGGCGCGACGATGGGAGCGCCTGTGCGCAGAACCGCGGACTTTCACCAGAAGCTGCTGGAGGCCGGCGTCGCGCTGTTTGCCGAAACCGGTTATCACGGCACCGGCGTGAAGGACATCGTTGCGCGCGCGGGCGTGCCGAAGGGTTCTTTCTACACAACTACTTCGACAGCAAGGAAGCGTTTGGCGCGGCGATCCTGCGTCACTACGCGGACGAGCAGGCGGCAGAGTGGCAGCAGTATTCGATCGAAGCGGATGCGCCTGATCCGCTGCTCGCGCTACGCGGCATCTACGAGCGCATCGCGGCCGACTACGAGGCTTGCGACGATCGTTGCGGATGCCTGTTAGGCAATTTTGCCGGCGAGATCGCGCAGTCGAGCGATCTGTACCGTCGTGCGGCGCGCCAGACGGTTGACGAATGGCGCATGCGTTGTGCCGGGTACCTGCGCCGAGGACAGGAGTTCGGTTCGGTGCGCCGCGATCTTCCGGCTGAAGCAATGGCAGACCTCTTCTGGAACATGTGGGAAGGCAGCCTGTTGCGGATGAAGCTGGAGGACTCGATCGAACCATTGAACGCCTGTATACATTCGATGTTCGATCTGTTTTTCAAGTCCCGGTAGCAACAGTAAGGGACGTCGGCACGCCGGGCGGCGCGCAGTCGCTCTGCGGTGCGGGGTTTGTCCGCAGTTGAGACGACCGGTCATATCAATGCAGGAAAGCAAGGTCCCCATGCAAAACTTCATCTTTCACAACCCCACTCGCATTCTGTTCGGCGAAGGCCAGATCGCCGCACTCGACACCGAGGTCCCGGCCAACGCGCGCGTGCTGATTACCTGTGGCGGCGGCAGCATCAAGAGTAATGGCGTGCTCACGCAGGTGCAGGCAGCGCTGGGCGAGCGTGCCTATTTCGTGTTCGGCGGCATCGAGCCGAATCCCACCTACGAAACCTTGATGCAGGCGGTCGAGTTCGCACGTGAGCGCGACCTCGACTTTCTGCTCGCAGTCGGCGGCGGCTCGGTGATCGACGGCACCAAGTTCATCGCGGCCGCACTGAAGTTCGACGGCGAGCCGTGGGACATCCTCGCGAAACAGGTCGAAGTGCGCGACGCGATGCCGTTCGGCACTGTGTTGGCGTTGCCGGCCACGGGTTCCGAAATGAACAACGGCGGCGTGATCAGCCATCGCGCGAAAGGGGACAAGCTGCCGTTTCGCAGCGAAGCCACCTATCCGCGGTTTTCCGTGCTCGATCCCGTCACGACCTACTCGCTGCCGCCGCGGCAGATCGCCAACGGCGTCGTCGACGCATTCGTTCATGTCGTCGAGCAGTACCTGACCTATCCGGTCGATGCGAAAGTGCAGGACCGCTTCGCCGAAGGGCTGTTGATCGCGCTGACCGAAGTGGGCCCGCAGGCGCTTGCCGAGCCGCACAACTATGCGGTGCGCGCCAACCTCATGTGGACCGCGACGCTCGCGCTCAACGGCCTGATCGGCGCAGGCGTGCCGCAGGACTGGGCGACTCACATGCTCGGCCACGAAATCACCGCGCTGCACGGGCTCGATCATGCGCAGACGCTCGCGATCGTGCTGCCGGCCATGCTGAGCGTGCGGCGGCAACAGAAGCACGCCAAGCTGCTGCAATACGCGGAGCGCGTCTGGAATATTACCGAGGGCAGCGAGGACGAGCGCATCAGCGCGGCGATCACGGCAACCCGAGTGTTCTTCGAGCGCATGTCGCTCGGGACCCGGTTGCGTGACTATCAGATTGGCGGCAGTTCCATCGGCGCGCTGATCAACAAGCTCGAAGAGCACGGGATGACGGCGTTGGGCGAGCACGGCGACGTGACGCTCGAAGTCAGCCGCCAGGTCTATCAACTTGCAGTCTGAGCGATCCCGTGTCCGCTTGACTGTTCTCCTGGATTATCACTATGAAGATTGGATTCGTAGGTCTTGGCTCGATGGGCGCCGCAATTGCGATGAACCTGGTCGAGTCGGGGCATGAGGTGCATGTTTTTAACCGCACGGCCGCGCGGGCGGAGCCCTTGCGCGCCGCCGGCGCACGTGTCGCCACAAGCCCGGCGCACGCCGCGGACTCGGCCGACGTCGTGTTCACGATGGTCGCCGACGATGCCGCGCATGCAGCCGTCACGTTCGGCGAGGCCGGCATTGCTGGCGCGCTGCGGCCGGGTGCAATGCATATCTCGATGAGCACGATTAGCGTCGCGGCCGCGCAGGATCACGCGACGCGCTACCGCGAAGCGGGGCTCGCGTTCGTGTCCGCGCCGGTGTTTGGCCGGCCCGACGCCGCGGCGGCGCGCAAGCTCTTCATCATGGCGGCGGGCGAGGACGCGCATCTCGCCGTCGCGGTCCCGCTTCTCGAGCAACTCGGACAGTCGGTCGGCATCGTCGGCACGGATCCTTCGCAGGCGAACCTCGTGAAGCTGATCGGCAATTTCATGCTGTCCGCGATCATCGAGACGTTGGGCGAGGCCTGTGCGGTGGCCGGTAAGGCGGGCATCGACCCGATGCGCCTCGTCGAATTGCTGACGAGCGCGAACTTCAACGCGCCGCCGTACAAGATTTACGGCCCGTTGATCGCGTCTCAGCAATTCCAGCCACCGGGCTTTTCGTTGCCGCTCGGCCAGAAGGACAACCGTCTGATGCTGGCGGCCGCCGAGGCGCTGGGTGTGCCGATGCCGCTGGCGAGCCTCGTGCGCGACCGCTTCCTGACCTTGCGTTCGCAAGGGATTGGCGCCGCGCACGACTGGTCGGCCGTAGCGTTGTGTGCGTTGTCCGATGCGGGCATGAGCAAGCCGGTTCACTTCCCAATCTAGCCGCCCCGCGGCTGGGTCGACGGTCTTCACGCTGAGCCACGCTATGGCGAGCGCTGCCGTGGCCAGCCGCGGCAGCAGTAAGCCGTTCAACGGCTGCCATCCGAATTCGACTCTCCATCCTCAAGCAAGACAGCCCCTGATTTCCCCTTTCCCCAGATTATCTCCGGGACTACTCAACGGACATTCGTAAAGCGATAGGCAACCGCATCCGATACAGGAATCCAGATTAGTTTTGAGGCGCAATAACGTGTCAATCCGTTGTTGTATGGCTTCATTCATCTGCCGGAAACCTGCGCCTATTCCGCGGCAGTAGGTTCTCGCCCGCAAGAAATTACCCGGCTGTGGGATGCGGTAAGAAGCTGTGACGGGATGATCATAGGTACTCCAGAGTATAACCATGGCATGTCGGATGTTATGAAGAACGCGCTGGACTGGCTTTCGCGGCCTTATCGGAATAGTCCGATCAAGGGCAGGGCAGTCCTGACATTCACGGCTTCTTCCGCATTCACGGGCGGGGTCCGCGCGCAAGCTCAGCTAAATGAAACCATTAGCGCGGTCGAGGCTATTCGTGTTGCCTTTCCTCAAATCGCTGTGGCTTTATCGCACACCAAAATGAGCAACGGAGTCTTCAATGACAAAAAAACGATTGAATTCATGCTTGAAGGAGTCGGCAGCCTCATGGATCTGATTGAAAAAAATTTAGTCACGGCTCGAAAACGTTATTTTTTACCGGCGTAACTTGGCTCATTTGTTACGTCGGTATTCCGATAAAGCAAAAATCCACGGAAGCTTAGCTGTGAAGGTTGATCATCAGGAAGCCCTTGGTTCGAGTATTTGCAGTTACTGCCGCTCTTTTTCTTCCCGTTGCTTCGTTTGCGCAGACGAGTTCTGCGATCGCCCCCGCCGAAATCCGTGCGGAACTGGTCCAAATCGAGAACCCTGGTGATGGGCAGTCGCGCTGTGAGAAATCGCACTGCCCGGAAGATAGTCAGGCTGCTGAAGTGAAGGCGGCGGTGATGAGCTGGTTGTCGCAGTCGGGGCAACCGCGCGACATTCGAATATCGTCATTACTCGCCGCCGATCTACATTCGCCAATAGGCGGGCGAAAACGCGCAGTCCGCCGGGCAAGCGTGAAGAGACATTCGCCGAACGTACCCTGGTCGCGCCTGGTTTCTTAACTTCCGGCTCAATCCTGCTCCGATGAACGCTAGACCAATGAGGTGGTTGTGGTAGAGACGGTGCGAATCTGATCACGCAGATTCCCTACCATAACGGTTTGCGGTCTCGATAGCGGGATATTCGCCGCACATAATCGCTTGAGGATTTCGAACAGCAGATCGCTCTTGATATCCCCCATGATCCGGGGGCTGCGGACATAGCCGGTGACGCTCAGCGTAATGCCGTCGGGCGTCAGTTGACTGAACATGACGGATGGCGCCGGATGGTCGAGAATCGACGGGTGCGCCTGATAGGCACCCAGCAGAAGATCGCGAACCTGTTCGGGGCCGGTGTCCAGTGGACAACTGAGCGTGAGCGTCGTCACACCTTGGGTACGGTCTCCCATCGTCACGTTACGCAGGTTCTGCGAGATCAGATGAGAGTTGGAGACGATGACCGTCGAGCGGTCAGCCAGTTGTATTTCGGTCGCGCGCCACCGAATATGTCGAGGATGGTGGTCAAGAGATCGGTCGGGGTCGTGCCAAAGCCGCCGGTTAGCAACGCAATGTCAATCGGGCAAGCGCCCAGAATGGAGATGCAGCAGTTTCCAGCCGACCTCGCGTTTGACCCATATTTCCGTTACGACCGCGCGAATGTTGAGCTCCGATCCATCGGTCCTGCGCGCCAGGGTTTGCTCGAGATGACCTGTCGTGATCACCATGTCTGGCAGGAACCTGTACGCGAGCGGTTGCGGACGCACGATTTGACGCACCTTGATCTTCTCGGTAAGGAAGGACAGATACTCCGACTTGCCATGAACGTAGCCAGTTGAATGGACGAACGTCAGGTCGTCGTCGAGTAGTGACGCCAGTTTGGGCAGGTCCTCCGCCACCGTGGCGTCGCAGCGCTGTTGTTCCAACGCCTCGACGGCGGCCTGAATGGGCGCATCTTTCATCGTCAATCTCCCGGGCAAACGGCATGGATACTTCTTGTCAGGGACGGTGCCGGGCCGCGTCGTGAGTCGATTCGGCTCAACGCAATAGTTCACCGCTCAGTCCATCTGTCTTCGACGGCGACCCGGCCCCAGACCTTCCCGTCGGCAACCCATAACTGGCAAGCAGCGCAACCGTGCACGCGCCGATGACATACCAGGCTGGCGCTGCGAGGGAGCCGGTTACGCGAATCAGCATGGTCGCCAGCAACGGCGCAAAGCCGCTGAATGCGACGACCGATATGTTATAAGCCAGCGCGATTCCGCTGAATCTGACCTGGACAGGGAATTGGTCGGCGAGCACCGACGCCCATGTCCCGCTTGCCAGTGAAAAAACCAGGCCGGCAAGCACAAACAGCAACACCGGATTGACGGTATGACTCGCCAGCGCTTCATAGAACGGGTAACTCAACGCGATCAACAGTGCCGCCGACGCTCGAAGCAGGTACCGGCGCGGGATCTTGTCGCCAAGCCAGCCCGCGGCCAGGAGACCGAAGGAACTGACAATCAGATAAGCGTTTTGGGCAATTGCCGCGGTCCGCGGCGCATAGTGGAGTTGCTGGACGAGGTAAGCGGGCATATGGCCATAAAGTACGCCATTGATGCCAGCCATCACGGCGATCGACAATGCGCCCGTCGCGACCGCCTTGCCATGACGTCGCAAGGTCTCGCGAAACGGCTGTTTGACGACAGCGCCATGCATTTCCTTGAACTCGGGCGATTCGTCAAGATTGCGACGCATCAGGTAGGAAGCGATCCCGCAAACGCCGCCGAAAAGAAACGCGATCCGCCAGCCATACGCAGCCGCGTCCGTGGCGGACAGGTAGGTCTGGATGCCCAGGTTGACGAACGTGGCGAGCAACACGCCCACGTTCACCGCGCAGATGATAATGCCGGCAGCGAGCCCCGCCCGATGCGGCGCGGCTTCCACTGCATAGGTAATCGCACCGGGCATTTCTCCGCCGACGCAAAATCCCTGAAGCATGCGCAGCAGGATCAGGAGGAGCGATGCGGTCATGCCCCAGCTCTGATAATTGGGCAGCAGACCGAGACAGATCGTAGCGGTCGTGACCACAATGATCGAGCCGAGGAACACCGGACGCCGTCCATACCGGTCGCCCCAGCTACTGAGCACAATTCCGCCGAGCGGTCGGATCACGTACCCGATTGCGAGCACGGAGAAAGTAGCCAGCATGCTGATCAACGACGACGCGCTCGGGAAAAACTGGGCCGCGATGTTATGGGCAAAAAAACCGTAGACGATGAAATCGTAAAACTCCAGCGAGCCGCCAAGGCTTGCGATGAGAATCATTTTCCACTGCGACCGGGACAAGCCGGATGATTGCCGACGGTCGGCGCCGCCGACCGGATTGCGGGATATTCCCATGACTCCTCCAACTGATTGTCGGCTTCTTTGTCCGATGATTTACTGGCGTTGAGCGCGAGACGTCTCGCGTGGCAACGGATTTTGCAGGCTCACACGGCCACAGCACCTTCGGTTTGCAAGCCGGGTACGGCGTGCTGCAGAAGGTGTTGCAACGATTCACCGTCCTGCGCGACGCCGTACACATACCGGTCGGGGCGGACAAGCACCGCTGCCGCGTTGATCGACTCCAGCCACTCGCCAACGGCCGCCCCGTCGCTGGCCACAATTTCGACGCCCGCTTGCGCAGCGCTATTAACGACGTCGCGGCGTTCACGGAGCAGCTCCGGTCGCGCAACCAGCGCAAACCGATAGCCGACCACGTCGTCCACCAGTCGTCCGTCCGGCAGGCGGGGTTGCGGTGCAATATGCCCGGCCACGCCCGATGGCTCATCGATCCACGCGCCCGGACCGAGCCGGGGTTGTGGGGTCACAAAATTGCGAATCGCTGCACTCATCTCTTCATCACGGACATCGGCCAGTTCTGGCCTCGTCGTTTGAATGACGGAGCCGAGTTGTACCGCCGTTTCGATAAATAAGCGCACATGCGGCGAGCGTTCGGATTCGTAGCTGTCGAGCAGGGTATCGAGCGCCTCTCCATGAATGACGGCACCAAGCTTCCATGCAAGATTCGAGGCGTCGCGAATGCCGGCTCCCATGCCTTGGCCCATAAAGGGTGGCGTTTGATGTGCGGCATCGCCTGCAAGAAACAGTCGGCCACGGCGCCAACCGTTCGCCACCACCGAGTGAAATGTATAGATGGCAGAACGTTCGAGGTGCGCGTCGGCGGGCGAAATCCAGCGAGCGAGTTTGTCCCACAGCCATTCGGGGGACGTGAGTTGCGTCACATCATCACCGGGCATCACCATGATTTCCCAGCGGCGACGATTTCCGGGACCACGCGTGTAAGTGGTCGGACGCGCCGGGTCGCAATATTGGACCGAGTGGTCGCCAAGATCGGGCCGCGGCGTGTCGAGCAATACGTCGACCACAACCCAGCGTTCATGCGATTTCAGGTCGGTCAGTTCGGTGCCCATGAAGCGTCGCGCAATCGAGCGCGCGCCGTCGCAGCCGACTACATATCGCGCGGTGGTATGTCCAAGTTTGCCGCAGCTCGTATCCTCGAAGCGCAACTGGATGCCATCGTCCGCCTCGTCAAGCGCGAACACCTCGTGGCGCACCCGAACGTCAACGCTCGATTGCCGCGCGAGGCGCTCGCGTAACGCGTTCTCGAGATCTGGCTGATGGAACTTGTAACTCGCGCTCCATCCCTGCGGTCCGATACAGGTCGGTCGTTGCCAGTCGATCAGCAACTTGCCTTCCCCGTTCACGAATTTCATGCCGGGACCCACGAACAGCCTGGGTAGCAGCTTCTCGGTTAAACCGAGGGTCTGGAACACACGCATGCATTCACCGTCGAAATGCACCGCGCGAGGAAGCGCGAAAATGTCCTTGTCTCTCTCCAGCACCAGCACCCGCAAGCCTTCGATTGCCAGTAGGTTCGCTAACGTCGCTCCGGTGGGCCCGAGGCCGATAACGGCCACGTCGTAGTCGCACGCGTGCGTCGAAATAGTTTTCTCTAACATGTCTTGTTCCGCCTGATAAGACGCCGGGCGCACACGAACGCGCCCGGCTACGACTCTTACGCTTCGTCCGCGATCGGATTGGACAGAACGCCGATCCGGTCAACCTCCACTTCCGCCACGTCGCCGGCCCTCATGAACAGCGGCGGACTGCGCTTCGCGCCGACGCCGCCAGGCGTGCCGGTCACGATCACATCTCCCGGAGAGAGCGGGGTGAACGTCGACAGGTAGGCAATCTGTTTGGCAATGCCGTGGATCAGCATCTGCGTCGTCGCGCGTTGCACTTCCTGCCCATTCAGGCGGGTGATGAGCGTCATCACCGCATTGGGTTCGATCTCGTCGCTCGTCACCATCCACGGTCCGAACGCGCCGGTGCGATAGAAATTTTTGCCCGGGCCCCACTGGCCCGTATGAAGCTGCCAGTCGCGCACGGAACCGTCGTTGTAGCAGGCGTAGCCAGCGATGTGATTCCACGCGTCGGCCTCGGCGATGCGTCGTCCACCGCGCCCGATGATGACGGCAATCTCACCCTCATAGTCGAACTTCTGCGACTCAGGCGGACGCAGCATCGGCTGACCGTGGCCAACCTGCGAAGCCGGCACCCGCATGAAGATGACCGGATGTTCGGTGGTTTCGCGGTTGGTTTCCTTGACATGGTCCGCGTAGTTGAGTCCCACGCAAAAGATTTGTTCGGGGTTCGGAATCACAGGCAGTAGCGTGACTTCCGACAGCGGGTAGTCGCCCTGCGTGCTATCGGCGGCTTGGGCAGCCTCGCCGAAGGCGTCCGCGGCAATCAGTGCCTTCAGATCGGGATAGCGGCCGCCAAGACGCTTGCCAAGGTCGAACACGGTTTCATCGAGAACGATGCCGAACGATGGGCCGAGGTGGGTGGAGAAGCTGGCGAGTTTCATTGATACTCCAGATAGATAAAAAGTCGATAGGATCAACGCCTCGATTCGTAAAAAAACCGTGCATTTATCTTATAGTGAGAATAGACTAAATTTAACAAAGGCCACAACGTGTTTTTTGTTAGGGTTTATCACTACTTGGAGACAAGCATGATCGGTATGAAGAAAGAGAGGGCGGGGCTGTCCCTCAGTCACATGGGCTTCTATGTGAGCGACATGGCGCGGGTGGAGGACTTTTATACGCGGGTGATGGAATTCACCGTGACGGATCGGGGTTCACTGAAGACGCCGCACGGCGCTGTGCAGTTGGTATTCTTGAGCCGCGATCCCGCGGTGCATCACCAGATCGTGCTCGCGAGCGGCCGCCCCGAGCACCTGGCGTTCAACCCGATCAACCAGATTTCGTTCACAGCCGACAGCCTTGCCACCCTGAGGCGGTTTCATCAGCAGTTCGTTGCGGAAGGCCTGCAGGAAATCAACCCCGTCACCCACGGCAATTCGGTTTCGATCTATGCGCGCGATCCCGAGGGCAACCGCCTCGAGCTCTACATCGACACGCCCTGGTACGTCGACCAGCCGATGCGTGTGCCGGTGGATTTCGGCTTGCCCGATGCTGAACTGATGACTGCTGTCGAACACCACGCAAGAACGCTATCGGGATTCAGGCCGCGAAGTGTCTGGCAAGCCGAAATGGCCGAGCGCATGGGGCTTGCGTAAGCGTGGCGCTGCCTGGCTCGCGTGCGACTGTTTGCGCGCGGCGGTCGTCGAACGCGTCAATGGCGATCTTGCCAGTGGATATAATCGGTTCACACATGAGGAGGCGCAGCGCAGAGATGTCGAGCATTACGAGACTCTTATCCATACTCGAGCTGTTTTCGGAGGCGAAGCCGTTCCTGTCCGTCGAAGACGTTGCCGCCGAACTCGATTGCTCGATTCCAACGGCTTACCGCTATGTGCGCGAGCTCCTGGACGCTGGCTTGCTCATCCGGTTTGCAGGAGGAGACTATGGTCTCGGCCCTCGCATCATCAAGCTTGACTACCACCTGCGCATGTCGGATCCGCTGCTTGCGGTCGGGCAGCCGATCATGCGTGAGTTGAGCGAACGCTCCGGCTTCGATGTGGTGATGTCGCGCTGGTACGGTAACGAACTCGTGGACACGCATCGGGAGACTCACGGCGCGGCGCTTGACCTCCGTTACGGCCGGGGTCGTCCTCGTCCCCTGTTTCTCGGTGCCGCTCCAAAAGCGATCTTGTCCACCTTTCCGAAGGCCAAGCTCGCAGTCCTGTTCGATGAGTATGCCGACGAGATCGCGCAAAGCGGCCTTGGGGCGACACTCGACGAGTTTCGCGCGTCGCTGCTCAAAATCCGGCGTGCCGGTTTTTATCTGTCGAGGGGCGAACTGGAAAGCAGCGTTTCCGCACTGGCGTCGCCGCTATTTACGGACGACTCCGGTGAAGCAGTCGGTTCGCTTGCGGTGATCGTGCCGACCCAGCGACTCGAATTTGCCAATCTGGACCGTCTTGTCGAATCGATCCAGGAGGCAGCGGCGCGAATCTCGCAGCGTACGCGTGCGTTGATTGAAAGTCGGGGGGCCGGAGCCATCACGCCGTCGCATACCGTTGCGAGAGCCAAGCGGTCCGCATGATGGCCGTCACGTGAACATCATTCGATCGCGCTCGCGCATTTGAACCTCGGTGGGTTCGGGGGAAGCTTGTCACGCTTGGCTGCGTTGATTGTGTTGTCCTCGAGGGCGTCGGAACGGAAGCGAACGTCGGACGGAGCGTTGATAGCAGCGGGCACTGCGCGCATGGGTACTGTCAGATTTCTTTTGCTTTGTCATCCTATCTAATGATGGTCGGGAGCCATTCTCACGCCCCACGCGAAACTAACCTTTGAGGACCTAAGCGTGTGAGGGCGTACTCTTACGAGCGCCGCCGGCGCACCCTATCGGACCGCTCTGGGCGGTTTCAAGGGTGAAGCGCAACAGCGGGATTAATGTTTAGAGCCTTGAGGTTGAGTTGCTGAAGCAAGGGTCGCGGCGAAGACCTCGAATGGCGAATTGAAGGCGTGAGTCGCGCGGGGCCGGCTATTCAGGCTGTCGGCAATGGCGTCGAGTTCGTCCTGACTGTAGACCGAAAGGTCGGTGCCTTTGGGAAGATACTGTCGCAGCAGCCCGTTGGTGTTTTCGCAAGTGCCCCTTTGCCATGGACTGTGCGGGTCGCAGAAGTACACCTTCACGCCGGTCGCGGTGGTGAGCTCTTTATGGCGCGACATTTCTTTGCCCTGGTCGTAGGTGAAGCTCTGCCGCAATGGCTCGGCAATCCAATTGAGTTTGGCGGAGAAGCCCGCCAGCGCCGAAGCTGCGGTGGCGTCTTCCATCTTTGCGAGCAGCACCAGGCGGCTGGTCCGTTTAACCAGAACGCCTACCGAGGACTGGTTGCCGGCGCCCTTGATGAAGTCACCTTCCCAGTGTCCAGGCAGCAGCCGGTCCTCGATTTCGGGCGGCCGCACATGAATACTGACCATGTCTGGAATCTGTCCGCGCCGGTCTGTGCCCCGTGTACGCGGCATGCGCGTGCTGTGGCCATGGCGCAGGCAGGCAATGAGCTGGCGGCGCAGTTCGCCGCGCGGCTGGGCGTAAATGGCCGTGTAGATGGTTTCGTGCGAAACCTGCTGGGTCGGGTCAGTCGGATACATACGCTTGAGTGTGCCCGATATCTGCTGGGGTGACCATTTCCACTCGAGCAAAGTGAGAACGATACGCCAGCAGACGCTTTGCAGGCAAAGCTTCGTAGGGCGACGACCCGCGCTGCGGCGTGCGGCGCTGAGCGCTTCAGCCGGCACCGATGCGTAACCTGCGGGAGAGGTGTTTCGCGTCAGTTCACGGCTAACGGTGGCCGGCGAGCGCCCGAGTATCCGGGCCATGGCCCGGATACTCGAACCCTGCATATGCAGGCTTGCAATGATGAGGCGCTCTTCCGGTTGAAGTTGCTGGTACTGAGTTCTTTCGTGCATCGCAACACCTTATACGAAACGGTGTTGCACTTCAGATTTGAGACAGCCCTCTGATATCTCGCGCTGATAGGCACGGCCACCAATCGCTCGACCCCGCCATGCCGGTGGACCATCCCATTTCTGCGCAATGTCCGACTCGGCAAGCCTTTGCAAGACATCGAACTGTGCAGTGCATGACGGCAACGGCCGCCGAACGGCAGCGGCACCGACGCGCCTTGCACCGTCGCCAGCTGCATGCGGATCGCGCTGTTGCGGAGGTCGTAGAGTTGCTGTTCGGAGAGCGTGTCGCTGGAGGGGCCGAGTTGCAGGATCGGCACCGTCGAGGCGTTATAGGTAATGATGTGGGCGGCAGCGTGCCGGGCGGCAGCACGTGCAAGATCGATGCGGAGTTCGACGCTGCCTCGGCGATCGCACGATTGATGTCCACGCCCGGATGGGAAAAGATCTTTACCACCGAGACGCCGTTCAGCGATTGCGACTCGATACGCTCGATGTCGTCGACGTCCGAGCTCAGCGCGCGTTCGTAATTCGACGTGATGCGATTGGCCATGTTCTGGGCGGAAAAGCCGTTGTAGGTCCAGACGATGTTGACCACCGGGATATTGATGTTCTGGAAGATACCGGTCGGCGTGCGCAGTATCGCAAGCGGGCCGACGATAAGGATCAGCACGGCGAGGACCAAGAAGGTATAAGGGCGGCGCAGCGCGAGCCGGACGATCCACATGACGGGTTCCTGAAATGAGGCCATGAAGGCATGGCGTTCCTGCGCTGTCAGAGCGCGTGACGCGAGCTTCTCGACTCAGGAGTGTGGTGGTGGAGCCCTTACGGGCCGCGGTCGGCTAGTTTACCGTTCCGTTATCTGGGCGTCGATTCGAGCTTGCGGTGACGTGAGGACTCACGCGCGATCTATCGATCGTGCCCGGCCTCGCGTCCATCGGGGCGGTGCAGGAAGACACCGGCGACCCGACCACCCATGGCAAGCGCGCTGCCAACGCGCCGCGCTTCCAGGCGAATGCGTTCGTCGTTTGCCGCGTTCCGGGCGTTCCTGATGTGGCACGTCTTACCAAGCTCGCGGCCAACCTGACAGTGCGCGTTCGGCTATTCCAGGCGCGTTTCTGAGCCGGACTCCGCGTCCCGGTCCGAAGGCGCGCGATCGGTACGCTTTTCGCCGAGATCGAACTGCCGTCGCGCCGATTCCATTTCCGTCATATGCGCTTCCACCCAGTCCCAGATCCCACAGATCTTGTCGAGCAGACTGCGTCCTAGCGGTGTCAATTGATAGTCGACACGAGGCGGTATCACGGGATGCACATAGCGCGTGACGAGGCCGTCGCGCTCGAGTTGCCGCAAGGTCTTCGTGAGCATCTTCTGACTGACGCTTCCCACCTCATCGCGTAGCCGCGAGAAACGCATCTCGCCATGTGTGCCCAATGCGTCGATCACAAGGATCGTCCACTTGTCGGCGATCTGCTCGATGACGTTGCGCGCGAGGTCATCGGTTTTCTTCTGTGCGTTCTCGGCGGCCTGAGGGCCGTCGTAGCAATTTGTTTCCATGGGGAAAGTATGGAACCTTCAGGTGCCTTCTTGTGATCGCCGGATGCGGCTGAAATAATCGATTCGCCTGCCCGTCCTTTGGGCGCGTCGCATTTTCTCGGACCGCATTCGACATGGATGCGGCGCTTTAACCAGAGAGCATCGCATGACTATTGAAACAATTGAAGTTGAGGGTTTATCGACGCCTGTATCGCGTATCGGCCTGGGCACGTGGGCGATCGGCGGATGGATGTGGGGCGGCACTGATGAGAAGGACTCGATTGCGGTGATCCGCCGGGCGCTCGACAGCGGCGTGAATCTTATCGACACGGCGCCGGCGTATGGCTTCGGCGCATCGGAGGAAATCCTCGGCAAAGCGCTGGCCGATGGATATCGCCACAAGGCAGTCATCGCGACTAAAGTCGCTCTCGAATGGCAGGACGGCAAGGTATTTCGCAATGCTTCGCCGGAGCGCATTCGTCACGAAGTAGAGGATACACTTCGCCGCTTGCGGACAGATTACATCGATCTATACCAGGTTCACTGGCCCGATCCGCTCGTGCCGATCGAAGAGACGGCCGCGGTGCTGAACGACCTACGCAAGGAAGGCAAGGTTCGCGCGCTCGGCGTCAGCAATTTCTCCGGGGTGCAAATGGACGCGTTCCGCCGCGTGGCGCCGCTGTCCACCACGCAGCCGCCTTACAACCTGTTTGAACGCGACATCGACCGCGATGTGCTGCCTTATGTGAAACAGCATGGGCTGGTTGCACTTGCCTATGGCGCACTGTGCCGGGGATTGCTGGCAGGCCGCATCGGCGCCGAGACGCGTTTCGAGGGCGACGATCTGCGTCAACATGACCCGAAGTTCCGTGCGCCGCGTCGTCAGCAATATGTCGACGCTGTGAAAGCACTGGACGTCTTCGCGCGCGATAACTTCGACAAGTCGGTGCTTGCGCTTGCCGTGCGCTGGGTGCTGGACCGCGGCCCGACGATCGCGCTGTGGGGCGCACGCCGTCCGTCGCAACTGGATGGACTCGAAGCCGCCTTCGGCTGGCACCTCGACGACAAGGCCTTCGCGCAAATCGACGCCATCGTCTCGCAATTCGTCAAGGACCCGGTGGGCCCGGAGTTTATGGCGCCGCCGCAACGTGTTCTGGTGTCGTGAAAGGAGTGTATTGAACATGCGAACCAATCGACGAACTTTCATTGTGCATATCGTTGGCGCCGCGGCGCTGGCAATAACCGGCGGCACGGCGTGGGCCGCGCCCACGCAGCTTCAGGAAAGCGATCCGGCCGCGCAGGCGCTCGGCTACCGGACCGACGCATCGCGCGTCGATCACGCGAAATATCCGCGCTTCAGCGCCACCCAGCGCTGCTCGAATTGCCAGTTCTATCAGGGCAAGCCAGCCGACACGAGCGCGCTTTGCGCGCTGTTCGGTGCGAAGCAGGTGAGCGGCGCGGGATGGTGCAACGCCTATCAGGCGAGAGCCTGATAGGCGTTGGGCGGGTAAAGCGATACGGCGCATGACGACTTCGTGCCGTTCGCGTCGACTACGAGGAATCAGTTGATGGAACTCATTGTGAACGGCGTTCATCACAACGTCGATGCGGATGCGAATATGCCGTTACTGTGGGCAGTCCGTGATCTGCTCGGGCTGCACGGTACCAAGTTCGGTTGCGGGGTCGGTGCGTGCGGCGCATGCACGGTTCATCTGGGCGGTGTCGCTGTGCGTTCGTGTGTGACCGCACTGGCGGATGTTCAGGGCAAGCCCGTAACGACCATCGAGGGACTCGGCCAAGGCGGCGATCACCCGGTGCAGCGCGCGTGGAAAGCCGCCAATGTGCCGCAGTGCGGTTACTGCCAGCCGGGGCAGATCATGCAGGCCGCGTCGCTGCTCAAACAGACGCCGAAGCCGAGTGACGAGCAGATCGTCGAAGCGATGTCCGGCAATGTTTGCCGCTGTGGCACCTATCAACGCATCAAGGCCGCTATTAAGGCCGCAGCGTCGGAGGCGTGATGGGAGAAATCGTCAATCTAAGCCGGCGCGGGGTATTGAAAGGAACCTTGGCGGGCGGGGTTGTGCTGGGCTTGCAGATCGGCGGCGCGGGTACCGCGTTCGCGGCGAGCGTGCTGTCATCCGCGAACGGCGCTAAAGGGGCTTTCGCACCGAACGTGTATGTCTCGGTCGCACCGTCCGGCGAGATCATTCTGGTCGTGCATCGTTCGGAGATGGGGACCGGTATCCGTACCAGTCTCGCGATGATTCTTGCCGATGAGCTCGACGCCGACTGGAACGCCGTCAAGATCGTGCAGGCGCAAGGCGATGCGAAGTATGGCGACCAGAATACCGATGGCTCGCGCAGCATCCGCCAGTTCTTCCAGCCGTTGCGTGAAGCAGGTGGCACGGCGCGGCAGATGCTCGTGGCGGCGGCCGCCGTGCAATGGCGCGTGGCGCCGGCGACCTGCCGCACCGAGCCGGGTCATGTCGTGCATGCGGCGAGCGGGCGGCGCGTGGCCTACGGCGCGCTAGCAGCGGCGGCGGCGCGTCAGCCGGTGCCGGGCCGTGACACGCTGCATCTGAAAGACGAGGGTACGTGGCGCTATATCGGCAAGTCGCTGCCGATCGTCGACCTCGACGACATCGTCCACGGCCGGGCGACGTACGGCATCGATGTCGTGTTGCCCCGAATGACCTATGCGTCGATCGAACGTTCGGCGGTCTATGGCGCGACGCTCAAGAGCGTCGATTCGACCGAAACGATGAAAGTGCCCGGCGTGCTGCATGTGGTGCGTATTCCCGCCGCCCCGCTGCCTGCCGGTTTCCAGCCGCTGGGCGGCATCGCGGTGGTGGCGACGAGCACCTGGGCAGCAATGCAAGGGCGGCGGAAATTGAGGCTCGACTGGGACCTTGGGCCGAATGCATCCTATGACAGTCAGGCTTATCGCAAGGCGCTCGAGGACACAGCGCGCCAGCCCGGCAAAATCGTTCGCAACAACGGCGACACAGCGGCTGCGCTTCAGAGCGCCGCACACCATGTCTCGGCGGACTACTACGTGCCGCACCTGGCGCACGCGGCGATGGAGCCGCTCGCCGCCACCGCGTCCTACGCGAACGGTGTGGTTGAAGTATGGACCGCGACGCAGAATCCACAGCAGGCTCGCACGACCGTGGCACAGGTGCTCGGCGTGCAGGAGCCGGCCGTGACGATCAATGTCACGTTACTGGGCGGCGGCTTCGGCCGCAAGTCCAAGCCCGACTATGTGGCCGAGGCGGCGTTCCTGTCACGCGAGGTTGGCGCGCCCGTGAAGCTCACGTGGACTCGCGAGGACGATGTGCGCAACGACTATTTCCATGCGGTGTGCGCGCAGCACATGGAAGGCGGGCTCGATGCGCAAGGCAAGACGGTCGCGTGGTTGCACCGCACGGTGTTCCCGTCGATCAGTTCGACATTCAAGGCTGATGTCCACTACGGGGCGGCGGGTGAACTGGGGCAGGGCGTGACCGACATGCCCTACGACATCGCCAACGTGCGGTGCGAGAACGGCGCCACCTCTGCACACACGCGCATCGGCTGGTATCGATCGGTGTACAACATTCCCCACGGCTTCGCATTAGGGTCGTTCGTCGATGAACTTGCCGCGGCGGCGCGGCAGGACCCGGTGCAGCACCTGCTCACGCTGCTCGGCACTCCGCGGCATGTCGATCTGCATGCACTAGGGGTCGATTATCCGAACTATGGCGCTTCGATCGACGAGTATCCGATCGACACCGCCCGCTATGCGGCAGTGGTTCGCGCGGTCGCCGTGCGCTCCGGGTGGTCGACCGCATTGCCGGCGCGGCATGGCCGCGGGATTGCGGTACATCGCAGCTTCCTGAGTTACGTGGCGGCGGTCGCGCATGTGCACGTGGCCGACGACGGTTCAGTGCGTGTGACACGCGTCGACCTGGCCGTCGACTGCGGGCGCATCGTCAATCCCGATCGGGTTATTGCGCAGTTCGAGGGTGCGGTGGTGATGGCGCTCGGCAACACGTTATACAGCGAACTCTCTTTCCGCAACGGTGCGTCGGAGCAATCGAACTTCACGGACTACCAGGTTGCCCGTATCGACTCCGTTCCCGAGACACACGTGTATATCGTACCGAGCGATGCGCCGCCGGGCGGTGTCGGCGAGCCGGGCGTGCCACCGACTTCAGCGGCTATCTGCAACGCGATCTTCAATGCGACCGGCCAGCGGATTCGTGCGCTGCCGGTGGATACGTCGCTGCTGAAACGGCCGTAGCGGCGAAACCCAACGGAGTTCGAGCGGCTGCCTACCGTGAGAATGAAATCAGCGCTAAGCGACAGAGCTGTCGCGTCAACTGAACGCTGTGCGCGGGCGGCGGTGCTCAGTGCACTTCGGTGCGCGCAAGCCCTTTCGAAATCGTTCTGCGAACCCGCCGTTAGGTCACCTGCCGCCGGGCACTGACCCAACGGCCACCGGCTTGCCGTAAAGCCACCCTTGCGCAAGTTCGATGCCGCAGTTCTGCAATGCGTCGTGCTGGGCTGCCGTTTCGACACCTTCAGCAAGCACCTTGCAGCCGAGCTTACCGAGCTGTTCAGCCGACGCGCGAATAGCGGCTGCAAAGGGCGCACCCTTATCGGCATTGCGGATCACTGTAATGCACAGTTTGACGATTTCTGGCTTCAACAGGCGGACGGTATCGAGGTCTGCGAACCCGCAGCCCGTGTCGTCCAGGGCCAAGCCAATGCCGATGGTACGCAGGCGTTCGACCGCGTCTCGCAAACCCTCGGCTTCGTTGAGCGGCAAGTGCTCGGTGAGTTCGAACATGACTTCCTGCCGGCCTGCTAACAGCAGCTTTTCCGCAGCAAGGGTCAAGGCATCCGGGCCCAGATTGATGGTCAAAAACTTCCCGGGCGGCAGCTTGCCTTTGGTGCTGCTCAAGAGCCAATTCGGCACACAATAGTTCCATCTGCACGGCACAGCCGGCGGCATGGGCTGCGTCGAAGAGCGAGTCCGGGCGCTCAAATGGCGTGCGTTGCGGACCTCTGGAAAGGGCTTCAAAACCCGTCACTGCACCGTCTTTAATGCGCACTATCGGCTGCAACACGGTCTGTATGGAGCGTTCGCGCAGAATTGCTTTCACTCCGGTCGATGAGTTGTCCCGGTCCTTATGTTGATGTTTTGCTTGGGACCTCGATCGATCGTTCGTCCATTGAACCCAACCTGTTTTTTCATTTCCTGAGACTGCTTCGGAAGGCACAACGAACACCGACAGATCGTAGTTGATCCGGCCGCCTGTCCCGCCGCCAAAAATAGCAAGTAGCCGCTCGCGAATCAGATGACGCCCGGCCTTTTCTATGGCCTGCGCCGCTTCGCTGGCATCGCGCGGCAAGTCTCCCGACAGCACACGGAAACACGCAGAGCAATGTCCGTCGACATCAGAACGATATCGGTCAATTATCTCATGCTGAGCCAGCAACCGCTTAGCAAAGCCGTTGCTTCCTCGCCGAACTGAGTGAGGGCCTGTTGGGTCGATTCCGCGCCGAATATGTGGGTCAGACGCGTGATATCCGCGATCCTGACGCTGACTACGGCGGTGATTTCCGTCATTGAAGGCAACCCCGTTGTATTCCTTCTTACGCTGTTCGAAAAATGGTTCTGCCAAACTCGCTCGTGACCTTCCGGAAACCTGATCGCATCCCTCCACGTTACTGTGTAGCGCCGACCTGGCGCAGCGCATCGGCTGCGGCGGTATTGTGTTGCGAGATGGCCATTTGCAGCGCGGTACCTCCGCGTGCGTCGACATGATTGACGTTCGCTCCGTGCGCCACCAGCACCGCAAGCATATCGAGCCGGCCGAACAGCGCAGCAAACGATAGCGCCGTTTCCCCTGCGTTGTTGGTTTGATCGATAGGGCAGCGCGTCCCGAGCAATATCTGCGCAATGTTCGTTTCGCCCTTGAACAGTGCGCCCATCAACGCGGTATTGCCGTGCTTGTCGGCGGCGCATGCGTTGGCGTGTGCGGCAAGAAGCGCCTTTAGCGTGTCCGGGTGATTGTCGTAGGCGCTAAGAATGAGCGCCGTATATCCTTCAGGCGTTGCGGTTTCGACCGGATAGTGCGCGTCGATCAGCAATTGAACGATATCGGTGCGCCCTTCGCGCGCTGCGGCGAACCAGTCATCGGTGTATCCGCGCGTGTCAACCGTGCTGGAATACGTTCCTGGCCGATAAACGTGCTCCGCACAACTCGCAGTCACCAGTGCGGCTATCGCTGCCACGGCTGCGTTTCGAACTACTCGCCGCGCAGTAGAAAAACCTCGCATGACGTTCTCCGTCGGAAATCGTATTCAGGCAACGCGAGGGCCTGCTTGCGCAGGCCCGTGCGCCTTGCTTACTGGCTTCAGTTATCGCTAAGGTGCGACGCCATATCCTGCACGCGTGAGAGATCCGCGTGTGTGGCGCGCGCGAGGCGGGTACCGTAATCGGAGTCAGCCTTGTAGAAGTACGACAGCATCGTGTACTTGTTCGCGTCGTTTGTTACACGGCCCAGATCGCCCGACAATGCCGTGACCAGATCCGTCTTGTTGGCTTCAGACAGCGCCCGGTAATACTCGCCAGCCTGACGGAAGTCGAGCGTCTTGTGGATCGCCATTTGCTGCGTCGTTCCGCTGAGCGGCGTCTGCACGGACTTGTACCTGGCCTGCTGCGAGATCTCCGCGATGCTGGAGGGCTCGTAGTTCACCTCAGCCTTGCGGTCGCCGGAATTCATCAAGCCATCCTGATTATTGTTATACACAGGCACGGCAGGACGGTTGATCGGCAGGTCGTTGTAGTTGGGTCCCAGGCGATACATCTGCGTGTCGGCGTACGCGAACAGACGACCCTGCAGCATCCGGTCCTCGGAAGGCTCGATTCCCGGCACGAGGCGGGACGGCGCGAATGCCGATTCTTCGGTGGACTGGAAGTAGTTATCCGGAACCCGGTTGAGCGTCATCGTCCCGACCTTCTGCTCAGGGATCGACGACGGCCACACCTTCGTGTCGTCAAGCGGATCGAAGTCGAACTTGTTCAGATCCTTCGGCGATAGGATCTGGATGTACAGATCCCATTGCGGATACGAATGCGCCTTGATCGAGTTGTACAGGTCGTCGGTCATCAGATTCCAGTCGGCGCCGATCGAATGAGCAATATCCTGCGGGCGGATTCCCTCAATGCCCTGACGGCTCTTCCAGTGGAACTTCACGTAGTGAACTTCGCCTTTGGCATTGACGAACTTGAACGCGTGCACGCCGAAGCCATCCATGTGACGGTATGAGTCAGGCATTCCCTCGTCGGTGTAGAGGTGCGTCAGCATGTTGGTCGCTTCCGGCGTATGGGCGAAGAAGTCGAAGGCCAGATTCGGATCTTGCACGCCCGTCACGGCGGACGGCTTGTTCGCATGCACGAAGTCTGGGAACTTGATCGCGTCCCGGATGAAGAAGAGCGGCCAGTTGATGCCGACGACGTCCCAGTTGCCTTGCTGCGTATAGAACTTCACCGCGAAGCCGCGCGGGTCGCGCGCCTGCTCAGGCGATCCGCGATAGCCCATGACGGTCGAGAAGCGCACGAAGACGGGAGTCTTCGTACCGGGCGTGAACACTTTGGCGGTGGTCAACGCGCTGATATCAGCGGTAGGCACGAACTCGCCAAAGATACCCGTGCCGCGTGCATGGACGACGCGCTCCGGGATGCGCTCCCGGTCGAAGCGCTGCAGTTTCTCGATCAGATGCGAGTCTTGCAGCAGTACCGGACCTTCAGGACCGGCGGTCTGGGAGTTCTGATTGTCGCCGATCGGCGAGCCACTGTCCTGCGTCATGTCTTCTGCGTACACCGGTTGCGCAGCGGCGATTGCCGAGGCGATGGAGAGAATGCTTGTAGCGATTTGTGTCTTGAGTAATTTCACGTTGCGATCCCAATTCAGGAGGAAACCGAGCACATCCTATGATCGAACTTTTGATATAACCAATCTATTTTCCCTATGCCGGCAATAGGAGGTGCATTTCTTTCAGGGGCTAAATGAAGTTGATAAAAATGAAAGAAATCGCGAAATAAAATTCTGTGGTAGAGCTCAATGTGTTTCGCAAGGACTACTGTAAGCGGCATGACAAAGAGCGCGTTGCGGGCTCTCCAGGAAGGAGGGCTGAGTAAATTCTGAACGCTGCTGCTGCTTCGAAAACAGTCCATAAATAGCTTGCTAGAGTGCGGCGCAAGGTTGCGCAAGGCGAGACCGGCTCATCGCGCTCGCCCGCAAAGCATGCGTCGTAACGAAAAAAATTGAAAAACTGTCTTTTTGAAATTCATGGTCGAGTCGAATGCTATAATTAGTAAGGCCTCTTAAGTTATTTATAGCTGATTAGTCGAAATTCTCCTTGCCGGTTTTTACCAATTGTTATTGAGATTGGAAAATCTATTGACTGAATTGATATGAATGTCAATTCATCGTTGTCGTATTCAAAGTGAATGCGCTGTCAAAGAGTCTGGATATCGGTTCGGTAATGCGCCGGTCCGTATTCGGTCACCTCTCTCATCCCTATCATCAAAGTGCGACGCCGATGTGGTTCCGGAACGTCGGCTCGATGCCGCCGCGCGCGTCTCACCGGTCGGTGACTCCTTCGCCTCCTGAAAGCGCCGGGTTGGCACGGTCCGGGTTCGCGGCAGATGGTGTGCGGCCAAGGAATCCAAGCACCATGATCGCGGAGGCGAGCGTGATGGCCGCCAGCATATGGAGCAGTACCCGGAACGCGCCGTCGTACGCATGCACGAGTAGAGGCTGCCCGAGTGCGGGCAGAAGCGCCGCGGCATGTGTCAGATCACCGGTGGCCACGCGCTGGGCGGCTTCGGTGACGGCATGAGCTGGTGTGCCAGGAGATCCCGCGAGTGCGTCGGATAGTCGCAAGCGTGTGAGCACTGCCAATATCGCGCTAGCCACCGCGAGGGTCATGCCTTCGCCCGCCACGCGCGTCGTACTGAATATGCCCGTCGCCATACCGGCGCGTTCCTTTGGAACAACGCTGACCGACAAGCCGTCCATCAGTCCCCAGGGCAGCCCCGCGCCCACACCGATCACAAACAGCGGAATCGCAATGACAGCGGCTGACGCATCAGGTCCGATACCACTGAACCAGAGCATGCCGATGGCCGCGATGACGAGACCGATCGCTGAAATGACACCGGCCGACATCCAGCGTGTGAGATGCGCAGCGCTGAGCGGTACGATCAGCATCGGCGCCGAAAGCGAAACCATCATCAAGCCCGCGCCGGTCGCAGTATGTCCTTCGATGCCGATGAATCGCGTCGGCAAGACTAGCAGCAACGTGACATAGCAGAATGCGGTCGCAAGCGGGAGTACCTGCACACCGACGAAGCGCGGATAGCGAAACAACGACAGATCGAGCATAGGCCGGGTAACACGACCTTCGATCCAGACGAAGGCGATCGCCATGACCGCGGCACCCACGAACAGTGCAACGATGAGAGGACTACTCCAGCCGCTCTCCGGCCCCTGCAGCAGGCCGAAGGTGAACAATGTAAGCGCCGCAGTAAAGCTGATGGCGCCAGGCCAATCAAGACCATTGGCGTGCGGATCATAGGATTCCCTCAGCTTTGGGACGCCGAGCGCGAAGCCCGTCAAGCCGATTGCCGCATCTGCCAGGAAGAACGATCGCCAGCCGAATGTTTGCGTAAGGAACCCGGCGAGAAGCGGACCCAACGCCAGGCCCACGCCAAAGGTCGTGCCGAGCAAGCTGAACGCGCGAGCGCGTCCATGCCCGTCGAACTCTTGTGCGAGCGCTGCTGATGATCCGGCCAGCACCAACGCGGCCGAAATGCCCTGCAGCGCGCGCAGGAAGTCGACCCACGCAAGGCTCGGCGCGGCGGAAATTCCGAGTGATGTGGCTGCAAAGAGCACTACCCCGACGGCGAACACACGCTTTCGTCCGAGCAGATCCGCGAGCGCACCCGCGACCATCAGACTGCTGCCGAAGCTCAGCATGAATGCGTTCAGGATCCAGTTGATTGCCACCGGACTACCGCCCAGCGCGGTGCCGATAGTCGGCGCGGACACCGCTGCACCGCCGAAATTCAGTGGCAGCACAAGCACCGCGATACAAACGCCCGAGAGGATCAGCGCCTGTTGCGAAGCGCTGCGAGGGTCTTCGCTGCCCCCTCCTGGCGCCGCATGGGGCGACGCGGCTTGTGAAGTCGTCAACGGCGTACCCGGATTATTCTGCACGTACTCTCTCTGTTTAATTTGGACCGGTAGCCACCAATGCGCTCGATACAATTTCCGCACTACTGCGATGCGGCCCGCGTATGGCCGCTAACCTCGCAACCGGCATCGGGTTCGATACCGATAAAGTAGAGCACGGAGATCAGCACCAACACGGCGACTAGCAGAAACGCGACCCGGAAGTCAGCGAGCGAAAGCTGCGCGTGGCCGCCATGTATCAGGACTGCAGCATGCAGCGCGATCGCACCGAATGCGATGCCGAGACCGATGGTCATCTGCTGGACCATGCTGAAAAACGTGCTCGCCGAACTCATCCGCGCCGGCGGCACGTCCGCGAATGCGAGCGTGTTGATGCTGGTGAACTGCATCGATCGGCATAGCCCGCCGATCAGCAGCACCAGCATGATCAGCGTGCGTGGCGTGTCCGGTGAGAGTAGGGCGCACAGGGCGATGCTGGCGGCAGTGAGCAGCCCATTCACGATCATTACCTTGCGAAAACCGAAGCACTTGAGAACGGGCGTGGTGACGGTCTTCATGGCCAGATTGCCGGCCGCGTAAGCGAGCACGAGCAAACCGACGGCGAACGCGTTCAGCCCGAAACCGAGTTGGAAGAACAGCGGCAACAGGAAGGGCGAAACGCTGACCGAGACGACATACAACGAACCTCCTTCGAGGGTCACGCGAAAGGTCGGGATTCGCCACGGCGCAAGATCGATCAGCGGATGTTCGGCACGCCGGAAATGCCGTACCGCGAAGGCCGCGGCGACCACGCCACCCGTCAGGGCGGCGACTGTGATGTGCCAGTCGCCATACGGTTGCCCAACGAGCTCCATGCCATACATGAGGCAGGTTAGCGCGACTCCGCTGAGCACGAATCCGGGCACATCGAACGGCCGGCGACTGGATTCACGGTAGTTCGGAATGAAGGTCGCGGTCAGCACCAGACCCAGCAGACCGATCGGTACGTTCAGCAAAAAGATCCACCGCCAACTGAAATAGGTCGATATAAAGCCGCCCAACGCTGGACCCAGCACCGGTGCGGCCAACCCGGGCCAGGTAATGTAGGCGATCGAGCGCATCAGGTGACGCTTCTCAGTGCCGCGCAGCACCGCGAGCCGGCCTACCGGCACCATCATTGCACCGCCGAGTCCCTGCAGGATCCGCGCGACTGTGAATTCGACGAGACCGTTGCTGAGTCCGCAAAGTATCGAGGCGCCCGTGAACACGACGATGGCGCTACCGAACACAGAGCGTTGCCCAAAGCGATCCGCCACCCAGCCGCTGATGGGGATGAAAACCGCGAGCGCGAGCAGATAGGCGGTCATGCCGATACTCAACCTCACGGGCGTGACGCCGAACGTAGCGGCCATGTGGGGCAGCGCTGTCGCAATCACCGTAGCGTCCAGGTTCTCCATGAAATAGGCACTGGCGACGATCAACGCGATGATGACCGATTGACGGCTTGACAAAGACATGAGCGGAGAACCGATACGGGTTGAGTGGCAGACTCGCAAACGCTCTGGCGCGGGTATTTGCCGACGCCGGCAGTCACAGATGAAGCTCGCTTCGCGATGGCACTGAGATAGTGCATGGCTAGACCGGGAGCATGGCGACACCGGTTCATGCTTGCGGACGATGTACTCTATCAAATCATAAGTCGTCATGTGAAGATGTAATTTAAAAGCACGTTAAACGAGGGAGGGGCATGAAGGCAGGCATGGCGCCGATCAAACGGCCGAGAAAAAACGCCATATCGTGATTTACCTTACAAACAGACAGATACGCCAGCTTGTATGCTGGATCGACGTCGAGCCTGTTCACGGAAAATTAGTCGTCAATTGACGATTTAATTTATCGGCGATATCCTCGTTGCAATGCGATGGCTGAAGCAGTAGCTGTCCCACGGGGTGAACAGCGCCGCGCATGCGGCTGGAGCGAATCATGAGCAGCGTCTACCGAATTGGGAATGGCCGACATCGATTGCCTCGGTTATCGGCGGGCGGGGGCTGTCGCGAGTTGCCGGTCTTCGCCCGGAATTGCGGCCTGAGTCCGCGGGCGCGAGGCATATGAAACCCACCGCGTTTTCGTATTTCCGGCCGCGCACGCTCGACGACGCGCTGTCGCTTCTTGCTCTTCACGGTTTTGACGCCAAGCTGATCGCCGGAGGACAAAGCCTCGCGCCGATGATGAATATGCGCTTCGCCCAACCGGCGCACCTGGTCGATCTGAACGCGCTGCCTCAACTCAAGGGCGTCACGCTTGAACCCGATACGCTAGCGGTCGGCGCAATGACGCGCCATCACGAGCTGGCCACCAGCAACACAGTACGCGCTGCTTGCCCGCTACTGGCTGAAGCGGCGGCGACGATCGGACATTACGCCATCCGACAGCGCGGGACACTCGGCGGCAGTCTCGCGCATGCGGACCCCGCGGCGCAATTACCGCTCATTGCGAGCACGCTAGGCGCACGCATAGAGATTGTCGGGCCGGCCGGCAGCCGGCAGGTGTCGGCGGCACAGTTTCTGATCGCGGTGATGACCACCGATCTGGCGGTTGACGAAATCATTCGCACGGTGCGCTTTCCGACGACGTTGTCCGGCGAGCGGCATGCCTTCGAAGCATTTAGCCGACGGCACGGCGATTTCGCGATCGCGGCTTGCGCTGTCACCGCTGTGCTTGCGGGCGGCAGGTTCGCCTCGTTGCGGATCGGCGTAGGCGGTGTCGCAGATGTGCCACTGGTGTTTGACGACCTCGCTGCGGGATTCGTCGGCGAAACGGCCGATGCGCCGAGCGTCGGCAGGATTGCCGAAACAGTCGCAAACGCCGTCGAGGTGCACGATCAGCCAGGCATTAACGCCGCGTATCGACGCGATCTCGTCAAGGTGCTCATCGCTCGAGCATTGCAGCGGATAACCGCTGGCGTTACGCAACCCGATTAGGCCGTTCATGGAAAAGACAGCAATTTATCTGAGTGTGAACGGTGCGCGCCATGATGTGCATTGCGAGCCTCGCAAGCTATTGTCCGATGTGCTGCGCGAAGATTGCCGGCTGACGGGCACGCATGTCGGATGCGAGCACGGTGTGTGCGGCGCATGCACCGTGTTGATCGATGGCCGTCCGGCACGCTCATGTCTGGCTTACGCCGTGCAGATGGATGAAGCGCAGATCACGACCATCGAGGCGGTAGCGCAAGACGGTCGTCTGTCGCCGCTCCAGCGCGCGCTGCATGAGTGCCATGGTCTGCAGTGCGGTTTCTGCACGCCCGGCATCGTCATGACATTTGAGGCATACCTGCGCGAGAACCCGTGGCCATCCGAGGCGGAGGTGCGCGAGGTGCTGTCGGGCAATCTGTGCCGCTGTACCGGATATCAGAACATCGTGCGGGCGATCCTGCTCGCGGCCGAGCGGATGCGCGCGGAGACGGTCGATGTCTGAGCAGACGTTTCGTTACCTCAACAGAGCGACGCCTCGCACCGAAGACTATCGGCTGCTGACCGGCTGTGGCCGGTATCTCGATGACATCGAGATACCCGGTGCCCTTCACGTGTGCTTCGTTCGCTCGCCGCACGCGCATGCGCGGATCGTCTCCATCGATATTCATGGCGCCGCCGCAATGCCCGGCGTTGTAACCGTCATCACGGGCCTGGAGCTCGCGCAGTGGACTACGCCGTTCCGTGTCGCACCACCCGTCGAAGGACTGAAGCCCGTCGAATTTGCGACGATGCCCGTGGACACAGTGCGTTTTCAGGGCGATCTGGTGGCTTGCGTCGTCGCGACGGACCGGTACCTCGCTGAAGACGCTGCCGAGCAGGTGCTCGTCGAGTTCGAACCGCTGCCCGCGGTGACAGACATGTGGCAGGCGCTAGAGACCAACGCGGCGCAAGTCGACCCGGCCGTGCCAGGCAACCTGGTCTCGCACCAGACCTACGTGCATGGCGACCCTGAACGCGCCAACCGCCGGGCTTTCCGGATAGTCGAAGCGACCTTCCAGCAGCAGCGCCAGACCCATGTGCCGATCGAAACCCGCGGCTGTGCAGCGGTCTGGGACGTTGGACGGCACCACCTGACGTTCCATATTGGAACGCAGGTGCCACATCCTTTGCGCACTCAACTGGCGCAGCGCCTCAAGCTCGACGAGTCTCAGGTGACCGTGATTTCGCCCGATGTCGGTGGAGCGTTCGGACAGAAAATCGCCTTGTACCGCGAAGAGTTGACGGTTGCTGCGCTGGCTCGCCATTTGAAACGGCCCGTGCGCTGGCGTGAGGATCGCCTCGAGAACCTGACGGCCGCCGCCAATTCACGTGAGGACTTCTGCCGCACCCGCTCGGCGGTCGATGAGCGCGGCACGCTGCTCGCTCTCGAACTCGAACTCCGCGAAGACTTTGGCGCCTACTGCTTCTTTCCTGCCAACTATCTGGCGCGCGTCGTTGCCATGATCCTGAGCGGACCGTACCGGCTGCAGGACTACGCGTTCGATGTGAAGGTCGTGCTCAGTCACAAGTGCGGCAATGCACCGATGCGCGCGCCGATGTCCATCACCAGCTGGGTGATGGACGGAACGCTGGATGCAATCGCGCGGGAACTGGCACTTGACCCGGTCGAGGTACGCCGGCGCAACCTGTTGAGTCCGGCAGAGCTGCCGTACCTCACTGCTACCGGCGAACGTCTGGACGACATCACGCCGACCCAGACGTTCGAGGCCTTGCTGTCGGTGCTCGACTACGCGGGGTTTCGCGAGCGCCAGCACGCAGCGCGCGCAGTTGGCCGTTACCTGGGGCTTGGCCTATGCAACGTGGTGGAACCGACCACGTACGGCTCGCGCTTCTATAAGGCCGCGGGGATTCCCGGTTCGGGGCACGAGGCAAGCTGGATCCGTATCGAACCAGGCGGGGTGGTGAACGCGTCGGTCGGTCTCGGGCCCAGCGGCCAGGGCTACGAAAGCGCGATGGCCAACGCGGTGGCGGAGGGCCTGGGCGTGCCGCCGTCGAGCGTGCGCATTCATATGGGCCACACTGATATCGCACCATACGGTATGGGCAGTCGTGGCGCCCGCAGCGGCACGGCAGGCGGCGGCGCGCTTTACCTGTGCGCACTCGACGCACGCCGCAAGGTGCTCGCGATCGCCGCCGGTTGCCTTGGTTTGCCGGACGAGCAGTCGCTACGCCTGATCGACGCGAGAATCGAGCGTCGTCGCGCGCACGAGTGGATCGACACAGGTTTGACGCTCGCCGACGTGGCGCGGCGTGCATATCTGGATCCAACTGCGTTGCCGCAAAGTTTGACGCCGGGCCTTGAATTTCACCTGACTTACGACCCTCCGGCCATGACCTATTCGAATGCGGCTCATGGATGCGAGATCGAGGTGGACGTCTTGACCGGCGCAATCCGTATCGCGCGTTACGTCGTCGCCGAAGACTGCGGCACGCTGCTCAATCCGACCGTGGTGGAAGGGCAGCAGCATGGCGCCGTGGCGATGGGACTGTCGGGGGCGCTGTTCGAGCAGATGCGTTACGACGACTCAGGACAGAACGTGACCGGCTCACTCGCCGACTACCTGATTGCTACTTCAACTGAATTGCCCAACTTCGAGATCATCCCGCTGCATACGCCTGGCAAGTTGACGGCGGCCGGCATTAAGGGGATGGCCGAAGGCGGGGTGATGGGAGCGATCGGCGCATTGACCAACGCGGTCAATGATGCGCTTGCGCCATTTGGCGTCGTTGCCGACCGTCATCCACTCACTCCCATGCTATTGCGCGACTTGCTGCGCGACAAACTCTGAACGGACCAACAATCATGAATCAATCTACAGGCAAACCCGCGATTGGCTTTATCGGCCTTGGCATCATGGGTTTCTCGATGGCCTCGCGGCTCGCCGCCGCCGGCTATCCGCTGCATGTCTATAACCGTACGCGTGCGAAGGCTGAGCCGCTCATCGAGGCCGGCGCGACCTGGCAAGCGACCCCGCGGGCGCTCGCCGAAGTATCGGACGTCGTGTTCACGATTGTCGGCACACCCGCGGACGTCCGCACGCTATATCTGGGCGACGACGGTCTGATCGCGCATGCGCGGCGCGATGCGGTGCTGGTCGACATGACGACGTCGAGTCCAAAACTGGCCGAAGAGTTGGCCGTGCACGCCGCTGAGCGCGGGGTGCACATGCTGGATGCGCCGGTATCGGGTGGCGACATAGGTGCCCGCGAAGGGCGCCTGTCGATCATGGTCGGCGGCGCAAGCGCTGTGCTCGCACGCGTGGAACCGATGTTGCGGTGCCTCGGTACCAACATCGTCCTGCAAGGCGGCCCCGGTGCGGGTCAGCACACGAAGCTGTGCAATCAGATCGTCATTGCATCGACAATGGTGGGCGTGTGCGAAGGGCTCGCCTATGCGCACAGCGCCGGGCTGGACGCCGACACCGTATTGAGCGCGATTGGCGGAGGCGCGGCGGGTGGATTCCAGCTGAACAACCTGGGGCCGCGCATTGCCAAGGGCGATTTTGCACCCGGTTTCTTCATCGAGCATTTCATCAAGGACATGCGGATTGCGCACGAGGAAGCGCGGAGCATGGGACGTGAATTGCCGGGTCTGGAACTGGTGCGCGTCATGTACCAGGAGTTGGCCGAGCGGGGCTGCGCGCGCAACGGCACGCAGGCGCTGTTCAAACTCTACGAGCGCTGAGCGGCGGCGATGAAGCTGACAGATCAAACCATCCTGCCCGTGCCCCCTGAAGCCGCATGGCGTGCATTGAACGATCCCGTCGTACTCGAAGCATGCCTGCCTGGCTGCAAAGCGCTGAACAGGCTCGACGACCTGCATTTCGAATCGACCGTGCAGATTCGCGTCGGCCCGATCGCGGCGACCTTCAAAAGCAACGTCGAATTGTCGGATCTCGATCCGCCCACGGCCTATACGATTGCCGGTATGGGCAGTGCAGGTGCGCTGGGCTTTGCCAAAGTCACTGCGCGCCTGAAACTTGAAGCGCAAGGCAATACGACCGTGCTGGTGTACGACGCTGACGTCGAGATAGGCGGGAAGCTGATGAGCGTGGGGTCGCGCCTGATTCAGTCCGCCGCGAGCAAGAATCTCGACGAGTTCTTCAGCGCGCTAAAGGCGCACGTCGAAAGCCACGCGGTCTGACGGCGGTGTGCTGCGAGAGAGTACCGATCGAAACAGAGGGCATCATGTTGGTAGAAATGCGTACATATCAGATTGCGGCGGGAAAGACAGGCGAGTTCCTGGGCATCTACGAGCGCGAAGGGCTCGGCATCATCAGTCAGTACGCCCGGCTCGAGGGTTGCTGGACGAAGGACTCAGGCACGTTGAACTCGATCGTATTCTGCTGGGGCTACGAGGACTATGCGCATCGGGCAGCGCAGCGCGTGAAACTCGCAGCAGATCCACGCTGGCAAGCTTCACGCCGCGCATTCTGCCGTATCTCGTCCATCAGGAATCGGTGTTCCTGTCGCCGGTGCCGTTTTGCCCGATGGACTGAAGTGAGTGATGAATTTTCCGGCCGCGTTTGGCCACGGGTGCCGCGTACTGGATGAATTTCGTGAAGGCCTTCGGCGTTGCGCGGCGTGGGTGGTGCGCGTGCAGACGTAAGGCAGTCGGGCTGACTTCATAACGTATCAGAAAGGACTATTGATGACACACTTTACTTTCACTCCCGGAGCCGTCGCCGTCGTGACAGGCGGCGCTGCCGGCATTGGACTCGCTGCGGCGAAGCGGTTCGCGCAGCTCGGGCTTCGCGTGTGCATTGCGGATCTGGGTGAGGACCGCCTTGCGCATGCGACGCAGGCGATTGCCAGCGTGGCTGCTGAAGGCGCGAAGGATGTACTGGCCGTCGAGACGGACGTCAGCCGCCTCGAAGACTTGGTCCGCCTCGAAGCAGCGGTTCGGGATCGCTTCGGCGGCACGGATATCCTCATGAACAATGCGGGGATTCAACCGGGTAGCGTCATGTTCGGAGCGGCCGCTAACTGGGAGCGGGTGCTCGACGTCAACCTATGGGGTGTCATTCGTGGCACTCAGACCTTCGTGCCCGCGATGATCGCGCGCGGACGCCCGGGCCTCGTCATTAACACCGGTTCGAAGCAGGGCATCACGACGCCGCCCGGCGACCCGGCTTATAACGTCTCCAAGGCCGGCCTGAAGGCGTTTACCGAAGCACTGCAGCACGAGTTGCGCAATACGCCAGGCTGCCGGATCAGCGCGCATTTGCTGATCCCTGGCTTTGTGTTTACGGAGCTTGCCGCTCGAGGTCGTACCGAGAAACCGGCCGCTGCCTGGACGCCCGAGCAGGCTGTCGATTTCATGATCGAGCGACTGGATGCCGGCGATTTCTACATTCTGTGCCCCGACAACGATGTGCCTCGCTCCCTCGACGAGCGACGCATCCTTTGGGCTGCGGGAGACATTGTAGAGAATCGCCCGGCGCTATCGCGTTGGCATCCGGACTACGAGCAGGCGTTCACAGCGTATATCCAGAAGAACGACTGACTTGCCCGCCCCGCAAATCGTAAGTGGAAGATAGGAGATGGCAGAGATTCCAAGGTGGCGACCGAGCGAAACCTATCCCGATCCGTCGGTGGAGGTCCTCGATCCGCGCTTTCTGAAATACCGCATTACCAATGCCGCCGTGGAGCGCCTTGCGACTGGAATGCGCTTTGGTGAAGGGCCGGTGTGGTTCGGCGACGGCCGCTACCTTCTATGGAGCGATATTCCGAACAACCGCATCATGCGATGGGATGAAGAAACCGGTGCGGTTGCGGTGTTTCGCAGGCCGTCCGGTTTCGCCAACGGCAACACGCGTGACCGCCAGGGGCGGTTGATCACCTGCGAGCATGGCAACCGCCGGGTGACGCGCACCGAGTACAACGGCACCCTGACCATTCTCATGGACCGTTTCGACGGCAAGCGGCTCAACTCTCCCAATGACGTCGTCGTCAAGAGCGACGACAGCATCTGGTTCACTGACCCGACCTTTGGAATTCTGAGTGACTACGGGGGTGTCAGGGGGGAGGCCGAACTGCCAACCCAGGTCTACCGCCTGGAGCCGCGCTCCGGCGAAGCAGAGATCGTCGCTGGCGACATCGCCAATCCGAACGGCCTTTGTTTTTCGCCGGATGAAAGCCGCCTCTACATTGTCGAGTCCGGATCCACGCCAAGACGCATCCGGGCGTACGACGTCGAGGATGGCCGACGCCTCGTCAACGGCCGCATCTTTGTCGACGGCGGCGAGCACGGCGCGCCGGATGGCTTCCGCTGCGACACCGACGGCAACCTGTGGGCCGGCTGGGGTACAGGACCGACGTTGAACGGCGTGATGGTGTTCGCACCGGACGGCGAGGCCATCGGCCGCATCGCGCTGCCTGAACGCTGTGCGAACCTGTGCTTTGGCGGCGCTGCGCACAACCGCCTGTTCATGGCCGCCGGCCAGTCGCTCTACGCGCTTTACGTGGATGCCAAGGCGGCCGTCCCAACATGAGTCAGTGTTGAGGCAGCCAGCTTCAGCGCGGCGACCGCCTTCGATGCTAATCGACGACGAATGGCATCCGCTTGCGATGCCCGTGACCACCTCGTCAATCAAGAATCTGTTCGATCTTCCGCCCTATTACAACGTCTACTCCGCGCTCGATTGAAACGCGCGGTGCTTGTTGTCGGTCGCTGTCATGGTCTTGTCATTCCGGTCAGGTGAAATGAATTCGCAGTCGTGCATGGTAGAGCGCGGGCCGTGATGAACCCATTACGGTCGTGCTCGCGGAATCGGCCGATTGGATCTTTCCCTAAACATCTAGACGTTTAGACGAAAACACCGCTGGCAAGCGCTTTCTGGGCCGGCAGGAAACGCCCATGAAGCACGAGCGCCGAGTTCGCGAACGCAACAGCACGACTCATCGCTTCGAATCACGACCAAAGCTGCGTGGTACAGCAGCACGCTAAAGCCGACACACATACGGAGCATGTCGATGCTGATCAGGAACGCTCGCGTCGTCACGCGAGACGAGGAATTTACGGGAACCTTGCGGATTGAAAATGGCGTCATTGTTGACCTTGAACGGGGCACGACGTCGGCGGCCGAAGCCGAAGACTGGGACGGTGACTATCTGTTGCCAGGCTTGGTCGAACTACACACAGACAATCTCGAGAAGCATCTGGCGCCGCGGCCGGGCGTGAGATGGAATATCGACGCGGCGTTTGTGATTCATGACGCACAGGTGGCCGCGGCGGGCATCACAACCGTATTCGATTCGCTCAGGATCGGCGCGCGCTCGGACGTCGACATGCACAGCCGGGATCTTCAGACGCAGTGCGTGCAGGCACTCGCGCGTCTGTCCGCGTGCAAGTTGCTGCGTGCCGAGCATTTCCTCCACCTGCGCTGCGAAATCGCCGCGCCCGACGTCGTGAATGTATTCGATTCAATGTGCACGCATCCATTGCTGCGGCTCGCTTCGGTGATGGATCACACGCCGGGCCAGCGCCAATGGCACGATAGGGATCAATGGCGTCGCTGGCAGGAACGTCACGGCAAATTGACCGACGAACACTTCGCCGCAGTGATTGCCAAGCTTTCGGACGGACAGGAACGTTTCGCCGACCGGCACCGTCGCGAGATCGTTGCGCGCTGCATGGAGCTCGGCGTGCCGGTGGCGAGCCACGACGACGCCGTAATCGAGCACGTTGAACAGGCAGCGGCCGAAGGCATCGTCCTGGCGGAATTCCCAACCACCCGCATCGCCGCGCCCAACGTCGTAAGAGGCGGATCGCACTCGGGCAACGTCTCGGCAATCGAACTTGCGGAAGCCGGACTGCTCGACATCCTGTCCTCGGACTACGTGCCCTCGAGCCTGTTGACCGCCGCCTTCGAACTGGTCGGCAAGGCCGGCTGGACGGTGCCGCGCGCGATGGCAACGGTATCCGCGGAACCCGCGCGCGCAGTGGGGTTGGACGACCGCGGCGCCATCGCCCCCGGTTTGCGTGCCGATTTTGTGCGCGTGCGAATGCACGATGCGCTGCCTGTCCCCCGCGCGACGTATCGGGCAGGCGAGCGCGTCGTCTGATGGACGGAACAAACCAATCCGTTGTTGAATCGCCTGGCATGTACAAAACATAAATTGAGGAATATATGAAGGTATCCAAAATTTTATCTGCCGCGGCTCTGGCCGTGAGTTTTGTCTCTGTTACGGCACACGCAGCTGGTACGTGTCCGAACGATGGCGTGGTTCGCTTTGGTGTCGAACCATACGAATCGGCCCAGCGCATGCTGCCGGTTTATACGGATATCGCCAAGATGATCGGCGACAAGCTCGGCTGCACGGTGCAACTTTACGTCGCAACCAGCTATAACGCCGAGATCGAGGCAATGCGCAATAACAAGCTCGAATTCGGCGAATTCGGTCCCCTCGGCTACGTGCTCGCGCACCAGGTCGCGCACGCTGAAGCCGTCGCCACGTTCGCCGGCGAGCAGGGCAAGCCGGCCACTTACTACGCCTCCATCGTCACGTGGCCCGGCTCGGGCATCAAGACGCTGGGCGATACCAAGGGTCGCTCGTTCGCTTACGCTGATCCGGCTTCGACGTCCGGCCATCTGTTTCCCGCCTTCGGTCTGAGCAAGAACGGCATCGATCCGGACAAGGGCGTAAAAGCGGTCTACGCGGGCAGCCATACGGCGTCGTTCGAGGCGCTGCGCAACCACAAGGTCGAAGCGGGGGAGCTGAACAGCGAAGAAATCGCCAGCGCCAAGCTACACAAGGAATTCGATCCTGCGGCTTACGTGACGCTGTGGAAATCGGAACCGATTCCGCTCGACCCGCTGGCCGTGCGCGGAGACTTGCCGGCGGATTTCAAGGCCCGTCTGGCAAGTGTGCTGAGTTCGCTCGATCTAAGCCAATTACCGGAAGCCGATCAGAAGTTCCTGGCGTCGAACCAAAACCCGGAACTGAAGACGGTGCCGCAAACGGATGCTGCTTATAACCAGATCCGCGATCTGGTTTCGACTCTTCACATCGACTTGGCAAAACTGTGAGCACTCTGTCCAGCACCTCGGGTGGCGTCCCGATAGATTCGGTGAGCCGGCTTTCAGCCGGCGTGTCGAGCCTACCCGGAACAGCACTCCATACGACGCGTGAGCCCGGCGTAAAGCTGGCTGTCCGTGATCTGACGATGCGTTACGCCGATGGCCATACTGCGCTGCGCGACATGAATGTGTCGGTCCACGCCGGCGAATTGGTCGTGGTGCTGGGCAGCAATGGCAGTGGCAAGTCGACCTTCATGAAGTGCGTGGTCGGACTGAATCGGCCGACCGGCGGGTCGGTCGAGGTGGTTGGGCGCGATCTCGCCGCACTGTCCGGCAGAGCGTTGCGTGAGGCGCGTCTGCCGCTTGCGTTGATCTCGCAGAACGCCAATCTCGTGAAGCGGCGCAGCGTGCTGGCGAACGTCTGCTGCGGCGCGCTCGGCCGACACCGGACGCTGGCAACCGCGCTTGGTCGGGTGCCTCGCGAGGAGGTTGAACCGGCACTGTCCTATCTGGACGAGGTCGGCCTGCTGCATCTGGCGCGCCAGCGCGCCGGCACGCTTTCGGGCGGACAGGCGCAGCGCGTGGCGGTGGCCCGTGCGCTGGCCCAACGTCCTCACGTCTTGCTCGCCGACGAGCCGGTCGCCAGTCTGGACCCCGAAGCGGCTGACGAAGTCATGCGGCTGCTGCGCCGCCTCGCCGACAACGACGGTCTCGCGGTGGTGTGCGTACTGCACCAGCCCGAGTTGGCGACGCGATATGCCGACAGACTGGTCGGACTGCGCGGCGGCCTGCTTGAATTCGATCGGACGGCGTCGGCCGTCTCCCGTCAACAGATCGCGAGCCTTTATTTGGCCGAGGTGTCATGAGCAAGGTACTTGAAATGCGCGCATCGACGGGCTCGTCGGGCGGCCGGACCATCTGGTCGGTGTGTGCCGTCGTCGTGCTACTTGCGCTGTTTGTGCAGGCGTGGATCGTCGTCCAGGCCCGTCCGCAGGATCTGGTGACCGGTGCCCACGGTATGGCCGACATTATTTCGCGCGCCGTGCCGCCGGCGTTCGATCAGTTCGTTCCGAATTTGTGGCCGGTTCTCGAAACGATTGACCTGGCGATTTTCGGCACGGTGTTCGGGGTGCTGCTCGCCTTTCCGCTGTCGATTCTGGCGGCCGCGAATGTCACACCGGCGCTGCCCCTGTACTACGCCGCGCGCGCGCTGATCGGCGTCACCCGGGCAGTGCCCGATCTCGTTTGGGCACTGTTGTTCGTCACGGCGGTCGGGCTGGGGCCGTTTCCGGGCGCACTTGCGCTTGCGGTCCATTCGGTCGGCATGCTTGGGCGGCTGTTCGCGGAAGTAATCGAAGACATGGATATGGGCCCCGTCGAAGCGTTGACGCTGACCGGTGCAGGGCGCCTGCAGGTGTTAAGCCATGCTGTCGTGCCGGGCGTGTTGCCCTCGCTGCTCGGCATTGGGCTTTTCCGCTTCGACGAAAACCTGCGCTCGTCGCTCGTGCTCGGCTTCGTCGGAGCAGGCGGAATCGGCTTCCAGTTGCTGACTGCAATGAACCTGTTCCAGTACCAGACGGTGTCGTTCCTGTTGATCGCCACCTTCGTCCTGGTCGCCTGTGCCGAACGCGCTTCCGCTTATCTGCGCAGCCGTGTCACCTGAACCCGGGCCGATCACCTGCGTCGCCGTCGCTCTTCATGCCCTGGCGCGATCGTCACGGGAAGTGCGCAGCCGGCGGCCCAGGGCTCTCCTTATCATTGAAGCACGAGAATTGATATGTTGATCAATCATGGCGTCGGGGTCGATCCGTGGGCGCTCGGTTGCGTTCTGTCGGAGCATCCGGAAATCCATCCAACGGCGGTAGTTCGCGCTAGCGACTTTGGCCGTTACACCTATCTCGGTCCGCGCAGCCAGGTCGCCGAATCCTTCATCGGCGACTACGGCTATGCGATGGGTGACAATCAGATCGCCCACGCACTCATTGGCAAGTTCGCCAATATCGCCACCGGCGTACGCATCAAACCGCCCAATCATCCTTCCTGGCGTGCGACCCACCATCACTTTACCTATCGATCGCGATCCTACGGATTGTCTCTCGACGACGACGCTGAAATCTTGCAGTGGCGGGCGCAGGAGTCGGTCGAGGTGGGTCACGACGTGTGGCTCGGCCACGATGCCATCATCATGCCCGGCGTGACGATCGGCACTGGCGCCGCGGTCGGCTCGGGAGCCGTTGTGACCAAGGACGTTCCGCCGTTCGCCATCGTCGTCGGGGTGCCGGCGCGGGTGCTGCGTTTTCGCTTCGACGCGCGCACCTCGGAGCGCATGCAGCAGATCGCCTGGTGGGACTGGAGCGCCGAGCGCATTGATGCGGCATTGGCCGATTTTCGTGGGCTCACGGCGGCCGAGTTCGTGGAGAAGTACGACGGTAAAGGTGAATGAATGGCCAAGCGGCCGTTTCTCCGCGACGGCGGAGCGTTGCACGCGTTGCCCAGACGAAGGTGCCAACTATCCTCGCTTCAATCACCTGGTCTCGACGTGCTCGTCTCTATGGACGTGTCACGTGGAATTCCCAGGTTAGATCCTTCAAATTAACGGAACAGTCTCATATGGAATTTCGCCAACTTGGCCGCTGCGGCCTCAAGGTTTCGACGCTGACGCTTGGGACGATGCTGTTCGGCGATCCGACCGACGAAGCAACCGCGGCACGCATCGTAGACCAGGCGCATGAACAAGGCGTCAACTCGATCGATACCGCCGACATCTACGCAGGCGGTGAATCAGAGCGTGTCGTCGGGCGTTGCATCGCCGCCCGGCGCGATCGTTGGGTGCTGGCGACCAAATTTGCCAGTCCATTCGGCGACGGCGACGTCAATGCGCGCGGCGCGTCGCGCAAACACATGGTGCGAGCCGTTGAGGCTAGCCTCAAACGCCTGAACACGGACTATATCGATCTGCTTTACCTCCACGCTGAAGATCACAATACGCCGGTCGATGAAACGGTGCGCGCGCTAAATGATCTGATTCAGGCCGGCAAATTGCGTTACTACGGCCTATCGAATCATCGAGCGTGGAAGATCGCCGAATTCAGTCATACCGCCTTGGGACTGGGTCTCGCTGCCCCGGTAGCCAGTCAGCCGCTCTACAACCTCGCGAATCGGCAGGCCGAGGCCGAACAGCTGACAGCCGCGCACCGTTACGGCCTCGGCGTGATTTCGTACAGCCCACTCGCGCGCGGCGTGCTGACCGGCAAATACGAATTGGGTGTGACGCCCGCGGCCGATACGCGTGCAGGGCGCGGCGACCGCCGCTTGCAGCAGGCCGAATGGCGGCCCGAATCGTTGGAGCTGGCACGGCGCGTTCGCGAGCATGCAGAGGCGCGCGGACTGAGTGCGGGACAATTCGCACTCGCGTGGGTGCTCAACAGCAGCTATATCAGTTCAACCATCGCCGGACCGCGCACCATGGCGCAATGGGACGATTATCTGCCAGCCTTGAGCTATCGCCTGAGCGCCGAAGACGAAAACTTCGTCGACTCGCTCGTCACTACAGGCCACCCTTCGACGCCCGGGTTCAATGATCCCAAGCATCTTTTCTTTGGACGGATTCCCCGGCACGGTTCGTAAGCGGAACCTCTACGGATGCGCCTGCGTTGCTCGTTGCGTTCGATCGCCGGACCGGCGCAACGCGGTTCGACACGTAAGGTGCTTGCCCATTGCCGGTTGATCGCTATGATGTGGGCCCACGCGGTTGCAGATTGTTTCTGCATGCAATTGCGGGGTAGCGCATCGCGGCAACACATTAGCGTGGTGTTTGAACCGTTGGGGCGGCGGGGAAAAGACCCCGCCCGAAGCGGACGGGGTTAAGCGATGCGTGGAGTGCACTATCAAGCGATAGATGCAGAGCTATATTAAGGACGCCGGCGCAATAGATAAAGGACCGGGCACGCAAAAGAGAATTTCTAGAAGAAGCGGACTGGCAACCTCCCCGTTGCGCCGTGTACAGGCCTTCAATTTGCGCGGTGTGCCATCGTTGTCGCAACGAGTGCCGGCGTGGCAGCCACTTGGGCGAGTTCATCGCTCGACCATCCGCCGCCCAGCGCATGCAGCAGTTGCACGTTGGCACTTAGCTGGCATGTCTGGATATCGAGCACGCTGCGTTGTGCTTCGAGTGCGACGGTCTGCGCCTGCACGACATCGAGGTAACTTACAGTGCCTTGGCGATATTGGCGCAACGCCAGATCGACCGAGTACTGCGCGGCATTCGCGGCATCCTTTTGCTCGCCAAGCGCAGTGCCAAGATACGACAGCAGCGCAAGGTTGTCTTCGACCTGCTGGAATGCCGACAGAACCACGCTGCGGTAGCGGTCCCCAGCTTCCTCGGTTGCCGCCTTCGCGGCGTCGAGTTGTGCGCGACGATAACCGCCGTCGAAGACGTATTGCACAAGCTGCGGGCCAATCGCCCAGAAAAGATTGGGCGCGCTAACCAGTCCAGCATAGGCGGCGCTTTGCACACCACCTTGCAAGCTCAGCGTGATGTCCGGGAAATAGGCCGCGCGCGCGACGCCAATCTTTGCGTTAGCCTCGGCCACCCTGCGTTCCGCTGCGGCGACGTCGGGGCGACGTTGCAGCAGCGTCGAGGGCAGGCCGGTTGGAATCGCCGGCAACGCGATGGCGGCAGTCTGCTGCGGCAGGCTAAATTCGGACGCGGAAGTGCCGACCAACACGGCAATCGCGTGTTCGATGAGCGCTCGTTGCGCGAGATTCTGCGACAACTGGGACTTCGCTGACGACAATTGCGTTTGAGCGCGCGAAACGTCGAGGCCCGCAACGATGCCGCTGCCGTGCAGCGTCTGCGTGAGTTGCAGCGCTTTCGCATAGGCCATGACCGTCTCGTTCAGCAGCTCGGTCTGCTGGTCGAGGCCGCGCAAACTGATGTAATTGTCTGCGAGTGCCACTTGCAGGGCTAGCTTCACCGAAGCCAGATCGGCCTTGGTCGCCTGAGCCTCGTCCTTGCCCGCCACCACGGAGTCGCGCACGCGGCCCCACAGGTCGAGGTCGTAATTGACTTCGGCACCGAGCGTGACGGAGTTGTAGTCGTTCGGGCCGCCCACGCGCAACGGCCGGTTGTCGGGCTGGCGAACGCGCTGCGGCGCGGCGCTTGCGCTGATGGTCGGATACAGTCCCGACGCGACCTGCGCGACGAAAGCCTGCGCTTGCGCATAGTGCGCGTACGCGGCGCGCAGATCGGTGTTGTTTGCCAGCAGATGCGCTTCGAGATCGTCGAGTTGCGCGTCGCCATATATTTTCCACCAGCCGTTACGGTCTATCCGGTCGGCAGGCTGAGCGGCGGTCCAGGGACCAACGGCTTTGTATTGCGCCGCTATTGGCGCGGAAGGCACCTGATATTGCGGCGCGAGCGAGCAGGCGGAGAGCGCCAGAGCGCCCGTTAAAAGCGCGACACGTCCAGACTTAACCATGTGCGGCCGCCTTCCTGTCAGTGGCCGGCGCAATCTGCACGCCGTCGCCGTCGGCGAGTCCATCGGGCGGCGTATCGATCACGCGATCGCTGGCGGCGAGTCCCGAGCCGATCTCCACCGAGTCGCCCAGATCGCGGTCGATCTTCACCTGCTTGAACAGTACGTGACCGTTCGCACCGAGCGTGGCGACCACGACGCCGCGGCTATCGAACACGAGCGCGCTAGCTGGGACCCGAAGTGAATCGGCGGATGCGGGCAACGTGAATTTCAGGCTGGCGAAACCGCCCGGCAGCAGCTTGCCATTGGCATTGTCGACCAGCAACTGTACCAGCGTCGTACCCGAACTCGAATTGACGGAGTCTGCCGCTGCTGTCACGCGCGCGGTGAACTGCTGGTCGGCGTACTCGGGAACGGTCAGGGTCGCGGTCGTGCCATCGTGGATTGCCGGAGCGTAGTTCTGCGGTACCTGAACATACACACGCAACTGCTTGACCTCGGAGACCGCGAACAGCTCCTGGCCGACGCCACCGCTACCGGCGTTCACCAGCGCACCGACGTCGGTGTCGCGCGCGGTCACCACGCCGTCAAACGGCGCGACGATCCGCGCGAAGGCCTTCGTAGCGACGAGGCGATCGACGTTGGCCTTCGCAGCCGCCACGATCGCCTCCTTCGCTGTGTAATCAGCAGCGCGTTGGTCGACGTCCTGCTGGGCGACGGAATCGGTGCCTCGAAGCGCCTCCCAGCGCTTCGCCGTCGTACCCGCTACGACGGCATTCGCCTGCGCGCTCTGCAGATCGGCGCGTGCCTGAAGGAGCTGCTGGTCAAGCTCGGGTGTTTCGATTTCGGCGAGCACCTGACCCGCCTTGACCGGCGCGCCGATATCGACGTTCCATGATTTCAGGTAGCCGCTGACCTGCGCGAAAATCGGCGCCCGCGCAAACGCTTCGAGCCGGCCGGGCAGTTGCAGTGAAGGTCCGATGGGATCGCGCATCGGCTGGATCAGATTGACTGTCGGTACGGCCTGAGCCTCCGTCCAGGTTTTCAGCTTGCGGGCGTCGACGGCTCGTAGCGCGACACCGCCAACGACGATGCCTAAGGCGACCAGCAGGCCGATCACGCCCGCAACCCGATGCGGACGGCGCGATGGCGTATTAGTGGGAAAAGTGGATTCAGACGACATGGGCAGGACCTCCCGGGACGGATGCTGGGGTCGCCGCGCGCTCGGGGCGCGCGTGAACAATACAGAAGATGACGGGAACCAGGAACAGCGAAGCCGTGGTGGCAAATATCAGACCGCCGATCACGGCGCGGCCGAGCGGCGCATTTTGCTCACCGCCTTCGCCGAGGGCGAGCGCCATCGGCGCCATGCCGATGATCATGGATAGCGCGGTCATGAGCACCGGGCGAAAGCGCGTAAAGCCGGCTTCGAGCGCCGCCTTGAACGGATCGCCATGGACGGCAAGACGTTCGCGGCAGAAGCTGACGACCAGAATCGAATTGGCAGTCGCCACCCCCATGCACATGATCGCGCCAGTGAGTGCGGGTACGGAGAGCGTCGTGTGAGTCGCGAACAGCATCCAGACGATACCTGCCAACGCTGCCGGCAATGCGGTCACGATCACGAAGGGATCGGCCCATGACTGGAAATTGACGACGATCAGCAGATAGATCAGCACGACTGCGCCAAGCAGGCCGAACAACATGCCGGCAAAGGCGCTGTTCATCGTCTGCACTTGCCCCAGCAGCGCGATGCTCGAGCCCTTGGGCAAGGTGCCGGCGTTCTGGTGCACGACGCGCTGGATATCGGCCGACACCGCACCGAGGTCGCGGTCCTGGGTGGTTGCGAAGATCTCGACCATGGGCTGGATGTTGTATTGGCTGACGACTTCGTTGCTGGTGGTGCGATCGACCGTTGCCAGACCGCCGAGGATCTGGGCGGTTCCTCCGCCACTGGCGGTGATCGGCAGATTTTGCAATGCTGCCAGCGAATCGAGACTGTATTGCGGCGTTTGCATCACGATCGGATACGACACGCCGTTCGCGTTGTTCAGCCAGTACGTGGGCGCAACCTGGCTCGAACCCGCGAGGTTCACCACCATGCTGTTCGTCACGTCGCGCTCGGTGATGCCGAGCAACTGTGCGCGTGTGCGGTCGACATCGACGTTGAAGGTGGGGTTGCCGTGCGACTGCGCGATCCGTGCATCGACCACGCCGGGCACGTCACGGACCGCGCGCAGTAGACGATCTGCGTACGCATAGTCGGCGTTCAGGTTGTTGCCGCGGATCTGCAGGTCGATCGGCGCCGGCGAGCCGAAGTTAAGGATTTGACCGATGATGTCCGCCGGTGGAAAAGAGAACGTGACTTCTGGGAATTCCCGCGGCAATCTTTCACGCATGACGCGGACATACTCGTCGGTCGGACGATGTCCTTCGTTCAGCGCAATCTGGATGTCGCCGTCCTGCGAACCGACCGTCCCGGTGTTGTTGTACGCGGTATTGATGCCGCTGACCGGCAGACCCATATTGTCGACCACCGTGCCGAGATCGGACGGCGGGATGATCTGCCGGATGGCGCCTTCGACATTCGCGAATATCTGCGCGGTCTTTTCGACGCGAACCCCGACTGGTGCGCGCACATGCATCAGGATCTGCCCGGCATCGACCGCCGGAAAGAAGTCGCGGCCGAGCAAGGGCGCGAGGGCGAACGAGAGCGCGACGAAGCCGAGGAAGCAACTGACGAATGGACGCCGATGGTTCAGGGCGAGTTCGAGTAACCCGCGATACACGCCACGCACCTTTTCGAAGCGTGCTTCGAAGCCGCGCTGGAAGCGTCCGAGCGGACCCGGACGCTGCGCCTCATCGGCATGCTCACCCTGCGCATGCGGTTTCAGCAGGTATTTGGCCATTGTCGGCACGAGGGTTCTTGAGAGGATGAACGACGAGATCATCGCGAAGATGACGGCCTCCGCCATCGGCACGAACAGGAAGCGCGCCACGCCGTTCAGGAAGAACATCGGCACGAACACGATGCAGATGCACAGAAGAGAAACAAACGCGGGTGTGACGATCTGCGCGGCGCCATCGAGGATGGCGGTCTCCACTTCCTTGCCGTGCTCGAGGTGCCAGTTGATGTTCTCGATCGTCACAGTCGCATCGTCGACAAGAATCCCCACCGCTAATGCGAGACCACCGAGCGTCATGATGTTCAAGGTTTCGCCGAGTGCGGAGAGCGTGGCTATCGAGCCAAGGATGGCCAGTGGGATCGAGGTTGCGATGATGATCGTCGAACGCCAGCTGCCGAGGAACAGCAGGATCATCAGGCTGGTGAGCACGGCCGCGATCACGCCTTCACGTGCCACACCGGTGATGGCTGCGCGCACGAAGATCGACTGGTCGCCGATCGGTTCGACATTCAGGTTATCGGGCCACGAGGCTTTCCCGTTGGCGATTTGCTGCTTGATGCCGGAGATGATCCCGAGCGTCGAAACCGAGCCGTTCTTGAGTACCGACATCAGCACCGAGCGCCGGCCGTTCACATGGACGATATTGGTTTGCGGTGGGCTGCCATCGCGAACATTCGCAATGTCACGAATAGCGACCGTCGTGCCATTGGCCGCCTTGACCGGTAGATCGCCCAAGGCCTTGATTTCCGAGGGCGCATTGTTGAGTTGCAGCGTGTATTCGTAGTCGCCGATCTTTTCCGTGCCGACCGGCGTGATCAGGTTCTGACCGGCCAGGGCATTGGCGACGTCCTGCGCGGATAAGCCGCGCGCCTGCAGTGCCGCAGGATCAATGTCAATCTGCACCTGGCGCGTCTTGCCGCCGAAAGGGTAGGGAACCGACGCACCGGCGACAGTCGTGAGAACGGGACGCACCGCATTCAGACCGAGGTCGCCCAGCTTCTGTTCGGACAGCCCCTTGCCGGATAGCGCCAACTGGATGATCGGTACGGTCGACGCGTTGTAATTGAGGATCAGCGGCGGCGTAGTGCCCGCGGGCAACTGCCGCAACTGGGTTTGCGCGACCGCGGTCACTTGCGCGTTCGCCGTGCTGATATTCACGCCCGGCTGAAAGAAGATCTTGATGATCCCAAAGCCGGCGACCGATTCCGCCTCGATGTGTTCGACATCGTTCACAGTGGTCGTCAGCGTGCGTTCGAACGGCGACGTGATTCGGCCGACCATCTGGTCCGGTGGCAGCCCCGTGTATTGCCACACCACGCTGATCACCGGGATTCGGATATCGGGGAAAATGTCGGTGGGCGTCTTCATCGCTGACAGTGGCCCGATGATAAGGATGAAGATCGCAAGGACGACGAAAGTGTAGGGTCGTCGGAGCGCGATACGAACAAGACCGAGCATGAGAATTCCAGGGCTTTGGGCAAACGTAAGAGCATCGTGGAGACATCTGGCGCAGGAAGATATTCGCAACGCGGATGATTGCTTTGTGACCTATGTCAGGTGTTCCCAAACGAAACCAAAGTGCGAATGTACACAACGGTCTGGATTCCTGCAGACGGAGAAACAACATTCCGGAGACGTTTGAACGCCAGGCGAGTCAATTTCTTCCTGTCTGCGCATATCGGGAAAACCTTGTCCATGCTGGATGGAACGATGCTCGGCAAAATTCAGACGGAGGCGAACCAGCGTAATTTCAAGCGAAGACTAAAGCGTTAGAGATTTTTATTACCAATTGTTTGAGAGGCCATCGAGGGTTCTCGTGCCTCCTTTCAGACGGCATTCAAACGATTGACTCCATTCTAAAGACGACGTCTTCGCGTTATTACCGTATCGTTCAGGATGATTGTCACTTACCGCCCGTGAAGATCGCCTTAAGGGGCGAGTCAAGCGACAATGCGCGAATGACATGCGCATGAAGGTGTGAAGAGGAATGCTGACAGCGTGCCTTCAAAGCGTTAAGCCGCGGCAACGCGGGGTTCAAATCGGGCTTCGCTAAGCCCGTGGCAAAACTGACGAGCGCGGTGCGTGTAACGACCGCTGGCAGCTGTTGCACAAGCCACGCGATGCGGCCCGGGATCCGGGTCAGGGTTCAGTGTCAATCGACACCATCAGTGACCAAAGTAGATTGAGTGAGTACCTGCGGTCGTCGACGGCCCGCCCGATTGCGAGGAGCCGTTCATTGACACTCCGCCGACTGCTGCGCTGCTCGGCCTCGTGGCAACCTGCGCGTGAATACGTGCCTCCGCAGCCTGAACATCGGTGGGATAGTGCAAATCCTTGAGGCCCGGGCGATACCCGGCCTGTTCCACTTGCACCAGGTCCGCGCGCACTTCGGCGCGCGTCAGCGCGGCTGTGGAGTCCTGTGCAAAAGAGACTGCGGGGACGACGAGTGCGTTGGCAACCAACGCTGCATAGATCAGAGTCTTCACGATGAGTTACCTTTCAAGTTAATTGTGGTCAGCTTCAGGCGCGATGAATGAAGTCTCGGGCCTCACGGCGCCATCGCCGCGAGGGTGAGTAACCTGTATTGTCCGCAGATGGGGTGACGCGAGGCTGACCTCTGCATTACGCCGCAGTCATGTTCAAATAGGCAAAAGCATGGTGCGCTTCGCGATGTATCGAACTTCAACGAAAACAGTCAGCGTCGATGGTGCGGGAACCCCGTGCGACGGATTGAATCGCTGACGAGCCACGTCGGAAATGCGGTCTGAACCTGGTGAGCCTTATCGGCAGACGTACGCAAACGCGGCTATGATTTCACGCGGCGATCGGCGCCGAACCAGGAAAGGAGAAGTACCCATATGATCCATGTCGTTGCCACAATCACTGCCCAGCCCGGTCAACGGGATGCCGTGCTTGCACTTTTCAACAAGAACCGTCCGGCGGTGTTGGCCGAAGAAGGGTGCATCAGCTACGAGGCAGTCATCGACGTCCCTGAGTTCGGGACGATTCAGACACCGCTCGGCAAGGACACGTTCGCTGTCATCGAGCGCTGGGAAAGCGCGGAAGCGCTGAGGGCGCATGGGACCTCCGCGCATATGGCCGAATATGGACACAGTACGCGTCCGTTGCTCGTGAGCCGCGTCATCAACGTGCTTCAGGCTTGCTAAAGAGAGCGTTCCTGGCGGCCCGCCATTGGCTGGGCAGGCCAATGCGGGCGCCGCCACGCCGACTTCCATCACGATGCGTGGCGACGCGGACATGGACGAACGAACGGTTCCAGCTTAATTGGCAGCAGCAAGGACGAGGCTGACTTCGCCATGGCTGAGATAATGCGGGCGTCACGCCGGACAGCGCGGGACTGCCGCCCACGCCCGGGGTGTATACTTTTTCAAAACGTAAATCGTCATGTGACGATAACAGCTATAATCCGAGAGCGTAGGGAGCTATGAAGACCAAAGGGACTATCGAGAAGCCGAGCCGTGGACCCGGCGCCGACCCCGTGGGGGTCAAGCGGCCGATGAAAAAAGCGCCGCAGCGTTTGCCGCGCGCCGAGCGTCAGGCGCGTGTGCTGGAGAAGGCCGCGGAGTATTTCGCGGAGCATGGTCTCGGCGCGCAGACTCGCGCCATCGCGGAAGCCTGCGGCGTATCGCAACGCTTGCTTTATAGCCTGTTCCCGAGCAAGGCTGCTTTGATTGATGAAGTCTACAAGCGGGAAGTCGTCGGAATCTTCGACGCAATCTGGTTTGTTCAATTGCAAGACCGAAGTGTGCCGATTGAAAGCCGACTCAACCGCTTTTATTGCGAGTACTATGACACGCTCCTGACGCGCCGCTGGCTGAGGCTCTTTCTTTACTCGTCGCTCGAGGGCCTGCACACGGCGCCGGCCTATACGAACGCGATCGTCAGTCATGCGCTCGAGATCATCGTTACCGAGACCGCGCATGAACTGGGTCTAGGCATGCCCGTCGACCCGGCTCAACTGGGGGAAGTGGGCTGGCTGTTACATGGCGCCGTGTCTCATCTGGCGATTCGCCGCCGCATCTATTCAAACGAAAACAGCACGCCCGCCGAAGCGGTGATTGCGATGCACGTGCGCGCCTTCCTGACGAGCCTGCCGAGCCTGCTGCCTGCGCTATAAACGCATTGCGAGTCGGCGCCGGGTGGCTCGCCGGTGTTATCGCTGCGATCGTCCAAGTCGTCTTCAGCACAACTCGTCAGCTGACGATATAATCCTGATAAATTGGGCTGCGTTGTCACGCAGGCGCCTTGGCGGCTGCTCATTGTGCCCGCGCTGTCTCCCGTTCGGGCTGCGCCGCCGTCCGCACATAAGCAGTGCCTGGCTTACGCATGGTGGCTGCGCCATAACTGTTCGCAATCGTCGCCATGAGGCAAAACAATTTCACGAGCGGCCTGCGCCTCGGCACAATACCGCGGCGCATCGTGGTGGCGTTTCAGGCGATATGTCTGGCCGCGAGTCATTGCACGCTGTCTGCGGGGGCCGTCTTCGAAACAGCCGAAGACACGCGCAGCAAATAATGCATCTCTCACGAAACAGGTGAACTCATGAGGACTACGGCGGGTTTGCGTGTCCACACCCAGTTGGTCGCCGGCTTCGGCATCGTCGTCTTCGCCCTCGTTGCGCTGACGGTCACCGCCATCACACGCGTCGAGTCCGTGCGGCAACGACTCGATCAGATCATCGACGTGAACGGCGTCAAAGAACGGTACGCCATCAACTTTCGCGGTAGCGTCCATGACCGGTCAATCGCCGTGCGCGATGTCACTCTCGTATCGCATGATGAGCTGCCGGCCGTCGTCGCGCATATCCAGCAACTCGCGGCGGATTATGACGAGGCGGCAAAGCCGCTTGCCGCCGTCTACGCGCAGCGCACCGACATCACCGCAGCCGAGCGCGCCATCTATTCGCGCGTGATCGAGGCGGGCAATAAGGCCACGCCGTTTATCGACGAGGTGATTGCACGGCAAACCGCCGGCGACACTGAAGGGGCACGCACCGTGCTGCTCCAGCAAACGCGTCCCGCGCTGGTCGAGTGGCTCGCGGCAATCAACCAGTTGATCGACTTTCAGGAAGCGCTGAACCGGCAGGGTGGCGCCGAGGCACGCAAGATAAGCGTCGATTTCCGCTTGATGATGCTCGCGCTGACCGGGCTTGCGTGCGTGATCGGACTTGGCGTTGCGGTGCTTGTCGTGCGCAACGTAGGCCGGTCGCTCGGCGCCGAGCCGCGTGAGCTGATCGCGTTCGCCGACGCGATCCGGCGCGGCGATCTTTCCCAGCGCGCCGAGTTGCGCACCGGCGATACGGGTAGCGTAATGGCGACTGTCGTGCGGATGAGAGAAGCGCTCGCGGACATCGTGGGACAGGTGCGCGATGGCGCCGATGCGGTCGCCGAGATGAGTCACGCGATTGCCGCCGGCAATGCCGATCTTGGCGCGCGCACCGAGCTCCAGGCCAGCGCGCTCGAGCAGGCCACCGGCGCGCTCAAGGAATTCGATGCGAGCGTGGCCACCAACGCTGCGAATGCGGGACACGCGGACGAGCTTGCCAGGCACGCCTCGGATACGGCTGGGGAAGGCGGCATGGCGGTCGGCCGGGTGGTCGAGACGATGCATGGGATACGGGCGTCGTCGGCGCGCATCGCGGAGATCATCTCGGTCATCGACGGGATCGCGTTCCAGACCAACATCCTCGCGCTGAATGCGGCGGTCGAGGCCGCGCGTGCCGGTAGCCAGGGACGCGGTTTTGCAGTGGTGGCCGGCGAGGTCAGAGTCCTCGCGCAACGTAGCGCAGAAGCGGCGAAGGAGGTCAGACAACTGATCGTGGCGAGCGACGCTCGCGTGAAAGACGGCGTTACCCAGGTCGATGACGCGGGCTCGACCATCACCGCGGTCGTGGGTTCGTCGGCGCGCGTCACGGGCATCATGAGCGAAATCCATGACGCGTGTCAGCAGCAAACGCTTCAGATCGGCGAGGTCCGCGAGATGATCGAAAGCCTGGAGCACGGCACGCAACAGAACGTCACGCTCGTCCAGCAATCGGGCGCCGCCGTGGACGCCTTGAACCGGCAAGCACGAAACCTCCTGAGAGCGGTCAATCTTTTCTCCGTTCGATCCGAACGCGGTTCGGAACTGAAATCGCCGAACCCGCAGCAGCGCGATGCAACTGCGCGCAACCCGGCGCTTTCGCTCACCAGCAGCTCCTTGTGAGTGCATGGTGGCATAGCCCGATTTTCCATTCAATCCAGGTCGTCCGCGCTGCAGGCGCGACGCGGCCGGCACTCTGAGGAGCAGCACATGATCGATTTGCGCAGCGATACCGTGACCCGTCCGGACAAGCCGATGCTCGCCGCGATGACAACCGCCGAACTGGGCGACGATGTCTGGGGCGACGATCCGACTGTCCTGCGTCTGCAGGCCGTGGTCGCCGAACGCGCCGGCAAGGAAGCCGGCCTGTTCTTTCCGACTGGAACGCAATGCAATCTTGCGGCCTTGATGGCGCATTGCGCGCGTGGCGACGAATACATTGTCGGCCAACTGGCGCACACCTATAAATTCGAAGGCGGCGGCGCGGCGGTGCTCGGCAGCATTCAGCCGCAGCCGCTGGAAAATGCCGCTGACGGCACGTTGCCGCTCGATAAGGTTGCGGCCGCCATCAAGCCGATCGACGATCATTTCGCGCGCACGCGTCTGTTCGCGCTAGAGAACACGATTGGAGGCAAAGTGCTGCCCGCAGACTATGTTGCGCGTGCGGTCGAATTCGTTCGTCAGCGCGGGCTGGCGACGCACTTGGACGGGGCACGCGTCTTTAACGCCGCGGTGGCTTCGGGCCAATCGCTGGCGTCGCTGTGCGCGCCCTTCGATTCGGTGTCGATCTGCTTCTCCAAAGGACTGGGGGCGCCGGTCGGCTCGGTGCTGGTCGGCAGTCAGGCGCTGATCGACACCGCGCATCGCTGGCGCAAAGTGCTGGGCGGCGGCATGCGGCAATCGGGCGTGCTGGCGGCGGCATGTCTGTACGCGCTGAAGCACAACGTCGAGCGGCTTGCGGACGACCACGCCAACGCCCAACTTCTTGCCGACGGCCTCGCGCAGATCGATCAGGTGACGGTGCAGTCACACGCGACGAACATGGTGTTCGCGCAGTTTCCGCAAGAACAGTGCGCCCCGCTCGAAGCGTGGCTCAAGGAACGCGGCATTCTCACTCAGATGCTGTATGCGTCGCGCTTTGCGACACATAAGGACGTCTCGCGCGCGGACGTCGATACGTTTCTGTCGGCTGTAAAGGCGTATTTCGCTCGCGGCTGATGTCCGCGCGATGTCGGTTTTTTCATTGCCTGTTGACATGGTGCGTTCGGGTCGGACAATAATCTCAGCCCCGACCCTCGCCAACTCAGGTTCCAAGCGTGAACGACATCACCGGCATTCCCCCCTCGCGGGCTGATCATGTGTATATCAGCGTTCGCGAAGATATCTTCGATATGCGCCTGCTGCCCGGCGACCGAGTGACGGAAGGCAGCATCGCCGAGCGCTTCGGCGTGTCCCGCACACCTGCGCGCGAGGCCTTGCAGCGCCTGCAAAGTGACGGCCTGATGCGCGGCTATGTGCGCGGCGGCTGGGAAGTCGTGCCGGTCGATTTCAAGCGCTTCGAAGACCTGTACGAAATGCGCAAGCTGATTGAAACCTTCGCGGTCTCGAAGCTTGCGAGTGCCGAAGGAGAACTCTCCGAAGGCGTCGCACAGATGCTCGGTCAGCTCGAACAAATCTGGAAGATCCGGCGTGCTCATCGTCGGCGTGACGGCCGCGAGATGGTCGCGCTCGACGAGGCATTTCATCACGCCCTCGTGCAGGCCGCCGATAACGCCGAGCTGACCAATGCGATGCAGCGCGTGACCGATCGCATCCGGGTCGTGCGGCGGCTCGATCTCGTGTACGGCGACTGCATCGACGAAACCTACGACGAACATGTGGCGATCCTCGATGCAATCCGTTGTCGCGAAACGGATCGTAGTGTTGCGTTGATCGCGCGCCATATCGAGGGTAGCCGCGTTGCGGTGCGCACCTTGACGGGCGAGCGCCTGCAACGTGCACGCACTGCAATGGGGCCGAACGCGGTCCCCTATGCACCACCCAGGCTGCGGGGCACCAAGTAGCGACATCGCCGCGCGTACCGAGCCGTGCGAAACCTTATCTGGCGCGCATGGGCGGGCGACTCGCGTGCTGGCATGCTTCTCGCATTAATGGCGGGTATGTATACAAGCAAAATCCCCGTCCATATGTCATCTAGTTTTCTGAATCCGACGCGCGGCGCGCGTGGCATGGCCGTCGCGCCGAATGCGCTCGCGGCGCAGAGCGCGTTGGCCATCATGCGGGACGGCGGCAACGCCGTCGAAGCCATGATTGCCGCTGCCGCGACTATCGCAGCCGTCTATCCGCACATGAACAGCATTGGCGGCGACGGCTTCTGGCTAATCTCTCGCCCCGGCGCGGAGCCGGTGGGCATCGAGGCGTGCGGCGCGGCCGCATTGGCCGCCACAATCGACGCGTACCGCTCGCGCGGACACGCGACGATTCCGACGCGCGGCCCGCTGGCCGCGAACACCGTCGCGGGCACCGTGTCCGGCTGGCAACTCGCGCACCGCTGGTCGAGGGACGTGCTCGGCGGCAAGCTGCCCGTCAAGCGTCTTCTCGAAGACGCCATTCACTACGCGAAGTCCGGCGTGCCCGTCACGCGCAGCCAGGCGCAATGTGTCGACAGCCGGCGCGCCGAACTGAGCCCGATCGCCGGTTTCGCGGCTACGTTTCTGCATGACGGCCGTGCGCCTGCAGCGGGCGAGCGCTTTGTCGCACCGCGTCTCGGCGCGACTCTGGAGCGCCTCGCCGAAGCAGGTCTCGACGACTTCTATCGCGGGGATCTCGCGCGCAGCATCGCGAGCGATCTTCAGTCCGTCGGCTCGCTACTTGCGCTTGCCGATCTCGAACGGCACGAGGCGCGCTTGCGCAAGCCGCTCGCACTGCGACATTCGCTCGGCACGATCTACAACATGCCGCCGCCGACACAGGGTCTCGTGTCGCTGCTGATTCTCGGCATTCTCGACCGCGTGCTGACGAAAGACATGGATCCGCTCGGGCCTGAGTTCGTCCACGCCTGCGTCGAGGCAACCAAGCTTGCTTTCGCGATTCGCGACGCGCACGTCACCGATCCCGATCACATGAAGGTTGATCCCGCCACGCTGCTCGAACCGGCCGCACTCGACGCGATGGCCGCGCGCGTCTCGCCGACGCGAGCCGCGCCTTGGCCGGCCGGTCGCGGACCGGGCGACACCGTATGGCTAGGCGTGACGGATAGCGAGGGCGTGGCGGTCAGCTTCATCCAGAGCATTTATCACGAGTTCGGCAGCGGCATCGTCCTGCCGGGCTCCGGCATCAACTGGCAGAACCGCGGCTGCAGTTTCTCGCTCGACGAGCACGCGCTCAATCCGCTGATGCCGCGGCGCAGGCCATTTCACACACTCAATCCGGCGCTGGCGCGCTTTACCGATGGCCGCACGATGGTGTACGGCAACATGGGCGGAGACGGACAGCCCCAATCGCAAAGCGCCGTGTTTTCCCGCATCGCGAATTTCGGCTGGAACCCGCAGGCGGCGATCGATGCGCCTCGCTGGCTGCTCGGCCGCACATGGGGCCAATCGACCGACACGCTCAAGCTCGAACCACGCTTCGCCGCGCACACGGCAGCAACGCTCAGTGCGTTCGGGCACGAGGTCGAGATGATGGCACCTTACGACGAAGCGATGGGGCACGCTGGCGCAATCGTCCGGCATCCTGATGGATTAATCGAAGCGGGCTACGATCCGCGCAGTGACGGGGCCGCTGCGGGCTGGTAGACACCGCGCGCTTTTTCTCAAACGACTTGCAGTTCCGGGCGCTCAGGCCCGGAGGACGGCGCACGTCCCGCGCATGCCGGCTGGCATGCGCTCAGGAAACGGAGAACACCATGAACACACGCTTGCAACCGACGGCGCCGCGTATCGAGAATGCCTCGACGTCCGCCACGCATAACCGCTGGATTCAACTTGGGCTGGGTCTCGTCTGCATGATGGCGATCTCGAGTCCGCAATACGTCTGGACGTTGATGACCAAACCGCTCGCCGCGAAACTGGGCATCGCGTTGCCTGAACTGCAGGTGACGTTCTCGTTGCTGATCATTCTGCAGACGTTCTTCTCGCCGTTTCAGGGCAAGCTGATCGATCGCTTCGGTCCGCGCACGCTGATTTCGTTCGGCACGGTGATGTCCGGCCTGAGCTGGGTGTTCGCATCGCAGGTCCAGAGTGCGCCGATGCTCTATCTGACCTATGGCGCGATCGGCGGCCTTGGCACGGGCATCGTATATGTCGGTGTTGTCGGGCTAATGGTGCGCTGGTTCCCGGCGCAGCGAGGCTTCGCGGCGGGTGCTGTCGCCGCCGGCTATGGCATGGGCGCGATCGTCACGACGTTTCCGATCGCAGCGTCGTTGCAGGCGCGCGGTGTAGAGGCCACGCTGTGGATGTTCGGCATCGCGTTCGCGGTGGTGGGGCTGTTGGCATCGCAGGGCCTGCGTGTGCCGCCCGCGCATGATGCCGCCGGCGGCAATGTGAATGACGTCGGTTCGGCGGTGGCCAATCTGCGCCCGTCACAAACGCTCAGGACGCCGATTTTCTGGCTGATGTTCGCCATGATGACGATGATGTCGACATCCGGTCTGATGGTCACGTCGCAAATGGCCACCTTCGCCGCCGATTTCGGCGTGACCAAAGTGCTCGTGTTCGGCATGGCCGCGCTTCCGCTTGCGCTGACGATCGACCGCTTCACAAACGGGCTCACGCGTCCGCTGTTCGGCTGGGTGTCCGACAAACTCGGCCGCGAAAACACGATGTTCTTCGCGTTCGCCCTGGAAGGCATCGCGATGGCGCTGTGGCTGTTCACGCGCGATAACGCGGTGCTGTTCGTGTTGCTCTCGGGCGTGGTGTTCTTTGGCTGGGGCGAAATCTTCTCGCTGTTCCCGGCGACGCTGACCGACACGTTCGGCACGCGGCATGCCACGGAAAACTATGGCTGGCTCTACATTTCGCAAGGCATCGGCTCGATTTTGGGCGGCCCGCTCGCGGCGCTGATGCATCAGCGCGCGGGTAGCTGGTTGCCGGTGTTCGGCGCAGCGATCACGCTCGACATTGTCACCGCGGTGCTCGCGATTGCGGTACTCAAGCCGATGCGCCGCCGTTTCCTTGCGGTTGCGCAACGTTTTTGAGGGAGCCATTCGCTGGCCCCTCCTTGCTTGACTGTTTGCCATTGAGGAACACCTATGTCCGTTCAACTGGCTTTACGCAATATCCGCAAATCGTTTTCGAACAAGATGCGCTCGGTCGATGTGCTAGGTGGACTCACCTTCGATATTCACGAGCGAGATTTCGTCAGCATCATCGGGCCTTCGGGCTGCGGCAAGACAACTGTCTTCAATATCGTTGCGGGGCTGCTCGAGTCCGATAGCGGCGAGATCGTGTATCGCGGGCAGCCCATTGAAAGCCTGCGCGGCAGGGTTGGCTACATGATGCAGCGGGACCTGCTGCTGCCGTGGCGCACCGTCCTGCAGAATGTGCTGATCGGGCCGGAACTGAAGAAGATGCCGGCGGCGCAAGCACGCGAGATGGCGATGGAGTACCTCAACACATACGGTCTCGCGGGTTTCGAAAATGCGTACCCGCGCATGCTGTCGGGCGGCATGCGTCAGCGCGTGGCGTTGATTCGCACGCTCATCAACGACCCCGACATCATCCTGCTCGACGAGCCGTTCTCGGCACTCGACTATCAGACACGGCTCTATCTTGAAGGTGTGCTGATGGAAGCCGTGGAAACGTTCAACAAGACAGTGGTGCTCGTGACGCACGACATCGACGAAGCCGTAGCGTTGTCGAAACGCGTGGTCGTGCTCGGCGGCCGGCCTTCGCAGGTGAAGAAGATCTACGACATCGACATCGCCGCCCGCACGCCGATCGGCGCGCGCAGCGATCCGAACTTCGCGGGTTACTTCCACGCGTTGTGCGGCGAACTCGATATCCAGACCGAGGTGAGGGCAGCATGACGCAATCCGTTTCGATCGATAAATCGGTGCCGCAACAGCGTGCAGCGAAAGCGCGATCACGGCTCGCGCTGGATAGCGGCTGGGGCCGGGCGCTTTTGCAACTCGTGGCCGTCATTGCGTTCTTTGCGGTATGGGAGGGTGCGGCGCGCGCAGGCTGGGTGTCGAATTTTCTGGTCGGCTCGCCGTCGAAAATCTTCGCAGCGCTGGTGCGCGACATGCAGTCCGGTCAACTCTTCATCGATACCGGCTACACGCTTTTCGAAGCAATTCTCGGCTTCGTGTTCGGCACTGCGGTGGGCTCGGTATGCGGACTCGCGCTCTGGTACTCGCCGTTCGTCGCGCGGCTGACCGAACCGTTCATCGTCGCGATCAACAGCGTGCCGAAGATCGCGTTCGCACCGATCGTGATCCTGTGGTTCGGCACCGGCCTCGTATCGAAGGTCGCGCTCGCGATTTCGCTGACGGCCATCGTCGCGCTGATTGCGGCCTATGAAGCGGCGAAAGACGCCGATCCGGATCTGCAGGCGCTGCTCGTCACGCTCGGCGCCCAGAAGAACGACGTGTTCATGAAGGTGGTGGTGCCGTTCACGCTTCCGTATGTGATCTCGACGTTCCGCATCAACGTCGGATTCGGTCTCGTCGGCGCGGTCGTGGGCGAGTTTATCTCGTCGGAGAAGGGGCTCGGGCACATGATTTTCACCGCGTCGAGCCTGTACGACCTCAACACGGTGTGGGCGGGACTTTTCGTGCTGATGGCGATCGGCTTCGTTCTCTACTTCCTGATCGACACGATCGAACGCAAGCTGCTGCCGTGGCGGCAGGCGTCGAATGCCAGCTCGCTGAAGGTCTGAAGGTCTGAAGGTCTGAAGGTCTGAAGGTCTGAAGGTATTTCGTATTGTCAAATCTCTTCATTTAATACAGGACGATGGCATGAACGCAAGAAAAGCACTCGCGGCACTGACGACTGCCTTCGCACTCGCTGCCGCATCGGTTTCGATGCCGGCGCTCGCCGCCGACAAGAAAGTCACCATCTCGCAGGCCTTCCAGTCGATGCTCTATCTGCCGCTCTATGTTGCGATCGACGGTGGCTTCTTCGCCAGAGAAGGACTCGACGTCAACAAGCAGACGGCGGGCAGTCCGAGCGCGGCGCTATCGGCGGTGCTCTCGGGAAGCGCCGAATTCTCGCTGCATGGCCCAGAGTGGACGGCTGTCGCAGCCGAGAAGGGCGCGGACGTCGACGTGATTGCGAACGTGGTCAATGGTGCGGCCGTGTGGATTGCCGTTGCGCCCGGTGTGAAATTTAACAGCATCAAGGACGTCAAGGATCAGGTTGTGGTGTCGGGGCAGATGCCGACCACCAGCACGTCACTGTTCTTCAAGCTGTTGAAGGAGAACGGCATGTCGCAAAGCGACGTCAAGTTGATGCAGGTCCCGCTTGGCTCTGAAATCGGGCCGCTGGTGGCCGCACAGGCGAAGATCGCGGTAATGTATGAGCCGGGCCTCGACCAGGCGGTCGCGAAGGGTATGAAAGTCGTGCTCGGCTTTCCGCAGCACTATGGCGAGTACGCATTTTCGTCGATCACGGCCAAACGGAGCGTCGACCCCGATGCCGCCGCGCGTTTCGTAAAGGGCCTGCAGGGGGCGCTGTCGTATATGCAAAGCAATCCTGCTGAAACGGCTGCTATCGCGCGCAAGGAGTTTCCGACGCTCGACCCCGTCGTGGTCGATGCGGCCGTCAAGCGCATGCTAACCGAGGGCGTGTATCCGAAGAGTGTCGACATTACGCCCCAGGCGCTTAAGGTTGCGATGGATACACAGATTGCCCTCGGTAACCTGAAAGCGCAGCCGAAGTACGATGCCTTCATCGTCCACACCTACATTCAACCGGCGCTCGCCGCCAAATGAACCGGGAATCCAACACTTCCATGACCACGTTCTACGAATCTTCGACCGTGCAGGAAATCCGCGCTGCCGTCGCGTCAGGCGAGGTCGGCGTCGAGCATTACGTTTCCCGCGCGTTCGACGTGGCGAGAGATTCGCAATCCGGATTGCGTGCCTTCTGTTATTTGCCGGATACACCGTCCTTCAACCGTGCGGATCGAGTTGCGCCGCTCGCGGGTGTGCCTGTCGCGGTGAAGGACGTCATCGACACCGCCGACATGCCCACCGAGTTCAACTCGGCCGCGTACAAGGGGCGACGCCCCGAGCACGATGCGTGGGTCGTGGCGCGTCTGCGCGCGGCCGGCGCGTCGATTCTCGGCAAGACTGTGACTACGGAATTCGCATGGCGCAATCCTGGGCCGACCGTCAATCCGTGGAATAGCGCGTACACGCCGGGCGGATCGTCGAGCGGATCGGCGGCGGCCGTTGCCGCCGGCATCGTACCGCTTGCGTTCGGCACGCAGACCCAGGGCTCCGTCATCCGGCCCGCGGCGTATTGCGGGATCGTCGGCTTCATGCCCACGTACGGTGCGATTGCGCGCACAGGCGTATTGCCGCTCGCGTGGTCGCTCGACCACGTTGGGCTGTTTGCGAGGCGGGTGGCGGACATCGCGTACACGCTGAAGTTCGTGTCCGGTACGGACGCGCGCGACCCGCATGTTTCGCATATCGCGTTAAAAGCGGATCGGCCTGGGGGGCGGCGCATCGGTGTGTTGAGACGGCAGGTGGGCGGCGCTGTTGAGCCCGCGCAGCAGGCGGCGCTCGACCGGCTTGCGGCCCGCCTGGCGCGTGACGGGGCTGAGATCGTCACGGTCGATCTTCCGGCTGAGTTGTTCGAGACGCCGGCCTACGCGCTGCAACTGATGTCGGTGGAAGCGGCGGTCACGCACGGCGATCTGGTCGATCGCACGCCGGAACTCGTCAGTCCTTCGATGCGCGGTCTTATCGAAGAAGGGCGCGCGCTGCACGCCACGATTTATGCGGGGATCAAGGCATTGCAGGTTCCGATGGCGCTGCGCTTTAACGCATGGCTGGCGCAGACGATGGGGCTCGATGCGCTGCTCGTTGCGCCCGCAACGGGCGAGCCGCCGCGTGGACTTGAATTCACCGGCGATGCCTCGTTCTGCGCGCCGTGGACGTATCTAGGTGTACCAGCCGTGACTGTTCCGGTGGGGTTCGGGCCCGCTGGCCTGCCGCTTGGTGCGCAACTTGTGGGCGCCGCGCACGGCGATGCGCAGTTGCTAGCGCTCGCGGAGTGGGTCGAGGCGCGCGCGGGGTGGACGGCGGCGGTGGCGGAGCGAGCCGTCGAGATTTAGCGCGGGGAAACGTTGACCTTGTTGTGACGCAACACGGGTTAACTGAACCGCTCCTAGCCTTGCCGATTTGTTTACATACAAATCAGAAACATAGCGGACAGGTAGATGTCTGAAGACCGCTTTGTCAACTTGCCGGTAGCGAGACGAAATGGTGACAGAGGTCATCATTGCTCAGCAAGCATTCGACGGATTCTGGGTGAGGTCGGTGAATTCGTGCCACGCAGCGAATCGAGCCGCGAGGTGTTTTCGATAGAGCGAAGCCCGCAGCAGATGCCGCTTGAGCGCGAAATGCTGCCGTATCGGACCGAAACACGAGAGGAATGCCTGCGTGCGTTTGCAATCGCGAAATCCCCGCATGCGACGCTCGCGTTCGCGGGTAGGTTGGTGGCTGTTCTCCGCTCGGTTGTTCACGCGCGCAGCGGCTTTAACGAACACGTGTTTGACGTTCGCCAATTCGGGAATGTCGGCCTTTGCGGCCGGGTAGCTGCGCAACTGGTCGGTCACGATCTTGCGCGGCGCAGGGCATGAGCGAAGTACGCGGTTGAAGAAACGTTTGGCTGCAGCCTTGTCACGCCGCTTCTGCAACAGGATCTCGAGTTCGGCACCATGCTCATCGACGGCCCGCCACAGCAGGTATGGCTCACCGCGCAGCGTCACGAACATCTCATCGAGATGCCAGGTGCTGCCTGGTTTGCGGCGCGCAACCTTGACGCGATGCGCGAAGCCCACGCCGAACTTGTCGCACCATCGGCGGATCGTCTCGTAGCTCACCACCACGCCGCGTTCGAACAGCAATTCCTCAATATCGCGCAGGCTCAGTTGGAAGCGGAAATACCAACGCACCGCGCAACTGATGACTGCGGCGGGAAAGCGGTGACCTTGATAGAGCGAGTTCGTCTTTTTCATCGCGTCATCTTACGCGACCGCCACGGTAACGTGACAACGCTCACGCAGCTTCTAGTGTGTTGCATCCACCGGTTGAATCCGCCGGGTGGAGCAGACGCCTCAATGTCTGAACGGCATTGCGAGCGAATGACTCGTCATGGCCGATAGCGCCAGTTCGATCAACGTTCTATAGAGCGGCCGCTGAAAACTTCAACGACCGCATACCGGCGGTTGCCGTGAATGCGTATTCTCGGCCACAAACCGCCGTTCACATGCGACGACGGCTGGACATTCAGGCGTCGGCTCCGCCCCCGTAACCGGCCATCCGAGTCGGTGTCCCCTCTGGTTACGCATTTGCTGACGGGCAGCACAATATTTTCCGGTCGGCAGACTGGCACCACCAAGCGCGGGGGTTCGACTTCGCGGGGGATGGCACCGGGAAGACCGTACCGCGTTCTCGCCACGTGTGCCCAGAGCAGACGAACGCCGAGCTGGTTGCCCGTCATTTGTGTCTGAGCGTGCGCACCATGCAGCGCCAGTTGAATTCGGCCGGCACCAGCTTCTCGGATCAGGTGGAGGAAGTCCGTGGAGAACTTGCCGTGCGCTACATGAGCAATCCCAGCTATCCGATCGGACGGGTCTCGGCGCTTCTCGGGTATGCGCAACAGGGATCGTTCACGAACTGGTTCGTGTCTCGCTTCCACATGACGCCGCGCCACTGACGCGCGAGCCATTCGAAATGATGAGGCGCGCCGCAAGTGAAGACAAAAAAACGGAGGGTGATGCACTGAACATCACCCTCCGTTCACGCGGTACGCGCCATGGCCATCCGGTCATGCGGCACGAAGCTTCACATACCGGCCCGGCGCGCTCTCGATGGTCTTGTACTTTCGATTGCCGAGCTTCGCACGCGCCTCGACCTGTTCGCCGGAATGCTGTTTGACCCAGTTTATCCAGTGATTCCACCAGCTGCCGCGCCGCTGAACCGCCGTTGCGCGCCAGTCGTCGGCATTCTCGTCGCAGGTATCGTTGGTCCAGTAGCTGCGTTTGTTCTTCGACGCCGGATTGATCACGCCGGCGATATGGCCGCTTGCCCCCAGCACGAACTCAGTTTGACCGCCCAGTAACTGCGTCGATCGATACGCGGATCGCCACGGCACGATGTGATCTTCGTCGGCCGCCATCAGATAGCTCGGCATATCGATGTTGCCGAGATCGACGGGCGTATCGCAACAGGTCAGTTTGTTCGGCACGCACAGACTGTTTTCGAGGTACATGTTGCGCAGATAGTAGCTGTACATCGGGCCGGGCAAATTGGTCGTGTCCGCGTTCCAGTAAAGCAGATCGAACGCAGCCGGGGTTTTGCCTTTCAGGTAGTTGTTCACGACATACGGCCAGATTAGATCGTTGGCACGCAGCGACTGGAATACGAAGCCGAGTTCGCGCCCGGAATAAAGCCCGCCACCACCGATCGTCCGCTCGCGCAGCGACACACCCTGCTCGTCGATGAAGACGCCGAGATCACCCGGGTCATTGAAGTCGAGCAGCGCCGTCAACAGCGTCAGGCTCGCCACGGGGTCTTCGCCGTTCGCCCGCATGATCGCCAGCGCCGACGACAGCATCGTGCCTCCCACGCACCAGCCCAATGCGTTGACCTTGTCGGCCCGGCTGATGGCACGCGCGACGCTGATCGCCTGCATCACGCCATCCTCGAGGTAGGCGTCCCATGTGGTCTGCGCCATGTCCTGCTGCGGATTGCGCCAGGACACGACGAACACGGTCAGCCCCTGCTCGCAGGCGAAGCGCACGAAGGAATTCTCCGGCTGAAGATCCAGAATGTAGAACTTGTTGATAGACGGAGGAACGATCACGAGCGGTCTTGCGGCGACCTTCGGCGTCAGCGGTGCGTACTGGATTAGCTGCAACAGATCGTTTTCATAGACCACCGCGCCGCTCGATGTGGCGACGCTGCGGCCCACTTCGAACGCGCTTTGATCGGTGATCGAAATCGAGCCGTTGCCCAGGTCGTCGAGCAGTTGCGTCAAGCCCGCGAGCAGACTCGATCCGCCCGATTCCACCGCCACCCGGATGACCTCGGGATTCGTCACGGCGAAATTCGCGGGGCTCGCGAAGTCGATGAATTGACGCGTGAAAAAGCGCAGCTTGTGCTTGTCCTTTTCATCGAGGATGCTCGCCTCGACGAGTTCCGCGAGCGCCCGGGCATTGATCAGATAGCTCTGTTTCAGAAGGCTGTACCAGCCGTTGCTGGACCAGTCGTCGTCGTGAAACCGCCGGTCTCCATGCTCGGGCTCGGCGACCGACTTCACTGCGGGCCGCGCGCCGATCAATCCGGCGACGGCGTCGCCCCACAGTTCAGCATGCTGTTGCAGGTATTGGGTGCTCGCGTGCGTCATGGTGCCTCGCGCGACGAGCCCGTGGGTATCGATGTCAGCGCGCTCGGCGTCGAGCACCTTCGTCGCGGGCCAACCCATGACGGGCGAAATGCGCCAGAAATCGAAGCCGGCGTTGACCCAGCCCGTGGAGAACTCGTGTGGCATGCTAAATGGCATTCTCATGGCGAACTCGCTGTCATCCGTTGGCGACGGCGCAAGCCGCGCTCGCCTCGACACGGTCGGCGCACGACGTCGGCATCACCACGGCGTCGCCTTCGATCACCACCTTGCCGCCGACCGTGCAAACGGTGGACAGCACCACGCGGCGTTTGTCGTGAATCAGTTCCTTGACGGTCACTTCCGCCTGAACGGTGTCGCCAGGTCGAACTGGCGCCTTGAAACGCAGGTTCTGACCGAGGTAGATCGTGCCCGGGCCAGGCAGCCGCCCCGCGATTGCCGCGGAGATGATGCTCGCGGTCAGCATCCCGTGAGCGATGCGCCCCTTGAAGGGTGTCGTTTGCGCAAACTCCTCGTTGATGTGGACCGCGTTGATGTCGCCCGACGCGCCTGCGAACAGCAGAATGTCCGCCTCCGTGATGGTCTTGGCGAAATGGGCGCTCATGCCCGGTCGCAGGTCTTCGAAATCGTATCCGTTAAGCTCATTCATGATTGTTCCACTTGTCGGGCAGGTGTTTGCCCTGTGCTGGATGCGTACTACGCATGGGGACGGGGATCTCACCGCTGGATGCGGTTAGCCCAGAGCGTGCTCGAGTTCCGGCACGACGGCGAACAGATCGCCAACGAGACCGTAATCGGCGACGCTGAAAATCGGCGCTTCTTCGTCCTTGTTGATCGCGACGATGACCTTCGAGTCCTTCATGCCCGCGAGGTGCTGGATCGCACCCGAGATGCCGACCGCGACGTACAGTTGCGGCGCGACGATCTTGCCCGTCTGGCCGACCTGATAGTCGTTCGGCACGAAGCCCGCGTCGACGGCCGCGCGCGAGGCGCCCAGCGCCGCGCCGAGCCTGTCGGCCAGCGGTTTCAGCACCTTCGTGTAGTTCTCGCCGCTGCCCAGACCGCGGCCACCCGACACGATGATCTTCGCGCTGGTCAGCTCCGGACGATCGAGCTTCGTCACTTCGCGGCTCACGAACTGCGAGATGCCTGCGTCGGCTGCCGCTTCGATCTTCTCGACCGCTGCGCTGCCGCCAACGGCGGCGACTGCGTCGAAGCCCGTAGAGCGCACGGTGATGACCTTGAACGGATCCTGAGACTGAACCGTGGCGATCGCGTTGCCTGCATAGATCGGGCGTTCGAACGTGTCGGCGCTATCCACTGCCGTGATGTCGCTGATCTGCGCGGCGTCGAGCTTCGCGGCGATACGCGGCGCGATGTTTTTGCCGTAGGCGGTGGCCGGCGCGAGGATGTGCGTGTAGTGCTTCGCCGCATCTTGCACCAGCGTCAGCACCGTTGCTTCGACGTTTTCCGCGAGGCCCGCGGCGAGTTGCGGCGCGTCGGCAAGCAGCACTTTCGAAACGCCGGCGATCTGCGCTGCCGCGTCGGCCGCGGCCTGCGCGTTGTGACCTGCGACCAGTACGTGAATGTCGCCGCCAATCTTCTGCGCCGCTGCAATCGTATTCAGCGTCGCGGCCTTGATCGACGCGTTGTCGTGTTCTGCTATTACCAGGTTCGTCATCTGCTCTGTCTCCGCGTTCTACTTAAAGCACCTTGGCTTCGGTCTTCAGCTTCTCGACCAGCGTCTTCACATCCGGCACCATCACGCCGGCGGAGCGCTTCGGCGGCTCGGCGACTTTCAGCGTCTTCAGACGCGGCGTGACATCGACGCCGAGCTCCTCGGGCTTGATCGTTTCCAGCGGCTTTTTCTTCGCCTTCATGATGTTCGGCAGCGTCACGTAGCGCGGCTCGTTCAGGCGCAGATCAGTGGTGACCACAGCGGGCAGCGTCAACGACAGCGTTTCCGCGCCGCCGTCCACTTCACGCGACACCGTTGCCTTGCCGTCCGCCACGACCACCTTCGACGCGAACGTCGCCTGCGGCAGATTCGCGAGCGCGGCGAGCATCTGGCCGGTCTGATTGGAGTCGTCGTCGATGGCCTGCTTGCCGAGGATCACCAGCTGCGGCCGCTCCTTGTCGACCAGCGCCTTGAGCAGCTTCGCGACCGCGAGCGGCTGCAGGTCTTCGTTCGATTCGATCAGGATCGCGCGGTCCGCGCCGATCGCAAGCGCCGTGCGCAGCGTTTCCTGCGCCTGCGTCACACCGGCCGACACGGCGATCACCTCCGTCGCGACGCCCGCTTCCTTCAGACGCACGGCTTCTTCCACCGCGATTTCGTCGAACGGATTCATCGACATTTTCACGTTCGCGATATCGACGCCCGTACTGTCCGATTTCACGCGGACCTTCACGTTGTAATCGACCACTCGCTTGACTGCTACAAGAACTATCACAACACTCTCCTTCCATATCGACAGGGCCGAGCCCTACCGCTTTAAATGGCACATCACGTCTCTTGATCGATCAAAACTGGTCTTCGCGCAGCGCCAATGCGCCTTCGCCGTCGCGAGCGCCGCGAATCGCCGCTTCGAGCGCGACTGCACCAGGCAGCACCTGGATCGCGAAGCTGTGCGCGGTCGCGATCTTCGCGTCATAGAAAGCCGGATCTTCATCGCGTTTGTCGGCCGCGAGCACGAGCGAGCGTGCGACTTGCCAACCCGCGAGCACGATGCCCGCGAGCATCAGATAGGAGACACTGCCCGCGAACACCGCGTTCGGGTCGCTTTTGACGTTCTCGACCACGTAGCGCACCGCGCTGTACAACGCCTCGCGGCCGGCGGACAGATGACGATGCATCGCCTGAAAAGCCGCGCTCGAAGCATACGAGGGGTGCGCTTGCACCGCGGCCAGGGCCGCGTCGATCTGCGCGAGCAGCATCCCGGCCACCTCGCCGTTGTCGCGCATGGTCTTGCGGCCGACGAGGTCGTTGGCCTGGATCGCCGTCGTTCCTTCGTAGATCGGCAGAATGCGCGCATCACGGTAGTACTGCGCGGCGCCGGTTTCCTCGATGAAGCCCATGCCGCCGTGCACCTGCACGCCGAGACTCGTCACCTCCAGCGACATCTCCGTGCTCCAGCCCTTGACGATCGGCACCAGGTATTCGTAGATCGCCTGATGATTCGCACGCGTCGCGCCGTCCGGATGACGATGCGCGAGATCGCAGTGCGACGCCGACACATAGGCCAGAGCGCGTGCGCCTTCGGTCAGCGCGCGCATCGTCGAGAGCATACGCCGCACGTCGGGATGCTGGATGATCGCGACCGACTGCTTCGCGGAGCCATCCACGGGACGGCTCTGCACGCGCTCCTTCGCATACGCGACGGCCTGCTGGTACGCGCGATCCGAGATCGCCACGCCCTGTACTCCCACGGCGAAGCGCGCCGCGTTCATCATGATGAACATGTACTCCAGACCGCGGTTCTCCTCGCCGACGAGCTGCCCGATAGCGCCGCCGTGATCGCCGAACTGCAGCACGGCGGTCGGGCTCGCCTTGATGCCGAGCTTGTGTTCGATCGATACGCAGTGCGCGTCGTTGCGCTCGCCTAGCGAACCGTCTTCGTTGACGAGGAACTTCGGCACGACGAACAGCGAAATGCCTTTCACGCCTTCAGGCGCGCCCGGCGTGCGTGCGAGCACCAGATGCACGATGTTTTCCGTCATGTCGTGCTCGCCCCAGGTGATGAAAATCTTCGTGCCGAAGATCCGGTACGAGCCGTCGCCCTGCGGCTCGGCGCGGGTGCGCACGAGCGAGAGGTCGGAGCCGGCTTGCGGCTCGGTCAGATTCATCGTGCCGGTCCATTCACCGGAGATCATCTTCGGCACGTAGCGCTGCTTCAGCTCCTCGCTACCCGCCGTCAGCAGCGCTTCGATCGCGCCGTCGGTCAGGAGCGGGCACAGCCCCAGCGACAGGTTGGCGGCGTTGAGCATTTCGATGCAGGGCGTCGACAGCAGCTTGGGCAGATCCTGACCGCCGTATTCACACGGATGTTGCAAACCCTGCCAGCCGCCTTCGCCGAACTGGCGAAACGCGTCCTTGAAACCGGCCGTGGCGGTCACCACGCCGTCCTTCCAGGTGCTCGGGCTGCGGTCGCCGTCGACGTTCAGCGGCGCCAGCACGCCTTCGTGCAGCCGCGCGGCCTCTTCGAGCACCGCACGAGCGGTGTCGGCGGTTGCCTCCTCGCAGCCGGGCAAGCCCACCAGTTGGTCGATTCCGGCCAGTTCCGTGAGTGCAAACAACATTTCTTTGAGAGGCGCGACGTAGCTCATTACCATTCTTCCGATCAGATAGTCCGTAGGGGGAAAGTCACCCGTCTGGCACCGATGCGGCCGGGGTAACGTATGGCTGAATCGTAGCGTCGGACAGGCCCTGCCCGGTTGTCCAAACCGGACGATCTATTGACATCTCTGGCCATGTCGGGGAGAGTAGGCGCCCGTGGGAACTGCGTCAGCGGGTGTTGCCGACGCATCGATATGACGCGATCAGCCACCCCGGCGATAGGCCGCCGGGGTGCTGCCGGTCCAGTGACGGAACGCTCTGTGGAATGCGGTGGGGTCGCCGAAGCCGACGTCGCCCGCGATGATGGCGATGGGCTCGTGCGTGCCCGTCAGGCGCTGAATCGCTATGTCGCGGCGCAATTCGTCCTTGAGCACCTGGAACGCCGTGCCCTCGGCGGCAAGATGACGGCACAGCGTTCTGACCGAGCAGTGCAGACCTTCCGCCGCCTCTTCGATGGAGGGGACGTCGGGCAGCCGGGACGCAAGATGTTCCCGCACGCGATAACTGAACAGCTGCTCGTTGAACGAAACGAAGATCCAGTCTTCCGGCGCGCGAGCGAGAAACCTGCGCAGGTTCGCCTTGCGCTGACGCACGGGCAGGTCGAAATAGCTACTGCTGAACTGCATCGAGGTCTGAGCGCAGTCGAACTTCGCCGGTCCGGGAAACAGATAAAGATACTCGAGCGCGTGAGCGGGACGCGGAAAGGCGAACTGCACCTGCAACAATGCAATCCGCTGACCGATCAGCCAGGACGCGATCCCATGCGCGAGCTTCAGCACCAGTTCCTGGCCCAGCATGCCGAGTTGCGCTCCCGTGCTTCCCGGACGCAGCGCCAGGCTCGCGACGAGGTTGCCGCGGCGCGACTCGAAGCGGAAGTCGTCCAGCACGAGATGGAAGAACTGGCCGAACCGGTGCATCGCGGTTTCGAGATTCGGCGCATCGAGCAGGCTCAGGCAGAGAAACTTGAGCGCGCCGCTGCGCAGCGGGCGCGAGAAAACGCCGGGCATCTCATCGTCGAGTTCGATCGCGAGCGAGCGGTAGAGCGCGGAGAACTGTTCCTCGGTGACGCGCGCTCCAGACTGGTCCAGAAGCGCGCGCGGGATGTGCGCGGCCGACAGATGCCGGTCGACGATATCTGGCCGCGTCCCGACGCTACCGAGGAACCCATTGACGAGCGAGATCGGTACGGTTGCGCCAGGAGCTTGCATGAAAGGGTTCCGCGAGGCGAAGACGCATCAGCATAGCGCCTCCCGCCGCATCGTGGCGAGGGTTCAGCGAATCGCTACGCGAGTGCCGCGTTCGGGGCCCCGTGGTTCCGGTAGCTTGCCGCCTATTGCGCCGATGCGTGCGAGCGCAGATATGGCACGTAGCCGTTCTGAATCTTCAGGATCTTCTCGGCGCACTCGTCATAGTCGTCGCCCTTCGCGCTGTCGGGCCCCTACATGCCGCGGCACTGCGCGAACAGCGACAGCGGCGCGCCGCCCGTGCTCTTGTTCGCGCGGGTCGCTGAGAAAGCTGCTTTGCCCGAATCGTAGGGCACGTCAGTATCGACCGCGACCGCGTCCGCGCGGATCACGTGCGTGTCGGAATGCTGCACGATATAGCGTTTCGTCGCCGCCCACGCGGCATCGCAATTCGCCGGTGTGCAGTCGATCACCGCGTCGCGTTGCGCGGCGCGGAGGCAGAACGCCGCAGAAAGCAGGCACCGTTTGAAACGCCCCCCGCTCTTCCCGCTAGCGACGGACAACTTAACAACGGGTTTGGGTCAAATAGCCAACTATCGGGAAAGTGAGACCAACAAGCCCTTGGGGATGCCGTTGTATGCGGCAGTCGAGGCAGGCTTGATAATGCTAATTATTGCGCACAAGATCCCAAGTCTCCCGCCTGACACGACTACATCGCTGGTTGAAAAGTATGCGACGACCTTCACTGCGTGGGCGAAATTGCTTGAAACGGATTTTCAGTCGCGGCTAGACGTTGCCAACAAGCAGACGGCATTTCTGCGCGATTTTCCGTACCGCGGAGCCTTGGAGGGGGCAGGACCCGAAGGCTCGGGATTTGCGAATTTACAGGCAAAGGGCCAATCTATATGCTACGCGGTGATCGATGGCGGGCTGGATACGCCATTTGCGTTCGTGCGGGCAGAGTCGGAGAACTACAATCTCCCGAAAATGAGACACCTACATCAGCGTTCCCTCCGCCCTATCTCTTTCGTTCGATTCGCACCTGCGGGGGCGGCATGATTTCGACCCAGGTTTTTTGTGCGGGGGCGAATGGCGCTGCTGTGCGAGCACTAGCAATGGTCGGGGATCTTAATGCACGGCGTAACAGGCTTCCCGAAGAATTGGAGCAGATGAGGAAGCTTCAGCTTGTCATTGAGAGCATCACAATGGCGCCTGGCCGGATAAAGGAGCTTGCGCGACCAACGCCCTAGAATTCACTATTGACCCCAGCCAAGCGCGGCGGAAGCTTCATGCGACTAACAGCGACAAACATCTCGAGCGACCGGCCAAGATGAATGTCGGCAAATCGGACGTTCTGCTTGACGCTGTCCAGATTCGTCGATGCCCGTGAGAGATCAATGGCTCATGTGTTTCGGAAGCGGCCGTTGACCATGCTCTGCCTTGAATGACGGCCGTGGGTCGATTTAGTGCGTTCTCCGTCGGCCCGCGTTCGGCCATGAGGGGTCATTCGTCCGTCGGGTCACCCGGACATTCGGATGGCGGCTCCGCCCCATCAAACGGCCATTCGACTGCCGGAGGTGAAGGTTGCTTCATAGAGCGCCACTTCGGTCAGCCGAGCCTGCCGATAATTGGCCGATCTTGAACCGGTCCATGAAAAATCGAACAGGCGCTGACCTTGAGGGTTGTTCGACGCCTGCCGGCACGCGGCGCAGCATGTTCACAGTCATGGCGACCACGGCGGGCAATCCAACAACCCTCAACGAGCCAGGACAGTCGTGCCGGCGTCAACGAGAGGAGCGTAGTTCAAAGCCAAGTGCCGCCTTGGCGTTCGGTCGGTTCTTGTGCAAGGGCGTCGAAATCGTGAATCCAGTCCAGATGATGCAGCAGGCTGTCGCGTGCGCGAAGGCGGGCGTTGCGCGCCTGCGCCTCGGGTCCGTCCGGCAGATGCAACACGTCAGCCGTCGATATCGAGGCGTATTGCACTTTGCGCGTGCGACCCCGCCGCAACCGCTCGTAGGCCTCCTGCGCCTCGCGCCAGCGACCCGAGCCCGCCTTGGCCAGCTGCGCAGCCAGCACCACGGCATCTTCGATCGACTGATTGGCGCCCTGGCCGTGGTGCGGCACGAGCGCATGCGCCGCATCGCCGATGAGCGTCACGCGGCCCTTGCTCCAGCGCCCGAGCGGAGGACGATGGAACAGGCCCCAGCGCTGGCTGATCGGCACCGCCTTGACCATCTGCACCACCGCCGGATGCCAGTCCTTGAACAGGCGCAGCTGCTCACCCTCACTCGCCGGCGTGACCCAGTCGCGCGACGCCCACGGCGAGGGATGGCGCTCGACGAGCAGAAAGTTCTGGTCGCCTTTGTCGCCGATCGGATAGTGAAGCAGATGGCCTTGTGGTCCGACCCAGAACTGAATGGCTTCGGGATCGGGCAGCAGATCCATGCGTCCAGCCGGCACTACGCCACGAAAACCTGAGCAGCCCGAATATAGGGCGTCGTCGTAGCCGAGCATCCAGCGCCGCGTGATCGAGCGCGCCCCGTCCGCGCCGATCACCAGATCGGCGTCGATGTGCCGACCGTTGGCGAAACTCAGACTCACACGATCCGGATGCTGCACGAGATCGGTCAGCCGATAGCTGAGATTGATGCGATCGAGGCCGACCGCGTTTGACAGCACGGCCTGCAGGTCCGCGCGGTGTACGCCCCAATAGGACCCCCCGAACTGCTGGCGATAGTTCGGTTCGCCACGATGCTGTCCAATCACTTCGCCGCTGCGCCCGTCCCGATAGATCAGCGCGGGTATTTCAGCGCACACCGCGTCGAAGGCCGCACGCAGTCCCATGCGCTCGTAAGACCGCGTCGCATTCGCCGACAGCGCGACTGCCGCTCCGACCTCGCGAAGCTCGTCGGTCTGCTCGTAGAGCTGCGCGTCGATGCCATGTTCTCGCAGTGCGAGAGCGAGCGTGAGGCCGCCGATGCCAGCACCGATTATTGCGATCTTCAGATTCAGATCCAGCTGGTCCATGGGGTGTCTCCAGTATTCAGACTGTATGTTTGAGTCGGCACGGCACGCATACTGTGCTGAAGTCGGATGCGTGCGCCGTGTCTGAATTCTCGGCACTGGTCGTCCATTTCACAATAAAATGGGGTGAATCTGCATCATCACTGAAATCAATGAGCCTGGGATCCCCGCGTCATGAAGCTGAGTGAAGTTGATCTCAATCTGCTGCTGCTTTTCCAACGGTTGATGCAGGAGCGGCGAGTATCGACCGTGGCCGAGCAGATGAACATGAGTCAGCCCGGCGTCAGAAACGCCCTCGCCAAACTGCGTCGACGGCTCGGTGACCCGCTGTTCGTGCGCGGGCCAGGCGGAGTAGTGCCCACGCCGTTCGCGTTGCGCCTGGCAGAGCCGGTTTCTCAGGCGCTCGCGATCCTGCACGCCGCACTCAATCCTGAGACCGGTTTCGATCCGCTGCGTGTCACGCGCACGATAACGATCGGCATGACCGATATCGGCGAGGTCGTCTTTCTGCCCGCGCTCGTCGAACGACTGTCGCGCGAGGCGCCGGGCATCGCGCTCAATACCGTTCGCGACACAAGCGTCAATCTGAGCAACGAGATGGCCGAGGGCCGGGTCGATCTCGCCATCGGCCTGCTGCCGCAGCTCAAGGGCGGCTTCTATCAGCGCCGCCTGTTCGATCAGCGGTATGTCTGCCTGTTCAGGCGCGGCCATGCGCTCGAAGATGCGCCGCTCACGCTCGCTGCCTGGCGTGAAGCCGAGCATCTGGTGGTGGTGTCCGCCGGCACCGGACACGGTCAGGTGGACGATTGGCTGAAGCGGCGAGGCGTGCAGCGCCGGGTGCGATTGACGGTGCCGCACTTCATGAGCGTCGGCTACATCCTGCAACGCACCGATCTGATTGCAACGGTGCCGGAGCGACTGGCCTTGCAGCTGGCAGCGCCGTTCTCACTGAGCCTGCGCGCATTGCCCTCGACGTTGCCCGCCGCGCCGATCCATTTGCTCTGGCACGCGCGAGTCCAGCAGGACGAAGGCAATCGCTGGCTGCGCGGGGTGGTGATCGACCTGTTCGCGGACTCGGCGCTGCAAACGCGCAGAACGAAGTCCGTGAAAAAAAGCTCGTAGTTCGAAACAAGACATCGGGTCGAGCGGCCTGATCGAGGCGCTCGAGCGAGCATGTGACTGGATCTGGCGCCATAAACTGCCGCTCATAGGCGTCGTCGGTTGGTCATTCCGGCGTCGGCTCCAACCCGCAAGCGGCCGCTGACAGTGCGCCGATTCCACCGTCAGTTGCGGGTAGCTTGCTGCTGATCGCGGTCTCGCAAGGTGCGGTCTGAGCATGCTGTTTGCGTCAGACAGCGATCGGCCAACTGCGGACGTTGGTTCGCGCCTTCATGAGGGCATTCAAATGTCGGCTCCGCATCAGACAGCGGTCCTTCGTGTGCAGAATATGTCAGTCACGTCTCCGATCAACCCTCACGGCACGATCATCCTCACCACGGCTAGCCCATGGACCCGAGAAAGCATTCCTGCAGAGGAGCTTCACGCACCTTCACCGCGCCCGTGCTGCAAGGCGCGCAATCATCCGATCGGCCATCGCGCGGTCGATGACTTCGAATGAGCGGCTCGCGCGCTCATAGGCATACATGTCGCCAGTCGCGATGTCGAACCACCAGCCGCTCAATACCAGCGCCCCGGCAGTGACCTGCTGGTGGACTATCGGGTATGTCATCAGATGCTCAAGCTGCACAAGTACGTTGAGCTGCGACAATTGATCGTGCGGTTTCAACCTGTCATCGAGCGGACCTTCGTGTTCGAGGCGAAATGCTGCGTTGTTGGCGTGGTACAGCCATTTATCGAGGTTCGGCGCTTTCAGCTTGGCGTTGCGTGTATACACGGCTTTCATCGCACCGCACTCGGAATGCCCGCACACAACAATATTCGCGACTTTCAACACTAGCACTGCGTACTCGATTGCGCTTGCCTCGGAAAGGTCACCGGTAGAGGTCCCCTCCGCAGTTGCTGGTGGTATCAGGTTGCCGACGTTGCGCATCGTGAACAGATCGCCCGGATGGGTCGAGGCAAGCAGGTCCGGTACAACCCGGCTGTCCGAGCACGTGATGAAGAGCGCATCAGGTGTCTGCGCAAGCGCCAGTTTGCTGAACTGCTTCGCGTATTGCGGCAGCATTTTCTCGCGGAATTCAACGATGCCCATGATGAGTTTGCGCATGGCTTGCCTCCAAAAGGGCTAGTTGTTTGCTGTCGAGGCTGCCGAACCTCCAAGCCCTTGCGAGTCGGGGATGCGGGCCAACGCCAGGTCCTCCGGAAATGGATGCGTCGTGGTGATCGCGCGGTCGATCAATGTTAACTCAACCCGCAATGCGTCATGACGATGCGCCGGCAAGCTCTGGATGAGGTTCTCTATCGCCGCGCGCAGACGACGCGCGATTTGAATGCTGCCCGCGCCATACTGTCGTATCTCGCGGAAACTGATATGCACGAAATCTTCCCAATTGGGCGTCCGCAAGATCACGCGCACCCGCCCTGACCTGTCCTCAATCTCTTCGACGCGCAGAGACCGTTTGCCCACCATGCGCAATAGTCGGTGTAACTGATCGATTGCGAGCACGGCCGTGGTCGGATCGTTGATTGCCGCCGACAGCGCTTTTAGCGCAATATCGACCAGGATGCGAAACGCGAACATAGGGTCCTGCTCCATCGTGCGCTCCGAGCCGAACGCGACAAATGTGAGGAGCCGCTTTTCGTTGATTTCGCTAGCGTTTCCGTACAAATAAAAGAGGGGTTCGCCCACTGCGACGAAATCGCCGACTTGTGGCACGAATTCGATGACTATGTCAGCACGCCGGGCCTTGGCCACCAGCATTTCCAGATTCACGGCCAGAACGATGCCGGATTTGCCGCGCTGATGAACAATGCGATCAGGTGCGCCTCGCTCCTTGTCAAGTTCCGACGGGGTAGTTACACCCGTAGCCGGGGCGGGATAAACGCTCTCGATGACCGCGATCCCTTGCTCGCCAACGCGAGCCACGAGGCTCACGGGACGCAGAAATTTCGCCGCGTAATCAATCAGGAAAAGGAAAGCAACGAGGGAAACGAATCCGAATAGCGCTGTAATGAACACTTGAAGCTGGTGTACCTCATTCTCACCCATCCAGCTCTCCGTTCTATTGGCGAACAGCAGTGTGAAAACGAATAATCCCGAGATGCCACGGATGATGTTATCGCGCAGCAGTGTCGTCGCGATGATCCGAGGCGTGTACTGCCCACCCGCGACCTGGATTGCGACGAGCAGCGAACCGAACGTAAATACCAGAAACGCCAGGTCTGCGGAAACGATGTCACCGAGCAACGATCGCGCCCCGGTCATGGACAACCCAAGAAAGCCGGTTTTCGGATCAAGGGTTCCTTGTCTGATCATCCACCTTCCCACCATTTCAGAAACAGGCTTCACCACGGCATCGATCGCGACTGCGATGAACGGCACAGTCCATAGCGAAGATCTTAGGTAGCTCTTTAAGCTGTACCAGCGATTCCAGTCCATGCTTGCTCTCTCCCTACGATTCATATTGCAGCGGAGACCAGGGTATTCGCGGTGCGTCAGGTGGCATGAAAGGAGACCTGAAAGGAGATTTCCCGACCGGGTACGCGCATGACCGCCTTCGCACCACGGCCGCTTCCTCCAGTGGTGGCGAGTTCCCGGCTGGCGAGGATCAGGCTTCGGATGCGTGAACGTTCCTTATACGATCAGACACCTGAACTTCAGGCCGGTCAATGAGACCTTCGTCCAACAGGTCAGGGACATCGCGTCGCTGACCGGCGACGCCGCGGCGACACGGCGGGACGCATCCGCCGCCAGCTCGACCACTTCACGACCGTACCGCGCGCTGTTGATCGTTGCGTACGCCCCGGGACCTCGCGTGTAACTGCCGCGCGCTGTGCTGTTCGGGACGCTACCCGAATCCCGTATGGTGCGAGGTTCATTACGAGTAGCGCGAAGCCGTCTTTCGTCATGTGCACGGTGCGCCGCGACTGGCCTTGCGTGTCTACATATGCGCCGATTGAAAATTCAACTCACGGAATTCATCGGGGCACTCAAGACAAAGATTGTCGTATGCCTGTCGAGTTTCCACTATGACGCTTCGATGGGTTCCTGGATGTGGAAGGCTGACGGCGACGGGACGCTGAGCAGGGAAACCACGCGTATCGCAGCGCCTCGCGTCTCGCGCCACGGCCTCGATCGCACCGAAGATTCGGATTGGCGGGATCCAATCGACTTTCGCGAAACCGCGATCAACAGTTGTGGGCAACGATTTTCAGCCGACCGTTCAACACCTCAAAGCAGCCGCAGAGGTGACTCCGGGTGGAAGGTCCGGAGTGGGTCGGGAATACGCACTTCCGGCTGGCCGCTTCCAGGCAGCGGAATTCCACTGGCCGCTTTCGAGCGATGAGGTTGAAGAGCGGACTGACGCAGCCCGATCCGTTTCAGCCCCTCAGTTCGTTTCTGTGAATGTCACTGCCGCGCTCGAAAGCGGCCGTTCTACCCACGCCGGGCGTCGGACGTGACGGCAGGGCGCCGGTTCGTATTCGCTCCCGTCCATGCTCGCCCAGGACTATCTGTAGGCATTGGACCAGCCGGTTGTCGATGCGTCCGCGACTCCTGGCGGCTTGTTGGCGCACACAAGGTGTCAGGAAAGCCGATCGCCAGACTTACGTCTCACCGCGAACGCGTTTCACAAGCAAGGGCGCTATTTCGTTTAGCCGCGTTACGTAGTCCGGGTGGCCACCTTTGATTGCATTGACTGGCATCTCAGGATTCCGGGCGTCGCGGGGGTCCTGTACGATGCCTAGTCCTCCAGCAGCTTTGATCGCGCGGAGTCCTGCCGTACCGTCCTGAAGGCCGCCCGAAAGGACGATCCCGATCGCACGCGGTCCGAAGTTCCGTGCGACAGACTCAAAGAGCTTGTCCACCGCGGGCCGAACGAAGAGCACCTCAGGACCGCAATCCAGTCCTATGTGGCCAGACAGGCGCACTGTCATGTGGCGGTCGGGCGGAGCAATAAGGAGGCGTCCACTTTGCAGGACATCACCATCGCCGCCGTACGCCACCACAAGGGCTGTAGACCGGCCGACGAGCTCTGCCAGCAGCCGGGGGCTAGAAGGCGCGGTATGCAAAACTGCCAGCAGGACCGCGGGAAAATCCCGCGGCAGTGGATGAACCAGCGTGCACAACGCTTCCAGACCGCCGAGTGAACCTCCTATGGCTATGATGGCACGCACAGTCATGCTCCGCTTGTGTAGGCGGCTACGGCGCCGCAACTTATAGGCCTGATGCACGCCGTCGGTCAGAGCGGCAATCGAATCTGATCCCCTGCAGACAGTGCTTGAAAGCGAAGCTGGCTCGTCCGACGCACCGTGGGTCGCTGTTTCCTTCCACAAATGGCGACTCGTCGCTCGTCAACAGTCGTTCGCAATCCAAATATGAAGGGCCGTAGATGGCCGATTGGGTAAGGTCGCCAACGGCCGCTTAGTGGCACTCCCGTTTGCAAAACCTGAATTTGGCTGACTGACCGGTTTGGAGAAAGTTTTCTGACCGGAGTGGGTCGCGTGCTGCCGAACGCAGCCGTGCAAGGCCGAAGCATGTATGCCAATTGCATGAGTCGGCACCCGGGCCATGAAGCGACGGTCGACGTGTCGTTCCGTATGGCTGACACGCTCCCATAAGCGGCCCGTCGTGATCCGAAGATCAGGCCGGTCAGCTTCGGGCCGATTCACCAACATTTCGCATTAAAGCGCCATCTACTGCGTGCGTCGCTCTACCGGAAACAGCTTGGCGAACGGTTCGCCGCGTGGCATCGTTTCACGGAACTTAACCAAAATCCGTTCGGTTTTTGAGCAACGATCAGTTTGCGGAAGTACTGCAAGTCCGACGCTTTGATGTGACAACGACCTTTCGCTCAAGATTGCCTTGGCTATCGGCTTGGTTTCGGCTTCCCCGCCATTACTGCAGTCGGTTCGTTTTGGCCGTCCGCCATGCGCGCGGCGTCATGCCGAACTGCGCCGTAAACCAGCGTGTGAATGACGCCTGCCGCGTATATCCCAGGAGTAGTGCCACGCGCCCGATCGGATAGCGGGCGTTCATCATGTATCGCAACGCAAGATTGTGGCGCACCTGCTCGACAAGCTCAGAAAAACTGGTGCCCGCCGAATCGAGTTGCCGTTGCATGGTCCGCGTTCCGACATGCAGCCGCTGCGCCACCTGTTCGATCGTGGCCAGTTCAAGAGGCAGCAGCAGGTAAATAGCCTTGCGAACTTCCTGCACAATGGAATCCTCGTCGGCGTGGCTCAACGGCTCAAGCAGGCTCTCGGTGTATCGCACCAGTTCCAGGTCCGCGGTCGGATTAGGGCAATCCAGATCTGCCGCCGTGCACACGATCCCGTTGAAATCGCTCTCGAATACCAGCGGGCATCCAAACAGTTGCCGATAGAACCGCGTGTCCGCGAGCTTGGAATGCGTGAAATGCACGCTGCTCGGGTGCCAGCTTGTGCCGAGCAGCGCACCACAGGTCCGGGCCAGCACACCAACCGCGAGTTCAGTCGCTTGCCGCATTGGAACTTCGGCATCCACGACAATCTCCTCGCGAATGACGACTTTGTCGTCAGCAGTTTCCACATGCAGTGCCAATGCCTCATTCAACAGGTTGCGATATTGGATGGCGGCCTGCAACACCTCCCGCAGGGTTCGCTTGTGCGCGAACATCAAGCCGATCACGCCGAAATCCAGTTCCTGGCGCGCTTCCGCCAACTGCAATCCGAATGTAGGGCACGACGCCGCATGCGCCGTCGCCTCCAGCAACTCACAAAGGGCCGCTATCGGGATCCGATGTTCGGGATTCGCCAGCATGGTGGCGTCGAGTTCCGCCTGCTGCAGGAGCGCCTGCGGGTTAATGCCAAGCCGCCTCGTCAATTGAAAGTAGCCGTTCAGTGTCACGGCCCGGACCATCGTAACCATCGCACCTTCCCTTCACTGGCCCGCATTGCGACCGTGACGCCCGCACTAGAGGAGCATCGGTGTTTACGCGTAGTGTCGCCAGATGTGAAATCTCTGTCGTGCAAAGAGAAATCGTACTCCATGGTGTCTTTATATTGAAGGCTAATCCCGCATCGCGTTTCGTTCAGCCAGGCCTCAAGCGCAGAACGTGACCCTACCGGTAATCCCAGAACCATCAGGAGTAAGCCATGCAATTCCTCGACGACTCGCTGCACCCAGAAAACCAGGACAAAGTAGTCATCACCGTCGCGCCTTACGGTCCGGAGTGGATGCCCGCGGACTTTCCGGAGGACATCCCCCTCACCATGGAAGAACAGGTCCAGAAGGCGGTTGACTGTTACAACGCAGGCGCGACCGTCCTGCACTTACACGTGCGCGAGCTCGACGGAAAAGGCTCCAAGCGCCTGTCGAAGTTCAATGAGTTGATCGCTGGTGTGCGCGCTGCCGTACCCGACATGATCATCCAGGTCGGCGGCTCGATTTCGTTTGCACCGGAGGACGACGGCCAAGCCGCGAAGTGGCTCTCCGATGATACCCGGCACATGCTGGCCGAGCTGGAACCGAGGCCGGACCAGGTGACCGTCGCCATCAACACGACGCAAATGAACCTGATGGAACTGCTCACGCCGGCCTTCGTTAAAGGCACGTCACTCGCGGAACCCGCGCTTCGCGAAGCCTACCGCGAGATGACTGTTCCGGCCGGTCCTGGATGGCTCGAGGAACACCTGCGCAGGCTGCGCGCCAGCAATATCCAACCGCACTTCCAACTGGCCGGCATCCACTCCTACGAGACGGTGGAGCGCATGATCCGCCGAGGCGCCTACATGGGTCCGGTCAACCTCACCTGGATCGGAATCGGCGGCGGTGTCGACGGCCCCAGCCCGTACAACTTTATGGAACTTGTGCGCCGCGCTGCCGATGGCGTCTGCATCACCTCCGAGGCGCTGATGAAGGACGTGCTGCCGCTGAATGCGATGTCGCTTGCGATGGGATTCCACGTTCGCTGTGGCATCGAAGACACCATCATCGATCAGCACGGCAACCGCATGGGTTCCGTCAAACAGATCGAGCAACTCGTACGGATCTCCCGTGAGCTGGGCCGCGAAATCGCCAGCGGGAATGAAGCGCGCGAAATCTACAAGATCGGCGTCCAGTACAACTCCGTCGACGAAACGCTGGCGAAGCTCGGCATGGCACCCAACCGCAAGCCCGGCGTGAAGAACGTGCCTCTGCGCGCGGCCTGATTCCCCGGCGGCGACTGCTCACGCCAACAGCCGCATTGACCCCATCGCTTCGCGAGCAGGAGCTGGAAACCACCAGGTACCCGGTCCGACCGAAGTCGGTCCGTCCGCCGGCAAAGAAAAACAACGAATTGCCACGCGGGACAAAGAGGAGACTATCTTGCATCTACATTATGCTGAGCCAACCCAAGGCAACTTGGCCGCCAGGCAGACGGCCATCCCCACGTATGCATGGGTGGTATTTGCCCTGACCGTGGCCCTGCTGCTTTCGGACTACATGTCCCGGCAGGTCCTGAACGCCGTATTTCCGTTGCTGAAATCGGCATGGGGGCTGTCTGACACCCAGCTGGGCTCGCTCAGCAGCGTTGTCGCGCTGATGGTTGGCCTGCTGACGCTCCCCCTCTCGGTCCTTGCCGACCGCTGGGGTCGCGTCAGGAGCATTGTCCTGATGGCAGCCGTCTGGAGTCTTGCGACATTGGGATGCGCGATTTCGACAAACTTTGGCGAAATGCTGTTGGCCCGCGCGATTGTTGGCGTTGGCGAGGCGGCCTACGGGAGTGTGGGTGTTGCCGTCGTGCTGAGCATCTTCCCCGCGCACATGCGCGCCGGGTTGACAGGCATGTTCATGGCCGGTGGCCCCTTTGGCTCCGTGTTGGGCATGGCACTCGGTGGCATGGTTGCCGGGCGTTTCGGCTGGAACTGGTCATTCGGTGTCATGGCGTGCTTTGGCATGGTGCTGGTCGTCATCTATGCCGCCGTTGTGACGGAAAAGCGTGTGGCCTCGGTGATGCCCACTGCCAACCAGGGCAAGGACGTTGCAAAGCCCGGCGTGCACACGAGTTTGCGCGGGTTGCTGAAAGGTCTCTTTTCTTCGACATCAGTGCTGTGCGCGTACATCGGCAGCGGCTTGCATCTGCTGGTTCCGGCCGCGCTGTGGGCCTGGATGCCAAGCTTCCTGAACCGCTACTACGCGCTGCCACCGGGCAAGGCCGCAGTGGGGGCCGCTGGCTTTGTGCTGATCACCGGCCTCGGCATGATCGCATGCGGGCTGATGACTGACCGCATCAGCCGGGGGAATCCCGCCCACAAATGGTCGACCGCGATCGGATACTGCCTGATCACGTTCACGCTGCTCACCATCGCGTTCCGCCTTCCTACTGGCCCGCTGCAGCTCGGACTGATCGGCGCCGGCATGTTCTTCGCCGCAGGCGCCTCCGGACCCGCCGGAGCGATGGTGGCCAACCTGATCGCCCCCGCGATTCATGGATCAGGCTTTGCCACGTTGACGCTTGCAAACAACCTGCTTGGTCTGGCGCCCGCCGCCATCGCCACAGGTCTTCTGGCGGACAGGATCGGCCTGTTCGGCGCGTTGCAGATCATTCTCTTTGCACCGCTGGTCGCGGCCATGGCTTTTGCGCTGGGCAAGTTTCACTATACGAAGGACCTCGCCCGGCTCACCGCCCTGCGTGAGAAAGCACTTCATTGAGACATTCGATGTGAAGGCCCGGCACTGATCGGTCTTTCGATTCTCCCGGCTTGCGCTGCCAGAGCGTCAGCCACTCTCAGCAGAACCTCGGCCATGGGCCGTGGCGCGGTACTCGATCCGACGTGACGGCGCCAGATACATCGATGCAGGAAAACACAGTGAACTCGACCAACGATAGCAACGCACCGGCCTGGGTGCCATCACCACGAAACATCGACGCTGCCCGCGTGACCGAATTCATGCGCTGGCTCGAAAGCGAGCGCGGCCTGGCGTTCGCCGACTACGACGCACTTTGGCAGTGGTCCGTGGACGCCATTGGCGACTTCTGGTCGGCCCTCTGGGACTGGGCGGCCATCCGCTCAACGCCGGCGCGCGGGCAGGCGCTCACGGATGTCGCGATGCCCGGCGCCGTCTGGTTCCCCGGCGTCGGGATGAACTATGTCGACCAGGTCTTCCGCCATGCCACCGACGCGCACCCGGCAATCGTCTTCCGCAACGAAGCCGGCGAACAGGGGGAACTTGCGTGGGACGAACTGCAGCGCCAGGTTGCGGCGCTTGCCGGGTCACTGCGCGGCATGGGCATTGGCCGGGGCGATCGTGTCGCGACGTTCCTGCCCAACATACCGCAGACCATCGTCGCCTTCCTCGCGGTGGCGAGCCTTGGCGCCATCTGGTCGGCTTGCGCGCCGGATATGGGCAAGCTCGCAGTCCTCGATCGCTTCCGCCAGATCGAACCGAAGGTGATGATCGCCGTCGACGGCTATCGTTACGGCGGCAAGTCGCACGACCGCCGCGCGCTGCTGCACGAACTGCTGGAGGAGCTTCCCACCGTGGAGCGGCTCGTCCTCGTGCCAAACCTGAACGCGCAGGCCAGCGCCGGGGAATTTCGTAACGGTCTGGTCTGGAGCGATGCCATCGCGGGCGATGCACCGCTGGCGGTCGAGTCGGTGCCGTTCGACCATCCCCTGTGGATCGTTTACTCCTCCGGCACGACCGGCCTGCCAAAACCGATCGTTCATTCGCAGGGCGGCATCGTGCTTGAACACGTCAAGCTGACGACGCTGCATCTGGACCTGCATCCCGGCGACCGGTTCCACTGGAATGCGAGCACCGGCTGGATCATGTGGAATCTTCAGGTCGGCGGTCTGCTCGCAGGCGCCACGGTGTGCCTGTACGACGGCAACCCCGGTTATCCGGACCTGCACGCGGTATGGCGCTTCGTCGGGGAAGCACGCGTAAATTTCTTCGGCGCTGGTGCCGCGTACTACCAATCCTGCCTCAAGGCCGGGGTCGAGCCGCGCGAGGTCGCAGATCTGTCCGCACTGCGAGCCGTCGGCTCCACCGGCTCGCCGCTCCCGCCAGAAGGCTACCGATGGATCCTCGACCACGTCGGCCCGGTCTGGATCAACGCCTTGTCCGGCGGCACCGATTTCGCGGGCTGCTTCGTCGCCGGCGTGCCGACGCTTCCCGTCTACCTTGGCGAAATGCAATGCCGCTGCCTCGGTGCACGGGTCGAAGCCTTCGACGAAGCCGGCAACGCCGTGATCGATGAGGTGGGCGAACTGGTCTGTACCGCGCCGATGCCCTCGATGCCGCTCTGCTTCTGGCGCGATCAGGGCAATCGACGCTACCGGGAAAGCTATTTCGACACCTATCCCGGCATCTGGCGCCATGGCGACTGGGTGCGCATCACCCCGCGCGGCGGCGCCATTATCTATGGCCGGTCCGACGCCACCATCAACCGCCACGGCATTCGCATGGGCACCAGCGAACTCTACCGGGCAGTGGAGGACTTGCCCGAAGTGCTCGACAGCCTGGTCGTCGACCTGGAGTACCTCGGTCGCGAATCGTACATGCCGCTCTTTGTCGTCCTGCGCACCGGCATCTCGCTGACACCGGAACTCACGGCCACCATTCGGGAACGCATCAGGATCGCGCTGTCGGCACGCCATGTGCCGAACGAGGTGATCCGCGTCGACGCGATACCTCGGACCTTGTCCGGCAAGAAGATGGAGTTGCCGATCAAGAAGCTGCTGATGGGCCAGCCGGTGGAGAACGTGGCCAATCCGGACACGATGGCCAACCCGGAAAGCCTGGCCTGGTACACCGCGTTTGCACGCGACAGGGCGACTGCAAGCCATTCGGCCCAAGTCTGAGCGCGAAGCTCAATTTTCAAATTCTTATTGAATCATTACAGGAGACGAACCATGGCAAAGGCTACACGCTTCCATGAAACCGGGGGCCCCGAGGTCCTGCGCTACGAGGATGTCGAAGTCGGCGAACCGGGTCTCGGGCAGGTCAGGATCCGCCACGAGGCAGTCGGCCTGAACTTCGCCGACATCTACTTCCGTACCGGGTTGTATCCGGCGCCTCTGCCTTCCGGCATCGGCACGGAAGCGGCCGGCACCGTGGTCGGCGTGGGTCCCGATGTCACCAACGTCGCGGTTGGCGACCGCGTGACCTATACAGGTGCCTACAACACGCTCGGTGCTTACTGCACGGAGCGCCTGGTCTTCGCTGCGCCGCTGATCAAACTTCCGGACGACATCTCATGTGAGACGGCCAGCGCGATGACCATGCGGGGTCTCACCGCGTCCTACCTGATGCGGCGCATCTACGCCTTCAAGGCGGGAGACACCATCCTGCTGCATGCAGCAGCCGGCGGCGTCGGACTCATTGTGTCGCAGTGGGCAAAGCTGCTCGGGTTGACGGTGATTGGCACTGTCTCGAACGAAGCCAAGGCCGACATCGCTCGGGCGCATGGTTGCGACTCCGTCGTCAACTATAGCCATGAGGATGTGGCAAAGCGCGTACGTGAACTCACCGACGGCGTGGGCGTGAACGTCGTGTTCGACAGCGTTGGCAAGGACACCTTCGGGTCATCGCTGGATTCCCTGAAACGCAGAGGCCTGATGGTTTGCGTCGGTACCGCCTCGGGCCCGATCCCGCCGTTCAATCCGCAGCTTCTCGCCCACAAGGGATCGCTCTTCCTCACGCGTCCGGCGCTGGCCGATTACATCGCGCATCCGGTCGAGAAAGCCGAACTCGCGTCGGAGCTTTTCGGACATGTGGCTGCCGGGCGCATCAAGATTGAGATCAACCAGCGTTACGCGCTGGAAGACGCGGTTCAGGCCCACCGGGACCTCGAATCGCGCAAGACGACCGGCTCATCGGTCTTTGTAATCGGAAAGTAGAGCAGGAGCAACGACGCCGTGCGTATCGAACAACTGACTTATGCCATCGGTGCCGAGCTGACTGGCATCGAACTGGCCGACGCCATCCATGACGATGGCCTCCTGGCTGAAATCCGGGCTGCCCTGCTCAAGTATCGCGTGCTGTTCCTACGCGATCAGGGTATGTCGCGTTCTGAACACGTGGGCTTCGCCCAGCGGTTCGGGGACCTCGAAGATCATCCTGTCGCGGGCAATGATCCGGAATATCCCGGTCTGGTCCGGGTCTACCGGACGCCGGAGCAGCCGAACGACCGCTATGAGAATTCGTGGCATTCCGACACAACGTGGCGCGAAGCGCCGCAATTCGGCGCGGTACTTCGTTGCGTGGAATGCCCGCCGGTCGGTGGCGACACGATGTGGGCCAACATGGTGCTGGCATACGAGAAGCTGCCCGATCACGTCAAGGCGGAGATCGCCGACCTGCGCGCGCGTCACAGCATCGAAGCCACCTTTGGTGCCGTCATGCCCATCGAAAAACGCCTTGCCCTCAAGGCGCAGTACCCGGATGCGGAACACCCGGTGGTGCGCACCCATGCGGAAACGGGCGAGAAGATTTTGTATGTGAATGCCTTTACCACGCACTTCACCAACTTCCACACGCCGTCGCGCGTGCGTTATGGGCAGGACGCCAATCCCGGCGCGGCTGACCTGCTGCGTTACCTGGTGAGCCAGGCGGCGATTCCCGAATACCAGGTCCGCTGGCGCTGGAAGCCGAACAGCGTGGCGATCTGGGACAACAGCGCCACCCAGCATTACGCCGTCATGGACTATCCGCCCAGCCATCGAAAGATGGAACGCGCCGGGATTATCGGCAGCAAGCCGTACTGAATGTGCAGGAAACCGCTTTATGACTCCCGATACAACACCGACCATTCTGATGGTGCCTGGTTTGCGCGACCACGTCGCGGAGCACTGGCAAACCTTGCTGCAGCAAAAGTTGCCCAAGGCGGCCTCGGTGCCGCCGCTCGAACACGACAAGCTCAGTTGCGCGGCACGTGTTGCGGCGCTCGATACGGCCCTCGCGAACATCGACGGCCCGGTGATTCTGGTCGCGCACAGCGCGGGCGTGATGATCACGGTGCATTGGGCCCAGCGGCACAAGCGCAAGATTCACGGTGCGCTGCTCGCCGCGCCGGTCGACCTCGAAACGCCGCTGCCGGCAGGCTACCCGACCATTGATGCGCTCGTGCAGAACGGGTGGCATCCGATCCCGCGCAAACCACTGCCGTTTCCGAGCATTGTCGGCGCGAGCCGCAACGACCCGCTCGCGCAGGTCGAACGCGTGTCGGCGATGGCGAAAGACTGGGGCAGCCGCCTCGTCGACCTCGGCGAAGTCGGTCACCTGAACCCTGCTGCGGGCTTTGGTGAATGGCCAATGGCGGAGACCTTGATCCATGAACTTATCTGATCAGATGTGGGCCGCACAGGCAGCGCGGGAGCCGGGCGAGCGGCCCTTCGTGATGATCGAGGTCGTCTTCGATTTCATCTGCCCCTGGTGCCTGATCGGCAAACGCAATCTGGGTACGGCCGTGTCCCGCTTTACCGGACTGCGCCCCGATGTGCAGGTGAAGGTGCTGTGGCGCTCCCGTCAACTCTTGCCCTATACGCCGCTCGATGGCCTGCCGTATCAGGCCTTCTATCGTGACCGTCTGGGCAGTCCCGACGCTGTCGCGGCAAGGCGCGCGCAAGTGCAGCGGGCAGGACATGACGCCGGCATCGAGTTCGCTTTTGACCGGATTGAAGTGTTGCCCAACACCGCCGCCGCTCACAACGTCAGTTACTTTGCAGCGAGCCGCGGCAATGAGTTCCAACGTGCGGCGCTGATCGATCGCCTGTTCACCGCCTACTTCATGGAAGGCGCGAACATCGGCGACCGCCAGGTCCTTGAGCGTATCGGCCTCGAATGCGGTCTTGAGCAACAGGGGCTGAAGGATCACCTGACGGAACCCGGACGCCTGGCCGACCCGACCGGTCGTCGAGTGCTCCACACCGACCCGCAAGTGAGCGGCGTTCCACACTTCCTATTCAACGCCGGGTACTCGCTTTCTGGAGCCCATTCGCCAGATGCGTTTATCAGAGCCATGGAATTGGCTATCCAAAGCTAAAGGAACACGGGATGTCACGTGAGATACAGGTTGGGACAGCCGATGAACTGGCACCCGGCCAGCGCAAGCTGGCCTTCATTGATGGTCGCAGCATTGTGCTGTTCAACATCGCTGGCACGATCCACGCAATTGAGAACTCGTGTCCCCACAACGGGGCCTCGCTCGCAAACGGTCAGCTGGAGGGATGCGTGCTGCGATGCCCGGCGCACGGTCTGCGCTTCGACCTGCGCACGGGCTGCATGCCCGGAGCAGGCGGGTTAAGTCTGACAACTTTGCCGGTCCGGGCAGCCGACGGACAGCTGGTCGTGAGTATCGAATAGCCGGCCGCGCGTCTTTGGCACGCACCGGCGTGTAACGCGGCGCCCTGATTCCGGGGGGCACGCGAACATACAACCATTCAGGAGAACAAGGATGCAAGGTTTGATGATGCAGCAGCCACTACTGGTCGCTTCGCTGCTTATGCACGCCGAACGCCATCATGGCGGACAGGAAATCGTGTCGCGACGGGTCGAAGGGGACATTCACTGTTATTCATATCGGGACCTCGCGCAACGCGCGCGCCGCATGGCAAACGCCCTCGCAGGCCTTGGGATAGAGCCGGGCGAGCGGGTCGGGACGCTGGCATGGAACGGTTATCGCCATATGGAGTTGTACTTCGCCGTGTCGGGATCCGGGTCCGTATTGCATACCCTCAATCCCCGGCTACACGTCGATCAACTGGCGTACATCATCGAGCACGCGGAAGATCGCGTCGTGTTTTTTGACCTGACGTTTTTGCCCCTGATCGAAAGTGTCGCGCCGCGCGTTAAAAGCCCGAAGGTCTTCGTGGCGATGACTGATCGCGCGCACATGCCGCAGGACCACGGCCTGTCCAACATGCTGCTGTGCTACGAAGATCTCATCGACCTCCACGGCGACGCGTACGAGTGGCCACTGCTGGACGAAAACAGCGCCTCGTCACTGTGCTACACGTCCGGTACGACGGGCAATCCGAAGGGTGTGCTGTATAGCCACCGCTCGACCCTGCTGCATACCTACGCGGCGGCGCTGCCCGATTCGCTGAACTGTTCGGCGCGCGATGTGATCCTCCCGGTCGTGCCGATGTTCCATGTGAACGCGTGGGGGCTGCCATACATTGCCTGCATGGTCGGCGCGAAACTGGTGTTTCCGGGACCAGCGCTCGACGGCAAGTCGCTCTACGAACTGATCGAAACAGAACAGGTCACGTTGTCGGCCGGTGTGCCGACTGTCTGGCAGGGACTGCTTGCTCATGTCGACGCGATCCAGGGTGCGTTCTCGTCGATGAAGCGCACCGTGATCGGCGGCGCTCCCTGCTCGACAGCGATGACGGCGGCATTCCAGACGCGCCATCGGGTCGACGTGCTGCACGCATGGGGCATGACGGAATTGAGCCCGCTCGGCACGGTCTGCAGCTTCAAGGCGCATCAGCTATCTCTGCCCATGGCGGAGCGCGGCGCGGTTCAGGCGAAGCAGGGACGCTCGCTGTTCGGCATCGACATGAAGATCGTCGGCCCGGACGGAGAGGAGTTGCCATGGGACGGCCACGCGGCCGGCGACCTGCTGGTGCGCGGTCAGTGGGTCACACGTGAGTACTTCGGCAGTGACGGCGCGTCGCCGTTGCGCGACGGCTGGTTCCCGACCGGAGACGTTGCAAGGATCGATCCCGACGGTTTCATGCAGATCACAGATCGCAGCAAGGACGTCATCAAGTCCGGCGGCGAATGGATCAGTTCGACTGACATCGAAAACGTCGCGTACCTGCATCCCGAAGTCACGACCGCGGTCTGCATCGCCGCGCGACATCCGAAGTGGGACGAACGGCCGCTGCTCCTGATCGTCAAAAAGCCGGGCAGCGCTCTCGCCGGGGATGAACTGCTTGCCTTCTTTGACGGCCGGGTTGCGAAGTGGTGGACGCCGGACGCGGTGGTTTTCGTTGAATCGGTCCCACTCGGCGCGACCGGCAAGGTGCTCAAGCGCCAGTTGCGGGAGCAGTTCGAGGATTACTTTAGCCGGCCTGACAAGCCGGTTTGCAGCGCCACAGCTCCATTCGAGCTATAACCAGAAAAACGCCAGCTTCGCCTGGCATCACATCGGAGACACAGAATGAAATTGAAGTTGAGCGGCGCTGGGGCGCTGCTGATGTTCGCGACTGCCGCCCATGCCCAATCGTCGATCACGCTCTACGGCGTACTCGACACCGGACTGCTGTATCAGAGCACCTCGGCGGCAACTTTCAGGCCGAATGCGCCCAACACGGGGCATATCTATCAACTCAAGGACGGCGGCATCTATGCTAGCTACTGGGGGCTTAAGGGAAGCGAAGACATCGGCGGTGGCTACAAGATCAACTTCAAGCTGCAGGGCGTGTTCAACACCACGAACGGCAAGTTTGGTCTGGCCGACACACCGGGCACGACTGCGATCTTCAACCAGTTCGCGACGATCGGGGCATCCGGGCCGTTTGGCACATTCGACGCCGGCCGGCAGATCATCCCGATGATCTACGCGATGTCGGAAACCGACGTCCGCGGCGCCCAGTATTTCGGCAGTATCCTGACCGCGTGGCTGGGTGTGAATCAGGCGGCCGGTTGGCCCGGCACCAGCACGAACGCCCCGATCGGCGCTCTCTATGACAGCAACGCGCTGGTCTACAATTCGCCGAAATTCTATGGCGCCTCGCTTGCGCTCGAGTACGCGCCGGGCGGCGTCGCCGGCCAGTTCCAGGGCGGCACGCGCGAGTCGGCCGTCCTCAAGTATTCGAATTACGGCCTGAATCTGGCCGCCGTGTACTACAACGGGCACGACACCAATCCGTTCCCGCTGACCTACCCGGCGGCGCCGGCGGTGCCCGCGACAGGTCTGGCCAACAATCGCTTCTACTACTTCGGTGCGATGTACACGATCGCCGGATTTTCGATATCCGGCTCGTACGGCGTCGGCAAGAACCCGGCACATAGCAACACCGCGGATTTCGAAATGGCATCGGGTGGCCTGGGCTACCAGTTCAATCCGCGTTTCAAGGTCACTTCCGGCTACTACTACCTGAGGGACCGGAACCATTCAGCCAATCACTCGAGCGAAGTCGCAGTGGGTGCCGAATACAACCTGTCCAAGAGGACCAAGGCATACGCGCAAGTGGGGTATGTCGACAACAAGGGCACCATGAACCAGACAATCATCTATGGGGCGCCCGTTGCGCCAGGCGTGTCCACCACTGCGGCAATGGTCGGCATCCGCCATACCTTCTGATTCCGTCATCCTTATCAAGCGGAGCAACCCATGAAGAACATAAAAATACTCGAGCTGGCCGTCGCCACATTGATCGTTGCAACTTCCATGACCGCATGGTCCCAGACCGGCGGAATGGCCAGCGCACCTGTTAGTGCGCCGGGCGCCTCCGCGATGGCGGCCTCGGGCACAGTGGCACCGGCCACGGGAAGGAAAGCAAATCGTGCCCTGCGCCGGAAGGTCTATGCAGCCATCGGGAAGCACAAGGAGATCAGCGCGGGAGATATCAGTGTCATCGCAAAAGACGGCGCGGTAACGCTCAATGGCACGGTCACGGACGCTTCCCAGATCGACCAGGTCGCGGAGATCGCCAGGAGCGTTCCAGGGGTCACTTCGGTGACCAACAAGCTGACCGTGAATAAACCGTTTGGTGGGATGTAAGCAGCGCTCGTTGGTACGGGAATGCGACCGGGTCGTTAGTCGGGTTCCGATCAGGCGGCCTTGCGCTGCTTCTGAGGTTGCGACTTGCGCCCGGCGCGTCAACGCTGAAACCCGCGTCGCAGTGCAAACCGATCGAGTATCCAAAGCCCGATGGCAAGCTGAGGTCTTTCAGCGTCAGGTAAGCCGGCGGATCCTCTTCGTGGTTCGTGTTCGAGAAACACCGACGACAGACGGTCGACGGATTCCTCAGTTCCGGTGAACGCGAACTGGCAGGCCCCACGCGGGCCTGAGGTCGCGCAATTGTCCGGCTGCGGCGGATGAGACGTTGCGATTGGCGGCGGCGCAGAGAACATGGGCCGGGCTCCATACATAACGTCGGAAGTTCGCTTCGGCGCGCGGATGGGCGACGCGCGTCTGGTTGACATGATGCTTGGGGCATTGAACGACCCGTTCCATGCAGTTCCGATGGGCGTCACAGCAGAAAACGTCGCGCAGAAATATGGCATCTCGCGCCAAAAGCAAGACGCGCTAGCGCTGGAATCGCATCGTCGGGCAACACGTGCGATCGCCGAGGGACGCTTCAAGGAACAGATTATCCCACTAACGCGACACGTGAAAGGCCGGGAAGTCGTGTTTGACACCGACGAGCATGTGCGTCAGGACCTCAGTCCGGCAGAGCTGAGTGAAATGCGCCCGGTGTTCCAGAAAGACAACGGGACGGTGACGGCTGGCAATGCTTCGGGAATCAACGATGCGGCGGCAGCAGTGCTGCTGATGGAACGCAAGACAGCCGAAGCGCGGGGACTCCAGCCGATGGCGCGCCTGGTTTCATACGCGCATGCCGGTGTCGATCCCCGCTACATGGGCATCGGTCCAGTACCTGCCACTCGTATCGCGCTAGAGCGAGCCGGCCTCAACATTAACGATCTTGACGTTATCGAAGCGAACGAGGCGTTTGCTGCGCAGGCGTGTGCGGTACAGCAGGAATTGCAACTCGATGCGGGCAAAGTCAATCCGAACCGATCGGGTATCTCGCTTGGCCACCCTATTGGTGCGACCGGCGCGCTCATCACGGTCAAGGCGCTGCATGAACTGCAGCGCATCAACGGCCGCTATGCACTCTGACCATGTGCATTGGTGGTGGGCAAGGTATCGCGGCCATTTTTGAAAGCCTCCAATGATCTCAGGTTTACCCACAAAGTTGAGAGGCCGCGCTATCCGCTTTGCTTGAAGAGCTGATACATCTTCGTAATTTCGTGCAGGACGAGAAATCCGCGCCATATGACGGTCGGTCCTGGTGGTCGGTCATGCTTACGATTCAGATAGCCGCCGAGCATGCCTATCCACACGATGGTTTGCTGCAGCGTTGGAACCCGCTCTGGCAGTTGCGTCGTTCGGTGGGTGTGGCAATAGAGCGCCTGCCATTCAACGGGTTGCAGCAGTACTTCGCAGCATAGCTGCGTATCAGTTCGCGCGAGCAGTGTTGCATACAGGATGTGCCACGCGATGACGGCAAACAGAGCTGTCGCTCTCACGAACCGGTCGAGCGTGCCGAACTGGCGCGCCTCGATACGGCAGCCGCTTTTGAGCACGCGATGCCACGTCTCGATGGTCCAGCGCCGCGCGTACCAGGCCAGCCGTTCGAGAACTTCATCAAGCGAGGTCGTGGGCACCGAACTCAGCAGCATCCATTCAAGCGGTTCAACGCCATCCGGGGGGTTATCTTCAATGGCGTGAATCGCAAAGACGTCAATCTCAGGCAGGCTTCGGCGGCTGGCGCGCGCTCTTGGAGAGTGTAGTCGCACGCTCGCACAACGCAAAGTCAGCCGTGCTGTGCGCTGAGGAAGTGTGCCCCTGGCTGGCACCCGCAGTTCAGTGTCGCCAAGAGGCAGGGTGGCTAGAACAGCCTCCCAAAGGTAGCCTTGCGGGTGACGCGCCACGCGGTTGTGTACTGCGCGGATCAACCAGTCCACCCCGTCGGGGCGTTCGGCGACAAATAGCTCGTACAGGTCGCTCTCGCGGTCTCCAACACAGACAAACCGCGTCTGCGTACAACGTACCTTGAGTGCCGCGAGATGGTCGATTCCTTCAAGCCATTTGTTACTTTCCTTCTGTTCGATCGGGCGCGTAACCGCAGGGGCCCTCTTGCCGAACACCTCTTGGGGGCGCACCCAGGTCTTCATGCCCAGCACCCCTAGCGGCAAGCCCTCGGGCGTGACCGCCAGCAGGCTGTGCATCATGAAGCCTTGCTCATTGTTGCCGGTGCCGCGACCCAGGCCTTCAGTCGCGGGCAGATGCGACAGGTTGAACTCCGTTGTGTCCTGAATTGCCAGCACGACCGGCACCTGCCTCATGCGATCGAGCGTTTGTGCAATATGAGGCGCAAGGATCCCGTTTGTGTCCACCTGCTCATTATCGAAGAAGCGGTAGGCGGCCTTCAGTTCGGCTGGCTTGAGTGACTGGGGAAACGAACCCTGCGGACTGTGCGCGAGGCGGCGAGCCAACGCAACAAGACGTTGTGCAAGGCGCGCGTCCCCCAGATTCGCCTCGCTGAATTCGGCACTCGCCCAGTCGTCAGTATCGTTTCCGTCGACCAATTCCAACTGCCGTCGCGAACAGAATGGGCCAAAGTTAACATCGACGCCGACCGTTTACAAGCGATCATTCACTCCTGCCACACAAAAAGTTGTGGGGAATCCTGAGTCCAATGATGGGTATGCGAGAGCTCGCGCAAGGGAAGAATATGGCCATTGAAACGGTAGGGATCGTTGGAGCGGGCACTATGGGCAGTGGCATTGCTCAGGTCGCCGCTGTTTCCGGTCTGAAGGTCGAATTGATCGACATCGACGATGTAGCGTTGGGGAAAGGAATGGCGACCCTGGCGTCCGGCCTCGAGCGACTGGTCGCGAAAGAAAAACTCGCCCCGGCGACGCGCTCCGACGCGCTTGCACGTATTGAGACCTCGACCAGCTACCACCGCCTTGCGAACGTCGACCTTGTGATAGAAGCCGCTTCGGAAAGCGCCAAACTGAAGGTGCAAATTCTCAGGCAGATAGAGGCCTCAATCCCGCCCAAAACGATTATCGCCTCAAATACATCGTCGATTTCGATCACAACGCTTGCGGCGACGCTTTCCGATGCATCGCGCTTTGTTGGCATGCATTTCTTCAACCCTGTGCCGCTGATGCCACTCGTAGAGATCATCCGCGGCTTGCAGACGAGTGATGCCACGATGCAGGCGATTCGCGAACTGACAATCGGGCTTGGCAAGTCGCCGATCTGCGTCAAGAACGCTCCGGGTTTTGTGGTCAACCGTATTCTTGTGCCGATGATAAGAGGCGTTTTTCGTGCTTGCTGAGGGAGTCCCAACGGCGGAGGAGATCGACACTGGCATGTGTCTCGGCGCGAACCATCCAACCGGTCCGCTGGCGCTCGCGGACCTGGTGGGTCTCGACGTATGCCTGTCTGTGCTTGATGTCTTTGCAACAGACTTCGGCGATTCAAAATATCGTGCGTGCCCGTTACTTCGGGAATTCGTGGCCGCCGGCCGGCTAGGTCGCAAGTCCGGGCGCGGTGTCTATTGCTACGCTTGACCGGCGTGCTGATGAACAGACTTAATTCGCTACCAGTTGCCTGGTCACTCGCGTGCGTGGCAACGAAGGAGGAAATTGTGAAGATTATAGTGTCAGTGAAAAGAGTGGTCGATTACAACGTGAAGGTCCGGGTCAAGTCGGACGGCACGGGCGTCGACATCGCGAACGTGAAGATGTCGATGAATCCGTTCGATGAAATCGCGGTCGAAGAAGCCGTGCGTCTGAAGGAAGCGGGCGTGGCGACGGAAGTGATCGCCGTGTCGGCGGGCGTGACGCAATCGCAGGAAACGCTGCGCACGGCGCTCGCCATCGGCGCGGATCGCGCGATCCTGATCGAGTCTTCGCAGGAACTGCAGCCGCTGGCCGTGGCCAAGCTGCTGAAGGCGCTGGTTGACAAGGAGCAGCCTTCGCTGGTCATTCTCGGCAAGCAGGCTATCGACGACGATTCGAACCAGACCGGCCAGATGCTCGCTGCGCTGGCTGGTTTGCCGCAAGCGACGTTTGCATCGAAAGTGGTTGTTGCTGACGGCAAGGCGACCGTTTCGCGCGAAGTCGATGGCGGCGCGGAAACGCTGTCGCTGACGCTGCCTGCTGTCGTCACGACCGACCTGCGCCTGAACGAGCCGCGCTACGTCACGCTGCCGAACATCATGAAGGCGAAGAAGAAGCCGCTGGAAGTTCTCAAACCGGAAGACCTCGGCGTTGATGTCACGCCGCGCCTGAAGACGCTGAAGGTCGTCGAGCCGCCGAAGCGCTCCGCCGGTGTGAAAGTGCCGGATGTGAAGACGCTGGTCGAGAAGCTGAAGACCGAAGCCAAGGTGCTGTGAGGGAGACAGAGCAAATGACGAATCTGGTAATTGCGGAACACGACAACGCGTCGATCAAGGCCGCGACGCTGAACACGATTGCAGCCGCGCAGAAGATTGGTGGCGACATTCACGTGCTGGTGGCAGGGCACAACGCGCAAGCCGCCGCGGATGCGGCAGCGAAGATCGCAGGCGTGAGCAAAGTATTGCTGGCTGACGCGCCGCAACTCGAAGCAGGCCTCGCGGAAAATGTCGAAGCGACGGTGATGAACATCGCGAAGGACTATTCGCACATCCTGGCGCCTGCCACCGCCTACGGCAAGAACATCACGCCGCGTATCGCCGCGAAGCTCGACGTTGCGCAGATCAGCGACATCACGGCAGTGGATAGCGCCGACACGTTCGAGCGTCCGATCTACGCGGGCAATGCAATTGCTATCGTGCAATCGGCTGACCCGATCAAGGTCATCACGGTCCGGTCGACCGGCTTCGACGCAGTCGCAGCCGAAGGCGGCAGCGCGGCGGTCGAGAAGATCGAAGCCGCCGCAGACTCCGGCATGTCGCAGTTCGTGAGCCGTGAAGTGACGAAGCTGGACCGTCCGGAATTGACGTCGACGAAGATCATCGTCTCGGGTGGCCGCGGTCTGGGCAACGGCGAGAACTACACCAAGATGCTCGAACCGCTGGCCGACAAGCTGAACGCGGCGCTGGGCGCATCGCGTGCAGCAGTCGATGCGGGCTTCGTGCCGAACGACTATCAGGTCGGCCAGACCGGCAAGATCGTCGCGCCGCAACTGTACGTGGCCGTCGGCATCTCGGGTGCGATCCAGCATCTGGCCGGGATGAAGGACTCGAAGGTGATCGTCGCGATCAACAAGGACCCGGAGGCGCCGATTTTCAGCGTCGCAGACTACGGGCTGGTGGGCGATCTGTTTATTGCCGTGCCTGACCTTGTCAAGGCCATTGGGTAACCAGCACGATCTGTTGATCCCTTTTGTTGCAGGAGACACCATTCGGACTTCTGTCAACAGACCCGGTCAAATGCCGCTAACCACTGCTAATCCCGAGGACGCGGACATCAGGCGATGGTTTGATGGCCTCGTCGAGGAGCGTCGCATTCGTGGTGCTGCGCTCAAGGTAGTTGGCTGGTACGCGGTGATCCCCGCCACGTTGCCACTGAGCGAAGCTTCGACCGTGCCATTCGAGCAGTCAGACGGGGCGATTTCGAACGGCTGTTGCACCTCGGAAACCGCCGTTGACTTCGCGCTGGCTCGAACGGCGGTTCAGGGTCGACAAGACTCATTCGCCAATAACGAATGCTGACATTCACCGGTACCGGGTCGCGAATGTCGGCTATCGTCACTCCCGACCAGACGGAGAAGCCGTATACGCAAGGGTCCCCGCGAGCGATTGACGATCGAGTGGGTATTGTGGATGGGTCTGCCACACCGCATGTTGGCTCTTCGTTTGCAATCACGGGCGTTTCCTGGTTCCTCAAGATTTTGGATCTGAGTGGGGAAGCGCCGTCGTGCCAAAAGATCAGTCCCTCAGACTTTCCAGATAGTCCCCCCAATCTTGCATCATTTTTTGTCGCTCTGACAGGAACTCGGCCTTGTTATACGCACGACTAACACGATTTTTCTCGACGTGCGCCAACTGACGTTCAATCGCGAGAGGAACAAATCCCCGTTCGTGTGCCCATGTGCTGAATGTACCTCGTGCGCCGTGTGCTCTGAAAAGACGTTCGTTATTGAATCCAGCGCGAACCAACGCTGCATTGATCGTAGTAGCTGCCATGGGTCGTGATTTGTCTCTGGCGTTTGGGAAAAGGTAATCGCCCGAGGTCTTGGGCCGGGTAATTTCTTTTACTTTTACTAAAACTTCAATTGCCTGTGTGCTGAGTGGCACGACATGCGGACGCGCCATCTTCATGCGTTCGCCGGGGAGGGCCCATATAGCTGTTTCGAGGTCGAACTCCCGCCACGTCGCACCTCGCAACTCGACGGTGCGCACGGAGGTGAGCAATAGCAGGCGCATTGCTAAACGCGTAAGAGAAGTTCCCGTGACCCAAAACGCCGCCAGCACGTGCTTGAGCTCATCAGCCTCCAGCGCTCGATTGTGTCGGGTAGGCGGGAGCGTTACAACATCCGATGGCTTGAGTGCTGCGACAGGATTCGAGTCTACGCGTCCGCTGATAATCGCTCGTCTGAATACAGCGTCAAGGTGCTGGCGCAAACGTATTGCGATGTGAGGAGCGCCCTCGGCCTTGCGTTCATCGCCTGAAATAGTTTTGCGCTTTGCAATCGATTGGATCAGGTCATACAGGTGCGCCACCGTGACGTCGCGAATTGGCATCGCACCGAGCTGCGAGTCCTTCACGTAGCGTGCAAGGAAGCGCGTGGCTTGACCGTGATAGTAGGCGGTCCAGTTTGCTCGGTTGTCGTTCAGCCATTCCTCACACACCGGCCAGAGCGTGTTTTTGTAATGAGCAACGTTCTGCTGTTGAAGATGCTTTTCGTGTGCCTTCGGATGGACGCCGGACGCGACGAGGTTGGCTGCAGCGTTGCGAAGTTGACGAGCGTCCGCTATAGAGAGATCGGGAAACCGGCCGAGGGTGTAACTGCAATCCTTGCCATCCAGCCGGTAGTCAAATTTCCACACCTTCGAACCTGAGACCGACACCCGTAGATACATGGAATCGCGGTCGCGAATTTTATAGGGCTTGTCTTGCGGTTTGGCGTTCAACAACAGCGGGTAGGTCAGCCTCATGGAATTCTCCTCGAAGGACAACTACCATGAATTTTACCCGCAATTTACCCGCAAAACTGTCGGAAGTGGACGGATTATCTAAGACCATGCCGGATATGACCCCGTAAACTGGTTGGGCGACCCGAGTGAACGAATAACGCTTCAACCATTCGCTGTAACCCTTTACCAGAAAGCCTCCCGAGCGTTCTATATATTGCTGGCGGGATGTCTCATAGACCTCCCGAAGCACAAACCACGGCACATGCGGCAAGTCGTGATGCACCAGATGATAGTTATCGTTCAGAAACAGCAGGCGCCAGAACCACGCCGCTTCGTTAATAACGCTGCGATGCTCATGCGCTTGCGCCTCGCGATGTTCCTGAAATGAACGGATGGAGCTCAACGACAGCGCTCCATAGCCCGCGCCCACAAAAAAGACCCACGCCGGGATCCCGCACGCATGTTGCAGCCACGCTGCGAGCGCAGCAACGGCGGCGAAGTGCGCGAGCCACAGTGGAATATCGCGCCAATCGCCGCTTTTGATTTTACGCAGCGCGTCCACGCCGGTCGCCGCAATGGAGAACGCCGGCCCGACCAGCAGACGGCCGACAAACGTATTGCGGAAAGTCAGCAACGCGCGAATGGACCAACCGGTGTGTCGCCAAACGAGCGCGCTGACGAAATAGCTTTCAGGGTCGCGCTCGGAATGCGTCAGATGCGGATCGTCGTGATGCCGAAGATGCGAATCGCGATAGATGCCATACGGAAACCACACGGCAAGCGGCGCGAAACCGAGCAGGGCATTGACGAACAGCGAACGCGTAGGGTGCCCATGCAGCAGTTCGTGTTGCAACGACATGTACCACGTGCCGAGCACGGTGAGCAGAAGCGTCGTGAGCGGCAGTCCGAGCACGCGCGCATGTGTCGCCACGCCGAACCATCCCCCATAGATCGTGATGATCAGTGCCCAGGTCGGCCATTGCGTGCGCCATGTCCAACTTGTCGCCAGACGGGCGACGGTGTTGCGTTGCGTGTCGTCGAGATAAATCGCCATGAACAGGATCGGCCGGAATGCAGGTTCAGACCGATCCTACGGACCCTCGCGCATTGCTAGAACCAATTTGTTCAGCAATGCATCTGTGAAAACGTGAAAAGGCGGCCGGCCCTAAGTGCGGCGCGCCTTCCGGGCTTGCTGGTCAGACGCTCAGCGCGCGTCCGCCACGCGGCAGGCGTGATCCTGGAGGCCTTCGGCGGAGCCGCTGCCGTTGTCCACGTCGATCCCGCTGTTGAGGATCAGCCAGCCGTCCTTGTCAGCGGACGGCCCCGCGCCGGTCACGAGAATGGTTTGCCCGGCCATCGCCGCCTCGCCCTGGTTGTCTCTCGCGACGATGCGAAACGGGTTGTCGGCTCCTTCAAGCGAGGTTACGCGCATGATGCGGTAGCGATCGCCGTCGAGCGTTTCCCAGCGCCATTGATCCGGTGAATCTTTGGCGTGACGGGCGAGCGCTTCGCTGATATCGGCGCGCATGCAATCGATATGAATATGCAACTGGTTCTGCGTGCGGCGATATTGCGAATTGATTTCGAGGCCGAGCTGATTATCGGGCAGCGAGCGCTTGACCGATTTCTCGACGTAGGTCCGCGCGTCCCACGCGTCGGCCCAGTAATCCTGCGCATGTGGCGCAAGCACGAGCGGGCTTTCGATACCGGTAATGCGGTCGGTCGGAATCAACAGGTGCTGCGAGCGTCCGACGATATCCTTCAGGATAGCGTAGCGTTTGTTCAGATCGACAAACGTGCATTGACCCGGCGTGCCGGTGGCCTGCTGGGACGGCACGCAGCGCAGATCGACGATTTTCCACAGCGCATTCGAGTCGACCGCGGCGAGGCGCGCGCATGCGCTGGCGGCCAACGCGAGGGTCAACGCCGCGGCGATTCGCGCGCCGTGGCGCAAGAGGGCCCGCCGCGGGAGAGCGGGCATTTGAGTTTTCATCGGCGTACTAGTTGAGTTTTTTGGAGGTGTTGTGAAGGTGATTGCGGTATCAGAGCACAGGCGCCGGCAATGCGCCAAGCAACCGTTCGAACGCAATGCCAATCGCAAGAAGACGCCGGTCCTCGCCGAGCGGGCCGTCCAGTTCCAGTCCGACCGGCAGGCCGCTCGCGGTCATGCCCGCGGGCAGTGAAAGTCCCGGTATGCCCGAGGTGCTGGCCGGATCGGTGTTGCGCAGGAAAGCGTCCATGGTGTCGATGGCCGCCGAGCCGTCGATCGATACGACCGACGAACCGTTCACTTCGTCGATCGGCACGGCGGCGAGGCGCGTGGTCGGGAACAGCAGCGCGTCGAGGCGCTCGTCGGCGAAGGTCGCGGCCATGTACTGCTGCAAGCGCGGCCGCCAATGATTCAGCGCGTCCTCGTAGCGGTCGCCGAGCACATCGCCGAGCACGGCGTCGTAGATCGCGCGCACGTCCGGGCTGGCAATACGGGCCGCCAGTTCGACGACGGTTTTGACGGGCGCGTCGTTGGCGACGAGCCAGGCGAGCACGTCGTCACGCGGCTCATGGATCGCAATCGGGCCGCCCACCATGGCGTTCAGATCATCCAGTTCGCTCATCGCCACCGGCACGAACACTACGCCCGCCGCTTCGAGCTGCTGCAACGCGGCCCGCGCGACGTCCTCCACCTGCCGTTCGAGTCCTTGCCAGAGCGGCGCGGGCAAGCCGATGCGCAAGCCGTTCAACGCGACATCCGGCAACGCGCCGGCGCCGGTGATCACGCCGTCGAGCAGCGCAATATCGGCGACGCTGCGAGCCATCGGTCCGACGGTGTCGCGCGTATGGCTGATCGGTACCACGGCGTGCGGATCGTGATAGCGCCGTTCGGCGCCGCCGTTGCCGACCGATGGACGAAACCCCGCCGTGCCCGTCAATGCGGCGGGAATGCGCGTCGAGCCGCCGGTGTCGGTGCCGAGACCCGCGGGTACGATGCGCGCGGCGATCGCCGCCGCGGTGCCGCCCGACGACCCGCCCGGAATCAGCGAGGGATCGTAGGGATTGCGCACCGGGCCCGCATGCGTGGCGAGGTTCGTGCTCGTGATGCCGAACGCCAGTTCATGCATATTCGCCTTGCCGAGCACGATCGCGCCGGCGTCGACGAGGCGCTGCACCGAGGGCGCGTTGGTCTTCGGTATGAAGCCTTCGAGCGCCGGCGTGCCCGCCGAGGTCTGCATGCCCGCCGTGTTGATGTTGTCCTTCACGACCACGGGCAAACCCGCGAGCGGCAAGCGGGCCTTCCCGGCGGCGGGCAAGGCGTCGATGCGCCGCGCGGCGGTGAGCGCGCCGTCGAGGTCGAGCGTGGTGAGCGCATTGAGGCTCGAAAGCGCCGCCGCGCGCGCGAGCAAGGTGGCCACGTAGTCGGCGGCCTTCAGACGGCCGGACTGGATCGCGGCGACCGCTTCGGTGGCGGTCAACGCGAGTTGTTCATCGACGGTCCATGTCATGGCCGGCGTCTCCTTGTTTTGATGAGGTGTCCCGGCGCGCGGGTTTCATGAAGCGCAGAGCGAAGCGGGCCAGCGTGGGCACCAGCCTGGGCCGCAGCAGTCTCGCATCGTAACCGCTCATGCGCCGGTCGTTTTCCGCGAGGCAGAGCGCGAACAGGTCGGGCGCATTCATGGCCTCGCCGATCACACCGCTGCTCGCGGGCAGAAAATTCGAATCGTGCGCCATGCCTTTCGCGTCGATGCCTCGCGCGATCGCGAGGCGCTGCCAGATGAGCACCACCCAGATCGCGGCCACGCGCAGCGAATGCCACGGTCTGCGCCACAGCGGCATGATGCGCCGATACCACGCGACCCAGTTGATGAAAAACAGAATGTGGCGCGCTTCCTCCTGAATGACCGGTTCGAAAGTCTCGACCAGCGCGGCGGGAAAAAAGCCCGACTCCTGCGCCGAGCGGAATAGCCCGAACGCAAAGAAACTGTCGATGCACTCGCTATAGCCCGTGCGCATCCATTCCCATTCGGCGTCGCGTGGCGGCGGATAGTCGGGCTCGGGTGCGATCTCGATGCCATAGGCGGCGATCAGTCTGGACAGCACGTGCTTGTGACGCGCTTCTTCGTCGCCGTCCATGGTGATGGCTTCGCGCAGCAGGAGATCGCGCAATTGCGCGGCGTAGGTATGGACGGCGATCGACGCGCGGCCTTCGGTCTGCACCGCGATGTCCCAGATAGGCAGCGAACAGAGCCGCTCGAGCGCATCGGGTGGCAAGGGCGGCCAATCGAGCACGGCCGGTTTATAAGGGTTGTGGGTTTCAAGCAGCATGCGGCAAAACATCTGCTTGTGCGCCTCGGAACCGATCTTCACGCGGGCGGGGTCGCGGAATGTCCAGTGGCGCAGGGTACGGTCTTCGGCAACATCTGTCAGTGTGTCGGGACATGGCAGGCGTACAGAGGGCGAACTCGATGTGTCGCCCATTCTGGCACAACCGTTCAAAATCCGATGCCTCGCGGCGCAGGCTGACTGGCGCCGCCCCCAACGTACATGAAACCGGAGACGCGATCGGAGACGTTACTGATGGTTATCGATCCACATGCGTCCCCAGCGAAATGCGTAGGCCAGTGCGTGCTCTTCGTCGAAGAAATAATCGAGCGCGTCGAATGAATAATGCTGCTCGTGATTGGCGGAAGTTTTCTCGATGGTCAGATTGGCGGCGAACAGGCCGTTCGGTAATTGTTGTGCGGCCGGTGCAACTTCATAACCCTTGTAGCGAATATGTGCGTTCATGATTTTTTGCAGTCGTTATGCCCCGCTTGCGTCGAAAAGGCCGGCACTTCGGACGCAACCCCTAGGGTCACGCGGCCGGTAAATCAGCGGGCAGGATCAAGCCTAGGCCGCGCTGCGCAGCGGGTGAACCAATCTTTTGTCGTAAGCAAATCTGAAGGGAAGTGTGCAGAAGCCCCGATCGGATCATATTCGCTGTGTTCGAACACACTATCCGGCGTAGCGGGATACGGGTCTGTTATGTGCCGCACGTTCGCGCGAACGACCGCGCCGTGGGCCGCCCAGGCGGGTCCACGGCGTTGCGAGTCCGGTAGTGGAAGGGGATTTAAACCGCGTGCAGCAGGCGCGCGGGTTGTGCTTCCTTGAGCGCGTTGCCGGCCGGCGGCGCGGCGGCCGCCGTGCGGTGCGCATTGAACGCCAGCGCGAATTGCGCGGCCTGCTGGCCGACGGTGGCGAGCTGATCGACGACCTTCGCGTCGGAGCAGGTGTCGACGGTATCGAAGCGCGTTTCCAGCGTATTGATGCCGGCGCCGAACGGCGTGGGCCAGCCGCGCAACGCGTGGACGATCGAGCGCAACGACGTCAGCACCGAGCCCGCGGCTTGCCAGCCATAAGCCGTGACGATACAGCCCACCGCGCGGCCGTCCAGATACGGGCGCTCGTCGGCGCGCAGCTCCTCCAGCGTGTCGAGCGCGTTCTTGACCAGGCCGGACACGCCGCCGTGATAGCCGGGCGTGGCGATGACGAGCGCGTCCGCATGGCGCACGGCCTCGATCAGTTCGAGTTGTTCGTCCGTGCGGTGAGCCTGTTCCGGCGCGTAGTGGGGCAGGCTATGCAGGAAGGTGCCGCCGAACAGGCGGGTGTTCGCGCCGGCTTCCTGCGCGCCGCGCAACGCGAAGCCGAGCGCGCGCTCGGTCGACGAAGCGGCGCGTGTCGTGCCGCCAATGCCGATAACGAGCGGCCGGCGATGATGATCGAAACTGGTCAACGAAATGCTCCTTCGGTAGCGGCTCACGGTGCGCCGGCACGGGGCTGCGCGCGGCGGACCGGGGCGAACCGGACTTTGAAGCGTTATCTTAATCAGCGCCGGGCCCCGCACGAAGTGACTTTATGTTCTAACGATATAACCGCGCGGCGTTTGGCGGAGCGGCGGCGCGCCCGCCTTCGGCGTAGCGGAGCCTATGCCGCATGCGCCGCAATGCACTTGAAGCCGCGCCGGATAAGCATATGCCGAAGCATTGTTTGGGGGCGCGATGACACGCGGCTATGATCGAATCGTCTCCTCCATGACACCTCCTTGACATGGGACTCGGCCCCGCCATGCAAATGGCGGGGCCTTTTTTTATCCGCACTCCGAGCGTTTTGCGGCTTGGCCACTTCACGATAAAGCCGTTTTCTGCATGTTACGATCGTCCGCAAAGCCAAAAACACGGCGAGGTCGAGCAAGCAATGGCAACTCTTTATGACACCCTCGGCGTGCCCACGCACGCCACCGACGAAGAAATCAAGCGGGCTTACCGCAAGGCCGCGATGAAGTGGCATCCCGACCGCAACAGCGGCGCCGAAGACGTTGCGCGCGCCACCTTCCAGGAAATCAAGGACGCGTACGCGATCCTCTCCGACGCCGCGCAGCGCAAGGTGTACGACGCGGTCTACGCCGAGCAGATGCGTGGCTGGGAAGCGCAGCACGCGCGCCAGCGGAAGGCGCAAGCCGAGCGCGAAGCGGCGACGCGCGCCGCCGATGAAGCCGCGTACACGGAGATGGTCTCGCTCGCCATGCGTTTCGCCGACGAAGGCCACAACCGCGATGTGCTGTTCGGCGTGCTGCTCGGACGTCGATGCGAGGCGCGGCGAGCCGCGCAGATCGCGGACAGCGTGTCGGCGTTGCAGGCCGCGCGGCGCGAACCGGCGAAGGCCGAAGCCGAGCCGGTCGCGGCGGATGCGTCCGAGAGTGCCGAAAGTTCGGTCGCGACCGAGGCCACTGCGGCGAAAGATGACGCCGCCGCACGGGCTTCGCCAGGTCACCGCGCGCATCAGGACAAGCGCGAGGAACCCGTGGGCGATACGCATCCAGCCGGTGCACTGAGCGGGCTCTGGTTCCAGTTTCTCAACGGCTTGCGGCTCTGACGCATCACGGCGGTTGTCCGGCGATCCGTGCGAGTTCGGCGGCGAGTTCGTCGATAGGCATCATTCAGCCGGCAGTCCGCGGATACTTCGGCGCACAACCGCAGCCGTGTGACGAATGGCGCCCTGGCCGGAAGACCATAGAGGTAGACCGAATTGATATAGAGAGCAGGCTTTAGCGTTCGAATCCGCACTTCTAAAATCAAAGACAACGTCCGCAGCCTGGGTCGCCGGCGTCGCCCGAACGCCGCCTCGAGAGCGACGCCTGCTCATTGCCACGCGGTCCTGCTTCGTTTGACTTCCACGCAGTCAATTCCGGGAGGCACGACAGCCATGTTCACTTTCATCGTAGTCGTTGCGGTGGCGGCGTTTATTCCCTACGTCGCGGCACCCAGCATCGCCAATGGCGTCAAGGCGATCAGCACACCGCCCGCGGCCATGAGGTTCGATACTTCGCCCGCCGCGGCAACTGACGGAAGCGACGCGGCCAACCGCATCGTGTCCGGCCGACACGAGAGCGACGCTTCGGTGTGACTGCCCGATCCCGGTTTGCTCCTGTCGAAGGCTGAATGAAAGCTTGACGCTTGCGCTGGTACACTTCGGCGCACGCGCGATGCGCGGTGCCCGTAAGTCGGCAAATCCTGGTACAAATTCTCGTGGCGCAACAAATTTGAACATCGTAGTGTCACGAGGGCGCAAGACTGAGCCGGCAGAATTGCACGCAGAATCAAACAAAAAGACACGGGTACGGGGTAAGCGTGATCAGAAAATATAGGGTGCTGTTTCTCTGTCGCGAGAATTCAGCACGCAGCATCATTGCCGAAGCTTTGTTGCGGGAACTGGCGGGACACCGGTTCGACGCGTTCAGCGCGGGTCCGGAACCGGCCGCGCGGGTACATCCGTGCGCGGTCGCGCAATTGCGGCCGGGCATCTCGGACCTCGGTATTCTCAGTCCGAAAAGCTGGCTGGAATTCACCGGTGAATGGGCGCCGCGCATGGATCTCGTCGTCGCGCTGGACGAATCCGTCGACGCACACCACGCGCCCGCGTTTCCTGGCGAGCCTGCCACGTGCACCTGGACCTTGGCCGATCCGCTCGCCGACGGCATTGCCGAATCCGAGCGTGCGCGCCTGTTCGAGAAGGTGTTCTGGCAAATCGTGCGGCAGATGAGCGCGTTTATCGAACTGCCGCAATACGCGGCGCCGGCCGGCGCTGTTGCAACGGCCACCATTCCCGCGTTGAGCGCGTCGACGCAGCGCGTCACGACATGCGACGCGTGAACCGAGGCGCAGGCGCTGCCTCAGTCTGACTCAGCACGCGGCAAAAAGCCGGCAAAAGTCATTGCGCGGTTTTCGTGGGACTTACGCGACAACGCGTCACATGTGTGCATGGCACAGGTACATGCGTGCTTGCGAACGCGCCGAACCGGCGGTCTCCCACGGAGGAATTGCGGGGTGATTTCTTTACGCTAGCGGCTGAATGATACGGTGGTCTATCGATTGTTCGAACGCGCGAGCGGGCTTCCGGCGAACGGGTCGTTCTGCCAGTCCACGCGTTTTTTCGGCTGCGGAGCAGGCGCCGGCGCGGCCGACAATTCAAAGTGGTCGATGGATTGACCTGCGCTGATTGCCTGTTTGAGCCATTGAGGCATTTCGCCCTGGCCGTCCCAGCTATCTCCAGTTGCGCTACGGTAGCGTCCCGGCTTTTGCGCGGCCGGCTCGGATGCCAGCACTGCAGCCAGGTCTTCTGGTTTGATGCCAAACTCTTCCATGCGATGGCGGAGATACGCAATCATGCTATCTCGCTTCCTTTCGTCCATAAGATATTCGTCCTTCTAAAACGTCCGGCGTTCTGTCAATTACAGATTGCAAGGCAAATCCGCGAATGCATCGATCCATATAAATGGGGACGGCCCGCCGTGTGGTTAACGATTGAAGGAAATCCTAAAGGCAGCGTTTAGAAAACGCCGCTCAAAAATAGCGCGGTGCAGCATCTGGCTGACCTGGCCGCCAATCAAATTCAAGGGTATCGATCAGTGAATGTTCAAGCGCTTCGCCGTGCGGCAAGGAAGGCAGCGTATGACTCACGCCAGGCCTCATGCTCACAAGGGAAAAAACGGTATTGACGATGCACTGATTGCGGCAGGCCGGTTTCATCTCCACGCTCCGTCTCTCGCCGGTACTTCACGCGGGGCCGATTATTGTCGTTATGTCAGCATCATAACGCACTGCGCGACCAAAGCACGTACCGGTTTGGGTGATTTTGTGCAAATCTCTTCTTTCCAACTACTTCGGCTGCGGCAAACGGGCCGGGTGTTCCGCGATTGAATTCCTGAGTGGCCGAGCTATAAAGAAATGAGCGGAGCCAAAATCCGTGCTTCCAGCCTGCGGCGACCGATTCCGGCTAGCCGCGAGAACGCGTCCGACATCGGTTGCAGGTCTGGCAACTCATTACTCGTTTAGTTCGATGACTCGCCGCAGCAGTAGGCATCGGCATCGACTCGTCCGTCAGCCCATTGGGCAGCCTGGCTTTTTTTCACGGATCAATTCTTTGGAGGACGAGAACTGCTGCGCCGGATTCAAGGAGTCTGGACATGAAACTACGACTATGGATGGCGCTCGCCAGCGCCGTATTCCTGCTGGTGCCGAAAACAGCGGGCGCGCTGGGCATCGAAGGCCAGCAGGGCGCCGGCGTGTCGGGCCGCGCGCTGATGCAACAGAACGCGAACGAATCGGCGCAAGCGACGACCGACATGTCGTTCAGCGACTCGGGGCAGGGCATGCCCGGCGCCCAGCCGGTGCAGAACGTCTCGTACGGCGGCGTAGCCGGGGGGCAATCGCAGGCGGGAGGTCCGCAAAATCAGCCCTGCATGTCTTCCGCGCCGCAATGCAGAATCTATTTTGGTCAATGACCGGTCGGTCTTTGGGAATGCGGTGCGTATTGACGAGCACCGTATTCCCGTCAACTGCGGTTATGCGAGCGCCATTGTGTTTAGCGGATGACCGGCGCGCTCGCTGAAGCGGCCCATCATCGTGTTGAAACTGTGTCCTTGCACCGCGGCGTCCTCGGTGAATCCGCGCAATTCGTCCAGCAGTGCGCGCCACGACGCATGCCAGCGCGTTTCCTTGATGCACGCCCCCAGCGAGTCCGCGATACGCAGCACGCCGTTGTCCGGATAGAAGGTGACGGTGAGCGGCATGCCGTCGATCACGCAAGTGGCGGTGCAAGGGCGGGTGGTAAGCATGGGCGTCGTCCTCTTTATGTGAGATGAGCGAGTGTTAAAACGCTGACGTGCGCTTCAGCAAACGCTGTGCCCAGGTGACGCTCGCGCTTCGCAGCGCCTGCCGCGCGACGGTCGCGCAGGGAGTCGAGCGCGAAATCCGCGCGAATAACCCCACGCCCAACCGCGATTTTTCGGAGCGGTCAGCGAGCGAGTTAATACGATGTTATGGTGTGGTCTATTCGGGTTTTCACCCGCTGATTCTCCAGATTGCAATCGCGTCACTTCCGGCAAGCAGGCCCATATGGCCTGCTTTTTTAATCGTGCCGGGCGCTTTGCGAATGGATTAGCGCGGTGCGGCCGCTCCAATCTCACCCGTTGTTAATACACTCGCGAACAATACTATGTTGATCGAAGACAATCTGCCGGCGAGCACGGCCTCGCTGGACGATGGCGCATCGTCGTCCCTGCGTTCATGGCTGGCTGTCATGGCTGTCGCCATCGGCGCTTTCGCTTTCGTGACGACGGAGTTTCTGCCGGTCGGACTGCTGCCGCGCGTCGCCGCGGATCTGGGCGTGTTGCCCGGCACCGCCGGCCTGATGGTCACCGTCCCCGGCGTCATCGCCGCCATTTCAGCGCCGGGTCTGATGCTGGTGGCGGGGCGCATGGATCGCCGGCGCGTGTTTCTTTTGCTGACGGCTCTGCTGCTGGCGTCGAATCTGATCTCCGCTTTTGCGCCGAATTTTCTCTGCATGCTGCTCGGGCGCGCGCTGCTCGGCGCCGCGCTGGGCGGATTCTGGACGCTCGCCACGGCAGCCTCTGGGCGGCTCGTGAAGCCCAAGGATTCTGCGCGCGCCATGGCCACGATTCTCACCGGCGTGACGTGCGCAACGGTGATCGGCGTGCCGCTCGGCACGTTCATCGCGAGCTTCGCATCATGGCGCGTGTCGTTCATGGCGACCGGCGTGCTGGTCGCGGTGGCGCTGGTCGCGCAGTTCTTCTTCGTGCCGTCCCTGCCGTCGACCGCCGCGCTGCGTCTGCGCGATCTGGTGGCGCTGCTGCGCCGGCCGCATCCACGCCGCAGCATGCTGATGGTCGCGCTCGCTTTCGGCGCGCATTTTTCCTCGTACACGTACATCACGCCTTTCCTGCTGCATAACGCAAATCTGGACATGTCGACGATCACATGGCTGCTGCTTGGCTTCGGCATTATCGGGTTCTTCTCGAACTTCGCGGTTTCGTCGACGGTGACGCGCAACCTGAAGGTGTCGGTCGGCGCGATGGTTTCGCTGTTGATGTTCGCCTTGGTGTTGCTGCCGCTACTCCAGCATTCGACGATCGGCGTCGTCGCACTGGTGCTTGCGTGGGGCGTTTCCTTCGGCGCCTTGCCGCTGTGTTTCAGCATCTGGATTCAACGCGCCACGCCGGATTCGCCCGAAGCCGGCTCGGCATTGTTCGTGAGCATCATTCAGGTTGCGATTGCATTGGGGTCGCTGGTGGGCGGCGTGGTGGTCGACCATGTGGGGATTTCCGCCGACTTTCTGCTCGGTAGCGGCCTCGCGTTGCTGGGGCTTGCCGCGCTGGCGAGCTTCGGCCGCGGCGAACAGAAGGTCGCCGATAAAGCGGTGGCTTGCCCGGCGTGTACGGAATAACTGTCGGGTATCGGTTTAGCTGTTCAGACCGTACTCACGGTAATTCAACCAGAACGCAGAAGCGTGATGAATCGACAACGCAATCAAGCTATCAAACGCCACTTGCGGTGGGCGCTGTTCGCAACGGTCACGCTCGGTTCCGCTTCCGCATTCGCGGCCAGCTTCGACTGCGGCCGGGCGCGATTGCCGGATGAAAAGGCCATCTGCGCGTCACGGCAACTGAGTGAGATGGACGTCGAAATGGCCGTGCGTTACCAGATGCTGACGGGCCTGGTTGCGATGGGCGCGCGGGGCAACATGCAGGACGAGCAGCAGGCTTGGCTGAAGTCCAGAAAAGCCTGCGGCGCTAATCAGTCGTGCTTGCTCAACGCGTACCGCCGGCGCATCGGAACGCTCAAGGACGAGTACGCGAACCTCGCGAGGCGCGGACCGTTCTAAGTGCGCTGCGTGTGTCCCAGAAACGGGTGCGGAATAAAGAGCCGCGAAGGCAAGCCGAATTCGATCCGTCAGTGAGCAGCGGAAAAGCCAGGCGCGCCTCTTCCGCGCGCGACCGAACGTATCGCTCACGTCGCCGTCTCAACGCGTTACCATGAAAATCTTCCGCTGCTTATCCCCCGATTCAGGTCCCGATGCGCTCAACTTTCACCAAATGGCTTTTTATCGTCTACCTCCTCGGTAGCGGTACGCTGTATTCGATCATCATCCTGCTGCTGTTTCCCTTCGTCGGACGGGCCGGCCGGTACTGGCTGGCGAGGCAATGGTGTCGCGCACTGGTCTTCGTCATGCGTTGGCTACCCGGCGTTTCATGTTCGATAGACGGGCTCGACAACCTGCCCGACGGTCCGGCGATCATCCTCTCGCGTCATGAATCGACGTGGGAAACGCTCGCGTTTCTCGCGATTTTTCCGCGCCGCGTCAGTTTCGTGTTCAAGGAAGAGCTTCTGCGCATCCCCTTCTTCGGCTGGGTGTTGCGTGGCCTCGATATGGTCAGCCTGAACCGCGGCTCCGCTCGGCAGGCTCACCAGGCTGTGACGAAGGAAAGCGCGGAGCGGCTGGCCAAGGGCGATGTCGTCGTCATTTTCCCGGAAGGCACCCGGGTCGCGCACGATGCGCCGTTGCGGATGACGTCCGGCGGCGTTCGGCTGGCGTGCGCGACCGGCGTGCCGGCCGTTCCCGTGGTCCTGAACGCGGGCAAGGTCTGGCCGACAAAAGGCTGGCCGGAGGGCCGCGGGCATATCCGCGTGGTGGTCGGGCCGCCGCTGTCTCCGCAGGACATGACACAGCAGGAACTGAGTCACGCGGTCCACGAGTGGATGAAAAACGAACTGCTGCGGCTTTGACGATGGTCGAGCCCGCATGCGGCACGGCGGATCGTTTGCGGTGCCCTAGCCTGGCGTACCGCTCGATTGAACTGGAACCCATTTGAGCATATGGTGATTGCTCCCTAGTCCAATCGGAGTCCTGTATGCGATGTCTTGCAATGACTGCGGCCGCATTGATGGCCGCTGGTTTCACCCTGTCCGCGAGTGCCCAGGTGGTCGTCACCATCGGTCATTCGGCGCCGCTCACCGGTCCGCAGGCGCCGAACGGCAAGGACAACGAGAACGGCGCACGGCTCGCCATCGACGAACTGAACAAGTCGGGCGTCACCGTCGCGGGTCAGAAGGTCACCTTTAAACTGGACTCGCAAGACGACCAGGCGGACCCGAAAATCGGCGTGCAAGTCGCGCAGAAACTGGTCGACAGCGGCGTGCTCGCCGTGGTCGGACCGTATAACTCGGGCGTGGCGATCCCGGCATCGCGCGTCTACAACACCGGCAATGTACCGATGCTGCCGGTCGCGTCGAACCCGGCGCTGACGAAGCAGGGCTTCAAGAACATTTTCCGGATCGGCGCGAGCGATGAGCAACTGGGCGGCACGATGGGGCAGTTCGCCGCCAAGACGTTGAAGGCCAAAACGGCCGCTGTCATCGACGACCGCACGGCGTATGGTCAGGGCGTCGCCGAGCAGTTCGTGAAGGTTGCCAAAGCGAACGGCATCCAGATTATCCAGCAGGAGTTCACCAACTCGTCGGCAACGGATTTCCTCGGCATTCTGACGACCATCAAGGCCAAAAATCCCGACGTGATTTTCTTCGGTGGCTACGCAGCGCAGGGCGCGCCGATGGCTAAACAGATGCGCCAGCGCGGACTCCGGGCGAAGCTGCTCGGCGGCGACGGCATCTGCTCGGCCGACATGGGCAAGGTGGCGGGCGACGCGGCCTCGATCGTCTATTGCGCACAGGGCGGCATTGCGCTGGAGAAAACCGCGGCCGGACGCGAGTTCCTGCAGAAGTACAAGGCGGCCTACAACATCGATACGCAGGTCTACGCCGTGAGCTATTACGACGGCGTCAAGTTGCTGGCCGACGCGATGGTGAAGGCGGGCACGACCACGGACAAGGCCAAGCTGACCGCCCAACTCGCGAAGGAAAACTATAAAGGCGTCGCGGGCACCTATTCGTTCGACGAGTACGGCGACCTGAAGGGCGCGCCGACTACCGTGTACGTCATCAAGAACGGCTTGCCGACGCCTTACGGTCAGTAACGGCAGACGGCTTGGTCCATCCACTTCACGACGCAGACATGAAAATTTCACGCACCATCCAGACCGTTGAAGTTCACACGGGCGGCGAGGCATTTCGCATTGTCACCAGCGGTTTGCCGCGTTTGCCCGGCGACACGATCGTGAAGCGGCGCGCATGGCTGAAGGAAAACGCCGACGATATCCGCCGGGCCTTGATGTTCGAACCGCGCGGGCATGCCGATATGTACGGCGGGTATCTGACGGAACCGGTCAGCCCCAATGCCGACTTCGGCATCATCTTCCTTCACAACGAAGGGTATAGCGACCATTGCGGCCACGGTGTCATCGCGCTCTCGACGGCGGCGGTCGAACTGGGTTGGGTTCAGCGTGAAGTACCCGAAACGCGCGTCGGCATCGACGCGCCGTGCGGGTTCATCGAAGCATTCGTGAAGTGGGATGGCGAGCACGCCGGCAACGTTCGCTTCGTCAACGTGCCGTCGTTTATCTGGAAGCAGGACGTGACCGTCGAGACGCCGTCGTTCGGCTCGGTGACGGGCGATATCGCGTTCGGCGGCGCGTTCTACTTCTACACCGACGGCGAGCCGCATGGTCTCGCGGTGCGGGAGTCGTCGGTGGAAGAACTCATCCGCTTCGGCGCTGAAGTCAAGCAGGCGGCCAATAAGGCGTTTCCTGTCGAGCATCCCTACATTCCCGAGATCAACCACATCTACGGCACCATCATCGCGAATGCGCCGCGGCATGAGGGGTCGACGCAAGCCAACTGCTGCGTGTTCGCCGATCGTGAGGTGGACCGTTCGCCGACCGGCTCCGGAACGGGAGGCCGCGTCGCGCAGCTTTATTTGCGTGGGAAACTGGGCAAGGACGACACCCTGGTGAACGAGTCCATTATCGGCACCGTGTTCAAAGGGCGCGTCTTGAGCGAAACAACGGTGGGTGATTTCAAGGCCGTCATTCCGGAAGTCGAAGGCAATGCTTTTGTCTGCGGCTTCGCGACCTGGATAATCGACGAGCGGGATCCGCTCACCTACGGGTTTCTCGTTCGGTAGGCCGGACGAGCCACGGCGCCTAGAACCGCTCGACCCACGGGCGGAGTTCGACTTCCCACGTCCACGCGCTGCGGTGCTGACGATGAATGTGAAGATATTCCCTGGCAATCGCGTCGGGGTCCAGCCATTTGTCGTCGGCGTCGCCGTCTTCCCAACTTCTTGCAGCGCTGGCAATGCCGCCGTCGATCACGAAATGCGCGACGTGAATATTCTTCGGCGCGAGCTCGCGCGCCATGCATTGGGCCATGCCTCGTAGCGCGAATTTGCCCATGGCGAACGGTGTCGAGCCGGGCAGTCCTTTCACGCTGGCCGTTGCGCCGGTTAGCAGGACGGTGCCGTGGCCGCGCGCCAACATGCGCACCGCCGCGGCCTGGGCGACGAGAAAGCCGCCGAGGGCGGTGATCTTGAAGGCGTCTTCGAGCTTCTGTGGCTCGATGGTTTCGAGTGGCGCGCGATAGCGGCCGCTCGCGTTGTAGACCACGAGATCGGGAGCGCCGAATGCTTTCTCCACGCGCTCGAAGAGGGCAGTGACCTGGTCCGGTTGACTGGCGTCGCAAGCCACGGGCAGGGCGCCCGTCTCGTCGACCAGCTCCGTCAGCTTGCCGGTGTCGCGGGCGGCGAGCGCGACCTGCATGCCCTCCGCCGCGAACAGGCGCGCGAGCGAGGCGCTCAAGCCCTTGCCCGCGCCGACAATCAATGCAGTCTCAGTTCGACTCATGGTTCCTCCGGAATCAACAGGGACGCGTCGCGGCGTGGGTGCGCCGCGTCATGCCTTGCTGATTGTAGGCGCTCGCCGTGAATTGCACTGACGTTGAGGATGGCCGAGCCGATGGCTCAATGAGCCGTTTCGATGACGCTCCAGATCCGTTCGTGGGAGTCGCCCGTGAATTGTCTGGCGATCACGGCCCGGCATTTGTCGCAGCGATAGTGCTCAAGCACGAGCGTGCCATTGCACTCCGCGACACCGATTAGCGTGAGGTTTTCCTGTCGTTGCACATCGACTGGCAGGCCGTCGATATCGGAGCATCCATCGCAGACTTCCATGGCGCCTCCTGACGTTCGCATCCATCGTTCAGATGAGGAGCCCGCATGGGGCAGGCGATGACTGATGCACCCGCAGCAGAGAAGCCGGGTTAAACCAGTATCGAACGCGACGGAGCGGTTGTGCAAGCGCAAAAAAAATAAAGTAAAAGGGGTTGAACGGGGCGTCTTTGAAGCGTTTGAGCGCAAATGCGCTGCACCAGCATGGCATTGCAGACAACACATTCACAGTCTCTTTCGATCCACTTTTGTTATCACCTCCTCCAATACTCGAATTGTTAGCGCATCGCACGGCTCGTATATTGGCTGAACCGTCAGTGCAAGCGCACCAGCGGCACTGACACCACAACCAGCCGGCACACAACAACACAATGGCGAGCCGCTCAGGCCAGCCACAGGAGCACAGCGATGAATCGAATCGATCTGGAGGGGCGCGTAGTCGCCATTACCGGCGGCGCGCGCGGCATCGGCTACGCGGTGGCGCAACGGGCGCTGAACTCGGGCGCGTCGGTCGCGCTATGGGACGTGGACGCCGAACGCCTCGCACGCAGCCAGCGTGAGCTTAGCGAACTGGGCAAAGTCACGGCGGTCTCAGTCGATCTCACGCAGGAAGCCGCCGTCGCGCAGGCCGTGGCGCAAACCGTCGCCGATCATGGCGCGATCGACGTGCTGATCAATTGCGCCGGCATCACCGGCGGCAACGGCACCACGTGGGAGCTGGAACCCGACCTCTGGCGCCGCGTGATCGACGTCAACCTGATCGGCCCGTACCTCACCTGCCGTGCGGTCGTGCCGCAAATGCTCAAGCAGGGCTATGGCCGGATCGTCAATATCGCGTCGGTGGCCGGCAAGGAAGGCAACCCGAACGCCTCGCATTACAGCGCCTCCAAGGCAGGCCTTATCGGCCTGACCAAATCCCTCGGCAAAGAGCTCGCGACGAAAAACATTCTCGTCAATGCCGTCACGCCGGCCGCGGCCAAAACCGAAATCTTCGACTCGATGTCGCAGCAGCACATCGACTACATGCTCTCGAAGATTCCGATGAACCGCTTTCTGATGCCCGAAGAAGCGGCGTCGCTGATCCTGTGGCTCTCGTCCGAGGACTGTGCGTTCAGCACCGGTTCGGTATTCGATCTGTCCGGCGGGCGCGCAACGTACTGAGGCGCCGGAGGCGTGACGCACGCCTGAACTCGGCAACGGTACACACGATAAGAAAACGCAGCGCCGCGGATCGCGCGCTCTGCGAAGGAGACGACATGAAAACGCATGCGCCCGTTTCACTCGAAGCGATCAACAGCAAGGTCATGCGACGGCTGCTGCCTTTTCTGCTGCTGATGTACGTGCTGGCGTTTCTCGATCGCGCCAATATCGGTTTCGCGCAAAAGGCCTTGCAGCACGATACGGGTTTGTCGAATGCGGCGTTTGCGTTCGGTGCGGGCGTGTTTTTCGTCGGCTATGCATTGTTCGAAGTCCCGAGCAATCTGCTGCTGCATCGGGTCGGCGCGCGTGCGTGGATGTGCCGCATTATGGTGACATGGGGGCTCGTATCGGCGGCCATGTGCCTCGCGCATACGCCCACCGCGTTCTATACGCTGCGGTTTCTGCTCGGCGTCGCCGAGGCCGGTTTCTTTCCCGGCGTGATCTATTACCTCACGCACTGGTTTCCGCAATCGGCCCGGGGGCGCGCGGTGGGCGTGTTTTATTTCGGTGCGCCGCTGGCGTTTATTTTCGGCAGCCCATTGTCGGGTTCGCTGCTCGAATTGCACGGCGCACTTGGCCTGACCGGCTGGCAATGGCTCTTTCTGGTGGAAGGCGGGCTGGCTTCGGTGGTGGGCGTGTGGGCCTTCTGGTATCTCGACAATCGTCCCGAAGACGCGCGCTGGCTCGATCCCCAAGAGCGCGCGAGCTTGCGCGCGGCGCTCGACGACGATGCGCTGCTCGCGTCCGCGCACGGTCCGCATCGCATTCTCGCCGCGCTGGTGGATCGTCGCGTGTTGCTGCTGTCGGCGATCTATCTGCTGATCCAGATGAGCGTGTACGGCGTGATTTTCTATCTGCCGCAACAGGTGGCGGCCTTCCTCGGCGCGACGGTCGGTTTGCGGGTGGGGCTCGTCGCCGCGTTGCCGTGGCTGTGCGCGCTGGCCGTGACCTGGTATGTGCCGCGGCGCGCGGATCGCACGGGTGAGCATCGGCGTTGGGCGGTGCTGTTGCTGATCGTCGCCGGGCTCGGCATCGGTGTGTCGGGACTGGTGCATAGCCCGCTGTTCGGCCTGCTCGCGCTGTGTTGCGCGGCGAGCGGTTTCATCGCGGCGCAGCCGCTCTTCTGGACCTTTCCCACGCGTTACCTCACAGGCGCCGCCGCAGCGGGCGGCATCGCCTTGATCAATTCGCTCGGTGGACTCGGCGGCTTCATCGCACCGAGCTTGCGCACCGCGGCGGAACGCGCGTTTTCGTCGACGTCGGCGGGACTGGTCGTGCTGGGCGTGTCGAGTCTGCTCGCCGCGCTGCTGATCGGCACGCTGTTGCGCCGCGATCCGGCGCAGCCGCACACCACTTTCGAAACCTTACTGCATCGCGCCCGCTAGGCGCGCGCTCGACGCACTCATAACGGAGCCCCATTCATGGCCATGCCTACCATCCGGCACGTGCGTGCCTTCATTGTCCGCGGCGGCGGCGCGGATTATCACGACCAACCCGGCGGACACTGGATCGACGATCACATTTCCACGCCGATGGCGCGTTATCCGGAGTATCGCCAGAGCCGCCAGTCGTTTGGTATCAATGTGCTGGGCACGCTCGTGGTGGAGATCGAAGCAAGCGACGGCACCGTCGGTTTCGCGGTGACGACGGGCGGCGAGATCGGCGCGTTTATCGTCGAGAAACATCTCGCGCGTTTTCTCGAAGGCCAACTCGTGACCGACATCGAGAAGATGTGGGATCAAATGTACTTCTCCACGTTGTACTACGGCCGCAAAGGCGTGGTGCTGAATACGATCTCGTGCGTCGATCTCGCGTTGTGGGATCTGCTCGCGAAGGTGCGCAAGGAGCCGGTGTATCAGCTATTGGGAGGGCCGGTGCGCGACGAGCTCGTGTTCTATGCAACCGGCGCGCGGCCCGATCTCGCGAAGGAGATGGGCTTCATCGGCGGCAAGCTGCCGTTGCAGCATGGTCCGGCTGAAGGCGAAGCGGGCCTCAAGCAGAATCTGGAGAAACTCGCGGACATGCGCAGCCGCGTCGGCGACGACTTCTGGCTGATGTACGACTGCTGGATGAGCCTCGACGTGCCGTATGCCACACGGCTCGCGCAGGCGGCGCACGAATACGGCCTGAAATGGATCGAAGAATGCCTGCCGCCCGACGACTACTGGGGTTACGCCGAACTGCGCCGCAACGTGCCACGCGGCATGATGGTGTCGACCGGCGAACACGAAGCGACACGCTGGGGCTTTCGCATGCTGCTGGAGATGCAATGCTGCGATCTGATTCAGCCGGATGTCGGCTGGTGCGGCGGCATTACCGAATTGATCAAGATCTCCGCGCTCGCCGACGCGCACAATGTGATGGTGGTGCCGCACGGTTCGTCGGTGTATAGCTATCACTTCGTGGTCACGCGGCATAACTCCCCATTCGCCGAATTTCTGATGATGGCGCCGAAGGCCGACGAGGTCGTGCCGATGTTCACACCGCTGCTGCTCGACGAACCGGTGCCGGTCAATGGGCGCATGAAGGTGCCGGACACACCGGGATTCGGCGTGCGGCTGAATCCGGAATGCGCGTTGGTGCGGCCTTATCCGCGGTGATTGCGCGTAACCCGTCGCAAGGTGGAAGCATAAAAGGAGAATGACGTGCTGCTCAAGGACAAGGCCGTGATCGTCACCGGCGGCTCGCGTGGCATTGGCCGCGCAATAGCGGTTGCATGCGCACGCGAAGGCGCGGACGTGGCGATCAACTACTGGGGCGATAACGACGCATCGTATGGACGCCGTTCCGCCGTCGCGGAAGTGGTTGGCGAAATCGAGGCGCTGGGGCGGCGAGTAATTGCGATCGAGGGCAACGTCGCCGCGCGCGAAACCGGTCAGCAACTGGTGCGTCATACGGTCGAAGCGTTTGGCAAGGTCGACGTACTGGCCAGCAACGCCGGCATCTGTCCGTTCCACGCGTTTCTCGACATGCCGCCGGAAGTGCTGGAGTCCACGGTGGCGGTCAATCTGAACGGCGCGTTCTATGTCACGCAAGCCGCCGCGCAACAGATGAAGCTGCAGGGCACCGGCGGCGCGATCGTGGCGACGAGTTCGATCAGCGCGCTGGTGGGTGGCGGCATGCAAACGCATTACACGCCGACCAAGGCCGGCGTGCATTCGCTGATGCAATCCTGCGCGGTGGCTTTGGGACCGTTCGGCATTCGCTGCAACTCGGTGATGCCGGGCACCATCGCAACCGACCTGAATGCGGAAGACCTCGCCGACGAAGCCAAAAAAGCCTACTTCGAAAAGCGCATTCCGCTTGGCAGACTGGGCCGCCCGGAAGATGTCGCCGATTGCGTGACGTTCCTCGCTTCCGACCGCGCACGCTATGTGACGGGCGCGGCGTTGCTGGTGGACGGCGGTCTCTTCGTCAACCTGCAGTAACGCGCCGATGCCGATCTCAGTTCACGGGAGCCGAGGAGACGATCACGGAGTCGGCAGCGGCCGCCGTGGTGTCATCGGGCTTGAGCTTGCGCGAGAAACCGCGCAACAGGTCGATGAAACGCAACGCCGGTTCAGCGAGCGGTTCTTCCTTGCGCGTGAGAATGCCGAAACCGGAGAGCGACTTGCCGATTTCGAGCGGCAATGCGACGAGCAATTTGCCGCGCAAATGATCGCGCACCACCGACTCGGGCAGCATCGCCACCGCATCGTAATTCTCGAGCAATTGCAGCGTGGCGAAGATCGACGCGCATTCGGTCAGATTCACCGGCGTGGCGAGTCCCGCACGCGCAAGTTCCTCTTCGAACAGCACGCGCGCCGGACTGGTGACGGGCTGCGCCACCCACGGCCAGTCGATCAGTTCACGCAAGCTGAGGCGCGCGCGCTGCGCGAGCGGATGCACCGCGCGCACGACCAGCAACAAGGTCTCGCGCGCGAGCGGCTCGAAACTGAAATCGTTGTGTTGCAGGGGACTTGTCAGTCGCCCAAGCGCCAGATCGACTTCGCGGCGATGCAGCAATTGCACGACCTGGTCGCTGGTTTCGCCGAGAATGCGCACGTTCAGCAGCGGACTTTCCGTTTTCAGCGCGGCGACCGCCATGGCGAGCAGATCGGGCGCGGCGCCCATGATCGCGCCGACCGTCAATTGCCCATGACCGCCGCGGCGCTTCACGTCGAGGTCTTCGGCGAAACGGGTCAGCTCGGCCAGCGCGCGCCGCGCGTAAGCGAGCGTGACGACGCCGAGCGGCGTGGGCGTCATGCCGCGCGCGTTGCGCTCGAACAGCAGAAAGCCGAACGCTTCTTCGATATCGCCGAGCATGCGGCTCGCGCTCGGCTGGGCCACGTTGACGGCCTCGGCGGCCTGATGGAGATTGCGCGCGTCGTCAAGCGCGACGAGCAGCGCGAGGTGCTTGAACTTGAGCCGATTGACGAGTGCGACGGTTGCTGAGGGTTGGCTCATGGGGCGGTGCGATTCGGTTTGTGGATCGCCCAATCCCAACTTCGGATTGAGATGCTATCGACGCAGGAATTATAGTCGTATCAGACGCTTCCACGTTTCGCTGGAAAAGCGCCCGGATACGACGGGAGACAGGCCGCAATGGAGACAATCGCTTTCCGGATGGTGCTCAACCCCGGCATGCGCGAGGAATACGAACGCCGTCATGCGCAAATCTGGCCTGAACTGGTTGACGCATTGCACGACGCCGGCGTGCGCGACTACCGGATTTTCTTCGATCCGGAGTCGAATCACCTGTTCGCCATTCTGACGCGAAACAGTCACCACACCATGGACGAACTGCCGCAACTCGACGTGATGCGCAAATGGTGGGATTACATGGCCGACATCATGCACACGGCCCCGGATCACACGCCGCTGCAGCAGCCGCTCGAACCGGTCTTCCATTTGAACTCGCTGAGCTGATCCGAGCCGACCGGATCTCAAACCTCGAAAACGATTTTGACCGGACGGAGGATGTCGCATGCAGGTGGTCGATTCGCATATTCATTTGTGGGATCTGAAAACGCATCGCTATCCGTGGCTGGAAAACCCGGGCGTGTCGTTCGTGGGCGACGCGCGTGAACTGAAGCACGACTACCTGCTCGACGATCTGTTGGGCGATGCGGGGGACATCGACGTGCTGAAGCTCGTGCACGTCGAAGCGAATCACGATCCCGCCGATCCGGTCGAAGAGACACGCTGGTTGCAGTCCATTGCCGATCGCAAGGCATCGCGCGGCATGCCGAACGCGATCGTCGCCGCGGTGGATCTGTCCGCGCCGAATGCGCCGGCCGTGCTCGAAGCGCATGCGTCGTTTGCCAACACGCGTGGCATCCGCCAGATTCTGAACGTGCATGAAAACAAGCTGTTCGATTACGTCGGCCGTCATTTCATGCGCGAGCCGCAATGGCGCGAGCACTTCGCGCTGCTGCGCCGCTACGGCCTGTCGTTCGATCTGCAACTGTATCCGTCGCAGATGGAAGAGGCGGCAGCGCTGGCGCGCGCGCATGGCGACACGCAGTTCGTCATCAATCACGCGGGTATGTTCGTCGACCGCAGCAGCGTGGCCGGTTATCGCGCCTGGCGCGAAGGCATGCGCTTGCTCGCGGACTGCCCGAATGTCGCCGTGAAGATCAGCGGACTCGCCATGTTCGATCACCAGTGGACGGTTGAAAGCCTGCGGCCGTATGTACTCGAAACGATCGACACGTTCGGTGTCGGGCGCGCGATGTTCGCCTCGAACTTTCCAGTCGACCGGCTGTTCGGCTCTTACGCGGATCTGTGGCATGCGTATGCATCGATCGTGGAGGGCGCGAGCGTCGCCGAAAAAGAAGCATTGTTTTGCCGCAACGCGGAACGTTGCTACCGCATTTAAAGAAGGAGACACGCAGTGCAGCAACCCACATCCGCTGTGCCGAGGCTCGAATTGCGGCATGCGAGTAAATCATTCGGGCGGGTTCGCGCGCTATCCGACGGCGATCTCGCGCTCTGGCCGGGCGAGGTGCATGCCTTGCTCGGCGAGAACGGCGCGGGCAAGTCCACGGTCGTGAAGATTCTGGCGGGCGTGCATCAGCCGGACACCGGCGAACTGCTGGTGGACGGCGAAGCACGCCGCTTCGCGACGCCCGCCGAGGCACGCGACGCCGGGCTCGCGGTCATCTATCAGGAACCCACGCTGTTCTTCGACCTGTCGATCGCGGAGAACATTTTCATGGGACGGCAGCCGGTCGATCGCATTGGCCGGATTCGTTACGACGCGATGCGCCGCGAGGTGGACGGCTTGCTGGCGTCGCTCGGTGTCGATCTGCGCGCCGATCAACTGGTGCGCGGTTTGTCGATCGCCGATCAGCAGGTGATCGAAATCGCCAAGGCGTTGTCGCTGAACGCCAACGTGCTGATCATGGACGAACCGACCGCCGCGCTGTCGCTGCCGGAAGTAGAGCGGCTTTTCACCATCGTGCGCAAGCTGCGCGAGCGTGACGTGGCGATCCTTTTCATTACTCACCGTCTCGACGAAGTATTCGCGCTGACACAACGCGTCACGATCATGCGCGACGGCGCCAAAGTTTTCGACGGTTTGACTGCCGATCTCGACACGGAAGCGATCGTGGCCAAAATGGTCGGGCGCGATCTGGAAACCTTCTATCCCAAGGCCGACCGGCCACCCGGCGAGGTAAGGCTGTCGGTGCGCGGCCTCACGCGCATCGGCGTATTCAAAGACATTTCCTTCGACGTCCGCGCAGGCGAAATCGTCGCGCTCGCCGGACTGGTCGGCGCGGGGCGCAGCGAAGTCGCGCGGGCGATCTTCGGCATCGATCCGCTCGACTCGGGCGAAATCCGGATCGCCGGCGAGCGTCTCACCGCGGGACGGCCCGCGGCCGCCGTGCGCGCCGGACTCGCACTCGTGCCGGAGGATCGCCGCCAGCAAGGGCTCGCGCTGGAATTGAGCATCGCGCGCAATGCGTCGATGACGGTGCTCGGCCGGCTCGTCAAACACGGGCTCATCTCCACGCGCAGCGAGACGCAGCTCGCCAATAAATGGGGCACGCGCCTGCGGCTGAAGGCGGGCGATCCCAACGCGCCGGTCGGCACGTTATCGGGCGGCAATCAGCAGAAGGTCGTGCTCGGCAAATGGCTGGCCACCGGACCCAAAGTGCTGATCATCGACGAACCCACGCGCGGCATCGACGTCGGCGCCAAGGCCGAGGTGTACAGCGCGCTCGCTGAACTGGTGCGCGACGGCATGGCGGTGCTGATGATCTCGAGTGAATTGCCGGAAGTGCTCGGCATGGCCGACCGCGTGCTGGTAATGCACGAGGGGCGTATCAGCGCGGATATAGCGCGCGCCGACGCCGACGAGGAGCGCATCATGGGCGCGGCACTCGGTCAACCCATTCCACCGCTGGGGCACGCCGCATGATGCGCCATTCTTCAACCCATCCCGCGCCGGTGCAGGCGCCGGTACCGAAGCGCGCCGCGAGTTCGCCGGGCGGTTTTGCGGCGAGCATCGCGAAGAGCCGCGAGACGACGCTCTTCGTCGTGCTGGTTCTGCTGATCGTCGGCACGGGGCTCGCGAAGCCGCAGTTCCTGAATCTGCAGAATCTGCGCGACGTGCTGCTGAATGTGTCGATTATCAGCTTGCTGACGGCCGGCATGACTGTCGTGATCCTGATGCGCCACATCGATCTGTCGGTCGGCTCGACAGTGGGCGTCAGCGCGTATGCGGTCGGCAGTCTGTATGTCGCGTTTCCGCATATGCCGGTGATTGTCGCGTTGGCGGCGGGGCTCGCAATCGGTCTCGTGGCGGGCACCATCAACGCGCTGCTCGTCGCGGTGGGGCGCGTGCCATCGCTCGTCGCGACGCTGTCCACGCTGTACATTTTTCGCGGCGCCGACTACGCGTGGGTGCACGGCGGACAGATCAACGCAACCAGTTTGCCCGACGCGTTTTCCCGTCTTGCCACCGGCACCGTGCTCGGCATCCCGACGCTTGCGCTGATCGCGGTCGTCGTGCTGATCGGCCTCGCCATCTATCTGAAGCAGTTTCGCGGCGGCCGCGAACACTACGCGATCGGCTCGAATCCGGAGGCCGCGCGTCTCGCCGGCGTGAACGTCGAACGGCGCGTGATGGCGGGCTTCCTGCTGTCCGGTGCGATTGCCGGTTTCGCCGGCGCGTTGTGGCTGGCCCGCTTCGGCACCGTGGATGCGAGCACGGCGAAGGGCATCGAGTTGCAGGTGGTGGCCGCCGCCGTGGTGGGCAGCGTGGCGATCACCGGCGGCGTCGGCACGATACTGGGCGCCACGCTCGGCGCGCTCGTGCTCGGCGTGATCAGCATCGCGCTGGTGGTGCTGCACGTGTCGCCGTTCTGGGAGCAGGCCATCGAAGGCGCGCTGATCGTCGCCGCGATTACCGCCGATACCTTGCTGGCCCGCTCCGTCGCCAAACGCATGATGAGGAAACGCGATCATGGCTAAACCCGATTCCGCGCTGCTCACGCGCAAACGCGAAACGCCGCTGCAATGGGACGTGCTGCTGGTGATCGTGCTGATTCTCTCGCTCGTGCTGGGGCGCATGCTGTCGCCCGTGTTCCTGACCGGGGCGAATCTGAGCAACGTGCTGGCCGATCTGACCGAGATCGCGTTGATGGCGCTGCCGATGACGCTGATCATCGTCGCCGCCGAAATCGATCTGTCGGTGGCGTCGGTGCTGGGCGCGTCGAGCGCGTTGATGGGCGTGCTGTGGCATATGGGCTTGCCGATGCCGCTCGTGATCGTGCTGGTGCTGGTTGCCGGCGCGTTGGCCGGCTTGCTGAACGGCCTCGTGATCGTCAAGCTCAATCTGCCTTCGCTCGCGGTCACGATCGGCACGCTGGCGCTGTTTCGCGGCCTCGCCTACGTGTTGCTCGGCGATCAGGCGGTGGCGGATTTTCCGCCCGCTTATACGGCGTTCGGCATGGACACGCTGGGCGGGAGTTTCATTCCATTGCCGTTTGTCATCGTGATCGTCGGCGCGATTGTGTTCACGGTGCTGCTGCAGTCCACCGCATTCGGCCGCAGTCTTTACGCGATCGGCGCGAATCCAACCGCGGCGGCGTTCTCCGGCATCGAAGTGGCCAGGATCCGCTTGCGTCTGTTCGTGCTGTCCGGCGCGATGAGCGCGCTGGCGGGCATCGTCTATACGCTGCGCTTTACCAGCGCGCGCGGCGACAACGGCGAAGGGTTCGAGTTGTCGGTGATCGCGGCGGTGCTGTTCGGCGGCGTGAGTATTTTCGGCGGACGCGGTTCGATGATCGGCGTGCTGTTGTCGCTGCTGATCATCGGCGTGCTGAAAAATGCGCTCACGCTCGACGACGTATCCAGCGAAACGCTCACCATCGTCACCGGCGTGCTGCTGCTGGCTTCGGTACTGATACCGAATCTGGTGGCCCGCTGGCGAGCGGCGCGCGACCGGCGTTTCATCGCCAGGTCCGCTTCTTCCCTGTAACGCCCTTAGCAATGCCTGTGTCTGAAAAGAGAAAGTCCAACAACCGATAACCCGGACAACACCACGTCCAACAAGGCAGGAGACACTTCATGTTCAAACCTCTACGTCACACCGGCAGCGCGGCGCTGTGCGCCGCGTTGCTCGCGATCAGTTGTGCCGCGTCCGCCGCGGACCTGAAAAGCGGGCTGAAAATCGCATTCGTGCCCAAGCAGATCAACAACCCCTACGAGGTGATTGCCGACGATGGCGGCATGGCCGCGATCAAGGAGTTCAAGGGCGTGGGCAAGGCGGTGGGGCCGTCGGACGCGGGCGCTTCGTCGCAGGTGCAATACATCAACACGCTGATTACGCAGCGGCAGGACGCGATCGTGATTGCCGCCAACGACGCCAACGCGGTGGTGCCGTATCTGAAGAAGGCGATGTCGCAAGGCATCAAGGTGGTCACCTTCGATTCGGACACGGCGCCCGAGGGCCGTCAACTGTTCGTCAATCAGGCGAACGCCGAAGGCATCGGCCGTGGCCAGGTTCAATTGGTCGCGAAGCTGATGGGCGGCGAAGGCGAGTTTGCGGTGTTGTCGGCCACGCCCAACGCAACCAATCAGAACACCTGGATCAAGTGGATGCAGGAGGAACTGAAAAAGCCCGAGTATTCGAAGATCAAACTGGTAAAGATCGCCTACGGTAACGACGACGATCAGAAGTCGTTCACGGAAACGCAGGGCCTGTTGCAGGCGTATCCGAATCTGAAGGCGATCGTCGCGCCGACCACGGTGGGGATTGCGGCTGCCGCGCGTTATATTTCGACTTCGTCGAGTAAAGGCAAGGTGGCGGTGACCGGTCTCGGCACGCCGAACCAGATGCGCGCGTTCGTGAAAAACGGCACCGTGAAGGCGTTCCAGTTGTGGGATCCGGGTCAACTCGGCTACCTGGCCGCGTATGCCGCGGCAGCGCTGGCGTCGGGCACGATCAGCGGCAAGGAAGGCGAGTCGTTCGAGGCCGGCAAGCTCGGCAAACGCACCATCGGGCCGCAAGGCGAAATCATTCTCGGACCGCCGACCACGTTCGATTCGAGCAATATCGATAACTTCAATTTCTGAGCGGCGATGCTTTGCCGCGCGGCGGTCGCACGGCTGACGTGATCGCCAAGGCACGACGCGCGAGGCGCGCGGCTGATGCATGGCTCACGCGTCTCGTGCTTCTTATTTGCAACGCGCCCTGAATGGCGTCATGCCTGCTGTACACACATTCACGTTTTTTGCGTGAAGTGTGATGGTCTTTGCGGTGCCTTTGTATTTGCAGACGAGATAGGGGTCGATCTGGTCGATGTCCCAGCGATCCACACGGCCAGCGCGTAGGGGTGCAAGACTCGCCATCTGGTCCGGCGGACCATCGTACAAAGCCGCGTTGTTCAGGGCATGCCGCACGCCGGAATCGAGCACGCTAACCGGACAAGCGACCGGCGCTGCCAACGCGGCGCCGCTTGCCCATGCATAGAGGAGCACACAAAGCGCTTTACTCGACCACATAGAATTGATCCCCGTCGTTTGCTTTAACTCCGTGTCCGTTCCTGAAGCGGATGGTTCGCTCGTGGACGGGCTGCGCCGTATGCCCATTCCATTGATCCAGAACCTGGATGCCGGCTGCGTTGCGGCCGAGATAAATGGCTGCATGGCTGCGCCCGTCAGTGTGGTTTCCGTACCTGCCGTTAGGGTCGAATGTCGCGATAACCGTTCCTGGACTAATCAGATTCGCGGTTCTTGCTTTCTCTCCCTGATGCCACGACGAGGAAGGTGGAACGGAAACGACAGCGTGCACGAATGCCACACATTGCCCGTTGCCGACAAGGTGTCCTTTTAGAGAATTTGCTTCAATCATGTTTGCTAGGTAAGACATCCCTTAACCTTTCTCAATCATGTGGTTTGGACATGAGTCCACACCTCCCTGTGTGGACCCACGTTCACGGCGGGTGCGGTGAACGGATCAAACGTAGCATTGCGTTAGCCATAACTGATTGGGGAAAATTCCGCTTTGCAGGTGGCAGAAGTCGGAAACCTAGCGTCAGGCGCGTTGCGTCATTAACGGAACTGACAGCTTGCCGACCATGCACGGAGCGCGCGGGACATTAACGCAGTTCAAATTTTGGCGCGCGAAAGCTTCAGAAGCGCTGCTGAATACCCGCGGTGACACCTGCCTGCGTATCCGCCGTGCCGGTCAGATCGCGCGACACACTCACCGAGTTGCCGTGCTTCGCCATCGCATAGCCACCCGCCAGATACAGCGACGTGCGTTTCGACAGGGCGTACTGTGCGCGCAACGAGAACAGCGTCGGATCGGCATCGCTCGCGTCCTTGATGTTCTGGTGATAGATCGCGGCGGTCAGCGTGAGCATCGGCGTTGCCTCGTACTGGCCGCCGATCCAGTACATGTCGCTCCGTAGCGCCGGCGCGGCGGTGTGGAACGCGCGCCGGTAGCTTCGATAGCCGGCCATCGCCTTGACCTGGCCGAAGTCATAGCTGACACCTGCGTGCATGCCTTGAATGTAGTCAGTGGTGTCCGCCGGCGTGACGCTGCCGCTTGCGCCGTTCTGCCGGTCGAAAGTCACCACCGCGGCGAACGGCCCGTTTTCGTAGCCGAGACCGAAATCATATTTGGCACTCGTCTTCATGCTGCCGGGCACGTTGCCGAATCCATACATTGCACCGAACTTGAAGCCGGAAAAGGTGCCGTCGTAACGCACCGCGTTGGACGAACGCACGAATATGAGGTCTCGCCGGCCGCCCGTCGCGGTCGACGAGATAACCCACGAATAGTTCGGCGCGTAGCCCATCGGGTCGAACGGCAGGACGTAGTCGAACGTGGTGGTGAAATTGCGGCCGAGCGTGACTTGCCCGAAACGGTTTTTCAGACCGATGAATGCGCGGCGGGCGAAGATCGCACCGGGGCCATCATCGAACTGGCCGTTCATGGTGTTGATGCCGCTCTCCAACTGAAACAGCGCCTTCAGTCCGCCGCCGAGTTCCTCGACGCCGCGCAAACCCCAGCGCGAGGTGTTCCGGGCGCCCGGCACGAGACGCACGGCGTTGCCGCCGGGGCTGGCATGGTTCACGTATTCGATGCCCGCGTCGACGATACCGTAAAGGGTCACGCTCGACTGCGCCTGCGCGCCCCCGGCGGCAAAACCGGCGAATCCGGCGCAGGTCACGCTGAAAGTCGCTTTCTTCATGTTCAAGTTCATCGCCCGTCTCCTTCGGTTGGTTTTTTTGCTTCGGTCCGGTTGCGGCGCGCGCTCAACTCGCCTGTGCGAACGCCCAGCAGTCGTTGGCGGGGAATTCGATCCAGTGCCGGCCCGCCGCGCGCGGCACGTGGCCGAAGGCGCGCAGCCGCAAGCCGCCGCAATGGAACAGGTATTCCCAGCGGTCGCCGAGATACATCGACGTGACGAGTTCGGCTTCGAGCCGGTTCGCACCGGGACCGTCGGCGACCTGCACGCGTTCGAGGCGAATCACGGCATGCGCCTGCTGTCCGGCGGTCAGCGCTTCGCGCGCTTGCGCCTGCAGTTCCCAGCCGTCGCCGGCAAGCGTCACGCGGTCGCCCTCAACCGCGGCCACGCATGCCTCGATGCGGTTGTTGCTGCCCATGAATTCGGCGGTGTAGAGCGAGCGGGGCGCGCCGTACAGTTCGGCGGGCGTGCCTTCCTGTTCGATGCGGCCGTTGCGCAGCAGAAGGATGCGATCGGACATGGCCATCGCTTCGGTCTGGTCGTGCGTCACGCACAACGCCGAAAGGCCCAATGACACGATCAGTTCGCGCAACCACGCGCGCGCTTCTTCGCGCAGCTTGGCGTCGAGATTGGAGAGCGGCTCGTCGAGCAGAATCACCGGCGGGTTGTAGACGAGCGCCCGCGCGACCGCCACGCGCTGTTGCTGACCGCCTGAGAGCTGATACGGATAACGCGCGGCAAGGTGGCCAAGGCCGAGCTGGTCGAGCGCCGCTTGCACGCGCCTTTTCTGTTCGGCGCCGACGACGCGCCGCAGTTTCAATCCATAGCCGACGTTCTCGGCCACCGTGCGATGCGGCCACAGCGCGTACGACTGGAACACGAGTCCGAGCGAGCGCTGCTCGACCGGCAGATCGACACGCGTGGCGTCGTCGAAAAACGCCTTGCCGTCCAGTTCGATGCGACCCGCCGACGGTTGTTCGAGTCCGGCCACCGCGCGCAGCAGCGTGGTCTTGCCGCTGCCCGACGCGCCGAGCAGGCAGACCACCTCGCCGGGGTTCAGCTCGAATGACACGCCGTTGAGAATCGGGTTGTCGCCGTAGCTGAGAAAGAGATTGTCGACCTTGAGCTTATCCATGCAATTTCACTCCGAAGCGCAGCGCGACGCCGAGTCCGGCGCCGACCATCGCGATGTTGATGACAGAAAGCGCCGCAACCTGATCGACCGCGCCGGTCGCCCACAGCGACACCAGCAGCGCGCCGATCACTTCGGTGCCGGGAGAAAGCAGATAGACCGCGGTCGAATACTCGCGCTCGAAGATCATGAAGATCAGCAGCCACGCCGCGAGCAAACCGAAGCGCACGAGCGGCAGCGTCACATCGAGACTCACGCGTGCACGCGTGCCGCCAGCGCTGCGTCCCGCTTCTTCGAGCTCGGGGCCGACCTGCAACAGCGCGCTCTGAATCAGACGCATGCCGTAGGCGAGCCACACGACCGTGTACGCGATCCAGATGCTCCACATGGAGTTCTTCAGTTCCTTCAGGCCGGGCACGAAGAGAAAGATCCACAGGAAGGCGAGACCGGCGAGCAGCCCCGGCACCGCGCGCGGCAACAGCACGAGGTAATCGAGCAGACGCGTGGCCCAGTCGTTGCGGCGATGGCCGGCAAATGCCACCAGCGAATAGAAGCCCACCGCCAGCGCACCGCCGATCACGCCGATGCCGAGCGTGTTCAGAATCGCGCGCACCAGGGTGTCCTGCTCGAACAGTTCGGCGAAGTTGGCGAGCGTGAGAACGTCGCCGAGATGCACGCCTTGTCCCCAGTTGGTGACGAACGCGCGCAACGTGATGCCGGAGATCGGCACGAACACCGTCAGCAGCAGCCACAGCGCGACGATCGCGAGTGCGATCCAGCGCCACGCGCCGAGCGGCAGTACAGCCTGACGTCCCGCCTTGCCCTTGACCGTGACGAATCGATTCGCACTCTTCAGCAGCCGGCGTTGCAGCAGCACGAGCGGGAACGTGATCGCGACGATGCACATCGCGACCGCGGCCATCAGGTGATACGAGGGAATGCCGAGTTTGTTGGTGAGCTTGTAGAGATACGTGGCCAGCACGAGGTGCCCTTCGGGATCGCCGAGCACGAGCGGCAGGCCGAACACTTCGAAGCCGAGGAAGAACACCAGCACGCCGGCGAACAGCAGCGCGGGCAGCGTCATCGGCAGGCTGACGTCGAGCGCGACGCGAAACGGCCGCGCGCCGGCGACACGCGCCGCTTCCTCGACGTCCGAGCCGAGATTACGCAGCGCCGCCGACGAATACAGGTACACGTGCGGCACATGCGTGAGGCCGACGATCACCGTGATGGCGAACACCGAGTAGACGGTCCACGGCGCTTCGGCGGTGGCGAACAGCTCCATCCACCAGACCGAATAAAAGCCGACCGGGCCGGCCGCGACCACATAGCCGAACGCGAGCACCATCGGCGAGACGAACACCGGCGTGAGCAGCAGCGGTTCGAGCCAGCGGCGGCCGGGCAGGTCGGTGCGCACCATCAGGAACGCGAGAATGCCGCCGAGCGGAATCGAGATGAACAGCATTCCGGCTGCGATGACAAATGAGTTTTTCAGTGCCGACCAGAAGTCCGGGTCGCTGAAAATGAATTCGAAACCGCTGAGGCCGAAGGCGCGCTTCGCGTCGAAGAACGGTGCGTTCAGCACGCTCTGCAGCAGGATGAAGCCGAGCGGCAGCGCCACCGCCACGGTTAGAACCGCGATGACGAGCCAGCGCAGCAGCCCCATGAACGGCTGAAGTGCGCCGGGCGGTATCGCGCCGTTGGAGCGGCCGTTTGCCGCGTGCGGTAGCGCGGCGCGATGTCCGGTTGCGCTGGTGGAAGGCATGAGGGTCCCCCTGCGGCACACTGGCCGCATATCGACAGGTCTGGAAAGAAGGGCCGCCGCGCGTGTCAGCGCGGCCGCTTGGGTGTCAAACGCGAACGGCTAGCGCCTGATGGACTGTTGCCACTGCTTGAGGAATTCGAGGCGCTTCGACTGATCGAGATAGACCAGCAGTTCCGCGCCGATAGGGACTGGTTTAAGCGAGTTGCCGAGTTGCTTCGTGAGGGCCGCCATCGACGTTTCGCCTTCCACATCGCCGCGAATCGAGAACAGACCCGCCTGATTCGCCAACAGCGTCTGGCCGCGTCGCGAGAGCAGATAGTCGACCCACAGCTTCGCGGCGTTCGGGCTTTGCGCTTTCTTCGAAATCGTCACGAGCCGGCTCGCCACCAGCGTGTAGTCTTTCGGGTAGACATAACCGATAGATGGATCTTTCTTCGCCTTGATGACCGCGTACGAGCCGAGAATGTTGTAGCCGATCAGGTTCTCGCCCGAGGAGATGCGCTCCATCATCGCGCCCGTGCTCGATTGCAGCTTCGGGCCGGTGGCGCCCATGGCCTTGACCAGATTCCACGTGACCTGCGGGTCGACGCGTACGTCCTGGGTCAGATAGTTGAAGCCGACGCCGGACTTTTCGATGTCGTAAGTGGTGACGCGGCCTTTGAACCTGTCGGGTTTGGCTTGCAGCAGTTTGATCAGATCGGCGCGCGTTTGCGGCACCTCGCCGGCCGGCATGAGGCGTTTGTTATAGACGATCGCGAGCGGCTCGTACGTGGTGCCGTAAGCCTGCTTCCGGTACTGCGCCCACTGCGGCAACTGCTTCGCTTCGGGGGATTCGTAAGTGGTCATCAGGCCGTCGTTGACGAGCTTGATCTGCAGGTCCATGGCCGAGCTCCACAGCACATCGGCGCTCACGCTGCTGGCCGCGTTTTCGCTGATGTAGCGGTTGTACAGCTCGGTGGTGTTCATGTCGTTGTATTCGACTTTGACGCCGTAGAGGCTTTCAAAATCCTTGATGAGTGGACGTACCAGCGCGGTGTCCGTGACCGAATAGACGATCAGCTTTCCTTCCTTTTTCGCGCCGTCGACCGTGGCCTGGTAGTCAGTGGGATAGCCGGGTGGAATGGCCGCCCACGCTGAATTCGTTGCGAATGCGACAGCGACAGCCAGGGCCTTGAAGTTGATTTGCACGTCGTCCTCCAGATATCTCGATGTTGGTTTTGTGTAGGCGAATGAATACAGTCCGATCCTGTCCCGCCTGGTCACCGACGCGCTGACCAGCGACACTGACAGTCGACTACCCGTGCTGATACTGAGCGCGCACGGCTCGGTGGGAGAGCGCATGGTCTCGATCTGAGCGCCGACGACTGTTTTCGCCACACCATTCTCTCTCACGGAAATGGATGCGCGCGCACGTGTGCTACTACGTCGCAGCCGTGGCGATATCGATGTCGAGAAGGATAGGGTGCCTAACGATTGCGGGCGAAGGGGCATTGAAGGCAGCTGAATCGCGCTGTGCAGCAGGCGGGGCGCATCGCGGCCATTGCTCTTGTAGTTGCGGCTCGATGCGGACAACGGCTATTGACTCAAGCTTGTGGCGCTGCTGCTGCATAAGGTCGCACGCGGCGTGACGCTCCACCGCTTGCGGGTGGTGCGCTCGCCTGGTATCAATCCCGGTTTCGAGCTGGACGTGCGGGGCGACGTGACAGGCCGGATCGATCTGCTGGCGGAACGGGGCGGCTAGCTGAGCGATTACGCCATGCGGCGTCATTCAGCCGCTTGACTACTCGATCACTCAACCGGTCAACCACTCAGCGGCGAATCGGAAAGCGCTGTGCATAAGCAGTGGGTGACGTATCTTCGCGCCACGTTTCGCCGTCGATCAAGACCTGAGAGGCGCCTTTTTCCGGCACGGCCACGTTCACAGCGACGGCCGCCTCGCGATACAACTGCGTCTGGTTGATCCGCGCGGCGACGTCCGCATAATCCGCACGCGCGTCGATCATGCCCCATCGTTCGAATTGCGTGAAAAACCACGCACCTTCGAATGCATGCGGGTAGTTGACCGCGCCATTGTCGAAGAAGCGTATGGGCAAACCGCCCGGCGCGGAAGCGGCAATCTGGTCGCCCAAACGTGCCGCGATCAACGCTTCATCAATGCCTACATACTCGGACCGCGCAAGCCAGCGTGCGATTTCCTCGCGGTGTCCCGCGCCGTCGAGCCAGCGGCATGCTTCGAGCATGGTCTGCACGAGCGCGCGCGCGGCATTCGGATTCGCGCTGACAAAATCGCGGCGGCACGCCAGCACTTTGTCGGGATGATCCGGCCACACGTCGCTCGTATAAGCCATCGTTCTGCCGACGCCTTGCGCTTCTGCCTGCGCGTTCCAGGGCTCGCCGACACAGAGGCCGTCGAGTTTGTCTTCGGCGAGCGCCGCGACCATTTGCGGCGGCGGAATCGCCACGCTCTCGATCTCGCGCAACGGATCCACGCCTTGCGACGCAAGCCAGTAGTACAGCCACATCGCATGCGTGCCGGTTGGGAAGGTTTGCGCGAAGACGGGTTTGCGGCCGAGCGTGGCGAGCGCCCTGGGTAGCGTGCCGCGTTCGGCGAGCGCATCGGCGAGACGGTTCGATAGTGTGATGGCCTGGCCATTGCGGTTAAGCACCATCAGCACCGCCATCTCGGTTTGCGGTCCGCCGAGGCCTAGCTGCACGCCGTAGACGAGTCCGTAGAGCGCATGGGCCGCATCCAGATCGCCCGACAACAGTTTGTCGCGCACGGCGGCCCATGAAGGCTGACGCGACAGCTCCAGCGTCAGGCCGTGCGCATGGCCGAATTCGAGCAGCTTGGCGGCGACGAGCGGCGCGGCGTCCGAAAGCGCCACGAAACCGAGCCGCAAATGAGTCTTCTCGAGCTGTCCCGATGCGGACGTGGTGGCGAGTGAAGTAGGAGAGTTCATGGACGGCGCTTCATTTGAGCGAGTCAGCCGCCGCGACAATGGCGCGCGCGATCTCGGCGAGTTTGACGCCCTGGTTCATCGCGCGTTTGCGCAGGCTGGCGTAGGCGGCGTGTTCGGTGATTTTCTGCTGATCCATCAGGATGCGTTTGGCGCGATCGATCAGCTTGCGCTCGGCGAGTTCGTTCTCCACTTGCGCGAGACGTTCGCGCAACTGCGATTCCTGCGCAAAACGCGCGAGCGCGACTTCGAGGATCGGCGCGAGACGCTCGGTCGCGAGACCTTCGACGAGATAGGCCGTGACGCCCGCGCCGACGGCGTCGCGAATCAATTGCTGGTTGGCGTCGTGGCTGAACATCAGCACCGGACGCGGCGCGGTGGCGTTCATCACGGCAAGCTGTTCGAGCGTGTCGCGCGACGGCGATTCGGTATCGATGATGATGACGTCCGGCCGGTCGCTCTGCACCACGCGATGCAGCGCTTGCGGCGTCGCGGTGCCCGCCAGCATCTCGTAGCCGAGGCGGGCAAGGGCGTCGCGAAGGTCGCCGATGGGCTTATCGGTGTCGGTTACGAGGAGAACGCGCAGCATGGAGTGGGGTTTTATCGACGGCTAGCCTTGTATAAAGCAACGGCTATGCCAACCAATACGCGCGAAGGTGAAACGAAAGCAGGCACGGACTTAGCGGCCGCTTAGACCGCCACGGCTGCACCTGCGTGGGGCGCGTCCGGTCGACGCACCGAAGCGGCGCATGGGGGCGCCGCTCATTTCATCGGCGCCACGTGCTGTAACTGCGGGGCGAGAACAGAAAACCGACGGCGATCATTGCGACGACGCAGCCGGCCAGCATGATCCATGCGCCGCCGAAGCTCCCGCTCCAACCTCGCACGAGGCCGGCCACGACCGGCGCGATAGCCGCCACGATGAAGCCGACGCCCTGCGTGAACGCGATCAGCTTGCCGGCCACACGATGGTCGGCCGAATGATCCATGGCGGTCACTAGCGTCAGCGAAAAAGTCCCGCCGAGTCCCGCGCCTGCCACGCCGACCCACAGCAAGGGTGCGGCGTCGGGCCAGACGATCAAGCCAAACAAACCGGCCAGTTGCGCGGTCAGGCCGAGCGTGAGCCACGGCCGGCGATCGCGGAACGACGCCGCGGCGAGCGGCAGCAACAGAGCCGCGGCGGCCTGGAACACCGTCATGCCTGCCAGCAGCGAACCGCTTGCCGCGACGCTCACGCCGCGTTGCTGGTAAAACGCCGGCAGCCACGCGACCAGACTCGTATAGCCGCCGTTGACGATGCCGAAGTAGAGGCCGAGCGTCCACGCGCGCCGCGTGCGCCATAGCGAAAGGGGGACGGCATGCGTGGACGCAGCGTGGGCGGCGGCGCCGTTCGACGGGGACTGCCGGTTCAATGCCCACCAGCACAGCAGCGCGACGCAAGCCGGAAGCGCCCACACCGCGAGCCCCGCATGCCATGACTGCGCCGCGCGACTCACCCACGGACTCAAACTCGCGCCCAGGCCGCCGCCGCCCATGATCGACGCGGAGAACACGCCCATCGCGAGCGGCACGCGCGCATGAAAGCGCTGCTTCATCAAGGCGGGCAGCAGCGCCTGAATCGCCGCGACGCCCACGCCGGCGAGCAACGCCGTGGCGAGCAGCGCCGCGCCGGTCGACGCGGTCCACCGCGCCGCGCAAGCCAGCGCGATGGCCAGCAAGCCGAGCGCGACACCGCGTGTTTCGCCGACCGTGCGGGTCAACGCGCCCGCACCGAATGCACCGATGCCCATCGCGACGACCGGCAGGCTGGTCAGCAACGACGCGCCGTAGAAGCTGAGGCCGGTTGCGGCGCGGATCGTCGTCATCAAAGGACTGATCGATGTGAGCAGCGGACGCAGATTGATGCCGATCACGACGATCGCCGCCAGCCAGACGACGTCCTGCCACCGTAGTGCCGCGGTGGCGTGGTGAGCGGGAGCATGGGTCGGATTGGCGCTGGAGGGCGGAGTCACTTTGGTCCTGGTGGAGAGGGATGGGCGGCGTGAAAAACCGTGCAAGGCGCTTTTTTGGTCAACCATAATATCAAGAAATGGTTAACCATTTTCGTGATGACCGGTATAACGCGAGACGCTTTTGCGGACGCTCGCCGCTCTCCTTCCATCCGGATAGCACTGCAGATACCGCGTGATCAGCCGGGTGGCCTCGCCGACGAGCGCTGCAAACGCTTCGTCCGGGAGACGTTCGGCATGGTGTACGACACGCTGTGTGCGTCAGCGCCTCGATCGACGTTACGCACACGTACGTCGTAAGCTCGAGGCCGACTAAAGCATTCGTGTTGCCTTGGCTGGCGACTTTCCATGGGCAGGATATGCTGTCGGTTGTCAGCAAAATCACGATGCACGATGAAAACCAGTTCGAAAGGCGGCCTTGTCTATTCCACCGAAAACGGCCGCATGTGTCCCGAATGCAGCCGGGCGCTCGCGCAATGTGTCTGCAAGACGATCGCCAGGACACGAGCGGCGGGTGACGGCATGGTGCGAGTGTCTCGCGAGACCAAGGGCCGAGGCGGGAAAAGCGTGACGCTCGTGAAGGGGCTCGCGCTCGATCCTCTCGCCTTGGCCTCGCTAGGCAAGCAGTTACGCACGGCCTGCGGTTCTGGCGGTACGGTTAAGGATGGCGTGATCGAAGTGCAGGGCGATCATTGCGAACGGGTGATCGAGGCGCTAAAGAAGGCCGGCCATCAGGCGAAGCGGGCTGGGGGTTAAGCTCGACCCTTGAACGTCTCCCTGCAAAGCGGCTTTCTCAATGGGAGCGCGACTGACGGCCGGAGCCGCTGCCGCTAGAATGCCTGCCGACATCGCTCCATTCCCGACTACTGAATTCATGGCTCCCCGTCCCCGCCCTTCGTCGCCTGCCGACACCGAAACGCCTATTCAAGCCGCAAGCGACGACGACGCGATCAGCGTCGAAGAGCGCATTTATGCGTCCATCACCGCGGCGTTGTTGCAAGGGCGCCTGCGGCCGGGCGCGCAACTCGTCGAACGCGATCTCGCCGCCGCGTTCGGCTGCACGCGCGGCGCGCTGCGCAAGGTGCTGGCGCGGCTAGGCTTCGAGGGCAAGCTCGTGCTGGAGGCGAATCGCGGGGCGTTCGTGCCGTCGCCGTCGGAAGAGGACATTCGCCAGGTGTATCGCGCGCGGCAGATCGTCGAGGCGGGCATCGTTGCCGCTTTGTGCGGGGCGTTGAGCGCGCCGCACAAGCGGAGCCTGCGCGCGCACGTGCGCAGCGAGGAGAAGGCAATGAGAGCGGGCGCGGTCGAAGAATCCGTGCGCCTTGCCGGCCAGTTTCATGTGCTGCTGACGGAGCTGGCCGGCGGCACGGAATTGCTCGGGCTGGTCGGGCAACTGGTCGCCAAGACCGAGCTGTACAAAGCGCTCTTCGACCCGTCCAAGGGCTCGACCTGCTCCGCGGATGAACACACGCAAATCATCGACGCACTCGACGCGGGCGACCTCGACGTCGCCCTGTCGGCGATGCGCGAACATCTTGCGGAACTGGAAGAGCGGGTAATCGAGCAGGTGCGCAAAAGCGCCGCTGGAGAAGATCTCGGGGCGGTGTACGGACTTTAAGCGTGCGTATGGAGGAGGCGAGACGGCTGCGAAGCGCCTGCTGGCAGTGGAAAGCGCCAGTGCTTGAGAAATCCGGGCAAAACCCGGCTGCGACAAAGCGATGCCGCAGCGCGCCGCTCAGGCTCGAGTGAATGGATCAGCGAGTCAAGCCGGAGAAGGCGCGCGAATGGCTTCGCGTACAACTCAATCGCAATGGATCACGCCAGGACCGTGCGGGGCGCGGTCAGCGTGCCGCCAGCCTTAACGGCGACGGAATTGCGTGTTGCGAGCACCGCCGCCACCGGTGGCGCGCTCGTCTTTGTGACGGAAATTGATCCGGCCTTTGGTCAGATCGTAGACCGACAGTTCCAGCGTCACGCGGTCGCCCGCGAGAATACGGATGTGGTTCTTGCGCATGCGTCCGGACGCGTAAGCGCCTACCACGACGCCGTTGTCGAGCGTCACGCGGTAACGGCTGTCCGGAAGTACTTCGTCGACGATACCGTCAAGTTCAAGCAGTTCTTCTTTCGCCATGCATAACTCCTGGTCGATGGGATAAGGGGTGTTGGTCGCCCACGCCGGGCAGCACAACATCAGATGGGGGCAAAAGCGGGCTTTTCGAGCCCGCCGTACTGCGGTATCGGCCTATGTGCCGATAGTACCGCTCAAAGATCGGCGACGGACTGGCCGTCTACGCGGCCGTCGATCAATTGTTCGGCGTGGGCCATGCACGCAATGCGCGCCTTGCCCGTGCCGTCGAACGGAAACAGGTACTGCAGACGGAACACACGCCCGTCGGCCGCCGCATTGGCGCCCACGCGGCAGATGCGCACCGACGCGTCGTAGCCGGCGTCCGGATTGCGGCTCGCCTGACCGTCCGCCGGGCGGCGCGGATAGACGAGCGGGTGAATTTCATAACCCTTGTACGTCTTGACAACTGAATTCATGAAGCACGTGTCCTGTAATACGTGGCCGACGTGTCACGCGTGTTACGCGCGGCACGACAGGCCGGGCAGCGCTGCACCTTGGGGCGCGCCGCCATGGAAAAAGGTTGGCACAGGCCCGATGGCAAGGGCTTGAGCGCGACCGCGCAAAAATCGCGGGTTCGATGGAGAAGAAACACGCTGATGTCGCGCAGACACCGGGCGCGTAAAACTGAACACTCAGCTGCACGACTCGCGACGGCGAATGCTTGCGACGCATTGCCGGAGTGACGGGATCGCCGGCGGGCGGCGGTCGAACAGTCGGGGGTGGTGCGCAGACGCCGGTTCGAGACTATCCGGAGTTGCCTGATGTTGCCTGCTAATGCGAATGCGGGGCACAGCTATTCCAATATGATGCACTAAATGGGGCTAATTGGATAGCAAAAAGTTCCAGGCAGGGGCAAACCGCCCGGCGGGCGGGGCTTCGAGGGCGGCCCAGTGGTCGCGGCCGGCATGCCGGGGCATGAGCGGCACGCCGGGTGAAGGTTGCGCCGTCATGGCGCGGGCACGGGACGATCAACAGACTCGTGCGTCAGCGGGAAGTTTCGGCGACACGCTTCTGCAGCTCGCGCGACGCCGCCAGCGGAATGCGGGCGTCGTCCCAGCCGGCCAGCCATTCGACTTCCTTCGATGTGAAAATCTGTCCATGATTGCGCAGCGTGTACTGCAGCGAATCGATGATGTGATTGCGGATGATTTCCGGCGTGCCTTCGTCATCCAGCACGGCGCGAAACGCTTCAAGCGTGGCCATCAGTTGCTCCGTGAAATAGATAGGTCTTTTATCGCACGAAAAAAAATCGCTCGCCAAGCGGACAAAATTCGCCGCGTAAAGAAGCGCATCGGCGTTCGTTTTTTTTCAGGCGCACCGGCGCCATGGTCGCCGGGCTCGGGCCGGGTGGCTACAATGGCGAGTTGCCGCATCCTTCGAACATTGCGACTGCCCATGCGCAACCCAAACGTGTCTCCCGTGAAAGACCTGCTGCTCGAGCGCTACGCTCCCATCGCCGACGGCATCGCGGCGCTTTTCTACCCGTGTGCCGAAGTGGTGATTCACGACCTGCGCGACCAGACTATCGCCTATCTCGTGAACAACCTGTCGAAGCTCGAAGTCGGCGGCCCGTCGGTGCTTGACGAAGTCCATTACGCAGCGCGCGGCCAGACCATCGGCCCGTACGAAAAGCTCAACTGGGACGGCCGGCGCATGCGTTGCGTGAGCAACATCCTGTTCGACGACGACGGCAAGCCGGCGGGCATGCTGTGCATCAACTTCAATATCGCGGTGTTCGAAGATGTGCGCTCCACGCTCGATCTGTTCATCAAAGGCGGCAATCTGACAGACGCGCCCGCGGAGGAACTGTTCCGCGACGACTGGCAGGACCGCATCAACACGTATCTGCACACGTGGCTGCGCGAGCGGCAGATCGGCATCAATGCGCTCACGCGCGAGCACAAGCGGGAAATCGTCGAGGCGCTGCACGCACAGGGCGCGTTTCGCGGCCGCAGTTCCGCGAACTACGTGGCCGCCGTGCTGACGATGGGGCGCGCCACGGTTTATAAGATCCTCAAGCAGATGAAAGAGAGCGGCTGACGGCTCGGCCGTTGCCGTGCTTAACGGTCGAGATGGATCGATTCAGGGAGAACGGAATGGTGCGATACCGGCATTACAAAGGCGGGATTTACGAACTGGTTTGCGAGGCCACGCTCGAGTCGGATCCGACGGTCACGATGATCGTCTATAAAGCGAGCAATGGTACGATCTGGACGCGTCCGGCTTCGGTGTTTTTCGAAATGATCGAAGTGGACGGCGCCAAGGCGCCGCGCTTCGCGCCGATCGACTAGTCAGTATCAACAACGGGAAATCCGCATGCGCCTACTGCTTGCCATCATTCTGCCGTGGTTCCAGTTCTTTACGATCGGCCGCCCGTTTGCGGGCATCATCTGCCTGATCCTGCAAATCACGTTGATCGGCTGGATTCCGGCCGCGATCTGGTCGGTGTATGCGCTCAGCCAGTACAACACCGACAGGAAAATTGAGCGGGCGATGGGGAATGGGCGGTAAAGGGTGACCTATTACGAACACCCGGCCGCAACGTGAAGTCCGTATGGATACCGTAGCCAGCAATCGCGCCAGGAAAAACGCCGACATCCAGTGTCTTCGTGCGATCGCGATTATCTTCGTGATGTTGCAGCACTATTGGAATCGTCTGCCGGCGCCGGCGCTGTATCACAAGTTGTTCGACTTCATGACGCCGTGGGCAGGCGTGGATCTGTTCTTCGCGATCTCCGGATTCCTCGTATGCAAGACGTTGATCGAGCATCTGGCGCGTGAACCGAGGGCGTTTGCCTTTGCAAACTTCTGGCGCAGACGCTGCGCCCGATTGCTCCCGGCACTGGTGTTCTGGGCCGCCGTTTCGATCGCCGTGGGCGCGCTCGTGGGGACATCGGCGGTCACGGGCGCATGGGACGCGTCGAAGGGCGCGCTGGCGGGCATTTTCGGCGTTGCCAACCTCTATTGGACCTATTGCGCGCAGCACGGCATGACCCGCTGCGTTCAGGCGGATTACAACAGTCACTTCTGGTCGCTCGCGCTCGAGTGGCAGTTGTACATACTGCTCGCCTTGCTCGTCGCCTTTTTCCGGCTGAGAACGGCAATGGCAATATTTGCGGTGATTGCCCTGATCGCCTCGAGCTTTCCGGCGCCGAACTTCAGCTATGCATGGTCTTTACGTCCTCAGGCATTCTTTCTCGGCGCCCTCATCTTCGTTGTTGTGCGGGCGCATCCAGGATTGTTGATTGGTCGCACGGTTCAAAGTACCTGGTTCAGACGCTCAGCGCTGTTTGTCGGGCTGCTCATGACGTTTTGCGCGCCCAACTATCTGCAGGAGCCGTACGTGATACCGACGGTGAGCGCCGGTGCGGCGATCGCTTTGTTCTCGACGCTGAGTGTGGGGTTGACCTATCCCACGCTCGTGTCGCGTGTGCTCGAATGGATTGGCGAGCGTTCCTATTCCATTTACCTGTGCCATTTCTCCGTCATCTTCTGCTTGCGAAAGCTGACAGCCGCCATGCCGGGATTCGCAAACCTGTCGTCCGCGTGGACCTTCTTGCCCTGTGCGTTTGCTTTGGTGTTCATCTCTTTTGTGGCCGCGGACTTCAGCTATCGAAAGATCGAACTGCCGATGATCAAGCGCTTCTCGTGGAAAAGGAAGGCGCAAGCGCTGGACGGCCAGCCTCGTTTGTCCGACAAGGCCACGCGCTGATTCGAAGGGGCGTGGCGCGGACCGAGACGGCGGGCACGCCGCCAGCGCGTGCTGCAGGAGGCAATGGCGCAGATGTCGTATTACGTCGGCGTAGCGTCCGGCACATCGATAACCAGATCGGTCTCGGCGACCGCGACACAAGGCAGGATAAAACCTTCCGCCTTTTCCTCCTTGCTCAGTCCGGGCCATTCGATCGTGTAAGAGACCGTGCCGCTCACCAGACGGCAGATGCACGTGCGGCACGTCCCATTCCGGCATGAGCGCGGCAAACGCAGATTCGCAAAGCCGGCGGCTTCGAGAATCGTCAGCGAATCGGGTGCCTCGAAGCTGCAGCCGAGCGGCTCGACGCGAACAAGGGGCGGGCGGGTGGAGTCGGACATCGTGTGAGTCTGTGACGGAGTGCGCCACACTTTACACGTTGCCGCTTCAGTTGCCTTTCCTGCCGCGTCTTCAATGAGTCGAACCGTTGCGCCGCAAATACCGGTACACCGTATTGCGCGCGAGGCCCAGTTCGCGCGCCGCCGCCGACACGTTGCCGTCGAGCCGTTCGAGCGTTTGCGCGATCAGCGTGGCCTGCCATGCCTCCATCTTGCTGGTCGCCGGCTGCCCTTGCGTTTGCGCCGCTGCGCGGACCTCATCGCGGAACTCGGAACCCGCACGCGCCGCCAGCGAGTCCGCGCCTGGCTCAGCCACGGTGGCGATGCAATCCTGCAAGAAGTCCTCGGGCAAATCATCGAGTTCGATCTGATCCGCGCCTTCGGCCATGATGCTCGCGGTGCGCAACACGTTGGCCAATTGGCGCAGATTGCCCGGCCAGCGGCATTGCGCGAATCGTTCGAGTACTTCGGCGGACACGCGCCGTGGCAAGCGTTCGCCGTCGGGCTGCAACTCCAGCATGCGCGCGACGAGCGCGCGAAGATCGGTGCGTTCGCGCAGCGCCGGCAAGGTCAGGACGAGCCCATTGATCCGGTAATACAGGTCTTCGCGGAACGTGCCCGCTTCGATCATCTCCCGCAGGTTGCGGTGCGTTGCGCAGACAATGCGCAAATCCACCGGAATCGCCCGCGTCCCGCCTAGCGGCACGACGTTGCGCTCCTGCAGCACGCGCATGAGGCGCACTTGCTGGGCGAGCGGCATGTCGCCGATCTCGTCGAGGAACAGCGTGCCGCCGTCGGCCTGCACGATCTTGCCGACGCTGCCGCGTTTCTTCGCGCCGGTGAACGCGCCGTCTTCGTAGCCGAACAACTCCGCCTCGATCAGCGTGTCCGGCAACGACGCGCAATTCAGTGCGACAAAGGGCGCGGCCCGGCGCGGTGAATCGTGATGGATGGCGCGCGCGAGCCATTCCTTGCCGGTGCCGGTCTTGCCGAGCACGAGAATCGGAATATCGCGGCCACGCAGTTTGGCAACGCGCCGCAGAATCGCGGCGACTTGCGCGTCGCCGGTGTCGAGCGTTTCGAGCGTGGCCAGCGGCGCGGGATCGATGCAGCGGGGCGCAAGACGCGCGTCGCTGGACAACGGCGCACGTGATGTGCCGGCGAGACTCTCCGACGGCGCGACATAGCGCGTCAGCGTATTTTCGCCCCGCGCCACCACGCGCACGCCGCTTGGCAGCGTCAACAGAATGTTCTCACCAGGCGCACGCGCGATCTGCTGCAACATCCTCGAGAAGGCCACGCCGAACAGCGCATCGAACGGTTGCCGTTGCAGTTCGGCGAGCGGCTGCCCAAACTGAAACAGCGCACTGCGATTGGCCGATAGAAACGTGCCGTCCGGCGCGAACGCCGCGAGCCCTTCGAACAGCGTGCCGATGAATTCCGCGCGCGCGTGAAAGTGCACGCGGATCGCGTCGACGAATTGATTGGAGAACAGATGATTTTCGATCATCTGCGCCGACATCCTCACGAGCGCGAGCGTGTGCTTGTGAAAACCGCGCGTGTCGCCGCTCACGTCGAGCGCGCCGATCGTGCGCCCGAACGGATCGGCGATCGGCGCGCACGAACAGGTGAGAATCCGGTTGGCGTGCAGAAAATGTTCGCCCGCATGCACGACGGTTGGCTGTCCGTCGACGAGCGCGGTGCCGATCGCATTGGTGCCGCGATCCGCTTCGGCCCACGACACGCCCGGACACAGCGCGACGCGATTGGCTTTCTCGACGAAGTCGCTGTCGCCGAGACTGTGCAGGATCACGCCGTGATTGTCGGTGAGCAGCACCATGCTTTGCGTATCGACGATCTGCGCGTGCAGCGTCTCCATGACGGGAAGCGCATGCGTAAACAGCGATTGATTGCGCTCGACGAGCTCACGCAGCGCCGGCCGCGGCAGCGGATGAAAGTCCGGTGTCTCCGACGCGCGCAGGCCGATTTCGAGCGAGCGGGCGTGAGCTTGCGCGAGGACATCGGGCCGGCCGATAGCGGGCGGCGTGGCGGAACGTTGGGTCAAGGCATGTCTCCGGTGAAACGGACACGGCGGGTACGTTGCCCTCCGCTCTATGCCGCAGCGCAACATGCGCGCTCGCGGCCGAACACCGATATTACAGGACGAAACGCGCCGCGCGCGGCAGCGAAAAAACGGAAACGCTAGGGGCGCCATGCCTCAAAAAAACGCGCACGGCACCAAAATCAGGCAAACGGAAAGGAAAACTTGCGCCGTGGCCGAACTCGTCTAAAGTGAATCAAATCACCTCCGCAGGCCGCGAACTATTCCGCGCCGCAATCAGGTGACGAGCCCGCGTCGTCAGCATTGGACAAGGAGGTTGGCGCTAGCGACGCGATCAGACGCAACCGGCGTGCGCACTACCAGGCTACACCACGCGCAGCACCTACCTTCCAGGTGAACACCCATGCAGATCCTATTCCCCAATGAAACTCCTGAATATTCAGGTCGCGAACTCACCTTGGCGTTCCCGGCGATGGTCGATGGGCAGAGGGTGGAATGCATGATCACGGCGGAGGCACTGGAAGACCACTACGGCGCCGCATCGCCGCGTCTGGAGGACATGGTCGGCGCATTCGACACGCATCGCGCCCGGATCGAAGCGGCCACGCGGCGTCTGATCTCGGAAACGAGAGCGCAATGTCTCGTTCTGAGAAGCGGCTACGTGCGCTTCTACGAGGCCAACTGGCGTAATTGACTGAGGGCGTTTCCCGCCTCCGGCCGGTCGACGCCGCGAGCAGGACAGCCGCGCAAGAAGCAGAAGTCCGGGAAACTCACGCGCGGCATCGAACTTTCAAAATTCAAACCGTCCGCGGCTAGCCATGCCGCTCGTGCGCGAATGCGAATGTGAGCGCGCTTGCGCTCAAATCATCCGCCGCAGCGTCCGATCCTTGAGCACCACGTGATGCGCGATCGCCGCCAGCGCGTGCAAGCCGATCACCCAATAAAACGCATTGCCGAGCCACTCGTGCGCCGTCTTGAGCAACGGACGCGCGACAGGATCCGCGCCGACCAGCGTGTAGTCGATGTTGACCCACGCCAGCGTGACCGGATGTCCGCCGGTGTTGATCATCAGAATACCGAGCAGCGGCTGCGCGAAGATGAAAATGTACAGAGCGAGATGCGCGGCCCGCGCCAGAAACGCCAGCAGCCGGTTGCTGTCCACTTCGGCGGGCGCGCCGGCCCACAGTCGCCATACGAGACGCAAACAGGCCAGCCCGAGCACTAGCGTGCCGCACCAGAAATGCACGCTGCTCCAGAGCGCGCGGCTGTCGCTACCCTTGGGCCCGCGAATCTCGATCGCGAGGTAAGCCAGCGCGATCAGCAGAAACATCGCCCAGTGGAAGAAAATAGCGGGCGCCGTATAGCGGTCCGAGGTGCGGCTGTAAGACATGTAGGGAACTCCCGTGTCCAGGTCGATCGTTTTTATGAATCACCGGATGATAAACGGTGCCCGACCGGAATGGGCACCGTCAATAAAACCGTCGTTGATCCAGACCCGGGTTTGGCCGACGAGCGTCCGCGCCGCGCCTACTCGCTGCCGAGATAGAAATACCGGAACAGGAAAATCGCCGCGATGATCCATACCACCAGCTTCACTTTGCGCGCCTGGCCGGTCAACAGTTTCAGGCCCGCATACGAAATGAAGCCGAATGCGACGCCATTGGCGATCGAATAGGTGAAGGGCATCAGCAGGGCGGTGAGCGCGGCCGGCACGACTTCGGTGGCGTCGTCCCACGGCAGGTCGAGCATTTCGCGCAGCATCAGGCACGACACGTACAGCAGCGCCGGCGCGGTCGCATAACCGGGCACCACGCCGGCCAGCGGCGCGAAAAACAGTGCCGCGAGGAACAGCACGGCTACGGTGATGGCCGTCACGCCCGTGCGCCCGCCGGCTTGCACACCCGACGCGCTTTCGATGTACGCCGTGGTCGACGAAGTACCCAGCATCGAGCCGGCCAGAATGGCGGTGCTGTCGGCGAGCAGCGCGCGGTTCAGCCGATGCATCTTGCCTTCCACCAGCAGCCCGGCGCGATTGGCCACGCCCATCAGCGTGCCGGTCGCATCGAACAGTTCGACGAGGAAGAACACGAGGATCACGTTGAGCACACCGCCCGACAGCGCGCCGCGAATGTCGAGCTGGAACAGCGTCGGCGAAATGGACGGCGGCGCGGAGACGATGCCGTGAAACTGATTGCCGCCGAAGAAGAAGCTCAGCACCGTCACGCCGACGATGCCGATCAGGATCGAGCCGCGTACTCGCAGATGGTCCAGCGTGACGATCGCGAAGAAGCCGATCACCGCGAGAATCACGTGCGGATTGTGCAGGTCGCCGAGCGTCACGAGCGTGGCGGGACTACCCACCACCACGCCGGCCGACTTCAGCGAAATGATCGCGAGAAAGAGGCCGATACCGCCGGTGATGGCAATGCGTATCGAATGCGGAATGCCGTTGACGATCACTTCACGCACGCGGAACAGCGTGACGATCAGGAACAGGCAGCCGGAAATGAACACCGCGCCGAGCGCGGCCTGCCAGGTGAACCCCATGCCTTTCACGACGGTGTACGCGAAGTACGCGTTCAGGCCCATGCCCGGCGCGAGCGCGATCGGATAGTTCGCGTAGAGACCCATGATCAGCGAGGCGAGCGCGGCCACGATGCAGGTCGCGACGAACACCGCGTCCTTCGGCATGCCGGCGTCGCCGAGAATCGCCGGGTTGACGAAGATGATGTAGGCCATCGTCAGGAAGGTGGTCAGTCCGGCGAGCACTTCGGTGCGCAGGTTGGTGCCGGCGGCTTCGAAGCCGAAGTAGCGTTGTATGGAGTCCATGAGGCGGGTCTCTCGTCGTTCAGAAAGCGTTTGTTGTGATTGGGGCGGCGAAGGCGCCGTGTCGCCGGAGTGGCGGGCGCTATGGCTACGGCCGGATTGTAGTCAGGATCGGCGGCGGCGTGCCGCATTGTGTGACCTGGCGGCCGTGTAAAAGCTCATTCGACGGGTGGTTCGTCGGGAGATTGTGGCGCCGATGCATCAGGCTGCGGTCATTGGCGCGCCAGCCAGCGGTCCAGTTCGCCCGCGAAGCTTTTGCTGTCGCGCTGACTGAAGGCCGAAGGCCCGCCGGTATCGACGCCGCTGCTGCGCAACTGGTCGAGCATCGAGCGCATGCGCAGCCGTTCTTCGATCGTGCCGGGCGTGTACCAGTTGCCGCGCGGATCGAGCGCCTGCGCGTTTTTGGCCAGCACGGCGGCGGCGAGCGGAATGTCGGCGGTAATCACGAGATCGCCCGCGGCGACGCGTTCGGCGATGAGGTCGTCGGCGGCGTCGAAGCCGGCCGGCACCTGGATCGCGCGGATCAGCGGCGAAGGCGGCACGCGCAAAAACGAATTGGCGACCAGCGTCAGCGACGTGTTGGTGCGGCGCGCGGCACGGTACAGCATGTCCTTGATCACGACGGGACACGCGTCGGCATCAACCCAGATTGACATGGTTCGGATTCCGGCAGCGGGTTGTCGAAGGGGCGAGATGATACCTTGCCAGCGCACGGGGTGGCGCGGCAAGCCAATTGACGATGTTGCGGCAAAAAGGGTAAGGCGGAGAAAGCCGGAAAGGCATGCGGGCCGAACCACGCCCGCGACCGTTGCAGTCGCAGGCAGCGCCGCACGCCGCGCGGTGGCTCGCGTTACTGCGTCATCGTCCCGCCCGATTCCTGCGCCCGGCGTGCCGCGACGATGCGGCCCGCGCGCTGCGCATTCTCCGGATAGTTGATCCAGTCGAGCGGATCGTAGCCGGCGGCACGCCATTCGGTCAGATCGGCCTTCACCTGGGCGCGCGTTTTCGGCGCCGACGGATCGTAAGGCCGCGCCGACTGCGCAAACGCGGTACTCATACTCACGGCGGCCAACAGCGCGCCGAATCCAGCTAGAGAAACAATTTTCATGACGAGCTCCTGTGGAGCGGTTAAAAACGACCCCGGCATTTTAGTTTTGGTATGCATTTCAAGTAAGGCGATTGAAGGCAATGCACCATTTCGCCCAGTGAATCAAACCGGGCTCAATGATTCTGTGGTTCACGGCGCCGACGGCTTGCTGAAACGGTCCAGGACAGCGCTCAGCAGGTCGATCGGCAGCGGGAAGACGATCGTCGAGTTCTTGTCGGCGGCGATCGTCGTGAGGGTTTGCAGGTAGCGCAACTGCATCGCCTGAGGCTGGCGCGACAACGTCTGCGCCGCTTCCAGCAGGTGTTGGGATGCCTGCAGTTCGCCTTCCGCGTGAATCACCTTGGCGCGCCGCTCGCGTTCGGCTTCGGCCTGGCGGGCAATCGCGCGGATCATCGTTTCGTTGATATCCACGTGCTTGATTTCCACGATCGACACCTTGATGCCCCACGCGTCGGTCTGGGCATCGAGCACTTTCTGGATATCGGCATTGAGCTGCTCGCGGTCCGCCAGCAATTCGTCGAGTTCGTGTTTGCCCAGCACCGCACGCAAAGTCGTCTGCGATAACTGGCTGGTCGCCTCGAAGTAACGTGCCACCTGGATCACCGCTTTCTCCGGATCCACCACGCGGAAATACACCACGGCGTTGACCTTCACCGAGACGTTGTCGCGCGTGATCACGTCTTGCGGCGGCACGTCGAACACGACGGTGCGCAGATCCATGCGCACGGCCTGCTGCACGATGGGGATGATCAGCACGAGGCCCGGCCCCTTGACCTTCCAGAAACGCCCGAGCATGAACACGACGCCGCGTTCGTACTCCCGAAAAATCCGTATCGATGAGGCAACCAGCGCGGCCGCCAGCAGAATCAGAATGCTGCTAAAGCCGAATGTGAAACCGATCATGAGCTTTCTCCTTGTTGTCGTGCTTCCGCGGGCACCACGGTCAGCGTCAGGCCGCGCCGCGCGGTGACGCGCACCGCATGGCCCGCCGCGACCGGGGCCGTGCTGGACACCCGCCAGCGTTCCCCATGCACTTGTGCCCAACCGGCGAGCGCGCCGTCCGCCGTGAGGTCCGCCGGCGACAGGCCGCCGTCGAGCACCACGCCGACGCTGCCGATCATGGCTTCCGAACCCGTCACCACCGGACGGCGGCGCGCGCTCAGCGCGAGCCGCGACACGCCCAGCACGAACACCACGCTGAACACGGTCACGGCGGCGATCATCGGCAGCGGGATGCCGTATCCGGGCACGTCGGTGTCGATCAGCATCAGCGCGCCGATCACGAACGCGACCACGCCGCCGAAGCCGAGCGAACCGAAAGTCGGCAGAAACGCCTCGCCGATCAGGAAAGCGATGCCGAGAAAGATCAGACCGAGGCCGACGTAGTTGATGGGCATCATCTGCATGGCGAAGAGGCCGAGCAGCAGGCTGATCGCGCCGACCACGCCGGGCAGGACGAAGCCCGGATTGGCGAATTCGAAGAACAGGCCGTACATGCCGATCATCAGCAGGATCAACGCGACGTTGGGATCGGTGATCACGGCGAGGAAGTGGCTGCGCCAGTCGACTTCGAGCGTCACGATCGGCGCGCTGGCCGTGTTGAGTTTGACGTTGCCGGCGCTGGTGACGAGCATGCGGCCGTCGAGCTGGCGCAGCAGGTCGGGCACGTCGCGCGCATTCAGATCGACGACGTGTTGCGCGAGCGCGTCCGCCGCCGACAGGCTGACGGCTTCGCGAACGGCGCGCTCGGCCCAGTCGGCGTTGCGTCCGCGCATCTGCGCGAGGCCGCGGATATAGGCGGCGGCGTCGTGGACCTGCTTGCGCATTTCGGTCGATTGGGTGTCGAGCGGCAGGGCGCTGGCGGAGCCGGTGGGCGCGGATGCCGCGGGTTTCGTTGGGTTGCCGACGCCGCTATCGCCAGCGTTACCCCTGCCCGGATTACCGCCGACACCCGGCAAGCCCGGCGTTCCGCCGCCTCCCGGCGGCTCCGCGCCGCCGATGCCCATCTGGATCGGCGTCGCCGCGCCGAGATTGGTGCCCGGCGCCATCGCCGCGATATGGCTTGCGTAGACGATATACGTGCCGGCGCTCGCGGCGCGCGCGCCACTCGGCGCGATGAAGGTGGCGACCGGCACCGGCGAGCCGAGAATCGCCTTGATGATCTGCCGCATCGACGTGTCGAGCCCGCCCGGCGTATCCAGTTGCAGCACGGCGAGTTGCGCGCGATCGTCAACCGCCCGCTGCAGGCTGCGCACGATGAAGTCGGCGCTGGCCGGACTGATCGCGCCGTTCACCGGAATCACGATGACGCTATTAGGGGCGACGGCGGCGCGCAGCGTCACATTCGATTCGCACGACGCGAACCCAAACGCCAAAAGCACGCCGAGCACGGTCATGCCGCGCATCAACCGGCCCACCATATCGCCACGGATAAGCGACGTGCGCGAGCCGGACTGCCGGAACGGGAGACGTGGATACGTGCTCATCGCTGACGGCTGCCGCGCCCTGCCGACATGTATCGGCCGGCGCGGGCCGATACCCCAAAAGAAGGCTGGCCTGCTCCTTACAGCTTAGTCCGATTCCGCCTTGCGCGTGAAATCCGCGCGTGCCGGCCGGTAGTCGGTCGGCCGCATGCCGGTCCACTTGCGAAACGCGCGATGAAACGCGCTCGGTTCGGCAAACCCGACAGAGGTCGCGATGTCGGCGATGGTGCGATCGGTGTCCTGCAGTTCACCGATCGCAATGTCGCGCCGCAGGTCGTCCTTGATCGACTGATACGTATAGCCTTCCTGTTTCAAACGCCTGCGCATGGTGGCCTCGGCGACGTGCAGGCGTTCGGCCATCTGATCGGCCGCGGGCCAGCCGGCCATCGGCGTGGCGCGCAGCATCTTGCGCACGCGCGCCGCGAGCGAGCCGGGATTTCGGTACTTGACGATGAAGCTGCCGGGCGCGTCGCGCAGGAAGGGTTTGACCGATTTGGTCGTCTGGATCACCGGCAACTCGAGAAAGGCCGGCGCGAGATCGACGTACGATTCGGCCTGCTCGAAGCTCATGTGATCGCAGAACATCAGCCGGTACTCGTGCGCGGCGGATGGTTCGGCGCAGCGAAAGCGCGCCTCGAGCAGCGGAATGCGCCGCCCGACCAGCCAGCACAACAGCCCGTACACGACGATGAAGTAGGTCGCATAAGCGAACATGGCCGGCGGCGGCGCGCCGGCGTTTTCCACGAAGCGCAGGCGCACGCGCTGCGCATCGGTTTCGATCTGCACGCCCAGGTCGTCCAGCACGAGGCGCATGAAGCCGACCGCGCGCGCCAGCGCCTGCCCGCCGTTACGCGCGGTGAGCGCCGTCTGCGTCATGGCGATGAAGCTGCCGCTTTTCATGCGATGCGAGTCCTGGCCGAAGAACTCGTCGTCCAGCGCGCGGGCAATCGCGGCCCACAGTGCGCCGTATTGCGCCGACGACACGCGGCTTTTCGGCGACGCCAGCATTGGCGCGGCGATGCCGGCGGCTTCGGCAAGCGGCAGCGCGTTGAGGCCGCGCGAGCGCGCCAGCGCGAGCGCTTCCTCGACCATGCTGACGGAAATCGTCCCTTTATCGTTTTTCATGCATATCCGGTCTGACGGCGAAGCTGGCAAAAGCGCTCAGCGTTTTCCTTGTGGCGATTCGGCAAGTGCCTGAAATCATGGGCGTATGTGGATTGATATCGTACCAGCATGGCAAATGCGCTCAGTCAGATTGATCGGGCTGAGCATCGAACCTGCCCGTCGGCTTGCCTACACTGGGCCTCAATCGATCGCGCTCCGCTTGGCCTCACAGACACGAACGTGAGGCGGCGAACCCGCCGCGATCAAACGCACAGCACAGGACCGAGCGCCATGGACAGCTTCTACACCGACGAACAACGGATGATCCGCGACGCGGCTCGCGACTTCGCCACCGAACAGCTCGCGCCGCACGCGGGCCAATGGGACCGCGACGCGCAACTGCCCGCCGAGGTCGTCAGGCAGATGGGCGAACTCGGCTTTCTCGGCATGATCGTGCCGGCCGAATGGGGCGGCTCCTACACGGACTACGTGGCCTATGCGCTTGCGCTCGAAGAGATCGCCGCGGGCTGCGCCGCCTGCGCCACGCTGATGAGCGTGCATAACTCGGTCGGCTGCGGGCCGATCCTCAACTTCGGCACCGACGCGCAAAAAGACCGTTACTTGCAGGACCTCGCGACCGGTCGCCGGATCGGCGCGTTCTGCCTGACCGAACCGCAGGCCGGTTCCGAGGCGAACAACCTGCGCAGCCGCGCCGTGCTGCGCGACGGCAAGTGGATTCTCAACGGCAGCAAGCAGTTCGTGACCAACGGCTCGCGCGCCGACCTCGCGATCGTCTTCGCTGTGACCGATCCCGACCATGGCAAGCGCGGTCTGTCGGCCTTCATCGTGCCGACCGATACGCCGGGCTTCAACGTCGGCAAGCCGGAGCATAAGCTCGGCATTCGCGCTTCGGACACCTGTCCGATTTCGCTCGACGACTGCGCCGTGCCGCAAGCCAATCTGCTCGGCGAACCGGGCGAGGGCCTGCGCATCGCGCTGTCGAATCTCGAAGGCGGGCGCATCGGCATTGCCGCGCAGGCGATCGGGATCGCGCGCGCCGCGTTCGATGCCGCGCGTCTCTATGCGAACGAACGCATTCAGTTCGGCAAGGCGTTGAAGGAGCATCAGACCATCGCCAACATGCTCGCCGACATGGCCACGCGTTTGAATGCAGCGCGCCTGCTGGTGCATCACGCGGCGCGGCTGCGCACGGCGGGCAAGCCATGTTTGTCGGAGGCTTCGCAGGCCAAGCTGTTCGCGTCGGAACTGGCCGAGGAAATCTGCTCGAACGCGATCCAGATTCACGGCGGCTATGGTTATCTGGAGGACTACGCCGTGGAGCGCCATTATCGCGATGCGCGCATCACGCAGATTTACGAAGGGACCAGCGAGGTGCAACGCATGCTGATCGCGCGGCATGTGTAAATGCAAACGAAGCGGCATTTGAGCGCAAAATAGCCTGGCCGCCGGATAGAAAGCAGTGCAGCAGCGGGACAAAAAAGCAAAGCGGATAGACCGCGCCAACTGGAGACGACGATGACTGCAGCGAAGGCCTTTTTCGACGCGCGTGACCTGTTATTGCGCCATCGAACCGACTACGACCGTGCATACCGCGAATTCGCGTGGCCGGCACTAGGCGAGTTCAACTGGGCGCTCGACTACTTCGACGTGATCGCGCGCGATAACGACAACCCAGCGCTATGGATCGTCGACGATCCCGCCACCGACGGCTTGCGCCTGTCCTACGCGCAGATGTCGGAGCGCTCGGCGCGCATGGCGAATTTCCTGCGCGGCGTGGGCGTGGGCCGCGGCGACCGCCTGTTGCTGATGCTGCCGAACCGCGTCGAACTGTGGGACGTGATGCTCGCGGCCATGAAGCTCGGCGCGATCGTACTGCCGGCCACCACCCAGCTTTCCGCCGACGACGTGCGCGATCGCGTGCAGATCGGCGGCGCGAATTTCGCGGTGGTGGATAGCGCGGAACTGGCCAAATTCGATGCGCTCGAAGCGCCGCTCACGCGCCTCTCGGTGGGCACGCCGCGCGACGGCTGGATCGACCTGGCCGCGGCCTATGACGCATCGCCGCAATTCACACCCGAAGGCGTCACGCTGGCCACCGACCCGATGCTGCTGTACTTCACCTCGGGCACCACCTCCAAGCCCAAGCTGGTCGAACATACGCATCAGAGCTATCCGGTCGGCCATCTGTCGACGATGTACTGGATCGGCCTGCAACCGAACGACATCCATTGGAATATCAGCTCGCCGGGCTGGGCCAAGCACGCGTGGAGCTGCTTCTTCGCGCCGTGGAATGCGCAGGCCTGCGTGTTCGTTTTCAACTTCCCACGCTTCGTGCCGAAAGACACGTTGAACGCGCTGGTGCGTTTCAACATCACCACGCTGTGCGCGCCGCCCACTGTCTGGCGCATGCTGGTGCAGGAGCATCTGAGCGACTATCCGGTCAAGCTGCGCGAGATTGTCGGCGCCGGCGAGCCGTTGAATCCCGAGGTCATCGAGCGCGTGAAGCACGCGTGGGACATTACGATCCGCGACGGCTACGGCCAGACCGAGACGACCTGCCAGATTGGCAATTCGCCGGGCCAGCCGGTCGTCGCGGGTTCGATGGGACGTCCGCTGCCGGGCTACACCATCGAGCTCATCGATGCCGACGACCAGCCCGTCACCGAAGGCGAAATTGCGCTGCCGCTTGCGCAACGGCCGCTCGGTCTGATGACCGGCTACGCGAACAACGCCAACGCCACCGCGCAAGCCATGCGCAACGGCTTCTATCGCACGTCCGACGTCGCGCTGCGCCGTGACGACGGCTACTACGTCTACGTCGGCCGCGCCGACGACGTTTTCAAATCGTCCGATTACCGCCTCAGTCCGTTCGAACTCGAAAGCGTGCTGATCGAGCACGAGGCGATCGGCGAGGCCGCCGTGGTGCCGAGCGCCGACGCGCTGCGTCTGTCGGTGCCCAAAGCATTCGTCACCGTGCGTCAGGGCTATGAAGCCGGCCCCGAACTCGCGCGCGCCGTGTTCGCGTTCTCGCGCGAAAAGCTCGCACCGTACAAGCGGATTCGCCGCCTGCAGTTCAGCGAACTGCCCAAGACCATCTCCGGCAAGATTCGCCGCGTCGAATTGCGACGCCGCGAAATGGAGCGCGAGGCCGAACCCGCGCGTTTGCCCGATGAGTATTGGGAGGAAGATTTCCCCGATCTGCGTTGATATTTATCCAATCACTGTCCGGCCGCCTCGCGGCCATTGCAGAGGAGTTCCAGCATGAGCGCAAATGCAGCCGTTGCCACCGTCAAGTTGCTGATCAACGGCGAGTTCGTCGAATCGAAGACCGCCGAATGGCGCGACATCGTCAATCCCGCCACGCAAGAAGTGCTGGCGCGCGTACCGTTCGCCACCGCCGATGAAGTGAACGAAGGCATCCGTTGCGCCCACGCCGCGTTCAGGACCTGGAAGGACACGCCGATCGGCGCGCGCATGCGCATCATGCTGAAGTACCAGGCGCTGATTCGCGAGCATTCGCCGCGTATCGCGAAGACCTTGAGCGCGGAACAGGGCAAGACGATTCCCGATGCCGAAGGCGATATCTTCCGCGGCCTCGAAGTGGTCGAGCATGCATGCTCGATCGGCACCTTGCAGCAGGGCGAGTTCGCGGAGAACGTCGCCGGCGGCGTCGATACGTACACGCTGCGCCAGCCGATCGGCGTATGCGCCGGCATCACACCGTTCAACTTCCCGGCGATGATCCCGCTGTGGATGTTCCCGATGGCGATCGTGTGCGGCAATACGTTCGTGCTGAAGCCTTCCGAGCAAGACCCGCTTTCGACCATGCAACTGGTCGAACTCGCGCTCGAGGCCGGCGTGCCGAAGGGGGTGTTGAATGTCGTGCACGGCGGCAAGGAGGTGGTCGACGCGCTCTGCACGCACGAACTCGTGAAGGCCATTTCGTTCGTCGGCTCGACGGCGGTCGGTACGCATGTGTACCGCCTCGGCAGCGAGCACGGCAAGCGCGTGCAATCGATGATGGGCGCGAAAAACCACGCCGTCGTGCTGCCCGATGCGAACCGCGAGCAGACGTTGAACGCGCTGGCTGGTGCGGGTTTCGGCGCAGCGGGGCAGCGCTGCATGGCGACCTCGGTGGTCGTGCTGGTGGGTGCCGCGCAGCAATGGCTGCCGGACCTGGTCGCCAAGGCCAGGACGCTGAAGGTCAATGCGGGCAACGAACCGAACACGGACATTGGCCCGGTGGTTTCGCGCGCGGCGAAGCAGCGCATTCTCGGACTGATCGAGACCGGCGTGAAAGAAGGCGCGACCCTCGCGCTCGACGGCCGCGACATTAAAGTGCCCGGCTACGAGCAAGGCAACTTCATCGGGCCAACGGTCTTTACCGACGTCACCACCGAGATGGAAATCTATCGCCAGGAGATTTTCGGTCCGGTGCTGGTGGTGCTGAACGCAGCGACGCTCGATGACGCAATCGCGCTGGTCAACCGCAATCCGTTCGGCAACGGCGTCGGGCTCTTCACGCAGAGCGGCGCGGCGGCGCGCAAATTCCAGAGCGAGATCGATATCGGCCAGGTCGGCATCAACATTCCGATTCCCGTGCCGGTGCCGTCCTTCAGCTTCACCGGCTCGCGCGGCTCGAAGCTCGGCGACCTCGGCCCCTATGGCAAACAGGTCGTGCAGTTCTACACGCAGACCAAGACCGTCACCGCTCGCTGGTTCGACGACGACACCGTCAACGACGGCGTCAACACGACCATCAGCCTGCGCTGAGTTCAAGGGTCCACGGGAGACATGATGAAAATAGGCTTTATCGGACTCGGCAACATGGGTGCGCCGATGGCGCACAATCTGCTCAAGGCGGGTCACGCGGTCAACGTATTCGACCTCAACGCGCAAGCCGTGCAGGCGCTCGTCGATGCGGGCGCGAAAGCGGCCGGCTCGCCGAAGGCCGCGGTAACCGACGTGGAATGCGTGATCACCATGCTGCCCGCCGCCGCGCATGTGCGCAGCGTGCTGAGCGCGGACGACGGCATCTTCGCCGGTATCGCGAAGGGCGTGACGATCATCGATTCGAGCACGATCGATCCCGCGAGCGTCAAGGCGTTCGCCGAACTCGCGCAGCAGAACGGCAACACCTTCGTCGATGCGCCGGTTTCAGGCGGCACCGGCGGCGCGGCGGCGGGCACGCTGACTTTCATGGTCGGCGGCAGCGCGAGCGCGTATGAGCAGGTCAAGCCGGTGCTTTCGGCGATGGGCAAGAACATCGTGCATTGCGGCGACACCGGCACGGGCCAGGTCGCGAAGATCTGCAACAACCTCGTGCTCGGCATCACGATGGCGGGCGTCGCCGAAGCCATGTCGCTCGGTGAAGCGCTCGGTATCGACGCGAAAGTGCTGGGCGGCATCATCAATACGTCGACGGGACGGTGCTGGAGTTCGGACACCTACAACCCGATGCCCGGCGTGATCGAGACAGCGCCGTCCACGCGCGGTTACACGGGCGGCTTCGGCACGGATCTCATGCTCAAAGACCTCGGCCTCGCCACCGACGCCGCGAAAACCGCACGTCAACCGGTCTATCTCGGGGCGCTGGCGCAACAGCTTTATCAGACGATGAGCACGAAAGGCGCGGGACGTCTCGACTTTTCCGCGGTCATCAAGTTGTATCGTCAGGACGGCCAGGGCGGCAAGGACGGAGGCGCGGCATGATCGAACTCGACTACGCGCATGACGGCGCCGTCGCGCAACTGACGCTCAAGCGGCCGCCGGCCAACGCGTTTACGCCCGAAGGCTTGCTGCAATTGCAGCAGACCGTCGAGCGCCTGAACGGCGAGGCGCGCGTGCGCGCCATCGTGATCACCGGCGACGGCCCGAAGTTCTTCAGCGCGGGCGCCGACCTGAACACCTTCGCCGACGGCAACCGCGAAGTCGCGCGCACGGCGGCGGCGCGCTTCGGCGCGGCGTTCGAAACCTTGCAGAATGCGCGGCCCGTGGTAATCGCGGCGATCAACGGCTATGCAATGGGCGGCGGGCTCGAATGCGCGCTGGCCTGCGATATCCGCATTGCGGAACAGCATGCGTTGCTGGCGTTGCCCGAGACCGCGGTCGGTTTGCTGCCCTGCGGTTGCGGCACTCAGACGCTGCCGTGGCTGGTCGGCGAAGGCTGGGCCAAGCGGATGATTCTGACCGGCGAGCGCGTCGATGCGGCGACGGCGTTGCGCATCGGTCTGGTCGAAGAAGTAGTGGAGAAGGGCGCGGCGCGCGAGGCGGCGCTGGCCATGGCGGCGCGTGTCGCCAATTTGAGCCCGCAAGCGGTCGGCTTCAGCAAGACGCTGATTCATCAGGGCCGCAACGGCGTGCCGCGCGCGGCCGCGCTGGCGCTTGAGCGCGAGCGTTTCGTCGATCTGTTCGACGGCGCCGATCAGCGCGAAGGTGTCAATGCATTCCTCGAAAAGCGCACGCCGCGCTGGCAGGTAACGCAGGCTGAGCAGGGTGATGCCTCGCAACCGGAGACGCGTCAATGAGCGCCTTGCAAAGCGTCGCGCACGATGCGAGCTACGAAGCGGAGCGCGAGATTCTGTTTCGCGTGGTGAACCGCGTGGCGATCATCACGTTGAACCGGCCGGCCGCGCTCAATGCGCTTTCGCACGCGATGGTGCGCGAACTCGCCGTGCTGGTCGAACATTGCCGCACCGATGAGGGCATCGTTGCGCTCGTGCTGAAAGGCGCTGGCGCCAAGGGCTTCTGCGCCGGCGGCGATGTCCGCGAAGTGCAGCGGCTCGCGAAGAACGGTGACAGCCGCTGGCTCGCATTCTTCGTCGACGAATACCGGCTCGACTATGCGCTGCACACGTTTCCAAAGCCGGTGGTCGCGTTGCTCGACGGCATTGCGATGGGCGGCGGCATGGGGCTCGGCCAGGGGGCGCGGTTGCGCATCGTGACCGAGCGCAGCAAGATCGCCATGCCGGAGACGCGCATCGGCTTTCTGCCGGACGTCGGCTCGACGCGTTTTCTGAGCGTGATGCCGGCGGAGCTCGAGTTGTATGTCGGGCTGACCGGCGCGACCTTGTCCGGCGCTGACGCGTTGCGTCTGCAACTGGCCGATCTGTGCGTGCCGGCTGAATGGCTCGCCAGTTTCGAGGAGCGTCTACAGCGCATGCCGCTCGACGGCGATCTGATGGCCGCCTTGCGCGGCGTGTTCGAGCCGCCGTGCAATATCGTTCCGCACGCGCCGCTGGCGGCGTTCACCCAACTGATCTTGCGGCATTTCGATCGGCGTTCGAGCATCGACCGGATGGTCGCGACGGTGCGGCACGATTTGCTGCGTGAGCCGCCGCGCGAGGTGAAGCAGTGGTTGCAGTCCACCTACGACGCGTTGACCGGTCATTCGCCCACCATGCTCTACGTCACGCGTGAGGCGCTTTTGCGCGGCCGGCAAATGACCCTGACGGAGTGCTTCCGCATGGAGTTGGGCATTGTCAAACGCGTGATCGAGGAGGGCGACTTCTGCGAAGGCGTGCGAGCCCAGTTGATCGACAAGGATCGCAAAGCCCGTTGGGCGCCCGCCACGCTCGCCGAGGTGCGGCCGGAGCGGGTCAGGCATTTTCTTGCTTCGCCGTGGAAGAGCGACGCGCATCCGCTGGCCGCTTTGGGCGCGGAGCAGGGCTGAAGTGGCATTGCGCTAAACGGGACGGGCGCTGCGCCCGCTCCCCGTACACAACCCGACCAACTGGGCGCCATGCCGCCCGCCGACGACAACGTCCTGCGCTCGCAGACGGAACGGCATGCATTGCCGTAGATCATTTCTATCCCATACCCGGCGGCGCGCCGCGCCGTAAAAACCTTGCAGCCTCGAAGCCTCGAGTCGGCCTGTTTGCTGTATTCGCGCGGCTTTTATAGCGAGCGAACGGCGGCCGGGAACGAACCATGCTGGTGTACGGGATCGCGTGAAGTGGTAACAGCATTGACGGTACGCAGGATCGAGCACCGGCTCCCGTCGGCAATGGCTCGTTGACCCGTTCAAAAGGAGAATATCGATGAATTCAAATCAGTTCGAAGGTACGGTGAAGGATGCTGCGGGCAAGGTGCAGGACGCTGTCGGCGGCCTGACCGGAGACGCGGAACTGCAGGCCGAAGGCAAGGTCCGGCAGTTCGCCGGCAAGGCACAGGCGAAATACGGCGAGAGTGTCGACCAGGTTGCCGAAACAACGCGCAACAATCCGATTGGTGCGCTGCTGATCGCGGTCGGCGTCGGCTTCCTGCTCGGCAAGCTGATCTGATTATGTCGCGCGTCGGCGCCCGGTGCGTTTGTTGAGCGCGCCGGGCGCCGGCGCGATATTTCTGCCCTGCGTTTTACGCTGCTTTCATTTCATTGCACGGGCGCCTTGGCTCACCAAGGCGCCCCGTGTCTGCGATGCCTGTCCGATGTTCCCGGCGCGTGCGATGCGCCGGATCACATCGTCTATTCGAGGAAGGTTCATGCTGGGATTCGATGTTCGCACGGCTAGACAGGTCTGGACCGCGCTGCTGATCGCGTTGCTGTTTTTCTGCATTTATATGGCGTCCTCCACCGTGCTGGTGGTGGTGTTCGCGGTCTTCTTCAGCTATCTGATCTATCCGATGGTGGATCTCGTCGAGCGCATCCGGCCGCGTCGTATGCCGCGGGTAGCGTCGATCGCGCTGGTGTTCGTGGTGGTGGTCGCGTTGATCGCGGTGGTCGGGTCGATCTTCGGCGTGCAGTTGCAGGACGAAGCGACGCACCTGCTCGCGCAACTGCCTCAGTTGATGAAGTCCGATGTGCCCAACCGCATTCCGTTGCCGCATTTTCTGGAGCCGCTGCGCGAGCGGATCGTCGATTTCGTGCGCGGCCAGATCGAGACGGGTTCCGACAAAGCCGTGCCGATGGCGCGCAGCGTCGGCCTCGGCGTGATGCACGCGGCCAGCAATCTGATCTATCTCGTGCTGATACCGATTCTGAGCTTCCTGTTGATCAAGGAAGGTCCGCAGATGCGCGAGGACTTTCTCGATCTGCTGAACGACCGGCATCGCACGTTGTGGGCCGAGATCGTGACGGATCTGAACGTGCTGTTGTCGAAGTACGTGCGCGCGTTGCTGTTTCTGTCGCTGGCCACGCTGATCTGCTATGGCGTGGCGTTCTCGCTGCTCGGCGTGCCTTATGCGTTTCTGCTGGCGGTGAGCGCCGGTTTGCTGGAGTTCGTGCCGTTTGCCGGGCCGCTCGCCGCGGTGGCCATCACGTTGATCGTGGCCGTGTTCAGCGGCTATCCGCATCTGCTCTGGCTGCTGATTTTTATCGCGCTGTACCGGCTGTTTCAGGACTACGTGCTCAATCCGTATCTGATGAGCGAAGGCGTGGAGGTCAGTCCGTTTCTCGTCATCGTCGGCTTGCTTGCCGGCGATCAGTTGGGCGGCGTGGCGGGGATTTTCCTGGCCGTGCCGGTGATTGCCATGCTGAAAATCATCATCGGACGGGCGCGCGTGTTCTATGCAGCTTCACACGATGAAGGCGAAGCCGCGCGCCGCGCGTTGACCGGCAAAACCGACTGACGCATGGGTCCGCGCGGCGCCTTGCACGACAACGCCGCGCGAGACATGCGGTCAACTTTCGCCGATCGCTTCACCGTGCATCACGCCCGGCGCGGGCGCATCGGCTTGCGCGCCACGCACGCGGGAAACCCACAACACGCCGGCCAGCGCGACCGCAACCGAGGCCCAGCCGACAGTGCCGTACCCCACGATCTGACCGCTCGGCGAGCTGCTGAGCATCAGGCCGCCGATCCACGCGCCGCATCCCGTACCCAATGCCTGAAGCGCGCTGTTCGCGCTGAGAAAAGCGCCGCGCCGAGCCGGCTCGGGCACCGTGGTCAACAGCGCTTGCATCGGCACCATGCGGCCGGACATCAGCACCATGAAAACCGGGAAAAACATCACCAGCGCATAGAACGGCAGATTCGGCAGATGCGTGACGAACAGCACCGGCACAAACGCGAGCACCGCCGCGATCCGGAACACGCGCCGCGTGCCGTACTTGTCGGCGAGCTTGCCCACGCGACGCGAAGTGAAGAACGTCGCCGCGCCGCCTGCCATATAGAGCCATGACAATTGCTCGGGCGCCACGCCGTGGTTGGCGACCAGCACCGGTGAGATGAACGGAATCACCAGCATGTGTGCGACCATCATCATGAAGGTCAGCGCAAACGCATTCAGATGCCTCGGGTTGCTCAGGAGCCGCCACAAATCCGGCAGCACCTCCGCGAGCGGCGGCTGACGGCGGCTCAAGTGCTCCGCCAGCGACGGCACCAGTTGCTGCCCCGCCGTCCACACGAGCAGCGACAGCGCCACCAGCAGAAAGAACGGCGTGGCCCAGCCGAAGTGTGCGCCCAGCAGCACACCGGCCGGCACGCCCGCGATCGCCGCGAGCGAAAACGCCGTCATGATCGTGCCGGTGGCGGCGCCGCGGCGCTGAACCGGAATCACGTCGCCGACGATCGCCATGATCACCGAGCCCAACACGCCGCCCGTGATGCCGGCGAATGCGCGTGCGGCGAGCAGCAGCGGAAAACTGCTGGCCAGAGCGCACGCCAGATTCGACAGCGCGAACAGCGCATACATGGTCAGCAGCAAACGGCGCCGGTCGAAGCGGTCGATATAGGTCGCCGCGAACAGTCCCGACAGTCCCGAGCACCATGAATACGCCGACACGGCCGTCGCGAATGCGGCCGGCGTGATGGCGAATGCGTGCATGATCTGCGGGCCGAGCGGCATCATCACCATGAAGTCCATGATGATGGTGAACTGCGTCAGCGCGAGCAGCCACAGCAGGCGGCGTTCGTGCTTTGCGCTTATTGAGTACATCGATCGATTCCTTGTTGTTGTTGTTTTCTGAAAAGCAAAGTGCTCGCGCGGTTCGCGCCGCCGCCGGATCGCACACGCCTCGAGGCGCATGCGATCACGCAAAACGGCCGACGCTCAATCGTCGAGCGTTTCGTGTACAGCTTCGGCGCCCTGTTTCCAGTAGCTCGCCGCGCGAATGCGTGATTTGTCGACGCCGCGTTCCGTGCACAGGTGATAGCGCACCGCACGCATGGTCGCGGATTCGCCGGCTGCCCACACGTAGCCTTCGCCGTCCTCGGGCAAGTAGGTGTCGCGCACCGCCTGCAGCAGGGCCTCGCCGCGCATGCCCGTTTCGCTGCGGTAGCGCCAGACGAGATGCAACTCGGCTTGCGTCGTGAATTCGATCCGCGCCGACGGATCGACCACTTCGATCACCGCCGCGACGCGCGTGCCGGGCGGCAGCTCTTCGAGACGCCGGGCGATGGCGGGCAACGCGGTATCGTCGCCGATCAGCAGATGCCAGTCGAAACCCTTAGGTATCACGAGCGAACCGCGCGGGCCGCCGATACCGAGATACTGGCCCACCTTGGCTTGGGCGGCCCACGTCGCCGCGGGGCCCGCCTCGTGCATCGCGAACTCGATATCAAGTTCGCCCGCCTCGCGATCGAAGCGGCGCGGCGTGAAATCGCGCGCAACCGGACGCGGCTGGCCGGCGGGAAACACCGGACCGTCGGGGCCCGCTTCCGGCAGCACCGGTTTGTCCGCGCCGGGTTCGGGGAAGAACACCTTGATGTGGTCATCGAACGACGCGGAGACGAAGTCGTGCAGATCGCCGCCCGTGAATGTGACGCGGATCAGATGCGGGGTCAGCGCGCGCACCTTCTTGACTTGCAGCAGACGGAATTTCAGCGGATGGCGCACGCGATGCACGGCGAGGTCGGCCCGGCTGTTGGTCAGGTTCGCGGCCTGATGGCGTTTAGTCAGCATAAGAGTGCTTCTCCTGTTCGTTCGATGGGCGAGCGTTCACGCGCGCAAGCGGGGTTGCCGGCGTGCATGAGCGCGGCCAGCAACGGGCAGTAGGGGTCAGGCGGCCGGCTCGGCGTTGTCGCCGTTTTCGCCGCGGTCCGGCTTGATTTCGCTTTCGATTTCTTTGGCCGCCCGCAGCAGAATTTCAGCGATGCGGCGCTGTTCCGCCGCCGGCGCGTTGTCACGGCGAAGCAACGCATGCTTTAGCGCGCGGCGCGCTTCGTTCAACTCGGGCAGCCAACCGCCTTCGCTGATGTCGGCCGGCTCTTCGCCGGCAAACGCGCGGCGCACCGAATCCATCTTGCGGGCAATGTGGTTCAGCTTGGCCAGCATCAGTTCGACGCGGTCGCGGTTGGCGGCCAGATATTCGCGACCGGTTTCCGACAGCTCGTAGCGTTTGCGGTTGCCTTCGAGCTGCACGGTCACGTAGCCAAGTTCTTCCAGATACGTGAGCGCCGGGTAGACCATGCCGGGGCTCGGGCTGTAAAAACCGTTCGAGCGCGTTTCGAGCGCCTTGATCAGCTCGTAGCCGTGGCTCGGCTGCGAGCCGATCATCGACAGGAGCAGCAGTTGCAGGTCGTCGGAACTGAATTTGCGGCCGCGCGGAAAGCCGTCGCCGTCGCCGCCGAAACCGCCCGGGCCGCCGCCGAAGCGTCCGCCGCGCCCGCCGCCGCGATGCTCGTGATGTCGGCCGATGGCGTGCCACAGGGCGTGCAGCGATAGGCGGTCGAAGCCGTCTCCGCGTGCTTCGCCGCGGCGTTCACCGCGGTAGTCGTGGCGGTGCCCGAAGACATGCCAGAACGCATGGAGCGCGCCGCGTTCGTGGCCGGAGGGGGAACGGTCGTCCGCCATGGGCGGACGGGAAAAACGGTGGTGATGACGCATGGTGGTGCTCCCGTTTGTATCTTAAGATGTGTCGTAAGATATATATCTTAAGATAGTTTGTCAAACTTCTTTTTGCGTCTTATCGGGAGACAACAAAGTCTGCGGGAAGCGGAAAACGGCCGTTCAGAGACAACAAAGTCTGCGGCATTTCGAAATTTCGTTGTGCAGTGCGCAATGACGTGAGCGGTGACTGACCTCAGCGGCTCGGCGAAAACGAAATTAGTTGGCCGATAACTGTGGACCAGATGAATCCTCTGCTGTTCGGCGAGCAAGACGAGTCCCGTGGCACGTTACTCCTTGCGACACGTCTCGCGAAAATCGTCGCGCAGGCGATAGCCGTCTTCCGGGAGCAGGATAAGGCGATCCGGTGGCTGGTCATGTCGCACAAACAGTTTGCCGGCCGAGATGCGCTCGAAATGGCGAAGACCGAGCATGACGCACGGCGGGTTGAGGAAGCGCTGGTGCGGATTGACGAAAGGTACGGATAGCAAAAGGCCGGACTTGGGGGCGCGACTGAAGAACTTGTCGCCCGATTGCCCATGCGCACATCGCCTGAATCCGACGATCATCCGATGCGATAACTTGTATGTTGTCGCTGGGCATCTCTCTGATCAAGCCTTTTCGCCGCGCAGTTTCGGACGCAACCGGAAAAAACGGTCTTTAGCCACGACATCCGGCTGACCGGTGCGCCCCGGTTGCGCTCACTGAGCTATCAAGCTACGAAGCGGCCGGTGGCATCGTGCGAGTCTGGGAATGGCTGATCAAGGTTCCGTTGCTGAACGCGTACAGACGGCCACGAGCCGTCATTCGAGACTTGGGTTAGCATCGTCGACAATCCGCCGTCTGAATGTCGCAGCGATCCTCAGTGGCGAGAACGCGAGACTAAGTCGCCTGGTTGTGTGCGTCGTGCAGGGCAGACTACTGCCCGCTCCAATCGCCGGAGTAAAGGTCATAGACCATCATGTGCTTTAGTGCTTCTCTAATCTTGTATTCGCCGAAGGTGTCAAACAAGCGGGTCGGGATTGCAATCCCGACGTGCACAGGGTCGATCGGAAACACTTCGGCTCTGCCGTTGAGTAAGCCAAGGCTATGCTCAACGTCGCTCAGAGACACACCGCGAACGATAAGTTGAAAGCTCATGAGCGTTTCACCCGAACCTCTGCAACGTCTCCAAGCGCCTGTTGCAGGCAGTCTTCGATATCGTCTGCCACTTTTTGTCCGCGGACGTCATAGAACACCACAAATCTTGCATCAGGCAGCGGCACGTGCTGTCGACCAAAAGTATACGCGCCCGAACGAACGCAACGCTGAGGTTCAGTGCTACTTGCGTCTCAACATAGTGATTGGCGATCAGTGTATGTTCCGTGGCGTCTGCTGTAGAAAACTCTGGCGTGAACATCATGTTTGATCCGAACGTTTCAGACTGTTGAACGGCTGCTCTGGGGAAAACTGAAGGGCGGCTCAGGGTCGATCACGATCGGCCCGAAACCGGCGAACGTGATAGAGCGCAGGGGAATGCCCGTCAAGGCGCAGATGCACCTGTTCCTTTGACGGAACCGCTGGTCGCGCGCAGCCCAGGCATCGCTGTCTCGTCCGTCATCTGTTTTCCGGCGAGCGCGCGTTATTGCGGCCTGAGGTGTAGATCGTTGCTCACGGATTGCACCCCCGCCACGCCGCGCGTCACGGCAAGCGCTTGCTCAATCTGTACCTCTGCATCCACGTATCCTGACAACTGCACGACGCCTCGATACGTGGCGACGCTGATCGGCAAGGATCTCAGCCCTGGGTCTGCGACGAGCGCCTGCTTCACCTTGGCGGCGAGCGCAGCGTCGTCAGTGGCGACCTTCGCCGGCGCGGTCACAGCCTGCGTCGCTGTCGACTTGCAGCCGTTGATGAGCACGAACGCGGGGATCGCGAATGCCGCGACCATCAGCAACCGGCTTTTGATGTGTGGCACGTCTCGCATGTCGGCTATGACATCCTGATTCGTGAGCAGCTGGCGTCGTTCGGGTTGGCTTCGAGAGGTACACATGTGCGCCCTCGTCGAGTCCACCATGATAGCGCAGGGTGGCGAACTTGCGACCGCGCCGACTCCACCAACTCTGTTCATGCTGCGAGGCGAGTCCTTGGCTCAGTTCGGCCAGAAGGCGACGCGCGCGTCTCTCACGTGAATGACGGCTGAATTCGCGAAACCGGCGCCGTCGCCCCTAACGTCTGCAGTGCCGCCGGACCGTTGAGTAACACGGGCGGATTTTGCGTGTGTTGGAAACGAGGCTCGGTGTGGCCGCTGCGCCGTCGATGGCCATGCCCGGACGCAATCACTGAGTGTGAATCGTGAGACGCCGTGGACGGTCGCTACACCGGCTAATCGTTCTGGCGACATCGTCGACGGAGCCGGTACTGGCGCGGTGTCAATCGACGCCCGTTAGGCGCCGCCGTGCGTGGCTGCGCCAGCGTGGCGGCGACGATCAGAGGCCAGCGGGTCAGGCAACAAAACGACACTGTGAAGCGGGTGTGCGCGTGTCCATGTTGCGGCCGCGGTTGAGGTGATCGTCGATTTCCGCGGCGCAGCCGAGCATGCGCGGATAGAGAAAGATCGTGAAAGCCGCGGTTTCGAGGTCCGCTTCGCTGAACTCCCCGCGTTTGAGCGGCTGCCACAGCATCTTCAGCAGCAACGCGGCGATCACGGCATCGACATTGACGCAGTAGACGGTACGCGACACGCCCGCGGCGAACAAGGCCTGCACCAGCGCGCGGTAGTACGCGTGAAACACGTTGTATTCGCCGCGCGCCTCATAAAGCCCGGCGATGAAGACCTCGCGCGGATCGTGATTTACCGGCTTGTCCTTGAAGACCGGGTGGTTCACGCCCGGCAGCTTGGCGATATCGAGGCTGCCAGCTTGCTTCTGACGCGCCTTGTACTGCGCGTAGCGCTCGACGGAGCGCCGCGCGAGCGCTTCGAGATCGACGCCGTGATGCGCGTCGGCGGGATCGTCGAGGCCGCTGTCGCGAAACGCGTCGTTGAGAAACGCGATACCTTCATATCCGTTGCCGCCGTGCGTGTATCCCGAGTGCGTGAGAAAACCCATCAGCGCCTTGTTCAACTGCACGCGTTCCGGGGACTCGGGACCGTCCGCCGATACCGCGCCCTTCGCGCCTTGCGCCGAGATCGCACCCGGTCCGTTAGTGAGCAGCAGTCCCGTCAACGTTCTGAATGCGAACAGATCGTCTGCGGATGGCTTCACGCCGAGCAGCGCTGCGAATGCCACTTCCGTCAGCGAGCGCTCGCCGAGCAGTGCCTCGGTGGAAAACTCGCAAAAGCTGTCGGGCTGGTGGCGCGACGCGTCCGCCGAGGCGCCGATCAGCGTGCCGAAGAGTTTCGTCCACCATGGCAGGTTCTCCGCCGTCAGACGCGAGATGCGCTTGCGCATGAGCGGGCCCCAGGCGAGTGTCGTCGTGATCGCCGCGAGCACGGCGTCCGAGCGCGGATGCCCCGGGCCGTTGGCAACCCACCGCACGAATACGGAACTCACGCCGCGTGCGGCGAGCCCGGCGAGCATGGCTTGCGCCTTCGGGTCGGGTGCATCGGAGAAGAGTACCGCGCTGCCTTCAGTGTCTATCGCGTGGACGTCGAAATCGCGATCGAACGGGTCCACGAGTTTTGCAGCGGCGAACCGGTCGATCATCAGCCTCGCTGCCTCGCGCGCCGCGCGCTGGCGGTTCGGCCCGACGATCGCCGCTGCGGCGGCAAGCACCGCGTTGGGTGCGTTACCCGCTTCTCGTGCCGCTTGCGCCGCCGCCAGTTCAGGCGTGCCGTACAGGTTCACTGCCGCGCCGACCGCGACGTCGATGAGCTTCTCGTCGTTTGCGCCGCCGAACTCGTGTAGCAGTGCGAGGCACACGTTCGCTTCGAAGGAATGCGTCGCCGCTTCGAGCATCGATACGCCGTGCAGGCTGCTGACCTGCGTCTTTGCATCCATCTGCGAGGCGCCCGAGGCATCTTTCAATGGCTGCCGAGGCGGGATCGCCCCGATCTGGTCATTCACCCGCGCGACCTGTTCGTCATACGGGGCTACCGCTCCCACGACTGCAAGCGCGAGATCGCCGGGCAGATCGAGCCCCTGATCCGAGCCGAACCACGGCTTGAGCGCGAGGCTGCCTTCGGGCTCGAAGTCGGGCATCGTTGCATTGGCGCGCATCACCGCCGTGAGCGCGGCAGGAATATGGGCGATGTTCGTCACCACCGCACCCTTCGCCGAGCAGCACGGATCGTCGGGCGTGAAGAGCCGTTCGACGCCGAACTTCTCCTTGAACCAGCGTTCCTTCGCGAGCGCGTCGTCGGCGCCGCCCGCCATCGCGCCCGCATGTCCGACCGCGCGCGTGAGACGGCTTTTCCAGCGGCCCACCACGCACGCGACCACGGGCTTGTTGAAGTGCGCGTCGGCCTCGTAGTATCCGCCGGGCTCGCAGTACAGCACGGCGGCCTTGCTGCGCGCGTCGTTGGCAAGGGCAAAGGCGAATTCTGGCGCGGCATAGTGAATGTAGACATCCTTTCCGCTGGAAATGACCGTCGACGTGCCCCAGCCGCTCATGCGCAGATACTGGGCGATCGTGGTGCTGAAGCCGCCGGAGTTCGAGAAGATCGCGATCGATCCCTGGCGCAGTGTGGCGCCCGGATCGTCACCGCCGAGCGCACCGCCGATCCGCACGCGCTGCCATGAGTCCGCGACGCCCAGCCCGTTCGCGCCGAAGATGTCGATGCCCGCCTGCTGTCCCATCGCGCGGATCTCACGGGCGTCGTGCACGGCAATCTTTTCCGTGATGATGAAGATCTTGCGCAGCTCCGGATTCACGCGGATCAACTCGGCCACGCCGTCGCGCGCGGCCGAAGGCGGCAGGTACACGACACCGCAGTTGAACCGGTGACCGGTTTCCAGGCCCTCGCGCACGTTGTTGAAGACGGGAATGTCGCCGGCGGGCGTCGGGAGCACCTGTCCGCCTTTGCCGGGCGCCGTGCCGAACACCACATTCGCGCCCGAGAAGGCGTGACTCACCGGCGTCACATCGGACGACTCGCCACCGAGGATATTGAGCACGCAAACGCGATCTTCGCGCGTGGCGATGTCTGCCAGCGACTGAATGCCGACGAAGTATTTGAAGTGGCTATTGCCTTGCTTGTGCATGTCGATCTCCTCAGGCCGATGCCATTTGCGATTGAGCGTCGCGCGCGCCGATGCGCGCCGCGACCTGCGAGCGTCCACCCGCCTGCATCCATGCATCGGCCTTGCGTGCGTACTGGATTACTTCGCTGATGTCGGAGTCGAAACCGAAGAGGCGGTAAGGCAGGCCGAGCGAATCGCAGGTGTCGCGCAGGGTGGACATGCCTCGCACCAGGTTGGGACCGCCGCGCCCGAGCACGACATAGAGCGGCGTCGGACCATGCTCACTGAAGTGCTCGCGCAGCGCATCGGCCATCGCGCGCAAGGTTTCGTAGATGTCGGTGTTGTTCGACTTGCCGCCGATAATGAAGAGTACGTTGGACTGCTTGAGCCAGTGCCGGAAGCAGATGCGCGCCACCTCTTTCATCTTTTCGTATGGTGGATTGCCGCCGAAGTCCGACGAGATGATGGCTGCGTCTCCGAGCATTTCCGTGACAAGGGAGTTCGCGCCGCCGCCGAAGGTGGGCGCGAGGATGGTGCCGCGCTCGTTGATCACGTAGACATCGCTTTGTCCCTGGTGCGTGCGAAGCTGGTTGATCTCCTGTTCGAAATCCGAGTAATCGGCGGCGAACAGATGCGCAGGCAGTCCAAGCCGCGAGAAACGCGGGTCGTCGCGATCGAATCCGCACTTGAAGTCGCAGGCGACGGGCGTGAGACGCCCCTTTTGATCTTCGCGCATGCGGATCGGGTTGAGTTCGAGCGTTGTCATGCCGAAATCATGGAAGAGTTCCCAGAGCTTCGGTAATTGCTGCACGAGCGGCGAGATGATTTCACGCGGCGCACCGATCTCGCTCAGCGCATTCGCTACGACGAACGCCTTCAGGCCGGTCAGCGCATCGAACGGCACCATCGCGACGTGCTTTGGATCGACCTCCTCGATGTCCATTCCGCCCATATGCGACAGCGTCATGGTGGGAGCGCGAAAGCGCGTGGAATCGGTGATCGAAAAATAGACTTCGTGTTTGGCGGGTACACCCGCTTCGAACGTCACGCCGTTCGCCTTGGCCCTCACATGACCGACAACGTGCTCGGCAAAGTACAGCCGTTCTTTTTCCGCGAGCGCTGTCTTGAGATCGGTCGCGCGGCCGAGCAGGCCGGCTTTGCCTTTCTTGCCCACGCCGCCCCTGAACACCGGTTTGATGAATATCTGACCGTATCGATCGATGAGCGACTTGATCTCTTCCTCGCTGGCGCCGGGGCCCAGCACCTCGCTGGACGGAAAGCCGACGAATTGCAACAGGCGCGCGCCGTGCAACATTCCGGTGATCTGCATGTGAAGTGTCTCCTGAATTTTCAAGGCAATAACGAATGAAGCGGATACTGCGTATTCGGTCAGCTCACTGCGGTAGGTGCGAGACGCACCGCTGCCGTGGATACGCTCGAAGGCAGCGGCAGGATTCTCATAGCGAGGTGGCGCAGGCGAGACGCGCGTAGGTGACGGTAGGAGGCAGCCATAATCGGGCTTGAACTGGGATGCGGCGAAACGCGGTTCTGCGCTTCGCGCCTGTCTCCGACGCGTTCTCTGTCGATGCGTTGACGAACGTCTTGAGTATCGATATTTGATCAAGCTGTCCGAAACGAGAAGTGCAATTTTCTGAAGCATTGATGTTCAGCAGTTATCAATGCTGAATGAAAGGACGGCGCCACGACGCGAAAGCATCGGCGCCGCGACCGCGCTTGCGGGCAGCAGACGCAGGAGCAACCTTCAGGTAAGCGATGCGGACCGCTTGGCTGTGCGGCGCCGGCGATACAGCGCGAGGGTCGCGCCAAGCCCGCATGCGGCGGCGAAACTCAGCCAGTAGCCGGGCGCGGCCTTATCGCCGGTGATCTCAATGAGATACGTCGAGACGGCGGGCGTGAAGCCTCCAAAAACCGCGGTGGCGAGACTGAACGCGAGCGAGAATCCAGCCACGCGGACCTCGGCGGGCATGACTTCAGTGAGCGCTGCGACCATCGCGCCGTTGTACATGCCGAAGAAAAACGAGAGCCACAGAAGCACGATCAGCATGCGGCCGAAACTCGGCGCCGATGACAGCCAGGAGAGCGCCGGATACGAGGTGCAGATGGCGAGCACGGTGATGGCGATGAGAATTGGCTTGCGCCCGATGCGGTCCGAGAGCGCGCCTCCGATCGGTAACCAGACGAAGTTCGAGAGGCCCACGCAGAGTGTGACGATCAGGCTATCCGCAGTGGTGAGCTTCAGCACAGATTTGCCGAAGGTCGGCGTGTAGACCGTGATGAGATAGAACGTGGTAGTGGTCATTGCGACGAGCAGCATGCCCGCGAGCACCGTGCGCCAGTTTTGCAGCATTGTGGCGAATACTTCACCTGCACGCGGATGGTGGGTGCGCGCCTTGAATTCATCAGTTTCCTGCAGGGTGCGTCGCAGCAGAAAAATAACTGGCACGATCGCACAACCGACGAAGAATGGAATCCGCCATCCCCATGCGCCGATTTCGCTGGCCGTCAACAGGTCATTGAGCAGATACCCGAGGGCGGCCGCGACCACGATTGCGACCTGCTGGCTCGCGGACTGCCAGCTCGTATAGAAGCCCTTGTGTCCCGGCGTCGCCATTTCCGCCAGATAGACAGAGACGCCGCCAAGCTCGGCACCTGCGGAAAAGCCTTGCAGCAGACGCCCTAGCAGCACGAGGGCAGGTGCCAGAAGTCCGATCGTCGTGTATCCGGGCACACACGCGATCAGGATCGTGCCGCTCGCCATGATCGAAAGTGTGACGATCAACCCTTTGCGGCGGCCCACTTCGTCGATGTATGCGCCGAGCACGATCGCCCCCAGCGGACGCATCAGGAAACCCGCACCGAACACCGCGAAGGTGAGCATCAGCGAGGCGAACTCGCTCGTAGATGGAAAGAAGATGCGCGAGATGTAGGTCGCATAGAAGCCGAAAAGAAAGAAGTCGAACTGCTCCAGGAAGTTGCCACTGGTTACGCGCAGGACGGCGCCAGCCTTCGAGGTTCGACCGTGCGCGCTATCCTCGGCGTTGACTGATGAGGGATGCATGAGTTGTCTCCATGGATGTGTTATGTGAGTGCCCGCCAATCGGAGGCGTTGTCGTTACGACCGACCTCAATCCGAGCCGAGTTGCAGACGGCTGGCTTGCCGCTTTTCGATCGATGACTTGAGGAGCGCCGCACAGCGATAGATCCCGTGGGCGAACTTGCCGTAGGGCAGCGTGGCGAAGAGCGCCATCACGACACCGAGGTGGAAAGCGAGGAGCCACGCCATCGCAGCAGTGTCGCGCCATGCGAGGAGCGCGAGGCCTGAAGCGCTAGTCAGGAGCAGCAACGCGATGAATCCGCGGTCCATCGGGCGCTGTTTCGGATCGTCCCGGCCAGGATCGCGACGCAGGTTGAGCCAGAGCAGGCCGGCCGGCCCCACGAGCAAACCGGCTCCACCGATCGTGCCGAGCAGCACGGGGAGGCTCAGAACCGGGTAAGGCGCGTGCAGGTTGAGCGCATAGTGATAGAAGGTGGCCACCACCGTTGCCGCGAAGCACAGCATGAAGCCATAGAAAGTCAAATGATGGAAACGCCGCCGAGCGAGCGTGAAGGCATCATTCGATTCGTTGCAGCCGTCGCCATGGCCCCCGTCGAGATACTTCAGGGTGAGCGCGTGCTTCGCGGCCTCTGCGATGGCCGGCGCGCTGGCTGTTCCCGCCGACACGGCACGCCAGAATCGCGACACGCCGACGCCGAGCGCGAGCATCGCGAAGCCGAAAACCGCGCCGAACATCGCCGCGAGCAGGTTATGCGGGAAAATCGCGTAGAAGTTGCCGCCCAATGCGCCCGCGGACAGCGACCCCTTCAAGCCGATACCAAGCGCCAGAAAGAGGGCAAGCCCGATCGCGAGCGCAAGCGCGACGGTCAATCCATTGCGCTTGTATAGCGCGCCCATCGGCGCGGGCCACGCATATTCGGCATAGGTTTCCAGGCGGACTTTGGCCATCGCCTTCGGCACGTTCACGGCGAACTCATGCGGCGGCGCATACTGGCAGGCGTGATAGCACGCGCCGCAGTTGTGGCACAGGTTGGCGAGGTAATTGACGTCCGCCTTGCCGAATTCGAGGCGCCGTGTCATCGCTGGAAAGACCGCGCAGAATCCTTCGCAGTAACGGCACGCATTGCAGATTTGCATCTGTCGCGAGACTTCCGCTTCGTTTTGCGTGAGAGGAAGTACCCGGATTATCGACGTCGCAGGCTCGCTGGTCGCGGCGTGGCGGCCGGTGACGGAAGGCGAAGCGAGCTCCCGCGCTTCGCGGACAAGTGCTTCAAGCTTCTGCACGTTGAACTCCAGTATGATGAGCGGCGGCCATCGCGGCTTGCGTGCCGGCAATGCGTCCGAACGCGGTGCCGATCGACATGCCGACGCCCGCCGTATAACCTTTGCCGAGCACGTTGCCGGCCATCATTTCTCCCGCTACGAAAAGGTTTTCGCTCGGGCGTCCGCCGAAATGCACCTGGGCGTGGTCATAAACCTTGAGCCCCAGGTATGTGAACGTGATGCCTGGCCGCAATGCATAACCAAAGAAGGGCGGGGTATCGATGGGCCGCGCCCAGTGGGTTTTCGCTGGCGTGAGGCCTTCCGTGCGGCAGTCGTCGAGCGCGGTATGATCGAAGGTGCCCGCGCGGCAGGCAGCGTTGTAGGCCCGGATCGTCTCGACGAACGTCGCTTCCGGCAGTTCCAGTTGACGCGCCAGGTCGGGTAACGAATCGGCCTTCGTGCCCGGAAAAACTGGTGGCATGAAACGGCCGATCGCCTTCGCGTCGATAATCGAGTAGCCGATCTGGTCAGGCTGCTGTGCGACGAGCCGCCCCCATATCGCATAGCGTTTCGGCCAAAAATCTTCACCTTCGTCGTAAAAGCGGCGTGCATCGCGATTGACGACGACGCCGAGCGACACGCAGTCGATACGCGTACAGATGCCGCCGTCATAAAGCGGCGCGCGGGCGTCGATGGCAACGCAATGCGACTGCGACGGATCGCCGATGGCATCGGCGCCCGACTCGATCATGTGCTTGAGCAGCACGCCCTGATTGAAGCGCGTACCGCGAATGAGGAAATTGTCGGCGGGCCATTCACCGCGCTCGTTTTGTCCCCACGCTTCACGCAGCCATTCCCGATTCGATTCAAATCCGCCGGCCGCGAGCACACAGGCGCGGGCTTCGAAGCGTTGTCCGCCGCTGTGCGCTGCGACGAAACGGTCTACATCGAGTTCAATTGCGTCGACAGTCGTGTCGTAGCGGATTTGCACTCCGAGCGCTTCGGCGCTGCGATAGTAGGCATTCACGAGCGCCTTGCCGCCACCCATAAAGAACGCGTTGGTTCGTGCGACATGTAGCGCACCGGAAAGCGGCGGCTGAAAGCGCACCCCGTGCTTGCGCATCCACGGACGGCAAGTCGATGATGCCCGGATCACGAGCCGCGCGAGCGCCTCATTCGTGATGCCGCCGGTTACCTTGAGCAGGTCTTGCCAGTATTCCTCTTCTGGATAAGCGTCGACCAGCACGTCTTGCGGCGCGTCGTGCATGCAGCGCAGGTTGCGAGTGTGCTGGGAATTTCCGCCACGCCATTCGCGCGGCGCCGATTCGAGAAGCAGGACGGTGGCGCCGGCTTCGCGCGCCATCAATGCAGCGCATAGTGCCGCGTTGCCTCCGCCAATAACAAGAACGTCGACCATCTGGGTTGTCTCCTTTGAGACAACTATAGGAAGCACGGGTCGGCGCCGCCATCAGGGAGGCGACAAGGGGTCTTCACGTTTCGTGAAGGGTGCCGCACGCAGTGAGGCGCCGGGCCAGAGGCCTGCGTTGATCACATCGCGCGCGACGTCGCCCAGCACGACGCGCGCGGCAAGCCCGGCGGGCGACAACTCGTCGTCAGAGACGCTCGCGATCAGGTTCGGCCTCGTTGCGTATGCCTCCAGGAGCGGCACGCTCGTCAGGGACGCATTCTCCGTGCGTGCGAGCGCCGCTCCTGGCTGGATCGTTGCACCGAGTCCACCGCGCACGGCGTCCATGAGCATGGCGAGGCCGTCGACCTCGGCGGCGATGGATGGGACGTAACCGGCGCGCTTGAATGCGGCGTCGAGCAGTGCGCGAAGGCCATGTGTGCCGCTTGGCAGGATCAGCGGTAGGGCGCCCAGCTTCGCGATTGAAGTTCGCGATCGCCCGGGCATGCCGGGCAGTGTCGAAGCACCGATCACGAATAGGCGCTCGTCGAGCAAGGGCATGACGCTCCACCGTTGTGCGGGCTCTTCACGAAATAGGATCGCGAGATCGATTTGCCGCGCGCCAAGCATTGCGCCCAGATACCCGGATAGGCTTTCGACCATGCGCAGCCGTACGTCCGGATAGCGCTCGCGCATCGCCTGCATGAATGCCAGTCCAAGCACACCTGTCGTGCTCGGTGCGAGTCCCACGCTGACGTGGCCGGATAGGCGAGCCTGGCGGGCGGCAACCGCGGCATCATCGATGTGGCGCAGCGCGAGTTGCGCCTGACGCCAGAAGGCGAGTCCTGCATCGGTGGGCACGACGCCGCTCGAGGTTCGCTGTAGTAGGCGGGTCGAGAGCTCGCTTTCCAGTCGGCTGATTTGCTGGCTGAGCGCCGACGTGACGACGCCCAACTCAAGCGCGGCTTTGCCCATGCTGCCATGCTCAACGACGCTGACGAAATATCGTAATTGTCGAAGTTCCATCGAAGGTCTCAGTGTTGGCGGTCCCGGAACTTAACTCGAGGTTATTCGGGCTCGAACCGGTCAGCGCGCTCGCATTGCGGCGCATGTTGCCCGAATCCCCATTTTACGGCTTGGCAAAGACAGCCTTTGCAAGCCGTTTTTCAAGTTCGTCTCGATAGTTAGCCGGCGAGCGGCTGTCCGGAAGTACCGCAGCATTCTCGATCCGTATCGACGTCTATAGATCCTGCGGCAGGACCGTGTAGACAATCCCGCACAGCGCCCCTGCAACATTAGGCGGATTCGGCGAAACGTGCTGGCACGCCGGACGAAGTTGCGAACCTGGCCGCTCTACCGATGCGATTAGACGGTGCCTTATGGCAGAGACTTCCTGATGGATGGCCGTTACCGTTACCCCACTGGTTTGGATCGCTTGCGCCGCGGTAGCGGCTCGGGAGGCGGTTGTTACCTCGAAAGCGGCCATTGTAGCCTTGCAGCCCCAACGGCCGAGATGGGGTCGCGTCCAGCCGATCGCAGTCTTCCGATGGCTCGGGCCTCGTATGCAAATTGCATGAGGCAGTGACCGGCCACAAGCCGCCGGTCGAGGTCGCCATCCAATCTGAATAACCAAAGGCTCGTTCGCCCTTCCTCAATGGCCGGTCTCCGGCGAGCGAATTACCGGTGGCACTGCCTCAACCCGGCCATCAACAGCCTTTCACTTTGCCGGTGCCAAGTCGGTCGGGGGACCGCTCCGCTCAGAAACCCACCATACATTCCACAGGTGGGAGGAAAATCGCCCCCTTAGACATTTCTTGACTTGCAGATTCCGTTGGGACGTCGGTGATGGTTACGATGCATCCACCACGGGAAATTAGTTTGAACCCGCAGAGTTTCCGTTAACGATGCGAAACAGACCTCCCTTAGTAAAATCTCGGAGGCATTGCAGAGCAGGGATTACGGTGGGACCCCGTAAACTCTGCTAGTTCTTAACGAAACTTATACATTGAGGCATCGTCATGGCAGTAACTGGCTACACCCAGCAAGCCTATGCACAATTCGTTCAACAAGGCGGAACGTTTACCTTCCAAGTCGAGGCGGAGGACATCGACGAAGTCAACGGGGACAAGTTTGAGCAGTATCCGTCAATCTCTCCGTATCTCCAATCTGGCTTCGAGTTGCCCCCGTCCAGTGTTGTTATTGACGACCCCAAGGCGTACGCGCAGGCGATGCTTCACGGAGTTATGTGGACGCGGTTGATCGTGTATGTGTATTCGCGCGGCGGCAAGATCGTTTACCACAAAATCGGACCCGGATCGTATCAAGCGGTAGCCACGATTTGATCGGATCAAGTGCGTAGCAGTGATACGCGCTGCGCACGCAACCAGCCCGGATGAAGGGTCGACAACCCGTGATGCGTTGGTGATTCTGATCCGGCCAGCAAGACAAAAGTCAGAAACGGATCGGTCCCCCTTCGACACGCCGCTTCGTTGGCGCATTGCAGCACGCGGCGTTGGCCGGTCGACATCATGAATTGGTCCAACAAGCCTCGATGCACTTTTGCCGTTGCGCTGGATCGCCGATGCTTAGGGTTTGCTGTTTGCACAATGCGACGGTGCTCTCCGCCGTCACCATCGCGGCAGAACCTGGTTAGTAGATCGATGCGGCGACAATCACCACGGCTGCACGATCCTAAGGCTCCTGCCTCGCGCATGCTGGCTCGCTTTCCCGTAGTCCATCGCAGCCTCCCGGCCCGTTGGCAAGGTTTTGCCTTAATGAAACAAATTTCCGAGGGGCTTGTGAAGAAAGTCTTCGCTGCTGCCGTGGCACAAGTCGCCGCACGGGTTGTGAAAAATCGAGTTCGAGTCGCCGAAAATTTGTCCGGGATTTTTCACGAACGAATTGTCGCCGCCCCAGACTTGCGCGGGGTTACGGGCGAATGAGTTAGGGCCACCAAAAATCTGATCGGGCTTATTGACCATGGAGTTGGGGCCACCCGCCAACGCTTTGGCGCCATTGAATCCGGCTTGGATCGCCTTTACAAGATCATTGTTTTTGCCGAAGCATCCGTCGTCGCCGCCGATCTTTCCCGAAAGACACTTTTGCAGCTCCGCTTGGGTCAGCTGTTCCGTCACGCAGGCGGCAAACGCGTGCGGCTCCATCATTGTCGAAATGGCGCACTGAGCGACGATCATTTGCTCTGGGGTTAGGTTGCCGCCGCCGGCGCAAAGCGCCGCTGCGTAGGGGTTGCTTGCGTATTTCGCCGCGCAGCTCGCAAGCCGCTGCTGCTCCGGAGAGAGTCGAGTTCCCCCGGCGCACACCGCGGCCGCATAGGCATCGCTCCGATGGTCGGTGACGCATCCGACGAGCGCCCGATCTTGCGCGCTAAGGTGTCCGCTTGCGATGCACAACGCGGAGCCCGTGGGGTCCGATGAATGCTGCTTAACGCATTGCACTGCGTGCTGCTGTTCGGGCGAAAGGTGCGCGTGATTTGCGCCGATGCAAAGCGCGCTCTTGCTGGCGTCCCTAGGGTTCGCTTGAACGCACGCCAGATCACGCTGTTGCTCGGCGGGAAGATTGGCGGCCGCGATGCATGCAGCGGCTTGCTTGGTGTCTTGTCGGTTGCTGGCGAGACATTGCACCGCTCGCGTCTGCTCGGGGTTCAGTTTGGCCGCCGCCGAACAAGAGGCTGCGGCAGCCACCCCGCCGTTGGCCTTGCCGACGCACGCCATCACGTCGGCGGCCTGCTTGGGCACCTTGACGCCCTGCGAACACAGCGCAAACAGACCGGCCTTCGCCTGTTGTTGGTTCGGCATATATTCTCGAGCGCACTGCGTGACGTGCCGCTGCGGGGGCGACATCATTGCATTGTTCCAGCAGGATACGAATCGCTTCGATTGCTCGTCGGGCGTGCGGGCCGCCAACGCCTGCGGCTTGCACTGCCGCGCCGCTGCGGTTGGCGCTGGATGATAGGAGGCAATCGCCACGCTGTTGACGAGGAGCAAAAACAGCGCTGCAACAGCGGCAACAGCACTGAACAACGCCCGACGCAGCGGATACTTCCCAGCAGGGGACGGGCGCTGTGGCGTGTCGGACGTGCGCAGACACTCAGGCAAAGACCGCTGCGGCCAACACGCAGCGAGAGAGCTCGTGCTTAACGGGCGGCCCATGCGCGCCTCCAGTTTGTTTTTGACCTGTTTTGTGCCTATTTCCGAGTCGCTCGCTTGCTACACACTTTAGCCGGCGCCGAGATGTCGTCGACGCCCATCGCTCGTCAGCGCATCGCCTTGCCCGCGAGAGCTTCCCATTGATAATAGAAGACCAAGCAGCCATCGTGACGAAATTTTTGAGGCGTTCAATCGGGCGACCTGCCCCCCGCTCCCCTTAACGCCAGGCGCGTCCCGCAACCGGCGTCTGACAATCCTTTTCCTGTTGGACATGCTTGAACAAGTCCGAGAAGTCGCGCGGCTCATTGAACAAGACGGGGTTCCGTTCGCGACCCCCTTGTGCTCCTCTGAGGCAGCGTTCTGAGATCGGCGGAAACGGCGCAGAAACCGACGCCATCAGCGCGCGAGCCGCTCGAGGATGCTGTCCATAACGCGCGGGGTCGCAGGGGCGCGCCAATGCGGCGCGGGCGATCGAGCATTCGCCACCAAGCCGGAAACCTACTTTTTGGCTTTCTTCTCCCCAGCCGGCTTTTTGTCCTTCGCTTTGGTGTCGCCGCGCTCGGTCAACTCGAATTCCGGTTCGTAGAGGCGGACAAGCTCGTGGATAAACGTGCGTGCGTGCTCGATCGCTGCTTGCGCCTCTTCGAGCGAGCAGAACTCGCCTTGGTGAGCTATCCGGTTTCGCTTTGAATTGATTTCGTTGGCTCGCGCCTTGAGGCCATTGATTGCCTGAGCCTTGTTTGTGTCGGGCGCGACAAGCGGCGTCAAAAGCTTCTGCATCTTTCCCGAGATCCCGTTCGCCCACATCAGCATCTCATTGACAAAGGCGGGCAAGAATTCGCTCTGTTCCGCAAACTCACGACGGATGGCGAAATTGGCGGCGATTTCAGTGGCTGTCGCCGCGCGCACGACGGCCGCGGACCACTGCTCTTGAGAATGCAGGCCGTAGATCTTGTTCCATTGGCTTTGAACCTTTTCAAGGTCTGTGCGCTCGTTGTAGGGCTTCTTCATTTGCGAGGAAAGTAGCGGAGGATCAGGCTCACGATTGTCGCATCAACGACCCGAGGACGGACAACGGCCGCAGGTTGTTCAATTGACGACCGCCCGCAATGGCCGAGAATTCGCTCCGCGAATGGCCGCTGCACTCCTAAATGCGCCGCACGGGTCGCGACATGGCGACCGGCAGCAACGGGTCGGGAGTACGCCCTGCCGACTGGCCGCTTTCAAGCAGCGGAATTCCACTGGCCGCTTTCCAGCGATGAGTTCGAAGAGCGGACTGACGCGGCCCGACCCGTTGCGGTCGGTAGATCCAGCGCGACATGCAAGGCGGATTTAAAGGTGCAACGGTCGTTCGGCGTGCAGTATAGGAAGGCTTCCGGTCACTTCTCTGCGGAAGGGGACGATGAAGCAATACGATCCCGCCTACAATCGCTTCCAAACATGGCAAATCGATGCTTAAAAGGAGAACACCAAACGTGTATCGACATTTTGTCAATAGTGTGGAAGAGGCGGTGGAATTGGCCCTGCGCTTCAAGCAAGAGGGCCGGTACGACTGGTTTCGAGGTCAAGTGCAGGCCAAATGGAAGCCGTCATCGTCGATGGAGCGGGCAATCGAGCGAGGCGAGAAGCATGAATTTCTGATGCAGCGATTGATGGAGTTCTTGGGTTGGGCAAAAACGGTCCCCGCACTGAGTTATCTCACCGACCCAGTGAATCGTGACCAAGCATTCGCGATATTGCAGCATTACGGCTTTCCAACTACCTATATTGATTTCACCACTGAGCCTGGCATCGCTGGCTTTTTTGCGTCCGATTGCAAAGAAGCGCCGCCGGCAGGGACGCACTCAGCGATCTTTTGCCTAGATACGGCAGACATCCGGCGCTTCTATGACGAGAATATGCCGCCAAGTAATAGCGACGATTCGGAGCAGTTGCAAATCGACCTTGTCTCGGTAAACGTTGATAACCTATGGCGACTTCAGGCGCAGGCCGGCCATTTCCTATTTGCCAACCACAGTTGGTACGATTTTTACGACTTAGACCGGATCGAGTTCCCTTGGACCGGATATCCATCATTCCCACCAAGAACCCAGATCTATCCGGAACACCGTAGTGGGTTGGAACAATTGCTAGATAACTATTTCGAAGAAGAGCGACGCCGCTTGCACCGAGAGAATTTTCAGCGAGACCAACGCGAACGCGCAGCATCGGGGCAACCAGTGTTCAAGCAAATTATCGTTGGTTGGAACGAAGTCAACGACACGGCATTTGTCAGCCCACCCGAGAATCTGCCGAGCTGGGGCGCTGAATTTTTGAAACCCTGGTTGGAGATGCCGGCCGAATCATTCCACGAGGTGTTAGGCTCTCGACAGACCGTCACGCTTCGCAGCGCCGTCAATGCCCCTTTACCAAGCACGCAACTAGCCTACGGTATTTGCGCTGCAATGCGCCATGATCCATCCTTGCGTCGGCGCGCGGTGCAATGGGAGTTGCTGGGCTTGCCCGATGCGGTGAACCGCGAGCGCCTAGAAGCACTGATACGCGAAGCGTGGAACGGCATGAGACGCCTCCCGTATGCCAACGACGACATCGCCGCGGCTTGCGGCGTGCTGCTTGAACTGTGTGCACAGCCAGGTTGCCAGTCGTCTGATGGCGGCGTGATTCTTAACGCGTTTACAGCATGGCGCGCCGATGCAATGGAAGTGGAATTCGGCGCGAAAGGTGACTCCGGTACGCGCGGCTTCTGTTCCGCCGAGCGCCTGCGCCAAGCAATCAGTTCTGCATGGGTCGACAAGTTGCCTCCTGAAATGTCTGCTATCCGGCCTAACGATGCTTTTCGGCTATGCCAAATTCCTTATAGAATGTTCGACTTTCCCGCTTTCTCGAAGCTTTTCGGGCGAGAGCTGATCCCATCGCAGTTGGCACGTGGGCTATCGTTAGTTCATTTCAATCCCGCTCGGCTTGACGTTCTCGGGCTGCCTTAAGAAATGCGCCACGATCGCTAAAAAAGCATGTGGCGGGTGGGGATGTGGTCAAAATCTTGGACCGGTTAAGCGATGAATCCCCGACCTTTCCGGCACTCGACTGGGCTGAGTGCGCCCAGCGAAATTTTGATCTGCCTTTCGTTGTACCACCTGATATAGGCGTCCAGTGCTCCGATGAACTGCCTAATCGAGGTTGATGGCCCGTCACGGAGTGGAGCCGACGCTTGAACGCCCGGGCGACGATGCACGTGAGCGGCCGTTCGTGGCCGATTGTGTGAGGTCGCCAACGGCCGCTTAGTGGCATTCCCGTTTGCAAAACCTGCTTTTGGCTGACTGACCGGTTTGAAGAAAGTTGTCTGACCGGAGTGGGTCGAAGAGCGACCGCTGTGCGGCGCGCACAATCGATCTCCCTTCATTGAAGAGGAGGTTGACATGGATACGCTTAATTCTTCCGGTACTCGTCGGGCGCCGTGGAACAAAGGAAGGTTGACTGGCCAGAAGCCGCCGTTGAAGCTGCGCGAAATTTGGGCGATTCGGACGAGGCTTCACATGTCAGCGAACGTTCGCGAGCTGGCACTGTTCAATCTCGCAATCGACAGCAAGCTCCGGGCATGTGATCTAACGCGACTTCAGGTGCAGGACATTTGTATGGGAAGCCACGTGGTCTCGCGAGCGACCTTCATGCAGCAAAAAACGCAACGACCGGTGCAGTTCGAAATCACTGAGCAGACTCGGCAAAGCGTCGCGGCCTGGATTTCGGCGCGGGGACTCAAGCCGGCCGATTATTTGTTCCCGAGGCGGCTGCACGCGTCAGCGCACGTGTCGACGCGTCAGTACGCTCGCATCGTGCATCGATGGATCGCGTCAATCGGACTGGACGATGCTGCGTACGGCACTCACACGATGCGCCGCACGAAGGCATCGTTGATCTATCGGCGCACGAAGAACCTGCGCGCAGTTCAGCTCCTCTTAGGCCATACCAAACTTGAAAGTACGGTGCGTTACCTCGGGATTGAGGTGGACGACGCGCTCGAGATGGCCGAGCAAACGGAGGTTTGACAGATCATGACCGGCGAGCGGGCGCCTTGCCGGCCAACAACGGACGTTCGTGCCGTACATTGGTTGGGCATTCGGGCGGCGGCTACGCGGGCTGGGACCGGACATTCGTCGATGGGATGGCAAGCCGCCGGCTCATCCCCAGCGCGGATACCTATAGGAGTGCGGCCAAACACGATCCCACCGTCTAGCCCTGCATTCCGATAGCAGATTTCAGTGCAACAGGTGGGGAAGACACAATGGGCGATACCAAAAATGGTATCAATACTAGGGTTCTTTTATATTGGACGCATGCTAACGCTGGACGTAGACTTGCTGCCAACCTACTCGAGGGCAAAAATCAAAACGAGCGAGATCGGAGCGGGAGACACGAATTACATCAATGGGCGCCGGGACAGCTGCGTCACAAGGGGGTATCGCAGCAGTCCCCTGACCCGAGTAAAGTGGCCGCCTGATATGCGCACGGTGACCGGGCGCAGTCCTGCAAGGCCGTTCGGGCCGCGAATGCGTTTTGCCAATGGCGTCTGGGTCTTTCGTGCACGATGAATTTGTACCGAAGACGGGTGCACGCTTGAGTGTGGCGAGGCGGAGCTTGATGAGGTCGAGTTCCGCATCATCATCGAGACCATCTATATGTGGGCCTGACACGGACAACTCAGAATCAAACCGCGGTGCTTTAACAATACGGTCGCCTGGACCGCGGCGAGAGCGGCACTCATTCACACACCGAAGGAGACATTCCAATGAAACGTCTGTTCTTGAAAACCCTAATTGCGTTCATGGCGCTGCCAATGATCGGTATCGCGCATGCCGACAGCAAGGGGCTGGTTGCTGTGTCCATGCCGACCAAGTCCTCGGCGCGCTGGATTGCCGATGGCAATAACATGGTCAAGTATCTGCAGGCGGATGGTTACACCACCGATCTCCAGTATGCCGACGATGACATTCCGAATCAGCTCGCGCAAATCGAGAACATGGTCACCAAGAAGCCGAAGGTGCTGGTGATCGCTGCAATCGATGGGACGACGCTGACCGATGTGCTCAAAAAGGCGCACGATGCCGGCATCAAGGTCATTGCATACGATCGCCTGATCAAAGGCACGGCCGATGTCGATTACTACGCGACGTTTGATAACTACAAGGTCGGCGTGCTGCAGGCGCAGTCCATTGTTGACAAGCTTGGTCTGAAACAGGGTAAAGGCCCGTTCAATATCGAACTGTTCGGGGGTTCGCCCGACGACAACAACGCCTTCTTCTTCTATAACGGCGCGATGAGCGTGCTGGATCCGTACATCAAGAACGGCAAGCTGGTGGTGCGCAGTAAGCAGTTTGGTATGAACAAGGTCGGCACGTTGCGCTGGGATGGCGCCGTCGCTCAGGCCCGCATGGACAATCTGCTCTCGGCTTACTACGGCAATGCTAAGCTCGACGCCGTGTTGAGCCCGTATGACGGTCTGAGCATTGGCATTCTGTCGTCGGTCAAGGGTGTGGGCTATTGCACGGCTCAGCAGCCGTGCCCGATCGTCAGCGGGCAGGATGCCGAGATTCCTTCGGTCAAGTCCATCCTGCACAACGAGCAGTACTCTACTGTGTTCAAGGACACGCGTCAGCTCGCCAAGGTGACGGTTGCGATGATCGACGCAATGGCACAAGGCAAGCAGCCGGAGGTGAACGACACCAAGACCTACAACAACGGCGTGAAGGTTGTTCCGTCGTATCTGCTCAACCCGGTACTGGTGGATGGCTCCAACTGGAAGCCAATCCTGGTTGACAGCGGCTACTACACGGAAGCGCAGATCAAGTAAGGCAATATCGAAGTCGAGCCTGTCGCCGGAGACGCCACGTGCGCTCCGGCTAGCGGACCCTGCAATACATCACAAATCCAGGAGATGGCGTGGCGGACGAGACCATCCTGTCCATGCGCAGCATCACCAAGACGTTTCCGGGTGTCAAAGCACTCGATAACGTCAATCTGACCGTCAAAGCTGGAGAAATCCATGCTGTCGTCGGTGAGAATGGCGCGGGCAAGTCCACTCTCATGAAGGTACTGAGCGGTGTGTATCCGCACGGGTCCTACGAGGGGGAAATCCATTTCGAAGGGCAGCTGCAACGCTTCACGGACATCCGCGATAGCGAAGAGCGCGGCATCATCATCATTCATCAAGAATTGGCATTGGTGCCAACGCTCTCGATCACCGAAAACATTTTTCTTGGCAATGAACTGGCGCAATGCGGTGTGATCGATTGGCACGCGGCGCATAAGCGCACGCGCGAATTGCTGCAGCGCGTTGGTCTGAACGAGTCGCCCGACGCGAGCGTCGGAAAGCTGGGCGTGGGCAAACAGCAGTTGGTGGAAATTGCCAAGGCGCTATCAAAGCGCGTGAAGCTGCTGATCCTCGACGAACCCACTGCGAGTCTGAACGAGACCGATAGCGCAGCGCTGCTGAAACTGCTGCTGGAACTCCAGGGACAAGGTATTTCCTGCATCCTCATTTCGCACAAGCTCAACGAGATTACACAGGTCGCGGATCAGATTACCGTCATCCGCGACGGAAGCACGATCGAGACGCTCGACTGCGCCGCAGGCGAGATCAGCGAGGACCGCATTATTCGCGGCATGGTCGGCCGTGACATGGCACACCGGTATCCGCAGCGCGAGCCGCAGATCGGCGACGTGATCTTCGAAGTACGCGATTGGCACGTGTTCCACGAACAGTATTCGGAGCGCGAGGTCATTAAGGGCATCGACCTGAACGTACGCAAGGGCGAAGTGGTCGGCATCGCCGGACTGATGGGATCGGGCCGCACCGAACTGGCCATGAGTATCTTCGGGCGCTCGTATGGTCGGCGGATCAGCGGACAGGTGCTGATCGACGGCCAGACCGTGGATGTATCGACCATCGGCAAGGCCATCAAGCATGGCATTGCCTATGTGACCGAGGATCGCAAGGGATATGGCCTAATCCTCGAGCAAGAAATCCGTAAAAACGTGTCGCTCGCCAACCTCGCCGAAGTGTCCGATCACGGTGTAATCGATGAACACGTCGATGCAAAGGTTGCGCAGCAATATCGCGAATCGTTGCGCATCCGCAGTTCGGGCATCCAGCAACGGGTGGTCAATCTCTCGGGCGGCAATCAGCAGAAGGTCGTGCTGAGCAAGTGGCTGTTTACAAAACCGCGTCTTCTGATTCTCGATGAACCCACGCGCGGTATTGATGTCGGTGCCAAATACGAGATCTACACCATCATTGACGAACTGGCGCGCAGGGGCGAAGGGATTCTGATGATCTCTTCCGAAATGCCGGAACTGCTTGGGATGTGCGACCGCATCTACGTGATGAACGAAGGTCGGCTCGTGGTCGAGCTCGATCGAACCGAAGCAAGCCAGGAACGTATCATGCGCGCCATCGTGAACGCCGGTCATGCGTGACCTCTCTACATCGAATCAAGGCCATTTCATGAAACTCGGCTTTCTCAAGAACAACCTGCGCGACTACGGGCTGTTGCTGTCGTTGGTCGTTATCATGGGGTTTTTCCAGTACCAGACCGACGGCGTACTGTTGCAGCCGTTGAACATCACTAATCTGGTTTTGCAGAACAGCTACATCGTTGTGATGGCGCTGGGCATGCTGCTCGTGATCGTAGCCGGCTATATCGATCTGTCCGTCGGATCGGTCAGCGGCTTTATCGGCGGGCTGGCCGCGGTGCTTATCGTGCAGTACTCATGGCCCGTGGTGCCGACGATCATCGTGGCGCTTCTGGTGGGGGCGTTGATTGGTGCGACGCAGGGCTGGTTCGTGGCTTACGCGCGCATTCCGTCGTTTATCGTGACGCTGGCAGGGATGCTTATTTTCAAGGGGCTCGCACTGGCGCTGTTGCAAGGGCAATCGGTCGGGCCATTTCCGCTGCGGTTTCAGCGCATTAGTACTGGCTTTCTGCCCGATCCGTTCGGCGGCACAGAGGTACGCGTATTGTCCCTCATCGTTGGCGTCATCTTGGCGCTGGGGCTGGTCGGGGCGGAGGTACGCAAGCGCCGAAAGGCACGGGCACACGATATGGAAGTCGAACCGGTCGCGTTCTTCGCCATGAAAAACGTGTTGTTCGCGGGAGCCGTCACGTACTTGTGCTGGCTGCTTTCCACGTACAAGGGTTTGCCCGATGTGTTGATGCTGATGGCCGTACTGATCCTGATCTACCAGTTTGTTACCAATCGCACGACGATCGGTCGACGTATCTATGCGCTGGGCGGCAACGAGAAGGCGACGCGTCTGTCGGGCGTGAACACCGCGCGTTTGTCTTTCCTGACCTTTGTGAACATGGGAGTATTGGCGGCAGTGGCAGGTCTAATTTTCGCGGCACGCCTGAATACGGCAACGCCGAAGGCTGGCCTTGGCTTCGAGCTCGATGTGATCGCGGCCTGTTTCATCGGCGGAGCATCGGCCTCCGGGGGCGTGGGCAAGGTTGTGGGCGCGGTGATCGGCGCATTCATCATGGGCGTGATGAACAACGGCATGTCGATCATGGGCATTGGCATTGATTACCAGCAAGTGATCAAGGGCATGGTCTTGTTGGCGGCGGTGTTTCTGGATGTCTACAACCGTAACCGCGCGTGACGGGACACTACAACACGGCCTATATCTCCCCGAGAGCCTGTCACGAGTAACTCCGGGCGTGTTCCATCTCTTGTGTGTGAAACGGGCGGGTAATCAAGGGCAATGTCAAAGCGCTCGGGATCAAGCAAAACCAACTGAGTCATTGCGCTCGTTCGATCGCGGTGTGAACCGGTCCATTTGGTCGTCACGTGCCGCAAACACGTCTGTTGCGCCACGTCGATCGGTACGTTGAGCGTACCGGCTTGTGAAGGCATTGACACCGCACTACGGTCGTATGTCGGATCTGATCCCTTCCATCTACCTCAAACTCATGATCAGCATGTTGATCGTGGGTTACTCCTTTGGCGGTATACAGAGCGCGGGCTATTTCTATCTCCGCAACGCGCGTCAGTGTTACGACCGTTGGGGCGCCCAGGGCAAAGTTAAACAACTCGATGAACGCTACCCGAATCTGCGCCGAGAGCGAACGCCGGCTTGCGCAGCCGTGCTCGGCGAACCGACCGAGCAGTTGGATGTCGAGACCGTTGTCAAAGCGTTGCAGGCACTTTCAAGTGAGATGATCCTTGCCGATCTGATCGAGAAGCTGGTGCGACTCGCGGTCGAGAACGCCGGGGCTGTTCGGGCGGTGCTCATCCTCCTTCGGCGCGGCGCGCAGGACAGCGAGCCTCGGATCGAAGCAGAAGCGATCAGTGGACCGGGCCGGATTGACGTTGCAATTCGTCAAGCCACGATCACGCCATTTGATCTCCCGCAATCTGCGCTTCAATATGTCACCCGGACACGAGAGTGCGTGCTCCTCGATGACGCCTCGGCCGATAGCGTGTATTCAAAAGATGAGTATGTCCGGCGTAAGAGTTCGCGTTCGGTACTTTGCGTGCCCATCGTAAGGCAGACAAAGCTTGTCGGCGCGCTTTATCTGGAGAATGACCTAGCGCCGTGTGCCTTCACGTCGAACCGGGTTGCCCTTCTGCAGTTGCTGGCTTCGCAAGCCGCCATTTCACTGGAGACTGCGCACCTCTATTCGGATCTGCAGCTCCAGGCCGGACTGCTACAGCGGCTTCCTGTATCCGCCTGGACACTCAAGCCTGACGGGACACCGGACTTCGTGAATCAAGTTTGGCTTGACTACTCCGGGCAGACTCTTGACTTTGTCCGGTCGCATCCGGCGGCCTGGATGACCGCAATCCACCCCGAGGATCGCGAAGCGGCATCGAAGGCCTTTTGGGGCGGCGTGCGCTCGGGACAAGGATTCGCAATAGAAACCCGCTCCCTGCGCGCTCAGGACGGAAGCTATCGCTGGCATCTGCAACAAGCTGTGGTCTTGCGCGATGCCGAAGGAAAGGTTCTGAGATTCGTCGGCACCACCACCGACATCGACGAGCAGAAGCGTGCCGAAGACGCGCTACGTCGATCACAAGCCGATCTCGCGCGCATTACCAGGGCGACCACCCTGGGAGAGTTGGCCGCTTCCCTAGCTCATGAAATCAATCAACCGATTACGGCTACTATCGCCTACGCAAGTGCCTGCCTGCGATGGCTTAACCGCGATGAGCCGGATCTCGGTGAGGCGCGTTCGGCAGTGGTCAATATTGTAAGAGACGGACAACGCGCTTCCCAGATCATCGCGAGGATCCGCGCGCGATTCGAAAAGGGGGCCCTGATTCAGGAGGTCGTCGAGGTAAGTGAGATTGTGCGGGAAACCGTGGGCCTCCTGCGTGGCGAGGCAGCGCGATATGACATATCGGTCCGCACAGAACTAGCTGACGGTCTTCCCCAGATTGTCGGAGACCGCGTGCAATTGCAGTAGGTCGCGATGAACCTGATCGTCAACAGCATCGAAGCGATGAAGGATGTCGATGGCATCCGGGAGATGATTGTCCGCTCGCAGTGGCCCGAAAGCGGGCAGATTCTTGTGTCTGTCAGTGATACCGGCATGGGCGTTCCGCCTCAGCTCACCGAACAGATTTTCAATCCGTTCTTTACAACCAAGTCTCACGGCACCGGCATGGGACTTCGCATCAGCCGTTCGATCGTCGAGTCGCACGGCGGGCGTTTATGGGTCACCGGCGCGCCTGGGCGGGGCGCGGTCTTCCAGTTCACCCTGCCTGTCGCGGTTGCAGACCGTCATTAACTAGCTGTCAAGCGCTCAGACCGCGCTCACGTGCGTGCAGTCGTGCGTTAGCTTCCAACTGTGAGGGCCCGCCGCAGTTGAAATCCAAATCGGTACTGGCTCACGTCGGGGTGAAAAGTCGCGGTTTTGTCGCAGTAAGGATTATGGAGACAAGGTGATCAATATGCGAAGTACTACTTATGTTGCCAGTTCTTAGAATTGAACGGCAGGGGAAGGATAGGTTCCGCGAGCGCACGTCATCTGCCCTTTGGCGATCATATGCATCAGTTCGATACCGGCGAGAAGATCCGGGCGCAGCGAAAAGTCTTGAATCCCAGCATCGGTCTTGTGCGTCGCTTGATTGCCCTATGGTCCTGCTCGACGAGATTGTTGAGATATTTGGACTGACGGATCTTGATGGGCGTTTCACGAGCATCGTTGATGGCTTCGAGTGCAGCGAGATCGGCGCCGCTTTTGTCGATGGTCACGGTCTCAGGCATGCCATTCTGGGCGATCGATTTCTCAAAATAACGCCGGGCTGCAGTCTTGTCACGATGGGCGCGCAGTAGAAAGTCAATGGTGTTGCCGTCCTTGTCGACGGCGCGGTAAAGATACCGCCATTCGCCCTTGACGCGAATGTAAGTCTCGTCCATTCGCCAGTTCGTTCCGACTGGCCGCTTGCGGCGGCGGAACGCCTTCTCCAGCACCGGCAACAGCTTGAGCGCCCAGCGATGGACGGTCGAATGGTCGACGCAGACTCTACGCTCAGCGACCATCTCTTCAATGTGACGCAGGCTCAGCGGATAGGCCACGTACCAGCGTACGCACATCAGGATCACGTCGAGCGGGTAATGCAAGCGCTTGAGCACGCGGCCCATCGCCGGATTTAACGTCGTCATCAAGCTTTCAGTCTTTCATGTTGTTCCGCGCATCATAGCGGATCGCCTTATTGCAACAGAACCGAAGAGATTTGGGTTGGCCCGTAACGCATCGCGGCAAACCCGATATTTTCTAGATGGACAAGACTGTTTATCCATGGTTGGTGTTGGGCTTCACTTTAGGAATTTCCTAAAATTGAGTTGCTCGATGTGGGGCGACGTATACGCTCCGGGAAAAAGTACCCGGCCAGCGTTAAGGTGGAGGTGATCTCATGGCAGTCGCGCTAATCACGGGAGCCAGCCGGGGCATTGGCGCGGCTGTTGCGGTGGCTCTGGCCGAACACGGGTACAAGGTGGTCGTCAACCATCGCGCCAGCGCATCCCACGCCGAGGACGTGGTCGCGACTATCGTCGCAGCCGGTGGAGAAGCCGTGGCGATTAAAGCCGACGTCACCGAGCCTCATGATGTCGCGACCATGGTCGATGAAATCGAGCAGCGGTGGGGCGAAGTCGACGTTCTCGTGCACAACGCGTTGACGCCGTATGACGTTACCTCGTTCGCCAACCTGAGCTGGGAGCAACTCGGTGGCAAGCTCGACACTGAGCTGCGTGCCGCCTTCCTGGCAACGAAGGCTGTTGTGCCGGGAATGATTTCTCGTGGCCATGGGCGGCTGGTCTATATGAGTACCCTGCTGTCGCGTCATCCGCGTGATGGGATGATTACCCTAGGGACCGCCAAGGCTGCCTTGGACCAGTTCGTGCGGTACGTCGCTTTGGAACTGGCGCCGCACGGAATCACCGCCAACCTCGTCGCACCGACCACCGTGGAGGGCGCTACTTCGACTGGGCTAGTCTCGCCCGAACGGCTGGAGGCGATCGCGGCGTCCATACCGATGCGACGGCTCGCCCGTCCCGACGAGGTGGCCAATACGGTGGCGTTCCTGGCAAGTGATGCTTCGGGTTTCACCACCGGCCACTACATTCCGGTGAGTGGGGGATTTGGCATGGAGTGAACACAACGAGCACGCGAATCGTCCGAGACTCGGAGAGCAGCTATTTTGCCAATGCGATTGATTGACCTGACAGAGGTGTTGCCAATGCACTCGATTGACCTGACTCATATGGGCAGTGGTACTCACGAAGAGCTGATCGCGCATGTGGCCGATCAAGAGGGATATTTCGAAGATGAAGGTATCCACGTCGCCCTCCGCGACGGAGCCGTGTGGAAGATTGAACGCGTGCGCGCCGGCGCAACCATCGGTCTGGGCCGAACTCTATTGTCGCGGCTGACCGACGGTATCCAATGGACGGCCCTCGCGGTCAACACCCATCGTCCGCTCTTTTGGTTCCTTGGCGCCAACGGGGTGCAATCCATGGACGGTCTTCGAGGGCGCCGACTGGCGGTCCACGGGGCTCGCACCGCCCCCGGGGTTTTCGCGCGGATCGTGCTGCGCAAGCACGGGTTGGACCCCGATCGCGACTTGGAATGCGTGGAACGGATCCCGGGGGACTACCAGATGGACCTGAGACGCCTTCGCGACGGCTCGATTGACGCCGCCTACGTGGGCAGCACGTTAGCGCCCGAACAGGTCGCCCTCGAGGAGGGTTTTTCGGTGCTGTGCTGGGTGGGTGACCACTTCCAGATCCCCACCGTGGGACTCGCCGTGGATCCTGCGCGCATCTCGCTTGACGATCCGGCCCTGCAGGCACTGGTGCGGGCCAACAAGCGGGCGCTCAAGACGATCGCCGAACAACCCGGTCTGGCCGTCAAATACATCACTTCGATGTTGGGCCGACTGACCAGCGAGGAAGCGGAGCAATACTACGAGCGGTACGTCCGCCCGTATTTCACTTCCGACGGTCGGGTGGACCTCAAAGTCGCGCAGCAGGGGGTCGCCGCGGTCGCCACCGAACTTGGCATCCCAGCGGGAACCGCCGACCAGATGTACCTCCCGGCCTCGTAAGCGGGCCGCTACTCAATCAGGATGACCAGGAGTCGACCCGCGCTGTGGTGTCATATCTCTTCTGCATGGCCGTTTACGGGGTGAAGCCGACGCGTGAACGTCCGACCGACGACGCACGTGAACGGCAGTTTCTGGCCGAAGGGACTTGCATCACCTGGTGAGCTAGAAATGCCGGAATTCCCGTTCAAGTTCATAGGCGGGAGACTTGAGGCACGTACTAGAGAGCCCTATATCGGAATCGGAGTCCTCAATGAACAGCGTACAAATCGAGCAGAAGAGCTATGAGATGCCCCCGCGAGAAGGGATCAGCATCGCGCATTTTCTCACCGTCGCCGACATCGAGCGATCGGCTCGATACTACGAAAAGGTCTTCGACGCTCGCATTCTGAGCCTCGGTGACGGCAACGCGCCTGGGTACCTTCAGCTTGCGAATATCTGGATGATTCTGAATGTTGGAGGTGGCCCGACCCCTGATAAGCCGACGGTAACGCTCAGCGTCCCCGACCCGGATCACATCAACAGCTTTTTGAATTTTCGCGTTGCAGATATTCAAGCGTGCTATGAATTATGGAAAAGTCGAGGAGCGGAGTTCATCTCGGAGCCGATCCCCAAGTACGGCGAGACGCGCTGCTACATCCGCGATCCGGATGGATATATTATCGAGGTCGGACAGAGCACCGAGTTGGTCTACGGCTGACGCTCGGCCCGGATTGGATGCCTTAAACGTTTACGGATGCCCGCCTAGCGCTAGCTGATTGGCGCGAAGCGCTCCGGCCCACAACTGCCGAATCGCGAGCGAGCGGTCCGACCGGGGCGCACTGACCGTTGCACCGTCCAAAGAGGCGGCGCCCTGGGCTCTTCGATCGCCCCGATCGTAGCTAAGCTGACGAGCCTGAATACGCCTCACGCAGCCGGCATGCCGGAAAGCGGACAGACCGAATGTCGCCGGAGGGTCGAACAGCGACGGCCGCCTGTCGCTAGTGTTGCGCGTTGTCCGCAGGCTTCGCGGTTGATTTGCGCGGTGGCAGTGGGAGCGCCTCGGCCACCATCTCATCGGCGGGGGGAACAGGTTTAGAACGAACGAGCCTTATCAGGATTCCGGCACGACAACCAGTCCTCGTACGCGGTCGGTGGGATGATCACGACAGAGGGCGTTGTCAGGTTGCGTGACCCGTCGGATAAGATAGCGCGATGAAGAAATCGCTCTATCATGGTCACCGTTTCCCGGCTGGTGTCATCAGCTGCGCTGTTCGATGGTATCTCCGCTTTCAGTTGAGCCTGCGCGACATCGAGGAACTGCTTTTCGAACGCGGCGTGATCGTGACATACGAGACGATCCGGTGCTGGTCTGACAAGTTTGGTTAGGGCTTTGCTCAGCGAGTGAAAGCGGTGCGACGCAAGCCGGCTAGTACGTGGCACCTCGATGAGATGTTCGTCACGCTGCGTGGCGAACCCTACCTGCTGTGGCGTGCGGTCGACGAGCATGGCGCCGAACTCGACATCCTGCTGGAAAAGCGGCGCGACAAAGCCTCTGCCAAACGCTTCTTCAAGCGTGTATTGCGTTCGAACCCGGCCCCACGCAAGATTGTCACCGATCAGTTGCGCAGCTATCCGGCGGCAAAAGCCGAGATCCCGGAACTTGCGAACGTCAAGCACGTGTTTGCCAAAGCGGCAGTTCGACTGAACAACCGCGCAGAGAACAGCCATCAACCGACGCGCGAGCGCGAGCGTCGCGTCCGAGGCTTTCGCGACCCGAAACGCGCACAGAAATTTCTCTCGTGCTTTGGGCCGATCCGGCAACATTTTGCGCTCAAGCGGCATCTGCTGTGCGCTTCACTCTATCGCAAACAACTCGCGGCGCGATTTGTTGCATGGCGCGACATCCCGGAAGTCGCCCAAAATCCGTCCTGCGCCTTCTGAGGATGCGCCTTCCTGCCGTCTTTCCTCCTCAGCCTCGACAAGTTGACAAAGCCCTCGCGATATCTCTTCGCGCTCCTCCAATGTCAGCGCCCATCTCGATCGGTACCTTTGTGGTGGCTGGATTCCACCTGTCTCCGCCAGAATTCCCAGCACCGACGAGTGGTTCCGATCAAACAGTTGGGCGATCTTTTGCAGGGATTCGCCCTTGCGCCAGCGTTCCCACACCAGCGCCTTCTGCGTCTCACTATAGTAAATCCGGCGTCGCTGTTTCATTTGCAACACTCCCGCTGCTCAGGCAGCCTCTAGTGTGTTGCATCGACCGGTTGAATCCGCCAACTGTGAGCCGACGCACGTTCCGCTATCTCGAAACGTCGGCTATCACCGAACCGCCGTCCGCGAGAAGCCGGCTTGGATGACCGGACCACACAGTTACCTGCCGTTGGAAGCCAGACAGCGCGACTGGCGGGAGTGGGTCGGGAGTGCGCGTTGACGACCGGCCGCTTCCGGGAAGCGAAATACCAATGACCGCTTTGCGGCGATGAGTTCGAAGCGCGGAAGGACTCAGCCCGACCCTGAACCGCCCTTCAAGCAGGTGCAACGTCAACGGCAGCTTCCGGGGCGCAACGGCCGTTCGGCTGGGCACCCGGTACCACAAATCATCGGCCTTTCACGGAAGCGACATATCCGCTTTTACGCCCGACGCAAACACGCACGCTGTCGGTTTTTGGTCAGACTGCCTCATGCTCGACGGAAGCCAATAAAAGTGAGAGCAGAGAAATGCTTGGCGGATTGCGCCTCCCATTAGTCTGCATGTCCTATCGGTGCCGCCGTATAACAAATCAAGCTACACAAGCTCAATGCGAACGCAGACGACTTGGGGCGAATTCGAGGAGAAAACGTCATGCTGCCGATTGAATCCTTGGCCGACGCTGCGGCCGAGCTTGCTGCCAGCTACCGAGGGCAGCTCCTGAAACCCATGGACGCCGGCTATGAGGATGCGAGAAGGGTCCACAACGGCCTGGTCGATAAGCGGCCCGCCTTGATCGCCAAGTGCCACGGCGTGGCCGACGTTGTCGGGGCCCTCGATCTCACCCGCAGGCTCGGCCTCGAGGTCGCAATTCGCGGCGGCGGCCACAACGTGGCGGGACGGGCGACGATTGATGGTGGGGTGATGGTCGATCTTTCGCCGATGAAGGGCATCCAAGTCGATTGGGAGAGCAAAACAGTCTGGGCGCAAGGCGGCGTCACTTGGGGCGAACTCAATCGCGAGGCGCAGTTGCATGGCCTGGCCGTCACCGGGGGCGTGGTCTCCAGCACGGGCATTGCCGGGCTTACCCTCGGGGGCGGGGTGGGCTGGCTGATGGGCAAATACGGCCTCGCACTCGATAATCTGCGCGCGGTGGAGCTCGTCACGGCTGGCGGCAAGGTCTTGCGGGCGAGCAAGCACCAGGAGCCCGAGCTTTTCTGGGCGCTTCGCGGCGGCGGCGGAAACTTCGGAGTCGCCACGAGCTTCGAGTATGAACTCCACCCGGTTGGGCCGACCATTACGGGCGGCCCGATCGTCCACCCAATCGAACGCTCCCGCGCCCTGCTCGAATTCTTCCGCGACAGCACACGATCGCTACCTGATGAGCACACACTGTTCGCATCGCTGACGCATGCGCCGGACGGGTCCGGCACGGAAGTGGCTGCCTTGGTTACCTGTCACTGCGGGCCGTTGGAAGACGCCGAAAGGGCCGTGCGGCCGCTGAAACAGTTCGCGCTTCCCATTTTGGATGCCGTTGGGCCGATCCCCTACTCTGAGCTCAACAGCATGCTCGACGCCGGGTACCCGAAAGGAGCTCTCAACTACTGGAAGTCCAATTTCCTCACCGAGCTGAGCGACGCTGCGATCGACACCATGATTAGCTGCTTCGCGCGGTGCCCGACGACAATGGGCCAACTGCTCCTCGAACATTTTCACGGTGCGGTTACCCGGGTAAATGTTGCCGATACGGCCTTCCCGCACCGCAGTGAAGGCTACAACTTCCTCGTGCTCGCTCAATGGATGCAGCCGGCGCAGACCGGCGCCTGCGTCGCCTGGGCTCGCGAAACCTACGAAGCGATGCGACCTTTCTTTGCCGCCGGTCGCTATGTCAACTACTTAGACGACGACGAGACGGGCGAACCAATTGCAGCTGCATACGGTCCCAATTACCGACGGCTTCAGCAGATCAAGGCCAAGTACGATCCGACGAACTTCTTCCGCATGAACCAGAACATCCGGCCGCTGGCCTGACGGGGATCGTCCCTGAAATTGTGGTCACGGCATTCCTGAATCGTTTGAAGCCGAGCATTACGTCGTTCTGGACTTGATGTTTCGATGGTCCTGCTCGATCAGATTGTTCAGGTACTTCGAGGACCGGATCTTCGTGTCCTCAGGCAGCAGGCCATCCGCCTTCATCTCACGCACCGCCCGGTGTGACGCTGCATACCCATCGAGCGTGATCGCCTCCGGCGGCTGGCCCTGATGTTTGATTGCCTTGCTGAAAAAGGCTTTGGCCGCGGCCACGTCGCGCTTCGCTCTGAGCATGAAGTCTACCGTCTGGCCGGCTCGATCTACCGCACGGTTTTGAGTGCCGTTACTTCAGTTGGGCTGAGATCGCGAACCTGAACGCCTCCAATGCGCTGAATCAACAATCGCGCGTTCGACCTGTGCCATCGTAGCGTTGCGCATGGAACCCGCCTTTTATCGGTGACTGGCCGCACAACCTGTTTTGACCCTTGAGCGTTTAGTGCGTCCGGCAGCGCATCGCGTCATGATCAGTTTCCGATGTGTGTCCAGCTGGGGGCGGTCCCGGCGACGGCCGGCGAGACCGGTATCCCTACAACAGCCCGCTGTCGCGACAATCCTCCGGTTTCAGTGCAACAGCCCGAATACCGCGACGCCATTCGTTGCGCCGACGTACACGTGGCCATGCGCGATCATCGGCGTGATGAATTTGTTGCCCGCGCCGAACGCGTCACGCGCACCGGACCGGGTACTGTCGTACAGCTCCCGGCCGAGATCGCCGGCGTCGAAGGCATGCAGGCCGCCCGTGGCCCCGTTCTCGGCTGCCCAGACGATGCCGTTCGTCGTTCCGTTGGCCGAGATGCTCGGCGTCGCGCCCGGATAAGGGAACGTGCCGGAACTGTGCGACGACGGCGTCGTCGCGAGTCGTGCAGCGCTCAGGGGAAAGGCCTTGAGATTGTCGCCAACCGCGCCAAAGTACACGACGCCGTTGTAATAGGCCGGCATGCCGAACTCGCCCCCCGGCAACTGGCCATCGACTTCCTGCCAGATCAGGTTCGCACTGGCGTTGAATCCGCCCATCGCATCGCGGTTGACCACATAGATTTTTGAGTCCTTGCCGGCGCCCAGCGCCAGATGGCGGATCGCGCCGCTTGCATCGGTCAGCTCGGGCAGCACTAGTACGCCGCCAGAACCGAGGTCCGCATCCTGCGCGGACTGGGCAATCGTGTCGAAGGTCTCGAAGTAGTCGGCCACCGCGAGCCGCGGCAACGTCGACAGCCTGAGGAACGCGTTGCCGTAGTCGCCGTTCGCCGGGAAACCCTGCGCGTTCAGCGTCGGGTCGAAGGTGCCGTTTGCGTCGAGCAGGTAGAGTGAGGTGCCATCCGACGCCATTCCGGCGCCGCTCATCCAGATAGAACCTTCGCTACCGTTGGGCGTCAGGTTCAGTGCGCCCGTCTGCGCGAGCGTCGCGGCGTCGTAGGCCATCACCCAGCCGCCATAGGTGCCCTGATCACAGTGTGAAGTCCAGCCGAGATAAACGTTGCCGTTGACGAGAGTGAGTGCCTGCCGTTCTGCGTACTGCTGCGGGTCGAAGACGGTGACGCCGTTGCTGCTGTTGGCGCCGGTGCCGGGATAGGTCGCGGCGATCCCGGTCGGGCCGCCCAGCATCTCGGCACCTGTCGCGAGGTCAACCGCGTGTAGCCGCTGGTGGATGCCGCCGCCCGCATCCTTACTCATTGCGACCGCGTAGAGCGCACCGTTCGCGCCGCGGGCTCGATCGATGACGGGTGTGGCGGTAATGCCGATCTCTGGTGTGATCTGCCCGCAGTGGCGATCGTCGCTCGTGGTCTCGCCGGCGCCGAGCAGCGAGCGTTGCCATAGCTGCGCGCTGGTGTCGGCGTCGAACGCATAGACGCTGCCGTGTTCGGTGACGACATAGACGACATTGTGGGCCACCCCGCCGATGCTGAGGTTGCTGACGTAAAGCGGCTGCGCATCGACCTTGCCGTCCGCTGGCAGAAACGCGATTTTGCCGAAGCCTGACGCGTTGACGTTGGCCGGCGTGAGGGACGTTTCGACAAGGTATTGGCCGGTGCGCGCCAGGTCATTGTGGTAGGTCAGAACGTCGGTCGATGCGGCGGGGTTCCCGGAACTGCTGCCGGTACCGGCGCCTCCGCCTCCAGAACTTCCGGTTCCACCGCCCGAACTCCCCGCACCTCCGGCCCCACCGCCCCCGGTTGTTCCCGCATCGACTGTCGTGCCGCCGCCACCGCCGCACGATGCACACACCATTGCAAGCACGGTGAGCAAGGCACGCAGCCTCCAGGAACGGATGCAGGGATGACCCCTGCCGGAATGTTCGGTGCGATCCATGTGAGCCTCCCGGGGATCGATTGATTGGGCCGGCCGCCGCCACAACGTAGAACGCGCAGTCCGGATGCAACGCGCGGGATCAGGCGTCAGTTGAACGCGCGTAACCACCACGTCATAGCAGCAAATCGCACGCCCGGAAATCAGAAAGTCACCGCACACGGAAGGCGATGCAGGACGGGATGACGGGCTTCCGTCTGTCGCCGGGAGGCACGGTTCGCGACTGCGACAGAGGGACGGGCCCGGCATCAGTTCGCTGCACCGCAGAGCACCTCATCGCGACGCGTTGAGGGTCCGTGTGCCGGATGGGTCTGCAGCGCGCACGGTTGGGAAACCGTTCCCGCTTCAGTCAATGATTGTCGCCTGCGGTGAGGCCAACGCGCGCAGCTGGAACTTGCCGTTGTTGTTGAAGAGGCAGTCCTCCATCAATTCCAGATGGCCGCGCCCGTCGAGCAGGTCTGGCGGTGGTTGCGGTAACGGCGATGCCCGGCGCAGCGTCGCGAGGGCCGTGCGTTCGGCGCCACTGTCACCGTTCGTCCAGTGCACCGAAGACGACACGAGCTGTCCATTCCCATCCACGATGAACACAACCACCACGACGGATCGCGCCCTTCCACCAGCCGCATGCCCGACAATGAGGATGCTTTTCTTCTCCTGCATAGCTGACGTCTGCCCGGCTTGTGCCGAGACGGCCCACGCGCTGTGCAGTGGCGCCGCACGTGTTCGTGGACTTCGCCCATCCTGCGAAAATGCGGCTCAACAGCCGTGCACAGGCCCGAAAGCCGGATTGAATTCCGAGCGCCGCGGTTGAGCGGCGAACTCGTGACCGTCATCAAGGGATGGCGGCGGCCACCTGCACGAGAAGGTGCTCTGCAGTTGATTTCCGCCTGTTGGCAGTCGGCGGGAACACGCTCCACCTGCCGTCATCCTGCCTGAAGAAAAACAACGCGCGCGCTCCGGCTGGCGACGACATTTCGACGCGCACGTAGCGTCTCCCATTCCCCGCGGCGCGACTGAATCTGGTTACACGAACGTGCATCGTGGGAGCCGGTGCGAGCCACTTTTCGACCTGACCGCGCAGGGACCGCTCGTTCGTGCTTTTCATGTTCCGCTCCAGCAAGTTTTCCGTTCGGGTGACGGGATGGTTGTTCACTGTTCATTTCCTTAACGCCACAGGCGCAGGCAATGTTGACCAGGGATTTGTGATTTATGAAACCGGATATTTCGAGGTGAGTGGGCCTTGGAGAGTCGCCTGGAACTGGATGGCCGACGGCACAGTCCGGCTCGTCCCTGAGCATCGAAATCCGCGCGCCTGCGTTGCCTGAGGGCGACTCACTGTCGCCTCGCCATGCATCGGCAGTATTGGGTTGCTGATAAATCGACCGGATGGACGCTCTGTCAGGCAGTTCCGCGGAGAAGTCTGAATCTTTTCCACTCGAGGCAACGCGAACGTCGTTCGTCTCACGGCGCTACGCGACCGGCGAGCTAGAATCGTGCTTCGACTCACGTGGGGAGAAATGAGCAGATGAATGATGCATTCGAGCGCCGTGCCTTGTTGCTTCACCTTGGAGACGTACTGGAGGTCGCAAACCGTCTCCTGAAATGCGGTGACGGCCACAAGACCGTACGCGAACTGGCCGAAGCGCACGGCCCGCTTGGAGGCTTCCCGCTCCTGGAACAGGTATCGCCGCGGATGACAGCAGAGCAGTTTGTTCAGCGAGTGTCAGACGCCTTCTTCGCATGGCCGCGGGAACTGCTTGAGCCTGAGCTGAATCGCAGGCGTCTTGCTTCCGCTGTTCGACGGAGCCTGTTTGCCGGCAACGCGGAGGGATGGCGGGCGTATGTCGCTGCGTTACGGGGCGAAGTTCCGTGGTTCGGCGCGGGCCTGCCGCCGCTGAAAGCCGGCGAGGACGTGTGCACTGATTCGACCGATGGAAGTTCCGGGAGCTTGCAGGCGGACGAGGCTCCGAGCGCTAGCGATGTCGAGCGTAATGGCGGACAAGCCGAGGCCCACCGGGAGAGCGTTGAAAGCAGCGGGCGAGTCTACCCCTCATGGCCGTGGAAGTCCGACGCGTAAGTCGTGGAGACGGCGTGAGAGTGGATGAACGGTTCTCTTGACCTGACTCCACGTCGCCGGTGATTCCGCCGCGTTCGTCGAGGTCCACAGGGTCCGGATTGTGTGCGCCGACGCTCTACGGGAGCGTTACGCCTTGGGCGCGTACGTGGCACGCACAGGTACAGCGTCGAGCTTGGCGTGGGCGACGACGGCGAGCTGACCTACGAATGCGACTGTCTGGTCGGCGCGGACGGTATCTTCTGCAAGCGACGCGGTCGCGGTCGCCCTGTCGTGGCTCGAGAATACCGGCGCGGACGTGTTTCATGCCGATGAGTCAGAGCCGACAAAGCCTCGTAAAAAGCGCAAGACGTACGAGGAGCAGATTCGTGAATATGTTGCAACGCTGAATGCGGGAGCCGTGCGCGACTTGTTGCTGGAAGCGGTCGAGCGCGACATGGCGCTGCGCGACAAGCTCCTGTTCGCAGCGCGTGCGGCGAACGCCAGTGACCTGCCAAGCATGAACACCGCGGTACGACAGGCGACGCGCATTCGCGACCGCTCGAGTGGCGCGAAGCCGGCGCGTACGGCGACGGCCTGATGGCGCTCGCGGTCATGCTGCGACAGCGGCTCGACGGTCCTCAGGCCACCCAGGTGGTCGAGCTTGCGGAACTGGCGATTGCCGGCGCCGAAGCAAGTCTCGAGCACATTGATGACTCCGGGGGCGATGTGATGCCGGCCATCATGGAGCTTGTCGCCGTGCATCTCGAAGCCTGTCGACAGACCCACCCGGACCCAATCAGGCTTGCCGAGCGACTGTTCCGGTTTCACACCGAAGGTGTATGGGATACCTTCTACGATGTGTTGCCGGCTTACGCCGAGCCGCTCGGCAACCTTGGGATTCGTCGGTACCGCACGCTTGTAGAAAACGGATGAGACGGCCTGCCGGCACTGGCGCCGAGCGATGAATTTCGCCGGTTGTTCGAACCGCTGCGCATGCGACTGGAACACGCGATGGAGGCGCTGGCGGAACTCGACGGCGACGTCGACGCGCTGATTCGTATCCGCTCAAAGGACCTGTCGAGTCCCTACCGTTTTTTGCTGGTCGCAGAGCTTTGCGCAAAGCACGGGCGTTACGACGAAGGTCTCGCGTGGGGCGAAGGCGGCCTCACGGAATCGGGAAAGAACGTGGACCAACGTCTCCTCGACTTCTGCATCCAGGGGAACCTGCGGCGCGGCGAATTCGCAAAAGCAGATGCGTTCGCATGGCAACGCTTTGAGGTGCGCCCGGGTGCCGAAGCATTCGCCGCGTTGATGGATGTCGCCAGCGCGACGGGCCAGCACGACATGACGCGCGAGCGCGCGCTCAATCATCTGTGGAGTCTTGTTCGCGCTGAAGATGCGTCGACTAAAGCGAAGCGCAGCTCCTTGCAGATGCCGACGCGAACCGAACTGGTCAAAATCTTTCTCGCCGGGCGCGAGAACGACACGGCATGGAAGACGTTCTGTGGCGGTCCGGTCGCGACAACGATGTGGGCAACGATGGCATCCATTCGCGCAAAGACCTGTCCGCACGACGCCATCGCGCTGTATCACCGCCTGCTGCCCATCGCCGCCGAAAGTGGAACGCGTAATGCCCGTTATGAGGAGGCGTTCGGCATTGTGCGGACCATCGGGAGACTGCGGGCCCAACTGAACGAGCTTGCGCAGTTTGGCGATGAACTCGAGTCAATCCGACAGACCTATCGCGCCAAACGCAATTTTATCAAGCTACTGGCAGTGCTCGGTTAGGTTCGCCTGGGCGAATCGGTTTCCTTCGGCGCGACTGTGGCCGCTTTCGGCGCGGCCTTGAGCGCAGCAACAATCAACATACGCCAAAGTCACACACTGAGCCGCCATGTCGACATGATTGTTGTCCGACCAGCGTAGTGTTCATATTCGCTATGTGGCCGAGGTTTTGCTGGAAAATGCTTCGATGTGTCGAGTACAGTTCTCGCGCGACGAGGAGACGCCCGACGTTGCTGCGAATTCCAGGACGGGTAAGCACCTTGGGCGCGAGCATGGATGCAATGGTACTCCGCGTACGTGTTAATCGCGGCACAGAATTGCATGACATCGCAAGGTGAGGCGACGGCCCTCACGCGTTCTGCATGTTGGAGTGATGTCCGATGAATGTTCTTCTTGTTGACGACTACAGCGCTACAACTGACCTGCTGGCTGACGTCGCATGCTCCATGGGGCATGCTGTGACGAAAGCGTATTCCGGTGCTGACGCATTGGTTGCGGCCTGCGGTGACGGCGCTTTCGATTTCATTCTCGTGGACATTGGACTGCCTGACATTAGCGGCCACGAGTTGTGCCTGCGGCTCCGTGCATCCGAGAAATATGCGTCCCGGCGCATCTTCTCAATGACCGCGTATGATGACGTCCCCGAGCGCTTCGACATGTCGTGCTTCGATGGCCAGCTTCTGAAGCCGCTATCACTTGAACAATTCGAGTCTCTGCTCTCAGGCTGAAGCGGACCACACCGGTGCTCCTGGTAGACGGCGCGGCATTGTTCACTTTTGCGCCTTCACTCGTCTCGATAGAGACAATTGTCGTATTTGAAACGGTACGCTAGCCGCGTTCTGACAACGGCCGTGAGTCAACCAACGGCTTCGGGCACGGGGTGCCACGTCTTTGCGCGAATATTCTGAGTGATGAAATTGAAAGAGCGTCGCTCGGGTACTGCGGATAACTCGTGTGCCTGTGACACGAGCGGCTAGAAAATCCGACGCCGCTTTTACCCATCTAACAGCGCGCGGGCTACGACGTGGCTAGGATGCACGACAAAGTATTCGGCCATCATCGTTCTGCAAGCGCGTCATCAATGAGCCGGTGGGGCGGCACTAAACCCTGCCATCAGGGCTTCAGCTTCGGTGGCGAACGTCGGTTCGCCTTCGTCCAGGAGCTGGGCTGGGGGAAACTCACGTCCGGACGGCGGGTGTCGCACAGTAACCTTCACCACAAGACCTCCCGACGCGACCACCGAGCCCGCGACAATAACAGCCGGCACCGACTCGACTTCAATGGTCGCCTCGAAGCCCCGATAATGATATGCACGTCGCATTGCAACCTCTCGTGACGATTAGTGCGTTCATGGCCAGTCACGCAATATGGGTCCGCTCGCTGGTCTCCGGCGTCACTCTTTCCGCGTGAGCGGCGGTTTCGTCACCGCCTGCCCGTCAATTTAAGCCTTGGCGCACGCGGTGGCGAATGGGAGTGTGTGCAAACTCCGAGGATTATTCGGACGGGTTCATGCGTGAAACCGCTTATCGGGTGAGGGCACACCTCTGCGCGCCTGTTTCGCCATGCTGGCACGATGCCCTCGCTGCTACGTCGCCTCGTCTTGACGCCGGTGCCGGCGGGCGGGACACTCAATCCGAACGTTGTGTGGCCGACGTCTTGCAAAGCGCTGCGTAACTCAAGCGTCTGAGATTCCAATCTGACGGGTTACGTCGAACGCCGACTGGAACATAGGCCGCGAAAAGGAGAGCCCCATGGCGCTTGCGCTGACATTTTCACGACTGTTTTCAGACTCGATTGGCGAAAGTCATTTTGGGTCGGTAAACCTCCTACTGGTCACCCGCAACTTCGCGCCCCCCGCTGAATCCTTTGACGTGTCGGATTTCGCGGCAGCGACCCGCCACGGATTTTTGCACGCGCCCAGCGGATGGGTCGGCGACCTTCATCCTTCACCCATGCGCATGTGGGGATTTATTCTCAGCGGGGAAGTTGAGTTTGAGGCCAGTGACGGTGAGCGACGACGCGTCGCGGCGGGAAGCGCCATCCTGCTCGAGGACACGACGGGCAAAGGGCACCAGAGTCGTGTCATCGGCGACGCGCCAGCGCTTCTCGCCGTGGTTGAAGTTTGACGTCGTGGTTCCCTGGCCGGGGCGCGAGCCCAAGCCGTCGCGGTTAAGTTGTGCTCGAGAAAGTGAAGGTCCGAGCCGTCGATGCGCGGCTCTATCCAACGGAGCGGCTCTTAACCGGGCGAGGGCCGGTTCGGACAATTGAACGACGTCCCGCATGAAGCTGAAGCACCGTTTGTTTGTCGTCAGAGCGGACAGCGAATAGATACGAGCAGGTCAGTCAGGGACGTTGCTGCGGCGAATTCGAGTAATGCGCACCCTCGCTTCGCGGGCGATACGAGCGCGCAAATTATCCAGCTCGTGCGGAGCTTGAACGGATTCAACGCCGCCCCCGAAAGCAGGGTGAAGGTCTGCGGATATAAGGGTCACATTTACCAGGAACTCTGTGGATTGCCTGAAGAGGAGATGACATGGAACGCATCGGGAACATCAAAATTCTGTTCGTCGCGGGCTTTGGCCCCATCGTCCGTGATGCGGACGCAAGTCACGAACTCTACTGCGAGAGCCTTGGTATCCCCTTCAAGGAGGAGAGCGGCGGTTACCTTCATACGGAAGGTCTCGATGGCGCAAAAAGCTTTGCCCTGTGGCCTCTTTCTCAGGCGGCCCAGTCCTGCTTTGGCAAGGAGGTCCGGCCCGACGTCATCCCTGTTCCGCAAGCCTGGCTCGAGTTCGATGTGGAGAGCGTCGAGAAAGCAACAGCGGAGCTTGAGTCGCGAGGATATCGGATGCTCGTCAGTCCAGGACAGAACCTTGGGGGCAGACGGTCACTCGTTTCATCTCACCGGAAGGGTTGCTGCTCGGTATCACTTTCACTGCGGCGATGCGAGAAGAAAACTAGCATTAACCTGATACAGAAAGTTGCGCTGCTGATAGCGGGTAGTGTCCGGGCGGTGGTCCTGCCGGGCGAGAATTTACTGGCCGCAGAACCCGATGGCCGGACTTCCGCCTATGTGCTGCAACGGGTCCGTACGCCGAGGTATGCCCCTTGCGAAGCACAGGGCCGTCGCTTGCGAGCCCCTGTCTCGCCACGAGTTCCGCAGCGTCGCTTCTATTTCGGCGCATCTTCATCGAGCAGTTCATCGTCCTCTGACCGCAGGACAGGGGCAGCGCTGTCTGGCGCCGGCGAGCCGGAGGCGTTCGGCGCATCTTCTGGTCGCCGTCGCTCATTGTTATCCTCGGGGCGGCCTACGTCGCGCGTCTGTTTCTTTCGATGATTCGTCATGGTTTCCTCCGTGCACGAAGCAACGCCCGATGCACTGGGTGTACCTGTACGGCCGTCTGGCAGGCGGCGGCAGCTTCGCATGGTGGCATTCTGCGATAAAACATCTTAAATGTCGGTCAGGTTTTCTTCGCTCACAGCGCGGGGCGCCGACCAGTACGGGTCCCGGTTGTAATACCGATGAACCGTGGCGCCCCATTGCACGTCCGCCATGGATGGCCAGTGGTCCCTGTCGAAACCAGGCTCATTTCTGACCTCTTCGGCCGTTATGTCGACAAAGAAGCACTTCTCATCTGTGTCCAGTGTCAGCGCGCTCCACGGGATCGCGTGCAAGGTGCTGCCGATGCCAAGGAAGCCACCTTCCGAGAGCACCGCATAGGCGACACGACCGCTGCGCACGTCAAGCATGATGTCGGATATTTTGCCAATCTCTGCTCCATCCGATGAGACCACCTTGTTACCATCCAGAGTCGACGCAGTCATCACGTCCGGCCCGGGCCCTGTACCCACTCGATCGCCGACAATGTTCGCACCGGCACCGCCCGTCTGGGGCCGTATTTTAGGGTCATGGATTGTCATGGTCCTCTCCAAGAGTGATGCTCCGAGGCGCGCAACGCGCGTGCCACGGCGATGCCAATTTTTGGCATTGTCAAATTGAAGGAGTCGCTGGGTAGAATGGCGAAATGAAGAAGACTCCCTCGCCATATCACGGCTTCCGTTTTCCGGCCGCGGTCATCAGTTGCGCGGTACGTTGGTACCATCGATTCAACCTGAGCCTGCGCGACATCGAGGAACCGCTGCTCGAGCGTGGCGTCGAGGTTAGCTACGAGTCGGTGCGCAACTGGTGCGACCGGTTTGGTGCAACGTTCGCCTGCCGGGCGAAAGCAGTCCGGCCACGGCGGGCTCGACGTGGCATCTCGATGAGCTGTTCGTGAAACTGCGCGGCGGGCCCTATGTCCTGTGGCGTGCGGTGGATGAACACGGCATGGAACTGGACGTGCTGCTGCAAAGGCACCGCGACAAGACAGCTGCGAGGCGCTTCTTCAGAAAGGTGCTGCGCTCTTACCCGGTACCCCGGAAGATTGTCACCGACCAGTTGCGCAGCTACCCGGCGGCAAAGGCCGAGGTGCCACAGCTAGCCGGCGTGAAGCACGTCTTCGTGCGAGCTGCCGCGAGAATCAACAACCGGGCGGGGAACAGCCACCAGCCGACGCGCCGGCGTGAGCGCCAGATGCAAGGATTCCGCGACCCGCGTCGGGCATAACGCTTTCTGTCCTGCTTCGGCCCGATCCGCCAGCACTTCGCGTTGCCACGTCACCGGATGAGCGCAGGCGATCATCGACGCAACTGCAGGCCCGGCTGGCCAACTGGTCCCAATGGACCGTCACCGAGTCGATCGGTATCGATCAATAATCAACAGGCATCCTACTCATGCTGTACTGGTACGTACCCACGCCGTCAATTTGACAAAGCCATTCGAGCCGCTGGAACATGCCTTCGATGCGCCAGCGCTTGCGGTAGAGCCGGGCGATCTCGGGCGCATCCACTTCGTCAGGCAGGTTGCTCCACAGCCGGATCACCGTGTCGCCTGCGTCGGTGGGGTGTCCAGCGTCAGTTCGCCTGCGTGGCCCTCAGTTCAACACGCTGTTCACGCACCTGTCCCGTTTCGATGCGGACACATTCCACCCACGGCCCGCAGCCAGCCAGCTGGGGACCGTTGCTGACATGCTCGCGCACGACGAAGCACGCCCGGTCTGATGCCAACCCGACGGATGGTGCCGGTGCAGGGCGTTGTCACGTTACTGTCCCCGTGACGAGATATCGGCACGGACAGTCGTCTCAGAACACGGTGGACGGAGCTTGGGCATGCCCCTCCAATCGAATAAGTTCATCATCATCGGCACATTATCTGCGCGAGCAGCGCGCGCCATCACGATGTCACCGCGATAGACAAAGAGCGTGCTCAGTCCCTTGGCGTGAGGCCGAATGGCGCTGCGTATGTGTGACCAAGCAAGGTTGCCGCGGTCGAACGTTGCGAGACATTAACCAGCGCTCGCGGTATGTGGGCATAGAACCTGCAGCTCTCACGGGTCATGACGAGCGAGACGTTGGCGAGACGTTGTCTTCCACTGCGCCTATATCCCACGCGACCAGCTGCAAATCTGCTACGGCCAGCACTTCGAGCAGATTGGCTGCCATCGGGACATCGCGCGGTCCGAAGGGAATGAGCGTCTCGATAAATCCCTTAGCCGTTTGGCCAGGAACGAACTCACAGTTGCGTCAAAACTATCCAGGTCGATTTACCGGTGCTCCCGCTGCGTGCGCAGCCCGAGGAATCGCAGATCAAGCCGAAAAAACCAACTGGAAGGGGTGTGTTTGTCAAAGGCCGCTCGCCGACGAAGCTTGTGCGCGGCGTAGTGATTGGGCAGGGGCGGGTACGTGGTTCGGATGGCAAGACGCGTCCGAGCGACGAGGTGCTCGGGCAGGGCCTGGCGCTGATTGGATTTGGCACGGATGCCCGAGCCTCGCTTGATTCTTCTGAAGCAGCAGCCTTCGCGCGTGCCGGCGGAAGCATTGTGCAGATCGCACACCGTGGAGAGCGGCCGCATGCCGCTAGGCATGACAGTTGGGAGGACCTCGACGGTGTGTTCCTTCCGCGTCTCGTTCCGGTTGGTTGGGCCGCCGTGGTGCGGCCCGACAAGACCGTCGTTCACGATGGCCCGGCGACCGATGCGTCGCGGCTCGTGCGCGAGAGTCTTTCCTTGCTGGGTCAGCACTGCTGGGTCATGCAGTGATCGCGAAGCCGCATGCCGTCTCGAAACCCCATTCACACCGTATGATCTCTTATCGCCATGATCGCGCAACGAAGCTGCTTTGCCTGAGAGAGACGGGCCCCGCTCACCGGCGGACTAGCTGCATAGGCAGTCGCTGGGCGACTCGAACGGAGCGCGCTATCGCTAGAACACATTCCAACGCGACGAAGGCGCTCTCGACATGCTGCACCGATTCCTCACGAAGGGCGTTCTGGCGCCTCGTCTGACCGTTCCGTACCTTTTTCCGGGATTCCAGTGTTCGCTACGACGTTCCGGTTTCCCACGCGCCTTGGTGCAGATCTTATTAAGATGCTCGTTGAAAAGGGATTGGCCGCAACAAGCGTGGAGGAAATCGCTAAGGCGGCTGGCTATACGCGCGGCGCGTTCTATTCAAATTTCGGCGTGGTCGGGGCGATACAATTCATCACCCGACATCGTAAGTGAGATTTTCCTCAGCCTCGGCGGAGCAGTACACCGTTCACCATTGTCCCGCAGGCACGGCGAAGCATCGTCAACATTGAAGGAGGCCCCTGCTTCACTCAGGGCCTTCGCCTGTTGAGTCAACGACTGGGCTGCCGCCGACGCTTCTTCAACTAGGAATTCAGAAGGTAACGGGTTAAGGCAGCGTGGCCGCTACGGCCCCCTGCATCGGCCGATAATCGGCCATCAAGGTTAGTTCGATGCAGTCGCGATGCACGCCGCTGGTGCTACACACCATCAGGCAAATCGTGCAGACAACCAAACTGGCATTTTATAAATTTCCTGTCGAGGGGGCTCATGCAAATGGACAACATTGCTCTCGCATGCGTGCTGGTTCTTGGAGTACTCCTGTTCGGTCTCGGGTTGTCAACATCGGTGATGCGTTTTCGCAAAGGCACCAACTCAGGCTGCGAGTCGGACCCGGCAGACCAGCTACATAAGCTGGTCCGGGCGCACGCCAATACGGCCGAATGCGCGCCGTTCCTCGCGTTGCTGTTTCTATATCCTGGCGCGCGATCGCCTTCCGCGGCCGCTCTGTGATTGATCATAGCGGCAACCGTGTGCCGCTGTTTGGTCATCGTCGGACTAGTCACAGGACCGACGATGGCAAAACCCAATCCTTTTCGCTTCGTCGGCGCACTAGGGACCTACCTCACCGGCTTGGCGCTGTGTGCGATGCTGCTGCACTGAGATGCGACGACAGGCAAGGGCGGAACTGAAGCAAATCGATCGACGATTAATGCAACCGGCATGCCGCTGACACCGTCTTTCGATGGACCCGCCGATATGTTGGTGGGCGTCCCCGCGATTTCCATTCAGATTACGACGGATTGATCGCACTACTGCGACGCGAACACTCATGTAACAACGCCATCCCACTGCATGCATGACAGCACCGCTGAGCGCGTCACGGTCCGCTGCAGAAAATGGCCGTTAGCAAGAGGGGGACAACCTGATGAATGACAGCGCCGCTGCCGGTCTGGCGCGCATGCGCTTTTACTGACTCGCTGGGGCCGATTACTACCACGCCATAGGCTGAGTCCGTGACGGGCCGGCCATCTCCGCGTTTGAACAGTGCATCGTCGTGTTCATACCCGAGGACGGCGTAGACGGGAAAGCCAAATGCCGTCAATTTGCTGCCGTGCGCCGGTCGAAATGCGTTGACCGAGTTTGCTTCGACGCGCATCGGATTCGGATCGATATACTGGCCCTTAAAGAGCGGGGCGATGAATGCGTGTGCGTTCGACCTACAGTCGAGTTGCGGATCGAGTGCGTGGGCGTAGGACGAGCCCGAAGGGAGCCCCGCGACGATTGCAGTAAGCACCGTTATCCAGGCATAGATTGCGGAAACCTTCATCAGTCGCTCCACTTAATCGAGCTAGCTCACGATCCGGAACCAGCATGTCCTGCGCCCGCTCCGGTTTCATGGCCAGCGATCAGAAGCGCATTCCAGGTAAACATGAGGGCCTCCGTGGTGGCGCTCCGGCACCATGTCCTCAAGATGACGAAGACTCCGCGCACAGGCCTCCCCGACACGGAGACCAATCGGATTCCTCACCATTCACCGACGCCGATTCCAACGCATGAACAAAACGCTGAAACGCATCCAGGGTTCCGTGGACGCTGCGGTACTCGGTGCAACCGATCCTGCCATCGAGTACGACCAGCATTCCGGCATTCCCCGCCAATTCCAGGATATTCATTCCGTTCTCCTCGGATCGCCCGACTATCGACCCGTCGCTCACACCGCAAGGCGGTAAGCGCGCATCGCGGATTTCCCAGTATCCGGCAAGGCCTGGTTCCGCAAACAGAAATCGGTCCGATCTGATGCCGGTAATGTCTTGTCAGCAGGATCCGGTCCACGATCTCCACTAGTCTTGATGAGCTCATGGGAACATTTGGAAGTGCCCAGCCAGGAACGGGACGATAAACGTGCAGTTCCACGCATGATAAGAGCAGTGCGCTTTGAATACCTGCTCATTTGACACGTCCCAAGCTCGCCGCCATGCGACAGCCAGGAACCTCGGCCGCCCATCCCCCCCCGCTACTCCAACACCTCCCACACGCCGTTTCATCGCAGTCCCCTCCGAGTCAGGGTGAGGGTTGGCCGTCCGCACAGTATGGCGAGCACCAGGCAGCATCTAAAGCCGGGCGATTCGAGACACCCGTAACGCAAAGCCGCGGCTTGTACTAAAAATGCGAGCCGGAGCGGCCAGGCTTTCCGTGCTGATGTGCCAGGTCTGTCTATCCAGTTCATGGGTAGGCATGCATCACTGGCCGTCTGGACGCGGGCGGGAACACGCGCCACGATCCATCATCGTGCCGGAAGAAAAAAATGGCCAGGGAGCCGGTCGTTCGCAACGACTCCACACGCACGCAGCGTCTGTGGCTCGAGTTTGCACGACCGTATCGGGTCAGGCGGACCGGCATGGCAGGCGTGGGCGCCAGCCATTTGTCAATCAACCATCGCAAGGACTTCTGATCGGTGTTCATATGCTGCTCCTTCAACCCCATGGCCGTTGATCGGGGGCGCCCCTTGCCGTACGCCGTCAGGCCGCCACGTCCTCGAGGACACCGGTGTGCAAGTCGGCGGCCGATTCGTTGCTGACGTGCGATTCGACGGTGATCAGTGCAGTGGCCTTGATGGCGTCCGGGCGGACGTGTTCGCCGCGCACCTGCCAGGTGCCGCGCGCCAGGCAGAACTCCTGAAAGACCACGCGAACCGTTTCCAGATAGTATTCGGCCGCCATGTCGAGCACGGCGTTGTACTCGTCGTAGAAGCGGCGATGCGCGTCGACCAGTTCGCCGTTGCCGGCTGCCACGTCGCAGTAGTAGCGCAGGTGCGAATCCAGGTGGCGCTCGGGATTCATCGCCACAAAGGCCGCGTGCTGCAGGAAGCCGGGATATACCCGGCGGCCGGCACCGGGATAGTTACCCGGCAGCGTCTTGGTCAGTTCGCGTGTGAACCAGTCGAGCGGTTTGCTGACGGCGAATGCGTTGACGGTCGTCGGGCCGCGACCCGCGTCGATCGGGCGGCCGATCAGCGTCATGCTTCTCGGCGTCGTCTCGTCATGAGTCGCCATCAGCGAAACAGCGGCGAGCACCGGCACGGTCGACTGGCAGGCCGATACAACATGAGCGTCCGGTCCCAGGAAACGCAGAAATTCGCGCAGATACGCGACGTAGTCGTCCAGGTGAAAGGCGCCCTCGGCGAGCGGAACTGTGCGGGCATCGCGCCAGTCGGTGATGTAGACGTCGAAATCCTGCAGCATCGCCGCCACGGTGTCACGCAGCAGCGTCGCGTGATGGCCCGACAGCGGCGCGACGACCAGTGCGACGGGATGCCTGTGGGGCGTGGCGCGCTCGAAATGCAGCAGCCGGCAGAACGGCCGGTCCCGCACGACGGTTTCAGTCACCGCGACCTGCTGACCGTCGACGACGGCGTCGGTCAGGCCGAATTCCGGTTTCGGGTAGCGCTTGCAGAGCCGCGCCAACAGCTCGCAGCCGGGCGCGAGCTGACTGGTGGGCAGCGCGGAAGCGGCGTTGCCAGAACCTGCAAGGAAGCTGGCGGTGGCCTGCAGCCAGGGAAGGAACGGCGCCCATATCGCAGTTTGCAACTCGCGCAGGGGGTAGGACATCAACACGTCAGCTTCTCCTTGACTACGGCAGCCGCCTCGACGCATTCAGCAATCAGACCTGCTGAAATAGGTCTTGTGACCAAATACTAGCGGTCGTGCAACCAACAATCAAGACCAGTAAGGAGGGGAGAAATACCAATAAGTATGGGGATTTAGCTACTACTCAGTGGGTCAAATCCAAGCAGTTGGTTCGTGAAGCCGGTGTCGGGCAGTATGTTAACTGTGCTTAATTGGTTTCTTGACCTACCATAGATGGGTCGAATGACAAAAAGGGACGGCTGCCTCTGCTTTCCGGCGGCCGAGAGACACTGACTGAGGAATCACCCCTTGAGCCAGGCGCGAGCTGGGCCGTGCGCACCATTTCGGCGGCCGGAACGAACTGTCCTGCGGAGAGAACCCGCCACTGAGGAGTTGGGCGCAGATGAAAGAAATGACGATCTCATCGGCGGAAATGCTGGGCTCGAGCGCGCCACGCGAGCCCAGGCGGCGAGGCAACAGAACAACCCGTGTACCGGAGATCCTCGAGGTCTCGATCAGCGTTTTCGCTACCGAAGGTAACGCGGGGTTCACCCAACGCCGTGTGGCGAGCGATGCGGGTATTCGCCTGAGCACCTTGCAGCACTATTTCGGTACCCGGGAAGACCTGTTGCGAGCCACGATGAGAGCGATGGCCGACCGCTACCTTGAGCTTTATCGAACGCTCGCCAAGGATAAGCTTCGATCGCCGGAAGCGCGCCTCGACGCGATCATCGACGAGGCCTTCGCTGCTCTGACGCGGCCTGGCACCAGCACGAGCGCCTTCGCCCTCGAATCGTGGAGTTTGGCCGAGCATGAGGATTTTGCGCGTGATTTAACGGCGGAAATCACGGGAGAGTTCCAGGAAATCTTTGCCGGTCTTGTTGCGAAAATAAACCCGGCGCTGACGTCTGGGGAATGCGCGCTCCGAGGTGCTTTGCTCGTCTCGCACTTGCAAGGCCTGGTCGTTTTTATCCGTCGAGCTGGAGATAACGCGCCTGATCTGGACGCATTTCGGGCCGCCGCAAAAGTCGTTTGGAAAGCGTTAAGCAAGGCGTCACAATAAGGCCGCACTCTTAAGTGTTCCTTCTATGGGGCAAATGAAAGTCAAGCCGTTTAGCGATCCCGTTCCCGTCAGCATTCCCCCATTTTGAGCCGATTTAAAGGAGGATCCTTGGGGGAGGGAAGGTTGTCCACGGCCGGGCCAGTGTGTCGCCTGTCTCGACCACGACGCTGACCGGCAGTGGACAACTTCCCCTCAACATATACCAGGCCATCCGCTCACGATGTTTCAGTATCCTTCGTATAACGCGGACCTTTGACGGTACTGAGGTCCGGGGTGTCTGGCGTCCGAGGTGGTTTCCCCCTGCCACCCTTCTATCCGTGCGGGCATAAGGCCGGTCATCACATACCAAATGCGCGCGAAGCGCTGGAACCACCCCCAAGTTACCCGCGCGCCCTATCCGGCAGACGGCTACCCGCAGGGTTATCCCGGAACACTTACGGCCGTGCTGCTCGCGGAACGGCAGGTTAGTCGAATCATCGGGATTCGGATTCACTGGTCATCGCCAACAGATCGCCCATCCGGCATGTGGCATAAGAAATGATCAATTTGTTAAGTAATCCTAATATATGCAACACCGATGCTCGAGTGTTCAACGACGTTAGCGCTCCGCCTTGCGGTGTCTGAACGTGGTGAGTGTGGCTTCGCGCTGCTAGAGATCATCGCTCACAGCCAAGGATGTCGCAGGGTGGCCTCATACGCCCACAAGCCAGTGCATCGGCGCGAGAGTTACTCCTCCACGACGATAGGCGAGCTTTCCGTTCCCGCGAGAAAATCCCTGAGTTGCTCTTCGGCGTGACGTACCGCATGCAGTGGTGCGCGGGCAAGTTGCGCGTCATACAGAGCTATCAGTTCTTCAAAGTCACCGATGACGTCCGGCGTGAGACGCCATTCGCCCGTCTCATGCGCGTGCGCCAGCGCCATCTCCACGGCGCACTCGGCGACCTTGAAATATTCGGCTGGATGCCTTCCGTATCCCGCACGTTGCAAAAAATAAGCAAGATAGACGGCCCGCATCAGTTCGTTGATCAGGTGACTGTTGGCCTGGCACTCACGACATGCGACCAGCGCCAGATGCAGTCTCAGGGACTGTTCGCTGGCGGATGCACGATCCATCGGTAGTAACAGCGCCTTTGTCAGCGGCCGGCGTGGCTGGCCGGCCCGGGACCGGATTCGTTTGACGGACATCTACTGGAAGCAGGGCGGTGTGGAAAGATGGCCCGATTATAGCGAAGCTGTTTGCCGGATCAGTTTCGGTGGTCACACACCGGCTTAGGCGTCCAGGTACTGGAAAGGGAGTCTATCCACAAAAAGTTGTGAAGAAACCGTGCTGCTGGACGTCGACAGGTCGGCAGCAGCTCAATTTTCGGCCGACTGCATCAGCCAGTAGCCGGCCATGGAGCGCCGCTCGCACTTTATCGGCAGGTATCGGGTTATGCGCCGCGAACGGCCATTTGACCGACGCGCATGGCACGCCGCGCATTCAATCAATTTGCATGGCTGGCGGAGCGAGCGCGTTATGAGCGCTAATAGAGACGCGTCGAGTCGTGGGACGGGCCGTCGCGAGGCCCGATGTCCCCGCCGGGACGCGGCGTGCCGGACTTGCGGGCAACGGCACTCGCAACAAGTCGTTAAGCTATTTGCCATAAATATGAACGTCGTTTATCATGGCGAATGCGCGGTCACAGTCTGGCGGCGATGTAACGCATGGTCATTTGCGGGTGCTCTGTCATCTCACAGGTATCCGGCTCGGTTATAACCTTTGCGCCAAAGGCTTTGGTTGTGACGAGGTGTGGGGCCACAGTACAGGAGGAGCTCGCCGTGCCACGGGAAGCCGTCACCGCCTGCCGCATCTGCGCCGGCAACTGTTCACTGCGCTTGACCATCGACGACGTCGGACGCGTCATTGCTGCGCGCGGCGACCGCGACAATCCGCTCACGCGCGGCTACGCCTGCATCAAGGGCGCGTATCTGCATGAGGCGCATAACAGCGCGGAGCGGCTCCTGCACCCGCTGAAACGGCAGCGCGATGGCAGTTTTGTGCAAATGCCGCTTGACGCGATGCTGGCCGAGATCGCGGCGCAACTTGAGGCGCTGATCGAGCGCCACGGCGCCGATGCGGTCGCAGCCTTTCGCGGCACCATGAACTACTCTAACCTCGCCGCCAATCATATGTTGCCCGCCTTCCTCGCGGCGCTGGGTTCGAATTCGTTTTTCTCTACAATGACCATCGACCAGTCGGCCAAATGGGTGGCATTTGAGCGACTGGGCGGCTGGGCTGCCGGCAAAGATCCGTACGCGCTCGCCGACGCGCTATTGTTCGTCGGCACCAATCCGCTGGTGTCGCTATCCACCTTCAACTTTGCATTGCAGAATCCGGTCAAGCAACTCCACGAAGCGAAGGAGCGCGGCCTGAAGCTGGTGGTGATCGATCCACGAGAGACAGAGACCGCCCGCCATGCCGATGTCTTCCTGCAGGTGTTGCCGGGCGAGGACCCGACCGTGCTGGCTGGCCTGCTTCGCATCATTCTGTCTCGAGGCTGGCACGATGCTGAATTCTGCGCGCGCTACGTCAAGGACCTGGCACGACTGGCGCGCGCGGTCGAGCCGTTTACGCCCGAATACGTCGCCCGGCGCGCCGGCGTAAGCGTCGAAGGACTGGAAGCCGCCGCTGCAGCCTTCGCTGAACCCGTCCGGGCGGCCGGCGGCCTGCGCCGCAAGCGTGGCTCGGCCGCGTCGGGAACCGGGCCCAATATGGCGCCGCACTCCAATCTGGCCGAGCATCTGGTCGAATGCCTCAACGTCGTGTGTGGCCGCTTCGCTCGCCCCGGCGACCCTGTTCCGAACCCCGGCGTGGTCGCCCCGCGCTGCCAGCGCCGCGCCGAAGTGATTCCGCCACGCCGTTCCTGGGAATCCGGCTGGAAGAGCCGTGTCGGCGGCCATGGCATGCTGTTCGGCCAGAAGATGAGCGGCACGCTGGCCCAGGAAATCACTACGCCTGGCGCCGGCCAGATCCGTGCGTTGTTGGTCGACGGCGGCAATCCAGTCGATGCCGTGCCCGACCAGCGTCGCATCGCCGATGCGCTGCGTCAATTGCAACTGCTGGTATGCATCGAGCCATTCATGACTAACACTGCGCGGCTCGCGCATTATGTGATTCCACCGAAGCTGATGTTCGAGCGCGCCGACCTGCATTCGCGCGACTACGAGTCCTACATCATGTTTCAGCCTTACGCACAATACTCGGCCGCCGTGGCGACGCCGCCGGAGGGATCCGAAGTCGTGGACGACTGGTTCGTGTTCTGGGACCTCGCGCGGCGCCTGGGCAAGACCGTCATATTCGACGATGTTCCGCTCGATATGCGCGCAGCTCCGACCACCGACGAGCTGCTTGCGACCTTGGTTCGCCACGGCTCGATTTCATTTGACGAACTGAAGCTGAGCCCACAAGGGAAAATCTACGAGGTCGAACCGATGATCGTGCAGCCCGGCGAGCCAGCTAATACCGCGCGCTTTGACGTGATGCCGGACGACGTCGAACGCGAACTGGCGGGCGTACTGAACGAAGCGGGGGCGCCGCCGGGGTTCCCGCTTCGCCTCGCGGTGCGGCGCGTGCGCGACGTGCAGAACACCATGTACCACCACCTGCCCGCGGTCCGCCGACGCATGCCGTTCAATCCGGCCTTTGTGCATCCCGATGAGCTGGCTGCTCAAGGACTGACCGAAGGCCAGTGCGTGGCCATTGTTTCGCCGCACGGCCGCATTCGAGCTATCGTCAAAGGGGACGCCGCACTGCGCCGAGGCGTCGTGTCAATTTCGCACGGCTGGGGACCGATGCCCGACGAGGAGCCTGAAACCTACGCCGGCACCAATCCAAACCAGTTGCTCAGCACTACAGTTGGCCTTGATCCGATCAACGCCATGCCGGTAATGAGCGCGATGCCTGTACGCTTCGAAGCTATAGACTGAATCGCAAGAGGGAACCCCCGTTCGAATCGAACGGTTTGTTTCGAGCACGACGATCTAGCTACCCGGCCGTCCCGCCTTGCCCGAAATCTGGCGAGCGAACGAAAGACATCACGCCACCACAACGTCCAGCAGCCCTCGCACCTTCGCGACATTGGCCCCCGCGTCGGTGGCAGGCAGACCGTAGTTGCGGATGTGATAGAAGCCACCCGCAGCCTCTGTGGACGCGCTGCGTCATTTCATTGGCAATGAGTCAACGTGGCGGGAACCTCGCGGCGTGGTTCAACACGCACGCGATCGGCTGACTAAGCCCAAGGCTGAACGCTCGCGCCGCTGCTGTGAGCGGCCGCAACGGGATGGTGCGGATTCAACCGGAGGATGCAATAGTTTGCGGGAACCGTTCGGCGGGCGTTCCGTAGTCCAGCGTCTTCCTTGGACGCTCGTTCAGTCGCGTTGCCACAGCGTTGAGTTTGGTCTGCGAATACATTGACAGATCGGTGCCCTTGGGAAAGTACTGCCTTAACAACCCATTCCAACCCATTCGTATTTTCGTTCGAACCGCGCTGCCATGGATGCTGGGGATCGCAGAAGTACACCTGGAGATCAGTGGCCACGGTAAAGCGTTTGTGCGCGGCCATCTCCGTTCCCCGATCCCATGTCAGCGACTTATGGAACTCCTGCGGCAGTCTGGAGGCGTGTTTGATGAGTGCATTGGTGACCGTCTCGCTATCCTTGCTGGCTATCTTCACGAGCATGACGTAACGCGTCTGGCGTTCGACGAGCGTCGCAATCTGGCTGCTGCTGCCGCACAGCAGATCACCTTCCCAGTGGCCCGGTACCGCACGGTCTTCAACGCTCGCGGGGCGTTCGCTGATCGATACTGTGTCCCGAATCCTTCCGTGATCGTCCGTCTTCTGCGTATGATGGCGCGAACGGCGCATGGCCCGGGTGCGCGGCAAGTGCTCCAGCAACTCTTTCTTTAAGGCACCACGGGCCTGTATGAACAGAGTGCGATGATGGTCTCGTGAGACACGTGGTAGTCCTCGTCGTCTGGATACACCCGCCTGAGCCATCCGGCAATCTGCTGCGGTGACCACTGCAACTGAAGCTTGCCTGCCACGACGTGCGCCAGCATCCGGTGCTCAGCCAGTTTACAGGCTTTGGGGCGCTGCGCGCGATCCCATGCGATCTGATCGGCGTGGCTTGCCCGATAGCCGTTTGGTCCGCTGTTACGTTTGATCTCACGACAGATGGTAGAAGGCGCTCGGGAAAGTCGTATCGCAATTGACTGGATTGATTCATCAGCCACAAGCCCTCGTGATATCTCTTCACGCTCCTCCAGCGTCAATGCCAATCTTGATCGATGCCTTTGTGGTGGCTGGATCCCACCTGTCTCGCCGTCATTGACAGGGGACCTTGGCGGGCCAATCCTGCCGGCTGAATAGTGGCGCGGACGGCTCCACGAGCTTCTGGATGGGACTCATCCGACGCGCGCCCAACTCTGCGCGCTGGACAGTCTGCTGCTTCAACTGGACGATTTCGAGGCCAAGAGCTGGTCGACGCCAGCGGGAAGCGCCTGTCCTGTTGCTCGAAATCCCGACAAAATTGAATTGAGCGCCGCGTCAGAACATTTCTTGATCCGGGCTCTGCGGATTCTTTCCGGTGTTCGCATAAAAAGAAGCCGCAGGCCCTGCCTACGGCTTAGCTGACACACAAAACGCGGGGATACATCCGCGTTAACGAAAGCTTACAGTCCAGATACGACGGCAACAAGCCAGATGTCCATAATTTTCACCTCCTTGCCCCATTTGCAACTCATCTCTCCCGCTGGTTTCCGTGATCGCCATTCATAACGTAATATTGAGACGCCCTATGCGGAGCAGCGCCGCCTTCGACGACGTGTGAATGGCTCGCCGGGTGCGGGACGCCTGGCCGTATCGAAGGCCAACTGGACCGCGAGGTAAATCATCCCCGATGCATTGATCCGGCGCGTCGGAAGGACGCCAGAACGAATCTGGTCACGGACACCACCCACTGTGCGCGCGGCACCTCTGCGCGCCAAGACATCGATTGCGCTATCCCGCTGGTTCGTTTGATCGAGGCGAAATCGTCCGTACGACCTCCGGATCAATATGTGAAGCAATGCGGGAAGCGAATCCAGTGATCGCACTGCGAAGAAGGATTCGAAGCCTGCGAAGACACTTAAAAGGAAACGGGAAAAATTCTTTTAAGCGTAGCGAACGTACGTGCTGCCGTTTCAGGAGGCCTTGACCTGAACACTGACATGCAATGATTGCGGTAACCCGGAGGAACCGCCATTCAATAGCCGGGGATCTGATGGCAGGGATGGGGTCGGCTGCGGCCTCCCGTCGCTCGTGTACGCGAGGTATATATCCCGGCGACCACGATCACGGATCAAGGTGATCGCGTCGCCAATGCGACTGAAAGAATGCAGAAACCCGCGGGCACGCCTCCACCCGTCTGAATTGCACAGCCTACAGGCACGGATTGGTATCCCAGCCGATTGCTGTGCGCAGTGCCGCACTGTAGGATTTCCCCACTGATTGGGAGGCGACGATGCAGTTCGACTACAAGGACTTCCATATCGACGCGTCGCCTCTTGATGAAGGCGGCCATTACTACGCCCGTGCAAAGATCTATCGGCGCGCCTCGGCGGGCGTCGACACCGTCGAGGTCAAATGGTCGGGAGATCTCGGCGACTATGCCTCCGACGCAGCCGCTATCGAGGCGGCGCAGCGCTGGGCGATCCAGTGGTGCGACGAGAACTCGGCATAGGACGAGCATGAGAGAAACGCCTGCGTGCGACGCGCATCACGAAAGCCGCACATCTGGCGCTCGCGCCTGCGGGTCGGCTGATGGCTGTTCTCGGCACGGTTATTCACGCGCGCGGCCGCTTTGACGAAAACATGCTCCACAAGAGCGAGTCCGGGAATCTCAGCCTTTGCCCGCCTGATAGCTGCGCAGTTGGTCGGTAACGATTCTGCGCGGCACCAGGTTTGAACGCAGCAGTCTCCGGAAGAAGCGCTTTGCCGCGGCCTTGTCGCGCCGCTATTGCACCGGCAGGTCGAGTTCGACACCATGCTCGTCGACCGCTCGCCACAACAGACACGGCTCGCCGTGCAGCGTCACAAACATTTCGTCCATATGCCATGTGCTGCTCGGCTTGCGCCGCGCCGCTTTGGCGCAATCGGCGAATCCAGCACCGAACTTGTCGCACCAGCAACGGATCGTTTCGTACGTGACCACGACACCACGCTCGAGCAACAACTCCTCGATGTCGCACCGGCTCAGGCTGAACCTGAAGTACCAGCGGACCGCGCAGATGATGACGACGGCAGTGAAACGGTGACCGTGATAAAGCGATTTCGATTTCTTCATCACTTCATTTCTATCGCCGCCTCGCAATCAACCTGACAGAGCCGTATCGACGAAACATACATTCGGGTCAGGGGCGAATGGGAATATCTGTATCGCGCTGTCGGCAAGGCGGGCAAAACGATCGACTTCCTGCTGCGAGCCCATCGTGACAAAGTTGCGGCCCCGGCGTTACTTCGAAAAGGCGATCGCCCAGAACGGCGAACCGGAGACCGTGACGATCGATAAAAGCGGATCAAGTCTGGCGGCGCTACAGGCGCTCACCGCTGAAAATGAGACGCCGATCAGGATCCGTCAGAAGAAGTACCTGAACAATGTCGTCGAGCAGGATCACCGTGCCACCAAGCGTCGCACCCGACCGATGCTTGGCTTCAAGAATTTTCGTTGTGCACGCATCATTCTCGGGGGCATCGAGTTCATGCACATGATCGTCAAGGCGAGATGAATGACGGTGGCATCGCGCAAACTCCCGCCCGGCAGTTCTACTCGTTGGTCGCATGAGTAGTCCTCGTCATATTGTCATTTGTTTGACGCGACTTCTCTATCGCGACAAAGCCGCCACGCGTCATGTCATCCATCTGACAGCCATCACATCGGCTTGTTGTCGCCACCCTGTTCGTGCAGCGGGTCCGGACTCTTCTGGGTCGCGCGCAGCACGCCGGCGTCGTCGAAATAGAAATGGAACAGCTGGTACCACACGCCGTCTTCGAGATAGCGATAGCTCCATACTTCGCGCTTCATCAATGGAAAGTAAGCCGTTTCCTCCGGCCGGCCGAAGTTGACCAGAACCTCGTTCTTCGTCCACTTGCCAGGCTCCGCGCGGTAAAACTCGTTCGGCTGCAGCACTTGCCGGATGCTGATCACCTTGCCGGTCGCGTCGATGTCTGCAGCGGTCGTGACTTCCCCCATAGGCTGCGTCGGCCACATCAGCCGCTTAGAACCGTCAGGCAGGTTGTAAACCTCGCGCGGCTGCCCCAGTCTGGCGACGACGGCGGATTCCTGTTCGCCTGCATGGAACCCCTCCCACGGCTGCGCGCAGGCGCCGAGCGCGAATACCACCGCGCAGACCAGCGCGGTGCGTGTGCCACATGGAAGACCCAATGCCCGTCGGTATCGATTCGATCGCCGGGATGCCATGTTGGACTCCTCGCACAAGATCAACTTAAGGTTTTGAAACAGGGCGCGGAAAAAGATTTGCGCCGATTCCGGACGCATTGGCGGCCAACCTATCGACGAAATTTTCCCCGAACTTCAAATGCACGTCCGGGAAGACCTTCACAACATGGGGTACCTCGGCCGCAGCGTAGGCAGCGGCGGCCTTGCGACGACGCTGCTGGCCCGTACGTCGCCGCAAATGCACGCTAGACGGGGGGCGGCCGGAAAGACAGATAAACCGGGCCTGAGATCAGGGCAATGAATTTCACCGGGACAATGCTGCGTCTCGCAGTCGTGTGCCTGATCGTGTTCGCGGGAGGCGCCATACGCCAGGATCATTTTTATCTACTTCCCTGAGCAGGTCGCCGCCGGGGCCATCGGCGCCGGCGGGCTTCGCCCCTGGCCGGCGCCGCAGGACTTCCAGGGCCTCGTTGCCGAGCCGGCCGAAGCCGCGCGCGGTACTGCCGTCCGTCTTTCATGGCAATGCGGGGCGTGCCGGGCGCCGCAAGTCTTACGCCGAACCGCTAACCCCTGGGGCTACGCGTGATCGCCGTCGAGTATCCGAGCTACAGGCCACGCGACAGCGGGAGTCAGTGCTTGTGGTGTATCCAACTCATGTGATGCGCGTCGAGCCACTGAGTCACAGTCTCCTCCGGATGCGCGTGCATGTAACGCCGCGCAAACACGAACGCGATGACCAGCAGGATCGCGAGCCCCACTACAAAGCCAATCATTGACTGAGTCATGGCAGCCGCCCTTTTAGGTCGCGACCATGGTTATATGGTAGGCGAAGCGCCCACCGAAAGCGGCGCTCGGGCCTGCGCCTCATTTCTGGAATAGTCGCTTCACTTGTGGTGCAGCCAGTCCCAAATGGGATGTGCGTCCAGCCAGCGGAGTTGCTGATTCCTATGATGTTCGTGCCTATAGTGTTCCGCCACCGATATTGCAGCCACGATCATCGCGACAACCCCAACCCACATTCCAATCATTGACACAGCCATGGCAGCCTCCTTACCAGTTCACGACACCATATTCATATTCCAGGCGATGCACTCCCGGGCTCGATGCTGCGTTGTGTAAGGTCGAATCGACCGCACATCGAGGCTGCCCGCCACGCGAATCCTTATGTCCTGCTCAGCACGGCGGCCGATAGCAGAAGGTTCCATGACCTCGAGACTCGCCCAGCTCGGCGTCGACTACTGCGAAACGCACGACCGGGCCCGCGAGGTCATTCACAGGTACAAGCTCGATCATAAAATGCACGTCTACGACCTTGATTCGCGGCACGCATTTCTCGAAGCGTCGCCGGTGAGGCCGGTCCCGGAGCCAAATGTCAAACCGTCAATGCCCGTGCGTCAACGCGTTCGTGATTGGAGACCAGAGCAGAAAACATATAGCCTGCTCGATCTCCTTCCTCCACGAGACACCTCGAAAAAGAAACGATAGGTTTCCAGGCTGCCGCGTGTAGGAAATGCCGGAGGCAAGTTGCATTCTGACAAAGGAAGAACTTGGTCGTTGACGGGCGGCCTGAAGCAGGCTGCTGCGCAGATTGGCTCTGAGAGCGCGGTCTAGTTTATGAATGAGGAAGTCGAGCCGGACTGCAGCGCCCCTGAGCGGGGGCCTTTTCCCTTGAACGCATCGAGAACTGGGCCTGACGCAGCCCTGCTGTCGATCGTCGACTGTGAGTCATCGGATATGCCGAGCTTGCGATCACGATAAAGGCGCAAAACTTTAGGCATGGCATTCTTATCCGGTACGACCGGCCGGGTGCTATTCTCAAGCCATGTCTTCATGGTGGCACGTCGGTTCGGCTTGCAACCGACCAGATCGGCCAGTTCTTGGGCAGTCAGGTGGTCGATCATGCCCGGATTGCCTTTCCGCTAGGCATCGATTGGCACATCGAACTGCGTTCTGCAGATCGGGCATTTAGCTGGTTCGAATTTGTCTTGAGCCGGCAACACCGCGAGCGGCTGCTTCTTGCCGGCCAAGTAGCAGACCGGGCACGGAAAGGCCTCGTGCGACTTCAGTCTATAGATGTCAACGCGAATATGTCTGGCCGCGGGGAGAAACGTATGTTCAAGCATCTGCTGGTGCCGACCGATGGTTCGGCTCTCTCCGAAGCCGCCCTTCAAATGACGGTGACACTCGCCATGGAAAGTGGCGCCAAAGTTACGGGCCTCCATGTCATCCCGGAATGTCATGTCCTCGCGTATGGCACCGAAATGATCGCGGACACCGAGGAGCGAGTCGTCCAGGCCACCCGACAGCATGTGGAAGACTACCTCGCGGTCATCGCAAAAGCGGCTGCGCAAGCAGGTGTCGAGTGCGATATGGTTGCTACGAACCGCGCCTACCGTACGAGGCGGTCATCAGCGTTGCAGCACAACGAAATTATGATCTCATCGTCATGGCGTCTCACGGACGAAGCGGCATGCGCGCGTTGTTACTCGGCAGCGATACCCAGAAGGTCCTGACGCACAGTCGGATCCCGGGCCTCGTCTTCCGGCAGTCGACGCAAACCGGCCCATCCGGCACCCCGGCAACCGCATCGAGGTCTTCTCCTCCCTAGACGTCAATCATCGCGTGAACTTCACTGGCTGCCGGTCCGATGCGCGGCTCACATCGTCGTCGTCGCCGCAACGATGCTGGCAACGGTGACCATGGATTCTGGGCTTTCACGTATGTGCTGAAGACGTAGGCCGAGGCAATGGGCGCGTTCGACATTCAGTCCGCGCACGCTGCTCAACACTCCACACAACCACAATTACCAGAAAGAACGAGCAGTAGCTCCACTGGGTCCGGATGCCTCAACAGCCCAAAGTACCACGCAGCGGCCTTCTCACGAGATAAGCGATGCACATTGCGCATCCTTACGCGGATTCCGGCTTTTAAATCAGTTCTCGATATCCGGATATCAAACAGCTGATGTCTCGTCGGGCGAGTGGGTATTCGCGGTCGAAGGAGCGTGTCTCGCCAGAGCGGGCCGTCACGAAGACCAACACACTGACAAGGTTATATATACAGGTCTAGAATGGAATTGGCGTTGGGCCGTTCGCGAAATACTTCTCCCGAAACGGAAAGCGATTCGCGACGTGGCCCGGAATGCCCACACAGGACAGTGCCACTCACTGCAAACGTGCGGATTTTGTTTCGATGTAATCTGGACCGAACGGGTCCTGATTAAAACGGGAGATGGGCCGATGTTGCGCATGAGCAAACTTGCCGATTACGGCACGGTTATCATGGTCGCGATGGCGCGCGATCCCGATGCCGTCCACAGCACAAGCAGCATTGCGGCGGCGACCGGCGTCGCGAGGCCTACAGTGTCAAAGGTGCTGAAAGTCCTGACGCGCGGTGGTGTCGTGGAGTCGCTGCGCGGCACAAACGGCGGTTACCTGCTGCGGCGGCCGCCCACGCGTATCACGCTGGCGGAGGTGATCGCCGTCGTCGACGGCCCGATCGGGATGACCGAATGCAGCACTACGCCAGGCCTGTGTATCCAGGAGGCGGCGTGCGCGGTGCGCGCCAACTGGCAGAAGGTCAATCGCCTGATATACGAAGCGTTGCAGCAGGTCACGCTGGCGGACATGGCGGGCCCCACCTTGCGCGCGGTCGATATTAGCGCGATCCGCGCGCGTAGTATCCCCAACCATCGCGCGGGCGCGACGCCTGCGCGCAAGTCGATTGACGGAGGCCACGCATGAGTGCATCCGCAACCGGTTTCAATGAACTGATCAGCCGCGAATACCAGCACGGTTTCGTGACTGATCTGCAGGCCGATGCGCTTCCGCGCGGGCTGAGCGAGGACGTGGTCAGACTCATTTCGGTGAAGAAAGGCGAGCCGGCGTTCATGCTCGAATGGCGACTCGCGGCCTATCGCCACTGGCTCACGATGACCGAGCCGCATTGGGCGACGGTCGAACACCCGCCGATCGATTATCAGAACATCATCTATTATTCCGCGCCGATGACGCAGAAGAATCGTCCGAAGAGTCTCGATGAAGTCGATCCGGAACTGCTGCGTACCTACGAAAAGCTGGGTGTGCCGCTGAGGGAGCGCGAACTGCTGGCGGGCGTAGCGGTGGATGCGGTATTCGACAGCGTGTCGGTAGCGACTACGTTCCGCGAAAAGCTGGCGGAACTCGGCGTTGTGTTCTGTTCATTCTCGGATGCCATACGGCATCATCCTGAACTGGTGCGAAAGTATCTCGGCTCGGTCGTGCCGCACACCGATAATTTTTTCGCCGCGCTTAATTCCGCCGTGTTCAGCGATGGCTCGTTCTGCTATATCCCGCCGGGCGTGCGCTGCCCGATGGAACTGTCGACCTACTTTCGTATTAACGCCCAGAACACCGGGCAGTTCGAGCGCACGCTGATCGTCGCAGACAAGGGCGCGTACGTGAGCTATCTGGAAGGCTGCACCGCGCCGATGCGCGACGAAAACCAGCTGCATGCCGCTGTGGTCGAGCTGGTCGCGCTGGAAGGGGCGCAGATCCGCTATTCGACCGTGCAGAACTGGTATCCGGGCGATGCGTCGGGCAAGGGCGGCATCTACAACTTCGTGACCAAACGTGGCGACTGCCGCGAGACGAATGCGAAGATTTCATGGACTCAGGTGGAAACCGGTTCGGCGATTACGTGGAAGTATCCGAGCGTGATCCTGCAGGGCGATAACTCGGTCGGTGAATTCTATTCGGTGGCGCTGACCAGCCACTATCAACAGGCCGATACCGGGACGAAGATGGTTCACCTCGGCCGCAATACGCGCAGCACGATTCTGTCGAAAGGCATTTCGGCTGGCCGCGGAAAGAACGCGTATCGCGGCCTGGTGAAGGTCGGCCGTGCGGCGGAAGGCGCGCGCAACTACACGCAGTGCGATTCGCTTTTGCTCGGAAACCGCTGCAGCGCTCACACATTCCCCTACATCGAGGTCAAGAACCCGACCGCGAAGGTCGAACACGAAGCATCGACATCACGCATCGGCGAAGACCAGTTGTTCTATTGCCGGCAGCGTGGATTGTCGCCGGAAGATGCGGTGTCGATGATCGTGAACGGCTTCTGCAAGGAGGTCTTCAAGGAGCTGCCGATGGAGTTTGCTGTCGAGGCGCAAAAGCTGCTGGGTGTGAGCCTGGAAGGCGCCGTCGGATAACCCACAGCGATTCGCGAGGGATTCGGACCATGCTTGAAATCAGCAATCTGCAGGTCGAAGTCGACGGCAAGAAAATTCTGCGTGGCATCGATCTGGGTGTAAGGGCCGGCGAGGTGCACGCGATCATGGGTCCGAACGGCTCGGGCAAAAGCACGCTTGCCCAGGTGCTGGCCGGGCGCGAAGACTTTGCTGTCACGGGCGGCGCGGTCTCGTATCTCGGCCGCGACCTGCTGGCTCTCGCACCCGAGGAGCGCGCGCACCAAGGACTGTTTCTCGCGTTCCAGTATCCCGTCGAGATACCGGGCGTGAGCAACGTTTATCTGCTGAAGGCGGCGCTCAACGCGCAGCGACGGTATCGTGGCGAGCCGGAGCTCGATGCGATGGAGTTTCTGCAACGGGTCAAGGAGAGGATGACGCTGATGCAGATGGACGAGAGTCTGTTGTATCGCGCCGTGAACGAAGGTTTTTCCGGCGGAGAGAAGAAGCGCAACGAGATTCTGCAGATGGTCGTGCTGGAGCCGCGGCTCGCCATTCTCGACGAAACGGATTCCGGACTTGACATCGACGCATTGCAGATTGTCGCGCAGGGTGTCAACAGCATGCGCAGTCCAGAACGTGCGATCGTGCTCGTGACGCACTATCAGCGGCTATTGGACTACGTCGTGCCGGATGGCGTGCATGTGCTGGCGAACGGCCGGATCGTGAAGTCGGGGTCCCGTGAACTGGCGCTGGAGCTGGAGCGGAAAGGCTATGGTTGGATCGACGATGAGGCGGTGCAACCAGAAAACAGAGCAAGCCAGGAAAGTGCGGGGCATCCATGAAAAGCGAATCTCTCAACTATTTCCATCAGGCTTTTGGGCAACTCGCGAAGACGTTGCCCGGCGCTGAGTTTCCATGGCTGCGTGCCGTGCGCCGAAGCGCGTTCGACCAGTTCGACGCGCTGGGGTTGCCGACCACGCGGCACGAGGACTGGAAATACACGAACGTGTCGGCGATTGGCAAGCGTCCCTGGCATTTCAGGGCACAACACACGGACGATAGCGACGTGCGGCACGTCATCGATGAACTCAAGCTGGACCCTGCCGGGCATCGACTGGTCTTTGTCAACGGTCGGCATGTGCCGCGGCCGTCGAAACTGAACGGTTTGCCACACGGGGTATTTGTGGGCTCGCTCACCCGGGCGTTGAGAGAAATGCCACAACAACTGGAATCGGCAATCGCCTCGCAGGTGTATTCAGATGGCTTTGCCGCGCTAAACACGGCGTTTATGACGGACGGGTTTGCCATCGTGCTGCCGCCTGGCGAGGTCATCGATCAACCGCTGCAGATCCTGTTCCTGACCGACGAAGCGGGTCTTGCGGTGCAGCCGTTCAATATCGTGCTTGCAGGAGCACGCTCGGGCTGCACGATCGTCGAGCATTTTGTAGGGCTGAGCGACGACGCGTACTGGACCAATGCGGTTACGCGCATCGTCGCAGACGAGCAGGCGGACGTGCAGCACTACCGGTTGCAGCAAGAGGGCCCGAAGGCTTTTCATATCGCGTCGGTCGCCGCTGCGCAGCAACGCGGCAGCTGTTTTAGCTCACATGCGTTCGCGTTCGGCGCCGCGTTGTCGCGCACTGGTATCGGCACAAGCCTGAACGCCGCGAACGCGCAAGCGACGTTGAATGGTCTCTATTTCGTCGGGGGCCGGCAGCACGTCGATCACCACACGCGGATCGATCACACAGAGCCGCATGGCACAAGTCGCGAACATTACCGCGGGGTGCTCGACGGCGCAGCGCGCGGCGTGTTCAACGGGCGCGTCATCGTGCATCGCGATGCACAGCAAACGGACACGCATCAGGCGAATCATAACCTGCTGCTGTCACGCGATGCGGAAATCGACACGAAGCCGCAACTCGAGATCTACGCCGACGACGTGAAATGCACACACGGCGCGACGGTCGGTCAACTGGACGACAACCAGCTGTTCTATTTACGTGCACGAGGTGTCGAAGAGCGCATGGCGCGGGCGCTACTGACATACGCATTTGCGCGCGACATCGTCGAACGTGTGCGCATCGATTCGCTGCGTGGCCGGCTCGAAAACCTGCTGTTCGCGCGCACCCCGGAAGGCGAGCGCATCAGGGAGTTGGTATGAAGCCGATCGAACAGATGCAGACGCCCGATCCACGCAATGTCGAGCACTGGCGAGCCGATTTTCCGATTCTGGGCGAGCGCGTGCATGGACGGCCATTGGTCTATCTCGACAATGGCGCCACGACGCAAAAGCCAGCCTCGGTCATCTACGCAGAAAACGCTTACTACCGGCATAGCAACGCCAATGTGCACCGCGGCGTGCATCTGCTGTCGCAGCGCGCGACCGATTCATTCGAGGCCGCACGCGCGAAGATTGCACGCTTCATCAATGCGCAACGTCCGGAGGAGATCGTGTTCGTGCGTGGCACGACCGAAGCGATCAATCTCGTCGCCCAGAGCTATGCTCGCCCGCAAATCAAGCCCGGCGACGAAATCCTGATTAGCGCGATGGAGCACCATTCGAACATTGTGCCGTGGCAGCTCGTCTGCGAGCAGACGGGCGCGGCGCTGAAAGTCGTGCCGATCGACGATAGGGGCGCACTCGATGCCGACGCGTACGAGCATTTGTTAAGTGAACGTACGCGGCTGGTCGCGATGACGCACTTGGCCAACGCGCTCGGCAGCATCAATCCGGTGGAGCGCATCGTTGCAGCGGCACACGCGCGGGGCGTGCCGGTGTTGCTGGATGGCGCACAGGCAATCGCGCATCTGCCGGTTGACGTCCTTGCGACAGATTGCGATTTCTACGCGTTTTCCGGGCATAAGGTGTACGGACCGACTGGCATTGGCGTGCTATATGCCAAGGCCGCACTGCTTGAAGCGATGCCGCCGTGGCAGGGCGGCGGCGACATGATCCGCTCGGTAACGTTCGAGAAAACGGAATACAACGAGATTCCGTGGAAGTTCGAGGCGGGTACGCCGAACATTGCCGGCGCGATTGCGCTGGGTGCGGCGCTCGACTATGTCGACAGCCTCGGCATGGAAGTCATCGCCGCGCACGAGAACGAACTGCTCGCCTATGCAACGGATGCACTGCGGGTGATACCGGGCTTGCGTTTTATCGGTACCGCACGCAACAAGGCAAGCATTCTGTCGTTCGTGCTCGACGGCGTGCATGCCCACGATGTCGGCACGATTCTCGATCATCACGGCATCGCCGTGCGTGCGGGCCATCATTGCGCGATGCCGGTGATGCAGCGCTTCGGCGTACCGGCGACCGTGCGCGCGTCGCTCGCCCTCTACAACACGCATCAGGATATCGACGCGCTGATCGAAGGTCTCGGCAAGGCGAGGGAGATATTCGGAACATGAGCGATCTGCGCGATCTGTATCAGGAAGTCATCTTCGACCACTACCGGCGGCCGCGTAACTGTCATGGGCTCTCCGGTGCCAATCACACGGCTGAGGGCTATAACCCGCTGTGCGGCGACCGGATTACGCTTTATCTGCGAATCGAGGACGGGATCGTCAAAGAGGCCAGTTTCGAAGGCGCAGGCTGTGCAATTGCGACAGCATCAGCGTCGCTGATGACCGAGGCGCTGAAAGGCAAAACGGAAACAGAGGCCGAAGCGCTGTTCGGGCGCTTTCACGACATGGTGACAACACCCGCTGCAGGGCAGTCTACAGCCGCGCCGGGGATGGGCAAGCTGGCGGTGCTGTCCGGTGTACGTGAATTTCCCCAGCGTGTGAAGTGCGCGACGCTGGCCTGGCATACGCTCCACGCCGCGCTGCACGACGAGCATCGCCCCGTTTCGACAGAGTGAGAGTGAGGCAGACGATGAGCACATTCGACTGGCTGAGGCGCGCTGAGGCCGCACAACCCGGCAGTGGCACGACAACAGAACGTCTTGAAGAACGCGTGATCGATGCACTGCGCACCGTGTTCGATCCGGAGATTCCGGTCAACATCTACGATTTGGGGCTTGTTTATGGTCTTGACGTGGACGAAGCCGAAGGCCGCGTTGGGATCCGCATGACGCTGACCGCGCCCGGCTGCCCGGTCGCGCAGACCTTCCCGGCGACGGTGGAGGATGCGGTGTTTTCGGTGAGCGGAGTGAACGACGTGCATGTTGAATTGGCGTGGGATCCACCGTGGTCGAGAGACCGGATGTCGGATGCGGCGCGCCTGCAATTGGGGATGCTTTGACATGTCCGACTGGGTCGATGTCGCCGCGCTCGGGGATTTTCCGGCCGGGTCTGTTCGCAGCGTCGAGGTCGATGGCGCGCAGGTGGCTGTGTTCAACGTCGACGGCACCTGTTACGGAATCGAGGATGTCTGCCCGCACGACGGCGGCATCCTGACGGGCGGTGTGGTGGAAGGCGGCGTGGTCGTCTGTCCGCGCCACGGTGCACGATTTTGCATCAGGACCGGAAAGGTGCTGGCGCCGCCGGCATATGAGGATGTGGTGGCGTTTCCGGTGCGGATCGAGGCGGGCGTCGTTCAGGTGCGTGACGAGCGGTGGGATTGAGGTGCGCTGTCGACCGGCTCTCGCTCTCACGACAGCGCCGTCACGACGCGCCAGCCTGCTGATGCAGCTCGCCGCCTTGCATCAAGCGTCGGGCGATGTCGGCCGTTTGCAGCGTCCCGCGTTCAGTCGGCGAATGGGCGGCGAGATAGCGGGCGACCGCAATGAGAATGTGCCGGCCTTCGCCAGTATCGCTCCACACAGCAAACTGCCGGACTCCTGCCTCCAGCATCTGATAGACGTGGAAGCCTGCATCTTCGCGCAGCACAGCAAGCGCAAGCGTGGCGATAAGCGCCTGTGGCGGATGGCCGAGCGTGAGATGCCGCGCTACCAGCCGTGCTGCAAGATCAACCTGTCGCTGCCGGTCGAAGGCGTCGAGCAAGGCGGTGCGGATCGTCTCCGCATCGGCGGGGAGGTCGTCGAGCTGGTCGTTGCCATCGCCCGGGATGCGGGCCGCTGGCACATTCAGATAGCGGGCAAGGTAGAGCGCCATGGCTGCGTGCAATATGCCTCGAACGGGCGCGACGTCACTGTCGAAACCCGCAGTCCCAATGCGCCTGAGCATCTGATGGAGCGCGTTGGCATGGGTAAAGACGTGATGCGCCGTCTCCCAGTCGGCGTGCTCGTTGGCATTGCCAAAGCGGGCCACGCGCAGCGCCGCTCCATACGCGAGGGATTGTCCCAGGTCAGCAGGAGCGGCGCCGGCGACGATAGCCGCCTTCAGCGCGTCAATGATCTTCGCTGGATCGTCTCCAAGCAGCTCCCCGGCGAGCGCGGCGTGCTGCGACCAGCCTTGCAAGCTGCGCCCGGCGGCGAAAAGGTTCGCCATCTGGCTGGCTGCTTCATCACACAGCGCAACAAGATCAACGGGCTGGCGCCAGGCGGTCGACTCCTCGGCGCCCCGGGCCGCCACCATCTGAGCGACGATAGTAGGCAGCAAAGCTGGCGCGTGCTCCCAGCCGATCAGGTCGAGGCACTCGAAGGCCTTGTTGATGAAGTCGAGCGAATGACCGGCATCGGCGAACGCCCGTTCGGTCCCGGCCGAAAGCAGGGCATCGGCGAGCACAGCCGGTGAGGCACCCGCGGCGATTGCCGTCAGCAGCGTGCGCTCGGCCGCCTCGCGATGGCGCACGTTTGTCCAAAGGCGCAGCCAGCGCTTGAGCGCGGCTGACTCCGGCTGGCTCCCAAGCGGCGCACGTTCCCGCCGTGGCGCCTCGCCTTCGCAGTCCGCCGCCACACGGCGCGCACCCTGGAACAGGGCGAGATAGGTTTCGTCCTGTGGCAGCACGGGCAACAGATTGGTGAGCGCCGTCAGTATCGTGAGACCGACGCCCCAGCCGTCCCGGTTCTGCGCGCCGAACAGCGCCACCTGCTGCACGATATCGGCCACCGGTACCTCGGCCGCGAGTTGACCATGCACAGCCTTGGCGATGACGAGTCCGAGGTCGTGCGCGAGGCCGTCCGCAAGCCGCTGATGCCAGTGCGCCGCGGGATCGGGATGACCGAACGTAGTCGTCACCCAGACGTCGCCATTGCGCACCTCGACCGCGCAGATCGGTACATCGTCCGCCCACAGGTCGAAGGTGCAGCCGCTTTCGAGATCGAAGCGGGCGTGGTGCCAATGACAGGTCAGGATGCCGTCCCCGACGGTGCCGCGCTCGAGCGGGAAGCCCATGTGTGGGCAACGATTGTCGAGGGCGAAGACGCGCCCGCGGTCGTAGACGACGAGGATCGGACGATGGTCACCTTGCACAACGAGCCGCCCCTTCGCCTGCAACTCTTCAAGGCTCCCCGCGAGCACGAATTCCCTGTTCGACGCGTCCATGTATATACCCTCCGGCACTCGTCCCTTCAGGGACGTTGTCGACATAAGCATACTCTTGTGCAAAACGTGAAAAGCCGCCGTGAATTTCGTGCAAGTCCTCAGACGAGACTCACTCGTTCGTGATAACGAGGCGCGCGCTGAACGGCTGTGCTATCTGGTCGTCGCCGGGCTCGTCGCGACGGCGCGACGTGGCGAACGGCTGCGAACGGACCATCTTGTAGAGTCATCTGGCATCGGGTTGAAGGCAAATGGCGCGACGTGCGATTAGCAGGACCGCGTTGCACTCGCAGGCGCTGCGGCTAGTCGCGATCCACCACCTGTTTCGCCGATGTTTTGGGATTCGAGCTTTCGCGCATTTCGAACTCGACAGCCAGGCTATTATCGACTCATGCCAACTGTCTTGATGGCGTGGGCATTGGGATGCTGCCCTCAGAGCCAGTTGACGGCGCTTGTTTCTGAAAGGAGATTGCGATGGCTGAGTTCGTAACATGCCTGTGGTTCGATCAAGGTAGAGCGCGCGAGGCGGCGGAGTTTTACGCCGCCACCTTTCCCGACAGCCGTGTCGGTGCAGGTCATGTATCTCCGATACCGGGGATTGGGCAGGGTCCGGAGTTGACGGTCGAGTTTACCGTGCTCGGCCGACGCTTCGTAGGGCTGAACGGCGGCCCCAATTTCAAGGCAAACGAGGCGGTAAGTTTCATGGTAGAGACGGATAGCCAGGAAGAGACCGACCGATATTGGAACGCCATTATCGGCAATGGCGGAGCGGAAGCGCCTTGCGGCTGGTGCAAGGACCGCTGGGGCTTTTCGTGGCAGATCACGCCCAAGCGGCTGCTCGAACTCGTCAACGGGCCCGGTCGTGATGCCGCAAGGCGTGCGATGGACGCGATGATGAAAATGAAGAAGATCGATATAACCGCGATAGAGCGTGCAGCGGCAGCAGCTGATTGACACGCAGACGCGGCCGGTTGGCCAATCGATCAGTCAATCGATGTCGCTCGCCAGGAAGCCTTGACGATGTTGGCTATCGCGTCAGCGATCGAATGATCGCCAGCCATGTGTTTTCCTGGTCCCACGTCACGTGGCGTGTCAAATCCTTCAAAGGCGATCAGATGGAACGTTCCGATTACGCACATGACGACACAGGCAATCTGGTGCTGCTCGAGCATGTGAACCTCATGACACCGGACCAGCGTCTCCCGACAGCGTTTTATGTCAGCGGACTCGGACTCACGCGCGATCGCTATCTAATGACCGGCGTGACCAATATGTGGATCAACATCGGTCGTTCACAGATTCACTTGCCGCACGGCGACGCGCAGCGCCTGCGCGGCCACGTCGCGCTGGTCGTGGGCAGGCGTCAACCGCTGATCGCACGGCTGCGCGCGGTTCAGCCCCTGCTCGATGGAACCGCGTTCGGATGGACCGAGCGGGCCGACCGCGTAGCGCTCACCTGTCCATGGGGAAACCGTTACGACTGCCTCGATCCGGATGCGTACCAGGTGGATGCTCCGTGGTCGGGCATCGATCTCGGCATCGCTTATGTGCAACTTGTTGTGCCGGTCAGTTGCGCCCCTCGATTGCCGCTTTTTACCACGACGTGTTCAATGCGTCCGTCGAGATCCGCGATTGCAACGGTTCGCAGCAGGCGCTACTTGCCGGTGTGGGAGATTGTGAGCCTCATCTTGGGCAACTGTTTGCGCTGTGAGTTTGTACTTTAAACGCGACGCCGCGAGGCGGGGCGACAGCGTGCCGGGTTGAATAGATGCCCCTTTGGATTTCACTCAGGTCACTTCTGGTCCTCGGAACCGCCAGCACCGAGCGCTTCGAGCAACGGCCGCAGAGCATCCAGTTCCGTGCCGAAGCCGGTCCAGTCTCCCGCCTTCAGTCGCTCGATGGCTCGGTCATAGTGGGCAAGTGCCTCGCTGGCGCGCGCGTCCACCGTGCCTCGGGCCGGCGATGCCGCTCCCACTCGCGCGGTCTCCTTGAACAGCGCCGCCAGGGCTTCACCCAACGTTTCCTCCATCACCACACGGTCACCGTAGGCGGCAATCACCCGCTTCAATTCAGGTAACTGCCCGGACGCCGCGCGCAAATAGAGTGGAGAAACGTAAAGGATCGAGTTCTCGATTGGCACGACCACAAGATGACCGCGAATCACGCGTGAGCCCATCTGGTTCCACAGCGAGATCTGCTGCGAGATCTCGGTGTTTTGCTGTATACGCGCTTCGATCTGAAACGGCCCATAGACCAGCTTGTCCTTGGGAAACGTATAGACGATGAGTCTGCCATATCCGGACGGATCGCAGCGCGCCGCCAGCCACGCAATCATGTTCTCCCGCTGGCTCGGCACCATCGGCAGCATGAGGATGAACTCGGCGCGGGCGTCGCCGGGGAGTCGCATGATCGTGTAGTACGGCGGCATGGTGCTGGCGGCGCTTCCGCCATCCATTCCGACCAGCTCCCGGGGAAACTGCCACAGATCCTCGCGATTGTAGAAGACCTCCGGCGCATCCATATGATAAGCGCGGTAGACCTGTGCCTGGATCAGGAACAGGTCTTCGGGGTAGCGAATATGCTGCCGAAGCTCCAGTGGCATCGCGTCCAAGGGCTTGAACAAACCGGGGAAGGCGCGCTCGTATGTGCGCAGGAGCGGATCGGCGGGATCGCTGACGTAGAAATCGACCGTGCCGTTGTACGCGTCGATCACGACCTTGACCGCGTTGCGGATGTAATTGGCGCCGTCGCCGAAACCCGGCCGGGAGTAAGGAAACCACTGGCTGACGGTGTAGGTGTCCTGTATCCAGAAGAGGCGCCCATTGCTTGCGACAACATAGGGGTCGTGATCAAGAGTCAGGAACGGCGCGATCGTACGCACGCGGTCCTGAATGTTGCGGTGAAGCAGGATCCGGCTCTGGTCTGTGATATAGCCGCTCAACAGGATGTTGGGGTCGTCGAGCTGCCAGGCGAAGAGACTACGTCGCGCCACGCTGCCGACGGTGACGCCGTCGCGCCCGTTATACGTCGTGTAGGCATTGTCCGCCCCTTTTGGATAGTCGAATTCAGCTACATTGCCCGTCACGATGACGTAATCCTGCCGGCCTTCACTGAAATAGAGACGTGGTTCGCGAATGGCCGGGCCGCCTTGGGAGGCGGGCGGAATATCCCGCAGATAAAAGGAGGGCAAGCCCTCGGTGGATTTCTCGGTGACCGGTGACATCACGACGCCGATGCCGTGAGTGAAGATCAGATGCTGGTTCACCCAGGTTTGGGCGTTCGGCGGAAGCATCGCCGGTTCCAGTTCGCGCGCTGACAGCATCACCTGCCTGTAACCGGTGTCAAGCTGGTAGCGGTCGATGTCCACCGATAGAAATTTGTAGTAAGTCCTGATCTCCTGCAATTGTGCGTAGGTGTCCATCAGCGGCTGCACATCCCATAGCCGGATGTTGTCGATGGTCGCGCGATTGGTCTGCAGCGAGTCGAGAGTCAGTTCCTCCCCGGCCGCGAACGGTTGTACCGCAATCTGCGCGAGGCCGTAAGCCTGTCGCGTTAGCGCGATATTGTGCTCGATATAGGGAGTTTCCAGTCGCAACTCGCTCGGTTTGACATAGAAGCGCTGAAACAGTGCCGGATAGATCACGGCGGACGCAAACGAACTGCCGAACACGAGCAGCGCAACAATGGCCGGCAGCCGGTAGCTCCGCCGGCGCATGTTGATCCAAAGGGCGACGGATGAGGTCGCGGCAAGGCCGACAAGCACCCACAGGACCGGCAACTCAACATGGACATCGGTATAACTGGCGCCGACTACGACACCGTTGTCGCCATAGAGCAGGAGAAAGCGGCCGAGCCACCATGACCAGGCCTTCACCGCAAAGAACAAGCCGAGCAGTGCCGAACCGTGAGTGATGGCGGCGGGCGAGAGCGTCCGTGGTGGCCGCTCCAGTGCGATGTCGCCGCGCAATCCGTAGACAGCACCTGCTGCGATCGCGCTGCAGAAGACCACTCGCAGCAGCCAGTTCTTGAGCGTGACATACGCGGGTAGCGAAAAGAGATAGAAACTGATGTCCTTGCCGAAGATCGGATCGCGCTCGCCATAAGGTACCTGATAAACGAAGCGAAGCGCGATGTCCCAGCTCGAGATTTCGGTGGCAGCGATAACCAGCCCGAAGATGACACCAGCGCAGGCAATACTAAGGCGCCAGCGAACGCGAGGCCCGGCCAGTTCGGACAGATCGCGGGTGGTTTCCGTGGTACCCGACTGACTGGCCGTCGCGTAACGATGCGCGAGGATCCCCGACAGCCATATCGCGCCCGTCGAGACTGCGAACACGACGGTAAACAGCAGCGCCCTGGCCGAAAGGATTGTCCGGAAAACGCTGCCATAGCCGATCGAATTGAACCACAGCCAGTCGGCCAGGATGCCGGTGATGCGTCCGACGACAATCAGACCGGCGATGATGGCCATCGCCGTGATCGCATAACGTCTCAGGCGCACGCCGGACTTCATCTCCGAGCGCATAGTCCCTCCTTGATTGGCTCTTCGCACATGCCCTGCTACGATCGGATCAATTGCGCACCGCGGGCCTGCCGCGAGCGAGGCTGAACGATTTGTCAACGCAGCCTTGTTGACCCGCGGATAGCCGCTCAGTGACCTGCGCGACGCGAGCCCGGATGAGGCGGGTCCACACCAGTTGAATTATTGTAGTCCGGTGTGAGATGCGGCATTGGCGAAGGTAGGCGAGACGCGGTTGTCACCACGCATCGCAGTGAGGACGCTCACGTGTTTCGCCGGTTTGCTTTCTTGCGGCAGGCCGCCATGGCTTTTAATACACGGCGTGCGGCGCGCCGTGTCCCATCATCACAGACCTGGACACTTTGCCGGCTTGCGATTCGCACTCAACTCGTCGCCGGCAACGATTTCCCGCTCGACATCCTCGACCGTCTTGCGGCGGTTTCCGGCCCGACTGCGATCACGAGCAGGCATGACAGCAGCTGGGCGCTCGCGAGCATCACGAATACGGCAAACGACCGAGCCCGTGTGAAAACGCAAAAGCACTCGGTTTGCAGGTGTCGCTTTACCCTTCTCGAGTTGCTACCAAGCCGATACAGCGCGATCTGAACGGCCGTTTTTTAAAGCGCCACATTCAACGGGAGTTTTCGCACAGCCTCGGCCCGAAGCCGTCCAGCACGTCGTTTCGATGATCGTTGCTGCTATCGCGTCGTGAAATTCAAATGATTTCGGCCCTGTGCTGGCCACGATGTAAAGCGAATGTATTGCATACTAGAATTCCTCTAGGACACCGACGGAGGCCGCTATGTGGACCTGTCGAAACTGCAATGCGTCGTTCGACTTTGGACAGGTCGAACCGGAACTGGATGAACAAGGATTCTTTTTCCTCTGTCCGGCCTGTGACTACCGGAACAATCTGGTAGACACAGGTCGAGACGCGACGGGGCGTCCGAAACTTGTCCAGAGCGACGACGAGTAGAGCAATCTTTTAGAGACAGCCATGCAGTTGGACTACAAGGGGTTCGACATCAACGCGTCGCCGCTCGAACGAAGAGTGGAGCTTCGCGGCACTGTATCTAACGCTGTCGACTGGTATGTCATGGATGGTGTCCTGAGATCTGACTCTGCTTTCAGAAACGCGGTGTCATCCGCCTGTGCAGCCTTCATCGACGCCTGTGCCTCCTTGACCAGCTTTGTCGCCTGCGCTGGACGGCCGCTGAATATAGCAAGTCGCGCCTGCTGGATGTCTTCGAATGCCTGACTACCTTTGGGCCGAGAGCCGTCCCATGTCAGACACGGGAGTTCCGGAGCGTTGCACGGCATTCGCGCTTGTGAAGCTGCAGGCGCAAGTTGCAGATGCGGCGACGAGTATTGCCGTGCGTTTCATGCCTGGATTGAACATTTTGCCTCTCCTTGAAGAGTGACGGCGACGAGCGCTTGCGCATGCAAATGCTGAAGGCCCGGGTGAGCACTTCGGTGGACACCGACCGTTGTGCGCTGGTGATGCCGACGGGCGTGATCGACAGTTCAAAGGTAGAGGCAGACTCTTAAGTATCCCTTAAATGCAAATCGAAAATGTCAATCAAAAACCCCGATGGCAGTTCCTGCAGAAGGACGATTTGCACATGGCCGAAGCTCGAATATCTGATTTCAGGGTTCCGCGCCGGTAGTCGGGCGGGAGGTTGCCGTCGTATCACAATGACGGGTGGTTTCCCTCATGGTCGTCCATGCTGCTGGAATGTATCATGGAGTGACATATAGTGAGAATGCGGCCCGACACGTCAGATGACAATGTCCTGACGACACTGTCGTGGCGCCTTCGGGCGCTATGCCGCAATCTGGAGAAAGTCATGGTGATCAACAATGATTTCGAACTTGTCTATCTCGTGATCGCGTTTGCGTTTCTCGGCGTTATCCTTTTAGGCAGTCTCCTGGTCACGCTTCATCTCGACCGATGGCATCCGAAGCTGATCGGCGCCCTGGTTGGCGCGCTGCTGGGCGTCGTACTGATCGAAACAGTTCCGATGTTCACCTGACCGTAGCGATGCAAGGTGCAACACCCTTGAACACCAGAACCGCTCGCGAGGGAGGCGACAATGGCGCCGTTCGACCGGATTCTTCTTTGTTATGACGCGACGCCCGAAGGGCAGCGGGCATTACGTTGCGGCGCTGCACTGGCCAGGCAACTCGATGCGGAGACGCACCTTCTGGCCGTTCTCGATCTGGCATGGTGGTCAGCAGGCTACGACGCGTTTTCGTCCATGAAATTCGACATTGATGAGAATGCCGCGAAGGAAATTCTGCAGGAAGGTATCGCAAAGCTGCAGTCATGGGGGGTGAGCGCAACGGCGCATTCTGCGGTGGGCGACGCAGCCAAACAGATTTCAAATCTTGCCAATTCCCCTAACGCGGATCTGATCGTGATTGGCCACCGACACGGAGGATTTGTGACGCGCTGGCTGGCTGGCGGAAGTCATCTGGCGCTGCTGGACCGTGTATCGTGTGGCGTGCTGTTTGAAGTGATCGACTAGGTGGTGCCATGGCCCTTTCCTGGGACGATGGGTTACCCCGCAAAGCCGGAGGTTCACCTGAATGCGGGCTTGCAATCAGGTCTCAGGCCAGACGAACAGGACATGCTGGCCGCGGGCAGGGTAAAGTTCGTCCTGCTTGACGGGGTGCCATCGGCTGGGGTTCGACTCGACGTGGAAAGGGCGAATATGCCACCGCGGCAGGACAAAGGGCCCTTCCGCCATTATGCCTAGCGCACCCAGTCCATAAGCGCCCACTATTCTGGCTGCAATGCCTGTCGAATAGCGGGGACATCCGGGCATACTGTCATCCGGAAGGGCAGTCCGTTTGATCCATCGGGTAGCGGGCATCGGGCCTGGCGTGGCTGAAGTAACCTCGTTCTGGGACGTGGCGTGTGACTGGTCTGTACAGAGGCAGAATAGCGCGAGTAGAGCCGGGGCAACCGCTGCATGAGGAAGGGAAATCCGGGACATATGTTGGGTGAGGTCCGTTTTGAAGTCAGATCTGAAGGGCAGAAGACGACCGCATCGATGCCCCACGCATCGCGCTACAGAAACCGTCAGGTTGCTCTGAACCCGTCTGGCAACACCTGCGACCGCTAGAGACCCCAGATAATATCTGCATTGTGTCGGCTCGCTTCACGCATCATATCGAGCAGCGGCCACGCCCGCTGAGCAAGGCCACGATGATCTTCGCCTGCCGTGTGGCCATGCGCGTCCGGCACGTGATAGAGCGATTCAAGTGCGACGTCCGCCTGTGCCTCTTCAGAGATCGCGGTCTCCAGCCGATCAATTGCATGGGACAGTTCATCGTGCTGAATGACGCCTATAGTCCCTAGATGCTTGCCGATAAGTCCCAGCAGATACTGGGCGAGATTCTTGAGCATGATGACGTCGGGCGAGGCCGGTGAACGGAAAGTAACCAGCATGATGAGATCTCCCTGTACGTGCGGAAAGCTATGTAGCAGCCTGCCAGTCGGCGCACTCGCCATTCCCACCTGACGCGCTCGCGCAGGAGACCTCCAGCGTGGCTGGAACCGGTTGGCCAGGTAGTGAACGCCACCCCGTGGACGCTCCGCATGCCGCCGATCGTGAGTGCCGGCCTCGATGACTTCGCCTGAGTTCCAGCCGGAGGAGGCCTCATTTACAGTTTATGTCACATTGTGACTAATGCCAATAGCATTCGGCCCGGGCCGGTGCACAGGGACGGAGCAGCGTTTCAGCAGGTGCGGGGGTGATCGTCTCCGTTGTGCCGGTTTTCGCGCAAGGCGGCCGTTCAGGCTACCAGGGGCGGGTCGCTTCTGGCGACCCGGGTGCCGGCGGTGAGCGCCGGCAGACCGGGCGCCGTGGCAGAGCCCGGACGTTTCACGGACGTTGTGGTGCGCGCCGGCATCGCGCCACGCGGACTACTGCCATCCATCGCAAGGAGCCCATCCAGCAGGCCGCTGTGGCGCCGGTGGCCGCCGGTTCAGTATCATCCGGGATGAGGTGACACGGGAGAACAGGATCATGGTTTCAAGAAAACGCCCCGGGCCTGACGAGCTGACCAAAGGGGAACTGCAGGAGTTATCCGATTTCCGCTATCAGCTGCGGCGGTTCCTGCATTTCTCGGAAGAAATAGTGCACGCAGAGGGCATCACACCATTGCAGTATATGTTGCTGTTACATATTGGCGGCTTCGCGGGCCGGGACTGGGCGACCGTCGGGGAACTGGCGGAGCGTCTGCAGGCGTCTCCGCACGGAACAGTCGCGCTCGTTTCCCGTTGTGAGGCGGCCGGCCTGGTTGCGCGCAGGCCAAGCGCAGAAGACCGGCGGCAGGTGGAGGTGCACCTGTTAAAGAAGGGCCGACAGTGTCTGGGAAGGCTCGCGCTGCTGCACAAGACCGAAATCCAGTCCTTTGGATGGGCTTTCAAGTCTGACGCCGACACGCCTTGATGCCGCATTCGGGCGGCCATCATTTCTCTGGTAGCGACGAGTTTCGTGCCCTACGCTGTGTATAGATCAATTCTCGCTTCGACGGGGTCCGGACATGAGCCGTGGACAGGATCAGGCTGAAAGTACAGCGACTATCAATCCACGTCACGTCAGGGTGTCGGCGGTGCAGCCTGAGCAGTCAGCCCAGCTGGAAGACGATTCGGTTGCTCCGGTTGGTCTGCGCTGGCTGTGCGTGCTTGCTTTCGTTGTTGGTATCGTAACCGGCCTGGGCGCCGTTGTATTTCGCGCCCTGATAGGACTCGTCCACAATGCTTTCTTTCTCGGACGATTCTCGTTTGCGTACGACGCGAGTCATTTCACCGCAGCATCACCCTGGGGCGTGTTCGTCATTCTCGTACCTGTCGTGGGTGGCCTCGCCGTCACGTGGATAGTGAGCACATTTGCACCAGAAGCAAAAGGGCATGGTGTGCCAGAAGTAATGGACGCGATTTACTACAAGCGTGGTGTGATCAGACCCGTGGTCGCCGTAGTGAAATCGATTGCGTCGGCTCTCGCGATCGGATCGGGCGCGGCGGTTGGGCGTGAAGGCCCGATCATCCAGATCGGCTCGGCGCTCGGTTCAACATTCGGGCAACTGGTCCGGATGACCGCAGGACAGCGCATTACGCTTGTTGCGGCGGGGGCGGGTGCAGGTATCGCCGCGACCTTCAATACACCAATCGGTGGCGTGCTGTTCGCCACCGAACTCATGATGCCGGAGATCAGTGTCAACACGTTTCTGCCAGTGGCGCTCGCCACAGGCACGGCGACTTTTCTCGGTCGCCTGTTTTTCGGCGCGGCGCCTGCGTTTTTTGTGCCCGCACAGTTGGGCGCGATCCCGAACGAACCGGGTGGCGTCCTGACGCTCGTGCTTTATGCGCTGCTGGGTGCAATCACCGGAGCGGCGGCCGCATTGCTGATCCGTTCGCTGCATTGGGCAGAAGACGCGTTCGACCAGATACCCGGACGTTACCGGCGCCACGCGCTAGGCATGTCGATTGTCGGACTGACGATGTACCTGCTGTGGCGCTACGCGGGACACTACTACGTTGAGGGTGTGGGATATGCGACCATTCAGGCAACCCTTTACGGTCAGCTTCAGGGAGGTGGTTTTCTCCTGTTACTCGCCCTGTGCAAGACATTGGCGACGTCTGTCAGTCTTGGATCTGGCTCCTCAGGTGGTGTCTTCTCGCCGTCGCTTTTTATCGGCGCCGCGCTCGGCGCCGCATTTGCGTCCTTCATTACAATGGCCGTGCCGGCCGCTCCCGTCAGCGTGCCGGCCTTCGCAATGGTGGGCATGGGTGCCATGGTGGGCGGCGGAACGGGGGCGGCAATGACGGCCGTGGCCATGATCTTCGAGATGACGCGAGACTACGATATCGTGCTGCCAATGATCATCGCGGTGGCATTCAGCCTTGGCGCGCGTCGGCTGCTTTCCCCTGAAAGTATCTATACGCTCAAGCTGGTGCGGCGCGGGCATCCGATTCCCAACGCCTTGCACGCCAACATGTTTCTCGTTCAGAACGCCGCCCAGGTCATGGAAACTGATGTACTCGTGCTCGATGGGCGGGTACCTTTTCGTGACCTGATGGCCCATCTTGAAGGGCCCGCATTCCGGCATATTGTCGTGACGAGGCAGCAGGAGATCTACGGCGTATTGCGCATCAATACGGGGCTGCGGCGCGCGGTGAGTCAGAGCGACTCGGATATCGAGTTGGGGACGCTGGCCCAGCGCAATTTCATCGTGGTGCAGGAAAAGGATGTCGCCTTCAGCGTTATCTCCAGGCTCTGGAAACAACACGCGGTGATGGCGGTCGTGCTAGCGCAACGCGACGCGAATGCTCCAGCGCGCGTGCTTGGCGTCATAGCGAAAGAGCACATAGCGGATGCTGTGGCAGGGAGCATCAGGATCTTCCCGGGGTAAGCCTAGGAAGACCCGATATTCGCGTCCGTTTTGCTTTGGTGACAGCAGCCCGCATTGTGCTGCTGTCGAAGGAGGAAAATCGATGAAACTCGTACACGATACAGAGGCAGTGTGCAAACGTCTTGGCAAGGCACTGCATCTCGACATGTTCCGCCGGGCATTGGCCGCCCAGTCAGAGACCGGGACAATCGTGGATTCCGAGTGGGTGATTGTCTACCGGACGGCGCAGGGGTTCTGCTGCATGCATCACGGTGTTGCGGTGGAATTTGGAGAGATGCTTGACGTTCAGGTATGGTCGGAAGAAATGGAAGTGGAAACATATTTCATCGGGCTATGACCGCCGGCGGGTGAGGTCATTGGAATTCAGGGAGACACGACAGCAAGCGACAGTCATTGGAATGCTGGAGCCAGGTTTCGTTGCGCTTAAGCTGCATTTAATAAGGCATCACTAGTCTCGGTGATTCGATGCCGAATCTGCGTACAAGGGCGGGGTCGTGATTCACGTCAGGGCAGTCCCACACAATGTGGGGCAACCTTTCTACGGTCCGGCAGCAATGCCGGGCTTTTTTAACAGCCAGCAGGAACGCACTCCGACGTGGCGTGACGGGCACGGCTGCGCAACCCAGCTCCCGTCCGCTTGCGGCAACACCGGGGGCGTAGGCATCAGTTCTGGAACGCCGGGCGCCGTTTCGGAGATTGCCCCACTGCGCGAAGTGACGCTCCCGGAGCAGTGGCAACGTGAAGCGTGTGGGTTGGGAACGCAAATTCGACGCTTGCATCGGAAAACTCGCTCATCAGGGTGCGATTGATTTTCTGCTGGATGTCCATGTAGAGATTGAACGCCGGATCGGTGACGTAATAGACGACCTCGAAGTCCAGCGAGCTTCCCCCAATCTGCCTGAAGTGAGCACGATCAATGCGTGTATCACCCGTATCCTCTACTGCCTGCCTGACCTTGTCGGGGATCGTACGCAACTGATCCGGAGTCGCGCTATAGGTTACGCCAAACCCGAAGACACTGCGCCGCTCCGTCATGCGCTTGTAATTGTGGATCGTGTTTTTGAGTAATTCGGTGTTGCTGCAAATGATTTCCTCGCCGCTCAGGCTGCGGATGCGTGTGGACTTGAGCCCGATACGTTCAATGCTGCCCGCAATATCGCCGAAAACGCCCGCCACCCACGCCAAGGCGGGCGAGGAAGGCGGTGCTATTGACGCCCATGTTGGCAAGCACGGCGAGCACAGGACGGACCATAATAGTCCCTGAGCATCCAAGACAGCATTGTCGTGATGGCGGGATTATGCGCGGAGGCGCCCTCGGCCGTAAGCCGTCCGGCTGTGCAGATCGTCGCACCCCGGTTGTTCCAGATCGCAATCTGGATTCCCAGTACCCAGAAACCAGCCGTGATTGACGCGCGTGTCCCACCTGTCGTTCAACCCAAGAAATCCGGCGCCGAAAAGCAACGACGGAATCAGGATTGTCGCTTTCCGCGTGCTCTTGAGCTCCTCCACGATCATGTCGTCGAGTGTAGTCGAGGCCTTCCAACCAGTGCTTCGATGCGGGCTGTGACGAAGCGCAGCTGGACCGCCAGGAGGAAATAGCATGTGATTGCCGCAATTGCTGCATAAAGCCAGGCCGTCGCCGGCACCCCCAGAAACGCATTCCGATCCAGCCACTTTTTCATTGGAAAGCCCTCTCACTGGCGAAACTGATCAGCGTCGCAAATTGTTACAACTCCCTGTCCGGAGGCCGCCTCTAGAAAAGTTCCGTATTTTCTCGCTCGCCGTAGCCATCGTCAGTTCCGAGCAGTCCGCAAGTGCGTTTCTGCTCTTGTCAGAAGCGGCCTCTAGGCTCACGATCGGGCCGGCGTGAACGACGTAATCCAAAGTCGCGCGAACGCCGTTGCGCGCAGCGAGGGCTCTGGAGGATCGTCCCGCCCTGAAAAACGGTCAGGCGGACAGTCAGAATTCCGGCACGAGCAGATTGCCCATGCAGCCAGGGACAGGGGTGAAGGTATGCCTGCGGCCCGAAGTTCGCCATTCTCAGGTGACATGATCCAGTGCTTTGTCACTCGGCGCCTCGGGCTTCACGTAAAACTGAAACGCGTTCGCAGCAATTAAAACTGCTGCGGCGCAGACGATTCTGGCGCGCAACTGGGGACAAAAATCCGGGCCGTCGAGGAATTGCATCACATAGTGACATATAATGAGTTGCATGACGCGCGTCTGTCGGCCTCGATGACTGGTCGGTGAGGCGTCTGGCGGGCTGCTGGGCGCAGCGAGATGCGTCGGCGGCGATTTTCGCGGCAATGGATTGGGACAGGGTGTGAATGGTTTGACTGGCGTGATCGACCGGGGGAAATGTGATATCTCTGCCGGGAGACTTGAGAGGTTGACATCGGTCGCCGGTTTCGGGGTTGGGGGCTACATGAAAGACTCAGCTGTCTATGCTGATTTTGAAATCATCAGTGAAACATCAAAGGAAGAGTGCACCGCGGGATGCGTATGGGTCGACACCATGGCAAGGCATGCAGTGTCGGGCGAGACCGTGTATGCCTGCGTCGAACCGTTCACCACGTCGGGCCAATCCGGGGTGACTGAGCGAGTTGCGCTCGACCGGGCGCTCCAACATGCGCGTGCTTCGTTACGTCGCCGTTTAAGCAAACTCTAGGTCAGTGCTCGTAAAGCGATACGGAATGTTGGCAACCCTGTCAGAGCCCACGGGCACTCGACCCCATGTGACGATGATCGAGGCGCATCCGGGTCTTAGGGCATCGGCGTGCGACGGTCTTTGCCTGTTTCGGGCGGTGCGTGCTGGGGCTCACAACGGCGCCTGCGTGGGCAAAGGACGAGCGATGCACCTGCTGGATTTGTTTGAGATGCTGGTCGCGCAGCAATTCAGAGCTGGCCCCAGCTTCACGGCACGATTGAAGATTCGTCGGGCTCCGCGTAACTGAGGAACCCTTTTCGCATCGCATGAAGACGAAGGTGCGAAGCCAGCACAAAGGCTCGATGCGAATCCTGTTCGTGCTGAAAAAAATCTGACAGGCGATATAGTTCGCACAGGACGGGACATGCGCAGCCGGAGGTTACTTATGGAGTTGCTAGTGGCCGTTCAACAGTTGCTTCGTCGTGCTGCCAATGCTCTGGGCGCGGTCCAGGTCTGGCGCAAAAACCCTGTGACTGTAGAGTCCCGGCAGGAGCAAACACGGAATACCGATTACCGAACAGCCGACGGATTTCATTGTATCTATGTGGGAGCGCCTGTTGCGTGGCGAGCGCCCGACTGGACGTTGCCTGCTGGTGAACCAGTGCGATGATCCTTCCTACGCAGGTTCGTCGAGAAAATAGCACTGGTATGCAGCCACGTCGTCGTCAGACGGGGCGAATGGCAATTCACAGGGACGCGCCAAACAGATTCCCCAGATCGTTCTGGATCGAACCTAGAATCGAAACGTTACGCTCAAGGCTGGCCCCTTAAAACGCAGCGATTGAACGAGTTGATCGCTGGAACCGTAGAACGCGAGATAGCGGTACACCAGGGTGACGTCTCCCCATTTCATCGCGTACGCGATACCCGACATTGCCTGCCACGTAAAGTCTGATGTGCCGGTGCCCACATCGAGGTAGAACGGGACGTACCATCGGCCGTCGTCAGTCAGCGAGACACGACCGCGCACTCCCGCAAAACCGTCATAGATATCGGCGTTCTGTGACACATGAATTTCCGGGTTGAAATTCGGTCCGGGGGCTCCAATAGTAGCCTGGAGCGTCGCGTCGAGCGAACTACGTACGGCAAGATAGCGGATGCCGGTAACGGCATCGAGTGCCACCCGCGGCAACTGTACGATCGTGTAGCCGCCACCCAACTGAAACAGTCCACCCTTGAAGCTGGTCTCGCCGCTGCCCTCGGACTGGCGCTCAAGAACACCACTGCCCTTTGTCTGCACGGAAGTGGAGTGATTTCCGAAGTCCAGATAGATTGCGTCGGCGAAGATGCTCCAGTTGCCCTTACGCGCCTCGCCCTGCAGCATCGCGGCGAATCGGAGGTTCTGCCAATAGTTATACGGACCGGTCGATGCATCGGCTTCGCCGTTGCCCGGCAACGAAAAACGTAGCGACCCGTCGACGCTCGGCAACCAGATATAAGGCGTCAGCGCGAATTGCCATTGACTACTGGCGTTCACAAAAGGAGGCGCATCCGCCCACGACGGCGAACTTATGAATACAGCGCTCAAAAGCGCGGCTTGAAGCAGGCGACTGGACATAACAAGCGTCAAAACGTCGATTGACCTGCAAGCGCACTTCGTTCTTTCAACGCGGGCGTGGACATGAAGTTCCCGGAAATGATCCTTGCGCGGATGTAAGCCATCGAACCTCCGGAAGAGATTCGCGGCTATATCTTGTCGGGACGTGCGGAGCACAGTCAAGGTCAGATGCAATCTGCTCGTGCCCTTCTACTCGGAAACCTGTTGGTCGCGAACGACTGTTCGCGGATGCGCAGCAGTCGTTCACTGACATAACATGATAGGCCGTTCGGGGTCGTGAACACCCATTCGACGACGGTGCGAGCTGTCATTCGCCGCCGCCAGTTTGCGAATGTCTGCGACGGAATGTGCAGCAGCCGCACGCCGCCCATCACCGACCGTCAGCTATGGCCGATCAATTGTCCTTGAGCGGCGTTACCAAGCGTCTGCTCGACTCTGATACCCGCCTGCGCCTCAGCAGGAACCGGCAGGGTGGACCGCACCACCTAGGCAGCGTATTTGACCGAAGTATTCGTTATCGCGCAGGCACGGACTGCCGGTTGCGTCCTCGCAGAGCGCAGCGAGACCAACGCGAACGCCCTGGACACGAAAGATTCTCCGCACGGAGGTTCGTCGCTAACGCTTACCTACGCGGGCGGCGATGCCGACCGGTCACGCTACGCTGCAATCTGCGAGTCGGATCGCAGACCTTGCGGTTCGTCAAGTCTCGACGTGTTTTAACGTCCCCGGTATCGGGCGGGTCGGGCAATTGCGGTCAATCATGTTTGAGTGCCGAAACCCTGCGCAACTATCGATTGGCCTCTTCAGTGCGCGTCGATGAACGTTATGACGTCGGCCAGAACCGGCGAGACCGTATTCTGCGCCGCCGAAAACGACTCGACGATCGTATCGTGACCGTAACCCTGATATTTTTTCAGTTCGACGACGTCGTGATGCGCGCGCAGCGCGCCTGCGAAGCGATCACTGTTATGGGGATCGACATCGGTATCCGCCGTGCCGGTGGCGAGCAGCATCGGCGGCTCGTTTCCGGTGACGAATGCGATCGGCAGCGCGCGCTGGCGTAATGCTGCCGGAAAGATCTCGTCCATGTGAGGGTCGCTCGTCGGGATCGCGGCGTACGGACCCGCGAGTCCGATCATCCCGGACAGCGATGAATTCGACATGCCCTGCGCGGCCAGATAGCGCGGATCGGTCGCAAGCATCGCGGCGATATGCGCGCCGGAGGAATGTCCCATCACGAAAATGCGTCCGGAATCGCCCCCAAACTCGCGCACGTGGTCGTGCGTCCAGCGCACGGCGGCAGCAGGATCGTCGAGAAAGCGGGGGAAGACGGTCTCCGGATAGCTGCGGTAGTCCGCTGCGATCGTAACGATGCCTCGCGCGGCAAGCGCTTGCGCCACTCCGCGTGAATCCGAGCGGTCGCCACTCTGCCAGGCTCCGCCGTAGAAATAGACGACCACGGGGTGGTGGGTGCGGCTGCCGGGCTCGGGCATATATACGTCGAGCCGCTGGCAGGGTGCATTGCCGTAGGCGATACCGCCCGGCTCGTCGTGTTTGCGCGCCCGACAAGCGATCACGCCGGCCGCGCATGCGGTCAGTGACAGTGAAATGAAGCTTCGTCGCGCCATTACATGCATGTTGCAATCTGCGGTCGTTATCGAAAATCAAGGCTGCGGCGCGCTCTTCGCAGCGACAGTCCTGCGGTTGCGGATCAACGCGGCATAGGTCTTCGCGCGTGCCCGTGAGTGACGCATCGTCGAGCGGATGGAGCACGGCGTGCGATCTGACCTCAGGACCCGCGCCTGAGCGACGCCAATCGGCAAACGACGCGCCCTGTTCATTATTATCGCGCCAGGCACGTAAGACACGCGATTCGACAGGTGAGGGCAAGCCGTGGGCCGACCCGATCAGGACGCGGTCGATCTGCTTACCCGTTATTGAACAACACCTGCAACTTGCAGTACGTGCGGAAGACATCGTTCGCAACAGTGAGGTCCAGTGGACCAATAGGTCAAGGGCGGCCTCTCTTTATCCGGAATCGAACGCACGCGTCTGTGAAGAAATCCACGGGCCTGACAACCGATTGCCTTCAGAAGGCGGTTGCTCTCCCGTAAAGGCTCACCTTGCGGTCCCACTTGAACGAACTAATGCAACTAACGGTCTGTCGCCGTCGCGTGCCCGCCACACCGCAAACACGGTCTTCCATGAGGCTCGCACTGGGTTACACGGCAGGTCGCCTGTGCGACCACGTGGGAAGCGCTCGAAGCGCAATTCTGGTTCCCCGCCGGTGCTGACCAGGTCCGCATGCTTAAGGCTTTTGCCGCCGGCCGGGGCAGGGGATAGTGGCGCCGGAGTCGACCTCTCGCCGTCATCGTCCGGGTCGCGTCGAGCGTTACCGGTCAATCCGGTGTTTTCTCGTCGGTTTCGCGATGCCGGCGAGTGACTGGCCGACCGGCAGCACCAGCGGCGTGTCCTCACCCGGCGAGGACAGTGCTAGTAGTCCGTGGACCTGCCCGCCGGTACGTGCCAAGTTCCATCACCATTTCCGCAGTAGCCGGTACCAGTCGCTCCTCGCCACCTTTGCCCATCACTTCGAACCACCAGCGATCCTGGCCGTTTTCGTCGCTCCGACAGAAAAACCGGCCCATCGTGTTTGTGCTGACCTCAGTGATACGAAGGCCACCCAGATAGAGCAGGGTAAAAAGCCAGCGCGCGCGGGCGTGATGCTCACGCTCGCGAGCGGTCTGCGTGGGCATGCCGTGAATGTACGTTTTGACCTCAAGCCACAGGTCAGGCGACAGATACCAGACGATGCGTCGCCTGGCCCGACGTGCGCGCTGGCGCGACAGCGACAGGGGATTGCCGGCCAGATACCCCGCCTGCACCAGCCACGCAAACATGACGTTGAGGATCACCATGACCTGCCGCTGGCTCGACGCCGAGAGGAGGCCGTAGAACGGCCGCCAGCGCGAATCGTTGCGCGGGTGCTTGCGTCCGCCATCGGCGGTGCAGCGCGCTGCCGGTTGCGGATTGGCGAGAAAGTGCTGCTAGACAAGCAGGTTCTCGTGCGTGAGCGAGGAGAGCGGTTTGGCCACCTGCAGGGTGGACCACCGTAGCAGCCGTTCGGCTTCCTTGCGGTAGTTGTCGAACGTCGTCTTCGTCTCGACGAAGCGGGCGAGCCATGCGCGGATTGCGTCGAGGTCGGTATCAGCGGCGACCTGCATGTGGCCGGTTGCGCGGTTCGTGCCGTGGCGGCCATCGGGCGCGGCGGGCAGTTCTTCGAGCGTCTCGATCGGGCGCGGGGGCGGGCAGGGTGGTTTTCATGGTCGGGGACGCGGCGGATCTGGCTCAGGGTGTCACGCGATGGTCCATGACGAGACTCGCCTCGCCGTCGAAATCGACCGCCTGAAGGCCGCGTTTCCGAAGACGCGCGAGCTGTACCGCGAGGTCTGCGCGCTGCTATTCTTCCGCTTCGGCATCACGCCGACCGCGAACCGGCTTTACCAACTGGTGAAGCGGGGCAGCATGAGCACGCCCACGCAGGTGCTCGGTGAGTTCTGGACCGAACTGCGCGAAAAAAGCCGTGTGTGCATCGCGCATCCGGACCTGCCCGCCGATCTCGGCGCGGCCGCCGGCGAACTGGTCGTCCCGCTCTGGCAGCGCGCGAGCGCGTCAGCGGAAGCCGCGCTCGGTGCGTTGCGCGAAGGACTCGAGGCACAACGCGTCGAGGCGCAACAGTCGGTCGTCGCCGCCGCGACGAACTGGGTCGTACCGAGACCGCACTCGAGCAGCGCACCGCGGCGCTGCTGGCCGCGCAGGTCGAGGTTCGGGAGCTGGAAAAGGAGCAGGCTGAAGCTCACGGGCAGCGACAGTCACTCGAAGCGGAGCTCGCGCGACTCAGAGACGCGCTGGCGGCCCGCGATCGCGAACTCGTGGAAGTGAGGGAAGGCTTTTCACGGGATCTGGAAAAGCAGCGCGAAGCGGCCGACCGGGCCGAGGATCGGCTCAGGGCGTCCGAGAAACGTGCCCTGCTGGAGATCGACCGCGAGCGGGGCCATGCGGCGAAGCTGCAGAAAGAGATCGACGAAGCCGCGCGCCGCGCGGACCGCAAGGATGCGGACCACCGCCGGGCAGTTGACACCCTGCAGGCGCAACTGGGCGACATGCGTCATCAAACGGGCGTCCTGCAGGGGCGGCTCGATGCGGCTGAGGCGGAGAACACGCGGTTGCAGACGGAGCTCAACGCGGCCCGGGATGCTCAGGCGCGAGCGAGAGACCCGCATCGTTCCGCTGTTCCTTCCAAGAGCAAGAACTCCCCGCGTGCGACGCGCCCGTCGCGCGCTGCGGATGCGGCCAAACCGGGACTACGTCGCAAAAAAGCGGTATAAACAGAGATCACTGCATTCCGGAAAGTCGCTGCATGGCGGATATCTATCTACTCACCGGGCTGGCGCTCCCCGTGGGCATCGCGCATGAGTCGTTGCCTGGACCGTGAAGGCTTTCATCGCTGACTGCTGGCAGGGTATGAGCCGCACGCAGATGATTGCGCGTGCGAAGTCGCGCGGTCTGCGCCTGTCGTTTCGCGCGACAGGGCGGTGCGCGCATGGCGAAACCGGGCTGTTCGAGCTGCGTTTCAGTGATGGGGCAGCGGGCTGCCTGATGCTGGCCCACCTGCAGCGGGTGCGAAATATCCGTGGCCGCAACCGACGGCCTGGCCGTACGCCGCTTCCCGGCCGCCAGAGCGGGACCCCCGTCAGACCAGTCTGTTCTGAACGTAACGGGGCTGTTGCAGTGCCACGCAGCGCCCGATATGCTCGCTGCCATCAAGGAAGCGGGGGTCAGGAAGTGCGGCGTGTGACAGTCAGGAAATCTTCCATTCATGGGCGGGGCGTTTTCGCGCTGCAGGCTATCGCCGCTGGCGAGCGGATCCTCGAATATCGCGGTGAAGTCACCTCCTGGCGGCAAGCCGCTGCCAGGCACAGGCGTTCTGGAACGCCCGGCCACACGTTTCTCTTCGGCCTGGCTGACGGACGCGTGATTGACGGCAGCGCGGGCGGCAATAGTGCTCGCTGGCTGAACCATTCGTGCAGGCTGAACTGTGAGGCGATCGAGGACGAGCGCGGGCGCGTTTTCATCGAGGCAATCAGGAGTGTGAAACCGGGCGACGAGCTGTTTATCGCCTATGGACTCACGATCGATGAGGCGAAGTCCCCAGAAATTGTCGCTGACTACGTGTGTCGCTGTGGGGCGAAGAAGTACACGGACTCGATGCTAGCCTGACCGGGTCGTTGTTGTGAGGCTGAAAGCGCCTTTCCTGGCCGACGCAACGATTATCTCCGCGCTGCGGAGGGAATTTGACGTGCAGCCCGGAAAACACCCCCAGTTTGCCCTTCAGCCCCGGCTCCGGTAACGTATCTTTCTCTCACATTGGGCAACGCGATCGCAGTGCCCGTTTCAAAGGAAACGAAAACCATGAACAAGCAGGAACTCGTTGATACCGTCGCCGCCGCGACCGGAAACAGCAAGGTGGCCGTCGCAGGCACAGTCGATGCGCTCCTCGCGGCAGTGACGGGGGCGGTTGCCAAAGGCGAAGGCGTGCAACTGGTCGGATTCGGTACATTTACGACAGGCGCGCGCGCCGCACGGATTGGTCGTAACCCCGCCACCGGCGCGGAGATGCAGATTCCTGCGGCAACGACCGTGAAGTTCACCGCAGGCAAGGCGTTCAAAAGCGCCGTGAACGCAGTGTGAGTGGCGCGACGATGCATTTTCTCCTGCCAGCGGGCAGTGTACGGCCCGCATGAGTGCGCTGACGGCCGCACCACTGCTGAACGAAGTCCGGCTCCTGATCGATTCGGCACGTGAGCGCACGGCCGCAGCGGTGAACGCCGAGCTCACCCTGCTGTACTGGCGGGTTGGGCGCTGTATCCATGCAGAGGTGCTAGGCGGCGTCCGTGCAGAATACGGGCAGCAGGTAATTGCATCGCTCGCACATGCCCTGACCGCCGAATACGGCCGTGGCTGGAGTGAACAGCAACTGCGGCATTGTCTGCGCGCCGCGGAGATTTTTACGGACGAGGCAATTCTCTCCGCAGCGCGGAGAGAATTGAGCTGGACGCACATCAAGACGCTGATCTATATCGACGACCCATTGAAGCGCGACTTCTACCTTGAGCTCTGCCGGCTCGAGCGCTGGTCGTCCCGGCAACTGCAGGAACGGATGAATTCGATGCTGTTCGAACGCAGCGCGATTTCGCGCAAGCCAGCAGAAGCCATCCAGCATGACCTGGCGCAGTTGCGAAAGGAACAGCGTGTGCAGCCAGACGTTTTGCTGAAAGATCCGTATGTGCTCGATTTCCTCGGCCTGAATGATCACTACCTCGAAAAGGATCTCGAAGACGCCATCCTCCGTGAAATGGAGCAATTCCTGCTTGAACTCGGCGCCGGCTTTACGTTTGTGGCTCGCCAGAAGCGGCTACAGATCGATAGCGACGATTTCTACATCGACCTGTTGTTTTACAACCGGAAGCTGAAGCGGCTGGTGGCCGTCGAACTGAAGCTCGGTGCTTTCAAGGCCGAACACAAAAGCCAGATGGAACTCTATCTTCGCTGGCTCGCAAAGCATGAGCAGGAGCCGGGTGAATTGCCGCCTCTTGGCATTATCCTCTGCGCCGGAAAGAAACAGGAGCAGATAGAACTGCTCGAACTGGGCAAGAGCGGCATTCACGTCGCCGAATATCTGACCGCGCTGCCGTCGCGCGAGACGTTGCAGGCCAAACTTCACCAGTCAATTGAGACGGCACGGCTCAGACTTCCGAACAAGTCGTAGAAGCGATGGCGGCACGCGCTGTGTTTCAGCATGGGGACTAACGGGTTGCCCCGCCAACCGTTGGTGTAGCGGCTCAGCGTGGTTGCGATTTTCGCAGTAGCCGCTGCAATTTTTAGTTCGAAAACGCTCTCAATTTTCCTTCATTGGACGCCAGTGGACGGAACCACATGCCAACCGGATGCGCAGCGTCGGGCCGCTCCGCGGCGAGCGCGGCCGCCTGCTTGACCATCTTGAGGCTGACGGACATGAGCCGTGCGCTGCCGTGTGCGCGCGCCGACGCTTTCAGGTGGTCAGCGAGAACGGGTGAGCCGTGCTCGATGGCGAGGTCCATGAGATCGGCCTGCATCTGTCGCAGGTAAGTCGCGACCCAGCCCGCGCCTGGCGCGTTGCCGTCGCTGTCATCGGTGAAGTACAGACGCGCGGTCGTCGCCGGCGGCACGCGCTGAACGTAGGCGCGCAGCGCGGTGAAGTCGGTGCGGCTATAGGCGCGCGTCATGGCGAGGGGCAGCGACCGGTTGGCCATGATCAGGGACGAAAAGCGGTAGAGAGGTAAGTGGAGAGGCCCGCCGGGCCGGAGGTTGAGTGCAACGACCCCGGATTCCGGCCATTAAATGCAGTTTTGATAATGCAGAGGATTTTTAGCGAAGCGGAAGCGGCACGCCGGGATGGTCGCAGGCACGGCACGAAATCCACGTCCGCTTCGCTAAAAATTCTTTGAGCGAAACCGATGTGCCGGCGCCAGCAGCTATGGGCATTGAATGAGGGTGATGACCGCGATGGTGCAGATGGCGGTGCGGGATGGGTCGTGGAAGACGGTCCGCTGCTGCGCGTGAATTATGCGAGGACGCTGGTGTGATCGTGACGGGCGGTGGGCTGTTGGCGGTGGCGCCGCGACGGCCGCGGTGCGGCCAAAGCGCTGCCGCAACCGGGCGACCGGTTGTCCGGGCTGGTGCGCGGAGAGTGAAGGCGCGGGCGTCACGGCACACCAGCGGGAGGTGCCCGCGGTCGGTCGTGACGCGGGATGAGTTCGATGCATACCATGTGTCCGCGCGCACGCGCTGGACAGTCACACAGGGACCGACCGGTGAGTCTGGCGTAAAGGCCGAACGTCAACGCGTGCTCGGTGGTGGATCGATCGCATCACGGCGGGTGCAATCGCCGCGCTCGGCCCGCGGCTCATCCTGGCGGCGGCAAAGCGGGGCATCCGACATCCCCTTTCCTCGATACGCGACATTCGCACGCGCACGAATGAAGCCTTCCGGTCTTGTATGAACCGCTCCTGATTCGGGCCGAAGCATAAAGTTTTCCGTCAATCTGTCGATAGAACAGCGAAGCAATGCGAGCCGCGCGCCGATGCGCGTGGCTCGCCAGAGCCGGTTCGAAGCGCGGGAGGAAGCAGTCACACAAGACCGATAAGGAACAGGAGAGAGGGCCGATGACTGGTGTCTACAACCCGCTGCTGGTCTGCCTGTCGCTCGTGGTCGCATTCCTCGCGTCCTATACGGCGGTGGAACTGTCCGGCGGCCTGAATGCGCTCGCGAGCGAGAAACGGCGGCCGCTATGGCTCGTCGGTGGTGCCGTGTCGATGGGCGTCGGCATCTGGTCGATGCACTTTATCGGCATGCTCGCGTTTTCGCTGCCAATCGAGATTGGCTACGATTTCTCTACTACCGCGGTATCCCTGTTCCTTGCGATCAGCGTGTCTCTGATTGCGCTTGCCACTGCCAGCCGCGGCGCGCTGTCGCACAGGCGTCTGTGCGTCGCCGGGACAATCATGGGCCTCGGCGTCGCCGCGATGCACTTCACCGGCATGCACGCGATGCAGATGTCACCGGGAATCGGATACACGATCTGGAAAGTCGCGCTTTCGGTGGCCGTGGCGATCGCCGCTTCGGTGGCGGCGCTCTGGCTCGCCTTCACGCTGCGCACATCGGACGCCGAGAACCTCGTCGTTAAGCGGCTGGGCGCGGCCTTCGTCATGGCGATCGCGATTACAGGCATGCACTATCTCGGCATGAGCGCGGCCAACTTCGCCGCCGGCAGCCTTTGCCTGTCCGGCGATAAGCTCGACGCGAACTGGCTTGCGCTCGTGGTGACGGTGACGTCGTTCATCGTGCTGGTCGGCACGCTCGGATTGCTCGGCTTCCATACGAACAGCCTGTCCATCTCCCTCGGGCGCGCGAACCGGCAACTGCATTACCTTGGCACGCACGATGCGCTGACGGATCTGCCGAACCGCCAGCAATTATCGTTGCATATCGCGCAGGCGGTCGCCGAATGCGCGCGCAGAGCATCGCCATTCGCCGTGCTCTTCATCGACCTCGATGGATTCAAGTCGGTCAACGACTCGCTCGGCCACGGCGTGGGCGACGACTTGCTGCAAGTGTGCGCGGAGCGTCTGCGCAAGGACCTGCGCCATACCGATATGGTCGCCCGGCTTGGCGGAGATGAGTTCGTGATCGTGGTCGAGAACGTGGCCGAAGCGTCGTCCGCCGCGGCGGTGGCAAATGGCGTCCTGCGGCGGCTAAGCCAGGAGATCGTCGTCAACGGATTGCCGCTTCGCGTGAGCGCGAGCATCGGCATCGCGTTCTATCCCCGCGACGGCGGCAACGCCGACGAACTGCTGCATAGCGCGGATGCCGCGATGTACGCCGCCAAGCAAAGCGGGCGTAACACGTTTCGCGTGTTCGAACCGCAGATGAACCACACCGCGCTCAGGTCGCTGATCCTGCAACGCGATCTGCATCGCGCCTTGAGCGGCGGCGAACTCAGCATGTCATTCCAGCCGAAGTTTCGCGTCGAATCGCAGTTGGTGACGGGCGTCGAGGCACTGCTCCGCTGGCGTCATCCCGAACTGGGCGACATTCCTCCGCTCGAATTCATCCCCATCGCCGAACGCTCGGGCCTCATCGTCGAGATTGGCGACTGGGTACTGCACGAGGTCTGTCGCAATATTGCGGTATGGGACGCGCAAGGGCTGCCCCCAATTTCCGTGGCCGTGAATCTTTCGCCGATCCAGTTCAACGTGCCGGATCTGGTGGTCCGCATCGATGCGCTGATCGGCGCAGCGGGGGTCGATCCGTGTCGCCTGATGTTCGAGATCACGGAAACGACCGCGATGCAGAACATCGAGAAGACGAGCCGCACGATCGAAGCGCTGCAGTCGCGCGGCTACACCGTCGCCATCGACGATTTCGGCACCGGATATTCGAGCCTTGGCTATCTGCAGCGATTCAGATTCGACCAGATCAAGATCGACGGCTCGTTCATGCACGATCTCGACGCTGGCGGCGAGCGCGGCAGCGCCTTGCTGTCCGCCGTCGTGACACTCGCGCGCGCGTTGCAGATCGAGGTCGTGGCGGAGGGTGTCGAGACGGAGTCGCAATTCCGGACGCTCGGGAAACTTGCCTGCGATCAGGTGCAAGGCTTCCTGTTGAGCCGGCCGTTGCCCGCCGCCGAATTCCTTGCGTTCCTCCGGTGCGCCTCGGACCGGATCATCTGCACCGAGCGCGCCCGCGCCACGCCGACAGGGTGAGGGCGGGCACCGGTGCCGGCCCTGGTTCCGAGCTGGTATCGATAGCCTCAGCCTATGAGCCGCGACCGAGACGATGAGCAGGGCAAGGGACGTGCGCGATTCAGGCAGCGCGGGAAGCGACGCGGAGAGTTTTCGCAGCGCAACAAAGGGCCCGCCAACTGACCTGCCCGAGTGAATGCGCGGCGACCATACGCCAAAAGCTGCGGTCGAGGAGGCCGGGGCCAGAGAGTTCGAAACGGGTCTGGTGCCGCCGGTCGCCGTCAGGCAGAGCGCGGCCAGGAGTTGCCGTTCACTTTCCTCGTCGCTTAGTCATTCGAGTGGCCGCTCGGACTCTGTCAGAGGACCCTCGTAAAAGTCCAATGCTGGGCCGGTCATCGGCCACAGGAAACACTCGGTAAGGCCGGCAGAAATGACCGCATTCAACATCTGACCGGACCATCCGTGGTGGCTGATGGATTCGGAACTGGTCCGGCACCGAAACTTTTGCGTCGGAGATATGCCACGTGAAGTACGAGTGGCAACAGCGCGGCGACAAGTCCGAAGACGCATACTGCCGACCATCCTCCATGTACCCACGCTACGCTTGCAACCGCCGAGCCACATGCGCCACCCATGAAAATTGCCGTCACATACACCGCATTGATCCGGCTTCTCGCGCTTTCGTCTAGCCCGAGAATCTTCGACTTTTAGCTCGGCCTCCGGTCTCAGTTGGTTCAAGCGTTTCATGGCGACACGCAAATTGCGCACGCCAATCAGACACCACGGACAGATGAAATCGAGGAAAACTTCGATCTCCAAAGAAGGTTTTGGGCTATCGGCTAGGTGAATCCCCGAAGTTTGCGGAGGTTCAGCGACATTCACGACGCGCGCCGCTTGCTCTGACTCGCAAGCGATGGAGCGAATCTTTAGACTGGTCACGTCTGCTCCTCAACCGAGTTCTTCAAGTAAATTCCAAAACGCGAAACCATTTATCGCGCTCCGATGCAGGTTGAGACGGTGCTTCGACGCAAACGGCGTCGAGGTCAGCCAAGCGGCGGCTGCACGCGTCCCGGTGCCGCGTCCGATGCGAGCATCGCGGGACCGAGATGATGATGAGAGTTTCATCGAGCGCGCCGATCGTTGCCACGCAACCAGGCTGCCACACTCAAATGACGAAGATGGAGGAACCCGTCGTTTTTCGAGCCTCAAGATCCTGATGTGCCTGCACCGCGTCCTGCAACGCATACCGCTGGTTGATCTCAATGCGGATGCGCCCTGCCGCCACGTGGCCGAATAATTCATCGACCAGTTCTGCCTTTTCGGCTGGATCGGCGATGTAGTCGGCCAGCCCCGGACGTGTCAGGTAAAGAGAGCCCTTGCGCGCCAGAATCTGCGGATCGAATGGCGGAATTTTGCCGGATGCGGTGCCGACGCAGACCATCAGGCCGCGGCGCTTGAGGGAGTCTAACGAAGCCATGAAGGTCGCCTTGCCCACGCTATCGAAGACGACGGACACGCCTACTCCGCCGGTCAGTTCCCGCACACGCGTGGCCACATCCTCGTGGCTGTAGTTAATCGTGTGATCGCAGCCGTGCGCGCGTGTTATTTCAGCTTTGGCGTCGGTCGATACCGTGCCGATCACCGTGAGGCCAAGCAATTTGGCCCACTGTGAGACGATCAGACCTACGCCGCCTGCCGCGGCATGAAGCAGTACGGCGTCGCCAGCCTTGAAAGGGTAGATACGGCGAACCAGATAGGCAGCGGACAAGCCCCGCATGGTCATGGCCGCCGCCGCCTCGCAACTGATGGCCTCGGGCAGCTTGATCAGCAGCGCGGCGGAAATCAGGCGCTCCGTACTGTAGGCGCCGAGCGTGTTGATGAAGCCCGTGTAGGTCACACGGTCGCCGACCACCAGATGCGTCACGCCAGCGCCGATAGCCTCGATTACGCCGGCTGCCTCGTTGCCCAGGCCGCTGGGGAGGGGAACCTCATAGGTGCCTCCGCGAAAGTACGTATCGGCAAAGTTAACGCCCACTGCCACGTGACGGACACGCACCTCTCCGGGTCCTGGCTCTCCAACGTGGGCGTCCTCAAAGCGAAGGACCTCGGGGCCGCCGGTCTCGTAGAATTTGACGACTTTCGCCATGTTGTCTCCTGTCATGTATCGATGCCGCAGACTGCCTGCGACTAGTTCGCCGTTGCTTCACCCCTGATCGCACCAAAACCCTGGTCGATGTTGGGGGCGATTCGGATTGAATCCGTCTCCAGAAAATTCCGGGCGGTTCTTACAGCTTTGATGTCAATTCCCTTAGGACCTTCAGGCCGGCTTGCGCAGGAATCCCTGGTTGCCACCTTTACGATTGGGTGCGAAGCCGTTGGCTTGAAGCGTCTCTTCCGCGGTCTCGTAGAAGACCCCGATTTTCATGATCTCGCGTGCCTGTTGCGCTGTCGCTATAGGGCGACCAAATTCGCCGGCAATACGCACCAATTGCTTGATCTGCTCAACAGAGCTCATCTTGCCCGTGCGGGTCTGATTCCAGAGCACATCCTCGATGCCGCACCGCACATGCAGACCAAGAGCGATGCCGATCATATTGACGGGCAGCACATTCAGCACTGAACTCTCGACTGTAACCACCGCGCCGTCGGGGGCAGCGCGCAGGAAATTGGCGAGGTTATAAATGTTTGCCTGATCCATGCCGCCGCTAATGGCCACCCAGTTCATCACCAGTGGCCCCTTGTAGACGCCGCGGCGAATCATCCGCTCGATCGTTTCAAAGCTGTTGATGTTGTAACACTGAAACTCGCTTTGAATTCCGGCGGCTGTCAGGCGCCGGATGTGCTCTTCGGCCCAACTCGGATTCGAAGGCACGATCATGTCCTTGTAAGTCGCGTAGAGGTGCGGAAACCCTCGCGAAACTCCCTTGAAGTCGTCCATGCCGGCATGCTCTGTCACATTCATCTGCGTCGTGTTGACGGTGACAGTGACCTGGTCGGGCTTCGGATCGAGTTCGGCGAGCATATGCCGCGTGTCATCGCTGAGCCATTGGGCGGCCTGGCCCTCGGATTCCGGCGCGAAGCTGATGGAGCCGCCCACCTGGATGACCATTTCCGGCACGCGTGAGCGCACGCCGGCGATCAGTTCATTGAACATCGACAGGCGCTTGCTGCCCTTGCCATCGGGTTCGCGCACATGCAGATGCAGTACGGTGGCGCCGGCTTCGTAGCAATCCACCGCCTTCTGGATCTGCTCTTCCATCGTGACAGGGATGTCTTCCGGGAAGTCTGAGGGAATCCAGCCCGGCGCATAGGGAGCGGCTGTGATGATCAGGGGCTGTTGGTTCTCAGGATACAGGTGGCCGTCAAGGAAGTTCATGAGGAGTCTCCGGATTGGGATGTGAATATTGAGTATGTCGAACTAGATGAGAAGGCGCGATGTGGCGCCGGCGTGCCGTTGCGATTCGTCGGGAGCGTCTGGAATGAGCAGAGCCGGCTGGCTTTCGGGAAGCAGAGAATCGTCCATTCAATGCATTTACAACTTCTTTAAGCGATTGATGCATGAGTGCCTGAGTCGACCAGTAAATGATCTGGTCCGGCGTCACTTCCTGCTTTACTTTGCATGCCTTGCACTTGACCTTTCATGACAGTGATCCGCTAGCGCGAGGGTGCCGGAGCATCGACTGCCAAATCTCCGATCGCCATCCTGATGAAAATCGGCGTTCCACGAATGATCCTGTACTAAGTCAAGCGCTGCGTGATGAATCGCTCGTCCCTCAGCGCGCTTCCTTGCGGCTTCGCCAATGAGGCACATGCGCCGGCGAGGTCGCGGTCGAGCGGCATCACGATCCCAACCATGCACGCGTAGCAAAGCGCTTCGTGGGTCATTGGAGCGAGATCTCGCCTCGGGACAAACTCTGAAGCAATCCATGCCGCAATGCGTCGAACGGTACGGGCTTTGTTCACCCATTTTCTTGAAAATGGCGGTGCAGGCAACATCGGAATTCCTCCATTCATCCACTTGCATCAGCCGCGGGCAGCAGTGCACGGTGACCGTGATTCGCAGTGTATCTCCTTGAGTTAATAATGTCGACAAAAATAGATTTCGCGAACTCGTGCGCCGACTGCCGCATGTCCGTGCTTTCCGTGTCAGCGCGGTTTGAGGGTCCGAACGTGATCGCCTGCTGTGACGCCTTATACCGTTCTGGCTTGCAGGTCGACTCAGTATAAGTATTAATGTCGACAACAAAAATTTCGGAGGATGATCGGGCTTGTCAGTGTTCAGTCGGTAAGCCGGGCCGTTGCAGAACAGCCAGGAAGTGGCAGCGGACGATCTTCAAGTCCGGTCTCTCGCCACGGAACATACGCAGGCGCCGATTGCGGTGGTAGCGGGGATCGAAGACTCCGCGCCTCCCCTTAACAGGCGGGGCATCTGGCCGGGCTCGTCCAGTCATCATAAAAAGCAGAGGAGACGTCGATGAAACTGAAGTGGAGCGGAGTAGCGGTATTCGCGATATTCGCCGGCGCGGTGCATGCGCAGTCGTCAGTCACGTTTTACGGCGCAATCGATTCGGGCGTTTTCTATCAAAGCACGGCAGCGTCGTCGTTCGCGCCGAAGGCTCGTAACAACGGGCACCAGTTCGGCATCAAGGACGGCAGTCTCTATGGGAGTTTCTGGGGCATGAAGGGAACCGAGGACATCGGCGGCGGCTATAAGGTCAACTTCAGGCTGCAGGGAGTGTTCAACAGTAGCAGCGGCAAGCTCGGATTGCCCGACACGACGGGCGCCGCTGCAGTTTTCAATCAGCAGACGACGGTCGGCCTCTCGGGACCATTCGGCACGTTCGACGCCGGGCGGCAGTACACGCCGATGATCTATGCAATGGCCGACACCGACGTGCGCGCGGCGCAGTACTTCGGCAGCATTTTGGGCGCATGGCTCGGTCTGAACCAGGCTGCGGGCTGGCCCGGAACGAACACGAACGTGCCCATCGGTGCGCTGTACGACAGCAACGCACTCGTCTATCAGACGCCGAAGTTCTACGGCGCGTCGGTGTCGCTCGAGTACGCACCGGGCGGTGTGCCGGGCCAGATTCAAGGTGGCACGCGCGAATCGGCGGTGCTCCGGTATTCGAACTACGGCCTGAATCTGTCCGCCGTCTACTACAACGCCCACGACACGAACCTTGCGGCGGCCGCGCCGAGCGGACTCGACAACAACCGCTTCTACTATTTTGGCGCGAAGTACACGATCCGCGGCGTATCGGTGTCGGCGTCGTACGGTATCGGCAAGAATCCGTCGAACTCGAGCCTATCAGACTACGAAATGATTTCTGGCGGTCTTGGCTATCAGTTCGACCCGTTCCTGAAGATCACGTCCGGTTTCTATTACCTGAAAGACCGCAACCACTCAGCGAACCAGTCGAATGAATACGCTGTGGGCGCGGAATACAGCCTGTCAAAGCGCACGATCGTCTCTGCGCAGGTCGGGTATGTCGCGAACCGCGGAACGATGAATCAGACGATCATGTACGGCCAGATCGTCGCACCGGGCGTATCGACCACGGCCGCGATGATCGGTCTGCGTCACAACTTCTGACGCAACGGAATCGAAACGGAGATCAACAATGAAAGCGATGAATGGACTCAGAATGGCACTCGGCGTTGCAATTGCGGTGGCGTCGATTGGTGTGTGGGCGCAGGGCGGCGCCTCGGCATCGGCAGGCGAGGCAGTGACAGCTTCTGGCGGCACGACGGCCAAAGGCGCGCGGCAAGCGAATCGCGCGCTACGACGCACGGTGTACGCGGCGCTTGCGAAACACAAGGAAATCGACGCGGGCGACATCAGTATTACCGCGAAGGGCGGCGCGGTGATGATCAGCGGCACGGTCCCAGACGCGTCGCAGATCAGTACCGTCACCGAGGTCGCGAAGAGCGTCCCGGGCGTGACGGCGGTAACCAGCAAAGTGACATTGCAGCGGCCTTTCGGCCAGTAGCGTGTCGCTCGCCGCATTCGGAGAAATCTGTCATGAAGGTCATCTCCCACCTCGACAAGGTGCGACGCCTGGCGATGCTTCGACAGCACCTCGACCCCTTGGCTGACTTCGAATTGTGGTTCTGGACGACTCTGACCGCGAGTACCAACGTTTTTAACGCTACGCTTCATCTCGCGGGTCTGACACGTGACGACCCCGTGTTTTCGACCATTCCCGGCGTGCACGTTGCGAAGCAGCCGAATGGCAGCTATGCGCGCGAGTTGCGCGGGCTCGGCGATGTGAGCCACGTCGATTGGCCGGAAATCGAGGGGGACGTACCTCAGGCCATTCGGCAAATCGAGCAAGCGTTGCGTGTCATCGAGAGTCACCGGGACCCATGCATTCGCGGAGATCGTGTTCCAGTGCAAGCGATCGTCGATGAATGTGAGCAAGCATTCGGAGAGATCACGTTCCTATTCGAACAGGCGTTGAAGGGCACCGCGTATGAAAATTGCGAATCATCACCTCAAAGCTGAACGCATTGAGACGTCACTGAATTGCCTCGGCGAAGACGACTGGGAAATGAAAATCGAGGCAGCGATGCTGGCTGGAACACACTGGGCGAACTGCGCGCTGCATCGCCGTGGCGTTACCTCGGAAAGCGAGGACATCGTCCACAACTCGATGCTGGTCGTCAGCATGCTGCGGAAGTATTCCCTTGCGGAGGGTGAACTGCTGGGTGCGCTGACCGAAATCGAAGGGTCTCGCGCCGCAGCGCGTGCGCTGGAGTTGCTTCGGTTTATCGGCGCACTCGCCAAGCGCTCAATCTGACTGTTCCGGTGAACTCGTGCTTCCCAACGGCACGTCACAGCATACATTAAATTAATGTCGACATGAATTGATCGGTCTGCTATCTTGCTTATACAGATGCGAGCCAACATTCTTTTATGGTTTCGTAAAGTTGCGGATACGCAGCGACGGCGGGTGAATTGGCGAAATTCCCGCCAGATACAGAGGAGATATCGCTCATGATTAAGGTGGAAAGACTGACCGCTTGCATTGGGGCCGAAGTGTCCGGTGTGAGTTTGGGGGATGCGTCTCGCGATGCATCGCTGTTCGCAGAAATCAAGGCTCTGTTGCTTCGGCACCGTGTCCTTTTTTTTCGCGATCAGGATATCTCTCGCGAAGAACACATCTCCTTTGCGCGCCGTTTCGGGAGATTGGAAGATCATCCCGTAGCGGGAAGCGATCCGGAACACCCGGGGCTCGTGCGGATCTATCGTTCGGAAGAAAAGAACCCTTACGAGAACAACTATCACAGTGACGGACTTTGGCGGCCGAACCCGTCTATGGGCGCCGTGCTGCGCTGCGTCGAATGTCCAGAAGTCGGGGGAGACACCATTTGGGTGAACATGGTGGAGGCTTATAAGCAACTGCCAGAAGACGTCAAGAAGCGCATCGACGGATTGAGAGCAAAGAGCAGCATTGAGCACTCGTTCGGTGCGGCAATGGATCCTGAAGAGCGAAGAAAATTGGCGGCGCAGAATCCGGAGGTGGAGCACCCCGTCGTGCGGACGCATCCGGAGACTGGGGAAAAGATTCTATACGTCAGCAGTTTCACGACGCATTTCATCAATTACCATAAAGTTGAAAATGTGCGTTACGGCTTGGATAAGACGCCAGGTGCGAGTCTTCTGCTGAGTTATTTGCAGAGTCAGGCATCGATTCCTGAATATCAGGTTCGTTTCCGCTGGAAGCCGAACAGCATCGCAGTCTGGGACAACCGGCCTACGCAGCACTACGCGGTAATGGATTACTGGCCTGCTCCGCGTAAGATGGAGCGAGCAGGAATCGAAGGCGACCAGCCATACTAGGCATTGGCTTCTCCTTGCGAGATTCGAGGTGATCGAATTCCAGCCGGCGGTCACGGTTCGGTTTTATATGGAATATTGTTCGCCTCGATCAGCGCGTCGTCATGGGTGTCATCCTTACTGCCTCCACCGAATGTTCGCTGCGGCCGTCGACCGGGAGTTTTTTGTCGACATTACAATGCCGGAGACTATAATGATCGAAGGATTAAATTCGACCAAAATTGTTTCCGCTATACGCCATGGCCCGAAATAAAACGCAAAACCTTCCCGACCTTTCCGCGCTCCTCACGCCCAAAAATCCGCTGATGCTGGCAGTCGAGCGGGCTGTGTTGCGCGGGCAGGACTGGGCCTATGCCTCGGTGCCCATTGCCGAACAGATTGCTGCACGGCTGGCCGGGGTCATTACGCTCGATCTGGTGAAGTCGGGACAACGCTTGCTGGAGAAAGATATCAGTGAGGTGCTGCACGTCAGCCGCGCTCCGGTCCGCGAAGCAATGCGAATACTGGAACGGGATCGCCTGGTTGAATTTCAGGCGAGACGTGGGGCGATCGTTACGGCACCCGACGAGAATGAACTGCGGGACATTTTCCGCGTGCGTAGCGTTCTTTACGTCACGATGCTTGAGCAGGTGGCGCGCGAAAACCCAGCCGAGCTCGAGGCGTTGCTGACCGCGCATATGCCGAGACTGACCAAGGCGGCCGAGGAGTCGGTAGACGCCTATGCCGTGGAAAGCTTCCTGCTCAATTTCAATACGGTCGACCTGTGCCGCAACCGGCTTCTGGTCGATGTCTTGCATTCCATCTCGTTGCGAACCCTGCGCTACGTCCGGCTAGGATTCGTCGCTAGGCCTCAATCGGTTCGCGCCTCTTTAAAAGTCTGGCACGCGTTGCAGAAGGCCGCGATCAAGCGGGACAACAATTTGCTGCTTTCTCTTGCGGCTTCGCGCCTGGACGATGCCCGAGATGCAGCCGTTCGCGCAATCGTCGCAAAACCGGCGGAGAGTCAGCGGGCACGCACCACAAAGGCAGCGCGAACCGCAGTGTCGGCCGCTTCTACAAAGTAAGTCGGTCCGTACGTGCCTGGAATGTCATGTCGTCGCAATCGACTTTGCTTCCCGCGCATCATCCTCTCCTCGACGTCGGGTAGGCCGACCGAAGAGCAGACACCGCACGCGGGAGCCGCCGGTTGATTGCTGCGCGCCGGCCGCGGGGATCTTGCGCCCAGTCATCCCTCTGCAGGCCGGTACACTGCGGGCAATAGTCCTTCATCTTCTGCGATTCGATGCGTGGCATCAGATCGCACGTCACATATCAAACGTTCATCAGGATCCGACGAAACGGCCTGCGGTGGCCGTGGACCATTTCGTCATAAAACCAATCAATAGTACGAACCATCGCTTCGCCCCGAGTTTACGAAACTTAAGAACGAAGCGTCTGCGCGTCCAGTTATGACGTTCGCTAACACGCATTAATAATTAATGTCGCCAAAAATTGTTGTCAGTGCTATCCTGAAATTAATGCGTGTTGTCTTGAATTCTGCGACCGCAGGGAGGACCTGGACGCAACGCTTATGCAGCGCTTGTTCGTGCTCGCGAGCATCGTTCTTTTTTCAGTGCGGTTCATCGTCCCAAACCCTTCGCGCGGCAGCGACAGTAAGCAACGGACTGATGAACGCCAGTCCTGATCGAGGATCAGACGAGCGACGGTTTGGCGTTACCCTACAAATGATCCGATGCCTGAAATAAGCATCGAAATGCCATGCAGACGGTCAAAATAGACCGCTGCCGGCTCTGACGTAGAAGGAATTGCTTCCCGCAGGCCGGACGGCATCAGGTGGCAAGATTCAATATAAATTTAGCGAAGCATCGGAGGAGACAGAATTGAACCTTTCTACAAGCAACGCAATGCCGGCCGAGCCGGCGGCGGCGACCAGTAGCGCCCGGGTCTACGCGTGGGTCGTATTCGCGCTGATGTTCTGCCTTTTACTGTCCGACTATATGTCGCGGCAGGCGCTCAATGCCTTGTTTCCAATCTTGAAAGTGCAATGGCAGCTTTCAGATACACGGCTTGGTTCGATTAGCGGCGTGGTGCCGTTGGCGGTCGGCGTGCTGACCCTCCCGTTTTCCATCGTCGCGGACCGTTGGGGGCGCGTCAAAAGCATTGCGCTGATGGCAGCGCTGTGGAGTGTTGCCACGCTCGGGTGCGCGATTGCCAGCAGCTACCACGAGATGTTCGTTGCGCGCATTTTCGTCGGTGTTGGTGAAGCTGCGTACGGAAGTGTCGGCCTTGCGATGCTCATGAGCATTTTTCCAAAGCATCTGCGCTCTACGATTGCCGGCGGTTTTACGTCTGCTGCTGCCTTTGGGTCCGTGCTCGGAGTTTCGCTTTCCGGCATCATCGCGACCCACTTTGGCTGGCGCTGGTCGATGGGGCTGATGGCGATCTTCGGCTTTGTACTGGTGATCGTTTACTTCTTTGTAGTCACCGAAAAGAGGCTTGCGCGAGCGCATCCGGACAATTCGAACGGAACGCAGCAGTCCCAGCGGATCAAACTGACGCCCCGCGCGCTTTTCGCTGGCCTGTTCCCGTGCCGTTCCGTCCTTTGTGCATACCTCGGCAGCGCTCTGCAGATTTTTATTCAGGGCACTCTTTTCGTATGGCTACCCAGCTACCTGAATCGATACTGGGACATGCCTGTCAGCAAGGCTGCAGTAGTGGCGGCCGGCCTTGTCCTTGTCAGCGGCATGGGCCAACTCCTGTGCGGTGTGATCACCGACCGGATCAGCGGAGGCTCGTCGCTTAAGCGGTGGAACATGGCGATTGGTTATTGCCTCGTGCTAGGCCTCCTGCTGGAGATCGCGTTCCGCTTGCCGCCGGGCAATCTGCAACTCGCGCTACTTGCACCCGCGGTATTTTTCCTTGCGAGCTCATTCGGCACATGTAGCGCGATTATTGCTGGAGCCACACCGCCAGCTATCCACGGCTCGGCGTTTGCCACACTGACGCTGTTTAACAATATATTAGGCCTCGCTGCGGGCCCTTTTTTCACCGGTGTGATAGCGGACGCCGTTGGTCTTCAAGGCGCGTTGCGCTGGCTTCCGCTTGCGGCCGTTCTGCCCTTGACGGTGTACGTCCTCGGCCGGCGGTGCCACATTGCAGAAGCGCGCCGCTGCTGAGCGTGCTTGCCGCCGCGCACTACGCTACGCGTTTCGTCACGATCGAAGCGATGCTTGCACATCGAGTGGACGCAGGCCGGGTTTTTCGCAGCCGTGCGTCGCGATCCGACTGCTCATTCGCGTCATTAAAAGCATCTTCCTTCGCAATTCACTAAAGACTCCTGCCAATACGGACTTGCCATGGCAACCCTTCATTCTTCGCTGCCGCTCGCGGGCGTGCGCGTGCTCGATCTTTCCCGCGTGCTGGCGGGTCCGTGGTGCGGCATGGTGCTGGGCGATCTAGGTGCGGAAGTCATCAAGATCGAGCACCCGATACGCGGCGACGATACGCGCGATTGGGGCTTGCGCGTCGGATCGACCGAAACGGCCTATTTCAATAGCGTCAACCGCAACAAGCGCTCCGTGAGCCTCCATCTGCAAACCGCCGAGGGCCAGCAGATCGCACGGGATCTCGCTCAGAAGAGCGATGTCGTGATTCAGAACTTCAAGTTGGGCGGGATGGAGAAGCTCGGTCTCGGATACGAGCAACTGAAGCTGAATCACGAGAGCTTGATCTACTGCTCGATCTCCGGTTATGACCGCACGGGCCCGGAAGCCGCACGTCCCGGCTACGATCTGGTTGTTCAGGGTGAGGCCGGGCTGATGGCGCTCAACGGCGAAGCCAGCCAGCCCCCGCTGAAGTTCGGGATCGCCGCGGTCGATATGTTCACGGGCATGTACTCGGCCCAGGCCATTCTGGCGGCCCTCTTTGAACGTCAACGGACCGGCAAGGGACATCACATCGAAATGGCGCTGTTCGATTGCGGGTTGATGATCACCTCGTATTGCGGGATGGAAGCGCTGATCACGGGCGAGGACACACCGCGGTACGGAAATGCGCACCCCTCGATCGTGCCATACGGTGTGTTCGACGCCGCGGACGGTCCGCTCGTCATCACCGTCGGCAACAACAATCAGTTTGTGCGTTTCTGCCGCGAGGTGATCGAACGTCCCGATCTTGCCGAGGACGATCGCTTCCAGACCAATATCGGCCGCGCAGCGAACCGGGAGGTGCTGGTGCGCGAAATCGATCGCGAGATCGGACGTAGAGCGCGCCGCGATCTGCTCGATCGTTTAATGCGGGCCGGCATTCCATGCGGTGAAGTCCTCGGGCTCCACGAAGCGTTGACCTCGAAGCGCGCGACGGATGCCGGACTCGTGACGACGCATCCGCATCCGGAGGTTGGCAGCACACAAGTCCTCGCTCCGCCCTGGCGCTTTGACGGCGCGCGCATGCCGGTGCGAAGCGCGCCGCCTCGATTGGGGGAGGGCACGGAGGACGTGCTCCAGGCGTTGCTCGGGCTATCTGCTGAACGAGTTGCGCGATTGAAGGCTGACGGCGTCATTTGACATTCCGCGCGGACGGAGCATCACGCCCGTCACTACGCGATCCGATGTCGGGATGCTCCGCTACCGGATCGGGCCTCTGCAACGGCACCGAGCGTGCGCTGAGATGTGACCTCTCAGCCGCAGTGATGAATTAACCCTCGTGCCACCGCAAAATGGAGTGCACCGCCATCGTCCGTGACACGCTACTGAATGATCCACATTAACGCTATGACACCAACCATTCTCATTGTCCCCGGCCTGCGCGACCATGTATCGGACCATTGGCAGACCCTGCTGGCGGCGAAGCTGCCCCGTGTATGTAGCGTCGCCCCGCTTGAGCACGACAAGCTCAGTTGCGCGGCCCGCGTCGACGCGATCGACCGTGCTCTTGCCGCCATCGAGGGGCCGGTGATCATCGTGGCGCACAGCGCGGGCGCAATGATGGTCGCCCACTGGGCGGCCAGGAGCGCAACCCGCGAGATACGCGGCGCACTGCTTGCGGCCCCTGCGGATCTCGAGACGCCCATGCCACCAGGTTACCCGACGACCGACACACTCAAAGATCACGGCTGGTTGCCGATCCCGCGCGGGACATTGCCGTTTCCGAGCATCGTCGCGGCAGGCAGCAACGATCCGCTGACGCGTCTTGAGCGCGCCCGCGAGTTCGCGCTCGGCTGGGGCAGTCGCTTCGTCGAACTCGGTGAAGTCGGGCATCTGAATCCAGCCTCGGGGCATGGCGAATGGCTGCAGGCCGAAGAGTTCGTTCGCGAACTCTCGTGGCCGAGCGATGGCAGCGCCCAAGCCTCAAACTATCGAAACGGGTGATCACCAACGGTGAAGATCTTCCCAAGGTGCCTTGGCGCCGTTTCACCTGAGCGCAACAGCGTGGCTGTCGAACTGTCGCCATGCGAGCCACCTGAGCGTTCGCTTATCCGGTGGTACTCGTCAAACCATGCATCCTGTCTGGCGAGTGCGCCCGAGTAAGCGGAGCAAGATCGAACCGCTTGTCGAACGCATCGACGAGATAGGCGCCAATCGGCAACGCTGAAGTTGCCGCTGGAGAAGGCGCGTTGCACACGTGCAGGCTGCGCTGAGACGAGCGGATCAGAAAGTCATGCACCATGCTGCCGTCTGCCATTACGGCCTGCGCGCGGACACCGGACGGATAGGGCTCCAGATCGGACAAGATGAGTTCCGGACAATATCGGCGGCACAGTTCCAGATAGCCACGTTTCCACAGCGAATTGCGCATCTCGATGAGGCCCGACGCACCGTGTTGTCCAAGCATTTTCCAGAAACCCGGGAAGGCTGCCATACCGGCAAGATCCATCAGATTTGCGTCGCGCCAACGGTAACCCTCGCGCGCCAACGCCAGCACGGCGTTTGGGCCGACCGTGATATATCCGCCGATCATGCGCGTCAGATGCACGCCGAGAAAAGGCAGAGCGGGATCCGGTACCGGATAGACCAGATGCTTCACAATGTCGTTCTTCTGCGCTGGCAGCCGATAATATTCGCCCCGAAACGGGACGATCCGAAAGTCAAGATCGACATTGCACATCTTCGCCAGGCGATCCGCCATCAGGCCCGCACAGACGATGGCATGCCTTGCACGGAAACTGCCACCCGAGGTTTGTGCCGTAATGCCGTTCTCATCCTCGTGCAACGCGTCGACACGCTGGCTCAGCAGGATCTGCGCACCTCGCTCCTGCGCGAGCCGTGCCATCGTCTCGGTCATGGCCGGATAGTCCGCAATGCCGCTGGTTGCCACACGGATCGCAGCGCGACCCGCGATACGAGGCTCGAGTTCCCGCAATGCTGCTGCATCGAGCATTTGCGGCTCGAGCCGGTTCTGCTGGCAACGTGCGTACAGCGCATTCAGTCTTTCGACTTCGACCTCTTTGGTCGCGACGATCAGCTTGCCGCATTGCTCGACCGGCACGTCATGGCGGCGCGCGAACTCATAGGTCGCGGCAGCGCCTTGCCTGCAAAATTCGGCCTTGAGGCTTCCCGGCGCGTAATACACGCCGGCGTGAATCACGCCACTGTTGTGCCCGGATTGGTGCGCCGCGAGCGAAGCCTCCTTCTCGAGCAGCAGCACGCTGAGACCCGGATGACGTTCGATCAGTTGCATGGCCGTCGATACGCCGACGATGCCACCGCCCACGATCAGTACGTCCGCGTCATACCTTCGGTGATGCCGGACGGTAGTCATTTAGCGAACACTCCGCGTTGGCGCATCAGTTCACGATGAAGCGCCGGGTGCTTCTGGAACGGCGCCCGGCCGTGCAACCAGAAATAGTTGTTGAGCACGACGAGATCGCCTACAGGAAGCGGTACCTCGCGCGTCGCCGGTGACGCTTCCATCGACGCCGACAGGTCATGCAGATAAATGGCTTCGTCTGATGATCGGGGTTGCACGAATTGATCGATGAACGACATCGCCAGACCATATTCGCTCTGGAAGAACACCGGGCGCTCGACCTGTGCATCAACGTTCTTCGAACCGGGTGCCTTGTAGAGAAATGGTCGCGTGCCGAGCGGATCGTTGAGGAACGTGTCGCGCTCGCTCCAGTCGTCGATGTGCATGAAGCGTGACTCGCCTCCGATCGCGTTCTCTTCCGCGAATTTCATCATGAGCAGCCATTCGGTCGGCTCTTCGACAAAGGTGCCGTCGGTGTGCAACGTGAAGAGCCGGTATGCCTGACGCAGATAGGAGTCGCTGTCGTCCGTGTCTTTAACGAGGAAGCGAGCGTAGTACGTGCCGGACATGGCGTCGTGATTCGGCGGTCCAAGCAGGCATCCGACTGCCGTTCCGAAACGGACGAAGTCGCGCGGGTCGGCGCTTACGCCCTGCACGCCGAGGGTAAATCCTCCCGCGGATCGATCCCGCACGAGTTGCCGGAGTGTCGATGCGAAACCGTTACCAACCACGCGCTCGAGCGCGTCCGCGAGCATGAAGCGCATGAATGGCACGTATTCGAGGTTCTGAACGTCGATGTCTTTGACTGAGGAAAAGAATTTTCGCAAAGCGTCGGCTTGCACCGTGACGTGACGCAGGCGTTCGTGATGCGGATGACGCTCGATCGAAAACTTGAATTGCGAATCGGCCGATCCGGTCATGGGTAGTGCGGTGACGGAACTCATGAAGTTGTCCTGGGGAAGAAAGTTTGGCTATTTGACTCCTTCACCGCGTTTCTTTAAATGCGTTTAAACTGGATTTTTATTCGCAAATCGAGATTAAAGATGGTCGATAGCCGGCAGCTCATGCTCTTTGTCGCATTGGCGGAAGATTTGCATTTCGCCCGCACTGCCGACCGGCTCGACATTGCACAGTCGGTGCTCAGTCAGCAGATCAAAAGGCTTGAAACCGATCTCGGTGTACGGCTGCTCAACCGCAATAAGCGCGCGACGATCACGCTGACCAACGCAGGCGACGTCTTTCTAGTCGAAGCGAAGGCAGCGCTGCGGCAACTGGAGCGTGTCGACCGCATTGGCCGTCTGGCGGCAAGAGGAGAAGCGGGTCACGTTGCGCTCGGTTATATCGGCTCGGCTGTGACGGCCGGGCTGCTGCCGGACACGCTCACAGCATTCAGGGCAAGAAGCCCGGACGTGCGCGTGCACATCGTGGCGATGGAAACGCCGACGCAGCTGGAACGTTTGTCGGACGGCACCATCGACATTGGTTTTATCCGGCCTCGCGCGCACTATCCCGACGGCGTCACGGCAAAGGTCGTGCAGAGTGAACGCTTGCTGATTGCTCTGCCGGCAGATAGCCCACTCGCACGCGCGAAAGTCGTGAAGGCTGCGCAGTTACGCGGGTTATCTTTCATTGCGCCACAGTTCAATGAGGCTGCCGGCTTCGCGGAAGATCTCGCCAGGCTCGGGCGCGTCGGCGGGTTCGATGCGCAACCGGAATATCGCGTCAATGATTTCATTACTGCGGTCAGCATGGCGTCGGCGGGCTATGGCGTCGCGCTCGTGCCGCAATCCATTCGGCGGTTCGCTCAACCCGGCGTGGTGTTCAAGCCCGTAAGCGACTTCAAGGATCAGGTTGAACTCGCGGTGGCATATCGTGCTCGCGAGCATTCGCCTTGCGTGCGGGTGTTCACCGATACAGCGCTGTCATACGGCGGCCTCGCGAAGCGTCAGGGAAGCACCGTGCATCGCGTTAGCCAACCGCGTGTGTCGTCTGGCAGCCGCTGAAGCTACATAGATTCGAGCTGAGTCTTTTTTATCTTTTGTTGTCGTCGGGCCGCGCCGCCAGCATGTACGTGGCCCAAGGCCTCTCGCCTGCGAGGGTGTCGTCTATAGGCGCATCGTGCCGCGTGCCGCCCGGCTTTCCTTCGCGCTGCAGCCGAATTGCCCGTGATACCAGCGGGAGAATGCGCTCGGCGCGGAAAAACCGAGCAGGGGAGCGACCTCGGTCAACGGCCGGTCACTTTCGATGACATGACGCGTGCACAATTCCTTGCGGATATCGTTCACGATCGACGAGAAGCTCTGCCCCTGTTCCGCCAGTCTGCGCTGTACCGTGCGGCACACCACGCCCAGGTGCTCGGCCACCTGTTCGATGCCACAGCGACCACTGGGCAACAGCAGCAGGATCGTGCGCCGTACGTCTTCGAGCATGGTCCTTTGCTGCGACATGACGGACGCGTCCAGCAACTGCTGTGCGTAGCGGACCATCGCCGGATCGGCGGAGGGGTTACGAGTATCGAGATCCGACTTCGCGCAGATGATGCAGTTGAAGTCATAGCCGAACTCGACGCAACCGCCAAAGAACCGCTGGTGCGCACTCGTGTCGCGCGGCGCGGGGTGTTCGAAGCATACGCTGCGCGGTTGCCACTCGGTTTTGAGGAGCTGGCGTATCAGCTGGACCATCACGCCCAGTGCCAATTCAACCCTTTGACGCGTAGGCTGATCCGCGTGGCCAGCGATGATCGCCTCGCGAATGATGACCAGTTCCCCGCATTCCTCGACAGCCATCGACAGTGCACCGTTCAGCAAGGTCTGGTAACGCATCAGCATGTCGAGCGAATCGCGCAGCGTCGCCTGGTCGCGAATCAGCAGTCCCACGGCTCCAAGGTTGGACAGGAGGCGCGACTCCGCCATGCACAGCCCGAAACTCTCGTTGCCTGACAGGGTTGCGGACGCCTGAAGCAGTTGTCCGACACGCTCGGCCGGAATCATGAGGTCCGGCTCGCGCAGCACACTTGGGCTCAACCCGGCGTCAAGAAGCATTCGCACCGGGTCCAGTCCGGCTGCACGAGCAACCTCGCTGAAGTTGGTCAAACTCGCGGCGCGAACAAGTGACGACATCGGAAACAAAATAGAAGAATGGCACGAAAGGATAAGTCCCTGTCATGTAATGTCAAGCGGGGGAAACCCGTCATCTCCACACTGCGGAATGCTAGGCATGCCGGTGCGAGCTGCCGGTTCAGCGCGCAATCTGTTTATGAAGGATCACGACCGCGATTGTGCCCGCGTTGATTCGCGCTGATATCAACGTGCCGATGCCCTGTCATGAAATGTGAAGTCTCTGGCGCGAGTTGCAAAGCGCCCGGGAGGCACGCTCTTTATAGTCGATTCCATTTGGCGAGTGACGGGTTTATCAACCCGGTCCGCTGCTTCATCTCCCTAAACTTACTTGCTTCCGGAGATATGACATGCATTTTCTCGACGGCTCCCTGTACCCTGAAAACCAGCAACCTCTCGTCATTACGGCCGCGCCTTACGCACCGTCGTGGGTGCCTTCCGACTTCCCGGAAGACATTCCAGTGACGATTGACCAGCAGATCCAGAAGGCGGAGGACTGCTACAACGCGGGCGCTACCGTGCTGCACCTGCACGTTCGAGAACTCGACGGCAAGGGCAGCAAGCGTCTGTCGAAATTCAACGAGCTGATCGCCGGCGTGCGTAATGCGGTGCCCGAGATGATTATCCAGGTGGGCGGCTCGATCAGCTTCGCCCCCGAGACGGAAGGGGCCGCGGCCAAATGGTTGAGCGACGACACACGCCACATGCTCGCCGAACTGGATCCCAAGCCCGACCAGGTGACGGTGACGATCAACACGTCGCAGATGAATGTCGTGGAGCACTGGGAGGACGAAGACGTCAAGGGAACCTCGATGGAGGACCCGGGGGTTTACAACGCGTACAAGGAGATGACGGTGCCCGCGCAGCCTGGTTGGGCCGAAGAGCACATTTGGCGCCTGAATGAGGTCGGCATCCAGAGTGCTTTCCAGTGCTACAACATCAACAGCTTCGAATCGGTTGAGCGGTTGATCAGGCGCGGCGTTTACAAAGGTCCGCTGGTCATGAACTGGGTGGCGATCGGCGGCGGTATGGATGCGCCGAATATCTACAATCTGGCCAACTTCGTGCGCGCGACGCCAGACGGCGCGGTGTTGACCGTGGAGAGCTCGATGCGCAACGTGCTGCCGGTCAACATGATGGGCATTGCGCTGGGCCTGCACGTGCGCTGCGGCATCGAAGACAACCTCTGGAACCAGGCGCGAACGAAAAAGATGAGCACGATCGAGCAGATCGAGCAACTGGTGCGCATCTCACGCGAGTTCGGCCGCGAGGTGGCCACTGCTCAGCAGGCGCGCGATATCAGCAAGATCGGCGTGTTCTACGACACAGCGGAAGAGACGCTGCTGGCCAATGGTTTCGCACCCAACCGTAACGGTGGCAATCAGGGCTTCCTGCGCAAGGCCGTGTGAACCGCCGAGACAGCGAGCCATATCGCACGCCCTGAGAAACGGCGGCGTTAAGTCTGACGATGCAGACACGGTCCGGCGAGTCAGCTAGCGTCCCTAGCCGCAGCCGGTATTTATAAAAATATCAGGAGACAGACATGAACGTGATGCCCGACGGTCCGGAGGCTGTCGGCAACGACGACTACCTGACGAGCAGGCGGCAGGCCTGGTTTGCCTTTGCGATGACCTTCGCACTCATGTTGTTCGATTTTATCGACCGACAGGTGATCGTCTCGCTATTTCCCCACATCAGAGCCGAGTGGAATCTGAGCGACAAACAATTGGGCTCGCTGGTTTCCATCGTCTCCATCGTGGTGGGCGCGGGTGGATTGCCCGTAGCGCTGGTGGCCGACCGCTTGGGCCGCGTGAAGAGCATCGTCGTCATGGCGATCGCATGGAGCCTGGCCACCGTCTCATGCATGTTCACGGCCAATTACAGTCAACTGTTTGTGGCGCGAGCGGTCGTAGGCGTGGGTGAAACCGGCTATGGATCGGTGGGAGCGGCCCTCATTTCGACGCTGTTTCCAAAACGCTTGCGGAGCGCCGTGCTCGGCGCGTTCTTCGCCGCTCCGTCGCTAGGTTCGGTGCTAGGCGTAATGCTGGGCGGCGTGATTGCGGCAAGGTGGGGCTGGAAGGCAGCGTTCGGTGTGGTCGGAGTGCCTGGGCTCGTACTGGCATTGCTTTACCTGTTCGTGCGCGACTACAAGACTGTGGCGCTGAAGCCGAACCTGAACCAGCCGGCCACGTCGCTGGGCGGCACGCTGAAGCACATCTTCGGCACGCTGGCGCGCACGCGCACGCTGCTGTGGGTCTGCGCCGGAGCGGCGAGCCAACTGATTACCGTGTCGGCAATCTGGTCGTGGCTGCCCAGCTACCTCAACCGTTTCCACGGCATGACCCCGGAGGCGGCCGCCAAGGCGGCAGCGGCGGTGGTACTCGTCGGCGCCTTTAGCTGCACGTTCTGGGGCATCGTGGTGGGCCGGCTTGCGCTTCGCAAGCCGCGCAACAAGCTGCCGGCGCTGTCGGTATTGTGCCTGATCACTTCAGTGATCTTCATGGCGGCGTTCGGTGGCACATACACGGGGAATACCCAGTTCAAGCTGATCCTGCTTGGCGGCTTGTTCATGAATTGCACGGTGGGCGTGGTTGCCGGCGTCGCCATGGACGTCATCCATCCCGGAGTACGTTCTACCGGCGCGGCGGTGCTTTCCCTGTTTCAAAACCTGTTCGGCCTGGCGGTGGGTCCGTTCCTCGCGGGTGTCCTGTCCGATCAATGGGGTTTGCAACGGGCACTCACGGTGATTCCTTTGTGCAGCATTCTGGCTGCGGTGCTTTTCATCATCGCTATGCGCAGTGACGACGCGGATGCAGCACAGATCTCCGATGTGAAGCTGGTTGTAGAGCCGGCGCTCGCCGACACTTTGAGCGCCAGCACCGCGGCCTGAGCGGGGAGTGTTAAGCCCGGACGACGCATCGACAACGGAGCACTTTCTCCTTCACGGACGGCGGGCAGCTTATTCCTTTCCTTGCCCCCAACTTGCCTTTAAAAACACGACATGAACTTTCTCGACGGCTCCCTGTACCCTGAAAACCAGCAACCGCTCATCATCACTGCTGCACCCTATGCACCGGGATGGCTACCCTCCGATTTTCCCGAGGACATTCCAGTGACGATGGAGCAGCAGATCCAGAAAGCCGTGGACTGCTACAACGCGGGCGCTACCGTACTGCACCTGCATGTGCGCGAACTCGACGGCAAGGGCAGCAAGCGTCTGTCGAAGTTCAACGAATTGATCGCGGGCGTGCGTGCCCGGGTGCCCAAGATGGTCATCCAGGTAGGCGGCTCGATCAGCTTCGCGCCCGAGACCGAAGGGGCCGCCGCCAAATGGCTGAGCGACGACACGCGCCACATGCTGGCCGAACTCGATCCCAAGCCCGATCAGGTCACGGTGACGATCAACACGTCGCAAATGAACGTCACGGAACATGCGGAGCTGGCGGATTTCAAGGGCACGTCAAGGGAAAATCCCGCAATCTTCAATGCCTACAAGGAGATGACGGTGCCGGCGCAGCCCGGCTGGGCCGAAGAACACATTCGGCGCCTGAGCGAGGCCGGCATTCAGAGTGCTTTCCAGTGCTACAACATCAACAGTTTCGAATCGGTTGAACGGTTGATCCGGCGCGGCATCTACAAGGGTCCGCTGGTCATGAACTGGGTGGCGATCAGCGGCGGCATGGACGCGCCGAATATCTACAACCTTGCCAACTTTTTGCGCGCCACGCCCGACGGCGCGGTGCTGACCGTCGAGAGCTCGGTGCGCAACGTGCTGCCGGTCAACATGATGGGCATCGCGATGGGTCTGCATGTGCGCTGCGGCACTGAGGACTGCCTGTGGAACCAGACACGTACGAAGAAGATGAGCACGGTCGAGCAGATCGAGCAACTGGTACGCATCTCGCGCGAGTTCGGCCGCGAGGTGGCCACTGCCCAGCAGGCGCGCGAAATCAGCAGGATTGGCGTGTTCTACGACACCGCGGAAGAGACGCTGCTGGCCAACGGTTTCGCGCCGAATCGTAACGGCGGTAATCAGGGCTTCTTGCGCAAGGCCGGTTGAACGATTGAACACGAGTTGGTCTGGCGGCAGCGCGTACGGGCTTGGACGCCCCTCGTCGATCGCCGCGCACTGTCGGGAACAACCCTGAAAAATCTAACTGGTGGATTGGTCCACGGCCCGACTTTTATCATTCAATCGTAAGGAGAGTCATGGTAAGCACGCGTGATGTGGTGGTACTCGGAGCGGCCCGGTCGGCGATCGGAGCCTTCGGCGGCACTCTCGCCGACATTGAACCGGCGGAACTCGCTGGCACCGTCATGAAAGAGGCCGTCGCCCGCTCCGGCGTCGAGCCGGCCGTGATCAACTACGTCAGCGTCGGTAACACGATTCCCACCGAAGCTCGCTTCGCTTATGTGGCTCGGGTGGCCGCCATCCAGGCCGGGCTTCCAATGGACTCGGTGGCGATGGCGGTGAATCGGCTTTGTTCGTCAGGTCTGCAGGCCATCGTGACGACGGCGCAAAGCATCCTGCTTGGCGATTGCGACTACGGCGTCGGCGGAGGGGTCGAAGTAATGAGCCGCGGCGGCTATCTGTCCACCGCCATGCGCAGCGGCGCACGCATGGGCGACGCCCGAATGATCGACACCGTGGTCGCCACGCTGACTGACCCGTTCGGTGTGGGCCACATGGGTATGACCGCTGAGAACCTCGCGGCCAAATGGGGCATTACGCGCGAGCAGCAAGATGCGCTGGCGGTGGAGTCGCACCGCCGGGCGGCGCATGCGATCGCCGAGGGGCGCTTCAAATCGCAGATCGTCCCCATCGTCAACCACACGAAGAAGGGCGAAGTGATATTCGACACCGACGACCACGTGAAGCCCGGCACGACGATGGAGACGCTGGCGAAGATGAGGCCGGCATTCAGGAAGGACGGCTCGGTGACCGCGGGCAACGCTTCGGGTATCAATGATGGCGCAGCGTTTTTCGTTCTGGCCGACGCCAGAGTCGCAGCGGCCGCCGGCCATCAGCCGATGGCGCGACTAGTCTCTTACGCGGTGGCTGGCGTGCCCAACGACATCATGGGCGAAGGTCCGATCCCGGCCACGAAAATGGCGCTCAGCAAAGCCGGCGTAACGCTCGACCGAATGGATGTAATCGAGAGCAACGAAGCGTTCGCGGCGCAGGCTATCGCGGTGGCGCGTGCGCTCGAACTCGACATGGACAAGACCAACCCGAACGGCGGCGCGATCGCGCTGGGTCATCCGATCGGCTGCTCGGGTGCTTTTCTCGCCACCAAGGCGATCTACGAACTGCAACGGATCGGTGGACGCTATGCGCTCGTGACGATGTGCGTCGGCGGTGGCCAGGGTATTGCGGCCGTGTTCGAGCGACTGTGAGGCCTAAGACGGGATAGGCGCCACAAAACGCGCGTCTTTGATGTCTATCGTGGCTATTGATCTCGCTGTGTGGGTAGGATGATGGGTATGGCGCGGTTCAGCAGCGTGGGAGTCAAACCTGGCGGGGATTTGCGGTCAACTGTTGGAATCGGCTGCCTTCCGCCACATGAGCCCTTCCGGGCTATTCCGACCTCTTCCGAAAACGTCCGCTAGATCGCTGATTTTAAAGCGGTTTATGGAAGTTCCCGCACGGAGCGCGTCACGGCTGATTGCGCGCGAAAGAGCAACGCCGCTGCCCGGCTTGCACTGCCATTCGGCAACGGTAAACACACGCAGTTAGGCGAGATTGAGCAGTTCGGCGGTCAGGGATGTGGAGTTGGCCAGGAGAGCGGACATGCGATCTAAACGCAGGGTCACGCAGCGGTGCCATAGAGCGGCAATATTTTCGATTCGAGCATCGAGATCGCCTGAATGGCGAGTTGCGACAGCGTGTGTTTGCTACTGGTTGCAATCGCGAGACGGCTGAAGAGCGTCGGCTCGGTAATGCGGATCACCTGGAAGCGCCGCTTGAGTGCATCGCTCGTAGTCGCATTGAGCGATAGCACTGCATAGCCGATACCCTCGCTGACCAGATCGAGGATCGAGGTCACTGCATCGACCTCCAGTTCGATCCGCAATCTTACGCCCTGTTCCGCAGCAGCCGCCTCGACCATCCGTCTGATCGCGTGCATGCGGCCGGGGATGATGAGCGGGTAGCGCACGATTTCCCGCAGCGTGATCGTTGTAGTGGGCTCGCGTACTGCCTCTGTGAGTGTATCGCCGCTGTCCGGGCCGATCAGAAACAGTTCCTCAGTAAAGATGGTTCGCTTGTCGATCAACGGCGTATCGAATGTGTCGTACAGGACCGCGACGTCGATGCGACCCATCATCAGCCATTCGATCAGATAGGTGGACAAGCCTTGTGCCACCGAGATAGTCGCCCCGGGAAAGGAGGAACGAAAGCTACGGACGAGTTCATGCGTGGCGACTCTCGCGAAGCTGGGAGTAATGCCGATGCCGAAATGACCGCCGGGCGCGCCATGCAACTCGTCCAGATCCTGTGAGGCGCGCTGCACCTGCTGCAGGATACCTTTGGCATGCGCGAGCATCCGCTGGCCCGCCGGCGTCAACGTCACGCCGCGGCCGGTGCGCTCGAGCAGCGTATGCCGCAATTCCACTTCCAGATGCCGCACCAGCCGGCTCAGGGCGGGCTGATTCGAGTCCAGCGTGATCGCGGCACGTGTAAAGCTGCCGAGTTCAGCGACGTGAACGAATGCCTCGAGCTGCTTCAGGTCCATTTTCGACAATTCATGTGAAATTCACATATCAGCTAGTTGAATATGGCGATTGTATCCATCCATCGTCACGGCCACAATGCATTCAACCCAGCAATCCGCCCCCTGCGGCAATGACATCGAGACGACGTGCCATGAAATCCTGCCTGCCTCCGGATCCCCACCCCGTTCGACCCTCTCAGCAACTTCCTGCCGGCGCGTGTGACGCGCATTGCCACGTATTCGGCCCTGCCGCTCAGTTTCCTTACGCGCCGGACCGTAGCTACACGCCACCCGATGCCCCTTTCGAGCGCCTTGTTGCGCTGCACGATTTTCTCGGCGCGAGCCGCGGCGTGATCGTGCAGGCAAGTTGCCACGGCACGGACAACACCGCGATGCTGGATGCGATTGCGCGCGGCAACGGACGCTATCGCGGCGTCGCGATTGTCGACGGCGACGTCACCGACGAACAGTTGGCTGATCTCGACGCGCGCGGCGTGCGCGGCGTGCGCTTCAATTTCGTCGCGCATCTGGGCGGTGCGCCCGATCTGGACGTTTTCGACCGCGTGCTCGAACGTATCGAGCAGCTTGGCTGGCACGTCGTGCTGCATCTCGATGCACAGGACATCCTCCAATACGCCGAGCGGATCGCGCGTATCAAGGTACCGTTCGTGATCGACCACATGGGTCGCGTACGCGCGGACGCCGGAGTCGATCAGCAGCCGTTCCGCCAGCTTCTGGAACTGATGCGCAATCCGCTCGCCTGGGTCAAGGTGTGCGGGGCCGAGCGCGTGTCCGCGGGCCGCCGTCCGTTCGACGATGCGATTCCGTTCGCGCGCACCCTGATCGAAGCCGCGCCCGACCGCGTGCTATGGGGTACCGACTGGCCGCATCCAAACATCAGCAAGGACATGCCGAACGACGGCGAACTGGTCGATCTGCTGTTCCGCTTCTGTCCGGACGAGGCGCTGCGCGAACAACTGCTCGTGACTAACCCGGCGCGGCTTTACCGGTTCTAGCGGGCCGTTCGGCTAACAAACTTTTGAACTGCCACACCGAGAATGGCAGTCAGGCGGAAATCCGGAGTCGACCGGCTTTTCGTTCACTGTTCGAATCAGGAGACAACGATGACCGGTATGCATCGCCATGCGGATAATGCGGCCCCCTCGGCCGATCAGGAAGCAGCGTCATGAACAATATGCTGTCATGACGTCCCCCGCGCCCAGCGCGAAGAAACCCTTCTATCGCACGCTGTATTTCCACGTTTTACTCGCGATCCTGCTCGGCGTGCTGCTCGGTCATTTCGCGCCATCGCTCGCCGTGCAGATGAAGCCCCTCGGCGACGCCTTCATCAAGCTGGTAAAGATGGTGATTGGCCCGATCATTTTCTGCACCGTCGTCACCGGCATCGCCGGCATGGGCGACATCAGGAAGGTCGGGCGTGTCGGCGGCAAGGCGTTGCTGTATTTTGAAATCGTATCGACGGTGTCGCTCGTCATTGGGCTCGTGGCCGGACATCTGTTCCATCCCGGCAAAGGCTTCAACCTGAATCCCGCGACCATCGACACGAAAGCGCTCGCCGGATTCACGACCGCCGCGCATGAACAGAACACGGTCGACTTTCTGATGCACATCATTCCCGACACCGTAGTCAGTGCATTCTCGACCGGTAACGTGCTGCAGATTCTGCTGATCTCGGTGCTGTTCGGGGCGGCGCTTGCGGCTACCGGAGAATATGGCCTGCCGCTGGTTCGCATGATCGTAGTCGTGGCGGTGCCCGAAGACATGCCAGAACGCATGGTGCGCGCCGCGTTCGTGGCCGGTGGGGAAACGGTCGTCGGCCATGGGCGGACGGGAAAAACGGTGGTGGTGACGCATGGTTGTGCTCCCGTTTGTGTCTTAAGATGTGTCTTAAGATGTGTCGTAAGATATATATCTTAAGATAGTTTGTCAAACTTCTTTTTGCGTCTTATCGGTAGGCAACAAGGTTCGCGGGAAGCGGAAAGGGCCGTTTCAGAAACACTGATTTCCTGTCTGCCCGATATGCGCCGGACGATCGCGGTCATTACCTGTGTTATCTCAGCCGCGAGCATCTGCCAGCCAGAATCCGCGTGTTCATCGACTACATGGCGGAACAAACGCGCGCGCTCGACCAGCAATGCCTGACCAAGAGGATGGCGGTGCCGGCACGCTGATTGGTGCTTTGGAGGCAACACGGTGCATCGCGGCGCAAGCCTTCCCGACGGACCGTCGCGCGCCTACGATCCACCTATACGCTGACGGCCCATCAAGGCCGGTCCGGCACACCATTCACAGAAAAAAACAATGAAGATCGTTTCAATCGGCGGTGGCCTCAGCGCCAGCGGGCTTGTCGACGAGTGGTCTGCGCCGAACCAGAACGCACAACCTGAAGACAACACGCCGGCGGCACAGACCATCCCGTGTTCGGAGACTGCGAGCTTGCGCGCACAGTTCAGCCGGTCACGAGCCGCAGCGTAGGCCAACGGCTGTCAGCTGTCAGACACACACATGACGAGTCCTTTGTTTCCACCGCCGCTCACCCTGCTCGACAAGTACTTCGGGCAGGACTTTCAGACACTGTATTCGACGACCGTAACCGTCTCGGGCGGCGAGGCGCGTCACGGTCGAGCGTCGGGTATCGTCCGCTCGGACGATGGTGAACTCGACCTCGGACTGCGCATGCCCGAACCGCTCGGCGGGCCGGGTGGCGGGACGAATCCCGAGCAGTTGTTCGCTGCCGCTTTTGCCGCATGTTTTCACGGCGCTCTGAACCTGCTCGCCGCAAAGGCGGAGATAGCGATTGCCGACGCAAAAGTGGAAGTTACTGTTGATTTCGGCCGCGATCCCGTCGATGGTCTGTTCAATCTGGTTGCGCGGGTTCGCATTCATTTGCCGGGCGTCGAACCTTGTATTGCGGAGGAACTCGTGCGTAACACGGAACGCTTCTGTCCCTACGCGAAATTGGCGCGCGAGGGGATCGTGAGCGTCGTCGCGCTTGCGCGGCCGAATGGCGCAGCAAAGCCGTAATTTCGCGCGCATTTCGTGCGAACGTGCGGACCGTTGCGACAGCAGGTTGAACCAATTATGGGGCGCCTGTGCTGCAGCCATGAGACTCGAAAGCTAGACGTGATTCGCGATGCACGCGACTGCTCCCGAAAATCGCATGAGAACCGGAGATGTGTGGACTCGACCCGTGGTCGCAGATTATCGGACGCCTAAGCTCGCATTGGCACGAGGCCGCTTCGACGGTTCGCCAGGCTTCGGAGCGCCGCAAGCGACGCAGTCGCGCAGCGGCCGCGCGTGCGGTATATGGCGTTGCGCCGATCAGGCGCATCGAATGGCAGACCGATACGACCGCGCTCGTTTCCTGGAGCGACGCTACGCGCGGCAGTTTGTTGGTCACGGACATCACCCCAGGAACGCCTCTGGCGATTTCTGCGACTTTATCGATCGGTGACACGTCCGACAGACGCGTGCTGTCACGCTGAAGGCTTGAACCGTTTTCAGGCGCAACTATGCTGTAAGAGTCTAGGGCCTGTACGCAAAAAACCCCGAAAGCTCAGATGATTTCGTCCGTGTAATGCCGGTCCAAACGGACCGGGCGCAAGGCTCAATACGAAAAAATTCGGTGTTTATGATGCGTTTCCCTCGTGCATGGCCGCTATCATGCTTGTTTGGAGCTTGGATTTACTTACTGAGCGCACATTGCGCCGCGCTGCAACCGGCATCCGCGCCACCATCTGCGTCTGCACCACCGACAGCGTCCGCGCCGATTCCTGAGAGTGCGGCACGCAGCATCGATCTGACCAACAAGCCTTGGCGCGGCGATTTCGACGCGATGCTCGAGCGTCGCGTGATTCGAGTTCTCGCCCCCTTTAGCCGCACGCTGTACTTCAATGATCGCGGACATGAGCGTGGGATGACCGCGGACACCGTGCGCGACTTTGAGCAATTCGTCAACAAGACGTACGCCGATCGCCTCGGCAACCGCCCGGTTACGGTCATCATGATTCCGACAACACGCGACCGGCTGCTGCCCGGGCTCAAGGAAGGCATCGGCGATATCGCAGCCGGCAATCTGACGGTAACTGAGGACCGCCTGAAGCAGGCCGACTTTGTTACCGCACACGCGCTTAAGCCGACGCGCGAACTCGTTCTGACCGGTCCGAAGTCACCTGCGCTTTCCACGCTCGATGACCTGAAGGGCAAGACCGTCGAGGTTCGCCGCCATAGCAGCTATTACGAAAGCCTGATTGCACTGAACAACCGCTTCCGGCAGGCCGGCAAGCCACCGATGCGGATCGTGCTGCTACCGGATGCGCTCGAAGACGAAGATGCGATGGAGATGCTGAACGTCGGCCTGCTTCAGATCCTGGTCGTCGATGACTGGAAGGCGCGAATGTGGGCGCAGATGCTGCCGAACGTCAAGGTGCACGAGAACATGGCGGTGCGGGAGGGCGGCGTCATCGGCTGGGCCATTCGCAAGAATAGTCCCCAGCTGAAGGCGGTGATCGGCGGCTTCTATGAGAAGGTCATCAGGAAGCAAAGCGTGACGGAGATCCGCCTCAAACAATACGCGCAGGGTGCGAAGCAAATTCACAACAACACGGAAAGTGCCGAACTCAAACGTTTCAGACAGACGGTGGCATATTTTGAAAAGTATGGCCAGCAGTACGATTTCGATCCATTGATGCTCGCTGCCCAAGGGTTTCAGGAATCGCAGCTCAATCAGGATGCGAAGAGTCGGGTGGGCGCGGTCGGCATCATGCAACTAATGCCCGCCACAGGGAAAGAACTCAACGTCGGGGACATCAAGGTTACCCAGTGGAACATTCAGGCCGGCGCGAAGTATCTTGATCAACTGATGACCCGCTACTTCCAGGACGCCCATTTTTCTGAGGTGGACCGGCCGTTATTCGCCTTTGCCAGCTATAACGCCGGGCCGGGGAACATCGCGAAGATGCGCAAGGAGGCCGCTGTCCGCGGACTCAACCCCGATGTCTGGTTCAACAACGTGGAGATCGTGGTGGCCGAGAAGATCGGCATCGAGACGACCACGTATGTGCGAAACATCTATAAGTACTACGCGTCCTACCGCCTTCTCAAGGAAGCGCAAGCGCAGCGAAGCCGCGTAGTTCGGCAGCAGAGCGGCTGACCGGGGGCAACGCAAATCGTGTGGCCGACGGTTCCGCCGACACGCGGCGAGGCTGCTTCGCGTCTGGTGGAATGCGGGGATCGCGCGACGTGATTTTCGCCACTCCTCAAAGAACCCATATCACATGCCAAACAATCATTAAATAAATGACATTCATGCTCTCGTGAAATTGATCGGAAACACCGAGAATGCCTCTCAGCGCGGCACGGGCCGTAATCGAGGAGCGACAAACATGTTTGCAATTACCGGTGTGACAGGGCAGGTTGGCGGCGCGGCGGCACGCGCGCTATTGGACGCGGGGCATGCCGTGCGCGCCGTACTGCGCGACGAGAGCAAGGCGCAACAGTGGGCGAAGCGCGGCGCCGACGTGGCGATTGCCTCGTTCGAAGACGCCGACGCGCTCACCGCCGCGTTCCGCGGCACGGCGGGTGTCTTCGTGATGGTGGCGCCGAACTTTGCGCCGCAGCCGGGGTATCCGAACGCCCACGAGGCCGCGGCGGTGCTGAAGCAGGCGCTGACGGCGGCGCGGCCAGAACGCGTCGCGGCGTTGTCGTCGATTGGCGGGCAGCGCGAGTCCGGCCTCGGCCTGATTACGCAGGTGCATATTCTCGAGGCGGCGCTTGCCGGCCTGCCGGTTCCGACGGCGATCCTGCGGCCCGCGTGGTTCATGGAAAATTCGCTATGGGATATCGCCCCGGCCCGCGACACGGGTGCGATGCCGAGCTTTCTGCAACCACTCGAGCGCGCGTATCCGATGGTCGCCACCGCGGATATCGGCCGCGTGATCGCCGGCACGCTGACGCAGTCGTGGCAGGGCCGTCGCGTGATCGAGATTGAGGGCCCGCAGCGCTACACGCAGCATGAGATCGCCGCGCTGCTCGGCGGCGTGCTGGGGCGGTCGGTGAAGGCGCAGGCGGTGCCGCGCGATCAGTGGGAAGCGTTGTTCGAGACGCAAGGCACGGCGTGGCCGGCGCCGCGTATCGAGATGATCGATGGGTTCAACTCGGGGTGGATCGATTTCGAGGACGGGATGAATGAGCGGGTGGTTGGAGCGACCGCTTACGAGACCGTGCTGGCGGAATTGGTGGCGCGGGTGGGGTAGGTCGCCATAGGCGGCGTGGCGAGCGCCGCGCGCCCCGCCACGGCGGCAACACTCAAAAAATCGACTGCCCGGTATAAGTCGTCAACCACTCCAACGCCAGCACCCCCGCCGCCGAGTTGCCATTGCTGTCCAGCGCCGGCGACCACACGCACGCCGCCATCTCGCCCGGCAGCACGGCGACGATCCCTCCGCCCACGCCGCTTTTCGCCGGCAAGCCGACCCGGTAGACGAAATCGCCCGCCGCGTCGTAGGTGCCGCAGGTCAGCATTAGCGCGGAAAGGCGCTTGGCCGAGCTCGTGTCGAGAATCCGCTCGCCGGTGGCCGGCGCCACGCCGTGATTGGTCAGGAACAGCGCGGCCTTCGCCAGCTCGACGCAGCTCATCGAGATCGCGCATTGACGGCAATAAGCATCGACCACCACTTCCGGCGGCATCTCCATGTTGCCGAAGCTCGCCATGAAGTGCGCCATCGCGCGATTGCGGTGGGCGTGCTGCAGCTCCGACTGAGCGACGCGCGAATCGTAATCGATGCTCGTTTCGCCTGTCAGCCGTCGCATGAATTCGACCAGCGCCGTCTCGGCCTGCACAAAGCGGCGGCACAGCACATCGGTCACGACCAGCGCGCCCGCGTTGATGAACGGATTGCGCGGCTTGCCGCGCTCGCTTTCAAGCTGGACGAGCGAATTGAACGCGGTGCCCGACGGCTCCCGGCCGACGCGTTCCCACAGCGCGTCGCCGAGCAACTGGAACGCGAGCATGCAGGCGAACAGCTTGGAAATGCTCTGAATGGAAAAGCGCGTGTCGGCGTCGCCGGTGCGAAAGACTTCACCGGATACCGTGACGATCGCCATGCCGAAACTGTCGGCGGGCACCGTGGCGAGTTCGGGAATGTAATCGGCCACCTTGCCGGCGCCCAGATAAGGCTGCAGATCGCCGCGGATCTGTTCGAGGATGGATGCGTAGTTCATTGGGCTCGGACCGTTGGAGCCGCAATTCTACTGGCAAGCCGGAGCGAAATGCTCGTGCGGCACGTCGCCGTGCGCCGCAATCCGGCGCGAGCGACGTTCGGCGAGCGCCTCAACCGCCTATGCTAATCTTGCTGCCTTTCTCGCAACAACCGGGCAAAACGGACTCCATGAGGGAGACTTTTGATCCAGACGGCGTCGAGCAACCGGTCTTCGTGACCGGCGAGCGGTACGAGACGCTGGACGAACCCTTGGGCGCCTATCGTCGCGCGCGGCTGATCCACGCGAGCGCCGGGGTGCTGATCGTGCGCACCGAAACCGAGCGCTGGGTCGTACCGCCGGGTCACGCGGTCTGGATGCCCGCAGGTTTGCTGCACCGCTTATCCGCCGTCCATCCCGTCGAATTTCATTCGCTCTTTGTCATGGCGGACGCCGCGCCGCTTCCGCCGCACAGCGGCGCCGTCGTGCCCGACCCGCTGGTCACGGCGTTGCTGATCGCCGCGGCCCGTCTGCCGCGCGATCAACCGCTCGATGAACCGGCCGAGCGTCTCGTGCAGGTGTTGCTGGACCGGCTGCCGGGTCTGCGCACTGCGCCGTTAGGGTTGAACTGGCCGCGCGATCAACGCGCCCAGCGGATCGCGGACGCATTGAGCGCCAATCCGGCCGACGCCGCGGTACTCGAAGACCTGGCCGCAGCCGCCGGCGTAACGGCCCGCACGGCGGCGCGCCTGTTCGTCAAGGAAACGGGACAAACCTTCGGACAGTGGCGTCAGCAACTTCGCCTGCTGGTCGCATTGGAACGCCTGGGTGCCGGCGCGAGCGTCACGCAGGTGGCGCTCGAGGTGGGCTACAGCGACGTGTCGTCGTTCATTGCGGTGTTTCGGGACGCGTTTGGCGACACGCCCGCACGTTATTTCCGCTAACGCGTCGCCGCCGCCCGCGGTAACAGGGTGCGCGAGTCGGCGTTAAAAATACCGTCGCGCTCAATGCGCGCCGGCCGCGTCCGGGCCACCGCCGCCCTTCGCCGGCCGCGTAATCCAGATCAGCGGAATGATCAGAATGAAGATGACCGCCGAGACGAAGAAGATATCGTTCAGGCCCATCATGGCCGCCTGCGTGTTCACGCTGAAATCGAATAACGCATGGGCCGATTGCGAATTCAGATGCAGCAGCGACTGGGTCGAATCGATCTGCTGATTGAACGTCGGATTATTGATGGAGGCCTGCTCGGTAAGCCGCGCGTGATGCAGCACCGTGCGGTTGTTCCATTCGTTGCCGGCGATCGAAGTGCCCACCGCACCGCAAAATACGCGGGCGAAATTAGACAGACCCGCCGCCGCGGGAATCTTGTTTGGCGGCTGGCCGGACAGGATGATCGCGGTCAGCGGCACGAAGAACAGCGCCATCGGAATGCCTTGCAGCAGAGTCGGCAGCACGAGATGCCACGTGTCGATCTCGATCACATACTTCGAGCGCATGTAAAACACGATCGCGAAGCCGACAAACGCCAGCGTGGCGATCACGCGCGCGTCCGAGCGCGGCAACACGCGGCCCATCACCGGCGCGAGGATCACCGCGAATATGCCGAGCGGCGCGGTCACGAGACCGGCGTCGATGGAACGGTAATTCAGATACTCCTGCATCCATTGCGGGAGCAGCACGAGGTTGCCGAAGAACACGCCATACGCGACGGAAATCGCAATCGTGCCGCCGAGAAAATTGCGCTGCTGAAACAGCCGCAAATCGACGATCGGATGTTCCTCGGTCAATTCCCACACGAGGAAGAATGCGAAGCTGATGAGCGCGGTAACGCCGAGAATCACGATCACCGGTGACGAGAACCAGTCGAGATCCTTGCCCTTATCCAGCATGATCTGCAGCGAGGCGACCCACGTGATCAGCAGGCCGAGCCCGACCACATCGATGGGCGGCTTGCGGGTCGGCGATTCGCGGGTGCGGTAGATCATCCACGTGACGCCGGCCGCGAAAATGCCGACCGGAATGTTGATGTAGAAGATCCACGACCAGCTGTAACTATCCGTGATCCAGCCGCCGAGCGCCGGGCCCGCAATCGGGCCGACGGTCGCGGTCATCGCCCACAAGGCGAGCGCGGTCGAGGATTTTTCCTTCGGATACGAGCCGAGCAGAATGGCTTGCGACAGCGGAATCAGCGGGCCGGCCACGGCGCCTTGGAAGATCCGCGCGAGCAGCAGGATCGGCAGCGTCGGCGCAATGCCGCACAACCACGATGCCAGCACGAACATCAGGATCGCGCCGACGAACAGCTTCACCTGGCCGATGCGCTGCGTGAGCCAGCCGGTAAGCGGAATCGACACGGCATTGGCTGCGGCGAACACCGTGATGACCCACGTGCCTTCATCGACCGAAACGCCGAGGTTGCCGGAAATGGTTGGAATCGCAACGTTCGCGATCGACGTGTCCAGCACGTTCATGAAGGTGGCGAGCGCGACGGCAATCGTGGCCAGCACCAGCTGGCCGCCCTTCAGCGGCGGCGGTGGTGCGGGCGGCGCCGCGGCGGGCGCTGGAGTGGGCTGGCTCAAACGGTTCTCCGGGTCGGTGTGCCGCGGACAACCGCGGCGACGTCGTATTGCATGCCCGCGCGAAGCGCCAGGCCGCAGGTCCGCTGAATGCTCGCAAAAGCATACCTGCATTCACGTTTGGACGTCATCGGCGCGTGCAAAGGCGAGGGCGAAAACAAATCCGGCAGCGTATGCTCGCGACTGAGGCTGCACGCAGCGCACGGCGCTATACATGACATGACGACGCCGCGCGTTCACGCATGCGGGACGACCATCCACGAATCAAGAGAGAAAGGGAGCGAATATGGCCTGGGAGCAATTCGAACACGGCTGGCGGCGCGCGCCGGCGAGCGCGCCTGCCAAAGGGCTGGTGGTGCTGATGCATGGCGTCGGCAGTAATGCGCGCGATCTGATGCCGCTGGCGGACATCTGGAGCGAGAGCCTGCCCGATGTGGCCTTCACTTCGCTCGACGGCACCGACGCCTTCGACGGCGGCTTCGGCGGACGCCAGTGGTTCAGTCTGCGCGACGTCAACGAAGGCAATCGCGAGGCGCGCGTCGCCGCGGCCTATCCGGCGTTGCGACGCATGCTCGAAACCGAACTCGCGCACTGGCAGGTGTCGTTCGGGCGCCTGGCGCTGGTCGGATTCTCGCAAGGCTCGATCATGGCGATGCACCATGTGGCGACCACCGCGGAAGGCGCGGCCGGCGTGGTCGCGTATTCCGGGCGGCTCGCCTCGGTGATCGTCGCGCAAAACGGCACGGCGCTCACGCTGATCCACGGCGAGGACGACGAAGTGATCCCGGTGCAGGAACTCGAATCCGCCGCCGACGCCTTCAACGGCGCCGGCTATACCGTCGACGCCTATGCGCTGCCCGGCATTGGCCACACGATCAACGCCGACGGCGTCGCGCTCGGCCAGGAGGCGCTCGAACACGCGTTGGGCGCTTTGTCGCACGGCTAAAGATTCTGAACCGCTTGCCGTTAACTGCTCATAAGTATGAAAATCACCCCCGCCGCGCGGACCGCGGAACGCCCGACAGGGCGGCCCAAGCGGCTCGGGTGACCGGGGGCGCATTTTCCAGACTGCCCGGTACGGGCGGATAACGACACATCAGAGCCTTCCTATGGCCAGACCGACGCCGCATTACCCGCTTTTCGATCGCCTGTTCCGTCAATCCGTGACGGTGGACCTCGGCACGGCCAACACCCTGATCTATACCGACGACGGCGGCATCGTGCTGAATCAGCCGTCCGTCGTGTGCTTCCAGAAAGACACCGCCGACCGGCCCAAACGCGTCGCCGCGGTCGGCACCCAGGCGCGCCAGATGCTGGGCCGCGCGCCGACCAATCTCGAAGCGGTGCGGCCGATGCGCCACGGCGTGATCGCCAACTTCTCCGCCGCCGAACACATGATCAAGCAATTCGTCGAGATGGCGCGCCCTCGGCCGCTGTTCAGCCGGCGCGCCGCGTTCACGCTGTGCGTGCCGGCCGGCGCCACCCAGGTCGAGCGTCGCGCGATCAAGGAAGCAGCCGTGGCGGCCGGCGCGTGGAAGGTGAGTTTGATCGGCGAATCGCTGGCGTCGGCGGTCGGCGCGGGGTTGCCGGTGTCGGAGGCGACCGGTTCGATGGTGGTCGATATCGGCGGCGGCACGACGGAAGTCGGCGTAATCGCGCTCGGCGGCATGGCGTATTCCGGCTCGATCCGCGTGGGCGGCGACAGCTTCGACATGGCGATCGTGAGCTACGTGCGCAATCTGTACGGCGTGCTGCTCGGCGAGCAGACCGCTGAGCACGTCAAGAAAAACATCGGCTCGGCCATGCGCGATGTGCCGCGCGAGCACATGAACGCGACCGGCCGCAGCGTCGACGACGGCTTGCCGCGCACGGTTCAACTGAGCAACCACGATATCGCCGATGCGATCGAGGGACCGCTGCGTCAGATGATCGGCGCGGTCAAGCGCGGGCTCGAAGAAGCGCCGGCCGAACTGGTGACCGACATCGCCAACAGCGGTATCGTGCTGACGGGCGGCGGTGCGCTGCTTGGCAACCTGAGCCGCCGCCTGACGGACGAAATCGGCCTCGATGTGCGCGTCGCCGATGAACCGCTCACCTGCGCGGTGCGCGGCGCGGGCACGGCGGCCACCGCCGGTCTGCTGGACGAATTCGCTTACGAATGATCTTGCACGCGGCGCTTGCCGCGCTGTCCCTACCTACTCGTGAATCGACCTGTGTGCGCTTCGCCTTCTTCGGCATCTTTCATCGAACTGCGAAGCGGTTTGCGCATGCCTTACGTGGAAGCCGGCGAGGGTGAGTTGCTGTTGTTCGTGCACGGTTCGTTGTGCGACTACCGCTACTGGCAACCGCAACTCTCGGGCCTGTCGACGCACTACCGCTGTGTGGCGGTAAGTCTCACGCACTACTGGCCGGCGGCCGATACCGAGCCCGGCCTGCCGTTCAGCTGGAGCGACCACGCGAACGAAGTGGCGGAATTCATCGAGCGCTTCGGCGTTGGGCCGGCCCATGTGGTGGGACATTCGCGCGGCGGTTGCGTCGTGTTTCATTTCGCGCGGCGCCATCCTGAACACGTGCGGACGTTGACGCTCGCCGACCCGGGTGGTCCGTTGCAGATTGCCGGACGGCCGCCCGCGAGTCTGCCGGAAACGGTCAATGCGTTGCGCGCGAAAGCGGTGCAACTGATCGAAAGCGGGGATGTGGAGGCCGGTCTGCAACTGTTCGTCGATTCGGTCAGCCGGCCCGGATTCTGGGCGATAAGCACGCCGGGTTTTCGCCGGATGGCGACCGACAATGCGCACACGCTGGCGCGTCAATTCCGCGATCCCTTGCCCGCCTATGTGCCCGAGCAGGCCGCCGAGGTGCGTTGCCCGGTGCTGCTGATCGACGGCGAGAAAAGTCCCGATATGTTTCGCCGCACGGCGGCCGCGCTGCAAAACTGGCTGCCGGATGCGCGCCGCGCAACAGTGCGCGGTGCGTCGCACGGAATGAACCTCGCGCACCCATCGGCGTTCAATCGCTACGTCGACGAATTCATTCGGTCAGCGAGCGCGCAACGGACGCAATAACCGCAACGAGCGCGTAATAAACGTGCAATCAATGCACGGCGACAGCGCGCCGGGTGGCTCGCGCTCGCGGCGGTGATCCGCGGGCTGGCTCGATCCCGGCAACACCTCAAACGCTCGACCTCATGCCTTGCGATGCGCGTCTTTATCGAGCGCGCGTTCCGCCGCTTCGCCAACGAGTCCGTGATAGTACAGATGCACGCCGATCGCGAGCGAGTCGTTGCGAATTTCGTGGAACGCTTTCCACGCTTTCACGGGGTCTTTGAACAGCAGATAGTGCGCTTCCTGCGCGATCAGATCCGCGACCTCATGCAGGCCGTGCCCGTGCAGCACATCCACGAGCGCATCGAGACTGCGATGCGTGCGCGCGTCGGTACGCGGGTAGAGCATATGCAACACCGCCACGTCCTGCGTTTTCAGCGCTGCTGAGAGGGCGACGACGATGTCCTGGTGATTCAGCGCGGTGACGATGTTCTCGTCGGTGTGGACGTGATCCGGAAACAGCGTTTCGAGCGAGGCGTTCATAAAGTCCTTCCTGTTCTTCTGGCTGATTAAAAAGGCCCGCCGCAGGACGGCGGGCCAAACACAGCGATGTGTTCGCAGGGGAAGCAAAACACGAATGCAGTATCGCAGATGCCCTCTTGCCTTCGCAGCCTGACTGCCGCAAAACATTGTTGCAGTAAGTGCTCAGCTTTCATTTTGCTGGCAGTGGGTGTGGGTACAGGTGCGGCGCGACCGGTTCCCCGCGGTATCCAGCCTTTGCAGGAGGACATGCCAGCAACGAATGTTGCGCCAGCCGAGATGCATTGTTGCGGTCATTCGTCGCAATCGGGGGGGCGCCGGACCTTAAAATGCCGAGCGGAGCCTGAGCATGCCAATGCGTTTCTGACGATCGAGCATGCCGGCACGTGTGCGATGTGAAAGTAAAAGGAACGTGTAGATGAACTCGAAGACACACGCAACGCTGAGCTTTTCCGACAGCGACCAGACTATTGATTTGCCGATTTATCAGGGCACGCTCGGACCGGATGTGATCGACATTCGCAAGCTATACGGCCAGACCGGCAAGTTCACGTACGACCCGGGCTTCATGTCGACGGCGGCATGCAACTCCGAAATCACCTATATCGACGGCGACAAAGGCGAGCTGCTGTACCGCGGTTATCCGATCGACAATCTGGCGCAGAACGCCGACTTCCTCGAAACCTGCTACCTGCTGCTGAAGGGCGAATTGCCGAACGCGCAGCAGAAGCAAGATTTCGCCCGGACCGTCACGCAGCACACGATGGTGCACGACCAGATGCACTTCTTCTTCCGCGGTTTCCGTCGCGACGCGCACCCCATGGCGATTCTGGTCGCCGCGGTCGGCGCATTGTCGGCGTTCTATCACGACTCGCTCGACATCAGCAATCCGCTGCACCGCGATATCTCCGCGATCCGCATGATCGCGAAGCTGCCGACGCTGGTCGCGATGGCGTACAAGTACACCGTGGGTCAACCGTTCGTTTATCCGAAGAACGACCTGTCGTACAGCGCGAATTTCATGCGCATGATGTTCTCGAACCCCGCGGAAGAATACAAGGTCAACGACGTGCTGGTGCGCGCGCTGGACCGCATCCTGATCCTGCACGCGGACCACGAGCAGAATGCATCGACCTCGACCGTGCGTCTCGCCGGTTCGTCGGGCGCGAACCCGTTCGCGTGCATCGCGGCCGGTATCGCATGTTTGTGGGGCCCGGCGCATGGCGGCGCGAATGAAGCGGCGCTGAACATGCTGGAAGAAATCGGCTCGGTCGACAACATCCCCGAATTCATCGCGAAGGTGAAGGACAAGGATTCCGGCGTGAAGCTGATGGGCTTCGGCCACCGTGTCTACAAGAACTACGATCCGCGCGCAAAGCTGATGCGCGAGACCTGCCACGAAGTGCTGGAAGAACTGGGTCTGCACGACGATCCGCTGTTCAAGCTCGCCATGGCGCTCGAAAAGATCGCGCTGGAAGATGAATACTTCGTGTCGCGCAAGCTGTACCCGAACGTCGACTTCTATTCGGGCATCGTGCAGCGCGCGCTGGGCATTCCGACAGCCATGTTCACGTGCATCTTCGCGATGGCGCGCACGGTCGGCTGGATTGCGCAGTGGAACGAAATGATCGCCGATCCGGAACAGAAAATTGGCCGTCCGCGTCAGCTTTTCGTCGGCGAAACGCAACGCGAAGCCGCGCCGCTGGCCGGGCGCTAAAGCGTCGGGGCGCTCACCCGCCTCACGCCCGCGCGGCGCTCTCACGAGGAGCGCCGCGCCCTTCCTCTGCACGTCCTGTGCCACTGAAAAAAAACCGCAACTCTCCTGTGATAAGTTCGTCTGACGCGGACAGACCCTCTACAATCGGAAGCGACTCAGACAGCAACCGGATGTAGACCGAACGCAACAGCGTGAACGCAGCAGCGAACCCATAGGAGTGACCCTGATGCAGCAGCCAGAAGCCCTCGGCGGCCTTTCGGGCGGAATCGATCACCGCGAACCCGAGCCGGACGGCGTATTCATCCCGACAGAAAACCTCAATGTCGCGAGCGCCACTCAGCATGTGCTGAAGTCGGGCGACACGTTCATCGTCAACGATCCGCTTGGCGATATCACCGGCCACGACGACGGCCTGTTCGTCAACGACACACGTGTTCTCTCGCAACTGCGCCTCACTTTCGGCGGACGCGCGCCTTCGCTGTTGTCGGGCAGCGTGAGCAGCGACAACACGTCGTTTACGGCACATCTGACCAACCGGCCGTTGCCGCCGCTCGGCGGCGATAGCACGCCTGAGGGCGTGATCCACGTCGAGCGCGTGCGGGTGCTGTCGGGCACCGTGCTCAACGAAGCCATCGAACTGACCAACTACGGCACGAGCGACGCCGTGGTGCCGCTGTCCATCTCGTTCGCGAGCGACTTCCGCGACATGTTCGAAGTGCGCGGCCTGAAGCGCGACAAGCAGGGCCGTGTCGAACCGGCGCGCGTCGAGCACGGCGAGGTGCTGCTCGGCTACGTCGGCCTCGACGACGTGGCGCGCAATGTGCGGATCGCTTTCTCGCCGGAACCGGACAAGCTTTTCGCCGACCGCGCCGACTACACCGTCAAGCTGCCGGCCCAGGCGTGCGTGTCGATCTATCTGTCGGTGGCGGTGCAGGTCGTCGCGCAGACGGACAAGCCGATTGCCGGCGTTTCGCAGCCCACACACGCGATGAGCGAAGCGCATCTGTCGCAGATCGACGCCGAGCGTCCGCGCGTCGGCCGCGCGGCTGTGCGCGCCGCGCTCGTCGACGCCCACCTCGTGATGCGCGAGCGTCGCCGCGTTACCGCGCGCGTGCGTTCGAGCAATCCGCTTTTCAATGCGTGGATCGACCGCTCGCTCGCCGATCTCGGCCTGCTGACCACCGACCTCGTGACCGGCCCGTATCCGTACGCCGGCATTCCGTGGTTCTCCACGCCGTTCGGCCGCGACGCCGTCATCACGTCGCTTCAAACGCTGTGGCTGCAGCCGCAGTTGGCCGCGGGCGTGTTGCGCTTTCTCGCCGAACATCAGGCGCGCGAGAACTCGCCGTTTCGCGATGCCGCGCCCGGCAAGATCATGCATGAGATGCGCAAGGGCGAAATGGCGGCCACCGGCGAAGTGCCGTTCGCGTTGTATTACGGCGGGGTCGACACCACGCCGTTGTTCATCGTGCTGGCCGGCGCTTATGCAGCCCGCACGGGCGACCTCGCGTTGATCGACGAATTGTGGCCGGCGCTGGAGCGCGCGGCGCAGTGGGTCATGGGCGTGTGCGACAAGAACCGCTACGGCCTGCTGGACTATCAGCGCGAGTCCGATGGCGGTCTCGCGAATCAAGGCTGGAAAGACAGCCACGACTCCGTCTTTCACGCCGACGGCCACTTTCCCGACGGCCCGATTGCGCTCGTCGAAGTGCAGGCCTATGCGAGTTCCGCCTTCGACACCATGGCGCACTTCGCAAAGCTGCGCGGCCTGCATGACGCGGCGGCGCAATACAGCGAGCGTGCGAAGAAAATCCGTCAGTGCGTCGAAGAAAAGTACTGGATGGAGGAGGCCGGCTTCTACGGCATCGCGCTCGACGGCCACGGCGATCTGTGCCGCGTGATGGCCTCGAATGCGGGACACCTGCTGGCCTTCGGTCTGCCTTCGCGCGAGCGCGGCGAAGCGGTGGTGCGCGCGCTCGACTCCACGCTGTTCCACACGGGCTGGGGCGTGCGCACGCTGGCCGCGAGCCAGTCGCGTTTCAACCCCATGGCGTATCACAACGGCTCGGTCTGGCCGCACGACAACGCGCTGTGCGCGCGCGGCCTGTCGCGCTACGGCGGCAAAGCGGCGGCCGTACGGCTGTTGCAGGCGCTGTTCCAGGCGGCGGTCAACTTCGACATGCGCTTGCCTGAACTCTTCTGCGGCTTCCCACGGCGGCGCGGCGAGCCGCCCACCGCGTATCCGGTCGCCTGTCTGCCGCAGGCATGGGCGGCGGGCTCGCCGTTCATGATGCTCGAAGCGTGTCTGGGCATCACGATCGACGCCGAGCGGCGCGAAGTGGTGATCGAGCAGCCCATGCTGCCCGAAGGCATCGACTGGCTCGAAGTGGGCGACCTGCGGGTGGGCGACGCCTCCGTGTCGATCACCTTCCGCCGCATCGGCGATAAGGTCGTGGCCTCGGCGGAGCAGGGCGACGTGCGGGTGGTCGCGCTTCTTTAAACAGGCACTGAAAGCACGCGAAGCGTGTCGGAACCGCTGTTGGATGCAAGGTGCCGGGTGGTAACATTTGTTGTCATCCTTATCGACCGTTCGCCCGGTACCTCCGCATGCCAGACAGTTTCGACCAGCTCGCCGCCCTGATCCGGGCGCGCTTTTCCGAACTGAGTCCGCAGTTCCAGATGGGAGCGGGTTTCCTGCTCGATCATCCCGACGAGGTCGCGGTTTCCTCCATGCGCAAAGTGGCGGAAAGAGCGCAGGTGCAACCGGCTTCGCTGGTGCGCCTGTCGCAGCAACTCGGTTTCCCCGGCTGGAACGAATTGCGCAACCTGTTCGTCGCGCGCGTGCGCACGCGGCCCGAACCGCTCACGAGCCGCGCACGTTCGCTCGTCAAATCGAAAGACGCGCTGGCGAACGATCTGCTGGTCGCGCAGCAGCACAACCTCGAGGTCACCGCCGCGCATAACGGCCGTGTGATTGTTGAAGCGGCGCGTCTGCTGCGGCGTGCGCCGCATGTGCATGTGGCCGGCTTCCGCTCCTGTTACTCGGTCGCGTTCGGTCTCGTGTACGGTTACCGGCTCTTTCGGTCCTCGGTGTCTCTGCTCAACGGCGAGGCCGGCACGCTGGAAATGCAACTGCGCTCCGTCGAACGTGACAGCGCAACCATCGTGATCAGTTTCGCGCCGTATTCGGTGGAAGCCGCGCGCGTAGCCGAAGCTGCGCTGGAAAAGGGCAGCAAGCTGATTGCCATTACCGACAGCGCCGTCTCGCCGATCGCCTTGAACGCCGACAAGGTGCTGATCTTTTCGCACGAGAGTCCTTCGTTCTTTCCATCGCTGGTGGCGGCTACGGCGCTGGCCGAGTCGCTGGTCGCGCATCTGCTCGCGCTGGAAGGCGCGGATGCTGTCGAACAGCTCGCTATCGCGGAGCAGTCGCTGCACGCGAAGGGCGCATACGTGCCTTGAACATTCCTGTCTGATCGGGCCGAGGTCTCGCGTGAATGCGGGACCACTCCATCTGGATAAATATGACCTGGTTTGACAACAAATGTTGTTTTAAAGTATAAATGCGTACCGATTGTTGAATGGGTGCGATGGTGACCTCGAAGCAGGGTTTGAATCTTGTGCAGGTGAGCGGTAAGCCGTATGACATAGGCTACCGGCTAGGTGAACTGGCGCGGCCGGTTTTCGCCGACTACATGAATCAGAGCAGCGCATGGCAGGCGGTTCGGCGCTGGCGCGGCACTGCGTTCGTGCAGGCACTGCGCGATGCAACGCAAGCGCATTTCCCGGCGTTGCTCGCCGAGCTGGATGGATTGGCGGCGGGCCTTGGCTGGTCGGCCGAAGATGTGTTTCTCTGGAACTGCCGCGGCGAACTGATCCACAACGCGCCGGACGGTTGCACCACGCTGGCGGCGGTCGTTGGCGACACGCGCTTCATCGCGCATAACGAAGACGGCGATCCGTTTCTGCGCGAGCGCTGTGCGCTTGTCGAGGTGCAACCGGCCGGCCAACCCGGCTTCGTGAGTTTCTATTACCCCGGATCGCTGCCGGGCCACACCTTCGCCGCGAGCCGCGCCGGTATCGTGCAGGCGATCAACAATTTGCGCATTCGCACGCCGCTCGCCGGCGTGCCGCGCATGATCCTCGCACGGGCCGTACTCGATGCCGCTTCGCTCGATGAAGCGTTGCGCATTCTGCGCAACACGCCGGCCGCGAGCGGCTTTCATCACACGCTCGGCTGTGCGGGCGACGCGCGCCTCTTCAGCGTAGAAGCCACTGCGCGGCGATGTTCCGTGCAACCGGTGGCGAATCTCAGCGGCCACGCGAACCACATGATTCATCCAGGCTGCGAGGCCGAAGCGCAAATCGTCACGGATTCGTCGCGTGACCGTCAATTGCGCGTGGATGCCTTGTTGCCCACCGTCGTGCGCTCGTTGCAACCCGCCGCCTTGCTCGACGTCTTGCACGATCGCGCGCCTTCGGGCCTGCCGATCTACCGCGACGACCCACGCGATCCGGACGACGAAAACACACTCGCCACCGCACTCTTCGACATCGGCGATGCTGGTGTGTCGATGAAAGTTTACCGGCAGGGGCAGTGCGCATTCGACACCTTCATCGCCCGCGCGGCGTCTGCACGAGCCGGCGCATAAGCGCTTGCCGTCATCACAGGAAACCGAACACCATGTCCACCGTTTTTCATCGTTCGCCTAAACAGTCGCTGCCGGTCGCCGTCGCGGGCGACGGCATCGAGATCATCGATTCCACCGGCAAGCGCTATATCGACGCGTCCGGCGGCGCCGCCGTTTCGTGTCTCGGTCATAGCAACCAGCGCGTGATCGACGCGATCAAACGACAGTCGCAGCAGTTGCCGTATGCGCACACGTCGTTCTTCACCACCGCGCCTGCCGAGGAACTCGCCGACCGCCTGGTGGCGAGCGCGCCGCACGGGCTCGAACATGTGTATTTCGTCTCGGGCGGTTCGGAGGCGATCGAGGCGGCGCTGAAACTCGCGCGCCAGTACTTCGTGGAGAAGGGCGAGCCGCAGCGCCGCCATTTCATCGCGCGTCGGCAGAGTTATCACGGCAACACGCTCGGCGCGCTGGCGATCGGCGGCAATGCGTGGCGACGCGAGCCGTTCCTGCCGATTCTGATCGAAGCGCATCACGTGAGTCCGTGTTACGCGTATCGCGAGCAGCGCGCCGACGAAACCGAAGAGGCCTTCGCGCAGCGTCTCGCCGACGAACTCGAGCAGAAGATTCTCGAACTCGGCGCGGATACGGTCGCCGCCTTCGTCGCGGAAACGGTGGTCGGCGCGACCGCCGGCGCGGTGCCGCCGGTGCGCGAGTATTTCCGCAAGATTCGCGCGGTGTGCGATCGCTACGGCGTGCTGCTGATTCTCGACGAGATCATGTCGGGCATGGGCCGCACCGGCTACCTGTACGCCTGCGACGAAGACGGCGTGGCGCCGGACATCCTCACCATTGCCAAAGGGCTCGGCGCGGGCTATCAGCCCATCGGCGCGACGCTCGTGAGCGACCGGATTTATCAGACGATCGTCGGCGGCTCGGGGTTCTTTCAGCATGGCCATACCTATATCGGTCACGCCACCGCCTGCGCCGCGGCGCTCGAAGTGCAGCGCGTGATCGCGGATGACAATCTGCTGGCGAATGTGCTCGCCCGCGGCGAACAACTGCGCGGACGGCTGCGCGAGCATTACGCACAGCATCCGCATATCGGCGACGTGCGCGGCCGGGGGTTGTTCGTCGGTGTCGAGCTGGTCAAGGACCGTGTCGGCAAAACGCCGTTCGACGCCCGGCTTAAGCTGCACGCTGCAATCCGGCGTGAGGCGTTCGCGCGTGGTCTGATGGTGTATCCGATGGGCGGCACCGTCGACGGCCGGATCGGCGATCATGTGCTGCTGGCGCCGCCGTTCATCTGCACCGAGCGCGACATCGACGAGATCGTCAGCCGGTTCACGGATGCGGTCTGCGGCGCGCTCGCCGCCGTTTGAGCATTCCGACGCCACCAATCAAGAGAGCGATCATGACCGAACGTTTACCTCACTTCGACCCGTCCGCCGCCACGCCTGAACAGAAAGCGGTGCTCGACGAAATTCTGTCCGGCCCGCGCGGCAATCTGAACGGGCCGTTTCTCGGCTGGATTCATAGTCCGGAGCTGGCGCAGCAGGCGCAACGTCTGGGCGCGTTCTGCCGCTATCGGACGGGTTTGCCGCTGCGCCTGTCGGAGCTGGCGATTCTCGTGACCGCGGCGCGCTGGCAGGCGCAGGCGGAGTGGTACATCCACTACCCGATCGCGCTGCAGGCGGGCGTGTCCGAAGCGGACGCCGAGACGATTCGCGAAGGAAAGCGCCCGGATTTCGCGGACGCCGACGACGCGTTGATCCACGACTTCGCGAGCGAGCTGTACGACACCAAGCGCGTTTCGGACGCAATCTATGCGAAGGCGGTCGAACGCTTCGGACATCAGGTGGTCATCAACCTGGTGGGCCTGCTCGGCTATTACGCCTTGGTGGCCATGACGCTGAACGTATTCGGCATGCGCGCGCTCGGGCAGGAGAGCTTGCCGTTCGCCGAATAGGCCGGCGGCATGGCGGCGCCGTTGTGCAGTTGCGCGCGCTGCGAGGGGCAACTTCGGCGCGGGCGGCTCCTGATAGGCTTCTGTTTGACCAATCGCCGCAGCGTCACGACGCTGGCACACGGAAGCGCCTATGATGGAGTTCGGTCCACGCCCGCGCCGGCGACGCCGCGCGACATTCTCGACCGATGCCGAAACCGCAGACCACCCGGGCGGGATCGTTGCGGCAGGCGTCAGATTCGGTCGTGCAGCGCGCGAAGCAGGCACAAACAGGAGAGAGCGATGAAGCGCAAGGCATCAGCAGTCTGGCAAGGCGGCCTGCAAGACGGCAAGGGCTCGATTTCCACCGACAGCGGCGTCCTCAAGGAGACCCAATACTCGTTTTCGACACGCTTCGCGGACGGCATCGGCACGAATCCGGAAGAGCTGATTGCGGCTGCGCATGCGGGGTGTTTCTCCATGGCGCTATCGGCGGAACTGGGCAAGGCCGGCATTACGCCCGAACGCATCGGCACGACGGCGACCGTCACGCTCGACAAGGACGGCGGCGGTTTCGCGATCACCGCGGTGCATCTCGACGTAGCCGTGAAAATCCCCGGCGGCGACAAAGCCGCCTTCGACAAAGCGACCGCCGACGCCAAGGCCGGCTGCCCGGTGTCGAAAGTATTGAACGCCACGATCACGATGGACGCGAAACTCGAAACCTGAGTTCTCGACTTTCTTTGGTGATCGACAGGCGATAAAGCCGGCGCGCGGGTCAAACCCGGCGCCGGCTTTTGTGTGCTGGCCTTGAAGGCGCCGATGCCGTTGCGCTTTCGCCTGCGCGCAGCACTACGCAACCGGCCCGACGCGAAAACGATCAGATAAGGCGCATCAAGGCGCTTCACCCTCGGCCCGCTGAACGGTGCGCATCGCAGTGGGCGTCCCTTTGACGCGGTTCTTCACGAACTTGTCGAGATCGAAAGTTGAAGTCTTGCCGACGCGCGGCAGGCAATCGCGCACCCATGTGTCGGCCGTGGCATGGCCCGCCTCGCGCAAGGCGCGGAAAAATTCGATGGAGGGCGTGTTCTTCGATGCAGCGCCGATCTCGTCCATGAAGCGGTCGGCGCGAATCACGTGAAAGCGCTTGGGCGAGTAAGGCTTTCCGTGGTGCTGAAGGCCAGGGTTTTCGGCGACGAGTTCGTTGATCAGCTGGATCTGACGAACTTCCGCGACCCACGACGCGCCGAAGCTGATTTCGTTGATCCGGTTGTTGATCTCGCTCGGGCGTTCAGGCGGGCCATGCTTCGTGCGGAGCGGATCGATGAGAACGCTCAGAATGTCGTCGGCCCATTTGACGAGCGGCGCGAGCGCCGGGTTGGCCAGGTAGCCGCCGTCCCAATAGAACTCGCCGTCGATTTTCACCGCCTCGAAGAGTGTCGGGAAGCAGGCTGAGGCCATCAGCGCTTTCGCCGAAATTTCCCCCGGACCGAAGATGCGCAGCGCGGTCAGGTTGACGTTGGTCGCCGCCAGGAAGAGCTGGGGCACGGCGTCTTTCGGGTGATTGACGACCCCGAAATCCGGAATCACCGTTTCCATGATGGAGCCGAGCGAATTGGTCAGCCACGGCATGGCGTACGGCGAACTGAGCGGCTCGAGCATGCTTTGCGCGAGCACCACCGGATTGAGATCCACATTCCAGCGCTCGGGAGACTTCAGAAGATCCGTGGGTAAGTTGTAGAACGGCTGCCATTTCGACGCGGCGCCGACCAGCGTCCAGAGTTGTTCGAGCGCCCGTTTGGCGTCGGTGGGACTTCTGCTCAGGCCGTACGTGCAGGCCGCGGCGTTGAGCGCACCGCCGCTCGCGCCGCTGATCGCGAGAATCGACAGCGTTCCGCGCCCGACTTCGTCGAGCAGGCGGTCGAGCACGCCCCACGTGAACGCCGCGTGCGCGCCGCCGCCCTGGAGGGCGAGGCCGATCATGGGAATGTCTTTTGTCGTCGCCATCCTGACCTCCGTGCTGCGGTCGCGCAGCAGTCGTTGACCTCATAGGGGAAAACGAAAGTGCCGGCGCGGTTTTAACCGTTGTACTGCACCGCACGAATTTCCGCCATGGCGCGTGGTGGGGCGCGCCTTTTGTGCGTGAGCGATTAACCTGAAAAACGAGGGTTGCTGCATTCGTATGGCTTTTTAACCGATAAGGAGCAAACGTTTCAGGAAACGAAATCGAATCGTAATGCCTCGCAGAACAAATCAGTATTATTTGCCAGATTTAGGGTTTTGTAATAGTTTCGCCGTCTTTTGTGCGACCCCGCTGCGTCGTGAAGGAGGCAACACTTCCTGTAGCCATGCGTAGCAATGTTTGGTCGCATATAACATCGCTGGCCCATCTGCCGGCCAAATTTCAATGCGGCTTGGCTTGCGCGGATCGCAATCGGACGTCAATCACCAGTACGGTCGACAGGATTTCGACATCCGGCTCGAATGGTACGGTTGCAGACCCGACAGGCACGGATTCGGTTGTCTTGGGTGCAAATTCAGTCGCAGACCGGGACAATACGGTTTCGGTCGGTGCGCCGGGTGCTGCGCGTCAGATTACCAACGTTGCAGACGGTACGGCTCCGACTGACGCTGTCGATGTGCGCCAGATGAATAGCGCGATTAACAGCATCCGTGACGATATGCAGAAATACCGCCGTGACGCTAACGCTGGTTCGGCCCCGGCGGTCGCGCTCTCGATGCTTCCGCAAGCGCCGGCTCCCGGAAAATCGGTCATTGGCGCGGCGGTCGGCAATTATGCGGGCCAAACTGGTTTCGCTGTCGGTGTTACGGAAAGCACATCGGCAGTCGCGGGCAGACATGGAAGAAATCGAAGTGTTCGACGAAACGGACCGAACGGAGTCTATTTCTTCACCAGTTGTCTTGCATTTTTTTGCGTGTTGCTAGCTGAAAACCGACGTAAAAAAATTAAGAAAAAATTACGGATATCCTGAAATCTATGTCAGGAAACCCTGACCAATTTCCGGAGTCGCGAGTAGGGTTAATGGAATTTAATTGTTGATTCCGCAGTACCTGAATATCGCCATAGGCTTTTTGTAGACAAATGAAAAGACCTATGAGAGAGTTCGCGCGGGCACTCATCTTTCCTTTTATTACTCGATTCAAATAGAGGGAGCCACCGCATCCAATGCGAATAGCGCGGGAGCTTCGTCTCACATAGTGCTCAATGCGTTGCGAGAAAGAAAAAACGGTCCGTGTAGCGGGCGCAAGGGCAGGTTGCCATGCCACGGCCGAGGAAGCGTTTTGCAGCAGGCTACTGAGGGGGCGGTAACGATGAGTAACCCAGTCGGAACAGAGTCGGGCACTGGCTCGGCAAAGAAAGCACTAAGGCCTGGCCGGCAATTGGCGTTCCACCATATGATCGCTTTTCCTCTGCGTCTACCGTTCGGACCTTCCTAACCCAGACATTCGTCAAACGTCTCAGCGGCCAGTACCTCAAAAACTGGCTATCTGACCGAACTTCACTATTTACTTAGTCATGCGAATCGAATCGCAGGCGTGGTATTCGCTCGCGCTCAAGATTCGTGGTTCGCCGGGAGTGAGGGCGGTTCGCAACCGGTCCAACGCTGAAACACCTCGTGCCGCAACGAGACGGTTTGTAAATCATGAATAGGCATCCTGAATAAATCGGGTGCATGCACACGCTCGCGTTTTGTGAACTTCGAACTTCAATTCCTCGTGAGGCAACGGCATGAACAAAGCATATCGGACCATCTGGAACAACGCGTTAGGCGCCTTCGTAGCCGCGTCGGAGCTGGACGTATCGCGCGGCAAGGGAAAGTCGGGAGCGGCTGCTTCCATATGCGACGCACGCAGCGGCGAGCAGGGTTCTGCGGCGTCGCAAGGTTCGGGAGCGCGTGTCGTCACCGTGCTGTTGCTAATGGGTTTCGGGGGATGGGCCGCGCAGGCGCAAGCGCAGGCGAGCTGCTCGGCGGCACCGTACAACTTTTATAGCGGCAGCACCACGTGCGTGGGCTTTCAGTCCACTGCCTCTGGAGGCGGAGCCACAGCGGTAGGTTATGGCGCCAACAGTACGGGACTGAATGCCTTGTCTTTTGGCTTTCAGGCCATTGCGAGTGCGACCAACGCAATCTATATGGGCGCGCGTACGGCTGCGGGCACCGGCGCGACGGCGCAGTCGGCGATTGGCATCGGAACGGATGTCGTCGCTAGTGGAACGTCGGCCATTGGCATTGGCCTGGACAGCGTTTCTAGCGGGAATGTGTCCACCGCTGTCGGCCCGTTGGCGAAAGCAACCGGCGACAACAGCGTTGCCATGGGCTCGAGTGCCAACGCTGCCGCCTCGGGCGTGGTCGCATTGGGCAGCGGAGCCACAGGCTCCCAGACCAACGGTATAGCCGTTGGTTCGGGAGCCAGCGCCACCGGTGCAAACGCCCTTTATCTGGGCGCGCGCACTGCGGCGGGCACCGGCTCGACCGGTACGGCCTCCATCGCCATCGGCACGGACGTCACCTCGAATGCGGATTATGCCGCGGCGATTGGCTTCCAGGCCGTGGCAAGCGGACCCGCCGCCGTCGGCGTGGGCTATACCGCTGCGGCTTCCGGCACGCATGCTGTTGCTGTCGGCTTCCAGTCCATCGCCAGCGGACTCAACGCCGTCTATCTCGGACCGCGTTCTGTCGCCGGCACCGGCGCAACGGCGGCCGGAGCGATTGGCGTCGGCACGGACGTGACTGCGTCCGGTCCCTCTTCACTCGCCGCCGGCACAGTGTCCAAAGCGACGGCACAGAATGCCGTGGCTTTGGGAGCGGGCGCCGCCGCCTCAGGGCTCAACGCGCTCGGCATGATGAACGGCTCACAAGCCACCGGTGCCAATTCGATAGCGTTGGGGTCATCCGATACCGTTGCCGAAGGCGGCGCGTCTACCCCGGCGACGGTGGCAGGCGCCGCGGCGTCGGGCATTCGCGCCATTGCGATCGGCTCCGGCGCGAGTTCGGCGGGTTCCTCGTCCATCGCGATAGGCGATTCGGCGCTGACGGGCGCCAACACAGATGCCCTCGCCATGGGTACCTCCGCAACGGCAAACGCGGCTAATGCTTCCGCCATCGGCAATGCGGCAAGAGCGCTCGCCGCCTCCACGGTTGCAATCGGCGACGGCAGCAGCGTCGCCGCGGCCGCCGGCGCGGGTTCGTTCGCCGGCGGCCATAACTCCCAGGTGCTCGGTGGGACGGGCGCAGTCGCGCTGGGTCAGGCGCAGACCGCGAGCGGCAACGGCGCAGTCGCGATTGGCGATCCGAATAGCGCGAGCGGCAATGGCGCGGTCGCCGTGGGCGCGAATAATACCGCCACGGGCGACGGCGCGGTAGCGCAGGGCAACGGCAATACTGCCAACGGTCAAGGCGCGGTCGCGCTGGGCAACGCGAGTACCGCGAACGGCGCGAGCGCGCTGGCGTTCGGCGATTCGGCGGTGGCCAATCAGACCCATGCGATTGCACTCGGTGCCGGCGCATCAACCAGCAACGCGAACGACGTCGCGTTGGGCGCGGGCAGTACGACCGCAGCGCCCCATACGGGCACTACCGCGCTTTACGGCGGCACCGCGACCGGCATCGCGAACGCGGCCAATGGCGTGGTGTCGGTCGGCTCCGCTGGCAAAGAGCGGCAACTGCAGAACGTGGCAGCGGGTGTGATTTCGGCTACCAGCACCGACGCGATCAACGGCTCGCAACTGAGCACGGTTGTGACCGGCGTTAATAATCTCGGTGCCTCGACGGCCGGCACATTGGGCGGCGGCGCCAGCTATAGCGCGACAACCGGCGATATCACCGGCTTTAGCCAGCCAGTCAACTCCGTCAGCGCTACCGGAGCCGTAAGCGGACCCAACCCGCAGACGACGGTTGCCGGTGCGTTGACCGCGCTGAATACGAATATCGACAACACCGCCAATATCGCGGTGAAGTACGACGCGGCGGGCGGAACGAAGATCACGCTCGGTGCGACCGGCGGGGCGGGAGCCGGATCTCCGGTGACCATCACCAACATGGCGCCGGCTGCACTGAACGCGACAAGCACGGACGCGGTGAATGGATCCCAGCTGTTCGCCACCAACCAGCAGGTGTCGACCAATACCACAGCGATTGCCAACATCAACAATGGCGGCGGGATCAAATATTTCCATACCAATTCGGTATTGGCTGACAGTGTTCCTACCGGCACCGATGCGATCGCGGTGGGACCGGTCGCCAATGCGTACGGTAACGATTCAATCGCCCAAGGCCTGAATGCGGTGGCCGGCGTAAACGGCGCACCGACCACCGCTAACGACATAGCGTTGGGCAACGGTGCTCAAGCCAGGGGTGGCGATTCGATCGCTCAGGGCACCGGTGCCATCGCGAACACGGCCGGCGCCATTGCGATCGGCCAGACGGCAACGGCCACCGGCGGCAAGGCGGTGTCGATCGGCGTGGGCAATACCGCGAGCGGTAACGGCGCGGTCGCTATCGGCGATCCGAACTCGGCGATCGGGACCGGCGCGATAACCATGGGCGCGAACAATACGTCCAACGGCCAGGGCGCGGTGGCGCTCGGCAATGCCAATATCGCGACCGGCCAGGGCGCGCTCGCACTGGGCAACGCATCGCAAGCGAACAATGCCGGTTCGGTCGCGTTCGGCGACGCCGCAACGGTATCGGCCGCGGCGACGCAAGGCGTAGCGGTCGGCTCGGGCGCCACGGTGACCAACGCCGGCGCGGTGGCTCTGGGGGCGGGAAGCACGACTGCCGCCGCGGTGGGGACGCCGGGCGCGACGATCAATGGGACCGCGTACACGTTTGCCGGCACCACGCCGGCGAGCACGGTCAGCGTCGGCAAAGCGGGCGCCGAACGCACCGTGACGAATGTTGCCGCAGGCCAGTTGAACGCTTCGAGTACCGACGCGGTGAACGGCTCGCAACTGTACGCGACCGATCAGGCGGTCGATGCACTTGCCACGACGGTGACCGCCAACAAGACGCACTACTACAGTGTCAACGACGGCGGCACGCAAGGCGCCAACTATGCCGACGACGGCGCCATCGGCGTCAACGCGCTGGCCGCGGGTGTCGGCGCTCTGGCTTCCGGCGCGAGCAGCACGGCACTGGGCAACGGTGCGCAGGCGCTGGCGAACAACGCAACCGCATTCGGACTGCAAGCGACGGCTTCGGTGGTCGGCGGCGTGGCGATCGGCTCCGGATCGGTTTCGGATCGTACGGTTCTGCCCGGTTCGGGATCGATCGCCAACGGTTCCCACGCGATTCCGTTCAATACCTCCGATGAGACTTTGCTCGGCGCAGTGTCCGTCGGCAGCAGCACCGCCTACCGGCAGTTGACCAACGTGGCCGACGGCACGCAGGCACAAGACGCGGTCACCGTCAGGCAACTGGCGGGCGCGTTGTCGTCGTTTTCGGTGACCGGCACGAACTATTTCCACGCTAATTCGACGGCGGCCGATTCGCTGGCCGTGGGCGCGGAGTCGATCGCGGTTGGACCGACCACCGTCGTCAACGGCGACAACGGCGTAGGTGTCGGCAACGGAGCGGTGGTCGATGCAACCGCGCCCGGCGGTGTCGCGATCGGCCAGCAATCGCATTCGGCCGCGGCCGACGCAATGGCGCTCGGCAGCGGCGCGGTCGCGAGCGGCGCGCAATCGATTGCGCAGGGCGCCAACGCGAGTGCCGCAAACCAGGGCGGCGTGGCAGTCGGCTCCGGCGCGCAAAGCAGCGCAACCGACGCCGTAGCGCTTGGTGCCGGAGCCAGCTCGACGTTCGCCAATAGCGTGGCGCTGGGCAGCGGTTCAACAACAGCCGCGGCGGTGGCCACGCCGGGTGTCACCATCAACGGCACGGCCTACACCTATGCAGGCGCGGCTCCGACCAGCACGGTCAGCGTGGGCAGCGCGGGTCACGAGCGCACGGTGACCAACGTGGCGGCCGGTCAGGTGAACGCGGCGAGCACCGACGCGGTGAACGGTTCGCAACTGTACGCAACCGATCAGGCAGTCAGCAGTCTGTCCGCGACGGTAACGGCCAACAAGACGCATTACTACAGCGTCAACGACAACGGTACACAGGGTGCCAACTACGCCGACGACGGCGCCACCGGTATCAATGCACTGGCGGCCGGCGTAGCTGCCACGGCGGGCGGCGCCAACAGCACGGCGCTGGGGCAGGGCGCGGTGGCGAATAACGCCAATGCGGTCGCGCTCGGCAGCGGCTCGATCACGGCCGCGGCGGTAGCAACGACCGGCGCCACGATCGATGGCACGGCCTACACGTACGCCGGTACTGCTCCGACCAGCACGGTCAGCGTGGGTAGCGCGGGTCACGAGCGCACGGTGACCAACGTGGCGGCCGGGCAGGTGAACGCGGCGAGTACGGATGCCGTGAACGGTTCGCAGCTTTATGCGACGGATCAGGCGGTCGACAACCTCGCCGGAGTAGTGACGGCCAGCAAGACGCACTACTACAGCGTCAACGACGGCGGCACGCAAGGCGGCAACTACAACAACGACGGCGCCACCGGCGTCAATGCATTGGCGGCGGGCGTGGGGGCCACGGCCGCTGGCGTGAGCAGCTTTGCCGGCGGCAATGGCGCTGCCGCGCAGGCGAACAACGCGCTTGCATTAGGCGCGCTGTCGAGCGCTTCGGTGGCCGGCGGAGTCGCGATCGGCTCGGGATCCGTGTCCGATCGCGCGGTGCTGTCCGGGATCGGTTCGATTGCGAACGGCAGCCATGCGATCCCCTTCAACACGTCGGATCAAACCTTGCTCGGCGCCGTGTCTTTCGGCAGCGTGACCGGCAACACCTATCGCCAGTTGACTAACGTCGCGGACGGCACGCGGGCGCAGGACGCCGTCACGATCAGACAGCTTGCGGGCGCGCTGTCGTCGTTCGCCGTGTCCGGACAGATGTACTTTCATGCGAACTCGACGGCCGCGGATTCGCTGGCGGTCGGCGCGCAATCGATTGCCGTTGGACCGACGACCGTAGTCAACGGTGACAACGGCGTGGGCATCGGCAACGGCGCCGTCGTCGATGCCACGGCGCCGGGCGGCGTTGCGATCGGCGAGAGCTCGAATGCGGCGCAGGCCGACGCGATCGCGCTCGGCAGCGGCTCGATCGCGAGCGGCGCCCAGTCGATCGCACAAGGGGCGAACGCAAAGGCCGCCAACGCAGGCGGCGTGGCGATTGGCTCGGGGGCGCAAAGCAGCGCCGTCGATGCCATCGCAATGGGCGCCGGCGCGAGCGCGACGATGGCAAACAGCGTTGCGCTGGGTGCCGGATCGGTGACGACGGTTGGCGCGTTGAGCAATTACATCGCGTATGGATTGAGCAGTCCGCAGTCGTCCGCGGGTGAGCTCAACATCGGTAATCGGCAGATCACCGGTGTGGCGGCCGGCAAGGCCGGTACCGACGCCGTGAACGTCTCGCAACTGGATTCGGTGTCGACCCAGTTGACCACGCTGATCAACCAGCGGACCACCAACAATGGTGGCAGCTTCTCGTCCTCGCCGGGCACGCCGACGCCACCGGCCTCCACCGGTTCGAATTCGTCGGCGGGCGGGCACGGCGCGTCGGCATCAGGCTCCAATAGCACGGCGGTCGGCAACAGTTCGCAAGCCAGCGCGACGGGCGCGACAGCGGTGGGGGTCGGCGCGGCCGCGAGTGGGAATAATTCGGTGGCACTGGGTTCCAATAGCTCGGACGGGGGGCGAAGCAACGTGGTATCCGTCGGCTCACTTAACGATACCCGGCAGGTGGCGAACGTGGCAGCGGGAACGCAAGGGACGGACGCAGTCAACGTGGACCAGCTCAATGCCGGACTGGCGCAAGCCAATGCCTATACCGACCAGCGCGTGGACCAACTGCAATCCGGCATCAATTCGGTCGCGCGCAATGCCTATTCCGGCATCGCGGCGGCGACCGCATTGACGATGATTCCGGAGGTCGACAAGGACAAGACCCTGTCATTCGGCATCGGCACGGCGGGCTTCCGTGGCTATCAGGCCGTGGCGTTGGGCGGAACCGCTCGTCTCACCGAGAACGTCAAGATGAAAGCAGGCGTCGGCATGAGCCCCGGCGGCACCACCTTCGGGATGGGCGCGGCCATGCAATGGTAGGGCGTGGATGCCTTCGCTCAAGTGCGGACAACCCGACCGTGCGCCGAACCGGGCGTACGAAAGAACAGTACGGAGAACATAATGAATCAGCTTTCTGAATGGAGTTTATCGCTGAGCCTCGCGTTGCTTGCCGGATGTTCGAGTGCCTCGGGGCCGACGTTTAATGCTTATGCGGTTACCGCCGCCGACGGTTCCACGCTTCATCAGGTGGAATGTCACGGGTTGTTCGAAGGACCGGCTACCTGCATGAAGGTCGCCGAGCGGATCTGTCACGGCGAACCGGTCCGCCCGGTGCAGAAAGTCGGGCGCCTGCTGCCGGACAATGACCAGACAGATGTCACGCGACGACTCACATTCGCGTGTGGCGACGCGCCGGATACCCCGGCTTCAACGGGCTCGCAGCCGGTCGCACCTGCGGCGCAAACGGTCGATGAGTTCGTGCTGCGAAGCGATGCCCTGTTTGCTTTCGGGCAGTCAAGCCGCGCTTCGATCTTACCGGGCGGAGCGGCCGCTCTTGACCAGGTCACCACGCGTACCAGGCAGAGTCGCGGCGTTCAGTCCATTTCGGTCGTAGGTCACACCGACCGTCTTGGGCCCGAAGCGGTTAACTACCCGTTGTCCCTCGCGCGCGCCCAGACAGTGAGGGCGTACATGATTGATCATGGACTGGACGGTGAGTTGATTCACGCAGCGGGCGTGGGCTCCCGCGATTCGACGAGCACGAAGTCAACCGTGTGCCCGGCTCGATCAACCGCTCAACGACCCAAATCCACAGCGGCACCGTGCTAACGAGCAGCTCCATGGCCGTATCGGACAGCTCGTACTCGACTCGAGGGGCGTCGCATGGCACAAGAGTGGGACGTTCAATCAACACCGCGCCATTCCGGTCACCGACGTGGCATCGTGGATCAAGGCAAACCTTACTTCGGGCCGCAGCGAGTAATCGGGAGTCACACCATCCAGGCAAACGGCATCCACGACAGCTTCCCCGAACACAAAGCCCGATCCCAGCGATGGGGAAGGGCTCCCGTACTCCGTACTGACTTCCACCGAATTCTGCTCGGCAAAGTCGGCGTGTGAAAGCAATGCAGCAGGTGGCCGAAGTTGCTTGTCAGCGGTCGTTGTTGCAGAGAATCTGTCGCTGCGGATAAGCCGTCGTTCAGCCAGCCGTCCCGGGTCGTTTCTGCGCGAGAAATCGCAGCGACGCACGGTGCGCGCGCTGCGGCAAACCGAAGACCGCGGCATGCTCGCCAGGCACCTCGTGCGCAAACACCATACCGTCGACGCAGACCGCGAGGCCCGCCGTCATAGAACGACTCACTGTCAGATCCGCGCGTAGATCGAACTGCCGATCGTCAGCGAAGTTGCCGTGGTCGACGCGAAACGGATCTCATAGAGGTCGCGTCCAAAATTGCCCGGCACCTTGATCGACATGCCGCCGAGCGTATCACTCACCGGCACGATCAGTTGATAGCGAAGATCTTCGTTGCCGTACAGCACGTAGCCCGGGAGTTCCGCGAGTGTCGCGAAGAACGCCGGCGGATTGCCAAGAACGACAATCGGCACGGCGCTCGGCGCATCGTTGGTCAACGTCCATTGTGTGCCGACGCGTTGCTGCCACGCGCTGTCGAGCGCCGCCAGCGGGGCGAGGTGCTGGCCGACCGGCAGCGTCAGATACGCGTAGCCCGCGCCCGGCACGACCCGCTTCATCAGATAGCGATAGTTGAACGCGTTTCCTTCGCTGTCGTTGCCCGACACGACTGCGAAGCGATACGACGCCGAATCGCTATCGCTCCACCACCAGCCGTCGCTGCGGTACTGGTACCCGCCGATCTTCGCCCAGCCTCGCGTAGCAGCGTCCCACTGGTTGATCTGCAGACTACCATCCGCGTTGGTGAGCACTTGATACGGCAAATCCGAACTGCCGTAGATGCCCGCGCCGCTCGCAATGCCCGGCCCCGAAGCGACCGGCGGCGCCGTGGTGCCAAGCTTCGCCGGCAGCGACGAAATCGTGCCGTCTTCCTTCAACGCCGACAGCACCAGCGTTTCGGCAATCGCCCGGGCGTTGTAGCCCGCATTGCCGGTCACCAGCAGCGCGAACTGCGAGTTGGGCACCACGAAAAATTCGGTCGAGTAGAACGCAGTGCCGCCGTCCTTTTCCCAGCCGAGCACGCCCGCGGCGTCGAGCGCCGGCTGCACCACGGAGTCCCAGCCGAGACCCCAGCGCCATTCCGGCGACGGGTTGATCGTCAGGTTTTTTGTCTGATCCATGCCCATCTGCGCGATGCCCGCTGCAGACACAATGCGCTGTCCCTGGAACACGCCACCGCCGTAGATCATCTGCGCGAGATTCATCATGTCGGCGGGCGTCGAACTCAGTCCGCCGGTCGCGTACGCATTGACGAATTCCTGATGCTGCGTGCCGTTCACGTACGGCAGTGAGAACGATCCTCCGGACGGCACGCTCGTCAGATAGCTGGACTGGGTCATCTTCAGCGGCGCGAGAATAGCCGACTGGACGAAGTCCGCGAAGCTCTGACCCGTCATGGCGAGCACGATCTGCTCGACCATCGTGAAGCCGTCGTTGCAATAGACGGCCAGGTCACCCGGCAGATGCTTCAGGTGCGAGTTCGCGAGTTCGGCTTGCGTGTCGGCGGCGTATCCGGCAACCGGCTCGAACGTGAAGAGGTTGCGCCCATTCGTGCCGGGCAGACCGGATGCATGCGACAGCAGATGACGCGTGGTGATCTGCGCGTATTCCGGCGACAGCATCGTGAAGGTCGGTAGATATTTGACGATCGGCGTGTCGAGCGTGATCCGACCGCGATCGACAAGGATCGTCGCCGCCAGTGCCGGGAACAACTTACTGACCGAGCCGATGTTAAAGCGCGTCTGCGGCGTTGCCTTGATCTGCCCCGGCACCGACGCCAACCCGAAGGCCTGCTGCCAGACCACGGTGTTGCCCTTGACCATCGCGATCGAGATCGCGGCGACGGGATTCGACGGATCGCTGACGGCCTGCTGGATCATCTGTTGACCGAGCGCAATGGTCTGCTGATAGGGCGTCGACTGGATGTCGCCGTTGCCGCAGCCGGGCAGGACCGCCGCGAGCATCCCGGCGCCGGTGTAGCCGAGAAATTCCCGTCGGCCTACGCTGAAAAGAACCTCGTGATTGCGATCGCACTTGGTCACGGCATTCCCTTTTCTCTGGTTATCAGGATCTGCAAAAAGCGCGTTTCTTCAGCTACGGTGCCGCCAACATGGCAATGACGATCTTCTCAATTTCGACGCAGCGGGATAGCTTCTTTTGACCGGACCACCGTGCCCCAAATCATAGGCGTGCGGGCGAACTTGAGTAGCGACGTGTCGAGATGCTACGAAGCTTTGGCTTAAGAGCGCGCCCATAAGGTACCAAATTCTGCTCAACGCAGCACGAGATATCGTCTGACGCAATCTCCGATATACGATCTCTTTAATTTACGTTTCGCTGGCCTCATTCTCCATCACGGGCACACCAGGTGCGCAAAGCGGTCGTTCGAACGTCGGACGCATTGGGTAAGGCAACGGCCGGAATTCGCCGCCTGTACGCATTCGTCCGCCGCGCCGGAAGCTTCCGCGTACGAGGCCATCTTTCGCCCGACGTCCGCCGACAGCGAGCGGCATTAACGCTAGACTTTAAGCATTTTCCGGGAATCTGACATGCTTACGACCAGGCGTCCGGCGCTTCGCCGAGCTGCGATGCTCCCGGGGAGCGTTTTAAGGCTGCTGACATGCAGCCTGATCGGTTTCGCCTGCATAAATGTCCCAGCTCAGCCCGTGTTGCAGATCGCGCGTATAGCGAATGTCCCGGACCAGGAGGTTGGTGCGGAGATTCTCACGGTCGTCTATGCCAAGCTCGGCATTCACGTTGAATTTGTCGACGTGCCGGCCAAGCGGTCATTGATCGAGTCGAGTTCGGGCCGCCTGGACGGTGAGGTTCAGCGCGTGCTCGATGTACAGAGAGAATATCCGACGCTCGTCGCTGTCAGGGAGCCATTCAACTATATCGAGCCGGCGGCCTTCGTGAAGGAGTTGAATTTCCACGTCAATGGTTGGGAATCGCTGCGTCCTTACCGCGTCGGCATCATACGCGGTGTAGGTTCGTCTGAGCGCGGGACGGCCGGCATGCCACAGGTTGAAGTCACCGAGACGATGGATCAAATGATGTTGATGCTTGCCCACGATCGCATCGATGTTGCCGTCAACGATCTCTTCAGCGGTATGCTCGTCATACGCAGGCTGGGTCTGGATGGGCAGTTGCGAGCGGTGTTGCCGCCCCTGCAGCATATCGACATGTACCACTTCCTGAATGAGCGCAACCGCGAACTCGTGCCCCGGGTGGAGGCCGTCATTCGGGATATGCGGGCAAGCGGGGAGTTGCAGGCGCTTCGATCGCACATTACTCACCGCATGCTGAATGGAGCGGCTCAAGGTGCGCCTCCGGTAGATCGGTGATCAGCTGCGTTCCTAGACGAGTATCGCCGCACGAAACGCGTGCCGACGACAACCCTTTGACGCACGCCAGGATTTGTACTCGCTGCAATTTGCTCGCTGCTTCCCTATAAATAAAAGAAGACGAGCGAGCAAACCGTTCGCGTCCTGATGGCCCGTTGCTGGCAAACATGCTGCAGCCGAATCTCAAGTCGACTTTGATCCATCGAAGATCATGTATCGGGTCGATCGTATCCCTGCGCGCGAGCGCACTGGAACGCGCTCGGCGCTATCAGACGCGCGAAATAATTTCTTCACAGTGCAAGGCACCATGGGAGGTGCGCTGTGTTTAACCATACCAAATCGACCCACTCAACTCTGTCTCGCATCTGGTTTTACACCGCCGTAACAACGGCATGTCTGACCGGTTGTTCCTGCGCGGACGCAGCCGCAGTCGCCACTTCTCCGGCAGCCGCTTCCGCGGTTGCTCCAGCATCAGCACCACCACCGGCGCCCGCCACCGCGCGAGCGAAGGAAATACGCGCTGCAACCGGCAGCACGCCCGCGCCAATCGACTTTCCTGCGATCGTCGAGCGCTATGGGCCAGCGGTTGTGAATATCCGCGTGACAGTGCCGGTGAATGCGCCCGCGAGCGCGACGCCCGCTTTGGGTCCCAGCGCCGAAGCGGTCGACGGTGACGATCCGATCTTCTCGTTCTTCAAGCAGGCCTTGCCACAATCGCAAAACGGCCTGGGCGCCACGCCGCGGGTGATGTCTGGCGTCGGATCGGGCTTCATCGTGAGCCCGAACGGTCTCATTCTGACGACGGCGCATGTCGTCGATCAGTCGGATGACGTGACCGTGCGCCTGACCGACCGGCGCGAGTTCAAGGCAAAAATCGTGGCTGTCGATACGCAAAGCGACATCGCCGTGATCCAGATCGACGCGACGAAGCTGCCTACCGTCAAGCTCGGCGATTCGGCGCGCGTGCGCGTCGGCGAACAGGTGCTGACGATCGGTTCGCCAGACAGCTATCAGAACACGGTCACGGCGGGCATCGTCAGCGCGACGTCGCGCACGCTCGCCGATGGCAGCACGTTTCCGTTCTTCCAGACGGACGTGTCGCTGAACCCCGACAACTCGGGCGGCCCCGTGTTCAACCGCGCGGGCGAAGTGGTCGGCATCGACGTGCAGGTGTATGCCGATAGCGATCGTCTGCAGAGCCTGACGTTCGCAATCCCGATCAATATGGCGAACAAGGTGCGCTCACAGTTGCAGGGTGAGCAAGCCCAGCAGGGCCAGCCAAGCGCTCAAGACAATGCGCGCAGCAATCTGGGCATTCAGGTAGAGGACGTCGATATGAATCTGGCGAACGCGTTCGGCCTGCCGCGCGCCGCGGGCGCGCTGGTGACGTCGGTCGACCCGGGCAGTCCGGCGGCGGCGAGCAATCTGAAAACGGGCGACGTGATCGTGCAACTCGCCGACAAGCCTATCGACCACGCGGCCGATCTAACCGGACAGAACCCGGCGTTGCAGACCGGAACGAAAGTCCCGCTGAAGCTGATCCGCGATCACAAGCCGATGACGGTGATGGTGAATGTCGGGCCAGCGTCGCAAGAGGCGAACGCAGGTGCGGGCGGGGTTGCAGGCCCAAGCTCTGACGCAGGCTCGCGGCAGTTTCACGCGCTCGATCATCTTGGCCTCACGATGCATTCTTTGACCGACCAGGAGCGGCGCAGCATGGATCTTCCTCAAGGCCTGATGGTCGACGACGTGTCGGGGACAGCGGCCGCTGCCGGCATCAAGCCGGGCGATGTCGTGCTGTCGTTGAACGGCACGCTGGTCGCGTCGCAGGATGAACTGGCGTCGCTTGCGGCAAGGGCTGGCAAGAAGGCAGCGTTGCTGATCCAGCGCAATCACGCACGAAGCTTCGTCACGGTCGACCTCAAATAAAACCGGAGTGCGAGAGCGGCTAATCGGCACACGATTCCCGCCTCGCATGCCGACGCGGTGAACACATGTCGCTAGCGCCCTGGGTGAAGGACGATCACGACCGATCGCAGACCGGGCATATTCGCACAGCGTGTCTCAACCCTCTGCACAGTCAATGGAGTGCGGGGAACGTGAACCCCGCGGAGTTCGGTTAGCTCCGATTTGATTCACGCGTCGCGCTGATCAGGTTCGCGCGACGTGGACGCTCTTCAAACGTGCGCGGCCCAAGCAAGTCACCCGGCAACGACGACGGCAATGTTTGCAGCGTGATCGCGCTGAACACCACCACGCGGCGCGGGCGCGCGAGGCCGCGCGCGTAGATTTTCACGCTTTCGGTTTAATGTTCTGGTTGACTCGGAACAGGTTATTGGGATCGTACTTCGCCTTGATCGACGCAAGGCGCGTGTAGTTCTCGCCGTAGCTTAGTTCGACTCGGTTCTCGGCCTCGTCGGCGTCCAGGAAGTTGACGTAGGCGCCTTCCAGATTGAACGGGTGGATAGCCCCCCAGTAGGCACGACCCCAAGTCTTAAGCGCTTCGGCATCCTTGGGATCCGGGCTGACTGCGGCAATTACCATCGAAAAAGACGCGTCCCGCGCGCTCCACGGCGTGGCATCCCTGGGGATCCGCCGAACGGCGCCGTCGATGGGGTAAAGATGCATCAGGCAGAACGGGGTCGGTGCCTTGAGCGCGTTAGCGATGTGCACGTCGATTGCCTCGTCAGGCAGCGCCTTGACAAAGTCGCCCTTCCAGTACCATTGCAAGCCTTTAGGGAAAAACGGGTCGAACAGACTGTTGATGGCAGTCCACGGCATCTCGCCCATCCAGTTGAACAGCGGGACGGGCAGTTTCTCGAGCAGCGAGGCCATGAGTTTCTGACCTTCTGCGATCGGCCCGTTGAAGGCACCGATCAGGGCACAGGCGCGTTTGTTCCAGTGCTCCTTGGGGAAGGGATCGGTTGGAGGTACGGTTTTGAGGCCGACAAACAGGCCAAGCTCTTCGGGGGCGTGTGGGATGAAGTCGCGGTACGTCGCCATAACTTGCCTGGCATCCTTGGCGTCCCAGAAGATCGGACCGGCGAACACCATTCTGGCTGGGTGGCCCTGAAATAGAAAACTTGTGACCACGCCGAAGTTACCGCCGCCGCCGCGCACAGCCCAGAAGAGGTCAACGTGCTTGTCCTTGTTAGCGGTGACGAAAGAGCCGTCGGCCAGCACTACATCCACCTCGAGCAAATTGTCGACTGTGAGGCCGTGCTTGCGCGTGAGGTAGCCGGTTCCTCCGCCCAGGGTCAGACCTGCGACGCCCGTGCTGCCGACGATGCCGAGCGGTACGGCGAGGCCAAAAGCGTGGGTCGCGTGATCGACATCCGCTGCAGTGCAACCTGGTTCGACACGCACGGTGCTGCTCGCTGGGTCGACGCGCACGCTGCGCATCTGCGAGAGGTCGATGACCAGCCCACCGTCGCAACTGCCCAAACCGGGACCGTTGTGTCCGCCTCCGCGGATTGCGAGAAGCAGTTTGTTTTCGCGCGCGTAGTTGACCGCTGCCATGACATCGGCGGCATCGGTGCAGCGGGCTATCGCCTTGGGCCGCTTATCGATCATGCCGTTATAGAGCGCTCGCGCCTCGTCATAGTCCTTGTCTGACGGACCGATCAGCCTTCCGCGAAATCCCTGAATCGCAAACTCATCCATGACGCCGCCTCCTTGAATAGTTGGTCCATCGCGCACAGGCGCGATGAAGCGCTGCCGTCTTAAGAAGCCTCGCACCGAACTTTCGTTCGCGAGGCTGGCCTCGCACCCCACTTGATGAAAAGAATAGTGCGCCGACGCCATTGTCGGAAGGACCTTTCCGATTGACGACACTGACAGCAGAACGAGCGAGCAACGAGTCGAATGAAACTCGACCAAGCGGCGGTGGCTCTTTAGTTCAGCAGAAAAAAAGGGGCGCGTCCAACCGGAGAACTTGACCGGCCAGACGGCATGAAAGCGTCCAGCGCAGCCTCTAATGGTCATTTGAATGGCCGGCACCGGGAATTCCGAAAGTCCCTTAACGGTCGGGAGTGTGAGTTCGCTGTTGCACGAGCCTGCCGACCGTGCTCAGCCAGATAGATGGTGCATACCGCTCGCCGCCTCTTCTTGCTGCCCGCAATCTTCCAACGCTTGCAGAAATGTCGAACTCCACCAGTGCACATCGAACTTGCGGATTCGCTGAAGAAGCGCTTCGTGCCGGTTGATCCGTTCATCGAGCGACATCGTTAGCGCCCGCTGGATGGCCTGCGCCGTGCCTTGCGTGTCGTAGGGATTGACCAGCAGCGCTTCCTTCAATTGCTCCGCGGCTCCGGCAAAGCGCGAGAGCACCAGCATGCCCGGATCGGCGGAGTCCTGTGCGGCGATGAATTCTTTCGCGACCAGATTCATGCCGTCCCGCAACGGCGTAACGAGCGCAACTCGACTTGCGCGATAAAGACCCGGCAGACGCTTCCGGGCCACGTTGCGATGAATGTAGCGCACCGGCATCCAGTCCAGTTCACCGAAGTCGCCATTGATCGCGCCGCACAGGCTATCCATCTGACGCCGCAGATCGTCGTAGGCGTCGACGTCCTCGCGGCTAGGGGAGGCGATCTGGATCAGCGTCGCACTATCGCGGTTTTCCGGGTAGAAGGTCAGCAGTTCGCGGAAAGCATGGACACGCTGCGGTAATCCCTTCGAGTAGTCCAACCGGTCGACGCCCACCAGCAAACGCCGCCGCGAATACTCCTCGCGCATCCGGACGAACATGTCGCGCCCTTCCTTCGAGTCGGCAAGACGAATGAAGTCGTCGACGTCGATACCGATGGGGTACGCGCCGACCCGCAACGTTCGATTGAATGCCCGAAGACGATCCGGGCTCAACTGTTGTGCCTGCGCTTCCGATTCGACGTAGTGAGTGAAATGCGTCAGGTCGGCTTTGCTTTGAAAGCCCACCAGATCGTAGGCAAAGAGCGAGCGCATCAGCCATTCGTGTTCGGGAATCGCGGCCATGATTAGCGGCGGCGGCATCGGAATATGCAGGAAGAAGCCGATGCGGTTGTTACATCCCATGGCTCGCAACTCGGCCGCGAGCGGGATCAAATGATAGTCATGAACCCAGATGAGATCGTCAGGCTTCAATAGCGACAGCAACTTGTGCGCGAATAACTGGTTGACCCTCCGATAGCCTGCAGCGAATCGTGTGTCGAAGTTGGCCAGGTCCAGCCGGTAGTGGAATACCGGCCATAAGACATTGTTGGCGTAACCCAGGTAATACGTATCGTGATCTTCCCGGCTTAAATCAAGTGTCGCGAGGGTGACGTTGCCCGCCGTTTGAACATGAACTTCGCCTCGGCCGACTGTTGCACCATCCGCCGCTTCGCAGATCTTGCCACTCCAGCCAAACCAGAGCCCACCGGTCTGTAGCAGGCTGTCCTTTACCGCTACGGCGAGTCCGCCGGCTGCAGGCTTGCGAGGATCGGCAGTGCGATTTGAAACGACGACTAGACGACTCATGAGGTCCTTGTGCTGTTGCGCCCACGTGGCACCCACCGTCCGGACGCCAGGGGAGCGCCGACAGGGAATCATCCGCTCCATGGACGAGTTGACGCGAACCAAGATTTCAGCTCTTTTTCGACGTCTTGGCGATAAATGGCGTGGGTACGTGCTGACACGTCTCGCTTCCGCACTTCGGGCAACTCGGATGGGCGCTCTCGTGTTCGGCGAGATGTTCAGCGTGCTCGAACAAATGGCCACACTTCTCGCAACGATATTGGTACGTTGGCATGTGCACTTCTCCAACACGAATCCACCTGGCAGGCCTGATACGACTCACCAGCACTGCCCGGTACTGTGAGAAATCCATTCTAGTGCACGAATGCACAGGCATGCGTCTCCGGTTCGTACTAGGCTTGATTATGGCCAAGACGGTCGCTGTCCGGCGAAACGTGATGAACTAACATCCGCCTGCTGGCCAAAACCGCCTCTGCGCAGTGTTCCTGGCGGCACAGAACGAGGTCAGATATGCAACTGCTTACGGTAACTATCGTCAAACCTGAAGCGACGAACTTCATCCTGGGGCAAAGCCACTTCATCAAGTCTGTCGAGGATCTGCACGAGGCAATGGTCGGTACCGTTCCGGGTATCAAGTTTGGTTTGGCCTTTTGTGAAGCGTCAGGTAAGCGTCTTGTGCGCCGGTCTGGCACCGACGCCGACCTGGTCGAGTTGGCGTGCCAGAATGCCACGGCCATCGGCGCGGGCCACAGTTTCGTGATTTTTCTCGGCGACGGCTTTTACCCCGTCAATATTCTGAATGCGATAAAAACCGTGCCGGAGGTATGCCGGATATTCTGTGCGACAGCGAATCCCACGCAGATTCTGGTTGCCGAGACGGAGCAAGGGCGCGGCATCGTCGGGGTGGTTGACGGATTCCCGCCGCTCGGCGTGGAAAACGAGGAGGACGTTCAATGGCGTAAGGATCTGTTACGCGCTATCGGTTACAAAGTGTAGGTGTTGTGGCTCTCCTCGCGCGACTTGCGTGCCCATCGAACCATGGAACATTTACGCCGGCGGCCCGGCACGTGTGGTCAGCCATCCTGCGTCAGAGTGAGCATGCGCTGCGTGGCGGCGCACTGCGGCCAATCGAGACAAGCCAGACGCTGCTCGAAGAACGCGGCCTACGATTTCTCGTCCGCCTGGTTTCCGGCCTTGCATGCAAGGAGGAAACGCGGCAGGCGCGCAAGATCGAAACGGGGGCGCCGCGCGGTGAATCCGTTCCTTCCTTACGATCCCGACCTCATTGTGGCCGATCTCTCGGACACTCACGCCTACGGAAACTCGTCTTGATTTCTTGAACGGTTAGTCATAATATCCGCTGCATGAAGCAATCAGGCGATTCGAAACAATCCACGAAGAAAGCCGGCGAGGTCTGCTCGCGCGGCAGGCCGCGCGAGTTCGACACGGACACGGTATTGGCGAGCGCGAGCCAGGTGTTCTGGAATCACGGCTACCACGCCACCTCGATCGACGACCTGTGCAAAGCCACCGGCCTGTTGCGCGGCAGTCTCTACGGCGTGTTCGGCGACAAGCACGGCATCATGCTGGCCGCGCTGGATCATTACGCGGAAGGATCGGTCGCACGGCTCGCCGAGCGGCTGAACGCACCCGTGCCGCCGGAAGAATCACTGCGCAACGCTTTGCTGCATTACGCTCGGGTCGCGTGCGCGCTAACCGGCGAGCGTAGCTGTTTCATCACCAACACCACGCTTGAAATGCAACCGGGCGACGAACAACTGCGCACCCGCGTCGCCGCGATTCAGCGCCGCATGGCGACGCTGCTGGCGGCGTCGGTGATACGCGGTCAGGCGAGCGGCGCCTTCAACTCCACGCTCGACGAAAAAGCCGCCGGCGATTTTCTGCTCTGCGTCATGCAAGGTCTGCGCGTGCTGGGGCGGGTCGCTCACAAGGAAGACGCGCTGGTAGGAATCGTGGACGTCGCCATGCGCGCGCTCGTCTAAATTTTTTTGCCGAATTTTTGAACGATCAGTCATGAAAAGCGAACCGATCAAGTCCGCTGCGGCGGCACGCGTTGGACCTCAAGGCGCCGCAGCTGCAGCGGTGATCTGTCCTGGCACCGCGGCCGCGAATCTGGCGACGGGCGTGCCAAAGGGCGTAGCAAAGGGTATGGCACCAGCGGCCGACAAGACCCAGCCGCGCTTCGAACGGCAAGGCCTTGCGCTGGCGGTGCTATTCGTCGGCGCCTTCCTCGCGCCGCTCGACTACTTTATCGTCAATCTCGCGCTGCCCTCGATCCACACCGGCCTGAACGCCACCGATGCGCAATTGCAACTCGTCGTCTCCGCCTATGCGTCGGCGTATGCGGTGCTGCTGATCACGGGCGGGCGGCTCGGCGATCTGTTCGGCCGCCGCCGCATGTTCATGACGGGCATGGCGGCGTTCGTGGTCGCCTCGGCGCTGTGCGGCTTCGCGACCAGCGGGCACATGCTGGTGATCTCGCGGATCGTGCAGGGCATCGCTGCCGCCGTCATGGCGCCGCAAGTGCTCGCCACGATTCGCGCGGTGGTGCCCCTGCATCAGCAGACCAAGGTGATGAGCCTGTATGGCTTCGTGTTCGGCTTGTCATCGATCGTCGGCCAGTTGGGCGGCGGCGCGCTGATCACCTATCACCCGTTCGGGCTCGACTGGCGCATCATTTTTCAGATCAACATTCCGATCGGCATCGCGGCGTTTCTCGGCACGTGGAAGTTCGTACCGGAGAATCAGCCGGCCACGCGCACCGGCATCGACGTGAAGGGCGTGGCGCTGCTATCCGCCGTGCTGCTGCTGGTCATCTATCCGATGACGCATGGCCGCGAAGCCGGCTGGCCGGCGTGGACCTTCGTGATGTTCGCGCTTGCGGTGCCGGCGTGCGCGCTGTTCGTGATGACCGAGCAGCGCGTGGAGCGCGGCGGCGGCCATCCGCTGGTGGATCTGCAGTTGTTCCGCAACCGGGCCTTCGCGCTAGGGCTCGTGCTCGCGTTTCTGTTCTACTGCAACAGCGCGTTTTTCCTGACCTACGGGATCTTCCTGCAGACCGGTTTGCACTGGACGCCGCTCGCCTCCGGCATGGCGATTATGCCGTTCGCGATCGGTTTCGTCGTCGGGCCGCTGGCCTCGCCGGCGGTGGTCAAGCGCATCGGCGGCCATGTGCTCACGCTCGGTTTTTCGATGATGACGGTCGGCTTCATGGTCACGGGCTGGTCCGCCACCCAATCGGCTACGCCGGATCTGCTGTTCTATTGCGGGCTGGTATGCGCGGGCGTCGGTCATGGGCTGCTGCTGCCGTCGATCATGCGCATCGTGTTGCTGGAGGTCGTGCCGGAGAAAGCCGGGCTTGCTTCAGGCGTGGTGTCGTCGACGCTGCAGATCGGCTCGGCGTTCGGCACGGCAGCCATCAGCGGTGCGTTCTTCGGCGCGATTGGCGGGCGCGCGGCACCCGGCGACTACGCGCACGCGTTCCAGCTCAGCCTCGCGATCAACGCACTGCTGATGTTCGTGTGCATCGGCTTGAGCGTGCTGCTCGTGCGGCACCAGCAACTCGTGCTGCGCCGCCCGGCGCAGCCGGTTTAAAAAATCCGGCGGCGGCAATCGTTTTCAACAAAGATTGCCCGAGGGTATTAGGCATTTTTTTAAACGAGAGTGATTTTAAACATGGCGCATTTACCGGTGAGTTCGTTATTCACAGGTAATCTTGCTATGCAGGATCAGAATAAACCCTGAATCGCTGTCCGCCGGAGCATTAGATATGACGAAACCGCATTCGCATTTTCTACCGGCGGCGCCGACACTCGGCAGTAAGCCTTGCGATCGTGCAGTGCGGCACGGAAAGGCGGCCTGGCAGCCGATTTCAGGGTTTTCCCGGTTTTTACGCATCCACAGCCGGCAGTGGAAGCCATTCCACTTCCGGTGAAAACGGTATCAATAAAAAGCGCTTGCGGCCATTAATTTCGATTGTTAATCTTGCCCAATCCTTTAGCGTTTTCCTTCAGCAGATCCATAGTCGAAAAAAACCGGCGCAATGACTTAAATACCGTTCAACGGTTCCGTAGGGGGACGAATATGCTGACCGCTACCATTGACGCATTCCAGGCACCGCTCACCGCCCCGATCAACATCGGCGACGTCGTCACCTTGAAGGAAGGCGGCTCGCGCATGACGGTAACCTACGCAGGCCCCGTTGCGCTCAATCCTGGCGACTGGCTGATTTGCGAATGGTTCGATGAGCACGGCGAACTGCGCCGCGAGATGTTTTCACCCGCGAGCGTGCGCGTCGAGCCGCGCTCCATTCCCGCTGGTTCCGTCTTGTGGAACCGCATGAGCCGCGCGGCCTGAACGGCCCGCAGCGGGGTCGGCCGGCGCCTTGGCCGACCAGCCCGTTTTCCGCCTCGCCACACCACGCCTGATTTACTTGCCGGAGCGATCCCGCTCGCTCGCGCGTCGTTGCACGCGCACCAGCAGCGCGCTGGAAAACGCCCGCATCCTCACGAGCTTGCGCGTCTCCACGACTTCGCCCGCAATGTTCTTCGGCGGGTTCGGTTGCAACGACCAGTAGAGCGCGAGCAGCCAGCCGAACACGGTCCAGCCGAGACAGGCATTGAACAGCGCCAGCGTCAGCACGTCATGACGCTTGCGCCGGTCCGCCACCACGGCCGGCAAAAAGTAGAGCGCCAGCGCCAGCACCGCGGCGATGGCCTGCACGACGACATTGCCTCCCATGAAGCGGCTCCCTCGCGATAGGCGACCCATGCTGCGATTGTCGCGCGATTATTTTGTTTGCGTAAGCTCGCCGCAAAGCGTTGCGCCGTGCGTGGGATGACTGCCACCGGCAGTTCGCGCCGCCCGCTCAGCGAGGCCAATGTATTGCGAGGGGTTCAGCCAATCCCGCAACCGGACTATCATGATCGTTTCGACAGAACAGATCCCACGGACCGCCATCATGATCTCCGACGATACCCAGCAGGCTCAGCGCATCAACCCCGAGACGCTACGCGAATTCGTGGACCGCAAGTGGAACGACGAGATCGTGCCCGCGTTGACGGACTACATTGCCGTGCCGGCCAAGAGTCCGGCGTTCGATCCCGAGTGGGTCAAGCACGGCTATCTGGAGCGCGTGATCACCGACGCGGCGCAATGGGCCCAACAGCAGCCGGTGCGCGGTCTGAAACTCGAAATCATCCGCTTGCCTGGCCGCACGCCGGTGATCTTCTTCGAGTCCCCAGCGACGCGTTCGGGCAGCGAAGAAACCATCGTGCTGTACGGCCACCTCGACAAGCAGCCCGAGTTCGACGGCTGGCGCAACGACCTCGGGCCGTGGACGCCCAAGCTGGAGAACGACAAGCTCTACGGCCGCGGCGGCGCCGACGACGGTTATGCCATCTACGCAAGCATCACCGCGCTCGCCGCGCTGGACGCGCAAGGTGTCGAGCGTCCGCGTTGCGTCGGTCTGATCGAAACCTGCGAGGAGTCGGGCAGCTATGATCTGCTGCCCTATGTCGACGCGCTGCGCGAGCGGCTCGGCAAGGTCGGTCTGGTGGTGTGCCTGGATTCGGGCGCGGGCAACTACGATCAGCTGTGGCTCACCACGTCGTTGCGTGGACTCGTCGCCGGCGATCTCGAAGTGCAGGTGCTCGACGAAGGCATTCACTCGGGCGGCTATGGCGGCATCGCGCCGTCGAGCTTCCGTATCATGCGGCAGCTGTTCGACCGGCTGGAGGACTCCGCCAACGGCACGCTGCTGCCGAAGGGTTTCCATATCGACATCCCCGCGGACCGTCTGCGTGAGGCGGAAGCCACCGCCAGGATTCTCGGCGACGACGTCTGGAAGAAGCTGCCATGGGCGTGCGGCCAGGACGGCCGCCAGGTGCTGCCCACCACCACCGATCCGAAAGAGGCCTTGCTCAATTCGACATGGCGTCCGTCGCTGTCGGTGACCGGCGCGGCCGGCTTGCCCGCGCTCGCTGACGCCGGCAACGTGCTGCGTCCGCGCACGGCGTTCAAGCTGTCGCTGCGTCTGCCGCCGATGATCGAAGCGGAGAAGGCCGTTGCCGACCTGAAGGCGCTGCTCGAAGTCGATCCGCCGTACAACGCCAAGGTGACGTTCAAGCCGGACGCGGGCGCGGCGAGCGGCTGGAGCGCACCCGATCTCGCACCGTGGCTCGCCACCGCGCTCAACGACGCGTCGCGCCGGCACTACGGCGCCGACGTCGCGTATATGGGGCAGGGCGGCACCATCCCGCTCATGAACGTACTGAAGGCAGGCTTCCCCAAATCGCAGTTCATGGTGTGCGGCGTGCTCGGACCGAAGTCGAATGCGCACGGGCCGAACGAGTTCCTGCACGTGCCGTACGGCAAGAAGCTCACGGCCGCGGTTGCCGAGGTAATCGCCGCCGCGCCCTGAGCGAGTTCTATAACTTCTGCTTGGCCTGAATCCGTCACGTTCGCCGACCTTGTGAATGACCGATAACTCGACCGCTCAACCCGTCACGCCCCGGATTCCGGCCGATCAATTGCATGCCTATGTGAGGGCAATCTGGGAACGGGCGGGCAGCACGCCACGGGAAGCGGAACTGGTCGCCGATCATCTGGTGGCGGCGAATCTGACAGGCCACGACTCGCACGGCGTGGGCATGATTCCGCGCTATGTGGCGTCGCTCGCCGACGGCGAGCTTCAGTTGAACCTGCATGCCGACGTGGTCAAAGACGCTGGCGCCGTGCTGACTGTCGAAGGCGGTAGAGGCTTCGGCCAGGTGGTGGCGTTCGAGGCCATGGAGCAGGGTATCGAGCGCGCCAAACGCCTCGGCATCTGCGCGGTCGGCTTGCGCGGCGCGCATCACATCGGGCGTATCGGTCATTGGGCCGAACAGTGCGCACGGGCCGGCCTCGTGTCGTTCCACTTCGTCAACGTGGCGGGCGATCCGCTCGTCGCGCCGTTCGGCGGCGCGGACCGGCGCATCGGCACGAATCCGTTTTGCGCCGCGTATCCGCGGCCCGGCAAACCTCCGCTCGTACTCGACTTCGCGACCAGCACGGTGGCCTATGGCAAGACGCGCGTCGCCTATAACCAGGGCAAGCAGGTTCAACCCGGCGCGCTGATCGATCACGAGGGCCGCGCCACGCTCGAACCCAAAGTCATGCACGAAGCGCCGTTCGGTTCGCTGACGCCGTTCGGCGGACATAAGGGTTTTGGGCTCGCGGCCATGTGCGAGATTTTCGGCGGCGCGCTCTCGGGCGGCTTCACCACGCACTCGACCACGCTCGGCACGACCAACGCGATCATCAACTGCATGCTGTCGGTGATCATCGATCCGGCCGCGTTCGACGCGCCCGATGCGCAAGCCGAAGCCGACGCGTTCATCGACTGGGTGAAGGCCTCGCCGCTCGCGGCCGGCACCGACCGTATCTATGAGCCCGGAGAACCCGAGCGCGTGACGCGCGCGCAGCGCGAGGCGGAGGGTATTCCCGTGGATTCGGCCACATGGGCGCAGATTCTCGCCGCGGCGCTCGCCGTCGGCATGAGCGCGGAAGACGCCGGCCGCTGGTCCGCGCGTTTGCAATAAACGATTTTGATGCAAAAGCGCGGGCGCGATGGGTCGCCCGCGTTTTGATTATGCGAAGCGCATACACCGTCTGTTAGCCAACCCATCACAGAAGAAAATAATTCGCTGCTTATCATTTTCGATTGCATTTTCTAATCGAAAACAATTTCTCTGTCTTGCCATTCCGGCAAGACATTCAATCCCCGGCCGTGCGCAACTGATTGCGCGCCGTGCGCCTGTTTGCGGGTCGATTTCGCCCATTTTCGGTGCGCAAGCGTTTGCGCCGATGCGACATGCCTCTGTGCGTTCTCTTTCTCGCAGACCGCCTGCTGGCGGGCTTTTGAACGCGGCTTGCATTCATCTGTTGGTTACCCCGCTCCCATCCAATTCCGGTCTGCTTTAGGCTCGCATAGCAATACCAGTGTTTAACCTTAAAAGGACCGTTCAAAATGAATCTGCATAACCATCACGCCTGCCGTCCGTTCCTCGAAGCCGGCAATCTTTCGCAAATTTCGGCTTACTACGAAGAAGGCCGCAATGTCATGTGGATGATGTTGCGGGCGCAGCCGCGTCCCTGCTTCAATCTCGATCTGGTCCATGACATCCTGGAACTCGCGCAGGCAGCACGGGAATCAGGATTGCCGATCGATTTCTGGGTCACCGGTTCGTTGATTCCCACCATGTACAACGTCGGCGGCGATCTGGACTTCTTCGCGGACGCGATCCGCGCCGGCAAGCGTCAGGCGTTGATGTCCTATGCGCGCGCCTGTGTGGATTGCGTGCATGCGGCGTCGCGGGGATTCGACACGGGGGCGATTTCGATCGCGATGGTGGAGGGCACGGCACTCGGTGGGGGCTTCGAGGCCGCGCTCGCGCATCATTTCCTGCTCGCGCAGAGCGACGCACGCATGGGCTTCCCGGAGATCGCGTTCAACTTGTTCCCGGGCATGGGCGGTTATTCACTGGTGGCGCGCAAGGCCGGCATGCGGCTCGCGGAGGAACTGATCGGCGTCGGCGAATCGCATACGGCCGAATGGCATTACGGCAAGGGTCTGGTCGATCAGTTGTTCGAACCCGGCGAAGCCTACATGGCGACCCGTACTTTCATCGACACGCTCAAGCCGAAAATGAACGGCATCCGCGCGATGCTGCGGGCGCGCCAGCGCGTGCTGCAACTCTCGCGCGCCGAGCTGATGGAAATCACCGAGGATTGGGTCGACGCCGCCTTCACGATCGAGGAGAAGGACCTCGCCTTCATGGAGCGGCTGGTGACGCTGCAGAACCGCCGCACCTCGAACCTGCGTCAGACGGCCAGCGCGGCCAATTTCGCCTGAATTGACCCGAGCTCGGCGACGGGTTCGACCGCGGGTCCGACCACAAGGAGCCGCAAGGGCGGTGGCACCGGAAGCTCAGGCAATCAGCCTGAGCTTCTGTCTATCCTGCAACCAGCGTTCGAATTCAGCCGCCGGCATGGCCTGACCGTACAGGAAGCCCTGCACGTAATCCACGCCCAGACCCTTCATGAACACTTCTTCCGACTCGGTCTCGATCCCTTCGGCGACCACCTTGAAATTCAATTCCTGCGCGACGGCCACCATGGAGCGCACCAGTGCCTGCGCTTTGGTGTCGGCGTTGATCGAGCGCACGAAGCTGCGGTCGAGTTTGATGACGTCGAGCGGAATCCGGCCGAGTTGCGATAGCGACGAATAACCCGTGCCGAAATCGTCCAGATGAACCTGCGCGCCGAGTTGGCGGAACTGCTTGATCAGATCGATCGCGGCCGTTTCGTCTTCGATCAGGCAGCTCTCGGTCAGTTCGAGATCGATCAGGCAGGGGTCGAGCCTGGCATTCTGTAACGCCTCGCTGAAATGGCGGACCACGGCCGTATCGACCAGTTGCCGCGCCGACACATTGATCGCGATGCGCAGGTTGTAGCCGTCCGCCTTCCATTTGGCGGCCTGTTTCGCGGCCGTTTCCATGACCCAGCGGCCCAGTACGCCGATCAGCCCGGACTCTTCCGCGTAACGGATGAACTCGTTCGGCATGATCTGCCCGCGCTCCGGCGAATTCCAGCGCACCAGCGCTTCGACGCCCTGCACCACGCCGGTGGCGAGCGACAGTTTCGGCTGGTAGTGCAGCGTCAGTTGGCCTTCTTCGAGGCCGCGCCGCAGGTTGGTGTCGAGCCACATGTACTCGGCAACGCGGCGGTTCATTTCCGGCGAGAACACGCGGTGCGTGCGCTTGCCTTCGTCTTTGGCGACGTACATGGCCGTGTCGGCCGAACGGATCAGCGATTCGAGGCTGTCGCCATGTTCCGGATACAGCGCGATGCCGATCGAGCAGCCCGTGTAGACCTCTACGAGCCCGAGCGCGAACGGTGTGCGCATGCGTTCGAGAATGCGCTGCGCGGTGGTTTCGAGTTCGTGCGCCGTGCCCTTGGCGGCGAGGACGATGAATTCGTCACCGCCGAGACGCGCGAGCGTATCGCCTTCATTCAGGCACTCGCCGATGGCCGACGACACGTCGCGGATCAGGCGGTCGCCGAAGACGTGGCCGTAGTGGTCGTTGACCTTCTTGAAGTTGTCGAGGTCGAGGAACAGCACGCCGACGGCTTCGCCCGGCGCGGCGTCTTCGATGGCGGCGCGGATCTTGTCCTGGATCGCGTTGCGGTTCGCGAGGCCGGTGAGCGAGTCGGTATTAGCCAGTTCGGTGAGGCGTTCCTGCGCGAGCCGTTCCTCGGTGATGTCCGTGCCGGAACAGATCAGGAATTGTTCGTCGATGCCGCTGCCGCTCTGCACGAACTTGTTGCGGAACAGAAACAGCCGCTCGCCATGCACTGTTTTGACGCGCCGCTCGACTTCGTACGACACACCGCGATTGAAGAAGCCCGCAATGTTCTGGCTGGAGGCGGCGCCGTCTTCGGTGGACATGAACAACGCCCAGACGTTGCGGCCGACAATGTTCTCTTCCTTGACGCCCGTGAGTTCTTCGGCGAGACGGTTGAAGCGCTGTATTCGACCATGCCGGTCGACGATCACGACAACCGAATTCACTTCGGACACGACCTGCTCGGCAAACGAGAGGCCGTGCACCAGATCGCGGGCGACGGATTCGGTGTCGTCATAGGCGGAGGCGGTGCCGGCCCAACTGTTGCTGCTGAGTTTTTTACCGACCAGATGCAGACGCAACGGTTCGCCGAACAGCCGCACGTCGAGCACGAGGTGTGAGGTCACGCCCGTGAGGCAACGGATTTGCGAAGCCTGCTGAGGATTCAGCGGAATGGCGACACTGGCCGGCACGTCGCCAGTGACGGGCGTGAGTTCAAGCGCGTTGCTGTCGTTCGACAGACGCCAGCATGGGCTGCTTGTGCCGAACTGGGCAAATAGCACCTGCTCGTGTTGGTCGTCGTTCATGAGCTCCCCGGGCGGTGTGTGCCGGTGGCCGCCTTGAAGGCGGAGGCGGCAGACAGTCTTCATCATACTTAAGACTGTCCCCATTGTAGCGAAGCGATTGGAATAAGGCTTATAAAGATTTACGGTCAGTAAAACTTGTGCCTTTAGGCTTTTTCACGCCCTTTTCTACATGCTATTTTTTCCGTCACACTCAGGCAATTTACGGCGATCCGCGCGCATTCCAAAAGCTAAAACCGCCGCGCCAGCCACGCGCGAGCCTTTTCCCTTTCGGCGGGAACCGCTTCCAGCGACGGTTCGAACCAGAAAGTCCCTGCCACGAGGGTCGCGGCCACGATCCCGTCGCGATAGAGAATGCGGTTCCCCGCTACTGCGGGCACCCGTTCGCCGACCAGCAAAGTGCCGGCGAGATTCAGCGGATCAGTCCCGGCGACACAGACAAAAGCACCGTCGTTCGCATGTCGCCGCACTTCTCGCAGCACGGGAATTGCTTCGGGCAGCGAAAATTGTTCGCCGGCGAGGCCATTCACAAAGCGTCCGCCGCGAATCACGCCGCGCGCTTCGAGCCGCTGAAAAACGCGCAGCAGGTCTCGCCACGGCGGCAGCCACTCGGCTTCGCGTTCGAGCAGACGCCAGAACACCACGCCATAACGGCGCAACAGCGTCATCGCCACATGTTCCAGCACTTCGGGCGGCAATTGCCGGCGGCGCTCCGGCACATTCTCCGTCGCGGCAGCGGCACCAGCGGTGGGCCGGCTGACCAGCGCCCAGCGTCCCGCATCGTCCATGCCGCCGATCAGCGCGCTCGAGCGCGCGCGCCGGTTGCTGGAAAACGCGTTGCGTTTGGCAACCGGTTTCAGCAGCGCGCGCAAGCCCGCGAAACTGTCTGAGTTCACCAGGCCCGCCGCCACTAGCTCACCCAGCGCATTCTCCAATTCCATACGCAATACGCGAACTTCGGCGAGCAATTCGTCGAAGAACATCGCGCCGTGTTGCACGAGCGTTTCATACACGCTCTGCGCGCGCGCCGACAACTCCGGTTGTTTCGACGGATCGAGCAACGCGCTCCATACGCGCACTTGCGCACGCGGCAGCAGCACGATGGGCGTGCTGCGGATCGGCCCGCCGGTGCCGCGCGCGCGTTCCGTCAGGCGCGTCCAGACTATCTTGCCGGCCCGGCATAGTTCGTCGAGCGAAGTATTCGCATACGCCTTCACGCGCGCGGGCAGGATGTCTTCCTCCCATGCGGCCGCCGCGGCCTGGAAGCCTTCGAGCTGTTCGAGGACCGCGGCCAGCGCGTCGCGCCCCTCGCTGCGCGCGTCCGGCGTCAGATGCTGCCACTCGAACAGAAAGCGCATGAAATCGTGCCGCTCCACGGGCTCGATTTCGCGCCGCAAGCGTTTAACGGTGTAACGGTGAATCCGCGCGAGCAGATGTCGTTCGCACCACTCTTCTTCGGCGGCTTGCGGCATGAAGCGGCCGCGCATCACGTAGCCTTCGGCTTCGAGGCGCGTCAGGCTCTGTTCGACCGATGCGGCCGGCAATTTCAGCGCTTCGGCAATCGCGCCGACAGGCAGCGGGCCGAAGCCGGTCAGACGCGCACGGAGCACGTCGATCAGCGCGTCGTCTTCGTTCCAGCTTTCCGTGTAGCCTTTCGGCGCGGCCAGCGGCGGCGCGAATTCAGCGTGCGGATAGAGCGCCTGAAAACAGGTGACGCGTTCCACCGGCAGCCACAGGGCGCAATCATGGGCAAGCTGCAAGCGGGTGGCGCGCCCGGACTCGGCCAGCGACTCGAGCCAGGCCGGCCAGCCTTCGTTGCGGCGCGCTTCGGCCTCGGTGATGCAGGCAAGGCCGGTCAACGCTTCGTGCATCTCGTCGGCGTTGCGCGCTTGCGGCCATGCTTCATCGCGCACGCTTTCGATGGCTTCGGCATCGAGCGCACCGAGATCGTCGGCACTCGACGGGTCGGTCCAGCGCCGGTTCAGCACGGCTTGCGTGCGGCGTTCCTCGATCGGCGCGTCGTCGAGATAGGCGTACGGTTTCGCGTTGAGGATTTCGGCGGCGAGCGGCGAGGGCGCCGGCAAATCGCGCGCGACCAGTTGCACGTGGCCCTGTTCGATACGGCGCAGCAGCGCGATCCAGCGTTCGCTGTCCATCGCCTCGTGCAAACAGTCGTCGACGGTTTGCTCCACTAACGGATGATGCGGCAGTTCGCGTTCGCCGACCACGTTCTCCAGACACGCGGCCTGTTCGGGAAACACGTTCGCGAGCAGATCTTCGCTGCGCATGCGCTGCAATTGCGGCGCGGTTTTGCGCCCGCCCGTGTAACGCGGCAGGCCGAGCGCGGTCGTGGCGTTCCAGCGCCACCGCACGCCGAACAACGGCGCGTCGAGCAGCGCCTGAATCAGCAGATGCTCGGCACTGTTCGAATGCAGATAGCGCCATACTTCGTCGAGCACGAAGGAGTGGCTGCCGGTCAGCGACAGCACGATCGCGTCTTCCGTGGCGGCGGCTTGCAGCTCGAAGTTGAACGTGCGGCAAAAGCGTTTGCGCAATGCGAGGCCCCACGCGCGGTTGACCCGGCTGCCGAATGGCGCGTGGATCACGAGCTGGGTGCCGCCGGATTCGTCGAAGAAACGCTCCATGACCAGCGTGTTCTGCGTGGGCAGCACGCTGAGCGCGGCGCGCGCGCGGGCGAGATAGTCGACGATCTGGCGCGCGGCGGCTTCGTCGAGATGCAGGTTGTCGATCAGCCAGTCGATCGCGTGGTCGATGCGGGCGGAAAGCGTGTCGGCTTCGGCGCCGGTTTCGTCCGCCGCCGCGTTTTTATCGTCGAGAAGGCGAGCGATCTGTTCGCGCAAACGCGCGACGCCGAATGACAACTCGTCGCTGCGCCCCGGCGCTTCGCCGAGCCAGAACGGAATATTTGGCGGCTGGCCCTGCGCGTCTTCGACGCGCACGCGCCCGCTTTCGATCCGCAGAATCCGGTACGACGCGTTGCCGAGTTGAAACACGTCCCCGGCCAGACTTTCGACGGCGAAATCCTCATTGACGGTGCCGATATTGATGGCCTGCGGTTCGAGCACGACGGCATAGTCGGCGTTTTCGGGAATGGTGCCGCCCGAGGTGACAGCGACGAGCTTGCCGCCGCGCCGGCCGCGCAGCGTGCCGCTCACCACGTCGCGATGCACGTAAGCGGCGCGCGGACCGTTGCGGCTCGTGTAGCCTTCGGCAAGCATGCGCAGCACGGCGTCGTACTGCTCGCGCGTCAGGTCCGCGTACGGAGCCGCGCGCCGCATCAGGTCGAACAGCGCGTCCTCGTTCCATTCCGCGCTCGAGACTTCCGCGACGATCTGCTGGGCCAGCACATCAAGCGGCGCGCGGGGAATGCGCAGCGCGTCGAGTTCGCCGCGCCGCACGCAATCGAGCAGCGCGGCGCATTCGATCAGATCGTCGCGCGAATTCGGAAACAGCCTGCCTTTAGGCATGCCGCCGACATGGTGTCCCGAGCGTCCGACCCGTTGCAGGAACGGTGCGATCGCGCGCGGCGAACCCATCTGGCAGACCAGATCGACGTCGCCGATATCGATGCCGAGTTCCAGCGAAGCCGTCGCGATCAGCACGCGCAGTTCGCCACGTTTGAGGCGCTGTTCGGCGTCGAAACGATGTTCCTTCGCGAGACTGCCGTGATGCGCGGCGACCGCGTCCTTGCCCAGCCGCTCGGTCAGATGACGCGCGGCGCGCTCGGCCATGCGGCGCGTATTGACGAAGATCAGCGTGGTGCGGTGCATCGCCACCAGTTCGGCGAGGCGGTCGTAGACGCGCTCCCACACTTCGTTGGGCATGACCGCTTCGAGCGGCACGGGTGGAATCTCGAGCGCCAGGTCGCGTTCGCGAATATGACCCACGTCGACGATCGCGCAATCAGCGGGAATCCCGCTGTCGATGCTGCCGCCGCCCACCAGAAAGCGCGCGACCGCGCTCACCGGTTTTTGCGTCGCCGACAAACCGATCCGCGGCAAGCGTCTTTGGCACAGCGCATCGAGCCGTTCCAGGCTGAGCGCGAGATGGCTGCCGCGCTTGCCGCCGGCGAGCGCGTGAATTTCGTCGACGATCACCGTGCGCACGGTCGACAGCATGCGGCGGCCGGAGTCCGAACCGAGCAGCACGTAAAGCGATTCCGGCGTGGTAACAAGAATATGGGGCGCGCGCTTCTTCAGCGCATTGCGCTCCTGCTGCGTGGTGTCGCCCGTTCTCACGGCGGTGCGGATATCCAGCGGCGGCAAGCCTCGCGCGTCGAGTTCCGCGGCGATGCCTTGCAGCGGCAACTGCAGATTGAGGCGGATGTCGTTGGAGAGCGCCTTCAGCGGCGACACATAGACCACCAGCGTTTCGTCCGGCAGTGCGCCGCCGTCGGCGAGGCCCTGCTGGACCAGATCGTCGAGCGCGGACAGGAAGGCGGTGAGCGTCTTGCCCGAACCGGTCGGCGCGGCCACCAGCGTGGAGCGGCCACCGCGAATCTGCGGCCACGCGGCGGCCTGGGCGTCGGTCGGCGCGGGGAAGGTCTTGAGGAACCAGCTCGCGACCGCGGGATGGAAATCGGCGAGCGCGCCGGCCGTCGAGAGCCCGATGGCGGGCGTCGCGACAGGTGCGGCGGCGGGCGCCGCGCTCAAGGCAGCAGTGGTGGTGGAAGCCGAAGTCATGCTTGCGTAGTTGGGGGCGAGGCGTGCCATATCCAGAGGGCGGCGAAAGCAGCCGGTTGCATGGTTCAGGAATTAGTCTGGCAGGTTTACCCCGGTTTTGCCGAGGGCCGCGGGTCGGCATTTATGTCGCGATCGAAAGCCGCGTTGCGGGAATTTTTGCCGCGTGACGCGCGCTTGGGTCGCGCGCTGCCGGATTCCGCCGATTGCAGTACTCTCTACGCCTCACCCATCCACGAACCACGATGGAGTCTCGACGATGCGATACAACCAGTTGGGCCGTACCGGTGTGTTTGTCTCAGAGCTATGTTTGGGCACGATGACCTTCGGCGGCGGCGGGGGCATCTGGAAGCAGATCGGCGACCTGCAGCAGGCGGACGCGGAGCGGCTGGTCGGCCGGGCGCTCGACGCGGGCATCAATTTCATCGACACAGCCGACGTCTACTCGGAGGGCCTGTCCGAACAGATCACGGGCCAGGCACTGAAAAACCTCAAGGTGCCGCGCGACAAGATCGTGGTGGCCACCAAAGTCTTCGGCCAGACGGGCGAGTTTCCCAATGCGCGCGGCGCTTCGCGTTATCACATCATCGACGGCGTGAAGGCGAGTTTGAAGCGTCTGCAACTCGATCACGTCGACCTGTATCAGATCCACGGTTTCGATCCGGCCACGCCGATCGAGGAAACCCTGCGCGCGCTCGACACGCTTGTGCAGCACGGCTATGTGCGCTACGTGGGCGTGTCGAACTGGGCCGCGTGGTAGATTGCGAAAGCGCTCGGCATTTCTGAGCGCCTCGGCCTCGCGCGCTTCGAAACGTTGCAGGCGTATTACACGCTGGCGGGCCGCGACCTCGAACGCGAACTTGCGCCGATGCTGCACAGCGAAGGCCTCGGCCTGATGGTGTGGAGTCCGCTTGCGGGCGGCCTGCTGAGCGGCAAGTATGGGCGTGAGCAGCAGGGCGAGGCGGGCAGCCGTCGCACGACGTTCGATTTTCCGCCGGTCAATCGTGAGCGCGCGTATGACTGCATCGACGTGATGCGCGGGATCGCCGAGGCGAAACAGGTATCGGTCGCGCAGATTGCGCTCGCGTGGCTGCTGCATCAGCGGGTGGTCACCACGGTGATCGTCGGCGCGAAAAAGATCGAGCAGCTCGACGACAATATCGCCGCGACCGGCGTTTCGCTCACCGCGGATGACCTCGTGAAACTCGATCAGGTCAGTGCGCTGCCGACGGAATATCCGGGCTGGATGTTGGAGCGTCAGGGCGAGCCGCGCCGCAAACAGCTCGAAGAGGCGCGGCATCCGGCGGTGTAGCGGCAGCCCGGCATCTCGCGATGCCGCCGGTCATTCCGTGGCAGCCTGCGCTGCGTCAGACGCCTGCGCTGTATAAGCCGCCGTGGCATCCATCGTGCGAGCCGAGTACACCATCGCGGCGCCCGCATTGACGGCGATCGCCACGCCCAGCGCTTCGGCGATTTCCTCGCGCGTTGCGCCATGTTTGAGCGCTTCGGCGGTGTGGACAGTGATACAGCCGTCGCAGCGCAGGCTGACCGCGACCGCGAGCGCGATCAGTTCGCGCGTCCTGGCGCCGAGCAGGTCCTTCTTCTGGCCGGCGGTCGACAGCGCCTGATAGCCCCTGACGGTATCCGGCGACAGTTTGGCGATTTCGCCGATGCGGCCGAACAGTTCCTGACGGTAATCGATCCAGTTCAACATGGCAGTGCTCCTTGGGGTGATGCGCGTCGGCCGGTGCCGGCGTCGTGAGACAAGTATTGCGCCGCGCCGCGATATCCTGAATACTCGATTCGCTCAACTTTTAGCGCGATCGTCTCATGGATACGCTTAGCCGACTGATCGACCTTGCCCGGCCCCAAGCCAGTCTCGACCTGCGTTGCCTGCTGTCGGGCGCCTTCGACATCGATCATGGGCAGTTGGAAGCGGGCATTGCGCCGTTTCATCTGGTGCTGGACGGCGCGTGCGTCGTCGAAACCGCCGACGGCGCCCAGCGCGAGTTGCGCACGGGCGACTTCATGCTGTTTCCGCGCGGCGCGGCGCATCGTGTGCGCGATGTGCAGCGCTCGAACGCCACCGCACCGTTGACGCAAAGCCATGACGGCATGCTGCCGTTGCGACGCAACGACGGGAACGACAGCGCGCGCATCCCCGCCGACCTCGATCTTCTGTGCGGACGCTTCGTCTATTCGCCAGGTTCGTCGGCCTTGCTACTGAACGCGCTGCCTGATCCGTTGCATGTCTCGCTGAGCGGCATGGAAACGCGGGGCTCGCTGCAAACGGTGATCGCGCTGATGCGCAGCGAGGCCGAACGACGCCAGGCGGGCGCGCTCGCGATCGTCACCGCGTTGAGCCACGCGCTGCTCGCCATCGCGCTGAGGGCGCACGGCGAGCAGAACGCCTCGGCGTCAAGCGTACTCGCCTTGCTTGCCGACGCGCGCCTCGGCGCTTCCGTGCAGGGCATGCTGAGCGCGCCCGAACGGGCGTGGACCATCGCCGAACTCGGCGCTCTCGCCGCCATGTCGCGCGCCACTTACGCACGCCATTTCAATGAGCGCGCGGGCATGACGGTGATGGACTTTCTTACGCAGATCCGCATGACCATCGCCTGCGATCTGCTACGCCGCACGCAGCGCAGCGCGGCCGAGATCGGCGAGGCGGTGGGCTATCAATCGGAAGCCGCCTTCGGCAAGGCGTTTCAGCAAAGTGTCGGCGTGCCGCCGGGACGCTACCGGCGTCGTCCGCAAGAGAACGACGGGGCAGAAAACTAGCTACGGCTTGCCCGGTTTGCCTAACCAGCGATGCTCGATCCACGACATCAGAAAGGCCACCAGCAACGCGCAGATCGTGCCGAGCGTCACTTCGCCGAGGCGAAGCAGGGCTCTGTCCCACGCGGGCCCTATGCCCGGCACCAGCAGCATGATCGTCGCCGTGATTCCGCCCAGGCGCGCCGCGCTGCCGACATTCAGCGTCCAGCACAGGGCGATCGCCACGCCCACCGTGGCCGCGTAAGCCGCGAAATAGCCGGCGCCGAACGTGGCGCCCACCAGTCCGCACAAGCCGCCCAGCATCGCGCCGATGAATTGATCGCGCGACAGGTTGCGGGTGTCGACATAGCTATGTTGGCTGACCGCGATCGCCGTGATGGCGGCCCAGAAGCTTTGCTCCGTATGCAGCAGGCGGCCGATGGCGACCGCCAGACTCGCGCCGGCGACCGCCTGCACAGCCATGAAGCTGCCTTCGATCAGGCGCTCGCCGAGCGGCAACGACTTGAGAAAGGCAAACAGCGAGTTGGCGGCGCTCGCCCGTGCCGTGCGTCGGGAATCGTCGGGTGGGATCATCGGATGGGAGAAGCCTTGTTGCGGCAGGGAGGTCACGTATTCTAGCGACTCCAATTGGCCGCCGAACTAACCTTCACGACTGCGCAGCCGGCGATACCAGCTCATCAACGGTGTCGCCGAAACGCCGTGAATCACCACGGACGCCGCGATCACCGCCAGCGTGAACGGCACGAGTGGGGCGACCTCGGTTGCAGCGCCGTTTTCGAGCGCGTACGCGAGGTAGTAAAACGAACCGATGCCGCGTATGCCGAACCAGCTCATCAAACGGCGCTGCGTCGGTGTCGCGCTCGATCCGAGCAGCGACAACTCCACCGCTGCCGGCCGCACCAGCACGAATAGCGCCGCGGTCAGCGCGACGGTGTGCCAGGTAAAGAGCGGCGTGTGCAGCGTGGCGAGCACATTGCCGACCATTGCCATGACGGCGACCTCGGCGATGCGTTCGAGCTCGATCGTGAAGCCGAGCACCGACTCCGTCATATACGCGTGCGCCTTGCTCGGATTCGCCGCGGTCGCTTCCACGTCTTCGGAATCCACGGTGCCGATGGTTTCGCGCGGCGACTGGCCGCCGCTCGCGCGGTGTTCGACACGGCGCATCGCGACACCGGCGGCGAACACGGCGAGAAAGCCATAGGTGTGCGCAAGCTGCGCGGCGCCGAATGACAGCACGATCAAACCGAGCGCGAAAAAACCCTCGAGTCCGAGCGCCTGCGCGTGGCGCGTGCGCAGCCACGTCACCGCATGGGTGGTGGCCCAGCCGAGCATGCCGCCGATCGCGATTCCGCCCGCCACGCCCCACACCATGCTGCCTGCGAGCGCCAGGTTCAACAGATCGCCCGCTTCGGCGGCGGGCGCCGCGCATAACGCGAGGCCGAGCATCGCGAAGGGCAGCGCGATGCCGTCGTTCAGTCCGCCTTCGCCGGAGAGCGCGAAGCGCAGCAGATCGTGGTCGCCGGGGTTGTGCACTTGCACATCGTGGGCCAGAACCGGGTCGGTCGGCGCGAGGATCGCCGCCAGCAGCAAGGCCGGCCCCCAGCCGAGATGCAGGACGTACACGCCGAACAGCATCAGCAGCGGAATGGTCGCGAGCATCGCAAGAAAGCCGAGACGCAGCGGCACGGTCCAGAGTTTTTCGAGCATGCCAAGCCGCAACCGCAGGCCGATAGCGAACAACGAGACGAGCAATGCGACTTCGGTGATGGTGCGCAGCAGATGCGCGTCGGCGATCATATCGAGGCGCAGCAAGCCAATACCGGGCGGCCCGAGAAAGTAGCCGATCGCGAGATAAAACATGGCGGCGCTGATGGGTAGGCGCCGCAGTGTGGTCGCCGCCAGGCCCATGAAAACGAGCACGGCGCCAACAATGAGAAACCACAAAGTTTCGTGCATGAGCATCCGGTGAGGGCCCGCATGCGCGTGCTGCATGCGTGGCCGGTTGAACAACGGTGCGCCCCGCCGCGCCGATTACTGGCGCGTCATTTCAGGGCGCGCGTCCGAATGCTTCGCGCAGCTTGCGCTTGGCCTGTTGCAGGGTGTCGCGGCGCGTTTTCGGCAGGTTTTTGCCGGCGCGGTTGATATAGAAGTTCAGCATCGACATGGCCGACTGGAACGGCGTGCCTTTGCGGCGGCGGCTCTTCGTGGATGACTGCTTGAGAGATTGCGCGATCGATTCCGCGCTGCCGGTTTTGAACACATCGTGCTGGATATCCATCGCGTCACTGGTTTCCATGACGTGATGCGACCACTTCTTCGGGCTTTTAGCGGCGTGCGCCGCGTGAGCCTTGGCATGCCGCTGGCGCGGCGGCCGGCCCGACTTGCCGCGGGTGACTGGGCGCCTGGACTTGCTGGTGGATTTGCGTGTGGCCATGCTGCCGCCTCCTTATCAAATCTTGCGCGCGCTGATCACGCTCATTGTGCGCTCAAAGTGAAACGCGCCGGCTGCCGCGATGGCGGCATGCCGGCGCATCGGTGTCAGCACGCGTGGCGCCCTTCGGCCACGTGCGCCGACCGTGAGCACGCGTTACAACTTCAGGCCGCCGGCCTCCGGCGCATCCGACGACGCGGGCGGAACGTCGCCCACGCCATAGTCGTCGCGACGCAAATTCGAGTCGCGGCCCCAATAGGGTTCGCTGCCGTAGTACTGATGCACGGACGTGGCCCAGGTCTGGTCCGCCATGGATGGCCAGTGGTCCTTGTCGAAGCCCGGGGCGTTCTTCACGCGTTCCGCGGTCATGTTCAGCACGAAACATTTGCGGCCGGTATCGAGCGTCAGTGCATGCCATGGAATGGCGAGCAGCTTGTCGCCGATGCCGAGAAAGCCGCCGCTCGAGAGCACGGCATACGCAACGCGGCCCGAGCCGACGTCGAGCATGATGTCCTTGATCTTGCCGATGTCCTCGCCGTCACTGCTGAGTACCTTGTTGCCGTCGAGTGTGGCGGCGGCCATCACGTCCGGGCCGGGGCCGTCCGCGGTCGCGCTGCCCTTGCCGATGACCCGGGCGCCCTGTTCCTGGCGCATGCCGCCTTGCGTTTGTGTCTGGTTCACCATGATGAGCCTCCTCTACAGGTTGGGTGTGTGCAAGTTGAGCAACCGGCGTTCCTCCGTGTGGCGGAGGGCGTGCGCGCGATATTGCGCGAGGTGCTCCATGCGTCGTACACGCGCGCGGTTTGCGCGAAGCGCGTGCGTAGCGGCGTGCCGGACGTGGCGTTGAATGCGTAAAGCGTGCTGACGCGATTGAAAATATTTCGTCGGAGGAGAGGAAGACAGCTGAGGAGCAACTGCCGACTGACTGGCTCGCGACGACGCGTTTCACAATGAGGCTGGCGGCATGTCCTTGCAATGCGGCATAGCCCTTGCGGGATGGTTGGCCAGCAGCGCGATTGATCATCTGCGCGCGCTGTCCATCTATCCACGGAGACTTTGATGAAACATACAAAAGCATTGCTGGTGTCGGCACTCGTTGTGATGTCGGGCGCGGCGTTCGCGCAAGCGGGCGGTGGCAACGGTAACGGTGGCGGCGCCGGCACCGGCGGCTCGGGGAACGCTCACGGCGCGGCGACAGCGGCACCGACCACGAATGGACAACCCACATCGGGAGCAATGAGTTCCAGTGGCTCCAAATCGCATCACATGTCCAAAACCAAAACCAAGAAGCCGATGACCGATTCGACCAATACGCCGGGCGCGGACGCAAGCAGCGATACGAAAGGTCAGTGAGCGCGCGGTGAAGCAGCGGGGCCAAACGCGACGATTCAAGAAGCGCGACGCGCCCTGCGCCGTAACATCCCCAGCTTTAAGGTTCTAAGGCGCGGTCTGTTTCACTGCCCGTGACGCACTCGACGCGCGCGCGCCTGCCGCCCGAGGTGCGGCGGCTCGCCGTGCAGCTTGCGCTCCCGTCTTCGCATCGACCTTCGCGGCTGCCGCTTTGCGCACCACGCGCGATTTCTTCAGCAGACTCGTGATCGAATCGTCGATGCTTTCCGCCACCGCCGATTCGCGCGCCTTGCGGCCTTTCGCACCCGCCTGCCGCGCGAGCTTCGCCGCGCGTTTCTCCGCCTCCGCAAGCAGCGTGGCCAGCGCGACTTCATCCGCTTTCAACCCGCGGCGCGATTCAGCGGGCGCGAGGCGCTGCAACTCGTCTGCTTCGAACGAGCTGATCACGGCGGGGTGAATGTAGCAACGCCTGCACACGGCCGGCGTATTGCGCAGCAACGCCGCCACGTCCTTCACGGTTGCGACGATATGACGGCGTGCTTCAGCCGCGCTGCTGCATATCAGGCGACGCAGCGCGGCCAGCGCATAGACGCTGCCGGCCCACGTGCGATAGTCCTTGGCCGTGAAGTCCGCACCGCTCGCGCGGCGAAGGTAGTCGTTGATATCGGCGGAGCCGACGGTGTGGCGCGTGCCGTCCGCGTCGAGATACTGGAACAGGTCGTGGCCCGGCAGGTCGGCGCAACGCCGCACGATGCGTTTGACGCGCGGGTTGTTTACCGTCACGTCGTGTTCGACGCCGCTTTTGCCGCGAAATCTGAAGCGCAACTGGCCGGCTTCGATCTTCACGTGCTTCTTGCGCAATGTCGTCAAACCATACGACTGGTTATCGCGCGCGTATTCGACACTGCCGATCCGGATCAGCGTCGTATCGAGCAACTGCACGATCGCGGCGATGACTTTGTCGCATGGCATGCCCGGCAGGTTCAGGTCGCGCGTGACACGGGCGCGGATCTTCGGCAACGCACGGCCGAACTCGGCCATGCGTTCGTATTTGTCCGCGTCGCGGGTTTCACGCCAGCGCGGGTGATAGCGGTATTGCTTGCGGCCACGCGCATCGCGGCCCGTCGCCTGGATATGGCCGCGCGGATCCGGACAGATCCACACGTTTTCATACGCCGGCGGAATGGCGAGCGCGTTGATGCGTTTGATTTCGTCTTCGTCGTCGATGCGTTTGCCCGTCACGTCGAAATACGCGAAGCCGTCCTTTTCACGCTGACGCGTGATGCCGGGCTTCGTGTCGTCGGCGTGGCGCAGGCCCGGCGGCAGGGCGGCGGGCGTGGGCTGTTTAGCGCTGTCGTCGTCCGCGCGTGCAGGGCGGCGTTGAATCGAGGTCGTTGTAGCAGCCATCGTCGCTGGTAGAAATTTCAAGCAGAAGGCGCGTGGCGCCGGTGACCGTGCCTGCAAGCAACGGCAATGCCTGGCGCCGTCGTCGGCACGGCGGGGATGGCGCCAAGGTTGTTTCGGACTTGCTTCGCGAGCGGGCGGAACAGTCCTTGCGGAAGATCGCTACGTGTATCGAACGAAGCGAATCAACCAAGGAGAGCGCCATGAGCAGCACCCTAAATCCCGATGAAGAGCCCCAACAGGTCGTCAAACAAACCGCAGGCACGACCGGCGCGCTCGGCCCGAGCGATTCGTCCGATAGCGGCAGCGATGTGGCCGGTGCGAAGCGTCATGAATTCGACGTGGATACCGAATTGGACAATCACGCGCTCGAAACCGGCGACACCGAACTCGGCAGCGATACGGATCGTGCCGGCACAGGCGAGCGCGCCGCCGCCGACGGCGATTCCACCCTAATACCGGATGCGGACATCGAGCCCGACCGTGTGATCGATCCGCTGGCCAATGACGATGACGGCCTTGACGATGACCCGCAAGGTTTGTGAACGGGCGTGGGGCGGCAGGTGTCACGCGGGCGCGTGAACCGGGCGCGCGATCCGAACGTATGGGCACGTACTTTGCTCACATTGAGTTAATCGAAGGGCCGGCCACGCGGCATTGCCGCCCCGGCACTGAAAACGAAGGAGATTAGGGATGGTTAGTGCGTTGAATGGTTACAAGGTGGCGGTGCTCGCGGTGGCCGGATTCGAGCAGGCGGAACTGATCGAGCCGCAACGCGCGCTCGTCGAGGCCGGCGCGACAGTGCATGTGATTTCAGCGAAGCCCGGCAAGATTCAGGGTTTCAAGCATGTGGATAAGGGCGACGCCGTCGAGGTGGATGCGACCTTCGACAAGGCCAGCGCGGACGATTACGACGCGGTGGTATTGCCAGGCGGCGTGGTCAACGGCGACGCCATCCGTCTGCTGCCGCAGGCGCAAGCCTTCGTCAAGGCAGCCGACAACGCAAAGAAGCCGATCGCGGTGATCTGCCATGGTGGGTGATTGCTGGTGTCGGCTGGAATCGTTAAGGGCCGCACGATGACGAGCTGGCCGAGCCTGCAGGACGACATTCGCAACGCGGGCGGCAGTTGGGTGGACCAGCAAGTCGTGGAGGACGGCAATCTGATCAGTAGCCGCAAACCCGACGATCTGCCGGCCTTTAACAAAACGCTGATTGCGCAATTGTCGAAACGCAAGGCGGCATGAATTGGTATTGAAGGTGAGGGAGCGCGCGAAGTCGGAATGAAGGCTGCGCTCAGTCTTAACGGTTCCGCTTAGGCGTATCCGTCGACCTGGGAGAAAATGCATGAAAATCCGGTATTCCCTACAAGCGATGACCGTTGCGCTGAGTTTGAGCGCGGCGTCCATTGGCGCGGTCTACGCGCAGGCGAGCGACGCCCCGGCGAGCGCCGCGCCGGTCAGCGGCACGAAGCTTTCGCCTGCGGATCAACAATTCGTGCAGGACGCGTCGCAGTCCGACGCCACCGAAATCGCGGCCAGCAAGGTCGCGCTGAAGAATTCCAGCGATCCGCACGTGAAGAAATTCGCGCAGCAGATGATCACGGATCACACGAAACTCTCGCACGGCATGGCGGCGCTCGTCTCGAAGAAGGGCTTCACCTCGACGCCGTCGGCGGATTCCGCGCTGGTTGGCAAACTCCAGACGCTCAAGGGCAAGGATTTCGATCAGGCCTACGTCGAGCAGGTTGGGGTGGAAGCACACCAGCGAGCGGTCGATCTCTTCCAGCAGGAAAGCACCAGCGGCACCGACGCGCAACTGAAGGCCGCGGCCGCGCACGCACTGCCGACCATCAAACATCACCTGGCAATGGCGCAGCAACTCGCCGGCGCAATGAAGGGTTCGCCATGAATGCGATCCGGCCGCGGCCGGCCTATGAGGATTCCCTTATGCAGATCACTTTTTCCGACGACAAGCCGGTCTTCGACGGAGCGAACCTGACCGTGCGCTTCATGGCGCGGGTGGACGGCGAGCCGGTCGTATGCACGATTACCGCCGAGGCGCTCGAGGATCATTTCGGCGCCGATTCCGCCCTGGAAGCCACGCTGATGTCGGCTTTCGACAAAGGTCGTCAACGTATCCGTTCGGTTTGCGCCGAAGCACTCGACCAGAACGACGGTGAAGGCGTAGTGTTGCATAGCGGACTGTTCAGAGTGGAAGGCATGGAACCGGATCGCGGCACCACGGCGTAAGGCCGGCGCGTGCCGCCGCTCGCGCGTGCGACGCCGCGCGGCGAAATGCGGCGGCATGGTCCGCAAACGCTATCAACGATGCAAGGAGGCCTTATGTCACTCATCGTCGCTGCACGCTTTACGACTTTCCCCGCTGCTGAAGGCGCGGCGGCCAAGCTCTTCAACGCAGGTTTCGTCGAGGAAGACGTCACGCTGTTCTTCGTCAATCCGCGCGGTCAGCACGCGCGCTATCCCATCGGCGGCGACACCGGCACCGATGCCGGCGCGAAGGAGGCGCCCAAAGGTGCGGGCATGGGCGTCACGATCGGCGCGGTAGCCGGCGCGGTGGTGGGCGTCGGGATCTTCGCGGCTTTCTCCGCGCCGATTATCGTTTCGTTGATTGCCGCGGGCGTCGGCGCATATGTGGGCTCATTGGTCGGCGCCATGTCCCTTACGCGCGATGCCGGCCACACAGGCCATCGTTCGGCATTCCATGAAGAGACGCGCGATTCCGGCGTGCTGGTCGCCGTGCATGTCTCGCCGGATAATCAGTTCGATGCCGCGCGGGTGCTGCGCGAAGCCGGCGGCATGGCCATCGAGCGCGCGAGCGGACGCTGGCAGCAGGGGCGCTGGGCCGACTTCGATCCGTTGAAAAAACCGGTGCCGCTCAGCGAGTTCAGCGAGAAGAGCGCTTGAATCGCTGAATATTTTCATCGCGGTAATTAGCAGAACGGCCCGATACCGATCGGGCCGTTCTTTTTTGCCTGTCCGGTCGCTATTCAAGCAGCACTCAAACCCCTGCTCAAACCCAGACTTGCGGCGCATTGCGCTGGGGTTGCGGTGCGCGATCGACCTGACGCTTGTCGCGCGTCGCCTCGCAAGCGGCCGACACCAAGCCGTCATGCGTCAAGCCACATGAAGGCGACGTAGCCTGCGCTTGCGAAACCGGCGTTTCCTGCGCCAGGACATGTTCACGAATCTGCATCACAGTTGCCGAGCTGATGATCGCGACGGCGGCGAGAAATTCTGCGCTCCTGATCTTCATGGTGATTCTCCCTGTCGTTGTTGCTTGCCCATTCTTTTCAATCCGTTGGCACGTCTTGCAGTGTGTTGTTGCGTTGCACGCGTGCCCGGGCGGAGCAGATAAAGCAACCGTTGTGCCATCGATCGGAAGCCCGCTGCGCGGGGCGTTTCCGCCGATTACGCCGCGTAGCGGCGGGCAAGATTTACGCGTGTTGGCAAGATCGGACGCGCGCGTCGACGCAGCGCGCAAACGTTCATTGCCGCATGTTCCGGGCACGCGCCGTGCGAACGGATCTATGAACTCCATCGCTGGAAGGAGAGTGCCTCGCGATTCGGGCAACTCATCCCCGGCGGCGGATTCCATGACTAATGAAACCCCTGGAGGTATTGAATGGCTACGAACGTTGTTTCCGTGCTGAACGATCTGGTCGAGACGTCGAAGGATGGCGAGAAGGGCTTTCGCAAGGCAGCCGAAGATGCGCACGACGCCCAGCTGAAAACGCTGTTCCTGTCGCGCGCGGAAGACTGCGCGCGTGGCGCGCGTGAATTGCAGGACGCGGTTCAAGGACTGGGCGGCAAGCCCGAAACGGGCGGCAGCATGAGCGGCGCCCTGCATCGCGGCTGGGTAGACGTGAAGTCGGCTGTGACGGATCGCAGCGACCACGAGATCCTCGCCGAGTGTGAAAAGGGCGAGGACGTCGCGAAGAAGCGCTATCACGATGCACTCGAAAAGGAATTGCCGGCGGATGTGCGGGCAATCGTCGAGCGGCAGTATCAGGGCGTGCTGCAGAATCATGACCGCGTGCGTGATCTGCGCGATCAATATGCGGCGGCGAAGCGTTAAGAAGTAGGTGAGTGACCGGCGCCCGAAAAGGGCGTCGGTTGTTTCGGCTTGTATCGGATTGCGACTGGTAGAACTCAAAAGCGAGCCGCACGAAAAAAAAGCCATTCGCATTGCGTATGGCTTTTCTCATTGCTGTGAGTCATGAGCACCGGACGGTGCCGACCGAGATCGACACCGTCCGGCCAGACCCGCCGTTTTATTCGGCGGCGATCTTCAGATGGTTCTTCACGCTCGACACACCCTTCACGGCTTCCACGACTTCACCGGCCGCTGCCTTGTCGTCAGCCGAAGGCACCGTGCCCGTGAGCCACACCACGCCCTTGCGGGTCTTCACGTGGATATGCGTCGACTTGACGTTCTTGGCGGCCAGCAGATCGGCCTTGACCTTGGTGGTGATGGCGCCGTCGTCGACATGCTGGCCGACGGTTTCCGATGCCGCCGACGGGGCGCTGCTTTGCGCCATGGCGTTCGTCGCGTTCAGTGCGAAAGCGACACAAGCGATGCTACCTGCGGTCTTCAGAAGTTGGATGGTCTTCATGGTTTCTCCTTCGGGTGTTGATCAAAATTGCGGTCTTGTTGCCTGCGGTCGATCGCGGTCGAAACCGCTGATGACACGCGTGGGATCGTTGCCGCTACGGTTCCGTCAGGGCCCGTTATCGACACCGGCCGACGGTCTGTGCATGCAATTCGCTTCGGTGTTGCTTGCGCGTCTGGCATGCACGGACCGGCGTCCGTCCACATAGTGCAAGGACGCAAGCGGTGTGCCCGGTGTGGCGTCAGAAGCCTGGGGATGGCGGGAAAGCCGTTACGGCACAAGTATTTAGGCTGACGAATACGATGCCGCAGTGCGTCGACGCCACCGGTGGCGGCGGTCGGCGGGAGGGACCGGAATTTGCCGGGAGCTTGTAAAAAAGGCGCCCGGCGGCCTGCGCAATTGGCGGGCCTGAAAACACAAAGCGTAGAAAAAACAGTGCGTTGCGGGAGTTGGTACGACAGTTGCTCTAAACGGGCTACTCACCCATTTTCGCTATCAAAGGGACCTCACTACAATGCCTTCCATTGAACTACGCACAAGGCAGTCTCTCGCACTTACGCCGCGTCTTCAGCAATCGGTGCGTCTGTTGCAGTTGTCGTCTCTGGAGTTCCAGCAGGAGTTGCGCACCGCGCTCGACACCAATCCGTTCCTCGAGTACGACTCGTCGGAAACGGAAGACGTAGCGCTCGCAACCGCGACCTCCGGCGAAGACGGCGGCGCGCTGCCCGCCACCGACGCGGTCGCAACCGCCGAACCCGATGCACTGCCGTCTGAATCCGGTGCCAACGACACGCTGGAAAGCGCTGGCCAGGATGACATGCCCGGTGACTTCTCCGGCGACTACAGCAGCCGCAGTTCGACGCGCCAGAACGGCGACTCGGACAGCAGCGACCCCGCCGAATGGGCGCGCTCGCAGCCGACCTTGCGTGAGCAGTTGCACGATTCGCTGCGCCTCTATCGTCTCGACGACCGCGACCGCGCGGTGGCCCGTTTCATCATCGAGGCGCTCGACGACGACGGCTATCTGCGTCAGGAACTCTCCGATCTCGCGGCCAGCGTCGATCTCGAACCGGAACTGACCGAAGAAGAATTGCTGGTGGCGCTGCGTCTTGTCCAGTCGCTCGATCGTCCGGGTCTGGGCGCGCGCTCGTTGTCCGAATGCCTGTCCCTGCAGGTGAATGCGTTGCCCGCCGACACGCCGGGGCGCGACGTGGCGCGTCAAGTCGTCGAACATCATCTTGAACGGCTCGCGCGTCGCGAGCAGGCTGAACTGCAGAAGCAGATCGGCTGCAGCGCGGAAGAACTGCGCGTGGCCTGCGCGCTGGTGCGCAAGCTCGATCCGAAGCCGGGCAACAGCTACGGCCGCACGGAGGACAACTACGTGGTGCCGGACGTCATCGTGCGTCAGGTCCGCAACAAGTGGGTCGTAACGATCAATCCGGCAGTGCAGCCGCGGGCGCGCATCCATCGCATGTATGCGGAATTGTTCGCGCAGTCGGCCGGCGCGAGCCGTTCACCGCTCGCGCAGCAATTGCAGGAAGCACGCTGGCTGATCCGGAACGCGCAGCAACGCTTCGATACGATTCAGCGCGTGGCCGAATGCATCGTCGCGCATCAAAAGGCCTTCTTCCAGTACGGCGAAATCGCGCTCAAGCCGATGGTGCTGCGCGATGTCGCCGACGAACTCGGCCTGCACGAATCCACCATATCGCGCGCCACCGGCAACAAATATATGGCGACGCCGCGCGGTATCTTCGAGTTCAAGCATTTCTTCCCGCGCGAACTGGGCACGGAAAGCGGCGGCACCTGTTCAGCCGCTGCCGTGCGCGCGCTGCTCAAGGAAATGATCGCCGCGGAGAACACGCACGATCCGCTGTCGGACGTCACGCTCGCCAAAATGCTCGCCGATCAGGGCGTGCTGGTGGCGCGCCGCACCGTGGCGAAATACCGGCATCTGATGAAGGTCCCGCCGGCGGAGTTGCGCCGCCAGATCTAAACGCGTCGCCCCGCGAATCAGGGGCAACGCCGGAGCGCTACGCGAGACTGTTTGTTCGCGTGGCGCTTTTTCGTATCTGGACGTTTCGCGCGCGCCCCTTTACATTGGCGGGTCCATGGGAAACGGGGTGCGGTCAATGAAGTACTCGAATCTGGTCGAACGCCTGCAAGGCCGGCGCACCTCAGCGTGGGAAATCCATCGTGTCGCGCAGCAGGCGGAGGCGAGAGGCGAAGACGTCATCGTTCTGAGCGTGGGCGACCCCGACTTCGCCACGCCCGCGCCGATCGTCGAGCGTGCCATCGAGGCCTTGCGGGGCGGCGATACGCACTACAGCGCCGTGTCCGGCCGCGAGCCGGTGCGCGCGGCGATCGCCGCGGAGCACACGCGCATGACCGGCTGCGCCGCGAGCGCCGCCAATGTGATCCTGACGGCGGGGGCGCAGAACGGCGTGTTCGCCGCGTCGTTGTGTCTGCTGGAAGCGGGCGACGAAGTGATCGTCCCCGAACCGATGTATCTGACCTACGAGGCCTGCGTGCGCGCGGCCGGCGCCACGCTCGTGACGGTGCCAGTGGATCCGGCGCGGGCGTTTCATGTCGACTGCGACGCGCTCGAAGCCGCCGTTACCTCACGCACCAAAGCCATCTTCTTCGCGACGCCGTGCAATCCGACCGGTGTGGTCATGCAACGCGCCGATCTTGAACGTATCGCGCGGCTCGCGTGCCGGCACGACCTATGGGTTCTCTCCGACGAGGTCTACGCCGAGTTGACGTTCGAACGCGAGCACGTGAGCATCGCCGCGCTGCCCGGCATGGCCGAGCGCACCGTGACGCTCGGCAGCCTGTCGAAATCGCATGCCATGGCCGGTTGGCGCGTGGGCTGGGCGATCGGGCCAACTGAGCTGATCGAGCACATGGGGCGGCTCGCGCTTGCCATGCTTTATGGCTTGCCCGGCTTCATCCAGCAGGCCGCATTGACGGCTCTGCAGCACAAGGCGCGGATCGCCGCCGAGATGCGCGAGATCTACCGGCGCCGGCGCGACGTGGTGTTCGAGCGTTTGCATCGCGTGCCGGGTTTGCGGTGCCTGTTGCCCGAGGCGGGCATGTTCATGATGGTCGACGTGAGCGGCACGGGCCTCGATACGGTCGACTTCACCTGGCAGCTGTTTCGCGCGCAGGGCGTGTCGCTGCTCGACGCGAGTGCTTTCGGCGAGACGGCGAATGGTTTCGTGCGGCTGGGTTTCGTCGTCGACGAAGCGCGTCTGATCGACGCGTGCGAACGCATCGCTGCATTCGTCGGCGCGTTGCCGGGTCGTTGAGTCTTTCGCCGACGTTTCGTTTGCTTTTCGATTGGCGTAACGCGGCGATGCGTCGTGGGAGGAATGCGTGTTCTCGCCAGTTTTCGATTGACGCCGTAAATGCTTGCGTCAAAAATCGAGCGCCGAGTTCGTCTTAAGCCTGCACCTTGCGGACATCGGCGCCTATCGACACTCGTCGGGAAACTCATGGGCCTTCGCTTTACCTTCTGGTTGCGCCAATCCTTGATGGCGGGATCCATGGCGGCCGCGCTAGTCGCGATGGCGCTCGTGCTTGCCGCACTCGCCATGTTCAGCACCCTGTGCGCGGCGGCTGAACCGGGCGACTCGCCGGAAGCCGCAGCGAGCGCCGATACCGAGGCATCGGAGCCGGACGCGCCCCGCTTCGTGAGCGGCCAGCCCGGTCAGCGCCCGGAGCCGAACGGCCAACCGCAGCAGGACTCGCAGGATGCGGCGCCGAAACGCGCGCCTGCGCAGCCACGCGCGGTCGCGTCGGCGCAGAACGAAGCGTCGGGCAGCACGGCGCAGCGCAGCGCGAAAGCGGAACCGACGGGGATTCCCGTACCGCCGGAAACAGCATCCGTCACGCAGCATTCCATTCGGCTCGATGGCCGCAAGATCGACTACACGGCCACCGCCGGCAACCTGCTGTTGCGCGACAAGACGGGGCAGGCCAACGCGAGCGTTTTTTATATTGCCTACACCGTCGCCAGCAAAACGCCGCAGACGCGGCCGGTCACGTTTCTGTTCAACGGCGGTCCGGGCGCCGGCACCGTCTTTCTGATGATCGGCTCATTCGGGCCGAAGCGGGTGCGTACCGCGAGCCCGGATATCACGCCGCCCGCACCGTATACGCTCGCCGACAATCCCGACAGCCTGCTCGATAGCACCGACCTCGTCTTCATCGACGCTGTCGGTGCGGGCTTGTCGCGCGTCGTGGGTCATGGCACGGGCAAAGACTTCTGGGGCGTCGACAAGGACGTGGATGCGTTCTCGCAATTCATCGACCGCTATCTGACGGTGAACCAGCGCTGGAATTCGCCGAAGTATCTGCTCGGCGAATCGTATGGGACCGCGCGCGCCGCGATGCTCGCGTATCAGTTAGGGCAGAACAATATCGCGCTCAACGGCGTGATCCTGATGTCGTCGGTGCTCGATTCGGCCGCGTTTTCGGCGGGTTCGGATTTCAAAAGCGAAAGCTATCTGCCGAGCTTCGCGGCGATCGCCTGGTATCACGGCAAGATCGTGCCGAAGCCGGCCAGTCTGCCTGCTTTCCTCGACGAAGCCCGCGCGTTCGCCCGCGGCCCGTATGCGCAAGCCCTCGCACAAGGCGACGCGCTGCCCGACGCCGAGCGCGACGCGATCGCCGCGCGCGTCGCGCAATTCACCGGCCTCGATATCGCCTATGTGAAGCGCAGCCGCCTGCGTCTCTATCCGTCGCGTTATCGCAGTGAATTGCTGCGCGATCAGGCGCGCAGTGTCGGCCGTTACGATGCGCGTTTTGAAGGCATCGACTTCGACAGCGTGTCGGATCGCCCCGACTACGACGCCTCGGTGAGCAGCGTGTCGAGTGCTTTCGACGCGGCGCTGCATCAGCATTTCGCTCAGGACCTGCACTTCACGCCGGCCGATCGCTACCGCGTCTTCAACGACGAAGCGTTGACGCAATGGGACTGGAAGCATCGCGAATGGTGGGGCGAGCGTTTGCCCGTACCGTATGCGGCCGGCGATCTGGCTGAAGCGATGCGGCAGAATCCGCAGTTGCGCGTGATGTCGTTGAACGGCTATTTCGATCTGGCCACGCCGTTCTACGCCACCGAATATGCGCTCGCGCATCTGGGCTTGGACGGGCCGCTGCGCGCCAATGTGCGAATCGCCTACTATCCGACCGGTCACATGATCTATCTCGACGACGCGGCCTTGCACACGGTCCGGCGCGATCTGGCGGTTTTCTACGCGGCGGGTGCGCGCTAGCGGGTTCCCGACGACTCGCAACGCCGGCCGGCTCGCGTGCCAACCGGATTCGGCCTGTCCCGTTGAACGGTATAATTCGTAGCACCGTCGAAGCGCGACTGCAACCTCGCAACGCATCGTGCCTGGACACTCTCCACGGCCTGAAAACCGCTCGATCAACCGGCTTTACTCACCGCTGCCCATGCCATTTCTCCCGATCCAGGCCTTCACGCGCAAACGGCTGTCCGACGTGGTGTCCGATCAGATCAAGCAACTGATCTCGGACGGCACGCTGATGCCCGGCGACCGCTTGCCGGCTGAACGCGATCTGGCGACGCAGCTCGGCGTGTCGCGGCCGTCGTTGCGGGAAGCGCTGATTCGGCTTGAAGCGGACGGCTACATCGAGACATCGGGGCGGGGCGGTTTTACGGTCGTCGATGTCACGGCGCCGATCATCTCCAAGCCGCTCGCCGAGCTGCTGCTGCAGAATCCGCGCACCAGTGCCGATATTCTGGAGTTGCGCCAGGGGCTCGAAGCGATTTCGACGGTGTATGCCGCGGAGCGCGCCACGGCCGCCGACCTGAAAAAGATCAGCGTCGCGTTCGAGGCGTTGAAGGCCGGCTCGCAGTCTCAGGATCGCGTCAATCTCGCGGAACTGGACGCCGCGTTTCACCTTGCGATCGCCGACTCTACGCACAACATCGCGCTCGCGCATGTGATGCACGGCATCCATACGCTGATTCGCGAGGGCATGCGCCAGTACCATCGGCTGATCGATTACGACGACGCGATGGAAAAGCAGTTGATGAGCCAGCATCAGGCCATCTACGACGCCGTCATGGCACGCGACGCGCAAAAGGCGCGCAAGGCCGCCGAGCGTCATCTGGCCTTCGTGCGCGAGATGTACAAGGAAGATGCGGCGAAGCCTTCGTCTAGTGTGGTTTCGTGATTGCGTGGGCGCCCGGACTGGCCGGCATCTGTTGCTTTTAGTCTTCGCCCTTCAATCATCTTCGGCCGGCGCGGCGATCCATCAACGCGCGAAGTGAAGCGTTCGGGCACTCCCTCCCTGCTGATGCATGACCGACTCATCCCCGGAAGGACCACGTGTTCAGCTCCGGGCAGTTGCTGTCAGTGCAAAGGGAAAGCAGCATTGCCGTCACCGCGGCTCACGCGGTCTGGCGGCACTTTTATGTGTCATATAAGGCACATTGATAGAAGAAACCGAGTTAAAGTGTAGTATACGACACATGATCCTTGACTGATAAGATATCACGTAGGATACAATGTCGACTTGACTGCACTTAACGTATCGCAGGTGGCACATGGACCTTTTTGAGCTTGGAGAAACATTTCGCCTCGCGCGGATTGCCGCAAACAAGACTCAGCAGCAGGTTGCCGAGCAAAGCGGCATCACTCGTGCGCGGATTAGCCGCTTTGAGACGGGACTGCTTCCCGAACTCGGCACCGTCAAGCTGCTGAGTCTCTTCGAGGCAGTGGGGCTCGAGCTTCTGGCTCGTCCGATAGGCCATCGGCGTACGCTCGACGACGTTCTGACCGAACAGCGAACGCTTCCTGTTTCCGTCGACGAAACCCGGCGGCGTGTCCGGCTCCCGCGCTCCGAGGTCAGTGTCAGGGCCACAGGAAAACGCGAATAGCTCATGGCCGTACTCGACATCTACGGCAACTTCACGTTGGTCGGGACGCTGACGGAAGAGGCGCACAGTGGCGTCTTCACCTATCTGCCCGGTACGCCGACCGCCGACGTCGTCTCGCTTCTCATGCCGGTACGAAACGGCTCCTATACCTGGCCCGGGGGCATCATGCCTTCGTTCCAGATGAATCTGCCGGAAGGCTTCAAGAAAGATCTCATTCGTCAACATCTCGGTCCTCACGCGGACGTGAGCGATATGGGGCTACTCGCATTGACGGGCGCCAATACCATCGGGCGGGTAAGAGCAGTCCCGCACGGGGCGCCGCTCGAGATAGCGGGGTCTAACTTCGATATGGCAACGCTTCTCGCGAGTCCGGACTCCAGAGACAACCTTCTCAAACACCTTGAGGCAGGCATTAGAGAGGGTGTTTCGGGGGTCATGCCTAAAACACTGGCTTCCGGTGAGGAGAAGGCGACCGTCTGGACGGACGAGTTCATTTTAAAAACTGGTCCAGTTGACCTGCCGGGTCTCAGCATCAACGAATACCTCTGCCTTGAGGTCGCGAGGAACACGGACCTGAATGTTCCGGAAACACGCCTTTCAGAGGACGGCCGTGTGCTCGCGATACGGCGTTTCGATCTGCAAGCGGATGGCACGCGCCTCGGGGTCGAAGACTTTTGCGCATTGAAGGGCTTTGATCCTGTACGCAAATACCAGGGTACCGTCGAAGACCTTGCGAAGCTCTGTAATCAGTATCTCGGGGTGGATCACCGGAAAGACAGCAAGCGCAAGCTGTTCTTGCTGTTGCTGCTGAACTATGCGCTGCGTAACGCTGACGCGCATATGAAGAACTACGCGTTGACGTACACGAATGAGCGGGACGCTCGCCTTTCTCCCGTGTACGACATCGTGACTGTCACCGCTTACCCTCGCTATCAGGATGACGCACCGGCGTTGTCGCTGAAAGGCAAAAAATTGTGGTGCTCCGGTAAAGCGCTGTTCGAATACGGCGGTGCGCGGCTGAGTCTCTCGCCGACGGATATGAACGCAGCACTCGAGCAGGTGGTAAGCGCGGTGCAGAAAGTGCTTCCGCTGGTCAGCGCATACGCGGACCGGTATCCCGAGTTCAGGAATGTCGGCAAGCGAATGCTGGAGGCGTGGGCGCGAGGTCTCGAGGACATCAAGCCGGATGCGAAGCCTGGAAAGGGGGTGCCTGCTCCTTTGCGTGAACAGGCGGGATTGTCCGAAACGCATTGGGACATCAGGCGAAAAACCCATAACCCGTATAGCGACCCGAACGGACCGTTTGGTCACAAGTCTCGATAACTGGGCGTAGCGTTTGCGACTCGCGCGACGCAAGCTGTCATCCGTCGCCATCGCGCCATTGACACGCTTTCTGGACTTCCTTATATTCTTGGTCAGACCAACCTTACCAGTCAGACTGGCGCGGCGAAATCCTTGGCAATCGTTCAACGCCGCCGCGGCGCCACACTGGTTCACCAACGCGATTCCGCAGTAGAGTAGGTGAATCGCCGGCTGCTGCTTTTCCTTTCAAAGAGCCTATGAAAGTCGCCCTGTTCATCCCGTGCTTCATCGACGCGTTCTATCCCGAAGTGGGGATCGCCACGCTCGAATTGCTCGAACGCTTCGGCATCGAGGTCGACTATCCGCAGGAGCAAACCTGCTGCGGCCAGCCGATGGCCAACAGCGGCGCGCATGCAGAGGCCGCCGGCGCCGAGCGTGTGTTCGCGCGCAACTTTGCCGGCTACGACTACATCGTCGGGCCGTCGGCGAGTTGCATCCATCACGTGCGGGAGCATCTAACCGCGCTCGAACAAACCGACGAAGTGAAGCAGGTCCGCGCGAACGCTTACGAACTCGTCGAGTTTCTGCACGACGTGGTCGGTGCGCGTGAATTTCCGTGGGCTGAGTTTCCGCATCGCGTCGGATTGCACAACAGTTGCAGCGCGTTGCGGCATCTGAAGGAAGCGTCGATTTCGGAAGTGGCGGGCACGCCGTTTTCCAAGCCGCGCACGTTGCTCGAAGGCGTGAAGGGCATCGAGTTCGTCAAGCCGGCGCGGCCCGACGAATGCTGCGGTTTCGGCGGCACTTTCTCCGTCACCGAAGAGCCGGTGTCGGTGCGCATGGGGCAGGACAAGGTGCGCGATCATCTGAACGCGGGCGCCGAATATATCGTCTCAGGCGACATGTCGTGTCTCATGCATCAGCAAGGCTGCGCCGAACGCATGAAAGCCGACGCGCGCTTCATCCACATCGCGCAGGTCCTCAACGGAGCACGCGCATGAGCAACCGGATCGATCACGCGAAAGCGGCGGGCGCTTTCATCGGCAAGACGGAGCATGTTGCGTTTCACGACAAACGTCTATGGGATTTGCGCGAGAAGCGCGACGTGCAGGCGCACGGCATTGCCGAATGGGAGACGATGCGCGAGCTCGCATCGGGTATTAAAGAGCACACGCTGTCAAACCTCTCGCAGTATCTCGAACAGTTCGCGGCGGCCGCCGAAGCCAACGGCGTGACCGTCCATTGGGCCGCCACCGCCGAAGAGCACAACGCGCTCGTGCACCAGATCATGTCGGAGCGCGGCATGACCACGCTCGTCAAAAGCAAGTCGATGCTCACCGACGAATGCAAGATGCGCGAGTATCTCGAACCGCGCGGCATCACGGTGATGGAAACGGATCTGGGCGAACGCATCCAGCAACTCGATCATCAGGACCCGAGCCATATGGTGGTGCCGGCCGTGCACAAGCTGCGCGCCGATGTCGCCGAACTGTTCGGCCGCACCATCGGCACCGATCCGAAGAACAGCGACATTCACTACCTCGCGGAAAGCCAGCGCATGAACACGCGGCCGTACTTCGTGCGCGAGAAGACCGCCGGCATGACGGGCTGCAATTTCGCGGTGGCGGAGACCGGCACGGTGGTGGTGTGTACGAACGAAGGCAACGCGGATCTGTCGGCGAACGTGCCGCCGTTGCATATCGCGTCGATTGGAATCGAGAAGCTGATTCCAAAAGTATGCGACCTCGGCGTGTTCATCCGCATGTTGTCGCGCAGCGCGCTCGGCTCGCCGATCACGCAATACACCTCGCATTTCCGCGCGCCGCGTCCGGGCACGGAGATGCATTTCATTCTCGTCGATCACGGCCGCTCGGAGCGGCTCGCCATGGAGGACTTCTGGTATTCGCTCAAATGCATTCGCTGCGGCGCGTGTATGAATACTTGTCCCGTGTACCGGCGCAGCGGCGGGCTGTCGTACGGCGGCACTTACTCGGGGCCGATCGGCGCGATCATCAATCCGACTTTCGATCTGAAGCGCTATAGCGCGCTGCCGTTCGCGTCGACGCTCAATGGCAGTTGCACCAACGTGTGTCCGGTGAAGATCAATATTCACGAGCAAATCTACAAATGGCGCACGGTGATTGCCGAACGCCATGAAGTGCCGTTCGTGAAGCAGGAAGTGCTGAAAATGGCGGGGCGCTTGCTGGCGAGTCCGACCTTGTATCGCGCGACGGTGTCGTCGATGGGCAGCGCGCTGCGGCGGCTGCCGAATTTCGTGCTGTATAACCCGCTGAATATCTGGGGCAAGCAACGCGAGTTGCCGGAGGCGCCAAAGCTGACCTTCCACGCCTGGTACAAGAAGAATCGTGGAGGTGACAATGGCAACGCGTGAGGCTTTTCTGGACAAGGTGCGGCAGGCACAGCCGCCGGCGCGGCCACGGCCTGAAGTGCCGCTCTTCGACCCAGCGGGCGGCGATCTGCGCGCGCGCTTCACGGCGGCCTTGCAGGCAATGGGCGGCACCTGCGTCGAAGCCACGTCTGCTGCCGAGGTGAGCGGATTGATTCGCGAGCGCTTCGGCGCTGAGGCGTCGGTGGCTTCGGCGACCGCGGAAGTGTCGGGCACGCGCCCGCTCACCGCCGACACGGAACCCGCTTCGCTACAGGATATCGACGTGGGCGTCGTGCGGGCGCGCTTCGGCGTCGCTGAGACCGGCTCGGTGTGGTTCAGCGAGCGCGAGTATGTGGTCAACGCGCTGGGCTACATCGTGCAGCATCTGGTCGTGCTGCTCGACCCGGCGCAACTGATCGACGGCTTGCAGGACGTGTACCGGCGCGATGATTTCCGCGATGCCCGCTATGCGGCGCTCGTCACCGGACCTTCGGCGACGGCGGATATCGAAGGCGTGCTGATTCGCGGCGCGCAAGGCGTGCGTTCGTTGACGGTGGTGTGGCTGGCGGCGCAATGAAAATGCAGTAGCGGCGGCACGATCGAATGACACAATGCGGCATCCCGTTCGATAAGCCTGCCACTCTGCTGACATGGAACTCCGGCATCTCCGATACTTCGTCGCCGTTGCGGAGCACGCGAGGGTAAAGCGGCGCGCGGACGGATTCGCATGGCGGTACGTTCAAGCCCCGCTAGGATGTCGCCTCAAGGCCGTGTGGCCGGGCCGGCCACGGAGTTTGCTATCATCACTGTATAAACATACAGGTTTCATGAAAGTGCCGTGGCGACACCCGTCTCTCCCTACGCCCTCTACTATCTGCTGAACTTCGAGCGCGCTCTGGCGTGGCTCGCGCAGCGTTACGACGATCTGTTCGACGCGCACGAACACGCCTTTCTGCGCGAGTTCGCCGCGCTGCCGCAGTCTTCGCGCGCGCTACTGGTTCGCATGCTCATGCGCAAAGGCACGCTGTTCCGCGCGAGCCGCCTGTCTTACGACGAAATCGGCTGCCCGTTGCAGGCAGCGGCGCCGATCGCGGCGCTCGGCTGGGTCGACACCGAACCGGGACTCACGCTCGACGAATTGTTCGCACTCACCACGCGTGCCGAGTTGATGGAGATTTTCTCAGACGCCATCGCGATGATTCCGGGCGCAAGGAGCCTGCGCAAGTCGGATCTGCTGGAAACACTGCGCCCGTTTTACGCAAGTGAAAGCGACGAGCAAGACGCCACGGCGCGTCCGCTTTCGGCATGGCATAGCCGAACGGAGGACCGCGTTTTTGACGTGGCGATCGCGCCGCTTTGTGAACGCTTGCGGTTGATGTTCTTCGGCAATTTGCAGCAGGAGTGGTCGGAGTTCGTGCTCGCCGATCTCGGCGTGTTCCAGTACGAGAAAGTGGCGTTCGCGCCGTCGTCGCGCGCGTTTCAGCAGCGCGCGGATGTCGACGTCTATCTCGCGTTGCACGCGTGCCGTGATGCGCTCGAATGGTTACCCAGTGGCGAGACGGAAGCGCTCGCAGTCGAAGAGATCGTCGCCACTGTCGTCGCCATTGAAACGGCCAACCCCTGGCTTGAAACTCGGCGCGCGAAACTTTTGTTCCGCGTCGGCCAGCTGTGCGAGCGTCGGCAGAACTGGGCGGCGGCGCTCGCCGTTTATGAGCGTTGCGCGTGGCCCGGCGCGCGTCATCGGCGCATGCGCGTGCTCGAACGCAGCGAGCGTTTCGACGATGCTTTCGCACTGGCCTCGCAAGCCGCCGCCGCGCCGGAGAGCGAAGAAGAGGCGCAACGCGTCGCGCGCATGCTGCCGCGTTTGCAGCGCAAGCGCGGCGAACCGGTTGCGCGTGTGCCTGCCGCTCGCCCGGTCGAGCGCAGCACGCTCGTGCTGCCGCGACCCGAGGCGCCGATGCCGGTCGAATACGTCGCCCGCGATCACTTGACATGCGAGACCGCGCCGGTGCACTACGTCGAGAACGCGCTGATCAATTCGCTGTTTGGGCTGTTGTGCTGGGAGCCGGTTTTCGCGGCGTTGCCCGGCGCGTTTTTTCATCCGTTCCAGCGCGGTCCGGCCGATCTGCACGCGCCGGATTTTCATGCGCGCCGCGCAGAGCTGTTCGCCGCGTGTCTCGAACAACTCGATAGCGGTGCCTACCGCGAGACGATTGTGCGGCATCTGCATGGCAAGGCGGGGCTGCAATCGCCGTTCGTGTTCTGGGGGCTGCTTACGCCGGAACTCGTTGCATTGGCGCTCGACTGTCTGCCGGCCGCGCATCTGAAGCTGTGGTTCGAACGCTTGCTGCGCGACGTGCGCGGCAATCGGTCCGGTTTGCCCGACCTGATCCGCTTCTGGCCGGCCGAACGTCGCTATGAGTTGATCGAAGTGAAGGGCCCGGGCGACCGCTTGCAGGACAACCAGATTCGCTGGCTCGCGTATTGCGCGCAGCACGGGATGCCGGTGCGCGTGCTCGACGTGCGCTGGGCTGATGAAGAGGTAGTTGCCGAAGGTGGCGCGGCTGAAATTGCCGCCGACGCTACCACCAAGGCTTTCTCTGAGGCCGCCACAAACTGCACGATCGAGGTTGCTGCCGAAGCCGCCACAAAAGCCGTCATCAGCCCCACCACCGAGGCCCGCGCATGACCTACGTGGTCGCCGTACGGGCGATGTGCGAGTTCACCGCGAGGCGCGGCGATCTGGATCTGCGCTTCACGCCGGCGCCGACCTCGCTCGAAGGCATGGCGGGCCACGTGACCGTCGCCGGCCGGCGCGCGAGCGGCTACGAAACCGAGATCACGCTGACCGGCACGCACCGCAATCTGACCGTGCGCGGGCGCGCAGACGGCTACGATCCCGTCGCGAACCGCGTGGAAGAGGTCAAGACCCATCGCGGCGATCTCGAACGCATGCCGGCCAATCACCGCACGCTGCACTGGGCGCAGGCGCTCGTCTACGGTCATCTGCTGTGCCGGACGCGGGAGCTCGCGGAGCTGACCGTCGCGTTGGTGTACTTCGATATCGGCACGCAGAAAGAGGTGCTGCTGACGCAAACGCATACCGCGCTCGACCTGGAGATTTTCTTCGTCGAGCAATGCGAGCGGTTTCTCGATTGGGCCGTGCAGGAAGAAGCGCATCGGGCCGCGCGCAACGCGTCGCTCGGCGCGCTGCAGTTTCCGCATGGGCAGTTTCGCAGTGGGCAGCGCGAGCTGGCGGTGTCGGTGTATCGCGCGGCGCGTGACGGCAAGCCTTTGATGGCGCAGGCGCCGACCGGCATCGGCAAAACGCTCGCGACGATTTTCCCCTTGCTCAAGGCGTGCGCTGCGGACCAGATCGAGCGGATATTCTTTTTAACCGCCAAGACACCGGGCCGCGCGCTGGCATTGGACGCAATCGAAACCCTCCATCAAGGCGCCACGCGTCTGCCGTTGAGAACCCTCGAACTGGTCGCGCGCGACAAAGCCTGCGAGCATCCCGACAAGGCCTGCAACGGCGAATCCTGTCCGCTCGCGCGCGGCTTCTACGACCGGCTCGACGCGGCCCGCAGCGCGGCGCTGGCCGGTGCGCGCCTCGACCGCGCGGCGGTGCGCGACGCGGCGCTCGCCAACGAGGTCTGTCCGTACTATCTGGCGCAGGAACTGGCGCGCTGGGCCGACGTGGTGGTCGGCGACTATAACTACTACTACGACAGCAGCGCGATGCTGTACGCGCTCACGCAGATCAATCAATGGCGCGTCGGCGTGCTGGTGGACGAGGCGCACAATCTGCTCGACCGCGCGCGGCGCATGTACAGCGCGTCGCTCGATCAGGGGGCGTTCCGGCTCGCGCGCAAGACGGCGCCCGCCACCTTGCGCAAGCCGCTCGAGCGGCTGCAACGCGAGTGGAGCGCTGTCAAACGCGCGCAGACCGAGACCTATCAGGTCTATGCCGACGTCCCTGGCAAACTGCTCTCGGCCGCGCAGAATCTGATCGGCGCCGTCACCGATCAACTGGCGGAAGCACCGCTTTCCATCGACGAAGCGTCGTTGCGCTTTTTCTTCGACGCGATGCATTTCGTCGCGCTGGCTGAGCAGTTCGGCGAGCATTCCATCTTCGATATCACGCTGGCCACAGACCGTTACGCGCCGCGCGACAAAACGAATGCCACGCTGTGCGTGCGCAACGTGATTCCCGCGCCGTTTCTCGCGCCTCGCTACGCGGCGGCGCGCACCACGGTGATGTTCTCGGGCACGCTCAACCCGCATCATTTCTATCGCGACACGCTGGGCCTGCCCGAACAGACCCAATGGCTCGACGTGGAAGGCCCCTTTCGCGCCGAGCAGTTGCAGGTGCGCGTGGCCGGCAACGTATCGACGCGTTGGCGCGACCGCGAGCGCTCTCTCATGCCGATCGTCGATCTGATCGCGAAGCAATACGCCGCGCAGCCGGGCAACTATCTGGGCTTTCTGAGCAGCTTCGAGTATCTGCAGCGCGTGGTCGCGCTGATGCGCGAGCGGCATCCGGATTTGCCGGTCTGGGCGCAGGAACCCGGCATGGACGAAACTGCGCGCGACGCGTTTCTTGCGCGCTTTCGCACCATGAACCAGGGCGTGGGCTTCGCAGTGCTCGGCGGCGCATTTTCGGAGGGCGTCGACCTGGTCGGCCGGCAATTGATCGGCGCCTTCATCGCCACGCTCGGTTTGCCGCAGATGAACGAGATCAACGAACAGATGCGTCGCACGATGGAGACGAGGTTCGGCAACGGCTACGACTACATGTATCTATACCCCGGCTTGCAGAAAGTGGTGCAGGCGGCCGGGCGCGTAATTCGCACGGAGCAGGACCAGGGTGTGGTGCATCTGATCGACGACCGTTATCGGCGGCCGGAAGTGCGGCGCTTGCTGCCGCGTTGGTGGGACGTGCAATAAATAATGCGGCAACCGGCGCTTCACTAGCGCGCCTCTTTACCTCTCAGGTAATCGACCTGCCTACCGCCGCCCGGCACAGTGGCGGTACGGCATCACGGTTCCCACTTGAGGCCGCAACGATCTTGCACGGGACCAGAGTAAGCGCTAAAGCGCCGACTCTGGTCGACAAAGGAGACTCCATGAACGCGACCGCACCCTATCTCGCCGACGAACCGAACACCATCCGCACCGCCGACAATACGCGCCTGTTCTACCGCGACTGGGGACAGGGCACGCCGCTCGTCTTCCTCTCGGGCTGGACGCTGAACTCCGACATGTGGGCGTACCAGATGGAACCGCTGTCGCGCCTCGATTGCCGCTGCATTGCGTACGATCGGCGCGGGCATGGCCGTTCGAGCGACCCCGGCCGCGGCTACGACTTCGACACGCTCGCCGCCGATCTGGAAAGCGTGTTGAGCGCGCTCGATCTGAGCGGCGTCACGCTGGTCGCGCATTCGATTGCGAGCGGTGAAGCGGTGCGCTATCTGACGCGCTACGGTTCGGCGCGCGTCGCCCGGATCGCTTTCGTCGCGCCCGCGGCCACGCCGTATCTACTGAAGACCGACGACAACCCGAACGGCATCGACGCCGCGTTATTCGAGCAGGGCCGCCGCGCGCTGAGCCGCTCCTTTCCCGACTGGATCGAGGCGAACGCGGCGCCGTATTTCGGGCCCGGCGTGTCGCGCGCGCCGACGGACTGGACGATCCGCATGATGCTGCAAACCTCGCATCGAGCGATGCTCGAACTGGCCCGCGTGCAGACCATCACCGATTTTCGCGCGGAACTGGCGCGGATCGAGGTGCCGTCGCTCGTGCTGCATGGCGACCGCGATGCGTCGGCGCCGCTCGAACTGACCGGCCGGCCCACGGCGGCGCTGATACCCGGCGCTTCACTGCATGTCTACGAAGGCGCCGGCCACGGCTTTTACTTCACTCATGCGGAGAGGTTGAACCGGGATTTGCTGGCGTTCCTGGGCCGCCAGCCGGCTTAGGATCGACGGGCAACTGATCTTCCACCGGCGCGTCGGCTTTGCCGGCGGCGGCGGCGGATGGCGCGGCGGCGGGCGGTTCGTCCTGCGTTGCGTCAGATGATCTGGGTGCGCCTTTGTGCACCTCATCCGCTTCGATCCTGGCCGGTGCGCTGTCCGGGTCCCACGTCAACAGATTGCGCTGCGGGTTCGCGATCTCGATGCCGCGCTCCTGGAACTGGAAGAGGATGCGCCGGTTGAATTCGCGCTGCACGCCCCAGCGCGCGCTGTCGCGGCACTGAATCTGGCCGGCCAGCGTGATGGCGGAGCCGTCGAGCGCATCGACACCCCAGAAGCTGAAGTCCGACAGAATGCCGTCCCTGAACTTGTCGTCCTCGCGCAAGGCGGCGCCGATTTCCTTCAAGGTGTCGATGGCGAGATCGACATCCTGGCCGAATACGATGTTGACCTTCACCGCCGCATTGCCGATGCCGCGATTCGTGTTGTTCACCGTCGACACCGAACTGAACGGCACGGTGTAGAGCGAACCGTCGCCGCCGCGCAGCCGCACGGTGCGGATCGACAGATATTCGACGGTGCCGGACACGCCCGCGAGCGTGACCCAGTCGCCGACCTGCATCGCGTTTTCCATCAACAGGAAAATGCCGGTGATGAAATCCTGCACCAGTTTCTGCGAGCCGAATCCGAGCGCCACGCCGAAGATACTCGCGCCCGCCAGCAGCGGCCCGATGTTCACGCCGAGTTCGCTCAAACCGGTCAGCACCACCACCAGCGCGATCGCGCAGAAGAGCGCGCTGCGCAGCATCGGCAGCAGGGTGCGCAAGCGCGCGGCGCGCACGAGGTCGCCGCTGGTGGTCCAGCGGTCGAGCCGCTGTTCGACCGAGACGTTGACGCCTTCCCACACCAGCAGCGCGACCACGGCGGCCACGCCGATCGTGATGATCGCCGAGGCGAGCCGGTGCCCGATCGTGCCCGTACGGAACAGGTCGACCACATGCACGCCCCACACCTGCAACAGCGCGAGCGCGGTCACGATGCCGATGACCCACGCCACCGCACGGCGCAGCAGCGGGTAATAGCGGTACGCACGCTGATGCACGAGCGACTTCGTTGCGTCGTCCTGCACATTGAAGAGCCGGGCGAGCGCCCCGAACACCACGATCGACACGACCCGCGCGCCTACCAGCACCGCCAGCGAAATGCCGCCGAGGTGCAGCAGCGTGTGGTAGCCGTTCCGCACGTCGAGCGCCCAGATGAACCACAGCGCCATCACGACGAACACCGTGGCCCACGCCCAGACTTCGGCGAATACGTTGCCGAACATCTCCAGCGACTTGCGCGCGGCGAGGCGCTTGCGGATCAGTTCGCCGACCGGGTTCGCGCATTGCAGCACGAGGATCGAGATCATGACGTGGCCGGCTAGCGCGACCACTTTCATCAGGGCAAGATGCGCCGCGTCGTTCAGGCCGAGCGACTGCGCGATCTCCGCGACCGCGGAACCCGCACCCACCACGCTGACGATCCGCACCACCCAGCGCTGCATGAAAGCGGCCCACGCATCGCTCATGCGCAGCAGGCGCAAACGCGGCGCGGCCGGCTGCAGGAAGAAACCGCAGACGATCACGATTACCCGGCACAGGACGTAGATGTCGATCAGCGAATCGAGCGCGCGGTCTTGCGGCGTGCCGTCGTCGGCGAAGATCGACATCAGCGCGCTCGCCGCGCCGACGAACACCACCAGCGGTAACAGCCGCAGCACCATCGTCAGGAGTGCGCGCGGCAGGCGGCGCAGGAGCGTCCAGTGATGTTTGGCGTTCTGCTTGCCTTTGGCTTCGGTGACCTTGCCTTCGGCCTTCGTGGCGGCCGAGGTGCCCGGCGGCATGGCTTCGGCTTGCGTCTGTGCCGCGCTTACCGGCGAAGCCGGCGACACGGGCAAGGGCGGCGCGGCGTTCGGCGCATCGGCGGGTTGGGGCGCGATGTCGACGGGCAGGTCGGCTCGCGCGTCGTTGTCGTCTTCCAGTTCGCGGCGCGCGGCCAGCGCCCGGTAGGCGCGGCGCAGCAGGCGGCGCGCGAGCCATTCGAGCACGAGCGCGGGAAGCAGCGCGGCCAGCAGCGACCAGGCGACGTGGCCCAGCACGGCACGCGCTTGCGGGTTGGTCGATTGCCAGTTCCACCAGGCGCGGACTGACGCGACGTCGAGCAGCGCGGCGACCGAACTGCGCAACGAGGTGCCGAGGTGCACGGCCCAGTGCGCGCCTTGGCGGGCCAGTTGCGAGGCAAGGCCGTTCGACTTGAACGCCGCCGGCACGAGCGCGGCGGCGCCGCTTGCCGCGGCGGGCGCCGAGCCGGCCGCGGGCGCGGAAGCGGGTGGCGCGCTCAGTGCGCCGGCGGCGGCGATGGCCTGCAGCGTGTCGGCGACTTGCGCGCGGCGCTTGGGATCATTGAGAACGGCGAGCGCCTGGCGGGCCTGCTCGGGCGTCAGCGTGACACCGACGCCCGAGGCCGACGACGCGGATGTGGCCGGCGCCGCGGCGGCGAAAACCGGCGCGGCGATGAAAGCGAGAAGGAAGAACAGCCAGATTGGGAATGGTTTGCGCATAGGGTGGAAAGCGGGGGACAGAGGCGGAAGGCTGTGCCGACGCATACGGGCCGGTTCGGCGGCGTGACCATGAACCGACATGGGTCTGGTCGTACAAGTTCCTCGGCCGGCCTTCGCGCGCGGTGCCTGAAAGCCGGCAAGCCCCGTGCGGCGGCATCTTGCGGTAGCAAAAAACCTGCCTGTCGGAAAGAGCCGCATTGTCCCATGCCGGCTGCGGCGGGGCGGAATTCCGCGTCCTGCCGCCTTCGCGAGTGCCTGCCGGGCTGCACGCGTCTTTGCAACCGCAACCGCAACCGCAACCGCAACCGCAACCGCAACCGCAACCGCTCGCATAAAGCCGCGCCGCCGTTACGTCCACCGCCTCGCCATCACTCCGTCGCCGCCCCCCTACGCACCGGCGGCACACCCAAGGTGCCTTCCACGACTTCCGTGAAGGTGCGCTCCTCGTGCAGAATGAAACGCTTCGTTTGCGCCAGCTTGAAATTGTCGCGTGCCTCGGCATCGGCGCGCAGTCTCGCCCGATACGCTTCATAGGCCGCGAGACTGTCGAACGCGATCAATCCCCACGCGATGTCGTTGGTCCCCTCGTGCGGCAGAAAATAGCCGATCAGATGGCCGCCGCAGCGCGGAATAATGCGGCCCCAGTTGCGGGCGTATTCGTCGAAGGCATCGCGCTGGAACGGATCGATCTGATAGCGGATGAAGCAGGTAATCGCCATGTGCAAGCTCCCTGTTTAGTCGAAGGTCCTTGTGTGAAGGACCGTGACCGCAGTATGGCGCGCGCCGGGCAGCGATGTTTCAGCGCGGTCTGAACTATGGATGGGCGACCGTGCGCGAGGCGTGATCAGGCGCGGCGCATCTCGGCGGCCGTTGCTAGCGGATCGTCAAAAACGCCAGCGCTGCACCGGCCAGCGAGCACAACGCCGACACCAGCGCCACCGCGCGCAATGCCGCGCCGAGGGCTTCGGCTTGTGCCCGCGCCACCTCGGGTTGGGCCCGTGCCGGATCCCCGTTTGTGTGAGTCGCGTCGGTTTCGGTGTGCGCCGCCGCCACGTCTGCCTCGCCCACTTTGCCCTTCGACGCACCCGCCCCCGCGGCAGGCAATGCAGCGCCCGCATCCATGCCGACCTGCGCCAGGCTCGCCGCCTCGCGCGCTGCCTGCGGCACATGCAGCGCATTGAGCCGCGCCTCGAGTGCCGCGTCGTGCGACCACACGAACACGATTCCCAGCACCGCGATCGCGAGCAGGCTCGCCACCCGCGCCACCGCGTTATTGATGCCCGAAGCGACGCCCGTGCGCGCGGCGGACACCGAGGCCATCACCGTCGTGGTCAGCGGCGCGACGGTAACGGTCATGCCGAGTCCGAGCACGGCCAGCGCGGGCAGAAAGCCGCGCCAGTACTCGCCGCCGACCCACGGCAGCGCAAGCATCGCGAAGCCGGCCGCGGCGACGACCGGCCCCGCGGTCAGCAAGGCCCTCGCGCCGTAGCGGCTCGTCAGGCCGCCGGTGAAGCGCGACAGCAGGCCGATGGTCACCGGCACCGGCAGCAACGCCGCGCCCGCCTGAGTCGCGCTGTAACCATAAGCGCGGATGAGCGTGAACGGCAGGAAGAATAGCGCACCGCCCAGGCCAAAGTAGACCAGCAGCGTGACGAGATTGGCGCCGACGAAGTCACGTGAGCGGAACACGTCGAGCGGCATCATCGGATTGCGGGTTCTCGCTTCGAGCGCGACGAAGGCGCTCAGCACCAGCAGGCCGCCGAGGATCGACGCCAGCACCCAGCGGTCGCCGAAGCCGCGCGCCGAGGCGAGCGTCAGGCCGTAGGTCAGGGCGGCGAGTCCGGCGGTGGCCGTGGCCGCGCCCGGCCAGTCGAGTCCGGCCGCCGCGTGTCCAGTGGCCCCGCCGGCGCGCGCGGACGGATTTCCGTCATCGTCCTGCCGGCTGTCCGGCACGGCCATGACCGCCAGCGCGACCGTCGCGCAGGCAATCGGCACGTTCAGGAAGAAGATGGCACGCCACGAGAACGCATCGACGAGCCAGCCGCCCGCCACCGGCCCGAGCGCCGAGGTGATCGCGCCGACGCCCGCCCAGGTGCCGATCGCCTGGCCGCGCTCCTTGTCGTCGAACACCGCGCCGATGATCGACAGGCTGCTCGGCACCAGCAGCGCCGCGCCCACGCCTTGCACGGCGCGCGCCGCGATCAGGGCCGCGGCGCCGGGCGCGAGGCCGCAGCCGATCGAGGCGAGCGTGAACAGCCCGATTCCCGCGATGAACACCGTGCGCCGGCCAAGCTTGTCGCCGAGCGAACCGCCCACCAGCACCAGCGCGCCGAGAAACAGCAGATAGGCGTCGACGACCCACTGGATCGCCGCCACGCTCGCGCCCAGCTCGCTCTGGATGGACGGCAAGGCGACATTGACCACGGAGCCGTCGATGAAAGCCATGCTCGAGCCGAGGATAGTCGCGGCCAGCGCGAGTTTTTTACGCCGGCACGGGTGGACGAGACTGGCAGGCTGCGCGCGGATGACGAGCGCATCGCACGGGCTGGCCTGAGCGGGCAGGACGGACGAGGAACGGCGCTTGAGCGCCGGTGCGTGCGGGTCGGCCAAGTCCGCTCCCGGAGGATGGATGAACGGCCTTCAGCATAGCAATGCCGGCGCAACGGCGAAAGGCGCGAGCGATGTGAGCGACGCTGCTGATGCATCGAGTCGCGTCGTTGCGCACCAGTGTGCATGCAAAGGCGCGCGAAGCCCGCGATCTTCCGCCAGCGCGTCTCAAGCCGGCATCAGCTGAATCAGGCGCAGCAAAAAGCGCCGCTGAACTTACCCGCTCACACCAAAGAAGGCGCCCGTCGCTCCGCGTCGCCGTCGGCATCCGCGCCGCCGGCCGTGTTGGAAGCGCGCCCGGCCGCCGGCTCCTGATGGAGCCGGTTGGCATGCATCAGCCGATACAGCGTGGCCCGCGAAATGCCGAGTTCGGCCGCCGCTTCGGACAACTTGTAGCCGTGCCGCTGCAAAGCGTGTTCGATCGCGTCTTTCTCGGCCTTGCTGCGGATTTCCGCCAACGTGACAGCCGGCCCATTGTCGGCTTCCGGCAGGCCCAGATCGCTGGCCGTGATAAAGCGGCCCTCGCTCATCACCACGGCGCGGCGCACGCAGTTGATCAACTCGCGCACGTTGCCAGGCCACGGATAGTTCGACATGGCGACGATCGCGTCGCTCGACAGGCCGCGCAGTTTGCGCGCGCCGTCCTGTTTGTACATGCTCAGTGCATAGTTGGCGAGCAGCTTGATGTCGCCGCCGCGTTCGCGCAACGGCGGCTCGACCAGACGCAGCACGCACAGGCGGTGATACAGGTCGGAGCGGAAGCGGCCGTCTTCGACCGCCTTGTCCAGATCGACGTGGGTCGCCGAAATCACTCGCGCATTGACATTGATCGGGCCGTTGCCGCCCAGCCGTTCGATCGTGCCTTCCTGCAGGAAACGCAGCAGCACCGCTTGGCATTCGTGCGGCATATCGCCGATTTCATCGAGAAAAAGCGTGCCTTCGTGCGCGCTCTCGATCCGGCCGATCTTGCGCTGAAGCGCTCCGGTAAACGCGCCGCGTTCATGGCCGAACAGTTCGGCTTGCAGCAGGCTCGGAGGAATCGCCGCGCAATTGATCGCGACGAACGGGCGGCCGGCGCGCGGCGAGCGTTCGTGAATCGCCTTGGCGGTCAGTTCCTTACCCGTGCCGGATTCGCCGGCGACGAACACCGGCGCGTCGGTCACGCCACATTTGTCGATGCGCCGGTACAACTGCTGCATCGCCTCGCATTGCCCCACCATGCCGTGCCGGCCGGCCGAAGGCTCCGGCGCGACTTCCACATGCCGCAGGCTCGACAGGCCATGCGCATGGCCGAGCGCGAATACGAGCCGCTCGTTGAGCCACGGCCGGGTCACGAAGTCGAAGCAGTAATCGAGGATGAAGCGGCTGACCAGTTCGTTTTCCGCCTGGCCCGGCGCGATCTGGGCGACCCAGTTGGTTTCGACGCGCCGCATGCAGGACGCCAGCGCGGACAGATGTTGGGATGTGCAGTCGCCCGGCAGTTCGACCAGGCCGACCTTGATGTTGCCGCGCTCGAGCATACGCTCGGCCACGGCCGTGCTTTTGGCATGCACCGCTTGCCAGCCAGAAGCCGCCAGAAAATCGGCGAGTTTCTGATCGGGCGCGTTCGACACATACAGAACGGTACGTTCCGTGTCGACAGGCGTGCAAGTCGTATTCATGTTACCCCCGGTTGATGCAGCTCTCAGGACTGTTCTGCGACGTACGCGACAGACCGGCGTGATGCCGGCTTCCGGCCAACGGAGCCAGCCGGTCCGCTTGCGCGAGTCCGGACATGGAATGATCCACCGCTTTGGGTTCTGCTCCTCCCAGCCCGGCGGTCACGATTCACGATAGCGGCAATCTCGGGGAGCATGGAGCAGGCGGCGCAAACCGCGAGCTGCTGCATATCGGACGAATGGCGGGAACAGTGTTCACCGTTGAAACCGTCACGCGATCTTTTCCCCGAATCACTCAAACCGTTCTTAACCTCGTTGACCTGATACAGGCGCTCTTGTTGGCGCATGGGCTTAACGATAAGCGAAACCGCTGTGAAGCGCCATATAAACAAGTCTGGATTCAGAAACGTTTTTTACGTCGCCCCGTTGTCCATGCGCTTCAAAAATGGATGGTCAAGTCCTGCTATGCGCGGCGTCCCACATAACGCCTCAATTCGTTTTACGGCAAATGTCAAACGGAACTGTAGTTCGGGATTTGCCTTGTCTCACGCGTGCGACACATTGGGCATACGTGCGCTGCTACCGGATAGGGTTCCGAAGCGTCGGCATATTTAACCGGGATGCGACGCAACGCCCGGCCACGCGCGGAGCGCGCGGGCTGCCCAGCGGTCAGATGGCCGCGAATATCGCGCTGCGGCGTGTCGCCGGGCGCGGAAACATGTGTCGAATTCGAATCAACGCGAGCTGCGAAGTACGCCCAAGTCCGGTGCGCCGCATCGACGATCACGGCGGCATAAGGGTTTGAGGGTGCATGGCATAGCCGTTGCAATAAGCACTTCACAGCGAAGGCTGTTGCCGCCCGGTCCCAGGTTCAGGGAAGCCAGAATAAGAAGAGACCGGCGACAAAAAGACTTCGTAGACGCGGCTGGGGAAAGCCATTGCGTTCTACGAGGGTGCGGCGGGGCCAATAAAAAACAGATGTCATAAAAAGAACGGCGCAATGGTCGGTACAACGTACCGGTCATTGCGACCGGACGATGTAAAGGTTGACCTCGCCACTTTTTCCGTCGGTTATGGCGGATGTGAAGGGCGGAAAAAACAACATGTACCGCGCTCGTGGAGTCGGCGAGCGAACGGTATGCACAACAACAAGAAAAACAGCGAAAGAGCAGCGACGGGGCAGCGCGCGGTCGAGGACCAACCGGGCGCGACGAAGCGGGGAGGAATGGCCGGAGTCTCCGGAGAGAGACGCGGGTTACGAGGTGGACCGGGCGCCGTGTCCGCGAAGTTGCGGACACGGCTCACCTGGACAGAGCGGTAGAAGAAGCACATTTTTTCGGGGGTTGTCATGACCAGACAGATCACCAAACCGGCTGGCACAGTACGGCCGGATCGTCAAAGCACGACTCATTCAGTGGGCGTTTCCTATCAACGGCATATCGCCGCGCCGCGTGCTTTGTTCGCCGCTGCGCCGGTCGATCTGACTACGCTGGTGATCGCCGAGGCGATCAAGCGCCGGGCGCAAGCGGAGATCCAGCGCGAGGCGCTGCGCGACTCGGTGTATGAGATGCCGGTGTCGCGGGAACGAAACTACGAGCGCGGTGCGGACATTCATCCGTCCGATGCCGACGATTAAAACGAACCTCGACCGCTGTCGAGGCGGCTTCGCCAACCGAACGCGCCAGACCGGCGGAGAGCCGACATGATCGACATCTTCCTGATTTCATCCAGCATGGAGCGTGCGCCGCAAATCGTCGCTCGCCTCGAAGCAAGCGGCGTGGCTTACCGGCTGCGGACCGCTCAGGGCACGGCCCGGCAAGTGCGGGCGCACGACCGTGCGATTCGGAGCGCCGATATGCTGATCGTCGACGACACCGATCTGAGCGCGCGCGACCTGGACGGCGTCGAGGAAGCGCTGGCCTGCACGCCCGCCCTGCATTGCGTGCTGATGACGGCGGCGCCGTCCACCGCCTTGCTGGGCGTGGCGATGCGCGTCGGCGTGCGACACGTGTTGTCGTGGCCGGCCGACGCCGACGAGATCACCATCATTCTCATCCAGGCCGACGCGCGTAAAAACGCCACTAGCCGTCGCGCCGGCCGCGTCGTTTCGCTTGCTTCGAGCAAGGGCGGCAGCGGCACCACGCTGATCGCCGTGAATCTCGCGTATTCGCTGGCCGCGCTGAGCAACCGGCGTGTGCTGCTGATCGACCTGAGCCAGCAATTCGGCGACGCCAGTCTGCTCATGGCCGACAAGCCGCCGCCCACCACACTTGCCGATCTCTGCTCCCAGGCGGAGCGCCTCGACGCCGCACTACTCGAATCATGCGTGATGCATGTTCACGCGAATCTCGATGTGCTGGCGGGCGCAGGCGACCCGCTCAAGGCGGCCGAACTGCTGCCCGCGCAGTTGGAATGCATTCTCACGCTGGCGCGCGAGCGCTATGACGCGGTGCTGATCGACGTCGGGCAGAGCCTGAATCCGATGACGATCCACGCGCTCGATCGCAGCGACGCGATCTGCATGGTGGTGCGTCAGAACCTGCTTTACCTGCACGGCGGGCGCCGCATGCTCGATATTTTCAGGGAACTGGGCTATCCGGCCAGCAAGGTGCGAGTGGTGGTGAATCACTACGACAAGAACGCCCAGATCAACCTGTCAACGCTCGAACAGACGCTCGGCGCGAAGGTGGCGCATCAGCTTCCGCGCGACGACAAGCAGGCCAACGACGCGCTGAGCCGCGGTGTGCCGCTGGTGACGTCGGCCAGAGACAGCACGCTAGCGCAAGGCATCAGCCTGCTGGCGGATATGCTGTGGCCGGCGACTGCCGAGCGCCGCAAAGGCGTGCTCGGCCGGTTGTTCGCGTCGCGACCGAACGTGCCGCCGCAGCTCAAGCCGGGGCATTGAACCCATCCTGTCGAGCGGGACACACCAGTTGGAAGCAAATCCGCACGTCCATCGGCTGATCTGGACAGCGGACGCGTGCCGCTGCTACGCTGCGACACCGGAGGCCGGCAGCCCGTGGCGCAGCCGGCTCAAATAATAATTCGCATATCGAACGAGTCTGCAATGACATTGACCGCTCATGCGCGCGGCCTCGGTGGAAGTGCTTCGTTGCCCCGAACCTATCGCGCCGATCGAAGCAATGCGCGGTTCGGTGTGATTCCCGCTGTGTTTTGACGGTGTATCGTGTCGTTATGGCCGGCCGGATGCGCGGCCCGTCAGCTTACTTTTCAGAGCGCCTATGAGCGCAGCATCGTCCATGCAAAACGAGTCCAGCGGTCTCAACGATATCGCGTCGATTCTGTCCAATCCGATTCTCAACACGGATTCGTACAAGGCGTCGCACTACCTGCAATATCCGCCCGAAGCGTCGGCGATGTTTTCATATATCGAATCGCGCGGCGGGCGCTACGACCGCACGCTGTTCTTCGGCCTGCAGATGCTGATCAAGGAATACCTGTGCCGCCCGATCACGCCGGCCATGATCGAGCAGGCCAAGGCATTCTTCACGGCGCACGGCGAGCCGTTCAACGAAGCGGGCTGGCGCTACATCGTCGAACACCACGGCGGTTATCTCCCGGTGCGCATCCGCGCGGTGCCGGAAGGTTCGGTCGTGCCGACGCACAACGTGCTCGTCACGGTGGAATGCGACGACCCGCAGGTGTTCTGGCTGGCGTCGTATCTGGAGACCATGTTGCTGCGCGTGTGGTATCCGATTACGGTCGCGACGCAGAGCTGGCATCTGCGCGCGACGATCCGCGGCTATCTGCTGAAAAGCAGCGACGACCTCACGCAATTGCCGTTCAAGCTGCACGACTTCGGCGCACGTGGCGTGTCGAGCGCGGAGTCGGCGGCGATCGGCGGCGCGGCGCATCTCGTCAGCTTCATGGGCTCGGACACCGTGCTCGGTGTAGTCGCGGCGAACCACTACTACAACGAGACGATGGCGGCGTTTTCCGTGCCGGCGGCGGAACACAGCACGATCACCTCGTGGGGCCGCGAGCGCGAAACCGACGCGTTTCGCAACATGATCGCGCGGTTCGGCAAGCCGGGCGCGATCGTCTCGGTGGTGTCCGACTCCTATGATCTGTTCGCCGCGCTCGACGCCTGGGGCAACGAGCTGAAGCAGGCCGTGCTCGACTCGGGCGGCACATTGGTGATCCGGCCCGACTCGGGCGATCCGCAAACCATCGTGCTGCAAACGCTGCGGGCATTGGAGGCGTCGTTCGGATCGGTGGTGAACGGCAAAGGGCGGCGCGTGCTCAACACCGTGCGGGTGATTCAGGGCGACGGCGTGAATCCCGATTCGATAGAAACGATCCTTGCCGCCATGGACGAAACCGGCTTCGCCGCGGACAACATCGTGTTCGGCATGGGCGGCGCGCTGTTGCAGCAGATCAACCGCGACACGCAGCGCTTCGCGATGAAGTGTTCGGCAATCCGGTTAGGCGAAGAGTGGCATGACGTGCTCAAGGATCCTGTCACCGACGCCGGAAAGCGCTCGATGAAAGGGCGGCTGACGCTGCTGAAGAATCGCCACACAGGCGAGTATCGAACGACGACGCTACCCGTTGCGTGGGATGAGCGCACGGTCGAGGGCGATTGGGAAGACGCGCTGGTGACGGTGTTCGATTCCGGCAAGCTGCTGATCGATATGTCGCTTGCCGAAATCAGGAGCCGCGCTCACGCGCACGAAGGCTAGTGCGCCGCGTCGCTCGCTGGCCAGACCGCAACGCCCGAAGCGCGGATATGGATCCGGCACGGTGCGCCTTCGCGCAGGCGGGTATCTTCATTGGCAATGTCGAAGCGGACGCCGGCGATATTCACGCGGACATAACGCTCGCCGCGCCGTAGTTCGACCGCATCGACCAGGCCGACATGCGTGCCGTCTTGCCCGACAACAATCGCATGCGACGATACGCGCCACATGACACGCTCGCCGGCGCACAGAGCGAGCCCGCTGTCGCCGGTTCCGACCGCGAAGCCCGGCGCGATCTCGACCTGGCCCGACGCGCTCATCACACCTTCGCCGACGTTATGCAAGCCGAGCAGACCGGCCACGCGCATCGACGCCGGCCGTTCAAACACGGCGTCGATAGCCCCCGCTTGCAACACACGGCCCTGTTCGACCACGAGCACTTCATCAGCCAGCAACGCGGCTTCATCCGGATCGTGCGTGACGATAATCGTCACCGCGGCGATCTCGCGCTGCAACGCGCGCAAGGACTGCTGCAAGCGGCGCCGCCGCGGCGTGTCCAGCGCGGCGAACGGTTCGTCGAACAGCAGCAGTTCGCTATGCCGTGTCAGCGCGCGCGCGAGCGCGACGCGCTGCCGCTGGCCGAACGACAGTTGATGCGGCAGTCGCGCAACCAGTCGCGCGAGACCCAGATGATCGAGCCAGTAACGCGCGCTCGCCGGATCGGCATCGACGGGAAAGGCCAGTTGCTGCGCGACCGTCATGTGCGGAAACAGGCCGTAGTCTTGCGGCATGTAGCCGATCTGCCGGCGTTCCGGCGGCAGCGTATTCAACGGCGTCGCGCCGAGCGTCACGCGGCTCGTTGCGTTGGATTCGAGTCCCGCGATCAGACGCAGTGCCAACGACTTGCCCGAACCCGACGGCCCGATGATCGCGAGGCGCCGCGTCGCCGGCATCCATGCGAGATCGAGATCGAACGCGCCCAATTGCCGTCGCAAATGGAAAGCAAGGCGCAGGTCCGCTGTTTCGCCGCCATTCGAAGCCGTCAGGCCCACGCCGGGTGCGAGCGTGTCGTCGCCGTTTTCGGTTTCATCGAGCGCGGTCTTTTGCCGAAGGCTGTAAATCGACAGCGCCGCGCAGACGACCGCGATGGCGAGCGTCGGCAGCAGCAGGGGCATCATCGCCGGCAACCCCTGGCCGCCGAATACGACGTACGTGTAGACCGGCAATGAGTACGGGTGATAGGCCACCATCACGGTCGCGCCGAATTCGCCGAATGCGCGCAGCCACGCGAGCGCGAGTCCCGCGCGAATCGCCGGCCACGCAACCGGCAGCATGACGCGGAAAAAGCGGCTGCCGGCGTGATGGCCGAGCGTCGCGGCGACGTCGTCGAGTATCGGATCGACGGCGGTAAACGCGGACTTGGCGGCGATGATCAGGAAGGGCGCGGCGACGAAGACTTCCGCGAGCACGATCCCCGCGAACGAATCCGTCAGTACGCCGTTGGTGAAGCGGCCGACCCAGCTATACGGGCCGAGCAGAAACAGCAGCAGCACACCGCTGGTGAGCGGCGGCAGCGCCAGCGGCAGTTGCACGACAAAGCCGAGCAGCGCCACCTTGCGCGAGTTCGAGCGCGCGAGGAAATAGCCGAGCGGCACGCCGCCCAGCAGAATCGCGAGCGAGGCGACGCTCGCGCTTGCGGCGGAGACGCCGACCGCCGACCACGTCGCGCGCCAGTCGACATTCGCCCAATCCGCCGCGCCGAGTTGCGGCACGCTCGCCACGAACGGCGCGCACAGATAGACGGCCAGCAGCGCCGCCAGCCACAGCAGCGGATGCGCAGCGGTACGTTTCATCGCGCTTACTGCGCGGCGTCGATTACGGCTTGCACCGACGGCGGCATGGCTTGCACGTTGCCGCTCACGGTCGGTTTGATGACGTCCACGCCATGTTGCTTGAGCAGCGCGCGGCCTTGCGTGCTCAACAGAAAGTCGACGAAGCTGCTCGCGCCTTCACGATTCGGCGCGCCGCTGAGAATGGTCAGCGTGTAGCTGGCCTTGGCCTGCAATTCGGGTGCGGGGCGGATTGCCGGAATCTTCAGGTCGGACGTTTCGGTGGAATAGAAAAAGCCGGCGTCGAGCTGGCCGGATTGCAGACGGCCCACCAGCGTTTCCTCAGGCAACACCTGTTCGGGGTTTTCCGCGGCGCCAAGCGTTTTCTCGACGAGGTCCGGTTGATGGTAGAGCGCAGCCGCCCTGGTCACCATCTCGACGGTGAACGCGCCCTTCGGGTCGAGCTTCGGATCGGTCCGCCCGATGCGGATGCCCGGCTCCTGCAGCACCTGGTCCCAGCGCTTGCTCCTGAACTGCGGCGCGAATCTGCTCTGCGGGTTATAGCCGATCATCAACGGCGATTCGGCGAAGTTCACATACCACGTGACGTGATCGCCGTTTGCCGCGCCCGTCAGACCGTCATTCACCTTGGGGCTCGCGCTGATGAACACGTCGCCGCGGCGCAGTTTGCCCTTGATCTCGTTGGCGATCTTGTTCGAGCCCGCTGCGTAGCCGCGGAAATGCTGGCCGGTGGCTTTCTCGAATGCTGGGCCGATGCTGCGCTCCATCAGATTGACGAGCGAACCGGCGTACAGCACGTTGACCGTGTTGTCCTGTGCGAAAGCGGGCACGGTCGTCACGATGCCGGAAATGACCACGACAGGAGCGACGAGAGAAGCGAGCAGCTTGCGAATCATGCGATAACCCCGATGCGTTATTAAGAGCGCTATATTACGACGTCCTCGCGTTGTCTTGTGTGACGACGTTGCCCCGCGTTAATTGAGTGGGAGGCGTCCGCACGCTCCACGCCCTATTGCTCATGCAGGCCAGCGCCACGGTCCAGGCGGACGACGCGCAGTGTCTCGCGGCGATCATCGCTCATGCCTGTTTGCGCCCGGATCATCTGTGGCGCGATCTCGGTCTCGCCGGCCGCGACGAAGTCACGTGGATGTTGACGCGCTATTTCCCTGCGCTCGTTGCGTTGAATACCGCCAACCTGCGGTGGAAGAAATTCCTCGCCGAACGACGCGCGCTGTCTTTGGGTTTGCAGCCTGAGCCGGCGCCAGGTTGTCCGGGTTGCGAAGACTACGGGCATTGCATTCCGGAGCTTCAAGCATGACTGTGCGGCCGTTCGTGTATGCTTTCGCGCATGGCTGACACCCCAAAAACCACCCCCGCGCCCGCGGCAAAAAAAGCCGCGAAGACGCGCCCCGAAGTGCGCTTCAGAATGCGCATCCGTAGCGCGGACGCGGTCGCGCTCGGGCCGGGCAAAGTCGAACTGCTCGAAGCCGTGCGCGAATTCGGCTCGATCTCGGCGGCGGCGCGCAGCCTCGATATGTCGTACCGGCGCGCGTGGCTGCTGATCGACGAACTGAACCGCTCGCTCAAGTCGCCGGCCACGCATTCGGAGCAGGGCGGTCAGAGCGGCGGCGGCTGTACGCTCACGCCGGTGGGTGAAACCATCATTCGCCTGTATCGCGACGTCGAAGTCGAGGCGCAGCGCAGTTGCGCGAAACAGATCGCCGAGTTGACCAGGCTGATCCGCTCCTGAGCCGCCGGGTTCGTGAACAGAGCTCGCTCAGCCGTGCCGCAGGCAAAACACCGGAGTAGGCGGATTGCCCAGTTGGGCGAGATTCTCCGGATGCAGACGGGCCATCAATTCGACAAAGCTCGCTACGCTGGCCGTGCGCTTGTGCGGCGTGCCCGCCGTCGAATGATCGCCGGGCGCTTTTCCGGATCGACTTCAAAAACGGCCAACGCACCCCATCAAAACAATGAGCCATCCCAACGCCAACACCAACACCAACGCCCACACCAACACCGAACTGATCCAGCGTTTCTACACGGCGTTCCAGCAACGTGACGCCGAAACCATGGTGGCCTGTTACGCGGACGACGTCGTCTTCAGCGACCCCGCGTTCGGCGAGCTGCGCGGCGAAGAAGCTCGCGATATGTGGCGCATGCTGGTGGCGCGCGCACAAGACTTTTCGCTGACGTTCGAAGGCGTCGAAGCGGACGACCGCAGCGGCCGCGCCCACTGGATTGCGAGTTATCTCTTCAGTCAGACAGGGCGCGCGGTGGTCAACCGCATCGACGCCCGTTTCGTGTTCCGCGACGGACGCATCGTCGAACATCGCGACAGTTTCGATTTGTGGAGCTGGACGCGCCAGGCGCTCGGCCTCAAGGGGACGCTGCTCGGCTGGTCGCCGCTCGTGCAGCGCGCCATCCGGGCGCAGGCGCGAAAGGGCCTCGAACTCTACCGGCGCCGTCAGCAGCGCACTTGAGCGGCGTGCCGCGCAGTGGGGCCTAAGACCGCCTGCTTGCTATCATTCAGCCACGTGATGCTGAATTTTTTCAAGCGGACGAATGAGGAATGCTATGCCAGCAGTGGATGCCGCATGGGAAGAGTGGCTGAGCAGCAACGTGGCGCGCGGCTGCAGTCCCGATTCGATGGTCGACGCCATGGTGCAGGCGGGTTTTGCCACCGACGCCGCGCGCGCGGCCGTGCACAGGACCTTCGGCCAGGACCCGGCTAAAGCGGCGAACCCGACCTTTGCCTCGGCGGCCGCGACCGAGGCGGCGCTCGCCAAAGCCACGCCACGAACGTACCAATACGATGATCCGCCCGTCGCGCGCGGCAATCTCATCCGCGCGCACGATCGCGACGTGCGTGTGCTGATGCGCTGCGAGCGTCCCCAGGTGATCGTGTTCGGCGACGTGTTGTCGCCGGATGAATGCGCCGAGATGATTGAGCGCTCCCGCCATCGATTGAAGCGTTCCACCACGGTCAATCCCGATACCGGCAAGGAAGACGTGATCCGCAATCGCACCAGCGAAGGCATCTGGTATCAACGCGGCGAAGACACGTTCATCGAACGGATGGACCGGCGCATTGCGAGCCTGATGAACTGGCCGGTCGAAAACGGCGAAGGGCTGCAGATTCTGCACTACGGCACGACGGGCGAATACCGCCCGCACTTCGACTACTTTCCGCCGGATCAACCCGGCAGCGCGGTGCATACCGCGCAAGGCGGCCAGCGCGTCGCCACGCTGGTGATCTATCTGAACGACGTGCCGGACGGCGGCGAAACCATCTTCCCCGAAGCGGGCATTTCGGTCGCGGCAAGACAGGGCGGGGCGGTGTATTTCCGTTATATGAACGCTCAGCGCCAACTCGATCCGTTGACCTTGCATGGCGGCGCGCCGGTGCTCGGTGGCGACAAATGGATCATGACGAAGTGGATGCGCGAACGCGCTTACGGCTGACGCGAACCGCTTCCAGCTTTTATTCGGCCGGTCGGGCGGCGGCAGTCGCGTTGCCAGGCGAGCCGGCGAAGAGTTGCTTCAACGCACTGCGGCCGCTTACGAAGCCCATGCGCATGATCATCAGGCCGATCGCCGCGCCGGCGATGTGATCGAGCATCGGCATGCCGGCCAGACTGCCGGCAAGTCCCGACGTCGCCACCAGCGCCGACACCGCGTCGACGCGCGCATGCCACGCGCTGGCCAGCAAAATCGCCGAGCCGGTGCGGGTGCCTTCCGCGCGCATATAGCGAAACAGGGCTTCCTTGGCGAACATCACGAAGCCGCTCACGGCCAGCGCGCCGATATGCATCGTGGTGCCGCCGCCGAGCGTCGAGGTTTGCGCGACGCTGGTCCAGAGCATTCCGGCGGCGGTGACCATCAGTACGGCGGCGATGAACAGCGTGGCCAGCGCCTGCTCGATGCCGGCGTCGGCGCTGGTTCCGGCAGCGCGCGGGTGTCTTGTGGTGAGGTACAGCACGATCAGCACGACGCCGTCGGCGGCGAGGTCGCTCAAGGTGTGGACGCCGTCGGCAAAGAGCCCGTCCGAATGCGCCATGAGGCCGATGGCGATCTGCATCGCCGAAAGGAACGCATTGAGCAGTGCGCTGGCGAAGGCGGCCTTAAACAAGGCGGCCGCCGTCGACGGAAGCGCTGCGGGTCGCGCGCGCGGAATGCTGTGGCATGGGCTGGGGACGGTTTTTACTGTCTGTGCGGTTTCTGTTCCCGCAGCAAATTAACCGTCCAACGTGGCACACCGATGACAGCGCCGCGAGGGTTCGCGGCGCGCGCTGCGCTCAGGCCGGCTTGTAGACGTCCGGGTTATGCCGCTCCATGTAACGTTCCGGCGTCGCGAGTCCCGTGAAGCCGTGCGGCTCGTATACGCGATGCGCGTCCGTCGTCACCAGCACGATTCTTCGCAAGCCCTGCAGCGACGGGCTCGCGAAAACGTGCTTCATTAGAGCGGACGCGTATCCCTTACCGCGATACGCCGGCAGCACGAATACGTCGCACAGGTACGCGAAAGTCGCCTCGTCCGTGATCAGGCGCGCGAACGCGATCTGTTTGCCGTCGATATAGCCGCCGAAACACAGCGAGCCCGCGACGGCCCGCTCGAACGTCTCGCGCGGCATGCCCTTGGCCCACGGCGTTTCTTGCGACAGGAACGTATAGACCGTCTCCATATCGAGAGCGGCCTTGTCATTCGAAATCGTCAGTTCGTGTGCTTGCAACGCGTGTCTCCTGCCGTTTATCAACGTGCTTTCTCGTCAACCCTTGGCCGGGTCTTCGCTGCCGCGCGAGCCGCCGCCGATGCTCTGGCCGGCATTGCGTGCGAGACCCATGTAGCCGATCACGGATGCCAGCGTCACCACGCCCGCGAACAGAAACGCGAGACGGAAATCGTCGAGCGTGAACACGCGGCCGGTGATCTCGCCATTGAAGAACGCCGCCGCGCGCAGCGACACCGCGCCGAACGCGATGCCGAGGCCGATTGTCATTTGCGCGGCCGCGCTCCATAGCGTGCTGGCGGCGCTCATCTGCGGTTGCGCGACGTCGGCATAGGCGAGTGTGGCGAGCGTGGAGAATTGCATCGAACGCGCCACGCCGTAGACGAACACGACGAACAGCACCAGCGCGAGCGGCACGTTCGGGCTCAGCAATCCGCACGCGATGATGAACACGCCGGCGACCGTCACGTCGACGATCGACACCATGCGGAAACCGTAACGCTGCAGGATGCGTGTGGTCAGCGCCTTCATGCCTAGGTTGCCGAGCGCGCTCGCGAGCAGCAACAGCCCCGACTTGAACGCAGACAAGCCGAAGCCGACCTGGAACAGCAGCGGCATCAGATAGGGCACCGCGCCGATGCCGATGCGCGTGAACGAACCCGTCACCACCGTCACGGAAAAAGTGGGGATTTTCAGCGTCGAGACGTCGATGAGCGGATGCGGATGACGCTTCGCATGCTGGAACGCCACCACGCCCACCAGCAAACCGCCGACGATGATCGCCCCCGCGATCCACGGATTCTCGCCGGGCTGGCTGGCCAGCTCCGCGCCGTAGAGAATCGCCGTCAACGCCGCGCCGCTCAGCAGCAGGCCGACCACGTCGAGCGGCTTGCGTTCGGTGCCTCGCAGGTTCGGCACCAGCGCGAGCGCCACGGCCATGGCGGCGAGGCCGAACGGCACGTTGAGCAGAAAGATCCAGCGCCACGACGCGTAGGTCGTGATGAAGCCGCCGATCGGCGGCCCAACCACCGGCGCGGCAATCGCCGGCCACGTGATGGTCGAGATCGCCTGCATCATGCGGCTCTTTTCGGTGCTGCGGACCACGATCAGCCGGCCCACCGGCACCATCATCGCACCGCCTATGCCTTGCAGGAGACGAGCGGCGGTGAACTCGACGACGTTCTGCGACAGGCCGCACAACACGGAAGCCACGGTGAACACGCCGATCGCGCTGAAGAACACCGTGCGCGAGCCGCAGCGGTCGGCGACCCAGCCGCTCGCGGGGATGAAGATCGCCAGTGCCAGCATGTAGGCCGTCATGCCGAGGCTGAGGCTGTTGGGGCCGACACCGAACGAGCGCGCCATCTGCGGCAACGCTGTGGCGATCACGGTGGTGTCGAGGTACTCCATGAAGAAGGTGGCCGCGACGATGTACGGAAGCCAACCGACGTGCGTGTTGCGTGTCTCGCTGCCGCTCATTGCGCGGCTCCTGTCGGGCGGCTTGCGGTGTCGTGCGAGCGCATTCCAGCGCCGATGCTGTGCCGGCGCTTCGCGCGCGATGGTTGGACCTTCATGTTCTTGCGACTACCTTTTGAAAACGTGTTTCCGGCATCCGGACGGGGCGGACGAGCGACGGGATCGCGGCCGCGGATGGGGCGCAGCGGCACGGCCATCGACGATGGCAAGCGAGCGCCAGCCCTGAATCCTAACGCAATAAATGGCGCCATACCGCCTACCGCGGCGAGTGCCGCGCGTGCGCTGCAGGCAGCGCACGCAGCGTGCCTGTTAGGTCGGCAAGTCCGTGGGCTTAAACGCCCGAAAGCGCGAAAGCCCGAAAGCCCGCGCGTCCCTGCAACGCGTCGAACCCACGCTCGCGCGGAAACCGGCAAGACAGCAAGCCAGCGTGCATGTATGTCCAGATTGCACGCAAGCCGGCTAGCCAAGCCAATCAACCGGACACAGCGTCCTCGTTATGCTTCTTACTCTTTCGCGGCGTACTCCCGATCCAGCTTGTCATACAGCTGCTTGTTGACCAGCCGCTGGCGTTCGCTGAACGGCGCGACCAGCGTGGCGTCCTCGTCGAGGCGGCCATTACTCTTCAGCGTGCCGAGCGCGCGCTGCATGCCGAGCACCGCGCCTTGCAGCGCCGCGTTCGCGTACAGCACGATGCCGTAGCCGAGCTTGGCGAGCGCCTCGCGCGATTGCACCGGCGTCTTGCCGCCGATCACGATATTGATCAGCTGCGGCTTGTCGAACAGCCCCGGCAAACGTTCGATGTCGGCGAGCGATTCGGTCGCTTCGATAAACAGGATGTCGGCGCCGGCTTCGATGAAGCGATGGCCGCGCTCGATCGCGTCCTCGATGCCGTGGACCGCGGCCGCGTCGGTGCGCGCCATGATCTGCAGATTGCCGTCTTCGCGGGCATCGACGGCCGCGCGGATTTTGCCAACCATCTCGCTCACGCTGACCACTTCCTTGCCGGAAAAGTGGCCGCATTTCTTCGGCATGATCTGGTCTTCGAACTGGATCACGTCGGCGCCGCTGCGCTCCAGCACGCGCACCGTCTGGCGCACGTTCAGCGCGTTGCCGAAGCCGGTGTCGGCGTCGACGATAAGCGGCAGCGCGACCGCGTCGCGAATCCGCGCCGTATGTTCGGCGACTTCGGCAAGGCCGATGAAGCCGAGGTCGGGCAGACCGAGCGACATATTGGTCACGCCCGCGCCCGTGATGTAGATCGCCTCGAAGCCGGCGTCCTCGATCACGCGGGCGCTCATCGCATTGAAGGCGCCGGGCACGAGCAGGCCCTGGCGTTGGTTGACTTTGGCGCGGAAGGCGGCGCGGCGGGCGGCGGATTGGGTCATGACGGTGTGTCTCCTGTGAGGAAAGTCGGATAAATGGCGCGAGCGGGAATAGGCAGAAAGCGTGCCATTTCCCGGTTCTGCCAGTTTGCCCCAAACAATCAGCGAGTTAGCCCGCAAGCGGCGCGACAAGCGTTCGTGGCACAATGAGCGCACTGTTCCATGAAACGTTCCATGGAACGTTTCAACATAGACCGGAGCGCCGCGGTGTCCTCTTTCACGTCGTCCCTTGCGAACCCCGATCCGGGCCGCCCAGGCATCGCACTGGTGAGTATCAGCCGGTTGCAGTCGCTTTGCGAGACTGTCGCGCCACGCTACGCCGGGCGCGCGAAATTCTTCTCCGTCCGGGAGGGCTACGGCGCCGCCGTCACTGCCTTGCAAGCATACGTGGACGCAGGCTCCGTCGACGTCGTGCTGGCCGCCGGTTCGAACGGCGCTTACCTGCGCGACAACCTGAACGTGCCGGTCGTGATGGTCAAGGTGAACGGCTTCGACGTGCTCAGCGCGATCACCCGCGCCACGACCACATGGCCGAACGCGCAGATCGGCCTCGTGCTGCATGAAACGATCTCGCACGAACTAGCCGACCTGAGCGCGTGGCTGAAAGTCAGCCTGAAACAGCGCGCCTACCGTTCGATCGATGAAGTGCGGCTCGCAGTCGACAGCCTCGCGGCCGAAGGCTGCAGCGTCATCATCGGGCCCGGCATGGCGTGCGACTTCGCCCAGCAGGCCGGCCTCGCGGGTGTTTTCCTGTATTCGCTCGGCGCGGTCGAAGAAGCGTTCGAGCGCTCGGTCGAACTGGCGCGCGTGAGCCGCCAGAAGGAATCGAAGCGCGTGCGCCTGAACACGATCGTGGCGCATCTACGCGACGGCGTTGCCGCTTTCGACGACGCCGGCCAGGTCGAGGCCGTCAATCCCGCCATGCTGGACTTGCTGGGTCTGGACCGCGAGCAGGACGTGCCCGCGCAAGTCGAGCGCGCGGTCGGGCCGCTGTTGCGCGAGACGCTCGAACACGACCTGCCGATCGAGGAGCGTATCGAGCAGATCGGCGGCCGCGCGCTGATCGTCAATTGCGTGCCGATCGTGGAGCAGGGCGTGCGCTCCGGCTCCGTGGTGACCTTGCAGGACGCGCTGGTCGCGCAGCGGATCGACCGCTCGCTGCGCACCAGCCAGCGGCCGAAGCATCTGGTCGCGCGGCATCGACTGGACGATCTGATCGGCAACTCGGCGGCGCTCGAGCGCGTGCGGCGGCTGGCGCGCGCCGGTGCCGCGCACGACGCCACCGTGCTCCTGAGCGGCGAAAGCGGCACCGGCAAGGAACTGGTCGCGCAAGGCATCCACAATGCGAGCCGGCGGCGCGGCAATCCGTTCGTCGCGTTCAATTGCGCGGCGTTGCCCGAGGGGCTGATCGAAAGCGAACTGTTCGGTCATGAGGAGGGCGCATTCACGGGCGCGCGGCGCGGCGGCAAGCCGGGGCTGTTCGAAATCGCCCACACGGGGACGATTTTCCTCGATGAAATCGGCGAAATGCCGGCGGCGCTGCAAAGCCGCCTGTTGCGGGTTCTGCAGGAGCGCGAGGTGATGAAGCTCGGCTCGGGGCGCGCCACGCCGGTCGACGTGCGGGTGATCGCCGCCACGCACCGCGATCTGCACGCGCTGGTCGAGCAGGGCGCGTTCCGCGCGGATCTGTATTTTCGTCTGAACCTGCTTCAGTTAAAATTGCCGTCGCTGCGCGAACGGCGTGACGATGTGCCGCAACTGGCGCGTCACTTGTTAAGCCGCGCTGCGCTTGAGTATGGCTTGTCGGAAGGCGCGCTCGAGCGGGTGCTGGCGTTTCTTGCACCCCTGTTCGAACACTACGCGTGGCCCGGCAATGTGCGGGAGCTGGAAAATCTGCTGACGCGCGCCGCGATCTATCTCGGCGATGCAGCGGGCGTTTCCGGTCAGGATTGGCAGGCGATGTTTCCGGAATTCGGGCGCATGGAGCGGGCGGGGACCGTCGAGGCGAGTGTAGGCGGCATAAGCGGCCTAAGCGGCACGAACGGCGGCGCGAATCCAGCAAACGCCGCCGCAAACGCCGCCGCCGAGCCCGCCCTGAGCCGCATCAGTCCGACCCGCGAGGACGTGCTCCACGCCCTCGAACAGGCTGGCGGCAACCGCGCCGCGGCGAGCCGGGCGCTGGGAATCGGCCGTACGACCCTCTGGCGGCTTCTGAAGGCTGACCCACGGCGTGATAGGCAGGAGTAGCGAGATAAATAGCGTCAGACTATCGCCGTTATTAAAACACTCTGCTTTACCTATTAAGCGTCGTCTGACATACTGACTCCACTTTCCAACCACTCCGAAAGAGGACTCAGCAAATGCCGATCATCAACAGTCAAGTCAAACCGTTCAAGGCGCAGGCTTATCACAATGGCGATTTTCAGACCGTCACGGAAGAAAGCCTGAAGGGCAAGTGGTCGGTGTTCGTTTTCTACCCGGCTGACTTTACCTTCGTGTGCCCGACCGAACTGGGCGACCTGGCCGATCGTTACGCCGAATTCAAGAAGCTCGGCGTCGAAATCTACAGCGTGTCGACCGATACGCACTTCACGCACAAGGCATGGCACGACACGTCGGACACGATCCAGAAGATCAAGTACCCGATGATCGCTGACCCGACGCTGGCAATCTCGCGCAACTTCGACGTGCTGATCGAAGAAGAAGGCCTGGCACTGCGCGGCACGTTCGTGATCAACCCGGAAGGCGAAATCAAGCTGGCCGAAATTCACGACAACGGCATTGGCCGTGACGCCGGCGAACTGCTGCGCAAGGTGCAAGCTGCGCAATACATCGCGGCTCACCCGGGTGAAGTGTGCCCCGCCAAGTGGACGCCGGGTGCAGAAACGCTGACCCCGTCGCTCGACCTGATCGGCAAGATCTAAGGTCTCACGACCTTTCGTAGTCGGCGCCTCACGGCGCATCAGCGTGCGGATCGCTTTTCACAGTGATCCGCACGTCCCCGGACCTCGCGCGCTCTATCCGGCGCGTGCGGCGCCGGGAACCCAACACCATCGCCACGGAATCGAATAGCCATGCTTGATGCCAATCTCAAGACTCAGTTGAAAACGTACCTCGAAAAGGTTAGCAGGCCTATCGAGATCGTCGCGTCGCTCGACGACAGCGCAAAATCGCAAGAGCTGCTGGCATTGCTGAACGATATCGCGACGTTGTCGGAACGCGTCAACGTGATCGAGCGTCGTGGCGACGCCGAGCGTAAGCCGTCGTTTTCAATCGGCGAGCCGGGCAAGGACACGGGCATCCGTTTCGCCGGCATTCCGATGGGTCATGAATTCACGTCGCTCGTGCTTGCGCTGTTGCAGGTGGGCGGCCATCCGGTCAAGCTCGAAGATGCCGTGATCGAACAGATCCGCAATCTCGACGGCGACTATCAATTTGAAACGTATTTTTCGCTGTCATGCCAGAACTGCCCGGAAGTCGTCCAGGCGCTGAACGTGATGGCGCTGATCAATCCGCGCATCCGTCACGTGGCGATCGACGGCGCGCTGTTCCAGAATGAAGTCGAAGCGCGCCAGATCATGGCGGTACCGACCATGTTCATGAACGGCGAAGTGTTCGGCCAGGGCCGCAGCGGCGTGAAGGAAATCCTCGCGAAGCTCGACACCAACGCCGGGGCACGTGCCGCGAAGGAACTGGAAAAGAAGCCGGTGTTCGATACGCTGATCGTCGGCGGCGGCCCTGCGGGCGCGGCTGCGGCGATCTACTCGGCGCGCAAGGGTATCGCGACGGGCGTGGTGGCGGAGCGCTTCGGCGGTCAGGTGCTGGATACGCTGGCGATCGAAAACTTCGTCTCCGTGACGGAAACCGAGGGGCCGAAGTTCGCCACGGCGCTCGAGCAGCACGTGAAGACTTATGAAGTCGACATCATGGACGTGCAGCGTGCTGAAGCGCTGATCCCGGGCCGCATCAACGAAGTGCGTCTGGCCAACGGCGCGGTGCTCAAGGCCAAAACGATCATTCTGGCGACGGGCGCGCGCTGGCGCGAAATCAACGTGCCGGGCGAACGCGAGTACCGCAATCATGGCGTGGCGTACTGCCCGCACTGCGACGGTCCGTTGTTCAAGGGCAAGCGCGTTGCGGTGATCGGCGGCGGCAATTCCGGTGTCGAAGCGGCGATCGATCTGGCGGGTATCGTGCGTGAAGTGACGCTGTTCGAGTTCGGCGCCACGCTGCGTGCCGACGAAGTGCTGCAACGCAAGCTGCGCAGCCTCGCGAATGTGACCGTCATCACGCAGGCGCAAACCACGGAAATTACCGGCGACGGCAAGAAGGTCAACGGTCTGGTCTACAAGGATCTGCGTTCGGGCGAAGTGAAGCAGATCGAACTGGAAGGTGTGTTCGTGCAGATTGGTCTCGTGCCGAACACGGAATGGCTCAAGGGCACGGTCGAGTTGTCGAAGCACGGCGAGATCGTCGTGGATGCACGCGGCGCGACGTCGGTGCCGGGCGTGTTCGCCGCCGGTGACGTAACCACCGTGCCGTTCAAGCAGATCGTGATCGCCGTGGGCGAAGGCGCGAAGGCATCGCTTTCCGCGTTCGATCACCTGATCCGCAATAGTGAAGAAGTGGAAGTGGTTGGTGAAGCTGAGGTTGCAGTAGCGGTTTAATGCAGTGGTGTGAGTAGTGGAAGTGGACGGCGGCCTTTGGGCCGCCGTTTTTGTTTACGCTTGACATCGCCCGGCATCAAGCCGGGCGGCTTTCTTTCTGACGTACCGCCCGCACCGCTCCGCGCAAGACAGCAGCCTCAACGCCGATCGATCGAATACTTCCCGGCGCCCGTCACACACAGCAGCAACAATCCGCCGATGATGCTGATGTTCTTGTAGAAGTGAATCATATTGTCGTACTGCACCGCGCCGGTCATGTTCCAGTAATGATGGCCAATGAACGCGGTGCCAAGTGTATAAATCGCGAGTAGCAGCGCAAGCGGTCGCGTAAAGAATCCGACCAGCAGCGCGATGCCGACGACGAACTCCATCACCACGGCGATCACCGCCGACAACTCAGGCACCGGCGCGCCGCTCGACGTCATATAAGTCACGGTGCCGGAAAAACCGGTGAGCTTCGACCAGCCGAACATGACGAACAGCACCATTAACAGAACGCGGGCGACGAGGATGACCGCGTCTTTCTGATTTTCAAATAGCGTATAACGCATGATTTTTATCTCAACAGAGTAGGAAGAAAGTGGCTCGCCGGCTTGTTTCCGGCGAGCCCGTATTTAGCTCATTCGGCCGTTCAAGCCCACAACTCCGACGTCTCGATGTTGCGCAAGTCGAACACGAGGACTTCCGCATCGTGGCCTTGCGTGAAGGTTAGCGCTTCTTCGCCGCGCACACGCGCACCATCGCCTTCCTTGAACTCGACGCCGTTCACAGTCACGCTGCCGCGCGCCACGTGGACATACGCATAGCGATCGCTCGCCAGTTCGAGCCGCGCCGTTTCGTCGCCGTCGAAGAGACCGGCATAGATCCGCGCGTCCTGTTGCACGGTCAGCGAATCGTCCGCGCCGTCCGGCGAGAGCACGAGGCGCAGTGCACCGCGCTTCTGGTCCGCGCCGAAGTGACGCTGCTGATAACGCGGCGTCGTACCTTTTTGCCCCGGCGCGATCCAGATTTGCAGGAAGTGCACCGGGTCGCTCTTCGAATGGTTGTATTCGCTATGCGCGACGCCGGTTCCCGCGCTCATCAACTGGATGTCGCCGGGCACGATCACCGAGCCGGTGCCCATCGTGTCCTTGTGCTCCAACGCGCCTTCCAGCACGTACGAAAAGATTTCCATGTCGCGATGCGGGTGCTTGCCGAAGCCTTGCGCCGGGGCAACGCGGTCGTCGTTGATCACGAGCAGGTCGGAAAAGCCGTTCTGCTTGGGATCATGATAGCTAGCGAAGGAAAACGTATGACGCGAACTGAGCCAGCCGTGCTCCGCGCGGCCGCGTTGATTGGCGTGTCTGATTTCAAGCATCTTTTTTCTCCTTGGGTTGTGCGATCCGGCCAGATGTTTGTCCGCGATCCATGAATGAGAGTGTAGGTCAATCCATACCGGTATAATCGCCATGGAATCGGAAACACTGTCACTGTGGAGTGGACAATAAGATGCAGCTCGATGACATGCGGATTTTCGTCGCCACGGTGGACGCACACAACTTCACGGCCGCCGCCAACCGCCTGTCGCTGTCGAAGCAGTTCGTCAGCCGCCGGGTGATGGCGCTGGAGGAAACGCTCGGCGTGCAGTTGCTCATCCGCAATACACGCAAGCTGGCGGTGACCGACCTCGGGCAGGAGTTTTACGAGCGCGCCAGACGCATCCTCAGCGAAGTGGAAGACGCCGAGCAGGCCATGTCGCTGCGGCGCGCCGGGCCGCGCGGGCTGCTGCGTGTGAGCGCGCCGATGTCGTTCGGCATGGCGCATCTGTCGCCGCTCGTGGCGATGTTTCTGCGCGAGCACGGCGACGTGCGCTTCGAGATGGAGTTGAGCGACCGCACGGTGGATGTGGTCGGCGAAGGCTTCGACATGGCGATCCGGATCGGCAGCTTGCCGGATTCCACGCTGATCGGGCAGAAGCTCGTGGATATCCGCATGGTGGCCTGCTGTAGTCCCGGTTACGCGCGACGCCGTGGTGCGCCCAAGGTGCCCGCCGACCTGGCCCGCCATTCGTGTCTGTTATACGGGCACGGCGGCGCGGTGAGCTGGGAGTTTGTCGTCGATGGCGTGACGAAAGGCGTCGAAGTCCACGGGCCGTTGCGCGCCAACAATGGTGAACTGGTGCGCGATGCGGCCGTCGCGGGCCTCGGGATTGTTCGGCTTCCTGATTTTATCGTCGCCGATGCGCTCAAAAGCGGTCAACTCGTGCCGGTGCTCGAAGCATTCCTGCCCGCCGCCACGAGCGTCTACGCGGTGTATCCGCAGCACAGGCAAAGCTCCCTCACGATCCGGGCGTTCGTGGAATTCCTGAGGGAGCACTTGAGAAAGCGCCTGGTTTAGCCGTTGCGGAAAATAAAACTGTAGCCATTCAACGCCGGCACGCCGCCGAGGTGCGCGTACAACACGCGCGAACCTGCGGGGAATTCGCCGTTGCGCACCATCTCGATCATGCCGTGCATGGATTTGCCTTCGTAGACGGGATCGGTCAGCACGCCTTCCAGGCGCGCGCACAGACGGATCGCTTCCAGCGTGCCGTCATTCGGCAAGCCGTATTCCGGGCCGCCGAAGCGCTCGTCGAGGACGACGTCCTTGCTGGTGATATCGCGTCCGAGTCCGACCTGTTCGGCGGTTTGCTTCGCGATGCGGGTGATCTGCTCGCGCGTCTGCGCGGGCTTGGCCGACGCGTCGATACCGATCACGCGCTCGGCGCGGCCGTCATCGGCGAAACCCACCACCATGCCGGCCTGCGTGCTGCCGGTCACGGAACACACGACGATATAGTCGAACTTGAAGCCCAGTTCAGCTTCCTGCTGGCGAACCTCCTCGGCGAAGCCGACAAAGCCGAGCCCGCCGAGCGGATGGTCGGAGCAGCCCGCCGGAATGGCATACGGCTTGCCGCCGGCGGCCCGCACGCTTTCCAGCGCATCTTCCCAGCTCTTGCGAAAGCCGATGTCGAAACCATCCGCGACGAGGCGTACGTCGGCGCCGAGAATGCGCGACATCTGGATGTTGCCGACCCGGTCGTAGACCGCGTCCGAATAATTGACCCAGTTCTCCTGCACCAGCACGCACTTCATGCCCAGATGCGCCGCCACGGCCGCCACCTGGCGCGTCTGGTTCGACTGGATGCCGCCGATCGACACGAGCGTGTCGCAACCCTGCGCGAGCGCTTCGGGGATCAGGTATTCGAGCTTGCGCGTCTTGTTGCCGCCGAACGCAAAGCCGCTGTTGCAGTCTTCGCGCTTCGCATACAGATGCACTTTGCCGCCGAGGTGGTCGCTCAGGCGCTTGAGCGGCTGGATCGGTGTCGGCCCGAAGGTCAGCGGGTAGCGAGGGAATCGTTGCAGGTTCATGGCAGTTCCGTGGTCGGGTAGGTGGGACGCGAACGGCAACCGGTCGCGTTGAGCAAATGGTAGGGAAAAGAGCTAGAAATGAGCTTGCAAAAAAATTTGCTTGAGCATAGTTTTGAAAGTACAAAACCGCGATCCGTTTAAGAAATAACTGTAAATAGGACTATGAGCACAACAAAAATTCGTCGCACCCGGACAGCGGTGGCGGCCGCCGCCACCGTCCCGGCCGATCCGCTGCAGGCGCTCGACCGCATCGACCGCGCGATCCTGCGGCAATTGCAAACCGATGCGTCGATTTCGAACGTCGCGCTCGCGGCGAAGGTCAAGCTGAGTGCGCCGGCGTGTTTGCGTCGCGTGGAGCGGCTCAAGGAGTCGGGGCTGATCCGCGGCGTCGTTGCGTTGATCGACCCGAAGGCGGCAGGGGCGGGGATGCTGGTGATCATCGGCGTGGTGCTGGACCGCTCCACGCCGGAGTCGTTCGCCGAGTTCGAAAAAGCGGCGCAGAAGGTGGCCGGTTGCATGGAGTGCCACGTCGTGACCGGCGAATTCGACTACTTCATGACGATCCGCACGCGCGACAGCGACAGCTTCAATCGCCTGCACGCGGAGCAGTTGCTCTATCTGCCGGGCGTCCGGCAGATCCGCTCGTTCATGGTGCTCAAGGAAATTCTCTCGACCACGAAATTTCCACTGTAATCGCCATTGCGGCGGCCACCGGGACACAAAAAGACGCGCATGCTGTCACTTATCCCGCTCTCGTGCGACCAAGCATCGGGAACACTCGCGGGCGGCGCGGTCAGCGCCGGAACGGGTGAGCGGTACGGACTTTCCGGAGCGATCATCATGGCTTGCAACAGACGGATATTCTTCAGGTTAATCGGCGCGCTAACGCTGGCCGGCGGCGCCTCGACGTGGCGCACGGCGCGCGCGGCACAGGCGCCAGGCGGCGGCGCCGCAGCCGCCTACGAGGTTACGCACAGCGACGCCGAATGGCGCAAATTGTTGACCGACGCGCAATACCGCGTGCTGCGCGAGGCGGGCACGGAACGCCCGTTCACCAGCCCGTTGAACGACGAGCACCGAGCGGGCACGTTTGCCTGCGCCGGGTGCAAACTGCCGCTGTTCTCGTCGAAGACCAAGTTCGACAGCGGCACGGGCTGGCCGAGTTTCTGGCAACCGCTCGATCACGCGGTTATCACGCATACCGACAAGTCGTTCGGCATGACGCGCGACGAAGTGCTATGCCGGCGCTGCGGCGGCCATCTCGGCCACGTGTTCGACGACGGCCCCAAGCCAACCGGCCTGCGCTATTGCATGAACGGTCTGGCGATGACATTCACGCCCGCAACGGGCGCGTGATTCAGGTGAATCAGGATGGACCTTATGAACTTCCACAAACGCATTGACGGCAGTCCGGCGCGCTCGCGCGTGGCGGCGATTTCACTCTCGGTCGGACTCGGCGCGCTCGCGCTGCTGCTGGCCCAGCGCATGGCGTTTTCATCGGAGGCCGCCGTCGTGATCGCGCCACCGGCGCTCGACGAACCGGTGTCCGCCGCGACCGCGCACGAAGAAACCGCCGTTTTCGCGGGAGGCTGCTTCTGGGGCGTGCAGGGCGTGTTCCAGCATGTGCGCGGCGTCACGAAGGCCGTCTCGGGGTACTCGGGCGGGCAGCGCGACACGGCGCAGTACGAAACGGTCAGCGGTGGCGAGACGGGGCACGCGGAGTCGGTGCAGGTCACGTTCGACCCGACCAAGGTCACATACGGCCAGTTGCTGCAGGTGTATTTCTCCGTGATTCAGGACCCGACCCAATTGAATCGCCAGGGGCCGGACAGCGGCACGCAATACCGCTCGGCGGTGTTTCCGCTGAACGACACGCAGCGGCGCGTCGCGCAAAGCTATATCGCGCAACTCGACAAGGCGCGCGCCTTCCCGGCGCCGATCGTGACGAAGGCCGAGCCGTTCAAGGGCTTTTATCCGGCCGAGTCGTATCACCAGAACTATCTGACGCTGCACCCCAACTCGGCGTATATCGCGATCAACGACATGCCGAAGGTCGCCAACCTGAAGCGTCTGTTCCCGAATCTGTACCGCGACAAGCCGGTGCTGGTCGAGGCATCGCAGTAGGCCACGAGAAGGCCGGCGCGGCGTCTTGCGGCGGCCGCCGCGCCTTGTTCACTGCATCCGCGTTAGCATCCGCATGCGCGTATTCGTCTCTTTGTGTCTTCGTCTTCCGCCGATCCGAGCCCGTTCTCCAGCGACTAGGCCCGCATTTTGCAAGAGTGCGTCCATCGGCAAATCTTTCGTGCCGCTCTGTTCAGACAAAAGCCGCTATTTACAGGCTTTCTGACGGATGCGGCTCCTGAGATTGCCGAGCGATACGTGTCGTTCGCTGAAAAAGTTACATGCCGCACGTAGCAACGCGGCGGTCGCCCTGTGCTTTTTATCCCTCGCGGATCCCGGGGCGAGAACATAACCCTCTTCGCATAGGCGAGATCGGAGGCTTCTGGTGTTTAACAGCCGTAGAAAGCGGGGCGGTAAGCTCCGCAATAAACAAACAGGCATCGCGGCATCCTCCCTGGTGGCCGTGGCCATCGGCGGCGTTGCCGTCATTCCGCATTCGGCCTCGGCGCAAACTCCCTCGCCGCTGGGCGAATGGCAATATTCGGTCGGCATTCCATTGCAGAAGATGTGGCAGCCCAATATTCCGGACTGGCAGGTGCGGGTTGGCGCGGCGACATCGTTCCAGCCGCGCTACGAGGGTTCCGACCGGTATCACCTGATGGCGGGACCGAGCGTCGACGTGCGCTATAAGGATCTGTTCTTCTTCTCGAGCGGCGAGGGTTTTGGCGTCAATTTCGCGCAAGGCGAGAACTGGCGCGCGAGTCTTGCCACTGTCTACGATCTGGGACGCCGCGGTCATGACGATCCGCAAGAGTTGGACGGCCTCGGCAACATCAACCCGGCGCCGGGCGTCAAACTGTCGGGCGAGTACGTGATCTCGCAGGATTTCCCGCTCGTGCTGCGTGCCGACGTCAGGCGCTATTTCGGCGGCTCGAACGGCTGGATCGGCGATCTCGGCGCCTATATGCCGATGCCGGGCAGCACCAAAAAGTTCTTCTGGTTCGCCGGTCCGAACGTGACGCTGGCGGACTCCACTTACATGAATAGCTGGTTCGGCGTGAATCAGACCCAGGCGGCGAATTCGAAATACTCGCAGTACCACGCCAGCGCGGGCTTCAAGTCGGTGGGCTTCGGCATCAGCGCGATATGGTTGTTCGACAAGCACTGGTTCGCCACCGCGGACGGCGCCTTCGAACAACTGGTGGGCAGCGCGGGCAATAGTCCGGTCACGCACCGCAAAGCCAACGGCGTAGCCGATATCTCGATCAACTACCGCTTCTGATCGCGCGCTCTGCGCATCCATCAATGTACGGCGGCGCGCCATTCGCGGCGCGCCCGCCGCATAGCCCGTTCATTACCGCTCAGTTATCGGCAAGCGTGACTAGCCGCGCGCCTGCGCGGGTATATCGATTGCTGCTCTGTCTCGTTGCGTCAGACCGGATTTCCCCACCGGCACGCCCCCGAACGCAAGGAGCAGATTCTCATGGCAGGTAAAACGAATACGCAGAAGCCCGCAGCGAAGGACGCGCAGGCGGCTAACCCGCAGGTGGACCCGAAATCGAAGGATCTCGAACAGTTTCGAGTCAGCCCGGAAGGCCAGGCGCTGAGGACCAATCAGGGCGTCAAGATTTCCGACAATCAGAACAGCCTGCGCGCCGGTCCCCGCGGCCCCTCGCTGCTCGAAGACTTCATCATGCGTGAGAAGATCACGCACTTCGACCACGAACGCATACCCGAGCGCATCGTGCATGCGCGCGGCTCGGCAGCGCATGGCGTGTTTCAGGTCTACGAGTCGATGAAGGAGTACACCAAGGCCGCATTCCTGCAGGACCCCGCTGTCCAGACGCCGGTCTATGTGCGCTTTTCCACGGTGCAAGGCCCGCGCGGTTCCGCCGATACGGTGCGCGACGTGCGCGGTTTCGCCGTGAAGTTCTATACGCAGGAAGGCAATTACGATCTGGTCGGCAACAACATGCCGGTGTTCTTCATTCAGGACGCCATCAAGTTTCCCGACTTCGTGCACGCCGTCAAACCGGAAGCCCCGAACGAAATGCCAACCGGCGGCTCCGCGCACGACACCTTCTGGGACTTCGTTTCGCTGGTGCCCGAGTCCGCGCATATGGTGCTGTGGACCATGTCGGACCGCGCGATTCCGCGCAGCCTGCGCACCATGGAAGGCTTCGGCATTCACACCTTCCGTTTCGTGAATGCGCAAGGCAAGGGACGCTTCGTCAAATTCCACTGGCGCCCGGTGCTGGGCTCGTATTCGCTGCTGTGGGACGAAGCGCAGAAACTGGCCGGCAAGGATCCGGACTTTCATCGGCGCGACCTGTGGGAGTCGATCGAAGCGGGCAACTTCCCTGAGTTCGAACTGGGCGTGCAGATCATTGAAGAAGCCGACGAGCACAAATTCGATTTCGACTTGCTCGATCCGACCAAGCTGATTCCGGAAGAACTCGTGCCGGTCAAGATCATCGGCAAGATGACGCTCAATCGCAATCCGGATAACTTCTTCGCCGAGACCGAACAGGTGGCGTTCCATCCGGGTCATATCGTGCCGGGCATCGACTTCTCGAACGATCCCCTGTTGCAAGGTCGTTTGTTCTCGTACACGGATACGCAGATCAGCCGGCTGGGCGGCCCGAACTTTCATGAGATTCCGATCAACCGGCCGGTGTGCCCGTTCAATAACAACCAGCGCGACGCGATGCACCGCCAGGCGATCAATGTCGGCCAGGCTTCGTATGAGCCGAATTCGCTAAGCGGCGGCTGGCCGAAGGAAACCGATCCGGCGCCGTCCGACGGTGGCTTCGAAAGCTATCAGGAGCGCGTGGAAGGCACCAAGATCCGTGTGCGCAGCGAATCGTTCGCCGATCATTTCTCGCAGGCCGCGCTGTTCTATAACAGCATGTCGCAGCCTGAGAAAGACCACATCGCCGCGGCCTATCAATTCGAACTCGGCAAAGTGACGAAGCCGGAAATTCGTGCGCGCGTGGTGAATGAGATTCTCGCCAACTTCGACGCGGGACTCGCGGCGCAGGTGGCCGAAGGTCTCGGTTTGCCGGCACCGAAGAAAGGCACGGCGAAGCTGAGCGGGCCCAAGGAATCGCCGGCGCTGAGCCTGCTCAACCGGGTGCGGCCGGGCATCAAGACCCGCAAGATCGCGCTGCTGGCCGCGCCGGGTTCCGACGGCGCCGCCATCAAGGAGTTGCAGAAGGCGCTGCAGGGCGAAGGCGCGGTGCCCATGCTGATCGCGCCAACGCTTGCCGTGATCGACGGCATGGCGCCGGACGCCACCATTGCCGGCTTGCCGTCGATCATGTTCGACGCGGTGATCGTGGTGGGCGGCGACAAGGGTGCGAAGACGCTGGCCGGATCGGGCGATGCGCGGCATTTCGTGCTCGAGGCGTTCAAGCATCTGAAGGCGATCGCGGCGATCGGCGCGGGCCGTGACGTGCTCGCTGCCGCGCACTTGCCCGACCATGCCGACGGCGTCGCAACCGGCGACGACAAGCAGGCCGCCGACGTGCTGAAGGCCTTCATCAAGGCGGCCGAGCAGCATCGCGTGTGGTCGCGGGCGAAGCAGGCCGAGACCGTGCCGGCTTGAGCGTTCGGTGAGCCGTCAAAAGACCTGGCTGGTTCGCACTGGCCAGGTCTTTTTTTTGCAGCGTAAAGAGCGCGCTAAGGATTCGCCCGCGCGCCATGCAGCCGATGCGTATTCTTCGGCGCGGCGGCAGCGGAAGCCGCGGCCGCCGACACGCCCGCCGGACCTTCGGGGATATCGTTTGGACGCGACGCCTGCACCGTTTGCGGATAGAGCACGAGCAACGCGCGCAGCACGCCGTTGGTCCAGCCGAAACCATCCTGCAGCGGATACTCGCCACCGCCGGCCGAGACGCCTGGCGTGGCTGCGCCGATATCGTATTTTTCGACGAGCTTGCCCGTGTGCTGGTAGTACGACACATTGGTCCTGATCCAGCGACTCGCGATGGTTTGCGCGAGCGCCATTTCGCTATAGCGCCGCAGGCCGATCACCGCCAGATACTGCAACGGCGCCCAGCCGTTCGGCGCGTCCCACTGCTGGCCCGTCGCCGTTTGCGTGGTGGCGAGCCCGCCCGGGCGCAGCAATTCGCGCTGCAATGTCGCGGCGACAGTCTTCGCCTGCTGACGGGTCGCGATCCCCGTATACAGCGGATAGACCGTCGCGGCCGTGAGCCGGTGCGTGAGCGTGTGATGCACGAAGTCGTAGTCGCCGAATGCCTGCAATTGCGGGTCCCACAGCACGCGGCGAATTGCTTCGGCGCGCGCGGCGGCGCGCTGTTCCATATTCTCCGCATGCGTGACGTCGCCGCGCAGACGATAAGCCCTGGCGAGCGTGCGTTCCAGATCCGCCAGCAGGCAATTCAGATCGACGGGCACGAGCGAGGTCACATCCACGGTGCCGAGCGTCTTGCCGTCCGCAAACCAGCGCGAACTGAAATCCCAGCCGGTTTCGCCGCCCGCTCGCAGATTGCGCCACAGATCCGCGGAATCGCGTTGCGGCGTTTGCTGCGCGGTGAGGACGTCTTCGCGATACGACTCGTCGCGCGGCGTGGCGCGTTCGTCCCAATGGCGGTTGAGCAGCGTGCCGTCCGGCAGGCGCACTACGTGCCGGTTGGCGTGGCCGGCGGGCAGGCCGTCGGCGCCGTCCATCCAGTAGGCGTACTCTCGCTGCAGCTCGGGCAGATACTGCGCGTAGACAGCGTCGCCATCTTTTTCGGCGACGAGCTGCACCATCTGCGCGAAGAACGGCGGTTGCGAGCGGCTCAAGTAATAGGTGCGGTTGCCGTTTGGAATATGGCCGTACCGGTCGATCAGGGTTGCGAAGTTTTTTAGTTCATCGACTACCAGCGCATGTTGTCCGCTCTGTTCGAGTCCGAGCATGATGAAGTACGAGTCCCAGTAGTAGATCTCGTCGAAGCGGTCGCCCGGCACGATATACGCGTATGGCAGCGGCAGCAGCGAGGACCATGGGCTCGCGGTCGCATCCGGCTCGCGGCGCAGCACGTTCCAGAGCGTATCGATATGGCTCACCACATCCTGATTCGGATCGGACACGTAGGCCTTGGCGGTGCGCGTGGGCAGCGTGAAGTTCCGCTTCACGAAGTCGGCGAGATTGAAGTTGGGCTGTTGCTTCGCGGCGTTGTACGCCGCCACGATCCGCGCGGGCGCTGAAAGCGGCACCATGTCCGCAAAGGTTTTGCTGTCGGGATAGAGATGCGCGAGCTGCACGTCGCGATAGAGCGCCGCGTATTGCTCGGACGGCGGCACGGGTACGACCGGCGAAGCCTGCGTGGGCGCCTCGACGTGCACGGTGGCGGCGACAATGCCGCCGTGCGCCGCGGGCGCCTCGGCAAGCTGCGCCGCGCCGCCCAACGAGGCATGCCACATGAAGGCGGCGGCGAGGGCGATACGCCAGGGCGCTCGGGAGAAATCGGTGAAGGCGTGAGAAGGCATCGGCTACCGGAAGAAAGTGGACGGCGATCGGATGATCGAAGAGCGGATTTGCATTCCTCGCACGATTGACCCACGCCGGTCGCGCAAAGTTGCGTGAGTCCGTATCCGCCCCGTCCAGTAAGCCTAAACCCCCGCGCGCACCTCTCAAAAACAAGCCCATCCTGTATGATTACGCGCGTCGCTTCGCGAGAGAAGGAATCACGCGAAATACCCGAAAAATATTCCGAATCGACTCGATTCGCCCCGCCGAAGACAGAAAAAATGACCGCATCCCAGGCCGTCGACCAGAATCGTTTTCGCAGCATTATTCGTCGCAATATCGCCTTGCCTCTGGGTGTCGGCCTGGTCACGATAGCCGTCTTCGTCGGACTGATCGCTTATCTGGTCTCGACCATGAACTGGGCCGAGCATTCCGAGCGCGTGATCGGCCGGGCCAATGAAATGCTGCGTCTCGCGGTCGATCGTGAGTCGTCGATGCGAGGCTTTCTGATCACGGGCGACGAAGCTTTCCTCACGCCGTACGAAACCGGTGGCCCGCGCTTCAAGACGCAGATCGAGGCCTTGCAGGCGATGGTCGCCGACAACCCGCCGCAAGTCGAAAAGCTCAAGCAGATCCAGGCGATCCAGCAACGCTGGAGTCGTTTTGCCGAAGAGATGATCGACGCGCGCCGTCGCAATCAGAACGTCGAGGGCGCTGTGGCGAGCGGGCGCGGCAAAATCGAATTCGACGAAACGCGCCGTGAATTCGGCGATTTTCTCGACGTCGAGTTGCGCCTGCGTCAGGAGCGCAGCGACGCCACGCGCCGCGTCACCACCACGCTGGTGGGCGTGTTCCTGCTCTTCAGCCTGGGCGTGAGCGGCCTGCTCGCATGGATGGGCCGCCGCGAATTGATGAGCCTGTCTACCACCTATGACGGCGTGCTGCGCCAGCAGGCCGAACAGACCGACATGCTGCAGGAGCAGGTGTGGTTGCGCTCCGGGCAACGCCTCCTCGCTGAAAAGGTGGTCGGGCAGACTACCTCGCCGCTGGTCGGCCGCGCGATGCTCGACTTTCTCGCGCAATATCTCGACGCTGTCGTGGCCGCGCTCTATGTACGCGATAAACAACACGGCACGCTGCGGCGGATCGCGACCTACGGTTTTAGCCGCGACAACGAGCAGGCCGCCGCGCGCAATTTCGCCGAAGGCGAGACGCTGATCGGTCAGGCAGCTTTGGCGCGCCGCACGCTGGTCTTGCGCGACGTGCCGGCGGATTACGTGCAGGTGATGTCCGCGACCGGCAAGAGCGCGCCGAAGAACCTGCTCATCATGCCGATCGAAAACGACGGCCAGGTCAACGGCGTCGTCGAACTGGGCTTCATTCGCGAGCTGGGCGTGCGCGATCAGGAGTTCATGGAACTGATCGCGAAGAGCATGGGCGATTTCGTCGAAGCCGCGTTGTATCGCGAGCGTCTGCAGGACGCGTTGGCCGAAACGCAGCAGTTGAACGAAGAACTGCAGGTGCAACAGGAAGAATTGCGCGTCTCCAATGAAGGACTCGAAGAGCGCGGCCGCGCGCTGATGGAATCGCAGACGCGTCTGGAAGCGCAGCAGGCCGAGCTCGAACAGACCAATGTGCAGCTCGAAGAATACGCGCAGCGTCTCGAGCGGCAGAAGTCCGATCTTTTGCGCGCGCAGGACGATCTCGCGGCCAATGCGGCGCGCCTCGAACAGTCGAGCCGCTACAAGTCGGAGTTTCTCGCCAACATGTCGCACGAACTGCGCACGCCGCTCAACAGTTCGCTGATTCTCGCCAAGCTGTTGCAACAGAACCGTACCGGCAATCTGACGGAAGAGCAGGTGCGCTACGCGGACACGATCCATGCGTCGAACAGCGACCTGCTGGTGCTGATCAACGACATTCTCGATCTGTCGAAGGTCGAAGCCGGGCAGGTGACGGTCGAACTCGAAACCGTATCGATCGACGCGACCCTGCAGGCGCTCGAGGAAACGTTCAAGCCATTGGCCGGCGCCAGGCATTTGAGCCTGGCATTCGAGCGCTTGCCGGGCACGCCCGATACCTTCATCACCGACGGCCAGCGTCTCACGCAGATTCTGCGCAACCTGCTTTCGAACGCGGTGAAATTCACGGAACGCGGCGAGGTGGCGCTGTCCGTCGCGCCGGCCGAAGGCGGCATGCTGCGCATCGACGTGCGCGACTCCGGCATCGGCATCGCCGCCGACAAGCTGGACATGATCTTCGAGGCGTTCCAGCAGGCCGACGGCTCCACCAGCCGTCAATACGGCGGCAGCGGTCTCGGTCTGTCGATTTCGCGCGAGTTTTCGCGCTTGCTGGGCGGCCGGATCACCGTCGCCAGCGAAGTCGGCAAGGGCAGTGTGTTCACGCTGTGGTTGCCGCTCGATGCGGAGGCGGCGCTGAACGCGAGCCAGGACGCGCACCACGCAACGGCGCCGGCGTTTGCATCGGCACAGACATCGGCACATACGTCGGCACAGACAGCGGCCGGCGCGCCGGCTGTGGCCGAGCCGCTGCTGGCACGCCCATCTGCGGGCGGCAGCCAGCCCAGCGTGATCACGCCGGCCAACGGCCTGATCAACGGCTCAACCAATGCATCAACCAACGGCTTAACCAACGGCTTAACCAGCAGCAACTCGTCCGAAACCACACACAACCCGATCGCCGACGACCGCGACAACCGCATGCGTGCCGGCCGTCTGATCGTCGCCGTGGAAGACGATCTCGCCTTCGCCGAAATCCTGCGCGATCTGACCCACGAACTCGACTTCGACTTCGTCCATGCGAGCAGTGCGGCCAGCGGTCTCGCCCTCGTGCGCGACATGCGCCCGGCCGCTGTGCTACTCGACGTCGGCTTGCCGGACCGTTCCGGCCTGACCGTGCTGGAGTGGCTGAAGAACGATCCGCTCACGCGTCACATTCCAATCCATATCGTCTCGGCCACCGATCACGCCGACAAGGCGCTGCACCTCGGCGCGATCGGCTACACGCTCAAGCCGACCGCGCGCAGCACGATGGAAGCCGCGATCCGCCGCCTCGAAGCGCGTCTGCAACAGCGCCTCAAACGCGTGCTCGTGATCGAGGATGACACGCCGATGCGCGAAAGCATCCGCGCATTGCTGCAAAGCGAAAACACCGAGATCGTTGCAGTCGCAACCTTGGCCGAGGCATTGGAATATCTGGCGAAGTTCAGCTTCGACTGCGTGGTGACCGATCTCGCGCTGCCCGACGGCACCGGCTACGATCTGCTCGAACGGCTCGCCGCGAACACCGCGCATGCCGCGCTGCCGGTGATCGTCTACACGGGCCGCATGCTGTCCGACGAGGAAGAGCATCGTCTGCGCCGCTATTCGAAATCGATCATCATCAAGGGCGCGAAGTCGCCCGAGCGCCTGCTCGACGAAGTGACGCTGTTCCTGCACAGCGTGGAGTCGTCGCTCGCGCCCGAGCAGCAGCGCATGCTGCGCACGGTGCGTCAGCGCGACAATGCCTTCGAGGGCCGCACGATCCTGCTGGCCGAAGACGACGTCCGTAATATTTTCGCGCTCTCGCACGTGCTGGAGCCGCTGGGTGCGAAACTGCAGATTGCGCGCAACGGCCGTGAAGCGCTCGAAGCGCTGGACAACGGCCCCGAAGTGCATCTGATCCTGATGGACATCATGATGCCGGAGATGGACGGGCTGACCGCGATGGGCGAGATTCGGCGCAATCCGCGCTTTGCGCATCTGCCGATCATCGCGCTGACGGCGAAGGCCATGGCGAACGACCGCACGCGCTGCCTCGAAGCCGGCGCGGACGACTACGTGTCGAAGCCGATCGACGTGGACAAGCTGGTCGCGTTGTGCCGTGTCTGGTTGCGCCAACGGTAGAAGGAACACAGGAACACGATGAGTCAGTCCGAATTCGACGCACCGCAACGCATGAGCGACTTCGACATCGAGTTGAAGCTGCTGCTGGAGGCGGTCTACCTCAAGTATCAGCACGACTTCCGCCACTACGCGATGTCGTCGCTGCGCCGCCGGCTGTCGCAGGCGCTCGAGGAATTCGGACTGAAGACGCTGTCGCAGCTGCAGGACCGCATCATGCGCAACGGCGACGAGTTCTCGCGGCTGTTCCAGTACCTCACGGTGCAGGTCAGCGAGATGTTTCGCGACCCGGCGTATTTTCTCGCGCTGCGCGAACACGTGCTGCCGCGTCTGCGCACCTATCCGTCGATCAAGGTGTGGGTGGCGGGGTGCAGCACGGGCGAGGAACTCTGGTCGCTGAAAATTCTCTTCGACGAGGAAGGGCTGACTGAACGCACGCTGTTCTACGCGACCGACATCAACCCGGACGCGCTCGCGCGCGCCGAGTCCGGCATCTACGCGCTGGACCGGATTCAGGGCTTCACGCAAAACTATCTGGCGGCCGGCGGCAAGCGTTCGCTGTCCGACTACTATCATGCGGCGTATGGCGGCGCGCGCTTTGCGGGCTCGCTGAAAGAGCGCGTGGTGTTCGCCGACCACAGCCTGTCCACCGACGAAGTCTTTCTCGAAGCGCACCTGGTGTCGTGCCGCAACGTGCTGATCTATTTCGACCGCGGCTTGCAGGATCGCGCGCTCGGTCTGTTCGAAAACGCGCTGGTGCGGCGCGGATTTCTCGGTTTGGGCAGCAAGGAAAGTTTGCGGTTTTCCAGCCACTACGAAGCGTTCGACGAATTCCGTCCGAGCGAACGCATTTACCAGAAGCGCTAGCACGCTCACCATGCCACGCTCAACTGTCCAGCCAGATGTCGATGCCGAAGCGGCGCGCGGCTATGAGCTCGTCGTGATCGGCGGCTCGGCGGGCGGCATCGAAGTGCTGAACGTGCTGCTCAGCGCACTGCCCGCGGGCTTTGCGCCGGCCGTGATGATCGTCACGCACCTGCCGCCCGATCCGCGCAGCTATCTGGTGGATGCGTTCGCGCATCGCTGCGCGTTGCCGGTGCTCGAGCCCGATGCGGGCGAGCGCATCATGCCGGGGCGCGTGCACATCGCGCCGCCGGGCTATCACATGCTGGTGGAGGTGGACCGCACCGTCGCGCTATCGACCGACGCCGCCGTGCGCTTTTCGCGTCCCTCGATCGACGTGCTGTTCGAATCGGCGGCCGCCGTATATGGCGAACGCCTGCTGGCGCTCCTGCTGTCCGGCGCCAACGACGACGGCGCGCAAGGCCTGAAGCGCGTGCGCGCGTTGGGCGGCACGAGCTGGGTGCAGGCACCCGACACCGCTGTTTCCCCCGAAATGCCACGCGCCGCGATTGAACGCGGCGCGGCGGATTTTATCTACACTCCCGAAACCATGGCCCGGCGGCTTGCTGCATTGCCGGCCTCTTTCTGACGCGATGCCATGACGAACTCACCCGTGAACATTCTGATCGTCGACGACATCGTTCACAACATCACGGCGCTCGAAGCTTTGCTGGCCCGGCCGGATCTCGCCGTGCTGGTGGCCGACTCGGGCACGGCGGCGCTCGACCTGCTGCTCAAGCACGAAGTCGCGCTGGCGATTCTCGACGTCAACATGCCCGGCATGAACGGCTTCGAACTGGCTGCGCTGATGCGTGGCAGCCCGCGCACCTCGCACGTGCCGATCATCTTTCTGACGGCAACCGCGCAGGACGCGTCGCGCACGTTCCGCGGCTATGAGGCGGGGGCGGTCGACTTTCTCTACAAGCCATTCGATCCGCGGATTCTGCAATCCAAGGTCGACGTGTTCGTGCAGCTCGAACAGCAGAAGCGTCAACTCGCGGCGCAACTCGTCGCCACGCGGCAAATGCTCGAAGCCAACGAAATGCTGATGGCCGTGCTCAGTCACGATCTGCGCACGCCGCTAGGCGCGGTGCTGGCGTCGGCGGAGTATCTGATGCGCACGGCGGCCGACGAACAGTCGGCGACGGTGGCCGCGCGCGTGAAGAACAGTTCGCTGCGGATGGCGCGCATGGTCGACCAGTTGCTCAATCTCGCGCGTTTGCAAGGCGGGCGCCTGCCGCTGCAGCCGCGTTCGATCGAACTCGCGACGCTGTGCCGCTCGGTGATCGATGAATTCGCTTCGCGCGAGAACGGCAAGCAGATCGTGTTCGCGAGCCGCGGCAATACGTCGGGCGCGTGGGACACCGATCTCGTCTGGCAAGCCGTGTCGAATCTGGTGAGCAATGCGCTGCATCATGGCGCGCCGGGCGGCGATATCGGCGTCGAGGTGGATGGCGAGGCGGTCGAGTGCGTGCGTCTGAAAGTCGCCAATCGCGGCACGATTCCGGCCGAGGTGTTTCCGCATCTGTTCAAGGCGTTCGGCCCGAACAACAGCGGAGCGCGCTCGCGCGAAGGGTTGGGCTTGGGCCTGCATATCGTGCAGGAAATCGCGCGCATGCACGGCGGCAACGTCAGCGTGAATTCCGACGAAGCCGTGGGCACCGTCTTTACGATCGAGTTGCCGAGAATGGTGACGTTCCAGCGCGGATCGTTTACGGGGAAGTAACGGCGCGGCGTTGCGCCGTTAGTGAAGAACGTGCCGCATGTGCCGCTGTGCTACGCTTGCCGAACCGAACTACAGCACGGCGACCGGACTTCCATCATGCGTTCATGGCGCATTTCTCCACCGCATCGCAGCGAACAGATCAGCACTTCGCGCGCGACCGAGCTGGTCATGTCGATTTCGCATGCGGATGCCGACGCGCTCGCAGCCAGCATTTTAAAGACCGTCGGCGATACGCTGCCGGTTTCGCAGTGCACCATCTTCGCCTATGAATTCGACGCGAGGCCGCGCACGGTTTCCGCCGCCGATCATCGCGGCGGCCGCTTTCTGCGCGACGTCGCCGATCGCTACGCCACGCATTTCTATGCGCTCGACGGCAATCGCGCGATCATCGGGCAGCCGCACGACAAACCGGCGCGCGACGCGCTGGTGCTGCATCAGCAGCAAAGCGAAGAGATCGAAAACGAAGCGTATCGCGCGGCCTGTTATGCGCAGCCGAACGTGTCCGACCGGCTGTCGCTGCTCGTGCAGCCCATGGAAAGCGTCTGGCTGTCGATCAATCTGTATCGCGACCGCGCCTATGGCGTGTTTCAGCCGGGCGAACTGGAACGCGTGGAAAGTCTCGCGCCCTTGTTCGCGCACGCGGCGAAGGGCCATTACGCGTTGAATGGACAACATCAGCAGGGCTCGGCGGCGGCGATGCTGGCGCGGGTCAGGCGCGCTTGCCCTGCGCTCACGTCGCGCGAACTCGACGTGCTGCGTGGCACGCTAGAAGGCGCCAGCGCTGTTGAAATCGCGGTGCAGATGGGCGTCAAGCCAGCGAGCGTGATTACCTATCAGAAGCGCGCTTACGCGCGGCTCGGCATCTCGAGCCAGAGACAGTTGTTCACGTTGTGCATGACGCCCGAACTGGCTTGATCCTGAAACGGAGCGTGGCCGGCTTGCGCGTTTTACGTTAAGCCGGTGGGGCGGACACTGTCTCTTGAGCGCAACCACCTCGCAGCGCAGCTACCAATTACGCACGCTTGCCGCGTGCCTCCGCCTGCGTCTCGCGCTCCCAGCGCTTTAACCACGGCATGATGAAGTCCGCGAAACCGTCGGCGGGCGGCGACAGCGCGCGTTCCGTCGAGCGATACACGCATACCTCGCGGATCGTTTCGGGATCGACGATACGCTTCATCACCAGCCCGAAGGTGCGCGCCAACGGCGCGACGTAGGCGGGCGCGAGCGTGATGGCCAGTCCTTGCGAGGCGAGCCCGAACGCCGTGGTGACGTTATCCACCACGTCCACGGGAATGATGCGGGCTTCCGCCGGCAGATTGGCCAGCATTTGCCCGACCGCGCGTTCGTGATCGCGGCCGGTGGCGACGATCGGCACGCCGCGCAAATGCGGCCACTGCACACGGCGGCGCGCGTTCAACGGATGAGTCGGCGCGCACCACATGACCCACGGACTCGCGAACGCCGGATCGCAACGCACGCGCGTGCCGCTCTGCCGGTCGGGTCCGATCGCGAGATCCACGTCGCCGCTTTCCACGCGCTCGACCAGCTGCTCGACCACGGTATCGCAAATGCGCACGACCACCTTCGGCTTGTCGCGCGCATATTCGGCGATGGCCGCGGGCAACGCCGTCGCCGCCAGCACCAGCGGCGCGCCGATCCGCACGATGCCGGCGGCGCGGTTGCGGATATCGTCGGCGGATTGCGCGGCGGCGCGCACGTGGCGCAGCACCGATTCCGCCGACGACAGAAAATCCTGCCCGGCGCTCGACAGATTCACGCGCCGCGTGGTGCGGTCGAACAGGCGGAAGCCGAGTTCCGTTTCGAGGTCGCCGAGCAACTGGCTGACCGCGGACGAAGTCAGGCCGAGCCGGTCCGCCGCCGCGCCGATGCTATGCAGATCGACGATGGCGAGAAACGCTTCAAACTGACGGAGGGTGACGCGCGTGAGTGGCATATGACGATTCTAAAGAAAAACTAACGAATCGTGAAAAATCGATTGATTGTGCCGCGTGCCGCATGCGCGGAAACTTGTGTCAATCGACGAACCCGGCCAAACCCGCTTAGACTCCCGTCTCGCCAGTTTGAGTCAGGCCGGTTCACGCGGGCTGTCGTTTTGCCACACGCGCGCCACGCGCCCGCCATACCAAGCGCCACACCGGGACCGCGCTGCGGCCACATTCAAGGAATTGCCATGTTCGACCACATTCCCGCTTATCCAGGCGACCCGATTCTGAGCCTGAACGAAGACTTCCAACTCGACCCGCGCGCCAACAAAGTCAATCTGAGCATCGGCATCTATTTCGACGACGCCGGCAAGCTGCCGGTCATGAGCGCCGTGCGCCGCGCCGAAACCGCGCTGCTCGATTCGATCGGCCCACGCTCCTATCTGCCGATGGCCGGCCTGCCGCTCTATCGCGATACGGCTCAGGCACTTGTATTCGGCGCGGACAGCGAGGCGCGCAAGGCGGGGCGGATCGCGACGCTGCAAACCATCGGCGGCTCGGGCGCGCTCAAGGTGGGCGCCGATTTCCTGAAACGTTATTTCCCCGGCTCACAGATCTGGATCAGCGACCCGAGTTGGGAAAACCATCGCGTCGTGTTCGAAGGCGCGGGGCTCACGGTCAACACTTATCCGTATTACGACGAACACACCGGCGGCTTGCGTTTCGCCGACATGATCGAAACGATCGGCCGCTTGCCGGAACAGAGCGTCGTGCTGCTGCACGCGTGCTGCCACAACCCGACCGGCGTGGATCTGAGCCCGGCGCAATGGGCCGAGCTGGTGCCGGTCTTGCAGCGCCGCAAGCTGATCGCGTTTGTCGATATGGCTTATCAGGGTTTCGGCGCCGGTCTCGAAGAAGACGCCGCTTGCGTGCGTTTGCTGGCCGACGCGGGCATACCGTTGATCGCCGCCAATTCGTTCTCGAAGAATTTCTCGCTGTATGGCGAGCGGGTCGGTGCGCTGAGCGTGGTCTGCAAGAGCGCGGAAGAGGCCGGCCGCGTGCTCGGTCAATTGATGTCGACGGTGCGCGCGAACTACAGCAATCCGCCGACGCACGGCGCGCGGCTCGTCGCCAACGTACTCGCGGATGCCTCGTTGCGCGCTTCGTGGGAAGCGGAACTCGCCACCATGCGCGAGCGGATTCTCGCCATGCGCGGCACGATACACGCCGGACTCGCGGGCCGTGTGGATGAAGTGATGCGCGCGCGCTACGTCGCGCAGCGCGGCATGTTCACCTACACGGGCTTGAGCGAAAGCCAGGTGGAGCGTCTGCGCAGCGAATACGCGGTGTATGTGCTGCGCTCGGGGCGCATGTGCGTGGCCGGTCTGAACGAACGCAACGCGGAGTATGTGGCGGCGTCGATCGCGGCCGTGGTGTCGGGCGCGTAAGCACGGCTTTTCGAGCAACAGAACGATAACAGCGGTCGACAAGGGAGACCCATATGACCACCCTCGATATACCAGCGCCGACGGCGCCGAAGGCCCACGCGATGCATCCGGACGAATGGCATGCGCGCGTGCAGCTTGCAGCGTGTTACCGGATCTTCGACATGCTCGGCTGGACCGAGATGATCTACAACCACATCACGCTGCGCATTCCCGCCAGCGTGAGCGGCGGCGAGCGGCAGTTCCTGATCAATCCGTTCGGGCTGCACTATAGCGAAGTGACCGCGAGCAATCTCGTGAAGATCGATGCGCAGGGTCGCGTGCTCGATCACTCGCCGTATCCGGTGAATCCGGCCGGCTTCGTCGTGCATGCGGCGATTCATGAAGGCTTGCCCGACGCCCACTGCGTGATGCATACGCACACCACCGCGGGCGTCGCCGTGGCCTGTCTGGAAGACGGTCTGCAGCAGACCAACTTCTACAGCGCGCAATTGCACGACCGCATTGCGTATCACGACTTCGAGGGCATCACCGTGCACGCGGAAGAAGGTCCGCGTCTTCTGGAACATATCGGCAACCGGCAGGCGGTGATCTTGCGCAACCATGGGCTGCTTGCGTGGGGCCACACCTTGCCGCAAACTTTCGCGGTTCTGTGGACGCTCAACCGCGCCTGCGAAATCCAGATGGCGACCTTTGCGATGGGTCGCGCGCGGCCGGTGCCGGAAGAGGTCGCGATTCGCTGCTCGCGCGACGCGCTGCAGTTCGATCCGCGTCACGGCGCGGGCCAGGATGTGTTCGACGCGTTGGTGCGGCGAGTGGACCGCATCGACGCCAGTTATAAGGATTGAAACGATGAAAGTAGCAATCTACGGCGCTGGGGCGATCGGCGGCTGGATGGGCGTGAAGCTCGCGCGGGCCGGCCACGACGTGAGCGTGGTGGCGCGCGGCGAGACGCTGAACGCGCTGCGCGAGCATGGCTTGCGTTTGATCGAAGGCGGCGCGACGCATGCCGTGAAAGTGAACGCGAGCGAGAAGCCCGCGGACCTCGGCGTGCAGGATCTCGTCGTGGTCGCCGTCAAGGGCCCGGCGATGGCATCGGTGGCCGCGCGGATCGCGCCGTTGCTTGGCGCGCAAACCATCGTCTTGACCGCGATGAACGGCGTGCCCTGGTGGTTCTGCGACGGACTCGGCGCGGACTTCGCCGGCAAGCGCCTGAAGTCGATCGATCCGGACGGCGCGATTGCCGCCGCGATTCCGTCTGCGCAGACGGTGGGCTGCGTGGTGCACGCCAGTTGCCTCGTCGAAGCGCCGGGCGTCATCCGGCATCATCAGGGTAACGGGCTGATTATCGGCGAGGCGTCGGGACAGGCGAGCGAGCGTGTCGCGGCGCTCACGGCCAAGCTCGCGGCGGCCGGCTTCAATGCGTCGGCGTCTGCGCAGATTCAACGCGACGTCTGGTACAAGCTGTGGGGCAATATGACGATGAATCCGATCAGCGCGATCACCGGCGCGACCACGGACCGGATTCTCAGCGACGAGCTGGCGCGCAACTTCGTCACGAGCATCATGCTGGAGGCCAAGGAAATCGGCGTGCGCTTCGGCATTCCGATCGATCAGGAGCCGGCGGATCGCCACGAGGTCACACTGAAACTCGGCGCGATGAAAACCTCGATGCTGCAGGACGTGCAGGCCGGTAAAGCAGTCGAACTCGACGCGCTGGTGGCCGCGGTGCGCGAACTGGGACAGCTGACAGGCGTCGCTACGCCGTATACGGATGCGTTGCTCGGTCTCGCGCGCCTGCATGCGAGCACACTGGGTTTGTATCCGAAGCAGTAACACTTTCGTCGAGGAAAAGCCGCCGCGCCCTGTCAGGCGCGGCGGCTTTTTTACGCTTTATGCCGTCACCGCAGTCGAAACCGGCAGCCGTGCCGCTTCGATCAGCGACAACGCGCGCTGCGGGTTGTCGAGTTCGGTCAGGCACAGCATCGCGAGGCGGGCCAGATATAGCAGCGCCTGCGCTTCGCCTTCGTTCGTGAGGGTCTTGCAGAGCGTCGTGTAGACGAGGTCGAGATCGCTATCGGTCATGATGTTGTCTCCTTGTATCAGATCGTCAGCGCCGCGCCGATGACGCGCTGCGTGGCCGCTGCGCTGCCGTCGCGCCAGCGGGCGAGTACATGGCCATCGGGCCGAACCAGATAGACCGTGCCGGGCGTGGCGTCGAGCATGTCGTGCAGACGGCCGGAGTGATCGATCACGTTTGAGCTCGCGACGTTTTGCGTGCCGTTCCTGATCAGCTTGACGGTTTTGAACGGGATATGTTGTTCGGCCAACGTGCTTTGCAACTGCTGCCACGCTGTGTCTTGCGCGGAGTCGTCGTTCGCGTTCGCACCGAAGCGCAGCGCGGTGAAGCAAGCTCCGAGCAGATCGGTCAGATGGATATCGACAAAGACGCCTTTATCCTCACGTTTGAGTCTGCATTCCGGAAGCACCGTACCGGGCGCCGGCCCTTGCGCGAAAGCGTCGCTCGCGTCACCCGCGGTTTCGTTCAGCGGCGACTGCGCGTAAGCAATCGCATGCGTCTGCCGCGGGTTGATCAACGGACGCACCGCCGCATGATCCTCGGCGAGACCGAGCACGGCCTGGCGCATCAGGTCGAAGGCGAACGAGGGCGGCGCCATGAACTCCGTGCTCTTCATGCCGTAGCTCAGGTTCTCGCGCGCGGCGAACACGCGCTCGTCGCTGTAGCTGTTCAGCAGACGCGGCGACGCTGCGCCGTTCACCACGCAGGCCAGTTTCCAGCCGAGGTTGTCGGCGTCGTCGATACCGGAATTGGCGCCGCGCACGCCGAAAATCGGCACGAGATGCGCGGCGTCGCCCGCGAACAGCACCGCGCCATGCCGGTAGCGTTCGAGCGTCAAGGCGTTGGCCTTATAAACGGTGATCCAGATCGGCGACCACGCGCCGGTTTCGCCCATCGAATCGAGCACGCTCTGCACGCGCGGCATGACGTTCTCGGGCTGCACGGCGGCTTCCGGGTCTTCGTCGTCGCGAAGCTGGTAGTCGATGCGCCAGACGTTGTCGGGCTGCTTGTGCACCAGCACCGTCGAGCCGGGATTGGACGGCGGATCGAAATAGGCGAGGCGTTCGGTGGCGCGCGCGCTGGCCAGTTCGATGTCCACGATCACGTAGCGGCCTTCGTACGTGGTGCCGGTGAGCTTGAGGCCGAGCGCCTCGCGAATCGTGCTGCGGCCGCCGTCGCAGGCCACCACCCAGTCAGCGTCCATCTGCCATGCGGTGTCGCCGGTGCGCAGGGCGAGCGTCGCGCCGGCCGTGCCTTCCAGATTCTCGCGGCCGCCTTCGGCCGCGTGTTGCTCAATGCCGGTCACGCGCGTCTGCCAGCGGATCTCGATCAGATCCGCATGCCGTTCTATCTCGTCGAGCAGCAGCTGCTCGATCTGATATTGCGCGATGTTGATCATCGGCGGCAGCGATTGCTCGTCGTCCTGATGCATGGTGAAGCGGAACACTTCGGTGTCGCGATAGAAGCTGCGGCCGCCGGTCCACGGCAGGCCTTTTTGCAGGAAGCCTTGCACGACGCCGAGTCGCTTGAAGATTTCCAGACTGCGCCGCGAGATGCAGATCGCGCGGCTGCCGGTGCAGACGCCGTCGTCGGCTTCGATCAGCACCGAGCGCACGCCCTGGCGAGCCAGCGCGAGCGCCAGCGTCATGCCGACCGGCCCGCCGCCGACAATCGCCACGGGCCGCCTGACCGGATCGCGCCCGTCGACGAGCGGTGGCGCCACGCCTTCATAGTGACGCGGCGAAAATGGATAGGGTTTGAAGGGGCGGCTCATGCGTGTCTCCTGGAGCTTCGATGCCGGGGATCGACCGCCGTGGCTGGTTAGCTCTTCAAGGCGGTGCGAATCGATAGCGAAGTATGAAGGAGGGTGCGCGCGTGGCTGTCCTCATTTTGGGTACAGCGGCGCCGGGCGGCTGTACCCACAGCGAAAGCGCCTAGTCCGCGCCGCCCACATGCGAAGCGTGGCGCGCGTGCTGCAAGCTCGACGCCGCCAGGCATTCTTCGATCATCGCGCGGAAGGTGGGCGCCGCGTGCGAAGCGCCGGTCGCGCCCATCTCCGCGCCGCCCTCCGGCGCGCCGCCGACGCCGACCACCAGCGTCGCGCGCGGCCGCCATTCGCGCGTGCGCCGCAGCATGTTGCGCAGATACGGCGGCGATTCGGGCGCATCGAGCGAGACGATGCAGATGATCGGCGCGTCCTTGAAGCTCGGTTCGTCGGCGCGTGCGCTGCGATAGCCCGAGTGCGTCGCCATCATCGGCGCGAGGCCCTGGCGGCCGAGCAGTTGCACGGCGATCGCGGTGGTGACTTCGTCGAACGAACCGCGGCCGGGTACGCACAGCACGGACGTTTTTGCCGCTTCGGAGCGCATCTGCGGGTGCGCTGAAACGTGGCTGTCGTGCCGGTCGGACAGATCGGCCGAGGCCGAAGCGAGCAGCGCGCTTGCGGTATCGGCGGGTTCGCTGCGTGCGAGGCGGTCAGGCAAACCGTCCGCGATTTCGAGGTTTTCGACGATGTCCACCAGCGCGTCGTTGATGCGCTGCAACTGGTCCGGCATCAGCACGCCGCGCATTGCATCGTTGCGGGCGAGCTTGAGACCTTCGAGCGCGACCTTGTCGTAATAGTCGATCAGCGACATCTCGCGCAACAGCCGCTCCGCCTGCACGATCGCCTCGTGCGGATCGTCCGCGAGCAGCCGCTGATAAAAGTTCTGCGCGGGCGTGAGCGCGGGCTGATCGCCCAGCAAAACGGTGAGAAAGTTCAGTCGGTCAGCGTAGCGGCCCAGCGTGACCACGCACAACGTGAGCGGCGTCGACAGCACGAGACCGATCGGCCCCCACAGCCAGCTCCAGAAAATCGCCGCCACCACGACCGCGAGCGGCGAAAGGCCGGAACGGTGACCATACAGCAGCGGCTCGGCGATCTGCCCGGCCACCACGTCGACGACAATGAACAGGATCAGCGTATAAACCGCCATGGTCCATTGCGGTTGGATCGCGGCCGCGAGAAACACGGCGAGAATCGCGGCGATCCAGATGCCGATATACGGCACGAAGCGCAGCAATGCGGCGATCACGCCGAACAGCAGCGCCCCCGGCACGCCGATGATCGCGAGCCCGATGGCGATCACGCCGCCCGCGCTCAGATTCACGCCGAGTTGCGCGACGAAGTAGCGCGACAGCCGCACGGCGGCGTCGTTGATCGCGGTGGTGGTGCGGTGCAGATCGCGCGAGCCGAACAGGCTGATCAAACGGTCGCGCAAATCCTCACGTTGCAGCAGGATGAAGATCGTCACGACCAGCACGATAAAGGTCGTTTCGATCGGCGCAATGGCCGGCGACAACGCGCGTTGCGCGAGCTGCATCGGCGTGGGCGAGGGTTCGTGTACTTCCACTGGCTGCGGCACGGCGGGCGCATTGCGCGCGGCGCGTCCGGTGGGACGCGGCGGGTTCGGCTTGGGCGGGGACACGCGCTGCAACGCGACGGCGGCGCGGCTCATCAGCGAATCGGCGCGGCCGACGGTTTTTTCCTGCACCGTTTCGATCTTCTGCTCGATCGCCTCCTGATACTGCGGCAGGTCGGCCGCGAGCTGCACCAGTTGCGCGGTGATCAGCGCACCGACGGCGAGTAAGCTGGCCAACGCGAACAACACGGCGATAAAAATCGACGGCAATTGCCCCATATGGAAACGCCGCAACATCTGTACGAGCGGAGCGAGCAGGAAGCTGAGCAACACCGACAGCGTGATCGGGATCAACACCGCGCGGCCGAAGTACAAGCCGCACACCACCACCACGCCGGTAATCACCGACGCAAGCCCGTGCAGACTCGGCGTGCCCGGCGGGTAAACGCGGTTCGGCCGCTCAGTTGGCGGTAACGAGATTTTCATGAGCACACTTTCCGATTGAGACGCGCTGTCGTTTTTATAAGGGCTGCTCGCGGACCGGGAGAGGGTGTCCGGGCCAAACGCATGAGCAATTCGTATGCCCGGATTGTAGGCGCTTTGACGCAGGGCGGCCTGCTCATCCCATGTGCAGACGCAGCAAGCCCAGCAATTGCGAGCTCGCGTACAGCAGCAGGCCGATAAAGCCGCCCACGATCGTCCCGTTGATGCGGATGTATTGCAGATCCTTACCAATGTTCAACTCGATCTGCCGCGACATCTCATGCGAGTCCCAGTTCTTCACGGTGTCGCTGATATGGCGCGTCAGGAACCGCGCGAATTCCGGCGCCATTGTGCGCGCGGCTTCTTCGAGGTGATCGTTGAGCGACTGGCGCAACGCCGGATCGTGCGCGAGTTCGCGGCCGACCCATTGGCCCATTGCCACCACGCGCGCGTGCAGGGCCGAGTCGCTGCTTTGCAGATCGCGCTTGAGCCACGCGCGCAATTCGCCCCACATGTCTTTCACATACGAACTGAGCGCGTCGCCTTCCACCAGATAGCGTTTCAGTTCCTCGCCTTTTTGCAGGAACGCGGGATCGGTTTTGAGCTTGACGATCAGCTTGTGCGCCGCGTCGTCGAACTTCTGACGCAGTTCATGCGTAGGATTCTCGCTGATCTGTTCGAGCATGCGATTCACCGCGTTGGCGATGGCTTCGGCGCCTTTCTCTCCGAGCCATGCCGAAGGCAGGATCTTCTCCATCTTCGGGTACTCGCCTTTCACCCATTCGACGATCCGCTCGGCGATGAACTCGCGCGCGTGCGGTTCGCGCAGCAGCGCCACCACCTGTTCGATGCCGGCGTCGAGCAGTTCCTGATGGCGGCCGTCCTTGGTGAGCGTGTCGAGAATCGAGCCCATCGATTGCGACAGATCCACCTTGGCCAGCACGTCGCGCAGCGCGTCCTTGATGAAAACCTGAATGCGCACGTCGTCGGTCAATTCGAGAATGCCGCTGGTGAGCTTGACGACGTAGTCGCCCAGACGGGCGGTGTTTTCCGGCTGCGTCAGCCACGCGGTGATGGTGCGCGCGGGGTCGTGCTTCTGGATCAGACCGACCAGCGAGGGCACATCCAGGAACTTGTCCTGCACGAACACCGCGAGGTTATCGGCGATCTTGTGCTTGTTCCTCGGAATGATCGCGGTGTGCGCGGAGACGACCGGAATCGGCACGCGGCGAAACAGGGCGGCGACCGCGAACCAGTCGGCGAGCGCGCCCACCATCGCGGCCTCGGCCACCGCCTTGATGCCGTCCACCCAGATGCCGCGCGGCATGAACGCAGTCACCACGAAAACGCAGGCGGCGGCGATCAACAGCAGGAGCGGGGTGCGCTTGGCCTTCTTCAGTTCGATAGCTTTGTTCATCGGCGGCGGGCAGCGGGTCCAGGTCGATTGAAATCAGGCGGCGCGCTCCACGCGCGCGTCCGGAATCGCGAGTGTAGCGCCGCTCGGCGGCGCCGGGCCAGGGCGCGCTGGTCGTCGAGGACTAGCTTTGCCGCGCGGGCACGGTAACATCTGCGGTTAGACTGCGCCGGCTCGCCTGGCGAGACAGCTTGCAATTGAACGGAATGAAACGGAAGGGGGCACAGTGATCAGGTTTCTGCACACCGCGGACTGGCAGATCGGAACGCAATTCGGCCAGTTCGAGCCGCACGAGGCGGCGCATCTCGCTGAGGCACGCTTCGAGACCGTGCGCCGGATCGCGGCAGAAGCCGCCGCGCGCAACGTCGATGCGGTGCTCGTGGCCGGCGACGTGTTCGATCTGCAAACCGTCTCCGACACGGTGATCCGCCGTCTGTTCGGCGCGCTGCAAGCGTTCGCCGGGCCGTGGATCATGTTGCCGGGCAATCACGATGCCGCGCTCGTCGAGAGCGTATGGACGCGCGCGCAGCGCCTGAACTGCATCGCGCCGAATGTGCGCGTGGTGCTCGAACCTGGCGTGGTGCTGCTGGACGAGTGCCGGTGCGCATTGCTGTGCGCGCCGCTCACGCAACGCATCACGTATGACGACACCACCGGTTTCTTCGATACCGCGGAGACACCGCCGGGCTATCACCGCGTCGGACTCGCGCACGGCAGCGTAAGCGGGATTCTGCAGGAAGGCATCGACTCGTCGAATCCAATCGCGCCGACGCGTGCCGCGAGCGCGCGTCTCGACTATCTGGCGCTCGGCGACTGGCACGGACATCTGCGTGTCGATGAGTGCATCTGGTACGCGGGCACGCACGAGCAGGACCGCTTCCGCGCCAACGATCCGGGCTTCATGCTCGACGTCACGTTGAGCGAACCGGGCGCCTCGCCGGTGGTCGAGCCGGTGCGGGTCGGTCAATATCAGTGGCATCGCTGGGAGGAGACCATTGCCGTGCCGACCGATGTGGATTCGCTCAAGGCGCGCCTCGCCGCGCTGGGCAGCCACGACGTGCTGCGCGTGTCGGTCGGTGGCACGGCCGCGCTGGCCGACGCCGAAGCGCTTCACATCGCCGTGGAAGAAGCCCGCGCGCGCGTGCGAGCCTTGCGCGTCGACCTGAGCGGCCTGCAAGTGCTGCCCACCGACGACGATCTCGCCGAACTCGGCGCGCAGAGCGGCTACCTCGCGAAAGTGGTGGCGCGTCTGCGCGGCTTGCAGGAGGACCCACAGTCCGACCCGCAAGAGATCAAGCGCGCGGCCGAGGCATTGCTGCTGCTGGCGCGTTTTCAACGTGAACTGCCGCGCGAAGCGAGGTCCGCATGAAGCTGCAAAGTATTGCGATTCAGGAGTTCAAGCAGTTCACCGGGAAGCTCGTCATCGACGATCTGCAGCCCGGTCTGAATCTGTTCGTCGGTCCGAACGAAGCCGGCAAGAGCACCATTGCCGAAGCCGTGCGCGCGGTGTTTCTGGAGCGCTACAAGGCCTCGCATCTGAAAGACCTGTTGCCGTGGGGCAAGGCGAGCGGGCAGCCGTCGGTCGAAGTGAGCTTCGAACTGGACGGCATGGCGTGCCGCTTGTCGAAGCAGTTCGTCACGCGGCAGCGTTGCGAGTTGAGGATCGGCCAGAGCGCGTTCGGTGAAGATGAAGCCGAAGACAAGCTCGCCGCCTTGCTCGGTTTTTCACGCCCGGCGCGTGGGCCGTTGAAGGCAGAGAACGCAGGGGTTCCTGGCTTGCTATGGGTGCAGCAAGGCGGCACCCAGGAGATGCGCGATTCCACCGGCCACGCCGCGCAGTATCTGCGCGATGCGTTATCGCAGCTGTCGGGCGGCCGCGAATCGGCGGGCGAGGATGCGTTGATCGCCGCCGTGCAACGCGAGCTTCGGCAACTGCTCACCGCGCGCACGCAGAAGTCCACTGGTCCGCTCGCCGAGGCCGAACAGACCCTCACGCGGCTGATCGAGGAGCGCGCTGATCTCGAACAGCAGCGTCAACAGTTCGAGGCGAACATTGCAAGTCTCGCCACACAGCAACAAACCTTCGACGATACGCAGCGCAAACGCCCGTGGGAGGTTCACGAGCAGAAGGCGTTGCAGGCGCAATTGCGCGCCGACGCCGTCGTGCAACTCGAAGGCAGCCTCAAAGGACTTGAGCAGTCGCTGAAAGCGAGTGAAGCCGAACTCGCTTTGCCATTGCAGCAGGAGCAGAACGCGCTCGACCTGGAAGCGGCCGTCGCGCGCGAGCGCCAGCAACTCGACGCGCTGCGGGCAAGCGTGGCGGCGGTTCAGGCCGAACACGCGGATGCCGCGGCCAGCGTGACGCAATTCGAGCAGGCGTCTGCCGACGCCAACCGCGCGCTCGAACTGGCCAACGCAGCCGTGACCGCGGCCGATCTGCGCAGCCAGATCGGACTCTTTCGCGCGGAAAGCGAGCGGCTCGACGCGTCGATTGCCGCCGCCAGCAAGGCGAACGATGCCGTGCTCGAAGCCGCGCGCGAAGCGGCCATGTTCGAAATCGACGAGGCGAAGCTGAAGCGGCTCGCCGCGCTCGGCAGCGAGCTGAGCGTGTTACGTGCTCGCACCGAAGCCGCGATGACGCGCATCGAATATCGCCTGAACGGTGCGATCACCGTCAACGACCACCCAGTGAGCAACGAGGGCGTGCTGCGTGTGGACGAGGAGAAGCGGATCGGCCTCGGCGCGCTCGGCGAATTGCGGGTGATTCCCGGTGTCTCCGATCTGCCGGCGCGTTTGTCCGAACTCGCGTCGCTCGAAGCCCAGCATGCGCAGTTGTTGCAGGCGCTCGGCGTCGCCTCGCTCGGCGAGGGCGAAGCGCGGCATGAGCGCTGGAAGACGGCGCTCGCGCAGCAGAAAAGCCAGGCGGAGATTCTCGACTTGTATGCGCCGCAGGGCATCGACGCGTTGCGCGCGGCGTCGGCAACGGCCGCGGCGCGCATGCAGGCCGCCAACGAGCGGCTCGCGGGTCTGCCCGACGTTTCCTCTGCACCGCCGCTCGATGACGCACGCCGCAACGCCGAGATCGCGCGCGACGCGTTGGAAGCCGCACGAAAAGTGCTGACGCAAGCGGCCGATAAAAAATCGACCGGCATGGCGAACGCGGAATCGCTCGCTGATCAATTGCAACGCAAGCAGGCGCAACTGGACGACGAAGCGTTCCGCCGCAACCGTGCGCAGTGGCAGGCGAAGATCGTCGAACAGCGCGTGCAGGTCGAGGCATTGCGCAAGCAGCGCGAGGGGCGCGAGCGCGAACTGGAAGCGGCGCGTCTCGACGACCCGGCGGCTGAGGCGAAGCGCTATCGCGCGTCGGCGGAACTTGCGCGCGGCGAGCAGAACGAGCGGCAGGTGAAGATCGCGGCGTTGCGCAGTCAACTGGAGACGGTCGGCGCGTCCGGTCTCGGCGAGCGTCTGGCGGCGGTGGAAGCCAAGGTCGAGCAGGCGACGCGGCGCAAAGACGAACTGAGCTTGCGCGCGAGCGCGTTGAGCCTGCTCGACGAAGTGCTGGTCGACGAACGCGATGCCGCGGTCGCGCAATTGCGCGCGCCGCTGACCGAGCGGCTCGGGCATTATCTGAAACGGATTTTCCCGCAATCCACGATCGCGCTCGGCGACGATCTCAGTCCCGCGACCCTGGACCGCTTTGGCCGCGCGGACACGCTCGATGCGCTGAGCTTCGGCACGCGCGAACAACTCGGCATTCTGACGCGGCTCGCTTACGCGGATCTGTTGAAGGCATCGGGCCGGCCGACCTTGCTCATGCTCGACGACGCGGCGGTGCATACCGACGCCGCGCGGCGCGACGCGATCAAGCGCGCGCTGATCGACGCGGCCACGCGGCATCAGATTCTGGTGTTCACTTGCCACCCGGAGTTGTGGGATGACCTGGGCGTGAGGCAGCGGGCGATTGAGGATTTGAAGGTGGCGGCCTAAGCAGAGGGCAAGGCAAGCCCGGCGCCAGGGGCGAACGAGTCAGGCCGCATGAATCGCCGCATGCGGCCGCTGAAAGCGCAATTCCTCACGAATTTGCAGAAAGTTCGCAACTCCGCAGGTCGGCATTCCCCCGACACTGCTGATTCGAGTCTTCGCTGCGGTCTGATCCTTTCGCCAACAGTATTTCAATCTGCGTGTGCCGAATGTTTCTGCATGTCCGCGTGACGACCATTTGAACAGTCGCACATGTCACGGGGATGCTCAATGGCACAGGATACGTTCATCAAGATTAACGGCATCGACGGCGAATCGCAGGACGCCTCGCATCTGAACGAAATCGACGTAATCGGTTGGCGCTGGAAGGTTTCACAGGACTCGACCATGATGTCGGGCTCCGGCGGCGGAGCCGGCAAGGCCACCGTTTCCGATCTGGAATTCACGCACAAGCTGGATCGCGCAAGTCCGAATCTGGCCAAATACTGCTTCACCGGCAAGCATGTGGATCAGGTGAAGCTGACTGTGCGAAAGGCCGGGGGAATGCCGTTCGAATACCTGAAGATCACGATGTACGACGTGATCATTACCCAGGTGGAACCGATCGGCGGCGGTGACGAGTGCCATGAAGATGTGCACCTGTCTTTCTCGACGATGAAGCATGAGTACTTCGTGCAAAACGCACTGGGAGGAAGCGGCGGTGCGGTGACTGCCACTCTGTATATCAAGAACAACACGACGAATTGACCGGGCGGGGGGAGGGAGTATGCCGGTTAAATGTACTTTTGTTCTTAATGGGCAGACGGACTCGGTTTTATCGTGCGAGGGGACAGCGTCCGTTGCTGCATTCTCGGGAACTGGTCATGGCCGGGACAATCCTGACGACACGGCCATGGAAAATGTCGGACCCATTCCGAAAGGGACCTACTACCTTGTCGATCGCCAGTCAGGTGGGTACATGGGCTTCCTTTACGACTGGTGGGATGCGCACGGCTTCGGATCCACCGACCGTCAAAAATGGTTCATGCTCTGGAATCCAACAACCGGGGACATGACCAACATCAATGGCATCAAGCGCGGCAACTTCCGATTGCATCCAGTCGGGCGCCTCGGGCTGAGTCACGGATGTATCACGGTCGAGCGGCCGTACGAATTTGATCGACTTCAGAAATTTATACGTGCGCGAGGAAAGACCGTACCTGTACCAGGAACAGTTTTGCGAGCCTACGGAACCGTCGACGTGAAATGAACCAGCGATTCGCAATCAATTTTTCGATTTACATCGCCTTAATATTGATATCGGCGGTGGAAGGGTGGCGATCAACGTATCTTGTTGACTTCGTTCTTACCGAGACGCCGGACAGTGTGGAAGCTTTTATCCTGTTCTGGTTGCGCCACACCGGCGGTGAATATCTCGCAAATCCTGTCGATATGGAAGTGCTCGCGTTGCTGCTCTACTGGCTGATCGCTACGTTGCTGTTTGCGTGGGGACTGGCGGGACTTAAAAGGTGGGCATCTCGCTATTTCATCGCGAAGAAAAACGGCGAAGCGATTCCCAGGCTGCCTTTTCTTGTCATGCTTGTCATGTCTTTACTTGCGTTCGTCGTCAGTTGCGATCTTGGCTGGTATCTTTCGCTCTTGTTCGGCAGGTACACCGTCGACATTCCCCTTCCTGTGAAGGCGCTTATCAAAGCCTTTCAATCAGTCACGGGGCAGGGCGGTGGCGCAGATGCCGACGACTATCTGGCGTATTTCGCCGTCAACCTTTATTGGGCGATAGCAACGCTATGCGTCGGCGTGCTTCTTATTTCCTGCTGTCTCGCGATGCGCCGGTTCATTCGCAGGAAAACATCGTAACCACCGACTGCCCAGTCACTCATACCACCGCGGCGTATAAACCCATTCGGCGCCGCCGGCGCCAACGCCAAACCGCCGCGTCGTCGACGACCCCACGATCACCATCGTCCGCATATCCACATCGGACGAACGCAATTCGCCCAACGTGAGCGTGCGCAGCGTGCCGCCGGGGCGGCCAATATCACGACCCAGCACCACCTGAGTCTGCGCCGCGCGATATTCCCGCACGATATCCAGCGCTTTATCCAACTGCCACGGCCGTGCGCGCGAAATTGGGTTATAGAACGCCATCACCAGATCCGCTTCGGCGGCATGCCTTAGACGCTTTTCGATAATCGTCCAAGGCTTCAAATTATCGGACAGCGACAACATGCAGAAGTCGTGACCCAACGGCGCACCCGCCTGCGCCGCCGTTGCCATCGCCGCTGATACACCCGGCACGATTGCCAGATCGACCGCAGCCCACTCCGCGTTGTCGGACGACTCTAACGCTTCGAGCACCGCCGCCGCCATCGCGAACACGCCCGGATCGCCCGACGACACCATCACCACGGAACGTCCCTCGCTCGCCAGTTCGAACGCATGTCGCGCGCGTTGCATTTCCTCGCGATTGTCCGTGCCGTGCACGCGCTGGTCGGCGCGCAATGGGCCGGCCATTTTCACGTAGGTGTCGTAGCCGAGAATATCGGTGGCTTCGTTGAGCGCCGTGCGCGCGGCCGGCACCATCAGATCGGCGCTGCCGGGGCCGAGGCCGATCACGGTCAGACGGCCGCGCGCGCGGCCGATCGTGTCGGGATCGATGGCGAGCGGCGCCAACGCGAGCGCGACGCCTGCCGCCGCATCGTTGTGCAGCGTTTCGTAGGGGATGCGCAGCGCGGCATGCAGCAGGTTGGCCGGCGGCGCGCCATCGTCGGGACGTGTCAGCGCGAAACGCAACGGCACGTTCAGGTTCGCTGCAGCCTCGATCAGCGTCGGGTCGGCCATGCGCTCAGAAGACGCCAGCAATGTCGCGAGCGACAGCGGCGCGAGACCCTGCGCGTCCAGTGCCTCGCGCACGCGTGTCGCGATCTCGCCATCCACGGCCGTGACCGCTGCGACCACGCTGCGTGGATGAATCACCAGTTCGTCTTCGCGCCCATCCCATGCACGCGGCGTCACGCGAATCGCAAGACGCGCCGAGCCGGAGCGGGGCAGTTGCGCGTCGTCGAGCCACGGCGCTTCGCCTTCGATGCGCGTGCTCTCGCCAGCCAGCAGGTCCGACACGAAGCGCTTGCCCTGGCCGAGATCGGCGAGCGTATAGCCCTCGGGCGGATTCAGCACGCAAGTGCCGAAACGCAATTCGCCGCTCGTCGTGATGGCCGGCGGCACAGCCAGCAACGAGGCAATGTCGCGCGCCATTACATTGACGCCGGCGAGGCCGCCGAGCAGCGGTACGACCGCGCTGCCGTCTTCGGCGACGGCCAGCACCGGCGGCTCGACGCCCTTGTTCGACAACGACGGAGCCAGACAGCGAATCACGATACCCGCCGCGCACAATGCGACGATCGGCGTGCCGCGCGCATACAGTTCCCGCAGATGTGCGCCGAGTTCGCTGTACGGCACGTCCGCCTCGACGCGTCCCTGCAAAGCATGCACCTGGCTGTGCGCGTACAGCGCCTGGATGCGCCGCGCCGTTGCCAACGCGCCCGCGCCGAGAATCACGATCGCGGGTGCGCTCATCCTTGCCATTTTTCCCCCGGCACCACGAGCAGCGAAAAATACGGCGATGCCATGGGATCGACTTCGGCGAGCGGCACGATGCGCTGATTGCCCATCGTCGCGCGTTCGACGTAAAGCGCGCGGTCCGCGAGACCGAGTTCGCCGAGCACGCGCCGCACCTTGTCGAAGTTGCGGCCGAGTTTCATCACGACGGCGGCGTCGGCATCGGCGAGACGGCGGCGCAACTCGTCTTCGGGCAATACGCCCGAGAGCACCGACAAGCTCTGATTGCGATACACCAACGGCGCGCCGAGCACGGCGGCGCCGCCGAGCATCGAGCACACGCCCGGCACGACTTCGCTTTCGTAGCGCGCGGCGAGCCGGTCGTGCAGGTACATGTAGGAGCCGTAGAAGAACGGGTCGCCTTCGCAGATCACGGCGACGTCGCGGCCCGCGTCGAGGTGCATGGCGACGACTTGCGCGGCGGTGTCGTAGAAGTCGGCGATGATCGCTTCATAGGAAAGCGGCGGTTCGAGCGCTTCGGTGGTCATGGGATAAACGAGCGGCAGATGCTGCTGGGCATCGTGCAAATGCGCTTCGATGATGCTGAACGCGTTGCCTTTCTTGCCCTTCGCGACAAAGTACGCGACCACCGGCGACGCCTTCAGCAAGCGCAGCGCCTTCAGCGTGATGAGTTCCGGGTCGCCGGGGCCGACGCCGAGGCCGAACAAACGTCCTTGCGCCGTCATTTATTCGACCTCCGTGGCGAGCGCGTTCACGGCGGCCGCCGCCATCGCGCTGCCGCCGCGCCGGCCATGTACCACCACGTAGGGCACGCCGCGGCTGTCGTCCGCGAGCATGGCTTTCGATTCGGCCGCGCCGACAAAACCCACTGGAAAGCCGAGAATCAGCGCGGGTTTGGGCGCACCGGCGTCGAGCATATCGAGCAGATGAAACAGGGCGGTCGGCGCATTGCCGATCACGACCACGCCGCCCGCCAGCTGCGGCCGCCACAATTCGAGCGCCGCCGCCGAGCGCGTATTGCCGAGTTCACGTGCGAGCGACGGCACGTCTGGATGCGTCAGCGTGCAGATGACCTCGTTGTTCGCCGGCAGCCGCGCGCGCGTGATGCCTTGCGCGACCATGCCGGCATCGCACAGGATCGGCGCGCCTTGCGCGAGCGCCGCGCGGCCCGCCGCGTCCGCGCCCGCGGAAAATTGCAGATCGTCGATCACATCCACCATGCCGCATGCGTGGATCACGCGCACCGCGAGTTTTTCAAGGTCGGCGGGAATGCGCGACAAGTCGGCCTCCGCACGGATCGTCGCGAAGGATTGGCGATAGATCTCCTGACCGTCGCGAATGTAATCAAGCATCGGTGTCACTCCGGGCGAGGCGTTCGAGCATGTCGGCGGCCTCGCCGATCGTCAGTTGGCGCGCGACGCACTGGCCGAAGCCGGGCCGGCCGTCGCGCCGATAAAGGTCGTAGAGGCCGGGCGCGGCGGCGAGCAGCGTGAACGGCGCGCAATGCGCGGCGGCGCACGAGCGCGAGCAGCCGCTCAGATGCACGTCCACGCCGGCGGGCAGCCGAGCCGCGAGGCGCAACGCGTCGTTCTTGGTGTCGGCGAGGCCCTTCACGCAGCCGCCCGATCCGGCGCACGCGATCAGGTGCGTAATCGCGTGTGCGGGATCGCAGGCGAGACCGAGGGCGTTCAGGCCGGACAACACGGTCGGAACGGCATGCGTGGCGATGTCGGGTAACAGCACGCTTTGCCAGGGTGTGAGGTGAAGCGTGGCGTTGCCGTGCTGTTGCGACAGCGTGGCGAGTCCCGTTAGCGTGTCTGCGTCGAGACGTCCCAGCGGTGGCTGGCCGCCGACGTGCCACGCTCCGGGCTCGCGTTGGGCGTGGGCGCCGAGGCGAAGGTTGGCGTCGGCTGGTGTAGCGCGATGCCAGTTCGCGAGCTTCGCGTTTCGCGTCAGTGGGAAGTCGAGGTATTGCTCGGCGTGATGCAGCACCGCGTCGACGGAATGCGCGGTTAGCAGGTGGCGCATGCGTGTGGCGTCGGCGGCGGCGAGGTCGAGGAATGTCAGGAGTAGCGCGCGTACTAGGGCCGCGACTTGTGCAGGCATGATTGCGGCTAGAGCCCCTGTGTTGTTCACGCCCGGTTTTGCAAGCGCGGTGCTTTGGCTTTGCGTAAGCGCGCCGGCGTAGGCGCTCACAGGCGGACAACCCGCCAACCCGAACACGAACCGCACGCCGTCCACCTCCTGCGACGCCGCGAGCCACACGTCGTGCGGATGGTCCACTCTCGCGAGCCGTTCGCCGCCGTCCAGCAACAGTGCGAATTTTGGCGACAGCGCCGCGAAACGCGCTTCGCTTTGCAGCATCATGAGCAATTCGGCGCACAGCGGGCGCGTGTCGAATAGCGCGAACGGATCGCGTCCGGCAGCGGGGCTGATCATGACGTTGCGGACGTCGTCGGCGGCGGTCGCGGCGGAGAGTGCGTGGGCAGTGCCCAATCGCTGCGCTGCTGCGGCCGGGGCTTTCGAGGCCCGTTCATTCATTGCGTTCGCGGGTTCGGTATCTGTAGCGCTCTGCGCCGTCGCGTTCGCCGTTTCGACGTCCGCAGGGCTCTCTGCCTTTATGTTCGCGGCTCCGGCATCTGTAGCGCTCTCCGCCTCTGCGTTCACGGCGCTGGCGGCAACTGCATTCACAGCGTTGACAGCCGCCGTCGTGTCCGCACGGCCCGCCACGCCGTTCGCCGGCATCGGCCCAAGACCCGCGTCGATCAAAGCCGCGATCAACGCCGCCTCTTCACCGCGCCTCACGCCGCGCACCTGCACATTCGCGCGATTGGTCAACTCGATCACCCCGGCCGCGTGCCGCGCGCTAGCCTCCGCGATCGCCCGAGCCTGCGCCGCGCTCAATTCGCCGCCGGGCAGTTTGATCCGGCAAATCCCGCCGTCGCGCGCGGCGACGATGCGCAGCAGCCCCGGACACGCCGAGGGCCGCAGCGTGCCGGCTGCGTCGGATAAAACGGTGGAGGGCGTTGCTTGATTCAAGACGGACACCGGGTTTAGCGTCGCGCGACAGCCCGAGCATGCCGTGAGGCGGGCATGGCTGCGGCATCGGTACACCCCGCCCGATGTTGGCTGGCACGAACAGTCTCGCCGGCAGGTCTCCTGGCTGGCAGGTCATGGTCCGCCGCGGCCTTCCCGGTCGAACCAGTGGCGTGGAGCGCAGGCGGACTCGCTGCATACAGTTGCGGGGGCAGCCACAGTGGCACTGTGTTCCCTCTTCGGCCCCGAAGGGCACCGGCGGCTGTATTATGCCTTTTTTCGAACAGCACAACGAGGCTGGACGCTTTGATCGGCGTGGCACAGCGCATTATTTGAAGACACAGAATGAGGATGGATGCATGCCCGCGTGGCTGACGGTGGTGGGCATAGGCGACGACGGCTTCGCCGGTTTGGGGCGGCCCGCGCGGCGTGCCTTGCTGGAAGCGTCGGTGGTGTACGGCGGCGAACGTCATCTGGCGATGCTGCCCGCGCGTCTCGCCGCGCGCCGTGCCGCCTGGCCGCGTCCGTTCGATCTCGCACCCTTGCTGGCCGAGCGCGGCGCAGCCGTGTGCGTGCTGGCGAGCGGCGATCCGATGCTGTTCGGCGTCGGCGCGACACTCGCGCGGCAATTGCCGGCGGGAGAATTGCGGGTGCTGCCGGCGCCGTCGTCGTTGTCGCTGGCGGCCGCGCGGCTCGGCTGGCCGTTGCAGGACGTCGCGACGGTGTCGCTGGTGGGGCGGCCGTTGCCCGCACTGAACGCGCATCTGCATGACGGCGCGCGCATGTTCGTGCTCAGCGCGGACGGGCGCACGCCCGCGGCGCTCGCGGCATTGCTGAACGCACGAGGTTACGGGGCGACCCGCATGAGTGTGCTGGAACACCTGGGCGGCGAGCTGGAGCGGCGCATCGACGGCCGCGCGGATCAGTGGTCCGCGGGCGAGGTGGCCGCGCTGAACCTGATCGCGCTCGACTGCCGTGCCACTGAAGGCGCGCCGCGTCTGCCGCTGAGCTGCGGTTTGCCCGACGACGCGTTTCGTCACGACGGCCAGTTGACCAAGCGGGACGTGCGCGCGATCACGCTCGCGCGCCTCGCGCCGACGCCCGGCGAATTGCTGTGGGATGTAGGCGCGGGCAGCGGCTCGATCGGCATCGAATGGATGCGCGCGCATGCCACCTGCCGCGCGATTGCGATCGAAGGGCACGCGGAACGGCAACGTTTCATCGAACACAATCGCGATACGTTGGGTGTGCCGGGGCTGCAACTCGTCGCGGGGCGCGCGCCTGAGGCGCTGCAGGGGTTGCCGGTGCCGGATGCCGTGTTCGTCGGCGGCGGCGTGACCGTGCCGGGCGTGCTGGAGGCATGCTGGGCTGGTCTGCGCGAAGGCGGGCGGCTGGTCGCCAATGCGGTCACGTTGCAAGGCGAGGCGGCGTTAATGGCGTGGCGCGAGCGGCATGGCGGGACGTTGACACGGATCGCATTGGCGGACGCGCAACCGCTTGGCGGGTTCGACACGTGGCGGCGGGCGTTGCCGATCACGCTGCTGGAGGTGACGAAGCCGGTGAGCGGCGAGGGCGTGAGCCTCGTGGGAACCGAAACCGTGGCTAACGCGACGAATGCGACGGATGTGCCGAATGCCAGGCGTGCTGCAAGTGCCGGAAGCGGTATGAGCGCCACGAATGTCACCAACACGACCAACTCGACGAAAGCGACGAACACCGGCGCCACCCCCACCGACCCATCGCCCGAACCCTGATGCGCGAAGAATCCCCCGAACAACCCGCGCCGCTGCGTAGCGGCTACACGACCGGCAGTTGCGCCACCGCGACGTCGCTGGCGGCGGCGCGTCTGTTGCTCGCGGGTGTCGTCAGCGAAGTGGCGGAGATCGTGTTGCCGAAGGGGCAGCATGTGCCGATGCCGCTGGTGTTCTGCCGCCTGATCGGCAATGGCGATGAAGGCGCGGAAGCCGGCACGATCAAGGACGCCGGCGACGATCCCGACGTCACGCACGGCGCCGTCGTTTTCGCGCGCGTGCGCCTCGTCGCCGAAGCGGGCGTGATATTTCGCGCGGGGCCGGGCGTCGGCACGGTGACGCGCGCGGGGCTGACGCTGCCGGTCGGCGAACCCGCCATCAACCCGGTGCCGCGCAGAATGATGACCGAGCATCTGGCCGAACTCGCGGCGGAGCATGCGTACGGCGGCGGCTTCGAAGTGACGATCGGCGTGGAAGGCGGCGAAGCGCTCGCGCTGAAAACGATGAACCCGCGTCTCGGCATTCTTGGCGGGTTGTCGATCCTCGGCACCACCGGCATCGTGCGTCCATTTTCGTGTTCGGCGTATATCGCGTCGATTCATCAGGGGATCGACGTCGCGCGCGCCAACGGCTATACCCATCTCGCCGCCTGCACCGGCAACGCGAGCGAGGACGCGATGCGCGCGCACTACGGCCTGCCGGATATCGCGTTGATCGAGATGGGCGACTTCGTCGGCGCGGTGCTCAAGCATATGAAGCGCGCGCCGGTCGAGCGCCTGAGCGTGTGCGGCGGCTTCGGCAAGCTCAGCAAGCTGGCGGCGGGTCATCTCGATCTGCATAGCCGCAATTCGAGCATCGACCTCGAGCGGCTCGCGCAATGGGCCGCCGAACAGGGCGCCGACGACGCGCTTCAGGCGGCGATCCGCGCAGCCAACACGAGTCAGCAGGCGGTCGCGTTGGCGCACGCGCGGCAGGTGCCGCTCGGCGATATCGTCTGCCGGCACGCACTGGCGGTGGCGCGCGAGATCGTGCCGCCGCAGGTCAACGTCGAAATGTTCGCGATCGATCGCCAGGGCAAGCTGATCGGAGCCGCGCAATGAAAATGAAGCGGATTCTGCTGCTCGGCGGCACCGGCGACGCGTTGCGGATCGCGCGGCAACTCGCGCCCGAGCACGTGTATAGTCTCGCCGGCCTCGGCAAGCTGCCGGAGGATCTGGCGTGCACGGTGCGAGTCGGCGGCTTTGGCGGCAGCGAAGGTATGGCGCGCTACATCGCCGGTGAAGGTATCGATCTCGTGATCGACGCGACGCACCCGTATGCCGCGCGAATCAGCGCGAACGCGGCGCAGGCAAGCCGCGCCGCGCGCGTGCCGAATTGGGCACTGCGCCGCCCGGCATGGCAGCCGCAAGCCGGCGACGATTGGCGCATGGTCGGCGACTGGAACGAACTCACGGATACGCTCGCGCCGTTCGGAAAACCGCTCTTCACGCTCGGCCGCGAACCGCTCGCGCATCTCGACGAAATCCCGCCTCATCAGTTCTGGGTCGTGCGTTGTCTCGAAGCGCACGTCGACACGCCGCGTGCGCGGATCCTCGCGGCGCGCGGTCCATTCACGCTCGAAGGTGAACGCGCGCTATTCGCCCTGCAAGCCTTCGACGTGGTGGTCAGCAAAAATAGCGGCGGCCAGGCGACTGAAGCAAAACTCGAAGTCGCGCGTGAACGCGGTTTGCCGGTCGTGATGCTGCGCCGACCTGAATTGCCGGCAGCAGAGAGGGAATTCGAAAGCGTTTCGGATTTGCTCGACGCACTGCAACGCGCCGTCTGAATCGCGCATGCATGCCACGCCGCCTCAACGAATCAGGGAGTAGTGAATGACGGTGTTTTTTATCGGCGCGGGTCCTGGCGACCCCGAACTGATCACGGTGAAAGGGCAGCGCCTCGTGCGCAGTTGTCCGGTGATCCTGTATGCGGGTTCGCTCGTGCCGGCCGCGGTGCTCGAAGGTCATGCGGCGCTGCAGGTGGTTAATACCGCCGAACTCGACCTCGATCAGATCGTCGCGTTGCTCGCGGCCGCGCACGACAAAGGCCAGGACGTGGCGCGCGTGCATTCCGGCGATCCGTCGCTGTACGGCGCGATCGGCGAACAGATCCGCAGACTGCGCGAACTGAAGATACCCTATGAGATCGTGCCGGGCGTCACCGCCACGGCGGCATGCGCGGCGACGCTGGGTTGCGAACTCACTTTGCCCGATATTTCGCAGACGCTGATCCTCACGCGCTTCGCGAGCAAAACCAGCATGCCCGAAGGCGAACAGCTCGCCGACCTCGCCCGTCATCGTGCGACGATGGCGATTCATCTCGGCGTGCGGCATCTCGCGCGGATCGTCGATGAATTGCGACCGCATTACGGCGGCACGTGTCCGATCGCGGTGATCTATCGCGCGAGTTGGCCCGACGAGGAGAAAATCACCGGCACGCTCGACGATATTGTCGGCAAGGTGCAATCGACCTCCATCGAGCGGACCGCGTTGATCCTGGTCGGCGAGGTGCTTGCCGCCGAAGGCTTCGCCGACTCGACGCTGTATGCGAAAGACTGAAACCGTCTGCGTGAAAAAGCCCATCCGCGCACCGTCGCACAGTGCGCGGATTAGCTCGCAACGCCAGATCCTCTTACGCCGTCACTTCATCCGGCTGCCTCGCCGCCAGCTTCACACGCAATGCCTTGGCGGCCCGAACCATATTCGTCAGCGCTGCTTCGGTCTCCGGCCAGCCGCGCGTCTTCAGCCCGCAATCCGGATTGACCCACAAGCGTTCAGCGGGAATCACTTCGCACGCGCGTTCCAGCAGACGTTCCATGGCTTGCGCATCCGGCACGCGTGGCGAGTGGATATCGTAGACGCCCGGGCCGATTTCGTTCGGATACGCGAAAGCGCCGAAGCCGTCGAGCAGTTCCATCGCCGAGCGTGAGGTCTCGATTGTGATCACGTCGGCATCCATCGCGGCGATCGACGGCAGAATGTCGTTGAACTCCGAATAGCACATATGCGTATGAATCTGCGTTTGATCGGCCACGCCCGCGGCTGAAATGCGGAACACGCGCGTGGCCCATTCCAGATACGCGGCCCAATCGGCGCGACGCAACGGCAAGCCTTCGCGGAAAGCCGGTTCGTCGATCTGGATGATGCGAATGCCGGCCTTTTCCAGATCCACCACCTCTTCACGGATCGCGAGCGCGAGTTGCAGCGCGGTAGTCGAGCGCGGCTGGTCGTCACGCACGAACGACCATTGCAGCATCGTCACCGGGCCGGTCAGCATGCCCTTCATCAGACGCTGCGTGAGAGACTGCGCGTAACGAGTGGTCTCGACCGTCATCGGTTCGGGACGGTAGACGTCGCCGTAAATGATCGGCGGTTTCACGCAGCGCGACCCGTAGCTCTGCACCCAGCCGTTTTCCGTGAACGCATAGCCCCACAACTGTTCGCCGAAATATTCGACCATGTCGTTGCGTTCGGCTTCGCCATGCACCAGCACGTCGAGTCCCAACTCTTCCTGTTTGCGTACGGCGATCTCGATCTCGGCACGCATGCGCTGCAGATAGTCGAGTGCGCGCAGTTCGCCGCGCTTGTAGGCGGCACGCGCCTGGCGGATCGCCGGCGTTTGCGGGAACGAGCCGATCGTCGTGGTCGGCAGGAGCGGCAGGCCGAGCGCCTCGCGCTGCAGGCGATTGCGTTCGGCGAACGGGCTTTGCCGGTCGGCCATTGCGCTGCTCACCGCGGCCACGCGTTTTTGCACGAGCGCGTTGACTACCGCGCTGGAACCGCGGCGCGCTTCGAGCGCGCGGTCAGCGGCAGCGAGTGTCGCTTCGGCCGCCGCAGGATCGCGCAAGGCGAGGGCGAGCGTGGCGACTTCGTCCAGTTTTTCCGTGGCGAAGGCTAGCCAGGATTTCAGATCGGCGTCGAGTTTCTTTTCAGAGCCGAGCGAGACCGGCACATGCAGCAGCGAGCACGACGACGAAATCCACAAGCGTTCGCCGAATTCGGCATGCAAGGCCTGCAACGATTCGACGATCTCGCCGAGATCCGCGCGCCAGATATTGCGGCCATCGATCACGCCGGCCGACAACACCGCATGCGCCGGCAAGGCCGCGCGCCATGCGTCGAGTTGCTGCGGGGCGCGCACCAGGTCGAGATGCACACCGGCGACGGGCAACGCGGCCACTCGCGGCGCGTGCTCGGCGGCGCTTTCGAAGTACGTGGCCAGCAGCACTTTCACGCCCGATGCGCCGAGCACGTCATACGCGGCGGAAAACGCGTCGAGCCATTCCGCGGGTAGATCGACGCACAAGGCCGGCTCGTCGAGTTGCACCCATTCGATGCCGCGCTGCCTGAGCTTGTCCAGCAGACGGCTGTAGCGGATCACGAGCTTCGGCAACAATGACAAGCGGTCGAAGCCGGGGACGTGGCTCTTCGACAGCCACAGATAAGTGATCGGCCCGATCAGCACCGGCTTGACCGGCAGGTTCAGCGCGAGCGCTTCATCGATCTCGTCGAACAGCCACTCGACGCCGCCGTCGAAGCTCGTCTGCGGTCCCAGTTCGGGGACGAGGTAGTGGTAGTTCGTGTCGAACCACTTGGTCATTTCCATGGCGGGTTGTGCAGCGTTGCCGCGCGCGAGCTGGTAGTACTGGGCAAGCGTTAGCGCCTTCGCATCGAAGCCGAAACGCTGCGGCAAAGCGCCGAGCAGCGCGCTCAGATTGAGCATCTGGTCGTAGTACGCAAAATCGCCGACGGTGACGAAATCCAGTTTTGCATCCTGCTGCAATCGCCAATGACGGGCGCGCAGTTCGCGCGCGACGCCACGCAGATACTGTTCGTCGGATTCGCCTCGCCAGAACGATTCCTGCGCGAATTTCAGTTCGCGCTGCGCGCCGATGCGCGGGAAGCCGGGGATATGCGTGCGGGCCATGTGAAGTCCTGTGGTTCGTTGTGTGAATTGGCGTCCAGTGTGAAAGTCACGCTATGATTCATCAAGCGACATGTTTTCACCAATGTATGAACCAGATTCATATCCAACCCGGTTCGTCTAAAGCGGAGCCATCCCATGCTTGAGCTTCGCCACTTGCGTTCGCTGATTGCCATTGCCGAGTCGGGCAAGCTGGTAGCGGCTGCCGAACGCGTGCATCTGAGCCAGTCCGCGCTGTCGCATCAGATTCGCGATATCGAGGCGCATTACGAGGTGTCGCTATTCGAGCGCACCAAGCAGGGCTTGCGCTTCACTGCCGCCGGCGAGCGGCTGCTTGCGCTCGGCCGCGAAACGATCGCGGCGGTGAGCGCGGCGGAGCGCGATCTTGTTCGACTGAAAGGCGACACGCGCGGCGAGTTGCGCATCGTGCTCGAATGCCATACCTGCTTCGACTGGCTGATGCCGGTCATGGACGAATTCCGCCGGCGCTGGCCGGAGGTCGAGGTGGACCTCGTCGCCGGGTTCCACGCAGATCCGTTGCGTCTGCTGAGCGACGGCAAGGCCGATGTGGTGATCGGCTCGAAACCGGCCACGCGGCGCAACCTGCATATCGCGCCGCTGTTCCGCTTCGAGATTCTGGTGGTGATGGCCAACGAACACCGGTTGCGCAACAAGCGTCGCGTGGTGTCGGACGATCTGCGCAACGAGACGTTGATTACCTATCCAGTGCCGGCAGCGCGCATCGACCTGATTCGCGAGGTGCTGGAGCCCGCGGGTATCAAACTCGAACGGCGCACGGCGGAACTGACCATCGCCATCATGCAACTGGTGGCGAGCCGCCGCGGGATCGCGGCGCTGCCGAACTGGGGCGTGAAAAACTACGTCGATCACGATTACGTGCTGGCCAAGCGCGTCGGCAGCCAGGGGCTGTGGAGCGAACTGTACGCGGTGGCCGCGAAAGGCTTCGCGAACCGGCCTTATTTCGATGATTTCGTCAGGATCGTACGGGATACCTGTGCGGCGCAACTCGACGGCATCGAGTTGCTGACGGAAGAGGGCCACACGTAACGACCCTCGCCCGCCTCAGTCGACAGTACTTCACGAACCCGATTTCAACTGCGCCCACAAGCGGCCTTCCAGACGCTTGATCTGCGCGGGCAAAGGCTTGAGCAGGAACAGCGTCTTCAGCACGGCCTCGGGCGGATACACGGTCGGGTCGTTGAGAATTTCCGGCCGCACGAATTTGCGGGCGGCGGCATCCGCATTCGGATAGAACACGGTGTTGGTAATGTCCGCGTGCACTTCGGGGCGCTCGATATAGTTGATCCAGTAGAGCGCCGCTTCGGGATGCGGCGCATCTTTCGGGATCGCCATCATGTCGAACCAGACCGGCGCGCCGCCTTGCGGAATGAAGTACTTGACCTCATAGCGCTTGCCGGCTTCACGCGCGCGATGGCTTGCCATCGAAACATCGCCCGACCAGCTCAGCGCGAAGCAGATATCGTCGCCCGCCAGATCGTTGATGTAACTCGTCGCGTTGAACTGCGTGATATACGGGCGGATCTTTTTCAGCGTTTCGTACGCGGCCTGATAGTCGGCGGGATTCTCGCTGTTGGGGTCGCGGCCGAGATAGTGCAATGTGACCGCGAACACATCGGACGGCGCGTCGAGCACGGAAACGCCGCAGCTCTTCAACTTGCTCAGGTACTCGGGCTTGAACAGGATGTCCCAGTTATCGAGCGGCGCCTCGTTGCCGAGAATCCGCTTCACGCGGGTGAGGTTGTAGCCGAGCCCCGTCGTGCCCCATGCCCACGGCACCGCGTACTGATTGCCGGGGTCCGCGTCGGCAACCAGCTTCAGCAGATTGCGGTCGAGGTTCGCGAGATTCGGCAGCTTCGATTTGTCGAGCTTTTGATAAATGCCGGCTTCGATCTGTTTGGCCAGAAAGTTCGAGGTCGGCACCACGACGTCGTAGCCGGGCGAACCGGTCAAAAGTTTGGCCTGCAAGGTTTCGTCGCCGTCGTACACGTCGTAGCGCACGTGAATGCCGGACTCTTTTTCGAAGTTCGGCACGGTGTCTTTCGCGATGTAGTCAGCCCAGTTGTACAGGTTGAGCTGTTTTTCGTCGGCGTGCGAGGCGGCACTGAATGCGCCGAGCAGCAGGGCGGCCAGAAGCGGTTTCATCGTGGTGCGGGGCATGGTGGGTCATCTCGTCGGGAAAGGATTCAACGGGTCGCGGACTTATAGATTCGTGAGGCGTTGCAGCTTCTGGTTGCGCATCAGGCACAGCATGTCCGACGCGAGATGCGCGGCGGCGAGGGCGGTCACGTCGCTGTGGTCGTAGGGCGGCGACACTTCCACTACGTCTGCGCCCACCAGATTCACGGCGCCCAATGCACGCACGATCTCCAACGCTTGCGCCGAACTCAGGCCGCCCGCGACCGGCGTGCCCGTGCCGGGCGCGAATGCCGGGTCGAGGCAGTCGATGTCGAAGGTCAGGTAAGTGGGCGCGCTGCCGACAATGGTCAGCACTTCGTCGATCGTGGCTTGCGTGCCGTTGCGATGGACCCACGGCGCATCGAGAATGCGCACGCCCATAAAGTCGTCGTTCCATGTGCGAATGCCGATCTGCACCGAATGCGCGGGATCGATGAGCCCTTCACGGATTGCCTTGTAGAACATCGTGCCGTGGTTCAGCGAATCGGGGTTGTCGTCCGGCCAGGTGTCGCAATGCGCGTCGAAGTGGATCAGGCTGAGCGGCTTGCCATATTTCTCGACGTGCGCGATCAGCAGCGGGTACGTGATGTAGTGGTCGCCGCCGAACGTCAGCATGCGCGCCCCGGTGGCAAGAATGCCGCGGGCGTGCGCGATGATCGCATCGCGAATGCCTGACGGGTTATGCGCATCGAACCAGCAGTCGCCGTAGTCGACTACGTTCAGATGATCGAATGGATCGACGCCCCACGGAAATGCGCCGAGTTCCGCCAGTTGTACCGAGGCGGCGCGCACGCCCGCCGGGCCGAAGCGCGTGCCGGGGCGGAAGGTCGTGGCGAGATCGAGCGGGATGCCGGATACGGCGACGTCCACGCCGGTGAGGTCGCGCAAGTAGGGGCGGCGCATGAATGACAGCACGCCAGCATAGGTCGGCGCGGCAGGCTGGCCGCCGTCCTGGGCGGGGCTTTTCAAGTACTGATGCGGCGCGTTCAGATTCAGGGTCATACGGAGGTATCCAGTCGGTTGAATGACGCGCCCGTCACACAAATATTGCTCATGTCTGCCGCAAGGCGAATTAGCGGCGAGTTACGCGTGACGGGCAACTGGGTCTATGATTGCGGGGAAAAATTCCGGCGAAAAGCGAATAATTTTGCTGGAAGTATCGATATTTCTAATATCTCGTCCGAGCTGACAATGCGCAGACTTCCACCCTTGCAAGCCTTGCTCGCCTTCGACGCCGCCGCGCGTTTGGGCAGCTTCACGCGCGCCGCGCAGGAACTGGCGCTGACGCAGTCGGCGATCAGCCATCAGATCCAGCAGCTCGAGGAATGGACCGGGCAGCCGCTGTTCCGCCGCATCGGCCGTGGCGTGGCGCTGACGGCCGCCGGCACGCTGTACGCGCAAACCGTGACGACGGCGCTCGCCACGCTCGCCGACGGGCGCGATCGCATCGAGCCGTACGGCAATCCGGATTCGGTGATTCTCGTGTGCGCGCCGCAATTCGCTTCAGGCTGGTTGATGCCGCGCATGCGGGCGTTCGCCGAAGCGTTGCCGACGCTGGAGCTATGGCTCGTGACCGGCGAGGAAGTCAACGAGATCGACCGCGTGGATGTCGATCTGGTCGTCTCGTCGAAGGCGATCCGAACGCCGGAGGTGGTGTGCGAGCCATTGCTCGGCGAAGCGGCCGTGGCGATCTGCGGACCGGTGACGGCGCGCCGTCTGCGTGACGCGCCGTTTCCCGATGTAATGACGCAGGCGCCGTTGCTGGTGCACGAGGCGCGTCCCGAATGGGCGCCATGGCTGCCGGAATTAAAGCGCGGCGGCTTGCGCACGCGCCGGGCGATCACGGTCAGCGATCCGCGTTTTCTGGTCGCTGCTGCGGAACAGGATATGGGCATTGCGATGGTGTCGCGACTTGACGCGGGCGACGCGTTGACGAGCGGCCGCGTCGAAGTCCTGCCGCAAGTGCCGGGCTTCGCGCTCGCGCCGCTCTGGCTGATGCGCTCGGCGCAGCCGGCGCGCTCGGCCGCGGTGGATGCGGTGCACGCATGGATGATCGCGCTGTGCCGCGAGGAGCAAGGAGCGCAATGAGCACGCTCGCGATCGCCGGCGCGACAGGGAAAGAGCATGCTGCCTCTCTGGCGCGAGCGAGACAGAGCATGCTGCATTGCCGGCGCGACCAGGAAAGATCATGATGCCTCGCCGGCGCGAGCGACAAAGAGCATGCTGCATCGCGCGGCACACGCCGCCTGAAATTCGGCAAGCTCTGCACCGTCTTGCGGCCGCGACGCCGCTATCCTAGCGCCATGATGAAGCCCAGCACCGAACGTGATTACCGTCGGCGGATCGCCCGCGTGGTCGAGGCGATTCTGCTCGAACCCGGCGCGCACCATACGCTGGAAAGCCTCGCCGCGGTGGCGCTCCTGTCGCCGTTTCATTTTCATCGCGTGTACCGGGCGCTGACCGGCGAGAGCGTGGTGGAGACCGTGCAGCGCCTGCGGCTTGCGCAAGCGGCGCAACGGCTGACCGATGCCGCCGCGTCGGTCACCACGGTCGCGCACGATGCCGGCTACAACAGCCCGCAAGCCTTCGCGCGTGCGTTTCGCGGCTTCACCGGCGTCTCGCCGAGCGAGTTCAAGGCACGGCAGAAACGTCTGGCCGCGCCATGCACGGGCCGCGCGGCTGACGCACGACTCGACGCACCGAGGAACGACGTCGCGGCTCCGGCGCTGCCTGCCGTCGAACTCACTGAGATCGCGCCGTTCGATGTACTGAGTCTGCGGCACGACGGACCGGTCGCGACGATCGGCCAGACCTTTCGCTCGCTCATGACGATGCTGCGCTGCGACGAAAACGCGGTGATGGATCAGCGCGTGGGCATCTGCGTGCGCGATCCGGCGGCGAAGGATAGCTTCAGCTATCGTGCGGCCATCGTCGCGGGCCCACATGACGTGCCGCTCGAAGCCAGTGATGCAGTCGAACCGTTACGGCTCGACGGCGGGCTGTACGCGGTGCATCGGCTGATTGGTCCGTATGCGTTGATCTCGCCGACCTTTCGCGCACTTTACGGCGGCTGGCTGCCGCAAAGCGGTTATCTGCGCGACCGGCGTCCCGCACTCGAGCTGTATCGCAATCCACTGGTCGCCGGTCTGCAGCAGACGTGCGTGACCGACCTGATGATTCCTATCCGCAAGGACTGACCATGTTTCGTGCGAGCTGTGCCGTCATCGCCGGATTGGCGTGTGCGGCGGCGTTGTGCTGGGCGGGCGCCGTGTCGGCGGATCAGGCCGACCTGCATGTGGGCGAGACGACGCGCGTATTTCGTCCCGCCGTGGCTCGCCATTGGCGCGGAGCGAAAACCGAGGCGCTGGTGACGCGCATCTGGTATCCGGTCGATACGTCGGTGCCGCAGACGCCGCGCGAGATCGGCGCGCCCGCTCAGCCGATCTTCCACGGCCATGCCGCAGCCCACGATGCGCCGCTCTCGACCGCCCGCACGAGCTACCCGTTGCTGGTGCTCTCGCACGGCACGGGCGGCACCGCCGACAGTCTCGACTGGCTGGCCGCGGCGCTTGCCGCGCAGGGCTATATCGTGGCCGGCGCCAATCATCCGGGCAACAACGCGGCGGCGCCGATGACGCGCGACGGCTTCATGCTGTGGTGGGAGCGCGCCGCCGACGCGAGCGAAGTGCTCGACGGCGTGCTCGCCGATCCGCTGCTCGGGCCGCATGTGGACCGCGAGCGGATCGGCGCGGTGGGTTTTTCGCTGGGCGGTTATACCGTGCTCGAACTGGCGGGCGCGCGGACCAATCTGCCGGCGTTCGAGCGTTTCTGCGCATCGCCTGAGGCCGACGCGATCTGTCATCCACCGGAGGCGGCGCGCATTAGCGATGCATCGGGCGCGGCGCCCTCGGCGCTCGACGATCTATCACCGGCAACGAAGGCCTCGCGCGCGCGGTCCGGCGCGTCGTATCGCGATCCACGCGTCAAAGCCGTATTCGCCATTGCGCCCGCATTGGGCGAGGCCTTCGACGCCAACTCGTTTGCCGACGTGACGATTCCCGTCTCGCTGCTCGCGGGTGAGGCCGACGTCATCGCGCCGGTGGCCACCAACATTCACCGCATCGCGGGTTTGCTACGAAGCGCGCATGTGGAGATGGTGCCGGGCGCGTCGCATTACACGTTTCTGGATACCTGTCTCGCCGATGTCGTCGCGCGCCTCGCGGGCATTTGCCGGGATGGACCGGGTGTCGATCGTGATGCGGTGCATGCGCTGGCCGCTGACCGGGCGATCCGCTTTTTCGCGGCGACCTTGCCGGCGCGCTGACGCTGGCAGAATTGCGTCAGGCTTATCGAACAAAGCGCGGCAGCGGACCGTACGCCGCCGCGCCCGCCACGCATCTCAGTCCTCCAGCGGCGCCAATGCTTCGATCGGCATCTTCCTTTCGCCGCCGATCCTGATCGCGGGCACGAACATCAGCAGCACGACCACGAAGATCGCGATGACAAAGAGCGAAATGAACGTGAGGTGCAGCGATTGATGCAGGACAGTGCGGATCATGTCGCTGTCACCGAGACTGGCGGCCTGATTCTGCAACAGCGCCTTCAACTGGTCCGACGTGACCACGGCCACACCTTTCGAATGACTGAGGCCGAAGTTGAGCACCGCGCCGAACAGCGTCGCACCCAGGGTGCTGCCGAGATTGCGCGAAAACAGATTGGACGCGGTAGCGCTGCCGCGTTCGTCCATGCGAACGATCTCCTGAATGAGGATCAGGCAACTGACGCTCGACGTGCCCATGCCGAAGCCCATGATCAACGAGCCGAACGCCGCGACGAGCGGCGAGCCGCCGGGCGACAGAAACAGCAGCAACAGCGCGCCGAGCGGAATGGCCGCGCTGCCGCCGATCAGAATGCGCCGCAAGCCGAGGCGATGAAACGACTTCGCGGCGAGCGTCGCGCCGGCCGGCCAGCCCACCATCATCATCGTCAAGGCGAGGCCGGCGATCACCGGCGAGCGATGCAGCACGCCCTGCACGTACATCGGCAAAAACGTGGTCGCGCCCATCAGGATCATGCCGGACAGCAACGTGGCGCCGTTGGAGGCGGCAATCGGCCGGCGGCTCCAGAGCGCGAAGGAGATCATCGGTTCAGCCGCGCGGCGCTCCTGCCACACGAACAGCAGCACGCACAGCGCGAACGCGCCGCCCGCCATCGACGCTTGCGCGACCTGGTCGTCGCCGGCGTAGGTGAGCGCCATCATGAGCGCGGCGATCGCCGCCATGAACAGCGCCGCGCCGCCGAAATCGATCGAAGGGCGCGCATGCCGTTCCGACTCGCGCAGAAACGCGATAAAGCCCGCCGCGGAGGCAAGCCCGATCGGCACGTTCATCCAGAAGATCCAGGCCCACGACATGTTGTGAATGATGAAGCCGCCGACCATCGGGCCCACCACCGCCGAAATCGCCCACACGCTCGCGAGATAGCCTTGCACCTTGCCGCGTTCGCGCGCGGGATAGAGGTCGGCGACGATGGTCAGCGTGACCGGCTGGATCGCGCCGGCACCGACGCCCTGAATCAGCCGGAACGCGATCATGGCCGGCATCGACCAGGCGAAGCCGGCCAGCACCGAGCCAAGCAGAAAGATTGCGATGCCGGCCAGCATGACGGGCTTGCGGCCGTACAGATCGGCGAGTTTGCCGAATACCACGGTCATGGCGGTCTGGGTGAGCAGGAACGACGAGAAGACCCAGCTATACAGGTGCAGATCGCCGAGTTGCGCGACGATCTGAGGCATGGCGGTGGAGACGATGGTGGCTTCGATGGCGACCATCGCCATGGACGCCATCACGGCGGCAATGACGAGGGGACGCGACGATTGCGGGTTGCGGGACATGGGCCAGGAGTTAGTATTAGGATATAAGGCACGTCGGGCAGCGTGGCCATGGGCGGCCAGGCCGTGACGCATCGGCACGACCGTACGAGGACGGCCGGTGTCGAGTATGCACCCTGCTGAGAATGTGCGCTGACCCCGGCCGGTCTTGCGGACCACGCCGCCGTGGCACAGCGTTTGCGCACTCGAAGCTTTCTTTCGACAAATGGAGGGTCATCATGAGGATCGAATTCACCGGACGCCGTGAAGTGGTTGCGGCGGCGCGCGTCGCCTTCGAAGCCAATGTCGACGGGGCCGACGTCTGGTGCAGCGTGTCGCTGGATGCGCTGAACGAGCATTTCGGCAACGACGGCCCGTCGGCCCATGACCTCGTCAATACGTTCGAGGCGAATCGCGCGCGGATTGAAAACGCTACGCGCAAGGTCCTCGAAAAAAACGGCGGGCAGTCCGTGGAACTCGAAACCGGTGATTTCAACAGGGCCTGAGCGGCCCGGTTTCTGATTGACGACGAGCCCGGCGCGCGCGCCGGGCCTCGCAAACGACTCAACGGCTGTTGTTCACACACAACCCGTCCATTCCGCGCAGAGCCATCGCCGCGCGTCTCCTGCTTTCAAAACACCTCGTCGAAGCGCGGCACATCGCGATTGCTGCGTGCAGATGACGGATTCTTCCAGATTCCATAAAGGACTGCTCTAGGGTCCGGGCATTCGTTTTCAATGCCCGCGTTTCTATACTCGCGTCGCTGTTCAACCAGATATTCCAGCTACGCAGGAGCATTGACGTGAAAAAGATTACCGCCGCGGTCGCGGCGTTCGCAGGACTCGCCGCGGCGACGGCGCATGCGCAAAGTTCGGTCACGCTGTACGGCCTCATCGACGCCGGCGTGATGTACACCAACAACGTGAAGAAGGGCGGCTCGCAGGGCGCGCTGGTGCAGGCGACGAGCGGCAACATCAACGGCAGCCGCTTCGGCTTGCGCGGCGCGGAAGATCTCGGCGGCGGATTGCAGGCGATTTTCGTGCTGGAAAATGGCTACAACGTGCAGAACGGCAAGCTGGGCCAGAACAACCGGCTGTTCGGCCGTCAGGCGTTTGTCGGCTTGAGCAGCAAGCAGTACGGCACGCTCACACTGGGCCGCCAGTACGACTCGCTGGTCGATTTCGTCGCGCCGCTCTCGGGCACGGCGGGCACCTTCGGTGATACCGGCTTCGCACATCCGTTCGACAATGACAATCTGAATCACTCAGTGCGCATGAGCAACGCCGTGAAGTACACGAGCGCGAACTACGCCGGTCTGAAGTTCGGTGGGATGTACGCGTTCTCGAACAACACGGAATTCGCGCTGAATCGTGCCTATAGCGCCGGCGTGAGCTATGTCAACGGTCCGTTCAAGGCGGCTGCCGGCTATTTGCAGATCAACGGGTCGAACTCGACCGGCAATACGTCCGGCGCGGTCGATCTCGGCGAATCCGCGGCCAACGGCACGGGCGGCTTTCAGCTCGGCGCCGATGTGCAGCGCACGGCAGGCGCCGCGTTGAGCTATGGCTTCGGTCCCGTGACGGCCGGCTTCGTCTACACGCACAGCCAGTTCCAGAACACCGCGTCGTTCGGCGCCACGCATGGCTCGATGCGCTTCGACAACTACGAAGTGAACGGCAAGTACGCCGTGACGCCCGCGCTGAGCCTCGGGGCGGCCTATACCTATACGGACGCGCAGGTGGGCGGCACCTCGAGCTTCGGCTCGGATCCGAAGTGGAATCAGGTGAACCTGCAAGCCGTCTATGCGCTGTCGTTGCGCACCGACGTGTATGCCGAAGCGATGTACCAGCACGTGAGCGGCAAGGGCTACACCGCGTTTATCAACACGGCGGGCGGCGCGTCGTCGACGGCAAATCAGGTGGTCGGCACGGTGGGGATCCGCACGCGCTTCTGAGCGTGATTGCTCCGGATTCAGGAACAATCCCTTCGACGGCGGGCCGTTATTCTATGAGGAATCGGCACCTATATTGGTTTCAGCGGTTGCGCGGAGAGCGATTCGAAGCGCTGCTGACCATCAATTATTGGAGGTGTTTCCATCATGAATTCCCTGATCAAGGCTGTCGTTATCGTCGCTTCGCTGGCTGCTTCGGCCACCGTGTTCGCCCAATCGAATTCCGGCATTACGCGCGCGCAGGTGCGCGCGGAACTGGTTCAACTGCAGCAGGGCGGCTATCACGTCGGCGACGGCGACCAGGCGCATTACCCCGAAGCGATTCAGGCCGCAGAAGCGCGCGTCGCCGCGCGCAACGGCGAGACTAGCGGTTATGGCGGCAACGTGGCCGGTTCGTCGCAAAGCGGCCGCCCGGCTGTGTCCGCCGCCGACTGGAATGCGATGTATAGCCGTTGATCCGACGGGCGCGAGGTAGCGCGCGCCGCGTTGGAAGGGACTCTTCCAGCATGGCGTATATATCGGCTTCGGCGGTATCGGTAAAGTAGTCAGGCACGCACGGTTTCCGGTGTGCGAGCGAGAGAGTTGGCCCCGGCTGGTAACAGCCGGGGCTTTTTTTTGTTTCGCCGCGCACGGTGAAAATGTTCTCACGATGGCGCCTCGGCGACGTTCGCACTCGCATGTTTGGCCAGTGCGCGGCCACGCCTTTGGCTGCGGTATAGTCGCGCCAATGGATCGCATGTATGCTCGCGGGTTTCATATTGCCGCGAGCACTGCGGGCTCACGCTTCGATTTATGGAGAACAACCGTGCAGGAAATCATCGAGGGTCTCATCCGCTTTCAACGCGAAGTCTTTCCGCAGCAGAGCGCGTTGTTCAAGCGTCTGTCCATGGCGCAAAGTCCCAGTACGCTTTTCGTGACGTGCTCGGATAGCCGTGTCGTGCCGGAGCTGCTGACGCAGACCGAGCCGGGTTCGCTGTTCGTGATCCGCAATGCCGGCAATATCGTGCCGTCTTATGGTCCGGAACCGGGCGGCGTGTCGGCGACCGTCGAATACGCGGTGGCCGTGTTGGGCGTGCGCGATATCGTGATCTGCGGCCACTCGAACTGCGGTGCGATGACGGCGATCTCGACCTGCAAGAATCTCGATCATCTGCCGGCAGTGGCGGGCTGGCTGCGTCACGCGGATGCGGCCAAGGCCATCAACGCATCACGCACCTACCATTCGGACGCCGAGTGCCTCTCCGCGCTGGTCAAGGACAACGTGATTGCGCAACTGGCGAACATCCGCACGCATCCGTCGGTGGCAGTCGGGCTTGCGAATAAAACACTGCGGCTGCACGGCTGGATCTTCGATATCGAAAGCGGCACGATGCTCGCGCTCGACGGCACTAGCGGCAAATTTTTACCGCTAGTGGACAACCCGGACATCTACGCCGTCTAACTTGATGTTCGAACGTGGCAAGCGCACGATGAGGCGTCGCGCGCGCGGCCCCGCTTTCACGATTCATGCCGGTTCGAACGGCACCGCTGGGGCGCTGCTCATGACATAGGAGGCGAGCCATGTGCGGCCGTCATCTGTATTCACCCACGCGGCGCAATCTGCTGCTGGCCGGTGCGTCGTCGATCACGCTGGCGGGTTTGCCGCGGCGCGTAGCCGTGGCGGCGGAACCCGCGTCAGCCAATGCGCCGAATTCGATTCCACCTTCTGAAGCGCTCGACCGCCTGATGCAGGGCAACGCTCGTTACGCCGCGAATAACCCTTCAAACAAGGACTATTCCGCAGGCCGCGCGGCGCGTGTCTCGGCGCAGTATCCGATTGCCGCCGTCGTGGGGTGTGCGGATTCGCGGGTCGCACCGGAACTCGCCTTCGATCAGGGACCGGGCGATCTGTTCGTGGTGCGCGTGGCCGGCAATTTCGTCAACGACGATATTCTCGCGAGCCTCGAATACGGCGTCGAATTCCTCGGCGTGCCGCTCATCATGGTGCTCGGGCATACGCAGTGTGGTGCGGTGAGCGCCACGGTCAAGGCGCTCAAGGATGGCGTTCATTTGCCTGGCCATCTGCCGGAACTGGTTCGCGCGATCAAGCCCGCCATGCAGATGGCGAAAGTGGCGAAAGTGACGAAAGGAGATCAAGGCGAGGATCTCGTTACGCAAACCACGATTGAAAATGTCAGGTTGAATGTCAACCGGCTGATCGCGTCAAGACCGATGATCGGGCCGTATGTGACAAGCGGGAAGGTCAAGATTGCCGGCGGCATTTACGACCTGGCGACCGGCAAGGTCACGTTGCTCTGACGCACCATTCGCTAGTCAACCGCTGAAGCACCGAAACGCAAGGCTGATACGAGGCTCCGTCGCACCCGCGAGCTTGGGAATGCCGTGCTCGTGCGTGAATTGCGACGCATAGCTCATGACCAGACAACTGCCGGGTTCCAGTTCGACATGTACGATCCGTCCGGCGCCGGCGCCCGCTTTCGGCCGGATCGACATGCGGCGGCTCGCGCCGAGCGAAATGATGGCAATGGGCTGGGCGGGCACCAGCTTTTCGGTCTTGTCGCTGTGAAGCGCGACGCTGTCGCCGCCGTCGCGATAGAGATTGAGGCCGACGCGGTTGAACGGCGCGCCCACGAGCGCGCGCACGGCTTCGAATACCTCGCCCAAGGGCGCGGGCAGATCTTCGGCACCACGCGCGAAGGTGGCGAGCAGACGCGGCACGGCGACTTCGCGGTCGTACATCATTCGCTGCTGACTAAGCCAGCCGACATTGCGCAGCGCCGTCTCGAACCACGCTTGCGCCGTGGCAGCCGGGATCGACTCGGGCAGATAGCGGATTCCGCCTTCCTGGTCATGGAGAAGGGAGACGGGCTCGGGCGCGAATAGGGCTTGCTGGGACACCATGATTCCGACGTGGGCTGGGTGCCGCGCAATCAGACAATGAAGGGCGGCTCGGGCAACCATTATACTGTGTTTTTATACAGTATTCATGGCTTGCCGCGGCCGCGAGACCGCCCTCCGTGCGGACTCAATCGCCCGGGCTATACAGGTCGAGCAGCTTGAGCGTCACGCCATTGGTCCAGCCGAAGCCGTCCTGCAACGGATATTCGCCACCGCCGCCGCCGCCCGTTCCCGAGCCTTCCACCACGTATTTCTCGACCAGTTTCTGATCGGACGCGTAGACGCCTTTCACGTCGGTAAGAAAACGCGTGCCGATCTGTTGCGCGAGCGCGTCCTGCCCGTAGCGCTTCAAGCCCTGAATGGCGGCCCAATGCAGCGGCGCCCAGCCGTTCGGCGCATCCCATTGCTGCGTCGTGTTGTAGGTCGTGGTGACGAGGCCGCCCGGTTTCAACAAGGTCGACTGCACCTGTTTCGCCGTCTTGAGCGCACGTTCCGGCCACGCCGCGCCGACAAACAGCGGAAACACCATCGCGGCCGTCTTGTTGTCGCGCGGTTTGGCGAGCTGCCAGTCATAGTCGCCGTAATAGCCGTTGGGATTCCACAGATAGCGGTTGATGCCGAGCGCGCGTTTCGCGGCGCGTTGCGCGAATTCGCCGACGCAGCGGAAATCGCGCGTCTCGCCGCAACCCTTGGCGATGGTGATCTCGAGGTGGAACATCAGGCTGTTGAGGTCGACCGGAATGATCGACGTGGTGCGCACCGTCGCGAGTGTCATGTTGTCGCCGAACCAGCGCGAGCTGAAATCCCAGCCGCTTTCGGCGGTGGCGCGCAACTCGCGGTAGACGTCGTTCGGATTGCGGCCGCTTGCCTGTTGCGCGGTCTGGATGTCCTCCAGATACGACTCGTCGCGCGGCGTGTCGAGCTCATCCCAGTAGCGGTTGAGCACCGTGCGATCCGGCATCACGACCACATTGCGCGTGGCCGAGCCGGGTTGCGTGGTGGTCTCGCCCTGCATCCAGTACGCGTATTCCTTGCGCAGCGCCGGCAGGTACTTCTGGTAGACGCCGTGGCCTTCCGCCTTCGCGGCGAGTTCGACCATGTGCGAGAAAAACGGCGGCTGCGAACGGTCGAGGTAGTAGGTGCGATTGCCGTTCGGAATATGGCCGAAGGTATTGATCTCGTAGGCGAAGTTGTCGAGCATGTCGTCGACGAGATTTTCGTTGCCGGATTCCTGCAGCCCGAGCATCGTGAAATAGGTGTCCCAGTAGTAGCCTTCGCGGAAACGGCCGCCCGGCACCACATAGGGTTTCGGCAATGGAATCAGCGAGCTGTTGGGCGGCGCGCTCGTGGTGGTGCGGGTCAATGCGGGCCACAGCCAGTTGATGTGTTCACGCAGAGTCTGGTTGGCGGGCGGCGTGATGATCGGCTCACTCGGCGGCGTGAAGTATTTGCTGACGAACTTCGCCAGCGAAAAACGGGGGTTGTGCTTCTGCTGCTCGTACAGTTGGACGATCGCGGCGGGATCGGCGTTCGGCGTTGCGTCGACGAAGGTCTTCTGATCCGGGTAGATCTGCGCGGTTTGCACGGCTACGAAGAGATCGCCGTAGAGTATGTCGGGCGCGGGCGGAAGCGTGCCGCCGACCTGCGTGTCGGCATGGCAGACGCCGGCGAGATTGATCAGGAAAACGAAGCTTGAAGCGGCCGCTATGCGGTGCAGCCTGGTGGATTCGACGCTACGGAAAGCGGTGCGGGATACGCTGCCGGCGCGCGCGAAGTTGCGCAATTGCGATGACTCAATCATGTCTCCTCCGGAGGAATGGACAACAGGATTGGTCTGCCTCGCGCCCAATGCTTCTTCTAGGGATAACCAGGGCGTGGCTAGCATCGCACAAATTACGCGGCGTTACAAACGACTATGCGAGCGGCATGCGCAAGATACGCATGCCGCTGCGCTGCACCAACGAGCATGGCGATTCTGCTTTTTCACCGAGCCGATCATTGACGGCGCTGCAGGCATAATCCGTTTTCCACCGTTGCGAGCCGCGCAGCCGGCCCGCCAAACCGGGGCGACGTGTGGTTCCACGCGCTCCCAGGAAAATCCATGCCGCCTATCACCGCCGTCCGCACTAGCGCCGTGCCCCTACGCAGCGTTGTGCTGATCCTCGTGTCGATGTTCTGTTTCGCGCTGGTCGACGCGCTCGCCAAATCCGTGGCGCTCGCTTATCCGGCCAACGAAGTCACGTTCTTTCGCATGTTGTTCGGCTTGGTGCCGGCGGTGGCGGTATGCCTGCGCGGCAAGCCGATCGCCGAGCGGATCAGGCACATGGACGTGCGCGGGCAGACTCTTCGCGCGCTGACGCTGCTGGGCGCGTCGGGCCTCTTTTTCGCCGGTTTGCCGTACATGCCGCTTAGTGAAGCGGTGGCGATCGTCTACTCCGAGACCTTGCTGGTGATCGTGCTCGCGCCGCTGTTGCTGAAGGAGGCGTTGAAGCCGCGCGATGCGCTGGCCGCCGCGGTCGGCTTTGCCGGCGTACTGTTCGTGGTGCGTCCGGACGGCTCGCATTCGAGCTGGCTCGGTCCTGTCCTGCTGATGTCGAGCGCCTTCTTCGGCGCGCTATCGATCATTCAGATCAAGCGCATTCGCGCCTCCGACGATTCGGGGACGACGGTGCTGTATTTCACGACGATCGGCACGATCGTCACCGGCGCTTCACTGTTCTTCGCGTGGCGCACGCCCACGCTCCAGGCGCTCGCGGTGATGGCCTTGCTCGGCTGCTTCGCCACGGCCGGGCAATTGCTGATGACCATGGCGTTCCGCCAGGCCGACGCGGGCGCGCTCGCGCCGTACAACTACACGAGCATAGTGTGGGCGGCTTTGTTCGGTTATATGGCGTGGGGCGAGACGATCGGCGCGATGTCGCTGCTCGGCATTGCATTGATCGTCGGCAGTTCGATTGCCGTTGCGATGCGTGGGAAGCAGGAAGAAGGGCCGCTCGTATAGTTAAGCGTGATGTGTTGAGCACACATTTCGGCCTTGCCGGGTTACTTCGCAGTTCCAGGTAGCGTCGGGAAAAAATACGCGCCGAAGCTGGCTTTTTCGGCCAACGGACCATGCACAATCGGACGATTCGACGCCTCACGGATATAAATAGAAAATGAGCGCATCCAGGTTGCGTGCGCCTCCGTACGTGACTTGATCGGCCGAACCCGCGGCTAAAACCGGGGCCGCGAACTCGCGGTCATCGTAGCGGCGTCGAATGGACCCGTTCGTCGCAACCTTCTGATGAATCCGAGCATTTCCGTGCAACTGCGGACACGCATTCAACACGACTGAAAGGGCAGGCGCATGTATAGCGAACCCAGGAAGATCGTTCTCGCAGGTCTTGTCGTCAGCGCTGTTGCAATCGCTGCCTATGTGTCGCAGGCCGGCAAACCCTGGCAGTCGACGGACGAATTCGGTTCCGCGCGAGGTGAGACGCCGGCTTACCGCACGCGCGGCGACACGATCAGCGGCGCGGTCATATCCGGTCCGGTCGCCGCTCGCAACGATTCGAGCGGTGCTTCGGCCAGCGGCCTGCAGGCGGCGCGCAACAGTCTGCAACGCAACGATCTTGCCGCCGCGCAGGCGCAACTCGATGCAGTGCGTTCCGCGCATCAGGACGACGATCAGGTGCGCGCGTTGCAAAAGGAAGTGCAGGCGCGCGTGGATAACGAGCAGCGTGCCGTGAACACGCCGCAAGTCGAGAAGGCGCCGCAACGTGCTGCGAAGCCCGTGCGGATGTCTTCTTCATCAGCGAAACATGGGCGGTCGCGTGAAAGCCGCGCTGCGGTCCGGAAACAGACGAACCCCGAGACGAACCGCGAGACGAGTTATGCGAAGAACCAGGCCGCGTTGGACAGCCTGGTCGCCCGTGTCGACAGCCACAGCGCGCCGGACGCGAGAACGCCGGTCAACGGCGAACCGGCCGTGGCGAGGCAGCCTTCATCGGTCCAGGCCGGGCTGAAAGCGATGCAGAGCGCGAGCAGCGTGCCGGGCGTCGTGACGCCGCTAGTCCAGCAAGTGCCGCAGAAACCGCCGGTGGTTTCAACCGCGCCGACGGAGTCGCAAGCCGGCCTGGCCACGCAAGCCACGCTGCCGTCGCCGCCATTGGTGCAGGCTATACCGTCTGCCGGCACGGCGGCGAAAACGGACGACGGCCCGAAAACGCGCTCGCAGGTGCGCGCGGAAATCGCCCGCGCCCGGGAAAACGGCAGCCTCCCCGCGTTCGGCAATCCCGACCCCGCGGGGCCGGGCGGGGCGCCGAGTCTCACCGCGGCACCGCGTCCGTGACGCCGCGCAAACCGGCGATTGGCGGAAAGGCGAGCCGCAGGATCAACTCAGCGAAGCCGCGAGCCGCGCGAAGGTGGGCTCGTCGGTGCGATCGAAAGCGAGCGGTGTGACCGACACGCGCCCCGACGCCACCACGGCCGTTTCGCTGTCGGGATCGTTCGCGCGCGTGCCGCGTTGAAAGCGCAACCAGTGATAAGCCATGCCGCGCGGATCGACTTGCGGCAACACGTCGATATCTTCCACCAGTCCAACGCCCTGGCGAGTCGGCGTGAGCGGACCGGCACGCGCCGCGTCGACATCGGGAAAGTTGATGTTCAGGCAGGTGGGCGCCGCGTGCTCGATTGCAAGCAATTGGCGGATCACACCGGGCGCGAGCGCACGCGCGGTGTCCCAGCGCACGTTGTCGCGATTGCTGAAAGTCTGGCTCAGCGCGAACGACGGCAAACCGAGCAACAGGCCCGTCATGGCGGCGCCGACGGTGCCTGAAAACATCGTTTCGACACCGAGGTTGCCGCCGCGATTGATGCCGGAAAGAATCAGCGTGGGCGGCGTGTCGCGCATCAGATGACGCACGCCCATCACGACGCAATCGCCGGGTGTGCCGGCCACGCCGAAACGCCGCTCGCCCTGGCGGCTCACGCGCAGCGGCGAATGCAGGCTGATCGAATGCGACGTGCCGCTCTGATCGTGCTCGGGCGCGACCACCCAGACTTCGTGCGCGAGCTCGGCGGCCACGGCTTCGAGTACGGCGAGGCCGGGCGCGTCGATACCGTCGTCGTTCGTCAACAGTACCCGCGGCACTTTGGATTCATAGGCAGACATCGCGGCAAACTCCTTTGGGTGGGTAAGGGAAGGGAAGCCTCATTATCCGACCATCGGGCTTTTCTGTTGCTGCGATGACGCCGCTCAGCCCGTCAGCCAGCGCGAGGCGAGCGGCATCAACACCGGCACGACAAACGCGGTGAACACACCATTCAGGCCCATGCCGAGACCGGCGAACGCGCCCATTTCCTCGCTCACCTGAAAAGCGCGCGCCGTGCCGATGCCGTGCGATGCGATCCCGAGCGCGAAACCGCGCACCTCGGGTTCGGCAATGCGCAGCGCGTTGAGTATCGCGCGCGCGAACACGGCACCGAATACGCCGGTCGAAATGACGAGGACGGCGGTCAGGGACGGAATGCCGCCGATCTCGGAAGCGACCGCCATCGCGATCGGCGTGGTCGCGGATTTAGGTGCGAGCGAGGCGAGCGTTTGATGCGACGCGCCGAACAGCGCCGCCACGCCGACCGACGAAACGATGGCCGTCAACGATCCCGCGACGAGGCCGCCGATCAGCGGCAACGCGGAGCGGCGCAGCTTCGGCCATTGCCGGTAGAGCGGCAGCGCGAGCGCCACGGTTGCAGGGCCCAGCAGAAAGTGAACGAATTGCGCGCCTTCAAAATATGTCGCGTACGGCGTGCCGGTGATTTCGAGCAACACCACCAGCAGCGCTACCGCGATCAGCACGGGATTGGCAAGCGGATTGAAGCGCGCCTTCGCGTAGATTCTCTGGGCGATGAGGTAGGCGATCAGCGTGATCGTCAGCCCGAGCAAGGGACTCGCGGCGAGATACACCCAGATGGCACCGAGCTTCGGAAGGGCGGTCATGATGCGGACTCCGGCGCGGAGGGCTCGTGATGCTGGCGGCGCATCAACGCCCGTGTGACGAGCGCGGCCACCGCAATCGCGAGCGTCGTGCTGACCGCAATGGAGACGATCACCGCGACAGCGTCGCCGCGAATCCGGCTCGCGGACACCATGATGCCGACGCCCGCTGGAACGAACAGCAAGGACAGATGGCGCAGCAGTTCGAGCGCGGTCGGCTCGATCGCATCGGCGGTTTGCGGGCGCAGCATGATGAAGCCGAACAACAGCAGCATGCCGATCACCGGACCCGGCACCGGCAAATGGAACACGTACGACACACCTTCGCCGAGGCACTGAAAAGTGAGCAGGGCGGCGATCGCTTGAAGCATGGCAGTCTCCGGAATGCGAAAACGGAAAAATGCGCCATTGTGTACCATGCAGATTGCCTCGTGCTGGCTCGCTGCCTGAACGGGGCGTGGCTCCGCTATTTGAGCCGGTTGCGCACGTCGACCCATACACCGTCCCGGACGAGTTGCCATGCAGATACAAGCGTTTCAGATTGCAATCGCCGATCACGAGATCGACGAGCTTCGCCGGCGTATTCGCGCGACACGTTGGGCGCCCGCCACGCCGTCGCCGGCCTGGCAGCAGGGCGCCGATGCCACATGGCTGCGCGAACTGGCCGAGTATTGGGCCGAGCGTTTCGATTGGCGCGCGGCCGAGCGCGGCTTGAATCAGCAGCCGCAATTTCTCGCCGATGTGCAAGGGCAGCGCGTGCATTTCGTCCATCGGCGCGGCGTAGGGCCGGCGCCGTATCCGCTGGTGATCACTCATGGCTGGCCCGGCTCGTTCTTCGAGTTTCATGCGCTGCTCGACCGCTTATGCGACCCGGCCGCGTCCGGCGGCGATCCTGCCGATGCCTTCGATGTCGTCGTGCCGTCGCTGCCTGGTTTCGCGTTTTCGCAGGCGCCCGCGCAAGCCGGCACGTCCGCGTTTCAGGTGGCCGATGTGTGGGCCTCGCTGATGCAAGGCCTCGGCTATGAGCGCTTCGGCGCGCAGGGCGGCGATCTCGGCGCGGGCGTGTCGATCGCGCTCGCCGCGCGGCATCCGCAAGCCGTCGGGGGCATTCATCTCAACTTCCTGCCGAGCTCCTATGAGCCGGCCCTCGGCGCGGCGCAAAAACCGCTTACGCCGGCCGAAGAAAATTTCCTGCGGGAGAAAAACGAGTGGGCCGCGCAGGAAGGCGGCTATGCGCACATGCACAGCACCAGGCCGCTCACGCTCGCGGCGTCGCTCAACGATTCACCGGTGGGACTGGCCGCATGGATCGGCGAGAAGTTTCGCGCATGGAGCGATTGCGAAGGCGACGTGGAGCGTGTGTTTTCGAAAGACGATCTGCTGACCAACATCTCGCTCTACTGGTACACGCAGTGTATCGGCCCGGCGATCCAGATGTACTGGGAAAACCGCCTGCAGCCGATGCGTTTCGCCGAAGGGCAACGCGTCGCGCCGCCGGTCGGTTTCGCGCACTTTCCGAAGGAGATCAATCACCCGCCGCGCAGCTGGCTCGAAAGAACGTTCAACGTCGTGCAATGGAGCGACATGCCCGCTGGCGGACATTTCGCGGCCATGGAAAAGCCTGATCTGCTCGCAGCGGAAATTCGCCGCTTCTTCCGGCCGCTGCGGCAGCCGCGCAGCTAGTCGAAACCCGGTTGCCGTCGCCACGCCGGCACATATGATTTGACGGTCGCACGGCTTCACCGGAACCGTGCGCGACGGACCTGAGCCGGAGGCGGCGGAATAGCGCTGCCGTCTGTCGCAAAGTTGCGAACGCGTGGGCGCAAGGTCATGTCTGCAAATCGTAAGCACATGACGAAACGCAACGAGTAAGTTATTCGCGGCGCTCACTGACGCATCCGCAATTATTGCGCAATGCAATCGCCCCCAACCAACCTGCCGCAGCACCACGTCATGTCTCTCTGCGTTTTGGCGGAAAGGCGATGCAAGGACGTGAAACGATAGACCAACCCTGATGCCTGCGCCCCGGTTCATCCGACTCCATCGCCGCAGATCAGCGTGCCCGGCTCGAATGTGACGCCACGATGGCACGATTCGCGATTTCAAATGTCGCGCACCTTGCGGCTGTTTCCGCGCCCGAGGCAAGAACATGTGGATCAACCTTCGACAGCGACGCATCGCTCAAAAGGCGGTCCGTCGCTCACGCGTGCTTAGGAGCAACGTGAATCTTTTTCCGTGCACTCTCGTTTATGTCGATGTCGATGCGAAGCCGGGTCCCAACTCGACGAATCGCGATCCGCTCTCGTATGTCAGTCAGGCGGTCTGCCTGAACAACAGCTTGCGGCGCGTGGGCCTGCCGACCTTGACGATCATGACCAACGCGCCGGAGCTGGTCGCGCGCCGGCTCGAAAGCATACCGGCGGAGCATCGCCCGCTCGTGACGCGGCTCACCGCGACCATCGAGTTGCCGAAGAATACGCCGTTCTACGCGGCGCATTTCAAACTCGACCTGATGGACCAGGTGGCGGAGAGCTTGCCCGCCGACACGATGATGTTGCTGCTCGACGCCGACATGGTGGCGCTGCTGCCGCTCGACCGCGATCTGATCGAACGATGCGCACAAGCCGGCCTCGGTGTCTTCGATATTTCGGATCAGGTGTTTCCTGCTTACGGCAGCGAGCGAGTGGTCGCGGATCTGGAGATCGTCGCGGACCGGCGCTTGATGAATCCGCGCTGGTACGGCGGCGAATTTCTGATCGCGACACCCGTTGCATTGCGCCGGCTGGTGCCTCGCGCGCGAGCCAGTTACGCACGCTATCTCAGCGAAAGCGAGCGTTTAAGGCATCACGGCGACGAAGCGTTCATCTCGGCCGCGCTCAATGCGCTCAGCGACGAAGGGCAAGTGCTGATCGAAGTCGGGGCGTATCAGGCTGTGGGGCGCCATTGGGCCGGCAACAACTATCGGGATTTGCGCTGGTTCCGTTGCTGTTCGTTCGTCCACCTGCCGGGCGGCAAGGCGCTGCTCGAAAAGGAAGCGCGTTTCGACGACTTCGCGCCGGACCGTTTCTGGCGCACCATGCGTGCGGCGCATTTGCGTGGCCGCGTGCGTCACGCGCTCAAGCGGATCGTGAGGCTGCTGAACGTGCAGCGGCTCGCGGCGCGCATGCGCTGCGCGGCGTGAAGCGGCCGCCGCGCCAGTCACCTGCGCGTGGCGGAGCGCGGCGCCCGCGCCGCGCGTTCGCCCGTCACATTTTGACATCGATACGTCCGTAGACGCCGTTCGTTTCTTCATTCGGGCCGGCGGCGAAAAACAGCGTGTTGACCGGCTGATTGCTGAGCCCATTGCCGAACGCGATACCCCACAGACCGTGCTGCACGAACGGCGTGTTATCGGGCAAGTTGATGGCGCCGAGAGACCGGCCGCTCACCGGATCGAAGGCGTTGATCGTGCCGTCACCGAAATTGCCGATCAGCACGTCGCCACTGAAGCGTCCAAAATTGGCCGGCGCCTGCGTGATGCCCCACGGCGCATTCAGCACGCCACCTGAGGCGAAACGCTGCAGCAGATTACCCGCCGTATCGTAGACATCCACGAAGCCGAGGCCGGCGCCGTCGACGTTGTCGTGGGCCTCCGCGTCCTGCTTCGCGTAGGTCACGAAGAGCTTTGCGCCGAGCGCCTGAATGCCGAACGGCGCGAAGCCCGCTGGAAGCGACGCGTCCTGGAACTTGCCGGGCGTCGATACCTTCGCGAAGCTCTTGTCGAAGACGTCGATTCTGTTGTTGTGAAAGTCGGCGGCGTAGAGGAAGTTGGCGCCGCCGTTGCTGGCCAGCGCGAGGCCCTTGTACACCGCGCCGGCGCTGCCGCTGTCGAATACGACGAAGGCGGTGGTGGGCGCGACCGTCGGCGCCCACGCGGTAATCGTGCCGCCTTCGCCGGCAAAGATAAATGCGCCCACGCCGGATTTGCCGCCCTGAGTCACGACGAAGTCCGTCGTGCCGTTGAACACGATGCCGGTCGGATTCGCCGGTCCGTTGGTTCCGTTCGGAATGCTGACCACAAGCGATTGTGGCGTGCCGTTGCCGTCATAAAGCGTGGCGAGCGAGGTGGCGTTATCGGCCACCCAGACGAAACCTTTTGGATTGAAGGCAACGCCCCATGCGTTTTTCAGATTCGGGTCCGTATGCGCCGCCGCGACGGCGCCGTCCGAGACGAGCGCCGTCGACGTAAACGATTGGCTGTTGACCGAATCGGAACCGCCGCACGACGCGACAAGACTCACCAACGCCGCGCCGCCCACGACGACGCCCAATGCTTTAAGCACAGATTTCATGGCCGCACCTCTCTGTCATGACCGATGGTCATTGCGCTTATTGAACGCACGGTGTCGCGGCTTTATTCCTTTGGCGGAGAAGTTTTTTTGATCATGCGCAGCGGCCAGTCGGGCGGCGCGTCATATCGTGCCGAACAGCGCGCGCGGACGATCCTTGAGCGTGCCGCTCAACAGCCGTAGCGCGCTCACGAGCTGATCGCGGCTGGTCGCGCAGGCGAGGTTGATCCGCACTCCATGCTCGATCTCCGAGCGGTCCACGGCGAACGCCGACGACGGCATCACCACGACGCCGCGCGCCTTCGCATTCGCCGCGAAGTCGTCGGCGCGCCACGGCGGCGGCAACTTCAGCCATACGAACATGCATGCCGGATCGGTCTGCAGCAACTCCTGCGGCAACAGCTCGCGCGCGAGGTCCTGGCGTGCGCGAATCTCGGCGAGCTGCGCGTCCATGATGTGACGCGCGGTGCCGTCCTCGATCCAGATGGAGGCGATCAGCATCGACATCGGCGCGGGCATCCATGCCGTCGTGCGCACGGCTTCCGCGCATAGCGCGGCGCTGTCCGGCGGACTCAGCAGATAGCCGAGCCGCAGACCGGGCGCGAGGATCTTCGAGGTGGCCGCGAGGTGGAAGGTGAGTTCCGGACACAGGCTCGCAATCGTCGGCAGGCGCTGCGAGACCAGTGGGCCATATACGTCGTCCTCGATGATCGCCACGCCGTGCCGGCGCGCGATATCGACGAGCGCCATGCGACGTTCCAGACTCATGGTCGTAACAGTCGGGTTTTGCAGGTTCGGCACGGTGAAAACCGCCTTCACCGGCATGCGCAGGCAGGCGCGTTCGACTTCGTCGGTCAGCAGCCCGTCGCGATCGCTAGGAATGCCGACGATCTCGAACTGGAACACCGGCGCGAGCGCTTTGAGGCCGTAGTAGGTGAGCTGATCGGCGAGGATCACGCCGTCGGTGCCGATCAGGCTGTTCAGCACCGCATATAGGCCGTGCTGCGCGCCGCTCGTGACCACCACGTGATCGGCCGATGGGGCAAAGCCGGGCGCGGCCATCCAGCGCGCGCCGGCCATGCGCGCCCACGCGGGCCCCTGCGGCGGCTGGTACTCCTGCAACTGCGGATAGCGCGGATCGCGTGGCAAATCGGCCAGCGTGCGAGCGAGGCAGTTCAGGAACTCGCCCGTGGCCGGACGGTTGACGGTCAGATCGATCGCGGCGTTGCTGGTGGCTTGCGCGGGTGCCACGCTCGGCATCGCGCCGCCGGTCACGAGCGAGCCGCGCCGTTTGCTGCCGATCACCAGCCCGCGCGACTGCAATTCCTTGTACGCGCGCGACACCGTGGACACATTGATGCCCAGTTCGGTGGCCAGTTGCCGTTGCGGCGGCAGGCGGCTGCCGGGCGGATAGATGCCGCTGCGAATCTCGCTCTCGATCGAACTGGACACCTCGATATAGGTGGGGCGCTTCGCCTGCTCCGGCGCGCCAGAGGCGGAGCGGGCGGCGTCTTTGTCAGAAGCCATAAGATCAGGTGTCTCCATACAAAACCGGCTTTGTCCGCAATTGTGCGGAGGTTTGCCGATTCTATACCAGACCTGCTCGACTGCAAGCCTTCGGGTGCCAGCTTACCCGGCCACGATGCGCTGGCAAAGAGCGGACCCACGGCGATCCAGGGAAAGTGCCAGGGCCACACAATGTGCGTTTTAATTGCACACAAAAAAATATTGTGTGATTCTATGTGTCATCGTTTGTCTGGTGGCGCGATGCAGGAACCGTCGCCGGACTTCGTCCGGCAATCCGTCAGCAGGAGTTCTCCGATGAGCTTTCCCCAGTCTTCCCCACCCGGCACCAGGCGGAAAACCGGCGCCGGCTCGTTCACCGAAGGCGCGCGCATGGGCGTCGGCGAAGGGCGCAAATGATGCCGGAAATTGCCATTATCGGAGCGGGATTCATCGGCCTCGCGAGCGCCGCGGCGCTGATGCGCGACGGCCATCGGGTCACGCTATTCGACCCGGCAGGCGTGGGGCAGGGGGCGTCGTTCGGCAATGCCGGCACCTTCGCGCACTACGCGTGCATCCCGGTCAACAACCCATCCGTGTTCCGTGATTTGCCGCGCTTTCTGCTGTCGAATCAAAGCCCGTTCAGATTGCGCTGGGGGTATCTGCCGCATCTCGCGCCGTGGCTCGTGCGCTTCATGATGAGCTCGCTGCCGCGGCGTTATGAAGCGAGCGCCGGGGCGCTCGCCGCGCTGCTCGATTGCGCGCGGGAAGGCTACGCGCCGCTGCTCGCCAACGCGGAGCTGGCGCGTTTTGTCCGGCCACGCGAGTGTCTCTACCTGTATTCGGATGCGGCTTCGTTCGATGCCGCGCGTCCCGCGCTCGATCTGCGGCAAAAGCTGGGCGTCGCTTTCGAGGTGCTCGACGGCGCCGCCATACGCGCACTCGAACCGGCGCTGGCGCCGATCTTCGAACGCGGCGTGCTGTTCAGCAATAGCTGGCACTTTTCCAATCCACAAGGCTTTCTGCAGACGCTTTACGAACAACTGGCCGCACAGGGACTGAAGCTCGAACGCTCGTCCGTCGACGCGGTGCAACCCGGTACGGACCACGCGAGCTTGACGGTTAGCGGCGTGACGCGGCGGTTCGATCACGTGGTAGTCGCGACCGGCGCACGCTCGGCGCAGTTCGCCGGCCAGTGCGGCGACCCGGTTCCGCTGGATACGGAACGCGGCTATCACGTGCGCTTTCGCGGCGCGCAACACCTGGTGTCGCGGCCGGTCGGCTGGGCGGAGCGCGGTTTCTACATGACGCCGATGAGCGACGGCTTGCGCGTGGCGGGTACGGTCGAACTCGGCGGTTTTGGCGACACGCGCAACCGCTCGCTGCTCGATCTGCTGACGTTCTCGTCGAAGCGGGCGTTGCCCGCGCTCGATACACCGGACAGCAACTGGCTTGGCTTTCGTCCCACGCTGCCCGACGGCGTGCCGGTGCTCGCGCGCTCACGCGCAAGCGCGCACGTGATTTACGCATTCGGTCATCAGCATCTGGGTTTGACGCTGGCAGGCGTGAGCGGGCGCATCGTCGCCGATCTGATCGCACAGCGTGCGCCGCCGCTCGATCTCGCGCCCTACGCGGCTACGCGCTTTTGATTGCAGCAGAGGCGGGTTGGCAGATTTTTTTCGAGGTTTTACCACCAGCATCGCAGAGCAGTTTCGACGCGTCGCGCATCGGATCGGCCCACCTGCACACACACGCGCGACGTCACATCTCGCAAGGAGCGCATCATGAATCGCCGCTATTGGCTATTGAGTGCCACTGTCTGTGCACTCGCCACGTATATGCCGTTCTCGTGGGCCGCCGACCCCCAGATCGTCAAGATCGGTTTCGTCGGACCGTTGACGGGGCCCGTTGCGCGGGTCGGCAAGGACTTGCAGTACGGCGCGCAGTTGGCGCTCGATGAAGAGAACGCGAAGAACCCAACGATCGGCGGCAAGCCGGTGAAGTTCGTGCTCGACGTGCAGGACGATCAGGCCGACCCGCGCGTGGCGATTCAGGTCGCGCAGAAACTGGTCGACGACGGCGTGGTCGGCGTGATCGGCCATTACAACTCGGGCTGCAGCATTCCGGCCTCGACGGTGTATCACCAGGCGAATGTGGCGATGATCACGCCGGGCTCGACCAATCCGCAATTGACTAAGCAAGGCTTCAAGAACGTGTTTCGGACGATGGGCCACGACGGTATCGGCGGAGTCGTGGCGGGGCATTTCGTGGTGGAGCAGATGAAGGCGAAGCGCATTGCCATCATCGACGACCGCACCGCTTTCGGGCAAGGCCTGGCCGATGCGTTCGAGAAAGGCGTCAAGGAAGCGAACGGCAATATCGTCGATCGGGAATTCACCAACGACAAGGCGATCGATTTTCGCGCCATTCTGACCACGCTCAAGAGCAAGAACGTCGACCTGATTTTCTTCGGCGGCCTGGACGAGCAGGGCGCGATGCTGGTCAAGCAGATGCGATCGCTCGGCATGTCCACACAGCTGTTCGGCGCGGGCGCGCTGAAGAGCAATGCATTCCTGCAGATCGCCGGCACGGCGGGCAACGGAACGCAGGATCTCGAACCCGGCCCGGCGCTCGACAAGCTGCCGGCCGCGCAGGCGTTCGGCAAGCGCTACAAGGCGCGTTTCAATCAGGATGTCGAACTGTACGCGCCGTTTTCCTATGACGCGGCCCTTGCCATGCTGAAAGCGATTCACGCCGCCGACTCGCTCGATCGCGCGAAGATCGTCGACAGCCTTGCCAAGGTGACCGTCACCGGAGTAACCGGCAATATCACGTTCGATCCTTACGGCGATCTGATCAAGCCGCCGTACACGCTGTTCCAGGTTGAGCAGGGCCAATGGAAAAGCGTCAAGACGGTGGGCGGCAGCGGCGCATGATGATGTTTTACGAAAGCGGATCTTACTGGGCTGCTGCTTCGCTGACCTCCGCGAAAAAACCGTGACGCCGGCCAATGCCGATGCTGTTGCCGGCAGTCATGGTTTTGTCGAGGCACAATAGAAACAGGCAACCGTTCGGCGCCATCGCGTCGCGCGGTTGCTTCATTTCTGAAAGCTTTCGACGCGAGGCCGACAGCATGACCGCATCCATCACGCTGGTTCTGTTCGACATGGAAGGTGTTTTGTCCCACTACGACCGCGCCGCGCGAGTCGAACATCTGGCGTCGACTGCGGGCTGCACGGCGGACACCGTGCGTCACGCGATCTGGGGTTCGGGTCTCGAAGCACGCGCGGACGCCGGCGCAATCAGCGATGACGAGTATCTGCGCGAGTTGGGCATGCTGCTGAACTACCCCGTCAGCCGCGACGACTGGCTGGCCGCCCGTCACGCGTCGATCACGCCGAACCAGGAAGCGCTCGCGCTGGCCGCCCAGGTCGCCGAGCGGCATCGCATCGCGGTGCTGACCAACAATTGCCGCCTGTTGACCGACTACATGCCTTATCTGAATCCGTCTGTCGCGCGGCTGTTCGGACCGCACGTTTACTCGTCGGCGGCTTTTGGTGCGGCGAAGCCGGCGGCGCAAACCTACCTGCGTTGTCTTGAACAACTCGGCGTGCCCGCGGCCCAAACGCTTTTCGTCGACGACACGGCCGCCAACGTGAACGGCGCGATCCATGCGGGACTGCAAGGACACAGGTTCGTCAGCGTCGACGCATTGTCGGACGACTTGCAGCGTCGCGGTTTGATCTAGCGGCTGTGGCTGTTTTTCGAATGTGCTAGTCGCAGAAGTCCGGATTCTGCTGCACCAGTTCGTGCACCCACTCGCTGAACACCCGCACGGACATGCTCAAACGACGGTGCGGATAAAGAATCGAGAGCGGCAACGGCGCGCAATGGCAGTCGCGCAAAATCTCACGCAGCGCGCCGGATTCGATTGCCTTCGCCGCCATGAAGCGCGGCGTCTGGATCAGGCCCAAGCCTTCCACCGCGGACGCAACGTAGACCAGGCCTTCGTTGACTGCGAGTTTGCCCTCGATCGGTCTTTTGATCAGCACGCCGTCCGCTTCGAACTCCATCGGGTAGACGCGCCCGGTGCGCGCGGAAAAATAATTCACCGCGTGGTGCCGGTCGAGATCGTCGGGCGTGGCGGGCTCGCCCATCTGCTCGAGATAGGCAGGCGCGGCGCAGATCGTCATGCGCACGCTGCCGAGCGAGCGCGCCACCAGGTTCGAATCGTCGAGCACGCCGATGCGGATCACGCAATCGACGCCTTCCTGCACGAGATCCACGTTGCGGTCGGCCAGTCCCAGCTTCACGGTGATGTCGGGATAGCGCGCGTTGAAATCGCGCATCACGGGAATCAGCACGTGATGCGCGAACGTGGCGGACGTGTCGACGCGTACCGTGCCGCGCGGACTTTGACGTTTGCTGGATAGCGCCGACTCGGCGTCGGAGACCTCGGCGAGAATGCGGGCGCAGTATTCGTAGTAAAGCGCGCCGTCGTCGGTCACCTGCACGCGGCGCGTCGTGCGGTTGAGCAGGCGCACGCCGAGATGACTCTCCAGATTCTGCACGAGCGTCGACACCGAAGCGCGCGGCATCTCCAGTGAATCCGCCGCTTTCGAGAAACTGGACGCGTCCACGACGCGCTTGAACACTGCCATGCCTTGAAGGAGGTCCATACGGTTCTGTCCTCTCGACGCTGAGCGAATCCGTGATTGCGAATCGTTGGAATGATAGCCGTGGCGCGTCGAGGACGGACAGTATCAACGGGCCTACGGGTTCACGGAGTCGGGCCGTAAAAAACCTTGACTCCCGAAGTTCACGGCCTATAGTTCACCATATGGCAAAGTCTCCAGTCAGTCAACTCGATCGCACGTTTTCCGCCCTCGTGGACCCTACGCGGCGGGCCATCCTCGCGCGTCTCGAGCGCGAGCCGGGCTTGTCCGTTACGGAAATCGCGCGTCCGTTGCCGCTCAAACTGCCCGCCGTCATGAAGCATCTCGACGTGCTGAGCGACGCGGGTCTGGTGGCGCGCACGAAGAATGGCCGGACCGTCTCGGTCGAACTGGTTGCCGGCCCAATGGAAGAGGCGATGGCGTGGCTGCGACGCTACGAACGCTTCTGGTCCGCGAGTCTCGACCGGCTCGCCGATTTTGTCGAGAGGAACGACGAATGAACGAAAAGCCCAGCCTGACCATCATTCGGCGCATCAAGGCGCCGCCTGCAAGAGTCTACGCAGCATGGACGCGGCCGGAACTGATGGCGCGCTGGTGGGGACCGGACGCGGGGCCGGTGCTGAGCGCCGAAGCCGATCCGCGCGTGGGCGGCCGCTTTCGCGTGGTGTTTCAGACGCTGGACGGCGAAACACACGACTGCCGCGGCGAATACCAGGAAGTGGAGACCGACCGCAAGCTCGTCTTCACATGGGAGTGGGTCACGCTGCCCGAGCGCCGGTCGCTCGTGACGATCCGGTTTCGTCCGATCGAAGAGGGCACCGAACTCCATTTCCATCATGCGCAGTTCTTCGACGAGGCCGCTCGCGACGGTCATCAAACCGGTTGGACCGGTGCATTCGAGAAGCTGGACGCACTGCTTGCCGGGCTGGAAAACCAGGCCAAATGAAGCATATTCCACCGAAGTCAACGCACACTGAGGTCGACCATGAAGCTTTACTATGCTGAAACGCTGTCTCCCAGAAAAACCTGCGCATTGGCCCAATACTTAGGGTCGCAAATCGACTACGCCTTTGTCGATCTGCGCAAGGGCGAACATACCCGAGCGGACTATCTGGCGATCAATCCGAACGGCAAGGTGCCTTGTCTCGTCGATGGCGACAAGATCATCTGGGAGGCCGACGCGATCCTGTGCCATCTTGCGCAGCGCGCGGAATCTTCGCTCTGGCCGCGGGGCGCGCAGCAGCAGGTCGACGTCGTGCGCTGGTTCAGCTGGAATAGCCAGCATCTGCTAAGGCATGCCGGTGCGCTGTATTTCGAGTATCTGATCAAGCCGTGGGTCGGACTCGGCGAGCCCGATCCTTCGAAAGTCGCCGAAGCGCAAGGGTTTTTCCGCAAGCATGCCGCCGTGCTCAACCAGCACCTGAAGGGACGCAAGTGGTTGCTTGGCGATGACCTGACGGTCGCGGATTTCTCGGTCGGCATCTCGCTGCCGTACGCGAAAGGCGCGGCGATGCCGCTTGAAGAGTTTCCGGAAGTGGTGCGCTGGCACGATCAACTGAACGCGATCGGCGCATGGCGCGACCCGTTTCCCGCGCGCCAGGAGCGCGCCGCGGCGAACGCCTGAGGAGGACTCATGTGCTGCGCGATAGTTGCACTCACCATGACCTTGCTGGCCAGCTGGCGCAGCGAGTCGGGCTCGCTCGCGGGCCGCATCGGGCGGCTGCGCCGGATTGCGATCGCGGTCATCGCGATCGGTGCCGCGGCGGGCTCCGCCATGGCGGCGGACGAGTTTGCCGCGGCGGGTGGCGGACAACAGTCGTCGTTGATCGCGCGGCTGGCGAGCATGCCGATTTGCGGGCACTTTATCCGCTAGTGGCGTGTGACCTGTGACCTGTGACCTGCGATCGTCGAGGCAGGTCGCTTTGAGTCGCATCGACGTGCTGTGCCGATTTGCCGTATCGTACGAAGTCACTGTATTGCGCGCGAATCGGGGGTACGTCATGGCACTTTTGTCGAAAAACGCTGTTGAGAGTGCGGGCAGACGCCGTTTTCTGCGCACGGCTGGTCATACAGCAATCGGCTTGTCGGCGTCGCTCGCATTGCCGCGCGTGGGGACGGCTCAAACGCTAACCCAAACGTCATCGCCAACACCTGGCTCGCCAACGCCTGAGTCGCAAACCGAATCCGCCGCCACGCCGCTCCCACGCATGTCACAACGCGTGATTCCCGCCACGGGCGAACGCTTGCCCGTGGTCGGCTGCGGCACCTGGCGCACCTTCGATGTCGGCACCGATCCCGCCGGCCGCGCACAACTCGCCGACGTGCTGCGCATTCTGTTCGCAGCGGGTGGCTCGGTGATCGATTCATCGCCGATGTACGGCTCGTCGGAAGCGGTGGCCGGCGCGCTGCTCACGCAACTGGATGCGCACAACAAAGCCTTCGTCGCCACCAAGGTCTGGACCGAGGGACGCGAGGCGGGCATCGCGCAGATGGAGGAATCGCTGCGCCGCTTTCAGCAGCCGCGCATCGATCTGATGCAGGTTCACAATCTGCTCGACTGGCGCACGCAAATCGCCACGCTGCGCGACTGGAAAGCGCGCGGCCGGATTCGTTACATCGGCATCACGCACTACACGTCGAGCGCATTCGACGACGTGGCGTCCGTCATGCGCAGCGAGAAGCCCGACTTCGTGCAGATCAACTACGCCGCGGACGACCGCGCCGCCGAAGCGCGCATCTTGCCGCTCGCGGCGGACTTGGGCATCGGCGTCGTGATCAATCAGCCCTTCGGCGGCGGCGGCCTGCTGGCACGCGTCGGCAAAACGCCGCTGCCTGGGTGGGCAGGGGAAATCGGCTGCACGAGCTGGGCGCAGATTCTTCTGAAGTTCGTGCTCGCGCAGCCGGCGGTGACGGTCGTGATTCCCGGCACGGGGCGTCCGCAATACATGGCCGACAACGTTCGAGCCGGTTCGGGCCCATTACCCGACAAGGCGATGTGCGCACGAATCGTGGCAGCGGTGAATGGCTAGCGGATTTTGTTTGCGAATTTATTCGCGCTAATTCGTGGTGAACTCTCCAGCTAGTTCAAATTAAAACCTCATTCGAGGTTATTCGCTTAAGCCCTCGCGCTATAGCACACTCTCTCGCAAAGAAAAATAAAGTTTCCCGTAGTCATGCGCGATATTGCAATTCTTAGAGGATTAACTCGGCTTCATTACCGATGCCATTCGATTTGCATACGCATCGCGCGAGTGAAAGAAAGTTTGTGAAAGGAAGTTGACACGGGAACGTTTGCCAAACTAGGCTACGCACTGTCGTCAAAAAACTGATCCGGTTTAATCCACCTGCCCGGAGACGCAGGTAAGCCGCCGCTTTGCCGATCAGCCGGACGATCGAATAACAGCCCGGGAAAATACCCAGGTCTGTCGAAATGAAAGCATTGTAATAAACGTGTGTCGCAATTCTAAAATCAGCCACAAGTGCTGAGGCGCCAACACGTCTTTATATTCTCGCTAGCAATTCGGTGCTGGTGCGGGAGACCTTTGCCGCTGAAAAAAAGAGAAATCCAGCTTAAGCACTCAACGCACTTTCTTTTGCCGATATTGTCAGTCGAGGATTAAATTATGCGTATAAATTTCCGATTGCAGATGCAGTGCCTCGCATTAGCCGGAGTTGCGATTCTGGTGGGATGCGGCGGCAGCGACGGCTCGTCTGCCTTGACGAGCAAATCCGGGCAGGCGCCCGCGGCCGCGTCAGGCGCCTCCGAAGTGGCGCTGGTCCCACCCGCCGCGCCCGTCGTGGCCAACACCTCGATCAACAAGACGGTGCCGCCCGTCGAGTTGCCCGACACGGTGACGCCGCTCAACTACAAGCTGTGGTTCCGGCCGAACCCCGCGCTGTCTTCGTTCGACGGCCGCGCCGACGTGCAGATCAAGGTGCAGAAGGCCGTCAACGCGATCACGATCGCCGGGCACCGCGTCAAGTTCACCAACGGCACCATCACCCTTCAGCCGGGCAATATTCCGTTGATCGCCACGCCGCAGGACGACGGCGACTTCTATCAACTGCGTCCCGCGAGCGGGCAGATCGCCGCCGGCAACTACTCGCTGCACATGGAGTGGAGCGGGATCATCAACTTCAAGACCTATGACGATCCGGTCGCGAAGACCGGCGGCAGTTGCGGCGACGATCCCTATCCGGGTTGCTCCGCGGCTGAAGGCGTGTTCCGCGTCGACCTGAAGTCGACCGACGGCACGACGAGCGGCGCGATCCTCACGCAAGGCGAATCGAACCTCGCGCGCCAATGGTTCCCCGGCTGGGACGAGCCGGCTTTCCGGCCCACCTACGAGGTGAGCGCGGAGGTCCCGCAGAACTGGAACGTGGTCTCGAACGCGGCCGAGAAACCGGCGGTGAACGTGGATAGCGGCTACAAGCTGGTGTCGTTCGAGAAGACGCCGCCCATGCCGTCGTATCTGCTGTTTTTCGGCGGCGGCCAGTTCGACATTCTCGAAGACGACTTCACGAGCCCGCTGCCCGACGGCAAAGGTCTGCATCTACGGATTTTCACGCCGCCCGGCATGCGCGACTGGGCCAAACCGGCCATGCAGCAAACCAAGCAGGCACTCGATTACTACTATCGCTACACGGGTATTCCGCTGCCCCTTACCAAGTTCGACACGATCGCGGCCAACGACGCGTTCAAGGAGCAGAAGGACCTGAACTTCGGCGGCATGGAGAACTGGGGCGCCATTCTGGAATTCGCCGACGACATTCTGCCGGCACCGGGCACGACCATGTCCGACTACGGCGTGACGGTGCTCACGCATGAAGCCGCGCACCAATGGTTCGGCGATCTGGTCACGCTCGACTGGTGGGACGACGTCTGGCTAAACGAGTCGTTCGCGACGTTCTTCGAGAACAAGACCAAGGTGCGTTTCTTCCCGGACCGCTTCAGCTGGGTCGACGACGTGAAGAACAAGTACGCGGTGATCAATGCCGACCTGAAGTCCACGGCGTTCCCGGTGCAGCCGAATTTCAACGGCTGGGCGTCGAACGACTTCGTGCTGAGCGCGAGCGCCTTCACGTACGACAAAGGCGGTCACGTGCTGAAGATGCTGGAGAACTACCTGGGTGAAGAAGTGATGCGCAAGGGCCTGCAGTCTTATCTCGCCGACTACTCCCTCGGCAACGTTACGCCCAGGCGTTTGTGGGACGAACTGTCGAAAGCGAGCGGCCAGCCGATGGTGGCGATCGGCGACAGCTTCGTGCGGCAAACAGGCGTGCCGCTGATCACGCTCGACACCCAGTGCGATCTGACGACCAACCAGACGGTGGTCACGCTGAAACAGTCGCCGTTCCCGAATCAGAATCAGTATCCGGGCACCCAGTGGACCATTCCGCTGACGCTCGCATACGGCGACGGCCTCACGTCGCGCAAGACGTTGGCGATGAAGGACACGCAAACGCAGGTGCGTCTGAACGGCTGTTCCGCGGTGCTCGCCGATCCGAGCGGTCTCGATTACTACGTGACCAACTACAGCAATAACGCATGGAGCCAGTTGCTCGCGCAGGGTAGTGCGCTGAAGGATCCGGTCCTGCTGACCAGCCTGCAACTCGAGGCGAAGCTGCTGGTGAACAGCGGTCTCGCGGATCCGTCGCGCGTCACGAGTATTGGCTCGCTGAGCCCGGCGGCCACACCGCTTGCGCGCCAGTTGCTCATGACGGCGCCGACCACGCAGTCGCAGCGTCCGACGATCCGCTATCAGGGCAAGTTCAAACTGAAGCCGCAGGCGCAGCAAGGCCAATAAGCGGCCGTACCGCGTAGTCCAGCGGCCCGCATCGTGTTGCAGCGATGCGGGCCGCTGTTTTCATGCCGCTTCAGATGCCGCTTCAGATGCCGCCACAAGTCACGCCGAAGCGCTGGGTCGCGAGGACACTGTGTCGTACCAGCGCCTGAGCGATTTCAGCTCAGCCGGCACTTGCATGTCGATTGCTTTGGCGGCGAAGTCGATCGTCACGAGCGCGGTGATGTCGGCAACCGAGAAGCGCTCGCCCGCCACGAACGCGGACTGTTTCAGACGATCGTCGAGGTCCGCCAGGAAATGAGCGGCCCGTTGCCGGCTGCGCTCGGCGAGCGCAGCAATCTGCTCGTAGTCATGCGGGCCGGCAATCGCGCGACCCTTCAAACCGGGAGCGGTGTTGCGGATCGCTTCCATCACCGAGGCAAATCCCTCCTGTTCCGCGCGCCGTTCCCACATCGTGATCAGCGCCTTGTCTTTCGGCGTGGTGCCGAATAGCGGTGTGTCGGGATAGACGTCCTCGATGTAGCGCTGGATGGCGGGCACCTCTCCGATCGACGTGCCGTCTTCGAGCACCAGCGTCGGCACGACGCGCCGGGGATTGATCGCGCGATAGGCGTCGCCGTGCTGTTCGCGTTTGCCGAGGTCGACCGCCGCGAGCGTGACCGTCACGCCTTTTTCAGCGAGAAAGATGCGTACGCGTCGCGAGTTCGGCGACGCAGTGGAATGGTAAAGCGTCAATGTTTCGCTAGTCATGTTGTTAGTCCTTTGAATGATGCTTCGCGGCGCGCGCCCATGGCCGCGCGCGCCGCTGCGATCGGGCGGCGACCGGCCGAGGATCAGCCGGCCGTCTTGCCGCCGTCGACGGTGACGATCTGTCCCGTGACGAACGAGGCCGCTTCCGATGCCAGGAACACGATGGCGCGCGCCACTTCGACCGGCTGGCCGACCCGGCCGAGCGGCACCTTGGCGGCGAGCGCGGCTTTGTTCTCCGGCGTGCCGGTGAAACGGTCGAGCATGCCGGTATCGGTCGGCCCCGGCGCGACGGCGTTGACCCGCACGCCGATGGACGCCACTTCGAGCGCCGCCGACTTGGTCATGCCTTCCACCGCATGCTTGCTGCCGGCGTACACGGAAGCGAAGGCCGCGCCTTCGTGACCGTACGTCGACGAAACGTTCACCACGCTGCCGCTCTTTTGCGCCGACATCACGCGCAATTCGTGCTTCATGCTGAGCAGCGTGCCGAGCACATTGGTGTCGAACGTCGCGCTGTAGCTCTCGACGGTTTGACTGGTGATCGCGCCGGGTTGGCCTTCAGTGCCGGCGTTGTTGACGGCGGCGTCGAGGCGGCCGAAGCGTGCGACCGTCTGATCGAAGAGGTTGGCGACTTCGTCGTCGCGGCGTACGTCGGCCTGGATGAAGTGGGCGTCCGCGCCGAGTTCGCGCAGTTCTTTTTCGAGTGCCTTGCCTTCGGCTTCGCGACGGCCGGACACGACGAGACGGGCGCCGGTTTCGGCGAAGGCGACGGCAGTGGCGCGGCCGATGCCGGTGAGTGCGCCGGTGATCAGAATGACGGGCTGGCTCATTTTAAACTCCTGGTGGGTATGTGTTTGCGGTATGGGGGCGAAGCAGGCCGCGGTTGGTTGAGCGAGTTGTGATCTGCTTTGAATCACTGCCTTGAGTGCAATTTAGTGATTTCCCGGCCGGAGTAAAAAGACTTTATAAGCTGGCTGGCATGCCTGACAGGCATGGGTTGGCTGGGCAGCGCAAATGCTCGACGCGGGCCGTGCGTTCGCCCGCCGCGTCGGAAGACCCTCTATCAATCCGTCAGCGCCGCAAGGCGTTTCATCCCTTCATTGATCGAAGCTGGAATAAAACCGACGCCGGCCTGGTCATGCCTGACGAACGACTCGCGAGGGCCGCCGGATGATCCACGGCTCGACTGCGACTCTTAAAACGTGAGGTCAACATGTCATCACATGATTCATTCAACGCGTCGCGGCGCGGCGCACTCAGGTGTCTTGCGTTCGGAGGTCTCGGCACGGTGTTCGTTCTGACGGGCGGCATTCTCACGCCGGTGGAACTGGCACTCGCGGCCGACCAGAATTCATCCGCCGCAAAAGGCGGTGTGCCGCTTTTCCTGCAGATCAGCGACTCGCACATCGGCTTTAACAAGGAAGCCAATCCCGACGTGGCGGGCACGCTGAAACAGACCATCGAGTACGTCAATGCGATGCCGGTTAAACCCGCGCTGACCATTCATACCGGCGATATCACGCATCTGTCCAAGGCGTCGGAGTTCGATCTGGCCGCCCAGCTGATGTCCGGTCTGAATATCACGGAGTTGCACACCGTGCCCGGCGAGCACGACGTGACGGACGGCCCGGGAACCGAATACTTCAGCCGCTTCGGCAAGGCCTCGGACAATAAGGGCTATTACAGCTTCGACCATCAGGGCGTGCATTTCATCGGCCTCGTCAACGTGATGCATTTCAAGCCGAACGGCCTGGGCGGCCTCGGCGACGAACAACTCGAGTGGCTCGAAAACGATCTGAAAGGACGCTCGTCCAGCACGCCGATCGTCGTGTTCGCGCACATGCCTATGTGGACGATCTACGAGCCGTGGGGGTGGGGCACCGGCGATGCGGGCCAGGCGATGAGCTATCTGAAACGCTTCGGCTCGGTGACCGTTCTGAACGGCCACATCCATCAGATCGTGTCGAAAGTGGAGGGCAACATCACGTTCCATACGGCGCGCTCGACCGCCTATCCGCAGCCGACCGCCGGCAACGGCACCGGCCCCGGACCGTTGACGGTGCCCAGCGACCAGCTTCCGAAAATGCTCGGTGTGACCAGCATCAAGATTGCCCGGCATCCGCTCAAGGCCACGCTCGACGACACGACGCTGGTTTAAACGCCAGTTCTTTTCTAATGCAGGAGATCAGTTATGCAAACTAAAAAAATTCGCCGCGTTTTGCTCGCAATAGCCGCGAGTTGGGCACTGTTCGCGGCATCGTCGGGGTTGTCCGTGGCGCGCGCGGAGACGCCCAACACAGTCACCATCAAGAATTTCATGTTCATGCCGATGGAGATGACGGTCAAAGCCGGTTCGACGGTGACCTGGAAGAATCTCGATGGCGAGCCGCACACGGTAGTGAACGACTCGGGCATGTTCCGCTCTGCCGCGCTCGACCAGAACGACACGTACCAGTTCAAGTTCGACAAGCCGGGGGTGTACAAGGTGTTCTGCGGCATTCATCCGAACATGAAGGAGACCATCACGGTGCAGTGAGCGCGAGCGTCGCAGGAGACCCTCTACAGACTGCTGCCGGGGCTCGGTGCGCATGCAAGGGCGGCTCGGGATCACCGCCTTCGTGGAAAACTGCCTCGCCGACGAAACCGCTCCCGCCGCACGCGCGGCGAGCCCGGCGCTCGAATCCGCCAGTCCGATCTAGAGCGTCACGACGATCTTGCCGAACTGGCCGTTCTCTTCCAGATAGCGATGCGCTTCCACCATGTCGTCGAATCTGAAGGTGCGGTCGATCACCGGCTTGAGCGCGCCGCTCGCGAAGCCTTTCAGCACATAATCCACCGCGGCCTTCTGCCGTACGGGGTCGCCGCTCGTGAGCCAGATGTTATGGGCCTTCACGGTCAGCACCTTGGCGATCATGTCGAGCAACGGCAACGTCGTGGCTTCCTCGCTCAGCGCGCCATAGATGTAGGCGACGCCCTGAAACGACAGCGCCGCGAGCAGCTTCGCGAAGCTCGGGCCGCCGACCGGGTCGAACGCCACGCGTGCGCCTTTGCCGTCCGTGATGCGCATGACTTCCGCCACCAGATCGGTTTCGCCGGTCGCGACCACGTGCGCGGCGCCGGCTTCGAGCAGTCGCTCGCGTTTCGCCGAAGTGCGCGTAAGCGCGATCGACGTCGCGCCGGCGTAGTTGGCGATCTGAATTGCTGCAAGGCCGACGCTGCTCGACGCGGCTGGCACGATGACGAAGTCGCCCGGGCCCACCTTCGCGTCTTCGATCAGCGCGCCGTAGGCTGTCACGAACATCATCCAGACCGATGCCGCCTCGGCGGACGAGAGCGACTCGGGATGCTTCACGACGGCACTGTCCGGCACGACGATCACTTCGCCATACGTGAAGTACTGGTTCATCGAGAACGACGGCATCACGTTGACCTTGTCGCCGGGCGCGATACCGGTCACGTCGGCGCCGACCGCATCGACGACGCCCGCGGCTTCATAGCCGAGTCCCGCGGGAAACCGGACGGGCTCGATATAGGCGTCGCTGCGCCACATCGACTCGGCGCGATTCAGTCCGATGGCCTCGACCTTGATGCGAACTTCGTGCGGACCAGGCGTGACCAGCGGCGTCTCGATGAATTCGAGCACTTCAGGGCCACCGGCTTTCGCAAACATGATGGTGCGTGACATTAACAATCTCCGGGTTGGGTGAGCGCCCTCGCCACGAACAAGGCAAGCGAGGCAAGCGAAGCGCGTGCGCTCAGGCTGTTTCAGCGGTTTGTTCAGCGGCTTCTACAGTAGGCGAATAAACTGGAAAATCCGAGTAGTGCTTTTCGTCGCCGCGCCAGAATGCCGCGCGGACGTATGGCGTGAGCGGCAGTTTGTGCTGGAGCCGGTACGGCAGGTTGCTGAGGCAGATGCCTTCCGCAAAGGCTGGCCCCACTGCGAAGCAGACCGTCGGGAACAGCACTTGCGTTTGAAATGCAATCCCCGAAGCGTTGATACCTCCACTGTGTGTGAAGTGGTGGCCGCATGATCGCAGCCATGAGCGGAGCCCTGCCGCGCGCGCCTGCATGTTTTGTCAGGGCGCCCGGCGCGTGTCTCGCGCACATTGCGCGTGGCTATGCGCGGTGTGGAACGTTTTACATGTTTCTTCCGCGCAAAACTGCCTCGCAAAGACTGCGTTTAAAGCGCAGCATTGCCGTGTTGATGTCGTCGTGCGAAGGGCAGGCTGCGTGCTTCGAGCGGCTTTGCATGCACCTGAAATCGTCTGAATAAAGTCGGCCTGCCGGCCGAACGTAAGGATTCCGGAGCGTATTGCGATGTACAACGATACAGACTCGCCAAAATCGGTGCTCGATGGCCAGCATGCCGGCGGCCAGACGAGCGGTCTGTCAAATTCCGCCACGCCGCCGCCGAGGTTCGGACGCCTCGCGATGTGCATGGCCGCGGCCAGCGCGCTTGCAATCGGCGTATTGGGCACGGTGGCGTATAGCGTCTGGTTCAACCACGATCAGCAGGCGTACGCCGAAGCAATGGCCGGCGCACGCCGGGCGCTTGGCAACGGTGTGTCGGCGAACGCGGCTGTGGCGGTTGTGATGGCGAAAAACGCCGGTGCGACCGCGGTCCCGGCCGAAAGCGCGTCGGCCAAGCCGGTGCAAGCGCTGCCTTCGTCTCAGGTAATGGCGACGAGCGGGGCGACCGTGCCGGCATCGCCAGCGGGCACGGATCCGGAAGCGGGCGGGCAGTTCGCGTCCTGGTCCGGCGAGGTCAAGGCCAAGGCCTTCGCGGCGCAGCCTGTGCGTGTTGCCAATGTGGCATCCGGCACGTCCGTGCCTACGGCGCCGCCGCCCACGCCCGCTCGCCGGTCCGCGAACGCCAGCGCTGCACCGACGCAGCAGCTCGCCGCGTCGCATCCCGGCAAGGACGGTCGCGCCGCGCCGCAGGAGCGCCGCGCGCCTGAAAACGCGCGCCACAAAAATAACCTGTTCGCCCGCGTGGGGCTCTTCTTTCGTCGTGTGAATTACCGGCAACATGGCAACGCAAATCGGCAAGACATCTATTCCCACCCGTGAGCCGCGTCGTGCCGGGCGCGCCGGTTCAGATGGCGCTTTCATGAGCCCATTCAGACGCGCTCCCGCCATGCTCGCCGGCGCGTCATTGCTTTGCCTGCTCGTGGGCCTGCTTTATCTCGCGTTGCAGATCCGGACCATCTTTTCCGATCAGTTGAAGCAGGAATACGCCGGCCTCGTGCTCGAAGCGGCGGAGCGCGCGGAAAGTGCTCGCGCAATCGTCGACGTGTGGCAGCAAAGCGCGCAGCAGCAAGCGCAGCGGCAAGCCGGCGACAGCCAGGCGCAAACGCAAGGTTACCGCCATGCACGTATCGAACTCGCCGATCGCCTGAAGTCGCTCGCCGCATTGGTGAATGCGAGCCCATCGGCTGCGCCGCGGATGCCGCCATCGGCATTGGCGCCCGATGCCAGTCTGAATGGCACCGATGCGTTGCTCGGCGCGATCCAGTCGTATTGGCGCGCGCAACGCGATGCCGATGGCGCCGACGTGCGCCTGCGCATTGCCCATGTCGCGAACGTGTTGATCGCGCTGGCCGCGCTGCTGTTCTGCATGTTGCTCACCGCGCTCGGCATGTACGCGAAACGCAATCGTCAACTGGCGGGCGAATCGCACGAATTCGAGTACGCGGCGTTGCACGATTCCCTGACCGGGTTGCCGAACCGGCGCAATCTGTTCGCCACGCTCGACGAGGTGGCGGCGAATTTGCACGCCGGCCCGACGTCTCGCCAGATCGCCGTGCTGTATGTCGACCTGGACGGCTTCAAGCAGGTCAACGACACGCTCGGTCACCGCGTCGGCGATGAATTCCTGGTTGCGGTGTCGCGGTCCTTTCGCGAGTCGGTACGCAAAGAGGATATCGTCGCGCGCATTGGCGGCGACGAATTCGCGGTACTGATTCGGGAGTATTCGACGGCGGATGAATTGGCCGAGATTGCTCAACGGCTGATAACGTGCGTGGTCGAGACCGACGCGGAGATGGGCATCGGCGTGGTGCGCGCGAGCATCGGTATTGCCAGCTACCCCGATCCCGTTAGCGATTATCAGCGCCTCGTCGCCGCCGCCGACGACGCGATGTATCACGTCAAGCGCGGCGGCAAAGACGGTTACGCGTTCGCGGCTCGGGTTGAGTGAGCGGCGCGCTCAGGACGTTTGAGTCTCGGGTGCCGGCTGCGCCGCTTGCGCCCCTTGCGTCGCCGGTTTCAGTATCGCTTCCCTACCGGGTCGTTCATTGATGACCGCGAGACGCACGTCGTCGCTCATGGTCTTCCACGCGCGGATTTCGTCGCGCGTACGCAGACAGCCGAGACAGAAGCCCGTTTCGCCGTCGAGTTTGCAAATGTCGATGCAGGGTGACTGGATTGTCATGATCCGACTAGCGGTTCCGTGGGGTTGACCTCGCCGGTGATGGGCGAGAGTCGGATGGAAAATGCTGCAGCATTGTAGGGGAGAAGCGCGCTTCGCGGGCCAAAGCGCGTGCGCCGTCGCGCACGCAGAGTCTTGTTTCGTGTTACAAAATCGGGGCTTACACGCGCGCGTCGATGCACGCGCCGGCGCCGCCGCAGTCATCGGGGTTCATCCACAGCGGAAAAATCCATGTTCAAATATTCGTTGATGCGCGCCATCGGGCGCTTGAGCCGGCCTGAATGGATTGTCACCGTTATGGCCGCGGCGCTGGCCGCGTGTGCGCCGGTGCCGCCGGCCAGCAGTCAGGCCGCCGTTCCGCCGGCCGTTATTCAGTCTGCCGGTCAGCCCGCTGTTCAGCCCGCTATTCGCCCCAATAGCGAGGCCTCCGCGCGCCCGGCCGACGGCCCGCTGCCGGTGCCGCCGAATCTCGTCGCGTTGGCGCAGCCTGCCGGCCAGAAGCGGCTGACGAGCTCCAGCTCCAACCAGTCGTACTGGCCCCTCTCGCAGTATTTCGAAACCCAGCGCAACCAGGCCTATTGCTCCGTCGCGACCTCGGTCATGGCGCTCAACGCATTGGGCATCCGTCGGCCCCAATCGACGCAGTACCCCGACTTCCCGTTCTTCTCGCAGGACGATTTCTTCCAGGGCATCGATCCGCAGGTGGCCAACGCCGCCAAGGTTTCGCAGGAGGGCATGACGCTCGATCAGCTCAGCACGGCTTTGAATTCCTTCCCGGTCGAGGTCAGGAAATATCACGCAGCGGACCTGTCGCTCGGCCAGTTCCGCGATCTGGTGCGCGCGACCACGGGCCACAGCGACCGCTTCGTGCTATTGAATTTCAGGCGCGTGGAAATCGGCGAGGCGGGCGGCGGACATTGGTCGCCGCTCGCTGCGTACGACTCGGCGAGCGACAGCGCGTTGCTGCTCGACGTGGCGCGCTACAAATATCCGGCTGTCTGGGTGCCGATCGCGCAGTTGTACGCAGGCGCATTGGCGGTGGATAGCGTGAGCGGACTTTCACGCGGCATTGTGATCATCGGCAAGCGGCCGACTTGACGCCGGTCAGCCGGGACAGCCACGACAGTCTCAAATGCGCGACACGAAAGACGGCTCGCGCGAGTGGGGCCACAGCAACCCGGTACCCGCGTGATCTCGATCAAGCGCGCGTCACTGTTCCTCGTTACGCCATTCGGTCAGCCCTTCGCGCGCATTTAGTTCAATGAACGAAGGCCGCGCGCGTAGCTGTCGGATATAACGTGCGAGATTCGGCCAACCGAGCGCGGGCCGCGGCATATTGCGAGTCCAGCGCATCAGCATGACGGCCATGAAGTCGGCGGTGCTGAGCTTGTCGCCGATCAGATAGTCATGGCTTGCGCCGAGATGGGCATCGAGCTTGTCCCACGCCGCGTCGAGACGACGGCAGGCCAGCGCGCGAACTGCTTCGGCGCCGGCAGGGTCGCCGTCGGAGTCCGCATAGAACCAGTCGCGCATGGCGGGCAGAATCGTGTTGGCGAGATAGACCATCATTTCGAGCCATGCGGCGCGATCGACGGAACCCGGCTCCGGGGCGAGCGCCGCCTCGGGATGCCGCTCGGCCAGCAGCATCAGCAACGCGGCCGACTCGTGGCGCGGCGTGCCGTCGACGACCAGCGTGGGCACGCGTCCCGCGGGATTGAGCCGCAAATACGCCGGGTCGTGCTGCCGGCCGGCGTCGATGTCGATCAGTTGCGATTCGAACGAGATGCCGAGTTCGATCAGCATCCAGTGCACGGCCATGCTCGCCGCGCCGGGCGAATAGTAGAGCACGTAAGGGGTGGAGTCGCTGTGCATAGTGGCTTGAGGTCCGGTTTCGATCCGGCGGACAGTCTACCCCCGTTCCCGGCAGATGCCCATGCGCCGGCGCCGAGGAAACGGGACTCGCGGTGCAAGCTTCCGCACGCAGCAGCTTGCCCAACGGTGGCATTAGCTTGTCGCGCGGCTTCTGTTCATACCCACGCCGCTTGCTGCAAAACGATCCGATACCCGTCCGGGTCTTCGAACGTTTTGCCTTGACGGTCCCAGTAAGGATTCTCCGATGCGCACGCCGGCACGCCGAGCGCTTCGAGCCGGTCGACGGCCGCGCTCCATGCATCGTGTTCGGGGAGATAGAGCACGAGCAGGTGCTCGGCGGTCGGCGCGCGTTCGACGGTCACGCCATGCTGATGGGTGAACTCGATGTGCCAGTGGCAGTCGCGCCGTCCGACGATGACGCCATCGAAGCCTTCATGATTCTCGAAGCTCGCGAGAACTTCGAAGCCCAAGCCCCGCGTATAGAAATCGGCAACATTACGCAGATTGTTGGTAGGACGAGCGACTCGGAGAACGGGCGGCTGCATCGACAACTCCACGAAACACGGATAGGCCGCCAGCATACCGTGCCGCGCGCGCTAGAGCGCGCCCGAGTGCGTCAAACGGTTCAGGCGCTACGCGCCATCTCGCCAATGCCCGCGTTGAACTCTTCCCTGCGTGTACCCGTCGCGGCCGCCGTATGGGCTCGAACCGGGCTCTTGCGAACTTGCGTATCGCGCAGCGCCGGACGTGCGTCCACCAGATCCGCGTACAAGGCGAGATAGTTCGCGCTCGACGCGTCCCAGCCGGACTCGCGGCTCATCGCATTGCGCTGCAACACGTGCCACGACGACGGCTGCACGAACGCGGCCAGCGCGCGGCCGAGCGCATGCATGACGTCGTCCGGGCTTTCGCCGTCGAACAGGAAGCCCGTCGCCTGATGTTCGCCGCGAGGATCGTGCGGCGCATAGTCGACGATCGTATCGGCCAGACCGCCGACGCGCGAGGCTACCGGGATCGTGCCGTAGCGCATCGCATAGAGTTGCGTGAGTCCGCACGGTTCGAAGCGGCTGCCGTGAAGCAGAATGTCCGCGCCCGCGTGCAGCATGTGCGCACGCCGCTCGTCATAGCCGATCTGCACGCCCACGCGTCCCGGCCACGCCGCCGCGACGCCCTGCAATGCCTGTTCGAGACCATGCTCGCCCTGGCCGAGAATCGCGAACTGCAGCCGGGGATGCCGTTCGAGCAGCGCCGGCAGCGTATGCACGACGACATCGGCGAGCTTCTGTTCGGTCAGACGGCTGCCGATCGCGACCAGCGGCGCGAACGGATCGCGCGTCAAACCGAAGGCCTGTTGCAGTTCGCGCTTGCAGGCCTGCTTGCCGGCGGTGTCGTCGACGGAGTAGGGGCGCGCGATCTGTTTGTCCGTCGCCGGATTCCACACGCGCGTATCGATACCGTTGACGATGCCCGACAGCTTGCCGGCCTGGGCTTGCAACACGCCTTCCATGCCGTGCCCGAAGCGCGGCGTCAGGATCTCGCGGGCATAGCGCCGGCTGACCGTCGTGACGCGATCCGCATGGACGATGCCCGCCTTCATCATGCTCAGCGAGCCGTAGAACTCGATGCTGCGCTCGTCGGACAGCGCGGGCGCCAGCAATTCAGGCGGCACGCCGATCCAGCCGCCCATGGCGAGCGGATGATTGCCCTGGAACGCGAGGTTGTGAATCGTAAAAACGCTTTTCGCGCCGACGCCGGCGAGCCGCAGGTACAGCGGCGTGAGTCCTGCATGCCAATCGTGCGCGTGCACGATGTGAGGGCGCTTCACGTTGCGCACGCCGCGCGCGACTCGCGCGGCCGCTGCCGCGAGCGAGGCGAAGCGCGTGAGGTTGTCCAGGTAGTCACGCCCTTGCGGATCGCGATACAGGCCTTCGCGCGCGAACAGGTGATCCATTTGCAGAAGCAGCACCGGCACGCCGGTATCGGGCATCTGGCCGCGCAGCAGTCGCGCGTCGCCGCCGGGCAGGCCGGTCATGCGCGCGACAGGCTCGACGTCGACCGCGCGTTCGAGCGCGGCCGGATAAGCGGGCATCAGGATCGAGACATCGACGCCGGCATCGCGCAGCGCGGCGGCGTAGGCGCTGACCATGTCGCCGAGGCCGCCGGATTTGGCGAGCGGCAGGGCTTCGGAAGCGACGAGAAGAACGTTAAGCGGCAAAGTGGCCCCCAAGGACGGGTTTTTTGCACTTGCACAGTGCGGTGGGATTCGCGGACGCGTCTATTCAGCAAGGGGTGTGCCTGAGGTCCGCGGTTTTGCAGGGGGCGGCGAGGTGGGTTTGTGTTGCAGTGCGGATGGGCGAATCTTTGGCTTGAAAGGCCTATTTATCTGGCTTGACGCTTAGCCGCCTGGAGCGCGGTTTTTTCATTCGTGTGTAGGTTTGACACTCAATTTCAGAAGCCGGAGCGGCGTCTGAAAATAAAAAGGGCTGTCGCCGGAACGACAGCCCTTCATTCACCGCGCAAATCGCAAAGCCTGAATCAATGCACCGGTGCGTGCGTCTGCTCGACCGGCCGCGGCTGCGTCATCGCGCTCACCACCGCGAACACGATGATGTTCACCGCCAACGCCAGGAAGCCGATATTGATGTCCTTCAAGGCATCGGGCAGGAACGGCATCAGCTGGCCGATGCTCAGGTGCATCGTGGTCGTCACGGCCACCACGGCCACGCCGGCCAGAATCCCGCAAAACGCGCCTTGTTTCGTCGCGCGGTTATGCGGACGCAGGCTGCAGATCACTGCCGGAAAGAGCTGGGTCACGAAGCTGTAGCCCATCAGCAGCAACGCGACGATGGTTTCGCCGCCTTGCAGCGTGAAGCCGACCGCCACCAGCGCCACCACCGGCACGAGGAAGCGCGCGAGCTTCGCCACGGTGGCGTCCGAGGCGTTGCGGCTCACCATGCCGCGATACACGTCGTTGGCAAGCAGCGTCGACGCGGAGGTGAGGATCATCGAGCCGGGCACGAGCGCGGTCAGAATCCCGGCCGCGCCGATCACGCCGACAAACCATGGGTCGAAGGTCTGCAACGACAGGCGGAACAGCGACAGGTCGATGTCGCCGCCCTTCAGACCCGGCACCTTCAGCGTCGCCGCGAAGCCGACGAAGAACACGAACAGCAGAATCAGCTGATACAGCGGCAGCACCATCGCGTTACGGCGGAAAATGCGTTCGTCTTTCGCGGTGAAAATCGAGCCGAACGTATGCGGCCACATGAAGAAGCCCAGCGCCGTCAGCAGCACGGTCGACTGGAACCACGTCACGCTCGAGCCCTTGGCCGGGAAAGTCAGGAAGCCGGGGCGCGCGGCGTCGATGGCGCGGAACATGTCGCCGAAGCCGCCGTAATAGTGCAGCGGCAGATAGATGCCGAGGAACAGCACGATCGCGAGAATCAGCATGTCCTTCACCACCGAATTCCACGCGGAGCCGCGCACGCCGGAGACGATCACATAGGCCGTCACGACACAGGCGCCGATCCACACGGCCGCCGTCGACGAAATCGCGCCGTACGAGGCCGTCGCGACGATAATGCCCAGCCCCTTCAATTGCAGCACGAGGTAGGGAATCAGCGCGGCCACGCCGACCAGCGCGACCAGCGTGCCGAGCGCCGGGCTGTCGTATTTGCGCGTGAAGAAGTGCGGTTGCGAGACGAGGCGGTGATTCTTCGCGTAGCGCCAGATGGGCGGCAGCATCCAGTACGAGAGGATGTACGCGAGCGTGCCGTACGCCAGAATGTAATAGACCGGCGCGCCTTTGCCATAAGCAAAGCCGCTGCCGCCGAGAAAGGTGAAGGTCGTATAGATTTCACCGGCCATCAGCAGGAACACGAAGGCGGTGCCGAAGCTGCGGCCGCCCACGGTCCATTGCTCGAGGCTCATGTCGTGGCCGCGCTTGGCGCGCACCCCGAGGTAAAGCGCAAACAGCGTGATGGCCGCAATGATGACGAGTGCACTCATGAACTGACCTCCTCGCCATCGGCGGCGAGCTGACGGTTGGACGGATCCAGACGGTAGACGATCGCCATGATGATCGAACTGAGCACCACCCACATGACGATCCAGGCCAGCACGAACGGCATGCCGAGCATCAGCGGCTCGACACGATTCACAAACGGAACACCGAGCAGAATGCCGATGAACGGCAGCGCGGCAAGTACACGAAGCAACATGGGGGCAACTCCTCGAACCGGTAAGTACGTCTCGTTGAAAGTGCGGCTTCGCTGGGGACTGTATGCCGGATGCTTCGGTCCCGTAAAGCCGGTCAAAAAAGTGTAGGCTTTCTGAAAGTTGCGGACGCATCTTTATGGGGACGGTTGCTGCGCTGCAAGGCGGCGTGCATAGCGTGGAGCGCTGCGGCACGCCGCCGTCGGCGCCTGGCTTTTTACCGCTTTGGCTGGCGCGGCGCGATATCATCTCGCCACGCAACGCAAGCAACAGTCGGGCAACATCCGGAGCGCCGGAGAGAGTCCGGCTTCATCAACATGGCGCGGCGCGGCGGGTGCGCAATGCAGCCGCCCGAGCCGTCGCTCGACACGGAACGCATATGGTCGAAAGTCTGATCTCGGACATTCTGTTTGGCTTTACCGGGTTGATCAGCATCATCAACCCAATCGGCATTGCATTCGTCTTCCTGGACCGGACTGCTTCGTTGACCACGGAGGAGCGCACCGCGCTCGCCCGCAAGATCGCCATCAACGTGATGTGCGTGCTGCTGGTGGCGTTTTTTATCGGTACGCCGATCCTGCATTTCTTCGGCATCTCCATGCAGGCGCTGCGCATCGGCGGTGGGCTCGCCGTCGCCGTGGGCGGCTGGCAGATGCTCAATGCGCCCGACACGCAGCCGGCCGAAAAGCCGGCGGTCAAGCGGGTGGACGCGGACAACGCGATGTCGAAAGCGTTTTTCCCGTTCACCATTCCGTTGACCACCGGGCCGGGCTCGATTGCGACCGCCGTTGCGCTGACCGCGAACCGCACGCACAAGCTTTCGGAGTTTGTGATTTCGAGCATCGCGTCGGTGGTGATCTCGCTGACAGTGGCCGTCACCGTGTATCTGGTCTATAGCCGCGCGGTGGTGTTCGCCAAATACCTCGGCGTGGAAGGCACCAAGGTCGCCATGCGTGTATCTTCCTTTTTGCTGTTGTGCATCGGCGTGCAGATCATGCTGACCGGCTTCTCCGAATTCCTGATTCCGATCGCGACGATGCAGCCTGTAGCAAAGTAGACGCGCACCCGGCGGCACGCTGTGCCGGGGCGCTTATGCGTACCCGACAGCCATTTTCTTGCATGGGACCCGACAGGAGAGAACCTCATGTGCCGCTGGCTTGCTTATACCGGCAACCCGATTCAGCTCGAAACGGTGTTGTTCAACGCAAAACATTCCCTGATCGACCAGAGCCTGCATTCGCGGCTCGGCCACACCACGACCAACGGCGACGGCTTCGGCATCGGCTGGTACGGCCATCCGACCGATATCCCGTATCGCTACCGCTGCATCCAGCCGGCGTGGAGCGACCGCAATCTGCGCGAAGCCGCGCGGGCGATCCGCGCGCCGCTGTTCGTTGCGCACATCCGCGCGGCGACGGATACGCCTTCGCAGGAAACCAACTGCCATCCGTTCCGTTATGGGCGCTGGCTTTTCGCGCACAACGGGCTGATCCGCAACTATCCGTCCGTGCGCCGCGATCTGATGCTGGCGATCGACCCCGATCTGTTTCCATCCATTGAAGGCTCGACCGATTCCGAGGTGATGTTTTTTCTCGCGCTGAGCTTCGGTCTGGAACTGGCGCCCGTCACCGCGCTGGAGCGGATGGTGGCCTTCGTCGAGGAAACCGGTCGCAAGCACGGCGTGGAAGAGCCGTTAAACATGACGGTGTGCGCGACCGACGGCGAGCAGATCGTCGCCGTGCGATATTCGAGCGAGGGGCAGTCGCGTTCGCTGTTTCACAGCACGTCGTTTCAGCATCTGCACGCGTTGTATCCCGACGATCCGCGTATCGTGGCCGCCGGCGAGCATGCGTTTCTGGTGCTGTCCGAGCCGCTCGCCGACCTGCCGGGCTGGTGGCAAGAGATTCCCGAGAGCACGGCGGTGGTGGCGCGCGGTGGTGTGATCGATCGATATCTGTTCAAGCCGCAAGCGGCGTGACTTGCGTGAACCGCACGAGCGGCGGCGTCAACGCGTGAGCAGCATCGAACTCAACACGGAGAACACGGTCGAGGGCAGGTCGGCGAGGCGGCTGACCACCACGTTGTGCGGATAGAAGTCCTCGACCGCGTCCGTCAGCACGCCGATCCCCACCAGTTCGATGCCGCGCTTGCCGATGGCCGCGACGCGCTCGCGCAGATCGCTGCGCAATACCTGCGGATCGCCGTCGCCGGTGGAGGGATAACCGTCGGAGAACATCATCAGAATGCGCCGTTCGGCCTGACGGTCGGCAAGGCGCGTCGCGGCCCAGGCGAGCGCTTCGCCGTCCGGATTCTCGTGGCCGCAGTCGATCGCGGCGATCCCGCTCAGGTCCGTTGCGCCGAAGCGTTTATAGACTTTGAGATCGAGCCGTTCGACGAAGCGGTTGTAGCGCCGCAGATCCGCGCCGCCGGCGAGTTGACGCTCGAAGAGCTGTTTCATGGGCGCGGATTCGACCGAGCAATAGCCGAGCACTTCGCAATCGAACGACAGTTGCGTGAGCGCGTCGCACAACGCAGCCGCGCACTGGCGCGCGAGTTCGATCTTGCGGCCGGCCATCGAGCCGCTGCGGTCGATCAGCAGCGTCACGGCCACGTCGCGTCCTTTGGCGGCCCGCTGCGTGCGAAACGGCGTGCGGTAACCGGGCGAAGTCGCGAGCCTGGCCAGCGCGGTGCGATCGATCTCGCCGCGCTCCTGCTCACGCCGCCAGCGCGTGCGTTCGTCGGCGCTCAGCGCGCGTTCGAGCTTTTCCTTCAGCGGCGCGGTGTCCGCGCGAGCCCGTGCGCGCAATTCGCGCCAGGCGGCGCTGTCGCCCTGGCCCGTGAGATCGCGGATGTCGTCGAATTCGGTGGCGAGCGGAATCGACAGCGTCGCCCGCGATACGTTCGAGCTTGCGTTTCCGGCTCCGCCATCTGAACGCGCGGACGGCTGTTGCGCATCCGTTGGCGACTGCCCCATACCGACCCCGTTGTCCGCCTGCGCACCACCGCTTCGGTCGGACGGCGGCGAATTTGCGCTGTCCTGATCGGGCAACATGGCGTCGTCACCATCGAGCGGCGCGGACGACGAAGCCGCCGTTTCCGTATCGATGTCCTCTGCTGGATCCGCGGTGAACATCATGCTGTTCGCCTCGCCCGCCGACAGCGCGCGCACGCGCGTCACCAGCGCCTGCGCCGCCGCGATGCTCTGCGCGGTCGAACGGCTCGCGCGCGCTTCGTGCAGCAGATCCTCCGCGGCATGCAACGCGGCGAGCAGCGCATGGCTCGCTTCGATCCGGGCGGGCGGTTCGTTCCACATCGCGCGCTCGACCAGCCAGACCAGCCGGTCGCGCCAGTGCAGCTTCGGCCAGCGCTGCCGCACGCGCTCGGCCGCATGCAGGCGCAACTTGCCGATGAACCAGCGCGCGCCCGGATATTCGTCGAGCAACTGCGCGCAGACGCGACGGTCATCGATTACTTGCGCGAGATTCGCCGCGACGCCCTCGGGCAGCGCGTCGAGTTGCGCGAGCGACGCATGTTTGGCGCGCGCGACCAGCAGATCGAGATAGCCGATCAGCACGTCGCGCTCGACCTCGCCATGCAACTCGTAGGCGGGAATCACAATGCGGCCCGGCTCCACGCGCGGGCCGTCCGGACTGAACACGACCGCCACGCCATATTGCCCGGTCAGCACGCGGGCGACCTTGCTGAGCGTGGATTCGAAGGCGAAGCCGCGCGTGTCGCGGCTTGCGTGCATCGCGCTCACGCTTCAGGGGCCGGCGCGATGTGATGACGAATGATGCCGCGAATCAACGCGGCGTCTTCCGGGCTCACCTTTGCGTAGAGGGCCGGCCCGGCGGCGCGTTCGGGATCGCCCGTACGCAGCATCAGTTCGGCCCAGTCGAGCAGGCGCCGGGTGGAGAACGCGCTCGAGAGATCCTCGCGAGCGAACGCCGCGCGGCAGTCGGCGGCAATCGCGGCGAGCGTGGTGGCGAGCGCGCGCGTCATATGCGGGGCGAGGGTAGCGATCAGGACGTCGGCTTCGTCGGCGGGCGTCAGATAGTCGAGCAGATACACGCGCCAGCGATCGAGAAACGCCTCGTTCATCAGATTGGCGCCCTGATACAGATGGCGGAACTGACTCATCGCGCCGACCGCATTCGCCGTGGCGAACAGGCGGAAGGCCGGATGCGGCGCGACGATTTCATTGCCTTTTTCCTTCAGCACGAGGCGGCCGTGCGGTTCGAGCACGGCGGTGAGGGCGGCGAGAATCGACGGTTCGGCAAAGTCGATTTCGTCGACGATCAGCCAGAGGCCCTCGCGCATGGCCGTGGGCAGCACGCCGTCCACCCACAGCGTCTCGCCGCCCTTGACGGTCCAGAAGCCGACGAAGTCGCCGACGGTGGTCTGCCCGTTCATGTTCGAGCGCAGCACCCCGTGGCGCGAACGCGCCGCGACCTGTTCGATCAGGCTGGTCTTGCCGGCGCCGGTGTGGCCGATCAGCATGACGCGCCGGTTCTCGACGATGTCCTCGACAATGTCGTTGAAGCGCTCGGAGAACAGATAGGCCGGATTGATGCGCGGCACGAGCGGATTGCCGACACCGCACGGCACCTCCACATGACCGATACGCACGGTCTCGCCGGCGTCTTCCCGCTGCCGATGTTTGGCCGCCGAAGCCCGCGCCGCGGCGCGCTGCAATTCCGGCATGAAGGCGACCCGGCCGGCTGCGGACTGCTCGCTCGCGGCGGTGTCCGTGTCCATCGCGAAGCCTTCGCGGCGCCATTTCTTCAGCTTCGCGCGCAGATTTTCCGCGTCCACGACGAGATCGATATCGACCGCGCCAGGGCCCCCGTCACCGTCGACGCCGTGTTCGAGCCGATAGTTTTCCGGCCGGTCGGCCACGCTGACGCGCCACCATTCCGCGCCGTTCTCCGTGGCGCGCTGGTAAAGGCCAAGGTTTTCGTCTTCGATCAGTTCGGGTGCATTCATGGCAGAGGTTGAATAGTCAATAACGAATCATGCATTGCAATTTGGCTGAGGCCGAATCACCGACTATCTTATCTTGAGCGTCTTTTGATCTTCCCGATCCGTTTGCAGGCGAGGTTTGTCGAGCGCATGCCGGTCAAATATTTATTGCGTCAAACGAATAGGCCATGAAGCGCCTGTCGCCTATAGTTCGTCGGACCCGGCGCTATGGTTTTACAAAAATCTTTCACGCCGATCTTGTTGGAAAGCATCCGCAGTCCGCTTTGGCCCGCATCGTGGACACAAAAATTGACGGCACAACAATGAGACTACATACAAAATTAATGGCGGTTCTCGCCGTGGCAAGTCCGCTGGCATACGGTCAAACCAGCGTGAGCTTATATGGCCGCCTCGACGCCGGCCTGGAATACCTGAATCACATCAACAATGGCGCGGGCGGCAGTTCGACCCGCTGGAGCGCCGAAGGCGGCGACTGGGGCACCAGCATGCTGGGCCTCAAAGGCAACGAAGATCTGGGCGGCGGCCTCAGTGCGGTCTTCAACCTCGAAACCGGCTTGCAGGTCATGAACGGTACGACGAGCGGCGGGCGGCTCTGGTCGCGGCGCGCCTTCGCCGGTTTGAAAAGCGAGCAGTGGGGCACGTTGCAAGCCGGCCGTAATCTGTTTATCGACAGCGACGGTGTCTGGGAATTCGATCCGTTCGTGCAGCAGGCGTTTTCGTCGGCCTCGCTCGTGCGTGGGCGCAACTGGCAGCAGACCAGCAACAACGTCGAGTATCACAGCCCGGTATTCTGGGGCTTCGATGTGCAGGCGCAATATGCGTTCGGCAATCAGCCGGGCGCGTTCAACAGCGGCGCGGCCGGCGAGTTCGGCCGCTCGGACGGCATCATGCTGACCTATCACTCGCCGCTCTTCGACGTGCGCGGCATTTACGACGAACTGCGCGACAACAATGGCCGCTTCAGCAACATCTTCCAGGCATCGCGCGAATATTTCGCCGGCGTCAACGTGCATTTCGACGCGGTGAAAATCCAGGGCGCCTACACGCATTACTCCGCGCCCGATTCGCCGGTCGGCGTCGCCGACTCGGCCGATCACTACTGGCTCGGCGCCACTTACAACTTTTTGCCGCGCTGGGCCATGACGGCGGGCGGCTTCTACGTGAAGGTCGGCGACGGTTCGGGCGATGCCGCGCACGACCCCTCCGGACACGCGATGATGTACGTGCTCGGCACCACCTACAACCTGTCGAAGCGCACCTTCCTGTACGGCACCGTGGGCTACGTGCGCAACGGCAGCAACTCGAACTTCTCGCTCGAAGCGTCACCGCGTGACGCGAGCAACAATACGAGTCCGCTGGTGGGCGAATCGCAAACCGGTGCGTATGTCGGGATGCTGCATCAGTTCTGACGCGGTGTGGAGAACGGGTAGTTCGGCATGGCACAAAGGGCGCGCCGGGTTCATGCCGGCGCCCCCTTAGTGCTTTCTTACGCCACAAGATCCTCGCTCACCGCCGACTTGCGCAGCCGCACCGGAATCGACTTCGACGCCGGCACCTGACTCGATTCCGCGTGATGCGAGAGCGGAATCAGGCGATTGCATTCCGGGTAATAGCCCATGATGCAGCCGGGCGGAATGTCGAACGCGTGGACATGCATGCCGTCGACTTCGCGCGTCACGTCGTCGTTCGAGACGGTGGAGATGCACACCGCGTCGCCCTCCGCGAAACCGCGCTGCGCCATGTCGTCCTGATGCATCAGCAGCACGTTGCGGCTGCCGTGCACGCCGCGGAAGCGGTCGTCGAGACCGTAGACGGTAGTGTTGAACTGGCTGTCGCCGCGGGCCGTCATCAGGCGCAGCACGTCCGGGCCTCGCGCCGGCATATCCGCGTCTTCATCGAGCGTTTCGGGCACGATGAAATTCGCCTTGCCGCTCTCCGTTTTCCATTTGCGCTCGCAGGCCGCGAGCGGCCGGTGAAAACCGCCGGGTTGCTTGAAGCGCGCGTTGAAGTCCTTGAACTGATCCGGATAGGTGCGCTCGATTGCGTCGCGCACCAGCGAGTAGTCGCCGACCCAGGCATCCCAATCGATCTTCGGGTTGCGCGGCAACAGCGCCTTGGCAAGACCCGCGACGATGGCGGGCTCCGACAGCAGCATGTCGCCGGCCGGCTCGGCGAGTCCGTGCGAGCCATGCACACAGGCCGTGCTGTCCTCCACGCTGACCCATTGCTCGCCGCTCGCCTGACGGTCGACCTCGATGCGCCCGAGGCATGGCAGCAGATAGGCGACCTCGCCGTGCAGCAGATGGCTGCGGTTGAGTTTCGTGGCGATCTGCACCGTGAGCCGCAGACGCTGCCACGCGGGGTCCATCACATGGTGGTCGGGAATCGCCACCTGAAAATTGCCGCCCAGGCCGATGAACGCTTTGACCTTGCCGTCGAGCACGCCGCGGCAGGCTTCGACCGTGGTCATGCCTTTGTCGCGCGGCGGCTCGAAGCCGTAGAGTTCCTTCAGCTTGTCGAGCGGCGCGAGTTCCGGCTTTTCCGTGATGCCGACGGTGCGCTGTCCCTGCACGTTCGAGTGACCGCGAATCGGGCAGATGCCCGCGCCCGGCCGGCCGATATTGCCGCGCAGAAGCAGCAGGTTCGACAGCATCTGCACGTTGTGCACGCCGCTGCGGTGCTGGGTGATGCCCATGCCGTACAGCACCATTGCGGCATTCGCTTTCGCGTAGACGCGCGCAGTGTCTTCGAGCGCGGCGCGACTGAGGTGCGTGTGGTGTTCGATCTCTTCCCATGAAGTCGCGCGCATGGCCTGCGCGAAGGTTTCGAAGCCGTGCGTATGTTCCGCGATGAAAGCCGCGTCGAGCACGCGTGGCTCACCGTTGCGTTGCGCGTCGTCGTCCCATTCGATCAGCAGCTTGCAGAGTCCCGCAATCGCTGCCGCGTCGCCGCCGATCTTCACCTGATGATATTGCGTGCTGATCCGCGTGTCGGCCGGGGTGAGCATGTCGAGCGGCGACTGCGGATTCGCAAAGGTGACGAGCCCGCGTTCCTTGAGCGGATTGAAGGTGATGATGTCCACGCCGCGTTTGCGCGCATCCTGCAACTGATGCAGCATGCGCGGCGCGTTGGTGCCGGTGTTGTGGCCGAAGAACAGCATGCAGTCGGTATGTTCGAAATCTTCGAGTTGCACGGTCCCGACCGGCACGCCGATCGACTTCGGCAAGCCGACCGAAGTGCTTTCGTGACACATGTTCGAACTGTCCGGCAGGTTGTTGGTGCCGTAGAGGCGCGCCAACAGTGCGTACATGTAGGACGTTTCGAGCGATGCCCGGCCTGACGCATAGAACACCGCTTCATTCGGATCCATTGCTTGCAGTTCGCTCGCGATTTCGGCGAATGCATGTTGCCAGGTGGTCTGCACGTAGCGGTCGGTGACGGGATCCCAGCGCATCGGCGTGGTCAGCCGCCCGCGCGATTCGAGCTCGAGGCCGCTCCACGAGCGCAATTCACTCAGCGTATGGCTGGCGAAGAAATCCGCGTCGACGCGTTTACTGGTGATTTCCCACGCGGTCGCTTTCGCGCCGTTCTCACAGAATTCGAAAAGATGCGGGTCCGCGGGTTTGGCCCACGAACAGCTCACGCAGGCGAAGCCGTCAGGCTTGTTCTGCTGCGCAAGGATGCGGCTGCCGTTCAACGTCACGTGTTCCTGCACGAGGATCGACGCGACCGCTTTGACCGAGCCCCAGCCGCCGGCGGCGTGGCGATATGGCTTGATGGGCGCGCTATCGGGTGCGGTGGATGCGCGTTGCGCTGGACTCTCGGAAGTGGGTTCGACAGTAGGGTCGGTGCTCATGCTGGCTCCTCAACGGTTGGCGGTGCTTGCGCACCGGTTTAACCGAAGCCCCGCAATTACCGGACCGCTGGATTAATTCGCGCTTACAACCGTCCCGCCGGGCCTTCGGTGTGCGCAAGCGCGTGAGATAGGCACGCGACGCTCTGTGGCGGCGGCCTGCCAGGCGGATCGCCGTCGGGCGCACGATCCGGGTCGTTCGGCGGCACATCGTCGGGCGGCGGCGACGGATCGGGATCGCTGGTCGGGGGCGGCGCGTCGGGGTCGACTTCCGGCGGCATCGGCGTATGCAGATGCAGATCCGGCATGCAACTCGTGTTTGTCGTCTTCGTCGTCATGGTGGGTTCCGTGGTGGGTATGCATGCGAAACGCAACCGGCATGCCACCGGCTCGAACCGCCGCCGACGCGGGCGCGCCGCGTGGAACGGCTATTGCTCGACCACGGCAGGCGCGTACCCCGCAGCGGCGGTACGCGCCGCGATATCACACCGAACATGACGCACAGATGTGCAGGGATAAGGGAAAGACAAATGGCGCGACATAAGGCCGACGTTGCTGACGACGAGTTCGAGATTTACGCCAGCTATCACGGAACAGGCGACGGCCGTTACGTAGGTGGACTGAAGGTTGTCAGAAAAGCGGACAGAAAAATTCTGTTTCCATTCGATGGCGCTCCCGAACTCGGGCCCTACGCGACCGCCGACGAGGCGCGCCGCGCCGCAATCGACTATGGGCGCGAAATCGTGGCCGCCGATCGCGCGACCCCTGAGAAGTGAGGGAGCAAGAAGGCAGGTGGAGGATGGCGGCGCACGCGCGCCGCTTGCCGGAAAGGCGGAATTCCTTATGGCATGCCGCCGAGCGACGGTGAGATCGTGCTGCCGCGGCCCGGATCATTGGGGTGTTCGTCGGGCAGGGTGGGCTTCGCGGAGACGGGTGGATAGGTGCGGTAGCAACTGTCGATCGAGGAATCGGCGAGGCAGCGCTGGAATGCGTCCGCGTCGCTCTTCTGCGCGAATGTGTACAAAGTGCGTTCGACCTGCACTTCGGTATCGGACACGCGAATTGTGGTCATCGTCATGAAGTTCTCCTTTTTACAAATGTCGGTTCACACCTTCGCCTCATTTTTCGCAACGGCCGTGCCCGGCCATATGTTCCTGCGTAGTGCGGGAGCGTTGGCCGGGAGGGACCGGATGTTGCTTCAGCGAAGATATATCCCACGTCACGAGGAGAGCGACATGCAGGGCACCAAATCGCAGGACGAGCTGGACGCATTGGTCACCGATGAGGTGAAACAGCGCAACAAGCCAAGCGGCACGCACTATATCGAACCCAGTCCGCTCGGCATCGAGCCGGTTGAGCAGACCGGCGTCGACAAGGCGACCAATCCGCCACGCTCGAACGAGCGCCCGGCACACAGCGCCGAAGTGCCGCTCGGCACCGGCACGCATGCCGAGCCGCCCGGAGGCGGCGGGCGTGAATCGCAGCGCAAGGAATGACGCAGCAACGTAACCAAGGCGAGTGATACTTCATATGTTTGCGAAATTCGTCCACCGTCACGGCAGCGCGTCTAAACATGCCCGAAAAGAAGCAGACGCGAAGGCAGGCGCGCTTTATGCGGCGCTGAAACGATCGCCCGAGCCGGCCAGCGCAGCGTCTTCCACGCCGGCTCCAACGGCGCACCGCGATCCGCAGGACGCTAAGGAGCAAACCATGTTCAACGATTCAAAGCATGGATTCGACGCCGCCAAAACCGAATACGAAGCCTTCATGCTCAAACCGCACGACTGGGTGCCGAATAACCGCAATCTGCCGGTCGTGATTTACCGGCGCGCCCTCATGCCGGATAGCGGCGACCTCGCGGCCGCCTTCGAAATCCTTTTCGAGCGCAACGCATGGCCGCCGCAGTGGCGCGACGGGATCTTCGACTACCACCATTTTCACGCCACAGCGCACGAAGTACTCGGCGTAACGGACGGCTCCGCGCAGGTGATCATCGGCGGTCCGGGCGGCAGGGTGGTGTCGCTATCCGCCGGCGACGCGATTCTGCTGCCGGCCGGCACTGGCCACTGTCTGCAATCGTTCGCGCGGCACTTCCGGGTCGTCGCCGGCTATCCGGAGGACCAGCAGTGGGACATCCGCCGCGAGGCGCTCACGCCGGACGAACTGGCGGCCATGGAGGCGTTGCCTTTTCCGCCGCTGGACCCAATCGACGGCAAGCACGGGCCCCTGGTCGAGCATTGGCTGCGCGCGGCTTGATCTCGGCGCACGCCGGTTTTTTCTTCGTGTCAGCGCCGCTCCGGACGGGTTCCAGTCGCAAGCCCGCTGAAATAACCGCTTCCCGCAGTAGACCCGCCCGATGCCGCGTGTAACGCTCCGTGCAGATTTGCGCGCATCGGCGCATCATCGTTGAGCCTCGCAGCGGTTCCTCATGCGTTCTTCCACGTAACACGGTTCGCCGGGTGCGCCGACACAGCGCGTTCCGGCTTTCTCTTCAACCGCCGAACAAGGAGTGTCCCATGCAAAACGATCCCGCCCTCGATCAGCTGTGCATCAACACGATCCGCACGCTGTCGATGGACGCTGTGCAAAAGGCCAATTCCGGTCACCCCGGCACGCCGATGGCACTGGCACCCGTGGCCTATCATCTGTGGCAAAACCATCTTGTTTACGATCCGGACGAGCCGTTGTGGCCGAACCGCGATCGCTTCGTGCTCTCGGTGGGGCATGCGTCGATGCTGCTGTATTCGCTGCTGCATCTGGCCAACGTGAAAGCGGTGGACGACGAGGGCAAGCCGACCGGCAGGCCCTCCGTCTCGCTGGACGACATCGAGCATTTCCGCCAGATCGACAGCAACACGCCGGGACACCCCGAGTACCGCATGACCACCGGCGTCGAAACCACCACCGGCCCGCTTGGCCAGGGGCTCGGCAACAGCGTCGGCATGGCGATGGCGGGGCGCTGGTGCGAGAGCCACTTCAACCAGCCGGATGCGCCGCTCTTCGACCATCGCGTCTACGCGCTATGCGGCGACGGCGACATGATGGAAGGCATCTCGCACGAAGCGGCATCGCTCGCCGGGCATCTGAAACTGTCCAATCTGATCTGGATCTACGACAGCAACCGCGTGACGATCGAGGGCCACACGGACCTCGCGTACAGCGACGACGTCGAAAGCCGGTTCCGCGGCTACAACTGGCACACGCTGCGCGTGAACGACGCTAACGACGCTGCCGCGCTCGAGGCCGCTCTTGTCGAGGCGAAAAGCATCACCGACAGGCCGACGCTGATTGTCGTGCACAGCATCATAGGCTGGGGTTCGCCGCACAAGCAGGACAGTTCCTCGGCCCACGGCGAGGCGCTCGGCGTCGAAGAAGTCGCGCTGACCAAGAAGGCGTATGGCTGGCCGGAGGACAAGTTCTTCTATGTGCCTGACGGCGTGCACGAGCGCTTCGCGGCCGGCATCGGCGCGCGCGGCAAGGCGGCGCGCGAGGCATGGCAGGCCCAGTACGACGCATACAGCAAGAAGTACCCGGAACTCGCGCGTGAATTCGCGCAGATGGAAGCGCACGAATTGCCGGCGGGCTGGGACAGCGACATCCCCACGTTCGACGCCGACCCGAAGGGCGTCGCGTCACGCGATTCGTCGGGCAAGGTGCTCAACGCGATTGCCGCTCGCGTGCCGTGGATGATCGGCGGCTCGGCGGATCTCTCGCCGTCCACCAAAACCAACCTGAAATTCGAGGGCGCCGGCAGCTTCGAGCACGATAGCTACGGCGGCTGCAATCTGCACTTCGGCATTCGCGAACACGCGATGGGCGCGGCGGTGAACGGCCTCGCACTGTCGAATCTGCGGCCGTTCGGCTCCACGTTCCTGATTTTCAGCGACTACATGAAGCCGCCGATCCGCCTCTCGGCGATCATGGAAGTGCCGTCGATCTTCGTGTTCACGCACGATTCGATCGGCGTGGGCGAAGACGGTCCGACCCATCAGCCGATCGAGCAGCTGGCCTCATTGCGCGGCGTGCCCGGCCTCACCGTGCTGCGTCCGGGCGATGCCAACGAAGTCGCCGAGGCCTGGCGCGTGGCGCTGTCGGATCCGCGCCGGCCGTCGTGCATCGTCGTGTCGCGCCAGGCGTTGCCCACGCTGGACCGCAGCCGCTATGCCGCCGCCAGCGGTACGCAGAAGGGCGCGTATGTGCTCGCCGACGCAGCCGATGGACAGAAGCCGCAAGTGATCCTGATGGCGACGGGCAGCGAGCTCTCGATTTGCGTCGACGTGTACGAGAAGCTCAAGGGCGACGGGATCGCGGCGCGCGTGGTGTCGATGCCGTCGTGGGACATCTTCGAGCGCCAGGACGAGGCGTATCAGGAATCGGTGCTGCCCTCGGACGTCGACGCGCGTGTCGCCGTCGAACAGGCTGCCTCGCTCGGCTGGGACCGCTATGTGGGTCGGCTCGGCGCGCAGGTGGTGATGCATACGTTCGGCGCATCCGCGCCGCTCGCCGATCTGAAGAAGAAGTTCGGCTTCACGCCGGAGCGTGTGTATGAAGCGGCGAAGCAGCAGATCGAGCGGGTGAAGTCGAAGCGCAGCCAAGAGTGATGGCACGAAAAGGTGCGAAGTGAAAAAGCCGGCGGTTTGATGAAAACCGCCGGTTTTTTATGAAAATGCGCCCAGGGTGCTCTGGCTTACGCGGAATCGTCCAGCGCATCGGCCGGCGTGTCCGCTGAAACCTCGCGCGTTCCGTCGAGCGTGTTGCGATAAGCGCGCGATTGCATGTCGGCGAGCCGGCTCAGCGTGCGCGACAGATCGTGCGCGCCTTGCAGACCGCTGAGCGCCATCTCGATTGGTTCATCGGACGCGATAAACAGCGCACGCTTGCGGTCGTAGAAGATATCGACCAGCCAGATCAGCCGTTGCAGCGTGTGAGACGTGCTCAACCACTCGTTGCGCACATTGTCGAGGATCAGACCGTGCCATTGCTCGGCGAGGTCCAGGTAGTCGAGATGCGAGCGGCTCGCCACGCACAGATTCTCGAAGTCCGCCCACAGCAAAGCCGCGCCCGCCGCGCGCGCGACAAACGGTCGGCCCGCCGCGCTCACCGTGACGGGATCGAGCGCTTCGCTGCCTTCATAGCGCACGAAAATCCGCAGCAATGTCTCGCGGGTCGCGGCATCGAGTGGCGCGAAGAAATGCGGCATTTGCGCCTGTTCACCGCCGAAGCGGTAGTCGCGCGCGCCGTCGAAATGAATCACGATAAAGCAGCGTTTGATCTGCTCGATGGTCGGCAAAAAACGCTCGTGAAACTCCGGGTCGGGCAGCAGGCCTTCCGGCGCATAGTTCGAGGTGAGCACGATGCGGGTGCCGAGCCCGATCGCCGTATCGAGAAAGCGGCCCATCAGGAATGCATCGGCGATATCGTGTACGTGAAATTCGTCGAAGCACAGCAGCTCGATACCGTCGAGCCATTGGCGCGAGACCGAGCCGAGGCGGTCGTCGCCGCTTGGCTCGCTGACGAGCCGCCGGTTCATCTCGCGCAAAAATTCGTGGAAGTGCAGACGCCGCTTGCGGCAGGTCGCCAACTCGAACACGGTATCGACCACCAGACTTTTGCCGCGCCCAGGCAGCCCATGGCAATACACGCCCTGATGCAGCGGTGTCGCGGCGGAACGCGTGCGCGGGCCGTTCGCGGCGAGTAATGTGACGAGCGCGGCGATCGCTTCGCGCTGGTTCGCGTCGGGCACGATGCCCCGCGTGGCCAGGGTGCGCGTGACCTGAGCGTCGTCAAGCATGGGCGGCTGCGCCAGCGCGGGGCGAAACGGTCTCGCACGAGGCAGCGGCGAAAGCGGCAACGGTGTCGTAGGGCATAAAGAGAGGCGGGCGGAAATCGCGTCAGTTTAACAAGGCGCGTTGACCACTCACACTCGCACTCACGCACTCTGCCGGCTCAACACCCGCTGCAACTCGCCGGGGTCGACCGGCTTGGTGAAGTGATGGTCGAATCCCGCGGCGAGAGCAGTCTGCTTGTCCTGCTGCTGGCCCCAGCCGGTGACGGCGATCAGCACAATGCCCGCGTGCTGGTAATCCTGGCGAATCCGCCGCGCCACTTCATAGCCGTTCAGTTGCGGTAAGCCGATGTCGAGAATCACCGCCTGCGGCGCGAACGCGCTGATCAGTTCCAGACCCGCTACACCGTCGCCGGCCGTGCGGACTTCGTGGCCTTCGAGTTCGAGCACCATCGCAAGGCTCTCGGCGGCGTCCGCGTTGTCGTCGACGATCACGACGCGCAGGCCGCCCGCATGCGGTGCCTCGGGCGGCGCACTGTCGGACGGCAGCGCCGCCGCTGCCGTCACCGGCAACCGGATCACGAATTCGCTGCCTTTGCCGGGACCGTCGCTAAAAGCCGCGACCGTGCCGCCGTGCAGTTCCGCGAGGCCGCGCACCAGCGCGAGGCCGATGCCGAGTCCGCCTTGCGAGCGGTCCAATGCCGGTGCGAGTTGCGAGAACATTTCGAACACGTTGTCCAGATGCTCGGCTGGAATGCCGATGCCGGAATCGCGCACGACGATCACGGCTTCGTCGCCTTCGCGTTCCGCCGCGAGCGAGATGGTCCCGCCGGGCGGCGTGTACTTGGCGGCGTTGTTCAGCAGATTCAGGATCATCTGCGACAGCCGCGTGGGATCGGCGACCAGATAGAGCGGCTCGCGCGGCAGCGTCACGCTCAGATGATGCGACGAGGCCTGCACGGTCGGCCGCGCCGCTTCCATGGCCGATTGCATTGCGCGTGCCAGTTCGAGACGTTGCTTGCGCAGCTCGAGCTTGCCCTGAGTGATGCGCGAGACTTCCAGCAGATCGTCGACCAGATGCGTCATGTGCTGGAGTTGCCGGTCGAACACGTCGCGCGACCAGCTCAATTGCGGATCGGCAAACTCTTTCAGGCGCAGAATTTCAAGCACGTTGCGCATCGGCGCGAGCGGATTGCGCAGTTCGTGTGCGAGCGTGGCGAGAAATTCGTCCTTGCGGCGATCGGCATTCGAGAGTTCGCGGTTCAGCCGCGTGAGTTGCTGCTCCGCGTGCCGGCGCCCGGTGATGTCGCGATTGATGCTGACCGCGCCGTAGATATCGCCGCGCGCGTTGGCGAGCGGCTTGATGACGGTTTCGCACACGCCGCGCGAACCGTCGCGCCGCACGAATGGCAATTCGCCGCGCCATGTGCCTTCGGCGGCCAGTGCCGCGAGCGCTTCGCGGCGAATGCTCAACGCCTGGTCCGGCGGCAGCAGGAGCGCGACCGGCTTGCCGAGAATCTCGCGCATGCGATAACCCAGCATGCGTTCGCCGCCCACGTTGAAGTCCGTGATATTGCCGCGCAGATCGGTGATCACGATCGCGTCGCTCAGGTGTTCGAAGATTGCCGCCTGGCGCAGCAGGACCGTCTGCGCTTCCTTGCGTTCGGTAATGTCGATGCCGAGGCCGTAGATCGTGAGCGGCTCGCCCTGGCGGTCGTAAGTGGCACGCCCGCGGCCTTCCATCCAGCACCAGTCGCCGCTTGCGTGCAGAAAACGGAACTCGGCGACATAGTCGTCACCGGTTTCCACCGCGTGGTCCACGGCCTCGTTCAGCGCGATCAGATCGCCCGGATGAATCAGTTCGAAAAAGCCGCCGGGCATGTTGGCAAAGCGGCCTTCGGCATAGCCCGCGAGCGCTTCGAGTTCGCGGCTCCACCAGAGCTTGCCCGACTTCGGCTCGTGCGACCACGCGCCCATGCGCGCGCCGCGCATGGCGAGGCTCAGCACGTCGCGGCTTTCCTGCAACTCGCGCTGCGCGAGCTGATGCGCGGCCACGGACGCCTCGGCATTGCGCCGCGCGAGCAGCAACTCCTGCTCGTACTTGTGACGGTCCGCGACGATCAGCACCGCCACTTCCAGGTAAGTCACCTCGCCATGACGGCGGCGCACCGCGTTGAGCAGCATCGGCACCATGTGGCCGTCGCGATGCAGCATGTTCAGCTTGACCTCGGCCACCGAACCCTGCATTTGCAGAAGCGGTGCCCAATGCGTCTGATAGAACACCTTGCCGCCGGCGCTCAGCAGATCCTGGATTTGCCTCGCTCCGGCCAGCTCCGCGCTGTCATAGCCGAGCCAGCCGCAGAAGGTCGCGTTCACGCGCACAATGCGGCCATTGGCATCGGTGACAAGCAGGCCGCAGGCAGCGTGCTCGAACAACGCGTCGGCTGAGGGCAGCGGGCGGTCCGTGCTGTGCATCGTGCTACAGGCTCATCGGCGCGAGGAAGGAATTCATCGCGGCCGCGCTCGCGCTCGGCGCGCTCAGGTGCGGACAATGGCCCACGTTCTCGATGAGATGCAGCGTGCTGCCGGGAATCGTGCGGTGCAGGTATTCGCCGACCACACAGGGCGCGATGATGTCGTCGCTACTTTGCAGAATGAGCGTGGGCGTGGTGGCGCGCGAGAGTATCGCGCGCTGGTCGGACAGAAACGTGACGCGCGCGAATTGACGGGCGATCTCGGGATCGGTGCGGCAGAAACTGTTGGTCAGTTCGACGCCGAGTTCCGGCTGCTCCGGCGCGCCCATGATGGCCGGCGCCATTGCGCTCGACCAGCCGAGGTAGTTGCTTTCGAGCGTGCGCAGCAGATCTTCGATGTCTTCGCGCGAGAAGCCGCCGACGTAGTCGCCGTCGTTCACGTAACAGGGCGACGGGCCCACCATGATCAGAGCGGAGAAGAGCTGCGGCGCCTTGAGGCTCGCGATCAGGCCGATCATCGCGCTGACCGAGTGGCCGACGAACACCACCGGGCCGTCGGCAACTTCACGGATGATCTCGATCAGGTCGCTGGCGTAGCCGTACAGCGAGTCGTACTTGTCGATGTCGTAGGCGCTCAGATCCGACGAGCCGCTGCCGACATGATCGAACACCACGGTCCGGTATTCGTCCTGAAACGACGGTGCGAGGTAGCGCCACATGCTCTGATCGCAACCGAAACCGTGCGCCAGCACCATGGTCCGCTTGCCGTTGCCGGAAATCTGTATGTTGTTGCGCTGGGTGATGCTCATGGTGGGGTCCTGAAGCCTGCCGGCTGGAAGAGGCGGTTATGCCAGGCGTGCGCCTCGGCCGGTATTCAGCAGAATGTTACCGCAGTCTTGCCCCACGGCCTCGTTCCCTGGTCGTGGCACGCCTCGCGGCGAGCACTCAGCCGGTCTTGATGTCGGGCTGCGGCGCCTGAAGCGGCTCGATCCCGAAGCGTTCGTATTGCGAAATCACCTGCGCTCCGAGCAGCAGCAAGGTCGCGAGCCATTCAAGGCTGAACAGGATGACGATGGCCATGGTCAGCGATCCGTAGACCACGCTCACCTGCGAGAGGGTAGCGAAGTACCAGACCAGCACGTGCCGCGTAATCTCCCACAGCACGGCGGCGACCACGCCGCCGAACAGCGCATGCCTGAGCGAAGGACGACCGACCGGCATCACCATATAGATCGAGGTCAGCACGAAGACCTCGCCCGCGAGGCCGAGCAGATACAACACGACGCGCGAGAGTCCCTGCAACGAAACATGCAGGCCGAACAGATCGATGCCTTCGGCGCCGATCGCTTCGAGCCCGCTCGACACGAAGGTGACGATCAGGATGCCGACACCGAGACACAGAATGTAGCAATACGGCAGCATCGCCGAGAGCAGGAAGTGCCGCCGCCGGACCACCACACGGTGGACGAAAATCAGCGACATCGCGTTCTCGAGCACGGTGAAGGCCAGCGAACTGAAGAAGATCATCGTCAGCAGCAAGACCCAGCCGATCACCGCGCGATGCGACAGAAAATTGGCCAGCTCGCGAACCAAGGCGTTCGACTGGCCCGGCACCAGCCATTGCAACAGATGCGCGAGCGCCGCGAGCAACACATGCTGGGGCACGAAGCGCGACAGGGCGATCACGATCAGGATCATGAGCGGTACGATCGACAACAACGCGTAATACGCGACCGCGCCGGCGAGCAGCAAGCCCTGGTTGGCGCGAAATGCCTTCAGCGTTTGCAGCACGAATGCGCCGGGATGTTTCGCCACATATAACGCGTGGTCATCGATGATGGTTTGCATGGGACCTCGCAGCGCGCGTGGCTGACCTGCCGGAATGCGGGCTTTGCCGACGCGCGTACCTTGTTGCTCCTGCATACTCAAGCAAGAATGCAGCCACGCTGACATTGCCGCTTCTCTTCGGCGCTCCTCTCCGGCACTCAGGTTCACGTGCACACGCCGGGAATGCAGTTTGCTTGGCGGATGTGTCGAGCTTGCATCGACCTGCTGCAACGTGCCCGCTTTTCCACTGGAACCCCCATTGACTATAGCCTCTGACGAAGCAGACCTCGCGGACCTCGTGGTGGCACGGCCAGAGGGATTGTATTGTCCGCCTGGCGACTTCTATATCGACCCGTGGCGTCCCGTCGACCGGGCAGTGATCACGCACGCGCATTCCGACCACGCGCGCTTCGGGCACCGGCACTACCTTGCGTCGCAAGCAGGGGCGAACGTGCTGCTGTCGCGTTTGCCCGGCATATCGCTGCAAACCCTGGGGTATGGCGAGCGCCTCGATCTTAACGGCACGACGGTATCGCTGCATCCCGCAGGGCATGTACTCGGCTCGGCGCAAGTGCGGATCGAACATCGTGGGCGCGTGTGGGTGGCTTCGGGCGACTACAAACTCGACCCCGACCCGACCTGCGATGCCTTCGAACCGGTGCGCTGCGACACCTTCATTACCGAGTCGACCTTCGGCCTGCCGATCTACCGGTGGGACGCGCCGCAAGCGGTATTCGACGGCGTCGATTCGTGGTGGCGTCATAACGCTGCCGAAGGACGCGCGTCCGTGCTGTTCTGCTATTCGTTCGGCAAGGCGCAGCGCGTGCTCGCCAGTGTCGATGCCGGCATTGGGCCGATTTTCTGTCACGGCGCCGTGGAACCGCTCAATCGCGCGTATCGGGACGCCGGCGTGCATTTGCCGCCTGTGCGGCCTGTCAGCGAGATACCGGTCAAGGACAAGGCGGCGTTCCGTCAGGCACTGATCGTGGCGCCGCCGTCCGCGCAAGGCAGCGCATGGCTCAAGCGCTTCGGCGACTATAGCGATGCATTTGCATCCGGCTGGATGCGTCTGCGTGGCGCGCGCCGCAGGCGTGGTGTCGACCGCGGCTTCGTGCTGTCGGATCATGCCGATTGGCCGAGCCTGCAAACAGCCATTCAGGCGACGGGCGCCGAACGCGTGATCGTCACGCATGGCTCGGTCGAGCCGATGGTGCGCTGGTTGCGCGAGCAAGGCCTCGAGGCCGGTGCGTTTGAAACGCAATATGGCGACGATACGGTCGAAGCGGATGCCGCGGGTGCGGATGAAACCGTCGCGGCGCGCAGCGTGCCGCTCGAGTTCGATCAGACAGCAGCAGAGCAGGCTGTGCCGGCTGATGACCAGAGCCATGCGGCCAACCCGTCGAGCCGCGCATGAAACGCTTCGCCGCTCTCTACACCGCGCTCGACGCGACCACGTCCACGCACGACAAACTCGAAGCATTGACCAGCTACTTCGCCGTGGCCGAACCGGAAGATGCGGCGTGGGCGTCGTATTTTCTTGCCGGCGGCAAACCGCGCCAATCGGTGCCGACGCGTCTGCTGACCGAGATCGCCCGCGAACGCGCGGGATTGCCGGCGTGGTTGTTCGAAGAGTCCTATCACGCAGTGGGCGATCTGGCCGAAACCATCGCGCATATCCTGCCGCCCGCGCAACGCAGTTCCGAACTGGGCCTCACACAATGGATCGAGCAACGTGTGCTGACCTTGCGCGGCGTGGCGCCGGAAGAGTTGCGCACGCGTTTGATCGGCTACTGGGACGAACTCGATTGGGGCGGCCGGTTTCTGCTGACCAAACTGATTGGCGGCGGGTTTCGGGTGGGCGTCGCGCGGCAACTGGTGGTGAGGGCGCTAGCGGAAGTCGCGGGCGTCGATCATAAGCGGATCGCGCAGCGCATGGTCGGTTGGACCGATTCGCAACAGAAGCCCGATGCCGCACGCTATCTGCGTTTGATCGCGCCCGAAGCGACTGGCGACGAGATGCAGCCTGGCGAGCACCAGCAGGAGAGCGACCTCGGCCTGCCGTATCCGTTCTTTCTCGCGCATCCATTGCAAGCCGATCCGGCAACGCTCGGCGATCCCTCGCAATGGCAGATCGAATGGAAGTGGGACGGCATTCGCGCGCAACTCGTCAAACGTGGTGGACGTGTCTGGTTATGGTCACGCGGCGAGGATCTGATCACGGATCGCTTCCCCGAAGTGGCGGCGTTGGGCGATGCCTTGCCGGACGGTTTCGTGGTCGACGGCGAGATTCTCGCGTGGGAACCCGGCGCCATCGCGCCATTACCGTTTGCGCGGTTGCAACCGCGCATTGCCCGTAAGACGCTGACTAAAAAAATCCTCGCCGATTCGCCGGCCACGCTGCTGGCGTACGATCTGCTCGAAGCGAACGGCCGGAACCTGCGCATGACGCCGCTCGTCGAGCGGCGCGCGCAACTGGAGGCGTTGGCTGTTTCAATCGAAGGCACACTCGCGCACGATCTGCTGCGCGTGTCGCCGCTGGTTCGTGCAGCGGACTGGCACGCGCTTGCCGCATTGCGCGACGAGAGCCGTTCGCGTGGCGTGGAAGGGCTCATGGTCAAGCAGCGCGAATCGATGTACGGCGTGGGCCGTACCAAAGCCTCCGGTACATGGTGGAAATGGAAGATCGATCCGTATGCAGTCGACGCCGTGCTGCTCTATGCGCAACGCGGCCACGGCCGTCGCGCGAGTCTCTATACGGATTTCACTTTCGCGGTATGGGACGAAGCGAACGGCGTGCGCACGTTGGTGCCCTTCGCGAAGGCTTATTCCGGTCTAACCGACGAAGAAATGCGTCAGGTCGACGCGATCGTGCGCAAGACCACGATCGAAAAGTTCGGCCCCGTGCGCAGCGTCACCCCCACGCTCGTTTTTGAAATCGGCTTCGAAGGCATTCAGGCGAGTCCGCGTCATAAGTCCGGCGTGGCAGTGCGTTTTCCACGCATGTTGCGTTGGCGTACTGATAAACACATCGACGATGCCGATACGCTTGCCATGCTGAAGGGCTTCATCGACAACCGTGCGGGATAACCCGCTGAGTACAAATCCCTAAAACGGTGCTGGGTTTTTAGTCAGCGGCATTTTATTGCCTGAGCTAAGGTGATGAGGTGAGGGCGTACGCTGCGAATGCGACGCAACCGGAAGACCATCGTGTGGCGAACGATGAGTTTTGTCCGCGTGTCAGGAGCGAATCTTGCGCGCAGGTTTCGAAGTGCCCGCGAGTGGCATAAGGGAAAAGCCAAGGAGAGAATGGTGAGGTTCGACGACCGGATGGACGATAACGAAGATGTCGTAGTGTGGCGGCCTATCCAGTACGCGATGGCATCGCACCGGCGCGTCCTCGTGGTGGACGATTACCGGGAAGCGGCAGATGCATTGCAGATGTTGCTAGCCGCGGACGGCTTCGAGTGCCGGGCGCTCGAGGATCCGTTCGCCGTCTGCGAGATGGCGTGCGACTGGCAGCCCTTTGCAGTGGTGCTGGACATCAGGATGCCGGGCCTGGATGGTCTCGAACTGGCTCGGCGTCTGCGTGCTGATCCTTCGACTTCGCATATGTTGCTGGTGGCATGTACGGCGTCAGCCTCACGTGACGACCGGGCGCGCGCCAAAGCCGCAGGGTTTGATGCGCATTGCGCGAAACCGTTGACGCCCGAGCGCCTGCTGCGAGTGCTCGAATCAGCGGCGGCGCTGCATGCGACGGGCCCGTCGTAAAGGCTGCGCCTGGTTTGACACCGGTCTGCAAGGCCGGGCCCTTGCAGCCGGTCAACGAAATTAAAACCCTCTCTCAATCCGGTGCGTACTTGAATTCAGGTAGCGCCTCGAGCGATTTCTTGGTGGCCTCTGGCAGTACCACCCGGCGGTTGTTGATCTGTAAGTCGTTAAACGGCACGGCGACCAGATGTTTGCCCATGCCCAGGAATCCGCCTACCGACAGAATGGCGTATGTGCTGCGATCGCCGCTCGGCGAGACGATCAGATCGTCCAGCGTGCCGATCGTGTCCTTCGTTTTGTTGTAAACATCAGCGCCACTCAGCTTCGACGCGCGGTAGCCGCTGGCGAGTTGCACCACGTCCGTACGCCTTTCGGTGATGGCCTGAGGCGCGCCCTGAGCATACGCGTTGCCGTGCGACGCCAGTGTGGCGAGAAGCAGGGCGGTGGCGGCCAGCGGTTTGATCTGTATTCGTTGCATGATGATTTCTCCCTGATGGCATATGCGGCGCTTCTCATGCCGCCGCTTCACTGAGGCAGCTTTCACCCTGCTGCTGCAAGAGTTGTGCCGCGCCGCGCACGCAGCCGTGCCAAACCTTTCAGGTCTGGAATTTGCTAAATCAGCGGGCTGCTGTTCGAAGCTCCGATCGCGCATTCATGTCGCCGGAGACGCCTGCATCGACTGAATCACGCTTGCACTAAACACGCGCGCCCGCGCCTCTAGCTTCCACAGGAACCCCTATGTCATCCCAGACCAATTACTCGACGCGCATCTCGGAAGGCACGCCTTTTCCGCTTGGCGCGACATGGAACGGAAGCGGTGTCAACTTCGCGCTGTTCTCCGCGCACGCCACCAAGGTCGAACTATGTCTGTTCGATGAAACCGGCGAAAACGAAATCGAACGCATCGAATTGCCGGAATATACCGACGAGGTGTGGCACGTGTTCGTGCCGAACCTCAAACCGGGCGCGGTTTACGGCTATCGCGTGCACGGCCCTTATGAACCGGAGAAGGGCCATCGTTTCAATCCGAACAAGCTCTTGCTCGATCCCTATGCAAAGGCGCATATCGGCGAGCTCAAATGGGCGCCGGAAATCTTCGGCTATACGCTGGATTCCGAACAGGGCGACCTGTCTTTCGACGAGCGCGACAGCGCGCCCTTCGTGCCCAAGTGCAAGGTGGTCGATGCCAACTTTTCGTGGAGTCATCCTGATCGGAACGCGTTGCCGTGGGAGCGCGTGATTTTTTACGAAGCCCATGTGCGGGGATTTACCAAGCGGCATCCAGAAGTACCGGAAAATCTGCGCGGCACGTTCGCCGGACTCGGACAGCAGGTCGTGCTCGACTACATCAGGAACCTCGGTGTGACGTCAGTCGAACTGATGCCGGTCCAGACCTTTGTTAACGACAGTTATCTGCTCGAGAAGGGCCTCACCAACTACTGGGGTTACAACACAATAGGTTTCTTCGCGGCCGATCCGCGTTTCTTCGCGTCGTCGATTGATTCGGTGGGCGAGTTCAAGGAGATGGTGGACCGGTTTCACAACAACAATCTCGAAGTCATTCTCGACGTGGTCTACAACCACACCGCGGAAGGCAACGAGCGTGGCCCGACGCTCTCGTTCAAGGGCATCGACAACGCATCGTACTACCGCCTGATGCCCGACGAACCGCGCTACTACATCAACGATACCGGTACCGGCAACACGCTGAATCTGTCGCACCCGCGCGTGCTGCAGATGGTGACCGACAGCCTGCGGTACTGGGTGACGGAAATGAAGGTGGACGGTTTCCGTTTCGATCTCGCCACGATTCTTGGCCGCGAGCAGCACGGCTTCGACGAAGGCGGCGGTTTCCTCGACAGCTGCCGGCAGGACCCCGTGCTCTCTAGCGTGCGGCTGATTGCCGAGCCGTGGGATTGCGGCCCGGGCGGCTATCAGGTCGGTGGCTTTCCGCCCGGCTGGGCCGAATGGAACGACCGCTTTCGCGACACGGTGCGCGAATACTGGAAGGGCGACGAAGGCAAGGTGCCCGATCTCGCCACGCGTCTCACCGGTTCGGGCGACAAGTTCAATCATCGCGGCCGCCGCCCGTGGGCCAGCGTGAACTTCATCGCCGCGCACGACGGCTTCACGCTGAACGATCTGGTCTCGTACAACGACAAACACAACGAAGCCAACGGCGAGGACAACAAGGACGGCCACTCGGACAACAAGTCCTGGAACATGGGTGTGGAAGGTCCGACCGACGACCCGGACATTCGTCAACAGCGCGAGCGCCAGAAACGCAATCTGCTGGCCACGTTACTGCTTTCGCAAGGCACGCCGATGATACTCGCGGGCGATGAATTCGGCCGTACGCAGCAGGGCAACAACAACGCCTATTGCCAGGACAACGAGATCAGTTGGGTGAATTGGGACGCCATCGACGACGACGGCCGCGCGCTCATCGAGTTCGTCAAGAATCTGACCACGTTGCGCCACCGTCTGCCGGTTTTGCGGCGCGGCCGCTTTATCATCGGTGAATATAACGAGGCGCTGGACGTGACCGACGCGCGTTGGCTCTCGCCCGACGGCACGGATCTCTCCCAGGAACAGTGGGACGATCCGTCGATGCGCTGCTTCGGCCTCGTGATCGACGGCCGCGCGCAGGCGAGCGGCATTCGCCGTCCGGCTTCGGACGCGACCTTGCTGCTGGTGCTGAACGCCCACCACGATGTCGTCAACTTTACGCTGCCCGACATTCCCGACGGCGATCAGTGGACCTGCCTGCTCGATACCAACATGCCGGTGCGTTCAGAATTGCCGCTGTTCAGCACCGGCGACGCGTATCAGGTGACGGGACGCTCACTCCTGCTGTTCGCGCTCGACGCACCGAACCGCGCGACGCAGCGTGTATTCGACCGCCTCGAAGAGCAACTCACCACCGACGAAAGCGAACCCGCCGCCGGAGCTTGACGCGACAAGGCCTGAAACGCTGTCGAGCTCGCGCTGCCGGGTATAGCGCTTGCTCGATTGCAAGGGACTGCGCGCATGCCGCTGCTGAGCGGCGGGTTGCGTGCAGCGCAGCCGATATCGGCCCACGCCAGGTCAACCGAGGTGATCAAATGGAACAGGAACAAACCTCTCAAGAGGAACAGATTCGCACGCGCGCTTATTACCTGTGGGAGCAGGCTGATGAACCGAAAGGCACGCCTGACGAGTATTGGGACCAGGCACGCGCCGACATCGAGAAGGAAGCACCGCCAGTGGAAAGTGGGCCGGTCTCTGGCGAGCCTTCCAAGTAAGTGAGCTATTGCGACAGAACAAAGATGAACGCATGAGCGAGGCACGACATGGCATCGGCACGTCGGCAGCATCGACGTGCTCAACTCGCCTCGTCCGTCTTGCCTGACAGGAACGGGAACCGAACAGAACCGGACAGACTGCCGCACATGAAGGACATCCCCGAACCGCGCGGCGTGAGGCCGGCCACCCACATTCGCGCGCCCGCCACGGCCTTTGGCCTCGACAGCCTGATCTCGCTCGCGGTGGGCATCACCGTGGTCGCCTGCCTGTATTTCGCGAGCGCCGTGCTAATTCCGATCACGCTGGCGATTCTGCTCAGCTTTCTGGTCGCGCCGCTCGCCAACGCGTTGATGCGTTTGCGGCTCGGGCATGTAGCGTCGGTGTTCGCCGCCGTGGTGATCTCGGTGTCGGTGATCGGCCTGCTCGGCGCGGTGATCGCCACGCAACTGACCGATCTGGCGGCCGGCATGCCACGTTATCAGGCGACCATCGAGCAGAAGATGGAAACGATGCACAGCCTGACCATCGGCAAACTGAACGGGTTTGCAAGCGCCGCTGGCCAGGCGCTGCAACGCGCGACGGTCGAGCCCTCGCAGATCGCGCCGCGGCCTGGCCCGGTGTCGCGCGGCACGGCGCATTCGACATCCGGCGAACCCGCCGCCGTGCCGGTCGAGGTGCGCGAGCCGGTGCCGACGCCGTTCGAACTCGCGAGACGCGTGTTGTCGCCGGCAATCAGTCCGCTCGAAACGGCCTTTATCGTTTTTGTCGTGATGGTGGTGATCCTGCTGCAACGCGACGATTTGCGCGACCGCGCAATCCGTCTGTTCGGCTCGCGCGACCTGCACCGTACCACCACGGTCATGGACGAAGCCGCGCGGCGTTTGAGCCGCTACTTCGTTTCGCAACTCGGCCTGAATGCGGGCGTCGGCGTGATCATCGGCACGGGGCTGTTCATGATCGGTGTGCCGAGTCCGATTCTGTGGGGCATTCTCGCGGCGCTGCTTCGGCTCGTGCCTTACGTCGGCATCTGGATTTCGGCGACGCTCGCCACCGCGCTCGCCGCCGCCGTGAGTCCAGGCTGGACGATGGCGATCTGGTCGATGGCGCTGTTCGTCAGCGTGGAAGTGCTGGTGGGTCAAATCGTCGAGCCGCTGCTGTATGGACGCAGCACCGGTCTCTCGCCGTTTTCGGTCGTGGTGGCCGCGATTTTCTGGAGCTGGATCTGGGGGCCGATAGGCTTGATCCTGTCGACGCCGTTGACGCTTTGCCTGCTCGTGCTCGGCCGGCATGTGCGGCGCCTGGAATTTCTCGACGTGCTGTTAGGCGACCAGCCGGCGCTGACGCCGGTCGAAAACTTTTATCAGCGTGCGTTGGCCGGCGACCCGGACGAAGCGATCGAACAAGCGGAACTGCTGCTGCGCGAGCGCTCCCTGTCGGCATATTACGACGAGGTCGCGATCAAGGGCCTGCAACTCGCGGCCAACGATGTCATGCGCGGCAGCGTCACGGCGACGCAGCTTGCACGCATCGAGGCGACGACGAACGACCTCGTGGACGGCCTCGACGGTTATGACGACAACGAGCCGGCGACCTCCGCCGCGGGCGAAACCTGGAACGCGATGGGGCCGCTGGCGCCTTCAGCTTCCGGCGCCTCCAATGATGCACAAGCTGAAGCAGCGAATCCACGGCCCGTTACGCCAGGCAATTCGGGCGAGGCAGGCGCGACGAACCCGTCTTCGCTTGCTGCGAGCAGCCACGTGCTGTGCATTCCCGGACGCGGCCCGCTCGACGCATTGGCGACAACCATCCTGTTGCAGTTGCTGGGCAAACATGGGTTCACCTCGCGTGCGTTGCCGCATGAGGCCGCATCGCGCGCGTCGATCGATCAGCTCGACGCGGACGATGTCGGCATCGTCTGCATTCTCTACTTGCAGATCGACGGCATTCCGTCGCACTTGCGCTATCTGGTCAGGCGCATTCGCGCACGCTTGCCGAACGTGTCGATCGTGGTCGGATTGTGGGCGGCGGAAGATACGGAGAAGTGGAGCGCGGATCTGCAAAGCGCAATCGGGGCGGAGTGTTATGCGAGCACGCTGCAGGAAATTCTCACGGCTTGCGGGCGTGTCGAGATGGGGAGAAGCCGGACCGAGGAAGAACTATCCGTCGTCGCGGTCAATGGTTAACTCGCCACGATGCCATTGACGGTGGTTCTCTTTGCGCGGCAATGCTATTGCAGGGCGTCTGAACGGTGCGATACCTCATTAGAAAAAACCGCCCGCCGGCAATCCGGCTGGGCGGTTCATCTCCGCTTGGCGTGGCTCGGCGCGGCCTAGTGTGCAGCCGGTTTCTTTGCGTCCGATTTGTCTTTCGTAGCGGCGTCCTTGTCGGGGACGATCTTCGTAGTGCCGCCGGTGGAAGGCGGATCGCTCGCGGGGAAGCTGTCTTCGACCTGCTTGTCAATCTGCTTCTCGCTCTTGTTCGAGTGCGGGTGCTTTTCCTTGTGTTCTGTCATCGCGTTTCTCCTTCAGGTTACCGGTTATTCATTTCGTGACACACGAAGCGCCGCCGACGATCGCCAACGCTTCCGCGCGCGACACGCCACCTCTCATCGCATCGATCAGCCGCGCGGTGTGCGCTTCGCGTTCGCAGGCGAGCACGGCGACCACCTTGTCGTTCTTCACATACAGCGAGACGAATTGCTGACGATCGAGGTCGCCATCGGTCACGATCTCGTCCCACTCGCTCGCATGGCCGAGATACTCGAAGTTCTTGCCGAAGTGATAGGTCCAGAAATACGGCACGCCGACGTAGCGATGACGCGCGCCGCACATGTTTTGCGCGGCGATGCGCGCATGCTGCTGCGCGACGCGCCAATGTTCGATACGGACAGGTTCCCGATCTTCATGCAAAGGAAACACGGCGATATCGCCTGCCGCGTAGAGACCGCACGCGGCCTGCATGCCCGCATTGACGAGCACGCCACCGTCTTTCTGCAGGGGCAGGCCTTCGACAAAACCGGTGGCCGGCGTAACGCCCGTGCCCAACAGCACGATGTCGGCGGCGACATGCTCGCCGTTTTCGAGCATCACCTGATGCACGTTGCCTTCTTCGCCTTCGAGCGAAGCGACCTTTGCTTCGAGATGGAACACCACGCCGTTGCGCTCGTGAAGCGCGCGGAACATCGCACCCGCGCGCTCGCCAAACTGCTTGGCAAACGGTACTTTCTCCGGCGAAATGACGGTCACCGGCGTGCCGCATTTGCGCAGCGCGGAAGCCGTTTCGAGTCCGATGAAGCTGCTGCCCAGAATGACGACCTGAGTCTGGCCGGCATCATCGCCGACGGCGTCGACGAGCGCGGCGGCATCGTCGAGACTGCGCAGCACGTGTACGCCGCCGAGCTCCACACCGGGAATGTGGGGAAGCTTCGGCACGCTGCCGGTCGCAAGCAAGGCCGTGTCGTACGTCAGGGCGCCGCCGCTTTCGAGATGTATCGTGCGGGCGGGCACATCGAGCCGCGCAACCTTCTGGACGATCCGTTCGACGTCGTGCCGTTCGAGCCAGTCCTGCGCCAGAAGCGGCGGCACATCCGTGGGCGCCATTTCACCGGACGGCACGAATTTGCTTAGCGAAGTGCGGTCGTAGGGTGCATGCGCTTCATAGCCTACGAGCGTGATGCGGCCACCAAAGCCACACTCGCGCAGAGCCGCGCAAGCGGCGGCGCCTGCCGCACCCGCGCCGATCACCACGTAATGCGGTTGTTTGTCGCTGGCATTGCGCACCGGCTGCGGGATTTTTTCCGGCGTGACCATCACGTCGTCGCCTGCGACCACCACGGGATAGCGGTCGAGCGCGACCAGCGCGGGCGGTTCGAGCACGTTGCCGGTGGCGACGTCGAACGTCCCCTTGTGCCATGGACAGATGATCCGGCCGTGGCAGAGCGCGCCTTCTTCGAGTGGGCCGCCGGCGTGCGGGCAATCGGCGGAATAGGCGTGCACGGTATCGCCGTCGCGCACCAGCAGAATCTTTTCGTCGTTCACCACGACACGTTCAGCGCGGTCGGTTCGCAATTGCGAGAGCTGAGCGACGCATAGAGCTGTCGTGGGCATGGCCGGTTCCTCGCGGACGGTGGAATAAGAAAACACAACGTAGAACAGCGCGAGCCGTGCAAAGCGCATGATCACGCCGCGATACAGCACGCCTTGCAGGTCGCCGAACTCTTACGCAGCAGCAATCCATGTGCCTAGCCGCACGCGCCGCTGCAAGCGCGCTCTTGCTCGGCCGCCGCACTATGGAGAACGGCCGAAGTGCGGTAAATTCGGGGAAAAGGAAATAGCGCACGAACATGCGGCGAGCGTGCCGCGCCATGGTGTCCCTGACCTGTGTTGAACCTTATGGAGATCGTGACCGTGCAACGTGCCGAACGTGCAGCAGTCGATTTCCCCATGCCGTCGCGCAATTTCGCGGCAACGCGGCGCATGCTGCTGATCGTCCTCGCCGTTTCGATTGTGTTTCCGCTGATCTGCCTTGCGGGCTATGGCTACTTCGATTACCAGCGCCGGATCGCCGATTCGAACGACATGATCGACCGCCTCGCGCGCGTCGCGGAGGAACAGGCCGCCAAGGTGCTGGACCTGAACCAGCAGATGTCATCGCGCATCGTCGAACTGCTCGGCAACGACGACGACGCGCAAATCCGCGCGCGCGAAGCGATGCTGCACGACCGTCTGCGTGGAATCGGCGGCGATTTTCCCCAGGTCTCGTCTATCTATCTGCTCGGCGCGAAGGGCGACCTGCTGGTGTCGAGCCGCACGTTTCCCGCGCCCGCCCTGTCGATTGCCCAGCGCGAAGACTTCACCAGCGCGAAAGCGATGCGCCCGCAGCCGTATTTTTCGCTGCCGATGTTCGGCCCGCTCTCACAGACCAATGTGTTCACCACGGCGACGGGCCGCTCCGACGCCAACGGCCAGTTTCTCGGCGTGGTCTCGGTGGCGTTGCGCAACGAATACTTCTCGCGCTTCTATCGTGAACTGACCAACGGCGATGCGTCGCTGGCGCTCGGCCTGTATCGCCAGGACGGCAACCTGCTGGTGCGCTATCCGCCGTGGCCGGCGGGCGCGAAGCCTAGTCCGCAGAGCAAATTCACGCAGGCGTTGCGAGACAAACAACTGTCCGGCCACGTCCGTTTGAATTCCAGCGTGGATGGCGTGGAGCGGCTGCTGGCGTTTCGCCGCGTCGGCGACTATCCGCTCTATGTCATGAGCGCCTATGCCACGTCGTCGATCGGCAAAGCATGGCGGCAGCATTTCATCATGATCGCGGCATTGACTGCGCTGCCTTGCCTCGCCATCTGGCTGCTGGTGGTCTACTCGCTGCGTCAACTCGAAGGCGAGCGCCGCGCGTGGGAACGCTGGCAGGGCGAAGTGGCGATGCGTCTGTCCGCCGAAGCCGCAAGCCGGCAACTTCAGCGCATGGGCGCGCTCGGCAACCTCGTCGCCAACGTCGCACACGATTTCAACAATCTGCTGATGGTGGTGTCCGCCAACACGGAACTCGCGCGGCTCAAGCGCTTCAACAACGTCGAGAAAGAAGTGCTGGCGGTGGAGCGTGCCACCGCCACCGCCGAATCGCTCACGCGACGCCTTTTGAGCGTGGCGCGCAAGCAGCCGCTCAAACAGCGGCCGCTTGACCTCGCCACGTGGCTGCCCGCCGCCGTGCCACTGATCGACGCCGCGCTCGGCGATAAGGTGGAGTTGGCCTTGAACATGGTCGATCAGGTCTGGCAGGTGCTAGCCGATCCGACCGATCTCGAATTCGCGATCATGAACCTGGCCGTCAACGCGCGCGATGCGATGCCGCGCGGCGGACGCTTCGTGATTCGTTGCCAGAACAACCGGCTGGTCGCAAGCGATACCTTGCTGCCCGACGGCGAATACGTGCTGATTGCCTGTTCCGACGACGGCGAGGGCATGCCCGAAGCCGTCGCGCGGCGCGCCTTCGAGCCGCTCTTCACCACCAGGCTGCACGGTTCGGGCACGGGCCTCGGCCTCGCACAGGTGCTTTCCATGTGCGAACAGGCGGGCGGTACGGCGAAGATCGACAGTGTGCCGGGCAGCGGCACAACGGTGCGGCTGTATTTGCCGCGCTATCGCGAACGCCAGAAGGCGGCGACGGTGCAGAGCGGGACAGTCCCAGCGCCGGTGCCGGCGCCGAGCGGCGTCGTGCTGCTGGTCGAAGACAACGAAGATGTCGCGGCAGGCGTGGCGGCGGTCTTGGAGACCTTCGGTTGCGAGGTGCGCCATGAACCCACCGCCGACCAGGCGCTCGACGTCCTCACGGGCGGCGCACGCTTCGAACTCGTGCTGTCCGACATCCAGATGCCCGGCAAGCTCAACGGCATCGACCTCGCCGAGAAGGTGCGCAGCGCGTGGCCGTCGCAGAAGATCGCCCTGATGACCGGCTACGCCGACGAACTCGAACGTGCGCGGCGGCTCGGCGTGGCGATACTCGCCAAGCCGTTCAACATCGACGAATTGCACGCGCTGGTGGCGTGTGAACCATAGGCTCGCTGTTGGCGGCTCCCCGCGTGGGATGTTCGAAGTGCTCCATGACTCGCGGCACACCCTTTGCTGAGAGAAAGACGAGGTATGCGCATCTGGTCGAACCGGCTGGCGCAACCCGCTTCTTTTCGCACAGGAGAAAGTCATGAACCTCGGAAACAAGACTCGCAGCGCAATCCTCATCTCGGCCTTGCTCGCCGCTTCCTCGATCGCGATGGCACAGGGCAGCGGAGGCGGCGGTGGCGGTCCGGCAGGCAACGACCCGAGCGCGGGCACCAATGCCGGTGCGACGCGTGAAGGCGGCGACATGCAGGCATCGGGCGCGATGGCGCATTCGAAGTCGACTAAAAAGCATCACATGAAGTCGTCGAAGACGAAGCCGGCAACCGACACGACCAATATGCCGGGCGCCGACGCGAGCAGCGATACAAAGGGGCAGTAGCGCAGACACAGCCCGAATTGCACTTCGTCCATAGGTATAGCGCTTGCTGAAATCGACCGCATGCACGGTTGTCGAGCGCCGGTCCTGAAAGCCTCCGATGAGTCCGTGCCCCTTCATTTTTTGCAGGAGCATGGACATGACACTCGGCGACACGATCAAAGGCATGGTCGGCATGGATCCAACGGGACATGCCGACCCCGACATGAAGGCGGTGCTCGACGCGTTCGGGAGTCTGAACCCGAAGCCCATCGAAGAGTGCACGGTGGAGGAGGCGAGGCGGCAGCCAACGCCCGCCGACGCCGTCAAAAAGCTGATGCAGAACCCCGCGTTCAGTGCGCGGCCGGCGCTCGAACTGGAGGCGGTGCGCACCCAGGACATTATGATTCCCGGCGCGGCCGGCAGCAATCCGGCGCGGGTCTACACGCCGCAAGGCGAAGGGCCGTCCCCGCTCATTCTGTATTTTCACGGCGGCGGCTGGGTGATCGCCGACCTCGACACCTACGACGCCACGCCGCGTTCGATGGCGGCGCTCAGCCGGGCCATCGTGGTGTCCGCGCATTACCGGCAGGCGCCCGAACACCGTTTGCCCGCCGCGCATGACGACGCGTTCGCCGCGTGGCACTGGCTGATCGGGAATGCGGCGAACCTCGGTGGCGACCCCGGCAAGATCGCGATCATGGGCGAGAGCGCCGGCGCCAATCTGGCCATCAACGTGTCGATCCGCGCGCGCAACAGCGGTGTCCGCATGCCGATGCACCAGGCGCTCATCTATCCGGTGGCGAGCAACAATATCGTGTCGATCTCTTATGAAGAGAACCGCAACGCCAAACCCTTGAACAAGCCGATGATGCTGTGGTTCATGCATAACGTGATCAACAGCGAGAGTGATCTCACCAGTCCGTTAATCGACGTAGTGAGCGTGGATCTGTCACGCTTGCCGCCGGCCGTGATCGTGACGGCGGGCATCGATCCGCTGCGCTCGGACGGTGAGAAGCTCGCGCAGAAACTGCACAACGCGGGCGTGCCGGTCGAGCATCGCAATTATCGGGGCGCGACGCATGAGTTCTTCGGCATGGCAGCAGTGGTGCAGGCGGCGCGCGACGCGCAGGCGTTCGTATCGCTCGCGCAGCGCCAGGCATTCGGCGGAGCGCCGCTGTGAGGCGGTGAGCGGGTGGTCATTCGCCGATCAGATGCAGCACGATGTCACGGTGCTGCGTGTGACGGCGATGCTCGAACAGATACAAGCCTTGCCATGTGCCGAGCACCATCTGCGCGTGTTCGACCGGCACCGACAGTTGCACTTGCGTGAGTGCGGTGCGTAAATGAGCCGGCATGTCGTCCGGGCCTTCGGCGCCGTGTTCGTAGCGCTCGGCGTCTTCGGGCGCGAGGCTCGCGAAGTAGCGCTCCAGATCGCGCTGCACGGACGGGTCGGCATTCTCCTGAATCAGCAATGAGGCGGACGTATGCCGGCAAAACAGCGTCAGCAGGCCGGTGTCGATCGCCTGTGCGGCGACGAAGCGGCGCGCTTCGTCGGTGAATTCGACCAGGCCGCGGCTGCGGGCCTTGACGCTCAGGTGATGGATGGCTTGTCGCATGATCCGTGTCGGGTTGGGATGGCGCCGCGCATCGAACGCGGCATGCACCGTGCGAACTCAGAGCGACGTCAGAACGTCAGCGACTGCCGCGGCGTTGGCCGGGCGCACCACGCGCGCGACTTCCGCGCCGTCGCGCATCAGGATCAGCGTCGGCCAGAGTTTGACCTTGAACGAGCGGCCGAGCGGCCGGCCCGGGCCGTCCTCGATCTTCAGATGCCTAAGGCCGTCGTGCGGTTCGAGGGCCTGGGCAATCGACGCCTGCGCGCCCTGGCAGTAGCCGCACCAGTCCGTGCCGAATTCGACCAGGGTGGCACCCGGCAGGGCGTCGAGTTGGGCTCGCGAGGGGGCTTGGGAAGAATAGGCTGTCTGGGTTGCCATGCGTGCTCCGGAGCGGTTTAACCTTTACGGGCAAGGGTTTGCGCCGTCGTGGCGTCCCCTGCGGGCGGATTTGGCAAGATTAGCAGCTATGCCTGGAATCGTCAGTGAGCGCGGCCTTGCCCGAATGCACGGCGCGGCGGTGTGAATTTCAAGCAAACTCATAGTCTTGCCGGCATGGCGTGTTAAATATTCGTCCGGGTGTCGCCGTCGTGCGGCGACTCATCGAGGTCGGAAAGGGAAGAAATGGGCGAAAAGATTTATCTGCGATGCCCCGGCAAGGAAGAAACCGTCGCGGTCGCCACCGGCTTTAGCTGGGGCGCGTGTCTGCTGGGCTTCGTATGGGCGTTGTCGAAGAAGATGTGGTTTGCCGCTTTCATCATGCTGGCGATCAACCTGCTGCTTTTCTGCTCGGGTCTATGGGGCGAAACCGCCGACCTGATCGGACTCGTGCTGTCGGTGCTGTTCGGTATCGCGTGCGGTATGTATGGCAATCAATGGCACCGCTGGACTTTGGAGAAACGCGGTTACGTCGTGCTGTAACGCGCGCTCGGGGAATGCTCCACGCCGTCAGCCGTGCGGAAAGCTTGCGGCGTGCAATTTTGGGACGCGGTGGCACGGGTTTACGCGCCCGCGAGCTAAGCCGATAATGCCCCGGTCGTTCCGGCCACGAAGTGTGCGGCGTGCATTGCGCGTCGCAGACTCGCTTTCCCTGACCCACCGCCCCTCGTGTTAAAGACCTCACGTTTTTTCGATCTACTGCGCATTCCCGGCTTCAAGCCGCTCGCTGCCGCGACGCTCATGCTCGGCGTGGCGATGTCGTTCACCGCTCCGTATCTCTCCCTGTTCGGCGTCGAGCGCGCCGGCATGACGCCGTTCAGGCTCGGCGTGTTCATGACGCTGATCGCGGCGAGCGGGGTGCTCGCCAGCACTTTCGCGGGCCGCTGGAGCGACGCGAGCGGACGGCACCGGCCCTTGCTGCTGGCGGCACTGATCGCCGCGGCGCTCGGCTATCTGTGTTTATGCGTGGTGCGTGATTACCGGCTGCTGCTGGTGGTCGGGATCGTCTTTATCGGCGCGGGCGGCTCGGCCATTTCGATGGTGTTCTCGTTCAGCCGCGCCGCCTTGCCGGTGGCGGACCCGGCGGAGCGGGTCTTTGCCAGCGCGACCTTGCGGACCATTCTGTCGGCGGCGTGGGTGTTCGGGCCGTCGGTGGGCGCGCTGGTGCTCGCCGCCAGCAGCTTTTACGGACTTTTCCTGTTCGCCGCGGCCAGTTTCGGCGCCTGCGCGACGATCGTCTGGCGCATGCGCGAGCCGCAGGGCCATCTCGGCGATCACACGGTGGAGGACACCGCGTCGGAGCCGTCGGCTTCGATCACCGTGCCGCCGCTCACCACGCCCGGCGAAGACGCGCACGAGGATTTGCCGGGCGTCGCCTCGGCCAACGACATCGGCCGCGCGGTCGCCGCGCTCACCTTGCTCGGCCTCGCCGCGAACGCGACCATGATCGTGCTGCCGCTCTATATCGTGCACGGGCTGAACGGCACGCATCTGGACGTGTCGGTCATGCTCGGCCTCGGCGCCTTGATGGAGATTCCGATGATGCTCGCGCTCGGCGCGAAGTCGTCGGCGCTGCACAAGCCCAACTGGCTGGCCGCCTGCGCCGCGGTGCACGCGGTGTATTTCGTCGGCATGTCGCTGGCGGGAAGCGTCCACGTGCTGATTCCGATGCAGATGCTCAACGCCTTCGTGGTCGCCGTGACCTCGTGCCTCGGCATGACCTACGTGCAGGATCTGATGCCGCACGCACCCGGCCGCGCCACCGCGCTGTTCTTCAACGCGGCGCGCGTCGGCTCGATTCTGTCGGGCGTGTTGTCGGGTTTGCTGGTGCAGGCGTTCAGCTATCGCGGCACGTTTCTGTTCTGCGGCTTGCTGGCGCTGTGCGCGCTGGTGCTGTTCGCCGTGCCGGGCGATCGCTATCCGTTGATGTGGAAAGCCACCAGGCGTTTTGCGCGTTCGCAATATGGCAAGCTCCAGGCCAGACAACGGCAACGGCAGCCCTAGACGCGCGGGCGGCAACGGCAAAACGAACTGTAAGAAGGCAGTCGGCCGAATCTAAGCCGGTGCGCGCCACGCCTGACAATCCAGTGCGACCGCAACCGCCAGGAACTTTACGCCGCGCAAAACCTCTGCAAAAGGGCGTATTGTCTTTCGATGCATGCGGCGCTGCGCGCTTCGCTGCAAGAGCGCTTCAGGGCTGCTACCGTGTGTCCGGCGCGCGCGAAAAAACACCACTACAGTGAGCATAGCCACGCGCGATCCCCGGCGCCGCGACTGAAGCGCTCAGCGAAAACGTAGCGAAGCGGCAGTAGAACGAAGCAAATCGTCGAAGCACATCCAGCAGCGCAACGAGGCACTTTCCGGAGCGAGATATGCAGCTAGGCATGATTGGATTGGGACGCATGGGCGCCGACATGGTGCGGCGCCTGACGAAGGGCGGTCAGCAATGTATCGCCTACGACGTGCAGCCGGCGGCGGTCGAGAAGCTGAAACAGGACGGCGTGGCGGGCGCGGCATCGCTGGAAGACCTCGTCGCTCAACTCGACAAGCCGCGCGCCGTGTGGCTGATGGTGCCGGCCGCCGTGGTCGACATGACGCTGGAGAAACTCGTGCCCTTGCTGGAGCCGGGCGACATTGTGATCGACGGCGGCAACTCCTATTACCACGACGACATCCGCCGCGGCACCGAACTGGCCGAGCGCAAGCTTCACTATGTGGACGTGGGCACGAGCGGCGGCGTGGCGGGCCGCGAGCGCGGTTACTGTCTGATGATCGGCGGCGAGCCGGACATCGTGAAGCGGCTCGAACCGATTTTCGCGACGCTCGCGCCGGGTGCCGGCTCAGAGCCGGTCACGCCGGGCCGTGTCGCCGGCTCGAGCACCGCGGAGCAGGGCTTCCTGCATTGCGGGCCGCAGGGCGCGGGGCACTTCGTCAAGATGGTTCACAACGGCATCGAGTACGGCATGATGGCCGCGTATGCCGAGGGCTTGAACATTCTGCATCACGCCGACGCCGGCAAGCACGCGCGCGAGGCCGACGCCGAAACCTCGCCGCTGCGCCGCCCCGAATTGTATCAATACCACCTGAATCTCGCCGACGTCACCGAGGTCTGGCGGCGCGGCAGCGTGATCAGTTCCTGGCTGCTCGATCTGATCGCCGGGTCGCTCGTGAGCGACGCCGATCTGAAGAACTACGCGGGACGCGTATCCGATTCGGGCGAGGGGCGCTGGACCGTGGCGGCCGCCATCGACGAGGGTGTGCCCACGCCGGTGCTGAGCGCGGCGCTGTTTGCGCGCTTCAGCTCGCGCGGCGAGGCGGATTTCGCGAACCGGGTGCTCTCGGCCATGCGCGCTGATTTCGGTGGCCACGCCGAGAAAGCGGCCGCGCCGTCCGACAAGCCGAAAACCTGATTCCACGGAGCCGCGATGCCAGCCACCACCTCTACGCCGCACGACGTCGTCTTTCTGTTCGACTGCGACAACACCTTGCTGGACAACGACCATGTGCTCGCGGATCTGCGCGCGCACATGATGCGCGAGTTCGGCGCGGAAAACAGCGCACGGTACTGGGAAATCTTCGAGAACCTGCGTGCCGAGTTGGGCTATGCCGACTATCTGGGCGCGTTGCAGCGTTATCGCTCGGAGCGTCCGCGGGACACGCGGCTGCTGTTGATGTCGTCATTCCTGATCGAGTATCCATTTGCGAACCGTCTGTATCCAGGCGCGCTGGATGCGCTCGATCATGTGGGCAAGCGCGGCCCCACGGTGATCCTCTCCGACGGCGACGTGGTGTTCCAGCCGCGCAAGATCGCCCGCTCGGGGCTATGGGACGAGGTCGAAGGACGCGTGCTGATCTACATCCACAAAGAGTTGATGCTGGATCAGGTGATGGAGTGCTACCCCGCGCGCCACTATGTGATGGTGGACGACAAGCTGCGCATTCTCACGGCCATGAAAAAGGCGTGGGGCGCGAAGCTGACGACGGTGTTTCCCCGCCAGGGGCACTATGCGCTCGATCCGAAAGAGATCGCCAGTAATCCTCCGGCGGACGTGACGGTGGAGAGGATCGGCGAGTTGGCGGAGATCGATGTCGAATCTTTGTTGGCGGAGAAAGGCTAGCGGTTCGTGCGCTCGCGCGTCTCCGTGTGAAGGTCATGCATAGGGAGACGCGCGAGCGCCGCGGGCCAATCACGGTTCGCTTTATGAGCCGAGTTCCTTCAGGCGCGCTTGCGCATCGCCGGCGCCCATGCGGCCGGCCGCATCCATGGCCGTCACACCGTTTGCGTCGCGGGCCTTCGGGTCCGCGCCATGTGCAATCAGCAACTCCATGATCGCCGTGCGATTGAACATCGCCGCGATCATCAACGCGGTGCGTCCGTCCGGCGACGCGCCTTCCACATCCGCGCCATGCGCGAGCAAGCTTTCGATCACCTTGTCGAAGCCCTTGAAGGCCGCGCCCGCAATCGGCGTCTGTCCGTTGTCGTTACGCAGATTCGGATCGGCGCCGAGTTCGAGCAGCGTGCGCACGGCGTCCGCATGACCGTGGTAGCTGGCGAGCATGACGAGGCTGTCGCCTTTGTCGTTGCGCAGATTCGGCGGCACGCCTTTTTCGATCACCGCCGCGAGCATGGCGGCGTCGCCCCTGCGCGCGAGGTCGAAAACCTGATGCGCCAGTTCGAGCAACTCCGGGTCGATCGGCTGGCCGGGGGGCGGGGAAGTATCAACGTGGTCCGTCAAATGAAACTCCTTGCAATGAAGCCGGGCGCCCCGGGTCTGGGCAAGGCAGGAGACCCTGTGTGAAGGCGCCGGGAAGATTGCTCAGGATACACATTTTGCGCCGGCGACGCCCACGCGGCGGCGCTCAGGCGTGGCCGAACAGCTTGACCAGCAAGCCGAACACGCCGATCAGGATGGCGACGCCCGCGAACAGGAACACGCATGTGAGAACGAGGATCAACGGCGCTTTGAGGCGGCTGGGTGTCGGCATGATCGAGTGTTCAGGTAAGAGGCGAGCAAGGCGGGATGCGCCAGATGCGGTCCGCCGTCGCGCGTGCGGCACCGGAAGCTTAACGGCATTCACTTAATATGCGCTTAAAGTCTAGCGCATGCGGCGTGAGGTGGACGCTTGCCACCGTCGCGAAGTCGCAGTTGGATCAAGGTTTGACGATCGAGTCGAACCATGCGGCGCGCTTCCTGTCACACTGGGGCTCGCTGAACAAGGGCGCTCAAGCCCGCCGCCAACACGGGTTGCTACCCGTACGCTTCTCTTGTGTCGTTCGCGTGACAGGACGAGCGCCGCCGCTGATTTCTTTCGCGCCTCCTCCTCACGAACCACCGTTGCCGCATTCGCCAACCTGCCTGACAGTCCTTTTCGAGGAGTGACACCATGGCTGAAGCAACCTCCCAACCCACACCGCCGCAAACCCTGGACGCCGACACGTTGCGCAACATGGATCGCTACTGGCGGGCCTGCAACTATCTCTCTGCCGGCATGATCTATCTGCGCGACAATCCGCTGCTGCGCGAGCCGCTGAAACCCGAACACATCAAGAACCGTTTGCTGGGCCATTGGGGTTCCGACCCAGGGCAGAGCTTCCTGCTCGTGCATCTGAACCGGCTGATCAAAAAGCTCGATCTGAATGTGATCTACGTAGCCGGTCCCGGTCATGGCGCACCGGCCACGCTGGCCAATTGTTATCTGGAAGGCCACTACTCGGAAATCTATCCCGACCGCAGTGAAGACGTAGCCGGCATGCAGCGCTTCTTCCGGCAGTTCTCGTTTCCCGGCGGCATCGGTTCGCATTGCACACCGGAGACACCCGGCTCGATTCACGAAGGCGGTGAACTCGGCTATAGCCTTTCGCACGGCTACGGCGCCGCGTTCGACAATCCCGACCTGATCGTCGCCGTGATGATCGGCGACGGCGAAGCGGAAACCGGCCCGCTCGCTACTTCGTGGCATTCGAACAAATTTCTCAACCCGATCCGCGACGGAGCGGTGTTGCCGGTACTGCATCTGAACGGCTACAAGATCGCCAACCCGACCATTCTCGCGCGCATCCCCCGCGAGGAACTCGAAGCCTTGCTGACCGGCTACGGCCACAAACCTTATTTCGTCGAAGGCGACGATCCGGCCGTCATGCATCAGCAGATGGCCGCGACCCTGGAACAATGCATCGGCGAAATTCGCGCGATCCAGCAGCATGCGCGCGAGAACAACGACGCGTCGCGGCCGCGCTGGCCGATGATCGTGGTGCGTTCGCCCAAAGGCTGGACCGGTCCGAAGGAAGTCGACGGTCACAAGGTGGAAGGCTCGTGGCGCGCGCATCAGGTGCCCGTGCTCGACCCGGTGACCAATAGCAAGAGCCTGAAACTGGTCGAGAACTGGCTGCGCGGCTACGAGCCCGAAACGCTGTTCGACGATGCAGGGCGGCTCGTGAAAGAACTGCGCGAACTCGTGCCCGAAGGCGCGCGCCGCATCAGCGCCAATCCGCATGCGAACGGCGGGCTGCTCTGCAAGACGCTCGACATGCCGCCGTTCCGCGATTACGCGGTGGCGGTGAAAAAGCCAGGCGGCTCGTACACGTCGCCGACCGAGGTGCTCGGCAAGTTCCTGCGCGACGTGATGCGCAACAACATGACGAACTTCCGCGTGTTCGGCCCCGATGAGACTTCGAGCAACAAGCTGACCGCGATCTACGAGGCGTCGGAAAAAACCTGGCTCGCGCAAACTGTGCCGAGCGACGCCGACGGCGGCGAACTCGCGGTGGACGGCCGCGTGATGGAAATGCTCAGCGAACATACGCTCGAAGGCTGGTTCGAAGGTTATGTGCTGACCGGGCGCCATGGTCTGTTCGCCACGTACGAAGCGTTCGTCCACGTGATCGATTCGATGTTCAACCAGCACGCCAAGTGGCTGGAGAAAGCCAAACGCGACCTCGGCTGGCGTCAGCCGGTGCCCTCGATCAACCTGCTGATCACGTCGCTCGTGTGGCGTCAGGATCACAATGGTTTCACGCACCAGGACCCCGGCTTTCTGGATGTCGTCACGAATAAAAGCCCGGACGTGGTGCGCATTTATATGCCGCCGGACGCGAACTGCCTGTTGAGCGTCGCGGATCATTGCCTGCGTTCGCGCGATTACGTCAACGTGATCGTCGCCGACAAGCAGCCGCATCTGCAGTATCTCGACATGGACGCCGCCGTCACGCATTGCACCAAGGGTATCGGCATCTGGGACTGGGCGTCGACGGATCAGGGCGTCGAACCCGACGTGGTGATGGCCTGCGCCGGCGACATCCCGACCATGGAGGCGCTCGCCGCCGTGCAGATTCTGAAGGAGCAGTTCGCCGATCTGAAGATCCGTTTCGTCAATGTTGTCGACCTGTTTCGCCTGATGCCCGAGCATGCGCATCCGCACGGCCTGTCCAGCCGCGATTTCGATTCGCTGTTCACCGCGACCAAGCCGGTGATCTTCAACTTCCACTCGTATGCTTCGCTGGTGCACAAGCTGACCTATAACCGCACGAACCACGACAACCTGCATGTGCACGGCTATCACGAGAAAGGCAACATCAACACGCCGCTCGAACTGGCGATCATCAATCAGGTCGATCGTTTTTCGCTGGCGATCGACGTGATCGACCGCGTGCCGAAGCTGCGCGGTGTCGGCGACCATGCGAAGGAATGGCTGCGTGGCCAGATCATCGAGCACCTGGCATATGCGCATGCCGAGGGCATCGATAAGGAAGAAATCCGCAACTGGACGTGGAAAGGCTGAGCGAGGCATGACCATGCACACTGAAAACAGCGCTGACGATCAAACGATTCTGGTGTTGAACAGCGGTTCGTCGTCGCTGAAGTTCGGGCTGTTCAGGCACGCGGGCGGTGACGAATCACTGCTGCTGGAAGGCAGTGCCGAGGGCATCGGGCGCGACGACGGCAGTCTGCGGATCAAGGCGCCCGATGGCCGCGTGCTGGTTGAGCAGGAGCGCGTGCTCGAATCGCAGATCGACGCGTTGCAAAGGCTCGCGCAGGTGCTCAAGGAACAGCACCATGCGCGACCTGCGGCGGTGGGGCATCGGGTGGTGCACGGCGGACCGCATTTGCGCGCGCATCAGCGCGTTACCGCGGACGTGCGCCGTCGATTGCAGGAGGCCGTGCACTTCGCGCCGCTGCATATTCCGCCAGCGCTTGCGTTGATCGACGAGGCCGAGAAGATTTTCGACGACGCGCCGCATTTCGCCTGTTTCGACACGGCATTTCACGCAACGCTGCCACCGCGCGCGGCGCAGCTTGCATTGCCGCGCCGTTACGCGGAAGCCGGCGTGATGCGCTACGGCTTTCACGGGCTCTCGTATGAATCGCTGGTGACACGGCTCGGCGCCGACTTGCCGGCGCGCGCGGTGTTCGCGCATCTCGGCAACGGTTCGAGCGTGTGCGCGTTGCGCGACGGTCAATCGATCGATACGTCGATGGGTTTGACGCCGACCGGCGGCGTGCCGATGGGCACGCGCAGCGGCGATCTGGATCCGGGCGTGCTGCTGTATCTGATGCGCGTGGAGAAGCTCGACGCGGACGCATTGGAGACGCTGCTGAACCGCCAGAGCGGTCTCGCCGGTTACGCGGACGGCGAGAGCGATATGCAGGCACTGGAAAGACGCGCAGCGGCGGGCGACGCGAATGCGTCGCTGGCGCTCGATGCGTTCGCGACCGCCGTGCGCAAGACGATTGGCGGCTATGCGGCGCTGCTGGGCGGAATTGATTTGCTGGTGTTCACCGGCGGTATCGGCGAACACAGCCAAGAGATCCGTAAGCGCGTGTGCGACGGGTTGGCTTTCATGGGGCTGACGGAAAGTGATCCGGCCAGCAAGGTGAGAGCGATTCACACGGAAGAGGAAAAGCAGATCGCGCGGCATTGCCGCATGCTATTGCACCAGGCAACTAAGGGCTGACCTTCATTCGGCCTTGACGACGGTGTGATCCGATACGCCGGTTACACCGAACAGGCGCGTCACGTCTTCTAGCGCGGCGGTGCGTTGCTGATCGCGCTGCAGTTCGCCGCGCAGCGTGACGCGGCCGCGCGAGACATGGACTTTTACGGCGTGTTCGGGGACCGCGGCGTCCCAGGCGAGACGGCGGGTCGCCTCTGCGGCGATTTGTGCGTCGCTCAGGCGTGCGCTGTCTGCCGATCTTTTTGCTCGGGCATGAGGCATGGTTTCTCCGCTGCGGTGATACGTATGGGGAGAACACTAGCAGAACTACGGGATTTTGTAGCCGGCAACGGCAGCCATGTCGAGACACGGCGAATGGCTGGATCGGCTATATTCGACGCCACTGCCCAACTTCCGCTCACAGAGGAGAATGCCGTGCCCGCATTCACAACGCTGCTCGCTTTCGGCCTGGTTTCGCTCGGCATGGTGCTGACGCCGGGTCCGAACATGATCTATCTGATCTCGCGATCGCTCTGCCAGGGGCGGCGCGCGGGTCTCATCTCGCTCGGCGGCGTCGCGCTCGGTTTCGTGTTCTACATGTTCTGCGCCGCGTTCGGCATCACCGCGCTGCTGTTGACGGTGCCGTACGCGTACGACGCATTGCGCTTCGGCGGCGCGCTGTATCTGCTGTATCTGGCGTGGCAGGCGGTCAAACCGGGCGGCCGTTCGCCGTTCCAGGTCCGCGATCTGCCGCACGACAGCCGCCGCAAGCTTTTCACCATGGGCCTCGTCACCAATCTCGCCAATCCGAAGATCGCGGTGATGTACCTGTCGCTGCTGCCGCAGTTCATTTCGCCGGGACACGGCAGTGTGCTTGCGCAGTCCATCGCGCTTGGGTGCGTGCAGATCGTCGTCAGCGTGACGATCAACGCGCTGATCGCCAGCATGGCGGGTTCGATCGCCGTGTTTCTCGGCGGCCGGCCGGTGTGGCTGCAGGTGCAGCGCTGGCTGATGGGCACCGTGCTCGCCGGACTCGCGGTACGCATCGCGCTCGATTCGCGTCGCTGAGTTGTGTCGAGGCGCGCTATTCGTTGCGCGCCCTGAACACCCAGCCATTGAACAGCGCCCCGCAGAGCATCAACGCGCTGGTGATGAGAAACACCGAAGGCATGCCGAGATGCGCGCCGGCAAAGCCGCCCGCGAGCGGCCCCGCCACCTGTCCCGCGTAATTCGCCGAGGTCGCATAGCCGAGTATGTAGCCGGCCGAGCGGTCGGGCACGTTGTGGCGGATCACGCTCGTGATGGACGGCAGCAGGCCGGCCAGCGCAAGACCCATCAAAAAACGCAGCGCCACCAGTTGCCAGCCGCTCGTGACGAACGCCTGCGGCACCAGCAAGGCCGCGCACACGGCGAGACACGCCACGATCACCTTGGGCGCGCCGATGCGGTCGGCCAGACGGCCGACCCGCGAAGCCGCCAGCACGCTGCCCAGCGCCGAGGCCGACATCACGAAGCCCGACACCAGCGTGACATGCCGTGCGTCGTGCACCAGCTGGCTGACATACACGGTGATGATCGGCTCAATCGACATGTTCGCGAACATCAGCAAGCCGGAGGTGAACAGCATCGCCAGCACGGGCCGCCGACCAGCCCCGCCAGAAACCGCAGCCCCACCAGTTGCCAGACATTCTGCGCGAGCCCCAACAAGGACATCACGATGGCCATGCCGAGGCTCGCGCGAATCAGGATCAGCTTGCGTCCGTAGCGGTCGGCCATGCGGCCCCACAGCGGCGACACCAGCGCGGCAGCGAGGAAGGTTGCGCCAAATGCGACGCCGGACCATTGCACGGCGGCCGCGGCCGAATCGACACCGAGCTGCTGCACATAGAGCGGGAGGAAAGGCAGCAGCAGGGTCATTGCCACGATGGTCGTGAACGAGCCGAACAGGCAGACATAGAGATTGCGCTGCCAGTGCGGCGCACCGTCGGCGGGAGTGGCTGAACTCATCGAGGCAGGATGCGAAGCGGGCGAATGACGTCGGGCCGCAGCGAGCGGCGAAGAACCGATTGTGCCCGAGAGCGGGCAACTGGATCGACGAAGCGGGCAGGGCGCGGCCGATCCGAGGGCTTTCGGGCGACGCAAGGAGAGCAAGCCGGTAACGTCGGTCGGCGCGGTTCTGATTCCATCCTGAATGGCGGGTCGCCATGGACCGGGTATGCTGACTGCACCGATGATCGGCCGCGCGCCACCCGCGCGGCGCATTTCTTGTCTCGAACACAAAGGCTCACCCATGTCCGACTTTCCCATCGACAACCCGTTTCTCGAATCGCTCGGCGTTCGTCTCACGCAATGGCGCGACGGCTACGCCGAACTGCTCATGCCGATCGATGCGAGCAAGCTCAATCGCCAGGGCGTGCTGCAAGGCGGCGCGATCGCGACGCTGCTCGATGCGGCGGCGGGCTATGCGGGAATCTTTGCGGAAAGCGGCGCACCGGCGCGGCATGCTTTCACGCTCTCGCTGACCACCAACTATCTCGACAAGGGACTTGGCGAGTCCGTCACCGCGAAGGGGTTTCTGGAGCGCGCTGGCCGCTCGATTTTCTTCTCGCGCGGCGAGGCCTGGGTGGACGGCAAGCTGCTGATCGCAAGCGCCCAGGGCACCTTCAAGTATTCACGGCCGGCTTGAGAGGCACCCGCTCATAGCGCCTTGTACATGATGGTGGTCGCATCGAACTCATGGGTGTGCGTGCCGCGCGCGTACCCTGGGATCACGCCCGCGGTTCGATAACCCAGTTCGGTATAAAGCGGCTCCGCGTGGTCGCCGGTGCGGGTGTCGAGCGTGAGCAGGTTGCGTTGCAGTGCAGACGCATGGCGTTCGAGCTCCGTCATCAGAGCGCGCGCGACGCCCTGGCGGCGAAAGCCAGGATGAACCAGCAGCTTGCGCACTTCGGCGCGATGCCGTTGATTCGGCATCGTGTCGTAATCGAGTTGCACGGTGCCGGCAATCGTTTCGCCTTGACGCGCGACCAACAGCACCAAGCCGCCGGCACGCAGCGAAGGCAGCACTTTGCCGCGCCAGAACCCTTCACTTTCCTCGACATCGCACGGCATGACGAAGCCGACGCTGGCGCCGTCATGCACGCAGGCACGCAGCAGTGCGCCGAGTTCGGGAAGGTGACGCAGAAGGTCGTCGGCGGTGAAGGTGGCGATGGTGCTGATGGTCTCGCTCATGCTCTGGCTCACACGATGAACAGAAGGTAGCGGGCGCCGCTGTGCGTGGGCGTCACGAATGCGCTGGCGCCGAACAGTTGATAGCGCAGGCAGTCGCCCGGTTGCAGGTCGTGGCGCTGGCCGTCGACGGTGATTTGCAGTTGCCCGTCGAGCAAAATCAGATGATGTTCGAGCCCAGGCCGCGGCGACGCGTCGTAAGTGATGCGCGCGCCCGCGTCGAATTCGCATTCGAGCGCCTCGCCGCTCAGCGCTTGCGCGGGCGGCGAGACGGAGCGCCGCCGGAAGCCGACGCTGGCGTCGGTCCAGACCGGCTGGGCGGCGCGCGGCACGAGCGGCGCGAAGTCTTCCTCGACCATGTGCATGAGGCGCGACATCGGCAGGCCGTAGGCCACGCAGAGCTTGCCGAGCACGCTGGCGGTCGGGCTCACGGCGGCGTTTTCGAGGCGTGACAAGGTCGCGCGGCTAACGCCGCTGAGTTTGGCGAGATCGTCGAGCGACCAGTTGCGCTCGGCGCGCAAGGCCCGCAGCCGTTGGGCGATGCGGCGGTCGATGGCGTTGTCGTCCGAGGGTGAGAGTGCGTTTTCCATATTCGGGAAATTATCTCGAATATGGAAACTCGTCAATTGGAAAAAAAGCGGCGTCTTGACCGTGGCAGCGCGCCGGCTTACTCGTGCCGGGTCATGCGCAGCATCGACGTGTCGTAGCCGAGCGCGCGAACCCGCTCGATCAGCGCGTCCTTCGCGCTCGCAGCAGGAATGGCCTCACGCGTGAGAATCCATAGATAACGGCCGCTCGGCTCGCCGACGATCGACCAGCTATAGTCGTCCGCGTGATCCAGCACCCAGTAGTTGCCGACGAAGAACGGTCCGAAGAACGACACCTTCAACCTGGCATTCTCCGAGCCGGCGACCACTTTCGCACGGCCCTTCGACACGTCGAGCGCTCCGTTCACGCCGCCCTTATGACAACTGTTGGTGACGTCGATCAGGCCGTCCTCGCGCGTGGCGTAGTCGGCGGTGACGGCTTCGCAATCGCGTTCGAAGCCGTTTTCATAGCGCGCCAGTTCGTACCATCGGCCGAGGTAGCGGTTCAGGTCGACCGGCTTGGCGGGCTCCGGCACGTGCGCGTTGCCGCTCTTGCCGGCAGGGCTGAACGCGCAGGCGCCGAGCAGGCACACCGCGCCAATCGCAAGTGAAAGGGCGCTCGCGCGCAGCACCGATTGTCGGCGTAGGGCCATTGACTGACTCCATGAATGATGGACTTCCTGTGGCAGCACGCGACATGCCAGGCGACGCCGCGCGCGCCACGATGCCGCCGAGATTCGCACACTCGCGCGCCCTGGGCCGTTTATCATAGTGCCCACAAACCAGAAAACGCCGTCCGGCTGTGCAACGGTAAGGCACCTCATCCACGAGACCCGGCGGCTATTGCCGCGACATCACTTATGAATTCCACTCCCGACGCTTCTTCCCGTCCATCGATCCGCGCGTTGACCCTGCTCGAAGGACGCGTGCTCGGCGTGCTCGTCGAAAAGCAGCACACGGTGCCGGACAGCTATCCGCTTTCGCTCAACGCGCTGACGTTGGGCTGCAACCAGAAAACCGGCCGCGCGCCGGTGATGAACGCCACTGAAGCCGAGGTGCTGACCGCCGTCGACGGCCTGAAGCGGCTCAGCCTCGTGATGGAAGGCAGCAGCAGCCGCGTGCCGCGCTTCGAGCACAACATGAATCGCGTGCTGGGGCTGCCGAGCCAGTCGGCGGCGCTGCTGACCACCTTGCTGCTGCGCGGCCCGCAAACCGCGGCTGAATTGCGCCTGAACAGCGCGCGTCTGCATGGCTTTGCGGATATCTCGTCGGTCGAAGCGTTTCTCGACGAACTGGCGGCCAACGACCCGCCACGGGTCGTCAAACTCGCGCGCACGCCGGGCGAGCGCGAGAACCGCTGGACGCATCTGCTATGTGGTGAAGTGAGCGCGAGCGAGCTGGCGCAGCCGGGCGATGAAGACGACTCGGTGCCGCTGTCCGCGTTCGAGGCGCTCAAGGCCGAACAGAAGCGGCTTGCGGATGAAGTGAGCCGCCTGCAGATCGTCGTCCGGCGCATGGCGGCGGAGTTGGGCATCGATGCAGGGGATCTCACCGCAGGCGAATGACGCCGCGGAAGAGCGCGAACGGCCGATGCTGCTGCTCGTCTGCCCGACCCGTTGAACTCACGGCACTAGTCGCCGCGCTTACGCTGCGCATCCGTGGACAGCGTCCGCTGCGTCCGGTAGAAAACGCGCGGCGGCACGTTGGGCGAATCTTCGGCCAGCCGGTCGAGTTCATCACGAATTGCCGTGAGGTAATGGCCGTCACGCGCATCGGCATCGCCCGCGAAAATTGCTTCGAGCCTGCGGCGCACCGCGCCATAGCGCGCGCCGGCCGCGCGATGCTTTTCGGCGCGCTCGGCGTAGCGCAGGAACGTCTGCAACGCGGCGGAGACCGCGGCCGTCACGCTCACGAGGCCGACGAAAATCCTGAGTTCCGGCGAAACCGCCGACAGATTCAGCGATGCGAACACCGCCGTGCCCACGAAAGCGGTCAGGGCGGTCACGAGCCAGCCGACCTTGCGGTCGCGCGCCGACAGCAGGTCGGCCATGTCGTAGTGGCTCATCTGGGATTCGCGCGCGCGCCGGATCCATTTCAGCAAAAGCTGGTTCTCGTCGACCGGCGGCTCGTAGGCAGGCAGGTTCTTCATGTCGCTCGTCAGGGCTGTTCGGTTGCGCAAGCTTAGCGCATGCGCCTGACGATACTGTGCCATACGAAGCCGGCGACCCGCGCGGCAGCGGTCCTATGCTGTTGCCGTGGCCGCTTCGGTTGCCGGCACCGTTTCCCGCGCCACGCCGAAGCGCTCGTTGTGTGCGTTGCCGTTCAGGTAAAAATCACCGATTGCGGCCTCGCGAATGATCGCGGGATTGTGCGACGCCAGCACGCGGGCATTGCGCCAGTAGCGATCGAAACGGCGCGTCTCGCTGGTCGCCGATGCGCCGCCCACTTCGAACAGCAGCGTCGCCGCCTGCAACGTCTGCTCTATGACGATCTGTTGCGCCTGGAAGGTCTGGATGTCGAGGTTGATGTAGGTGTGTTCGGTGGTACGGCCTTCCTGTCGCGCGACCGAAACCTCGTCGATGGCACGCGCGAGCGACGCGCTGATGCTCTGCGTCGAGTAAGCCAGACTCGCGAGCCGCCCGACCACGCGATGCACGAGCGGATTGTCGCGCGGACTCGATTCGCCCGGCACACCGAACGTGCGCGTTTTGGTTTGCGTGAACGCGACCGCGTCGCGCAGCGCCGCGCGGCTGATGCCCGCAAGGTTCGCGACATGCAGCGCCTGGTAGTAAGCGGTGAGCAGACTGTTGCGACGCGGCTCGGAGGCGTTGTAGCGCCGATAGAGATTGTCGGGCGAAACCGCCACACGAGTGAAGCGCGCCGTGCCGCTGCCCGTGAGCCGTTGCCCGAAACCATCCCAATCGTCGATACGTTCGAGGCCCGGCGTGTCGGCTTTGACGAGCACGCGCACGTCGCTCTGGCCGTCATGCGCGGTCACGTCGACCCAATCCGCGTAGAGCGTGCCGGTGGTGTAGTACTTCTCGCCATCGAGATGCCAGGCGCCACCGGTTTGCGTGAGACGCACGCTGTTGTTGGTGACACCGGTGCGCTCCGACACCGCGCCGCCGACAATCTGACCTTGCGCGACACGTGTGAGCCAGCGGTCGCGCAACGATTCATCGCCTTGTTCCAGCAGCGATTCGATAAAGCCGCCATGCACGCGCAGGATTTGCGGCAGATTCGAATCCGCTTCGCCAAGGCGCGTAACCAGCGCGAAGAACTGCGCGAGCGAGATGCCTTCGCCGCCGTATTGTTTGGGCACCCGCAGCCTGGTGTAGCCGGCTTCGCGGAGCCACTCGACCGGCGCATAGGCGAGTTCGCGACGCTGCTCGCGCTCGACCGCGCCCTCGGCGATACGCGCGAAAACCGGTGCGAAGCACCGGGTCAGCGGGTCGTCGCCGAAGAGTTGCGCGGCGTCGGCGATGCTGTGATCGGGATTCATTGCTTGAACTGCGGACATGGGTTCTCCGAAACGGGTGCGCGCAAGGCGCAATCAGAGAACGTTAAGGGACGCGGCAGGGCGCTAGCAACGAAGTATTTGGCCGATTCTTAGCAGCAGGAGTGAAATGGTAGTGGCGCGCGCCGCGATAGGCGCGCGGCTTATTTCAGTCCCGCCGCCACGCGCCTGCGCGCGAGTATGCGCACGGCAAGCAGGCACACGCCCATCACGGTCAGCGACAACAGCGTCGTCATGGTGCCCAGCGCGTAGATCACCGGCGTGGTCACCGATGTGGTGAGACCCTGAAGCTCGAGCGGCAAGGTGTTCTGGTCGCCGATCGCCTGCGAGGTGCGGGCGATTTCGTCCCAGGAGAGCGTGAAGCCGAACATGGCGACGCCCACCACCGAGGGACCGATGATCGGCAGCACCACATGCCGGAAGCTTTGCCATGGGGTGGCGCCCAGATCGCGCGAGGCTTCTTCGTAAGCGGGATTGAAGCGGTTGAAGACTGCGAACATGACGAGCAGACCGAACGGCAGCGTCCACGTCAGATGCGCGCCGAGTGCCGAGGTGAACAGGCCCATCGACGTGGTATAGCTGTCGGCGAAAGACTGATAGCCCCACGCGGTGGCGAAGTACTTCACGCCGTTATCCAGCAGGCGGAACGTCAAGCCGATGCCGAGCGAAACGATAATGGACGGCATGATGAGACTGGCCACGGAGACATAGAACACCGCGGTATCGCCGCGAAATTTTCTGCGAAACGCGAGACCGGCCGCGACGGAAAAGAGCACCGTCAGCACCGTGACTGCCAACGCGAGCCGCACAGAACGTCCGAACGCACCCCAGATATCGACATCGCCCACGCCATCGCGCAACATGGCGAACCAGTGTAGCGACACACCGCGCATTGGAAACGTGAGGCCGCCTTCGGCGCCTTGAAACGACAGAATGAAAATCGTGATCACAGGACCATAAAGAAACAACACGAACAGGCCGAACAGCAGCGCGAGCCAATAGAAGCTCGCCGGACGGCGCTCACGATGTTTGACGCGAATGGCCTGCATCTTCACAACTCCTTGCGGATGTCGACCACCCGCGTCAAGCCCCACACGATCATCAGCACCACGGCGAGCAGCATGATCGCGTTGGCCGCCGCAGCGGGAAATTGCAGGTAGCCGGTTTGCACCTGAATGATCTTGCCCACCGACGCGATCTGCTGGCCGCCCATTACGCCGACGGTCAGGAAATCGCCCATCACGATCGTGATGACGAAGATCGAGCCGATCACGATGCCGGTTTTCGACAGCGGCAGGACCACGTCTCGCACCACTTGCCAGCCGCTCGCGCCGGCGTCGCGCGCGGCTTCGAGGAGCGAGCGGTCGATGCGCATCATCGCGTTGAAGATCGGCACGATCATGAAGAACGTGTAGAGGTGAACGAAAGCGAGCACCACCGAAAAGTTCGAATACAGCAGCCATTCCAGCGGCTGGTCGATCAGATGCGCGCCGAGCAGCGCCTGATTGACGAGACCGTTGCGCCCGAGCAGCGGCATCCACGAAATCATGCGGATCACGTTCGAGGTCCAGAACGGAATCGTGCAGACGAGAAACAGCACGGTCTGCATGCTCGTGGTGCGCACATGGAACGCGAGAAAGTAAGCGATCGAAAATCCCAGAAGCAGGGTCACTGTCCACACGATCGCGCAGAACTTGAGCGTCGACCAGTAGGTCTTGAAAGTGACGCAAACGTCCGTGAGCGACGAACAGCCGTTGAAGATCGCCGCGTAGTTCTTCAGCGTGAATGCGGGAATGATCTGGTATTCGTTGAAGTCCCAGAAACTGACGATCAGCGTGATGACCAGCGGCACGATGAAAAACAGCAGGAAGGTCAGCGAGAGCGGCGTCGCCTGCAACCACGCCGGCGCGCGGCGATGTTTGACGGGCTCGTCCTGCGCGTGCGAGGGAAGGTCGATCGTTGCCATGGGCGTATTTCTAAGGAATGGACTATGCGTTCATTCGGACAGGTGGTGACAGCCGGCGTGTCGCGTGCCGGCTGTCATGGCGAACCACGGCTGCGATCAGGCCGCGATGAACTCGTTCCACTTCTGGACCATATAGATGTTCTCGTCCATCACCGCGTTCCAGCAGGCAATCGCGCCCATGCGCTGGTTGTACGAGCCGCCGTCGCGCACGGTGCCGGCTTTTTCGAGCAACTGGCCGTCCGGTGCCTTGATGTCCTGCGCGGCTGGTTTACCTTCGATCCAGTAGTCCCACTCGTACGGCTGCATGTGCGTTTTCGCGGTTTCCAGCACGCCCGAGTAATAGCCCTGACGCATCAGATACGCGCCCGCCCAGCCGTCCTGGAACCAGTTGACGAACTCATAGGCGGCGTCGAGCTTCTTGCCTTGCAGCGAACGCGGGAAACCGAAGCCCGACGCCCACGAACGATAGCCTTCCTTGAGCGGCTGAAACTTGCAGGCGACACCCATGGTGCGGACTTTCGTGACCGCCGGCGACCACATCGACTGGATCACCACTTCGCCCGACGCCATCAGGTTCACGCTCTCGTTGAAGTCCTTCCAGAATGCGCGAAACTGGCCGGCGCGTTTTGCTTCGATCAGAATCTTGATGGTCTGGTCGATCTCGGCCTTGGTCATGTTGCCTTTGTCGCCGTATTTCACGTGACCCATCGCCTCGATCGCCATGGCCGAATCCATGATGCCGATCGCGGGAATGTTCAGCAGCGCCGCCTTGCCCTTGAACTGCGGATTCAGCAGTTCCGCCCAACTGTCGATGGGCCGCTTGATCAGGTCGGGCCGAATGCCGAGCGTATCCGCGTTGTAGGTGGTGGGGAGCAGCGTCATCCATTCGGTCGGCGTGGCGGAGAATTCCGTCGAGCGCGGGCCGGTGAGGAACATCACCTTCTTCGGCGCGGTGCCTTGATCGCCGATCTTCTTGCCGTTCACTTCGCCGCGCGTGAGCACCGGCGTGATCTTGTCCGCGAGCTTGATGCGCTTCGCGTCCATGCCGGCCAGCGTGCCGGCCGGAATCAGCTTCTTGAGGGCGAAGTATTCGGTGTCGACAATGTCGAACGAGTTGGGCTGGGTGATGATGCGCTTGGCGACGTCGTCAGTGGTCACCGGCACGTATTGAATTTCGATGCCGGTGTCTTCCTTGAACTTCTTCGCGATGTCGGCGCTTTGATTGACCGCCGTGCCGAGGTAGCGCAACGTGATTTTTTCCTGCGCGTGCACGTACGGAAAACCGGCAATGCCGGCCGCCGCCACCGCGCCCTTGATGAACGTGCGGCGCGACAGGCCTTTTTCCTTCACATCCGTTGCGGCCGCTGCCGGGCTTTCGTTCGCTTCACTCATTGCTTTCTCCTCAGTTGACGTTCGATTGACGCTTGGTTGGCGTTTGGTTATCGCTTGTTCGAAGTTGCAGCCACGTCTGGACGACTCGGTTCGTTACTCACGCCGCAAGCGGATGCGCGTCCCGCTCTTCCCACCAGACCACCACGCGCGCCTCGGGGCCGAGCCGCGCCGGGTCGTAATCGCCGTCGCTCACGAGCGAGACGAGTTCGGGCGAACCGTCGAGCGGGTCGAGCGTCACGCGCAGATGCGTGCCTTGATATTCAGCTTCACGCACGGTGCAGGGCACGCCGCCGATGCGCGTCATGCCGTTGTCGCCGCTCGCGTTCTGCACCGGCGTAACGCCATGCGGCACGACACGCAGATGATCGGCGCGCACGGTGAACGCGCGGCCATTGGTATTGAAGACGTTGTGACCGCCGAGAAAGCGCGCGACGAACTCGGTGCGCGGACGGTTGAACACTTCGTGCGGCGTGCCGCTTTGCTCGATACGTCCATGGCTCATCACCACGACGAGATCGGCCAGCGCCATCGCTTCTTCCTGCGAATGCGTGACGTGCACGAAGGTGATGCCGAGTTCTTTCTGCCAGCGCTTGAGTTCGGCGCGCATCTGCACACGCAGGAACGGGTCGAGCGCGGAGAGCGGTTCGTCGAGTAACAGGCAGCCCGGCTGATTCAGCAACGCGCGGGCAAGCGCGACCCGTTGCTGCTGGCCGCCGGATAACTGAGCCGGTTTGCGTTCGGCGTACGCCGACATGGCGACCAGTTCGAGCAATTCGGCGGCGCGTTTGCGCCGTGCGTCCTTGGCGACGCCGCGCATTTTCAGGCTGAACGCGACGTTGTCGAGCGCGCTCAGATGCGGAAACAGCGCGTAGTTCTGGAACACCATGGCCGTGCCGCGCGCAGCGGGTTCGGCGCGCGTGACATTGCGGCCGGCAATCAGAATGTCACCGTCGGTGACCGATTCATGCCCGGCGATCATGCGCAAGGTCGAGGTCTTGCCGCATCCCGACGGCCCGAGCAGACAGCAGTACTGGCCACCGTTGATGCGCAGATCGATCGCGTCGACGGCAAGCGAGTCGCCGTATTGCTTCGACACGTGCACCAGTTCGATATCGGCGGCTTTGGTTTCGAGCACCGTTGAAGCAGGCTGAATCATGAAGGGGTGTCCTCGTGAGCGACGATGAAGCGAGGGACGCGGAAAGCAACGCGGCGCCTGAACGAGACCAGGCAAATGCAAGACATGTGCCATCGTTCGCATTGCGATAGCCGATTGATTGCCGACGCGCCGGTGTGCTTAACGTCTACGAGTTGGCTCACATATTGCAAACGATCCGCAGCGTCGATCGTTAGCGATTCCAACGATTCTTTTGCGCGATCGCGGTGCGCGCCGGGTCCGTCGCGGGGCATGAACCGGCCATTCCGGTTCATGCGCACACGCGGCGCGGCGCTTTTTCTCACCCACGGCTTCCTCAAATGAACGACATACGGAACATGGCCGCCGCAGCGAGTCGCGCGCGTCAATTGCTTGCCACGCATGGCCGCTTCGCGTACCGCCCGATCACCGACAGCGACGCGTACCGCTGGCCCGGCGGCAGCGGGCTCGCGGTCTATCTGGGTTTCAACATCGAACACTTTGCCTTTGGCGAAGGGCTCGGCGCCGCGCTCGGTCCGATCTCGCCGCAGCCGGATGTGCTGAACCATAGCTGGCGCGAATACGGCAATCGGGTCGGCGCATGGCGCTGCATCGAGCTGTTCGATCAACTCGAGCTGCCCGCGGGCACGCTGATCAACACCGCGCTCTACGATCATTGCCCGGAGTTAATCGCGGCCTGTGTGGCGCGCGGCGACGAACTGATCGGCCATGGCCATACGAACGCGCACCGCCAGAGCGATCTCGACGAAACCGGCGAACGTGAACTGCTTCTGCATTGCCGGGAACGGATCGCCGAAGTGTCCGGTATAGCGCCGCACGGCTGGCTGTCGCCGTGGATTTCCGAGTCCCATCTCACACCCGATCTGCTCGCGGAAACCGGCTATCGCTACACACTGAACTGGTGTCACGACGATCGTCCCGTGCGGATGGCCACACGCGGTGCGCCGCTCTGGTCGATTCCGTATCCGCAGGAACTCAACGATCTGCCGATGATGGTGGGCCGCCATATGGATGGCCGCGCGTTCGCCGACATGATCGTCGACCAGTTCGACGAGATGCTCGAACAGGCCAATCGCGGTGCACAGCCGCAGTCGCTCGTGATGGGCATCGCGTTGCATCCGTATCTGGTGGGGCAGCCGTATCGTTTGCGGCATCTGCGCCGCGCGCTCGAACATATCGCCGCGGCGCGCGCCCGAGGCGACGTGTGGATCACCACACCGGGCGCCATTGCCGATCATATGGACGTGCTGGAGCGGGACGGCATCGTGCGCCCGGCCATCGCATGAACGCGAAAGCCGGCGCGGCCACCGCGAAAAAGCCTCTGAAAGACGACGCGGATCTCGACGCACGTATCTACCAGTCGATCTTCGACGGCGTGCTGAATCATCGTCTGACGCCGGGCACGAAGCTGCCGGAGCCCGAGCTGTGCCAGCTGTTCGGCGTGGGCCGGGCGGTGGTGCGGCGCGTGCTGGAAAAGCTCGCGTATGACGGCATTGTCGTCTTGCGGCCGAACAAGGGCGCGGTGATCGCCGAACCCACGCCCGAGGAAACGCGCGAGATCTTCGAAGCGCGCCGCTCCGTCGAACGGATGCTGGTCGAACTGGCCGTGCAGCGCGCGAACGCCAAAGACATCAAGGCATTGCGTCAACAGCTCGCGAGCGAACATGAGGCGATGCATCGCTTCGATCAGCCTTCCTGGGCGACGCTCGCCAGCGGCTTTCATATGCGTATCGCCGCGCTGGCCGGCAATTCGATCCTGCAAAACTATCTGAAGGAACTGGTGTCGCGCTGCTCGCTGATTGTCGGCGTGTATGAACCGCCGGGGCATGCGCCGTGCGAACACGCGGAGCACGCGGCGATCGTCGATTGCATCGAGGCACGCGATGCGGCAGGCGCGATGGCGCATATGGAAGCGCATTTGCGCGACCTTGAAGAACGGATCGAAACCTCGCGGATGCGCGGCGAAAAGAGCCTCGGCCAGTTACTCGGCATCACCGCATCCGTCACTCCCAACCAGGCGCCGACATGGAAATAGATTTCGAAGCGATCACCGAATATCAGCGTTACAAGCTGATGGCGAGCCTGATCGTGCCGCGCCCGATCGCGCTCGTCACCACGCTTGGCGCCGACGGCACCATCAACGCCGCGCCGTTCTCGATGTTCAACATGCTCGGCGAGGAGCCGCCGATCGTGATGATCAGCGTCAACCGGGTGGCCGACGGCACGCTGAAGGACACAGCGGTGAACATCGTGCGCACCGGCGAGTTCGTGGTGCATCTCGCGGACGAAGCCATCGCGGAAAAAATGCACCGCTGCGGCGAAAGATTGCCGCCGAACGTGAGCGAACTCGCCGAAGTCGGCTTGACGCCGGTGCCGAGTTCGCACGTCAAGCCGCCGCGCATCGCCGAAGCGCCCGTCGCGTTCGAGTGCACGACATGGGAGACGCTGGAGACGACGAGCCGGCAGATTTTCATCGGACGCGTGCATCGGCTGCACGCGCGCGACGAGTTGATCGACACGCAAACGTGGCGTGTCCGGCTGCAGCATTATTTCCCGGTGGGCCGCTTCGGCGCGAGCGACTATGTGACGACGCGGGACCGGTTCACCCTTGGGTGAGGCCCCAGCGTCCATCACGTAGCCGCGCACCACGTCACGACACGTCACGTCGGATCACACCGCGAGCGCCCGGCCGTCGCTGCGAGGATCGTGCGCGCCGGTGGCCGAGCCGTCCGCCTCGATGCGGATCACGCCCGGATGCCCCGCCAACGGACTTTGCGCCGCAATCGCGCTCACTTCATGTCCGCGTGCGGCGAGCGCCGCGAACACGTCCGCGCCGGCGTCCGCTTCGAGTTTCAGCGCGTCGCGCGTGTCGGAGAACGTCTTGCCGAGCAGAAACCGCGGACGGGCGAGGGCGGTCAGCGGATCCATGCCGTAGTCGATCAGCCTCGTGAGAATCGCCGCCAGCGTTTGCGGCTGACCGTCCGCGCCTTGCGTGCCGAACAGCAGTTGCGGCCGGCCGTCCTTCACATACATGCCGGGATTGAGCGTATGGAAAGGCCGCTTGCCCGGCTGCACGGCATTGTGATGTGCGGGGTTCGTGCTGAACGACGCGCCGCGGTTGTGCCACAGAATGCCGGTGTCGCCCGCCACCACGCCGCTGCCCCAATCGAAGTAGACCGTTTGCAACACGCTCACGCTGCGGCCTTCGCGATCCGTCGCGCCGATGAACACGGTATCGCCCGGACGGAACACATGCGGCCATGCGCGCGCTTTACGCGGATGGATCGCGCGGGCGTGGGCGTCGAGCGTGGCGGGTGAAAGCATCTCGTCGACCGGCACGAGGTTGAACTCCGGATCGCAGACGAAGCGGTCACGATCCACGAACGCGCATTTCACCGCTTCCACCAGCACGTGATAGTAATCGGCGCTGCCTTCCGGAATGGCGGCAAAATCGAAACGCTCCAGCGTGCCCATGATCTGCAAGGTCGTCACGCCTTGTGTGGGCGGACGCAAACTCACCAGTTCGCCGCCGCGATAGGCGACCCGCAGCGGTGCTTCGTTGCGCGCGTGCGTGCGGGCCAGGTCGGTCGCACTGAGTGGCGAACCGGCTTGCCGGAGACCATGGGCGATCCGCTCAGCCAGGTCGCCCTCATAGAACTCACGCGCGCCGAAACGCGCAATACGATCGAGGCTCTTTGCCAACGCGGGTTGAACGAAGCGCTCGTCGATCGCGGGAATGTGGCCGTGCGGCGCGAAAATCGCCGCGAAGCCGGGCAACGCCTGCAATTCGCCGGCGCGCAGGCTTTGCCAGAAATGCTGCGACGGTGTGACGGGAAAGCCGTCGGCGGCAAGTTCGAGTGCACGGTCGAACAGCGACGACCACGACTGCTCGCCGCCCCAAACGCTTTGGCTGATTTCGTAAGCCCGATGCCATGTATCGACGGTCGCGGCGGTGGTGATCGCAGAAGCCGGACCGCGCACCGGAATCGCAGCGTCGAACGCCGGCAGTTGCGCCGCGGCCTGGCCGATGCCCGATAACGTGCGCAACGTGCCTTGCCGGTCGCCGATGACCCAGAAGGCGTCGCCGCCAAGGCCTGTGAAATGCGGGTACGTCACGCACAGCGCGGCGCCGATCGCGATGGCCGCTTCAATGGCATTGCCGCCCGCGCGCAGGACCTCGCGGCCGGCCTCGCTGGCTAACGCGTGCGGACTGGTGACCATGCCGCCTCGCGCGACGGCGGGTTGTGGATCGTGCATCGATGCTCCGCTACTGAGGGTTCGCGAAAACGTGTCGCGAGTATAGATCGTAGATTGCGCGCGAGGCGAAGCAACGCTCGGTCGCTGCCGCGCGCGCCGATGAGCGACAGCGCATGAGATGGTGCGAGCGTTCGTGGTTGCCCCGGCATCGCAGCCCGCGTTGCCGAAGCGCGCGCCGGCGCGAATCCAGGGCGCGTGAGCCCCGAGTTGGTGAGCGCTGCACCACGGGCAGCGTGGGGCGGGGCGTTTCCGGCGGTGCTTCGCGCATCGGCACGGACGGAAGAACCCCGCCCAGCAAGGGTTCGAAGCGGTTTATTGAGGTTGAATAAACACTTGGCATAGCTCCTGCTAATTTGAGTCCAAACTTGTATTCAAGATTGAACTCAAGGAAAAACAGGTGCTTAATCCTTCACCCATGACGGTCAAAGGTCTGCTCGCCGCATACGCTGCGGGGAGCCTGACGCCGACTGAAGCCGTATCATCGGCGCTGGCGCGAATCGACGAAATCGACCGCCCGGAAGTCTGGATTCTGCGCGTGCCGGCAGCCGATTTGCAGGCTCGCGCGAAGGCACTCGAAGCGTTATACGACGCCCAAGGCAGCGCGGTGTTCGAGCACATGCCGCTGTTCGGCGTGCCGTTCGCGGTCAAGGACAACATCGACGTCGCCGGCTTGCCGACCACGGCCGCTTGCGACTCTTTCGCCTACACGGCGGACACGTCGGCGTTCGCCGTGCAGCGGCTCATCGATGCCGGCGCCATCCTGATCGGCAAGACCAATCTCGATCAGTTCGCCACCGGCCTCGTCGGCACGCGTTCGCCGTATGGCGCCGTGCGGCACAGCGAGTCGCCGTTGCACGTGTCGGGCGGATCGAGCTCCGGCTCGGCGGTCGCGGTGGCGACGGGTTGTGTAGCGTTTTCGCTCGGCACCGACACCGCGGGTTCCGGCCGCGTGCCGGCCGGATTCAACGGGCTGGCCGGTCTGAAACCTTCGCTGGGACTGGTCAGCAAACGTGGCGTGGTGCCCGCGTGCCGAAGCCTCGATACGATCTCCGTGTTCGCACCAGACGTGGACGATGCCTGGCGCGTGCTGACCGAAATCGCCTGTTTCGATCCGCTCGACGGCTACTCGCGCAAAGTGCCGGCTCTCGGCTTGTTGCGTCCGGCTCCACGGATTGGCGTGCCGGAGCGCCTGGAGTTCTATGGCGACGCAGTAGCGAGCCAGGCGTTTTCACAAGCGCTCGACACGCTCACGACGCATCTGCATCTGCCCACGCAAGCAATCGACTTCGAGCCGCTCAAAGCGGTCTCCGCCTTGCTCTATGACGGCCCGTGGGTCGCGGAACGGCGCGCGGCGCTCGGCACGTTCTTCAAGACCCATCATCAGGCGATCGACGCGGTCGTGGCCAAAGTGATCGGCAAGGCCGAGCAGTTCAGCGCCGCCGATGCCTTTAACGGTCAGTACGCGCTAGCGGACCTGAAGCGTCACGCCGAAGCACTGTTCGAAACGATCGACGTCCTGATCGTTCCCACCACGCCGACGCATCCGCTAATCGCCGACGTGCAGGCCAGTCCCGTCGAATTGAACAGTCAGCTCGGCTACTACACCAACTTCGTCAACCTGCTGGATCTATGCGCGCTGGCCGTGCCGTGTCAGCGGCGCAGCGACGGCTTGCCGGCCGGCGTGACGCTGATCGCGCCGAGCGGCGCGGATCGGCGCCTCGCCGAACTGGGCGCACGGATTCAGGCGTTGTTCGCGAATCGCGCCGAAACCGCGGAAGCCACTACGACAACCGCGCTCATCCAGCCGTTGCCGTTTCAGGAGCCCACCATCACCCTCGCGGTGGTCGGCGCGCATTTGCGCGGCCAGCCGTTGAACTGGCAACTCCAGCAAGCCGGCGCGCGTTTCGTGAAAGCGACGCACACCGCACCAGGCTACAAGCTCTACGCGCTCGCCAACACTCAGCCGCCGAAGCCCGGCCTCGTGCGTTCGACGCAACAGCAAGGCCGGCCGATCGCCATCGAACTTTGGGAAGTGCCGCTGCGTACCTTCGGTCAATTTGTCGCCGACGTGCCCGCGCCGCTAGGCATCGGCACGTTGCAACTCGCCGACGGGCACAGCGTGAAGGGCTTCATCTGCGAGCCGTCCGCCGTGAGCGACGACAGCGGTGCACTCGACATCACCTCGTTCGGCGGCTGGCTCGCGTATCTGGCCAGCCTCAAGCCAAAGCCGCAAGCCAGCCCTCAGGCCAACGCTCTTTAACCTTCGATCAGGAATTGGACACCATGACCAGCCGCCGCCATTTCATCAAGAGCGCCAGCCTGTTGACGCTCGGCAATATTCTGCCCATCCAGTCGGTGTTCGCCGCGCCGAAGACCACCGTCGGCGTGATCTACGTCGGCGCGCGCGGCGACTACGGCTACAACCAGGCGCAGGCACAAGCGGCCGCGGTGATCAAGAAGATGCCGGACGTGAAGGTGGTGGAAGAAGAGAACGTGCCCGAGACCATCGCCGTGCAGAAGACCATGGAAGCGATGATCGAACAGGACGGCGCGACGCTCATTTTCGCGACCTCATTCGGCTACTTCGACCCGCACGTGCTGAAGATGGCGGCGAAGTATCCGAAGGTGCGATTCGCTCATTGCGGCGGGTTGTGGAAGCAGGGCAACCCGTCGAACATCACCAGCTACTTCGGCTATATCGACGAGTGCCAGTACCTGAACGGCGTGGTCGCCGGCCATATGACGAAGAGCAAAAAGCTCGGCTTCGTCGCGGCCAAGCCGATTCCGCAGGTGCTGCGCAATATCAATTCGTTCACGCTCGGCGCGCAGTCGGTCGATCCGTCGATCACCACGCAGGTGATTTTCACGGGCGACTGGTCGATGCCGGTCAAGGAAGCGGAAGCCACCAACAGTCTCGTCGATCAGGGCTGCGACGTGCTGACCTGTCACGTCGACGGTCCGAAGGTCGTGGTGGAGACAGCGGAAAAACGCGGCGCGATGAGTTGCGGCTATCACGCGAGCCAGGCCGCACTTGCGCCCAAGGGATATCTGACCGGCGCGGAATGGGATTGGGCGACGCCGTACAAGCAACTGGTGACGGGCGCGCAAGCCGGCACGCCACAGCCCAACGTATTGCGCGGCGGCCTGAAAGAAGGCTTCGTGAAGATGTCGCCGTATGGCGCGAAAGTGACGGCCGCCGCGAAGCAGAACGCCGACTCGATCAGAAGCAGCATGGTGGCCGGCAACTTCGTGATCTTCAAAGGCCCGATGAAGGACAACAAAGGCGGCACGGCAATCGCCTCGGGCGCGAGTCACAGTCAGACCGACTACACGTTGGAGAGCATGAACTATCTGGTCGCGGGTGTCGTCGGCCAGATCTGATTCCGGTGACGGCGATGTTTGCTTCAATCAAGGAGCCGTGATGCGCCCCAATGCCTCTGCCGCGAGAGTGATGCTCTCGCTCCTGCCCGCGCTGCCGACCGTGCTGGCGGTGCTCGGCACCTTGCTGCTGTTCTCGCTGTTCCTGCTCGTGCAGGGACAGCCGGCGCCCGACGCGATCGCGCTGATTTTCCAGGGCGCATTCGGTTCCTCCTTCGCGTGGCAGAGCACCTTGCTGCGCGCCGCGCCGTTGATGCTGACCGCGTTGTGCGTCGCCTTGCCCGCACAAGTCGGCTTGATCGTGATCGGCGGCGAGGGCGCGCTCGCGCTCGGCGGCATGTGCGCTGCCATCGTTCCGCAGATGCTGCCGCATAACACGCCCTGGCTCATCGCCACACCGTTGATGGCGCTCGCGGGCATGCTCGCCGGCGGCGTCTGGATCGGCGCGGTCGGCGCGTTGCGGCAATGGCGCGGCGTCAACGAGACCATCAGCAGCCTGTTGATGTCGTATATCGCGATCGCGGTATTCAAGCATCTCGTGGAGGGGCCGCTGCGCGATCCCGCGAGCCTGAACAAACCGTCGACGCTGCCGGTGCCCGACGCGATGATGATCGGCTCGATCCCCGGACTCGAGACGCATTGGGGACTGTTCTGGGGCGTCGTCGCATGCGTCGCGGCGTGGGTGTTCGTGAAGTTCAGCACCAAAGGCTTTGCGATGCGCGTGGTGGGCGGCAGCAATCGCGCGGCGCGTCTGGTCGGCTTGCCGGTCAATGTGCTCGCGCTCACGGCGTGCGTGCTGGGCGGCGCCGCGGCGGGCCTAGGCGGCATGTTTGAGGTCGCGGCGGTGCAGGGCAGCGCGAATGCGTCGCTGCTCGCGGGCTACGGCTACGCGGGCATTCTCGTCGCCTTCGCGGCGCGCCAGAATCCGCTCGCGATCATCGCATGCGCACTGATGATCGGCGGCATCGAGGCGAGCGGCAGTCTGCTGCAACGGCGCCTCGATCTGCCCGACGCCACCACGCTCGTTCTGCAAGGCCTGCTGTTCGCCAACCTGCTCGCGTGGGAAGCGCTCGGCGGGCGTATCGCCGCATGGCGCGTGAAGTTGCAGGCCATTGCGCAAACCGGTCTTCCCGTGCAACTGGAGCAGACCCATGCCTGATATGCACTCGCCCATCGTCATTCTGTTGCTGTCTCTGTTCGCGGGAGCGATCCGCGTCAGCACGCCTTATCTGTTCGTCAGTCTCGGCGAGTGTCTCACCGAGAAGGGCGGCCGCGTGAATCTCGGCCTGGAAGGCATTCTCGTGTCCGGCGCGATGAGCGGTTATGCGGGCGCATTCCTGAGCGGCTCGCCATGGATCGGCGTGCTTGCGGCGGGTTTGGTCGGTTTGCTGCTCGGCTGTCTGCACGGTCTCGTGTGTTCGTTGCCGCGCGTGTCGGATATCGCGTTCGGTATCGCGTTGATGCTGCTCGGCACCGGGCTTGCGTTCTATCTCGGCAAACCGTTTATCGAACCACAAGCGCCGATGCTGCCGTTCATCGACCTCGGCGCGTGGAGTTCGTCGCCGCAACTGCATAACGCGCTGCATCTGAATCTGCTGTTCGTGATCGGCGTGGCGCTCGCGTTCGTTCTGCAATGGGGCTTGCGCAATACGCGTTGGGGCATGGTGCTGCGGCTCGTCGGCGATCACGCGGAAACGGCGCGCGCGATGGGTTATCCGCTCACGCGCGTGCGTATTGCGGCGACCGCGGTGGGCGGCGTTTTTGCGGGCGTCGGCGGTGCGTATCTGTCGCTGGTGTATCCCGGCAGCTGGAATGAGGGGCTCTCCAGCGGGCAAGGGCTGATGGCCGTCGCGCTGGTGATCTTCGCGCGCTGGCAGCCGCTGCGCTGTCTGTGGGCTGCGTTGCTGTTCGGCGCGGCGGGCGCGCTCGGTCCGGCGTTGCAGGCGATCGGCGTGACGAGTGGCTACTACCTCTATAACGCCGCGCCATATGTGCTCACGCTCGTGATCATGATCATCAATTGCCGTCCGGACCGCACGTTGGCGGGCGCGCCTGGCGAGCTGAGCCTGACGCGCTGACACGCTCGCCCATTCACGGACCTTGCCGATATTCAGGAACCCAAACCAGGATACCCAGACCATGACCCGATTCATCGAAGCGAGACCCTACCCGTGGCCTTACGACGGCAATCTGCGCCCTGAGAACACCGCGCTCGTGATCATCGACATGCAGACAGACTTCTGCGGCCACGGCGGCTATGTCGACAAGATGGGCTACGACCTCTCGCTCACGCGCGCGCCGATCGAGCCGATCAAACGCGTACTGAAGACCATGCGCGAGCAGGGCTTCACGATCATTCACACGCGTGAAGGCCATCGCCCCGATCTCTCCGACCTCCCCGCCAACAAGCGCTGGCGCAGCCGCCGCGCGGGCACCGACGGCGTGGGCATCGGCGACGATGGTCCGTGCGGCAAGATCCTCGTGCGTGGTGAACCGGGCTGGGACATCATCGACGAACTGAAGCCGCTGGCGGGCGAGATCGTGATCGACAAGCCCGGCAAAGGCTCGTTCTGCGCGACCGATCTCGAACTGATTCTGCGCACGCGCGGTATCGAGAATCTGATTCTGACCGGCATCACGACCGATGTCTGCGTGCACACGACCATGCGCGAAGCCAACGACCGCGGTTTCGAATGCACGGTGCTCGCCGACTGCTGCGGCGCAACCGACAAAGGCAATCACGACGCCGCCTTGCACATGATCACGATGCAGGGCGGCGTGTTCGGCACGGTGTCGGACTCCGGCGCTTTGCTGCTAACGCTAGGTGGATGATCATGTCGACCGTACGGCAAGCTCTCGGTGTCGAAGTCATGCATGCGTGCAAATCGTTCGGCGCGTTTCGCGCGCTGGACGATGTCTCGATCAAGGTGAAGGCCGGCACGATCCACGCATTGCTCGGCGAAAACGGCGCGGGCAAGAGCACGCTCGTGAAGGGACTGGTCGGTTACGGCGTGCTCGACGACGGACAGATCGCCGCCGATGGCCGCGAGGTGCACATCCATTCGCCGCGTGATGCGCAGGCACTTGGCATTGGCATGGTGTATCAGCATTTCACGCTGGCGTCGGGCTTGTCTGTCGAAGAAAATCTGCTGCTCGCGCGCGGACAGATGCCGTGGAAAATCGACTGGAAGGCGGAACGCGCCGCATTAGTGGCATTCATGCAGCGCATGCCGTTCCGCCTGCCGCTCGATGCGCCGGTCGCGGCGCTCGCCGCGGGTGAAAAGCAGAAGCTCGAAATCCTCAAGCAACTCTACTTGCAACAGCGCTTCCTGATACTCGACGAACCAACGTCCGTGCTGACGCCGCAGGAAGCCGACGAAGTGCTCGGCCTGATGCGCGACCTGACCACGCGCGGCGAGCTGACCGTGCTGATGATCACACACAAGTTCCGCGAAGTGATGTCCTACGCGGACGACGTCACCGTGTTGCGCAAGGGGCGCCAGGTCGGCACCAGCGCGGTGGCGAACACGAGCCGCGATGAACTCGCCGCATGGATGATGGGCACGGTGGCAGCGAGCGACGCGCCGGTCATGGCCGCAGTGACAGAGGAACGTGTCCCGCGCAAACCGCTCGATGAATCGGCACAGGTGCGTCTTGCACTACGCGACGTATCCGTGGAAGACGATCGCGGCCACACGGCAGTGAAGCACGCGACGCTGTCCGTGCGCGCGGGCGAAATTCTTGGGCTCGCGGGCGTCTCCGGTAACGGTCAGAAGGAACTCGTGGAGGCGCTAGTCGGCCAGCGTCGCGTGAAGACCGGCGACATGCAGGTCGCCGGCAAGCCGTACCAGGCGACCCGCGAGCAGATGACGCAACGGCGCGTCTTCGCGATCCCCGAAGAGCCGCTCAAAAACGCCTGCGTCGGCGGCATGAGCGTGGCGCAGAATCTTGCGCTGCGCGACTTCGACCGCGAGCCGTTGCGGCGCGGCGGCTGGTGGCTAGATCGCAGCGCCATGCGCGAGCGCGCCGCGCAGTTGATCGGCGAATTCAATGTGCGGCCGCCCGTACCCGAGCGCGCGATCGGCACGCTTTCGGGCGGCAATGTGCAGCGTGCGGTGCTGGCGCGCGAACTCGGGCAACCGGTGGATGTGCTGATCGTCGCGAATCCCGTGTTCGGGCTCGACTTCGCATCCGTGGCCGATATCCATGCGCGTCTGATGGCCGCGCGCGATGCGGGCGCGGCCGTGCTGCTGGTCAGCGAAGACCTCGACGAACTGCTCGAACTCGCGGACCGCATCATGGTGATCGCCGAGGGCGAGCTGGTGTACGAAACCCCGGCGGCACGCGCGGATCGCACCGTGCTCGGCCAGCATATGGCCGGCCACGGCGACACGCCCACGCAACCCGCCGTGCCGGCCGAAAAACTCAGGGAAGCCATCGGATGACATCGACTAATACGCTGACCATCGACGCCCAACCCGGCCCGTTCAGCTTCGACTCCGCGAAAACCGCGCTGATCGTGATCGACATGCAGCGCGATTTCGTCGAGCCGGGCGGCTTCGGCGAATCGCTCGGCAACGACGTCTCGCTGCTCGCGGACATCGTGCCGACCGTGGCCGCGTTGCTGGCCTTCGCACGCAAGCAGGGGTGGTTCGTCGTGCATACGCGTGAATCGCACGCTCCGGATATGTCCGACTGTCCGCCGGCCAAACGTCTGCGCGGCGCGCCGAATGCGCGCATCGGCGACGCCGGGCCGATGGGCCGCATCCTGATTCGCGGCGAACCCGGCAATGCGATCATCGAACCGCTCGCGCCGCTGGCCGGCGAACTGGTGATCGACAAACCCGGCAAAGGCGCGTTCTATGCGACCCGCCTCGGCGAGGAACTCGCCATACGCGGTGTCACACATCTGGTGTTCGCCGGCGTGACCACCGAAGTGTGCGTGCAAACGTCGATGCGCGAAGCCAACGACCGTGGCTACGACAGCCTGCTGATCGAAGACGCCACCGCGAGCTATTTCCCCGCCTTCAAACAGGCGACGCTCGACATGGTGCGTTCGCAAGGCGGCATTGTCGGCTGGACCGCGCCTTTTTCTTCATTGATCGAAATTGACGAGACGACCCGAGCATGGAAGTAAATCAGCCCGAAATCGTGGCGCAGGTGCACGCGGCGTTCATCGAATACGAGCGCGCGCTGGTCGATAACGACGTCGCGGCGATGAACGCGCTGTTCTGGCACACGCCGGAAACGGTGCGCTACGGCATCGCCGAAATCCAGCATGGCGGCGAGGCGATCCGCGCGTGGCGCGAGCGCTGCGAGCCGGTGCCGAAGTCGCGCAAGCTGCACCGAACCGTGGTGACGACCTTCGGCACGGACTTCGCCACCGTGAGCACCGAGTTCACCAGCGACACTACGCCTATGCTCGGCCGCCAGATGCAAACCTGGGCGAGACTCAATCCCGATGAAGGTTGGAAAATCGTCGCCGCGCACGTGAGTCTCATCCATTCACCGGCCAGCCCATGAAACACCGATAATAAGAAAAAGGGACCTTGGCATCATGAACGACGACCCGACGAATCTGCTGGAGACGCCTGCCGCGCCGGCCGCGGCTAATCCGCTTGCCGAGCAGGTGTACCAGCAGCTCAAGACCGATATTTTCAGCTTTCGCCTGTTTCCCGGCGACCGCTTTTCCGAAAACGGCATTGCGCAGCACTACGGCGTGTCACGTACGCCGATGCGCGACGGCCTGTTCCGTCTGCAACGCGAAGGCTATCTGGAAGTCGGCTTCCGGCGCGGCTGGAAAGTGGCGCCGATCAACTTCGATCAACTCGATCAGCTCTACGATTTGCGCATTGTGCTGGAAGTCGCGGCGGTGGAGCGGGTGGGCGCGGGTGGTGACGTCGCGCATGCGGCCGTCGAGGCATTGAAGGCGATCTGGTGCGTCGCGCCCGAGTCGCGCGAGAGCGATCCGGTGAAAATGTTCGGCATGGACGAAAACTTTCACCGGCAACTCGTCGCCGCCACCGGCAACGCGGAAATGCTGCGCGTGCATAACGAAGTGACCGAGCGCATCCGCATCGTGCGGCGGCTCGATTTTCTGAAGCCGCACCGCACCAGCGCGACTTACGACGAGCACTCCACCATGCTCAACCTGATCGAACGCAACCGCCTGACCGAGGCGATCATTCTGCTGCGCGCGCATATCACGCAGAGCAAGCTGGAAGTGCGCAAGATCACACTGTCGATGCTGGCCGCGGCGCGCGATAGCAAGCTGCCGTTCGTTTCCTGAGCGGCAGCTTGTCGAGATTTCACTGGCAAGCCAGGCTCAGTCGTAAGAAAACGCACCGCCGAATTTGTCGATGCGTTCGAGGGCCATACCCGAGCCGCGCACCACGCAAGTAAGCGGCGCTTCGGCGACGAACACCGGCAAGCCGGTTTCCTCGGCGAGCAACCGGTCCAGGTCGCGCAGCAGCGCACCGCCGCCTGCCAGCATGATGCCGCGCTCGGCGATGTCGGCGCCCAGTTCCGGCGGCGTCTGTTCCAGCGCGATCTTCACGGCCGAGACGATCTGGTTGAGCGGATCGGTCAGCGCTTCGAGAATTTCGTTGCTGGACACCGTGAAGCTGCGCGGAATGCCTTCGGACATATTGCGGCCCTTGACTTCCATCTCCTTGACCTCGGAGCCCGGAAACGCGGAGCCGATTTCCTTCTTGATCGCTTCGGCCGTTTGCTCGCCGATCAGCATGCCGTAATTGCGGCGGATGTAGTTGACGATCGCGTCGTCGAACTTGTCGCCGCCCACGCGCACCGAGCCTTTATAAACGATGCCGCCGAGCGAGATCACGCCCACTTCGGTCGTGCCGCCGCCGATATCGACCACCATCGAGCCGGTCGGGTCCGACACCGGCAAGCCTGCACCGGTGGCCGCGGCCATCGGCTCCTCGATCAGATAGACCTGCGAGGCGCCCGCACTGTGCGCGGCTTCCTTGATCGCGCGCCGCTCAACCTGGGTCGAACCGCACGGCACGCAGATGATGATGCGCGGCGACGGCGCGAACATACGCGACTCGTGCGCCATCTGGATGAAGCGCTTGATCATCTGCTGGGTGATGTTGAAGTCGGCGATCACGCCGTCCTTCATCGGGCGGATTGCCTCGATATTGCCCGGCACCTTGCCGAGCATCTGTTTTGCTTCCTTGCCGACGGCCAGAATGATTTTCTTGCCATTCGGACCGCCTTCCTGACGAATCGACACCACCGAGGGTTCGTCCAGCACGATGCCCTTGCCACGCATGTAAATCAGGGTGTTCGACGTGCCGAGGTCGATGGCCAGGTCATTGGAAAAATAGCCGCGCAGAAAACCGAACATGCAAATTCCTGTCTCTCGGAAGTCGGGCGCAGAGCGCCGCTTGGAGTGCCGCCCGAAGGCGGCAGGCGACCAGTTGACGGTCGGGAGAGACGCAAGAATAACAGTTTCGGGTCCGCGGGCTGTCTAGCGGTTGCGATTGCGGCGCCTTGCGGGCCGCTTACTGCGCGTTGGCAAGCTCCGGATCGATATAGGCGCTCACGTTCTGCGACTGTTTGTACACGGCGTTGCGCACGTTGAACTTGTCGGCGTTCACGCTCGAACCGTACACGGAGTCCAGTCCGTCGCCTTTGGTGAAGGCCTTTTTCGCCGCCGCGGCGTCGAGCAGGTGCGTGCCTTTCAGCAAGGGCAGGTACTGCGCCGGCGTGAGACCGACCCGCGCGGACATGATCCTGACCGCGTCCGGCTGCGTCTTCGGATCGTTGATATAGGCCACGCAGCGATACCAGACCTTGATCACCTTGGCCCAGTCGGCCTTGCGCGATTGCAGGCTGACGGGGTTGACCGTGATCGCGTCGTAGATCAGGCCGGGGGCGTCGGCGGAGGTGAAGATGGGCCGCGAGCCGGGCACGCGCTTGAGCGCTTCGCCCGCGTTCGGTTGCCAGGCGCCGACTGCGGCGACGTCGCCGGATGAGGCGAGCACTTGCGGCAATTCGTTGGTCTTCGCATTGACGAGCGTGAGGTCCGATTCCTTCAGCGCATGTTTTTCGAGCGCGGTGTCGAGCAGCAGGTGATCGACGAGGCCCATTTCCACGCCGACCTTCTTGCCCTTCAATCCTTCCACCGTGCGCACCGGCGGCTTGGCGACGATCATGTCGTTGCCGCTCGAATAGTCGGTGAGCAGGATCATCACGTTCTTCGCGCCGCTTGCGCCCGTCACGAGCGCGTCGCCGTTGGTCGCACCGACCGCGTCGAGCTTGCCGGCGGAAAATGCATCGAGCGACGCGGAGTAGTCGAACCATTGAAAATTGACGTCCACGCCCGCTTCCTTGAACCAGCCTTTTTCGATGGCGATCTGGAAAGCGACGAAGCCGGGCCAATCGCTATAGCCGATGGCGAGCGGCGCGGCCGCGGCTTGCGCCGGGCTGGCGGCAGGGCCCGCGGCAAGACCGATAGCGAGTGCGGCGGCGGCCACAGCGAGCGCGCCACGCGTGCGCAGGGCCGAGGCGAAGCGGGCAGGCGAGGCGAGTGATGCACGGGGAGTGCGAGACGTCAGGACAGATGCGAAGTGTTTCATCGTTTTCTCCAGGAGACCGGTCAATTGCGATTGTTGAGTTGGATCGCGCGGCGACTGCGCGATGAAACAACATGACCGGTTCCCGCGAGAGAACAACGACGCGGAAACTGCGGGAGACAAACACCGGCCACGGAGAGGCACGATAGACATTGCTATCGCCAATCTCCCGGGCTTTTGTCCCGCCGTGTAGTGCGGCCGCCAGTACGTGCCTGCAATCGGATTGCAAGCGAACCGGTCGGCGCACCGGGCTGCTCTCGGACCAGACATTCTCGCGAACCGGAACCCTAGCATCCCTAAGATGCGACGCTGCCGCACCTCTCGGTGAGTTATATAGCGAGAAATATGCCAGCAGATCGCGCGGTTGAGATCATGGCAACGCTTCGACTTCGGCGTCGCGTGAGCGAAGTCAATCCAGCGCCGCAAACCGTTGATGCACGTAAGCGAGAAACTGCTCCAGCCGTTCCTCGATCGATGCCGCGAGGCTCACCTGTTTGATGCGGCGATCCTCGGCGGAACTCGTTTCCAGCAGCCAGCCGCCGTCGATCAACTCCTGTACGTACCGCACGGCGGTGCGGCGGCTCACGCCCGGCATGAATTCGTAGAGTGCTGTCTTGGCGAAGTGGTCGTCCTGATCCATCCACATGCGGCAGAACAGGTCGCTGTAGTTCAGGTCGTTCAGGCCGAGATCGCCGAAATGCGCCGACCATTGCCAGTCCATGTCGAGAATGGCGCGCGCGACGGCTTGCCCCTTGGCCCGCGCAATTTTCTTCTTCATCGATTCACCACGAGGAGGAGGGCTGCACAGTTTAAGTGCTAATCGAGCCGGAAATCGGGCGCGCGAAAATATTCCACGGCCACGTAGGGATAGTTTATTGACTTGCGCTTTTCATGTGTACTATTGCATGCAAATTTGCATGTAGGTGGAGAGGCGATGAAATTCGAATTGTTCAAGACGTTCTGGGGATTCGACGGCGGCCCGCGCGATGCCGCGCCGCTCGTGCGGGCGGCCGGCTTCGACGGCATCGAAGCGCCGGTGCCGTCCGGCGGCGCAGCGCGCGATGCCTTTGCGCAGGCCATTGCCGACGAAAGCCTGGGTTTCATCGCGGAGATCACGACGGCCGGCAGCTACGTGCCGGAACGTTCCGCGACACCTGCCGATCATCTGCGAGACTTCGAGGAGAAAATCGTGTGGGGCAAGCCGCTCGAACCGCGCTTCTTCAACGTCATGGCCGGTTGCGATGCGTGGCCGGCGGCGACCCAGCTGGACTTCTTCGCGCGCGCGGTGGAGATCGCGACGAAGCACGATGTGACGTGCAGCTTCGAAACGCACCGTGGGCGCTCGTTCTTCAATCCGTGGATCACTCGCGACGTCGCGCGCGCCGTGCCCGCGCTCAAGCTGACCTGCGACTTCAGCCATTGGGTGTCGGTGTGCGAACGGCTGCTCGACAGCGAGTGGGACACGATCCTCGAACTGGCGCCGCATGCGCATCATCTGCATGGGCGTGTCGGCTATCCGCAAGGTCCGCAGGTGCCGCATCCGGCGGCGCCCGAGTATGCGGACTGCCTTGCCTCGCATCAGCGGATCTGGGAAGCGCTGTGGAGCGCGCAGATCGAGCAGGGCTACACCGTCACGACGATGACACCGGAGTTCGGTCCCGACGGTTATCTGCATACGCTGCCGTTTACGAACGCGCCGGTGGCCGATCTGTGGGAGATCAATACGTGGATGGGGCGCGAGGAACGGCGCCATCTGGCTGCGTTCCTTGCCGAGCGCGAAGGAGGCGGCGGGAGAAAAGAGCAAGCGCAATCTCAAACCAGCGCGCAGCTTGTTTAGGCGCCTCTCATGAACTCAACCCATACGAGCTTTCAGCAACTACCCATCGTCGACGTGAGCGGCCTGTTCAGCGATGACGCCAGCCGGCGGCTCACCACCGCGCGCGCACTCGATCGCGCGGCACGCGAGGCCGGCTTCTTCTATGTCACCGGCCATCACGTGTCGCGCGCGCAGCAAAGCGCGTTGATCGAGCAGGCCAGGCGCTTCTTCGCTGCCGAACATGCATGGAAGATGCGCTACTACATCGGCAAGTCGGCGGCGCATCGCGGCTATGTGCCCGAAGGCGAGGAAGTCTTCGCGGGCGGCAAGCGCGACAGGAAGGAAGCCTTTGACACCGGCCGCGAACTGCCCGCCGACGACCCCGACGTGCGCGCCGGCACGCCGATGCTGGGCCCGAATACCTGGCCGGAACAAGCGGGTTTTCGCGAAGCGGTGAGCGGCTACTACGAAGCGGCGTTCGAACTGGGCCGCGCCCTGTTTCGCGGCTTCTCGCTCGCGCTCGGCTTGCCCGAACAGCATTTCGACCGGTATCTGCGCAAGCCGCCGAGCCAGTTGCGGTTGATCCACTATCCGCTCGATCCGTCGGCGGAAGACCGGCCCGGCATCGGCGCGCATACCGACTACGAGTGCTTCACGATCCTGCTGCCGACCGCGCCCGGACTCGAAGTGATGAACGGCGAGGGCGAGTGGATCGATGCGCCGCCGGTCGAGAACGCGTTTGTCGTGAACATCGGCGACATGCTGGAAGTGTGGACGGGCGGGACCTATGTCGCGACGTCGCATCGCGTGCGCAAGGTGCGGGAAGAGCGCTACTCGTTCCCGCTCTTTTTCGCCTGCGACTATCACACGGTCGTCGCGCCGCTGCCGCCATTCGCGACGCCCGAAGCGGTGGCGAAATACCCGCCCGTGTCGGCGGGCGACCATCTGTTCGCGCAGACAGCGCAGAGTTTTACCTATCTGAAGGAACGTCTCGAACGAGGAGAACTACAGTTGCCCGATGGTTCGAAAGCGTTGTCGAGCTTCGGCCAGCAGGCGCGCTATGCGAGCGCGGATCTGGACACTCAAGGCTGAGCGAAAACGTGCCGCGATCCAAACGCAAATGCCTGGATGCATGGCATCACGACAACAACGCCGCTTCAGTTACGAGCGGCGCTGTTGCTTTTGCAATTCGATGAAACGTGCCGACATCAAGGTGTAAAGCGCGCGTCGGATAGCGGCAAGCGTCGGCATGGTCGTGTCAGAAGGGAGTTGATGTGGCGCATTGATACGCACACACCATGCCATCGCTCAGAGCCATGTCCGGCGTCGCGCGGGCGCGCGTCGAGCCCAATCGTGGTGCCCGGCGCATCCAAGTGGTGCGGATTAACAAGCGGCGCTGGTGCGTGCGCGATCGGCCCACACCTACCTGCCTGCCGCGCGCATCGCATCCAATCCCTTGCCACGCCACACTTGCCGCATCCTTGAGACAACGCTGGCACGCAACTCGCTTAGCTACGCAGCGAGAGGTGCGAAGTAATTTGCATCATCTTCAGGATCGCTAGGGTTCCGGTCGTGTGCGGGTCAATGCGCACGATGCCTGGTCCGAGAGCAATCCGGTCTTGCCGTTCACCTTCTTTCAAGGCGCCGGCGAGGCTCCACGGAGGGATAAAAGCCCGGGAGGTCGCGATGTCGGTCAATCGCCCTCTCATGCTTATTCCCAACCGATACCTGGAGCCTCCATGTCGACGCAATCCCCTGTCGATCTCGCACCGATCCCGCACGTGGCATGGGAAACGGTGATTCCCGCCGGCACGCATTGGTCCGGCGTGCTGCGCCGTGGCATGGCGTTGCGCGTCGTCGATAGCGAAGGCGGCGCGAATCTGGCCGCCGTGTTCTACCGGCACGACGAACCGCTCGAACGCTACAACATGGCCGATACACTGAAGGCGCAGCACACCGCGCATCTGACGCGCGGCCACGTGCTCTATTCGGACATGGGCCGCGTGCTGGCCTCGATCACCGCCGACACGCTCGGCTGGCACGATCCGCTCGGCGGCGTCGGCGACGCTGAATTGTCCGCCGCGAAGTACGGCGAGGCCCGCTACCAGCAGCATCGCAATGCAATGATCCGCAACGGCCGCGACAGCCTGCTGCTCGAACTGGCGAAGCACGGACTCGGCACACGCGACCTCGTCGCCAATATCAACTTCTTCAGCAAACTCGCGATCGGCGAGGACGGCGCGCTGAGCTTCGTAGCGGGCCATTCGCCGGCGGGCGCCGCGTTCGATCTGCGTTTCGAAATGGACACGCTCGCCGTGTTTTCGACCGCACCGCATCCGCTCGACCCTTCATCCGAATACAAGCCGGGGCCCGTCAAGCTGATCGCGTACCGCGCGTATGCAGCCGACGCCTGCGTGCCGGCCGACGATCCCTGCCGTTGCGCGTGCCCGGAGAACGGGCGCGGCTTCGTCAACACCGACCGTCTGTTCGTTTAAGGAGACCCGCGATGCCTATTATCGAAAGCAAGCTCGAACTCCGTCATGCGGTCTACGACCTCACGCTGCCTTCGGGCGAGCCGTGGCTGCATGAAGTCAAACGCGGTCAGGTGTTCCGCATTCTCGACCTGGAAGGCAACCAGGCCGTGGACACGCTGTTCTATAACAGCGCCGATCCGCTCGAACGCTATAGCGCACAAGACACGATCCGCGCGCAACGCAATCTCTATCTGTCCGCCGGCAGCGTGCTCATGTCGAACCTCGGCAAGCCGATGCTGAGCATCGTCGCCGACACGTGTGGCCGTCATGACACGCTCGGCGGTGCTTGCGCGGCCGAGAGCAATACCGTGCGTTACGCGCTCGACAAGCGCCATATGCATAGCTGCCGCGACAGCTTCCTGCATGCGATCACGCATTGCACGTGCGGCGTGGGCACGCAGCTCGGCAAGCGCGACATCGTCAGCAACATCAACTTCTTCATGAACGTGCCGGTGACGCCGCTCGGCAGACTGACGTTCGAAGACGGTATCTCCGCACCGGGCAAGTACGTCGAGATGCGCGCCGAGATGGATGTCACGGTGCTGATCTCGAACTGCCCGCAGTTGAATAATCCGTGCAACGGCTACAACCCGACGCCCGTGCGACTGACGATCTGGGATGCCCAATGAGATTCCACAAAGTCCTGATTGCCAATCGCGGCGAGATTGCCTGCCGCGTGATTCGCACGCTCAAGCGGCTCGGTATCGCGTCGGTCGCGGTTTATTCCGAAGCCGATCGCCATGCCATGCATGTGATGCTCGCCGACGAAGCCGTGTGCATCGGTCCGGCGCTCGCGGCGCAGAGTTATCTGAACAGCGCGGCGATTCTCGAAGCGGCGCGTGCAAGCGGCGCCGACGCTGTGCATCCCGGCTACGGTTTTCTGTCCGAGAACGCCGCCTTCGCGCAAGCGTGCGACGACGCCGGGATTCGCTTCATCGGCCCAACGCCGCAGCAGATGCGCGAGTTCGGCCTGAAGCATACGGCGCGAGAAATCGCGCAAGCCAACGACGTTGCCTTGCTGCCCGGCACAGGCTTGCTGCCCGACGTAAGTACGGCGTTGCGCGAGGCGAAGTCGATCGGCTATCCGGTCATGCTGAAGAGCACCGCGGGTGGCGGTGGCATCGGCATGTCGCTGTGTCGCGACGCGGCGCAACTGGAGAGCGTGTTTGCGTCGGTCGCGCGGCTCGGCGCAGCGAACTTTGCCAATGCGGGTGTGTACGTCGAGAAGTTCGTGGAAAACGCACGTCATATCGAAGTGCAGATTTTCGGCGACGGCAAAGGCGGCGTGATCTCGCTCGGTGAACGCGATTGTTCGGTGCAGCGGCGCAACCAGAAGGTGATCGAGGAGACGCCCGCGCCTGGCCTCACGCACGCGGAACGCAGCGCGCTGCATGCGAGCGCCGTGCGTCTCGCTCAAGCCGTGAAGTACAAATCAGCGGGCACCGTGGAGTTCGTTTTCGATGCCGACACGCGCCGCTTCTATTTCCTCGAAGTGAACACGCGATTGCAGGTCGAGCACTGCGTGACGGAAGAAGTCACGGGTATCGATCTGGTCGAGTGGATGATCCGCGAAGCCGAGGGCGAACTTGCGCCGCTCGATACGCTGGCGCCCGTGCCGCGAGGTGCGAGCATTCAGGTGCGGATGTACGCGGAAGACCCGCACAAACAGTTTCAACCGAGTGCGGGCGTGCTGACGCATGTCGCGTTCGCCGCCGACGCGCGGGTCGACACGTGGGTCGATTCGGGCACGGAAGTCAGCGCGTTCTACGATCCATTGCTCGCCAAGCTGATCGTCAAAGGCGAATCACGCGAGGCTGCGCTGGCCGCGTTGCGCGCCGCGCTGGAACAAACGCAGTTATACGGCATCGAGACCAATCTCGACTATCTGCGCGCCATTGCCGGATCGGCGACGTTTGCGCGCGGTGAGCAGACCACCGCGTTCCTGTCGCGCTTCATGTTCGCGCCGCATACGATCGACGTGCTCGACGGCGGCGTGCAAACCACCGTGCAGCAGACGCCCGGACGAACCGGCTACTGGGACATCGGCGTGCCGCCGTCGGGTCCGATGGACGATCTGTCGTTCCGCCTCGCCAACGAACTGCTCGGCAATCCCGCGGACGCGGCGGGGCTCGAATGCGCGATGGTCGGCGCCACGCTGCGCTTCAATACCGCGACGCTCTTCGTGCTCGGCGGCGCGCCGCTCGCCGCCACGCTCGACGGAGCGCCGGTCGCGCTCTGGCAGGTCACGCGCGCGCCGGCGGGCGCCGTGCTCAAGCTCGGTGGCGTAACAGGCGCCGGCATGCGCGCATGCCTCGCGCTGAAGGGCGGCCTGCAGGTGCCGGACTATCTGGGCAGCAAGGCGACCTTCACGCTCGGGCAGTTTGGCGGCCACGCAGGTCGCGCTTTGCGCAAGGGCGACGTGCTGCATCTCGCCGATGGCGCGAATCGCGGTGAAGCGGGCGCGCGACTGGACGCGACGCGCGTGCCGGTGCTGACGCACGACTGGACGCTCGGCGTGCTCGACGGCCCGCACGGCGCACCCGATTTCTTCACGCCCGACGACATCGCGATGCTCTATGGCACGCGCTGGACGGTGCACTACAACTCCAGCCGCACAGGTGTGCGCCTGATCGGCCCCAAGCCGCAATGGGCACGCACGGATGGCGGCGAGGCGGGGCTGCATCCGTCGAATATTCACGACAACGCGTACGCCGTCGGCGCGGTGGACTTTACCGGCGATATGCCTGTGATTCTCGGTCCAGACGGTCCGAGCCTCGGCGGTTTCGTGTGTCCGGTCACGGTGGTGGGCGAGGAGTTGTGGAAGCTCGGTCAACTGCGTCCGGGCGATACGGTGCGCTTCGAACGGGTGCCGGTCAAAGCGGCGCAACGCGTGACACAGGCGGGCGAAGCGGCTCACGATTGCATCCTCTATCGCGACCCGACGGCGGGCGAGGGCACCGGCGTGGTCTATCGCCGCTCCGGCGATCAGAACGTGCTGATCGAATACGGTCCGCTCGTGCTCGACCTCAACTTGCGCTTTCGCGTGCATGCGTTGATGAACTGGCTCGATGCGCACCGCTTGCCGGGCATCATCGATCTGACGCCAGGCATCCGTTCGCTGCAGGTGCATTTCGATCACCGCGTGCTGTCGCACGACACGTTGCTTGCGCATCTGCAGCAAGCCGAGCGCGAATTGCCCGCCGTGGACGCGATGCGCGTGCCGAACCGCATCGTGCATTTGCCGCTCTCATGGGACGACCCGTCGACGCGGATCGCGATCGAACGCTACATGCAATCCGTGCGTCCCGACGCGCCGTGGTGCCCGAGCAATATCGAGTTCATTCGCCGCATCAACGGACTGCATAGTATCGACGACGTGAAGCGCATCGTGTTCGACGCGCGCTACCTCGTCATGGGTCTCGGCGACGTCTATCTCGGCGCGCCGGTCGCGACGCCGCTCGATCCGCGTCACCGGCTCGTCACCACCAAGTACAACCCGGCGCGCACGTGGACGCCGGAGAACGCGGTGGGCATCGGCGGCGCGTATCTGTGCGTGTATGGCATGGAAGGTCCGGGCGGTTATCAGTTCGTCGGCCGCACCGTGCAGATGTGGAACCGCTATCGCACCACGCGCGAGTTCGAAGCGGGCAAGCCGTGGCTGCTGCGCTTCTTCGATGAGATCCGCTTCTACGAAGTGAGTGAGGCCGAGCTGGCCGAACTGCGCACGGATTTCGTCGCGGGCCGCGCGAGTCTGAAGATCGAGGAGTCCGTTTTCGACCTCGGCGCATACAACCGTTTCCTGAAGGACGAAGCCGAGTCGATCGCCGCGTTCAAAAGCACGCAGCAAGCCGCCTTCGATGCGGAACGCGAGCGCTGGGACGCGGCCGGACATGCCGAATATGTCGGCGAAACGGATGGCGATGCGGCGCATGCCGGCAACATGACGAACGACGCGCTTGCGGCTGGCCAGCAAGGCATTGTCGCAGACGTGTCGGGCAGCGTGTGGAAGCTGCTCGTCAAGGCCGGCGAAAGCGTCGCCGACGGCCAGGTGGTGGCGATCGTCGAGTCGATGAAGATGGAAATCTCCGTCACCGCTAGCGGCGACGGCGTGATCGAAACGATCGACTGCGCGGAAGGCGCGGCGGTCGTCGCGGGTCAACGATTGATGGTGATGCGCGCCGGCATTGCAGCCGACGCCACCGAGGAGGCTACGTGCAAATGAAATCCCACGACGATCTGTTTCAGTCCATGTCGATCGAAGCGCTGCGGGCGCGCTACCGCGCCGGCAGCCTCACGCCGGCGCAACTGGTGGAAGCCATCGCCGCGCGGACTTCGGGCGACGATCCGCATCACGCATGGATCCGCCCGTTGAGCCGCAACGAGATGCTGCGTTACGCCGACGCGCTCGAAGGCCGCGACATCGACACGTTGCCGCTCTACGGCGTGCCGTTCGCCATCAAGGACAACATCGACCTGGCCGGCATTCCGACCACCGCCGCGTGCCCCGCTTATGCGTACACGCCCACGGTTAGCGCGCCGGTGGTCGCGCGCCTGATCGCGGCGGGCGCGATTCCGATCGGCAAGACCAATCTCGACCAGTTCGCCACGGGGTTGTCCGGCCAGCGCTCGCCGCACGGAGCGTGCCGCAACGCGCTCGATCCGCGCTACGCGTCGGGCGGCTCGAGTTCCGGTTCGGCGGTATCGGTCGCGCTCGGGTTGGCGGCGTTTTCGCTAGGCACCGACACGGCCGGCTCGGGACGCGTGCCCGCGGCGTTCCACGGCCTGTTCGGACTGAAGCCGACCAAGGGCGTGCTGAGCACGCTCGGCGTGGTGCCGGCATGCAAATCGCTCGACTGCGTGTCGATTTTCGCGCGCTCGGCGGACGACGCGCAGCGCGTGTTCGACGCCGCGCGCGGTGTCGCGCCAAGTGATCCGTATGCGCGCGAATTCCAGCCGCCGCCGGGCGCCGCGCAACCTGACGCGCAACCGTCGCTGCGCGGTGTGCGCTTCGGCGTGCCGCGCGCGGACCAGCTCGAATTTTTCGGCGACACCTCGTACGCGCACGCTTTCGATGCCGCGCTCACGCGTTTGCGAGCCGCCGGCGCCGAACTGGTCGAGATCGACTTCGAGCCGTTCCTCGCCACCGCGCGGCTGCTTTATGAAGGACCGTGGGTGGCGGAGCGGCTCGCGGCGATCCGCGAGTTCGCCGACACGCAGCCCGACGCGCTGCATCCGGTGATCCGCGAGATCATCGGCGGCGCGGCGCGCTGGAGCGCGGCCGATGCGTTCGCCGCGTTCGACCGCCTCGCGTTCCTGCGCATGCAAGCGGCGCAAGTCTGGCAGCGGATCGACGCCATCGTTACGCCGACTTCGGCGACGACCGCCACCGTCGACGAACTGGAAGCGGACCCGATCCGCGTGAACTCGCGCTTCGGCTACTACACGAACTTCGTCAACCTGCTTGACCTGTCGGCACTGGCGGTGCCGGCCGGCGTCTGCACGGTCGGCCGGCATGCGGGCTTGCCGTTCGGCGTGAGCTTCGTCGCGCGTGCCCAGGAAGACATCGTGCTGCTCGATCTGGCGCGCGCGTGGCTCGACGAAACGACCGCCCCGCCAGGGTCCGTATACGACGCAACCGCGGTCCGCCCAGGAGAATCCCATGGCCGTCATTGACAGAACCGAATGGTTCGCGGTGCGCCGCGAACTCTCCGCGCGCGGCAAATGGCTGTTAGGGGCGGGCTCGTTCCTGTTGCCGCTGCTGGTCTGGTGTCTGGTCAGCTACGTGCCGTTCATCTGGCATCCGCAGGTGCTGATCGAGACGCCGGGCAGCGTCGACTATTTCCAGCCGGGCATGCGTGTCGACAAGGACGTGTTCGCCGATGAACTCGCCCACGCGCGCGACGCCCATGCCGCCTTGCCGGCCGGCGAACCGGTCAACCCGGTGTATTTGCCGGCGCCCCATGAAGTGTTGCGCGCGTTCTATACCGCGTTCACCACGCCGCCCGCATCGCGCGACGGCGTCTGGCTGCATCAGAGTCTCTGGCACAGCATTCAGGTGATCTTCTGGGGCTTCGTGCTGTCGTCGGTGATCGGCGTGCCGATCGGCATCGTGTGCGGCACGTACAGCGCGATCGCGCGCTTGCAGGAGCCGTTCTTCGAGTTCTTCCGCTACTTGCCGGCGCCCGCGTTCGGCGCGCTGATGGTGGCGATTCTCGGCATTTACGACGGCCCGAAGATTGCGATCATCGTGATCGGCACGCTGTTCCAGCAGGTGCTGATCGTGGCCAACACCACCCGCAAGCTCGAATACGGCCTGTTCGAAGCCGCCATGACGCTCGGCACGAAGAAGTTCAAGCTGCTCACGCACGTGGTGATCCCCGGCATCCTGCCCGACCTGTACCGCGACCAGCGCATTCTGCTCGGCTGGGCGTGGACCTATCTGATCGTGGCGGAACTGGTCGGAACCAGCTCCGGCATCACCTGGTACATCACGCAGCAGGCGCGCTACCAGCATTTCGACAACGTCTATGCGGCGATCATGATGATCGGCATCATCGGCCTGGGCACCGATCTCGTGCTGGCCTTTCTCGGCCGCAAGCTGTTTCCGTGGGACCGCACGCTCAAGGCGTAGCGGACGGTTTCGTGACACGGCTTATCGCATGCACCGCAGCGCATTCAAAGGATTCCATCATGTTAAATCCGCAACCCGTTCCGTCGTACCTGATCCAGTCCGAAGCGGTACGCGAGCGTTTCGACCGCCTGAAATCGCGCGAGGTGATTCTGGAGGTGCGCGACCTCGGCAAGCGCTTCAAGGCGGCGCAAGGCGAGTGCACGGCGCTCGACGGCATCAGCTTCAAGACGCACCGGCGTGAGTTCGTCTGCGTGATCGGACCGTCGGGCTGCGGCAAGTCCACGCTGGTGCGCATTCTCGCCGGCCTGGAGGCGCAGACGAGCGGCAGCGTGCTGCTCGACGGCAAGCCGGTGCAAGGGCCGGGCGCCGACCGCGGTATGGTCTTTCAGGGCTACACGCTGTTTCCGTGGCTGACGGTCAAGAAGAACGTCATGTTTGGTCTGAAGATGAACGGCCACAGCACCCTGCATGCGGAACGCGAGGCGCTGCAATGGCTCGATCTGGTCGGTCTGACGAAATTCGCCAATGCCTATCCGCATCAGTTGTCGGGCGGTATGAAGCAGCGCGTGGCGATTGCCCGCGCGCTCGCCAACCGGCCGCGCATTCTGCTGATGGACGAACCCTTCGGCGCACTCGACGCGCAAACGCGCGCGAAGATGCAGACGCACCTGCTCGATATCTGGCGCAACATCGACGTGACCGTGCTGTTCATCACGCACGACCTGGATGAGGCGATCTTTCTCGCCGACCGGATACTGGTGCTGAAGGCGAATCCCGGCGAGGTGCAGGAGTTGATCGAAGTGCCGGTGCCGCGGCCGCGCGACTATTCGCAGGTCACTTCGCCGGAGTTTCTGGCGACCAAGGCGCGGCTCGAAGCCTTGATCCATCCACCTACGGAGGCCCGCGACGAGGAGGACGATGTGGTCAAACCGCACATGATCCGTATGACCGATGTCGCGGATAACGTCGAGTAGGCGGCAGCGCATCGACATTACCGGATCGTAATCGCCCGTTGTGGTGCTTGACGGTATGATTCCACCGTCAATGCCACGCGGAGCAACCGATGCGAATCCTGGTGATCGAGGACGAGCTGAAAACAGCGGCCTACCTCAAGAAGGGCCTGGAAGAGTCCGGCTATGCGGTCGATGTGGCCAACGACGGCCCACAAGGGCTGATCCTCGCGCTGGAAGAAGAGTACGACGTGATCGTGCTCGACGTGATGCTGCCGGGCATGGACGGCTGGACCGTCGTCAAGACCTTGCGCGCGAAGCGCACCACGCCCGTGCTGTTCCTGACCGCGCGCGACGACATCGACGACCGCGTGCGCGGCCTCGAACTCGGCGCGGACGATTACCTCGTCAAACCTTTTGCCTTCGTCGAACTGCTGGCGCGCGTGCGCACGCTCGCGCGCCGGGGCCCGCCGCGCGAAAGCGAACTGATCAAGGTGGGCGATCTGGAAATGGACGTGAACCGCCGTCGCGTGAAGCGGGGCGGCACGCGTATCGACCTCACGCCGCGTGAGTTCTCGCTGCTGCAACTGCTCGCGCGCCGCCAGGGCGAAGTGCTGAGCCGCACGCAGATCGCGTCGTATGTGTGGGACATGAATTTCGACAGCGACACCAACGTGGTCGAAGTCGCGATCCGCCGCTTGCGCACCAAGATCGACGACAACTTTCCCGTCAAGCTGATCCACACCGTACGCGGCGTGGGCTACGTGCTCGAACTGAAGGACACTGCCTGATGCGCGGCCGCTCGCTTGCCGCGGCGCTCGCGCTGGCGTTCGGCGCCACCACGCTGACGGTTTTCGTGCTGGTCGGTAGTTTCCTGTATATAGCGCTCGAAAAGCAGATCAAGGCGCAGGACAATCTCGACATCGTGCTCGCCGCGCGTCACGCACGGCGCCTCGCTGAGGAACTGGAGTCGGCGCAAAGCCTGCGCGACCATAGCGAGCGTTTGACTAGCGTTGTGCTCGGCAACGAAGCGCTGTCGATGGAAGTGTTCGATCCCGACGGCAAGCGCGCGATCGAGCACAATATCGCCGGCGCGCTTGCCGCACCGGATGCGGCGAGCGGCGCCGCGACCGTCGCAGGGTTGCCGCCGCTCACGCGCGTGGCCGCGACGGCGCGCATCACCGAGGCCGATATCGGCGACTGGACTGGCCGTAACGGCGCGCCGATCCGCGGCATTTTCACGGACGCACGGCTGCGTAACGGCGACACGGCGAGCCTGCTGGTGGCGCGCAACATGAGCGACCGCTGGCGGCTGCTGGACCGTTACCGCGACAAGCTCAACATGGCGGGCGTGGCCGGCGTGGTGCTGGCCATGCTGCTCGGCTACCTGCTGATTCGCGCCGCGCTGCGGCCGTTGCGCGATATCGCGGCGAGCGCGAGCCTCGTCACGGTGAACCGCCTCGATACGCGAATCGCGGTGGCGCGCGTGCCGAGCGAACTCGAAGCTCTGGTGGCCTCGCTGAACGCGATGCTCGAACGCGTCGAGCACGGGTTCCAGCGTCTGTCGCGTTTCACCGCCGACCTCGCGCACGACATGCGCACGCCGCTCAGCAACATGCGCGGCGCCGCTGAAGTCGCGCTCGCGCGGCCGCGCTCCGTCGACGACTACGAAACGCTGCTCGCCTCGAATCTGGAAGAGTGCGACCGGCTCTCGCGCATGATCGAGAGCGTGCTGTTTCTGGCGCGCGCCGAGCATCCGCAGTTCGTCAAACAACTGCGCGAGTTCGACGCGGCGCAGGAGTTGACTCACATCGCCGAGTATTTCGAAGGCATTGCCGAAGATGCGGATGTGCGTTTGCGCGTGAGCGGCACGGCCAGCGTGACGGCCGATCTCGAGTTGTTCCGCCGCGCCGTGAGCAATCTGCTCGCCAACGCCATTCGCTACACGCCGCCGGGCGGCGAGATCGTGCTGGACGCCGGTGCGTCGGCCGAAGCCGTGCGCGTGAGCGTGGAAAACCAGGGACAGCCGATTCCCGCCGAGCATCTCGAACGGATTTTCGACCGCTTCTATCGGGTCGATCCGTCGCGCAGTTCGCTGCCGTCTTCAGGAGTGTCGCAAGGGTCCACGGGATCGACCGGGCTCGGGCTTGCCATCGTGCGCACGATCATGGAGCTGCACGGCGGCTCCGTGCATGCGGAAAGCGATGCGCGCAGTACGCGGTTCGTGCTGAGGTTTCCGCGCGCCAGCTAGATCGCAAAACCTTACTCGCGCCATCTGGCAGGCACCGCGTTCAAGCATTTCACCGCGGTGCCATCGCCAGAATTCGCGGACCCTCCGCTTACATCGACCCCACCGCGCTCTTGCCTTCGTCACCCCACGTGCCACCCAACGCCTTCAGCAACAGCACACTCGACTCCAACTGCCGCGCGGCGATCTGATCCGCGAAGCGCTGGTTCGTCAGCGCGATCGTCTGGGCGGTCACCACGTCGAGGTAGCTGACCGCGCCCGCGTTGAAGCGGTTCGTCGTGAGCCGCAGTGACAGGTCCGCGGCCGTGGTGGCGCGCTGCTGGCTGGCGGCTTCGTCGGCGAGGGAGTGCAGGGCGGACAGGTTGTCCTCGACCTGCTGGAACGCCACCAGCACCGACTGTCGATAGTCCGCGACCGCGCCGTCGTATTGCGCGGTGGCGCCATGCAGGCTGGCTTTGCGTTTGCCGCCGTCGAACAGCGTGCCGGCCAGCTGCGGACCGAGCGACCAGAACAGGCTCGGCGCGCTCAGCCATGGCGCGAAAAACGTGCTTTCGAGCCCGGCGCTTGCGGACAACACCAGATCGGGAAAGAACGCCGCGTGGGCCGCGCCGATCTGCGCATTCGCCGACGCCACGCGCCGTTCGGCCGCGGCGATGTCGGGGCGCCGTTCCAGCAATTGTGACGGCACGCCAATCGGAATTGCGGGCGGCGCCGCGGCCGAGCCGTTCGGCGGCAGCGTGAAGGTCGATGCCGGTTCGCCGATCAGCGTCGCGATCGCGTGCAGCATCTGCGCACGCGTCACGTCGATGTCGGTGTCTTGCGTGCGCGTCGCTTCGAGTTGCGTCGTGGCCTGCGCGACGGCGGAGGCATCGATCGCGCCGTTTTTCAACTGCTGCTGCAACAGATTTAACGCGGCGGCGTAGGCATTCACGCTGTCGTCGAGCAGCTTCTTCTGCGTGTCGAGCGAGCGCAGCGAGAAATAGTCGACGGCCAGATCGGCGCTCATCGACAGGCGCACGCCTTCGAGGTCCGCCTCGCTCGCCTGAGCGTCCGCCTGCGCGCCGTTCACACTGTCGCGTATTTTCCCGAACAGGTCCGGCTCCCAGCTCGCCGCAACGCCCGCGGAATAGTCCGGCACGGTCTTGCCCGCGAGCGATTTACCTTCGATGTTCTGCGAGGTCCGAAAACGCTGCTGCGCGGCACCGGCGGTGACGGTCGGGAAGAAACCGGCACGCTGATAGTCCACCATTGAGCGCGCCTGCTGGACCTGCGCGACCGCCTTGCGTACGGTCTGGTTCGACACGTCGATGCGCGCCTCCAGTTCGTTCAGCACGGGATCGTTGAAGATCGTCCACCAGGGGCCGCGCGGCGTGGCGTCGGCCGGCGCGGCCTGCGCCCAGCCGGGCGCGGCGCTCGCTTGCACAGCGCCCGTAGGCACAGCTCCCGTATGCACGGCGCCCGCGTACTGCGCTGGAATGTCGGCGCTCGGACGTTGATAGGCAGGCAGGGTCGAGCACGCGCTGAGCAGCGCACCGATCAGCGTGGCCGCTAGCGTGCGACGCGGCAACGGCCGTGAAAGAGACAGGTTGATCATCGACAAATCCTTTATCTGACGAAGCACTCAGCCGTGCACGGCCGGCATGATCTGGACCATCTGGCCGCTAGCGATCGAATCGCCAGGGTTGTCGATCACGCGGTCCGAGGCGGCGAGTCCCGTCGTGATTTCCACGTGCGTGCCGAAATCGCGGCCGATCTGCACGGTCTTGAGCAGCGCCCGGCCATTGTTGTCGACCACGGCGACCGTCACACCGTCCGGACGGAACAGCAGCGCGCTGACCGGCAGATCGAGCGCCGGCGTGGTCGATTGCAATTGCAGATGCACCTGCGTGTAGGCGCCGGGCATCAACGCGCCGTCCTTGTTGTCGACGTCGATCTCGACGCGCAGCGTGCGGCTCGACGGATCGATCGAACCGGTGCTGCGCGCCACCTTCGCCGCGATATGGCGGCCCGGATACTGCTGCGCGGTCAGATACACGGCCGTGGCCGGCGTCACGTACGGCGCCTCGTTCTGCGGTACATCGACGAACACACGCAGCACGCCGTTCTGCTGGATATGGAACAGCTCGCCCGACATGCCCGCGGCGCCGGGCGTGCCGCCCGCCGTCACCAGCGCGCCGACGTCGACGTTGCGCGCGGTGATCACGCCGTCGAACGGCGCGGTGATCTTCTCGTACGAGACGAGTTCGGCGAGATGCGCGACATTGGCCTGCGCCGACGCCAGCATCGCGCGACGCGCTTCCATATCGCTGACCTTGCTGTCGGCGTCCTGTTGCGCGACCGATTGGGTCTTGAGCATGTTCTGCCAACGCTGCGCGGTGGTTTTCGCGTAGTCGAAATTGGCCTGTGCGGTGGCTTCGTCGGCGCGGGCCTGGCGCAGTTGCGCGTCCAGATCAGGGGCTTCGATCGTCGCGAGAACCTGGCCGCTCTTCACCTGCGCGCCGATGTCGGTGTTCCAGTGAGCGAGGTAGCCGCTGGTGCGGGCATAGATGGATGCTTCGGCGAACGGCGTGACGGCGCCGGGCAGCAGCAGTTCGTTGACGGCCGGCGCGGGGCGCGGTTTGACCACCGACACGCTGAGCATGCTTTGCGCTTGCGTTTGCTCCGTGAGCGCGGCGCTCGCATGCAGACGCGGCACGATGCCGATGATCAGCAAGACCGCTGCAAGACCGCTGAGCGCGAAGGGCCAGAGACGGCGGTGCGTTCCGGCGTTTGTCTCGCGGTGGGAACCGGCGTCGCCGGCCGCCTGGTCACGCTTGTCACGCGTGGATTCGGCGGACGGGGCGGTATGCGCGCGCGCGCCGCGGTCTGATTCCCGCGCGGCTGAAGCTGCTGGCGCGGGGTCAGCAGCATGAGCGGCGTCTGGCGCGCGAGTTTCAGCGGCGTTGGCAACCTGTTCGGGCTGCCCACCCAACTTCGGCGGAAGTGATGAATCGTTCATAAAAAAGGTCTCGTCGAAATCAAAGAGTGCGGGCGGCGACGGCGGATTCTGCTTTTTCGCTGCGTGCCGCGCGGCGTTTGTCGAGCCACGCATGCACCATCCCGTAGACGACGGGCACGAACAGCAAGGTCGACACCGTGCCGAGCGCGAGGCCGCCGATCACGGCACGGCCGAGCGGCGCGTTCTGTTCGCCGCCGTCGCCGAGGCCGAGCGCCATCGGCAGCATGCCGATCAGCATGGCGAGGGCCGTCATCAGCACCGGCCGGAAGCGGCTGAAGCCGGCTTCGAGCGCGGCCTGCAACGGCGGCTTGCCGCCGTGGTGAAGTTCACGCGCGGTGTTGACGACCAGGATGCTGTTAGCTGTGGCGATGCCGATGCACAGAATGGTGCCGGTGAGCGCCGGCACGCTCAGGCGGGTGCCGGTGCTGAACAGCATCCACGCAATGCCGGCGAGCGAACCCGGCAAGCCGCTGATCGTGATGAACGGGTCGAGCCACGACTGGAAGTTGACCACCATCAGCAGATAGACGAGGCCGATGGCGAACACGAGGCCGCTCGCCAGACCGCTGAACGAATCGTGCATGGCCTGCACCTGGCCGCGTACGACGATGGATGCGCCCGGCGGCAATTGCGGCCGGATCTGCTCGACCAGCCGGTTGACGTCCGCCGCCACGCCGCCGAGATCGCGCCCTTGCGCCGACGCGAAGATATCGAGCACCGGTTGCACGTTGTAGTGCGAGACGACGGCTTGCTGCGTGCCGCGTGTCAGCGTGCTCAGCGCGCCGAGCAGGTTCTGCGGCGCGGGCCCCACGCCGTTCGCCGAGAATGAGGCCGTGGCCGCTGCCGTCGTCGCCGCGCCGCCGCTCTGCGCGACCGGAATATTGGCGAGCGCCTGCAACGAGTTGATGTCGTACTGCGGCATCATCGCCACCAGCGGATAGCTCACGCCGTTGCGCGGATCGAGCCAGAAATTCGGCGTGGTCTGCGAACTGCCGGAGAGCGCGATCAGCAGGTTCTGCGATACCTCACGCTGCAACAGGCCGGCCTGAATCGCCCGGGTGCGGTCGACGTTGACGTTGATCGCGGGCGCGTCGCCGGGCTGTTGAATGCGCGCATCGACGAGACCGCGCACGCCGCGCAGTTGCGCGAGCAAACGGTCCGCCACCACGCGGTTGGCGTCGAGCTTGTTGCCGACGATCTGGATATCGATCGGCGCGGGCAGGCCGAAGTTGAGAATCTGGCTGACGATATCGGCGGGCAGGAAGGCGAACGTGACGCCGGGGAAGTCCTTGGTCAGCGTGTTACGCAGCGTCGCGACGTATTGCGCGGTCGGCTTGTGTTTCGGCGCGAGCGTGATCATCACGTCGGCATCTTCGGGGCCGATCGGGTCCGACGAGTCATAGGTCAGATTGATGCCGCTCACCGGCACGCCGATGTTATCGAGCATCGCCCCGAGTTCCTGCTTCGGGATCACATCGCGCACGCGGGCTTCGACCTGGTCGGTGATACTTGCGGTGTCCTCGATGCGCGTGCCGGTCGGCGCGCGCAGATGGAGGCGGATTTCGCCGGTGTCCACAGCCGGGAAAAAGTCGCGGCCCGCGAACGGGACCAGCGCGAGCGAGCCGAGGCAAAGCACAAGGAAGATCGCAATGAAGCGCTTCGGGCTCGCTATCGCCGCGCCGAGCACGCCGCGATAGCGTTCGCGCAACCGTTCGAAGCGCTGCTCGAAGCCGGCCTGAAAGCGGATCAGGCGCGCAACCGGACCGTTGCCGCTGGCGGGCGCGTTGCTGCGGGCGCGCATCAGATACATAGCGAGCGTCGGCACCAGCGTGCGCGAGAAGAAGTACGACGCGATCATCGCGAACACCACTGCTTCGGCGAGCGGCACGAACAGATAGCGCGCGACGCCGGAGAGCAGGAACATCGGCACGAACACGATACAGATCGACAGCGTCGAGACGAAGGTCGGCACGGCGATTTCACCGGAACCGTTCAGGATCGCGTCCTGCAACGGCTCGCCGTTCTCCAGATGATGCGTGATGTTTTCAATGGCGACGGTGGCGTCGTCGACGAGAATTCCCACGGCGAGCGCGAGGCCGCCGAGCGTCATGATGTTGATGGTCTGGCCGAGCGCGGACAGCGCGATCAGCGAGGTCAGCACGGCGAGCGGAATCGACACCGCGATGATCAGCGTGGCGCGCCAACTGCCGAGAAACAGCAGGATCATCATGGCGGTGAGGGCGGCAGCGATCAGCGCCTCGCGCGCCACACCCACCACGGCCGACTTCACGAACACGGATTGATCGGACAGCGCGGTGATATGCAGCGCGCTCGGCAGGCCGGCCGCGATATGCGGCAGCATCGCCTTGACCTGCTGGATGATGGTCAGCGTCGAGGTGCTGCCGGATTTTTCGATGGTCAGGAGCGCGGCGCGTTTGCCGTCGCTGCGCACGATGTTGGTCTGCGGCGCATAGCCGTCGCGTACATGGGCGACGTCACGCACGTACACCACGCCGCCGGCCACGGTCTTGATCGGCAGATCGTTTAACGCGGCCACCGTGTCGGTGCTGCCGTTCATCTGCACGTTGTATTCCTTCGTGCCGATCTTCGCCGTGCCGCCCGGCAGAATCAGGTTCTGCGCATTGACCGCGTTGACCACGTCGAGCGGGGCGAGGCCCTTGGCCTGCAACGCGCGCGGATCGATATCCACCATGATCTGCCGCACCTTGCCGCCGAACGGCAGCGGCACCGAGGCGCCTTGCACCGTCGCCAGTTGCGTGCGGATCTGGCTGTTGCCGAGATCGTAGAGTTGCTGTTCGGAGAGCGTGTCGCTGGAGAGGCCGAGTTGCAGGATCGGCACCGTCGAGGCGTTATACGTAATGATGTTCGGCGGCAACGTGCCGGGCGGCAGTACGCGCAGGATCGACGCCGAATTGGATGCCGCTTCCGCAATCGCGCGATTAATGTCCGCGCCCGGATGGAAAAAGATTTTCACTACCGAAACGCCGTTCAGCGATTGCGACTCGATGTGCTCGATATCGTCGACGTCCGAGGTCAGCGCGCGTTCGTAGTTCGATGTGATGCGACTGGCCATGTCTTGCGCCGAGAAGCCGTTATAGCTCCAGACGATGCTGACCACCGGGATATCGATGTTCGGAAAGATATCGGTCGGCGTGCGCAGTATCGCGAGCGGGCCGACGATAAAGATCAGCACGGCGAGGACCACGAAGGTATAAGGGCGGCGCAGCGCCAGCCGGACAATCCACATGACGGGTTCCTGAAAAAAGGCCGATGGAGGCACGCGCCGATGCAGTGCTGCGAGGCGCGTGACGCGGGCTTCGTAAGTCAGGAGTGTGGCGGGGCGGCGCTGACGGGCTGCCGTCGGTTAGATTACCGTTCTGTTATGTGAGCGCTGAAGTGAATGCGCATAGATGTGGCGCGGCTTCGCGTGGCGTATCGCCAGCCGTGCATAGATAACAGAACGGTAATCTGAAGGTCAGTGCCCGGACAGGGGAAATGACAAGAATGGGAGGCGTGTTGCTACCCAGTCATTGCTTGCCCCTACCCGGAGAGACATCATGAAATTGCTTAACGCTGTTGCCGTCACCGCGCTCAGCCTGGCATTCGGCGCGAATGCCTTTGCGCAAACCAGCACGTCAGGTCTGACGCGCGCCGATGTGACGGCGCAGCTGAAGCAGGCACAGGCAGAAGGGCTGGTGCCGTCCCATGATGAAGAGTATCCGCCGACGGATGCCGAAATAGCGCGAAACCGGGAGTTTTATGCGATCGAGCACCGCGCGGATAACACCGCAACGGTGCGCGCCGCGCAGATGCCGTCGGTGAATGGCGAGCCGGTTTCGAACTGAGCCAATTCACCGCCGTATCAAACCGGCTGCTTCCGGCTGGCAGCAGATTGCCGATGCTACGGCCGATCCCGGCTGCGTGCCCGCGTCGCGCCGGTAATCACAGCGACGCCGAGCAGAATGACCGCCACGATGGCAATCGTATGCTGCGCGACGTGCATGGCCATCAATCCCCATGACACGCCGCCGATCAGAATGATCCAGCCAACCAGGTAAATAAGCAGGGTCATCTTTTCTCCTCGTTCGAATCGACGCAGTAGGTCTATCGAGTAGCAGGATTCGCGCCCGACGCCGGCCTGTCGCGCCGGCGTCGGGAAGCGGAAGGAGAGAAGTGCGATGACAGAGCGCGGGCCGTCTGCCTCAACCGCAAGCCGGCGCGGCCTTCTTGCACGCATCCGCCAGTTGCGGCGGCGGGTCCTTCTTGAACACGGTCTTATAAGACTCGAGCACGTTCGACTGAACCACCGGCAACGATTGCACGCCGATCCACGCCGGCGGCGTCTGGCCGATCAGCGCCTTCATCATCGCCATGGCCTCGGCAACGCCCTGATCGTACGGGCGCTGCGAGCCGGTCGCCTTGAGCGGTCCGCCCTTGGCGATTTCGATCGCGGATTGCAGGCCGAGATCGACCGTCGTCATGGGAATGGTCACGCCTTGCGCGCGCATCGACGTCAGCGTGTCGAGAGCCGGCTGATCCCACACGGCGAACAGGCCCTTCACGTCAGGATTGCCAGTGAGGAAGTCGCCCGCGATCTGGCCGACTTTAGACGGGTCCGTGAAGGCGACCTGCTTGATCTTGATGTCCGGACGGTTTTTCTTCAGCCAGTCGTTGACGGCCTTGGTGCGCTCCGTCGTGCTGAAGTAGTCGACGCCGAAATTCACGAGCCCGACCGTTGCGCCTTGCGGCACGCACGAGGCGAGCACTTTCGCCGCGATCTGGCCGTTGCCTTCGCTATCCGCCGAAATCATCGCCGAGTATTCTTCCGGATGCTTCAGGCCGGTCGGCACGTTGTCCATGAACACGAGCTTGATGCCGGCCGCGGACACTTTCTTGTAGGTGGCGGCCGTCGCCGTGCCATCGACCGGAATCGAGATGATGCCGTTCGGGTGGCGCTGGATCGTGTTCTCGATATCGGCGATCTGCTTGTCGACCTGATATTCCGCCGACGCCGTGCCGATCACTTCCACGCCGTACTTCTTCAGCGTATCGGTGATGCCCGCCACCTGAAGTTGCGACCAGTCGAGGTTCATGGTCTGCATCGAAATGCCGACCTTGAACTTGCCGGCCTTGATCTTGGCGATGTCGGCGTCGGTCAGTTTCACGGCATCCACCGACGCGGCTTTTTCGCCGTTCGGTCCTTGCCCGACGATACCCTTAGGCCCCATCGAGCCCGCCGGTATGCCGGTCACGCATTGTGCGTAAGCACCCGGGGAAGCCAGACAAGCGACGGCGGCGACCGCCATGACACTGGCTAACGCTATTCTTGAACCACGACGTTGTTTCATGTTTCTCCTCCGTTGGTCTTCATGTCCGCGCTTCACGTCTTCACGTCCGAACTGCCTTGCTTCTCTACTTTCTTTGTTGCCTACTTCCTCGTAAACGCAACCGCCGCGACGATGATCACGCCTTTAATCACCAGTTGCAGCGATGAACTCACGCCGAGCAGCACCAGCCCGTTATTGAGCGTGCCGATGATCAGACTGCCGAGCAGCGTCCCCAGCACGAAGCCGCGTCCGCCGAACAGACTGCAGCCGCCGAGCGTGACCGATGCGATCACATCCAGCTCCATGCCTTGCACGACGTCGGGCCGCGCCGCATGCGAGCGCGCCGAGAGCACGAGCGCGGCGAGTCCGGCCAGCATGCCGGTGAGAATGAAGGCGAGGGTGGTCACGCGCCGCGTGTTGATGCCCGAATAAAGCGCGGCGGTTGGATTGCCGCCGGCCGCGTAAATCTGCCGGCCGAACACGCTGTAGTGCAGCAGCAGAATGCCGGCGATCACGGCGAGCAGCGTCCAGATAATCGGCACCGGCACGCCGAAAATATCGCCCTCGCCGAAGATCGAGATGAACGAGTCGTTATCGATGATCACGGGCTTGGTGGTCGTCACCATCAGCGCGAGTCCGCGCGCGGCGCTCAGTGTGCCGAGCGTGACGAGAAACGAAGGAATGTTGACACGTGTGGTCACGATTCCATTGATCGCGCCGACGATCGCGCCGGTGCCGATCCCGGCAATCGCGCCGATCACCCAGTTGTTGCCCACGTACGCCATGGCGAGCGCCGCTGACATGCCCGAGAGCGCCAGCGTCGAGCCCACGGAAAGATCGATCTGCCGCGCGATGATCACGAAGGTCATGCCGATCGCGATGATCGAGACGAGCGCGGTTTGCCGGCCGATATTCAGGAAGTTATCGATGGACAGGAACCACGGCGACGCGAAGCTGAACACCACCAGCAGGATCGCGAACGCGGCATACAGCGCATATGGCCGGTCGCCTTGCAGCAGGGCTTGCGCGATGCGCCGCATACGGCTTTTCTGCGGCGGCGACGCCTGCCGTTCGGCCGTCAGCGGCGAGACAGATTCATTCATGTTACGGGCGCCTCGAGCGAAGAACGGGAAAGTTGGATCAGGTGATGCAGCGCTTCAGCATTGGCGAGTTCCGCGCGCTCCACGGTATTGACGATGCAGCCGTCCGCGATGATCGATATGCGGTCGCACAGGCGCAAGAGTTCATCCAGATCCGACGAGACGATGAGCACACCGGTGCCCGCCTGCGCGGCATCGTTCACCACGCCGTAGATTTCCTCGCGCGCGCCGACATCCACGCCAACGGTCGGTTCGTCGAGCATGAGCAACTTGGGGCGCGGATGATTCCACTTCGCGAAGACCACTTTCTGCTGATTGCCGCCGGATAAGAACTTGACCGCGGTCGATGAGTTGGGCGCTTTCACGGCCAGCTCTTTCATGGAACGCTTCGCCTGCTGAACGGCGGCCTGACTGCGCAGCCATCCCCAGCGAGAAAAATGCGGCAGTCGCGGCAGCGTCAGATTGCGTTCGATCGAATGATCGAGCACGAGCCCTTCGAGGTGACGATCCTCCGGCACCAGTGCCATGCCAAGTTGAATCGCCTCGGCGGGTGCGATGCGCGAGCGCGTTCGAGCGTCGAATTCGATGCAGCCGGCGTCGACGGATCGAAGGCCAAAGATGGTTTGCAGAATCTCGGTGCGTCCGCTGCCGATCAACCCCGCGAGTCCGTGGACTTCGCCGCGGCGAACCACGAGATCGATGTGATGCAAGCGGTCGTTGCTGACGTTCGATAACCTGAGTACGGGCGCGGTGTCGGCGTTGGACGCCCGTTCGGATGCCGGCAACGCGCCTGCGGTAGTGGCAACCACGGCGGCTCCATCGCCCACCGCCGTTTTCTGCCGCGCCTGCAACGCGGCATGAGCAGGACCGACGATCGCCGCCACCAGTTGCTTCATATCCGTTTGCGCGGTCTGGAATGTGCCGGCATTCGCGCCATCGCGGAACACGGTCACGCGCTGCGAAATCCTGAACACCTCGTTCAACCGATGCGTCACGTAGATCACGCCGACGCCGCGAGCCGTGACCGCGCGAATCGCGTCGAACAGAATCTGCTCTTCGCCGCCGGTCAACGCGGACGTGGGTTCGTCGAGAATCAGTACGCGCACTTCGCCCATCAGCGCTTTGCAGATCTCGGTCATTTGCCGGTAAGCGAAGGGCAGCGAGCCGACCGGCACTTTCGGATCGAGTGGAATGCCATGCGAACGCAGGAACTCGCCGACCGTGGCCATGAGCTGGCGATTCTTCACGAAGCCCAGACGCGTGCGCGGTTCGCGGCCCAACATGAGATTGGCGCCGACCGACAGCGATTCGACGAGACTCAAATCCTGATAGACCACGGCGACACCCGCATCGCGCGATTGCGCCGGCGAGTCGAACGCGACGTCCTGGCCGGCGATTTCGATGACGCCCTCGTCATACGCATGCACACCGCTCAGGATCTTGATCAGCGTGGATTTGCCCGCGCCGTTTTCGCCGAGCAGCGCGTGGACTTCGCCGGGCAGCACTTCGAGGTTGACGCCGCGCAGCGCGTGCACGCCACCGAATCGTTTGGTGACGCCCGCAACACGGATCAATGGAACCTGAGGCGATGACGCGGCCGCGACCGCAACCGGCTCACTCATCTGGCATGTCTCCTTCGTCCACGCGACGAAATTCTTTTCTTTGTATAACGCTTACCGGCCGGAACCGTGTTGTGATCTTCGCATCATGAATATGGTGCGTCAATAACATTCACAGGCGTTCGCCGGGCTCATCCGCTTGATGATGTAACGATTGCTCGCAAAGCTTGTTATGATTCTATCAATCGTTGTAGCATAAGTGCGAACAAATTGTCGGCGGCTGTTGTGCGTCGCATCATATTTTCGGATGTCTTATGCCAGAAGCCCCATTGCAGTCTTCATCGGTCGTCGCGCTGCGCGGCACACCGATCGTTCATCCCGAGCGCAATCCCGGCATGCCGTTCGACGCCTCCTGGCTCGACGGCTTGCGCGTCAACCAGTCGGCGGTTGAACGGCGCACCGCCACACTCGGCACGCGCCGCAGCGTCAAGAAAGATGCGCAGGCGGCCTGGCTGCTCAAAGCCGTCACCTGCATCGACCTCACCACGCTCAACGGCGACGACACCGAAGGCCGCGTGCGGCGGCTCTGCGCGAAGGCGCGGCAACCGGTGCGCGCCGATCTGCTCGAAGCGCTCGGCATCGCGCCGCAAGGCATCACGACGGGCGCGGTGTGCGTGTATCACCGCTTCGTCGCGGCGGCGGTCGATGCCCTGCACGGCAGCGGCATTCCGGTTGCCGCGGTCTCCACGGGTTTTCCTGCAGGCTTGATTCCGCATCCGCTGAAGCTCAAAGAGATCGAGGCCTCGGTCGCGGACGGCGCACAGGAAATCGACATCGTCGTCACGCGTGAATATGTGCTCACCGGCAACTGGCAGGCGCTGTACGACGAAGTGCGCGACTTCCGCGCGGCCTGCGGCCCGGCGCATCTGAAAACCATTCTTGCCACCGGCGACATCCGCACGCTTTCGAACGTGGCGCGCGCGTCGATGGTCTGCATGATGGCCGGCGCCGACTTCATCAAGACATCCACGGGCAAGGAAGGCGTCAACGCGACGCTCGACGTCTCGCTCGTGATGGTGCGCATGATCCGCGAATACCAGGAACGTACCGGCGTGCTGATCGGCTTCAAGCCGGCGGGCGGCGTGTCGACTGCGAAGTCCGTCCTGTCATATCAGATCCTGATGAAAGAAGAACTCGGCCGTGCGTGGCTCGAACCGGAACTTTTCCGGATCGGCGCGTCGAGCCTGCTGGCCGATATCGAACGCCAGCTCGAACATTACGTGAGCGGCCGTTACTCCGCTTTCAACCGTCACCCCGTAGCCTGAACAGAAGACCGATCCCATGAGCGTAGCCGAGTATTTTTCATCGATGGAGTACGGTCCCGCACCCGAGGACGATCAACCCGCGCGCGCCTGGCTGGCGCAGCATGAGCATGGCTTCGGGCATTTCATCGGCGGCGCGTGGCATGCGCCGGCGGCGGGCGAGCGCTTCGCATCGAACGCGCCCGCGACCGGCGAGCAGCTCGCCCAGGTCGCTCAAGGCGACGCGGCCGATATCGACGCCGCCGTAGCCGCCGCGCGCGCCGCGCAGCCGGGCTGGCTCGCGTTGGGCGGCGCCGGACGGGCACGGCATCTGTACGCGCTGGCCCGCATGGTGCAGCGTCATAGCCGGCTGTTCGCGGTGCTCGAAGCGCTCGACAACGGCAAGCCGATCCGCGAAACGCGCGATATCGACGTGCCGCTCGTCGCGCGTCACTTTCTGCATCACGCGGGGTGGGCGCAGTTGCAGGAGAGCGAGTTCGCGGATTACGCGCCGCTCGGCGTGGTGGGTCAGATCGTGCCGTGGAATTTCCCGCTGTTGATGCTCGCGTGGAAGATCGCGCCGGCCATTGCCATGGGCAACTGCGTCGTGTTGAAGCCGGCTGAATACACGCCGCTCACCGCGTTGCTGTTCGCGGAACTCGCGCATCGCGCAGGCTTGCCGGCCGGCGTGCTAAACGTAGTGACCGGCGATGGACGCACTGGCGCCGCATTGGTCGAGCATCCGCAAGTCGACAAGATCGCCTTTACCGGTTCGACGGAAGTGGGCCGGCTGATCCGATCGGCCACGGCGGGTTCCGGCAAGTCGCTCACGCTCGAACTCGGCGGCAAGTCGCCCTTCATCGTGTTCGACGACGCTGATCTGGATGGCGCGGTCGAAGGCGTCGTCGACGCAATCTGGTTCAACCAGGGGCAGGTCTGCTGCGCGGGCTCGCGGCTGCTCGTGCAGGAAGGCATCGAAGCGCGTTTCATCGCCAAACTGAAACGGCGCATGGAGACGCTGCGCGTGGGCACGTCGCTCGACAAAAGCATCGATCTCGGCGCGATTGTCGATCCGGTGCAACTCGAACGTATCCAGTCACTGGTGGAAACCGGTCGGCGTGAAGGTTGCTCGGTCTGGCAGTCGCCTGATACGACGATGCCTTCCGGCGGCTGCTTTTTTCCGCCGACGCTCGTCACTGGTGTAGCGCCAGCTTCCACGCTCGCACAGGAAGAAATCTTCGGCCCGGTGCTGGTGACGATGAGCTTCCGCACGCCCGACGAAGCGATCGCGCTCGCCAACAACTCGCGTTATGGACTCGCCGCGAGCGTGTGGAGCGAAACCATCGGCCGCGCGCTCGACGTTGCACCGCGCCTCGCCAGCGGCGTCGTCTGGATCAACGCGACGAATCTGTTCGACGCGGCGGTCGGCTTTGGCGGCTATCGCGAGTCGGGCTATGGCCGCGAAGGCGGGCGTGAGGGCATCTACGAATATCTGAAACCGCGGGCGTGGCTCAAGCTTGCGGAGCGCCGTTTGGCGCCGGCCCCTGCGCGCAACGCGGAGACGCTCGACCCGTTGTCGAACGCCACCTCGATTGACCGGACCGCGAAACTGTTTATCGGCGGCAAGCAGGCGCGTCCTGACAGCGGCTATTCTCTGCCGGTGCATGCGCCGGACGGCTCGCCCGTCGGTGAAGTGGCCGCGGGCAATCGCAAGGACATCCGCAACGCGGTGGAAGCCGCGCGCGGGGCGCAGAAATGGTCGCAGGCGAGCACGCATAACCGCGCGCAAGTGCTGTTCTATCTGGCGGAAAATCTCGCCGTGCGCGCTGACGAATTCGTGCGCCAACTCGTCGTGCGAAACGGTGTGACGGAGGCCGCGGCGCGTGCCGAAGTGGATGCCTCCGTGCAGCGTCTTTTCACGTACGCGGCGTGGGCCGACAAGTTCGATGGCGCCGTGCATACGCCGCCGTTGCGCGGCGTCGCGCTGGCCATGAATGAGCCGCTCGGCGTGATCGGTATCGCCTGTCCGGACGAAGCGCCGCTGCTCGGCTTCGTTTCGCTGGCGGCGCCCGCGCTGGCGATGGGCAATCGCGTGGTGGTGCTGCCGAGCGAGGCGTCGCCGCTCACGGTCACCGACTTCTATCAGGTGGCCGAGACGTCCGACGTGCCCGGCGGCGTGCTGAACATCGTGACGGGTGAACGCGGCGCGTTGCTGCCCGCGCTCGTCAAACACGACGACGTCGACGCGGTCTGGTGCTTCGGCAGCGCGGCGGATTCGACGCTGGTCGAGCGCGAATCGGTCGGCAACCTGAAGCGAACGTTTGTCGATTACGGCCGCCAGTTCGACTGGTTCGACCGTGCGAGCGAAGGCCGGCCGTTCCTGCGCCAGGCGGTGCAGGTGAAGAACATCTGGATACCGTACGGAGATTGACTGGCTGATTCGCCAACCGTACCGAACGTCTTGAAGTAAAGACACGCACGCCAACCAGAAAATGGAGGAGACAACGTGCTGAAGAATCTGGATTTGTTGCTGCATACATTGGTGTTGTGCGCATGTGAAGCATCGACCCGAAGCCTCTTGAATCAGGCTGGATTGCCGCAAGGGGCGCCCACATGAACACGCCTTCGCAAGCAACTGGAAAAGGACGCGTCGTCATTCTCGGCATCTATGTGACCGATCTGACGTTTCGCGCCGGACGTATGCCGCAGATCGGTGAAACGATCGCGGGCACGGCGTTCGCCATGGGGCCGGGCGGCAAGGGCTCGAATCAGGCGGTCGCGGCTGCGCGGGTCGGCGCGGACGTGGTGTTCTGCACCCGCATCGGCAACGACGCGTTCGGCTCCATCGCACGCGCCACGTGGGCCGCTGAGGGCATCACGGCGCGCGCGTCGGTGATCGACGGCGTCTCGACGGGCGCGGCGCATATTTTCGTCGACGACAACACCGGCATGAACGCGATCATCGTCGCATCCGGCGCGGCCGGCACGATGGAGGCCGCCGACGTCGATGCGATCGAAGCCGACATCGCGTCGGCCCGCGTGTTCGTCACGCAACTCGAACAGCCGCTCGAAGCCGCGCGGCGCGGGCTCGAAGTGGCGCGCAAACACGGCGTGATCACCGTGTTCAATCCGGCGCCCGCCATGCCGCTCGACGACGCCATCTTCCCGCTGTGCGACTACATCACCCCGAATGAAACCGAAGCGACCGCATTGACCGGCGTGCCGATCGCGAACGCCGACGACGCCCGCCGCGCCGCCGACGTCTTGCTCGCCAAAGGCGTCGGCACGGCGATCATCACGCTGGGCGAGGGCGGAGCGCTGTTGCACTCGGCGACTCAATCGCACCTCGTGCCCGCGTATCGCTGCGGCCGCGTGGTGGAAACCGCCGGCGCCGGCGACGGCTTCACGGGCGGCTTCGCGGCAGCGCTCGCACGTGGCGACGACGCGATCACCGCATTGCGTTTCGGTTGCGCACTCGCCGGTATTTCCGTGACGCGTCCAGGCACGGCGCCTTCCATGCCGACGCTCGCCGAAGTGAATCAAGTGCTGAACCAGCCGGCCGGCGTATCCCAGCCATCCTGAACTGACCGTTTGCGAAGCCCGAAGGAGCGTGTCGTTACCATGAAGTCTGCGTTCACCGCTGGAAAACTGTTCGGCGACCGGCAACTGAATTTCCTGCTGATCGTCAACGTGCTGGTCGTGCTGGTCGCGACGTGGCTCTCGCGAGGCCAATTCGTCGACATCGACAATCTGCAGTCGATGGGCGGCCAGTTGCCCGAACTCGGCCTGCTCGCGCTCGGCATCATGCTCTCAATGGTGTCGGGCAACGGCGGCATCGATCTGTCCGGCGTCGGGCTCGCGAACCTGTCCGGCATGGTGGCCGCGCTGGTCGTGCCGCGCTTCGTCAATGGCGACGATTCACCCGCGCTATATACGTCGCTGTTCTGCGTGATCGTGGTCGCGATGGGTTTGGTTGGCGGCCTGTTGAATGGCGTGGTGATCGCCCGCCTCAGACTCACGCCGATTCTCTGCACGCTCGGCACACAACTGCTGTTCACCGGCTTTGCGGTGGTGCTCAGCAATGGCGCCTCGGTGCATGTCGATTACGTGGACCCGTTGTCGAATATCGGCAACGGTACGGTGTTTCAGGTGCCGATCGCATTCTGCATCTTTATCGCGGCGGTGATCGTGCTGGGGTGGCTGCTCAAGCGCAGTCCATTCGGCTTGCGTCTCTATCTGATGGGCACCAATCCGAAAGCGGCCTTCTATGCCGGCATTCCGCGCGCTCGCATGCTGATCACGACGTACGCGATGTGCGGCGTGCTCGCGTCGCTGGCCGGGCTGATCAGCGCGACGCATACGTCCAGCGCGAAATGGGACTACGGCAACTCCTATCTGCTGATCGCGATCCTGATCGCGGTGATGGGCGGGGTGAATCCTGCCGGCGGTCATGGCCGCATCATCTGCGTGTTCTTCGCCGCGACGGTGCTGCAGTTTCTCTCCAGCCTGTTCAATCTGATGGGCGTGTCGCAGTTTTTCGGCGACTGCGCGTGGGGTTTTCTATTGCTGCTGTCGCTGGCGTTTGCGGGCGGCGAACGGGTGCGCGCGATCTTCGGCTTCGGCGGCGGGACGGGCGCTTCGAATGCGGTGAGTTCAGCGAGTTCAACGCCAAAAAGTTAGCGGCGTTACATGAAGTTTCAGTACGCGGCGGACAGCGAGCCCAGGCTGTCCGTGACGGTGAAGTGGGCGACATCGAACGATAAAGGAGACATCGCATGAAATTGACTCGACTGGGTGCCGCGCTTGCGGCAGGGGCGCTGACGGTAGGCGTGATCGCCGCGGCGCAGGCTGCCACGAACGAAACGATCGTCACGGTCGTCAAGGTGACCGGCATCAACTGGTTCAACCGCATGGACGACGGCGTCAAGCAGTTCGCCAAGGACAACCCCAACATCAACGCGTATCAGACCGGGCCCGGCCGCGCGGACGCGGCGCAGCAACTGAAGATCATCGAAGACCTGATCGCCAAGAAGGTGACGGCCATTGCCGTGGTGCCCTACGATCCGCCGACGCTCGAACCCGCGCTGAAGAAGGCGATGGATCGCGGCATCAAGGTGGTCACGCATGAAGCGGACAACGCCAAAAACACGATGGTCGACATCGAGGCGTTCGACAACACCGCCTACGGCGCCGGCCTCAACGAGCGGCTCGCCTCGTGCATGCACGACGACGGCAAGTGGGCCGTGCTGGTCGGCTCGCTCGGCAGCCGCTCGCAGGTGCAATGGGCGGACGGCGGTATCGGCAACGCCAAGGCCAAATATCCGAAGATGAACCTGGTCGAGCCGAAGCTCGAAACCAACAACGACGGCGAGCGCGCCTATGAAGTCGCGAAAGAAGTATTGCGCAAGCATCCGGACCTGAAGGGCTTCCAGGGCTCGTCGTCGCTCGACGTGATCGGCATTGGCCGCGCGGTGGAAGAGGCCGGCATGCAGGGCAAGATCTGCGTCTACGGCACGGGTCTGCCGACGGAAGCAGGCAAGTTCCTCGAAAGCGGCGCGATCAACGGCATCGCGTTCTGGGATCCGAAGCTCGCGGGCATCGCAATGAACAAGGTCGCGCAAATGCTGGTGGACGGCAAGACGGTTGAAAACGGCGCCGACCTCGGCATTCCGGGCTACACGAAGGTGACGGTCGCTAAAGGTCCGGGCAAGGGCATCATCGTGCGCGGGCAGGGCTGGGTGAACGTCGACAAGTCGAACTACAAGCAGTATCCGTTCTGAACTTTGCGGCTTCCGGTTTTTTGTTTCATGTGTCATGGCGTCCTCGCAAGGGGACGCCTCAACCTGTGACTCGCTACAATGAATCAAGACGCAACCTCACCTAAGTCACCGCAGTCTGAAGCGTCGCAGCCGTTTCTGGAGGTTGTCGGCGTGCACAAGCGTTTCACCGGCGTGCATGCGTTGCGCGGCGTGAGTCTGTCGTTCGAGCGCGGGCAAATCTATCACCTGCTCGGCGAAAACGGTTGCGGCAAGAGCACGCTCATCAAGATCATTTCCGGCGCGCAGCCGCCCGACGAAGGCGAACTCGTGATCGAAGGCGTGCGGCATGCGCGGCTCTCCGCGCTCGAATCGCTCGCCGCCGGCATCGAGACCGTGTATCAGGACCTCTCGCTGCTGCCCAACATGAACGTGGCGGAAAACGTCGCGCTCACGTCGGAACTCGCTACCCATCAAGGCAAGCTGGTCCGCACCTTCGACCGGCGCGAGCTGGCCCGCACGGCCGCGCGCGCACTCGAAGCAGTCGGCCTGCCCGGCAACGCGGAGTTTCAGGCCACGCTGATCGAGCAATTGCCGCTCGCCACGCGGCAACTGGTGGCGATTGCCCGCGCGATCGCCAGCGAGGCGAAGTTCGTGATCATGGACGAGCCCACCACGTCGCTCACGCAAAAGGAAGTGGACAATCTGATTGCCGTGCTCGCCAATCTGCGCGCGCAGGGCGTCACCGTGCTGTTCGTGAGCCACAAGCTCGACGAATGCTATGCGATCGGCGGCGAAGTGATCGTGCTGCGCGATGGGCAGAAAATGGCGCAAGGACCGATCGCGCAATTCACCAAGGCGCAGATCAGCGAGCTGATGACAGGGCGGCATCTTTCAAATGAGCGCTATCGCGAAGGCGCACACGAGCCCAACGTCGTGCTTGAGGTGCGAGGCTATACGCGCGCCGGCCAGTTCAGCGATGTGTCGTTTGCGCTGCACGGTGGCGAGATTCTCGGCATTACCGGTTTGCTCGACTCGGGCCGCAACGAACTCGCGCGTGCGCTCGCGGGTGTCGCGCCGGCGCAATCCGGGCACGTGACGCTCGACGGCAAGACGGTTTCACTGCGCACGCCCTCGGACGCGAAGAATCATCGCATCGGCTATGTGCCGGAAGATCGCCTGAACGAAGGGCTTTTTCTCGACAAGCCGATTCGCGACAACGTGATCACCGCAATGATCTCGAGCCTGCGCGACCGCTTCGGCCAGATCGACCGCGTCCGCGCGCAGGCGCTTGCGGAGCAGACGGTAAAGGATTTGCAGATCGCCACGCCGGGTGTCGACAAGCCGGTGCAATCGCTGTCGGGCGGCAACCAGCAGCGCGTGCTGATCGGCCGCTGGCTCGCCATCGACCCACGCGTGTTGATTCTGCATGGACCGACGGTCGGCGTCGACGTCGGCTCGAAGGACATCATTTACCGCATCATGCAGCGCCTGTCGCAACGCGGCATCGGCATCATTCTGATCAGCGACGATTTGCCCGAACTGCTGCAGAACTGCGACCGCATCCTGATGATGAAAAAAGGCCGCGTGGCCAGCGAATATCAGGCCGACACGTTGAGCGAAGCCGATCTGTATCACGCGCTTCTTTCGGAAGCCGCATAAAGGACGTTCCCATTTATGAACTCGCGCATCGATTCGCGCCTGAACCAGACCATGACCACCCCGACCGTCGTCGAAGTCGCCCCCGAGGTCAAGCCGCCGAGCTTGCGGGCCAAGCTCGCGCGCAATCCCGAATGGTTCACCCTGGCATTGATCGTGGTGACGTGCCTGATTGTCGGCGCGATCAATCCGCGCTTCTTCCAGTTGGCGACGCTGTTCGACCTGTTGCATTCCGCGACCACGATGTCGCTGTTCGCTCTGGGCACGCTCGTGGTGCTGGCCTCCGGCGGGATCGACGTGTCGTTCACTGCGATTGCCGCGCTGACCATGTACGGCATCACCAAGGCCGTCTTCGCCTGGTGGCCGGATGCGCCGTTCGCGCTGATCCTGATCGCGGGCGCGCTCGGCGGCGTCGTGCTCGGCATTGTGAACGGGTTGCTGGTGCATCGGCTGAAGGCGCCTTCGCTGATCGTCACGATCGGCACACAGTATCTGTATCGCGGGCTGCTGCTGACGTTCATCGGCACGACGTTCTTCATGAACATTCCGCACAGCATGGATCATTTCGGCCGCATTCCGCTGTTTTTCTATCACACCGCTGACGGCCTGCGCGCCGTGCTGCCGGTATCGGTCGTCGCGTTGGTGGCGGCCGCGGTGGTCACGTGGTGGTTGCTGAATCGCACGATGATGGGACGCGGCGTCTATGCGATGGGTGGCAGTCTCGCGATTGCCGAGCGGCTCGGCTACAGCCTGCGCGCGATCCATCTGTTCGTGTTCGGCTACACCGGCATGCTGGCCGGCATAGCGGGCATTCTGCACGTGTCAAATAACCGGCTCGCCAATCCGTTCGATCTGGTGGGCACCGAACTCGACGTGATCGCCGCTGTGATTCTGGGCGGTGCGCGCATTACGGGCGGCACGGGGACGGTGGCCGGCACGTTGCTCGGCGTCGTGCTGGTCACGCTGATCAATAGCGTGCTGATTCTGGTGGGCGTGCCGAGCACCTGGCAGAAGGTGATTATCGGCGCGTTCATTCTGGTCGCCGGGACGCTGTTCGCCTTACAGCGCAAGAACTGAAGATTGAAGCTGCGGCCTCCGCGTTGCTCGCTGAGGCCGCAAAATGCAGAGGTGAGGAAGCGCGCCTAACGGCGCTTGCGATGCTCCTGTCCTTTCTCGGTGATGATGGAATCGAAGTCGTCCACTTGCGAGAAACGCACGGCTTTCACCACGCCGAACTTGCTCTGGTCCACCACCAGATGCCGCTCGACCGCGCTCGCCATGGCGGCCTGTTTCAGCGCGACCTCATGAAAATTCCAGCATGTCACGCCGCGCGCCGCGTCCACGCCGCCGGCTGAAATGAACGCCTTGTTGATACCCATGCGGCGCAACATCTCCAGACTTTCTTCGCCCGCGAACGAATCGGACGAAGGGACATAGACGCCGCCCAGCAGAATCATTCGCACGTTGGGTTTGCGCCGCAAAATCTCCGCGACGTTCAGCGAATAGCACACCACCGTGACATGCCGCTCGACCGGAATCAGCCTGGCCAGCGTGGTGAGCGTCGTGCCGCAGTCGATGAATAGCGTCTCGTTGTTGCCGATGAGTCCCGCCGCGATTGCCGACGCCTCGGCCTTGGCCTGCGCGAAGTGATCTTTCTCTTCTTCGAGTGAATAGCCGGCGTTATTGGGGACGTCGGTCGCGCTGACGATGTAGCCGCCGAGATACGTGAATCGCTCGGGACTGCCGGCGATGTCGCGCCGGACAGTCATTTCCGAAACGCCCAGCAGGCCGGCGGCGTCGCGCAGGCGCATCACGTTTTGCCTGCCCAGTGCTTCGGCAAGGGCGCGGAGGCGGTCGGGTTTCAGCATGGAGCTCCTGTCGCGCAGTGAGGAAGGGCGTTATGTTTTGTTCGATTTGGTGAAAGAATTATAACAAGAGGCGGTGCGCACGGCGAGCGGGATATCGGTTGTTTGGACGGCCGCCGGCATGTGCTGGCGCGTTTTCGTACTGCCGAGCGAGGAAGAAGTGCCGAGGTCAAATGGCGGATAGCTTTCTTCTCGAAGTCCACTCACGCGGCCATAGAATTTCATAGCGTTAATTGGCTAGATGAAGCAGGGCTCTATTGGTGAGCAGCGATTGCGCGGGACACGATTGTATTCAGAATGAATGCATCATTTTTAATCCGCACCGCATTACGCGATTCATTCATTTACATTTCTGTAAGCCTCGTTATAATCCGAACGCTTACGTCGCGGCTTTTTTGCGGCCGGAGAAAAACTGACAACGTCGCGTGGAAAACGGATCACGATAATGGCTGGCGGACAAAATATCAAAACTCTGTGCGAGAACCACTGGGCGCGATGGAAAGCCGATTGCAGCGGCTTCCTGAAGGCCGTCGCGGCGGACCTCGATATCACGTTGACGGGTGATGCGAACAGCATTATCGACACGATCGGCCGCGCCCCGTGGACTCAACTCGGCTCGGATGCCGATAAGGCCGTTGCTTATGCGGGACTCGGCTATCTGGTGGTTGCCGGATTGAAGGCGACGCATCACGGCCATGTGGTGATTGTCATGCCGGGCCAATCGAAACCTTATCCGCTCGCGTATTGGGGCCGATATGGCGGCGTCGGACGGAAAAACACCGCCATTAACTTTTCCTGGTCGCATGCGGATCTCGCGAACGTCCAGTATTACGCTATCAAGCCATGAAGCAGAGTCTTATCACGCGAGCGGTCATGGCCGCTGCCGGTCTGTTGATTGCGGCTCCGGTTGCCATCGCGCAATCGTGTCATTACAACGAGGTGAATCCCGGCACGGGCAAGCTCAGCGTCGGCGACCTGTCCATCGATCTGGGTCAGAGCGACGGCACGGAGAGTCCGACGGCCTGGCTCGGTCCGCTCACGCTAAGCCGTGCGGGTGGCGCGCCGTGCTCCGTGGACCCGAACGTCAGCATCGTCGAGCGGCCGCTTTACTCGAACGGCAAGCAGCTTCTCGTCTCCACGTATTCCGGCAGCGAGCAGGTGGTCTACGCGATCGATGCGTCGACCTGCAAGATCCAGTGGAAAAGCGATTCGTTTTCCGGCAAGGTCAAACTGAGCGGCAACCGGTTGCAGATGGATAAGCGCAAGGTGAAATTGGGCTCCGACTGCACACCTTAAGGCGGCTTGCCAGAGTGTGCTGCATATTCAACTCGCTCAAGTCGCGTTTGAAGATCAGGCAGGCGCACCGCGCGACTCCTGCGTGTCCGTCGCGAGATATCGGCCCGGCGTCGTTCCCATTGTTCTGCGGAACATATCGATAAACGCGCTGACGTTGTCGTAACCCAATTCGAGCGCGATCGTCGTTACGGGTACGCCATCCGCGACGAGTTCAAGCGCGCGCAGCAAGCGCGCCTGTTGACGCCATTGCGCGAACGACATGCCTGTCTCGCTCACGAAGCGGCGACTCAGCGTGCGCGGCGCGAGACCGGCCCACGTCGCCCATTCTTCCAGACGCCGGTTATCGGACAGATCGCTAACCAGCGCGTCCGTGATCCGCACCAGCCTCGGGTCTTCCGGGCGCGGCAAATCGAGCGATTCCTCTTTCGACGCTATCAACTCGTCGACGATCACCTCTGCAATCCGCGTCTGCCCCTGATCGAGTTCCACCCCCGGCCATGTGGCGACGCGCCTCACCGCTTCGCGCAGCAAAGGCGTGGTTTTGATCGCGCGCGACTCACGCGGCAACTGCGCGCAGCGGTGCTCGGTAATGAAAACACTCCACCCTGAGAACGGGCCATACGAGCGAACCGAGTGGACGCAATGCGGCGGAATCCAGATCGCGTGAGTGGCCGGCACGACCCAATGGCGCTTATCGAGCCCGACCGATACAAGCCCGTTCAACGCGCCCATGAGTTGTCCGCGCGCGTGACTATGCGACGACGTCGCGCGCGCCTCGCTCTGCGTCAATTCCGCCGCGGCGAGGAACGGCCCTTCGGGCGATGTGACGAGATCCGGTCGGATTAATTGCTTCGGCATGGCTGGAACACCGTATTGAATGGCCTTTATACCGGAGACCGGCCGCGTTTGCACGCCTACACTCGCTTCCATTCTTTCAAAGACTGGAGGGCAATGACATGCGAGCGAACAGGTTCTCCCCGATTCCGTCGATCGAATCGAAATGCGCGGCGCGACGATCCGCAAGGGCACGGTAGGCGCTTTCCTCGCCAACGCGCGGGTCTGGACCGATCCGCAAGCCAGTGAACAGGCATGCGCCGAAGCCGAGGCCGACATGCTCGACGCACTGCCCGCGCTGCGCGCGATCGGCTTGTTCGACGTGCTCGGCATTCGCGATGTCGCGTTGCGCGATTGGGTCCACGCGCACTGAGCGACGCCTCGCGGCAATCACACAACAAGGAGTCACCATGAAAGCAGCAGTCGTAAACGCAGCGGGCCAAGCGCCCGTGTATGCCGATTTCGAAGTGCCCGTTGCAGCGCCCGGTCAATGCGTCGTCGACGTGACGGCGTCCGCCCTGAGTCACGTGACGCGGGCGAGGGCAGAGGGTTCACACTATTCGTCGACGGGGAGCTTTCCGTTCGTTGCGGGCGTCGACGGTACCGGGCGCCGGGAAGACGGACAGCGTGTCTACTTCTTCAAGCCGCAAACGCCATTCGGCGCCATGGCCGAGCACAGTCTCGTGTCGGCCACGCATTGCATCGCGTTGCCCGACGCGCTCGACGATATCACCGCTGCCGCCATCGCGATTCCTGGCATGTCGTCGTGGGCGGCGCTCATCGAACGGGCGCGCTTCGTGGCCGGCGAGACGGTGTTCATCAACGGAGCAACGGGTACGTCGGGGCGACTGGCTGTGCAGATCGCGAAGCATCTCGGAGCAGGGCGCGTCATCGCAACCGGCGCAATGCCGCAGCGCTCGAATCGCTGGCGCTTGCCGGTGCCGATAGCACGATCTCCCTGGCGCAGGACGAGAGCGGTCTCACGCGCGCATTCGAAAATATCTTTCGCAACGGCGTGGACGTGGTGCTCGATTATCTCTGGGGCGCGAGCGCTCAGTCGTTGCTTATCGCGGCAGCAAAGGCTTCACCGGACGACTATCCGGTGCGCTTCGTTCAGATCGGTTCCGTGAGCGGCGCGGATATCCAGTTGCCAGGCGCGGTGCTCCGTTCAGCGGCCATCACGCTGATGGGCAGCGGTATCGGCAGTATTCCTTTCGCGCGTCTGCTCGACACGATGAACGCCGTATTCAATGCCGCCGTGCCCGCCGGATTGCGGGTCGCAACCCAAGCCATCCCGCTCGCGGCGTTGAGCTCGCATTGGGAAAACGCGAGCAGCGCGACGCGCACGGTGTTCATTCCTGCGCCATAAGGTCGTCATGCCTGGAGCACTCTGAAGATCGACTGCGAAGGCGTCGTCATCTTGCCGGTGAAAATGCCGACGCTGTTCACCTCTACTTTCGAACGAGATATCCGCCTGCACCGGCGCGACCTCAGGGAATTACCTGAGACGCGAAAGCCATGGTTTTCGTCTACCTTGTCCGATACCGAATCGGTTTGCCGTGAATACCGGGTGTGCAAGGAGCTCCAATGACTGCTCTGGACCAGATTGACACCATCGTGATCGTCATGATGGAAAACCGTTCCTTCGATCATGCCCTCGGCTATCTGAGCCTGAACGGCGGCCAGGTCAACGGCCTTTCCGCGGATCCGGCGTGGCAGGCGAACTTCATTAACGTATACAACGGCAAGCAATATCCCATCCATGCATTAGATCCGGCCGGCCCTGCCATCTCGGATCCGCCTCACGACCGCGCCCCGATCGCCACGCAGATCAACACGCCGTGCGCGGCGGGTGGATGCCCGGAACTCGGCGGATTCGTGCAGAGCTATGCGACCCGCAAGCCGGCAGCGTCGAATCTGGCCGACGTGATGGGTTATTACGACGCTCGCACCGTGCCCACCTTCGACTTTCTCGCGAAGCACTTCACGGTGTGCGACAACTGGTTTGCTCCATTGCCCTCGGGAACTCAGGCGAATCGCCTGATGGCGATGGCGGGGACCAGCCTCATCAGCGACAACGTGCAAGGCGTGAGCTTTCTGCCCGATCAGCCACTTGCCTACGATTGGCTCCGTCAGCGCGGCATACCCTGGTGTGTCTATCAATCGGGGAGCTTCTTTCCGTTTTTCAGCCTGATGAAGGAGTGGCTACCGGAAATCCTGCTGTCCTTGACCCTGCCGCTCAACGATGCCGGCGGCAACTTCCGGCGGTATTCGAGGTTTTCCCGTGACTGGCAGGGCAACAGCATTCTGCCGAAAGTGATCTTCATCGAACCGGAATATACCGACGGTCCTCATCACACTGCTAACGACGATCATTGTCCAACGGGAATGGCGGGAGGTCAGGCGTTCATTGCCGATATCTACCGGACCTTGATTTCGAATCCGACCCGATGGAAAGAGACGCTGTTGATCGTGACGTACGACGAGCACGGCGGATTCTTCGATCATGTGGCGCCCTTGGACATTGCGGCCGACATCGCGGGATATTCTTTCAAGACCACCGGTCTGCGCGTGCCGGCTTTTCTGGTGTCGCCGTATGTCACGCCGGGGAGCGTGTTCTCGGGAAAACTCGACCACACTGCGGTGCTGCAGATGCTTGCGGAGAAGTTCGACTCGCAGAAGCAGTATTCCACGGCGGTCAGCACTCGCAATGCGCAGCTCGATCCACTGGCGAGCGCGCTGAATAGTCAGCCCGTCGTTCAACCTCCGCCTGCGCTGGCGGGCGCGCCGATACAGACCGCGGCGGCCGCGTTCAACGGCCCGGTGCAAGCGGGCGTGTCGGATACGACGCAGGCTTTTCACAATGTCGCGCTGCAGGTGGCAAGGGATCACCCGCAGTTGCTGAGCTCGCCGCAGTGGACGGGACTGGCGGAGTATCTCTCCGTGTATGGGAAGCATTGAGGGAGAGCGCGTGCGAGAACGGAACGCTTTCTACTAGCCGGCGAGCTTCGAGCTTTGTTGTCGCAGGCCCTCAAAGATTCTGTCCGACACATCGTCTGGAAATGCGGACGGCAACCGCGCGCCAAAATAGCCTGTAAATGGCAAATACAGTAAATAGACTGTTAAGCCGCTACGAGCGCCAGAAGACCCTCATCACGCGTGTAACTCCGCCAACCTGCAATGGCGCTGCCGCCGCAGATTTTCTTGAAGCCCTCGGGGACATCGCTTGCCAGTCGCGCGAGCATTTTTTTCATTGCGCGTTTCCGTGAATAGATGCATGTACATCAACCGCTACGCATCCCCGATGCGGTGATGTTTTCCGATCGCGGCGCTCCGGGCCTTGTAGACGCTTCCAGACCGCCGACCAGAAGTCCGCCGGAAAGGGTGTTCGGGCAGCGAGAAAAGCGCTGGCACGGCGCATGCGCATCGGCAGAAGGCATCTCGCCTTAACGCACGCCAGAGCTTTGCTCTGAGACAGCGCAAGTGACATCCGCATCCGCACCGCGATCGTCCTGCCTGCACTTACATCCTCGCAAACCCAAGGTCGTCTTTTCCGGATCAGCCGATCCATGGAGGACACCTGTCTGAATGATTGGAGATGATATGTTTGTGCACAATAAACGACTGCAATACACCGTTCGGGTTGCCACGCCAAATCCCGGTCTCGCGAACCTGCTGCTCGAACAATTTGGTGGACCCCAGGGAGAACTTGCCGCGGCCTGCCGGTACTTCACGCAGGCCGTCGCCGAGGACGATCCGGGCCGGCGCGACATGCTCTTCGACATCGCAACGGAGGAGTTGAGCCACCTCGAGGTGATCGGCTCAATAGTCGCCATGCTTAACAAGGGGGCGAAAGGCCAGCTCGCCGAGGGTGTCGAGCAGGAGGCGGAACTTTACCGCTCATTGACCGGCGGTGGGAACGACTCGCACACCACCGCGCTTCTGTATGGCGGCGGCCCTGCGCTGACAAACTCGGCCGGCGTGCCCTGGACCGCGGCCTATATCGATACGATCGGCGAGCCGACCGCTGATCTGCGATCCAACATCGCTGCGGAGGCGCGCGCAAAGATCGTGTACGAACGGCTGATCAATGTTACCGACGACCCGGGTATCAAAGAGGCGCTCGGGTTCCTGATGACGCGTGAAATCGCGCATCAGAAGTCGTTTGAAAAGGCGCTGCATTCCATTCAGCCCAATTTCCCGCAGGGCAAGGTGCCCGGCAATCCGGAATTCACGAACGTCTACTACAACATGTCCTCTGGCGAGGACGTTCGCGGGCCGTGGAACGAGGGTCCGGAATGGGAGTTCGTTGAAGATCCGCAACCGGCAGTTGATGGGGGCGACGGCCTCGCGACCGTGCAGGTGTCGGAAGAAGACATCGCGGTGCTGCAAAGCATGGCTTCGCGCACTGCGTCCGACGTCACTGCCGACCCGACGACCGGCGCTGATCTCGGATCCGGCCAGCCTGGCGCTGTTACGGCCGGCTAAGCAGCGGTTTAGGCCGGGCAACGGTGCGGGCATCGGCACGACGGTGCCTGTACCTCTGCGGGATTATTTTCGCAGCACGAGGCAGCGGCCGATCCACGATCAAGGACCTATCGGCACGGATAGCGGCGTTCGGTCAGGTCGCGGGTGGGACGGCCACCCCGCGCACGAGCCGCACACCGGTGCCGTCCTCTGCGCCGTGCGGGCACAGCCGTTGCGCGGTGACAGACTCCACTCACCCTATTAGGAGGCCACCATGGCACAGCGCAAAACCATCGACGATCTGTTTATTCACATGCTTTCCGATATCTATAGTGCGGAGAAGCAGTTGACCAAGGCCCTCGCGAAGCTGTCACGCGCCGCTTCCGATCCGCAGTTGAGCGAAGCATTCAAGATTCACCTTGAAGAAACGCAAGGGCAGGTGGAACGGATCGATCAGGTTGTCGAGACATGCAACATCCGTTTGAAGAGAATGAAGTGTGTCGCAATGGAAGGACTGATCGAGGAAGGTCAGGAGTTGATCGACGAAATCGAAAAGGGGCCGGTCCTGGACGCGGGGCTTGTGGCTGCGGCGCAGAAGGTCGAGCACTATGAAATCGCTGCATACGGCAGCCTTTGCGCTATCGGTAAGCAACTTGGTTTCGCCGAAGGGGTGAAGTTGCTGCAGGCAACGCTTGAGGAAGAAAAGGCAACCGATCTGAAGTTGGGTGAGTTTGCCGAAAGGGCGGGTAACGCGAAGGCCTCGCAGCAGGACGGCGATGACGAAACGACCCGAAAGAGCGGCAGCAGATCAAAGGCCGGTCAGGCGAAAGCTGAACAGGCCTGAACGAACGGCCGCCGCTGTCTCAGACTGCGGAGCGCGCAGGCGCTCCGCAGAATGCGGCTCCGAATGCCGACACGCGAAAGAGGCGGGCGATGCGTTACCGATCGACCCGTCCACCAAAAAACCAACCCAATAGAGGAGTGCGTTCATGCCGCCAGACCAGACTGACCTGCGCGGGGCGGACGATCGCCCCGTCGCGGCTGAGAGATCGTCGGTGCCCGACGCGCAGGAGGCGGGGGCGGATTCGCCGCATCTGGACGAGGGGCAGCAGGATCAGGCAGCGGATCACGCGTCGCCTCATGCATTGGTGCTTCACGAGATTGTTCGGGAAGAAGGGGAGGCGGCGCTCGCTCGGACAGTTGGCGCGCTGGCCTGGTCGTCGCTCGCCGCAGGGTTGTCGATGGGATTCTCTTTTCTAATACCGGCGGTGCTCGAGGCCCAACTGCCAGAGGCACACTGGCGCTCACTCGTCTCCAGTTTTGGATACACCGTTGGATTTGTGCTGGTCATCATGGGACGTCAGCAGTTATTCACGGAAAGCACGTTGACAGTCGTACTGCCGGTGCTCACCCGCCGCGACGCAAGCACAGTTCGGAAAGCGTTACGCCTGTGGGCCGTTGTACTGCTGTGCAACCTCGTCGGCACATGGATATTCGCAGCCATGCTGCGCATTCCAGGAGTCTTCTCCGCCGACGTAATTGACTCGCTGCGCCGGATATCGATCGACGCAATGGCTTCATCAACGCCCATGCCCACGGTGGTTCGTGCGCTCCTGGCCGGCTGGCTGATTGCGCTGATGGTCTGGCTGCTGCCCAGTGCGCGATCCGGCCGCCTGCTGACGGTGCTGCTGATCACGTACGTCGTCGGGGTAACGCATCTCTCGCACATTATCGCCGGTTCAACCGAAATTGCTTATGCCTGGCTTGCGGGCATCGCGTCGCCGGCGGACTACTTCGCCAAGTTTCTGTTGCCGACTCTTGCCGGCAACGTGATAGGCGGCACCTCCCTGGTTGCGCTTCTCAACCATGCAGCGATCGCGCCCGAGATGAGCTAGAACCGATGAAGCGACGGCCGCGGCGTCGTGAACGCATCGAACGATCACTCAGAAGCGCGCTGGTTCTACCTGACTTTTTCTGAAAGGAGCCTCACGATGAGAGCACTTCGCTGGCATGGCAAGCACGACATCCGTTGCGATACGGTCCCTGATCCTGTCATTGAAGAGGGCCGCGATGCGATTATCAAGGTATCGAGTTGCGCGATCTGCGGTTCCGATCTGCATCTGTTCGATGGGTTTATGCCGACGATGGAAAGCGGCGACATCATGGGCCACGAATTCATGGGGGAGGTCGTGGAGGTTGGCAAGGACAACGCAAAGCTGAAGGTTGGCGATCGTGTCGTTGTTCCCTTTACCATCTTTTGCGGCGAGTGCGATCAATGCAAACGCGGCAACTTTTCCGTGTGTGAGCGTAGCAATCGCAATAAGGAAAAAGCCGATAAGGTCTTCGGCCACACCACTGCCGGACTTTTCGGCTACTCGCATCTGACCGGCGGCTATCCCGGCGGGCAGGCGGAATATGTTCGAGTTCCGATGGCGGACACGACGCATGTCAGGATTCCGGAGGGACTCACCGACGAGCAGGTCCTTTTTCTCGGTGACATTTTCCCGACCGGTTGGCAGGCAGCGGTGAACTGCGACATCCAGCCTGACGACACCGTTGCCATCTGGGGCGCGGGACCGGTCGGGCAGATGGCGATTCGTAGCGCGATTCTGCTGGGTGCAAAGCAGGTGGTCGTGATCGACCGTGTGCCTGAGCGACTCGCCATGGCGCAAGCGAGCGGGGCAGTCACGATCAACTTCGATCAGGAAAGCGTCCTTGATCGCCTCAAGGACCTCACGCAGGGAAAAGGTCCGGAAAAATGCATCGACGCGGTCGGCATGGAATCGCATGCTACGCGCTCGTTCGACGCCGTGTACGACAGGGTCAAGCAGGCGGTGATGCTGGAGACAGATCGCCCGCATGTGCTGCGTGAAATGATTTACGTGTGCCGCTCAGCAGGCACGCTCTCGGTGCCGGGCGTGTATGGCGGACTGATCGACAAGATCCCGTTCGGCGCGTCGATGAACAAGGGGCTGACCTGGAAGATGGGGCAGACCCACGTCAACCGATGGACCGATGATCTGCTCAAACGCATACAGGACGGACAGATCGATCCTTCGTTTGTCATCACCCACACAGTGTCGCTGGAAGAGGGGCCGGGCATGTACAGGACGTTCCGCGACAAGGAGGACGGTTGCATCAAGGTGGTACTCAAACCTTAACTGCAAGCCGGCAGCATGCGCGACCGGTGCGCTAAGCAATGCGACCTAATGGGGCCCGCCATGTGGAGCAGCTTTGTCCTCGTCGAATGACAGGAGGCGTTCGATAAGATCGGTCGCGAGATGAACGAAGCATCCCGAACGCCACCCAAGGGACGCTACCTGTAGCTGACAACGCGCGCATGGTAACCTCCCCGACGGCGGGGTCTGCCGTGCGCAATCACTGCCTCGGCATCGACCCGTTTGCCCCGCAACCAGCCGCTGGGGCTCCGCCGCCCGGCGCAGAGACTCGACATGAAATCAGGCAAATCATCCAGACAACCGCCGCCGGGCAAGCGCGATATCGAGGCGATGTCTGCGTTCCGGTACGACCTGCGCAAGTTCCTGCGTGCTTCCGAAGAAATCGCCAATGCCGCGGGCATCACGACACTCCAGTATCAGTTGCTGCTGCACGTGTACGGCTTTCCTGACCGGCAATGGGCGACCGTTGGCGAACTCGCGGAGCGGTTGCAGGCGGCGCCGAACGGCACCGCGGCGCTCGTCTCGCGTTGCGAATCGGCGGGGCTCGTAATGCGCAAACCGGATCCCGCCGACCGTCGCCAGGTGCAGATCCGCCTCACACCCAAGGGCGAAAAGTTTTTGCTGGAGCTGGCGGCTGAGCACAAGGCGCTCTATGGGGCGTTCGGCTGGATTTTCGGCAACATGGGTAGCTAGTTGGCAGCAGCGGGCCAAGTTCTGCGGGGCGCCCAAGGCAATTTATGTCACAATCTGCCTTAAATGTCATTTTCCCGGCGGCTCCGTGCAACTTCTCTCGTTTATCGACCGGCGCGCAATCCTGCGTAGCCGGCGGCGTTGGCTGTATTTCGGCTTGTTCTGGCTGGGCGCCGTCATAACGGGGCTCGCGGCCGTCTCGTACGCGCGGCTCATCGACTTCGGCTACGACATCTTTTTGCGAATGATCGCGCACAACTGGTGGCTGCCGCTGCTCGTCACGCCGGCGATCGCCGCTTTTAGCGTCTGGGCCACACGCCGCTGGTTCCCCGGTTCGGAGGGCAGCGGTATTCCGCAGGTCATCGCGACGCTACACGATGTACGCACACGCGGCCCGCGTCTACTTACGCTGCGCATCCTTATCGGTAAAATTGCCCTCTCATTCCTTGTGATCCTCGGTGGCTTCACAATCGGCCGCGAAGGACCGACTATTCACGTCGGCGCGGCGCTGATGTTTAGCCTTCGGCGTTTCTACCCGGCACGGCTGCGCAGCATTTACGGCGTCGGTCTCGAACGCAAGCTCGCGCTCGCGGGCGCGGCCGCGGGGCTGTCCGCCGCGTTCAATGCGCCGCTCGCAGGCGTCGTCTTCGCCATCGAGGAACTCACGCGCAGCTTCGAAGCACGAACCAGCGGCGTCATTATCACGGCGATTATTTTCGCGGGCGTCGTCTCGCTGGCGCTTCAGGGCAACTACGTGTATTTCGGCACGATCGCCATCGGGAGCAAACTACCCGATCTGCTGGCCGTCGCGGTCATTCTGGTTGGTGTGATCACCGGCGTGGGAGGCGGCGTGTTCTGCTGGCTACTGCTCAATACCGAACGATGGATGCCCGCCTGGTTATGCACGCTGCGAAAGGTCCATCCTGTGGCGTTCGGCGCAGTTTGCGGCCTCTTCATTGCCGCAATCGGCGTGGCCAGCGGCGGTCATCTCTTTGGCAGCGGCTACGCGGAAGCTCGCGGAATGCTCGAAGGCCGTTTGCAACTCGGCGCGGCCTATCCGGCCCTGAAAATGGCGTCGATGGTGGGCTCGTATCTGCCGGGCACGCCGGGCGGCCTTTTCGCGCCGTCACTGGCCATCGGCGCGGGGATCGGCAACGCATTGCACATCGTGTTCGGACAAATGCAATTGCCGATGTTGATCGCGCTCGGTATGGTTGGTTATCTCGCCGCCGTCACCCAGAGTCCGATCACGGCGTTCGTCATTGTCATCGAAATGATCGACGGGCACGCGCTGGTGATTTCACTGATGGCGACGGCACTGGTGTCGAGTCAGGTGTCGAAACTCTTTGCGCCTCCGCTCTACGAAGCGTTGGCGCACCGGTATCTCCGTCATTGATGGACACGCGGCAAGCGGGCAGGAAAATTCGTTGATCGGAGGCAGAGTGGGGGCCGGGTAAATCGGTGTCCAGCGTTCTTCATCGTCATGTCAGTCAGCTACCGACGTTCCGGTGTGCCAGCCGGAATGCGCGCGGCGTCACGCCGGTATATCGATGAAACACGTCGGTGAAATGCTGCTGAGTCTGAAACCCGGCGCGCGCGCCAACGTCGACGAGGGGAATGGTCTCCTCGCACAACATCGTCCTGGCAAATTTCACTCGTTCGAGTGTCACGTACAGATGGGGCGGGTTGCCTGTCGCCGTTTTGAAACCGCGTGCAAAGTTTGATGCGCTCATGTTCACCAGAACTGCGAGTTGCTCGACCAGAATGGTTTCGGCGATGTTCTCATGAACGAAGGCTTGAATGCGAGTCAGCATCTGACGCGTAAGCGGCATGTCCGGTTCGACCGCGCCCGCGCAGTGCCCGTAGCGCAGCGCGATGTGCACCGAGATGACATCGGCAAAGGCGTCGGCGCAGGCAGCGTCGATGAGATCCGCGTTATGCAAAGCACCCAATGTGTCCGCGGCCTCGCGCAGGAACGGATCCCAGGACTTGGACCATTTCGGAACCGCGCCAAACGCTTCTTGCGAGACTTGCCCAAGAACGCCCGGTTTGAGTGCGATAACCCATCCCCTGGGATCGTTGTCAGCAACGGCGGCCAATTGCACCCCGGCAGGAATAACCGCGACAAATGGTGCACTTATCAGGATCGATTGACTCATTCCGCCCTCGTCGCAGCCCGCAGCCTGCACAACAGTGCCACCCGTCGGTATAACGAGCCGAAATCCCTGCACCGAGTGCAGCCCGCCATGGGTGAAAACGACGTTCATCGGTTGGCAGCGTAACTTGTGATCCGGGGTCGATCCCATTGCTTACTCCATAATGAGCGGACGTTTTCTTCTTGCATCGTCGCATACCTGACTTTACGTCGATTTCAAGGCGGCTTAAGGCAGATTCGTAATACGCTCCAACCGCGCCTACCGATCATCGCGATCCCGACCGCGTATGCGGGCTCAAGAATGACATCGATGTATGGCCTGACCGAGGGCTGTCTGAAAGGTATGGGACGCGGCGGCATGTGTTACCGAAGACGATGATCTGCGACCCCGAGCTGTGACGTGAATTACCGCCGGCTTGCGGCACGACGAATGGTCACGCGGTGGCGCACTAATCGGCGGACCGCCCATTGGAACGAGCATGCCGCGCCAAATGAATCGATCCCGCACGACGCGAGACATATATCAGTGATGCTCGCTGTTGTAGTCGGACCTTGCCTTGGGTGTCGCGCGTACCTTTGCGTATTGAAACTCGGGCAGCGCCTTGATCGCATCTTTCGTCGCACCGGCAAGCACCAGTTTGCCATTGTTGAAATCGAGTTGCTCGATCGGAATGGCCACGTCGTGATGCGACACCCCCAGAAACTGGTTTGCGGCGACGATTGCAAACGATACCGACCGGTCGGGTGCCACGATAATGTCATGAATGACGCCGACTCGCTCACCCTTCTCGTTGAAGACCGGCTTGTCCATGACCGACTTTCTCACGCTCCAGCCTGCCACAATCGCGGCCGACTCTTCCACGCTGACGCCGAGCGGCTGGGTGCCGGCCACCTGGGCGTTCGCCACTAGCGGGAGTGCGAGCGACGACGCGAGCAGCCATACAAGCAGATTTGTTTTCATGAGATTCCCTTCGTTATCGTGCCGACGGTGCGACACCGGGCCAGCAATGATCACGCTAATGCCGGACCGTGCGCGGCATAAGTTCATGTTAGAACTCCTCACGGCGAGCGTTTTATAAAAAAACGGTGATGGATCGGTTTATTTTGGTGCATCTGCGACGCCGACTGGATGCCACTCAGCACGCGCGGCGAATCAACGCAGAATTGCGAAAGACATGGCAGAAACGCGAAAGAATCGCCGATGCGTGGAGCGTAGACTGAAGTCCATCACCTGACGGCACAGCCCGGAGTCCCACATGGATGAACTGCTTGGACGCGCCTGGTGGATGCTCATTCTGCGCGGCACGGTCGCGCTGCTGTTCGGCACTCTGGCGCTATTCTGGCCCGGTCTCACGCTGCTGCTGCTCATCACCCTTTTTAGCGCCTACGCAATCGTCGGCGGCATTGTCGCGATTGTGGCGGCCATCCGCTACCGCGCGACGCACAGCGGCTGGTGGGTGCCCTTGCTGCTCGGCATCTGCAGTATCGGCGCGGGTGTGATTGCCGCGCTGGTGCCGGGCATTACGGCGCTCGTGCTGGTCGCCGTCATCGGCGCAAACGCAATTATCACCGGCGTATTCGATCTGATCGCAGCAACGCGGTTGCATAAGCGCCTGCGCAATGCGTGGATGCTGGTGCTAACCGGAGTGCTATCCGTGCTGTTCGGCATCCTCGTGCTGCTCTTTCCCGGCGCCGGCGCACTAGCGCTCGTCTGGCTGATCGGCGTGTATGCGTTGTTCACGGGCGCGCTGCTGTTCGTACTCGGCATCACTGCGCGCGCCTGGCACCATGACGGTCTGGCCGGCGAGCCACACGCGCCATTGCATCCGTAAGCGCACCGTTCGTGGGAATGCGCGATCACCTTGCGCAGATCGGCTATGACCCCGAATTCGGCGCGCGGATGCTCAAGCGCAAGATCCGTCTTGAAGTGGAATCGCAACTCGCCGATGCGCTGTTGCGAGGCGACGTGCGCGACGGCGACAAGGTCACAATGGTCTACGACTCAGGTACGCACTCTGTGCGTGTGCAGAAAGGCGCGACGCCCACAGAAGCGCCCAACATGCGTCGAAGCCGGCACCGGCGCATGCGTGACGCCGGCATGCTCAGGAACGCGACGCCGCTCGCACGTGCGGGCTACGTCGCCGTTACGATTCGAGTTCACCTGCGATGATCTCGTCGCGATAACACCAGATCCACGTTTCGCCGGGTTCGATTGAACGTACCAGCGGGTGGCCTGTCGCGTGAAAATGTTTGCTTGCATGCCGGTTGGGCGACGAATCGCAACAGCCGACGTGGCCGCACGAAAGACAAAGCCGCAAATGTACCCACGGCTGGCCAAGCTTCACGCAGTCCTCGCAATAGTCGATGGATGTGTGGAGAATGCGGGCCTCGCCCAGGTGCGTGCAACCAGGGGTCATGACGGTACTCCTCGGACAGGTGCGCACAGACGTGCGGACCAAGGTTGTTGTGCTTACGCTCAGGCGCTATTCAGATAGCGATGCACCAGCGCCACCGCCATCGCTCCCTCGCCGACCGCCGACGCCACGCGCTTGATCGATGCGTGACGCACGTCGCCAGCTGCGAATACGCCGGGCACACATGTTTCCAGATGCAGCGGCGCGCGTTCGAGCGGCCAGTTCAGGGTCGCCCGATATTCCAGCAGGTCGGGACCGGTCACGAGATAGCCGCCTTCGTCGCGGACAATGCCGACGTCTTGCGCCCATTCGGTCTGCGGCACGCCACCAATGCAGACGAATAGCCAATTCGTCCTTGCCGTGCTTTGCCGGCCGGTGCGCACATCGGTCAGCGTGATTTCCTGCAACACGTCACTGCCTGCAAGCGCGGTAACTTCGGTGCACGTGCGCACTTCAATGTTCGGCGCCGACGTGACGCGATCCATCAGGTAGTGGGACAACGTGTTCTTGAGCGATGCGTCACGCACGAGCATATAGACGCGGCTGGCGGTCTGCGAAAAATGCATGGCGGCCTGTCCGGCCGAATTGCCGCCACCCACCACATATACGTCTTCGCCATGGATCAGTTCGGCCTCACTCGCGCCGGCGCCGTAATAAAGGCCCGCGCCGAGAAAGCGCTCTTCGCCGCTCAGCCCTAGCGTGCGATATGCCACGCCGGTCGCGCAGATAGACGTGCGCGCCGTGATACGTGTGCCGTCTTCCAGATACACGATGCCACGCCCTGGCGGAAACTCCGCGTGCACGCCGGCGCGCGCCAGCAGGATTTCGGCGCCGAACTTGACGGCCTGGACGCGCGCCCGTTCAGCGAGGTCCACACCGCTCACGCCCTGTGGAAAGCCCAGGTAGTTCTCGATTTTGGAACTGCTGCCTGCCTGGCCGCCCAGTGCCCAACGCTCCACCAGTACCGTACGCAGTCCCTCCGATGCACCGTACACCGCCGCGCTCAAACCCGCCGGTCCCGCGCCGTAAATCGCGAGATCGTAGGCCTCACGGGACGGACTTGCGAACCAGCCGAGCTTCTCGGTGATTTGCCGGATGGTGGGACATTCGAGCCGCGTGCCGTCGTGGAAGACGCAGACCGGCAAGCGCGAATCGGAAAGATGCTGCACGTGCGCCAGTTCCTCCGCTTCTTTATCGCTGCGCAGTTCGATCCATTCGAACGGTATATCGCAGCGATGCAGGAAGTCGCGTAGCGCGTAGCCATTTGCGCTGCGCATTGGCCCATAGATCCTGACCGTGACCATGCTATTCGCCTTTGAGGTGGGAGTTTCCTTCGTTTCACGCGTTTCCCAAGCAGGTGGCCGCGCCGGGATAAGTGCGGATCGCCATATTCAGGCATCGTAAGCGCATGGTAAGAGGCGTCTTTCGCGATACCGCCCGGTTTTGTTCGCTTTCCGCTAAAGGTTCCATCACGTCGGGTCGTGCGACTGCCTGCCACGCACCGTATGCGTTCTGCTCGATCCCGCAGGCTCGATGTTCAAACGCGTGCGTTCGCACGGGCCGCTCCGGTTTCGTATCAAGGCGTCAATCTGGAAGCACGAACTCGGTACGCATGTCTTCGATCGCCTTCTGGACATGATGTGCGCAATCCGCGCCGAGGTCGTTGAGCGGCACGATGTTCCAGTTGCGGCCGGATGCGTCCGGCGGACACCGCTCCGGTAGCGGTATGCGCACGCGCAAAGCTCCCGGCACGTCCGCGGCGATTTTTGCCACGCGGTTCTGCAGTTCGTCGCGAATCTGCTCAGCGGTTCGAACGGTTTTCCCCATCGGTCTGCCTCTCTCGGTCGCATGTGCGGTTCGTGACTGAATGGCGCATACGTTCCTTTCGCGTGAGCATGCGCCAACGATGCTTTAAGTCTAGTCGCTAATCCGGGGATGTTTGGATAATCGCTCGCTTCCGCGGACCGCATCAAGGGAGTGCACGCAACAAAGCTGCTCGGAAAATGCGCAAAAGCCAGAAAGGCCCGGCAAAGAGGCGCGCGTGTCGCGCGCGAGGCTACATTGAAACCGTGTGTCACGCGAGGCAAGAGCTGCACACATCTTATGAGCGGTTGACGACCTGTCGGCACATCACGGGTGGGGCGGGCAGTGAGGCAATCCCCGTAACACCGCCGAAATCGCGTATTCCATCTTGCGCTCGTTGGGGTACAGTGCATGGAGCTGCTGCTTGAGGCTTAGTACCTCTTCGAATTCATGACAGGAACCTGTATCAGAAGCGCGAAATAGTTCGGCCTCTGTTATCAATCACTGGATATGTCAGTTCCGCTTTGGGCAGGTATCCGCGAGAAGCCGCGCAAGCGCGAAAGACCGTAGCATGTGCGTTACCCGAGCGTCGAATGAACTGTGCACGGTGCATGTGCAATCCATGCGTGCGCGGCGCGTTCGCGACGCAGCGACGGCCGTCCGGGAGTCAAATCATGGAAAGTAAGAAAGGCTGGCTGCGCAAGGATCTCGATGCGTTGCGTCTGCAGTGGGCGATGCTCACCTTTTATGAACGATTCGAGCAGCTTGTCGCGCATGTGCTGAGCGTCGTCATTTCCATCATCATCCTCGTGTCGCTCTGGCAGTTGATTCAGGCGGTGATTTCATTGCTGGTTGCGGATGCGCTCAACCCGCTGGATCACGCGGTGTATCAGACCGTCTTCGGTATGGTCATGACGCTGCTGATCGCGATGGAATTCAAACATTCGATTACGCGCGTGATGGCGCGGCGCGATCACATCGTGCAGGTCAAAACGGTGCTTCTGGTTGCGCTGCTGGCTATCGCCCGGAAATTCATCATTCTCGATCCGGCCAGTGCGCCCGCCCAGATCGCGGCGCTTGCATTTGCGCTGATGGCGCTGGGGAGCGTCTACTGGCTGATGCGGCAGCGTGATGACCCGGTCGACGCGCCGAACGCCGCACAAGCGGAGCGTGATCGCATGCTGCGCGCGCAGCGACAGCAAGGGGGCCCGCCCCGCGAAGGCGACTAGCCCGACAATTAACTTGAGTCGCCGCGCTCGTCTCGTGACGGCAGTGTAAGCGTCAATCCGCCGGACGGCGTCGACGGTCACGGGAAGTCCGGTCGGCTGATGCGCAAGCGACGCTGTCGGCGACAATTTTCAGTCCGCAGTCTTTTCCCCGCAGCGCAAGCGCCCATGAGAGCCCGGTTGGCGCCATACCCATTGCGTAGACGATGTCACGAAGATCGCTCGCAAAAAACTGCTCGGCTTCCTTCAGCTTGGACACGGTGATGCCGCTTGCACCGGCGGCCATTCAAAACCGCTGGCTGCGAATTCGCCGATTTCCAGATTCGAGTGCCCCCATGGATCAGTTCCCGCGGACGGTCAATCCGGCCGGACTGGCAAAGCCGGGTGGCCACTACAGGCACGTTTCAATTGCGCAAGACCTGATTTTCGTGTCAGGCCGGGTCGGAGACGCCGAACCCGCTCGCACCGCCGCGCCGCTTCCGGCGCTCCACTTCGGTCGGAAGATTGAGATTTAAGCCGTCGCACAAAAATAAGCGCGTCGATTCGCAAACGCCAGGTTTGAGGTCGGTGCGACGCATCGACAGACAACATCCGCCCCCATGGCCACGCAAATCATGCTGTGCACCCCACCAAGAACGATCGATTTGAATGGTTGGGATGCCTCGTTTGCAATAAAGGCCATTTTTTGCGGTGATTAAATTGGTTCGTCACGAGTCCGTTGCGAAGCCGTTCCAGGCGACGGGCGTCAAGTTTCAACAGAGACGGCATCGCACGAGGCCGCGCCAGCTTCAGCTGTCATTGCACCATCAATCTCTCTATGTAAGGAGCAGTTCGCATGAACGACGCCCAGATCAAGAATGGCGGTATCAGCCGACGCGACATGATGCGTCTTCTCGCCGCCGGCGGAATGCTTGCCGCTGGCGCCGGCGGACTGTTCGCCGGTGCGAAGTCGGCAATCGCCGCGCCGGCGCCCAAGAAGGGCGGAGCGATCCGGGTGGCGTACGACGCCGGATCGAGTGCGGACACCATGGACCCGGCCAAGGGCTCCGCAGGGTCTGACTACATTCGCTTCTTCATGTTCTACAGCGGACTCACGCAACTGGACCAAAGCTTGACACCGCAGATGAATCTTGCGGAAGCGTTGGATACTTCCGACGGTCGCGTCTGGATCATCAAGCTTCGCAAGGGTGCGACTTTTCATGACGGCAAGGCGCTGACACCGGCGGATGTCGTGTATTCGCTGATGCGCCACAAGGACCCAGCGATTGGCTCGAAGGTGAAAACGCTCGCCGATCAGTTCACCGATATCAAGGCAAGCGGTCCAAACGAAGTAACGTTGACGCTGGCGTCGGCCAATGCCGACCTCCCGGTCATCCTCGCCACGCCGCAGTTCGTCATCGTCAAAAACGGTACGACCGACTTCTCGTCGGGAATCGGTACTGGTCCGTACAAGGTCAAAACGTTCAAGCCGGGCGTGACCACCATTGGCGTGCGCAATGAGAACTACTGGAAACCGGGTCTGCCTTATCTGGACCAGATCGAGCTGATCGGGATCGGCGATAACGCCGCCCGTGTGAACGCTTTGCTGGCCGGCGACGTGCACCTGATCAATTCCGTCGATCCCCGTTCGACCCAGCGAATCGCGTCGACGCCGGGCTATGCGGTCCTCGAAACGAAGTCGGGGCTCTATAGCGATCTGATCATGCGTCATGACAATCCGCTCTCCGGCAATGCGGACTTCGTCGAGGGCATGAAATACATGTTCGATCGCGAGCAGATCCGTACTGCCGTATTTCGCGGCTATGCCGTGATCGGCAACGACCAGCCGATTCCGCCGGGGCATCGCTATTTCAATGCGTCGGTACCGCAACGGCAGGTGGATCTGGACAAGGCCAAGTATTACTTCAAGAAGGCGAATGCGATCGGCCCGGCGTTGCCTCCAATCTATGCGACGCCCGACGCGAATGGCTCGATCGAGATGGCCGAACTTCTGCAGCAGACGGGCGCGAAGATCGGCGTCAACGTGACGATCAATCGCGTGCCCGCCGATGGCTATTGGTCGAATCACTGGATGAAGCATCCGCTCGGCTTCGGCAGCGTGAATCCGCGTTCGAGCGCGGACGTCCTGTTCACGCAGTTCTTTAAATCGGATGCGCCATGGAACGAGTCGGGCTGGAACAATCCAAAGTTCGACCAGTTGCTCGTCGCTGCACGATCGGAAACGGACGAGACCAAACGCAAGCAGATGTACGGTGATATGCAGCAGATCGTCGCGACGCAGGGCAGCATCGGTATTCCGGCGTTCATCAGTATTCTCGATGCGAACGACAAGCGTCTGCAAGGACTCGGGTCGATCCCAACGGGTGCGATGATGGGCTTTTCATTTGCCGAACACGTATGGTGGAACGCGTAAGCCCGCGCAGTGAAGCGCGTGACCGGCGCACCGACATAGTTTGACTGATGTCCTGACGCCGCATCGTGTGCTGCGGAGCGTCCGCAAAACGGTGAGATCTGTGCAGCACGCCCACGAATACGGCACAACGCCGGGCTTTTAAGGTGATTAAATGTCTCTCAGTGCGGTCGCATCCTTTCATGATCAGCGCCGCGCATGCGGCGTGCGTTGGGAGTCATGTGCATGAAGTCCAAATTCGTTCGGCTGTCAGAAACGGCGCGGACTCCGGTCCGGTTTTGCATCGACGGAGAAACGGTCACAGGCTTTGAAGGCGATACGCTTCTCGTAGCCATGCTGTGCAACACGGATCATGTGCGTCATTCGGAGTTCGGTCCGGAAACACGCGCCGGCTTCTGCCTGATGGGTGCATGTCAGGACTGCTGGGTGTGGACCACGGATGGCGAACGCATGCGAGCCTGCACGACAATGGTCAGTGCCGATCTGAACATGGTGACTCGCCAGCCGGAGGTGCAATGGCCGAACCTCGTGTGATCATTGTCGGCGCGGGGCCGGCTGGGGTTCGCTGCGCTCAGGCGCTGGTCGCCGCCGGATTGCGTCCGCTTGTCATAGACGAAAGCAGGCGCGACGGCGGCCAGATCTACCGGCGCCAGCCAGATCAGTTCACTCGCCCGTACAGCAAGCTGTATGGCACCGAGGCGCCGCGTGCGCTCGACCTGCATGAGAGCTTCGAGCGCCTTCGCGCGAGCATCGACTATCAATCTGAAACCCTTGCATGGAATGTCGCAGGCGGCACACTCCACACCACGCACGCGGGCGTGGCGAGCCAGCATCCGTTCGACGCGCTGGTGCTGTGTCCGGGCGCGACCGACCGGCTGATGCCGGTGAAAGGCTGGCAACGGGCCGGTACGTATAGTCTCGGCGCCTCGCAGATCGCGCTCAAGGCGCAAGCGTGCGCGATCGGCAGCAACGTGGTGTTCATGGGTTCGGGGCCGTTGCTGTATCTCGTCGCGAGCCAGTATGTGCAGGCGGGCGCAACGGTCGCGGCGGTGCTGGACACCTCGCCATTCGGCAAGCGTCTTCGCGCGTTGCCGAAGCTGCTTGCGCGGCCCGATGTACTACGCAAGGGCGCGGCGCTGGTCTCGTCGCTCAGGAAGGAGGGCGTGAAGATCGAGACGGGCATCGTGCCGGTGGAGATTCACGGCGATGACCAGCGGGGCGTGGACGGCGTGAGTTATCGCACGGCACGTGGCGCGCAGCATCGCATCGCGTGCGACGCGGTGGCGCTGGGTTATCACCTGCGGCCCGAAACGCAGCTCGCGGACCTCGCAGGCTGCACTTTTACATTCGATGCATCGACGCGCCAGTGGCTACCGCAACTTGACGAGATGGGGCGCAGTTCGGTTAAAAACGTGTATCTGGCAGGTGATGGTGCGCGTGTGCTCGGCGCGGACGGCGCCGAAACCGCGGGGGCGCTCGCAGCGTTCGCCGTATTGCAGGACCTCGGCCGCGCTGTCGATACATCGCGGGTCGCGTCCCTGATTCGCACGCGGGAGAAAATGGACCGTTTCCGCGCGGGGCTCGCCATCGCGTTTCCCTGGCCGTCCCAGCAGGCGGCCGCGCTCTCCGACGACACCATCGTGTGCCGGTGCGAAAGCATCTCGGCAGGCGAATTGCGGAGGGTCGTTCGCGACGAAGGCGCGCGCGAAGCGAATCGTGCCAAGGCATTTAGCCGTGTCGGCATGGGCCGCTGCCAGGGGCGCTATTGCGGCCATGCCGCGGCTGAAGTGATCGCCAGCGAATCAGGCGTGCCACTCGAACAGGTCGGCCGCTTGCGCGGTCAGGCACCCGTGAAGCCATTTGCGATCTCAACGGTTTCCGATACCTTGGCTGCAACGCAGGTCGTGGCCGGGCATACCGCGCTTACGACGCTGGAGGAAGAATGAAGCGGATAGAGGCGGATGTGGTCATTGTCGGTGGTGGTTTCATGGGCGCGGCGGCGGCGTTTTTCCTGCGCCAGCGCGGACGCTCTGTCATCGTGCTCGAGCGCGGCCTGATCGGCCAGCAGGCGAGCGGCACGAATTTCGGCAACGTACGCCGTCAGGGGCGCTTTCTGCCGCAGTTGCCTCTTGCTAACCGCTCACGCGAGATATGGGGAAAACTGCCGGAACTAATCGGTCATGATGCAGAGTTTCTGCCGTCGGGACACGTGCGTGTCTGCTACCGGCAGGAACAGGACGACGCGCTCGAGATCTATGCGCGTGAGGCCAGTCACTATGGATTGAAGCTCGATCTGTATCGCGGCGCCGAGATGCGTGCCAAATTCCCATTTCTCGGCAAGGAAGTGCGTGCGGCTTCCCACTCCGTGATGGACGGTCACGCGAATCCGCGCCTTGCCGCGCCAGCGTTCGGTCGAGCTGCGGCACGCGCTGGCGCGCGTATCGAAGAGAACACGGAGATTGCCGTCGTCGAGAAAGACGGCGATACATTTCGCGCGCGAAGCACCGACGGCCGCGAATTCTGTGCGCCGAATCTGCTGATTACAGCGGGCGCGTGGGGAAATCAGCTGAGCGAACAATTCGGTGAAGCCGTTCCGATTGCCGTGCGGGCGCCCCAGATGGCCGTGACCGAACCCATGCCTTATGGACTGCGCGAGGTGGTCGGCGTGACCTCACCGTTGCTCGAAGAAGTCGTCTATTTCCGGCAGGTCAAACGCGGAAACATTGTGATCGGGGGCTGCGCGCGTGGGCCCGCCTACCTTGACGAGCGTCGTGCAAAAGTCTTGCCGGAAAGTCCGCTGATCCAGTTCCGTCAACTGGCGCGTGTGGCGCCGGCGCTGACGCGGCTGCATATCATTCGCGTGTGGAGCGGCGTGGAGGGCTATATGCCGGACGATCGCCCAATCATGGGGCCGAGCAACAAGGTGGATGGTCTTTACTATGCATTCGGTTTCTGCGGCGCGGGTTTTCAATTGGGCCCGGGCGTCGGCGATGTCATGGCAGAGCTTATCGATACCGGCGCAACCAGCACGCCGATCGACGCATTTGCGATCGAACGGTTTGCGGCAACGGCGACGTCCGCAGCGGTGGCGGCATAGCACGGTCAAAGGCGCCGACGCCTGCGCGCCGCGCTCTGCACAGATTCTGCTACGTGCCTTCGTATTTGCGCATGACGCCGAGTTCTTTCCTGAAAAGCGCCTGCGTCAGGCCGGCCACGCATTTTGATAGCTTGCACGCGGGCTCGCCGCTCCCAATATGAACACGGCACGCCGCGTTCACCCGATTGCCGGCGCTTATTACTCTTTCCTGGATGTGTGCGATGACCTCTCTCTCAACGAACGCTTATAACGTCGATCCGGTCGCATGCCAGCGTTTCTATATCGACGGCCGCTGGATTGCACCCGCAAAGCCCACATTCATGCAGGTTATCAATCCCGCGACGGAGGAACCCGTCGCAGAGATAGCGCTGGGTTCCTCCGAGGACGTCGATCGCGCGGTCAGTGCTGCTCGCGCTGCGTTTGATGGCTGGTCGTCCTCGCCTGTAGCGACGCGCGTCGCCATTCTTGGCAGGATGCATGATCTGATTCTCGAACGAAAGGAAATGTTCGCCCAGGCAATATCGCTTGAAATGGGCGCTGCAATTTCTTTCGCGCGTTCACTGCAGGTTCCGCTTGCGGCCGAGCACGTTCGGATCGCACGCGATGTGGTTTCGCAATATCGCTTTGTGTCCGTCAATAACGGCACGGCAATTTCACGTGAGCCGATCGGCGTTTGCGCGCTCATTACGCCGTGGAACTGGCCGCTTTACCAGATCACCGCAAAGGTGGCTTCGGCGCTCGCGGCCGGGTGTACGGTGGTCCTCAAGCCGAGCGAATTGTCGCCGCTCAGCGCGCAGCTCTTCGCACAACTGGTTCACGACGCCGGCGTTCCGCCCGGCGTGTTCAATCTGATTAACGGCACCGGCCCGAAAGTGGGCGCGGCGCTGGCGGAGCACATGGACGTCGACATGATCTCGATCACCGGATCGAACCGCGCCGGCGTACTGGTTGCCCAGGCGGCAGCGCCAACGGTCAAACGTGTCGCCCAGGAACTGGGCGGCAAGTCCCCGAACGTCATGCTTCCTGATGCCGATTTCGCAAAGGCCGTACCGCTCGGCGTGATGTCCGCATTTCGCAACGTCGGACAATCATGTAGCGCACCCACACGGATGATCGTGCCCCGCGACAGACTTACGGATGTCGAAGCTTTGGCCCTGGCAACTGCTGAAGCAATTGTCGTGGGCGATCCCCAATCCGATGCGACCGTATTAGGGCCCATCGCCAACGAGGCACAGTTCAACCGCGTGCAGACCATGATTATCGCGGGCGTGGAGAGTGGAGCGAAACTGATTTGCGGAGGGCCGGGGCGAGTGGAAGGTTTCAGCAAAGGCTTCTTCGCCCGCCCGACGATTTTCTCCGAGGTACTACCTCAGATGCGGATCGCGCAGGAAGAAATCTTCGGTCCGGTTCTTTGCATCATTCCCTACGACACGATCGACCAGGCTGTCGAGATAGCGAACAGCACACCCTATGGACTGGGTGCGCATGTGCAGACTCAGAATATCGACGCCGGGCGCGCAGTCGCATTTCGCATTCGGGCGGGACAGGTTCATATCAACCATCCGGCATGGGATCCGCACGCGCCGTTCGGTGGCTATAAGCAATCCGGTAATGGACGCGAGTATGGTGTTCAAGGCTTCGAAGAGTACCTCGAAACGAAGGCTATTCTTGGTCACGGATGATCGAGGCACGACTTTGATCCCTGGAAAACGGGGATCTGCCTACGTTATCGTCTCAACCGAAAAACCGATCGGCAGGGCGATCCACCAGGTCTCGTCATGACACCGTCAAGTCCCACATTTCAGCTTTTGCCTTTCGAATCCGGGTCGGCGCGCTGGTCGCGCGATGGCTTCGAAGTGGATACCGACCGGCAGCGTATCGATGTGCCGGCTACCCAGCGTTTGCTGATCGAGGAAAGTTACTGGGCGCAAGAATCGACGGCCGACGCTTTGCGGCGAGCAATAGCCGGATCCGTGGCGTTTGGGCTGTATGACGGCTCGCGGCAGATCGGCTTTGCACGAGTCGTCACAGACGGCGTCGCGTTTGCTTACGTACGCGACGTGATCGTGGCAAGTGCATATCGTGGGCGGGGTCTGGGCCTGTGGCTCATGCAGACAATTGGCGAGCATCCCGACCTGATACCCGTACGCCGATGGATGTTGTCGACCCGGGATGCTCATACGCTCTACGAAAAGGTCGGCTTCAAGCGTGTCGGATATACCGATCTCCTCATGACGAAGGCCGCCGAGTGAGCGCATCCAGCGTCATACGAGCAGCGGGAAAGCATTCTTTTCAGGGTAGCTAACATGGCCTACAGGGTTGGAGTTGATATTGGCGGTTCGTTCACGGACTTCGCGGTGCTGGACGAAAAGGACAACACGATTCGAACGTTGAAGGTGTTGTCACGTCCCGATGAACCGGGCGCGGAGATCAGGACCGGTATGGCGGTATTCGCCGAGCGCGACGGTATTGCCGCTGCAGACGTCAGCTACTTCACGCATGGGACGACCGTCGGCGTCAATACCGTCATTCAGCGCAAGGGCGCCAAACTGGCGCTTCTCACTACCCTGCATTTCGAGGATGTGCTGGAGCTGGGCCGTCTCAAGATGCCGCGCTTTCACAACCTGTATGCGCGCCGTCCGGTTCCGCTGGTTCCGCGGCATTCGGTATTTGGAATCCATGAACGTACCGATGCCGCCGGCAAGGTTCTCACGGAGGTCGATGCCACAGCCGTCATGCGAGCCTTCGAGCAGGCACAGGAGCAGGGTTGCGAGGCCATCGTGATCTCCTTTCTGCATTCCTATCGCAATCCGGAGAACGAGCGGGCCGCAAAAGCGGCGATCGCCGATATCGCGCCTTCTTTTCCGGTGTTCTGTTCAAGCGACGTGTGGCCCATCATCCGAGAATATGAGCGAACCGTGACCGGGGTGATCAGCGGCTATGTGCAGCCGAAAGTGGCCCGCTATCTCACGGCTTTCGAGGAAGCACTAAACGGAGTCGGCGTTCCCGTGCCGCCGCGCATCACGAAATCGAATGGAGGCGTGATGAGCGCGCGCCAGGCGAAGGAAGAATGCGTGCAGATGATCTTGTCGGGTACCGCGTCCGGCGTGATTGGCGCCGGCTATCTGGCACGCATGATGGGACTGCCCAGGATACTGAGCCTCGACATCGGCGGCACGAGCGCCGACGTGGCCGTTATTGTGGATGGCGCGGCGGAATATGGTGCAGGTGAGTTGATCGGTGAGTTCCCGATCTTCATCCCTTCTGTGTCCGTCACGTCGATCGGCCAGGGCGGCGGGTCGATTGCGTGGGTCGATGACCTCGGCGTGCTGCAGGTGGGCCCCGAAAGCGCGGGATCGAGTCCGGGGCCGGCATGCTTCGACAAGGGCGGGCTTCGGCCGGCGGTGACCGACGCGTTCGCCGCCTGCGGTTTGATCGGCCACAGCAAGCTGGGTTACAGCGCCGTGAACATCGACGTGAAGAAGGCGCAAACCGCATTGGCGCCGCTCGCAGACGCGCTGAATCTGAGTTTGTTCGAAACCGCCGAGAGCATCATTACGATTGCTGTATCGGGCATGTTCGCCGATACCAGCGGATTGATGTCGCGCTTCGGCATTGACCCGCGCGAATTCTATCTGCTCGCATTCGGCGGTGCAGGCCCGATGATGGCGTGCTTTCTCGCACGCGAACTGAATATCAAAGGCGTGATCGTTCCGCCGACACCCGGTGTGTTGAGCGCATTGGGTGGGTTGATAGCCGATCTGAAGAACGATTTCATCAAGACGTTGTATATCGATCTGGATGCGGATTCGGTCGCGTTGCTGAAGGAATCGTTTGACGCGCTGAAATTGCGCGCCGAGCATTGGCTCTATCGGGATCAGCAGTTCGAAGGTGAAAGCACGCTCTCGTACACGACCGAGATGCGGTATCGCGGACAGTCCTTCGAAATCGAAGTGCCGCTCGATCCGGACTGGGTCGCTCATGGCGATCTGGACGCGATCACCGCTGCCTTTCACGCGCAGCATCAGCGTTTGTTCGGCCACAGCGATTCCCTTGCGCCGCTGCAAATGATCAGCCTGCGTCTGCTGATTACCGGCAAGACGCCGAGGCCGGCGCTCGCGCGCATCGCACACAGTACGGCCGCTCCGGTGCCCGCTGCGTTCGTCGACGCATATGTCGACGGCGAAGTGCGCAACGTAGCGCTATATCAGCGTGCGCATTTGCTTGCGGGACAATGCTTCGATGGTCCGGCGACCGTCGCTCAGGACGATTGCACGACATGCGTGCTGCCCGCAATGAGCGTGACAGTCGATACATTCGGCAATCTCGTGATCACCATGCATTGATGGCCCGCCTGCGTCGCGCCCGTGCTGCTCGCGGGCACGCACAACGATAAACCCTCAAGGAGCCATACGTCATGGCGATTGACCGTCGTAACCTGCAAGTTCTTGCCAACTACTGCGCCGCCGCCGCGGACGCGATGGCTTATACCTTGCTTCGAACGGCATACTCGACGTTCGTTAAGGAAACCGAAGATTTCTCATGCACGATCCTGACCGAGTCGGGCATGGCATTCGCCAATCCGCGCAGTTTCGGCGCACCGTGGTACAGCGGGATCGACTATGCTCCGGTCATCGAGATGTTCGATGACTACGAAGACGGCGACGTCTGTATCACGAACGACTCGTATAGCGGCCATGTCGCCACGCATTCTCCCGACATCCATATCTGGAAACCGGTATTCGACGACGGTGTCCTTGTGTGCTTCGTCGCAGGCCATATTCACAATACGGATGTAGGCGGCGCGGTGCCGGCATCGCTCTCCCGGTCGCTCACCGATATCGTGCAGGAAGGGATTCGTATACCGCCCGTGAAAATCTACCGGCGAGGCGTTCTGAACGAGGAGATGGCGGCGATGATGCGCCTGAACGTGCGTGCGCCGGATCAGAACTGGGGCGACTTCAACGCGCAGATTGCGTCGGTCAATATCGGCGAGCGCAAGGTCAAGGAAATCATCGCGCGCTTTGGCCGGGAAGATTTCAGGGAGGGTGCACGCGCGATTCTCGACCATGCCGAACAGCAGGCGCGAAATGTCATCCGCACCATTCCCGATGGCGAATATTTCTTTGCCGACTACGCTGACGAAGACGGCGACGGCGGCGTGCCATGCCGTATCGCGCTTACGCTGCGCGTGAAGGGCGACGAGGTCGAGCTGGACTATACCGGCAGCGATCCGCAACTCGCGTCGTCACTGAATATGCCGACGGGCGGGCGCGAACACCATCCTTTGCCGCTGGTCGGCCTGACCTACGTGCTCTATACGCTGGACCCGCGTATCTGGATGAACGCCGGAACCCTGCGTGCGGCAAGGGCGATCCTTCCGTCAGGCACGGTCGTCAACTGCGAAGCGCCTGCTGCCGTGGGTATGCGCTCGCTGACATGCATGATGACGCAGATCGTCACGTTCGGCGCATTCTCGCTGGCGCTTCCCGACAGGATCCCCGTGACGGCGCCCGGTGGCAACGCCATCATGAACGTGAAGACCGTCGATCACGCCAATCGGCCCGTCATGGCGTCCATTGGACCGGTGGGCGGCGGCGGCGGAGCGACTCCTGTGTCAGATGGCGTCGAGGGTTGCGGTGGTGCGTCGGCGTTTCTCAAGAACACGCCGATCGAAATCAGCGAAGCTGAAGTGCCGATCTTTTTCCTGCGGTACGGTCTGTGGCCAGACACGGCCGGCGCCGGGCAGTATCGAGGCGGCATGTCCACGGTGATGGAGTTCCGCGCGTCGACGCCCAACACGATCGTGACGGCGCGCAACCGTAACCGTTCAGTGTTTTCGTCATGGGGCGTGAAGGGAGGCCGTGCGGGTGCGCTGTCCACCTTCCAGAAGAACCCGGATACGTCCGCTGCCATCGAACTCGGCAACACGGACGTCGTCCGGTGCGATCCGGGCGACGTTATCCGCGTCATTGGTCCGGGAGCAGGCGGCTACGGCGATCCGATGCTGCGCGACGCGCAACGCGTTCTGTCGGACGTTCGCAGCGGCTTCCTTTCACCTGAACGCGCGCTCGAAGACTATGGCGTGGCGGTGAAGGGGACAGGAGTGCAGATGGGTATCGATCAGGATCTGACCGCGACGCATCGCGAGAAGAGGCGCGGGGTGGCTGGCGGGCACGAGCATTTCGACTATGGTCCGACGCGCTCTGCGTTCGAACAACGCTGGACACGCGATCGATATGATGAGATGACGACTTTTCTCGCGAGCCTGCCGGTTGCGTGGCGTCATTTCATCAAGCGTCAAATCTTCATGGTGGTCGATGCAGAGACGGGCGTGTCGGTCGACTTGCGAACGCAGATGCAGGAAATCTTCAGCGCGATCCGCAGTAAATATCCTGCGCTTACGCCCAGGCCTGAATAGCTTTGACGGCATTCCGGTTTGCGGTGTGGTGCGGGGGATGATGCGATTACGATGGCCGTCGCGCTGCGTGCACGTACAAGCGCGCAGCGTATAGCACGCAATTCGATCATAAGGCGTTGTCAACTTGCCGAAATCGCTCTCTGGCGCGGACATGGCTCCAGCGTTGGAGAATCTGCTGAGAGGCGTTATTGAGTGGCAACAAGCGCTTGCCAGAGCAGAGAGTAGCGATTCAAGCTGTTACGGCGGTCATGCGTGGCGCTCAAGCCGCGAGAAGATATTGCGCACAGGCCGGCCGAGAGCACTAGACTTCCTTCATGGGAACCGTCCGGTCGCATGGAAGAGTGCATCGCGGCGAATGTAGCGGCGCGCGTGGGTTGGATGGACTCACAACCGCCACCAATCTTAAGCGATAACACGGCTCCTGGAAGACATGTCAGCTGAATGCCCGAAGCTTTCGCTGTGCTGACGCTTTCCCGAGGAGAGGCACGATGAGCATTGCATTGATTGGCGCCACCGGCCGCACCGGTCGCCTGGTGGCAGAGAAATTGCACCGTGCGGGCATTCCGTTCCGCGCGTTGCTGCGCGACGAGACGCAGCGGGGCCATTTCGAAGGCCTCGGCGCGACCGTTGCGATGGTCGACCTGACACAGGACTTCGGCGCGGCGCTCGCGGGCGCTCATACAGTTATTTTCACCGCCGGATCCGCTGAAACCGAGGGCGCTGGACAGGAGGCTCAGATCGATCGGGACGCGATCATCAAAGCGGTGGATTATGCGAAGCAACATGGCGCGGACCGCTTCATCGTTGTCAGCACCTTGCTGGCATACGCCCCTGAACGCGCGCCGGATGAGCTTAGGCATTACGCGCAGATGAAGCGCGCATCCGACGATTATCTGATCGGCAGTGGGCTCGATTATCTCGTGCTGCGCCCCGGCACGCTGACCATGGAGCCGGGTACTGGGACGATTGAGGTCGTGATCGACGCGCAGTCGGCTCGTGCGCCCGTGGCGCGCGAGGATGTTGCCGACGTCGTGCTCGAAGCGCTCAGGTTGAACGTCGTTAACACGATCTTCGGGTTTGCCGGTGGCAGTGAACCGATCGACGACGCGTTGGCCGCGCTTCGTTGACGTTGCGCGCCGCGCCGGAGAGGTTTACGTCACTGCAGCACCCGGGTCGTTGGTCACAAGTCGCTCGGCTGTGAACGAGCCCTCTGCGCGCGTGCCGCAGCCTGAGTCCCCTGCTGGCATTCGGCGGATTGTGCGGTACTGGAAGACATGGGGAACGGCAGGATCGCGACACTTCTGAGCAGAAACCGGAAAGAAGCGCGCGTGGGCCATGGCTAGACTGGCCTGAGAGCCAAATCATGTCGATGTGATCTGCCCAGACGCTTCGAAGCGTTCATGGCAGCACTTTTCGGGTCGAGTCAAGAAACGTAAGGAGCGAATTTATGCCGGATACAGAAATCGCGCCGGCGGAAGCCGGGCAGCGCGACGAGCAAATCCCGCTGGGCAAGCTCTTCGAACCCGTCAAGGTGGGACCGTACAACCTGCGTCATCGTGTCGTGATGGCGCCGCTGACGCGCTCGCGCGCGAGCCGGCCAGGCAACATACCGTCTCAGCTCAACGCCTGCTATTACACGCAGCGTGCATCGGCCGCGCTCATCATCAGTGAGGCGACGCAGGTGTCGATGCAAGGGCAGGGCTATGCGTGGACGCCAGGGATTCATAGTCGCGAGCAGGTCGAAGGCTGGCGGCTCGTCGCGAACGCTGTGCACGAGGCGGGCGGGTTGATGTTCATGCAGCTCTGGCACGTAGGACGCATATCGCACCCCTCGTTGCAGCCCGACGAAATGCTGCCCGTAGCGCCCTCTGTGGTCCAGCCGAAAGCGGAGGCGTTCATCGAGAACGAGCGCGGCGAAGGTGTCGTTGCACCTTGCGTCACGCCCCGCGCGCTGCAGGTCGAAGAGATGCCGTATCTCGTGCGACAGTATTTCAGGGGTGCGCGCAACGCAAAGGCTGCCGGTATGGACGGCGTTGAAGTGCACGGAGCGAACGGGTATCTGCTCGACCAGTTTCTGCTGTCCGGGACAAACCGCCGCGCGGACGAATACGGCGGGTCGAGCGAGCGCCGGGCCAGGCTGCTGTTCGAGGTGATCGAAACGGTTTGCGACGTGTGGGGGCCGGAAAAGGTCGGCGTACGGCTTTCTCCTCTCGGCACTTTCAACGACATGCATGACGACGATCCCGAGGCGACCTTCTCTTACGTCCTCGAGAAGCTCAATCGATACGGGCTCGCTTACCTGCACATCGTCAATCCCGCGCTGGCGGCGACCGGTGAGGATGCCGCTTTCACGGCGCGTGCGAAGCGCATGAACGAGATGATACGACGCACCTATCGCGGTGTGCTGATGGTCGCGGGCGGGTTCGACGGCAGCAGTGCGGAAAGATGGATCGAGGACGGCGAGGCGGATTTGATCGCGTTCGGGCGCCTGTTCATCGCCAATCCCGACCTGCCAGACCGCTTGCGGTCGCACGCTTCGCTCAATTCGCCGGACCCGTCCACGTTCTATGGAGGCGGCGAGCGCGGGTACACCGACTATCCGTCGCTCGCGCAGGAGCGCGGAGAGGCCCCTCGGTCGGTGATCGACGGGCGTTGGAGATAGACCGTCACGGTCGTTGAGCAGCGGGCTCGCCGGCGTCGCGGGACAAGTTGCGAGGCTCCCGAGCCGGCGACCGGCCGTCGACGGTCTCGCGGAAGTTTTTTATCATGCGCAGCGCCGATTTACGTATCGCTTACTTGCCCCACGCCGCAGGTAAGCGCCCGCCGCTTTGCAAGGGCCTCGTAAAGAGCGCGTACGCCGAATCGCCAAGGCGCGATCTCGGTTGACGACCGCACGGTGTTGACTAGTGTGCCGAGCGCCGGCGTTGCAATCGTCACTTTGTCCCCGAGATGATGCGTGAAGCCGCCGCCCGGAGCATGCCGGTCTTCAATTGGAGAGAACATCGTGCCGAGGAACAGCATGAAGCCGTCTGGATACTGGTGATGCGGCCCGGCAGTCTGGGCGACAAGTTCCTCTGGGTCACGGCTGATCTCGCGCATGTGGCTCACGCCTTCGAGAATAAATCCGTCGTCCGCGCCTTCTATCCTGAGCGACACGCTGGCCGCCCGCACCGAGTCCATCGTGAAGCGTTCATCGAACAACCGAATGAAAGGACCGATCGCGCATGAGCCGTTGTTGTCTTTCGCCTTACCGAGCAGCAGCGCACTGCGGCCTTCGATGTCGCGGAGATTGACATCGTTGCCGAGGGTTGCACCGACGATCGTTCCGCGGCTGTTGACCGCCAGCACAATTTCGGGCTCGGGATTGTTCCAGTGGGAGGCCGGGTGTAGCCCAACGTCCGCGCCGTAACCGACCGCCGACATGGGTTGGGATTTGGTGAACACCTCTGCGTCAGGCCCAATGCCGACTTCCATATATTGCGACCATGCGCCGCGCCGTTCCAGTTCCCGCTTCAGACTGTCGGCGGCCGGCGTGCCGGGGCGAATCCTGGAGAGATCGGTGCCGATCAGTTGCGCGATCGTCGCGCGCACCGTGTCGGCTTGCGTCGCGTCGCCCGCAGCCTGTTCTTCAATGACCCGTTCGAGCAGGCTCACGGCAAAGGTCACGCCGCATGCCTTGATGGCCTGAAGATCGCATGGCGCGAGTAATGCCTGGCCGATGTTCTCGACGGGGCCGAGCGCCTCGCCCTCGACGTGACGCGCAAACTCCAACAGGTCCACGCGCTCGAACAGATCGGAGGTCGTCGGCGCCGACGCCGTGATGTCGAAGACCTGACCGGCACGAACAACGACGACCGACGGCCCGTCGATCGGCGCGTTTCGCCAGATGCGTCCGACCAGCAGGGCGTCGGCCAGGTCAGTAGGTACGAAATGCGGAAGATCGTTCGATATCATGGTGGCGTTGCCTGGCGAGAGTTGGGAACCGGAAGGGAGGCGCGCTTCAGGCGAGCGATACGCGTTGCGTATCGGCTGGCCGAAGCTTGCCGGGCAGCATCACGCGACTCAGTGCTTCAGCGAAGAAGAAATCGCCGAACATCGTCGCACCATCGACGCCTTCATTGTGCGGCTTCGAATAACAGGAATTCTTCAGGAGTCCGCGCTGTGCGGGTTCGTAGGCAAACTCGTCACGACATAGCGCTTCGAGCGTCGCGACTCCGTGTTCGCGCCAGCGAGCCGCATCAGCAGGGTCGGGATGCAGACGACCCATCTCGATCAGCGCTGACGCCATCACCGCTGCTGCGGCGGTGTCCCTGATTTGCGTGTCGGCGCCAGCGGCGTCGAAATCCCACGGCGGCACCGGACGGCCATCGAGCCGGCGCAGATAGTACGCCGCCAGACGCCCTGCAAGATCCAGCCAGTGACGCTTGCCGGTTTCACGCGCGGTGTTCACGTAGCCATAGACGGCCCACGCCTGGCCCCGGCTCCACGCCGATTCGTCGAATGCGCCTTGAAACGTGTAGCCGCGCTGGCGCACACCCGTTGTCACGTCGTATTCGACCGCGTGATAGGTCGAATCATCGGGGCGGATAAACGCCTTGGCGGTCATGAGGGAGTGTGCTTCGGCGGCGAGGCGATAACTGCCGTCGCCGGAATGGTTCGCCGCCCAATACAGCAACGACAGGTTAGCCATTGTGTCGATAGCCGAGGCGCTGCGTCCGCGTGGATCGTCGAGCGGACCCCAGGAAGCGAGATAGGCGCCACTGTGCGTGGTGACAAGACGGGCGCGTAGTTTGTCGGCGGCTTCCATTGCTATTTGCGCGTACCACGGGTCGCGGGTGATTTCATAACCGGGGACGGCACTGCTGTCGAAGATAAAGCCGATGTCGTGCGTGTTGGGGTCCTGCGCGCGCTGCGCGACGAGACGCATGCGCTCGCGGGCCCACGAGAGGTATTTGTCCTTGCCGGTGTGCAAATACGACGTCAGCAAAAGTCCGACCCAGAACCCGCAAAACCAGTTCCCGTGGCTCCACGCCGAACCGCTGTAGCCTGCGGACAGCGACGCCGGAAGCAGTACCCACTTTCCATCGGGCGCCGTGATCTGAGGGAATTCGACACCGAGCGTCGGCTCGTCCTCTGCAACTTTGGCCGCCATGCGATCGAGGATAGTGGTGAAGAGGGCGGACCGCTCAGAGGACAACTCTTGATCCTGGTACGAAGCATTCACGCGTTTGTCTCCTGATTACTTTCACGTTTCCCGAGTGACGGGGACACGCAAATTCTAGGAGCGAGGCGGTTCTGGCAGTTAGGACGAAGTGCGGCTTATATTGGACTTTCCTGCACGCACCCCGGACGCCTGTCGTGCCACTGCTTCAAATGCTCAGTTTCTCCAGGCTGCGGCGGAAATCGATTGGCGAGCGGCCCGTGTGCTTGCGAAAACATCGGCTGAAGTAGGCCGGGTCGTCGAAGGCGAGCTGTGTTGCGATCTCCGCCACATTGACCTCCGAATGCAGCAACAGACGCTTCGCCTCCAGCATCACGCGTTCGCGAATCAGCTTGGCCGCCGTACTGCCGAGCGCCTGACGCGTTGCATCGTTCAGCGCGCGTTCTGTGACGTTCAGCAGGCAGGCGTAGTGAGCGACGTCGTGGACCGTGGCGAAATTTTTTTCCAGCAGGCTTTTGAAGCGTCGCGACAACAGCACGCTACGCGACGAATTGACGTCGGCGACGGCGTCGCCGCCCAGGCGCGCGGACTTGATTAGCAGAACGCGCAGGTATGACCAGATCACGTCCTCGTAACCTGCCTCTTCGCCCTGATATTCCGCATTGATTCCATCCAGCACACGATGAAGGTCCTGAGCTTGTGTGTCGCTCATATACACCGTGTTCGGAATTCGCTCGAAATCGTAGACGGGAATCTCGGTCTGCGAATGGCGGTTCTGCACCTTGAACGCGAAAAATTCGGACGAGAAACTGATCGCGTGCCCGACGGCGTCGTCGGACAAGGCGAAATCATGGATCTGGCCGGGGGCCATGAAAAACAGCGTATTGGGCCGCACCTCGTAGCGAATCGAGTCGATGATGTGGTGACCGCTGCCCGCCACGACCCAGACGATGTGATAAAACTCGTGTCGATGCGGATACGGCAACGTCGATTTCATATCTTCGAGGGGCGCGAGATGAAAATCGATCGACTTGATTCGCGACCCGTACTCATAGTGCGCGATCTTGAAGACCGGCAACTGGCAACCACAACCGCTAAGCATTTGATTTGTCTCCTGCATCCAGCTCACTTATCTGGCTCGCCTAGCCAGTTCACTCCCTGGCTAAATCAAGCGTGCTGTTTCTCCTTCGCCGGTTCGGCATCGAACGTAGTGTACTTGTAATTGGCAAAGCGGCGCGACGGCTGTCGTCGAAAACCCGCACCGGTCGACCTCGCGCGCGGATTGTCAGCTCATCTGTCACTCATTCGAAACGCAATTCCTTTAGCGCCGACAGCCCGCTCAGCACGGGTTTGCCGTCCTGATTGCGGACCATTGTGTCCATCACGAGGATGCGCTTGGCGGGCTTCTTCTCGACTACCGTCACATGGATTCTGATCGTATCGTCGATGAAGACGGGTCCGAGAAAGCGCAACTCCTGCCCGACGTAGACGAAGCCGGGACCGGTCAAACCGGTATGTGTCGTCGACACCAATGCGGCGGTTAGCAGGCCATGCGCCACGCGCTGGCCGAATGGTGAGCGTGCCGCGAAGGCCTGATCCATATGCAAGGGATTCAGGTCCCCCGACAGATGGCCGAAAGCGTTCACGTCACTTTCCGCGATGGTGTGCACGAGTGTCTGACAGCGGCCAATCTGGATGTCGTCAAAGCGCAGCATCTCGTGGCGCTGAGTCGGGAGAATGTTCATACGGTTCTCCGCCCGGTTAGCGCCGCGCCGGCTTGGACCAGCGTATCGATTTCTTCCGGCGCGTAGCCCAGTTCGGCGAGCACCTCGCGGGTGTGTTCGCCTTGCCGGGGCGGCTGACGGATGAGCGGCGGTGCCGCGCCGTCGTACCGGACCGGATGCGCGAGCAAACGGATCGGCCCGGCCTGCGGATGGTCGACCTCCATGATGATGCGGTTGTGCGCCACTTGCGGGTCGGCCTCGACCTGATCGTAGTCGTTCACGGGCGCGTACCAGATGCCGTGCTCGTCGAAGGTCGTCATCCAGTCGGCCGTCGTACGCGTTGTCAGCGCGTCGTACACGATGCGGTTCAATTCGTCGCGGCGGCGCACATTGTCCTTCGGGTGTGAAAACCCGGCGAGCATGGGTTCAGACAAGGCCGCCGCGAGCTTCTCAGTGGGCGTCAGCGAAATCGCGATCCAGCCGTCGAGAGTCCGGTAAATCCCATAGGGTGCGGGATGGAACCGGCTGCCGGTCGGCGGGTTTGTGCGCGGCCAGAGTGGCCCCTTGTTCAGGTAGTAGGTGAACGGCTCGATCTGAAGATCGAGCGCCGCGTTGAGCAGATTGCTTTCGACCAGCGTGCCTTTGCCGGTGCGTTCCCGCGCCTGCAGGGCCGCGACCACGCCGAAGGCCGCCAACGCCGCCGCATGCTGGTCGACGATCGCGGATCCGACTGGCGTGGGCGGGGAATCGGCTTCGCCGGAGAGCATCGTCATGCCGCTTATGGCCTGCAACAGCAGGTCCTGCCCCGGCCGCTTGAGATATGGCCCCGATGGCCCGTAGCCGGTGCACGAACAGTACACGAGCCGCGGATTGATCTCGCGTACATCGTCGTAACCGAAGCCCATGCGCTGCAGGACGCCTGGGCGGTAGTTTTCGATCAGAACATCGGCTTCCTTGATCAGCCGCCAGACGATCTCTCTCGCGCGCTCGTCGCGCAGATCCAGCGAAATGCTGCGCTGATTGCGATTGCCGAGCAGGAAGAACATGCTCACCCCTTCGACATACGCATCGAAGCCGGTCCAACTGCGCTCGAACGCGCCGTCCGGCGGTTCGATCTTGATCACGTCCGCGCCGACGTCGGCCAACATCTGCACGGCAGCGGGGCCCTGCAAGAAGTGAGTAAAACTTAGCACCTTGATGCCTTCCAGCATGACTTGTCTCCTGAGCGCGTGTCCGTATCTGTTTGACTGAGGGCTCAGGCAAGCAGGTTTCGCGAAATGATCATTCTTTGAATCTCCGAGGTCCCCTCGACGATCTCCAATACCTTGGCGTCGCCGAATGCGCGCGACACCGGGTACTCGCTCATCACGCCGTACCCGCCATGTATCTGTAGCGCCTGATGAGCCGCCTCCATCGCGCGCTCGGTGGCGAAGAGCTTAGCCATCGACGCCTGCTGATCGAAGCGAACGCCCGCATCTTTCAGCGCGGCGGCATCGTAGAGCATCAGCCGCGCGGCGTGCGCGTGGGCCGCCATGTCAGCGATCTTGAACTGCAGCGCCTGGAACTCGGCGATCGGCTTGCCGAATGCGCGCCGCTCCTTCATGTACGCGATCGACCGATCCAATGAACCCTGCAGGATGCCTAGCGCGAGCGCGCCGATCAGAATTCGGCCCGTGCTGATCTGGGCCAGCGTCTGTCGCAAGCCCGCGCCGCGTTCGCCGAGCAGGTTGGCGGCCGGGATCGCACAGCGCTCGAAGTACAACTCGTAGGTGCTCGATGCACGCCAGCCGATCTTGCGCAGCTTGCGCCCGTAGCCGAAACCGGGGGTGCCGTTGGGCACGATGAAGTTGGAAATTTCCTTGCGGCCGTCAGGGCGCGTGCCCGTTACCGCGGCGATGACGACCGGTCCGGTCACTTCCGTGCCAGAGTTGCTGATGAAGGTCTTTGATCCATCGATGATCCATCGGTCGCCTTCCAGCGTCGCACGCGTCGCGATGTTGGCCGCGTCGGAGCCCGCGTTGGGCTCCGATAATCCGATCGCGCCGACCTTGCGGCCGTCGAGAATAGGGCGTAAATAGCGGTCCTTTTGCTCATCGGTGCCATAGTTGGATAGCAGGCTCGCGACCGTCGAATTGGCCATGAGCGAGTTGGCAATTGCGCAATCTACCCGTGCGAGTTCTTCCAGCACGATCACATAGGAAAGCCATTCGCCACCGCCGCCACCCCAACTCTCCGGATAGGGCAGGCCTGCGAAGCCGAGCTTGCCAGCACGCGTCCAGATTTCGTAGGGAAAGGCTTCCGCCTCCCAAAGCTCTTCCGAGACAGGAGCGATTTCGTTTTCCGCGAAACGGCGCACGGCGTCACGTATCGCGGTGTGTTGTTCGTTTAACCAATGCGGCATGTTCGACTCTTTGAAAAGCGGGGAGAGGAGTTAAAGGCAGGCGCTGTGTTACAGCACCTTTAGATAGGTATCGCCAGATGCGACCACCGTGCCGTCCTGGCGCGTGACCTCTGCGTTGAACATGCACAGGTTGCGATCGTCGTTCTTCTCGCGCAGCGTGAGCCGGGCAGTGACCGTGTCACCGATGAATACCGGCGCGTTGAACGTGATGTCGTAGCGGTAAGAAACCGCACCGGGGTTCGGCGCCTTTTGCGCCATATAGCCCATCACAGTCGATAGGAAGCCGACCGAGAGACATCCTTGCGCGATGCGCTTCTCGAAGCGCGTGGTTTTGGCGAATTCCTCGTTTAAATGCACGGCATAGAAATCGCCGACGATTCCGGCGAAGCCGTAGATGTCGAATTCAGTTACGGTCTTGGCGAAATCGGCAGTGTCGCCGACCGCGTAACAATCCATGTGCGGGCGTTTGGCCATGGTGGTTCTGAAAGTGAGAGTCAGTTGAGGAGCCGGCCTGTTCCGTGTCGATGGGCGCCGGCGGGCGTGACTCAAATTTAATCAGTGCGAGTTGCCGACCGTTAGGACGGTTTGGGCGAATGCTTGGACTTTTTCGACTGCACGTACGCAGTGATTTCAGTCTTCGCCGATCCGCAAGGAGCCCGCGGATAGCCGCCGGTCTGCCACGCATCAATATCGCCAAGGGTTTTCACCGTGTGCGCCGGATAAATCGCCAGACGGTGCGGGAGAGGCTTGTCATCGAACAGGCCGTAAAAAAGTACAAGAAATCGGGCGACCGGTCCTAACGCCCGTTGCGTGCACTCGCGAATACTTGAAGCGCCTGCAGACGGATCGACCGGATGCAGCGCGGAAATTACATTCCAGTATGGAAGGAGACGAAATGAAATCATTCTTTAGCGCGCGCCGCGCAGGACGCGCCGTGATGGTGGGTACGCTGCTCGCAGCAGGCGTCGTTGCCGCAAGCGTTGCCCGTGCCGGCGAGCCGATCGTCATGAAGCTGGGCCACACCCTCGCTCCGGACAACCACTATCAGCTGACTGCCCAGGTGTTCGCGAAGGAGGTCGCGCAGCGAACCCACGGCAAGGTCAAGATCGAGATCTTTCCGCAGTCACAGCTCGGCGGCGAAGTGCAGATGGCGCAGGCGCTGCGCACCGGCACCCAGGAGCTCATGATTTCCGCACAGGCGCCGATCGGAAACACGATCAAGCAGTGGCAGATTTTCGACACGCCTTACCTCTTTAGCAGCATCGACGACGCCAACCGCGTTCTGCAAGGACCGGTCGGCCGCAAGTTCCTCGACATGATGCCGGCGGTCAACATGATCGGCCTGACGTGGCTGTCGGTGGGCGAACGCAATCTGTTCACCGCGAAAAAGCCGGTCGGCTCGCTTGGAGACATGAAGGATATGAAAGTGCGAGTGATGCAGAGTCGCGGCTATATCGCGGGCTATAAAGCACTGGGTGCAAACCCGACACCGCTGCCTTATAACCAGGTATTTCTGGCGCTTTCGCAAGGCCTGGTCGACGGCGGCGATACCTCCCCGGAGCAGTTCATCCAGGACAAATTTTCCGATGTCGCCAAGCATTACTATCTGACCCACGTGAACTACCTGCCCGTGGTGCTGACAATGAGCAAGAGCGCCTGGACGCGTCTTTCGCCTGACGAACAGAAGGCGTTTCAGGCCGCTGCCGCCGTCGCCGCGGATTATGACGTGAAGGAATACAAGCACGAGTACGACGACGCGCTCGCCACGATGAAGAAGAACGGCACCCAGGTGAGCGGGATCGACACGGCGCCGTGGGCCGCCGCGACCGAAAGGGCACGCCAGAGCCTGCTCAGCGACATCCCCGATGGCCAGGCGCTTTATCAGGAAATCAAGGCGGTCGACAAGTCTGCTGTCGCTTCGAAATGAAGGGAGAGTGCGATGGAAAAGCTTGCCCGTAATCTCCTCTTTATCGACGACCTGGTCCTGAAGATCACGCTATTCCTCTGCGGTGGACTACTTCTCATGATGGTCCTCGTCGCTGGCCTTGGGGTGGTCTTTCGCTTCATCCTGCACAACTCGCTGTCGTGGTCCGACGAGCTCGCGGCTTATCTGTTCGTGTGGCTCACGTGCCTCGGTGCGGCGGCGGGGGCCAAGCTGCGGGTTCATCCGGAAGTGCGGGTGCTGGCCGACCGTTGTCCGCCCGCTTTCGCGCAGACACTGGCGGACTTGACCGACTGTGTCGTCCTCGGGCTCGGCGTGGTGTTCGTTATGTACGGTGGCGACATGCTGGATCTGATGGGCACCGAAACCGCGACCTCTCTGCCGATCTCGATGGTGTACCCGTACCTTTCGATTCCCGTCTGCGGCGCGTTGCTGGTCTTTCATTCCGCGGTGCGAATCGCGGTTTCCCATCTCGCGCCCGGCGCGCAAACGAGGCCGTCTCTGTTGCAGGGCGTCTCCGAACATATCTGAGGTGAATCAACATGTGGGCACTCGCTCTGGGCGCCGGGTTTCTCGGCTTGGGTGTACCGGTGGCCATTTGCATCGGCATTGCGGCGACGATTGCATTGACGCTGAACGGAACCCCGCTGCTGGTGATTCCGCAGCAGCTGTTTTCGAACCTGAATAACGTCGGACTGCTGGCCATCCCGTTCTTCATGTTGACAGGCGCAATCATGGATGCGGGCGGCGTCTCGCGCCGGATCATCGACTTTTCGCAGGCGCTCGTCGGGTTTATGCGCGGCGGCATCGGGCAGGTGACGATTGTTGCGAGCATGTTCTTCGCCGACCTCTCCGGTTCGGCGACGGCGGATACCGCAGCGATCGGCTCGGTCATGATCCCCGGGATGGTGAAGCAGGGGTATTCACGCGCGTTCGCGGTCGCGCTGCAGTCGGCAGCGGGCTCACTCGGACTGCTGTCGCCCGTGTCGATGAGCATGCTCGTGTACGCTTACACCGCCAACGTTTCGGTCGGGACGATGTTCGTCGCGGGGATAGTGCCGATGCTGCTGGTGGTCGTTTCCTTCATGCTCGTGAACTACGTGACTGCCGTGCGCCAGAACTATACGGCGGTCGAGGCGTTCTCCGCGAGGCGGCTGTGGACCACCTTCAGACAGGCGATCTGGGCATTGCTGACGCCCGTGATCATTCTGGGCGGCATCCTCGGCGGCGTCTTCACACCGGTTGAAGCAGGTGTCGTCGCGGCGCTCTATGTGACGCTGGTGAGCGCCTTCATCTTCAGGTCGCTCAAGCTGTCGCACTTCAGGGAAATACTCACGCGCACGGCTATCAATACCACGCGGGTATCGTTTCTTCTCGGACTCGCGTTCGTGCTCGGCCGCTATCTGATTGAGGCGCAAATTCCGTTGCACGTCGCCAACAACTTCCTGGCCGTGACGACCAGCGCGTTCGTGTTGCTGATCCTGATCAATCTCTTCCTTCTGGCAGCCCATACGGTACTGGAAACGATTTCGAGTATCGCCGTGGTGATTCCTGTGTTTCTACCGCTCGTCGTGCAGATGCATATCGACCCGGTCGTGTTCGGCGTCATCGTACTGGTCAATTCGGCCATCGGCATCAACCTGCCACCGATCGGTTTTTGCCTCTTTACGGCCGCGTCGATCGGCGGTGTGTCCGTCGAAAAAGCGACTCGGGCGATCCTGCCATTCATCTTCGCGCTGGCGGTCGACCTGCTGCTGATCATTGTCTTCCCGCATATCCCGCGCTTTTTGCCGAACCTGCTGGCAATCAAATAACACGAGGCCGATGGGCCGCTGGCTGCACGCCATTGGCCCGGGCTCCACGACCCCGTAAGCGGCGACTGTTCGCGCGCGCATAGCGATCGAATTACCGAGAGGCTTATCATGAACACGGCTCACATCGAGCGAAGCGGCGCGGCGCCGGTCCTGCTGGCCGCATGCGAGGACCTGCAGTACCTGAAACTGGAACAACCAGTTGAGTTCGTCTGGCTGATCACGTTGAATCATCACGAGAAGCGCAATGCGCTGTGTGTGCCGCTGCTGCAGGAGCTGGCGCGCGTGCTCGCGGCAGCCGAGGTCAGCGACGACGTCCGGGCCGTCGTGCTTACCGGCGGCGAGCGTTTCTTCAGCGCGGGGGCGGATATTGCCGACATGGCGGCGCGCGGGGTCGCAGCGTATGCGGACCCCGCGCGCCTCGCGAGCTGGAAGGCGATTGAAACCTTTCCGAAGCCGCTGATCGCCGCGGTCAACGGCTTCGCGATAGGTGGTGGCCACGAGTTGGTGATGCTGGCCGATATCGTCGTCGCGGCGGACGACGCGACCTTCTCGCAGCGAGAGATCGTTATTGGCGCCCTCCCGGGCGATGGCGCAACCCAGCGCTTGCCGCGGGTGCTAGGCAAGACACTGGCGATGAAACTCGTGCTTACCGGCGAGCCGCTGACGGCAGCCGAGGCCGAGCGCCACGGACTGGTGACCGAGGTCGTACCGCCGGTACGCAGCATCGCGCGCGCGGTTGAGATCGCGTCGCTGATCGCCGGCCGCGCGCCGCTCGCCATCCGGCTGGCCAAACGCGCCGTGCTCGATTCGTTCGAGACCAACCTTCAACAAGGCTTGCAGTGCGAGCATCTGGCGAATCTCGAAGTGTTCAAGACCGAGGATCGCGCCGAAGGCCACCGTGCATTCGTCGAGAAGCGGCCACCGCGTTTCAAGGGGCGCTGACCACTGGCGCGTCGCGCATGCGCGTCTCGACGGATTCTGCCGGTATTGTGGCCTGCACTAAACGATTGGTTGAGACATACTCCGCAGAGTTTGCCGTTCCTTGCCGACTCATGGGATTCAACATCGCCGGTACCAGCGCTGCGATCACGAGGGGACACCATGAACAAGTTCAGCAATATGGTGATCGCGACGGTCGTCTCGTTGGGCGCAATCGGTTGCTCTGTGCCATCGTGGGCGCAGCAACCACTCAAGGTCGCAGGTCAGGACGTGCAGCCCTGGGTCTTCCACGACAAGAACTCGGACTCGCTCTCCGGGGTCTTCGTCGATCTGATAAACGCCATCGCCAAAGATGCAGGCCTGCCGGTCCAGTATCAGCTCATGATATTCGGCGACCTGATCCCTGCGCTGGCCAGTGGCAAGATCGACGTGATCGCCACCAATATGGCGATTACGCCCGCACGCGCTCAGCAAGTCGATTTCAGCGACCCTGTTTACAACGCGCCAACGGAAGTCGTTGTCGTCCCGGCGAACGACATGACGGCCTATCAAGGTCTGGCAGACCTCAAAAATTTCCCGGTCGGCGCACAGAAGGGCAGCATTCAACTAGCGCTCCTGCAACGGATTGGCGGTTTCTCCGAAATCAAGATCTATGACACGCTGGAAGACGCGTGGTCGGCCGTCGTTTCAGGCCAGATCAAGGCAGCGGTGACTTCCGGCCCTGACACGATATACGCCTCTAAACACGGCCGACTTACGAATCTGCGAATTGTGAGCTCCTACCAGTCGCAGTCGCCAAAACCTCGGATCGGCATTGCGGTGCGAAAGGGAAATAGTGAACTGCTTGAAAGAATAAATCGCTCGTTGGCGAAGCTCGAAGCGGACGGCACGGTCAAAGCGATCTTCGTCAAAAATGGCGTCGATGATTGGGTGCCGCCGAAATAGGCCCGTCGCAGAGGATCGGGCTGAACGGGATCGCCGGTTAGGCTTCACTACACGCGTCAGATAAGCCGGTTAAGTATCAGACCGTGTGCGGCGAGTACTGACCACGAAGTGTCATTCGCTCCGGTGTTCGCGATACGAAAAATCGCCGTCGGCGTCACCCCTTGATCGCGGCGATATGGAAACGGTCGTCCACCAGCGAGACTCGCGGAGATGGACACACCCACTCAAAAGGAGGCGATGACATGACATGCGCTGGCGGTGTGGTGAAGAAGCCCGATTTCGGCGATGAAAAGAACGCGACGAAGGATCGCTATGCCGAGGAGCCCGCCTGGACGACACGGTTTTCAAGTCGAAAGCGGCTGCGGCGGGCCATCTGCTTGCCGCTGTGGTTTGCCGTATGGATGGTCGCAGCCCTCTCACACATGGAATCTGGCCAAGCGACCCCGGCCAGCGGATTCACTGGCGCGACCCTGGCCCAAGGAACTTTCGCCGAATTTCAAGTCATGAACCGCCTCACACAGGACCAGCTTCAGCGGTTTGCTCCTGGGTTTCCTGGAGATACGTGGTCTTCATTCGAAAAGACCGAGGGGCCGTCAGACGTGTACATACAGACCAACACCTGGGCGCCGGGTGGAACCACTGGCTGGCATCGGCACCCCGGGCATAGCCTGATAGTCATCACGTCGGGACAGTTAACCGAGTACCACGCAAACTGTACGCCGCAAGTGTACGGGCCGGGTACAGCCAATGGCACGACACTAGTGGACGGCGGCAATGACGAACACCTCATTCGGAACGAAGGCCCCATTGCGGCGACAGGCCTTGCGGTCCAGATTGTCGCCAAAGGTGCTCAGCGTCGGATCGACGAACCGTCACCGAAGGCCTGCTCATCGATCTTCTGATACCGTGTCCAGTACGCCGCCAGACGAATCACGGGAGAAGGCTCGAAAGAGCCATCGAACGTTACCGGTAATGCGATAAGGCGGTCCCAAAGATCGGAGCAAGACATGGCTCGGCTACTGTCAGTGAATGTTGGCCTTCCACGTGATATCGAATGGAAGGGCCGTACGGTTCATACGAGCATATGGAAGGAGCCGCTCACGAGCCGTTGCTGGGCGGCTCGTTTGAATCTGGTCGGAGACGGGCAGGGCGATCTCGCCGGGCACGGAGGTGAGCATCGAGCCGTATTCGTCTACCAGACCGAATCGGCACGTTTCTGGAAGGAGCAGTTGAAGTGGCCTGATGTTGTCTATGGCCAGTTCTGTGAGAACTTCACGGTTGAAGGCATGCCCGATAGCGATGTATGCATCGGCGACCGGTATCGAATTGGTAGTGCACTGTTTGAGGTGACGCAACCTCGGGTGACCTGCTACCGCGTGGGTATTCGCGTTAATGAGCCACGTATGGCAGCGTTGCTTACATCGAGCGGGCGGCCGGGATTCTACTTTCGCGTTTTGAAGGAAGGCGAGGTTGGGGCAGACGACGAAATAGTGAAGGTGGACGAAGCCGGCGAGCGCATGACGGTCACGGAGATCAATGCGCTTCTGTATTCCCCGCATCATCCTCGCGACCGCCTTGAGCGAGCGCTGCGGATCGACGCGCTTTCATCGGGGTGGAAGCGGTCGTTCGAGGCATTGTTGAGCAGCTCCGTTACCGGCAAGACGGGAGGCAACGCCGGGCTCGCGCCTGCCTCGGCCGCTTATCCCGCCACACAGGGATTCCGTTCACTCACAGTCGTGTCGGTTGTGGTCGAGTCCGCCGACGTCGTTTCGTATTCCCTGCGGCGAGCGGACCGCCAGCCGTTACCGATGGCAAAGCCAGGCCAGTATGTTGTGTTGCGTCTTCCGCAGGACGGTGGGAGACCGCCGCTCTATCGCAGCTATTCGCTCTCCAATGGTCCGTCAACGCTGGAATACCGGATCAGTGTGAAATTCGAAGAGGGGGGAGCAGCCGCCACTTATCTCCGTGATCGCGTGCGCGTCGGGGACGTAATCGATGTCAGCGCTCCTCGTGGTAGTTTCGTGCTATTGCAGAGCCCGAGTCCCGTGGTCCTTCTAAGCGCGGGTATCGGCGCGACCCCCGTTCTCGCTATGCTGAATACGCTGTCGTCGCAACGCTCGACGCGGCAGGTTTGGTGGTTGCACGCGGCTCGTGATGGACAGCATCATCCCTTCGATGCTGAAGCGGGGCGTCTCGCGGACGCGCTTGCGCATTGCCGTCGGTATATCTGCTTCAGCCAGCCCGACGCCACGCGTGACCGGCAAGGAGTCGAGTACACGGAGACGGGTCATTTTTCCGAAGCCAGGTTAGCGGGCGCAGGTATTCCGACGCAGGCCGATGTTTATCTTTGCGGACCGTCCCGCTTCATGGTCGATATGAAGGCGGCGCTGACGAACCTCGGGTTTGCAAAGAGGCAAATACACACCGAAATCTTCAATGGCCTGGAGTCGATGACTCCGGGGATCGTCGGCGATGCCATTCGTGCGCCCCATCTGCCTGAAAACCATGGCGCCACCGGTCCGATCGTGTCCTTTGCACGCAGCGGGATCGATGTGCACTGGGACGGTGTGGCCTACCAGAACATCCTGGAGCTGGCCGAGGCGTGCGATGTTCCCGTTCGTTGGGCGTGCCGGACGGGTGTCTGCCACAATTGCGAAAGCGGATTGGTCTCGGGCTCCATAGCGTACAGCCCTGAGCCGATCGACAAGCCCGCAGATGGCAACTTGCTCATCTGCTGCTCGCAACCCGTTGGTGATACGGTCATCGACCTTTGAGCGGACTCTCAGTAGATAAAGTAACCGACGCGAGTTCAAAGAGGCCCCTCGTTGGCGGGGCCTTGAGCCGCGAATCACCATGTTTCTGTTAGTACTGGACAGTAATCCCACTGCCAGTAAAGCTGTGCTGGGTAGGAGCGTCATTTGCAAAGTCGGAAACCGCCTGGATAATGTTCACGACCTGCTGCGGCAACCTGCCGCCGCTGACGGCGGTCATTGCAGTACGATCCATCTCAACGGCTGCGGGGAGGTCTTTGATCAGCAGCGTGTTCATGTCGATTCTCCAAAAATAAATGGGTCAGTCAGGAATGTCGGAACTTGTGTTGAGGGTGTCGTCACTCCTCGATAAGCATTAAGGCAAAGTCCATGCCAAACGGTGACGCCGCCGCAAGCGATCACTCAACTAGTTGAAAATATTGGATTTTTAAGGGCGGTCAGTGCGAATTGATAAACAGACATGCGCGCTGCGGCCGGTGGGTCGAATCCAACTGTCCGGCTCGCGCTGTGGGTTGGATTGCGACACATGCGGTCCGCCTACGTACCCTGTGTTTGTACGATCTCATGGTCGCCATGCTGCGGTGGCCTGCGATGGCGAATCCGCGCTCGTTTTTTTTCGTGCACGCCCTTTTGATGTCACTTTGCTAAATGGGCGCTGACTCGCCATCGTCGACGCCGTTTTATTTCTCGCCTAGTTGGTCCGCATGGACGCAGGACAGCCGGCGCCAGCGGAACCGGTATTCTTCAGCGTAAGCACAAGCCTGCTTCCTTTGGTTGCCGTGATGATCTGTCCATAGCTGACGGTCGGGATGAACTGAATGTCCGGCGCAACTGCCACCGGAGGATTCTTTGTTCCGTCCACGGTCAGATCGAGTTCCACTGTGATCGAGTCGATAGCGAAGCCAAAGTCCTGCTTCCGTGCCGCCATATCCTTCCTGGCACTGCAAAGGCCTTCCAGAACCTGATGCAAAGCGGTCGGAATATCGACTGACTTACCGGGCGGAATCGGCGGCGTGTTACAGCCGACGAGCAGAAATGGCAAGAGAGACAGGGGAAGATAGAACTGGGCGCGCATCAAGATCCTCTCGTGGGCCGCATCAATCGCCACTATTCACCTGTCTTGCGCCCGGTACTGTTCGCTGCCGTACGGACGCGGGTCGTCGCGGCGGGACGCCGACAACCACGACGTCGTATTGCATCGACTCGCGCGGCAGGCGCTTACTGACCGAACGTCTTCGCAACCACGATCTGATTCTTGACCGATGTCACACCAGGGACCGCTTTCGCCACGGTGGCCGCTGTGGCGATCTGAGGCGCTGCCGGCACGGTTCCGTAAAGTGTTACTGCGCCGCTTTTCGCTTTCACGCTGATGTTTGCGGCGTCGATGCTCTTCTCCCTGGCAATCGCCGTACGAACTTGTTTGGCCAGTTCGCGATTCGCTCGTTTTGCGGCTTTGGCATCGACTCCAGCCGATGCCGCTTTTGCAGATCCGGTTGAAGCAGCGGCTGTCTGGCCGGGCTGAGCCCACGTGGTGATAGACGTCAGCGCGATCATTCCGCTAACGGCCAAATTGAGTGCTGTTGCTTTTCTCATCGATTTATCTCCAGGTTTATTGGTTAAGTGTGACAGTTCGTTTTTCTGCAATATCGGATCGACTGGAGCATGAAATGAGGTTTCCTTATCTTGCATGTGCGCTGTCAGGCCTGCAGTTCATACAAGTCAAGTTTGCCCTGTGGCGGAGTTAGCAGCCGTTGCGTCGAATGCCATTGCGATATCGTCCCAGTCCTCGTCTCGCAAATAGCGCCGCGCGATGGGTAGTACCACGCCTTCTTCCCGTCCCAGATACTCCCAGGTGAATTGCGCGTAAGCGCCTAGAGCCTGTTCGAGCCGCCCGGCCAGGATGCGCGGCGCCGAGTCGCGCCCGACGAGTTCGGAGAGTTCGGCCAATTCGTCGAGCAGTTGTTTGTCGCGCTGATGCCGGCATTCGAGTTCATCCAGCTCCGCATCCGCAACGCAAGTGCGCTCGCGCAGCCGCGGGAATAACCCGGCATCTTCCTTAAGACTATGCCGGCGTATCTGAAGATCACGCAGGCTTTTGACCGTTTCACGCATCGATATCGGCTCGGGCTGCTGACCGGCCGCGCGTGCTGTGCGGACCATGTCCAGCAGCGCGTGGACGGTGTCGGCGATGGCGCGGTGTTCGTCGAGGAGCCTGCCGATCGCGCGCGAGGTTGCCGGGCGACTGTCTGCGGCGAATATCAGGACTGCCACGTTGACCGTGCCAGAGTCATCGGACGGTGCAGGCGCGACGTCGCCCGCTTCAGTCAGCCGTTGGCCAGGGGCGATGCAAATCAGGTCGCATCCGCACTTGATTGCCGCCGCGACGATGCTGTCGAACGACGTTTCTTCGCTGGCAGCGATGGACGAATACGGCACGCCTTGCGCGCGCGCTGCGGCCTCGGCCCGAGCCAGCAGTTCCAATGTGCGCTCCGTGAGGTCGCCTGCGCGCGAGGCCGGGCGGTGCAGTGTGGCAACATGTCGGTACAAAATGGGCAGGAAGGTCACGCGCGCACCCATCGACTGCGCAAACGCGACTGCGTGACCGGTTGCTTCAATGCATGAACCCATATCTCCCACAGGGACGAGAAAGTGTCGGTACATGGTATTCCTCATGCTGCATTCAACGTTTGCAGTTCCTGCTGTCCAGTTTCGAATTCGCCGGCTGGTTTTGCATCCGAGGTCTGTTGGAACTTATCTTAGTCCGCGGTCGGTTTGCTCACCCCTCCCACGAAGGGAGGGGGCTTGGAGCGTGCGGGTGGTACGCTTGAGCCTTCCCCTCATTTCGCTCCCCGCGGCAGCCGGAGATGGCCGTCAGGAGCCTCGACAGGCTCTGCAAGATGGCATCGACATCGACAAGCGCCGGTAGTGTAGCCACCGAACTGGTCCTGAAGACCATCGCGCCGCGCGCGCCGGCCCATTTGCTGATGCGTGAGCGGCTGGCCGCGCACGCGTTGCACTTCGGCGATCAATCCATCGCTCTTGTGCAAGCGCCGGCTGGGTATGGCAAGACTTCTCTGCTTGCGCAATGGCGCCGGGAAACCCTGGCGCGTGGTGCCGCGGTCGCCTTCCTTTCAGTGGATGAGCGGGACGATCCTCAGCGGCTCCTGCAAGGGCTCGTCCATGCCATGCGGGCGGGCTGCGCCCGCCCCGCGTTCGGACGATTGCTGCTTGACGGCGCCGTGGGGTCGGTCGGCGAACTGGACGCCGTGACCGCCTGGCTCGCCGAAGTCGCCCAATTTTCGGGCGATGTTCTGTTGATCGTCGACGAGGCCGACCGTCTACCCGAAGCCGGCCTCACTGCGTTGATCTATGTCCTGCACAATGCCCCGCCAAATCTTCACGTGGCCGTTGCCGCGCGCCGCAGAATCGATACGGCCGTTGCCGATCTGATCGCTTACGGGCAATGCATCCTGGTCGATCCCGAGATGCTGTGTTTTCGACTTGAAGAGACGATTGCACTGATCGCCAACCGGTTCGGTTCGCGTTTCGACGCCGACGCGTGCGCGAGGCTGTTCGAGTTGACGGATGGCTGGCCGCTTGGGTTGCAGCTCGCAATGGCGGCCATGGCGCGAGCCCGGGATCCCCGGCAGGTGGTGGAGACCATGGCGGCCAATCAGGGCGGACTGCGTGAGCACCTTGTCGGGACGCTGATTGCGGAGCTTTCGTCGGAAGATACCGATTTCCTCACGCGCACCAGCCTGGTGGATTCGCTGCACCCGGAACTCTGTCAGGCGTTGACCGGAGATCCGCAGGCACCGGAGCGGCTCGCGCGCCTCGTGCGTGAGACGCCCGTGTTCGTCACCTCCGAAGACGGCGCATGGTGCTGGCTTCACGCACTTGTGCGCGACGTCCTGCAAGGCCGCCTCGCTCATGTGCCCGCCGCCGAACGGGCTGCGTTGCACGGTCGTGCCGCAGCCTGGCTGACCCGGCACGGCATGATCGAGCAGGCAGCAAGGCATGCTCATGCCGCGGGCCAGCACCAGACTGCCTACGAACTGGCGGAGCGTTGCCTGCATGACGCAGTCAAGGAGGGACGCCTGACGGCGGTTCTCGAATGGCTTGATCTGCTCCCTGCGGACGAACTCGAGCGGCGCCCGCGTTTGTTGTTGGCAGCGGCCTGGGCGTTGGCGCTGGGTGAGCGGCACAAGGAGGCGGAACTTCAGGTGGAGCGCGTCCTCGCCAGCCCTGGCGCCGACGCTCAACTGCGTTACGAATGCGCGCTCATCCTATGCGCGGCCGCCTATTACGCCGATGAGATCGACCGGTTCGTCGAGCTGTTCGCGCCTTGGGCCGAGTTCGCTCCCGCCGCCGATTCCTGGCTCGCCCAGGTACATGCAAACCGCCTCGCAGTACGTGCGATTCTGCTCGGTCAGCCCGCGCAGGCGCGTCGGTTCCAGCTGGCGGCAAAGCGGGCCGAAGTCGGCAAAGGGATCGGTTACGTGGTGCGCTGGGCCGATTACATCGTGAGCTTCAGCTACGTATGGGAAGGCCAGCTTGTGCTTGCCGAGGAGGTACTCCGTCCGGCACTGGCAAGCGCGGAAGCGGACCTTGGCCGCCGTCATCCGCTCTCGTGCATGTTTGCCGCGACCTGCGCTGCGCTGAGCTATGAAGCCGATCGGGTCGACGAGGCCGCCGCGCTGCTGGCCAATCGGCTTGACATCCTGGAGCGAGGCGGCACGCCAGACACCGTGTCCCTCGCGTACCGCACCGCGGCGCGTATCGCAGCGGTCAAAGGCGACGAACACCGGGCGTTCGATCTCCTCGAGGCAATGTACGCGATGGGCGTGAGCCGGCGCCTGCCGCGTCTGTGTATTGCCAGCATGGCAGAACAGGTGCGTATTCACGCCGGCCGCTATCGCGCGCAAATGTGCGACGCGCTGGTGCGCCGTATCGACGCTATGGTGACCGAGGAGGAACCGAGAAGGGGGCCGCTGTGGAGGCAGTCGGTCGGGCTGCTAGTCGGGTTGGCGCATGCCGGTGCAGCCATCGCGGCGCGTCGCTGGCAGCAGGCGCTCGACGAGCTCGCGCAGGCCGGCGAGGCCGCTTTAGCGATGAAGCTTGGTCGATATCAGATTGAAGTCATGGCCATGCGCGCCTTCGCGCTGGAGCAGTCCGGCGCGAACGGGCTCGCATTGCTTCGCGAGGCGATGAATCTCGCGCAGACTTTCCATTTGACCCGCACGCTGGCCGACGCGCATCCTGCCCTCGCCGACTGGGCGCGGCGCGTCAGCGAAGAGCAGCCTGAATCCGGCGAAGTCGCTCACGCGATTGCGGCAGCGCGCGTAGCCGTGCCGCCACTGGGTCGCCAGGCCACCGTGCCGCGAGCTGTGCCGAGCGTTGTGCTAACGCCCAAAGAGCGCGAGATCCTCGAGCTGCTGGCGCGAAACATGTCGAACAAGGAGATTGCGGCTGCGGCCGCAGTGGGAGAGGGCACGGTGAAGTGGCACCTCAAGAATCTCTTTGGAAAGCTCGACGCCAGCTCGCGAAAGCATGCGGTTCGAAGAGCGTTGGTGCTGGGTTTGCTCGAAGGCGCATAAGTTCGCGCTGCGCGGCGCGCTGTTCACCGAGATGTTCTGCCCCTCCCGCTTTGGGAGGGGCCTGTACGAGCTCCTTTACGTATTCTTCCCTGCACGACGCGCCACAATGCGGCGAATTCCGTCACACCTACGCGACTTGAGTTCATTGCGGGGAAGGGCTGGCTGGCCGCAGTCGAGACAAAACTATCAGGAAGGAGACAAAATGAAGATGAAACTGATCGGCGCGGCAGCGCTCGCCACATTCGCCTGCGCCGCTCAAGCGCAATCTTCGGTGACGCTTTACGGCATCCTCGATTCGGGCTTCCTGTATCAGAGTACTGCCGCAGCGTCGTTTAACCCGAAGGCGCCGAATACGGGATCGGTGTACCGGCTCAAGGACGGCGGCATTTATTCGAGCCTGTGGGGAATCAAGGGTAGCGAAGATATCGGCGGCGGCTACCGTGTCAATTTCAGACTCCAGGGTTCGTTCGACAGCAGCACCGGCAAATTCGGCCTTAGCGATACACCCGGTGTCGCGGCTGCGTTCAACCAGTTTGCGACCATCGGCGTATCGGGACCGTTCGGCACGTTCAACGCGGGCCGGCAGATCATCCCGATGATCTATGCCATGGCCGAGACGGATGTACGGTCCTCCCAATACTTCGGCAGTATCCTGACCGCGTGGCTGGGTATGAACCAGTCAGCCGGTTGGCCTGGCACCAGCACCAATGCGCCAATCGGCGCACTGTATGACAGCAACGCGCTGGTTTACCAGTCGCCCTCTTTCGGCGGCGCTTCGATCGGATTGGAGTACGCACCCGGCGGCGTGGCAGGGCAGTTTCAGGGGGGAACGCGCGAGTCCGCCGTGCTCAAATACGCGAACTACGGTCTGAGCCTGTCCGCTGTGTATTACAACGGACACGATACGAATCCGGCTCCCGGTGCGCCGTTGACGGGCCTCGACAACAACCAGTTCGTGTATCTCGGCGCGCTTTACACGCTGCACGGATTCTCGGTATCGGCGTCGTACAGCAACGGCAGGAATCCTGCGCATTCCAATCAGGTCAATATCGATCTGTTTTCCGCAGGCCTGGGTTATCGCTTCAACCCGACGCTTCAGGTGACTTCGGGTCTCTACTACCTGAAAGACAAGAATAATTCGGCAAATCGTTCGACGGAAATTGCGCTCGGAGCCGAATACAAGCTCTCCGTCAGAACCATGGTTTACGGTCAGGTCGGTCACGTCGTGAACAAGGGGACCATGAACCAGACGATCGTCTACGGTCAGCCGGTGGCTCCAGGCCTGACAACGACGGCGGCCATGATCGGCTTGCGCCATAGCTTCTGAACCAATGGCGCATGTGGCGTTGTGCCATTTCGCATGGGCCACCGCGGCATCCGGCTGCACCACGACACCATACGTTTTCACTTGCGGTGGCGACTGCGCCAGTCACGGGGCGTCAGACCAAAACGCTTCTGGAACCAGACCGTGAACGCTCCCTGGTTTGTGTAGCCCAACAGGGCTGCGACCCGGCCGATCGGATAACGCGGGTTGAGCAGGTAGCGCACGGCAAGATCGCGCCGAACTTCTTCAACGATGCCCGAGAAACGGGAGCCGGCTGAATCAAGCTGGCGCTGCAGGGTGCGCACGGTCAGATTCAGTTGTCGCGCCACCAGTTCGATTGACGCCTGACTGAGGGGCAGTAGCAGGTAAATCGTCTTGCGCACATCCAGCGCAATAGAATCTGCCGCCGTATCGTTGAGCGGATTGGCGAGGCTTTCCGCATAACGGACCAGCACGGGGTCTGCATTCGGATTCGGATAATCGAGGTCCGCTGCCGCACAAACGAATCCGTTGAAGTCGCTTTCAAATGTGATCGGACAGCCGAAGAACCGGCGATGGAAGGTCAGGTCAGGCGGCGCCGCATGAGTGAAATGCACACTGTGCGGTTTCCAGTGGGCACCGAGGAGCGCGCTGGAATGGCGGGCCAGCACGCCGACGGCCAGTTCGATCGCCTGGACTGTCCGGGTGCCCGGTTCGGCCACAATCTCTTCGCGGATCGTCACCGTGTCGCCAGTCGTTTCGACGTAAACACCCAGCGCTTCGTTGAGCAGATAGCGGTACTGCGCCGCCGCCAATAGCACCTCGCGGAGCGTGCGCTTGTGGGCGAGCAGAACGTTGACGACGCCACTGCCGAACTGCTGGCGGGTTTGTGCGATCCGCAGCCCCAGTGTCAAACACGACGCTTTCTCCGCAGTCGCTTCGAGCAACCGGCAGGCACCGTCAGCCGGAATCCGTTCCTCGGGGTTCGCCAGCGCCACGGCGTCGAGACCGACCGCCTGCACAAGCTCGTAGGGGTTCAGACCCAAGCCTCTCACCACGTCGAAATACCCGTGCAGTGTCGACGACCTCACCATGCTTTGCACTCGACCTCCTTCCATTCCTCACGCGTGAAGTCCATTGGCGCGGGATTGGTGTTAACGCGCGGTGTCGTCAAATCATAAAACAATGTCGTCGGAAACGAAATCCGTATCGCCGGATTGCCGTATCTTCGCCTTACTGATTTATTTCCTGACGCGTCGACATGCACCCGGCGCCGAAGAAAAACATCCAACTATTTCTGGAGGAAACGATGCAATTTCTCGACGACTCGCTGCACCCGGAGAATCAGCACAAGGTAGTCATTACGACGGCTCCGTACGGACCGGAATGGGCGCCAGAGGATTTTCCCGAAGACATTCCGGTGACGATGGAAGAGCAGATCCAGAAGGCCGTCGACTGCTACAACGCGGGCGCGACCGTGCTGCACCTGCACGTGCGCGAGCTGGATGGCAAAGGCTCGAAGCGCCTGTCGAAGTTCAACGAACTGATCGCGGGCGTGCGCGCCGCCGTGCCGGACATGATCATCCAGGTGGGCGGCTCGATCTCGTTTGCACCGGAAGACGACGGCCAGGCCGCGAAGTGGCTGTCCGACGACACGCGTCACATGCTGGCCGATCTCGACCCGAAGCCCGATCAGGTGACGGTCGCGATCAACACCACGCAGATGAACATCATGGAATTGCTCTATCCGGAGTACCTGGAAGGTACGTCGCTGGCCAATCCTGCGCTCATGGCCGCCTATAGTGAAATGACGGTGCCAGCGGGACCGGCCTGGGTTGAGGAACATCTGCGCCGCCTGCAGGCATCGGGTATCCAGCCGCACTTCCAGCTCACCGGCATTCATGCGCTCGAAACGCTCGATCGCCTTGTACGCAAGGGCGCCTACAAGGGGCCGCTGAACCTGACGTGGATCGGCATCGGCGGCGGCTTTGACGGTCCGAACCCGTTCAACTTCTTCAACTTCGTCCACCGCGCGCCGGACGGCGGCACGGTCACGGCCGAGTCGCTGTTGAAGAACGTGTTGCCGTTCAACATGATGGCGATGGCCATGGGCCTGCACCCGCGCTGCGGAATCGAGGACACGATCATCGACCAGCACGGCAATCGAATGAGCTCGGTGCAGCAGATCGAGCAGTGCGTGCGTGTGGCACGCGAACTGGGCCGTGAAATCGCGAGCGGCAAGGAAGCGCGCGAGATCTACAAGATCGGCGTGCAATACAAAACGGTGGACGAGACCCTCGCGGCCAACGGCATGGCACCGAGCCGCAAGGCAGGTGTGAAAAACCTGCCCCTGCGCGCCGCGTAACAGGGTGGGACTCGCCAACGGCACGATATTGCGCGTCGATGGTGATTGAAGAAGGAGGCTCCCCGGCTCGCATCGGGGGGCGACACAAATATCGGCCCCTTTTGTCCATCATGGGAAAAGGGCGCCGGACGCGCGAGACGCGGAGGAGACGAAATGCTTTTACAGCATGCTGAGCCCACGACGGGCGATCTTTCAACAACACAATCCGGGATACCGGCCTACGCATGGGTGGTATGCGCGCTCACGATCGGCCTGCTGCTTTCCGACTATATGTCGCGCCAGGTTCTCAACGCGGTCTTTCCGTTTATCAAGTCCGCGTGGAATCTCTCTGACACGAAGCTCGGCTCGCTGAGCAGCGTGGTGGCACTCATGGTTGGCGTGCTGACCTTTCCGCTTTCGGTTCTCGCGGATCGCTGGGGCCGCGTCAAAAGCATTGTACTGATGGCGGCGCTGTGGAGTCTCGCGACGCTCGGATGTGCCATCTCGACGACTTACGGCGAGATGTTGCTCGCACGCGCGTGTGTCGGTATTGGCGAGGCGGCCTACGGAAGTGTGGGCATCGCGCTAGTCCTGAGCATTTTCCCGCCGCGTCTGCGCGCCACCCTCACCGCCACTTTCATGGCAGGTGGCGCATTTGGCTCCGTGATGGGCATGGCGCTGGGCGGCGCTGTCGCGACCCACCTTGGATGGCGCTGGTCGTTCGGCGCAATGGCTTGCGTCGGTATCGCGCTGGTTGTCATTTACCGTTGCGTTGTCACGGAGAAAAGGCTGGCGACACTGCAGCCGGCGACCGCCGGGCACAAGGGTAACCTTGGCGTGCGGATGAGCTTCCGCGCGCTGATGAAGGGGCTGTTTTCCACGAAGGCCGTTGTTTGTGCCTACGTGGGCAGCGGTATGCATCTGCTCGTGCCGGCGGCCGTGTGGTCATGGATGCCGAGCTTCCTGAATCGCTATTACGGCATGGCGCCGGATAAGGCAGCCGTGCATGGTGCGGTGTTCGTACTCGTGACCGGCCTTGGCATGATCGTGTGCGGCTGGCTCTCCGACCGGCTCAACAGGAAGGTTGTACAAAGAAAGTGGCTGACCGCGATCGTGTACTGCTTGTTGTGCTGCGTCCTGCTCGGCGTCGCTTTCCAACTGCCGGCCGGCCGGTTGCAACTCGTCCTGATCGGTTGCGGCATGTTCTTCTGTGCCGGCGCGACGGGGCCCTCGGGCGCCATGGTGGCGAACCTTACCCCGCCGTCGATCCACGCTTCAGCATTTGCCACCCTGACACTGGCCAACAACCTGCTGGGGCTGGCGCCCGCGGCTATTCTCACGGGCATCGTCGCAGACCGGATCGGCTTGCTCGGCGCCTTGCAACTGGTCCCGCTGGCGCCGCTGTTCGCAGCGATCGCGTTCGCCATTGGCCGTCGCAGCTACAGGCGCGACCTTGACCTCGTGAATACGTTACGTGAGAAGGCCTCGCTCTGAGCGGCTCCCTCGCGCTTGCCGCGTCGTCCGCCTGATGATGCGGCTGCGCGGTCGGTTAAATCCGGTCAACAAAGCAGTACCTGGACACTTTGCGGTAATCGACGCCTTCGCCGGGACGTAACGTTCTCCGGCAGGCGCATTCCCCTTCTGTAAATCGAGCAATAAACTGGAGAACGAATCATGGCGAAAGCAGTCCGCTTTCATGAAACCGGCGGCCCTGAGGTCTTGCGTTACGAGGACGTTGAAGTCGGTGATCCGGGCCCGGGCCAGGTTCGCCTGCGCCATGAGGCAGTGGGCCTGAATTTCGCGGACACCTATTTCCGCTCCGGACTGTATCCGGTTCCGCTGCCTGCCGGCATGGGTGTGGAAGCAGCCGGCGTGGTCGAAGCAGTGGGCGAGGGCGTGACGAACGTCGCGGCAGGTGATCGTGTCACCTACACGGGCTTTATCAACACGCTTGGCGCCTACAGCACGGAGCGCCTGTGTCCGGCGGCACCGCTGATCAAGCTGCCTGATGGCATTACCTGCGAGACGGCGGCAGCCATGACGATGCGCGGTTTGACCTCGTCGTATCTGATGCGACGCATCTATGACTTCAAACCCGGCAATACGATTCTGCTTCATGCGGCCGCGGGCGGCGTCGGGCTGATCGTATCGCAGTGGGCCAAACTGCTGGGGCTCACGGTGATCGGCACGGTTTCGAACGAAGCCAAGGCGGAAGTCGCCCGCGCGCATGGCTGCGAACACACCATCAACTACAGCCATGAAGACGTCGCCGCGCGCGTACGCGAGCTGACCGATGGCGTCGGGGTCAATGTGGTGTTCGACAGTGTCGGCAAGGATACCTTTGAAGCGACTCTGAATTCGGTCAAGCGCCGCGGCCTGATTGTTTGCGTCGGCACGGCATCGGGGCCGATTCCGGCATTCAATCCGCAGATCCTGGCAATGAAAGGATCGCCGTACCTGACCCGTCCGGCGCTCGCCGACTACATCGCCGACCCCGCCGAAAAGTCGGACCTGGCCGGGGAAATCTTCGGCCACGTTGCGGCTGGCCGTATCAAGATCGAGATCAACCAGCGCTATGCGCTCGAGGATGCCGCGCAAGCGCACCGTGATGTCGAAGCGCGCAAGACAACGGGTTCATCGGTCTTCGTCATCTAAGGAGGGCACCATGCTTGTCGAACAACTCACTAACGCCATTGGCGCCGAACTGGTGGGTGTCAAGCTCGCCGACGCGATCCACGACGACGGCCTCTTTGCCGAGATCCGGGCGAACCTGCTCAGGCACCGTGTCCTGTTCCTGCGCGATCAGGACATCAGCCGTGCTGAGCATGTTGCTTTCGCGCGCCGCTTCGGCGAGCTGGAGGACCACCCGGTCGCGGGCAGCGATCCGGAACATCCGGGCCTCGTGCGAATCTACAAGTCGCCGGATCAGCCCAACGACCGCTACGAAAACGCGTGGCATTCCGACGCCACGTGGCGCGAAGCCCCGCAGTTCGGCGCCGTGCTGCGCTGCGTGGAATGCCCGCCCGTTGGCGGCGACACGATGTGGGCGAACATGGTGCTCGCGTATGAGAACCTGCCCTCGCACGTGAAGGAGCAGATCGCCGACCTGCGCGCACGTCACAGCATTGAAGCGAGCTTCGGCGCCGTGATGCCGATCGAGAAGCGGCATGCCTTGAAAGCCCAGTATCCCGACGCCGAGCATCCGGTCGTGCGCACGCACCCCGAGACGAGCGAGAAAGTGCTGTATGTCAATGCGTTCACCACGCACTTGACGAACTACCACACGCCGGCGCGCGTGCGCTTTGGCCAGGACGCCAATCCGGGCGCGTCCGATCTGCTGCGTTATCTGATCAGCCAGGCGTACATCCCGGAGTACCAGGTGCGCTGGCGCTGGAAGCCGAACAGCATCGCCATATGGGACAACCGCTCCACGCAGCACTACGCCGTGATGGATTACGCGCCGTGCCATCGAAAGATGGAGCGAGCCGGAATTATTGGCGACAAGCCGTACTAACCTGAAGGACTCCGCGTCGTGACGCTCAATACCGCACCTACCGTACTCGTCGTGCCCGGTCTGCGTGACCATGTCGCCGAACACTGGCAGACACTGCTGCAGGCTCGTCTTCCCAAAACGGCTTCGGTGTCGCCGCTCGAGCAGGACAAGCTCAGCTGCGCGGCGCGCGTCGCGGCGCTGGACGAGGCCATCGCGAAGATCGATGGCCCGATCGTACTGGTCGCTCACAGCGCCGGCGTCATGATTACCGTGCACTGGGCGCGGCACCACAACCGCCCGATCCAGGGCGCGCTGCTGGCCGCGCCGGCGGACCTGGAAGTTGCCATGCCCGCCGGTTATCCGACGCTGGACGTGCTCGAAGAACACGGGTGGCTGCCGTTTCCGCGTAGACCGCTGCCGTTCCCGAGTATTCTCGGCGCCAGCCGCAACGATCCGCTTGCAGGGTTTGATCGCGCTGCCCGTATGGCGGCAGACTGGGGCAGCCGTCTCGTTGACCTTGGCGAAGTCGGGCACCTGAACCCCGCGGCCGGCTATGGCGACTGGCCGCAGGCGGACACCCTGATCCGCGAGCTGATCTGACATGGAAGCCACGTTGCGTGCGGCCAGTGATCGGGAGAACAGATGATGTCACGTCAGATACCGGTCGGATCAGCCGATGAACTCGCCCCAGGACAACGCAAGCTGGTCTTCGTTGAGGGTCGCAGTGTCGTGCTCTTGAACGTCGACGGTGAACTCTGCGCCGTCGACAACGCCTGTCCGCACAACGGCGCATCGCTTGCAGGCGGGCAGATCGAAGGGCGCCTGCTTCGCTGCCCCGCCCACGGCCTTCGTTTTGACGTCGCGACCGGTTGCATGCCGGGCAAAGGCGGTTTGAGTCTTGTGACCTTTCCCATCCGGAACGTCGCCGGCAGGCTCGAGCTCACCGTCGACGATACCCCGGCAGATGCGTGTCACGCGCAATCCAGCTGAATCTGGACAAATGAGGAAGATAGTCATGTATGGTTTGATGATGCAGCAACCGCTGCTGGTCGCATCGCTGCTCACCCATGCCGAACGGCATCACGCCGGGCAGGAAATCGTGTCGCGACGGGTCGAAGGCGACATTCACCGCTATCGTTATCTGGATCTTGCGCAACGCGCCAGAAAGCTGGCCAACGCCCTTGCCGGGCTCGGCATTGCTCAGGGTGAGCGCGTCGGTACGCTGGCATGGAACGGCTACCGCCACATGGAGTTGTACTTTGCGGTGTCGGGTTCCGGCGCCGTACTCCACACGCTCAATCCCAGGCTGCACGTCGATCAGATCGCCTACATCATCGATCATGCCGACGATCGCGTCATCTTTTTCGACCTGACCTTCCTCCCGCTGATCGAGTCTGTCGCATCGCGCATCAAGAGCCCAAAGGTATTCGTCGCGATGACCGACCGCGCAAACATGCCGGCAATGCACGACCTGCCGGTCATGTTGCTGTGCTACGAAGATCTCCTCGACGGTCACAACGACGACTTCGCCTGGCCGCTCCTCGACGAGAACCATGCATCTTCCCTGTGCTACACGTCAGGGACCACCGGCAATCCGAAAGGGGTGCTCTACAGTCATCGTTCAACGCTTCTGCACACCTACGCAGCGGCGTTGCCCGATTCACTGAACTGTTCAGCGCGCGACGTGATCCTCCCGGTCGTCCCCATGTTTCATGTGAACGCGTGGGGTCTGCCTTATATCGCATGCATGGTCGGCGCAAAACTCGTGTTCCCGGGTCCCGCTCTCGACGGAAAATCGCTCTATGAGCTGATCGAGGCAGAACAGGTCACGCTTTCCGCCGGTGTCCCGACTGTCTGGCAGGGACTGCTTCGACATGCGGCCGAGCGTGGCACGACGTTTACCTCCATGCGCCGCACGATCGTGGGAGGCGCGCCGTGCCCGACGGCCATGACCGCGGAATTCCAGGAGCGCTACCAGGTCGACGTCCTGCATGCGTGGGGGATGACGGAACTGAGCCCGGTCGGCACGGTTTGCAGCTTCAAAGGGCACCACCTGTCGTTGCCGGCGCAGCAGCGCTACGCTATCCAGGCGAGGCAAGGCCGCGCCGTGTTCGGCATCGACATGCGAATCGTGGGCCCGGACGGCAAGGAGTTGCCATGGGACTCTCAGGCAACGGGCGACCTGCAGGTGCGCGGGCCGTGGGTGACGTCCGGTTACTTCGGCGGCGAAGATGCGTCGCCGCTATGCGATGGGTGGTTTCCGACCGGTGACGTGGCGAAGATCGATCCCGACGGCTTCATGCAGATCACCGACCGCAGCAAGGACGTCATCAAATCCGGCGGGGAATGGATCAGCTCGATCGACATCGAGAACGTGGCCTGCCTGCACCCGGGAGTGGCGAGCGCCGTGTGCATCGCCGCGAGGCATCCGAAATGGGACGAGCGCCCGTTGCTGCTGATCGTAAAAAAGCCGGAGAGCGCGCTTGGATCTGACGAGTTGCTCGAATTTTTTGACGGCCGGGTCGCGAAGTGGTGGAAGCCCGATGCGGTCGTGTTTGTAGAAGCCCTTCCTCTCGGTGCAACCGGCAAGGTGCTCAAGAACCAGTTGAGGGATCAGTTCCGGGACTACTACCTGACGGCTTGACGCGGCGCGCAACACGAGGGACATCCGGAAGTCCGGCGTCGGACTCCAGCATTTGCCATCGCCGAGTCGCGTGAGGCTCCCGGGTCAGAAGCGCTCGGCTATGTACTTGAACGGATAGTCCGGATCTTTATAGCCATCGGGTTTTTGTCTCTTCGGCAGCGTAATTTTCTTGCGCGGCGTTTCCTGATAAGGAATTCTTCCGAGCACGTCGCTGATGATGTTGAGCCGCACGCGCCGCTTGTCGTTCGAATTAGCTACATACCACGAAGCGATATCGGTGTCCGACGCTTCGAACATCGCGTCGCGTGCACGGGAGTAGTCATACCATCGGCTATAGGATTTCAGATCCATTTCCGTCAACTTCCAGACCTTGCGTCCGTCGTGGATGCGAGCTTCGAGGCGGCGCGTCTGTTCTTCGGGGCTGACCTCCAGCCAGTATTTAAGCAGGATCACCCCAGAATGGACGATCGCACGCTCGACAAGCGGCACCGCCTTGAAAAACGTCGCGACGTCCTCGTCGGAACAGAAACCCATCACTCGCTCGACCCCCGCGCGGTTGTACCAGCTGCGATCGAAGATCACAACTTCTCCCGCCGCCGGCAGGTACGGCACGTAACGTTGCAAGTACATCTGGCTCTTCTCGCGTTCACTTGGCGCAGACAACGCAACCACGCGAAATACCCGCGGACTCACCCGTTCGGTAATCGCCTTGATCGTGCCGCCCTTACCGGCGCCGTCGCGTCCTTCGAACACGATGCAGATCTTGCTTCCCGTTTGCACGACCCATTGCTGAAGCTTGACCAGTTCAACGTGCAGATCCAACAACGCCTTCCGGTATTCCTTGTAAGAGAGAGCGTTGCCTTCCGCGGAAGGCACTTCTTTCCCCCGAGTCTTCGCCATTCCCATATCTCCGCGCGGACGTGACCTGCATAATTTTCCCGTGATCCTTTAGCAAGGTAGGACGCCGGACACCGGAAGGCCATACGACTTTGGTCCAATATCGTCGCTGAAACGTGCGCAGTATCTTGCTGGAGTCCGCCATTGGATCGTCGATCCGACGGGCGTCGCCATGCTATGTCCACGTGCTGATTCGAACAGCGCCATCGCCACCAACAAAGCGGCACTTGTCGTCGCCGCAACAGCATTGGGACTGCTGCCGCGTTCGTGATCGGCGCGACGAAAATCCACCCCGCGGCGGCATTCGCCCGCCGCCGCGTGTCGACATGCCATGAGCGCGTTCGGCCGGGTGACGATAAACACATGCCAACCGCGGCGAGAGACCTCATGTACGCTATCGGCCTGATGGATCAGGGAAACATCGACACCCGCGAGCCGGTTCTGGACACCGTCGATCGGGTGTCCGAATTGTGTTTTGGCCTGTTTATGGCGCTAACGTTTGTCGGCGCCGTGTCGGCCGTCACAGCCGGCGAAGGTGCCGGGCGGAAAATGTTTTATACGGCGCTTGGCTGCAACCTCGCGTGGGGCCTCGCCGATGCGGTCATGTTTCTGGTACGAACGCTGACGAATCGCGGCCGGCGGCTGAGGCTTGCGCTGACCGTGAGACATGAGCCGGATGCGGCGGCGGGAGTTCGCGCGCTTCGTGCCGCATTGCCCAGGTGGGTCGCGCCGCTGATCGCTGATACGGAACTGGAACTCATCCGGGCGCGCATTGCCGCCATCCCGGATTTACCGCAACGGCCGCGCTTTTTGCGGGCTGACATGGTCGCAGCGGTGGCCATCTTTCTGATCGTGGTCTCCTCGACGTTCCCGGTTGCCTTGCCGTTCGTCGTGTTCAGCCACGTCCCGACTGCCTTGATCGTCTCGCGTGCATTGACGATCGTCATCCTGTTTGGCAGCGGAATAGCGCTGGGCCGTCATTCCGGGTTCGGTGAATGGAAAGCGGGATTGGCCATGGCAGCGCTCGGCGTACTGCTGACCATGGCGATCATTGCATTGGGAGGATAAAGCGGGCGCGGCTCGCCGGACCGCGTACCGGGCCGGCTACAACCTCACGTGCTCGGCTCCCCGCGCCGCGACCGCCGATCAGGTCGCCCGGCGTAAGACCAAGGTCTGATTTTCCGATTGTCGCATCGTGACATTATGTAATCGGAGACGTCGCCACCGACGCGCCCGTTCACCGAAGACGCGACAGTTTGCATGTTCGCGGGAGACTGCTCGTCTGTGCCATGAGGACAGGAGCGGCAGCCGCGTGAGGACTTCACGGGTGATTGTGCACCGCTGCGTTGCTCGCCGCATGAGCCAGTAAGGCGAGCAGGATTGCGGGCAACCATTGGATCGCGATTGGGCAGGGAAAAAGCGGCCAGAAATCGAGCTGGCAGTCCGCACTGTAACCACAATGGAGGTCGATAATGAACAGACGGAATTTTATGCAAAAGATCGCGATTTCAAGCGCCGCCGCGAGTTTGACTTTGACGGGGTGCACCGCGACATCCGGCAGCGGCAAGAGTCCTGAAACTGACGCGGCAAAGCGGCAAGAGATCAATTCAGCCGTGGACGGAACGTTGTCACGATTGGCCACGACAGTAAAAGGTTCGAGTGAACTGGTCTCGAAGGCTCAAGGGGTGCTGGTTTTCCCATCGGTGAAAAAGGCGGCCTTCATTGTCGGCGCCGAGCACGGCGAGGGTGCGTTGCGAGTGGGTGGCGCGACAGTCGGCTACTACAACACGACCTCCGCTTCATTCGGACTCCAGGCGGGCGTCCAGTCGACCGCGGTCATATTTCTCTTCATGACGCAATCCGCGCTGGACGGTTTCCGCAATTCGGCGGGGTGGTCGGCTGGAGCCGACACAGGAGTCTCGGTCGCGAAAATGGGTGCCAACGGCGCGATAGATACAACATCAGCGACCTCGCAAGTGGTTGCGCTCGTCTTGACCAACGTCGGTCTGATGGCGGATCTGTCGCTCGCCGGAACGAAGGTGACCAAACTTGATCTGTAAGCGTGCGCTACGCGCTCTGGCATACAAAGTTAATCAGCATGCTTAAGGAATGCCATATTGATTCGAATCTCTGCATAGCGGACGGCGCGGTACGATGCGCTCAACATTCGTGAGCTGACCAGGTCAGCACGTCTTTATTATCATTTGGCGCGCGCAATGATTCGTTATTGACGGCGTGGTGGGGGCGATTCTATCAGGCGACTCATAATCTGATTCACGCAATGCACACAGATCTTTCCGGATAAAAAGCTTGTTGTACATCCGCTGGTGGCAATAGGACGACGCACGGGATATATCTAAATAGTCCTTTAGACGTTCCGGCCCGTTGCCGCCTGGATATTGTCCGCTGATCGCTATATGACGCGAATTCACGGTGCCCGGTAAGGGCATACTTGCATGTATGCAGGGCCGTCCTCGATTCACACCAGGAGATGCACCGCTACTTGTATTTAGCAAGGCTTTTCAACGTTCAGATAAGTGCTAGCGAGTGTTCTTACAGTGCGCATCGGGCAAGGATTGCAACTTTCAAAAAAGTCTTTCATAAACCTTCACATCCTTGCCTGAGGCTCTATACTGTTTTCAAGTTACCGATGTTCCAGGTTCAACGCTAAGAATCAGTATAGTTGACCGAATCCGCACGTGGCGAGACGGCGACTTTGGACATGCACTCAACATTGGTGACGGAGAGACCAGTGATCAATCTGATCGTGCGTGGCAAAGACCTGGTGCAAGGCATGGTCGGTATCGCCATGGCCTGCTGCTATGTGGCCCGGCTGCGCCCGCCTCGAGATGTCCACCGCCAGTCGCGTGCCTCACCCATCAGCGCCCGTTCGCCTCGGGAACGAGCATATTGGCGGCTGAGAACACCAGGCGCGAAATCATTGGCGTTTTTCGGCGACGTTGCGGATCAGCCCGAAAAATGGATTGCTGCCAATGAGCGCGAGCTTGCCAATGCAAAGCCAGGACGGCACGCACATGCAGGCGCAAGCGCGGCCGGTCTGCAAGCAGAACGCTGCGGCAGGCGCGGGATTCTGGACGAAAGAATTCATTTGCGGGACGCGCTTGAAATGTTGCCGCTCGCGATGCTTATGCTCGATCGGAAAAATCAGATAGTCTTTGCGAACGCCAGAGCGATAGAACTGTTCGGCTACACCAGCGAAGAATTGACCGGCGCACCGATCGAGATGCTGTTTCCGGTCCATGCCTGGCAGGGTGGCGATTCCATGGCCGAAGACCGCGGCACCCGTCACAGGAGCGCCGATCGGGCAACGACACAGGTGCTGGTCGCGCGCCGGCGCGACGGTGAAGGCTTTCACGTGGAAGCCGATACCAGCAGATACAGCGCGTCTGATCAGGGTTTGCAGATCATTGCCATAGCAGGGCTCGTGGCCTGCCGCGAAGTCGATCAAAACCGCAAGGAAATGGCTCATCTGGTGCGGGTTTCATCTTTGGGAGAACTAGCGAGTTCTCTCGCACACGAGCTGAATCAGCCGCTTACCGCTATCTTGAGCAACGCGCAAGCGGCGCAGAAATTGATTGAGTCGGAGAAGGTCAATACGGCGGAACTCCGTGAGACATTGGGCGATATCATTCTGGATAATCGGCGCGCGAGTGAAGTTATCCAGAAGATCCGGACGATGGTACGAAAAGGTGACCTGGAGCTGCAGCCGGTAGATATCGGCGATGTGGTCCGGGACATCGCCCTGCTCGTGCATAGCGACGCAGTAGCGCGGGAAGTTCGCACGGAATTCGACATTGCCGACAATCTGCAGACGTTGTTCGGCGATAGGGTTCAACTGCAGCAGGTGTTGCTCAATCTGCTGCTGAACGCCTTCGACGCGGTGAAGGATTGCGATCCGGCTGAACGCGTCGTCGAAACAACGGTGCGAGAAGGGGTCGGGGGAGGAGTACGCATTACGGTGAAGGATCGAGGTCAAGGGTTGACCGTCGACAAGATGAATAAAATATTCAGGCCATTCTTTTCGACGAAGCCCCAGGGACTCGGTCTTGGTCTTTCCATCAGCCGCACGATCGTCACAGCGCACGGAGGCTGGTTATGGGCGGAGAACAACGAGTGCAAGGGAGCGTCGTTTCACATAATGCTGCCTCAGAAAGCGGCTGTACAAAGGGATCCCCGCGGGTCGTCATAGATCCGGACACCGCGCGTGTTTTCATCGTGGACGACGACGAGCAGGTGCGATGCGCGCTCTCCCGACTGCTTCGCGTATCCGGTTATCTGGTTGAAACTTTCGACAGTCCCGAAGCTTTTCTGGATAGAGCCGACCTCGCCAGCGTACCTGCATGCCTCATTCTCGATTTGCAGATGCCGGGCATGTCGGGGCTTGAAGTGCAGCGCAATCTCAATCAGCTCTTGCCTATCGTTTTTCTGACCGGGCACGGCGATGTCGGGTCGAGCGTTGAAGCAATGAAGGGTGGTGCGCTCGATTTTCTGCCCAAGCCGGTATGCCAGTCTCTCCTGCTTGCCGCGGTGGACCGCGCGCTAAAGGTCGCTTGCATGGAGTGGGCGAAGAGGAGCGAAAAGGCTGAGCTGCAGGAACGGCTCGATTGTCTCACGCACCGCGAGCGTGAAGTCATGGCGCTCTTATTGACAGGGCGTCTGAACAAACAGGTCGCCAGCGATCTTGGCGCGGCTGAAAAGACCATCAAGATTCATCGCGCCCGGGTGATGAAGAAGATGAAGGCGCGATCGATTGCCCAACTGGTTCGGCTCGCGGAAAAGGTCGGCATGGACGCAGCCGACGACCTATAAGTTTGCATTGCCCCGATCGGGATTGCGCGGGAGGGAGGCCGGCGCAATTCCATCCTGTTGAAGCCGCTAGTGGACCAAGGTCCTATATCTCGCTTTAAAATCTCACGTTACGCTGGAACTCCGAACGGGTTTTCTCGTGGAGCGACCGCGCTTTCGCATATTCAAAATGGTCAACCCCAATCAGATCGTTGCCATAGTCGACGATGATGAATCGGTATGCCGAGCCATCAAGCGGCTGCTGCGCGCCTCAGGTATTGAGGCGGAGACGTTCTCCAGCGGCGACGAGTTCTTGAATACACTCTCGGCGATTCCGTCGTACCGGCCTGCGTGCGTTATTCTCGACATCCAGATGCCTGGCACAGGCGGACTGGAAGTTCAGCGTCAACTTGCGCCGATGGGCCTGCCGGTCATCATGATCACCGCGCACGACGAGTTCTCCGTCAGACAGACCGCGCTCGCGTCAGGCGCTGCCGCATATCTGCGAAAACCGTTCAATGCCGCCATCCTGATCAAGGCTGTGGAAATGGCGATGAATGGTCCGCTGCGCCCTTGAAGTATCTGTGCCCGGCCGGGCGATATGAGACCAAGGTCTGATTGCCTCTCTGTATTTCAGCTACCAAACTGACCTACATCAGCGCGCGGCTCAAATCGCCAGCCGTCGTCGCGCGCGGGTTACTGCGCGCGCAGCGCTCAAAGAAAAAGCCGGAGTACGTGATGAAACCAGGGCCCACCTTACTCGCTTCTGCAATTGCGATTCTGTTCAGCGCCATTGCATTCGACACGTCGGCCGCCGACTTCGATGGCAGCAAACGACTCATCTGCGCGACGATCGACGCGCATTCATGCGATCCCGGACTAACCTGCAGCCGCTCTTTACCGGCGGATATCGGAGCGCCCCGGTTTCTCTCGCTCGACTTCGACAAGAAGGTGATCATCGGACCCGCGCGAACGACGCCCATGCGTATCGCCAGCAAAGATGCCAATCAGATCATCATGGACGGGACAGAGATGGGATTTGGGTGGACCTTGGTGCTCGATTCGACCGACGGGTCAATGACATTGACGATCGTCAATAGCGACGATGCGCTGGTGCTCTTCGGCAACTGTACGGTCTTGTGATCAGGCGGGCGCGCAATGAAAACTGTCGCCATCCATCATTCCGCGCCGGGGCCGCACTGTCTCAGTGTTGCGGACACACCGGTTGTGTTTCGTCGTTCGTGGCGCGCGCTGCTGCTGATGGCAGCGGCGATGACCTTGCTCGCCGCCTGCAAAAAGCAACCTGCCGCGCCCGCCGCCGCCGCGCCGGAGGTGACCGTTACGACCGTCGTACAGAAGGACACGCCTGTCGATTTCGAATTTACCGCTCAGACCCAGAGTTCCCGCGAGGTCGAGATTCGTGCTCGCGTGGACGGTTTTCTCGACAAACGCCTGTACGTTGAGGGGCAACTCGTCAAGGCCGGGCAGACGATGTTCCAGATGGACCGCAAGCCGTTCGAGGCTGCGCTGCAAACCGCGAAAGGACAACTCGCGCAGCAGCAGGCGCGTTATCAGGTTGCCAAGGCGAACCTGGCGCGGGTCGAGCCGCTCGCTGCTCAAAACGCGTTGAGCAAGAAAGATCTCGACGACGCGATAGGCAACGAAAAGCAGTCCGCCGCCGCGGTGATCGCGGCAAAAGGGGAAGTCGATACGGCACAGCTCAATCTCGGCTATACGACGATCAAGTCCCCCCTCGCGGGTCTATCGAGCTTCGCACGTCAGCAGGACGGCAGCTATGTCACGGCGACTTCCAACGGCTTGCTGACCTACGTTTATCAACTGGACCCGATGTGGGTGAACTTCAGCATCTCCGAAAACGAGATGTTGAAGTACCGGGACCAGATTGCAGCAGGTCTTCTGAAATTCCCGGAGCACGACAGTTTTGTCGTCAAGCTGATTCTGGCCGACGGGTCGGTGTTCTCGCAGGTCGGCCGTATTGACTTTGCGAATCCTGCTTTCAGCACTGAAACGGGGACCTTTCTGGTGCGGGCGGTATTCGATAATCCGAAGGGAGCATTGCGGCCCGGTCAATTCGTGAAAGCACGCGTTTCCGGGGCCATCAGACCCAACTCGATTCTCGTGCCGCAGAGGTCCGTATTGCAAGGCTCGAAGAGTCACTTTGTCTGGGTCGTCGACGACCAGTCGAAAGCGCACCAGCGGGTTGTCGAAGTGGGCGATTGGCAAGGCGACGACTGGTTCGTCTCGGAGGGACTCAAGCCGGGCGAGCGCATCGTGGTGGATGGCGCACTGCGTGTCGCAGCGGGAGCGCAACTCAAGATCGTTAAAGGCCCATCCGCGGAGAAGAACGCAGCGCCGCCCGGACCTGCCGGGTCTGAAAGTGCGGCGCAGGCGCCTGCACCTTCCACGCAGGCCAAGGAGTCTGAGGCGCAAGGAACCGGCAGCGGTGCGACCCAATGAAAGGCCGACCGATATGAGCATCTCGCACTACTGCATCGATCGGCCGATCTTCGCGTCGGTCATTTCGATTGTCATTACGCTAGGTGGGGCGTTGGCGATGCTCGCCCTGCCGGTCGCACAGTATCCCGACATCACTCCGCCGCAGATCACCATTTCCGCCACGTATCCGGGCGCGAACGCGGAGGTTGTGGCGAACAATGTCGCCGCGCCGATCGAGCAGCAGGTCAATGGCGCGGACAACATGATCTATATGAATTCGTCGAGTTCGTCCACTGGCAACCTGACGATCAATGCGTACTTCCAGATCGGCACGAACCCGGAACTGGCTCAAGTCGACGTTCAGAACCGCGTGAATCTCGCCTTGCCGCAACTGCCCCAATCGGTCCAGGCGCAGGGCATTCAGGTGCAGAAGAAGTCGTCCGCCTTCATGATGGTGATTGCAATTTATTCACCTTCCGACCGCTACGACTCGGTCTACATCGCGAATTTCGCCAACGTCTACGTGCTCGACGCGATCAAGCGGGTGCCGGGCGCGAATCAGTCCAGTATCTTCGGCAATCCGGATTACGCGATGCGTATCTGGCTGAAGCCCGATCGGATGGCGCAATTGGGCGTGACAGCCGCGGACGTTCAGCGCGTGGTGGCGAACCAGAATCAGCAGTTCGCCGTGGGCAGTATCGGGCAGTCGCCTACGGGAAAATCGGTTGAGCAGTCCTTTGCCGTGACGACGACTGGCCGTCTGACCGAGCCGTCCGAGTTCGAAAATATCATCGTGCGCGCTGCGAATGGCGGGGCGGCAATCGTGCGCCTCAAGGACATCGGGCGTGCCGAACTGGGGCAAAAAGATTACTCCATCCGCAGCCGGTTCCAAGGCAAGCCCGCGACCGTCCTCGCTGTTTATCAGCAGCCGGGCGCGAATGCCCTCGATGTCTCGAAGAGCGTTCGCGCAACGCTAGCGGAACTGAAAAAATCGTTTCCGGAAGGCATGACTTATGAAATCGCCATGGATACGACCGAGTTCACCCGGTCCTCCATTTCCGATGTCATTCACACCTTCTTTGAAGCGCTGGTGCTCGTCGTTATCGTCGTTTTCGTGTTTCTGCAGAGCCTTCGCGCGACGCTGATTCCGATCGTGGCGGTCCCGGTCTCGATTGTCGGCACATGCATGTTCATGCTTCCGCTGGGATTCTCGATCAACATGCTGACCCTGTTCGGGATGGTGCTCGCCATCGGGATCGTGGTCGACGACGCAATCGTCGTGATCGAGAACGTCGAACGAAACATCACGGTGCTCAAGCTCAATCCCAAAGATGCCTCCAAAAAGGCCATGGACGAGGTGGCGGGACCGGTCGTCGCGATCGTGCTGGTGCTGTGCGCGGTGTTTGTACCGGTGGCGTTTCTCGGCGGCATCACAGGTCAGATGTACAAGCAGTTCGCCATTACGATTGCGATTTCGGTCGTGCTGTCGGGCATCGTCGCGCTGACCTTGTCGCCGGCGCTCGCCGCGTTGCTGCTGAAGAGTTCCCACCACGAGAAGAAGGGCTTCTTCCGCTGGTTCGATAAACAGTTCGCGCGCATGACATCGGGCTATTCGCGAGCGGTCAGGCTGGTAATAAAGCGGTCGATTTTCGCGCTGGTGTTTTTCGTAGCCATGATCGTACTCGCCGTGCTCATGGTGCGGTCGATTCCCTCCGCGTTCCTGCCACCGGAGGACCAGGGCTATCTGCTCGGCGCGGTCGTCATGCCCGACGCGGCGAGCCTCGACCGTACCGGAGAAGTGTCCCAACAGGTCACCGACTACTTCATCAAACAGCCGGCAGTCGGCAGCATCACAGTGGTCGACGGATATAGCCTGCTTGATAACCAGAACAAAAACAACGCAAGTACTTTCTTTGTCGGTTTCAAGAGCTTCGATGAACGCTATTCTTCGGACAACATCCGCACGCAGAACGCGCGAACCGTCTTGCAAGATGCGTACCGCCATTTCGGGAACGTGAAAGAGGGCGTGGTGATTCCCGTCAACCCGCCATCGATTCCTGGTCTCGGCACGACCGGCGGCACGGAAGTGTGGATTCAGAGCAAGGGCGACTCGAGCATCGCGCAACTCGCGGAGGTTGCGCAAGACTTCGTTCAGAGGGCCAAGCAGCGTCCGGAACTCGCGGGCGTGACTTCGACGTTCAATGCCTCGTCGCGGCAACTGCTGGTGCAGGTGGACCGCGACAAGTCCGAGACGCTCGGCGTGCCCGTTGAAGACGCGTACAGCTCGATGCAGACGATGTTCGGCTCGCTCTACGTCTCGCAGTTCAACCGCTCGAGCCGGCTCTGGCAAGTGATTTTGCAGGCTGAGCCGTCGTACCGGTTAAAGCCGGGCGACCTCGATCAGATTTTCGTGCGCAGCAAGACTGGCACGATGCTGCCGATGACGTCGGTGGCCACTTACCAGTTTGTCGTGGGCCCCGATCTGGTCACGCGCTTCAACAATTTTCCCGCGATCAAAATCACGGCGAACGCCGCTCCCGGATTCAGCTCCGGTCAGGTCATCTCCACCCTGGAGGAACTGGCGACGCAAATGCCGGCCGGCTATGACGTCGCCTGGAGCGGAGAGGCTTACGAGGAACGGCAGTCGGGCGGCACGTCGGGGCTCGTCTTCGTGTTCGGCCTGGTGATGGTGTTCCTCATCCTCGCCGCGCAGTACGAGAAGTGGAGCTTGCCGTTCGGCGTGCTGATGGCGGTCCCGTTCGCGCTGTTTGGCGCACTGCTCGCCATCCTGCTACGCGGCCTGAGTAACGACGTCTACTTCCAGATCGGCTTGACGATGCTGGTTGCGCTCGCGGCCAAGAACGCGATCCTGATCTTCGAATTCGCGGTGCTGAACCGCGAGACCGGCGCGTCGGTGTTCGACGCCACCATGACGGCGGCCGAAGAGCGCTTGCGTCCGATCGTGATGACGTCGCTGGCCTTCATTCTCGGCTGTGTGCCGCTCGCCATTGCGACGGGCGCGTCGGCCAACAGCCGCCATTCGATCGGCACGGGGGTGATTGGCGGCATGATCGGCGCGACGGCCATCGCCGTATTCTTTATTCCGATGTTCTATTACCTGCTTGAGTCGATGTCCTCGCGCTCCAGCGGCGGCAAGCAGAAGTCCGACCCCGGCGCAGCCGGAACGACGCGGGAGTCGGGCGCCGCGGAGCCCGGCCTGCCGCCGCACGCGCCGTCGCAAGAGAGCCCTTGACATGAACGCGACCGCTTTGGCGCGCCTGCTCGCTTCGGCCACGCTGCTTGCGCTGGGCGGGTGCCTGCTCGGCCCCAATTACGTGCGGCCCACGGTGGAGGTGCCGGCAACGTATCGCTTTGCGCAGGGCGAGGCGGCTGAGATTGCCAACACGACGTGGTGGGAGCAGTTTCAGGATCCGGTACTCGACCAACTGATCGCAACCGCGTTGCTGGAGAACCGCGATGTCAAGATCGCGGCCGCGCGGGTCGACGAGTTTCAGGCGCAGTTCGTGACGACGCGTTCCGCGCTGTTTCCCCAGGTGGTCGCGGGCGCGGATGCATCTCGCCAACGCGCGTCTCAGGCGAGCGGAATACCGATACCGAACGGCGTCAGCCCGATCTACAACCAGTTCGACGCGACCGTGTCGGTGGCATGGGAAATCGATCTTTTCGGCAAGGTTCGCCGCCAGACCGAGGCTGCCCGCGCCAACCTCTTGGCTAGCGAGGAAGGCCGCCGGGCCACGATTCTGACGCTGGTTAGCTCCGTTTCATCTGCCTACATTAACTTGCGCAGTCTTGATCGGCAGCTTGAGATCGCGAAGTCGACCGTGGAAAGCCGCGACGAATCGGTCCGGGTTTTCACGTTGCGCTTCAGGGGCGGCGAGGTGTCGCAAATGGAGCTGGCGCAAAGCCAGTCGGAATACGAGGCAGCAAAGGCCACCATCCCGCAGCTCGAAGCGCAGATCGGCCAGCAGGAAAATGCGTTGTCCGTGCTGATCGGCAAAAACCCGGGCGCCATTCTGCGCGGCCGCGAACTGTCGACGTTGGGCTCGCCGCAGATTCCGAACGAGCTGCCATCGGACTTGCTGGAACGCCGCCCGGATCTGCTGCAGGCCGAGCAGGCGCTGGTGTCGGAAAACGCGCTGATCGGCGCGGCCAAGGCGCTTTACTTTCCGTCCATCTCGCTGACTGGGCTGTTTGGTACGGTCAGCACGCAGTTTTCAAACCTTTTCACCGGCCCGGCGCGGGTATGGTCTTTTGCCGGCAGCGTGACGCAGCCTATCTTCACGGCGGGCAATATCTCCGGGCAGGTGCGGCAGGCTGAGGCGCGTCAGCAGGAAGCGCTGTTCGCATATGAGAAAGCGATTCAGGTGGCATTCCAGGAGGTCGAAGACGCGCTCATCTCCGTGCAGAAGACGCGCGAGCAGCTGGCCGTGCTGGCCAACCAGGTCGAGGCGCTGCACACCTACGCGCGGCTCGCGCGTCTGCGTTACGAAGGCGGTTACACGAGCTACATCGAAGTGCTCGACGCCGAGCGCAGCCTCTTCAACGCACAACTGAGCTATACGCAGACGCAGGGAGCCGAGCTGACGTCATTCGTCAACCTCTACAAGGCGATGGGCGGCGGCTGGGTTCTCGCCGCTGAGAAACTGTCTGTTCCACCGGCCGCACCGCCCGCACCGGGCACACCGTCGCCGGACACCACACCCGCCGCGCCCGTCGCGCGTGGCACGGCGCCGACGGGCGACCCAGCGGTCGCGCTGGAGGCGAGATGACACGCGGGGAAATCATTGCTTGCGAGGAGTGCGACATGCTCCAGCTTGCAGCGCCTCTGCCGCCCGGCGGCTCGTGGCGTTGCCGTCGTTGTCGCGCGGAGCTCGGCAGGGAGCGTACGAACGGGCCCGAACGGGCTCTCGCCTTTACCCTTGCGTCCGCCGTGCTGCTTGTCATCTCCAACGCCTTTCCTATCGTGGGTTTGTCGGTCAACGGCCATCTCGTCCAAACGACACTGGCCGGGTCGGTCCGCGTGCTCTACGCGCATGGCACCTGGCCGCTCGCGGCGCTGGTCTTCCTGACGACGATCCTGACGCCGGTGCTGCAGACCCTGGCCATGCTGTGGCTGCTCGTGCCGCTGCGTCTGGGACGTGTGCCGTGGCACGCGGTCGAGGGCTTCCGGCTGTTTCAACTGGCGCGGCCGTGGGGCATGACCGAGGTTCTGATCCTTGGTCTGCTGGTCGCGCTCGTCAAGCTGACGCACATCGCGAAGGTCGTGCCAGGCACAGCGTTGTGGTCGTTCATGGTGCTGATGTTATTGCTCGCCGCGGCGTCGGCGACGTTCGATCCGCGCGAGATATGGTCGCGCATCTGCGCCCTCAAAAATGCCGACGGCGCGTGGCGGCTGCCTCCCGTGGAGCAGCACCGCACGGCGGTGACGGCCTCCGCATGCGGGCTCGCGCTGTGCGAAGAGTGCGGGCTACTGGTACGCGATCCGGCGCGTTCGGGCGAGCAGGGCTGCCCGCGTTGCAGAGCGCGCTTGCATATGCGCAAGCCAGCGAGCATCTCGCGGACGTGGGCGTATCTGTCGGCGGCGATCGTGCTGTATATCCCCGCCAATGTGCTGCCCGTGATGAAAACGAGTTCGCTCTTCGGAGCGCAGAAAGACACGATCATGAGCGGCGTGGTCTATCTGTGGGTATCCGGTTCATGGCCGCTTGCCGTTCTCGTGTTCATCGCAAGCATCGTGGTGCCGATGCTCAAGATCCTTGGCCTTGCGTATCTGGCGGTCTCCACCCAGCTTCACTCGCAATGGCTTCCCGAGCAGCGCACCAGAATCTACCGCGCCATCGAACTGGTTGGGCGCTGGTCGATGCTCGATATCTATGTCATCACGATGCTCGTCGCGCTGGTGCAATTCCAGGCGCTGGCGACGATCGAGGCCGGTCCAGCATCGATAGCGTTCGGGGCGGTGGTCGTGTTGACACTGCTGGCGGCGATGGCTTTCGATCCGCGCCTCATCTGGGATGCAGCGGAGAGCGCTCATGTCAAGACCAAATGACGAGCCGGATCTTCCCGAACTCCCCCTGGCGGATTCCGTTCCACGCTCGCGCTGGCGTATGCAACTGGTGTGGCTCGTGCCGATCGTGGCGGTGCTGATCGGCGGATGGCTGGCTACGAAGGCGATCCTGGAACGCGGCGAGAATATCACCATCAGTTTCAAGACCGGCGAGGGCCTTGAAGCCGGAAAGACCAAGGTCAAGTTCAAGGACGTCGATATCGGTGTGGTCGAGGCCGTGAATCTCTCGCCGGATCATAAGAGCGTGGTGGCGAAGGCAGAGGTCGCTCGCGACGTGGCGAGTCTGCTGGTCGAGAACACCCGGTTCTGGGTCGTGCGCCCGCGCATTTCAGGCGGCACGGTCTCGGGGCTCGGCACGCTGCTCTCCGGGTCGTACATCGACGTCGATGTGGGCAATGCCGCGAAAGCGCGGCGTGATTTCGTCGGGCTCGAAGAGCCCCCGGTGTTTGCGAGCGACGTGCCAGGGCGGGAGTTCATTTTGAAGGGTGCGGGTCTCGGCTCGCTGGACGTGGGCACGCCCATCTATTTCCGCAGACTCCGGGTCGGCCAGATTGCTTCTTACAAACTGGACCCGGACGGCAAAGGCGTCACGGTGAAGGCGTTCGTCAATGCGCCTTACGACCAGTTCGTGAAGACCGATACGCGCTTCTGGCACGCAAGCGGGGTAGACATGGCGTTCGACACGAACGGTCTGCGGGTCGAAACCCAGTCGATCGTTTCCATCATCATCGGCGGCGTGGCGTTCGAGTCACCGCCGGAGTCGCAGGAAGTGACCAGCGCCGCCGCCAACACGGGATTCGAACTTTACGCAACGCGCGCCGACGCGATGAAACAGCACGATCGGATCGTCGATAAATACGTCGTCAATTTCATCGATTCGGTACGCGGCCTGACGGTTGGCGCGCCGGTCGATTTTCGCGGTGTAGTGATCGGCGAGGTGACGGCGATCTATACACGCTTCGAGCCGGCACAAAACCGTTTCAGCATTCCCGTCGAGATAGCGATCTATCCCGAGCGCTTTACGTCACGCTATCAGAACGGGCGCGACGGAGGGCGTCTAAGCGACAACCCACGTGGACTAGCCGACTATCTGATTGAACATGGATTCCGCTTCCAGCTCAAGAGCGGCAATCCGTTGACGGGTCAGCTTTACGTCGCGTTGGACTATTACCCGGATGCGCCCAAGGCGAAGATTGACTGGAGCAAGTCGCCGCCGGAATTGCCTGCCATACCGCGCACGCTTCAGTCGCTGCAAGACTCGGTTACACGCTTGCTGACCAAGCTCAACAATATTCCGTTCGAGGCGATCGGCAACGATGCGCGTACGACGCTACGCACGACCAACTCGATGATCTCCCAGCTCAATAACGAGGTCGTCCCGAAGGCGCGTGACACGTTCACGTCGGCGCAAACCGCGCTCGATTCCGCGAATACCGCGCTGCAACCGGATTCGTCGCTGCAGCAATCCACGGAACAGGCGATGCACGAAATGACCCGGACGGCAGCCACGCTGCGCACGCTGGCCGACTATCTGTCCCGGCATCCGGAAGCGCTCGTGCGCGGCAAGTCTGAGGACAAGCCATGAGGTACGCCACGACATGTCTGATTCTCGCGCTTGTCACCGGCTGGTTCGGCGGATGTAAATCGCCATCGGCCAGTTTTTACACGCTGAGCCCCGACCGCTCTCTCACCAACTCCGGCGCAACGCGCTCAATCGCTGCCGTGATCGGGCCCATAACGATACCGGACCTCGTGGATCGGCCGCAAATCGTGACCCGGGTCGGAGACAACGAGGTCGAGATCAACGAATTCGCCCGTTGGGCGCAACCGTTGAGCGGCGACATCGGCGGTGTGATTGCCGCCAACCTTGCCGTGCTGCTGAACTCACCGCAGATTTCGGTGTTCGATCTGACGCGCGAGCCGCCTGGCGTATGGCGTGTGCGTATCGACGTGATGCGCTTCGAGTCCACACCGGGACGGGACGTCACCGTCGACGTGCTATGGGCTGTGCGGCCGCCGGGTAATGGCCGTCCCGTCACGGGCCGCTCTGTTGCGCGCGAGGCGGTGTCCGGTCCGGGCTTCGATGCGCTCGTTGCCGCGCACGATCGCGCGCTGGCGTCGGTGAGCCGCGATATCGCGGCGGCGGTGCAGGGGAGTCCGGCTCAGTGACGCGGCGTGCGGATCGTGCATCGACATCGTGGTGCAACGCCGCGCGCAGGGTAACGATCGAGGAGCAAATATCATGGCTGAACTGATGCTGGGCAACGTGGAAGAAAGCGTCTCCGATGAGGAAATCGGGGCGTTCCTTATCCGGTATGGCTTCCCTCAATTCAGTACAATCCGCCGTATCCCGGGCGCGGGCTCGCGGCCCGCGGCGCTGGTGATTTTCGACGACGTGACGGCGGACGGGTTGCGCATGCTGCAGCCGCGCGTCCACAACCTGTTCTGGAAGGGCCGCACGATCACCGCGTTGCTTCTTCCGGAGCGCGATGAATCATAGAACGCCCGGAGCCGCGTATGGGTCTGCTGTCGTGGTGGTCGTCGAGACGCCGCGCGTTGGCAACAGGGGACGGGGGCCGGTCGCTGTTGGCGAGCGAGGCATCGTGCAGCTTCACGGAAGGGGCGCGACTGCAGGCGCAGCTCGATGAGAACGATCGGGCTTTGTCCAATCTGGGCCTGAAGACAGAGGCGCTGGAGCGCGGCTGCAGATGGTCTGCAAGGTACTCGCGTTGCCGGGTGCCCATGTTCGACGGAAGGCGGTCGGGTGGTCTCGCCTCAATCGGTCCGGCGGGGGACGAGGTGGCCCTGACCGTCCTGATTGCCTTGTGCTACCAACTTATCCGGCTGGTCTATCCACGCGCGCAGCAGATGGTAAGTGACGGCAAGGATAACCGGGCCGATGAACAGGCCGACTGCTCCTATTGCGATCAGACCGCCTAGTACGCCTGAGAGGATGAGCACCATCGGCAGCGCAACCGCGCGACGGATGAGTATCGGCCGCAAAATGTTGTCGAGCGCCGAGACGGCGATGGTCCAGACGAGCAGCACGCTGGCCGTCAACTGCGCGTCATGCATGAATAGCCAGATCACGCAACCAAGCATGGGCAGCAATGGACCCAATTGTATGAGGCACATGACAAGCATCAGTGCGCTGAGCACACCGGCGAATGGAATGCCCGCGAGCCAGACCCCGACAGCGCCGAGCGAAGCCTGCACGAGTGCCGTGACCACGACGCCGAGTGCGATCGCGCGGATCGACTGACCTGTGAGGTGGATAATGTTCGCGCCGTTCCCGGGCGCCACTCGCAAAGCCAAAGCGGTCACGAGGGCGACCGCAGCCTCGCCCTGGCCATAAAGCAAGCCGCACACGATAAGCATCAATATCAGATGCACGGCAAACGAGCCGACCAGACCCATCTGAAGCAGAAGCCATTTCGCGACGACGGCGGCGTAGGGTTCCACCTTCGCGAGGATGCCCCCCGGACCCGCGTCGGACAGTTTTTGCCACTCACCCGTTACACGATCCATTAGCGGGACGCTGCTGAGCCAATGAGGCGGCGACGGAAGTGCGTAGCCAGGCAGGCCCTCCACGAAGTCCATGATGTCGGCCGTATGGCCGGCAAGCGTCGACACCGCGGCGTAGGTGGGGATGCATATCACCACGATTTCCAGCAACAGCATGACGGTGACGGCGAGTCCGCGCCGTCCTCCGAGCCACGGCTGGATTCTGAGCATGAGCGGCCATGTCGTGACGACAATCGTGGTGCCCCAGATCAACGCGGGCACGAACGGATGCACGATATAGAGGCTGCCGCCAATGAGCAGCAGAAGCGTCCCGACAGCCAGCACGATTCGGGCTAGATCTACTTGGGGCCGAATTACCTGGCGTTGCGGCTCGGGAGAGGATTGGGCCAAATCATCCATTGTCTGTTCGGCTCCGGTTCAACTGTGCAATCAACCCTGCGTGGCTACTTGGCTTGAGGTTCGACGGAAATTGCCACGGCTTCGTTGTAGAGCACTTCCAACCGGTCCCCCTTTTTGATCAGCTTGAGCTGGTCGGGATCCTGTACGACAAGGTCCACCGAATTGCCTTGCGGGCCTTTCAACGTAATCGCGCCGGTCTGGTGGTTGACGGCGGTCACGCTGGCCATGACCGTTATCTCCCTGCTTGCCGAGCCGCCGGGTTTGGCGCCCATCGGCGCTCGCTCCAAGGTCTGGCTCTCGTTGACGGCAAGGGGTGCGCCGCCTTTTTTGAGCGTGACGGTAACGGCCTGCGAGTACTCCGCCGTGACGACGTCGCCGATCTTCAGCTGGTCGAAGTTGCGTGCTTCTTCACTCACCACGACTTGCACGACCTTGCCTTTGGCGTCCTTTAGCCACACCGTTCGGGTGGCCGGCTCGATACCCACCACAGTCGAACTCGTCTTCACTGTGCCCTTCATGGATACTTTGCCGGGCGCGCTGTTGACCGCCACTTGTGGCTCTGTCTGGGCGGAAGCCATAGTAGCGAAAGACACGAACGCCGCTGCGACGATGAGTCTGCTGTTTCTCATGCTGCTCTCCTTGAACGCCTGCGCGCACGTCGACTTAGGCCCGAATGGCCGCCGGTCTTTCATGACAGGGCGGATTACCCGGCTTACACGCTAAAGTTCATTTGATGGAGTAGCCACGACCTTCCATACACGCGGCATAGGCGCGATTGAATGTGTCCATCGAACCCTGTGTCTGGGACTGTGTCGATGCCGCGGCCGCGCGCCGGTTCTGCCGCGCACGCGATCCGCCGACCATCGTGCCGGTTGCGGCTCCGATCGCCGCCCCTTTGCCCGCATCGCCCGCTATGGCTCCGATGACCGCGCCTCCGGCAGCGCCACGTGCGGCGCCCTGAACGCGCTCGCCGCCGCCCACCGCCGGTCCGGAAGGCGGAGGCGGGGCGTTGGCCATTGCCGCCGGGTCCACACCGGTGTTGTTCTTGGCCCACGAATAACAGGCGCCGTCATCCTGCTGTTGCGTTTGCGCGCTTTGCCCTTTCGCGGGATAGGCAATTGGCTTCGATTGCGCCATACCATCGCATGACATCGAACCCGCTAAAGCGGCGAGAAGAATGTACTTTCTCAACGTGATCACGGCGACTCCTTGCGTAAGTCCACACCTATGCGGACCGCCGGCTGCCTTTTTGGACTAGCGTGAAATCGAAGCTGGCGTGGGTGTTGAGTCCTGTCAGGATCGAGCGCTCGGCGAGGTGTCGGCAGCGATGGCATCTTCGCTCTCATCATTGCGTCCCGGGCATGCAGTGCGCAATCGGACCAAGGTCGTATTTGCAACAGGGCACCCGTCGGGTCCAAACTGTTTGTAGGGCACGTGTGTCTCGTTTCCATTGCTTCGGATAACTGTCTTTTAAAGGTCGTTTAAAGGCCGCAAGCCTGCTTGAGTGTGAAGAGTGAGGGGAAGCAACAATGGACCGCGTTATGCGTGCTTTTGAACGGATCATCCCGTTTGAGTGGGCGCCCGACAGGTGGCCGCGAGCGATCGTCGTGCAGGAACTCAAGTTGCCCCGGATCTCGATCCATGCGGTTATCGTCGCAATGCTGGCGCTCTACGTCATGTCGTCCGCCACGGTCTCAATTGCGCAGGCCCCCGCGGCTGATGTCGGCGCGGCCGCCGTTCCCGCTGCGACGCTCGACAAACTTGTCGGACCCATTGCGTTATATCCGGACGACCTCGTCGCCATCATTCTTCCCGCCGCGACTTACCCGGTGGAGATCGTGCAGGCGGATCGCTTCCTCGATCAGCGCAAAAGTGACAAGTCGCTCAAAGTCAACGAGAGCTGGCACGATCCCGTGAAGGCCTTGCTGAATTACCCCGAGGTCGTCAAAAGAATGAGTACGGATCTCGACTGGACGATCAGCGTCGGCGAAGCCGTCGTCGCCGATCAGGGCGCGGTACTGGAGGCGGTGCAGCGCTTCCGGCGTCAAACGCAGGCGGCGGGTCAGCTCAAAACCGACGACAAGCAGGTCGTGGTGGTCGAGAAGGAGGTGATCAAGATCGTCCCGGCCGACCCGCAGGTAATTTACGTGCCGCAATACAACCCGACCACCGTCGTGGTAGCCGGCGCACCTCCGAGCTATGCCTACCTGCCTGCACCTTATCCGGCCTACTACTATCCGTACGCTCCGGGTGCGGCGCTCGCGACGGGCCTGATATGGGGAGCGGCGATTGGCGCGGCCTGGAACGGCGGACACTACGAGGCTCATTACGGAGGCGGCGGCAATAACAACATCAACATCAACCGGGAGAGGAACGTCGAGCGAGGCGATCGGGAAAGGAATGTCGAGCGAGGCAATATCAACACGGGCGATGTCAACCGCACGCGAGGCCAGGGAGGGCAATCGTCCGCATGGCGATCCGAGAAGAAGCCAGGCCAGGTGAGCGGCACGACAGGCCGCGCCGCCGGCATGCAACGGGTCGGCGACGCACCGGCCCGCGGCGCCGCGGGAGGTGGTAACGCGGCTTCAGGAGGACGGCAGCAAGCCGCTCAACGACCGGCTACGCCGGCCACGAGAGACCAGGGTGCTCAGCGCCCCGCTTCGGCGGGCACGCGGGACCAAGGCGCGGGGGCCTCGCAAAGGGGCGGGGGCGATGCGTTTAGCGGCTACGGATCGGCGCGCGACGCACAGGCGAATAGTTCAAGGGGCGCGGCGAGTCGTCAGTCGTTCTCAGACTCCCACAGCCGGGCTTCTGGCCATTCCGGCGGTGGATTTTCATCGGGAGGCGGGCGCGGCGGTGGCGGTGGCGGCGGGTTCCAACGTGGCGGTGGTGGCGGCCGCGGTGGTGGACGGCGATAGGGGATGACAATGATTGACCCGATCAGGACCGGGACGAACCGGCGCGCGGAATGGCGGCCCCGCCTGGCAATATGGTGCGGGTTATACGCGATGGTTCTCGCATTGCTGATTCCGCTTGGTGCCTTTGCTGCGGAGCAGCGCACGTTCGCGACGCCGGAGCAGGCGGTCACCGCTTTGTCCGAGGCGCTGAAGGCCCGCGATGAAGCGACGCTAGTCGCCATTTTCGGCGAGGCGCACAAGCGCCTGGTGGTGTCGCCGGATCAGGCGGAGAACGAAGCGAATTGGGCCAAGGCGAGCGCGGAACTGGATGCCTTCCATGTCCTCGGTGAAGCCGGACCGGATCGGCGGATTCTACTGGTCGGCGACGAGGCCTGGCCGATGCCGATTCCCATCGTGAAGGAGAAGGGTAGCTGGCGGTTTGCCACGGAACTCGGCGAGGAAGAAATCCTGAATCGGCGTATCGGCGCAAACGAACGTGAGGCAATCCACGTGCTGCGCGCCTATGTCGACGCACAGCGGGAATATGCGTCACGTGATCGAAACAATGACGGCCTGCTGGAATACGCGCAAAAGCTTGCCAGCACGCCCGGCAGGCGGGACGGCCTTTACTGGCGGACAGACGAGAGCAGCGGTGAGGAAGCCAGTCCATTCGGACCGCTGATCGCCGCCAGCTCAGCGTATCTGAAGGGCCACCAGGCGGGTGACGCTTATCGGGGATATCACTTCCGCATCTTGACGCGGCAAGGCAAGAACGCGGCGGGCGGCGCCTTCAGCTACATCATCAACGGGCACATGCTCGCCGGCTTTGCGATGGTCGCCTATCCGGCCGAATATGGCACGACCGGTGTGATGACTTTCGTGGTCAACAACAACGGGGTGATTTACCAGAAGGATCGTGGCGCGAACGCGCCGCCCGTCACGGTGTTCGATCCGGACCAAACATGGCAGCGCGTCAACGATCCCTATTGAGGCGGTCGCCGCGTTTTATGCCCGGCTCTCGTGGCTCGCCGGCGGCTGCGACGGTAGACAGTACGGCAGCGCGGCTACGCAGGCATCTAGGACCAAGGTCCGATGTGGACCGCGCAGACTACCGACTATGCTTGAGGAGCAGCACGGCCCGGCCCGGGGGCATCGCGCACCTGATCGTGGAACGGCGTGCGGCCGTGCTCCTGTCGAGTTTGCTTCCGTCTGCGAGGCGCTACGTTGACCAACGAATCCAGCGTCACCGAGCCGGTGACGGATCAGATGCCCGCGCGCGGGTGGCGCAACGTGTTTCCGCCCGCGCAATGGCTCGGAGCCTATCAGCCTCGATGGCTCGTCAAGGACGCGGTAGCCGGAGTCACGCTCGCGGCCTACGGGATCCCGGTTTCGCTCGCGTATGCGCTGCTGGCCGGCTTACCCGCGCAATACGGCATCTACGGTTATCTCGTCGGGGGACTCTTCTACGCACTGTTCGGCTCGTCGCGCCAACTCGCGATCGGTCCGACTTCGGCGATCTCGATGCTGGTGGGCGTGACCGTCGCGGCGATGGCCAATGGCGATCCGGCGCGCTGGGCTTCGATCGCGGCGCTCACGGCCTTGGTGATCGCCGGCATGTGTCTGGTGGCCTGGCTGCTACGCCTGAGTTCACTGGTCAATTTCATCAGCGAGACGATCCTGCTCGGCTTCAAGGCGGGCGCGGCGTTGACTATCGCGATGACCCAACTGCCTAAACTCTTCGGGGTCAAGGGCGGCGGAGAGTCGTTCTTCGAGCGGATTGCCGTGCTCGGCGGGCAGCTAGGGCAGACCAATCTCGTCGTGCTCGGATTTGGTCTGGTCTGCATTGCGTTGCTGCTGCTCGGCGAAAAATATCTGCCGGGGCGTCCGGTGGCTCTCTTCGTCGTGATCGCGTCGATTGTCGTGTTGTCCGTCACGCCGCTGGCCAGTTCCGGCTTCAAGCTGGTGGGCGCCCTGCCTCAAGGGTTGCCCGAATTCCGCCTGCCAGGGTTGCGGATACGCGATGTCGATGGCGTCATTCCACTCGCTTTTGCGTGCCTGTTGCTGGCGTACGTCGAAAGCGTTTCGGCCGCGCGCGCGCTCGCGCAGGCCCACGGTTACGAGATCGACGCGCGCCAGGAACTGCTCGCTCTGGGAGCCGCGAATCTGGCTGCCGGATTATTCCAGGCGTATCCGGTCGCAGGCGGACTTTCTCAATCGTCGGTGAATGACAAGGCGGGTGCGAAGACTCCGCTTGCGCTCGTATTCGCGTCGATTGCCATCGGGCTCTGTCTCATGTTCCTGACAGGTTTGCTCGCCAACTTGCCCAATGTCGTGTTGGCGGCCATTGTATTGGTGGCCGTGAAGGGGTTGGTCGATATCGGCGAGCTACGCCATCTCTGGCGCGTCAGCCATTTTGAATTCGCTATCTCCATGGTCGCGTTCGCGGCGGTGCTGGTGCTGGGAATTCTGAATGGCGTGATCGTCGCGGTCATTGTCTCCATGCTCCTGATCATCCGGCGTGCCGCGCATCCTCATGTGGCGGTGCTAGGGCGTATCCCTGGCACGCGCATTTTCTCGGACATCGAACGGCACGCCGAGAACGAGGCGATTGCGCATGTGCTGACCGTGCGCGTCGAGGCGTCGCTGCTTTACTTCAATGTCGAGCATGTGCGCGAGACTGTCTGGCGGAGAATCCGCGCAGCTTCCGAGCCAGTCGAACTGGTGATCTGCGACCTGTCCGCGTCGCCGGTTGTCGACCTCGCGGGCGCGCGGATGCTGAAGGCGTTGCACGACGCGCTGCTGGCCGCCGGCACGGCGATGAAAGTGGTTGCCGCACACGCAGAGGTGCGCGACATGCTTCGTGCCGAGGGACTCGAAGATCGTTTTGGCCACATCGGCCGGCGCGGCTCGGTGGCTGACCTCGTCGACGAGTTTCAGTCGCAGGGGAAAATTGCCGATGGCCCGGGTGTGGCACCACAGGCCGCTACGTGATGTGGCCGTACCGCTATCAACGGAGATGATCCATGCAAGCGCATTCCCCCATGACCGTCCATTTGTTCGCGCGCCGGCTCGCCGGCGCCGCGTTGCTGGCCGGCGCGACTTTTAGCCATGCCGCGAATCTGAATTTCCTGAAAGACACGCCGGTGAGCTACATGAAGGAAGCTGACCGTAAAGCGCTCAACGACGCAGCCCAGGTGGCGCTCGAAACCAAGAAAGATGGCGAATCGATGGAATGGAACAACTCGGGCACCGGCAACTCCGTTTCGATCAAGGGCACGGTGACTCCGCGCGATACCTCGAAGGAGGGCGACAGAACTTGCCGCACCACGACGCTTGTCGCGATTGCAAAAGGCCAGACGCAAAGCTGGACGCCGACTGTCTGCAAACAGGGCAGCGGCCCCTGGAAGATCCTCAGGCAATGAGCGGAGCGTCGCAACGGGCGACGCCGACCAGGGAACGTTCTTCCTGGAGAGTGCAAATGAGCAAACGGGAAAAGCAGGATACCGGGAAGGCGGCGGGGCTCGCCGCGCTCAGTCCGTTCGAATTCAAAGACGAAATTGATCAAGGCGGCGGGTGGGGGCGCGGTGGAGCGCGTGGCGAACCTGGCGATACTGCCAGCCATTCGCGGCGGGTTCGGCAGCAGCGATTGCGCCGACCATCAACGGGGTTCGCCTCGCTTTCTCGACCGGTGGTTTGCCATGGGGTTTAGCGCTATGACGAATGTCGCCACGCCAATGATGAGTGCCAGGACGCCATAGCGGAATTCTTGTGGCACTTCATAGAGCAGACCCCGGATCGTCGCATAGAGTCCCCCGATCCAGATAAAAACGCCAACCGCCGCACAGCCGATTCTGAATTCAGAGCGTTTCATTAACGTCCCCCGGCACTCGCGCGAAGTTGAATTTCAGTTTAGGACATCAGATGCCGTTGCGGGAGCGAGGAATTACCTTTTAGGTCTGGATTACCGGGGGTGGGTTCGTCGGACTAAGGTCGTATTGCCTGTTGTCGGGAGAAGGGCCATTGTGGTGAGCCGTATCAATCGGCAAACCACAGATTGGCGTTGCGATGGCATGACGCTACAACGTTGGCCATTGTGTGGAGGGTCATGCCATGATGGACGCAAAAAATCAGATCTCCCGGAGTCAGGAGATCACCGCGAAGGTTGCGCGTCTTTATCAGAAGCGCTCGCAAATCGCGCAGCAGGGTTTCAGCCAACGCGTACATGATGCCGCGACCCGTCTCGGAGCCGACCGCGGCGCCGGGTCGCCAGGCAGCGCGTGGGCTGCCGCGCTCGACCCTTGGGCTGGCTACCGCCATGCCGTCGACGTGATGCAGCGCACGGTACTCTTTTGGGACACGCTGCGCCAGCGCGGAAATAGTTTTGTCGATCAGACGTCTCGCGGATTGCAGCCGGTGCTGCATTTTGCTTACGAGACCGTGCTCGACGCCCGCCTGTTCGCGCGTCCTGTCAACTATGCGTTGCTGCGTATCCTGCCGCCCGAAGGCGTGTCGATCGACATGCGCAAACGCCCTTATGTGATCATCGATCCGCGCGCGGGTCATGGCCCGGGCATCGGCGGTTTCAAGGACGATTCACAGGCGGGGGTGGCGCTGAAGGCCGGGCATCCGGTGTATTTCGTCATCTTTTTCCGCGACCCGGAACCCGGCCAGACAATGCTCGATGTTTGCGCGGCGGAGCAACAGTTCGTCCGGAAAGTCTGCGAGTTGCATCCCGACAGCGCTAAGCCCGCGATCGTCGGCAATTGCCAGGGCGGCTGGGCCGCGATGATGGTGGCGAGTTCCGACCCGGACCATACGGGGCCGCTCGTCATCAACGGCGCGCCGATGTCTTACTGGAGCGGCGCGTGGAGCGAAGGGGAGGGCGACAACCCCATGCGTTATTCCGGCGGCATGCTGGGAGGCACCTGGCTCGCGTCACTCACCGCGGATCTCGGCAACGGCAAGTTCGACGGTGCCCATCTGGTTCAGAACTTCGAGAACCTTAATCCCGCCAATAGCTTGTGGGACAAGTATTACCACCTCTTTGATAACGTCGATACGGAGCCGCCGCGTTTCCTTGACTTCGAACGCTGGTGGGGTGGGTACTATTTAATGAACCGCGAAGAGATCCAGTGGATTACGCAAAATCTGTTCATCGGCAACAAACTGTGGTCCGGGGAAGTCAGAGGCGTAGGTGGCAGCGCATTCGATCTACGCGACATCAAGTCGCCAATCATTCTGTTCGCCTCGCTCGGCGATAACATCACGCCACCGCAACAGGCGTTCAACTGGGTCGCTGACATTTACGGCAGCACGGAGGAAATCAAGGCGCGCGGCCAGGTGATTGTCGGGCTCATGCACAAGAGCATCGGCCACCTCGGCATCTTCGTGTCAGGCAAGGTGGCGAAAAAAGAGCATACGCAGATCACGTCGGTGCTGGAGACGATTGAGACGTTTCCACCGGGACTGTATGGCATGGAGATCACCGAACGCGAAGGAGCGAACGGTGCGACTGAATACGACGTGGAACTGCGTGAACATCGGCTCGAAGAAGTCAGCGCGCGTTTCAACCGGTTCGAGCGAGTGGACGAGCAGCCATTCGAGGCCGTGAAGCGGGTCTCGGAGTTGAATCAGCGGGCGTACGAGTTCTTCGTTCAGCCCTTTGTGCAGGCCATGTCGAACGAGACGACGGCCACTTTGCTGCGGCAATTTCACCCGCTGCGCGCGCAGCGTTGGGCATTCTCGGACATGAACCCGTGGCTCGCCTGGCTTGGACCGGCCGCCGAAGCGGTCAGCGCGACACGCAAAACGGACGCACGGGCTGACATGCCGCTGCGGCAGTTCGAACGATATGGCGCCGACATGATCAGCGCATCACTCGACTACTATCGCGCGATGCGTGACGCCGCGACCGAAAGTGCATTCTTCTCGCTCTACGGCAACATGTTTTCCGCGTATGAGGGCAGCGAGCGGAACGATGCGCTTGAAAAATCCACTCGAGCCGAGGCGAATCCGCGAGACCTGCCGTTCGTTAAGGATGCGCTTTCGTCGATGACGGAGGGCGGCTACAGCGAAGCCGTTGCGCGGGTGGCCTGTCTGCTGGCGCGGCGAGGCGAAGCACTTCCGCTTGCGCGGCTGGTGTTGCGCCAGCAACTCGCCGAGGATTACGCGGAGTACCTGCCGCAACTTCCGCCGGATCAGTGGCGGCGCATTCGCGGCGAGCAGGAAATCATCGTGTCCTACGAGCCGGATCAGGCGCTTGCGACGCTTCCCGTCCTGCTCGGCGACCGCGAAGATCGCAGCAAACTGCTCGGGCTGATCGCCAAGCTGCTTGCCGATAGCCGCGTGCAAGGCGCAGAGCCAACGCCCGCACAGTTGAGCATGCTAGAAGGCATTCAATCGATTCTACCTGTGAAGGCCCAGCGCGGGCCTCAAGCGTCGGCATCCGCGCGTTAGGTCCTTGACAGCGACGCCAGCCAGCCGGGCCTCCGGCACGAAGGAGATCTCATGGACCGCGAGCATGACAAGTATCAACGGCTCATCGACTTTTGCCGCACGCAGCAGCCAGTCATCACCGCAGTCGCGCACCCATGCGATCGAAGCTCGCTGGAAGGGGTGGTTCAGGCGGCGGAGCTTGGGCTGATCATACCGATTCTCGTTGGGCCGCAGCAGCGCATCCGGACGATCGCCGCGCAAGAGAACCTGGACATCGCGGACTTCACCCTTGTCGATGCATCGCACAGTCACGCCGCCGCTGCAAAGGCAGTCGAACTGGTGCGCGAAGGCAAAGCGGAGGCGCTGATGAAGGGCAGTCTGCACACGGACGAACTGATGGGTGCGGTCGTGAGCCGTGAAAGGGGGCTGCGCACGGCGCGCCGGGTAAGCCATTGTTTCGTGATGGACGTGCCTGGGCACGAGAACGCGCTGATCATCACGGACGCCGCCATTAACATCGCGCCCACGCTTGCGGAGAAAGTCGACATTCTGCAGAACGCCATTGATCTTGGGCACGCGATGCAGATGCCTGAGGTGCGCGTGGCTATCCTGTCGGCGATCGAAACAGTGAGTCCGAAGGTGCCATCGACGATCGAGGCCGCGGCCTTGTGCAAGATGGTCGACCGCCATCAGATCACGGGCGCGCTCGTCGATGGCCCTCTTGCGCTCGACAATGCAATCGATCTCGAAGCGGCACGAACCAAGAAGATCGACTCGGCAGTAGCCGGCCGCGCGAACGTGCTGATGGTACCCGATCTGGAAGCGGGCAACATGCTGGCAAAAAGTCTGTCGTTTCTTGCGGGCGCGGATGCTGCGGGCATCGTGCTCGGCGCGCGCGTGCCGATCATTCTGACGAGTCGCGCGGATTCGGTCAGGACACGGCTAGCGTCCTGTGCGGTCGCGTCGATGGTGGCGCGGATGCGCAAGGAAGAAGCCAGACTCATGGGGTGAAGCGATGGCCGATGTCATTCTCGTACTCAATGCCGGCTCGTCCAGCATCAAATTCAGCGCCTTCGATGCCGGGTCGCAGGATCTGGCGCTGGTGCTGCGTGGCCAGATCGAAGGCCTTTTCTCCGCGCCCCGGTTCCTGGCGTTCGACCAGTCCGGCGAGCAACTCGGCGTCAAAGAGTGGGGCGCTGCCGCACGGCTCGAACATGAAGGCGCGATTGCCTATATCGGTGAGTTCTTGCGCAGCAATCGCGGCGGCAATCGCCTTATCGCAGTGGGGCATCGCGTCGTGCATGGAGGCCAGCATTTCGCGCAACCGGCGCTTGCCACCCCGGACGTACTCGACGAACTCGATAAGCTTGCGCCACTGGCGCCGTTACATCAGGTCCACAATCTGAAGCCGATTCGCATCATCGCGACGCAGAATCCGGCGATGCCTCAGGTGGCCTGTTTCGATACCGCATTTCACGCAACCCAGGGGGAACTCGCTTACGCCTTCGCACTGCCCGAGTCGATTACGTCGTGCGGCGTGCGGCGCTATGGTTTCCACGGTCTTTCATACGAATACATCGCGAAAGCGTTGCCGCACATCTCACCGGAGGCCGCGAAAGGGCGCACCGTGGTCGCGCATCTGGGCAACGGCGCGAGCATGTGCGCCATGTTGGGAGGCCGCAGCATCGCGAGCACGATGGGCTTCACCGCTGTAGACGGACTGCCGATGGGCACGCGCTGCGGCAATCTCGATCCCGGCGTCATCCTGTATCTGTTCGACGAACTGGGCATGAACGCGCGCGAGGTGGAAGACCTGGTGTATCGCCGCTCAGGTCTATTGGGTGTGTCCGGCATATCGAGCGATATGCGCACTCTGCTCGCGAGCGACGACGCCCGCGCGCGTTTTGCGATCGAGCTGTACACGTACCGGATCGGGCGCGAACTCGGATCGCTCGTGGCCGCGCTCGATGGACTCGATGCACTGGTCTTCACGGCCGGCATCGGCGAGCGGTCGGCGGAAATCCGCCGGCGCGTCGCTGAAAAGGCGCGTTGGTGTGGCATCGAACTCGACGAGAACGCAAACGCTGCGGACGGTCCACGCATCAGTGCTGCTTCGAGCAAAGTCAGCGTATTGGTCATTCCCACCAATGAGGAACTGATGATCGCGCGGCACACCCGTAATCTGATTGGCGCTCACTGAACGAGCGTGAGAGTGTAAGGAGATCTTGTGATGAGTCTGGAACATCCACAGCCTGTTCTGCAAGGCGCGAAAGCGCTCGTGACGGGTATTGCGAACGAACACTCGATCGCTTATGGCTGCGCGAAGGCGTTTCGCGAACTGGGCGCCGAACTGGCCATTACCTACGCCGATGAAAAGGCGAAGCCCCATGTCGAACCGCTTGCCACGGGTCTTAACGCGCCGATTTTCATGCCGCTCGACGCGTCGAGCCAGAAAGAGCTGGAAGCAGTATTCGGGCGGATCACGAGTGAATGGAATCATCTGGACATCATGGTGCATTCCATCGCGTGGGCGCCGAAGGCCGACCTTCAGGGAGGGCTGCTCAACAGTTCGTCTGAAGGGTTTGGCGCCGCGATGGATATCTCCTGCCATTCGTTCGTGCGCATGGCGCGGCTTGCCGCACCCTTAATGAAAAATGGAGGCTCGATGTTCACCATGAGCTATCACGGTGCGAACAAGGTCGTCCCGAACTACAACCTGATGGGCCCCGTCAAGGCTGCGCTCGAAGCTTGCGCGCGCTATCTTGCCTATGAACTCGGACCGCAGGGTATCCGCGTACATGCGATCTCGCCGGGCCCGTTGAAGACGCGTGCAGCATCGGGCCTGAAGGACTTCGACCTTCTGCTGACAGAAGCGGCCGAGCGCGCACCGCTCGGCGAGCTGGTCGACATCATGGACGTCGGTTTCACCTGTGCCTTTCTCGCGACGCCGTATGCGCGACGTCTCTCGGGTGAGACGTTATATGTCGATGGAGGGGTGCACATCATGGCGTGATCCGCTCGATGCGGTTAACCTCAAACGCATCGACCTGACAGAGATGATCGGTTTGCCGCTAGAACCGGTTGCGCATGCTGGGATCGAATCTCGGATCGGGCTGTCTCTGCGTCTGCCGCAAGATGCCCTGATCATCGAAGTAGAAGTGGTAGAGCAGATGGTCGATATTGTTCTCCAGATACCGGTATGACCAGACCTCCCGGTTCGTTCGCTTGAAGTAGGCGGTTTCGAAGGGGCGGCCAAAGTTGACGAGCACGTCGTTGCGGGTCCACTTACCTATCTCCGCGCGATGGAACTCATTGTCCTGAAGTACTTGTCGAACACCCAGCACCTTGCCGGAAGCGTCGATGTCGGCTGCGGTAGTCGTCGTACCCATGGGCTGGGTCGGCCACATCAGCCGCTTGCCGCCGTTCGGCAAATCGTAAGTTTCCTTGGGCGGACCCAACCGGCCGATAAGTACGGACTGGTCTGCACCAGCCTCGACCTGCCGGTGCGGTTCCGTGCAAGCCGCGAGAAACAGCGCCGCGGTACATGCCGTTAAAAATGCGAGTCGATTAAGCATGTGAGTGCTCCGGTACGGGTGATCAGACCTGACAGTCTCTGTTCTCACCGAACATTCGCGCCGCGCTTAACAGACGAATGCAGGCATGGGTTGCTATCGGACGTGCTTGCTACGCTCGAAACAACGAGGCTGCGGTAATCTGACGACGCTCAGTTTGGTGACGGGCATCGATCCAGACTCAGTACTTGATGTTTCGGGCCGCCTGGCGTCCCTGCTCCTTGGTGTGTCGCTTGTCCTGCCGGCATTGCGAATTGCTTTGCTGATTGGCGGCGCGGCAATCCTGCTTGGTGTGTCGCGCGCCCTGGCGAGTGTCCTGGCGAACATCGCGTCCGGCGCGGCGTTGCTGCGCCTGCTCCGTCGCCCAGCACGCTCCCGTCGAAGCCGTTAGAAGCGTTGCGACTACAAGCCCGGTGAATCGACGGTTCCATTTAGACATGGCATGACCTCCAGTAGGGTGCGTGGGCCGCTGCTGAAGGACTGGGTTGCGGGGACGTCGGCCGCCTTCGGGGCCGCAGTGTCGAACCGGGACGCATCGATCAGCACGACACGCAGGCGCGTGGCAGCAAGCGCTTCAAACTTCTGGATGTTGGCGCCGCGAGCGCAGCGCGGATGTCGGGCTCGTACTTCTGCGCTTCCACGTCTGGTTTGACGCGCCCTGAATAATAGGCACCGACTTGATGGTTCGTTCCACAAATTAATTCTCTGACTCCGCTTACCATCGTAGTTCAAGCTACGAGTCTGCGCCTGCCGTTAGGGCATCGGACCATGGTCGTATTGTCATTCCAGGCCTTTAAACCTAGATTGAAATTTCGCCTTCAGACAGTCGAAAAGCTTCAATCCCAGCTAATGTGACCGGGCGAGCCTCAAGCGGGTGGAGCGACCAAGGCGCGGCGGTTCGATAGGCCGCAGCGTCCTTGTGCCTCGAAAGGAAACTGTTATGGATGCACTCAGGACGTTGCTCGAAACCCAGCAACTCTTCACGCTGTTTCTGACGGTCGCGTTGGGTTATCTGGTCGGCGAGATCAGCATCAAGGGGGTGTCGCTCGGCGCCGGGGCGGTGCTGTTCGTCGGGTTGGCTATCGGCGGTTTCGCGCCCAAGGCTGCACCGCCCGCGCTGCTCGGCACGCTCGGGCTGCTGCTCTTTCTCTACGGCATCGGCATCCAGTACGGCGACCAGTTCTTCAAGGGCCTGACGAGCATCGAGGGTCTCAAGGCCAATGCGGCTGCGGTGCTCGGGGTGGTGATCGGCGGGCTTGTGTCCGTTGCATTGGTGCCGCTCTTCGGCGTGAAGCTGGAGGAGGCGCTAGGCATGTTCGCGGGCGCGGGCACCAGCACCGCGAGCCTGCAAGCCGCGATGGCCGCCATGAAGAGCGACGGCCCGACGGTGGGCTACAGCGTCGCGTATCCGGTGGGCGTCGCGGGGCCGATCCTCTTCCTGTATGCCCTTAGCGCACTGCTCAAGCCGAACATCGCGCGGCCGCCGCCCAAGCTCGTCGAAACCGCCGAGATCGCCTTGAGAAATCCGGCGTTCATCGGTGTGACGCTGGCGGAGTTCGCGGCACGCATGCCGTCAGGGCTTGGGATCGCCGCGGTTCGCCGCGACCACCACAATCGACCGCCCGCCGACGATCTCGTCCTCGCCGCCGACGATGTCCTTCTCGCCACCGCCACGGACCCCGCCGTGCTGCGCGAGGCCACCTCGATGTCCGGCGAACTGCAGCCCGGCCGCATGGCGAGCCATCGGGAGGATCTCGACTACGCGCGTGTGTTCGCGTCGAGCCGGGGCGTGGTTGGACGCATGTTGCGCGACATCCGTTTCCCCGAGGGCGTCGTCTGCACGATCGCACACGTGCGCCGCGGCGACGCCGACCTCATGCCGAACCCGGAGCTCGTCCTCGAATTCGGCGACCGGGTCGGCGTGCTCGTCAATCGCGCGCATCTCAAGCCGATTCGTGCTCTATTCGGCGATTCCATCAAGGGCACGGCCGAGCTGAACTTCATCTCGATTGGCGCCGGCGCGGCGCTGGGCCTCCTGGTAGGCGCGATTCCGCTCACGATTCCGGGTGTCGGCAAGCTCGCGCTCGGGCTCGCGGCGCTCCTTCTGACGGCGCTCGTCCTCGGCCGCGTGCGGCGCTTCGGGCCGTTCGTCTGGACGATGCCGCTCTCGGCCAATCTCGTACTGCGCAACTTCGGCCTGACTATCTTCCTTGCGCAGGTGGGCATTACCTCTGGCCCAAAATTCTTCGCGACCGTCGGCGTAACGGGCGTGTCGTTTCTGCTCTATGGCGTCGCCATCCTTCTCGCGCTCGTCGTCGTTACGGCGCTTGTCTGCCTATGGATTTTCAGGCTGCCGTTCGACATGACGGTGGGCGTCATCAGCGGCGCGACGGGTAATCCGGCGATCCTCGCATTCGCTAACCGTGTCGCACCGACCGATCGGCCCGACGTCGGCTACGCAATGATTTTCCCGTCGATGACCATTGTGAAAATCCTGTTCGTGCAGGTTGCCGTGCTACTGACGGGCGGATAGTGCGTCAGCCGAACCCCCGAACCTCGACCAGCCACGGAGGCCCTCGATGGACATAGCCGTCTTCAGCGCGAAGCCTTACGACCGCGAGTATCTCAACGCCGCGAACGCGGCGCATCGCCACCGTCTTCAGTACTTCGACGTGCCCCTCGACGTCGAGACGGCGGCGCTCGCCGCAGGGCACGGCGCCGTGTGCATCTTCGTCAATGACCTCGCGGACTCGCCCGTACTTCAGGCGCTAAAGCAGGGCGGTACGAAGCTTGTCGCTTTGCGCTGCACCGGGTTCAACAACGTCGATCTGAAAGCGGCGGAGAGCCTCGGGATCAAGGTGGTTCGCGTGGTGGACTACTCGCCGAACTCGGTGGCCGAGCACGCTGTCGCGCTGCTGATGGCGATCAACCGCAAGATCCACCGCGCCTACAATCGCACGCGCGACTTCAATTTTTCCCTCGACGGTCTGATGGGCTTCGACTTGTGCGGCAAGACGGTCGCCGTCATCGGCACAGGGAAGATCGGGCGGGTCTTCGGTAAGATCATGGTGGGGTTCGGCTGTAACGTGATCGGCTATGACAAGTTTCCGTCGCCGGAATTCGAGGCGTTAGGAGCGCGTTACGCGCTGCCGGGAGAAATCGGCGTGAGCGCGGACATCATCTCGCTGCATTGTCCGCTTACCCCCGAGACTTATCACGTGATAGACGCCGATACGCTTTCGCGCGCGAAGCCCGGCGCGCTGCTGATCAATACGAGCCGCGGCGCGCTCATCGACACCGAGGCGGTGATTGCCGCGCTGAGAACTGGCCAGTTGGGCGGTCTTGCGATCGATGTGTACGAGCAGGAGGCAGAGTTGTTTTTTCGCGACCTGTCCGGCACCATCATCGCGGACGACGTACTGCAGCGGCTCATCACATTCCCGAACGTGATCGTGACGGGACACCAGGCCTTTCTCACGCGCGAGGCGGTCACGACGATCTGCGCAACGACCCTGCAAAGCGTCACGGAGTTCGAGACGGGCAAGCCGCTTTCGAACCAGATTAGCGCGAGCTGAATGCAACCCTCTGCGGACGTAACGTGCGGGCGGGTGAGTTTCGCCTGCTTATGGCTGAGCGTGACAGGCTTTTTCGTTCTGTCGGCGGCGCTCATCAATCCGGCGGCTGCCGCGTTGCCATCCGGGTTGCAAAACCTCGTCGACAATGCGACGGGTGGCTCTGCACCGACCGCCTCGGCGGCACAGGCTGCATCGACGCCAGCGCTCGCGAGTCAGGCCGAATTGGCGCGCTCGCTGGACAGTCTGATCGGCACGCTCGAGAGCGACCCAGAGCGCAAAGCGCTGGTCGCCCAGTTGAAGGGGCTTCGTGCAGGCACCCAAAGTGCCGCACCCGTGGTGCCGGCATCGTCCGCACAGGACAACAGCGATCTGCTCGGCGCGATTGCCTCAGGCATTGCGTCTGTCGAGACGGATTTGAGCGAGGGCCGCACACCGTTGCATTACTGGGCGGCTCGTTCGAGCGCGGCGGCCAACGATCTTGGGACCATTCTCAGAGGCGCAAGCGGCGAGTCGTTCGGCAACGTCCTGCTTGGCCTGATCGGGACGCTTGCGGGCTGGGCCGCGTGCGCCGGCCTGTTGATCTATCTCGGGCGGAGCGTCAGTGCACGTTATGGCTGGAAGGTCACGCTCGAACCGAGTCCAACTTCATTCGAACTTTTGAGTTTTGCATTTTGGCGCACGGCGCCATGGATCGTCGCATTCGTGGCGGTGGCGCTGTTCATGCGAGGCATGCCTGACGCGCTCGGCAGCACGTTAGGGCTTGTGATCGTTTATACAATAGTCGCAGGCTCGATTTTCTCGGCGCTCTGCCTGATCGTGTTCTCGGCGTTCAATACGGCGCACCGGCGTGTCGCGGTTCACCAGTTGCTCGCGCAAAGCCGCTGGCCGCTTTTCGCGATCGGTGCATGTGGCGCGCTCGGCGACGCGACGGCCAATCCGGACGTCACGGGCCTGCTCGGCGTGAATCTCGCCGGGCTCGTGTCGGCATCCGCCAACGTGGCAGCGGCCGTCCTGATCGGTTATTTCGCAATCGCTTACCGCCGGCCGGTCACGCATCTGATACGCAATCGCCCGTATGCGGGAAGGCGTGACCACAAACTCGCCACGGAGGCGCTCGATATCCTCGCATCGCTGTGGCACATCCCGATCCTTTTAATCGCGATCGCTTCGGTCGTTGCGATTATCGATGCGCGCGGTTCGGAAGAAAACGTATTGCAGCCGTCGCTTCTCAGTGCGCTGTTACTCGTGCTCACGCTGTTCGTGTCGGCGCTGCTGATGCACCTGACGCGCCGAAGGGACACCCGCGCGCACCGCCGCGCGCCTCACCTGATGCGACTCTTGCGCTTCGCGAGCACGCTACTCGTTCTTTTGATGTGGCTTGCGTTCATTCAATTCGAACTGGACCTGTGGAGCGGTCCGATTGCGCGGATGATCAAGCACGGCACGATGACACCCAGTTTCAAGCACGCGCTGGTTACAGTCATCGCGACGGTTTTCTGCGCCTGGTTCATATGGATACTTTGCGATACCGCAATCCTTAACGCGCTGGGCCCGAGCAGTTCGCGAAACAAAGCACTCGATCCCGGCGTGCGGGCACGCACGATGTTGCCGCTCGTACGCAACGCTGTTTCCGTGACGGTTGTGACGCTCGCCGCCATCGTTGCCGCTGCCACCCTGGGCGTCAATCTGACACCCCTCCTTGCGGGTGCGGGCGTAATCGGTCTCGCAGTCGGCTTTGGTGCGAAGGCACTCGTCACTGATCTGATCACGGGGCTCTTCATCATTATCGAGGAGACGATCTCGGTCGGCGACTGGATTGAGATTGACGGCAGCCATGCTGGCGCCGTTATGGACCTGACGATCCGCACGGTCCGGTTGCGCGACGGACAAGGTGCGGTTCACACCATTCCCTTCTCGCAGATCAAGATCGTGAAGAACCTCTCGCGCGACTTCGCCAACGCGGTGTTCGAGGTACGGGTGCCCTTCGCCGTTGAACTCGATGACGTCACACGCATGATTGTGGAAGTGGGCGCCGATCTGCAGGAAGATTTTCGCCTGCGCAACGAAATACTTGCGCCCGTCGAAGTGTGGGGGCTAGACCGATTCGAGGCTAACTGGATGGTCGTGAAAGGGCAGATCAAGACGCGGCCGTTGCAGCAGTGGAGCGTGGCGCGCGCTTTTAACGCTCGACTCAAGCGCAAGATGGATGAAGCGGGTATTGAAATTCCTGTACCGCATATGCGGCTTCATACCCCGGCAAACGGGCCCAATGCATCGTCGCAGTCTGACGAGGACGCCGAGAACGACAGCGGGCAAGCGAACGACGCGAACAGTGAGGCAGCGCGCAGTCCGGCCCGTACCGTGCCTGTGGAACCGCGGGTGCTCAAGGAGCCGCCCGCAACTCAGCCCGTGGTCCAGACAGGTTCCAAATCGTCCATCAATTCCCCCGGTAGCGATACCGGACGTCTTTAAGATGCGGTACGTGAGCCATTGAAAAAATCAGAATACTTTTACTGGCTCGTGCCGTGTTGGGCGGCTTCAACCGCAGTGTCACGCTTCTTTTTCGCTTCCGCTTTCTTGTGGTCGTAGACTTTTTTGGCAGCCGCGACCTCACGGTTGTATTCGCGATTCGCTGCGGCAACCTGCTGGTGCATCCTGACGATCTCATCAGGATGTTCAGAGGTTGACGATGAACTCGCGCCGGAACTTTGTTGCGCCCAGGCGCCAGGAAGGGACAACAGTGCAGCGGAAGCCGTAATGACGGCCGCGATGGTGCTTTTCATGAATATCTCCGCGTTGGTCTGCCAGGCAGCGGACTTCAGCCTATACAGATTGAGCGAGATGTTATATAGGACTTTGGTCCAATGAGGCGGGTTGGACCGCCTGCACGCTGTGCGGAGTCGGCCAGCTGCTCGCAACGTGCTGCTGATGCTGACAAACCGGGATTTGAGGGCGACGGTCCAAAAGAGCTAGAAACTCATTGCAAACCCGAATGAAACGCCATGCACGTTGTGTCCGAACACGTACCGCACCATCGCGCGCGTGCGCGTGATGATGATGGGATACCTGCTGCTATCGAGTTCAAGCCCGGCTCCCAACGACGTGAGGTCGTTGAACCCCAGCACGCCGGCGCTGTCGCCGTAATAGTGCGAGTACGCGGCTTCCAGCACATAGCGGATCGGCCGGTCCAGCGCGTGCCAGCCGGTGGGGGCTCGCCAGCGTGTCCACAGGCTCAGTTGCTGCGCCATGGCCGATCCCTGAACTGCCTCCGATGAACCGCCGAAGCTGCGCAGGTAGATGTCGGTGGCACGCAGTTCGGCATCGATTTCGTAGTTTTCGCGATAATGCTCGTAGTCGAGCATGAGTGAGCCACCGTAGCCGTACGCGTCCAGCGAGCCGTTCTCGAGAAACTGTAGATTGCGATCAGTGACGTGATTGAAGATCGACTGCCCCACCTTCAGATCGCTTGAAACACGTCCGATCGTACCGTTCAGGATCGGACGGAACACCAGTTCATTTGTGATCCGGAAATCCCAGCCGAGGCCCACCGTGCCGCTGAAAGTGTTCCATCGTGTCGGCACCGGACGCTGCTCCGCGCCCTCTGTAGCCACAAAGGTCGGATCGTAACGACTATAGGCGAGCGTGCCCTCCATGTACAACGGGAACGACTTGCTGATAGTGAAGCCGCCCCCGAACTGCGTCTGACCGAAGCCGGGATTGCCCGTAGTGCCGTTATTGACCGACAGGTTACTGGTCGTAACGTCGGGCACTGTTGTGTAGGTCATGATGGAGAGCACAGCGTTGGCATGTTGCTTCACATTGCCACCGACCGCGGCACTCCCCGTCGGTTGGTTCGGCGCGGTCTGCGCGTTCGACGGGCACGGCAGCAGGGCGAAGGTCAGAGCGCCGTACACCCATGCAGCGCGGCGGGGCCGACGCGTCGGGAGCGCGGGCATTTCAAGCGACCTCGCCATCGCCCGCACAATTGCAACCTGCCACACAGCGTACCGAACGAGCATGACACACTCCTGTCAGTTAGATCGTTCTGCTTGTCTTCCACGAGACCGCCATTCCGTGCCAGCACAATAGTTCGAGACAACCGACCTGGCGCGTCACGACCGCTCAACCGTTCGCAGCACCAGGAGCAGGCTACATCGAAGCCCGCCCAATTGTATCGCTGAACGAGCCGATAGATTTCAGCGCCAATTACTGTAGCTGAGCTCGACGTCCCTATCCTGTGGGCCTAAGGTCTCATTGACCGGCCTGAAGTTCAGGGAACATATTGTGTCAGGGAGGTCCGTCTGTCCGCCGGTCGCGCACCGCGGCTAGAGAAGGAGGTCATGGACGTTCCCGCAGCGCTGGACTGGACACCGACGGGTGTCCGCTGCAATATGAATCGTAGGGAGATAGCAGGCATGGGCTGGAATCGCTGGTACAGTTTGAAGAGCTATCTGAGATCTTCGCTGTGGACCGTGCCGCTCTTCGCCGTCGCGATCTATGCCGTGGTGAAGCCTGTGGCCGAAATGGTGGGCAGGTGGATGATCAGGCAGGGGAGCCTTGATCCTAAGACCGGCTTTCTTGGGCTGTCCATGACTGGCGCGCGGTCGTTGCTCGGTGACATCGTTTCCGCCGACATGGCGTTTCTGGTGTTTACGTTCGGTTCGCTGCTCGTCGCGATCCAGGTCGCTGGCGGTCAGTACACCCCGCGCATCATCGCGACGACACTGCTGCGCGACAACATCATTCGTGGCATCTCGGGATTATTCGTTTTCACACTGCTGTTTGCAAATAGAACGCTGGCGTGGATGGGGGAAAATGAGGTACACCAGCTTCAGTTGTTCATTGCGGCGCTATTTGGGTTCGCTTCGGTCGTCGCTTTCCTTTTCCTGATTGATTACGCCGCGAAATTTCTGCGTCCCGTGAGTCTTGTGGCTCGCGTCGGAGAGCAGGGGATCGCCGTCATCGAGAGCGTTTATCCAACCCTGACTGCGGACGGAGCGACTCCCGCGAAACGTGACAAAGAGCGAGACGTGCCGGACCACATTGTTCGTCACCAAGGCAAGTCCGGCATCGTTCTGGCCTTGAATCTGAAAATGCTGGTGGCCAAGGCAAGGCGTGCCGACGTAGTCATCGAATTCGTGCCGCAAGTCGGTGATTTCGTTGCGATGGGCGAACCCTTGTTCCATTTGTACGGGAACTCTGGCGCAATCGACGACAGCAGGCTGCGCGCGCTCGTTGCTTTCGGAACGGAGCGCACGATGGAGCAGGACCCTATGTTCGCGTTTCGCATCCTGGTGGATATTGCGCTGAAAGCGCTTTCGGCAGCGATCAACGATCCCACCACAGCGGTGCTTGCGATCGATCAGTTGCACCGGCTATTGCGGGTGGTGGGCAAACGGTCTTTGCACATCGAAGAGATGGTGGATGGATCGGGACGGGTGCGTGTGATCTTGTGGACGCCCAAATGGGAAGACTTCGTGCACATTAGTTTCCGCGAGATACGACAGTGCGGCGCGGGGAGCATTCAAATCGCGCGGCGTCTGCGCGCGGCGATAGAGAACCTCATCCAGAGGCTGCCGGAGCATCGTCATGCCGCGTTGCTCGTCGAGCTGATGCTGCTCGATCGCGCGATCGCGTTGAAGCATCCGTTTCCGGAGGACCTGGCGTTGGCACGTATCCCTGACTCGCAAGGGCTTGGGGGTTCGGCAGCCTCGCCGGCGAACAACTAGCCTTGCGGAGGCAAGCCATGCGCAAACTCATATTGGGTATCGTCGAATTCCGCGAGAAAATGCTGCCGCAATACGCGAAGCAGTTCAGCAAGCTCGCGCTTTCGCAAGCGCCTGACGCGCTCTTCATCACGTGCTCGGACAGCCGGGTTGTACCCGATCTGCTTGCCTCGACCCATCCGGGCGATCTGTTCACGATGCGCAACGTCGGCAACCTGGTACCGCCGGCGACCGCAGAGGGAGTGTCTACCGGGGACCTCTCCGAGGCGAGCGCGATCGAGTACGCAGTGCTGGTGTTGAAAGTCGCGAATATTGTTGTGTGCGGGCATTCCGGGTGCGGCGCGATGAAAGCCGTGTCTACACGCAACGCCAAGCTGAAAACGCCGAACCTCGATAAATGGCTGTGCCACGCCAACACCGCGGCGTTTCGCCTCGAACACGAAGGTCCGCTCGATGACAGGCTGAAACCGCACGATCAATTGTCGCAACTCAACGTACTTGTGCAACTCGAGCATCTCATGACTTACCCGATTGTGCGCCAGCAGGTCACTGCCGGGGCGCTGGTGCTGAGCGGCTGGTGGTTCGACATCGCGACTGGCGACATGTATGCCTACCTGCGCATGAGCCGCTCATTCGAAGTCATCGACCGCGCGATGGCTGACCGGATCATTGAGCGCCTTGCCGCACGGGCACGGTGAATGGTTTTGTCGCAGTACGGTTCGCGGAGTAAAGTCGAATCGATATGCAAAGTATTGCTTGCGTTGCCAGATCGTTAACCGCCGTTCACGCGTTGCTGATAGCCAGTTTGAAATGATGCATCGTATTAGCCCATTTTGGTCTAGGATGTAAAAGCCAGAAAGCGAATGGCCCGGTGTCGGCACGGGTCACAAGCACCGGGAGGCACGCTCAATGGGCTTTGTGTTGTCAGCCGTGATTTTTCTAACGTCGACTGGATTCCTTGTCGACGCTGCGCTAGCGCCGACCCCGCCGGCGGTGATTGTGCCAGCCGCCGCTCCCGGTGCAAGCGAAGGCGGCACCACGGTCCCGCAGTTAAGCCCGGAGGGCTCCGGCGAAGCCACCGCTCCCTAGGCAGGCTCTAGTTTTACCTCCATCTACACGGCGCAGTTCGTCCAGAGCGAGTTTTTACTTGCAAGCATTTCATTGGTCAAAAAAAACTGTAAGCGCACTAGCGGTGCTTACGCGAGGCTTCATGAAAACTTCATTCTTGCAGGCGCCGTTGTACGACGTTTTCGATAAATATTTCGATCCTGCGTTTGCTTTCATCGAGAGGACGGAGGAACCATGTGCAGTGGAGTTTGATGCCCAGCCTGCGTCAGTCGCCGCCGATGCGCAGGTGCTTTGCGCGCCGCGCCGTGTGCGGGCACGACGTTTTGCAACGAGGCGGTGCCTTCGCGAGGGCGTCAGGTTCTTCCACTTCCTGCCTGGCCACGCAGCGTGAGCGCCGTGCGTCTTTTGATCGCGGCCATGGCGGTGGCGTGCGGCGCGGGGGCGGTATTCGGAATCGCCTATACGATCGTCGCGGCCCTGCTAATCAGACGTTTTTTCCGGCGCTCGGCGTGCGTGCCGAGCAGCTATCCGCCAGTCACCATCGTCAAACCGCTGTATGGCGACGAGCGGGGACTGCTCGCCAATCTTTCGAGCTTTTGCCACCAGGACTATCCCGGCCCGGTGCAGTTTCTGTTCGGCGTGAACGACCCGGCGGATCCGGCGCTACTCACGGTCGATGCCCTCCGGCGCCTGCATCCCGAAGCACACGTCACCGTGGTCGCCGATGCGCGGCTGTATGGGCCGAACCGCAAGATCAGCAACATCCTGAACATGATGCCGCAAGCGCGATACGACGTACTGGTGTTCGCTGACAGCGACGTGAGCGTTGCACCGGACTACCTGGGCAAGGTCGTCGGCGAGTTGCAGAAGCCGGGCGTCGGACTCGTCACGTGCATGTATTGCGGCAAACCCGAGGCGGGTTTCTGGCCGCGCCTTTCGGCGAAAGCCACCAACTACCAGTTCCTTCCCGGCGTGGTAATCGCCCTCGAACTGGGCCTCGCGCGGCCGTGTTTTGGGCAGACCATCGCGATGCGACGCACGACGCTCGACAAGATCGGCGGCTTTGAGCAATTCGCCAGGCATCTGGCCGAGGATCATGCAATCGGTGAGGCGGTGCGGCTCGCCGGCGAAAAGGTGTCGATCCCGCCCTTCACGGTCGCGCATGCCTGCGTTGAAAGCAGTGCGTGCCAGCTGATCGCGCACGAACTGCGTTGGAGCCGCACGATCCGCCGTGTCGATCCACTCGGGTATCTAGGGTCGGTGCTCGTTCACCCGCTCGCATTCGCACTGTTTGCCGTGATGTTGTCCGGCGCCGCCGCGTGGTCGTGGCAACTCGTCCTCGCGACAATGGGCGCCAGGCTCGCGCTCGAGCTGGTGTCGGACCGCGTTCTGCGTCATGCACATTGCGACCTATGGCTGTCGCCGCTGTGGGATATCGTTTCCTTTGCGATATTCGTCGCGAGTTTCTGGTCGTCGCGTGTGACATGGCGCGGCTTCCGTTTTGAAGTCGATAGTGACGGCCTGTTGTCGTCCGTTCAGGACGAACGGGTAATCGATTGATGAAGCAAAAGCGATTCGCGCGCACAAGTCGGGCTATGCGGGAGCCGGGTTGCTTCGAAGTGCGGGCATCGCTGCTGCGGCGGGTTCTGATGCGCAAATAGCCCGTACTGACGAACTGTTTGCTATAGATGGGATGGATTATCGAGCCGACGCGCGGACGTTCGTCGAAGAGCGCGTCTACGGGTCCACCTCCAGCGTTACGCCGGCGCATCGAAGCACGTGCAGGTAAGCGACCGTATCCCCGACGGCAGCGGCGGCCTGCTCAGCAAGCATCCGCATGTACGCCGACTTCTCGGCGCGCGCCATCATCGTCTCGAGCGCGTCCGAATCTGCGAATCCGTGAGCTGCCGCTGCCCCGAGTACGGCATCGAGAACGCGTCGGGCCGCAACTCGGGCGGCAATCGGCGCCAGCGGGGCGCGATAGGTAAGAAAGCCTGCCATCAGCAAAAATTCGGTCGGGCTGATGTGCTTGCCATTACCAAGAGGAACACCGTCGGTATTGACTCGATCTTGCATCATGGTTCGTCTCCGGCTTTGCAGCAGCAAGCGCTGTGATTGCGCGAATCCGTGTCGCTATTGCCGCTGGCCGTTCCGTAGGGGATTCGACGACGGCCCGGTGCTGCGCGGCGCCGGACGCCCTTTGATGTCCGGGGTGAGTCTCGGGCGGCGCAGAGATAGTCTAGTACAGGATGAATCGCCAATGCCGTCGAAAGCGGCTAGGATTGCCACAGCGTTGTCTTTTAAGTGTGTGTTTCGCTAAGCTGGGCATCGACACCGAGTTGATACGACCTTCCACTTCCAACGTATTCGCGCCGTGACGACCGGCAGGTTAATAGGTCAATTTTTTTGCCATGCCGACACCCTAAGTCGTAGTATTCTTGTTCCGCCTCCTGCTCCCCAGCTTTAGCCGCTGACTCACTACTTCGCGTCGACTGTCGTGCGGCTCTGAGAATATGATGGTGCGGCGAATCGCTGCACACCAGTTCCCCCGGGGCCCATAGGAGACGACGACGTCCAAAGCAACTCCAGCCATTGTCATCTTTTTGAAGGCTTCGAAACACTTGGCGAACATCGCCGAGGCCTGGCGAGTCCGTGCGGGTGACCGATCCCGGCCACGCAGACTATTCTCTTCGAGGGCATCCATGAAAACGCTGTTTCTGCAGGCACCTTCATATGAAGGCTTCGACGGCGGAGCGGGTTCACGCTTCCAAACGAAGCGCGAGATTCGATCATTCTGGTATCCAACGTGGCTAGTCCAGCCCGCTGCGCTGATTGAGGATAGCCGCGTCGTGGATGCTCCCGCGGACGGCCTGTCGCTGGAAACGACACTCGATATTGCTCAGCAATACGAACTGGTCATTATTCACACAAGCTCCCCATCGTTCCAGAGCGATGTTCAATTCGCAGAGCACTTAAAGCAGCGCAAGCCCTCAATCCTCATCGGGATGATCGGGGCAAAAGTCGCCGTCGATCCTCAGGGCTCATTAGCCGCGAGCGACGCACTCGACTTCGTGTGCCGTGAAGAATTCGACTTCACTTGTCGCGAGATCGCACAGGGCCTCCCGTTCGCATCGATTCTCGGTCTCAGCTATCGCCTGCCTGACGGCGGGATCACGCACAACGAGGCCCGGCCGATTCTCGAAGACATGGACCAGTTACCGTTCGTCTCGCCGATCTACAAGCGCGACCTGACGCCTGAGAACTACTTCAGCGGCTATCTCAAGCATCCGTATCTGTCGCTCTACACAGGGCGAGGCTGCAAATCCAGGTGCACCTTTTGCCTCTGGCCGCATACGGTCGGGGGGCATCGCTACCGCACGCGTTCGGTTGAGAACGTCCTCGCAGAAGTGAAATGGATCAGGGACAACATGCCCGAAATCAGGGAGATCATGTTCGACGACGATACCTTTACGGATCTCAGACCGAGAGCCGAGGAGATCGCTCGTGGTCTTGGCAAGTTAGGGGTGACGTGGTCGTGCAACGCAAAGGCGAACGTGCCGTATTCAACCCTCAAGGTCATGAAAGAAAATGGGCTGCGGCTCCTGCTCGTCGGGTACGAATCCGGCGACGACCAGATTCTCGTGAACGTCAAAAAGGGCTTGCGGACCGATATGGCTCGCCAGTTCAGTGACGATTGCCGCAAGCTCGGCATCAAGATCCACGGCACGTTCATTCTCGGGCTTCCCGGCGAGACGCGCGAAACGATCCAGAAGACGATCGAATACGCGAAAGAGATCAACCCCCACACGATTCAGGTTTCACTCGCTGCGCCCTATCCGGGAACCGTCCTTCATAAGCAGGCGGTCGAGAATGGATGGTTGAATGAAGGGAAGGTCATCGCCCTCATCAATTCGACTGGCACCCAAGCTTCCACTATCGGCTATCCGCATCTGTCGCGCGAAGAGATCTACCTTGGCGTTGAGGAATTCTACAAACGCTTTTATTTCAGACCGACAAAGATCTGGGAAATCGTCCGCGAGATGCTGATAAGTTGGGAGATGATGAAACGGCGCCTGCAGGAAGGCGTAGAGTTTTTCAGATATCTTCACTCGCGCAGGGCATGAAGCGCTATTCTGGTTCTCTAAATCTCCCTACCTAGTTCGCAGAATCCCCATACTCTTCCCGAAAAAACCGCTCTCCGGGGGAAGTCCGGAGATTTCGCGAGCCAAGATCGGCTAGTTTCGACTGGTAAACAATATTTTTGTAAATTTTTCAATGAATTCGCAGACAAAGACTGGAGATTTTGAGAATTGCAATGGTCCGACGGAGGTAGGTTTCGTAGGAAGACGACGTGGAGGATGAGCCAATTCCGGCTCATTGCTTGATCGCCGCACGCAGACCCTCAGGGTAGCCCGGCCAAATCTCTCTCACGGTTTTCTGGCTCGGACGCGCAGAGCCTTATCGGGCGGCCCTTCGGCCGAGCGCTTGACTGTGCGGAGCTAAGCGGTAGGGAGATTTGCAGAACTGAGCGGGGCTGCCTTATTGCGGATGTAGCCAAAAAGATGCGCAATGCTGCCAAATCTTAAGGCAATGGAGCCGAAACGACGTCAGCCGAGCGAGCGGCTGCCCGGGTACAGCCTTTCAATCGGGAAATTCTCTGCGGCAGGCGAAACGACAACGCCCTCGGAATAAAACAGTTGCGAGGCAGGTTCTGTCGCTTCAGGCAGTCGCGCGAAGGGGACGACCTGGTCTGGGGTCAGCCATCTCAATCGAGAACGTTGGAGCGGCTCACATCGCTGCATGGTCATTGCGGACAAGACTATGTTGTAGTAGGCGAGAATGACAGCCTTAACAGGAAGTCGTTGCATTCCGCCAAGCGTTGAGAGCCGGCTGAACTTGTGCCGTACGTCGTCGACTGCTAGCGACTCCCATTCGTGAGAAAAATTTCGCGGACGCTCACAGAACATCCGAACAAAGACGAATGCCATGCTCTTCAACTGTTCGCGCTCGGTTCTGATTATGCTATTCAAATCGAGATCGGTGAAGCTGGCGTCGTCATACATATGTCCGTCATTGGCGAACGATGCAATCGATCGTAAGGCGGATAGATAAACGGATCCAGAAGTCTGCATCCATGAGTTTGAATTTGCCTCGGTTGAGCCTGCTACGTCTTCGCCTGCTGCAAGCCTTAGCGACCATGGCAACGCATAGAGGGGTTGCCTGAGCACGGTCGTGCGCGCCGAGGGGAGTGGATGAAAGCTGTCCACCAGACGTTTTCTGTCGCATCCCCACTGGCCCCAGTCGTATGCTGAATTACGATTCTGTCGTATCAGCTGTTCGACTGGCCACAGCCTGGCTTGGGCCTGCGAAAGCCAGTCCATAGACTGTTGGAAACGTTCACCGGAACTCGCCAGCGACTGACGGAATTCAAGATGAGATCTGTACGACGATGCATTTCCGTAAATCAGCTTTTTGCACCGTCCGCAAACATAAGCCTTGTAGCCCTTTTGTAGGACCGATTCGATTGTGCCGACGGGAGATGCACAGTGAACACAGACTTCCAGAATTGGAGTTGCATGCAACAAGCATGTATCAGCTGTAGCGAGTTGATGGAATGTGCTGTGAAATTGATCTTCGAGGCAATGGCGACAGAAGCGGAAGTTGTCGGGTAGCAGCAGCCCAACGGTGTAGGGCAATTCGAAAGACAGGCGTTGATCGAGAGTTTCGGACCACTCGCGGGCAGTCAATTCCTCGTCGAAAGCGACAATCGCCGGGCGCCAGTGGGGGCCGGGTGATTGTTGCAAGCGCATCCCAATCGCTTCTTCGCCCTGCTTCAGCGAGAAGGCGTTTGACGCGAGAAAGCGAAGCGCAACCGAGAGCGACGATTCAGTTGGTGCTGGCATCTCCGCGCGGCCAACCATACCTGACCGCAAATCCGCAGAGTTAATTCGTTTGGTCACGCTAACTGACCTCAGTGCGTCAGCATGCGTCGTGACGTCCCGTAAACTAATTGCGTGCCCAACCGGAGCATCATTACGCGGGATATCTGACGACGCGCTGCTCCATAGGCTGATGGCCGCATAGACAGCATCGAGCTGGTCTTCTGAGACCGCCCTCATCGCGTCACGCGCCAGTAACTCCAGCGCGGCCGACTCGCCAGTTCGCACTGCAATGTTAGGCAGTAGCTCGTGCTGTAGATTATGGGGAATGCCTGTGCAACGCTCGATTGACGTGGCGGACATACCGCTGCCCCTGAGCCTCAGAGCACGAACGCAGTATTCAAAAGTGGGGTAGAGCGACGGATGCATACTGATGACTCAACGGTTAACCATCAATGTTCACATCTGTTCCCTCAGCATCACTAGCAACTACCATCGAGGTATGGCCGGCGGCATGCTTAGGCCTCCATTGCAACTAGTGAAGCGAGGGTAAGCGCGGAAGCAAACGGTGAAGACCTTCGTGGGTTCCGAGGGGTCGGCCGCAATCGGACTGATCGCGTGCCACCTCTCAAATCGCAGTACGCGGATGGCGCAAACGGGCCGCAACCTCAGCTCTAGAGAAACTCGAGGGGTGAGATGCCCAACGCATTGGCAAATCTCTCGATTGTCTCCAGTGTGACGTTTTTCCTTCCCGACTCCACGACGCTGACACGGTTCCGATCGACTTCGACCTTTTCGGCGAGCTCTCGCTGATTCAGTCCGTTTTCAGCACGCCACTTCCGGATGCGCGTTGCCATGCCTTCGGTTATCTGCTGCGCAGTCTTATCGCTTCTTTCGCCGCCGACCATTTCGCTAACGCTGGTTTTTAAAGCGCTAGCTATAAGGACGGCTTTTGAAATCGAAAGATTGGGTGCGCTCTTCTCGATGCGGCTCACCGCACTTCGGTCAAGTCCTAACGGGACGCCGAAGGCCTCCTGGGTCAGACCCAGGTTGTCCCGACGGATACGCATCTCTTCCGCGAACAGCTTCGCAAGTTCCGCCATGCACAGCCCTGCATTGAAAAGCCGTCATCATTGGGCTTTGCAGGCAATTCGTCTACAACATCGGAATTGTAAAGCTTGATGTTGAAAACTTAAATGTCATAAAGTTTTATGTTGTAGACGTTGAGATTTACAATTTATTTGTCTACAATCGCATCACCAACACCCCTAGGCCAGCGAGTGGCCTCGTCGCACGCCGCCGTCGGTGCGCGGCGACAGGATGTCCATCAGCTTTTGAAGGTCAGATAGATATGGTTCTTGTGTTCATCTGTCTCGACTGGATCGCACCATACGATCCAGCTCAGGCAATCGGAGAAAACGAGCTAGGCGTTCTAAAGCCCGCTGATGCCCGAGAGGAGTGTATTTCCGTGCTCGCCTCCTGTATTGACCAGTTTGCAGGCGCGTACACGGTACTAGCGACGAGACGCATGATGGGCCGCAGGCTTTCGGGAATTCAGGGCACTCTCGGCGAGCTGACTGGGAAAATCCGTGACTCGGTTAACACAGTTGGTGATTCGGCATACGAGTTGATCAGTGACTTCCTGGTGGCTAGTAGCTTTACGACCGGTCAGTCCTTCGAGTGGGTGGCTTTTGTCCACACCGGGGAAGATTTCCCGCAAGAACACCGGCATCGAATTGCGGAATTTAGTGGGCACGCGGAGCGCTTTGCGTCGGCGTGCGGCGAACTGACGCGGCGTATAGCTCGCAGCGGTGACTCGGCATTCACCGAGCCCACCGCGCAGGAGATGTCCGCTCTGCTTGGTGACCGCCGTACGGTTGATGCGATTCGAAAACGTATGACGCGCACGCGAACGTATTCCTGAAATTTCAAACTCCAGATTGTGCTTATGCGAATTCAGATTGCCTCCGATCTTCACCACGAGAGTCCCTCCAGTGACAGTTCGTTAGCACGCGCCTTGACACCAGCGCCGGGAGCCGACGCGTTAGTCCTGGCCGGCGATATTCACGTGGGTACGGCGGCCATGAATCTGTACCAGAACTACGCGATTCTTGTGATCTACGTGCACGGTAACCAGGAGCCGATGCAGAACTGCTATCCGGCGTTGATCGATGAGTTCGAACAGCGTTCGAGCGGGACATCGGTCAGATTTCTCCAGAACGACGAGGTCGTACTCTCAGGGACGCGTTTTCTCGGCGCATGCCTATGGAGCGACTACCTGCTTTTTCCATTGCGTTTTAGCGATTCTCTTGAACACGCTCGACATGCCATTACCGACTACAAGCTGGTACGGAAAGCAGATGGCAAGTCTTTTCGTCCGGAGGATGCGATAGGACATCAGCGAGAAACACTACTCTGGCTGCGAGAGCGGCTAGATGCACCGTTTGCGGGCAAAACGGTGGTCGTAATTCACCATCTGCCAAGCGGCAGGTCTGTAGAACCCAGGCATCGAGAGCACAAACTGGCGCCTGCCTGTGCATCCGATCTCGAACTCCTTGTTGAGAGAGCGGACCTATGGATTCATGGCCATGCTCATTGGTCGGCTGACTACCAGATTGGCAAGTGCCGGGTCGTATGCAACCCGCGAGGACGTCCAGGGCGAAACGGAACCAACTTGGCTACTCGGTACGAAAACGCCCATTTCAACCCGACTCTGACTGTCGACATCTAGACACTTTCTTCGAGGCCACACGATGCCTGTTGGCGTTTATACATGCAGCGACGACGTAGTACTTGAGCGCTGGTCAATCAGAGAAACTGACACTGGTACAAGGCATTTTGTTGGATTCAACATCGTCAATCGAGAGGGAAGGGTGAGTACGCCAATTCTGACGTTCGACCCTGACTCGCGCACGGGAACAACAGAAAGCGGAAGCACCTACACGCTGGTTGGGCGAGCCGGCCGTGACAGCGACGGAGAATATGTGTGGGGCCATGCAGCGAGAGCGTGGAAAGTAAAAAACTGGAGGGACGTTACGCCAGAGTTGGTGCCCGACTGGCGCATGTGGCTGCCAAAATGCAAGCAAAATGACCACGGGGACAGCGAGGGCGAACTTCTGTCGTACTGGGACCTGACTGCGCAGCCCGCTCAATCGAACGACGGATTTCGAGTAGATGCAGTGCGATATCGAGCGAGCATCTACACGCGACGCTATGGTGACAAGGTGAATACTTCCGAGCCGATTTCAATTATTAATGGAAATGGTTCAGTTGTGTTTTTTCGCCCGGTTCCCGCTAATAATAAATTGCAGTTTCTGGTCGCAATGCGAGCTCTGTTGGTGGAAAGATTGAAGCGAGCCCAGTTGATCGACGAGATTTCGCATATGCAGCCCTGCCTGACTGTGATCCTTGAGAATTCGTCTCGTGTGAACGATGAAATCGGCGAGCAGGTAGCCCGACTTAATCTTACCATCCATGACGGAAGCTTAAGCGGACGAATGGTAATCGCGGATCATCTTGACCTGAATTACGGACCTGTATCATTACGCAGACGACGAGGAGTCTGGGATGCAGTGCTCCGGATGCTGCCAGATTGGGGTGACGTTGGCTTGATTTCCCGAATGGATTATTGAATGAATCGCGATCAAGCAGTGTTCTGACGCGCACGCACCTATCAGGGAAGTGTCTTTGGTCCGGAGGTGCCACCACCCATAATTTCAGTGGTCTCAGGTAAGGCCGAACTCACTTCGAGCTCATCGCCGGAAGACTGTTTCAACGAGCATGTCGTCTCTCACGTACGTTGCGCCGTCGAAGCCGCAATCAACTCCGCAGACATGCGCGTGGTCGACGCGGCGGCTCCCTTGAGCCCCTTTATGACGATCGAAATTGATACGTTCACCAGCGAGGCTGAAGAGCACAGAGGAGACTGGAGTCAAGTGGCGCGGCTTGATTTTATTACAGACGGACGTGTCGTTCACGCTGGGATTTGGATGAACGAGGGGCCAGAGAAGCTTCTGCCTACCATCCCTGTGTTAGACGGAGATACGGCCTGGTCCGTATTCGTCCGGTTACTCGAACGGCAGAGTGACTCGTGTACCGACGGTTGACACAATCTGCCGTGAATGACCGAAGGCGCGTTGGCGATCGGCTCCGTTCGAATTAAATCCTACTCGCGAGCCAATTTAGCGTCTTCCTGTTTGGAGCAACTGGAGGCACGATTGAAGGTAGGTCGAAAAGAAAGCACGAAACCACGGACTATTCCTAAATTCAGCTTTGGAGAGAAACGCAGGATTCTGCGTGCCGTCCGGTCGACTCTGACGTCAGCGACAGTTAGAGCAGCGCTTTACGCTTTGTCCGACGAGAAGCTGGGGCGAGAGTTCAAGCGTGCATTGCGGCGAGTGCTTCGAATGTCCAGGCGCTCACGACGGCTTGCCCGACGGGCCAGTATAAGAGCAAGGGTCGACTCAGGAAAGGAGTGACAATGACGATCCCAATCGAGCGCAGCGTTGCAGTGTTAAGAGCACGTGACCTCCTGATTGAGCTGGCAACTAAATCAAACGTTGATAGCAGAAAGGCGTTGCGAGAGCGGGCACGCTCGCTACTCCGGCACTATCCTGAACCGCTTCATCTCAGAATTTCGTCTGCGTGGCTGCCAGAGATTTGGGCGGATCCCGGCTCAAAGTGGCAAGACTGATGGTGCAGGAGCGAACCGTCGCTCTTCATCGAAGGGGGAGGCGACTGCGCGCCGTGAAGATGTCCCTCGACTCTTCGGTGGAAAACGTAGCTGGCCGGGTGATAGCCAGCCAGAGCAGTTACCGCCCAGTTTGCGCCGGAAGAGGCCCAGTCTACGCGGCTGGAACTCAGCAAAAACCCGATGTTCGACGCACAAAGATCTGCAACACTACGGCATCTAAGGCTTGATGAGGGTGGACTTCGCTGATTCGGTCGAATTGCCCAACGAAGGCGGAGTTCGGCGAAGGATGCGTTGCATGCGAATTCTACTGCGTGTAAATCATGTCGTTAGTCAACAAAATTAAGGCGTTCGAAGGCGTCTTTGTCGTGCTCGATGTTTCTTGCATTGATGAGATGGATAGCGATCAGGTACGTTTCAACGTGGATCCTGCTCGATCAATGCTGACATTCGTCGTTTTGTCCCGCTTTGGCGGGAAGAAGGAGTGGCGCTTCCCGTGACTCCCGGAACCATTGCGCGTCTTGCTTACAGCGCTGCCTGCTTTCCATCGTAGAAGCCACTGGCAAGGCGAGCTGAGAGGGTCTTGCGATCAATTTTGCCTACCGCCGTTTCGGGCAGCGAATCCACAAATAGCACCTCGTGTGGCACATAGATGCGCGAGAGGCGTCTTTTCACAGCATCCTGTACTTGTTGCACGCTTGTCGTACCTGGATTTTTCGATACAACGAATGCAACCGGCACTTCGCCGAGATCCTTTTCCGCACGCCCAACCACGCAGCACGAGATAACATCTTCTTCTGCGACGATCACACTTTCGATCAGCAAAGGTGACAGGTTCTCGCCGCCTCGAATGATTACGTCCTTGATGCGACCTGTTACGTAAAGATAGCCGTCGTCATCAAAACGACCGAGGTCGCCTGTGCGCAGCCACCCGTCGATGACGGTGCGGGCGGTGGCATCGTCTGCGCCAAGATATTTGTTCATCAGGTTTGGCCCGGAGATGCAGATTTCACCTTCGACGCCGGGCGTATCGCTGATCGTGCCATCAACGGTGCGCAATCCTACGGTCTGTCCCGACAACACCTTACCGACCGACCCAATGCGCCGTGCGGCTGGCGGATTCAGAGTACTCGTACAGGTCGCCTCCGATAAGCCATACGAAATTACCAGCGGACAGCCAAGCTTCGCTTCCACCTCGCGATGCAAGGCTTCTGTGATCGGTGCCGAGCCGCAGCGAGCCATGCGCAAGGTCGAGAGCGTGTCGGCGTCGAAATGCTGCGCGAGCATGCGCGAGTACATCGTCGGCACTCCGGTGATGACAGTCGGCTTGAAGCGGGCCATCAGATCGGGCATGTCTTCTGCACGAAATCGAGAGCAAAACGCTACCAAAGAGCCAGAGAGTAACGGCGCGAAGAGCTGGTTGTTCACACCGTTTGTGTGATAGATCGGCATAACGTGCAGCAAGCGGTCGTCCGTTGATAGCATGCTTTGTTCGACCACACCGAGGGCGTTGTTCACGAGCGCGGCCTGAGTAAGCTGCACGACCTTTGGCCGACCCGTGCTGCCGGATGTGAAGAGCAGAAGCGCGGGACAATCAGCCGTGACATTGATTGTAGAAAAATACCATGGTTCCGTCAGGCACGCGAAGCTCAGAACCGTAACAACATAGCGTGTCGAAAGTGATTCAACGAAGGCCGTATTCTCCGCATCATGCACGAGGAAGCGCGCACGCGTTTCGACCAGCCGTGCACTCACTTCGCCCGAAGCGAGTCCGGGTTCGAAGATGCAAGGGCACAGTCCAGCGCGAATCGACGCCAGCAGGAGCACTACCGCGTCGAGTGAACGGTCCATCAGGATCGCGACGACATCGCCGGGACTCGCATCGCGGCTCAAAAGCCCCGTTGCAACGGCGTCTGTAGCTTCAGCAAGCTCGGCGTACGTCAGAGTGCGCGTGCCATCGGTCAGTGCAGGGAGGCTCGCCACGCCGCTTGCATGCCAGTACTGGTCGAAAGCTTGTGCAAGGCTCGTCGGTCTGGCGTCCAGGTTCAATGCGGTGAATGTCTTCAATGTCGTCATCTGAGTTGGACGGCTGCATCGCGTTCGAATTTCCCGCGCGGGTCCAGCGAAGTGAGCGCCTCTTGCTCCCTTCGGGTGGGCGGTGTGGTGGGTCCGGCGCCAGACGCGTCAAACGCGAATCCGGTTCGCTCACGCACTTCCTCCAGGCTTGAATTCGGGTGCCATGATTGCAGCGCGAGCCCGCCCTCTCGCTTCACGAATACCGCGATTGGCGTGACGACGCCGTGCATACCGCCCCACGACGTAACGAAGTCGAGCTTCTCCACGAGCGTCCGCTTCGAATGCTCCGTGCGCCACGTACAGGCGCGTTTCGCAGTGGGAAGCATCACCGCCCCGCCTCCACCTCCGGGCAGGCGCACTTTCGGATGCGCCCAGTCCCCGATGCAGGAGTTATTCGCGTTGCCTTGGCCATCAAGTTGCGCCGCGCCCAGGAAAGTCAGGTCCATGCGGCCGCGCGTGCAAAGGTCGTAGAAATCCTCGTTGGCAAAGATCGAGGATGAGCCTTCGGCCAGCAGCGGGTCGGAACTTGATATAGGGATTGAGGAGGGCGACGGGTCGACACCGCCTGCGACGTTGATATAGACGAAGTCCCAGTCATATGCTTTTTTGGCTAGCAGGCATGCGAGCATCGGCAGCGTCGAATTCACGCCGCTGAAGGTAATCTCGTTCGGGCGGATGAAGCGCGAGAGGTTCGTGACAATGTAGGAAAAGCCATTCCATTGCTCAGCCATGTTGACTCACCTCCATCTCAGGTGCTGCGTCGAGATGACGAACCAGTGCTGCCGGGTCTTCATCGAGATATGCTTCGACGGCCGGATAGTCGATTGCATAAGAGGGCCAGCATGAGCCTGGCCACGCACCGTTCTTGACGATCGCGTAGTTCTGCACCATGAAGTAAGGCACAACGGTAAGTTCAGGTTGATCCGCGAAATTTTCCTCGGACACTTCTTCAGCGACGACGAGTACGCTCTTCGCGGCACGACTCATGATGCGGTCCCAGTGATAGGTGCCCGCGACGCGCACATTGCCTAGCCGGTCGACGCTCGATGCGTGTATCGCGGCAAAGTCGGGGGAAATCGCTGGAATTACATAGGTTTTCTGGTCGCTGCCGTAAGGGTCGTCGAGGCACTTCCAGCCGTTGACCCGGACCAGCTCACTGCCGTGCAAGCCACCACACGGCATGAAAGGTACGCCAAACGCCGCCGCGCGCAATCCTGCGGTAAGGCTCGCACACGCATGCTCTTCGAGTTCGAGATGCCCTTTTTCCACTGCACGCCGGTACGAAGGGGCGAGTCCAAAATTCCCTTCCATCGCGACGATGCCGCAGCGCGCACGCGACGCGACACCTGCACGGCACAAAATATCAATGTCATAACCCGGCGACTGTTTGATGATCTCGATGTCGCGCTTTTCCTGACGGATCAATTCGCGCACGAACGCGAAAGGTCCGCGATGCAGGAAGCTGCCGCCCAGCCCCAGCGATGCGCCGTTCGGCACAAGCGCTACGAGCTCGACGAGTGAGAGTTCCTTTTCCTTACTGGCGAATCCCGAGTTCATGTTGATGTCTCCTACACCTTCTTCGACGATGCGAGATAGGCTTCGATGCGTTTATGAATACCGGGCGTGGCGGCCGAACGTACTAGCGCGGCGAGATCTGTATCTGCCTGCTCGGTGTTGAGGGCGCGCTGCAGCAAGGCACGGCTTTCGGCCGACAGGGCGTTTGCGCGCTCTAGGGCGTCCTCGATCACCGTGATGTGCTCTTCCGGGTCCGCGATGCGTTCGATGAAACCGTTCGCGCTGCCGCGCTCGACATCGAATGTCGCGGCCGTTTCGAGAATGCGCTGCGCCTCGAGCGCGCCGACGATGCGGGCGAAGCGCGCCGAGCCGAGCACAAGCCCGAATTTCAATCCAGGCATGCGAAACGTTGACCCCGGCGCGGCGACGCGCAGATTGCATGCTGCAATCAGATCGACGCCCGCGCCAAAGTTGCGGCCATGCGCGAGCGCCACAGTGAAGCAGGAAGAGGTAGCGATCCTGTTTAGCAGCGTCTCGATGCGGATGAAGCGCAGCACGACGTCGCCCTCTGTCTGCGATTGCACTTCGCTCATGTCGAAGCCTGCGCTGAAGCAGCGACCCTCACCCTGAAGTGCGATGAGCGGTGTGTGCGTAGCCTCGGCATCGTCGAGCGCATAAATCAAGTCTTCGACGATATCTGCGGACAGCGCATTCAGTTTGTCAGGGCGATTGAGCGTGATTGTCCAGTGCGTCGGCTGCCTGTCAATGATGACGTTGCTCATACCTCAACCGCCGACTTCGTCAGCAATTCGTCGTTGTGTTCGCCAAGTCCCGGAGGGCGCATGCGGATCTCGGAATTTTGGCCCGAAAATCTGACGGGAGAAGCAAATGTCCTCGTCAGTACGCCATTGGGCAATTCAAGCGGTTGCACCCATTGCATATGCTCGACCTGCGTGTCCGTCAGTACTTGCGAATATGTGTTGATCGGCGCGCATGGTACGCCAGCTTCGCGAAAGCGTGCGATCCAGTGCTCGGCGTCATGATTCGCGAAGATAGATTCGAGTGTATCGCGCAATTCGAGCTGATGCTGCGCGCGCAGCGTGGTGGACGTGTACCGTGCGTCGCCTTCGAGCTCCGGCCGTTCGACGACGCTACACACAGATTTCCACAAGGCATTATTGCCCGCTGCCATGCCGAAATATGTGTCGCGCGCTTTGAACGCTTGATAGGGTGCATTGCGCGGATGGGCCGAGCCGAGCTTCTGCGGGTCGCGTCCGGAGCCAAAATATTCAGAGGTCTGTAGTGCGGCGATGGCGAGTGTTGCGCCGAGCATCGGCACGTCAATGTGCGTACCTTGACCTGTTTGCGCAACGCCGCGTAGCGCGGACGCCACCGAGAATGCGGCATAGAGGCCTGCCGAGAAATCTGCGAGCGGCACGCCGCATTTGACGGGCACGCCGCCAGGCTCTCCGGTGACACTCATGATGCCGCTCATGGCCTGAACAGTCAGGTCGAAGCCACCTTCCTGTGAACGCGGACCGGTTTGTCCATATGCGGAAATCGAGCAATAGACGATGCCAGGTTTCATTGCACGAATGGTTTCGTAGCCGAGACCGAGACGACTCATCACCCCGGGACGATTGTTCTCAATGACAACCTCAGCGGTAGCGATAAGCGCCTTGGCTCGCTCGATATCTTCGGGATTCTTCAGATCCAGTGTGACCGAGCGTTTGTTGCGATTGAGCGAAGCAAAATTCTCGCTATAACCGTCGGAAATTGGCGGCCAGGCGCGCAGCGTATCGCCGCCCTGAGGATGCTCGACCTTGATGACGTCCGCGCCCATGTCTGCGAGCAACATACCGCAATACGGGCCCGCTGCGACATTGCAAAACTCGATGACCCTGATTCCCTGAAGCGGCTGATTCATTCGTTTTCTCCGACAGTCTGTTGGCGTGCGGTGGCGCGTCTCTGCGCTCGTCCGGTTCGGCGCAATTCTCCGAATTCGCTGAGGAGCATTGTGACGTGCAGTTGCACGCATGTAAACTATAAAATGAAACACGCATCCTATAAAATAGGATTTACGGGGTTTGGGAAGCGGTGACTTGGTGTTTAAATATCCACCACGCGCGCCCTTTCACACGGTAGTCGGCAGCACTCATGGCATTGGTAATGCTGGTTATATGCCCGCTGGCACAGTGTAGAATGAGCTTTTAATCCTAAGATTTAGGACCATGGACAAGACGTTGCTGAAGGGCCTGATGCTGCTGGAGGCGCTGGCCGACCAGAACGGCAAGCCAATCCCCATTCCTGTGCTGGCGGAAGAGGTAGGGCTCACTAAAAGCAATACGCACCGCACCTTGCAAACGCTCGCCCACGCGGGCTATGCGACCCGCGACGAGGTCACTGGCAACTATCGCAGCACATTCAAGCTGTTTGAGCTCGGGGCCAAGCAGATGGCGAACATCGACGTGCGGCAGTTTGCGGCGAGTCATATGCGCACGCTAGTCGATCTGACGCAGGAAACGGTGCATCTGTCCATCCTTGATGGTGGCTCAGTCGTCTATGTCGACAAAATTGAGAGCGCGCAGCCCGTGCGTGCATATTCCGTGCTCGGCGGTCATGCTCCCGCCTACTGCGTTGCGACTGGCAAGATCCTTCTCGCGCAGCAGAGTCAGGAGTTTCTGAAACGTCATCTCACGAACCTTGAGGCGTATACGGCTGCGACCATTACGGATCTGCCGATGCTCAAGGCTGAATTGGCGCGCGCGGCGGCCAACGGCTACGCGATGAACCGTGGAGAGTGGCGCGAGAGCGTGGGCGGTGTCGCGGCGCCGATCTTCGATGCGTTCGGCGCGCCCGCTGCCGCCATTGGGATCTCGGGGCCGTTGGAGCGCCTGAGCGCCAAACGGATGAAGGAACTCGCACCCGCCGTGCAGGAGGCGGCATTGAACATCTCCCGTGCGATGGGTTATCGGAAGTCGTCCACCGAGTAGATAAAACACGACGCCGCGACGGATGGCGATTTGCAAAGCCTCATCATCGCATGGGTTCCCTGCATCTGACCCCCGCACGGCTCGCTTCTCATGCCCACTACACGGCTGGCGCTGAGACTTCTCCGATCACATGGTTGCTCCTGCGCACAATCATGAGTGTCGCGAACAACGCGGACAATGCTCCCATTACGAGCCATGCTCCTGGCATCGCCTTGTTCGACGTTGCGTGGATCAGCGCCGTGCAGATGGCCGGCGTGAATCCGCCGAACACTGCTTGAGACAGGCTGTACGCAAGCGAAAAGCCGGTGCCACGTACATTGGCAGGGATGATCTCGGTAAGCGTGACGACAAGCGCAGCCTGATACGACGCGTACAGGAGCGCGAAACCCACTTCAACGACCAGGAGACTCATGAACGACGGCGCAGCGACGAGCCACGTCATCGCGGGCCACGCGACGATTGCAATCGTCAGCGATGCGCCGATCAACAGCGGTCTGCGTCCGACGCGATCGGATACCGCTGCCATCACGGGGATCATCACGAAGGTCGTGAGCGCAACGCAGATTGTCACGTAGAACGTGTCGATGGGCCTGAGGCCGAGTTCCGTGCGACCAAAAGTCGGCGTATACGCGGTAATTAAATAGAACATGATGCTGGTCAGGCTGACGAGCATCGTCGACCACAGAATGACACGCCAGTTAAGTGCAAGCGATCTGAAGATCTCGCCGATGCTTTGGCGTTTCTGTGACGTGAAAACATGCGACTCTGTGACCGAACGGCGAATCCAGAACAGTACCGGTACGATTGAGCATCCGAGCAAAAACGGGATTCGCCAACCCCATGCATCCATCTGCTCGTTCGTCAGTGCGAAGCGCAGCCCGACGCCGAGAACGGCTGCGAGCAACACAGAAACCTGTTGGCTCGCTGACTGCCACGACACGTAAAATCCGCGACGTCCGGGTGGCGCGATTTCAGACAGATAGACCGACACGCCGCCGGATTCCGCACCCGCAGAAAACCCTTGTAACAGGCGCCCGATGATGACCAGCACCGGTGCGAGCGCGCCAATGCTCGCGTACGTCGGCGTGACGGCGATCATCAGCACGCCGATAGACATGAGCGTTAGCGTGAGGATGAGTCCGGCGCGCCGGCCGTGTCTGTCCATATACGAGCCGAGAACAATAGCGCCCAGTGGGCGCATCAGGAAGCCGACGCCAAAAGTGGCCAGTGAGAGCATCAGGGAGATGAACTCGCTGTCGCTGGGAAACATGGCTTTGGCAATCGACGATGCGTAGAAGCCGTAGACCATGAAGTCGTACATCTCAAGGAAGTTGCCGCTCACGACGCGCACTACGTTCGTAACGCTCGCCTGTCCTTTTGCCTCGTTGCTCATTGGGTCTCCTGATTCGGTCTGATAATGACTCTTAAGTCCTAAAAAATAGGATGATAGTTTCAATTTATGAGTTAATGTATGCTTGCACCACACGAAGAGGTGGTCAAGGAACTTCGAAGAAATCGAGGGAATTCCCTGATGAAGCCAGACTGCTACGAGCTTCGACTGCTCGGAAGCGCGAAAGCGGCCCGCAGCGAGGAAGGAAGGGTAGCTACTGGAGCACGTTTGAGTTAATCGAATTGCGCCGGGGCGAAGCGCAGATGGTGCAGATTGACATGCAATAGTTCGCGACAAGCCGCATGCGGGGAACTCGGCGAGATCACAAGGGAAACCGCGCACCTGTCCATTCTGCCTGGCTGTTTTGTTGTCTACAAAGATCAGACTGAGAGCTTGCGCTCGGCGCGCGCATGCGCATATGCGCGGGTATCACATGGAGGCAGGGAAGGTCTGCTGACATATCAGAGGGAGGGGCTTCTCGCGCAGCCTTTGGTGAACCTCGCGGCTTGTACAAAATCTACCAATGCAGATTTTGCTGCGCCGAGAGTGCAACTCGCAAACGCAGCGCACGACAGCTACGCAATCAATCACCGGGAACAAGAAGAACGAGTAGTCAGGGTCGCGACACCCATTTCCGACATGCTCAAGTCGCCTGTTGCAGCCGTTGACAGATCGGGGCTGCTCGAGGCGAAGCGGTGAAACCCATCGGGAGCATACATTCGATGATATGCGGTGTGGTCGGCGACATTTCGCACGCGTTGGAGTGCGTCGAAGTTAAAACCAATGAAAACTAGCACCAGGATGTCCCAGAAGAGGTACATGCCGAACGGCTGTGGGGAATACCTCCAGACGGCTATAAAGAGCGCCAAGCGTATGCTCTATCAGCGATTCTGACTTCACGATATGCGTCGAAGAACGCTGGATCATGGTGACGTTCACGCCTGCCTCCCATAGCGCTCCACATATGTCATCAGGAAATTCAGCAGGTACGCCGCCCGGCGCGACGCGATTGAACACGGGCCTGAAAACGTCGCACTTTGATGTCCTTCGCGACCAGCTTGTCTAACATGCGCGGCTGACTAGGGGAAAAGAAGTCATCTAGAAAAGAGCTTCTCGGCCCAATGCTCCGAATAGCGGACATCGCATCATCTAATCGAAAATGAACAGCTATCAAAATACATAGCGTCCTTTCCTCGTCAGTGTGCAGGCTACTGGAGTTATGCAGTAACGCAATTTTTCTCTGCTGTTTGGTATATTCTCTGTTTGGATTGGCTTATAACGGCAGTTGATGAAGCGTTTGCTAGTCAGTAAAGAAGCTGCTGGATTTTGCTAGAAAAATTTTATTTTATGCAGTAAAAGCGATTACGTGCTCCATGCATCGATTGTGACCAAAATCCTAATAAGATGCAAGAGGATGGGGCGACGGGGTGGCATCATAAATATTTCGCCGGCAATGATCGATTGCAAAATTTAATTAATGAAAAATCGCCTTAAAAGCCAGAAGAGATTCTTGTTTTTATTAACGACGACGTATTGAATGGCATGTGCGCGCGATGGAGAGAATTCGGTTGACTGATTTTAATTAATCGGCGGGGATAATATGAAATATAACGAAGAAAGCGTCCGACAATACATGGCGCTGTACGAGACCACTCCAGCAATACTTCACTCGATTAATAGTGAATTCCGCCTGATCCATGTTAGCGATCTCTGGCTTAAGACGTTTGGTTATGGCAGGGAAGAAATTGTCGGGCAGGTGTGGACTGGAATGCTGACCGATCAATCCAGAAAATACGCCGAAGAGACCGCGCTCCCGGAACTTTTTCGTCTAGGTTACATGGAGGGAGTCGAGTATGAGGTTATGCGGAAAGATGGCAACATTCTGAATGTTGTGGTCTCGTCAGTGATGACGTACGACGCCGCTGGTGTACCTCTCCTATCGATAACGGCGATAACCGATATCACGGCAAACAAGCGATTACGAGCAGCGCTAGAAAACCAGCACGAACATCTGCGGATCACGTTAGATTCTATCAGTGATGGAGTAATCACCGTTTGCAAAGGCGGAAAAATTACTTATCTAAATGCGGCTGCTGAACAACTTACTGGCTGGAAGGCAGCTGATGCGCAAGGACAGCGCTGCGAAAACGTTATTTCAGTTTCAGATCAGATAACCAATCGCTCATCTAAAAGTCTTATAAATAATTGGCTAACTGGCGGAGATGGATTTGCAGCAAGCAAAGAAGTTATTCTGGCTAGTCGTGATGGAAAAAGCGAGTATCACGTCGAAGTTTCAAGTGCCGAAATAAGGTCGATAGCAGGCAACGAAGTTGGTATTGTTATTGTCTTTCGAAATGTGTCGGAGCAGCATCATCTTCAAAAAGAATTGCTTTTTCGCGCCACGCATGACGAACTGACTGGAATTCTGAATCGAGGTGAGTTTGATCGTCGCCTGCATCGAACGCTTCAGGCAATGAGTAACCGGGACGAAACCAGTTCGGCGGTTCTCTATATGGACCTTGATGGTTTTAAAGTGGTAAATGATGCTGCAGGTCATGCTACAGGGGATCGTCTTCTAAAGCAGGTCGTCGGTATTTTGAGTCGAATTGTACGCAAAACAGATACTTTGGCTCGCCTTGGCGGCGATGAATTTGGTGTCGTCTTCGAACACTGTTCGATGTCGGTTGTACGAGGAATAGCGCAGAAGATTTGCGACCAGATCGATGCACTCCGTTTCCAGCATGAGGGCCAACGGTTGCATATCAGTGCCAGCATAGGTCTTGTTCAGATTGACGAGTATTGGCAGTCGGCTGCGAGCGTCCTCGGCGCGGCAGACAGTGCTTGCTACGTCGCGAAAGAGAGCGGGCGAAATCGCGTGCACACATATTCGGTTGACGATCGCATGATCAAAGGGAGATTAAGTGATATGAACTGGGTTCGTAAGATTGAGGCAGCGTTGGATCACGAACGGTTCGTTCTATATTGGCAGGAAATTAAACCTTTAAGTGAGCCGGACAGTGGATACATTCATGGAGAAATCCTACTGCGACTCATCGGTGATGAGAATGAATTGATATTGCCATCTGCGTTTCTCGCCGCTGCAGAAAGATTTCGTATTGTGTCTCGCATTGATAGATGGGTGGTTAGAAAGGTGTTTCGTTGGATGGCCGAACATCACGACGAAATACGGCACGTGCAGACCATGGCAATAAATCTTTCCGGTCTATCAATCAACGATGGAGATTTTCACGCATATGTCTATGAGCTTCTCGATGCTATAGATTTTGATCACCGGAAAATTTGCTTCGAAATAACGGAAACGTCAGCAATTCAGCATCTGGAAGAATCAGTGTCATTTATTGAGTCATTGAACAAATATGGGGTCCGTTTTTCGCTGGATGACTTCGGTAGTGGTGCTTCATCTTTTGGTTACCTGAAAGAGTTGCCTGTGGATTTTCTGAAAATAGATGGGCAATTCATCCGTGGATTGACGGAAGATCCGATCGGACAGGCGACGGTCCGCTGCATAAACGAAGTCGCAAGAATCACAGGTAAGCGAACTATCGCGGAGTTCGTCGAAACGGAGGCAGTGGAGAAATTGCTTAAGCAGATGGGGGTTAATTACACGCAGGGGTATCTCCGACATCGTCCTGCGGAGCTTGATCTCATATTGCGACCATTTTCGCCAGCCGGTGAAACTGCGCGAAGTACGCATTAGGGAACGTATTGGTTGCGATGATCAGACTATTCTTTAGCATGGACGAGGTGTTAGCGAGCACCAGGCGTTTTTCGCACAACGAGTAGTGTGCTTCGAAGCGGGCAGTCATCCGATCTTGCATGTAGGTAAAGGAGGATATGTGAATACGGTCCATTTTATAAGCAGCGGTCCAAAAGTGTCGCTCCAAGATAACCGATCCTCAAAGTTAGAGATCGATGATTTGTGTATGGTTCTCTTTGATAGATGGTGCGAGCGAAGGAGCATTTTACCACTGGCTTATCTGATGCATAGCTGGCCCATGCCAACCAAGGCGTTTCAGGTAATCCAGAGATTATCAGGAACGCTCAAAGAATTGGAATTGTTCCACGCAGACACACTAACCGCCGAGGAGCGGAGACTTCTTGGTGATCTCGTTGATCTGATCACCTTGACACTTCGGCGCACTCTCGAGCAAAACCCTGCGCTCTATAGCTCCGGAGGTCGACCAATCGATTCAGCCTGAATATTGATGTATGGCATCTTCCGGGAACAGGAATCGCGCAGAGCAGTGCGAGTCCCTTATCTTGCACAGTTGGGTAATGATATCTGGTCGATCCTGAACAATTCGCATTATCGGCCGATCAACACACGCTGTTGATACGGCAACGACTGAGTTGAACAAAGCGATGAGAGCGAGGGCGTAAAAAGCCCTCAGCTTCCTGAGGATCATCCGCAGGTTGTACTGCGCCGCACAGCACCGCGTGGACCGCATCACCCCGGCGTGCCTTTAACCTATTTGGATCCATGTTTCCGTCTGTCTTCATTTGCCGAATCGCTGTGTCGTTGCGATTGACACTTTCACGTCGAACTCGTAGGCAATGCATGCCTTCTCATTGGCCAGACACTCGACTTCCGATGCGTGCAGCACATAGAGCTTGTTCTTATGCAGTTGCCGCAGGACGGCTCTCCGTCCGTCGCGAACTATGTGCTTCAGCATCTTGGTCTCTGACGAAAAAGCAGGCAGTTATATCGACAGCTTATTTGTGGTCCTCGACGAAACCAGCGCAGAGCGTTTGCTTGCTTTGTCGCCAGCTGCGCGACTAAGCATCCAAACCGATGTCTGCACATGGTCCATCAAAGATTTTAGTTGGAGAGCCGGCTCCCTCACAGTCTGAATCTTGCTCTTATCTCGCTCGGCGTGATGTGAGCCTGGCGCAGAAAAGCCCGTCGCATACGCTGCTCATCGCCAAATCCGTATCGAGTCGCTATTGCACTGAGCGAGGTATCGCTCTGCTCGATTGATTCGCGAGCCGCCTGCACTCGCATGATCTCAACTGCCTTCGCCGGAGGTAGACCGATACGAGACACGCATGTGCGCGCAAACGTCCTTGAACTCATACCAACTCTCTCCGCCAGAACCTCGGCACGGAGATCAGCCCCAAGATTATTTGCGATCCAAGCGAAGAGCGATTCCAGTGGACCGCCTGCATCCGCTATCTGCCCAGAGAGGACCGTACTGAATTGCGATTGGCCCCCCGGTCGTTTGAGGAAGACCACCAACTCTCGAGCCACCTCAAGCGCAATCGCAATTCCATAATCCTTCTCGATAAGCGCCAAAGTGAGATCCACTCCTGCGCTGACGCCTGCCGAGGACCAGATTGTGCCGTCTTGCACCCAGATTCGATCTCGTTCCAGTTCGATGTCAATAAAACGATCAGCAAACTGATCACAATATCGCCAATGAGTTGCGGCTCGACGTCCTTTTAGTAGGCCTGCTTCTGCAGCAAGGAATGCACCCGTACAGACACACGCAATCCGCCCGGAGCGGGCTGCGAGGCGCTTGACCAGACGTACGAGCGTGGCATCTTTTGCCGCCGTTGGCGCATCGGTACCGCCTGGGATGATAAGGGTGTCAATCGGCCCATTCGCTCTGTCCGCGCGGATGCTTCCGAATGCGAGTCCCTGGCAGTCACTCTCCACAAGTCCGCCCGACACCGAGGTAATGGTCACGCTATACCTGCCACCGCCTGCTGCGGCCAGAGCCCGTGCAGGACCGGCGACATCGTATGAAGCGACTCCCGGATAGATGAGAAAGCAGACCCGATGGGGTTTCACAGTGTCCAGCTTGTCGAAAAATTAACCAGCACCACAATTTAGTCCGAATCACTGAAGACAGGCGAAGCATTTTAGCCCAAAATATTGGACCAAAGGAAATCGTGGTTGCCGTTGAGCCGGTAGATACACGGAGGGCTGGGTCTCGCAATCGTCGGATGCAAGGAAATGACGTTGTGCGGCTGAGTGACACTATGCATAACTATCAGACGCCGAGGATGATTTGATCGAAAATGAAAGACGCACACGTAGCCATTCGATCCAGATGGCGTGCTTCTGGATTGTTGGAATCTGGTTGCGCAGGAGAGTAACGCAAAACATCCAGAGCATCTTTCAGGGAAGTCTGCACATCAACTCTAAGAACTATATCTGCATCAGTAAATTTGGCACCTCATTCGTCAAGCGCTGATTTCATACGACGACTTCCTCGCGGTCGCCAGACACCATTCGATTGCACTGATACGTTGAGAATGCTGATGCGATCAGAGTAACCGTCCGCCCCTGACCGTATAGACGCCTGATGAAGGCGACGCCATGCTTTCCGGGGGCACAAATGTGACTGTGTCCACAAAGGAATCATGGACACAGTGACTGAATTCACCGAAGTCAAAGGCGCCCGGAAATATCGCCGGCGTACCGTGGACGAGAAACGCCAGATCGTCGAAGAGACGTTATCCAGTAGACGTTCGGTGGCGGAGATTGCACGCAGTCACGAAGTGAACGCGAATCAGCTGTTTGACTGGCGCAAGCAGTATCTGGAGGGGCGCCTTGGCGTGAACGGTCGCGAATGCGCCTTGCTGCCGGTCACCGTGAATGAGGCCAGCGACAGCGGCGCGGCCGAACCGGCTGCATCTACGCCTGCGGCACAGGCGCCCGGCACGATCCGGATCCAGTTGCCACGAGGCGAGGTACACGTTGAGGGGAGTGTCGATCCCGACACGCTGCGCGTAGTGATCCAGTGCCTGAGCCGATGATTGGTCCGCTGGCAAACGCGCGCATCTGGGTTGCCGCCGGATTTACGGATATGCGCTGCGGCTTCGACGGCCTGGCCGCGAAGGTGCAGACCGTGCTGGCGAAGGATCCATTCTCTGGTCACATCTTCGTGTTCAGGGGCAAACGTGGCGACCTCATCAATGCCTGTACTGGCGCGACGGCGGCCTATGCCTGTTCGCCAAACGCCTGGAGCGTGGGCGCTTTGCGTGGCCTCGTGCTGACGGCGGTGTTGTTTCGCTGACCAGCGCTCAACTCGGCCTTCTGCTCGAAGGATTCGACTGGCGACAGCCCGTCGATGCAGCGCGCCCCTCCAGCGCTTTGTAAACGTATGTGACAACGCGGGCATAGCGCAATGCACGCGCGTAAACTGCCGGCATGGCATCCAGCGACGCTACCCTTCCGGACGACATCGAGGCCTTGAAGGCTCTCTTGCTCGCGCGTGAGGCGGCGTTACGTGAGCGCGAAGGCGACCTCGCGGATCTGCGTGACACCGTAACGACGCTCCAGAAGACACTCTCCGACCGGGCGCTCGAGATCGAGCACCTGAAGCTGTGGATCGCGAAGCTCCAGCGCATGCAATTCGGGCGCAAGTCGGAGAAGATTGATCGCCAGATCGAGCAACTGGAATTGCGTCTCGAAGATCTGCAGGCCGACGACGGCGCGGCGATGGTCGACACACCGACAAGTTCCCGCTCAGAAGCGGGCAAGCCGACGGGACGCAAGCCACTTCCGGAACATCTGCCGCGCGAAGACGTTGTTCATCAGCCCGACGACGCGAGCTGTCCGCAATGCGGCGGCGCGCTTGGCGATCTCGGCGAGGACGTTTCCGAACAACTCGACTATGTACCGGGGCATTGGCGAGTGATTCGTCACCGGCGACTCAAGAAGGCTTGTACCTGCTGTGACTGCATTGTGCAGGGCGCCGCGCCCAGCCGGCCAATCGATCGCGGCATGCCCGGTCCCGGGTTGCTCGCGCATGTTCTGGTCGCTAAATTCTGTGATCACCTTCCACTGTATCGACAATCAGTGATTTACGCGCGCGACGGCGTGGACCTCAGCCGTTCGACACTCGCGGACTGGGTCGGCCAGTGCAGTGCGTTGCTCCGGCCACTTGTAGAGGTCGTTCGCCGGTACGTGATGGCCGCCTCGAAGATCCACGCGGATGACACGCCGGTACCTGTGCTCGACCCGGGGAACGGCAAGACCCGTACCGCCCGGCTCTGGACGTATGTTCGGGATGACCGGCCAGCTGGTTCGAAGGAGGCGCCGGCGGTCTGGTTCGCATACAGTCCCACGCGGGCTGGTGAATATCCACAAGCCCATCTGAAGGACTTCAGAGGAACATTGCAGGCCGATGCGTTCGCGGGGTACAACGCGATCTACGAGGATGATGATGTGCGCGAGGCTGCATGCATGGCGCACGCGCGCCGTAAATTCCACGATCTGTTCGTCGCACGCAGGAACGAGATCAACACTGAAGCGTTGCGCCGGATCGGCGAACTGTACGCAATTGAGGCCGCGATTCGCGGCAAGCCACCAGACGAACGAAGACGTGTCAGGCAGGAGCAGGCGCGTCCGCTACTCGATGCGTTCGGGATCTGGCTGCGCTCGACATTGGGTACGGTTTCGCAGAAAGGCGATACCGCCAAAGCCATCAACTACGCTCTGAATCAGTGGGCGGCGCTCACGCTGTACGTCGATGACGGCGCCGTGGAAATCGACAACAACGCAGCCGAACGCGCTTTACGTGCCGTCGCTCTCGGCCGAAAAAACTTCCTGCACTTCGGTTCCGACAGCGGCGGCGAACGCGGGGCCGCAATCTACACTCTGGTCGGTACTGCCAAACTGAATGGCCTTGATCCCGAGGCCTACCTGCGCCACGTCATCGCTCGCATCGCCGAGCATCCCGTCAATCGCGTCGACGAACTGTTGCCATGGGTCGTTGCCGATCACCTTCACCACAACATCGCCTGAACTCAACGCGCTGCGTTTAACTGCTCGATATCAACACGCCGTCAAGAACGGTCGCGGTCGGACGGTTACCGATCAGAACGGCTTCCTTCAGGACCAACATGCTTCATGTCGGTCAATGGAAAGTTGGCAAATCTGCTGAAATTCCACAATCGGTGCAATAAAGGTGCACATCCTCCGAACTAGTACCAATCATCACTTTCCGGAAACCCTTCGGTGCTACGAAAGAAATCGGATCGATCTTGCCTTGATCAATTTCGATAGATTTCTCTTCAATAATTGCGATCTTCCCGCAATTCGCGCAGGTAATTGCTATAGACATGGCTTAATATTTCCAAATTAAATTTGATAAAAGTTTCAAGGGAAACTCAGCTGGAACTGGCTTCATTCTTTGCCGGCTATCTGTTCCCCGTCGGTCTATGGAAATATGCAGCTGTTAAAGAAAGCTTACTGGTCCGCAAGCCTAAGGACTATCGTGCAAGCGCCGTCCGGCGATTTTGACGATGGTAGTATTCAATTTCGTATCAGCGCTTCATCGGACAGTCACATATTTGCGAGCGGATGATTGTAAGGAAATCGCAGCACATTCGGATTTCGCGATACTTGTATGCCGAGCCATCAGTCGGTACTTGTCATTGCGTGTTCATGGAACAAAGGCTCTCTTGCTGCGCAAGATACAGAGGAACTTGATGTGAATCGATGTCTCAGTCCTTCTTGCAGACAGCACGTCAGTCTCGTCCAGCATGATCCCGGCGTTCGATACAGCAACATTTGCTCGGCTTGAAAACTCCAACAAAATGGCCAGACGGAATCGGATAGCCGAGAATCAAAGACTCACCCCGTGTCGGGATTTCAGCACCCTGCTGCACAGAACGATTACCGAGCGATTCAGCTTGTCCCAAGCTGTCCACGCATCCAAGTAGACGTGCGTTGCCTGAGTACGGACAGGTGAAATGATGCCGCTGAAGATGAGCTCGATCGGTTATGCACTGCTTTACTCCCAGTTTTCATCGCCCCGGCTTGGGTCTGGAGTCGAAAGACATCCCCCATCCTTCACAACACGCGTCTTCGATGCGGGGTGTTTCTTCAGACCTCCGACCGGCCCTGCGTTTGGTCGTGTCGGCCTGCGCTGAAGGTCACCCAGACAGTTAGGGCAGTGGCCGGACAGCACGCCGGTGGTGCATGTCGGGCAGAAGGTACATTCGTAACTACAGATATAGGCCTCATCCGTAGGGCGTAGGTCCGTGTCACAGCATTCACAATTCGGTCTGAGATCCAATACAGCCATAATGACTTTCTCCAAGATGCCGTTCTAAAAGGCAAACGCTCCAGACCACACTGCCAACACGCCTGTGCATGTATTCGTGGGGCACGATTTCGGGATCCACACCTGTTTGGCCTCTGCTCGTTCCCTCACCAAAGAGGCACTGCTTCAGATGAGAAGGTACCGGGTCGGTGAGTTGGCGTAAAGGTCAAGTAAGCGTCATTTTTTGCCATGACGGGACACGTTGAAATGGTCGCTCTGCGATTGAAACTTGCCTGTGGTGAATTCATTCGCGCGTCCGATCGCGCGCTTATCTTCTGGGCTTTTCATACGCAGTGCTGCCTACGCAAATCTCACCCAGATCGCCTCGTCGTGACTCTTACGTACCTAGTGATTTAGTCATTAAACTTTTCAGCAGGAACGCTGCGCAGTGCAATTCTGCGTTGATCTGCCTGCCAGGGACATCGTCCCTTGGTTCGCGCGCTACCGGGAGGGTTACATCGATGGTTGAGGTGCTTTCGCTGGTTGTTTTGCCGGAAACGACGGACTTTTACGTTACTGCGCTCCAAGGACGGTCTGCCGACGATCCCGGCGTCAGCATTCGTTCGGTAACAAAGGTAGACGCTTTGCCTCCGTCGTTCCTTACGTATACGCTGGACGATGGCAATCAGTTTGCAATTGTTGATGACGGCGAGCCGCACAAAATGCAGATGTGTATCGATATGGATAAAGGTCCGGACCAGTCGTAGATCCAGGAGATTGCCAACGCAAAAGCAGGCGTCGCGAGGCCGATTATTCGGGAGCTAATTTTTCAAGAATGCTAGATAGGAAACTATGATTTATGTTGCAGTTGTAAATCATTGCATATTTTTAACAAATGTTTAGTAATGCTATGGGATGACTAGCGGATACGTGTTATCCGGAGCAGGCGATGACGTCGTGCGCCTGCTGGTGATTGTTCTTGCGCTGCGTCCGCGTGCAATAGAGTGTGGCGACTGCCGTGGCAACGTTGACTTCCTTGCCGACACGAGTGAGGAAAGCTGCAGTGGACACAGTGCAACTACTTTCATACTTTCGAAAGCATAGGAGCTAAGTTGATGGAACAAGTTCGCGTTGCCGAGCGATGCTCGGAACTGACCCGGCAAAGCTTATTGCCCATTAAAGTATCTGATGGCGCTTTTTTTCATGTGCGCTACAGCCGAAACACTGATGATGCTACAGAAAGTGCGTTCATAGCTCACACGTACGATAGCGTGCGAACTTTGCTGGCTGCATCGAACTGCGCCACACCCGCTGTGTATCTTTGCTCAAAGACAGTTGGTGGAGACATGGCCGTCCGGCGAATAGCTCTGATCAGAAAAATCCCACATACCGGCTTGTGCATCCTTGAATTCGAAGACGGGCGAGGCGTGCTTTGGGATGAGAGCAGGTATCTTGGGGCGGTGAGCTGTTACGTCGAAATAGACACGCCGCAGAGCGTGGGGCAATTGGCGACCATTGCTGCGCGTTTGGCAAGCACCAGCAACGCAGAATGCGAACCCAATGACGCGCGTCAAGACGGAGGCTGATTTTTAGTTGCTGCTATGAATGGGAAAAGAGGCAAGGCGGGGAAGGTGGGGTTGAGTCGACAGGTCCTATTTCTCGATTTTGACGGTGTCCTTCACAGGCTCGACACCGTGCGGACGCGGAAAGGCATTTCAAGCACCTCTCTGTGCATTCGACTTCTCGAATTTTCCCCGATTCTTATTGACTATCTTGCGTCCGACGTCAGTGCGAAAATTGTTCTTTCCACGTCGTGGGGGTATCACTTGCGCTACCAACGAGCGAAGAACGCGTTGCCTGCCGAGCTCAGTGAGCGTGTAGTCGGTGCAACGTTTCACTCGAAATATTTCGATGCTGCGACATGGGAATCGAAGCTCCGTGGGGTCAGGTTCTGTGCTATGTCCAGACGCATCGGCTAATGAGACGGCCCGCAATCGACGACGAAATTCACACGATACTCTGCACTCGACTCGCAGAGCATTTCGGTTGACAAAGTTTAAGGAGAGAAGACAAATGCGACGTGTGCTCTTTCTTGATATCGATGGAGTGCTTCATCGAGGTATCGCTCGTCGCTCTGGAAACCGTGTGATGAGCAGTGCGCCTAACATCAAGCTGTTTGAATATGCCGATGTGCTCGATAGCTTGCTACTTCCATATCCTGACGTCGAGATTGTGCTTTCAAGTGACTGGTCGGTGGTCTTCGGAATGGAATCGACGCGTAACGCAATTCCGTCTTCAGGTCTGCGGGACCGCATCACCGGCGCGACGTGGGATGGATTCACATTAGATCCAATTGTTTGGTCGGTTCTCCCACGTGGTGCGCAGGTTCTCGACTACGTCAGAAGGAACAAGCCGCTGAGATGGTTGGCTGTTGACGACCGCGCAGATGGGTTTGAGGCGCACCGACAGAGGCTCGTGCACTGTCAAACCGATGTGGGCTTGGGAGACTCTGCGGTCGTCGAGCAATTCCGCGAGCGTCTACAACAATGCCTCACGCATGCACCGAAATATGAGTCCGAGAACTGACACACATACGAAAGTTAAGGCGCGTAACGAAAGCGCTAGCTCCGTATCTAAGCCAAAACTGGGCCGGCGGGTTGAGAAACAACTCTCCGTAGCAATCGAGCATGGTCTTGCTCTTATCGTAGGAGAGCTGACTCCGCGCCGCTACGTAGAGTGGATGACAACATCGGACGCCGAGATTGGTCGAGCACTCAAGCAAGCCATTTTAGACGTGCAGTTTGAGCGGCGACGGAAGGCAAGATCAAAGGCCGGTTGGTAGCCGGAAACAACGCTGAAAGAGAAAGAATGTCTAACCGTGCTCTTCTTCACGGCCTTTGGGACCGTTGTTACTGGCCTTTCTCTATTATTTGCGTGGCGGACGCCGACCCTCAAGGATCTGTTCATCATGGCGTCAGTGGCAACGTTCTCTACTGCGGACCAACTTCTATTTACTGTTGCAGTAAGGCGCGAAAGCGCCGCACGACTCGCCCCTTACACTTACGCAAGCATCGTCTGGGCAACGCTTTTCGGCTTCTTCGTGTGGGACGAGACGTTAGGCCTCGTGTCAGTCATTGGAATAGCCGCGATCGTCGGCAGCTCGATCGCTGTCGCTGTTCGCGAGGAGCCGCCTGAGGGTCCTGCGTTCTAGAAACGATGTTCGGGGACATTGGACCGGCTTAATCAGTTGGCTCAGTTCACCATCTGATTGCCACCAGCCGGACTGCAGAACCGGCAGGGGTGAACTACCCCGGCCTGAAGGCCGGAGCTTCCCCTTGAAGAGCCATTTTCAATGGAGCCTTGTAAGACTTCGCTACCGGTGTAAGGGATTCAGTTAAACCACCGGTCGCGGGTCGCCATCGCTCAAGCAACGCACCCTTGACCGCCTTGTACTGCATCGGTCTTGGTGAGAGGCGTCCATAAACATAAACTATGTTCAATTCGTCCGGACATGGTCGAGGCGCTGATGGACGGCAGCCAGTTTTGTCGAGTTGGCGACTTGGGGCACCGCCGACAAACGTGCCAAGCGTACTTCCTTGCTAAAATACATTGCTCGTTGCGTCGCTGACCACATGCGACCGGCTCCACGAGAGTGCACTCGGGGCGAGCGCATCATACGATGGGGAAAAGAGCGATGACACCAGCCAGTGACTTTCCGTCTCCCGGCCTTGACGGCCAGGCGCGGGCGGAGTTGCTCTGCTACCTTGTCGCCGCCCAGCTTCTGGGCCGCACCAGAAGCGGCTCGCGGTTACGTACGGACCATCTGGTCGAATCGATGCGGATGTGGGCCAGTAACCGATTACTCAATCTTCATGCTGTCCCGCGAGGGACACGTGACGAACTGGAATCTGGGCGCCGCACGCATCAAGGGCTATCAGGCCAGCGAGGTGATCGGGACGCACTTCCGGCGGTTCTATACACCAGAAGACGCGGCCCAGGGGCTGCCCGAACTTGGCCTGCAGACGGCGACGATAGAAGGGCGGTTCGAGACCGAGGGCTGGCGGGTCCGGAAAGATGGCAGCCGGTTTTGGGCCAATGTGGTCATTGATGCAATCCGGGACGAACAAGGCGAGCTGGTTGGCTTCGCCAAGATCGCCCGCGACATCACGGAGCGCAAGACTGCTCACGAGCAGCTGGAAAAAGCGCGAGCGGCGCTGCTTCAGTCGCAGAAGATGGAGGCGCTCGGGAAGCTGACGGGCGGCGTCGCGCACGATTTCAACAACGTGCTGCAGGTGTTACGCGGCAACCTCGAACTGCTCGAAGGCCGTCACGGGCGCGATGCCTGGACACACGAGCGTCTGTACAAGGCAATCGAAGCCGTCGACCACGGCGCCAAGCTCGCCTCCCAACTGCTCACATTCGGCCGCCGTCAGGCATTGCAGCCGCTTGTCGTGAACCTGGCGGTCATGCTGCGCGGCATGGACGACCTGCTCAGGGGGGCGTTGGGTGAAGTCATTGACGTCGAGACCGTCATCGCGGGCGGGCTGTGGAACACACTGGTCGACCCTAACCATCTCGAGAATGTGGTGTTGAATCTGGCCATCAATGCGCGCGATGCCATGCCCGACGGCGGCAAGCTGACGCTCGAACTGTCCAACGCCATGCTGGACGAGCACTATACCGCCTTGACCGAGGATGTTCGCGACGGACAATACGTGTTAATGGCCGTCACCGACACGGGCACCGGGATGACGCGCGAGGTCCTCGATCGGGCCTTTGATCCCTTCTTTACGACCAAGCCGGAAGGACAGGGCACCGGCCTGGGCCTGAGCATGGCGTACGGTTTCATCAAGCAGAGCGGAGGTCACGTCAGGATTTACAGCGAAGCTGGCCACGGGACAACCGTGAAGATCTACCTGCCCCGCTCGATGGAAAAAGCCGTCGATCTCGAACCTGCTCAGCCCGTCGCGCTCACTGGCGGGGTCGAGACGATTCTTGTTGTCGAAGACGACAGACGCGTCCAGGCCACGGCCGTCGAAACGCTCAGGCAACTGGGTTACACGGTCCTCAAGGCAGATGACGCCCAGAGCGCGCTCGTGATCATTCAAAGCGGGGTGCATATCGATCTGATGTTCACCGACGTGGTGATGCCCGGAACCATGCGCACCACCGAACTCGCCAAACTGGCGACCCGGCTGCTGCCACATCTGAAGGTGCTGTTCACCTCGGGCTATACCCAGAATGCAATCGTCCATGGCGGTCGGCTAGATCCAGGCGTGCAACTGCTGGGCAAGCCCTACAGCCGGGAGCAGCTCGCATCAAAAATCCGCCGGATACTGGGAGCGAACGACACCGCAAGCGCGCAACCGTCGCTTCCCTCGTCGCCGGCCGTCCCGCTTCGACAAGAGCCGTCGCGAGTGCCCGCAAGCCTGACAATCCTCGTCGTGGATGATGACCACAGCTCGCGGGAGGCGACCAGTGAATTGCTCATCAGCATAGGGTACGAAGTGCGTCAGGCTGCCGATGCAGAGACAGGGCTCGGCGTCTTGATGACTGGAAAGATTGACGTGCTTCTGACGGATATCGTCCTGCCTGGACGGTCGGGCGTTGAACTCGCCAAAGAGGCCATTGAACGCCGTCCGGGCATCAGGATAGTCTTTGTATCAGGTGGTACTGCACCGACGCCGGAAGAGGTGGGGTTCGATTGCGCGTCGCTGCGCAAGCCGTTCACGATCGGGCAATTGCATGCGCTTCTCACAGCGATGCAGGGAGCCGGCAGCGAGCGACGAGACAGGTGAGTCGTCGGCAGTCGACCTGGAATATCGCCTGCTGGCCTGCTGGCAGGCATGTCAGGTAAGCTCGATGCTTCGTGAGGTTTTCGCCAGTCGCCCAAGCGGCTGCATGAACAGATGAGTGTTCTTGGTCTCATCGGTGCTCGCAAATGCTGCGAGCGTCTTGCTAACGGCAACCTGCAGATGCTCGTACTCGGTGCGATTGCCGACCACGCCTTTGGCGAGTTCACGTCAGATGGTTTCCGCGCGGGAGATCTAAGGAAGGTCTGCACAACTCGTTTTCAGAGCGCTGATTTTTTGACACTTGGGGCGTATCAGCCGTAAGCGTCTGCTGGCAGGTTGTTCGTCTGGCTTTTCAGGTATGACGACCTCCGTTTGCCGAGACTCACGGCCTTTACCTCCGAGCGTTTCACGCCTTGCGTAATGCCTTGCGTGCCATCCAGAGGTTGCCCAGCGCAAACAGTGTCGTGATCTGCGCGGTGTTCTTCAACAATCCCCGGTACCGCGTCTTCGTATAGCCAAACTGCTGCTTGAGCACGCGGAACGGATGTTCAACCTTGGCGCGCACGCCAGCCTTCAGACGCTCAATCTGGTTGTATATCGCGTCCAGACGATTGTTCAGGTCCAGTTGTCGACGCTTGCCTGGTCGCATCGCTACATGCCAGCGTACCGGGTTCGCCTGACAGCGCTTCTCAATACCCTGATATCCGGCGTCAGCGTACACATCCTTTTCCTGGCCGTGCAACAGCGCTTCGGCCGCAATGATGTCGTGGACGTTGGCCGCCGTACCAATGACGGTGTGGACCAGACCCGACTCCGCGTCCACGCCGATGTGGGCTTTCATCCCGAAGTACCATTGATTTCCCTTCTTCGTCTGGTGCATCTCCGGGTCCCGTGTACCGGAGCCGTTCTTCGTCGAACTGGGTGCGGAAATCAAGGTCGCGTCGACCGCCGACCCTGCCTTCAACATCAAGCCTTTCTCGGTCAGGATCTCATTGACCAGCGTGAGCATCTGCGCGGCCAGGCCGTGCGTTTCGAGAAGGTGCCGGAACCGCAGAATCGTGCTCTCGTCCGGCAAACGCGTCATACCTTCGTTCAGCCCCGCAAACTCGCGATACAGCGGCACGTCATAAAGCGCCTCTTCCATCGCAGGGTCTGACAGACCAAACCACTGCTGCATGAAGTGGATCTGCAGCATCGTCGCAACCGGAAATGGTGGCCTTCCAGTCTTGCCCCTCGGATAGTGCGGTTCGATCAACGCAATCAACCTTGACCATGGCACAACGCGCCTCATCTCATCGAGAAATTCCCGCTTGCGCGTACGTTTCGTTGAAAGATCCAGACCAAGACCGAGCTGTGTCATCGACGAACTCCTTTAACTCGCGTTCTCCCAGGATAGGCCAACCAGACTTCAACGCCAGGACTTTTGCAGACTTTCCCTAAAACAGGATGTACACCGAGAAACGTTTCCCGGTCGTTCGCCCACCCCAGTTGCCAAGCCGCCAGCGAATGCCGTTGGACCGAGATCGGCCAACTATAGCCGTTGGTTCGCGCCTTCACTCGGCCATTGAGACGTCGGCTTCACCCCGCACAACGGACCCATACGTCCCGGTCGTGTGCCCACCTACTGCTGCGCACAAGGCCTGCACGAATTGCTGTCTCTCGCGATATGATCAGTGCGAGACCGATCTCAAACCATAAGACCAATTCTAATTGAAGGGAACCGTCAATGTACGAAGTAACGCGAGATTGGCAAATACTCTTGAAATTTGGGCAACGCCAGCACATCGAATCTTTTCATCGCGAGGGTCTGTTGTACATGAATCCGAGTCACTATTTTTCAATACTCGAAGACGACCATGTTAGAGCGGATCGTTTCGAAAGCACGGATCAAATTCAACAACCACATGACTTTGCACATATTCGTGTCGAAGCTGTCGATGACGGTAAAGTTATTTGGATAAAACCGGAGGATTTGGTCGGGCCGGTTCTTTTCAATTTTGGCCGGCCTGACCACAATATCTTTTGTATGTTTGCAGTTGGACACCCGGGAGATGATTTCATCGTCGATGAGAGGAATTTTGCGTTCGGCGACTCGTTCATTATCGTTCTTAACACTCAAGCGTTTATTGATCGAGTTTGCGCAGCTGCTGTCGTAGCTGGTTTCGAGTGCCAATATGGGCCGATCGAGTACTACGACGTCAACACGCATTCAGGCGAAACGGGCTCGTTCCGGAAACCCTCGCATTTCGCCTATCAGCAGGAATTCCGATTTGCGCTTTCTCCGGGTGTGAAGACGCCAGTCAGACTTACCCTTGGCGATCTATCGGATATTACCAGTCCAATCCATGCCTTATCGGATATTAATACGTTGGTCACTTGGAGCACTGAGCGTTCGCGAGAGGCCGACCTTTAAGCTACGGTTCAAGCGAGCAAGCCGCCATAAATGCTCTAGTAGTTGGCAATCGGTCGTTCATCGGCCATATGCAAAGCTTTCCATATGGCCGACGAAGTGCCGACCGACTCGATGAAATGAATGACCGCAGCGCCCTAAAAGCTGCCAAAGAGGCGTCGCCTGATCCAAGGTCCCTTGAGGGTGTGCGCCGTGAAAAGGCGGCGTTTTCCAGCGGGTGCAAGCCCCGCCCGGCAACCGCTCCAGCCGGAAGCAACTGAAGCAGTCATGGAGGTAACGAAGTGGCTGAAGCCTCTGGTAATGCGTGTCACGAATAGGTGACAGCGCGAGTGTGCAGGCCGTAACGCGAGTGAACGCCGAGCAAACCTCGAAAAGGACGATGCGCAGGCCGACCCGGCAACCCTATCGGGGAAGGCTGATACGACTGGGTGAATGAGCAGGCTGGACGCCCAGTCGCTGCGCCGGGGTAGTGGCGACAGCATGTACACAAGGAAAGCGTACGCAACACGGGAAGTCCCTCGGCGTGGTCAGGGATGACCAACCGGACGCCCGCGAGGGACAGGCCGGGCGCCTTGGGATGACGGAGAGGCCCGTAGTACCGGTGAAGCCGGGTAATGCCGGTGGAGGGAAGGGGCCTCAGTTCAAGACAGACGCAATACGTAGTGAGGACGTGGAGATTGGGCAACCTATCAACTCCGATTCGTGTTCAGAAGCTGCAGATGGCGTTACACGCGAAAGCGAAGGCAGAAGCCGGGTATCGCTTTTACGCGCTGTACGACAAGATCTATCGCGAGGATGTGCTGGCGCATGCGTACGCACAGTGTCGATCGAACAAGGGCGCACCGGGTGTCGATCGACAGGACTTCGCGGAGGTCGAAGCGTACGGGGTGCAGAAGTGCCTCGGCGAACTGGCGCTTGCGCTCAGGCAGGAGACTTACCGGCCGGACCCTATCAGAAGAGTGTTTATCCCGAAGGCCAACGGCAAGCTGAGGCCATTGGGTATCTCGACCCTGCGGGATCGGGTGTGCATGACAGCAGCGATGCTGGTGCTCGAACCGATCTTCGAAGCGGACCTTCCACCGGAGCAGTACGCTTATCGTGCGGGCCGCAATGCCCAGCAGGCGGTGATCGAGGTGGAGGAGCGGTTGCATCGAGGGCAAACGGACGTTGTTGACGCTGATCTCGCGGACTACTTTGGAAGTATTCCGCACGCCGATTTGATGTTGTCGCTCGCGCGACGCATCGTTGATCGGCGTGTGCTGCATCTGATCAGGATGTGGCTGGAATGCCCCGTTGAAGAAACCGATGACCGAGGTCGGCAGAAACGGACGACGGAGGCTCGAGACAATCGGCGCGGGATTCCACAGGGCTCCCCCATCGCACCACTGCTGGCGAATGTTTACATGCGCCGGTTCGTGCTGGCGTGGAAGAAGCTCGGGCTTCAGCGCAGTCTTGGCAGTCGAATAGTGACCTACGCAGACGATCTCGTGATCCTGTGCAAGCGAGGCAAGGCTGAAGAGGCGTTGCTGAAACTGCGCGAGATCATGAGCAAGCTGAAGCTGACGGTCAACGAGGAGAAGACGCGAATCTGCAAGGTGCCAGAAGGTGAGTTCGACTTCCTGGGTTTTACGTTTGGGCGGATGTACTCGGCAACGACTGGTCAGGCCCGTATGGGCATGAAGCCGTCGAAGAAGAGTATCCGGCGCATGGTCGAAAAGATTCATGCAATGACCGCCCTCAGGACGGTATGGCAAGAGACCACGGAGTTGGTGGGCAAGTTGAACCGCACGTTGCGCGGCTGGGCGAATTACTTCCAGGTAGGAAGCGTCAGCCGGGCATACCGAGCAATCGACAGCTACACCGCGACGCGGTTGCGCCGGTGGCTACGCAACAAGTACAAGCTCAGACGTCGCAGGGGCGGGACTTATCCATCCCCGCATCTCTACGGGTACTTCGGTCTCGTACGTCTGAGCGCACGTGGGGGCGTAGCCTGGCGTGTGTGAAGGCGTGATGTCTTGTCCGAGAGCCCAGTGCGGGAGATCTGCACGCTGGGTTCGATGAGCGGGATGTGGAAACGGGGTTACGGCGAGGTTATTGGGGCACCGCCAGACGAAAGCGGCGGTAACAGACAAACCGAGCCTACCGCTACCGCGCCACATCTCGACTCTACCGGTTTGACGCGTTGCCGTTGGGCCGGGTTCGGCGAAGGCGACGAATGCGTACAGTCGGCCAGGAAATCCGTGTGCCGTTCAAGGGCCGTCACCACGTGCTTGAGCTTCCTGCAAGGAAAGCAAGAGATTCGCGTGCGCCCGCCTGGATGGACATTCACAAGGCGTATAGAGGTGAAGGTGCGCGAGCTGTTAAAAGCCACACGGAAAGGCAGAAGCTTGCCGCGCGGCAGTGCGAAAGGCAACCTTGATGGGGGCGTTCACGTCTCTGTCCTTCTGCAGGATCGGCCGCGAGCCAGCGAACAATGTGAACAGATTCGTACACACTAAAACTAGCGGTCGAATATGCCTTTTGCATGGAATCCCGCGCCTGCGAGGATCGATGCGCTCGGTCGTCGGACGCCGGTCGGCGAGGAGCATAGGTCGAGGTTGTCGTTCAGTTTGGCTAACGGGGGCCCGTTTGCCCTCTCTCTATGGCCGCCGTGCGGGAAGGCAATTGCGGCCGGAACTGCTTCAAGCCGGCCAATAAGGGACCTTCGCCGACGACAGAAGAATCGCTGAATCCTGCTCACAACAGTGTCGGACTCGAGGCCCGATGCAACACTCTCGCATTATCCCGAGGGCTCCCCTCACCGGGCGTACAATCCTCTGACCATATCGGGCGCCCACTCAATTTTTGAGGGAGTCGCAAATGACAACTGACGGTGCGCACCCCGAAAACCATCACTCCACAGGCCCTGCGATGTCGTGGCCGGCAGCGGAGAACGAGCCACACGCCCGCTCAGATAACGCCCAATCAAATCGTTCAATTGATCATCCCAGGGATCGCGGCAGTTTTTTCGCTCGGTTTTGCCTGCGCATGGATCTACGATAGGCGACTGCGCTATCTGCGCTTTCTCGCCGCATCATTCGTTGCATTCGCACTTGGCTCAGCGGTGCAGATCTGTCACCTGCCGGATGAATGGCGATTGAACGCGCTTGTATCGGCAACGTTTTATATCTCAAGCATTCAGCTGTTGGCAGAAGGTGTTCTGCGCAGAGCGGGGCTTCACTTGCGGCTAGTGACGCATACGTCGATATTCGTTCTGGTGCTGGGCGGCATGTATTATTTTTCCTTTGTGACGTCGAACCTGCTCGTGCGAGTCTACATCTTGAATCTCAGCGCCGGGGTGCTGATGATGTTGACCGCGCTCCGTTTCAGGAAACACTGCAATGGACGCACTGTCAATCGCGTTCTTCTCTGGGCGCTGCTGATCTTCGGCGCCAGTTTCTTCATCAGCACGCCGCTCACCACGATCCGCCCCCTGCCTCATAGCACTGCACCGTTCGGGCAGACCCTTTTCTGGGTCTTGCTTCAATTGTCGCTCGCTCTGATGGGCGCTGTGTTAGGGCTCGTGCTGCTTGCCGCCGCGATGTCGGATGTGATTGACAGACTGAAGCTTGAGCGTGATCTCGACCCACTTACCGAAACGTTCAACCGGCGTGCGTTCGAACGTCTGGCGCGCCGCTGTGTCGCGGACAAGCAAAGCTATCCGCTCGCGCTGATCGCTTTCGACATCGATAAATTCAAATCCATCAACGACCGTTACGGGCATGCAGCCGGCGACGTAGTACTACGCCAGTTCGCCGCAATCCTGCGCACCGCAGTGCGCGAGAAGGACGTGGTGGCGCGCATCGGCGGCGAGGAGTTTGTGCTGCTGCTGCACGTTGACGACAAACTCGCGTATCAGACCGCCGAGCGCGTGCGTACCGTCCTGGAGTCTTCACGCTTCGATCAAATCGACACTAGGCTGTGCGTCACGACGAGTGCCGGGATTGCCCGGTATCGGCCCGGCGAGGCGGTCGGGGAGTTGCTAGCGCGGGCCGATCACCTGCTCTATGCGGCGAAGCGTGCAGGAAGGAACCGGGTGGTCACGGAGCTGTCAGGTCAGAGGTGGGATGTCCCCGAGCTTGACATCGTGTGATCGCTCCAAGGCCGGCAAGCACTCAAACCGTTCCGTAGGGAGGAGAGGGCATGCGTAAATCGGTTCGCGGTCCAGTTCAGTTGAGTCCTCCTGAGTGCCGTAATTGGGACGTGTCGCCTTGTCAGCTCTTCACGGGCCAGAGCGCGAGGTCACAAAAGGTCCTGCACTATTGCACTAGGTTTCCTGGCTGTTTTTTCGGGCTCTGGCAGGCCAATTGGGACATTCGACTGAGGCAGCAAGACCGTTGACATCTAGCGCAGCGCCTCTACCTTAGGAGCATCGAAGTCCGACGAAGTGTTTTCGGAAGAATCAGTGCGGCTCCCGCGAAGCTCATCGCAGCAACACTTCCAAGCGTCGCCCACGTTTCGAGCGACATCGCGTTCAGGATTAGCCAGCTTCCGGCATAGTAACCGGCTGCGCCACTCAACGCGCCTGCAGCACTCAACACGCCGAAGGACGTGTGTCACTGACCGGCGTTATGGAGCCATTCCGGGATCGGCGTAAAGGAGCCACCCGATGATCGGCGCATAGGCGCCAGCGCAGGATCGGCGTTATGGCGCCAGTCCGTGACCGGCGTAAAGAAGCCAGTCGATGATCGGCGTATAGGCGCCACCCGCGCCGGGTGTTGAATGCGATTCGAACTTTCCAGATGGGTACGCTCCGTTCTTTCTGAACGGAGTGTCCATGACCAACCGGAGGTTCGAATTGTTTGAGTACCGTCAAGTCCTTGTCCGCATGCGGCAAGGCGATTCCGATCGCGACATTGGGCGTAGCGGCCTGATGGGTCGCAAGAAGTTGACCGCTGTTCGTCGTATGGCCGGCGAGCGTGGCTGGCTAAATCCCGGGCAGCCGTTGCCTGACGATACCGTGATCGCCGGCGTGTTCGGCCGCACTCCACACTTGCCGAGCACGTGCGTGTCCACGCTCGAGCCGTTTCGTGAGCAGATCCGTGACTGGCATGACGCCGGCGTGCAGGGCACGACGATTCACCACGCGCTGAAACGCAACCATGGCTATACCGGCAGCTACTCGGCGGTGCGCCGTATCCTGTTGGGCCTGAAGGCCGAACGCGGCGTACCGACCACGACGATCCTTGAGTTCGCGCCGGCTGAGGCCGCACAGGTCGACTTCGGCGCCGGGCCGGTACTGGCGCATGAATCGGGCGCACAGATCAAGACGTGGTTCTTCGTCATGACCCTGTGCTGGTCACGGCACCAGTATGTCGAGCTCGTGCTGGACCAGACCGTTGAGACATGGCTGGCCTGCCACCGTCGCGCCTTTGAGTGGCTTGGCGGCTGCCCGGGCCGCATCATCATCGACAACGCGAAGTGCGCGATCACCAAAGCCTGCATGTACAGCCCGGAGGTCCAGCGCTCATATGCCGCGCTCGCCGAGGGATACGGCTTCCGGATCGACGCGTGCCCACCGCATGACCCACAGAAGAAGGGAATCGTTGAATCGGGCGTCAAGTATGTCAAGAAATCCTTTATGCCGCTGCGCACGTTCCGCGACCTGACCGATGCCAACCGGCAGTTGCGCGAATGGATCATGCAGCAGGCCAGTACCCGCGAGCACGGCACGACACGCGAGCAGCCGCTGGCGCGCTTCGCCATCGAGAAGCCGCTGCTCACGACGCTGCCTGACGTTGCGCCGGTGCTGGCTGTATGGAGCGAGGTCAAGGTGCATACGGACGGACACATCGTCTACAGGAAGGCGCTGTACTCCGCGCCGTTCACGCTGGTTGGCAAGAGCCTGTGGCTCAAGTCCACCGATACGATTGTGCAGCTATTCCACCAGCACGAACTCGTCGCGACCCATCCGCGGCTGCGCAAGCCCGGTGATCGCCACACGGTGCGTGACCATCAGCCGCCGGCGGCGCAGGCGTGGCTCGAACACGATCCGCAGTGGTGCCTGGCCCGGGCGAAGGAGATCGGGCCATCCTGTCACGCGCTGGTCCTTGCGATGTTCAACGACAAGGTGCTGGTCAACCTGCGTGGCGTACAGGGCATCGTCCGTATGCGCGAGAAGTTCGGCGATCAACGACTGGACGCCGCGTGCGAGCGTGCGCTTGCATTCGCGAGCCCGAAGTACCGCACCGTCAAGACCATTCTCGACAAGGGACTGGACAGCCAGCCCGCCGCAGCAGCAGCGCAAACGTCAGCGGCGCCTGCTGACACCTACGTCAACGGCGGCCGCTTCGGTCGTGACCTCCATTCCCTTCTCCTTCACTGACCATCATGAATCCGAGTCCTGAACTCAATACGATCCTCAAGCAACTGCGCCTGTCCGGCGTACTCGACTCGCTCGAGCAGCGCAACCGTCAGGCGATCGACGGACAGCTCGCCTACACCGAATTCCTCGCCATGCTCCTGCATGATGAGGTCGCGCGGCGGGACCAGAAGAAGCTCGGCGCGCGTCTCGTGCGCGCCGGCTTCGGGCTAGGCAAGACGCTGGAGACGTTCAACTTCGACCGGCTGCCGAAGCTCAACCGCGCGCACATCCACGATCTCGCCACCGGTCGTTACATCGACGAGAAGGTGGCAATCCTGATGGTCGGTCAAACGGGCGTCGGCAAGTCCCACATTGCCCAGGCGCTGGGTCACTGCGCTGCGCGTCAGGGGCGTGACGTGCTGTTCGTCACGCAAACCGACCTGATCAGGAAGCTGCATGCGGCCCGCGCCACGGGCCTCTACGAGCGTAAGTTCCAGCAGTTCGTGCGCGTGCCGCTGCTGATCATTGACGACTTCGCGCTCAAACCCCTGCGCGCGCCACACGACGAAGACTTCCACGACCTGGTGGCGGCCAGGTATGAGCGGGCGGCTACCATCCTGACATCCAATCTCGATCTCAGCGAATGGGGCGATGCCTTCCCCGACAACCGGGTTCTCGGCGCCGCGACACTCGACCGGCTACGCCATGGTGCCTATCGCATCGTCATCGAGGGCGAGAGCTTCCGCAAGCCCAAACCGATGCCTGAAAGCGGCGAAAACGCCGTTGCAAAATCCAGTAAAAAACCGCATTCTTGAGGCCGTTCGAATCCGCGTTTGACACCACTTCCAACTGGCGCCATTACGGCGATCATCCCCGGCGTCATTACGCCGATCCGTGACAGACGTGGCCTGATTTCCATCGACCGCTAGCGAGCCGGTCATCGTTTCCAGTGCCGGAAGCATGACTGTCTCGATGATCGTATATCCTGCGATGAATGGCAGAAACCATGCGAGATCATTGCACGCAGCCACGCTGGCGAAGGCGACCGCAGCAGCCAGATAGGCATACATCGTTGAGATCGCTGGGTTTATCCGGGCAAGCCAGCGCTTCGCAGCCAGCATGAATGCCAGTCCGATCACGCCATTCACAACATAGACAGCTGATGCGGCGTACGGACCCGCGAGACGCTCGGCATGCAAGGGAAACGCGACATAAACCTGCGGAAACAGAAAGAACCACGGCAAAGAAACCACGATCAAGCGCCATAGATTGCGATTAGTCGCAGCGGCGCGCAGATTGACCAGAACGGCACGGCGATTCGCTGTCTCGGATGACCCGATTGTTGATCGGGACATAGTCGCACCCAGCACGCCAAATAAAAGTGCACTCGCAGCGAAGGCGAAACGGGCATCGATCAGGGCCGCCATTCCGTCGACCATGGGGCCGACCGCCGTGCCCATGTTCAGCATCTGGTTGTTCGCTGCGAACAGGGCAGAATGCGATGCCTTCGGCTGGCGGCCGAAAGTTCCGTACAGACCAGCCTCGTAACATGCAACGCCCGACCCAGCCGCGAAAGCGAAGCACACCCAGGCGGTCACATCGTTCGTGACGCTGAATCCGAGAAATCCCAATCCTCTCAACCAAAGCCCTAAGGCCAACATTCACCGGGAGCCGAAGCGGTCAGCGACCGCGCCGGCAATCAGCGGCAACGTCTGGGCGGAAAGCAGATTCGCCGACATTACGGTCGCAAGCGCCACGGAGCTGAAGTGCAGCGTCATCGACATGCGCAGCGCAAGAAGCGGAACGGTCATGAAGTGTGAGGCGTTCATCACGCCTTGCATCCGCAACAATGCCCTAATGTCGCGTGAAAAAGTCGGACTGGTCGAATGGGTATTGGCGAGCATCTTGCATCCTTGTAATTGAAAGGATGACCGCAAAGTCCCGATCTCGACACGACGCAGGTGAAGAGAGGATGCGGTCGACGTTCTCAAGGATGAGATATTTGACTGGCGCTCTGTCATCCAGGCGTTGCCTCAGCAGCTTCGCGATGGACCACCACAGGACCCCCTTCTTGCTAGCGAGACCGTCCGACGATGAGAGCGGCTTTGCGACGCTATAGTCCTGACACGGAAATCCGCCAACGACGACATCCGGACGCGCATTGCGGATTGCATCACGACCGGACTCAGATTCGAGAACCTGAAAGATGTCTTCGTTAATGTGCGGGTCTGCTGGCCAGTGCGACCGGTAAATGTCGCTTGCGTGCTGCTTTTTCCTCAAGGGCTCAAACTGGTTGCTCAAGGTGACCTGGAACGGAGCGCCGTGCACGGCTTCCAGTCCCAGACGGAAGCCACCGACACGCGCGAAAAGTTCGATGACGTTGAGCTGTTCATTATTTTGCTGCTTCTGCGCTGACATCCTGTTTCCTTGTAGAGATGGAAACAGGTGCAGCGACCGGGTTTTAGCCGGGACGACTCCTTATTGTGCGGTATCGGCCATTGGCGGCTGGTTCAGGAGCGCGGAAAAACCGGCAGTTGACAGTTCAAAATGGAAGCGTAAGCGACAGGCCGGTACGGCGGTACGTGTCACTGCGCAATGCGGTTATCGCACCTCGCACTGGCTGGAAGCGTGTGTAGAAATGCTCGCGTGGCTGTGGCGTGCCGAGTATGGACTGCACGAGGACGTCTCACTCCATGCACCACATTGCATCGCAAGCTCGATTCGATGTAGTGTTCAACCTGTTCATAAACAACATACTAGAGGAGCGACAATGAACAAGCAGGAGCTGATTGACGCCGTGGCATCTGTCACCGGTGGTGGGAAGGCATTCACCGGTGAAACGATTGATGCGATTGATGCGACGGTGTCGAATGCTGTGTCGAATGGAGAGGCGGTCCAACTGATTGGATTTGGTTCGTTCTCGACGGGAACGCGGGCGGCGCGTACGGAGCGTAATCCGTCCACCGGTGAGAAAATTCATATCCTCGCTGTCAAGACCGTCAAATTTTCGCCGGGTAAGGCATTTAAGAATCCGCTCAACACATAGTGTCAGCCGGCGCAGCGCCACACTGCGCCGTTCGTTCTATCTCTGCGCCGTCAAATACGGAGCGCATACCAACGCGGATTTCATCTGATTCAATTTGTGGTACTTGCGATAGGGTGACTCGCTTCCGGCTTAACGTTCGACGTCAGGTCCCGTACTTCACTAAGAATTACCGGCTTCAATAGCGTACCGTCAGGCAGCGCTGTCAGATAGTCTCTGGCGTGATATCGCCATTCACCTTCCTCGATAGTTGCGCCCGGGAGATGTCGCAGCGGCGTATCGATGACTTTCTGCAAATCGACGAACCGATTAAATTTATAGTTCGCTAACAGGCAGCAAGATTCAAAGACGTAAACGACCGGAAGGCGGCGCGCAAACCTGTAAAGATAAGGAAGCAGTTTCTCTTCGGGCGCCCAGAACGCGCGATTGGGTGTCAGGTTGAGGCGGAATTCGCTTCCACCGGGACTCTGAGACACGATTCGCTGAATACCCATGTTGGCTGAGAGCGTGTCCTGCAGTTGCAGCCACGGCTCGGGTAGCCTGATGACGAGGCAGTGCTTATTGCTCGTATAGACATAGGGTGACCCGAAGAGGTCAGCGGTGTCGACGAGGTAGCACGTTTCAGTTGCTGCAATGTCGTGTCGTATCGAATCAATGTGAGGGGCGTTATCGAGAGGCAACGGTAGAAGCGACGGCGCGTTGTCGAATGTCGGGCCGAGCCGCCGGCAGAACATCCAGTACACGCCGATATGATTGTTGCTTCGTGAGGAAGTGGAATCGTGAGCTTCGAGAAGCGTCTTAATGATGCGCATTGTCTCTCTCGGCCCGGCAGAGGTCGCAAGCAGTGAACGCAGTGGTGCGCCCAGTTCTCGCCATCCCTGTTCGGTTTCACGCATGACATCAAGCTCTTGCAGCAAAACCGCTTTGAGTTCCTCCATGCGGCCGTCTTCCGCAACACGCGCCATGTCAATAGGCAAATCTAGCTCGGCACAGCGCATCAGCACTGATATATCTACGGTCAGCCAATAGTCGGTATGTCGTCCGAAATCTTCATCGACCAGACCCTGCATCATGAAGTCAACTACGGTTTCGACCGGGTCGTCCCCAAGGTAAGGCTCGACCATGGCTGCCCGGAAGAATTCGTACTCGGTCTGGTGGATGCAAACGGCTTCAGCGGCGACGTCGTCATTTGCCGCCGGTATTGGTTCATGGTCGCCCCATTCGATTGTGTCCATCTCCTCGAGCCGGCGCCGGACTCCGGGTATGATGGAACTGAAGATGCTTTTGAATGTGGCACCGACAGGAGCGTCTCTGATGTCCAGAGCAGCCTCAAGGTCATCGAAGATGATCCGTACCGGAAATTCGGAATATCCTGAAGGCTGTACGATGACGCTTCTTCCTCTGAATGCCTGGAACGAGAGGGCGTGTCTGCGGAGCTTTCCGTAATCTGCGATTAACTCTGAGAGAACGGGGCGCAGGTCGCCGTCATTCAGAGTGAGCATGAGGGCCTGATTGGTCTGCTCCATCATCCAAATGATGACCTCAGGGACGACGGGGGAACTTCCCGTGGGCAATGATTCGTCGAAGTCGGCAATCGTTGAGATTGCGACCAGAAGTGCCCGGGAGAGGAGTTCGTCATGTGGAGTTAGCGTCGATTGCATCGTGAGCATGGGGTGGTTAAATGGCCGAGATTCAATCTGTAGCGCCTGTTTTTAGCCGACGCTTTCGCCTTCATTCCGACAAGGTCCACCGGCGCGACATGGCCCGCCGGGACCGAGATAGTCCGGCGTGCGACTCTAACGGCATGGGGAATGCGTGGCGGCGAATAGGGCCGCGCATAAATAGGCCACTGGCCCGGGGCGCGACGAGGCAGCGGCTGATCCGTCGCTACCGAATCAGCTAAATCAGCGGATTCAGCTCGGAATGAGCGAATGAGCAGATACTTCAGGCCTTATTGCCGCACGAAATAAGCGTAGGTGGCTAAGCAGGATTCCGGGCAGGTTTTGCCCTGTGGAGCAGAAAGTGCGGCTCGCCAGGAGTACCACTTTTGCTGGCCGCGATGGACGGCGCGCCCGCCGGATGCATTGGGTGTCCGTTTTCGTGCGGTATGCCCATGACCGGGCGAAGCTGGTCAAGCAGTTCCGTCCGCAGCCGCTGACATACTTCGCGCACGAGGGCTGTATTGCCATCGAACGGTCCGTCCGGCGCGCGTTCGGAGAAGGAAGGCACGACACCCGAATGGTATGCGACGGTGCGAAACCGCCGGTTTAGGGATCGGAGTCTCGTGGTGGTTTTATCGAACCATGATCTCTCTGCCATGCTCGCGACAGACTGCGGACTCAAATGTCTTGCCCTGGTCAATGATCGAAGTAACCAGAATCCCTGAAAAACTGCATCTGGCCATCGACCAGGCTGCCCTCGCCCGGTTGGGGATCAGATGCTGCGCCGCCGATGTTGCTGACGCTCGGCCACATCGGACCAACCACAAGAGCATACGGCGCCTCACGCACCCGTTCCCAGTCTGCCGCCTCGTCTTCCGTGCGCGATGGCGAAAAGGCGGCAACAGCGGCCCCGGCCACTATGTCCGCAAGCTGCAATTGGGAATGAGCCCTCGAATCCCCAAATTCGAGCGTGCTGACTCGCAACGGAAGTTCGGCCTGTCTACCCCTGAAGCCGATTATTCGATTCGATACGTCCCGCCGCATCAGCTGCCGCAGGAAGTCCTCTGGCAGCTTCATTGGTTTCGACTGGTCGTGCGTGATATCAAGATATCCGTCCGACTCGCGCATCCACGCCTGTACCAGTATCGCAAACAGATCTAGAGCGGGATCGAAGGTCGCCGTATTCACGAAGCCTTTCAGGAGTTTTTTTGCCTGAGGCGCCGCCAGCATCAACGGCATCGAAAATTCGGCAGAGTCCGGTATCGCGTTTGATACCGCCAGCGCAGCGGTGCGGTCCAACGCCCGATAGCTTTCGTCCGAAGGGCCGCGAATTGCCCCGAGAAATGCGTTGAGCAACGCGTCCCAATGGCCGTTTGGGAAAATGTGAGATCCGGCAAAGTACAGGACGTTCGCGTACGCGACATGAGCATCCTTCGCGTAGAGGTCGACACCCAGGTCGTAGTGGACAGGCTCGGTCAGCTTGTCGACGTAGTGTGAAATCAGGTAATACCGCTTATCCGCGATTGCGAACTTTGCCGTGCGTGGCGTGAGCGCGTCGGAATCGATGAGCCGAATGACGGCCTGCCTGCCCTCAGCGGTGCGGCGTAGTTTCGAAAATTTGACCTCGGACTGGCCGGGGCGCATCAGTTCAGCGAGCAACCCATTTGCCTCGTCGGCCGATATGTTGATCGACGAAAGTGCGAAAATGGGTTGTTGGGAGTCCGAGAGGTTCGTGCCAGTATTTCCAGATTCGTCGAAAAAGAGCCGCATACCTGTCTTAGGGTTCAAAAAGTGGGCGCAATGAGGCCTCGGTCGCTGCGCATGTTAACGATGGCTCGTATTATGAGCGCGAAAGTCATCATCATACGTGTGCTCTTTCGTCGACCGTACGTCGTCGATAGACTGCGCGAACACTCAATCGGGAGGGAATTTGAAGCGTTTGCCCAGGCAGCCGGAGAGATTTGATGCGTTGGACAGCCGGCACCAGACCGGCTGGTCGAAAAGTGGAGTAGCGAGGCCGGCATCAAATAGCCCAAACCTGTGCGGCGCAAGCGGCAGTCGACGCAGTGAGGCAGTTGGCAAGGGGCAAATTGGGGCGCATGCGCGGGCGCTGTTGGCCGTTGCCCGATCTGTACATCGCGAGTACGGACGCGGCCGTAAAAATGCCCGCCGGAGAAGCGGGCCTCTGTGGACAATGCGCGCGATGTTCAGCGGTCGCAGGCATTCGTCCGGGCTACTGCCGGCGGCGAACAGTTTGTACCCTCCAGTCGCGACCCGCAGCCGACACCGACCCAAACGTGTGACGACCAGCCAAGAATGACGAAGAGCATAGGTACGGCGCGCGGTTCGTAAATCTTGCGCCATTCAGCGGTGTCGAGGCTCGATGGTGATGGCATGCTTTCAGGGTGGGTGTGCCATTCTCCCAGGTAGTCGACTGTCCCTGAGGTCTCTTTCCAGCGCTGAAGAGCGATGTGCTGATGCGATTGTTTTGCGCGAGTAAAGCGGAACCGGGAGCGGCGGTCACCCGGCTGCGGAAAGGTCGCGTCGACAACGTGAAGATGCGCGCCGCGACGATAGCCTAGCAGGATCCCGCCCGCCTCGGTGGCAGCGCTGTGCGCCTGCCGGAAAGGGATGATCGTTTCCCAGACCTGTTGCTCGACCAGTACCTTTCCCGCTCCAAGAAGGGAGTTTTCGGTTACGAACTCGTCTGGCATGCCGGACATCTCTTGATAGGAGGCAGATCCTGATTGGAAAGGCGACGAGTGTTAGCGTTCTCGATATGGCGTGTCCGAAAGCGCGGCGCCGGATTTCCTTTCAGCCAGTCGATTACAACATCGGTGGCGAGTGCGGCTGCTGAAAGCGAACTCGATACCGCGTAAGGAGTGAAAGATGCACAGCCACGAAAACGCGTGACAGGGGCCGACTTCAGAACGGGAAATCGCTCTTCGAGATAGTTTCCACCTTCTCCCTGTCTCAGGCATCTGAAGCAGGCGTGTTGCGGAGAGTCGGACAGCAGCGTTTGCACACATTCTCCGTTCCCCCTGATTCGGACGTAGAGAACCGGACACAGTCGACGCTTCAGGTGGTAGAAGTTGAGCTTCTCGTTGTGAGCTTCGTTACCCGTGGCGTCAATAACGAGGTCAGTTGCGAAGAACTCGTCCGTGTAAGGTCGTTGTTCGCCGCTCGCGACAATATCGAGGTAAGGAAACTGGCTTACGAGCTCAGTTCGAAGTGCCTCAGCCTTATTGCGAAATAACGCTCGAAATCCTAGCGTATGCCGCCCGAGGTTGTCTGGCTCCAAGGTGCCTGGATCACACAGAAAGAGTCGGCCGCCTTTCCCCGTGCCCGCACCAAGGCGTACCAGTGCGGCAGCGAGATACCCGCCGATGGCTCCGCATCCAATAAGCTTTATCCGTTTTCCTGCCAGGCTTTCGAACTCTAGGTTCCGCGAGTGTATATAGGGCGCGCCGATTTCGTCGAGCCTGAGGCGGACGATGGCAGTTTTGCGGCCTTTCTTGCCATGCAGGAAATTGCAATACTCGGCCGGATTCCGTCGAAGCCCCAGCCGATGAACCCGGTCATGCCGGAATTCTGCGCCGAACCGGCCCGACGGGGTCGAAAATGCCAGAACGCAACGTTCCTGTGCGAGATATTCCTTGTGAGATGCCAATCGTGCCCGGATGCTGCGAAGAAGCGGACGGTCCCACGTGCCAATCCATGTGAAGAGCTCGTGTATCGTTCCCGGAAATGCGCCAGCGGGCGCAGCTGGAATTTGCTCTGACGCAAATAGAAGGCAGGTGTAAGCGAGTTCAGTTGTGCGGCTGTAGCCAAGAGCACTGATAAGCCTGCGCGCGTGTTCGGAGTCCTCGCAGATTACGGCATGGTGGTCTTCATCTGGGCCATCGAACGAGAAGTACGACGCTTCACTCGCCTGTGGGGGAAGGTCATCGATAATCACAGACTTCGCCGGTGGCAACTGCCCGAACGACCAGTAGGCGACAAATTCGTTTTCGACATCTGCGCTGGCTTCCTCGTCATCGTTCAGTGCCTTGTTCAGCACGGACTCGATGGCATGAAGACATTGATGGACTGCAATGGATGGTCTGTACCGATCGAGTACTACGGATTCGGGGGTGAAATAGCAGAGCCCGCCCAACGCGTCAACGTGCGCGTAGATACGATGGCCGTCCGGAAATTTGTCAAGAAGGTAGGCTCGGGGATATTTTTCGAAATCCCAGTCGGAGATCTCGAGTCGGATTGGGACGTCGCCACGAACCGTCGCGATCGGGCCTTCGAACGCGCGAATGTTCCCTCGCGCACGCGCCGGACGAAGCCCGTATCTGCGGATTATCTTGACAATTTCTCCGTAGACTTCGCTTGAATATTCTTCAACCTGCACTGGTTGCACCAACGGCAGGCGGAGGCACGCGGCTAGCCGGTACCTGCCGCACGTCATCTGCGCCGGAATCGATTTCGACCCAGTCTGCCCGGTTCGGAATGCGCGGCCCGAGGTGTGTGGTCAGAGTCGAAATTGCCTCGTGTTTCTGTGCGACGTTATAACCGCGTGCTGTCCGAATGGCCTGCCCCAGGCGCGAGGCACGCAAAGCTGGTTCGACTCGTTCGTCAGCATTCAGATTATTGAAATTCGCCTCGCCGCCATCGATTCCATCCTCGCGTACATCCTTGAGTAACTCAATTGACAGGTGCATAGCCGCGCGTTCAACCGCAATATCGTCGCGACCGTCGCATTTTTCGAAATTTCGCGCAACGATTACCATCATCGCCACGGAGGAAGGACCGCCTTCGGGCCATTGCTGGTCGCGCCATGCCTTGACATACCGGGAAACGCGGCGCAACTGTTGGCCATGTTCGTGAATGTGATTTTCGAACCACCTGGCGACATTGTTAGGATCTGAGCGAATCCATTCGCCGGAACGGTTCGCCAGAACGACGCCTTCGAGGTCGTCCCACGTCTGTTCGTCCGCGCTCTCCATCGCTATCTCGAGCGATTTGGTAAGCGCAGAATCCATCACAGCACGTGCTGCGACGGCATGCCTTTCAACGATCTTGACGAATTGCTCCTCGGCTGCAGCGTACAGCGGGACGTCGATGTGAGCGGCCTTCGAAATGCGAACCCGGCTACACGTCTTCTTTGACTTGTCAAGTGTCCAGCCCTTGTCATCGCAAAGCTCTGACAGGAGACCTTCGACGAGATCGAAATACGCTTTAGCCATAGCGCGGGGAGGGCCGTTTTCCTCCCACACGGTCGTAGGGAGGTAGACGCCGAAATCCCAGTCCATCTCCTGTGGCGGGTTAAAGGCTGGACGGACACACGTGTCATAACGCCATGAACCCTGGGTCCGGAAACGGGGAGTTACCGGATGCTCCATACTGAGGACGTTGACGGTTGCCTCGCGGATGCCTTCGCGCAAGTGATCACGAATGGCATTTTTCGCATCCATCAACACATTGCGATCGTCGGCGGTGGGACAGATCCTCGCTGCGAACGTCGTATCCTCGCCGAGCGAATAGAACAGTTTGTTCAGTTTCAGCATGTCTGGTCTCTTGTTTGGCCGGCTCTGCCGGTGCACGACGGTCGTGCCACCCATTGCCCGATCGCACAGTAATCGACGGGTTCGGTTTTACGACTCTATTTCTCAGATTGAAGAAAAGATTACCGAGAAAACGAGAGCGCGTCAAGCATGAATAACAAAATAGCAGGTACAATTACAACAATGACACAATATCTTGTGTTATGGGTGCATTAAAAGGGACGTATCAACTATTGCTTTTGGGACGATTGCTCGCAGCGCAGGCGAGGGTGGTTTTGTTCCCGAGGCCCATCCCCGACCCGGAGACAAGGCAGGCGTGCCTTGTTGCACGTCCTGGACCGAACGAGCGGGATCGCAGGCCTACCAAAGACGAGTGAAAAATAACGGGACCTTCAATGAGTGACGATTCAGGACGCGAGCCGGGGAATACCGGGCTATCTGATGGCAAATGCAGAATCCTTGCGCTGGACGGTGGAGGTGCGAAAGGTTTTTACACGTTAGGAGTGCTCAAGCAGATAGAGCTTATGCTGGGATGCCCTCTCCATGAGCGATTCGACTATGTATACGGCACGAGTACAGGGGCGATCATCGCAACTCTCGTGGCGCTTGGGTATTCCATTGACGCAATACATGAGCTGTACAAGAAGCATGTGCCGACAATCATGTCGTGCCGGAACCCCAAGGATAAGACGGCCGCTCTCGCAAGACTGTCGCAGGAAGTTTTCGGCAAACATAAGGCGAGCGATTTCAAGACGGGGATTGGCGTGGTTGCGACGCGCTGGTTAATGGAGCAGCCGATGATTTTCAAAGGCAGCAAAGATCAGCTACACGGGCGGACGGCCTCATTCTTGCCTTTTCACGGCGTCCCCATTGCCGATGCTGTTCAGGCGTCGTGCTCCGCATATCCCTTCTTTGAGAAGAAGGTTGTTGTAACCGGCCATGGCGATCATGTTGAGCTGATTGATGGAGGCTACTGTGCCAACAATCCGTCGCTTTACGCGATTGCTGATGCCGTTGGGGCACTTGGAATGAAGCAGGAAGACATCCGGCTTGTCAGTATTGGCGTGGGTGTGTACCCGGAGAAGAAGCCAGACCTGAAAACCCGGCTATTCAAGATGCTCCTGAGTGTTCAGCTATTGCAGAAGACGCTGGAAATCAACACACAGTCCATGGACCAGCTACGACGAGTGCTGTTTAAAGGTATTCCGACGGTGCGGATCAACGAGACATTCAACTCACCTGAACTGGCGACGGACTTGCTTGAACACAATCTGACCAAATTGAATTCACTGCGACAGTATGGGGGGAAGTCGTTTGCCGGACACGAGGAACAGGTAAGAGAGTTTTTGATGTGTGCAGTGCCGTTAGCATGAGTCAAGACGAAATCTGGAGTTCGGAGGCGGTCGTCACGCCTGACGAACTGTTCGTCGTTGAGGGCAGCCGAGGTACGGCTGAGAACCGGCGCGCTTACGTCTGGCAGTTCTTTCGGTCAGAGACCAACCGCGAGATCGAATCCATCTTCTGGCCGTTGGTATCGCAGAGTCGAGCGAAGGAGGGCGCGAGCGTTGATCTGGTGGCACGCCTGATTGACGAGCAGAAGATTGGCCAGCGCGAATCACAAGAGACAGGCTGTGTGATGACCGCCCGTCGGGAATACGGATTGAAGCTCACGAATGGCTTCGTAATCATTGAGCAGGACGATCTTCGTGGCCTGAATATCGGTAGTCTATGCTTCAATGAAATAGTCAAATAGGCTCGCCGTGCCGTGCCGCGCCGGACGACGTTGTATCACCGATAACGCTTCTGGAGAGCCATGTCGGCGCTTACGGAGCGCAGAATGTTGAGAGACGATACCGTTTTTACAGGCAGTTTGGGCTCGATTTCGATTTCAAACGTGACACAGAAAATGCGCTAGCAGGCGGGTGGTCTCGACCCGTTGCCGGTCGTGACCTTGTTAGTCGTCCGGGTTCCAAATATTCGAATATTGAAGAGATTGATGTTGTCTCTACTGGCCGAGAAATGGAGCAGGGAAGCTGGAATCGAGCCGAAAAATCAGCAGAACAACCGAGGCGCGAGCACAGGCAATGCAGATGAACAAGATCCGCAGTCCCCACGGCAAGAATGAGCATAGTCTGACCTACTGCTGCGATCCGGCATGCGTCGTATCCGGGTGGAATGAATTGTTGAGCGAGGAAATAGATGAAGAAGCGGAGGGCGTTGCCCTCCGCCGATGGAAAATTTGCTCTGTCGCGGCCCGCTAGACTGCCGTCTCGATAAACGTGAAGCAGTTGAGCACTTCAATCACGCCTGCCTCGGCATCCACGTCGATATTCGCCTCCGCTCCGTAGTCTGTTTCGTGCCGGTGACCATCGGCGACGGACGACACGAGCCAAAGCCGCTGCTCGGTGTCATCTTCATACGGATAGTGACGCATTGCCATTCTGTCCTTAAACACCCAAAGCACAGTGAGCCGCCCCGACGTCAGTGGTTGGGCCTCGTTGAGCGCGTGCGCGTTCACCGCAACCTGGTTGTTGGCGAAGAGCGCGCATGCCACGGGGCTTCCTTTTGGGGTCACGCGTACCTGCTCATTGATATGCGCGACTGAGAGGTCGATAGCCTCGGACGCAAGCTCCGGCAAGACCAAGACGAGGCAACGTTCGTCGGTCTCGACCATCTGGCCCAGGATATCCGAGACGGTAGCAACGTATGAAGTCGGTGTGCCTTCAGCTAGAGTGTGTTGGCGGGCTGACTCAACGAATTCGGCGTTGGCGGTTAGCAGCAGAGCGTGGCCGTTGAGCGTGTGAAATTCAATATCCTGCATACAATTGTCCTGATTGATTTGCGAGTCGGCGTGTGTCAGAACTGACCTGACGATACGTATAGCGACGGCGCGACGTCATGCGTCAAATGAAATCCTGTCACTCTGGCCAACGCCTTTCCACACAAGGTCTTGAACGCCTGGTCTTGGCTCGTGGCCCTGATTAGGCGGTCATACCGACCATTTTTTCACGGATGTAGCGAATCGCTTTCACGCCGTCGAGCTCGAGATACTTGAGGTGCGTCGATTCGCCGGTCCTACGAAGATGGCTGTGAAGCAGGTCGTACACCTCTTCGTCGTCATCCGATGCCAGACCCAGCGGCTGTGAAGCCAGCGAGAGAGCACAAAATTCATCGAATTGCTTCGTGCGAATCGAGTTGATCAGGTCTTCGTGAAACGGCCCGCATCCCCATTGCTCCCATGACGAGACCAAGTCGTCCATATACGCCGGATTTTGATTCTGCAACGCAGCAACGAAACGTTCGGCATCAACATGGAACCAGAACCTCGTCGCCGGCGCAAATGCTCGCTCAATCGCCTCAGTGAAATGGCTCGGCAGTACCTTCGACGGATGAAGGTGAAGCGGAATCGCCCGCTTCGCGAGTTCGGCCTCGGGGATGAAATTCGCGATTGGCGGGTTAGTCGATGTGCTGTCCGACGTCGGTCCAGAAGACTGCTCCAGCGGGGTATCGGAAAAGTGATTTTGCTCGTTATTCATGGCTAGCTGTATAAATTCGTCGAAGGGCGGACCGTGAGTTCATTGATGTCGTCGCCGACGCGTAACACACGGATTCAATGAGCGGGAATTTAATAGATTGGATTCGAGAGAGTCAACGTATAAATTGCCTCCCTTTTGATTTATCATAAGTGAGTTTTTGCATGCCATTGATTCAGTTTGGTTTTCCGTTGTTGGTATAAAAACTTAATGCCAAAATGGAAAAAAGATCTGGTGCTATATTGACTCGGCATTCTCGGATGGAGGGGTGAAAATATTATGGGGTGCGATGGCGTCGAGACACTGGATTGGTCGGCGGAGATTGAGACAGGTCCAGTGAGTTTCACTCCTGTTCATCCAGTATTTGCTGAGATGAGGCTGCGGCGTGCCCGCCAACGGGAGCGTTGCAAAAGAGGATATCTGGTCTCAGTCGGGGGGGCCTGCGAGCAGGATGAAATGTGTCGGGAGTTATCGGCGCTCTGTTAGGGCGATGCCAGTTGCCATGAGGATGGGAGCACCCTGGTCGGAGTGACCGTTCGAACGCTTAAAAGGAGATGGAGATGACGGTGCGCGAACTGATAGCCCTTCTGCAACGGGCTGACCCCGAAAGCGTAGTTTTATTTCTTGACGACTACGCCGACCTGTCGGAGGCGGATGAGCTGTTCGACGTTGTTATTCCAGAGCACGCGTGGACACACGAGCGTGGAAGCTGCGGCGGGGAGGAATACAGTGCACGTTACCCGGATGCATTCGAGCCACGCGACGAGAATTATGTCGATGTCACTCACGATCTGGAGCGTGTTGTGTTGGTCACGAATGGCCCGAGCAACTATCGACGTATGAATCTGCCTGAACGACGAGTCTGACGAAATCTGTTGCCCCGCTGCAGAGAGCCGTTTGGAGGGAGCGTCGCGGTTGTAGCAGAATCTGACGCCGCCTCGGAACGATGACCACATTCACCTTCGTGGTCGGAAAGTGCAGTGTCAACTCGCCAATCGATAGCCAGACGGCGAGCGCTTTATTGCGCGTGGGGTGTCGGATTCGACCAATGTGGAAGCGGTTGAAACACGCTGGAGAGCGCTGGTTGTCTAGTCAGATCATGAACACTACGATTGACATAGACGTGGCGAGGCAGGTTGCTGCGTCGTCAATTGAATCCTCAATAGCTTCGCTGCTCCCGCGAGGAAACGCTTGGCACAATGCTGCTCGGACAGAGTCGCTGCCGTACGACATGTCCACACGCCGCGCGACCGCTTGCTCCTCGGCCTCTTTGAGCCAACCGTTAGTCGTTCTTGGTTCGCTGCGAGGAATAAAAGTCTGCCAAGTCGGCGGGCAAAATATTCGGTAATGCCTGACTCGTCGAGCTGATTCGCGAATCAGGGATGGTTGTCGCGTACCCATGCGAGAAAGGTCGCAACCTCTACTTGTGCGTCGCGATATTCGGAATTTCGACTGCAAAGGTCAGCAAGAAACCTCGCGGCATGTTTGAGCCCAACTCTGATGGTCTCGGTGGTTCCGATATCGGAATTAGGGAGTGCAACTGACATTTGTGAAAAAGTGTTGGTTAACGGTCTGGGCAGTGCGCCATTTTTCGAGAAGACTACGAGAGCGAAACCGATAAATCAATACATTAGCAAAATATCCAACTATTTATTAATCTCACAGCGAAGAGCTTGCCGATGTGAGCGGGGAAGGCAGAGATTGTTGAAAAACAAGAAATTCGATAAAAAGGCTAAAAGAGGGTTCTACACACGATATTCAGACGATGCAATCATGTCACCGCATTGTTCGGGAATGACCCGTATCTGAATATTTATCCAGCTTAATAGGACAAGCAAATGAACTCGATCTACAGCAAAGAATTTCCTGCGCGCCAAGCAAGCACTGTGCCGAAAATCGTGGAGCTATTCCGGCAGCCGTGGATTCCGCGCGCACCGGTGTGCATCATTGACCCCAAGCGCTCGCCGCGCGACAAGAGTGGTGTGATTGATGACCAGAATCTGATTCTCGTAAAGGTTGATGAAGAAAGCTTCGACCTGCTCGTCCAGTATCCGGGTCGCATGAGGGTTGAATTGCATGAAACGATTTTCGGCGAATCAGCGTGTGTCCTTTCTCTCGGGGATGGAGTCGTTCTACTGCCGGCCGAAGAAATCGCAACCTGCTTTTGGGGGCCCGAAATCTGTGAGAGCATCATTGGTTTCGTTAGCGAAACTCGTTACGCGTCTGTACGGTATCAATGTGATGAACCCATCCGTCAGATGTTGAGTGCAGGAATAACGGAGGCGCGTTGCGATGAGCGCCGCAAAAAGGGGACTTCGATTGAGGAGATTGTGCTACGTGATTCGTACGTCAATGGCATTGTCGGCGGGATATTCGCCATTGACCTGGGCAATCTTGACGACGCAGCGCGTCCACTTCACCGAGTTTTTTCAAATACGTTCCAGGAATTTTCGAAATCGTCTTTGGTAAGTAGCGTGGTCGGAGTCCTGCGTGAGTTCCGTTCCTCAGGCATAGAGCTCACCTCCCTGGTCGTCGCGTCTGCAATGGAAGTTGTTTACGACGCGCACTTCTCGACACAGCCCTTTAAGCAAGTTTCGAGGCACTTTTGGCGATATATCCGGTTTGAGGATGTTCTGGATGTACTGGAGGCATTCGACAGCGAGTACGCGCGGGTGCCTGCGCTGCGAGATGAACTCGGGAATTTTAAGGCGGAAATTGCTGCCTTTCTCGTCAAGAATTACTTCGCGGAGCGCTGCGTCGAACTGCTACCGTCTTATCCAAAGTCGAAGGCGTTATGGGCAGCGGGCGCAGACGAGGTGTTGGCCGTGGTTTTACCGGCAATCTCTGGACAGCCGGATGAGCAATTGCTGAGACAGGCCATCGGTCAGTACGGCGCGGGTATCGTTGGTCGCGCGACGGAAATGCAAAGACGTCTCGCTTTGATGGACGCGTGCAATGAATCTGACCAATTGGGGTTCCAGCCCAAGAGCTTCGCAAACTGGTGTCTGTGAGCGTTAGAGGTGCTGTCGTACTAAGCGGCGAGGCGAACTCAAGGGGACGAGCGACCAGTCTGCCGTTCTTTGGGAAGGGCTGAGCGGGTGATGCGCCCAAAGGTCTGAGCTGAATGAGGCACTACTGCGGGAACAGTATGAGCGTTGGTCGGCACTCGGTGGCACACCGAGGAAGTGGGGTGATTCTATTTAAAATTGGGGCTGAGTCATCTGTCAATCGCCTGTAATTGAGGGAGGGAAGTTTAACGGGAGGCGGTGGGACAAGGGTTTTGGTCTTAAGTTGACAGTCTCTGACCAGGAGAAATGATGGCTATTGACTGCCGGCGTGTTACTTCACAAAGAGCTTCACCTTGACGGCCATCCTCATCGCAAGGTAATTCATGAAAGTTTGCGTTCTGCGCAGGGCATCGCTCATACATCTGTTGAGTATTGCAGTACAGTGAACGATCTGAAAGGTAATAGCTGATGAGGCCCAGCTCGCTACGAGGATCACCCGGACACGATCACCACCGTGACGCGCAGAGTGAGATTCGGGCGAGAGATAGATATGAGCAGACCGACTGAAGAATGTGGAACCAGCATTGCGGGAACGGAGGTAGTTCTGGGTTCTTCCAGGCTACTCGCAACACACGAGTTATGGCGCGTTTAACCCCCGGCCTATGATTGGGAACGATTGTAGGTCGTAATTTATGGATCTCGCGCGCGGTTGCGCTGGTTTGGTACCCGCACTGCGCCGCATATCGCGACTCCTCGCTTGCCGCATACCCTACGTAGAAAAGGCAGGTTTTGAGCGCGTTTGAGAAAACCCTGTTACCTTGCATTTGGCGGATTAACCTCCAGGCTGTTGTTCTTGCTCCCGAACAGTCGTCCGCCGTCCTTGTAACCCCGGTATCTAGTGCGTCCGCTGGATACCGGGCTTTTTTTAGTCATCGTGCCATGGACGCATCTGAACATTGTATTTGCGATAGATATTCCATTAAGGAGGCGATTCTGTAGAGCGGATCGTGCTTAGATGTAACAGGAGATAGGCGAACGAAAAAGGCCGCTGTTGATATAGACGACACCATCAGACTTTTGACGAATGCGATAGCCTGGACATGTAGCGCATCGTCTCCGCATCACCTCAGTAGATAGTCCTGTACGCCGAGTACCGCAGCTGTCTGATGTCGCAAAGCTCGTCCAGTACAGTGCGACCCAGCAATCAGGCTATGAAGCGCGTCACGGGTTAGGTGTTTTTTGGGCTTCCATCTGACGCAGAATGAAGCGCTGTACTTTGCCGCTGGGCGTCTTTGGTAGCGCGTCGACAAACTCGATTGCACGTGGGTATGCGTGTGCTGATAACCGTCGCTTTACGTGCTGATTCAGTTCCTCTGCCAGCGCGGGGCTAGCCCAATACTCCCGCAACAGCACAACGAACGCCTTGACGATTTCTGTGCGCTCGGCATCGGGCACTCCGACGACCGCTGCTTCGCTAACGGCCGGGTGCTCGATCAACGCGCTTTCAACATCGAATGAGCCGATGCGATACCCCGACGAGGTGATTACGTCGTCGGCCCGTCCGATAAAGCTGACACTGCCGTCGGGTTCCACCTCGACATTGTCGCCGGTACGGCAGTAGCCGCCCGCGATTGCTGGTGTTTCCTGACGCCAGTATCCGGTGAACCAGAGGAGTGGCGAGCGGGTGATGTCAATCGCGAGCTCTCCTGGCTGGTTCGGCAGAAGTTCGTTGTTACTGCCGTCAAGCACCGTGACACGATAGCCTGGCATCGCAAATCCCGCCGAGCCAGTCCGCATGGGATGCACGAACCCGTGATGATTGTTCACTACCATACCTAGTTCGGTCGGACCGTAATGATCGTGGATGGGCGCAGAGAGTGCCGAATCCAACCAGCGCACAACCTCCGGGTTCAGCGGCTCGCCCGCGCTGCTGACGACACGCAGTTTTCCTTTGATCCGTGCGGCCACATCCGCGCCCGCTGCCATCAAGTGTCGATAAGCTGTCTGAGAGCCGGCAAGGCTGGTGATGTCTAGTCGCTCGATGACCTCGCATGTGCTTTCGACGGTGAAGCTGCCTTCGTATAGCGTAGTTGTATGACCCATCAGCAGCGGTCCAATGATCGCGTAGTAGAGCCCGTAAGTTCAGCCCGGGTCGGCAATGTTTCAGAATCGAGCTTCGGGACGTAGATCTACAGCGTCACGCATATAGGCGCCGAATGCCACCAACGCCCGCAGTGGTACTGGCACGCCCTTAGGGATTCCTGTTATACCTGACGTTGACATCACCAGGAAAGGATCCGTGCTCTTGCGCATAACCAGCCCGAATGTCGCAGATTGCACTTCAAGCGCGTCGTAGAAGTCAATGTCTCCCTCAGGCAGACGTTGACCAAACTCAAGCACCGTCCCCGACCGAGGGCAACTGATAATATCGACAAGCTTGCCCCGGTTAGTTATATCGGTGATGACAAGCTTTGCGCCGCTCATGTGCAGCCGGTGCTCAATCGCTTTTGGTCCGAAAGCGGTGAAAAGCGGCTGATAGACCGCTCCCGCGCGCCACGTACAGAGAATCGTGACAACAAGTTCGGGGGGCGGTAGAAGGCCAACGACCACATCGCCGGGCCTTATGCCGTGTGGAACCAGCGAGTTGGCTACCCGTGCCGAAAGCGCCTGCATCTGCGCGAAGCTGAAACTACGATGATGACCAGCCACGCCGACCCGATTGAGCGACGTTGCGTCGGTGGTTGCGTATCGATCGCAACATTAGACGCACGCGTTCAAGCCGGCGTTCGAGATCACAGCACAGATGCGCGACTGCCGTTTCGATGCTGAACCCGGCCACCGCGTCGGCACAGGCCGGCATGGAACGGATAACTTCTTCTTGACGGGAGTGTCTCCACAAGATTTTCTTCGTGATTTTCGCACTAATGCAACAAACGCAACAGACGCAACAGACGCAACAGACCTGCCTGCGATAGTAGACGGCCCGAATCTTACGATCAACGATTCATGCAAACTCCCGGAGAGGTCGGCCGCACAAGATTTCACTGTGCGCGCGGACCACTGATGGCGAAGCCGTCATTGACGCGGGCTGAAGCATTCGGGCCGCCAAATTCAGTCCACGCAAGCTGCGCAGCCACTCTTGCCGCGAAAACATCAACGGCGGCAGTCGGCGCCGGTTTTTCTAAGACATTTGCTATTCGAAGCCGTGGACGTGCGCACATCCTAGGAAAACCGTTGGTACATTGAGCGTTGGCATTGCGAATGCACAATTTCTGCATCGATGGCGATGGTGTCGAGGCGAACGCGCATGTCGAAGCGTTGATATACGAGCAGCCTCAGCAGGGACAACCGTTTGCCCCGCGAAGACAATCTGCATGTGCAGATTTGTGCACGTTAAAACAGACGGTGCCCGGAAGCATCTCTGGAGACGTAAGGTGAATCAACAAGAAGGCGTTTAAGTGGAGGAGACCGGGAAGCGACCCGAAAGATGAAGAGGGGAAAATCGGCACGGCCCGATACGCAAAGCCGGGCGTGTATTAAAACCGCCGTCGCCAGGAAAGCTGTGGATATGTCAGAGCCGGTCCTCGGGACTTCGATATCGTCAAGCGTAGATCGTTTCTTCGCCACGACGAGTATAGTCCCAACTTGACGCAGCTTCGGCGATCAAGGTTTCAGCAAGCTCGGCAACACGCGCATAGTTACCTCCAGTAGAGAAAGTTGAAATCTGTTCCAATCCCAGGACGACATCCGCGTCTTCGCCGCGCGGCGTTAGTGTCACGGTGAGGATTACGTCTGCGATCTGCCGCGTTGCACCGAAGAAACGTACACCAATAGCAAAGAGCAGTTTTTTGTTTCGAATTGTCGCCAAGTCTTGCGTCGAGTTCACCTCCACCCACGAGTCTCTCCGCCGATCCATCAAGTAGATGGCCGCAGGTAATGTCGCCGGAATGCCTTCAGGAAATAGCTGCGCCTCAAGTGCGTTGAACAGATGTTGAGCAGCTAGTTTCGCAACTTGCTCGGTCAAAGAGAAGATCGAGACATGACGCTGGATCAATGCATCGATGTTTTCATATGGCATAGGTCTTTACATGTCTTGATTGCGTACCAACCCGATTGAGCTGATTGAAGCAAATAAATCGCCAAACTGTTCGTTGAGCGCAAATAATTCAATTGCGCTGTAAATGCAGAATACGATGGCACCGGTAGTTGGACAAGCATTTCAGTTGCACTCAGGCGCAGTCGCCTTTGTGCTGCAGCATGAGATGCAACGGACTCCAGCTTGCGTTAAGCACATATTTCGCCATTCGCGCATGCCCAAACGGCGATGCGCTTACATCCCTTGGTGGCAGTCTGATTATGCAGATTATTAGATTATAAACATAATTCAACTCACAAGATGCTGTGCGGTGACACATTAGCCTGCGGCCAAGTAGCTTTTGCCATGGAGACTAAGCTACTGTCCGATATATATGAATTTGTACAGCATCGAGCATTGTTTGTTATGTACTGGAGCGCCGTCTTTTACAACGTCTTATGACCAAATTCGGCACAAATATTCCAGAGTATCCGATCGCTCCGCCTGTCCGTCGCAAAGGACGGGGTGCGGTGTCCAACATGCGGGGCCGCATTGGGTCGACCAGCGGGAAGCGGTCGACAATGGTTGGGCTTCCTCGGCCGAAGAAGAGAGCGGACGGCCTGCGCTACGAACGCAGGTGTTCGAGGAACAGGCAAAAAACATTTTAACGCACAATCAGTCGCTCGATATTGCGTTTAAGGTGTCGCTGAACCCCTATCTCGGATGTGAGCACGGCTGCATCTATTGCTTCGTGCGTGCAACGCATAGTTATCTGGGGCTGGCTCCAGGCCTGGATTTCGAAAGTCGCATCTATGCGAAAGTCGATGCCCTCGAGCTGCTCGCGCGCGAAATGTCGAAGAAGTCATATGTCCCACAGCCAATTGCCCTGGGCGTCGACACGAATGCGGGGCAACCAGTCGAGCACGACCTGCAGCTGACACGGCGAGTAATTCAGGTTATGAGTAAATACAACCAGCCTTTCGCGGCAATCACAAAAAGCTCGCTGATCGAGCGTGAGATTGACCTGTTGGCGCCGATGGCCGAGCGTGGTCAGATGATGCCCGCAATCACAATCACTACGCTCGACGCCGATATCGCGCGCACGCTCGAACCACGCGCAACCACTCCAGCAAGGCTGGCTACGAACGATTCGCACATTAAGTGAATCGGGCATACCAGTCGGCGTAAGCATAGCGCCGGTAATACCGTTTATCACCGACCAGACCTGAAGCGTGTTCTTGAGGCCTGCGCAGAAGCAGGTGCGAAGAATGCGAGCTACATTGTCTGGCGTTTGCCGTGGGAGGTCGCTCCATTGTTCAAGGATTGGCTGGCCACGTATTTTCCAGATCGAGCAGAGCGCATGATGAATCGCGTACGCGATGTGTGCAGTGGCAAAGATTATGATTCATCGTTTGGCGCTCGGCTAAAAGGGGAGGGTTTGTGGGCGGATCTCCTTAAGCAGCGCTTCGCCAATGCTACGCGGCGGTTGGGGCTAGAGATGCGGTATCACCGGACTTTGGATATGTCGCGCTTTCAGCAGGTCGAAGCACAACGTTCGGTGCCGCAAGACATGTCGCAACTCAGCCTGTTTTGACCGGACAGATCGCCGGCAGGTAGCGCCAAGGGTTTCCTTTCCCGCCGGTCGCACGTGGCAATCATGATCTGATAGCAGAGAGAAGGTCCGCTGGAACGAAATGTTTTCCCGCAAGGTAATCAGAGCTGTCGTCACACGATTGTCGCACTGAGCGACTTTTTGACTTACTCAGGAAATTCTTCGCCACGACGCCGGTCGAAGTGTTTGAATGGGAAAGGGCGCCCGCTTAGCGGGGACCCACCAATTGGTCGGGACGATACCCGAGGAAAACCTCGTGTGCCTGAAGCCACAGTGCGTTGGGCGCATGCGACGACGAGTGCGCGCGGCGGCGGCTGGTAGGCGGCCTGATTGTGGCGCTTGCATCACTTTGAGAGAATCGCTGGGCATTGCTGGCCAGAGACCCGTTGTGGCCGATGATGCCCCCGGACATGGCAATGACGCGGATATGAAAGGAGCCAATCACCAAAGGGGGGCACTCGACGAGAGATCTGGCCGTTGGAGGTGTCGCACTATGCCACTCCAAAAGGCCACCGAAAAATTCCATACGGCACGTCCAGGACGGATCGCGCAACACACACCCCGCCGCAAAGGTATCGTCCTCAAGCGTAAGCGCCCAAAAATCTCCCGCCAGCAGTTTTCTATTCGAATATGGAATAAAGGGAATGCGCGTCGTCGCATGCATCAGGCGGTCCTTCGAGTCGTGGATTTCCTTTGGCGCCAAGCAGGCATGTGACCGCTCGCCGACGTGCTGTTGGGCTTCGAATCAGGGCACGACCAAAATATTGTTGAGCGCGACTTCGCACGTCAAGAGGGGCGCTTGAATTTGTTACTGCATAACGGCGGTGAAGTGGGATGTCCAGCCATCGATAGGTAGCAACGGCGGTTTCGGGTCCGAAGGCACGAGCGCTCAGATTGAGCCACCGGGATTTGGCCCAGCTTTCCATGACATCTGACGAACTTCGGATCTCAACAAGGCTAGGGAAGGTCTGCAAAAGTCCTGGCGTCGACGTACGGGTGGACTATCCAGGTAGATAGGAAGGGTTAAGGGGTTCTTCGATGACGCAACTTGGTCTTGGTCTGGATCTTTCAACGAAACGCACGCGCAAGCGGGAATTTCTCGATGAGATGAGGCGGGTTGTGCCATGGTCGAGGTTGATTGCGTTGATCGAACCGCACTATCCGAAGGGTAAGACTGGAAGGCCGCCGTTTCCGATTGCGACGATGCTGCAGATCCACTTCATGCAGCAATGGTTTGGTCTGTCAGACCCGGCGATGGAAGAGGCGCTTTATGACGTGCCGCTGTATCTTGAGTTTGCGGGGCTGGACGAGGGTATGACGCGTTTGCCTGACGAGAGCACGATTCTCCGGTTCCGTCACCTTCTCGAAACGCACGACCTGGCGGCGCAGATGCTCACGCTGGTCAATGAGATCCTGAGCGGGAAAGGCTTGATGCTTAAAACAGGGTCGGCGGTCGACGCCACCTTGATCGCTGCACCCAGTTCGACGAAGAACGGCTCTGGTACACGAGACCCGGAAATGCACCAGACGAAGAAGGGAAATCAGTGGTACTTCGGGATGAAAGCGCATGTCGGCGTGGACGCAGAGTCGGGGCTGGTGCACACCGTCATCGGTACTGCAGCCAACGTTCACGACATCAATGCGGCCGAAGCGTTGTTGCACGGCCAGGAAACGGATGTGTACGCTGACGCCGGGTATCGATGGTATCGAAAAGCGCTGCAAGGCAAACACGGTTCGCTGGCATGTCGCGATGCGGCCAGGCAGGCGTAGACAACTGGACCTGAATGATCGTCTGGACGCGATATTCGATCAGATTGAACGTCTGGAGGCCGGCATCCGCGCCAAGGTCGAACATCCGTTCCGAGTCCTCAAACAGCAGTTTGGCTACACGAAGACCCGGTACCGGGTGTGATGAAAAACACCGCCCAGATCACGACACTATTTGCGCTGGGCAACCTGTGGATGGCACGCAAGGCTTTGCGGAAAGCGTGAAATGCTCGGAGATTGAGGCCACAAGTCTCAGCAAACAAGGGGCGTCGCGGTTCAAAAGCCGGACGACCAACCTGTCGGCAGATTCTCATCTCTGACTCGGTTCAAGTGGCAAGAAATCGGCGCTCTGAAAACGCGTTGTGCAGACCTTCCCTAGATGGACCGACGGATGAGTTCATCAGGGTACGAATGAAGCTCGGCGCGCCCAGAAAGACCGTGGAAATTGGTCTTTTCGCCAGCGTGGTTACGCTCAGGGCTCCAAGCCGTCACGGCGTCGGCCGCGTCAACAAGACTCTGGTATTCGGTCGGTCGACAGTCAAATTGTCAGGATGCTCGAGTTTTAGCGACACTCTGTCCGTGCGCAGTATCTCTATGCGTTACAAGGCCCGGCGCGGCAATGCCGTATTGGCTGCAAAAAACGCGCGTCCCGTGCGATCGAGTTTGCCACTTTGGATACCTAAAGCGCTCCAAACAGCGAAGCGGTGCCTCAGCCGAATTATCGGTGACCAATCTCCTTTGGCGGCACCAATAAAATAGAATGCGGCGACGCATGCGAGAAGCTTCCTGCTCATCTGATGCCGTTCGGGTGTCTCTATCTATTAAGATTATAAATGAAATCTTAATGGAGAGCGAATGTGCTATCTCGGCATACTTTCTCTGAGTTTTTGAATTTGTCTTTACATAGCGTTGTACCAATCAGGATCGGCAGGCACAGACAAAGGGCTGCAAGAACATTGTCTCGGTACCTGTGGCATGATGCTGGGGCGGCTCCCAAAATGTGAGCTTCGCGGGGCCGATCACTAGCTGAAGAAAATAATCTAAATATTGATATTTGCGCATTCCAAATCTGGTGAATATTTGCTACACCAGCGGTCTCCGACTAAGCTACAACAGATACTGTTTATTTTTAATTTTCAGATTGAGAAGTCCGTTGGTACGTCGGCTGCCGATAGGATATGTAAAAGCTACCTTCTGACTCAATTTCTGCTGAGGCGCACTTATGACTGACTACGACGGATCAGACGGTGAGACGATGACAATCATCGGCACCAGGACCGCCTCGAATGCAGCAGAGCTTCTGACCAAGCGTCATCTAGGCGACGCTTCCAATGTCGTTTTGCGGCATAGCGCTGCGGAAATAGAGGCGATCGAATCAGATGCGGCGTTCTCTCCGCTGTCCTGTCGAATTCATCAGATGTTCCCGTCCCTATCGGCACGCGAAGTTAGCCGAATGCGTCCGTTTGGAACTGAAACTAGGTGGAAGGCCGGGGAGATGCTTTTCAGCATGGGTTTCCCCAGCCCCGGGCTAATAGTTATTCTCGCAGGATTAGTCCGGGTCTCGCGACGAGATGCCATCGGCAAGGTGCATCGTGTGGTTGAACAGCACGCGGGGCACTTTCTAGGGGAGATTGCCCAATTATACGGCCATCCGGCCCTTGGTGATGGCTTGGCCGTCGAGGACACAGAAGGCATCGTCATCTCATCTGCGAATCTACGTAACCTGCTAGTGACCGAGGCCGAACTGGGTGAAAAAATCATGCGCTCGCTCATCCTGCGACGCGTTGGACTTATCGAGAATGGAAGTGGGCCCGTGCTTGTCGGCGACACGACAGATGCACGGATGGTCTCGCTCCAAGGGCTGCTTCAACGCAATGCCTATCCCCACACAGTCATCGACGCCCGCAACGACCCGGAGACGGTCGAGTTGCTAGAGCGTATTTCCGCATCGAAGGCCGATTTTCCGATCGTAATCTGTCTGGACGGAACTATCTTACGATCGCCCGACGAAAACCTTGTGGCAGCGCATCTTGGCTGGCTGCCCGAATTCGATCCAAGTCACACATACGACGTGGCGATTGTTGGCGCAGGGCCAGCTGGTTTGGCCTCAGCAGTCTACGCAGCGTCCGAGGGATTAGCCGTGGTTATTTTCGATAGTCGTGGGCCAGGAGGGCAGGCGAGTGCGAGTGCTCGCATCGAGAACTATCTTGGCTTTCCGACTGGAATTTCCGGTCAGGCACTGACCGGGAGGGCATTCGTACAAGCCCAAAAGTTCGGCGTGGATCTCTGTATTCCCACGCAGATAAAGGCTTTACGGTGCGATCGCACGCCGATTGAAGTCCAGCTGGCTGACGGTAAAACTGTCTCAGCCCATACCGTGGTGATAGCTTCGGGGGCCGCCTACAGGAAGCCTGAGATCGAGGGGCTTGAGCGGTATATCGGGCGTGGGGTTTTCTTCGGTACATCGCCGGTTGAGGCGAAGCTATGCAAGGGTCTCGAGGTCGTGATCGTCGGCGGCGGCAACTCTGCTGGCCAAGGTGTTGTCTATCTGGCATCTCATGCCAATCATGTCCATCTGCTCGTCCGCGCGCGTGGATTGGAATCGACCATGTCGCGATATCTGATTGATCGGATAGCACGGCTGCCGAACGTGACTTTGCACACGTCGACGGAGATTACGTCGCTCGACGGTGATGATGGTGGCCTGTCAAAGGTGAACTGCAAGGCACCAAACGGCAGCTTCTCGTTCGACATACGACATCTTTTCTTGTTCACGGGCGCTGTTCCGAACACCGAGTGGCTTAAAGGTTGTAACGTTACAACGGACGAGAAAGGATTTGTGCTGACAGGTTCACGCGCTCATCAACGGCAGGACGAAGGTGATAAAACACTGGAAACGAGCGTTCCCGGCGTCTTTGCCATCGGCGATGTCCGGTCCGGTTCGACTAAGCGTGTCGCGGCGGCTGTCGGTGAAGGAGCTGCGGTTGTTGGTCAAATTCATGAAGTGTTGCTCGAGCGCCAGCAACTCACGCTTGACAAACAATCTGCTGAGCTTCAGACGATTGGCTAATCCATTGGCTCGCATGTCTGTTCGTCAATTCTCGTTCCAGCGGGGTGTGGTTGTAAAGTGAGTTGCCAGAAACATTTTGCAACACGATTGCACAGACTGCGTGTCGGATACTGACAAAGCTTTCTGCGTACCTGCCGTCATCCGGTGTTTGAACATCAAACCTCAAAAAACTCTTTCAAGGAGTGTTGGCCCTATCTCGAGGCAAAGGCTTTGGCGGCCACCAAGAATTGTGGCCATTCCGAATGGCCATGGGAAAGGCAAGTTCCACCGATTTCTTCCTGCGCGCCCAGGTGGAACCGGGAATTGGAAGAGTTTGTTAGGATCCGTGGTGGGCCTTCGACGGCCCGCTGAGTCAAGCACGGCTGACCGATAACCAGAATCTGGTGCCCACGTGGGTCGCCAGAGACCAACGTTGGAAGTCTCGGTTATCTTGGTACTAGATAGCAGCGCCAATGCATGGCGAGTAGCAGATTCGGTCTGCATTCCTGACGCTGTACGCCCGCAAGACGGCGGGCGGCTGCCTGCCCATGCCACATCAGTTTTCAAACTGAGTCGCATAGCAGATGCGAGCATTGTGTTCCTGACTGCAGTGGCCGGTTGCCCTAGCGAAAAGTCGGAGGCCATCAGGTTCTGAATGCACGAAGTCGTGGCCAACATAACTTACGCATCAATAATATTTATCGAGGCCGAAATCGATTCGCACATATCTCCAGCACTCGATGTCGCTTGGCGACGAAGGAGTAGACGCGGTGCCTGACGCGGCAGAAATTCTTGTTGTGTGAAAAATCTGCGCGCGCGGCTCTCCGCCTATAACAATGACGGCAGACCGAATCCACATGAGTGATGAGTAGTAGACAGTTGATTCAGCGAATTTCCGCCTTTTTTACCCAGGTGGTGCACCGGGTTTTGCCGGATCCCTTGATTTTCGCCATCCTTTTGACCGTTGTGACCTTCACGCCGTCAGCACTTATAAACTTCGCGGCGCCGTCGGGCGGTGGACATTGGGTCGTTCAGGGGCCGTTCGTTATGCCGGCAGCGCAGGCGCTTGGTGCAGATCTCGGCAAGTCAGCCATGGCGATTGCGTATGGAGAGGCGTGGACAAATATGGCGCAGCCGTTCTGGGCGCTGCCTGCACGGGCTATCGCGGGTTTGGGTGTTCGCGACACATGGGCTAATGCGTCACAGCGCTGCTGTTCTCGGGAGTAGTTTTCGTCGCAGGCTTGTACCTGTTCTAGGAAATCCGGCGGCTTGTCTCGCGAGAGAGCGGTCGCCATGCACGCAGTACATATGCATACAGTTAGTCGAAGCGTAGTGCTATCCGCCATCTTTAACATCCTGTCGAATCTCTTCGGGGCCCGACATATCGCCGAGGCTGAAAAACAGATCCGCGAAACGGCCGCGTGCCTGTCTTCAATGCCTTAAAGACTGGTGGAATTTTTCCAATCGCCACGTCGTCAGTCATGCCTTTGCTCGAAATCTGACGGAACAGATTCCAAATTGTTCTTGAATGACACGTCCCCATCGCGTTTGACGCCACCGTGGCATGAAGATCCCTACGATCGTCAAATATGCTGAGAGAGAGTCAGCAGCACGAACGGACGGTCAGGCGTTCTTGGCAGCAGAAAGGCGGTCTAGTTCGGCTGCTAGCGCGTTGACATACGGATCTGGCATGTTGCAGTCCAGCAAAGAAGACTGCAATTTTCGCACGTAGTCTACGTTGGTTCCAATGGGACCCGAGGCAGCGGAAATGAGAGGAGCGATGTGCGAGACGTCCGAATTGGACTCGTGATATGGGTGAGAGGGATCTGCTACGAAGACGAGTGCCTTGATTTTACGCTCATCGACAAGAGTGACGTCTGCCCATGTCGGGCTGTACGCGCCAGTCACCATTTCTCGGATCCAGATCATCCGGAGTTCATCGTCAATGCTTTCTTTGGGCAGACGTAGGGCAACCCCGACCGTGAATCCCCCAGGCTCAAGCGACAACATTCTCCCTGGAGCCTCGGCGGTTCCTCGACCTCCGATCGTACGTAGGCAAAAGCTTCGGTGCCATCCATGGAGGGTTGCCCTTTCCCTGGAGTCGTATTCAAAAAGAGGATTCCAGATTAATGAACCGTATCCGAAAAGCCAGACTTCACCGTTAGCCGGGCGTGATTTCATGGCCGAACCAAGCGACGCGTCAATTTTCTCGAGAGACCACAAGATGCCCTCGGGAACGCCTGCGAAAGCCTCAAAGTATGCCCCCGACAGAATCGATTTTCTAGATAGCACTTTCGACTCCGACATCACTCAGTTCACGTTGTTGTCATTGACGTTGAGGATATCGCAAATTGGTAACTCGGGTCCGCAGTCGTACACATGGACAGTGTTCAAACTTGAAACATCGCGATTGAAACGAGTTAGCGATCACCCTTAGAGCTCAGAAAACGTTTGGCTTGCGCGGATTAGCGTCGTCGACCAGACCGAGTGCAGTCGCTAAATTTCCGGGACATAGCAGGCGTCGATTGCACACACAAAATCAGCTTCGCTAGCAACTATTAGCGAACAGTCGTAGCGCCATGTGTCGCCTGCCCATTGGACATCTACCTGGCTGATGCCAGCTCAAGCGGCGACCGGGATCGGCGCCGTCCAAAGCTTGTTGCAGACTCAGAGTAAAACAAACGACAGGGGTAAGGAGAATAGTGAGCAGCGAAGCCAGCTTTCGCTAATTTTTCAAGGCGAATCAAGAGTGTGCCCATGAGGAGAAATAGCTCTCGCGCATCATCATCGTGGCGATGACGACGCCGTCTTACAGAAGAAATTCCCGTTCTTCGTTCGCCCAGCGCTGCGTCCATAGGCGGAGGGCGGAGGGCGATCAAATCGTTTCTGTGTTCACGACGTCCTGTGTCCGCTCGATAACGCATACGTGGAGCCGTCGGATTAGGGTGCGAATCCCTCAGAACGCTATTTCTTGCTGCGCGCCTGTTTCGGTTTTTCAACGCTCCAGATGCCGGAACTTCCGCGTCTATGGCTTCCAACAAGGTGAGTATCAACGATGCCTATGGCTTCCATGAGAGCGAACATGTTCGTCGGTCCAACAAATTTAAATCCCAGGGCGCGAAGTGCTGCGCTCAGCTCAGTAGATTCCTTCGATGATGTAGGAATATCGCTAAAATTTTGCGGCGCTGGTGTCGTAGCCGGTTTGAACGACCAGATGAACTTGGCAAGGCCGCCGTCTTCGCGTAGGCGCCGGGCTGATGCCGCATTACTGATCGTTGCAGAGATTTTCGCGCCATTGCGAATTATCTCGCTGTTCGACTTCAGCCTTTGAACGTCCGCATCAGTGTATCCGGCCACGATATCGGGATCGAAGCCATCGAATGCGACTCGGAACGCTTCACGTTTTCTCAGGATCGTTGCCCATGAGAGGCCACTCTGAAATACTTCAAGAGAGAGCCTCTCAAACATCCCGCGCTCGTCGTGGACGGGCATTCCCCATTCAGTGTCATAGTACGCTTGTAACATACCTTCAGTGGCCCACGCGGGTCGTGCGAGGCCATCTGATCCGACAATTGGACCGTCAGGGTTTGCCTGGATAGCTAGGTTGCTCATAAGTGAGGGTGGGTAGCTTGAAAGGTTGCCTGAAGAATTGACAACGGGTTCCGCTGCGTGAGCGATGGCAACGTGGGTCAGGATGATTGCGACGTGAGAATTCTATCAAAGTGTGCCTGTCTCGCGCTCGCGGAAGTCCAGATGTGCTGTGAACGAATCTACGCGCCATTTTTGAATACTGCATCTATACTTGATATATATTTGGCGAGCATCCGATTCGACTCATGTCCGAGGGAAAACGAGAGGATTATGCCCAGGAATCCGGCATAGCGTTCAAGCGGCATACTGGGTTGTTTTGCAGCAGCCAGGAAGAGGCGATTTCTCGGGTGCGAGACAGTATGTTTTTCACTCGACGGGGAGATAATATGAAAGTTTGGAACATTCGCGAGAGCAACCCTCACGGCGCATTGCTGGACGTAGTGACGTCTTCCGACGATAAAACCGCCAAAGATGTTTGTGCTGCCTGGGCGGCATCCGCTCAGGCTAAATACATTGCGCACATGCATGCGGTTGCTGTCGCTGCTCCGCATTACGAATGATCCTGTTTTGCAGGGGACGCCTGAAAACCGACGCCCACGGAACGTACTGTTCGTAGATTTGTGGTTCCAGAGCAGTCGAGTGAATCGGTCTAGGACGTCGCTTTTTCTGGTAGGCCCAAGGCTCACGGACCAAGGTCAGTGAGCCTTGGCGAGCGTGAGTCGGCTATCCAACATAGAGCGATGTCAATTAGAGCGCCGACGACGCAACGGGGAAATCTCCAACTCTCTAGGATGGAACTGTTTGCGGGCATCATTCGATATACATTCTTCCGGCCCTTGGAGCCAGTGTCGGGAACTATCACGCTGATCTCTCTACTCGCGGAATTGTCATCATCAAAATCTCGCCATAATTAGAAAGCGGTTGCAAAAGAACTGTCTGTAGCGAAATCGGTACCTCGTTCATGCCCGCGCACTGAAAAGTCTCAAATGACATTCGCTCAAACGTGGGTTCGATCTTCCTAAATTCATAGATCGCGCCTTGATGTACAGCCAGAAGCTCGCTGACACATCGCGCAGCCTCCTGTCCAGGGGGGGGCGGAATCAGTGCGTGCAGGCCAAACTCCGCCACGTAATCGTCTGCAAATACCACCGCCGCTCCTTCCTGTAGCACTGAGCGTCTAATTGGCTCTGTACGGGACAGCAGATGAACACATCCGTAAGCAAGCTCATGGAGTGTCCGTGAAAACGAATCTTCTGTGCGCAACGACAATAGTATTGTCGCCTCCCCGATGCTTCCATCCGAGAACTGAATGCAAAGTCCTCTACGGTCAAGCTCCACATTCAGCAGGGTCCAGTGCTGCTCGGGAGGCCATATCTGCCTTCAAGTTCTTCGAAAATATGGTGCGTTAACGTCGCCATCGAATACTGGCCGACGCGATCGTGGCTGTTAAACCTGTTCGATATCGAAGATTTGTTCGTCCTTGCAAGCTCGAAGACTAAAAGTAGATCGCGGGCGTGACGTGCATGTGAAGTATCTTACGACTGAGGAGGCATTGCTTCAGCGACAGATCTCAGCCCATACATCGTTGAAATTCGGTCGTGATGCGGTTCATTGCGCATCTGGCTGTCCGCCAAGATCGTGTGTAGGGAAAGACGGCGGACAGGATAAAGTCAGATGTCAATCGGTCACTTCGCAACGACATGCGATCGATTCCAGCGTAGATGCGCTGGCGCTTCATATTTGCAAGCGATTACGCTGCATATCGCGGTGAACTGGAATGATGCTGCGGGAGCGGCGGTTCGGAAATTATGAAGGATTGTTTTTTTCTATGATGCGGCGATCTTGACTGTTGGGCTTTGCTGATGTCATATCTGTTCAACAAGCGAAAGGAGACGACGGTGAAATCAGTGAAGATCTGTATCTTTGACGCGTACGGTACGCTATTTGACGTGCACTCAGCAGTCATGCGAAACGCAGAGGAACTCGGCGAATGCTCGGAGGCATTGTCTGCATTGTGGCGTCAAAGACAGCTTGAGTACTCATGGACCCGTACATTGATGTGCAGGTACACCGACTTCTGGGAAATCACGGGGTACTCGCTGGATTTTGCGCTTAAAACTTACAAACTGGAGCGGGTCGAAGGTTTGAAGGGCCGTTTGATGAATGCATACCGGGAGTTGAGTGCGTATCCAGATGCTGCGGAGACACTGCGTGCTTTGAAAGCGATGGATCTCCAGACTGCCATACTGTCAAATGAAACGGCAAGCATGCTCGATGCAGCGCTGAAGGCAAGCAACCTCTCGATACTCCTTGATGCCTGCCTATCAGTTGACAGCTTGAAAATCTACAAGCCCGATCCGGAAGTTTATCAACTGGCGTGCGACAGGTTTCTGGTTCGTCCTGACGAGATTTGCTTCATATCATCCAATGCATGGGATGTAGGTGGCGCTGCTTCTTTTAGATTCAATGCTGTGCGTATCAATCGTCAAGGTGCTCCTCTGGAGTATGAATTTGCACCGTCAAGTGATCAGCTTCAGTCCCTTCATGAACTGCCTGCGCTTTTGCTTCGCAGCAACAGTATCTAGGTCACGTGCGGCTATCCAGATGCTGTTGACGGCATCCTCGCCACCGCTTGTGATCGCTGTACCGCACATGGAGAGAGTCGGGCTCCTTTTGCTGGGCAGCAACGTTCGAGCGCCTGGTTGCTCTACACCGGGACGATGTTGCAATGAAAGTGTGCGTACGCCCACTCTCACATTTCGGCCTCGGCCTGGTTTTTTAGTCGATGCGCCTCTTGCAGCGATAGCACATATTAGGTGAATGCGCCTCCTCCACATCGCGAGGCCTTAGGTCAGCACAAAGCTCGTGAACTGCAACAAGGTGCCACGCGAGCCCGAGCTAGCGTCGGCCACTGTCGTCGCCATCCTTGCATGCAGTGCCTTCGCCAATTCTTACGCGCTACCTGTGGCGGCGCCGCAGGCCAACGGTGCGTTGGTCGCCAAGTGCAGCAAAGTCCTTCGGTCGTGTATCTACACCAACAGAGCTCATAGTGTCGCTGCGGGCGAAGCTCCTGCTTCGGCCTCGATTTCACAGACATTGCCAAACGACCGGCTGCGCATGTCTCCGCAGACGCTGCCGGTGCCTGGTTCATCGTCAGCAAGGCTATAGTTGTTCACAGCGATAGGGTTATCTTGTCAACAACGACGCCTCATTGCGATATTGGACTGCCTTCTCTCGGACGAGATCCGGCCACATGAACGGCGTTTGTCGCCAAATGCCCCGGGAGGCTGCACAAGACAGCATTTTTGTCTTGTGGGGTGGTAACTCTTCAATCGCCGGATGCAGTAACCAGTGAGTTGCCGGGCCTCATCTCCGACATAGGAATTGCCCGATCGGGCACGCTGGGACGACTGGACTGGAATCGCGGTCATGAGGCATGGGATTCGCGCGCGGCGTAATCAGTTCGCCAGGGACGGTGCAGATTATCAGTGGATGAGCCAGGGGCAGCACGCCTGCATCGCAGCGTTTGCCAAAATGCCTACATCCCGCTGTGCCGTGAACGAAACGCACGATAGTCGACGAAAGGGCGGCGTATGTGGTGGTTGCCCGCTTCAATCCAGAAAATTCTCAGGGCAGCGGCGCCATCCTGAATTGGCAGCCGCTCTACTTGTGAAGCATCGTTGCACCAACGGAAAACCGACCGCTTACAGCTTGTGTTCATCGCCGATTCAAGGGCAGCAGTTTTTGCTTCATTTGATCATCTTAGCGCTGACCGAGATTCGTAGAATGCCGAGACAAGAGGAGAGATCGAGAGGGCGATGCAGCGAATTAAAAATTGACTGATGGATTAGATTGAGAAGCTGTACCAAACAATCGATGCAAGTTTCAGCCGAGACGACAACCGAGATTTAGAGGTAACGGTCGAGCAGGGCGAGGTTGAGACCGGGCTCCGAAAGCCAATCATCTCCGTACAGACTCCCGGAATCTGGAAATTTGAGCTGGTCTTGTTACTGCGTAACGGTCGAATGAGATTAAGCGATTGAAAAAGTGCACCGTTAACGAAGTGTCTGCAGACAAATAGATTGACCGTCTTTCAAAAACAGACAGTTGACAATACAAGAATCATCCATGGCACTTTCAAATTCTGAGCGGCAGAGACGATATCGCAAGCGACGTCTCGGACTGGGGGGGAAGCATGAGCGCATTAGTTGCTTGGTGTGCATCTCAACGAAACGAAATCTGGAACGCCTTGCTTGCTATTTCGACTGCACGATCACTGAAATGATCGAGCGTCTGATTAACGAAAGGACGTCCGACGTGCTGAGCAAACTTGATGAGGAAAGTCAAGATCGGTTCCTTGCGCAGGGCGAGCTCGCCGAGGACACCTAGTCAGCAAATTTCGTTCCCTCACTACCGGATGCAAGTCTGCAGAAGAACACTCGCAGATCCACTACTTGATACCTATGAACATGACAATTTCTCGGCGCTTGGTGCTTACGCTGGCCTTTGCCTTAATTTCGATGCTCCTCGTCGGAGCTTTCGGAATCTGGCAACTCAACCGGTCTCAGCAACGATTCGAAAGCTTTCAGAATAACGTTGCGCGTAATGTAGACACCCTATCAGACGCCGTCGCCTCGCTTTACCAGTCCCGCATTCTTGTGTTTCGGTACGCGACCCAGACCGATCCGGGTCTCCGCGCAAAAATTGGCGTGCAGCTGACAAGTGCCGTCGACGGTATGAACTCGTCGTTGGACAAATATGGCCGGGAAGATGTCACAGATGACGATGACAGGAACTTGCTGGAGAAAGATAAGGCAGCCGTTGCGCCGTTTCTCAAAAGCCAGCAGCAATTTCTCGATCTGGTAAAGAATAATGAAATGGCTGCTGCCTATGCCCTGCAAGAGGACGGAGCACCTCTACGCGTCACCGCACTAGCGCTCCAGCAGGCGTTGACGGCACACATCAAACGCAGCTTTCAGTCAGGCGAGAAATTGCGTGCTGAGAACACCTCGGCATATTCGCAGTCCCTATGGGTTCTGATTGAAGCGGTATGCTGCGCGACGCTGTTCAGTGGCGGAATGGGCCTAGTCCTGCAACGAATGATTGGCCGAAGCCTGAGCGGTATACGGCGGGCTCTGACAACTGCACAGGCTAATCTTGATCTCACCTGTCAAGCCCCTGTTGAGAGAATGGACGAGGTGGGACAGACCGCCAGCGCATTCAATGACCTCCAGAGCCGGATCAGGAGCGTTCTCGAATCCGTTCGTCTATCGGCTGACGCAGTTGCAGTAGCGTCAAAAGAGATCGCAAGCGGTAATACAGACCTTTCTTCCCGGACGGAAGAGCAAGCGGCCTCGCTGGAGGAAACCGCCTCAAGCATGACTCAGTTGACCGAGACCGTTAAACAGAATGCCGATAGTGCCCGGCAGGCAAATATGCTCGCCGGCAACGCGACGGAACTCGCAGATTCGGGTGACGTGTCGGTGACCGCGATGGTCGATACCATTCGCAGGATCACTGAGAGCTCCGGCAAGATATCGGAAATTACAGGCGTCATTGAAGGCATCGCATTCCAGACCAACATACTTGCGTTGAATGCGGCAGTAGAAGCCGCGCGTGCTGGCGAGCAAGGGCGCGGTTTCGCGGTTGTGGCGAGCGAAGTGCGTAGCCTTGCGCAGAGGTCATCAACTGCTGCGAAGGAAATCAAAGGGTTGATTGAGGCGTCTGCAGCTACGGTGCACGGAGGCGCGCAGCAGGCCACGGAAGTGGGAGTGACCATGGGGAAAGTCAAACACGCTATCAAGCAGGTATCCGATATCGTCGGCGATATTGCTGCGGCCTCGGAAGAGCAGAGTGCTGGGATCGAGCAGATAAATCGGGCAGTTAGCCAGATGGATGAAGTTACGCAGCAGAATGCGGCGCTTGTTGAACAGGCAGCTGCCGCTGCGCAATCTCTGGAGACGCAGGCCAGCGCTCTCAATGACTCCGTCGGCCAGTTCAAGCTGGGAGACAGTCGGACATTTGGCCAGCCAGCGCGAGCCGTACCTCTCGAGCCGCGCAGGGCTATCCCTGTGAAAGCGATCTCGCGTCTGCCTGTCGCGCAAGAGACTACCCCGGCCCCACGTCTAGCAGCAGCGGGGAATTCCCGACGGGGCGGCACTAATGTAAGCGCTGAGTCGACTGGTGAATGGCAGTCATTTTGAGGGGGCGTAAAATGCAGGACATTGATGGGTTGGTAGAGTCGGTAAACAATCTTGCGGCGCACAGCAAGCGGGTATCGTCGTCGTTGGGTGCGCGTGCGCTGGTATTGGGAAAATTTTTGGAGGTAGCGACGCCGCACCTCACCATTGCGCAGTGCAGCGTGATCGGTCAGGCGTTTAAGCGAGGTATTGAAGATGTCATGGCGTTGATGGATGACACTGCGCTTCCCCAAGAATTCCATTCTGAGCTTTTATCGTTGACGAACACGATCGCTGCAGATTTGGAGGGGCAATCTGGGCGCGCCGGGCGCTGAGTTGCGCATCGGGACGACAGATCGCTTTTGCGAGACTCCGGCCTTCTTCATGAATCAGTTCGCGTGTGCCATCGATGAGGCCCTGTATCTCGACGGCCGGCGCATTGAACATGCGCGCGGAAATGTCGTACTGCCGACAGCAGGGCGCCGTCTTGTGCGATTACGCCTTGCGGCTGCCGGCCTCAACCACGCGTAAAGCTTGATTGCGTTGGACTTCCGCGAGGCTAATTTTCTCATATCAAACTCTGCGGCATGGTCCTTTACAATGGCCAACCGAAGTTGGAGCGCGCTCATGCGAATTGTTCGCCCTCGCACGGAGCGCTCCGAATGCAACCGATTGGGCGTTCACGAATCTCTTATGCGGCAGAACGAAAGATGCCACGAAGGAGATGACAATGTTGATTGAGAGTGCGATCAGACCTATGTCCAGCGGCCATGCTTCACCGCCAGCATGGAGCGGATACACTGGCTTTAGCCCCTGTGAAATGGCGAGACCTGTTCCCAGAACAATCTCTGCCAGCCAGCCAAGAAACAGACCCGGCGTGCCAAGGCAGCGAGTGTAGAGCGAGAAGACGATGGCAGGAAAAATCTGCAGAATCCAGACACCACCTAGTAACTGCAGATCAATCGCATACTGCGTCGGCAGAAATACAATGAAGAGCAGCGACCCGAATTTCACAACCAGAGAAACAATCTTTGCCGTCGCTGCTTCCTGCGCCGATCCCATGTCAGGTGAGAAGAGCGGTCTCCATAGATTGCGCGTGAAAAGATTGGCGGCGCCTATGGACATGATCGCCGCCGGCACTAGCGCACTGATCGCGATCGCGGCTGCAGCAAAGCCGACGAACCATGACGGAAACAGGGTATTGAACAACGCCGGCACGATATCTGATGCCGACCTCACACGCACGCCCGCCGCGATTGCCATATAACCAAGCAGCGCAATCAGATCCAGCAGCAGTGTGTACGCCGTTAGGAAAATTGCATTCTTGCGAACTGTGCTCGCCGACGATGAAGATAGCACCGCCGTCATCGTGTGCGGATACATAAAGGCGGCAAGTGCGGAACCTAGGAGTGAGGCAAGTACCACGAGCGACGGTGGCAACGCCGTCCTCCTCAGCAGGGACTACCGTTACACCTGCGACAACAATCTGCATGTGCAGGTTTGTGCACCATTAAGCTAACGGGACATGTCAACGAGCCTTGGCACCCGGATTGAAATCGAACTCCAGCCGAATGCCGCCTGGTTCGTAGATCATCGTGTGCTTCTTGGGGTCCTTCCCAAGAAGCTCGGGCGCAAATTCAATTCTTGCGCCTGGCCATTTAGAGACCCGATCGAAGATTTCGTTTAACGCATCTTCACTCTCAACGCGCAGTGCCAAATGATGAAGGCCGATATTGGATGATCGATCAAAATCCACTAGTCCGCCATGATTTTTGACTTCTCAAAGAGTCAGCTTGATATGTCCGTCAGATACAAAAAAGGCAGGATAGTCTGGTGCGTCGCCAACTTTTTTCCAACCGAGGCACTCTGTAAAAAAACCCATAGGTTTGTTCCAGATTCCGAACCGTCAATCCGATGTGATCGATCCCGCAAGTAATCGAAGTGGTTGTCATCGTCGCGTTCCTGTTTGATTGCATTATTAGAGCATTGGATGCTTGAGCGGTCACACGTCTTGTTGGCTGGCAAGAATTCTCTGGCAACCGATTTCATGCCTCCCTTGCTCGATCGGTGTTCCTTTCCGTTGTCGGTCATCATTCTGCAAAAAATGAAGATCGATCTGGACGCCGACCGGCATTCGCGAGAACCCGTCGGAAGACGCATGGTGTCGGGGATACTTTTGTATTCAGATTCGACAGCGCTACAGGGCAGCGTAGCAGGCGTAATGCTCGATCTGAGTCTAGTCTCGTCAATGCCAAGCAGTCAAGATAGCAAAGGGAGGATTCGGTTCTCAGAATGGCAACCCCTTCCGGATACTGACTATTGAGATCGGTACGCAGAGTTCGCGACTAGTACTCCTGACGAGCTGCCAGCAACTCTGCTTGGCACGAATCCCATTGAAGAGCTCGTCGAATTCAGCGCTTGGAGGTATCGTGACACGCAGAGTGTCCGGCCTGCCTGAGGAGCGAACCGATCCTTGATTGACTCGGCCTGATACGTCGACCATAGGTGCGATGAAATACATAGGGTGACAGGGCTGTAGTGTGCTTGCTGCTGCAGCGAGCCTCATCGCGCGTCGCGGGACAGAAGTTAACTGAACGTCTGCCACGTGCCGGTAGTCGCAAGTAAGTCCTAGAGAGACACTATTCTCAAGCTTCATGAAAATGGACACATAGTGAATTTGTCCACTGGTTCCGGATATCACATCAAAGACCGGTAGATGCCGTTGCGCTGGAGGCCGGACGCGGGAAAGGTATGGATTTGCCCCCGTACTTCCGGACACCGCCTCACACTTGAGTTGATGAATCGGTTCTGCGCCTGAACTCGCGTGGCAAGCGATATATCAGTGCACTGTGGGGATGCTGCTCGTTGTAATGCTCGAACGCGACGGCGAGGTTGCACGCTGCGGTTGCGGCGTCCGGCTTGGGCATGAATGCCACGTAGTCACGCTTCATCGTCTTCACGAAGCTTTCTGCCATGCCGTTACTTTGCGGGTTGTACACCGGTGTAGTCAATGGCTTCAGGCCAATGCCAGACGCGAAGGCCCTGGTCCTTTCCGCCGTGTACCCCGAGCCGTTGTCCGTCAGCCATTCGATTTCCGACGGCGCCTTAAGGACGTTGCCAAAGCGATTCTCGACGGCAGCCAGCATCACGTCACGCACCACATCGCCGCTGTGGCCGCCGGTCGTCGTCGCCCAACTCATTGCTTCACGGTCACAGCAATCCAGCGCAAACGTCACGCGCAATGGTTCGCCGTTGTCGCAACGAAACTCAAAGCCGTCAGAACACCAGCGCTGGTTGCTCTTCGCCACTGCGACCTTGCCATCATGCCGACGTTGAGGTCGTGGGGGAGCGGTCTGCGTTGTAGCAGCAAGCCGTGAACGCACATCACCCGATACACACGTTTGGCATTGACGGGAGCAGCACCTCGGCCCTCCCGCTGACGACGCAACATGCCCCAGACTCGACGATAACCATAGCTCGGCAGGTCAGTGACGGTCAGCCGTATATCTTCGAGCAGCCCGGCATCGTCCGTCTTCCTGGTGCTGCGTCCATCCTGCCAGTCGGCAGGACGTGCAAGCCTCGCCGTCACGTTTGAGCGCGCTACACCGAGAACGTCGCAGACCTGCTTCACTGGTCGCCCCCGGCAATGATGGTGAGCGCGCAATCCATTTTCGCGACTTCGCTACCTCCACCGCTTCACGAAGAATCTCGTTCTCCATGGTCTTCTTTCCCAGCAAGCGCTGCAGTTCCCTGATTTGTTTCAGCGCATCGCTCAACTCGGACGCCAGGACCACTTCCTCGCCGGCGCTGACTGCCGACAGGCTGCCGTCCTGATACAGCTTGCGCCAGTGAAACAGCTGATTCGGATTTACGCCGTGCTGGCGTGCAACCATCGAGACCGATTTGCCCGGCCCGAAACTCTCTCGTATCATCGTCAGCTTTTCTTCCGCTGACCATCGCCGCCGGCGCTCCGGCCCCGTCAACACTTCCATCACTTCTTGTTTGTTGTTAGTCAAAAACACAGTCGTATGCCTACCCGCTATTGTAAGTGCGAGACTGTGTCCGGAGTTTCAGGGGGCCGCTCCAGCGGCAACGCCCGCTTCAACATCAAAGCGGGGGTTGGATCAGCTATCTTATGACGCGTAACGGGCCTGAGCCGATCGAGGCCGTCACAGCTCCCATTGACTATGATCATTACATTACTCGTCAATTGCAGCCAGTCGCCGACGCGATTCTTCTTTTGGTCGCTGATAGCTTTAGCTCGCTGGTCGATGAGCAGGGTAGTCTGTTTTAGCCATGTGACGGCGGGAAGCATTCTGCGCTATTTGTTCCCGAACACGATAGATTCGAGCCGATGCGGCCGCCAAACCCTATGTAACGGCGGTGTAAAAATTGGCGTATAAATAGCTGATATAACTAGTCATGCCGTGCTAGATTCTCGCGTATGCGGGGGGGCATCGTAGTACGCCCAAATGCGCAATGTTCCCAAGGCCTGTGGCGTTGCATTCCAACGCTGCGCGACGACGCTTGCCGGATCCCGACTATGTCACGAACGCTAGATGAACGGGAGCTTACTGGACGCACACGGACACATGTCGTTCAGTTTTCTGAGCCCAGATTCGCAGTACAGCCCGAGGTCGGTAAGGCATTTTTAGCAATGCGTGCAGACGCACGACGCGCCGGAATTGATTTGCTTCCATACAGCAGTTTCAGGGATTTTCATGCCCAATTGCGGATTTGGAACGGTAAATTCAGCGGGAAAAAGCCACTGTACGATATCGATGGCCGCCCACGCGATTTCGGTTCGCTGTCGCCATCCGAGATTATTGATTGCATTCTCAACTGGTCGGCACTACCAGGAGGCAGCCGTCACCAGTGGGGTACTGAAATCGATGTAGTTGACGGCGCGACCATGCCGGAAGGATATGTTGTGAAATTGCTCCCGGAGGAAGTGACGTCCGACGGGGTATTTGCACGTCTGCATGGCTGGCTTGACGATAACGCGTACGGATATGGTTTTTTTAGGCCTTACAAAGTCTACAAAGGCGGCATGTACCCCGAACCATGGCATCTCAGCTATGGGGCGCTATCAATGCCGGCGATGCGGCAGGTAACACCGGAACTGCTTACCGAGGTCGTTCGACGATCGAGCATCCTTGGAAAAGAGCTGATCCTTGAGAGGATTCAATGTGTCTATCAAAACCACATTCTTAATATCTCACTGCCAGTGGAGCAGTGGTGAATCAGTTTCAGACGAAGCATGCATCTCCGGCAATGGTCATTTCCTCGGGAAACACCTTGTTCAATCAGTTGTTGTCTCAAAACATGCCGGACGATACCAGGGAGTGAGATTCGGTTGCGTTTTTCCACATGGCACTCGCCGCGAACTCATCGGTCAGCAAATAGCGAGTCGGGGCATGCGGTAATCGGCGCTTCTCAGGGTCATGATGTAGCGGACGCTCCAGCGTCGATCCTGCTTTGCAACTCCTCGGCCGCGAGCACGATCCGTTCACCGCTAACTGGGAGGCCTCTCTGCTGAACTGCGTGAAGAAGCCGCCTTCGGCCAAGCTCGAAGGCGAGCATCAGTTGCTTTGGCGAGTCATTCGCAGCACCGAGCTGGTCGCACGTGATATTTGCTGGAAGTTCAAAGGAACAATATCCCCAGCCGAATCCATATGCTGAAAACCACAGGGCAGAATCGGGTGATAGAAGCGGATCGGTGAGCTTGGTGTTGCTCGATTCCATAGTTCTTGCATCCTGTGGGAAGTGGATGACTTTGCCGAGCGATGCGTTGAAGCACCGGAGTCTCGCAACCGTCCTTACCCTGCTTGCTGCTGGCGGAACTTCTTGCTCTGCGCTTCTTCTGCGTGTCTCTACACGTATCCGATATTCATAGAATATAGTCGAAATGTTGCCGAGCATAAATATTCTCTACGTGGATGCCCGGTAGAGTGGGGACCGTGGGCCGGCTGGTCGCAGCAAGAGGCAGTCGGCACGGGTGCCTAGCGGCTGACATAACACGCTTTCGCATTAGAACTGGTGGCGACGTAGATGATGCATGCAATCAATGACGATTACGACTCGATGCGATCTTTCTCGAGGAAATCGATACGTTCTTGAGTTGGACAGCGTCCGTAGGTAGCGTTGCACAACGCACAGGTGCGAGCATATCCAGATTGTTTGACGTTGAGGCCATTCGAGTTCGTGTGCAGATTGGTGCCCAGAAGCTTTGCGCAGGAAGGGGCTGGTCGATCTGTCTCGAAGACGTTTCTGTTCATTCAACCTATCGGGGGTTCGGGTTTCTCACAATGCTCCTGAATGCAATCGTCGGAGACGCAAACATCCCGTTCGACCGCGTCGAGATTGAGTCTCGGTGTAACGATCGGTTTTCAGCCTGGCTGGTAAGGCGTGGATTTGAAATTGACGGGACGTCAGAAACAAGGAGATCGAAGAAATCCCTGAAATAGGTCGCTCTTTTTCAGATGCATCGCAAGGCTTTGACGTGATTGCTGAGACTTTGCTGTCGCATTGCCTGGACAAGAAATGGGTATGACAAGGCACAGATGAGTCGATGGGAGGTTCGAGGAGCTATCGTGGCCAAGGCCCGCTGCGCGTGTGGACTGGCAAGATTTCGCGGATTAAGCCGGTCCGACGGAGCCAATTTCCGATACATAAGCCAGAGTCTCTCCCAGATTCAGCATCGGGCCACTTGCCCGTATTCTCGGAAAGACCTTGGTATTCAGGTCAATATTGAAAGGCATCCTGTCGGCGTCGAAATCATCTAGCACTTCGTGGTCCGCTCAGGCCTGGAGAGTGACCACGCGCGGATTTTTGAAAGAGACGGATCCTTGGTCATCGAGGACGTGGCTGCTCCTAGCGAGGCGAAACCGCTGTGACCAGTGGTTGCGTTGTTGCGTCACTCGCTGGCACTACGTCAGATGGGACAAGCGGGGGTGTTGCCGCGCTCTTCGCTGTAGCGGCTGGTTTCACAGCATCGACAATAGCGGGCGCCGCAACGTAGGGAACAAACGCCGCTACAGCAACCATGATGACGAATGCAAACATGTCGATTCACCTATCATTCCGGTTGTGCGATCGCGATCAGGAGGACCGCCCTGATCCAATCGTGATGCCCTCGTGTGAGTATGTCCCTGGATTGAACCGTACAGTATTTCGTACGGACGGTCTAATTGAGGGGAGGGCTGGAGTTCTCACATCACATCTAATGCCATTAATGCCTCTTGCTGGCAGCGTGCTGCTCTTGGCACGTCGGGTTGAAAACCCGATCTTTTGATACTGGAAACTTCTCTAAGTTGCCGCTCAGACGCCTGGGGCGTGCTACCAGTTAGCCTTCATAGTTTGGACATCTGCCCCTAACAGATTTTCCGTGCAGTGGCCGCAAAAAGTGCGGTCGACCGAGCAAATAAATGCATCTGCGGAATCAAATGGCAGGTCTTTATCGCAGCATTCACAATTAGGTCGTATGTCGAGCATCTTCCGTCTCCTTGAGTCAGCATTGACGTTTAAGAAAGCCGCCGGTCTCCAGGAAGAAGAGCGCGACGACGCACCATCCAAAAAGATACTTAACATCATCCAGAAAGTGTCAGTATGCTACCTACCGCGCGCACGAGCTTCGATCATATCGGTAAGTGAAAAAACTTGCGTCGCAAGCGTTCTTTTGCGAACTGTCGACTTTTGAAAATCAGGGTCTGCAGCAGTAATCGTTGAGTCTGCGCGAACCTGAACATGGCATTTAAGAACGGGTCTTACACCCGGTATCCTAGTGGAGTTACCGGATGCGACTTCTATCAATTGGCGAGACGGCGGCAGAACTGGGCATAGCGGTGTGCACGCTGCGACGCTGGCATCGACAGGGCCTGTTGATGCCTTTCGTCCGGACTGTCGGCTGCCATCGGCGATGCTAGCGTGACACGGTACGCGCCGCCCTGGGCATCGGGTCGGCTACCGCAGGCAGGATCGTCTGCTGCGCCTATGTTTCCTCGCACGACCAGGCTGGGCAGATGAAGACGCAGGCGACCCGACTCGAGCGCCATCGCATCAATTCAGGTTCCGCTGATGTCGAGGTCATTACCGACCCAGGCAGTGGTCTGATTTACCGTAAAAAATGGTTGCGCTGGCTATTGACCGACATTCCCGTGGGCAGGTGGCGCGTCTCATACCGGTCACGAAGGATTGGTTGCTGCGCTTTGATAGCGAATTGGATGCTCATCTACTGTCGGCCAATGTTTTCCAATAGGCAACAGTCGGCGGTGCAAACCGCTAGTTTGAAAAAATAGACTTAAATAATTGAATCTGACTCTGGGCGCGATGCGTTAGCGACGGGTAACAAGCTGTCGCGAATTGTCAGAATGCAATGACGCGCGAATATCCCCTCAATCTCCGACTCCGCAGATCGGATGAAAGCTGAAGCGGCCTCCACATGTTGATGTCCTTTGTCTGCGAGTTGATACAACAAACGCTTCTTGCGAGACGGGTCGGCCATCGACTGAACAAAACCTGCTGCAATGAGGGGCTTCACCGATCGGAGCAATGCCGTCCGTTCAATCACAAGTCGCTCGGCAAGGTCTTGCACGACAATTGGACCGGACTGCGCGATCGACACTAGAATGCCATATTGACTAACTGTCAGGGATACATCTGCGAGGTGACGGTTGTATATCCGCGAGATATAACGGGTAGCGCGCGCAAACACAAAGCCATATCCTTCGTAATGCATGGTCGTCTCCAATTACGAACGTCTTAAATGCCAAATGCGCTGGTTTGCTTTTCTTGGCTGCGCAATCTCTACCGAGTGCATTTGAAGACCGGGCGAGGAGCTGCTAGCTGCAGTGGTTTGTGTTCAGTGAGCTGAGACGAGCCACACTTCAGTCTCGATCTCATAACGGGAAACATGCGGTCCGTCAGAACTGGCATCAGCGCATTTGCGAGCCCGAGAAAAATATTCGGCTGCGCAATTGTCACGAACTCAATAAACGCAATTGCTCTCATGATGCTCAACAATACTTGCTTGCGCGAAAAACGCGTCGAACGTGCGGCAATGACAGGCGCCCAAAGTGCGCGCAGAAAAGCGTAAACGGGCAGTTTCTGCTCAGTTCTGGTGACGCGACGAAGAACGCTCCGAACCAGCGAGGGAAAGACCCGGAGAAAGACAGTGTTGTCAATTCTCAGCGTGGGAATCACTGAGGAAAGAAGTAGAACAAAGAGGTACATAGTGATTTCTCTTGCCGTGAATTGCGCGATGCAATGGTGTGTATAGACTATAGAAAAACTGGCGTGAACGCGCTACTGGGACAATCTGGGAAAGAGCTCCCCAGAATTTGGGCAAGGCTTGACAGCGGTGGGTCGGGAAAGCCTGCGGACAAGAGAACGGAAATGTGCCATGCAACGCACTGTGTGAGCATGACATCAATAGGTAGCGGGACGCTGTCGCGATTGGCAATGACCAATGAGCATGAAGAAATCCCTTCCTTGCGAGCCTGAAGGACGCCGGGAGGAAATCCGCATTTTGGAGGCCAAGAAGGAGAGCCTATGTAGGTGCCGCATTTGAGATGGCGCCAATCTCGCCACACAGCTGACGCAGAGGAATATATCTAGCGCAAAAAACGTATCTAATAATTTGCTATCCGTAATGCTAAGATCAGCCTGATCAGGTATTTGCAGTTTCCTCCAGTTCTGGTGAAGACTGTCAGCCAGGGAATTCAGCCGGCCCGCGAGGCGGGTTTTTTGTGGCGTCGCGAGTCGTATCACTAAAGGCCGAGCAGAAGTCGGTATTACAATGCATCGAGGGCTGCTAACCTAGGCTTGTTGTATCAGTAGGGCTGTTAGTCGTCAGAGTACGGAGACTGGAGCAGTCTGTCGACAAATGCCCAGATCAGATTTAATGGCGCTCCAATCAGTGTGGGCAGCGGCGGTGATCGGCCGGTTTCGCAGTCGCGAGAACAGCAGCTCCCGACTTTTTCACGGAGAGCTAGCCTCAGCGGGTGCGTGATTATTTGCCATGAGAGCGCAGTTTCGGCGTCTTTGATGAGGTTATTGCTTACCGAACCGAGACAGTGATTCTCGAAGCTTTGGAGCGGCGAAATCAATAAAATGGCGCAACTTGATTGTCATTATGCTGCGCGATACATGAACGATATGGACCGGAATTGGCTCTATCTCGAATTCCTGGAGCACGATCTGAAGCTGCCCCGACCGAATTGCCTCGTCTGCGTCGTGTTCCAACACAAGCGTAATACCGACGCCGTCAACAGCTGCGGCGACTGCCGCGTCCGGTGCGGAGACCTGAAGCCGAGGTTCTACCGTTAGAGTAAGCGGCGTGCGCGTCGTCGGCATGCGGAAACGCCAAGGCGACAGGTAAGGGCTGTTGAACACGACGCACGGTAGCTTTTTGAGATCGTCTAGTTCGCGGGGAACCCCGTGCTTATCCAGAAACGCAGGGCTAGCGCAGACAATCGTGCGCAGCGAGCCGATACGGGTTGCGATCATGCTGCTGTCGGCCAATTGTCCAATACGTACCGCAAGGTCAGCGTGTGCATCGATCAGATCGAGATTGCGATCGGACTGGAGCAAGCGGACTGTGATATCTGGAAACAGGGTCAGAAACTGGTTGATGACCGGCAACACATGCTGACGACCGAGCTGCACGGGCGTCGTCACGACTAATTCGCCCCGTGCGGTAGTGAATTCTCCCGTCGCGGCTCGTTCCTGGTCGGCGACTAAACTTAGTATATTCCGCGCTGCAGCAATGTACTCAACACCCGCATCCGTTAGCGTCAGCTTGCGCGTGGTACGCATGAGCAATCTTGTGCCCAGGAGCTCTTCGAGCTCGGTTACCTTACGGGTAAGCGTTGACACTGGGATTTTCAGTTCACGCGCCGCAGCCGAGAGGCTGCCCTTGTCAACTGCGCTTAGCAACAACTCCATGGCTTCAAGGCGGTCCAAGTCATTCTTCCGTCGACTGTGAGACGCCATTGTAGGGGATTTATCCACGGCTTGGCCTGATAACCTCGGCCTTCAGGCCGGGGATGAAAGGCGGGTGTAGACAGCGCAGCGCGGATGTCGTGATTATTTAACATGGAATTCGAGGTATGCCTATACGGAGAAACAACCGTATCGGCACATGCAGCAGACCACCCGCGTACTCCACCTCCGACTTAAAGACTGGCACGCCCGTGCGCTGCAGGAGCAAGCATCTTCTTTCTACAACTCGCATGCTCCAAGACGATGCATCTTCTTTGGTTTCAAGGCGGATTGCAACAACGAAAGAGTCGCCAAAAAAGCTGGCGACTTTTCTTTGGGCAAAATTGCGCTCATATCTTTGCCGATCAGTTACGTCCGCCGGCGGTGCGTTTAAGCGCGCAGGTCGTTCGTGTCAATCGTCCCGGAGAAGTACGCGCACCGGGACGACTAGGCCGAGCACGTTAGAACTGGGTCAACCCACCATCAACCACCAGCTCAGTGCCGGTCGTGTATGACGAATCATCGCTCGCGAGGAACAGGACTGTTTTCGCAAGTTCAGCTGCGTGACCAAAGCGTTTCAGTGCGACTTTTTCCTGAAGCCCGGCGGCAACTGCCGACAACTGATCTTCACTCAGACCGACTTTGCCGTAGAACGGCGTCGAAATCGCACCTGGGCTGATAGCGTTCACACGGATGCCACGCGGAGCGAGCTCCGCGCCCAGTGTCCGAACCAACGAGCGCGCAGCGGCTTTAGTCGCGGCGAGGATCGACAGACCAGGCATTCCGATGGTATTCAGAAACGACGTCGTCACAATGATGCTCCCGCCGCTGGGGATGAGCGGGGCGGTCTTCTGGATCGTGAAGAACGTTCCAGTGAAGTTCAAAGTCAGATTGTCTTCAATATATTCCGGCGTCACAGCTTCGAGCGGAACGACGGTGGAAGCACCAGCATTTGCGAAGACGATGTCGATCCGACCGAATTTTGCGCGCGTTTCCTCGACGGCGAGCTCGATGTCTGAAACCTTGCGCAAATCTGCCTGAATCAGCAGCGCCTCATCGCCAAGTTCCTTCCCGGCTGCTTTCAGGCGTTCGGCGTTAGAACCCAGGATAACTACCTTAGCACCTTCTGCACGGAAAAGCTTTGCGGTCTCCAATCCGATTCCTGACGTGCCACCAGTGATGAAAGCAACCTTGTTACTCAGTTTCATGTCAATCTCCTCAAAGCAAGAAAAATATGGATGGAAAACAGATGAGAGCCTTCGGTTTCGACTGCGTCCAAAGATCCAAAGCGCAAGTCAAGTGCCTAAAATCACGAGAAAAAAACATAAGTACAGCTAACGGCGAAACCAAGACATCAACCTCAATTTCAGCTTGTGGACAGCGTAACGCGCATGTGGTCGAGCCTCGTAGCCTTAGCTCGCACGCCCAGTTTCGTCACGCTTACCGCATTTGCCTGAGGAGAATCATGCCTCCCGGCAGGCTTTTGCGGAAGTCGTCGAAACTGGGCAACATCTAACCAAAAAGTGGTTAATCGGAGTTCAGATATCTCAAGCGAGCCCCCGGTCGGTCTGAACAGGGCCTCAAAGCTCGACTAGCGCTCGCCTGTTGACTATGCCCAGAGCGTCCGTCTCCGCATAATCAGCGCATAGACGGACTTTCCGACTGTCAATTCGCTTGGGCGACCTGCTGTGGCAAGTCCCAGCCACCTCCCAGTGCGCGGAATGTACGGACGGCTGCTCGGGCCGCGTCTGCCTTGGTGGCATCAAGATCGTCTCGCGCGACAAGAAGCTGTCGGTCTGCGTCCAGCACATCCGTAAGCGTGATAGAGCCGGCACGGTACGCTCTTTCGGACAGATCACGGGCGCGCGTAAGCGCCACGACCTCCTGCTGGAGCTCCTGCGACCGAATTTCCGTTTGAGAGAGGGCCATGAACGCATTCTCCACATCCTCTGTGGCCTCAAGCGCTGCTTCCTTGTACTGTGCCAGCGCCTCGCCATACGCGCCACGAGCCTGCTTGACCTCGGCATCCACCTTGCCAAAGTCAAACAGTCGCCATTGAAGCGCACCGGTGCCGACGGGCTGGAATGACTTGGCACTAAAAAGATGATTGCTCGTTATGCTGTCAAAGCCCAGCGCTCCAGATAAGGATATCTTCGGATAGTAGTCGGCAATCGCGACGCCGATTTGTTCATTGGACGCGGCGAGATGACGCTCCGCCGCGATGATATCCGGACGTCGACGCAGAACATCGACAGGCTGATCTCCCGTCCCAATTGCGGGCACATCAGGGATAACGGCCGCGTTCTCGCCCAGCTCTGTTGCATACGTTCCGGGCTGTGCGCCCATCAGCACATCGAGCCGGTTCAACTGAGCTTCAAGAGATACCCGCAGTGAGGGCATCGATGAACGGGCCTGTCGCATCAAAGCCTCGGCCTGTGCGACCTCGCGCTCGTCGGCTGCACCCAGACGCTTTCGCGCCTGCACGAGTTCCAGAAGACGCGCATCGGTATCGATCTGGTCCTGCGTGACTGCAATTCTTGCCTGCAGCCCCCTGACCTGCAGATAGGCATCTGCCGCATCGGCCGCAACCGTGATGCGTGTTCCAAGCTGGGCTGCCTCTGCGGCTTGCTCCTCGTCCCGTGCGGCTGCATGGGCACGTCTGAGTCCGCCTGCCAGATCAATCTCCCAGCTTGCCGTTGCGCCGACGATGTACTCCTTCTGGTCTCGACTGTAGTTCGGGAATGCGCTGGCCAATGCTCCAAGTGGGCTTGTCGTGCTCTGATGCATCGCTGTGGCAGACGCGCCGGCGTCAACCGTGGGAAGGAGTTGAGCACCAACTGCCTGGGCGGCCGCTCGAGCCTGTGCCACCCGCGCGAGCGCTGCCTGGAGGCTAAGGTTCTGATCAAGCGCACGCTGGACAACCTTTTCCAACATCGGATCATTGAACCCGGTCCACCAGTTGTCCAGGTGAGGGGCCGCTAACGTTGTTTGCCGGTTAGCGACTGCATCCGTATTGTGAAACGGCGCCAACTCCGTCTTCGGCGCGACGTAGTCGGGTCCGACGGCGCAGCCGGCCAGGGCCGCACCGACAATCAGACTGCCTATGACCGCCTTAGATGTTCGGGATAGAAAGTGGGTCATTTGGTCTCTCCGCTACCAAGCTTCTGGGGCAGGGGTGAAATGTCCTTGGTACCGAGGTTGCGGACAAAGGTGTAGAACGCCGGCGTGAAGAGCAGGCCGAAAATGGTCACTCCGAGCATGCCAAAGAACACTGTGGTTCCGAGCGATTGCCGCATCTCTGCGCCCGCGCCGGTGGCCACGGCGAGCGGTGCGACACCCGCGATGAAGGCGAAAGAAGTCATCAAGATCGGCCGCAATCGCACATGTGCCGAATGCACCGCTGCTTCCTCTGCTTCAACTCCATCCTCGTCCTGCCGCTGCTTTGCAAACTCTACGATCAGGATTGCGTTTTTGGCCGCAAGTCCGACAAGCACCACAAATCCGATCTGCGCGAGGATGTCGATCGGCATACCTCGAATATCAAGACCGATCGCGGATGCAAGCAGACACATAGGTACGATCAGCACGATTGCCAGCGGTGTCTTCCAGCTCTCGTACTGAGCTGCGAGTACGAGGAACACAAACAGCGCGGAAGCCGCAAAAATCATCAACGGAGACGTGCTCTGCTGTTCCTGCTGATGAGCGAGGTCTGTCCATTCGAAAGTGACGCCGTTCGGAAGCACCTGTGCAGCGAGTTCTTCCATACGCTTTATTGCATCACCCGACGCAATCCCCGGAGCAGCTGCACCCATGATCTCGGCCGCTGGGTAAAGATTGTAGCGAGGCACACGATACGGGGCAGTCGTGTCTTTGAATGTCGCCACCGTGCCAATCGGTACCATCTCGCCAGAAGCGTTACGCACTTTGAGTCGGGATATATCCTCAGGTGTCTTCCGGAACGCCTCGTCGCCCTGAACGAGCACCTGATAGGTGCGGCCCAGATAGTTGAAATCATTCACGTATTGCGACCCGAGGTAGAGTTGCAAGGTCGAAAATACGTCGGTCGGAGTCAGCCCAACTTTTTCAGCTTTCAGGCGGTCGATGTCCGTGTAGACCGAAGGTGCACCGGCGTTGTAAAGGGTGAACACCCCCCCGAACGCCTTGTCCTTGTTGGCTGCAGCGACCAGTGTGTTGGCAGCATTAGCAAGCGCCTGAGGTCCAAGACCAGCGCGATCTTCCAGCATCATCTTGAAGCCCCCGGCAGCGCCCAAGCCCTGAACCGCTGGTGGGTTGATCACAATGACAACAGCGTCCTTGATGCCTGATAGACGTTGACGCAACTTCACTAGCATCGTCGCGGCCGTAATACCGGGGATGTGCTTGCCGTACAACGATGGTAAAGCTGTGAAGATCGTACCAACGTTGGGTGCTATCGTGCTGGTCGTGACATCAAAGCCCGTTGTCGGCGAAGTGTGTTCGATGCCCGGTGTTTTAAGAATGATATCGTTCACTTCTCGAACAACCTTGTCGGTGCGCTCAAGGCTTGAACCGGGCGGCAGAAAGACAATAACTGCCTGATAACCGATATCCTGATCAGGAATAAAGCCTGTAGACATCCTAGACATCTGCAGCCCTGTTGCAGCGATCAAGCCAGCATAGATCACCAGCATGACAGTCGTAGCACGGACGAAGCGTCCTGTCATCTTGCCATAGCGCGACGATAGCCAATCAAAAGCTACGTTGAATCGACCAAATATTGCATCGTGAATGCGGCCGATTCCGTGCGATTCGCCGTGTGTCTTCCCAATCTCATGCGGCTTTAGAAGAACTGCGCATAGAGCAGGGCTCAACGTAAGTGAGACGAAACACGATATCACTGTGGAGGCTGCGATAGTGATTGCGAATTGCTTGAAGAACAGCCCCGTGATGCCAGACATAAGTGCTGCCGGTCCGAACACTGCGCACAGCGTGAGCGCGATGGCGATGAGCGCAGTCGATACCTCGTTCATCGTCTGGTGGGCGGCCTCCCTTGGTGACATGCCAAGCGCCATATTCCGTTCGACGTTCTCAACAACCACGATGGCATCGTCCACGACAATCCCCACCGCCAGCACCAGGCCGAACAACGACAGATTGTTAATTGATGCGCCGAAGATAGCAAGAATGGAGAAGGTGCCGATCAGCGATACTGGTATGGCAACGACTGGAATCAGAGTTGCCCGCCAGTTTTGCAGGAACAGGTAGACGACGCCAACAACAAGCAGCACTGCAATGAAAATCGTTTTGATGACCTCTTCGATGGAACGGCTAACAAAAGTGGTCGGATCGTAGATGTTGATGTAATCCATACCGGGCGGAAATTTCTTCTTGAGCTCGGCCATCTTGTCCCACACTGCGTGCTCAACCTGCACGACATTCGCACCGGGCGTGGCAATGACCCACCAGGGAGCTGATACATAGCGGTCTGCATAGGCTTTGGAACCGTAATCCACCGAACCTAATTCAACGCGGCCAATGTCACGAATGCGCGTAACCCGTCCCTGTGTGTCTGACTTTACGATGATGTTGCCGAACTGCTCAGGCGTGGAAAGACGACCAAGCGCTTCAACGTTGATCTGATAGGCTGCGCTACTGGCAACTGGAGGCTGATTCAGCACGCCCGCCGAGACCTGGGCGTTTTGTGCCCTTAGTACGCCAAGAATTTCGCTCGCACTGATGTTATACGAAGCGGCCTTGTCGGGATCAATCCATATGCGCATGGCGAATTGCCGGTCGCCCAATACCCAGAAGTCAGCTACGCCAGGCAGTCGTGCAATTTCGTCCCTGACATGAAGCATGTAGTTGGACATATATTCAGCACTGCGCGATCCGTCCGGGGAATAGACGTGCACACCCAGCAACAAGGCCTGGATCGTCTTCTTGACCTGGACACCTTGCAGCTGGACTTCCTGGGGCAGCCGCGACAGCGTATCCTGCACGCGGTTGCGAGTCAGCATGAGGGCGACGTTTGGGTCCGTGCCGACCTTGAAGATCACTGTAATCGTGAGCTGACCATTCCCAGTCGATTGGCTGGTGATGTAATCCATGTTCTCGACGCCGTTCACTGACTGTTCGAGCGGGGTCGCCACGGTTCGGGCAATCGTCTCGGCAGATGCGCCAGGATAAGTAGTGGTTATCTGTACGGTTGTGGGAACAATATTCGGATACTGCGCAACCGGTAGGGACACCATGGTTGCCAGACCCAACAGGACAAGGAAAATATTGAGCACCGCCGCGAAGCGCGGATGTTCAATGAAAAAGTGGGTCAATTTCATGATTTCGCCCCGCCGTCGTTTTGCTCAGATGTGAACTGAACCGACCCGGGATGCGGCGATACTTTGGAGCCCGGTCTGACAGTAGGAATACCGTCGATGATTACCTTGTCGGTCGGAGCGAGGCCCGATCGGATGACTCGCAGCCCTCCGCGAAGATCGCCAATCTCGACCTGCTTCGACGTTGCAACATCGTCCGGACCCACGACGAAGACCATGTGTTCTGATTGATCCGCGAGCACGGCAGCATCAGGTACGAGCAAAGTCGGCTGAGGCGCCGATACTGCCAGTCGAACCCGGGCAAAGCCGCCTGGCGTCAGGAACAGGTCACTGTTCGGCACAGTGGCCCGTGCGTGAATGGTGCCGCTGGAGCGATCGAGCGCGTTATCGATGAAGTTGAGCGTGCCCTGCCGATTGAAATCTTTTTCGTCGCCCAGTGAAATCTTCACAGAGTTAGCGAGCACACCCTTTTCATTTTCACGCGCTCTCTGGAACGCGATGTAGTCGGCCTCGCTCATGTCGAAGTCAAGATAGATGGGATCGATCGAGACGATTGTCGCGAGGAGCGTAGTGGGGCTCGTGGCGGCCCGGCTACCTGCTACAAGATTTCCAATCGAGACGAGGTGGGTGCCAATGCGCCCAGTGAACGGCGCCGTGACTTTGCAATGGTCCAGGTCAAACCGCGCATCGTGAACTAGTGCTTTTGCGCCATCGACCGCAGCTTCGGCTGCATGCTGCTCCGCTACCCGTTGATCTACATTTTCGACGGTTCCGGCGTCAGCCTTCTGTAATTCTTGCGCACGCGCCAACTGCCGAGTCGCAAGCGACAGCCGTGCATTCGCCACTTCGAGTTCCGCCGTCGCCTGACTCATCCTGATTTGATAGGGCTCAGGGTCGATTTCGAAGAGGAGATCGCCTTTGCGAACGATGTCGCCGTCCTTGAAGTGAATCTGCGTAAGCGTTCCACCAACCTGGGCGCGCAACTCAACGCGATTGACCGCCGAGAACTGGCCGAGGAAACCGAGCCGGGATTCAAGGTCGCGCTGGATGGGCGCGCTGACAGCAACCGAGGGCGGCGGCGGTGCCGCAGTTGCAGCAGAACCTGATCCATGCAGGTGATATGCCGTTGCGATGGCAACGACAAGCACGGTCAGCGCGACTATGGACCCTACCCGAATCCGGCGCCCGGAGTTGACAGGTCTCTGGGGGACAATTGCTCCGGCTTCGGACCGGTTAATGCTGTCGTTCATGGCATTCCTCATAGCGTTTATTGAGAAGTCCGCGTCGCTACACCAAAGGTGTCGCACTGCGATCGATGCGTCGGCACAACCCCACGACTGCCTGTAGCTCGCTCGCCGTTTCGCGCGACGATAGATGATTAGCTGATACTATCCTTGGTCAAGATAATAGCCATAATCTAAAATGTCAAGCGGTGGTGAGATGATCGAAACACCGGCAGACCGACTATATTTTCGAATTGTCCCTGCTTTGACAAAGCGATAGATGATCGTCTATCGCTAAAAAATAGATTATATTTACAATCCTCGGTGGATCGGTTTGAAATTCTGTAAGCGGGCGCTACCATAAGTGACGCGCGACAAGTGACCGCGAAACGTCGCGGCAAGGACTACCTGATGAAGAAGTCGAAGGTTGAAACTGCGGAAACACGGAAGCGGATTGTGGAAGCTGCTGCTCGAACGTTTCGAAACAACGGGATACATGCGACAGGTGTCGCGGAGATCATGTCCGCTGCCGGAATGACACATGGCGGCTTCTATCGACACTTCGCGTCCAAAGACCAATTGGTCGCCGAAGCATGCGCTGCTAGCATGGAGACGATAGTCCACTCGGCCGAAGCTGCAGGCAAAGGAGGCGAGGAAGCTTTCCTTAAGCATTTGGTGACTTCTCTTTCGGACGAGTATCGTGACGATTGCTTGGGCGGCTGTCCGCTCGTTGCTGTGGGTAGCGAGTTGGCTCGAGCTGACATGGAGACACGTCGCGCAGCATCTCAAGGTTTTCGAGAATTGATAGATGTCATAGTCAAACAGATCTCCTTCGATGACCCAGCATCAGCAAAAGGCGAAGCTATATTTGCGGTGTCGGCGATAATTGGCGCGGTAACCTTATCGAGAATCGTTGACGATCCGGAGCTTTCCGACCTTGTTCTCGAAGAGTCCAGAAAGCGTGTAGCCGAATTATGGGCAAAATCTCCGCAAGGCGCCTTGGATTGACAGTAGTGGGTTGACTATATGCCTGTCTCGCTGCCTCTTCAGCCCACTGGTCTTCACGAAAGCGTGGTTACTCTACGCAGGCCATGGGGCACTTGATGAGGTGGTGGTCTCGGCTTCCTCACCAAAGAACGGATAATCTATGTAACCGAATTCCGTTCCGCCGAGGAATGTCGAACGGTCGTAAGGGTTGAAGGGTAAGTTGCGGCGAATACGTCGCGGCAGATCCGGGTTGGCAGCGAAGTGGCGTCCGAATGCAACCAGATCTGCGTCTCCTGCCTGAATGATCGCTTCTGCCGAATGGCCGTCAAAGCCACCAGCCGCGATGATGACGCCTGGAAGGTGTTGTCTGAAATACCGGGTGGCAACCGGGTTTTGGTCGACACATTTGTCCTCAGCAACACCGTTGATGCGCGGTTCGATCAGGTGCAGGTATGCAATATTTAGCTTGGCAAGCTCTTGTACGACGTAAGTAAAGAGGGCGATCGGATCGTTATCGCACATCTCGCCAAATCTGCCGCTTGGGCTAAGATGAACCGCCACTCGGTCGTCGCCCCAGACAGAAATGAGGGCGCGTGTGGTCTCAATAAGCAGCCGCGCGCGATTTTCAAACGAGCCACCGTAAATATCAGTCCGTTTGTTGCTTCCATTCTGAAGGAATGCATCGAAGAGGTAACCATTTGCTCCGTGCAACTCAACGCCATCGAAACCGGCAGCGAGGGCGCGCCGGGCGGCAGTGCGGAATCCCTCCACGATTGCTGAAATCTCGTTGGTATCAAGCACGCGATTTGGTGTAGCGGCAACCCATCCGTTTTCCGTAAAGGCTACACCAGTGGGAGCCACTTCCGATGGCCCAGCAGGCTGACCGCCGTTTGGTTGCAAATCTGCATGTGACTGACGGCCAGCATGATAGAGCTGCGAGAAGATTCGACCGCTTTTCGCGTGGACTGCATCGGTTACGCTGCGCCAACCGGCAATCTGGCTGTTGTCGTACATGCCCGGAGAGCCTAGATAGCCGTTCCCGTCCGCCGTTGCAGCCGTCCCTTCAGTGAGAAGAAAGCCGCCGAGCGAGATACGTTGGCCATAATATTCAGCCATCAGTGGGCCAGGAATGCCGCCATCTTCTGCCCGCATCCGCGTCAGCGGGCAAGAACGACACGATGTGGAAATTCGTACGGGCCGATTCTGACGCTTGCAAAAAGTCTGGACATAATTTTCTCGCAAAAATAAAGTCTCTGGGTCATGACGAGGATGATGGATATCCAGATGCAATTTCAAGTCGATTTGTCCAGTCGGTCTTGTCGCTAACTCAGTGAGCAGAGTTTATGTGCACAGTTGCGAAAACTGTATCCAGCCATGCTAGGAAACAGCTCCCCAGAATTTGGGGATATCGCGCGCAAATCGACTTGATTCCGTGTTAGGGAAGTTAAGAAGCTGTTGCGAAATTAGTTAAACAGAGGCTTTAGGCGCGTCCAGCAAATTAAGGCGCAAGCCAAAGACAGGAATGCTTCGTGAACATGCGCATAGCGTTCGTAACGAATCTTGAGCCGTCGAAACGAGTGAAGCCACGCGATCGAACGCTCGACTGGCCAACGCGTTTTTCCAAGCCCACTGCCATGCGACGAGCCGATTTTTGCGAGCACTGGCGTGATGCCTCGCTCGCGCAAGCGCCGCCGATGGGGTTCGGAACTGTAGCCCCGGTCGCCCTGAACGATTTGCGGCTTGTGCAGGGGACGGCCCCGCTTGCCCCGGATGTGTGGAATGGCATCGACCAGCGCATCAAGCTGGGTAATGTCGTGCCGGTTCGCCGCGCTCAGGATGACCGCGAGCGGGATGCCTTGCGCGTCGACGATGAGGTGGTGTTTGCTGCCGAGCTTGCGCCGGTCCGTGGGATTCGGGCCGGTTTTTTTCCCGCCAGCACGGCGCGAATCGATGAGCTGTCGACGAGCGCACGCGAGAAATCGATTTCGCCACGGCGACGCAGTTCGGCGAGCAACGTTTTGTGAATGTGTTGCCAGACACCTGCCTTTTGCCACGCGACGAGCCGTCGCCAGCAAACTGTGCCTGAACCACATCCCATTCTTGCGGCAGAAGGTTCCACGCAATGCCTGAGCGCAGCACGAACACGATGCCGGTCAGCACCGCTCGGTCAGGTGTCGGTTGGCGGCCCGCAAACTGGCGATTGCGTGGTGCTCGCGCAGGCAGCAGGGGTTCGATGAGTGACCACAATTCGTCGTCTATCAGTTCTTTAGGCATCACTTCCTGTCAGGCAAAACAAGACAGGAAGTTAACACCAAGCCGGAAAAGGTTAAGGAAGGTCTGCACAACCCGCTTTGAAGCCGTACCTTTCGCATCGAGCGCGGCCTTGGCGTTCAGATCTTTGTTGTTGAGTTGATTGTCAGGTTTTTTCCGCAAGCCGGAGCGCTTCAACCAGACATGTGGCCTTCATCGGCCCGGTGTTTCAAGATTTGCGCAAAGCTCTGCGCGCCATCCACAAATTGCCCAAAGCAAACAGCGTGGTGATCTGGGCGGTGTTTTTCATCAAACCACGATAGCGGGTCTTCGTGTAATCGAACTGCCGCTTGAGGATGCGAAACGGGTGTTCGACCTTCGCCCGAATACCCGCCTTCAGGCGTTCGATCTGATCGTATATCGCATCCAGCGAATCATTCAGATCCAGTTTCCTGCGTTTTGCCGGTCACATTGCAACATGCCAACGAATCGCGTCTGCCTCACAACGCTTTTCGATACCCTGATACCCAGCGTCCGCGTATACATCCGTTTCTTCGCCGTGTAGCAACGCTTCGGCGACGGTGATGTCGTGCACGTTAGCGGCCGTTCCAATGATTGTATGAACCAGGCCCGAGTCGGCGTCTACGCCGACATGTGTCAACGCCGACTGAAACCTGCTCCACATTTCGAGGGTGGGGGTGCGGCTAAATACTTGGACTGGTTTATGCTGCAATTCCCAGGCTCTCCCGGTATTCGAGCGGGCTGAGAGCGCCTAGCGAGACCTTGATCCGCTTCGCGTTATACCAGCGTATGTAGGAGTCAAGTACCTCAATGAATTGCTCGACGGTCGTAGTCCGCCAATCACGGGAATGGAACCACTCCGTTTTGAGCCGCCCGAAGAAGCCTTCGCAGGCCGCGTTATCGGGTGAGCATCCTTTGCGTGACATCGAGCGAACTAGTTTGGCATCACGTATGCGTGCGAGCCATCCAGGCCAGCGATAGTGCGCCCCGCGATCAGAGTGGACCACAGGCCGTTTATTACTGTTGGCTACCGTCTTGATGCCCTCATCAAGCATGGTATTTACAAGTTCGGCATCCGGTCGCGTGCCGATTGTCCAACTCACCACCAGTCCATCGAAGCAGTCGATCAACGGAGACAGATACACCTTGCCGGCCGGGATCTGGAATTCGGTAATGTCGGTGAGCCACTTCTCGTTCGGGGCTCCTGCGCGGAAGTCACGATTGATGATGTTCTCCGGCGCAGGGCTTATTTCTCCGCCGTAGGAGCGGTAGCGACGTCGTCTTGCTGTGGCAGCGGTCAGCCCATCCTGCCTCATCAAACGTCGCATCACTTTCTCCGAGATAACGACCTTCTGCCTGCCCAGTGCAGCGCGTATCCGGCGATAGCCATAACACCGGTGATTGACTTCAAAGATGTCTGCGATGACTCGGCGAGCGCCAGCATACTTGTCGGCCACGAGCAGACGCGCACGATGATAGAAGTAGGAACTGCGAGCTAGCCCCAATACGGCTAAAAGCTCTGACAACGTGTAGGTGTTTTTCAGGGCATCAACCAGCATCGTCTTCTCCCGGTTGCTCAGGAGTTGCGGGACGATGCCCCTTCCTTTTTTTATCAGTTCGTTCGCCTTCTTCAGGATGTCGTGCTCGAGCTGCAGTTGCCGGACGTCGCGTCGAAGCGATTCGACCTGCTGTTCCAGTTTCGCACGCTCACTGTCAGGCGCTGGCTTCTTCTGGCGTTTCATGGATGCTGGGGCTTCACGACCGAGTAGCTGGTTCTTCCAATTGTAAAGCGTTGGCCTGCTCACGCCTGCTTTCTGCGCAAGCAGGCGCGCGCTTTCCTCTCTGGTGCACAGTTCGATGACTGCCGCCTGCTTCACCGCCGGCGATTTCGGAATGCTGCCAGTTGCTCTGCCGACAATGCGTTTTCCGATTTCGGGATGCAGTTCTTCGATCCAGGCGGCGAGCGTCCCGCGACTGGGATATCCCAACGCCCTCAAGGTTGCAGCAGCACAACGGCCCTGGCCTAAGTAATGATCGACGGCCACCTTCTTCCGTTCGGCCGAATATACCGGCCTGGAACGAACATAGCCGGTCTGCAAATCATGACATCGCTCGTATTCGAGATGCCACGATTTCAGAGAATTCTTGGTCGGATAACCCAGCTGTCGGATGGTCGCCCCGACGCGCTTACCCAACTTCAAATAAAGCCGGACCGCTCGCATGCGGTCTTCGTACGAGTACATGAACTACCTCCAGGTAGTCCAAGTTTTCGTCCGCAGCTCCTCCGCAGCTCCAAGGGGTCATTTTTACATCGGCGCTAACAGACATGCATTTTCATCCCAAAGTACCAGTTGCCACCTTTCTGCGTCGATTTCATTTCTGGATCCCGCGTGCCAGAGCCGTTCTTTGTCGAACTGGGCGCGGCAATCAGGGTTGCGTCAACCGCCGATCCAGCCTTAAGCATCAGGCCTTTCTCCGTGAGGATCTCATTGACCAGCGACAGCATTTGCGCCGCCAGCCCATGCGTTTCGAGCAGATGGCGGAACCGCAGTATCGTGCTTTCATCCGGCAGTCGCACCATGCCTCCGTCGAGACCGCGAACTCGCGATAAAGCGGCACTCATAGAGTGCTTCTTCCATAGCAGGGTCCGACAGACCAAACCATTGCTGCATGAAATGAATCTGCAGCATCGTTGCAACCGGGAACGGTGGTCGACCGGTTTTGCCCCTGGGATAGTGCGGTTCGATCAGCGCAATCAGCTTCAGCCAGGGCACAACGCGTCGCATCTCATCGAGAAATTCCCGCTTGCGCGTCCACTTCGTCGACAAATCCAGACCAAGACCAAGCTGCGTCATCATGTTGCTCCTCACAAAATCCGCTCCGTTTCCAGGATAGCTCGGCAGCAACACAATGCCAGGACTTTTGCAGACCCTCCTTAACAGACCCAAAATTTAATTTCGCAACAGCGTCTAAGTCATTACCACGTGCGCCTGGCTTTTTATGCCGGAAGAGGGGAGGGTTTCCAGCTGTAGGGATGGGCACCGCCCAAGCCTGAACAGCGCGTCTAAACATGGGTTTGCAACTGGCATGCGTTGAAGCTGACCAAACCTGATCATCGCGTTTAAAAAAACAGGTTCTACACGGTATATCTTGTAGGGATACCGGATGCGACTCTTATCAACTGGCGAGGCCACGGCAGAGCCGAGCGTCGCGGTGGGCACGCTGCTACGCTGGCATCGACAGGGCCCGCTGATGCCCCTCGGCCGCCCTCCAGATCATCAGCGACGGTGCGGGCCATCTGAGCGCTGTGCAAGCTATCGCAGGTAAGACCGCCTGTTACGCCCATGTTTCATCACGTGAGCAAAGCGAACAGTTCAGGACTTAGGCCGCAAGGCTCGAAGGATATTGGTGGACAGTAGAACGAGCAATCAGAAGAAAGGCTTGCAGCATTTGCCGCTGGATCTCCCTCGGGGTCGTGTCGCTCGACTGGTGCCGGTCACGAAGGATCAGTTACCGCACTTTGGTAGCGAGTTGACGTCGAAGTTATCGTTCTCGGCGCGGCACCGGATGCGAGCCGCGAACAGCTGTTCACCGAAGATTTGGTCGAAACCCTGACGGTTATATCGCCGCTCCTGTACGGCGTGCATTGCCGTAAGAGTCTGCGAGCACTGGCCGCCTGATGCAGTCGACAGCGCAGACCCGGCTGTCGCTGTCATCGGTCGACGCCAGCTTGCAGGACGAGACGACCGGGTTCTATAGCACGATGAAACGCAAGCGATACGCACACGCCACTGCCCAACGCTGCAGTCGCACAAGGCCGCCTGATGCTGTGAGCGCGGCATTTCAGTGCGCGCCTTCAACGCAGTGGCCGCCGAGCAGCAACCTTAAGGCACTTATGTTTCGTTTCTGCGGTTTGCAAAGCGACGCCGGATGTTGAAGATCCGCCAAACAGTGGGTGGAGCGTTCCAATTGCGTGCGATGCGTCGGCTCGCACAAGTTTGAGTACTCAAAGCCGGTAGTAGCGTTCTGGATACTACCACGCGAGATGCCTCAAATCGTGGGACGCCGACGCGTAGATTAGTTGATTATTAGGTCGGTAACATCTGCTGGATTATAGTTGATATCCACGGTTTTGATTGGAATGTAGGCGCTGATGTATAGCCCATGTAACCAAAAGTTAAGCAACTACATCCAAGCGTGCAAGCGCAATCTTTGGCTCGAATCAACACAATCAAGAGCATCTATTTGCGGTTTGAGCGATAATCAACAGCAAGTTCTTTGTTCGGGGAAATTGTGGACAGTTCACATCGACCATATCCGGCTGGATATCGCTTCTCGGAGCAAGTGGGCCACCTACTGCGCCGTGCCTACCAACGGCATATGGGCATATTCCAGCAAGCGATCCCTGACGCGCAACTCACTGCCGCTCAATTTATTACCCTCTGCGCGCTGCGTGAGTTGGGTGCGAGTTCTCTAAACGATATCGTTAAGTTCACGGCCATTGATCAGGCAACGTTGCGCGGCATAGTCGACAGACTGAAGGTGCGCGAGTTGATCACGGTCGCTGCAGACCCGTGGGATGGGCGAAAGGTGCTTGTGACTAACACGCCTGCCGGCGAAGATCTCATAGACCAGATCACCCCATTTGGCTTCCAGATATCGGAGCAAACGTTTGGAGAGTTGAATCCCGCAGAGCGGGTAGCGTTGCTGTTTTTACTAAGAAAAATGATTGAGACGGACTGATAGGCGCTATCACTCCCGTGCGCGCGGCGCGTCATCAATTGACTAAAATTGGGCGAATTTCTTCGGTAGGCCGCTGCGCCACCAGTCGGCTGTTGCGGTTTATCCGCTCTCCCTCAGCCAATCACTCTGCGAACCGCCGATAAGGCGCTGCCTAGGTCCTGTCAGGCCAGGCAGGTCGCCCTCGTACGAGTGTGTCGCATCATGTTTGGCGGCGCCAGTTTTTCATTGCTCAATTCTTCGTAAAAAGAACAATGAAAAATCGTTATCAGAAGATTTTGTTGGATTTATGTTTAACAATTATGCTTCAAGGGGCATATTAAATTGTTCGTGTTCTTGCGGAGATAAGGTGTATGCACTAGGATGTCGTGACGGGAACGTTCAGTTTCATTGATTCATTTCGCGTTTGTGCAGCACGCGGTGAACGAAGAAGATGTCGGCCACTGAGCTGGAAAACCAGCCGGAGCAAAGTCCGGAAAGCTCCATGAAAGAGCCCAGCCGAATGAATCAGTAAGCAATCGGTCATAAGCAGATTGAATCGGTAGGGATGTTTGTGTTGAATTGCGTCGTTGTTCAATTGGCCATGGACATAGCAGTGCGATGCGGGGAACCTTCTACGATACGAGCTGAAACATGAAGATGTCTGTTTGATCGGCACGCATCGCTGCGGCAAGGTCGAACTTGATAGCTGAGGAAGAAACTCGAATCGTTCTAGATGTTGCAGCGTCGCTCTTTTCTGAGTCCCGGCTGGCCACTTAGGAGTACTAATTGAGATCAATTTTCGATCTGGAAAGATCGGAAAAGTACTGGCGGAGAGGATGCTATGAGAGAAGATCAGCTAATCAGTGTCTGGCAACGTATTTTGGACGAGATTTGCTCAGCCGGTTACCCTGACAGGAAAGGCTCTAAGCGGATCCAACGGCTCAATGTTCGAGCAAAATGTGGTCGCCCACCTGGAAATACGGCACGTGACGAAGAAAGTCGAACGTGGGATGCCGGTGGAATCGCTGATATAGAAAGACGTAGCCGAGGCACTATCGCAATGGACTGGGCTGATGCAACGCTTGGCCACTATGGTGAACAACTCTGGTCTCTCGGTGTAGCACGTAGGAAGGCGACATGCGCGCTCTCTGGAGAACCAATTAAACGCGGCGACAGCATTTATAGACCACGTCACATGGGCGGAAAAGCTCCGTCGAATGCGACGGCAATGATCCTCGCTTCTTTCCTGGATGCACGTTATTTTTCGAGCAATAGATCGAAGGATTACATGGTGGCAAGTCGCTAGTCGTCGACTGATGTGTAGCTAGCTAAGCGAAATGGATGGGTTTACTGCGCTATTTTCGTGAGGCTGGCATACTGAACCAGCTCGCTTGCACAGGAGTATTTCATCCCCTCTTAGGCCCGCTCTTCTCGAGCGGGCTCTTTTTGCGCATCGTGAGTCGTATGTAGACGTTGATAAGAGCCGCCAATGCGAGGTTTGGACCGGTCAACGAAACAATAAAGTTATCTGCCGATCAGACTGAAGCTAGCGGTTGTTATTTTGTGGCAAGGAAAAGGTGTTGCAACTGACGCATGATTCTCATGCTATCTGACGGTTACGACCGAAGCTAACGTGTCCGATGATCTGTCGCGTGAGGAACGCTTTTCGTGCCTGCGAGTGTTCGTGTGATCGGATAAGCACAACCGACAGGAGTTTTGATGCAACGAACTCGCAGCAAGACAAGCCAAATCGTTAGACAGAAATAGGGTGTTTTATTCGGTTACCGCCCCCCCGTACATGATTACGAAGACAGCAGGATCTGAACTGACGATTGAGTGCCTGGAATTTGGTGCGAGCTCAATGTAGATCGCTCAAATGTATTTCAGGCGTCTGCTGGAGAGCGCGCGACAAGAAAGCGACCGCCAAACCTCAATTATCAGAGGCCAACTGCAGCACAAGCTTCGACAGAATGACAGTCTTCGACTCGTCGCCGCCAACCGGTAGTTCGTTGGTAGTTCGTCGTCACCGAAGTCCCCCATCTTGTTAGCTATCAATGCAGATACGTTGCGATAGAGAGGGTCTTTATTGCGCGGGGTTTGTGCCGCTTTGGGAAAAAAGGCGGGGATTTCTGCTTTAACTTCTAAACATCGCTAGGATCAGTAGGAAGCTGTTTCTTGATGCCGTTCAGCACGCTATGCGCGACAGGACTGAGACGTTACGCCTCCAAGCTGAAACGGTTAGGCGCGTTACTCAGAGATGTTGCCAACACTTGGAAAAATTCGCGTGTGACTTGCTCGTCGCCGACGACGCTGCCTGTTTCGCAGTGGGCGCTCACGAAAGAGGGGAGTTCACATTTGTCAGTTTGGCGGTCGGGTCGATGGGCTCGCTGGGCGGGTCGCGGGCCTACAGTTCAAGGTGTGTGTCGACATGCTTAAAGAATATGATCTTCGGTCAGATGTTCTCGATACACTCATTGGGTCTGCTGCGGTATCGCCTCGTCACGATCGGCTCCGCTCGCGCCTGGCGGAACGATTAAGTTTTGATCGAATTGCGTGTGTCAAGTCGTGTGCCCAGTATTCTCCACGACCTGGGCGGATACTTGATGCTAAGCAAAGAGAAGTCGCTGCTGATTTTCGAGCATGGTTACCAGGTGAGCTCGAGGCGCGGGGAGGCGATGTGGAGTCGGCCAGAAGCCATTTTCATCAGTCAGGTTTCGCCCTCACCGAGATACGAAGGGTGCTGCACTACTTTACGCACGACCGGGGCGGCGATCAAGATGACTTTGTGCAGTTTCGAGTGTGGGAAGAACAGGAGTTCCTCGCGCAGGAGCCATTTGAGCGCAAAATCTGGTGGCGGTACGGCGGAGTAGACGATTCTGAAATCAATGCCGAATACGGTCCCCAGCGATTCGCTAAAGTGCCGCTAGGTCCGCCCGGATATCGTCTGCATGATGCTATCGACATCAAAGTATTCAACCTCGTTGCCAATAGTTGGTATGCCTATGAGAGGGCGGTACGCAGTGGAACCTGCATCAATTTCTCCCCCATTGACGTTGCGGTGGTCTGTGCAGTGGCTAGGGAAAGTCCGAGGCGAGATTTTTATCGCTGCGCGAGGGATGGCCAACGATTTTTCGATGACTGGTCCCAGTCGAGTCTTGCTTCCGCTGGAGCGCGGGTCGGTAGTCGCTGGTGTTTCGATATTCTTGAGTACACGGACGCGCGTAACATCCGCTCTTTGACGTTTTTTCCTCAATGGACTCACAGACAAAATATTTCGTCGATAAAAAAATGCACTGCAAGCGACATTCGTGGCTTGTATGCACGCTTGCAACGATTCGACGAACGGGTGGGTGGACCGTTCAGCTGGTTTTTCTATGGACTGCAAGGCGATCTGGTCAAGCAGATGCAAATGGATCTGATCGGAAAGGGTGCGCAAGCTGGACTCATCGTTCTTCCGCCAGAGAATCGAGTCATCTTACAGCGGTGGATGGACCAGCCTTATGGGTTCTGACGTGCCGAAGCTGGTGCAATTTGGTCCTCTCGGGATTTCAAAGAACTGGCCTTGGGTCAATGCGTGGCTGTGGCAAGTGTTGACTATAAAAAAAATATCACGAGTTCGGCATCATTGGGCGGTTGCAGCTAGTATAGAACCACCCTCAATTTTTGGCGCTTTAACCTACCAATCTGAAAGGACGGCGTGATGAAGAGACAAACTTCTGGTCACGTAAAAAATCATCGCTGGGTTGGAATCACAAAAATTAGGGTGGAGCACGATGAGGCGCACCAAGTGCCGAGCGTAAGCTCAGCAGACGTTGAAGACCTTAGGCGTCGGTTGAGCGTGATGACCCATCGCCTTCAGGAAATTACGACGATGACGATAAAGATGGGGATGTTTGGCACCGAAATACGAGGCAATAAAAAATATGATGATCTCAACCGAGAGTACGATCGCCTTGTGAATGACTCGCAATCTGTTAGGGGGCAGTTGGCCGCGCTCAACGATGCGTAGCAGGACGCGATGGCAATGGCTTGCTCGGTTTCGGAGAATAAATACTGCGAGTGAGGGTGGTCGTGTCTATTCGGGCCTCGCCGGGCATGCAGGTGCCCCGCCGGAATTTGGCGGGCCGAACCGCGACGGAACTCTGCTTGAGGTCGTGGCGTGGGAGGAGGTGCATTCAATCCGATTGCGCCATCATTCCTCCGACTCGCGACCAATGCCGAGTGAATGTTGGCGAGCCGTAAGCAGCGAGTTTAGACATACCGGGCCACTCTCGTAGAGCGCAAGATCTTGGCAACGAGGATCTGTTCCGGCGCTGGACTATTCAGTCGTGGCATTCGATGTTAGGATTATGATTGCTTACTACAAGTGTTTACCTGTTTTGGCGATCAAAAATTGGGGCTGAGGGAGGCTTGTCGTGGCGTTATATCAAGATGTTAGCGTTGTAACTCAGATGGACGATGCTGCGTTTACGGCAACTTACAAGCCGGGAACGAGTGCTCCGTATGCGGGTATTTACCGGTGCACCAAGTGTAGGCATGAGATCGGGATTGCAGAAGGACATATACTTCCTACTCAGACACATAGCAAGCACCCGCCGGCGCTTGGCGACATCGTGTGGCAGCTAACAGTATTTGCGCAACATAACCGTTGATGTGCAAGGCCTGCGCGATGTTGGTTTCCCCCAAAAAAAATAGAGCCGCGCATCGGGGCGACAGGCTACTGCCACGATAACCCCGGGACGGGGCTTGACGACGGAGCTATGCTCTCGGCAAAGAGCCCATCAAAATACAACGCCCCCCTCAAGAACATCAGCGCTCTGCCGATATTGCGTGTAGGACGCTTTGATCGAAAAGTGCGCGTTGGCTGATCTGCGACAGACGGCACCTCGATGGTCGCACTAAACGCAACTCAATGTCGGAGAGTGGCACAAGCGTCACGTCTAAAAACAGAATACGACATTAAGAAGCTGTTGCGAAATTAGTTAAACAGAGGCTTTAGGCGCGTCCAGCAAATTAAGGCGCAAGCCAAAGACAGGAATGCTTCGTGAACATGCGCATAGCGTTCGTAACGAATCTTGAGCCGTCGAAACGAGTGAAGCCACGCGATCGAACACTCGACTGGCCAACGCGTTTTTCCAAGCCCACTGCCATGCGACGAGCCGATTTTTGCGAGCACTGGCGTGATGCCTCGCTCGCGCAAGCGCCGCCGATGGGGTTCGGAACTGTAGCCCCGGTCGCCCTGAACGATTTGCGGCTTGTGCAGGGGACGGCCCCGCTTGCCCCGGATGTGTGGAATGGCATCGACCAGCGCATCAAGCTGGGTAATGTCGTGCCGGTTCGCCGCGCTCAGGATGACCGCGAGCGGGATGCCTTGCGCGTCGACGATGAGGTGGTGTTTGCTGCCGAGCTTGCGCCGGTCCGTGGGATTCGGGCCGGTTTTTTTCCCGCCAGCACGGCGCGAATCGATGAGCTGTCGACGAGCGCACGCGAGAAATCGATTTCGCCACGGCGACGCAGTTCGGCGAGCAACGTTTTGTGAATGTGTTGCCAGACACCTGCCTTTTGCCACGCGACGAGCCGTCGCCAGCAAACTGTGCCTGAACCACATCCCATTCTTGCGGCAGAAGGTTCCACGCAATGCCTGAGCGCAGCACGAACACGATGCCGGTCAGCACCGCTCGGTCAGGTGTCGGTTGGCGGCCCGCAAACTGGCGATTGCGCGGTGCTCGCGCTGGCAGCAGGGGTTCGATGAGTGACCACAATTCGTCGTCTATCAGTTCTTTTGGCATCGCTTCCTGTCAGGCAAAACAAGACAGAAGTTAAGGAGGGTCTGCAAAAGTCCTGGCATTGTGTTGCTGCCGAGCTATCCTGGAAACGGAGCGGATTTTGTGAGGAGCAACATGATGACGCAGCTTGGTCTTGGTCTGGATTTGTCGACGAAGTGGACGCGCAAGCGGGAATTTCTCGATGAGATGCGACGCGTTGTGCCCTGGCTGAAGCTGATTGCGCTGATCGAACCGCACTATCCCAGGGGCAAAACCGGTCGACCACCGTTCCCGGTTGCAACGATGCTGCAGATTCATTTCATGCAGCAATGGTTTGGTCTGTCGGACCCTGCTATGGAAGAAGCACTCTATGAGTGCCGCTTTATCGCGAGTTCGCGGTCTCGACGGAGGCATGGTGCGACTGCCGGATGAAAGCACGATACTGCGGTTCCGCCATCTGCTCGAAACGCATGGGCTGGCGGCGCAAATGCTGTCGCTGGTCAATGAGATCCTCACGGAGAAAGGCCTGATGCTTAAGGCTGGATCGGCGGTTGACGCAACCCTGATTGCCGCGCCCAGTTCGACAAAGAACGGCTCTGGCACGCGGGATCCAGAAATGAAATCGACGCAGAAAGGTGGCAACTGGTACTTTGGGATGAAAATGCATGTCGGCGTAGACGCCGACTCGGGCCTGGTTCATACAACCATTGGAACGGCCGCTAACGTGCACGACATCACCGTCGCCGAAGCGTTGCTACACGGCGAAGAAACGGATGTATACGCGGACGCTGGGTATCAGGGTATCGAAAAGCGTTGTGAGGCAGACGCGATTCGTTGGCATGTTGCAATGTGACCGGCAAAACGCAGGAAACTGGATCTGAATGATTCGCTGGATGCGATATACGATCAGATCGAACGCCTGAAGGCGGGTATTCGGGCGAAGGTCGAACACCCGTTTCGCATCCTCAAGCGGCAGTTCGGTTACACGAAGACCCGCTATCGTGGTTTGATGAAAAACACCGCCCAGATCACCACGCTGTTTGCTTTGGGCAATTTGTGGATGGCGCGCAGAGCTTTGCGCAAATCTTGAAACACCGGGCCGATGAAGGCCACATGTCTGGTTGAAGCGCTCCGGCTTGCGGAAAAAACCTGACAATCAACTCAACAACAAAGATCTGAACGCCAAGGCCGCGCTCGATGCGAAAGGTACGGCTTCAAAGCGGGTTGTGCAGACCTTCCTTAACACCAAGCCGAAAAAGTTAACAGACCCAAAAATTTAATTTCGCAACAGCGTTCAAATCTATCTTCGTACGATACGAGACGCTGTGATTCAACATGGTCTTTTGGGGCTAGCGATATCGCTACTTTTTATGAGCAATGCTATCGCAGCAGGCCCCGAATGTTCGCGTTCGTTTGCGCTCGCGCTACACGATCACGGTCTGCTCTATTCGGCCGAGACCGGCACCAGAATTGACAGGGATTTTGCGAGCGAGTTGATTCGCCGTAGCGGTTGCTAGATCAGAGTTAGTCTCATGTCGCGGGCCCGGATCTGGAAGTTGATTGAATCAGGTGGGTTGGATTTCAGCCTGTCGCGCATTGCCGATGATAGGCGCAATGAGTACGCCGACTTTGCTTGGTATTTCAGGGACAAATACTATCTGTTGGTACGCAAGGATGTCATGCCTTCATGGACTTCCTATCCGAGCTTGGCAAACCGTCCCGGCGGGACTGGGCGGCTTTGCGCTGCACCTTAACACCTCCGAGGGCGCGACACTCTTCCTCCAACGCTGCTAACCGGTCCGCCGGGGTGGTGGCATCGCATGCGGCGATTGCGTCCAGCATGGTTGCAGTTGTAGCGGAATCGAAATCAAGGAATTCCTGTGACAGTTCTGCGAGCTGCGCCCGCGCTGCGCCTTGGTTTCGTACGGCTTCGACGTCGCTGGACAGATCGAGAATCCGGCTATCAAGCAGCAGGGACTGACGCGCCTGATTGGCTCCAGACTCAATCGAGCGCAGGCGCTGCACATAATCGACGGTCCTCTCACCGCCCAATACCGTTTGCGCCTCGGCTATCTAAACGTCGACTCGATCGAACATGAGGTCAAGAGGTGAGGCCGTGCGCCGTTTCGCCTTCCATACTTCAAACTTTGCTCTGCGCTGGAGTCTTTGAGCCGCGTATCCAGTAGTCGGACAGAGTCGTTGATGTCGTTTCGGGCTTTGCTTCTGTTGAATTCATGAGTGAAACTCCGCGTTCGATAGCTAATTCGAGCACCACACGAAGCATCATCCAGAAAACCGAAAACACGCTGGAGTGCCGTAATCCGGTCGGCTTCGAACCTGCCCGTTCGTCGTTGTGTATATGCTCCGTACGTTGTCAAGATTGCAAAAAAGGCAACTAAAGTCGGCCCGCGTGAGACGGAATATTCTGCCGTCGAGAGGACCAACTTACGGAGGCAGATGGTGCCATCTATCGACCCGCAGATTAATCCGCTAATATAGAGCATCATCTTTTCGAAAAGTGAGAAGCCGATTGGACCGCCTTGAGGCAATGGCTATGCTGCTCACTTCTGTTGAACGAGGGAGTTTTTCCGCTGCCGCTCGAGACTTGGGTATTCCGATCCCGACGCTCATCCGCAAGATTAATGACCTTGAGAGTGGTCTACGTACGCAACTCCTAGCTCGTTCGACCCGTAAGCTGACCCTGACAGATTCGGGGGCTGTGTACGTTGAAACGGCTCGTCGCATACTGGACCTCGTAGATGAGCAGGAGCGCGAGGTGACAGGCGAATTCAAGGCTCCCCGGGGGGCGCTTGCAATCGCTACCCCGGTACTATTCGGGCGTCTTTATGTGCTTCCCGTAGTTCTGGATTTTCTCGCACAGTTTCCGGATATTGATGTCACGCTTCTGCAATCGGACCGGAACGTTGACCTCATCGAGGATCAGGTTGACCTTGCAGTTCGCATAGGAAGGCTGCCCGACAGCAGTATGATAGCGACACAGGTCGGTTCGATGCGCACAGTCGTCTGTGCTAGTCCGTCACTCCTCCGTGAAAAAGGTGAGCCGCAAACACCAACCGACTTGGCATGCATGCCATGCGTGATGTTTAACGGGCCTCGGCTATCGCCCAAATGGCGTTTCCGGACGTCGGAATCAGATGCGCTAGCGACAATTTCAGTCAAACCTCGATTGCGTGCAGCGACACCGGATGCAGCCGTGGAGGCGGCGGCTCATGGACTTGGCTTTACATATCTGCTCGATTATCACATCGCTGACGCTGTCGACAGAGGCGAACTTCGCGTAATCCTTGAAAAGTACGAAGTTGATCCGATTCCTGTTCATCTTGTCCACGTTGCGCGTGCGCAAATGCCACTCAAGCTGAGGAGTTTCATAGATTTCGCGGTACCTCGGCTGAGAAAAACTCTATCGAGATTTGGCAAATCTTCGAGTTGAAGTATGCAGATTCCAAGCCGCCGGACATTGAAAAGATGGTGTGCGGCCTGTCATTCGTTGAGCTATGACAGCAATAACTTACAAGGAAGACAGGCGCAGTGAGCTCCTGCCCATCCGGCTTTGCAAAACTCCATAGCTGTTGTTTCTTAAATTTATGCATCATCGTCCTCAGCAACATCATTGGACTACGTTTTCAAACATACCGTTTGTTGCCCAAGGGGCGTTCGGGCGAAAACCGTCCGAATGGGCACCAGGATACGGCATCGCTTCACAGGGGCACCCGCTACCATCCTTTGTGCTCACGCGACAGCAGGTTCGCGATGAATGCCGAAATCCCGACAGGTCTGTCTTGCATGGTTAAATATGCGTCATGTCATGGGGTCTTCAGGGTGCAACAGGCAGAGGAGCTCATGCGGCACAACGCGCGGAGAAGAAGGCACGCGTGCGTGCGCTTCATGCAAGGATAATGATTCACGGAAAGACCAGCTGCACAAGCTTTCCACGGCGCTCGTCGAGGAGTACGGCGCTATCTTCATCGGCAACGTGAACGCTTCCGCGCTTGCGAGGACACGGATGGCAAAATCCGTGCTGGACGCAGGCTGGAACCTGTTCCGGACCATGCTGCAATACAGGTGCGATTACGCCGGCGTGTGGTTCGACGAGGTCGATGAAGCGTATTCAACCGTACCCTGTGGCAGCTGTAAACGGCGCACAGGCCCTAGCAGGCTGTTGAATTTGGATCCCGTGTAAACGGGGTTTGAGGGACGGGCGTTATGGATATCGTGTTCATGATTTTTGGCAGCGGATGCGATGCGCGGAATGGATGAGATGCAGGAACCCCTGTTCACGACAGTCAAGCTCGAGGACTTCGTCCCGGCGGATCACCCGGTGGGACCGATCCGGTTGCTGGTGAATGATGCGTTGAAACGGCTCAACGGGCTGTTCAGCGTCATCTACGCGGACACCGGCCGTGCCTCGATTGCGCCCGAGAAGCTGATGCGGGCGCTGCTGTTGCAGGTGTTCTACTCGGTGCGCAGCGAGCGCATGCTCATGGAGCAGATGCGCTACAACCTGCTGTTCCGCTGGTTTGTCGGGCTGGCGATTGAGGACACCGTGTGGGACCACTCGGTGTTCTCGAAGAACCGCGACCGGCTGCTGGAGCATGAAGTCGTGGAAGCGTTCTTCACTGAAGTCATGAGCCTGGCGGACAAGCGGGGCCTGCTGTCGAGAGACCATTTCTCGGTGGACGGCACGCTGATTCAGGCGTGGGCCAGTCACAAGAGCTTCCGCCGCAAGGACGGCCCGGACGATGGTCCGCCAGCCGGCGGTGGCCGTAACGCCGACACTGACTGGAAAGGCGAGCGACGTAGCAATGCCACGCACGAGTCGACTACTGATCCCGAGGCGCGATTGTTCAAGAAGAGCCACAAGAGCCCGGCCATCCTGTGCTACCACGGACACATCCTGATGGAGAACCGCTCGGGGCTGGTGGTCGGCGCCGTGGTCAGTCACGCGGATGGTTTTGCCAAGCGGGCGAGCGCGTTGCAATTGCTCGACTGCGTGCCAGGCGCTCATACGAAGACAGTCGGTGCCGACAAGGCGTATGACACCCGCGACTTCGTGAACGATTGCCGGGCTCGCAATGTAACGCCGCATGTCGCGCGCAACGATGATCGCCAAGGTGGTAGCGCGATCGACGGTCGCACTTCGCGGCATGCGGGCTACAGGATCAGCCAGATCATCCGCAAACGTATCGAAGAGCATTTCGGCCGGGGTAAAACGGTCGGTCGGATCCGGCAGACGGTCTATCGTGGCATCCGGCGCGTCGACCAGCACTTCAAACTGACGATGGTTGCGAGCAATCTGACCCGCATGGCCCGAATGCCAGGTGTGGTGCCGCAAGGAGCGACGCGTTGAGCCGCCACGGCGCGAAGACTGCGCGCCAGAAGGGCAGCATGCGCGCGCATGCCCCGCGCGGACAGCGCGGCAAACCGGTAATTCAGCGGGAAATTGCACGCGCAAGTCTCCTGAACATAGCTTCGGTCGTCATGACGGGGCGCTTTTCAACAGCCTGCTAGTCTTACTGTGTCACATAAGTTGTTGTGTGGTCTTTCGCTACCCAGGAAGAGTGCCATCGCCGCATGAGCCGTAGTCCAAGCAGGATGCGCAACGTAGTTATGGAATCAGGAACGTGACGTTGAGCGCGCTGGACTGCCCCGGGGGATGTAATCCGGGGGAAGGGAAGGCAGCGTGCGTTCAGCGACGTTTTTTTTACCGCGTTCATCCGAGCGCATCCTGAGTCGCTGAGCCATCAGAAACCCATATGCAGCGATACTCAGCGTGGCGTGGTGGTGAAAGCCACGCCAGCCTCGCCCTTCGTAATGGCCGAGTCCGAACTCCTGTTTCAGGTCCTGGTAGTCGCGCTCGATGCGCCAGCGCATCTTGGTTACGAACACGAGCTGCTCAAGTGTCGCCTCCTCAGGGGCGGTAGTGAAAAAGTACTTGAGTGGCTCCGCATCGCCGTCAGGCCATTCAATGAGCAGCCATTCTTCGTCGCGAACGGTACTTCGCCAGTAGTCGCGATGTGCGGGACGAACCCGTACGGCGGCAAAGCGTGAGGAAAGTGCTGAGTTGCTGCCTTCCCGCCAGGTTACGGTTTGCCAGGCGTTCACGGGCAATTGCATGGCCAGTTCCTTCACCGCGAGCGGTTCGTGGCCGGGTGCACGGCGCAACAGTGTCGGCGGCTTGCCGCGCCCGCTCCAGGGTTTGGGCGGAAGTGGCGCCGTACCGCGCGCCCACACAGAGGTGCCAGGCCGGATCCCTACCGCGTACAACAAACCCAGTTCAGTGATGCCATCGCGGAAAGCGGTTTCGTCGCCGTACCCAGCATCGGCCAGCACGATGCCCGGTGCAACGCCGGATGCTATAGCCTCCCGAAGTTGGGCCAGCGCAATCTCGGGCTTGGTCTCGAAGGCCAGATCGTCGGGAATGCCCGCACGACGGGCTCGTTCCCGGTCGTCAATCCATTCCTGGGGGACATACAGCTGCCAGGCGATCGGCAGGCTGCCGCGTTGCGTCGCAATCGACAGGCTCACGGCGACCTGACAGTTGTCTTGTTTGCCGAGTTGCCCACAGTACTGACGTGTCACCCCGACCGAATGACGCCCCTTCTTTGGAAAGCCTGTGTCGTCAACGATCCAGTAGTAGCCGGTTTCTTCTGCAGCGTGCGCGTCTAACGCGGGCATCACCCATTCGTGCACCCGCTGCAAGACAGCCCGGTCAGACCATTCTGCCTTGGCCACAAAGTGGTGGAGTGACTGGTGCTTCGCACTCGCGTGAAGTGGGTCAATATGCGCGGCCATCGGTTCGACACTCTTGCGTGACAACGGCAATACCAGGCCCGAACAGTAGCCCTTGAGGCCGGCATGGCGATCGGCGTGACCCAATACCTGCGTCAGATGGTTAAGATACGAATCAAATTCGTCGACATCTTCTCTCATCGCGATCGCCCGGAGTTTGCATTATTCAATAGTACCAGGTACCACGCCACTGCGAATATTCTTTATGACACAGTCAGACTAGGGGTCTGGAAGGTTTGCGAATAAGCGAATGGGCCTGTCATGAGTGTGGTGCGTATCATCACCGCGACATTAACTCGACAGACAACATTCTCGCGGCGGGACGTCGGCGTCTGGCAGTAGGAATCTGCGTCCTTCCCGCGTCTTGCGCGGCAGCCGTAGGCTGAGGGCGGGGAGGACGTCAAACAATGAATGGCGCTTGGTTGGATGACGTAAGGGCCGGTTCTGCAACTAGCCAGAACCGACGCACTTTCTGTAGGAGGTATCGTCGATTTTGCCGTCAGAATTGACGCCGCCATGGTGACGCGCGCTATATTTGAACCCGGCCATTGGCGCACTCCATCCGATCTCCTTTGGCGAAAACATGGCGTCGTACCAACCGTCTCCGCTGGTCAAGCGGTGGCGGCAGCTTTAATGCCTTTGGTGTTGGCAACCGCATTGATGCGCACGGTGGCGAGTTCCGAGACGAGTAGTGCAATGAGGACCATCACGCTTGCAAGGTAGCCAAGATTGTGGCTGCCAATAATCGGGATCGCTGCAGCGCCGATTACGCCTGCGATTGATACTCCGATGTATGTGCCCGAGGTGTTGAGTCCCACCAGCACCGGAGCCATCGCAGGATTCAATGTCACGAGGCGGAACTGTTGCGGGACAAGTAGGCCCCAAGCACAAGCGCCCCAAACAGTGACGGCGATTGCCGCGCTCCACAGGTGAGTCCCGGACCAAGGCATCGAAATAATGACAGCCATCACCGCGATGAGCATGACAATGATCACCTTGCGCGAGCCGATCCTGTCAAGCACACGGCCCGTAAGCAGATTGGTGACCGTTCCTGCCAAGCCCCACAACACGAGGAGCATCCCCATCATGGTGGCGCTGCCCCCGATTGCCCGGTCGAACACCACCGAAAAATAGTTATAGACGATAAAGGTACCGATCTGCGCAAGAACCGTTGTTGCGAGGACCATCACGACCCGCGAGTCAGTAAGCGGAGAAAGGCGTCTCCCTAGGGAAATGGCAGGCTGCAGCGGTACTTCTGGTAGGAGTGCCCAGATGCCAGCAAAGCCCACAGCGCCGAGTAATGCGACGAATAGCAACGGCCAGCGCCAGTCGGCAAGCCCGCCGATAACTGCGCCGATAGGAGTGCCTAGTGCGGTCGCGATCGTCAGACCGGCGACGATGATGGATAGAGCAAAGCCGCGCCGCTCAGGCGGAACCAGCATCGTGGCAGTCCCGCTCGCAGTGGGAGAAAACATGGCTGCGCCCACGCCTGCCAGTGCTCGGGTAGCCAAAGCAATACCGAAGCTCGGCGCGAAGATGGTCGCAAGATTGGAGATGACAAACAGCCCCATGCCGCCCATTAACAGGCGTTTGCGGGGCACGGCTGCCGCGAGTGCAGCGACGGTGGGCGCTAGAAGCGCGTAGGTGATGGCGTAGACGGTGGTCATCTGACCAGCCGCGCCGATGCTCACATGAAAGGCGCGAGAGATTAGCGGCAAGATTCCCGCGAACATGAAGCTGTCAGAACCTAGAGCAAACATGCCCAAGGCAAGTGTAAGGAGGCGGCGGTCCATAGCGATTTCCTGAAGCAAACAGATGCGATTAAGTTGCGTGACGAAACTATAGACAGCAGAGTTTTCTCACGCAACTATTTAAAATGACGAACAGTTTGTCGGAATCCGGTAAGTTGCATGATGCAACTAAGTATGGTAGAACGTCCTTCATGTATAGAAAACGCCTTGATGGAACGAACTGCTCGATTGCGCGCGCCCTCGATGAGGTCGGCGAGTGGTGGACGCTGCTGATCGTACGGGAGTGCACCCAGGGAACTGCACGCTTCGACGAATTTCAGAGCCAACTCGGCATAGCTCGAAACGTTCTGGCCTCTCGCCTGGAACGCCTGATTGAGCTGGGAATAATTGAACGCTATCCGGTGGCAGAGCGGGCCAATACTTACGCATACCGATTGACGGAGAAAGGCAGCGAACTATATCCCGTGCTGGTTGCGCTGATGCAGTGGGGCGATCGATGGCTTGCGCCAAATGGAAAGCCACCCGTCACTTTAGTTGAGCATTCCAGTGGTGACCCAATCCAATCGTTAATCGTGCAAAGCAGAGAGGGTCGACCATTGAGTTTTCATGAGGTGCGCTTCGCGGCGGGATCTGGCGCAACTTCGACTACCCATGCGGTCATCGACAATCGCAACCAACGGGTGCTTGGTAAAGCGAGCGGAGAATATTGACAGGTTTGCAGCAGGAAGCGTTAAGTCAGCGCAAACCTGAGCATCCCGTTTAAAAACGGGTCCTACATCCGGTATCTTATTGAGATATCGGACACGATTTCTATCAATTGGCAAGACGGCGGCAGAATTGGGTGTAGCGGCAGGCACGCTGCGGAGCGGGCATCGGCAGGGCCTGTTGATGCGTTTCGGCCGGACTGCCGGAGGCCATCGGCGATACCAGCATGACACGGTGCGCGCCACCATGGGTGCCGGGCCAGTCGTCGCAGGCAAGACCGTCTGTTACGCCCGCGTTTCCTCGCACTACCGGATCGGACAGCTGAAGTCGCTGGCGCACCGGCTCGAGCGCCATTGCATCAACTCAAGTTTCGCTGATATCGAGGCCATTACCAACCTGCAGCGGATGGAGGTGTGGTGTGCAGTGATTCGTCACCCAGGACGGCAAGCCGCGCCGAAGTGCGACAGGTACCACGGGCGGCGGTGACAATGTAGTCCCAGTCAGCAGGGACTGCCGTTATCCCTGCGACAACAATCTGCATGTGCAGGTTTGTGTGCCATTAAGCTAACGGTAGGCGCGCCTGCAAACCACCGGCTAAACCGAAGTCGATTCCGTTCGTGGTCCCGTCGCATCGCCAACGATGTTCGTTCTGGCCGGAGTCTGTTCACGACTACGCTTGACTGGCAGTGCATCAGCAATGTCTGCCTTTGAAGAATTATCTCCAAGCTTGAAGGTCGACACGATCTCGCGCAGCTTGCTGGATTGCGCTGACATCGATTGCGCCGCAGCTGAGGCTTCTTCAACCAATGCGGCGTTTTGCTGCGTCACATGGTCCATCTGCGCCACGGCAGTATTGACCTGTTCGATGCCAGTATGCTGTTCGAGAGAGGCGGCCGTAATCTCTCCCATCAGGTCGGCGACCCGCTTGACCGCCTGGACTATGTCGCCCATGGTCATGCCTGCTTCGCTCACCAGATCCGAGCCGACCTTCACCCGATCGCCTGCGTCTGTAATGAGCACTTTTATCTCTTTTGCAGCGCTGGCACTCCGTTGTGCAAGGGTCCGCACTTCGGCGGCGACAACGGCAAAACCACGCCCCTGGTCGCCCGCACGCGCCGCTTCTACCGCCGCGTTTAGCGCGAGAATATTCGTCTGAAATGCGATGCCCTCGATCACAGCAATAATATCGGTAACCTTGGCCGAGCTCTCCGATATCGCATGCATGGTGTCGATCACCCGGCTCATCACCCTGCCTCCACGCTGTGCGATACCGGATGCGTTTGCTGCTAGCGTGCTGCCTTGCTGGGCATTTTCGGCGTTTTGCCTGACCGTTGAAGTCAGCTCCTCCATGCTGGCTGCGGTTTCCTCGAGTGACGCAGCCTGTTCTTCGGTACGCCGACTCAGATCGACATTGCCGGCTGCGATTTGTGCTGCCCCCGTTGCAATGCTCTCGCTGCCATATCGTACTTGCCCAACCAGTTCTGCTAGTCTCGCATTCATATGTTTGAGCGCTCGCAGTAGCTGGCTCGCTTCGTCCTTGCCATTTACTTCGATTCTCGAGGTGAGGTCGCCTTGTTCAACCGTCTGGGCAATCTTGATGGACACACCAATTGGAACCGTGATGGAGCGAATGATGAAGAACGCAACAATGAGGCTCAACAGGATGGCTATTCCGATCAGCGCACACGTAAGCACCAGCGCTTTATGGAAGGCTGCTGCAGCGTCCGTACTGGAGTCGTCCGCTCCCTGACTGTTGAGCGCAATGTCCTGTGCGATGAGTGCAGTGACTTTGCCGAACGCGCGCGAAGACTCGCCTTCGGCGAAAGCCCGGGCGTTACTGAACTGCTCATCCCCGCTGTCGGAAAGCTCGTTCAGTTTTTTGTCCAGACCGAGATAGGTGTTCCATGCTGTCTTGATCTGGTTCGACAGTTGCAACTCCTCGGCGGAGCCGACCACTGCCTCGTACTGTGGCCACACCTGCGAAAGCTCCTTCAGTGCTGCGTCATCTCTTGCCCGCTGGGACTGACGTTCCGAGGAACTGGTTGCAATCAGAAAACTCAAGGAGGCTTGTCGGGTCTCATCAGCCAGTGCCCGGATATTGCCTAGTCGCTGGACACTGGGAAGCAGCTCCGTTGCAAGGTTCTGCGTGCCGTCATAAATGTGAGAAGCCTGGACCAGGCCCAACGCACCTATCAAGCATAGCAAAACAAGCATCGCGCCAAATCCGATGCCAAGGCGAACGCCGATTTTTAGGTTGCCAATAATTTTCACGATTTTCCTTCACGTATAGGTTGCGACGAGCGTTAAAAGGATCCAAGCAACACGTACAACCCATATTGACCAGGAAATTTGCTGTCCGGTGATGGGACTCCACCTTGCGCTCTTTCCGGGCTACCACCGCAAATAGAGCGAGCCAAGCAGGGCACCTAAACCAGCGGTTATGCTGATGCCCAGCACGTACCAGACACCCCAGAACGGTATCGACATCTCTGAACAGTAAAGGGAATACACAAGCAGACTCTGCGCACCAGCGAGCAGTCCGGCCCCCGTACCCGCCAGTATCAGACGGGTAGGAGCAAGTCCCTTCAACGCGTGCATCACAGCGGCAAGCGATGGCAGAGAGAGCAGAACAATATTCGCTGTGGTGACTCTCCACGTTGTACCCAACATCAGTTGCAGGCGATAGCCAGGCGGAGTCGCGAGCACTGTAAACGTGGCAACGAGCAACATGACAATGAATAGCAGTGTCACCGCGAACCACGCGAGTCTGACGGGTGCGCCGGGCCGCCCGAGACGTCCGGCGAGGTTCAATCCAGTGATGAGTGTCGCGACCGGAAACGCCAGCCGGACCCAAAACATCGTCGTAAGTAGTAATTCCGGCATGTCGCTGCGGATGCCGTAAAGCACCACCAGCAATGCCGTGCTGCTGGCCAGGCCAATACTTAGCGCATGATTGAGCCTTTTCGAAGCGTAATTCGGCTCAATCGGCGTCAGATTGTTACCGAGTCTGAGTATCAGATCTGAAGTTCTCATCTTGCTCAGTGGAAAACATTCTGACGCTCCGAAAGCGATACTCGGTGCAATACGGATGCACGATGTCGGACATGATCCTTGTTTCGGGCGCGTAATACTTCGAACCTGACGTTCTGGCACTGTACAGCCGTACGCTTGCCGATCACGAACACTTCGGGTCGGGATCTGAACGACCTGTCACCCAGCAGATAATCAATGGATATTCGACCAGGTCCCCAAGCAGCAATACCCAACGCCATTGCCACCCAGGTCAGGTGAATCGGCCAGCCATCAGGCACCGTCAGTTCGACGATGCAGGTCATGAAGATCAGGCCGGCTACGGCGAAGCGGGCTCCGAGGCCAAGCATGAGCATCAACGGGAACGTGACCTCGCCGCAGCCGGACAGAAATGCAAAAACTGTGGGTGCTGGAAACGGATAGGGACCGCTCGGCAGATGCAGCTGGAACTCCTGCGTGAACAAATCGATGGCCGTATCGCTAAGCTGAAAGAATCCATGCCATTTCAGAATCCCCGATTTCCAGAACGGCACGGCCAGTGCGAGCCGCAGCACGAGCTGGACCAGCCACGGTTGTGCGAGCGTCTGGATCAGCCTGTTCAACGCACTGATCGCGGAGACGAGTACGGCCGGAAGGGGCTGCTTCATGTTCTGTTGGTCCGACATTCTGGTCAATCTCCGTGTTGAATGCCGGTAAAGACGCCGGCTGAATGCATCCCTGCCAGGTGGCCTGGATATCAAAGGAGGGGGCCTCCTGAAGTGCTGCTGCGACCGCTTCGCCCAGTGACGCATCCTCAAGAAGATGAATCAGGAAGCTCGCGCCGCCTGCCGGCAGATGCGATATCAGCACCTCGTGCTCGGGGCGCGTAACGAGTGCATCTTCTGCCTCGCTCGAGCGCAGCGGCGAAACGGGACCATCAGCGCGATTCATCGCAAAGATTGAGATGGCGGGATAAGGCGAGCGTACGACCCGCGCAGCAGGGTGTGGTGTGAAACGTATTTCGGCGAGAGATGTCGGGTCGATCTCGGCTAACGCTTCGGCAGCAAGCACGGGCAGATCACCAGCGTGATAGGCATCCAGCCACGCTCGCTCGATGCGTGCGGTGTCCGCGAGCCAGGGCATTTCGCGGGCATATTCATAGGATTCGATGAACGCAGGGAAGTCCCGTCCATACTCGAACAGCAACGGAGAAGTTGGAGGCATCGCGCGGATATAAAAACGCGCCATCGCCCTGAAGAAGTTGACGCCAGTGATGCGTTGAATCGCAGGATAGACTGCTGCGAGCGCATCAATGAGGCTGACCGTAACGTTGTTGCGATACACGTTGTATCGCTTGATCACACGCTTACCTGGCGCGGCAACCACATCTTCTGGCGCTGTGATAGATGGGTCCATCAAACCCAGTGCAAATTCGGTGGCGTATCGGCGCGAAGAGTTTTCAGGCGGCACGGCTGGCCTCCGCCAAGAGCATCGGCTCTTGTACCGTCATGATTTGCCACGCAGCTAGCGCCTGAGTCCTCAACTCGGGCCGCGCAGGAAGGTTACTGTCCCATTCGAGCAGTGTCGGACGTGGGCCAATCCGTGCAATGAGATTGCGATAGAGGTTCCAGACGGGGTCGGAAATCGCGCAATCGTGACTATCGATGAGGAGCAGTTCGTCTTCGTCGTCGCGTTGCTCGCCATGTCCGGCGAGATGAATTTCGCCCATGTGTTCGAGCGGCAATCCGTCGAGGTACGCCTGCGCGGAAAAGCTGTGATTGGTTGCCGAAACAAAAACGTTGTTGATGTCCAGCAACAGGCCGCAGCCGGTGCGCTGAACGACTGCACGGATGAATTCGGTTTCGCTCATTATCGAAGACGCAAACGCAACATACGTGGACGGGTTCTCAAGAAGCATCGGGCGTTTGATCGCTTCCTGAACCTGGTCGATGTGTTCACATACGTTATCGAGCGTTGCTTTCGTATACGGCAAAGGCAGGAGATCATTGAAGAAGGCACCGCCGTGCGACGACCATGCCAGATGCTCGGACACCAGCATCGGCTCGTAACGCATCACCAGATCACGAAAGCGCCTGAGATGCGCGACGTTCAGCGGGTTGGGTCCGCCAATCGACATGCACACGCCGTGAACAGAGATTGGATATGCCTCGCGGATAGCCGCGAGCGCACGATGCGGGGGGCCGCCGGCACCCATATAGTTCTCGGCGTGAATTTCGAAGAAGCCATCTTTCAGCCCGTCCGCAAGAATTGCGGCTAGGTGTTCATGTTTGAAACTGGTTCCGGCAGGCTCTTGTGCGCCATGCATCATGCCATGGGAACGGCCTAGTTGACACACCACCGTTGGCCGGAGGACATCGTTCATGGCCGCTCCCGTTCATCAGGTCGTCGTGGTTTGAATCAGGACTTCAGTGCAGTGAGCGAGCCGTGACCACCGCCCGGCACTTCGATGCTCGTGCACGTGCCGCCCTGAACGAACTTCCACGAGTTGCCTTGGAAATCCATCGCGGACGTGCCTTGGCACGTCGTGCCGGGACCGGCGGCGCAGTCGTTCTGCCCCTTCAGGGCGACGCCGTAGCACTTCTCCTTGTGAGCAGCGATAGCGGCGGTCGCTTCGGCCTTCGTGAGCGGCGCGGCGTGTGCCACCGATGCGAGCAGGCTTGCAACGACGCCGGCGAGCAGCGTGGAACTAACGGTCTTTGCGGACATTGAAATTCTCCAGGTAGGGATGGAAGGTATTCCGTGGTGGATACAGATGTTAATTCTTGGGATAAGGGGATTGGGTTACAGCGAGGCGCAGATTTTTCTTCCTGCTGATGGCGTGCTGAGATCGGCCTTCAAATCAAGCGGGTTATATTGTCCCGTTGACAGTGCACCACTCACCAGCGAAGGAGTTTGGGACCAAGGATTGCCCCTAGCGCGGATGGAAGCAGCATGCCAGCCACATACCAGACGCTCCAGAACGCCGGGTTCATCTCAGGACAATGAAAGCAGTACGCGACTGTAGCAATCGAGCTCGCGAGCATTCCTAAGGAAGCGCCGGCGAGCCGTAGACTGATGGGCGCCAAACCTTTGACAGCCCAGAATACGGCGACGAAGCCAGGAGCAGCGAGCAGAAGAATATTAAACGGGCACGACCGCCAGGAGTGTCCGAGTATGGCAGGCAGCCGGTCCTGTGGCGTGGCGGCGACGAGGGTCAGTATTGCTGCGATCCAGACGGCAAGTACCGGTAACGCCATGATGAGCCATCCGGCTCCAACCTTCGCGCCTGGGCGCGCCAACCGTGCCGTTGCAATCAGGGCGCCGATTGCAATGCATAGCGGGAGCGCGAGCTTCTCCCAAAAAATCGTAGTTCTGACGACAGCGCCCAGATCGGGGCGGATGCCAAACACAGCAATCGTTAACATCGTCGCGCCAGCGCCAGCGGCGGCGATCGGCAGTGAGGCGCTGAGGCGACGATTCGCGCTGCCGCTTTCTACGGGCGTTATGCCTGTCGCGAGCAATCTGACAAGATCATCTGTTCTCATGCAATTCCCCGGACGTATGTGGCCAGAGCCTTGATCCCTCTATGGATACTGACCTTTACGGCCGACTCCGATAGCCCCGTCAACCGGGCAGCTTCGGCAACCGAAAGTCCCTGCAGCTTGACGTGTACGATCGAGAGTCGCTGTTTGTCTGGCAGGTGACCAAGCAGTTTCTCGATATCGCGACGTGCATCGGTTGGTTCCGCGTCGGACTCGGCGAAGATGTCTTCGTGTTCGTCAAGCGGCTGGTGCAACGACTCGCGCCGCGCACGTGTCCTGAAGAAATCCATTAGCTTATAACGCGCGATTGCGTGAACCCATGCGGTCAGAGGTTCATCCGGACGATACGTATGACGCGCACTATGCACGGCCAGCAGGATTTCTTGAACGATATCCTCGGCGTCGACGTGAAGTTCCGGAATCCGCCTGCGAAGATAGCCCCGAAGGTGGCCAGCCAGTTCGGACAGGAACGCGCGATACTCGGATGCGTTGCCTGCCAGCCCAACGACAAACAACGTTTTCAGACGCTGCTCTGCGGAATACACGAATTTGACTCCCGGATCAAAGGGCAGAGTGATCCCGGACAGCATCCTCAAGGTCGGCTTTCATTCCGGCAAAGCGTCGGTCCAGCGCAGAAGGATCGTTGTGATTCAGTGCAATCATTTGCGCTCGTGCCTCACCGCCCCGGATGACGTCGAATGCATTTTCTTCAAGCCCGCAGCAGATTGCAGCGGCAACGGCCAATGCCGGTTCACGTACGAAACCCAGTTCGACCCCGGCTCGCGAAGTCTCCATCATGGGTGTATCTGTTGCCCCCGGATATGCTGTCATGACGTGGATTCCTTCTCCGGTAAGCTCGCGTCGCAAGGATTCACTAAAGCGTGCGAGTCCTGCCTTGACTGCTGCGTAAGTCGTATAGAACGGCATGCCGATCAAAGCAATTCCCGAAGCGACGTTCACGACAGCGCTATCGCCGCTCTCACGGAGGCGTGGCAGAAATGGCTGGATGAGAAGGATGGGCGCCAGGAGATCGACTTCGATCATCGTCCGGATTTCGGATTCAGTGGTCTTCTCGAGCCTGCCGGCTCGCACGCCGCCGGCGTTGTTTACCAGTATATCGAGACCGCCGAGCGCTACGAGTGCCTCTGCAACGGTCACATCACGTCCCGACTGCGTGGTAACGTCAGCAACGATGCCTTTCGCTGCGACGCCTGCCGCGCGCAAGCTCGCGATCGCCGAATGGAGTCTGTCGTTCTGCCGGCCGCTGATCGCCACGTGTGCACCTTTGGAGCCCAGAACCTGAGCGAGCGCGAGACCAATGCCACTGGAGCCGCCAGTGATCAATACCCGCTTGTTCCTGATTTCCATTCCTCGTGTTCCTTGTTTGATGTGATTACTCGGGGCTATAGGATGGATTTCCCCTGCGATTACGTGCGTTACGGGGTTGGGTAGTTAGACGGGAAGAGGGCGCGTCGCGCATCCTCATCCATCTCCTGCTTGAACGCATGTCCGGTCCCAACCGTCCTTGCACGAATCGCCGCTGGGCGAGCGTCAATTTCCGTGAACCAGCGCTTGAGGTTGATGAATGGCGCCAACGGGTCATCGACACCGGGAAGCACGAAAGTTGCACGTGCTATCCAGCCCCACGCGGACATATCCGCGATCGTATAGGTCTCTCCCATCAGGTACTGGCGACGCGCGAACTGATCGTCTAGTACGCGGTAGTGTCGCTCCGCTTCGCGGCGGAACCGGTTGATCGCATAAGGCAGCTTCTCCGGCGCCGCGTGCTGGAAATGTACCGACTGACCCGAAAACGGCCCGACCCCTGAACTGATGAAGAAAAGCCAGGAGAGCAACTCCGGGCGATCAGTTGCCGCGCCGAGATACATCCCGGTTTTTTCTGCCAGATACAGCAGGATGGCGCTGGAATCGAATACCCTGGCTTCCTTCCCATCTGGGTCGGCCCTGTCGACGATTGCAGGAACCTTGCCGTTCGGATTAACTTTATGGAAAGCATTGAGATGTTGTTCGCCCTTCTTGGTGTCAACGGGTCGCAGTTCATACTCGAGGCCAGTTTCTTCAAGCATCAGGGCAACCTTTGCAGGGTTGGGCGCAGGGTGAAAATAGAACTCAATCATGATGTTCCTGTGCTTTGCGTTCAGACTGTCCGACGCGTACGCGATAGTTGTCGTAAGACCTCAGACGAGGTTTGATATCATCGATCGAGGCGTTTTAGATCAGATGATCTAGAATATCGTAACGTACTTGACGTTGCAATGTCGGCTGGCAAGACGCTACACAAGGCAGAAGTTAATATGGTTCGACCACGGGAATTTGATGAAAGCGCGGTCCTCGATGCAGCGGCCCACCAATTCTGGATTTATGGCTATGGGGCGACTTCCGTGCGCGATCTCGCGGGGAAGGCATGGGAATTACGGACGCAAGCCTGTACAACGCATTCGGGGACAAACGGTCACGATTTCAGCGAGCGCTGACGCGTTACGTTGAAAGAAGCTTCGGTGACCGGGTGTCAAGATTTGAGCAGAACCTGCCGCCCCTGGATGCCATCAAGGCATTCTTCGGAGAGGTTGTCGAGCGGTCTGTCTGCGACCAGGACCGTAAGGGATGTCTGCTGGTGAATTCTGCACTTGAGGTTGCACCGCACGACACCGACTTTCAGGTGATGATCGCAAATATATTGGTGGAGGTCGAAGCGTTTTTCCGGCGTGGTGTAAATGCGGGTCAGCAGACTGGCGAAATTTCGACTGCACAGCCTGCTGATGATCTTGCCCGGTTGCTACTGGGAGTACATCTTGGCATACGGGTGCTCGCCCGGACACGACCGGAGCGTGCGCTGCTAGAAGGCTTGTTGCGTCCCATCTATGCGTTGTTAGATGGGAAGTGCCTTTAGCGGTGACGGTTAGAAATTTCAGCGGTGATCTGTCCGTTAGTGTCATGGACGTCCGTTTCGCAGATGTCGTCGAATCTGCAGGTATAGCGCGCATCTTCCTATGCCACGCAAAAGTGTAAAGATCGGGGCGCGCATGCGTGCGCGCCTTAGCCAACGCATGTGGCAATGAAGTCAGATCCCTGCGAGGCCTTGCAGTGAAATCCTGGACAGCGTGTTTGCAGGTTGCTCGCCGATTTTTGTGAGTGAACCGTTGGTACCAATCGAATACTCGACAACCTTGTCATCGCCAGGAAAGTCTTCGTATAGATATTTGCTGTCGGGACTGACCCAAGAGTCTTCTGCAAGGCTCGTAACTCCGGGTGTTACTGGTGGCTCGCTTGCCGCAATTCCGTTGAGCAGGGTAAGGCGACCAGCCGAATCAATCGAGTACGAAGATATGATCCCGCTTCCATTGCCGACATATGCAAATCTGTTGTCTGGTGTGAGAGATAGCCAGCATGGTGCCCCGTTCCCTGGGACGACCAGAGGGCCGCTGATTACCGTTAAGGCGCCAGTGTCGCCCAATTGATACGACGCAGCGCTATTGCTAACAGTTTCGGCGGATACGACTGCTCGACTTTGTGCACCGCTGCCGAAGCGGGCGGCGAACGGCCCCTGACCAGTCGCGGGTGACGAGACTGCCGCGCCAAGCGTCCCATCTACGTTGATGGGATGGGCGATCAGGGTATTGTTCGGGGTGGCGGTTGCTCCACTTGCTAGGCTTCGAACGTCAACGAGAACGAACTTGCCGTCAGGTGATACTGCGACCTGCGTCGGTAGCACATTTGCCTGAACGGTCGCGTACTGCCCAATCTGTGTCAGTTTGCCGTCCGTGCCGACGCGGTAGGCACCCAGTTGTTGCGTTCCTTGCTGATGAGTGACATATAGTACGCCGTTCGCAAATGCCAGCGAAGTCGGAAGGACGCCACCCGTCGATGACGTGGCGAGTAACGTCGGATTGCCACCATTTTTGTCGATCGAAAATACACTGACCGTATTGTCCCCTGCGTTGGTCACAAAAAGACGTGACCCGTCGGAGCTGACGATAACGCTGTTGTCGCTCGTCAGGGAGTCCGGCCCGACTGTGCCTCCCGTCGCGAACGTCACGCCACCCGTGCCTTTCCCTCCTGTCAAGACTGTCGAGCCGGGGCTTAACGTTCCGTCCGGGTTCCGCGTGAAATGAAGTACCGCGTTCGCTGTATCGTTTGTTTGCGCGAAGAGCTGCGGCTTGACGGTGCTGCTATTCCCGTTGTTGTCAGAGCCGCCGCATGCGGCAAGCACGACCGACGATATCACTGCAGCTGTCACCGTTCTTTTTAGCATGGCCTTTCCTCGGAGTCTGGAGCGAGCCGGCCTTGTTCGCCATCGGGCGACAGCAGGCGGGTTCGCGATGAATGGGAACGTGACCGTGTCGTTGGATCACAACCGGTAATTCGTCTGATGAATTCGACCGGTTACGCCCGAGGTTGAATTTTTTGTTCTTAGTGGCCACAGGGCTTTCAAGGCAGGTGGAGGAACCGAGGCGAAACGAGGGGGCGCGCGCTTCGAGTGCCTTGCGGCCGACACAAAGCAGACTCTGCTCCCCGGCAGGAGACTCTTCGTGAAGGGGAGGCGGCACAACCAATGGTTGCCGAAGATCCCGATTTGAACGGCGCAAGAAGGCGACGATGCGGCGAGCTATCGCGCGATGTGGGAGGTCACGGGTGCATCGGGGGCACCGTCGGGCTTTCTCAAGCCAGATAGCGCTCTAGGCGTGTGACCGATCGGAATTTCCTGCATAGCGACGAACGGACGCTGGCGACGATTGCGCTGCAAGTTCACAGAAAGCACCTTCCGAGAAGATGTTCGCGAGCTCAACATCGAGCGCTTGCCAGCTAACGAGCGCCTGCAAGACAGAGTTTAGTCCAATCTCGGTCAGTGCAACGCGTCGGATCCGGCGATCTTCTGGGGGAGCACTGGTAGCGATCAACCGTCCTCTCGCCAGCAAGCTGACCTGGTCCGATACTCGTGACATCTCTAACTGGCACGCGGTCGCGATGTCTTTCACCGTTGGCGCGCTGTCGTCGAGAAGCATGGTCATGATGCAAAACTGCAGGACGGAAAGGCCCGTCGGTCGAAATGCATCTTCGAGTCTCTTTCCCAGATTCTTCATGCCGCGTAGAGCCAACAGATAAGTCTGGCCGAGGGTTTTGGCGTCGGCCAGTTGATCCGTTCTGACGGCGATCTGGTGCATTTTGATCCTTTCGACGTTATCAACTGCACGTGTCCAAAGGACCACGCTCACGCCCAACCTTGGTGTGAAAGACCCGTCTGCTAATCATAAGGCACATCGAAAGGCGGCGCTCAAATCCGCCGTGATTTCGACTACGGCTGTCCCAAACCCGACTGGCGGTTGGTCGACGCAGGAAGCAGGAGCCTCTGCAAGTCAGGTCCGCAGCTTAACCGTGCTCACCCGTCGGACGCCTGCGCTCGACGCTTCTAATCTGAGAGATGTCCGTGTGTCAATAGATATTTTGTTTCCGAGGCTGGTCCGAAAATGTTTCGATGATGTCATCTGGATAATATGTAGAATCCTGAGTTTTCCGACGTTGCTGTAGCGAATCCGTTCGAGGGCGCTGCGGTCGATATGGATACAGAGTGGCGCAAGCATGAGTGGCGAGCAGATTGACCCCGTGCCGATCCTGCTTCCGGGGGCGGGGCGGCACAGTGTGAGGAGACGAGCGTCGTACCAATGGCGCATCGGTTTTACCTAAATATTAATAACCAGGTTTAATTATGTTTCGCGAAATGTCGTTCAGGTCGAAGATTATTCTTCTCGTCGCAGTGGCAGTCACGGGCATTGTCGTCATATGCATCGGTAACTTTTTTCAGACGCGACGTCTCATCCTGGACGCACAGCGCGTCGAACTTCGAACTGCTGTCGAGACCGCTTACAACATCGTGGCGAACTACGAAGCGCTCGCAGCGAAGGGAGTCATGAGCCAGGAGGACGCGAAGCGCGCTGCAGCTGACGCGGTCCGCGCTTCCCGCTTTGAAGGAAAGGACGGAAAGACAGAGTATTTCTACATTTATACGATGGAAGGTGTGGGCGTCATGCATCCTTTCCATCCCGAATTCGTCGGTCAGGACGTGACGGACAAGATACGTGACGGCAACGGTCACCCAGTCATCCGAATTCTTCTGGATGCACTTGCACGATCGCCCAATGGCAGGGCATACCTCGACTCAGCGTTTTCGCGGCCAGGACAAACCGAAATCATCGAGAAACTGCAGTATGTGATGGCGGAGCCGGGCTGGAACTGGATGATCGGTTCTGGACTTTATATGGACGATGTGAATCGGCGGGTATGGCTCGGGGCCATCGAGAATTCAGCCGTCGGTGTCGTTATGCTTCTTCTCGTGATTTCGCTTGGCGCGCTGGTGTCGCGGTCTGTGCTGTCGCAACTCGGCGGTGACCCTCGCGTCGCCGTCGCATCGATGCGGAAAATTGCGCAACGTGATCTTTCAGGCAGACTGGAAGGATACCCGGCAGGCAGCCTGCTCGGCGAGCTCTCTTCGATGATGGACGGATTGCGGTCAACGGTATCGAGCATCCGGGAGAGCATCGGGACGATTGAGTCAGCGAGTACGGAGATCGCATCGGCCAGCGGCGACCTTTCTGCACGGACTGAGCGCGCTTCAGCAAGCCTGCAGGAGACTGCGGCTTCAATGGAGGAGATCACGAGTGCAGTTGCACAGGCTGGCGACTCGGCCAACTCAGCAGAAGGCCTTGCGAAAACGGCGCAGCAGTCCGCGATTCACGGAGCAGAGGTCGTAACAGGTGTTATTACCAGGATGCAGGACATCGATGAGAGCTCGCGACAAATATCGACGATCATCGGTGTAATCGACGGAATCGCGGCACAGACAAACATTCTCGCGCTCAATGCGGCCGTTGAGGCCGCGCGAGCCGGAGCACACGGCCGGGGGTTCGCGGTCGTCGCCGCAGAGGTTCGCGCACTGGCGCAGCGCTCATCGCAGGCCGCGAGAGAAATCAAGGTACTCGTGGCGTCGTCGGCGGAAGCCACGAAAGCGGGGGCCGAACTGGTTGGCTACGCCGGTGAAGCGATGAAGTCGATCGTAGAGCAGGTCGATGCAGTGTCGGCGCTGATCCGCGAAATTAATCGAGCCGCACTTGAACAAAAGGACGGCATCACCCAAGTGAACGCTGCCGTAGGACATATCGACAGCATGACCCAGGAAAATGCGTTGCTCGTGCAGAAATCGAGCTCGGCCGCCGATGACTTGAAGATTCTTGCCGAATCGCTTTCTGACGAAGTCTCGGACTTCCGGCTGCACTAGATCTGACTCCCATGTCGGAGCGACTGCCTCCGTCCGTTGAGTAGTGGTAACTGGCAGGCAACGTTCCGAAAGGTGCTGTTCCCTGCGCCGACTCAGGCGTTGACATCAAGTTCTGGCGCGCGATCAGGCAGGGTAGTCTCGCGCCATGATCTCTGTGAGAAAAGAGGCGACCGCGCGTATTCGCGGAACGCGTTGCAGATACAGGTGTGAACTCATCCACACGGCACGCTTCACGTCGATATGGTCCGCGAGTATCTGGACGAGACCAAAGCGCTCCGCCTTGGCGAACGCGGGCAGCATGACAATTCCGCCGCCAACCGCTGCCGAAAACATCTGGGAGAGCATGCTGGTTGAATGAAACGCGATAGGTGGATCAACAATTGCGTCGTCGAGCCAGCGTACGGCGTCGAGCTGGATGAGATCGTCGATGTAGCCGACAAATTGGTGGTCCCGCAAATCAGCGACCGTTGTTGGAACGCCGTGCTCCGCAAGGTAGTCTCCGTGCGCATAGAGATGCAACCGGAACTCGCCAATTTTCTCAATTCTCAGATTCGTTCCCTGGGGCTCGAAAAAACCGAGAAACAGATCAGCCTCACGATGGGAGATGCGCACGTCCGTCGCTGAAGTCACTAGCTCAATGGTGATGCCAGGCTGACGGCGACGAAATTCGACGAACTGCTCGCTGAGATAGAGGGACGCGATCCCCTCCATGGTGGCGATGCGTACGTGTCCGGAGAGGCCTGGCCGGTCACCGCTGAGCGTATCCCCGAGCGTCATGATGCTTGCTTCGACTGCTTCCACGTACTCCAGCATTTCCCGGCCTTGGGCGTTAAGCCGATACCCGAGCCGGTCGCGCTCGAAGACTGGTGTCTCAAGCGCAAACTCGAGCGCAGAAATGCGCCGGCCAACCGTCGCGTGGTCCATCCCGAGCATGCGACCGGCCTTCGAGAGATTGCCGGCTCGTGCGAGAGTCAGGAAAACCCGCAGATCGTTCCAATCCAGGTGATTGAGATTCACGGGAAGCCTCCACTGGCTGGGCATCCATTGTCCCTGTGCAAAATTGCACAGACCAGAGATTCTTTTCCGGTTCGCCGGGAAATCTGGCTTTCATAGACTTGGTTTCAGTCGCCGGGAGCCCCCGGCCCCCGACCTGCACAGGAGGAATTCATGGCTGAGACCGACGTGGACTGGGATGCGATCCTGTCGAGCGAGCGCTTCAGGCGCCTCGCCCAGAAACGACGAAACACCGCTGTTGTGCTGGGCGTCCTCGCCGCGATCTACTACTTTTCGATTCCCGCGCTGATCGCGTGGGCGCCGTCTTTCTTCAAGATTCGTCTGATACCGGGCATTAACCTCGGAACCATCTTCGCGGTTTCGCAGTACCCCTTCGGTGGCGCGATCGCCTACGCGTTCTTGCGGCGCACGGCACAGATCGACCAGGCAACGTCGGACGTCAAGGAGCAGGCGGCTCCGATTCCGGCAGCCGGGGAGCAGCGTCATGCGTACTAGGCACCTGCTCGCACTACTCATGGCGCTTTTAGCGCCAGCAGTTCCAGCCTTCGCGGCAGAGGCGGGACGAACCGCCGTCACCCATCACTTTCTGACTTTCGCGGTCTTTGGCCTTGTCATCGCCTCGACACTTCTGATCACCTGGTTCGCCTCGCGGAGCAACCGTACGGCGGGCGACTTCTACACGGCTGGAGGCGGGATAGGCCCAGGGAAGAATGGCCTGGCCATCGCCGGTGATTACCTGTCGGCCGCTGCGTTTCTCGGAGCGTCCGGTCTGATATCGCTGTATGGCTTCGACGGGATGATCTACCTCGTTGGTTTCTTCGCTGCTTTCATCCCCGTTCTACTTTTCATCGCTGAGCCGTGTCGGAATCTGGGTAAATACACAATCGGTGACGTGCTGGCGATGCGCAACAGCTTTCGCTCGACGAAGGCGGTGTCGGCTGTGTCGAGCGTTGTGGTGGCGCTTGCGTACATGATCCCGCAGATCGTCGGCGGCGCGGTCATTGTCCGCGCGCTCGTCGGTATCGACTACAACGTATCGGTTGTCGGTGTCGGCGCGCTGATGCTCATCTATGTCGCCTGCGGCGGAATGAAGGCGACAACCTGGGTACAGGTCATCAAGGCAGTGCTGCTCATCGGCGCATCCTTCGTTCTGGTCGTGCTCGCATGGCTTCCTTTTGGCTTCCAGGTTCCAACGTTCATGGAGGCGGTCGTTCATAGCCAGTTCGTGCAGGCGCATGTGAGTTCGATGGCTGCTGCGCGAGACTTGACGGGCGATGAGCTCGGCTGGCGCTTCCTCGAGCCCGGGTTGTTCCTGAACAAGCCTTTGGAGCTGTTTTCACTCGGACTCGCTCTCGTTCTCGGTACGGCGGCCATGCCTCACATCCTGATGCGCTTCTTCACCGTGAAAGATGCGAAGGCGGCGCGCCACTCAGTGATGTGGGCGATGCTCGGTATCGGTGCCTGCCACCTCTTCATCGTCGTGATTGGTTTTGCGGCCGCATATTACGTCGGAGCACCTCTGATTTCCCTGGCAGACAAGGGCGGCAACCTGGCGGCTCCATTGCTCGCGCAGGCACTCACTGGCGGCCCAGGCAGCACGGGCGGAGACCTGATGCTTGCCTTTATTGCGGCCGTCGCATTCGCAACCATCGTGGCGGTCGTAGCCGGGTTGACGCTAGCGGCCGCCTCATCAATCGCACACGACGTGTACGTCGGCGCCGTGAAGAACGGGGACGCCACGGATCGCCAGCAGGTTATCGCCGCGCGAATTGCGACCCTGGCCGTCGGGGCGATCGCGATCGCGGTGAGCATCATGGCGCGCGGCCAGAACGTCGCACAACTGGTAGGGCTGGGTTATGCGGTCGCTGCGTCCGCGAATCTTCCAGCTCTCGTGATGACGCTTTACTGGCGTCGGACCACAACGCAGGGAGTCATCGTTGGCATCATCGGCGGAACACTGGCCGCGATCGTGCTGGTCCTGGTGTCGCCGAACATGACGTACCCGGCATTGGTACGGCAGGAGGCGATAGCAACCGCGAAGCGAGTGGAAGCTCAACTGGCGGTCACGAACGATACAGGCGCCCGAAGCGCGCTTCTGGAGCAACACGGGCGCGCGCTATCAACGGCGAAGGCGATCTCTCCTGACGCGACCAGCGTCGTCGGGCTGCGCGAACCCCTCGTCACACTGCGTAATCCTGGCATCCTTTCCATTCCGGTTGGTTTCCTGCTTGTCATTCTTGTGTCGCTGATGACCCGCGATGCGGCAGCCCGCTCACGCTGGGCCGAGCTCGTTGTCAGACGCGAGACAGGTCTGGGCGCCGCGACGGCAAGCGACCACTAATCACAGCCAACTCCCTGAGCGAGAGCATACACACCATGTCCTATCTTCCGATCGTCAAGGTCGCAGCCGTTCATGCTGCGCCGGTATTTCTCAATAAGACCCAAACCGTTGCCAAGGCAATATCGTTCATCCGCGAAGCGAGTCGAAACGGGGCGCAGCTAGTCGCGTTTCCTGAGTCATACATCCCGGCGTTCCCGGTGTGGGCATCGCTCTGGGCACCCATTGACAATCACGACCTGTTCGAGCGGTTTGCCGGTGAAAGCCTGTACGCGAACGGTCCCGAACTCGAAGAGATTGCTGCGGAGGCGCAGCGTTGCGGCGTGTTCGTTTCGCTAGGGTTCAGCGAGAGATCCCATGCAAGTGTCGGCTGCCTCTGGAACTCGAACGTTCTGATCGACGATCAAGGCACCATCGTCAACCATCATCGCAAGCTTGTGCCTACCTTCTACGAAAAGCTCGTTTGGGCGGCAGGCGACGGAGCAGGGCTGCAGGTTACGGATACACGCATTGGCCGGATTGGTGGCCTTATCTGCGGCGAGAACACAAATCCGCTCGCACGCTACTCGCTCATTGCTCAGGGCGAGCAGATTCACATTTCCAGTTGGCCGGCGCTATGGCCGACGCGCCGCCCGGTAACGGGCGGCAACTTCGACAACGTCGCCGCGAACCGGTTGCGCGCCGGAGCGCATTCGTTCGAAGCGAAGGCGTTTGGCATCATCTGCGCAGGCTACATGGACGCCGAGATGCGGGACTATCTTGTTTCAAGAGATCCGGCCGCCGCTGCGGTGCTCGATGGCTCACCGAGGGCCGCCACCATGTTCGTCGATCCGACTGGCAGCCAGATCGGAGACATGCTGAGCGACGAGGAAGGCATCGCGTACGCCCAATTCGATCTGAACCGTTGCGTCGAGCCGAAGCAGTTCCACGACGTCGTCGGCTACTACAACCGCTTCGACGTTTTCTCGCTGGCGGTTAACCGGAAACGGCTTGAGCCTGTGACATGGCGCGAGGTCGCAAATGGTCCGACCGCCCGGACAGACGCCGCATCTGCGTTGCCCGTCGAAGGCTAGCGCCAGGATCGTGTCTGTGAGCCACCGTTTCTCGGTCGGTGGCCCGCAGACACTATCGATAAAGCTGATCGCCCTCCGTCGCTCGTTAACCGCTGGAGCGTCGCCTCCGAAGGAAGCGTCTCCGACGGGACGAGTACGGGAATTCCTTGAAGGCGATTCGCGGAGAAGTGGGCCGTAAAGCGGATGGACTCTACGATCAGCGACAGACGTAAGGGCAACAGCAACACGCGGAAAAACCAGATGAGAAACAACGATCTCGGTCACTTAAGCGAAGGGCTCGCCAGCCTGATGTAGGCGCATGCACTCTCGAAGAATTCCGATGAATTGCTCCGCTGCCCGTGATTGCACCGAGAATTTCGCGCAAACCAGATTCACATTGAAGGTGATCGACGCCGTAAGCGGCCTAACCACCAATCCTGCCCAAAGGTCGTTGGCTACGGAGAATTCATCGACGATTGCAACGCCGAGCGCACGCTTCGCGAGGGCACATGCGAGCTCCGCTCTGGGGACATCGATGGTCGGGGTAATGTCGATGCCGTGAGCTTCGAGCGTAGAGTGAATGAGCCTGCCGAAAGCGATGCTCGGTGACAGAAAAATCGTCTTGTGCGCGCCAAGATCATCAAATGTGATGGCTTTCCGGGACGCGAGGGGATGATTATCTGGCATCGCACATACCATATTCCCCGTTCCGAGTTTTTCCACAGTCAGATTCGGGTTGCTCAGCGGTAGCACTGTAACGGCAAGGTCAATTTGCTTGCTGAGCAATTCATTCGGAACGTCTTTCGTCAATGTGGTGTGAAACCGGATCCGGGTCTTGGGACTTCGCTGGTTGAAGAGTTCGATAACGCGTGGCATCAGGCTCAGACCGAGACTTGGGCTGCAGCTTACGCCAATTTCGGTGGTAGGTCGGCTCGCCAGATGTTCCACAAAGCGGTCGACGCTTAACGCCGCATCATAAACCTGCTGTACTTCTTCGAAGAGCGAAGCCGCTGCGGACGTAGGAAGCAGCTTGCCGCCTGTTCGTTCGAACAATTTGATGCCCAGGCTCGTCTCGGTATGGTTGAGTAGCCGGCTGACGGCAGGCTGCGAAACATACAACATGCGCGCTGCGCCACTCACTGTACCGGTGAGCATCACGGCGCGGAACACTTCCATCTGTCGCAACTTGAATTTCACCGAGTCTCCCTCGCTTGACTTTTTCAGCTGTGTCCGGCGCACCCATGACCGGCCAACCGGTCCAAAATGCTCCAGTGCTAGACGGCCCTAAGCAATCGGGATATTCCTGCATGTCGCGCGTCCGTTAATCGATCTCCCACCCGATATTTGCCCCATAACCTTTAGGCATGGGTGCACTTATATCGGCATAAATGGCAAGACGACCCGCTGCTAACATCCATTTAACCGCTGTGCCGACGTAGTGCTCGATCCCGGCAACGCGCAAACAAAATGGAGACAAGCACATGAGTACGACCCACATTTTCCACGTCGATAGCGTACCGGCTATCAGTCGGGGAGGCGGCGTCACGACGACACCGCTCACGACACATTTCACAGCGCCAGAATCGCGCTTCACGACCGGTATGAGCGTTTATCCGGTCGGGAAGGGTGCACCGCTGCACGTGCACAACTGCGACGAGCAGGTGACGTTGCTGGAGGGAATTGGCGAAGTCGAAATCGAAGGGAAGATCACGCCGCTCAAGCAGTACGACAGCACTTATATCCCGGGCGGTGTGGTGCACGCGTTCAGAAACAAAGGGGACGTTCCCATGCGCATCCTGTGGATCTACGCGGCGTCGCGTGTCACGCGAACATTCGAGGGAAGCGACGAAGAGGTTGAACATCTGTCCGCAAAGGACATGATGATCAAGGCATGACACGCCGATGGGCACGAACAGGCTGAGCGTCAACTTGTCAACGCTTTTCACAGAGGCCCCGCTCGCGCAGCGATTTGGACTTGCGTCTGCGTCAGGCTTCGCTTGCGTGGAAATGCAGTACCCATACGAACTTCCTGCGCATGAGGTAAAGCAAAGGCTCGATAATTTCCATCAGACGGTAGCACTCGTCAATGCGCCACTCGGTTCTGAGCCGCAACGGCGTGGACTGGCGGCTGTCATCGGTCAGCGCGAGGCATTCCGGAGCGCATTTCTACACGGACTGGAATACGCGAACACGCTTAACTGTGGCTTGCTCCATGTTCTGTCCGGCGTTGTCGACCTGGTAGACCACGATGCGGCGCAAGCGATATGGCTGGACAACATGGTGTGGGCGGCAGGCGAAGCGGGTAGCGCAGGCGTAACCACGGTCGTGGAAGCGCTGAATCCGGTCGACGTGCCGGGCTACTTTATCCGGTCGCTAGCACACGCAGCATCACTTATCGAGCAGGTCGAGAGCCCGTATCTGAAATTGCTGTTTGACACTTACCATTGCGCGATGTCTGGAGCCGATTGTGCAGCGGAGCTCTCGCGCTGGATACCTCGCGTTGGCCATGTGCAGATTGCTGATTGTCCTGGACGTGCCGAGCCGGGTACGGGGGCAATCGACTGGGCGAGGCTCTTCGATCAGCTCCATCAATCTGGCTATTGCGGAGCAATTGGCCTCGAATTTCGTAACCAACAGAGCGTCCCACGGTGCTTTGACGCTGTAAATCATTTCGTTGACCATTCGAGGCTGCGTGTCGGGGCTTCTTCCTGACAACCCGCCGGCGTGTGCTGGCAAGGAGAATATCAAGTGGCTTTCATTTTCAAACCCAGTGAGAAAGTTCAAAGTCCGGATCGTCCAGTCAGAGTCGGACTGATCGGCGCAGGCAAGTTTGGCTCAATGTTCCTTGCGCAAGTGCCAACGACAATTGGTCTCATGGTGACGGCCATTGCGGACCTCTCGATCGACAGAGCACGAGACGCATGCCGCAATGTCGGCTGGAACGAAGAGCAGATTGCGCGCGTGCGATTCGGTACCGACGCGATGGGTCTTATCGAATCGGATGATGTCGACGTTGTCGTCGAGGCGACCGGACATCCTGGAGCAGGGATTCGTCATGCACGCGCCTCCATTGTCGCTCGCAAGCACATCGTCATGGTCAATGTTGAAGCCGATGTGCTAGCGGGTCCGCTCCTCGCGCGTGAGGCAAGGGATGCCGGAGTCGTATATACGCTGGCTTACGGGGATCAGCCTGCGCTCGTGTGCGAGATGGTTGAGTGGGCGCGCAATTGTGGCTTTGAAGTGGTTGCAGCAGGCAAAGGAACGCGCTACTTGCCGTCATTCCACGCGTCGACTCCAGATGATGTCTGGGAAAATAGGGGGGTCAACCCGGAAGATGCGAAGAAAGGCGGAATGAACGCCCAGATGTTTAATTCGTTCATCGACGGAACGAAGGCTGCGATCGAGATGGCGGCAGTTGCGAACGCAACGGGTCTCACGCCCGCGCCAACGGGGCTTGCAATTCCACCGGCTGCTGCTGACGAACTCGTGAGCGTCCTCAACGAGCGCACGTTGCACCATCGTGGCCAGGTGGAGGTCGTTTCGAGCGTCGAGCGTGACGGAAGCGTGATTCCCGGCAACCTGCGATGGGGCGTGTATGTCGTTTTCGCGGCACCGAACGAATACTCTATGCGGTGCTTTCGCGAGTACGGCGTGAAAACTGATGAAAGCGGCAAACTGGCAGCACTATATCGGCCGGTCCACCTCATAGGACTTGAGCTCAATGTATCAATCTTCGCTGCAGCGTTGCGACAGGAATCGACTGGTTGTCCGCATGGCTTCGTCGCAGATGTCGTGGCAACTGCCAAGCGCGATCTCGCGGCCGGCGAAGAACTCGACGGCGAAGGCGGATACTTGGTGTGGGGCAAGCTTATGCCCGCGCCGGACAGTCTGAGAATCGGTGCTCTTCCGATTGGCCTCGCTTCGCGGTGGAAGCTCGTCAGGCCGGTGAAACAAGGCGAGTGCCTGACCTGGGACGACGTCGCGGTGGACGGCGATGACGACGCTTACCAATACCGACGCGCCATGGAGCGGGAGTTTGGGCTCGTACCACAGCCCGCCTGAAGGGCGCCAATCGGTGCGGTGACTAGCGGTGGTGGTTTGAAGCAGCGCAGACAATAACCATATCGGAGACAGACATGCGAACACATACGCGCCTTTTTATCGATGGCGCTTGGGTGGAGGCGACAGGAGGCGGTTACACCGATATTTACGACCCGACAAATGGCGAGATTGCCGGACGACTCACCCATGCCGGCAAGGCTGATCTTGCCACTGCAGTCGCGGCCAGTCAGGCGGCCTTCAAGGTGTGGCGCGCCCGATCGGCCTTCGAACGATGCAAGGTCATCCGGGCGGCAGCTGAACTGCTGCGCGAGCGGGCGCCGCAGATTGCTGCGCTGATGACCCGCGAGCAAGGCAAACCGCTCAAGGAAGCGCGCATTGAAATCGAACTCTCGGCAGACCTGCTTGATTGGTTTGCTGAAGAGGGCCGACGGGTATATGGCCGTGTGATTCAAGCGCGTGGTCGGGGTATCAATCAGGTTGCGTCGCGCGAACCGGTTGGACCGGTCGCGGCTTTCACCCCGTGGAACTTCCCAATCTCGCAAGCGATTCGCAAGATTGGTCCAGCACTGGCTGCGGGTTGCTCAATGGTAATCAAGCCGCCCGAGGAAACCCCCGCGACGACCGGTGCGCTGGCCGACATTTTTCAGGACGCCGGGCTTCCTGCCGGGACGCTCAATTTCGTGTACGGCGTCCCGAGCGAGATCTCAGAATATTTGATCTCGAATCCCGCCATTCGGAAAGTCTCGTTCACTGGCTCGGTTAGTGTTGGAAAGCACATCGCAGCGCTCGCCGGTATTCACATGAAACGCTGCACGATGGAACTGGGCGGTCACGCGCCCGCGATAGTGTTCGATGATGCGGATATCGATGCGGCCGTGAAGCTGTTGACGTTCTCCAAATACCGTAATTGCGGTCAGGTGTGTGTGTCGCCGACCCGTTTCATTATTCAGACCGGGGTGTACGACGAATTCAGGCGAAAATTTATTGAGGAGGCTGCACGCGTTCGTGTCGGCAACGGCGACCAGCCAGACACGATGATGGGGCCGCTGATTAGCGCGCGACGTCTGCATGCGGTTCAAGAACTGATCACTGACGCGGTTGAGCGTGGAGCAAAGCTCGAACTGGGCGGAGGCCGGGTCGGGCAGTCCGGGCATTTCCTTGAACCCACGGTTCTGTCGGACGTCACCGTGGCGATGCGTATCATGAATGAAGAACCGTTCGGGCCGGTGGCGCTACTGAGTGCGTTTGAGTCGACAGGCGAAGTAATTGAGGAGGGGAACCGGCTTTCCTATGGATTGGCCTCGTATGCGTTCACCCGGTCAGCCGCGACGGCATCAAGGCTGTCGTCAGAACTGGAGGTAGGCATGCTTTCGATCAACCATCTTGGCCTCGGTCTGCCCGAGACGCCGTTCGGTGGCGTTAAGGACAGTGGATACGGCTCAGAAGGCGGCACCGAAGCGATCGAAAGTTATCTTGTGACCAAATTTGTGTCGCACGCAACTGTGTGACATCGGGAGCCAATCATGATTTCGCAAAGCCGCAGAACTCTCCTCAAGACTGTAGTGGTCGCACCCTTGGCCGCTTCCATTGCCGCACCGACTCGACTCATGGCCGCATCCACTTACACGCTGAAGCTTGGAACCGACGCGCCAGCAGGGCATCCGGTCAACAACGCGATGAATGCCGCAGCGCAGGCGATCAAATCGGCCACCAATGGGCAGGTCGTCTTGCAGGTATTCCCGAATAATCAGCTCGGGAGTTCGACTGACCTCATTGGTCAGGTGCGAGCCGGTGCAATCCAGCTGCTGTCCACTCCGACATCCGTCCTTTCCGCGCTTGTACCCGCTGCGGGTATTTGCGGCGTCGGCTTTGCGTTCCACGACTATGACAGTGTCTGGAAGGCCATGGACGGTGATCTGGGCGCATACATTCGCGCGCAGATTGCAAAATCGGAGCTGTACACAATCGACCGGATTCAGGACAACGGCTTCCGGCAAATTACAACCAGCACCAAGCCGGTCAAAGGGTTGACCGATCTTCAGGGTTTGAAAATCCGGGTTCCCGTCAGTCCCCTATGGACGTCGCTGTTCTCAGCGCTGCAGGCCGCCCCAACCAGCATTAACTTTTCGGAGCTTTACTCTGCGTTGCAGACGCGAGTCGTTGATGGGCAGGAGAATGCACTACCTATCATCAACTCCGGTCGCCTCTACGAAGTCCAGAAGTTCGTCTCAGTAACCAACCACATGTGGGATGGATATTGGGTTGTCGCGAATAACGCAGCGTTCAATGCACTTCCCGCGAACCTCCGAGCCATTGTAGAGCAGCAACTCCGCGCAGCCATCATCAACCAACGGGCGGAGATTGCCAGCCTGAACAGATCATTGCAAACAAAGCTGCAGTCAGTCGGCATGACGTTCAATGCTGCCGACACGTCGGCTTTTCGATCAGCACTGACGAAGGCGGGGTTCTATGCCAGCTGGAAATCGAAATTTGGCGACGAGGCGTGGGCGCTACTTGAGCGCTACTCAGGCAAGCTGGCCTGAAGAATCGCAACCGCAGCCCGCTGAGGAAGTGTGTGTATGACCACGCACTTCGCGGACTGCTTGCGCATCCCGTACTCGAACGTGACATGAGGTGTTCCAATGGCTCACACCCTACGTGTTTTCCATGCCGAGGCGAGTTCGACAGCCGGCAAATGTGAAGGCGTCCTGGAGACGCTGCTGTACGTTGGGGCAGGTGTATTGCTGGTAGTTGAGGTCATCCTGCTGGCCGCTGGCGTGCTTGCTCGCTACGTTTTCGACAAACCGCTTGTGTGGTCGGACGAACTTTCGTCGATCCTGTTCATCTGGCTCGCTGTATTTGGCGCATGCATCGCGTTCCGGCGTGGAGAGCACATGCGTATGACATCGCTTAGTACACGTACGAGCGAACGAACCCGGCGCTTTCTCGATGTAATGGCAGTGGTTCTGCCCATGGTATTTCTGTCGCTCATTGTTCAGTCAGCCTACGACTATGCAGCTGCCCAGTCTTTCATGACGATGCCTGCTCTGGAGATATCAGGTGCATGGCGAGCAGCCGCGTTGCCCGTCGGCCTTGCACTCATGTGGGCGTTCGGCCTGCTCGAGCTCATCCGGCATCGACATTTCGTTTCCGTGTGCTGGGCCGTGGGTTTGTCTGTAACAGTGGCTTATGGGCTGCATCTGGGGATGCCACTCTTTGCGGAGTTTGGCAAGTGGAATCTCGCGATCTTCTTTGTAGGTTTCGTATCAATGGGTGTGTTTAGCGGCATTCCAATAGCATTTTGCTTTGGTCTTGCGACGGTGGCGTACCTGCAGCTCACGACACCTGTGCCGCTCATGGTACTCATGGGACGTCTTGACGAAGGCATGTCGCATCAGATTCTGCTCGCCATTCCGCTGTTCATTTTCCTTGGTTTTCTGATGGAAGCCACAGGTATGGCGCGGCGCATCGTGGAGTTTTTTGCGTCGGTGGTTAGTCATCGCAAGGATGGACTTTCGTATGTTCTGGTCGGAGCCATGTACACGGTGTCGGGTATTTCCGGCTCGAAGAGTGCAGACATTGCCGCCATTGCACCTGCGTTGGTTCCCGAGATGCGCCGCCGAGGCGAGAGCGATGGCGAGGTCGCGGCGCTACTGTCTGCAACGGGCGCTCAGACGGAAACCATCCCGCCAAGCCTCGCGCTCATCGCAATCAGCTCAGCTGCGGGCGTATCGACTTCCGCGTTGTTCACAGGTGGAATGCTGCCGGGTGCCGTGATGGGCCTGCTCCTCTGTTGGTACGTCTGGTGGCGCAAGCGCAGGAGCGAAGCGACTGGAGGAAGCAGGTCGAGCGTTCGTGACGCAATGACCAAGCTGATGACGGCGCTGCCCGCGCTGGTGCTGCCTTTTCTCATCAAGTCTGCGGTTGTGGAAGGCGTCGCAACAGCGACGGAAGTCTCGACCATCGGTATCTTCTACGCGATCGTCTATAGTGCAGTGCTTGGCGGTGGCATGAGCTGGTCCACTGTGGGCAAGATGCTTGTACGAACAACTTCCCTCGCGGGCGCAATCCTGTTCATCGTCGGAACGGCGACCTCGATGTCGTGGGCGCTGACACAATCGGGCTTCTCACAGGACCTCGCATCGGCACTTCTTCATCTACCTGGAGGCGCGATCACGTTCTGGATCGTCAGTATTGCGGTCTTCGTCGTCATAGGCAGCGTGCTTGAGGGGATACCCGCGATCGCGCTTCTTGCTCCGCTGCTGCTGCCGATCGCAAAGGGTCTGTCCATCAACGAGGTGCACTACTCGATGGTCATTATTCTTTCGATGGGTATCGGTTATTTCGTGCCACCCTTTGGCATTGGCTACTACACCACGTGTGCAATTGCTGGTGTGGACCCGAACGCAGCCATGAGGCCGATGCTTGGGTTCATCGTCGTGCTGGCATTGGGCGTGGCGATCATCGCGGCGGTGCCGTGGCTTTCCACCGGTTTCCTGCACTAGCCCCTCTCTAGAGCTAAAGGAACTCTCAATATATCCATATGAACAGCTATCAAATCACCCGCTTTGCAGAACCGTTGGAAAAGCGAAGTTATCCGATGCCGCAGCTGCAAGGCCGTGAAGTGCTTGTAAAGGTGCAGGCGTGCGGCGTTTGCCATTCGGATCTGCATCTTTGGTCGGGTTTCTATGACCTCGGTGGCGGTAGGCGGATTTCATTGATTGATCGGGGAGCCACGCTGCCACTCACGATGGGGCACGAGGTCGCTGGGGAAGTCGTGGCGGTCGGGCCGGCAGCGGATTCCTCAACCATTGGGCGGGCGGGGGTGGTGTTCCCGTGGATTGGCTGTGGGCAATGCGACGCCTGCCGGCACGGCAACGAGTTGATGTGCGAGACGCCGCGTACGATCGGGACGCGCAAGAACGGTGGTTACAGTGATTACGTGGTGGTTCCCGATGCGGAATATGTCGTCGGTTATGGTGCTCTTGATCCCAAGATTGCTGCAATCGCGGCCTGCTCAGGCCTCACAGCCTACAGCGCGATTCGCAAGTTGCCGGATCTGACAGCTGACGACCATGTGCTGGTGATTGGTGCGGGGGGGGTTGGGCTGGCAGCTGTGAGCCTTCTGTCAAATCTGACCCCGGCGAAGATTGTCGTTGCAGATCTTTCCGAAGCGAAACGCGACAGCGCGATGAAGGCGGGCGCGCAAGCTACGGTGAGCAACGAGAATGAGACGAAGTGCTTCGAGGACGTTCGTCGGATTTGCGGTGGGGCGCCACGGGCCGTTATGGACTTTGTCGGCACTCAGAGCACAGGTCAATTGGCGCTCAATCTGCTGGGACGTGGTGGACACATGATTGTCGTCGGTCTGTTCGGCGGCGAAATTGCTGTTTCCATTTCGATGCTTGCAATGCGCAACATCACGATACAAGGTTCGAACGTCGGTACTCTGCAGGAGCTGAAGGAGCTTGTGGCGTTGCTGCAGAATGGAAAGGTAGAACCCGTGCCAATCGTTAGTCGCTCAATCACTGAAGTGAACGATGTGCTCGTCGAGCTGGCTGAAGGCCGGGCGGCCGGTCGCATTGTGCTGACTCCATGACGTCAACTGATACCGCGCTCATATGATTTACGACTATTGCATCATTGGCGGTGGCATTGTTGGACTTGCCACTGCCATGAAACTGCTCGAAGCCGACCCGGATGCCTCTCTTGTCTTGCTGGAGAAGGAGCAGCGGTTGGGGATGCACCAAACCGGGCACAACAGCGGGGTGATTCACGCGGGCATCTACTATGCGCCCGGGAGCCTGAAAGCCGAACTATGCCGTCGCGGGGTGACAGAGACCAAGGCCTTCTGCGACGAGCATGGCATCCGATATGAAAACTGCGGAAAGCTCGTTGTTGCGACGAACGCGCTTGAAATGACGCGTCTCGACGCATTGGCGAGCCGCGCGGTGGAAAATGGCATTGGAATCGAACGCCTCAATTTTGATGCCTTGCGGGAACGGGAACCAAACATTGTCGGCTCCGCTGCGCTGTTCGTAAGAGAAACGGCAGTCGTTGACTATCTGGATATCTGCGATGCCATGGCAAAAGTGATCGTCTCGAAGGGAGCACAGATCGCCTTGGGCAGCAAGGTTGTGGGCATCGCGGAGGAATCCGACTGCGTGATAGTGGACACGGAAGACGGGAAGTGGTGCGCTAGAAAAATTGTCGTCTGCGCCGGGTTGCAATCGGACCGCATTGCACGGCTGGCGGGTCTACGTACCGGGCACCAGATTATCCCGTTTCGCGGGGAATATTTCCGGCTTCCGGAAAGCAAACGCGATATCGTGAAGCATCTCATTTACCCGGTTCCCGATCCGTCGCTGCCGTTCCTGGGCGTCCATCTTACCCGAATGATCGATGGTTCAGTCACGGTTGGTCCCAACGCAGTCCTCGGCTTCTCGCGCGAAGGCTACGGCAAGTTTTCGTTCAGTGCGGCTGACGTGGCCGAATTCGCGCGTTTTCCTGGGTTCTGGCGCACCATGCGCGCGAACCTGAATCACGGCCTGCGCGAGGCACGGAACTCGATTTTCCGTCGGGGCTATCTCGAAGAATGCCGGAAGTATTGTCCCAGCCTGAGGGAAGCCGATCTAATGCCAATGGAACCTGGGATCCGGGCGCAGGCGGTCGCCGCGAACGGCTCGATGATTCATGACTTCCTGTTTCTGGAAACACCCAGAATGCTACATGTATGCAATGCGCCGTCTCCTGCCGCGACATCGTCGATACCGATTGGCGAGATGATAGCGAGGAAAGTATGTGCGACGCCGTCACGAGCCAGGTCAATGCACGCGGCGCGAAAAACAAGCCATCAGGCGGAAATTCGCACAAACGGGGTAAAAGCATGATTCTTGAGGTTGCCCAGTTCAGGCTTAAGCCAGGTTCCGGACCAGGCTTTGAAGCCGGCGTGACAAAGGCAGTTGATTTGTTTCGGCGGGCAAAGGGCTTTCGAGGTTTGAGACTGCTGAAAACGATTGAAGACCCGGATGCGTATCAATTACACGTCGTGTGGGAGACGCTGGAAAATCACACGGTCCATTTCCGCGAATCAGAAGACTTCCGTGAATGGCGGCGACTCGTCGGCGGATTCTTTGCTGAACCACCGAAGGCCGTTCACTGCATGGAGACCGTCGCAGCGTCCCCTAAACCGTGGTCAGATCACACTTGACCGGATCGTTGAGGATGCACACAAAGACTTTCTTCTGTCTGTCACCCGCGACTGCCAGCCGTCCTACAGCGCGCGCCTCCAGCAGCTACGTCTCATACGAAAATACGGTCTGCGCGCCTCCATTCGCCTTAGCCTGGTACATAGCGCGGTCCGCGCTATGCAACATCGCCGAGACCGGGACGCGATGCCTGGTCGCACCGGTGCTACCGGGAACTGGACAAATCCCGATGCTTGCCGAGACATCTAAAGACCAGTCGGTGGGTCCAATGCAATCGGTCGCCTGATGAATCCGATTGGCGACAGCATGGAGTTCGTCCAGGCCGCACAGGTTACGTGCAAACACGGCGAATTCATCACCGCCCAATCGTGCAATCACATCGCCGCGACGACACGCGCCCGGCAGTTTGCTTGCAAAGCTTTGGAGCAGCGTATCGCCAGCTCGATGACCTAACGAGTCGTTCACGTTTTTGAAACCATCGAGATCGATCAGCAGAACGGCCGTCTGCTCGCCGTTTTGAAGATTGGATTGGGTGCGCTCAACGAGATGCTCAAAGCTGGACCTGTTCAGCAACCCGGTCAAAGGATCCGTGGCGGCCCGGCGCTCAAGCTTATTGACCAGCACATATAGGTAGAACGAGGTGGCGACTACCGAGAGCAAAAGACCTACACCAACCTGCCGATTGGCGACCCACCACGGCTGCCAGATCATCAGGCATGCAAACCCGATGAAGGCGATCGAACACGACAATATTAGGGGCCGCTTGCCGTATCGACAGCCTGTGCCCACCAGAAACCAGAAAACTATGAAGAGTAAGGGCAGCGCGGCTCGACCACCTAACGCGAGCGCAACCGCAGCCATCCCCTGATCGATGATTGTCGTAATCGTCAGGCGGGTCGTGGAAAGGGATGGGTGGAGTGATACAGCAACCCACGTCGCCAATCCGAAAGCGACGTAAAGCGCGATCATCAGCAAGGTGACGCGCGTTTTTTCGTCCATATTGCCGACCGCGTAGCCGAGATAGATCAGAAATACAGCGCTCCCAAGCGTCGATCGGAAGACAGCCTGCTCGCGCTCAGGCCTGCTCTCATAGCCTCCGATTACCGTCGGCCCGTGCCAAAACCCCGTACCCAGCCATTCCATGGTTGTAATTCCGCTTTTTCTTCGCCACGCGAATGGTATCGCGACGAGCGGGGATTTAATGTCGTTTTTTGGTCGTCACCGTTCGAACGCTTACAGCAGACCTGACGTCAGCCGCCTTGAGCCGTTTGTGCTCGTCGAGAACGTGTTCTTCGTCCGTCGCAGGCGCCAGACCTTACAGAAAGCAGTTAAATCTCCCTTAATCGTAAATGTTGGCCCGGCGACAGAAAAATTGATAAACTGAATTGATGGAAAATGAGTATCCTCCAGACTGGTTGACTGTCTTTGCGTAAAGTCTCGCGCTTGCACGGCGCGTCGATAGATAACACAATGTGAAATGGAGATTGTGCGTGCCGTCGAAGACTCGAAAGACACTGTTCACGGCAATCAAGATAAGTGCATCGATCGCAAGCATCTGATAGTTTTGCCCGTCCTTAGCCGACCGCGCGTCCATTGGCCTGGTGCGAACACCAGCGAACTGATGCGCGCCTACCAGGTACAGCGCGTACCAGACGACGGTCTGCTAATCACCGAGAGAACGGCCATCGCGTCGGAGGGGCGTTCATACCATGCTATGCGCGGTACCCGGTATTGCAGCGAAGAACAGGTCGAACACTCTCCGACTGAATATAGCCCGAGTAGATTGGACGAATCGGAGGATCAGCGTGGGAACACTTGAAGGAAAAACGGCTCTCGTCACCGGTGGCGAGAGCGGCATCGGGCTCGCGATCGTCAGGCTCTTCGTCGCAGAAGGCGCGAAGGTACACCTGCTCGGACTGGACCGGACGAGACTGTCTGCTGCCATCGAAGAAATCGGTGAGGAACGGGTGATCGCCACCGTTGCCGATGTCAGTAACGAAGATGCTGTACGGGACTCAATCGCCACTGGTGTAGCGCGACTAGGTGGCTACGATGTCGTAGTCAGTAACGCGGGAATCACCGGAGCCGTCGCATCGATCGCCGATTATCCGTCCGAGGAGTTCGCGCGCACGTTAGCGGTTCACATTCTGGGTGGCTTTCATATCCTCAAGCATGCCGGCGTGCACGTGCGCGCGGGAGGAAGCATCATCCTGATGTCCAGCCTTGTAGGGCTGATTGGATTTGAGGGTGTCTCCGGCTACGTCGCGGCGAAGCACGGTCAGGTTGGGCTGATGCGCAGCGCCGCAAAGGAGTTCGCGGCGAGGCGGATCCGGGTGAACACGCTACACCCCGGTCCGACGTCTACAGCGTTTCAGGACTCCATCGAAACACGTGTCACGGGTCAGTCGCGAGAAGAAGCTGCGAAAGCGTTCGACGCATTGATTCCTTTGGGGCGTCACATGACGCCTGAGGAAATTGCGCAAGCGGCGCTTTACCTCGCAGCGGACGCAAGTGCAATGGTAACGGGATCCACCTTCCGGATAGATGGCGGGCTCGGTGGCTGATGTGGCGAGGCTCTTGCCGATCCGGAAACCGGCGACTTTGCAACGTGGCCTCGTTACGAGGCTCTGGGCCCATGATCAATGATTTTTAACGCAAGCCATTAATCTGTCTCTCTGGTTTTTTGCAGCAGGCCGTGAGCGGGGCTGCAGTTGCGATCCCGGTTTCCGGGAAATCGTCGTCGACGTCGTGTTAGTCCGTGGACCGTCGTAGGAGCGTCCAGCTCAATGCAGCCGATACCACGGCGACGGCAGCACCGGCGATAAGTGCTGCGGCAAAACCTTGTGCGGCGCTATGACGTACGGTACCCTGGACAGCGGCTCGAACCGCAGCCGGCAGGATAGACAGACCTCCTTGCGGGTCGCCACCGACGATCCGCAGGCTCGCCGAATGCCAATCGACGTTTAAATTGTTCCGGAACAGTGCTGTGTCGGACCGGATGAGCGCGGTTTCGGCCGACGCCGCCAGTAAGGCGCCGAACCCTGCCAAACCGACAATAATCCCTACAAAGCGTGTCGCGCCCGCGATACCAGCCGCCATGCCACCGCGCTCCGGCGGAACGGCACTTATCTGAGCCTTTGTCGTTTCGCTGTTGAGTAATCCTGCGCCCGAACCTGTGATGTAAGCGCTGACAACCCACTCTACGTCGGTAAGTTCACCGCGCAAATCCCGAGCAATGGAGGGTAGGGACACTGCGACGATATTCGAATCCAGCATTATAGAAACGGTGCGCCCGCGCAACATAGCAGCATCCGAGCTTACGCCCTGATCGCCATCCGACTGGTTTGTCTGAGGTTGCGTCTGTCGTTGACTGAACCACACTGCCTCCAAGATGGCATTTTTTTCACCGAAGGTCATTTCGCAACCCTTCGAGACCCAGTGATTCAATCTGGCGTATCCCCTGGTTCATCCTACGGTACAACTATACGCCTCGAAAATCCTGCCGTCATTCGACCTGCCTGACGCGGATTTCCAAGGCCGTTCTGGATGCTTTGCAAATTGCAATATCAATCTCCAGTAATCTCATCCGACAGCGGTGCGTCTTCTAGGCACGGAGTTCTGAGCAAATGGCATTATTCTATTCTAGGGTGGTGTTGCCAGTGGACCAGCTCAAGCTGCAGCGTCTACTTGTGACCTGGTTAACGGAATACTCCGCGTGTGAAGTGAACAACGCGATTTCTCTGGAATGGGGCGCGGGAAAAATGCTCGTCACATGCGTCGTGGTACCTTTCAACGTACACGTCGTTACGGAGAGCCGACCATCATCGAATTGTCATCTGGAGTTCGACAACATTCCAGGATTGCGAGCAGATCGGGCCGCTCCACCATTCCGGGAGGGCTGGTGCGATTGTCTCTGGCGCGCGTGCCCGGACACAAGGTTGGTCGGGAAAGTAAGAGGGCAGAATTTTGAGATGAAGCTCGAGCTCACGCTTGAGGATCAAAAATCAAAGCAGCCAAATGCCAGGCTGATGCGAGGACCACAGCGGGCCGTCATTTTCGGTATCCCGTGTTCGTGAGTCAGTTGCGATTCGTAACTCATCACCGAAACGCTCCCTGCCTCGAGGTCGATGTGCGCGACTCGGCCCGGACCATGCCTTGACCGGATTGACATGCGGCGGGTCGCGCCGAGCGACAGAACGGCAATCGGCTGGCCCACAGCGAGTTTCTCCACCTTGTCGCCATGTGGTGCGACGCTGTCATTTTCGCCACGGTAAAGGTTCAAGCCGACGCTGTTAAACGGTGCGCCGACCAGAGAGCGCATTTGTGCAAACGCCTCGACAAGTGGTTCGGGTAACTCGGACTTCCCATCATCCCAGTACCCGGCGGTCAGTCGCGGGACCGCCACCTCACGCTCGTACATCATTCGGCGGTAGGTGGCCCACTGCGCGTTGTGAATCAGTAGCTTAAACCAATGCTCCGCAAGACTGGCGTTGACGGCCCCCGGCAGATACCGGACGCCGCCCTCGTCGTCCTGCACGACCGAGAGTGGTCCTTCCTCGAATAGACACCGCTGAAACGTCATCACACGCTTTCCTTCGCTCGCTGGCCGATGCGCCAGATCACCCGAAGGAGATTGTACCTGTTTATCCGTACAGTATAGGGATCTGGCTTACGCATGAACGCCAAATGGGCATTGAGCCACCGACAACGTTCGATTCCCATTCTCCTCATCTGCGGGAAGCAGTTACCCAAAGAGACCTTCTAGACGGACAGACCGACGAGGACTATCTTTCACACATCAAATCTATCGATAGATAGTTCTCACAATCTGAAAAGGAGAGTTGAAGATGGTCTCGAAGACGAAGGCACAAAAGACGTTGTTCACGGCAGCCAAGATTGGCGCGTTTGATCTGAAGCATCGCATCGTGTTACCGGCATTGAGCCGACTGCGCGCCCAGTGGCCCAGTGCGAATCCGAGCGATCTGATGCGCGACTATTACAGCCAGCGCGCCTCCAGTGGTGGTCTGCTCATCGCCGAGGCCACCGCAATCACCTCTGAAGGGCGCCCGTATCACGCGGCCCCCGGCATCTACACTGAAGAGCACGTCGCGCGCTGGAAGCAGATCACAGATGCCGTGCACGCAAAGGGCGGCCTGATCCTCCTTCAGTTGGACCACGCGGGCCGTGCCACGAGCACCGCGATCGGGCAGGTCACGCCGATCACAGCATCTGTGAACGAGACTTTCCTGGAAGACGAAACGGTCGTTGTGACGACACCGGACGGCCTGGTGCGTCCGTCGGCGCACCGGGCGCTCGAAACCCGCGAGGTTGCTGGTGTTGTTGAGCGGTTCCGTGTCGCAGCTGAGAGGGCCAAGCGGGCGGGCTTCGACGGTGTCGAGCTTATCGCAGGTCAGGGCCACCTGGTCGAACAGTTCCTGCAGGACGGGAGCAACAAGCGCACCGACATCTATGGCGGTTCGATCGAAAACCGTGAACGCTTCCTGATCGAAATCATCGGAGCTGTTTCGACCGTGTGGGGCGCCGACCGCGTCGGCGTTCGCGTTTCGCCGAGCAGCACGTTCAACGGCATGGGCGATAGCGATCCTCGTGCGCTCTTCCGTCACCTCGCAGAACGGTTGAACGACCACGGTATCGCTTATCTTCACGTCATCGAGCCGCGCGTCAGTGGCGCCGACACGGTTGACGAAAATCAGGACGCCGTTGCCGCGAGCGAGCTCGGGCAAATCTTCCACGGGCCGATCATCGCCGCAGGCGGTTTCACCCCGGCAACTGCCGAAGACGCTGTCAACAGCGGTCTCGCAAACCTCATCGCCATCGGGCGCCACTTTACATCGAACCCGGATCTCCCGTACCGGATCGAGAACGACCTCCCGCTGACTCACTACGATCGGAGCACGTTCTACGGCGGTGATGGCCACGGCTATACCGACTTCCCGACGTACGAAGAAACACGCGAGGCAGAACTGCTGGCCTAACTCGATTCGAGTGGTAGTTCAATGCCTGCGTACTCTGTCCGGCATCGCGCCGGGCGGAGTTCACGTGTTTCCCGCTGGTATGGTATTGGCGATACCTATTGAGTTTTCGGACTGAAAGCGTAACTTTTCTATCTAACGATAGATCACTGGGAGATTTCCATGAGTGATATTGGTGTGGCGATCATGGACGCCGCTGAGCGGCGGATGCGGATTGGAGGGCTCGCCGGGTTCAGTTTCCGCGAGATTGCGGCGGACGTTGGTATCAAGAGTTCGAGTGTTCATTACCACTTTCCCACGAAAGAGAACCTGGCGGCTGCCGTTATTCGACGGTACACCGATCACGTCGCAGAAGTTATTGACCAGCAGTTCGAGCTCGACCCTGATCCGATTCGTGTATGGATCGAGGTTTTCAGAGGGACTTTGTTCTCAGAAGACCGTATGTGTCCTGCGACTGTGCTTGGCGCGGCTGCGCTTGATTTGCCTGCAGAGGTCGCCGCAGAAGTGAAATGCTATTTCACGATGGCCATCAACAAGCTCGTCAAAGAAGGATTGTCGGACAACGCGGCGACGCAGTTTCTGACAACCCTCGTCGGCGCTCTGGTTGTGTCAAATGCGCTTGGCGATCCCGCTGCGTACGATCGCGCCACAGAAGGTTTGCTTGGCGAACGTAACACGCATACGTATTGATTGAGACAAAGGCATAAGACGTCTTGCTTCCAAGGCAATGCATAGGCGCTCGGGCGCTCAATATTCGTGTGTGAGAAACGTGCGCCGCGAGCAATAGGCATGCAGAAGGGATCCCGTCCTTTCGGCTCGTTTCTAGCAGCTGAAAACCCCGATGAAGGAGGGAGCCAGCGGCGCGTACGCAGATTGGGGATCAACACGACGGGTGCTTGCGAGCCTCAACCGTTCGCCTCGCGGCTCTTCGCTCCTCGATCGGTGGTACTTGGCCATGAATACACTCTCCAAAGTGGTGGGTGACATGTGTGTTATCGACAAGCCGCTCAGGTTTTTAAGGTTAACTGATTTTGATGCCTTATGGCTCTTTCGGTAGTGAGGGCAATCAGTAGCCGATTTGGTGCCCACCAGGCCGATAGTAATCATCGTGCCTGGGTGTCACAACGATGGTGATAGCGACGCCCCGTACAGATGCAAATGGCAAGTAGTTTACCGAAAACTGGATGAGTTGCATCACAAACCTACGCAAGAATTCGCTATGCCTCGACGAGGCTAAGGACGGCGAAATAGCGATTAAATGCTAGGCAGGTCTGAAGATAGCGCCGTTATTTTTCATCATTGAAAGAAGGGAATCATGAAGTTGCTTTATGTGAAAGGATCTCCGCGTGGCGACCGCGCTCGCACGGCAAAAGTAGCGGCAGCTTTTCTCGATGCGTATCGCGAAAAGCATCCGCACGCAGAAATCGAAGAGCTGGACCTGTGGCAGGCAGCATTGCCGGAATTTGACGGCGATCGCGCAGCCGCAAAACTCAGTTTTTTCGGCGACGATGCGATGAATGGCGCTCAAAAGACCGCGTGGGACGAGATTGTCGAAATCACCAGCCATTTTAAGAACGCAGATGATTTCCTGTTCACGGTGCCGATGTGGAACAACGGAATTCCGTACCGCCTGAAGCTCTACATCGACATCATCAGCCAGCCTGGGCTGACCTTCGGATTCGAACCGACGAAAGGTGCCTTCGGCCTACTCAAGAATAAGCGTGCGACGGCGATTTATTCGAGCGGTATCTATGCGCGAGGCATGCCAAAGAGTTTTGGAACCGACCATCATTCAACCTTTTTTAACGATTGGCTCGACTTCATCGGTATCGAAGACGTCAGCAGTGTTCGATACCAGCCCAATATGCTGACGGATGATCCGGAGGGCGTCCTGCGCGAGGCCATCGATGCCGCTAAGGCAGCAGCAATTCGCTAACTCCGCAGTTTGCCATATGTCCTCTGCCGCCTTCCGATAGCCTGCGTAGCGTCTTCATGCCGCCCGCGTTCGCCTGTCGGGATCATGCATCACTGAGAACGATAGCTGCCACTGGCAGCCGTCATTCCACGTACATACTAGAAGGTAATCTCTCAACGTTTCAGAACGGTCGATGAGCCAACCCCGATGCAACCAATCCAACCTGTCGAAAGGATTTTATATTGGCTGGGCGCCGAACTCGCAGGGGATATCCTGACGGCGCTGGATGCAGTACTTTACCGCTTGGACCTCCCGTCCGCTGATGACGTCGCGGCTGGATTCGCTGACGATATGATCTGGCACTATTCGTATCCCATCATGGCGGGATTGCTGGCCCGGTACCGGTCAGGCGCAGGCATCCGCGACGTACCGCTCGAGGTGCGGCGCACAGCGCTGTTGCTCTGCCTGAACAACCGAGGTTTGAGCGGTGACGAGGACGTGGAACGACTGGGTGACTCGCTTGAGCAAAGCGTTATTGTCTCGGAGCATGACCGCCTTACCTTTGCCAGGGCCTGGATTGAACCTTCGCTTGAGAAGGGTGTTTCGAATGTCCCTGGGCTGTACAGGTTGGTTCATGACCAAACATGGCGAAAGGTGGGTGCAACGCTAGCCGAAGAGTGGCTCACTCGAATAAACAAGCTTTGCAAGCGAGCAGAAGTTAGCCTCGTTGAATGCCTGATTCGTGCGAATGCGTTCGAAGCACTCGAGTCGGTAGCGACCGCCCGCGATTCGGTCATTTTCGAAGACGAAGACGATCTGCTGATGTGGCTGGCGATCGATGTGTTGGTGCGGTTTGAACGTACGCTACCGCATCTGGATGGAATTGGCGCTGAACGTCCCGAGTTCATATGGTGTCTGCGTGATATCTTCCAGCCCGAGCGTCATGGGGCGCTGATTCGGCTCTCAGCCGCACAGGCAGCGTGGGCTGTCACAGAATTCAGGAGATGCTGGCCCTACGCCATTTTGGTTGGTAGTGGCACAGGTACCAAGAATGACTATGATGCGACCGACTTCCTGACGGCGGTCATCAATCGAATTGCTAGCGATACAGGCCCTGAGGCCGCAGAGGCGATTCGTGAGCTGAGTGCGGCAGAGCCGGATAGCTACACGCAGTTTATCCAGCACATGGCGGCGGCGCAGGTTCAGAAGCGAGCGGAAGCGGAGTTTTCACCTCTGGCTCCTTCCGATCTGGCTCGCCTGCTAAAGGATGGCTCGCCTGCGAACACAGATGACCTCAAGGCGCTTGTGTTAGAAGAACTTGGTGTGGCGCAAGCCAAACTGATAGGCGATGACATTGATCAAATCCGCGACTTTTGGACCGATGCCGGCGTGCCACGCGACGAAAACCGCTGCCGGGATCGCCTTGCAGCGATAATCGGCCCGGAGCTGGACAAGTACGGCGTGCATCGCATTACCGAGGCTGATATGCCGAAGACGAAGCGAGCCGACCTGGCCTTCGCTTACGGAACGCTTCAGATTCCGATGGAAGTGAAAGGCCAATGGCACTCAGAAGTTTGGCGGGCGGCCGGTGATCAGCTGGGTCGCAACTATCTTATCGATTGGCGCTCGGAGGGGCGCGGCGTGTATTGCGTGCTGTGGTTCGGCGACGTGCCTTCCAAAACCGGCAGGCGGTTACAGCAACCCCCGACAGGAATTAAAGCGCCAAACTCGGCTGACGACATGCACACGACGTTGACCAGCCAGATCCCGGAGGAGCGGCGCTCAATGATTGACCTCGTTGTTCTAGACCTGTCCGCCGGGGCGCCAAAGTCGTAAAGTCCAGCTGGACTCCTCCCAACAGGGGAGCAGCAGTCTTGCAATGGCGCATGCTGCAAGTTTGTCTCTCGCGTTGCCCGTTGCCTCCAGTGCGCCCAGCGAGGGGTGGAAGCGCCATCAGCGGACCACGCCATATATCATGGCCGTGCAGCACATCCGCTGATGTTCCGCGCCTTTCAAGGCGCGGACAGACCGTGAACCGGCTATCACGGTGTTCAGGGCTCCCGCTTCTCATCAGTGTCGCTCCAGTTCATCCGATGTCGATCGACCGTCTCCCGGTGACGTTCATCATCCTCGGTGTGCAGGTATAGGCTCGTCGTGTTCAGAGAGACATGCCCCAGATTGTCGCGGATCGTCCGCAAGTCCACGCCGCCATCGGCCTGATGTGAGCCTGCGGTGTGGCGTAGCCAGTGTGCAGAAGCGCGCTCCAGCTCGTCTGCGCGATCCGCGAACTCCGGACCTCTCGACCTTAACCAGAGCGCAGCGCCGCTGAACACGCCTTTGATGGCGTCATGCACTGCAGAGCGCGAAAGACAGCGCTTCCTGCCCTTGAAAGGGATGATCAGCGGCGTGTCCTCGGACCGGACGGGCAGGGCAGACAGGCCATGTGACGTCCGATAGCTGCGCAGTTCCTGAATGAGCTCGATTGAAACGGGAACAATCCGCTCCTTGTCGCCCTTTCCCAGCGTCTCCAGCCACCACTGATCCCGACCGTCCGGGCCGAGCCGGCGGAAAAAGCTCCCCATCTGACCACCCGCCACTTCGGAAATCCGCATGCCCTGCAGATAGAACAGCGTCGTTAGCCAGCGGCAACGGGCGTAGTAGGCCCGTTGTGCCTCCGTTTCCTGCGGCAGCTGCTGGACGAATTCCTTGACCTCATCCCAAAGCGACACTGAAAGGTAACGCGTGACACGCGGCGCCGACCGCTTGGCGCGCTGACGCAGGAGCGCCATCGGGTTGCCGCGTAGGTAGCCGGCATTCACCAGCCACGTAAACATCGCGTTGAGGATGATCAGCGCCTGACGCTGGCTCGCTGGCGACAGCGGGCCGTTGAACGGACGCCAGCGTTCGTCGCCGCGCGGATACTTGCCGCCCGTCGACGACACCCATCGGGCCGCCGGCTGCGGATCGACCAGAAACGTCTTGAACAGCAGCAGATCTTCGTGCGTCAGCGACGACAGCGGCTTGCCGAGCTGGACAACGGCCCAGAGCAGGAGTCGCTCAGCTTCCTTGCGGTAGTTATCGAAGGTGATCTTCGTGTCGGCAAAGTTCGAGAGCCATGCTCGAATGGCGTCCAGATCGTTACGCGCGGACAGCTGTGAGTGTTCGACCGAACCACGGTTGGTGCCGTCGCGGCCGTCGAGCATGTCCGGCACAACGAGTGTTTCAACAGGCTGGATGGTGGCGATCGGCGTATCAGACACGGTCGGAGGCTCCGGAAAAACTGGATTTTTCTGGCGAAACGCCAACTATACGATACACGACATTATAGGAATAATGTCGTGTATCGTATAGTTGCGTTGTGAATTTATTGTATTACGTTGTATTATCAACACATTTTCTGGCATGAGCCGCCGGGCCGATCATATGAGCCTCGAAAACGACATTGAAGCCCTGCGGGAACGTGTTTCCGATACCCAGGCGGTGTACCGCGAAGTCTGCGGCCTGATGTTCTTCCGCTACGGCGAAACGCCGACCGCGAACAAGCTCTATCAGCTGGTGCGTAAAGGCAGCATGAGCGCGCCGGCCAGAGCATTGCGCGACTTCTGGAGCGAGATGCGCGAAAAGAGCCGCGTCGACGTGGGGCAACCGGACCTTCCGGCAGATGTCGCCGCATTGGCGGGTGAACTCGCCGCCCGCCTGTGGCGACTTTCGCTAGATGCAGCCGACGGTTCGTTTGCGGCGTTTCGCGCCGATGCGCAGGCAATTGTCGAAGCGGCGCAACTGCGGGCTCGTGAAGCAGAAGCTCGAGTCGAAGCCGCCGAGACAGCCCAACGTGAAGCCAACGCGAGATCGGATGAACTGCGTATACAGGTAGGTGCTCTAGAGTCGCAACTAGCCGGGCAGCGGGCAGCTAACGCCGCTTTGCGTGAGCAGCTTGCGGCTGCCCGCAGCGACGCAAGTACCGCTACCGCTGCCCTGGGTGATGCACGCCGCGACTTCGCGGTCGAGCTCGAAAAATTGCGAGATTCGCTTGCTCAGAACGAACAGCGTCTTGCCGCTGCCGAGCGTCGCGCCCTGCTCGAAATCGACGCGGAGCGCACGACCGCTTCGCGTGCCCGCAAGGAGCTGCAGCTGGCAAATGACCGCATCGGAGCGCTGGAGACGGCGCATCGGCAGGAGCGCGATGCACTTCGGGACGAGCTTGCGGGCGCGAAGACGCGGCTAGCATCGTGGACTAGCCGGTGCAGCGAGCTTGAACGAACCCTCCAGGTGCAAACCGAGGAACTGGACCGCGCGGCGACGACGACCGTAGAACTTCGTCAACGGCTCGAATCCCTATCGGCGAAACTCGATGCCGGACGTACCCCGGGTCACCCAATGGCCAGGATTGCGAGGCGGCGCAACAAACCCGCCCGCCCTCTCGCCCTATCGACGGGGTTTGCCATAATGACGCTCCCGAGAAAGCGGTAGCGCTGCGTATGTTTTGCCAGCAATTCAGGTCGTGTTCGACGGCGAGCGCGCGAGTCATTGGAATCGGCATACTGTCCAGTCGTGAATGATCGTCAGGTTCTGCAAGTCTTCCCATCGGTGAACCGGAACTCGCCGGCTGTGTCGACGGGCTTTGCATCCCTCGCCTCAATTCGCAATATCGTCCAGCTTGGCGACTTGGGCTCAGGCAAGACCCATCTCTTCAAATCTGCTACGCAAGCCGTCGGTGATCGTTACCTGACCGCCAGACGCAAAAAGGCGGCAGTTGGTACTTCGGCATGAAGGCACGTATCGCGGTCGATGTGGAGTCGGGGCTGGTGCACACCGTGAAGTGCACGCCGGCGAACGTTCATGACATCACGGTGGCGCATGAACTCTTGCATGGCAAAGAGCAGGTTGCGTTTGCCGATACCGGCTATGTGGGCATCGAGAAGCGAGGCGAAACGGGTGCGGTCCAGCGATACGCCGCGATGAGACCGAGCAAGCGAAACAAGCTGGACAAGAGAAAGCGGCTGGACAGGATCTACAACAAGATCGAGCGGCTCAAGGCGGGCGTGAGAGCGAAGGCGGAGCACCCGTTTCGCGTACTGAAATGCCAGTTTGGATGTGAAGGCGCGATATCGGAGGCTGGCAAAGAACACGACGCACATCGCAACGCAGTTCGCCCCGGCCGACCTGTGGATGGCGCGCAAGATGCTGTGAAGCGGCGCGATAAAGGAAGAAAGTGCGCCGCATGAGCATAGCGCCGGCCAGCAAAGATGCGACTGGTAGTGATTCAGCAACGTGCGGATGACGACGCGATCTTCACCTCAGGTGTTCGGTTAGAAGTCCAACGCAAAAAGCGGATTATTCAGACCTCCCCTTCCAGCTCTGTCGTCACAGAGAAGTGTCCTCGGAGGATTGCGTTGTCACCCGTCGCGGTGGTTGCCGTATGCGTCGGGTCGATCCGTCGACAGCGAGTCCGTCCTCTGGCGATGCTGTCGACAGAGGCTGCTTGGATTTGTATGGTGCCGTCTGACTGGCCCTAAGACAGACTATCGTTTGTCAACTCACGCATCCTACTCGGGTCGCCCGCCATCATTGCTGCCGTTAGATGATACATCGCCTCATTAACGGCATATTCATCGACGATACTCGCCCACCTCGTGGCCGCACTTCGAAAAGGACTGAAAACATCGCGTCCTCCTGCGCACATATTGTGCGACTTCGGTAGAAGCCAAACTGGTCGGAGCCCTATCTGATTCGCGGGGTTCCTGTGTCATGGAAGATGATAGTCGCAATCCAAGAACATTGCTATGGGATGTCCGTCGTTCGAATGATGCCGAAAAATGCGCGGCGCCAACCTAAAAGATTCCGGCGTCTCGCATGAGCAGGTGCGCTGGTGCGAACTGGAATTTCATCCAGCTTCTAGAGGGTGTTAGGCACTTTTGTTAAGGGCTGCAAAGTGGACAAGCATAAGCACGGAGAATACGACGAAGTGCAAACCAGCCAAGGTTTCGGGCAATCGCTCGTAGTCTCTGGCCAGCCGGCGGAAGCGGTTGAGCCAGCCGAAGCTGCGCTCGACCACCCAGCGGCGCGGCAACAGCACGAAGCCCTTTTTCGCCTCCGACAGCTTGATTACCTGAAGCTCGATTCCTTCGTCGAGTGCTGCCTGCGCAGGCTCTTCGCCGGTATATCCCTGATCGGCGAACGCCACCTTGACCGTCTGGCCCGTGGCCTGCTGAACCTGACGCGCCAGTTCTCCGACCTGCGCACGTTCCTGTTCGTTGGCCGGCGTAACATGCACAGCAAGCAATTGCCCCAACGTATCAACCGCCATGTGGACCTTGCTGCCACGTTTGCGTTTGTAGCCGTCGTAACCGGCGCGAGGTCCACTCTCGCAGGTCGACTGCAGGGTCCGCCCATCGAGAATGACCGCGCTGGGTTGACCACGACGCTCCTGGGCGATCCGGATGATCGAACGCAGGTCATTCACCATGGCCTCGAAACAGCCGGCCTGAATCCAGCGTTGCGTCTGCTGGTAGACCAGTTCCCACGGTGGAAAGTCATTGGGCAACAAACGCCAGGTGCGCCCGCGCGTACGATCCAGCGAAGCGCGTTGAACATCTCACCCAGTTCGTAGCGGCGCTGCGGTGCGTCCTTGTTCATCAAGGTCAGGTACGGAGCGGCGAAGTACCACTCTTCATCCGATACATCCGTTGGGTAAGGCCTGCGTTTTTTCATCCCACCAGGATACGAGGTCCGACAAAAAGTGCCTAACACCCTCTAGCCAGTTCGTCCAGGCTCTGGCCAGCTCTCGCACGACGATTTTTTCCGTACACTCGCTCACGTCGGCGCCACAACTTTTTGCGCAGCGCATACAACAGACCGTGCTTGATATCTCGTAGTGCACATCTATAATCCAGCTTGTGTTGCGACACGATTACCTTCGATCTGAGACCGCCGATAATCCGCGTGTTTATCCTCGTGGCCGGGTGCAGTGCCGTAGCTGGACATCATGAAAAAACTGATCCTCGTCGTTGCTGCGATGGTTTCCCTTTGTAGTTTGTCGGCGCAAGCTTCCGGCGACTACGAAGTGAACGATGCTGTTCATCATCTAAACACAGCGATGATCAACGGGGACGCGCAGGCGCTGGAAGATTTGACTCTAGCTACGCTGACTTATGGGCATCCAGACGGAAGCGTACAAAACCAGGAGACCTTCGTTGGCAACATAACGAGCGGACACGTTGTCTACAAACGGATTGACCTGATACACGCAGTGACAACTGTAAGCGGCCAGAGCGCGGTTGTTCGTGAACACTTTTCCGCTACCGAGCGACTTAACGGACGCTTCGTCGAGGTTGATCTCGACGAACTGATGGTGTGGCAGAAGCGCGATGGCAAGGGGCGGCTGGTTGCGCGACAAGGGTACAACTATTGACGGTCGGTCCAGCCATTCTGGTTATGCGAGATCGTTATTCTGCACTGGCACCCTGGCACGGGAAGCGCACACAAGAATGCATGCCGCGACGAGGCTAGCCATCGCGCTTGCGACGATAGACAGGCTGTAGCTGTGCCGCATATCAAAGGCGAAACCCGCAAGGCTTGGCCCGACCAGAGTGCCGAATGCAACGCTGGTGTAGAGGATACCTATGAGCCCGCCGACATTCTTGCCACCAAAATCGTCCATAACTAACGCAGGAAGAAGAGCAACGAATCCGCCATAAAAGATGCCGAAAACAGAAGCGAACACTGCAAGCATGATAAAGCCGGTGGAGGCAAACCAGATGATCATGGATAGCGCAATTCCCACGAACATCGCCAACACCGCTATCACGCGTTCCATCCGGTCGGCGAGTCCTCCCAGCACGAAGCGGCCTGCGGTGCTGCCAATCCCTATCATGCCGAGCAGCAGTACCGCATTCGCGGGCGTGATCCCGTGGTCCTGTGCGTAGGGTACGAGGTGAACGAACGGGATGAATAATCCAAAAGAGCCGATCAGGCAGGCAGCATACAGACAGATGAACCGCCGGGACGTGACCGCTACCTTGATAGACACGCCCTGTGCCTGTGGGAGCTTTGCTGAATCCATGACGGCATCGCCATCAGGCGATTGGCCTTTTTCATACGGGTCGTTCGCAATCAGTAAGGCAAACCCACATCCCACGCTCGCAGCAAGCAGTCCCAGCACAAGATACGCGTGCCGCCAACCTGTAGCCGCCACAAGGAATGAAGCCAGCGGTGGCATGACAAGCGTACCGATGCCGATCCCACTGACTGCGAGGCCAGACGCAAGTCCTCTGCGCCGTATGAACCATCGCTGGACCGCACCCAGTACGGGAACGTAAGACAGTCCCACGCCCAGGCCGATACCTAGACCATACGAGAAATAAACCCCGGTCAGGCTCGACGCGAAGCCTGCCGCGATTAATCCTGCTCCCGTCACCAGCATCCCGAGTACGGCAAGCCGCCTGGCGCCCCACCGGTCAGCGAGCGGGCCACTGAATGCACCCAATGCAAAGTAAAGAAATCCGGCAAGTGAAAACACGATGGACACAGAGCCGCGCGACGCCCGAAAATCATGCTCCAGTGAGCCCACGAAAGCCCCAAACGTATAGGCGCTTCCGAATCCGATGAGGGTGACGACGAAGGCGGCAAGAACAACGTACCATCCGTAGAACGACCGTCGATGCTTCCTCGTTTCTGCCACATCCGTCAGGCTACGAGATTGGGACGAGATCATTTTCGGTAAATAGTCACGCACTCAAGTGGGACACGCGCCCCTCTGCCCGCTTAAACAAGGCCTCGAAAGCCCACCATCAATTGACCTTCAAGACGGTTTTGCCCACAGCATGACCTTCCGGGATTCTCTTCAGCGCTTCCACTGCCCGTTCGAGAGGGAGGATTGAAGACACTTCGATTTTGAGGGCTCCGCGCTCAATCAGCTCCGCCAGTCCTTCGAGAGCGACATAATCTGGCTCGGCAACGAACCAGGTCCCTTTGACTCCCAAATTCGATGCCTCGGTCCGGATCACAGCAGTATCAGGAAGTTTGCGGGCACTGATCAGCAGCCCACCCTTGCGTAAAGCCCTGAGCATCTGCAGCGTCGTGTCGCCCCCAGCGAGCTCGATGACCACATCGGCATCGTTGACTTCATCGGTGACGGACGTCGTCGTGTAATCGATCACGCGATCCGCCCCCAGCGTTTGAACGAAGGCGTGTTTCTCTTTTCTCGCGACCGCAATGACGAACGCTCCCCGAGCCTTCGCGATCTGCACGGCAAAATGACCGACGCCACCCGCCGCGCCGTTGATCAAAACCTTTGTGCCCGCTCCAACCTTTGCGACGTCAACGAGCATTTGCCAGGCAGTGAGGCCTGCCAGCGCCACTGCAGCGCCCTGCTCAAAGCTAATCGTCGCGGGTTTCAGCGCCAGTTGGCGTGCAGGTGCCGTTACGTATTCGGCATAACCGCCGGCAGCGCGCGGGAAATGGGGAAATCCGAAAACTTCATCTCCCACCTTGAACCGGTTCGTCCCAAAACCGACCTCCTCTACAATCCCGGCGATGTCCCAGCCCGGAATATGCGGGAGCTTCAACGCATTCATGTATCCCCTGCCGACAGCCGTATGGTAGTCGATAGGATTCACACCGACCGCCTTAACCCGAACCAATACCTCGGTCGGTAGCAGTTCGGGTTGAGGCACATCGAGCACCCGTACACTGTCGAGCGTTCCCCATTCGCCTTGTTGCACGGCGCGCATAGTCAGCCTTGAAGTAGTCACGGCATCCCTCCAATTTTGAAAGCAATGAGAGCATGGACCTTTTCCGCAGTCAGGATCTGGCGCAACGACTACTTTGTTACGCGTCGCGGTGGGTGCACGCTGCCATCGTTCAGATTGGGACCGGGTCACCGCTATAGAGTTCCGGTTGGTTATGATTTTCTTGATCCGCGCAAGCTCAATTGATGAATTTGGATGTTGAATATTATCTTCAGTATGGACAGTGCTAGCGACGGTGCGCGGCGCGGCTTCCGGGCCAAGCAGCTACAGCTGACCTTCGATACAGTTCGCGACCGCCTTCGTCGCGTCAGCAACGTTCTGCACCCAGTCCTTGGTGAAAATTTCCAGCTTCGTGCCTTCAAGATCGTAGCCGTTTCTGTGGACACAATCATGTCTGTATTCAACAGCCTTGAACAATTCTGCCCGAACGGTGCGTGACGGCCAGATATTGATGTCGAGCACGTTCTGATACAGTGAACTCACCTGATCCAGGCGGTGATATAGCAGGCTCTTCAGATAGCTTTTGACTTCGCGGCGGACGATGTCAGGCTCGTCGAGCATGTCTGCAAGTCCGAAGCTTCGCGTCATTAGCGCCCGGTCGGCACGCACCAGACGTCCAATCGCCTTCATGTCTGCCATTACCTGTTTAACGAGCGTGTCACCCAAGTACGCCTCCAAAGCCCCAAACTGTTGGACAAAGACCATCCGATTAATCAGACTGGCACCGACCGCTCCTCCATGGTTTGCAAGTATCTCCCCTACGTGATGGTACGAATCGAGAAAGATCTGGTGCGGATTTGCCGGAGCCTCTGTGTGCGCCCACCAATCCGTATCGAATGACATCAAGTATCCGGCGGCCCCGGCCTGAACGCGTGTCTCGGGAAAATCATCAAGGGCGACCGTTGCATCGACGCCGCTGTAGGCAGCTGTCGCGTTGAATGTACGATAGCAATGATTACATTGAGGCTCGACGTCCGTTGCTCCAGACAAGTGCGAAAGCTGTGTAGCGCCATCCCATCGCGGCTCAGGCAAGCGCACGGTGTTCTGTGAAAGCTCACCGCAGGCGGGGCATTTAAATCCGACTTCAACAACAAATGGCTGCATGTTCCTCTCGCAAGACATCTTGGTCGTGGCCATCGTCATCGCTTCCGCTCTGCGGGCAGCGCCACCAACCCGCTCCCCGGGGAAGCTGCGGAAGCCGCTCTGCGCGACTGCCCACATGCGACACTGACAGCCACCAACATGCACACTGGCTACGGTGTTGCAGTTGAGGGCGAACGTTGAGGGCGCTCGTGCGACCCATCATACATATCGCAGCTGGCGTTTTCGGCGCCTCCCATACCGCCGTGCGAAGAGCGGATGCAGAATGAACAGGTCGCGGCAGCGTACTACATTTCTGCAAAACGGCGAATATTTCCTCTCGATCCTGCGCTTTTCATGTTTAGCGTCGGCATGGTCACCATTGCGCGCTACCGGTGCGCATCTGGCTCAGTGAGGCAAGCCGGCCTGAATTTTGGCTACGCCAGCCTTCGCGCAAGCTTCATCCTTGTCGCCGCCAGGTGACCCGCCGACGCCGATGCCTGCGACGATTTCGTCGTGTACCTTGATCGCCGCGCCCCCAGGCAACGCGAGTATGTCCGGGGTGGCTGCCAGCCCTTGCGCAGCCAACGGGGGATATTTCGCGAGCGTGTCGAGAAATTGGCTCGTAACATCGAGATGGAAGATGGGGCCCATGGTCACGATCGTGTACGCCTTCCTGTAAGCCGTGTCCTTCGTGTGAATCGTCGCATGGTCGCCCCGCAACACGACCTGGGGGGTTCCAGCGACGTCCACCACGGTCGCCGTGACGTCATAGCCCTTTGCGGCACATGTCTGGACTGCTTCGAGCGCGCCCTGGAGCGCCAGGTTCATGGGTAGAACGTAGCCGCTGGTTGAAACTTGCGCGCCTGCCGAGAACGCAGCGGCCATCGAACTTGCAGCAAAGACCCGTGCAAACAGCTTCTGCTTCGTTTTTGACATATTTTCACCTATAGGCGTGATTACGCGGACGAAATCAGGTCGGATTGGAATTCTCGGATAAAGAACCAACATTTGCTGCTTGCCCTGCCTCGTTGACGATGGATTCGCGCGTACCGGTGAAGGGACCAACCCGATGCCGGGGTATTTGCAAGCTATACATGATAGAGACGTACAAGATAGTGATCGAAATCCAAATGCCGAATCCATGACCGTCTGCTACTATGCAAACAGTTCCGTTAGCAACCGTATGGTTGCCAGAAGATCGATGCACAGAATACTGCCCGCATGAATTTTGCGCAGAAATCTCGCTATTAGGAAGTGTAAATCGTCACTCTTCGCTTGCAGCGCCTCACGCGTTTGACACGTTAGCCAGTCGACGAGCCCGAACCTGGAATTGACGCACATGTACCAGCTTTACAAGCGAGTCGCCTCGCCTGTCGGCATCCTTACGCTCGTGGCGAAAGGTCCAGCACTGACCGCGATATTGTGGGAAAACGAGCGACCGGGAAGAGTTCGTCTCGGTCTTATGCGCGAGGCAAAAGACGACCCCATCCTTACGAACGCAGAGCGTCAGCTGACGGAGTATTTCGCGGGAACGCGTGAGCGATTCGACCTGGCGCTGGACTTCTCGGGCACGGAGTTTCAAAAAAAGGTGTGGAGTGCCCTACTCAGTATCCCGTATGGCGAGACTCGTACCTACGGCGATATCGCCAAACAGATTGGCCAACCCACCGCTGTCCGGGCGGTAGGCGCGGCAAACGGTCGTAATCCTGTCTCCATCATTGCACCGTGTCATCGTGTCATCGGATCCTCTGGGCAATTGACTGGCTTCGCTGGTGGCCTCTCAGCGAAAGAAGCCCTTTTGACTTTGGAGGGTGCTAACTGGGGCTCTCGGTCAAGCGGAAGGCTTGTCCTCGTTTCGGGACATGATCGCATCGGACTACCGCCAGATGCCGACTAGCTTCATTTTTTTGAACAACGAACCCGTGACGGGTGCATTTGACAGGGCGCTGCACCTCAAGAATCGCCGAGTGACGAATCTCTGCCGCGCTGTAAGTCAAATAACGCGTTTGAAGTTTTTCCGAAACGATCTTTTGAAAACGTCATGCCTGCATTGAATCCTGTCACCGATTCGGAAAAAATCGCCGAGCGCCTCCGGACAACCAATACCGTATTTGTCGCCTGCCTCTGCGCCGATTGGTGTGGAATCTGTCGCGAATATCGAGACGGATTCGACAGGCTGGCGGATGCACACCCTAACATGTGCTTCGTGTGGGTCGACGGTGAAGACCATGCTGACCTCTTCGACGAACTCGACGTGGAAAATTTCCCGACGATTCTGATTCAGGACTCGGACGCGACACGATTCTTTGGCACAGTCCTTCCGCAGGCATCGATCGTCGAGCGCATGCTGGCCGAGATAGCTACGCTGCCCAATGCGGCCAATGCTCCGCTTCTGCGCCGGGCCCTTTCAACACCTCAGTCAACAGGGATACGAGCGTGAGCAGACCCGTATTAAAACGCCTGAACGATGCAAAGTACTTCAATCAGAGGAGTTGCGATGAATGCACGTGAAATAGTGATTGCGTACCCCGTCAGAACGCCAATCGGCGCTTTTGGCGGGTCCTTAAAGGACGTGCCTGCGACGGAGCTTGGGTCGGTCGTGATACGTGAGACTTTTCGGCGGAGCGGGCTGGACATCAAAGACTTGTCCTCGGTGGTGATGGGCAACGTGATTCAGGCAGGCAACAAGATGAATCCGGCGCGTCAGGCCGCGATGGGGGGCGGCGTACCCATATCCGTGCCAGCGTTGACGGTGAATCGCGTATGTGGATCCGGCGCGCAAGCGGTTGTGTCTGCGGCACAGGAGATTGCGCTCGGCTTCGGAAACGTAGCCATTGCGGGGGGGATGGAGAATATGGACCGGGCGCCGTATCTGCTGGAAAGCGGCCGCTGGGGCAGCCGCATGGGCGACGTGCAAATACACGACAGTATGTTGCGCGATGGGCTCGTTGATGCTTTCTCTGACGAACACTCAGGCTGGCACACAGAAGACGTTGCGATGACAGCAGAACTGACGCGCGCAGTTCAAGACGGATGGGCGGCACGCTCTCAACAGCGGTTTGCTGCCGCGCAGGAACGCGGCGTATTCGCCGAGGAACTGGTCTTTGTTGAGGTCAAAGGGCGCAAGGGAACGACGGAATTCGCGCGGGATGAACAACCTCGTCCTGACACGACCGTCGAAACGCTTGCGAAATTGCGTCCCGCTTTTCGCCCTGGCGGCACGATCACTGCTGGCAACGCGCCCGGCCTTAATACCGGCGCTGCGGCAATGATCGTGGCGGCGCGTGACTATGCGGACGCACACGGAATCGAAGCTTCCGCGCGCCTTGTTTCGTTTGGCGTCGCGGCCGTCGAGCCGGGTATGTTCGGCCTCGGTCCCGTACCCGCCGTTCCGATTGCACTTGAGCGCGCCGGTTGGAAGTTGAGTGATGTCGAGCGCATCGAGATCAATGAAGCGTTTGCTGCCGTGCCGCTTGCAGTTTCGCAAAAGCTGGGGATACCGCACGACATTATCAATGTCGAAGGCGGCGCGATTGCGCATGGCCATCCTATTGGCGCAACGGGCGCGATACTTACTACTAGGCTCATTCATTCGATGCGTCGCGACGGGCTGAAGCGTGGAATCGTGACGCTGTGTATCGGTGGTGGACAAGGGATTGCGTTGGCGCTCGAGATGATCTGACGCACAACCACTCTTTGATGCCTCAGAATCGCCTTGGGGAACAGATTTTTGCGTGGGCGAGCGCGGGAAGTCTACGCCCGCCTTCAGCCTCCCCTTGCAAACATTCAAATAGCAGCGTCAAGGCGGAATGCGTCTAACGGGTCGACAGTAGCCGACGAGAGCAGAAAATGGGGGGGGCAGACAGCAGGCGGCTGAAAACAGGCGCGCGATCGTGGCGGCGGCCGAGAAGCTGTTTCGCGAGCGTGGAATTGATGCAGTCGGGCTGGCAGAACTGATGAAGGCAGCGGGCTTCACTCACGGCGGCTTCTATAACCACTTCAAATCAAAAGACGCGCTGATCGTCGCAGTAATGTAAAAGGCGATGGAAGACGGAATACAAGGCTTCGCCGCCCTTTTTGAAAGCACAAGGTCGACCGACGTCAATCCCGTCAAGCAAGTTATTAAATGGTATCTCTCCGGAACATCGCGCGAAAATCAATGCCGGTTGTACTTGGTCGGCTTTCGTCGGCGACGCACGCCGGTTGGGAGACATTGCCCACCGCTCATATTCCGAGGGCCTCGCAGCGAACCTGGGACGATTCGCCAAGATCATTGCAGAGACCGAGAGCACTAGCGAAGGCAGCCACCAGAAGGCGATAATTCTCCTCAGTCAGATGCTCGGTACGTTGCTGCTTTCGCGTGCGGTCGCAGACGTTGACCCGATACTTTCGGATGAGATTCTCAACGAAGGGCGTCAATACCTTCTCAGATGATGCGTAACACAGCGATGGTGTTCGGATGCTTGCGCCAACCTCGCGCGCGTGATCGCAAAGTCTAATGCTCGCGTCCGGCCTCCAGTCTGGTGATGGTTGATGAGTTCGCTGGACGGCTGTGCCTGAGACACAAGTCAAAGATGATTTGACGCTTTCATCCGAGCTTCGAGCGTAGGCGACATCCTTGTGCTTGCGAGGACACTTTGCCTTCTTCAAATCTGCGCATGTGCGATCTGGAGAAAGGTCCGGATGACCGCCTCGTTGCGTTTGAAGAACACGCATTGACTGATGCGTCTGGATGTTATCAGTTCGGCGTGCAGCAACGTCTAGAGGTGTTCCGACACTGTCGACTGGGCGAGACCGCAGCGTCTATCAATGCTTTTCGTGCAAGCACCAAAATCCAACGGTAATTCTTGGTCTTGAAAGTTGCTTCGCGGCGCACGCAGCCAGCTTAGAATGTCCCGGCGAACGGGATTCGCAAGTGCCTTGGGGATCGCATCGATGTTGATTTCATTCATGATATGAAACTCAACCCGACCACTGAACAACCGATCATGACGTAGAAGTGCGCCGGTTTTCGTGGCGTCGGCATGTCAATCGCTTGAGAGTGGCCGTAGCCCGCACTTCGGGACGCGTTTCGAGCAAAATAACCCCAGATATCATTGCGTCGCGCGGCAGCCATAGCGTAACGCCTGGGGTTCACAACATCACAGATTGGCGTCAAGGAATGCCGCAAGCTGCGACTTGGAAAGTGCGCCGACCTTTTGAGCAACGGCGGTACCGTTCTTGAAGAGAATCAGCGTGGGGATTCCGCGTACACCAAACTTGACCGGCGTCATTTGATGTTCGTCCACGTCGATCTTGGCGACCTGCAGTCGATCACCGTAATCCTTCGCGACTTCGTCGAGGACTGGCGCGGTCATTTTACACGGACCACACCACTCTGCCCAAAAATCAAGCAGGACGGGCTTATCCGATTTGATGACATCTTGTTCGAAAGATGCGTCGCTGACATGCTTGATTGATTCGTTCATTATCTGAATACCTCTATCAATTTGAGACTAGCGTCTGAGTGCTCTCCCACCCCAAGGAAGGTGGAAAATCTTTACTGGTCATGATTTCACTCTCATTGCAATAGCGGCCAACTTGTCTTCGTTTAATTATTGGATTTCACTGATCGCTTGACGATCAGCTCTCCAGCGCCAGTGCAATCAGGTATCAACGAAATCGATTGCACCTAGAAAATCCATTTTGCCAACGCCAACGCCGTTCTGACGCAGTATGGCGTAAGCCATCGCGACATGAAAGTAGACGTTTGGAACTGTCATTTGCAAAAGATAAACCGGTCCCTCCAAGGCCTTACCTGGAGCCCAAGACAGTTTCACTTTCTGCTCATTTGCGTTCGCATACTGTTCTGCCGTCACGCTCTGCGCGAACTCCACTGTTTTTCTGATGCGCACACGCACTTCATCGATTGTTCGCTCGTTGTCCTCATGCTTTGGCGGCTTCTGCGCCGACAACCAGGCGGCTCCCGCTTTCACGTAGTCGCAAGCACTCTGAACTTGGTAGGTGAACGACATCATGTCAGGAGCCAATCGGCCCGACATCAGGACGTTAACGTCAAAATTCTTCTCCTGAGCATAACGCTCTGCCTTGTCGAGAAAGATCTCAACCGCCTTCAATGCATGCACGCATTGCGAAATAGCCTGGTAATACATAGGATTCCCTCATCTAGGGTACTTTACGTGTGGCGCTGCCTCTACACGCTCCGATCGGCTCGGTGCGGCTCGATCTGTTATCACTCGACAACTAAGCGATGTTGTCAAGAAGCGGCAACAACCCGCCGTCGCGATCGAGTGCGACAAGATCATCGAAGCCCCCCACGTGCGTTTCACCGATGTAGATCTGCGGAACTGTCCGACGGCCCGTGCGGGTCATCATCTGTTCTCGTTTTCCAGCGTTCGTATCGATCATGATTTTTTCAATCTGTTCGACACCGCGCGTCCGCAAAAGACGTTCAGCCATATCGCAGTAAGGGCAAATTTGCCGACTGTACATCATCACCTTGCTCATGTTTCCGCTCCTTCATTATCCGTGTATCGATTTAGCACGCATATCCCCCGCTTACTCTAGTTGTGGCGGAATATGTTAGCCTCCGGCCGCCAGCCTCGTCGTGCACCCGCGTTCCGGATGCACTCAAACTGTACTCCGTCAGGGTGTGGCCAATCAGCGCCGAATTATCATTATTGGCGGGGAATACGTGCTCACCGTCATCTCGCGGCCTTCGCTGGTCTGAGTCGATCCCGTTGCATTTGCGCTATGCGCCGCATTCGGCTTTGACGAGGCGTATCGCACATCAGTCATGCCCTGATTCTCCGGAACACGCCTTTCGTCATTCTGATTGTAGTCTTGCTGGTTGACACGAACCGAACTTGTGCCGTCCTCAGTTTGAGTGGCCGCATGGACTGCTGGCGCCAGTGATGCGAAAGATACGACAACTACAATGGCAAGCTTGCGAATTTCCATCAACGTCTTCATGGTGTTCACCTTCGGCAGGTACTTTCCGAGATCGATTCAGGCGGCCTACAGAGCGTTCGATCTCGAATTCGCTCTGCATCTTTAGTTATCCAGAACTGCCCGACTCAAATCGTTCAAAAATCAGCAAAATTACTCTTGAATGGCGCGACTCAGTCGGGTGCCGCCCGCGCATCGAGTCTCAGCTACTTTTTGACGCCAGGCGAAGCGACTCCGTCCATAGCTCCGTCCGTGTGTCGTACAACTACGCTGCCAGGACTGCGCGCACATCATGTCGGCACCTCGTTCTGTGTCTTCGTCTGAAAATCGGATGCATCGTGGCGCTCTGGAAGCTGTTTGAAGAGATCGTCTCCCCATGTCCGATTGACCATACAACCACGCTGCACGGCTGGCCGTGCCGCAATCACTTCGGCCCAATGGATAACATTCGGGTACTCGTGCGCCGAAAGAAACTCCGCTGCCGTGTCGTACCAGCCCATTACCATGCCGCCGTACCACGGAAAAGTCGCCATGTCCGCAATACTATATTCGCGGCCCGCTATGTAATCGTGCGAAGCAAGTTGACGGTTGAGCACGTCGAGCTGGCACTTTAACTCCATCGCATATCTGTTAATCGTATATTCGATCTTGATAGTCGCGTACGAGTAAAAGTGCGTAAAGCCACCTCCGAAAAATGGCGTGCTACCTACTTGCCAGAACAGCCAGTCGAGTACAACAGTGCGACCCGAAATCTCCGTTGGGAGGAACTCGCCAAATTCCTCCGCTAGATAGAGCAGAATAGAGCCGGTCTCAAAAAATCGAAATTGGCTCAGACGTGTTCCAATCGATGAGAGCCGGTATCTTCGAATTTGGATTGATCGCTACAAAACCGCTGTCAAACTGATCGCCCTTCTTGATTTTGATTAACCATGCATCGTATTCAGCGCCAGAATTCCCAAGCTCAAGGAGTTCTTCCAGCATGATCGTGATCTTGACACCGTTGAGCGTTCCCAGCGAAAAAAGCTGCAACGGATGGCGGCCGACAGGCAGTTCCTTGTCATGCGTGGGCCCGGCTACAGGCCGGTTAGTGTCTGCAAAAGTTCCACCATTCAGCTTCGTCCAGGTCCAGACCTTTGGGGGCACATAGTCCAGTTCTTCACTCATCGATAGCTCCATTTACGCAATAACTTTTTCCTATGCCGTCAACCTGGTCCTAGGTGCCTGGCTCGAGGTCTTACAAAAAACAGCCACCGCACGACTCTCATAACCGAGATCAGAGGGCAGTCAGCCGTCTGAACCCCTCATTTACTGACATCTACACACATTCATGCCATCGCAACTTCGATGGCTGTGTAGCCAAGCCCAAGCACACTCAGGAGATCCTCGGCATTGAAGGCCTCGCTAGGCGCGTGTGCGCCGGCGCATTTGAATTTCCCTCGAAGCAGACGCTCTGCCGCCTCACAAATCAGCGGGGGGGGGCGTCATAGACGTCTTGCCCGTGCACGCTCGCGCCACGTTGTTTGTTGTCTCGCGTGACTAGCACCTCGACCACGAAACGTTGCGCTGAACGCCCCGCCTCATCAACCGCCTCAGGAGCACTTGAGCACCGTCGAACGCCTTGTCGAGTGAGGCCGCATCATCAACCGTAGCCTGGCAGGTATCCATCCTCTCGGAAGAACTCGCTACTGACCTGCCAATGTTAATGCTACATACAGGTCTGTATCACGTCAAGCCCGTTTGTGCTACAGTGTGAACATGTGTAATCCACCGGGGGCTATTGCAACATGTCAAAAAACGCGGTTGGCCGGGCCAATCAGGCCGGGATGGATGTTAAGAACAAGATACTGGAGACGGCTTCAGATCTGTTTTACAACATGGGAGTGCGTGCCGTCGGTGTCGATCTGGTTGTCGAGAAAGCAGGTGTCGCCAAGACCAGCCTCTACCGCCACTTTGGCACGAAGGACGACCTCGTCGCAGCCTTCCTGCAACGGGAAGACCGGGTATTCTGGGAGACGTGGGATCGCGTCGCGCGGCGGTACGCAGATGACCCGAAGGGGCAGCTTAGCGGCCAACTCAAGTGGATTGGAGAGCGCGCTGGGCAAGCAAGCTATCGTGGTTGCCCTCAACTTAATGTCGCTGCTGAGTTTCCCGAAATCGATCACCCTGCTCGAAAAGTCGCAACCTCCCATAAGCGCGAGTTGCGTCGGCGACTGAAGGTCATTGCGGGGCAACTCAATGTCGCCACTGCCGACATGCTTGCGGGACAACTAGCTGTACTCATAAACGGAGCATTTGTCAGCTCGCAGAGCTTCGAGCGCGGAGAGGCAGTACAACTGCTTCAACAGGCAGCAGATGCGCTCATCGCAGCCAACGTCGCCGTCCACAGTGGCTAACATACGCAAGCTTAACTAGTCGCTGCGCCAGCCGATAAGATGCGCAATGAGTTCGTTCGTGGTTCGCACGCCATACTTGCACATCAGTCGTGTTTTGTGTGCTTCGACCGTTCGATGGCTGATATCAAGGTCTCTCGCGACCTACTTGCTATTCTTGCCATTCACCAGAAATTGCGATCTGCCGCTCCCTGATGGTCAGTTCTGTAGTAATCGGCCTGATCGCTGACATGTCTCGAACGTCCATACGGCTGGGGCGAAAGGATCTTTTCGATCAATGGCCCGCCCGGAAACAGCAGACGGTCATCAACGCGTCTCATGATGCGTTCGTCTGAATAAAACCCTGTTTTCCGCATGATCATTAAAGCACGCGTCCCTACGTGAACAAACTCGTCACGTGAAGGATAGAGAAACTCCAGGGAGCGTCCTGTCAAGACATCCATCTCACACCCGAACATCCCGCAAAACTCCTGATTGTACTTATCAACCATACGTTGACGCGAAACCAGCATTCCGACAGGTGCCATATTGAATGCAAGCGCGAGGTCTCCGCTACGGTTTGCGCTTCCATTAGCGTCCGTGGACGCCTCATCGGCACATGTAACGGCCTGCTTTGCTCTCCACACCCGCTGTTTTGCGCCCGACGACGCTATATTTGGCCAACTGAAGCGCGCGGCTGGCGGCAACGCCCCACCGTCGCTTACATAACTGCGCATCGCAGCAAGGAGCTTGGGCGGCACCCGGAGTTCATGTGACATGCGCCTGTCCCGCATAAGCACCTTGAACGCACGATCTAGCGCCTCTTCCCACGGACCACCTTCAGCGAACGGATGAGCTACGAGGTTCCCGCGCCGGTCTGGCGTTCGGACGACATGCTCCATCCAACTCGCACGCGCTCCAAAGCAGAGCAGATGTACGGTATCAACGTTGGAAACGGCGCGTATTTCATCGACGAATGTCAGGACGTTCTCGATAGTCTTGTTTGGCTGGCTAGCTCCTGCAAAACGATCGACGGCCAGGAGTAACGTTTCAACGGTCTCCGGAATCAGGGATTTCTCAGATCCTGCGGGGAGTCTGCCTTCGCTCCCTGCATCCTACATGGCGACGCATTCTCGCGAGTCTATCGCGATGATTTTTAGGTTGCGATCGAAGTGGGCTCCGAAATTCTCAAATCGAGTATATCTGACACCCTCTTTCGGAGCTGATTCTGGGGCTTGTATCCGGCGTGCACGGACTTCCTTCCAAACTCGGGTGACAGTTGACCTTGATACGCCCAGCAGTCTTCCCATTGCCTCAGCGCTCGGACGATCCTCGCGTGCGCGAGTACCTGTTTCGACCAATGTCTGCAAGGCTCGGTCAGTAATGCGCCTCGAGGCTCCCGACCGCCGCCTATCCTGGAGACCATCGATCCCGCTGTTTGCAAAGCGCATGCGCCATCTTGAGACAGTGTGCTCGCCGATGCCGAATGAGGCTGCAACCCTCTATTGCTAGCACCCTCAAGGCACGCGAGGACAAATTTCGCGCGCATTTTCACTGATTCCTGCTCCGACGTCGACTCCATGACTTCTCGTAATCTGTCGATATGTTCACTTGGCACGAGCACTGGAAGTCGGGGCCTTCCTCGTATAGGCATACGTAAGCTCTTGACGTGAACATTATGAACACTTTCTTGAATAATGAAGCGAATCTATGAAGCAAAAAATAAGGGGCAACCGTAATGTAGTCGGACGACTGCCGGCCCATGTCTCGCAGATATACATTCTTCAGTGCGTCGCTGGAAAGTGATAGACCTGAAGAGCCCCGTCCCCACCGACGAGGCTAGTAGACGCGGGGAAGCCACGACATATGTGGAAAGCAGGCTACATAATGGGGAGCCATCGAGGTAAGGAAAATGGGTAGCGGTGTATCAATTGTTGCGAGTGCTCACACCCCGTTCGGCCGACTGAAGGACCAGACGCTTGAAGATTTGATCGTAACCGTTGCACGGGACGCACTCCGGGACGGACACATCGATGCAACGGAGATAGATGCAGTGTTCCTCGGACACTTCAACTCTGGAATGGTGCCCGACGGATTTCCAGCATCATTGGTGTTGCAAGCGGATCAGGGTTTGCGATTCAAACCCGCAGCACGTTGTGAGAATGCGTGCGCATCCGGCTCCGCTGCGATCCACGCAGGTATCAATGCGATCCGCTCCGGGGCGGCAGATCTGTTGCTTGTGGTCGGTGCCGAAAAGATGACTTCGAACTCGACAGAACAAGTCACTCGCGCTCTCGCGGGTGCGGGATACCATAATGATTGGTACGAGGCATCCCAGAGCTTCCCCCAACTTTTTGCATCTGCTGTTCATCAGTATAGACATCGCTACAAGGATCCGCGCTATGACATGGCCCGGATCGCCGCGAAAAATCACGAAAACGCCTTAGCAAACCCTCTCGCACAAATGCGTCGGGAAAAGACGGTAGATCACTGCAACGTGATTTCAGACACAAACCCCGTCATCCCTCCTCCTCTACGTTTAACAGATTGCTCGCTTATCTCGGACGGTGCCGCTGCCATTGTGCTGACCTCGACGGACGGAGCAAAGGACTTCTCGCGCGAAGTCGCTATCAAGGCAGCCACGCACGTGAACGACTTCCCGCCCGTTGCTGGTCGAGACATCCTTGCATTCGAGGGTGCGCATAGAGCTATTTCCTCGGCACTCCAGCGGGCGGACGTCACGCTCGCAAACATTGACTTTGCAGAGGTTCACGACTGCTTCACCAATGCCGAACTTCTTATCTACGAGGCAATGGGCCTTGCTCCACGCGGCGAAGGCTTCGAGGTACTTGACGAAGGAACAGTGTTTCCCGATGGGTGCCTCCCGGTCAACCTATCGGGAGGATTAAAAGCGAAGGGGCATCCAGTCGGAGCAACGGGTGCCTCCATGCATGCCCTCGCCTTCAGTCAACTTACGGGTTCGCCAATCGGCATCCCGGCCACGAATGCGGAGTTTGGTCTTGTCTTCAACATGGGAGGCATGGTCGTAGCGAACTATGCGAGTGGGTTGCAGGTCGTGAGGGCATAGCAGTGTTCCGGTGCGGAGGGCTCACAACGCCCTCAAGAGCTACCTGAAAGGATAGTAGGAGATTCGCGGGTGAGCACCTGCCACAGTGCTCATGCAGCGTAAGAAAAGGTATGGTGCGCAGGTAGTGACTCGCCACTTGGGGCGGTAAGCCGCGCGGGAGTGCGACAGGTACCACGGGCGACGATAGCAATGCCGCCCCCCTCAGCAGGGACTACCGTTACCCCTGCGACAACGATCTGCATGTGCCGGTTTGTGCATCATTAAGCTAACGGCTTCAAGTCATAGCTGAAACTCCTAGCGCTGATGCCGTTCGCTCGATCTCCACACCTAGCTAACGATCGGCGACGAGAACAGATTCGGCAGTTCTTCGGCGGGAACTGGGCGACTTATCAGATATCCCTGAATTTCATCACATTCGAACTCTTCAAGCATCTGCCTCTGCGCAGCCGTCTCGACCCCTTCGGCGGTCACAGCCAGATTCAGGTTGCGGCTCAGCTGAATGATTGTCTTTACAATGGCTTCTGCGTCGGCCTGCCCCGGTATGTCGTGGATGAAGGACCGATCGATCTTCAGGCGATCCACTCGCATAGTTTTCAGGTAACTCAGGCTTGAATACCCGGTCCCGAAGTCATCTAGCGATAATTTTACCCCGAGGGTGCGCAGGTCGCGCAAGCTCTGGAACGCTAATTCTCCGTCCCCGAGGAATGTACTTTCGGTCAGCTCGAGCTCGATCTCGGGCGCGCAGAGGCCACTCTGCCGCAGAGCGTCCGATACGGTCTTCAATAGATCTCCGCGACGGAGTTGGACCGCCGAGATATTGATTGCAATCCGTTGTAGCGGTAGCCCCGTCTTTTTCCAGATAGCGAATTGCGTGCAGGCTGTGTCAATCACCCAATCACCAATCGGCACAATCAAGCCAGTCTTTTCCGCGAGTGAGATGAAACTTGCTGGCCCAATAAGTCCATGGACAGGATGTTGCCATCTGATCAATGCCTCAACGCTAACAATCTTCTTCTGTTGGACGTCGTATTTGGGCTGGTAATGGAGGACAAACTCCCCCCTGCGAATCGCTTGTCTCAATTGCGCAAGAAGTGCTCGCTGCGCCTCTGCCTCAAAAGGCATATCTTCACTGAAGACATGATACCCGCTCTTCCCCGCTCCTTTAATGCGCTGAAGAGCGGCATCGGCTGCCCGTGTTAAATCGATTAAGGTCTCTGCATGTGCAGGATGAATGGCCACACCAATGCTCGCCGTCACTTCCAGCAAACTACTCACTGCAGCGTATGGTTCATTCAACGCTGCCAATAGCTCCTGAACAAATCGGTCGAGTCCGCGCGCAGCATCGAAATTGTAGAGAAGTATTGCAAACTCATCGCCCCCGTGTCGGCAAACGATTCCCTGGCTTCCTACATGTGCTACCAACCGCTCCGTGACCTCCACGAGGATTTTGTCGCCGCAGTCATGCCCCCATGCGTCGTTGATCTCCCGAAAATTGTCAAGATCAAGTAGCAACATCGGTGATTGCCTACCCACGGACACTGCTGGCTTTGTCAGCTCCGTGAATTGTGCCTGAAGTCGAAATCGATTCGGGGCACCCGTAAGGTGATCGTGATACGCGAGATAATCAAGCTTCTTCTTCGCCGCTTCATGTTCTTTTCGCGCACGAAGCGTTTTGATCCCAAAGGCGAGATCTGCGGTCATTGCCTCGAATAACCTGAGCTCCTTCGATCCGAAACCACTGGCCGCTGCGGAATAAATCGATAGCGCGCCAATGGGCTTGTCGTCGCACAGTAAAGGAATTGCCACTCCAGATCGGAAATCTGACGCGATAATTCCCTCATCGTCCTTTCCAGGCCTCTCCTCGCAGTCATCATCCATGGTTGTGACTTGCTGCTGCAGCGCCTCTGTCACGAGGCAACGGCGAAAATATCCGCGTCCGGCACTCACAAGCCTCATTAGCGAGTCGGCGCCACTTGACCACGAAACTGGCATGACGTAGCCAGCACGTGTTGGGTCAGGAAAGCCAACCCACGCCATCGTATATCCGCCGATGTCGACGGCCAGTTGGCAGATTTCGTTGAGAAGGGTCTGTTCGTCGGCAGCATGCATCATTGCATGATTGCAACTCACGATCAGGCGTAGGGCACGAGTAAGCGTGTCGCTTCGCAGGAACATTTCGTCGAGAGCGGACGAATCTCCGGCATCGAGACTTGGGCTACTGTCGTGTTTTATCGAAGCAGACATCTCCGAATCCCCGAGAACCGGCATAGTTTTCAGTGAACCTTTTCGTGGATCATGTCGCGATGGGCACCGTCGTACGGTGTCTCGATGCTTCTTGCGTCACGTACGTGCTTCCCGCTCGTTAGCAGGACGCCCGAAGCGTCTCCCGGTTGAATGCGCGTTTCTCTGGTCCCTTCCGGTACAACGAATGCAGTCAAGCGAAACACGTGGACGGTACGGATAGCTATGGTCAGGATTGAGATGCAAATCTGGTCGAAAACTAGCCAGCCAGAGTGAGATTCGGACGGCGCAACCAAGGGCAGAATTCGATACGCATATGATTGCCCGGTTCCGGCAGATTCCGTGGACGGGCGCCGCTGCGAATACGCAACAATTTAGCAGATATTTGTTATCCAGGCCCGCGTGCCGCCAGTCAATGTTCACAGCTTAGGTGCTGCTGTGCGGCGCGCACCGTTATTCAGACCGCAACGGACACTGAGCGGCAGCATTCAGATGGTCGCTACTGTCCCACTGCTTGCCCACCTAGTGCAGGCGCCTACATTCAGACTATTTCAATAGTGTGAGGATGTTTACTAAAATCCTAGGATTCCTAGCTGCTTGAGTCCTGCCATCAGTGCTTTCAAAATGTGCTGTTACACAACAAGAAAACAAGAGAATCACTAACGTTTCATCATTCCCTCCGTGAACATCTACAGGACAAGCTCACGGAATCCATAAAAATGCAACCTGCAGAGTGAAAATATCCGTTAGCCTTGCACTCGGTTCCGGAATGCTCCTGACATTTCTTGTCTTCATATCAGGCTTGACCGCTACGCGGAATCCGCGCTGTACGTTCGGCTCGATAAGATCGCGCGCGTCCGAAATCAGAAGGTGAAACTGGCGACTCAGCTAAAGTCTTCGGTGCGAGATAGAGTCATCATTTTGCGAAGCATCGCCCTGCTTGACGATCCACAAGAGATCGACGTGCAGTTGCCGAACATAAGCGCGAGCGCGACTACGTACGCCGAAACATACCAGACGTTGGATACACAACTTCGACAGGAACCTGGAGTCAGCGGTCGGGAGAGAGAACTCTTCACACAAGTTAAGGAAGATGAAAAAGCTGTGCTCCCCCTCTGGGACCAGACAATTGCACTTGTTTGAAGCGGCAATCAGAGAGCGACCGGGCAACTGCTCATGAAAGGCAGGAAAATTTTCAAGCGCGTGGACTGCACAACTCGATGAGCTTTCCCACTTTGAGACTGAGCAGACCGAGCAGATGGTTTGCGCTCAGCGGTCCCTGTTTTCGTTCCGAATACTTAACGTATTGAGCGGTCACCACATTGCTGCGTCGACGCATCAGATGAAAAAAAACGCCCGGCGAGTTCTCGGGCGAATCGGCGTGCAACGCGCGCCGCAATCGAACTGACGCGATAAGCCACTGCGCCATCTCAGACCGTATAGTGGCCAATCAAATGAGCATCGATGTCTTGCACGGTACCCTTGACAGTGAGTTCCTTTATCCGATCACGTCCCCCGCGTAGCTGCTGCCACTCACGGTAGCTGTAGAGATGCGCCGGCGCAAATGTAGATAGACCGCGCCGAGCGGGTCGTCGAATGGTAGATCCAGTATTGATGGCGGCAAGCTCTATCCTCTTGTTACACGTGCTCACGAGACTAAGCGTGTCAAATTCAAGGACGACCCGCTGCTCCCCGTGCTTTATGTTGGCCCTCAGGTGGCTGTTCAGGCTCTTTTCATCGACCCAGAAAAAAACGCGCTCATTCAGCAAGCGAATCCAGTCCCACGGTTCCAGATCATCGTCCAGGCATTTGGAGAGGGCTACTTCGCTGAGCGGCGCATTATCGGTCAACGTGACCTGCCCATAAGCAGGATGCTTGATAGTCACGCTCACAGGGCGCCGTCGGGTTTCTAAAAGTTCACGCTGTGCGGACGGGACATCGAAGAGCGTGAGGAGATCGCTTGCCGGTAGCAATCCGTGCTCCTTGATGCTTGACAAAGCGCTAGGTCGGGTGATGTGATAAAGACGCGGGTGGATCGATGAGAGTTCTTCGGGGGACAAGATGATTCTCGAAATAATCAAGACCAGAGCGGTCTAAGACTACGAAAAGGATGCGCCTTCCCATCGTTCGCGTATGTCGAAAGTAGGCTCAGACCGCAACGCACATCATTATTGCTTCGGTGCGCGGGAAGCTACTCGCGCACCGAAGCAGCGGGCGACACGAAGACTTAAGAGTTCGCCCGCCCGCCTGTTTGTTTTCACCTGAGTATCAGCCGCGCCAGCCAGACCGGACCTGACAGTGAAACGGCGGAAACACCCGACAGTCGGAACGATCTCACAGAGCTTTCGTATCCGGCCGCGAGAAGCGCACAGCGCGTTGTCGCAAACCGGCTCAAGCGAAAGTCCTGCCCGCCGCATTCTCAAGATGAAGCAGCCGCCCGAAGCCTAGTCTGCTGGAAAAAGGCGCTGTAACTGAGCGTAGGACGTAGCCCCTTCGAATACAGGGTCGGAGCTACCGCTTTGTAGGAAGTCGCGGGCGAGTTTCTCTGCTTTGCCCCACAACGCTTGGGAAATGCCAGATCCAGCGCTCAGGCGGCGTACTCCCAGTTTTCCGAGCTCTGCGGCATTTGCAAGTCCTGGCCAAGCCATTGCATTCAGAGGCAAAGAAATCGCATTGACGACTGCTGTGATGTCTTCGGGTTTGACGATTCCCGGCAAAAATAGGCCATCAGCTCCGGCCTTGGCATACAGATCGCCCCGATTGATTGACTCGTCCGCCAGCTTCGAGTCCTCGGCGAGTTGCGCGAGAAACACGTCGCTTCGCGTGTTCACAAAGACGTCTACGCCGGCCTTGGAGGCCGCATTTCGGATTGCCTCGATCTTCGAGGCAAGCAACGTAGCCTCATCCTGACCATCCTCGATGTTGATTCCCGCAACGCCGAGATCGACCAGCCGCATCACGTTCTCAGCCACTACATGAGGGTCATCAGAATAGCCGTTTTCGATGTCGAACGAGAGCGGCACTGTCAACACGCGCGCCATGCGAGCTGCGGCGGCGACCACTTCTCCAATCGGAAGAAGTCGACCGTCTTGATAACCAAGCGCCCAGGCGACACCTGCACTGGTAGTCGCTATCGCAACTGCTCCTTGACTTTCAAACAGGCGAGCGCTTCCAGCATCCCATGCGTTCGGAAGCCGAAGTGGCGTAGTGTTGTCATGAAGCTTTCGGAAAGTTGCAACTGCATTCGTCATGATTCCCTCTACCTAAGTTGTCTGCTAAACAGACCATGTTCAAGCGATTGCGCAGCTCGTTTCACCTTGTCAGGCTGGATTCTTAACTGATGGACGTTCGGACACTTTTGCATGCCACGCCTTGACCGCCTGGCACTCGTCGGGGATGTCGATTTTCGCAAATGCCGCAAAATACAGTCCGGCGAAAAGCGTGATGTCTGCCATCGAAAATTGATCACCGGCGACGTAGGGCTGGTTAGACAAAATACGATCGAAATAGTGCATTCCGGCTATGGCTCGTTGCCGCTCGAAGGCTCCCCATTGCGTACGCCCTTCCCACTGAGGCAGCTTATATGCCTCAACTGCGGGCCCCGCACCAGGTGTCCCATAGTGAAAGTAGATGCCAACGGCATACAGAACTTCCCGTTCTGCGCGTTTTTGCATCATATGAATGACAGCTTTTTCCTTTGGTGTCACACCCGTTAAAGATGGCTTGCCGGCCAAATTGTCAAGGTACTCGGTGATTGCGGTGCATTCCGAGATGTACGTCCCGTCGTCGAGTTGTAAGACTGGTATGGTGCCCTCAGGGTTAATGGCCAAGAATGGAGGCTGTTTGTGCTCGGCTGCGGGCAGATCTATTGTGACGAACTCAACCTGGCTCGAAAGACCCTTTTCCGCTAGGGCGATTCGTACACGAAGTGGATTCGGAAATCCAGGGTAGTCAAGAATGCGCATCATGTTCCTTGGTGTCTAGGGTGGTTGGAGGCGGGTAGGCAGAAGATAGTATCCCGTCTCGTACCAACCCGCACGCTGATCAACAACATTTATAGATTATACTAATAATCGTCATTTTGGTCGATCGATGCATCAATCTTGGTCTCATAGACTTAACGTGCGATCCTGCGCGGTCGACATCTAGCGTGCGCGGCAGTTGCCGAGCTGTTCTCAGCCGAGAAGCGGGCGCTTAACAACATTTTCTTCATACAGGTTGCGGATGGTCTGCTGGGGCGTGCGATACACTTTTGTCGACGAGATGGTGTCATGCAGAAAGCTTGACAGCAGTGATGCGATCACGATTTGCATACACTGTCACGCAGATCAGAATGGGCGCATTACTGGTTTCCTCAGTTGGAGGGAACTGCTGCAGGCCTGTGGACCTTCCCTGCCATACAGTGCTGCAAGCTTCCTCGATCAGCAACACTGCACTCAGCATGGAATAGTTACTGCCACTGTACGACACGACGGTGATAACACTTGTCTGGCGAGTCCGCTTGCACACAATGTTTCAGGGACGGCCACTCGCGGTGGCAAGTTGTCGGTCAAACGGTCGAAACGACGGGCACCATCTCTGACTCATTGCGGCGTATTGGAAATACTCGGCGTGACTGGGCGCATTTGCTTTTCAGAATCTGCTTGGTAGCGAAATTAAGAGGCTTGTTACAGAGAAGCGCGGCCGCAACGAAAGAGATCAAGTTGCCGCTTTAGCTTTCCATATCACAGATTGACAGCGGTGGCCGCATTCCACATCGGGCCGGCATGATAAATCTGGAAGTCCTGCAGGCTGTGAGGCGCGTAACAGACGTTGCGGGCGAGGTCAACGCGACGCATTCCGAACAAGGCACCGGAATCACGAAGGTCAACATCGCCGTTCCCAGTGGACCAAACCACACGGCGAAAAGCTGCTTTAGTCGAACAGGCCGGCGCGTCTCCTTACATTCTGAACAAACCACCCGACCTGTCGAAGCAAAAAGGGGGCGTCAGACAGACTCTTGCATAAGGCAGCTACTGATTGGCCGCTCCATCGACAAGCAACTATTCGTTTTAGACGAAGAATAAATTCAGACAGCGGGTATGTATTTCCATTCTTAAATTGGGTATTCTTTGCCGTGATCAAACCCATGTGCGATGTGTCTTTCAATCTCCTGCATGCGCAGAGGTGCGATCACATGCGAAAGGCTTTTCGACAATTGCTGCTCCTCCAAACCCTGTGGCTCGTGTCGAGTGGGCACAGCATCTGCTGTGCCTTTTTTTTCCGCTCGGCTCGAAGATCTCGGCCGTCAGACCGAAGATAAGAGTCTGAGATAGGGAGAGTCGCTTGAATGCTGTCGTTTTAAGAACAATCTTAAATGTCGAGGCACGCTGGGGTCGATGCTATGTAAAGGGAGTGGGATGCTCTAGCCCAAAGGTCGTATCGACGAAGGATTGACCGACTGTGCTGCAGTGGGTGCTGGGAGCACAGTAGGCCGCTGATTGCTGCGATGTTAACCTGGGCTTGAAGATGGGCCTGAAAACATGCAGAGCACATGGAAGATGGATCGAGCGGTAGGCCCCCCGAAGCCAACGAATCACAGAAATACAACTACATCAGCTTACATCGGCGGCTGTCGCGGGATACAGTGTCATGCGTGTTGACAGGATGAACGCGCAACGCGGGCGTCGACGGAAACGTCCGTACTCGGCGCGGTTTCGGATCATCTTGCATACGAGACCGTGGGTGATCGCAGAAGCCGGCGCAACTTTAGCGCTGTGGATATGCGTAGACCGAAGGGCTATCGAAGTTTTGAAATAATGGAACGGAGGCTGCTTCACGGTACGCCCCGCGTCGATTCGGCGCAGGGCGTTGTCCGGAAGAATATCTCAATTTGAGAGTGAGAGTCTCGTCACTCCCGCATGGTACGCTAGGCGGCGACTAAGCGCGGAGAGGACGTCAAGCCGCTGTTTAAGTACGAATTGAGAACGCCCGCCATAAAATGACGAAGCAGCGCAGACGCTGTAGGAGCGCCTGGCCAGCGTCACTCCCGCAACAGAGGTCGATGTTCAGCAGATTTTTTGTGACTGAACAATCGCTGTTACTACATCTGTGGCATGCACAGCTAGCTCGTTCTGCCCCGTTCTTCACACATTTTCTTTGTGCTGCACTACGGCTGCTAGAAGACCTCCGGCGATGACAAACGTCATGGCTGAAGCCACGTCTACCGCCTAGCGGCGACGGCACGTTCCCTCTAGCCGCGCTTGCCCTTTGCTGTCATCGGCACCGCCATCGCCGGACCTTCGATCAGGAATTTACTGCGGTCCTTAGCATCTTTAATCCAAGCTGGCGGTCTTGCTCTTCCGCTCCAAGTTGCCCCAGATACAGGATCTCTGTATTTCGGAGAAACTTTCACTTGCGGAGCCTTCGTGGCTGCGGCGTGCACGCCATTCTTCGATCCTGCTGGTCGACCTCGCTTGCGCAATTCCGCTGTCTCAGCCTCAAGATCCTGCACTGAAAGTCCATGGTCAGCCATCATCTTTTTGATGCTGGAAATAACCGAGGCGGACTTCTTGCGACGGAGATCGTCGGCCTTCTTTTGCAGGTTCGCGATCCGTTGCTCAATCTGGGATAACGTAGCCATCGTGTCTTTGGACTAAAAAAGTTGGGAAATAACGACTCCGTCTCACAAGCACATCTCGCGCACCAATCGAGCCGGATTAGGTTGGACTATAGCCCGCTAGACGGACAAAGAAAAGAATTTTATGAGAATTCGCTAATAGTATACGAGTTTTTGACAATACTATTTTCGTAAACAAGAAGAATGTAGCGGGCACTAGGCGGTGCGATCCTAGTCCTTCGGCTTGCCGTTCTAGCTCGGAGCAGGTCGATGTTTGCCGTCAACTTTCGGCAGTAGCCTTGACACCGTAAAGACGGGATCAGCTTCGGTGCACACTTGGGAAATCTTTGGAAGATACCCTTCGCGCCTCCTTACCGCTATTCTTAAGGAATCGCCTAGTCGGGCATCCTGATGGAGGCGCCACGATTCAGCTTTAGGTACGCTGAGAGGCTTGACTCTTCGATAAGCACGAAACGCTGAAGGCTGCGCTGGTAACCGCACCGACTGAGACGCGAAAGCTGCTGGCTAGATGCTCGTCACATTCAAGGCAGGCCCACCACCCTATTCAGGGCGCTTTCAAGCCTCCTTGCCTCGCCCCACAGCTTTTTGCCTCCACAGGCTTGGAAGCGTCCCTTGGAGTTCGTCAGACCGCACGCTGGCGTGATCGGACGCCTACCGCAGCATGGTCTAGAACGTGATCCAACGCGTAACAGGGCACGGGCTTCGCCATCTTTGCCTTCGCGAGCGTCAGCGCGGCCACGTTTTCAATGATGGTGGTCACGGTGCTTTCCGACGGACGCCGAGGAGAGCTTGTGCAACTGCGCTATCTTAAATTTCTTGTCCCACGCCGGGCTTGAAGATCGAGGGCCCCAGGCCGGGGACGAAAATCTCTTTGCAAAAATCGAAGCCGGATTCTGCTGATTTCCCATGGAGAATTGAGGATGTGCTTATACGGAAACAGCCGTATCGGCACATGTAGTGCGCTTCATGGCACTGTGAAGGCGTGGCGCTACATCAGGATAAGCGTGGCTGGTGCGCCGTTGGGCGCTCAACCACCAACTGGCAGCGAAGACCACGCTGGATGTGGCGCACGGCGCGCTTTGGATTGCTTTTCATGTCGACCACGTGGCCGTGACGGAGAGTGAGCCGCTTGGCAACATTTTGCGACCGCTGCGGTTTCTATTGCTGGAGGAATCCACCGGCTCAAGCCCGCGCAATGCGTTAGGCTCAGATGCGCTGACTGCGGCAGCTACGTGGGCGAAAGATGCGCGGAAGCCATTGGCCGCTGAGGACCTCAACTTCACGAAAAAAATGCAGCTTCACAGCTCAGTCCGCAGGGCACACGCATGCCTTTTGGGGCTGCTCTACGCAAAATACCGGCAACTGCGCGAGGCGAAGTACTTCTGAGTAAGCGTCGAACCGGTCAGAATTGATCCAGTCTATACGGCGACCATCAGCGCGGCGAAATACACATCGCGACGCGCCGATGTCTGCATGCTGCTGCGACGAGCGCGGTCGCCCATCGTGCGCAGAAGTTGGCTGAACGTCTGCCTCGCCCGAATACGGCTGTCCGTGTTCCGGTACGAAGTGATCACGCTCTCGATCTACCCGCAAAGAAAAATCGGGAGTCGCGTGTGGCTGTCCGGCGCGGCGTTCATGCGGCGCACAGAGGTATGGTACGCGAGCGCTGATTTGCTGCCCTGGCTCGGGGCGCTCGCCGCGCCGGTGTGTGGAAGGTACCTTTGGTTACCGTGGCATCACCGCGCCATTCGGCAGCGGCGCCCGCTTACCCTGCGAAGACAATCTGCATATGCAAATTTGCGCACATTGAAATGAACCCCAAAAGGTTCCGGGCGCTATCAAGCTACGGCGAGGTCCAGATGTACCCGTCAGGCGACCTGACAAAAGCCCCTCCCTTCCATTTCAAAAAAATGTCAGCCTTCAAGCAGAAGATTAGCGAAATAAGCTTCCTGAAGATTGTAGGTAAAATCTTACCGATATAATGTTTCGAAATAGTTTGACGCTCGCATTCAATCTGACCCTATTTGCGGGCTCGTTTGGAGTCCATCCCCGGCGAGTGTTGCCTTCGATCAGCGACGCGCATGATCTGGATTATCATGTTGTTCTACAACACTTTTTACCCCTTTGGAGCACACATTATGGGACATTCACAAGCGGAAAAGGCCGAAACTCATCAGCGGATTGTTGATGTTGCTGCCAGACGCTTTCGTGAGCTTGGGATTGAGGGCATTAGCGTTGCGGATATCATGAAAGAGGCAGGCCTGACAGTCGGTGGCTTCTACAAGCATTTCACTTCTCGCGACGACTTGGTTGTCGAGGCTCTGATGGCGTCGTTTGCCGAGATAGAAGAGTCTGAACTGACCCAGCAGCCGACGCTCAAGAAAACCATCCAAGCATATCTGTCGGAAAAACATCGGGATGAAGTGCATAGCGGCTGCGCGCTATCATCGCTAGTTAACGATGTCTCGCGAAGCACAGATGATGCGAGAGAGGTCTATACCCAACGGCTGGAACGTAGCTTGTTGCATATCGAAAATCAAGTTCCACCGGAGATCGATGGCAATCATCGAGCTAAAGCGATTCTGGCTTATAGCGCTTGCATCGGCGCTATGGGTCTGTCGCGAGCAGTTTCAGATCCCAAGCTGTCACGCCAAATTCTCAATACTGTCGCAGCAGAGCTCATATCTTTGTTTTCAGCAAAGCAGTCACAGGATTCGGTCGCGTAGGAAGTTATGCCCTAGACTAGTAAGTTGCCTGCTTTACTGTGCATCTACACACGTGGCAGATTTTCGGTGGGGTATGCGGCCGTGCCCACGACCCTACTTCTCTGCTACAGGAGCCAGCGCGCCAAACAGCGACAAGGATATTCGCGCCACCGCGCATCCCAATGCGCGCAAAAACTGTTCATGCTGACGGCCTGCGCGGGGCAAACGGCTGTCCCGCTAAGAGTTCTTTTCACGCTCCAGCGTGGTGAGCCGCTCCTGGTGGCAAGCCATTCCTCACACGCATATCCGCCTGTACGCTGCTCGATCGTCGGGCCAGGTAGCCATGCGCCCCCCTCCCTTTCCCCTGCTGGTAGCTTCACAGAGTGATGGTCGCTTCGCGCCAGACACGGTAGCAATCTTGACGCGCGGCAGGACCGTCAGCCAATTTCAGCTGGTGACTACGACGGGCGACAACTCGCTTCGCTGTAGCATGCACACTCGAGCTGTGTCGAGATTCACATCTCGCCGCATTGATCGTTGATGGGCGGATGGAACAATCCCGATCGACACGACCGGCCGTGCGCAGTGACTCTGCTTCAATTGCCTTCTTTTCTTTCCGATGAAACCCCACTCCTCGGCGCTTACCGGTTAAATGCCGTCTTAGGCTAAGCCCTTCCTCAGTCGAGGTATCTGAGCGCACCGTGGCAACCTGCCCAGAGTCTGAATCTTCCTGTGCTGCAATGAAAACTGCAACTCTGCAGCAGGCTGCTAAATAGATTGGCCACGCTCGCTGCGAAACGGCGGCGTCTCATCGCAGTCCAAATCCAAGGCTACCGCTGCGCGTCAGGGTGCCCCTTTGCGTTCTCTTGCGGTGCAATACAGCTCACGACCTTCGTCAGCTTGGGGACACGGTATTGATGACTCGCACCAATCATATGACCAAAACCAGCCAGTCGCCTGACTTAATTGAGATAAATGGTTATAATCCAGAATACAATTCGCATGGATTTGAGTAATCCGCGTTTCCCTAACCCTTCAACATCGTTGCGGCCGACCTACAGTTGCCGCGCAGGGAGTGGCATGGACCGGCTTCAGGCAATGCAGACGTTCATCAAGGTCGTCGAGATGAACAGTTTTTCGCGAGCTGCAGATGCACTGCAACTGCCGCGAGCGTCGGCTACGACGATCATCAAGAACCTTGAGGCGCACTTGAAGGTTAGCCTGATGCGGCGGACGACCAGGCGACTGAACCTGACACCGGAGGGTGCACAATATTACGAACTATGCGTCCGCATTCTTTCCGAAATCCAGGAGTGTGAAGACGCTATCGCTAATACAGGTAACGGTCCGCGCGGTCAGTTACGAATCGATATGCCAGGCTCCATCGGCCGATTAATCGTAGCTCCGAAGATCATGGAGTTCCGCGAACGCTATCCGGACATCGATCTGATCATTGGATTTGTCGACAAACCAGTATGCACCGCGCAAGACGACGTGGATTGCGCCATCCGCTCAGGCGATATGCACGACTCAAGCCTCATTCGACGCCGCCTGAGTGAAGTTCCGATACTTACGGCCGCAAGTCCCAAGTATGTGGAGCGCCACGGCAAGCCGACCAACCTCAGTGATTTACAGAATCATTTCACTGTCCATTATCACTCAGATGCAACCAGCCGAGCTGCCGCCTTGAATTTTGTGGTCGAGCAAGTCCCGCGAGAAGTCGAAATGAGACGAGCGTTGATGCTAAGTGACATTGAGGCATACGTGACATGCGGTGTCACAGGTGCTGGGATCATCCAGGCTCCACGCTTTCTGATCCAGGCCCACCTGGACTCGGGACGGCTTGTTGAAGTTCTTCCTCAGTGGAAGCCTCTTCCTATATCAATATCGGCGCTATACCCGCCCAATCGACATCTGACCGCGAAGGTGCGCGTCTTTGTGGAATGGATTGCCGCAGTTTTCGAGAGCTGCCCGACCATGCGTACATCTGAAGTCACTGCGCCATCAAGTTTTGACATCTCGACATTCAATGATGTCGCATCGTCTCTGTGATCTCTTTGGACTCAGCTACAGGTGTTCTTCTCGCTGGACGGTGCGCAAATTGGCTTGACGACATCAGCGCTTGCGTGGATGCGCCAAAAAAGAATGTTGGACGCTGCAGGAAGTTCGACACGGTCACGGCGTGATCTGCCGAGCAACCGCTTAGGCGGTGGCCCAGCGACTTATCCTTATTATTTTGCTAGCAAGGCTGTGAGCTGCCTTGCTGCGAGTACAGTAAGACATTGAAATCAGCGACATTGTGAACTTAGCACCTAAGCAGTATTGTGCGAGAATTGGCAGCTCCTCGTTTGACTACTGTTTTCATGCGCCAACGGATAGTCACGCATGCTTCTAAAAAATGATGATCAGACTCAAACCGTGCATGATGAGAGACTCAAAGACATAGACGACAGAATTTTACGGCCGGCCCAAAGAAACCAGAGCGCCATGTCCGAATTTCAACATGAGTCGCTGTCGACACGGCTGCAGCTTTCACAGAGCGTGGCGATTGGCAACTTCTGCGTCAATTGAAAGTTTGCTGCGGCCAGCGTCTTGACCGCTTGATGCACGCTCGCGTTGGCGACCGGAAATTTTCCGTGCGGCCTCCAGGCATAATCGCTAGCATCATGTCGCGCCCTGCCCGCCATCGCCAGCGCAACCTTCCCGCAGGCGAGCTCACGATCTCTGAAGCCAACTAAGGACAGCTAAAGCGACTAGCGTATTTACCGGCCGAGACCGGCATAGAAAAATGCATACTTATGAGCCAAAAAAAACGTTAGATGCTATATTTTTTGCCCGTCGACATTCATGTCAACAAGGGCAGCATGACGGCTGAAGCGAGAATCCGAACTGAAAGCCGGATTGCAGACAATCTGTATCTCTGTCACACCGCGATAAATAACTTGACTGCCCGAGCGAGATATTCTGACGCGCCGCGCATCTCAAAAAAAGGATAGCCATGTCTATGGAATTTGACGTTGTCGTGATCGGCGCAGGGCCGGGCGGCTACATCGCAGCGATTCGCGCAGCGCAACTCGGCAAGTCAGTAGCCTGTATCGAGAACTGGAAGAACCCGGCCGGCAATCCAAAGCTGGGGGGCACGTGTCTAAACGTGGGCTGCATTCCGTCGAAGGCGCTGCTCGCTTCGTCGGAAAAATTCGAGGACGTCTCACATCATCTCGGAGATCACGGTATCACCGCGAACGATGTGAGGCTTGATATCACAAGGATGCTTGCGCGCAAGGAGGCCGTCGTCGAAAAGATGACAAAGGGCGTCGAGTTTCTGTTTCGCAAGAACAAGATCGTCTGGCTCAAGGGTCACGGCAAGTTCAGCGGAAGGAGTGACGCAGGCGTTCGGATCGACGTGTCAGGTGACACCGGCGCTGAAACTGTGACCGCGAAAAACGTCATCATCGCTACAGGCTCAAAGGCGCGCCATCTCCCGAATATTCCGGTGGACAACAAGATTGTCTCAGACAACGAAGGTGCTCTTTCGTTCGATTCCGTTCCGAGAAAGCTTGCGGTGATAGGCGCAGGCGTAATTGGACTGGAACTGGGTTCCGTCTGGCGGCGCCTTGGCGCGGATGTGACATTGCTTGAAGCGCTTCCCGCTTTTCTCGGCGCTTGCGATCTATCAATCGCCAAGGAAGCCGCAAAGCAATTCAAACAGCAGGGATTGGACATTCACGTGGGAGTGAAGGTCAATGAGGTAAGCGCGACTGACAGCAGAGTCTCAATTGCTTACACCGACAGCGACGGCAATGCGGCGACGCTCGACGCCGACCGCCTGATTGTTTCAATCGGGCGCGTGCCGAATACGGACAATCTGGGTCTGGACGCAGTTGGACTCGCGGTAGATTCGCGCGGCTTTATCCCCGTAGATGAGCAGTGCGCGACGTCTGTACCAAACATCTACGCAATCGGTGACGTGGTGCGCGGCCCGATGCTCGCGCACAAAGCCGAAGACGAGGGGTCGATGGTTGCGGAAGTGATTGACGGCCAGAAGCCGCTCATCGACTACAACTGTATTCCGTGGGTGATTTATACCGAGCCAGAGATTGCATGGGTGGGCAAGACCGAACAACAACTGAAAGCAGAAGGTCGTGAAATCAAGACCGGCCAGTTCCCGATGCTGGCCAACGGCCGCGCACTCGGAATCGGCAAGTCCGACGGCTTCGTGAAGATGATCGCTGATGCGGAGACCGATGAGTTGCTCGGCTGCCACATCATTTCGGCGAACGCATCTGACTTGATTGCCGAAGCAGTAGTGGCGATGGAGTTCGGAGCCGCATCGGAAGACATCGCGCGAACTTCACATCCGCACCCATCGTTGTCGGAGGTGATGCGTGAAGCCGCTCTTGCCGTCGACAAACGTGCACTGAATATGTAGATTCCCTTTCTGTGCAGGGTGACTCCGAGGATCGGGCGGCACGAACGCTCGATCTTGTATCATCCCCTCTTGAGATGTCGGATAATGACGCTACTGTCGCATCCGTTGCATTTTGCGCGATCTCCAGATCCATTGCGGCAGGCCCGGGATCAATGCAGATTGCCAGTTCGTCTTCCCGCGCGGCCTTTGCGCAATCGAAGCTGGTGTTGTACGTAACGTGTGCCCGGATGGGTGATGCTTCAATGGATGCCGGTGCCGCCAATTGGGAGGGCTTGCTTGATCGATTGGGACAGAACGGAGACACCAATCAAACACTTTAATCTAGAACTGAGCCAATGCGCGGTAGACACAACGACGGTGGCGCCGGAATAGCACATTTTTTTCCGTCTCAGCCGACAACGTCGCTCAATCTGGTTAAACAATTGAACTTCCCGTAATCGTAATTAGAATATTTCTGGTAAAAATAACCATAGAGGCGAAGAATAAACGCGACGAGCCTATGGCACGCTACGTTATCCGGGGAGCTGGACCGTACCCAACAGGCACCCGAAACGCGGAAGTATCTCGCAGTTCTTTCGTCCTCGTCTAACAGGCCGTTGAAATACCTGATGTGGCGGTCATCCGTAACGAAGGCGTAAACGTTGAACTGAGGTCATCAATGAGAGCGAGATGGAACGGATGCGTGGGCCAGATGGTTTTACCGAGTCAATGTTCACGGTGCTGAAGCTGGACGATTTTGTGCCGAAGGACCATCCGTTGCGTCCGATTCGCGCGTGGCTCAATGACGCGCTTGAACGCATGGACAATGTGTTCGCGCGAATGTACGAGGCTGACGCGAAAGGAGGTCGCCCGAGCATCGCGCCGGAGAAGCTGGTGCGAGCTCTTTTGTTGCAGGTGCTGTACTCAATTCGTAGCGAGCGCATGCTGGTGGAACAGATTTCCTACAACATGCTGTTCCGCTGGTTCGTTGGCCTGCCGATGGACGGGACCGTGTGGGACCACTCGACGTTCAGCAAAAACCGCGACCGGTTGCTCGAACACGATGTGCTGGTGTTGCTGTTCAACGAGACAGTCGAGACCGCGCGCGAGCGCGGATATCTTTCCGGGGAGCACTTTAGCGTCGACGGTACGTTGATTCAGGCATGGGCCGGGCATAAGAGCTTCATGCCGAGGGCAAGTCCAGACGAAGACGACACGCCTCCTGACGAACCGCCAGCGCCGAATGACAACTGGCACGGACAGAAACGCAGTAACGAGACGCACCAATCGACGACGGACGAGCAGGCGCGCCTGTTTCGCAAGAGCAAAGGAACCGGAGCGATGCTCTGTTATATGGGCCACGTGCTGACCGACAACCGGCACGGCCTGGTGGTCAACGCACAGGTGACGCTGGCGACGGGCACCGCCGAGCGCGACGCGGCTGAGCTGATGCTTGCTGATGCCGCAAGTGTTGCGCCTCTCAGCATCACCGTCGGCGCGGACAAAAACTACGACACGGCCGGCTTCGTAGCCAGTTGTCGCGCGAATCGTGTCACGCCGCATGTGGCGCAAAACGATGGACGTCCAGGAGGTTCAGCAATTGACGAGCGAACTACGCGTTGGCCGGGTTACGCGGCCAGCCAGCAAAAACGTAAGCGCATTGAGCAGGTGTTCGGATGGGGAAAGACAGTCGGACGGATTCGACAAGCGATGTATCGAGGACTTGAACGCGTAGACCAGCTCTTCGTGCTGACGCAGGTCGGCTACAACCTGACGCGTATGCGCACACTTGCCGGTTGAGGGGCAGGAAGCAATAGACAGTACCGATATGGTGAACCCGCGAGCAACGTCGAATGCCCGCGAACGTGTTCCACGTTTCAAAAGTGCGAACCCAGCATCCGTCGCAATGCATCTGAGCGCCTCAACGACGGATATTTCAACGGCCTGCTAACCTATGAAGCAGCATCCCGTATCTACATTCCGCGCTCGCTTGCGCCCGACTTCGCAGGTCGAGCTCGTAATCGCCGCAAGGCATTGCGGAAGTCCGTGCCGGAAATGGCGGCGCTCGTCGATGTCATGCCGTTGACTGTCGCCAGATGGGAGTTGGGTAATGTGCCTGATAATAGGCTCCGCACGAGAATCGACGCGTGAGAGGTCGCATTACTAGTGGCAGCCGGTTGGCTACTATCGCCAGAAGACAATATCTTGTCCAAGCCTGCAATTTCGGCGTCATCGCCTACGCCCCTTTGGTCTCGATGGCTTACGACCGCTTGTTCATTTCAGCGGCCGCCGGTCGCGCATCCGGTTCTCGCGCTCGGGCCCGTCGACGTAGTCTCGGGCTTTCATTAGCACAGGTCGCAGAACGAGTTGAAGTATCCGTGCCGACTTTAACCAATGGGAAAAAGGAGAGCTTCCCCGTTCAATGCACAGCAGTCGTCTGCTCGCATGGGAAACGGCTCTCGCCCTACCCGCTGGCGACCTTGTTGCTCCAGACAGCGAAGAGCCAGCGGTTCCAACTCCCAGGCGACAGCGCGTGACGATCGCAGCCGATACCGTGACGGATGCAATCTGGAAAGTTGCAACCTGTCTGGCCACACGAGGTCGAAATCTGGTTTTTCCTGATCAACCCATTGATGTGGCAGCACAGCGCGACGCGAATCTCTTTGCCCGTCGGTATGGTGTGGACGGCGAGGAAGGCACGACCTTGACAGCACTCGGCACGCCCTTGGGAATTACCAGAGAGCGGATGCGTCAGATAGTTCAGAAATCGATCGAGCGTTCCGCTCAATTTGAGTTTGATATCCCAGTACTTGACGCCCTCGACCTCGCCTGTGCCTCATGTCTTCCCTGCCCAGTGTCCGTCCTGAACAATCATACGCGTACGCTACTGGGTGAACTTCTGATTTTCGAACATGCGTGTCTTTTTGCTGGTGATCTGCTTGGAAGGCGCATTGCCCGCATGAGCGAGTCGGTCATGCGGCCGGGTAGTCTGCGCATTGATTCCTGGGCATGTGCTCCGGACGATGACGATATTGCAGAAGTCGAAGACGTCAAAGGAGTCTGAAGCCTTGCGTACGCAATGATCCGCTCTTGCGCCGTGGCTCATCTCCCCGCTGTTGCCGGCACAGCATCACTCATTTACGGGCAGCAAGGTGCGAGCCTCGCCGGTATACTGCAGTCGGTGAGGGCTTTGAATGGCTTGATGTGGATAAGACGTGGTTCTGGTTTGGGCCAGAAAAACCCGGTCACAACATCATCCTTACCGTCGCTCGAAAGGTTTTCACGGTCGCACGTGAACGGGTTGACATTGCTGATCTGCTGGCGGCGATCATGCGCTATCGGAGCAGGACAGCAACTCCAGAATTTACCGCAACAGCTCGTTGATGCTGATTCCGCCGATCCATATTACGCGCGCGGTTCTTGATGGACTTGCCTAGCTTCAAGTTGTCCAATACGACGACTATTGGGCGAACATTCCACTGGATCCAGTGGAAGAGCTGTCAGAGACGGAGTTGCGACTGGTGGCTGCGCTCGAGGCGAACGGTGGCGTGGCGAGCCGTTCTGAGCTGAGATCCGCACTTACGGACATCAAGCTCATCACCTATCCAACTGCGCTCATGACGACACCGATTTTCCGTCTCGTCAATCACGGCATTTATACCGTTGTGGGAAGACCGCTCGGTCCCATCGCGTTTATGCGCGCCATGTCGAGGCGCGAAGGAATGTTGAACCGCATCGAGGCTTCCCGTCACCCTGATGGAAACGTGAGTTTTCCTTACATCATCGCGGAGTTCGCCGCAAAGAGTAAGGTGTGCACTATCCCGCCAAGTGCTGTATCGCACGTGCCGGCGGGCGAATATCGCATACGAGATTCCTCGTTCGATTGTTGACTGTGTCAATCGCTCGTCAGGGGCGACGGTCTTTAACCGCCTGGTGCAAGAAATGCTTGTGCAAGACTATGACTGTGGCGATGTCGTGCGAATCAACGTTTATCCGGAGAGCAGAATCATCGAGCTCGCGCCGGACGATGCAATGATGGCGGCTTAGCCGCTTCGAACCTGGGGCGCTCATCACACCGCTCCGAAGCCGGCAAGCTCAGGAGTCTGGCTCGTCGGTGTTGCTCAGCTAGCTGCCTGATCCAACGACACGTCTGCCGCGCCTACTCCGTCCGATCATACTCATCTGGCGAGACGCGGCCGCGTTTCATTCGGCTCAAGAAACATCGTCGACGATGGACAGCTCGCTGATTCGAACGATTGAAAGCCTCGCCTTGTTGGCCACTAGCGCCGCCGAGTACTCCATGATGCGAGCCGTTTCCGACGCCACCTCCTTACCCAGGAATCGCTCAAGAAGGTAGAACGTCGTGTCGATTCCGAGAGTAACACCACCGCCAGTGACGATATCGCCGTCGTCGACGACAAGTGCTCGCAAACCCTTGGCGCCGTACTCCGCAGTCAATGCTTCGAGCGGATTGATTTCGGGGGGGACAACTTGCGTCTTGGTCGTCGCGGGACGCGCCTCTAACAGGCCTGCGGCCCCCAGCAACATCGATCCTGTGCATACACTGGCAGCACAGATACTCTCAGCCGCCCGCTTTCGCAGGAAAGCGAGCATCCGCTCATTTGTAGCTTGAGCCTTCCAGCCCGGGCCGCCCGTCACGATGAACACGTCTGCGTACGGCGCGTCTTCGAAACTGTAGTCCATCAGAACCTTCAGGCCATTTTGCAACTCAACTGTGCTGCCGCCCTCGGAAACGGTGAAGTATTCAAGATCGGACGTCACACGCTTCGCCATCGACAGAACGCCAACAACACCAAGATCGATAGGCTCTACGCCATCGTAAAAAATAGCCGCTACCCTCATCTCTGTCTCCTTGAAATTGGCTACCACTCACAGCATAGGGCAAAGTTTCTCAATAGACAACATAAAAGGAAGATTGTTTACTTTTCGTCTCAATATATTTCCAATGAGGAAACCGGCGTCGAACGTCAGTTAGCCGCTCGATCTTCCTCATCACCAGCTTGGACTACGACCAGCGCTTGCGCTTCGGCGCCGTCAATGCTGTGCCCCCGGTGACGCAGACTCGAATCGAAGTACATGCTGTCACCGGCCTCAAGCGTCCATCCGCGAAGTTCGCCGTTCAGCACAATTTCAAATCTGACTCGGCCGGACATCACGTAGATAAACTCTTCTCCGCTATGCTGGAAATATTGGTCGGCATCGGTCTCAGATGGAAATGTGAAGATGAAGGGGTCCATCAACTTATGAGCCCTCTTATGGGCAAGACTGACGTAGTCGTAACCGAAAGCCGTCCCGCCCCGTGCCACGGGCTTGCGCTCCCACTTGTGCACAACAGAGACTTTCGATTCGTCAGAACTTGCGCTGCCGGTGTCTTCCAGAAAGAAGTACCCGAGCTCTTCGCCCAATGCCCGCGCGAGCCGCGCCAGCGATGCAATTGGAGGAGCTTTTTTCCCGTTCTCAATGCGGGACAGATAACCCTTCGTGAAGCCAGATAAGTCGGCCAGCGTCTCCAGAGTCATGTCGCGCTTCTGGCGAAGCTCCCGAAGCCGTCGACAGACCATCTCCTCATCTCGGTCTGCCTCATCCATCTCTCGCAGTGTTGGCTCGCCCACCAATTGGGCGGCCTCTTGTCGTCGTTTAGTCATTGCAATCGCCCAGAAGTCAACGCGCGCCCGGTCCTCCTGCCTGTAAACGAAAAATCGGGTCACCGTGCGCGGTGACCCGATTCTAGCTGTTGCGCGCTTGCGAGGAAACCTGCGAAACAGGAAGTTTCCCCGCACGTGCTTGGCGGGGTGCTTAGTGGGGATTCTTCTCAAACCCGGCAGCATTGAAGAAAACGTTCGGCTTGCGGTAAATCGCGAGCAGCACGCAACCCTCATCTGTGTGCGTCTGGTGGAGTGACCCGGGCTGGCGCCACACGAACTCGCCCGCCCGACAGATTCCGTCGTGATCGTAGAAGGAGCCCTCAAGCACATAGCTCTGCTCGATCTCGGGATGACGGTGGAAAGGCAAGGTCGCGCCCGGTTCCCACTTCAACAGAACCGTCATCTCGCCAATCTCATCGTTGCGGTACAGCACCTTCATCCAGATTTTGTCGAACTGGGATTTCTCCCACTCAATCTTGCTCGGGTCTACATACACAGACCCGCCGGGGGTCGGTTCAAGCTTGCCCTGCAGCCGCTGCGCGAAGTGCGGTTTCGTCGACGTTGCATCCATGTCATCTCCTAGATCGTCAGTGAATGAAGCCACCGGGGAGGCGGTTGTAGACAAATATAGGTCAGTGTTTCCCATTAGGCAACTTATTATTGCAAAAGTTTTTTTCCAGGCTAATCTCAACTCACGTTCGGTAAACATTCGGACGCCTTTGGACGTGGACAACGCCGAACCCGGCTAGGAGATCTGACATGGCAATTTTGCAAAGTGACCAGCTAGATGTGCTTTCAGCTGGCACATCTGATGAAACCAGTGAGAAAACGCGGATGCGGGTCATCATGATTTCCAGCGTGATTGGAACGACCGTCGAATGGTACGATTTTCTTCTGTACGGCACTGCAGCCGCGCTGCTCTTTAACAAACTGTTCTTCCCTGCGTTCGACCCATTTGTTGGGACTATTGCGTCTCTAGCTTCGTTTGCTGCCGGGTTCATCGCACGTCCGCTAGGTGGCGCTATTTTCGGCCACTTTGGCGATCGAATCGGTCGAAAGACCATGCTGATGATCACAATGTTCATGATGGGCGGAGCCACATTCCTCATCGGCCTCCTGCCTACTTACTCGCAAATTGGCGTCTGGGCACCGGTGATTCTTATCACGCTGCGAATCCTTCAGGGAATTGGCCTCGGTGGCGAATGGGGCGGCGCAGCGTTGATGGTCGTCGAGCATGCACCGCCTAATCGGCGCGGTTTTTTCGGCGGAATTGTCCAGGTAGGCTTCCCGCTCGGGATCGTACTTTCTACCGCTGCCTTCGCCGCTGTCAGCCGCCTTCCCGAAGCGCAGTTTCTCGCTTGGGGATGGCGCCTTCCCTTCTTAATCAGCATCGGACTCGTAATGGTCGGGCTGGTCATTCGCCTCAGGGTCTCTGAATCGCCAGAATTTCTTAAAGCGATGAAGCATGATGCGCCGATTAAAATGCCGCTTCTCGAAGTCTTTCGCTCTTACAAGCGCAGCTTCTTCGTTTCGGTAGGTCTGAAGATCTCTGAAGTGGCTTGGGTCTATCTGCTTTCTGTTTTTCTAGTGATGTACGGAAACAAGACAGTCGGCATCCCAAAAACAGTCATGCTCAGCGGCCTGTTGCTAGCCGCGACACTTGAATTCATTACTGTGCCGCTTGCTGGATATCTGTCGGACATCTTTGGTCGCAAGCCGCTCTACTACTTCGGTGCAGCGTCGACCGTCCTTGCCGCGTTCCCGCTCTTCTGGTTGGTCCAGTCAGGCGACCCGATGACTGTGATCATCACAATGGCAGTTTGCATGAGCCTTGGTCACGCCACGCTTTTCGGTCCCCAGGCGGCATGCATACCTGAACTCTTTGGTACGAAGGTGCGCTACAGCGGGTGTTCGCTAGGCGTCCAGGTAGCGGCCGCCATTGGTGGCGGTTTAACTCCGATCGCCGCCACTTCGCTAATGGCCTTCACGGGGCATATCGAATCCGTTTCATGCTTGATCGCGCTCCTCGGAATCTTCACATTGATAGCGACTTATGCCGCTGGCGAAACGTCCGGGAGCGACTTGTCAAAAACCTGATACTACGATCTTTTTTCAAGTATGACCTGCCACGGAACGATTCCTCTGCAAGTCGCTCTGTGGCGTTTCCTTGATTGGCATGATTACCGTTAAAAAGGTGCCACCATGACCTGCGTCGTAACCGAAAGGTGTATTGGCTGCCGATATGGCGAATGTGTCGCTGCGTGCCCCGTGGATGCGTTCCGAGTAGGAAAAAATTTTGTGGTAATTGATCCCCAAGTTTGCGTTAACTGCACAACCTGCACTTTGGTTTGTCCGGTGGGCGCGATCATGCCCACATATGAGCTTCCCCACGATCAGAAACACATGGTAGAAGAGAACGCTCGCCTGGCAAAGATTTATGAACGCGCGGACGGTCCCGTAATACCCCTGCCGGACGCGGACAGTCTCGCAATGGAAAAACACAAGCTTCACCTTCTTTCACAGTGAACTGCCTCTGCCTGACAGGCCGAGACTTCGCTCGTGGCTTAGACAAAACACGTGTGCCCTAAACAGCTCGCGCAATGTTAACGGGCGACGCGCCTCTCGTGCCGCTGATTCACCGCATTGGCGCAGCCCTACACAAGGCACATGTCTAGCATCGTGGCATCGATTAAAAATTTGTCTTCAAAACAATCACATTAATGGCGCGGCGATTGCCTGCTCTCTATGCCTCCGGGACGTGTAGTGGCGTCCGCGAGCAAATCACTGGGGAGCCGACTGCACAGAAGGCAAGATACGCCGTAGCTGCCTACTGTCTTCACGCGCTGACTCGTCGGCCAGACGATGTGTGTAACGCTGAGTCGGTGACCAGTCTTTCGTTTGTCGCTCGCGCAGTAGAACGCCCGAATCGCCTCACAAGACGTGGCAAATGCTTGACTCTACCAGCTCCTGGACGACGTGCCCACGGGAACGTGACTACCCATCCGAGCAAAATGTTCGCTACCGTTACGGCAGATACGCCAGGGCGATTCTGCACATCCGCTTCCATTGCCAGTGTCAAGTACAGGACAACGACGCCAAGCACAATGACAATTTCCACAATCTGCTTCTTCGCATTACTCCAACATCGTTGCGTTAGATACGATGCCTAGCGATCGGCGCGGCATCGAAACTGCAGTCAAGTTTAAGATGGCAGCCGATTTCTCTCGAGGATGGATGCCCCTCTGGACAGGCGTCTGGGTTTTGAAGCCGCTGGAGACTATCTATGCAATGAAGAGCCTCTCTTACCTTGACTGCGCTGCGCTCTACCGCGAAGCTCGTTTCGAAACAGTTGATCTCGCTCACGTTGTAGCCCACATACCAGGATTTCGCGTATAATCGACGCAAGCTGTTTTTAGCTAAGTAGGGCCAGAATAAGATTCATCCTGCAGGCTTCACCGGCGCGAGAAATACCGTCAGCAAGGGACGATCTCTTCGCTGCAATGCCGTGCCGTCAAGCGAATATCTTTGATTGCCACATCTAGCGGCTCACGGGGCGCCTGGTTGCCAATCTTCTCTACTGCATTCTCAGATGTGACATAGTTGTCGAGCATCATCTGCAAGCGGGTGAATGCCAGCCGTGCGCAATCAAGACTGCGCCGATTCTGTTGCGCCGCCTCGACATCATGCAGCCTCTCAGGTTCTGGTTCAGCCCTCGAAATGGCCAGAATCTTTAGCCGACCTTAATTAGTCGGCTTTTTTTTGCCCAACATCGCCAAAAAATCGAATTTTTTCGTGCCGGCGTGTAATTATAGACTCGATATCGCTATGATCGCTGCCTGACGTACGCCCATCGCAGCACATGCCGGACGTGGGAGGGCACGGCTGTTTCTGTGAAAATCTACAAGGATCAGTGAAGGCCAACTTACTGGCGATTATTGCGACAGATGATCGGATGCGCGAACCTAGCAAAGAGCAAAGAGCAAAGCGAATGCAGAGAGCGAAGCCGAGACTCGACGCATCTGCATCACGCAAGGCATCCGACGCCCGAACCCTGAAAGACCGCAATCAGTCGGGGGCTGAGATCAAATCACCATACTCGCGTGGCTGGGACGGGGGCCCCTCCTCTGCTTGAATCAATTGCTGCAATGCAAGACGCACAGATCAAGGCTAAGCGCCTCCGATGAAACTTCTCTTTGATCGTCTCTTTGACCGCCGGCTCAGAGCAACGGGCACTTCAGTCGAAGCTTGCAACCGATGCGAACTTGCAGTGCCAACAGATATTCATCACTGATCATGATATTATTTTTGATTTTCAAAACAAATTTTCTTTATTGAGGATTTTAATTTATTTCCTTCAAAACAAATCATCGCATTTGAAGTGCTCAGCCGCTCACCAACCTCACATAGGCTCTTGTTCCTTGTTCCCACTGTCGCTAGCACGCGAAAAATTGCCGAATATCTGTGCAGCTTCGAGCTAACGCTGCTATCGTTATAACTCGATGGTCAACCAGCGAGGTCAACATGCGAAGAGACAGCCAACTTCTAGAAACCATCTTAACGTCTATGCAGGAGCATGAAGAACCAACTCAGTGCTGTAAAGAGATTGAGCATGCGGTCAGTAAAACAACAGGGCATACTTGGCCAGAAATCAGGCTTCATCTGGCCCTCCTGAAAGACATGGGCCTGGTCGCGGAATGCACGACACCCGCCGAATATCGGCTAACCAGTGCAGGATACGACGTAGTGGAGAGCACAAATCCATTTGAGCAATTGACCGGATGGGCAAAGGTCGGAGGCGGCGCAAACATTGAACTGGCACGTTCATATCACGAGGCACGCCACCCTCTGCCGCCAAGACGCTCCTAGGCAAACGACCCAACTGCTCCATGCTTTCATCTAGGAACTGGTCAGGACACTGACCTACGACTTAGTGCCACACGTCCCTGGCGTATAGTCGCTATCTTGGATTTCGATAGAATCGAAAGCTTGTGATCCAGTTATATTTTTGAGCGTGGGCGCTCGAGTACGATCGCCCACAATCTGTTGCCTGTCTCTTTGTGCGCTACGCGCTACATCACAGCGCGATAACGCAACGACACGGACTGCTCCGAGTATGTGAATGCTGATCAGCTTGCTTCAAGCCAAGGATTGCAAAACCTGATCGTGCAGATGCTCTAGGACTGTTAGAAAAGTGTCGCTATCAAGAAAATTCGATGACTGGCTTGAGTTGGCGGGGCGAAGTCTCCTTTACTCATCGTCTCGCGACTCATTTAATATTTTCATATAAATCAACTAGTTACATTCATCGGCAGCGCGTTTCTATAGTCGAAAATATAATCCGCATGGTCAAAAAATATGAGGAGTTTGGTCATGCGATGGGCTATTCTGTTCCTATTTTTCACTTGCGCGGTCTCTACACATCGCCGGGGCAACGCGCGACACGGCAGTTTTTTCAGACAAATTTTCGACCATTCTACCTTTACAGCACCTCTCAACTGTTTGGCTTATATTTTTTCAAGCGTTCCGAATACGCCGTACATCCCATCCTCGTACATCTCTGAGCTTGAATTGTTGAAAAGCAAGTGGCAGATCTTCCGCGAGGAGGCGCTTGCGCTAGCCGAGTCAAGCCGAATTCAAGCTACAAACCAATATAATGACATAGGTTTTAATTCATTTTTCCGCACTGGCTGGAAGCGGTTTTATCTAAAGTGGTATGACAATCCGCACCCCTCTGCTGCTGTGCTGTGTCCGCGTACGATTGAAGTCCTGCAAGGCATTCCGTCAGTAAGAGCCGCAATGTTCGCCATGCTGCCGGCTGGCGGCAAACTTAATCCCCACCGAGATCCATTCGCCGGATCGCTGCGCTACCACCTCGGTCTGGTTACGCCGAACGACGACCGCTGCGCGATAGTTGTCGACGGCACTCCCTACTCTTGGCGTGACGGCGAAGACGTTGTATTTGATGAAACATATCTTCATCACGCCGCGAATGACACGACGCAGGACCGCATCATCCTGTTCTGCGACATTGAGCGCCCAATGAAATATCGGTGGGCTCAAAAGATGATGAACGTGGTTGGCGGATTTCTGATGCGCGCTGCGACGTCGCCAAATGAAATCGGAGACCGTACTGGCGGACTGAACCGCGCATTCCGATACATCTACGTGGTCCGGCGCGCCGGAAAGGCGCTTAAGGCGTGGAACCGTACCATCTACTACGTAGTCAAATGGTGCCTGTTTGGCGCAGTTGCTATCCTGATTTTCTGGCGTTAATACGCGGCGCGTCCGGCACTCCTCTCGGACATTCTCCTTGCCTAGGCCTACGGCTCTCAAGAAGTCAGTTCCCTTGGGCGCAGCGGCGCCGTCAGAAAGATCCGATTTGTATCGAGTAGTACGCAGCGCAGTTCGTCATCACGAGTGGACGCCTTTGCGACGTTCACGTCGCCATACCTTCGACGGAGTGTTCCCCGCTGTCGTCCAGGCGGAGCAGCGTGAAAGCACCCGTGTCACACAAATCCGCTGAGCTTGTAACAAGTTGCAGCGCGTCGACGAACTAGAGCTGTGATCAACTCGCCCGCTGGTCGAATTAGAGATGTGCGGCAGCTTGCGTGAAGGGCGATGCAAGTGCGTACGTAACCGCAGCATATGAAGAAAGCTAAACAAGCCTAGCCACAAGGAACACCACCGTGAAAGCTCCAATTATTTTGACAGTTGCTGCGCTATTCTTTTCGGTCAGCGCGCAAGCTGCTGCCTTGGAATCAACCTCAGTTACGACCACCTATCACAAAGTAACGGTCGATGGCGTCCGTATCTTCTATCGGGAAGCTGGTCCTCAAAACGCGCCTACAATCGTTCTCCTGCACGGGTATCCGTCCTCATCGCGCGAGTTCGACACACTCATTCCTCTGCTCGCTACTCAATATCACCTGGTGGCTCCCGATTTTCCAGGTTTCGGTCAAAGCGATGCTCCGCCACCATCTTCTTACGCCTATACCTTCGATCATCTTGCACAAACGACCAACGATTTTCTCGAGCAGCTTGGCATCGACAAATACAGTCTTTATCTGCATGACTATGGCGGACCTGTCGGTTTCCGGATCATGACGGCGCATCCGGAACGCCTGCAGGCTCTCGTAGTTCAGAACGCGAATGCTTATAAGGAGGGACTTGGTCCCAAGTGGGCTAGCATTGCTCAGTACTGGTCAAGCCCTGATGCGCACCCAGAGATACTCGATGCATTCATGTCCCTATCGGCGACCGAGCAACGCCACACAGCACGCAGCTCTCATCCTGATCGATACAACCCAGACACCTGGACCGACGAGTATGCTCACTTGTCGAGACCAGGTCAGCGCGAAATCCAAGGAGCGCTGCTATACGACTATCGAATGAATGTCGCCTCGTATCCGGCATGGCAGGCTTGGATGCGCGAACACAAGCCGCCGACCTTGGTAGTCTGGGGTGACAATGACCCCTCGTTCATCGCTCCTGGAGCGAAGGCTTTCAGGCGCGACCTACCGGACGCAGAAATTCACTTGCTTGACGCAGGCCACTTCGCCTTCGATGAGAAAGTCGATGAAATTGCTACGTTGATGCTGCAGTTTTTGCAAAGACATCTCAAGTAATACGATTTCACGCATCCTGTTCAGCTAGTTCCGGATGGATACGATGCGCTGGAAATCACATCGTCGCAGATTTTATAGTTGTGCCGTGCCGAAGCAGCCGCCCCGATCGACTCCGTAGGAAGTATGGTTGGACTACGTCCGGTTGCTCGTCTTGAATAGTGACATTGCAAGATTCGACACCAGTCTATTCTTGGAGATATTGTGCCGAAATCTCGTCATCAGAAAGGACTTTGTAGACCTGTACGAACTCCTCTTCCGTTGGAAAACGCGAGAATACCCCACGCGTATGAGCAAACAGCATGCTGCTAGCGTTGAAGGACGTTACGAAAGCACCGCCTGATCGAGGTATAGCTGGGCCATCGCCGAGAAGCGCACCCCTTCAAGATTCGCCCGGGTAACAATCAGCGAGTCAGCAAAGTACGGAATGGCGACCGGAACTTCGTCAGTGAGCAACCGCTCGATCTTGCCGCCGATTTCCTTCTGCTCACGGACCTCCAACGTGGCCGTATAACGGGCGACCAACTGATCGTACTGAGCATTCGTGAAATGGGCAGCATTCCAGGCCCCTCCACTCACCAACGGCCCTCTGAGGAACGAGTCCGGCACGCCACGATGCCCGTAGTCGGTCATCCCCATCGGCGAGTCGAGCCAATCCGATTTTCCCGGAGTGCCTGAGCCGTAGTATGCCTCCTGAGACTCGACACGCAGCGAAATATTCGCCCCAATCGATTTCGCAGCGTTCTGCACGACGACGGCCAGATCCGGCATTTCCAGGAACGCCTCTGTCGTCAGCGTTGCAGAGAAGCCATTACCGACGCCTGCGGCAGCAAGACGCGCCTTCGCGCCCTCAAGATCTTTCGATTTTTGCGGGACAGATGGATCAAACGTGGGAAAGACTGGCGCGAAAGGATGATCGTTTGCTGGCACCCCTCGCCCCATCAGAAGACCACGCACCATGGCTTCGCGATCCAGGCTCAGGGCTAAGGCTTGCCGTATGCGTTTGTCCTTGAATACACCTTGGTCCGCGCGCATGTGAATCTGGCGATGCGTGCTTGACCGCGTCCCTGCCACCTTAAATTCGGCGTTGTTCAACAAGGCCAGCCCGCCGTGAACGGTGAAACGCGTGAGCAAGTCAACCTCGCGCCCTTGCATTGCCAGAATTTGACCTTGCTGATCCCCGTAGAACTTGAACTCCAGGCGTTCCGTTTTCGCTTTGGCGCCCCAATAGTTGTCGTTGCGAACGAACGTCGCTCCGACGCGTGGCTGGAAACGCTCGAGCCTGTACGGTCCAGTGCCTGGAAATGACTGCTCGTAAGCGCCCTTGAAATCGAAAGGCAGAATCACAGTGTTAATCGTGTCTGATGAGACGTACCACGGGAACGATCCATTCGGAGCGTCCAAATGGAATTCGACTGTGTTCTCGTCACGTGCCTGCGTGCCGCCCTTTGACAGTACTCCACGAAACGTCGCCTTCGCAGCTGAGCCGGCCGCAGGGTCCGTCAGCCTGTCGAAGGTTGCTGCAACATCTTTGGCTGTTAGGAGCTGACCGTTCTGAAAGCGAACGCCCTTACGTAGCCTGAATGTCCAAACGTCACCCTTGCTGTTCGGCATCCAGGACAATGCCAGTGCGGGACGCAGAGTTGCAGCCACACTATCAGAGTTCACGAGATATTCACCACTCTGATTAAGAAGCGCCGGACTAGCTACGTCGAAAGCCGTAATCGGATCGATAGCGCCTGACGGCATGGGATGGCCAATGCGGATCGTACCTGCAACTGGACTCGCTGCTTGAGACGAGAGCGAAGCAATAAGTCCGCTGCCGCCTAGTGTCCACAAGCCAAGCATGCTGCCGGCACGAAGCAGCTCCCGGCGCGAAAGCCGGCCAGAGAGGAATTCATCGATTACGTGGTTCTGGATTTCGTTACCGTTGTCACGGATGGTATGGAAAGGATCGTTTTTCTTGGTCATTTGAAAAAAAAGTGTTCTCGAAATCTCTGAAATAGTGCTCGGACCGGGTTCAATACGGGCGCGACAGAGCTATTGCCCCGCCGGCGCTCTGTGCAGTCCGTCAGAAGCGAACTGCGAGGCTATTAGGCGAACGTATCAGCCCAAGCTTGTCGCGCAATGTGCCAGGTCGGTAGCTGGTTTGGGCAAGACCGCGTCGCTGGAGCTCTGGAACCACGCCGTGCACGAAGTCAAACATATCTTCGACAAGGACCGGGAACATCAGATTGAAGCCGTCGCACAGGCCGGCCTTAAACCACTCTTCCATGAAATCAGCAATTTGCACTGCGGTTCCTGCCACTACCGGTGCCGCACCAGAGTTTGTGAGCAGGCGCGCAACCTCCCGGATGGTCATGTTATGTTCCTTGAATGACTTCAACCGCGCGAGGTTACTGCGCTGACCATCATAAGTTTCCTCGTCGGGCAAATCTGGGAGCGGTCCGTCGAGTGGCATTTTCGAGAGATCGACCTGACACCAACTCGATACAAGATCCACGCCCATGCGTTCGGGCACCAGAGACTCGAGCAGTTCACGCTTCTCTTCTGCCTCTGCCTGAGAGGCCGCCAGAACAGGTTGTATGCCGGGCAAGATTTTCAGGCTCTCCTGTGTGCGCCCATACTGCCTGAGGCGCTCGTTCAGATCCTTCCGGTAAGCCAACCCTTCCTCGATGCTGCGACACATTGAGAAATGCATATCGGCATGGCGCGCTGCCAGATTCTTGCCATCTCCGGACGACCCCGCCTGCACAATAATCGGATGTCCCTGTGGCGGACGAGGCACATTGAGTGGACCTCTCACCGAAAAATGCCGCCCTGAATGCTCAACGCGATGTACTTTCCCGGGGTCAGCGAACAGGCCAGATTTGCGGTCGAGCAGCACCGCGCCATCTTCCCAACTGTCCCATAGCGCCTTGACGACTTCCACGTACTCGGTAGCACGCTCATACCGATGAGCGTGCTCGAGGGTGGAATCGCGGCCGAAATTCATTGCCTCTTCGTCCATGCTTGACGTTACGACATTCCACGCAGCCCGACCGTGACTGAGATGGTCCAGGGATGCAAACATGCGAGCCACGTTGTATGGTTCGCTGAACGAGGCGGACAACGTGCTTATTAAACCAAGGTCTCGTGTGACGGCGGAAAGTGCAGACAGCAAGGTTATGGGTTCGAGACGAGCATTGGCATAGTGAGCCACATTGCTTTCGAAGGTATCCCACATCGCAACATGATCAGCGATAAAGAGAGCATCAAGGCATGCAGATTCTGCCAACGCAGCCACATCGCGGTAATACTGGAGATCGAATATCTCTTCACCAGGAGCACGAGGATGTCGCCATGACATCCGATGGTCGCCCTGCGGATTGAAGAAAAAAGCGCCAAGTATCATACTTTCTCGGTTCATGCCTGCTCCGTGTCCTGTTGTCTGCCGCGCAACGTCATTTGATACCCAGAAAGCTGAGGTTGCGAGATTCGCTCTAATTCTAGAGGCAGCGTAAGAATCGTGCAGGCCAACTCATTTCGAGACAATTACGCGAGCGCGTGGAATAGCTGCTTCATGGCGAAAAACATAGAGATGGAAGACCTGTGCGCCTCGGTTAGGTCGCATCGCCACAGATAACAAATGTTCCGTCTCGAAGCGGACCGGGCTTTCTGGACATGATGTGTTCTGTTCATCCGTGAATACCTGGTTTCTCGGATGGTCGGCCTTGCTTTCGTCAACGTCAGGTTCTCGCCTCTTCGGACCTAAGCATCCACCACGAACAGGCTGCACCCATGAGGGCCAGTCCGGCGGAACTGGCCATCAGGAGCCGGAACGCGCCGACGAAAGATACCTGAACGGCATGCTCAACGGACGACGCAGCGTAATGCGCAGCGGCAAGCAGTGGTTTTTGCTGGTCGACTTGCGCCTGTAGTTCAGGTGTGAGTCGCAGTTTATGCAGCGCAATATCGAGGCGATAGTTGAAGGCCAGCGACAGAAAGAGGCCAAATACAGCAATGGCGAGTAATCCCGCCATACGCGAGATTGCGTTGTTGATTCCAGAAGCGATCCCTGACTGACTGTCAGGCGCTGAATTCATGACCGTTGTCGTTAGTGGCGATACACAGATAGACATCCCCACTCCGAGAATCAGCATCGGTACGAAGAACGTCGACCAGTAGCCCCCTCCCACACCAGGCACACATAGGCCGAGGTAGCCGACACTCGCGACACAGCATCCGACTGTCAAACACCAGCGGGCTCCGAATCTCGGCAGCAGGCTTCCGGTCCAGGGCGACAGCACAAACAGCGCGAGAATCATTGGCGCGAGCGCGGCTCCCGCTTCGGACGCCGCATAATGCTGGACCTGGATCAGATTCAAAGGCAGAAAATACATCGTTGCAGACAACGCGGCGTAGAGGAACAGCGTAATCACGTTCACCCCAACAAACATAGGTGCCTTTAACAGCGCCGCAGGAAACAGTGGCGCCTTTGCGCGGCGCTCGCAGTTAGCAAAAAGAAAAAAGAATACGGCGCTTGCTAGTGCGGCAAGCATCGCACGCTCGCCCTCACGTTGCGCCTCGAGCAGCGAATACGTCAGAGTTACGAAGGCAGCAACCATGCTCGCGGCTCCAGCCCAGCTTGGCATACGCCCATCTTCCAGATCACGACTTTCTTCGACTCGGAAAGCAAAAAGTGCGGAAAGGACGCCAATTGGAAGGTTGATGTAAAACGCGGCTCGCCAGGAAAAATGGTCGATTACCCATCCGCCGAGAAACGGACCGATAGCGCCCATCACAGCCGTAGTACCAGACCATATGCCAATAGCCCGGGCCCGCGCGGCTGGCGGATAGGCAGAGGTGATCAATGCGAGACTACCGGGAATCAGCAATGCAGCAGCGACTCCCTGAGCCGCCCGTGCGAATACGAGACCCGTCAGTGACCCTGATGCGCCGCACAAAAACGACGAAACGCCGAAGAGAATACTCCCCCAGATGAAGGTACGTTTGTGACCATATATGTCCCCAAGTCTGCCCCCAATCAAGAGAAGCGCCGAGAGCGTCAAAGCATATCCTTCGACAACCCACTGCACCTCTCCTACAGTCGCGGAAAATACGACCTGAAGTTTCGCCGTAGCAACATTGACGACAGTACTGTCAACGAATGCCATACCTGATGCGAATATCGCAGCGATCAACGCGTCAGTTGCACGCGATGGCCGGACAGCGCCATCCTTCGACTCGCTCTTGGTCATAAGAGAAAATGCCCGGCAATAAGGTCTGGCAGATGATATGCCGGATTCCCCGAACACGCTTTTGCGATGTACCAAGACAATGGTATCCAGGCCACAAGGCGTTGCACTGCGTTCCCGTGAATATATAGTTAGCGTGGCTGAAAACAGCCCCTTCAGCAACGAGACCTCGGGGGACCGCGACCATTCGTGCTTTTGCACGACCAAGCATGCGAGGATGATGTCCGACGTCTGGATGACAGGCATCCTCTAAAGCGAATTCTACCCAGGTGGTGCCCTCACCTTCGTGCTCTATTTTGCTTTGTGTGATTTGTCATTTCACAACAACGTGAAACATGGATCTTCAGGTCAGCATTAACATATCAAGACTCCAGGATTCGCGTATGCTCCAGAAACGTCGCACCATCTGAACAGGATCTCCATCATGAAGCGCCAGATCATCCGCGTTGAGCCTCTGTCTACATACCTGGAACGATGGAAAGCACCGACTTCCGTTATGACGCGGCACGGTGACATATTGTATGTTTCAGGTTTACCGCCATTTGATCCTGACACGGGTGAAGTCGTCGACGCGCCAATCGAGCGACAGACGGAGCTTGTTCTTGAGCAGATCAAAATTTGCCTCGAGACGGCAGGCAGTTCGCTTGATAACGTGCTGAAATGCAACGTTTATTGCACCTCTGTTGAGATGTTCGCAACCGTCAACTCAGTCTACGCTCGGTATTTCCCGCAAGATCCGCCAGCGCGAATCTTCGTTTGTGTGGCAGCGTGGCCAGGACACTTCGACATCGAGATCGACTGCATTGCGGCCGTCTAGCATCTCTGGCGAACACTACGTTTTGGCTACTCTTCGAAGTTTTTCTCAAGCAGGACCAAGTGGACGCATATGTCCACCATTCGAAGATGCTTCAACCTGAATCGGGAAAGATCAACGGATTTGTCGACAATATCCGCTATCGCAATCTGGTCTGCGATGGCTGGTCTTTGTCGCTATCGGCATGGCACGACGACTGTGATTCTTGTAGATGCACGATGGCGGGATTCATCTGTTACCAAGCTTGACCCCGTGGGGGTTGCTTCATGACTGTGCCTGATATCCGATGCGTCAGACCTCGCTGAGTGGGACACGTTCGACGGGGTATTGACACACAGTGATGCAATTTTGTTCACGACCGGTTATCGATCCTTGCTGCACTTCAAACGGAAAACAACTGCACGGAGTGCAATCCGACGGTCTATCAGCGGGAATTTAGCTATGCACAAATCAAAAACGGTCCGAAGCGCCGAAACCCTTGGGCGCGTCCGACTCTCCACGAACTTTTTCATGCGCGAATTTCTGTACAGCGAAATCGCCAATGTCCACGGCATGCAGAACCTGCCAGACGATCCAGACCTTGCAGTCGCAGCCGGTCAGCGCCTGTGCGAAGACTTGTTAGAGCCGCTTCAGGCCACCTTTGGGCGAATCTCGATCCGCTCGGCTTACCGCTCCTTCACAGTCAATGCTTTCGGCAACGCATATTTTCACAGTTGTGCTTCCAATGAACGCAATCGCGCGCGACATATCTGGGATCAGCGCAGCGCCGACGGCGGCATGGGCGCGATGGCGACCATTGTCGTCCCTTGGTTGGTCGACCACATCGACAGTGGTGGGAAGTAGCAGTCGATAGCGTGGTGGATCCACGACCATTTGCCCTACAGGAACTCCAGTTTTTCCCGAAGCTTGCTGCATTCAACATCGGCTGGCATGAATTTCCGAGGCGTCGTGTCACGAGCTATGTCTTTCCGAGCGGTCTGTTGACTAAACCAGGCATGCTCGGACACAACGACGACCACAGCGCACAGTATTCTGGCTTCCCTGCTCCCGCGCAGCTTCTCAGGCGCGCCACCGTCGAGGAGGATTCTCGATGACGCAGTCTCCAATGAGCGCGCCCGCCTAGTCTCTGTGACATTCGCATAGCCACCGTCATCCAATCATGAAGCTCCTGACGAGACCATCAAACGTCTCAGCTGGTAAATAATTCCCACAAGGCCAAAATGATACTCTGGCCAAGAACTGCCACATGCTGCGCGACGGATTGCACCGAGGCTTATATTTTGGTCCATCATGGCGAATGATAGGCAACGCGGTTTAGTTCACTCAAATCTCCACATATAGTATTCGTCTGTTATCTGCAATTGATGATATGTTTTTGCAAACCATCCAATCTGGTTGGCAAGCCTTATTGTATTTTAAAAATCTTGTAATAGTCGAATAAATTCAAATTTTATTCGAAAAATCTTGAATAATTTTCATTGGAGGACACGTGGATCTTTCCGAATTGGAACTGGAAAAGTCTCGCGAAGAGGCTAGAGCAGCCTATTTGACGATGAAATCCTCGAAAGCATCGATGCGCGACCGAGGACTATTTTTCAAAACAATGCTCGCGAAAGGTTTATGGATTAACCAATCGACGCTAGCAAGTGGAATTGGCGAATCGATAACTCAGGTATCACGCTGCCTTAAAGCCAGCCGCATACCGGCGGCGGTCGTTCAGGCATTCGGCAATCGACGCCTCTCCGATCGAGCGGTGAAACTTATTGGTGAGATTTCGGAGCAGATTGGAGAGCCCAAGCTGATAGAAAACGCTGAAAGACTTGAGATTCGCAACGACCTTTCTGTTCGAGAACTTCTCTCAGCCCTCTTCCTCGGTTCTCATGTTGATGATCCGAGCAACGGTGAGGCGCGACTGGCCGCATATCGCAATGAGCCTTATGTCCGCCTCTATGCTGCCGATCTCATGGAGCTTCGGAAGAATCTTCGGACGATTGAAAAGCACCTCAGGTTGATTATGAAGCTACAGAAAGTTACACCAGCGTCGTAGCAGGAAGACCGGCTACGGTTTGCCTCCCACGCCTGCGAATGCTATCTCCGCTGCGTGTGCTCATCTAAAAGCGAATCTGAAACAGACCATGCTTCGAAGAAATGCGCCTAACTTAGCAGCTTATTCCGATTCACTATCCAACCTCAGTGCGATTGCGGCCTCATTCCTTCGCTCGGTCTCCGCGTCTCATTAACGCGTCAACATCACGCTCGGCTGTCTCGCGTATGACCTCGCCAATGCTGACAGTGAACGGAATTGGTTTCACACGCCACGTGTGCTCGAAATCCTGCAGCACGAGGCACCGACGCGGATTGTCCGCGATAGTGCGCGCCAGACCGGCATCCGCGCCGGGCAGCGCTGCGCCAAATTCTTCGCCTCTCCAGCACCCGAACAGCTTGGACTCGTGTGTAACTAACGTACCAGCTTTCGCCAGCACCTGCAGCGCCTCGTCACCAACATCGTGACCATAGCTATGATTGATCTTCTTGAAGAAATCGACGAAGACCGCCCCAGCCTGCGGCTGCCGCGCCAGGCGCGGGAAGAACTGGAATTCCTACTGCCAGCCGGCTGCAAGCGGGAAAAGCCCGCAAGACTAGACAGCACAGAGGCGCGCCGTCCCTGACGTACGGCGCGTTCGGACTTCCACATTGACTCCTGCTCGAATATCAGGCCTTACGATGTCGGCTGAGCTGATTGAGGACCCGACTTCGATACTCCCGAACGGATCCGCGAAAAAGCGTTGGGCCGCAACCCGCGCTGCGTGGTTAGCGCTTCGCGGGCATCCACGATCATTCCAGGGAAGCCGCATGCATACACAACAGCGTCCGCTATGACGGCGTGCTGTACGCGTCCGGGCACGCATCTCCGATGCCCCGCCCCGCCGCGCGGCACAACCGGAATGAAGTGGAAATTATTGTGCAACCGGGTCCATTCGCGAGCTACACCTTGAAAGTAGAGATCGGCATCCGAGCGGCCGCTCCAATACAACGAAATCGGTTGACACCGGGCTTCAAATAACATGCTCTCGACAATCGCCCAGACAAGTGCAAAGCCAGTGCCAGTACACATGAAAACTGCATGTGCTGCTTCCTGGTTCTGGCGCAATCCGAAGTCGCCGAACGGCCCTCGCCATGCGACAACGTCGCCACACTTGAACTTGCGCATCGGCAGATCGCTGCATACGCTACTCGGAACTCGGTGAACATGAAGTTCGATACTTCCGTCGATGAGACGTGGTCGCGCTAGTGAAAAGCTGCTGAACCGCGCATCGTTTGCAAGCACGTTCACATACTGGCCTGGCAACAAATAAACTCGATGCCTTGCGCAACGCGAATCCTGAGTGTGGTCACGCCCGGTCCGTATTTCGCAACCTGCTCGATATGACTACGGACCAGCGTCGCTCTATCTCCGATGCTCGGATGGATAGGCTCAGTGATAATCGGCGAACCCGCGATGACAATCTGCATGAACAGACTTGTCCACGTTGAAATAAACGGTCTCCGGGAGACCCGCGCGAAGCGCCGCTGGCCTCAGGACGTTCGCGTGCTGTTAGACAGGAGAGCCATCGCCGCAATGACAGCGTCGGCTCCTTTAAATCCGTCCCGTTCCAGATAGTCCGATTTGTCTTCCTCACCCCGGCGGTCGAAGTCCGTAAGAAGCCATTCGTAAACATCTTCTCGGGTCTCTGGCCTAGCCCCTGGCGTCAACGCGAGAAGCCGCTCGGCGCAGGTTTCGTCGAACACCCTCATCTGCAAACCGAGCTCGAGGTCCGCGACGTACTCTTCGAGTTCAGTGGGTGAGAGCGCGGTCATTTGTCGCTCGAAATCTCGTGCATACGTTTTGACGACACTCATGATCGCGCGCGAGGTCACCGACTTCCAGAAACCAGGACGCGGTCCAGTCTCGTACAGCTCATCCATGGCACGAAACAATAACGAGGGGTAGCTTGTGGCTGGATTCTCGCCGGCATTCTTGAGATATCGCAGCAATCCACTATAGAAGGGTCGAAGAGCCTCATCTTCGTCAGAAAGCTCTAATTGATCGTATACGTTGTGTGTCACGTCACCGGACTTTGCTGAAACGCCCCCTTTCACGTCAGCGCGATGAAGCGCCTCGACGCGTCGTCGAGCTGCGTCGGCGTAGGCCCGTGCGAGTACGTCATGGCCCTGCTTCAGGCGCTCTGCGGTTTCCAGATACAGCACTTTCGCGTCCGACAAACGCCCTATCGTTTCCAGACAGTGCGCGAGATTGAACGTCGCTGCGATGGGACTGCTGCCAATGTGGCGCCCTGCCGAACCCGGGTACCGCTCAACCTCTGCCACAATGGCGTCGACGGTCCCGTAACGAAGCAAATCCGGCAGAAGACTCTCCGTCACCATCCTGAGCGGACAGCGCAAATCACCCCCCCATGACCCCAGGCTCCCCGAGACAACCCCTGCCACAACGTCGGAGGTCTCAAGCTGCGTGGCCGTCGGCCCGTCGTCCAGCTCGTGTGTGAAAGCAGAGTAGGTTCTCACTGCCGTGCAAACAACGTCTGCCACAACGTCGACTCCCAGCAGAACCCCCTGTCGTATACCGGGCGCGCGCCTCTCTGCGAGATACGGCGAAATCAAGGTGAAGTTGTATTGCGCCAGCTCGCGGTTCACGTAGCCAGCGAAAATTTTCAGTGTAGGGTTTAAAAGTTCCATTACCGTATAAAATCAGCGTTAATCGTGTCGATGTGATTTGCCGTCACCAGCAATTGCGCAGATCATAACCAGATTATTTCAAACAGGCAACATAGTATTTAAGCCAGTTTAAATTTTTATACAAAAATCAGACTCTGTCATTCACCACGAAATTCAAGCGGCGGGCCTCTCGAAAACCCTTGTCTGATCGGCTTTTTACGACCATCAGCATCACACCGAGGCGGGCATTCATTTGATAACAGTTATCAAATCAGAAGAGCTCATACGATGCATAAATTCTTATGTTTTCAATTTCTTGTGCCGCAGACATCGTTGCGTCCCGTTTAAAATAAATTTTCGATAATCTATTGAGTTTTTTTAATCCATTCGATAGTCTTGATTCTAAGGCACGACGGTCTGATCAACTACAGCACCCGTGCCGCTCGCGAATGAAGCAGCAGTCGCGTCAGCATTGTTCGCAGCATTCTCAGCGCACAACGATGCGGCAGCAGGTTGCTATACGACCAGAGTCCACCAGCGGCGAACCGCCACTAGCTCCAACCGAAAGGACAAAAATGTATGTACAGCACCCATAGCGCTGCACCCAGAATGAAGGACGAATTGATTGCCGCGATTCATGAGCACTGCACGTCCAACCCCGACCGAGTGGCTTACGTCGTGCCCCGGTCTGAGATGCGTGAGCGAGCTGAGCGCTCGCCAGATAGCTCAGCCGATAAGTTCGTCGTGGTTGCGCTACCTGATGTCCCAGCGACGCAAATTGACCACACTGCGCAGCAGCTTCAGATTGAAGTTCGCGTGCGTCCTGACGGAACTGACGTGGAATGTCTGACGCTCGCTGGTGGAACGGTGGCCATATCCGGACGAGCTATTCAGGCGGCAGGCGCCGACACGAATGGTCAACTCCTCATTGCATGGATGTTCGCGGACAGTATTGAATTCACTGAATATTTGCTGTCGATTGAACATATCGAGCAGATGCAAGCTGCCCAACAGTTCGCCCAGAGCAATGCCCGCTTCACCCTTCGAGAGGCGGCAGGACCATTGGAAACCAATGAGCAGGCAATCGAGGTGTTCGAGCACGTCGTGGTCGAATTTGAACCAGCGCCATAAGAATGGCAATCGAAAGGTCCGCTCGACTTGTCTCGTACGGCGTTGGTGACACATATGAATTTTTCCCATGTCGATTCGAGAGAGTGCCGGCGGGCGGTATGCGCGACTGCGGCGACCGACAGCACTCAACTTCGTCGGCCGGAGCGGACGGACAGATCAGACTGGAGCTACGCACAGTAGATTCGAGACGAGTCGACAGACTCTGCAAGTACGTGCGACGCCCCAAAGCGATCAGATGCGCATCGAACGATTCCTGCGTGATCGGTCTGTTTGCTCGTTGCGCAATATTGGCAGGCGTTTGCGTCGTCCCGCTGACGCGTCGCTCCCGCCAACCCTATCTAACAAAAGCCCTGCACCGCCGAACGATACCAATCCCTGAGATTGCGATTTGCGACCATGCCCCGTAGTCCAGTGAATATTGGTATCAAGGAGACCGGAAAGAGTCGACAGAAAATCCTTAGGAAGTAAGGTAGGAAACCCCGTCAGAATCGTGTTTGCTACATGCCGCATTAATCCACCTGTGTGCTTGTTTTTGGGTTTCAGAAAGCAAAACATTCGACAACCCTTTCTTGCAATGTATGGTCGTCCATATGCAAGTAAACCTTTGAAACGATGAGTTTTTTCCCCGAAAGATATTCGATGGGCATAGTCGACGCAAGGTCGACGTGAGTACCAAGGACCATTTTCTGTACGGTGTCTACTGTCTTTTGCCAACGGGCCTCATCCCATGCTCCCATCAATGCGTAGTGCTCGTCTTGGAACAGAATGCCATGCTTATGGGCAAACTCAAGATGCTCGCGTGCCACCACAGCGGCCACCAACACTGGATCGAGCATAAGCGATTCAATTCCATTGCGGACATTGGGCGACAGCACGTGAATCCTTGATGAGGCGCTGCGCTCTCCGTCCCAATCACCCAGTCCGAGCACGCTGTGATTCCCACCCTTGGACCGGTTTTCAACGATTCTCATCACCTGAACGCATCCAAGCCATAAAGGCGACCGGCCGCTCGATGAGACTCGCGTTCTGCAGCTGCCCGAAGCCCGTAATTTAAACGCTTCGATGTTTTCGCATAGGAGGATAAAACCTGTTCGCTCTACCTGTTTCCACCATCAACGGGAAACAGGATGTCAGCGCAAAACAATATCAATCCGAAAGACGAGCTTCGTGTCGCAGAACTATTTGCAGGTGTAGGTGGGTTCCGTATTGGTTTAGAAGATGTACACGGGAACCCATTCCGGGTCGTGTTTAGTAACCAGTTTGAGCCGTCCCGGAAGAAGCAGCACGCTAGCGAGATTTATCAGGCACGCTGGCCCGACGCGCCTCACATCAACGAGGACATTTTCAAAGTACTTGAGTCGGAAGATGGTATTCAAGCAATACGGGAAGCATCGCCAGATATAGTGGTAGGCGGTTTTCCGTGTCAAGATTTTTCTGTAGCAAAACCCCTATCAAAGTCGCAAGGTCTTGCAGGCAGAAAAGGGGTGTTGTGGTGGGCCATCGCGAGATTGCTTCAGCAGCGGATAGAGGACGCAGAGCCTGTCAAATATTTGATTCTGGAGAACGTCGACCGGCTACTTTCGAGTCCGGCTTCATGCCGAGGCCGGGACTTTGCGGTCATTCTGTCCACCCTGCACTCTTTCGGCTATGCAGTCGAATGGCGTGTCATCAACGCAGCAGAATACGGAAACGCCCAACGGCGCCGACGCGTGTTTATTGTCGCCTATCACAGGTCAACCGGCATCTATCAGCGGATGCAAAACGAAGGTCTTGCGGCCAACGATTCTGGGTGGCTCGCGCGCACAGTCCTTAACAACGCACTCCCTTGTACCCCACGCAACCCGCTGGATGGCGTAGCGCCTGTCCTCAAGCTGCGCTCGGACCCGTTTGATGAGCAGATGCACTATCAGCCTCTCTCGAATGGGAAGTCTAGGTTCGCCACTTGTGGATTTATGCTCGACGGGGACGTAAGAACGTTCATCGTTGATGCAGCCAGCATTAATGATTTCAGCGAGTTCACCGGATACGTTCATCCTCTAACGCTAGCGGACATCGTGAGCAAGACCGGTCCGGTGCCGAGAGCCTTCTACATCAAGCCAGAAGACGAGGATAAGTGGCGCGCCGCCAAGGCGGCTAAGAGCGTCCCCCGGACGACTAATGGCTTTACTTACAACTATTCTGAGGGCGCAATGTTGTTTCCGGACCCATTAGGCCGACCATCCAGAACAATCATTACGTCCGAAGGCGGAACCACGGCGACACGGACAAAGCACGCCATTCGAGAGCCCAGGGGCCTACTTCGACGCCTCGTACCGGATGAGTTGGAGGCGTTGAACGGATTTCCTCGCGGCTTTACCGCTCGCCCCGGCGTATCTGATGTGACGCGCGCGATGCTCATGGGCAATGCCCTGGTCGTGCCGCTCGTTCGCCGTATCGGCGAGGCCCTCCACAGAGCACACCTCAACGACCAGCACAATCTTCACAACGCTTAGCCAATACTCCAATTGAGCCGAAAAATGCAAACAATGCAAGAGCCAGATGAATTGGCCGACACGGAATTCGACCAGGCATTCATGGAGTTCATCAACGAGTGCGTCTCGGACGTCAAACATCCGTGCTCCTTTGATGTCCTCGTGGAGCACGTTCTTGGTGGCGGAAGAGTTGCTGCAGGCCGAGCGCTGCGTCATTGTGGCAGCGCCAGGGAGAAAAGCAGCCGAATTTCTGCGACGGATGCCAGATGTGGTGCTGTCGTCACGACCAGGCCTGACGATTTACGTCAAGCCAATTTGATGCTTCGTGATGAGCATTTTTTGCTATCGGTCTCTCGCTGTGAGGCAGCTAAGCACACGCATCCTCACAAGTGCCTTGCCTTGTCTCGTAACCTATCCTCTTGAATCGAGCTTCGCGACCGCCTGGAGGCTCGCCCACAGCGGAATCCGTCAGAGTCAAGACACGATAAGTCAGAAGCCGTGGCAGCCAGATTTTTCAGTCATTTCTTCTCCGGAAAAGAGAATTTCGAGAAGATTATGATTGCAATCGTCAAATCAATATTTTCCATCTGGTGATATTGTTATGAATCAGCGTCACCGCCCGGACCCGGACGACGCATTGAAAAAATGAAAGCGCGGAAGCCGCCACGGTCTTGGCCTGCGACCTGCTAACTCGTTTTATGGAATCGCGCTGCCAGATCGTAGCGCCCATAAGTCATTCGATATCTGTTCATTGTTGGTAACGTCAAGCGTAAGGTGGCAATGCGCTCGGTCGCAGCGGACCGAATTTCAAAGGGACATCTCGAAATGAAAAAATTTCTTATGATCGTCGCGGGTAGCCTTATCTTCCTGGACGCTTCCGCAAACACCTCCGATGAATATGCCGTCAACGATGCAATGAACCGTTTGAGTGCTGCGATGATCGCTGGCGACCCGCAAAAGATGCGAGACTTGACATCTGAGGCGCTGTCTTACGGCCATTCCAATGGCCGGGTGCAGGACCGGGCGGCGTTTATCGACACTATTGCGAGCGGACAGACTCATTACCGACGAATCGATCTTACGCACACGACGACGGTGGTCACTGGCGATAACGCTGTCGTACGTGATCATTTCTCCGGTACAACAGAGTCGGATGGCAAGTTTGCGGAAGTCGATTTTGACGTGCTGCTAGTCTGGCAAAAGCGCAATGGCGTGTGGAAGCTACTGGCTCGCCAAGGCTACAAGGACTGAGCAGGTAGGTCTAGCGAATCGGTGCTCCCCACGATATGCCGGCTTCGTCTCGTCGAGCCGAGCTAACCGGTTCGGACGCGTATGACGAACCGGCTTATGCGATCGAGATTCAAAGGATAGATTTGAGTTGAGGCGATGCCTGCCAGCACATGCGGCGCCAACGGCGCACTTCACAGTCAGGTGGTAACTGCTACCCCCGAAGGCGGTGCCGAGCTCCCTCTGATCTGCTGGAAGACCGGGTGTTTTCCGCCGAGGACGTTGCGCCGATTTTCGATATGTCCCGCACCTATAGAGCCTTAGGTGGTAGCCGCAGCGGCCACAGCCAAAACTAGAACGGCACCTCATCAATGGGGTCGGGGGCATCGTCCAAAGCGCGGCCGGAATGTCTACCACCGTAGGCAGCTGCATTCAGGACGCGAGATTTAACGCAGGGCTTTACTACGGACCCATCATCCAGACTCAAACATTCGCTGAACACCGGGATAAGTCCGTCGAGTTCACCGATATGGGCAAGCGTTGCGTGAATGGAAGCGCAATCGGCGAGCCCCGAGAACTTGTGCACGGCGAGAGCGCTGACTTCCCTTCCGACAAATACGACAGGCAGCTCATAGTCGAACTGGTGCAGAAAGCGACTGACTTCCAACGCTTCTAGGCGCACTGCCTCAGACGCGAGCTGCAGCACACATTCGGTCTGAAATTGACCGTTCTCGGCGAAGCTCAGCGATGGAGCAGAAAAATCCACGAATGAATCGCATCGAGCAATCCACTCGTCTGGCATGGTCACCGCCAAACATTTCGATTCATGGATACCGTGCTGCAGACCAGAGGGAAGCCTGTCTACATCAAAAATGAATACCGTTTCTCTTGAGTATTCGCTAGTTCGAATCTGCTCGATAGCTAAAGAAGACTCGTACGTGCGAAAAACCCTCCTGACTCCAGGAGGCTCGCTAAGCTTCTTCACGCGTGCAGCCAGGGCGACCGCTGTCATTCGCTCGTAGGTAAGCCGAATCGCTGCCAGGTTAGCCGGATCGCGATAGCGTTTCACAACGTCCGGCGAAATCCTCGACCAGGATTCGCGTTTCGACTCTATTTTGGATGGTGTATCAAGCGCCTTGGCCTCGCCGATAACCTGTTGCAATGCGGCTACCGCTGACCATGTCATCTCAATGTAAGTCGATAGCTCGACATCGTATTGTTCGACGTTTTCGTTGTGAAGCCAGTCAAAATCGGAACGCCGACGTAAGACAAGGTCGACCGCTCTGTAAGGCGTGAGTCCTTCCCACGATTCAAGATAGCGTTCGCTTTTCGACGCAATTAGGAGAAACTCTTCCTCAATAGCCTGGAAGAGCGCAGCGAGCTCAGGCTTTGTTGTGAGCGGGGATTGGTTAGACATGTAGTGACCATCTATGCAGGAAAGATCTGTATAGACGGAGGTTTTATCCCGGAGCACTCGGTTAAGATCTGGCGTAATACCGTGTTTTTCCACCCGAACACGAGCATGCTCACCAACGACAACCGTTCTATGGGTTTCCGCGATTCTCCGAAACGTTCCTTCAACCTCGGCAACGAGATCGCGAGCGCTGAGCATCTTAGCAGTCGTAGACGGGGTTGCCCTCATGGCTAGACGACTTTTGGCAGCCTCATCCCCATCGGATGGTTTGTCTAGCAGACCGTTGAAATACCTGATGTGGCGGTCATCCGTAACGAATGTGTAAACTTTGAACTGATGTCATCGATGAGAGCGAGATGGAACGGATGCGTGGTCCAGATGGTTTTACCGAGTCAATGTTCACGGTGCTGAAGCTGGACGATTTTGTGCCGAAGGACCATCCGTTGCGTCCGATTCGCGCGTGGCTCAATGACGCGCTTAAACGCATGGACGATGTGTTCGCCCGGATGTACGAGGCTGACGCGAAAGGAGGTCGGCCGAGCATCGCGCCGGAAAAACTGGTGCGAGCTCTTTTACTGCAAGTGCTGTAATCGATTCGTAGCGAGCACATGCTGGTGGAACAGGTTTCCTACAACATGCCGTTCCGCTGGTTCGTCGGCCTGCCGATGGACGGGACCGTGTGGGACCACTCGACGTTCAGCAAGAACCGCGACCGGTTGCTCGAACACGATGTGGTGGTGTTGCTCTTCAACAAGACGGTCGAGACCGCGCGCGAGCGCGGATATCTTTCTGGGGAGCACTTTAACGTCGACGAGACGTTGATTCAGACATGGGCCGGGCATAAGAGCTTTGTGCCGAAGGCGAGTCCAGACGAAGACGACACGCCTCCTGACGAACAGGTGACGACGCTTCCTGAAGGTTAAGAACGACAACTCGGGCTTCTTAAGCAAAGTTCGTTTGACATTTCGATAGTTCCGAGGTCAAAGATTGTTTCCTGATTCGTTGATTCATTCGGCATATATCTGGGGTCCATCTTGTACGCCTCGGAGCCTGCGAAGCCCCTGCTCCAACAACCCGGTTGGCATCTGGCTAATTCCCTTAGAGCGTCGCGCAAACTCCGAACCGATTTGCTAATATCCTCACGCCAGCGGCCGTCTGGCAATTTAAAACCATTCTTCGTGAATGCGAAAGATATTTAGGAGAGAACTGTGGCGAACAATAGTTTATTCATCAATGAAAGCGCGCTCGGCAAGTTCACTGTCGAGCCGGCGCACAGCAGCATGCCATTGCATACCGCAAACACTCAGGCAGACGCCATTACATGGGCAAAAAGAAACCATCCGGACAAACCACTTCATGTCGCTCGGGTACGACATCTGAATGACAAGAACAAGCCAGATCACTGGCGCAAGGTCTAAAACAAATTCGCTGGCGTGGCGGTTACCCGACGCGCCGGCTACCTCTGAATCACGGCCTTGGCAGATGTCAATTCAAGGCCAAAAATCGCACTTCCTCGGCGATTCACTGCGACCTCGCCAACTTGTCATCATCGACGATTTTTCCAATGGCACCTTGGGAACAGCGGCATCCTGGGCCACAACTGCAGGCTTTGTCCGAATCCAAGACATCCAAATCGTTAAAGATTTGCTGTTTACGGCCGATATACATTCGAAAACGATGTGACACATATGCACGCCGCGTGGCCTTCCCGGCCTAAATGAGACAAACCTGGGAAATGAATCTTCGAGCGAGTACGGGGGCTGCATTCGACGCAGTCCGTCAAAATTTCTTCGGTAAAACTGCGTTGCAAGCTGGGCTCGCGATTGTCATGGGCATCGCGGCAAGTGCGACGCTGCCGCACATTTTTGGAGAGGATTTTGCAACCCGCAAGGCCGCCAGGTTGTATGCGCCAGCGGCCGGCGAAGCGTATGGAAATGGTTCGCGAGAAGCCCTCACCGTCGCATTGATTGACGACATTACGCTCCAGCGAGCGGGCCAGACGTGGCCACCTTCCTACGGATACTATGCCCGCGTATTGCGCGCCATCAAACTGTACAAGCCAAAGGCCATCTTCTTTGATATCGCGCTGCGCGAGTTTCGCGAAAATGATAAAAGTATCTCGACGCTGGTGGACACCGTATGCACTCTGAAGGCCGCTGGCATCCCCGTGTATCTTGCAAGTCAACCCGACGCGCACGGTCGATTGACAACCATTCCACCGATGCAGGCGCTTGAGGGAAAGTGCCTCTCGCAGGTTGGCGTCACCTATAAAGCCGACGAACTCGACCACGAAGTCTGGGAATACCCACTCGAATCGCACGTTGATGGCTCAACGCCGGTCCGTAGCGCGGCGATGGCCATCTACGAAGACCTTTATGGAAAGCCATTGCCACGTCCGGCCACACGGATGGCTCTAACTTGGGGCCTGCACCCTGCCCCCGACGGATTGACGTGGATCAAATCCAATTCGGCAGCAGACAACGAATCCTCCGCTCCGGACGGAAAATCGGTTGATGCAACTGACGCGTACTGTCGAGGCGATTTCGGGCTGATGGAATTGGTCCCGGCTGGAATACGCGAGGCGAAATTCAAAGACGCCGATAGACCAGTGTGTGTTTTCCACCACACCGTCTATGTACACGATCTCGGCGGTGACGAAGACACCGACACACGTATTACTGCTGAGCTTAAAGACAAGGTTGTTTTGCTCGGAACCGACCGAAAATTTGGCGGGGACTACATCAACTCCCCGATCAACGATCGCATTCCGGGGGTGTATCTTCACGCGATGGCTCTGGACAATCTCATTACATATGGGGCCGATTACAAGCGAGCCACCTCATTGGCTGCAACGCGGGATGCCGACAATCTGAAGTTGCTCCTTCTAACAGTAATTAGTCTTGCCGCCGTCGCGGTAATTCGTATCATCAAGAACCGCTTGCGACGAACGCGCTCCGATATCGAGCCCGAAAACGCATCACGGCACGCCTACACATCGAATATCGACGTTCTCGAGACCACGCCGGGATTCCCTGCGCGCTTGCGTCCCCTCGTCATGGTATGGCCGGGGCAGGAATGTGAAGACGACGGCCGGTGGCGACGCGCGACGACCTGGATTGCCCATAAGGGCGCAGACGCCTTGTGCAGAGCCGGGCGTTCGTTATTAAACCTCCTTCTCTCAGCGCTTCTGGTTCTTGGCGTACTGGTCGTTGGTCAACATTTCCTGAATGTCGGCTTTCTGACCGTCGTTGATGTGGTCGGCTTTGCGCTCGCAGCAGAGTGGCTCGAATGGAACGAGACTTTTCTTGACTGGATTTCCCAGAAAAAATTGGAAGGAACACCGAATGACTGATCGTTCAGCAATGAAGAAGCGCCTCTCAGCGACCATCACCTTGATTGCTGCTGCGCTATCCTTCCCGGCGTTTGCCATCGCGTCGGACACGGATACCGTCGTGAGCGTTAAACAGGATCCGCTACCGGTTTACGCCAGCCCAGACGGGCGGCTTTCAAATCTAACTGTGCCGGCACGAGGGCTACCCTGGAAAATCAAGGCATCGAAAAACGACTACTATCTCGTAGGCGTCGATGGGAAAGACTATTGGATTGATGCCATGACGGTACATGCTAATCATGCTGTATCGGCAACATGTCTGCGACAGTCCGCTGGCACGACAATCGCTGCCGATCTCGGTGCTTCGACGGACCACTGCAAATGAGCCTGCGGGTGCGCAGAGCTTTCATTTCTCTGGTATCGCTTACCCTGCTGGCATCATGCTCGAATATGCCGAGTCCCGAGAGCCTTTCGTCGATCGCTGGCGGCCCGGACAAACCTGTGATGAAGACGGCGGGTGAGCTTCCGCCAGTGCCTAGGCACACTTGGCAAAATCTTGGCGAAGATTTGAACGACCATCGTGCAGATGGCTGGGGTCTGGTTTCCATGCCCGAAATGGAGCAATACCTCAACGGACTGCTCTATCGAATCAAGACGACTACGGGGACGACCGATTGGCCGGGTGCAGTATACATCACAGCCGACACGTCACTCAATGCCAGTTCCAGCGCCGCAGGAAACATCTATATATCAATCGGATGGCTACAATCTGCCGAATCCGAGGATGAGATATTTGCGATACTGTCGCACGAGTACGGCCACATATATCTAAATCACTACGCCGTCTACGACGTCAAGAATGCAGGCGACGCGTCTGCGCTCCTCGCGGGGGTCACCTGGTCGTTTGTGAACCGGAATATCACAGATCACGGTTGGAATGGCCTCGACAAGATTGCCGTTGTCCAGACAATCGGAACGACTGTTCTGATGCCTGCCTGGCAACGACATATTGAAGAACAGGCCGACCTCTTTGGCGCGACAGTTAGCCTGCGCTGCGGGTATTCGTACATTCACGGCTTCAAGGCGTTCCTCGAGCGGATCGATACCTATGACCGGCAAGCGAAAGAGCGTGACGCGAAGTTGCGCGATGCTCAGAATGACGCCATGCACGAGCAGATACGCAAGGAAACGCTCGCGGCCATTCCTAAGGCGCCTCCTCCTCCCGTCGTAGCATCAGACGCGGCCGCCCCACTACAGGCACTGGCCAGCATCAACGATGCTCTCAGCAAGTTGAACGCTGCGTTGGCCGAAGGGCAAGTAAACCTGAAGCAAAAGACCTTTGATGCAACGCAGGCGATTGACGGCGCAATCGCAAACGGAGCAGCCGCCATTCGAGACACACACCCAGAGGGTGCGGCTCGAGAAGACGATCTTAGTACTGAGGTCGCGCCGTTGCTGGGCACGAAGCGACCTCCTTCGCACACTCAGCCATGGGAAGCCGCAAGGAATCAGCCTCAAACGAAACTGATTCTCAAACACTATGCACTCATACCGCAAATCGAAATGCTGGAAGCACAACGCCGATACTCCGATGCACTGAAGCTTGCACAGCAAGCGGCTTCCGGCCCGACATTCAATGACGCAATGCCAGATTTCTATCTCGGTAATTTGATGACGCTTGCGCATGCATCAGGCAAGGTCACAAGCAGCCAGGTATTCATGCGCAATCTCAATTCGCGCGAACGCTCATGGCGACTGCAAATCCAGCTCGCCCATGCGATCCTCTCCACAAACCGGGGGCTCGCTCAAACCTATGTCCAGCAGCAGTTTGCTTATTTTGGAGAAGCACCGACTACCTGGCCCGACGTAATTGCGTTCTATCGGGACAGCGGTGACATCAAGCGCAGCAAGGACATGGCGATGGCCTGCGCTGTCAAGATTCCCGATTATCGGCAATCTTGCATGACTATGAGCCAGACACCGGCGGAACTCGCTGAGATCAGGGCGAAGACCGACGCTCACGCAAAGATTGTTGTCGACAACGTGTCGAAGCGGTGGTTTAAACAGTGACCCGAACTATATGAATTGTCAACGCTGCCGACTTGATTTCATAATTCGATCGCTTTCCTGGATATCGAACTGCAGCCGGGATGTGGTTGGTTCTTCAGTAAAAAAAAGCACCTGAGTCGGTGGTTGTTTCTCGGGATGTTGCATCGGCAGATTCGCATAAAACTGTTCTATTGCAATCAGAGAGCGCAAATAGACTATGCCATCCAGAGGATCGACATATTTGACGTTCGCGCTTCTGATGTTGGAGCCGTAACCGACGCTAAGAAGGACTCGTGCATGCGGCTCAGGCGATATTTCTGTCATCCCGATGAGGATCATCGGTCCACATCTCATTTGCTGTGCCCACCAGTCGGGATGTAAACCGGCAAGTGGTGCAGTCTTCATGTTGAGTTGGGCGGCGAGCGACGGAATCTCATCAACCGGCAGACCTGCACTCGCGAAAAAAAGAGACTCGAAGTCCACACCCAAACGATGCGCTGCATCCGCTAAGCTAACCGGACGCTCTGCGAGCCAGGACTGGACCATAGCTGCTGCCGCGAGCCAACATAAATCAACGTTCTCCGGCTGACTCACCGGCGTCACTTCATCACTCCAGTCGCTCGCAGAAACACTTGACATATCGTCGAGGAGCTCGGCCGCCGCTGCTGGAAATGCAGCGAGCGCCGCGCCAAGTCCAAGCAGGCGGCGACGGCTCATCACTGCCCAATTCTGCTTTCTTGTCGAGTGGTCAGGCTCCATCCGCTGCTTTTTTGGCCTTCTAAGTCTACGACATTCCATTTTCATCATTTTTAGCGCTGCATGGAGACATCTCGCAAGGCTGTCTCGGCAAAGATCTGTCCGCCTGTCGAACCCATCAAGCATAACGAATTGTGTGTGAGCACAATCTGCACACGCGGATCGTATTGGCGAGCTGAAGAATTTAGCGCTGCAGACGTCGCGCCAAAGCTAAACGCGGTTGCTACGCGAACCATACAGTTACGGCAAAGAGACTCCAGGATCTTGACAAGAATTTCGGTAAGTTTCCGTTCGCGGCGTGCACCCGCGCAAACGCTCATGCTGGGTGTCAGGTATGGCACAAACGGTCTGGACTTCAACGGTGATCACCTCGCTATTACTGGGATCGATGCGCTCGGCAATCTGCTGCGCACGAAGTGGCTTGCGTTGCTGCGGGAGGACCCGGGTTCCGACGAGCGTAACGCCATGCTATCGGATGCTTTAACGGCGGCAGTCGAATGGGCCAAAGCGTTGCGCAAACCTGTGGTCGTCGGAAACCTCGACTTCGCCGCAAGAAAGAAAGCAACGACGCAGCTCAGCCCAACGGAAGCACGAATGCTCTCGGGACTGCTCCATGCAAGATACCAGCGACTGCTCGAAGCGAAGTGCTTCGGGGCAGGCGCCAAACTGATCCTGATTGACCCGGCCTGCACGTCGACCATCGGTGCGGTGAAATGCGCAGCGCGACGGGGCTGGAGTGTGCATGCTGCTGCGGGGCGCCATCGCCCGTCGCGAGCAGAGGTTGACTGAACGTCTGCCAAGCGTTGGCGCGGTGATCTGTCTTCCGGTGCGCGGTGGTCATCCCGCACTCGAGCTACCTGCAAGGATAGTGGGGGATTCGCGCGTGGCTGCCTGAAGCAGGCTTCATGCAAGGTATGGAGGTATGGTACGCGGGTAATGGCTCGCACCCCTTAGCAGGGACAACCGTTCGCCCTGCGACGACAATCTGCATAAGCAGATTTGTGCACGTTAATGCAAACGGTGCGGAACTCATTCTTAAACGCGATGATCAGGCCTGCACAGATTGAACATCTAAGCCGCAACCATCACGAGAAGTTTTCGGCGAACGCCCTCAGGTCAGCGCACAAATGCGAACTCGGCACGATACTACAGGCTCGCATTCCGATACAGTCATCAGGCGTTTACTGCTGCTTTAAAAGCCTTTCCTGCGGTGAATTTGACTGTCTTTGCTGCCGCAATCTGAAGTTCTTCACCAGTCGCTGGGTTACGGCCGGTACGCGCCGCGCGCGAGCCTTGGCTGAACGAACCAAAACCGACGAGCTGGACCGTGTCCTCGGCAACCACGGCCTTCGTCACAGTTGCGATGAAAGCGTCGACTACCTCACCGGCTGAAGTTTTTGTCGCACCCGTTGCAGATGCAACTGCGTCAATGAGTTCCTGTTTGGTCATTTAACAATCTCGTTTCAAGGTGAAAAATAAGTGCCCCGAGCGGCACCGACCATCACTTTATCGCAATTTAGCCAACAGCCGCCATAGTAACTGCACGGACAACGGTGCTGCCCAGCGATGCGCAGACCGGTCAGACTTTTTTTTAATGAGGGCAATTTGATTTTCACATAACTCTCTGCGCATTCATTTGGGGGAGAAAACTGCGAGTAGCTCACCCACCTCGCCGCGCTTATCTGCCGCCGCGCTCACCGAACGGCGTGCCGTGAACGAAAATATCTCAGCGCCGACGTAAAGTTGGCGAGCTTTTTCGCAATCGTGATTCGATATCAGGACCGTAACACCTCTTGCGACCAGCCGTTTTGCTATCGATGCAAGCTCCTCCTGACGCTGCATATCAAACCCTCCTGGGCCGTATCCTGTGAAGCTTCGGGCACCGTCCCTGTCAAGATAGGGAGGGTCACAGTAAACGACATCGTCGGGCCTGACTGCATCCATGAGTTCTGAAAAATCGGCGCTGACAAACTTCGCACGCCGGGCGTGCTCGGAAAAGACGACTATCTCCTCGCGAGGGAACCTGGGCACACGTGCCGGATGTCCGTACGGCGTATTGAAACCTCCTCGATTATTGTATCTGCACAATCCGTTGAAGCCATGACGGTTGAGATATAGAAATTGTGCCGCCCGCGTCACGGCATCCTGCTCGTGATTAAACGCCGACCTCACCGAAAGATATTGCTCGGCCGTGCGATACTGCTCATTAAAGTATTGCTCAGCAACACGGATAAACTCGTCTCGGTTTTCTGATACAGCCTGGAAGAGCTCAACGAGATGGACATTGGCGTCACCAAGCAGATACTCTTCGTATCCCGTGGCAAGGAAGACCGCGCCACCGCCTACAAACGGCTCGATAAGCCGCCTCCCTGCAGGCAATCGAGGGATGATATGGTGAAGGACTCTAGTCTTACCACCGACCCATTTAAGAAAAGGTTTGGCCGGCCGCGCGGCCTGGAACACTGGATGTATTTGCATCCAGTGTTAAGCGACAGCGTTTTATCCGTGCCGCCACCCCAGTAGCTCGGCTGGCTGCACTAGCAGAAAAATGTCGTGCGCCGGTCGGTGCTGAAGCGCGGCGCAAAACCGCCCAGTCTCGCCGAGACGTCATCCTTCAACGATTGGCCAAGCCTGGAAACGAAGCCCATGAAGGCGTGACGACCATTTGGGCCAACGACGGACTGGTTGACGCAGACAAACTTGCTGGACAGGGGCGGCTCGTAACCCCAAACCTGATTTCTGATGTTTACACGAACAACTCCACAAGAAAGACCCGTGGATTCTGGTGATGCTCCAATTGATAGCGAGCAGCCCTACGTTTTCCGGGGTGGCTGTAGTCATGATTGGTGCGTGATCGCAATAGCGAAAATCACACCCCACACAGGAAGCACGGCCCGGCTCGAGAAACTCCCTTTGACGCGAAAGAAGCGAAGGCCAGCGACCGTTTGACGGACGCCACAATTGAGCCGCCCGGTCGACTTGCATTTCCGACCGGCATAAACTCAATCTCGAGCTTCATAATTACTCATCGCCTCTATGTGAAGTTTCGCTGCTTCGCGTCGCCCGCGCTCCGCGCTCGCAAGCGCTTCGAGGGGAACGGGCTCACGGCTCGACCAGGCGCTCGCTGTAGACAATATAGCCTCGTCGAACAAACCCCCTCAAACGTTCGGTATCCCATGTTTGAGTAAATTCACCGGCCTGAATGCCTCTGCGTCCCTATCGCCATTGGTCGGACGGCTCGGTTACCTCTTGCGCGCACGATAACTGGCCTGCCTTACACGGTACGGTTGGGTTGGCGTCACATCCGCCAATCGGATGATTCATCTGCGAATTCCAGTGGTTACCGCTAATTAAAATGAATCATTCATTTTATTTTAAACGGCCGCTCGTATAAATATATGAATATTTTAACAAACCCCTTGTTTTATACATTAATAATAAATATGATTACTTAATTCCATCCTTTTTCAACCCGCATTTCAATTTCTTATGTTTAAAAAAATTTCCCACAGGCGAGGAAACGGTACTCACTTCGTTTTTGTTTCGCGACGCGTTCGTCTCGAGCTTCGTCGCGTTCATGAGCGACTGCAAGCAATTGCGCAAGTCGGAATGTGACGCACCACGCGTCTGACGCCCCAACTTTTCTGGATGAGAAGCGAGACGACTCTATGTCAATCTGTATTTCATGAAGCGTGTATGACCACGTCACTCACAACTAGAGCCACTCATCGAAAAACTATGCAAACAACACAAGTCAAGCAAAAAGAACTATCTGCGAACGACCTCGACCAAAAATTGATGTCGTTCATCAGTAAGTACGTCGCGGCGGTTGAGCATCCGTCTTCGTTTTATGTTCTCGCCGAAGATGCGTTGACGAACGAGGACTTACAACAGGACGAATACTGCATCATCGTCACCCTGCCTAGACACAAAGCATCAGACTTCCGCGCAACGAAGGCAGACTATGGCGCCTGCGTCATCACCAGCCCGAACGACAGTCGAATGAGTAGCCTCCTGCTCCGCGACGAGTCCATTGCACTGCCATACCATGCCTTTGACGGCTGGAAATACAGCGCTGACGACCGTCTTTTGGTCATCTACCAGTTTTCCGATGCGACTGCTCTGGAGGAAATTCCATTTACTGAGTCACTCGCTCTGGACCTTTGGGCGTGCTCTATGACCGCTCAGTCAAAGAACCATCCGACATACGCCGAGTTGCAGGAGATGTCTAGCGGAGCTTCCGGAAAAGGCCTGCTCTACGTGCTCGATAATAAGAAAATCTTTGAACGGGACGCATAAATCAGGGCCCGTCGGGCTCACGTTAACACCCGCTCCAACTGCGTCTTTTCCGGTAAGTCTGTTTCACGACACTTCCGTGATTCTCACGCTCGTTGCGTTGACGAGCCCCTGCAAAGAGCCCGGGTCAATCGTCATCCCACGAGCTAAAAATGGATTTCTACACGGTACATGCAGATAACCGGAGCGACATAAATGACTACAGTGATACAAGCCACCGAAACAAGCGCCGACGATGACGAATATTATCCCTCTCATTACACAGACGATGCGTTACAAGCTATCGACGATTTTTGCTCGGACTATCCGTCGCGAGACCTGAAAACCATTCTCGACGAGGCAGCTCGCCTCATCGACATTCACGACAACGGCACTATCGAATACTATGCGCAACTGGAGCCGCAAACAGTCGGGCGATGGGTTCTCGGCTCCGCATGGGATGTTCCGACGCAATATGACGACCAAAACGTTTCCCTAACCCGAGAGATACTCACGCATTATTGCGCAGTAATGCGTCGCGCCTCGGAGTATGCGAGCCAGTCACGCTATCCGACCGTTCGCTATCTGAATGACGAAGACGGACTTGAAACGACAACCTTCTCCGAGCGTCAGATAGCGGTAGATAGCCTTCGATATCCCGGTTTGCTCAAGGCTGCTCAGTCGCTCATTGAAAGTCGGCGACACCGGGCACGATTGGGCAGACACGATAGCGCCCGCCAGGCACAACATTCTTACATCTCCGACGCTGACTGGCCGGAACTGTTTCAGCCAATCGAAACGCCGCTGGAGTGTGGAACCTACAACCGTATGTGGCTCGAGGCGCTGCCCGAGCCGGTTCGTGAACTGACGGAGGAGCAGTTCATACTCGTTATTCCGTGCGGAGCGTCGAGTGGCCAGGAAGCCGCAGAACTCACGCAGGACGCGACTCCTAAACTCATTCTCAACATCGACCCTGCCGGGGAACCGGTTGCATGCGAGGTATTTGCAGGCGGCGCGCTTCGTATTCCCGTTGTTGCGAATCGCAATCTGTTCACTGAGCTGCGCAGCCATCTCGCCGTGGTCTACGTGTTCACCGGACATGCGCTGCTAGTCGAATATCCGTGGAATCAAATTACATTAGGAATACAGCGGATAGAAAAGGCGGAGTTGCTTGAACGACAGGCGCTTGAGGAACCCACCCTCGTGTCCGTCACATGGGAAGGCACCGCGCCGTGCAGATTCATGGTCAATCGTATCGTGGGTCTCTTGACCGACACGCCTCACCCGATCTGGATGGACGACATCCGTTTTGAACCGAGTGCACGAATCATGCGTCTATCTAATACAATTTTAATCTAACAATATGTTCACCAACACCGACTCCCTACTGCCGCGAGACGACGTAGTAAAGTTCTTCGAGGACGCGAAAACGCTGCTTGAATTGCGCCAAGACAACAACGTCGAATTCTGGCAAAACATGGACGCAACTGCCCTTGAGATCTGGCTGCGCGAGGACCACCCCGATAAGGCTGACACCCTGAACTCGCGTATCTGCCTGTCTGCTCTGCGCGAGCTACTCTCGAGGCATCTGGCGAAAATGCGCTGCGCCGCTGAATGGGTTCACCGTATATTTGAAGTGAGTATCTCCGAACTGAAGTCACACCCTGACTATTTCATCCTCTTTTCCGAATTGTGCGATGACCACCCCGAGCTTCTTCGGGATGCGTACATCCACTATGGCCTTGCGCAAGCAGTGCAGACACTCATGGCGCGGTGGTATCTGCAGCCGAAGGCAGAACCTCTGGCCGGTGCGAAACGAGCCCTCCCACACACATTCGTCAAGGCGTCGGACAATGAGGCGTTGGCCCGGCTTCTTTCCAGGCGATGGACTTCAGGCGACCGGTTCTACGCTGACCGGGATTTGCTGCGCCCAGTCGTTGGCGACGCATGTACCGAACGAAAAGTCCTGATTTTCACTCGACTCAAGGAGTCGGAGAATGACTCACTCTCACTTGCGTTCGACCGCGCAAGGACGGTCATTGAGCAAGGCCCACGAACGAGCCGTTTAACGGAAACGTTCGCGGATGGGCTCCTGCGTCTTCCGCTCACATCGAGTGCCGGATATCTCGAACATGTGCGGAGTCGGGTTGCTGTGCTCTATCTATTCGATGATCGCGCCCTATTCGTCGAATACCCATGGAATCGGTCCGGTACGGGTCATCAACGACTGGCGCACGCGTACTCAATTGGCGACAAGGCACTGCCTGTGCAAGGAACGGACTATCCGGTTGAGCAATATGATGAGGTTGACACACTGTTCGGGTGGCAGCAAGTATACGTGCCCGAATTGCCAGAATGGGCTGCGAAGGCATTGGCCGGGCCGTCTGTACATGTGCCGACCTCCGTTCGCGCTAACTCGTAGGCATCGCGCAGCCCCATTACCACGCCTTTGATCTTCCGACAAGGAACTGCGGAAACTGACGCCAGACCGTCAAAGGCAACGCTTGATGGCCTTGAACCCGCGCCAAAGGAAATTGAGAATCTGAAGTACACCGGCAAACGGGTAACCGCCGATGCGCAGGCCAGTGCAGCGGGCAAGAGCAAGCTTTAAATCAGCGTTATACGTTCAAAGCGCAACGTCTTAGCTGAAAAAACCGGGGCAATGGATTTCTGCTCCGCTAACCGTGTACCGGCATGCAACGTACGCATCGGTTGAGGAAGTGGTTCGAAGGCAAAGGAAGGTGATCAATCGAGAGAGTCCAGGGATTAGTGCTATTCGACAGATCCACGACGTGGAACTGAACTGGTGGGAACGCACCTTAGAATTCTTGTATGCCGACACATGCACCACGTCAACCGCCCATTAGTCTATTTTTATCGATCACGATCGTCGGTAGGTGATGAACTCCTCGACCAGTTGCACTCGTCGCCATCAAGAAAAGTCCGGAAAAAGACGGCCTTTCGCTGCCCATGCACATTGCAGCACGCGCAAAAGTTTGGCGGCGCGATCGAGTCGATCCATCAAAGGCCCGGCTTCGAGCTAACCATCGTGCCGGATGCTCGTGAATTGCGAATCCGCAGGTACGTATTCGATTACACAATCCGAGCTCGCGCAAAAATTGCGAGACAACAAGCTTGGCGCACTGGAAAGCGGCAATCCCGACACTATCGCCACAATCAACTTCGGGTGCCAGGTGCATCTGGACGGCGCCGGCCGCACGCCACAGTACGCCACTGGATAGAGCTGGCAGAAGCGTCGTTGCCCTAAAGCAGCGCCATCACCTTCGGTGCCCTGGCAGCTGTATCTCCGTGATATTGGCTGTGAAGGATGCAACCGGTCTCGATGCCCGGTTGACCGGTTGGATCTGCGCGGTGGATTGCCTGCACGCGATACGGGATGCGTCTGCTCTCAAGCTGACTTCACGGCTGCGCAAATCTGCATGCCCCGATTACAATTGGCGAATTGGCCAAGCGCAGCCACGTCCTGTCCGTTAGACTTCGCCCGTCAATACGCTTACCCGTAACTTGCGTGCTGGGTACCACTCGCACATGGTCGGCGCGCGTGTCCGTGGCATGAACCTTACAAATTTATCAACAATGACAAAAATAGACATCGAGCCGGGGAAAGAGAATAGCGTCGAAAGCGAGATCCAGAGAATCCCGAACGGAGTTCATCTTTACAGAATCCGGGAGGCGCTCTCCAAAGGTCATGCCGCTGTAATGATAGGTTCGGGATTTAGCCGGAACGCACAAGGAGGTAAGCGATTGCCGGTGTGGGACGGCCTCATCGATGCCCTGCTGGCGGATATCTATACCAGTGGCGACGCAAGGAGCGATGCGCGAAAAAGGCTGGGCGGAATCAGTGGGATGCTGCGGCTCGCCGAAGAATATGCTGCGGTTCGCGGCCGGGCACAGCTCGACGCACGAATGCACGAGCTGCTTCCAGACGCTGGTGTAGTCATGCCGGGCGATTTGCATACAAAGCTGCTGTCCCTGAACTGGTCGGACGTCTACACGACCAACTACGACACACTACTCGAGCGGGCTCTCGACACTGACCGCAGGGAATTCAACCCTGAGATCGACCGCAGGTATCAAGTCGTAGTCGCGGCAAACGACGTCCCGTTCTCCAAGACCAACGGCCGACCACGCGTAGTCAAACTGCATGGAAGTCTGCGCACAGGCTCGCGCCTGATCGTAACCGAAGACGACTACCGCGCTTATCCAACGGACTTCGCACCTTTCGTCAACATGGTTCAGCAAGCCATGCTTGAGAACGTATTCTGCCTTATCGGATTTTCGGGAGACGACCCTAACTTCCTCCTTTGGACCGGTTGGGTCCGCGACCGGCTCGGTGGGAAGTCGCCTCCGATATATCTCATCACGTTAAAGGCAGCATCAGAGGGCGAGCGACTCATTCTTGAGCGCCGCAACGTGTTCCCCATCAATATTGCCAGTCTCGGTTCGCTTGACGGCAAAGCCGACCATGCGGCGTCGCTCAACGCGCTCCTCGATTTCTGGAAAGATAAGCCACCGCCACGGCAAGCTAACTGGCCGTTTCACAAGCCCGCCAACGAGCTCAGGCCCACTGGCACGGACATCGACAATCTTGTCGGTTGGACGGCACTCGCCCAGCAGAACCGCAAAGAATACCCGGGCTGGCTAGTCGCGCCGGCTGACAATCGTTCGCGGCTCGCTGCTTCATCTGCGACATGGAATGTGATATTTGCTTATCGCAAGCTACCCGCAAATACTCCGCGCTGGTTTCGGTTGGTTATTCTGACCGAAGTCCTATGGATACTTGAAACCGTATTCGATTTCCCGACCTCGCAGGTCGCTGACGATATTGCGGAGCTTTTACGGCTAAAGCTCCTACTCGACAAGTATCCGCCGATGGAGCAGTTTCCTGAGGCTGGGCTCCATCTCAAGCCATCCGACAGAGAGCTTCTGCTCCATGAGTCACGCCTACTGATCGCTTTGCTCAAGACGGCTCGCGAAAACGGTGACTCCACGGCGTTCAAGCGGTGGAATGACGTGCTGGATCGCAAGATTCCCCTGTCGATCCGATCACCAGAAATCCAGTGTCAGTTCTTATACGAACAGATACTCGTCTATCTGGAAGAGCGAAAACGCGACGCAGCCATCACTATTATCAGGCAGCTTGAGTTGACCAGCGGGTCCGACGTAGATCCGTATTGGCGGATTAGGGTCGGCGCGCTCCTTGGCGAGCAGCAGATTGTCGATCGCGGTCAAGCACTTGTGCGTAGCGGTCTGCATAGCATTCGAGAGACTATTCAGGCAGAGGGTGAAAGCGCATTCCTCCTATCACGCGAGCAATGGGCAGAGAGGCTGCTCGACGTGTTTGATTTCGCGGTAAAAGAAGCTCGAGAGCTCGAGACCCGAAGGTCTCGACGTCGGCTTGCAGCAGAAATAGCGGCAGATGCGGCCGCGCGCACCCTCGAAACGCAGCCTCCCGAAATTGGCCTGCAAGAAGTCGTCACCCGTGAGCGCAGTCGTGACACACTTGAAACGGACGAAGTGGCAAAAATCCTGCGCGATGAACGCACACTTGACAATGTAGAGCATCCGCTCTTCCAGACCCGACTTATTCTGCGCGAAGTTGAAATTGCGAAGGCCGCTCTGGAATCTACAGGCATTAGCATCGACGCGGTGTCGCTGCCAGAGAGGCGCGCAGAAACGGCTATCCGCCAGGAGGCATTTATCGCTGCGATTACTTACACTCGCGTCGTTGAGCGTGCCGCGTTGGTCCCATCGATCGGAAAGATCGGATTTTCAGCCCAGAATCTTGCGACCTGTTACCGGATTCTGTCAGAGGCAGGAAACACCGCAGCCTGCCTGCGGATTTTATATCGAGCCAACAGCGGTGCCACGTTAGCCTCTGCGGAGGCGCTGTCACTGCACGCCATTGCCGAACTGCCCATTAGTAAGGCAGAGAGCATTTTTTCCCGTTTCACCCAAGAAATCGAACGTCACATTGACGACAATGACCAGGCGTGGGATCCAGCTCAAATTGCCTCGCTCAAGTTTGCCCTGGACATTGCCTCGCGGGTTACCTTCAGACTCGATCGAGATCAGGCGGTTGTACTGGCCGAGCTTGCGATTCGCCTATATGGACACCCCGGTCTACATCAGAGCACTGCTTTGCATCGATCCTTCGGATCTTTCCTTCGGCGAGCATTTCGATTGCTCCCCGAGCCCGATCAGGGCGGGTTCGCACCCAGGCTGTTCTCATCACAGCCAGCCAACGGAGCGTTTGAGCGCATCAATTATTGGCCGGATTCCACAGAAGTGCTCACGGAGCTTCAAATCAGGCCAACCCGTGGCGGCGAGTGGCCTGCAACCATCAATAAGGTGCTTGGTCAGGCGGAGCATGAGCCTCAATCAGGGAACGAGGGGGAAATTGCGTTCTACTTCCGCCAACTCGATTGGCTCTATCGCGAAAAACTGATGTCTGCTGCGCAGGAACACCGCTTTGCTCGGCTGATTTGGGCGGGTGTTAAACGCCATGAGTTGCCCGTCGTACCGCGTTTTTACCGTGGGGCGGCGCTAACGTGGCCCAAACCGAGCGAACGAACGGAAGTCGCGGAGAGTTTCCGTGCATGGATTAACGCAGAGCCCATTGAGCGCATCGAGAAGCCGATTGAGCATATGGGAAAGACAGTAACGAGTTTTAGCGGCGTAAGCGAAGCCTTGCTCGTCAATGTACTTCTGTCTGTTGCTAACAATGCGAACTTTGACTGGACGGAAGATGATCTGTTAGCCCTATGCAGCAAGATTGAAGATTGGTGGCTCGAAGAGGGAAACAATCTGACTGTGCGCGCAGTGGCTGAAGATGACAGCACGATAATGAGCTATCTGCCTGCCCGGCTGCGGCTGATCGCGCACGTGTTGCATCGCGTTGTCGCTCCGCGCATGCGGCGCAGAGTTCTCGAAGACAGTGGCGCCGATACATGGCTGCAAAAACTTTGGGAGGCGGGGCTGCTGCTGGATTCGCCACTTCTTCCCCTCCTGTTCGCAGGCCTTGCATGGTGGCCGGAGCAATCGGATACCGTCATTGACATGACAATTTCCATCCTGACAAACCACAGCGACCAACAAGCCGTGGCCGCTGGTCTCAGCGCCGCCGGTGTCTGGTTAGCGACGCTTCCCAATCCTACCGAAACATCCAGCCGATACGTGACGTGGCTTGTCGAGAGCGTGCGCAGTCCGACCTGCATTTGCCTCGACCTGAAACTTGACAGCATCGCCGAGCTGTTAAGGTTCGGATGCGAACGGCACTTTCAGCCGTTCAAAGCTACTCTGGCAGTTGCGCTTAACGGCCTTCTTTCAGAGCTGCAGGACGACCGACCTACGCTAAGCCAGTTAACTGCCGCGACAAGACCTATTCTACGAGTCGCTGCCGCCGCCCTTCTGGCTGCCATGCGCGACACTCTTGCTCCGCCGGGTGGGCAACCTGCATGGGTGGGTGCCATGGAAATGGCGAAGTCCGACAGATTGCTGGTGGTCAGAAGACTTATCATGTAGTCATTGGATGCGCTAGCGGCTGCATTCATGCGGCCTTTCCAGCCATACCGTTCTATCGACCGGCTGCACTACGTCGAATTCATGTATCGGCTGGAACTCTTCTTTTCATGCGGTGGCCCACGCCAGCTAACTCGCCGGCGTGGGCGCTACGTGAAGCCAAGGCATTTCAGAAAGGCAATCCGTTCGCGAGCAGTACGTCTCACGACACCGCGTCGATGCCCGGGTCAGACGTCACGGAAGGACCTTGAAGCGTTTGAAAAGCGCGGCGAAGAATGTATGTACTTCGTTTGCGCTGGTTTCACTGCGCAACTCCGCCGCACCAAATCTGAAAACCTCATAGCCGGCGAGCTTCAGATCGCGATCGGCCGAAACCATGGAGGCATACCGCGCAGGATCTGCCATTCCGGTCGTTCCGTCTGCGTAATGATGTTTGCCGTCCACTTCTATGACAACGCGTACGCCGTGGGGAAGAAGGAGCAGGAAGTCCATCCGGAATCGCAGCAATGCGTTCTTCCCGCGCTCGCGCACTGTTTTCGGGTCCCAGTGTAGCCAGACTTCGGGAAGCAGCGCGGGCAGTTTCGATGCGGCGGGTCCGAAGCCTCTATAGAAAGATTCGAACAGAATCATCTGCGGAGGTGAGTTCTCCGGCATGCAGCCTTTCAGCCGCCTGTATAGTTGCTTCTTGGCTTCAGCGCCGTCATTGACACCTCGCGACTCACTCCACCAGTCCTGGAGATCTTGCCATCGCAGCCCTTCCTGTCCGATTGGGCGATCGTAGACCAGGACCTTGTCAGCGTCTGAAGCAATTTCAATGTCGTTATCAATTGCGTCCCGGAACCGGATGTCTGGCTTTTTCTCAGACGCAAAAATCAGATTCTTGGGACGGCCGCGCGCGTTGTGTAGTGAGACAACCGAAAACGAAGGATATCCGCCTGCCAGCCCTGTCTGCCGTAGCTCAACACCACAACCACGCAACGGTTCATTCACGCAATCGACAAAGCGACGTTGATCTTCTATGTCTGGCCTGACGTCTGCATCGGCCAGGCCTTCAAGAAACAGCGCAAACCGCTGGTCTGTCGCTTCATACACTCCAAGCTCATCGAACAATCGTTCGACCGACCAGTCTCCCGGGTTCCGATGTACGTGCCGCTGGATAAGTCCCGCAAGTCCTGTGTCTTCCCTTCCTGCCAGGCTAGCGAACGGGTTGGTCTCGATCACCCAAAGCAAGTCCAGCAGTTCGTCAAAACGACGGGCATCGCCGTATAACTCAATCCGCTCCATTGCTCTGGCCACCTCCCGGCGGAATCGCTTCGGAATCGAAGGGCAGCTGTTGTCGGCCCACAGCAAATCCTGAATGCGATTACGCGTGCCGGGGTCACGCAACCCCCGCTTCAGCAGTCGCTCTGCGGTCGCTGGGACTTGCTCGTTAAGCATGTCATCGAAGCTCGCAAACAGGCGATCACGTTTCGAGCCCGCATTAGCCGGTGTCGGCATTGCAAGTTCGACACACAAGGCGTCCAACGTGTCATGCGTGCATGCGTCTTTCAACTCACCCACAATCGGGCGCAACGTCGCGCGCAAGCCGGCTATATCCATTTCCACCTCGTCGATAGCGTTTCCCAACGTACAAGAACTCGACGCCCAGACTTGGGCTACTCGACTTCAGTTGTGGTTACGGAGTAGAGAGGATGCCAGCGCGGCGCGAGCGTTTCCAGATAACCGTCAGCAGTCACCTGATGGTGTGCCGCGCCGGGTAACATCATAGGGTCAAGCGGATTTTCGGCGGACGGATTGTGATAAACATTCATCCCTTCAATCCATGTTTCCGTGAAACCCCTGTCATTGACCTTGCGCGCAAAGCGCTCCCTGGATACGCAGGAGGCCGCAACTTCGATTGCGAGGCCCTCTTGTAACATCTGGACCCGTCTGGATCCGAACTGCGCAAGAAACCCAATCCGGTTAAATTTGGAAACGGTAGCGCCAGGTGCCTCGATGACTGCGCTAATGTGCTCGGCCTCAGGCAGGTCAAAAAATCCAGAACGCACGCTTTTCTTTTCCCATCGATGCTCTTCAACTTTGCGTGGGACGATAACCGGCTTTCCCGCTGCGTCCAGTGTTTCTTCATGTGCCCACCCGTACAGGTAGCGAGGCAGGCTCGCTCCCTCGAGCTTCAACGAATCCGGCGTCAGAAAATCGTGTATTGCGAGGACGAGCGGAACACCTTTAGCGTTGGGGCTCAGCCAATAACGTTTCTCTAGTTTTCTGGTAAGAGCACCCGAAAATCGAGTCGGCATGTAGTCGTTCAGAAAGGATTGACGTTGCTCCTCTGTATCAACACGTGGCAAAGGCATCGTCACTCCCTTCTGGTCTCGGCTTGGATTCACGGTGGTCGCTTCAATGCAGATTCTTCCCCGCAGTCCGCGCGCTGTGAAATCAGGAATTGCACTCTCACGATCGATGGTATATCCCCCCTCCACCAGCGTCGCAAAAAGATACAGCTCCCACATGCGGCTATCGAAGCCGGTTGTCTGGAACTGCTCGATGAAATTCCCATCGGCGTCTTCATGCCATCGCATCATGGGCTTGGCAATCTCAAGCGCAGGAGAATAATCTTCCTGCGTCGTCATCGCTACAAATTCAGGACTCAACCTCTGGACAGCGCGAACAGGAGTGAAGAAGTCAACGGGCTTCCCTTTTTCGTCTCCCTGCCCTCGTTCCGCATCGAGATTCCGATAGACGGATTCGACCGTCGGTGCTGCCGCCTGGATAACGTCGTCCACCGTGGCGAGAAATTTCGTCATTTGAACCCAACGATACCGTTCCTTGCGATCTCGAGCGAGCAATATCGCAGCATAGTCGTCGTCGCTTAAGTCCCGTATGACGACGACGAGCAACGCTTCGTCGTAAGCCTCAAGCCAGCGTACTTCTTCAGCCATAAGTGCCGTTTCGGGTCGCCGACAGTAGGCAGCTAGCGCTTCGAAACGAACTCTCGAAATGTCATTCATGATGCTCTCAGTTATCTGTCTTTCTATGCTCACCAGCGCCCCCAAGTCCGCCGTCTTCGCTATGCCGTTAGCAACGCGTTCGCGTCACCGCCCGAAACCCCATACTTATCAGTCATCTACATGGATTTCCATTCCCGTTATCCACAAGGTGTTCAACAGTTTCTGTGGACAAGCTGTGGCTCAAATCCCGGGGCCCATTGGAGACCGCGCGGCAGCGCACGCCAATCCGTCGTTTACCTAGCCAAGGTGAATGCTAACGACCCCGCGTTCGCGTCGAGCGCGACGCCATAATTTTATACACCTGCTCATGTCATCAACACTTATTGTAAAGCATTGAATCCATTGAAGTTTCAATTGGACCGCGATTATGGGCAACACTAACATTCAGTGCATGCTCATTGGCAGGAAGGCAGCCTTGGCACCGCCGGCACAAACATACCTTGTGTGCCGCAAAACGCAACCAATATCGGAGTCTTAACCGGATGAATACAACCCCCGCACCCGAGTCGATGCTTGTAGAGATTCCCAACTCTATCGACCGCCTGAAAAAGAAGGCGAAGATGCTAAAAAGCCAACTTGACCCGGCGAAAACATACGGTCTGGCGAGAATGCAACGAGCAGTCGGAGATTGCATAGGCCGCAACATCTCCAACGTATTTTCCGGGCGCGAGCCACCGACTCTGGTTTTTCCCGCAGACATACAAGTGGATGACCTGCGAACTTTTCAGAGGCAACGCGAAGTGGCCGTGATCGGTCGCCTATTCCCAGAAATGACACTTCTCGAACTCGAGGCATATCTGTCCAAATGGAATTTGGTTTACTGGGGCGAACCCGGGTCTTTCTCAACCGGAGGCATCCAATCGACGGCGAGCTTACCGCAACACCAATACGGCAGGACCGCATTCGCGTCGCCGCAGCCGCGAGACGACGTTCTTCTACTCGCGGCTGACCAATTATTAGAGCTCGGCGTGACAGAACTGCCCGCGCCGACCGAAATCTTCATGCCGCCATCAATCGATCTAGCGATGGATAAAGCAATGAGGCTCGCCGAGATTGTGCAGTTTTCCACTCCAGCGCTGGCATATTACGTCACGGCGCGGATTTTCGGATTTTCCGACTGGGAGAAATTCACGGATCAGTTTCGACTTGCCAATCGGTCGAGGTTTGATGAGGAACTCGCACCAGACGCCCTTCGCCGTCGAACATCATGGCAAGCAAAATTTCTTCAGACGCTGATGAAAATTGACAAACTAACCTCCCTCGAAATGCTCGGTGCGTGGAAGCCGACCTCGCAACCGCCGGGGGCCAGACTCTCCAACGTCCACGTTCGACGGGTGTAAAAGTTCGCGATGATTTTGATCATCTACCCTGTTGCCGCTCTGGACGAATCGCTCGACTCAAGGTTGCGCAGAAGTTACCGCAGAAAAACTTGGTATCTTCGACAGCAGTGGCGGGCATTGCCAGCAAAATTCCTGTAGATCAAGACGGTGGGCAGACCTGAAAAATCACCCAGCAGACCCACCGTCCGACGCAGGCATCATGCATTCACGGCATCTTTGAACGCCTTGCCAGCAGTGAACTTTACAGTCTTCGCCGCAGCAATCTGAATCTCCTGGCCTGTCGCTGGATTACGGCCGGTTCGCGCCGCACGCGAGCCTTGGCTGAATGAGCCGAAACCGATGAGCTGTACCGAATCCCCTGCAACAATCGCTTTCATCACGGTACTAACGAGAGCATCAAGCGTTTCGCCAGCCGACGCCTTGCTCGCACCGGTTGCAGACGCAACTGCATCGATGAGTTCCTGTTTATTCATGCGACCATCCCAATTTTTTTGTGGAGATATATAAGTGCCACCCGGCACTATCTGTCACTGTAACGCAGTATCGGGGCCGTGCACCAGCGTAACGAGCCATCTCTGGCGTCGCAGCAGAAGTGATACTCAGCCGCAGTCGTCCGACATGAAAGCGGCCAGAATTTCATCGCCCCCCCCGTTTGTCGGCGGCCGCGCTTATCGAACGGTGTGCCGTAAACGTGATTATCTTTGCATCAGCATAGATTTGACGCGCCGCCACACAATCGTGATTTGATATCAGGACCGGTACCCCTCGGGCGGCCAGCTGTTTTGCCACCGAAACAAGCTCCAGTTGCCGTTGCATGGCGAAACCGCCAGGACCGTACGCAGTAAAGCTCCGTCCGACATCCCGGTCAAGATACGGCGGATCGCAGTAACAGATGTCACCCGGCACAGCAGAAGCCATGACCTCGGCGAAGTCGCAATTAACAAACACGGCTCGGCGCGCTTTCTCGGCGAAAGCTACTATCTGCTCAAGAGGAAATCGGGGAGCACGTTGGAGATGTCCGAAAGGCACATTAAATGCACCTGACCTGTTGTATCTACATAGCCCATTGAACCCAAATTTGTTCAGGTAAAGGAACTGGGCGGCGCGCCTCAACGCATCCTGCTCAAGGTTAAAGGCTGCCCGGATTGCAAGATACTGTTCTGGCGTACAGAACCGCTCGTCGAAATACCCAGAGGCTAGCTCGACGAACTCGTCCGGTCTCTGTGATACAGCCTGATAAAGCTCGACGAGATGTCCATTGTTATCGCCAAGAAGGTATTGTTCGTAGTCGGTCCCGAGGAAAACCGAACCACCGCCGACGAAGGGCTCAATAAGACGCCGCCCAGGAGGCAACCGGGAAACAATGTGCTGAAGGATTCGGGATTTGCCCCCGGCCCACTTGAGAAACGGCTTTGTAAGCCGTGCGTTTTTTGACGTTGGATGTGTTTGCATCCAACGTCAAGCGACCGTTTTTATCCCCCTACATGACTCCGAGTCACTAACATCTGGCGCCTGTCCGCTGCTGGCGGTTTTGCCTTGCCAATGATACCAGCCGCCACTTCCCCCCACATACGTTAGGTCTGTCGAGTGTGTAACCGATGATAGTTACCTTGCCGCTAGCGCCCGCGCCTGGAGCAGGTCACTGAACGTGGCGAGCTTCTCTTCAGCGATAATCGCGTCGAGCCCCGGAAATTTTGGCGCTATCACGCAGGCTCCATGTATCAGCCTCGGGTCGATTACTACTTCAGGCTGCACGAATACCACCGGAAGCGTAGCGAGATAAACCTGCCGCAGGATGTCCCTGTTCAATCTCAGCATCCCCCCTGCGGACAGCTTCCACGTGGAATACAGCTGAAGCCGTTCGAATTTTGGCCCACCACCTGCCAGTATGCGCACCACTTCCCGGGTGATTCCATACGCGGCCAGAATGACGCACAACCATGCTCGTGGAAGCCGACGGACGCTGTGAAACCGAGGCTCATCCACATAACCTAAACCGCAGGGTGACGGGACCCATTTTTTGCGCGCGTGAAAAGGCGCTCGCCCAGTGTCGAAGTACTCGTCCACCATCGCAAACGCCATCGCGTCTGCATCATATGCGCCAATATCGATGAGTTCACTGTGCAAGAGGCTACGGCGAATCTGTTTCGTAAAACTTAACTGTTCCGCGTTCAGGCAATTTTCGGCGATAAGACCCAGAGCCCGACGGGAAATCTTCGCACAGGTGAGCGTATCCTCTCTCAATGCATCGTCAATGGACATTCGACTATCTTCGGTCGACACAAGCACGCTCAAGTCGGATGCAACCTGGCCAATCACCCTTACCTTGTCGGGGGCAAAACAAATGTCGCCGGGCATTGCGCTGCTTTGGCGAACGATATCGAAAGCTATCTCCCCGTAATCCAGAAAGCTAGCGTAGTCTCTCACAATTGCGCAAAGCTCCGGCACTCCCGAATTCCCGTGTGTGACCAAAGACAGAGCCCATTTTCTATACGGCGAAAATGCCCGTTCAAGGCTATCTGCGCTAGGTCGACGGGCAAGCAGTTCATGGTACTGCACCGATTTACCTGCGATGGGTTCGGTACATGCCGGACACAAATAATCCATGCACCTGTTCGCCTGCGTCCACTCCGGCGATGGACAGTGACATGACGCGCACGAATTTCGCAATCGCGAATCGTGTAGGGGGCACACCTCGAGGCCACGAAGCTGAAACCAGAAAGAGTGGTAACCGCCTGCAGTACAGTCTGGACAGAACTTGAATCGGCCGTCAAACAATACGCTGCGCATTATTCCCAGCGCATCCATGACGTTGACCTCGTCTGGCGGAGCGGGCAGTCCAAGCAGTACTGAACCCTGTGGCATCGGCACTGGGTCGCCACGCGTACCCCGACCTACACCAAAGTACCGTCGGACATCGACCTGTGTGTATCCGTTTGAAAATCCGACACGCAGTTGCACGCTTAGAGTCGACTCGTGAGGGAGGATGGGCAATCGGGAACCCACCCATGAGCCCTCACTTCCACGGTCAGAAAGCCTTGGCATCAGACTTTTCCGCTAAAGATTCGCAATTATCCGTAATGTCACGTAACAACTTCTTCCGGGTAGTCATCATCGGTTTCGTCGTCCTCCAGTTTGTCATCCCAGGACCCGTCGTCGACGGGCGGCCCGAAGCCGGTTTGGGCCAACGGATTATCCCGTTTGTGCTCAAGGGCAATACGCATGCTGGACTCCGCTACCGCTTCATCCCAGGCTTTACGTTTTCCTTTGAAATCAGGTGCGTCATTTTGAGACTGGAATCCAAGAAAATCCTGGATCGACCAGAAAACCTGCCTCGCGGGATATCCCAGATGCTCACTGTTGCTCATGGACTCCCGCAGCGCCCCAAACAGTCTTCTGGCCTCGTCTTTCAGGCGGAAGCCGTTTGTGAACGCCTCGGGCAGGAAGAACGCTGTCCATGGAACACCATTCCCATCAAGCTGTTTATCCACCTTGTCCAGAAGATCCGCGATGTCCCCCAAAGTGCTATAACTTCGCAGCCGCACTTCACGACTGGCAAACCGGCTGACGAGGTCGAAACCACCGGTTCGTCTGAGGCGTGCCACTGCTTCGCCAAGTTCCGGATTCTGACCGAACAGAAAGGTCACAAGCTGGGTCTTCTCCATTGCAAGGTCATTGCTGAGATCCTTGAGAAACCGCATCTCCATCGGCCTCATCTGCTGTGCTTCATCGATAAACAGAAAAACTGCGTTATCATCCGCAGCGGCGGCCTTGTCGACAAGGGCATTCGTCAACCGGATTCGCAACTGCGGTGTTTCACCACGAGTGTCGTCAATGCCGGCGGCATTGAGAAACTGCATATGAAACCCCCGAATCGTCGGACTATGACTACCAGTGTAGTTAAGTCTCACAATCGCAATCTCTCCGTCAAACTCCTCCTCCAGATCTTTTGTCACAGCGATGACGGCACTCGTCTTCCCATCGCCTGGCGATGCCGGCACCCAGATTCCCGAGCGTCGTCTGAGCACCGCGTTGTGAATAGTCCGGTTCAACTCCTCGATCGGCTTAGTCCAGAGCCTCACTCCGCTTGCTTCATTGTTGATAGGGTGTTGCTGAAATGCCCGTATCAGCTTGCGCTGCGCCTTCTTACGGGCCTTCGCCTCTGCCACCAGTTGCTCTGATGTCAGCTCCTCAGTTGCAGTCTGGTCGCCCTGCCTCTCGTCTGCATGCTCTTCGGACGATCCGTTCATCGCCTATGCCTCTTTACTCATAGCTACTCCTATTAAAATTCCGTGTTATTGAGACCATCTGCTCGCGCAATCCACTCGATCCTCAAGGCATCAAGGCTACAGACATGCGCCCTCTCCCGTCTGACCCACACAAACGAGACCAATTGGGTACCCACTAATACGAGGTCGTGAGTCACATCCTCGACGGTCTGTCTCTCAAATCCTCGCATCCAGCGTACGTCATCAATAAATAGATAGATGACGTTATCTCTGGAGGCTCTCGTTCGATCGAGGCATGCGCGTACCACTTGCGCCCTTAAAACCGGAAAGGCGCCCTACCTTTCTCAAGCTCCATTGCGCAAAGAAATCGTAGAAAAAACAGTTGCGAAGTAAAGCCTGGATCTCGCTCACAACGAAGCTGGATTACAAAAGCTTTACTGGATGGCGCGGATTTGGCGCGCTGCAAGCTCGTCTTTCCAGTCCGTCAATGGAAATTTTCGGCCCAGATACACCCCCATCTGGCGCAAAAAATCCAATGTGCTGTCCCGTATCGGCCGCTAGTGCGTATGCCGTCCGCGCGTCCTCTGGATGAAGGAACATAAGAACTGGGCGCCGGTGATATCGCGCAGTGGTCAGAAACCCGTCGCAGGTGATTCTGATTCCGAGTGCCTCGATATAAGGCAAGACACGTAATCTCCCACCGCTTCGGACAGTACGTCGCATCGGTACCGCGTCGCGCAGCCACGCCAGCGACCCGAGCGGTCGGTTGAATACCACAAGGTGGGCACGGTGGTCATTCTGAGCGGACCACGGGGCCGAGATTTTTTTACTATGCCGATCATAAACATTCCTAATCATTCAACTTTCCTTTCCGGCGCTGGTTTTAACGGCGACCTCGATGCTATTGCCCGTATCGCGACGGAACAACGAGGTTCATTTTCCTAGAGAAGCCCGAAACGGTTGCGCTTCACGGCTGCTACCGGTTTCGCAGCGGACTTAGCTGACGGCTTTGGTGTTGACGCAATGCTGCCTTGCCTCTTCGGTTGAAAGGACAGAATACGTGCTACCTGAACTGCTTCGACGTTCCGGGGACTCTCCGCTGTATTTACTGAATTGGCAGCAGTGTCTTTGGAGGATACGCCACTCAGGCCTGCGTTCTGCTCCCTCTTTGCGGCGTCCAAAGCGACGTCGGCAAGTTTCTTCGGGCTCGCTGCCGATTTTTTTTTGCGCGCTCGTGGCGACGACGCGGGCATAGCCATCGACGACTCGATTTGCTGCTCCACTTCAATGTTTGCGATATAACCATCGCGGATGTCGGCCTCGGCTTGTCTACGCTCAGTGATTGTGTGGAGAACACGGGCGTAACGACCCGTCACTTCGAGCATGCCGAGAAATTCCATCGTATCTGCCGATACCGCGAATGCATTGTTTGCGTCACGCCGGTTGATGAACAGAATTAGGGTCCTTCCGATCCATTTGTCGGTATTAAAGATAGCCTTATTGGTATAGGTTGCGCCCCACTTTTCTACATAAGGGAGGCGTCGGCTTTTTTTGCTTCCTGCACGCACTACCGCACGCTCGGCCTTCGCGAAGCGAATCCATTTCGCATAATTCACACGAGGCAGTGGCATTGGAAAAACACCTGACGCCTTGTTCTTGAGCAGCCTATGAAGCTCGGCCACCGGGTTGCTCCCGTGCAAGCCGGCCTTGTTCAAAATGTTGGATGCCCGAACTGCCTTCGACAGAATGCGGGTTACGTCTTTAAGACGTATGTTGTTTACAATCGCTTCCTCATTTGGATTTGTGCGCCGGCTGTCCGTAGGATCGGTCCCGTAGGTTGAAGCGAGCCTTGCCGGGCCTCGTCGCGTGACGCTACGGAATTCACGTTCAATCTCGATACGATCCATCCATTTTGCGACACGGCCGAGGTTCACAGCGCAACCATAGATCCGTACCATGCTGCGCAGCGTATCTCCTGCCAGATTCGCCCAGCCATTGTCGAGACGAATGGCCGACATCCCGTGACCTTTGAAAGCCGGGAAGAAGGCGTTGAGAATGATCGCCTCCTCACTCTCTTCAATCTCGGTGTCTAGACCGGCCTCGTTCACTCCAATGGCTTCGGACTCTAGGACGTCAATAGCATCGTCTGAAGCGGGGTTTCGGGAAAGACTGATGTGGAAGCCAACAATCGCTTTGAGCCGTGGGCAATACAACATGCCCCAATACCATCGACGCACGGGCACACGTTTTATCTGTCCATCCGGCAGTTCAATCTCGAAGACCGACGCCGCGTCGATTTTTGCGTAGTCCAGTTGTAGACAGGATAGATGTCGCATCTGCGGGAGCAGGCTCTCGATGGTTGGGTCGTGCAGCCGCCGGCTCGCCACAGCCTCTCCATGTTGAACTACATCGGTCTCTCTGGCGTTTTCTTCAATATATTTTCGGCAGTATGCGTAGACGCCAGACCTGCCTCGGCTGCAAAGCCGAAAAGGCCACTCTGCATCCGACACGCCTGCTGCCTTTGCCATTGCAAGTACTTCATGCCAGACCGCCTTAAGTTCAGGCCGCGCTTCAGGAATAACACCCTTGATCGTCCCATCAAGTCTGCCGTGGACGTGTTCACGAATTGCATCGTGCGTCCTGAAGAAATCTTCGCAACAACCGGCAAAACCTCGATCTCGTGCGTTTCCGTCGCGATCCTCTCCGCCACCTGTCGATGGCACGTGCCGTTCATAAGCCTTTGATCGTCTGTACGGAATAAGCGCATAGAAGCCGGGAATTCCGCCAGCCGTCGGACGGACGCACATCTTGACGAAGCGTATGACCTCCGACTTGCAAATCTTTGTCTTCGCCCTGATTTCCTTGAAGGACTCCCCGTTTGCGTACGCTAAGACTGAATTCCTTCGGTTTTGGAAGCGCTTCTTGTCAACCTCGTTATCGACGAACACGTCGTCAGGCACCTCGTCCCAGGTTGCCGGATGACCGTGGTCAATGCTTATCAGGCCCCGTATGGCGAGCTCCATCGTTCGACACCTTTCCGGATCGTTAAAAGACGTGGTGAATCCTGGCCGCGCGACTGAGAGCAAAACTCCGCTCTGGCGAAATGCCTGCCGCCCCTTGCCGCGCCGGTCACCAACCGGGCGGCATTGACGCCAGCAAATTAAGAACCTTTTTCCCCTGGAAAAAAAATGCTCATCCATTCAAGACTGACAGCCTCCCGCCAGGCACCGCTCGCGCCCGAGACTACCCATTCGGAGTCGATTTCCCACGTGGCGTCTGTATATCTCGTTGCCTATTGATAACAGCGCCGGAAGGTTATCAATTAGTTATACGAAATTTTAGAGTCCAACGAAAGAAGTGCTGTCGTCAGATTGGTCTTCGCGACGCCTCTCATCAGCGCGAAGCCGAGACTGGATAGCATCCGTGCTGAATCCACCCCCTCCGCTGACAGCAGCGTCTCCAGTCGGACACTCTTCCCGGGTTGCAAGGCGGCGGAAAGAATTCCCTGCTCATGGGCACAATCGAATCGTTGTGGGTCGGCGCAGTTCATCCGCGCCGACAGCAGCGCCCAATTATCGAAAAATGTGTCGTTCACGTCTTTTCGACAGATCACCTCGTGCGCCGCACCGGCGAGTTGAGCGGCGACATTGAGCGCATCAATGCGTGCAGTTACAACGGCCTTCCTGGCGCGCGTGGCTACGGTCGTGATCCACCTTGTGCCCCCACCGGGGAGCGTCGCGACAAAATCTGGATTCGTGCGCAGGCTTTCCCCCTTCGGTCCCTGATAAGGAATCGACACGTCGGGTTCGTCAGTGAAGGTCACTATCCCGACGTCACCGGTCAACAGGACGGCAACTATATAACGCATGTCCCCTAGCAACCCCATGACCTTCTCCGTTTTCGGCGACCTGTACACCCACCGGTTCAACGCGGCATGTCTCGGGTCAAGAAACAGATCGTTATGGGTCACCTTCCAGGCCGAGTCCCAAAGGGGCAATCCGTGCTTATTCATACAAAATCCTTTCAACTATACGGTTGCGGGACGGTTCCTGGTAACATGGAGCTTTTGGGAGCCGGGCCGACAAATGGACACTAAATCAGCTTGCAGTCGATCAATCATATTTGATAACATTTGTTTTCAATCGGCCTAAAATTGAGCATATATGATTGAGCCGAGCCATCCTACACCTGTTTCTTCTCGTACGCAAGGCACGAGAGGGGAACCTGCGCCCGTCGATTACGCTGAATCTGCGACTCGAGCTCTGAAGGGCTTGCTCGATGCACGGAGGATGTCGTATGCAGATCTGGCCGAGCGACTGACGCAACTGGGGATGGCGGAGACTGAAACGTCGGTGTCACAAAAGATACGCCGGGGAAGCTTTCAGTTGGCCTTCTTTCTTTTGTGTATGGACGCGTTGAATGTCGATGAGGCGTTGGTTATCGCTCCGAGCGCAAAACACTCGTCGCCAGTCCAGCTTCGAACCTAGACGACAGCAACAATCCGGCGCGTACCAAACACTGTGCAGGCCAGACGGGAGCCTTAGGGCAAGTAGTCATCTGTGGATTCGTCGCAGCTCGCGGGTCGCGAAGTGGCTGCATTGCCGCGACGCTCGACGGCGGAACGCATCGCATACGTTCGTTAGAATTGCCGAGCTCCCGACGAAGGTAGGATGTTCCGCAACCCAGCCCCATGCAGCCTCAAGCCTCTCGGACGCAATATGCGCCGAATGCAGACCAGGGAATACTGCCGTCCTACTGCTAGTTGATCCGCATGAAGCAAGGAGTGCCGTGTAGCCGGGCGATATAGAAGGCGTGTCTGCGCCAAAGCAGCGGATTGCAGCGGCGAGAGACTCCACTTGCTCGACTCGCGCTGTTCCAGAAGCAAGGGGCAAACCTCACACAGACCTGAAGCCTCAGCGTTCCCAGCGTCGGCGCGCCCATCGGCTGGAACCAGTCTTCCGCGTCCACCAGGAATTCGCCAGCGACGTGAGGTTATCACTTCGACGGAGCACCGGCTTAGTGCGATACGTCGGTGCGCCGAATGGTGCGGTATGCCGAAAGCCCGGCGGCAACGCCCGCCCGCGCGCGGAAGGCAGTCTGGCGAACAAATTTGATAACATCAGTCAGCCTGGAGAAATATGCACCGCGCGGGTTCGTGTGCAACCGTTCCCGGGGGGCTGCCGAACTTTGTCGGGCATCGAATCAACGGGATGCCGAATAAACCTTTTAAGTCGAGTGAAGTGTGAGCCGAGCCTTTGTCTCTTATTGCCACGTCGACGAGCAGTATCGCGCCGAGCTTGAAAAGCATCTGTCACTTCTGAAGCGACAGGGTCTGATTGACGTTTGGAGTGATCACCGCATTCCTCCTGGCGGAGATATCGACACACATATCAGCGCGGAACTTGACGCGGCCGATCTCATCATTTTGCTCGTCAGCTCGGATTTCATCGCTTCCGAGTACTGCTACGGAACGGAGATGAAGCGCGCGCTGGAGCGTCATCAGGCGGGCTCTGCGAAAGTCGTCCCCATCATCGTTCGGCCGTGCGACTGGACAACCGCCCCACTGGGAAGACTTAAGGCGCTGCCGAACGACGCGAAACCGGTCGTCAAGTGGCCTACGCTTGACGACGCTTTCGTCGATGTCGTTCAGGCGCTGCGCAAGCTCCTCTCGAGCCTCCCGCAACGACAACCCTCCGCCAGCTCGACGCCTGGTCTAGCTGGCCCTGCTCCCATCGCGGAAGTTGCACCATTGCGGCCACGGGCGAGTTCACTTGCGCTGCGTAAGGAGTTTCGCGATATCGACCGCGAAGCGTTTCTCGACGAAGGATTCGCTCATGTTCGGGCGTATTTCGAAAATTCACTCGAAGAGCTTGGACCGCGAAACCCGGCCTACGAAGGCAAGTACAGGCAACGGTCTGAGCATGCGTTCACTGCGACCATCTACCGCAACGGAGAGAAGGTTTCGGGCTGCTACATTCGCTTGACCAGCATGTTCGGCGGGTCGCGACAGGTTGGGTACTCGGGTAGCGACGACGCGAATGACAACAGTTTTAATGAAACCTACAGCGTTGACGCCGACGACCAGTCGATGTATTTCAAGGGATTGGGTTTTTCTGGGGACCGGACCAAGCTGACCCACGAGGGCGTCGCAGAAGCCCTGTGGAACATGTTCACCGAGCGTCTTCGCTGAACGGAACCATCCCGAGGCGAGGTCTGACGGACCGTCGACAGACCTCTCTAACGCTAAGGCTTTGCTCCCCCGATGCCGAGCAACTCAGCCCCCATCCGGGCGGCAGCAAGATCCCAGCTGGCAGCATCGCTGACGTTTCGAATGCGCCAGCATAGATGTCGTACTGCGAGAGACGACGAGATGGCGTGGCCTGCGCCGAACTCAGCCGTCTTTGCAAAATGGAGGTTCGACCCGTTCAACAAGACCGCCGTCAGTTGCGCTGAGATCCCCTCGCCGTCTGATGCAAGCAAGCCCAGCGCTTTGCTCGCAAAATCCGCAAAAATCTCCGAATAGAAATCCGCCAGACACGCTACCTCGGCGTTCCCCTTAGACATTGTCGGGAACCTCCAGACACCCGCAATCAGATGTCCATCGCGATGAAGTTCATAAGCCCAGTTCGGCTCGGCACGGTCATCATGTGCCGCCACTCCCCTAAATGTCGGCGTTGGCTGATAGTTGGTTCGAAATCCGTTCCACCAGGAGTGCTGCTCCATCTGGTTCCCTCGAAGGGCCAGCACAGTTGCCGGAAGCAGAACATCTATCTCTAAGTCCTTTTCCGTTGGCGACGCCTGAATAATTAGCACGGGCTTGTCCTGCAGGCAGCGCGTCTCAACGAATTCGGCAAGACGGTGAAGCAACTTCGGGTGATCCGCATAAGCGAGCCGCAGCACGGAGTCTTCTATGAACATGGGATTAGCTTCACCTGGTTATCAATTGCAATTGTTCCATTCGAGGGCAGCACCGGCCCGTCAATCATGTGGCTTTCCGTTGATGACAGATTCAGCAGGAGACATTCTCGCCGAATATGCTTTCCCATCCACTCATGTCTTCGGCTCCTCTTAGATCGTAATGATGTTACCGGATATTGGCGATGCCAAGACGACGGAAGCGACTCCAGCGATAAAACTCGCAATGAGCGCGGCGAACGGTGGAGCCCAGGTACACCAAGCCGTCGGTAGGCGCACCAGATGCATCGGCGTCGCTTGGTTGCCTACCAATTTTGTAGAAATTCCCATCGTGATGCGGTATGGAGATTTCGCGAACTTGCGAGGGTAGTCTGCAGATTTTGAAAATCACGAAATTCTCCGAATCTCCCGCCATCGTTTGCCTCTTCCAGAAATTACCCAATTACGTCAATGGGTTAGCATTGACAAGCTGGTACTGGGATTTAGAGAATCAGAATACCAGGTCCTTATGTCGAGAATGACCCCCAACGGGATGAGCCGCCGGCATCTACTGACGCTGATCGGCAGGAACCTCGGCGCGGCCGCCATGATGCAAGGTATGGGCACGCTCGGGTTCGCCGCTGCCTCCACCTATGCCGGACCGATCCGGCTTGATGGCGCGCCCAAAGGAACGCGCATTCTAGTGCTCGGCGCGGGCATGGCCGGCCTCGTCGCGGCCTTTGAGTTGAGGAACGCGGGCTACCACGTACAGGTGCTCGAATACAACGACCGCGCGGGTGGCCGGGCGTGGACTGTCAGGGGTGGCGATCGTTATACAGAACTCGGCGGTGCCACCCAGTACTGCGATTTCGCCGACGGTCTCTATCTGAACCCGGGGCCGTGGCGCATTCCGTATCATCACCGGGGTGTACTCGACTACGCAAGGCGCCTGAAGGTGCCGCTCGAGCCGTTCATCCAGGTCAACTACAACGCCTACCTGCATTCGACAGAGGCCTTCGCTGGTCAACCCCAGCGATTCCGCGCGGTGCAGACCGACTATCAAGGCTATATTGCCGAGTTGCTTTCCAAAGCGATCCGCAAAGACGCACTCGACGATGCGCTGTCAGCCGACGATGCGCAACTGCTACTCGAATCCCTGCGCCAATGGGGTGCGCTCGGTCGGGATGGTCGCTACCAGATGGGCGGCCGAAGCAGCGAACGTCGTGGATTCGAAACCGCGCATGGCGGTGGGCTGATGCCCGAGGCCGTGCCATCGAATCTACTGCCGCGCGAACCGTTGCTTGCATCGCGTTTGTGGCAATGGCTGTCTTCGGGCAACGAGCTGGACTATCAGAGCACCCTCTTCCAGCCCGTCGGCGGCATGGACCGGATTGCCCATGCGCTTCATTCGCAGGTCGCGAGCGCCGTGGTGTTCAACGCCAGAGTCACGGGCATCCTGCAGGACGAGCACGGCGTCACCGTGCGCTATACCGATACGACCACCCGGACCGAACGGACCGCGCACGCGGACTGGCTCGTGTGCACTATTCCGCTCTCGATTCTGAGTCAGATCGACATTGCGGTTGGCCCGGCCATGCGCGCCGCAATCGATGCCGTACCTTACGAGACATCGGTGAAAATCGGCTTGCAATTCGGCCGGCGCTTCTGGGAGGAAGACGAGCAGATCTACGGCGGCATCACGCACACCGACCTGCCGATCTCGACGATCGGCTATCCGGCAACAGGTTACGGTTCGAGCGGTCCTGCGGTGCTGCTCGGCGCCTACATGTGGGGACCCGCCAGCTATGAGATGGGTGCGCTGCCGCCGGCCGAACGGATCGCCGTGGCATTGAGCCAGGGCAGCCAGATTCATCCGCAGTACGCGCGTGAGTACCAGAACGGCTTCGCGATGAGCTGGAGCCGGTCACCGTTTACGAATGGCTGTTTCGCTGCCTGGACGGATGCGTTGAGGCAGGCGCATTACGCGAATCTCTGTCAGATCGACGGACGGATCGTCCTCGCCGGCGAGCACGCTTCCCATATTCCGGCATGGCAGGAAGGCGCCGTGCTGTCGTCACTGGATGCGATCACCCGATTACATCGGAGAATCGCCAATGGATAGGCCAAAGCTGATCCTCGGCGTGATGCTGATCGCCTTGTCGATGGGCGCCGCGACGATACCGGCTCAGGCGGTGGCGCAGGACGCGACGCGCACCTTCACGATTTCGCCGGGCTACCGCTTCACCGAAAAAAGCGGCGAAGCGCTTTACAACGCCAGTTGCGCGGGATGCCATATGCCGGATGGAAAAGGCGCACAGGGCGCGGGTCACTTCCCCGCGCTCGCTGACAACCCGGCAGTCGAAGCCGCACCCTACGTCATCATTAACGTACTCCACGGGCGAAAGTCGATGCCATCGTTTGGCGACGAGATGGATGACGATCAGGTCGCTGCTGTCGTCAACTACACGAGAACCCATTTCGGCAATCGGTTTTCCGGAGGTGTCACGCCGAGCCAGGTTCGAAGTTTGCGCTGAGTTGACATGGTAGGGATATGGATGCGTGGTCTCCTTTGCGCACCCTCCTCCATCTGGCCATCACGTCCTGCGAGCCGACTGAACCTGAACGGGCGATAACGCCCAACCCCGTGCCATACTTGCGGATCTCCCTGCTACCTTGACGACCGTGATGATCGCCACTTCCGCGTCCATCGGCTTTAACTTCAACCCGCTCGACCGCCACTCCGACAAGCGGGACGACCACGCCTTCATCGAGCATCTACGCAACCATTCGGCGGCGCGCTTTCTCGTCTTTCATGGCGACGTCCCTTTGCTTAAGCGAGGCAACGAGTATGACCCGTGGTTCGCCGCAGGCGAAACCACCGCCTTCGGCGAGCCGCTTCATAGGATTTTCCTGGGCGAAGAAAGCGACGGCAGCGGGCGTTTCGCGCTCGGCTTCGCGACGACGGACCCAGAGCCGGACAGCGGGCATGAACACATCGACCTTCGCTCGCTAGCGCTGCAAGACCTCGTCGCTGCTGGAGCCCTCGGCGTTCTGGCTGAGGCCAAGTCGATGCTCGATTGGCATCGCCGCCATGGCTTCTGCGCGAACTGCGGCTCCGCAAGCCGCGTCACCAACGCCGGCTGGCAACGCATCTGCGATGTTTGCGGCGCGCGCCATTTCCCACGGGTGGATCCAGTCGTGATCATGCTGGTGATAGACGGCGAACGGTGTCTGCTCGGCCGCCAGCGGCATTTCGGCAAGGGCATGTACTCGGCGCTTGCCGGTTTCGTCGAACCGGGCGAGACCGCCGAAGACGCCGTGCGCCGCGAAGTAATGGAGGAGGCCGGCGTGACATGTGCGCGGGTTGTCTACTTTGCGTCGCAGCCGTGGCCGTTTCCTTCATCGCTGATGATCGGGTGCTTTGCACAGGCGAGCGACACGGACATCGTCATCGATACGATAGAACTCGAGGACGCCCGCTGGTTCTCCCGTCAGGAGGTCGCGGCGATGCTGGCGGGAACGCATGCCGACAGACTGTCGGCGCCCAAGCCATTCGCCATTGCCCATCATTTGCTGCAGGCGTACGTCGCGAAGGGTGATTCGGTATTGATCGGCTGAGTGGTCAATCCGCACCGCCGCTACACGCGCCGCGATACGCCCTTCCGCTTCACGCGCAGATTCCCATTGGGCGCCCGTATGCAAGCGGAAGTTCGGAAAGCGTGTGACGCCCTAAAGCAAGCACTGCCGGCGACATGTCCGCCGCGGCTGTCGACGCGCAATTGACGCGCGATTGACGGATATCGCGTGAGCGCCAGGAAATGCGGCGCATTGATTGGGATATGCTAATCTCGGTCGCCTAGCTCAACTTTATTACAAAATAATGAACAGCTTCGATTTGTCTATCGAAACATATCTGTCCAACCTACACTTCGGCCATCTCGCGACGCGATCCATTGCAAGTATCGCCGACCTTTACACATTCAAAGGCCTCGTACTCATTCCCGTGCTTTGGTGGATGTGGTTTCAGCACGACGAGCGCCGCGAATGGCGACGAGAAATGGTTTTCGCGACGCTTTTCAGCGGCCTCGCGGCGCTCGTCGTCGGAAGACTGCTGACTCACTGGTTGCCGTTCAGGGTTCGCCCCGTCTACAACGCCGAACTGCATCTGCAATTTGCCGGTAGCGATATCAACGACGCACTGCTGAGCAACTGGAGTTCCTTCCCCAGCGACCACGCGATGCTATGGATGGCGGTCGCCACCGGTATCTTCCTCGTGTCGCGTCGCATCGGCGTGCTGGCGATTCTCTATACGGCGCTGTTCATTTGCCTTCCGCGCGCCTATCTCGGCTTTCACTACCCGACCGATTTGCTGGTGGGCGCCGCCGTGGGCATCGTCATTGCCTATGTCATGACGCGAGACGCCATCCGCGTGCGCTACGCCACTCCGGCGCTGCGATGGATCGAACGCCACCCGGCGCCTTCAGGGATGCTGGCCTTCGTTCTGTGCCTCGAACTCGTTACGCAGTTCGACGAACTGCGCACACTGGCGAGCAGTGTAGTCAGAAATTTATAAACCACGCGTGGCGCTGGAAGTGTCGGTGTGGGGTGTCCAGCGCCCTCTCGCGCATGAGCGGGCGGAAAAAGCCTTGTTTTTGGCGGAACCGGTTCAGTGATCGGCGGCCGGGTGTGCAAGTATCGTTGCCAAGGCGCACACCCACCCCTTTGCGAGGTTCAGGATGGTTTGGAGACTCTGGAAGACCGAGAAGCGGCAAGATGGGACGCAAAGCTGGCCAAGCGATACGAATCAGTCGATCAAGCAGCTTCTGGGCATGTACCTGAGCAGCGATGCCGCGCCGTTCGCAGGGTGGGCCGCGCCCGGCATCATATTCACGCCAGATGTGGAACCGGTCCTGCGAAACGGAGTCCGCGGATATCAGCTCGCTCTCTGGTTCTGGCTCTTTGCCGAGAAGCACGGCACGATCGCGGCACGCATGGTGCGTGAGTCGTTCTGTCTGTTCGCTGAGGAAGCGCAACCGTCATCCGGTGAGAGGATCGATGCCCTCCTCGACTTCGAAAATCGCCTTGCGCATTCTATCGAGGGGATTTCCTCCGGGGAGCGCACGTTCCGGCTGGAGAGCCTGCCGGTCGAGCTGCCGATGGAATTCTTTCTGGCCACGGGTTTCCTCCGGCTTGCACCGGAGTCCCCTTATGCCGGAGAAAATGAGAGCGCCAGTCTGCAAGGCAACGACTACAAGCTAGCTGACTGCTTTCGCCATGCAACGGAGGAGGCGTTGGCGGTCTTCCGGGCGATGATCGACAAAGTCGAATTTGACGCAAAATCGCTATCCAACTGGAAATGGAGCGCCCATCCGGGCGCTGCCGAGCGACATCTGCAACGACGCCACGGCAATCCCCTGTTTCCCTTGCACCGCCAGATGGTGACGGCGCATGACGTCTATGAAGCACGTCTTGCCGACACCCAAGCCCTTCACGAAATCAGCAACGAGCTCGGTGAGCTCAACCACTCGTTCGCGCAGACGACCGAACTGCCGCTGAACTGGCAATCTTTCCTCGACGGATATCGGGACTACGTCGACCGGCTCGATGAACGCCGCCTCGCGGCGGGTGGGCAGAACGCGCCGCTCGGTGACGCAATTGCCAGACTGCGCACCGACATCCTCACGACCTGGCGCACTTCCCTTCACAGAAGCCGCCATAGCCTTGCCGCGCTGGACCAGGAAGAAGCGCAAAGGGCCGAGCGACGCGCGCTTCTGTACGGATCCGACTGGACCGCACAGCTTCTCAGTAACGGTTCTCTGATACCGCCGGAAGAGGTCGTCCCCGCCCTTCTGAGTGAGTCCCCGGCTGAGCTGGAAAAGGTGGTGACCGCCCTTCAGGCGGAGCCCCGGCTGCATGACACGCTCGTGCATTGCCGTGCAACCGCGCATCGACTTGACAACGAAGCACGCTCGGGCGGCCGCAATATTCCCGACATAGCCGGCAAGCTCCGTATTCTCGACGGTCCGCCCGAACAGGTATCGCACTGAACTCGCCGCCGGCCGAAAATCTCTGGATTAGCCGGGCGAGCACCATCAGGCGTTGGCTTTGCGCCGCCGTCGATCAAAGATCCAGCGTCACATTCGCGTCGCCGGCCACCGGATGCGCCATGCAAACCAGCGCCGCGCCGGCTTCGATTTGCGCCTCCACTTCGCCGTCGTACTTGACCTGGCCCGACAACAAACGCGTCGAACACGTCCCGCACATGCCCGACCTGCAACTCGACGGCGCGTCGATACCGTGTGCTTCGGCAAATTCAAGCAGGCTGCCGTCGCGCGGCAGCCATTGAATCGTGCGCCCGGAGCGCGCAAAGGTCACTTGCACCGCGCCCGCGTCTTGTGCCGACCTGTCCAACGGCATCGGCTCACTCTTGATGGCAAGCACACGCTTGACGCTCGCCGGACCGAACGCTTCGAAACGAATCCGTTCGTCGGCGACATTCAGTTCGCGCAGACCTTCATACAGGTCACGCATGAACTGCTCGGGGCCGCACAGATAGAAGTCGTAGTCGTCGAAAGGAAGCGCGCGCTTTAACGCGTCTATGCTCACACGCCCGGCCGAGACGCCTGGGGTGACCTCATCGGCGGCGCTATCGAAAAGATGCAGGGAAAGCGCGGTGTTGTGCGCGGCAAGCTCTTTCAATTGCGCGCTGAACGCACGTTCTCGATCGCTACGCGCACCGTGAAAGAAGAACACGCGCTTCGCTTGCGCACCCGCCGTGCGAGACGCTGCCAACGCATGCCGAAGCATCGCCATCATCGGTGTGATGCCGATGCCCGCCGAGATGAACACGGCGGGCCGCGGGCTGTCGTCATCGAAGACGAAAGCACCGCGCGGCTTCATCGCTTCGATCTGCGCTCCGGCAACGAGATGCTCATGCAGCCATTGCGAAGCCACGCCTTCGCGCTTCACGCTGATTCGATACCGGTGCGCATCGTGCGCATCGGACAGCGTGTAGGTCCGCGACAAAGGCGTGGTGGAGTCCGCCACCGGCACGCGGATCGGCAGAAACTGCCCCGGCTTGTACGACGGCAACGGCGCTCCGTCGACCGATTCCAAATAGAAGGAACGGATCGACGCAGTCTCCTCGACCACCGCCGCGACTTTCAGCTTGTGCCACGGCGATACGGCCACCGGCTTTTGCACCGCCGCCGCGAACTGCGGCGCGTACTCGACGTCCGACCAGCGAAACGGCAGCGCGCTACGGCTGCGCCGCACTTCCTGTATGTGAAAACGAACCAGACGTTGCGCGCCTTCGAAGGCCGCCAGCTGCGCGCCGTCCCATACGATTTCCGCGCGCGCCGCGATATACAGCAGATCGCCGCTCGCAAAGTCGATGAACAACAGCCCGGCGCGCGGATCATGGATCAGGTTGCCAATCGTGTTGAAGAAATTGTTGCCGACAAAGTCCGGCGTCGTCAGCGTGTGCTCATCGTCGACACGCACAAATCCCGGTGCGCCGCCGCGATGCGAAACGTCGACGCCGCGCGCGAGACCCGCGTCCTCAGCAAGATTTGCGCTCGCGATGAAAAACGTATCCGCCCGCGCCAGGAATGCGCGGTCGGCATCGCTGAGTTGTGTCGCAATTTCCGGCGGCACGGAAGGTTCCGACGCACTCTGCTCCACCCACGTCGGTGTACGGCTCTGGATGTACTTGTTGCAATTGCCGAAACTCTGACGAACCTCGATCGTCAACGCCGCCCCGTCCGCCGACGTCACCATGCCGTTGATCCGGTTGCGCCGGCGAGTCTGCGGCTGCAGCCCGAGGCCGCCGATCATCGAACCCTTCTGCCAGCTATCCGCGAGCGGATCGCCGGCTAACGCACCGCCTTCGATGCGCAACGTCTTCGCATCCGGCGACGACACAAAGCCCGGCAGCCCGGCGCGTACCGTCGCCCACGGCTGCCCATGCACGTCGACGCCGCCGATCACCATGAACGGCTGCTCGGCAAAAAACTTGCGATGCTGGTCCGGCATGTAGCGCCGGATCCCCCGGCGTCCCGACGCTTCCGCCACGCTTCGCACCCCCACGCGCTGCTGGGCGGCGAGTTCGGCGGCATGAAACGGCGAGGTGTCGACGCCCCAGCCATTCAGAGGGATAACGGTGGACATGACCGGACTCCGGTGTCGTGAAGGATCAACCGCTCATTGCGCGAGCAGCCCCGCTTTTGTCGAGGGCATCGCGACGAACCGCGGCAACGCCTCGACGCGGCGCAGCCACGCACGAATGTTCGGATAGGGGTCGAGCGACACGCCGCCTTCCGGCGCGTGGGCGATGTAGGTGTGCGCGGCGATATCCGCGATAGTCACCTGATTGCCTGCCGCGAACGGCTTGGCCGCCAGTTCCCGGTCGAGCACGTCGAACAGCTTCACGGCCAGCTTCTTCGCGGTCTCGTGATCGTGCGGCGCACCGAACACGGTGACGAGCCGCGCCGTGCACGGCCCATACGCGATCTGACCGGCGGCGAGCGACAGCCAGCGCTGCACAGCCGCCGCCCCGAGCGGGTCATCCGGCAACCAGGAGGCGTCGCCATAGCGCTTGGCCAGGTACACCAGAATCGCGTTCGAATCGGACAGGGTGATGTCGCCGTCCTGAATCGTCGGCACCTGGCCGAACGGGTTGAGCGCCAGATAGTCGGGCTTGCGGTTGTCGCCGGCCTTCATGTCCAGTTCGACCACTTCGAACGGCAGATCCAGCAAGGTCAAAAACAGCTTCACCCGATGGCCGTGGCCGGATAGCAGGGTCGTATAGAGGCGGATCGGCTGGGCGGGTCGGGCAACGGACATGACAGGTTCCGGAAAGGTGAAGGGATGAAGCGAGGATAATCCGCCCGCACCCCTTTGCAGAAGCCTGATAATCCGGGAAACACAGTCAATCGAAGATGGACAATCCACCATGGCCGACGTACGCGACGTAAACCTGAACCGGCTGGCGATCTTCGTCGCGGTCGTCGAGGCTGGCTCGCTAACCGCCGCGGCGGCGCGTCTGGGCCTCGCCAAGACGATGGTCAGCACGCACATGCAGCGGCTCGAAGCGGAGGTGGGCGCGAGCCTGCTGGTGCGCACAACGCGGCGGCTCGGTTTGACCGAGCCCGGCCGCGCATTCTACGAAGCGAGCGTGAAAATCCTCCGCGCCACGGAAGACGCGCTGGCGGCGATCGGCGGCGAAACGGCGCCCGTGCGCGGCACGTTGCGCGTGAGCTCGCCGATCGATTACGGTTCGCTTGCGGTCGCGCCGGTATTAGTGGAATTGCGCCGCACGCATCCGCAACTCAATGTCGAGTTGCTGTGCACCGATCGTTATGTGGATCTGATCGCGGACGGCATCGACGTCGCGATCCGCCTGGGCCGGCTTGCCGATTCCAACTTCCGCGCGGTGAAACTGGGCAGCTTCGTCAAATGGATCGTGGCGAGCCCGGATTTCGTCGAGACCTGGGGGCTACCGCAAACACCCGCCGAACTGTCGGCCATGCCCTTCTGCGCGTTGACGGTGTTGCCGCGTCCGCTGACGCTCGACCTGCAGCGCAACGGCGGCAAAGGCGATGGCGACGCCGAAAGCGTGCGCTGCGAAAACGCGTTGCTGGTGAACACCGCCGACGCCTGCCGCGCAGCGACCCTCGCCGGCGGCGGCTTCGGCCTGTTGACGGACTTCTCGATCGGCGGCGATATCGCTGCGGGTCGGCTGATCCGCCTGCTGCCGGAATGGGCGACCGAGCCCGCGAGTATTCAGGCTATCTTTCCGCCCACGAGTCATCCTCCGCCCAAAGTGCGGGCGCTGATCGAGACGTTCAAGAAGCAGCTCGAGCGCGCAGCGTAACGGCACAGCTGGTGTCCCGTGAACCGGGACACCTTCGAGCCTTCGCGTGTCAACGCGTCAGAACGAATGCCGCATGCCGATCCGCACATCGCTCTGCGTGTTCGACGTGGACGGCGTGAAGCTATAGCCGATCACCGCATTCACGCCATCCGACGCGCGCAGATAATCGCCGGAGACGTAGACGTCCGTGCGCTTGGACAGCAGGTAATGCAGCCCGAGCGAGCCCTGGTTCCAGTGATTGCCTTCGAACCGCGTGTGCTGATAGCCGCCGTACAACATCAACGCGGGCGTGAAGGTGTACGAGGCGCCCGCCTCATAGACCTGCATATGCGAGGTCTCGCCGACTCCCTTGATGGTCGTGTACGTAAAGTTGCCGCTCAACATGACCTTGCCGATCGTATAGGCCGCGCCGACTGCGAACGCCCCTTGCTTGTCGACCGGAAACGGCGACGAGCTGTATAGATCCGTCACCGCGCCGGTCGCCGGATCGACAGACACGGTCGGCTTGCCGAGGAACGTGCGTGTGCCGATCATCGCGTACGGGTCGAATGCATAGATGCCGTTCGGATTGTTCAACTGCGTATAGGCCGCGCCCATGTTGAACGCGCTGTGCTCGTAACGCGCGCCCACGCTCCACGCGCTCTTGTTGTGGAAGTCACCGGCGGTATTGCCGAACGAATACATGCCGCCGAACGAGAAGCCGGCATAGTCGTTGGAGAGGAACTTGATCGAATTCGGCAGCCGGTCGCCGTTCATGCGGTCGAAGTCGCCCTGATGGATCGCGTAGCCGCTCGCCCACGCCGAGATGTTGTAGAGGTAGACGAACTCCTCCGTCATGTCGAGCTGATTACCCAGCGAGAGTTGCCCCCAGTTGTTCTTCAGGCCCACATAAGCCTGACGTCCGAACTCGGCACCGCCGAATGCAAGTTGCCCGTTGCCCACATGAAAACCCGATTCGAGCACGAACACCGCCTGCAAGCCGCCGCCGAGATCCTCGACGCCCTTGAAGCCGATCCGGTTGCCGTATGAAATACCGTCGTCGAATTTAAACTGGTGAGCGCCGCCGGCATTGTTCACGTAGGTAATGCCGGCATCCAGAATGCCGTAAAGTGTGACGCTGCTTTGTGCATGGGCAGCCGTCGGCGCGCATACAGCGCTTGCCGCGATAGCGAGTCCCGAAAGGCTGGCGGCATTTCTCTTCTTCATCTAATTCTCCCCTGCTCTTTGCCTGCGTATTTCGTTGGATAAAGCGATCCCTGCTGCGTGTCGTTGTCCAACGCGCGGCGCTTCTCGCATGACGGGCAGTTCAGAAACCGGCTGAGACCGAGTGAAACGAATTGGAGCTATCTACGATGCATGCAATAGCCACTCACGTCCGCATTGCCGGATCAAGAATACGGGTCCAGATTTACGAAGATTCGACCGGATGCGACATAAATCTGTCGCACCGCGACCTCATCGTTAGGAATGCGGCTGTTATTTCACGCCGAGTGCGGTCTGCACCGCTTGCAGGCCATTGGCGCCGCTCGCGGTGTTCACGCCGTCGAGCCACGACTTCAACAATTCGGGGTGACGCTTGAGTGCTTCCGTGGCGGCGACATCCACGCCCGTTTTCTTTTCGAGTACTTCGGTAATCACGCCGTTCTCCAGATCGACGTTGAAGGTGAGTTGTTTGAAAAGCCGCCCGACATTCGGACACTGCGTGGCATAGCCGCTGCGCGCGACCGTATTGACTGTGGCACCGCCGTAGTTGGGCCCAAAGTACTTGTCCCCGCCGTCAAGGTACGTGAGCTTGAACTTCGTGTTCATCAAATGCGGCTCCCACGCGAGAAAGACAATCCACTTCTTCTCGCGCACCGCGCGCTCCACTTGCGTGAGCATGCCCGTCTCGCTCGATTCGACAAGCTTCCAGTTGCCGAGTCCGAACGCCTTGTCGTCGACCATTTTCTTGATGTTCTGATTGGCCGGTGCGCCAGGCTCGATGCCATAAATCTTGCTGTCGAACTTGTCGGCATTTTTCGCCAGGTCCGCGAAAGAATGAATGCCGGCGGCGGCCACATAGTCGGGCACGGCCAGCGTGAACTTGGCGTTGCTCAGATTCGGATGCACGACCTCGATCGACTTTTCTTCTTCGAACGGTTTGACCACCGGCGCCTGCGCCGGCATCCAGTTGCCGAGGAACACGTCGATCTGCCCTTTCTTCAGGCCTTGATACGTGATTGGCACCGACAGGTTCGCCACGTTCTGCTTATAGCCGAGCGCCTTCAACAATACGCCGGTCATTGCATTGGTCGCGTCGATGTCGGTCCATCCGGGCCCGGCCATGTTGACCTGCGTGCACGACTGCGGCTCGGCGGCCGAGGCGAAAGTGGCTGCCGCGCACAGCAGCGCAACGCCGGTTACCGCCTGTCTGAAGAGCTTTTTCATTATGTCGGCTTCCTGTTCGTGGGGTGGATTGGATCGTGAGTGGGCAGCGTGCGGATCAACGGGCGATGGCGGGAAAGCGCGCCATTGCTTCGAGCGTATCGAGGTCGATGTGATTGCGCATATAGCGCTGGCTCGCATCGACGCGCGGTTGCCAGTCCCAGGACGCGACCGTGCCTTGCGTAGTCGACGCAAAGTGAAAATGGCGGCGCCGCTGGCTTTTCAGCACTTCGTTGTGCAGCGCGGCGAGGTCCCAGCGTTGCGCGATTTCCTCACGGAATGCCGCGACTTGTGAAGCATATTCGCTGCGCGCGGCAAGGTTTTCGCGTTCCAGCGGATCGGCTGAGACGTCATAGAGTTGATCGGGATCGGCTGGCGTATGAATGAACTTGAACGGCCCACGCCGCAGCATCACAATTGGCGCAATCGCGCCCTCGCCCAGGTATTCGCCGATGGCTTCATCATGGCCGCCTTGCCTGCCCAGCAGATGCGGCACGAGGGTTTGTCCATCGAGCGAATCGGGCCACACGGCCGGTTGCTCGCCGCGCGCCAGTTCGACGAGTGTCGGCACCAGATCGAGATGCGAAACAGAGGCCTTCACGCGATGCGCGTCGAATTGCTGCGGCGCATGCACGATCAACGGCACGCGGCAACCGCCTTCGAAGAAAGTCATCTTGTACCAGAGGCCGCGCTCGCCGAGCATCTCGCCGTGATCGGACGTCACGACGATCACCGTATCTTGCGCGAGCCCAGCCTGGTCGAGCGCTTCGAGGATCGCGCCGAACTGGTCGTCGACGTAGGAGATCGCGCCGTAGTAAGCGCGGCGCGCATTGCGGATCTGCTGATCGGTAGGCGGCGTGCGATCTGCCTCATACACATGGCGCAGACGCTTCGAGTGCAGGTCCGCATGTTCGAACGAATCGCGAAACGCGGGCATGTCGATATCTTCGTCACGATACATATCCCAGTACTTTTGCGGAATCGCGTACGGGTCGTGCGGATGCGTCAGCGAGGCGACCATGCAGAACGGCCGTGCATCCTTGCCCGCATGACGTTCGCGCGCGATATCGAAGAGTTTCTGGCGGGTGGTGAACGTGACTTCGTCGTCGAAGTCGAGTTGATTGGTGCGCACGCACGGACCCGCGTCGATTACCGAACTCATGTTGTGATACCACGTGGGACGTGCTTCGAAGTGGTCCCAGTCGGGTGTCCAGCCGAAATCGGCGGGATAGATGTCAGTGGTGAGCCGTTCTTCGAAGCCATGCAACTGATCGGCGCCGCAGAAATGCATCTTGCCCGACAGAATGGTTCGATATCCTTCAGCGCGAAGATAATGCGCGAATGTCAGCGTTTGCGACGGAAATTCCGCTGCGTTGTCATAGGCACCGATGGCGGACGGCAGCTTGCCCGACAAAAAAGAGAATCGCGAAGGCGCGCACAGCGGGCTCGCGCAATAGGCCGATTCGAATACCACGCCCTGCTGCGCGAGGCGATCGAGATTGGGCGTCTTCGTCAGAGGGTGTCCGTACGCGGCCAGCGCGAACGGTGTCATCTGGTCGGCCATCAGAATGAGAATATTCTTTTTGGTGTCAAGCATGAGTGCGCGCCTCGAATAGAATCGCATGTGTCGATGCGGATGCCGTGATGGATGCCACGGCGAGCGGGCTGCCAGCATGCCGGGCCCGCCATGAGCACCACTATTGCCGTCCAATTCGCGGCTGTGAAGACGGCAATTCGTTATGTGCCTATAAGAGGGTGTTATGTCGAGACAGGACCGCTTGCCGCCTATGCAGGCGTTGACGATGTTCGAGTCCGCCGCGCGTCTGGCCAGCTTCACGGCGGCCGCGCGCGAACTGGGTTCGACCCAGCCCGCGGTGAGTCAACGCGTCGTGCAGCTAGAGGAAGCGCTGGGCGCGCCGCTGTTCGAGCGCGGCCATCGCGGCGTCACGCTCACCGAAGACGGCGAACGGCTCTTCGAAGCGGTACGCCATGCGTTGGACACGATTCGCCACGCCACCAGCGAAATCCGCGCGCGGCGCACGCCGCAAACGCTCACCCTCTCCACCGACTTCGGCTTCGCCACCTATTGGCTGATGCCGCGTCTATCGCAGTTCAAGGCGCTGATGCCGGACGTCGACGTGAAGATCATTACGTCGCAAAGCGTGTTCGATCCGTCGCACGATCAGGCGGACATCGCCATTGCGTTCGGCGATGAACACGCGGACTGGACCGCGCGCGGCGTGGTCAAGCTGTTTCCCGAGCGCGTCACGCCGGTGTGCAGCCCGGCATTTCTCGCGGCGCACCCGTCATTGCGCGCGCCCGCTGATCTGCTGAATCTGCCGCTCCTGCATCTCGAGCCGACCCAGCCGGCGCGCTGGCTGTCATGGGCCGACTGGTTCGCCGCGCACGAACTCGATGCGCCCGCCGCGCATCGCGGCATCACGTTCAACAGTTTTACGCTCGTCGCCCATGCGGCGATCATGGGCCAGGGCGTTGCGCTGGGCTGGGCGCCGCTGGTCGATGAACTGCTTGCCACCGGGCAACTCGTCGAACTGTTCGACCCGCCGGTCGTCACGCAGCGCGGCTATCTGCTCGTCACGCAGCGCGCGGCGACACCCGTGGTCAGCGCATTTCGCCAATGGCTGCTCGGCGAATGCGGGCTCGACGCGGAATAAGCGCTGCGCGGTAGCCTGACGCTCCCGTTCCAGCGCGACGGCGGTTAGCTTCTATCCGCGTGCCCGCCTGATTTGCTCTACTGCGATGATGCATGCCGCGCCCCGTGGCATCGTACTATTGTCCAAGTGGAGTGCGCATGTCCGCCGATTCCCGTCCCGATCAGCTGGTTCTCACCGTCGCCTGTCCGAGCGCGGCGGGCCAGGTTGCCGCTGTCGTCGGCTTTCTCGACCGGCATCATTGCTATATCGACGAACTGACCGTTTTCGACGACGACCTCAGCGAGCGCTTTTTCGTGCGCTGCGTCTTTCATGGCGTCGACACTCAGGAGACGCTGCACGCCACGGCCCTCAGGCGCGAATTCGAGCCCATCGCCGAGCGCTTCCGCATGACATGGGCGATGCACGATGTCGGCACGCGCCCGAAGGTGCTGATCATGGTGTCGAAACTCGAACACTGTCTCGCCGATCTGCTGTTCCGCTGGCGCATGGGCGAGCTGAAGATGGACATTGTCGGCATCGGCTCGAATCATCGCGATCTCGAACCGTTGGCGCAGCAGCACGGCCTGCCCTTCCACCATCTGCCGATCACTGCCGACACGAAGCCGCAACAGGAAGCGCGTTTGCTCGATCTGTTCGAGACTTCGGGTGCCGAACTGATGATTCTCGCGCGCTACATGCAGATTCTCTCCGGCGAAACGAGCCGTGCATTGGCCGCGCGAGCGATCAATATCCATCATTCGTTTCTGCCCGGCTTCAAGGGCGCCAAGCCGTATCACCAGGCGCATACACGCGGCGTCAAACTGATCGGCGCGACCGCGCATTTCGTCACCGACGATCTGGACGAAGGTCCGATCATCGAACAGGTGGTGGAGCGCGTGGATCATTCGTATAGCCCGGAGCGTCTGCTTGCCACGGGACGCGACGTCGAATGCATTACGCTTGCGCGGGCCGTCAAGGCGTTTATCGAACGGCGCGTGTTTATCAACGGCGATCGAACTGTTGTCCTGCAGTAAACGAAAAGAACGCCGCTAGAAGCGGCGTTCACGTTTTTTCAGGCGTTGCCGCTTCATCAAGGCGGCAACGCTTTCGTACGAGTATGCCCGGCAGTGCCCGGCGGAATCACTTCACCCAGCTATCCACCCGGTCGCCATGCGCACTGATCCATGCATCCGCCGCGGCGGTCGGCTTTTCGCCGTTCTGGGTCGCCAGCATCACGCTGTCGATCTCGCCCGGCTTCCACTGGAACTTCTTGAGGAACGCGACGACCGGCGGCGCCTTCTTCTCGAGTTCAGGATTCACGACGCTATCCACGTGCTCCGCTTCGCCGAACACCTTCTTCGGGTCGTCGAGGAATTTGAGCTTGTACTTCGCGAACATCCAGTGCGGCTTCCAACCCGTCACGATAATCGGCTTGCTCGCCGCTTCCGAACGCGCCAGTTCAGCGGTCATCGCGCTGCCTGAACTCGGCATCAACTGATAGTCGAGTCCGTAGGCCTTGATCGCCTCGCTGGTTTTCTGCATCACGCCCGCGCCGGCGTCGATCCCGACGATGCGTGAGCCAAACTCCGCCTTCTTGGCTTCCAGATCGCTCAGGCTCTTCACGTCGACGTTATCCGGCACGATCAGGCCGATCTTCGCGTCGTTGAAGTTCGGCCCGAGGTCGACCACCTTGTCCTTGAAGTTGTTCCAGTACGCGCCGTGCGTGACCGGCAGCCACGCCGACAGCGTCGCGTCCAGGTCGCCGCGCGCCACGCCCTGCCACATCACGCCGGCCGCGACCGGCACGAGTGTGACCTGATAGCCGAGGCGCTTTTCGATCACGCGCGCGGCCACGTTCGAGGTCGCGACGCTATCGTCCCAGCCTTCCACGTAACCGATCTTGATGGTCGGCTTGCTATCGGCCGACACGCTCACGCTGCTTGCCGCCAGCGCCGCGCTCATGGCGCTCAACACGAATATCTTTTTGATCAGTCTCATCGCCGTTCTCCCTTTGCCGTCAAAACAACCCAATGAGCATTTAGAATCGCCAGCCAGAATTACCGGGTAGCGTTGTTTTCCGACATGCAGTTGTCCGCACGCGACTTCCCGCCATTGGACCCATCTTCTTCTCGTCTTACTTATCGACGACGAGATCGCTCAACGGCTTGCTGCAGCACAGCAGCACCATGCCCTGATCGATCTCACGCTGGCGAATCCCGCCGGCGTGTTTCATCGCGACTTCACCCGACACCAGCTTGACCTTGCAGGTGCCGCACATGCCCTGTGTACACGACGCCGGCAACCTCACGCCCGCTTTCTTCGCCGCGTCGAGCACGTGCTGGCCGCTGCCGCATTCGATCTCGCGATTGCTTTTGGCGAAACTCACCTTGAAGCGGATTTCTGTTTCGATGGAAACGGGTGCGGGCGCGAATCCAGGCGCCTCCTCGCGCGCCTCGACGAAACTATCCGCGGTCACCGGCGCGCCAATGCTCTGCAATGCGTCCGCGACGTGCGCAGTGGTCAATTGCGCGGCCACTTCACTGACCGTCTCGAAGGAAAAACTTTCCTCGTGATAATGGCCGCGATCGAAGCCGCCTTCATCCAGCAGATTGCGCACGGCTTGCATATATGGCGCGGGTCCGCAGGTGAAAATCTCGCGTTCCAGATAATCCGGCGCGATGAGCTTGAGCAACGGCAAGGTCAGAAAGCCAGTGACACCGGGCCAGTTCGTGCGTGCGCCAACCCGCTCGCAAACGAACGCCGTGCGGAAATGGGCCTGATTCGACGCGATCAGATCGAGCTCGCGCGCGAAGATGATGTCGTCCGGCGTGCGGGCGCTATGCACGAACACGATGTCGCTGTCTTCACCGAGTTCGTGATGCGCGCGGCTCATCGACATCAACGGCGTGATCCCCGAACCGGCGGATAGAAACAGGAACTTGCGCGCCGGATGCCGCGCGCAGGTGAACTCGCCCGACGGCCCGAGCACACGAACCTCCGCGCCCGCATGCAGATTGTCGTGCAGCCAGTTGGAGACCTTGCCGCCCGGCACGCGCTTCACCGTGATCGAGATCGTGTGAGGACGCGTGGGCGGCGAAGAAATCGTATAGCAACGGTTGATCGATTCACCGTCGATCTCCAGTTCCAGCGTGATGAACTGCCCCGGCTCGAACACGAAGGCCCGCCCGGACGGCGCACGGAAGAAAAAGCTCTTCACGTCGTGCGTTTCCTGACGAACCTGGCAGCACACCAGCGTGTCGTCGGTATCGCTATTCCAGCGTGGCGGCAACGTCTCCCAGAACCGCGGCTGCGTGACGCGGCTCGCAGCGTGATCTGGAGCCGGTTCGGGGCTCAGTTGAAACGTCGCCTGATCGCGCATCATTGTTTTCTCCGACTCCTGGTTGCAGCGTCGCGCTCAGCGCATGAAGGACACGACTTTTTCGCCATGCGAGGCCGGCGCGGTATCGCCGGCGTCGTGGGTTTGGGGCGCATTGCCGTAATCCGCCATGCGCGCGATGTACCACTCGCAGAATTTTTCCACGAGACCTTCCGTGAACGGCGAATACGGACCCGGCTCATACGCGCTGCTGGTCGCGCCGCGCTGCGAGTATTCGACGAGCGCGCGGTCCTGGTCGTTGGTGGCGCGCCACACGGCTGTGAGGTTGTTCACGTCGTAGTCGATGCCTTCGCGAGCATCCTTGTGAACGAGCCACTTGGTGCGCACCAGCGTCTTGCCGGCCGAGAGCGGAATCACCGAGAAGCTGACGATGTGATCGCTCATGAAGTGATGCCACGAATTCGGCTGCGTCCAGAACGACAGTCCGCCGAGGTCCGCCTGCTCGAAGCCGCCGAGCAGTTTCTTCGACGCCACTTTCGCGTCGAGCGTCTGCGATTCGCCGTCGCGATCGAGCGGCAGGCGTTGCGTGCGGAAACCCGTGACCAGATCGGCCAGCCGTTCGATTTCCGCCGACGGCAGTTTCATCGCCTCCCATTGCGCGGTACGGCGCGCCACGGTCTCTTCGAACGCGGCCATGCCCTCTTCGTTGGCCGGCGTGCGTTGATAACCGAAGCCGTATTCGTAGAGCGAAACGGTCAGCTCGGGATGGTTCGCGACGCAGTGATAGCACTCGCGATTGTTCTCCATCGTGAGCTTCCAGTTGCCGTCTTCGATAATGTCGATCGAGGCCGCGATCTTGCATCCGGCCAGATCGTGCGGCTGCAGATACGGTTCCATCGCCGCGCGCATCACGGCGAAGTCGGTCGGCGGATTGTCGGCGAGGCAAATGAAAATGAGGCCCGCCAGGTTCTCGACATGCACGGACTTCAGACTATGTTTGCAGCGGTCGAACTGATCGCCCATGTGTTCGGCGAACATCAGGTCGCCGTTCAGGTTGTAGGTCCAGCTGTGATACGGGCAGACGATATTGCCGAGCGAGCCTTTGTCGGTATTGCACAGGCGCGCGCCGCGATGGCGGCAGACGTTGTGAAACGCCCTCACCTGCATGTCGTCGTCGCGTACGATCAGGATCGAATCGTTGCCGATCTCCACCGTGATGTAATCGCCTGGTTCCGGCACGTCCGGTTCCACCGCAACCTGGATCCAGTGTTGCCGGAAGATTGCGTCCATGTCGAGCGCGAAAATATCCTCGCTCGTGTAGAACGGCGCTTCCAGCGTGTAATTCTTTTTGCGGCGTTCGATCATTGCGCGAACGTCTGCCGAAACTTTCATTGTGTGCTCCGTTGCATGTCACGTCTGGCGCCGCGCCAGGCCCTCCTGGACGCGTGCTGGCCCGAACCGGAAATCAGTAATCCACGAGTTGATGCTCGCGCAAATACGCCAGGATCACTTGTGCTTTTTCGACAGAACTTCCTTCAATTACGACGCTGCCGCCACGGCTTTCGGTTGTCGTCGCCGAGAGCATGCGGGCGTGGCCGGAGCGCTTTTCGGCCGCGGCGAGCCGCATGGGTTTGGCGGCTGCCGGGCGTACGGTCCAGGCGAGGTCGTCGGGGTTGGCGGCGGCAGGCGCCGCAACCGGGCGGATCGTGCCTTCGCGCAAGCGCGCATACGCGTAGGTCGGTGCGGCGTTGGCGAGCGGATGCACGGCGATCAACGCGGGCAGCCGCACTTCCACGCGGCGGCGCAAACCCTTCGGCATGAATTGGCGGACTTCCGCGCAGCCGTCGCGCAGCGTGATGTCGACGGCGGCGCCGACCAGCGGCATTTCCAGCGCATTGGCGACGCGATACGGCAGCATGCCGCTGTCGAACGCGCCTTCAGCGCGCGTGCCGGTCAGTACGAGGTCGTAGCCACGCAGACGCGCGACGAGCGGCGCCGCTGCGTCGGCTTGCAATTCAGGCGTTGCGGCTATTTCGAGCACTTCGACTGAGCGTGCGCCGAGCGCCAGATATTCCTTTAACGCAGGGTTAGACGGATCGCCCGCATGCAACACGTCGAGCGTTGCGTTGTGCGTTTTGGCAAGCGAAAGCGCGAGAGTCAGCGCGGCGGCGTCGTTGCGGCTGTAGCGCGCGGTGCCGCTCACCGGATGACGGCCCACGGAAACGAGGACGGCGATCTTCATGCCAGCGCTCCTTCGGCCACAGCCGTTGAATTCAGCAGCGCCGCACCGGTTCCGCGTGCCATGCGCGCCGCGGCCGCCGCTTCGTTGAGCGCCGCGATGGTTTCCTGTGCGTCCGCGATCACCGTGAGATTCGCGCGTTTGGCGATCGGCGCGCTGGCGTCGAGGTTCACCGCGATCACATGCCGGCAATCCTTGATGCCTTGCAGATGCTGCACCGCGCCGGAAATGCCGAACGCGATATAGACGCTTGCCTCGACGGTCTTGCCGGTCGCGCCGATCTGTTTGTCGCGGGTGAACTTGCCGTCGTCCACGGCAACGCGGCTCGCGCCGATTGCCGCGCCCAGCGTGACCGCGAGACGCTCGAACGCCGGCACGTCGGTCACGCCGTTGCCGGCCGAGACGATGAAATCCGCTTCTTCGAGCGCCAGTTGCGCGGCGTCGATTTCCTCGATGCCCAGATCGCGCACTGTGCCGTGGCCTTGCTGCTGCGATGCAGGTTCGCCGTCGAAACGCCACATGACGCGTTCGCCCGCACCGACAAACGGCAGCTTTGCATCCACTGCGTTGGGCGCGAGCAGCACCACCTCGGGCAAAGCGCGCGAGGCGAACGCTGTATTCGCTTGAACATAGCTCGCCACATGCGCGGCATCGATCTCGACGACATGCGCCGCCACGCTTGCATTCGCGGCTGCGGCATAGCGGCGGCCGAGATCGCCGTCGCCGGTTGCGTTGTCCGGCAGGAAAATGTGCACCGGCGCGTACGCCGCGACACACGCAGCCAGCGCGTTCAATTCGTCCAGCGGCGCAAAATTGCGGCGGTCGAACATCGGCAACTCGATCAGTTTGTCGGCGCCGAGCGCGGCAGCATCGCCGCTGAACTCGCCGAATACCAGCAGCACGACTTCGGTCGCGGCGTCGGCAATCAGCGCCGCGCCGGCCAATGTCTGGCGCGCGTGGTCGTCCAATGCGCCACGGTCCGCATGCGCGGCCACGAGTATCACGCGCTGAGGCGCCGCCGTGGTGCGGCGCGGTTTGGCCTGTTCGCGGTGCAAGGCGCCGGCGCCGTGCGTGGCCGTTTCCATTGAACCGGCCGCACCCACTACGCCGAGCGTGATGCGTTTGAGTCCGTCTGCCGTGATCGTGAACGGACGGCGCGGATCGATTCGTTTGAGCGTGTTCATCGCGTTACCCCAGCGCCGCTGCAACCAGTTCGGCGACGTCCAGCACTTCCGGACGCGGCCCCACCACGCCTTCGAGCATCGCCGTGCAATTCGGACAGCCCACCGCGACGATCTCCGCGCCGACGGTTTTCGCGTCGTCGATACGGATATCCGGAATACGCCGCTTGCCCGGAATATCGGTTAAGGGTGCACCGCCGCCACCGCCGCAGCAGCGTCCGCGCATGCCATTGCGCTCCATCTCCACGACCTTGATGCCGATGGTCTTCAACAGCTTGCGCGGCGCTTCGGTCTCACCGTTATAGCGGCCCAGATAGCACGGGTCGTGATACGTGATCTTGCGATCCGCGAAGGCGGCCACCGCGCGCGGCGTCAGCTTGCCGCTCGCGACCAGTTGCTCGATCAGTGCCGTGTGATGCTGCACTTCGTAGAAACCGCCCAGCGCGCGATATTCGTTGCGCAGGCTGTGCAGCACGTGCGGATCGGCGGTGACGATCTTGCGGAACGAGTACTGCGAGAGCGTGCCGATCAGCTTCAGCGCGAGTTGCTGGAAGGTGGCCTCGTCGCCGAGACGCCGGGCCGTGTCGCCGGTATCGGTTTCTACGCCGCCTAACACCGCGTAGTCGATACCCGCGCGATTCAGCACCTTCACCAAAGCGCGTAGCGTGCGTTGATAGCGCATATCGAACGCGCCTTCGCCGGCAATCAGCAGCACGTCCACCGGACGGCCCGGCTGCGCGACCTGCACCTGTAGATCGACGGCCCAGTCGTAACGCGCGCCGATGTCGTAGCCGTTCGAGCTGCCCGTCTCGCGCAGATTCGCGAGCGTGATCGGGCCTTTGCCCGGCACGCTGCCTTCCACCAGCGTCTGATTGCGGCGCATATCGACGATCGCGTCCACATGTTCGATCAGCATCGGGCATTCCTGCACGCACGCGCGGCAGGTCGTGCAGGACCACAGCGTGTCCGCTTCGATCATCGTCGAGATGAGCGGCTTATCGGGTGCGCCGGCATGCTTGCCGAGCGGAATGCCCGGCGTGGGACTGCCCGCGTATTCCGCGTCCGTGCCGCCTACCATGCCCGTGACCAGATCCTGAATCAGCTTCTTCGGATTGAGCGGCTGACCGGCGGCGAACGCGGGACAGGCCGCTTCGCATTTGCCGCACTGCACGCACGCATCGAAACTGAGCAACTGATTCCAGCGAAACTCGACCGGCTTGCCGACGCCGTATTCTTTCGCGTCGAGCAGCGGCGCTTTCAATGCCGTAGGCGGCACCACGTCGTTGTCATTGCGCTCGGCAAAACGCTCCTGACGCGGATGAAACGCGAGGTGCAGCAGACCGGCGAGCGCGTGCTTCATCGGGCCGCCGCGTGCCGCGCCGAACGTCATCGCAAACGCGCCAGCCGCGATCAGCAGCGCGACGATGATCGCAAGCGCGCCGGACATCGCACCGGCAGGCAGTGCGATGAAGAGCACGAGACCGAGTGCGAACGAGCCGAGCAACAGCGGCAGATGATCCCAAGGTCCGCGCGAAAGCCGCGCCGGCACCGCTTTCGCGCCATGACGCCGACGCCAGACGAACACTGCGCCGACCAGCATCACGAGCGCGGCGAGAAAGATCAGCTTGTCGAGCCACGGCGAGTAGATCGCCAGACCGTAGTTGACGAACACCAGCGCCATCGCGAGAATCGCGCCGCCCGCGGTCGCCACGTGCGTTTTGGCGATGTACGGATCGCGCGCCACCACATGATGCAGATCCACGAAGTAGCGCTTGGGAATCGACAGCAGATTGGTCCAGCCGTACGCGCCCGCCGCCGTCGCGCGGCCTTCGCGCCAATACGCGGCGCGTTTGACGAGCGCGAACGCCAGACCAGCCACCGACAACCACAGCAGGACGGTGATGACAAACACGGGGCTCATCGTCAGAAATCCTTGCAAAGGCGCAGCGCGTCGTAGATCGCGCCGTGAATGTTGTGCATGGAAATGCAGTCGCCGACACGGAACAGCAGGAAGCGGCCGTTGCCGAGTTCTTCGCTCAAAGACGGCTGCGGCTCGGAGGCGAACAGCTTATGCACGTCCACCTGGCCGCGATTGACTGACTCCGGCTTGAGCTTCCAGTACAACTCGTCGTTCGGCGTGCTGCCGTTCTCGATCACCACCTGATCGACCGCGCGCTCTTCCTGCTCTTCGGTGTACTCGTTGCGGATCACGGCGATCTTCTTGCCGTCTTCCTCGTAGACCTTGTCGAGCCAGTAGTTCGGCGTATGGATCACGCCTTGCGCGTAGAGCCGGCGGTAGAAGATCGGGAAGGTGGTGCCGCCCACATCGTCGGCAACCTTCACGTCCGGCGTTACGATCTCGACGTTCGAACCGCGGCTCGACATGAAGTCGGCCACGCCCGCGCCGGCATGCGTGCTCACGCCGTCGTACACCAGCACGTTCTTGCCCGGCTCGACCTTGCCCGAGAGCACATCCCACGAACTCACGGCGAGACCTTCGTCGACGCGCCACGCCGCCACTTGCGACGTGAACGACGAACCGCCCGTGGCGAGCACGACGATGTCCGGCTTCTCGGCCATGATGGTTTTCTCGTCGGCGGCGACACCGAGGCGCCGGTCCACGCCGAGGCGCTTCGTCTCCATGTCGAACCAGCGCACGATGCCCGCCATCTGTTCGCGCTGCGGCGCTTTCGCGGCCAGCATGATCTGGCCGCCGACGTAGTCGTTCTTCTCGAACAGCACCACGTCGTGGCCGCGCGACTTCGCCACGCGCGCCGCTTCGAGTCCCGCCGGGCCCGCGCCGACCACCACCACCTTGCGCTTCGGCCCGCGCGTTTTGGCGATCACGTGCGGCATCGTTTCTTCACGCGAGGTCGCGGCGTTCTGCACGCACAGCACGTCGAGCCCGTTGTACTGGCGGTCGATGCAATAATTCGCGCCGACGCACTGCTTGATTTCGTCCTCGCGGCCATCGCGAATCTTGATGACCATATGCGGATCGGCGATCTGCGCGCGCGTCATGCCGACCAGATCGACCATGCCGCTGGCGAGCAGGCGCTCCGCCTGGCCCGCGTCGCGAATGCTTTGCGCGTGCATGACCGGCAGCTTCACCACCGACTTGATGCCCGCCGCGAGATGCACGAACGGTTCGGGCGGCAGCGCCATCGGCGGCATGCAGTTGGCGAGCGTGTTATGCGTGTCCGCACCCGAGCCGATCACGCCGAGGTAATCGATCAGGCCAGTTTCGCTCATCGCCTGGGCGATTTCCTTCAGTTGTTCGTGATCGAGTCCGTCTTCATGGAACTCGTCGCCACACATGCGCAAGCCCACACAGAAGTCCGCGCCAACTGCTTCACGCACGGCCTTCAATACTTCCGTACCGAAACGCAGGCGGTTTTCGAGCGAGCCGCCCCACTCGTCGGTGCGAAAATTGGTGCGCGGGCTCCAGAACTGGTCGATCAGATGCTGATGCGCTGCCGAGATTTCCACGCCATCCATGCCCGCGTCTTTCACGCGCTTCGCGGCCGCCGCGAAGTCGCTGATGATGCGGCGAATTTCCTCGACTTCGATGATCTTGGCGTTGCCGCGATGCACCGGCTCACGCACACCGGACGGCGACATCAGATGCGGCCAATGCTCGCCATGAAACGCGGAACGGCGTCCCATGTGCGTGGCCTGAATCATGATTTTCGCGCCGTGCGTGTGCATGGCTTCGGCGAGCCGCGCGAGCGGATCGATGATCTTGTCGGTCGACAGATTCACCGACTTCCACCAGCCTTGCGGACTGTCGATCGACACCGGGCTCGAGCCGCCGCACACCGCGAGGCCGACGCCACCCTTGGCCTTTTCTTCGTAGTAACGGATATAGCGGTCGCCGGGCAGGCCGCCCGGCTCCGCATAGACCTCCGCATGCGCGGTGCTGACGATGCGATTGCGCAAGGTCAGCTTGTTCAGCGTGAGAGGCTTGAAAAGGTTCGGGTAACGCATTGCGATCGACCTCGGAATGGAGTGCTTTTTTGCGGTGCCGTGCGCGCTCAGGAAGCCAGCGGCGACACTTCGAACACGCAGTGGTCGTGGTGCTCGGCCGCGCATTGCGCTTCTCTCGAATGCGACGGCGGGCCCTTGCGCGACGCGTCCGGCGCGGTGTCGTTGACCCAGTCCATCGCGCCCGCGAACCAGCCGGCGAACATGTAGCAAAGCTTGCCGACCTTGTCCGGCTGCGCCAGCACGAACGACGAGTGATGCAGTTCGATGCGCGCGTGCGAGTTCGACGGGTCGGCTTCGGTGATCGTGAAGATGCCCCAGCCGCGTTGCGACAGACGCTTCAGGTAATGCTCGAACACCGCCATGCCGGCGAGGCCGTGCTGCTTCGCTTCCTTGTCGCACCAGAAATACGCGGACTTGTAGCCGGCCTTGTAGAGAATCTCGGCATACGTGTCGAGGCCGAGCGCTTCTTCCACGGCGGTGTGGTTGTTGGTGAAGAAGTGACGCGGCACGTACAGCATGGGCAGCGCGTCGGTGGTCCAGACGCCGGTGTTCGCATCGACGTCGATAGGCAGTTGAGGTTGCATGTGGAGGCTCCGGTTTTTATGTGTGCGAGTGAGGTTTCAGCAGCGCTGGAAGGTCACACCTTCCAGACTTCGCCAAACACCCGCACCCAGTTTTCGCCCATGATCTTCTTGATGCGCGTCTCGCTCCAGCCGGCGCGTTCCATCGCGGCCGTCAGGTTGGGAAACTCGCCGATCGTGCGGATGCCTTCCGGATTCACCACCTTGCCGAAGTTCGTCAACTGGCGATAACGGCCCTTGTCGTGCGTGATCCAGTCGAAGAACTCCGTGCTGTAGCCTTGCGTGAAGTCGGTGCCGATGCCGACCTGATCTTCACCGATCAGATTCACCACGTACTCGATCGCTTCGATATAGTCTTCGACGGTCGCATCCGGGCCGCGCTTGAGGAACGGTGCGAACATCGTCACGCCGACGAAACCGCCCGCGTCCGCGATCTCTTTCAGTTGCTCGTCGCTCTTGTTGCGCGGATGCTCTTTCAGACCCGACGGGCAGCAATGCGAGTAGCACACCGGCTTGTTCGACGCGGCGATCGCCTCAGAAGAAGTCTTGCCGCCCACATGCGAGAGATCGACCATGATGCCGACGCGGTTCATCTCCTGGATCACCTCGCGGCCATAGCCCGACAGGCCGCCGTCGCGCTCATAGCAACCGGTGCCTACGAGGTTCTGCGTGTTGTAGCAAAGCTGCACTACGTTCACGCCGAGGTCCTTGAACGCCTCGATATAGCCGAGGTTGTCCTCGAAAGCATGCGCGTTCTGGAAGCCGAAAATGATGCCTGTCTTGTTCTCTTTCTTCGCGCGGAAAATGTCGTCCGTGGTGCGCACCAGTGTGAGAATCTCGCCGTACTCGCGAATCTGCTGCTTCATTTCGGCGATGTTGTCGACGGTCTTCTGGAAGCTTTCCCAGACTGAGACCGTGCAGTTCACCGCGGTCACGCCGCCCTTGCGCATGTCCTCGAACACCGAGCGCTCGAACTTCGAAATGTTCAGACCGTCGATGATGATGCTGTTGTCGTGCAATGTGCTCATCGTGTGCTCCAGGCGTACTCAGTAGATGGGAAAGCGTTCGCACAGCGCGAAAATCTCGCGGCGCACGCGTTGTTCGGTGGCGGCATGGCCTTCGGGTTGGTCGCGCAGCGCGTCGAGCACCTCGACGATCAGCCGCCCGATTTCGCGGAATTCGCTGACGCCGAAGCCGCGCGTGGTGCCCGCGGGTGCACCCAGGCGGATGCCTGAAGTGATCGTCGGCTTCTCGGTATCGAAGGGAATGCCGTTCTTGTTGCAGGTGATGCCCGCGCGCTCCAGCGCCTGCTCGACCTGGTTGCCTTTCAGGCCCTTGGGTCGCAGATCGACCAGCAGCAGATGGTTGTCCGTGCCGCCTGTCACCAGATCGACGCCGCCTGCCTTGAGCACTTCGCCGAGCGCCTGCGCATTCGCGAGCACGCTGTCGATGTAGGTCTTGAAGCCCGGTTCCAGCGCTTCGCCGAACGCGACCGCCTTGCCGGCGATCACATGCATCAGCGGGCCGCCCTGCAAGCCAGGGAACACGGCCGAGTTGATCTTCTTCGCGATGTCTTCGTCATTCGTCAGTACAAAGCCGCCGCGCGGACCGCGCAGTGTCTTGTGCGTGGTCGACGTCACCACGTGCGCATGCTCGACCGGATTCTGGTGACGCCCCGCCGCGATGATCCCGGCAATGTGCGCCATATCCACCATCAACTTTGCGCCGACGCTATCGGCGATCGCGCGCAGTCGTGCAAAATCCAGCGCACGCGGATAAGCCGAAAAGCCGGCGATCAGCAATGCGGGTTTGTGCTGCTGCGCGAGTTCTTCGATCTGTTCGTAATCGATCAGCATCGTGTCGCGATTCACGCCGTACTGCACCGCGTTGAACCACTTGCCCGACATGGCCGGCTTGGCGCCGTGCGTGAGGTGGCCGCCCGCGTCGAGCGACATGCCTAGCACCGTGTCGCCCGGTTTCACCAGCGCGAGCATCACCGCGCCGTTCGCCTGGGCGCCGGAATGCGGCTGCACGTTGGCGAATTTCGCGTTGAAGAGTTGCTTGATGCGGTCGAGCGCCAGCGTTTCGACCACGTCGGCGTATTCGCAACCGCCGTAGTAACGCTTTCCCGGATAGCCTTCCGCATACTTGTTGGTCAGCACCGAGCCCTGCGCTTCGAGCACCGCGCGCGACACGATGTTTTCCGACGCGATCAGTTCGACTTGCGACTGCTGGCGCTCGAGCTCTTTCAGAATAGCGCCGCGCACCGCTGTATCGCGCGTGGCGAGCGTTGCTTCGAAGAAAGGATTCGGGTTCGACATGGAAGGTCCGTGGAGTCGTTGACGGAAGGCCGGAAGCCGCGTCTGGGCTTTGCCTGGCCCCTGCTACTACCGGTGTGCATTGCGTCTATTCTTGACGCTCGCCTCGCCCGCCAATTTATGAATTCAGACGCGTTCTTTGCCTTTTCCGCCATACGCGTCCTTTTTTCACAAGTCGGCGCTGCCGCGCTCCCTCGCTTGACCGAACGAGCGTGCAGAACGCGTGTTCATGCTGCACTGCACGCGAACGCCGTGCGCGCTTCAGGTGCGCAAGCGGACCCGTACGGCTCTGTTCTGGTGCCACCTGTTTAGTTATCCGAGCCGTATACGGGGTAACCGAGGGTTTAGCCTGATGGCACGGTAGTTGCCATAGTCATCAAAATTAAAGAAGTCGCTGCTCCCCACGGCGACGTGACATTACAGATTCGAAGGAATCATTCCTCTCATGTCCACCGATCGCACGGCGTCGTTGTCGCATTTCGCTTTCATGCCGGTTCCCAACTTCACCATGATTGCGTTCACCAACGCGATCGAAGTCCTGCGCATGGCGAACTACCTCACGGGCCAAACGCTTTACCGCTGGTCGATCGTGAGCCCCGACGGCGGCCCGGTCACGGCCAGCAACGGTTTGTCGGTCGATACGGGACCGGTCGAATGCGTCGGGCAGCCGGACATCGTGTTCGTGGTCGGCGGCATCGACGTGCAGCGCGCCACCACTCCCGCCCATCTTTCCGCGTTGCGCCGCTTCGCGCGGCTGGGTTGCGTGCTCGGCAGCCTGTGCACCGGCACCTACGCGCTGGCGCGCGCCGGCTTACTGGCGGGTTATGCTTGCGCGATTCACTGGGAGAACATGTCGGCGCTCAAGGAAGAGTTTCCCGACACGCGCTTTCTGAAAGAACTGTTCGTGATCGATCGCGATCGCGTCACGTGTACCGGCGGTGTGGCGCCGCTCGACATGATGCTGAACCTCATCGCGCCACGCGTCGGCACGGCACGCGTCACGCAGATCGCCGAGCAGTTCATCGTCGAACATGTGCGCGACACCAGCGCGCAACAGAAAATGCCGCTGGTGGCGCGACTCGGCTCGGCCAACAAGTCGCTCTTCGAAGTGATCTCGCTGATGGAGAACAACATCGAGGAGCCGCTCTCGCGCGAAGAACTCGCGCGCCTCGCCGGCATGTCGCAACGCCAATTGCAGCGCCTGTTCCGCGAACATCTGGGCATGACGCCAACGCATTACTACCTGACGCTGCGTCTGCGGCGCGCGCGCGAGTTGTTGCTGCAAACGGATATGTCGATCATGCACATCACGATGGCATGCGGCTTCCAGTCGGCGTGCCACTTCTCGAAGAGCTATCGCGACGCGTTCGGCACGGCGCCGACGCGCGAGCGGCGCAAGCAGGCGCCATCGCTTGCTGCGGTACCGGTGCTGGCGGCTTGAGGCGACTGATAGATTGACGGCTTGAGTGCGCAGCCGCCGCAAATACAAACGCGTTGAGCGGTTTTCCGTTCAACGCGTTTTTTGTGGGTCAACCACTTCGGCTTCAGCTGCTCACCTTTCCGCCCGACGACGGCGCAGCGCTGCGCGAGACTGCGCAGGCAGTCCCGCCGCCACCTCATGCCGCGCTCAAGCCACGATCAAGCCGCCTTCAGCAAGCCATGCGGATCGATCACAAACTTCTTCGGCGCGCCGCCATCGAACTGACGATAACCATCAGGCGCCTGGTCGAGCGACACCACGGTCACGTTGACGATATCCGCGATCGGCAAACGGTCCCACAAGATCGCCTGCATGAGATTGTGGTTGTACTTCATCACTGGCGTCTGCCCGGTATGGAACGAGTGCGACTTGGCCCAGCCCAGACCGAAACGGATGCTCAGGCTGCCTTTGCGCGCGGCGGCGTCGGCGGCGCCCGGATCGTCCGTGACGTACAGGCCTGGAATGCCGATCGCACCCGCGGCCCGGGTGATCTCCATCAGCGAGTTGAGCACGGTGGCCGGTGCTTCCTCGTGCGATCCGCTGCTGCCGTGGCCGTGCGCTTCGAAGCCGACGCAGTCGACCGCGCAGTCCACTTCAGGCTTGCCGAGAATCTGCTCGATCTGCTCGCCCAGCGTGGCGTCCTTCGACAGATCGATGGTCTGGAAGCCCATCTTGCGCGCGTGCGCGAGACGCTCCTCGTTCATATCGCCGACGATCGTGCAGGCCGCGCCCAGCAAGCGCGCCGAAGCAGCCGCCGCCATGCCCACCGGACCCGCCCCCGCGATATACACGGTGGCGCCGGGCTTCACGCCTGCCATCACCGCGCCGTGGTAGCCGGTCGGCAGAATGTCGGAGAGACACGTGAGGTCGCGGATTTTCGCCATGGCCTGCGCATGGTCGGGGAATTTCAGCAGATTGAAGTCGGCGTACGGCACCAGCACGTATTCGGCCTGGCCGCCGATCCAGCCGCCCATGTCCACGTAACCATAAGCGCCGCCGGCCCGCGACGGATTCACGTTCAGGCACACGCCGGTATGCTGCGCCTTGCAGGTCGGACAGCGGCCGCAGGCTACGTTGAACGGCACCGAAACGAGATCGCCGACCTTCAGCGTTTCGACGTCGCGGCCCACTTCGATCACCTCGCCGGTAATCTCGTGGCCGAGCACGAGGCCGACTTCGGCCGTCGTGCGGCCGCGCACCATGTGCTGATCGGAGCCGCAAATATTCGTGCTCACCACCTTCAGAATCACGCCGTGACCGATCGACCGGCCACGCGGATCGACCATCTTCGGAAAGTCGATCGACTGCACTTCCACCTTGCCCTGCCCCAGATACACGACGCCGCGATTGCTGCTCATTGTCTGTCTCCATGTCTTGTGAGCGGCGCGCCCGGTTCGCCCGGTTCGTCAAAAGCACGCCGTTCAACGAGCGTAGCGCCCGGTGAACCAGGCGCATGTGCCGAACGCGACATGGGTTTGGTCGGAACCGACACGGTGAGCGGAGCCTTGCCCACCCTGCCGCGGATGGTTTTTTATTGATTGACCGTTCAATATAAAAAACCTAACATGGCCGTTCGAATCCACCTGGACGGATTGCTTTCATCTAACGCAGTCCGCCCGCAGTCAACGCCAACAACAGCGCCCGCACCATGCCCAAACTCGGAATGCGCGAAATCCGCCGCGCGCAGTTGATCGACGCCACGCTCCACACGATCGACCAGACCGGTCTCGCGGGGGCCACGCTGGCTTCGGTCGCGCAGCGCGCGAGCATTTCCACCGGCATCGTCAGCCACTATTTCGGCGACAAGGACGGCTTGCTCGAAGCCACCATGCGTCACGTGCTGCGCGACTTGTGGCAGGCCACGTCACGCAGGCGCCGCGCGGCGAAAGCGGACCCGCGCTCGAAATTACGCGCGGTGGTCGCCGCGAATTTCGACGCCGAACAGACCAGCGGCCCGGTCATGAAAACCTGGCTCGCGTTCTGGTCCGAGAGCATGCACAAGCCGGCATTGCGGCGGCTGCAGTACGTGAATACGCGCCGCCTGAACTCGAATCTGTGCGCGGATTTTTCCAAAGCCATGCCGCGTGCCGCGGCGCGCCGTGCGGCGAGCGGCCTCGCGGCGCTGATCGACGGCCTGTGGCTGCGCGGCGCGCTCTCGGGCGAGCCGTTCGACACCAGAGCCGCGCTGCGCGTGGCCAACGACTATATCGATCTGGTCCTCGCATCGCACGAGTAAGCACAGGATCCGACCGGCGACACATTCAGAAAGGAGTTAGTCATGGCGGTATTCGCAACGCAACGTCTCTATATCGGCGGCGTGTACGTCGACGCCACCAGCGGCGAAACCTTCGACACGCTCGACCCCGCCACCGGCGAAACGCTCGCGAGCGTGCAGCAGGCCTCGGCGGCCGACGTCGATCGCGCCGTACGGTCCGCGCAGGAAGGCCAACGCGAATGGGCCGCGCTCACGGCCATGCAGCGTTCGCGCATTCTGCGCCGCGCCGTCGAGCTTCTGCGCGAGCGCAACGACGAACTCGCCGCGCTCGAAACGCGCGACACCGGCAAGCCGATCGCGGAAACCCTCGCGGTGGATATCGTCACCGGCGCGGACGTGATCGAGTACTATGCGGGCCTCGCCACTGCGATCGAGGGACAGCAGATTCCGTTGCGGCCCACGTCGTTCGTCTATACGCGGCGCGAACCGCTGGGCGTTTGCGCGGGAATCGGCGCATGGAACTACCCGATCCAGATCGCGTGCTGGAAGTCGGCGCCCGCGCTCGCGGCCGGCAACGCGATGATCTTCAAGCCGAGCGAGATCACGCCGCTGTCGGCGCTGAAGCTCGCCGAGATCTATACCGAAGCCGGCGTGCCCGCAGGCGTGTTCAACGTCGTGCAAGGCGACGGCCGCGTCGGCGCGATGCTCGCCGCGCATCCCGACATCGAGAAAATTTCGTTCACCGGCGGCGTGGAAACGGGCAAGAAAGTGATGTCGATGGCGGGCGCTTCGTCGCTGAAAGAAGTGACGATGGAACTCGGCGGCAAGTCGCCCCTGCTCGTGTTCGACGACGCCAATCTCGAACGCGCCGCCGACATCGCGATGAGCGCCAACTTCTTCAGCTCCGGCCAGGTCTGCACCAACGGGACACGCGTATTCGTGCAACGCGGCGTGCTGGAGCGCTTCGAAGCGCTGGTGCTGGAACGCGTCAAGCGCATTCGCGTGGGCGCGCCCACCGACGCGGCCACCAACTTCGGGCCGCTGGTCAGCGCCGCGCAATTGCACAAGGTGCTGGGCTATATCGAAAGCGGCAAGCAGGAAGGCGCGCGGCTCGTGGCAGGCGGCAAGCGTCTCACCGAAGGCCACTTCGGCAACGGCCAGTATGTCGAGCCGACGTTTTTTGCCGACTGCCATGACGACATGCGCATCGTGCGCGAAGAAATTTTCGGGCCGGTGATGAGCATTCTCGTTTTCGACGACGAAGACGAAGCCATCGCGCGCGCGAACCACACCGCTTATGGTCTTGCCGCAGGCGTCGTGACCGAGAACCTGGCGCGCGCGCATCGCGTGATTCATCGACTGGAAGCCGGCATCTGCTGGATCAACACGTGGGGCGAGTCGCCCGCGGAAATGCCGGTGGGCGGCTACAAGCAATCGGGCGTGGGCCGCGAAAACGGCATCACCACGCTCGAGCACTACACGCGCATCAAGTCCGTGCAGGTCGAACTCGGCCCGTATCAACCGGTGTTCTGAGGAGACGCGCAATGGCTGCGAACGAATACGACTACATCATCGTGGGCGCAGGTTCGGCGGGTAACGTGCTCGCCTCGCGTCTGACCGAAGACGCGGACGTGACCGTGCTGCTGCTCGAAGCAGGCGGCCCGGACTACCGCTTCGACTTCCGCACGCAGATGCCGGCCGCGCTCGCCTTTCCGCTGCAAGGCAGGCGCTACAACTGGGCGTACGAAACGGACCCCGAGCCGCACATGAACAACCGGCGCATGGAATGCGGGCGCGGCAAGGGGCTCGGCGGATCGTCGCTGATCAACGGCATGTGCTATATCCGCGGCAATGCGCTCGATTACGACGGCTGGGCCGCGCACTCCGGTCTGGAAAACTGGACCTATCTGGACTGTTTGCCGTATTTCCGCAAGGCCGAAACGCGCGATGTGGGCGCGAACGCCTACCACGGCGGCGACGGCCCGGTGCACGTGGCCACCAGCAAGCCCGGCAACAATCCGCTCTTCGCCGCGATGGTCGAAGCCGGTGTGCAGGCCGGCTTTCCACGCACCGACGATCTGAACGGCTATCAGCAGGAAGGTTTCGGTCCGATGGATCGCACGGTCACGGCGAACGGCCGGCGCGCCAGCACGGCGCGCGGTTATCTCGATCGCGCGAAGTCGCGGCCGAATCTCACCATCGTCACGCACGCCGTGACGGATCGCGTGCTGTTCTCCGGCAAGCGCGCGGTCGGCGTCGCGTATCTGCATCACGGCAATGCGATGAATGCGCAGGCACGCCGCGAGGTGCTCGTGTGCAGCGGCGCGATCGCGTCGCCGCAGTTGCTGCAACGCTCGGGCGTGGGCCGCTCCACGTGGCTGCGCGAACTCGACGTGCCGCTCGTTCACGACCTGCCCGGTGTCGGCGAGAACTTGCAGGACCATCTGGAGATGTATATCCAGTACGAGTGCAAGGAGCCGGTTTCGCTTTATCCGGCATTGCAGTGGTGGAATCAACCGGCTATCGGACTCGAATGGCTGGTCAAGGGCACGGGAATCGGCGCGAGCAATCAGTTCGAGGCAGGTGGCTTTATCCGCACACGCGATGACGATCTGTGGCCGAACATTCAGTATCACTTCCTGCCGGTCGCGATCAATTACAACGGGTCGAACGCCATCAAGATGCACGGCTTCCAGGCGCACGTCGGTTCGATGCGCTCGCCGAGCCGCGGCCGCGTGAAGCTCACGTCGCGCGATCCGAACGCGCATCCGAGCATCCTGTTCAACTACATGGCCGATCCGCTCGACTGGCGCGAGTTCCGCGACGGCATCCGCATCACGCGCGAGATCATGCGGCAACCGGCGCTCGACCGTTATCGCGGCCGCGAACTGAATCCCGGCGCCGAACTGACCACCGACGAGCAACTCGACACGTTCGTGCGCATGCGCGCGGAGACGGCGTTTCATCCGTCGTGTTCATGCAAGATGGGCTACGACGACATGGCCGTGGTCGATAACGAGGGCCGCGTGCACGGCATGGAAGGGCTGCGCGTGGTGGACGCGTCGATTATGCCGCGCATCACGACCGGCAATCTGAACGCGCCGACCATCATGCTGGCCGAGAAGATCGCTGACCGGATTCGCGGACGCGAACCGCTGGCGCGGGTGGATACGCCCTACTTCGTGGCGAATGGCGTGGCATCGAGAAAGCGGGAGACCGCGACGGTTTGACGTGACGCCGTTGTCCGCGCATAAGATTTTCTTTACCCGCGCGCAACTTATCCTCGATTGTCAGTGTCTGGCAAAAGCCGGATAGTGCGGCCTCAAGGCGTTTCAAAGAATCTTTTGGAGCGCCTCCGCCGACAGACAACCCAGGAAAACGCGAGAGATGAAGTTCAAAGCCCTCAGCCTCACGGCAACCGTGGTCTTTGCGTTGAACGCTCCCATGAGCCACGCAGCCGATACCACGCAAGACAGCATTAAACGGACGGTCGACGCGGCGATCCAGCCGCTCATGGCGCAAGACGGTATTCATGGCATGGCGGTCGGCATTGTTGTCGCGGGCAAGCCTTATGTGTACAACTACGGCGTGGCGTCGACGGAAACCAACAAGCCCGTAACGCGCGACACGCTGTTCGAACTCGGTTCGATCAGCAAGACCTTCACGGCGACGCTCGCTTCGTATGCGCAGGTCAACGGCGATCTTTCCCTGTCGGATACGACGAGCAAGTATTTGCCCGTGCTTCAGGGCAGTCCGTTTGGCAACGTGAAACTGGTCAATCTGGGCACGCATACACCTGGCGGGCTGCCCTTGCAAGTGCCGGACGACATCCATAACAACGACGAACTCATGCAGTATTTCAAGGCATGGCAGCCCAGTTGCGCGCCGGGCACGTGCCGGACTTACGCTAATCCCGGGATCGGCACGCTTGGATTGATTACCGCAAAGAGCATGGGGCAGGATTTCACGGCGTTGATGGATCAGCGCATGTTTCCTGCACTGGGTTTGAAAAACAGTTATATCGATGTCCCGACAGCACGGATGCCGGACTACGCGCAAGGCTACAAGAAAGACGGTGCGCCGATCCGCATGGCACCCGGCGTGCTTTCCGCCGAAGCCTACGGCGTCAAATCCACCGCTGCCGACATGACACGCTTCATGCAGGCCAACATGAATCTGCTTCAGCTCGACGCAAAGTTGCAACGCGCGATCACCGATACGCACACGGGCTACTTCAAGGCCAGTGTGTTGACCCAAGATCTGATCTGGGAGCAATACGCGTATCCGGTCGCGCTGAAGACATTGCTGGCGGGCAATTCATCGTCGATGGCTTTAAAGGCGACGCCCGCGGTCGAAATCAAGCCGCCGCTCGCTCCTCGTTCAAACGTGTGGATCAACAAGACGGGTTCGACCAATGGGTTCGGTGCGTATGTGGCTTTCGTGCCTGAGAAGCAGTTGGGCATTGTGCTGCTGGCCAACAAGAACTTCCCGAACGAGGATCGGGTGGCTGCTGCTTATGAGATTCTGACGGCGCTTGCTGAGGCCGCGCCTTGAAGAGGGGCGACTCGATCATGAACAGCTTGCGCTGCGTGCCGTTGATCGTTGCGGTCCTCATCACGCTGCCTTCGGCCAATGCCGGCGAAAAGGCGCCCGACGCCAAACAGACCGTGGTGCTTCAACGTGTCCCCGTTCCGGGAACCGATCGCGAAATGGGCATGGGCATCGCCGAATTCCCGCCCAATGCCGTCAAGCCGAAGCACAAGGCAACCGGGCCAGAGGTCGCCTATGTGCTCGAAGGTGAAGTCACGGTGCAGGTCGAGGGGCGACCGGCGCAAGTGGTCCACGCCGGCGAGAGTTACAGGATGCCGGCGAACGTCGTTCATGTGACGAGCGCCGGACCCGCGGGCGCGAAAGTGTTGGCGACGTGGGCCTGGGTGCCGGGGAAGCCGTTTAATATTCGCGCTCGGAATTGAATTAGAAAATGAGATCGGGGTGGCTACCGCTCCCATATCGCGTCACCTATTCATTTTGATAGGTGTTATCGCACGCGCATCGCCTTCTATACTCGTCCCCGTTTTTGAGGAGGTAGAGAATGCCCGGTGCCAATGACAGCATGCGGATGAGTGCAGCCGGCTATGCAGCCTTACGATTCAACGAGGGCGTTGTGATGCGGTACTACAATGATGCGCCGGCGAACGGCAATTGCACGTGGGGCATCGGTACGTTAGCTCACCTGGGGCCATGCACGCAGGAAGAATTGACGCGAACTGTTCTTCCGGAGCAGGTCAACGCCGTGCTTCAATCTCGAGTACGCGATGCGGAGCGCCGCGTTAAGGCAATTGTCACGGAGCGTCAGTTGACGCAGGCGCAATTTGACGCCGCCGTATCGTTCGCGTACAACTCGAGCAACGTCAATACCAGGCAGACGCTTTCACCTGCAAATGACGGCAATATGAGGGGCGTGGTTTCACAAATGATGAGTAACGTAATGATTACCCCACGCAGGCCGGATGGTAGCGCACTGGGGCCTGCGCAGCGCAGTCAGGGACTTGTGAATCGGCGCATGCGCGAGTCCGCTCCATTCCGGCAGCCTGCGCAATGAAAGCCCGTCAGTTGGGCGCGGCCATCGCGCTGATTCTCTCGACCGGACTCGCTGGCGCGCAACAGGGCGCGTCGGAGACAACACCGTCTGCGGCGGGATTCGCGGGCAAATGGGTGGTGACTGATGTCGTGTCCTATTCCCCTGTCTCGGCGGGTATCCCTGAGGCGAGGCGAATCCTCGGGAAGGTTCTGACGATCTCGCCAACGCGTATCGAGTTCAATAACCAGAACTGCACGCCGCATAACGGCTTTGTGGTCAGTGAGGTGGACAGCGCCGCGAAGTTGAAAGAGCTTTACGACGTCTACCCGCCAGATGTCGGCCTGCCTGCGCGCACCGCGTTGCTGGACAGCGCGAACTGTACGGCCGTTTTCCGCATGGCCGATAACCGTATCGCATTCGGTTGGAACGGCGTCATGGTGCGTGCTATCCGCAAGCAATAATCTTCACTCCCGCACCGGATTCAACCCCCCTCGCGCATCCGCCTCAACCGCCTCCGACACCAGCGTCTCGAGCGCCAACCCGCGCGTCTCGATGCCCAAAATCCAAACCGCCGCCGCCGCGATCACAAAACACATTGCGCCGAGCGAGAACACGCCGCCCTGGCCGAACATCGGCAACACCACGCCCACCACGTAAGGTCCGATCAGCGAACCCACGCGGCCAATCGCCGACGCGAAGCCCGAACCCGTCGCCCGCGCACCGGTTCCGTACAGCTCAGGCGTATAGGTGTACAGCACCGCCCACATCGCGAACAGAAAGAACTGCATTGCCAGCCCGGCGCAGATCAGCAAGGTCGGCGTCTGCGCGTGCAGCGCGGTTTGTCCATAGACGTAGGCCATCACCGCGCTGCCCGCGAGCGACGCGATGCAAGTCGGCTTACGCCCCCAACGTTCGACCAGCCACGCCGCGCAAATAAACCCGGGAATCCCGCCGAGCGAAATCAGCACCGTGTACAGCACCGACTTCGTCACCGCAAAGCCTGCCTGCTGCATCAAAGCGCCGAGCCACGACGTCAGCCCATAGAAACCGAGCAGCGCGAAGAACCATAGCGTCCACACCATGATCGTGCGGCGCCGGTAAGCCATGCTCCAGATCTCGCGGAACGCCCCCGTGCCCTTGGCGGCCGGCGGTTCTGCAAGCACGACGGGCGCGCGCAACTGGCTCAGCCCGGCCGCTTTCATCACCTTCACTTCGACCTCGGCAAGAATCTTGTCCGCTTCATGGAGACGTCCGCGATGTTCGAGCCAGCGCGGCGACTCCGGCACGACGCGACGCACGATCAACACGAATACAGCAGGAATCGCGAGGAGCGCGAACTCCGTGCGCCAGCCGAACGTCGGCAAGACGAAGTACGACACCACGCCCGAGGTAATGAAGCCGAGCGGCCAGAAACCATCCATCAGCGCGATCAGACGGCCGCGCGACGCAGCCGGCACGAACTCCGACAACAACGTCTGCGCAATCGGAAACTCCATGCCCATGCCGAAGCCAAGCAGCACGCGATAAAAGATCAACGCTTCCACGCTCTGCGCCGTCGAGCACAGATACGACGCGAGCCCCCACAACACCATGCTCCACTGAAACACAGGCCGGCGTCCGAAGCGATCCGCCAGCAATCCCGCGATCGCCGCGCCGATCACCATGCCGAAGAAACTCGCGCTGGCCACCAGCCCCGCCGTCGCGGTCGATAAGCCGAACTCGGTCTTGATCGAACCGAGCACGAAGGTCATCGTGCCGAGATCGACGGAATCGAAAAAGAACGCGATGGCGATGATGATAAAAATGGTCCGGTGATAACCGGAGAACGGCAGTCGTTCGAGTCGGGCAGCAGCGCTCGCGCGCGGCGGATAGGCGGTGGACATGTCATCCCCTGGTGGATGCGGCGCTTGCCGCGTGGGTACTCCTGAGTGTTTTCAGTAGACGCCGACATAAATCGGCCACATAGAAGAAATACGTCATCGGGATGGAACGGGTGCGCCGCTCCATGCGCGGCGACGGCGGCGGCAATAGAGATGCTCAGGCCCGCAGACGCGCCCGCGCGGCGCCGGCAATGCGCGCGAGCGCATCCGCGCTCAACCGTGCGGCGATTCGTTCGACGTATTCATGATGACGCGCCTGCAACGGCGCCCCGAGTTGCTGCGCGAGGAGATAACGGATCAGCGCAATGCGCCGATGGCGCAGCACGATGCTCTGATCGAGCAGCGCGAGCGCGGCATGGGCATCGCCTTCGTGGCACGCGCGCTCGGTGAGGCGCGCGGTGGCTAGACGTGTCGACGTCATGTCGAATATCGAGGGATGAAACGCGCGAGCGGTTCGAACAGGACCGCTCGCCGCGCTTTACGACATCAGCGGCTCGGCTGCGTCGAGCATCATCTTCACGAAGTAGTCCGCGAAGCTGCGGCGCACGACGATATCGAAACTGCTCGCGCCGGTAGGCAGGAGCGTCATCGATGCCTTGAAATAATGGCTCTGCGCGCACTGCCCTTCGCCAAACATTTTGGGGTGCAGGTCGAGCGGGCAACCGCGCGACAGCACTTCACGCGTGCGCGTGCCGCTGATTTCGAGCACCGTATAGCCGCTGCCGATATCCACCGCCGAAGCGAACACGCCCGCGAACGCCGCGCCGAGTTTCGCCTGCAACGGCGCGGTGCGCGTTGCGTCGTGCGCGGTGGCCGAGCGCACCAGCCATTCGTCCGGACCGAGCCACATTCCGTCGTAGCCGTTGCCGCGCGCCACCGTGTTCGCCTTCTCAGGCGGACGGCAGCCGAGCACGCTTTCAAAGGCGCGCACGAACGCGGCGTCACGCGTATCGCCGCGCACGTTCACGAGTTCCAGAAACGGCCGCTCGTTCAATCTGAACGCTGCGTTGGCCGTCGCCTGATGCTTCTTCAGCAGCGCGTCCGTGCCGACCAGCGGCGACTCCTGCCATACGCCCGTCTGTCTGCCGACAGCACGATCCACGACCGACGCCGTCCCTCTCGTTTCATTCCACATGTTGACGTGCTCCTTCGCTGTCGTAGAACACCGAACTGGTGACCTTCGCTGCAATCTGTTTGCCGCTCGAAAGCGGGATCGTGACCGTTTCGCCGATCTTGTCGAGACCACCCTTGACGACCGCCATCGCGATCGAACGCTTCAGGATCGGGCTGTAGTAGCTCGACGTGACGTGGCCGAGCATTGCCGCCGTCTCTCCCTGGAATGGGCCCGCGACGATCTGCGAGCCTTCGGGTATCACGAACGACGGATCGTCCGAGAGCAAGCCGACCAGTTGCTTGCGCCCTGCCTTCGCGGTGTCCGAGCGGGTCAGCGAACGCTTGCCGAGAAAGTCCTTCGATTTCGCGACGAGCCCGCCCATGCCGAGGTCGTACGGCGTCATCGAGCCGTCCGTATCCTGGCCGACGATGATGTAGCCCTTCTCCGCGCGCAGCACATGCATGGTTTCGGTGCCGTACGGCGTGATGTCGAACTCCGCGCCCGCCGCCATCAACGCTTCCCACACCGCTCGCCCGACGTTCGCCGGCACGTTCACTTCATACGCCAGCTCGCCCGAAAAGCTGATGCGCATCACGCGCGAGGCCGCGCCCGCTACCGTGCCTTCGCGATAGCTCATGAACGGGAACGCCGCATTCGCGAAGTCGATGTCCTGGCAGACCTTCTGCAGTACCTTGCGGCTGTTCGGACCGACCACGGCGAAGGTCGCCCAATGATCCGTCACCGACGCGAGCCGCACACGCATGTCCGGCCATTCGGTCTGCAGCCAGCGCTCGAGCCACGTCAGCACGCGCGCCGCGCCGCCGGTGGTGGTCGTCATCATGTAGTGCTGGTCGGCGAGGCGCACGGTCACGCCGTCGTCGAAGATCATGCCGTTCTCGTCGAGCATCAAACCGTAGCGGCACTTGCCGACCTCGAGCTTGCTCCACGGATTCGTGTAGACCCAGTTCAGCAGCTTCGCAGAGTCCGGACCCTGAATATCGATCTTGCCGAGCGTGGAAGCATCGAGAATACCGACGCTCGTACGCACCGCGAGCGATTCGCGCGCCACTGCCGCGTGCATGTCTTCGCCCGCTTTCGGGTAGTACCACGGACGCTTCCAGTTACCCACGTCCTCGAAAGCCGCGCCGTTTTCCACATGCCATTCGTGCACCGCCGTCTTGCGCACCGGATCGAGAAACTCGCCCAGCTCACGGCCGGCGAACGTGCCGAAGGTGACAGGCGTGTAGTTCGGACGGAAGGTCGTGGTGCCGGTCTCGGGAATCGTCTTGCCGAGCGCCTGCGCGAGAATCGCCATGCCGTTGATGTTGCCGAGCTTGCCCTGGTCGGTGCCGAAACCCATCGCCGTATAGCGCTTCACGTGCTCGACCGATTCGAAGCCCTCGCGCGCCGCGAGGAAAATATCGGCGGCCGACACGTCGTTCTGGAAATCGATGAACTGCTTCGGCCCGCGCGTGGCCATCTCGCGGCCGCCGACCAGCCACAGCGGCTGCATCTTCGCTTCCGTGATCTCGGCCACCTGCACCGGATTCGGCCGCGCGACGATGAAGCCCGCCGCGCGCGCCGCGTCGATGCCGGCATCGACTGCAAAGCGGATGCCCTGACCCAGCGTGAAGTCGCCGGCACAGGCGCCGACGCTCGTCTCCGGCTGCATCGCCTTGCCCGGCACGAAGCAGGCCTTCTCGTCATGCCAGTGCGCCTTGCCGCCCGATTGCGCGAACAGATGCAGCACCGGGCTCCAGCCGCCGGACATGGCGAGCAGATCGCAGGCGAGTTCGCTCTGCTTCGCACCGACCTGTCCGTTCGAATACGACGCGATATCCACCGACGCCACGCGCAGTTTGCCGTGCGCCGCCGTGATCACGACACCGTTCATCACCTTGACGCCGTAGCGGCGTGCCAAAGCGGGCAGCGTGCCCTTCGATTCGCTCGCACGCGGATCGACCACTGTCACCTGGGCGCCGGCTGCTTTCAGATCGAGTGCGCATTGATAGCCGTCGTCGTTATTGGTGAACACCACCGCGTTGCGGCCCGGCAGCACCGCATAGCGATGCAGATAGGTCGACACGGCCGACGCCAGCATCACGCCCGGCAGATCGTTGTTGCCGAACACGATGGGACGCTCGTGCGCGCCGGTCGCGAGAATCACGCGTTTCGCGCGGATCTTCCACATCAGTTCGCGCGTGCCCTTGCGCTGCGACACCGGCAAATGTTCGGTGAGCCGCTGCGTCACCGTCACGAGGTTGTGGTCCTGATAGCCGAATGCCGTGCTGCGGCACAGGATCTTCACTTCGGGCATCTGCCGCAGTTCGTCTTCGATCTTCTGCACCCAGTACAGTGCGGGCTTGCCGTCGATCTCCGCGCGGCACGACAGCAGCGAGCCGCCGAGTTCCGGCTGATCGTCGACCAGCGTCACGCGCGCGCCGGACAATGCGGCGGCGTGCGCGGCCGCGAGGCCGGTCGGGCCACCGCCCACCACCAGCACGTCGCAATGCGCAAAACACTTGTCGTAGCGATCGGCGTCCGTGTGTTCCGGCGCCTTGCCGAGGCCGGCGGCGTCGCGGATCACTTCTTCGTACTTCGGCCAGAATTTGCGCGGCCACATGAAGGTCTTGTAGTAGAAGCCGGCCGGAATGAAGCGCGCGAACTTCTGGTTGACCGCCATGCGGTCTTTCTCGATGCTCGGCTTCGCATTCACGCTGGTGGCGACCAATCCTTGATACAACTCGACCTCAGTCGCGCGCGCATTCGGCACCGTGTACGCGCCGGTTTCGAGTTGCACGACCGCATTCGGTTCCTCCACGCCCGCCGTGACGATGCCGCGCGGCCGATGGTATTTCCAGCTGCGCGCGACGAAATGCTCGCCGTTCGCGAGCAGCGCCGATGCCAGCGTGTCGCCCTGATAGCCCTGGTACTGCCGGCCGTTGAAGGTGAACGTCAGCGGCTGGGCGCGATTGATGCGGCCGCCGTTGGGGAGTCGGTCTTTCTGGCTCATGATGCCTTGCCCTCTTGTGCCTTGTTTTGTGCCGTGCTTTGCGTGTTAGCCTCGGCGCTGTCCACGGCGAGCAACGGACGCTCGAACGTCTCGTAGCCCTGGATCTCGTAGCTCACCGTGTCGCGCTGCGCCTTGAACCAGCGGCGGCAGCCTTGCGTGTGCATCCATTGCTCGCGATGCACGCCGCGCGGATTCTTGCGCATGAACAGGTAGTCGCCCCATTCCTTGTCGGTGAGTTGGTCGGTGTCGAGCGGACGGGCAATGTCCGCTTCGCCGCCGCAGGAAAATTCGGTTTCGGCGCGCGGCCCGCACCACGGGCATTCGATCAATAGCATTGGTTTTTCCTCGTCGCAGTGCGTGGTGTTAGTGGGCAACAGCGGCGGCGCCGTGTTCGTCGATCAGGTGGCCGGTATAGAAACGCTCCAGCGAGAAAGCCGCGTTCAACGGATGCGGCTCATCCTTCGCAATGGTGTGCGCGTAGGCCCATCCGGAACCCGGCGTCGCCTTGAAACCGCCCGTGCCCCAGCCGCAGTTGAAGTACAGCCCTTTCACGTCGGTCTTGCTGATGATCGGGCACGCATCCGGCGATACGTCCACGATGCCGCCCCACTGGCGATTCATCCGCACTCGTGAGAACACCGGGAACATTTCGACAATGGCCTCGAGCGTGCCTTCGATAATCTGGAAACTGCCGCGCTGTCCAAAACCCGTGTACTGGTCCACGCCCGCGCCGATCACCAGATCGCCCTTGTCGGACTGGCTGATGTACGCGTGCACCGCGTTCGACATCACCACCGTGTTGACCACCGGCTTGATCGGCTCCGACACCAGCGCCTGCAACGGATGGCTCTCCAGCGGCAGCCGCACGCCGGCCATGTCGGCAAGCGTCGAGGTATTGCCCGCCGCCACGATCGCGACTTTCTTCGCCTTGATGAAACCCTTCGTGGTGTCCACGCCGGTCACCTGGCTGCCGTTGCGGCGAATGCCCGTGACCTGGCAGTTCTGCACGATATCGACGCCGGCCTGATCCGCGCCGCGCGCGAAGCCCCAGGCCACCGCATCGTGACGCGCCACGCCGCCGCGCCGCTGAATCGACGCGCCGAGCACCGGATAGCGGCTGTTCAGATTGATGGTCGGCTCGATTTCCTTGATCTGCGCAGGCGTCAGAAATTCGGCGTCCACGCCGTTCAGCCGGTTCGCATTCACGCGGCGCTCGGTGTCGCGCACGTCCTGCAACGTATGCGCAAGATTCATCACGCCGCGCTGGCTGAACATGACGTTGTAGTTCAGGTCCTGCGAGAGGCCTTCCCACAGCTTCATCGCTTTCTCATAGAGCGCAGCCGACTCGTCCCACAGATAGTTCGAGCGCACGATGGTCGTATTGCGCGCCGTATTGCCGCCGCCGATCCAGCCCTTCTCCAGCACGGCGACATTGCGCACACCGTGCTCCTTCGCCAGGTAATAAGCCGTGGCGAGACCGTGCCCGCCCCCGCCGACGATCACGACGTCGTATTCACGTTTGGGCTCGGGGCTCTTCCACTGTCGCTCCCAGTTCTCGTGATAGGACATCCCGTTGCGCAACAGACTGAATATCGAATAGCGGCTCATCGTGGGTCCTTGTTGGTGCTGTCTTTGCTGGTGTTTCGTGTTTGATAAAACGGGATTCAACACTCGATGACGTTCACGGCCAAGCCGCCGCGCGACGTCTCCTTGTACTTCGTCTTCATATCGGCGCCGGTTTCGCGCATCGTCTTGATCACGTTGTCGAGCGATACGTAATGCTGGCCGTCGCCCTTCATGGCCATGCGCGCGGCGTTCAACGCCTTGATCGCGCCCATTGCGTTGCGTTCTATGCACGGAATCTGCACGAGTCCGCCGACCGGATCGCAGGTCATGCCGAGGTTATGTTCCATGCCGATTTCGGCGGCGTTTTCGACTTGCGCCGGCGTGCCGCCCATCACGGCGGCGAGCGCCGCGGCGGCCATCGAGCAGGCCACGCCCACTTCGCCCTGGCAGCCGACTTCGGCGCCGGAGATCGACGCTGTTTCCTTGTAGATGATGCCGATCGCCGCGGCCGTCAGCAGGAAGTTGACGATGCCCTCGTCGTTCGACGCATGCATGAACTTCACGTAGTAGTGCAGCACCGCGGGAATCACACCGGCCGCGCCATTGGTCGGCGCGGTGACGACGCGCCCGCCCGCTGCGTTCTCTTCGTTGACGGCCATTGCGTAGAGGTTGACCCAGTCGAGCATGGAGAGCGGATCGCGCAGCGACTCTTCCGAGCGCGAACGCAACTGTCCGCACAGATCGGCGGCGCGGCGCTTCACGTGCATCGGACCGGGCAACTCGCCGCGCACCTTGCAGCCGCGCTCGACGCACGCGGACATGGTGCGCCAGATTGCCAGCAAGCCTTCGCGCACTTCCTGCTCGGGACGCGCCGCGCATTCGTTGCGCAACGTGATCTGCGCGATCGACAATCCGCTTTCACGGCAGACGTGCATCAGATCGTCGCCGGTACGAAACGGATACGGCACGTCCGCGCCGGCGCGCACGCCGTTCACGCGATCGCCTTCGCGATTCACCACGAAGCCGCCGCCGATCGAGTAATACTCCTTCTCCACCAGCAGTTGGCCGTTTTCGTCGAAAGCCTGAAAGCGCATGCCGTTCGGATGCACGATGCCCGAGCCCGGCGCGCCCGGCATCAGCTTGCGGAAAAAGCCCAGATGCTCGCGCTCGTCGAATTTGACGGGATGCTTGCCGAGCAGCACCAGTTGCCTGGACGCGCGGATCGCTTGCAGGCGCGGTTCGATCAGATCCGGGTCGATGGAGTCGGGCAGATTGCCTTCGAGTCCCAGCAGCACCGCCTTGTCCGTGCCGTGCCCCTTGCCGGTCGCGCCGAGCGAGCCGAACAGGTCGGCTTTCACGCTGCGCACGAAGTCGAGCAGATTGGCGTCTTCGATATGCGAGGCGAAGCGGCATGCAGCGATCATCGGCCCCACGGTGTGCGAGCTTGAAGGACCGATACCGATCTTGAACAGATCGAAGACGCTGACGTTCATGGCGTGCCTTGTGCGTTGCGATGCCTTGGGTGGATTGGCCTCTATTGCAGCGCAGGTCAAATTGAACCGATAGAATAAAAACGGCATCACAGTGGGATAGTGGCGTCAATGGACGCGCCGGCAAAGGTCCGCGGCGTATTTACGAAGACTTCTGACGCATTTGCGACATGCGCCCGGCTTGTGGCTAGCGATGCTGACGATGCCTGCGGCGCAGGCGCCGGTTGTGCCGCCGGTACGGCCGGGCGCGGCAGACGCCGTCCCCGGTGCTATGCTTGATCCAACCCTTTCGCTCGCTGGCTGCATGCATGAATTCCGCTGAACCACTTCCCCCTCGATCGATCGACGGCACCTCCAGGCAGCGCATCCGCTTCGGCATCATCCTGTTGCCGAACTTCACGCTGACGGCGTTTTCGGGTTTCGTCGACCTGCTGCGCCTGTCCGCGGACGAAGGCGATTTCAGCAAGCCCGTGCGCTGTTCGTGGAGCGTGATAGGGGAAACCCTTGCTCCGGTGCGCGCGAGTTGCGGCATCCAGATCACGCCGTGGGAGACGTTCGACAGCGCCGAGCCGTTCGATTACGTCGTGGTGGTCGGCGGCCTGCTGCATTCCGGACCCGCCGCGAACGACGCGACGCTCGCGTTCATCCGCCGCGCCGCCGCGACCGATGCGACGCTCGTCGGCATGTGCACGGGCGTGTTCTCGTTGATGCGCGCGGGCGTACTCGACGGTTACCGCATCTGCGTGAGCTGGTTTCACTACTGGGATTTCATCGAGCGCTTTCCGTCGGTGAACGAGGAAGCGCTGATCGCCGACCGGCTGTTCGTGATCGACCGACGGCGCATTACGTGTTCCGGCGGACGCGCGTCGATCGACGTGGCCGCCGCGATCCTGTTGCGTCATTTTGAAACCGCCACGGTGCAGAAGGCACTGCGTATTTTGCTCGTCGATGATATGCAGAAAGGCAACGCGCCGCAGCCGCATCCGCCGGGGCTCGCGCCGGCCACGCATCCCAAGGTCAAGCGCGCGATTCTGCTGATGGAGCAGCATGTCGGGCGCTCGCTGTCGCTCGATGAGCTTGCGGGGAAGCTCGATCTTTCGCCGCGTCAGTTGGAACGGCTTTTTAAAGCGGAAACCGGAAAGGCGCCGCAGGCCTACGCGAAGCAGGTGCGTTTGCGCACCGCCGCCTGGCTATTGACGAGTTCGGATAAGACGGTCGCGGATATTGCGTCGAGTTGCGGGTTTTCCGATGCTTCGCATCTGGGCCGCGAATTCCGCAAGCAATTCGGTTTGCCGCCGATGATGTATCGCGAGCAAAGAGGCACGGCGGCGGAGGCGGAGGATAGTGGGGATTTTGATGAGACGTTTCCGGGGCGGGCGCAGGCGATTTGAGCCGTAGTTTGCCAGGCACGCAGTTGGCATGCCGCGGCTTTCGCGTCGCATCGACGACAACGCGAAAGCCGCGCCATAAACCGAGCTAGTTCCGCAGTTTCACTTCCCCGCCACATACGCCTTCACAGCCGGCAACCCATCCTTCCCGTCATACGTCTTCACTCCCGCCAGCCACTTGTCCAGCACCGCTGGATTCGCCTTCAGCCATTCGCGCGCGGCCTTGTTCGGATCCGTCTTGTTCATGATCGGCAGCATTACGTGATTCTCGATATCGGTCGTGAATTGCAGATTCGACACCAGCTTCGCGACGTTCGGACAGCGCGTCGAATAATCACTCGGCGTGACCGTCAGCACTTTCGCTTCGCCATAGTTCGGCCCAAACACCGCATCGCCGCCGGACAGATAATCGATCTTCATCTGCACATTCATCGGATGCGGTTCCCAGCCGAGAAACACGATCGGTTTCTTGTCGCGAACCGCGCGGTTCACTTCCACCAGCATGCCCGCCTCGCTCGACTCCACCAGCTTGAACTTGCCGAGCCCATACTGATTGGTGTCGATCATCTTCTTGATCAACGCATTGCCGTCGTTGCCCGGCTCGATCCCGTAGATCTTGCCGTCGAGCTTGTCGTAGTTCTTCGCGATGTCGGCAAACGTCCTGATGCCGGACTGATACGCGTAATCGGGGACCGCCAGCGTGTATTTCGCGCCGGTCAGATTCGGCGTCGGCAACACGCTGAGCTGGCCGGACTTCCTGAACGGGTCGATCATCGGGTCCATGGTCGGCGACCAGTAGCCGAGAAACACGTCGATCTGCTTGTTCTTCACACCGGCGAACGTGATCGGCACCGAGGCGATCGTCTTGGTCGGCTTGTAGCCGAGCCCTTCGAGCACGGTCGCCGCCAGCCCGGTGGTCGCCGCGATATCGGTCCAGCCGACGTCGGCAAATCGCACGTCGCGGCAAGTGGCAGGTTCCGCGGCCAGCACAGACGACACAGACAGCGCGCACAACGACGCAGCCCACAAACGTTTCATGGCGTTCCCTTAGAGTGATTGATATTCGACTGGATTGGATGAAGCGGATTGTTTTACGCCAATCATGACTCGGGTGCTAAGCGGACAAACGCCGCTCGACGCTCGGCGCGTGCCCGAACTGCGCGCGATACGCCTTGCTGAAATGACACGCCGAATGAAAGCCGCACACGCTCGTCACGCGCGCAATCGACGCATCCGTATTGCGCAGCAACTCACGCGCGCGCCGCAACCGCAGCGTCAGGTAATAGTGCGTGGGCGACACGCTCAGGAACATCTTGAACATGCGCTGCAAATGCCGCTGCGACAGATGCACGAGCCGCGCGAGTTCATCGAGCGATAACGGCTCCTCGATATTCGCTTCCATCAGCCGCACCACCTCGACAAGTTCCGCGCGCGAAAACCCGACTCGTGCGTCGACGGGAATATGCTGATAGTCGGTCGAGCCGCGAATCCGCTCGACGATGAACTGCTCGGACACCTGCGCGGCCACCGCCTGACCCAGCCGCATGCCCACCAGTTTCAGCATCAGGTCGAGCGGCGCGGTGCCGCCGGTGCACGTCATGCGATCGCGGTCGATCACGAACAGTTCGTCGGCGAATCGCACGTGCGGATAGCTCTTGTGCAACGGCGACATGTCTTCCCAGTGCACGGTGCAGCGATAGCCGTCGAGCAGGCCCGCGGCCAGCAACGCATACGGTCCCGTGCAAATGCCGCCGAGCGGTATGCCCTTTTCCGCGACGTCGCGCAGCAGCGCGATCACCGTGTCGTCCACGTAATCGCGCACATGCCAGCCGGCGCAGACGATCAGCACATCCGGCATGCCGGCTTCGGCGAGCGTCGTGGTGGGCTTCACGGTGATGCCGTTGCTCGCTCGCGCCGGCTCGCCGTCCGGCGTGATCACCGACCACCGGTAGTGCTGCGCGCGGCCCACGTAGTTGGCCATGCGCAGCACCTCGACCGCGCTGGTGAACGCGATCATCGAAAAGTTCGGCAGCGTCAGAAAGCCGACGTGCGCGAGGCCGGACAGCGGCGAATTGGCCTCGGGCTCGACAGGCGTGAGCGCGTCGCGCTTCATAGGCGGCTCAGCCGTGTTGCGCGGCCGGCTCGCGGCGCACTTTCATGACGCTACGCAGGCCCGACAGCAGCGGCGCGCGCGCCGTGCCCGGCGAACGGCCGAAGCTTTCCGTGATGCGGTCCAGAATGATCGCGAGCATCACCACCGAGAGTCCGCTTTCAAAGCCGAGCCCGATGTCGAGCCGCTGAATACTGGCCAGCACGTCGTTGCCGAGACCGCCCGCGCCCACCATCGACGCGATGATCACCATGGAGAGCGCCATCATGATGGTCTGGTTGACGCCGGTCATGATGGACGGCAGCGCATTCGGAAACTGCACCTTGTAGAGCAGTTGCAACGGCGTGCAGCCGAACGCCTGCCCCGCTTCGACGATCTCGCGGTTCACATGCTTGATGCCGAGCGACGTGAGACGCACCGCCGGCGGCATGGCGAAAATCACCGTGGAGAGGATCCCCGGCACGCGGCCGAGGCCGAACAGCATCGCGGCCGGAATCAGGTAGACGAAGGCCGGCATGGTCTGCATCAGGTCGAGCACGGGCCGCACGATCATCTCGACGGTGCGGCTCTTGGCGGTCCAGATGCCGAGCGGCACGCCGAGCAGCAGACTGATCAAGGTGGACGACAAAGTCAGGCCGAGCGTGATCACCATCTGATCCCAGAACCCGGTGCCGTAGATCAGCAGCATGGCGAGCAGCGTGAACAGCGCGAAACGCCAGCCCACCCGCCACAGGCCAATGCCGACGAAAAACGCCATCAGCGCCCACATCGGCACTGCTTGCAAGCCGTGTTCGATCACCGCGGCAAAGCTCTCGATCACCTTGCCGATCGAATCGAAAGTTTTTGCGTCGTGGTCGAGCAGGTAGTGAACGCCGTGATCGACCCAGGCGCCAAGTGGAATGACTTCAGACATGGGAACTCCGATGGCGCGTGAGAACGTTCAGCACGTTCGTCTTGTTGACCGAACCACAGTAAGAACCGTCGGCTTCGACAACCGGCAGCGGCGCGCGGCTCGCCACCACGAGTTCGACCACATCGTCGAGCGGAGTGGTGCGGCGGATGCATTCGATCTGGTTGAGCTGCGGCGAGGCGCTGCCCATCGCATCGCGGCATACGAAGCCGCGAATCTTGCGTTCGCTGTCCAGCACGAACGCGTAGTCGGCGCTGCCGTTGAGCGTGGCGGCCACGCTCGACGCGTCGATCTGCGGCGAGTGCTGCATGAGCGGCACGGCGTCGGTCTGCATCAGATCGCCGGCGGTCAGATAGCGGCTGGTGTCGATGCCTTCGAAGAAGGCGCGCACGTAATCGTCGGCGGGATTGGTGATGATCTGCTGCGGCGTGCCGACTTGCACTACGCGCCCGCCTTCCATGATCGCGATGCGTGTGCCGATGCGCATCGCCTCTTCCAGATCGTGCGACACGAACAGGATGGTGCGTTGCTGTTCGCGTTGCAGATCGAGCAGCACGTTCTGCATTTCCTTGCGCTTGAGCGGATCGAGCGCGGAGAACGCCTCGTCCATGATCATCAGCGACGGATTGACCGCCAGCGCCCGCGCGAGACCCACGCGCTGCTGCATGCCGCCGGAGAGTTGCGCGGGCAGCTTCTGCGCGAACGGCGCGAGGCCGACCTGTTCGAGCACGGTCATCGCGCGCTTTTCGCGCTCCTTGCGGCCCACGCCCGCCACTTCGAGCCCGAACGCCGCGTTGGACAGCACGGTGCGCTGCGGCATCAGCGCGAAGGACTGGAACACCATGCTCATGTCCTTGCGGCGCAGCGCCGTCAGCTCGGAGCGCGGCACGCTGGCCACGTCGCGGCCGTCGATCAGCACCTTGCCGGCCGTCGGCTCGACGAGGCGATTGATCAGGCGGATCAGCGTCGACTTGCCTGAGCCGGACAGGCCCATCAGCACGAAGATCTCGCCTTCCTTGACTTCGAAAGATACGTTGTGGACGCCGACAATCTGACCGGTGCGCGCGAACACTTCCTCTTTCGTCGCGCCGCCTGCCAGCATGCCGATCGCCTGTTTCGGGTTGGTGCCGAACACCTTGCACAACCCTTCGACCACGACCTTGGGGGAATTCATTGAATACTCTCCTATGTCGACCGGAGTTAGGGCTTTAGCGCTTACTTCGGTCCCATGCAACGCTGTCGACCGGAGTTAGCGCTTTAGCACGACGACAGCTAAAAGCGCTTACTTCGGCCCCATGCAAGATGGTTTCTGCGGTGACAAATGCCCGTCCGCGCTGTGCATACATAGTTGCCAGAAAAAAGTATCGCTAGCCGACTATTTGCGACAACCACATGTGTAAATACGACACCCGCTTTTTGGGCACGCTGGCCAGCGTGGTGCGGAACCTTGTGGGGCAAGGGTTTGGAGGGTGTCGAGGGGCGCTTCGACGCGTGTCGCGTTAGAGCAAGTGGAGGCGATGCGACGCAGATAAACGCTGCCCGTGGAGGTCTGCAGGCCCTGATGCCGCAACGCAGCAAGCGCACGCACCGCAAACCTGGGCCCAAAAAACCGTTGTTCCTGCCATCCAACGGCGAGTTGCGCTCGCCAGCGTAGCGCTCACGACACCGACACCCCCAGCAATCGCCCCACCCCAAACGTGAAAGCCGCCGCGATCAGCCCGATCACGACCTGCCGGAACGCGGAGAACCCCGCACTGCGTCCGTTGAACAGCGACGTGAACACGCCGATCGACGCGAGCGCCAGCATGCTCAGCAGTACGCACTGCACGACCGCGTTATACCCCTGCGTCCACAGAAACGGCACCACCGGAAAAATCGCGCCCACGGAGAACAGGCAGAACGACACGCCCGCCGCCGACCATGGATTGCCGCCCAACTCCGCCGGATCGAGTCCGAGTTCTTCGCGAGTCAGCGTGTCGAGCGCCTTGCCTTTGTCGCGCATCATTTGCGAGGCGACCCGTTTGGCCTCGCCCGCGTCGAGACCTTTGGCGCGATAGATCAGCGCAAGTTCGTGCTCTTCGGCTTCCGGCGATTCTTCGAGCTCCTGCGCCTCTTTCGCGATCTGCGTGCTGGCCAGCTCGCGCGCATTGGTCACCGAGAGCCATTCGCCGAGCGCCATCGAACACGCGCCGGCGATGAGCCCCGCCAGTCCCGTCAACAGAATCGCCTTGTTGCCGGTTCCCGCGCCGGCCACGCCCATGATCAGGCAGAAGTTCGAAACGAGGCCGTCGTTGGCGCCGAGCACGGCGGCGCGCAAGTCGTTGCCCGCTCCCGCGCCCTTGTGCCACGACTCGGCCGCGGTAATTCGCGCGCCCGGCGACAGGCTCGCATCGCCGCCGCCATGAGCCAGCGCCTGCACCATCGCGGCGTGATGATGTTCGTCGGCCGACATGCGGCCCGCGTCCGGCTGCCCCTGGTATTTGTTGCGGTCGGCGTATTCCGCGGCCGCCAGCGTGGGCAGCACGAAGCCCGCGCCGAACATGCGGACCAGACCTTTCATCAAACGTGTTTTGACGGCCTGGCCGGTGCCCTTCGGATCGAGCCCGTTGGCCCTTAGCTTGTCGGCCCAGACTTGCGCATGATCGCGTTCGGATCTCGCGAGGTCGCTGTAGACCTGCTTGCGTGTGCCGTCTTTCTCGACTTTCGCGAGCGTTTCGTACAGCGCGGCGCTGTGCAGCTCATCGGAGAGATTGGCTTTGTATCGTTTGACTTCGCGTCTGGATGCCATGGTGCTGTGCCCGCCTATCGAGTCCACAGCATCGAAGCGTAATCGATTCAGATACGCAAAAGGTCAAAGCCCTAAAGCGCGTCGTGAGCGAGAACCACTACGCTTCTCATCACCATTCGAGCGGGCTGGATCATTGCGCCGCGTGCGCGGCCCGATACCCGCGCCGACCGACCGCCAACGTGAGCAGGGCCGAAACCGCGAGACTCGCCGCCACCACGTAAAGCCCGGCGGCATACCCGCCCGTCACGCTTTTGAGCCAGCCGATCGCGAACGGTCCGACGAAGCCGCCCAGATTGCCGATCGAATTGATCATGGCGATGCCGGCAGCGGCCCCCGCGCCCGAGAGAAACGTGCTCGGCATTGCCCACAGCGGCGCCTTTGCCGCGCTGATGCCGACGTTGACCACGACCAGCGCCAGCACGACGCCCACCGCCGTATCCGCGAGGCCGGCCCAGCCGAGCCCGATGGCGGCCGCCACGCAAGGAATCACCACGTGCCAGGTGCGCTCGCCGCGGCGGTCCGAATGACGCGCCCACACCACCATGCCGAGCACCGCCAGCACGCTCGGAATCGCATTCAATGCGCCTGTGCCGAGCGCGCTGAAGCCGAACTGGCGAATGATGAGCGGCGCCCACAAGCCGAGCGTGTAGAGTCCCGCGGAGGTGCCGAAATAGATCATCGACATGATCCATACGCGCGAATCGCGCAGTGCGGCGAGCGCCCCGGCGGCATGGCCCGCCTGCGATTCGCGTCCCATCCGTTCTTCGCGCAAGGTGGCGATGAGCCACGCTTTTTCATCGGCGGCAAGCCATTTGGCTTTGTCGGGGGAATCGGTGAGCGCTTTCAATACCACGAAGCCGAGCAGCACGGCGGGAATCGCTTCGATGATGAAAAGCCACTGCCAGTCCTTCAGGCCGAACAACGCGGGCATCTGCATGATCGCGCCGGAAATCGGCGAGCCGATGGCCGTCGAGAGCGGCGCGGCCGCCATGAACGCGGCGGCGGCGACGGCGCGCTGGCGGGTGGGAAACCACTGGCTCAGATAAAGGATGATGCCGGGGAAAAATCCGGCTTCGGCCACGCCGAGCAGAAAACGCAGCGTATAGAACGAAGTCGGCCCCGCCACGAATGCCGAGGCCGCCGATACCAGCCCCCACGTCACCATGACGCGTGCGATCCAGATGCGCGCGCCGACCTTGTTGAGGATGAGATTCGACGGCACCTCGAACAGAAAATAGCCGAGGAAGAAAATGCCGCCGCCGAGCCCGAACATGGTCGGCGTGAGGCCGAGATCCTTGTTCATGGTGATGGCCGCAAAGCCGACGTTCACCCGGTCGAGAAAGCTGACAAAGTAAAGCAGCATCACAAAAGGCAGGATGCGCCAGGTCAGCTTGCGCACCACTCGGGCCTGCAGTTCATTGTTCATACCTGTCTCCACTCAATCTCTGCGCGATGCAGTGAGATCGCCCGTGACGGGTTCGTCCGGGCGTTATCGTTTTGTGCGACTTTTTGCGCGTGGCGGCTTCAGGCGGCCTTGACGCTCGCTGCCGGTTCGATCGGTGCAGCGGTAGACGCATTGATCGGCGACTGCGCCTCCAGGATCGCGCACACGGCATCGGTCACCTGCACGGTCGTGGCCGTGCCGCCCAGGTCGCCCGTATGCAGCGACGGGTCCGCCGTGACGCGCTCGATTGCCGCCATCAATTGCCGCGCGGCAGCGTGCTCGCCGAGATGCTCCAGCATCATCACCACCGACCAGAAGGTGCCGACCGGATTCGCGAGGCCCTTGCCCATGATGTCGAATGCGGAACCGTGAATCGGCTCGAACATGGACGGATAGCGGCGCTCGGGGTCGAGATTCGCGGTCGGCGCGATGCCGAGGCTGCCGGCCAGCGCCGCGGCCAGATCGCTGAGAATATCCGCGTGCAGGTTGGTGGCGACGATCGTGTCGAGCGTGGCCGGCCGGTTGACCATGCGCGCGGTGGCGGCGTCGACCAGTTCCTTGTCCCAGCGCACGTCCGGAAACTCCTTCGAGACCTGCACGGCGATCTCGTCCCACATGACCATGGCATGACGTTGCGCGTTGCTCTTGGTGATCACCGTCAACAGCTTGCGGGGCCGCGATTGCGCGAGCCGGAACGCGAAACGCAGAATGCGTTCGACGCCCGCGCGGGTCATCATCGAGACATCGGTGGCGACTTCGATCGGGTGGCCCTGATGCGCGCGCCCGCCCACGCCGGCATATTCGCCTTCCGAGTTCTCACGCACGATCACCCAGTCGAGGTCCTTCGGCCCGCAGCGCTTCAACGGCGCGTCGATGCCGGGCAGGATGCGCGTGGGGCGCACGTTCGCGTACTGATCGAAGCCCTGGCAGATTTTCAGGCGCAAACCCCACAGCGTCACGTGATCGGGAATATCCGGGTCGCCCGCCGAGCCGAACAGAATTGCGTCCTTGTGACGAATCGCATCGAGACCGTCGGCCGGCATCATCACGCCATGCTCGCGGTAGTAGTCGCCGCCCCAGTCGAAATTCTCGAAGTCGAAACCGAAGGCGTCGCTGCGCGCGGCGATGGCTTCCAGAACGCGCCGGCCGGCCGGTACGACTTCCTTGCCGATGCCGTCGCCGGGAATGGTTGCGATGCGGTAGGTCTTCATTGGGCGTCTCCATGATGTTGAAAGCATGGGATGCATCGTAGAACGGCCACTGCCTGGAAAAACGCTGCTAGACTCAAAGCATCCTTAACTTCAGGTTAACAATAGGCCGCTTCATGACCTCGTCGATCCAGCCGGATGATCTCGCCTTCTTCTCCACGCTCGCCGCAAGCGGCAGTCTCACGGCGGCCGCGCGGGAACTCGGACTGAGCACGGCGGCCGTGAGCAAGCATCTGGCGCAAATGGAATCCCGGGCGGCCGTCTCGCTCGTCAACCGCACGACGCGGCGCATGAGCCTCACGCCGGAGGGCGAGCTGTATCTGACGCGCGCGCGGCGCATTCTGAGCGAGATGGACGACCTCGCGCAGTTGCTCGGCGGCTCGCAAGCGGCGCCGAAAGGCCTGCTGCGCGTGAATGCGACGCTCGGTTTCGGACGCAGCCACGTGGCGCCGCTGATCTCGCGGTTCGTGCGGCGCTTTCCAGACGTGGATGTGCAGTTGCAGCTTTCGGTCGATCCGCCGCCGCTCAGCGACGATGCCTTCGACGTATGCGTGCGTTTCGGCGAGCCGCCGGATACCCGCGTGATCGCGCGCCGGGTCGCGTCGAACCGGCGGCTGCTGTGCGCCTCGCCGCGCTATCTTGCCGAGCGGCGGGCGCCGCGCGGTCCGGCGGAGTTGGCGCAGCACAATTGCATCGGCATTCGCCAGGGCGGCGACGCTTACGGCGTCTGGCGTCTGACCAGCGGACGCGGCGCCACGGAAAAGACCGAAACGGTCCGTGTGCGCGGCAACCTGACCACCAACGACGGCGAAATCGCGGTGAAGTGGGCGCTGGACGGCCAAGGCATTCTGATGCGCGCCGAATGGGATATTGCGGAGTATCTCGCCGATGGCCGGCTCGTCCAGGTCTTGCCCGACTATCGCACCCCCGGTGCGGATATCTATGCAGTGTACCCGCAGCAGTTACAGATGACGGCGCGGGTCAAGGCGTTCGTCGACATGCTGGTCGAAACGCTCGGCGCGCGCTGAGTGGGTCTTAAGTGGGTAATTGAGTAGAGGCGGCTGAAGCGGGCTGAGTCGCGTCGCCTGGCTCGCGCACGCGATCCTTACCGGCAGCCGCGCGACGTTCAGTCTCGCCGCGCGGCTGCCTGGGCGATTACTGGCTCGCGCCTGTTCCGACGCCGGCCTTCTTCTGCGCCTTCTGCAGTTTGTCCGGATAGTTCGGGTCGTTCTGAGCCGGCTGATAGCCAGCGTCTTCGAGCTTCTTCAACTCTGCATTCTTCTTGGCGCGGGCTTGCTTGCGCGCCTCTTTACGCTCCGCTTTGGTGGGTTTTGCACTGCTCGCCGCGGCGGGCGCGGCCGACATGGCAGCGTCGCTGGCGCCTTGAGCCGCGGCGAGCGGAATGGTGCCGGCGACCATGGCGGTGACGGCGAGGCCGAGCATGATCTGTTTAATGGCGAAGCTCTTCATCTTCAATTCCCCTCTCTCAAGTTGGCAAAAGCATTCAAGCGCATCCAGGCTTGTCTGTGAGTCTTCTGGGCACCACCGCGAGCCGTGCACGACACTCAGTCCCGACTCGCGCTCAAAGCTTACAGGCAAACCGTCAAAAGAGTCATTTCAGCGCCGCGAGCGACTGTTGCATCAAGCAGACGAGTCTCGCGAGCCAGCCACGTGCGCCGCATCCTCTTCCTGCAATTTGCGCCACAAGATCTTGCCGCTGCCCGACTTCGGCAGCGACGCCACGAACTCGACGATGCGCGGGGCCTTATATGCGGCCATCTGCTCATGCGCCCAGTCGATGATCTCCTGCGCAGTAATTGTGCCCGCATGCGCCGCGTCGGGCACCACCAGCGCCTTCACGGTCTCGCCTCGCTTCTCGTCCTTCACGCCGATCACGCAGACTTCGTGAATCGCCGGATGCCGGTACATCAGCGCCTCGACTTCGGCCGGCCACACCTTATAACCGGACGCGTTGATCATACGTTTGAGACGGTCGGTCATGAAGAAATAACCGTCTTCGTCGATATGGCCGAGATCGCCGGTGCGCAGAAACCGCTTGCCGTCGAGTTCGATGAACACTTCCGCCGTCGCCTTCGGATTGCCCCAGTAGCCCTGCATGACTTGCGGCGCATGAGTGACGATCTCGCCGGTCTCGCCTTGCGGCAGTTCCTCCAGCGAGACCGGATCGATCACGCGTGAGTCCACATCGAACACGGGAATGCCCAGGCACTGCGGCTTCGGACGATGCGGCGGATTGATGTGCGTGCCGGCGATCGTCTCCGTCATGCCGTAGCCTTCGACATAGTCGAGTCCGGTCAGCGCCTTCAGCTTGCGGGCGATCGCGTCCGGCATTGCCGCGCCGCCGCCGCGCGTGCCGGTGAGACTCGACAGATCGTATTCGTCGAGCTTCGGGTTCGAGAGGAAATCGACCATCATCGTCGAGATGGATTGCCACGCGGTGACGCGATATTTCTGCATGCATAGCGCGGCGGCCTCTCGATCCCAGCGCGGCAACAGCACGATGGTCGTGCCGGAAAAGACCGCGCTGTTCATGCCGCCTTGCATGCCGGTCACGTGAAACAGCGGCAGGACCGATAGATAAACGCCGTCCGGCGGCGACGAGAACCAGACGCAGCCGCCGAGCGCCGTGCTCATCACGCTGCGGTGCGTGTGCATGCAGCCTTTGGGCTTGCCGGTGGTGCCCGACGTGTAAGGCATGACGCACAGATCGTCGGGACCGGTCGTGAGCGGCCCCGGCTCGATATGTCGATCGATCACTTCTTGCCATGAGGTGACGCCGGAAAGATCGAATGTCTTGCGCGGCGCGGCGATGAATTCAGGCACGGGAATCGGCGAGGTTTTCTTCAGATAATCGCTATACGTCGCGACGATTGCGTGCTCGATGCCCTTTCCAGGTCCGCTGCCGATCAGCGGCTCGACGTTCGCGAACAGGCATTGCGGCGCGATGATCGTGGTCGCGCCGCTGTCCTCGACGTAGTGCGCCAGTTCCGCGGTCATGTTCATCGGATTGACCGGCACCACCACCGCGTTCGCCCGCAGGATGCCGTAGTAAGCGATGATCCATTGCGGACTGTTTTGCATGTACAGCAGCACGCGGTCGCCGGCCTTGACGTGACACGCCTGTTGCAGAAAACCCGCGATCCGTTCGGCTTCGTCCTTGAATTCGGCGAACGTGATCGGCGTGTCGTAGAAGATGATGAACGGCTTGTGGGGATAGCGCGCCGCCGAGACTTCGGCGTTATAGAAGAGATTGGTCTCGGGCAGCGTCAAGTGCAGTGGCAATTGCGGCGGCCAATGCGGGTAATGGCGTTGGTTCATCAGCGTCTCCAGCTTTTTACCGTCGGTGCGCGTCGGCTTGCTGCCGCGCGCTTCGTTCACATCGCCGCGTTGGACCAGCGCCGTGCTCAGACGATGATCGCCCCGCCGTCCACCGCGAACTCCTGGCCGGTGACGTGGCGCGACGCTTCGCTCGCGAGAAACACGATCGGACCTTTGAGATCTTTTTCGCCGCCCAGACGCTGCAATGGCGTATGCGAGACGATCGTTTCTCCGAGTTTATCGAGCAAACCCATCGTCATCTTCGAAGGAAAAAAGCCCGGGCAGATTGCGTTGACGTTGATGTTGTACTTGCCCCACTCCGCGGCGAGCGCCCGCGTGAAATTGATCGCGGCCGCCTTGGACGTGTTGTACGCAATCGTGTTCATGCCCGGCGGCGAACCCTTCAGGCCCGCCACCGAAGCGATATTGACGATCTTGCCGGCGCGCCGCGGGATCATGCTGCGCTTGCCGACTTCGCGAGCGAGAAAGAACGGCGCGTTGACGTTCAGGTTCATGACCTTGTGCCACGCTTCGTCGGGATAGTCTTCGGCGGGTGCGCCCCATGTCGCGCCCGCGTTGTTGACGAGAATATCGATGCGGCCGTGCAGGCCCAGCACTTCATCCACGAGACCGGGGATGCCTTCGAAGCGCTGCAGATCATTGACCACCGTTTGCACTTCGATACCGAGTTGTTGCAGATGCGTTTTCGCTTCGGCAAGTTCGTCGGCCTTGCGCGCGGTGATGGCGACGCGGCAGCCCATTTCGCCGAGCGCCTCGGCCATTTGCAGACCGAGGCCGCGCGAGCCGCCGGTAATGAGTGCAACCTTGCCGTCCAGTTGAAACAGGTCCTTTACAGACATTGTGTCGCTCCTCCAGAATTGTTCTGCCATGCAGATCGGCATGCCGTGTTTTGCGCCCATCATACGTGCCGAAATTCGGCCTGTAAATAAAAGCACGGTCATTCACTTTAGAGGTAGACTGGCACGCATCACCGCGTGGCGAAGCATCGGGAATTACCCGAATAGCGTGCTTTTCAGCCGCGCCGAGCCGACATGTTCGTGGACGTTTTTATGCTTGCGTTGCGTCATTGTTGCGCATAGCGGCTTACTTTTCGCAGGTCTTCTCTCATGCAAGATGCGCTGATCATCAACTCACGCGATCTCGAGTTTCAGTTGTTCGAAGTGCTCGAAGCGCAGACGCTCACACGCCGCCCGCGTCACGCCGATCACAGCCGCGAGACCTTCGACGCCGCGCTCGATACCGCGCATACGGTCGCCGTGGAAAAGTTCGCGACGCACAACCGTCTCTCGGACGAACACGAGCCGCAGTTCGACGGTCAACGCGTCACCCTGCCCGCCGAGGTGAAGGACGCGCTCGACGCCATGCGCGCCACCGGCTTTCTCGCCGCGGGCAAGGACTACGAATGGGGCGGCATGCAGTTGCCGTCGGTGATTTCGTTTGCGTGCCTATCGCTCTTCAAGAGTGCGAACATTGCGACCGCGTCGTACGCCATGCTGACCACGGCGAATGCGAACGTGATCGAACGTTTCGGCAGCGAAACGCAAAAGCGCAAGTATCTGCAAGCGCTCTTCGAAGGACGCGCGTTCGGCACCATGGCATTGACGGAGCCGCAAGCAGGTTCGAGCCTCTCCGATCTCGTCACGAGCGCCACGCCCAATGCGGACGGCACCTATTCGATTCGCGGCAACAAGATTTTCATTTCAGGCGGCGACCACGAGTTGAGCGAGAACATCGTGCATCTGGTGCTGGCGCGCATTCCCGGCGGGCCGCCGGGCGTCAAGGGCATTTCGCTCTTCACCGTGCCGAAGTTCCATGTCAACGAAGACGGCAGCCTCGGCGCGCGCAACGACGTCGCCCTCGCGGGACTGATTCACAAGATGGGCTGGCGCGGCACGACGTCGACCATGCTCTCGTTCGGCGAGCACGGCGAGTGCATCGGTGAACTGGTGGGCGAGCCGCATCACGGCCTCGCCTACATGTTCCATATGATGAACGAGGCGCGCATCGGCGTCGGTCTCGGCGCGGTCATGCTGGGCTACCGCGGCTATCTCGCGTCGCTCGATTACGCGCGCGAACGGCCGCAAGGACGCCGCCCCGACAACAAGAATCCTCTCGACCCGCAATTGCCGCTGATCGAACACGCCGACGTGCGCCGCATGCTGCTCGCACAAAAAGCCTATGTGGAAGGCGCGTATGCGTTGTGCCTGTACGCGGCGCGTCTCGTCGACGAACAGAACACCGGTGAGAGCGACACCGCGCGCGCCGAAGCGGGCCTGCTGCTCGATCTGCTCACGCCGGTGGTGAAATCGTGGCCGTCCCAATGGTGTCTCGAAGCGAATAGTCTCGCCATCCAGATTCACGGCGGCTACGGCTACACGCGTGAATATCCGGTCGAGCAGTTCTATCGCGACAACCGGCTGAACATGATTCACGAAGGCACGCACGGCATTCAGGCCATCGATCTGCTCGGCCGCAAGGTAACGATGAAACAGGGCGCGGCGCTCAACCAACTGGCCCGCGAAATCCAGCAGACGATTGACACGTCGCGCGAACACCCGGCATTGCATGCGCATGCCGATGCGCTCGGCGACGCATGGACCGATCTGACCGCCACCGTCGAGGCGTTGCTGCCCACGCTGAGCCATGAAAGCGAACGCGCGCTCGCCAATGCGAATGCGTTTCTGGAAGCCTTCGGTCATATCGTGATTGCGTGGACATGGTTGCGTCAGGCCATCGTGGCAAGCGCCGCGCTACCTGCTTCGCATAGCGAAGCAGACGCGGACTTCTATCGCGGCAAGCTGCATGCGTGTCAGTGGTTCTTCCGCTGGGAACTGCCGCGCGTCGCGTTGATGCTTGCCACGTTGCGCACCCTTGACGACACCACGCTCAGCATGGCGCCGCAATGGTTCTAGGCGTCGCCGCATGGGCGCGCATTGACGCGCCCTGACAAAATCGGCGACCCGATATATGGAACATCGTCGTCACGCATGCGCAACGCAAGCCGTCGCCATGATTGCCGGAATGGCCGCCAAGGCGGCGCTCCGGGCAGTTTTTCCAGCATGAGCGCTTCGGCTGGAGTATTGTTTAAGCGCGCCGGGAGCGTCGCGGCATCACTCTTCTACAAGACAGGGTGCTCCTCGTGAGCGAAAACGGCTCGCAAGCGCGTGGTTTTTTGCATGCAACGAAGCGACATCAACTTTTCGAGGATGGAGAAAACGTGAAAACAGTCAATCTTTTGAAGGCGCTCGGCATCGCATTGTGTTTGGCAACGACGGCCAGTGCCTATGCGCAGGCGAGCGACGCCATGGCGGCGTCCGGCGACATGGCGGCGCCCAGTGCCAAAACGGTCAAGAAGACGGACCGCGCGCTGGGTCTGCAAGTGCGCAAGGCTCTAGCGAAGGCGCAGGGTTTTGACGTGTCGAACGTGTTCGTCCGGGCCCGCGGCGGCGCGGTGACGCTCACCGGCTCAGTGCCCGACGGCGCGCAGATTCCGCAGGCAGAGGAAGTGGCGAAAGGTGTGGCCGGCGTGAAGTCGGTGAGCAACAAGCTGACGATCGGCACCCAAGGCGGCGGAGGTTAAGCCCGCTTTCACCCGATGAGCTGCCGGTGACCACAGGCAACGCCGCCCGTCGCTCCATGCGAGCTTGAGGCGTTGCCTGTGGTCCTGGTATCTGAAACGTTGATGAAGCACTCATTAAGCGCTCATTGAAACCCAGGTGGATGCGCCTAGCGTCGAACGAGGCCGACCACGTAACGGCACACGTCTACTCCCGCGTTGAAGAACTCGCATTCGAGCGGCGCGCCGAGTTGCAGACAATCCCCCGCTTCCAGCCGATAGACCTGCTGGCCTTCCCGGAAGGTCAATACCCCGAGCGTCACCCAGATCTGCTGATGCTGGAACACGAACGCGTCCGGCGGGTAAGGCACTTTCACGCCCGGCGGCAACTCGATCTCCAGTAATTCCAGCACGCCGCCCGTGGGCGGCGAGATGCGCCGGCGCGTGTAGCCGGTTTCCGGGTCTTGCCACACCGCTTGCTGCGCATGCCGCACGAGCCGTTCGCCAGTCTGCTCGGCGAGCGCCAGCAAAGTCGACAAGGTCAGGCCAAATGCGCCTGACAGACGCCCGAGCACCGTCGCCGTGGGACTCGCCTCGCCTCGTTCGATCTTGCTGATCATCGCCTTCGACACCCCCGAGCGCTCCGCCAGTTCGCTCAGCGACCAGTTGCGCGCCTCGCGCTCGGTCTTCACGCGCAAGGAGATCGCCTGGGTCAGATCGATGGCAGCGGATTCGGACATGGAAAGATGGACGCGTTGGAGAGTGGGAAATTGGCACCGCAAATTATATCGAGGCGATAAGCGCGTCGACGCTGATGTCCGCGCTCGCCTCGCCGCTTATTAAAGGCCGAAAGCAATGTCTTGCATAGTGATTTTTTGTCCACTATATTAAACGAACGATCTCGACAATAACCCGCACGGGCGTGCGCGGCTCGAACGTCAGCCGTCAGTATTCGTCCACCCAGCCGGAAGACACCATGCCGAAGGAAATCGTTCTCAACGCTTTTGACATGAACTGCGTCGGCCACATCCAGCAAGGCATGTGGACCCATCCGCGCGATCAGTCCGCGCGCTATACGGATCTGCAGTACTGGACCGACTACGCCCGCACGCTCGAGGCGGGCCTGTTCGACGGCATTTTTTTCGCCGATGTCGCCGGCGTCTACGACGTCTACGGCGGCAACCCCGACGCCGCGATTCGCGGCGCCGTGCAGGTGCCGGTGAACGACCCGACGCTGCTGATTCCCGCCATGGCCGCGGTGACGCGTCATCTGTCGTTCGGTGTCACGTCAAATCTCACGGTCGAGCAGCCGTATCTGTTCGCGCGGCGCATGTCCACGCTCGATCATCTGACGCGCGGCCGGGTCGGCTGGAACATCGTCACCGGTTATCTGGACAGCGCGTCGCGCGCGATCGGCCTGACCGGCCAGATGGCGCACGACGACCGCTACGACCTCGCCGACGAGTACATGGAACTGGTCTACAAGCTGTGGGAATGCAGTTGGGAAGACGGCGCGGTGTTGCGCGACAAGGTCCAGGGCGTGTATGCGGACGCGTCGAAAGTCCATGTGATCCATCATCACGGCAAGCAGTATCGGGTGGACGCCATGCATTTGAGCGAGCCGTCGCCGCAGCGTACGCCGGTGCTGTATCAGGCGGGGTCGTCGGCGCGCGGCAAGCGGTTCGCCGCGGCGCACGCGGAGTGCGTGTTCGTCAACGGCCAGGCGAGGCCGGCCGTGCAGGCGATCGTCGACGATATTCGCGCGCACGCCGTTGCAGGCGGCCGCAAAGCCGACGACATCAAGGTGCTGCTCGGGCAAACCGTCATCACCGGACGCACGGACAGCAAGGCGCAGGAGAAGTACGCGGAGTACCGGCGTTACGTCAGCTCCGAGGCGGCGCTGGTGCACGCGGCGGCGTCGCTCGGGATCGACTTCGCACGCTACGACCTCGACGAGCCGATCGAAACCGGCAAGAGCCAGGCCATCGTGTCGAACGTCGAAGCCATGACGCGCGCGGCGGGTCCGCAGTGGACCAAACGCAAGCTGCTCGAACAGATGGTGCTGGGCAGCCGCCAGGCGCCGCTCGTCGGCTCGGGCGAACGGGTAGCGAACGAACTGATCGCGTGGACCGAAGAAGCCGGCGTGGATGGTTTTAATCTATCGCGTACGGTCGCGCCGGAATGCTTTGAGGATTTCATCGCACACGTCGTGCCGATTCTGCAGGAACGCGGCGCTTACAAGCGAGCGTATCGCGAGGGCACCTTGCGGGAGAAACTCTTCGGGCAGGCACGTCTGCCTGCCAACCACACGGCGGCGAAGTTCCGTTCGCCGACTTGTGCCGCTGCGCCGGTTCCTGGCAATGCGTAGCAATCACGCCATCATGCACGCCTTCACTTCGTGCCGTCCGCGCTGCCAGGCGGCGGCGCGGCAATTCTTTCGCGGAGGCTCACATGCTTGACAGAGGCACCTTCCGCGACGCGATGGCGGGCTTCGGCGCCGCCGTCAACATCATCACGAGCGACGGCGCGGCGGGTCTGGCCGGCTGCACCGCATCCGCGGTGTGCGGCGTAACCGACGAACCGCCCACGCTGCTCGTCTGCATCAATCGCAGCAGCCGCAATAACGCGGCGTTCCGCGCGAACGGCAAGCTCTGCGTCAACGTGCTGAGCGCCGAACAGCAGACGCTCGCCGCCCACTTCGCCACCAGCACGCTGCCGATAGCGGAACGCTTCGCCGCCGCGCAATGGGACACCCTCGCGACGGGCGCACCGGTCCTGCATGGCGCGCTCGCATCGCTCGACTGCGAGATCGAATCGGTCACCGAAGTCGGCACGCACACGGTGTTCTTCTGCGCGGTGAAAGCCGCGCATACGCACGGCGAAGGCGATGCGCTGATCTACTACGGCCGTCGTTATCACCGAGTCGGCGCGCGCTCCGTGCACGCGACGCATGCGGCCGAAGCCAGCGGCGCGCTCGCTGCCGAATCGGCCGGCTAACCCGACAGGCGCGAAATGCACGAAAGGCACGCATGAAAGAAGCCTCGGCAAGCCCGCATCGACCGAGCCGCGCGACAGCCGGCAAGACGCGTTCGCTCGTGATCCTGCTGCTCTGCCAGGTGGGCGCGATGAGCGTGTGGTTTTCATCGTCGGCGGTCGTGGCGATCGTCAGGCAGGCCGAGAGTCTGTCTGCCTTGCAAGCGACCTTGCTCACGAGCGCCGTGCAGGCCGGCTTCGTGGCCGGCACAGTCACCAGCGCCCTGCTCTCGCTTGCCGACCGCTTCGATCCCCGGCGGCTTTTCATGATCAGCGCGTTGACGGCGGGCGCGGCCACCGCGTGTCTCGTGTTCCTCGCGCCGGCGAGTCCGCTCGCCATCCTGCTGCGGCTGCTGACCGGCATCTGCATGGCGGGCGTTTATCCGGTCGGCATGCGGCTCGCGGCGACCTGGGCGAAAGGCGATCTCGGTTTGTTGATCGGCCTGCTGGTCGGCGCGCTGACGTTCGGCTCGGCGAGTCCGCATCTGCTGGCGGCGCTCGGCGGTTCGAACTGGCGCGCGATCTATGGCATCTCGGCGTGCTGCGCGCTGCTCGCGGGCGTGGCGATTCTGCTGTGCGGCGTCGGACCGAATATGGCGCGCGCGACGCGCATCGAATGGTCCGCGCTGGCCGGCGCCTGGCGCAACCCCGCGCTGCGCCTCGCGAACCTCGGTTATCTCGGCCACATGTGGGAGTTGTACGCGATGTGGGCGTGGCTCGCCGTATTCCTGCAAGCGAGCTTTGCGGCAGCCGGCATGCAAGAGCCGCGCTCGGCGGCCGAATGGCTAACCTTCGGCGCGGTCGCCGCGGGCGCGCTCGGCGCGTGGCTCGGCGGCGTGCTGGCAGACCGGCTCGGCCGCACCACGGTAACGATCGGCGCGATGGCCGTGAGCGGCGCGTGCGCCGCGCTGATGGGCTGGCTGCTCGGCGCGCCGGTCTGGCTGGTCGGCTGCGTGGCGCTGTGTTGGGGAGTCTCCGTGATCGCCGATTCCGCGCAGTTCTCGGCGAGCATTGCGGAGCTTGCCGAGCCCGCGTCGATCGGCACGTTATTGACCGCGCAGACCTGCGCGGGTTTTCTGCTGACGCTGGTGAGCATTCATCTGGTGCCGGACGTCGTCGCGTTGGCGGGTTGGCGCGGCGCCTTCGGCATGCTTGCGGTCGGCCCGCTGCTCGGCTGTATCGCGATGGCGCGTTTGCGGCGTCTGCCGGATGCGCGACGGCTTGCGGGTGGCCGGCGCTAGCGCCTTGGGCCGCTTAGGCTCACACCCGTTCGCCACCGCTACGCGCGCACGATGCCGCTCAACGGCCGCCCCGCCGGCGTTGGGCCAAACAGTGCGCTCGCGGTGCGCTGCGGATCGAGCCCGAGACTTTCGCTTGCCGTGCCGGCGATCAATGCATCGAGCGAGGTGGTCGGCTTGAGATCGCGCGCCTCGTACAGATTGTGCGGCGCGAGACCCGGCCAGTCGGCGATCACGCGTCCGCCCTGCACCGAGCCGCCGAGCACCATCGCCACGGATCCCGTGCCGTGATCGGTGCCTCCCGTGCCGTTGGCGGCGGCGGTTCTGCCGAATTCCGTCGCGACCAGCACCGTGGTCTTGCTCCACAGCGGGCCCATGCCGTCGCGCAACGACGCGAGCATCGTGTCGAGCGCCTTCAACTGATTGGCGAGGCGCGCGTTCTGCGCGCTGTGCGTGTCCCAGCCGCCGGTCTCGATCATCGCGATCCGTGGCCCGTTCTCGCGCGACAGAAAACCCGCGGCGAGCTTGCCGAGACTCGCCGGATCCTGGCGCGCGCCGGCGTCGCCCGCGAGACCGCGCGCAGTCATCGCCGACTCCCACAGCGGACGCAACTGCGCGTCCTGATCGTAGAGTTGCGAGACGCGCATGAGCAGATCGTCGGGGGCTTGCGGCAGCGCCGACGGCGCATACGACGTCACCGCCGCCGGGCCGCGCAACGCCATCGGCACGGTCGGCGCGAACGCGATCGCGTTCTCACGCGTGGCCGGCAATTGCGCGACGAGCCGGTTCAGCCAGCCGTCTTTCATCTGATACGGCGATGTGCCGCCGGTCTCGAGCACGTTCTGTCCGTCGAAGTGCGAACGGTCGCGATACGGCGACGCCACCGCGTGCACGAACAGCGCCTGATGGTTCGCATACATCGCCGCGGTCTGGACCATCGCGGGATGCAGCGCAAAGGTGCCGTCGAGGCGCGGCGCGTTCGACGTATCGATAGCAAGCGCGCCGCGCAGTGTGGCATAGGCCGGTTCGGCGTACGGCACGACGATGTTCAGACCGTCGGCGGCGCCGCGCTGGATCACGAACACGAAACGGCTCTCGGTGGCGACGCTGGCGAACGCGATCCGCGGCGACACGAGCATCGCGCCCGCGCCGGCAGCGGCGACGCTCAGAAATTTGCGGCGTGACAGCATGGCATTCATCTCCGTTGAAAATCCGGCGAGACCAGCAATAAAGCGATCGCCGTCGACGCACTTTCGGCACGCGATACCGCCGTGGCCGTCGGCACACTGAGCGAACCGGCGAGCAGGGTCTGGCCGAGCGCGCGCGCATCGAGCCGGTCGCCCACTCGCGACGCAAAACGCTGCGCTACTTCGACCCGGCGCACGAGCGCGTCGGGCGCGGCCCAACTCGCGGCGATGTCGTCGTAACCGGCGGGCGAACCCGGACGCCATACCGGCTGGCCGAGCTGCGTGAGAATGGGCGCCGTCTGCATCTTGCCGAGGTCCTGCCAGCCGAGTCCGCGCATCGAGGAAATGGTCCACTCCCAAGGCGTTTTGAATTTGACGGCCGTGGGCGACCACGCTTGCGGCATGTCGATCAACGCGCGGTAGACGGTTGGCAGATCGCCGCGGCTGCGCTCGAATGCGCTGGCCAGATGTTCGCTCACTCCGGGCGGCGGATTATCGGCGACGAAATGACGGGCCAGCTTGCCGCCGATATGCTGCGCGGTCGCGGGTGCGCTCGCGAGGTCGTGCAGGATCGCGAGCGCCTGCTCCTCTCCGGGCTGGTCGTAGCGGCGGCCCATGATGGTCCGCGAACCCGGTTCGTGCAGCGCGGCGCGAAACACGAAGGTGCCCGGCGCCGCGTTCTGCTGCATGGCCAGCCGGCTCTTGTTGCCGGCATTGCCGGCATTGCCGGGGTTGGCGGGATTACCCGCGACGCTCCAGCCGGTCAGTGCGCGGGCGAATTCGGTGACGTCGTCCTGGCTGTAGCCGCTGCGCACGCCGAGCGTGTGCAACTCCATGATTTCGCGCGCGAGGTTTTCGTTCAGACCGCGTTTGCGCTCCGGATTGCGTTGCGCGGCGCGCATGGCCGCCATGCTGTCCGGCCCGACCGAGCGCGTCTGATCGAGAAACACCTGCATGGCCGGATGACGTTCGACGGCCACCAGCATGTCTTCGAAGCGGCCCAGCACATGCGGGCGAATCGCTTCGGCCTCGAATGAACCGGCCAGCGCGGCGACGCCGGGCTTTTCGGTCGAGACCGCGAAGTGGTTGGACCAGAAATGCACCAGCCGCTCGACGAACGGCGTCTGCGTGGTCAGCGCGCTCGTCACCCGTGCATTTACCGATGAGCGGTACATGTCGAGTATTTCACCGCGAATCGCTTTTCGTTCGGCTTGCCTGGCAGTTTGCGCGTCTGCTTGCGTTGAGTTGGCTGTGTCCGCCTGCCCGTTTGCTCGTGCGCTTGCTCGTACGTTTGCTTCTGCGTTTGCCTGAGTACGGGTTTGCCCATCAGGCATGGTCAGGTTCTGTGGGTTCGCGGGGCCTGTCGCCGCGCCCTCGCTCGCATTCTGACGCGCCTGCTGATTCAACTGCATGCGCTGCTGCACGAGTTCAGTAGAAAGCGCCACCGAGTCGGGCTGATTCGCCCACGCGGCCGGCCGCGCCTGATACTGTTCGAACTGCGCGAGCAGCCAGCCTTTCGGATCGGCGGGCGGCGTGTCGTCGGCACGCGCACCCAGACCGAAACGGTTCAGCGCAATCGCCGCGGCGTTCAGGTTCGGTGAGTTGGCCATACCATCCTCTTCGGCTGTGGATAGTCTTTAAACGGCTGTCACGCAAAAAACCGTCGCGCCTGCCGCAGGTTTTTTACTCGCCCGAAGTTTCGCTCGATGCCTGATTCGCCGGCTTCTTTACATTGGGCGTGGTCGCGGGTTCACGCCATTGCCCGCGCACCTTCAGGCTGTCGGCGAATTGAACCCGCTCCTCGGGCGACAAGGTCGCCGCGAAGTTGGCCACACTGCCTTCCACTTGCGCTCGCAGATGACTGTCAGCCTCGCGCGTGCGCTCGAGCGCGGCGTCCAGCGCGGCACGATCGAACTGCGGCGCCGCCAGCAGACGCACCACTTCGCGCCGCCCTTCGCGGCCCTCGCGGGCATATTGCCGGCCCTCGCGGCGCGCATCTTTCAGGCCGTCGATAAAGGCTTTCTGGCGCTCGGCGGACAGCGTTTGCGCGGCGAAGCGCAGCGCGCGCTGTTGCGCCAGCACGGGCGCCGTCGCGCCGCGCGCGGCAAACCATTGATAGGCGCCCCCGACGATCGCGCCCACCAGAAAAACATTCAGCACCAGCGAGGCCACCAGCACGACTTTCCATGATCGGCCGTTCATTCGTCGCTCCAATCGGCGGACGACCCACCGAAGCTCGAAGTTAAATAAGACGACTCATGCGCGAGCGGTGCCTGCACGCCGGTCTCCGTCAACACGAAGAACGATACGGCGAGAGCGCCGGCTACGCCGCCCAGCAGCCCAACGCCCGCGACCGCCGCTCCCGACCACCACAGGCGGCGTCGCGGCGCCGCCGGCTGCCGCACCGGCGCGCTGCCGAGCACGCGCTCGAGCAGCGCCGCGCCCGGCGGCTCGACTTTGTCGGCGGCGAGCCACGCATCCACGCCGGCCGCCTGCGCCAGCAGCGCCTCGGCTTCGGCGCGATGCGACTGCGCCCAAGCCTGCGCCGCCGCGCGCTCCGTTTGCGGCCAGCGGGGCGGCTCGGCACCGTAGGCCTCAACGATCTGCTGAAATCTTTCGGGCGTCATGACTTGTCCTTGCTAAGGCCGCTGCCGGCCAGTTGAGCGCGCAGATTGCGGCGCGCGCGTGCCAGCAGGCTTTCCAGCGCATCGACGCTGATGCCCATCAGGGCCGCGGCGTCGGTGTTCGACATCTCCTGGTAATAATTGAGTACCAGCGCCTCGCGCTGACGTGCCGGCAACGCGGCGAGCGCATCGCGAACCTGCTGGTTCTGGGCGCGCGCTTCGAGTCCGGCCTCAGGCAGCGGCGCAGGGTCGACCTCCTCCGGCATCTCGTCGCGCGGCTCTTCGCGCCGGCCGCGCAGCCGGTCATAGCAGAGATTGAGCGCGACGCGATGAACCCACGTGTCGAACTTCGCCTCGCCTTCCCGCCAGCGCGACGCCTGTTTCCAGATACGCACGAACACCTCCTGCGCCACGTCTTCCGCTTCCATGCGGTCGCCCAGCATGCGGGTGGCGAGCGCAAGCAGACGCGGCAGCTTGCGCAAGACGAGCGAGCGGACGGCGCCCGGATCTTGCCGGCCGACCTGTTCGAGCAATTCCGCGTCGGGGTCGCGTTCGCTCAAGACACCTCACACGGATGGTTGCGCGCGCACCGGTTCGAACGGTGCGCGCGGATCGAAAAAACAGCGCCTCTCGGCACGCACAAGCGCAATCAATATACGACGACCGCCGGCCGATAGTAGGCCGGCCGCGCCGGGTACACCACACAGCCGGCGAGCGTGGCCGCCAGCAGAATCATCACGAGCGTTTTCATGGCAGTTTGCCTGGTTGGTGGACGCAGCGGGTCAAAAACGACGACAGCCGTGGTGCTACCGGGTCATGCCCAATGGCCTTCCACCCAGCGCCAGTTGGGACCACGCGCCACCCAGTGCCCCGGCACCCAGCGATGACCGACGCGCACTGCCTGCCAGTGGCCGCCCACCCAGACATAACGGCCCTCGACCCAACGCCAGTGGCCCGGATCCCATGCGTAGCCCGCACGCGGCGGCGGCACCACTTCGACGCGCGGCGCAGGCGGCGCCATCGGCGCGACGACCACAACCTGCGCAAAGGCCGGCGCGGCGCTGAGCGCGGCGGCGCCGGTCAGCGCGGCAGTCAGCATGGCGGTAAGCAGGCGAACCGGTTTGGTGGATGTCATGTTGGTTTCTCCCATTAAAGCCGAAGCCGGAAAGCGGCTCCGTTTCCTGTTGAACGCGGCAGCGGAAAAAATCCGTCGCCGCGGGCGCGTCAAAAATCAAAAGGAGAGAAGGATGCGCGAAAAGCGGCGATGAAACGCGAGGCGCAGAGTCGCAGCGCATAGCCGCATTCCCGTGACGCGTCAGCGGAACGACAGCAAGGGTTAGGCAAATGAATAAGAAACGAGGGCTTCGGTAAGGTTGACGCCCCGAAATCTTAATTATCAAGTGGTCCAATGCGCGCAGTTTGTCGCGGTAAGACCACTAGCACCAGTTGCATTTCTAACAATATCCCCAGCGAACATCCACACCTACGTCGATGCAAACGCTGAACGGCGAAGTCGAATCTGGAGCCTTTCAAATGTTCCGTAGAACCCTCTTACCCATCCCGTTTGCGGCGCTGCTTACGCTCGCAGCTTGCGGCAACAACAGCGTGAACTCGCCTGCGCAGGTGGTATCGGCTCAGGACGCCGTGGCCACGGCCACGCCGATCAAACACGTCGTGGTGATTTTCGGCGAGAACGTTTCGTTCGATCACTACTTCGGCACCTACCCGAACGCGTCCAACCCGACTGGCGAGCCGCAATTCGTGGCAGCCGCGGGCACGCCGGCGGTCGACAACCTCAGCAGCAACAACCTGATCACGGCCAACCCGAACGCGCTGGCCACCTCGCCGAACACGGCGGGCCGCACGGTCGGCAGCGTGACGATCGCGGGTCTCGGCCTGCCCGCAGCCGATCTGCTGCCGTTCCGCCTGGACCGCTCGCAAGCCAATACGTCGAGCCAGAACCACGCCTACGCCGCCGAAGAACTCGCTTATAACAACGGCGCGATGGACTCGTTCCCGCTCTTCACCGCAGCCAACTCGACGATCGCCGGCAGCACCGGCGCGTTCGCGACGAAGGGCCAGGTGCTCGGCTACTTCGACGGCAACACGGTCACGGCTCTGTGGAACTACGCGCAGAACTTCGCGATGAACCAGAACGCCTACACGGACACGTACGGTCCGTCGACGCCGGGTGCGCTCGCAGTGGTGTCCGGCCAGAACAACGGCGTCGTCGTGACCGGCGGCACGTCGGCCAACGCGATTCCCGACTCGGCAGGCAGCTTCACGATGATCGGCGACCTCGACCCGACCGGCGACGTCTGCACGATCGCGGCAAAGAGCGCGCCGACCGGCGCGATGTCGTCGAATAACAAGAACATCGGCGACCTGCTCAACGCGAAGGGCCTGACGTGGGGCGGCTTCATGGGCGGCTTCAACCTGCAGACCGTCAACGCCAACGGCACGACCGGCTGCCTGCGTTCGACCTTCTCGCCAGTGCTGAACGCAACCAAGGCCGACTACGTGCAGCATCACGCGTGGTTCCAGTATTACGCGAGCACGGCCAACCTGGCGCATACGCGTCCGTCGTCGGCGGCGGTGATCGGCTCCACGGATCCGCTCGACAACACGGCAACGCCGGTGCACCACCAGTACGATACCGACGACTTCTTCGCCGCGGTGAAGGCGGGCAACTATCCTTCCGTCAACTTCCTGAAGGCGCCGGCGATCGGCGACGGCCATCCGGGCAATTCGGACCCGATCGACGAACAGGCTTTCGTGACGAAGGTAATCAACTTCCTGCAACAGCAGCCTGACTGGAAGAACACCGCCGTGATCATCGCCTACGACGATTCGGACGGCTGGTACGACCACCGTTACAAGGCACCGACGAGCGCATCGTTCGATTCGACCACGGCGCAATCCGCGGGCGGCAAGACGGTGGCGGGCACCGACAACCTGAGCGGCGTCGGTCAGTGCACGGCAGCGGGCGCAGTGCAGCCGCAAGGCGTGAACGGCGGCGTGGTCAACGGCCGTTGCGGCCCGGGTACGCGCACGCCGTTTATCGTGGTGTCGCCGTGGGCGAAGGTCAACTTCGTCGACGATACGCCGATCACGCAGGCTTCCGTGGTGCGCTTCATCGAGGACAACTGGCTGGGCGGTCAACGCCTGGGCGGTGGTTCGTTCGACGCGACGGCGGGCAGCATCATGAACATGTTCAACTTCACGGGCTCGGGCAACAATCCGCCGCTGTTCCTCGATCAGAACCTGGGTACGAAGCTGGCAGCGGCGCCGGCGATCTGATCCGCGGACGTGCGCCGCGCTCTTCTGTTCCGCTTGCCGTTGCGTGATGCACGAGTCTCATGCGTGCCTCACGCAGCGCGGCGGCGCACAGCGAAAAGTGTCGCGCATCCCATGCCGTAGTTGGGCGTCGAGCCAGTGCAAACGTGCTGGCTCGATTTTGCTTTTTATCGAAGCTGATCGAATCATCTGTCATCACCGCCATGAACCCTCCTTCTGACGCCGCCTTGCCTTCGCATCTGCCCGCGGGCGGCGAGCCCGGTCCCGTGATTACCCGCCGCTCGTGGCTCAAGCTGCTCGCGTGGAGCGCGGCCGGCATCGTGCTCGCGTGCATCGTCTACTGCGCGTACGCGCTCGTGTATCCGGAGCGCGTGCCGTCCGCCGTCGGCGAGATCGTCGAGGAAATCACCGGCGCGAATCCGCATCCGGTGACGTTGATGCGTCCGCAGAATGTGCCGCTGAGCGCCGTGGCGCTGCTCGGCAAACAGATTTTCTTCGACCCGAGTTTGTCCGCGTCGGGCACGCAGTCGTGTGCGTCGTGCCACTCGCCGCAGCATTCGTATGCACCGGATAACGCGTTTCCGGTGCAGCTCGGCGGCGCGCATATGAACCAGGCGGGTTATCGTCCGCCGCCGTCGCTCACGTATCTGTATCGTCAGGCGCCGTTCAGCATTGGCCCGGATCAGGGCGACACCGACGTGCCGGTGGATATGACGCAACTGGCCACGCAAGCCGCCGGCGTGCAGCGCGCGCAGAAAACGGCGCTCGCCGCGCCCGCCGCTGCGGCGATGGTGCCGCAAGGCGGATTGTTCTGGGACGGCCGCGTCGATACTTTGCAGGACCAGGCACTCGGACCTTTGACCAACCCGGTGGAAATGGCCAACGCAACGCCCGAGGATGTCGCTCACAAACTGCTGGCGACCAGGTATCTGGATCAATTCAAACAGATCTTCGGGCCGGGTATCGTCACCAATCCGAGTCTGATGATTTCCGAGGCGATGTTCGCCGTCGGGCGTTATCAGATCGAGGACCAGTCGTTCCATTCTTTCAGCAGCAAGTACGACTACTGGCTCGAAGGCAAGGCGCGCCTGACGCACGCCGAGCTGCACGGCTTGCAGTTGTTCAACGACAAGGACAAGGCGAACTGCGCCGGCTGCCATTTGAGCCAGCCGAGCAAGGACGGCCTGCCGCCGGTGTTCACCGACACGCAGTACGAAGCGCTCGGCGTGCCGCGCAATCCGGCGATTCCCGCCAACAAGGATCCGAAGTTCTTCGATATGGGCGTGTGCGGCCCGTTCCGCGACGACCTCGCCAAACAGACACAGTATTGCGGCATGTTCCTCACGCCGACGCTGCGTAATGCGGCTGAACGCAAGGTGTTTTTCCACAACGGCGTGTACCACGATCTGAAGCAGGTGATGGACTTCTACAATCTGCGCAATACGTCGCCGGAGAAAATCTATCCGCGCGATGCGTCGGGCAAGGTGCAGAAGTACAACGATCTGCCGGCTCAGTACCATGCCAACGTGGACGTGGCCGACGCACCGTTCGACCGCAAGTTCGGCGATCAGCCGGCAATGAGCGATGAGGATATTCAGGACATCATCGCGTTCATGAAGACGCTCAGCGACGGGTACAAGAACTGAGATTGCATGTGTCGTCGTGCTGCGAAGGCCGCACACGCGGCCTTTGCGCCGCGGCGCGCGAGCCGGTGAGGTATCCTTGCCGGTTCCGCGAACTCTATCCGTACCCTGCCCGATGGCCGATTTCCCCTTCGACGCCGTACTCTTCGACTGCGACGGCGTGCTCGTCGACTCAGAGCCCATCACCAACCGCGTGCTCACCGAGATGCTGGGGGAGTTGGGCTGGCATTTGAGCGTCGAGGAGACGATGCGTATTTTCGTCGGCAAAGCCGTCCGGGACGAAGCCGCGCTGATCGAAGCGCGCACCGGCGTCGCGATCACGACCGACTGGCTCATGCAATTCCGCGAGCGACGCAATGCGGCGTTGGATCTCGAACTGGTCGCGATTCCCGGCGCGCCGGACGCGGTGCGCGCGCTTCATGCGGCATTGAACGGACGCATTGCGGTGGCGTCGGGCGCGGACCGTATCAAAGTGGAAATGCAACTGATGAAGGCGGGCATTTTCGACTGTTTCGAAGGACGCGTTTTCAGCGGCCACGAAATGCCCCGCAGCAAGCCCTTTCCCGATGTCTATCTCGCGGCGGCTGCCGCGTTGGACGTGGACCCGCACCGTTGCGCGGTGATCGAGGACACGGTGACAGGCGCGACCGCGGGCGTGGCTGCGGGCGCTACGGTGTTCGGCTATTGCCCGCTCGAACTCGGCCACAGCAGCGCGACCGCTTTGCATGGCGCGGGTGCCACGCATGTGTTCAGGGACATGCGCGCATTGCCCGCTTTGCTGGCCGGATGGCGCGCCCAAACGCACTGACGAAGGCGCTGGCTTCGACGCCGGCCTTCGCGCCACAGCCCGCGTCGGCGACGGCGACGGCGCGGAAAATATCGCGCCGACGCTGACGCTCTCCGCCGCCCTTACTCGAAAGCCGGATCGATCGGCACCCGGTATCCCACCGCCAATCGATTCGTCTCATTCGCCATGCCCACGACCGCGAGCAGTTCGCCGAACATCTCGTCGGTCATGCCGGCGCGGCGCGCGGCCGCCGTATGGCTCGCCACGCAGTAGCCGCAATTGTTCGTCACGCTCACCGCGACATAAAGCAGTTCCTTGATGAGCGGATCGAGCGCGCCGGGCGCCATCACGTCCTTCAGGCTGTCCCACGTGCGCGCGAGAGTTGGCGGATGCTGGGCGATGTACTTCCAGAAGTTGTTGACGTCGTCGACCTGGCGGGTCTGCTTGATATCGTCGTACACGGCTTTGACTTCCGGCGACGCCGCGGCGTATTCGACGGCTTTGATCTGGCTCATGCGTTCTCCTTTCCTTGCTGACGGGATTCCGTGAACCTTGCGCGCGAGGCGCAGGGTTCGCGGTGGCCGTCTATTGTGACGTGATTTTCAGCGCGCCTCACCACAGCATGACGCGGCAGACGGATGTCGCTGAATTGCCGACACTCGTTATGCACCGAGTTGGCCGCTCGCCATCACACCACCGCGGGCAAATCGCGGAAAAGCATGTGGCATGCCGCTTTAGCGCCGATGGCATGGTGCGTGCATCCAGCGGACATGAGCGCGGCATTTTTCCGCTCTCCTCGATCCACCTCGATGCACTCACTCCGCTGGAGATCCACCATGAAAACGCTCGTCCTCAAAGACCTCGCCCGCCTCGACGAACTCGACCGCGCGGCATCGCTATCCGTTCGCGGCGGTATTGCGTATCTGACGCGTGAAGCACCTTCCGGTTGCGGCGGACTGGATCAGCCGATGCACATCGAACGCGGCTGGAGCCCATGCCCGCCGGTTCATTTCGGCTGCGGACCGGTCTACTTCCCGTTCGACCCGCTGCCTTCGCACAAGGAACTGAAGGTGGTGCCGCTGTAGTGCCGCAGCAGGCCCAAATGCAAACGGCGCCACCTGTCTGCGCCGTGGCGTGGCGAGCGCGCAAGCCTGAACGCGCTCACCACGTCGATTTTCCTGCTACTTCGTCTGGTCGCGCAGCCGCAATATCTGGCCGCCCGCGCTGTCTTCCACCAGCCAGCCGGCCGCCGTTATCACGTCGCGCAGACGATCCGCTTCGCTCCATTGCTTCGCGGCGCGGGCTCTTTCGCGTTGATCGGCGAGGGCCGCGATCCCGGCCGGAAGCTCGGGCGTATCGACGTCCTTCCAATCGGCGAGACCCAGTCCAAGCACCACATCGAAGCAATCGACGCTCGCCCTTCGCGTTGCCGGCGGCAGATCGCTTCTGACCACGTCCCACAGCACCGCGAGCGCGCGCGGCAGGTTCAGATCGTGATCGACCTCCGCCTTGAAGCGCGCCACGGCGGACGCATCCGCCGTACCGCCTCGCGGCCATTGCGCATAGATCCGGCGCAAACGATCCAGTGCGGCTTGCGCGGCATCCAGCGCGGCCTCGCTGAAGCGCAGGCTGCTGCGGTAGTGCGCGCCCAGGCATAGATAGCGATACGCGAGCGGATCGTTGCCGCGCTCGATGAGCGTTTGCAAACGTATGAAATCGCCGCCCGACTTCGACATCTTGCCGGCGTCCAGCAACAGGAAATGGCCGTGCATCCAGAAGTTGGCGAGACGCGTGCCGTGGCGCGCCTGGGTTTGGGCGATCTCGTTGCTGTGATGCACGGGGATATGATCTTCGCCGCCGCAATGAATGTCGAACCACGGGCTCAAATACTTCGCCGACATCGCCGAGCACTCGATATGCCAGCCGGGAAAGCCGCGGCCCCACGGACTGTCCCACTCCATTTGCCGCGTAGCGCCAGGAGGACTGAATTTCCACAGCGCGAAATCGGTCGCGCGCTGCTTCTCGCCGGACGCGACACGTTTGCCCGCCTGCAAGCCCGCCACATCTAGACGCGCCAGATAGCCGTAGTCATCCTGCCTGCCGGTGTCGAAATAGACGCCGTCGGCCGTTCGGTAGGTGTAGCCGTTGCGCTCGAGCTCGGCGATAAAGTCGATCTGCTCGGCGATGTGATCGGTCGCGCGGCACCACAGCGCGGGCTCCAGCAGATTGAGCGCGCGCCAGTCGTTCATGAAGGCCGCCGTGTACCGCTCGGCGATCGCCCACGCCGATTCGCCAGTGCGCCGGCTGCCCTTCTCCATCTTGTCCTCGCCTTCGTCGGCATCGGACACCAGATGGCCGACATCGGTGATGTTCACCACGTGCCGCACGTTATATCCGTTCAACACCAGCGCGCGCCGCAGCACGTCTTCGAACACGTAGGTCCGCAGATTGCCGATATGCGCGTGGTCGTACACCGTCGGGCCGCAGCAATACAGGCCGACGTGATCCGGATGAATCGGCGTGAATTCGCGCACGCTGCGCGTCCAGGTGTCGTACAGGCGAAGCGGCATGTGATGTCTCCAGGCGCCGGGTGTTCAAAAAGGCGTTCAAAAGCAAAAAGGCCACCGGTCGCGTGACGGGTGGCCTCAGGGATGCGGATGTGCGCAGATCGACTTGCTAGACGCGAGCTCCCCTCGGCAGGCCGCGACAGCATGCGCGCGAAGAATGCGGACGGGAAAGGATAGAAGCGATCATGGAAACGATCCTAACGCGAGTTTGCCGCTGCGGTCAATCGTCGACGCGCTTTGGGCGCTTAGGCGCTTCAGGCGCCCGGCACGTTCGCGTCCGCGTTCGCCGCACGAAAAAAGCCCCGCAAGACTTTCGCCTTGCGGGGCTTCGTGTCGAACGGGATGCTCGTTCGTTTAGCGCGACATCATGTGCATGCTGATGTTGTGCATGACCCACAACGTGCCGCCGATCACGATGACCGCGGTCAGCAGCGTGAAGGCGAACGCCATCACATTCCAGCGCTGCTCCGACGACGTATTCAGATGCAGGAAGAAAATCAGGTGCACGACGATCTGCACGAGCGCGAGACCCGCGATCGCGAGCAGCGCATTCTCGCCCGTCAACGTGCCGGTCATGACGAGGCCGAAAGCGGCGACGGTCAGAACGACGGAGAGAATAAAGCCCGTCGTATAGCTGCCGATGCTGCCGTGACTTTCACCTGCGTGGGCGTTATGGCTATGGTCCATTCAGATCACGCTCGCGAGATAGACAAAGGTGAAGACGCCGATCCACACGACGTCCAGAAAGTGCCAGAAAAGGCTCAGGCACGTCAGGCGAATCATGTCGCGTTCGGTCAGATCGCGGTGGCTGATCACCTGAATGGCGAGCACCACCATCCAGATCAGGCCGCACGTGACGTGCAGGCCGTGCGTGCCGACCAGCGTGAAGAACGACGACAGGAACGCGCTGCGGCTCGGGCCCGCGCCTTCGGCGATCAGATGCGAGAACTCGCGCAGTTCCAGCACGAGGAACGCGAGACCGAGCAGGAAGGTCACGCCGAGCCAGAACAGCAGCACGCCCTTGCGGTTCTTGTGCGCGCCCAGCATCGCGAAGCCGTACGTGATGCTGCTCAGGAGCAGCATGGTCGTTTCGAGCGCGACGCCCGGAATCTCGAACAGATCCTTGCCGCTCGGACCGCCCGCGAACTGGTGGCCCATCACCGCGAACACTGCGAACAGCGCCGCGAAGATGATGCAGTCGGTCATCAGATACAGCCAGAAGCCGAACACCGATTGCGACGGTACGTGGTCCGCGTCGTGATGCGAGTGGGCATCAATAGTATTGGTCAACATCAATCCACCTCCAACGCGACCCGCGCACCAGCGCCAGAGCGTTTCTCTTCAATTTCCGCGACCGTGGCGGCCGGGATGTAATAGCCTTCGTTTTTCTGGAAGCTATAGACGATCACGGTGCCGATCGCGCCGACCAGGCCGACGATCGCCAGCCACCAGATGTGCCAGACACCGGCAAAACCGAGCACCAGCGAGAACAGACCCGCGATCACACCCGCGGACGTATTCGACGGCATGTGAATGTCGCGATACACCGGCTTGGCTTGCGTATCCTTGCGCGACTTCATGTCGGTGAACGCGTCGAGCTTGTGCACCGTCGGGATGATCGCGAAGTTGTAGACCGGCGGCGGCGAGCTCATTGCCCATTCCAGCGTGTGGCCGTTCCACGGATCGCCAGTGAGGTCGCGATTCTGCGGCAGGTTGCGATCGCGGATGCTGACGACGATCTGCAACACCTGCAACGCGATACCGATAGCGATCAGCGCCGCACCGGCCGCGGCCAGAATCAGCCATGGGTGCCACAGCGGGTTGTCATAGTGGTTGATACGGCGCGTCATGCCCATGAAGCCGAGCACGTACAGCGGCGTGAACGCCACCCAGAAACCGATCTGCCAGAACCAGAACGATGCCTTGCCCAGCTTTTCGTTCAGCTTGAAGCCGAAGGCCTTCGGGAACCAGTAGTTGAAGCCCGCCAGATAACCGAACAGCACGCCGCCGATAATCACGTTGTGGAAGTGAGCGATCAGGAACAGGCTGTTGTGCAGCACGAAGTCCGCGCCCGGGATCGCCATCATCACGCCGGTCATACCGCCGATCGTGAACGTGATCATGAAGCCGATGGTCCACAAGATAGGCGGCGTGAACGTCAGCCGGCCCTTGTAGATCGTGAACAGCCAGTTGAACACCTTCACGCCGGTCGGAATCGCGATCACCATGGTGGCGATGCCGAAGAACGCGTTGACGTCAGCGCCCGAACCCATCGTGAAGAAGTGATGCAGCCACACGAGGAACGACAGCACCATGATCGCGCAGGTCGCCCACACCATCGTCTTGTAGCCGAACAGCGGTTTCTTGGCGAAGGTCGCCACGACTTCCGAGAAGATACCGAACGCCGGCAGGATCAGGATGTACACCTCGGGGTGACCCCAGGCCCAGATCAGGTTCAGGTACATCATGGCGTTGCCGCCGCCATCGTTCGTAAAGAAGTGCATGCCGAGGTAGCGGTCCAGACCCAGCAGCGCGAGCGTCACGGTCAGGATCGGGAACGAGGCCATGATCAGCACGTTGGTGCAAAGCGCCGTCCACGTGAACACCGGCATCTTCATGAACGTCATGCCTGGGGCGCGCATCTTCACGATGGTCGCGAAGAAATTTACGCCTGTCAGCAAGGTGCCGATACCGGAGAGCTGCAGACTCCACAGGTAATAGTCGACCCCGACACCTGGACTGAACTGCAGTTCGGAGAGCGGCGGATACGCGAGCCAACCCGTTTGCGCGAATTCACCGATCACCAGCGAGATGTTGATCAGGATCGCGCTGACCGCGGTCATCCAGAACGAGAGCGAGTTGATGAACGGGAACGCGACGTCGCGTGCGCCAATCTGCAGCGGCACGATGATGTTCATCAGACCGATCATGAACGCCATCGCCATGAAGAAAATCATGATGACGCCGTGCGCCGTGAACACCTGGTCGTAGTGGTGCGGCGGCAGGTAGCCCGGGTTCGCATAAGCGAGAGCCTGTTGCAGACGCATCATGATCGCGTCCGCGAAGCCGCGGAACAGCATGATGAGCGCCACGACGATGTACATCACGCCGAGCTTCTTGTGGTCCACCGACGTGAGCCACTCGGTCCACAGGTAGCGCCACTTGCCGAAATAGGTGATCAGACCCAGCAGCGTCGCACCGCCGATGGCGATCATCGCGGCCGTAACCATGATGATCGGCTCGTGGTACGGAATCGCGTCTAGTGAAAGTTTACCGAACATGCGTTACCCCTTGCCCTTTGGCGCACAGTTGGCGTCCTTCATGTTGTCGAGGACGTTGCCGTTGTTGTATCGGGCAATGATGTTGTGAAAGAGCTTCGGATCGACGCTCGAGAAGTAGCGCACCGGCTCCTTCTCGGTCGGCGCGGACACCGTGTGATAGCGGTCCATGCTGAGGTTGTCCGACGAAGCGCGCACTTTCGCAACCCATGCGTTGAATTCTTCAGGCGAGGTGGCGAGCGCACGGAACTTCATGTCCGAGAAGCCCTTGCCGCTGAAGTTCGCCGACGCGCCGGCGTAGTTGCCGGCTTCGTCCGCGATCAGATGCAGGCGCGTTTGCATGCCGGCCATCGCGTAGATCTGGCCGCCGAGCTGCGGGATGAAGAACGAGTTCATCACCGTGTCGGACGTGATCGTGAAGTTCACCGGCGTGCCGACCGGGAACGCCAACTGGTTCACCGACGCAATGCCGAGGTCCGGATAGATGAACAGCCACTTCCAGTCGAGCGCGACGACTTCGACGTTGATCGGCTTGACCTGCGACTCGAGCGGCTTGTACGGGTCGAGCTCGTGCGTGGTCTTCCACGTCAACACGGCGAGGAACAGAATGATCAGCGTCGGAATCGTCCAGATGGCGATTTCGATACCGGTGGAATGCGTCCAGCCCGGACGGTAGTCGGCGCTCTTATTCGACGCGCGATAACGCCACGCGAACAGCAGCGTGAGCGCGATCACCGGAACGACCACGATCAGCATGGCCCAGGTGGACGTGGCAATCAGCTCACGTTCCGCCAGGCCCACACTCCCTTTCGGATTCAGAATATCGAGGTTGCTGCAACCCGAGAGCAACAACACGAGGCTCGCGGATACGAAACTCATCGACCCGCGCAGAGTCTTTCCTTTCATATCCATTGCCTCTTTTTTACGTCTTCAACGAACGTCATTCGACCGCTCTCCAATAGTAAGCGCTCGCATAATAGGGGCACGCCCGGCCGTAATAAACACTCGATTTAGCAACGATCTATTGCGTCGCAGCACCGTGCGACACGTTGCCGCACACTTGCGCGCGGGTCAGCAACTGAAATGCTTCGCTGCAAGGAATCGAACTATCGGCCGAACGAGAAAACCCCTTTAAACAAGCGCGAAAACGCGCTGCGGTCTATGTGGCCGCAGCACGCGTCATGCACGCAAAGAGACTTGATCAATAAGGGAAAAGCGCGTTGATGGCGCAGCACTCACCAGGTGAATGCTGCGCCTGCGCAATGCCTCGTCCGATCAGCCCGGCGAGCGGGCGGTCGCGGCTGCCGGCGCGGGCACCGCGGCTTGCAGATGCTCGCCTCCCTCGCCGCCAGCCGGCGCCGCGTCCGACGGATGGGCCGAGCGCTCCGACTGAGCCAGCAACGTGCCGACCGACGGATCGATCGCGTCGGTGAACGGCTTCGGATTAATGCCGATGGCGAGCACCAGCAGCGCCATCGCGCCGAGCAGCACGAACTCGCGCTTGCCGACATCCTTGAGATTCGCGACGCGCGCGTTGGCGATCGCGCCGAAGATCACGCGCTTGTACATCCACAGCGTGTACGCCGCGCTCAGAATCAGCGTGGTGGCCGCCATCGCGCCGATCCAGAAATTGAAACGGATCGCGCCCATCAGCACCATGAATTCGCCGACGAAACCCGAGGTGCCGGGCAAGCCGATGTTAGCCATGGAAAACAGCATCACGAACGCGGCGAAGCGCGGCATGGTGTTGGCCACACCGCCGTACTCGGCGATCGACGCAGTCTTCGTGCGGTCGTAGAGCATGCCCGTGCACAACAGCATCGCGCCCGACACCACGCCGTACGACAGCATCTGCACGATCGCGCCGGCCTGGCCGATGCGGTTGAACACGAACAGGCCGAGCGTGACGAGGCCCATGTGCGCGACCGTCGAATACGCGAGCAGGCGGCGCATGTCAGTCTGCACGAGCGCCAGCAGGCTCGCGTAGATCACCGCGACGAGCGAGAGCGTGATCATCATCGGCGCGAAGAAGTGGCTGGCCTGCGGCGCGATCGGCAAGGCGAAACGCAGCAGACCGTAGCCGCCCAGCTTCAGCATGCCGATCATCACGGCGGCGCCCGTCGGACCGTCGAGGTGGACGTCAGGCAGCCACGTGTGCAGCGGCCACATCGGCACCTTCACGCCGAACGCGGCGAGGAAACCGAGGAAGATCAGGACCTGCGGCCACGTGCCCAGGTGCGTCTCGCGCCACAGCGCGAGGTCGAAGCTGTGCGTCTGGCTGTATAGATAGAGCATCGACATCAGCATCAGCAGCGAGCCGAGAAACGACACGAAGAAGAATTTCACCGCGGCGTACGAGCGGTTCGACTGGCCCCACGTTCCGATCAGCAGATACAGCGGAATCAGCGTCGCTTCGAACGAGATAAAGAACAGCATGCCGTCGAGCGAGGTGAACACGCCCTGCATGAAGCCCGACAGCATCAGGAAGGCGCCGAAGTACTGCGCGGTCCGCTCGGTGATCGACTCCCACGAGGCGACCACTATGATGATCGTGGTGAGCGCGGTCAACGCGACGAGCCACAGCGAGATTCCGTCCACGCCCACATGCCAGGCGATATCGAAGGTGGGCGACCAGCGCGCGTTCTCGACGAACTGCATCGACGTGACGTCGTTGCGGAAATTCGACACCAGCGGAATCACCGGCAGAAAACCCGCAATCGCGCCGATCAGCGCGAGCCACCGTGTGCGACCACGTGCCGCGTCGGATCCGGCACGCAAAACCACCACGCCGGCGACAATAGGGATCCAGATTAGAAGGCTAAGAAGAGGCAATGGCATGTGCTCTATCGAAACTTGAAGTACAAAAACGCCGCATCAACGCCTTCAAAATCGAAAGCATTGAAATGGATATGTAGGCTGGATTTCGCTGAAATTTGACGTGCAATCGGGGTTGGCCGCTACACGTTTACCCGCAGTCGAATGACCAAGGGTGGGAGATTACCAAGATAAGAATACTTTTGCAGCGCAACAACGCTGCAAAGCCGCTGGCAATGCATCGTTGCGACGTCTGGGCTTGCGGAATTGATAAAAATGTGCAGATGCACAAATCCGCCGGCACGGGTTGCAGCGGCGGATTTTAGGGGAAAAAGCGAGCAGTTGATAGCCAGTTAGAAACTCTTGCGCAATCCTTCGGCGTGCGTCCGGAGCCGGAATAGACGATGCTCGTTCCTGACGGAGCAGCGACGCGCATTTCGAGCTTCCGGAGAAAATTTTTTGCTTATCCGCGAGCATAAATTTTTTGATCCTGCGCTCCAAATAATCCGGCGCAAGGTGACGAAAGTTCGGGACAGGAAATCGACGGCACGCGTGTGAGCTCGCTCCCCGACTCGCGCGTGGGGCGTCGGCGTGCCTTACAGAAGGCGAATATACTTCGGCGGTTCAAGCATAGATGTGCGTGCGCCGGTGCAGCGCTTTTCTGGTCTGCGTTTCGCCGATACGGACGCCGGCCACACTTTTCGGAAAATGCATGCCCTGTGACGAAGGCGTCGTTCCCGCGCTCGAGTGCCGCGGGCTCAGCAAGACCTACGGCGCGGGCCGCATCGTGCTGACGCAACTGGATTTCATACTCGGTCCGGGCGAGTTCGTCGCGATCATGGGCGACTCGGGTGTCGGCAAATCGACGCTGCTTAATCTCGTGGCCGGCCTGGACAGTGCGGACAGCGGCGACGTGATCATCGACGGCAGCGCCGTTTCGCGCCTGGACGACAACGCGGCGACGCGCCTGCGGCGGCAAAAACTCGGCTTTGTCTTCCAGGCGTTTCACGTGCTGCCGCATCTGACGCTTGCGCAAAACGTCGCGCTGCCACTGCTGCTCAACGAACTGCCCACCGCCGCCGCGCTCGACATGCTCGCGGCGGTCGGCCTCGGCGGACGCGGCGACGACTTTCCGCGTCAACTCTCGGGCGGCGAATTGCAACGTGTCGCGATTGCGCGAGCGCTCGTGCATCGCCCGAAACTGCTGCTCGCCGACGAACCCACCGGCAACCTCGATCCCGATACCGCGCACGAAGTGCTCGGCCTGTTCCGCGCGCAAAGCAAGGCGACCGGCGCGGCCACGATCATGGTGACGCACTCGGAAGCCGCCGCGGCCGTCGCCGACCGCATCCTGATCCTGAGCGACGGCGGTCTGCATGCGACGCCTCCCTCTACTGCCCTGACCTTCGGCTCCCGTAACCGCACGCCTTCCGCCGATGATGTCCGCTGATTCCCGTCCTCTACCGCGCTTGCGAGGCCATCGCGTTCTCGCGCGCTGGCTGCTGGGCGCCGAATGGCGCAGTCATCGCGGACGCGCCCTGGTTGCAATGGCAACGATTGCGCTCGGCGTGGCGCTCGGTTACGCCGTGCAGTTGATCAACAGCGCGGCCTTCAGCGAATTTTCCGCGGCGGCCCGCAGTCTGTCGGGCGAAGCCGATCTGCAGGTGCGCGGCGCCCAACCGTTAGTCGACGAAGCCATCTATCCGTTAGTCGCCAACGAGCCCGGTGTCGCGCTGGCCAGCCCCGTGCTCGCACTCGATGTCACCGTGCCCGAGCGGAGCGCCGCCTTGCCGGTGCTCGGCATCGACGTGTTTAAAGCGAGCCGCATTGCGCCCGACCTGATCGGCGTGCCGTCGCCGGATAAGCCGTTCGATACCCTCGCGGCCGACACCGTGTTTCTCTCGACGGCGGCGCAGCAATGGCTAAAGGTGAAAGCCGGCGACGAGGTGGCGCTGCGAAGCGGCACCTCGATCGTGCATTTGCGCGTGGCGGGCGGCATCGTGAGAACACGGCCGGGCCAGCGGCTCGCCGTCATGGATATCGCCGCCGCGCAGTGGCAGTTCGGCAAAGTGGGCAAGCTGTCGCGAGTCGACGTGCAACTCGAACGCGGCGTCGACCGCGAGCGCTTCAGACGTGAGATGCAAGCGCGGCTCGGCAACCAGTGGGTCATTGCCGAAACGCGTGACGCAGAGAGCCGCACCGATCGCCTCTCGCGCGCGTATCGAATCAATATGAATGTGCTCGCGCTGGTGGCGTTGTTTACCGGCGCGTTTCTGGTGTTTTCGACGCAGGCGCTGAGCGTCGTGCGACGGCGCGCGCAGTTCGCCGTGCTGCGTGTGCTGGGCCTGACGCGGGGTCAGTTGTTGCGGCAGATCCTGATGGAGGGCGCGTTGCTGGGTCTGCTCGGCTCGCTCGCCGGACTCGCGCTCGGCTACGCCATGGCGAGCGGTGCGCTGCATTTTTTCGGCAGCGATCTGGGTGGCGGCTACTTTCCCGGCGTGCAGCCGCAAGTCGGCTTCGAACCGCTGGCGAACGCATTGTTTCTGATGCTTGGGCTGGCCGTATCGGTATTGGGCAGTCTCGCCCCCGCACTGGAAGCCGCGCGTGCGCGGCCCGCCACGGCGCTCAAGGCAGGCGCCGAAGAAGGCGCGTTGGCGCGGCTCGCCACACCGTGGCCCGCCCTGCTGTGTCTGCTGGCCGCCGCTGTACTGACGCAGGTGCCGCCGCTGTTCGACGCGCCGATTGGCGGTTATCTGGCCGTCGCGTTGCTGCTGGTCGGCGGGATTGCGTTGATGCCGCGCGTGACCGCGCTCATCTTCGGCGCGGCGAGCCGTGTTTTCGCCGCGCGACGCCGGGCCGGCGCGGCCGGCACGCTGGCGCTCGCGCGACTTGCGAACGCGCCTGGGCATGCGTCGATCGCCATGGGCGGTGTGCTGTCGAGCTTTGCGCTGATCGTCGCGATGGCCATCATGGTAGCGAGCTTCCGGGTTTCCGTTGAAGACTGGCTGGTTCATCTGCTTTCCGCCGATCTGTATGTTCGCGTGGCGCCGAACGGCGACACCGGCGGTTTGCGGCTGGACGAACAGAGCCGGCTCGCGGCCGTGCCCGGCGTTAGAACAGCCGCATTCGCGCGCACTTCGCATCTGACGCTCGACCCTGCGCGGCCCGACATCGCTCTGCTCGCGCGCGAGATCGACGCGGCCGATCCGGGCGCGAATCTGCAGATGAGCGGAGCCGTGTTGCCGCCTGCTGAACTTCACGCGGGCGAAACACCTATTTGGGTATCCGAAGCAATGGTCGATCTGTATGGATACAAGCTGGGCCAGCGAGTTCGATTGCCGTTTGGCGAACGCGGCCACGTGTTCGTGGTGGCGGGCGTATGGCGCGATTACGTGCGGCAAACCGGCGCCATTCAGATACGGCTCGCCGATTATCGGCGCTTGACCGGTGACACGAGTGCAACCGACGTGGCCGTCGCCGTTCAGCGGGGGACGAGTGTCGAGCAAATTGCCGTGGGGTTGCGCGCACTGCCGTTCGGGGCATCGCTGGATTTGTCGCTACCTGGTGAGATCCGCGCGCGCACGCTGGTCATTTTCGACCGCAGTTTTGCGGTCACCTATCTTCTCGAAGCGGTCGCTATCGTGATCGGCTTGTTCGGCGTGGCGGCGACGTTTTCCGCGCAGACGCTCGCTCGTTCGCGTGAGTTCGGCATGCTGCGGCATGTCGGTGTGACGCGCTCGCAGGTGCTCGCTATCCTCGCGCTCGAAGGCGGCATGCTTACCGCGTGCGGCATTGCGCTGGGCTTCGTGCTCGGGTTCGCGATCAGTCTGATCCTGGTGTTCGTCGTCAATCCGCAGTCGTTTCACTGGAGCATGTCGCTGCACGTGCCATGGATAGCGCTCGCTACCGTCGCGTTGGTGATGCTCGCTTCGTCATGTTCGACGGCGGTGATCGCGGGACGCGGCGCAGTGTCGGTGGATGCGGTGCGTGCCGTGAAGGAGGATTGGTGATGAGGGCTTTATCGCGCGATCCGGCGCGGTGGGGTATGCGCGCGGTAGCGGCGCGCTTTGATCTCGTCGGCGAGGAAAGACGGTTCGTTTCGTGGCGGCGTGGTCCGCAAATGGGGATCGTGGTTTTGGACGGGAACATGTCGAAGGACGCGTTGATTGGGCGCGAGGTGCCATGGATCGGAGCGTGCTTCGATTTGGCCGCCGGCCACGGGTATTGCATCGCTCTGCAACGACGTGAGTTGGGGATCTCGGGCGTGGATTGGGGCGAGCCTACTCCGAGCTACGGGTCGATTGGGCGCGAGATGTCATGGATGTCGGCTCGCCTGACTGTCGCGAGTGGCGGATCCAACGTCGCCCTGCGATTACGTGCGCCGCAGCTGGCGCGCGCGGCGTCGGGCGAGGCTTTGCGGGGCTACAGGTCGATTGCACGCAAGGTGTCGGCGTGCCAGCCGCCGGTTGAGTCCGGTCGTGTCGCGAATCGGCGCATAGGCAGGCGTATTCGCGGTTTGCTGTCCATCTTGATGCTGACTGCCTGGCCAGCGTTCGCCGCGCCCGAATTCGCGGCGGTCACACCCGATCACGCAATCGCCCTGCCGCAGGACACCGGCGCGCACGCGGCCTTTCGCACCGAATGGTGGTACGCGACAGGTTGGCTCACCACGCCGGATAATCAGCCGCTGGGATTTCAGATCACATTCTTCCGTTCCGGCACCGGGCATGACGCCGCCGATCCGAGTGCTTTCGCGCCTTCGCAATTGATCATTGCCCATGCCGCGTTAAGCGATCCCGCGCTCGGCCATCTTGCGCACGAGCAGCGCATTGCCCGTCAAGGATTCGGTCTGGCGTATGCGAAGCCGGCCAACACCGACGTCAAACTCGACGCATGGAAAATGGTTCGGGCCGCCGACGGTCACTACGACGTCGTTGCGGACGCGAACGGTTTTTCGCTGCATCTCAAATTGACACCGACGCAAGCGCCCTTGATTCAGGGCGAACGCGGCTATTCACGCAAAGGTCCGCGGCCTGAGCAGGCGAGTTATTACTATAGCGAGCCGCAATTGCGCGTAACTGGCGGCGTAGTTCGACCGGTCGCGGCAGGCGGTTTGTCGCATGGCGAGACTCCTGTAACTGGAATGGCGTGGCTCGATCACGAATGGTCGAGCACATTGCTCGACGCCAATGCGGTGGGCTGGGATTGGCTCGGCGCCAACCTCGCCGACGGCTCTGCGCTGATGGCGTTCAAGGTACGAAGTCGCGATGGACACGCTCTGTGGGCGCATGCGGCATTTCGCAAACCCGACGGCGAGGTAACGACATTCGCCCCCGATCAAGTCGACTTTACGCCGCTTCGCACATGGCGCTCGCCGCGCACCAACACTTCTTATCCCGTCTCGATGACGGTCAAAACCGGTCTGCTGACGTGGAAACTCGATCCGCTGATGGACGATCAAGAGCTCGATTCGCGGCAATCGACGGGCGCGGTGTACTGGGAAGGCGCAGTGCGGGTGAGCCGCGAAGGTGTGGATGTGGGACGGGCGTATCTGGAACTGACGGGCTACGCGGATGCGCGGCGGATGGGGCGGGAGTGAAGGGGGTTATACGGCGGGGGTTGTAAACGCAGAAACCCCACCTTTTCGGGGTGGGGTTTCTGTCTGCTGCTGGGGAGCCTGACGATTACCTACTTTCACACGGGTAATCCGCACTATCATCGGCGTGGAGTCGTTTCACGGTCCTGTTCGGGATGGGAAGGGGTGGGACCGACTCGCTATGGTCATCAGGCATGACTTGTTGCTGCACTGCTCGTGGAGCAATGCAGCCAATCGGGAAGAAGTAGTTTCTGGTGATGCTCACCAGAGGTAAAGCTGTTGGGGTTGTGTTGTTTCTGGCACAACACGATCACTTAACCTGAGTGTCCTTGCCCCCTTCGGGGGTGGGATGCCCGTCAGTGCTGAAGCACTAACGATCATCGCAAAACACACCTGTTATAGGATCAAGCCTTACGGGCAATTAGTATCAGTTAGCTTAACGCATTACTGCGCTTCCACACCTGACCTATCAACGTCCTGGTCTTGAACGACCCTTCAAGGGGCTCGAAGCCCCGGGGATATCTCATCTTAAGGCGAGTTTCCCGCTTAGATGCTTTCAGCGGTTATCTCTTCCGAACATAGCTACCCGGCGATGCCACTGGCGTGACAACCGGTACACCAGAGGTTCGTCCACTCCGGTCCTCTCGTACTAGGAGCAGCCCCCTTCAAATATCCAGCGCCCACGGCAGATAGGGACCAAACTGTCTCACGACGTTTTAAACCCAGCTCACGTACCTCTTTAAATGGCGAACAGCCATACCCTTGGGACCGGCTACAGCCCCAGGATGAGATGAGCCGACATCGAGGTGCCAAACACCGCCGTCGATATGAACTCTTGGGCGGTATCAGCCTGTTATCCCCAGAGTACCTTTTATCCGTTGAGCGATGGCCCTTCCATACAGAACCACCGGATCACTATGACCTGCTTTCGCACCTGCTCGACTTGTCGGTCTCGCAGTTAAGCACGCTTATGCCATTGCACTATCAGCACGATTTCCGACCGTACCTAGCGTACCTTCGTACTCCTCCGTTACACTTTGGGAGGAGACCGCCCCAGTCAAACTGCCTACCATGCACTGTCCCCGATCCGGATTACGGACCAAGGTTAGAACCTCAAACAAACCAGGGTGGTATTTCAAGGGCGGCTCCACGCAGACTGGCGTCCACGCTTCAAAGCCTCCCACCTATCCTACACAGACCGGTTCAAAGTCCAATGCAAAGCTACAGTAAAGGTTCATGGGGTCTTTCCGTCTAGCCGCGGGGAGATTGCATCATCACAAACACTTCAACTTCGCTGAGTCTCGGGAGGAGACAGTGTGGCCATCGTTACGCCATTCGTGCAGGTCGGAACTTACCCGACAAGGAATTTCGCTACCTTAGGACCGTTATAGTTACGGCCGCCGTTTACCGGGACTTCAATCAAGAGCTTGCACCCCATCATTTAATCTTCCGGCACCGGGCAGGCGTCACACCCTATACGTCCACTTTCGTGTTTGCAGAGTGCTGTGTTTTTATTAAACAGTCGCAGCCACCAGTTTATTGCAACCCCTTCACCCTTCTGGCGCAGGCCAGTCAGGCTACAGGGGCGTACCTTATCCCGAAGTTACGGTACCAATTTGCCGAGTTCCTTCTCCCGAGTTCTCTCAAGCGCCTTAGAATACTCATCTCGCCCACCTGTGTCGGTTTGCGGTACGGTCACTGTTAAACTGAAGCTTAGAGGCTTTTCTTGGAACCACTTCCGATTGCTTCTTCACCGAAGTGAATGGCCTCGCACCCTTGAATTCCGCGCCCGGATTTGCCAAAGCGCCTTCTCCAATGCAAGGACCGGGACTTCCAACACCCGGACAACCTTCCGCGATCCGTCCCCCCATCGCATTTAACAATGGTGCAGGAATATTAACCTGCTTCCCATCAGCTACGCATTTCTGCCTCGCCTTAGGGGCCGACTCACCCTACGCCGATGAACGTTGCGTAGGAAACCTTGGGCTTACGGCGAGGGGGCTTTTCACCCCCTTTATCGCTACTCATGTCAGCATTCGCACTTCCGATACCTCCAGCACACTTTCCAGTGCACCTTCGCAGGCTTACGGAACGCTCTCCTACCATGCACATAAATGTGCATCCGCAGCTTCGGTATATTGCTTAGCCCCGTTACATCTTCCGCGCAGGACGACTCGATCAGTGAGCTATTACGCTTTCTTTAAAGGATGGCTGCTTCTAAGCCAACCTCCTGACTGTTTTAGCCTTCCCACTTCGTTTCCCACTTAGCAATATTTGGGGACCTTAGCTGGCGGTCTGGGTTGTTTCCCTCTTGACACCGGACGTTAGCACCCGATGTCTGTCTCCCGTGATTGCACTCTTCGGTATTCGGAGTTTGCTATGGCGTAGTAATCCGCAATGGACCCCACAACCATGACAGTGCTCTACCCCCGAAGGTGATACACGAGGCACTACCTAAATAGTTTTCGGAGAGAACCAGCTATTTCCAGGTTTGTTTAGCCTTTCACCCCTATCCACAGCTCATCCCCTAACTTTTCAACGTTAGTGGGTTCGGACCTCCAGTACGTGTTACCGCACCTTCATCCTGGCCATGGATAGATCACCTGGTTTCGGGTCTACACCCAGCGACTGAATCGCCCTGTTCGGACTCGCTTTCGCTACGCCTGCCCTAATCGGTTAAGCTTGCCACTGAATGTAAGTCGCTGACCCATTATACAAAAGGTACGCCGTCACCCTCTTTCAAAGGCTCCGACTGTTTGTATGCATGCGGTTTCAGGATCTGTTTCACTCCCCTCCCGGGGTTCTTTTCGCCTTTCCCTCACGGTACTGGTTCACTATCGGTCGATCACGAGTATTTAGCCTTGGAGGATGGTCCCCCCATCTTCAGACAGGATTTCACGTGTCCCGCCCTACTTGTCGTACACCTAGTTCTTCCTCGCTGTTTTCGTCTACAGGGCTATCACCTGCTATGGCGGCACTTTCCAGAGCCTTCGACTAACAATGAAGATAAAGAGTACAGGCTGGTCCCATTTCGCTCGCCACTACTCTGGGAATCTCGGTTGATTTCTTTTCCTGCGGTTACTTAGATGTTTCAGTTCACCGCGTTCGCTTCACGTAGCCTATGTATTCAGCTACGGATACTCCATAAGGAGTGGGTTTCCCCATTCGGATATCGGTGGATCAAAGCTCGTTTGCCAGCTCCCCACCGCTTTTCGCAGGCTACCGCGTCCTTCATCGCCTGTGATCGCCAAGGCATCCACCACATGCACTTGTTCGCTTGACCCTATAACGGGTGTGTCTCCTGCATGATCCACTGGGAATCACACGCTCGCCACGCTCGCTACAGGTTGAGTATTCGTGTTGCGCCGTATTCCAAAAGCGATCTTTCGATCTCTCTTTTCATACATTGATACAATCACAACCCTGATTCACCTACTCAACCACCCATCTCTAAGTGATCTTTCGTGAATCTCTTTACTACTTCTTCCTGATTGTTAAAGAACGACAGCCGATATAAAGCTCTGCTTCATATCACTCTGACTGGCTCAATCGCCAATGCACAGTGCTCTGCTTCCTGCACAGAACGCTACGCATTGAGGATTGGTGGAGGATGACGGGATCGAACCGACGACCCCCTGCTTGCAAAGCAGGTGCTCTCCCAGCTGAGCTAATCCCCCAAGTCATGCACAGATAATCTCTACCTGCGTTGATACCCAGGGGTCTTAGTCGCCAAACTCGGCGATCAGCACACCAGACAAGACTTTGGTGGGTCTGGATGGATTCGAACCATCGACCCCCGCCTTATCAAGACGGTGCTCTAACCGACTGAGCTACAGACCCCTGAGTCTGTCCTGATTTCACAGCCGATAAGCGTGAGCGCTCAACGCATTGCCTTTACGGCAACTGACACGTTTAGCTCGAGAAAGGAGGTGATCCAGCCGCACCTTCCGATACGGCTACCTTGTTACGACTTCACCCCAGTCATGAATCCTACCGTGGTGACCGTCCTCCTTGCGGTTAGACTAGCCACTTCTGGTAAAACCCACTCCCATGGTGTGACGGGCGGTGTGTACAAGACCCGGGAACGTATTCACCGCGGCATGCTGATCCGCGATTACTAGCGATTCCAGCTTCACGCACTCGAGTTGCAGAGTGCGATCCGGACTACGATCGGTTTTCTGGGATTGGCTCCCCCTCGCGGGTTGGCGACCCTCTGTTCCGACCATTGTATGACGTGTGAAGCCCTACCCATAAGGGCCATGAGGACTTGACGTCATCCCCACCTTCCTCCGGTTTGTCACCGGCAGTCTCCCTAGAGTGCTCTTGCGTAGCAACTAGGGACAAGGGTTGCGCTCGTTGCGGGACTTAACCCAACATCTCACGACACGAGCTGACGACAGCCATGCAGCACCTGTGTTATGGCTCCCTTTCGGGCACTCCCACCTCTCAGCAGGATTCCATACATGTCAAGGGTAGGTAAGGTTTTTCGCGTTGCATCGAATTAATCCACATCATCCACCGCTTGTGCGGGTCCCCGTCAATTCCTTTGAGTTTTAATCTTGCGACCGTACTCCCCAGGCGGTCAACTTCACGCGTTAGCTACGTTACCAAGTCAATGAAGACCCGACAACTAGTTGACATCGTTTAGGGCGTGGACTACCAGGGTATCTAATCCTGTTTGCTCCCCACGCTTTCGTGCATGAGCGTCAGTATTGGCCCAGGGGGCTGCCTTCGCCATCGGTATTCCTCCACATCTCTACGCATTTCACTGCTACACGTGGAATTCTACCCCCCTCTGCCATACTCTAGCCCGCCAGTCACAAATGCAGTTCCCAGGTTAAGCCCGGGGATTTCACATCTGTCTTAGCGGACCGCCTGCGCACGCTTTACGCCCAGTAATTCCGATTAACGCTTGCACCCTACGTATTACCGCGGCTGCTGGCACGTAGTTAGCCGGTGCTTATTCTTCCGGTACCGTCATCCCCCTCAGGTATTAACCAAGAGGTTTTCTTTCCGGACAAAAGTGCTTTACAACCCGAAGGCCTTCTTCACACACGCGGCATTGCTGGATCAGGCTTGCGCCCATTGTCCAAAATTCCCCACTGCTGCCTCCCGTAGGAGTCTGGGCCGTGTCTCAGTCCCAGTGTGGCTGGTCGTCCTCTCAGACCAGCTACAGATCGTCGCCTTGGTAGGCCTTTACCCCACCAACTAGCTAATCTGCCATCGGCCGCCCCTGTAGCGCGAGGTCCTAAGATCCCCCGCTTTCATCCACAGATCGTATGCGGTATTAATCCGGCTTTCGCCGGGCTATCCCCCACTACAGGACACGTTCCGATGTATTACTCACCCGTTCGCCACTCGCCACCAGGATTGCTCCCGTGCTGCCGTTCGACTTGCATGTGTAAGGCATGCCGCCAGCGTTCAATCTGAGCCAGGATCAAACTCTTCAGTTCAAACCTGTTACTGTTTTTCGGTTGTTTTACCAACCGGTCGCTCACTCAACGTACTGACGAATGATCCTTCCATCTTTCAATGGAAAAACCTTCCTTTCATTACTGTGTGAGACTTGATACTTTCGCTTCATCCGGCAGATCCCGAAGGGCCCGCCGGCGCGTCGCGCATCAAGCGCCCACACTTATCGGCTGTTAATTTTTAAAGATCGAGTACGCATTCACCACCGAACCCGCACCGCCAGTCGTCAACATCACAACCACCCGGCACCGCTTCGTTCTGCGTCGCTGCATCAGCAGCAGAGAAACGAGATTATGGAGAGCGAGCGACAGGTCGTCAACCCCTTCGCGCAATATTTTTCGGAAAGTTAAGAGGCACGGAAACAGACCGCTCCAACAACGCCGCCCAATTAGTTAGCCATCCGATTTAATTGACTGCTCATGAGGCAATCGTACTCGCGACGGCCAGCTAGCTGATCAGGGGCCGCACCTCCCCGCTGTCAAAACAGCCAAGCGAGCCTCCTCACTATATAGACACAAGGCGCACATCCGACAGCAGCGTCGAAACAACTGGAAAGCCGGCACCACCGCAAAAAACTAAAGTTTCGCAGTCGCCAGCCGTCAATCAGGATACCCCGTCACTTAAATAGCCGCCGACCATGGACAATCCAGTCGAGGAACACGTCGAGGAAGCCTCATCCGCAGCGCAGACGGCAGCGCTGAATCCGGAGCAGGTGCCAGTAGGCGCGCCCCTGGACTGGCCGATCGTCGACGCCGACGGCACGCTGCTGTTCGCGAGCGGCACCATCCTGGCGACCACGGACGAGCGCAAATTCCTGTTCGGGCACTTCCGTCCGCAGCGCGGCGACTTACTGGACGCTACCGCGCAACCGCCACTGCCGGCAGAGCCGCAAGCGGATCCCAACGGCGCACTGACGCTCAAGGACATGCATCTGGAAATCGGTGCTTTGGTCGGCATGCGCTCGCAGCTCGGCAGCGGCGCGCCCATGCACCCGTGCCGCATCATCGGTTTCGCGCCGAATCATTCGCTTTTCGTCACTCCGCCGATGCACGACGGCCGCATCTTCCCGCTCAGCATCGGCGAGAACATCGAGATCGTCGCGATCGCCAGCCATGCGGTGTTCCGGTTCGTCTGCACGATCGAAGCGATCTGCCGCACGCCGTTCGACTACGTCGTGCTGTCGAAGCCCGGCGTGGTCCGCCGCCTGCGCGAACGCAAATCGATCCGCGTCCGCGCGCACCTGGCGGTACGTTTCGGCATCGGTCAAAGCGGGGAATCGTATGAGGGCCTTGGACTCGCGAAAGGCATCAGCGCGCTCGGCATGTCACTGGACGCCTCATGGACTCTCGGCGCCGTCGGCGACCGGTTGCGCGTTGCGTTCCGGCTGAAGTCCAAGGATCTCGACATGGAGATCGAAACCACGGCGCTGATCCGCAACGTGCAGAAAGGCCGCGGCCCCGGCGAGCCTTCAACGCATGGGCTCGAACTCGATCAACTCGACGCAGCCCAGCAGATGGCGATGAAAGTCTTCGTATTCGACCGTCAGGACGATGTGGTGTATTGGTCGAACGGCCTGAAATAAGCGCTCGCCCGCGAGCGGCACGGCCCGCGAGCCGCTCAGCCCATCAGCATCAGTTCTTCCGGCGTCAAGCGCCGCGCGCCCCAAGCATCGGCGAGCATTTCGCAGCGGCCCAGCCGGATGGCTTCGCGCTCGAAATCGACGAACACCACCTCGTCCGCATCCGGCGGACGCGCCGGCATGTCACGCGTGCGGCCGTCGGTCAGAATCCACAACCAGCGTTGCTGCCCGGGCTTGCGGCGCGCGCAGCGATCCAGCAGCTGGGATGCACGCTGAACGCCTGCTGTCAGCGGCGTGCCGCCTCCACCGCCCACTGGGCTCAGCCACCGCTCGTTCCACCAGCGCGGCACAGCGGGGCCGAAACGCACATCCGCACCGGCGCCGCCGAAACAGACCAGCGCCGCCTCGGCTCTCGCCGCGCTTGCATGGTCGAACAAGGCGATCAGCAATCCCTTGGCGAGCGCGAGGCGCTGCCCGGCCAGCATGGAACCCGAGCAATCGAGTACGAAGCAGTGCAGCACGCCGCCGCGCGGCGCCTCGCGCACGAAATGCAGATGCCCGGGGCGCAGCGCATCCTTGCGCTTCGCGCCGAGCGTGGCCGGCCAGTCGATGCGCTTGCCCGGTTGCCCGCGCAAGCGCCCGCGCGGACCGCCGCCCGCGCCTTGCAACCATCGAAAACCGCTGCGCAAGTCAGCGGCGGCGCCCTTCCGATGGCTCAGCGTTTTTTTACGTTAAGCGGAATGACGCCCTTGACGTGCGTGGTTGCGGCCGGCTCGGGCGCGAGGTAGCCCCAGTCGCTATCGGCGGTCGCGGCGGCCGGCTGCGCATTGCCTTGCGCGGATGAAGAGCGGCTCCCAGCAGGCGCCTCCCATTCGCCGTCACTCTCACGCGCGTCACCCGCCGCAGGCGACTCGCGAACATGCCGCCGATGAGCCAACACCGCCTCAGCCACCCGATCGACGTGCTGCGCCGTCACGGTAGCCGCCTGTTCGAGCGCCGCCAATGCACGCGCCGCGCGCAGCATCACGAGATCGGCGCGCAAACCGTCCACGGCGGCGTCGATACACAGCGTGCTCACCTGCGCATGCACGGCGTCGTCGAGTGCGAGTTGCGGCAGCGCTTCGCGCGCCACTCGGATCCGCTCGACATAAGCCGCCTGCTGCTGCGCATAGCCCGCACGAAAACCCTGCGGATCGAGGTCGAACGCCAGCCGCGCTTTCACGATCGCCTGACGCACGAGCGGCTCGAAACAGTTCTGCAACTCGACCATCAAGCCGAAACGGTCGATCAATTGCGGCCGCAGTTCGCCTTCTTCAGGATTCATCGTGCCGATCAGCACGAAGCTCGCGTCGTGGCTACGCGATACGCCATCGCGCTCGACGGTATTCACGCCGCTCGCGGCCGCGTCGAGCAAGGCATCGACAAGCGCGTCGGGCAGCAGATTGACTTCATCCACATACAGCACGCCGCGATGCGCTTTGGCAAGAAGACCCGGCGAGAAGCGCACCGAACCGTCGCGCAACACGGTTTCGATATCGAGCGTGCCGATCAGACGATCTTCGCTGGCGCCAAGCGGCAGATTCACCAGTTGCCCTTCCGGCAGCAACTCAGCCAGTGCGCGCGCCGCGGTCGACTTCGCCGTGCCACGCGGCCCGGTAACCAGCACGCCGCCCAACCCCGGATCGATGGCGGCTAACAGCAGCGCCTGCTGCAACGGCGCCTGGCCGATCAGCGCGGCAAAGGGAAAAACGGGCCGCACGGCAGCCGCGCTCATCGCTGGATTCATGTTTGCATTCCTTCGATCTGCTGCTCGCTCGCAAGCAGATGCTGTTCGACTTGCGCGCGATAGTCGCCGGGCGCCTGCCACAAACCGCGCTGCATGGCTTCGAGCAGGCGCTCGCAGACCGACTGCAACGCGTGCGGGTTGTGCCGTTGCAAGAACTCGCGGGTGTCTGCGTCGTTCAGATAAGCGTCGGTCACGAGCGCATATTGATGATCCGCGATCACGCGCGCCGTCGCATCGTAACCATACAGATAGTCGACGGTCGCGGCGATTTCGGCCGCGCCCTTGTACCCATGGCGCTTCACGCCATCCAGCCATTTCGGATTGACCACGCGCGCGCGGATCACGCGCGCAATCTCCTCATGCAGCGTGCGCACGCGCGGCGCGGCCGGATTGCTGTGGTCGGCGTGATACACGCTCGGCTGATCGCCGGCCAGATGCCGCACCGCGGCGACCATGCCGCCCTGGAACTGGTAGTAATCGTTCGAATCGAGCAGGTCGTGCTCGCGGTTGTCCTGGTTCTGCAGCACCACGTCCATTGCGGCGAGACGCGCGCCGAACGCGTGACGCGCTTCTTCGCCCGCGCTCTTTTGCGTGTACGCGTAGCCGCCCCACGCCTGATACGCGTTCGCGAGATCGGCGTCGGTTTGCCATTGCCGCGAGTCGATCATGTCCTGCAGACCCGCGCCGTAGGCGCCGGGCCGCGCGCTGAACACGCGCCAGCCGGCGCGCTTGCGCGCTTCGGCGGCGTCCATGCCGCGCGCGATCAGCGCATCGCGTTCGCGCAGCACGCGCGCGCGAATCGGATTCAGGTCCTCGGGTTCGTCGAGTTCGGCGACGGCTTGCACGGCGGCGTCGAATAAATGCATGACGTTGGCGAAGGCGTCGCGGAAGAATCCTGACACCCGCAAGGTGACGTCGATTCGCGGCCGGTCGAACGCCTCGATCGGCATGATTTCAAAATCGGTCACGCGATGGCTGCCCGGCGCCCACTTCGGCCGCACGCCGAGCAACGCGAGCGCCTGGGCGATATCGTCGCCGCCGGTGCGCATGGTCGCGGTGCCCCAGACGGACAGACCGATGGCGCGCGGATAGTCGCCCTTCTCCTGCAGATGCCGTTCGATCAGTTGCTGGGCGGATTTCAAGCCGAGCGACCAGGCGGCCTGCGTGGGAACCGCGCGCGTGTCGACGGAATAGAAGTTGCGGCCGGTGGGCAGCACGTCGGGCCGGCCACGCGACGGCGAACCGCTCGGCCCCGGCGGCACGAAACGGCCTTCGAGGCCGCGCTTGAGCTGAAGCATTTCCTGCGGACCGCAGGCGTCGAGGCGCGGCAACACGTCGTTACGCAGACGCTCGATCACTTGCCCCGCTTGCGGCAAGCCGGCGGCGGTCGTGGTTACCGATGCTTGCGTTCGATCTCCGCATACGTCTCGCAGCAACTCAGCCGCCAGCAACTCCAGCCGCTCACGCGTATCGCCGCAGTGCCGCCACGGCGCATCGCTCACACGCTGAAGTACATCGGGACGCGGACCGTCCCACACCGCCGACCAATCCACCGACAACGGATCGAACAGATGATCCATCTGCAGATCACGCGCTAGTGCATCGATCAAGCCGGCCTTGCCGCCTTGCCCGTCGCCGACAGGAAAACGCCCCAATGCCAGCAACGTATCGCGCCGCTGCACGCCATCGGGCGATTGCCCGAACGTATGCAAGCCATCGCGAATCTGCGCTTCCTTCAACTCGCACAGCCACGCATCGACGCGCGTGAGCAGCGCGTCTTCATCGTCCTGTCCGTTCGGTGCGGCGAGACTCAGTTCCTCATGCAGCTTATGGTCGACGATGGTCGCCAGAATCGTGCGCCGTAACAGCTTCGAGCGGCGCGGGTCGACCATCAGCGCTTCATAATATTCGTCGACCTGGCGCTCCAGGTCCTGCAAAGGTCCGTAGCTCTCGGCGCGCGTGAGCGGCGGCATCAAATGATCGATGACGACAGCCTGTGCGCGGCGTTTCGCCTGGCTGCCCTCGCCCGGATCGTTGACGATGAACGGATACAGATGCGGCATCGGCCCGAGAATCAGATCGGGCCAGCAGGTGTCGCTCAACGCGACGCTTTTGCCGGGCAGCCATTCGAGATTGCCGTGCTTGCCGACATGCACGATTGCGTCGATACCGAAGTGGTGACGCAACCAGAAATAGAACGCCAGATACGCATGCGGCGGCACGAGTTCGGCGTCGTGATAGCTCGCGTAGTCGCCCTGCTCGCGTGAACGCGACGGTTGAATGCCGACGAACACCTGTCCGCAACGCCAGCCCGCGATCATGAAGCGGCCGCGTCGCAGGGTCGGGTCGAGCTCCGGCGCGCCCCAACGCGCGTTCAACGCCTGGCGCGTTTCGGCGGGCAAGGCGTTGAAGTGCGCGAGATAGTCGTCGAGTGCGAGGCTCTGCAGTGCGGGACGCAGATCGCGCACGACCGGATCGTTGGTCACGCCTTCGGTGAGCTTTTTCAGCAGCGCGTCGCCGCCCGAGGGTAAATCGGCGAGACGATAACCTTCGTCGCGCAGCATCGACAGAATGCCGACTACCGAGGCCGGTGTATCGAGTCCCACGCCATTGCCGATACGCCCTTCGCTCATCGGATAGTTGGCGAGGATCAGCGCGAGTTTCTTGTCCGCGTTATCGAGTGAACGCAACCGGCACCAGCGGCGGCTCAGTTCGGCGAGAAAACCCACGCGTTCAAGGTCCGGCTGATAACGCACTACGTCGACCTGAGTATGCGCACAGCGGTACGCGAGTCCCTTGAAACTGATCGCGCGCGTGATGATGCGGCCGTCCACTTCCGGCAGCGCGATATGCATGGCGATATCGCGCGAATTGAGACCCTGATTGTCTTTGACCCAATCGTCGCGATTGCCGCCGCTCAGGATCACCTGGAGCACCGGCGCGTCACCGGCGAGCGCGAGCGGCTCGGGGTCGTCGATCGCGGACGCGGCGAACGCGGTCGTATTCAGCACCAGCGCCACCTCGTGCCGCGCGCACAGCGATTGCACGACGTCGCGGCTCATCGCATCTTTCAGCGAGGTAATCGCGATCGGCAGCGGATTCAGACCTTGCGATTCGAGCGCGTCGATCAGCGCGTCGAACACGGCCGTGTTGGCGGCCTGCAGATGCGCCTTGTAGAACAGGATCGCCGCGACCGGCGCTCCCTGTTTCCAGCGCGACTGCCAGTCGGCGATGGTCGGCGTATCGCGCTCGGGATGGTAGAGCGTGGCAGCGGGCAACGCGCGCGGCGGCGCAGGTTCGCGTCCCCAGCCGAAGGCGCGGTGGGCGATACAGCGCAGGAACGCCTCGGCATTTTGCGGGCCGCCTTCGCGCAGATAGCGCCACAGTTGATGGCACAGATCCGCGCTTGCCGTGCTGCGCGCGAGCAGGTTCGGATCCTCCTGCAGATCGCCGGAGAACATCGCGAGCGTCTGCTGCTTGCGCTCGGCGAGCGCCACCACCTGTTCGATGCCGTAAGGCCAATACGCTTCGCCGCCCAGATGATCGACCACCACCACGCGCGCATGCTGCAAGACGTCTTCGAGATAAAAATCCACCGACGCCGGTTGCCGCAAATACGTGACGTTTGCGAGCCGCACGCTCGGGAAGCCTTCGCCCAGCCGCGGGAAGACACTCGCCAGCAGCGACAGCGTGGTGTCGGCGGAGCTGAGCACCACGATATCCGCGGGCTGCTGATCGATCCGGATCACACCTTGCGTGTCGTCGACGAAACCGCCCGGCGTGGTGCGCAGCAGATGCATATGCGCTTACGCCTGTTGCGTTTCGACGCTCGACGGCACGCCCAGCGCCGCGTCGAACGCACGTTGCAACGCCGGCTGATCGAGGTCTTCGCCAATCAGCACGAAGCGGCTCGGGCCGCTTTCGCCGGCCTGCCAGCGTCGATCGAAATAGCTGTCGAAGCGCCGCCCAACGCCTTGAATCACCAGACGCATCGCCGCGCCCGGCAGCGCCGCGAAGCCTTTGACGCGATAGATGGTGTTGGTTTCGACCAGCTGTTGCAGCGCGGCGACCACCGCCTCGCGCGACGACGCATCCGCCTGCACGACCACGGAGTCGAACTCGTCGTGATGGTGGTCGGCGTCGTCGGCGGAGCCGTGGTGATCGTGGCGCAAGTGGATCGTGTCTTCCGACGCCGCTTCGAGGCCCAGCAACGTATGCAGATCGAGCTGGCCCATGTGCGCGCGAACGATCTTCACTTGCGGCGGAATTTCCTCGCGGATCGAAACTTCTACCGCGCTTTGCTGCGCGTCGTCAAGCAAGTCCGTTTTGTTCAGAATCACCAGATCGGCCGCCGACAACTGATCTTCGAACAGTTCGTGCAGCGGCGACTCGTGATCGAGGTTCGGATCGGCCTTGCGCTGCGCATCCACGGCGACCGGATTATCCGCGAACTGGCCGCTTGCCGCAGCCGGGCCGTCCACCACGGTGACCACAGCATCCACGGTGAAGCTGTTCTTGATTTGCGGCCAGTTGAACGCCTGCACCAAGGGCTTCGGCAACGCCAGACCCGACGTCTCGATCAGCACGTGATCGATCTGATCGCGGCGCTCCACGAGCTTTTCCATCACCGGGAAAAACTCTTCCTGCACGGTGCAGCACAAGCAGCCGTTCGCCAGTTCATACAGTTGGCCTTCGGTCTCGACGCCGTTTTCATCGCAACCGATGCCGCAACCCTTGAGGATTTCCCCGTCGATGCCGAGTTCGCCGAATTCGTTGACGATCACCGCGATGCGCTTGCCGCCCGCATGCTGAAGAATATGCCGCAGCAGCGTAGTCTTGCCGCTGCCGAGAAAGCCCGTGACGATGGTGACGGGGATCTTGCGCATTTGAGTTTGCATCGTGAGGTCCATCCGTAGAGTTGCACGTGCATGCCGGCGTGTTTTTAGCGTATGCCGAGGCAAACGGAGCACACGCCCGGCCAGCCACGACCATAACAAAACACGGGGACGAAAGTCGGCGTTGCCGCGACAACAGAAAAACAGAAAGCGGGAATGAGTCATGAACGTAGCGCCGCATCCCCGCGGCGTTCGTCCTTCGTTATCTGGCCGGTATCCGGGCTGGCGAAAGCGCCGCTTCCCCTTCCCGGACGAGTGATTTCTCGCCCAGTGGTGATATGCCGACGCGGCCTTGCGCGTGGACATCGAAGCCGGCTCCGCGGCGCTAACCGACTGCGTTCGACACTGCAGTTAGCACCACATTTCGCTTACCGTTGCGGGGGCAGCACAGGTTGGCCCGATCCATGGCAGGTGAGCACCCTGTTTCCCGTTTAACTGCATGCGCACGAGCGCGCACACGAGCACCAAAGTGCGTGCGAGTGTAGGCCCGCCGCCCGGTGCCGTCAAGGAAACCCCAGGCCGCAAGCGCTTATCGGACGGGGCGCCATGTGCTATCGTATGCGCGCGTTTGGTGCCCGCACATGCATTCGCGTGTGCAGTTAAACGGGAAACAGGCAGCGCGCCATGCGCTTAACCTGTGCTGTCCCCGCAACGGTAAGCGACCTGCGGCGCGATGTTGAATCGACTTGCGCCGCGCATGCGTTTTTTTAAGCCACTGTCCGGCAATTTCCAGCGAATGCGGACGGGAAGGCAAAGCGCGTGAGGCCGCCAGCCCGGATACCGGCCAGACGCGGAGGCGGCGAACCTCAGGGCAACATCGCGCCGCCGGCCGCCGGAATCCGCGAGGGACGGATGCGAAGGCGCTAAAAGCACGACGCAGAGTGTCCGCGTAGGCGAGTTTCGTGTGAAACTCGCTACGAACCACGCATTGCGCCATGCCTGAATCCGTAGCTGCATGACCCCAACGTCCGCCGTCTGGCGACCCTTCGCGCTTTACCCCTTCCCGCTTGTCACGACATGGCGCCCGCCGTGCACGCCGCGATGACCCGCGCCTGGCTGATCGGCGCCGGCCCCGGCGACGTCGAACTCATGACCATCAAGGCCACCCGTGCATTGGCGCAAGCCGACGTGGTGCTGGTCGACGATCTGGTGAACCCCGAGGTGCTGCAGTTCGCGCGCGCTGACGCACTGATCGTCTACGTGGGTAAACGCGGCGGTCATCCGTCCACACCGCAGGAAGGCATCGTCGCGCAGATGCTCGAACATGTGCGGGCCGGGCGTAGCGTCGCGCGTTTGAAAGGCGGCGACCCATTCGTGTTCGGCCGGGGCGGCGAAGAACAGCAGGCACTGCACGCGGCGGGTATCGAGGTGGAGGTCGTCAACGGCATCACGGCGGGAATCGCGGCGCCCGCAGCGATCGGGATTCCGGTCACGCATCGCGATCATGCGCAGGGCGTCGTGTTCGTCACCGGGCACGGCGCGGGCAGCGGCGAGCCCGACTGGGCCGCACTCGCGGCCACGCGCATGACGCTTGTGATCTACATGGGCATGCGGCGACTCAACGATATCGTCGGCGCGCTGCTCGCGGCCGGCATGAGCGCCGACACGCCGTGCGCGGCGATCGAATCGGCCACGCGTCCCGAGCAACGCCACGCGCTGGCGCGGCTTGGTGAATTTGCCGAGACCGTTGCGCGTGCCGGACTTGGGTCGCCGGCGATCGTGGTGATCGGCGGGGTGGCGTCGCTCGCGTTGGCGCGCGAGGCGGCGCATGCGGAACGCGCTGCAACGCCGGTCGCGGACGGAACGGATACGCGATGAAAACGCTGAGCGTCGGCATCGGTTGCCGTTTGCATAGCTCGGCCGAGGAGATCGAAGCCGCGGTGTGCGGCGCGCTCGGCGCACATTCGTTCGACGAAATCCGCACCGTCGCCTCGCTTGATACCAAAGCCCGCGAAGCGGGCCTCCTCGAATTCTGCGCTCGCCATGCGCTGCCGCTGACACTGTTCAGCCTTGAACAGATCGCGGCGATGCCTGTCGCGGTGCCTTCGGCGGCAGTGCGCGAGCATCTCGGCGTGGACGGCGTCTGCGAGCCGTGCGCGCTGCTTGGCACTGTGGCCGACGTCGCAGCCGGGCTCGGTGAATCCGTCATAGGCCATGCGCCTCGCGCCTCGCTCCTCGTGCGCAAAACCGTTTATGCCAGCGTCACCGTGGCGATCGCCTCAACCACCGCTCACGCCGCTCACGCCGAACACCCAGACAACGACACACAGCAACAGGACCTGCCATGAAGACCGACCCCGAATCGCATCAACGCATGACCGAGCGCCGCCGCGAAGGCCACGAGAAAAAACAGGCCCACGCCACCGTCGAAAAAGGCCTGCTGATCGTCAACACCGGCACGGGCAAAGGCAAAACTACTGCCGCATTCGGCATGGCCGTGCGTGTGCTGGGCCACGGCATGCGTCTCGGCGTCGTGCAGTTCATCAAGGGCGCGCTGCACACCTCGGAGCGCGACTTTCTCGGCGCGATCGCCAACTGCGATTTCGTCACGATGGGTGACGGCTACACCTGGAACACCCAGAACCGCGACGCCGATATCGCAACCGCGCGCAAAGGCTGGGACGAAGCGCGCCGCATGATCGAAAGCGGCGAGTACCAGATGGTGATCCTCGACGAGCTGAACACGGTGCTCAAGTACGAATACCTGCCGCTCGACGAAGTTCTGTCGGTAATCGCCGCGCGCGCGCCGATGCTGCATGTGGTGGTGACCGGCCGTCACGCGCCGGACGCGCTGATCGAAGCCGCCGACCTCGTCACCGAAATGCGCATCGTCAAGCATCCGTATCGCGAGCAAGGCGTGAAAGCGCAGCGCGGCGTGGAGTTCTGAGCGATGGCCGCGTGCCCCGCCCTGTTCATCAGCGCGCCTGCTTCAGGTCAAGGCAAGACCACGATCACCGCGGGTCTCGCGCGCTACCATCGGCGGCTGGGGCGACGCGTGCGCGTCTTCAAGATCGGTCCGGACTTTCTCGATCCGATGATTCTGGCGCGCGCGAGCGGCGCACCGGTCCTGTCGCTCGATCTGTGGATGGTGGGCGAAGCCGCCTGCCGCACGCTGCTCGCGCAAGCCGCCGCCGAAGCCGACCTGATCCTGATCGAAGGCGTGATGGGTCTGTTCGACGGCACGCCGAGCAGCGCCGATCTCGCCACCACGTTCGGCGTGCCGGTGCTCGCGGTGATTTCGGCGAAGGCGATGGCGCAGACCTTCGGCGCGGTCGCCTTCGGTCTCGCGCAATTCCGGCCGCAGGTGCCGTTTTACGGCGTGCTCGCCAATCGCGTCGGCTCCGCGCGGCATGCGCAGATGCTCGAAGAAGCGTTGCCGCCGGATCTGCGCTGGTGCGGACACATTGCCGCCAGCGATGAAATCGCACTGCCCGATCGTCACCTCGGCTTGCATCAGGCGGAAGAAATCGACGATCTCGACGCACGGCTGGATCACGCCGCTGACACTTTAGGTCATACCGCGCTCGCCGAATTGCCGCCGCCTGTCGAGTTCGGTACGCCGACACCTGAGACCCTGCCGCGCCTGCTCGACGGCAAGACAATCGCCATTGCGCGCGACGCCGCGTTCTCGTTCATCTACCCGGCGAACGTCGCACTGCTGGAAGCACTCGGCGCGCAAGTCGCTTTCTTCTCGCCGCTCGCCGACGAAGCGCTGCCGGAACACACCGACGCTGTATATCTTCCAGGCGGCTACCCGGAACTGCACGCCGCCACGCTGGCCAGCAACACGCACAGCGCGGCGAGCATTCACGCGCACGCGGCGGCCGGCAAACCGCTCGTCGCCGAATGCGGCGGCATGCTGTATCTGCTCGACCAACTCACCGACACGCACGGCGTAACCACACCGATGCTCGGCCTGCTGCCCGGCCACGCGACCATGCAAACGCGCTTCACCGCGCTCGGCATGCAGCAGATCGACAGCCTGCATGGGCCGATGACCGGCCACACGTTTCACTACTCGAAGCTGAACACTTCGCTCACGCCGCTGCGCTCGGCCACCAGGCCGCAGGGCGACGCGCCCGGCGAGGCCCTTTATCGCGCCGGCTCGATCGTGGCGACTTACATGCACGCTTACTGGCCCTCCAACCCGGCCTTCACGGCCGCCCTGTTCCATGGCGAAGCCTTTTAACGATTCCGAGCGCGACGCCGTCTATCGCGCGATCTACGAACGCCGCGACATGCGCCATTTCGTGCGCGATCCGGTCGATCCGGCAGTGCTGCAGCGCCTGCTCGACGCCGCGCATCACGCGCCGAGCGTCGGCTTCATGCAGCCGTGGCGGATCGCGCGGATCACCGATCCCGCGCTGCGCACGGCCTTGCATGATGCGGTGGAAAGCGAACGGCTCGCCACCGCCGATGCGCTCGGCCAACGCCGCGAAGAGTTCATGAAGCTGAAAGTGGAAGGCATGCTGGACTGCGGCGAACTGCTGGTGATGGCGCTGATGGACGGCCGCGAGCGCCACATCTTCGGCCGGCGCACGCTGCCGGAGATGGACCTCGCGTCGGTGGCGTGCGCGATCCAGAACATGTGGCTGGCCGCGCGCGCCGAAGGTCTCGGCATGGGCTGGGTGTCGCTGTTCGACGTCGACGCGGTTCGCCAGCTGCTGCGCATGCCCGAGGGCGCGCGTCCCGTGGCGATTCTGTGCCTCGGCCACGTCGACCGGTTTTATAGCGAGCCGATGCTGGAAACCGAGCGCTGGGCGAGCCGCGTGCCGCTCGCCGATTGCGTGTTCGAAAACCGCTGGCCGGAAGGCAGCGATGCGCCGGAATAAGCTCGACGCGTGTTACAGCCCTTACGGCTGAAGCGGCTTCACCGACATCACGGCCGGCACGCCGCCAGTTTCGTCGGCGCGCAACTTCACGCGCCAATCGGGTGGCGCATCGAAGGGAAACCTGGCGAGCGCGCTTTTGACGAGCGTCGGCATGGCATGCAGCGGATCGGCGTCGCGGTCGCTGCTCACCGCGCTCACCTTATAGACTTCCTGTCCGCTCGCGCGCTCGAAAAACCGCAGCGTCAGCGCATGCTGGTACGCGGGACCGCCGAACAGAGAGAATGGCGCAGCGGGCCCGCGCCGGCAGTCGGTTGATGTACAGCCGTTTTCATTGACGCCGATGGTCGCCGGCCGCGTGTCGTAGGCAACCGAGAGCAGATAACGCGCCGCCTCGCCCTTCGTTTCGACAAAGCCCTCCTTCGCCAACTCGTCCGCCAACAGGCGCTCGAACTGCGGATGATCCGCGCTGACTTCTTGCGACGGCATGCGCGCGATCGTGTAAGTCCGCTCGCCTTGCAGCGCGGCGGCCGCATTCCCCGCGCCGGCGGTATGCACGTCGGCGCTCAGACCCGCGCAACCGGTGAGACTTGCCGCGGCCAGCGCGGCACAGATCAGGAGTGCTTTCACCATCTTCTCGCTTCGATAAGGTGTGTGTTCATATGTCATGGGCGCGGCGTGAACGAGGCACTCGACTGTGCGTCTTCGAGCACCGGCAGGCAGATCGTGAATGCCGTGCCCTGGCCAGGCTCGCTTGCCACCTCGACATCGCCGCCGTGGCGCGTGACGACCGTCTTGACGAAGGCCATGCCGAGCCCGGCGCCGCCCACTTCCGGCCGCTCGGTTTCGTGAAACCGCCGGAATCGCTCGAACAACCCGGCCTGCTGCTCTTTCGGAATGCCGTAGCCCTGATCGCGAATCGTGCACGACACGCGCGTCGCCGCCGGCACGCCCTTCGGCGTCAGGCTCGCAATGCTGCACACGATCCGCGTATCCGGCGGGCTGTACTTGACCGCGTTGTTCAGAATGTTGACGAGCGCGCGCGTCATCAGCGAACGGTCGGCGCAGATCCAATGGCCGTCGTCGGGAGCGCCGGTCTCCGTGTGCAGCGTGATGCGCCTGGCGTGCGCCTGCGGCCAGACTTCGTCGCTCGCGTCGATCAGCAACTCGGCGAGACTCACCGGTTCGAGCACATAAGTTTGCGATTCGGCGCGCGCCAGTTGCACGAAGTCGTCGGCCAGCGTCAGCGCGCGCTGCGCGTAGCGTTCGATGCGTTCGAGCACGCCGCGCGCGAGTACCGGCTCGCGGCGGGCACGCTCGATCTCCACCAGCGCGAGAATCGACGCCTGCGGCGAACGCATGTCGTGTGAGAGCAGCCGCAGCGCGTCTTCCCGCTGACGCTCGGCCGCATGCAAGGCCGACACGTCGACGAGGCCCGCAATCCAGCCGGTCGTCTCGCCCTGCTCGTTGGTGCAGTTCGCGTAGCGCAGCAAATGATCGCGCTCGTGGGCGTCGCGCACCTCGACGCCATGCGCCATCAGCGCGGCGAATTCATGGCGCGTGGGATCGAGCGGCGCCGGCCAGTGCGTGCGGGCGAGCAGATTGTTTTCGGCATCGGAGGCCGCATCGGTGTCGATCGTCTTTACGAGGGTCAAGCCGCCCAGCACGTCCTGCATCGGCCGGCCTTCGGGCAGCGGCGCGCCGAGCCGCGCGAAATGCGCCTTGGCAGCATGGTTGGCGATCAGCACGACGCCGCGCACGTCGCTCACGAGGATCGGCTCGGGCATGCTGTCGAGGCTGTCCCACACGAAACGCTTCATGTCCTGCACGCGCTGCGCGGCCTGCGCCATCAGCGCCATGTGCTGCTCCAGCACGTCGCCGCCGAACTCGCGGCGGCGCTGCGGGGTTTCCGGCAGCAGATGGGGTTCGTCGGCGAGACGCTGCAGTTCTCCGCGCAAATACGCCATGGTCATTTCGAGGCGCCGCCAGTTCCAGATCGGATACACGGCCACCAGACCCAAGATCGCCGGCACCGGCGACATCCAGAGCCGCGCGCCGTACAGCAAGGCGGCGCTGCCGGCCGCCGCGAGCAGACACAGTGCGCCGGTCAACAGCAACGAACGGCGCGGTGACAGTACGAGAAATCCGGCCAGCAACGCGGCAAGCGGCGCGAGCGACACCGCGAACAGCATCCACGGATAGACCGGCTCGATCTCGCGGCCGGTGAGCAGCGTGTCGAGCACGTTGGCGTGGATATACACGCCGGGCAGCGGACCGAGTTCACCGGACACGGGCGTCGCGAAACGGTCGTACAAGCCGGACGCGGTCACGCCGATCAGCACGATGCGGCCGCGCAACTGCTCCGACGTCACATTGCCGGCCAGCACGCGCGCGAAACTCAGCTTCGTGTAGTTCTGCGCGTTGTGACCGAACGGGATCAGGAAACGGCCTTCGCCGGCGCCGTCGGTCGCGGGGTCGGTTTCGGCTGCGGGCAAAACGGGGCCGCGCCGCGAGCCTGTCAGATGGAGCGAGCCGTGCTCCACCGCCTGGGCGACCGGCACCATCAGTTGCGGCCAGCGCGAATCGGCATCGCCCTCGTAGCGCGCGACGCTGCGCACGATGCCGTCGCTGTCGACTTCGAGATTGATATGGCCTAAGCCCGCCGCCGCATGCGCGAGCGGCGCCACCGGCTCGACCACGACGCGTCGGCCGCTGTCATCGGGCGCGGTGAGCAGGATCGGCAGATAGGTCGGACTCAGCGCGATCGCGCGGGCGAGGTCGGCGTCTTGCGGATTGGCTTCGGTGAACAGCACGTCGTAGATCACCGCGGCGGGTTTCGCGCTGGCGATCTGTTCCAGCAGCTTCGCGTGAACACTGCGCGGCCATGGCCAGCGGCCGAGTTGCGCGATGCTTGCGTTGTCGATTTCGACCACCACGATATCGCGCAGCAGAGGCGGCGCATGCAGGCTCAGAAAGCGGTCATAGACCAGGTGATCGACGCTCGCGCTCATGCGGCCGAGCGAACTGAGCAGAATCACCACGATGCCGAGACAGCCGATACCCACCCATTCGATCAGGAAGCGGCGGCCGGCGCGCCGTCCGAGACGGGCGCGCGGATCGAGGCTCAGGCGCGTAGGAGTGGTCGGCAAAGGGTTGCTTGGTTCGAAACCAGGAAGCGGGCTGATGCATGGCTCAGCCCCGTGAATCTACCAGCGTCAGCGCGCAAGCGTAAACGAGCGCACCGCACTGCTCTTTTCATAGAAGCGGCCGTTCTCGAACTGCTCGGCGACGATCGTCCAGTAATAGACGCCCGGCGGCAGATCGCTCACGCTCAGTTGACCGCCGGACAGATCGGTGCGATCCACGAGCGGATGGCGCAGATCGGCCATGCTCGCCAGCACGAAACGGAAGCGTGTCTGGACCGTGGCGCGGCTGACGAACCAGCGGAATTCGTAGTCGCGGCTGCCGGCCCGCTGCGTCGCCGACGCGGCCAATCCGAGCTGGCGGCGTTCGAACGCATATACCTGCGGCAAGCCTTCGAGGCCGTGAGCGTCGATCGCGGCAATGCGTACGAAGTAGGTGCCGTCGGCCAGGTCGCCGAAATCCGCATGCGGCTCGCTCACGCGCCGGTCGCGGATCAGGTCGAGCTGGTCCGCGTCGCGCGCGATCTGCACGCGGTAGGCCACCGCGCGGTCGGCCGGCACGAGGTCGAACGCGACTGTTTTGCCGTCCTGCACCTTGGCCGGCTGCGTGAGCGCCGGCGCGGGCAGCAATTCGACCGGGCCGCCGATCGCGCCGCCCCCCTGCGTCACACTGCCGAAGCGTGCCTTCACGAGTTGCGCGGAGGCCTGCAGCGGCATGCCGGGCGGCGGCGCAAAAGCGCGAGCGCCGAGCGCGGCCGGGTCGACGCCGACCGCGCCGTCCAGCACTTGCACTGCGGTGGTTTGCGCGCCGCAGTCGTAGGCGACCTTGAAGCGCGTGCCGCGCACGCCCGCCACAACGGACGGCGAGCGGATCTGGAAGCGGTCGTCCTTTTTGGTCGCGTGCGTGACCTGGCTTTCGACTTCACCATTGCGCAGTTCGAGCAGGCGATCGCCGGCGCCGGTCAGCGTGGTGCGCCTCAACGTGCCGATATCCAGCAAGCCGTTCTGCCCCACCGTGACGTGCGAGCCGTCCGGCAATTCCAGCGTCACAAAACCGTTGTCTCCCGTGCGCACACGGTCGCCTTCGCCGAGCGTCGTGCCTTCAGCGAGCGGCACGTAGGGGTTCTTGCCGAACGCGTGCTCGGCCGGCCCGCTGGTCGCGATCACGCGAGCGGATTCCTGTTCCTGTTTGAGCTTGTCGGCGGGCAGAAGCAGCGCGATACCGGCCGGCATGCGGCGCGGCGCGGGCACATGATTCAGGCGGCTCAGCACGGTCCAATCGCTCGGGTCGCGCAGATAGCGGCCGGCGATCTCGTAGAGCGTGTCGCCTGCGTGGGTCAGATACGAGACATAGGCGGGCGCGACGGCTTTCGCACGCGGCTTGGGGGCGCGCGACGCGTGCGACGCTTGCGCGGACGCCGACACCGGCGCGAAACAGGTCATCGCGAGCAGGCCGGCCGCCGCGAGCCATACGCCGCTGCGGCGGCCCGGCGAAACCAGACTGCCGCGTGCCGCCCCAGCGACGGCAACCGTCACGCCTCCCCCGCTTCAGGGCGTTCGCCGGGCGCCGCCGGCGGCGTGGCGCAATCGATTCGTTCCAGCCGGTAGCCGTAGCCGTAAATCGGCGTCAGCCGGTAGCCCTGCTCCGGGCGCAGGCCGAGCTTGCTGCGCAGCATCGACACGTGGGTGTCCATGGTGCGCGACGGAATGTCGGTCGCCTGCTTCCAGATCACGTCGAGAATATGCGCGCGCGACAGCGGCCGGCTCAGATGCTGGAACAGCAGCAGCGCGAGTTCGAACTCTTTCTGCGTGACGGCGACCGTCGTGCCGCGCACCACCACGTGCTTGGCGCCCAGATCGAATTCGAATTCGCCGAAGACTTCCTTCGCCGCGGGCGGTTTGAGGTGGTACGCCCGGCGCAGAAGTGAACCGACGCGCGCCAGCAAGACCGCGGCGGACACCGGTTTGACGACATAGTCGTCCGCGCCCGTGTTGAGAATCGACGTGATGTCGGTTTCGCGGCCGCGGCTTGTCATGAACAGAACCGGCAAGCGCTCGGAGAGGCTTTCGCGCACCCAGCGCAGCACCTCTTCGCCCGACATGTCGGGCACGTTCCAGTCGAGCACCAGCAGATCGAACGTCTGGCGCCGCAGTTGCCGCACCAGTTCACGGCCCGCGCCGAATGCGTGACAAATATGGCCCGCCGCCGACAGTGTCTGGCAAACCAGGTCGGCCTGAGCCGAATCGTCATCCAGGACAGCAATTCTCATAACACCCCGCAACGCGACATTCTTCGTAACTGGTGGCCGGTTAGCCGGCAGATGACCGGGATGACGGCGTAAGCACCGACGATCCGGCTTCCAATTTCATCTTCGGCTGCACATTTTTCGACTTATGGTCCCTTGCCTTGCGCCCTTTCAGGCCTGCCCGCCGCCATCTCGGTATTAGGACGCGCGATTCGCTTTATCGCGCCGGGTATCGAGGGGAAGGTCATCATAATCGAAAAACGACCGCTCTTTTCGGATGCGGTTAAGCCGCTATCCGGTCCGGCTATGCGATGCCATTATTGGTATCGACCGCTTGGGTCGTGGTTCGGGTCGGCTGGTCTCGCTTGCGCGGTGATTGGCCCCGCTCGCCGTTGTCGTTTCACGCCGCGTCCTGCATTCCGCTCGTGGCGATTTGACAATTTGCGAGTCAGTATAGGAACAGTCTCAAAATAAATCGTTTAAGAATTGTTAAACCGCAGGACTCGCCGTCCGGACAAAAAAATGCGGCGCGGCCTCAATCCGAAGGCCGACGCCGCCCAAAACATCACACGCTCGCCGGGGTCTAGCCACACGAGTGAAGTTAAATTAGCCTGTCAGAAAATTGCGCTCAAGATGAAAGAACTGCCTTTGTAACTGGCAGTGAGGTAGTTATTACGTCGGACGTAATTTCCGCGGAGGAGAGAGCTTGAGCCTATGCGCTGAAAATAGTATGAATTGAAGCGCCCGCGGCGGCGAATTTACATACGCAGCGGTTTTGTTACAGTTGCGCGATTGTCGGAGTCTTACGGTTGTCTTTAATCGATCGGCTCACATGTTCAGCCGTAACCCTTTCGTCATCGCGATTCGGCTTCAGGCGCCGGCTTTCTGGCAGCGGCGTGTTGTCGCGATGCGTTCCAGCGTGACCTGCGCATTGCCCGCGGCGCCCATACCGAGCGCCTGCGCGGCGGCGTACGATAGATCGACGATCCGGCCACGCACGAACGGTCCGCGATCGTTGATACGAACGATCACCGAACGCGCACCGCCGAGCGCCGTCACCCGCACGCATGCGCCCAGCGGAAAGGTGCGATGCGCTGCCGTAAGCGCGTGCATGTCGTAGCGCTCGCCGCTCGCAGTGCGGCGTCCCTGGAACTGCTTGCCGTACCACGTTGCCATGCCGGTTTGTCGGAAGCTGTTGCCGCAGGCGCAGGCGTGCGTGGACGATGCGGCATCGCCGTTCGCCGCTGGATCGGGCGTCGGCGCGTCGCTCGCGGTGTCCGATGCGTTCGATGCGTCGGTGTCGCCGCTGTCGCCCGTTTGAGCTGCGTGCCGCGTTGCGTCGTAACCGGGGCGATCGACGGCAGCGCGGCCGCTCAGCGAATCGCGACCCGCGCCCGGTTGCGCGCATCCGGCGAGCGCGAGCAGCACGCCGAGCAGCAGAACTGCCGGCGCGCGCCGGCCTGCCGCAAAGCAATGTAGATAGGAAGTCATAGGCATTACGTCGCGCGGCGCACTGGCCATGGCAAGCGCCGCGTCGCGTTCGAGTTCGAGGTCACTGCGGATGAGCGGCGAGGCCGCGAGCGCGCCGCGTTACTGGCGCTTCGGGAGGTACTTGAGCGGATCGACCGGTTTGCCATCCGCGCGCACTTCGAAACGCAGCGACGCCTGGCCTTTGTCGTCGGCGCCCATTTCGGCGATCACGTCGCCTGCCTTGACGGCCGTGCCTTCCTTGACGAGCAACGCGCGGTTGTTGCCGTACGCCGTCAACAGATCGGTGTCGTGCTTGATGATGATCAGCTTGCCGTACGCCGCGATGCGCCCGCCCGCGTAGACAACCCGGCCGCCGGACGCCGCCCGCACGGGTTCGCCGACGCGCCCGCCTATCACGATCCCCTTCGTCTTGCCCGCCACGAACGGCGCGCTCACGAGACCGCTCACCGGCCACGCGAGTCGTGCCTTTGCGGACGCAGGCTCGCTCGAGCTATCCGCGAAGATGGCACGCGCTTGTGCGAGCGAATTCGACGGAGCGCCGGTTATGCCCGGTGCGCCGGCCACAGGCGGTGGCGCGACGCGCAGCACCTGATCGACGCGCAGGCCATCCGCCGGCGACAGGTGATTCCACTGCGCGAGCGCCGAAGGCTCGCGGCCGAACGCCTTGGCGACGCCGATCTGCGTGTCGCCGGGGTTGACGCGGTAGAAGCCCGCCGGGACTTGCGAAGTGGTCACCGGCGCAGGCAAAGGTGCAAGCGCGAGCGGCGCTGCATCGTCAACATGGGTCGAGCGCGCCGGCGACACGGGCAGCGCGCAACTTGTCAACGACGCGGCGAGCGACAACGCGAACAGCATGGAAGAGCCCGATCTGGCAAAGCGGGACGTACAGGTTTTCATCGGGGAGATCCGGGTCAATCGATGCGGGCCGGCGACTTGCGCCGGCCCACTTCGTCACATCGTCGGGCGATGCTTACGGCTTAGCCGGCGCCGCGTCGTCATTCGACGGCGCGTTTTGCGCGCCGCCGGCCGCCGAAGCAGCCTGATGGTGATGCGCGTGCTTGTGATGCTTTTTCTTGTGGTGATGCTTCGCAGCCGGCGCGGAGGCCTCCTGCGTAGCCACACCGGCTTGCGACGAGACGCCGACCGGCGTGGATGCCTGGGCGAATGCGCCGATCGAGAACAAACCCGCGACGGTAGCGGCGAAAATGTGCTTCTTCATGGACGTTATTTCCTTAACGAACTGCGTTGACTGACCGCTTCACGGTCGCGTGTTCAACGAGTGTCAGGACAAAGCGTTGACGATGGCGCCGGGAACAGGGCGTTCCTTGACGATTTGTCACGCTTGCGCTCATGCCAGCGTCAAATGTGGAGATATTTGAGCGCCCGCGAGCGGGCGTAACGTCGCGCGGCGCGGTATGCGCGCCGGACGTTTCGAGATGGCTTTCCGGCTTGCCGGTTCCTACCGGCCGCCTTCGATTTCCGGTATCGGCGCGAACAGCGCGTCGAGGTCGTCGTCCGAGAACTTGGCGGCCCCGGCGGCGTCTTCGGAAAGAATGCTGTCGGCGAGCCCGGCCTTCTGCTCCTGCAACTCGACGATCTTTTCCTCGATGCTGCCCGCCGCGATCAGCTTGTAGACGAACACCGGCTTGTCCTGGCCCAGCCGATGCGCGCGGTCGGTCGCCTGATTCTCGGCGGCCGGGTTCCACCACGGGTCGTAGTGGATCACCGTGTCGGCGGCGGTCAGGTTCAGGCCGACGCCGCCCGCCTTCAGGCTGATCAGGAACAGCGGCACCTCGCCCTTCTGGAAACGCTCGACCGGCGTGACGCGATCCGTCGTGTCGCCGGTGAGCATCACATAGGGAATCGCGGCTTCTTCGAGCGCTTGCGCGATCAGCGACAACATGCCGGTGAACTGCGAGAACAGCAGCACGCGGCGGCCTTCCTCGATCAGTTCGGGCAGCATGGACAGAAGCAGGTCGAGCTTGGCCGAACGCATGGCGCGCGCGCCCTTCTCGACCTTGCTTGTCCTGTCGGCTTTTTCAGGCCCGTCGCCCGCCTCGCCGGCTGCCTTGAGCGTTCTGACGAGTCGCGGATCGCAGCACACCTGGCGCAGCTTCAGCAAAGCGTCGAGCACGATGATGTGACTGCGCGCGAGACCCTGCGCGCTGACAGCGGCGCGCACTTTCTCCTGCATCGCCGTGCGCACGGTTTCGTAAAGATCACGCTGCGCGCCTTCGAGATCCACCGAGCACAGGATCGTGGTCTTGGCGGGCAACTCCTTGGCGACCTCGTCCTTGCGACGGCGCAGCATGAACGGGCGGATACGGCGCGCGAGCAACGAGCGGCGCACGCCGTCGCCGTTCTTTTCGATCGGATTGCGCCAGCGCCTGGTGAAGTCTTTCTGGCTGCCGAGAAAACCCGGCAACAGAAAGTCGAACTGCGACCACAGCTCGCCGAGATGATTCTCCAGCGGCGTGCCCGTCAAACACAGCCGATGCCGCGCGCGCAGCCCGCGAATCGCCTGCGCGGCTTTGGTAGTGGCGTTCTTCACGTACTGCGCTTCGTCGAGAATCAGCAAGTGATACTCATGTTCGGCGAGCACTTTCTGATCGCGCCACAGCAGCGCGTACGTGGTCAGAATCAGTTCGTGTTCGCCGATCTGCTCGAAGCGCTCCTTGCGCTGCGGTCCGTTCAACACCAGCACTTTCAGTTCGGGCGCGAAGCGGCGCGCTTCCTCGCGCCAGTTGTGAACGAGCGTGGTCGGCACGACGATCAGCGCCGGCTGTGTCAGACGCCCCGCTTCTTTTTCCGCGAGGATATGCGCGAGCGTCTGCACGGTCTTGCCGAGGCCCATGTCGTCGGCGAGCACGCCGGCGAGATTCTGTTCGCGCAGAAACTGCATCCAGTTCAGGCCTTGCTGCTGATAGGTCCGCAGTTCGGCCTTCAGCCCACGCGGCACCTGGACTTCACGCAGGCCCGGCCCGGCTTGCAGACGCTGCGCGAGTTGGCGGATCGAATCGTCGCCGCGGAATTGCCAACGGCCGGTGCCGTTCAGCGCTTCGAGGCGGCCGGCGTCGACGGATGCCACGCGCAGCGGCGCACCGTCCGCGAGCGAGCCGCCGAGCGTGTCGAACAGATCCACGAGCACGCGCACCACCGGCTTCAGACGATCGGCGCGCAAACGCAGACGCTTGTTCTCCTCGGTCTTCAACTCGATCGGCTCGTCGTCGGCGATGGCTTCGAGCGCGCCGCCCAGCCAGCGCCGGTCGCGCCGGAACAGGTCGGCGAGCAACGGTTCGAGCCGCACGTTGCGCTCGCCGATGCGAATGCCCATCTCCAGATCGAACCAGCCGTCGCCGGCCTGATGCGCGGTGCCTTCGATCGCGTCGATCTCGATCACGTTGTAGCGGAACTCGGGCGCCATCGTCACACGCCAGCCTTTGCTCACGAGCTCCGGCACGGCGTCGTTGACGAACGCCGACCACGCCTCGGCATCGGGCAAGCCGAGCATGGTGTCGGGCAGCAACCGCGAGGCGTAGACCCGGCTGGTCGGCACCTTCTGCAAACCGGTCTTGCGCAGTTCGAGCAGACGTTTTTTCTCGGCCTCGTAACGGCGGCGGATATGAATGACATCGCCGCCCGGCATCGGCACGAGCGTCACACTGCTGTCCACGTTGATGCTCACGCCGTCGTAATCGAAACTCACGCCGGCCAGTTCGACCGCCGCGGTCTGCCGCAGCCCCGCCTTGCCCGCCGACGACGGCAGCGCGTGACTATTGAGCGAGAGCACCGGCACGGGCTCGACGTCGATCACGCGAATCGCGGACGCGTCTTGCGTGGGCGGCAGAGGCAATTCGGGCGCGATCTCGCGCAGCACCGAGGCGACCAGCGGCGCTTCGGCGAGCGAGATTGGCGGCATGGCCAGATAATCGGGCAACTGCTGGAACGGCAGCGACGACTGGACAATGCCCGCCTCATTCGCAACGCCGTCCACGTACCAGACCGGCTCGGTCGGCAGCACCATGCTGGCGCGCGGCTCGGTGCAGAGCACAGGCCGCAGACGTTCGTCGGCGAGCGGCTCCCATTCGATCCGGCCGGGCCGGTCGGCGCCGCGCGACAACGCGGTCGGTCCGGCCTCGCCGGGCGCGGGCTTGAAGTCGAAGAACAGCCGCCCCGTCGCGATCAGTTTTTGCAGCGTCTCCGCGCCGCTCGTGCCGCGCAGAATGAACTGGCCGAAATCCTCACGCGAGCGGCCAAGCCACAGACCGCGCAGGATCGACAGGTCTTCGTCGGAGACGAACTTCGGCTGTTTGAGCAGCGCCGCTTCCACATTGCCCCAGGCTTCGTCGACCGCGACGACCGCGCCGGCGGCATTGCAGCGCGCGCGGTGCAGCACCACCTCGTGGCGCTTGTGGAAGCTGGACCAGTTCAGCTGGTACGCGAGCGTCTGCGTGCGTGGGGCGCTCGCCTTCTGCGCGTCGGCATCCGCGGCCTCGGCCCGCGCGCGAAAACGTTCGAGCCAACTGACCAGTTCGGGCCGCACGCCCGACGGTTGTCCCATGTGCCCCATGTGTGCAATCCGCTTCGGCGGCAGATCGCCCGCGGACTCGCCATCGTCCAGTTCGACCTCGGTGATATGGTCCATCTCGTCGTGATACTCGAGCTCGGCGAACAGCAGCGCGGCGACGTGCTTGCAGTTGCGGCCGACCGGACACGAGCAGTCGCCCTGCGCCCAGGGCGAACCGCCGTCGGTGCGGAATTGCACCCGCGTTTTGTACGGTATCGGCTGGGTGCCCTGCACGTCGCCGCTGAGGGTCGCCCCGTGCCATTTCACGTTGCTGACAGGGCCGACCGAGCGCGCCTTGGCGACGGTATGGTCCCCGAGCCACTCTGCAATCCGTTCCCGATCAAAGAAAACTGACGACATCAGCGTCCAATCCTATTCAAGCCGGCTTGGGCAAGCGCGCGGACAGAATCAGCCCGGCAGCGCGCGAAGGGCGGCGGCCGGTGACTGTCTGTGCGGCATCGATTGCCTGTGGTAACCGGCCATTTTACGCGTTGGACGAAATTGCTTGTGTGCCCACCTCCACATCCACCCCCGCCGCCGCGAACACCTGAGCCAGTGCGGGCGCCGGCGCTTCGTCCGTCACCAGCAGATCGACGGCGTCGGCACCGAATGCATGCACCAGCGCGCTGTGGCCGAATTTCGCGTGATCCGCCGCGACCACGCGGCGTTCGGCCTGAGTGAAAGCCGCCTGCGAAAATGCAGCGTCGGCGGGCAGCGCGTCCATGAAACGCCCCTGCACGTCGATCGCGGTGACCGAGACGATCGCGTAGCGCACGTGAAACTGCCGTAGAAACGCCAGCGCGCTGTCGCCGACCGCGGCGCAATCGTCCGGCCGCAACTCGCCGCCCGTGATGAAAACCCGGTTGCCATTGCGCGGCGCCAGCACGCGCGCGACTTCGATGTAAGGGGTCACGACGGTGAGCCGCGAGCGGGCGGCGAGCGCCTGCGCAATATGCAGACAGGTCGTGCCGCCCTCCAGAATCAGCGAATCGCCATCGCGCACCAGTTCGCCGATGCGCGCGCCGATCGCCCGCTTGCCCTCCTGGCTCGCCGTCATGCGCCGCTGGAACGGCGGCTCGTCGAGCCGCTCAGGCAGCATGACGCCGCCGTGGACCTTGATCAGCAGGCCGTCCGCAATCAGCGGTTTGATATTGCGGCGGATGGTCTCGTCGGACACGTCGAAACGGTCGGCGAGATCCGTGATCGTGCAGGTGCGCTGCTCGCGGAGGAGTCGCAGGATTTCGGCTTGGCGCTGGTTGGAAAACATGGCGATTGGGCGGTGATGGTTCAGTGGAGTCTAGCAAAAGACACGGTTCGCGGGGTTGGATAGCCACACATTTCCAATCAAAACCACATCTTGGCGGTGGTAACGGCGAGTCCGGTTCTTCGGAAACACGCCCTTGGTGCGACAGCTACGTTTTAAAACACGGTCGTATGTCCATTGCATGACGCCGCCCCAATCACAACACGGTTGCGGGTTCGTTGCATTCCGTGTCTTTTTGCGGCAACCTACGGGCACTCAATCCACGCATTTCCACACATGCCCACATCCATTCCTACTCACGCTCGCGTCGTCATAGTCGGCGGCGGGATCATCGGCTGCTCGGTCGCCTACCATCTGACGAAGCTGGGCTGGACCGATGTGGTGTTGCTCGAACAGGGGCAACTCTCCTGCGGGACGACCTGGCACGCGGCCGGTCTCGTCGGCCAGTTGCGCGCCCAGGAAAGCATGACGAAGCTGATCCGCTATTCGACCGCGCTGTATGCCGAACTCGAAGCCGATACCGGCCTCGCCACCGGCTGGAAGCAATGCGGCTCACTCTCGGTAGCGCGCACGGCCGAGCGCATGACACAACTGAAACGCACCGCCGCCGTCGCGCGCGCTTACGGCGTGGCCTGCGACGTGATCAGCCCGCGCGAAGCCGGCGACCTGTGGCCGGTAATGCGCACCGACGACCTGCTCGGCGCCGTCTGGCTGCCCGGCGACGGCAAGGCGAATCCCACCGATCTGACCCAGGCCCTCGCCCGCGGCGCCCGCCAGCGCGGCGCGCGCATCGTCGAAAATACCCGCGTTACGGCGATCCATACGCGCACCGCGCAGGACGGCAAGGCGAACGGCGCGCGCGAAGTCAGCGGCCTCGCGTGGCGCAACAAGGACGGCGAGGAAGGCACGCTCGGCGCGGACATCGTCGTGAATTGCGCGGGCCAGTGGGCCAAGGCCGTCGGGCGCCTGTGCGGCGTGACCGTGCCGCTGCACTCGGCCGAGCACTACTACATCGTCACGGAACGGATTGCCGGCGTGCATCCGGATTTGCCGGTCATGCGCGACCCGGACGGCTTCATCTATTTCAAGGAGGAAGTGGGCGGCCTCGTGATGGGCGGCTTCGAGCCGGACGCGAAACCGTGGGGCATGAACGGCATCCCCGAGAATTTCGAGTTTCAACTGCTGCCGGATGATTGGGATCAGTTCGAAATCCTGATGGAAAATGCATTGCAGCGCGTGCCCGCGCTGGAAACGGCGCAGGTGAAGCAGTTCTATAACGGCCCCGAATCGTTCACGCCGGATAACAACTTCATGCTGGGCGAAGCGCCCGAACTGCGGCGCTTTTTCGTCGGCGCGGGTTTTAATTCGATGGGGATCGCGTCGGCGGGCGGTGCTGGCATGGCGCTCGCGGAATGGATCGTCGCGGGCGAGCCGACCATGGATCTGTGGCCGGTCGATATTCGCCGCTTCGCGCGCTTCAACGGCAACGATACGTGGCTGCACGACCGCGTGAAGGAAACGCTCGGCCTGCACTACGCGATGCCCTGGCCGAATCGCGAACTCGACAGCGCGCGGCCGTTTCGCCGCTCGCCGCTGTATTCGCTGCTGCGTGACGAAGGCGCGTGTTTCGGCAGCAAGATGGGCTGGGAGCGCGTCAACTTTTTCGCGCCTTCGCCTGACGAGGCGAAGATCGAGTACGCCTTCGGCCAGCAGAACTGGTTGCCGTGGAGCGGCGCCGAACACCGCGCGTGCCGCGAAGGCGTCGCGCTGTTCGACATGACGTCGTTCTCCAAATTTCTCGTCAAGGGGCGCGACGCGCAAAGCGTGCTGCAAGGCATCGTCGCCAACGACGTGGATGTGCCGACTGGTACCACGGTATACACCGCCATGCTCAACGAGCGCGGCGGTTACGAATCCGACTTCACGCTCACGCGGCTCGCGGACGATCAATACCTGCTCGTCACCGGTACCGCGCAAAGCACGCGCGACTTCGACAGCATCGAAAAATTGATTCCACACGACAGGCACTGCACGCTCGTCGACGTGACCGGCCAATATGCGGTGCTCGCCGTGATGGGCCCGCGTTCGCGCGAACTGCTGCAAAGCGTGTCGAAAGCGGACTGGAGCAACGAAGCGTTCGGCTTCGGCCAGAGCCGCGAGGTCGACCTCGGCTATGCGACGGTGCGAGCCACGCGCCTCACGTACGTGGGTGAACTTGGTTGGGAACTGTACGTGCCGGTGGAATTCGCGGTCGGCGTGTACGAGACGCTGCACGCAGCGGGTCAAGCATTCGGCCTCGTCAACGCGGGCTACTACGCGATCGATTCCTTGCGCATCGAAAAAGGCTATCGTGCATGGGGCCGCGAACTCACGCCGGATACGAACCCGTTCGAAGCGGGCCTCGCGTTCGCGTGCAAGCTCGACAAGGACATTGCATTTCGCGGCCGCGACGCGCTGCTCAAATTGCGCGCCGAACCGCTGCGCCGCCGCATGGTCGTGCTGACCGCCGACGGCGCCGCGGATCGCATGCTGTGGGGCGGCGAAGCGATTCTGCGCGACGGCAAGCCGGTGGGCTTCGTGAGTTCGGCGGCGTTCGGCCACACGCTCGGCTGTCCGGTGGCAATGGGTTACGTGAACAATCCCGCCGGCGCTGCGGATGCGGCGTATCTGAACAGCGGCAGCTATGCAATCGACGTTGCGGGCGAACTGCTTCCGGCCACGCTGCATCTGAAGGCGCCTTACGACCCGCGCTCGGAACGCGTGAAGCGTTAAAGAAGCACTAGCGCTCGCCGCGCGCCATGCTCGAAAACACGCCGTCGCGCCTGATCAGCCCATGAAACAGCGCGGCCGCGAGATGCAGCAGCACGGTGGCGAACAAAGCGAATGCGAGCCACGTGTGCAACGCGCGCAGCAACGCGAACAACTCGACATTTTGCGGCGCGATGGGCGGCAGATGCAGCGGACCGTAGAGCGTGACCGGATAACCCGCGGCGGACAGCATCGCCCAGCCGATCAACGGCATGGCGGCCATCAACACATACAGCAGCAGATGCGAGGCCTTCGCCGCGAGCCGCTGCGGCGCGGGCATATCGTCGGGCAACCGCGGACTGCTGCTGGTGATGCGCACGCCCGCACGCAGCAGCACCAGCAGCAGCAACGCAATGCCGAGCGGCCGGTGAATCGCGATCAGCGTGTCGTGCGCGCGCGAGACGGTGGCGACCATGCCCACGCCGATGAACAGCATCGCGATGATCAGCGGCGCCATCGTCCAGTGCAACAGGCGCGCGAGCGGACTGAAATGGGTGCGCGTCGAACTCATGAGTGATCTCCGTTTGTCTGGGTTTGATGAATCGCGGGATGCAAGGCTTCCTCGCGCGTGCGGCGCTGGTACGACAGCGCATACGCCGCCGAACGCGCGGCGAGCAAGGGATCGTCCGACGGCTCGATGCCCGCCGGCAGGATCGTCGGGTCGAAGTTGACGTCGCGGCACGTGCCGTTCGCCTGCGAGGTCGTGTGATCGATCACGAGCGTGCCCGCGTCGATATGTTGACGATCGTCGGGCCATTGCAGCGTGGCGTCGTCGGTGGGGTCGCCGGGTTTCGCGACGGTCAAAATCAGATGCCAGCGCAAAGGTCCGTTTTGCAGGCGCTGATCGAGGTCGGCACCGAGGAAATTCTTTTCGGCTTTCTCGGCATCAGTGATCGGAGCATACGGCGTCTCGGGCACCATCGCCCAGCGCACCGCGCGCGTGTTGCCGGCGGCGTCGGTAAAACGGAATGCGTTGATGCTGTAGTACGCCGCATTCGCCAGACTCGACGAAGGCGGATGCGCCTTCACCCACGCCTGAAACGGCTGCGTTTCGGGATTCGCGGCGTAAAACGCCTTGAGTTTCGCGGGGTCCGGTTTGCCGGTCGCCGGATCGGGCTTCGCGGCGCTCAGTTGCTGATAGAACTGCTCGGGCGTGTGCACCGCGAACACCGGCGTCGAATTCATGCCGGTGCGCCACTGTTCGCCGTTTTGCAACTGGAACAGCAACGCGAGGCTGCGCACGGGCGAACTGGTATCCGGCGCGGACGGATTGCCGCCGGGCACCGCGAAGCGTCCCGTGACCGGCGTGCGGCCGGCCGGGAAGACCTCCGCGCTGGACAGCGCCGCGCCCTCGCCGTTGCTGTCGAAATAGCCTTCAATGCACAGACCCTTCGCATGATTGCGCCGATAACCGGGATGCGGCTGCCCCGCCACCGATTCGAATGTATTGACGATGCGCGGTGCGGTGAGACGCGCCGGCGTCAGCCAGCCTGCTGTGTAAGCGAAGCCGCCGGCGAGCACCAGCACGGCCGCGCCGATCACGGCGAGTCGGCAAGGCACGCAGGCAGGCGCTGGATTGGGAACGGATGGTTTTGCCACGAAGACTCCTCTGTCGGATAGGTACGCTTACCGGGCAAACACACGATGCAGCGATCTATTCCATTCGATATCCGGCGCGCCCGTTCCGGTTGCGCGCCGGGTATCGCCACTTCAATTGACGCTGCCTGCTTGCGCGTCGTGATTCGCGACGCGGGGGGTGGCTGCCGCTTCTTTCGCGAGTGCTTCCTTGTGCTGCGCGACCTGCTGCGCGAACACCGGGCTCACGTCGGGATACGAGGCATCGGTGACGTAGTTCAGGCCGTTCTGCTGGGCCTGGATCAATTCCTGGTACACCTCAGCACGCGTCTTGCCTTGCGCGAAAGCGCTCGACGAAGCAGCGAGAACGACAACGGACAATGCGGCGAAAGCGATCTTCTTCATGATGAACTCCAATGAGTTTTGTGCGGGTTTGCATGAGGGAGAACCACGGGTCCGCGGCTTTTATTCCTGCCTCGACGCGAGAGAAAAAACATATTCGAAAGCGGGAATAAACGGACGTGCAACCGGGTTAGCTCGCGTGCGGCCGGCGCGGTGAGGGCTGCACTAAGATGCGCTCGCGCGAGCGCTGGCGGCGTAGAAATTGGCGTGCGAAACATATGGAATAAACTGGGGTGTGTGCGTGTTCGCCCCTCGACAGCCGAACTTCGACGCACGCCGACACCATGAACACTGACGCCCCTTCCGATTTGCCGCTTTCCGAAGCGGACATTCAGGCCTACGCCGACGGCACGCTGACGCCGGAGCGCGCCGCGTTTCTGCGGGAGTATCTGGGCAAGGATCCGGCGGAGGCGCGCCGCGTGGCGTTTTACGGCAGGCTGAACGCGCAGATCCAGCAGGCTTTTCAAACAACTGACGAACCTGTGCCGGGCCGTGTCGAAGGGTGGCGCCGCGTGCCGGAGCGCATCGACATGTCAAAACGCACGCGGAAGTGGCTCAACGCGCTGGCGGCGCTCGCGCTGACGTTGGCGGTGGCGAGCGGCTGGCTCGCCGCCACCCAGGTGTCCGCCCAGGCGCTGAACAACGCCGCGGTGATGGCGCTCGCGGAAAGCGCCGCCGGCCAGCTTTCAGCCGCATCGCCCACGCGCGTCGATCCGTCCGCGCCGAATCTCTCGGCGATCGGATTGCGCCTCGTGGACCGGCGCGTGGTGGCGCTGGGACCGCTGCAGCGGGTCAGCGAATTCATCTATCTGAACGGCGACAATCAACCGGTCGTGCTGCTGTCGGCTCTGGCGCTGTTCGCGCCGACGCAGGCGCAGTGGTCCGCCAGACGCATCGGCGCAATTCGCCTGTTGCTGTGGACCGCGCAGCGGCAGCGTTTCGTGCTCGCCGGCGACGCCCGCACCCACGGCCTGATGCGCGCCGCCGACGCGATGACCATGCGATGACTTTGCGATGACGACGTGATGGATACAGCATGCAATTCACGACCTCAGACACGGCGGCGGAATAAAGCGCGCGCAACCGTGTTCGCATCTCAAATGCGTCTTTTCGCGCGACAGCAGTACGCCTCCCTGCCCGCGGAAAACCCCACGACTGGGATAAAAAATGGATGTCCGTGACGAGTTGATGGAACATGTGCCGCGATTGCGGCGCTACGCACGAGCGCTGATCAACAATCGCGACCTCGCCGACGATCTGGTGCAGGACACGCTGGAGCGCGCGCTCGGCCGCACCGGCATGTTCCAGCCAGGCACCGACCTGCGCGCGTGGCTGTTTACGATCATGCACAACGTGTTCGCCAATCAGGCGCGCAAGGCGTCGGCGCGCGCCGTCCACGTGGCCGTCGACGACGAAAGCGTGTCCGAGAGCGAATTCGCCGTGCCCTCCGAGCAGACCCGTTCGCTGGAAATGCGCGACCTCGACTACGCGTTGCAGCGCCTGCCCATGGAGCAGCGCGAAGTCGTGCTGCTGGTGGGCCTCGAGGAAATGAGCTATGCCGACGTGGCGCTTGCGCTGAACATTCCCCTCGGCACGGTGATGTCGCGGCTGTCGCGCGGACGCGAACGCTTGCGGGCGTTGATGGCGGGCACGCAGCCCGGTGCAAAATTACAGGTGGTGCGATGAGCGACCAGACTATGCCGATCGGCGAAGAAGAACTGCATGCGTATGTGGATGGCACGCTGTCCGACGAACGCCGTGCCGATGTGGAGCGCGCGCTCGAACAGAATCCCGAGCTGGCCGCGCGCGTCAGCGATTATTTTTCGCTGAACAGCATGTTCCATGAGCGCTACGACCGCGTGCTGAACGAGCCCGTGCCGAAGCGCCTGCAAGCGCCCGCGCCGCGCCGCTGGCGGATTGCCGCCAACTGGCCGCACTTTGCCGGGATGGCGGCGGCGTTGGTGATGGGCGTGGGCATCGGCGTGGGCACGCATATGGGCCAGGACGTGATCGCGCCGGTCGCGGGCGGCCACTCGGACACGCGCCCTGTCAGTGCGGACAGCTCGGAAATGTTCGCGCGCCAGGCGGCGGTGGCGCATGTGGTTTATATGCCCGCCGTCGACCGGCCGACCGAGTTGAGCACCGACGACCACGAACAGGATTTCGTGCAGTGGCTCGCCAACCGGCTCGGCACCAATGTGCATCCGCCGGTTCTCTCGAAGAGCGGCTTCAACCTCTCGGGCGGGCGCCTGCTGCCCGGTGCCGATGGACCGACCGCGCAATTCATGTATCGCGGGCCGAACGGCGAGCGCGTCACGCTGTGCATTTCGCGCCGCCAGCAGAACTCGAATACAACGGCGTTCAAGCTGTATCAGGACGGCCCGGTGAACGTGTTCTACTGGATTGATGGCGACTTCGGCTATGCGGTGTCGGGAGGAATCGACCGCAAGGAGTTGCTGCAACTTTCACATGACGTGTATTCGCAGTTGACGGGCGCGGCGCCGGGTTAATGGCCCGGCTGCACTGCGGTTTGCGTTTCCGCTTCTGCGGCGCGCGGCCTCGAACGTGTGGGGCTGTGCGCACTGCGCCGTCTCAAGGCGCTATCGCGGTATGGCAATGCTGCGGACCTGGTTCGATTCGAACTCGACAACGCTGCTTGCATTTGCCGTTGAGCGGATCAGCTCGCGCGGCGTCACGCCCAACAGGCGGCCCATCCAATGCGCCATGTGACTCTGATGCGCGAAGCCCGTATCGAGCGCGATCTGGCTCGCGCTGAGCTTGCCTTGCAGCAGCAGCGTTCGCGCGCGCTCCACGCGCCGCTGCACCACGTATTGATGCACCGGCATGCCGAGCGTCTCGCGAAACAGCGCCTTGAAATGCGGCACGCTCAACCCGACGAGCGCGGCCAGCTCACTTAGCGTGAGCCGCTGGTCCAGATGCGCTTCGATGAACTCGATCACGCGCGCGGCCGTTTTCGGCGCGAGCGGGCGCCGCTTGTTGTCGAGCATCGGCGCGCCGCCGATCAGGCGCACCACCATCGCCGTACACAGGCTTTCAGCGTAAAGCGGATCGGATGGTTCGTCCGCTTCGAGCTCGGCGCGCAAAGCCCACGCGAGATGCTGGAAGCGCGGATCGCGCATCTGGAATTGCGGACGCAATTGCGCATCGGCCGATTTCAACGACAGTTGCTCGACGGTCCGCTGCGCAAACGCCTCGCTGATCCACACGCTGAAAATCGTGCAGGCGGTTTCGTCGCTCCACTGCCCGTCGAGTCCGGCGGGAATCACGTCGGCGTCGCCATGCGCCTGGATTCGCGAGTGGCGCCGCTCGTTGCATAGGCAGCGCGCCCTGACCGGCGCACCGACATGCACGCCCACCCGGTGGTAACTGAACGCGGGAATACGGTGCAGCCCGGCCGACACGTTGACCAGTTCCGCGCCGAAGCCCTGCCAGCCGAGCAGCCTGCTCGAGCGCAACGCGAGACGGGAACCGCTATGCGGCAACGGTTGCCCTACTGGTGTCGGTATCGCTGCATTCATTGTTTCCCTCGTGGGTGACGGCGAGTAAGTCTGCATTGTGCGGCGTTTTGCGCGGCTTCGCTCGACTCTACGTGATTCAACGCTTCCGCTGCGGTGCGGCATGCGAAAACCGTCATCCGAATCTGCGCGGCGCAATCCTTGCCCGCGCGCTTTCTGGCCGCTGCGTCCCTAAGATGAGGTCATACCGAGTCAACCAGGGAGCGCAACGTGTTCGTGATTTTTGGAGCCGCCGGCAATGTCGGCAAAGTAAGCGCGGCGGCATTGCGCCGGGCGGGCCGCGACGTGCGCGCGGTGGTCCGCGATCAGCAACAGGGCGAATTCCTCGCGGAACTCGGCTGCGAAGTCGTCGTGGCCGATCTGCTCGACGCCGCCACGGTGGCACGCGCCATCGAAGGCGCGCATGCGGTGCAGCTGCTATGTCCGCTGCCGCGTGGGCACGCCGATCGCGCGCAGGCAATGCGGCGCATGATCGACGTGAGCGTCGCGGCATTGCGTGTCGATCCGCCGCCGCGCATTGTCGCGCTCTCCGACTACGGCGCGGAACATCCGGCCGGCACGGGCATCACCACGCTGTTTCACGAGCTTGAAACGCAATTGCGAACGGTCGATTCGCAGTTGACGTTTCTGCGCGCCGCCGAACATATGCACAACTGGGCGCGTGTGCTGCCGCTCGCGCTCGCAAGCGGCGCGCTGCCGAGTTTGCATCATCCGTTGAGCAAGCGCTTTCCGACTGTCGCCGCACAGGACGTGGGCACGCTCGCCGCCGAGTTGTTGCTCGACGATGGCGCGCAGCCGGTCTCGCCGCGCGTGGTGAGCATAGAAAGCGACGAGCGCGCCAGCGCATTGGACGTGGCGCGCACGCTCAGCGAACTGGCGGGCCGTGCCGTCGTCGCGCGCGAGGTGCCGCGCGGCGAATGGGCCGCGATGCTGCAAGGCGCGGGGCTCGGCGAACACCATGCGCGTTTGATCACCGAACTTTATGACGCGCATAACGCGGGCCGTATCGACGTTGAAGCCGGCATCAGCGAGCGGCGTTTCGGCGCAACGACCCTAGCGGAGGTATTCGCGGCGATTCTGCCGCGCGTGGCCGCGGCTGCGGCAACTGCCGACGGCACCGCTCGCTGAGAAGGAGACACTGCATGCCTGCCTGCCCTTTGCTCCGTGCCTCGCTCGACGCGCGCAAGGTCGAAGCCCAACATCGAGCGCCGACGACGCGCACGAGCACGCACGCGTCGCGCTGGCTGGCGATGTCGGCGAATCTTGCGGGATGGGTCGGCTGGCGCGCGCTGCGGGACGTGCTCAACGCCATCCCCGATAGCAACGACGACTTCAGCCTGTTCTGATCCACGGCATTTCGGCGATTCGGCGCTTTGGCGATTCGATATCGCGAAACCACAAAGCAAAGCGCCCGTCATGCCGGGCGCAAGCTACTTTCGAATCCGCCGCTACAGCGCGGGCCGCCATGCAATAAGGCGGTCTTCGCGTGAGCGGGTCTGTACGATTCCGGCCCGCTCTGCATGGAGCAGAGCAGCCGGATCGATTTGCGCTCAGCGCGGCAGAGGATGCGGTGAGTGTGCGGACGTACGTGCGCTGAGAGCAGCGGCCGCCTCATCTTCCGGCTCTGCCGACAGATCCCGCCTGAAAGTCTCAGCGAGGAAAAACGCGCACACCAGACTCAGCAATCCCGTCGCCGCGATATAGATCGAAATGGGCAGCGTCTGGCCATACGTGGCGAACAGATAGGTGGCGATCAATGGCGTCGGTCCCGACGTGATGATGCCGGCAATCTGATACGGCAGCGAGGCACCCGTATAACGCACCCGCGTACCGAACAGTTCGGCAAACCACGTCGATTGCACGCCGTACACCGACGCCTGGCTCAACGCGATACCGCAAACGTACGCCACGAAAATCAAGGTCGGATTGCGTGTCTCAAGCAGCGGAAAGAACGCGAATCCATAGATCGCCACGAACACCGCTCCGAGCATGAAGACGGTCCGGCGTCCGATCACGTCCGACAGTTTGCCGAACAGCGGCAGCGTGATCAGCGCAAACGCGCAGCCCAGGATGATTGCGTTCAGCAGTAGTCCACGCGACAAGCCGAGCCGCGTCGTTCCATAGACCAGCACGAACACGTTGATCACGTTGAAAGTGATGTCGACCGCGAAGCGCGTGCCGATCGTCAGCACGAGGTCTTTCGGATGCCGGCGCAGCAATTCGATCAGCGGCGCCTTCACGACCTGCTTGCTCGCCTTGATCTGTTCGAATACCGGCGACTCCATGACGCGCAAGCGGATGAACAGGCCGATCGCGATCAGCGCCACGCTCAGCAGGAATGGCAGGCGCCATCCCCATGAATAGAACGCGTCTGACGGCAGACTCGAAACGGCTTTGAACACCGCGGTCGAAAGCATCAATCCGAGCGGCACGCCCAATTGCGGGAACGCGCCGAAGAAGCCGCGTTTGCTGGCCGGCGCCGTTTCGACCACCATCAGCACCGCGCCGCCCCACTCGCCGCCGACGCCGAGCCCTTGCAGGAAGCGCATCGCCACCAGCAGGATCGGCGCCCAGACGCCGATCGAGGCGTAAGTCGGCAGCAGGCCGATGACGAAGGTGCCGACGCCCATGATTGTCAGCGTCGCGACGAGCGTCGCCTTGCGTCCGATGCGATCGCCAAAGTGCCCGAAGAACACGGCGCCAAAGGGCCGTGCGAGATAGCCGACCGCAAAACTGCCGAACGCCGCGATGGTGCCGACCACCGGATCGAACGAGGGGAAGAACAGTTTGGCGAAGACCAGCGCCGAAGCGGTGGCATACAGAAAAAAGTCGTACCACTCGATGGCGGTCCCGACCACCGAAGCAACCAGCACACGGTTGACGGCCGACCGGCTGATAACCGGCGCGTTGCCGGATGAAATGGGCGATGTGTTCATGTCTCCTCCCTTCTCTGGGAATCTATGTCTTGCACTGCTGCGTGACGGCGGCGCGGATCCGCCGGCACGTTACGATAAATTCGCTGCACTCACCAGTGCAGTTCCATCGGGAACTGGTCGAGCGTTTCGACGCCGCCCGAGGTCAACCGCACGATACGTTCCGTGCGCAGGCCGCCGACGTTCGGCACCGTGATCGTCGCCTTCAGGGTAAAGACCATGTTTTCCTGCAACACGGTCTTGTTGCCCGGGCCGATCCACGGCGCTTCTTCTTCCGGGTCCATGCCGGTGCCGTGACCGGTGCCATGGCCGCGCGCTTCGCTTGAGTATTGCTCGTAGTTCGATTTCACCAGCGCCTGCTGGATCACCGCGTTCAGTTCCAGGGCCGCCATGCCGGGACGCGCGGCGGCAAGCCCGGCTTCAACCGCGCGCGCCGCTGCCGCGACGATCGACATCTTCTCGGGATTCGCCGGACCGTAGGTAAAACCGCGTCCGCCATCGGCTACGTACCCACGATAACGCGCACCGATGTCGGTCATGATCAGGTCGCCCGATTGCAGGATGCGGTCGGTGGGGCGCGCCAGGTTATACGCCGAGCGCGGACCGGATTGCACCATCGAATCGAACGCAGTCCGGTCCGCTCCTCCCGCGAGCATCGCGCGGTCGGCGATCAAAGCGAGTTCACGCTCGGTGTAGGGACGGCCGTCGGCGAGCGCGTCGCGAATCGCGGCCATCGCCGAATCGGTCAGGGCGGCGGCTTTGCGCATCAACGCCACTTCGGCGTCGCTCTTGATCGCCTTGATTTCGGCCAGCACCATTGTCGGTTCGAGCTTCAGTTCGCCGAGACCGGCGTTCAGGCGCTGCAACAGGTCCGCCGGGATATAGGCGGCGCCGGCAAGGCCGACCGTGCCGCTGCGGTGCCGTGCCGAAAATGCCTGCACCTGCTGCGTGACGTCCCGCAGGCTGCGCACCTCGAAGGCGGTCACGCTGGTCGCGTAGTCGAAGCATTGATCGGACACGAACAGCACGGGGTCGCCGTCCACGGGCAGCAGCAGGATCGCGTTGGCGATGTCCGATACGCCGTCGAGCGGACGGAACTCGGTAAAGTAGCCGATATTCGCGCCACGCCAGCAATCGCCGAAGGCGAGCAGACCGACCAGGCCCGCCTTGTCGAGTGCGCTGCGGACCTTGGCGACGCGGCCGAGGAACTCGTCGGTAGTGATGCCTTCCGGCGGGATGTCTGCGGTACGGGTGTTCATTGCGTCTTCGTCTCCTGTGCGGCTGCCTGCGCGAATGCCGGATGCAGCCGGTCTCGATGCCCATGATGGAATCCGCCCCGCATCGGAATGCGAGACGTCATCTGCATAGTAGAATCGATCGATATTCTTTTATAATGAAAAATAACTCAAAATCTATATCGATACGGAATACATGGAGACGACATCGTGACCTCGGCCATTCATCCTGATAAGGGCGTGGGCGCCACCGCGACGGGACGCTTCGACCCCACGCGTCTAAAGACGCGCCAATTAGCCCTGATCGTTCAGTTGGACATCCATCGCTCGGTTTTGCGCGCGGCGGAGGCCGCATACATGACGCAGCCCGGGGCGACCAAGTTGTTGCGTGAATTGGAAGAAACCATGGGGGTGCAATTGTTTGAGCGGCATCCGCGCGGTGTCGAGCCCACCTGGTACGGCGAGGTGCTGATCCGCCATGCGCGCAGCGTGCTGGCGGAGTTGCAGCACGCGTACGGCGAAGTGTCCGCGCTCAAAGCCGGCCTGACCGGACAGGCGATGATCGGCACCGAGGTTACAGCGGCCACCAACCTCGTGCCGAAGGCCGTCGCGCTGCTCAAGAAGCGCTTCCCGCAGATTCGCGTCAACATCGAAATGGAGTTCAGCGAGGTGCTGGTGCAGCGTCTTCAGGAAGGCAAGCTGGATATGATCGTCGCGCGAATCCGCAATCCGGACGACCTGGCGGAACTGCACTACGCTCCGCTCGCAGAAGCGCAGCACGCGCTGTTCGCACGCGTTGGCCATCCGCTCGCCAAGCGCAAGACTCTGAGCTGGAACGAACTCGCGCCGCAAACGTGGATCCTGCCGCCTAAAGGCAACGTCATGCGCAATCAGTTCACGCAACTTTTTCTCGAACGGCAGCTCGCGTTGCCGACGGATGTAGTCGAGAGCTCATCATTGCCTGTCATCACGAGTCTGCTGCAAATGAGCGATATGATCGCGCCGCTTGCGCGCGAACCAGTGCGGCCGTATTGCATTGCCGGCGCGCTCGAACCGCTACCGTTCGAACTCGATCTGAAGCTCGGACCGGCGGGCATCGTGACACGGCGCGGCGACAGGCTCTCACCGGGTGCGCGGGCGATGCTGCAAGCGCTGCGCGAGGCTGCCGGATTCGACACCCAAGGCACCGACGCCGACAGCGACTGACTTATCGCAACGAGACTCAGCGCGCGCCGCCCACCGCGGCGCTTGCGCCTGGCTGTAGCAACCATTCATGCGCCGGCTCGTTGTGTACGTGCCAGGTGCGACGCGGACCCGCCATCACATTCAGGTAATAGAGGTCGTAGCCGTGCGCCGCGGCAACCGGATGATAGCCGCGCGGCACCAGCACGACATGCTTGTCGTACGCCGCGAGCGTTTCGTCCAGACTGCGGTCGTCGGTGTAGACGCGCTGAATCGCGAAGCCCTGCGGCGGCGAGACGCGATGGTAATAGGTTTCCTCGAGATAGGTCTGCTGCTCGCCATCGTCGGTATCGTGGCGATGCGGCGGATAGCTCGACCAGTTGCCCGCCGGCGTCACGGATTCCACCACCAGCAAGCTTTCCGCCGGCTCGGTTTCCGGCAGGATGTGGCGCACGTGACGCAGATTGGCGCCCGCGCCGCGGGTTTCCTGCTTGACCTCATCAGGTGCAATGAAGCGCGGCGGCAAGCCGCCCTTCGCGGGCGCGGAACAGATGCCGAGTTCGACATCGTCCACGGCCACGATCGTGTAGCGCGTATGCGGTGGCACGTACATGGACCACGGCGCGCCATCGAATGGCGAGAGCCGCGCCCCTATTGCGCGGCTCGCGAGCCCTTCACAACCAGCCGTTGCGTGCCCCTTTACGAGCACGACCACGACTTCGCGATCGCCCGTCTCACGAGTAACGGTCGCGCCAGGCTTCAGGTCGAACACGTCGAAGCCGACGTATTTCCAGCCGGCGTTCGCCGGCGTGATATGGATGATCTGACCGTCTTCGGCAGGCATTGACGGTTTGACGAGCAGGTCGCTCATGTCTTCCTCCATTTGTTCAGGATTGCCGACCGTCAGAAAGCGGCGGTCGTTGCGGCTATGTGAATGGCTTGAAGCGGTAAAGCGTTCATCGCTTCGACGACGCCCTGCGCGCGAATCGCATCCAGATGGCGTCCGACTTGCGCGACGAAACGCGGGTGCGCGCGCAGATCGCAACCAAAGATCGACTCGATTCCGAGCAGTGTTCGTACCGCATCGACTGCGTCCGCGAGCAAGGTCGAGCGGACCGCGTCGGTCAGTGTGTCGGCGAGCGGATCCGCGATCGCGTAGGTGCGGCCTGTCTCGTCCACGCCGCCGAGGTACGCGATCCAGCCGGCCAGCGCAAAGGCGAGACGTTCGGTCGGCGCGCCGCTTTTCAGGTTGGCGCGCACGCTTTCCAGCCAGCGCTGCGGCAGTTTCTGTGAGCCATCGGTCGCGATCTGCTGCAAGCGGTGATCGAGCGCGGTGTTCCGAAAACGCGTGAACAGTTCAGCGCGATAGGTAGCCAAAGCGGGTCGCGACAGCGTCGGCTCCACCTCGTCGCGCAACATGCTTTCGACGAAGTTCAGCACCGCCGGTGCGCCGATCGCCTGATCGACGGTGTCATAGCCGATCAACGACCCGAGGTAGGCGAGCGCCGAATGCGCGCCGTTCAACATCCGCAATTTGGCCTGTTCATAGGGACGCGCGTCATCCACGAGTGTCGCGCCTGCGTGCTCCCACGCCGGCCGCGGCCCCGCGAAGCGGTCTTCGATCACCCACTGCGAAAATGGCTCGGTCATCACCGGCCACGCGTCCTCGGCACCGAGTTGCTTCGCTACGCGCGTGCGATCGGCGTCGGTGGTAAGCGGCACGATCCGATCCACCATCGTGTTGGGAAATGCGCCCTTTTGCTCGATCCAGTCGGCCAGCGCAGGATCCGCTTCGCGCGCGAACGCCAGCGTCAACGCGCGCATCGTGTCGCCATTGGACGGCAGGTTGTCGCACGACAGCACGGTAAACGGGCCCAAACCGGCCGCGCGGCGCAACGCCAGCGCGCGTACGACGAAGCCGATCGCACTACGCGGCGCGGCGGCCTCGCGCAGATCATGAGCGATGTCGGGATGATCGAATTGCAATGCGCCACTCGCCGGATTGCGGCAATAACCTTTCTCGGTGATCGTCAAACTGACGATATGGCAGCGCGGATCGGTCATCGCATCGAGGACGGCGGCGGGCGACTGCGGCGCGACCAGCGAAGTCATCAGCGCACCGATCACCTGGAACGAATCCGCGGTGCCGTCGCGCACGTCCACCGCATACAGATGATCCTGCGGAGTGAGCGCCTCCGACGTATCCGCACGCCGCAACGACACGCCGACGATGCCCCAACGGTGATCGCCAGCGCGCAACGTGTGCTCGGTGTACACCGCCTGATGCGCACGATGAAACGCCCCGAGACCCAGATGGACAATGCCCGGTGCAAGGCTTGCGCGATCGTAGGCAGGAACGACGACTTCGCCGGCGGAACGCGCGGCTAGCGTTGCGAGGGCAGCATTACTCAGCCGCATGATCGCCCGTATGTTTGGCGAGGCCTTCCCAGATGCCGTTCAGGTAGACCGCGCCTAGCGCGCGGTCGAATAGCCCGTAGCCGGCGCGGCCCGTTTCGCCCCAGATCATTCGTCCATGGTCCGGCCTTGCATAGCCTTCGAAGCCGGTTTCGAAGTAGGCTTTGACGATTTCCGCCATGTCGAGCGAGCCATCGGCCGAGCGATGCGAGGTCTCATGAAAGTCGCCCGCCGTATTGACTTGCACGTTACGCAGGTGTGCAAAATGGATCCGGCCACGCGCGCCGAACTCGCGCACGAGTGCCGGAATATCGTTTTGCAGGTCGGCGCCCAGCGACCCCGAACACAGCGTCAGGCCGTTAGCGGGATCGTCGACGATAGCCAGCACGCGCTGCAGGTCCGCGCGATTCTTGACGATGCGTGGCAGCCCGAAAATCGGCCGCGGCGGATCGTCGGGGTGGATCGCCATCTTGATGCCGGCTTCTTTGGCCACCGGAATGATCGCTCGCAGGAAGTAGTCGAGGTTGGCCCACAGACCGGCTTCGTCAAGCGCTTCGTAGTCACGCAACAGGGCTTTCAATTGCTCGGGCCGATAGCTCGCGTCCCAGCCGGGCAACTGGATCCCCTGGCTGACGTCGAGTCCGCGGATCGCTTGCGTGTCGAACGCGAGCGTCGTCGATCCATCGGGCAGCGGCATTTCCAGCGAGGTGCGGGTCCAGTCGAACACCGGCATGAAGTTGTAGCAGACCACCTTCACACCGCAGGCGCCGAGGTTACGCAGCGTCTGGCCGTAGTTGGCGATGAGCGAGTCGCGCGTCGGTTTGCCGAGCTTGATGTCCTCGTGCACCGGCACGCTTTCGATTACTTCCAGTGTCAACCCGTGAGCCTCTACCTTCACTTTCAGCGCCAGGATCTTGTCGATCGGCCACACGTCGCCCACAGGCACGTCGTAGACCGCCGAGACGACCCCCACCATGCCGGGGATCTGGCGGATATAAGCAAGCGGCACGGGGTCGGTGTCGCCGTACCAGCGAAAGGTCATTTTCACGTTCGGGTCTCCTCGCAGACGCTCGCCTCGCCGTCGACGTCGCTGCGCACAATGAATGGTTGAACCGGCGCTTACGCATCGGCCCGGCGCGGCGGGCTACGGGCGCCGGCCGCCCCTGGCGCGCCACGCGGCGCGACCAGGAGTCTGAATACTAGCGGCGATTGACATATCTTGAAAATGAAGAATAACCACTCTTCTATACGATTATGGAATACATAGAGGTGGCGGATTTTCTCTCGCGTCCGACAGCATCGCGACGCGGTGCATGTAGCATGTACTCGCCGAAACTGACCGTTATATTGAGGAAGGCAAGGTATGAAGGCCGTCCACGACAGCACGTCGTCCTGCGTCGCTGACCTCACGGAATGTAGCGCTGCTCCCTGAGGTCCGTCAGCATCTCTATATACATTTCTTCTGAATCGATGCAATCGTGGAAGCCATGCTTGCGCGCCTTTATCGTGCTGGTGATGTTGTCGAAGGTCGTTTTGAAAATCATGTCGCCAAACCTCCACGACACGATTTGCTCGTACGGGTAGTCTCGAAGGTTGTGCTTCCCGACCAGGCTATTCCATAGTTCTGCCTTGTCGGCCATCATCTGCTCTAACGACATGGGGAACGGCTCACCGACCGGCACATCAAAAAACTCCGCCAGTCGCGGCCAGACGCGAGACCACCTGAAGTAGTCGCCATTCGTGATGTTGTAGACCTCGCCTCGGCATGCGTCGGTCTCGCCCGCCCAATCGACAGCGTTCGCGAGAATTCGAGTATCGGTAATTTGATAGAGCGCGTCGTACGCGGGGCGTGGGCCGGGAAATGACATTGGAACGCCCAGGGCCTTCGCCACCGTTCCATAGACAGCAATCACCATCAGCAGATTCATGGGATTGCCCACGGCAACGCCTGCGACGCCCTCGGGACGAAGTGCAGTCCAGGACCATGATTTGCCGCGTGAACTTTCCCGAAGAAAATCTTCCTGGTCGTAATAGAAGTTCGGCGGCATATGGCGCGGGTCGCTCTCCTTCGCGGGCGACGGGATCGGGCCGATATGCACGCCGTACGCCTTGCCTCCTTGCATCAGCGTGATGTGCCGCAGGTTCGGCGCGTGCTTCTCCATGACCTCCACCATGTTCTTCAGCATTCGCAAATTCACCTCGACCAGTTCCGCAGGCGTCGGCTTCTCCTGATAGGCTGCGAACACGAGATGCGTCGCTTCCGGCACTTGTGCAAGCAACGCCTCGCAGGATTCTCTGTCCAATAGGTCAACCCCCAAATGCCTGGCGCGCGTCGGGAAATCAGGTGCACGCCGGGAAACAGCGACCAGATTGACGTCCTCGCTCTCATAGTGTGCAAGTACACCGCGTCCAACGACTCCGACCGCGCCTGCGACGACTACTGTTTTCATGTGCGTCTGCTCTCCAACGATTCGCCAATAGAATGTCGGGCCATCACGCCGATTACCGCGACATCGCGCATCGTGGAATCGAACCGGCGCCCTTCCATGTTCTCGCTTGCGCTCCCTGCGATATCAAGCAGCGTGACGCCGCCCGCGCGCAGTGCTGAACAGCTTGATCATTTCCCGATTGAATGCGGGAATATCGTCGGGGCTGCGGCTCGTAACCAGGTTTTGGTCGACGACGACCTCCTGATCCACCCAGTCCGCTCCGGCATTCTTAAGGTCGGTTTTGAGCGATGCCCACGAGGTCATGCGCCGGCCGCGCGCCGCGCCGGTCTCGATGATGGTCCACGGGCCGTGGCAGATCGCTGCCACCGGTTTGCCGTCGTCGAAAAAAGCCTTTGCGAAAGCCACCGCTTTCGGCTCCGTCCGAAGCACATCCGGGTTCAAGACGCCGCCCGGCAGGAGGAGCGCGTCGAAATCTTGCGGCTTGGCCTGGTCGAGGGCGAGGTCGACCGGGAACTCGTCTCCCCATTTAGTGAAGTTCCAGGCGCGCACGTGCTTATCCCTGGGCGAGACGATGCGCGTCTCGGCGCCGGCCTCGTCGAGCGCCTGACGAGGCTCGACCAATTCGACCTGCTCAAATCCTTCCTCGATCAGGATCGCGATCTTCAGTCCCTTGAGAGTGTCATTCGTCATGTTCCGATCTCCAATGATGAGGGTCCAATAGACTTTCAGGATGACCCCGTGATCGAGCTTGCGCGCGAACGGGGTCCGGCATTGCGGGGCCGGGAGGGTCTCGACGGCGACTTTGCCCGGACCTCCTATAGACGACGCCGCGATTGCTTGCTGCGACTTCCTGCTTGATGTTCCAGCGTGATGTTGCTGATCTATCTCCGGCGCCCTCGCGAGACGATGACCCGTTCGCTTATCTCACGCGCCTCATGTGACGGATGGGGGTGCCTAAAGGAGAGGAGCAGTCGAGCGCCCCGTATCGTCTGCAGGCTCTATGCGGCTTTCTTCACGCTGCCGTGCGGATCGATGACGAATTTCTTCGGCGAGCCGTCGCTGAACGTCTTATAGGCGTCAGGGGCCTGCTCCAGCGTGATGATCTCGGTGTTCAGCATGGCGCCAAGATAGGGCATCCGATCCCACAGGATCGCCATCATCAGGTCGCGGTTGTAGTGCATGATCGGTGCCTGGCCCGCCGTTAGTTTCGGCGATTTGATCCAGGCCTTGCCGAAGTCTATCGGAAGCTTGCCCTTCTTCGTCAGATCGGTGCTGGCCTTTGGGTCGGCGTCGGTATAGATGCCGGGAATGCCCATTGCTCCACCGGCCCGCACCACTTCGATAAGCGTGTTGATTACTGCCTCGGAGTGCTCGCTGTTCGCCTCCGGACCCGAGCCGTGCGCCTCGAGCCCGACGCAATCCACGCCGCAATCCACCTCGCGCTTGCCCAGGATCGCTTCGATCTGGTCGGGCACCGGCGTGTCGCTGGTGAGATCGACCACCTCGCAACCATTATTTTTCAGCAGGTCCAGCCTGGCCCGGTTCGTATCGGCCACGATGATGCAGGACGCGCCGATCAGGCGGGCGCCCGCCGCGGCACACCGGCCCACGGGCCCTGCCCCGGCGATATAGACCGTGGAACCCACCTTGGCCCCGGCTTCCATCAGACCGTGAAAGCCGGTCGGCAGGATGTCCGACAATAGTGTGAGATCGCGGATCTTCTCCATCGCCTGGTCCTTGTCCGGGAACGACAGCAGGTTCCAATCGGCGTAAGGCACCATGAGGTAGTCGGACTGACCGCCCTGCCAGCCGCCGAGATTGAAACCATAGGCGCCGCAATCGACGGTGTCGTTGACGTTCATGCAGACATCGGTATGCCGCTCCTTGCAATTGCGGCAGCGCCCGCAAGAGACGTTGAACGGGACCGAACATATGTCGCCCACCTTGATGAACTCGACGTCCGGCCCGACCTCGATGACTTCCCCGGTCATCTCATGTCCCATCACCATTCCCTTGGGCGCGGCAAAGCGGCCGTGGTAGATGTGCTGGTCGCTGCCGCAGATATTCGTCGTCACGATCTTGAGGATGGCGCCGTGATTGGCTTTCTTGCCTGTCGGTGTGACGAGCTTCGGGTAGTCGAAAGTCTGCAACTCCATCTTCATGGGACCCATGAACGTTACAACGCGATTGCCACTCGCAGCCATGATATTTCTCCGTGTTGGGTGTGTGAGCTGTTGTGCGCGCAGACGCGCGCGATTCCGGCGGCCGCCACGCGCTGCTTGCGCGCAGCGAACAAAGCGGTGCCCACTTCGACGATTGCCTGATCCTGCCGACCCAAGCGGCTACCCGCGACGGCGCGAACCGTCGCGAAACTCGCTGGGGCGGTGGGGATAGCTTCGGGATCGATACGTCCAGCCGAGGCCGCGTGATGATCTTCGCCGGCGGCATCTCTCTTTACCGGGAAGACATGGCGTGACCGATCTCGTCGGCCTTCGCTTCCGCCGCGGCAATGAATGAACGTGCGTGGTTCAGAGGGAGTATAGGAGCTTTATAGGATGTTCCTAGGTGATCTTAGGAGAGCCGAACAAATTAGCGGCAGGAAGCTATGTCCCTGAATGTTTGTAAACTTGCGTCGTCATGGATGAAGAACTGCGCGCCGTGAATTGTCGGCTCCCCGTGTGGCTTCGCGAGATAAGGACAAGGCTGGCGTACGGGCAGTTGATAGCCGGCGACGTCAAGCGGCACGGTTTCTGCTGAACCGGTTGATCGCTTTGCACTGTCTCGCCGTCCTTGAAGGCGCTGCACTTCAGCAACAGCTTGATCTGTTCGGGCCCGTTGATGCGGCGCCAGGTGTTCCGGCATCCTCGATCAGCTTGAATGCGAGACTAAGGAAGGTGGTCATGACACGCAGTTGCGCATATGCGTCGTACGATGGCGCACCGTCACCAGCCTCCACTCGATCGCATCCGTCGTTCGCAAATGCTGGCAGTGGTCGGCCGGGAAGTCATAGAAGGCAAGCAGGCTTCGCGATTTTCTTTAACGTCTCGGCGACCTTCGGATACTTCGGGACGTTCACTGGAATCGGCTCGCCTGCCGTAGAAACTTCGCACTCCGGATATGTTGCGGCAATCTTTTCCGGGTGATGTGACAGTTTCGTGAACCACACGCGCCGTTCTCTGTCGTAGGCTGGTTGGTTAGAGATACCAATGATTCCAGGCTGGAAATGACCGAGGACTGCCTCGGCTATTTCGTTCGGATAACCAGGCGTTTCTAGCGGTGTGCGGGTGGCGCGTGGAAGATCGTGAGCGGATCAACGCGTTGCAGGGAAGCGCGGGCGATTAGGATCCTGTGCGATTTTCGATTTCTTCCGTAATCTCCGTGTTCTCCATAGCGAAAATTGCAGCGATACGTTCACGATTTCCGGTTCGTAGGCGCTTGCAAGCGCAGTCCGGGAAATCCATCAAAGGTCATGTGATCGCCGCTGGCAGCTTAGCTGCGGCACGCGGCGTAGTTTTCCTTGGCAACGCGGGGAAAACCTACGCCTACGTTGCAAGTTCAGACACACGGAGACGAGCGTCGATGTGCCGGCCGGAGCGGCCAGCACGGACACTTTCCGTTTCATTTTCAACCGCTTGCGGACTGTTTTGGCTCGCCTTGAGAGACCGCAGACCGATTCCGGATTCGCGCTACTCGTTCTCGTCGAAGTAGTGACCGAACTTCACCTGCTTGGTGCGGATATAGCGCTCGTTTTCCTCGCGCATCGGAATCGCCAGCGCGACCCGCTCGCACACCGGAATGCCGTGCTTGGACAGCGTGTCGAACTTCTCCGGATTGTTGCTCATCAGACGCACCGACGTGACCTTCAGCGTGCGCAGAATGCCCGCTGCCGAATCGTATTCGCGCGAGTCGTCCGGCAAGCCGAGATCGAGATTGGCTTCGACCGTGTCACGCCCTTGCTCCTGCAGCGCGTATGCGCGAATCTTGTTCGACAGGCCAATGCCGCGCCCTTCGTGGCCGCGCAGATACAGCAGCACGCCGCAGCCTTCCGCCGCGATGTAGCGCAGCGCGAGGTCGAGCTGTTCGCCGCAGTCGCAGCGGTACGAGCCGAGCACGTCGCCGGTGAGGCATTCGGAATGCAGGCGCGTCAACACGGACGACTGATTGGCGACGTCGCCCATCACGAGCGCGAGATGTTCGGCGCCGCTTTCGCATACGCGGAACACGTAGGAAGTGAACGTGCCGTAGCGCGTGGGCAGCGTGGCGGTGGCGTCGAGAATGACGCATTCGCCGTTGGGTGCGCCGTCTACTGCGGGCGACGGATCGTGAGACGTGAGCATGGCGTTAGACAATGGTGCTGACATGAACCCGATCAAACCGGGAATAAGATACGGACTGGGAGTTTACCGCTAATCGGCGTCGGGCACCCGCATGCCCTTGCATGGAGCACGGAACCGCCGTCGCGTCGCGACGCTACTCGAGTTAAACGGCCGCCGCGCCACAGGTATTCCCGAAGTACCTCGGTGCCGCGTCACGCCTATACTGGAATGGCCTGTCCCTCACGACAGCGCGCCGCGCCGGCGTGCTGCACTGCGAAACGGAGCCGCTCCATGACAAGCGTCGCACAGCTTCTTAAAACGAAACCGAACAACACCACCGTTTTTACTGTCGGGGCCGACGATTCGGTCTATGAGGCAATCAAGCTGATGGCCGAAAAGGGCATCGGCGCGCTGGTCGTGACAGACGGCGACAGCATCGCCGGAATCGTCACTGAGCGCGATTATGCGCGCAAGGTCGTGCTGATGGACCGTTCGTCGAAGGCCACGCCGGTGCGCGACATCATGAGCAAGGCGGTGCGCTTCGTGCGTCCCGATCAGACCACCGACGACTGCATGGCCCTGATGACGGAGCGGCGCATGCGCCACTTGCCGGTGATCGAGAATGACCGGCTGGTCGGCATGGTATCGATCGGCGACCTGGTGAAGAACATCATCGCCGAACAGCAGTTCACCATTCAACAGCTCGAGTTCTATATTCACGGCGAGCGGCCCTGACGCACAGCCCACGCCGAGGAACCGGACGCGCAAAAAAGCCCAATCGGTCAACCGGTTGGGCGAAGCTACCTTGCGGCAGCGGAGGTTCCTTGATGGGTCGGCCGTGACACGCGCGAATCGCGCGGCACGGCGGTCTTGCTGCGCTCGCGACGCAACTGGCGCGAGGCGCGCTCAAGCAATTTAACGTTCGCAGCCATGCCCGCCGTGACGGGCCGCGCACGCTGTTGCTCTCAACTTCGAATTGCTTGCTGCGGTTTCAAATTCGATTTCAGGCAACAAACTGCGCGTCGGAGCACGGCTCTAATGATCCGCGTGGCTCCGTGCCCTTCGGCGCCCGGCCGGCCAAGCTGGCCACTGAGCGCCGAATCCGCTTGCCCGCCTACCTCGCTTAATTACCGAAGTACACCGACCTCGGGCCCGACGTCGGTTGAACCACGCCACCGGCTTGCGACGAACCACTCTTCGCGCCACCGTAGCCGCTGGTATCGGCGACCGGTTCCTGCGTCTGCGCGACAGCCGGGTTTTGCGCCTGGACGCGCTGTTCAGCAGCCTGAATATCCGCCGGATAAGTCGGATCGTTCGACGCGCCCGGGTTATAACCCGCTTGCTCAACCCGGATCAGATCGGCGCGAACTTCCGCGCGGGTCACCGGTTGCTGGCTCGCTTGAGCGAACGAAGCGATCGGAGCGGCGAGAACGGCTGCAATGGCGACTGCCTTGATAAGCGATTTCATGATGATTTACCTCCAGACCTGGTTTTATTTGCGACGCTTGCCACACCATGTGAGAAGCGAGTGAATCCAGTCTAGTCATCAGATCGTCAAGGGAAAACCCTTGATTGTGAGATAGATAATTGTTCGAATCGCAAAAATGGTCCGGAAATTACCGTCAGCCCCGATTCAAATCGCATCGTCGGCGTAATAATTGTCGGGATCGTAACCCTTTGTGTCTGAAGTTTGCAAACTACGTCTGATCCGGGCGTCTTCTATCGTCTCACGCGGCATTGCCGGGCAAATTTACGCCCCTTTGGGCGCAGCGGACTGGGGCAGCAGGAGCTTGCGCGGCCCGCTGACAAAGGCGCTGCCGGGTTCAAAGAATCTGAGCGGCTGATGCATTTCGCGCGACAAGCCAATGCGCGTCGTCACACCGAGCGGCACTTCGCCCCGCTCGATGACGCCGATCCACAAGCCCTGCCCCGAGCATAGATCCCAGCCGTCGAACGAAGGGCCGATGCCGAACGCCATCGTGAGCCGGCCGGGCCCGCGCGCGAGGTCGCGCAGCGGCACGCCGGGGCGCCGCACTTCGATCAACGGCAGGCCTTCGAGCGGCTCGATCGCGCGCAGCAGAATGCCGGCGCCGACTTCCTCTGCTTCGGCGGACATATTCAGCATGTACGACAGCCCGTAAGTCAGGCGCACATACGCGTGCCCCGGCGCGAGAAACATCGAACCGTTATGCGGCCGACGGCCCATGAATGCATGACTGGTCGAATCGCCAAGCGGATACGCCTCGGTTTCGACGATTCGCCCGCTCATGCGGCCTTCGGGCAAATCATGCACGAGGTATTTGCCGATCATGAAACGCGCGAGTTCGACGGTATCCAGCGGTAAATCGTCACGAAACAATGGCACGATGGGGAGTTGATGTTTGCGCATGCGTCAGGCCTTATTTTTAAAGCGCGTGGCGTGGAGCTGAACAGAAATGCGGACGGCATGAAATGCGTGCGATCGGCCCACCGCCCGAGCCTCAATGACGCGATGCGCGCCTCGGTTCCAGCGATTGCGCGCCATCGGCCAGTTTTCATCGGCCCATTCGTTGTACCAAAACCTCACTTCTGTGCAGCGCCGGCATCACCATGGCACTAATTGGAGTATCGTGTGTTTCCGGCCTGCAGCACAGCCTTTGCCGGCTCGCGTGTGTTTCGGCCCGCCCGAATCAGCACAGATAGAAAGCATTCGCACGTCCGCAGCACCGTTCCATTCAGTTTTGATCCCGATGTACCTGCTGGTGTAGCGCACTGCCTCATTCGGGGGCGGTTGTACCCATGACAATAGGAGAGAGTTGAATGAAAGCATTCCCGGCAATCAAGATGATCGGCGGCGCGCTGATCGTCCTCGCGTCCCTCAACGTGTACGCACAGAGCAGCGACGCCTCAGCCCCGGCAGCGGCAGCGCCGACGGCCAAGCAGACCAAAGCGGCCGACCGCGCTTTGGGACGCAAGGTCCGTTCGGCCCTGTCGAAGACGAAGGGCCTGAGCGTGGCGAACATCACCGTACGCGCACGCGGCGGCGCAGTGACGCTGGCCGGCTCCGTGCCCGAACAACCGCAGGTCGATCTGGCCACCCAGGCTGCACAAGGCGTGGCAGGCGTGACGTCAGTCAAGAACGCGCTGACCATTCGCCCGGTCGGCCAGTAATCGAGTGAACGTGCTGTAGCAATGTAGCCGGACGCCAATGCCTTCTCGCGGGGCATTGGCGGCACCGGAGCGGTTTCGCGCAGTTTCGCCGGGCGTTGCGCACCCGTAATATGCTCGGCACACCGAGCTTTGCCCTGCATCCCGCGTTCAGCCAGCGGAACCTCAATGCATACCGGTCGCCATCGCCGCCGCGTTAACCACGCACCAGCCAGCGTCCGCCGCGCGTTGTCCGCGCAATTCTGCGTGACCCAATCCCTTTCGCCAGCAGTCGCCGTTTGCGCTACAGCATGCCGGATGACGCCGTCGTCATGCGGCCCTGAAAATCGACAAAGCCTCTTGCACGAACAATTATCCTTTATAATTTAATACGTTAGACCGTGTTGCTTAGAAGTTCCATGAACATGCGCGCTCGCTTCAAGCCCACGGCGGAAGCCATTCGGCCCCGCCGGGCCGTTCCCGACAAGCGTTAAAAAGGAAGCCCGAATGACCACGCCCGCAATCGTTCTGCCCCGCTGGACCATTGCCGCGCCATTTATCGCGTGGATCGTTCTCGGCATCTCGTATGCCATGCCGGGCAATGGACTGCTGCTCGTTCTGGTGGGCGTGGCGTTGTGCGCGGCGGTCTTCACCGCCGTGCATCACGCGGAAGTGGTCGCGCATCGCGTCGGCGAACCGTTCGGCACCTTGGTGCTGGCGGTGGCCGTCACCGTGATCGAAGTCGCACTGATCGTCTCGGTCATGCTCACTTCCGGTCCAGAAAAAGCCGGCCTCGCGCGCGACACGGTTTTCGCCGCGGTCATGATCGTCTGCAATGGCATTGTCGGGATTTGCCTGCTGGTGGGCGGCATTCGCCATCGCGAGCAGGATTTTCAAAGCCGCGGCGCCGCTGCGGCACTGGCTGTGCTGGCGTCCCTGTCCGTGCTGACGCTGGTCATGCCGAACTACACGACCACCCGCGTCGGTCCGGTCCTGTCGCCTTCACAGTTGGCGTTTGCCGGGGTGTCGTCGCTGGTGCTGTACGGCGTGTTCGTGTTCGTGCAAACCGTACGCCATCGCGATTACTTCCTGGCTGCCACGCCGGATGAGGACGTTCACGCCGCGCCGCCGAGCGCCGGCGAGGCGCTCGCGGCCGGCGGTTTACTGCTGGTGTGCCTCGTCGCGGTGGTGTTGCTGGCGAAAGTGCTCTCGCCGGTGGTCGAAACCGCGGTCCAGAATGCGGGCGCGCCGGCCGCCGTGGTCGGCATTGTGATCGCCGCGCTGGTGCTGCTGCCTGAAGGGCTGGCCGCCGTGCGCGCGGCGCGCGCCGACCGGCTGCAGAACAGCCTGAATCTCGCGCTCGGCTCGGCGCTGGCCAGTATCGGCCTGACCATTCCGACTGTCGCCTGCGTCTTCCTGTATACCGCGCAGCCGCTGGTGCTCGGCATCGACGGCAAGGAAACCGTGCTGCTCGTTCTCACGCTGATTGTCGGCACGCTCACGCTCAGCTCGGGCCGCACGACGATTCTTCAAGGCGCGGTGCATCTGTCGCTGTTCGCGGCGTATCTGTTTCTATCGTTCGCGCCTTGAGCGTGAAGGCCTGATCCTTAAAGAAAGCATCGGGCCGGCGGCCCGACGCCGCCCGCCTACTCTTCCCAGTGCGTCGCGATCCAGTCGCGGAACAGATTCAGCTTCTGCTGATGCGCGACCGAGTCCGGATAAACGAAGTAATAACGCCAACCGGTCTTGAGCACCGTATCGAACGGCCGCACCAGACGCTTGGCCGCCACGTCCTCGTCGATCAGCGCGAGGTCGCTGATCGCCACGCCGAAGCCTTGCAGCGCGGCGTTGGTCGCCATATCGAGCGTATCGAAACTCGGGCCGTGCCCGGCGTCGATCGCCGCGCCCTTTGCGGCATCGATCTCGGTCACCTTGGCGAGCCACATCTTCCAGTCGCGATGATCGCGGGTGGGATGCAGCAGCGTATGGCGCGCGAGGTCGGCCACCTCGGCAAGCGGCTTGTCTTTCAGCAGATCGGGCGCGCAAACGGGCGTCAGACGTTCCTCGAACAACGGCACCGCCTGCACGCCCGCCCCCGGCGACGAACCGTAGATGATCGCGGCGTCGAACGGTTCGAGCTGGAAATCGACGTCGTGCTGCCATGTGGTCGTGATCTGCACGTGCAGTTCGGGATACTCGGCCTGGAAGCGCATGATCTTCGGCAACATCCAGCGCATCACGCAGGTCGGCACTTTCAGCGCGAGATCGGTGCGCTGCCGTGTGAGACGCAGCGAAATCTCCTCGATGCGCGCGAAGCTTTCCTTGACGGCCGGCAGCAGCAGTTCCCCTTCGGCGGTGAGCGTCAGGCCTTTCGCATGGCGCTTGAAGAGCGGAAACTTGTAGTAATCCTCGAGCGCGATGATTTGCCGGCTGACCGCGCCCTGCGTCAGGCATAAGTGATCGGCGGCACGCGTGAAACTGCGATGCCGCGCCACGGTTTCGAAAATCTGCAGCGCGTTCAGCGGCGGTAGGCGTCGCATCGTGAGTGTCCAGTACGATCAGGAAAAGTCATTGCGTGTGCGTGGCGGCGCGACTCGTCGCATGCCGCCCGGATGCCGCGCACGGGCCTACAGGATACGCGATCACAAATCTCCGCACGAGGATCGTGCTACGCGCCCTCATGCATTCGGCTCATGCCGCCGTCAAACCGCGCGGCCCGGCAAGCCGCCATGCACCGTCACAGGGCAACGCGCGTCCATGATCGCACCAGAACCGAGCTTTCCTCATACCTCCTGAAGGGCTTAAAGCGTCGACGAAATATGGACGTTAACCCGCATGCGCTACTGCCTCGGCGCTCTCGCCGTCTGACCGGCATGCGCCATCGCAATCGCGCGACGGCCGCCGCATGAGCTTATGTCATACCGTCCATGCGCATATTTCGTTTGTTGATGGATTTTGGCAAACCTAGAGTGCTTCAACACGCAGCGCAGGCGGACAACGCCAATCAGCGAGGCGGCGGCGGCAATCACAGCGGCATCATCGGGCAACAAGGCGTTCAACACAGGAGACCGCCATGCAAGAGATCAAACGGGGTAGAAGGCAGGCCATCAAGACGCTCGGCGCCGCACTTGCGGCATCCACCTTGCCCATGCCGTTCATCAACCTGCGCGCGCAGGAACACAACTTCAGCGGCAAGACGCTGCGCCTGTTGACCTGGTCGGACGACACGGGCGCGGCCGCGTTGCGCAATATCGCCGCCACCTTCACCGCGAAAACCGGCGCCAAAGTGATCGCCGACCGCGCCGACGGCACCTCCGGCATGGTTGCAAAGGTCAAGGCCGCGGGCGATCGCCCGACCTACGACGTCATCACCCTGGCCGGCGTCGGCGCGTCGGGTCTCGGCGACGCCGGTCTGCTGATGAAGCCCGATCTGGACAAACTGCCGAACCTGAAAGACGTCGCGCCGCAGTACCGCACGGGCGCGAACGGCTTCGGCGTCGGCTATCTGCTGTGGTCGGACGGCTTGATCTACAACACGTCGACGGTCAAGACCGCGCCGGCATCGTACGAAGCATTGTGGGACCCCAAGTACGCCGGACGCCTGTTCCTGCCGCCGCCCGAGTGGGCCGAAGCGGTGGACCTCGCGATCATCGCCGCGAAGATGAACGGCGGCTCGCAGCAGAACATCGAGCCGGGCTTCAAGAAACTGATGCAGTTGAAAGATCGCGTGATGACGCTCGGCGAGAATCCAAATCAGGTGGCCGATCTGTTCCGCACCGGCTCGCTCGATATCGGCGGCATCTATTCGCCGGCGTTCTTCCCCGACCAGATCCGCAAGCCCGAGTACAAGATGGGCGTGACCTACGGCATGAAGGAAGGCTTCGCCACGCAACTGATGTTCACTGTAATCCCCAAGTCGCATCCGGGTGACAGCGATCTGATCCACGCCTTCATCAACCATTCGCTCGACGCCGGCGTGCAAGGCCGCATGGCCGCCGACGTGCTGAACGGCCCGGTGAATTCGAAAGCGGTGATTCCCGCCGAAAGCCGCGCGTTCGTGCCGAGCCCGCAGCAGATCGCCGAGAAAGCCGTGCTGCATGACGACAAGGCGCTCGCCGTGGTGCAGCCGGCGTGGATCAAGCGTTACACCGAAATCTTCGCGGCATGACGACAATGCTCGCACGCTTCTCCCGGCGTGTTACTTCGTCCGGTCCGGCCTCGGACCCGGCGGCGGGTGCGTCCGGTCTCGGACCGGACACGCCTGCCGCCACCGCGCTGGCAAAGGCGCGGCCGTGGCTGCTGCTCGCGCCGATCCTGCTGTTTCTCGCCATCCTCGGCGCGGCGGCGCTGGTCGTGCTGCGCATGAGCTTCGGCACGCAGGGCAACGAGTGGCACGGCTTCACGCTGCAAAACTACGCGGACCTGCTTGACGGCTACTTCCTGAAGTCGTTGTGGCTCACATTGAAGCTCGCGTTCCAGAGCATGATTTGCGCGGTGCTGCTGGCGATTCCGGTAGCACTGGCGATGGCGCGCACGAAGTCGCGGCTCGCACGGCGGCTTCTGCTTGCCGGCGTGCTGCTGCCGCTGCTCGTCAATCTGCTGCTGCAAGGCTATGGCTGGCTGATCATTCTCGGGCCGGCCGGTCTGCTCAATCACGCGCTGCTCGGCAGCGGCCTTGTGCAACGTCCGTTGATGTGGCTGTACCGCGAAAACGGCGTGCTGCTCGGACTGATCCAGACGGCGTTTCCGCTCGCCGTGCTGCCGCTCTCGAGCGCGATGCGCGCGGTCTCGAGTTCCTACGAAGAAGCCGCCGCCACGCTCGGCGCGACACGCTGGCAAACGCTGCGTCACGTGCTATTGCCTTTGGCGATGCCCGGCCTCGTATCCGGCGCGCTGCTCGTGTTCGCGTACAACGCGAGCGCGTTTGCCGTGCCGCTCCTGCTCGGCGGACGCCGCGTGCCGATGCTCGCCGTGCTGGTCCACGATCAGGTCGCGCCCTTGCTGAACTGGCCGGCGGCCTCCGCGTCGGGTGTCGTATTGATGATCGCCACGTTGACGGTGATGGCGCTGTCGCAGCGCCTCGTGCGCCGCACGCAAAAACTTGCCGAGGAGCCGCACGCATGAGCACGCCTGTTCAAACCGCGCCGCCGCGTATGCCAAGCTCGCCACGCTCTCCACGACTAACGGCCGTCATGCCCGGCCAGTTAGGCAAAGCGACCGCCCTGCTCGCGGCGATCGTGCTGTTCCTCGCCGCGCTGCCGATCCTCACGATGATCACCATGTCGTTCAGCGCGGCCGACACGCTCGAATTCCCGCCGCACGCCTACGGCCTGCACTGGTATCGCGCCGCGTGGCACAGCTTCGCGTCGCCGGACGCGAGCGACTCGCTCTCGATGGGCGCCGCCTTGAGCACGAGCCTGATCGTCGCGCTGTCCACCATGGTGATCGCCACGCTGGTCTCGGTGCCCGCCGCTTATGCGCTGAGCCGCTACCGCTTTCGCGGCAAGCCCGCGGTCGAACAACTGGTCGCGTTGCCGCTCGTCTATCCGCTCGTGATGCTCGGCCTGTCGCTGCTGCTGGTGTTCAACGTGCTGCCGGTCGAACTCGGCGTGTTCCGCCTGATCATCGCGCACGTGATACTCGCGCTGCCGTTCACCGTGAAGAATTGCGCGGCGTCGGTCGCCTCGATCGGTCCTGAGTTCGAAGAGGCCGCCTGCGTGATGGGCGCGAGTCCCGGCCGTGCGCTTATCGACGTAATCCTGCCGCTGATGCGCCCCGGCATACTCGCCGGCATGCTGTTCGCCTTCATCATCTCGTTCAACGAATTCACGGTCACGTTCTTCCTCTACGGCATCGATACGATGACGCTGCCGGTGTGGCTCTATAGCCGCACGGTGTCGTCGCTCGATCCGACCGTGTTCTGTTTCGCCGTGTTCATCGTCGCGATCGACTTCGCGCTGATCTGGCTGCTCGAAAAGCTGATCGGCGACGAAGGCGTTGCCTTGTGAACGGACGCGCTTGTAGCGCTTGATTGCTGGAGCATTCGATGACCCATTTAACGTTGCAGGCCGTGACCCGGCGTTTCGGTGCGGCGCATGCCGTCGACAATGTCGATCTGAGCGTGCCCGACGGCAAGCTGGTGTGCTTTCTCGGTCCGTCCGGCTGCGGCAAGACCACGCTGCTGCGCCTGATCGCCGGGCTGGAAACGCCGACCTCGGGCACGATCCATTTCGCCGGGCGCGACATCACGCGACTGCCCGCGAACCAGCGCGACTTCGGCATGGTGTTTCAGTCGCTCGCGCTGTTTCCGCACATGACGGTCGCGCAGAACATCGCGTATCCGCTGAAGTTGCGCAAGACCGCGAAGGACCAGCAGACCGGCCGCCTGGCGGAATTGCTGGAACTGATCCAGTTGCCGCACATGGCGAACCGGCCGGTCACGCAACTCTCCGGCGGCCAGCGCCAGCGCGTGGCGATTGCGCGCGCGATCGCATCGCAGCCGAAACTGCTGCTGCTCGACGAGCCGCTCTCCGCCCTCGACGCCAAGCTGCGTGAAGCGATGCAGGTGGAAATCCGCCTGCTGCAGCAGCGCCTCGGCATCACCACGATCATGGTCACGCACGACCAGCGCGAAGCGATGACAATGGCCGACGAAATCGTCGTGATGGAAAAAGGCCGGATTGCCCAGGTCGGCAAGCCGCTCGATATTTATCGCGATCCGGTCAGCGAGTTTGTCGCCGACTTCATCGGCCTCGGCAATATCCTGCCGGTCACCTACGACGGAGCAGGCGTCGTGAGCTTGCCGGGCGGGCGGCGCATCAGCGTCGCGCAACCGGCCCGCGTGCCGGAGTCGAGCAGCGATATCCGTCTGCTGATCCGCCCGGAAGACGTGTGCGTGAAAGCGGCGTCCGACGCGGCGGGTCCGAACCGGCTGCTAGGCACTGTGACGTTTATCCGCGACGTGGGTGCGTCGCTCGAAGCGACCATCGACTGCGCCGGCTTCACGTTGACGGCCGCCACCACGCCGCGCGAAACGCCGGGGCTCGCGCTCGGCACGCCGGTGCTCGCGGAATTGCCACCGCACGCGTGCAAACTGATCGCCGCGCGCGCGCCGCATTGAGCCGCACGCCACCGACCCACGCAAACTCGCCCATTCCAACAGCGACATTTTCGACAGAGGACAGACCATGAACCACCGCCCCGCTACCCCGACCCGCACCCGCCGCGTGTTCGCCACGCTCGCCGCGACGCTGGCCTTCACCGCTCTCGGCGCCCTGTGCGCGTTGCCGTCGGCCGCCCATGCGGACGCGCTCGACAACATCGCCAAATCGGGCACGGTACGCATTGGCGTGTTCGAAGACTATCCGCCGTTCGGCTCGATCGGCCCGGACATGCAGCCGATGGGCTACGACATCGACGTCGCCAACCTGATCGGCAAGGCGCTCAGCGCCAAGGTCGAACTCGTCCAGGTGACGGGCGACAACCGCATGGCCTATCTCGCCGACCACAAGGCGGACATGCTGCTGTCAGTGGGCCAGACGCCGGAACGCGAAAAGGTGATCGACTTCTCGCAGCCGTACGCGCCGTACTACCTCGCGGTGTTCGGCCCGAAAGCCCTGCCGGTTAAGAACGCCGCCGACCTCGCCGGCAAATCCATTTCGGTCGCGCGCGGCACGCTGGAAGACCTGAGCGTGACCAAGATCGCGCCGCCCACGGCGAACATCAAAAGATTCGACGATCCTAACGGCGCAATTTCGGCGTTCCTTTCTGGTCAGGTACAGTTGATGGTAGTCGGCAACGACGTCGGCGCCACGATTCTCGCGCGTCATCCGGCCAACGATCCCGAGCAGAAGTTCTCGCTGTTCAGCTCGCCCGATCACGTCGGTTTGAACAAGAACGAGCCGCGTCTGAAGCAGAAGGTCGACGAAACGATTGCCAAGGCCCGCAAGGACGGCACCATGAACGCGATTTCGCAGAAGTGGCTGCGTGCGCCGCTGCCGGCCGACCTCTGAACCTTTTTGCGCGGACCACGCAGCGTGGTCCGCGCCGGAGTTTGACCTCACGATGAGCGCCACGCCATGACCTATGCGTTCGATTTCAGCGGCTTCGGCCTCTATGCGGGGATGCTCGCGCGCGGCGTCGCCGTGACTTTGGGGCTGACGGCGGTCTCGACCGTGCTCGGCGGGATCGTCGGCATCGCGGGCGCGAGCGTGGCGGTGGCCGGGCCGAAATGGGCGCGCTGGGTGGTGGCGAGTTATGTGGAATTGATCCGCAACACCCCGTTCATCGTGCAGTTGTTCTTCGTGTTCTTCGGCTTGCCGAGCCTCGGCATTCATATCGACGAAGTGCAGGCCGCGATTCTGGCCATGACCGTCAATCTCGGCGCTTATGCCATAGAGATCGTGCGCGCCGGCATCGATTCCATTTCGCGCGGCCAGGTGCAGGCGGCGCAGGCGCTCGGTCTGCATGGGCGGCAAGTGTTTCGCTTCATCGTGCTGCCGCAGGCCATCGCCAATGTGTTTCCCGCGCTGCTGAGCCAGGTGCTGATCGTCATGCTCGGCTCGGCGGTGGTCTCGCAGATCTCCGTGCCCGATCTGACGTACGCGGCCAACTTCATCCAGTCGCGCAACTTCCGTTCGTTCGAGAGCTACCTGATCATCACCGCAACGTATCTGTTGCTGTCGATCGTGTTGCGGCAAATCCTCAACCGGCTCGGCCGCGGTCTGTTCGCGGGCCGTGCGGCGCGCGGCAATGAAAGCGCGCCGCGTAACTGGCGCAATCGCCTGATGTGGCGCGGCGCCCGCACTCTGCCCACGGAGCGCTGATCATGGTCGAATTCACGCTGTGGGACATCGCCCGCAATCTGTTGCTTGCCGCGCGCTGGACTGTGTTGCTGTCGCTGATCGCGTTTGTCGGCGGCGGCGTTGTCGGGCTGATTCTGCTCGCAATGCGCGTGTCGCCGATCGCCTGGCTGCGCCGCATCGTCGTGCTGTATGTGGAGGTGTTTCAGGGCACGCCGCTGCTGATGCAGCTCTTTCTGACGTTTTTCGGCTTGCCGCTGCTCGGTGTCGATGTGTCGCCGTGGGTCGCCGCCACCGTCACCTTGACGCTCTACACGAGCGCGTATCTGGTCGATATCTGGCGCGGCTGCGTCGAAGCCGTGCCGCGAGGCCAGTGGGCCGCGGGCGCGAGTCTCGGCATGACGTTCGGCCAGCAGTTACGCTATATCGTGTGGCCGCAGGCGCGCAAAATCGCGGTGGCGCCGACGGTCGGCTTTCTCGTGCAGGTGGTGAAAAGCACGGCGCTCGCGTCGATCATCGGCTTCACCGAATTGACCAAGACCGGCACCATGATCACCAACGCCGCATTCCGCCCGTTCCCGATTTACGGCATGGTCGCGATGATCTACTTCGCGATGTGCTTCCCGCTGACGTGGTACGCGCGAGTGCTGGAGAAACGGCAGAAGGTGGGGCAACATCGTTGATGCCTCGCTCCCGCGCATGAACAAAAACGGCAACCAAATGAAGCGGTTGCCGTTTTTTTATCGCCAGCCCCGCAGAACTAGCGAGCCGCGTGCGTGGACTTGCGCAGCTTCGCCACGTCGTCCGCCGTCACCGCCGGCGCGCCATTGTTCCATCCGGCGCGCACGAAGGTCAGCACATCCGCGATCTGCTGGTCGTTGAGCACCGGCGCGTACTTCGGCATCGGATACGGCGCGGGAATGCCGCCGATCACCAAGTCCTCGGTGCCGTTCAACGTCACGTTGATCAGCGACGACGGATCCTTCTCCAATACGTTCGGATTGCCGGACAACGGCGCGAGCATCGGCGCGAAGCCGCGTCCATCGACACCGTGGCAGTGCATGCAATACGCCGTATAGACGCGCGCGCCGGCATCGTTCGCGGGACGGTCCAGCGACACCTTCGTCGCCTGCGGATCGTACTTATAAGGCGGCGCACCGTTGCCCCCTGACGGCGGCAGCGACTTCAGATACGTCGACATCGCAGCGATATCCGTATCGTTCATGCCCTGCGTGCTGTTGTTGATCACGCTGGTCATCGAACCGAATGCGGAGGCATGGCGATTCGCGCCGGTCTTCAGAAACGCCTGCAAGTCCTGATCGTTCCAGCGGCCGAGACCGACGTTCTGCTCGCCGGTGAGATTCGCCGCGAACCAGCCGTCGAGCACGCCGCCGGTCAGGAACGCGCTGCCGCTTTCATCCAGCGCCTTTTCCTGAAACGCGATGCCGCGCGGCGTGTGGCACGACCCGCAGTGCCCAAGCCCCTGAATCAGATACGCGCCGCGATTCCACGCGACGTCCTTGGCCGGCTTGTCCTGATAGACGCCTTTATCCAGGAACACCATGTTCCAGAACTTTAGCGGCCAGCGCATGTTCAACGGCCACTTGATGTCCGGCTCGCGATTCGCCTGCTGCACCGGCGCCACGCCGCTCATGAAATACGCGTACAGCGCTTTCATGTCGTCGTCGTTGACCTTGGCGTACGACGGATACGGCATCGCCGGATAGAGGTTGTGGCCGTCTTTCGCCACGCCTTCGCGCATCGCCCGGGCGAAGTCCTCTTCCGTATAGCCGCCAATGCCCGTCTGCGGGTCCGGCGTGATGTTGGTGGTGTAGATCTGGCCCATCGGCGTGGTCATCGGCAGACCGCCCGCGAAGGGCTTGCCCTTCGGCGCCGTATGACAGGCGACGCAATCGCCGACCTTCGCCAGATAAGCGCCGCGTTGCACCAACGCCTGATCCGCCGCTCGCGCCGGAGCTTGCGCGAACAACGGCAGTGCCACGCACAGCGCCGCGCCGAAACCCTTCAGTGTGTTTTTCATGTCGGGCTCCGTTCAGACGGTTTGCAGTTGGCTGCCGACCGGCAATTGCCGCAGCCGCTTGCCGGTGGCCGCATAAATCGCGTTGGTCAGCGCGGGCGCGAGTGCCGCCGTGCCGGGTTCGCCGATGCCGCCGGGCGCCTCGCCGCTCTTCACGATATGCACGTCGATAGGCGGTGTCCGATCGATCCGCAGCATCCGATAATCGGTGAAATTGTTCTGCTCGACGCGGCCGTCCTTGATCGTGATCTCGCTGTAGAGCGCCGCCGTGATGCCGAAGATGATGCCGCCCTGCACTTGCGCTTCGACCGTGTTCGGATTGACCACCATGCCGCAATCGACCGCACACGTTACGTGCTTGACCGCCACCTCGCCCTGCTCCACCGCGACGTCGACGACGATCGCGAAGAAGCTGCCGAACGCATGCATGACGGACACACCGCGCCCTTGGCCCTTGGGCACCGCGCTGCCCCAGTTCGCCGCTTGCGTGGCGACGTTGAGCACGTTGAGCGCGCGCGGCGTCTTGCCGAGCAGGTCCTGACGGTATTTGACAGGATCGACTTTCGCCTGCGCCGCGAGTTCGTCGATGAAACTCTCCACCACGAAGGTCCCGCGCGTCGGTCCCACGCCGCGCCAGAATGCGGTGGGCACCGTGCGCGGTTCCTGGCGAACGTAGTCGATCAGCTGATTGGGCAAGTCGTACGGCAAGTCCGACGCGACCTCGACCGCGTCCGGATCGATGCCGTTCTTGAACGCGGGCGGCGCGAATCGCGCCAGTATCGAGGAGCCGACAATCCGGTGCTGCCATGCGACCGGTTTGCCATTCGCATCGAGGCCGGCCGAAATCTTGTCGTAGTAATACGGGCGGTACATGTCGTGCTGAATGTCTTCCTCCCGTGTCCAGACCACTTTCACCGGCGTCGACACTTGCTTGGCCACCTTCACGGCTTGCGTGACCATGTCGAACTCGAGCCGCCGGCCGAAGCCGCCGCCGATCAGATGGTTGTGCACGACGATCTTGTCGGCCGGCAGACCCGTGACCGCCGCGGCGGCATCCACCACACGCGTCGGCACCTGCGAGCCGAGCCAGACATCGCAGCCGTCGGGGCGTACATGCACCGTGCAGTTGATCGGCTCCATGGTGGCATGCGCGAGAAACGGCTGCTGATACACGGCGTCGACGCGTGTCTTCGCATTGGAGAACGCATTGCCGACGTCGCCATCTTTACGCGCCACCGCGCCGTCGCGCTGCGAGGCATTGGCGAGATCGTCGACGATCTGCTTCATCGACAGGTTCGCGCCCGCCCCTTCGTTCCATTTGATGACGAGCGCCTGCACGCCGCGTTTGGCGGCCCACGTGTGGTCGCCGATCACCGCGACCGCGTTGTCGATCTTGATGACCTGGCGCACGCCGGGGATTTTCTTCGCGTTGGTGTCGTCGACGCTGGCAAGCGTGCCGCCGAACACCGGGCAGTTCGCAATCGCCGCGTAGACCATGTCGGGCACGCGCACGTCGAGACCGAACATCGCCGTGCCGTCCACCTTCTCCGGCGAATCGAGGCGCTTAACCGCCGTGCCGATCAGCTTGAAGTCCTTCGGGTCCTTGAGCTTGACGTTCTGCGGCGCGGGCAGACCGGCAGCTGCCGTCACCAGCTGACCGTAACCGATGCTGCGCTTGCTGGCCTCGTGAATCACCTGTCCAGCCTGCGCATGGCAGCTTGCCGGATCGACTTGCCATTGCTGCGCCGCCGCGCTGATCAGAATGGTGCGCGCAGCGGCGCCCGCTTTGCGCATCGGCTCCCACGCATAGCGGATCGAGGTCGAACCGCCCGTGAGCTGGCCGCCGAGCAGCGGATCCATAAAGAGCTTTTCGTTCGGCGGCGCGTGATCGATGGTGATCGTGTCGAGCGGCACTTCGAGTTCTTCGGCGATGAGCATCGGAATCGACGTGTAGACGCCCTGGCCCATCTCGACCTTCGGAATCACGAGCGTGACCTTGCCCGCGGTATCGATCTGGATGAACGCGTTCGGCGCGAACACGCCGCTTTGCGGCGTTTCTACGCCGTCGCCGCCGATCACCGATTTGCCGGCCTTCTGATCCTGGCTCGCGGCCGGCATGCTGAAGCCGAGCAGCAGACCGCCGCCCGCTGCCGCGCCGACCGTCACGCCGAATTTCAGAAAGCTGCGGCGTGAAAAGCCGGCTGCGGCGCGCGCGCCGGCCTTCGACGCATGCGCGCCGTTTTGTGAATCAAGCAATCCCTGGGACATGTCATGCCCCCTTAGCGGCTTGCTTGATCGCCGCGCGGATACGGTTGTAGGTTCCACAGCGGCAGATATTGCCGGCCATGGCGGCGTCGATATCCGCATCGGTAGGATTGGGGTTGCCTGCCAGCAGCGACGCCGCCGACATGACCTGCCCCGACTGACAGTAGCCGCATTGCACCACGTCCAGTTGGCGCCAGGCCTGCTGCACCTTCTGACCGGCCGGCGTGCTGCCCACCGCTTCGATCGTCGTGATCTTTTTATCGCCGACGGCTGCTGCCGGCAATACGCACGAGCGCACCGCCACGCCGTCGAGGTGCACGGTACACGCGCCGCATTGGGCAATGCCGCAGCCGAACTTCGTGCCGGTCAGGCCGACGATATCGCGCAAGACCCACAAGAGAGGCATGTCGGGCGGCGCGTCGACGGTGTGCGTCTGGCCATTGATATTCAGCGTTGTCATGGAGCGGCTCCGAGTGGGGTTTATTGTTTATCAAGCTGTTTAGACAGAGACGTCGGACCAAAACATAAAGACTCACCGCGTTTATTCGACTGACTGGACTAATACGTATGCTGTTTTTTCCGGTCCTTGAAAACGGCGATAAATGCATGGGCGCGAACCTGCCGATACTGACCGGCGAATTGTAGACGCGCATTAAAAAATTCGCCTCGTGGCTGCACACTGCGGTCAGCCCGAGGCATTTCGCGGGTGCTAAGTGCGCAGTTGAAAGGTGTTTTTAATCGACGGCAGACGATCCGCGCATCGGCCTTGATGATCGGCCTCTATACGCCAGTGAATCTAATTGAATCAATGCCGGGTGATTTTGTTAGCATGGATCCGGTCTGACTGACTATCCGAAGGAGCAGTACACATGGACGACTCGCAATGCACTCAATTCCTCTCGGACATTCGCCGGCCGCTGTTGGCGCTGCACAAGGCCATTCTCGATCACGAGCGTGCCGTGTACGAAAAGGAATTTGGCCCGGTCACACCGGCAGCTTTCCTGCAGGTGCTCATCAACGGGTCGGGGTTCCGCTGGCTCGCGGCGCTCTCGACAGTCATAGCGAACGTCGACGAAATTCTCGACGATAAGGAAGCCGAAGCCGCCGACCGCATCGCCGCGGCCGAAGCGGTGACGGGACTTTTCTCGCCCGACCAGCCGAACAATACTTTTTTGCCACGCTATCTGCCGCTGTTGCAGGCCGATCCGGCGATCCTGCATCACCATGGCCAGGTGTCGCAGTTGTTACGCGGGTACGAATCGAAGTAGCCGGTTGCGCGCGGCCTTCTGCGCTCGTGTGGTGCGAGTTCGGGCCGCGCTCTGTTTGAGCGTTGCTCGCACTTGGCCCTCGGCATGATCGTGTGGCGCGTTGCGTTCGTCCCGCCTCGGCTCCCGAATTTCCTCACCATTGAATACGCGCGCTTCGACCCATCGTGCCGTGTTTGCGCGATGACGGCATGGGTGCGCCGTCGTCGCGATTACCAGGGTTTTCGAACACGTCCAACGCAACGAGGCCTTGTTTCAGGCCAATTTATGCGCGATTCGTAAGAGTGCGTGTTGCCGGCCTCGCTCGTTTGCGATTGAAACGAGTGCGCGATCTAGTCATGGCTGAATTTGCCTGGTTTTGCTGAATAAAACAAAGGTGAGCTTCTGCGGGAGATCTTCAGCGGGAGCTACGAAAAGCCGGTCAGCATGCTTCACGAAGCCCTGCTAAGGTAGGCAGACCCTCTTGCGACGCTCATCGCCATGCAAATCTGGCCGCTCCCCGAAAGCTATGCCTTCCGCGATCAAGCCGTGCGTTTCAACGTGACGGGCAATGGTCCGCCGCTGGTGCTGGTTCACGGCACGCCGTTTTCTTCGTATGTGTGGCATCGCATTGCACCGCATCTCGCCCAGACACGCACCGTCTATTACTACGATCTGCTCGGCTACGGGCAATCCGAACAGCGCGACGGCGCGGACGTCTCGCTGGGCGTGCAGAACGCTTTGCTGGCGGAATTGCTCGCGCATTGGCAACTGACAAGCCCGGACGTCATCGCGCACGATTTCGGCGGCGCGACTTCATTGCGCGCGCATCTGATCGATGGCTGCGACTACCGCAGCCTCACGCTGATCGATCCGGTAGCGGTCGCACCATGGGGTTCGCCGTTCGTGCGGCATGTGCGCGATCACGGCGACGCGTTTGCCGGACTGCCGCCGTACATTCACGAGGCGGTGGTGAAAGCGTATGTGCGCGGCGCGATCGCGCGCGAGATTCCGGACGACGAACTCACGCCCTATGTGACGCCATGGCTCGGCGCAACCGGCCAGGCCGCGTTCTACCGGCAGATCGCGCAAATGGATCAGCGCTACACCGACGAGGTCGAAGCGCGCTATCCGCAGCTACGTTGCCCGGTGCAAATTCTGTGGGGCGAAGAAGACCAGTGGATTCCACTGGCGCACGGCCGTCAACTGGCCGCGGCCATACCGGAAGCGCGCTTTCAGGCGGTGCCGAAAGCCGGCCATCTGATGCAGGAAGACGCGCCGGAAGCGATTGTCGCCGCGGCGCTGCTGTGGCTGGATTGAAGCCGCTCGCCTAGCCGCGTCCTTGCGGCAGGTACGGCATCGGATCGATCGGCTTGCCGTCGCGGCGCAACTCGAAACCCACGGAAACGCGCGAGTTCTTTTCGTCGCCCATCTCCGCGATCTGCTGCCCCTGCATGACGATATCGCCGGTTTTGACCAGTAGCTTGCGGTTGTGCGAGTAGGCGGTCAGAAAGTCCTTGTTGTGCTGGACGATGATCAGACTGCCGTAGCTGTTCAGGCCCGTGCCGGCGTACATCACCTTGCCGTCGGCCGCGGCCCGCACCGGATCGCCCGGCCTGCCGCCGATTTCGATGCCGCGTGTTTCGCCCGGCTGGAATCCCTCGACCACCCGCCCGCCCGCGGGCCAGGCCAGCGCTACGCCGTTCGCGTGCCGTGCGGTTTGATGCGCCACTTCGCGTGCTTCAGCAGAGCTAGGCGCCGGCGACTGCGGGGCTTGCGCGGTCTGCGACGGTAACTGCGTAGCGCCCGACGCCAACGCCGGCTGCCGCGCCGCGACCGAAGCACTCGATGCGGACGCCGCCGCGGCTTTCGCTGCCGCATTGGCCGCGTTGGCCGCGTTCACCGCCCGCACCGTTTCCGGCGACGCGACGTGCAAGACCTGTCCCAACTTCAACCGCGAGGACGCCTTCAATCCGTTCCAGGCCTGCAACTGCTTCACGCTGCAATGATGATGCTGCGCGATGCGCGCCAGGCTGTCGCCACGTTTGACGCGATACACGAGCGGCGGCGAATTCTTGAGCAGCGCGCTCCCGTCGGCGTTGATGCCTGGCGGTGCAACCGCTGTCGCGTCGGAGGCCGGCGCGGTTGCCGCCAGCGCACCTGACGCGGGCGCCGCGCCCGCTGCCGCGCCTGTCTGCGCGCCCTGCTGACCCACATTCGCACAACCGCTGACCGCCAGCGCGACCCATACGCCAGCCAGACTGGCCATCATTGTTCTGTCGAAGCGCTTTCCCATCTTGTTCGACTCCTGCCTCGTTCATTGGCGAGCTGGATGTTGCCTTGTCGCAAGCGACGCGCACGCCCGGACGGCGCGCTGCTTTCCCTGCGACACGACAAAGCCGCCTCGTGCGGCGCTCACCCTCGCCTTGCCGACCAACCCAACCCCTTGCCTTCACAAGCTTTCGAACACTTGGGACGCGCCCATGGCGCCCGCCGAAACAGCCGATCTTCCGCGGAAAGGGCCAGATTGCCGATTAAAATTCAAGCGGAATTGTAAAGTGCGTTTTATACAAAACGCGTCGAGCCACATACTTTGATACAAACCTTACGCTGGGTATTGCGGATAACGTTGCGCATGCAACGTGAACGCGCGGCGCGTGCCCGTCAGGCATCCGCGTGACCGTCGCAAAATCGGGTTGTCGCAGGACCGCGTTTCGTGTGCCGCCGGCGGATCGGGTGCGCGTTTGCAAGTCATGCAAAAGGCACCTACGGCCACGCCTCGGCAAGCGCGCGATTACGTTTGCATTAACGGCAGAGTGGCATGGAAACTTGAATCGTCAGCGCTGGCGACCGTGGGTGTGAAGTCCGCGTCGTGGCGGCGCTCGGACGGAACGGCGTCCGTCCGGCTCGACCAGACAGGGCTAGCTGTAATACTGCCCCTGGTATTTCACGTAACCCACCGGGTGATGCGTGAAGTGCAGTACCGGCAGAACGGGATTGCGATTGTCTTCGGTGGGATAGGCTTTGGCGTCGGGGATGTACTCGCCCTGGGCTTCGATCGGCTGGCCGGCCTGCAAGTTGGGGATCTCATGCGCGAGGCCCTCGTTATCGCCGAACCGCACGGCGACGAAGACCTCGGTGCCCACGAGATTTTCCGTACCGCCTTCGAACTTCACCACAGTGTCGATCTTGATGACGAAGTGCTGGTGATTGGCGCCGTTGTGATTTTCCGGGCTGGCGAACACCTTGCTGATCGTGCCTTGCACGCAGGCCAGCGGCGCGCCCAGCGAATAAACGTAACTATGATGCGGAAGGATCTCCGTCGCGCGATTGCTCATGAAGTCTCCGTGAAAGGAATCTGCCTTGCCTACGGCGTAACGTAACGCGCGCCGCTAACCGGCAGCGGCGCGATACCATTTGAGCAGACCGTGGCGCGCGAGTTCATTGCGCGACCCCAGGAGGAGGCACGGTGACCGAAGCGGCGCAAGCAAAAACCGACGCCCTTAACAACCCGAAGCGTCGGTTTCTTCGAATGCCTGCGCCCGGCGCCCTGACAGAAGGCGCCGGAAGCACATCAACGGTTCAACGCAGTGCTTTCACCGCATCCGCCGTCACATCGGCAGGCTGGCCGCCCCACGTCGCACGCAGATAATTGGCGAGTTGCGCGAGTTCCGTATCGCTGAGTTGATTGGCGAAGCCGGGCATCTCCTGCATCCGTTCGAGGCCCGGAAAATCCTGCGCGCCGATGCCGTCGAGCATCGCCGCAATCAGATTGTGGGCATCGCTTTGACGCAGCGTCGAATTGCCATGCATCGGCACGGCAACATGCGGCTTGCCCTCGCCGTTCAATCCGTGACAGCCCGCGCACACGCCCAGATACACGTTGCGCCCTGCTTCGAGCTGAGCGGCATCCGCGGAAACCGGCTGCAGCGGTTGCGGCGCGGGGGCCTGGTCGCCGAGCAGGTAGGTCGAGATCGCGCGCAAGTCGTCATGCGTCAGGTACTGGCTGCTCAGATGCACCACGGGATACATCTCGCCGAATGCCGAGCCCTGCGGCGCGATGCCGGTGGCGAAGAACGTCTGCAAATCCGCCGCGGTCCAGCCGCGAGCCGCGAGACCATGCGGCGTGATATCCGGCGCCGCGATCCGGCCGAGCGCCGCGCCGGTCAACGGCTTTGCGCCGTCGAGCTGGCCGAACGTGCCGCGCGGCGTATGACACTCGGTGCAATGGCCGAGCGCGCTCGCCAGATAGCGTCCGCGATTCCACTGCGCCGTCTGTCCCGTCGACGCATCCGGCAACGCGTCTTCCAGGAACATCCAGTTCCAGAAACGCACGCCGAAACGCAGCGTGAACGGGAACGACAGTTCGGGCTCGTGGTTCGCCACCGCGGCCGGCTTCTGCGCCATCAGGTACGCGTAGATCGCATCGCTGTCCGCGCGCGACAGCCGGCGGTACGACGTGTACGGCATGGCCGGATAGAGCTGCTTGTCCGGCGCGACGCCGTCGTGCAGCGCCTTGTACAGGTCGTCCGCGCTCCAGTTGCCGATACCGTGGTCCTTGTCCGGCGTGATGTTCGTGCCGTAGAAGGTGCCGAACGGCGAAGCGAGCTTCACGCCGCCGGCGAACGGCGCGCCGTCTGCCGTGGTGTGGCAGGCGGCGCAATCGGCGGCTTTGACGAGGTAGCGGCCGCGCGCGAGTGGATCGGCGGCGGTGGCTTGCGGTCCCAATGCGGCGGCCGCGGCCAGTGCGGCGGAGTCGTCGTGCTTACCGCCGCACGCGCTCAGCGTGAGCACCGTACCGAGCAGCAAGAGCGTGCGGCGCAAGGTGATGGGTCGCCTCATTGTGCGGCGTCCTTTACGAGGCCCGGCGTCGTCAGCACGACTTCCTTCACGGCTTCGTAGTAGCGCGCGTAGCCCGTGCAGCGGCAGATGTGATCGTTCAACGCTTCGGTAATGGTTTCCTCGACCTTGTCTTTAGCGACCGGCTGACGCTTCAGGCGTTCGATCAACACGGTCGCCGCATTGACGAAGCCCGGCGTGCAATAGCCGCACTGGAAACTGAAGTGCTCGAGGAACTTCTGCTGGATCGGCGCCAGTTCGACGACCTCGCCGGCTTCGTTGCGTTTTGCATGGCCTTCGATCGTGCGAATGGACTTGCCGTGAAAAAAATTCGCGCCGGTGATGCAGGTGCGCACTTCTTCGCTGGTGCCGTCCGGTTTGTCGACGATCACCACACACGCGTGGCAAACGCCCTGGCCGCAGCCGAGGCGCGAGCCGGTCAAGTGAAGGTACTCGTGCAGATAGTCGATCATCATCAGGCCGGCGGGCACATCGGTCGGGCCGACGATCTCGCCGTTGACCTTGATCGAAAGCGGCATCGAGCGGAATTGCGTCAGCGGTCGCTCGACCGCGCTGGCCGCGGACGCGCCCGCAGGCGCGCTGGCAGCGACGGCAGCCGAAGCCGCGGCGACGCCGCTCGCCTGAGTGGCAGAAGAGCCGCTTGCAGAGGCGGCGTAAGCGCTGCTTGCGGAAGCGCCACTTGCCGCAGCAGCGCTCACCGCGCCACTAGCGACATTTGCGTTGGTTTGATTAGGGGCCGTCATGCGAGCACCTCCTGAATACGTTGCGGGGTGACCGGCAGGTCGGTAAAGCGATGCCCGATCGCGTGCGCGATCCCGTTCACGATGGCGCCGACCACGGGAATCATCACCACTTCGGCGATGCCCTTCGGCGGATCGGTTTCGGTCAGCGGCGGCAGCACTTCGCCGGTCTGCGTCCAGACGGCGACGTCCGTCGCGCGCGGCAAGTGGTAACGATTGAAGTTCCACGTACCGTTGCCGGGACCGTCTTCGTAGAGCGGCAGATATTCATGCAGCGCGTGGCCGATGCCCATCGCCAGACCGCCTTGCAACTGGCCGGACACGAGTTGCGGCGAGATCTGATTGCCGCATTCCATGATCGAGTGATGCGCGAGCAGATCGACCTTGCCGCTTGCTTCATGCACCGACAGTTCGACCAGCGTGCCGACCGCGCTGTAGTACGTCACGGCCGCGTTGTTGCGCTGGACCGGCGGAATAAACACACGCTGACGATCCAGCACGCGATAGCGATTCGGCGTGGTCTGCGTCTTCTGCTTATCGGCCGACGCGCTGTCGCCGTAGCGCACCGCGAGCCCGTCGAGCGGCCAGCGCTCGATGCTGCCGTCGATCTCGAAGTCCGCTTCGGTCCACTGCCACCGGTTGAACACGTGCACGGTCGCGCCGGTCACGAGTCCGAGTTCGTGCGCCTTCTTCGCGAGCTGTTCGAACGGCAGCGCTTCGAGGCCTGCCGCGGAGAGCTTGCCGTCAACCCAGCGCGCGTCTTCGATACGCACCAGCAACGGCGCGGCCTGGCCGCCGCCAATGCCCTGGCTCCAGATCGACATCGCCGCCGGCCACAGACCGTGCGTGAACACGACGCGCGCCGCTTCGCGCGTGCTATGCGTGAAGTAGTAAGCGGAATTCGTCGCGCTCGAGGGCGACGCGTAACCCGGCGACCAGCGCGGATTCGCCGCGAGTTTGTCCTGATCGGCTTGCGACATCATGTACGGATCGCCGCTCGTCACCACGGGCAGATCGGGCCAGTCGGTGATGGCGACGTGTACGTCGGTGGCCGGTTTGCCGAGCCATTTCGCCACCGCGACGGCCTGCGAGGTCGACATGCCGGTGCCGATTTCGGCGGCCGTGTGTTGCAGGCCGATCTTGCCGTCGGCACTGAATTCGACCTTCGCGAACGAAGCCTCCGCGCCGGTGCCGAAGTCCTTCTGCACGCACGCGAAGCCGACGCCGTAACGCTTGCCCGGATGCGCCGCTTCGAACTCGGTCTTGCGCTTCGCGCGGTTCGTCCACAGCGGATGCAGCTTCGCTTTGTTCAGCACATCGTCGACGCGAATCGCGCCGGCCGGCACTGCGCCTTGCGTGTTCTTCATGCCGGAACGCAGCGCATTTTTCAGGCGGAACTCGATCGGATCGAGTTCGAGTTGCGCGGCGATTTCATCGATCATCATCTCGGTCGCGGCCATGCTCTGCAGCGTGCCGTAGCCGCGTGCGGAACCCGCGTCGATCGCGCGCGAAGCAATCGCCACCGCCGACAGATCGTTCTTCGGGAAGTAGTAGATCGACTGCGCGGCCGTCGCACCGACCATTGCCACCGACGGCGAGAAGTTGCAACGTCCGCCGCCGTTCGCTTCCATCTGCGCCTTGAACGATTGCAGCAGGCCGGTTTTTTTATCGACGGCGATGCGGTAGTTCATCCTGAACGCGTGGCGCTTCAGCGACGTCTGGAACTGCTCGTAGCGATCGTTGGCGAGGCGCACGGGACGACCGTCGGCATACATCGCGCAAACGAGGCCGTAGAACGGCACGTTGAAGTGATCCTTGGAACCGTAGCCCACCGTGTAACACGGGTGGAGGAACAGATGCTTTACCGGGAATGCGCACTTCGCGACCATCTCGGCCGCGCTGTCGGCCACTTCGGAGGGCGCCTGGGTCGGCACGACCATATGCAGCGATTGCGTCGCCGCGTCGTACCAGCAGTTCGCGTTGTCGGGCTCGAGCGCGGCCGTGTCGATCGACTGCGTGTTGTACTCGCGCTCCATCACCAGCCAGTCCGCCGACGGCTGATCGAGTTCCTGCTGGATGCGCGCGGCGTGGAACATGCCCTGCTCGTCGAGCTTGCCGTGTTCGACGCCGTCCGGCCACACCGGCTGGTGCTTGCGCATCATGCTCGGGAAAACGGGCGCGTCTTTCAGACTGGAGAAGGTGTCGTCGTCGTACGGCGTCTTGCCGCCGACCCGCACGAAGCGGAACGTGCCCCACGGATCGCGTTCGAGCGCGCCGGTCGGCGCGCCGTAACGGATGATCTGATCCTGAAACTTCAGCTTGTCTTTTGCGAAGCGGAAGCGCGCGAAGTCGTGATAGATCAGGATCGCCACCGCCTGGCCGAGATACGCGGGTGTCTTGCCCGGCGGCAACAGCATGTCGTCGCCGTAGAAAGCTGGGAAGATCAGGCCGTCGCGCGCCAGATCGGCGGCGGTGATCACGCGGTCCGGCTTCAGTTCGTCGCCGAGCAGCGACAGGTCGAAGCCTTCGTAGCTGCGGTCGGCTTGCGTCGTGCGCAGAATGAAAGCGTGCGATTGCTGCTGCGGCCAGTGCGGCATGTCGGCGGCGCGAATGTCGCGCGCGAACACTTTCGAGCCGGTGACCTTGGCGATCCCGTCGATGCGGAATTTCGCCTGACCGTTGGCCGCATCCCACTGCACGGGCGTCAGGATTTTCTCTTCGAACAACGCAGCGAATGCGCGGCTGCCCATCGGCGCGATATACACCGACACACCCGCCAACACGCTGGCCTTCAGAAAACTGCGACGCGAAAGGTCGAGTTTCCCCATGGACTTCTCCTTTAGTGAATACGGCGGCAACCCGGCCTCGCGGGGCTTCCATCGAGGCGGCCCGCGAGGTAACTGTTCCGGCGTCGTCAGAAAGACGCGGGGCGCCGACCGTCGCACGCGAGCCTCCGCGTGCGTGCTGGCACACACGACGAACTTGCGCTGAACGGCTATCACCACGAGGGAGGTATTCGAACCGCGGACGCTATCTAACGTCCGGGCGTACCGGCGACCTGCGACGACCGTCACTTCGGTCGCGCCGCAGTCGATCTGATTGACCTTGAACTACCGTGAGTTGCCTTTCCTTGCCCCACAGAGGGCAAGGGGCCGGATTATCGCGTTAATTCGCCGCAGCGTGCGTCAAATTTTGTGCACTATCTCGCAAATAACGGATCTGGTATGAAGCGCCATATTCACGGGATTACAGCGGTTTTTGGCGCTCTATTTTTTGGCTTTTTAATCAGTATGTCGAACTATGCACGCACGATGCTGATGCCCAAGGCCTCGAACGGCGAGGTCAAGCCCTCATCCGTGTTCCGTTCGACGACGATCGCACTGGCCGCCGTGACATCCGCGATCTTGTACGCCGAGGCCGCATTGAGTTTTTCCGCCGACGCCAGCACCACCGTCTCCGCGGCATGTTCCGCGAACGCGCGTTTCACATAGGCCTCTTCCCTGTCGCCGGTGCTCAGGCCCGCTTGCGGATGCACGCCGGTCACGCCCATGAAATACAGGTCCGCGCGAATGTGGCTGAGCGCTTCGATGGCCGCGGCGCCGACGTTGACCATCGAATGCCGGAACAGGCGGCCGCCGATCATCACGACCTCGAGCTCGGCATGCTCCGCGAGTTCGACGGCAACGCTCGGGCTATGCGTGACGATCGTCGCCCGCAAGTCGCGCGGCAGATGGCGCGCCAGTTGCACGGCCGTCGTGCCGCCGTCGACGAACGCAATCTGGCCGTGCGCGATCATGCCCGCCGCCGCCCGGCCGATCGCCGCCTTCGACGCCGATTCGATCCGCTCGCGCCCGGCAAAATCCACTGCCGCCGGCGACGCCGGCAGTGCGCCGCCATGCACGCGCTGAAGCTGGCCTTCGGCGGCAAGTTCGCGCAGATCGCGGCGAATCGTGTCCTCGGAGACTTCGAATTCGGCGCTCAAGCTTTTGGCGATCACCTGCCCGTTGCGCTTGAGCGCGTCGAGTATCAGCTGCTTTCTTTGCGATGTGAGCATGGCGGTGGTCCTAGGCGGATTTCGCGGGGATTGCACGAAATTACTTGTTTTTGCACGATATCGCACGATACCATGATTCGCATGCGGAGCGAACCGCATTTCCCACTGGACAGGATGCGAGCCATGAACGAAACCGCCGAACGGGTCAGGATTGTCGACGTCGAGGTGCTGTCGGACGACTGGTACGTGCTGAAAAAAACCACCTTCGACTACCGGCGCGCCGACGGCAGTTGGCAGCGCCAGAGCCGCGAAACCTACGACCGCGGCAACGGTGCGACGCTGCTGCTCTACGAACCACACCGGCACACGGTCGTGCTGACGCGCCAGTTCCGGCTGCCGGCGTTCGTCAACGGTCATCACGGTATGCTGATCGAGACGCCGGCCGGACTGCTGGAGACCGCGTCGCCGGAAGAGCGGATTCGCGCGGAAGTCGAGGAAGAAACCGGCTACCGCGTGCACGACGTCCGCAAGGTCTTCGAGGCCTTCATGAGTCCGGGTTCGGTCACGGAGAAACTGCACTTTTTTGTCGCTGAATACGATGCAGTGGCGAAAGTCGGCGCGGGCGGCGGCCTCGCCGACGAAGGCGAAGATATCGAGGTGCTGGAACTGCCGGTGGAGGATGCGCTGGCGATGATCGAGCGCGGCGAGATCGTCGACGGAAAAACCATCATGCTGTTGCAGTACGCCAGGTTGAATCTGTTCGGCACCTAGCTCAAAACGTGGCGAGTTTCCGTACTTTTCGGACTGATCTTAAGCGCCATTAGGAAAAGGACGATAGGTTGGACAAGGCAATAAAAATATTCTTGCGTATCCCGTTGAGGTCGACCGGCGCCGTAGTCAAGGCGGCGCCGGTTTATCGAATGGAAACCCTTTCCGTCAGAATATTTTCGATGCGCCGCTTTTTGTCAAGGCGGCGCATACAGCCGAGGTTCAAATGGATTCTCTCAGTTCAGCAAGCCGATTCATGAGCGGTTTTTTCTTCGGCACCCTGATTGCCGCCGTCGTCATGGTGCTCCTGTGCAATGCCGGCGAATTTTCGCCGTTCATGGCCAAACTGCATGCGCTCGAACAGGTTGTCCTGACCGCGCTGATTTCCATCGTAATCGTCGATGCAAAACCGTTGGCCTATAAAACCGTGTGGCGCGAGCGCCGCTGCAGCTTCGTCCTCGATGAAGACATCAATGCCACGCTTCGCGGCCGGACCTTCAGCATTCCGTTCGGCGTGATCGTCGGCATTCTGTTTCAGAATTACGTGATGAATTGAGCGTTAATCCGGTTTAAATACCCCGCTCGATATTCACCGCATTCAATTCGCGCGCCTTGTGATAATCCGTTATCCAAGGCGCGCGATTCGTTTTATCTCTTCCATTTTCCCACCGCGGGCTGGTCGATTAGCCGATCAATGCCCACTGCGTTCGCTGTCCAGATGCGCCATCTGCACTTCGTTGTAGCGCGAGCCCGCCACGGCATCAGGCGGAATCGCCGCTTCGATGCGCGCCAGTTCTTCGGCGCCCAGTTTCAAGCCAGTGGCGGCGAGCGCATCCGTCAACTGGCCGCGGCGGCGCGCGCCGACCAGCGGCACAATGTCGTCGCCGCGTGACAGCGCCCACGCGATCGCCAGTTGCGCCGGACTGGTGCCGCGCGCGTCGGCGATCCCGCGCAACGTCTCGACCAGCGCCAGATTGCGCTCGAGGTTCTCACCCTGAAAGCGCGGACTCACGCTGCGAAAATCCTTCTGCGCGCCACGCTCTTTCGACCACGCGCCGCTCAGCAAACCACGCGACAACACGCCGTACGCCGTGATGCCAATGCCGAGTTCACGGCACACCGGCAAGATTTCGGCCTCGATGCCACGCGACATCAGCGAGTATTCGATTTGCAGATCGGCAATCGGCGCGACGGCCCGCGCCCGGCGCAGCGTGTGCGCGCCGACTTCCGACAAACCGATCTCGCGCACGTAGCCTTCCTTCACCAGATCGGCGATGGCGCCGACGGTCTCCTCGACGGGCACCGCCGGGTCGAGTCGCGCGGGACGGTAAATGTCGATATAGTCGGTGCCGAGCCGCCGCAGCGTGTACGCGAGGAAATTGCGCACCGCCACCGGCCGCGCATCGAAGCCGATCCAGCCGCCGGCCGGATGACGCATTCCGCCGAATTTCACGCTGACCACCACGTTCTCGCGCTGACGCCCTTGCAGCGCGTCGCGGATCAGCATTTCGTTGTGGCCCATGCCGTAGAAGTCGCCCGTGTCGAGCAGGGTGATGCCGGCGTCGAGCGCCGCGTGAATCGTGGCGATGCCTTCGTCGCGGTCGGCCGGACCGTACAGATCGGACATGCCCATGCAGCCGAGGCCAATGGCGGAAACTTGTGGGCCCTGCCGGCCCAGTTGACGTGTATTCATTGTGTGCCTTCCCGAAGTCGTTTGATCGCGTTGAAGATGACGGCGAACCGGCGTGCCTGACGCCGCGCTTGAAGCCGCGTTCGCAGCCGGGTTCGCCAACTCTGAACGGCATTCTGCGCCTGGCCGAGGTAGCGATAAAGGCGCGCCGCTCGATCAGATTGGTCGAAAACGGTTAACAATCGGCACAATGGAAAACCACCGAACCCGGCCCGAGCGGGCTCAGACGGAGAGCATCGTCGATGGATCACTTGCAGGCCATGAAAATCTTCGCGCGCGTCGCACAACTCGGCAGCTTCACCAAGGCCGCCGAGCAGATGCAACTGCCGCGCCCCACCGTGAGCAACGCGATCCAATACCTGGAAAGCCATCTGCGCGTGCGGTTGCTTCAGCGCACCACGCGGCGCGTCGCGCTCACGCCCGAAGGCGCCGCCTATCACGAGCGCTGCGTCCAGGTGCTAGCCGATATCGACGACGCCGAAGCGCTCTTCGCCGATGTCGCCGCCGGCCCGCGCGGCGTGATCCGCGTCGACTTGCCGGAGCGGCTGGCGCTGCACGTGGTGATTCCCGCGCTGCCGGACTTCTTCGCGCGCTATCCGGACATTCGCGTCGTGCTGAGCGCGACCGATCGCATGATCGATCTGATCGAGGACGGCGTCGATTGCGCGGTGCGGGTCGGCAGCATGAGCGACACGACGCTGGTCGCGCGGCGCATCGGCGAGTTCGAGCAGTTCAATTGCGCGTCGCGCGGCTACATCGAGAAACATGGTCTGCCGCATACGCCCGCCGATCTGGACGAGCATGTCGCGGTCGGTTTTTTCTCCAGCCGCAGCGGGCGCGATCTCGACTGGGAATATCTGGAACAAGGCGAACTGAAGACGGTGGCAATGCGCAGCGCCGTCTCGGTCAACAGCGCGCATGCCTATATCGGCTGTTGCCTCGCCGGCCTCGGCATGATTCAGGGGCCGGTCGGCAGCGTGGATGCGCTGCTGTTCGAGAGCGGTGAGCTCGTCGAAGTGCTGAAGGACTGGAGAGCGCCGCCGCTGCCGGTGTCGGTGGTGTTTCCCCATGGCCGGCATCTGGCGCCGCGCGTGCGGATTTTCGTCGACTGGGTGGCGGAGTTGATCGGCTCCAGGACGCCCGCGCGATACGGTCAGGTGAGGTGAAATCAGAACTTATGCCGGATCGCCGCGCGCACCACGACCTGCTTCGAGGTCGATGACGGCGATTGCGTGCCGACGTTGAAGGCATCGTCCAGAATCGAATAGGTCGTGTCGCCGGTCACCTGCTGATACTGGCCCTGGATGTAGACATCGGTGCGTTTGGACAGGTTGTAATCCGCCATCAAACCGAACGAGTGAATTTTCGGCTTCACGCCGCCGGTCGAGGCGTCGTAGGTTTCCATCGTGTACACATACTGCGCGCCGACGAACAGCATCGGCGAAATCTGATACTTGCCGTTCACCTCGAAGTTCTGATACTTCAGTGAGTTCAGCAATACGCCCGGCGGCACGAGCGGCGTCACGCCGAGATAGCCGTTGCCGGTCGGGTCCAGATAGTTCGAGTTGGTATAGACGAAGCCGGCTGTCGCCGGCCCGAACGTGTAAGTGATGCCGCCGCCGAACACGCGCATGCGGGCGGCGATGAAGCTGGCGTCGTTCGCCGTGATCGCACCGTTCGCGCCATTGCCTGGATTGTCGGCCTGCAGATAGGCTGCGGCCACCAGCAAGCCGCCATACGTATACTGGCCGCCGAAACTGTACGCGCGATTGTTAGCGAAGTTCGTGTCGTTACTGAAGCTATACACGCCGCCGAACTGGAAGCCGGACAGCGACGGACTCGTGTACTTGACCGAGTTGTCGAGCCTGAACGAGTTATCCGTATTGTCGTTGTCGTACGGGTGCGAGAAGAGCGAACCGGCCCAGTTGCCGTTCGCCGTGGTCTGGGCCAGATAGTCGACCACCGAATCGTACTGGCGGCCAAAGGTCAGCGTACCGAACCGGTTCTCGCTCAAGCCGACGAAAGCCTGGCGGCCGAACATGCGGCCGCCCTGATTGAGCCGCCCGGAACTCACGTCGAAACCGTTTTCCAGCTGGAAGATCGCCTTGAGGCCGCCGCCCAGGTCCTCGGCGCCTTTCAGCCCCCAGCGGCTGCCTTGCGCAAAGCCGCTCGCCAGTTCATAGACATGGCCGCGGCCGACATTGTTGGTGTAGTTGATGCCTTCGTCGAGCACGCCATACAGCGTGACGCTCGTCTGCGCCAGGGCGGGCGCGGCGAAAGCGGCGGACACGGCGGTGGAGACAGCTAGCGCGAGCACTTGCTTGTTCATGACGATCTCCCTGCACTCGAGCAATGGGACAACTCGATCCGGCCGCTTGTTCTTTGCGCCTCACAAGGTGCTGCACCAACCTTTGACGCGCTTTACAGAAATCCTCACACGCCGTTAGGCCGCCGTCCATTGGGTGTCGTGTCGATATCTAAAAACGTTGCAAAATCTCCACTTGGTGCGGCGGGCCCTGTTGTCGCGGCGCTCATTGAGGTAAACGGCGCAACGCCACACGGACTTGACACCGGCGGCGCACCCGCACCGCGCGGGCCGCCTTGCCCTGTCTCAAGCCGATTTGTCACGAAAAGAAATATAATCGCGAGCTTCTTGCGGCGGCGCAGCGGAACTCCGCGCCGCCACCCGGGTCACTTTTATCGCCTCCTGCAACCGTGCCGCGTCCGGCCGGTTGGAAAGCGGCGACGCGGGTCGCGTATCCGCCGCAGCATCCCAATCCAATTTCTAAAAGCCTTGTGAGACGCCTGCCGCGCTGAACCAGCGCGCCGTCGCACGGGGTTTGCTTTTGGCGAACACAATGCAAAAGTCGCAATCCCGCCTGATCGAACTCGATTTTTTTCGGGGGCTGGTCCTTCTGATCATCGTCGTCGACCACATCGGCGGCAGCATTCTGTCGCGCGTCACGCTGCACGCCTACGCGCTATGCGATGCCGCCGAGGTGTTCGTGTTCCTCGGCGGCTTTGCGACCGCCACGGCCTACGCGGCGCTGGCCGAACGGCGCAACGAAACGATCGCGCGCAGCCGCTTCCTGCGGCGCTCGCTGGAAATCTACCGTGCATTCCTCGTCACCGCCGCGCTGATGCTGCTGGTCAGCGCCGCGCTCAGCGCGTTCAGCATCGACGGGCCGAATCTCGCCACCACGGATCTCGACGATCTGATGGACACCCCGCTCGCGGCGCTCGGCGACATCCTGCTGTTCCGCCGCCAGCCGTATCTGGCTTCGGTGCTGCCCATGTACGCGTTCTTCGCGCTGCTGGTGCCGATGATCCTGCCGCTCGCGCGCAGCAAGCCGTGGCTGCTGCTGGCCGGCAGCATCGCGTTGTGGGCCGGCGCGCCGGCCATCGACGCCTACCTGCCCGCCGCGCCGGACATGCATTGGGATTTCAATCCGTTCGCGTGGCAGTTGCTGTTCGTGCTCGGCGTGCTGGCGCGTTGCCAACCGGTTTATCAACGCGTGAGCGCACACCGTCTGAGCTGGCTCGTCAGCCTGCTGGCGTTCGCCGTGGTCGCGGCCGCCGCTTACTACAAGCTGTTTATCGAGCACGAGCCGCTCGATGCCAGCCTCAAGCAAAACCTCTCCTATCTGCGGGCTGTCAATTTTCTCGCCGTCGCATGGCTCGTCGCCAATCTGATTCAGCTCGGCTGGGCAAGAAAGCTCGCGCAATGGGTCCCGTGGGTCGGCGTGATCGGTCGCAAAGGGTTGCTGTGCTTTATCGCCGGCGCGGTGATCTCGCTGGTGGTCGATTCGGTGCTGTACGCGGCGACGGACGGCTATCTGAACTACCCGCTCGGACTGCTCGCGGATGCGATCGCGATCGGCGCGCTGTTCGCGGTGGCGCTGGGCGCGGAGCCGCTCAAGCGCCTGGCCGGCCGGTTGTATGGCGGGCGGCTGCGCACGTCGCCCTGAGCGATATGCGTGCGGAATGGCACGGGCTCACCGCCTGCCGGTCTTGGGCCATTTCTCCCCCACTCACTCATGTTCCATGCAATCGTCCGCTGAGTTCGCTAGCGGTCAAAATGTTCCGCCGATCCTGATAGCATGACGGCCGCGCCCGACCTGCGCGGCGGCCTCCTACTCTGACATGCGTCTATTCCTACGTTCCGCCCTCGTTGCGCTCTGCGCAGCCTCGATCAGCGCGCCGGTGCTCGCCAGCACCGTGATCAGCCGCAGCTTCCATTCCGACGCGCTCGGCCGCGACTGGGCCTACACGATCTATCTGCCGACCGGCTATCGCCATGACGCCGGCCGGCTGCCCGTGCTGTATCTCCTGCACGGCAATAACGGCGACGCCAACGACTGGATCACGCAAGGCCATCTGCAGAGCACCGCCGACGCGTTGATCGAGCATAAGGACATGCCGCCCGTCGTGATCGTGATGCCGCAAGGCGGCACGGACTGGTACGTCGATCGCAAGGAGAAGATGGAGACCGCGTTCTTCGACGATCTGCTGCCCGAGATCGAGGCGCGCTATGCGGTCTCGACGCAACGCGCCGCACGGATGATCGGCGGTGTCTCCATGGGCGGTTTCGGCGCGCTGCGTTATGCGATGACGCAACCCGAGCGCTTCTGCGGCGCGCTGCTGCTGAGCCCCGCGATCTATCCGAACGAGCCGCCGCGCGCGTCGGCCGCGCGCCGCGTCGGTGTGTTCGGCGAGCGCGAATTCGACGCGCGTATCTGGCACGAACTCAACTATCCGGCGCAGTGGGAGCGCTACATGAGCCGGCCATACCGTCTGCCGATGTTCATCGCCGCCGGCGACGACGACCTCGCGATCCAGGCCGATGCGTCGTCGCTGTATACGCACCTGCGGCTGGCGGGCAATCCGGCGGCGCTGCGCATTATCGACGGCGGTCATACGTGGGACGTCTGGAGCGCGCTGCTGCCCGCCGCGCTCAAATACACGCTCGGTTGCGTGAAGTCGCAACCGCAGCAACAGCAACAGCCGCTGGATCATCCGTCAAACCAGCGGCCGTAAAACGCGTGCAACTATCTCACGAGGTCGGTCCACAACACCATCAGCACGGTCATTAGCGCGGGGCCGATGAAGATGCCGAGAAGGCCGAACGTTTCCGCTCCGCCGAGTATGCCGAACAGCACGAGCAGGAACGGCAAACGCGTCGAGTTGCCAATTAGCACCGGCCGCACGAAGTGCTCGGCGATGAACACCACGACCGAGCCGAACACGGCGAGGCCGACACCCGCCGCGACCGAGCCTTGCGAGGCCAGCCACAAGGCCGCGAGACCGAAGGTGAGCGGCGCGCAGAACGGCAGCATGGCGGCGACTGCGGTGACGAGCGCGAGCAGCGCGACATGCGGCAAGCCCGTCACGAAATAGGCGACGCCCAGCAACGCGCCCTCGCCGAGTCCGACCACGACCAGTCCCGACACCGTCCCGCGCACCGCCGTGGCCATGCGTAGCAGAAGCTGCGCGCCGTCTTCGCCAAAGCCACGCCGCATGCCTTTGAGCAGCGAGCCCGACAGGCGCGGTCCCGCCTGAAAAATCACGAACAGCGTGATCAGCATGAAACCGAACACTGCCACGGCATGCGCCGCGCGCGCGCCGAAGTGCCGGCCGAGCGTCATCACGGTGGTGCTGTGCAGCCCTTTCATGGCCGCCGATCCCCGCAGCGGCTGAGCGAGATTGGCCTGCCACCACGCGGCAGCCTGCTGCGCGCCGAACGGCAGATGCTGGATGAAATCGGGCAATGGAATGCCATTTTCCTGCGCGTCTTTGAACCACTCGCTCATGTCATGCGCTTCGCGCAGTGCCTGGGCAATGCCGATGCCCACCGGCAGCACGACCAGCAACGCGATCGCCAGCGTCAACACGGCCGCGATCAGCGTCGTGCGGCCGGTGAACCAGCGGTTGCGCTCGACCCTGCGCAACAGCGGCCACAGCGCGATCGCAAGCACGGCGGCCCATGCCACCACCGCGATGAAGTCGCGCACGACCCACAACGCCAGCAAGACCAGGCCGATGTACAGCACGAGCGAGGCCGCGTTCTGCTTCTTCAGGCAGTCCGGCACCTCAGGCGGTTCGGGCGGTTCAGGCGGTGTGACAGGCGGGCGTGAATTCATGTGAGCTCTTATGGTTTTTCGAAGGCGCCCCCTCAGGGGACTTCCTTCGACGTGTGCGTGTGTGCGCGAGCCGACCGGAAAAATGCAAAACCGCTACACTGCGATTGCCCGGTCGCTCATCAATAACCACATCTTAAAGGAAGCACCGGCGCCCCCTTGCAGGCGATACGCTTGTCTCACTACGTACAACACTGCGTTGCAAAAATCCGACCTATCGTAAATTCAGCATAACAATGGCCCGCGAAGGCCCGTCTTCTCGGGATAGCGCGAATGTCAAATTTTATTGTTGCTGTTTGAAGAACAGTGTTTCAACCGCCGCACAATGGCTATCCGGCGCGCGCGGGACTACATTCGGCACACCACACATACGGAGCCGACGACGATGACCTTAGAGTCCATCCCCCTTGACGGTACCCATGGCGTCCGCATCGAAATTCTCGAGCGCTCGGACACGACGCTCGTGATTCGCTGGGTCGAGCCGGGAAAATGTCATTACGGCGAGCAGCGGTGGCGGCGCAGGTCGGCACATACGTCAGGAACGTGTGCAGTATCGCGCCGCAAGATTCGCCGCGGCGACGCCGTGTTCAAGCCGGCCGAGCGGCCGGCGCCGCTGAATGCTTCCGCCATGATCTGCGCTGAACTACTGGAGTGCGCCGAGGCGTAACGCATCAATCCCTGCCGGCGTTGCGTGCGCGCTCTGCCAATGCGCCTGACGCGCCCGATTTGCCCGGCGGCCCAACCCACATAGCGGCACGCGCATCGCGCGCAACCCGCTTCGCGCCGTGGGTAAAACACCCTCCGATTGCGGCCCCTCGCCACGTGCGTTAAGGTGGATGTCGTTGCGTCAAGTCACCTGCCCGCTCCACGCGCGGCGCTAGCGTGACCCGCACTCCACCTACCGCGCCGTGCCCCGTGCGGCGCCGATTGAGGGCATACCATGGCCGAAGACTCGCCGGAAACCCGCACGCCAATCGCGCCACCCGCGCCCCTCGCACCTCCCGCTCCGCCCGTCGCACCGCAACAATTCTCTCTGGACGTCCTGCTCGAAAAGTACGCGAAAGGCGACGAGCAATCCGCCGACGATGTATTCAAGCGCGTCGCGCGCGGCGTCGCCGAGGCCGAGCCCGAAGCGCTGCGCGAATCGGTCGAGGCGCTCTTCGTCGACAACCTGCGGCACGGCGCGCTCGGCGCCGGCCGCATCATGAGCGCGGCGGGCACCGGCATTGCGGCCACACTGATCAACTGCTTCGTGCAGCCCGTGGGCGACGCGATTCAGGGCGTCGACGAACAAGGCCTGCCCGGCATTTACGTCGCGTTGCTGCAAGCGGCCGAAACCATGCGCCGCGGCGGCGGAGTCGGCTACAACTTCTCGGCGATCCGTCCCAAAGGCGCGCGCGTTCACACCACCAGTTCGTCGGCGTCCGGTCCGTGCAGTTATATGGACGTGTTCGATGCGTCGTGCCGCACCGTCGAGAGCGCGGGTTCGCGGCGTGGCGCGCAGATGGCCGTGCTCGACTGCGACCACCCCGACCTGCTGGAGTTCATCGAGGCCAAGCATTCGAAAGGGCGCTGGAACAACTTCAACGTCTCGGTCGGCGTGACCGATGAGTTCATGCGCGCCGTCGAGGAAGACCAGCCCTGGCAACTCGTGCATCGCGCCGAACCCTCGCCCGCCCAGCGCGCAGCCGACGACGTGCGGCAACGCGAAGACGGCCTGTGGGTCTACAGCGAACGCCCGGCCCGCGCGATCTGGGATCGCATCATGCGCTCCACTTACGACGTCGCGGAACCGGGCATCGTGTTCATCTCGCGCATGAACGATGACAACAATCTGCGCGCCGTCGAAACCATCCGCGCCACCAATCCGTGCGGCGAGCAACCACTGCCGGCGTACGGCTGCTGCAATCTCGGGCCGCTGAACCTCACGCGCTTCGTGATCGATCCGTTCGCGCAGATGAAAGGCCGCAAGCCTTCGTTCGACTGGGACGGCCTCGCCCGACGCACGCGCACGCAGGTGCGCTTTCTCGACAACGTGCTCGACGTCACGCTGTGGCCGCTGCAGCAGCAATACGACGAGTCGCGCGCCAAGCGGCGCATCGGCGTGGGCTTTACCGGCCTCGGCGATACGCTCGTCATGCTCGGCTTGCGCTACAACTCGCAGGAGGGCCGCGACTTCGCCGTGCGCATCGCGCAAGTGATGCGGGACGAGGCGTATCGCGCGTCCGTGGACCTGGCGTGCGAGCGCGGCGCGTTTCCGCTTTTCGATGCGGCGCGTTATCTGGAAACCGGCACGTTCGCCTCGCGCTTGCCCGAGGACATCAAAGCGGCTATCCGTCGCGATGGCATTCGCAACAGCCATCTGCTCTCCATCGCGCCGACCGGCACGGTAAGCCTCGCGTTCGCGGATAACGCATCGAACGGCATCGAGCCGGCTTTCTCGTGGACTTACACTCGCATGAAGGTGATGGCCGACGGCGGGCGCGAATCCTTCGATGTCGAAGACTACGCGTATCGGCTTTATCGCGAGCTAGGCGGCGACACGAACAAGCTGCCGGATTATTTCGTCAGCGCGCTGGAGATGTCCGCACGCGACCATCTCGACATGATGGCGGCTGTGCAGCCGTATGTGGACACGTCGATCTCGAAGACCGTGAACGTGCCCGCCGACTATCCGTTCGAAGCGTTCGAAAGCCTCTACTTCGATGCTTGGAAAAACGGCCTCAAGGGTCTTGCCACCTATCGTCCGAACGAAACGCTCGGCGCGGTGCTGAGCGTGAGCCCCCCGCAAGCCGACGACACGCTGACCGAAAGCGATCTCGATCCGCTGCGTATCGCGATCGATCATCGGCCCAAGGGCGAGTTGCCTGCGATCATCGAGAAGGTCGAATATCTGACGCAGGCGGGCAAGAAGTCGCTTTACGTGGCGGTGTCGTTTATCGAAGTCACCGGGCGGCTGGGTGGTGAAGACGTCACCATCGAACGGCCTATCGAGTTCTTCATTCCGACGGGTCAGCGCGACGAATCGCAGCAATGGATCACGGCGACGATGCGTTCGCTGTCGCTGGCGGCGCGCGGCGGTTTTGTCGCGCGCAATCTGCAGGACATGCGCAAGGTTTCGTGGGATCGCGGGCAAGTGCGGCTCGGCGACGTGCAGCGCCTCGACGGACATCGCGCGCCACGCTGGCACGATTCGGAAGTGGCCGCCCTCGCCTTCGCGATCCAGCAGATTCTGCATCGACGCGGCTTTCTCGATGCCGAAGGTAACCAGGTGCCCTCGCGCATGCTGGCGCGTTTGCCGCGCGGACAGATGCGCGCCGAGACGGTACTGCCGGCGGATTTCGGCATTCGTCCGCATCCTGTTGAGACTGATGCCGACGCTCTAGCGTTGACGCAGCCCGGCGGCGCGCAAGGCCTGCATACGATGCTCGGGCGCAAGTGCGGGTCGTGCGGGGCGAATGCGGTGATTCGCAAGGATGGGTGTGACTTTTGCACCGCGTGTGGCGAGGTGGGTGCGTGCGGGTAGAGACGGCGGCGTTCCGCCTCAAGGTAGAGCGCTAGTTCGAGTGCGCCGTATCCGGCTTCCTGAAGGTACCAGGCCTACGACGTCTGCGCGGGCCGTTGATTTCCGGTGTCTGTCATGCAGAAAGCTGTCAACGACAGCTCGTCGATAGGTAAATAAATTTAGTCTTCCAAAGCGAAGAAAACCCCGGCCGGATCGGACTGACGCCGCGACGCATGAAAATCGACAGTTTTGTTTTCAACATGTCACAGCGATACGCATAGGAGCCATCCATGCGCCCCCCCAAAAAACTTGCATGCTTCGCACTTCTTTCCGCCTTCTCCGCAGGGTGTTCGGTCGCGGCCCCGGAACGGGATTCCGCAGATGAGCTCATCGGGAAAAAATATCGAGGAGGCCTATAAGCGGTTTGGAAAGCCCTTCTTGCCATAGCTCGAAACGACCCAACGCCCTGCCCCGTATTCGACCGCGACCACGCACCCCACACGCTGGACGACGCCCCCCTTGATAGCCCGCGTTCAGTCGCACGAGCCGTCGCTCCTTGCTTCGCCCCGAAACATTACAAACAGATAAACTTGAAAGGCCGACGGAAAAAGAAATTTACGTGTAAACGTGAATTTGTATGAAGAATAAATTCATGCTGCCGTTAACTGCCTACATGAACCACATGTCGCACACGCTGCCCACCCACCTCACCTTGGGAAGGACGGCCGGACGATCTTCACCTGTTCAGGTTTCTTTCACGTCGACGAAGCTAGCTATGAATATTGGCAATATGAAACTGGGCACCAAACTGATCAGCGCCTTCATCCTGGTATCGGTGATCAGCGCTATCGTCAGCGTGATCGGTGTTCGCAGCATGGGCCAGATTAACGCAAACGCGGATATGAGCTATCGATTGGATCTCGTGGGGCTTAACCGGATCCAGCAAGCGAATGCCGATGTGCTGCGAGCCGGCACATATCTACGCAACGCCATTCTGGCCGCCACTGCCGAGCAGCGGACTGCCTCTATTGCTCAGGCCGAAAAAGCTTTGACCTCGGCGCGCGAACACCTCAATCAAGCCGAACCCCTCGTCTATACCGAGAAAGGCAAAGCCACGTTTGCCGAGCTCGATCAAAGCTGGCACGACTACATAGAGGCTTTCAATGAAATGAAAGGCCGGATCAGCGCTGCGGGGCTGCAGGATCACGCTGCGCTGACTTCCTATCTGTTGGGCGAATACCACGAGAAGGGATTCAAGACGCTAGTCCTGATGGGCACGCTCGTCGATGTGAAACAGGCCGATGCACAAACGACGGCCGGATCGAACGATCAGGTGTACGAGGAAGGCCGCAATCTGATGTTGGTTCTGGTGGCGTTGTCGATGTTGATCGGTGCGGGAATCGGCGTCTGGATGGCGCGCAGTTTGACACGGCAGTTGGGAGGCGAGCCGGCGACAGCCGCCAATCTGGCAAAAAGCGTGGCAGCCGGCGATCTCAGCGTCAACATCGATCTACGGCGCGGCGACATGAACAGCCTCATGGCATCGCTGAAGGCGATGCGTGACGCGCTATCGCGCGTCGTGGCAGAGGTCCGCGAAAATGCCGAAGGGGTGGCCACGGCGAGCGCGCAGATTGCGCAGGGGAACCTGGATCTGTCGAGCCGCACCGAGGAGCAGGCAGCATCGCTCGAAGAAACCGCTTCGAGCATCGAAGAACTGACCGCCGCAGTCCGTCACAACACGGACAACGCGAAGCAGGCGGCAACGCTCGCCGGCACCGCCTCCGGCATCGCGCAGCAAGGCGGCGAGGTCGTCGGGCGGGTGGTCGATACGATGCGCGAAATCTCGGGCAGTTCGGCCAAAATGTCCGAGATCATCGGCGTGATCGAGGGAATTGCATTCCAGACCAATATCCTTGCGCTCAACGCAGCGGTCGAGGCGGCTCGCGCCGGCGAACAGGGACGTGGATTTGCAGTCGTGGCCGGAGAAGTCCGCGCGCTCGCGCAGCGCAGTGCCAGCGCGGCAAAGGAAATCAAGGACTTGATTGCCGATTCGGTCAGCCGGTTCGAGGTGGGCTCGACCCTTGTCGAACAGGCGGGCGGCACGATCAATGAGATCGTCGCATCCGTGAAACGCGTCACCGACATCGTCGGCGAAATCTCATCGGCGTCGCAAGAACAAAGCACCGGCATCGAACAGGTCAACCAGGCGGTCAACCAGATGGACCAGGTTACCCAGCAGAATGCCGCGCTGGTGGAAGAAGCTTCGGCGGCAGCCCAGGCGATGGCACAGCAGGCGAAGGATCTGCGCGCAGCGGTCGCCTTCTTCAAGGTCGACGATAGGCAAGTCTCTCTGTCATCAGTGAATGCGCCCTCAAAGGAAACACAGCGCGCGCCGTCGAAGATTCATACGTCATCCCCCGCGAGATTGACGAAACCCGCAGCGATGCCACGCCTTGCAGCCGGCGGCAGCACCGAAGTCGCGACCAACACCGCCCAGGCTGCCGACTGGCAGACATTCTGAACAGATCAGCGCATGGTTGCACGACAAGCGGTGGTTGAACACACCGCAGCTCGCGAATCACGTGCACGGTAGCGTGGATAACGTCTGGTCGCTCCGGCTTTGTCATTGAGGCAATGCACGCGAGCGACGTGGCAGCACAGGAAGAGTACTCACGGATGGAGACACGGGGCCGCTGCAAGCGGGCTCGATGAAACAGCACGAGACGCGACTGCAGCCGCCGTGCAGCGCGTTCAAGCCGTCTCGCTGTCTCCAGATGCCGGTACGTCCGGCTTGATCGCGTTGCTTTTTCGAGGCCACACGCGGTGACCGTATGAGGGATAGTGAGATCCGATTAAAGGTTTCTGCTCGGATCGTACTCAAGAATATGGAATCACGCGCCCCACTAAACGTATCGAAATCGGTCGTGAAGTCGTTGGAAGCCGCGAAAATCGACCACGTATTCCTGGTGCCGGGGAAGATGATTTATCCCCTGCTGGATGCAATCGACAAGTCGCCGTCGATCCGCGGAATTGTTTGCGCACATGAGACCAGCAGTGCTTTCATGGCTGACGGTTATGCGCGGGCCAGCCGGAAGTTCGGTGTCTGCGTTGGCATCTCCGGACCAGGCACCATGAATTTCGTGCCCGGCATGGCGGCCGCCCATGCAGACCGGATTCCCATGCTCTACATTGCCGGCGGTGTCTCGTCGCGAGCGGAAGGCAAAGGCGCGTTCCAGGACGCTACGCTGAGCGGCATTTTCGAAAGCGGCGTCGTAAAGAGTCTGGTGGAAAATGTGGTCGAGCTGAAGAACAAGGACAATCTTCAAGCCGAAATGCGGCGCGCGATGGATGGGCTGAACTGGATGCGTCGAGCGCAGTCTTTCGTCAGCATTCCTGTCGACGTTCAGCAGCATGAAGCTCTGCCCGGTCAGGAAGTATCGCGACAACCTTACGACCATGGCGAGTTCAATGCATCCGAGGTCCCCGCAAACCATGCAGCATTGCACGCCTTATGCGACCAGTATTTGCTCACATCGAAGCGAGTCGCGTTTCTGATCGGCAGTCGCGGCAATGACCCGGAAATGGCAAAGGCCTTACTCGATGTGGCCGAGAAATTTTGCATTCCTGTTGCGACTACGCTATCGGGGAAAGGCGCGTTTCCTGAGGATCATGTCCTTTCGCTCGGCGTGTACGGATTCGCGGGCCACTCGCGAGCCGTTCGCGTCATCAACTCGGACGAACTCGATGTCCTCGTCGTATTTGGCAGCGACCTGAACCAGCGCGACAGCATGAACTGGACGGAGAAGCTGCCTGCCGGGAAAGAGTTGATCATCTTCGACGACAGCTTTGATGCGCCCGCCATGGGGCATGTCGCGCGCGGTCGCGTGTTCTCCGGGATTCGTGCCACATTCCGCCTGCTTTCAAAGACGTTCGCTGACTGGGGCGCCGACTTTCACACCGTTCTGGAACGAAGACAAGCATGGACCGTCGAGGTCAACCAGACCCCTCTGTACGACGATAAGTTCGAACAACCCGGCGCGTGGGACATGGATGGCGATGAATCGCTCTATACAGGAGACGTCGTCAAGCAACTGTGCCGACTAATGCCGAAGGACGCCAACGTTGTGGTTGATTCCGGCGCCCACCGGATATTCATGGCTCATTACTGGCTTTCGTCGGGCATTGGCAACTACTTTTCCTCCAGTTCGCTCGCGCCGATGGGTTGGGCAATCGCCGCCGGGATCGGCATCAAGCTTGCGGCCCCGGAACAACCATGCGTCGTAGTGACTGGAGACGGGTGCATGCTGATGCACGGCATGGAGATCCAGACCGCAGCCCGATACGACGTCAAGATGCTTTACATCGTGTTGAATAATTCGGCGCATGGCGCAGTCCACATCGATGCGATCAGCAAAGGCTCCATTCCGGAGCGGTTCACCAGGCTGCCGAGCCATAATTGGGCTGCGTTTGCGGCTTCGCTCGGCGTCGCCGCGCGCAGGGTCGAGCGCCTTCAGGATCTGGCTGATGCGCTGAGCGAGGCGTCCCGGCTTAACGGTCCGTTCCTGATTGAAGTGATGACCGGGGTTTTTCCCGCACCGAACCGGTACTACGCGGAAAGCGCGCTCAGTGCCTCACCGGCTGAATCCGCACGTACGGCCTCACAACGCGGTCACGCCGCTGTCGTTCGGCACGTACAAGCTTGACTGCCGCTCAAACCCTGAAGACAGCGACCGCATCGCGCAGCGTGGATGCCTGCCCGGCCATTGCCTGAGCGGCGGCCGACGCCTCCTCGACAAGTGCCGCGTTCTGTTGCGTCACGGCGTCCATCTGCCCCACTGCGACATTGACCTGTTCGATGCCCGTTCCCTGCTCGTCGGAGGCGGAGGCAATTTCCCCCCATGATGAATGTTCATCTGGAACGCGATCCCCTCGATGACGGCAATGATTTCAGCGACCTTGCCGGAGCTCTCCGAAATCGCGCCCATCGATTCGACGACTTCGCCGACAACTTTCCCACCGAGCACCGCGACATCGCAAGCGTTGCCCGCCAGCGAATTCGCCTGCTTCGCATTTTCCGTATTCTGACGTACGGTTGCGGTCAACTCCTCCATACTTGCCGCGGTCTCCTGAAGTGACGCAGCCTGTTCTTCCGTTCGCTGCGACAGGTCCAGATTGCCCTGAGCGATTTCTCCCGCCGAGGTTCCGATTGCTTCCGCCGAGGACTGGATCTCGGAGACGATACTCCTGAGTTGCTGCCGCATCGCTGCCGGTCCATGCAGGCGTCTATCCAATCTCGACGCGATTACGGCCGGATTGCTTTGCCCGATAGAGCGCCCGGTCCGCACGCTTCATTAACGCGTCAACATCGACCTCGCCAGCTTCACGAGTGGCCACGCCGATGCTGACGGTAAATGGAATCGGCTCAGAATGCCACGCGTGCTCGAAATCCTGCCGTTCGTAGCGCCGCCGCAGTTCGTTCGCGAGCGCATAGGCAAGATGTGTATCCGCACCGGGCAAGGCCGCGACAAACTCCTCACCTCCCCAGCGGGCGAATAGACCCGGCCCATCCGCCATTGACGTTCCGACCTTGGCGAGCACGCGTAAGACCTCATCGCCGGCGTCGTGTCCACGGCGATCGTTGATCTCCTTAAAAAAATCAACGTCAAGAATGAACACTGACAAACCATCGCTCGTAGCAAGTACTCTCCCCACGAACTCCAGAAATTCACGGCGATTCGGCAGACCCGTTAGCACGTCGGTCTTAGCCTGCGCTTTTAGCAGCGTCATTAGCCGGGCGCGATCGCTGATGTCCCGGACGACCGCCATGAATTCGGTCGCGCCGTTTCTCTCAATCTTGGAGACTGCGATTTCGACCGGTATTATCGATCCGTCGCGATGCTGCCCGTACACACTGTTGCTTTGATCCATACGCGGCGGGGTCGCCTGCCGCTGCATGGGCTGGTACGAGTCCGCGAACTGCTGCACCTTCCGTGGGTGGTGCGTGCGAAACCTTTCGGGCAAGAGCGTTACGACTGGTCTGCCAAGTACCTCGGCAGACGAAAAACCAAAAAGATTCTCGGCCGCGCGATTAAATAGTGTGATGTTGTGCTGTTCGTCCATCGTGACAATAGCGTCGTAAGCCAGATCGACCAAAGCACGATAACGGGAAGCATCAACTTCCGGCTCCTGCGGCCGATCGATCTTCGCAGTCATGTCGAAACCGGTAACGAGCACCTCGCGCGCGCTGGAGCCGTCGCCGTGCCTGATCGGTTTAAGCGAAAAGCGCCACCATTGGCGACCCTCGCGAAAGTCATGAGTTTGCTCGGGCTCCGGCGGCCGCCCGGACGCAAAACATGCGAGCAGTTTCTTGCGGAACCCGCGCGGCGCGGAACTTGCAAGCAGTGCATCGAATGCAACGGGGAAAATCTGCAGACCCGCGTCCGCTCTCCCCGTTAACTGAAAGAATCGGTCGTTGCATGCAGTGACGATGAGTTCCCGGCTTTCATCGAGCGCTATCATGGCAACGCATATGGCATTCTCATCGATCACCTGGCTTGGCTCCTTGGACCAATCTGAGGGCTCCATTTTGCAGCGGTCTTAATTACTGACAGTTTTGCGCCGCGGGACACGATTGTCGCACAGCGGGAATACGGAGATTTGACTTCCCTTTCCAAACATCTGGCGCTCGTGGGAGAGCGTAAAACCCCGAATCGTCAATGTCCTGAAATCGGCCCCAGCGACTCACGTCGTAGACAAGAATCAATGTGGAGCATTGCGCCGGGTCGGTCGCATCGGTAAGCAAGCGAGTTAGCGCGGGCGAGCACGCGGCGTGAGCCCGCTGATCCTCTGGCCGCTTTCCAGTGAAGAGTTTGAAGAGCGGACTGGCGCAGCCCGACCTTCAGGAGTCACTCGCCAGTATCTGACGAATGGCCGCTGTTTCATGTCCATTTCGGATTTTCCACGTCCTGGATAACACCTGCTCCAAAGCTATATCGCTTCGAAGATCCCTACTTCAGGGCTTCGCTTGAACGGAGAGAACACACAACGATTCCAGATAACCGCAACCGCAATCCATGCTTGTGCGCGTTCTGAAAACATCAAACCTTTCTGAATGTCATCGGGGCTTCACTTAGATCGCCCAAGATCCGTCCCCATTGACTCTTTTGCCACCGACTCAGGAAGCCTATGTTGTTTCGATTCCCCCGCCCCCGCCCGCTATCCAGTTTCATTGCCCTATGCACCCTGCTGACGCTGAGTGCCTGCGGGAGCGGTGATGACGTCCAAAGTAATGCGGCCGTCGTGCCCGCCCCGCCGGCAGATCCAGGCTTTGTGGACAGTGCGTCCATCCCTCCTGTACCTGCATTCGTCGACAATGCCGCCTCCAACCAGCGAAACGATGCCCACTTCGCGACACTCGATACGAATGCCGGCGTACGCGTTGTCGCTCGCTTCCTCGACCTGTGGCAGCCGTCGACCATGATTGTCGACGCGGGCGCTTCGGCACCGGCCGTCGATGGATTCCCGGCCGTGGTCGCTTCGACGTGTTCAGGCCTCGTTAACTCGGGCACGCCTTGCGGCACGGTCCTGAATGCCGCCGTGTTGGGCCAGAACACGCAGTTCGTCGTCAACGAAACAGTCTCCCGCACACAGGCGCAGGCCGATGCGGCTTATTTCGACGACCGCCGCAACAAGGGATACAGCGTGACCGACGGCTTGGGGCCATTGACCAGCGCATGGCTAGGCAGCACGCAGCAAACCACGACGATCACCTCCATCCCGGCCAACGCTACCACGACGCTGTACAGCGACGCAGGCAACAACACAGGCGTTGGCCGTCCGACCAACACGACTTTTGGCACCGTGGTCGACTTTGTCAATGCCATGAGCACCAACGGTTCGACGGAACCCGCCAAGCGCTTTTATAAATACGCCAGACCGTTCCGGTGGAGCAGTTCCGTGGTAGTCGATCCCACGTTGGTACCGGCCGAAAGCGCCACGCCCGCGACAGATGGTGGCTTCATTAGCGGCCATACCGCCGAAGCAATGCGTGACTCGATGGCCATGGCTTACGTAGTTCCGCAGCGCTTCCAGGAAATGATGAGCCGCGCAATGGAATTGGGAGAAAACCGAATCATCGCGGGCATGCATTCGCCACTCGACGTAATCGGTGGCCGCATGCAGGGCCTGGCCGTAGTGGCGGCCAACCTCTACAACCCGGCAAATGCGTCCTTGAAAACCTCGGCATATGCGCAGGCCCAAAGTGCATTGATGTCCCAGACGAACACGACGAGTGCCACGCTCTCTACCTTCGCGCATTCGGGCACAATCTCAACGGACCGCTTTGCCGACTACGCGACCAATCAGTCCAATTACTTGCGTCGCATGACTTTTGGCTTTTCGCAGATCGAGGCGACCGATGCCGCGCCGGTCGTTCCGAAGGGTGCAGAAACGCTGCTTGAAACTCGTTTCCCCTATCTCAGCGCAGATCAGCGCCGGGTCGTGCTGAAGACGACCGAACTCCCGTCCGGCTATCCTGTCATGGACGATGCGGAAGGCTGGGGGCGTTTGAACATGTTCGCAGCGGCGGATGGCTACGGTGCATTCAACGGCAACGTCATCGTGTCCATGGACGCCACCCAGGGCGGCTTCAACGCAGCCGATACGTGGCGCAATCCGATCTCAGGAGCCGGCAAGCTGACCGTGCAGGGCAGCGGAACGCTCAAGCTGGCTGGCGCTAACACCTTCTCCGGTGGCTCACAGGTCAGCGGCGGTACGCTCGAAGCGGATTCGACGACCGCGTTCGGCACCGGGGACGTCTACCTTGGCGCGGGCACCATGGTCATCAATGCGCCTGGTGTCGTGTCCGTGGTCGGCAAATACACGCAACTTGCGAATACGACGCTGGAACTCGATATCGGCGCGAATGGGCAAGGCTCGATGAAGGTGGGCGCCCAGACTACGGTTGTTGGGGGAACGCTGCATGTGAAGTTCGTCAACGGCTTCACACCTAAGGTCGGCGATACGATCAGCCTGATCAGCGGCAATGGTTCGAACGTGAAGTTTTCGACTATTGCTGTTGACGGCTTCACCGTCACGCCTATCTATACATCGACTGGCGTTCAGGTCCATCTCGATTCCTAACTGAAGTGCTGGTCCGTGAGCGGCCGCTCTGCATGCCGCTCACGTCCTTGCGGACGATCCTGTTGTTTCCCCGTTGTCTGGTGCACAAAAGGCGGGGAAACAACGCCGCTATCGGCTTGAATTTTTTCGGCCTCGTCTTCTGGGGCGGGCACGGCGGAACGCTGGTTCCGTGCGACTGTTTCGGGCTCGCCACCGGCCGCTCACACCTCGAACATGGCCGGCCGTTCATGGGCCGGTCTCTGTCGGTAAAAGAATCTACGTCATGTTGGCCGCCAGACATGTCATCGGCTGCCGACAGTAGGGCTGCGCGAGCAGCGAACCGAGTACGGCGGCGGTGGTGATCTTCCAGACCAGCGGAAAGTGCCGAGCCTATTGCGTCGCGCTCAAAACAGACCTTCACGACGCACGCGGCCGAAATGAAGCGATGCGAACACACCCATGACCAGCACGCCGACGAGCAGCGCCACGCTATCGATATTGAAGCCGGGTGTGAACGGGTGGTGAATCAGCAGCGCTAGGCCGATCAGTGTATTCAGCAAGCCCCACAGGAAGTTGACGAGCGGCGACGATGGCCCCTTGCCATGGGGCGCCGAAAACGGAGACGGGAACGTTTCGCCGCGCAGACCAGCGGTCAGATGCGGCATCGCGTTGCACAGGAAGGCACCCGCGAAGAAGGCTACAACGAAGCTCATGGTTCGTCCTTTCGAAGGAAGCGGGAGAAGCCAGAATGGCTAGGGAAGCGTGGAATCGCCAAGTCGCCTGATCAGCGGAATGGCAGCAGCGAGCGTCGCGACGTCCTGAGGATCAAACTGTTCGAGCGTCGCCAGCAGCCATTCGCGTTTGGCCGCCGTGCGCCGCTTGCGTTCGTTCAGCCCTTTGCGCGTGATGGCGAAGAGAATCTGGCGGCCGTCCGTGGGATGCGGTTCCCGCTCGACGCAGGCCTCTTCTTCGAGGCTTGCGAGGATGGTTTTCATGGACTGGGGCTTCATCGATTCGGCGCGCGAGAGAGCCGCGGTGGTCATCGGGCCTTCACGTTCCAGCCGCGCGAGCACGCTGGACTGCGACAGGTTCAGGTCGCCGGGGCTGGCGATGCGCAGCCGGCGCAGAAGCTGGCCGACAGCCAGCGCCAGATCGGAGACGACGTTTTCCAGCGGCGGAGTGGATTCAGGGACACGGGTCATGCGCGAAGCGTAAACCAAGACAGTTAGACTTGCAAGTTAAACTGTCTAAATGCAGATACGGACTGCACGGTGTGCCTCCGAGGCTGGTGAAAATTTCCCTTTATAAACGCCCTCAATTTCAACTTGTTCTGAATTGCTCCCCTGTAGCAATTGGTTTTAATGCGCTCGTAGTTTCATCTTATGCGCGAACGCACAGAGAAACGACACGGCCGCCATTCCTGGCGGCCGCGTTCGTTGTGTGTCCACTTGATATGTCGGAGCGCGCCTCTTTTAGCCTACCTTCGCGTAGTAAAGATTCTGCGGATGCTTCGCCTCTGCAAAGAAAAACCACCGCTCCGCCACCAGCCCCGCGTATTGCACAAGACACGCCGCGGCCAGCAAGCCGAGCGAAACGCCGATCGAATGCAGGCTTGCACCCAGCGCCATCAACAAAACCGGCGCGACAAACGCCGTCGCGAGAAAGCCCCATTTGACATTGCGCAGCGTGCCCGCCGATTTGCCGTGAAAGAACTCGCGCAGATTGAACGCACCGGCGGTAAAGCCGCGCGACACCTGCACCAGCTTGGGATTGTGAATGCCGGTGGCGCTCTGCACAGTCGACTTCGGCCGCAAGCGCGCATTGCGCATGAGCGACGCCGAGCGGCTCGCGCAACCGGCGAGCGTCAGCACACATGCGCAGACAGCGAGTCCGACGGTCCACTCAGGCGCGAACCACGCGCTCAAGGCCGTCGCCAGCGTGAAGCCTGACGCGCAACCGAGCAGCGCGAAGTTCACCAACGTGAGCGGCGTGGCCCACTCCTGCAGAAAGCGCAGGCACGCATAGATCATCGCCGTGCAGACGAACAGCACGGCGCTCGCCAGCACGCCGAGCCAGCCGATCGCGAGCGACCACGGCGAGGCGAACCAATGCGCGACGCCATATAAAAACGCGCAGGCGAGAAACGCCGGCAGACACAAACATTCACGCGACAACCACGACGTGCGCCACATGGCGATCGCGCGCCATGCGCGTTCTGGATGACCGAGATGGAAGAACGACGCGATCAGTCCGAGTCCACCCAACACCACCGACACACCCGCGCCGGTGATATAGAACGCACCGGAGGGCGAAGCGAGCAGACCGAGATGCGCGGCAGTTTCCACACCGACGAGCGCGACCAGCAGACCCTGTGCCGCGCCGCTCAAGGTGGTCAGAAAAACCACGGAGAATGCGGGATTCATCGTGAGGTCCTATGGGTTGATTAGATGCGCGTCGCCATCGACGCAAGATGCAACTCGCCGCGCTCGAATTGAGCATCGAGCGATTCCGGTTCCTGTACCGAGCCCGTCGATTTGCACGAGCACGAGCCACTGCCGCAGCCCGCGGCCTCGGTGGGCACGCGCGGCAAATAGTGATTCGCCGGCCGCGTATTCCACTCGGGCATCAACTGATAGCCGCCGCGTTCCTGGATCGCCTTCGACACCACCGACTCCGGATCGTGAATATCGCCGAACAGCCGCGCTGAAGTCGGGCAAGCGAGCACACAGGCCGGCTGCCGATCGCGCTCGGACAGATTTTCATCGTGGATCCGATCGACGCACAGCGTGCACTTGGTCATCTCCTTGCGGCTTTCGTCGAGTTCGCGCGCGCCGTACGGACACGCCCACGCGCAATACTTGCAGCCGATACAGCGGTCGAAGTCCACCAGCACGAGCCCGTCTTCCTTGCGCTTATAGCTTGCACCGGTCGGACAGACCGGCACGCACGGCGGATCCTCGCAGTGCAGACACGACTTCGGAAAATGAATCGTCTCTGCGTTGGGAAAACTGCCGGCTTCAAAGCTCTGCACCCGGTTGAAGAAAGTGCCGGACGGATCCGCGTCGTATGGATTCATATCGGCGAGACTGCCCGATTCGCCCGACGTGTTCCACTCCTTGCAACTCGTCACGCAGGCGTGGCACCCCACGCACACGTTCAGGTCGATCACCAATGCCATCTGTGTCATCACAGGCTCCTTGCGGCTGTCCTGATGTTATTTGCGCCCCGTCGCGCCGCGCAGCCGCGCCGCGAACTCCCCTCGTCCCGCGAAGTAGGTTTGCACGATCCGCGAGATCACACCGTTCTCGCCCGGCACGGCGGGCATCGCCGCGAACTGCGGCAGCGTATGCCGCGCGTCCGCCTCCGCCGGATAGATGCGCACGCGCACGTCGTACCATGCGGCCTGACCCGTCACCGGATCGGAATTCGACATGCTTCGCGCTACGTCGTCGACCCGGTTGGGCAACTCGTCGGTGATGAGGTGATTGAGCAGGAAGCCACGTTGCGATTCGTTGGCGCCCGGCCCGAGATTCCATGCGCCCGACGCCTTGCCGATCGCGTTCCACGTCCATACCGTGCCCGGCTCGACGGTCTCGCTGAAGCGTGCCATGCAGCGCACGCGGCCCCATTGCGATTCGGCGTAGATCCACGCGCCGTCGGCGATACCGTTCTCGGCCGCCATCAACGGATTCATGTACAGATAGTTCTCGCCGTGAATCTGCCGCAGCCATGCGTTCTGCGAGTCCCACGAGTGGTACATCGCCATTGGCCGCTGGGTCACCGCGGCAAGCGGAAACCTGTCGAGGTCGGTCGCCGCGCTTTCGAGCGGTGCATACCAGAACGGCAGCGGATCGAAGTACTTTTCCACCCGCGCGCGCAAGTGATCCGGCGGTTGCCTGCCGCTCGTGCGGCCCTGCGCGGCGAGCCTGAATTTCTGCATCACGTCGGAGTAAAGCTGGATCAGAATCGGCTCGCTGAACTTGCGGAAACCATGCTTGACCGCCCACTCGAGATACGGTCCGTTGCAGTTGCGCATATATTGCAGCGTCTCGGGCAACGGGTAATGGAACACGCAATTGTTCTTCGCGTACTGCTCCCACTGGTTCGGATTCGGTTCGCCCACCAAGGCCTTGTCGCCATTTTTGCCACGCCAGCCGATCAGAAAGCCCACGCCGGAATCCGGCGACGTCGTGAAATTGACGACGAAGTCGGGATAGTCGCGAAAGCGGCGCGCGCCCTCCGCGGTCGTGAAGGCAGGAAACTTCAGACGCGACGCAAGCTCGATCAGCACTTCCTGGAACGGCTTGCATTCGCCCGTGGGCGGCACAACCGGCACGCGCACCGAATCCACCGGGCCGTCGAATTCGGAGATCGGCCGGTCGAGCATGGACATCGCGTCGTGCCGTTCCAGATAGGTCGTGTCGGGCAGGATCAGATCGGCGAACGCGGTCATCTCCGACTGAAACGCGTCGCACACCACCAGAAACGGAATCTTGTACTCGCCGCTGGCGTGCTTGTCGACCAGCATCTCACGCACTTTCATCGTGTTCATCGATGAATTCCACGCCATGTTGGCCATGAAAATCATCAGCGTGTCGATGGGATACGGATCGCCGCGCCACGCGTTGGTAATCACGCTGTGCATCAGGCCATGCACGGCGAGCGGATATTCCCATGAGAAGGCCTTGTCGATGCGCACCGGGCCGCCCTGTTCGTCGATGAACAGATCCTCGGGCGCGGCGGGCCAGCCGAGCGGACCGGTGGCGAGCGGCGTGTTCGGCTTGACGGCGTCGGGACTGTTCGGCGGTTTCGCCGACGGCGGCACAGCACGCGGAAACGGCGACTTGTGACGAAAGCCGCCGGGCGTGTCGATCGTGCCGAGCAGCGACATCAGCACGGCTAGCGCGCGGATCGACTGGAAGCCGTTGGAGTGCGCCGCCAGCCCGCGCATCGCGTGAAAGGCGACCGGGTTGCCGGTGACGGTTTCGTGCGTCTCGCCCCATGCGTCGGTCCAGCGGATCGGCAAGGTGATGCGGTGCTCGCGGCTCGTCCGAATCATTTCACCGGCGAGGCGGCGAATCGTGTCGGCCGAAATACCGGTAATGCCGGCGGCCCACTCGGGCGTGCAATCGGCCACGCGTTCGCGCAGCAAGGCGAACGACGGCGTGACGGGTGTGCCGTCGTCGAGCGTATAGCGGCCGTCGAGCGCGGGACTGACGCCGGCCGCGTGATGCGGCACGGCGCGCGCGGCTTGAGTGTCCCACCAGAGGTGATTCTGCGGAAACAGCGGATTGCCGACCGGCCGCTCGGGATCGCGCACGAACAGGCCGAAGTTTTCGCTGGCTTCGTCGAGCGAGACGAGTTCCGCCGCGTTGGTGTAGCGGCGCACGAATTCGTGATCCCACGCGTCGGCGGCAATCAGTTCGTGGAGGAACGCCATGAACAGCGCGCCGTCGGTGCCGGGCTTGATCGGCACCCACTCGTCGGCGATCGCCGCGTAGCCCGTGCGAATCGGATTGATCGCGATGAAGCGGCCGCCCGCGCGCTTGAATTTCGAAATGGCGATCTTTAGCGGGTTCGAATGATGATCTTCCGCCGTGCCGATCATGAAGAAGAGCTTGGCGCTGTCGAGGTCCGGGCCGCCGAATTCCCAGAACGAGCCGCCGATCGTATAGATCATGCCCGCCGCCATGTTCGACGAGCAGAAGCCGCCATGCGCCGCGTAATTAGGCGTACCGAACTGTTTGGCGAAGAGCCCGGTCAACGCCTGCATCTGGTCGCGGCCGGTGAAGAGCGCGAATTTTTTCGGATCGGTGGCGCGAATGTGGCCGAGACGCTTTTCGAGCACCTCGAACGCATGCTCCCACGACACCGGCTCGAACTGCGCGCTGCCGCGCTCCGCGTCCGGCTTGCGCATCAGCGGTTGCGTGAGACGCGCGGGAGAGTACTGCTTCATGATGCCCGAGGCGCCCTTCGCGCAGATCACGCCCTGGTTGAGCGGATGCTCCGGATTGCCGTCGATGTAGCGCACCTCGCCTTCGCGAAGATGCACTCGAATGCCGCAGCGGCAGGCGCACATGTAGCAGGTGGTCGTCTTGATGTCGAGCCGTTCGTTCTGCGTGCGAGCGTGATGTTCCATGCGGGATCTCCGTCGCTGCTCCGGCTGCGCCGAAGCGGTGGTGATGCGATACCGCCCATCCTATGCGTGGTGGCCTCACAAGGGAAATCGCCATTTTCGAGAGAAACTATCCGCTGCGCCGATAGTTTGTGTTTGGCTTTCGACGACGGGGCGGCTACGCCTCGGCCAGTCGCACGCGCTGTCCGACGAAGAGTACGAGTACATCGGCAACCGGCCGGGCAGCGACGAAGGCAGGTAGTACAGACCGCGCCGGTCGTGGACATCAGATCGGCGTCAGTACCGCATCTCCCGCAAAATGCCGGCGGGCGTTGTCCAGAAAGTTGTCGACCGAGGCCGTGATCGCTTCCGGCGAGCGGCCGCCCACGTGCGGCGTCAGCACCACGTTCTGCAGCATTAGCAAGGCTTCGGGCGGATTGGGCTCGCTCTCGTAGACGTCGAGCGCGGCGCCGGCAATCGTCCCTGCTGTGAGCGCCTGCGTAAGCGCCGCCGTGTCGAGCACACTGCCGCGCGACACGTTGACCACGAAGCCCTGTGGCCCGAGCGCCTCGAACACCGCCGCGCCGATCAGATGACGCGTGCCCGCACCACCCGGCGTCGCGACGATCAAAAAGTCGCTCCAGCGCGCAAGGCCTTCCACGCTATCGAAGTACCGATGCGGCGAGCCTTCGCGCGGCTTACGGTTGTGATAGCCGATTTCCATCTCGAACCCCGCGCCGCGCCGCGCGACTTTCTCGCCGATGTTGCCGAGCCCGACAATGCCGAGGCGCTTGCCGGAGACGTTCGGTTGCATCGGCAACGAGTCGCGCCAGACACCCTTGCGGGTGGCCTGATCGAGCTGCGGCACGTCGCGCACCACCGCGAGCAGCAGCGCGAACGCATGATCGGCCACGCAATGATCGTTGGTGCCCGCGCCGTTGACGACCACGATATCGCGCGAGCGGGCGTGGTCGATAGCGAGGTTTTCATAGCCCGCGCCCAGCGCGCTGATCAGTTCGAGTTGCGGCATGCGGTCGATGTCCGCGGCGGCGAGCCCGGTCGTGCCGTTGGTCAGCACGGCGCGAATCGTCTCACCGTGCGCGTCGAGCGCGGCGGCTCGCGCGGTGGCGTCGGGCGCATAGACCACGTCGAACGCGGCTTCGATCTTCGCGCGGCTTGCATCGTTAAGATGGATCAGAACCAGCAGGGATGGCTTCATGGCGGCGCTTTTTCCTGGCGACGTGAATGGACAGGACAATTTGCAGGCCAGTGTAACAAGCCTCCGGAAGGCTTGCCGGCAAGTCCGCTGAAGGGTTGGACACCCCGCCGGATGCGCCCTGGCGCGCCTCAAGTCCAACGGTACGGCGCCGTTATCCTGCTTGATAGCCTGGCGTAAAAATGATGCGTAACCGGTCTTTCTTTTCAGCCACAGCCGAACCCGTCTTAAAATAGCGGCACTTCCGATTTTGAGAACCTCATGCTGGATATCCTCCCGCGCGGCCCGGCGCCCGCCAACGACGATTCCGAGATGTTCGAACTCGCGCCCGTCTCGCTCTGGCTCGAAGACTTCAGCGGCGTGCGCACCTTGTTCGATGCATGGCGGGCAGACGGTATAACCGATCTGCGCGCGCATTTCGCCGCCAATCCGGGCTGCGTCGCGCAATGCGCGCACAGCATCCGCGTCATCAAGGTCAATCAGAAGACGCTAACGCAATTCGAGGCTGTCGATTTCGAAGCGCTCACCAGCAATCTCGCTTCGGTGTTCCGCGACGACATGCTCAAGACCCACCTGGAAGAGTTATGCCAGTTGTGGGCCGGCCAATCGCAGTTCACCAGCCAGACGGTCAACTACACGCTCGGCGGACGGCGCCTCGACGTGCTGCTCAAGGGCGCCGTGCTGCCCGGCCACGAGGCGCGCTGGGACCGCGTGCTGGTGTCGGTGGAAGACATTACAGAACTGGAAGGCGCGCGGCACCGCGTGACGCTTGCCGAGCAGTATGTGCGCGGCCTGTTTGAATATTCGCCGGTGTCGCTCTGGGTGGAGGATTTCAGCGCGGTCAAGCGTCTGCTCGACGAAGCGCGGGCGGCCGGCATCAACGACTTCCGCGTCTTTACGGACGTGCATCCCGAGTTCGTCGAACGTTGCATGCAGGAAATCCATGTGCTCGACGTAAACCAGCACACGCTCGACATGTTCGCGGCGAAGGACAAGAAAACGCTGCTGTCGCATCTCGCCGAGGTGTTCCGCGACGACATGCGTCCGCATTTCCGCGAGCAACTGGTCGATCTATGGGACGGCAAGCTGTTCCAGCAGCGCGAAGTGCTCAACTATTCGCTCGACGGCAGCGAGGTGCATGTGCACCTGCAGTTTTCCGTGCTGCCGGGGCATGAGCAGAGCTGGGATCTGGTGCTGGTGGCGCTCACGGACATCACGGCGCGCAAGAAGGCCGAAGCCTACCTCGAGTTCCTCGGCAAGCACGACGTGCTGACCAAACTGCGCAACCGCTCGTTCTACGTGGACGAACTGAACCGGCTCGAACGCAAGGGTCCGTGGCCCGTGACGATCATCATGGCCGATCTGAACGGCTTGAAACGCGTCAACGATCAGCTCGGCCACGCGGCCGGCGACGCGCTTTTGCGGCGCGCCGGCGAGGTGCTCGCCAAGGCGACCGAGACGCCGTTTCATGCGGCGCGGATTGGCGGCGACGAGTTCGCGATCCTGATGCCGGACACCGACGAGCGCGGCGGCGCCGCAATGATCGATGCGATCCGCCAACTGATCGAGCTGAACAATCAGTTTTATCCGGGCTCGCCGCTCAGTTTCTCGATGGGCGCGGCCACCTGCCAGCGCGGCGACCGGCTCGAAGCGGGCGTGCAGCGGGCCGATCTGCTGATGTACGAGGAAAAGCGCGCGACCTACGCGAGCCAGCCGGCGGGCGACCTGGCGGGCCGCTAAACACTGGCTTGGTCGCGCCGGATCATGGCGTGGCGTCGTCGGGATGATCAGCGCGTTTTTTTGCGTTACGGGGTCGGCGAACCGGACAACGGAGCGACCGGCCCCGCCCCGCGGTCGGTGCTTCGCTTAGCCCGGCAATTTCGCTGCCAGCACGTCCACTTTTTCGATCGTGGGCGGCGAGGCGAACAGATCCCCGGCCTTCGCCATCAGCGCGGCCGCCACCTTGCCGTTCAGGTGTGCTTCACGGCCGGCTTCATCCGGAAAGGCGTCGAAGATGCCGAAGGTGGACGGCCCCAGTTTCAAACCGAACCACGCGACAGTGCCCGGCTCCTCCTCGACCAGCGGCAAGCCGCCGAGCAAAAACGCTTCGACGTCTTTTTCCTTGCCGGGTTTGGCTTCAAGACGAACGTACAGGGCGAGCTTGACCATGACAGAACTCCTGCTGTGAGATGGGAACAATGATGTGCTTTGCGAGGGTTCGCAAAGCATGACGAGACATTGGGGACCGCCGGTCTATCGGAAGAGTATAGTCCGCTCCCCGTATAGCGCCGTCACACGCCTTCGCGTCAGGATCTACACACGCCGGTTTGCGCTAGCACAGCATTCCGTGTGCGGATGCGGGCCGCGCGGCGTCCGTCGGCTATACTCGCCGCCCCTGAAGTTTTCCGCGGCCCGGCGCCGCGGTCTGGAAAAAATCATGTCGACAATTCCCGCCTGCCCGCAGTGCGCGATGGAAAACACCTACCCGGACGGCGACAACTACGTCTGCCCCGACTGCGCGCACGAATGGCCGATGAACGCCGCCGCGTCCGTCGACGAAGCCAACGCACGCGTGGTCAAGGACGCCAACGGCAACCCGCTGGCCGACGGCGACGCCGTCGTGCTGATCAAGGACCTGAAAGTGAAAGGCTCGTCGATCACGCTGAAAATGGGCACCAAGGTGAAGAGCATTCGTCTTGTCGGCGGCGATCACGAAGTGGACTGCAAGATGGACGCCGGCAACTTTATGCTGAAGGCCGCGTATCTGAAGAAGGTTTGAGTCTGAACGAACAGCGCTGGCTTGTGCAGCCAGTAGTCACCGGGAGTGACAGCGATGCTTTCCCACGTTTTCATCGGTATCGGCGATTTCGAGCGTGCTTGCAGCTTTTACGACTCACTGATGGGCACGCTCGATCTGCGCCTCAAATTCCGCGATCCGGAAGCATGCTGGTCCGGCTGGATGGCGGCGGATGCGCCGCGCCCGCTGTTCGTGATCGGTAAGCCCTACGATGGCCAACCCGCGTCGGCCGGCAACGGTCAGATGATCGCCCTGCTCGCCGCCTGCCGCGTCACGGTGGATCGCGCGCACGCCGCAGCGCTCGCTCATGGCGGCACGTGCGAGGGGCCGCCCGGTTTGCGTCCGCAATATCACGCGAACTATTACGGCGCGTACTTTCGCGATCCGGACGGCAACAAGCTCTGCGTGTGCTGTCACGAACCGGAAAACCCGGCCGGCGCGACCCACACTTAGGCGCCCGGAAAGCGCAACTCGAAGCGCACCACGCCCGGGGCCGGACACACCACGCTTGCCGTGCCGCCATGCAAATGCATGATCGCCTTGACGATCGCGAGACCCAGACCGCTCGATTCGGTGAACGCGCTGCGCGCCGCGTCCGCGCGATAGAAACGGTCGAACAGACGGCCTAGCTGCTCTTCGGGAATCGGCGCACCGTCGTTTTCGACCGCCACGGTGGCGCCCGCCTCGTCCTGCGTGCCACGCAGACGCACCACGGTGTCGCTCGCCCCGTAACGCACGGCATTGACGACCAGGTTGTTGATCGCGCGGCGGCACAGCATCGGATTGACCGACGCCACGCCTGCGGCCTCAACCACGAAGCGCATCCCGCGTTCGTCGGCGGGACCTTCGAAATAATCTGCGATCCTGACGAGTTCCTCACGCAGATCGACCGGCTCACGTTCCACCGAGAGCGCAGCATGGTCCGCATGCGCGAGAAACAGAATGTTCTCCGCGATATGACTCAGGCGGCTCAGTTCTTCAAGATTCGATTCGAGCACCTGCTGATACTCGTCGGGCTCGCGGGTCCGCGCGAGCGTCACCTGCGTTTGCCCTATCAATGCGCCGACCGGCGTCCGGATCTCGTGCGCCAGATCGGCGGAAAACTGCGAGAGCCGTTGATAGCCCTCGGCGAGACGGTCGAGCATGGCGTTGAACGCATGCGTGATCTGGCGCAATTCGAGCGGCGCCGCCTCGCTGTCGAGACGCACCGACAGGCTCGTGGGGCTGATCTGCGCGGCCCGCGTGGCAATCTCGCGAACCGGGCGCAGCGCGCGGCGCAGCACGTACCAGGCGAGCAGCGTCGCGGCCAGCATGCCGATCAGCGTGGCCAGCACGATGCGGTCGCGGTACGCCGCCAGCATGCGCATTTCCTCCGTCATCGGGTGGCCGGCGATCACTTCGACTTCGGTGCCGTCCTCGCGTGCCTTTGCGGTTGCGATCGCCCAATGCACCGGCACGCCGTTGGCCAGGTGCGTCTGGCGGATATCGGCGAAGGTCGGCAAGCGGCCCTCCACGCCGGCTTGCAGCGCGGGCACGGCCACGCCTGCCGGGTTCACGTCGATGAACGGCGCCTCGCCCGGGCGGCGAAACAGCAGCACGTCCTGTTCCGCGCCGAGCATGGTCTCGAATAGCAAGGGCCGGGTCTTCAGTTCGCCGACCGGATAGAGATCGCGCACGATGCGGCTGAAATGCTCGACACGGGCGGCCAGCACCACGTCGGCGCGGCGTTGCAGCGAGACTTCGGCGGAGTGATAGAAGTACGCGCCGAGCGTGCCGATCACCACGCATGCGATCGTCGCGAACAGTATCGTAGTGCGAGCCGTGAGCGAGCGCCTGGTCCAGAATTTCATGAGCCGTCGCCGAAAGCGTAGCCGATGCTGCGCACCGTATGGATCAGCTTCTTTTCAAATGGATGATCGATCTTGGCGCGCAGCCGTTTAATGGCCACGTCGACCACGTTAGTGTCGCTGTCGAAGTTCATATCCCACACTTCAGAGGCGATCTGCGTGCGCGACAGCGCTTCGCCCTGACGGCGCACCAGCAGATGCAGCAGCATGAATTCCTTATTGGTGAGCGGAATCTCCACGCCTTCACGCGTCACCTTGCGGCGCAGCACATCGAGCTTGAGGTCGGCGATCTCGAACACGTCGCTCTCGCGGATCACACCGCGGCGCAGCAGCGTGCGGATCCGCAGCATCAGTTCGGTAAATGAAAACGGCTTGACGAGGTAATCGTCCGCGCCGAGTTCAAGACCGCGAATACGGTCGCTGACATGGTCGCGCGCGGTCAGGAAGATCACCGGCAGATCGCGCCGCGCCCGCAGCGCACGCATGATTTCCCAGCCGTCGATGCCGGGCAGCATCACATCCAGCACCACGAGGTCGTACGCATTTTCGAGCGCCATGTGCAGCCCGTCCGTGCCGGTGCGCGCAAGATCGACCGCATAGCCGCTCTCGCGCAAGCCCTTCTTCAGGTAGTCGCCGGTTTTCGGATCGTCTTCGATGACGAGGATACTCATGGTGCTCGGTGCTCCGATTCGGCGTTGGCGCAAAGCCTCGCCCTGCAGCTCGCCGAATTCTGGACGTGGATATGCCGGTCATTCTACGTGTCCGCCGCGCGCCGTTCATGACGTTTTTGTCATCCGTCTGTCACTCGCCGGAGCCGGTCCCGGGTCTAATCTGCCCCCATCCTTCACCACCTGGAGCAGATTCATGAAGATCGTTTCCCCGCGTGCGTTGCGCGCTTTCGCCGCCCCCGCGCTCGTCGCCGCCGCCTTACTCGCCGCTGGACCGGCTGCCCACGCCCAGAGCGCCGCGCCCACCGGCGTCCGCGGCACGGTGACATCGTTGTCGGGCGATCTGCTTAAGGTCCACACGCGCGACGGCAAAGACGTCGACGTGAAACTCGCCAAGGACACGCCGATCCGCGGCGTGGTGCTCGCCAACATCAACGACATCAAGCCGGACAGCTATGTCGGCACCGCCGCGATTCCGCAGGCGGACGGCACGCTGAAGGCGCTTGAAGTGCACGTGTTTCCGGCGAGCATGCGCGGCGCCGGCGAAGGCCATCGTCCGTGGGATCTCGGCGGCAACAGTTCGATGACCAACGGCACGGTGGGTTCGCTCGTGGTCAGCAACGGCCGCACGATCACCGTGAAGTACAAGGACGGCGAAAAGAAAATCGTGATTCCGCAAGACGTGCCTATCGTCGCGCTGGAATCGGGTGACCGTTCGCTGCTGGTGCCCGGCGCGAAAGTCGTGTTGTTCGCGCACAAGGAAGCCGACGGCTCGATGGCCGCCAACTTCATCTCCGCGGGCGAGCATGGCGTGACGCCGCCGATGTAAGACAGTGCTGCTGTTTTCTCTTTGAGTCGGGCCGCCGCGTTCTTGCAAGACGCGGCTTTTCGATTCTCCGTTTGTCTCGTGAGCTTCACACCATGCCCGAAACCCCAACGCGCCTGCCCGTTCACCCGCTCGCCGTACGAATCACGCACTGGATCAACGCATTCGCGATGGTCTGCATGGTGATGAGCGGCTGGGCCATTTATAACGCGTCGCCGTTCTTCCCGTTCCGGTTTCCGGTTTGGGCGACCGTCGGCGGATGGCTGGGCGGCTCGATTGCGTGGCATTTCGCGGCCATGTGGCTGCTTTGCGCGAACGGGCTGCTGTATTTCGCGTACGGCGTCGGACGCGGGCATTTCCGGCGCAAGCTGTTGCCGGTTCATCCACGCGACGTGGCGCATGACGCCAGCCTCGCGCTGCGCTTCAAGCTACCGCACGATACCGGTAAATACAACGCAGTGCAGCGCGCGCTGTATCTGCTGGTGCTATGTCTTGGCCTGTTGCTGGTCGCGTCTGGGCTGTCCATCTGGAAGCCCGTGCAATTCTCATGGCTCACCGCGCTATTCGGCGGGTTTGATTTTGCGCGACGCGTGCATTTCATTGCGATGGCAGGCGTGGTCGGTTTCGTGGTCGTGCATCTGGCGTTGGTACTGCTGGTGCCGCGCACCTTGCTGCCGATGCTGACCGGACACGCACGGCCACATTCGGCGCATAAAGGGAGCGAGGCATGAGCGCACAAAAAACTAACCGCGACGCACGCCGCTCCCGCATCGTGCTTGCCGACCATCAACCGCAAATCGAGCGGCTGCAACGGCGCATGTTCCTGCGTTCGTCGCTCTCCATCGGCGCACTGGCGATGCTCTCGGGCTGCAACATGCAGGACGGCGATTCGGTCGACAAGGTGCTCTGGGCGATGTCGCGTTGGAACGATCGCGTGCAGGGCTGGCTGTTCGATCGCAACAAGCTTGCACCGACCTATTCGGTGCGCGAAATCACCGACCCGTTCCCCTTCAACGCGTTCTATCCGGAGTTCGACGCGCCGGACATCGACGGCTCGACGTATCAACTGGAAGTGTCAGGGCTCGTCTCGGACAAGCGCACCTGGAACCTCGATCAGCTACGCGCGTTGCCGCAGGCTTCGCAGATCACTCGCCACATCTGTATTGAAGGATGGAGCGCGATCGGACAATGGCGCGGCGTGCCGTTTCGCACGTTTCTGGAGCGCATCGGTGCCGATCTGAATGCGCGCTATGTTGGGTTCAAATGCGCGGACCGCTATTACTCCAGTCTCGACATGGCGACGGCCCTGCATCCGCAGACGCAGCTCACGCTCGATTTTCGCAACGAGCCGCTGCCGGCCAAATACGGTTATCCGCTGAAGCTGCGCGTGCCGACCAAACTCGGTTTCAAGAATCCCAAGCACATCGCCGCGATCTTCGTGACTAACACAAATCCCGGCGGCTATTGGGAAGACCAGGGGTACAACTGGTTCAGCGGTTTGTAGTGCGGCCCGTTTTGCCCGATCACACGGCAGTAACGTAACGCGCTACCGGTTTCACCACGCGCGGCGGCGGCGCGTCGTAGAGGGCGCGCATGCGCTTCACTTCGTCGACCGGGCTCAGCCCGAACAGACGCTTGAACTCGCGGCTGAACTGCGACGCGCTTTCATAACCGACGCGCGCCGCGGCCGCGCCCGCATTCAGCCCATCCTGCACCATCAGCAAACGCGCGTGATGCAAACGCGTGGTCTTTACGTATTGCATCGGCGAGGTCGCGGTGACCGCTTTGAACTGCGCATGAAACACGGCGAGGCTCATGCCTGCTTCGGACGCGAGCGTATCGACGTCGAGCACGCCGTGGTAGTCGGCATGAATTCGCCGCAACGCCTTGGCAATGCGGCCGAAATGATTCTGATGCGTGAGCGCCGCGCGAATCGCGTCGCCCTGCTCGCCGGTCAGCACGCGATAACAGATTTCGCGCACCACGCCGGGCGCGAGAATGCGCGCGTCGAGCGGCGAAGCCAGTGCATCCATCAGCCGTTGCACCGCATTGCACAGCGCCGGGTCGAGCGGTGTCGAATAAATGCCGACGGGTTCGTTCTGCGCGGCGCCCTGCGTTTCGTTCAACGCCATCAGCAATTCGGCCACCATGGTCAGATCGACGCGCACCGAGATGGCGAGAAACGGCTCTTCCGCACTCGCCTCGGTTTCGCATTCGAATGGCAACGGCACTGAGAGCACCAGATACTGCTGCGCGTCGTACTGAAACACCTGATCGCCGAGAAAGCCGCGCTTGCGGCCCTGACACACAATCACGATGCTCGGTTCGTACATGACCGGCATGCGCGGCATGGGACTATTCGCGCGCATCAGATTGACGCCTTCGAGACTCGTGCGCGTGAAGCCCGGGGTGGGCGCGAGCACATCGAATAATTCGACCAGGCGCTGCTGGGCGGGATCGACCGAGACGGGTTCAGCGGAACGGGGAGACATGACGGTATAGTGACGTGCGAGAGAATAATGCTTGAAATTTAGCACCAAACGACCTATCGCGCTCCTCGCCAGGAGTTTTAGGCAAATCTTCAAGACATTCAGGTATTCCCGGGCTGCCTGCCCGCTCCTATCATGGGAACCCTGCCGGATCATCCTTTTCCGCGCTGCGCCGGGCTCGGTTGCCAATTCCCAGTTTGACGAATTTGCCAGCCACCGCCCGCGCCGTGATCCCGGTTCATGACGAGGTTGGCCACATCGGCGACATGTGTCGCCCATCGCCGGCGCCTTGCAACTTCACCCTCTTTGCTGGAGCTACCCATGAGCACGACTTACGCCTATGCAGCGACCGACGCTACTGCGCCGCTCGCCCCGTTCGAAATCCAGCGCCGCGAACTGCGCGCCCATGACGTGCAGATGGAAGTTCTGTTTTGCGGTGTGTGCCATTCCGATTTGCATCAGGCGCGCAACGAATGGAAGAACACGGTGTTTCCGGTTGTGCCGGGCCATGAGATTGTCGGCCGCGTGACCGCAGTGGGTCCGGATGTAACGAAATACAAGGCTGGCGATCTGGTCGGCGTCGGCTGTCTGGTGGATTCGTGCCGCACCTGTGCGAGTTGCAAAGAAGATCTCGAGCAGTATTGCGAGAACGGTTTTGTCGGCACGTATAACGGTGTTGACCGAGTTGACGGCCAGATCACTTACGGTGGTTATTCCACGCAGCTCGTCGTGGACGAAGCGTTCACGCTGCGTGTGCCGGAGAATCTCGATCCCGCTGGCGTGGCGCCGTTGCTGTGCGCGGGAATCACGACGTATTCGCCGCTGCGGACCTGGGGTGCTGGTCCTGGCAAGAAGGTCGGCATTGTCGGTCTTGGCGGCCTTGGGCATATGGGTGTGAAGCTTGCTCGTGCGATGGGCGCGCATGTTGTGTTGTTCACTACCTCGCCTTCCAAGATTGAAGATGCGAAGCGGTTGGGTGCGCATGAAGTCGTGATTTCGAAGAATGCTGAGGAAATGGAAGCGCATTTCAATAGCTTCGATCTGATTGTGAATACGGTTGCTGCTCAGCATGATTTGAATCCGTTTTTGAATCTGCTTAAGCGGGATGGGACTATGACGCTGGTCGGCGCACCGGAGCATGATCATCCGTCGCCGCAGGTGTTTAATCTGATCTTCAAGCGTCGCCGGTTGGCTGGATCGTTGATTGGTGGGATTGCTGAGACGCAGGAAATGTTGGACTTCTGCGGGGAACATGGGATTACTTCGGATATCGAGGTTATTCCTATGCAGGGGATCAATGAGGCTTTTGAACGGATGCTGAAGAGTGATGTTAAGTATCGGTTTGTGATTGATCTGGATTCCTTGCGGAAGTGATTTTTTTTGGCTCGCGCCGTCGTTTTTTTTGGGGCCGTGGCGTGGGTTTTTTTGTAGGTTTGTTTTTTTGGGTGTGCTCTTTCGGTTTTGGCCTTTCCTTGTGTTCTTAGTGGTCTATTAGCGTTGCCCCTGTGCGGGGCGGCACCTACTTCTCTTTGCCGCCGCAAAGAGAAGTAGGCAAGAGAAAGCGGCTAAAACCGCTAGCTCATAAGCGGGTCCCCCGCACAGCCGCGGTAGCGGCACATCTGGAATCCGTGCTCTCACACATTCGGCGTGAGTGACAAAGCAGTCATTCTTCCGGCGGCGCTACGCGCGCCCCCCGGTACAAATTAAACCAATCGTCTTTTTCGACGCATCGCCAAGGCGAAGCCGACGGCCCCCACAACGCACAAAACGAAGCCACCGATTCCTAAGTGGACCGCCCCGGCGAGCGCGGAGCGCGAGGCGGGAAGTATGACTGCTGTGTCACGTGCGCGAAATGTGCGAGACGACAGATTCCAGATGCACCACCAGCGCGACTGCGCGAGGAACCCGCTTATGAGCTAGCGGTTTGAGCCGCTTTCTCTTGCTTACTTCTCTTTGCGGCCGGCAAAGAGAAGTAAGTGCCGCCCCGCACAGGGGCAACACTAATAGACCACTAAAAAAGCAAGGAAAGGCCAAAACCCTAAGCATCCCAAACAAAAAAACCCCCACCAAAAACAGGCAAGAAAAAAACCAAAAGCAACCCTCGACAGGAGCATGAACCCGTGATTGACAGAATAACTGCAATGCGCACCTTCATCCGAATCGTGGACACCAACAGCTTCACCCGCGCAGCGGAATCATTAAACATTCCACGCGCCACGGCGACCACGATCGTCCAGAATCTGGAAGCCCTGCTAGGCACAGCCCTTCTAGCCCGCACAACGCGACGCCTAAGCGTCACCCCCGAAGGCGCCGCCTACTACGAACGCTGTGCGCAAATCCTCGCCGACATCGACGAAATGGAAGCCAGCATCCGTCACGCGACGGATAACCTGACCGGCCGTCTGCGTATCGAAATGCCCGGCGCCGTAGCCAGCGCCATCGTGCTGCCAGCTCTCGAAGACTTCCACACGCGCTACCCCAACCTCGATCTCGCGATCGGCATCAGCAACCGCACGGTCGATCTGATCACCGAAGCCATCGACTGCAGCATCCAGCTCGGCGAATTGCCGGACTCGAATCTGGTTGCGCGCCAACTCGGCACGCTCGAACACGTGACCTGCGCGAGCCCGGCCTACCTGGCCCGCTACGGCACGCCGACGGATCTCGACGATTTGCGCGGACATGCGGCCGTCAATTGCATGTCGCCGCATAACGGCCGCGAAGTGGACTTCGATTTCGAAGTGAACGGCGAAGCGCAAAACGTGAAGGTGAAAGGCTTCGTCAAGGTCAGCGACGAACAGGCCTATCTCACCTGCGGTCTGCAAGGCCTCGGTCTGATCCAGCCCGCGCGGATCGCCGCGCAACCGTACCTCGACTCGGGACTATTACGCGAAGTCATGCCGCAATGGAAGCCCGTGCCGATGCCGGTGTCGGTCGCCTATGTGAAGAATCGCCGCGTGTCGCCGCGCGTGCGCGCGTTCGTGGACTGGCTGGCGGAGTTGTTCGAGAAAGCGGAGCACGTCGATCAGGATCTCTCGCGCGTCCGTCAATTGCTGCGCGGCCTCCATCCCGCCTGAGACGGGTTGAATGCAGGCGCGCAGCGCAGTAGCAAACCGCGTCAGTTCGGCAGCTTGACCGGCACCGGCCGCGTCAGCAGTTCAGCGTCTTGAACAATTGGGTGATGATGGTCGGCGGGGTCTGCGCATTGATTTCGCTACCGCCGCAGGCCGAGCGTGAATGAAGAAGTGCGACTAAGGCTGACGAGCCTGCTGCGCCGATCCCGGGCACGCCGGATCCTTGCCCCAATGGCCGTCACATACGCGCCAGCGGCACAACTGGTCTTCGAAGAAGCCGCGCTGTCCGCACTCTTTCACGCGCTCAGCGAGCTTGGCGTTGCCAGGTGTCGCGGATGCGCTAACCTTGGTCGCGGTCTTGCCGTCCGCAGCTTTCGCATCCGCCGGCTTGGTCCGCGCAACGAGCGCAGCCAATAGATCGGCATCCGAATCATCTTTCGATGCATTACCGTCCGTGCGCGTTTTCTTCGACTGAGCGACCGCAGTCGGCGCGCTCGCATGACGGTTGCCGGCAGTCGCACTTTCCTTCTTGCCGTGCACGGCGCTCTCGTGCTTCTCCTTGCTGGCCACCGCCGTAGCGCTTTTGCCATGCTTCGCCGCCGGCGCCGTGACCGCGGAGGCGGCCGTTGCGGATGCCACCGGTGCGGGTGCGCTGCTCGGCTCCGCGCCGTCGGCGAGCGCGCGCGACAGACGGCTGCCGTCGCTGGCGGGTGCCGTAGCGGACGCCGCAACGGCTTTGCTGTCGGTATCGTCGGCAACGATCGTGGCCGCTTGCGACGACGCCGGAGCCGGCGCCTCCGCTTTGGCGACAACCACCGGAGCGGCGCTCGCGGCAGCCGCCGGCGCAGCACTCTTCTGCACGCTCTCAGGCGTGGCCGCCGCCAGCGACTCGCTCTGCACGCGCTGCTGCATATGCCATGCACCCCAGCCGCCGGCTGCAATCACCAGCAACGCGACCAATAGCAATGGCGCCCTGGACCGGCGTGGTTGTTCCGTAGGCGGCGCAACGCGGCCTTCAAGGTTCGCAAGAATTCGCGAACCATTGCCGTCAGCGCCTTTAGCCTTATCGGATAACAGGCTAGGCGGGGCTTTGGAATTCGAACTTTCCGGCGCACTCATTCACTGTCTCATTGAATCCTGGATTATTTCGCCGTGATAATACGTTCCGGCTCGCTCCGAGCAGGCCTGATTCTAAGAGCAAGCATTACAAAATACAATTGTTTCCAATTTCCGGGGTCGCCTTTGATTGCCGTAGTACTTCTCGCCTATTTCGCCATCGCCGTCGTGATCGCCGCAATCCTGCTATTGCCGGCGGCACGCGCCTCTTTATTAGGCGCGGCGCTCGCTATTCACGGCCGCGTTATGCGCGGAGCATCTCGCAGTGCGTCGCGCGCTCGCGGTCAATTAGCACGCTCGGCAAAAATTTCGCAATCGACCGCAGCCGATATGCAAAAGTTACTGGTGAAGCGGCGCTTGCTGATTTTTACCACGACAGGTATTCTTGCGACGCCTCCATTGGTGGCATTGGCTTTACGCGGCCGGCAATTATTCCAATTCGATGAAACCGCACGGGTTCCGGACGAGAAAATTGCCGCGTTATTGAATGGCGAACAGCTCGTACCCCCGCCGCCGTTGCCGCCGGAGGTATTCGCAACGCGGGAAGTCGAGCAGATCCGGCCCGCGCTTAAAGACGCGAGCCGCGACTGGAATTTGCTCGACGCCGATTTCAGAACGCGTTTATTGCTCGTGTACAAAATCATGCGCGAACAATACGGGTATGAAATGGCTTTGCTGGAGGGATATCGCAGTCCGGAGCGGCAAAACCGGCTGGCGCAAATGGGGGGCAACGTCACCAATGCCGCGGCGTTTCAAAGCTATCACCAATACGGTCTTGCCTCGGACAATGCATTTTTGCGCGACGGCAAGCTCGTCATTTCAGAAAAAGATCCCTGGGCCATGCGCGGTTATCAGTTATACGGGCAGACAGCCGAACAGGTCGGTCTGACTTGGGGCGGTCGCTGGAAAATGATGGATCTCGGGCACGTCGAATATCACAAACCCGGCTTCGTCCTCGGGCGCGGTCATTAAGGCGCAATGGGCGAAACCGGATAATAAAGAGGTTGGCATGGGGCGTTCAATCAATTTTTCTGGCGAAAAGTGGCAATGCCGCACGCATAACGGCATTGTTCCGATCAGCGTAATCACGGGCAAAACCTGTCGATTTAACAATTCCGCCGTATTCGCTTTCGCCTGAATATGCTTTCGTTTTATTTCAAACGCCGTACGCGCGCCCTGCTGTCTGCTACAGCACGCGCCACAACACTCATCATCAAGACCTGAACGGCTTATGCGACGCATTCTCAACGTGTTGACCCACACACGCACGCTCTCGATCATCGGCTTGCTCGCGCTCGCTGCTGTTTTATTCATCGGCGCCGATACTTTGCAAATCGACCTGATGTGGCCGGCCATCGTGCTCGGCGCCGTGATCGCGCTGTGGCTGCTGGTGTGGATCGTGCGCCGGCTGCGCGCGCGCCGCGCCAATCGCAAGCTCGGCGAAATGCTCGAGCAGCAGGCGGAGAAACAGGCTGAAGCCGGTCCCGCGCCCACGCCCGCGCGCCAGGCGGAACTCGACGTGCTGCGCACGCGTCTTGTCGATGCGGTGAAGACCATCAAGACTTCGAAGATCGGTCAGGTTTCGGGCGGTTCGGCGCTCTATGAGTTGCCCTGGTACATCGTGATCGGCAACCCCGCCGCGGGCAAGAGCAGCGCGGTGTTGAATTCGGGCTTGCAATTCCCCTTCGCCGACAAGAACAACGCGGTGATCCACGGCATTGGCGGCACGCGTAACTGCGACTGGTTCTTTACCACCGAAGGCATTCTGCTCGACACCGCCGGCCGCTATTCCGTGCATGAGGAAGACCGCACCGAATGGCTCGGCTTTCTCGGACTGCTCAAACGTTTCCGGCCGAAGGCGCCGATCAACGGCATCATCGTCACCGCGAGCATTGCGGAACTGACCAGCAGCAAGCCCGAATTCGCGATCAATCTCGCGAAGAACTTGCGCCAGCGCGTGCAGGAGTTGACCGAGAAGCTCGAAGTATTCGCGCCGGTGTATGTGATGTTCACCAAGGCCGACCTGATTACCGGCTTCACCGAATTCTTCAGCGGCAGCGAGCGTCACGAATACGATCGCGTGTGGGGCGCCACCCTGCCCTACGAGCCGGACGAGAAGCGCGACGTGGTCGGCCTCTTCGACGAACACTTCGAAGAGCTGTACGACGGCCTGAAAGAGATCAGCGTCGCGCAGATGTCGATCAATCGCGGCAATAAGCTCTCGCCGGGCCAGCTGAGTTTCCCGCTTGAATTCTCGACGATCAAGCCCGCGCTGCGCGCGTTCCTCGCCACGTTGTTCGAGACCAATCCGTTCCAGTACAAGCCGATTTTCCGCGGCTTCTATTTCACCAGCGCATTGCAGGAAGGCGAAACCAATAGCGCCGCAGCCACACGCATTGCGAACCGTTTCGGCCTGAGTTCGGACAGCCTGCCCAAGCCGCATAGCGCGTTCTCGAAGAACGGTTTCTTCCTGCGCGATCTGTTCTCGAAGGTGATCTTCGCCGACCGGCAAACGGTCAGGCAATTCGCCAGCCCCGCCAAGACGCGCATGCGCTATGCGACCTTCTTCGGCTTCGTCGCGGTGCTCGCACTGGCGCTCGGCGGCTGGACCTGGTCGACGGTCAACAACCAGCAGCTCACGGCGAACGTGCAGGCCGACCTCGACAATGTCGTGCGCCTGCAGCAGAACCGCAACGATCTGCAATCGCGCCTGCAGGCCATGGACGTGCTCGAGGACCGCATCGACCAGCTCGAACAGTTCCGCCGCGACAGGCCGCTCGCGGTGTCGCTCGGTCTGTATCAGGGCGATCGCCTCGAACAGCGCCTGCTCACCGAATACTACAACGGCGTGCGGCAGATCCTGCTCGATCCGGTTTCGCAGAATCTCGCGTCGTTCCTGAAGGACGTCAACGCGCATCCCGACCAGCTCGCGCCGTTGAATCGCGCGCCGGATGCTGCCACGATTCCGGTCTCCACCCATTCGGCCATGAGCGCGAACAGCCAGGGCGGCCTGTATAGCGACGCCTCGCCGACCAACGTCGAAGATGCGTACAACGCGCTCAAGACCTACCTGATGCTGAGCGACAAGCGTCATGTGGAAACCGCTCACCTCACCGATCAGGTTGCGCGCTTCTGGCGCGGCTGGCTCGAAACCAATCGCGGCAACATGCCTCGCGACGAGACGATCCGCAGCGCCGAGCGCATGATTACGTTCTATCTCGCGCGCGTCTCCGACGACGACTGGCCGATGATCGACCAGAACCTCGGCCTCGTCGATCAAACGCGAGAGAACCTGCGCCGCGTGGTGCGCGGCATGCCGGCCCGTCAGCGCGTCTACGAGGAAATCAAGGCGCGCGCGTCGACCCGCTTCGCGCCGATGACGATTGCGCGCATCGTCGGCGAAAACAATACGGCGCTGGTGGCGGGCAGCTATGCGATCCCCGGCACCTTCACGCGCGAAGCGTGGTTCCAGTACGTGGAGCCCGCGATTCGCGACGCCGCCACGAAAGAGTTGCAGGCGAAGGACTGGGTGCTCAACACGTCCGCGCACGACGACCTGACGCTGGAAGGCAGCCCCGAACAGATCCAGAAAGCACTCGTCGCGATGTACAAGACCGAGTACGCGATGCACTGGCAAAAGTTCATGCAAGGCATTGCGGTGCAGAGCTTCGGCAGCTTCGGCCAGGCGGTGGATGCGATGAACCGTCTCGGCGATCCGCAGGACTCGCCGATCCGCAAGGTGCTCGAAACCGCGTACGACCAGACTTCGTGGGACAACCCATCGCTCTTCAACGCGAATCTGAAGCGCGCGCAAACCGGCGTGACGAGCTGGGTCAAGAACCTGTTCTCGCGTGTGCCGACTGGCCAGATCAACGCGAATATCGACATCAACGGCAATCCGGTTGAAGTGCCGATGGGTCCGATCGGCCAGGAGTTCTCGGCGCTGGGTCGCATCGTCGTGAGCGGCGACAACGGGTCGATGCTTAAGGGCTATATGGAGACGCTGTCGAAAGTTCGCACGCGCTTTAACGTGATCAAGAACCAGGGCGATCCGGGACCGGGCGCGCGTCAGCTGATGCAGCAGACGCTCGACGGCAGCGGCTCCGAACTTGCCGATTCGCTGAAGTACGTCGACGAACAGATGCTCACGGGTCTCACCGACTCGCAGCGCAAAGCCCTGCGTCCGCTGCTCGTGCGTCCGTTGATGGCGGCGTATGCGGTGGTGATCCAGCCGGCCAGCGTCGAAGTCAACAAGGTGTGGAACGCGCAGGTGTATCAAAGCTTCCAGGGTTCGCTCGCCAACAAGTATCCGTTCGCGAGCGATGCGAAGGTCGAAGCCGGCGCGGGCGAGATCGCCCAGGTGTTCGGCCCGGACGGCGCGATCGCCAAGTTCGTCGGCACCACGCTCGGACCGCTCGCGGTGCGCCGTGGCGACACGCTGACGGCGCGCACATGGGGCGACATGGGCCTCGCCCTCACGCCCGACTTCACCAGCGGCTTTGCGCGCTGGGTGGCGCCGCTTGCCGGCGGCGCTGCGGGTGCGACGGCGGGCCAGGGTTCGGCCGAACCGCAGACCGTGTTCCAGATTCTGCCGCAGCCGAGCAGCGGCACAACGGAATACACGCTGGCGATCGACGGCCAGCAGATGCGCTACCGCAACACGCCGCCGCAGTGGACCAACTTCGTGTGGCCGAATCCGTCGGGCTCACCAGGCGCGACGTTGAACGCCACGACCTTCGACGGCCGCACGCTGCAACTGGTCAACGAACCGGGCCGCTACGGTCTGGAGAAGCTGATCAACTCGGCGCAGCGCAAGCGGCGTCCGGACGGCACGTTCGATCTGTCGTGGACGCAAGGCAGCGTGACGGTGGCGGTCAGCATGCGCATCATCAGCACGTCGCAGGCTTCGAGTGGCAGCAGCGACGCGCCGCAGCAGCAGAGCTTGCGCGGCTTGCGGCTGCCGTCCTCGGTGGCGGATGTGAGCGCGGCGGCGAATTCGGTCAACGCGACGGCTGCGGGTGCGCCAGGCGCCGCGCCCGCGCCGGCTTCCCCGGCGGCACGCCCGGCCACCGCCGCCACCGCGGTTTCGAATACAGGGGGTGCGCAATGACGCAAACCGTGCAGGCGCAAATCGCCTACTTCGGCAAGATCCCGTCGCGCGGCGACTTCGTGAAAAGCGCGCATAACCCGCAATTGCTGGCTACGCTCGACCGCTGGATCGCCGAAGCCATGGAACTGCTCACCGACGATCCGCGCTGGAAGATCGTCTACGAAAACGCCAAGCCGATGCACTTCGCGTTCCTCGGTTCGCGCAGCAAGCTGGCGATTGCCGGGCATATGATGGCGAGCCACGACCAGTCGTCGCGGCGCTTTCCGTTTCTTGCCGCGACCGCGCTCGAAGTAGAAAGGCCGCTGACGTTTCTCGCGCACAGTCCGCTCGCCTTCGCGCGCCTCTGGTCGCGCGTCGCGGCGCAAATGAAGCCACTGCTCGGCGCCAGCGAGCCGCCCGGCGCGCTGCAGGCGCTCGGCGAAACGCAAGTGCCGATCGAGATAGGCGGCGGTCCGGGCAATCCGCACGACGGCACCTTCAACGACTTCGTCGAACACCAGACACTCGCCGGGCTCGAACAAATGCTGCTGGCGAGCGGCCATCCGGTGCGCTTGCGCGGCGCGATGCTGGCGCTCGGCTCACTGCTGCGTCCAGTGATGCAAAGCGGTTCGTCGCATCTCGAACGCGGGCTGACCTTGCCGCTGCCGAACGACCCGTTCTATCGCAGTCTCGTTGCCGCGTTCTGGCTCGAACTGGTTGCGCCGTTCGTCGCGCAGGCGGATTTCGAACTGGCGATTTTCATCGGCACGATTGCCGAGCGCGAGCGGCTCATCATCGGCTTTAACGGCGCCTCGGCCAAAACGCTGCATAGCGTGGTCGATCCGCAGTCGTACGCGGCGCACAACATCGATATCGACGATCCCGAATGGATCGACGAACACGCACAAAACGATCATGGCATCAGCAAGCTCGTCAGTTATCTCGACCAACCGCAACTGTCGCTGCGCGTCAGCATCGACACGTTCCGCGAAGCATTCACGGGAGCGTGACACGATGCTGAACAACACATCCACCGCACGCATGACGGTGCTGCTCACGGGTCTTCTGCTCAGCGCGTTTGCGTATGCCGACAACGACGGCCCCGCTCGCGTCACGCCGGTCGACAATAGCGGCGTTTCGATTCACACTACGGTGCTGCCGCCGGCCGCTTCGGCCTCAGTCGGCAATGCGGGGCCTGCAGTGAGCACCGCCGGACTCGCGAGCGGTACGACCGGCGCCGGCACCGGCGCGATCACCGCGGCGCTGCCGCCCGCCAATGCGACGCCTGGCCAGGTCGTGGTCGGCGGCAAGGTGCCGGACGAAGCGACCAAGGCGGCCGTGCTCGCGCGCCTGCGCGACACATACGGCGCGGCCAACGTGGTCGATCAAATTGAAGTCGCCGATGTGGCGACGCCGCCGAACTGGTCCGCCAACGTGCAGAAGCTGATCGGCCCGCAGTTGAAGCAGATCAGCAAAGGTCAGCTGAAAATCGACGGCACGCAGATCGACGTGAAGGGCGAAGTACACAACGAATCGCAGCGCCAGCAACTCGCGAGCGACATGGCGAATGCGTTGAACCCGACTTACACGATCAAGAATGGACTACGTGTGAGTGCGTCCGAACAAGGCCTGCTCGATCAGACGCTCGCGAATCGTACGATCGAATTCGAAACCGGCAGCGCGACGCTCACGCCGCAAGGCCGCGCGATTCTCGATCAGATGGCCGCCGCGATGGGGAAGATGACGACGAGGACTGTCGCAATCATCGGCCACACGGACAACTCGGGTAACCGCACGTCGAATATCGCCTTGAGCCAGGCGCGCGCGGATGCGGTGAAGGGTTATCTGGTCGCGAAGGGCATTCCGCCGCAGCAGATGACAACGACCGGCGTCGGCCCGGATCAGCCAATTGCGTCGAACGACACGACCGATGGGCGGGCACGGAATCGACGGATCGAATTTCGTGCGGGCTCTTAGCGGTTGCTGTTTGCGCAGCAGCGTGCATGAAAAAAGCCTGGCCTCGATGAAGCCAGGCTTTTTTCTCGTTCGGACCGCCTTTTTTAGCTGTTCTCTTCCGGCTTCACGCCCAGCAACTCGCGAATATGCGCGAGCGATCCATCGTCTTTGACCACCGTCGAAAGCCATTGATGCAATGGCATATCCGCCGTCTCCGCGGCTTTTTCCGCGAAATACGCGGCAGGATTATGCGGCTCGGTCGCGCGAAAGAACCTGGCCACCGCACGCAATTGCGCGACGGCCTGCGCGCGGCTCTGGATTCCTGCAACTGGACTCGTCGGCATGGTCGTCAACACAGGTTCCTCGCGTTGCGGTGCGGTCTTGAAGGTGGGTTCGGCGCGGTCCTGCTCGTGCGCCGCGGGTGTTTTAGGGGGCGGCGCTTCAGCGCTCACGCCGACTTCGCGTGCAAAGCGCTCGGCCAACCGGTAGACGTTTTCGTAAGCGTCCTTCGCCTGACGGAAACTCGGCGCGGAATCCGCCGCGCGCCGGTCCAGTTCCTGTTCGAGCGCGAGCATGGCCGCCTCGAACGCCTTCAGATCGACTAGCAGCGTTGAATAGAACGCCGGCGGTGTAGCGCGTTTGGAGACTTCGATCTGATCGATCGACGGCTTGCCGCGCGCGATATCGTCGGCGTGATCCGGATCGCGTTTGACGGCTTGCGCAACGTGCGTGGCCACGTCCCAGTCGATCGTGCTGTATGCATTGCCCTGCGACGACGTGAGCGGCATGGCGCGCAGCAGATCTCCCGTGCGCCCGACCAGCCACGCGACATTGCCGAGGCGATACTCGGTGTCGTCGCCGTCCGGCAGCGGATGCACGTGGTCCCAGTAGCGCTCGCATAGTTTCGTCAGCAGCGTGTAACCCTGCGAAAGACCCTTGACGCCCTCATCGATCGCAAGTGCTTCGGTAAGCCAGACCGCGAGGCGCAAATCCTTGGTCTGCGTTTGCAGCAGACTGGCCGAACGCTCGACCACGAAAGCCCAATCGGCTTCCTTGACCTCCGTGACCCATTCGCCCTGATCCAGCGACGGGTCTTCGAAACGGCGCGCGTGCTGGATTGCGTCGAAATCCGCCGAAAACAGCAGATCTTCGCCACAGGGCGAGGTTTCGCTGAGCGGAGCCAGCAAGGTGTCTAGATTAATCGGCATGAAAGAAAGCAATAAGTATCGGGTACGGCATTAAACCAATTTGGCGCGTCCGCTCACACCACCGTGTAATCGAACTCACCCGCCTCGCTCGCGCGCACCGCAATGCGTTCGATCGCCGCGCCGTTCGCCACACGTTCCAGCACCTGCTGCGCCACTTCGGGCAACAGCGTGCCGTTCAGAATGTGATCCACATTGCGCGCGCCGGAATCCACTTCGGTGCAACGTGCAAGCACCGCATCGACCAGCGACTCGTCCCACTCGAACACCGCCTTGTGATTCGACTCGATACGGCGGCGAATGCGGTCGAGTTTCAACTCGATGATTTCGGCGAGCACGTCGTCGGAAATCGGATAGTACGGCACCACTTTCATGCGTCCGAGAAATGCCGGTTTGAATGCCTTGTATAGTTGCGGGCGCAAGGTTTCCGCAAGTTCATCGGCGTCGGGCAGTTCTTCCGCGCCCTTGTTCAGGCAGGCCTGCATCACCGCCTGCGAGCCGACGTTCGACGTCAGAATGATCAACGTGTTGCGGAAATCGATCTCGCGGCCTTCGGCATCATCCATCGTGCCTTTGTCGAACACCTGGAAGAACATTTCGAGCACGTCGGGGTGCGCCTTTTCGACTTCGTCGAGCAGCACCACGGAATACGGATTGCGGCGCACCGCTTCGGTCAGCACACCGCCCTCGCCATAACCGACATAGCCCGGCGGCGAACCTTTCAGACCAGACACGCTGTGCGCTTCCTGATACTCGCTCATGTTGATCGTGACCATCTTACGCTCGCCACCGTACAGCACGTCGGCCAGCGCCAACGCGGTTTCGGTCTTGCCGACGCCCGACGGTCCCACGAACATGAACACGCCGCGCGGTTTGTTCGGGTCTTCGAGATTCGCGCTTGCGGTGCGTACGCGCTGCGCAATCGCATCGAGCGCGTGGTCCTGGCCGATCACACGCGCGGCCAGCAACGGCTGCAGGTTCAGCACGGTCTGGATTTCGTCCTTGACCATGCGGCCGAGCGGAATGCCGGTCCACGCGGCGACGATTTCGGCGACCACGTGAGCGTCGACCTGCAACGGCACCATCGGTTGGCCGCCTTGCAACGCGTGCAGTTCGGCGACGCGCGTGGCGAGCGTTGCGCGCGCCTGCTGCGCTTTATCCGCTTGCTCCGGGTCCGCGCTGCTCACGCGCGCCGCGTCGATGTCCGCGCGCAAGCCGACAATCTCCGTCACCAAAACGCGTTCCTTGTCGTAGCGGGCTTCGTCTTCGGCGACATCCTTGAGGTCCTGTTCACGCAGGCCGCGTAATTCGGCGAGCCGTTCATCGTGCAATGCGCCGCTCGCTACTTCGCGTTCCAGTGCGGCGATTTCAGCGTCGATACGTTCGAGGCGCTTTTTCGTATCGTCGATGGCTGCCGGTGTCGAACTGTGCGCAAGCGCGACTTTCGCGCAAGCGGTGTCGAGCACGCTGATCGCTTTATCCGGCAGTTGCCGGCCGCTGATGTAGCGATGCGACAACCGCACCGCTTCGGTGATCGCATCGTCGAGCACGCGCACGTTGAAGTGCTTTTCCATCAACGCGGCCATGCCGCGCAACATGGCCGCGGCAAGCGACTCGCTCGGCTCCTCGATCTTCACGACCTGAAAACGCCGCGCGAGCGCCGCGTCTTTCTCAAAGTACTTTTTGTATTCGCTCCACGTGGTGGCAGCGATGGTGCGCAATTCGCCACGCGCCAACGCCGGCTTCAGCAGATTGGCCGCGTCGTTCTGCCCGGCCTGACCACCGGCGCCGATGATGGTGTGCGCTTCGTCGATAAAGAGAATGATCGGATGCGGACTCTTCTTGACCTCATCGATCACGTTCTTCAGGCGGTTTTCAAACTCGCCTTTCACGCTCGCGCCGGCTTGCAGCAGCCCCATGTCGAGCACGTGCAGCGCCACGCCTTTGAGCGGCGCGGGCACGTCGTCGGCGGCGATGCGCAGGGCGAGACCTTCGACCACCGCCGTTTTGCCGACGCCGGCCTCGCCCGTCATGATCGGGTTGTTCTGGCGGCGGCGCATCAGAATGTCGATGGTCTGGCGAATCTCGCCTTCACGGCCGATCACCGGATCGATCTTGCCTTCACGCGCGCGCTGCGTGAGGTTGCTCGTATAGGTATCGAGCGCCGGCGTCTTAGACGGCGCGCCCGGTGAGGTAGCGGTCGCGACTGGATCGCCCGCGTTATCTCCCGCGCTTTGCGTCTCGTTGCTGCGCTCGACTTCGCGCGAGCCCGCGGTCAGTTCATCGAACTTGTGCTTCAGGTCGGTTACGCGCACATCGCGCAGCAACGGCGACATGCGCTCGGCGAATTGCGCGAGATCCGGCGCGCTCAGCAGCGCCAGCAACAGGTGTCCTGAACGGATCCGCCCGATTTGCGAATCGAGCGACGCAATCAGCCACGCCTGTTCGAGCAGCTCGATCAGATGCTTCGAAAACACCGGCGTGCGCGTATTGCCGGTTTTCAAACGCTGCAACTCGCGCTCGAGATCCGCGCGCAACGCATGCGCGTCGATCCTGCTCGCGCGCAGCACCAGCGCGACGTCGCTGGCCGGTTCGTCCAGCAGCGCCAGCAGCAGATGCTCGAGGTCGACCTCGTAGTGACCGCGCGCGAGGCAATTGTTCGCCGCCAGCAAAGCCGCCTGCCGGCAGGTCGGATTCAGTTTGGCGATCAGGGTGTTGAGGGACGTGCTCATGTCGTGCGATCCGGGTCCGGGTTCTGTCGTTATAGTCAGTGAATCACGTGCAATTCGTAGCGGGCATCCGCGCGGTCACGGTCGGCATCTTTCGTGCATAGGAACGCGTCCCAGCCGAGGCGCGCGCCCTTGCTCAACAGACTGGGCCCGACGGCTTCGCGGCGCAGCACCAGCGACACCTCGTATTCGAGTGTGACGCCGGCCAGCAGCGTGAGCATGCGTTCGAGCGCCACCGCCCGCTCGGCGCCGGGTAAAAACGCTTCGTAATTGGCCTTGTCGAGCGGTCCGATCACGAGCCGCGCGCGCATGTCGCGCTGCCAGACGCGCTCGCCCGCCAGCGCGGTCGCGCCGAGCGTCGCGTTGACGCTGCCGAGCAAGGTCAACTGATCGCGCGGCACGTCGTACCATTTGCCGACGAACTGCTCGACGCGCACCCGCACCTTGAAGTACTCCGAGAGCGTGCGTTGCAAATACGCCGCCGATACCGGCCGATGCCGCGCGGCCAATGCGTAGCCGGCAATCGCCTCGTCGAATAGCGCGCCCTTGCCGCTTTGCAGGCTGTTGCGCGTATCGTCGTCGGCGACGCCGGCGAGCGCAAGCAAAAGCGGCAGGTAACGTTCGTCGCGATCCAGTTCATAGTGGAACGGCAGACGGTATTTCTTCCACGCCGCGTAGAACAGCGCCGTCGCGCGATTCGAGAACACATCGAAGAACTCCCGCGCGGCGCGATCGCGCTTGATCTGTTCACGCGCGACGATCTGTTCGGTGTAATGCAGCGGCAGAGCGCCCTGCCCGCCGAGCAAGCCGAAAAAGGCCGGCGTGATATCCACCTTATCGAGCGAGCCGTCCTCGAGCGCTGCCGTGCGCTGCGACTTTTCTTTCAGCGCCGCACCTGCATTGTCAAACGACTGCGCGCCATGAATCTCACTCGGCGGGAACGACATCGACAACGAATTGCGAAAAGCAATCCGCTGCGCGACGACTTCGCCGGGACGTCCCGCGTGAGATGGCGATTGCTGCGCGAACCACTTCTCGAGAATCCGCACCGCCTGAAAAAATTCGAAGCGATGCGGCTCGTCGAGAAGCTGCTCGACTACGCCAGGATCGATTCGCCGCTGCGCGGTTTGCATCGCAGGATCTCCTCGCCGGTGCGCTTCGACACGACGACCAGTTGCACAAAGCTGTTCAGATGCACGTACAGCCCAAAAAACGTATCGATCACGCGCACGAACGACGCGAGACTCGTGCCGACGAAATGTTCTTCGTCGATCGTCAAACGGATCTCGATACCGCGCACGAAAGTGGCGAACGGTTTGCCCGGCAGCCATTGCACGGCGGCGTGCTGCTCGATGCCGACCAGTCCGTCGATATGCCGCGCGGACACTGCCGTGCGCCGCAAGTCGTAGAGCACGAGCATTTCCTTGAGCGCGGACAAACCGCTACTGGCGAGCGAGACGTGATTTAACGCCAGATGTGAAATCAATCGCCAATGCGCGGCGCGTCCGCGTTCGAAACGCACGCTTGGCGTAGGCCGGCGCAGCATCGAGATGCTGCCGGTCAGCGAGCCGCCTTCGAGAAACAGATCGCCGCCGTCCAGCCCCACTGCGAGACCAGCAGGCAAATCGCGATTGGTACACGTCAGATCGAGACTCAAGGTATCGGTCTGCGGCGCGACCGGTTCAAAGTCGATATCGACGATCGAGATTTCAGTCTCGTAGCCGGGGCTTTTCTGCGCGACCCAGTCGTTGCGCCGCGCGAACCAGTAGTGCCCCGCGCGCGCTGCTTCGCCGTGATGCAATGAATAGAACGGCCGGAATTCGATCACCGATTCTTCGTGCGCCTGCTGCCTGACGAGTTTCACCGAATCGATCGAATAGACCTCGTAGGCGAACGCGCGACGCGCTTCGGCGATCACCGGATAAGAAATCGCCTGATGGCTGACACGGATCGGCTCGCCGTGCTGTTCGAACAGATTCACCACCGGCGTGCAGAACAGGCGGAAATGATGCGCGGCCAATGAATCCAGCAGACGCGCCATGTGCGAATCGCTGCGCACCTCCTTCAACACGACATGCAGCGTCAAACGCTGGCAGTGGCCGCTCGCGCGTGTCATCGCCGCCAGGTCGAAGTCGGCGAAATTGAATTTTTCGGGGAACGCGAAGTATTCGGTCAGCAACCGGTATGCCGGATGCGATTTGGCCGGATAGTCGATCAGCGCGTCGTCTTCGTCGAAACCGGCGTGCACGACCGGAGATTCGCGCAGTTGTTTCCACGCGCCGCGGCGGTCGGCTTCCACGTATGTGGCCATGCCGTTGACGAACAGACAGTCCGCCAGCGCCGCGATAAACGACTGTTCGCCGTGCAAATGCGTGCGCAGCTTGCCGACTTTCAGCGCCGTGAGGTCGAGTTGCGCCGCCGTCGATTCAAAGGTGATCGATACGATCGCCGTGGCATTGCCCGGCAGCACGGTCGCACTCGGCGCCATCGCCACCGACGTGTACTTCGCTTCGGAAATACGGATCGGCGCCAGCGTCACATCGTAAGCCGTGCGAAAACGGCATTGCACGCCGCGAATGGGCCGTGACTTGAGTTCGGTGCCGCGCTCGACAAGAACCGGCTCGGTCAGATGACTCAGCGCGGCGGACGTGCCCAGTTGCGCGATCGAGCACGACGGGAACGGCCGCAGGTAGTGCGGGTACAGCACTTCCAGCAGCGCTTCGGTGAATTCGGGGTAATCGTCGTCGAGTTTCTTGTTGATGCGCGCGCCGAGTAGCGCGAACGACTCGATCACCCGCTCGACGTGCGGGTCTTCGCAGTGTTCGCCGGACATGGCGAGGCGCGCCGCGATCTTCGGATAGCGCTCGGCGAAGTCGCGCGAATAGCGCCGCAGAAATGACAACTCGCGCTCGTAATACGGCAGCAATTCTTCCATCGATTTATCCCCGGACCTGACACTTCTCCGCCTAGTTCATCGCAGCCGTTGCGCGTAACGGTTGCGGTAAAGCGGTACTCTCAACACCACTACTCAGAAAAACACCGACAGAAAATCACCCATTACAACTTCGCGCGTGCGCGCGTAACGGAGTATTGCAGCGTGGACGGCTGCAACATTGCATCGAAACTCACCGGTTCTTCCGCCGGATGGACCACCAGCAGCGCCTGAATCGCAAAGTTCAGCGCATTGGTGGATTGTTCGTTCAATTCGAGCGTGACCGCCACCTGCTGCAAGCGCGGCTCGTGCCGCGCAATCGCCTGTTGAATCGATTTGCAGATGAACGTGCGGTCGTAATGACTCGCGAGGCTCAAACCCGCGAAGTCGTTCAGGCCGTACGTGAGCACCGAGCGCTGACATTCCGGCAGCGCCGCCAGTTCGTGTTCGGTCAGCGCGATGCGCGTATTCAGGATCGCCTCGACGTCGCGCGCGACGGTGCTCTTCAATTCATCCAACGACAATTGCCGCATCGCCGGGGAAGCCGGCAGATGCGGTTCGTCGTCGAACAGCTTGTCGAGAAAGCTGGGTTCGAAGCGTTTCATCAGCGTCCGAAGAAGCGGATCGATGCGCGGCGCACCCGGCGCGCGGCAGCTCTTCCGAGCCGCGCGCGCCGCGTGCGCCCGTGCATCAGACCGCGTACGTCTTGTCGTTCTTCGTCAGGCTCCACGCGCCTTGCGCGTTGCCGCCCTGGTTGCCGCCGATCTTCTGCTGCGTGTACTTCCACTGCACGGCAGCGTACTTCAGCGAGAACTGTTCGGTCGGCAGGCCTTCACCCACCACACTCGGCGTCACGCTCGAAATGATCACGTACTTGAGCTTCACTTCCAGGTACTTGATGCGATTGCCTTCGCCGTCCGAACGCATGAAGTCGATCGTGACTTCGTCGAACGTCGTGCCGCCCGACGCGTGTTGATAGATCAGCGGGCTGACCACGTCGATGTCTTTCGTGAACTGCATATCGGCGTGTTCGCAGCGCTCGGAGGTGTGACCACCTGCCGTGGAAGCCGTTGCCGAACGCGGTTGCGTGATCGAGTGGCTCCACGAATCAATTTCGATCCAGCCAGCGTGATCCTTATCGGCAGACTCGCCTTTGATCGCCGGATTGCCGAATTTTAAATAGATATCCTTCATAACTCATCGACTCCCCAAAGAGGTGGTTTTAAGCCAACCCGGGCGGCCAGCCCAGGCCAGCTGACTTGCTTTGCTTTATGAATTAGCCGGTTTCGGCAGGTCAGCGACAAGCCGCAAAGAGATCGACAGCTCATCCAGTTGAAAGTGCGGACGCAGGAATGCGACCGAACGATACGCACCAGGCTTGCCCGGAATCTCCGAGACTTGAATCGACGCCTCGCGCAGCGGGAACTGCGCCTTCTGCTCCTGAGTTGCGTTGTCGTCCAGCAGCACGTACTGCGAGATCCAACGGTTCAGGAATACTTCGACGTTCTGTGCCGACGCAAAGCTGCCGATCTTGTCGCGCATCATCGCCTTCAGGTAGTGCGCGACGCGCGATACCGAGAAGATGTACTGCAATTGCGCGGACAGGACCGCGTTGGCATTCGCGCTGTCGGTGCTGTATTTCTTGGGTTTCTGCACCGATTGCGCGGCGAAGAACGCGGCGTAGTCCGAATTCTTGCAGTGCACGAGCGGAATGAAGCCGAGGTCGCTCAGTTCTTTTTCGCGGCGGTCGGTAATCGCGATTTCAGTCGGGCATTTCAGCGCGACTTCGCCGTCGTCGGTCTTGAAGGTGTGGGTGGGCAGATCTTCGACCAAGCCGCCGCCTTCCACGCCGCGAATCGCCGCGCACCAGCCGAAGTCGTCGAATGCGGCCGTCAGGCGTGCGGCGAATGCCCACGCTGCGTTACACCACAGGTATTTGCTGTGATCGGTGCCGTCCACGTCTTCGACGAAGTTGAAACCCTCCGCCGTGGCGCCGTCTTTCGGATTGAACGGCAGGCGGCCGAGAAAACGCGGCAGCGTGAGACCGACGTAGCGGGAATCTTCGGCGTCGCGGAACGACTTCCACTTCGCGTATTCGACCGTGTCGAACACCTTGCCGAGATCACGCGGCTTGCCGAGGTCGGCAAAGGTATCGAGGCCCATCAGTTCGGGCGACGCCGACGCGATGAACGGCGCATGCGCGGCCGCGGCAACGTGCGACATCTGTTCGATGAAGTACATGTCTTCCGGCTGACGCGTTACTTCGAAGTCGCCCACGATCGTGCCGAACGGCGAGCCGCCGAAGGTGCCGAATTCTTCTTCGTAGATCTTCTTGAACAGCGCGCTCTGATCGAATTCGATGGCGGTCTTGAAGTCGCGCACCAGGTCTCGCTTGGGCGCATGCAGCGCCTTGATCTTGACCGTTGCCCCGGTGTTGCTTTCCTTGCACAGATAGTCGAGGCCGCGCCACGTGCTTTCCATGCGCTGGAATTCCGGCGCGTGCATCACCGCGCTCAACTGCGCGGAGATCAGGCGGTCGAGTTCGGCGACGCGCGCGTCGATGGTGGCCGACAGGTTATCGGACACCACCACCGTGCCGTCGAGCACCTGATGCACGAGTTCGCCGATCAGGTCTTTCGCGCGCGCGTGCTCGGAATCGGACTTCGCCACGCGGCTCTTCTCGACAATCTCGTCGAGCAGCGTGGATTCCGTACCGCTTTGCGCGGTCGCCAGTTGGGCTGCTGCCGTTTGCTGATTCATCTCACACCCCGTGCTTATTCGCCCTGCTTGTCGTGGTCCGGCGCGCCGCCGTGCTGGTCCGCCGCGTTGCTCTGGTCTTTCGCCAGGGTTTGCAACTGCTGCGTGTTGTTGAGCACTTCGCTCAGCAGGTCTTCGAGTTTGTCGTTGCCGGCCAGCTTGTTGCGCAGATCGGCGAGCTTCGAACGCGCTTCGAGCAGGCGCCGCAGCGGTTCGATTTGCGCGACCACTTCGTCCGGATTGAAGTCTGCCATCGACTTGAAACGCAGGTCGACCGCGAATTTGCCGCCGGCTTCGCTCAGGCGGTTTTCCACCTGAAACGCGGCGCGCGGTTCGATCGCTTTCATCACGTCGTCGAAATTATCGCGGTCGATATTGACGAACTTGCGATCGCGCAGCTTCGGCTGCTCGACTTCGGACTGCCCCGCCAGATCGGCGACCACGCCGACGACGAACGGCAGTTCCTTCACCTCGATCGCATCGCCACGCTCGACCTCATAGGTCAACTGAACGCGGGGCGGCCGCACTTTTTGCAAGCGTTTTTGAATGCTTTCTTTCTTCGCCATCGTCGGCTCCCGGTGCTGATGGATCAGGCGTGTGGATCAGCGCAGCGCGCTGAACGGATCGGACGCGCCGCTGCTTTGCGCCGCTTTGGCGGGTGCTGCAGGCGCTGCCGGCGCAGCGGGCGCTGGCGGCGCGGCGACGGGAGTCGTGGCGCCGGGTGTGGCGTCAGGCGTATCCGCTGCCGGCTTGCCCTTGGCAACGTGACGAACCACGCGCTTCTTCTTCGCCGCCGGCTTGTCGCTCGGGTCGGGCGGGAACAGCGTGGCTTCGCCGAGCGTGTCGCGCAGTTGCTTGGCGAGCGCTTGCGCATCCGACTTCGCGTCGCCCGCGAGCGACGCGTCCTGACGCAATTCGCCGAGCGATTGCGTGGCGACGCGCAGGCCGGCCACCGCGAGCACGCTCTTGGCCTGACGATCGGTCTGATCGCGTTGCAATGCTTCTTGCGCGGCCACGATTGCCTGACCGTAATGACCTTGTGTGAACTGGATCTGCGCAATACGCGACCACGGTTCTTCACGCGTCGGATCGGATTTGGAAAGCTGCTGGTAAAGCGCGATAGCGCGATCCTGATCGCCGCCCTTTGCGACGGTATCGGCATCCGCGAGTTGCTTATTAAAAGCCTCCGGTGTGGTCGCCACGTTGTTGCCCTGTGTTGCGCAACCGGCCATCACGCCGCATGCCAACACAACCCCAGATAGTTTTACTAACAGACGCTCATTCATCGTTTTTCACCGACGTGCGAATTTTTTAATTCAAGGAGAAACCGGAGTTTTGCTTTGCTTGAAGTGCGCGGGTATAGTACAGGCCAATTTTCGATAATTCAACTTTCGTGTGAAGAAGGATTGCACAAAAAAAATGCATGCGGATCATTTAAACGAAACATGCAGAAATTGTTTCCTGGCGCAATAGCAGCACAGGGGATACCGGAAAAAATTTCCACTCGCCGGCTGCCGGCCCGGTAGAGCCGGCAATTACAAGCGCTTTGCATATCGCGGCATTAAGTGGCATAGCGTGGCTACAAATTTGCCGGATTGAGTTCGTTATTGATGTTTTGACGGGGGACGGCGCCGAGCCGGTCGATGTATATGAATTCGCGTGTTATTCGCTATGCATCGCTTTTGATCGCCAATGCGGCGGTCTGCGCGCTTCTGGGCGGCTGCGCGGCCGGCGTGACGGTGCTCGGAGCCGCTGCCAACGCGGCTTTGCAGGCAAGCGGCCTCGGCAAGCCGGATCTGCCTGATGCCCAGAAACCGCCGCGCAATCTCGGCCTCACCTTATATGCAGCGTCGAATCTGAATGCCGCGAATGACAAACGGCCATTGGCGCTGGTGGTGCGGCTTTACGTACTGAAAGACCCGACTTCATTCCAGCAGGCGCCGTTCGACGCATTTACCGATCCAGCAAAGGAAAAGACCGTATTGGGCGGTGATTTGCTGGGCGTGCGTGAAGTAACGCTGATCCCGGGCCAGCGCTACGTTGTTACCGAAAAAGTCTCGCGTGAAGCGCAGGCATTCGGTATCGTCGCGCTATTCCGTGATCCGGCGATGCAGCGCTGGAAATTCGCCTTCGACCCGGCGAAGTCGGAGAAATCCGGCATAATGATCGGCCTGCATAACTGTGCAATGACGGTGACCAATGGCACGGTGATCCCGCCAGACCAGGGACTGCCCGCGCAAGCGCTAAATATGCTTTCGTCGGTAAGCTGCGGATAAAGATGCCGGTCAAATGCGATTTAACATTTTTAAGCAATTAACAATGCGGCGCTCGAATCGGTTATCTCCGGGTGCGCCACACGCAGAACGCATATAACGGGTTTGAGATGAGTTATTCGGCAAAAGTGCTATGGGGGGAAGGCCTGTTTCTGAGGCCGCAGCATTTTCAGCGTCAGGACGCTTATCATGAGGCGCGCCTGTTCGAGTCGATCCAGGCGATCCAGCCGTATAACTGGGGCGTGCGCTCAGCGCGCTTCGATCGCGACGCGCTCGGCAGCAATGTGCTGCGCGTGAGCGAACTCTCGCTGGTGTTTCCCGACGGCGCGCTCTACTCCGCGCCTCAGGCCGACGACCTGCCGCCGCCCATCGCGCTGGATACGCTTCCCGACGGCATCAACGAATTCACGTTTTATCTCGCGCTGCATCCGCTGCGCGAAACCGGTGCGAACTATGCGCAGGACAGCAACGCCGGTTTCGTGTCGCGTTACGTCAGCGAACAGACGCCGGTGGCCGATCATTTCACCGACGCCGCCGAAGCCGACATCACCTTCCTGAAGACCAGCGTCAAGCTGATCGCGCATAGCGAGCCGCGCGATCAACTGCTCTCGGTGCCGCTCGTGCGGGTACGCCGCACCGCCACGAGCGGGTTCGAAATCGACGACACATTCGTGCCGCCCTGCCTCGCTATCGACGCCTCGCCGATCCTGCATCAGCGCCTGCGTCAACTGATCGACGCCTTGCAGGCCAAGGTCAACGCGTTATACGGTTTTCACCGCGAGCCGACCAAGAACATCATCGAGTTCCGTTCCGGCGACATCGCCTCGTTCTGGCTGTTGCATACCGCGAGCGCGGCCTTCGCTTCGCTCGCGCATCTGTACCAGCATTCGGCGCTGCATCCCGAACGCCTGTTTCAGGAACTGCTGCGGCTCGCCGGCCAGTTGATGACGTTTTCGAAGGGCTACGCGCTCTCCGACCTGCCGGCGTATCGCCACGACGATCCGGGCCCCGGCTTCGCGCGTCTCGACACGATCCTGCGCGATCTGCTCGAAACCGTGATCTCCACGCGCTACTTCGCGATCGCGCTCGAAGAAGTGCGTCCGTCGTTCCATGCGGGCCGGCTCGACTCGGGCAAGATCGACGACAAGACCATGTTCTACATCGCGGTATCGGCGGATATGCCGACCGCCGAGCTCGTGGAAGCCGTGCCCGCGCGCTTCAAGGTCGGCGCGCCGGACGACGTCGACAAGCTGGTGCTCTCGGCCATGCCGGGCGTGCGGCTCGTCTACACGCCGCAGGTGCCGCCCGCCATTCCGGTGCGTCCGGGCGCGTGCTACTTCTCGTTCGAATCGCGCGGCGCGCTGTATGACCGTATGTTGCAGGCTCAATCGGCAATGATCTACGCGCCGTCGGGCATCAACGATCTTCAACTCGAACTGATCGCCGTCACATCATGAGCTACGCGCCATCCCTCTTTGGCGGCAGCACGCCTGCCGCCGCGCCCGCCCCGATCACCGAGCCGAGCTATCAGGTCCGCTCGCTGCTCGATCTGCTGTACGACGGTTTCTTCATGTTGTTCCTGTTGAAGAACGGCCGCGAGCCCGGCGACGCGCAGGAATTCAGCCAGCGCATCCAGCAGTTCCTCGGCGACTTCGAGCGCGGGGCGAAGAAGCTCAATGCGTCGGCCGAAGATGTCTACGCGTCGAAGTTTGCGTTCTGCGCGGCCATCGACGAATCGGTGTTGTCGTCCACCTTCAGGATCCGCACGGAATGGGAGCGCCGGCCGCTGCAACTGGTGCTGTTCGGCGAGCAACTGGCGGGCGAGAAATTTTTCCAGTATCTCGAGGAATGCCGCGCACAAGGCGCGGCACGCTTGCAGTCGCTGGAGGTGTTTCACATGTGCCTGCTGCTCGGTTATCAGGGTAAGTATCTGCTCGAAGGACCGGAGAAGCTCGCGTATCTGACCGCGCGCATCGGCGACGAAATCGCGCATCTGAAGGGCAAGCGCGCGCAGTTCGCGCCGCATTGGCCGCTGCCCGATCAGGTCGCGCACCGTCTGAAGCGCGAGGTGCCGTTGTGGTCGATCGGCGCGGTGTTCGCGCTGGTGGGATTGCTGGCTTATCTCGGCCTGAATACTTATCTGCGCGATCAGACCTTGCGTTCGCTCGCGCCGTATTCGCAGGTGGTCAAGCTCGGTCCGCAATCGGCTACGTTGACGATTTCGTTGCCTTAAGCATCAACGCGTCGATCAATGGAATAAGAGAGCCCGCTTGCGCGGGTTTTTCTTCATCGGTTGAAAATGGACAATGTGGCTGAAATGGGCGTTCGCACCGCTCGCGGCACGCGGCCCTCGCCTCTTCATGCCGCCAGCCCCGTTGGGCCTGCCCCTTCCTCGGGCTAGAAATCCACGTACCGACAGCAACTCACTCCCTCGACGCGGACTATAGGAACTCTGTGACCCATCATCGCGCGGGCTCGCTTTCGTCCTCGACGGCCTTGATATGCGTATCGAATCGGCCTGTGTAAAACAACGTCAAGGATGCGCTCGTTCTATGTACAGACGTGCAAGAGCAATGCTACAAGGAGGTTCTCCCGACTACGGAAAAAACAATGCCCGTGTTCTGTAGCTTCACTCTCAATCGAAAAGAAACTTCGCGGTTGGTTTGCTCGGGCTTCGGCGAGGTCGAGGCTTACTCAGGGCAGAAGATAGGTCGGGACAATCCTGACGATGTGGCCGATGTGGATGTGGGCCCCATTCCCCCCGGCACGTACTATCTAGTCGACCGGCAATCGGGCGGACGCCTGGGCGGGCTACGAGATTTTATCGCCGAACACGCGGGTAGTACTGACCGGCACACGTGGTTCATGCTCTGGAATCCACACGGCGGCGATATCACAATGACCCACGGCATTCGGCGAGGCCAGTTTCGCCTTCACCCCGAGGGTGAAAGGCGCCTCAGCGAAGGCTGCATCACCGTGAAGAGTCCGGCTGATTTTGAGCGACTCCAACGTTATATCCGCGCGTTCAAACCCACCATGCAGGTGCCCGGAGGTGACATGCGAGCATACGGGCGGGTCGAGGTCCGATGAAACCTGCGCGATTGCTTCAATGGTGCATTAGCTCGCTGGCCGTTTGGTTCGCACTGGGGACAGCTTTCGCCTGGGGATCGCAACAGCTTTCGTTTGAAATACCGCTATGGCTTGCGGACTTCGTAAGATGGCTGCTGCGTTCCCTGTATCCCGACTGGACGCCAGATGCCTACGATATCGAGGCGTGGACTAACTCTCTCCTTTTCGTGTCGGGTTATCTCGCCGCCGCCGTCTTTGTCGGATTCATAAGCGTATTCGCATCGAAGCGTCTGTCCAGCAGGCGATAGGCTTCGGCTGCCAACTTTGCGGCTCGCCAGCACCTGCGTGCATTGCCATCCAGCGTTCAAAACCGCTTATTGCGACTCTTCCGCCCACACCGCATTTTCACGCGCCATCAGCGCCGTCGAAGCCGCCGGCCCAAACGTGCCCGCCGTATAACCGCGCGGCTTTTCGCCGGATTTGCCCCAGCCTTCCAGAATCGGTTCGGCCCATGCCCACGCCGCTTCGAGTTCGTCGCGCCGCATGAAATGCGTGAGGCGTCCGCGAATCACATCGATCAGCAAACGCTCATACGCTTCCGCGCGACGCTCGGTGAAGGCCTGCTGCAAATCCAGATTCAGATTCACCGGCAGCATGTGCATGCCGCTGCCTGGCTCCTTCGCCAGCACCTGCAACTGGATCGATTCTTCAGGCTGCAACTGGATCACCAGACGATTGCCGTAATTGCGCCCGCCCTTCGGAAAAATCGAGAACGGCAGTTCGGCGAATTCGATAACGATCTCCGACACCTTCTTCTGCATCCGCTTGCCGGTGCGCAGGAAAAACGGCACGTGCGCCCAGCGCCAGTTGTTGATATGCGCGCGCAAGGCGACGAAGGTTTCGGCGCGGCTGCCCGCCGGCACGTTGTCTTCTTCCTGATAACCCTTCACGGCCTCGCCGTCCACGGCGCCCGCGGTGTACTGGCCGCGCACGGTATCGCGCGCGATGTCCTCGGGGGTCATCGGACGCAGCGAGCGCAGCACCTTGAGCTTTTCGTCGCGCACCGCGTCCGGGTCGAGCGACACCGGCGGCTCCATCGCAACGATGCACAGCAATTGCAGCAAGTGGTTCTGCACCATGTCGCGCAGCGCGCCGGTTTTATCGTAGAAGCCCGCGCGGCTGCCCACGCCGACCGTTTCCGCCACGGTGATCTGCACGCTCTTGATATACGGCGCCTGCCACAGCGGGCCGAAAATCGGATTGCCGAAGCGCAGCACCATCAGGTTCTGCACGGTTTCCTTGCCGAGGTAATGGTCGATCCGGTAGATCTGCGCTTCGCTGAAATGCTTGCCGACCGCCGTGTTGATTTCCTGCGCGGAGGCCAGATCGTGACCCAGCGGCTTCTCGAGCACGACGCGCGAGTTGGCGTCGATCAAGCCCGCGGCGGCGAGGTTGTCACAGATGTTCGTGAACAGATCCGGCGACGTCGCGAGATAGAACACGCGGCGCACGCCTTCGCGCGACACTTCTTTCAGGCGCTGATAGTCTTCGACCGAGTCGACGTCCATGCGCACGTACTCGAACAGCGCGAGAAATTTGTCCCAGGCGCCGGCATCGAACGCTTTCTTTTCGATGAAGGGCTTCGCCTTCAGCTCCATGAATTCGTTGATGTACTCCTCACGCGACCAAGGCTTGCGGCCGATCGTGAGAATGCGGGTGTTCGGCGGCAGATTGCAGTGCAGATGCGCCATGTAGAGCGCAGGCAGCAGCTTGCGAAACGACAGATCGCCGGTACCGCCGAAGATGATCATGTCGAGCGGCAGGTCGGGAGTGGCAGAAGCGTGTTGGGTCGTCATAGCGCGGTCGCAGCGTCGTGAGGGATAAGGCGTCGGTGAACGGCAGAAAAAAGCGGGCAGAAAAAAGCAGCGGCGCGGTGCCGGCGCACCGGCACTTCTTCTGGCAAACGCCTATGGTGCAACGTTTTGAGATTGTTTGCACGGCAACATGTGCCTCAGGTTCGCGCAATATGCCAACCTGGCGCGCTAAAGGCCTGTTTTCAGGACCTTTTTCGGTGTTGGCGGGCACGCCCTGTCCTGCCGCAAAGCATGCCCCGCAGGCCATGCGCGGCCCTCTCACGTGGGTTTTTTCTCCAAGCCTTCAACCTCCTGACAACGCCTCGCGCGCCACGCGGCACGCCGCCAGATCCCACGCTGCACAGCCGACGCTTTTAAATACGATCGGTTTTTTTTGCGGCAACGACGCTGCATTCTCGAGCACCGAAGCGATGCCGCCGACCTGAGCCCAGTCGACGCCCGCCTGAATGAAGTCGCCGGCTTCGTGGCGCGCGCCGGCTTCGTCATCGACGAAAAGTGCGCTTTCGCCGAGGGTGCGCGCGCCGATCTCGACCATCGCCGGCGTGAATGCGCCGACGCCGATCACGAGGCGCTCCGCGCGCGCCGCCTCGTCGTAGACCGGCTGTCTGCTCGTGGTCAGCGCGATCACTACATCGACCGAGTCGGGGATCGTGGCACCGGGTTGGATCAGCGGCTGAAGATCACGCGCCTTGCCCTGATGCGCGGCGCAAAACGCCTCGGCGCGCGCAGGCGCGCTGCCCTTGACCCACACTCGCGCGTCGGGAAACAGTTCGCCGATCGCCTCCAGATGGTTGAGCGCCTGCGTGCCGGTGCCGATCAGCAGAAATTCGCGCGGCGTTGCCGCGGCGAAAGTGTCGACGCCGAGCATCGAGATTGCCGCCGTGCGGCGTCCCGTCACGGTCGGGCCATCGAGGATGAAGAGCGTCTCGCCGGTGTCGGCGTCGAACGCCATCACCTTGCCGTGGATGGTCGGCAGGCCGTGTGCGCGATTGGCCGGGCATACGTTGACCAGCTTGTGGATCGCGAGATCGGGCGCGGTGGCCGGCATCGACAGCATGATGCCGTCCTCGTTGAGCGGCACGACCAGCCGCTCGGGACTCGCAATGCGCCGCTGTGCATAGTCGATGGTCGCGCGCTTGAGTGCATCGACAAGCGCGGCATAGGGAATCAGCCGCGTGGTCGCGGCGGCGTCGAAAGTCTGCGTGGTCGGCTGGGTCATGGGCAGGTTGTTCCGGTGTTTGGCAAAAGTTTGAGTTCGAATGGGCTAGCAGGCGGCGGGCGTCTCATTCGGCTGCCGCGACGACTGGATCAGCATCAACAGATCGCCCGCCTCGATCGGACACGGTTCGTCTTCGTAAAACGACAGCACGCGCCCCGCACGCACGAGACCCACCACCACCGCGCCCGGCAGCGCATTGCTCCAGCGGCCGATCTCCTGCGCCGTCGCCCGACGTTCGACCAGGTTGACACGGCCACGTGCCGACAACAGGTCGTTCACGAAGGGCACGATGTATTCGCTGTCCACCGCGTCGGCAAGCAGCAAGCCGCCGATCTTGGTCGACGAGACGATCACGTTCGCCCCGGCCTGGCGCAACTGCCGCTGGTAGGTCTGCTCCTGAATCCGCACCACGATCTTGGTCTGCGGCGCGACGCTGCGCACGGTCAGCGTGAGCAGGATAGCGGTGGCGTCGTCGGTGACGGCGATGATCACCGCGCGGGCGATCTGCACCTGCGCCTGTTGCAACAGATCCTCGCGCGACGGATCGCCGAGCAGACCGGCGACGCCGAGCGCCGTGGCCGCTTCGAGCGCCGCCTGCTGCGGATCGATCACGACGATCGCCTCCGCGGTGAAACCGCTTTCCAGCAACTCGCGCACTGCGACCGAACCGCTCAATCCATAGCCGCAAATCACGACGTGATCGCGCAACTGCTTTTGCAGGCGTTTCATGCGGAATTCCTCGATGACGCGTTGAATGACGAACTGATAGGCGGTGCCGAGAAACACGAACCAGATGACGATGCGGATCGGCACGATGAAAAAGGCGTCGATGAGCCGCGCGCGGGCGGTCACCGGCACGATGTCGCCGTAACCGACGGTGGCTACCGTCACCATCGTGAAGTACATCAGATCGACGATGCCGAGGACTTTGCGGTTGGCATCGCGCAAGCCGTCCCGATCGAGATAGAGCACGGCGAAGGCGAGCACGCACAGGCCGACCACCAGATAGACGCGATGCAACAGCATGCGTTGCGGGGACGCCGCCGGCCGCGTGAACAGCGTGCGGGCGCGCGGCGCCTGCCAGGGCGTGCGGGCACGGCGCGGCAAACGGAAGCGCGGCAGACGTGGCTCCGGCTTGGGCGAATCAGGCACGCGGCGGCTCCCGCAGTCGATGACAAGCGATTCTACGACGCCGGACGCGCCGCGGGGCCGGATCGCGACAGCGGGACGTTAAGCCGCCCCGCTGTCACTGCGACGTATTTTTATCGGCGCCCTTCTTGCCGCCCTTGAACATGGCGCGGCATGCCGGGCTCAGTTCATCGACGTGCTGCTTCATGCAGGCGGTGATCTTGTCTTCGTTGGGAATGTCGGCGGCGCAAAAATGCATGGCGTCGCCTCGGCAGGCCTTGGTCTGTTCGTCGCGGCTGGCAGCGTCCGCCGTGGCAGCGGAGCCAAGAGCAATCAAGCTGGCAGCAAGGAGGGCGTAGGTTCGTTTCATGGCGGTTCCGGTAACACTAGAGTCGATACCGCGTATCAGCAGAAAACGGGCCCGATCACCCCGCTCACCGTGCGACAAAAAACGCCGCCCGCCGCGGCTAGCGTGCGATCCGGCTGAGCGTCATGCCGCGTCCCGCGTAGAAACGCGTCATGGTGTCGAATGGCAGATACACATCGGCCTGATGCGGCGCGATACCCGAGGGATTGTGGAACCACACGCCATCGCGGCCGCGTCCGTGCAGCAGGATCAGATGACCGCCCTGGCGCTGATTGGGCCGCTGGGGATAGCGGATCTCCGGGCTCACGGAGACGATTGCCAGCGTCTCGGCGTTCAGCCGCGCGGCCACGTCTTCGAGCGGCGCTTGCGGCAGCACGTCGACCCGAACGCCGAACGCGCCGGCCACCCACTCGGCAAACGGCCGGTAAATCAAACCATCGACGCCGCCATCCTCGCGCATGCGGTACACGCCATGCCGCAACGCTTCGTCGAGCAGCGCGGCGCGCGGCGCGTGATCGATGCGCCAATAGTCGAGCGCCGACTCGAGGCACGTCAGGCCGCACAGCCGCTTAGCCCAGAAGCGGTAACGCTCCGGATCGGAGAAGCCGCTGCGCTGCCAGCCGGGATCGGCGCACGGGTCACTGTGCTGCTCGACGATCCGGCCGACCCATTCGGGACTGCCCCATTGCGTGTAGTACGGCACGCCGACGTGGCGCAAAGTCGCTTCGTTCATGGGTGGTGCGAGAAAAGGATTGCGACAGAAGCGTTTTACAGCATGCTGCGAGGCCGTTGCATCGTGCCGTCGAAGAAACGCTGCAAGCGGAACGCCGACAGATCGAGCGACGCCTGGCCGCCGTCGTTCAATTCCGCGAGCAGTTTGCCGACGATCGGCCCCATCGCGAAACCGTGGCCGCAAAAGCCGGTGGCGATGGTCAAGCCACTGACCTGCGGCGGCGCGTCGATCACCGGAATGCCGTCGGGCAACACATCGATCAGGCCGGCCCACGATTCGACCACCTGCGCGTCTTTCAACGCGGGAAACAAAGCGCGCAGTTTTTTCAACGCCCGCGGCGCGTGGCCCACGTTCGGCTGCGGATGCGGGTCACGCGGATGCAGCACACGCTCGTGTTTCGGCACGCCGCCCGGCAAACGCTCGCGCAGATCACGCAGGCTTGCGCCGTTCAGATGGAAGCTGAACTTCTCGCGCTGCGCCCACAGCTCCGGCAAGAACCACTTGAGCGCGCGGAAATGGCCAAGCGTCATGTCGACATCGACCTGCATGTCGTCGGCGAGATTGATCGCGCCGTTCGCGCGCTGCCGCACGCCGAGGCCGTGGCCCCAGAACGTCGACGCGGTGATGCGCGGCAGCGGATTGGTGCGCATGCAGGTGCCGCGCACCGCCTGCTGCGGCAGTTCGAGCCCGAGCGTTTTGAGCAAACGCCAGCTGCTCGCGCCCGCCGCGCAGATGAAGCGCGAAGTGCGCAGCGGGCCGCGCTCGGTGATCACGCCGGCAATCGCGCCGCCCGCGCGTTCGACGCCGATCACGCCGCAGCCTTCGAAAAACAGCGCACCGGATTCCCTCGCGCGCGCCGCAAAGGCCGCCGCGGCGCGGCGCGGTTCCGCCTGGCCGTCGCTTGGCGTGTAGAGGCCGCCGAGCGCCGGCGCGTGCATGCCGGTCACGACCGTGTCGATCTGCTTGCGGTCGAGCGTGCGCGTGTCGAGGCCGTGCTGACGCGCGACGTCCATCCATTGCCGGAACGAGGCCCAGTCCTCTTCGCCGGTCGCCACGTACAGACAGCCGCCCTGACGCCATTCGAGATCGAAATTCAGCTCGCTTTCGAGTGTTTTCCACAGCGGGATGCCGGCCATCATCAGCGGCACTTCGGCGGACTCGCGGCCCTGCTGACGCACGAATCCCCACGCCCGCGACGACTGCTGCCCGGCAATGCGCGACTTGTCGAGCACCACCACCGAAAGGCCGCGGCGCCCCAGATAGTAGGCGGCCGCGCAGCCCATGATGCCGGCGCCGGCAATCACTACATCGGCGTGCTTCGGAAATGCCTGGTCGGCGGAAGTGAGGTTCGCGTGCAGCGGGTAAGTCGTGGTCATCAGGGCGGGCAGGTTTTAAGTGTGGGCATAATCTTCGCAGGCGGCCTGCTTGTCCGCAATGCCGCGATGGCCGATGACCAGCGGCGCAGGCGGACAAAGGCGCGCGGCGGTGGCGTACGCGCTGGCTTCACGCCATTTATTCGCCAGACGCATATTTGCATTTTATTCGCGAAACAGATATTCGCAAAATATGCGTGACACGAATATTTGACAAATATGCGTGTCACGCATAAAGTGCATTTATTCGTTTCACAGATAATTTGCCATGCTGAATCTCATCGCCACACCGGACCAGGTCGCCCGGCTGCTTGCCGCCAGCCGGCGGCAAGCCGGCCTCACGCAGGCCGAGGCGGCGGCGCGGATCGGCGTCAGCCAGAGCCGCATCTCTGCCTTCGAAAGCGACGCTGCCGCTCTCACCCTCGCACAACTGCTGGCCTTGTGCGGCGCCTACGGTCTGCAGCTGCAACTGCGCGACAAGAGCCAGACGCTGCCCGACCCCACGCCATTGATCGAGTGGTAAGCATGGGACGGCAAACTCACTCGCGCGCACTCTCGGTCTGGGCGAATGGCGAGCGCGTCGGCGTCTGGCGCCTGCCCGCTCGCGGGCCCATGGAATTCGCCTACGAGCCCGCCTGGGTCGCATCGCCCGCGGGACGGCCGCTGTCGCTGTCGCTGCCGTTCACACCGGGCGATCTGGCGCACAAAGGTCCGCGCGTGCTCAACTATTTCGACAATCTGCTGCCCGACAGCGAGGCGATCAGAAAGCGCATCGCCCAGCGCTACCAGACCGAGACGCTCGACGCGTTCGATCTGCTGCAAGCCATCGGCCGCGACTGCGTGGGCGCCGTCCAGCTGCTTGCGGAAGACGATGTGCCGCAAGGCGTCGAACGGATCGAGGGCACGCCGCTCACGGAGGCCGAGATCGAGGCCTTGCTCGCGCGCACGGTCAGCAACCCGGCTTTCGGCGCGCCCGAAGAGGCGGACGAGTTCCGCATCTCGCTCGCCGGCGCGCAGGAAAAAACCGCGCTGCTGTGGCATGACGGCAAATGGCAGCGGCCGCACGGCGCCACGCCCACCACGCACATTTTCAAGCTGCCGCTCGGCCTGGTCGGCAACAAGCTCGCCGATCTCAGTACTTCGGTTGAAAACGAATGGCTCTGTCTGCGGATTCTGCAGGCTTACGGCCTGCCCGTCGCCAACACGGAGATCATGACGTTCGGCAAGCAGCGGGTGTTGAGTGTCGAGCGCTTCGACCGCCAAATGCATTCGAGCGGGCAGTGGCTGCTGCGCCTGCCGCAGGAAGACTTCTGCCAGGTGTACGGCGTGCCGTCGCATCGCAAATATGAAAACGAAGGCGGCCCGGGCGTGCTCGACCTCGCGCGAGTTCTGCAGCAGTCGGTCGAGGCGCGGCAGGACATCGAGACGCTGCTGGCAAGCCAGATTCTGTTCTGGATGCTGGCGGCGCCGGACGGCCACGCCAAGAACTTCAGCATTCGCCTGCTCGCGGGTGGCCACTATCGCCTCACGCCGCTCTACGACGTGATGTCGATCTGGCCGGTGGAAGGCAGCGGCCCGAATCAGTGGTCGTGGTTCAAGGCGCGACTCGCCATGGGCATGTGGTCGCGCAGCAAGCACGACGCGTTTCGCGACGTGCAGCGGCGCCACTTCAACACCATGGCGCTGAAGTGCTCGTACGGCGCGGACGCGGAACCGCTGATTCAACGGTTGATCGAACAGACGCCCGGCGTGATCGAGCGGGTCTCCGCAGAATTGCCCGAACGTTTTCCGGCTAGGGTCGCCGAACGGATTTTCAAAGGCCTGAAAAACTCGGCAGCGAAGCTCGGCACGATGTCTGCTGGCTAGACATTTCGTACGGCCGGCATCGCCTGACATATTTCTCTTTAGATGCAGCGAGGTTTCATCGGTAAAATACATTGATGCTCAATGCATAAAAAGATCGCCAAACCGGCCCGTTTCGACTCTCGCATCGACGGGCCAGACGGCGGTCGTACAAAACGACAGACTGCGATACTTTTTACGGTACATTTGCTGTCCCCTGCGACGCCGCGTCTTTGCGCATTGCATGTGCATGGTCGCGCTATGCCTGTCGTATCGCACTCCCCCAATACCCTTTAAGACGGCGGATTCTCACGCAGCATGGCCAACGAAACACACTCACCTGACTCCATCGCAGTCGCCGAGCGCGTGCGCGAGTTGATGAGCCGGCACGGAATCGGCAAACGCCAGCAGACCACGGAACTGTGCCGCATCCTCGATCTGAGTTTTTCGCAGGGACACCGCAAGTTGCGCGGCAACAGCCCGTGGACGCTCTCGCAAATCAAGAAGGTCGCCGAGGTGTTCGGCGAACCGGCCGCCCAGCTATTCGGCGCGCAATCGCTCGATCCCGGCATGGTCGGCGCGATCGCCCAGGAAGCCGTGTTCAGCATCGGCGCGATCGAACTGGCCTGTACGGCCTGGGTCGGCGCCGCGCTCGAGGCCGGCAGCCGCCCGGAATTTGTCGCGTACTCCCGGCTCGGTCAATGGCGCGTGGCACGCCACGACGGCACGCTTTACCAGAGCGCGTACGAGGTCCACAAGATCGAGATCTATCCGCGCCGCGCCGAAACCGACAAGCCCACCATCGCGGTAGTCGACGACGACCAGGCGAGCGCCGACAACCTGCGCGACTATCTGGAGCGCAGCGGCTTCGCCGCGGTGGCGATCTACGGACTCGCGGCGTTTGCCGACCAGTTGCAAACCCAGGTGTTCGACGGCATCGTGATCGACTGGCTGTTCGGCGCGCAGACCTCGGCGGCTGCGATTCGCGCGGTGCGCGCCTCGGAAAATCCGGACGCGCCGATCTTCGTGCTGACCGGCGAATTGCTGACCGGCAAGGCCAGCGAATCGGAGATCAGCCAGGTGATCCGCAATTACGACGTCGCGTGCTATGAAAAGCCGGCGCGCATGGCGATCCTGGTTGCCGATCTGTCGAAGCGGCTGAACCGGCCTTAGCGGATCCACCCGCGCCGGCAAACGGCTGAAGGCGTGTGCTCAGGTTGATGCCCACCTTCGCCCGGCCGCCCACGCTTCGCCTCACGCCGTATGCCGCGAAGCCAGCGCCCGCTGCAACGCGCTGCGGAGTTCCTCGTAATGTACCGGCTTTAATAACGCATCGAAGAACGGCTGCGAGCCGCCTTCCTCTTCCGCCTTCCCAGTCACTTCTGCCTCCGGCGCATACGCGCTGACCACGATCACCGGCACGCCCGCGGACGGTCCGCCCCGCTTGGCAAAGTCCGCGAGAAACGTATAGCCGTCGCGCTCGGGCATATGCAGATCCAGCAACACCACGTCGCAACGGCGAGTGCCGAGCCAGGCGAGCGCATCGTCGGCGGTGGCGACGGCGTGCGCGTCGAAATTCATGTGCGCGACCATTTCGCTGAGCGACTCGCGGATCAGGCTGTTGTCATCGACGATCAATACGCACGGGCGCGCGCCGCCAGGCTCGGCGCGCGTCGCCACATCTTGCGGTTGCGCGGCGGCGACCGGCGTGACCGGAATCGTCACGGTGAAGGTAGTGCCCTCGCCGACCTTGCTCGCCACCTCGACGGTGCCGCCGAACAGCTTGACCAGCCCCTGCACGATGGTCAGCCCCATGCCCGCGCCTTCGAAACGGCGCGTGCGCGACGCGTCCAGCTGGGTGAACTCCTGAAAGATGAGTGGAATCTGCGCATGCGGCACGCCGGGCCCCGTATCGCTGACGACGAAGACCAGCAGCCCCGGCCGTTGCCGCAACTGCACGCGCACGGTGCCGGTTTCGGTGTAGCGGATCGCGTTGGTGACGAGGTTGTTGACGATCTGGCGAATGCGGTGCGGATCGGAATCGACCAGACCGCTCATGCCGCCCGCCTCGCTCTCCAGTTGCAAACCGCGTGCGGCCGCCGACATCGCGTGTTCGTCGACGATCGACGCCAGCAGTTCGCGCGGCTCGAAATGCTCGTGACGCAACTCGAGCTTGCCGGCGCCGAGGCGCGCGTAGTCGGTCAGATCCTTCATCTGCGCCTCCAGATGCCGGCCCGCGGTTTCGAGCCGCTGGATCACCTTGCGATCCGCCTCGGAGTGATAGTTGAAGCCCAGCAATTCGATCGACGACACGATCGCATGCAATGGCGTGCGCAGTTCGTGGCTGATCATGCCGAGAAACGCGTCCTTGGCGTGACTCGCCTCGCGCGCGGCGCGGCTCGCCTGGTGCTCGGCCTCGAGCGCCGCGTGCTGCTGATGCATCAGCCGTGTACGACGCCGGCCGTTCAGCACGAGCAACAGCGTCGCCGCCGCCGACAGCAACAGCAGCAACAGGCCGCCGGCGAACAGCATACGGCGCTTGTTGATGAAGTCGCGGTTCATCGCCTCGCGATCGGCAACATCGGCAAAGCGGCGGCTCAGCGCGAGATCGTTGACCTCGTTCCAATGCTGACGCAGTTGCGCGACGATCCGGTTGGCCTGGCTGCGGTCTTTCGGCAGCTCGTCGACTTCGGGCCCGATACCGCCCAGCAGCTGATCGAGCGAATGGATTTCATCCAGTTGCCTTTGCAGCAGCGAGAGCTGGGTGGTGAGCCGGCGCGTGGAACCGGCCATCACGTGCAGCTTGGATTGCAGCAACTGATAACGCAGCATCAGCCGCTGATAGTCGTCGTCGACGCCCGACTGATACAGCAGTAGCTGATTCTCGAAGCGCGCGTAGGCGATTTGCAATTGCGCGGCGTCCCAGTAGAAGCCGTCGTACGAACCGGTCAGCTGCTCGGTGGCGCGCGGGTTGAGCAGATTTGCGTACAGCAGATAGCCGATCGCGCCGACCGGTGCCGCGAGCGCGGTCAGCCAGATCAGCACGTAGAACGCACGCCGCCACGGATGGCGCATTATTTGACGATGAGGGCCTTGATCTGCCATACGAATTTCGAATCGCCCGAGGCGCCGGTGAGTTCATCCGGGTACGCATCGCGCGGGTAGATAAGGAACAGCGGCCCGAAGTCGCTGATCTTCAGACGCCGGCCGTTCATGCTGTACGCAACGACCACGCCATAGCGATCGCAGTCCGACACCGGAATGGTGTAGGTATAGTCGTCGAGCGTATGGATCTCGACCTGGGTGCCATTGGCGCCGACTGTCTTCAGAATATCCGCCAGCAACGGTCCTGTGAAGGTGGCACGCGGCGTCCACGTGGTCGAGGTCGTGATCGAGTGGACCGGCAGCGCGAGCAGTTGCGCCTCGGTGAACTGGTAAATCTTGTGCGCGGCGTCGGTAGTCTTGCCGATCTTGCCTTGCACGTCGAGCGATAAAGGCGTGGGCTCCGGCTGAGCCTGCGCGCTCCAGGCGGCCAGCGCGAGCACGAGGCCCGCGGCCCAGCGCGCGCCCGTAACGGCGCGTTGTCGGTCATACACCCTGGCGGTCGACTTGGTCATGTGATTTTTTCCGTTATCTATTCTTCTAGCGGGCGGCTTGAAAGTCGCCGGCCCGCCGCCCCTTTGGCCTTGTTTCTTGTCCCTTGCGCCGGCCGCGGTTTCGCGTCGCGCGTCGGGTTACCGCGCGTCACCCCAACGCGCGATCTTTGAACCGCATGCATAATATCGCCAAAATTCTTTGTCTCAAAAACGAGGGCTCCCGGCCGCTTGAGCACCACCGGCCGCTCCCGTGCCAGAGACGCTCGCCCTACACGCGCCACGCCCTACGAGTCATGAACAAGCCGGTTTTGCCCCTGACGTACGAACAACTCGATCACTGGATCGAATCGCTGCAGCCTGCCTTGCTGGCCGAGCGCTTCGCGATGGCGATCGGCATTCTGCGCGGCGGCGCGCCGCTCGCGCTGATGGTTTCGCACGCCGTCGGCACGCCGGTCGCCTTTCTGCGCTACGACCGCCTGACGCGCACAGTCGCCTGGGATTCGACGCTGCCGATCCCGCCCGCGGGCTCGACCGTGCTGCTGTGCGAGGACATCGCCGGGCGCGGTTTTACGCTGACCGATTGCATCGCGTTTCTTCAGCAGCAGGGTCTCGTGGTCAGGACGCTGACCGGCGCCGTCGACGAGTTGAGCCGCACGCAACCCGACTATGCGATCGACGCGCGCGGCTACTTCGCGTTGTTTCCGTGGGAGCGCCAGGCGTACACCGAGCGATATCGCGACGACTGGGCGCGCGTCGAATCAGGCGCCGCGCCCGCGATGGCCGACGATCACGAATACGCCACCTACGCGATCGACCTCGACGGCATTCTGCTACCCGACGTGCCGCTCGCGCGATACGACGAAGATCTCGCCGCCGCGCTCACCGAGCGCGACGCGCTGCTGCCGTTCGAGGAGCTGCCGGAGATCGACTTGCAGCAGATTCGCACGATCATCACCGGCCGGCCCGAGGCGGATCGCGCGCGCACCGAAGCATGGTTGACGCGCCACGGCTTCGGTCATCTGCAACTGGTGATGCGCACGCCCGACACGCATGATGAGAGCCCCGCCGGCAGCGCCGCGCACAAAGCCGCGGCCGCATTGCGCGGCGGCGTCACGCATTTCATCGAGAGCGATCCGGTGCAGGCGCTGCTGATCGCGCAGCAGGCGCCGCTCTTGCGGGTGATCTGGTGGGATGCGCACACGCAAACCGGCATGCTGGTCGGCGCGCGTGCGTGGACATGACCCGAGCGTCCGGGCGCTAGGCCTCTTTCGCTTCCTTCACTTCGCGGCCGTCCTTGCCGTCACGCACGTGCAGATGCCGCGCGGCGCGCTGCGACGCAACCACGATCAGCTTCATCGTGGCGCGCGTGGCGCCGACGAACAGCTTGCGCGCGATGCGTTCGTCGAAAGCCTCGAAGTCGACCTCCGTGAAGATCACGCATGGCGCCGCCTGCCCCTTGAAGCGGTAGATCGACTCGAACAGCACGTCGCCTTCACGGTACTCCGGGTTGCCGAACAGATCGTACGTGCCGGTGAAACTGCGCAGCCGATGCGGCCCGAGGTGATCGAGCGAGCTCATTGCCGAGCCCTCGCGTCCGCGAAACGACAGCACCACGATGTCCTGCTTGCGAAAACCGAGCGAAAGCGCCTGCGTGATGGCGCGTTTGGTGGCCTCGATGCTGCCCTCGGCGGCATTCGCTTCGTCGTAGACCGAAAGCGAAATGTCCGAGCCGTCGAACGGACTGCCCGACGCGAGCGCCGCGGCGACCGGAACCGAAGCACCGACCACGTCGCGCACGTAATCGAGAATGTCGCGCGGACTGCGATAGTTGGTGGTTTCCTTCAGCGTGGTCCAGCCGGGCAGCGCGACGGGTTCGCGCATATACAGATTCTGCAGCGGGTCTTCGAGCCACCACCACGCCGCGTTGGGGCGCAATAGACGCTCGAGTGCCGTCACCCACGGCTGCTGGAAATCCTGCCCCTCGTCGACGATCAGCACGTCGAATTGCCAGCGCGGATCGATCGGCGTTTCGGCGAAAGTGGTTTCGAGCTGATCGAATACATCGCCCGCCTGAAAATCCGGTGCGCGGCCCGCGTCGCGCGCGATCCAGTCGCAGAGCTGGTGATAGTTCGCCACCTTCGCTTCGGACGGCGCGACTCGCGCGATGTGATCCGCCAGCGGCCGGTTGAAGCACACGTATAGCGGCGTCTGGCCGCGCGCCACCGCGTCCTTCATGACCTGCACCGCGAGTTGCGTCTTGCCCGAGCCGGCCGTGCCGATCACGCGCAGCCGGAACGGCGCGAACTCGAGCCGCCGCGCCCAGGTCGCCAGACCGCCCGCGAGCCGCGTGACGAGCGTGCCCGCCTGGCCGACCAGCGCGCTGGCGTCGGGGCTGAGCGCCAGTTCGTCGGCTAGGAAGTGATGGATTTTCGGCGCGCAGGCAAGACGCGGTTCATCCGCCGGCAAGGCTTCGCGGATGATCGCCGCGAGCCGGTCTTTACGCGTTGCATCAACGATCCGCGCGGGGTTCACGCCGGCGATCGCCGCGTCCTTGACGATGTGGTCCGGACAGTACAGCAGTTCCTCGACGAAATACGTGCCCGCGCCAAACGCGGCGGTAAAGCGCCGATGCAGGCTTTCGATGGTGTGCGCGAGCGCGATCGCCACGTTGCGCTCGGTTTGCAGATAGACCTTGACGAGCCCTTTCGGCGTTTCACGCAGAAAGCCGGTTTTCTGTTCGACGATCATCACGCGTCCGGCCGGGCTGACGATCACGAAGTCGGCTTCGCCGAACACCGAGAAGTTCTGGTTCAGGCGCGTCCAGTGCACGCCGTGATAGACGGTGTAGCCATCGGGCAGCGCCTCTTCCAGCAAGGCCAGCGTTTCGCGTTCGCGAGCCGCGGCGCCGGTCGCGGCGAGGCTCTTCCAGTCGTCGGGAACAATGCGGGCCATGCGTGCCTCGTCGGATTCGGGTGGGCTCATTGTACGCAACGCGCATGCATTCCCGAATCGCTGCCGGGGCGTCGTTTTTGCGACGTGCCTGCCGCCGTGTTTATGCGCCCGTTTGCGGCGCTGCGGCGAGCAGGATCGCGCTCATCGTGTATCGTTACCGGTTGAACGCCGCGCGATGGGCGCGGCTTGCCAACGTAAAAATAAGGATTTACCGGATGATTACGATCTGGGGACGCGCCAACTCGGTCAACGTCCAGAAAGTGTTGTGGTGCTGCGATGAGCTGGTGCTGCCGTATAACCGTGTCGACGCCGGCCTGCAATTCGGCCGTAACAACGAAGCCGACTATCTCGCGATGAACCCGACCGGCAAGATCCCCACGCTGGTCGACGACGACTTCGTGCTGTGGGAATCGAACTCGATCCTGCGCTATCTGGTGCTGCAATACGGCGAAGGCAGCCTGCTGTATCCGTCGGAGCCGAAAGCGCGCGCCAGCATCGACCGCTGGCTGGACTGGTCGTTGTCCACGCTGCAGCCCGCCGAACGCCCGGTGTTCTGGGCGCTCGTGCGCACGCCCGCCGCCGCGCGCGACGCCGCCAAACTCGCCACCGACTTCGACGCCGTCACCGCGCTGTGGCGCATGCTCGACACGCATCTGCAAGGGCGCTTCTTCCTCGAAGGGGAGAAGTTCACGCTGGCCGACATTGTGATCGGCGCCTACGCCAAACGCTGGTTCGGACTCGACGGCGTGGCGCGTCCGCCGCTGCCGAATCTGGAACGCTGGTATTCGCGTATTGCGACGCGCACGGGTTTCAAGAAGTACGTCGACTTCGCTTTGACCTGATCCGTCAGTTCGCGCGTGGTCCGTGGTCCGTGCTCCGGCCACGCGCCCGACTGTCTGATCATGCCGCGCATGGCCAGGGCGGCGACCGGTCGAATTGCGCGCCGCTACAGCGAGACGCGATGGCCTTTATAATCGACGCATGAAGACCGCCAAACCCGCCGCGACCGCCGACAAAGCCGCCTCCGCTCACTCGGATGAGCCCGGGCACACACACGGTGTTTCGCAGGAAGCCGCGCTGACACTCGCGGAAGAATATTGCCGCGAACGCGGCGAAAAGCTCACCCCGATCCGCCGTAAGGTGCTCGAATTGCTGCTGAATTCCGGGCGCGCCACCAAAGCGTATTCGCTGCTCGACGAGATGCGCCAGATCCATCCCGGCTCGGCCCCGCCCACGGTGTACCGGGCGTTGGACTTTCTGCTCTCGGCGGGGCTCGTGCATCGCATCGAATCGATCAATGCCTTCACCGTCTGCCACGATCTGACGCAATGCCAGCACGGCATCCTGGTGGTGTGCCAGCAGTGCGGCAACGTCACCGAATTGCATCAGCCGAAACTGCGCCAGGCGCTAGTCGCGCAAATCGAAGACTCGGGCTACCGTCTCGCGAGCGATGAAATCGAATTGAAGGGGTTGTGTTCTGCGTGCCAGGCGTTGGAAGCCGCGGCGTCGAGCAAGGATTCGGCAACGCCTGTGGCCGTCAAGTAACGGCGTCGACGTTTGGCGACGTTCGCGAACCGCACTCCGCCCCGCTTTGCCGTCAAGCCAGGCATCTGAAGATACGGCGTCTCGCGACGCGGCTGTCAAGCCGCGCCGCGAATTCGTCCGCTTGATCGAAGCCTGATTCAGCCCGCTGCGCGAGCGTCAATCGCATCGTGCAGCAGCGTCACGAGATCTTCGGGCAAAGCCGGCTTGGTCATGAAATGCTGGAAGCCTTCGCCGATGCTGCGTAAGCGGTAAGCGTCGTCAGTGTGGCCGGTGAGCGCCACCGCAACCGATGGCGGATGGTCGCCGCGTATCTCGTGGTCGCGCAAGCGCTGGATCAGATAGAAACCGTCCATGGCGGGCAGTTCCAGATCGCATACCACGGCGTCGGGCAACAATCGCAGTGCCGCCTCCACGCCCTCTTCCGCATCCGCCACAGCGACGACATGCGCGCCTTCTGCTTCGAGTAATAAGGTCAACGATTCCCGGCTGTCCGGGTCGTCTTCTACGAGCACGATCGTGGCCTGATCGAGTCTCAATGCTCCGTTCATTTTCCGTTGTTGCTCAAAAAAACCGGTTAGGCCGTCCGACTTGGCCAACGTTTCGCCCTGCTGCTTGCCGCCGATGTGCGCGGCTGCGCTATTGCTATTCATGGTTCCGACTCGATTTCATGCGCGGAGTTGCAACCAGGCCCAAGATTGTAAAGCATGGCCCAGGCGCCAACGCGCGCGCACAGTAACGCGCCAAAATTGCACGCCGATGAAAAACCGGCCCTCGGTGCCACAGTCACGTCTCTCCGATGCCGACCCGATTCGCCGTGGCGGCCCGCGCAAACCCCATTCGCACGGCCTCTCCCGCCCGACGTTTCTTTTCCCTTTCCTTTTCTTGCGCGATGCCGGCAACCTGATTGATGCCGCCTGCATGCACATCCACACCAGCTACAGCACGTTGCGTGCCTCGCCGGCCCCGGCGGCCGACGAAAGTCTCTCGACGCGCAGATTGGCTTGCCGGATGTCTGGGGCGCTATCATCGTGTGGGCGCAGACCGCGCCGAACTTTGCGCCGCCGCGGCGCCGCGCGGCATCCGGTCGCCATACCCCGTTTGCGCTTCCAACCTTGAGGCCGCCCGACACCATGTCCGATCTCGACCCCGCTACGCTCGAAGCACTCCGCCAGGTCAGCACTGCCACGCTGACGACTCAATTATTCAAACGCGGCCTGCGCAATACATTCATGCGCGACGTCGCGCCGCTCGCCGCGCATAGCGGCGCCAATCTGGTCGGGCCGGCGTTCACGCTGCGCAACATTCCATCGCGTGAAGACATCGACGTGCTCGAGCTGTTTGCCGATCCCGAGTACGCGCAGCGCAAGTGTGTCGAAACGATTCCGGCCGGCCATGTGCTGGTGCAGGATTGTCGCGGCGAACGCGGCAGTGCGTCGTTCGGTTCGATCCTGACTCAACGCTTGCAGGTTCGCGGCGTGGCGGGCATGGTGTCCGACGGCCCGGTACGGGACAGCACGACGATCGCGGCGCTCGGCATACCGGTGTTTTGCGCGGGGGCGAGCGCGCCGCCCAACCTGATTCGCCATCACGCGGTGGATATCAATGTGCCGATCGGCTGCGGCGGTGTTGCGGTGTTTCCGGGCGACGTGATTGTCGGCGATGCGGATGGTGTGGTGGTGATCCCGCTGAAGATGGCGGCAGAGGTCGCGCAAGCCGCCGCCGAACAGGAGCAACTTGAAGCGTTTCTAACCGAGCGGATTCGTGACGGCGCCGCGTTGCCCGGCACTTATCCGCCGAACGAAGCGACCAAAGCCGCTTATGAAGCGTGGAAGCGGAAACGGCAAGCATGAGACGACGTGGCGCGGCGATGGGTGATGGTGGATGGTCTATCGCGCAGGCAGGGTTCAGAAAGCGTCGCCGGACGTCAACCGGCCTTCGCCGGACCGATACCTTGCACCAGCAAAGCCACCGCATGCCGCGCGATTTCCGCTCCACCGATATTGCGGCGCAGCGGGTCGTTGCACCACAGCTTCGACGTGGCAAGCGGCAAAATCGTCAGTCCCAGTAACGTGACGAAGACGAGCGCGGGTTCCAGCCCCGCGTTCAGCCGCCCTTCCTTCTGCCACCGGGCGATAGCCGACAGCGACGCCTTCTGGTGCGCGTTGCCGAAGCGCTCGTGCATGCGCTGGCGCAACAGGCCGCCGTCGCTAATCACTTCGCGCACCCACAGCGACGGAAACCACGGATGCTCGTCCGCCGCCTGCACCAGCCGCTGCGCGAGTTGCGTGATGGCCGCGACCGGATCGTCAGGATTTTCCTGGAACGGCACGCCGAGCCCCGCGCGCAGCGGCGCGAAACGTTCGTCGATCAACACGTCGAGCAGCTGATCGCGCGTCTTGAAGTAGTAATGCATCATGGCCGGCGTGAAACCGGCCTCGCGGGCAATTTCTCCGAGCGTGGTGTCGACGATGCCCTGCCGCGCGAACAGCACGAGTGCGGCGTCGAGCAGGCGACTGCGCTGCTCCGGTCCGCGCGCCGCGCCGGGAGGCCTGCCCGGCCGCCGTGCCGGCGCGGCCGTTGCCTCCGCTTGCACCGACGAAACGCTCGCCTGGGCTTCGACACCCCGGCCGGGCGCGGAACGCCCCTTGCGAACCTTCGCGGCAGCCGTATCAGGCGGCGCGCTTCTCACGCTTCGATCGTCGGACGGAATCCTTGCCATTGCATTCAATTTGACTGGTGACGCGATGTCGCATATATTAACCTCCGAATTAATTAATTTCAACCCGCGATGCCATGGACCAATCGACCACGACACAACCCGCTGAATTGACGCAGCCCTATGCGCAGGCAACCGCGCCCGCAGCCGATCATCCGCCGGTCCGCCTGCTGTTTCCGGCGCTGCTGCTGGTCATGCTGCTCGCCGCGCTCGATCAGACAATCGTTTCGACGGCGCTGCCTACTATCGTCGGCGACTTGGGCGGCCTCAACAATCTCTCATGGGTGGTGACGGCCTACCTGCTCAGCTCGACCATCGTCGTGCCGCTGTATGGCAAATTCGGCGATCTGTTCGGCCGCAAGATCGTCTTGCAGACGGCGATCATCGTGTTCCTGGTCGGCTCCGCGTTGTGCGGCGTCGCGCAGGACATGACGCAGCTCATCGTGCTCCGCGCGCTGCAAGGTCTCGGCGGCGGCGGCTTGCTGGTGGTTACGATGGCCGCCATCGCCGACGTGATTCCGCCGGCCGAACGCGGCCGCTATCAGGGCGTGTTCGGCGGCGTGTTCGGCCTTGCGACCGTGATCGGACCGCTGCTCGGCGGCTTTCTCGTCGAGCATCTCTCGTGGCGCTGGATCTTCTACATCAATTTGCCGCTCGGCATCATCTCGTTCGTCGTGATCGGCGCGGTCTTCAGGCCGCACGTTCGCCATGTGAAGCACACCATCGACTACATGGGCGCCGCGTTTCTCGCCGGCGCCCTCACCTGCATCATCCTGTTCACGAGCCAAGGCGGCACGATCCTGCCGTGGTCGTCGCCGCAACTCTGGTTCACGCTGGGCATGGGGCTGGTAGCGATCTGGGGTTTCATCCACGAAGAACGCACCGCGGTCGAACCGATCATGCCGCTCGAACTCTTCAGGCAACGCACGTTTTTGCTGAGCAGCCTGATCGGTTTCATCATCGGCGTATCGCTGTTCGGCTCGGTGACGTTCCTGCCGTTGTATTTGCAGGTGGTCAAAGGCTCGACGCCAACGGAAGCCGGCATGCAGATGCTGCCGATGATGGGCGGTCTGTTCCTGATGTCGATGGTGACCGGCCGGGTGATCAGCAAGATCGGCAAGTACCGCATGTTCCCGATCGCCGGCACGTTGCTCGTCGCGGTGGCGATGTTGCTGCTCGCCCGCCTGCAGATCAGCACGCCGATTCATGTGATGTATATCGACATGGGCATTCTCGGTTGCGGGCTCGGCATGGTGATGCAGGTGCTGATTCTCGCGGTGCAGAATACCGTCGAGTTCAAGCATATGGGCGTGGCGACTTCCGGCGCGACACTGTTCCGCTCGATCGGTGGATCGATCGGGGTCGCCGGCTTCGGCGCGGTGTTTTCCAACGGCCTCGCCGCGCGCCTCGAAAAGCTGATCCCACCCGACACCGAACTGCCGCACGCGCTCGGCCCCGCCGCGATCCATTCACTGCCGCAAGCGTTGCGCGACGATTATCTGCACGCATTCGCGGGCGCGTTGCACACGGTGTACCTTTCGGCTGCGTGCGTGGTGGTGCTGGCCTTTGCGCTCGCATGGCTGCTGAAGGACCATCCACTGCGCAAACATTGACTGTTTTCCCGCTTGCTTCAGGCGCTTGCTTCAGACGCTTGATGCATGCGCTCAATGACGAGGCCGGACGCCATGCGCGCCGGCCTCGTTCTGTTTTCGCCCTCCGTCGATTCGTGTGAAAAAACCCCCGCGTCCGTTCGTCCTGCCGATATAGCGGCTATTTCGTCCTACCTACCAATGTTCGCTGGCGCACATAAGATAGGTAGCAACGGCGATTGACGTTCCGATTGAAACCCCACATATTGCAACCAGCGGCAGCGCAAGCGTGGGCTGGCCGCCCAAGACTCTCCGGCGCATGTGGATCGTGATTCCCGCGGACATGGCTGCCGCTTCAACATGATCCGGAACATGCCGTAATGGCATCGTTTTCCAAAGGTGGGTCCACAGCATGTCCACCCAGACACTACTCGGCCACAGTTTTCCGACGCCTTGCAAGCGGTGTGGCGGCGCGCTGTACCGGCAAGTCGACTATTGCCCCTATTGCGGCGAGGTGCATCCGCTCGATGCGGGTCCGCACAAGCGCACCGTGATTCCCGGCAGCCGCGCCAGCGCCATGAACAAATCAGCGCAAAAAAACAGCCTCGACCCGGCGACAGCCGATGAAACCGACCCTACGACGCGCGTCGCGTTCATCGACGACCCGGTCCGTGCCGAAGCCGTGATGCCTGCGTCAGCACTCGTTTCAACGGATAGGCCGATCGCGCCTCTTCCCGCCATGCCTTATGCGGAGGGTCGCGGTTCAATCTCGCTGCGTAAGATGCTTTACGCGATCGGGGCAGTTGGCGTAATTGGCCTGGCGTATGTCGGATATGCGCTATTCAGTGGGCGCGATGGGTCGAGCGGGAATAACGAGCAGCCTGCCGAGAGCGAAACTGCTCAGGATGCCAGAACGACGACCGGCACGATCGCACTGTATTCGCCGACCCGGTCGGCCAACCCGTCTCCCGCCGCGGGCAAACCCGCCGCGTCCGTCAATCCCGCGAAGCCGGTGCAAGCGGTACAAGCGATGCCGACAACGCCCGTCGCGCCGGCGGTGCCCGTTGTGCCCGCCAAGCCCGCGCCGCAGTTCCGCGATGCAGCGCAAGCTGTGCAGGCGGCGCGTCTCGCCTCCCGCGCCAACGATCTCTCTTCAGCGCAAGCCGCGCTTGGCGTGGCGCAAACGATGCAACCGGGCAATTCCGACGCCGAAGACCTCGCGACAGAATTGAAGCCGCTGACCGCCCGCCGCGACGCCGCCTTGCAAGCCGCGCAAACTTGCGCCGCACAGCAGTCGTGGCCCTGCGCACGCCAGTACGCCAACGAGGCGCTCACGATCGACACCGGCAGCGACACGGCGAAGTCCATACTTGAACGCGTGATTCGCGAGACCGGCTGGGCGCCGCTCACTCCGCGTGGCGCGGCCGGCGCGCCGTCACAAGGCAAACCGTCGGCGCAAGCCGCTCCGTCGTCACAGAAGGTAGTTCAATCGCAGACTCCACTGTCCAAAGGTCTGCCGCCGAACAGCGAAGCGATAGTGGCCGCCCCGCGCTCCACCACCGCGACGCCCGACGGCAATAGCGTCGAGGCGCGGGAACGCGCCATCAAGGACTCGGGCTGGAAACGTCCGGCGACGAATGCCGCGAAGCCCTCCGCAGGTGGTTCATCCGGCCAGTGACAGATAGTTTGGATACCGAATCGTATAACTAGTCTGCCCGGGAATCGCACGTATCGGCGCCTTTGGTTTGAGAGGTAACAGACGGACGTGGCAGGCGCGGCACATAGAACATGACATGGCAATCCGGCTCACTGGTGCTTCGTGCGCGTCGACGCGCGAAGTCATACGAACCTGACCGATAGGTAGAGAGACCATGCTGAAGAGACTTCTCGCGGGATGGCTGGGGCTGGCGTTGATGGTCGTGTCTTCGCTGGCCTGCGCGGAGCCGGCGCATTACAAGATCGTCACCGGACCGGAACGGGGCACGTATATCCAGATCGGTCAGGATCTGTCGAAATGGGTTGCGCAGCCGGCGGGCATCGACCTGGAAGTGATGGCGTCGAAGGGCTCGGCTGAAAACGTGCAACGCATGCGCTTCGAGCCGGGCGTGAAACTCGCGCTCGTGCAATCAGACGTGTACCAGGCTTACATCGACATGGCCAACGCCGGCAACGCCGATGCCGGCACGGCGATCCGGCCGCTGCGGCTCATCATGCCGCTTTACGACGAGGAAATTAACGTCGTGGTGCGCGCGGACTCGCCCCTGAAAACCCTTGCCGATATCAAGGACAAAAGCATTAGCGTCGGCCTGATTGGCAGCGGAACCGCGCAGTCGGCCACGACGCTGTATCACCTGATGTTCGGTCAGGCGATACCCGAGCAGAACATCCAGCATCTCAGCAACGAAGATGCGCTGGCCGCGTTGATCGTGAAGAAAGTGGATGTCGCGATCATCGTGGTCGGACAGCCGGCCAAGCTGTTCAACGATATGAATCCCGACCTGTTGCAGCAGATCCGCCTTCTGAAGGCCGATCCGGCCGCACCCGAAACCAGCCGCGCCAAACAAACCTATTTCCCCACGACGATCCGCGCGACCAGCTATCCGACCTGGCTCAAGGAAGATGTCCCCGCGCTGACCGTCAAGGCGTTTCTCGTCACCTACGATTATGGCCTGCGCGACACCGTCGGCAATCTCAACCACTTTGCCGACTCGCTCTGCGCCAACTTCGACAATCTCCAGGAACACGGGCATCCGAAATGGAAGCAGGTGAAGCTGGAGTTGCCGCCGCTCGTGCGCGGGTGGAAATACTACTCGCCGGTTGAGAAACATCTGCGCGCGTGCCTCACGAACAAGAGCGCCGCGATGAACGCAACGGCCGCCCAGCAGGGCACACCGAAACCGCGTCCGACGTGTACGGATCAGGAGCGCTTGCTTTTGCTGTGCAAGTGAGTTCGACGCATTGGCGAGCGGATGTTCAGCCGCCCCCCCAACGTCCGCGTTCGGCGTGACGCCGGCCCGACCGCTGTACCGCCCCATTCCTCGGTACAGTTTGGACGATTTGCACCGATCCGTACCTTACTGTCCAAAGCCGGATAGCGGATGCTATCAATCCTCTTTCCCGCGCACGGACTCTCCGATGGACAAAACGACGAATGGCTGGCTGAGCGGCTTCATAGGGGTGTTGATCTTCAGCGGCTCGCTGCCGGCCACGCGCGTCGCCGTGCAAGGCCTCGACCCGCTATTCCTGACGGTCGCCCGCGCGACGATCGCCGGCACCCTTGGTCTGCTGCTCCTGCTCGTATTCCGGCAGGCGCGGCCGTCCCGCCCTGACCTGATTCCGCTGGTGATCGTCGCGCTCGGCGTGGTAATCGGCTTTCCGTTACTGACGGCGCTGGCGCTGCGCCACGTGAGCGCGGCGCATGCCGTCGTGTTCGTCGGCCTCCTGCCGCTCGCCACGGCGATCTTCGGCGTGCTGCGCGGCGGCGAGCGTCCACAGCCGGCGTTCTGGCTGTTCTCGGCGCTCGGCAGCGGCGCGGTGGTGGCGTTTGCCCTGCGTCACGGCCTTGACGCGTCGCCGCTCGGCGACGCGCTGATGCTGGCCGCCATCGTCGCATGCGGGCTCGGCTATGCCGAAGGCGCGCGCCTGTCGCGCCACCTCGGCGGCTGGCAGGTGATCTCGTGGGCGCTCGTGCTGTCGTTGCCCCTCATGCTGCCGCTCGCGGTGTGGACACGGCCCGCCTCGCTCGACGGCGTCAGTCAGGCGTCGCTCTGGGGTCTCGCGTATGTGTCGCTCTTCAGCATGCTGATCGGCTTCGTGTTCTGGTATCGCGGCCTCGCGCTCGGCGGCATCGCGGGCGTCGGGCAGTTGCAGTTGCTGCAGCCGTTCTTCGGCTTGCTGCTCGCGGGACTGCTGCTGCACGAGCAGGTGCCGCCCGCGATGATTCTGGTTACCGTCGTCGTGGTGGGCTGCGTGGCGGGCGCGCGGCACTTCTCGCGGGCGGCGCCGGCGCGGCCGGCTGTCTGATGCGTGCCCGGCATCGACTTTCGAGAACCCGCGCGGCGCGGGCGGCCGGTCGAGTATGTCATCATTCCACGTTCGACTAACCACCACCCAGCGCCGCGACTACGATGCCGACCGCTTTTGCTCAAACCGTCGAAGCCCGCTTTGCCGAACTCACGCCCACTTCCAAGCGCGTCGCCAGCTACATGCTGGCCAATCTCGAGCGGCTCGGCCTCGAAACCGCCGACCAGATCGCCCAGCAAGCCGGCACGAGCGGCATATCGGTCGGCCGTTTCCTGCGCAGCGTCGGCTATCAGAATCTCGACGACCTGAAGCGCGAACTGCGCGGCGCTCAGGAGCGTCCGTGGCTGATCACGGACCGGCTCGATGCGTTCCGCCGCGCCGCCGGTCAGCACGATGGCACCACACCGGACGCCAGTTCGCCTGCCGAGCCCAACCCCGCGCTCGCCCATTCGCTCGAACTCGAAATCGGCGCGATCCAGCACGTTTACCAACTCGCGCAATCGCCGGTGTTCGCGCACGTGGCCGAGCGCATCTCGAACGCGGATGCCGTCTACATTCTCGGCATTCAGTCCACGCGCGGCATCAGCAACGCGTTCTACAGCTACCTCGAATACATCCGTCCGCGCGTGTTCTATTCCGACGGCATGTCGGGCTCGTACGTCGATTCGCTGAACGCCGGCTTCGAATCGCCGTATCTGATCGTCACCGACACACGCGCCTACTCGAAGGTCGCGCGACGCTATTGCGAAGCCGCCACGCGCCGCGGCTTGCCCTTCGCGCTCGTCACCGACATTTACTGTCCGTGGGCGCGCGAATTCAACGGCGACCTGCTGCAGGTGAAAACCGACGTCGGCCAGTTCTGGGATTCACTCGCGCCGCTCACCTGCCTTTTCAATCTGCTGATCTCGGCGATCGTCGAAAGACTCGGGCCGCGTATCGACGAACGTGTCGCGCGCAACCGGGAACTGCAAAGCGAATTCGATCAATTCGACGACCTCTGATATACGCCACGTCCTTCGCCTCATGACCGACCATCGACTCATCGAAATCACGCCCGCCACGCATGGCGTGGATCTCGACCTCGTCTACGCCACCGCGCGCAACCTCACCGGGAAACCGATCTACCGGGCCGCGCATTGTCTTCTGCTCGAACCAGCGGAAGCGGCACTGCGCCGTGCGGTCGAACTCGCCCGCCAGATCGGCACGACGTTACGCATTTTCGATGCATACCGGCCGCCGCAAGCGCAGCAGGTGCTGTGGGATTTTCTGCCCGATCCGACCTATGTGGCGGACCTGACGCGCGGCTCGAACCATAGCCGCGGGACAGCGCTCGACCTGACATTGCTCGACGCGCACGGCGAAGAACTCGACATGGGCACCGGCTTCGACGCCATGACGATCGAATCGGAGCACTTTCATCCCGGCTTGCCGGAAGAGGTGCAGCGCAATCGCATGCTGTTGCTGGGTGTGATGCATGGCGCGGGCTTCACGCACATCAAGAGTGAATGGTGGCATTACGAGTTGCCCGGTTCTCGCGCATTGCCGCTGATCGACAACAGCGCGAGCGGGCCGCTTCGCCTGATGTGACGATCGATCGCCAGGAAAACAGGTATCCTCACCGGCTCGTTCAGAAGGAGGATCCATGAAGTTTTCAATTTGCCTGGCGGTTGCCGCCCTGACGGTTTCTGCCGGCGCGTATGCCCAGACCGCGCAAACCTTCCGCTTCGGCGAGGGCCAGAGCTCGCTGCCGTCCGGTCATGCACAGGCCCAGCAGGCGCCGGCTCCGCAGCAATCCGCCGAACAGCATGCGCCGACAACCGAGGCCAAACCGAAACATAAGGTCAGGCATAAACGGCATCATCGTGGGTACGTGACGCAGCCCGATACGTACTCGCATAGCTAAGCGGTGCCAGGCGCGTGGGCGTGGGGGTGTGTCACCTTCGCCATACGTCGCGGCGATTTTTGACTCGCTTCAAATTCGCGCGCGCGGCGGGCATAGTCAAGCGTATCCGCCGATTGATCGCCACGACAGGACCACGTATGAGCATCACCCACACCACGCCCGCCACTTCAGGATCAGCGTCCGCAACCGCCCCGCTGATCCGCGACGCCACCGAAGCCGATCTTCCGGCGATCCAGGCGATCTACGCCCACCACGTGCTGACCGGCGTCGCCTCGTTCGAAGAAACCCCGCCCTCCGTCGACGATCTGCGCACGCGGCTCGCGTCGGTACGCAGCCACGGGCTGCCGTACATGGTGGCGGAGATCGACGGCGAAGTCGCCGGCTATTGCTACGCGACGCCTTATCGGCCGCGCGCCGCGTATCGCAACACCATCGAAGATTCCATCTATGTGAACGATGCCTATCGAGGCCGCGGTCTGGGGCGCGTGCTGCTCCAGGCGCTGATCGAACGCTGCGAAACCGGACCATGGCGCCAGATGGTCGCCGTGATCGCGGACGGCGGCAGCGGCGGTTCGTTGTCGCTGCATACGCAGTTGGGTTTCGAATTGACAGGCACGCTGAAGGCGGTGGGCTTCAAACACGGCCGCTGGCTCGACACGACGCTGATGCAGCGCGCACTCGGCAAGGGTGATTCGAGCGTGCCGGACGACGTGTCGGCAGGACGCGACTGAAGCGCCGCGCTAGAATCCTTCCCATGCCCAACACCCCGCCTCCTGTCCCACCGTTGTCCGCCGGCGCGCACGAAGCGGCCGGCGCCACGCCGCGCAACGAATACACCGTCGACGAACTCGCGCGCGTCACCGACACCACCGTGCGCAATGTGCGCGCCTATCAGGATCGGGGCCTGCTCGCGCCGCCGGAAAAACGCGGCCGCGTCGGCGTGTACGACGACACGCACGCTTCGCGTCTGAAGCTGATCAACCATCTGCTCGCGCGCGGCTATACGCTCGCGAACATCCAGGACCTGATCATGGCCGTCGACGAAGGCCACGATCTGCGCTCCATCCTCGGCCTGGAAACGGCGATCGGCGGCCGCTGGTCGCGCGAGCGGCCGAAAAAATACTCGCTGCTCGAACTGCTGCACATGTTCGGCGACAAGGCTTCGCCGAGCGCGCTCGGCAAGGCGGTCGACCTCGGCCTGCTGGAGCGCGACGGTCTCTCGTTCGTGTCGGGCAGCCCGACGGCGCTGGCCGCCGGCGCGACCATGGCGAAGGAAGGCATTCCGCTTGCCGATCTGCTCGACGCGGTAGGCATCGCGCGGCCGCATTTCAACGCGGTCGCTAAAGCGCTCGTCGATCTGGTGGTCCGCCAACTGGACCGCTACGACGCCGACGCGCTGCCGCCGCCCGCCGACGTGCCGGCTCTAGTCGAAGCGATCTGGCGCCTGCGGCCGCTCGCGATGGTGCTGGTGGAAAGCGAAATGAACCGGGCGCTGGAAGAAGCCTCGGGCGATTACCTCGGCGACCGTGTCGCGGCGATCATGGAAAAGAAACTGGGGCATCCTGCGGAAGGCGCTGCGAGCGCTGCGGGCACGACAAAGAAGCACAAAACAAAGAAGTAGTCTGCACGCCCAGTCCCGCTCTCGCCTTCGCGTCCACCTGCGCCCGCGTACTAGCCTTCGCCGCCACTCGTGCTTATGCGCACGCCCGCTTGCGCGTGCTCGCTGGACACACCGAGACCGCGCATGTTCCGCCCTGCGTCATATTCAAATCTGCATTGCTTCGTTTGAACCGCGCGAGCTCCATGCGACGATCCCCGAACGTCGCCGCAACGCGTTTTCTGCCGCATCCGCGAGTCCGCGCCATGCTTTTAGCGGACCGAACGATGCCCGCAGACAACCCGCGGCGGCCACACCAATCGAACGCAATGGAGATTCGCAGGATGGTCCGTCACGCCCGTTATTCGCTTCAACTCGGCGCCGCCTTGCTCGCGGCATTCACCACCTTGAACGCCACCGCGCAGACCGGCGGCAACGGCAGCGAGCCGGCCAAGGTACTGCGCATCGGCTATCAGAAATCAGGCCTGCTTGCGATACTCAAGGCGCAAGGCTCGCTCGACGAAAAACTCAAACCGCTCGGCTACAGCATCAAGTGGTTCGAATTCCCCGCTGGACCGCAGCTGCTCGAAGCGTTGAACGCGAACAGCATCGACTTCGGCTACACGGGCGCGCCGCCGCCGGTGTTTGCTCAAGCCGGCGGCGTGCGCTTCGTGTACGTCGGCGCCGAGCCTTCGGGACGCCACGCCGAAGCGATCCTCGTCAAAGGCGACTCGCCGCTGCATAGCGTGGCCGATCTGAAAGGCAAACGCGTCGCGCTGCAAAAAGGCTCCAGCTCCAACTATCTGATACTCGAAGCGCTCAAGAAAGCGGGCCTGCGCTACGAGGATATTCGCCCGGTGTACCTGCCGCCCGCCGACGCGCGCGCCGCCTTCGAAAGCGGCAGCGTCGATGCATGGGTGATCTGGGATCCGTACTACGCGTCCGCTCAGCAGGCGTTGAAAGCGCGCACGCTGGCCGACTACACCGAACTCAACGCCCCGTACAACTTCTATGAAGCGACGCGCGACTTCGCGCAGCAGCATCCCGACGTGATCGGCGCGATTCTCGGACAGTTGCGCACTGCCGGGCTGTGGGTCAACGCGCACCCGGTGGAAACCGCCGCGCTGATCGCGCCGAAGGTCGGTCTCGATCAGAAGCTGGTCGAAACATGGGTGCGCCGCTATCCGTATGGCACCTCCGCCGTCACGGACGAGATCGTGCGTTCGCAGCAGATCGTCGCCGATGCGTTCTACGGCGCCAATCTGATCCCGGCGAAGATCATCGTCAAAGACAGCGTCTGGCAAAACCGCGAAATCACGTCGGCACTGGCCGCAAAGTAGCCCGGCGGCGGGCCTCCACGCCTAGAGGCGGGCGTCTAACCGTCAACTTGCGTCATCCGTTACCAGCCTCTATTGTTACATCAACCAATGTAACAGTTTAGAAGGTAAAAGGAGACGGATCGGATGAACGCACGCACGATGCTGCACGACGCCGCGGCGCCCGAAGCGTTAGCGCCTATCGAAACCGACATCGCCATCATCGGGACCGGATTCGCGGGCCTCGGCATGGCGATCCGCCTGCGCCAGTCCGGCGTCACGGACTTCATGGTTGCCGAAAAGGCCGATTCGGTCGGCGGTACGTGGCGCGACAACCATTACCCCGGTTGCGCGTGCGACGTCCAATCCCACGTCTACTCGTTCTCCTTTGCCCCGAATCCGCGCTGGACCCGCATGTTCGCGCGCCAGCCGGAAATCCGCGCTTACCTCGAAGACTGCACGCAGCGCTTCGGCGTCGAGCGGCATCTGCGTTTCGGCCATGAACTGGCCAGCGCGATCTACGACGAAGCGCGCCACCGCTGGCAACTGACCTTCGCGAACGGCCGGCAATGGTCGGCACGCGTGCTGATTTCGGCTATGGGCGGCCTGTCGCGCGCGGCCGTGCCGAACATTCCCGGCCTCGAAAAATTCAGGGGCAAGACCTTCCATTCGCAGCAGTGGGATCACAGCTATTCGCTCGAAGGCAAACGCGTCGCCGTGATCGGCACGGGGGCAAGCGCGATCCAGTTCGTTCCGCAGATCGCGCCGCGCGTCGCGCATCTCGACCTGTTCCAGCGCACGCCGCCGTGGATCATGCCGAAGGCCGACCGCGCCGTCAGACCGTTGGAGCAATGGCTGTTCAAACACCTGCCGTTCACGCAGAAGATCATGCGCTCGGCGCTCTACTGCATGCTCGAATCGCGCGCCTTGGGTTTCGCGATTCATCCGTCGCTGATGAAAACCGCGCAGAAGGCCGCGGAGCGGCATCTGCGCCGTCAGGTGCGCGATCCGCAATTGCGCGCCGCGCTCACGCCCAATTACACAATGGGCTGCAAGCGCGTGCTGATTTCGAACGATTACTTCCCCGCTCTGTCGCGTCAGAACGTTTCGGTGACGACCGCCGGCATCGCGCGCATCGAGGAAGACGCGGTTGTCACCACCGACGGCGCGCGTCATCGCGCCGATTGCCTGATCTTCGGCACCGGCTTCCAGGTGGCCGACCCGTTTCCGCGCGGCGTGGTGCGCGGGCGCGGCGGCGTCGATATTGTCGATACGTGGCGCGACGGCGCGCACGCTTACCTCGGTACTGCATTGCCTGGTTATCCAAACTTCTTCATGGTGGTCGGGCCGAACACAGGTCTCGGCCATAACTCGATGGTGTTCATGATCGAGTCGCAGGTCGAGTACATCCTGCGCGCGCTGAAGACGATGCATGCAGAATGCGCCGACGCCATCGAAGTACGTCCGCAAGTGGAGCGCGCGTACAACGAGCAGATCCAGCAGAAACTCGGCCGCGCGATCTGGTCCACGGGTGGCTGCAAGAGCTGGTATCTCGATCCGTCGACCGGCAAGAACACGACGCTGTGGCCGGGATTTGCCTACAAATTCCGCCAGGCCACCATGACCTTCAGCATGGCCGATTACCTCGCGTATTCGCCCGCACCGCATGTGGCGAGCGTGCCGCCGGGTTCAGCGCAAGGCACGCATGCTCATGGCGGCGCTGCTTCCGCGCCTGTGGAAGCAGCCTGACCACACATAAAAGACAACGACAACGACAACGCACCGTTCAGGGAGAACCGGAGATAAACCAATGAAAAACTTTACCGACAAAGTCGCCGCGATCACCGGCGCAGGCTCGGGCATGGGCCGCTCGCTCGCGATTCAACTGGCGCGCGAAGGCTGCCACCTCGCGCTCGCCGACCGCAATGCGGCGAGCCTCGCCGAAACCGCACAGCTTGCGCAAGCCGCGGCACCGCGGATCGTCGGTTCGCCGTTGCGCATCACCACCCGCGTGCTCGATGTTGCCGAGCGCGCCGCGATGTTCGAGTGGGCCGCCGAAACGGCCGCGCAGCTTCAGGGCGTCAATCTCGTGTTCAACAACGCGGGCGTCGCGCTGTCGAGCACGATCGAAGGGATGGATTACGCGGATCTGGAGTGGATCGTCGGCATCAACTTCTGGGGCGTGGTGCACGGCACGAAAGCGTTTCTGCCGTATATCAAGGCCTCCGGTGACGGCCATATTGTCAATACGTCGAGCGTGTTCGGGTTGTTTTCGCAGCCCGGCATGAGCGGGTACAACGCGACCAAATTCGCCGTGCGCGGCTTTACCGAAGCGCTGCGCCAAGAACTCGACCTGATGAAATGCGGCGTCTCGGCGACCTGCGTGCATCCGGGCGGCATCCGCACGAGCATCGCGCAATCGAGCCGCATCGCGACGAACATGGTCGGCTTCATGCTGGAAACCGAACAGCAAGGCAAGGACGACTTCGAAAAGTTTTTCATCACCAGCGCCGACGAAGCCGCGCGCGTGATTCTCGACCGCGTGCGCAGAAACAAGCGGCGCGTGCTGATCGGACGCGACGCGCGAGCCGCCGACTGGCTGGCTCGCACACTGCCGGCCGCCTATCAGGCACTCGTGGTGATGCAAACGCGCCGCATGAAACGCATCGCCGAAAAACGCGCGCGGCGCGCCGCGCAGATGGACGGCAAGCGCGCCTGATGCGCCGGACTTCTTTGCCGGGCGCCACGTACGTCATTCGATCACGATCAGCAACTCATCGAGAATCACAAGGAGAAAGGCCATGATGCCGATTCGCCGCGACCTCCGTTTTAATTTGCCGCCGGAACGTGCCTGCGATTGGCACGTGCAGGGCTCGCATGTGACACACTTCTTCAACGCGCTTTCGCTGCTGTTTCCGGCCGGCGAGCGTTTTTTCATGGACAGCGTGCGCAACTACCGCGATCAGATCGACGACCCTGTGCTGAAGAAGCAGGTGCTCGGCTTCATCGGCCAGGAAGCCATGCATACGCGCGAGCATGTCGAATACAACGATCTGCTGCAGGCAGCCGGCCTGCCCGCGCACAAGCTCGACAAACGGCTGTGGGCAATTCTCAACTTCGGCCGCAAAGTCCTGCCGCATTCTTACCAGCTCGCCGTCACCGTCTGCCTCGAACACTACACGGCGATGCTGGCCGGCCTGCTGCTGGAAGACGCGTCGCGCATCGGCGGTTCGGTGGAAGGCTATACGCAGATGTGGACCTGGCATGCGCTCGAGGAAACCGAGCACAAGTCCGTTTCCTACGACGTATGGAACGCCGTGCTCAAACCCGGGCTCGGCCGCTATCTGCTGCGCACCGGCACCATGCTCGCCACGACGCTGACGTTCTGGCTGATCGTGTTCGACTACCACGTGCGGTTGCTCATCGCCGACCGCAAACGCGGCGGTCATCTGCGCGGCATGTGGCGCGTCGTGAAGTATCTGTATGGCCCGCGTCATGGTGTGTTTCCGCGCATCGCAGGTGAATGGCTGAGCTTTTTCCGGCCCGGCTTCCATCCGTGGGATCACGACAACCGTGTGCAACTGGCCCGCATCGAGGGTCTCGTCGCCGCGGTCGATGCCGCCAATGCGCTCACGCCGAGCGCCCGCAAGGCCGCGCGGCGCGGTGTGCAGGCGGCCGCGTGATACGCGACACGCTGTCGGTCGAGGCCGGCGACGTGCGGCTCACGGTGTACGTGAGCGGACCGCGCGACGCGCCGCCAATCGTGCTGGTGCACGGTTATCCCGACTCGGCGGCCGTGTGGGAACCGGTGCGCGCGCATCTGGACACGCGCTACCGTGTGATTGCCTACGACGTGCGCGGCGCCGGCGCCTCCGAAGCGCCGGCCACGCGCCACGCGTACCGGCTCGAATGCCTCGCCGCCGACCTTGCGGCGGTCGCCGACGCAACCTGCGGCGCGCGGCCGTTCCACCTCGTCGGCCACGACTGGGGCTCGATTCAAAGCTGGGAAGCCCTGACCGACCCGGCGTTCAAAGGCCGCATTGCTTCGTACACGTCGATCTCAGGGCCGTGTCTCGATCACGCGTCTTCCGGCTTACGCGGCGAGAGCGAGCGCGAACGCGACGGCGCCGCTCGAACCGCACAGCCGACATCGAAGCGCCCATTCGGCAGCGGCGTCCGGCAAACGCTCAAGTCCTGGTACATCTTCTTCCTTCATTTGCCGTGGTTGCCCGAACTCGTGTGGCGCGTGGGCGCCGCACGCCTGTGGCCGTTGTGGCTGCGCGTGACGGAACACGTGCGCCCCGCGCCCGATCCGGCGCAGCTGCGCAACGCGCTCAACGGCCTGAATCTGTACCGCGCCAATTTCATCGACAAGCTGCTGCGCCCGCGCGCGCGTCATGCGCACGCGCCGGTGCAATTCATCGTGCCGCTGCGTGACCGCTATGTCGGCCCGGCGCTCTCGCTTGGGCTGGAGGGCTGGCTCGGCGCGTATGAGCGCAATGAGATCGATGCCGGCCATTGGGTCGTGCTGCGCGAACCCGAACGGATCGCGGCAAATATCGAACGCTTCGTGGAGCGGCATCGCGCGGACCATGGCGGCTGGGCCGCGCCGTCTACACTCAACGCCCGCGCGGCAGGCGTGTGAAGAGCGTCGGATAATCGATCACGAGGCCGTCGTCGTCGACCTTCATATCTGCCGTGAAGTTGCGGAAGATGCCCTCGTAGCGATACTCGCGATGCAACTCGATGCATGAGTACGCCTGTTCGACACGGGTGACCTGCAAATCGGGCGTCGATATGTACGCCACCGAAATGGGTTGACGCTCGCCTTCGGCCAGTTGCAAGCGGCGGATCGGCAGCGTGTTGGTGAACGGCGTAGCGGCGATATCGATGTCGATGCAGCCCTCGATCGCGCTCAGCGCGAGGCCGTGTCCGTCGTGCCAATGGCCCGCGCCATCGCCATGCAACTCCAGCTCGCCGCCGCCGACGATCTTCAGCCACGCGTAGTGTGTGCGCCAGTGCGAGTCGCAGCGCACCTTGTAATGCAGGCCATACGACTTTCCGTAACGCTGGCCGACTACGACGCTTTCCACCGCGAAGCCGTCCTCGTGCGCGTCGAACGCCAGATGTTCGATGCCGTCGCCCTCTTCCGATGCCCATCGTAATTCACGCATCTGCCTGCCTCCTCTTTGGACGGCGCGACCGGGTTCTGCCGGGCCGCGCCGAGCTCATATCGTAGCGCGAAAACTTTTGTTTCGGCGACGCATGGTATGGCGGGCAGGTATCGCAAATAGCCACTATCAACGCACGCGATGCCCAGCGCGGCGTGGCTGGCCTATGCTCGCGGTTCGCAGTCCTCCTACCCCGACGCGCGCCCGACGCCCGGACAGCGGAATTGCGCAACATTGAAAACACACTGCCTTCCCATCATGCACCCCGTCGCAACCGAAGCTCGATCCGCCGCCTTGCGCACGTTGTTGCGCAGCCTCGGCCAGATCGTGCTGCAACCGAACGCCTTCACTGGCGCGTGCCTGCTCGCCGCATGGCTGCTCTACGACCCGCGCCTCGCCTGCGCGGCGCTGATGGGCGCAGTCGCGGCCAACGTGAGCGCGGTATTGGCCGGCTACCGCGAGGACGATACGCGCGCCGGGCTGCACGGTTTCAACGGCGCGCTGGCGGGGCTGGCCGCCTTCAACTTCATCGCCGACAATGCGACAGCGGGCGCGGTGGCGATTCTCGCCGCCACCTGCACGGCGTGGCTGTTAGCGCCGTGGTCGCGCTGGCTGCGTGAGCGCGGACTGGGCTTTTTCTCGAGCCCGTGCCTGATCGTCACGTGGCTTTGGCTGCCGATGATCACCTTCAACGCGCCGCCGGTCACCGCAAGCCCGGCGCACGTGACGAACGTGACGAACGTGACGCAATGGGGCGGCGGCTTGCTCGCCGGTTTCGCCCAAACCGGTTTTGCGTCCGACGCGTTGCCCGGTTTGCTCGTGTTGCTCGGGATTGCGGCGGCGTCGCGCAGGCATGCGCTGCGGGCGCTGATCGGCGCGGCGCTCGCCAGCGCCGCGCACCTGCTGCCCGGCGCAACGATGGCGTCGTTCGACGCCGGCCTGTTAGGATTCAACGGCGTGCTGACCGCGCTCGCGCTAGCCGACTGCCGCCTCGTCACGATGCTCGGCGGCGTGGCCTTGTCGAGCGTGCTGCAAGCGGCGGCGGCATACTTCGGCTGGCCGGTCATGACCGCGCCCTTCGTCCTCGCGACGTGGAGCGTGCAGCGGCTCTCACAGCGCCTCGGGCATGGCGTGGCCACCGTTGAACCAGCACAACCTGTGGACACCACACGCCGCGCGACGACACCGGTTCCGGTCAGGCGCGCGAGCTAGTCAGGCCACGAAGTCTCGCCAAGCGCCACGCGCACGCACGCGTTGCGGCGATCGAGCAATTTCCGGATTCAGGAGACAGACATGTCGTTCACTCACACCCCCGCCGGCCACGTCGCGGAGACGGGACCATTGTCCGACGCGGAGCGCCAGACCCGCGTCGACCTGGCCGCGGCGTACCGGCTTGTGGCGCTCAACGGTTGGGACGATCTGATCTACACGCATATCTCGGCAAGTGTTCCGGGCGAGCCCGGCCACTTTCTGATCAACCCGTTCGGCCTCGCCTTCGGTGAAGTGCGCGCCTCGAATCTCGTGAAGATCGATATCGCGGGTAACGTTGTCGGCGCGAGCGAACATGCGGTGAACGCGACCGGCTTCGCGCTGCACGCGGCGGTCCACGCGGCACGCGCCGATGCCTTCTGCGTGATGCATCTGCACGATACGGCGGGCGTGGCGGTCTCGGCGCAACCGGCCGGCCTGCTGCCCGCCTCGCAACACGCGCTGCGCTTTTACGGCCAACTCGCGTACCACGATTACGAAGGCCTCGCGTTTTCACCGGCGGAAGGCGAGCGCCTCGTCGCGCATCTCGCCGACAAGCCCGCCATGCTGTTGCGCAACCACGGCACGCTGACCACCGGCCGCACGGTCGCCGAAGCCTATGTGCTGATGGCAACGCTGCTCAAGGCGTGCGAGATCCAGTTACAGGCCCAGGCATGCGGCGCGCAACTCGTGGTGCCGGGCGATGCGGTCGCCGCACACACGGCGGAACAACTGTACGATGGCGGCGCCATTGAGGGTGCGCTCGAATGGCCCGCCTTGCTGCGCAAACTCGACCGCCTCGATACCAGCTATCGCGATTGAAATTGCGCCGCGCTCATTTCAACCCCACTCTCATGCTTAACGGAGTCACGCCATGCCCACGTTTCATATCGAACTCTTCGAAGGCCGCCCGGTGGAACAGAAACGCCAGTTTGTCGAAGCCATCACCAAGGCGACGTGCGAATCGCTAGGCGTCGAACCGAACTCGGTGGATATTATTCTGACCGACGTGAAACGCGAAAACTGGGCAACGGCTGGGCGTTTGTGGTCCGACGCGTGAGCGTGTGAAACGCGCGGCTTGCCTGCCTGCGGCCGCTGCTCGAAGCGGCCTTTTGTAGGCGATCGCGGCCGAACTGAATACAACGGAAATGGCGCGCGCGGCGTCGCAAAGCATGCGCGCTGCCACCACGGCGATGCTGAAAACGGCTGCGGACGCGAAGATTGCCGATTTGGCGGTGATAACGTTTATCTGGCTGACCGCGCTAATCGGGCCGCTCGCGCAATGCTCGAGGACCGGGTGCCAGAGATGCTGCGCGCCTTGCGCGCGCAGCTTGTGATGCTCGGCGAAGCGTAATTAAAACGCGTCGCCGTGGCGGTGTTACAACACACCGCCACGAACTTACACCATCAGAACTTGTGGATGATGCCCACACCGGCAGCAAACTGGCTGCGTGACGAGGACGGCGCGGGGTTCTGGCCGTCGCCGACACTGGCCGTCGCGTTGATGATGCTCACGCCGTTCGTGCCCAGGGTCTGACCGCCTGCGCGTTGATACGCCTCGAGCGCATACAGGCCGGTGCGCTTGGAGAGGCTGTAGTACTGCGAGAGGTTGAACTGCTGGTAGCTGGCCGAGCTCGTGATGCCGTTCGCCTTGGTAGCACGCGTATAGCTGTAGCCCGCAGCCAGGTCGAGTGCCGTCAAAGGCTTGAAGTGCAGTACGGCGCCGCCCGTGTTGAAGATCGCCGTGGTGTGGAACGGCGAATTGATACCCGGAATGTATTGCACGTTCGAGTACGAGAACGACACGTCCCACTGCGGGGAAAAGGCATAGCCGCCCGTTACCGCCACGCGCTGCTGTGCCTGGGCGCGCTGATAGCCATTGTTGATGGCCGATACACCCGCCTGGGCGCCGTTGTTCGACGTCGTGGAGTCGGGGCCCCATGCGCCGCCACCCGGCGTCGAGTTGTTGATGCGCTGGAAGCCTGCCGCGATGCCGAACGGACCGTTCAGGTACTGCAACGCCGCGCTCCACGTCGAACCGGCGTTGAAGCTGCCCGGCACGCCACCCAGCGCATACGAGCCGCTCGCCGTCAGGCCATACAGGCTCGGCGACGTATACACCAGCGAGTTGTTGACGCGATACACCGTGTCGAGAGAGTCGATATCGCCCGGGTGCGCGCCGTATGCACCCGTCAGCCACGTGGTCGGGCTGTACGGCGAGAGCATCGTATAGTACGACGTATATTGGCGGCCGGCCGTGAAGGTACCGTAGCTGGCATTCGTCACGCCGACATAAGCCTGGCGATTGAACCCGAGGCCGGAGACCGACTGCGCGCCGGTGGCGCTGTTAAAGCCCTCTTCCAACTGGAAGATCGCCTTCGTGCCGCCGCCCAGGTCCTCGGCGCCCTTCAGGCCGAACCGGCTGCCGGCCCAGATGCCGTTGACCATCTTCACGTTCGAACGGCCGCCGCTGGTCGAACCGAGCGTCGTCTGGCTGCTCTGATAGCCGATACCCGTATCGACGATCCCGTACAGCGTCACGCTGCTCTGAGCGTGCGCGCCGAGGGCGACCAAGCCAAGCGCCGAAGTTGCCAATGCCTTTTTCATTTCTGCTCCTCTTTAAAAAATTATTCTTTGGTTGCGGCACGCTTCAAGTGCCGCCGAGTGTGGATATTGTTCGAATGCCCCGGTGTTAACTAAGGGATTTCAAAATACCGGGTGACCATTGATCAGGCTGGGCAACCATGTCGAGAACATCGGTACGTAAGTCACGATGTTGATCGCGCTGAAGATAGCCAGGTAATAAGGCCACGCCACCTTGGTAGTTTCACCAATCGACACATTGCCAATCGCGCATCCGATAAATTGCACCGAGCCGATCGGCGGATGCACCAGGCCCAATGCGCAATTCAGCAGGATCATGATCCCGAACTGCACGGGGCCGACCCCGGCGTGCATCGCCATCGGCAGGAACAGCGGCGTGGTGATCAGGATGTGCGCCGCCATGTCGACGAAAGTGCCGAGGAAAATCTGGATCAGGTTGATGTACAGCAGCATCAGCCACGGCAGGCTGGTCGCGCCGTCGAGCATGTGTTCGATCGCATCCGGAATCTCCAGATAAGCCATCTGATAACGCAGCATGTTCGACACGCCGATCAGCAGCAGCACCACGCCGGTGGTTTTGGCCGCCTTGGAGAGCGCGTGGAACAGCTTCTTCATCGTCATGGAGCGATACACGACGATTGTCAGCACCAGCGAATAAAACACGGCGATAGCGGCGGCTTCCGTCGCTGTAGCAATGCCCTTCGCCACGCAAACCAGAATGATCGCGATCACCATCAAGCCGGGCAACGCACCGAGGAACGTGCGGGCCACGGCGTACCAGCCGGGGAATTTCTGCAACTCCGTCGAACCGTCGGCACGACGCGGATAACCGTATTTGACTGCTTGCCAGTATGCGGCGATCAGCACGAAACCCATCACCCACAACACCGGCAGCAGACCGGAAAACAACAGATCGCCGATCGACACGCCGCTCATGGGATGTCCATTCAACGTACCGGTGATGCCTTGGGCCGCGAATGCATAGATGATCATGTTGGTCGACGTCGGCATCAGCGCGCCCGCCAGCGACGAGTGAGTCGTCACGTTGACGGCGTAGGCCGCGCTATAGCCTTCACGCTTCATCAACGGAATCACCACACCGCCCATGGCCGACGTATCCGCCGAGGGCGAACCGGAGACGCCGCCGAACAGCGTGCACGCCACCACGTTGGCCATGCCGAGGCCGCCGCGGAAATGCCCGACCGTGGCTTGCGCGAAACGCAGGATGCGGTCCGCGATGCCGCCGTGCAGCATCAGCTCACCGGACAGAATGAAGAACGGCACCGCGAGAAACGAGAAGCCGTTGATGCCCGAGATCATCGACTGCATGGCGGTGGCCGCCGGCAAGCCTTCGTAAAGATAAGTCAGGACACACGCGAGCCCGAGCCCGAAAGAAACAGGAACGCCGAGAAGGAGGAAAACAAGAAAACTGACGGAGAGGATGGCAAGTTCCATGATTGCTCTATTTTTGTTTCGGTGCGAAAAGCGCGAGCAGGTTCTCAATCGAGAACATTGCAATGCAGACGCTGGCAATAACCGGAATGCAGTAACGCAACGATTCGGGCAAACCGATAATGGGAATCCGGTCTTCAGCGGTGGCCTCGACCATCTGCAGACAGCCGAAGAAAACCATCACCGCAAACACGATCAGGCAAATATGCTGAAACGACGTGGCGATGAGCTGTCCTTTCGGCGGCAATTTCTTCACGAGCGAATCGAGACCGATATGGCCGCCTTCGCGCACCTTGAGCGCGGCGCCGAACATGGCGATCACGATCACCAGCAAAAGTGCGATGGGCTCGACGAAATCCGGTGCATCGCTGAAGACGTAGCGCATCACGACGCTGTAAATCACCAGCAGGCTCAGCACGGCGAGACTCAGCGACGCCACGATAACCAGCGCACGGAACAGAAAATCATTTGGGCGCTTCATGAATCTCATTGGACCCGTCCTTGCATTCGACCGACCTGTCTTTTTCTTTAATATTCAGCAATCTGCTCGACTTTTCAGTTCAGGAAGCGCACAGCGGCAAGGCCTGCGAAATCTTCTCGCAGGCCCCTCACGACTTCACCGCTGGATAGCTTCCGTTCAGGCGAACCTTATTTGACTGCCTGGATCTCGTCGACGAGCTGCTTCATTTGCGGGGTCTTTTCGTACTTTGCCCACACAGGCTGCATCACCTTGACGAACGCGGCACGATCGATCTGCGTCGAAGCGACGATGGTCGCGCCGCCCTTCGTGACCGTCTTGCTCGCGTCGGCTTCACGCGCGGTCCACAGCTTCTGGTAGTACGGCACTGAGTCCGCCGCGGCCTTCTTGATGATGTCCTGCTCTTGCGGCGTCAGCGTGTCCCACACTTTCTTCGAGAACACCAGCACTTCCGGTGTCATCGAATGCTGGGTTTCGGAGTAGACCGGCGCCACTTCGAAGTGCTTGGTTTCTTCGTACGACGGCAGGTTGTTTTCAGCGGCATCCACCAGACCCGTCTTCAGGCCCGTATAGACTTCGGCGAACGGCATCGGCGTGGGCGTGCCGCCCATTGCGCGGATTTCGTCGACCATCAGATCGGACGGCTGCACGCGGACCTTGAGGCCCTTCATGTCAGCCGGCGTGTGAATCGGCTTCTTCGTGTAGATGGAGCGCGCGCCGCTCTCGTAGAACGTCAGCGCGATCATGCCCTTCGCCTTGAAGGCATCGAGAATCTTCTGGCCTTCCGGGCCGTACATCACTTTGCGGAAATGGTCGATATCGCGGAACAGGAACGGCAGCGACGGGATCATCGATTCGGGCACGATCTCGTTGAACGCGGCACCGTTGGCGCGCGCCATGTCCAGCGCGCCGATACGCACCTGATCGATCGTGTCGTTTTCGGAGCCCAGCGCGCTATTGCCGAAGACCTTCACGGAATCCTTGCCGCCGGTTGCCTTATTGATCTGTTCCCCCATGTATTTCACGGCCATGTTGGTCGGGTACGTGTCGCCGTGCACGTCGGACACGCGGAACACACGCGCTTGTGCCGACACGGTGCTGAATGCCAGCACCGAAGCTGCGACGATCAGCGAAACACGGGAAGAGGCAAACTTCTTGTTCATCGTGAAATTCCTTGAAAAATTGACCATCCAATCGATTGCGGAAGGCCCGCTTGCGGGTGCTACCCGCGGATGCGACATGGTTTGCTGCGTCTCCCGGCTCGGCGCTCGCCACCGCTTGCGGTCACTCACGCGTTGCCATGCTGGTCTGTGCAACGTCCCCGGCGCAGATGCTCAGCACTCCTGTCAGCCAACTCGACTCTTTTACTTTTGCTTCAACTGCATCGGCTTGCGTCTCGTGTGCGAGTAGTCGCGCACGTCGACGCCGCCTCCTTCACACCGAAAATTCGAAATTCAAAGAAAGGAATTTGTTTGGGCTTATATGTTGTACGACGACATATGAAGTCTATAAAACGAGGTTTGAGTTGTACAGACGGTATTTACCCGCACCAGGAAGGCGTCCGGCACGCATGACCGATCGACCACGCGGCGAGTCCATGCGCCGGTGGGCACGGCGCTGGAGGGGTAAAACCGGGATGCCTTGGACGCGCTGTTTTATCGCAAAAATGTGACAACAGCGTAGCCTTTACACCACAATGTTGTACGACGACCTATGAATATCGAGCACATAAGCAAAGGGCGCCGAACATGCGCGACATGTCCGGCGCCCTTCTCTCGCACGCTCCGCTTACAGTTCGCCGGCAAACTCCGACTCGGGCAGCCCGGTTACGCCAGGACGCACGGCGAACAGATGGCCGTCGTGCTCGCTCGCGTTCGCAGCGGGACGAATCGACGTGACGAACAGCGTATCCAGACCGCGCCCGCCGAATGCGCACATGGCCGGCTTGATGGCCGGCACCGCAATCCGCCGGTCCAGCTTGCCTTCGGGTGTGAAGCGCAGCAGCAGGCCCGCGTCGTTCGCACAGATCCAGTAGCAGCCGTCGGCGTCCACCGCGGCGCCATCGGGACGGCCCGCATGGTGATTCAGATCGGCAAACACGCGACGGTTGCGCGGCTCGCCAGTTTCGATGTCGTAATCGAATGCCCAGATTTGCCTGCGCAACGGGTGCGAGTCCGATAGATACATTGTCGTGCCATCCGGCGACCACGCGAGGCCGTTCTGCGTGATGAGCCCTTCGACGACCGGCGCGGACAGCACGCCACGTTCATCGAATCGATACAGCGCACCGGCCGGCTTGGCGGCCGCCATGTCCTGCACCATCGTGCCGGCCCAGAAGCGTCCTTGCCGGTCACAACGGCCGTCGTTGAAACGCATGTCATCGCAAGCGAAGGCCGGCGCGGCGAGCTTGCGCCCTGTCACCTGCAGGGGTTCGCCGTTGGCCGAAGATTCAGTCAGCGAGACCGCGAACAGCCCAGTCTCGCAGCCGGCCAGCACCGTACCCCGATGATCGAACGCGATGCACGCGACTTTCTCCGGCAGCAGCCATTCCGAGCGCTCGCCTGAATGGATCCGCGAGCGCGCGATCTTCCGCGCCGGAATATCCACCCAGTACAGCGCTTGCTCGTTAGCACGCCACACCGGACTCTCGCCGACCGAAGCCGGCGCTTGGCCCCCCGCCTCGACCCGCTCCACGCGCGGGTTCGCCGCGGCGCTCACCGCTTCGGCTCCATCGGGCCGGCGAGCACGAACGGGCCGCCCTGGAAACGCTGGGTCGGGTCGTCGAGATCGGCAGTGGGCGCCGTGACCGGAAACAGATGCTCGAATTCCACCGAACTGTCCTGCGGACGAAAACCGAGAAACGCGGCCTTGGTGTTGTCCACCCATTTGGTCCGGTTATCCGACACACCGTAGACGATCGCGTGACCCACGCGGTTGGTGAACAGCGAGCAGCGCACCAGTTCGATGAGGTCGCGAAAGCTCAGATAGGTCACGAGCATGCGCGGATTCTTCGGCTGCTCGAACGATGAGCCGATCCGCAGACACACCGTTTCCAGACCGAAGCGATCGAAGTAGTAACGCGACAGCGATTCGCCGAAGCACTTCGTCACGCCGTACAGGCTATCGGGACGCAGCGGCGCGTCGATATCGACCACTTCCGTCACCGGATGAAAACCCACGGCGTGATTCGAGCTTGCATACACGATGCGCTTCACGCCCTGCTTCTGCGCCGCCGAATAGAGGTTGTACAGGCCACGGATATTCGCTTCGAGCAGATCTTCGAACGGTGCTTCGACGGAAATGCCGCCGAGGTGAACCACCGCGTCCACGCCTTCGAGCAGCGCGTGAACCGCGGCTTCGTCGGCGATATCGACGATCGAGGCTTCTTCATGGGCCGCCACGTCGCCGAGCGGCGCGATATCCGTCACGCGCACGATATCGGCCCACGCGGCGAGCGCGCCGCGCAATTGCTTGCCGAGGTTGCCCGCCGCGCCGGTGAGCAGCAGACGGCGGAAGGGTTTCTGTGCCGCGCCGCGGTCAAGGTTCGAGTCAGTCATGTTTCTATTGGGGTAAGTGTGATCGGATCGAGCAAGCCGGCCGGATCAATCAGGTCACCGGCGCCGGATTGAACAGCGTCAACGCATTGTGGAGCTTGAGCTTTTCAGCGCAGGTCTCCTTGCGGCCGCTGGCGACGTCGAGCATCAGACGGAACAGTTCCCAGCCCACCTCTTCGATCGTCGCCGCGCCGGTCGCGATCGTACCGGCGTTGATGTCCATCAGGTCATGCCAGCGGCGCGCCAGATCCGAGCGCGTCGCGACTTTGATGACGGGCACTTCGGCGAGGCTGTACGGCGTGCCGCGGCCGGTGGTGAACACGTGCAGGTTGATACCCGCCGCGACCTGCAGCGTACCGCAGATAAAGTCGCTAGCCGGCGTGGCCGCGTAAATCAGGCCTTTCTGTTTGACCTTCTCGCCCGGCGACAACACGCCGGAAATCGCTGAGTTACCCGACTTGATGATCGAGCCCATCGCCTTTTCGACGATGTTCGACAAGCCGCCCTTCTTGTTGCCCGGCGTGGTGTTGGCGCTGCGGTCCGCGCCGCCGCGCTTCAGATAATCGTCGTACCACTGCATTTCGCGGATGATCGCCGCGGCGACCTCCGGGTTGGCCGCGCGCGCCGTCAGTTGATCGACGCCGTCGCGCACTTCGGTGACTTCGGAGAACATAACCGTGGCGCCGGCTCGCACGAGCAGATCGGTCGCGTAGCCCACGGCGGGATTCGCGGTGAGACCGGAGAACGCATCGCTGCCGCCGCACTGCACGCCGATCACGAGATCAGACGCCGGACACGTCTCGCGGCGGCGATTGTTCAAACGCTTCAGATGACCGTCAGCCATTCGCATGATCGACTCGATCATCGACTGGAAGCCAATGTGCGATTCATCCTGCAGCACGACGACGTCGCCATTCAGATCCGCCTCGATATCGCCGATGTCCGCGACCTCGGCCACGTTCGCGGCCGCGGCGATCGGAATCGTGCCGGGCGGCATCAGGCGCTCGGGCTGCAGCTTCTCGCAACCGAGGCTGACCATCATCACCTCGCCGCCGAAATTCGGATTCAGGCTGATGTTGCGCACGGTGCGGATCGGCACCATCGCGTCGGGCGCGTCGATCGCGACGCCGCAACCGTAGGTGTGGCCGAGGCTCACCACGTCGTCGACATTCGGATAGTTCGGCAGCAGCTCGGCCTTGATGCGCGTCACCGCGTGTTGAACCACGTCGGCCACGCATTGCACCGTAGTCGTGATGGCGAGAATGTTGCGCGAACCGACCGAGCCGTCCGCGTTGCGATAGCCCTCGAACGTGTAGCCCTCGAGCGGCGGCATTTCCGGCGCCTTGATCGTGGCTATCGGCAAATCTTCCAGTCCCGGCGGGCTCGGCATGCGAATCACGTGTTCGTTGATCCAGCTGCCTTTCGGCAGCGCCTTCAGCGCATAGCCGATCACCACGTTATAGCGGATGACCTCGTCGCCCTCGGCCAGGTCGGCCAGCGCGACCTTGTGGCCCTGCGGCACACGCTCACGCAGCGCCAGACCATCGGGGAAGACGGCGCCCTCACCCAGACCGCCGTCGTTGACGACGATCGCGACGTTGTCGTTGGGGTGAACGCGAATGTAGAGCGGAGATTGTTCCATTGCCTCGATCCTTATGGCGGCGTACGCCTGCTGCGCCAAACTATTCATACGTCATCCTACAACATGAAAGATTGCGCGGACGTTCCGTATTTACCCTAGGGCAGGCATTATGCCGTGAAAACATCGTTGAGTTAGCCGATTTGTTGTTGTACGATGACGTATAAGAAATCTCAATTCCTACTTAATTGAGCTTCCACGAACCTTTCCGACGCTCTGGATACTTATCATGACGACACCGCAGGAACTGAAGCAGATTGTTTCCGAAGGCCTCCTGTCTTTCCCGGTCACCGACTTCGACGAACAAGGCGATTTCCGCGCCGATACCTATGCTGAGCGCCTCGAATGGCTCGCGCCTTACGGCGCGTCGGCGCTGTTCGTCGCCGGCGGCACGGGTGAGTTCTTCTCGCTGACGCACACCGACTATTCGAACGTCGTGAAAACAGCCACCGAAGTCTGCAAAGGCAAGGTGCCGATTCTGGCCGGCGCAGGCGGCCCGACGCGCGTCGCGATCGCCTACGCACAGGAAGCCGAGCGTCATGGCGCGAACGGCATTCTGTTGATGCCGCATTACCTGACGGAAGCCTGCCAGGAAGGCATCGCCGCGCACGCCGAAGAAGTTTGCAGGTCCGTGCCGAACATGGGCGTGATCATCTACAACCGCGCGAACTCCAAGCTTAACGCCGATATGCTCGAAGGTCTGGCCGAGCGCTGCCCGAACCTGATCGGCTTCAAGGACGGCGTGGGCGAAATCGAGAACATGGTGACGATCCGCCGCCGTCTCGGCGAGCGCTTCTCGTATCTCGGCGGCCTGCCGACCGCTGAAGTCTATGCCGCGGCGTACAAGGCGCTGGGCGTGCCGGTGTACTCGTCGGCGGTGTTCAACTTCATTCCGAAGACCGCGATGGACTTCTACCGCGCGATCGCCGCGAACGACCACGCAACCGTGGGCAAGCTGATCGACGAGTTCTTCCTGCCGTATCTGGCGATCCGCAACCGCCGCGCTGGCTACGCGGTCAGCATCGTCAAGGCCGGCGCGAAGCTGGTCGGCCACAGCGCCGGCCCGGTCCGCGCACCGCTGACCGATCTGACGGAAGAAGAAATGGGCAAGCTGGACGCGCTCATCAAGTCGCTCGGCCCGCAGTAATCGGATTGACGTAATCGGATTGACGTAATCGGATTGACGTAATCGGATTGACGTAACCGCAGCAGTCGACACCCGGCGGCCGCGCGAACGATGACCGCATAAACGGCACCGCAAAGAGCGCCCGGGACGGCAACGTCGCCGGGCCTTTTTGTACCGCCGCATGAGCACGTATCGACAGGCCCGCGGCTGCATAGTGCGGTCTCGCTGCCAGGGAGAAGTCCGCTCCCGTGCATAAGAAATTCAGGAGATGACCATGGAAATGAGCCGCACCGCGAGTGCCGCCCACGTCGCAAAGCGCACCCGAGTCCGCTACGCAATCCTGTTGCTGATCTTTCTGATCACAACCTTCAACTATGCGGACCGCGCCACGCTGTCGGTGACCGGCTCGGCCATGCGCGCCGAGTTCGGCTTCGACGCGATCCGCATGGGCTACATTTTCTCGGCGTTCAGTTGGGCCTACGTGCTCTCGCAACTGCCGGCCGGCTGGTTGCTGGATCGCTTCGGCGCACGGCGCGTTTACGCGGCAAGTATTTTCTTCTGGTCGCTCTTCACTTTGCTGCAAAGCTCGATCGGTCTGCTGGGCAGCGCGGCAGCCGCCGTCACCGCGCTGTTCGCGCTGCGCTTCGCGATGGGCGCGGCCGAGTCACCGGCGTTTCCCGCCAATGCCAAGGTAGTGGCGAGCTGGTTCCCGACCAACGAACGCGGCACGGCGTCGGCCATTTTCAATTCGGCGCAGTACTTCGCCGCCGTGGTGTTCACGCCGCTGATGGCGTGGCTCACGCACGCGTTCGGCTGGCACATGGTCTATGTCGTCATGGGCGTGATGGGACTTCTGCTCGCGCTCACGTGGCTGAAGGTGATGAAGAATCCCGCCGATCATCCGCGTGTTTCGCGTTCAGAACTGGAGTACATCGAGCAAGGCGGCGGCGTGGTCAACGGCCAGAAGACAACCCGCCCGGCCGGCAGGATCGAGCACACCGGCGGCTGGTCTCTGGTTCGCCAACTGCTCAGCAACCGAATGCTGCTGGGCGTCTATCTCGCGCAGTACTGCATCAACGTACTGACCTACTTCTTCCTGACCTGGTTTCCGATCTACCTCGTGCAGGCGCGCGGCATGACGATTCTGCAAGCGGGTCTGGTCGCCTCGCTGCCGGCGATCTGCGGATTCTCCGGCGGTGTGCTCGGCGGCATTCTCTCCGACGGGCTGATCCGCCGCGGCCATTCGCTGACCGTCGCGCGCAAGGTGCCGATTGTCGGGGGCATGCTGCTGTCGGTGTGCATCATCGGCTGCAATTATGTGTCGACCGACTGGGTCGTCGTCGCGCTCATGTCGCTTGCGTTCTTCGGCAAAGGCATCGGCGCGCTCGGCTGGGCGGTCGTCGCCGATACATCGCCGCGGGAAGCGCTCGGTCTCTCGGGCGCGATCTTCAATATGTTCGGCAACGTCGCCGGTATCGTGACGCCGATCGTGATCGGCTATCTCGTGGCGAAGACCGGCTCGTTCAACGGCGCGCTGGTGTTCGTGGGCATCAACGCCCTGCTCACGGTGTTCAGCTATCTCGTGATCGTGAAAGACATCAAGCGGGTCGAACTGCGGCCGAGCTGATCGCGTAGCGGTTATCGTACTTCCCAGCGGACGGCGAAATGAGCGTTGCGGGAGGGTGAAACGCAAACGGGAAAGGATTCCGGCGCGGTATCGGACGCCGGTCCGAAAAATGACATGGCGTGGTTATAATCAGTCGTCAGACGACGGTATAATGAAACGCATGAAGTGTCTGCAACTATCTGATTCAAGGGGCGTTTTCGATGGCTACACCACTGGCATCCGCGGCACCGCCACGACGCGCGCGTAATCTTGCCGAGTTCGTCGTCAGCTACGTCACCGAGCAAATTGCGTCCAACGCCTTGAAGCCCGGCGACAAACTGCCGACCGAATCGCAACTCATGGTCACGCTGAGCGTGAGCCGCACCGTGATTCGCGAGGCGATTTCGCGTTTGCAGGCGGGCAAGATCATCGAGACGCGGCACGGCATCGGCAGCTTCGTGCTGGAGCCGCAGCGCGAAAAGCTCGGCATCGACATGGTCCCCGCCACCACCTTGCGCGACGTGTTGTCCATCCTCGAACTGCGCATCAGTCTGGAAACGGAGTGCGCGGGTCTCGCGGCCCAGCGCGCCAAGCCGGACGACCTTGCCCGCATGCGCACCGCGCTCGACGCGATCGAAGCTACGCGCCACAACGGGCTGGACAGCGTGGACGCCGATCTGCAGTTTCATATCTCGGTGGCGCGCGCCACCGGCAACCGCTATTTCGTCGACATCCTCACGCAAATGGGCAGCGCGCTGATTCCGCGCAACCGGCTCGATTCGGCGGGCATTGCGCGCGCGGAGCCGGATGCGTATCTGTCGCTCGTCAACCTCGAGCACGAAAGCATTCTCGAAGCGATCTCGCGACATGATGCAGAAGGCGCGCGCGCGGCGATGCGCATGCATCTGTCCAATAGCCGCGAGCGCTTGCGGCGGGCGAATGAAGCTGCTGAGGCGAATAGCTGATTAACCTTGCCGTTGAATCGGGTTCGCCAAAGCGGACGCAATAAAAATATGGCCGGGATATCCCGGCCATATTTTTTACTTCACTTAATCACCCGCCAATTAGCTGCGCGTGATCTCGCCATCACGACGGCGCCACAGATCCAGCGGATTGCTGTCGGTCAGCGCTTCCGGCAGCAGATCGGCCGGGAAATCCTGGTAGCACACCGGACGCAGGAAACGCTCGATCGACGTCGTGCCCACCGACGTCGCGCGGCTATCGGACGTAGCCGGGAACGGCCCGCCGTGCACCATCGCGTGCGACACCTCGACGCCCGTCGGGAAACCGTTCACCAGAATCCGCCCGGCCTTGCGTTCGAGAATCGGCACCAGCTTTTTCGCCGACGCCAGATCGGCGCTGTCCATCTGCACCGTGGCCGTCAACTGGCCGTCGAAGTACTCGGCGACCGCCAGCAGTTCCTGCTCGTCCTTGCAGCGCACGATAGTGGACGCCGGGCCGAACACTTCGTCTTCCAGCGCCGGCGTGGCGAGGAACGTCTGCGCATCGGTCACGAACAGCGCCGCGCGCGCCTGGGTCGGGCCGGTCGTATCGACACCGCGAGCCACGGCTTCGACGCCCTTGATCGCGGCCAGCTTGCCCTCGCCTTCCTCATAGGCCGCGCAGATGCCCGACGTCAGCATGGTCTGCGCGGGCTTGCCGCTCAGCGCGTCGGACGCCGTTGCAACAAACGTCTTGAGCGCGTCGCTGTCGACGGCAATCGCGAGACCCGGGTTGGTGCAGAACTGACCGGCGCCGAGCACGAGCGAATCGACGAAGCCACGCGCGATGCTCTCGCCGCGCGCCGCCAGCGCATTCGACAGCAGAAACACGGGGTTGATGCTGCTCATTTCCGCATAGACCGGAATCGGCTCGGCACGCGCCGCCGCCACGCGCATCAGCGACGTGCCGCCCGCGCGCGAACCGGTGAAGCCGACCGCCTTGATCGCCGGATGCGCGACCAGCGCCTCGCCGACGGAATTGCCCGCGCCGACGATCATCGAGAACACGCCTTCAGGCAAGTCCATTTCCTGCGCAACCCGCTGGATCACGCGGCCGACCATCTCCGAGGTGCCGAGGTGAGCGCGGTGCGCCTTCACCACCACCGGACAGCCGGCCGCGAGCGCGGCCGCCGTGTCGCCGCCCGCCACCGAAAACGCGAGCGGGAAATTGCTGGCGCCGAATACCGCGACCGGGCCGAGCGGAATCTTCTGCATGCGCAGGTCCGATCGCGGCAACGGCTTGCGTTCCGGCAGCGGCGAATCGAGCGTGGCGGCGAGCCACTGGCCGGCGCGCACGACTTGCGCGAACAGCTTGAGCTGGCCGGTGGTTCGGCCGCGTTCGCCTTCGAGACGCGCCTTCGGCAGACCCGATTCCTGGTGCGCGCGTTCGATCAGCGCATCGCCCAACGCCGTGATGCCGTCGGCGATACGCTCCAAGAACTCCGCGCGCACCGTGAGCGGAAGTTGACGGTACGGATCGAACGCTTGCTGCGCCAACTCACACGCCTGTCCGACAAGCGCCGCCGAGCCGCTGCCGAAAACCGGCTCCGCGATATCGGATCCCGTGGCAGGATTGAACGCATGCAATGGTTTTTCCTCGCCGCGCACCGCTTTGCGGCCGATCAGCATTTCGCCGGTAATTGTCATTTGCTTTCCTTGAGTGAAGGCCTAAGATATAAGTCATCCTACAACATTGTGAGGCGTGCGCGCAACCTGAAACGCTTGCCTGGCGAGGAATTCGGGTTAACGTGACCGTTACAATCGGCGAGGCCGGTGCTAACCTGCTATCAAGACATACGACGACCTATAACTCATGTTGAGCCGTCTTCGGAGCTTGCCCGATCCATTGTCGCTTGAGGAAACCCGCCCATGCCCGCCGTCACACCTTACCAGCCCTTACCCAATAGTTTCCGCCGAGCAGTCTGCGGCGGCGAAACCCTGATCGGCTGCTGGGCGTCGCTCGCCAGCCCGATCGTCACCGAGCTGCTCGGCATTGTCGGTTTCGACTGGATGCTGCTGGACGCCGAGCACGCGCCGAACGACGTGCTCACGCTGATTCCTCAACTGATGGCGCTCAAAGACAGCGCCAGCGCGCCGGTCGTGCGGCCGCCCGCCAACGACAGCGTGTTCATCAAGCGACTCCTCGACAGCGGCTTCTCGAATTTTCTGGTGCCGTTCGTGGAAAGCGCCGACGACGCGGCCCGCGCCGTCGCCGCCACGCGCTATCCGCCGCAGGGCATTCGCGGCGTGTCGGTGAGTCATCGCGGCAACCATTATGCGACCGTGGCCGATTACTTTAGCGTCGCCAACGACAACGTCTGCGTGATCGTGCAGATAGAAAGCCGCAAGGCTGTCGATGCGATCGACGAGATTCTCGCCGTGGACGGCGTGGACGCCGTGTTCGTCGGCCCATCCGACCTCGCGGCCGCTTACGGCCAACTCGGCAACGCGAATCACCCGGACGTGCAGGCGGCGATCGCGCACGTGTTCGAACGCGCGCAGGCCGCGGGCAAGCCGAGCGGCATCCTCGCCCCGGTGCAGGCCGACGCCGAGCGCTATATTTCCATGGGCTGCCGCGTCGTCGCGGTGTGCGCGGATATGGGGCTGCTGAAAGGCGCCGCGCAGACGGTTCAGAAACACTTCATGCAGAAACAGGCGGGCCAGCAGTAACCCGGCCGCCATGACATCTTCGGAGCATTCCATGCAAAAAGCAGGCTTTATCGGACTCGGCATCATGGGCAAGCCCATGGCCGCGAACCTTCTCAAGAACGGCGTCGCGCTGGCGGCATTCACGCGCAGCGGCGTGCCCGACGATCTCGTCCAGGCGGGCGCCGTCGCATGCGATAGCCCCGCGGCGGTCGCCGCGCAGGCCGACGTGATTTTCATCATGGTGCCGGATACACCTGACGTCGAGCGCGTGCTGTTCGGCGAGCAGGGTCTCGCGAGCGTGTTGCGCGCGGGACAAACCGTGGTGGACATGAGCTCGATTTCGCCGATGGCCACGCGCGAGTTCGCGGCCCGCGTGCGCGAGAGCGGCGCGGACTATCTGGATGCGCCGGTTTCCGGCGGCGAGGTCGGCGCCAAGGCCGGCTCGCTGACCATCATGGTGGGCGGCGAAACCGCGACCTTCGATGCCGTCAAGCCGCTGTTCGACATGATGGGCAAGAACGTCACGCTGATCGGCGGCGTCGGCGCCGGCCAGGTGTGCAAGGTGGCCAACCAGGTGATCGTCGCCGCGACGATCGAGGCTGTGGGCGAAGCGCTGCTGCTCGCCTCCAAGGCCGGCGTCGATCCGGCGCGCGTGCGTGAAGCGCTGATGGGCGGCTTCGCGTCGTCGCGCATTCTCGAAGTGCACGGCGAACGCATGACCAAACGCACTTTCGATCCGGGCTTCCGCATTGAACTGCATCAGAAGGATCTGAACCTCGCGCTCTCGACCGCGCAATCGCTCGGCGTGTCTCTGCCGAATACCGCCACCTGCCAAGCTCTCTTCAACGCTTGCGTCGCGCACGGCGGCAAGGCGTGGGACCACTCGGCAATGGTGCGCGCGCTCGAGTTCCTCGCCGATCACGAGATTGGCCAGAAAACCGCTTAAGCCGCACGCCGCTTTTTGATGCGCCGCTCCGCTCGCCGTGAAAGATAGGCAAGCCGCGGCGCATTCGTGCGTTCACCCCTCTGCCGTGAGTTGACAAAAGTTGCGCCGTTTCTATCGGCAGAGTTTTTTTACAAATATTAAGGATGCCTTACGTAAACAATCGGTTTTGACGAACTGCTCTGCATCCCAAAAGTAGCAACGATTACTGATAACGCCCGCAAAGGGCAAGGAGACATCCGTGGCAAACATAGATAAAACCAGCGGCAAGCGGGCAGCATCGAAAACACCCGACCCGGCCGAACCGAATTCGCCCGCTCGCCGCGCGTTTATCGTGCTGGCGGGTACATCAGCGGGCGCGACGCTGCTCGGCGGCCTGTCCGCTTGCGGCGGCTCCGTCAACGGCGGGACAACCACGCCGCCGGTCGTGCAGGATCCGATCTGGGGCACCTCGGGCGCCGCGACACAGATCATCGCGTCCCTGCAGGGCATCAACCAGTCGATGTTTCCCACACGCGACTTCCTCGTCACGCAGTACGGCGCCGCACCGTGCACCGTCGTCGCCGCGACCAATCCGTACACAGGCTCGGCGTCGGCCGCGAGCCCTGGCTCGAACCAGACCAACGCCGCCGCTTCGTTCGACTCGCGCCCCGCGTTTCTCGCTGCAATTCAGGCCTGCAACGCCGCGGGCGGCGGACGCGTGGTCGTGCCGGCCGGCACCTGGTACTGCGCCGGACCGATCGTGCTGCTGAGCAACGTGAACTTCCACCTCAGCGCGAATTGCACGATCTATTTCAGCCCGAACCCGGCCGACTACGCGAAGGACGGCCCGGTCGCGTGCGGCGCCAACGGCAATCTGTTCTATAGCCGCTGGCAGGCAAACGATTGCCTGAACTACGGCTCGCCGGTGTACGCGCGCAACCAGACCAACATCGCGCTGACCGGCGAAGACGCGACCTCGGTGCTCAACGGACAAGCCATGACGCCGTTCGCCGGCAGCGGCAATAGCGCCACGTGCTGGTGGACCTTCAAGGGATCGAATGGCGCGTACGGTTGCGTCAATTCGTCGACGCCGTCACAGGTGTATCTCAATCCGAAGAACGTCGACCTGAAAACCGCCGCGCCGGGCATCTCCGATGCGCTGTATGCGCAGCTGACCAGTCCCACGACGCCGTGGCAGGAGGATCAGAACTACCTGCCCGCGCTCTCCGAAGCCGGCGTGCCTATCGCGCAGCGAATCTTCGGCGTCGGCCACTATCTGCGTCCGTGCATGGTCGAGTTCATCGGCTGCATGAATGTGTTGATGGAGAACTACTGCACCAACAATACGCCGTTCTGGCAGCATCATCCGACCGATTGCAAGAACGTAGTGATTCGCGGCGTGACGACCAACAGCATCGGCCCGAACAACGACGGCTTCGATCCGGACGCGTGCGACAACGTGCTGTGCGACAGCGTCACGTTCAACACCGGCGACGACTGCATCGCAATCAAGTCGGGCAAGGATCTGGATACGCAATACGGCCCCGCGCAGAATCACGTGATCCAGAACTGCATCATGAACAGCGGCCACGGCGGCATCACGCTCGGCAGCGAAATGGGCGGCGGCGTGCAGAACATCTACGCCCGCAATCTGCAGATGCTCAATCAGAATTGGGCGACCAATCCGCTGAACATCGCGATTCGCATCAAGACGAATATGAATCGCGGCGGCTTCGTGAAGAACTTCTATGTCGATACCGTCACGCTGCCGAACGGCGTCAGCCTGAAAGGCGCGGGTTACGGCAGCGCATTGCTGAGCGGGAGCCCGATCAACGCCACGGTGCCGCTTGGCGTCGTGACGGCGAGCGCGGCCAATCCGTCGGCGGCACAGGGCGGCCTGATCACGTTCGACTGCGACTATCAGCCGGCCAACGACGCCATTCGCATCCGGCCGGCGGTCGTGCAGAACGTGAACATTTCGAACGTGAAGGCGAGCAACGTGACGCTTAACGGCGTGACCGGCTCGTGCTTCCAGGCGATCGTCGCGCAAGGACCCGTCGCGTTCGACTACAACGGCGCGGCCCCGACGCCGACTATCCCGCCGATTACCGGCGTGACGATCTCGAACTGCAATCTGGGCACGGCGGTGTCGGCCGGACCCGCGAGCGCGACCACGCCCGGACCGATCTACGCGTACAACGTGAACGGTATTACGTTGAACAATGTGGTGATCGGCGCGACGACCTATAACACGACGGTGGTTGATAAGCGGTAAGCGGTAAGCGATTGAACGGCTGGGCGAAGCGCGAGCTTCGTCCAGCCGTGAGGACTGAAACAACGCAGTGAACAAGAGCAAAAAAAATGGCGACGCCCGAAAGCGCCGCCATTTTCATTTCCCGATTCGCTCAATCAGCGTCCGGAACTCATCGTCACTTAACGCGCCTCACTTGGCCACCGCACTCACCGGCGTCCAGCGCGGCTCGGGCGTCTTGTCGGCGCTCTTCGCCAGCAGACACACAACCGCAGCCGCGATGATGTCGAACACCGCCAGCACCACGAACAGCGGGCTGTAGCCGACCTGCGTAACCAGCACGCCGAACAGCGCCGTGAACGCAGCCGCGCCCAGGTAGCCCGCCATGCCGCCCATGCCGGTCGCGGTCGCGACTTCGTTCTTGCCGAACATATCCGACGTGATCGCGTACAACGCACCCGACAAGGTCTGATGCGCGAACCCGCCGACGCACAGCAGCGCCACCGCCACATAAGGACTGGCCACGAGGCCGACACAGGCCGGTCCGATCATGAACAGCGCGCCGACCACGAACACCATTTTCCGCGACGTGAACAACGACACCTTCGCGTACTTATGAAACAGCGGGCTGAGGTAGCCGCCCAGCACGCAGCCAATGTCGGCTGCGAGAAAAGGCATCCATGCATATAGCGCGACTTCCTTCAGATTCATGTGACGCTCGGTCATCATGTACAGCGGAATCCACGCGTTGAAGGTCTGCCAAGCCGGCTCGGACAGAATGCGCGGAATGCCGATCGCCCAGAAGTCACGGCTGCCGAGCATGGCAAGCCAGCTGCGCTTGGCGGCGCCGGCGTCGCTGTGCTTCGCTTCCTGACCGCTCAGAATGTAGTCACGTTCAGCATCGCCCAGCAGCTTCTGATTGCGCGGATGTTTGTAGAGCACCATCCACAGCAAGCTCCACACGATCCCGGCCACGCCGACTATCACGAAAGCCAACTGCCATTCGCCGTGCAGCAACGCCCACACCACCAGCGGCGGCGCCAGCAACGCGCCGATCGACGAGCCGATGTTGAACCAGCCGATCGCGACCGAGCGCTCCTTGGCCGGGAACCACTCGCTCGTCGCCTTGACGCCGGCCGGAATGCCGGCCGCCTCGGCAATGCCGAGCAGCCCGCGGAAGAACGCAAGGCTGCGCCAGCCCGTCGACCACGCCGCCGCGGCGCATGCCAGCGACCAGGCGAGCGCGAACGCCGCGAAGCCGATCTTGGTGCCGACCGTGTCGAGCAGGAAGCCCGCGACCGGCTGCATGAATGCATAGCAAAGCTGCCACGCCACGACCACGTGCGCATACTGCTCGGTAGTGATGTGGAGGTCTTTCATCAACGTCGGCGCCGCGACTGACAGCGTATTGCGCGCGAGGTAATTGATAATGAGTCCGGCCGCGACCAGACTGACCATCCACCAGCGGATGCCCTTGATTTTCATTGCTGCGTCTCCTCGTAATCCTGAACGGCTTAAACAGGCCGCGTGGCGGAAGCGGCCGAGCCGTCCGGTGCGGTGTCATCGCGCGAATAATCGATACCCACGAAGCTGCCGCCCTGGAAGCGCTGGCCCAGCGCGTCGAGCGGATTCGGACGCGCAAGAATTTCTTCGGCGTAGACCTCGGCATCCTGCGTCGGCTGATAGCCCAGACGTTCAGCGCCGCTGTTGTCCCACCAGCTGCGTGCGTTGGCCGACACGCCCCAGATGGTCAGGAAGCCGACGTTCTCCGCTTCGACACAGCGATCGAGGAAATGCAGCAGATCGCGATGGCCGAACCAGGTGCTCAGGTGCCGAGGCTCGGTCGGGCGTTCGAGACAACTGCCGATGCGCACGCAAACACTCTCGATGCCGTGCTTGTCCCAATACATTCTGGCGAGCGCTTCGCCCCACACTTTGCTCAGTCCGTAGAAACCGTCCGGGCGCAGTTCGCAGTCGAGGCTCAGATGCTCGGTGACCGGGTACATGCCGATCGCGTGATTGGAGCTCGCGAACACGATGCGCTTCACACCTTGCCGGCGTGCGCCTTCGTACACTTCGACGAGTCCGCGCAGATTGTTTTCGATGATCTCGGGCAGCGGACGCTCCACGCTCGTCCCCGCGAAATGGATCAGGACGTCGACGCCTTCCAGCAGACGATCCACGACAGCCGGATCGCGCAGGTCGCCGTGCATCACGTCCTCGCCATCCACGAGCGGCACAAGGGCCTTCGAGCCCGCCGCCGAACGCAACGGCGTGCCGCGCGCGACCAACGCGGCGCGTACCACCGAGCCTAGCTGGCCGCCGGCTCCACTGAGAGCAATCTTCTTCATAAGCTTCCTTTCCTGCGCCGCGCGCGATCGAACTTGGGTACAGCACTCGCTTCTGTCATCACGGCAGTGTTTGCCGGCTCAGCGTTAGTTGTACGATAACGTACTATCAGCGATGCCAGACCGGATTTCAATTAGGCACTTACCCTTATTCGTACTCGCTACAATCCAGTTTCCCCTTATCAAACAAACAAATACCCTCCGACTATTTATGTGACATCGTATAACTAAAAATGAGTTCTTACGCAGATGCACGGCGTGAACAACCGCGCCGGCCGCTCCGCGCGGACGCCCACAATCGCGTAGACTTAATGCGCTCCCGTTTAAGCCGATCTGCCGCCATGACCCGGCGCAGCGCCCTTCTTCGATTCATCATTTAGCGCCGCACGTCACCATGCTCACTGCCCACTGTCCAGTGCAACCCGTTGCCGTGCCGGCTGAATCAGGCGTCGCGCGTTTCTACGACGCGCCGGACCTGGCCGACGCATACGCCGTCCGCTTGCCCGAGAACGCCATCGGCGATCCTGAATTGCTCGCGCGCTTCGTGTTCACGCATCAGGCGGGATGGGTCGCGAAACTGATGAGCGTGCGCGATGCGATCGTCGCGCGTGCCGGCTTGAAGACTGCGAGGCAGTTACGCAGCATCAAGGATCCGGCTGCCGCAAGGGAGCGCCTCGACATCTTCAGGGTCTACACGCGTAGCGCGCACGAGATCATTCTCGGCGAAAACGACCGTCATCTCGACTTCCGGGTTTCAGTGCTGCAGCAGACCCGCAGCACGCGCGAAGGCAGTTCGCGCTATCTGATCCTGTCGACCGTCGTGCATTGCCACAATCGACTCGGCCGTTTCTATATTCTCGCGATCGCGCCGTTCCACCGGCTGGTGGTGCGCTCGTCGTTGCGACGAGCCGCGCGGATCGGCTGGCCGACAGCCTGAAGAGGCTCGAACCGCGGGCGCGAAGGCCCGCGGTTCAGGTTCGAGTGCGACCGGGCGCGCGTGCCTGCACGCGACCCGCCGCACCCGGGGCATCAATACTAATCACCGCAGCGCCGCATCACGACCCGATAAACTCCAGCAGGTCGCCGTTCACCTTGGCGGCCTCGACGGTGCACATGCCGTGCTGGCCACCCGGATAGACCTTCAGCGTGGCGTTCTTCACGATCTTCGCGGTCAGACGGCCGGCCGCATCGATCGGCACGATCTGGTCGTCATCGCCGTGCAGCACCAGGGTCGGCACGTCGATCTTCTTCAGGTCTTCGGTGTAATCGACTTCGGAGAACTGCTTGATGCAGTCGTACAGTCCCTTGATCGAGCCGGCCATGCCCTGGACCCAGAACGAATCGATCACGCCTTGCGACACCTTCGCGCCCGGACGGTTGTAGCCGTAGAACGGCAGCGCGAGATCCTTGAAGAACTGCGAGCGGTCGTCTTCGACACCTTTGCGGATGCCGTCGAACACGTCGATCGGCGTGCCGTTCGGATTGTTCCCTGTCTTCAGCATCAACGGCGGCACCGCGCCGATCAGCACGGCCTTCGCGACGCGTTGGGTGCCATGCCGGCCGATGTAATGCGCGACTTCGCCGCCGCCTGTCGAATGGCCGACGAGCGTGGCGTCCCGCAGATCGAGATGTTCGATCAGCGCCGCGAGATCGTCGGCGTAGGTGTCCATGTCGTTGCCGTCCCACGTCTGCTCCGAGCGGCCATGCCCGCGCCGGTCATGCGCGATCACGCGAAAGCCCTTGCTGCCGAGAAACAGCATCTGCGCGTCCCAGGCGTCCGCGCTCAACGGCCAGCCGTGCGAAAAGACGACCGGGCGGCCCTTGCCCCAGTCCTTGTAGAAAATGCTCGTACCGTCTTTCGTCTTGATCGTGCTCATCTGCTGACTCCTTGTAGTTGAAGTCTGCCGTTGCCGGCAGGTGGATGATGCGTGGCTTCTCGAAGCATTCTCGCGGCGCGCGACACGACGCCCATTCAGGCACGACATGCCCTGCACCACATCTGGATGACGGATTCGCGACGCGCCGGGCCGTTCGGCTGGTCGGTACGTCGGCTATGACTATTCGAAGCGGATAACGGGAAAAAACATTGGACTGGCTATACGGTGTGCACGCGCAACTAGCATGCGCTGTTTTGAAAAAAACTGCCGTCTGGCTGCCTTCATGGTATGGGCAATCGGGCTTGATGGCTAGCCGCCGCGCGCATGGAAAGTCGGTTCGGACGGAGCGATTGTCGGTTGATGACGAGCGAATCCCAATTGCCGAATATCGCCTTGCCGATCGAATCGCCGAGCAAAGTCGTGGCTGCCGCGGGAAACACGCAGCCGCGTCAGAAGCGTAGAACGCGCCGCGCGACAATGCTGCAGCGCGGTCGATTGCCGCAGTTGCGCAGCCAAAGTGAGCAACCGCCCGCATCGTGCTCAGCGATGCGATCACAAAAACTTGATATTCATCAACGGTTTGCCGTCCCAAAAAAGAAAATCACCATAAAACAAGGCGGTTTTTTGACGCACGTCGCGTCGCAGCACGAAACTCGACCATCCCCTACTCTTGCGCCATCTGCCCAGCGCAGTGCGCACCGACAACAGTCGACGCGCGTAGTCCGCCCTCACGGACCCCACGCACTTCAAGTACGTCACGCTCATGAACTCCGCTCTATCGGCATTCGATCTTGCCCGCATCCAGTTTGCGTTCACCGTCTCTTTCCACATCGTTTTTCCGGCGCTCAGCATCGGCCTCGCCAGCTTCATCGCCGTCCTCGAATGGCGCTGGCTGAAAACCCGCAAGGCGTACTACAAAGACCTTTGCCTGTTCTGGTCGAAGATCTTCGCGGTGGCCTTCGGCATGGGCGTGGTTTCCGGCGTCGTAATGAGCTATCAGTTCGGCACCAACTGGTCGGGCTTCTCCAGTTTCGCCGGCCCCGTCACCGGCCCGCTGTTGATGTACGAAGTGATGACCGCGTTCTTCCTCGAAGCGGGCTTCCTCGGCATCATGCTGTTCGGCTGGCAGCGCGTGAGTCCGCGCGCGCACTTCGGCGCCACGCTGATGGTGGCGGTCGGCACGCTGATCTCGACCTTCTGGATTCTCGCCTCCAATAGCTGGATGCAAACGCCGCAAGGCTTCGAAGTCGTGAACGGCCGCGTCGTGCCGCTCGACTGGTTCAAGATCGTGTTCAATCCGTCGTTCCCGTACCGGCTCGCGCATATGGCGCTCGCGGCGTTCATCGTCGCGGCGCTGGTGGTGTCGGCGGTCGGCGCGTGGCATCTGCTGCGCGGACGGCGCGATCCGGCCGTCAAGAAAATGTTCTCGATGGCGCTCTGGCTGCTGCTGATTCTCACTCCGATCCAGGCGTTCGTCGGCGATCAGCATGGGTTGAACACGCGCAAATATCAGCCGGCCAAGATCGCGGCGATCGAAGGCCTGTGGGATACCGAAAAAGGCGGCACCGCGCTGAACCTGTTCGGCATTCCCGACATGCAGGCGGAAACCACGCGCTACGCCGTGTCGATTCCGCATCTCGGCAGCCTGATCCTCACGCATAGCTGGGACGGCGAAATTCGCGGCCTTAAAGAATTCCCGCCTCAGGACCGGCCCAACTCGACGGTGGTGTTCTGGAGCTTTCGCATCATGGCCGGCCTCGGCGTGCTGATGATCGTGATGTCGGTCGCCGCTTGGGTGCTGCGCCGCCGTGGACGCCTGTTCGAATCGAAGTGGTTCCAGCGCGTTGCCGTGGCAATGGGGCCGACGGGTTTCATCACGCTGCTGGCCGGCTGGGTCACCACCGAAGCGGGCCGCCAGCCGTGGGTGGTGTACGGCGTAATGCGCACCTCGCAGGCCGTGTCGCCGCTCACCACGCAGCAGGTCGGCATTTCGCTGATGACGTTCGTGGTCGTGTATTTCCTCGTGTTCGGCACCGGGGTCTACTACATGCTCAAGCTGATGCGCGCGGGTCCGGCTCTGCCCGGACACACGCCGCACGACGCGCCGGAGCGCTCGCCAAACGAGACCGCGCGCCGCCCGCTCTCCGCCGCCGATCGCATGATCGACGCCGCCTGAACCACCCTGCTGCAGCAGCAACTTGCGATAGAGAAAAACATGGACGTAACCGTAGTGTGGGCCGCGATCATCGCGCTGGGCCTTTTCATGTATGTGGTGCTGGACGGCTTCGATCTGGGCATCGGCATCGTCTTCCCGTTCTTCCCCGATGAGAAGGAACGCGACCTGATGATGAACACCGTCGCGCCGGTGTGGGACGGCAACGAAACCTGGCTGGTGCTCGGCGGCGCGGGTCTGTTCGCCGTGTTTCCCGCGGTCTATTCGACCGTGCTGTCCGCGCTGTATCTGCCGCTGATCTTCATGCTCGTGTGTCTGATCTTTCGTGGCGTGTCGTTCGAGATTCGCGCCAAGGCGAATCGTACGAAGCATTTGTGGGATCTGGCGTTCATCGGCGGCTCGGCGGGCGCGACGTTCTTTCAGGGCATTGCGCTGGGCGCGTTTCTGCAAGGCATTCCCGTAGTCGATGGCGCATATGCCGGCGACGCCTTCGGCTGGCTCACGCCGTTCAGCCTGCTCACGGGCCTCGGACTCGTGGTCACGTATGCGCTGCTCGGCTGCTGCTGGCTGGTGGCGAAGACCGAAGGCGATCTGCAACGCCGGCTGCATCGCGTGGTCTGGCCGCTGACCGTCGTGCTGCTCGGCTTCGTCGCGATGGTCAGCCTGTGGACGCCGCTGCAGGATCCGAATATCGCGCAACGCTGGTTCCACGACGGCCTGTTCTACCGTCTGCTGCCGGTGCCGTTCCTCGTGGCGGTCGCGGCATTCCTCATGCATCGCGCGGTACGCGAGCGGCATCACAACACGCCGTTCGCGCTCGCGCTGCTGCTGGTGCTGCTCGGCTACGCGGGGCTGCTGGTGAGCTTGTGGCCGTATGCGATTCCGTCGAGCATGACGCTCTGGGAAGCGGCCGCACCGCGCTCGAGCCAGATGTTCACGCTGGCCGGCGCGGCGGTGATTCTGCCGATCATCATTGCCTACACGACGATGGGTTATTGGGTATTTCGCGGCAAGGTGCGTCATGGCGACCAACATCACTATCACTAAGCAGGCGGACTCCGGCGCGACTCACGGCGCATCGACAGCAGCCGCGGCAACGGCGCGCAAACTGCCGGGCTGGCTCTGGTTTATCGCGCTGTGGTGCTTCGGTGTGGGCTCGGCGATGTCGCTCGGATTCGCATTCAAGATTCTGATGAATGCGACGTTATTTGCAGTCAAATAGAGACTGCTTCCGCACGCTTCGATCCGGCGCGCATAACCTTCGGAATCCTTGATGGATGCCTTCAAAAAAGGGCCGTTCCGCTCGTCTACCATGCAAGCCGGAACCTATGCGCGGGAGACCTGCCTTACAGATCATGCGGCGCATCGGACCAATCGGCGATTTAACGAATACACGGTTATATAAGCGGCCGCCGGAAGGTGCGCCGCGCCACCGATCAGGCATATGATCGCGGGGTGGGCGGCAATGATGCGATTCACGAGGCTAGAAGTAAAACGAGACCCTATAACGGCGGTAGCCCACATCGGGCAGGCCCGACTCGCGGAGACATCATGAAGTTTCTTGTAGCCGACGACCATGAACTGATCCGGCAAGGTGTCAAAGGCATGCTGCGCGGCCTCGATCCCGACGCCCAGTTCGACGAAGCCGATAACTGGGAGACGCTTGCCCTGCTCGCGCGTCCCGACGCCGATCACGATCTCGCCATTGTCGATCTGCATATGCCGGGCATGAGCGGCGCTTCATCGCTCGAAGTGCTGTTGAAGGCGAATCCCGCGTTGCCGCTCGTCGTTCTCTCCGCCGAAGAATCGCCCGACGAAATGCGCGCCGTGCTGGCCGCCGGCGCGCTCGGTTTCGTGCCGAAGCGCCAGCCCGCCAGCGTCATGCTCAAGGCGATCGAGCTGGTGCTCTCAGGCGGCGCCTATGTGCCGATGGAAGCGCTCAGCCTGCTGGGCTCGCGCGACGCGCAGGCCGCGCCCGCGCGTGCCGAAGCGCTCGCCGAACCGGCGCCGCAGCATGTGGCTCCGGTCGGCGCGCACTCGCCCAGCCAGGGCGGCGCCACGCTTACCGAACCCCTTACGCAGATCCAGGCGTTGCAGCCGCACCAGCAGCATTTGCTGGAGAATCTGTCGCCGCGTCAGCAGGACATCATGCGGCTCGTGCATCGTGGCTGGACCAACAAGATGATCGCGCGCGACCTGGGCGTCGCGGAAGGCACGGTGAAAGTGCATCTGTCGGTGATCTTCCGGGCGCTCGGCGTGCATAACCGGTCGACGGCGATCGCCGTCATCAACGGCTGGCTGGAAGCCGGGAAAACCCTGTAGCACGAGATCGGCGGCGGAAGGCGTGCGCGCCGCCCTGTGCAGCAGGCGCGCCTTTACTTTTGCGGTTCGCCCGTCCTTTTGCCCCGGCCTCTCCTTCCCGATTCGCCTCTACTTCTGCGGTTCGCTTTGCGACTGGATGCTTTGGGTTAGAGTGCTTTGCGGCTCGCTCTTCGATCCCAGTCTCGCGTCCCCTTGCGCCGCGCTCCCAGCAGCCGCCATCGCGCCATGCATCACCTGGCCGCTCGCTTCATTTCCCGCTTCATGTCCCGTTTCATCTACCGTTTGACCCACGCGTAATGCCAGCGCGGCGGCTGCCCGCCCCTTGTCCAGTTCTGCCTGCTGCCACAGCATCTCCAGCGTGCGCCGCAAGCGCGCCGGCGTGACCGGTTTATGAAGTACCGGAATCCCCTGCAAGGCGAGCGCCGCCAGTTCGGCCGACGCCATGTCGCCCGTGATCAGCAGCGTCACCACATTGTCGTGCCCCGCGCGCGCGAGCACGTTGCGCACGGCCGTGAGCGCCTGCGCACCGGTCCGGTGATTCGCCAACTGGTAGTCGCACAGCACGGCATCCGGCACGAAGCCGCCTTCGAGCGCCGCGAGCGCATTGGCTTCGTCGCGCGCGCCGAGCACGCTGCAACCCCAGCGGCCCAGCAGACTGACAAGGCCTTCGAGTATCGACGGATCGTCGTCGATGCACAGCACGTGCCGCCCTTGGGCCGACGGACCGCCGGCTACGGCTTCGTTCAGGCTCGCCACGATGCCGCCGGGGTCGCCCGCCTGCACCGGAAAGCGGAACACCGACCCGCGGCCCGGCGCCGAGCGCAGTTGCAACTCGCCGCCGAGCATCTCGACCAGCCGCTTCACCGTCGGCAAGCCGAGGCCGTGCCCCTGGCGCGCGTCGCGTTGCGGATTGGCGACCTGATAGAACTCCTCGAAGATGCGCGCGTGCTCCTCCGCGGGAATGCCGATGCCCGAGTCGCGCACTTCGATAAAGCCGCCCGTCTGCCGCCCGGCGCGGCGCAAGCCCAGCCAGATCGCGCCGTCTTCGGTGTAGCGCACCGCGTTCGACAGCAGATTGCTCAGCACGCGTTCGAGCAGCACCGGGTCGTCGTGCACCACCATCGCGGTCGGCGCGATGCGCAACGCCAGCCCTTTCGCGGCCGCCTGCGGACGGTACTGGCTGCCGACCCGCTCGAACAGTTCGGACAGCCGGAAATGCAGCCGGATCACCTGGGTCACACCGCTTTCGAGCCGCGCCAGATCGAGCACCTGGTTGAACAACTGGTTCAATGCCTCGACGTTATAGACGATGTGTTCGGCGGTTTTCGCGTGCTGCACGGGCGTCGCCGCCGCGTCGTTCAGCGAGGCCGCGAGCAGGCCGATCGCATGCAGCGGCTGGCGCAAGTCGTGGCTGGCGGCCGCAAAAAAGCGCGTCTTGGCGAGACTCGCTTCTTCGGCGACCCGTTTTTGCGCGGCCAGCGATTCCGCCAGATACTGCTGATCGACACGCGCCTGCACGACCTGCTGGAACAGCTTGCGATAACTCAGCGCATAGACGTTGATCGCGCAGAAGAAAAACGCGAGGACAATGGCGAGCAGCGTGCGGTCGAACGTATGCGTGCCGAAATGCATGACGATCGATGGAAACAGCAGAAACGGAATCGAGGTCGAGAAATTCAGCAGGTCGAAGCCGTTCGACATGAACACGCCGGCGGCCAGCGTGACGAGCATGACCGTGTGCAGCAGCGGCAGGTCGGACTGCGGGCTCTGGAACGCGAACCACACCGCGATGCCCGGCCCGCTGTAGAGCAGCATGCCGCGCACCGCGTGAAGCACGATCCAGCCGCGCGGCGAGACGAGCTGCGGGTAACGGCGGTTGACGAGCCACAGCGCGAGGCTCGCGCAATTGGCCGCGGCATAGAAACCGAAGCACGCGATAAAGAGCGGCGGCGACGGTATGTTCGGCCAGTAAATCGACACCAGCACCGCGATCGAAAACCAGTGCGAAAAGAAAGCAATCGGATCTTGCGCGTACAGCACACGCACCAGGTCTTCGTCGATGGCACGCTGGATCGGGTCGGCCCGCATCACGCGGTCTCCTCGGACTCGGCAAATTCGGTTATGTGGATCGAAGCGCGGCGACGCAAGCGGCGCAAACCGCATCGGACTCTTCGGATACGGCGTGGCTCTACGTCTGCGATGCAACTGCGTAGCCGCAGTGCGATGCAATTTTCCGGTGCAAGCCCGTTTTACTTCAGACGAATAAGATGCGCTTTGCCGGATGGTTTACCCGGCAGTTTACCCATCAGCTACCACTTAATCCATATAGGCGAAGCCGCCGCTGGAAACCATACTGGCTTCACATTCCAGCGCGGCCTCAAAGCTTCAACATCCACACCCCGCCTGCAGTTCAGGCTCACCGCGCTCCTTGCCTTTCCCCTTATGGAGGTTTTCATGGGCGCAGTTCCGAGCCACGAGTTCGTCCGCAATCTCGACGATGCAATCCTGCCGGATTTGTGGCGCCGGCGCACCCGGTTGTCCGGCGACGAAATGGTGTCGATGGTCGAACTGGTCAAGCGGGCTTTGCGGACCTATCACCCGCTCGAACTGCAGGCGCTCGGCGAGGACAAGGAAGAACTGGTCGCCCAGTTCATCTACGCGAAGGTGCTGCGTCTCGCGCCCGGCCACACCGAAACCCACGCCTGCGCCGACAGCGCGCCGTCCAACGGCTACGCATTGTGCGCGTATTTCCGCCGCTATCTGATCGACTGCCTGCGCAGCGCCGGCCATCAGCGCAACGTATCGATGGAAAACGACGGCATGGCGCAGGAAATCGATCTGCACGCGCAGGCGCTGGAAGATCCGGTGGAAAGCGTGCTGCTGCAATACGGCCTCGACGAACAGCGCGTGCGGTTCTCGGCGCGCGCCTTTATCGAAAGCCTCGACGAACCGGAGCGGATCGTGCTGGCCGGCAGCCTCGGCTGGTGCTCGGAAGGCAAAGGCGGTTTGTCGGCAGTCGCAGCGCAGCATCGTGTGCCCTCGTATCACTATCGCGCCGTCAAGCTCGGCGTCACCATGAAGAAGACGGCTGGCGCGGAGGATTTTTCGAACACGAAGATCGGCCGCTGGCTCACGGACGCGCTCGGCATCGAGATCGACGTCGACAATCGCCCGGCGATCCTGCTCGCGCTGAACCTGCTCGCCGCCGAATCGAGCGACAGCGAAATGAATGAAGCGGCCGCGTAATAGCACGCGGCCATGCGCCCGCTGGGCCTCGGCACCCTCTCACGACGTCCCGGACGCGGCACAGCCGACCCGCGCGCCACCTACGATGCGCCTTTTTTTGTGAGCGCGCACCGCCTAGGATAAAAAAGCTGTCGCCGCACGCCGTCTTGCTTCCGAAGTCCTGGTTGTCTTTCCCCGCATTCCATTCCAGACGAGGTGGTCGTGATGAACCGCTTATCGAGCGTCGTGACTGCAATCCAATCGCATTACGACGTGGTTGTGGTGGGTTCCGGCTATGGCGGCGGGATCGCCGCAAGCCGTATGGCGCGTGCCGGGCGCCGCGTGTGCGTGCTCGAACGCGGACGCGAATTCATGGCCGGCGAATTTCCCCGCACGCCGTTTCAGGGCACCGAAGAAGTGCAATACAACACGGCGCTGGCGCATATCGGCTCACCGCTGGCGCTGCTCGAAGTGCATGTGAACGACGATGTGAACGCGGTAGTGGGCTGCGGTCTCGGCGGCACCTCGCTGATCAACGCGAACGTCGCGCTCGAAGCCGACCCGCGCCTGTGGGACGACCCGCGCTGGCCGGCCGCGTTGCGCGCCGACAAGGCTGGACGCGACAAAGGGTATGCGGACGCGCGAGCGATGCTGCAACCGTCGCCGGTGCCGCTGAGCTATCCGGCCTTGCCGAAACTGCAGGCTCTCGAAAAGTCGGCGCAGGCGCTCGGCATGGAAGACCAGTTCTCGCGTCCGGAGATCACCGTCACCTTCGAGGACCGCACGAATGCCGCGGGCGTCGAGCAGAAGGCTTGCGTCGGCTGCGGCGACTGCAATTCCGGCTGCAATTACCACGCGAAGAATTCGACGCACATGAACTATCTGCCCGACGCCGTCGCGCACGGCGCGCAGATTTTCACGGGCACCGCCGTCCATTCGGTGCTGCGCGACGCGGCCACGGGGAAATGGATCGTGGGTTATCAGCTGGTGAGCCTCGGCCGCGAAAGCTTTAGCGCGCCCGATCTGTTCGTGAGCGCCGATATCGTCATCGTGTCGGCCGGCACGATCGGCTCGACCGCCTTGCTGCTGCGCTCGCGCAAGCAGGGCTTGAGCGTCTCCAACATGCTCGGCAAACACTTTACCGGCAATGGCGACGTGCTCGCCTTCGCCTACAACACCGAGCCGGTAATCAACGGCGTCGGCTGGGGTGCGCATGAAAAGGGCGAGATTCCTCCGGTCGGGCCGACGATCACCGGCCTCATCGATCATCGCGGCACGCCCAACGTCAGAGACGGCTACGTGATCGAAGAAGGCTCGCTCGCCGGTCCGGTGGGCGCGGCGCTGGTCGGCCTGCTCGGCGCCGCCGCGCCGATAGAAGGCGTGGATGTCGCGCCGCGCTCTTTCGAGGAACAACTTGCCTACGACGCCCGCGTGGCCACCAGCTTTCTGCGCGGCCCGTATCACGGCGCGCTGCATCACACGCAAAGCTATCTCGTCATGGCGCACGACGACGAAAACGGCGAGATCGATGTGGACGACAAAGGCCAGCCGCGCATCGTGTGGGAGAACGCGGGCAAGCAGCCGATCTTCCAGGCGGTCGAAGAGGTGCTCAAGCAGGCGACGGTGCCGCTTGGCGGCAAATACATGCGCAATCCGATTTCCACCGATATTCTCGGCAACCGCACCGTCACCGTGCACCCCCTCGGCGGCTGCGGCATGGGCGAAGATGCGGAGCACGGCGTGGTCGATCACATGGGCCGCGTGTTCAGCGGCGCCACGGGCAACGCGGTGCACGACGGCCTGTACGTGATGGACGGCGCCGTCATGCCGATGTCGCTCGGCGTCAATCCGCTTCTGACGATTTCCGCGCTGGCCGAACGCAATTGCGAGTTGCTGCTCGCCACGCATCCGCTGAACGCCGCGCCGGCAGAAGGCGCGGCCGCTACGCCGACCTTGCCGCCTCCGCCGACGCCCGAGGCCGCGTCCTCGTCATTGACGCCCTCCTCGCCGCAGAAGATCGGCCTGCACTTCACCGAGACGATGGTCGGCACCTATACGCCGGTCGTGGCGGGCGAAGCGGCCACGAGCCCGATGGAGTTCACGCTGACCGTCGAATCGGAAGACCTCGCCGATATGATCAGCAATCCGCAGCATCTGGCGCAAACGGCCGGCACGCTGACCTGCCCCGCGCTCTCCGCGCAGCCAATGACGATCTCCAACGGCACCTTCAATCTGTTCGTGGTCAACGAGTCGGATGTGGATGAGCGCAACATGAATTACCGCATGACGCTCAACGCCACCGAAGGCAAGACGTACTTCCTGAGCGGCAAGAAGATCATCACGCGCACTTCGCCGATCAATCTGTGGGAGCAGACCAACACCCTCTATGCGGAGGTCCGCGAGTCGGCGCAAGCCGATGCGCCGCTGCTCGGCAAGGCGACGTTGATCATCACGCCGGAAAATTTCCTCAAGCAGCAGCGCACGCTCGAAGTCACCCACGCACCCGATCTGAAGACGCGTCTCGAATGGACCCTGAAGTTCGGCAAGTTTTTCGCGGGCGTGCTGTTCACCGAATACGGCGGCGTAGCGGCACCCTTGCAGTATTTCGACCCGAAAGCGGAGCCGCGTCTGAAGCGCGCATTACGCGCGCCGGCGCCGCAAATCGTTTTCTTCGATACGCCCGACGGCACGAAGCTCAGGCTCACCCGCTATCACGACCCCGCGCGCAAAGCGGCGCGTCCGGTGCTGCTGATTCACGGCTCGGGCGTATCGAGCCGCATCTATTCCACCGACCTGATTGCGACCAATATGGTCGAGTACCTGTTCGCCGCCGGCTACGACGTGTGGCTCGTGGATCTGCGCGTCAGCATCGAAATGCCGAGCGTGTTCGTGCCGACCAACGTCGACAAGGTGGCGCGCGAGGACATTCCGTCCGCGGTCGCCAAGATCCGCGAATTGACCGGCGTGCCGGAGATTCAGGCGCTCGGGCATTGCATGGGCGGCGTGGCGCTGACCATGTCGCTGCTGTACGGACTCGAAGGCGTGCGCTCGGTATTCATTTCGCAGGTGTCGGCGCATCCGGTGCCGGGCACGCTGGAGAAGATCAAGGCCGGCCTGCATATTCCCGACTTCATGGAACATCTCGGCCTGCTCGACGTCACCGCCTATACGGAACACAAGTCGTGGCCGCAGAACCTTCTCGACGAAGCGCTCAAGTTCTACCCGCTCAATCACAAGGAAGGTTGCGGCAATCCGATCTGCCATCGCGCCACCTTCCTGTATGGCCTGCTCTACGAACATGAGCAGTTGAACCAGACGCTGCACTCGAACCTGCAGGAAATTCTCGGTGTGCACGACGTCGGCGTATTCAAGCATCTGGCCACGATGGTGAGAGCACACAAGGTGGTCGATGCCGAAGGCAAGGATGTCTATCTCGCCGGCACCGACGGCATGAAAGGACTGGAGGGCATGCGCCGGCCGATCGGGTTCATCCACGGCGATAAAAACGAAACCTATCTGCCGATCAGTACGCAACTCACCTATGACATGCTGGTCAAGCAATTTCCCGAGCAGCCGTACGAGCGGACCATCATTCCCGGCTATGGGCATATCGACTGCATCTTCGGGAAGAATGCCGCGGTGGACGTCTACCCCGTGATCGTGAAGTACCTGGACGCGCATTGACGCGGCACGTTTTGGCGGTACATGAAAGGCGCGCGCAGGCTTTGCGCGCCTTCCTTTCGTGTCGCTCAGAACAGCTTGCCCGGATTCAGAATGCCGTGCGGGTCGAGCGCATGTTTGATCGCGGCCATTGCCGCCAATTCCGCCGGCGAGCGCGAGATCGGCAGGAACTCGCGCTTGAGCAAACCAATACCGTGTTCCGCCGACACCGAACCGTGCAGCGGTCCCAGCATGTCATAGACAAACGCGTACACCGCATGATGATCGACGCCGGGAATCGAATGGCCGTCCACGGTGACATGCAGATTCGAATCGCCGATATGCCCGAAGAAATACGACGCGTTGCCCGGCCAGCGCTGATCGAGCGCCGCACGGCAGCGGTCCACGAAGACGCCGATCTCGCCGATCGGCAGGCTCACGTCGAAGTTGATCGCATCGAGCCGCACCGGAAACTCCGCGGTGCATTCGCGAATCGCCCAAAGCGCGCGCACGTCGGCCACTGACTGCGCGATCACCGCGTCGCGGATCGCACCCGCGTCGAGCGCTTCGGTCAGCGCGGCGGAGAAACGCTCGCCGTCGTCGGTCGAATCGAAGCTGGCGTGTTCGATCAGCGCATAGAGCGGATGCGCGTCGGCGAATGGCGAGCGCGTGCCGGTCAGCTTCACGCCGAAGTCGTAGAAGTCCGGCCACATGATTTCGAACGCGCCGATATCGTTGCCGAAGCGTGTCGTCAAACGGCGCAGCAGGCTCACGGCGGCATCGTAGCCGTCGAGCGCGACCAGCGCCGTATGACGCGCGGCGCGTTGCGGATGCAGTCGCAGCACCGCGCGCGTGATTACGCCGAGCGTGCCCTCCGAGCCGATGAACCAGTGCTTCAGGTCATAGCCGGTATTGTTCTTGACCATCTTGCCGAGCGACGTCAGCACGTCGCCATTGGCGAGCACGACTTCGAGACCGAGCACCTGATCGCGTGCGGTGCCCGACTGGATCACCCGGTTGCCGCCCGCGTTGGTCGCGAGATTGCCGCCGATCTGGCAGGACCCGCGCGCGCCGAGATCGAGCGCGAGTTCGAAGCCGGCCTCAGCGGCGGCTTCCTGCGCGGTTTGCAACGTGGTGCCGGCGCGCACGGTCAGCGTGGCCGACGCACTATCGACCTCCTCGACACCGGCGAGCCGTTCGAGCGACAACGCAATATCCGTGGCGCGCGCAATCGCGCCGCCTGCGAGGCCGGTCATGCCCCCTTGCGGCACCACCGGCTGATGAGCCGCGTGGCAAATAGCGAGCGCGCGCGAGACCTCTTCCGTGGTGCGCGGCAGCAGCAAGGCGGCGGGTCGCGTCGGTTGATGGCGCGTCCAGTCCGTCATGGCGTGTTCGCCGATCTGCTCGCCCACGCGTACGCTGTCTTCACCGAGCACGGCACGCAATGCGTCGAGTGTCGCCGAAAGCGGCGCGGCTTGATTCGCCGTGCTGTTGTCTGTCATGCGGTGGTTCCTTGCGCGCCTTGAACGGCGTGTTTCTTCCGATAACCCATCGAGTCGTTGATACGCCCGAGAATATAGTCACCCGCGGCGACCGGCTGATACTTGAGATCGGCGTCGCTGGTACCGAGATCACGCGGATCGACCAGTGCGCCGTAAGTCGGATCATAAAACGTCGCGATCGAATAGCGCTCGCGCCCCGATGCATTGATCACACGATGCAAGGTGGAGCGGAAGCGGTCGTTGGTCCAGCGCGCCAGCAGATCGCCGACGTTGACCACGAAGCTGCCATCGACCGGCGGCGCCTCCACCCACGTATCGTTGGCGATCTCCCGCACCTGCAGGCCGCCCACCTGATCCTGCCACAACAGCGTGATGCAGCCGTAGTCGGTATGCGGCGCGACGCCGAACTGGTCTTCATCCGATTGGGGCGGCTGCGGCGGATAGTAGACCATCTGGGTGCGCTGCATCCGTTTGGTGTAACGCGGCGCGAAGAAGTGTTCGTCGACGCCGAGGCTCACCGCCACCGCGCGCAGCAGATCGGCGCCGCATGCCGCGACCGCCTCGTAGTAGCCATACAGCGCGGGACGCAGCTCCGGCATGAAGTCCGGCCAGTTGTTCGGCCCGCGCAGCGCCTGGCCGGCCAGCACGTCGGGGTCGTCTTCCGGCAATTCGAGGCCGATGCTGAAGAACTCCTTGTAGTCGGGACGTTTGGCCTGATACATGGTCGCGTCGCCGAGCGCATTGAAACCGCGATGCCGCTGATTCACCGCCGCGCGCCGCTTGGTATCCACCGGAAACGCGAAGAAGCGCCGCGCCGCTTGCGCGGCGGCATCGATCGAGGCTTGCGGCACGCCGTGATTGACGATGTAGAAGAAGCCGATCGTCGTGCACGCTTCACGGATTTCTTGCGCCACGCGCTGCAAAGCTTGCGGGTCGCCCGCGCGAACGCCGGCGAGATCGATGATCGGAATGCGGGTCACGGGCATCGTGCTGCTCCTGGGTGGGCGGCTCAATCGGCTCAATCGGCCGAATCGGCTGATGAAAATGGCGGTTCAAGCGTCTGCGTGAAGACGCCTTCCCGTCTCGTGCATTGCAGTTGTATATACCGCCAAAAGCACACCTGCAAGGTGCTTCGCAGCGCTTTGCGTAAGGGCTTCTCTCTACTCGCCTGTTTATTTATTTCGTGCGAAAACTGCGGTATATACTGCCTCGCATGACTCGCGCCGAGTTCGCACTGGACTCGTTTCATGCAGCACTTTCGCGCGACACCGCTTTGCCAACCGGAGAATCTCATGAGCATCCTTGCAGGCTGGAAGTGCCGTTTGGTCATGCTGGCGTTGTGCGCGGCAAGCGTCACCGCCCACGCGGAAGACCAGCTCGCCAAAGTGAAGAAAGCCGGCGAACTGGTGGTCGGCACCGAGATGCAGTTCGCGCCCTTCGACTTCCTCGAAAACGGTCAGCAGGCAGGCTTCAACAAGGACCTGTTCGCCGAAGTCGGCAAGGAAATGGGCGTAAAGGTGCGCTTTATCGACTTGCCGTGGCCGAGCGTGCTGCCGGGTCTCGAAGCCGGCAAGTTCGACATGGTGGGCGGCCCGCTCACCGTCACCAAGGCGCGCATGGAGCGCTATACGTACACGCTGCCCGTCGCGGACGCCACCGACGCGCTGCTCAAACGCGCGAACGATACCTCCGTGAAACAATCGTCGGATATCGCGGGCAAGACGGTCGGCGCGGGCAAGGGCTCGGCGCAACTCGACCAGTTGAAAGCCTATGTCGCCACGCTGCCGAAGCCCCCTGAAATCCGCGAATACGTCGACAACAATCAGGCTTACGCCGATCTTGCCGCCGGCCGGATCGCGGCGGTCGCGAACTCCATGACGAACATCGCGTACGTGGCCAAGCAGCGCCCGGAAACCTTCGCCGTGGTGCAGCCGCCGTTCGGCGCGAAGGTGTACTTCGCCTACTGTCTGCGTAAAGACGCGGACAGCAAACCGCTCGCCGATGCGTTCAACGCCGCGCTCGTGAAAATGCACAACGACGGACGTCTCGCCACGTTGCAGAAGAAATGGTTCGGCGTCGCGATGGATGCGCCGACCACCATGCCCACGCCGAACTATTGATCGGCGCTCTGATGTCGATGCACATGTCCTGATGCACGCGATGCGGGCGTCTCAACGGCCCGCATCGCCCTCCCCGTTCCAGCGAGTGCGACGCTTATGTTCAGCACGACCGTCTTTCTCCAGGGCATGCCGCTGCTGCTGCACGCGGCGCTCGCCACCATCGGCATTTCGCTGACGGGCCTCCTGATCGGCTTCTTCGTCGCGATCGGCGTGTGCGCGGCGCGCCTCTCGCCGAACCGCGCCGCGCGCATGTTCGGCGGCACCTATGTATTTTTCTTTCGCGGCGTGCCGATGCTGGTGCAGCTGCTGCTCGTGTATTACCTGTTGCCGTTTGCGGGCATCAACGTGTCGCCGATCGTGGCGGCGCTCAGCGCTGTGTCGTTATGCTCCGCCTCGTATATCGCCGAGATCCTGCGCGGCGGTTTTCTCAGCGTTCCGCCGGGTCACCTCGAAGCCGCGCGCATGCTCGGGCTTTCACCGTTCGACATGCTGCGCCGCATTCTCGTGCCGCAAGCGTTCCGTTTGACGCTGCCGTCGCTCGTCAATGAAATGGTGCTGCTCATCAAGGCTTCGTCGCTGATCTCGGTGGTGGGCGTGGCCGAGTTGACGCGCACCGCGCAGAACATTGCGGCCAGCACGTATCGTCCACTCGAAGCGTACGTCGCGGCCGGGCTGATCTACTTCGTGATCTGCGGCGCGCTCGCGCTCGTCGCGCACGCCGCCGAATACCGCTTGCAGCACGCCTGAGCCCGACATCGACATCACGCCATGCAAACGCTCGATCCCGCCGTCATTACCCACAACCTGCAGCCGATAGCCGCAGGCCTCGCCACGACGCTCGGCACGTGGGCGGCGGGTGTCGCGATCGGCATCCTGATCGGCTTTCTGATCGCCGTGCTGCAACTCTTTTGCGGACGCTGGGTGCGCGGCGTGTTGCGCGTCTATATCGAACTGTTTCGCGGTACGCCGTTTCTCGTGCAACTCTTTTTGCTGTATTACGGCGGCCCGTCTTTCGGCCTCACGCTCGAACCGATGACCGCCGGCGTGCTCGGTTTGGGCCTCTACGGCAGCGCGTATTTCGCCGAAGCCTTTCGCTCCGGCTTTCAATCGGTGCCGCCGGGTCATCTCGAAGCGGCCTCGTGTCTTGGCCTCACGCGCTGGCAAGCGGTCCTGCGCATTCAGGTGCCGCAAATGCTCGTGCTGATCGTGCCCGCGCTGACCAATCTGATTATCGTGTTGAGCAAGGAAACGGCCGTGTTGTCCATCGTCACCGTGCCCGAACTCACGTTCGTGCTGACCGGCATCGGCTCGGCCACGTTTGCTTTCGTCGAAACGCTGCTGGTGCTGTGCGTGTGCTATCTCGCGCTGGTCGAACTGACTTCGCGCGCGGGCATGTGGGCCGAAACCCGCATCGCGCGCTTCATGGCATAAACGGAAAGAGGACTCTCTTATGAACGCTATCGCCGACATGCCCTCCTCCGCGTCCTCCACCAGCGTCGGACTTTCGTCCGGCGCGCCGCTGATCGAAGTGCGCGACCTGCGCAAACGCTTCGGCGAAGTCGAAGTGCTGCGCGGCGTCGATCTCGAGATTGCGCGCTCGGAAGTGGTGTGCATCATCGGGCCATCGGGCTCAGGCAAGAGCACGCTGCTGCGCTGTCTCGCCGCGCTCGAAACCTACGATCAGGGCGACGTGCGCATCGAAGGCGAACTGCTCGGCTACAGCGAGCGCAACGGCAAACGCGTGCGCGCGTCGCAAAGCGAAATCAATCGCGTGCGGCGCAACGTCGGCATGGTGTTTCAGCAGTTCAACTTGTGGCCGCATATGACGGCGCTCGGCAACGTGATGGAATCGCTGCTGCGTGTGCGCCATCTGTCGCGCGACGAAGCACGCCGCCGCGCCAACGCGATGCTCGAAACAGTCGGCCTTGCGCACAAGGGCGACGCGTATCCGGCCAAGCTTTCCGGCGGCCAGCAGCAGCGCGTGGCGATCGCACGAGCCCTGGCAATGGAGCCGCACATCATGCTATTCGACGAGCCCACTTCGGCGCTCGATCCGGAACTGGTCGGCGAAGTGCTGCAAGTCATGAAGCAGCTCGCGCGCGACGGCATGACGATGGCGGTGGTCACACACGAAATGGGCTTCGCCGCGCAGGTCGCGGACAAAGTCATGTTCATCGATCAAGGCCGGATCGCCGTGCAAGGCAAACCGCGCGATGTCTTTCACGACGCGGGACAACCGCGCTTGCGGCAGTTCCTGCAAAACTACTTCGACCGCAACGCATTCTGGACGCGTGGTCCCAACGACGCACAGCCGCTATGAACGCGCGCCGCCGGCTTCTTCCTGCCTTATGCGGACACTGACGCAAGAGCCGCCATGTCCTCCACAGCCCGCAGCCGCGCCCACGACAAGCCGCTTTCCGCGCCGGCGCTGAAAGCGGCGCGCGCCGCGGCCGACGCGCCGGCGGCGCGCTACGAACAGGTCAAGAGCCATATCCGGCAGATCATCGAGTCGGGCGAGCGCCGCGCGGGCGACCGTCTGCCGTCGGAACTCGATCTGGTTGCGACGCTTGGCGTGTCGCGCATGACGGTCAATCGCGCGCTGCGCGAACTTGCCGAAGAAGGACTCGTGACGCGCGTCTCGGGCGTCGGCACTTTCGTCGCGCAAAGCAAGCCGCAATCCACGCTGCTGATGATCGCCCATATCGGCGACGAGATCCGCTCGCGAGGCCACGAATACCGCTGCGACACGGTCCTGTCGCAACGCGAAACGGCGTCCGTGATGGTGTCGAATGCGTTAGGCCTCGCGCCGGGCGCTTCGGTATTTCATGTGATTTGCGTGCATCGCGAGAACGGCTTGCCGGTGCAGCTCGAAGATCGCTATGTGAATCCGGCCATCGCGCCGGATTTTCTGCTGCAGGATTTTTCGGCGATGCGGCCGTCGGAATATCTGTTCGAGATCGTACCGGCGCACGACGTCGAGCACGTGGTCGACGCCGGCCTGCCCACCCGCGCCGAAGCGGAACTGCTCGAAATTCGCGCGGAGGAACCCTGTCTCACGCTGATGCGCCGCACGTGGACGAGCGGCGTGGCGGTCACGTTCGCGCGTTTCGTGCACCCTGGGTCGCGCTACCGGCTCGGCTGCCGCTTCTCGCCGGAGTTGTCGCAACGCCAGGGGTGAAACGCGTTGCGTGTCGAATCGCGTTAGACGTTCCCCGCCAAATGAAAACGCGACGCCGGATGCCACAACTGCACCGACGTCGCCACGTCGTCGCCCACCCACGTGCGGCGCCAGAGTTGCAGACACGGCTCGCCGATATCCATCAGCAGATGCCGGCGCACATAGGCGTCAGGCTTCTGCGCATAGATGCGAAACTCGGCGCGCTGAATCGGCGCGAGCCGCACCATGTAGTGATTCGGCGTCTCGATCGTGAAATCCTGGTTCAGATAATCCGGGAACACCTTCGGGTTGACGTAGCGATCCTCGTACTGGATCGGCTCGCCCTCCTCGCTGTGCACGATGCATGAATGAAAGGCCGGGCCGCTGGCGAGACCGAGCGCTTCCAGCGCCTGCGGGTCGTCGCTCGGTTCGAGCGTCAGCACGCGTGCCGAATGGCGATGGCCGCGCGCGGCGATTTCGTCGGCGATATTGCGGATTTCCAGCACCGTCGATTCGTAGCGCTGCGGCGCGACGAACGTGCCGGAACCTTGCACGCGTGTGAGCACGCGTTCGGTAGTCAATTCGCGCAACGCGCGCGACACCGTCATGCGTGCGACGCCGAACTCCTTCACCAGTTCAGTCTCAGAGGGAATCAGTCCGCCGGGTTTCCAGTCCCCTTCGCTGATGCGCCTGATTACATAGCGCTTGATCTGCTCATAGGCCGGCATGGCTTTCGCCGGTGTCTCCTGGCTGCGATCAGGGCGGCCCTGCATCTCCGCGGTTCGCGTGCTTGTAGTTGTGTTCACTCCGACCTCGTGGGTGGTACGCCGGTTGTACCTGGTTGGTACACCATGGCCGGCTTGCCGGCGGATAGCCCGCTCACCGGCATCGTCTGCGTCATGCGATGTGCGCGGCAGCCTGGCCGTCGTTGACGGCGACGCCCGCCGCCGCACGCACGTGACCCGCGGCCGCCAGATTCACTAGCGTGCCAGGTGTCGCCAGATCCGCGCCGTCGGCGGACCTGAGCGGCCGGGGGCCAATCTTACCAGGGTTCGGCAACGGTGGCGGCGCCTCGTCGGCGATCATGCGAAAGGCCACGCTCATGTCGTCCGCGAGCGGACGGTCGTCGCGGTAAGTCGGCACGACGCGGCGCACGCGCTGCCAGAGCGCGCCGGTGTGCGGCGCGCGTGGCGCGTCGATACTTTGCAGGTCGTAGGCTTGCGCGGCCGCCAGCAATTCGATCGCGACGATGCGCCCGGCGTTGTCGATGATTTCCAGCGCCTTCAACGCGGCGGGCGTGGCATGGCAGAGGTGATCTTCCTGCAAGGCCGAGGTGATGCCGCCGTCGAGACTCGCGGGCAGCGCGAGCCGCCGGTTCTGCGCGACCAGCGACGCCGCCGTGTACTGCGCGATCATGAAGCCGGAACAGGTGCCGCCCGGCTCGGCGAGAAACGCCGGCAAGCCGCTCACCAACGGATTGACAAGACGGTCGAGGCGCCGCTCGGCCATCGCGGCGACTTGTGCGATCGCGGTGGCGAGGCTGTCCATGGCCAGCGCGATCGAGGCGCCCACTGCGTGCGCCTGCGAATAGACGCGCGGCTCCTCCGGCGTGCCGGCGACGATCGGGTTGTCGGTGATCGACGCGAGTTCGCGATTGACCACGTCGGAGGTCGCAATGAGCACGTCGCGCGCCGCGCCGTGCACGTGCGGAATGGTCCGCATGCTCAGCGGGTCTTGCGTGCGTTGACCGACTACCGCCGCGAGAATGCCGCTGTCGGCCAGCGCGGCGCGCATCCGTCCGCCGACCAGGTTCAGGCCCGGCGAGATACGCAAGGCCAGCGACTCTTCATCGAAAGCGGCAAGCTGACCACGCAGATTCTCGAAGCTCATCGAGGCGACCATATCGGTCCAATCGAGCAGGCGTTCGGCGCGCGCAAGCGCCAACGCGGCGAGGCCCGTGACGCACGGCGTGCCGTTGACGAGACTCAGTCCTTCCTTGGCTTCGAGCACGAGCGGTTCGAGTCCGAGGCGCTGCAGCGCGTCGCGTCCTTTGATCCGCTCGCCGCGATAGCGCGCGTAGCCCTCGCCGATGCAAACGAGCGCGATATGCGCCATATGGCTCAGATACCCGACCGAGCCGAACGCCGGCACTTCCGGCAGGCAATCCGCGTTGAGCAGCGCCACCAGTTGGTCCGCGACTTCGAGGCGAATCCCCGAATGTCCGTGCGCGAAGTTGTTGACGGCCGCGGCCATGACCGCGCGCGTTTCGGCGGCGCCGAGCGGCGCGCCGACGCCGACCGCGTGGCTCATCAGAATGTTGCGCGACAGCGTGCGCTGCTCGCCCGGCGAGACGACGACATCGCACAGCGCGCCGACGCCGGTATTCACGCCATACGCGCGAATCCCGCGCTCGACGATCTGTTCGACCAGCACGCGCGCCGCCGCGATGCGCGCGCGGGCGTCGGCGGAAAGTTCGAGCGGCTCGCCGGCGGCAACCGCTGCCACCTGAGCCCAGTCGAGAGGACGATTGGAACGGATTACGGCCATGTCAGTGCTCTGCTTGGTAGATTACCTGGTGATGCTGATCAGTTGGTGGTGCGGTCCTGATGGCTCGAAACGAATTGCCGGAAGCGATCGGACTTGCATTCGACGAACACTTCGTCGGGTGTGCCGTCGGCTTCCACTTGCCCCTGATGCAGGAACATCACACGATTCGATACATGGCGCGCGAAACCCATCTCGTGCGTCACCACCAGCATGGTGCGGCCCTCTTCGGCCAGCGAGCGCATCACGCGCAGCACTTCGCCCACCAGTTCGGGGTCGAGCGCCGAGGTCGGCTCGTCGAACAGCATCACTTTCGGATGCATGGCCAACGCGCGCGCAATCGCCACGCGTTGCTGCTGACCGCCCGACAGATGCGCCGGATAGTGGCCGCGTTTTTCCGCGAGGCCGACTTTCGCCAGCAGCGCTTCCGCCTCTTCCACCGATTCGGCACGGCTGCGCTTTTGCACACGCATCGGCCCTTCGATCAGATTTTCCAGCACGGTCATGTGCGACCAGAGATTGAAGTTCTGAAACACCATGCCGAGTTGCGAGCGCACCCGGTCCACCTGGCGACGGTCGCTCGGTTGCAGTTTGCCGTCGCCGCGACGCTTCATTTTCAGCTCTTCGCCGGCGAGCGAGACCGAACCATCGTCCGGTGTTTCGAGCAGATTCAGACAGCGCAGGAACGTGCTCTTGCCCGAACCGCTCGCGCCGAGAATCGAGATCACGTCGCCCTGATGGGCGTCGAGCGAAATGCCTTTGAGCACGTGGTGATCGCCGAACGATTTGTGAATGTTCTTGACCGACAGTGCAACGGGTGCCGTAGCGTTCATGGGATTCTCCAGATTCATCCAGGATGGGTGGCCGTTCAAGGCGCGGCGCGGCGTGCTTCGGTGGTGGCGGAAACCGGGCGGTTCGCCGCGGCCTGCGGACGCGCCGCGCGAAGATGGCGCGACAGACGCGTTTCGAGCATGCCGAGCAGCCGCACGATGACGAAATTCAGGAACAGATAGATCAGCGCGGCGCAGATGAAGACTTCCGTCGTGCGATAGGTTTGCTGAATGATCTGCTGCGCGACGCCGGTGACTTCCCACACGGTGACGAGGCTCGCGAGCGCCGTCGATTTGACGAGCAGCACCGCTTCAGTCGAATACGCGGGCAAACACTGGCGCAAGGCGATCGGGCCGATCACACGGCGCAGCAGCGCGAAGCCCGACAGGCCGATCGAATAACCGGCTTCGATCTGACCGACCGGCACGGCCATCAAACCGCCGCGAATAATCTCAGCGGTATAGCCCGCCGTGCATAGCGCGAGCGACAACACCGCGCACATGTAGGGCTCGCGCAGCACCGGCCAGAGGAAGCTCTCGCGGATCACGCCGAACTGGCCCATGCCGTAGTACACGAGGAACATCTGGATCAGCAGCGGCGAGCCGCGAAACACGAGGATATAAGCGCGTGCGAAGCGATTCGGCAGCCAGTGCGGCGACACGCGCATCGTGACGATCACGAGCGAAAGCAGGCCACCGAGAATCAGCGAGCAGAAGAACAGGCCGAGCGTGGTCGGCACGGCCCCGAGCAATTGCTTGATCGTGTCGAACAGAAAGTCGAAGTCGAAATGCATGATGGCCGCCCTTGTCAGTTACGCGCGAAGTTGCGCTTGAAGGACCGGCCCACGTGCGCTTCGGCACGGTTGAAGACGCGGTTCGAGATGCTGGTCATGAGCAGATAGAGCGCGCCGCCCACGACGAAGAACGTGAAGTATTGATGCGTGGAACCCGCCGCCACCTGGCTCGTGCGCAGCAATTCGGCGAGCCCCGTCACCGAGATCAGCGCCGAGTCCTTCAGGCTCAGTTGCCACACGTTGCCGATGCCCGGCAATGCGAAACGCAGCACTTGCGGAATCAGGATGCGGCGCGCCATGGTCAGCGTCGGCATGCCGATCGAGCGCGCGGCTTCGAGTTCGCCGCGCGACACCGCCAGCACCGCCGAGCGGTACACCTCGGCCTGATAGGCGCCCGAAATCATGCCCACGGCCAGCGCGCCGACCACGAACGGCGGCACGCCGACGAAGCCCTCCGCGCCGAACCACTGGCCGACGGTCGTAACGAGCGTCGAGCCGCCGAAATAGAACAGATAGATGACGAGCAGTTCAGGCACGCCGCGAAACACCGTGGTGTAGATATCGCCGATCACGCGCAGCGTGCGAAAGCGCGACAGCTTGGCGGCCGCCACCAGCGCGCCGAACACCGCGCCGACCGCGAGCGCCGCGAGCGTGAGCGCCACCGTCATCAGCGCTGCGAGCAGCAATACGCCGCCCCAGCCTTCCGGCCCGAAGCCGAGCATCTGTATCAGAGCCATTTCCTACCTCTTATCCGTTACGGCGGATCGAACCGGCCGGCGCGCGCAGGTTGTCGCCACGCGCGCCTGCCGTTACCTCTTAACGTGAAGGCGAATCAAGGCGTGACGTCGGTTTTGAACCACTTGTCGGAGAGCTTCTTGACGGTGCCGTCGGCGAGCGCGGCGCTGATCGCGGTGTCGAACTTCGCTTTCAGGTCGGCGTCCTGCTTGCGGAACGCGAGGCCTTCGCCCGGGCCCCAGATCGGGCCGCCGATCTTCGGGCCGGCCATCACGATCGACGCGGTTTCTTTCTTGTCGATGTTGGCGGCGTAGTACGTCACGTCGTCGAACGAGGCGTCGATGCGGCCGTTGGCCAGATCCAGATCGCGCTCGGGCGAGGTCTTGTAGACGCGGATCGTGGCGATGTCCTTGAAGCCGTCATTGATGAACTTGGTGTAGACCGTGCCCGACTGGATGCCGATGGTCTTGCCCTTCAACTGCTTGCGCAAGGCGTCGACGGTCGGCTGGTCGGCCTTCGGGTCGCCCGACAGCTTGACGACGCCGGCGCCCGGCGCGGCCTTGGGCAGCACCTTCGCGTCGGCCACGGCGAACGTGGCGGGCGTGGCGGCGTACGGCTTCGAGAAGGCGATGATCTTTTCACGCTCCGGCGTGATCGAGATCGCGTCCATCAGAACGTCGAACTTGCCCGCTTGCAAACCGGGAATCATGCCGTCCCAGTCTTGCGCCACCAGATTGCATTGCAGCTTGATGCGCTCGCACAGGTTGGCGACCAGTTCGGGTTCGAAGCCGCCCAGCTTGCCGCCCGGCAAGGTCAGATTCCACGGCGCGTAGCCGCCTTCGAGCGCGATCGTCACCGTCTTCCAGTCTTTGGCCTGCACCGGTGCCGCGAAAATCGCCGCGGCGCCGAGCACGGCGCCGATCAATGCTTTTGCTGCCGTTGAGCGCTTCACTTTCACGTCGAAACTCCTTTGATTGAGGAAACCGTCGAACCGGATGTTTAATCGCTGCTTAATTTGTATAGACAAGTCTGCATGAGTCAAAAAGCGGTCGCAAGAGAATTTGCGGGAAAATGGCGGAATCATCGGGTAAGCCCCTAGTCGACACTGCGCGGCGCGGCTTTGCGGGGAGTTCTTAATGCGGGGAAGATGATTGGCGTGCGTCGCGGCGCGAGCGAGCACAATCCATTTTGTCTAGACAGGTTGGTGCAAGCTGAGCCAATACGCGCGAGCGCGCCTCAGGCCCGGCGCGCCCTACCAGATGAACGGCACGAAGCGATAACGCACGCGCGTCATGTAGTCCGCGTAACCGTCGAGTTGCGCGGCCAATACGCGCTCTTCGCGCACCGCGCGCCAGCCGACGCCGAACACCATGACGGGCACGAAAGCCAGGCCCCACCACGAGCCGAGCAGCAAGGGCGTGCCGACGAACAGCAGCAGCGCGGCGGAATACATAGGGTGACGGACGTGCGCGTAAAGCCCGGTGTCGATCAACTTATGTCCGCGGCTCGCCTGGATCTTCACAACCGGCGCGGCGTAGCTATTGGCCTGGAACACGAAGCGGCACATGAAGAGGCAGAGCGCCACGCAGAGCGAGCCGAGGCTGACCAGCGCGACGGGCAATGGTGCAGTCCAGTGAAAGCGCATCGCGTCGAACGCCATCAGGACCAGCCAGGCGCACCATGCCACTGAGACGCTCACCATGAAAATGCGGTCCCAGCGGCTTTGCTGCGCCTGCACGAATGGCGACAGTCGCTCGGCGAGCAGCCCGGGATCATGACGCGCCAGCCACAAACCGATCCACAGGCTCAGCACACCCAGCTCGATCACATACCACCACGCGGCCGGCCACGCAAAGGTGCCCGCCGCGCCGAACAGCAGCGCGCCCATCCCGAACAGCCAGACCGCCGTTTGAAAGATGAGGCGCGCGACCATGGCGTTGTGACTGCTACGTTTGCGCCGGCGTGCGCACACGCTCGAATATCTCGGCAATGTCGAGGTCGCCGGTGTTGATGCCGAACTGATCGCGCAGACACGCCGCCAGTTCGCCGGCGCTCTTGAGTTGCCGTTCGCTGATGAGCCGTCCATCGGCCGCGCGCTCGCTCAGTTGGTCGTTGAGTAGCGCGAGCCGCGCTTCGGGCAACACACGGCACACGATCAGCGTGCTCGCGAAAATCGCTTCCGGCGAAGTCGACGTGTACCAGTTCGAGGTTTCGTAATCGATCCACTCGACCGGATGCAGATGGAAGCGATACACCCGCGCCCAGCTTTCGTCGCGCGCCTGGACTTCAAGATAAAGCGCCCCGCGCGCTGCGTCGGCGAGACGGAACGTGCCGAGTTCCGTGGGCTGCGCGAGACCGGCGGTCAGGCGCAGCGGCGCGGTCAGCGTCACGCTGCCGAAGCCCACATCCGCAATCCAGGCTTCATTGTCGATGTCGAGGCGCAACACCATATGCGTGCGCGGCGGCGGCGGCGTGTCCGATTCCCGGCCCCACAGCACGCGCGCAAGCAACGGCGTGACCGTGAAGCCTAACTGCATCAGCACGTCGGCGAACAGGGCGTTCTGTTCGAAACAGTAGCCGCCGCGGTGTTCGGTGACGAGTTTGCGTTCGACCGATTCGAGGTCCAGTTTCACCGGACGCCGCGTGAGCGGATTCAGGTTCTCGAACGGGATCGCGCGCGGGTGCAAACGGTGAAGCGCCTGAAGCACTTCCAGCGTTGCCGCGCGCGGCCCTTCGTAGCCGATGCGGGCGAAGTAGTTGTCCAGATTCACTGTGTGCGACATCGGCAGGGTTCCGGTGTGGGTTTGCGCGCGGGACGCTTACTGGTCACGCGTGTCTGTGCGGTTTGGGAGTCGATCATAGCTGCTTTTGCGGTCAACTCGCAGCGGCGGCCTTGACCGGTTTTCGTAGTCGCTGTTCGAAGCCGCCAACACTCTGCGTTTTGTCATATCGCCTCCCCTGCATGCCCGTCGTGGTTCGCTCGGCCGCCTTGGATATGACCGCTTCCATTCGTTTTCATTACGCCGATATTCACAGCAAATTACGTGCAAATGCCGTTTAGTAGCAGCCCGTAAAGAGCAAAGTTATATGTCAGTAATATTGATGCGAATCGTTCTCATTTGTGTTGACTCCCCAAGGTCGCATGCGTACGATCTCGCCATCTACCGTGCCGGGCGTCGCGACCCGATATGGCACATCGCGGGCAGGCGGCGACGCGCCGCGATGGTTTCAATCAGTCGATACAACACCAATAAGGATTTCGATGAAGTTCGCCCATTTCAACGGACCTGGCGCAGCAGCGCGTCCGTTTCGCGATTTCGCGACGCGCGCCGATCTCACGCGCCGTTCGCGTTTGCCCTCGATGCGGCGTGCCGCGCTCTGCACGGCGTTCGCGTGGGCGTCGCTGACAGCCGGCGTCGCCATGGCCGAAGCCAATCCCGATGCCGCGCCGGAAGCGCCCGAGGCCGACCTGAAGATTCAGGCGACCCAGACGAACCAGTGGACCGGTTTCTGGAATCGCCAGCAGATGCTCGGCGACATCGGCGGCCTGCGCCCTTGGCTCGGCAAATACGGCGTGACCTTCACGCTCACCGAGACCAGCGAAGTACTCGCCAACCTGCGCGGCGGTCTCGCGAAAGGCGCCGACTACGACGGCCTGACGACCGGCACCGTGCAATTGGACACGCAAAAAGCGTTCGGCCTGCCGGGCGGCCTGTTCAACGTCAGCGCGTTGCAGATTCATGGCGCCAATCTTAGCGCCAACAAGCTCGGTACGTTGAACACGGCGAGCGGCATCGAAGCCGACGACGCGACCCGTCTGTGGGAATTGTGGTACCAGCAATCGTTCCTGAACAAACGCATCGACGTGAAGATCGGTCAGCAAAGTATCGACCAGGAATTCATCACGAGCCAGTACTCGGCGCTGTTCGTCAACACGATGTTCGGCTGGCCCGCCCTGCCTTCGTACGACATGCCGTCCGGCGGCCCGGCGTACCCGCTGTCGGACCTCGGCGTGCGCGTGCGCGGCCAGATCACGCCTTCATTGACGGCGCTGGCCGGCGTGTACGATGGCGATCCGCTCGGCAACAACCCGAACAACAAGAGCGGCACCAACTTCAACCTGCACAACGGCACGCTGTTCATCGGCGAGTTGCAGTACGCGATCAACCAGCCGGCCGACGGCGAAATGGTCGGCGCGGGCGGCGGCGGTTTGCCCGGCACCTACAAACTCGGCGTCTGGTACAACAACGGCAGCTTCGCGGACCAACGCTACGACAACACCGGCTTGTCGCTCGCGAATCCGGCGACGAGCGGCATCGCCCAGAATCATCACGGCGACTACAGCATTTACGCGGTGGCCGACCAGATGATCTGGCGCCCCGACCCTGACGAGCCGCGCAGCATCGGCGTATTCGCGCGAGTGATGGGCGCGCCCGGCGACCGCAACCTGGTGAGCCTCGCCGCCAACCTCGGCGTGGTGATGAAGGCGCCGTTCGCCGGACGCGACAACGACAGCGTGGGCCTCGCGCTCACCTACATCAAGGTCGGCAACCACGTGAATGGGCTCGACGCCGATACCCGCGCATTCAGCAACGGCCCGTACGGCGTGCGCACCAGCGAAACCGCGCTCGAGGCGACCTATCAGTACCAGGTCAATCCGTGGTGGCAAGTGCAAGCCGACGCGCAATACACGTTCAACGCCGGTGCCGGCCAGAATCCGAACGATCCGACGCAGCCGCTGCGCAACACGTTCGTCATCGGCGTGCGGACCAACATCAACTTCTGATGACGTTCGCGCCCAACTCACACGCTACCGACAATATCGAATCCCATGCTTTCGATCATGACCGCAATCACCGCTTTGTGCGCAGGCACGGAGGCCAAATCGTGAACACTCCCACGCGCAGGTTTTCGCCGCGCGCCGCGCGGGCCCTCGCATGGCCCCTGTTTGCCGCCGCCCTCGGTGCGGCCGCATTCGCGACGGCCGGCAGCGCGCAGGCCGAGCCGCAAGGTTTCCTTGAAACCGTCAAGCACCACACCACACTGATCAATACCGTGCCCAGCAATGGCGACCAGAATCCGTACGCGGTGGTGGTCGCGCCGGTCTCGGCCGGCACGGTCAAGCAAGGCGACGTGCTGGTCGGCAACTTCAATAACTCCACCAATCTGCAGGGCACCGGCAGCACGATCATCGACTATCACCCGGACACCAGGGAGATGACGGTGTTCGCGACGGTGCCGCGCGATCTGAAGGAATGCCCGGGCGGCATCGGCCTGTCGACCGCGATGACGATGCTCAAGTCCGGCTATGTGATTATCGGCAGCACGCCGAGCAACGACGGCACCACCGGCACCAAGGGCGCCGGCTGCCTGATCGTGATCGATCCGCAAGGCAAGGTCGCCTCGACCATCAGCAGCCCGAACATCAACGATCCGTGGGGCAACATGGCGGTCGTCGACAACGGCAGCAGCGCGACGCTGTTCGTCAGCATGGCCGGCTTCGGCGTGGGCGGTGCGGACGGCAATCCGCCGGTGTTCAAGCAGGCCACCGTGTTGCGTCTGGACCTCGACGTGCCGGCCGGCAAGCCGCCGGTCGTGAAGAAGGAAACGGTGGTGGGCAGCGGCTTCGGCGCGCAGGCGGACAAGGGCGTGTTCCTCGTCGGTCCGACCGGACTCGCGCTCTCGGCCGATCAGAAACTGCTGTACGTGTCCGATGCGATCGGCAACCGCATCACTGAAATCGACGAACCGATGACGCGCGACACGAGCGCGGGCGTCGGCCGTCAACTGACCGCCGACGGCCTGCTGCACCGGCCGCTCGCGATGGTAACCGCACCCAACGGCCACCTGCTCGTGACCAACGCGCTGAACGGCCAGATCGTCGAAATCGACCCGGCCAGCGGCAAGCAGATCTACGCGCGCTGGATCGACACGGACAAGGCGCAATCGCCTCCGGGCAACGGCGACCTGTTCGGCCTCGCATTGACGCCTGAAGGCGACGGTTTCTACTACGTGCAGGACGACGTGAACACGCTGGTGCTCGCGAAATAAGCTGACTGTTCCAAAGCCGAACCAAGGTGAAGTAACCATGGCAAACGATCAACCCCCGCAGCCGTCACGACGCGGGTTTCTCAAGGCCGGCGGCGCCGCGGTCGCGGCGGGCGCGAGCCTCGGCGCGGGTCTGGCGACATCGCAGAACGCGCTCGGCAAAACCCAGCCGCATGCTCTTGCCGATCCGCAGATGGCCGTCGAGCCGTTCTACGGCGTGCATCAGGGCGGCATCGTCACGCCGCAGCAGAGTCATACCTATGTCGCCGCGCTCGACCTGACCACGGAGAAGCGCGAGGACGTGATCGCACTCCTGCGCGCCTGGACCGACGCCGCCGCGCGCCTCACGCAAGGCGGCACGGCCGCGCCGCTGCCGACCGGCGATGCGGACCAGAATAGAGCCGCGCCCGATTCCGGCGACGTGCTCGGTCTTGGCCCCAACGGACTGACGATCACGTTCGGCTTCGGCCCCGGTCTCTTCACGCACGAAGGCAAGGATCGCTACGGCCTCGCCGCGCGCCGCCCCGCCGCGCTCGTCGATCTGCCGCGCTTTAACGGCGACCAGTTGATCAAGGAAAAGACCGGCGGCGATCTGTACATCCAGGCCTGTGCGAACGACGCGCAAGTGGCGTTTCACGCGGTGCGCCAATTGTCGCGCATGGCGTACGGCACGGCGGCGATGCGCTGGGGCCAGGCCGGTTTTCTGTCGGGTCCGCGCGGTCAGACGCCGCGTAACCTGATGGGCTTCAAGGACGGCACCAACAATCCGTCCACTGCCAAGCCGCCGTTGATGAACCAGTTCGTGTGGGCCGGCGCCAGCGCCGACGCGCCGTGGATGGAAGGCGGCACCTACACCGTCGTGCGGCGCATCCGCATCACGCTGGAGCACTGGGACAACACCGAACTGGACTTCCAGGAACAGGTGTTCGGGCGCCATAAGTACAGCGGCGCGCCGATCGGCAAGAAGAACGAGTTCGACGCCGTCGACCTGAAGGAAGAAGACAAGGACGGCAATCCGGTGATTCCGGAGAACTCGCACGTGCGTCTGTCGAATCAGGCGAGCAACAACGGCGCGCAGATTCTGCGCCGTTCGTACTCGTATAACGACGGCACGAACTTCTACATCGAGCGCTGGCCGCCATGGCGCCAGGAAACCGAGTACGACGCGGGCTTGATTTTTATCGCGCATCAAAGCGACCCGCGTACCGGCTTCATTCCGATCAACGACAGGCTCGCCAAGTTCGACATGATGAACCAGTTCACCACGCACGTCGGCAGCGCGATCTTCGCCGTGCCGCCGGGCGCGAAGCCGGGTTCGTATATCGGAGCGGGCTTGTTCGAGACGTAAAGCAGACGCAGTCGACAAAACACAGATCAAAACAACATCACAACGGACTTCAGGATCATGGCTTACAACTCGTTTGGCACGCGTCTGCGTGTCCTGGCCAACACGCTAGGCAGGGCGGTCGCCCTCACGCTGGCCGCTGTCGCGACGGTGCCGTCCGCGGCCGAGGCCGCGTCGATCACGCTGTATAACGCGCAGCACGAGCAGGTCGTCAATCTGCTCGCCAAGGACTTCGAAAAGCAGTCGGGCATCTCCGTGAAGATCCGCAACGGCGAAGGCCCGGCCATGGCCGCGCAGATCGTCGCCGAAGGCGCCGCCACGCCCGCCGACGTGTACTTCACGGAGAACTCGCCGGAGCTCATGCTGCTCGAAGAGAAGGGTCTGCTGAACAAGGTGGACCCCTCGACGCTCGCCACCGTGCCGACGCGTTTTAACTCGCCGAGCGGCGCATGGGTCGCGGTGACCGCGCGTGAAAACGTGCTCGCCTACAACACGACCAAGGTCCAGCCATCGCAACTGCCGCAATCGCTGTTCGATCTGGCCAAACCGGAATGGAAAGGCAAGATCGGCATTGCCCCGAGCGATGGCGACTTCCTGCCGCTCGTGAGCGCCGTGCTCGCACTGAAGGGCGAAGCGCAAACGGTGCAATGGCTCAAGGGCCTGAAAGCCAACGCGCAGATTTTCGACGACGACGAAGGCGTGGTCGCCGCCGTGAACCGCGGCGGTGTCGCGACCGGTCTGATCAACAACTACTACTGGGCGCGCCTGCACGCCGAACTCGGCGACGGCAAGACCCGCAGCGCGATCTATCACTTCGGCAACGGCGACGCCGGCGCTGCTGTGAACGTGTCGGGCGCGGCGGTGCTGAAGTCCGCGCACAACACGGACGGCGCGCAGAAGTTTCTCGCGTATCTGGTGAGCGAGCGCGCGCAGGAGCTGATGGCGAAGAGCCACGTGATGTTCGAGTATCCGCTGCACGCAGGCGTCGCACCGGACCCGATCCTCAAGCCGTTCGCCGAACTGAGCCCGCCGCCGCTGACGATCCAGCAACTCGGCGACGATAGCCAGGCCGGCAAACTGCTGCGCCAGGCAGGCCTGCTGTAATGAGCGAAGCTTTGTCAGCCGGGCCACCGGCTGTCCCCACCGTCCCGGCGCGCGTCCGTTCGCGCGCGCCGCGCGGTCTGTTCGCGGCGGCAGCACTCAGCGCTTTGCTGGTGTTGCTGCCGATTGCGTTTACGTTCTGGCGCGCCGCGAGCTTCGGCGCCGGCGAGGCGCTCGACCTGATCTTCCGGCCGCTGGTCGGCGAACTGCTGATCAATACGTTGATGATCACCGTCTCGACTACGCTAGTGTCGGCCGTGATCGGCACGGCGACTGCGTGGTTCGTCGAACGCACGCATTTGCCAGGGCGCCGCGCGTGGGCCGTGTTGAGCGCCGCGCCGCTCGCCATGCCGGCGTTTATCTCGAGCTATGCGTGGGTCTCGCTAAGCCAGGACTTGCAGGACTTCAACGGCGCATTGCTGGTGCTGACGTGCGCGTATTTTCCGCTCGTCTATCTGCCGGTCGCCGCCGCGTTGCGCGGCATGGATCCCGCGCTCGAAGAAAGCGCGCGCGCACTGGGCTGCAACCGTTGGACCACGTTTATTCGCGTGGTGCTGCCGCAACTGCGCCCCGCGTTGCTCGGCGGCATGCTGCTGGTCGCGCTCGGTGTATTGTCCGAGTTCGGTGCATTTACGCTGCTGCGCTTTCGCACGTTCACCACGCAGATCTACGCGGAATTCCGCACCAGTTTCGATGGCGGCGGCGCCTCGTTGTTCGCCTGTCTGCTGATCGTGATCTGCCTGATCGTGCTGGCCTTCGAGTTTCGCGTGCGCGGCGCGGCGCGTTATGAACGCGTCGATCGCGGGACACGTCGCGCGGTTTTGCGCTACGAGTTGGGCGTATGGCGCTGGGTCGTCGTCGCCGGCTTTGGGTTGCTCTCGATCACGACGCTCGGCGTGCCGCTCGGCATGATCGGCTACTGGCTCACGCAGCCTGGCGCCGCGGCCGTCACACCGGCTGACGTCTCACCTGAATTGCTGTTCAATGCCACGGTCTCGTCGCTCGGTTTCGGGCTTGCCGCGGCGTTGCTGACCACCTTGCTCGTGGTGCCGCTTGCGTTTCTGCTGGTGCGCTATCCGACGCGTTTCGCGACCTTGTTCGAACGCACCGTGTTTCTCGCGCAAGGCGTGCCGGGTCTGGTGATCGCGCTGGCGATCGTGTCGCTCGCGGTGCATGCGCTGCAACCGCTCTATCAGAGCGCGACGCTGCTGGTGATCGCCTACGCCATGCTCTTCATGCCGCTTGCGCTGGTCAGTGTGCGCGCCGCCTTCATGCAGGCGCAGCCGCGCCTCGAGGAGACCGCGCGCGCGCTCGGCCTGAGCTGGTCGCAGACGCTGTTCCGCGTGGTCTTGCCGCTCGCCGGACCTGGACTCGGCGCGGCTGCGGCGATGGTGTTCATCTCGGTCGTCACCGAACTGAACGCCACGCTGCTGCTCTCCCCGCTCGACACGCAAACGCTCGCCACCCAGGTCTGGGCCGACACCTCGACGATGGCGTTCGCCGCCGCGGCGCCCTATGCCGCGTTGCTCACCGGCATCTCGCTGTTCGCCTCGGGCCTTCTTTTCGCGTTGCTCGGTAAATCGGCACTACTCGGCGAACGCAGCTAATGCGCCGCGCTTTTACCATCGGATTTTCATGAGCGAACTTCGTATCCGCGGGCTGCAAAAATCATTCGACGGCACGCCTGTGCTGCACGGCATCGATCTGTCCGTCGAGCGCGGCGCGCTGCTGGCGCTGCTGGGTCCGTCGGGCAGCGGCAAGACCACTTTATTGCGTTTGCTTTGCGGTTTCGAACGCGCCGATAGCGGCAGTGTGGAAATCGACGGCCGGCGCGTGGTCGGCGACGGTCTGCATGTGCCTTCCGAACAACGGCGCATTGGCTATGTGCCGCAGGAAGGCGCGCTGTTTCCGCATCTGTCGGTGGCGGACAACATCGTGTTCGGCCTGCCGCGCGCCCAGCGGCGCGCGCGGCATCGCGTGGCCGAGTTGCTGGAACTGGTCGGCTTGCCGGCGAACTTCGGCGAACGCGCGCCGCAGCAGTTGTCGGGCGGCCAGCAGCAACGCGTCGCGCTGGCGCGCGCGCTCGCGCCCTCGCCCACACTCGTAATGCTGGACGAACCCTTCTCGTCGCTCGATGCCGCGTTGCGGCTCGAAACGCGGCAAGCCGTGGCAAGCGCGCTGGCCGCGACCGGCGCGACGGCCGTGCTGGTCACGCACGATCAGTCCGAGGCGTTGTCGCTTGGGCATGAAGTGGCGGTGTTGTGGAACGGCCGGCTGATCCAGACGGCGACGCCAGAGACGCTTTATCGCCGGCCCGTGACGCGCGAGCTTGCATCGTTCGTCGGCGAGGCGGTGTTGTTGCCGGGCATGGCCACGCAGGATCGCGTGAGTTGCGAACTGGGTGAATTGCCATTGTCCGGGCCGATTGGCCAGGGCGCTGTGGACGTGATGGTGCGGCCCGAGCAGATCCGTCTGCTGCGTGCTGATGAAACAATGCCCAACGGGGCGGCATCTTATGACGCTGTTGTCACGGAAGTGATCTTTCAGGGGCAGGACGCGGGCGTCGCGCTGCAATTGCGCTCCGAGACACGGACGATGGTCCGTGCGCGGGTGCCGGGCTATCTTTGCCCGCGGCCGGGCGAGCAGGTGCGGCTCGCGGTGGACGGCGAAGTGACGGCCTACGCGCGCGCCTGAGCCTGCGGCCGCTGCGACAGATCCTGCATCATCTGCGCGGCCAGATAGTCGCAGGTCGGACGATCCGACTTGGCGCTGCGCGCCACCACGATTTCGAGCGGCGCGATTTTCGGCAAGCCCTGCGCCTCGCCGAGAATCGCGAACCGCGGCGGCACGCTGCAACGCGTGAGCGCGATCACCGATAAACCCGCATCCACGGTCGCCACCAGTCCCATCAGGCTCGCGCTGCTGAACGCGGCGCGATAACGAATCCGCGCGCCGTCGAGCGCAGCGAGCGTGTGCTGGCGCGCCACGCAGCCGGGCTCATAGAGTCCCACCGGCAGCGGCGAGGCCGCCAGAACCGGCGTATCCACCGACGCCCCCACCCACACCATCGGCTCGCTGCGCACGAATTCGCCGCGCAGCTTGCGGTCGCGCGTGACAAAGGCGAGATCGATCTTGTTGTCGGCGAGCATCGGCGCGAGCGACGTGCTCTGCGCGCAGACGATCTCGATCTCCACGTGCGGATACAGATTCGAAAAGCGCCGCAACACGGGAGACAGCAGCGACGACACGTAGTCGTCCGGCGCGCCGAGCACCACGCGTCCGGTCACCTCCGGCCGCACGATCGCCGACCACGCCTCCTCGTGCAACGCCAGCACGCGCCGCGCGTATTCGAGCAACGTATTGCCTGGCCGCGTGAGCGATAGATTGCGTGTGTTGCGGGCGAACAGCGTCGTGCCGAGCATGGTTTCGAGCCGCTTGATCTGCATGCTGACCGCCGCCTGCGAACGATGCACGGTCGTCGATGCCTTCGTGAAGCTGCCCGTTTCCACCACCGCGACGAAGGTGCGCAGCAGATCGACGTCGAATTCGGGGTGCATGATTTATCAATCCAGCTTATGGAATTGCTCAATTTAATTCGTTTGTCCGCGCCATGCAAGACGCGTAATACTCGGGACATCACCTCATCGCATCCATTCACGGAGCCGTTGCGCATGTCCCTCACCCAACGTCAACAAGGCGCCATCACGCTGGCCAGCGGCGGGCTTCTGATGGGTACGCTCGGGATCTTCGTCGAGGAAGCGCGGCTCGGCGCGCTGACGCTGGTCTTCTTTCGCTGCCTGTTCGGCTTTCTCTCGCTCGCCGCGTATTGCGCGTGGAAAGGCTTCTTCACGCGCGCGCATTTCACGCGGCGCACCGTCACGCTGGCGCTGATCACGGGCGTGCTGATGGTCACGCAGTGGGTCGGTTTCTTCGATGCGATTCATCGCACCAGCATCGCGGTGGCCACCGTGGTGTTTCATGTGCAGCCGTTCTGGGTCGTGCTGATTGGCGCGGCGTTGTTCAACGAGCGGCTCGGCGTGGACCGGCTCGGCTGGATTGCGACCGCTTTCGTCGGGCTCGTGCTCGCGTCGGGCGTCGCGGCCACGGAGAATCTGCAGGGTCATACGAGCTATCTGATCGGCATCGGCGAAGCGCTGGTGGGGTCGGTGCTGTATGCGAGCGTCACGTTGATCGCAAAAGGGCTCGGTAATCTGCGGCCGCATCTGCTAACGCTCGCGCAGTGCGCGGTCGGCGTGGTGTGCCTGCCGTTCATCGCGCCGCTGACCGCCGTGCATATCGGGCCGATGCAGTGGTTCTGGCTGGTCGGCATGGGCGTACTGCATACGGGGCTCTCGTATGTGTTGATTTACGGCGCGCTGCCCAAGCTGAGCACGCCGATCATCGCCGTGTTGCTGTTCGTGTATCCGCTGACGGCGATCCTGGTCGATGCGCTCGTGTATGGACGGGCGCTGTCGATGCCGCAACTGGCGGGCATGGTGCTGATCGTGGTGGCGAGTCTTGGAGTGAATCTGGGGTGGCCGCTGCTTTCGTTGTTGCGGCCCGGCGGACGGGTGCGGCGGCAGGTGGATTGAGAGTCCGGCGCATCCGGCCGTCAGTCGAAACGTTGAACAAAACCGGGCACATGCGCCCGGTTTCTCTCAGCGGTCGTAGTGGAAGCGACAGGCGATCACGTAGATCTTTCCTTCTCGCGGCAAGTAGACGAGTCGGTCGGCAAGTGTGATACGGCGCGACCACAATCCGCTCAAACTTCCAAGCAGCGCCTCCGGTTTCCCCGTGCCACGATAAGGATCGCGCCGGCATTCCTCCAGCAGCGTATTGATCTTGCGCAAAACCTGTCGGTCGGTCTCCTGCCAGTACAGGTAGTCGTCCCACGCGTCGTCGGTGAACATAAAAATGCTGTCAGCCTTTGCGGCCTCCTCGTTGCGGCTTTTCTGTTTGTTCATCGTTCAGCAGTTCGCGAGCAGTCGCACTGCCGGCATTCAACTGGGCGATAGACCTGGCGAGCCGCTGGGCATTCTTCGACGAACTCAACAGATACAGGGTCTCCTGCATCGCATTGAAATCCTCGAGTGAAACCATGACCACGTTTTCGCCGGTCTGCCTCGTGATCAGCATGGGTGTGTGATCGCGGCAGACGTCGTCCATCGCTTGCTTAAAGCCGGCACGCGCCTCGCTGTAAGTAAGGACGTTCATTCGTTTCTCGACCTGAGAGGTTGCCCTCCAGTCGCTCCTGTCAAAAGTTAGGGACGATTCCACCGCCGAACGGATGGCCGCACTGCGGGACCGCGGGGTGAGCCGATGGCACGGAGCGGAAACGCCTCGAAGCCATCGGCAATCATTGTACGGAGTTCTGTACAAATCAGCAAACTCAGAACAGCGGAAAAATACGTCGTCTAACGGATGAAAAGGATGCCCGTTCGTCACCCCGCCCGCCACTCAGCCAAACGGCCAACCTCACTGCGGCAACACTTCGCCCTTCGTCTCCGGCGCAAACGGAATCACGAACAGCCCGACGATAAAAGCGATCGCCGTCAACGCCACCGGCACCCCGAGCGTATGCATATGCAGCACCGCTGCGCCGAGTAAAAAGTTGACGCCCGCGCCGACGAATCGCCCGAACGACGTGCAGAATGCGAACGCCGTCGCCCGCACGCGGGTTTCGAACTGCTCCGGCAGCCACAAGCTGAACAGCGCGAAATTGCCGCCGAAGAAACCCAGCACGAACAGCCACGCGATGAACGGCGCAAGCCCATTAGGCAAGTAAAACGCCCAGCCGAAACTGCCGACGATCGCCACGGCCATGCCGAGAAAGTAAATCGCCAGCGTCTTCTTGCGGCCGATGCGCTCGGCAAGCGGCGGTAACGCGAGACAACCGAGGATCGTCGCGATCGACAGCAACCCCGTGGCCAGCGAAGCGGTTTTGATCGCATCGTTCTTCGCCATGCCGGCTTTGGTCGCCAGTTGGATCACGGCGGACGGCTCGTACACCGCGCCCGCCCACAACCCGATGATGGCGATGGTCAGCAGAATGCACGCGACCCAGGTGCGGCGTCGATAAGCCGGTCCCATGATCTCGCGCAACGGCTTGGTGCGCACGGTGCGCGCCTCGGCCTTCTCCCATTTCTCCGACTCCTTCACCCGCAGCAGGATCAGAATCGCGACCACCACCGGAACCGCGCCGGTCAGGAACATCGCGCGCCAGCCGTAATGCACGCCAACCGTGTAATTCAGCGCCGCGGCGAGGAAGAACCCGGCGTAGTAGCCCGTTTGCAGATAACCGGCGCCCATCTTGCGGCGATCCTCCGGCCACGCTTCGGCCACATAGGTCCCGGCCAGCGCCCACTCGCCGCCAATGCCGACGCCCGCAATGAAGCGATAGATGCCGAGTTCCCACACGTTATGCGAGGTCGCCGCGAGTCCCGTGAAAATGGCGAACGTAAAAATTGTGCCGGCCAATACCTTGGTGCGGCCGTAGCGGTCGGCGAGCGGCCCCCAGATGAACGACAGGCCCCACCCGACCAGGAACAGCGCAAACAGGATCGAGCCGGCGAGACCGACGTTCGCCGGCGTCGCCGCATAACCCGAGCGCGGCAGCAGCTCGGTCAGGGCCGGCGTTAACACGAGCGCGTAGATGAACGAGTCCATCCCGTCGAGCGTCCAGCCAGCCCACGCTCCCCAAAAACCTGCGATCTGCGAACGATTGAGCGGCGTGCGGCGCCGCGTGACCGACGTGCGGTCGGTGAGTGAATTCATCATGCTCCTCCGGTCCAACAGTTGGCGTACGTAACAGGAACGACGAGATAGCGCGTTAGTGATGAACCGGAGTGTCCTTGCACCACCGGTCAGCGGACTTCGCGGACAGAACGGGGAGTTTTTTTCCGGGTTTGTCCGCGTTTAATTCGCGTCTTTTCATATATAATATTTGATATCATGAACGACGCAATAGATGGTTTTCCCCTGGACGCCCCGGCGCGCACCCCGCTTTTACCCGCGGCGGCGCCGCGTGAAAGCACGTCCCGCGTGATCGCGGAGGCGTTGCGCGCGGCGATTGTCGACGGCACGCTGGCGCCCGGCGCGCCGCTGCGGCAGGACGCGATCGCGCGGCATTTTTCAGTCAGCGCAATTCCCGTGCGCGAAGCGCTGCGGCAGTTGGAGAGCGAAGGCTGGGCCAAAGCCGCCGTGCATAAGGGCGCGACCGTCGCGCCCCTGTCGGCGGAAGAAGCGCGCGAAATCTACGAGATCCGTTCCGCGCTGGAGAGTCTCGCCATCGGACTCGCCATACCCAGGCACACGGCCGCCACGTTGCGCGAGTCCGCCAGCCTGTGCCGCGCCGCCGAACGCGAGTCGAACCCGTCGCTGTATGTCGAGCGCAATGTCGCATTTCACATGAGCCTGTACGCGCCCGCCGGCCGTCCGCAACTCGAGGACATGATCGGCACGCTGCACCGGCGCGGGGAAAGATATCTGCGCCTGAAATTCGGCTTGCCGTCGTACAAGGGCGAGTCCGACAATGAACACGCCGCGCTGCTCGACGCCGTGGAACGCCACGACATTCCCGCCGCACAGAAACTGGTCGTCGCGCATCTGCTGGGCACGGGCGAACTGCTTTATCGTTTCCTCACCGAACGCGCGCAGGCCGAAGCCGCGCTTGCGAATCAACCCAAGCCGCGCGGCAGACGCCCGCGCGCCACCACCGGGACCTGACTAAGCCGATGAACCGACCCGCCGAAGCCGCCGCGTCCGCAGTATCGACACCCACCGCCGCCCGTTCGTGGACCACGCGCCGCGACGAAAAGAACCGCCGCCTCGCCGCCATTGCCCCGTGGCTCAAAGACGGCGTGCTGCGGCCGGAGCGCATTGTCGACGCGCTCGAAACGCTGATTCAGCCGGGCGATCGTGTCGCTCTCGAAGGCGACAACCAGAAGCAGGCCGATTTCCTCTCCCGCTCGTTCGCCAACGTCGATCCGCAGAAGATTCACGACGTGCATCTGCTGATTTCGAGCATCGGCCGGCCCGAGCATCTGACGCTGTTCGAGCGCGGCATCGCGCATAAGGTCGACTTTTCGTTTGCCGGCCCGCAGAGTCTGCGGGTCGCGCAACTGCTCGAAGACGGCCAGCTGGAAATCGGTGCGATCTATACCTACGTCGAGTTGTACGCGCGCATGTTTGTGGATCTGACGCCGCACGTCGCGCTGCTGTGCGCGGAAAAGGCGGACCGTCACGGCAATCTGTACACCGGCGCGAATACCGAAGACACGCCCACCATCGCCGAGGCCGCCGCGTTTCGTCATGGCATCGTGATCGTGCAGGTCAACGAGATCGTCGACGAACTGCCGCGTGTCGATATTCCGGGTTCATGGGTCGACGTGGTCGTGCAGGCGGACCGGCCGTTCGCCGTCGAGCCGCTGTTCACGCGCGATCCGCGCCACATCGGCGACCTGCAGGTGCTGACCGCGATGATGGTGATTCGCGGCATTTATGAGCCCTATGGCGTGACGTCGCTGAACCACGGCATTGGCTTCGATACGGCCGCGATCGAATTGCTGCTGCCCACCTACGGCGAGTCGCTCGGCCTGAAGGGCAAGATCTGCCGCAACTGGACACTCAATCCGCATCCCACCATGATTCCCGCGATCGAATCGGGCTGGGTCGACAGCATCCATTGTTTCGGCAGCGAAGTCGGCATGGAAGCGTATATCGAGGCGCGTCCGGACGTGTTCTTCACGGGCAACGACGGCAGCCTGCGCTCGAACCGCGTGCTGTGCCAGTTGGCCGGGCAATACGGCGTCGATCTGTTCATCGGCTCGACCTTGCAGATCGATGCCGACGCCAATTCGTCCACCGTCACGCGCGGGCGTCTCGCCGGCTTCGGCGGCGCGCCGAACATGGGCCACGATCCGCGCGGACGGCGTCATTCGAGCGAAGCGTGGCTCAAGCTGCTGCGCGACGAGGGTCCGGTGTCGCGTGGCCACAAGCTGGTCGTGCAGATGGCCGAGACCTACAAGAAAGGCGGCGAGCCGACCTTCGTCGATGAACTCGACGCCGTCGCGGTCGGCGCGAAAAGCGGCATGCCGGTTGCGCCCGTGATGATCTACGGCGACGACGTCAGCCATGTGGTCACCGAGGAAGGCATCGCGCATCTGCACAAGGCCGAGGGCATCGACGAACGGCGCGCGGCGATCGCCGCCGTGGCCGGCGTGACGCCGATCGGTCTGCGTGCGAAGCCGGAAAAAACGGCGGAGTTGCGCCGCCGCGGTATCGTCGCGTATCCCGAGGATCTCGGCATCCGGCGCGGCGAGGCCAAGCGCTCGCTGCTGGCGGCACGCAGCATCGACGATCTGGTGACGTGGTCGGGCGGCCTGTACGAACCGCCGGCACGCTTCAGGAGCTGGTGAGCATGGCTCCCGTTGCTTTGCTCGCGCGAGAAGAAGCGCAGGCGCGCTGCGCTAACGCTGTACCTACGCTTTCCGACGCGCAACTCGCCGATTACGCCATCACCGCGCTGATCGACGAAGCCCAACTCACGCCCAAGCCCGCGCTGGTCGACCGGCGCGGCAGCGGCGCGCATCGTGACCTCGATCTCGACACCATGCTACGCTCGGCGCACGCGCTCGAGCCGACGTTCGCGGCGCTCGCCCGCGCGGCGCGCCGCCGCGGGGAGCCGTCCGCGTTGCTGCGCGCCGAACTCGCGCAGATCGGCCGCGCCGGCGAGCTCGACATGCTGCACGCCACGGGCGGCAGCAATGCGCATCGCGGCGCGATCTGGATCGTCGGCCTGCTGATCGCGGGGGCGTCACTGCGCGCCGGCGCCAGGCGCGCGAACCCATCGCAGATCTGCACGCGTGCCGCGCAGATCGCCTGCTTCCCGGATCGCTTCGCCGCGCCTTCCGACAGCCACGGCGAACGCGCGCGTCAGCGCTACCAGGTCGGTGGCGCGCGCCGTGAAGCGCAGGACGGCTTCCCGCATGTGATCGACGTAGGCCTGCCCGCGTTGCTCGCGGCGCGTCAGCGAGGCATCGACGAAAACGCCGCGCGCGTCGACACCCTGCTCGCGATCATGGCCACGCTCGACGACACCTGCCTGCTGCATCGCGCGGGCTTGCCCGGTTTGCATGCCGGACAACACGGCGCGCAACGCGTGCTGGACGCGGGCGGCAGTTCGACGCGCGCAGGCAGCGCCGCGCTCGCCGCGCTCGAACACGACTTGCTGACGCTGAACGCATCGCCCGGCGGCGCAGCCGATCTGCTCGCCGCCACCCTCTTTCTCGACATGCTGGCGCATCACGACGCCGACAGGAGCCCCGACTCATGGAACATCTGACCTTCGACTATCCGGCGCAACGCGCCGTCACGACCCGCGCGCATGTCGGCGTGGTGGGCTCGGGCGATCTGGAAGTGCTGCTCTCGCCCGCCGACCAGGCTGGCGCGCTGAGCGCACACGTGGTCGTGCGCACCAGCGTCGATGGTTACAGCCACATCTGGAAGAGCGTGTTCGATCGCTTTTTCACGCGCTATGACGGCGCCGCGCAAATCGAAATCAACGACTTCGGGGCGACGCCCGGCGTGGTCGCGTTGCGCCTCGCGGAAGCGGTCGAAGCCGCCGAAGCCGCCGAACGGGGAGACGACGCATGACTACGGTTGCGACCGCTCATCCCGCGCCGATGCTGCGCGAGAGTTTCATCGAACTGCCGGCGCGTGAGCGCGCCCGCTCGCTGCTGGACGCGGGCACCTTCCGCGAACTGCTCGGCCCGTTCGACAAGATCGAATCGCCGTGGCTGCCGCTGCAGGGCGTGGTCTGCCAGGCGGATGACGGCTGCGTGATCGCGCGCGGCACCATCGGCGGCGAGCCCGCCGTGGTCGCCGCGATCGAATCCGCGTTCCAGGGCGGCAGCATCGGCGAAGTGTCGGGCAGCAAGATCGCCGCGGCGCTCGAGCTGGCCTTGCGCGACTGCGAACGCGGCAAGACCGTGCGGCCGGTCGTGCTGTTCGAAACCGGCGGCGTGCGGCTTCAGGAAGCCAACCTCGGCCTCGCGGTGATCGCGGAGATTCAGGCGGCGATCGTCGCACTGCGGCGGCATGTGCCGGTGGTCGGCGTGATCGCGGGCATGGTGGGCTGCTTCGGCGGCATGTCGCTGGCGGCTGCCTTGTGCTCGTACCTGGTCGTCACGAAGCAAGGGCGGCTCGGCATGAATGGGCCCGAAGTGATCGAACAGGAAGCAGGCATCGACGAACTCGACGCCAGCGATCGCCGCCGCGTATGGCAACTGATCGGCGGCGAACAGCGTACGGCGACGGCGCTCGCCGATCGACTGGTCGACGACGATTCCGAGGCGGTGCGCACCGCCGTGCGTTCCGCCTTCGAGCAAGGCGTGCCCGCCGCGCATCGCAGCGAACAGGTCGACATGTTCCTCGACCGGCTCGCGCGGATCGATCCCGCCAGCGTCACGCCCGAAACCATGCGTGACGTGTTCAACCGTCAAATGCAAAACGATTCGCGCAAGGAGCAAGCATGAGCGACGCAAAACTCAGCCGCGGCGCGCGCTGGTTCCAGGCACTGGCCGGCGAATCGACCAGCCAGGCGCCTGTGTTGAGCGGCGACGCACCGCTCGGCGGAGAGACCGCGCACTTCTTCTCAGTCGTGCCGGACCCCGTCAACCGCTTTCCGCGCGCCACCGACAACGTGGTCGGACTCGAACAGGGCTGGCGGCTCGCGCGCGCCGTGCGCGACGCCATTGCGCGGGACGAAGCGAGCGGCACGCGCCGCCCGATCGTCGCGATCGTCGACGTGAAAAGCCAGGCGTACGGCTATCGCGAGGAGATGCTCGGCATTCACCTGGCGTGCGCCGCGGCCGTGGACGCCTACGCCGCCGCGCGCGATGCCGGTCATCCGGTAATCGCGCTGATCGTCGGGCCGGCGATGTCGGGCGCTTTCCTCGCGCACGGCTATCAAGGCAACCGCATCGTCGCGCTCGACGCGCCCGGCACCATGGTTCACGCGATGGGCAAGGAAGCCGCCGCGCGCGTCACGCGCCGCACGGTCGAAGAACTCGACGCGCTCGGCGAAACCATCGTGCCGATGTCGTACTCGATGGCGTCGTTCGCCAAGCTCGGCTTGCTCGATCAGTTGATCGACGGCGTCGATGCCGATGCGCCGGACGCCGCGCAGATCGAGCGCGTGCGCCAGGTGTTGGCCGAGCAGATCCGCAGCGTGCGCGACGATGGCCGCCGCAATCTCGCGCATCGGCTGGAATCCGAGGCGGCGCGGAAGAATCGCGCGGCGTCGATCGAAGTGCGCCGGCGTCTCGCCGAACAGTGGGATGCGGTGTGATGCAAGTCTGTGCCGCGCCGCCGTTTGCAATCGACCACGCGCTCTCGTGCGATGTGCGATGGCGGCCGCACGACTTGTTGCGACTGCAACGCCTGGAAGCGTTCGACAATGAACCGTCGTGGGTGCGCGAGGCTTTCGGGCGCGCGCCGTATGCGGTCGTACGGCGCGCGCTGGCGGCGGATGGGTTCGTCGCGATCGGGATGCGCGGTATTGGACGTTCGGAGCGTTATGGCACGTGGGCATCGTCGGCGGATGTGGTGAGCGCCGTGTCGCCGGAAGCTCTTTCACGCCCACCGCTCGCCGGCCGTGATGCATTGCCCGCGTTCGCCGCACTCGCCGCATTGCAAAACGATGCGACCGGCCCGTTGCATGCATTCGCCTGGGGACCGACCGGCAGCGCCGGTTTCGAACTGGCCACACACGTGCCGACAGTGACGGCATCAAGCGATCTCGATCTGCTCATCCGAACGTACGATACACCGCTCACGTCGGATATTGCGGCGGAATTGCTTCACTATCTGCAAGCGCTCGCACAACGCATCGGCGTTCGCGTGGACGCGCAACTCGATACGCCCGCCGGCGGTGTGGCGCTGATTGAATGGGCCGCGGGCAAACCACGTGTGCTGGCACGCCACGCGCGCGGCCCGCAACTGGTCGCCGATCCGTGGGGCTCCGCGTCTCATGGCGACGACACCTGATGCTCGCGCTGCTTTTCCCCGGGCAGGGCGCGCAGAGCGATGGCTTCCTGCATCGTTTGCCGGAGCATCATGCGGTGCGCGACACGCTCGACGAAGCGTCACACGTGCTCGGCGTCGATGTGCTCACACTGGACACGCCGGACGCCTTGCGCTCGACCGTCGCCGTGCAGATCGGCCTGACGGTCGCGGGCGTGGCGCTTACACGCGCGCTGGCTGCCGAACGTTTCGTGCCGGAGATCAGCGCGGGCTTGTCGGTCGGCGCGTATCCGGCGGCAGTGAGCTGCGGCGCGATTCACTTCGAAGACGCGTTGAAAATGGTTCGCCGCCGGGCCGAGCTGATGGAGACAGCGTACCCATCCGGCTACGGGCTTGCCGTGATAGCGGGCTTGACCGAGTATCAAGTGGAAACGCTCGCTGCGCGACATTCGGATGAAGTCCAGCAACATGTCTACATCGGCAATGTCAACGCGCCGCGCCAGATCGTCATAGCGGGCGCAAATGATGCACTGGACGCCTTCATCAAACGCGCACTGGCTGCGGGCGCGCGCAAGGCCACTCGCCTCGCGGTGAGCGTGCCGTCGCATTGCGAATTGCTCGCGCAAGCCACGGACGAACTGATCGCCTACGCGAAGGACGTGCCGTTTTACACGCCGCGAAGCATCTATGTCGGCAATCGCGGTGGCCGTCCGTTGTATACGGCGGATGCGATCCGCGACGACCTCGCCACCAATATGCGTTACACCGTGCGCTGGTTCGACGCGCTCACGGTCATGCAGGAAATGGGCGCACATGTGCTGATCGAAGCGCCGCCGGGCCAGGTCTTGACCGACATTGCGCGCGAATACTTGCCGGAGACCGCCGCGCTCGCCGCCAGCACTTTCTCGTTCGATCGACTCGTGGCCACCGCACGACGGCGTCTCGACGCGCATTGAATGATGGACGGCATGTTCCTCATGCTTGCCTCAGCGTTTCTCGATCAACTGCCGCCCCATCGCCTTCGCATACTGATCGAGCGCGTTTCGCGCGACACGTGATGCCGCGAGCACGCCGACATCGGCGTCGTCGCGGTAATACATCGCGACGTCGATCGGCGGCGGCAGCGGACGCACCTGCAATTGCCCCAGTTCGCCGCTGCTCAGATAGGGCTCGACAAATAGCGCGGGCACTGCGGCAATCCCATAGCCGTCGCGCAGCAGTTTCACGATCACCGCGACCGATGGCATGCAGGTCACCTGAGTCTGCGCGAGCGGCATACCGGCGCGTTTGGCGAGCGCGTGCACGATCGCCTCGACGGCGACTTGCGGCGCGGTGCCACGGCCAAACGTCAGCACGGGCTTGCTCAACACGGTCTGCACGTGTTTCGCGCGGCTGGCCGGAATCAGATCGCTGCGCGCGATCCAGCGCACGGGGTAGCTCGCCAATAAGGTCGACACGATCGACGCTTCAGGCTCCGCGGTTTCTTCCACTTGAATCACCAGATCCAGGTCGCCCGCGCGCAAGCGCGGCCCGAGTATCGCGCTCGAATCGACCGTGAGATCCACGACGATACGGTTGTACTCGAGGTTCAGCAGGCGGATGTAGTCCGGCAGCCAGCTATGCACCACCGTCTCGATCACGCCGAGGCGCAAACGCGTCGCCACTTGTGTCTCGTCCTGCGCGGCCAGTTGCAGCGAGCGCGTAGCCTGCACCACCGAGCGCGCATGCGCGAGCAGCCGCTCGCCATTCGCTGTGAGCTGAAATTCAGCCGCATCGCGCTCGATCAACTCGACGCCCAACTCCGCTTCGAGCGTTTTGATGCGCAGCGAAATCGCCGCGGGCGTCGCGTGCATGGCGGCGGCCGTCGCGCGAAAACTGCCTAGACGGGCGAGCGTCAGAAACGTTTCGACAAAGCGGGTATTCATGGCGGAGCTCTCTTAACAGCGGCGGGTTGCACGCGATCATCGCCGTGGACGGGCAACGGCGCTGTTAAGTTTAATTTAACGAAATCCAATAAAAACTCGCTGGATGGATATTTTTGACGTTACTAATCTGGGTTGCATCCGCGACAGTTTTTCAGCCACGCGATCCACCTGGAGTCGAGCAGTCCATGTCCTACACGCCGTCCGAGTTTCGTCAGCAGATACGCAGCCGTCGCCTGTCCGGCCCCACCGCGGGTTATTGCGGCGACTATGCGCAAGCCAATCTCGCCATCCTGCCCAAACAGCACGCCGACGATTTCCTGCGCTTCTGTACGCTGAATCCGAAAGCCTGTCCGCTGCTCGGCATCGGTGAACCGGGCGACTGGCGCGTGCCCGCGCTCGGCGCCGATCTCGACATCCGCAATGACGTGCCGGCGTTTTACGTGTACCGGCATGGCGAGCGCGCCGAAGAAGTGCGCAGCCTCGACGAATTGTGGCGCGACGATCTGGTGGTGTTCGCGATCGGCTGCTCGTTTTCCTTCGAAGAGATGTTGCGGCGTGAAGGCATCGCGCTGCGTCATATCGAACAGCAGGTCAACGTGCCGATGTATCGCACCCGCGAGCGTAACGTGGCGGCCGGCGTGTTCGGCGGCAATCGCGTCGTGTCGATGCGGCCGATGAAAGCCGCCGACGCCATCCGCGCGATCCAGATCACCAGCCGCTTTCCCGCCGTGCACGGCGGGCCGGTTCATATTGGCGATCCGTCGCTGATCGGCATTCGCGATCTGGCGCATCCCGATTTCGGTGACGCCGTCGAAGTACGCGGCGACGAGCTGCCCGTGTTCTGGGCTTGCGGAGTCACACCGCAAGCCGCCATCGAAAGCGCGCGTCTGCCGTTCGCGATCGCTCACAAGCCGGGGCACATGCTCGTTACCGATATTCCCAACACCACGCTGGCGGTACTGTAGCCGCAGCGTTTGTGCCCTCACCCGCCGTGCGACGAGACACGGCCAACGACGACCGGAGTACAAGCATGGAAACCGAAGCGCAGTTGACCGCCGACGCCGAGCATTATGCCGAGTCCGGTACAGGACAAGGCCCGTTCGCGTGGTATCGGCAGATCTCCGCCAGCGAGAAGCGCGCCTTCTGGAGTTGCAAGATCGGCTACGTGCTCGACGCCATGGACACGCAGTTCCTGAGCTTCGTGATTCCGACGCTGATCGCGACGTGGGGCATCACGCGCGGCGACGCCGGTCTGATCGGCACCGTCACGCTGCTGAGTTCAGCGCTCGGCGGCTGGGGTGCCGGCGTGCTGTCGGATCGCATCGGCCGGGTGAAGACCTTGCAGATCACGATTCTCTGGTTCGCGGTCTTCACGCTGGCTTGCGCGCTGGCGCAGAATTTCTCGCAGCTGTTGTGGGCGCGCGGGCTGATGGGCCTCGGCTTTGGCGGCGAGTGGACGGCCGGCGCGGTGCTGATCGGCGAAGTGATCCGCGCGCGCGATCGCGGCAAGGCGGTCGGACTCGTGCAGGCGGGCTGGGCGATAGGCTGGGGTATCTCGACGCTGCTCTTCATGGCCGTGTTCTCGCTGGTGCCGGCCGATTACGCGTGGCGCGTGCTGTTCGCGATCGGCATTGCGCCGGCGCCGTTCGTGATCTGGATCCGCCGCTTCGTCGACGAGCCCGAGGTGCATCGGGCGCAGAAAGCGGCGCAGGCCGCCACGCAAACGCGCACTTCGCTGCTCGATATTTTCCGTGGCGAGATCGTCTGGACGACGCTGCGCGCGTCCGTGCTGGCAACCGGCGTGCAAGGCGGCTACTACGCGGTAACCACGTGGCTGCCGACGTATCTGAAGACCGAACGGCATCTGAGCGTGATCGGCACCGGCAGCTATCTGGGCGTGGTGATCGTCGGTTCGTATTGCGGCTACCTGACGGGCGCTTATGTCAGCGACAGAATCGGCCGCAAGCGCGCCTTCATCGCGTTCGCTCTGGCGTCGTGCGCGATTGCGCTGATCTACACGCAACTGCCGCTCGATAACCTTTCGATGCTCGCGCTCGGTTTCCCGCTCGGCTTCTGCGCGTCCGGCATTTTCTCGGGCATGGGGGCGTTCCTCACCGAGCTGTTTCCCACGCGGATTCGCGGCTCCGGTCAGGGCTTCTGCTACAACTTCGGGCGGGCGGTCGGCGCGACGTTTCCGTTCCTGATCGGCTACGTGTCGCAAACGACGACGCTCGGCCATGCGATCGGCGTGTTCGCTGCGGCGGCGTACGGCATAGTGATCCTCGCCGCGTTGACGCTGCCTGAAACCAGGGGACGGCAGCTCAGCGCGTGAGCCGCCGCGACGCGCGTGTGTGTTCAAGCCTGTTCAGGCGCGCGTCCGATTACATGCGAATCCGACGCCGCCGATCCGTCCGCGTGCCCGCGTTCACGTCCCGCGGTCACGACCGCGCCGGTACCGCCCGGTCGGCCCACCGACTTCGCATGACGCTCGATCAGCCGTTGCAGTAAGCAGAACGCGCACAGCAAGGCGCCGATCACGATGCGGGTCCACCACGAACTGAGCGTGCCGTCGAACGTGATCAGCGTCTGGATCGTGCCCAGAATGCCGACGCCGAACAGCGATCCGATCACATAGCCGACGCCTCCCGTCAGCAGCGTGCCGCCGATCACCGTCGCGGCGATGGCATCGAGCTCCATGCCCTGCCCTTGCAAGCCGTAACCCGACAGCACATAGAACGTGAAGACCGCGCCGCCGAGCGCCGAACAGAAGCCGCTCAGCGCATACACGCCGATGCGCGTGTGCGCCACCGGCAAGCCCATCAGCAAAGCCGAACGCGCGTTGCCGCCGATCGCGTAGACGTTGCGCCCGAAGCGCGTGAAATGCGCCACGTAGATCGCGGCCAGCAGCGTGACGAATGCGATCAGCACATTCGCCGTCACCGAGCCGATGCCGATGTCGATGTCGAGGCGAAACGCCGAGATCTTCTGGAACGTCGGATCGGTGATAGTGATCGACTGTGTCGTGATCAGAAAGCACAAGCCGCGCGCGAAGAACATGCCTGCCAACGTGACGATAAAGGCCTGCAAGCGGAAGAAGTGAATCAACGCGCCCTGCACCGCGCCGAACACCGTGCCCATCAGCAGCACGATCGGCAGGATCACCCAGACCGGCCAATGCAGATGTTCGGAGAGCACCGCCTCGGCGATGGTCGTCAGCGCGACGACCGAACCCACCGACAGGTCGATGCCGCCGGACACGATCACGAACGTCATGCCGATCGCCACGATCAGCAGGAACGCGTTGTCGACCAGCAGATCGAGCAACACTTGCCACGAGAAGAATCCGGTGTACATGACCGAGCCGAATCCGAACAGCGCGCAGAACAACAGGATCGTCACGGCGATCGGCAGCGTGCGCGGATCGACAATATGAGCCCAGGCTTCGAGGATGCGTCTCATCGCGCCACCCTCCGTTGCGTGACAAGCGCCATGCCGAGCGCGCGCGCCGACGGCGACTGGATCACGCTCACCGCGAGCACGACGGCCGCCTTGACGACGAGCGTCGCTTCCGGCGGTACGCCGATCGAATAGGTGGTGTACGTGAGCGTCTGAATGATGAGCGCGCCCAGCACCGTGCCCGCGAGACTGAAGCGGCCGCCGAGCAGTGAGGTGCCGCCGAGCGTCACCGCGAGGATCGCATCGAGTTCGAGCAGCAGGCCGGCATTGTTGCCGTCGGCGCTGCGTACGTTCGAGCTGATGAGAATGCCCGCCATCGCCGCGGTCAGTCCAGAGAAGCCGTACACCGCGAAAACGAGCGCCTTGGAGCGCAAGCCGACCAGACGCGTGGCGACCGGATTGACGCCGATCGCGCGAATGAACAGCCCGAGCGCGGTGCCTTCGACGAGCGCCGCGGTTGCCTGCACCGACACCGTAGCGATCCACACCGAACACGGCACGCCGAGCCAGTAACCGCCGCCTACAAACAGATAGCCCGGCGCGCCGATCGGGATGATCTGCCCCGCCGTCAGCAATTGCGCGATGCCGCGCCCGGCGACCATCAGGATCAAGGTGGCGATGATCGGCTGCATCCCGACGAACGACACCAGCAAGCCGTTCCACATGCCGCTCAGCACGCCGACGATCAAAGCCGCCAGCAGTGCCTGCGCGATCAGTCCGCCAGTCGGTACCGGCTGCGTGGCGAGTATCGTGGCCGCGGCGGCGCCCGCGATCGCCACGACCGCGCCGACCGAAATATCGATGCCGCGCGTCGCGATCACGAGCGTCATGCCGGTCGCGACGAGCACCAGTGGCGCGGCACGATTCAGCACATCGATCGGCGCGCCGAACAGATGGCCGTCGAGCATGCGTAGCGACAGGAAATGCGGATTGACCCACAGGTTCAGTCCGCACAACAACACCAGCGTGACGCACGGCCAGATCAAAGGACGCTCGGCGCCGTCGCGTACGAACCAGTTAGATAGCTTCATTCGCCGCTCCCCGCGATGAGTCGATAGATATTGTCTTCGTTCGACGCCTTGCCGGCCACTTCGGCGATCTTGCGACGATCGCGCAACACCACCACGCGATGGCTCACGCGCAGCACCTCGCTGATCTCCGACGAAATGAACAGGATGCTCAGACCGCTCGCGCATAGCGCCAGCAGACGATCCATGATGTCGAACTTGGCTGCAACGTCGATGCCGCGCGTGGGTTCGTCGAGGATCAGCAGTTTGGGATCGGTGGCGAGCCAGCGCGCCAGCAGCGCTTTCTGCTGATTGCCGCCGGACAGCAGGCCGATCGGCTGTTCCGCATCCGCGGCCTTAATGCCGAGCCGCTCGATCCATAGATCGGCCAGTTCGCGCGCGCGCTGCCGGCTGATCTTGCGCCACCAGCCGCGCCGCGCCTGCAACGCCAGCAGAATGTTTTCGCGGATCGACAGTTCCGCGACGATGCCCTCTTTCTTGCGGTCTTCCGCGCAATAGCCGATGCCGTGGCGCACCGCGTCGCGCGGCGAACGCAGCCGCACCGGGCGCCCTTTCACCAGGATCGTGCCGCTGTCGGCGCGGTCCGCACCGAACAGCAGCCGTGCGGTTTCCGTGCGGCCCGAGCCGAGCAAACCAGCAAGACCGAGAATCTGGCCGGGCTGCACGTCGAGATCGATCGGCTGCAGCGTGCCGCGCCGTCCGACGCCGCGCAACTCGACGAACGGCTGGCCGGTCTGCGCGGCTTGTTTTTCTTCCGTGTCGTGCCCTTCCTGCGCGGCTTCGCGCAAACGTGCGCTCATCCGCTCGTGGCCGACCATCTTCGATACCAGTTGATCGGCCGGCAGATCGCGCGCGAGATATTCACCTTCGCGCTCGCCGTTGCGCATTACCGTGATGCGATCGGAGATGGCGTACGTCTGTTCGATGAAATGCGTGACGAACAGAATTGCAATGCCAGATTGCTTAAGATGCCGAAGGATTTTGAAAAGCTGGCTGACCTCACCGTCGTCGAGGCTCGAGGTCGGTTCGTCGAGGATCAGCACGCGCGCGTCGACCGAAAGCGCTCGCGCGATGGCCACCATCTGCTGCACGGCGATCGGATAGGCGTCAAGCGATCGCGTGACGTCGAGACTCACGTCGAGGCGCGCCAGCGCGGCTTGGGCGCGCCGCTTGATATCGGGCCAATCTATCGCGCCGAAGCGCCGTGGCTGCCGCCCCGCAAAAATGTTCTCCGCAACGGAGAGGTTCGGGCACAGATTCACTTCCTGGTACAGCGTGCGCACGCCGGCCGCTTCAGCTTCCTGCGGCGAGGCGAACGCCACTACCTGGCCACCGAGGCTGATCGTGCCGGCGTCCGGCGCTAACACACCGGTAAGCACATTGATCAAAGTGGATTTGCCCGCGCCGTTCTGCCCCATCAACGTGTGGATCTCGCCGGGGAACAGGCGGAAGTCGACCCGCTGCAGCGCCTTCACGCCAGGAAATGTCTTGCTGATGCCGGCGGTCGCGAGAATCGGCTCGACGCGGTTCGTGGCGCCGTCGGCATGGGTTGCGGCGGCGCCGATGATGCCGGCCGGCGGGTTCGGTTCAGATGCGGGATGCGTCATAGGCCTCGCTCGATCGGCGGTGCGTGGTTCGGCGGCCTCCAGCGGCCTCAAGTCGGCAGTGCGCGGAAAAGAGGCCGCCGCTGCCCAAGCAGTCGGACGGCCAGGCACCACTGGAGAAACCTTTTTTCGTGTGTCGGTACCGCGCTTCCCGTCGCGCTTGTCCGCGTTTCTATGCCCGCTCTTGACAGTCAGGAAGCCTTATCAATTGCCGTCAGTACTTGCGCGTCGGCAGTGTCTGCGCGGCGACACTCATCGGGAAGACCGTCTCTTCCGTCAGGATGCGCTTAGGCAGTTGCTTGCCGGCCACGACATCTTTCACCGCCGACATCAATTGCGGACCCAGCAGCGGACTGCACTCCACATCGACATTCATCTTGCCCGCGGCCATGGCCTGGAAGCCGCCCTTGGTCGCATCGAACGAAACGACGATGATGTCCTTGCCCGGATGCATGCCGGCTTCTTCCATCGCCTGGATGGCGCCGAGCGCCATATCGTCGTTATGCGCATAAACTACATTTATCTTATTTCCATATGTCTTTATAAACGCTTCCATGACCTGCTTGCCGCCGGCGAGCGTGAAGTCGCCGCTTTGCGACGCAATGATCTTGAACTTGGGATCGTTCTTGATCACTTCGAGGAGACCCGAGTGCCGGTCGTTGGCGGGCGCCGATCCGACCGTGCCCTGAAGTTCAGCGATGTTGACCGGGCCTTGGTCGTTCTTGTAGTGATCCGCGAGCCAATGACCACCGCGCCGGCCTTCTTCCAGGAAGTCCGATCCGATCATCGTCACATAGAGCGAAGGGTCTTTCGTATCGATGTTCCGGTCGGTGAGAATCACCGGAATTTTTGCGGCTTTAGCCTCGCGCAATACTGGTTCCCAGCCCGACTCGACGACCGGCGAAAACGCGATGACGTCGACTTTCTGCGCGATGTAGGAGCGGATCGCCTTGATCTGGTTTTCCTGCTTCTGCTGGGCGTCGGAGAATTTGAGCTTGATCTTCGCGTCGGCCGCCGCGGACTTGACCGACTCGGTGTTGGCGGTGCGCCATGCGCTTTCCGCGCCGACCTGCGCAAAACCCAGCGTGATCTGTTTGTCCTGCGCGTAAGCGCCCGGCGTGGCCAGCGTCAGCGCACCGAAGCCCGCGCAAAGTGCGAGCGCGCCCAACGCACGACATGCGGCGCGTCGTGTATTCGCCATGACTGTCTCCTGATCGTTGTTGTGTAGGCGACCCATCGAATCCGCCCAGCCGTTGCGGCCCTCACGGTGCGTGGATCGTGATGTAGCGTAGTGTGTAGGGCGTTAACCGTCCAATCATATGATTCGCGTCGGCGATATCAATTTTGGTATAGGGCGTCTGGCGGTTGTGGGTGGTCGCTCGCGTGGTGCTGGGGTGGCTCGGGAGCGTTGCCTGGCGTTGGTGCGTTGCGCTTTTTTATGCGCTTACGTGTTCTGTGGCTTGGTGGCTTCGGGTTTGGTCGGCTTGGTCAGCTCCGCGGCGCAACCGCCCTCGCCCAATGCACGCCACACATTAGCGAACACCAGCACGCGGCGTCACCCATCGAAACGTCAGGTTGATGCGCTCGCCCGCCACTCGCGGCTCTTTGGGCGCCCGATGCCGCCAATCCGCCTGCGTGTCGCCCTTCATCACCAGCAAGCTGCCGCCTTTCAGTGAAAAAGACTGCACGACGCCGGTCTTGTTATGCCGCAGATCAAACGTGCGAGCGACACCCAGGCTCACCGAGGCAATCACCGGATGCGCGCCGAGTTCGGGCTCGCGATCCGCATGCCAGCCCATGCTGTCCGTACCGCTTCGGTAGCGGTTGATCAGCACGCTATTAAAATGCGCGTCGCAAATCGACTCCACAGCAGACTTCAGTTCGGCGACGGTCGGCGTCCAGGCTTGTGGCACGTTGCGGATACCCGAGTAGACATAGACGGCGTCAGGCTCGCCTTGCCAGGCGGTCAGCCGTGGCAACGGCACACGCCCGGCAGGCGTGCCCATCATGTCCTGACGCCATTCGACTTCGTCGACGAGGTGCGTCAAGGCCCGTGCCGCCGCTTCAGGCGACAACCAATCGGGATACCAGTCGACGTCGGGCGTCGGCAGAGCATCGGAAAAATCCGCAAAAAGATCCGTCATGAGAATGCCTGAGTACAATCGCGCGCACAAAGCGCGACTGGATGAGAACCTTGGCTATTATGGCGGCAACGATAACGACGCTACTACGCGTAGCTTGCGGTTTGATCCGGCGCCGTCCTTTTCATTTCGCCCACGTCACCTTCAAGGAACCATCAAATGCTTCTTTCCGACCAGGCGCTCGATCAGCTTTTCCGCGAAGCGCGCACGCATAACGGCTGGCAGCAAAATCCGGTCGACGACGCCGTGCTCAAGCAACTCATCGAACTCGTGCTGCTCGGCCCGACATCGGCCAATTCGAGTCCGGGCCGCTTCGTCTTTGTCAGAACGCAGGAGGGCAAGGAAAAACTGCGCCCGGCTTTGTCGCCAGGCAATCTCGATAAGACGATGGCAGCGCCGGTCACGGCGATCGTCGGCATGGATATGGCGTTTTACGAGCACCTGCCGAAGCTGTTTCCGCATGCCGATGCACGCAGCTGGTTTGCCGGTAACGAGAAGGCGATCGCCGACACGGCATTTCGCAATTCGACGCTGCAAGGCGGCTATCTGATTCTCGCCGCGCGCGCACTTGGCCTGGACACGGGCCCAATGTCAGGATTTGATGCCGCCAAGGTCGACGAAGCGTTCTTTGCCGGCACCACCGTGAAGTCGAACTTTCTGATCAACCTGGGCTACGGCGACCCATCGAAACTGTTCCCGCGCAGCCCGCGCTTCGCTTTCGACGAGGCCGCGCGGATCGTCTGATGCACGGTGCCCGGCACGTCCTTGCGTGGTCAAGTCAAGATCGCCACGTAGAAGACCACGGCGCCGATCAAGGCGCCGATGAAGCAGAAGCCCTCTTCGGCTTCGTCGCCGTTGGACCGCACCCAGGCCCCCACGACGCCGAACAATCCCGCGATGCCGAGAGCGACGCTAAGCATGACGACATAGAACAGCGCGCTTTTGCCCAACTCGGAAAAATCGATGTTGCGCACGCCGAAGTACAAGCCGATCGCCATTACCGAAATGACCACGAGCGGCAGCATGACGTGGCTGCCCTCATATCCGACGTGATGCGCGTGGCGGAACGGGTTGCCTGATCTGAGCAGCTTCATATGTGCCTCCTGCTTTGCCCTCTGCCGGCGACTGTACGAACCGCGAGCGGACTGCGCGGGCCCTCGCTGTGGCCTTTGCACTGACTGCGATACAAGCCGGTTCTATTTGAGAATAGTCCACGCCCGACCACAATTCAAAGCCCATTTAATTCGAACATATCGGCAGCCTGAGCGGCCTACCCTCAGCCGCTTGGGTTGCTGCAATGCAATACCGTGCGCGTGCCTGTTAGCCTTGGACGGTTCGCCATAGCAGCGTCAATTTGGCGCGGCCGGCAGGCCGTTGCACATCTCGGTAGAATGGATCGGCTCGTTCGCCACGGCATTGCCGCGCTCGGCGAGCCGCCGCCGCTCCGCCGTCTGTGCCGGCCCCTTCCCGCCCTGATCCTCTCTATGCGCCGCTCATCGTTTCTTGTTCGCTTCATCCTGATTGGCATTCTCCTGCATATCTACGTGGGCTTGCGTCTGATTCCGGACATGCCGATCGATATGACCGGCCGCTGGCTGTGCGCGTTGTGGCTCGTGCTGTCGATCTTTTTGATTCCGCTCGGCATGCTGGCGCGCACGATCAAACAACAACCGCTCGGCGACCGGCTCGCATGGGTCGGCCTGCTGGCGATGGGCTTCTTCTCGTCGCTGCTGGTCCTGACATTCGCGCGCGACCTCGTGCTCGCTTCGCTCCTTACCGTCGATGCAATCTGGCCGAACACCATTGCCATCCCGCACTGGCGAACCGGCTCCGCCGCGGCTGTGCCGCTGCTCGCGCTGCTTTCCACGCTCGTCGGCCTGTTCAACGCTCGCCGCCGCGCCAAGGTGGTGACGATCGAAGTGCCGATCGACGATTTGCCCGCCGCGCTCGACGGTTTCACGATCGTGCAGATCAGCGATATTCACGTCGGCCCGACTATCAAACGACGCTATGTCGATGCAATCGTCGACGCGGTGAATCGCCTCAAGCCGGATCTGATCGCTGTCACCGGCGATGTCGTGGACGGCAGCGTGCCGCAACTGACCAACCATACGCAACCGCTGTCACGGTTGAGCGCACGCCATGGCACCTTTCTCGTTACCGGCAATCACGAGTATTACGCCGGCGCCAACGCCTGGATCGACGAATTCCGGCGCCTGGGATTGAACGTCCTGCTGAACGAGCACGTGATCGTGGATCACGACGGCGCACGTGCCGTGATCGCCGGCGTGACCGATTATTCAGCGGGCCATCACGATCCGGCGCACCGCAGTGACCCAGTCGCGGCGCTGGCCGGCGCACCCGGCGACGTACTGATCAAGGTGCTGCTCGCCCACCAGCCGCGCTCAGCCGAAGCCGCCGCCGCAGCCGGCTTCACGCTGCAGCTATCCGGCCACACGCATGGCGGCCAGTTCTTTCCGTGGAATTTCTTCGTGCGCCTTCAGCAGCCGTTCACCGCCGGCCTCGCGCGGCTGAATGGACTCTGGGTGTACACGAGCCGCGGCACGGGCTACTGGGGACCGCCGAAGCGCCTGGGCGCACCTTCCGAAATCACGCGCTTGCGCCTCGTACCCGGCGAACCCGATTAAGGCCCGACAGGTCCGATTAAGCCGCCCGTTACTGCGCGGGCGCCACAGCCACGCTCACTTGCGGCGCGAACGCCACCACCACTTGCATACCCGGCGTCACGCCGGTGATCTTGGCGGGATCGCGGCCCTGGATATGAAACAGAGACCCATTCGGGTCTTTGAGCGCCATGATGCCGGAAACGTGGTCGATGGACTCGACCCGGGCGTGCACGCTCTGCACCGTGTTCGACTGGGCAATCTGAGCCGCTGCCGCTTGACCGTTCGCGCTCTGCGTGACGCTGATCACGGCATTGCGCATCATGCGGATGTGAACCTTGCCGCCTTGCCTGATCTGCGCGAGATTGCGCGTGTCGGTAATGGTGAATGACGCCTCACCGCCTTGCGCGTCGAGCACAGTGACCGAATGGTTAGCCTGATCGACCGACTTCACGACACCGTCTGCCTGCAGCGTGCTGCTGCCTTCGAACGGCGCCGGCAGAGCTGCGGCTGACGACACGAGCGGAGCGGCAGCGATCAACGCGCCGGCGATGACGCCAAGAGCTTTAACTTTCATAGATTCCTCGATTCGGATGAGCGGCGGAAATAACGACGTCGTGCGGATCACGGCGCAACGCTGCAAGAGCGAAAAGCCCGACAAATAAGACCGCGCATTTGAGCGCCAAGGCCGCGCGACGTGTTACGGATGATGCAGACAGTGTGTTTTCCGGGACGGCTACCGTCAATATTCGGAGTCCGTATTTATGTAGGAATAGCTCTCCCATGCATGCGGAAACTTCCCCAAAGATGGCATGCAATTCATTCGCAGCCTCGCTCCGTCGCGACTTGACTTACCTTTGCAGAGATGCCTAAAATCCGCCCAGTTCATTTACCCGGAATCACGATCTTGGACAGTAGCAGTAGTACCCGTCGAGCTTCGATTCGCCCGATCGCCTGATCGGCAAGATTTCCGCGCCAGTGTTTGTCTGTCGCCGTCTTGCCTTCGGGCCGGCGGTGCACGTCGTTGATACCCACTTTTTACCAGCGAAATTGCCAGTAAGTTGCAGTGAAGTGCCGCACGGCTCCATGCCGTGCCGACCTTGCTCGACTGTCGGCGCCGTGAACCGTTCGTTCGCGCTGCGCCACGCCTGAACGCGCCCGCGTCCCATCGAGACGGACGTGCTGCTGTCACGTGTACGGTTCACACTGTGCAGTTTTGCGCCTCAACCTTGCTTACCGATGACCATTGAATTCGTCTGGCGGCTTCTCGCCGCCTTCGCCTGCGGCGTCGCGATCGGCCTCGAACGGCAAATACGTCAGCGCAATGCCGGCCTGCGCACCATCACGCTGGTCGCGAGCGGCGCGTGCCTGTTCGTCACGCTCGGCGTACTGACCGGCAACGGCACGGCCGGCATCACCCAGATCGCCGCCTATGTGGTCTCCGGCGTCGGCTTTCTCGGCGGCGGCGTGATCATGCGCGACAAGGGTTCCATCCAGGGAATCAACACTGCGGCAACCTTGTGGTGCTCGGCCGCGGTGGGGGTTTTGTGCGGCGCGGGTCATTACGGGCCGGCGCTCGCCGGCACCCTCGTCGTGCTGTTGACCAATACCGTGCTGCGCGAAGTCAGCCGTACGATCAACGCGACGCCGGTATCGAACGCCGACCTGGTCCGCGAATATGTATTGACGATCGTCTGCCGGGAAGCCGACGAGATCCACATTCGTACCGCCGTCTCCAACTCCATGTATTCGACGCCGCTGTCGTTTCAAAGCCTGACGAGCGAGGACGTTGAAAACGACCCAGGACGCATTCGCGTTACGGCAACGTTAAAGATGCATCCCAAGGATCAGTCGAAGCTCGAACAGATGGCCAGCCGCCTCAGCATGGAAAAGAGCGTTTCCAGCGTCAGTTGGACGGCCAGAGAAGCGGAGCCGACGCCGGAGTAAGCGTGACGTGTAAGTTCCCTATCTGCGCGCGCATCGTCTACACTTGATCTGCAATAGATTTAGACAATGTTAATTCCGCGTCCTGAATATGGACTGTCCCATAACCATCGACTAAGCTCTGTCACCGTGAATTTTTCACACTCAACTAGGGAGTCTCGATTATGGAACACGGCATCATTGCATGGCTCATCATCGGCGCGATCGCTGGCTGGCTGGCAGGCGTGCTCGTCAAGGGCGGCGGCTTCGGCCTGATCGTGGACATCATCGTCGGGATTGTCGGCGCGTTCATCGGCGGCTGGCTCGCCGGCGTGCTGCACATTTCGCTGGGCGGCGGCTGGATCGGCTCGATCATCACGGCGGTGATCGGCGCGGTCATTCTATTGTTTCTTATCCGCCTCATTCGACGAGGTACCTGAGCGTAGCACCTGATGTCTTTCGGCGTCAGGGGCGAATGCCACCTGACGCCGGTTTGATCTGACAACCCGCGTTTAAAGCCTTGTCTCCACCGCCGGCAACATCGAGCCGGTGTCCCGCAGCCGCGTATGCCAGGCGAAAGCCTGATCCAACTGATGCGGCGTTTGCCCGCCTCCCTTCAATGATTCCCTATAGTAGTCGCGCAACAGATCGCGATACAGCGGATGCACGCAATTCTCGATGATCAACGTTGCGCGTTCCCGCGGCGCGAGACCGCGCAAGTCGGCGAGTCCCTGCTCCGTCACGACCACATCCACGTCGTGTTCGTTGTGATCGCAATGCGGCACCATCGGCACGATGCTCGAAATGCGGCCGCCCTTCGCCATCGACTTGGTCGCGAAGATCGCGCACGACGCGTTGCGCGCAAAGTCGCCCGAACCGCCGATGCCGTTCATCATGTGCGTGCCGCCTACGTGCGTCGAATTCACGTTGCCATAGATGTCGAATTCGAGCGCGGTATTCAACGCGATTAATCCGAGCCGGCGGATCACTTCAGGATGGTTGCTGACTTCTTGCGGACGCAGAACAAGTCGATCGCGATAGCGTTCGAGTTCGCTGAACACCTGCGCCTGGCGCGCGGCCGACAACGTGATCGACGCGCCGGAGGCGAACGTCACCTTGCCGGCATCCATCAGATCGAAGGTCGAATCCTGCAGTACCTCTGAGTAAATTTCGAAGGCGTCGAACGGTGAATCGACGAAACCGGCCAGCACGGCGTTGGCAATCGTGCCGATGCCGGCCTGCAACGGCGGCAAGCGTTTGGGCATGCGCCCGCGCGACACTTCGTGCTGGAAAAACTCGATCAGATGACCCGCGATCGACTCGGTCTCGGCATCCGCCGGCAACACGGTGGACGAACTGTCGGCCATATTGGTGATGACGATCGCCGCGATTTTCTCGCGCGGAATCTCGATAGCCGGCGTGCCGACCCGGTCTTGCGGACGGACGATCGGCAGCGGCTCGCGGTTCGGCCTGCGGCCCGGAATCCAGATGTCGTGCAGTCCCTCGAGCGCGAGCGGTTGCGCAAGATTGATCTCGACGATCACCTTGTCGGCGAGAATCGCGAAGCTCGCCGAGTTGCCCACCGAGGTGGTCGGCACGATGCCGCCAGTCTCGGTGATCGCGGTGGCTTCGATAATGGCGATATCGAGTTTGCCCAGCTGGTTCGCGCGCAGCATCTCGACCGTTTCAGACAGATGCTGATCGACGAACATGACTTCGCCGCGATTGATCGCGTCGCGCAGCGTCTTGTCCACCTGAAAGGGCAAGCGGCGCGCCAGCACGTGCGCCTCGGTGAGCGTGCGGTCCACGTCGTGACCCAGCGACGCACCGGTCATCAACGTAATGCGCAGCGGTTTGCCTTCCTGACGGGCGCGCTCGGCAAGCGCAACGGGGACCGCTTTGGCATCGCCTGCGCGCGTGAAGCCGCTCGCGCCGACACACATACCGTCCTGAATCAGAAGCGCCGCCTCGGCGGCTGAAGTGATTTTTGCGCGCAACTCAGCGCAGCGAATCCGGTCTTGGTACATGAAACTGGGTCTCTCCATAGTCACCCGTCCAGACTACCAGTGCGCACGTCTGCGGTGTGCTTCGCTCGGTAGCCGGATTGTCGCACCCGCCGCGGCGTCACGATGGGACGCGGTCGCGGTCAGGTGATTCGTCGCGCGTCGAACGTTCGCGACAGGTCTTGCACATACGTCAGATATAACGAGTGGCGCGGCCTAGCTGCCAAAGTAGATGTTGCAGAAGCTCACAGGCCCAACGCACTCGTCAGCTTTGATTGCCGGTGTGGTGCTGCGGCTTTGCGTTTCGGCGTTCTTCGCGCGCTGCGCATTCGCTTGGGCAACCTGTTGTTCCGGGGCGGCCGGCGCCGTTTGCGCGTGAGCGACGACGGCGGACAAAGAGCAGGCAATCAGGGCAATCTTCAACACATTCATTTCGTTCTCCAGGACTTACGGTGCTGCCTCGCGGGAAACCCGTTGGGGAAACTGCGGGGCAGTGATGAAACTATATGGCTGCCTGTCCCGCGGATAAATGGGGCGGTCCGGAAGTGATCCTTCCATCTTGCAGAAGGATCGCCGCACAGAGTCCGTCGCCGCGTGCATCGGTCAATGCGGGTTGAACGGCGCGTCCTTGTCGAGCAACGCTGTGCGAATGAAATGCAGGCAACTCAGGATGCGCTGCAGGTCGTGACGCTTGTCGCGATCGGCATGAACCATTTGCAGCACGTCCTGCGCAAGCCACGTGGCCGCGCGCACGGACAGCAGCGCTCGCTCGAGACCACGCGCGTCGGGCCGCTCGAAGAGCCGCGCGAGGTCGTCGCGCGTATGCTCCACGGTGCTGGTCCAGCGCGGATGAAGAGTCTGCACGTAGTCGGCGCGCGCCATTTCGTTGCGCAGATCGATCACGGCGTGGCCGACTTCGAGCGTCGCGAGTGTCCAGCGCAACGCATCGCGGCGGCGGCGGGAGCGTCGCGTCAACAGCATGCGCAACTGTGAAGTCAGGTCGTGCGTGCTCGACTGAAAGCGTTGATTGAGACCCGGCAGTGCGTCCTTGCACGCGAATACGACTTGCGCGCGTAAATCGCCCATGATTTTCCCGATGAGCCAAGGCATGTCGGCCGGAAAAACCACCGCGAAAACGAGCGCCGCCAACAGCATCGACGCGCTCAACGCGATGCCGTTGTTGATCAGCAGATCCGGCGCGTAAGTGACGACGTTGTCGGGTCCGGCGAGCAGGCAGAAGAACACCGAGAAACCGATCCCATATCCCGCCGCCAGCTTGCGCGTGGCGATGAATGCGCCGAGCGCGAGCACCGGCGCCAGCGTCGCGCACAGCAGCGGAAAGCCGTCGATGTTCGGATACACGTAGCACGTGAAGACGTAGCCGGTCACGGTGGCCAGCACGGCGCCGACGGCCATCTGCACGGCCATCTTCGACGGGTTCGGCGCAGTCGATGTCAGCGCGCACGCCAGCGCCGCGCCGATCACCGCAAGGCCGCCGCTCGGCCAGTCGGTCATGAACCAGAACCAGCCCGCGATCGCCATCACCACAGCCGAGCGGATAAACGTCAGCGCAACGACAAAGGTGTTGGTTTTGCTCACATAGCGGCTTTTCGTTCGCGGATGGCTGTCGTCACGCTTTCGCTGCGTCACGGATGCGTAGGTCCGCGAGTAGCGGATCCATTCGTCGACGAACCGGTACAGCAGTTCCGCCGCCGTATCGAAGTCCGCCAGCGATTCGGCGGACGCGGCTTCCAGCGGCCGTCTCGTTTCACGCACACGCCTCGGCAGGCTCGCCTGGAAATGTTGCAAACGGGCTGCCATGCGCGATGCATCCACCGGGGCCTCGAACTGCGGCGCCATGAGCGCGGCCAGTTCGTCGAAATACGGTTTGATCGCCGCGACGATCGGCGCCGAGCCGTTCGCATGTAGCCGCTTGAGCAGTTGATGCAGCGCATGCAGCCGCGCACAGGCATCCATGAACTCGCCGTTCAGACGACCGAGATGCTGACTGCGTGAACGCATGGCCGGGTCTTCGAAGGCGGCAAAAGTACGTGTCGCCTCGAACCCGACAATCTCGTCGACGAGATTCGCGAAGCGCCGCTCGAACTGGCCCCGCTTGATGCCGCGAGCCAACACGTCGGCAGCGAATGCAGTAAAATTTCCGTACCGGATTTGTAGCGCGCGCCGCAGCGCGAGGCTGGACCGCTGCGGCACAATCAGCGCGCTCACCGCGCTCGAAGACACGATGCCGACCGCCACTTCCGCTGCGCGCGTGAGCGCCGCCAGAAACAGGTCGTGAGGCACTGTGACGTTCGGGATGCCGATCAGCGCAGCGGTATAACCCGCGAGCACAAAGCCGTACCATCTGAAATGCCGATACCGGACCGCTGCCGCAATGCAGGCGCTCACCCAGCCGATCATGCCGAGCATATACAACTCGGGCTGCTGGACGAACAGCGCGCCGAGCACCAGCGCGGCGACCGTGCCCGCCGCGGTCCCGAGAATCCGGTAGAAACTCTTCGCCAGCACCATGCCGCTGAACGGCTGCATCAGCACGAACACGGTGGTCATCGCAATGCGCGGCTGCGGCAGATCCAGCAGCATCGCAATGCCCAGCGCCAGCAAGCCCGCCGTGACGGTTTTCAGCAGATGCAGCCAGATCAGACTCTCGCCGGCCGCCCAGTCGCGGACGGCCGGGCTTAGCATTTGCAACATGCGGCCCCACTGCCGGCGGGAACCCGCCGTCGGCTCGATCGCATGTTCGCGTTTCATCTGGAATCTAGGCGCCCCGGTTGGTCGCTTAAGGAAGCACCGGCGGGAATACTGCGGACACCGGCACGCAAGCCGCCGATTGTAGGAGCATGCTATGTGCGCATTAAGAGGACGGCTGCGGAACGTCCGTTCCAGAATGAACAACAATGCGCATCCGGGACAGGCGGACAATACGGCTTAAGCCGTGAAATGGAAGGATCGATGGATACGTTACAAAATATGCGAGTGTTCGTGCGCGTGGTCGAAGCCGGTAGTTTTACCGCCGCCGCTCAGTCGCTCAATTCAACGACCGGCGCGATGTCCCGCGCGGTCTCGGAACTCGAAGCTCATTTGCGCACGCGGCTGCTCAACCGCTCGACGCGACGACTTGCGCTCACCACAGCAGGTGAGCGTTATCTGAAACGATGTCAGCAGATACTGGCAGATGTCGACACGGCGGAAGAAGAAGCCAGTTGTGCGCATGAGCGGCCAAGCGGCGCTTTGCGGATGCACAGCTTTGCCAGCATCGGCCAGCACTACGTTTTGCCGGCCATTTCGCGTTATCGCGCACTGTATCCGGAAGTCACAGTCGAGCTGACATTGTCGCAGCGCATGCCGGATCTTTTCGAAGGTAGCGCCGATGTCGCGGTGATCGGCGCTTCCACCTTGCCTGATTCGGAACTCGTGTCGCTTCCGTTGGGGACGACTTTTAGCATCATGTGCGCATCGCCCGCGTATGTGCGCGCACACGGCGCGCCGCAGCAGCCCGCCGATCTGGCGCACCACGAATGTCTGATCCTTCACACGCCGGCGTTTCCGCCGCACGAGTGGGTGCTCGATGGGCCGAATGGCAGCGAAATGATGGAGGTGAATGGGCCGGTGCACGTGAACATCGCTGAATCGCTGATTGTCGCGATTCGCGAAGGGATGGGCATTGGCATGGTGCCGCTGTACGCCGCCATTTCCGGATTGCGTGACGGCACGCTAGTGCGCGTGTTGCCGGACTATACCGCGCAGAAGATGCATGTTTGCGCGCTGTATCCGTCGCGTAAGTTCATCGACGCGAAGACGCGGACCTGGGTTGAGTTCCTGCGCACCCATCTGCCGAAAGTCATCGCACGCGATGAGGCGCTGCTCGCGGAAGTCGGAGAAGCGCAGGCCGACGGGTTGGCTCGGGTGAAAACCGGACATGAGGTGGCGCATAAACTTTGAGCGGGTCTTACGCCTATGTTTAAGCCCTGCTCTGACGTGGAATCCATTGAAGTTCCGACCCAGCCCGAACTGGACTGGACCCGGTTTCGTGAACACCTATCCTTTCGAGCTGGGTGCGCCACCCATGGCGAAGCATCGCACCCCGTACCCGGCCAATCGACGGGCGCGGTGTACTGGGAAGGCGCAGTGCGGGTGAGCCGCGAAGGTGTGGATGTGGGACGGGCGTACCTGGAACGTAAGCATCTGATTTGTACCGTTCCCCGCCTCGCGTAGAAGATGCAATCATCGTCTGCGACGGACACGAGTGACCGACTCTGTCCACAAACAGCGGGAATGGACACAGTGCCTCAGACAGTCGAGTTACCTGCCAAGCGCCAGAACCGACGGTATCCATTGGAATGGAAACAATCGGTCGTCGAGCAGACGTTTGAACCCGGCGCCTCGGTCGCAAGGGTCGCCCGCGACAACAACATCAACGCCAATCAGGTGTGGGCCTGGCGCAAACTGTACGCTCAGGGTCTGTTGATCGAAGATGCGCGGGCGGAGACCATGTTGCCTGTCGTTGTCGATGTACAGTCCGATCGACCGGCGGCCCGTGCTCCGGAGGCGACGAACGCGCCGGCACCTCGGGAGGCTGCAAAGGGCAGCATTCAGCTTCAACACGGCAATACTTCGGTCCGGATAGAAGGCGTGCCCGATGCCACGGTATTGCGCCTGGTCCTCGAGCGGATTCTGCGATGATCGGGCCGCGTGCAAACACACGGATCTGGATCGCTGCCGGCGTCACTGACATGCGCTCCGGCTTCAATTCGCTTGCGGCAAAGGTACAGATGGTGCTTGAGAAGGATCCATACGGCGGCCATGTTTTTATCTTCAGGGGGCGTCGTGGTGATCTTCTAAAGGCGTTGTACTGGAGCGATGGCGGCCTATGTTTATTTGCGAAGCGTCTTGAGAAGGGGCGCTTTGCATGGCCTCGCGCCGACGCGGGCGTCGTGGCGTTGACCACCGCTCAACTCTCGCTCCTGCTCGAAGGGTTTGACTGGCGACAACCGGTCGACGCGGCACGACCGCGCAGTGCTTTGTAAACGTCTGTTACCCGATGATCCGCGTGCAGCAGATAGTCGTAAACTGTCGTCATGGATCTGACCGATGCCGACCTGCCCGACGACGTTGATGCGCTGAAGGCGCTAGTGCGCGCGCATGCGGCGTCGGCTCATGCAAACGCGAAGCGGGTCGTTGAATTGCAGGACCAGCTCAGCTCCCGCGTGATCGAGATCGAACATCTGAAGCTGATGCTCGCCAAACTGCGCCGCATGCAGTTCGGTCGCAAGTCAGAGAAACTCGATCGTCAGATCGAACAGCTTGAGCTGCGACTTGAGGACCTGCAGGCCGATGAAGGTGCGGCCGCCCAGGCTGATTCGAAGAAGGCGCAACAACGCCGCGAGAGGGGCTGTCGCAAACCGCTGCCCGATCACCTCGAACGCGAAGAGTATGTGCATCGACCCATCGAGGAAAACTGCCCGGAATGCGGTGGCACACTCAACCCGCTGGGCGAAGACGTATCCGAACAGCTCGAATACGTGCGCGCACACTTCCGCGTCATCCGTCATCGTCGCCCCAAATTCGCCTGTTCGTGCTGCGACTGTATCGTGCAGGCCGCAGCGCCGAGCCGGCCGATCGATCGTGGCCTGCCGGGTCCGGCTTTGCTCGCCCACATCACGACATCGAAGTTCGCGTACCACATCCCGTTCTATCGCCAGTCCGTCATGTACGCGCGCGACGGCGTCGAGATCGAAGCGGGCACCATGGGCCACTGGCTGGGCAGTCTGACATGGCTACTTAACCCTCTGGTCGACGCGGTGCGCCGCCACGCGCCTGGTGGCACCAAGGTTCACGCCGACGACACCCCGCTGCCGGTGCTCGCACCGGGCAATGGCAGGACGAAGACCGGTCGTCTCTGGGTGTATGTGCGCGATGATCGGCCCAGTGGTTCGGACGAAGCGCCAGCCGTCTGGTTTGCCTATACGCCAGATCGTCGCGGCGAACATCCACAACGTCACCTTGCCAACTTCACCGGCGTACTGCAGGCAGATGCGTTCGCCGGTTATGCAGATCTTTACCTCGGCGGTCAGATTCGCGAAGCAGCGTGCATGGCGCATGCACGTCGAAAGCTACATGATCTGCACGCTGTTCGGGCATCACCGATCACCAGTGAGGCACTCGAGCGCATCGGCGCACTCTATCGCATCGAAGAGCACATTCGTGGCAAGCCGCCTGAAGAACGACAGCGCGTTCGCCAGGAGAAGGCTGTGCCACTACTCGATGACATGAAACGGTGGTTCCAGACGACGCTTCTCACACTCTCCGCGAAATCGGACACCACCAAAGCGATCCAGTATTCGTTGAATCGCTGGCCTGCGCTGGTCTATTACTGCAGTGATGGTCAGGCCGAGATTGACAATCTGATTGCCGAGCGCGCATTGCGCGGCGTGGCAATCGGAAGACGGAACTTTTTATTTGCCGGTGCGGACTCAGGCGGAGAACGTGCAGCCGCGATGTACAGCCTGATCGGATCTGCCCGCATGAACGGCGTTGATCCCGAAGCCTACCTGCATTACGTCATCGAGCGCATCGCCGATCACCCAGTGAATCGCATCGACGAACTGTTACCCTGGAACGTCGCTCCTTTGCTGCCCGCCGCCTCACACATCGATCCCGTTCGCTAGCAGCCGATCCTCTCGCGCGTCAACAAAATCCGCGACGGTGTAGGTCCAATGCTTACTCTGGAACTGACGGGCTACGCGAACGCGCGGGGGATGGGGCGGGAGTGAAGGCGGTTCTACGGTGGGGTTATACGGCGGGCTTTCTACGTGTATGGCAGCGGGGTAAACGCAGAAACCCCACCTTTTCGGGGTGGGGTTTCTGTTTGCTGCTGGGGAGCCTGACGATTACCTACTTTCACACGGGTAATCCGCACTATCATCGGCGTGGAGTCGTTTCACGGTCCTGTTCGGGATGGGAAGGGGTGGGACCGACTCGCTATGGTCATCAGGCATGACTTGTTGCTGCACTGCTCGTGGAGCAATGCAGCCAATCGGGAAGAAGTAGTTTCTGGTGATGCTCACCAGAGGTAAAGCTGTTGGGGTTGTGTTGTTTCTGGCACAACACGATCACTTAACCTGAGTGTCCTTGCCCCCTTCGGGGGTGGGATGCCCGTCAGTGCTGAAGCACTAACGATCATCGCAAAACACACCTGTTATAGGATCAAGCCTTACGGGCAATTAGTATCAGTTAGCTTAACGCATTACTGCGCTTCCACACCTGACCTATCAACGTCCTGGTCTTGAACGACCCTTCAAGGGGCTCGAAGCCCCGGGGATATCTCATCTTAAGGCGAGTTTCCCGCTTAGATGCTTTCAGCGGTTATCTCTTCCGAACATAGCTACCCGGCGATGCCACTGGCGTGACAACCGGTACACCAGAGGTTCGTCCACTCCGGTCCTCTCGTACTAGGAGCAGCCCCCTTCAAATATCCAGCGCCCACGGCAGATAGGGACCAAACTGTCTCACGACGTTTTAAACCCAGCTCACGTACCTCTTTAAATGGCGAACAGCCATACCCTTGGGACCGGCTACAGCCCCAGGATGAGATGAGCCGACATCGAGGTGCCAAACACCGCCGTCGATATGAACTCTTGGGCGGTATCAGCCTGTTATCCCCAGAGTACCTTTTATCCGTTGAGCGATGGCCCTTCCATACAGAACCACCGGATCACTATGACCTGCTTTCGCACCTGCTCGACTTGTCGGTCTCGCAGTTAAGCACGCTTATGCCATTGCACTATCAGCACGATTTCCGACCGTACCTAGCGTACCTTCGTACTCCTCCGTTACACTTTGGGAGGAGACCGCCCCAGTCAAACTGCCTACCATGCACTGTCCCCGATCCGGATTACGGACCAAGGTTAGAACCTCAAACAAACCAGGGTGGTATTTCAAGGGCGGCTCCACGCAGACTGGCGTCCACGCTTCAAAGCCTCCCACCTATCCTACACAGACCGGTTCAAAGTCCAATGCAAAGCTACAGTAAAGGTTCATGGGGTCTTTCCGTCTAGCCGCGGGGAGATTGCATCATCACAAACACTTCAACTTCGCTGAGTCTCGGGAGGAGACAGTGTGGCCATCGTTACGCCATTCGTGCAGGTCGGAACTTACCCGACAAGGAATTTCGCTACCTTAGGACCGTTATAGTTACGGCCGCCGTTTACCGGGACTTCAATCAAGAGCTTGCACCCCATCATTTAATCTTCCGGCACCGGGCAGGCGTCACACCCTATACGTCCACTTTCGTGTTTGCAGAGTGCTGTGTTTTTATTAAACAGTCGCAGCCACCAGTTTATTGCAACCCCTTCACCCTTCTGGCGCAGGCCAGTCAGGCTACAGGGGCGTACCTTATCCCGAAGTTACGGTACCAATTTGCCGAGTTCCTTCTCCCGAGTTCTCTCAAGCGCCTTAGAATACTCATCTCGCCCACCTGTGTCGGTTTGCGGTACGGTCACTGTTAAACTGAAGCTTAGAGGCTTTTCTTGGAACCACTTCCGATTGCTTCTTCACCGAAGTGAATGGCCTCGCACCCTTGAATTCCGCGCCCGGATTTGCCAAAGCGCCTTCTCCAATGCAAGGACCGGGACTTCCAACACCCGGACAACCTTCCGCGATCCGTCCCCCCATCGCATTTAACAATGGTGCAGGAATATTAACCTGCTTCCCATCAGCTACGCATTTCTGCCTCGCCTTAGGGGCCGACTCACCCTACGCCGATGAACGTTGCGTAGGAAACCTTGGGCTTACGGCGAGGGGGCTTTTCACCCCCTTTATCGCTACTCATGTCAGCATTCGCACTTCCGATACCTCCAGCACACTTTCCAGTGCACCTTCGCAGGCTTACGGAACGCTCTCCTACCATGCACATAAATGTGCATCCGCAGCTTCGGTATATTGCTTAGCCCCGTTACATCTTCCGCGCAGGACGACTCGATCAGTGAGCTATTACGCTTTCTTTAAAGGATGGCTGCTTCTAAGCCAACCTCCTGACTGTTTTAGCCTTCCCACTTCGTTTCCCACTTAGCAATATTTGGGGACCTTAGCTGGCGGTCTGGGTTGTTTCCCTCTTGACACCGGACGTTAGCACCCGATGTCTGTCTCCCGTGATTGCACTCTTCGGTATTCGGAGTTTGCTATGGCGTAGTAATCCGCAATGGACCCCACAACCATGACAGTGCTCTACCCCCGAAGGTGATACACGAGGCACTACCTAAATAGTTTTCGGAGAGAACCAGCTATTTCCAGGTTTGTTTAGCCTTTCACCCCTATCCACAGCTCATCCCCTAACTTTTCAACGTTAGTGGGTTCGGACCTCCAGTACGTGTTACCGCACCTTCATCCTGGCCATGGATAGATCACCTGGTTTCGGGTCTACACCCAGCGACTGAATCGCCCTGTTCGGACTCGCTTTCGCTACGCCTGCCCTAATCGGTTAAGCTTGCCACTGAATGTAAGTCGCTGACCCATTATACAAAAGGTACGCCGTCACCCTCTTTCAAAGGCTCCGACTGTTTGTATGCATGCGGTTTCAGGATCTGTTTCACTCCCCTCCCGGGGTTCTTTTCGCCTTTCCCTCACGGTACTGGTTCACTATCGGTCGATCACGAGTATTTAGCCTTGGAGGATGGTCCCCCCATCTTCAGACAGGATTTCACGTGTCCCGCCCTACTTGTCGTACACCTAGTTCTTCCTCGCTGTTTTCGTCTACAGGGCTATCACCTGCTATGGCGGCACTTTCCAGAGCCTTCGACTAACAATGAAGATAAAGAGTACAGGCTGGTCCCATTTCGCTCGCCACTACTCTGGGAATCTCGGTTGATTTCTTTTCCTGCGGTTACTTAGATGTTTCAGTTCACCGCGTTCGCTTCACGTAGCCTATGTATTCAGCTACGGATACTCCATAAGGAGTGGGTTTCCCCATTCGGATATCGGTGGATCAAAGCTCGTTTGCCAGCTCCCCACCGCTTTTCGCAGGCTACCGCGTCCTTCATCGCCTGTGATCGCCAAGGCATCCACCACATGCACTTGTTCGCTTGACCCTATAACGGGTGTGTCTCCTGCATGATCCACTGGGAATCACACGCTCGCCACGCTCGCTACAGGTTGAGTATTCGTGTTGCGCCGTATTCCAAAAGCGATCTTTCGATCTCTCTTTTCATACATTGATACAATCACAACCCTGATTCACCTACTCAACCACCCATCTCTAAGTGATCTTTCGTGAATCTCTTTACTACTTCTTCCTGATTGTTAAAGAACGACAGCCGATATAAAGCTCTGCTTCATATCACTCTGACTGGCTCAATCGCCAATGCACAGTGCTCTGCTTCCTGCACAGAACGCTACGCATTGAGGATTGGTGGAGGATGACGGGATCGAACCGACGACCCCCTGCTTGCAAAGCAGGTGCTCTCCCAGCTGAGCTAATCCCCCAAGTCATGCACAGATAATCTCTACCTGCGTTGATACCCAGGGGTCTTAGTCGCCAAACTCGGCGATCAGCACACCAGACAAGACTTTGGTGGGTCTGGATGGATTCGAACCATCGACCCCCGCCTTATCAAGACGGTGCTCTAACCGACTGAGCTACAGACCCCTGAGTCTGTCCTGATTTCACAGCCGATAAGCGTGAGCGCTCAACGCATTGCCTTTACGGCAACTGACACGTTTAGCTCGAGAAAGGAGGTGATCCAGCCGCACCTTCCGATACGGCTACCTTGTTACGACTTCACCCCAGTCATGAATCCTACCGTGGTGACCGTCCTCCTTGCGGTTAGACTAGCCACTTCTGGTAAAACCCACTCCCATGGTGTGACGGGCGGTGTGTACAAGACCCGGGAACGTATTCACCGCGGCATGCTGATCCGCGATTACTAGCGATTCCAGCTTCACGCACTCGAGTTGCAGAGTGCGATCCGGACTACGATCGGTTTTCTGGGATTGGCTCCCCCTCGCGGGTTGGCGACCCTCTGTTCCGACCATTGTATGACGTGTGAAGCCCTACCCATAAGGGCCATGAGGACTTGACGTCATCCCCACCTTCCTCCGGTTTGTCACCGGCAGTCTCCCTAGAGTGCTCTTGCGTAGCAACTAGGGACAAGGGTTGCGCTCGTTGCGGGACTTAACCCAACATCTCACGACACGAGCTGACGACAGCCATGCAGCACCTGTGTTATGGCTCCCTTTCGGGCACTCCCACCTCTCAGCAGGATTCCATACATGTCAAGGGTAGGTAAGGTTTTTCGCGTTGCATCGAATTAATCCACATCATCCACCGCTTGTGCGGGTCCCCGTCAATTCCTTTGAGTTTTAATCTTGCGACCGTACTCCCCAGGCGGTCAACTTCACGCGTTAGCTACGTTACCAAGTCAATGAAGACCCGACAACTAGTTGACATCGTTTAGGGCGTGGACTACCAGGGTATCTAATCCTGTTTGCTCCCCACGCTTTCGTGCATGAGCGTCAGTATTGGCCCAGGGGGCTGCCTTCGCCATCGGTATTCCTCCACATCTCTACGCATTTCACTGCTACACGTGGAATTCTACCCCCCTCTGCCATACTCTAGCCCGCCAGTCACAAATGCAGTTCCCAGGTTAAGCCCGGGGATTTCACATCTGTCTTAGCGGACCGCCTGCGCACGCTTTACGCCCAGTAATTCCGATTAACGCTTGCACCCTACGTATTACCGCGGCTGCTGGCACGTAGTTAGCCGGTGCTTATTCTTCCGGTACCGTCATCCCCCTCAGGTATTAACCAAGAGGTTTTCTTTCCGGACAAAAGTGCTTTACAACCCGAAGGCCTTCTTCACACACGCGGCATTGCTGGATCAGGCTTGCGCCCATTGTCCAAAATTCCCCACTGCTGCCTCCCGTAGGAGTCTGGGCCGTGTCTCAGTCCCAGTGTGGCTGGTCGTCCTCTCAGACCAGCTACAGATCGTCGCCTTGGTAGGCCTTTACCCCACCAACTAGCTAATCTGCCATCGGCCGCCCCTGTAGCGCGAGGTCCTAAGATCCCCCGCTTTCATCCACAGATCGTATGCGGTATTAATCCGGCTTTCGCCGGGCTATCCCCCACTACAGGACACGTTCCGATGTATTACTCACCCGTTCGCCACTCGCCACCAGGATTGCTCCCGTGCTGCCGTTCGACTTGCATGTGTAAGGCATGCCGCCAGCGTTCAATCTGAGCCAGGATCAAACTCTTCAGTTCAAACCTGTTACTGTTTTTCGGTTGTTTTACCAACCGGTCGCTCACTCAACGTACTGACGAATGATCCTTCCATCTTTCAATGGAAAAACCTTCCTTTCATTACTGTGTGAGACTTGATACTTTCGCTTCATCCGGCAGATCCCGAAGGGCCCGCCGGCGCGTCGCGCATCAAGCGCCCACACTTATCGGCTGTTAATTTTTAAAGATCGAGTACGCATTCACCACCGAACCCGCACCGCCAGTCGTCAACATCACAACCACCCGGCACCGCTTCGTTCTGCGTCGCTGCATCAGCAGCAGAGAAACGAGATTATGAAGAACTTCCGCTACGCCGTCAACAGGTTTTTCTAACTTCCTGAACCTGCCCGCCTCGCTGAAAGCCTTGCCACTGCTGGCTCTCCCGCCTCCCGTGCCCCGTTGTCCGAAGCACGAAAGAGCGAGATTCTAGCGAGCCAGACTCCGCCTTGCAAGCGTTATTTTGATAAGCATGGATTGCGCCAGAAACGGCGCAAGGACGACGACAAAACCGGACAGCAAACAAGGGCAAAAAGGACCGAAAACAATACCGAAAATCCGTGTTCCGCTAGCTGCCCCGAACGCATAATCAAACAGCCGCGTGCATCAGCATCACTCGTTCAACCACACCTAAATAGTGATCAAGATCCGGCGTCGCGCGATTCTCTTCTTTGGCAAGATCGTCCCATCTGCGCAGACGCAATGCGTCTTCCGCGTAGGGCTTTTGCAGGAACGCCTCAGCTTCCTCCTTGCTGAAAATGCCGCCCTGCAACTCCAGACTCCGCACCGAATCAGCGGAAAGCTGGCCGAAATACGTGTCGTCGATGGCGCACAGGCAGCGCTTGGCGTCGACGTGCAAACGGATCGGCTCCAACACCGCGCTCGACAAAACCGGCCGCAAAAACGGCAGCGCAAAATACTGATGCAGATCGTCGATGCCCCGCTGCGTCGGCGTCTCGCCCTGCAGATTGAGCAGGTGGCCAAGGTCGTGCAGGAATGCCGCAGCAACCAGTTCCTCGTCAGCGCCAGCCTCTTCGGCCAATAAACCACTCTGCAACGCATGTTCGAGTTGCGTCACCGGCTCGCCGCTATAGGCCAGCTTGCCGTATTGCTCGAACAGGGAACGAATATCCTTCACACTCAATGCCACGCTCTCACTCCCACGGTAATGAAAAGGTCTTCAGATTGGTGAAGCTCTTCATGGCTTCCTGAACGCCTTCCTTATAGCCAAGCCCGGAGTCCTTGATGCCGCCGAACGGCGTCAACTCGATCCGGTAGCCGGGCACTTCCCACACGTTGACCGTTCCCACGCGCAATTCGTTGATGAAGCGCGTGATCGCATCCTGCCGGTTCGTGCACACACCCGACGACAACCCGAACGCCGTGCCATTGCTAATGCGAATCGCGTCGTCGATTGTGTCGAAGGTGATGATCGGCGACACCGGCCCGAAGGTTTCCTCGCGCACCAGGGTCATGGACGGATCGACGCCGTCCAGCACCGTCGGCGCATACAGCGCGCCCTTGCGCTGATTGCCGATCCGCAGACGCGCCCCGCTCGCCACCGCCTCATTCACACGCGCCTCGAACAGCTGCGCAGCGGCGACGTCGATCACCGTGCCCATCTGGTTCGATGCATCGAACGGATCGCCAAAAGACCAGGCGCGCGTCTTCTCGACGACCAGATCGGTGAAATCGGCGGCCACGCTTTTCTGCACCAGCATCCGCTTGACCGCGGTACAACGCTGCCCGGAATTCTTATACGAGCCCTGCACGGCAAGCGTCGCCGCACGTTCGAGATCGGCGTCGTCGAGCACGATCAGCGGATCGTTGCCGCCCAGTTCCAGCACGACGCGCCGGTACGCCGCCTTGCCCGCAATATATTTGCCGATCGCCACGCCGCCCGTGAACGTGACGAGTTCCGCCAACGGATGCGTGATCAGTTCATCGGCGATTTCGCGCGGATCGCCGGTCAGCACCTGCAGCATCGGCGCGGGCAGACCGGCTTCGTATAGGACATCGGCGAGATACAGCGCCGACAGCGGCACCTTTTCCGATGGCTTCAGCACGACCCGATTGTTCGTCGCAATGGCCGGCGCGATCTTATGCGCGACCTGGTTCATCGGATGGTTGAACGGCGTAATCGCGACAATGACGCCCGCCAGCGGCTCGCGCTGCGAAAACACGCGGCGCTTCTTGCCGTGCGGCGTGAGATCGCAGGAGAAGCTCTGCCCGTCGTCGCGCAATGCCTCGATCGACGCGAACTTCAACACATCGGCGACGCGGCCGATCTCATACCGCGAGTCCTGCTTCGACAAACCCGACTCGAGCGAAATCAGATCCGACGCCTCTTCGGTCCGCTCTCGCATGAGCGAAGCCGCGCGCTCCAGAATCTGCGAGCGCTCGTAACGCGTGAGCTGGGTCTGATAGGCCGCCGCGTACTCGAACGCGGCACGCACGTCGTCGACGCTCGCCAGCGGGACCGTGCCCACGCGCGTTCCCGTATAAGGATCGAACACGTCGAGCGTGCGCGAGCGCGTCACGCGCTCGCCTTTGAGCCGCAGCGCTTCCGCCCGAAAAGCAGGATGGTCCCGCAGCACGGCGTTCATGATGACGACACGCGATTCAAGGCGATGTCGAAGATATCGAAGTTGCGCAGCCTCTTGCCACCATCGCCGCCGCTGGACGGCAACGCTTCGACACGCCGGTTGAACAGCAGCGGCACTTCCTGCTCGGAAATCCCGCCATGCGAGCGCAACGGCACGGTCAATCCGGACAGATCATGCTCAGCGCGCCGCGTACCGAGCACGACATGCTTCGTGCTGACCACGACGATATCGCCGACGCGGTCGTTCGGCAGCTCGAAGCGCTCGCAGGCCGCCGCGTTGTCGAGCACGCTATCGATCCCTTGCAAGCCGCCGATCCGCTCGATCACCTGCGCGACGCTGACATCGCGCGGTAGATAGACGGTCGCGAAAGAACCGAGCGCGCCGTGATGCACCACATACGGATCCGTGATCGGCAGAATCACGCGCGCGCGGCCGGCGCCGAGCCAGTCGTCGAGTACGTCCTGCAGATAGATCACGTTCGGCTCGCCGGTCTGCGGATCGTGCTTCGCGTTCATACCGTGATCGGCGGTCAGGCCGATCACCCAGCCGAGCGCGTCGAGCTTCGCGAGGTAGCCGTCCATCATCGCGTAGAAGGCGTTCGCGCCCTCGGTGCCCGGTGCCCATTTGTGCTGGATATAGTCGGTGGTCGACAGATACATCAGGTCGAGCTTGCGCGTTTGCGCGAGCCGCACGCCGGCGGCAAACACGAATTCGGACAGCCCCGCGCTATACACGTCGGGCACCGGCATGCCGACCAGATCGAGTACTTCGCCGATGCCGTTTTCCTCGAGCGTCACCTTGTCGGCTTTCTCCGCCGAGAAACAGATGCCCTTCAACTGCCAGCCGAGCAGCCGGCGCAACTTGTCTTTCGCGGTGACCACGGCGACTGCGGCGCCGGCTTCGGCGGCAGCGGCGAGCAAGGTGCCCGCGCGCAGATAGGCGGGATCGTTCATCATCACTTCCGCGCCCTCGCCGCCGTTCGCGTCCGGGTCCCAGAAGTAGTTGCCGCAGATGCCGTGCACCGAAGGCGGCACGCCGCACACGATCGACAGATTGTTCGGGTTGGTGAACGACGGGATCACGCAGTCGCCCTTGAAGGCGCCGCCGCCCTTGAGCATCTTGCCGATGAACGGCGCGACACCCGCCGCGACCGCGGCTTCGAGATAATCGAATTCGCAGCCGTCGACGCACACCACCACCGTCGGTTGCGAGGGCAGCCGGTAGCTGCGGCCGTTGACTTCGATCGTGCGTTCGCTTGTATTCGCCATCGTTCCCTTCCATGCGTGCCGGGCACACGCGTCGTAGTCAGTTCGTTGCAGCCATCTCAATCGTTCGACGCCGCCGGCGTCCGCAACACGTTCAACGGCCCCGCCGTTTCGCACGCCGCATGGGCGCGCCGCAAGCCGCCGTTCACGTGCGCATGCATCAACGCCGCGGCATGCTCGGCGTCGCGCGAAGCGAGCGCCGTCAAGATCGCGCGATGCTCGGCAAGCGAGCGCTCCATCGCGTCGGCCTGCACCACCAGCGCGGCACGTCGAAACAGACTCAATTCGCACACCAGGCGCCGGTACGTTTCATACAGCTTCGAATTACCCGATGCGGCCACCAACGCATCGTGAAACGCCACATTCGCGCGCGCATAGGCATCGTGATCCTCGGCGTCGAGCGCCGCGCGCATCGCGTCGAGCCAGTCGCGCAACACGGCGAGCGTGCGGGCATCGATACTCGCCGCCAGCATCCGGCACGCCGCCTCTTCGAGCACCGCGCGCACCGCGTAAATCTCATCCGCTTCCGCCAGCGACACCGTCCGTACGAACACACCGCGGTTCTTCTCGGTACGCACGAGTCCGGCCTGCTCCAACGCGCGAAACGCCTCGCGCACCGGACCGCGCGACACCTGCAGGCGCGTCGCCCAGTCGGCTTCGTTGAGCTTGTCGCCGGGCGCGAGCGCCCCCTCGATGATGTGCCGTTCGATCTCGTCGCGAACCAACGTCGTGAGCGAATGCCTGCGCACAACCTCAATCGGATCGACAGAAGCAGTTTGCATATATTCGGTCATTTTGACAAATTTTGCCACATCGATGTGTGTATGGGCTTGCGCGCGGTCATGGCGCGCAAACACAACGTTCAGGGCTCGGGCCTCAGTCGACCCGACGGCGTGGGACACGCGCCGCGATCAGCAGCAGCGCAGCGAGCGAGACCAGCAGAAGAATCAGCGACAGCGCGGAAGCCGGCAGGTAATAGCCGCGCTCCACCTGCCCGACGACCACGATCGGCACCGTCGCGAATCCCGGCGGATACACGGTGAGCGTGGCGCCGAGTTCGCCGAGCGAGAGCGCGAAGCCCAGCGCGAGACTCGCGCGGATCGCCGGCACCAGTTGTGGCAGCACGACGCGGCGCAACACCATCGAAGGCGGCGCACCGAGGCTTGCCGCGGCTTCGCGCAGAATCGTCAGTTCCGGGCGCAATGCGGCGGCGGCGCAGCGGTAGCAGAACGGCAGCACCAGCGCCAGTTGCACGAACACGACGATCGCCGCGGAGCTCGACAGATCGAACGGTCGCTTGTGATACGCGATCAGCACCGCGAGCCCGAGCACCACGCTCGGCACGCCGTTGGGCATCATCGCGATGGTGTCGGCGATCGCGCCGAGGCCGCGGCGGTCGCGCCCTTCGAGCGCCAGCGCGAGCCACAGGCCGAGAATCGTGCCGAGCACCGCGACGCCCATGCCGATTTCGAGGCTCGTGGTGAGCGCGTCGAAATCGCTCGAACCGAGGCGCTCGAACCAGCGCATGCTGAAGCCGTCGGGCAGGATCGTGCCGGACCAGTGCGTGGCCACGCTCGACAGTGCGACGACCAGCACCGGCAACACGAATAGCCAGAAGCACAGCAATCCGGCCAAGCCGAGCAACGCGCCGCCGAGCATGCGCACCGCCAGACTGCGGCGTACCGGCCGCGCTTTCTTGTGCATGACCGGCAAAACGGTCGGGTCGAGTTCAACGGCCATGGCCCGCTCCCTTCACCTTGCGACGGTTGACCTGGCGGTACAACGCGTACAGCGACAAAGACATGATCAGCATCACGACCGCGCCGGCGGCGGCGGTCGGCAGATCGAGATCGACGGTGGCGGAACTGTAGATCGCCACCGGCAGCGTGATCAGATGCGCGCTGCCGAGCACGAGCAGAATGCCGAACTCGTTGAGCGTGAGCAGGAAGCAAAGAATCGTACCGGCCGCGATGCCCGGCCACGCGAGCGGCAGAATCACCTTGAACGCGACCATCCAGCCGCTCGCACCGAGACTTCGCGCGGCTTCGATCAGCCGCATGTCGAGCGTGGCGAACGAAGCCAGAGTGGGACGCACGACGAACGGCGCGTAGAACACCACTTCCGCGAGAATCACGCCGCCCACGCCGAACAGGAAATCGAGCGGCGGCGCCTGCAGATGAAAGAGCCGCTGCAAGCCGATGCTGACGGAGCCTTGCGAGCCGTACAGAAAGATCAATGTGAAGGCGACCAGAAACGACGGGAACGCGACGAACAGTTCGAGAAAGCGCGTGATCATCCGCGCGCCGGGAAACGGTTTGAAGAACAGGATCGACGCGAGCGCAACGCCGAGCAGCGACGCGAGCCCGGCGCTGGCAAACAGGATCCACAGCGTCGTGCCGATCACGCCGCTCGTTTCCGGATTGCCGAAGAACGCCGAGTAAGCGTGCAGGCTCAGGCCGTGAGGGCCGGTCAGGCTCAGCAGCACCAGGCGCACGAGCGGATAAACGACCAGCGGCCCAAGCACCACCACTAGGATGAACAACAGATGCCATTGCGCCGCGCGTTCGCGACGCTTTACCGCGGCCGTATGCGAAGCGGCGCTGGCGCTGCGGCGCGCGGCGGCGGCATCGGCTGTGGCCGAGCCGAGCGGATTGGGCGTATCAGGGGTTGATAAGGACGACATCGTCAGCCTCGTAACGCAGGGAAATACGCGCGCCCTTCTCCGGCATCATGCCGTGACCGCGCGGCATGGTGACGAGCACCGGCTCGTTGGGCATCGCGTCCAGTGCGACGGAGACCGACAACACCGCGCCATACCATTCGACCGACGTGATCGTGCCGTGCAACTGCCCTTCGCCGAGCGGCACGATCCGTAACGTCTCCGGACGCAGACAGGCCACGCGATCGCGCTCGTTATAGCGTGCGTCGCCCAAACCGAAGGCGACCTGCGGCGGCAACAGATTGGCCGCGCCCAGATAACGCGCGACGAAGCCATCGGCGGGCGTGTCGTACAACTGCTGCGGCGTGCCGAGCTGGGCGATGCGGCCTTCGCGCATCAACAGCGTGCGGTCGGACAACACCAGCGCGTCGTCCTGATCGTGCGTCACGCAGACGATCGTCAGATTCGGCAGGCGCTCGTGCAGCGCCTTGAGTTCGGAACGCACCGAGGCGCGCAGATTGGCGTCGAGTGCGGAAAGGGGTTCGTCGAGCAGCAGCACATCGGGTTCGATCACGAGTGCGCGCGCGAGCGCCACGCGCTGCTGCATGCCACCCGACAATTGCGCCGGCATCACATGGCCGGCATCGCCGAGTTGCACGAGCTTGAGCGCGTCGGCGACGCGGCGCGCGACGTCTTTGGACGGCGTGCGGCGCGCGCGCAACCCGAAGGCCACGTTCTCGAACACCGACAAATGAGGAAACAGCGCATAGCTCTGGAACAGCAGACCGAGATTGCGCTTATGCGGCGGCACGTGCGTAAGATCGTGACCGGCCACGGTCAGCGTGCCGGCCAGGCCGTCCGCTTCGATAAACCCGGCGATGAAGCGCAACAACGTCGTCTTGCCGCAACCGCTGCGGCCGAGCACGGTGAGCAATTCGCCGCGCTGGATGGTCAACGACAGATCGTCGAGCACCGTGCGCGAACCGAAGCGCACCGTCAGATGATCGATCTGCACGCCGCCCGGCGTAGTCGAACGCGCGGCATCGAGCGTGTCCGGTGCGGCGCCGAGCGCGCCTGGCTGAGCAAGACTGGCGGTATTCACCGGGTTCATCCTCCAACTTGATTAATGCCGATGCGGCGCCTCGGGATTCCGCAGGCGCCGCCTGATTCCGCGACGTCGCCCGGCTACGTGACCGGGTGACGTCGATAACGCGACGAACGACGGCTTACTTCGGTTTGACCACTTCGATCTGCTTGCCCGACGAACCGATCACATCGTTCTTCCAGCGCGCCGTCCAGTCGGCCTTCTTCGCCATCACATGATTCCAGTCCACCGGAATCAGCTTCACGCCCGCGATCGCCTGCTTGACCGCTTCGCCGTTCTTGCCGGTGAGCGGCACGTCGGTGCGCGCCGGAATGCCGAAGATGTCCGGCACCTTCGCCTGCACTTCCGTCGACATCAGGTAGTCGATCAGCTTCTTGCCTTCCGCCTGGTTCGGACCGTTCTTGATCAGGCCGATGGCGTACGGCAGTTGGAACGTGGTCGGCTGGCCGCCTTCGTGCGCGAGGAAAATCGGCTTGAGCGACAGGCCGCCGTTGGCTGCGTCGTCCAGATCCATTTGCAGGTCGCCGTTGGCAACCGCGATCTCGTTACGCGAGAGCAGCACGTCGAGGTAGCCCGTGCCCTTGGTGTGGAACTTGGCGCTGTTTTCGAGCTTCTTCAGATAGTCGAACGCCTTGTCTTCGCCCATCAGCGACGAGGTGAGGATGATCACCGCCATGCCGTCGCCCGCCGTGGCAGGGTTCGAGTAGGCAACCTTGCCGCTGAAGTCCGGGTGCAGCAGGTCGGCGAAGGTCTTCGGCTGCGTCTTGGTGACTTCCGGGTTGATCGCGAACGAGAAGTAGTTGTTCACGAAAGTCGCCCACGCGCCGTTCGGCGCCTTGGCGATCGCCGGCACGTTCTTGTAGTTGGCGCTCTGATAAGCCTGCAGCAGGCCGCTCTGGTCGGCTTGCTGAATGAACGGCGGCAGCGTGACGAGTACGTCCGCCTTCGGCTGATCTTTTTCGATGGTGGCGCGGTTCACCACTTCGCCGCTACCCGCCGTGACGATGTTGACCTTCACGCCTTCCTTCTTTTCGAAGGCCGGCAGCACATCCTTGTAGAGATTCTCGAGGCCGTCGGCGGTGTACAGCACCACGGCGTCGGCCGCGTGCGCCTGCATGGCCGTGGCGCCGAATGCTGCCGCGGCGACCAGCGTCGGCAGCAGTTTGCGTGCGAGGCCGGCCGTGGCGTGAAGGGAATTTGTCTTTGTCATGTCGTTTTCTCCGAAAGGCAAAAAACCAGACGGTCGGGAGATCCCGATACCTGTTGTGATTGAACGGCGGTAGCGCCGCGCCGCTTGCGTGTTGCCCGCATGAAGCTGTCGTGCGGATTCATGCGGATTGCAGATTGCCAACAACTTTGCTGTCCTCTTGTCGCCTCTTTCCAGCCTGACTCACAGCCCCGCTACGACACTCGCGCCGCCGGCCTTGCCTGAATGGGCACGGCAAGGATCACAGGTTTCCATGACAGCGCCATGACGATTTTGCCGATTTCCAAAAAATGACACAATTCGCCAATAATATCCAAATCAATTCTGCCGTCGCCGTGCTGGGCGGCGCTCATTCAGACGACGTCGAAGGCTTGCGCGATGGATGGAACCGAGCCGGCCCGGCCACGCCTGACACCCTGTGTGCCGAGTCAACGCGATCCTACATGGCGAAAATGACGATGTATGCGTAACGCTTCGCGGCAGCGCAAGTTCGTGGCGAAGGTCGTTTTTGCACAACTTTGCGCAGCCGACACGCTGCGCCTGTCGGCTGGTTCCGATCGACGGCGCGTATTGTGCCCGGTCAATCGGAATATTGCAGCGGATGGGGATAGTGGAAACGCAGCGCGCGTGTGTTGCATCGGCGCGATTAAGGTGAACGACAGCACACTGCGAGCCGCGGATCGGCTGCATCTTGAAGGCGGCCCGGCGGCATTCGACGTAGGGACGCCCGCCACCGGCGGCAGTCAGTAAGCGCCGCTCAGGCGATCAGGATTTCCGGACCGTGCGCCGTGATGGCCTTGCCGAGCGTGCGCTCGGGAGCCAGTTCGGTCACCAGATAGCGCGCCGACTCGATACCGTTGATACGCACCGGCGTCACGCGGCCGAACTTCGAATGATCGGCGACGACCACCACCATGTCCGCCGCGGCGATCATGCGGCTGCGCACCTCGGCGGCCATGCGGCTGTAGTCGGTCAGATAGCCGTCCGGCGAAATCCCGCCCGCGCCGATGAAGGCAAAGTCCGCGTGATACTGCGTCAGTTGATGGACGGTATCGAGCCCGAAGGTGGCGTCTTCGATGTCGGACAATTCACCGCCCAGCAGCGTGATGCGATTGTCGTTGCGGCGGCCGAGCAGCAGCGCGATCCGCCAGTCGTTCGTGTACACGGACAAGCGATGCCGGTCGAGCAACGCCCGCGCCACCGCCTGCGTGGTGCTGCCCGAATCGATGATCAGGGACGCGCCGTCCGGCACGAACTCCGCCGCGCGCTCGCCGATGGCGCGCTTCGCGCCGGCATTCGCGGCTTCGCGTGTATCGAGGTCGGGCTCGCGCCGGTCGCTCGACAGTGCGCCGCCATGAGTCGTGACCAGCAGGCCGCGCCCGGCCAGCGCGTTCAGGTCACGGCGAATGGTCTCGCGCGACACGTTCAGTTCGCGCACCAGCTCCGCGACCGAGAGCGCGCCGGTTTTGGCGACTTGCGCCAGGATGTATTGGTGACGTTGTTCTGCGAGCATCGACGGCGTTTCCTTCATCATCCCGCGAGGGGCTTGTCACGCGGGGCGTCTTGATCAAACGCCCTTCAGATAAGGGCTTTTTGCATCTGCAATCTGCACTGCGTGCGGCATCTACGGTTATCTGCAAGTTGCCGAACTCCAGATGTTCGCGCAACTTCTTAGCTCACTCGCCGACAACCTACGCCGGCTGCGCGAGTTGACGCCAAGGCATCGAAACAGCTAAAGCCGGATACCCACATAGGCTTCAAGGCGTTCCCTTGCGTTCGTCTGGAAGCGACCGCATCGCGGCGCAGTTGGACCTGCCGATTCCAATCTCCGGTCGACGGCAGGATTAGTCGAGTGGCAACTCATTCGCGCGCGCCGCGACGCTGGAGAATACCCCGTTCTCATACGCAAGGAATTGAGCCCGCCAGTGATGGTTTCGACGCCGGAATCATACACGGTGCGAAAATTGTGTGAGGATTTCCTTGCGGGCCACATTGAGCTTCCGTAGCGCGCTGGCAAGCCGGCAATCGTGGCAAATGCCCGATCTCAAACCTATGCGTGTTACCAACGCATCAGCGAGCCCCAAAGCCGCCGGACGAGCCCTCCACGTGAGAAGGCAGACTTCGAATGAGCCTTGACCAACACTCTGACGTGATGCCCCGCATTGCCGCACAACGAAACGCGTGTTCTCACCTCATGGTTTGCACCGGCAAAAATTTCTGTTGCCAAACTTTTTGTTGTCGTATTATCCGTTTTGACAACACTTGTTGATTTCCGGGCCGGTTGTGCATTGCATGTTGCGACGCCGCCCGCTGTCCGTCAGCCCTCCCTTGACTTTGTCAGGGACATTGCCCACCACCGCGGAGAAATTATGGGACGTCGCTCCTTCCTCATGTGTATGGTTGCTGCCGCCATGCTCGGCACAACCGTCGCCCACGCTGACACCAAAGAACTCGTTGTCGGCACCGACACCTCCTTCATGCCCTTCGAATTCAAGCAGGGCGACAAGTATGTCGGCTTCGACCTCGATTTGTGGGCGGAAATCGCGAAAGATCAGGGTTGGAAATACAAGATTCAACCGATGGATTTCAGCGGACTCATCCCGGCCCTGCAGACGCAGAACATCGATGTCGCGCTTTCCGGCATGACGATCAAGGAAGAACGCAAGAAGGCGATCGATTTCTCCGATCCGTACTATGACAGCGGGCTCGCCGCGATGGTGCAAACCGGGAACACCAGCATCAAATCCATCGACGACCTGAATGGGAAAGTCATTGCGGCCAAAACGGGCACCGCCACGATCGACTGGATCAAGGCGCATCTGAAGCCCAAAGAAATCCAGCAGTTCCCGAACATCGACCAGGCCTATCTCGCGCTGGAAGCAGGCCGGGTGGATGCAGCCATGCACGACACGCCGAATGTGCTCTATTTCGTCAGCACCGCCGGCAAAGGCAAGGTGCAGGTCGCCGGCACGCCGGTCAGCGGCGACAAATACGGCATCGGTTTTCCGAAGGGAAGTCCGCTGGTCGTCAAGGTCAACGCAGAGTTGGCCAAGATGAAGGCCGACGGCCGCTACGCGACGCTGTACAAGAAGTGGTTCGGTTCGGAGCCGCCCAAGTCGTAATCGTCATCAGCAGGACGCGCGGCGAGCCCCGCCGCGCGACAGACGACTCAACCAGGAGCGGTGTGTGGAATTTGATTGGTCAGTTATCTGGACTGCGCTTCCAGACTTGATGGCCGGCGTGAAATTGACGGTGTTCATTGCGTTCGTGGGACTGATCGGCGGATTCATCGTCGGCGTCATAGCCGGCATGTTCCGCGCATACGGCCCACTCGCGCTGAACGTGGCCGCGCAGGTCTACATTGAACTCATTCGCGGCACGCCGATTGTGGTTCAGGTGATGTTTCTTTACTTCGCGCTGCCACTGCTTGCGCACATCAAGGTCGACGGGCTCACCGCCGCCGTCGTCGCGATCACCGTGAACTCGGGCGCCTATCTTGCCGAGGTCGTACGCGGTGCGTTGCTGTCCATTCCGAAGGGCTTGATGGAAGCCGGCCTCGCAATGGGATTGTCGATGCCGCGCGTGCTGCTGAAAATTATCGGACCGCTGGCATTCCGCCGGCTGATTCCGCCACTGGGCAATCAGTGCATCGTAAGTCTGAAAGATACGTCACTGTTCATCGTCATTGGGGTGGGAGAACTGACGCGCCAAGGCCAGGAGATCATTGCCGGGAATTTCCGCGCGGTTGAAATCTGGTCTGCCGTCGCAGTGATCTATCTGGTTCTCACCGGCGTGATGACACTGTCGTTGCGTCTCGTTGAACGAAGGATGCGCATACTATGAGCATGGTCGAATTCCAAGGTGTCTCGAAGAGCTTCGGCCACGTGCCCGTGCTTAAGAACATCGATCTTCGTATCGAGAACGGCGAGGTGGTGGTGATTGTCGGGCCCTCGGGCTCGGGCAAGTCCACCCTTCTCCGTTGCATCAACGCGCTCGAAAAAATTAGCGGCGGTGAGTTGCTTGTCGATGGTGTGAGCGTCAAAGGTAACGCATCCGACATACGCAGCATTCGGCTCGAAGCCGGCATGGTGTTTCAGCAGTTCAATCTGTTTCCGCAGATGACAGCGCTCGAAAATGTCATGTTCGGTCCCATCGAGGTACGCGGCGCAACGCGCACCGAAGCGCGTGATCAGGCGATGGCGCTGCTCGACAAAGTCGGTCTCGAATCGCGGGCCAATCACTATCCGTCAGAGTTGTCCGGCGGACAACAGCAGCGTGTGGCCATCGCCCGTGCGTTGGCCATCAAACCCAAGCTGATGCTGTTCGATGAGCCGACGTCCGCCCTCGATCCCGAACTGCGTCACGAAGTGCTGAAGGTCATGCAGGACCTGGCGACGGAAGGCATGACGATGATCGTCGTCACGCATGAGATCGGCTTCGCGAAACGGGTGGGGACACGTCTGCTGTTTATGGACAACGGAGGAATTGCGGAGGACGGCCAGCCGGCAGAGTTGATCGATAACCCGCCTACGCAACGATTGAAGGACTTTTTAAGGCATGTGGCGTAATTGAGTCCTACAGCCGGCGCGGGTTTTGACTCGTCCTTTATTTCCGGCCCGGCATATTACGGGAGACATGGCTTCCGCGCCGGGAGCGCGCGATTTTTTCGAAGGTACGTCCGTGTACTTTTCCGCACTGTGGCCGGCCATTGCGGCTATGTGCGCCCGGTTATTTCCCGATCGCCGCGAATGTGAGACACGGTAGCGCGAAGACGCAAATATCTTCGTAGGGGTTGCCCAAGCGCTCCAACCGACTATTTCCGCGGTTGACCAGACGCTAGCTCGGCTCGCTTTTTCAATGCGTCATTCATCGCATGCATGCTAATAACAGTGTCCATTAGGACGCTCTGAGTCAGGGTGCCAGCAAGAATGCCGGTGAATGTTTCAGCCTGGATAAAGCGCGTTTTGCTGCCGACAGGTTCGAGAATGAAGCGGTGCTCGCCGTCAAAAAGACCAGGAAACCAAACATACCCTTTCCAACGTAGTTCTCGAACAGCCTGCACCGCCAATATCTTGGGATGAAACACCATTGCGTCTGGCCCCGTCCCCTCCACAAACTCGATGACGTTGCCTTCACGAAGCTGCCCTCGTAATTGTGAAATCTCCGGATTCCACAATGGGTAGTCATCGGTCGCCGTGAGGAGCGTCCACACCGTCTGAGGTGGACTGTCAATCAAAGTCTCTGTTTCAATCGAACCGTTATGATGCAGCGCCAATATTGCCAGGAACGCCAGGAAAACTGCCCCTGCAAAACCGCATATAACGCGCTTGGCTAAATTCAAGATGGATTCCTTGCGGTCGAAGAAGTCGCATATTAGCCGCTCTGGCATGCTCACCCACTGATCCTTGCGCAGGCGTTTGCCGATAGCGACCCGTATGCAAGCGGCATGAATGGCTCTGAACCGCCTTTCGAATTGCATATAGCGGCCTTTCAATCTTCGTCGAGAATCTCATGCAGGCCTTGATCGCGAAGCGGCAATCACCCTGAATCGTCATTCAGGCCACTTTGGGAGCCATTCCGTTGCTGCTTTATTTTTCTCGCTAGAATCACCGGCTGCAACCGGTCCGTCACGCTATTCCCGATACATCCAGCTTTTCTAACAAAACATTTTTGATTAGAAGGAAGACTCTATGTCAGGCGATTCGAGCAAACTGGATTTGGGCGATTTCGAGAGGTATATGGAAACTCTCGTGCGTGACTGGCACGTGCCGGGAGTCGGTGTGAGTATCGTCAGGAATAACGAGGTGGTGATGACGCAGGGGTACGGCTATCGCGACGTTGCGAACGCGCTGCCATTTACTTCCTCGACACTGTTTCCAATCGCGTCGAATACGAAGCTCTTTACTGCTGTCGCCGCAGGTTTGCTGGTTGAACGCGGCCTGCTAAGTTTCGATGAACCGATTCGCAATGCAGTGCCCAGTCTACGGTTTTATGATCAATCACTTGATGCGGCAGTCACATTACGCGACATGCTCGGGCACAGAACCGGTGTGCCGCGATATGACATGATCTGGTACGAATCGGATTACTCGGCGAAAGATCTGTTTGATCGCATCCGGTTCATGAAGCCGATTGCTCCGCTGCGCTCGCGGCTCATCTACAACAACATGATGTACGAGGCAGTCGGCCATATCATCGAGTTGATAAGCGGCAAGCCATGGCAACAATTCATCAGCGACGAGATTCTGGTGCCCCTTGGTATGCACCGAACCCTGTTCACGTATGGCGACGCAAGAGCCGACGACCAGGGAGACTACGCGTTACCTTTCTCTGAACGACGCGACAGCAATGAATTTTGGCAACCACCTGCGCCGAAAGATGACGACTGCGGTGCGGCGGGCAGCATCGTGGCCAGCCTGGAGGACATCGCGCGCTGGTCGATCATGCTGATGAACAACGGACTGATCGACGGCAAGCAAGTCATACCTGAGAGCGTTCTAAAAGCGACGCTCGCTCCCGGCTTGCCGTGGCCAACCCAAATGAGCGACGTGTACGGCTTTAAAACCGAGCTTAACGGCATCTATGGCATGGGACGCATGACGGCCGCGTTTCGGGGTCATCTGTTGACGAGTCATGGCGGCACGCTGCGTGCGTTTCATTCGCAGGTGTCATATCTGCCGGAAGAGAAGATCGGTGTTTCTGTATTCGTCATAGGCGACCATTGCGCCCCGCTGAGCAACGCCATCGGCTTCGATATTTATAGTTGCGCGCTTGGCCTCAAAGAGACCGACTGGACGGCGCGGCTGCTCGACTTTCGCAGGAAGGCAAAGGCGACAATGCGCGAGGCGAGAGAACGGGCCGTGCCGCGTGCGGTTCCGAACACCCAGCCGTCGCACGGCTTAGCCGATTACGCCGGTTCGTACGAGCATCCGGCGTATGGAACGTTGGATATCGCAACCGACGGCACGCAACTCCAGTTCGCATTCCGTCAGGTCAAGCTGCCCCTTAACCATTACCATTACGACCGCTTCGACACGGCTAATGACGAGACAAATGGCGCGTGGTCGGTTTCGTTCCTCACGAGCATGCTCGGCGATGTAGATCGCGCGGCGATACGGCTTGATGAGGCGGAAGCGGTGTTCGTTCGCCGGCCAACGCGACCCGATGCGGATGTCCTTGCAAGACTTGTCGGCACGTACGAAACGCCTCTTGGCAGGAAGGTCGGTGTCAAGCTGAGTCGGGACGGCGATATTTCGCTGTTCCATCCGGGCGAACCGGCCGATGTCCTAAAGCCATTCAAAGGCCTGCAATTTCGCAGCAGCGATTTCCCGAGCATCACGTTTGAATTCGTTCTCGAAGAGGACGGTCGTGCGAAAGCGCTTCGCCACTGGAATGCGCATGTCGAGCTGGAGTGGCCGCGCATCGACGACTCCATCCCCGCTGATGCGCTCGAAGACGGTGGGCTGGTCAAGAATTAGCCTGGCGTTCCCGGCAGACGGCTGTAGGTACGGCTAACTGCCCGGACACGTCGCCTGCTCACATGCTTCAATAGAACTATCCTTTCGCGATGCAACGCCTTCGTCATGACAGCCTTTGAACCGGTCGCATTGTCTACCCCTCGTCTCATTCTGCGGCCGCTGCGCTATGACGACGCGCAAGGGCTGTTTGCGATCTGGTCAGATCCTGAGGCAATGCGCTATTTTCCGTTTCGAGCGATGACATCGCTAGACCAGGCAACGGATCGCGTCTCACGCAAATTGAAGACGTCAGCCGACGGCCAGGATTTTATCTGCGTAGTTGAATTGCGGGCGACTCGCGAAGTGCTCGGCGACTGCGCTCTCTTTAATGCGAACGAGCAATGCCGGCGCGCGGAGATAGGCTTTAGTCTTAAACGCAAGCATTGGGGAAACGGATTTATGCAAGAGGCGGCTTCCGCGCTAATCGAGCATGGTTTCGGCACGCTAAATTTACACCGGATTGAAGCGGATATCGACCCACGGAATTCAGCCTCGGCGCGTCTTCTCGAGCGGCTCGGGTTTATCCGTGAAGGACTGTTGCGTGATCGTTGGATAGTTGGCGACGAGGTGTCAGATAGCGCGTTGTATGGTCTGCTTGAACGTGAACGTGTGGCCTATACAGACACTAACTGGCGCTAGACCGATGACCTTGCCACTGTCCCTTGAGAGGCTGAACTCTCAACGACGGCGCAAATCCACTTCGGGGTGTCGACCTACCGGAATTGGCTTACCACTGCTGCATTCTCTGCCGCGATGGTGGTCACGCGACGAACGGAAGCGGCGCACTCCCCCGATTCGCCCCTTACCCATTTTGCGGCGCCTAGCCCAGACGAACGAAAGTGAGGTTTTGTCTTCCATTTGACGACTAGGTGCTCGCAAGTTGCCACCTACTTCAGCTGCGACGTGACTAATCCGACCTACGCCAGAGGAGCCTCATGCCACTTTCTCCCAGTTCAATTCCGCCGGCTGGCAAACTCCACGCCTCACCTGACGACTTTTCCTGAAGGAGCAGTTTGCCTTCGTTATCGTGAATCACGGCTGCAACGGAGGGACTCAATAGCAAATCGCTACCAACCTTTTTCCTCAGCCAACTGATGTAGCTTTCGTTATCAACGTGCAGCGACACCTCCCCCCCCGATGAGTTCCTAGTTATCGGACTGTCGGCGATTTAGGGGGGTGTAGTCGATCGACCCTTCCTGACCGAACAGAGCCCCAACTAAACCTCAGTGATCTAGCGCAATGCGGTAGCGAAGAGACTCAGCGAACCCATAGGCCGCCGTCTTTTTGAAGCGCTCGATCAAGACACCATTGCATGCTGCGATAACCCGCTGCGAGGCTAAATTCTCCGGGTCAACCGTTAGCTCGACGTAGGACAAACTTTGTCGCCTCGCTTCGCCCAGCATTAAATTGAGCGCCTGCCTGGCGTAGCCGTTGCCTCTCTTCCACGGTACGACTGAGAAGCCGATATGTCCGAGTACATTCGGCGGCAATTCGGCGGTTCCAGACTGCCAACGAAATCCGATTGCACCGCTAACTTCGCCGTCCCAGATCCATCGGACAATGCTTGGCAGACGCGCGACGGTCGAGCCATCGGGCAAAGGAATCGGGCCGCCCGATGCGGTTGGGTCATCCAGGCCGTCGACAAATGCCTCCGCGTTCACTTCGATAGCGTGCAATTGTTCGCGCGCAGCGACGTCTTTACGAACATTGTCCGGTGACCATCCCGTCTCAAGGGCCGAAACATAGCTCGGCAGCAATGCGGTCGTAGGTCTCAACAGTTCAATTGCGCGCATTTTGTTCGGTGCGTGTCAGGGAGCAAAGATTGTCAACAGTTGAAGCGGTGCCGTCGAATGGCTCAAAATAGCCGAACTTTGCCGGATGCCCTTGAGCGTCGAATCGCTCCGCATGGATCAGCGCCCGGTTGTATTACCCGGCTCTCGACACAAGCTGGCGACGCGGCCTTGCTGCCGGAAACCCATCGCCTCGTAGATCGCTCCGGCATGGTAGGTTTCATCTGCAACCATGACAAGCCGGTCCGAGCGTCCGGCGGTCAGCTTGACAACCTCGCTTACCGAAGTCTTGCAGATATTTTTGTTTCTATGCCGTGTCTCGGTAATAACTGCCTGGAAACGTCCAATGCCGTCGAGGAAGAATAAACCAAGACTTCCCACCTGCTCATCATCGATAAAAGCTCCCCACCAGTTTCCCAGACCGCGTTCGATCAGGTTCCTGTAAGCCCTCTGTTGATGCGCCATGTAACGCTGCGAGCTAATGCCCGTCGGATTTGGCATGTCGGCGAGTTGCATTCGGGACCAATCGTCCCATTCCTGTTGCATGGCAAACGGGCGCACCTTGACCAATGAATTGGTCGCAACTTGATTTATCTCATCAGGATGGGCCACCAGCACCCTACAGACAGTCGCCTCGTAGCCTTGTTTCACGAACGCGTCGAGGGTCACCACGCTGTCGGCGCTTTCCGGCCACGCAAATGTCCGGTGTGCAATCAGCGGTGGTGTCCCGATGAGTTGGGCAAAATCATGCTCCAGCCGTTTCAGATCACTTTCCGCTGGTTCCTGCTGCAGGACCAGCATGTTGCCGAAAAAGTACTCGGGCGCGCCTGGTGTGCGAACGACGATATAGTCATCCCGTGACTCGACCATCCCGGTTTCCGTGTGCAGCAATAGATCAGTAGCGAGACCGAGGTTATCGGGAAAGTGGTGCATTTTTAGTATTGTTATCAACGAACGGAAATCGTTCTTCTGCTTTTATGCGTATTGATTCTTCGCTTAGGGCGGATCACAACGCGCTGAGGCCTCGTTAAAATCCGGCTCCATGGTTGCGATTGTCAGCGATCTGCCGGGTCGTGTCGACCGGCCGAAATTGGCCGTTGCGTACCGCACGCCGCTCATCACGGCTGCGTCCGTGACATGCTCTCGCGGGTGGAGAATCGCCGCCACCAATGGTTCAATTTTCCGCATCCTTCCATTAAAGAAGCCGCTTCATGAGCCTGCATGAAGCACGCGAAGATCGGAGCGGCGTGCAGATCGGCAAGTGTCACTTCATCGCCAATCAGGAACCCCTGGTCATCCGACAGGCGGGTCAACTCAGATAAACACACAGCGGCACGCGACAGCGCGGCGGCGATCTTCGGCTCGTTTGCCAGACGGCCTTCGCGGGCTGAAACTACGCGTTCAACGTATATGTCCCAAACCAGCGTTCGATATGCATAGGCATCCAGTATCGCGATAATCTGGTTTGCCCTGGCACGAGCTTTCGGATCTCTCGGCTGCAGCTTGACGCCGGGGAAAGCTTCGTCGATATAACGCACGATCGCGCTTGTCTCGTAAAGATGGAAATCGCCATGCTCGAAGGCCGGAACGCGACCGAACGGATGGCGTTCCAAATGCTCCTTCGCAACGCCGCTCGCTGCGAATACGTCTACCTCGACCAGACTGTATTTGATCTGCTTCTCTTCCAGAGCCAGCCGGACGATTCGCACGTACACACTCCATGCTGCTCCGTACAGTTTCACCACTTCGGTCGTTGTCACAGGATCGCTCCATTCGCGTACGAGAGGGCGCGTAGTCGGTAGGCTATGCGCGAATCATCTCGTCAATTGACTGGAGTGGCATCCGGAAACGTCCATGCGCCGTTCAGAATCTCAGCACGTGGCCGATAGAGTCGCACCGTATAGTTCCATCCGGCAACGATCGGAAGGCAATTTTCGACGTGGCCATCGCAGCCACCGAACTGTATGGCGATCGAACCGTCAGCGCCCTTTTTTGCAGTAAGGTCATTGATCGAGTACGCGTTCGACGAGTTCTTTTGAAAATAGCCCCGTGCATTGTAGAGGCTCACCGACCAGAAGGCGTCCACGGGAACGTTTTTAACCACCAGTCGATAGACCGTCTTCCCGTCGTTTCGCGGTGGTGTGAAGTTGAGGTAAAGCGCGTCCCTGTCCGGATTGCCTCCCCATGCCGCAGCGGCTCCGAGCAGGCGTCGCACCGGGTCGACTTCCTCTTTGGTACCGAAGGCGTGCTTGAAATCTGGAATCGTCGACGCAAGAACCAGTAGCGCGTCGCGGACCTTTTTCTGACTTACCGGATCCCAGTTCGGCAGATCGAGCTTGCCAGGCGTCTTCTGGCTTACTGTGATCGAGTCCTGTAGCTTGTGAACCTGCTCGATGTCCTCCGGGCTAGACGGCTCGACAAGGGTTCGAATCGCAACGGCAACGTAACGCGTGCCGACGCTCTCCCGCGTGAGGACATGCGTGCCTTCGCCGTAGAAGACGTTCGGCACATACTGATCCTCATTGATGATCTGTAACGCCATGAAGCGCTTGCCAGGATCAGGCATGTCGATCGTAACCGGCCCCGCATCGAGATCGAACACGCCCGACGTATAGAGCGTGTCGCGGTTCAGGCGTATGACCGTCTGATGATCAATCGGTGCAGGCTCCCGGCGGTGTTCCAACTTGCCAAGGGTCCCTTGCTTCACCAGTGAAGTGAAATACAGGTCCGACTCGGCGCGAACAAAATTGTCGACTGTTACCGGTACGGGCGATCCGCCAGACGACTGGGTCTGGGCGGCCACGACTCCAGCGGCAAACAGAAGCGTTGCCAACGTGATTGAGTATTTCATACCTGTCCTTTTGCTTATCTGACCTGGAATGGCGTCGTAGCGCAAGCGCGTCAACGCACTTCGGTAACGGCTGGCGGAGCCCATTTACCCTGCTTGACGATGTCCTTGGGCACGTACGTGCGAAACGTCAGCGAGAATTGTTTGCCAGGCGCGGATGGCAGCCAGTTCGTTTGCGGCACGCCCTTGACAGGTTGCGGGCCGATCGCGATTTTCAGTGATCCATCTGGCTCTTTCGTGAGACTAGAGTAGCTGTTGAAATTGAAGCGGTTCAGCGGGTTGGGCACCACGCGATAGTCGGGCACGCCGACCAGAATCACGGACCAATAGCCGTTCACCACGCTCGACGGCAAACTGTTCGCGGGGAAATGGATCACGTAGCTCTTGCTACCGTCCAGCGGCTTGTTGCCGGCGTCGCTGCCGGCGAAAAAGTAAATGACCTCATCGGTCACATTCGCCCAGATGCCCGCGTAGTTCACGACGGTGCGCAATGAGTAGTCGCTGCCGTAGTTGCCGGTCTGAGCGCCGCCAACCCAATGCTTATGAACGGGCCCGCTTTTCGCAATGGCGTTCTTCACAAAGTCCGGCACGATCTTGTCGCGCAGGAGTCTATCGATTTCGGCGCGTGCGGCCGGACCCGATGCCACGTAGGCGGCAACCGACCGCACCTGCTGCTGCATCCGCGCTGCGACAGGCGACACATCGAGAGCACTCGCGAATGCGGCATCTACGTTATCGAACGCTTCCGCTCCCAACAGTGTTGCGTTGTCAAACTCACCAATGGTCGGCGACGGCGATGTCGCCACGTCGCCAAGTGGAGTGAGCTTGAACTGCTTCTGCAGGGCGAGCGCGCCGTCGCGGTCGCCCTTTATCTCGACGCGCGCGAGCAACTTTGCCTTGCTGGAATGAAGTTCGATGCGTGCTGCATCAGGCGGGATCGCAACTGTCGAGCCAGGCTTGACCAGCGCGAATTTCCCATAGGGTTTGGAAGGAAAGGTCCGCTCGTTGATATTGGCGATGACTTCGCCCCATTCATCGAGGACTTGCGCCGTATAGTAGCGCCCCTTGATTTCAGGTACTTCCAATAACACGCCGGCGTGATCATCGGTTGCAATCCACCCCTCCATATACGCCACGTCGAAGTTGGGGTTGGCGAAATCGGCTGATCCGAGCGGGTTGTACCTGATCGCATTCCACGCAAAGTCAGGCGCTGCACGGTCCACTTTCTCCTGCCGGATCACCAGGAGACGGCCCAGTAGGTATATGTAGGCGTCAGTCACGGTACGTTCATCGGGTTTCGCAACTGCCGCCGTTTGCGACTGCGAAAACGCCGCACCTGGGATTCCAATGCCGGCTGCGAGAGCCAACGCTACTACACCGCTTGCAAATACCCGCCTCGCCGCCGCGCAACCATGCGTGTACTACCTCCGTTCGAAAGGGATGTCGCTGTGTTCTGTCCCTGTCTGAGCATTGTTGAAACTTTCTGGAGAAATTGCAAGCTTTGGAAGCTTGCCCTAATGCCAATGGTCAACGACCGAGAGGACACAGAGTGTGTCAAAACGTTAGCGCCTGAACTGAGTCAACGCGCCGAGACCGGGCGACTCATGAAGCGATTCGTCGAAGGCGATGCCCGCAACCAGGTCGCACTACTTCCTAATGTGTCGACGAAAAAATAGGACAGGACAGACGATCGCCGACTTTCGCCGTGACAGCGGCGCAGCGATTCGCAATGTATGCGGGCGTTTCGTCGAACTATGTCGCGGGCTGACGCTACTATCCAGTGACATGGTGACCATCGACGGTAGCAAATTCAAGGCGTCATACAGTCGCGACAGGAACTGCACGGCTAGCAAGCTCGATAAGCGTCGGCAGCAGATCATGAAAAGCGTGCAGCGATACCAATGCCGTATCTCGGACGAAACTGGTCAGCACGCGCACTCTCTACTGCCCTACGCTTCATTCAGATTCCACCGAAAACCCCAGGTATTCGAACCTCGGAGCACTGTTCGCATCGACGAGAGAACTGAGCGCTCCCACCGACGCAAGAACATCGACCGTCGTTCCGCGCTTCGACACGAAATGCCACGTTGGAGGCATAGTAGGAATGCTGGGTTCGTTGCCCGCCTGACGCAACGCTGCCAGCAGATCGGCGCGATCGGGCGAATACGCGACAAAGCCTTCGTTCGACACCGCCGCCTGATCGATACCCATTGCCGCACACACCTGCTGCTTGACGGGAACGTCTTTCTCATCGGCATCGCGCGACTGCTGGATCAGTTGCGCGACGCCCGCATCGACCAGCTTGCCAGCGCGCAACAACGGTGGCAATCCCGGCGTCCAGGCGTCGGGCGGACACGCTTTATGCGCGGGTGTCAGCGCGATGAATGGATTGATTTCCGCCGGATAGATCCGGCATACCAACGGCCTCTGTTCATAGATACCGCAGCGCATGTCGTCCCTAAGATTCGGGCATGGTCCCGGATGCGTGCCCGCCAGAATGACCACGATTCTCGCCGGCAAGGACCCACTCATCGCGGCAAACGATCGACGACGTTTTTGCGCCGCCTGAAGATTGTCCTCAGCGGGCTCTTCTGGCCACGGCAGCGCCTCGCAAAGAATCTGCACTTCGTCGCCGTGCTCCAGCCAGGCAATCGCCTCGCTCACTGTCAATGGCAAACGCAGGTCGTGGCAACACTTGCCACACATCGTGCAGGCAAAATCGATATCCATGTCTCATAGCCCTTGCGTCGCGCGACGCGGTCCGGTTATCCAGCTACAAGTCCGGCAGACACACAAGAGTGCGGACGCCCCCGTGTGGTTACCGCTTAGCTGAAACAGTCGGGCTTAGTCGCGTGAAAGCGCCAGACATTACAGGCCACGACTTTTATTTTTAGTCCATTGCGTGAATCTGCCTTTGAAAATCCAGCCCTGACGGTGCAAGCATGCGCTCGAGCAACTCCGAGCGAACGGCTTCCGGAAATACTGTCAACTGGTTGTTGGCAAAGATTGCCATGGCAAGTCCGCGCTCCGGAATCGACTTGACGATGGCTCGAAAGGCCAGCCCGGCAATCCAAGAATCAATTCCGGCTTCGTCGACGTGCGGGACGTGGCCGATCTGCATGTGCGGGCTATGACTCACGAAGCCGCCAGCGGCGAGCGCTTTCTTGCCATCGCTGGCGAGAGCATGTGGCTTGCCGACGTCGCTCAGGTGCTCAAAGCGCGCATTGGGGCGTTGTTTTGTACAGATGCCCGCACGCTCAAGTTTCGCCACGGTTAGGAAAGGCCGGGGTATTGTGTTACGCGTCGCGCGGCAATGCTCCCTTGCCGCGCTTACCTGCTAACCTAACCGCCTTGGCCGTGCGCGAGCGCCCCTCAAGAGACGGGGACGCCGCGTGGCCCATCAACCGAACTGCCGATGCCGCCACTGTTTCGCCGTCTACTGCTGCTGTTCCACGCGCTGCGTTACGGCGCGCGCCTGATCTGGCTTGCCGCGCCGCAAGACCACAAGCTGCACTGGATGATCGAGCTGATCGGCCGCTTGCATGCGGCTGAACGCAGCGGCAAGAGCCTGAGCGGTGTGCTGCCGGCACTCGGGCCGCTGGCGGCCCGGTTCGCGCAAACGCTGGCCGAACGGCCCGAGCTCGCGACCGGCACCTTGCACGACGCCATCGACGCGATCGATCACATGGAAGCCCCGCTACCGCCGCACGAGTCCGAACAGGCGCTCGCGCGCGCTTTCGGCAGGCCGCTCGCCACGCTGTTCAGCGCCGTGGATCTGGTGCCGGTGCGCAGCGGCTTCGCCGAACAGACGCATCTCGCGCGGCTCATCGTGCCGGTGAACGGCCATTACGAAGTCGCCATCAAGCTGGTGCGCGCCGACCAGTTGCAACAGATCGGCGATGAACTCGCGCTGCTGCGCTGGGTCGCGCGCTGGCTGGAGAAGTTTTCCGGCACCGCGCGCCGCCTGCAATTGCGCACGCTGGCGCAGACCTTCACGGACGACATCCTGCGCCGCTTCGATCTGCGTGCCGAAGCCGCCAATCTGAGCCAGACCGGCCATCATTTCGACGACGACAAGCGCATCGTCGTGCCGGACGTGATCTGGGATCTCTGCACCGCCTATACGCTGACCATGCAACGCGTCAGCACCTTGCCGGCGAGCGACCTGCCCGGACTGCATGCGCATCACATCAAACTCGCGCCGCTCGCCGCGCATATCGTCGAAGTGGTGACCGAGCAGGCGTTCGAGCATGGTTTCTTTCACGCCACGCTCGACGCGCGCCGCGTGCGCGTGAGCATCGACCCGGACACGCTGGGGCGCCTCGTGCTGGCGGAATTCTCGATCATGTCGAGTCTCTCGACCGGCGAGCGCGAGTTCTTCGTGCACGGCGCAACCGCGCTATTCGAACAGGACTACGGGCGGCTCGCCGAAATGCATCGCGATGCCGGGCACGTGCCGCACGACACGCGCGCCGAAGTGCTCGAAGCCGAGTTGCGCACGCGCGCGGAGGCGCATTTCGCGGCCGCGCCGGAAGACCGTTCGGCAGGTTCGCTGTTTCATCATCTGCTGCATGCGGTGCATCCGTTCGAGGGCGCGGTGCCCGCGCGGCTCGCGACCGCCCAGCGGTCGTTTCATCAAGCGGAACTGCTGGCGCGCGCGCTGCATCCCGGCGTCGACACGTGGAATATCACCCGCGGCGTGCTGGCGGATATCGCGCGGCGCGACGTCGATCACCGCGGCTGGCTCAAACGGATCGGCCGCGAGTTGCCGCATCTCGCGCATATGCTGCCGCGCGTGCCGCAACTGGCGGTGCGCTATTTGCAACACGAGCACGATCTCGCGCGCACGCCGCAGCAGAATGCGCAACTGATGACGGAGATCGGCCGCGAGTACCGCCGCACGCGGGTGCTGCTGTGGGCGTGCGCGGTGTGCGGCGGCGTGCTCGGCGCGGGGACGGTGCTGCTGATGTGGTGAAGTGCGCCGGTTCGCGGTTCAAACCACACTCCGCCAACACGTTCGGCCGATTGCAGTTTCAAGCAAGACGCGCGTTGCGTCTCCCGACAAGATGGCGGCTTTTCTCTTGACGCTTGCCGATGCTCGCTTCCTTTATCGCCGCTGTTTTCGTCGTGTTGTGGTCGACCGGTTTCGTGGTCGCCCGCGCGATTACACCGTATGCGGATCCTAACCTGTTCCTGCTCGCGCGCTTCGGCGGCACGGCGCTGATATTCGCGCTGGCCGCGCTGTTTGCACGGGCCGCGTGGCCCCGCGGGCGCGACTTCGGCAAACATCTGGTAGCGGGCGCGCTTCTGCAAGGCGTCTATCTCGGCGCGGGCTACTGGGCCGTCGCCCAAGGCTTGAGCGCGGGCGTGATGGCTTTGCTCGGCGCGCTGCAACCGCTCGCGACGGCCGCGGTTGCGGCGCCGCTCTTCGGCGAACGCCTGTCGCGGCGCGGCTGGACCGGCATGGCGCTCGGCCTTGCGGGCGTCGTGCTGGTGCTCGAACCGAAGCTGACGGCGGCCACCGCACCGACGCCGCACGGCAGCGCGCCCACCTGGCTCGTCGTGCTGATTTCGATCGCCGCGATCGGCGCGATTACGGCGGGCACCTTGTTCCAGAAGACTTCTTTGGCCAAGGCCGATATTCGCAGCGCGAGCGCGGTGCAGAACTTCGGCGCGGCGCTTGTCGCGGCCGGGCTTGCGCTTGCGCTCGGTGAACATCGCTGGATTGCGTCCGCCACGCTGTGGGGATCGCTCGCGTGGGGGATCGTGATGCTTTCCGGGATCAGCGTGACCTTGCTGGTGTGGATGATCAGACGCGGCGACGCGGCGCGCGCGACTGCGCTGATGTTTCTCGCACCGCCGCTCGCCGCGCTCGAAGGCTATGTGGGCTTCGGCGAGACGCTGGTGCCGCTGCAGATTGCAGGGTTCGCGGTTGCGTTGGTGGGCGTCTTGCTCGCGCGGTCGTGATGGGCGGCTTGCTCAAAACGAGCGGCGCGGGCCCGACGAGTACCGCCTCGAATCAATCCGCCGTGTCCGCTCCGGCCGGCACTTTGGCGCGCGCCTTGCTGCCGGGCGCAGGCGCCCACACCGGGCGGCTCTTGCGCGCCGAATCCACCACGGCAATGTAACGCCCCGCCCACGGCGTCACCTGTCGATCGCTTTTCAACACCCACAGCGACTTACCCGACTCGACGAGCGCAACATATTCGGCGTCGAGAATGCCGTAGTGATCGATAAACGAATTGAGCGACGCGGGAATGCGCACGCAACCCTTCGAGTGACGCATGCCGAGCAGCGATTCGAGATGGTCGGGATCGGTGGCGTGCATCTGGAAACGCATCTGCGACATGCCGCCCTTGCCCCAACCGCGCTCGCCCTGGGCCCAGCCGAGGTCGAAAATCCGCATGTCGCGCTTGCCGTAGCCGCGAATATGGTTTTCGTTCTGCGTGCCTTCCGAACGGAAATCCATGTTGGCCGGCGTATGCTCGAATACGCCGAGTGGCGTGATGAAGTGGTCGTATTCGCCCGGCTGCCCCGTCGAAACCGGCGACGCGCCGATCATCTGCCAACCGTCGGCCGGCGCGGCCCGAAAATAGATGAAGAGCGCCTGCACATTGGCATTGCGATCGACCAGCACGACATACTCGCCCGACAGATCGCCGAGCATGTGCGCACCGAGCGCGGCTACCAGCCGATCGGCATAGGCTCGCTGATCCGCGGCCGGCACTTTTAGCGTGCGTGTGACGTTCTGCGCGAACACGTCCCGCAGCATGAATGCGCGACGCGGATCGACCACGCCGGCGGCATCCGGCGCCGCGACAGCCGACGCGCTGACGGCAACCACCGGACGATCCGCCTGCTTTGGTGCCGATGCCGCGACGGGCGCCGAAGCTGCGACCGCCGCGCCGCATGACGCCATGCAAAATGCGGCGCTCAACGCGCGTGCCAAACGGCGCAAGGAAGGCAACGCGCGTGCGATGCCCCGCACGGAAAGTCGATGCGGCATACACGACACGTCGCGCGGACGATCGACCGGCGCGAAAGACAGATGGTCTATTACAGGCTGGCCAGGCCGCTTGGTGTGGTTCATCGCGTGTTTGAGCAAACCTGATTATTATTGACTGCTCGCCGGCTCATGCGGCGCTCTCAGAACGAGGATGTTACTAAGCACATTGCGATCTGTCGATGAAGATTCGCTGACTCATTGATACCCCTGTAATAAGCGGACGTCTTTGCCGGTCAAAGCGGCGGATTTAAAGCGGTGCGAAGGTGAATTGAACCCGGGCCGGTTACGGTTCGATATGTGCGCGAGCGCGCAAGGAGCAAAAAGGAATCATGACGCAACACGATCCAGTCGCACGCCAGGCAAGCATCTCTGAGGAAATGCACATCAGCGCCGGGTTCGATGCTGAATATGAAATCGAGCGCCGGGTGGCCTTTCTCGCGAATTATCTGCGTAGCAGCGGCCTGAAAACGTACGTGCTCGGGATCAGCGGCGGCGTCGACTCGACAACCGCGGGGCGGCTCGCGCAACTCGCGGTCGAGCGATTGCGCGCCGAACATTACGACGCGCACTTCGTCGCAATACGTCTGCCTTACGGTGAACAGAAAGACGAAGCCGACGCGCAGCAGGCATTGCGCTTTATTCGCGCGGACGAAAATCTCACCATCGATATCAAAGCCGCGGCCGATGCCATGCTCGCCGCGCTCGATCAAAGTGGCCTGCTCTACAAGGACGAATCGCAACAGGACTTCGTGCACGGCAATATCAAGGCGCGGCAGCGCATGATCGCTCAATACGCGGTGGCGGGTGCGCGGGCCGGCGTGGTCATCGGTACGGATCATGCGGCCGAATCGGTGATGGGCTTCTTCACGAAGTTCGGTGACGGCGGCGCCGATGTGTTGCCGCTCACGGGGCTCAATAAGCGTCGCGTGCGCGCGCTGTCCAAAGCGCTGGGCGCGCCGGAAGCATTGGCGCACAAGGTGCCGACTGCCGACCTCGAAATGTTGCGGCCGCAACGGCCCGACGAGGATGCCTATGGCATTCCATACGACGCTATCGACGACTTCCTGGAGCGCAAACCGGTGAGCAATGCGGCGCGCGAGACCATCTTGCGCTTTTACGACGTCACGCGTCACAAGCGCGCGTTGCCGTACACGCCGTTCGATTGGCCGGCGCAGACAAGCGGAGATTGAGAAAGGGATGGGTATGCGGTGACGCGCCGAATGCGCCGTGCTGGGCGCTGCGCGGCGTGTCAGCTACGCGCGCTCTCGTCGCGCAACGCATTGAGGGTGAATCGATCGCGCCGGGTGGTTACTGAGCCGCCGGCGGTTCGTCGGTGAACAGATCGGCGCTGGCTTCCAGCGTTTGACCGCCCAACTGCTTGCCGTGAATCTGCCGCGCGATCACTTCGCCTACATAGGGCACTTCGGCGTCCAGTTCGACCGTGGCGTACGCACTGGGCTTGCCGGCGTCGACCACCTCGATGTTTTTCGCGTAATGCCCAAGTTCGTGCTTGAGGAACTCCCGCACTTCCTGCTCGCTGCACGATTCCGCGATGTTGCGCACGATCAGGTTCATGCGGCCTACCCTCTGCGCGCGTTGCGGCCAGCGCCACGATCCGCGGACTGCACGCGCACAGGGCGCAATGCGGCACGCTGTTTCGCCTGCTCGGCAGCGAGTTGGCGGATCAATGCAGCACCGGCGGCGCCCAAAGCGGCCAATGACAGATAGAAGGCGATCATTTAATTCTCCCCTGCGAGTTTCGTCCTGTACTCAGGATAGCCACAATCGACAGTAAAAGCGATGTAACACAGTGTCGTCAAAAAACGGACTTAAATATCGCCGTCAATGCACTGTACCTGAATAAGCGGCGTCAAAAATAGCAAAACAGCTGTTCATTTCCCGTGATAGGCCCGGCAACCGCATGGAACGCGGGCGCTGAATGCAAAAACCGGGCCGCGACACGCATCGCCACGGCATCCTGCGGGGGACCTGCGCAAAAGGCGGGCTGGTTGTCGCGATCAGTCCGCCGCTTGCACGTTGGCCGAACTCACCCACCATGCGTTCTTGCCTTGCGGCAGCTGAACCAGCACCGCGGACGGATCGTCGACGCCGTCATCAGCAATTTCGCATACTGCCAGACCGTCGGGCAGGCGCTTCACCTCGCCGGCCGACTGGAACAGCGCAACACGTTGCGCGCTCAACGGCCGCAACTGGCGGTACACGTCGAAGCTGATGGCCGCGGGCACATCGCCGCGAATCTTTAGCGTGTCGGCCTGGCCGCAATGCACTGGCTCGGCGGCGAACACCGCAGCACTGCCGAATACGCAGCCGATAGAAAGAGCCATGGCGGCAAGACGTGAATGGATCATGATGATTCTCCGAAAACTAGATGGGGTCACGGCCTGCGAGTTGCAAGCCGCGCGGCTGAATAGATGCCAGATGCGCATGAACGAAGCAGGCGCCGCAAACGAGGCGGCCGGCTTCATGGCGGGTTGTCGCGGCCGGCGCCATGACCGTTGTCGCCACCGGTGGCCACGTCGAGCCGGCTGACGTCGCAGGACGTTTGACTGAAGCCCGAATAAACCACCGACCAGTTGCCGATAATCGCGGCTTGCGCTTCGGCGAGGCTCAGTTTGCCTTCGCAGACGCAGCGCTTGAGCATGACTGCCGCGCGCGCCTTGCGGCGCTCGCCCTGATGGCCGGCCCACGGCAGAAGATCGAGATTGGCGCGAGCGTCCGGCGAGCCACCGAGCACGATGGGCACGCGGCGATCGAGCGCGAAGGAGGCGCCGTTGTCCGCGTCGATGCCGCGCGCGGCGAGCATGCGGTCTTTGTGCGCCATCAGTTCGTCGAACGGCGGGGCGACCGTGTCGGCGTAACCGGGACGGCAAATCGTCTCCCCTACCGATTGCTGCGTGACGCGCTCGTCGAGCATGACGGCGTCCTGCGCGCAAGCGTCGACCGTGCGTAGCATCACCAGCGCCGTGAAGCCAAGCGCGAGCGCAAAACGCGCAGTGCCGCGGGGACGCGCAACACCGCACCGGCGCGCGAGCGCCGGCAAAGCCGTGTCGTACGTACTGCTGGTCGCGTCGCTGGAATACTCTGTGCGACGCCTGTCTGCAATGCCTGCGTTCATTCGTCGGCGCGCCGGGAGCGGCACGCAATAGTTCAATTCGCAGACTAATTAAAACACATTCAATATGGATAAGTAAAAAAGCCTGACTACGCGCGCCGCGCGCATAGGCCGCATTTAGCCGATTTGGCAGGCTGAGGAAACCGGCGGCGCGACCGCTCGCGCGTCGCCGGTCCCGGCCCGTCTGATAGCCAGACGCCCTCGCGATGCCAGGGCGTCCCGCACGCGCCGCGTCCGCGACGCGACGCGTCGATTCGCCGCTACTGCGGCACACGCGCCTGCAGTGCGCGGATACGAAACAGCGCCTGCGTGTTGGACACCGTCGTGTCGTACATCGTCGCGAGATCGGCCTTTAGCGCGGTGCGCGATCCGCCGTCGAGATAAATCATATGTCCCGAAGGATAAAAGCGCGCCGACAGGTTCTGCCGGACCTGCTGGCTGAGCAACGGCATTTGCTGCAGATCGAGTACGGTCTGATAAAACGGCGTGACGAAATCGAAGAAGCCGTTCGCCGACAGCACCTTCAGATCGGGATTGAGCGCCATCACGGCGGCCAGATCGCCGGCGGTGTACAGAATGATGTTGCCCTTCGAGTCGACGCCCTTCTGCGCGCCCGTCGGATCGATGTGGCTGAAGTCCCAGTACTTGAAGGCCTGGTCGTTCAGATCCGTGAACGACGAATTCGACGTGTACTTCAGTTGTTCGTTCAGATACACGTTCCACATCGTCGTGTAGACGCCGGTGACCGCCGTCATGGTCGGGTCGTTGCCGCCGGAATTCGGGTCGATCTTGCCGGCAATGCCCGTGCCGATCGCCGTCACGCGGCCGTCGTACTCGCCGAGCGCAAGCCCCTTGGATTTCAGCAGCGTGGTGAGGAACAGCGAATTGCCCCGGCTGTCGTACGAGGCGACATCCAGGCTCCACGCGAGCAAGGTCGTTTTGTCGATGCCCGTGTATTCGCCGAGCTTTTCGACCGTGGCCGCATCGGTGGTCGGAAACTTGCGCAGCGCGGCCAGATAGTCAGTGCGCGCGAACTGCGCGACTTCTTCGGCGAACGTGCCGAGATCGGTCGGTCGTGGCGCGATGCCGAGCTTCTTGTGATACCACGCGTCCGCGGCGGCCGTGGGCAGCGCGCCGACCGGGTTGCCGGCCTGCGTGTAATCGAGAATCGACGATTGCAGCGTAATGCCGTTCAGATCCACGCCGTCTTCATGCAAGCGGTACGCCAGCACGCAACTGCGCGCCGTGCCATACGACTCGCCGAACAGGTACTTCGGCGAATTCCAGCGGTTGTTCTTCGTCAGAAAACGCTTGATGAACTGCTTGATCGAGTCCGCGTCCTGGTCGACGCCCCAGAAGTCGCGGTTCTTCTTCGGTGCGATCGCCGCCGAGTAGCCGGTGCCGACCGGGTTGATGAAAACGAGGTCGCTCTTGTCGAGCAGGCTATCCGGATTGTCTTCCATCGAATACGGCGCGGGCGGCGTGAAGCTCGGCATCGAGGTCTTGATGCGACGCGGCGCGAACGAACCCAGCAGCACGAATACCGACGACGATCCCGGGCCGCCGTTATAGAAGAACGTGACCGGCCGGGCTTCTTCCTTCTGGTTGTCCTGCGTGAACGCCACGTAGAACATGCGGGCTTCCGGCTGCGAACTACTCGGATCGACGATCACGAGGTGGCCCGCGGTTGCCGTGTAGTTGATCCTGTGCCCGCCGATGGTGACCGAGTGGTGCGTGATGGCGGCGCTTTCATCGGTTGCGGTGACGGAATCGTCAGGCCCGTTGCCGTAAGCGACCGGATCGAAGAACGGCTGATCTTTGGCTTTGTGCGGCGCGCTGGCCGGCGCGGGCGCCGGAGCCGGCGTGCCCGAAGCATGCGAATTGTGCGACGGCTGCGGACTAACAGAAGCTGACTCGGTATTCGTCATGATCGCTCCATGGGTTCGTTCACGTCTTTTGTGCGCCCCGAAGGACTTTCTTCGGGGCGTGTGTTGCAGACTATAGTGCGGCCGCCACCTTCTGACCATTGGGACTGCCGAGCCCCGTGCAGGCGTCCCAACCCGCGGATGCCGCGAAACTGCCGTTGTTGCCTTGCGTGATGTCGTTGCACGCGCCCGCCGCCTTATACAGCTTAGGGTTGATGAAGCCGGCCGGCTGCCCTTTCGCCGCATTGATGCGCGCAATCAGGGCGGCCCACAGCGGCGCGACCGCGCTGGTGCCGCCGACCACCGTCTGCGTACCGTCGATCAATACACTGTAGCCGGTCACCGGCGAAGCGTCGCCCGCCACGTCGGGCACGCCGCGCCCGCTGAGCGCTTTCTTGCCGCCCTTCGTCGACGTGGCGGACAAGCCCTTCTGCCAGACCGGCAGAGGGAAAGCCTGGCTCACGCCGCCGCCGGTCGCGCCGCCTTGCGCGCCGTCGTTCCAGACTGCCTCGTGTGAGATCGCGGTGCCCGACGCGGTCAGGCTCGTGCCGCCGCAGGCCAGCACATAGGGGCTCGACGCGGGGAAGTCGACCTGGTCGCTGCCCGTGCCGTCGCTCGAACCACTGTCGCCCGACGCCGCGCAGACCGTCACGCCAAGGGTTGCCGCTGACTGCAGCACGCTGTTGAAGGCCTGCAACGACTGGCTGGTCCAGTTCGACTCCGGACCGCCCCAACTGATCGAAATCACCGACGGTTTGTTGGTCGTGTCGTGCACCGCGCGGCTCACCGCGTCGATAAAGCCGGCGTCGCTGTTCTGCGTGAAATACACCGCGATTTCCGCCCCAGGCGCGATTGCGCCGACAATTTCGATGTCGAGCGTGACTTCGCCGTCGGGTCCATTCGGATCGCCGGTGGGCTGGTTACTGCCTTGATCGACGCCGACCGACTTCACCTTGGGCGACGCAACGCCGAGACTCGCGAAATAGGACTTGAGATCGCTGGCGTTATACCCGCCGCCCAGTTCGATGATGCCGACGCACTGCCCGCCGCCGTCGCCTTGTGGAAAGTGGTAGAGCGACGCCAGCTGCGGAGGCGTGAACGAAACCTGATGACCACGGGCCGGCTGGAACGGCGGCCGAATGCGAAAGTGCGGCCGCGCCTGCGGGCGGTTGTCGAGGCCGAGCACGGCCTGCACCACGCCGTGCAGATCGTCGGGCACGCTGATCGCGCCGGTGCGGCCGCGGAACTGGCCAGACGTGTGATGTTCATAGTGTTCGAGCTTCACGGCGAACGCGTCCTGGAACTGGGCAATCGTGCCGCTCAGCAGCACCGTGCGCGCGGCCGGATCTTCGCGCACCACCGTCAAACCGTGCGCGCTGGCGAAGGCCTTGACCTTGGCGATGTCGTCCGGCGCGGCGCCGTAGTCCTTCGCGAGCGTCTCGCGCGACAACGGCTTGACGCTGGGATCGCCGGCTTCGATCTTGCTCATCAATGCGTCGAATTGCGCCTGCTGTTGACGGCGCAACATGACGAATACCTCGATCCGCTCCCTGGGATCGCATTGCCCGACGACTTTCGAACCCTGTTCCACTGTTCGCTCACTGCCTGGCAGCGGCTGCTTATTGACCATGGTGTCGACTCTCCAGTTAGCGTGACGGCGGCTTTCACGAGTTGGATGCACGCGCCACGCGCCTCTCACAACCTCATCGCCTGAAGGCAGCGGCAAGTTCGCTGTTTCAAGGACGTCAAAACGGTCCGACCAATCCATTCAAACACAGTTCCGGCGCGCGCGGCAGTTGTCCGAATGGCTAACGCCGCGTCGCCGCGATGCGCATCTTTGGCCGCTCGCGCTATGATGCTGCAGCGGCAATCCAGCCGTTACATTGCCTCGCGCGCCATCCGCGCGCACGATCAAAGAATCAGAGGAAGCCCCATGTCAATTTCGATGTATCAAGCATCACTGCCCGTATTGATTCGCGGCCTGACGAACCTGCAGGTCATTCTGGGCAAAGCCGAAGCGCATGCCGCCGCGAAACAGATCGAGCCCACGGTGTTCACCACCGGCCGGCTCGCACCCGACATGCTGCCGCTGACGCGCCAGGTCTATATCGCGAGCGACACCGCGAAGGGCTGCGCCGCCCGGCTGGCCGACGTCGAAGCGCCGAAGTACGACGACGTCGAGCAGACTTTTGAAGAACTGATTGCCCGCCTTCAAAAGACGATCGATTATTTGAAGGAATTCAACGCTGAGCAGATCGACGGCTCGGAAGAACGCCCGATCACGCTGAAGCTGCGCTCCGGTCCGGTCGAGTTCACAGGCCAGTCGTATCTGCTCGGTTTCGTGCTGCCGAACTTCTTTTTTCACGTCACGACGGCGTATGACATCCTGCGTCACAACGGCGTCGATCTCGGCAAGCTCGATTATCTCGGCGGCATCAAGTAAAGCGCGGGCCTGCGGACTCGAAGTTGGCGCGGATGCGGCAACGAGCGCTCACAGAGAGAGGCCTTTGGGAGCGGCAAAGATCGGCTCCCCGGCCGGCTCAAACGCGCGGCTGGAACGCGATGATCGCCATGCCGGCGAGCGTGAAAGCCACGCCGGCAGCGTCCCACAGCGTGGGGCGCACCTTGTCGACGCACCATAGCCAGGCAATCGCCACCGCTACATATACACCGCCGTAAGCCGCATACACGCGGCCTGCGGCGGTACCGTGCAGGGTCAGCAGCCAGGCGAACAGCGCGAGGCTCAACGCGCCCGGCACCAGCAGCCAGATGGAACCGCCCTCTTTCAGCCAGCGCCACGGCAAATAGCAACCGACAATTTCGGCAATGGCGGTCACGGCATAGAGCAAAAAAGTTTTCATCGAGTGGGAAAACGAGTGATTGTGCTGCCACGAACAAGGTCTGGCGCTCTATTGGCTTTATTAACACAATCACTTTGCGCGCGGGCATGCCGCATGCGAGAGTCTTGGCATTTCCTTCAATTGCCAATGGCCATGAGCATCGCGTCACCCTGCATCGACATCTGCAAGTTCGACAGCAAAACCGGCTTCTGCATAGGCTGCATGCGCACGCGCGACGAATGCAAAAGCTGGAAGAAGATGAAAGACAAGCATCGCCGGAAAATCATCGAGGACCGCTCGCGGCGCGAGCATAAGCTGAGCAGATAAGCGGGCTCTCCTGCATGACGCACGGCCGGGCGGTCTGGAGAAGCGCCGCGCCCCATCCGGCCAGATTCAGTCCAGCGAGAGCCGCAACGCAAAGCCGATCAGCGCGGCCGAGAAGGTCCAGCGCTGCAGCGTTTGCGCTAGCGGATGGGCGCGCATCCAGCCGGCGATCCGCGCGGCGCCGATCGCGTACAGCATGTCGAAACAGGCGCCGATAGCGAGCAGCACCAGACCGAGTTCGACCATTTGCAAAGCCACCGGCCCCGCCTCCGGACGCACGAACTGCGGCAGCAGCACAGAGCAGAACAGCAGCGCCTTCGGGTTCAGCAAGTTGGTGAGCAAGCCCTTGACAAAAGCAGCCCGCAACGGACGAGACTCGACGCTTGCCGTCGCCTCCGCGTGGCCGCCGGCGGCATGCCCGCCAGGCAGCGCGAACACCGGCGACCGAAAGATCTGAATTCCCACCCACGCGAGATAAACCGCGCCGCCATAGCGCACCACTTCGTATAACCACGGCGCGCTGCGCAATAGCGCGGCCACGCCGCATGCCGAGAGCGTAACGTGCGTCGCGCGCGCGAGCCCGAGGCCGCCGGCAGCCGCGAAGCCGCTGCGCACGCCGCGTCCGATACTGGTTTGCAGCACCAGCGCCATGTCCGGTCCAGGCACGGCATAGACGACAAAAAGCGCCGCGATATACACGGCCAGCAGATGTGCGGAAATCATCGAATTCTCCTGTTTTCAAGGCTCTATCTTGCTATCGTCGGCGGAGGGTTTGCTGGCGAATTACCGGCCCTGAGTGCTCACCCGTGGAGGAATGCGCTAATATTGCGGCCCGAGCACCGGCTTTCCTCCAATCCGTCATCAGCACCACAGAGCCATGACAACCGACCTCGATAAAACCGACCGCGCGATCCTCGCCGCGCTCCAGAAAGATGGCCGTATGTCCAATGCGCGGCTGGCCGAAACGGTCGGCCTCAGCGAAACGCCCTGCGCACGCCGGCTGAAGCGCCTCGAAAACGATGGCTATATCGACCAGTACCGCGCGATGCTCTCGCGCTCCGCGCTCGGCTTCGGCGTGGTCGCGTTCGTCTACGTGCGTTTTGCCGTGCACGACCGCGCGGTGGCGACGCGCTTCGAGCGCGAGGTGCAGGCCATCCCGCGCATCCTCGCGTGTCACAACGTGTCGGGCAGCGCCGATTACATCCTGCAGGTGGTGGCACGCGATCTCGACGACTACGGCACGTTCATGCGCGATGAAATGCGTAGCCTGCCGGGCGTGACTTCGGTGGAATCGGCACTGTCGTTGCGCGAAGTGAAGGCCAACGGCGGCTTGCCGCTGTCCTGAACGCTAACGTGGCATAGTCACCCCTTTAAAACGGCGCGAGCCGACCAGTTGAACACGGAGTTCTCATGGATCACGAACAGGCGCGAGCCGAAGAAACCGCGGCAATGCAGCGTGTATTGACCGCGACCCAACGCGTGCAGTCGGCGTTCGCGTCGCTGCAATCGCAATTCCCGCCGGCCGGCAGCGGCACGCCTTCGCAATTCGCGCTGCAAACATTCGACGCCGCGCTGCAGGAGCTCGAAGACGCGCAAGCCGCATTCGACGAACTGCTTGGCGATCTGCTCGACGGCAATCGTTGAGACATTTGAAGGCGTGCTTCGCGGTGTAGCGACAGCGAAGCGCGCCCGAACATCGACGCCATCACTCGAGCACGCTCGCGCGTGGTCGCGCGTCGCAATGCGCGACAACCGCCCTGTGTTTTCGTCGGCGCGGGGCGGCGGATCGAGCCGAGTTACGCACGCGTCGCGGGCCGCTACATCGGCTCAAGCCGCTCTCACCAGCAGCAGCGGAAAAAAGCCTTCATTAGCCTTTCTTTTCTATCGAAATTGAAAGACAAGACGCCTTCCACAACCACAACGTGGCCTGGCACACACGCCATCAAAGAATATTTGCTTCGTTTAACGAAGCATGTTGACTTCCGCTTGCAGCAGTGCCTAAAATTCGCCGTCTTCATAAACGAGGCCCATGCCTTGGACACCAGCAGTAGTCGACCTTCGAACAGTTTCACTGCCTGACCGGCCCGACGCCCGCGCTTTATTTCTCAGCCGCCGTCTTGCCGACAGGCAGACGGTGCGCGCCGCAGTAACTCACTCCGTGCACCTTGACTAGCGCCATCCGGCCGCGCCGTGCTTACGCACATGCGTCCCGCCGATTGGCATCCCGTCGCGAGCCTTCGCTCGCGGCAGCGTTCGCTCGCACCGTTTCGATTCGTTCGACATGCGGTGCGGCCGAGCGCGTGGACCAACACGTGCGTACCGAACGCCGATAAGGAGCCGCCATGGACAGTGACAGTTATCCCATATGCCGCCTGGTTGCCGCCCAATGGCCGCTCAGTCACGACCGAGCGGACAGGCAAACAATCATTTGCCCAAGGAAAGCGAGTAGACCTGCTTCGCCGCGCGCCTGACGCGCCGCGCTCCGTGTCTGCTGGCTTTCCGCAATCCGCGTCAAGCCCTACGCCCGGAGAAAAAACATGTACCTCGCCACTCTCGTACCGACACGGCAGCAAACCCACACCCATAGCGACGCCGCCCTCGCACTGCACGGCGTCAAGCCGCACTGGCTCGCCGTGGCCTGGCACCGCGTCAGGGCGCTCGTTTTGCGTGCCGTCTCGCGGTCCGCTTCGTAAGCACACACGCTCAGCGCGTCTTCGCGTTTCCGCCCGCGCCGCCGCCCCGTTCGGCCGCGCATCCGGCGGATCCTGAAGACGCCCCGCTCAATCCAATCAAACCTACTCAGGCGGCCAGCATGTCCACTCCAATCAACGTCTCACCACCCCGCAGCGCCGTTCTCGACGACGCGCACCTCGGCGACATCAAGGGCGCACTCGGCACCATCGCCCATCACGACACGGGGGCGCGCAATAGCTGGTGGGCCCGCGTGCGCACGTTGCTCGCGATTCTCGGGCCCGGCCTCATCGTGATGGTCGGCGATAACGACGCCGGCGCCTTCGGCACCTACACGCAAGCGGGACAGAACTATGGCACCACCTTGCTGTGGACCATGCTGCTGCTCGTGCCCGTGCTGTTCGTCAATCAGGAGATGGTGCTGCGTCTCGGCGCGGTGACCGGCGTCGGTCATGCACGGCTGATCTTCGAGCGCTTCGGCAAATTCTGGGGAGCCTTCAGCGTCGTGGATCTGTTCATCCTCAACGCGTTGACGATCGTGACCGAGTTCATCGGCATTACGTTCGTGCTCCAGTTCTTTGGCATTTCGAAGGTGGCCGGCGTTTGCATCGCCGCGGCGGTAACCATGGCCGCGGTGAGCACGGGCGACTTCCGGCGCTTCGAACGTTTCGCGGTGGTGCTGTGCGTGATGAGCCTGTTGCTCGTGCCTGTGCTGGTATCGATTCACCCGCCGGTCAGCCAGATGGCGCACGATTTTCTGATCCCGGGCTGGCCCGCCCAATCGAAACTGAGCGACGTGATGCTGCTCGTGATCGGCATTGTCGGCACCACCGTCGCGCCGTGGCAATTGTTCTTCCAGCAAAGTTACATCGTCGATAAACGCATTACGCCGCGCTTCATGAAGTACGAAAAGGCTGACCTGTGGATCGGTATCGTCTTCGTGATGATCGGCGCCGTGGCCATGATCTCGTTTTGCGCGGCGCTCTACGCGGGTAAGCCCGAGTTCGGCCATTTCACCGACGCGGGCGGCGTGATCGCCGACCTCGAAAGATATGCCGGCCGCACGCCCGCCGTGCTGTTCGCCGTGGCGCTGCTCGACGCGTGCATCATCGGCGCGGCGGCGGTGTCGTTGTCGAGCGCCTACGCGATCGGCGACGTCTTCAAGATTCGCCACTCGCTGCATCGCGGCGTGTCGGACGCGAAGGGCTTCTACCTCGTCTATTTCGCCATCGTGGCGGCCGCGGCGACGCTGGTGCTGATTCCGGGCAGCCCGCTCGGCCTTCTGACGGAAGCGGTGCAGACGCTCGCCGGCGTGCTGTTGCCGAGCGCGACCGTGTTTCTGCTGCTGTTGTGCAACGACCGCGCGGTGCTCGGACCGTGGGTGAACTCGAAGAAGCTCAACGTCTTCACAGGCGCAGTGGTCTGGGTGCTCGTCATGCTATCCATCATTCTCACGGCTTCCGTCATGTATCCGGACATCACCGGCGAAGTCATGCTTGAAGTGCTCGCAGCCGGCACGCTGATGGCCGTGGCAGGTTATGCGGCCACCGTCGTGGCCCGCAAGCTGCGGCGGAAATCCGGGAGCGCAGTGGCTCAGGAAAGCGAATTCGGGTGGTCGAAGGAAACGCGCGCAGCGTGGCGCATGCCGCCTCTGGACGAGTTGCCGGCGCCGCAATTGACGCTGTCCAAGCGGGTCTGGATGGGCGTGCTGCGCGGCTATCTGATCGTGGCGGTGGCGCTGGTGATCGTGAAGGTCGTGCAAATGGCGCTGCTGCACTGAATCGATAGCGCCCAGCCGGCGGCCGGGCCTGCCTCGGTCAATCAATATCCGTTTCGATGACCGCTTCGCAGAGAATCGGAAAATTGACCGAGTTCGCGATATAGCACTTCTCGTGCGCCACGTGATGCAAGCGCGCGGCGAGTTCGGCATTACCGCCCGCGCGAATCACGACGCGCGGGCGCAGCACGATCTGTGAAAAACGGCCGTGTTTCGGGTCGTCTAGCATGGTGCCCTCGGCGTCGTCGCGATACGCCGTCACCGTGATGCCGGCATCCGCGCATAGATGCAGATACCACAGTTTGTGGCAGGCGCTGGCCGAGGCGACCAGCAGGTCTTCGGGGTTCCAGCGATTGGCGTCGCCGAGAAAGGCGGCGTCCGATGAACCTGGAATCTCCGGCTTGTTGCCCGCCGCTATCACATGATCGCGCCCGTAATCGCGGTAGCCGGAAGTGCCGCTTCCGCGATTGCCGGTCCATTGCACCGACACCTTGTATTTGTGCTCGCCGTACGCCATGCCCATCTCCTTGCCGTCGAATCGGATCCGCTTGCCGAGGCGTGCATTTTATCCGCGGCGCTTACGCGATGGACACGCCCCGCTTGCTGACTAATTCCGCGGCGGCGTCGGCGCGCCCCTGCCGGCGAAATTCGGCACGCGCGGGTCCGGGTTCGCGTTCAGGCTCGTGCCGTTCGCCCGCATGGTGTTGAGTGCGGGACCGGCTCTTACGCCGCCCGCCGTTCCCGCACCCGGCGACATCGGGCTCATGCCGGCGGCCGTCGACGGACCCGTTCCCGCTGTGGCCCCCGCGTTGTTGGTCATGCCGGAAGGCGCACCACTCACGGCAGCCGCTCCGGTGGCGCCTGGCTGCGTGACCGACTGCCCGTACGCTGCGGCAACGGCACCGATCATCATTGCCGACGCCGCGATACTGCCCTTTACGATCTTCATAGCCCACTCCGTTACTTCGTCGAATTGCGCGAGCGCGAGGTCCGTGTTGCCCGACCGCTCAAATAGTAAGACGGCGCCCGGCCCGCTTCGTTCGCCCGCCGTACGACCCGGCCGATCCGCACGCAACCCAGCGTCCACTGGATGACACGCGGTAAACGCTCGACTACGTCCACACCAGGCTGCTGAAACTGGCCGAGGGTTTTCAGGCAACGACCGGCGCACGCCTGGCGAGCATCCGCCACGACCGCCTGCAACCTTTCCTCGACGAACTCAGCGACGAAATCCGAACGTGTAACCGCTCGCGCGAAAGCGTACAAATCCTTACAAAGCAGCACGCAGCCCGTGTGCACCGAACGCACTTTCGCGGCGTTATTGCAGGCACCTACCCGCGGAGTCCGCCATGAACACGAATCTCACTTCCAGCCAACCGCAACGCAGCCGCATTCATCCGCTAGTTGCCGGCGCGGCTGTCGCCGTCATCTTGGCGAGCGCAACCGGCATCGCCGCGATGACCGGTTTACTCCCGACTTCGCACGCCGTCACGGAACCCGCGCTGCCGGTCACGGCAGCGGCGGCGCCGCTCGCCAGCACGCCGCTCGCCAGCACGCCGGTCGCCAGCACGCCGGTCGCGGCGCCGCAAGCGGCTCCGGTTCAGCAGACGGCGCAGCAAACCGCCCCTGCCCGGCCGCCGGTTCATCATCCGCACCACGCGACGCCGGTGGCTGCGCCGAATTCCGCAAACAATCAGGGCTACCAGGCACCTTATGACGCCGCGGCACCGCGCCCGGTCGCCGCCGACCCGTACGCGGGCGAAGTGGTCGCCATCAATACAGTGCAGGCGCCCGAGCCGACCACGGGCCTCGGCGCGCTGGGCGGCGCGGTGGCGGGCGGGCTGGTCGGCAACCAGATCGGCGGCGGCCGCGGCAAGATTCTCACGACGATTGCGGGCGCGGTCGGCGGCGGCCTCGCCGGGAACGGCATCGAACACGCGGTGCGCAAGCAGACCACCTACCAGGTCCAGGTCCGCATGCAGGACGGCAGCTACCGCAACTTCAGCTACCCGACGCAGCCGGCCGTGCAGATCGGCCAACGCGTTCACGTCTCCGGCGATTCGCTTAGCGCTTCGTGAACCTGCGGCCGGTGTCCAAAAAGGAATAAGACGGCTCCGTCGCGCGTTATGATCAATCGTTACGCCAGAACGGCTGATCGCGCACGATGGAGCACGCCTACATCCACCTCTTGCACCAGTTAGCCGGCCATCCCGGCTGGACGCTCACGGTCATCTTCCTGGCGGCGTTTCTGGAGTCGCTCGCCGTCATCGGCACCTTCGTTCCGGGCAGCACCGCCATGTTCCTTGCCGGCGCGCTGATCGGCACCGGCTCGCTGAGTCTCGGCTGGGCGCTCGTGTGGGCGATCGCGGGCGCCATCGCCGGCGACGGCATGAGCTTCTGGATCGGCAGCCGTTACAAGGACCGCATCGTCCAGTTCTGGCCGTTCCGCAAACATCCCGAGGTGCTCGAGGCAGGCCACCGCTTCTTCCGCAAACATGGCGCGAAAAGCGTCGTGCTGGCGCGCTTCATCGGCCCTTTGCGGGCAATCGTACCGGTGGTGGCGGGCATGCTGGGCATGCCGCCGCTGCGCTTTTACGCAATGAACGTACTGTCGGCGCTGATCTGGGCGCCGGCCCATATCCTGCCGGGCATGATCTTCGGCGCCTCGGTGCTGCTGGCCGGCGCGGTGTCGTTCAGACTCGTCGTGATCATCGCGCTGCTGGTGGGGATTGTCTGGCTGAGCTTTCGCGCGGCGCGTTTTCTGCTCTCGCACGCCAATGCGTGGTCGAGCGCGGCGGGCGAACAGCTGGGCAGTTGGGCCTGTCGGCATCCGGGTCCGTTCGGCCGTTTCGCGCGCAAGATGCTCGACCCCAGTACGCCTGACGCCAGCAGCATCCTGCTGACGTCGCTGGTCGTACTCGTGTCGGGCGCGCTTTTTTTCGGCGTGCTCGACGACGTCGCCAGCGGCGATCCGCTGACGCAAGTGGACGTCTCCGTCTATCACTTCCTGCAGTCGGTACGCACGCCCTGGAGCGATACCGTTCTCGCCGGTCTCTCGACGCTCGGCAGCAGCATCACACTCGCGGCGCTGGTCGTGACGGTCACGGTGTGGATGCTGCTGGAACGGCGCTGGCGCACCGTCGGCTACTGGCTCGCGGCCGTGGTGTTTTCCCAATTGCTGATCTACCTGCTGCAGTTCGCGATGCACCGCGCGCCGCCCAATACGTCGCTGATCGGCGCCTATGTGTTTCCGAGCAATCACGTCGCCGCAACCGTCATCGTGTACGGTTTCCTGGCGTTTCTGCTGGCGCGCCGGGTCGAGAGGCTGGAAGGGGTGCTGGTGGCGGCCGCGAGTGCGATCGTGGTGATCCTGGTCGCGCTCGCGGGATTGTACTTCGGCAGGTACTGGGTGTCCGACGCGCTCGGCGGCGCCGCGCTCGCCTACCTCTGGGTGGCGATCGTTGCGTTGACAGCGATGTGGCGGCACCCGGAAACGCCGCCCGAACGTGCGTTCATGCCCGTCGTGGTGCTGGTGGTCGTGCTGCTCAGCGTGGGCGTCCAGGTCGGCTTCAACATGCCCACGCCGCCGCCGGACAGCGCGCTGCGCCCGCCTCCCGTGCTGGTCTCGCAATCGCAGTGGACACTCTCCGTATGGAAGCGCCTGCCGTGTTACCGCTCGGACATGGGCGGCGATCGCAAGGAGCCGCTCACGCTGCAGTGGGTCTCGAACCTCGATTCGATCCGCGGACAGTTGCGCGCCCAAGGCTGGGTGGAAGGCACGGACGTCTCGGCGCACAGTCTGCTCTCGCTAGCCTCGCCCAATGTGGCGGCGGTGTCGCTGCCGGTCTTGCCGAAGCTCAACAACGGCGTGCCGTCTTCGGTGGTGTTCATGCGTCCGGGCGACACGCGCGACGAACGCGACGTGCTGCGGTTCTGGCCCAGCGGTTACGCGGTGGGCAACGGCACCTCCGTCACGCCGCTATGGGTCGGCGCTTTCGCGCACGAACGGCTGTCGCGCGCGTCGTGGCCGATCAACATTCTGCGGGTCGACAGGGAGATGACCTCGTTCGATGCGCACGAGAAATCGAGCGCGGGTCTCGGCGCGGAGCTCGTTGCCCGAGTCAGTTGCCGCGGCGTGCCGGTGTCGCTGCTCGCTTCGCCGACGGAGTGAGCGCGTTCGCTGCTCCAGCGAAGAAATCCTTCTGCGCTCAATCAGTTATGCCGCTTGGCCAGGAGTTGTCCACAGGGATGTGAACAATTTCTGTGGATAAATTCGCCCGCGACGCGCAAGAGCTACAAACATCTGTTCCGTTCGAATTTAACAACCTGGTTGCTGGCACACGGCCTGCGGTGGTCCGCATCATCGGGACACGGCAGGTGTTTTGCGTGACCATTCAGGGCGACTCCGGTCGCCTTTTTTATCTTGTCGCTTGCTGCGCGTTCCCGGATTTGTCCGATGTCAGGGCTGCGTACACGACCCGCGCATTGATTCTGCATGTCGGCACAATTCCCATCCTGATCTGCAGACACTCTCTCGTTGCCCGCGCCGACGCCAGCCCGGTGGCCCGTGTTGACGCGTGATGCATAACATGCTCAGGACGGGTCGATAACCGTCAATGCAACTGGACGCCGCTGACATTTCCCAGCGTTATTGCGAAATAGTCCTGCTGACTATCGAACGACTATCCCCGATGATTGAAAAAACTCGGGGAAGAGGTCAAACGATGAAAGCTGTACGCTGCGACAGGTATCCACGTCTTACGTATCCACGCCTCACGGCTCCTGTCTTTCCCGTGCGGGCCGCATCAGGCGCGTCGTGATTGATGGAGTGCGCCCGCTTCGATCTGCCCATGCCCGGCGTGGCGCTTTCACCGGAAAGCGTTGAACGTCTGATGGCCGAACCCTGGCGCTACGGGTTTATTTCCCTGCTGCGCCGTATCGGCGCCGATCCCCGCATTGACCCGGTCGGCACCGCGCGGCGTCCGCAGGCGGAGCCGTTCCGTCTCGGCCAGGCACCGAGCCTCGCATTCGCGCCGCGCGAGATTGCCGACGTGCGTGAGGTCAACGGGCGTCTGAAGATACGGCTTCTCAGTCTGGGCATGTTCGGGCCGAACGGGCCACTGCCGATTCACATCACCGAGATTGCACGCGAGCGTGAGCAGAACCGGCGGGATGCGACGCTCGTCAACTTCCTCGACATCTTTCACCACCGCTACCTGACTCTGCTGTACCGGGCGTGGGCCTCCGCACAGGCCGCGGCGGGGCTCGACCGGAAGGATGACGAAACATTCTCCTTTTTTGTCGCGAGCCTCGCCGGCCACGATCCCGACGAAATCGCCGGCCGGCCGTTTCCTGGCCATGCGCGCCTCGCCGCCTCTGCGCATCTGGTGCGCGAAGCGCGTAATCCCGACGGCCTGCGCGCGACGCTTGAGCAGTACTTCGGCGTACCCGTCGCAATCGAGGAATACGTCTTTCACTGGCTGGAAATGGCGCCGGCCAGCCACAGTTATCTCGGCAAGCCCGTGGAGTCTTCGACGCTTGCGATGGGCGCGATGCTCGGCGAGCAGGTGCCGGACCGCCAGCACCGGTTCCGCATTGTCCTGGGGCCGCTCGACTTGGCGGTGTATCTGCGTTTCACGGCGCAGGGCGTGGACCTGCCGAAGCTGGTCGAATGCGTGAGGGAATTTGTCGGGCGCGGCTACCGGTGGGAACTGGAACTGCGCATCAAGCCACAGGGCGCACCGCCTGCGGTGCTGGGTGGAACAGAAAAACTCGGCTGGTCCAGCTGGCTTGGACAGGCGCCCACGGATGCGCCGATTACCGGCATGCGCTTCGAACCGGAACATTACGTGGAGCAGTTGGCGAGGCGATCCGTACCGTACCGTCAACGCCCGGAAACCGGCGCGGGTGATCTGCTGGCGTACTACAACGAGGAGTTGCTGTACCTGCGCGAACTTGCCGCCGAGTTTGCACAGGCGCATGTAAAAATCGCCAGGCGTCTGGGCATGCAGGCGGGTGAAATCGGCGATAGGTATGTCGAGCGGCTCGTCCAGGCATTCGCTTTCATGTCCGCCCGCATGCGCATGAAACTGGACGCAGCGTTCCCCGACTTCACGCGCCCCCTGCTGCAATGCCTCTATCCGAATTACCTCGCGCCGACGCCATCGATGGCGGTGGCACGGCTATACCCGGATCACGCCAGGAGCAAACTTGCACAGGGGTTCCATGTGCCACGCGGCAGTCCGTTCGCCTCCCCCGTGCCGCAGGGCGGCGGCTGCGTCTGCCAGTTCCGCAGCACCCAGGACGTCACGCTCTATCCGCTGGAAATCGTCAGCGCCCGGCTCACCGGCATTCCGCCCGATATCTCCGCGCTTGACCGCTACGTGCGCCCGGACCGGAACGTACGCTCCGCGTTACGCCTGCGGCTGCGAGCCACCGGCAGCGCCACCATCGGACAGCTGCGCGGTCTGGATCGCCTGCCGGTCTATCTGGCGGGCGACGTGCGGCTTGCCTCCCAACTGTTCGAACTCCTGCATACCGGGGCGGCCGCATCGGTACTCGCCGCGCCGGGGAGTTCTGCCACTGCCCAGGAGCCGCTGCACGTGGTGCGAAACCAGGCCGTGATGCATGAAGGCTTCGGCACGGATCAGGCAATGCTGCCGCTTGTCTGGCCGAAGTTTCACGGCCACGACCTGCTGCACGAATATGCCACCTGTCCCGAGCGCTTCCTGTTCTTCACGCTCACCGGACTCGAGGCGGGCCTGCGCCGGATCGAAGCTCAGGAGGTCGAGATCGTCGTGCTGCTCGACCGTCCGGCAGGCGAACTGGTCAACCGGGTCGATGCCTCGCATTTTGCGCTGTTCTGCACCCCTGTCATCAACCTGTTTCCTGTCACGATAGACCGGCTCGAACTGCCTGAGAACAGCACGACAGCATCCCTGCATGTCGATCCACTCGCGCCCGCTGACTACGAAGTGTTTTCAGTCGGGGCACTCTCGGGATTCGAAACCAGGGAATCCGCGAGTCTTGAGTTCCAGCCGCGGTATCCGACACTGGCGCGCGACGAGAACAGCACCGGCCGCTATTTCGTCACCCGTCGCGAGCCCGCCCGGGGCACCGATCTGGCGCGTCGCTACCAGACACGCGCCACCTACGCGCCGGGCGACACACTGGTGTCGCTGGTCGATGCGAACGGCACGCCCGCTCATGACAATATCCGGTTCATCACCGCGCAGGTATGGGTGACGAATCGCGATCTGCCGAACCTGCTGGCCGTCAACGGGGTGGACGATCTCAGCACGGTCGTCAATGCACCGCTTGCCAGCGTCGGACTGATACGCGCGCCGGGCACGCCAAAGCGGCCGCTTGCACAGGGCACCACCGCCTGGCGGCTGGTGCGCCAGCTCAATTTCAATCATCTGCCGCTGGAGGACACAGGCGGCGCGGGACTGCGCGAACTGCTCCTGCTCTACCGGACCGGCGACAACCCCCGCTTCGTGAAGCAGGTGCAGGCAATCACAGGCGTGCAGATGCAGACGGTGACGCGCCGCCTGCCCGGTACCGGCGATCTCGTCTTCGGCTGCGGCACCGGCTGCACGCTCACCGTCGACGAAGGAGCGCTTGCAGGTGAAAGCCCGTATCTGCTCGGCGTGATCCTTGAACACTACCTGGCGCGCCACGTCCCGATGCATACCTTCATGCAGACCTCGATGCGCTCGGTACAGCGCGGCCCCGTCGCGCTCTGGCCGCCCCGCATGGGCACCCGCAGCGCGGCCTGAGTGGCCTGAGTGGCCGTCAACCGCATCCATTCATTCTGGAGGAAGGACACTCATGCTGGATTTCTCGACCCGCCGCACCATCACCGTAAGCGGCGCGGCGCTGCCGGAATCGCCGTCGGGCGAGCCCGCACTCGTGCTCAGATCAATCCGTGGCGAGGAAGCCCTGTCGGAAATCTACACCTACACGCTGGACATGGTGACGCCGCAAGACCTCGACATGTTCGGCGACGACGCGGCGAACCTCGACCTGCGTGCCATGATCGGCAGGCCGCTGACCGTGGCTATCCAGCTTGAAGGAATGAGCGGGGTTGCCGGCCCTTCGTGGATGTCGAACATCGGCTGCGGCATGCGTGAGATCAGCGGCATCGTGACCAGCGCGCGCTTTGTCGAACAGCAGGACCGGCAGAGCCATTACCGGCTCACGCTGCAACCCGGCCTCTCGCTTGCCGGGCAGCGCTCGGACTACCGGATATTTCAGCGTAAGAATGTTATCGACATCATTCGTGAAGTGCTGCGCATCTATCCGTTTTCCTGCGCCTGGCGCACCAGCCGGATATACCCGCGACTGGACTATCAGGTCCAGTATGGCGAAACGGATTTGAATTTCGTGCAGCGGCTGATGGCTGAGAACGGCATCTACTGGTTTTTCGAGCACTCGAAGGGCTATCACCGGATGGTGTTCGTGGACCACGTGGGCGCGCACAAGCCGGTGCAGAGCGAGGCGTATCACACGCTCGCGTACTACCCGCCGGGCCACAGGATCGACGCGGAGTATATCGACGCGTTCGATATCGCCCAGACGTTGCAGTCGGGCGTCTGGACCACCGGCGACTATGACTTCAAGCAGCCCGAAGCCAATCTCGGCGTGCGCAAGGTCCAGCCGCAGAAGACGATCCACAATGATCTGGCGCGCTACGAGTGGCCCGGCGACTACACCGACCCGGCCGAAGGCGAGAAGTCCGCACAGATCCGCATCGAGGAACTGTTCGCGCGCGGCGAGCGCGCCGAAGGCCGTGGCGCGCTGCGCAATGTCGTATGCGGGACGACCTTCCATCTGGAGAACCATCCGTATCGCAACGCGAACCAGGAATACATGGTGATCCGCGCGAAGCTCGATGCCGAAGAGACGATGGAATCGACCGGTCCGGGCGTCTACCGGTTCGACACCGACTTCACCGTGCAACCGGCGACTAATGTATTCCGTCCGGCGCGCACGGTCCCGAAGCCGCGCACCACCGGACCGCAGAGCGCCGTGGTGACGGGCTTCGATAGAAACGTCGTGTCCACCGAGCCGTACGGCCGCGTGACGCTTAAATTCCGCTGGGACCGCTCGCCGAACCGGGACGAGAATTCGTCGTGCTGGGCGCGGGTCATGTCGCCGTGGGCGGGCAATGGTCACGGGGCCATCAGCCTGCCTCGCATCGGCACGGAAGTGATCGTGGATTTCATCGACGGCGACCCGGACCGGCCGTTCGTCATCGGGCAGGCCTACAACGCGGACAACATGCCGCCGTGGCCGTTGCAGGACAACCATGCCCTGTCAGGCCTGCTCAGTCGCAATCTGGAAGGGAGCGGGTCGAACCAGTTCGTTGCGGACGACACACCGGACCGGTTACAGGCGCAGGTGACGAGCGATCAGGCGAACTCGCGGCTGGTGGTGGGTTACAACACGCGCATCGTGCCCGGCGAGGGACGCAAACAGGCGCGCGGCATCGGCTGGGAACTCGCCACCGACTCATGGGGCGTGGTCCGCGCAAACCGGGGCATGCTGGTGACCACCGAGACGCGCAGCGGTGCGCAGTCGCCCGCCAAGGACATGGGCGAGACGGTGCAGCGCCTGACGCAGGCGCGCGCGCAACACGAGGACATGGCGCGGCTCGCGCAGCAGCACAACGCGCAGTCGTCCGACGCGAGCCAGCACGACACCGCGAAAGCCATCAAGGCGCAGAACGACGCGATCCGGGGCGACACCGCCCACTGGCGTGAAAATCCGTTCCCCGAAATGACGCGGCCCGATCTTGTCGTTGCGAGCGCGGCGGGCATCGGGATGACCGCCGCGCAGGGAACACACATCGTGAGTGGACAGGATCATGCGGTGACAGCAGGTCGCGACGTGAGCGTGTCGTCCGGGCGCTCACTGTTCGCGTCGGTGCGCGGTGCGATCTCGATGTTCGCCTACCAGCTTGGGCTGAAACTGATCGCCGCGAAAGGCCGCGTCGATATCCAGGCGCAGAGCGACCAGATCGCGCTCGCCGCCCTGAAGGACATCACGGTCAGCAGCACGGACGGCAAGGTCGTCATCACCGCGTCGAAGGAAGTCTGGATCGGCGCGGGTGGGTCGTATATCCAGATCAACGGCAGCGGGATTATCAATGGCTCGCCGGGGGTGATTCTGGAGAAGGGGGCGAACTGGGATGTGCCGGGGCCGTCGCTTATGTATCCGCGTCTGCCTCAGTTGGCGACCCATCCTATTGTTTTTTCCTGCGCGGCCTTCTCATCGCTTGAGGCAGGGGCCGCAAGTCCAGCCATGGTATCGGCTGCCCCAACAACCTCGACACCGGCCGCGTCACTGCCGACGGAAGAGTCGCTCGCCGTGGCATTAGGCACCGTGCCGCACTCGGACTTTGCACCTCTGGCACCAACCGAGGCGAGCAGAAGAAAGGATGAGCTTTGCACTTGGCGTATGGATGACGTTGTCGAGAACGTCAGAAGGAATGTGGACAGTGCTAATTACCTTGCCGTCAACGCAGACGGAACACCTTTAATGTCGGGTGAGACCCAGTACATGGCGAATTACGAAAGTTTTTGCGGCTTTTTTGAACTTGCTTACGATTCAAAGAGAAACGCTATTACTGCGACGGTGAGGGTATTGACCAAACCTAAACAAATCAGGGAGTCCAAACCCGACGGGACGTCAACGCTTGTGCCCTACAACCACGACAAGGACCAGTTTCCGACACGGTTTCCAAATCGGAAGATGGAAGACCGGATGGTCGAGTCGATCTCTCAGTACCTCATTGACACCAAGGCAAAGGTGGAAAAAGACCTTAATCAGAATGGGTATCAACTTACCATTGCCGATTGCGTGAAAGGCGGCGCCTGCTCCTGCCGGATTCCTGTGACATTTAAAGTGGACCTTATGACCACCGACCCTAAAAATCTCGCCCATACAAGTGTCAATATCCACGTCAAGTCGGAACGTGCAGATTCGGCCAATTGGTCAGAGTTGGTGACGGGCACAATCCAGGGGCGTCAATATGAAGTCAAAACGCATCACGTCGAAACGCATGAGGTTGGACATCTGTTTAGCTTTCCAGACGAATACTATTGGGCTGGTGGCGCAGTTCATAAACAGTACATCAAATCCGACAAAACCGTTGATGTGCCACTGGCAAAAAACAATCCCAACAAGCAGACGTGGCAGGGTTCGACTACAGGGACTTTGATGGGGCAAGGCGTTTATCTTCCGGTATCACAAACGCCCAGCTACTACCTCGAACATATTTGCGAATGGTTCCGTAATAAAAACGGGGTTACATGGAAGGCCGTGGAAACGAATAAGGCGTAAATAATGCAAATAGTACAGCTAAAATTTCTTCGCACCACTGCCTTTGTTCTATCTTTAATCTTTATGGAATCTTCTATGTCAACAAGTGAAGGTTTGGTGTTCTCCGTTAATGGGTCGGCCAGCAATTACACCAACACGGATGTGAGGATCAAAGACAATCGATTCACCATGGTAATGCGAGGCAACACTCGGGAGGGAGAGATGCCGGGCATTGGCATCTTCGAAGGTTCGATTGATGATTTAACTCTGGAAGGGTTGAGCGGGGTGGCATCCACGATGCGAGTTGATCGCGGCTATGTAGATTTCTATCATGCGCTAAAATATTTAAAGCTTTTTTATGACACCGGTTCAAGAATTGCAAAATTAGACGTGAAGCCAACAATTTCCCTCAAGAATGGAGGGTTCCTACTTGACTTGGCATTTCATAATTCCGGAAAATCGCAGGTTGCATTTTCCAGCCCGTCTGAATGGGAGGGCTACTACAACCCCATAGCAGGAACTTCATGGGCTATTGTGACAGGCGTTCGTGACGACAACCTGAAAATTCACGACAAGGAACGAGAATTCAACACTGACTGGCTCGGAAGCTCCGCAATGCTCAATCGGGAAGAGTTCCGTGGCGCACTACTGCGTCTTCAGCCAGGCGAAACTCGCCATGCAAAATACATGGTTTTCCCAAGTAATCCCTTTATAAAAGGGCGCTACCTGATCGGAGTGAGCATTGCTATTCAGGAGGTGGTGGAGCCTCAGGCATTGAAAGGCAATGTCGAATTCGTTGGACAAGAGACCTATGTAGAGTTCCCGCGCGATTATCCGTCTACGCCGGAAGAACTAGCAACATTCGCAACGCACCAGCGCGAGAAGAATCAATGATCGATCTCATCCGGCTCGGTGACACCACCGACCACGGCGGCGAAGTTATCACCGCCTCAGAAGTCATGCGCTATGGCGGCGTGCGCGTGGCCCGCAAGGGCGACGAAGTGACCTGTCCGCTCCACCCTGAGGTCGTGCCCAACGTCATCGTTGAGGGCGACGACAGGATCACGGACCACGCTGTGCCCGTCGCGCGTCAGGGCCGCCATGCCACATGCGGTTGCAGCCTTATACATGGCCTCGTCCCGTTTGCCAAACGATCTTTTCTACAGCGAGCAGGTGCAGGATTGCATATATACATTCGGCCTTTCTGTGGCACGCATGTGCCTGGCCCCAATGGATTTCGCCCGGCGACTCCTACTTATATCCACGGCTTCGGGAGCCCTAAGACTGCGCAGGTTTTGTCACCGACGGTCCGACCTGTTTGCCATTGAATCAGATCACTTGTGCAACCAATGAAGAGGTAAAACAATTGCCGCCATCCGATCGTTGCTCCGTTCATACCGGCGGTGCGTACTCCAGGCCGCGTGCGAGCAATACCCAGATCGTCCTGGCGATCTTGTTGGCAAGTGCCACGACGGCGATGTTTGTTCCCCGTCTCGCCTGAACCTCGCGTATCCATCGGGAGAGCGTATCGGTATGTTTTATGGCTTGCTGGACGACCGATCTGGCGCCGTGTACCAGCAGCATTCGCAGATATCCGTTACCGCGCTTCGTGATACCGAACAGACGATCCTTGCCGCCTGATGAGTGCTGGCGTGGGGTCAAGCCCAGCCACGCCGCAAACTGTCTGCCGTTTGAGAATTCAGTGGCACTCCCCGCTGCGGCGATGACAGCAGTTGCGATCAGTGGCCCAACGCCTCGAATCTTCTCAAGTCGCTGACTGACAGGGGATGCCTTGTGCACTTGATGGATCAATTCATCATACCGGGCGATCTGCTTATCCAGCAGTACGAGTCGCTCGTACATATCCCGCATCATTGATCGACCCAACCCTGTGAGCTCGTTGCGTTCGTCGTCAATAATTGACGGAAGCTGCTGCCGTACTTTCAGTGCGGTTTGTGCAATGACCACACCGTATTCGGCTAACAGGCCTCGTATCTGGTTGATCTGCGCGATACGGTCTCGCATGAGCAGGCTGCGGATGCGGTGCATGGACTGGATATCCTGCTGCTGAACGCTGTTGACCGCAACGTAGCGCATGGTCGGACGGGACGCAGCTTCGACGATCGCCTCCGCATCGTTGCGATCGTTCTTCTGGGATTTGACGAACGGCTTGACGAATCGGGGCGCAATGATCTGCACATGATGTCCCATCGCCGAGAACCGGCGGGCCCAGTAATGCGCTCCACCACAGGCTTCCATCACGATACGGCAAGAGGGCAGATTGACAATGGATTCGAGGAGCTTGTTGCGGCTGACTCGCCGACTCAACACTGGATGACCGCGTTCGTCCACGCCGTACAGCTGGAAGATATTTTTTGCAAGATCGATGCTCAGCAACGCGACGCTCATGACGGCCTCCGGTCAACTGCAGATCAGGAGCTCTGATACTGCCACGCTCTCAGGCGGAGCACCTTCGTGCACTACCACCGAGGGTGGGACGAGGCCATTCCACTATATCCAGCGTCGTCTGATTTCACGTTCTCGGGTCGCTTCCACGACACGGGTATTTGCATGGGCGTGCTGCGCAACCACGGCATGCTGGTGACCACCGAGACGCGCAGCGGTGCGCAGTCACCCGCGAAGGACATGGGCGAGATGGTGCAGCGCCTGACGCAGGCGCGCGCGCAACACGAGGACACGGCGCAGCTCGCGCAGCAGCACAACGCGCAGTCGTCCGACGCGAGCCAGCACGACGCCGCGAAAGCCATCAAGGCGCAGAACGACGCGATCCGGGGCGACACCGCCCGCTGGCGTGAAAATCCGTTCCCCGAAATGACGCGACCCGATCTTGTCGTTGCGAGCGCGGCGGGCATCGGCATGACCGCCGCGCTGGGAACGCACGTCGTGAGCGGGCAGGATCATGCAGTGACAGCGGGCCGCGACGTGAGCGTGTCGTCCGGGCGCTCACTGTTCGCGTCGGTGCGCGGTGCGATCTCGATGTTCGCCTACCAGCTTGGGCTGAAACGGGTCGCCGCGAAAGGCAAGGTCGATATCCAGGCGCAGAGCGACCAGATCGCGCTCGCGGCCCTGAAGGACATCACGATCACCAGCACGGACGGCAAGATCGCCATCACCGCGTCGAAGGAAATCTGGATCGGCGCGGGCGGCTCGTATATCCAGATCAACGCCAGCGGGATGTCGGCACGCCACGAGTCCCCTCCACCTCAGCGCTTCGCGCGCAGCGAAGTCCTCGAATCGTTCCACGCCCACGCTCGCGTCGGCACGCACAAGACTTCTCATCCGTTCGTCCAGAACGGCACGCCGGATCATGCCGCCGCGCGTGCATCGGTTATCATTCAATCGCCCGCTTACCGTGGTCCGGCCATGCGCGCGCGAGCTGCGAGTCAGGCACAACCTGACTGTTGCCGACAGGACGATCATGAGAGTTCTCCTTGTTGAAGACGACCTGCAGATTGGTCAAAGTCTGCTGCGTGCACTCAAGGACGCCGACTATAGCGTCGACTGGGTGAGAGACGGCGTCGCCGGGCGCGACGCGATGGCCAATGCCGAATACACCGTCGTGCTGCTCGATCTGGGCTTGCCCGGCATGAGCGGCATCGAGTTGCTGAAGTCGTCGCGCGCGGCCGGCAACGCGGTCCCGGTGCTGATCCTGACGGCCCGCGACGATCTCGATTCGCGCGTACAGGGTCTCGATGTCGGCGCCGACGACTACCTGCTCAAACCTTTCGACGTCCCCGAACTGCTCGCCCGCATCCGTGCGGTGCTGCGGCGCAAAGCGGGCTACGCTTCGTCGCGTCTCGGCGATGAATCGCTGAGCCTCGATCTCGACAAGCGCACGCTGACCTGCAACGGCGCAACAACCGTGCTGTCCGCACGTGAATTCGCGCTGATGCTCGCGTTTCTCGAACGCCCCGGCACGATCCTGTCGCGCGAACAGCTCGAGGACCGTTTGTACGGCTGGGGCAAAGAGGTCGAAAGCAACGCGGTGGACGTGCTGATTCATTCGGTGCGCAAGAAATTCGGCCTCTCGGTGATTCGCAATGTACGCGGGCTCGGCTGGACCGTGATGCTCGGCGAAGCCGGCAAGGGCCCGGCGTCATGACGCGCCTACGTGCGCTCGTCGCCGCAACGTCGCTGGTCGCGCTATTCGGCGCCACGCAGCCCGCGCTCGTCGAAGCGAAAACCGTCCACTTCGCGAACGAGAAGGCCTGCCCTGTCGTTGCCGATCGCCCGGACCACAAACCGTCGATTCGCGAGCAGATCGCGCATACGGTGAACGGCGACATCGCGTACTACCGTTTCGGCCACGGCACGCCGATCGTGCTGCAAACCGGCTTTCGCGCGACGGTCGCGGAATGGGACGCGGCCTTTCTGACCGATCTCGCCAAACGGCACGAAGTCATCGTCTTCGACAACCGCGGCATCGGCCGCTCCGAACCGGCGGCATCGAGCTTTACGATGCGGGACATGACGCTCGACGCGGCTGCGCTGATCGACACGCTGCGACTCTCCGACGTCACCTTCGTCGGCTGGTCGATGGGCGGCGCCATTGCCCAGCAACTCGCGCTCGATGCGCCGCTCGCCGTGCGGCGCATCGTCCTCATGAGCGCGCCCGCGCCGGGATCGCTCGGCGTGCCGGTGACGCCCGAGGTCGAAGCCACCTTGTCAGGCAAAGCGGGCACCACCTTCATGGACGTCATGCGGGTGCTGTTTCCGCCCAACGCCGTGGACGCAGCGCAACGGTGCTTCCGTCGGAATATGTTCCAGCCGGCCGGCTATCAGCCGCCCGCCATGTCCGCGACCGTGACCGAGGGGCAGTCCGCGTTGCTGCACGATTGGGCCGGTGACGAGGCCGCCGCTGCGGCGCTGAAAAACGTCCGCCTCGCCACCCTGATCCTGACGGGCGCCGACGATCAGGTCTTGCCGAAGCAGAACTCGGAAGCGCTCGCCGAACAGATTCCGCATGCGCAACTGCTCGTGGTGCGTTCGGCGGGCCACGCGATGATGTATCAATACCCGCACGCGCTGGCCGCCGCGATCAACACGTTTATCGCAACGTCGCGCCCGCCCAGCAGCGCCGAATAAATCCCCCAGCCTCGGCCGGCGCCGCGCGCGTTTGAGTTCGAAATTCACCCGAGGCCGAGCTGTGGTTCGCCGGTTTCACGCGCTCATTTCCGGCTCATTCTTCGCGCCTAAGCTCCATTCCATCGACGGGCAACGCCGACTCCCACAGTCGGATCGCAACGCTCGTCGCAACACGGACTGGAGAAAATCATGTTCACTGAGCTCGCGAAGAAACTGAGCGCCTTGCTGATCACCACCGACGACCACGAACGCGACGCCTATCTGGCGTCGTCGGCCGATCTGGTCGATCTGGAGCACCGCATCAACGTGGTCGAAACGCATGCGGATCCGGTACGCTGGTATGGGGCGAGCACGCCGCATGAAGGGAGGATGTGAAGCACGTCGTGCCGCCCACGCTTTAATGTGCGCGTCGCTCAAACGGGTCCATGAGGTGCGGACCGACTGGCTCGCCTGCTCCCGGCGAAGCGCCGAACTCAGTGACGCCACTCGTTCATACGGCGGCCCAAAATTTTCCAACGGAAAGATTCCGGCTTCTCCGGCCCGTTTGGCCATCGCATCTTCTCGTTGGAAAAATCTACCGGGCCCGATCGCCGGAGATGTCCATTCTCGGCAATGCGAAGCAACAGACGCGCACGCCGCATCAGTTTTCTCTAGAGTTGAAGGGTCGACCATCCAACACGCCAGTCGACTTTGTCGCGCTGATCGTCCAACGCGAGTTTCAATCAAAGGGAAAACAAATGAAAACTTCTGTTCACCACGAAATACAGACCTATTCCGAAGGGCAAATCGGGGGTCGTCAACTTCAAACGGGCGCCTTAAAACTTAAGCACACCATCCCCCCGGACGAGATCCGGGACAACCTGCCGGCCGGTCAAGGCGGCGTCGGGTTTCTCTTTCACGCGACCGACTGGGAAACCCTTTCCTTTTCTTTTCACAATGTGAAGCATCGAAATGCCTCATTCGAAGAAGAGCTTTGGAACACCAGGCCTTTCATTGCCTCACCCATCTATTCGGGATCGCAGATCATCGGCGCCAATATCGCCTGTCCCGTGCCGCTCGAAATGTGGCTCGGCAGCCCGCGCGGCATCAAGCGATTTCGCGAGACGCAATTTTTCCCGGCCCTGGAGCTGGCAAGACAGGCCGGCCTGAACATGGTGGCGATGGGCGCCTCCACGCCTTATGCGTGCAACTACGGAGCCCTGCCGCGCGACATCAAACCGCCGCATATCACCACCGGCCACGCCGCCACCGCCGCGATGCTGAAAGACTGGGCCATGCACTGCTGCAATGAACTCGACCTCGAATTCGGCAACACCAAGCTTGCTCTATTCGGCGCGGCTGGCCGGCTCGGCACGACGGTGGCCAAATACGCGCTCTACAAAGATGCGCCGCGCGAGCTTGTTCTGATCGATCTGCCGGACAAGGTGAATCTGCTCACCGAGCAAGCGAGGGAGTTGATGGCATCGGACCTGCTCGGTAAAACGCGCGTCTCCGTGCACACCTTCAGTCCAGACACCCCACTGCCGGACTTCGACGGCGCGATTCTGGCGAGCAGCACCAGCGTGCCCTACCTCACCGCGGCCGATCTCAGGCGCGCGCAGTTCTGGATCGACGACTCCCACCCGCGGGCGGCGAGCGTCGAGGCCGAACTCGCTTCACGCGGACATACGCTATATATTGAGTGCTTCGCCCGTGGGCCGGCCGGACTCAACACCGCGTTCCCGTTCCGGCTGCCGACCACGCGCGACTGCTATACCTGTTTCGCCGAAGGCTACTCCGCCTGGCAGGAAGGCATTGCGTCCGACTTCATCATCGGCAGCCCGCCCGTGTGGTCCGTCTCGTACACGCACAGCCTGCTGAAGAAGTACGGTTTCGCGGTCGGCCCTTTCCACGGAAAGGACGGTTCACCGATCGAGCCGGCGGCTGCACAACTTCGCGGCAAGCAAGAATTGATGGGCTCGTAAATGTCACTGGAGGCCTGATGGTCATGCCGCGCGAGAGCATGCGGGACGTGCTGGAACGAAGCCGGTTTGCAATACGATGGGGCGGCGCACTGGGCCTCCTGTGCCACCCGATCTACTATGTAGTCTGGACTTATGTCCTGCCGCAGCCTTACGACAATCTTTCCCTTCGACTGAGCGCGGCGCTCGTCTGCATTCCGTTGATTTTTCAGGCGCGCTGGCCGAAGCGGTTCAATCATTACCTGCTGATCTATTGGCATTGCTGCCTGATCTACGTCCTGCCATTCGTTTGCACATTCCTCGCGATCAGAAATTCATTCTCCACCATGTGGATGATGACCGAGGTCATGATGATCTTCATCATGGCGCTGTGCATCGACAATCCGCTTTTGCTGATGGGCTGCATCGGCATTGGCGTGTTCTCCGGGGCGCTTGCCGCGGTGCTCAGTTCGCCGGTGCCGATTGTCGTGACCGCCGCCGATCAGTCGAATCTCGCCTTGCTGCCGGTCGTCGTCCTGTGCAGCATGGCGTTTAGTCATGCGATCAGTAAAGGACGCATCTTCGTTGAAAAGAACCGTGCGCTGCAGGCGCTCGCCGGTTCGATCGCGCATGAAATGCGCAATCCTCTGAGCCAGTTGCGCTACGTGCTGGATCGCGTGGAAGAAGCGCTGCCCGCAACCTGGGGACCCGAACGCCCGCTCGCGCTCGTGCACGACACGCACGATCGACGCGACAGGAATGGGAATACCGCCGGGCTGTATCGTCATCTCGCGCAAGGGCAGTTGTCGATCGAGCGCGGCCTGCGCATTATTGCCATGACGCTGGACGAAGTCAGCGCCAAACCGATTCGTCCGGACTACCTCGCTTATCTGAGTGCGGCGAGCACCACCCGAAAGGCGCTGGAAGAATACGGCTTTGCCGACGAAAAGGAACGCGACAAGGTCAGGCTCGTAGTGCGGGAGGACTTCACCTTCAAGGTCGACGAAACCGTCTATCTGTTCACGCTGTTCAATCTGATCAAGAACGCGCTCCATCACATCGCCACGCATCCGGCGGCCACGCTTATCCTGACCATCGAGCAGCAGTCGGTCATGGTTCGCGACACCGGTCCCGGCATTGCGCCCGCGATGGTATCGCATCTGTTCGAGCCGTTCCGTACCGCGGAGACTTCGGGCGGCACGGGGCTCGGGCTCGCCTATTGCCAGCGCGCCATGCGCGCCTTCGGCGGCAGTATCAGTTGCCGCTCGGAAGTCGGCAGGTTCACGGAATTCACGCTGCAATTTCCCGTTGTGCCAAAGAGCGAAATCGTGGACCACGAGCGGCACATATTTGAGTGCGCCACGCCCGTCTTCAAAGACAGGCGCATTCTGGTCGTGGACGACGACGCCGGTCAGCGTGCGCGCGCCTGTCGTGCGTTGTCGAAAGTGGGCGCATTCGTCAGCGAAGCGGAAAACGGCGCGGTTGCATTGACCGTGCTCCGCGAGTCGGCCCCTTACGACCTCGTGTTGATGGACATCAACATGCCGGTTCTGGACGGCTATACGGCCGCCGAGAAAATTCGCGCCGCTCACGACTATCCAAGCTGGAATATCCTGATTGCCGCCTATACGGCCGAGCCCGGAAGCGTGGTGCGCGTACTCGCGCGGCGCGCCGGCATGGACGGAATCATCAGCAAGTCCTGCAGCGTGCTCGAATTGATCACGACGCTGCAGGCGCTTCTCGAAAACGGCAACCGCCACCATCTGAGCCAGCAATCCGACGCGTTCTCCGGCAAATCGATCCTCGTCGCGGACGACGACACCTACAGCCGGCTGGTGGCCAAAGCCTATCTGGAACGATGCGGAGCAAGCGTCGTCGAGGCCGAGCATGGGCAGGCCGTGCTCGCGCATCTGCAGGCGGACGGCGTGATCGACGCCATCGTCATGGATATGAATATGCCGGGCATGGGCGGACTGGAGACGACCGCGTCGATTCGCGCCCGTGCCGACTCGTATGCCACCGTGCCGATCATCGCGCTGACCAGCCAGTCCGATCTCAAGGCCGTGCAGACCTGTCTCGCCGTGGGCATGAACGAAGTCATGATCAAACCGGTGCAAGCCGGTTCGCTCTACGCGTGCCTCGCACGACAGTTTGGCCGGCAACGTGACTCGAACGCGCCGGCGCAAACCGAACTATCGTCGACGCCGGCGGCCACGCCGGCCGGCAAACTGCCGATCGTGACGGACAGCGAACTGCTCGACGAGAAACACCTCGAAGAGTTGGCCTCGCTCGATCTGCTCGACGAATCGTTTCTCAAAGGCATCGAGCAGATCCGTCAACTGGTGGCGCGGCTTGCGACAAGTGCCGCAGCCGGCGACCTCGAATCGACGCACGGCGTGTTGCACATCCTGCTCGGCGTGAGCGGCAATCTCGGCGCGCGAGCGCTGCATCAGTTCGCGCGGCAAATCTATCCGCGCGTGGTGCAAGGCGAATGGCCGGTGGAACCCGATTGGCTCGCGCGAATCGATATCCTGAGCGAGCGTTCGACCGATGCGCTGCAGACGTATTTCGCCACGGCCAAGACGGGCCGTGAGCATCGGGATTATTTCAGCGATCAGGAGTGACGCAAATTGCCATGCAGGCCATCCAGATCACCGCAAAGCCGCCTGACTAGCGGACGGCTCCTCGTCATCAGCGGCGTGGAGGCGGCTATTAAACCCCGGAAAACCCATCGTCACCGTCGTCCCCGCGCCGACCGTCGAATCGACTCGCAGGCATCCGCCGAACGATTGCATGATGCGGTTGCAAAAGATCATTCCCATGCCGTGGCCGCCGGCGCCGGCGTACGTGGTGACCGGATCCTGCAGCAGACGCGCCTTGACCTCCGGCGCGATCCCCGGGCCGTTGTCGCGAATGCGGATCTCGGGCTCAGGGAACGCCACCACTTCGAGCCGCAACGCAGGCGCGCTGCTGCCGTCGAGCGCGCGCAGCGCGTTGGACAACAGCGAAGACAGCACGAGCGCCACGCAATTGGGCATGGCATGCACGATAAAATCCCCTTCCACGTCGACCTTGACCCAATCGCGCTGTGACGCGACGAACGGATAGGTGTCGAGCAGCGTGGCGATCAGGCGCGTCGCCCTGACGGCGCGCGTGCCGCCGCCCGAGGCGGACTTCTGGCCGCCGCTCTTGTGCACCGTCGCCCAGAACGACGAGATCAGCGTCAGGCAATACTGCGCATTGTTCAACATCGACTTTGCGGCGAGCCCGATCTCCCGCTGACGCTCCGGATCGTATTGCTCGGCCACGTCATTCTCGACGGAGCGCGCGAACAGCGAGATCGTGGCGAGCGGCGTGTTCAGTTCGTGGGCGAGGAAGGCGAGCGTCTCGTCCATGGCGAGCAGCCGCTGCTGACGCGTTTCGCGTTCCGTGTAGCGCGCGGTTGCGAGTTGCAGCACCTCGCGCACCATGTCCGTTCGCAGCGGCTTTTCGATAATGCGGAACACGTCGCCGGTATTGACCGTTTGCAGCAGCATGTCCTTGTCGGCATAAGCGGTCACGAGAATGCGCACGATTTGCGGATACTCGCGCGCCACCTGGCGCAGCAGATCGTCGCCGTCGCGGCCCGGCATGCGGAAGTCCGTCACCAGCACGGCAATCTCCGAGGCGTGCTTGCCGAGCACCGTTATCGCCTCGTCGGCGCCTTGGGCGACATACACTTTGTAATCGGCGCTCATCGCGCGCGCGAAGTGATTGCGCGACATCTCGTCGTCGTCGACGAAGAGAACGGAAAACGGCGGCTGCATAGGGTCACTCATCGCATTCCCAGCGGATGGCGGCGGGTCGACATTGAACGAAACCCACGTTACGGATGATAAAAATGGCTTGCCGCGCGGCAAGCACCGGATCGTTTTGGCGTTTGGAAGTATAGGGTATCGCGTCTCGCGAAAAATGGGGAATCACCGCACAGCCTTATCCGATATGCATCAGCGCAAACCAGACCGGCTCGCGGCGCATAACGGCACGTTGCTTGCGTACCGACAGAGCCGGACTGATCCACTGTCGCCTGCGCCGCGGGACCGCACAGCATGGACGCCGGAACCCTTCGAACAAGTGCGGTGCCATGGAACTGTCCAACGATGGCGATGCCGGCCGGGCCGGGCGCGTGCGCAGACGGCGGCAATCCCGCGTGCTGTCGCGCTACGCCGGGCGGCCCATCCGGCTGATCTGGCGCTACGTGGCGCGCCGCAAGCTGACGCACACCGTGGTGCTGGCGAGTGTCGTGGCGGCGGTCGGCTGCGCGCTGGCATCACAATATGGGATCCGCAATCTGATCGACGCGTTGCCGAACGGCCGCGCCCACCCGCAACACGTGATTCACGCGTTTGCCGTGCTGGTCGCGCTGATCCTCGCCGACAATCTGTTCTGGCGCATCGCGGGTTGGGTCTCGGCGCGCACGTTCGTGGCCGTGACGGGCGATATCCGGCGCGAGATGTTCGACTATCTCACGGTGCACGCCCCCACCTTCTTCGCCGACAAGCAACCCGGCGTTCTGTCCAGCCGGATTTCGGCGACGGCCAACGCGGTGTACGTGATCGAAAACACGGTGGCATGGACGGCCTTGCCGCCGAGCCTGACCGTGGTCGGGGCGATCGTCATGGTCGGCGCGGTCAGCATTCCCATGAGCCTGACGCTGGTTGCCATGTCCGCCGTGCTGGCGTTCTGCCTGTTCCTGCTGGCGCGCAAAGGCACGGCGCGGCACGAGGCATTCGCCGCGCGGGCCGCCTCGGTCGACGGCGAACTCGTCGACGTGATCGGCAATATGGGCCTCGTGCGCGCCTTCTGCGCCGTGGTGATGGAACGGCGCCGCTTCGACGAACTGCTCGCGGTCGAAAGCGACGCCCGCAAAAGCAGCGTGCTTTACCTCGAAAAGCTGCGCCTGCTGCACGCGCTCGCCACTTCCGTCCTGTCGGCGTGCGTGCTCGGCTGGACCGTGTGGCTGTGGAGCGTCGGCCGTGCGACCACTGGCGACGTGGTCCTGGTCGGCTCGCTCGGTTTCTCGATCCTGCATGGTTCGCGCGACATCGCCGTGGCGTTCGTCGACCTGACCCAGCACGTCGCCCGGCTCGGCGAAGCGTCCGAAACATTGCTGATCCCGCACGCCATGCCCGAACCCACCAGAGCGGCGCCGCTGGAAGTCCGGCAGCCCACCGTGGACTTCGAAAACGTGACCTTCGCGTATCCCGGCCGCCGCCCGGTGGTGACCGGCCTGAACCTGCATATCGGCGCGGGCGAGCGCGTCGGTCTGATCGGCCCTTCGGGGGCGGGCAAATCGACCATCCTCGCGCTCCTTCAGCACTTCTACGAGCCGGTCTCCGGGTGCGTGCGCATCTCAGGCCAGGACATCGCGCATGTCACTTTGCAAAGCTTGCAAGGCGCCATCTCGGTCGTGCCGCAGGACGCGTCGCTGTTTCACCGCTCACTACTGGACAACATCCGCTACGGTTGCCCCGACGCCACCGAGGCCGACGTGCGCCGCGCGTGCGAGGACGCCTACTGCCTCGATTTCATCAACGCGATGCCGGAAGGGCTCAACACCATTGCGGGCGATCGCGGCACCAAACTCTCCGGCGGACAGCGGCAGCGCATCGCGATTGCCCGCGCCATTCTGAAAGACTCGCCGATCCTGCTGCTCGACGAAGCGACCTCGGCGCTCGACACCGCATCGGAGATCGCCATTCAGGCCGCGCTCGAACGGCTCATGCAGCATCGCACCGTCGTCGCGATCGCTCACCGGCTGTCGACCTTGCAGTCGTTCGACCGGATCGTGGTGCTCAACCGCGGCCGCGTCGTTCAGCAAGGCACGCCGGCCGAGCTGGCCGCCGTGCCCGGCATCTATCGCGACACGCTGGCCCGGCAGATCAGACGCACGCCGGCGCCGCGCCCCGATCTCATGTGATCGAAACGCCGGCGACGCCGCAAGGTCGTTCTTTCACACGCCGCCGCCGAACAGACGGCGCACGAGTTCACGGCCCCGGTTCGTCAGCCGCAGCGTCGACGCGCCGCCCACCATCACGCCCTCCTCGCGCCGGTCGATTTCGATCAGCTCGTACCGGCTCAGCGCGAGCACATCGGGATCGATGGCTTCCGGACGCCGCCCGGTGTCAGCGAGACGCAGCAGAGTCGCGAGTTCATGATGGCTCAGCATCGGGTACCTCGTCGGTTGAGACTGGACAAGGCCCTCATGCTAGCGAGCGACCCCGACATTCGGGCTACGGTTCTGTTGCGTCGAGTTACGCGGTTACACCTCGGCTGCGCGTATGCCTCGCTTGTTCCCCCATCACGGTCCGCGTCGTTGCTACTTTTTTCCGTATGGCCGCGCTCGCGCCGGGGTAGACGGCACGGCGCCACGGTCCGGCCGACCGTAACAAATCGAAACGCCCGTCAAGGTGGTGTCGCGAGAATTAGCTCCACAGTCGGATAGACTCTGGGCGTGATTGTGTGGATTCCTGTCGCCGGCACCGGCGATGCCCATCCTGGGAGTTCGTATGACGCTCTTCGACAGCCATTGGCCGGACCGTCCATCGACGGCGTTCGCCGGGTGCCACGCATCCGGCGGGAGACCGTTATGAGCGAAGCGTCGACGATCCCGGTCAAGCGTCCGCGGCGTGGCCGCATCGTGTTCGCAATCGTGGTGCTGGCGCTGATCGCCCTGGTGGTGTTTCATGTATTGCGCTCGAAGCCGGCCAAGCCCGGCGTGGCGCCCCAGGTCGTAACGGTCGCCGCCGCCACCACGGGACCGATGCCGGAGACGCTGAGCGAACTGGGCACCGTGACGCCCGTTGCCACCGTGACCGTGCTGCCGCAACTGAGCGGCTACCTGACCGCCGTCGGCTATCGCGAAGGCCAGGACGTGCAGAAAGGCCAATTCCTCGCGCAGATCGACCCGCGCCAGTATGAAATCAGCAAGCGTCAGGCCGAGGCGCAACTTGCCAAGGACAAGGCGGCGCTCGCCCAGGCGCGCGCCGATCTCGCGCGCTTTACCCAGCTCAACGAGCGTAAGTCGATCGCCGAGCAGACCTATGCGGACCAGAAGTTTCTCGTCCTGCAGGACGAGGCGGCCGTCAAGGCCGACGAAGCCAACATCGCCCAGTTCGATCTCGACCTGATCTACTGCCGCATCACTGCGCCGGTGTCAGGCCGGGTCGGGCTGCGGCTCGTCGACCCGGGCAACTACGTGACCGCGTCGAGTCAACCGGGCATTGCGGTCATCACCACGATGAAGCCGACCACCGTCCAGTTCACGGTTCCGCAAACCGCGCTCGACAAGGTGCTGCAACGCGTCAACGCCGTCGCGCAGTTACCCGTCGCCGTGTTCAGCAGTGACAATTCCCGGCAGATCGCGACCGGCACGCTTTACGCGATCAACAACCAGATGGCGACCGCGACCGGCACCGTCACATTGCGCGCAACCGTCCCCAACGACGACGAGGCGCTCTTCCCCAACGAATTCGTCAACGTCAAACTGCTGGTCGACACGCTGCAAAACGCGGTGCTGGTGCCGACGCCCGCGGTGCAGAGCGGCGCGCCCGGCGACTACGTGTATCTGGTCAACGCCGACAACACCGTATCGGTGCGCAAGGTCACGCTGGGACCCAGCGACGGTCAGCATACGGTGATCACAACGGGGCTCGCCGCCGGCAACGTGGTCGTCACCGACGGCATGGACCGCTTGAGCGACGGCTTGAAGATCAAGGCGTCGGCGGCGCGGCCGGACTCGGGTGCCGCGGGTGCGCCGGCGGCCACGCCGGCCGCACGGCCGGCCTCCGCGTCCGCGGCCGACGCTGCATCCACAGCTTCATAGCACGCCACCCCGTCGATGAACTTCTCCCGTCTGTTCATCCTGAGGCCCGTGGCGACGTCGCTGCTGATGGTCGCGCTCGTGCTCGTCGGCCTGGTCGCGGTGCGCTTCCTGCCGGTCTCGTCGCTGCCGGCTGTCGACTATCCGACCATCCAGGTCCAGACCTTTTACCCCGGCGCGAGTCCGAACGTGATGGCGACCACCGTCACCGCGCCGCTCGAAGTCCAGCTCGGCGAGATTCCCGGCTTGCAGCAGATGGTGTCTTACAGTTCGGAAGGCGCGTCGGTGATCACGCTGCAATTCGATCTCTCGCTGAATCTCGACATCGCCGAACAGAACGTGCAGCAGGCGATCAACGCCGCCAACAGCTTCCTGCCGGCCGGCCTGCCCGCGCCGCCGACCTACGCCAAGGTCAATCCGGCCGATCAGCCGATCCTCACGCTCGCGGTCACGTCAAAGTCCATGTCGTTGACGCAGTTGCAGGACACCGCCAACAATCGCCTCGCCACCAAGATCTCCGAAGTGCCCGGCGTCGGTCTCGTCACAACCGCCGGCGGCAATGTGCCGGCCGTGCGCGTCGAAGCGGACCCGCAAAAGCTCGCCGCCTACGGCCTGAATCTCGACGACCTGCGCACGCTGCTCGCGAACGTCAACGTCAGCCAGCCGAAAGGCAATTTCGACGGCCCGGAGCTCGACTACACGATCAACGCGAACGATCAGATCGTCGATCCGCAAGACTATCTGGCCACGGTGATCGCGTATCAGAACGGCGCGCCGGTGTATTTGCGAGACGTCGCGCGCGTGAGCCAGGCCGCCCAGGATGTGGAACGCGGCGCGTGGTACAACCGCACGCCGGCCATCGTGCTGAACGTGCAGCGTCAGCCGGGCGCGAACGTGATCGCCACCGTCAACCAGATCATGAAGCAACTGCCGGCGCTCGAATCGACGCTGCCCGCCGGCCTGCAAGTCACGGTGGTCGCCAATACCACGGGCGTGATCCGCTCGTCGGTCTCGGACGCCGCGTTCGAACTGGTGCTCGCCGTCGTGCTGGTCGTGCTGGTGATTTTCGTGTTCCTGCGCAACGTGCCCGCCACCATCATTCCGAGCATCTCCGTGCCGGTCTCGCTGATCGGCACGCTCGCCGTGATGTACCAGCTCAACTATTCGATCGACAACCTCTCGCTGATGGCGCTGATCATCGCGACCGGTTTCGTCGTGGACGACTCGATCGTGATGATCGAGAACATCGTGCGCTATCTGGAGGAAGGCAAGACGCCGCTCGAAGCCGCGCTCGAAGGCGCCGGACAGATCGGCTTCACGATCCTCTCGCTGACGGTCTCGCTGATCGCCGTGCTGATTCCGCTGCTGTTCATGGGCGGCGTGATCGGCCGGCTCTTCAGCGAATTCGCGATCACGCTCGCGGTGACGATCGTGATCTCCGCGGTGGTCTCGCTGACCGTCGTGCCGATGCTATGCGCGCGTCTGTTGCGCGCGCAGGCGCAACGTCATCCGAGCCGCTTCGAGCGCATCAGCGAAGGCCTGTTCGACAAGACGCTCGCCGCGTATGAGCGCGGCCTCGTCTGGGTGCTCGATCACCAGATGCTGACGCTGGTGGTCGCGCTGGTCACCGTGGCGCTCACCGCAATTTTGTACATCGTGATTCCGAAGGGACTGTTTCCGGTGCAGGACGTCGGCGTGATTCAGGGCATCAGCGTGGCCGACAACTCGGTGTCGTACACGGCCATGGTCCGGCGTCAAAGCGCCCTCGCCGACGCGATTCTGAAGGATCCCGACGTGGTGTCGCTGACCTCGTATGTCGGCATCGACGGCACCAATCCGACGCTGAACAACGGCCGCTTCCTGATCAATCTGCGCCCGCGCGACGACCGCTCGATCACCGCCGAGGAGATCGGCCGCCGCATCCAGCAGGAAGTCGCCGACGTGCCCGGCATTCGCCTCTATCTGCAGCCCGAACAGGACCTGACGCTCGACACCTCGATCTCGCGCAACCAGTACAACTTCGTGCTGCGCGGGCCGAACCAGCAAGCTTTCAATCAATACGTGCCTGCGCTGATCGCGCGCATGAAGCAGATTGCCGCGATCACGGACGTCACCAGCAATCTGAACACCAACGGCCTGAGCGTAAACGTCGAAGTGAACCGCCAGCTTGCCGCGCGCTACGGCATCACGGCGGCCACGATCGACAACGCGCTGTACGACGCGCTCGGCCAACGCATCGTCTCGACCATCTTCCAGCAGTCCGATCAGTACCGCGTGATTCTGGTGGCGAAGCCCGAGACGATTCCCACTGTGCAGTCGATCGGCAATCTGTATTTGCCGAGTCAAACGAGCAGCACCGGGCAGGTGCCGCTGTCGGGCATCGCGAAGATCAGCATCACACAATCGCCGCTGTTGATCAGCCACCTTGCGCAGTTCCCGTCGGTCACGATCTCGTTCAACCTCGCGCAGGACGCGTCGCTCAGCGCCGCCGTGGCGCAAATCCGCGACGCCGAGAAAGCGGTGGATCTGCCGCCTTCCATCACGACCTCGTTCCAGGGCGCGGCCCAGGCGTTCGAGGATTCGCTTTCCAGCGAGGTGTATCTGCTGATCGCCGCGCTGGTCGCGGTGTATATCGTGCTCGGCGTGCTGTACGAAAGCTACATTCACCCGGTGACGATTCTCTCGACGCTGCCCTCGGCCGGCATCGGCGCTTTGCTTGCGTTGATGATCGCGGGCAGCGATCTCGACGTGATCGGCATCATCGGCATCGTGCTCCTGATCGGCATCGTCAAGAAGAACGCGATCATGATGGTCGACTTCGCGCTCGAAGCGGAAGGCGTGCACGGCAAGCCGCCGCGCGAAGCGATCTTCGAAGCGTCGCTACTGCGCTTCCGGCCGATCCTGATGACAACGCTCGCCGCCATGCTCGGCGCGCTGCCGATGCTGCTGGGCACCGGCACCGGCTCGGAACTGCGCCGGCCGCTGGGTCTTGCGATCATCGGCGGGCTCACGCTCAGCCAGGTGCTGACGCTGTTCACGACGCCGGTGATCTATCTGTTCTTCGACCGCCTCGCGCAGCGTGTGAAGAACCGCCGCCGCGCCGCGAATGACGGCGCCGCGGCGCCGCCGGAGAACGCGCCGTGAACATCTCGGCGCTCTTCATCCGGCGCCCGGTCGCGACCGCCCTGCTGGCGTTCGCGATCCTGATATCCGGCGCGCTTGCCTATTTCCGCCTGCCGGTCGCGCCGCTGCCGAACATCGCCTTTCCGGTGATCGCGTTGCAGGCGAACATGGCGGGCGCGAGTCCGGAAGTCATGGCGGCAACGGTTGCCGCACCGCTGGAACGGCGTCTCGCCACCATTGCCGACGTCAACCAGCTCACCTCGATCAGTTACGTGGGTTCGTCGCTGATCATCGTGGTGTTCGGCCTGAACCGCGATATCAACGGCGCGGCGCGCGACGTGCAGGCCGCCATTCAGGCCGCGCGCGCCGATCTGCCGACCACGCTGCGCAGCAACCCGACGTACCGCCAGTACAACCCGGCCGGCGCGCCGATCATGGTGCTCGCGCTGACCTCCGACACGCTGACCAAAGCCCAGCTCTACGACTCCGCCGATTCGGTGATCCAGCAGCAGTTGTCGCAAGTCACCGGCGTCGGGCAGATCACGCTCGGCGGCGGCGCGTTGCCCTCGGTGCGCGTCGAACTGGAGCCGGGCAAGCTGAACAGCTACGGCATCGGCCTCGAAGACGTGCGCGCGGCGATCGGCGCGGCGAACGCGAACAGCGCGAAAGGCCATGTCGATCAGGGCGAGCAGCGCTACGTGGTGACATCGAACGATCAGATCAGCAAGGCCGCGCCATATCGCGACGTGGTGATCGCCTATCGCGACGGCGCACCCGTGCTGTTGCGCGACGTCGCCCAGGTGCGCGATTCGAATGAAAACATTCGCAATGCCGGACTCTACAACGGCAAGTCGGCGGTGCTCGTGATCGTTTATCCGACGCCGGGCAGCAACGTCGTGCAGACCGTCGGGCAAATCCGCGCCCGTCTGCCGATCATCGAAGCCGCGTTGCCGAGCGCGATTCATGTGAACGTCGCCATCGACCGCTCGGAGTCGGTGAACTCCTCGGTGGCCGATACCGAGCGCACGTTGTTCATCGCAGTGCTGCTGGTGGTGGGCGTGGTCTTCGTGTTTCTGCTGTCACCACGCGCCACGCTGATTCCGGCGGTCGCGCTGCCGCTCTCGATCGTCGGCGCCTTCGGACCGATGTATCTGCTCGGCTATAGCATCGACAATCTCTCGCTGATGGCGCTGACCATCGGCACCGGCTTCGTGGTCGACGACGCGGTCGTGGTGCTGGAAAATATCGTGCGTCATCTCGAAGCCGGCCTCGAGCCGAAAGAAGCCGCGCTGCGCGGCAGCGCCGAGGTCGGCTTCACCGTGATCTCGATGAGCCTCTCGCTGATCGCGGTGTTCCTGCCGATCCTGCTGATGCCCGGCATTGTCGGCCTGCTGTTTCACGAGTTCGCGGTCACGCTATCGATCGCGATCATTTTGTCGCTGATCATTTCGCTGACCGTCACGCCGGTCATGTGCGCCTACCTGCTCAGCCACGAACGCGCGATGCATTCAAAGGCACGCTGGGCACGCTGGATCGAGGCGCAGTTCGAGCGCTTCAAACAGGCCTATTCCCGCTCGCTCGCGATGGCGCTCGATCACGCGCTCGCGGTCGTCCTGCTGCTGATCGGCCTGCTCGTGGCCAACGTGTTTCTTGCACGGCTCCTATCCGGGACGTTCTTTCCGGAGCAGGACACCGGCATTCTAATCGGACAGATCATTGCCGACCAAAGCGTCTCGTTCGGCGCGATGGAAAAGAAGCTCGCGCAATTGCAGTCGATCGTGAAGCAGGACCCCGCGGTGGCCTCGGTCGCAGGCTTCACCGGCGGACGCGCGCTGAATACCGCGAACGTATTCATCGAACTCAAGCCGCTCGCCGAACGCCATCTGTCGGCGACTGAAGTGGTCAACCGCTTGCGGCCAAAACTCAACGCCGTCTCGGGGGCGCGGCTTTTCCTGCAGGCGCAGCAGGATCTGCAGATCGGTGGACGCCAGGCCGCGGCCGAATACCAGTACACGCTCACCAGCGACGATGCGAACGCACTCTTCACATGGGTGCCGAAACTCATGACCGAACTCGGCAAATACCGCAGCAAGATGGAGGATGTGAACTCGGATCTGCAACAGAACGGCTTGCAAACCTATGTGAATTTCAGCCGCGCGACCGCCGCGCGTTATGGTTTTCAGCCGAACCAGATCGACAACGTGCTGTACGACGCGTTCGGACAACGCACCGTGTCGACCATTTACAACGCGCTGAATCAGTACTTTGTCGTGATGGAAGTCGCGCCGGCCTATTGGCAATATCCGCAAGCGCTCAATCAGATCTACCTGAGCACCGCCGCGGGCAACGCGAACGGCACGCAGCAGACGCAGATGTCGCGCGCCACCGTTAAAGCCGTGCAGCAGCCGGCAGCTGTCAGCAGCGCGTCGAGCACCAGCGCGAACACGAATTCGCTGAACGCCGATGCCGAAGCGAATCAGCAGACCAACAGCATTTCGAACAGCAAGGGCGGCAATTCGAGCGGCAGCGCCGACAGCACAGCGGCCGAAACCATGGTGCCGCTCGCCGCGCTGATGACCTTCTCGAACAGCCACACCGCGACGCAGGTGAACCACCAGAGCGGACTCGTGGCCGGCACCATCTCGTTCAATCTGCCGGCTGGCGGATCGCTGAGCGAAGCCGGTCAGATCATTGCGCAGGCCGAGCGTGATATCGGCATGCCGGCGTCGGTGCATGGCGCGTTCGCGGGCGCCGCGCAAGCTTATGGGCAGTCGATGGGCGCGGTGCCGCTGCTGATTCTCGCCGCGCTGGTGGTGGTCTATCTCGTGCTCGGCGTGCTGTACGAGAACACGGTGCACCCGCTCACGATCCTGTCGACACTGCCGTCGGCGGGCATTGGCGCAACGCTGGCCTTGCTGATCTTCGGCACGCCCTTTTCTGTGATCGCGATGATCGGCATCATTCTGCTGATCGGCATCGTCAAGAAAAACGGCATCATGATGGTCGATGTCGCGATCCAGTTGCAGCGCCACGAAGGCAGGAACGCGCGCGATGCGATTCACGAGGCCGCGGTAGTGCGCCTGCGTCCGATCATGATGACGACCGCCGCCGCCGTGCTGGGCGCCGTGCCGCTCGCGATCGGCACCGGCCAGGGCGCGTCGCTGCGCCAGCCGCTCGGCGTGACGGTCATGGGCGGCCTGCTCGTCAGCCAGGTTTTTACGTTGTACACGACGCCGGTGATTTATCTGTACCTCGACCGGCTGCGCGCGCGACTCGCCAGATGGTCAGCGCGCCTGCCGTGGAATCGCCGCGGCGAAGCACCGGATACGAGTTCATGATGAAGACGATCTCCCCCACCCGACTGGCCGGCGCGATGCTGGTGTTTTCGACTGCGTTGTCGACGGTGTTGACCGCCGGCTGCACGGTCGGCCCCGACTATCATCGGCCGCCCGTCGCGACACCCGCCACGTGGAAAGAACTGCCCGGCTGGACCGAAGCGCAGCCCGCCGCCGAGTTTCCGAAGGGCGACTGGTGGAGGGGCTTTAACGACCGGCTCATGGATGAATTCGAGCCGCTCGTGTCGGTGTCGAACCAGACCGTGCGCCAGGACTATGCGAATTACCAGCAGGCACTGGCCGAAGTGCGGCTTGCACGCAGCGCGCTGTTTCCGACGATCGGCGTGACGGGATCGGCAACCCGCGCACGTTCGTCGACCGGCAACTTCAGTAGCGGCTCACTTGGCGGCTTTGGCGGGGCGAGCAGTTTTCAGCGCATCAACAATGCCGGCTCGCTCGAAGCTAACGCCAGCTGGGCGCCCGACCTGTGGGGTCTCGTGCGACGCAATATCGAGCAGAGCGCCGCCACCGCGCAAGCGACTCAGGCGACGCTAGCGAACGCCACGCTCTCCGAGCAGATCGCGCTGGCAAACGCGATCATCGATCTGCGCGTGACGGACGCGAATATCGACCTGCTCACTCACACCGTCGACGCGTTCCAGCAATCGTTGCGCGTCGTCGCCGAGCAGGACAAGGCCGGCACCGTGCCGCCGTCAGACTTGGTGAGCGCGCAGACACAACTGGAGTCGGCGCAATCGAGTCTGATCGCGCTGGGCGTCGCGCGCGCCCAGAATGTTCATGCGATCGCCGTGCTGGTCGGCAAGAATCCGGAAGAGCTGGACATCCCTCCGAACACCATGCTGCCGACTCTGCCGTCCATTCCGGTCAGCGTGCCGTCCACCCTGCTGCAACGCCGCCCCGACATTGCCGCCGCTGAGCGTCAGATGGCGGCGCAGAACGCCGCGATCGGCGTGGCCGTCGCCGCGTATTACCCGACGATCTCACTGTCGGCGCTGGACGGCTTCACGCAATCGCCGCTGGCCGGCCTGCTGCATATCAGCAACTACGTGTGGTCGTTGGGTGGCCAGGCGAGCGAGACGCTGTTCGACGGCGGGCAGCGCAGTGCGCAGGTCGATGCGGCAAAGGCGTCGTACGAAGCGGCCGTGGCCAATTATCGCGGCACCGTTTTGGCGGCGTTCCAGGGCGTGGAGAACGACCTTGCCGGCTTGCGCATCCTCGCGCAGCAATCCGAGGTGCTGGAGCGCGCCGTCCGCGATGCGGCGCGCGGCACCGAGATTGCGCGCAATGAATACCAGGCCGGCACGGTGGACTTTACGACGGTGGCGACTGCGCAAGCCGCTCAACTGAATCTTCAGCAAACCGCATTGAACGTGCAACAAACACGCTTGCTCGATGCGGCGTCATTGATCGGCGACCTGGGCGGCGGCTGGTCCGATAGCGAACTGAGTGATCCGCGCAGGACGGGGCAACAGAACGCGTCGCCGTAAGCCCTGACTTGCCGATCCGTTCGCTAAGCACGCTGGTCGTTTTCTTTCGCCGCCACCGCGCCGGCGATCCGATGCCGCGTCGGCGACGCCGCGACAAAGCCCGGTTCACCGCGCGACGACTATCTCAGGATAGCGAAGCAAGCATATTCGACAGCCGTCTGATGTGAGCCTTGAACGCGTCGCTGGCTTCGCGATCGGTGGTGGGATTCAGATGCGACGTCTCGGCGAGTTGAGCCTGCTCGTGGAAATCGTTGGCGACCGCGCGCCGCACGTCCGGTGGCAACGACCGCACGATGGAGACCAGTAGTGCCTCTTCAGCGTGGATCATGCCCAGAATCGAATGAGTGTCCATGGCAACAACTCCGTTGATGGCGCAGTAAATTCAATCTAGCACGCTCCGCGCCGGGTATTCTGGTTACTTCCGCATACCTCTCGTTACAAACCGTCAGCGGCCGGTTGGTTATCATGTGCGCTCGCATCGCTCTGAGCACCGTTGGCTAATTATGAGGAAGATCGGAAAAGCGTTGGTAGTCGGTCTGGTGCTGGCAGAGGTCGGATTCGCCGTTTACCTACTGTCCCCAAAAAGTGATCCGGCGACCCGCGATCCCGCAGCCGTTTCGGACGGCTCCGCGGCGTCGGCTTCAGACAAAGTGCAGTCCGGCACGTTACAGGTGACAGCCGACCACGCAATCGGCACGCCGCCGCCCGCCGCGAGCGCGGATATCGCCACTCGCGCTCCCGCGCCGAGCCCCGCCCAATCCGTGCAGGGACACATCTCGTCCGCGCCCGCGCCCGCGCCCGAACGGTCAACTGAACACGCCGCGCAAATGCAGCAGCAACCGGCACAACCGCATCCCCAAACGGTCCAAACACCCGCTGTGGCCACTGTGCTTGCCGGCACCGATTCAAAAAAAGCCACCGTTGTGCAACCCGGCCGCAGCCGGGACGGTCTGCACCGCCGCGACTCCACCTCGCTCTCGACCCCGGCAACGGACGAACTCGTCAAGGAATCGGCCAAGCTCGATCCGGCGCTCCCACCGCCCGAGCCGTTTGCACACGACGACCAGCCTCGTCGCGGCTCGAACGCGGTCGGAGCCGCGATGACGGAACAGCTCGTCAGAGAGTCCGCCAAGCTCGATCCGGCATTGCCGCCGCCGAACCCATCGGGCGTGCACTAATCGGGTGAAACGCCGCTCGTGCGGCCGCCGTGATCGACGTGATCCATGTAATCGACGTGATCACGCGCCGGCTGCTCAAGCCATGATGCATTCGATTGCGCCGTAGTCTACGATGTAGTGCACATCCATGCGCGCCAGCAGTGGCACTTCTGCCAATGCAGCGCGGCGCAGGCCTGGACGCATTCCCATCGCAGCGAATCTTGATGGAGCACGAGCATGGCCAACGACTCCCCCGACATGGCAGAACGCGGCACCGGCTGGATCGACCAGCCCGACAATGCTCAGGCGATCGCGCTGCTGGTCGAGAAAATCAAGGCACAGCAGGCGACGATTGCCGCGAGCAGCGCCACTCATCTGGACGGACGCGTCGACCGCGGCCAGCATCAGAAGCAAACGCTCGGCGCCTTCGGCACGCTGCGGATCTTCGAAACGATACCCATCGCGCTCAAGCATGGTCCTTTCGCGAAGCAGGACGATCTGGAGCGCTCGCTTTGCTATCGGGTCGCCTGCCGTTTTTCGAACGGCCAGCCCTGCCCTTTCTCCGACCAGGCCGCGGATGTTCGTGGTGTCGCCATCAAGTTCTTCACCGCCGAAGGCATGGAAACCGACCTCCTCATGACCAACGAGGGCGGCCGTTCGCACGCGCGGAACGCGGTGCAATTCATGGACTTCGCCGATATCCTCGTCGCCCAGATTGCCAGAGGCGCGCGCGGAGCACTGGAGCAGGCGTCGATCGAACTGTTGAACGGCACGCTGGGCCCCGCCGAAACGGCACGTATCGTCGCGATCCTGGCCAGGGAAACGACGCTGCGCTCCGTCGAAAGCCTGACGACCGAGCGGTTCTGGGGCTCGGTGGTGAAGCTCGGTCCCGCAGCCATCAAGTACTCGCTGCAACCCGAAGACGCCACGGCGCCAGGCACCGACGGCGACCGTCACGGCGACGACTATCTGCGCGAAGACCTGTTGAACCGCCTGAAAAAAGCTCCGCTCAAGTGGCAGCTCTGCGCGCAGTTCTTCGTGGATGAAGAAAGCACGCCGGTCAACAATGCATCGGTGGTATGGGCCGGGTCGCCGATTGCGATCGGCGTGCTGGAGATTGCGTCACCGCCTTCGGCCGACGACGAAGCGCGCATCAACCAGATGGCCTTCAACCCGGCCAACGGCTTCGAACCGCTCGGCATCACGCACGCCCGCCAAGACGTCTACGCGGCCAGCGCCGCGAATCGCAAGGACCGCGGCGTCTTGTCGAGCGAGGAGGCGCGCCGGTGCATTGGGCCAGTGTGAAGCCCGCATGCACCCAGGCGGATCTTCGTGAAGCCTCTCGACAAAACCGTGCGCCCTGTCTTGTCAAAAGCTCGTACGCAAACCAATGCGCGCAAGCGTCTGTGACCGGTTGCTCGCCGCGCCATCCGGTTGCAGCAGACCGTTGATCCATGCCCGCGTCACAGCCGCGTCGCCACTGGCGCGCTGATAGATCGCTTCGACATAAGCGGTGGTGCGTTTCGAAAAGTTGTACTGCAACGCGGTGGTGACCTGTTGCGCCTTGTTGTTCAGCAGCACGTCGTTGCCCTTCATATACGCGTAGTCGAGACCGAGCGTCCACGGACCTGAAATCGTCCACGACGCACCGCCCTTGTAGACGTCGATCTTCGCGCCGCTCGCGGTATTTTTCGTATTGGTATAGAGCAGCATTCCCAGCACGCTGCCGAAGTTGTAGTGCGCGCCGAAGCCGAAATTGCGGATGCCGTCGTGACCGTCGCCCAGTTGCGGATACTTCACTTCGACATACGCCGCGCCGATGCCCAACGGGCCGTTCGCATAGTTCGCGCCGAAGCTGATAGTCGAGTCCGACGAGAACGAGCCGGGCACGCCACCGAATCCATACAGCGCGCCGAAGGTGAAACCCGAAATGTCCGGGCTGCGATACTTGACCGAGTTTCCTACTCGCGTGGCGCCTGCCATGCGGTCGAAATCGAATGAACCGGTCGGATTATTCGGCACACCCAGCGCGGTGAACGGCCCCTGGCGAAAATCGTAGATGCCGCCGAAGAGGAACGCACCGTCATACAGTCCGAGCGTCAGCGTCTCGAACATGAAGTCGTACTGGTTGCCGAAGGTGAGCGAGCCGAAGCGGTCGTTGGTGAGACCGACGAGCGCCGTGCGGTTGAAGATCTGCCCTGCGCCCGGAATCGTCGCGCCGCTGCCCAGATCGAACTGCGAGGTGAGTTCGAAAATCGCCTTGTTGCCGCCGCCCAGATCTTCACTGCCTTTGAACGTCAGCAAGTCCGGCGACAGCACCCCGCTGTCGAACAGCGTCGCGGCGCCACCATGCTGGTTATTCACATACGTGACGCCCGCATCGATCACGCCTTGCAGCGTCACGCTGCTTTGCGCGCTGGCTATATTCGGCACGATACCCGGCGCGATGCAGGCGAACGTGCAGCCTGCGATAGCCAGGCGCTTCGGCTTTTTACTCTTCATGCTTGTCCCCTGTAGTCGTTGTTGAATATCTGTCGTCGTTCGATGCGGATATCGACCGGCGTGAGCGATGCCCCCTCGCACGGGCCATCGATGCAGACGCCGTCTTCGAAGCGGAACATCGCGCTGTGATGCGCGCACATCAGCAATTCGGCGTCGTAGGCCCAGAACGTGTTCGGTTCGTAGTTCAGTGGAATCGAAAAATGCGGGCACATGTTGCGGTACGCCCACGCGTCGTCGCCGCGGCGCAGAACCACAACGCCTGGCGCGCCGGCCTGGCCGGCGGGGATTTCAAGCGCGCCGCCGTCGGCAATGTCATCGAGCGCGCAGAGAAAGCCTTGACGAGGTTCGGGATTCGCCGCGTTCATCGCCTCGTCTCCTTATGCGTGATGATCGGACAGCACGAAGTCGCGCTGTACTTCGAAGAACGGACTCGGCAGCGCCCACTCTTTTGCGGCGGCTGCGTCGTGGTTCGGCACGTAGTCGATCACGAGCGACGGCTTCGAGCCGAACACCGCGTCGGAGTGGACGTAGGGATCGCCCTCGGAGTACAGCGCAGTGATCAGCGTCTCGTAGCCGGGCGCAACGATCAGGAAATGGATGTGGGCCGGCCGCATGGGATGACGCCCGCTCGCCATCAGCATCTGTCCGACCGGGCCGTCGGTCGGAATGGGATAACTGGTCGGCTTGATGGTCCTGAACGCGTATTCGCCGTTCGGCCCCGAGCGAAATTTGCCGCGCAGGTTGCTCTCGGGCTGGTCGGGATCCTGGCCTTCATACATGCCGTTGTTCGCCGTTTCCCACACCTCGATCAACGCGCCGGCCACCGGCGCGCCGCGCTCATCGACGAGGCGGCCATGAATCAGCGTCGGCTCGCCTTCCGTGCGGGCGATGTTGGCGCCGAATTCTTCTTCCTTCGCGCCTTCGCGATAGAACGGGCCGAGCAGACTGCTTTCGGTGGTGACACCGCCGCGCCCGTGATTGATCGCATCGACCATGATCGACAGGCCGAGCGTGTCCGACAGCAGGATGAACTCCTGGCGGATACCTTTGCACATTTTGCCCGTGGCTGTCAGAAACTCGATGCCGCGAAGCCATTCGTCGCCGGTCAGTTCAACTTCGCGGGCGAAAGCATGCAGGTGTCTAACCAGCGCGGTCATGATCTGCTTGAGGCGTGGATCGGTGCAATCGGCGAACGTGTCGAGCACGTTCTGCGTCAATGGATGAATGGTCTTATCGTTCATGGTTGGCCTCATGCGCGGTGCGCCGCCGAGCCCGCGTTGAGCGAATCCGACGCGCCGTCCGGCGAGCGTTGTTGAGACGGACCGGCGTCGCGAAACACGACGCGCCGGCCCACGGGGAAGAGTTGCAGGCCGTAGCGGTGTGAGACGAAGCCCCACAGCCCTTGCGGAAAGAACAGGGTCACGACGATCGCCAGCGCGCCGAGGCCGATCAGATACCAGCTGCCGAAATCGGACAGGAACCGGTTCAGCAGGAAGAAGATCAGCGCGCCGATGATCGGCCCTTCGAGCGTGCCCAGCCCGCCGATCATCACGATGAAAATACCGAACGCGCTCCAGTTCACCGAGAACGCGGCGTCGGGCGAAATGCGCAGGTTGCCGATGAAGTACAGGCCGCCCGCCAACGCGGTGCCGCACGCCGACACCAGATAGACGATCAGGCGCGCGCGCTTCACGTCCACACCCTGGCTGCTGGCGGCCACCGCGTTGTCGCGCATCGCAGTGAGCGCGAGACCGGCTTTCGAGCGTAGAAACAGATACAGCAGGCCAATCGCCGCCACGACGATAGCGAGCGCGAGCCACAGCGTCAGCGATTCGCGCAGCGCGCGTGGTACCTCCTGCAATGCGGTGAGACTCGTGCCCGAGCCGCCGCCGAGCACCGAGACGTTTGCCACCGTGAGCCGGAACACTTCGGCGATCACCCACGTGCCGATCGCAAAGTAGCCGCCTTCGAGGCGGAACGCCACCATCGACACAGGAATCGCCACCACCGTCGCAATCACGGCCGCAATCGGCACCGCGATAAACGGCGAGATGCCGCAGTAGTTGGCGAGAATCAGCATGCCGTAGCCGCCGATGCCGAAGAATGCCTGCTGGCCGATCGACACCATCCCGCCATAACCCGCCAGCAGGTTCCACATCAACGCGAATACCAGGTAGGACGCCAACTGTACGAAGTCGCGCATCGCATCGCGTCCGGCCCACCAGGGCGCGCTCGCCACCGCCAGCGCGACGATCAGCAGCACGATCACCGCCACGCGGCTCGCACGCGTCGCGCGCCGCACCTCGAAGCCCGCTGCGGGCTGGTTTAATTGCATGGTCATGACGAAGCCTCTATGCGGTTTTGGGCAGCAAGCCCTGCGGCCGCGCCACCAGCACGCCGAGAAACACCACGTGGCCGAGCCAGATGCCCCAGCCGGGATCGAAGTAAAAGCCCACCTGCTGCGCAATGCCAAGCGCCATGCCGCCCACGAAAGTGCCCCAGAACGACCCCATGCCGCCGATGATCACGGCCTCGAACGCATACAGCAGCAGCGCCGGGCCATCGGTCGGCGACACTGCCGTGCGCATCGAATACAGCGCCGCGGCCACCGCGATCAGCACGAAGGCGATGCCCATCGCCAGCGCGTAGGTGCGGCGATACGAGACACCCATCAGCTGCACGATCTCGCGATCGTCCGAGGTGGCGCGAAACGCGCGGCCAAGCGGCGTGCGGCCGAACAGCCACTGCATCGCGAAGGCCAGCGCCACCGTCGCCACCAGCGTGACGAGCGGCAGATAGCCGAGCGTGATGCCGCCCGCGAGCGTGATGCTGCGCGACTCGAAACTGCCGGTGGCAATCGAGCGCGGGTCCGCCGAGAAAATCTGCTGCAACACGTTCTGAATCACGATCGACAGACCGAACGTGACGATCAGCGACGGCAGCGGATCGCGGCTGCTGACGCGGTTCAAAAGCGCGAACTGCACGCCATAGCCCGCGCCGAACGCGATCACGAGCAACAGCACCAGCGCGACGGCGAGCGGCAGATGGGCGAAGCTCGTCAACGCGAACAGCACGAACACCAGCAGCACGATGAAGTCGCCATGCGCGGTATTGGTGAGCCGCATCACGCCGAACACCAGCGACTGGCCCATCGCGAAGAGCCCGTAAAGCGCGCCCAACAGCGCGCCCTGCAAGACGATATTGATAAACGTGTTCATGCGGCCACCCCGAAATACGCCTGCGTGATCGCCTCGTCAGATACCTCGGCCGATACGCCGGTCAACGAAACGCGCCCTTCCTGCAAGCAATAAAAACGCGACGACACGCGGCGCGCTAGTTGCACGTCCTGTTCGACGACGATCGCGCTCATGCCATGCGCGACGATCTCGGGCAACGCCGCATAAATTTCGCGGACGATCACCGGCGCGAGACCGAGCGAAAGTTCATCGCACATCAGCAGATCGGGATTGCTCATCAAGGCGCGGCCGATCGCCACCATCTGTTGCTGACCGCCCGACAACGCGGTGGCAGCGTGATGGCGGCGCTCCCGCAACGCCGGGAACAGCGCATAGACGCTTTGCAGATTCCAGCGTCCCGGCCGCTTGCTGAACGCGCCAAGCAACAGGTTTTCTTCGACGGTCAAACTCGCGAACAGGCGCCGCCCTTCCGGCACCAACGCAATGCCCTTGCCGACGATGCTCGCTGCCGCCGCCCCGCCAATCGGCTCGCCGCGATACAGAATCTGCCCGGCATTGCGCGGGCGCAGCAGGCCCGCCACCGATTTCAGAAAGGTCGATTTACCCGCACCGTTCGACCCGATCAGCGCGATCACTTCGCCCGGCGCGACCGTCACGTCGATGCCGAACAGCGCCTGAAAGTCGCCGTAAAACGCGCTCAGCGCGCGTGTTTCCAATAGTGCCGACATGGTCAAGCCTCCAGTCCGAGATACACGCGCCGCACTTCGGGGTCGTCCATCACGGCAGCAGGCAGACCTTCCGCGAGCCGCTTGCCGAAGTTGATGACGAGCAGCCGGTCGGCCACCGCGAGCAGCGCATGCACAACATGTTCGATCCACACGATCGTCACGCCACGCTCCTTGACGCGCCGAATCTCGTCGACAAGGGCGTGCGTTTCAGGTTCGGTGAGACCGCCGGCGATCTCGTCGAGCAGCAGCAGTTGCGGTTGCGTCGCGAGCGCGCGAGCCAGTTCGAGGCGCTTGCGGTCGAGCAGCCCCAGCGTTCCGGCCAACTGGTTGGCGCGGGCCTTGAGGCCGGTGCGTTCGAGCACGTCGACACAGACGTCGTAGGCGGCGTGGCCGGTCAGTTCACCGCCGAAGGTGGCGCCGACCAGCAGGTTTTCGAACACAGTCATTCCGCCGAACGGCCTCGGCACCTGATACGAGCGGCCGATCCCCGCCGCGCAACGGCGATGCGGCGGCAGGTGATTCACACCGGCGCCGTCGAATTCGACGCTGCCCTGATCAGGCCGCACGTCGCCGCTGACGAGGTTGAACAGCGTGGTCTTGCCGGCGCCGTTCGGGCCGAGAATGCCGTAGGTTTCGCCGCGTTCGACCGCGAAGCTGATGTCGTCGGTCACCTGCAACGCGCCGTAACGCTTCGACACGCCGGTGAGTCTGAGCACAGGGTTCATCATTGCTCTCCGCGTTGGGTTCAAGCGATCAGCTTCAGCGGGCCGGACAGCGGTACGCTCGGCGCGAGCTGGTTGTTGACGATGGCGAGATCGAAAGGATGCTTTTGACCCTTCACCCATTGGCCGCCGACAAGCGGCGTCTTCGCGACGTTCTTCACCGGACCGCTGCCCCACGCGACATGACCGACCAGCGTATCGAGCTTCGTCGAGGCCACCGCATCACGGATCGCTTCGTTCGAGTCGACGTCTTTCGCGCGCTTCAATGAGTCGACGGCGATTTCGAATAGCGCATGCGCGAAGCCGATTGGTTGAGTCCATTGCTTCGAGGTGACGCGCTCGTAGTCGTCGGCGACTTGCCGCGCGCTTTGCCCCGTCAGCGACGATTTGAACGGATGCGAGGGCGACCACCACACTTCGGTGGAGAGTCCGTCGCCGAGATTGCCGAGCGCTTCGATCGAGGTCGGGAACAACAGCGCTTTGCCGATCGAAATGACTTTGGGCTTCAGACCTTGCTGACGCGCCTGAACGAGAAAGTTCTTGGCGTCGGGCGGAATCACGACGCCCGTGACGATCTGCGCATTCGACTGCTTGAAAGAGGAAATCTGCGCGGAGAAGTCCTGCGTCATGCTCTGGAAGCGGCCCGGGTCCTTCAGCGTGAAGCCCTTCTGCGCGAGCACCGGCGGAAAGCCGAGCTTCGCGTCGCCCCAGGCGTTGCCGTCGCCGTCGTTGGGGAAAAGACCGCCTACGCTGTGATTGGTCTGCACCGACTGCCACATGCCGGTATAGACAGTGATCACATCTTCCAGTCCCCAGAAGAAGTGATAGGTGAAGCGGAAGCCCTTCTTCGGATCGCCCTTTCTGCCGAAGAACCACGGCTGCCACGGCACTACCGTCGAAACGCACGGCATCTCGTTCAGCTCGCATGCGTCGCTCACTGGATTGGCGGTTTCCGGCGTGCCGGATACCAGCATGATGTCGACCTTGTCTTTGAGAATCAGATCATTGGCGACTTCGCCGGCGCGATTCGGATTCGACTGGCTGTCCTTGACGACAATCGACACCGGATACGTTTTACCGCCGATCACGATGCCGTTTTTCAGCGCCGTCTGCATCTGCTGGATCGTGAAGCGGTCCGCCTCGCCGAATGGCGCGAGCGGCCCCGTTTGCGGCGATACATAGCCGATTTTCAGCGTGCGCGGGCCGGCCGCGAAAACGAGCGGCGAGAACGCCGAGGTCGTGGCGGCGAGCGCACCGCCTGCCGCGAGGCTGACAAAGCGGCGGCGCCTCGCATCGAAAGTATGTGAGTCCATGGTTGTCTCCTGAATTTTTTGTATGAGTGAGGGAAGCGCGCTAGTCCGGCCGTCGGCCGTCGAAGGCGGCCTCGAGTAAGGCGCGCAGCGGTATTCGCTCGACCGGCCGCGGATTCCAGTACGGGTTCTTTAAGGCGAGCTCGAGTGCGACATCGAGATCGGTTGCGCTCAGGCCGATGTCTTTCAGCGCCGTCGGCGCACCGTGGTCGCGTGCGAGATCGAACACGGCTTGTGCGGCATCGTCGGCGTGCAATGCGTGCGCGATACGCTTCATCGCCTCGGGCGCTGCCGCACGGTTGTAGGCGAGCACATGCGGCAGCACGATGGTGTGTGTCTCAGCGTGCGGCAGATTGAAGGTGCCGCCAAGCGTATGGCAGAGCTTGTGATGCAAGGCCATGCCGACACTGCCGAGCACCGCGCCGCATAGCCAGGCGCCATACAGGCAATTGCCGCGCGCGGCGAGGTCTTCCGGTTGTTGCATCACGCGAGGCAGCCCTTGGCCGAGCGCGCGAATACCCTCTTCCGCCATCAGACTGATGATCGGATTCGCGTCCTGCGCGTAGAGCCCTTCCGCCGCGTGGGCGATCGCGTTGATGCCGCTCGTCAACGACAATGCGGGTGACAGCGACGCGGTCAATGCCGGATCGTAGATCACCGTTTTCGGCAACACGCGCAGATCGCGGCCGGTCTTCTTGATGCCGTTCTCGGTGAGGCCGTAGATCGGCGTCATCTCCGAGCCTGCATACGTGGTCGGAATCGCGATGATCGGCAGCGAGGTTTCCAGCGCGATCGCTTTGCCGAGTCCTGTCGTGGAACCGCCGCCTATCGCGATCGCGCAGTCGGCGCCGACGCTTGCGGCAAAGTCGCGTGCCGCGCGTGCGGTCTCGACCGGCACGTGCATGACGGCTTCGGCATAGACGCCCGCCGCACGCGAGCCGAGGCTTGCCGCGAGCGCTTCGGCCTGCGAGCGCTGCTGCGGCGTGGACAGCACGATCGCCCGCGTGGCGCCGAGCAAACCGATCTCGCGATCGAGCTGCTCAAGACTGCCCGCGCCGAAAATCACGCGTGACGGCAAGCCGTTATAGATGAACGGTTCCATGGTGGTTCAGCGCGGGTAGTAAGGCGGAATCTGCGCATCCACGTTGACCCAGACTGACTTGGGCTGTGTATATTCGCGCATCGCTTCGAATCCCATTTCGCGGCCGTAGCCGCTTGCGCCGACGCCGCCGAATGGCGACGCGGGACTCACGCGCTTGTAGCAGTTGATCCACACCATGCCGGCGCGAATCTCGCGCGCCACCAGATGCGCGCGTTGCAGATCGCGTGTCCACAGACCCGCGCCAAGACCGTATTCAGTACCGTTCGCGATGGCGAGTGCTTCTTCGTCGGTGCGGAATCGGGTGACCGTCATGAACGGCCCGAACACTTCTTCCTGCGAGACCCGATCCTCCGGCTTCGCTTCGACGATTGTCGGCTCGACATAGCAACCGTTGGCCAACGCCGCGATGTCCGGCGCCTTGCCGCCGACAAGTACGCGACCACCCTGTTCGCGGGCGACATCGACGAACGACAGCACGCGGTCGCGGTGCTGACGCGAAGTGAGCGGCCCCATCTCGGTCGACGGATCGAGCGGATCGCCGATCTTGATCGTGCGGCTCAATGCGGCGAACTTTTCGAGCACTTCGTCGGCGATCGATTCATGCACGATCATCCGCGAGCCGGCAATGCACGCCTGCCCCTGATTGTGGAAGATCGCGAACGCCGAGCCTTGCACCACGGCGTCGATATTGGCGTCGCCGAATACGATGTTCGCGCCCTTGCCGCCGAGTTCGAGCTGCACCTTCTTCAGATTGCCGCTCGACGCCTGCACGATCTTACGGCCCACTGCGGTCGAACCGGTGAAGGCGACCTTGCTGATCTCAGGATGTTCGGCAATGTACTGACCCGCAACATGCCCGAGGCCCGGCAGAATATTGACGACGCCTTCCGGAAAGCCCACTTCGGCCATCAGTTCGGCAATCGCGAGACTCGACAACGGTGTGAGTTCGGCGGGCTTCATGATCACGCAGTTGCCCGCGGCAAGTGCCGGCGCCATCTTCCAGCTCGTGAACATCAACGGGAAATTCCACGGCACCACTTGCCCGACGATGCCGACCGGCTCACGGGTCATATAGTTCAGAAAGCCCTGCTCGACCGGAATCACCGAACCTTCGAACTTGTCGGCCATGCCGCCGAAATAGCGAAACGTGGCTGCCGTGCGTGGCACGTCGAGATTGCGCGTATCGCGGATCGGGTGGCCCGTATCGAGCGATTCGAGGCGCGCGAGTCGATCGGCATTCGCTTCGATCGCGTCGGCCAGTTTGAGAAGGAGGCGCCCGCGCTCCATCGCAGCGAGATTGCTCCACTTCGGAAACGCCGCCTTCGCCGCCGCGACGGCGCGATCGACATCGGCCGGGCCCGCCATCGCGACCTCGGCGATCACCGAGTTGTCGTGCGGATTGAGGGAGGCGAGCGTTTCGCCGTTTGCAGCCGGCACGAAGCGGCCGCCGATGAAGAGTTGCGTTTGCATGACAGTCCTGAGCAAGTAAAACCTGGACGCGACTTTCCCCGCGGCGCCAGCGGTCCGGCGCCGTCCGATCGACGATCAGGGGAATGCCGGAGAGTTACATCTGGATCGGATACGGCGGCAGTTCACCGCTTTCGTAACGCTTGGGCAGATCGGGCGTGGCGTTCTCCCACACCAGCAGCATCGAACGCTTCTGCGAGTAGCCTTTGTGGCGGATATCGGCCGGCATCGCGGCGATATCGCCCGCGTTCATGGTGATGCGTGCGCGCGGCTCGCCGCTGTCCTTGTCGGCGACGTCCCAGATGATCTGGTCGGACAGTTGCAGGAACCACTCGACGCGGTCGTTGCCGTGAAACACCGGCAGCACGAATTCCTCAGTGGTCGGGCAGAACAGGCTCTGCTGGCACACCGACGTGACCGATGGATTCCACGTCACGTCCGAGCGCGACAGGTATTTAAAAAGACTGAACGCATGCAGCGCGCCTTCAAAACCCGGCTCGGCGTGAATCTCAGGTTCGTCCTGACCGACGTCGGCAAACTGGCGATTGACAGGCAGCTCGTCGCGCAACGGCGAGTCGCCTTCCAGGCCCGGCATGCGTTTGGTGGCGATCCGCGTACGCTCGATCGCGGCAATGTTATCGCCGTGTTTCGTGCCGAACGCGGAGCCGGTTTCTTCCGGCGCGGCGAACGGGTCGAAGCCTTCGTTGACCCAGTCCTTCAGGATCGCCTTGAAGGTCGCCATGATGAGCGGGGTGTCGAACTGCTGCGTATGATCGACACCTGCTTCCTTGAAGCTTGCGTTAAATGCGCCGGCGTACATGTCGACTTTGCCGTAGTGATTGCGCGTGCCGATCACTTCGTCGAAGTTGACCCAGCCGTAGAAGAAACCCCACGCCACATCGCGCATCATCGCGCGCAGGAAGTCGTCGGCGTGCATCTGGTGCGAGCGGATCTGGCCTTTGGCCGGCCATCTGACGGTGGCGAAGTAAGCGTCGCGGCTGAATTCGAAATCGCCGAGGCAGAAGGTGCGATAACCGGTGACCGCGTCGGCCTCGCTCGCGGTGACGTTTTGCAGGGTGCTGAGTTTGTCCATGATGGGCTCCGGATGGATCGATCGTGTAGAGGGATTCAGTGGATGCAGATGTCGGCCCACTTTTCGACCGAATAGCGTCCGAGGATCGTCTGCACGAGCAGCACGCCTTTGGTCCTCGCTTCGAAGCGATACGCGGCGCCGGCGGGCAGCAGTGCCTGATGGCCGCGACGCAACCGCACATGGCCCATCGACTGGCCCGACGGCTGGCCTTCCAGGCGCACGCTGCCTTCGGTCTGCGCGTCGACCAGCGGGCCATCCGAGGGTTTGATGAAATAGATGTCGATCTCGCCGTCGAGCACGACCGCGAACTCATCGTGCGACGCAGCAAACCACGCCGACGAACCTTCCGCGCGCAGCGTCTCGATCACGTACTTGAGATTCTTGCCGACAACGACTTTCTCGTAGGGTTCTGCACGGCTCGCTACGTCGAATACATTCGACATAGCGTAATGTTCCGGTTTGCCCTTGATGATTTCGATGGAGCCTTTCCGAAAGTTGTCCAGGCTGCCGAACCAGGTTTGTTGCATGTCTGCCTCCAGTTGATCTACGAATGCTTTGCTTGCATCGAAGATTAAGCGGCGGCAGGCGCTACAGCAATGTTCCGAGGGTCGGGAAACGCGAACCTTGGGTGCGCCGGAATCGCGCCAGGGAAACTACCTGGTGGCGAACCCTCATAGGCCTTGACGCGGGTCTCAGCTGTCGGACAGTTCCTCGCCGACGCTTTTCGTTTCGTCGTCGGGCGGCGCGATGCCGAGCGCTCTGTCCCACTGCGGTTCGCGCAGATAGCGGGCGCGCAGGAAGTCGACGAAGGCCTTGACCTTGGTGGTCGAGCGGTGCGAAGCAGGATACACCGCCGAGAGCCACAGCGGCGGCGCCGCGTACTCCGGCAGCACGCGCTCGAGCCGGCGTTCGAGCAGATCGGCGGCGGCGACCATGGTCGGCAGATAGACGACACCCGCGCCGGCCCTCGCGAATTCCAGCAGCAGGTGCACGCTATTCGTTTTTAGCACCGGATTCAGCGCGATTTCGAAGCACTCGTTGCCGCGCATCAGCGGCCACTTGTCGCCCCACGGGTAATACGAATAGCGGGCGAAATCGTGGCGCAGCAAATCAAGCGGTGTCTCGATCAGCGGCTCCTCCTTCAGATAGCCGGGCGCGGCGCAGAGCACGCCGCGCACCGGAAAGAGACGCCGCTCGACCAGCAGGTTCGACGCCGGCGGATAGATTTGCAATGCCAGATCGAAGCCTTCCTGAACCGGATCGATAACGCGGTCGTTGACGGTCACGACAAATTCCACGCGTGGGTAAGCGGCGCGAAATTCGATCAGTGTCTGCGAAAAATGGCCAAGCGCGAAGCCCGGCAGGACGTGGATATTGAGCGTGCCCGCCAGCGCCTGCGGATCGCCGCGCGAGCGCCCGGACAGATCGTGGACCTTGGTGACCAGTTCGGCGCAGTCGCGGTAGTAGGTCTCGCCGAGTTCGGACAGGCGCACCGCCCGGGTCGAACGATGAAAGAGCGGCACGCCGAAATGGTCTTCCAGTTGCTTGACGCGCGAGGTCACCACCGATTTGGCGACACCCAGCTGACGCGCCGCGCCGGCGAAGCTCTGTGCTTCCGCGGCGCGGACGAACGCTTCCATCGACGTGAATAGATCCAACGCTGTCTCCTGTCGACCACAGTTAGCGCTTTAGCGCTTACTGTGGTCCCATGCAAGGCTGTCGACCACAGTTAGCGCTTTAGCGCTTACTGTGGTCCCATGCAAGGCTGTCGACCACAGTTAGCGCTTTAGCGCTTACTGTGGTCCCATGCAAAGCTGTCGACCACAGTTGGCGCTTCAGCGCTTACTCCGACCCGATGCGCCCGCATTAACTGCGGCGAGCGCTTCGTCGCCGTCGCCCTTCTGTACCGAGATGCTAACGCGAATTCGGCGGCACACCGCTTTTCTTACGGACCGGGCTCGACAATCGCCGTCCGAAGCTGCCCACCTTGACCCTCAAGAATCAATTCCTCGCGGCGCCGCCCAGGTAACGCCCCACTACTCGCACCCACACCCGCTAATTCTCCGCTCATTATGCAAACGCACAATCCGTCTCAGCACAGCCTGATTCACCTATCGAATCACGCATCACTGAAGCGGAGCAATCATGCAACACGAAGAGAAAGCAGCGTTTCGGCCGTATACCGACGCCTTGCTCGATCAACTGGAAACACATTCTGACCGGGCGGTACTGCGCTATTTCGACCATGACGTAACGGGCAGTACCCTGCGAACGGCAATCTTTCGCTATGCACGGGCGCTTGCGGTGCTCGGCATCGGCCGGGGCTCGCTGGTCGCACTGCTCGCCCCCAATTGTCCGGACGCGCTTGCGATCCGCTACGCGGCAAACCTGCTTGGTTCGGCGACGATGTTCGTGCCTGCATCAACGAATGCTGGGCGGCACGCAACCTTGCTAGCCCGCGTCCAACCGACGCTTCTCGTGGCCTTCCCTGAAACTCTTCACGACATACCCATTGCGCTCGAGAGCCGCGTGCTGTTCGTCGGCGTCGGTCCCGCTTCTGCACGCCTGGACAAACTCGCGCAAGTGCACGCGAATCAGCCGTTGCGCAGACCACTGAGCGCCGATGACCTCGCGGTCGTCGTCTCGTCGGGCGGCACGACGGGTGTGCCCAAATGCAGCCGCCGGTCCTTCGCGGCGTATTCGGCAATGGTCTGCGCGGCGAACGACAAGGACCGGCGCCAGCTTATCAATGGCCCGCTCGCGTACCTGTCGCAAGTGCTGGTGGACACGACGCTCATCGGCGGCGGTACGGTCGTCTTGAAGCGTCGCTACGATCCCACCGAGACGCTCGCGACGATCGAATCGGAACGTATCACCGACGTGCTGCTCGTCGAGCCTCAGCTGTTCGAAACAATGGACCACCCGGACGTCAGCCGGCGCGACCTGTCGTCGCTGCGCTCCATTGCGCACATCGGCGGGTCAGCGCCCGCGGTACTGCGGGAACGCGCGATCGCGCGTCTCGGTCCTGTGCTTACCCATCTCTACGGTGCAAGCGAAACCGGTGTCGTCAGTATTCTGCCGCCATCTAACTATGAGGCCAATCCGGAACTGTTGCTTTGCGCGGGCGCTATTCGACCCGGCGTCGAGGTACGTTTGCGGCGCGCCGACGGAACGCTGGCAGGTGCGGGACAGTGCGGAAACATCGAAGTGAAGTCGGCCGCCGTGGCGGATGGTTACTACCACCAGCCGCTCGAAGAGGCACAAAAGTTTCAGCATGGCTGGTGCCTGACCGGCGACGTCGGCTTCATCGATGAAGCAGCCGATCTGCACGTTCTCGGCCGCGCATCCGACGTCGCGGAAATCGACGGAGTGACGATCGGTCCGACACAGATAGAAGATGTCTTGTGCCGCTTACCTGACGTTCGCTACGCCGTGGCGCTGGCCGCAAACAAGAGTGCCCGCGAACACGGATGGGACGCACTGATCGAACCATGGACCGCTGGGCAGGTGAACGTCGCGCGGTGCATGCGCAGGCTGGAAATTTCGCTCGGCTCTTTAATCGCGAGGCGGATTCGTATCGTCGTGGCCGATCGCGTGCCGCTTACTGAACAGGGAAAAGCCGACCGCGCCGCAATCGAAACGATACTGCAAGGCGACTCGCAGCCGAGCCACGGCGCGCGGCAACTGGTCGGCAATGTCGACACTGGCCGTCAGCCGGGCGACAGCCGCAATGCTTCCGCCAATGGCCCCCGACCCGCCACATGACACACCCATTATTCGTTTTCCTCAGCTAGCGCCCGCGTGAGGCTAGCTGAATTGTCACGGCGATTCGCCCGGACTATCTCAGGGTTCATTTCGCCGCCCCGTTCTTGTCGATATGGAAAGCAGTAGCAAATGCGTCACTATCAATGCAACAGTCCCGAGGCAGCAGGCCGCATCCTGGCGGCATGCCTGTTAATCGATGGACATCTCAGCCTCACTGAACTCGACACGCTCGACCGCTGTGGTATGGAAAGGCGCCTGCGGTTGGATCGCCACCGATTGCTTTCGATCGTGCAAACACTGTACGAAGACCTGACGCGGTCTGGCTATCTGAATTGGAACGACGTATGTCAGGTCGATCCCGCGACGCTCGCCTGGCTCGCGGCTGATGTGCAGGACCGGCGACTCCGTCGCGACATCATGGAACTGTGCAGCGAAGCGGTCATGGCCGACCAACGCCACTGCTACCGCGAAGCCGAGTTCCTGAGACTGCTACGCGACGCGTGGCAACTTGCGGCCCGTCCCGTTCGACAAGTTGCGCTAGCGGGCACGTCCGCTGCGTAACGCGTGGCCTCTCGCGCCACCAGCCATATAATCTGCCGCATGGCTGCGAGGACGGCTCGACATCATTGTCATAGCCGCGCGATAAATGGAGGCTCCTTTACATGGATCAAGCTGTCTTTCCGCATTGTGCCTGGGCCTCTCGTTTCGAGTGCGGCGGATAGATGACGCTCGCCGGCACGCTTGTTCAGCTCTGCCGTACGGCCGTTTTCGGGCTCGTACGTGAGCTGGCGGCCTGGAAGGCTTCCCGGGCGCGCGCGACATTCGCCGCAGAGGCAATGCTCTCGGTCGCGCTCTCTGTCGCGCTTGCAAACGCGTTGGGCCTATCGGACACGTGGTGGGCCGCAATCAGCGGCTTCGCGGTCATGCAAACGAGTTTTGCCGGTTCCGTGCAGCGTGCCGCACACCGCATCATCGGCACGGTAATAGGGGCCGCGCTCGGGGCTATCGCCGGGCCGTGGATCGGCGACCGTCCGTGGGTGTTCGTGCCCGCGCTGGGGGCGATCGGCGCCGTCGCGGTGTATCGCGCCAACGGGTCCAAGGCGACCTACGCCTGGGTTCTGGGCGGCGTGACGGCCCTCATGGTGATGTACGAAGCGCACAAGTTCGCGTCCTTCCGGGCGACCGCATTGTTTGCGGCGCTGCGCGTCGCCGAGGTCGCGGTTGGAACACTTGCTTGCCTGCTGGTGGCGAGCGTGTTTCATTTCGGGCCGAAGTGGTATCGAAGGAACAGGACGGCACTGGAGGCTTCAACCGCTCGTGCGGCGGGTGAGTCCGACGGTGTACCAGCCGCTGAAAATTTGACGCCGCCACTGGAATCGGCGCGCTCGACTCGCATGCTGTTGTGCTTGCAGGCCGCGCTGTCCATCACAATCCTTGCATTGCTGACGTACGTTCTGCATCTGCCGGGTTTCGCGCAAGCAATGGTCACGGCGATCGCGGTGCTGATCGTGCCGCCAGGTCTGGCAGCAGACGGAACGCGGCAGCCGGTCATGGAAAAGATGGTGCAGCGCGTGGCCGGCTGTCTGCTGGCCGGTGTGATTGGTGTGGCGCTCCTCCCTCTGATGCAAGGACAGGCAATCCTGTGCATGCTCGCGCTGTCCATCGGCGTGTGGGCAGGATGTCACGTGCAAACAGGACAGGAAGGAGCAAGCTACGTGGGGCGGCAATTCACCATCGCCTTCATCATGGTGTTCGTCCAGGATCACCACTGGTCGTCCGATCCATTGCCTGCGCTCATGCGGCTATCCGGCATTCTCACCGGAATCGCCGTGCTGGCGGTGGTGATGTTCGTGACCGGCCGGCTGTACATGCCACCCATGCCGCCCATGCCGCGGGATGCGAGTCGTTGAGACACGTGCGCATCTGGTGTTGTCACCGGGATTCTTTTCGATTGCGATCATTCACCTAGTAGTCAATCAGCGAGTCAGCGGCACCGTGATAGATGGTCGTATGGTCAATTCGCGGAAACGCTCGAAGCCTATTGAACGCTCAGCGGCTATACATTGCGTTCCAGTCTTCAGCCGACACGCTGCCACCCACTCGGGACGTAATCGATGCGCCCCCATAGTTGCTCGTCGATGCATCGCGCGCCGCCACCTTCGCTTCGGCGGCCTGGACTTCATCAGGATAGTGCGTCGTATCGCCGTCACCGACGTGCCATCCCACGCTCTCCAGTTGCACGAGTTCTGCACGGACCTGCGCACGTGTCGTGTGTTCGGTCGACTGAGCGAACGACGCAACGGGAATCACAAGCGCGCTGGCAAAAAGGACTCTACGGATAATCGATTTCATGGCAAACACCTCGATAAATGTTGGACCTGCGTGTAACAAACTCAATTGTCTGAAGTGGCGAATGAAGTCTGTGCTTCAACGGGGCGCGCATGAATGCACGCAACGATTGGCGCGCAATGCATAAGTGAATATCTCGCCTCCATCAACCGGGATCAGATCGCGCCATCGATCCACATTGCGCTTCTGCGGTAGCATCACCACCACAACCTGGAGGCTCGACATGACTGCGAAACCGCTGACACTTGGTATCGATCACATCGGCTTGACCGTTCGCGATCTGAATCTCACTCGCGACTTTTTCATCAATTGTCTGGGATGGACGCAAGTTGGCGAGAAGCCGGACTATCCGGCTGCGTTCGTGTCCGATGGACAGGTGATGCTCACGCTGTGGGAAGTCCAGAATCAGGCGGGCCGCGTCGAATTCGACCGCAAAACGAACGTGGGCCTGCACCACCTGGCGCTGCGCGTCGGCAGTGAAGCAGCGCTCGAGGACGTATTCTCGAAGGTGTCGAAATGGCCCGGCGTCGAAGTTCAATTTGCGCCAGAAACCTTGGGTGCCGGCCCGAAGCGGCACACAATGATTTTCGAACCCGGCGGCATCCGGCTCGAGTTCGACTTCGATCCGCGAGTCGCGGCGGCCTGAGCGCGCTGCTACTGGAAGCAGACTCAGTGCGGCAGGCGCTCCGCGACTTTCGCCACGCCCGCCGCCGCGCACACCTCGTCCTTGTCGCCGCCGGGTGCGCCGCCGATCCCAAGCGCGCCCACTATCTCTCCATTCACCTTGAACGCTACCGCACCCGGCAATGCCATGACGTTGTGCACGGTCGCGAGTTGCGGCGCGTATGGACTCGTCTTCATCAATTCGAAAAAGCCGCTCGACCGGTCGAAACCGAATTCCGGCCCTAGTGTCACGACGGTAAACGCTTTACGCATACTCGATTCAGCGGTGTGTACCGTGCTCCTGTCTCCGCGCAGTACTACCTGGGGCGCGCCATCCATATCGAGCACCGTCGCGGTCACCCAGTAATGCTTCGTTTCGCACACGCGAATCGCTTCTTTCGCCGCGTCGAGGGCGACGTCGAGCGGCAAGGTGTAGTGATAGCCGGACGGCTGCGGGTCTTGTGCCTGACTTGCCGGCGACACGAGCGACGCAATACATAGCGATGCGGTCAGACTAAAACGTTTCATGGTTACACCGTGCGGGGACGCGATGGCGCGTGAACAGATCGATAAAGGGCAGTAGCGCGCACATAAAGTCTTGGCGCATGTTGACTGACAATATCTGCTTGTGGTCCAAGCGAACTATAGGAGTCGCGGTGGCCATTTGACACGGCGTGTCGCTGAAGAACAGTTTTTCCTTGCTGGAATAAATGCTTCCAGAAATGGGTCGGTTGGCGGCAACGATTCCCCATTCGCCATTGCAACAGGTCCGGGGCTAGCCTATCTTGAATCACTGAGCGGGGTTGGCGGCGTGGTTTGCGTCAAGGGCCAATCGAAGCATCAGCCAGTCAATTCGAGCACGGATCGAGGGAGACGCGGCCATGACAACACCGCTGCATGGTCAAATGATGGACGTCCCGCTAACGGTTTCTTCGTTGCTGGCGCATGCGTCACGCTACTTCGGCACGACAGAGATCGTGTCGAGGCGCGTCGAGGGCGATATGCATCGCTACACGTATCGCGACTGCGAGCGGCGCGCGAAGCAACTCGCGCAGTCGCTGATCGCGCTCGGGGTCGAAGCGGGCGACCGGATCGGCACCCTCGCATGGAACGGCTACCGGCACCTCGAAACGTACTACGGCACGACGGGCTTCGGCGCCGTCTGCCACACGATCAATCCGCGGCTTTTTCCCGAGCAGATCGCCTATATCATCAATCACGCCGACGACAGTTATGTGCTGTTCGACATCACGTTCGCGCCGCTCGTCGACATGCTTGCGCCGAAATGCCCGAACGTGCTCGGCTGGATTGCGATGACGGACGAGGCGCATGTGCCGCGCATGTCGACGGCCGCGTCGTGCTACGAAGCGTTGCTCATGGCGAAGGACGGTGACTTCGACTGGCCGCTCATCGACGAACGAAGCGCGTCGAATCTTTGCTACACCTCGGGCACGACGGGCAATCCGAAAGGCGCGTTGTATTCGCATCGATCCACGGTGCTGCATGCGTTCGGCGCATCGCTTCCCGATGCGATGGGCCTGTCCGCGCGCGATTCTGTGTTGCCCGTCGTGCCGATGTTCCATGTGAACGCGTGGGGCATTGCGCATGCCGCGCCGTTGACTGGCGCGAAGCTGGTGTTCCCCGGCAAGGATCTCGACGGCAAGTCGCTCTACGATCTGATGGAAGCCGAACGCGTCACGTGTTCAGCGGGCGTACCGACCGTGTGGCTCGGACTGCTCAACTACGTGCGTGAAGCGGGCGTGCGGTTCTCGTCGCTGGAGCGCACGATAATCGGCGGCTCGGCATGCCCGCCCGCCATGCTCAGAATGTTCAGGGACGACTACGGCGTCGAAGCCATCCACGGGTGGGGCATGACGGAAATGTCGCCGCTCGGCACCCTTGCAAGACTCAACTGGGAGCAGACGCAGCGCCCGCCCGACGAGCAGCGCAGGCTGCTCGAGAAGCAGGGACATGTGGTCTATGGCGTCGATATGAAGATCGTCGGCGACGACGGGCGCGAATTGCCGTGGGACGGCGCCACGTTCGGCGATCTGCATGTGCGCGGACCGTGGGTGATCGACCGCTACTTCCGCCACGATGCGTCGCCGCTCGTCGATGGCTGGTTTCCGACCGGTGACGTCGCCACGATCGACCACGACGGCTTCATGCGCATTACCGATCGCAGCAAGGACCTGATCAAGTCCGGCTGCGAGTGGATCAGTTCGATCGACATCGAGAATGTGGCGGTCGCCCATCCCGCGGTGGCGGAAGCGGCGTGCATTGCCTGCGCGCATCCCTTGTGGGCAGAGCGGCCACTGCTGGTGGTCGTCAAGCGCCCCGATATGGATGTGACCCAGGACGAGTTGCGTGCGTTCTACGAAGGCAAGGTCGCGAAGTGGTGGATTCCTGACGATGTCGTTTTCGTCGGCGAGTTGCCGCACACTGCAACCGGAAAGCTACACAAACTTAAGCTACGCCAGCAGTTCCGCGATTACATATTGCCGACGGCACACGAAGTTCAGAACTGTCCCCTGACCAATCGGATGGCGGGCGGTTAGTACCCACCTGGAAGTCGCGGTAAAGCCGTGCACTGGCAGGCCCAATCACAAATTAATCTCCGCAACGAAGCATGGAAAACCGACGCCTTGAACCTGGAACTCTATGGTCTGCCATGCTGCGCCAGGCGGAGCACGCACTACGTTGCGGTGCGCTGCAACAGATCGAGACTTCGCAGACGGTGCTCGAGAGCGACGGCATCCGTTTTGTCGTGCGGCAGGTCTCGAGCCTGATCCGCAAGGAGCAGCAGCGCCGGCACACACCAAAGCTTCAAGACGGGGAGCACGCGCCGGCGGATCCATTCCTGCCCTACGAGCCGGACCTCTTTGTCGCGGATATCTCCGACACGCATCTGGCGTTGCTCAACAAGTTCAATGTCATCGACAATCATCTGCTGATTGTTACCCGTGACTTCGAATCGCAGAACGCACTCCTCAACCTGGCCGACTTCGAGTCGCTGATTGCCTGCATGGCCGAGTTCGACGGCCTCGGTTTTTACAACGCAGGCGCTGCTGCGGGGGCGAGCCAGGCGCATAAGCATCTGCAAATGGTGCCGTTGCCGCTCGGCGATTCTGAACCGCCGGTTCCCATCGAGTCCGTTCTGGCAACCGCGCTCCTTGATGGTCTGGCGCGGACCGTACCGCGCCTGCCATTCCGGCACGCTTTCGCGAGCCTCGAACCCGGTGCCGCGATTTCCGTGGATGCGGCGCCGTCGCTCCTGTCCCGCTACCGCGCGCTGCTCGAAGCCGCCGGCATCGCGCCAGTCGAAGTCGGCGGTGAACTTCATCAATCCGCGCCCTACAACCTGCTCGTTACACGCCGTTGGATGTTGCTAGTACCGAGATCGGAAGAGCGTGTCGAGGGAGTATCGATCAACGCACTGGGATTCGCCGGATCGCTCTTCGTGCGCGACGCGGCGCAGATGAGAGCGATCGAGCGGCTCGGGCCAATGGCCGCCCTAGCGCGAGTCGCGCTGCCTGCTGGTGCTTTGCGATAGCGCGTTTTCACGCTTGAGCAACAAAATATCCACGGTCTGTCGCGGACGCCGACTCACCGCAATATGCCGATCGTCCTGAGTCGGCGTCAACGAAGCACATGCTTGTCAACGCTTTTGAATTAATCAAGCTTTTTTGGCTTTGTAGCTCCTGACGCTAGCGGCGACAATCTTACTGGCCACCGTTCTGTTTGGAACGGCTAAGTCCGCTATTGACGTCGCTGTTCGCGCCGCTTTTTGTACCCATATTTAACCCGTTGGTCTTCCCGCTGTTGGAACGCGTAGTCGCAGAACTAGTCGAGCCGGAACCCGCATTGGTCCGCGCCCCCGCGTCGGTGCGCGCGTCCCCGGGCGAACCGTAGTCCTGCTGGTCCAACGCTTGCGCGGAACCAGCGCCGGATGTTGAGCTCCGCGCCGCGCCATCGCCAGCTCGCGCGCTTACCGCTGACGACAACGCGATGACAAGAGCCAAAGTAACCAACGACCTGTTTCCATGTTTCATGACGTACCCCCAAGACGGTATTTCAGGCAGGCGGGCTGCCTTCCCATGCATAGGGCGGCGCAAGCGGCGTGCCGCCTGCCGGTGATTCCTCACCAGTGCAGCGGAAATGACGGACACAGAGCCACGGCGTTGCTTCGCCCTGATCAGCGCGTTCCGTAAGCACTTCAAAATGCGTTGTGCGGAAGACTCTTATGAATCGCCGTCGCGGCAATGGCCGCTTCGCCTGAGGCGACGCTGATCTGATTGAGGGTATTGACGATGTCGCCGGCCGCATAGAGCCGTTCAATGCTAGTACGCTGATGTTTGTCGGTTCTCACCATTCCGTCCTCATCGCGCGCTACGTCGAGCCCCAATACGTCAGTCCGCGGATCGCAACCCATGACGGGATATACCGAGTCGAAACGGTGAACAGCCCCGCTCTGGCCGATGATCTGCACCGCCTGGTCAGCGCCCCGAATTGCGTCGAGTCTCGATAGCGCGATCAAACTGACGCCGCAAGCGGCAGCCGAAGCGACTTCCGCGTCGGATAGCGCGTCGAGGTCGGACGCGACCACGGACACGTCGCGTGAAAATGTCCGCATAAAGATGGCATGTGACAGCGCACACTTCGCCGGCCCTAACATCGCAATACGCTTGCCTTCAGTCTCGTAACCGTCGCATATCGGACAGAGACGAAACAGGCCGCAGCGTGTCAGTTCATCGGCGTTGGGCACCGAGGGCAATCCGTCACGTATGCCGGCGGCGAGCAACACACGTCTGGCGTGCACCGAGCGCGCGGTTTGTGCGTCGCCGCCTCCGATCGGACGATAGTCGATCCGGAAACCATCGCTGACAGCTTCGATGGCCTCCACGCGGGCAGGTTCGGGCCTCACGTCGTACGGCGCGAGTTGCTCGCGCAGGTTGGCCAGCCACGCCTCACCGTTGATGCCCGATGGAAAGCCCGGCACGTTGCGCGCAACAGGGATAAGCCGCGCGCGACTTTCGCCGGCGTCAAAGACTCTCGTCGTGCGGCGATAGCGCGCAAGATAGAGTGCCGCGGTCAAGCCGGCCGGCCCTCCGCCTACGATGACACAGTCGATCGAACCGTCCATGGGGAAGCTTCCATTTCGAGCACAATGAAAGGCCGCTCGGTGCGCAATCCGTGCGGGCGAGCAAAAGGCTCGCGGCGCAGCCTGCCTCTCTCTATCAGCCGGCTTCGCCGACCTCTTTCGGGTCGGGCAGTTTTTCGCCGCTATTCGGCGTTGGGGGCGCCGGTTCATTCTTCAGCGACTCTTTCTGTTCGTCGCTCAACCGGCGGTCCGCGGCGGTCGGATCGGACTCGGTTTGACGTGGTGGCGTGGGGCGTGCGGACTCGGTAGTCATATAAACTCCATTTCAATAGGTAGACTGATACCAACAGACGCGTAATGCTGCGTACGCAAGCATGCGGCGTGCCGCGACCGCTTGAAAGGGTTCGAGTGCAGGCGCTTGCTCGGTCGGTCTCCTCCACCGGTTTGCGGGTTCACGCTCAACAGAATGCTTTCGACAAACGCTCTATAACTTCAAAAGGAGACAAGCATGGCCATCCTCTCTTCAGACGAACTGGACGAGTACGCGGCGACGTTCGAGCGCGATGGCATGGTTGTGTTGAAAAACCATTTCCCTCAGGCGCCGCTAAGGGCCTGGCGCGATGCATTCGAGCCGCTGCTACGCGAGCGCGTCGCCTCGGGGACAACTGCCGTGCGCGGTGACAATCGGCACTACATCACCCTGCCGTTCACGGGTGTGTTCGCCGACGAAAGTATTTTTTGCGACCCGGCCATTCTCGGTATCGTCGAGCGGGTCGCCGGCGACGACCCGGTGATGTGCCAGCTTGCCACCGACACGCCGCTGAATGGCTCGACGTACCAGGACATCCACCGAGACACGCCGCCGCTGTTCGATGACCAGCCGGAAATGCCCTCTTTTCAGTTGGCGGTCAATTTTCCGCTGTGCGACGTCTCCCTCGAGAACGGTCCCTTTGAAACGACGCTAGGCACTCATCGTATGCGTCCGGACGAAGCCATGAAGGCCTTGCGCGAGAACCGGGTCGGTCTGCAGGCCGTCCAGATGGAACTTGGCGATGTCATGGTGCGGGACGTTCGCGCTCTGCATCGAGGTACGCCGAATAGAACGGATCAGCCGCGCCCAATGGTGGTGATCGGCTACAGCAGGAGCTGGTATTTTCGACCCGAGGTTCATATCGACGTGCCGGCCGACGTGGACGAACGCCTGAGCCTGCGGGCGAAGCGGTTACTGCGCTATATGCCGCGCGTGGATCGACTGGACGTTGCCCGCGCGCCGGAGGCGTATCAGAAGTTCGCCTATTGAGGCGAGCTACTGCAGCGCTCAACTTGCCGCGAGAAGTGCCGACCTGTTAGTGCATCCAGACCTATTGTGGACAGGCAATAAGGTGCGCACTTAACACGCCCCTGAGGCCGCGGCTCCCCGCGTTTCAAGATTGGACGGTCGCGGTTCCGAAAGCGCGCAGTTCCGGCCTTGCCGCGTCGCTTTTTAAAGGTCCGCTTCGCGATGCGTTTGAGGCATTCGCGGCCGATGTTCGATATGAAGGCGAGGACCTCGGTCGATCAACGATAGCGGAGTCTTTCGCTCCCTCTCCCTGTGGAGCGCAGTTTGCGCCAAGCGGGGGATTGCCAACTCACAATGCAATGTTATAACATTGCCACCGCTGCGTAACGTCGCCCCTGTCATCGATGGCGCATCGTGGCCTGACATCAGGCACGTCCACCCCTGAACCACAACAAGACAATGAACCGATCGCCGCTATCGCAGGCCGGTATGCTGCTGCTCGCCTGTACGCTTTGCTCCCGCGCAGTCGCTGCCGGTGGCGACGCCGCACTTGCCGGCACGGTGGCCGACGCCCAGGGCCACGTGCCCGCCCATGCCAGATCTCACTTCAGGACGCCAGCGGCAAAAGCGTCGCACGGACGACGGCTGACGCCAGCGGGCACTTCCGGCTCGACCACATCACGCCCGGAACCTACGCCGTCAAGGGGGAGGCCCCGGGCTACGGCACCGTCACCCGCGTCGCGACGGTGACGCCGGGACAGGTGCCCGAGCCGCTCGCCGTCGTGCTCCAGAAAGACACCACGCTCGATGTCACCGTCAACGTGCAGCGCCTTGACCGCGCCCGCAACGGTCTGCTGCCCGAGGTCGGTGCAAGCGTCTACCGCATCACGCAAGCCGACATCGACTCGTCGCCACAAGGCGCGAACACGCCGCTCAACCAGGTTCTGCTGCAGGCGCCCGGCGTCGCCAACGATTCATACGGTCAGCTTCACGTGCGCGGCGACCATGCGAACCTGCAGTACCGACTCAACGGCATCATCATTCCCGAACCGATCAGCGGTTTCGGGCAGTCGCTCGACACGCGGATCATCGATCAGGTGAATCTCGTGACGGGCGCGCTGCCGGCCCAGTACGGCTATCGCACGGCGGGCATCGTCGACATCCGCACCAAGTCCGGCGACGCCGGCAACGGCGGCACGATCGACGTATACGGCGGCAGTCACCAGACGATCCAGACGAGCGCCGACGTGTTCGGCTCGAGCGGCCCGTTCAGCTATTACTTCGCCGGTTCGCTCGGCCAGAACAATCTCGGCATCGAGGCGCCCACTTCGGACGGCAGCCCCCTGCACGATCACACGCGCCAGGGCAACGGTTTCGGTTACATGTCGTACCTGCTCAACCCGCTCACGCGCGTGACCGTGATGTTCGGCACTGCAAGCAACCAGTTCCAGATTCCGAATACGCCGGGGCTCGCGCCCGTCTACACATTGAACAGCCAGTCCACGTTCGACTCGGCGAACCTCAACGAGACCCAGTCGGAGCTGAACAACTTCGCGGTAGTGGCGCTGCAGGGCACCAACGGTGGCGCGCTCGACTATCAGGTGGCGCTCTTCACGCGATACACGCGCACCAAGTTCAATCCGGACCCGGTCGGCGACCTCATTTTCAACGGCGTCGCTTCCGAGGACTTCCACAGCAACCAGGCGAATGGCGTCCAGACCGATTTCACCTGGCGGCTCAATGATCACCACACGCTGCGTGCGGGTCTCCTGTTCCAGCAGGAACATGCCGTGTTCGACAACACCGTGGCCGTGTTTCCCGTCGACGCGAACGGAAATCAGACCTCCGACCAGCCGCTCACGATTCAGGATGCGAACAGCAAGTCAGGCTACCTGTACAGCGTCTATGCGCAGGACGAGTGGAAAATCACGCCGAAGCTGACACTCAACTATGGTCTGCGTTACGACCGCATGGACGAGTATGTGCAGGCCGGACAGCTAAGCCCGCGCGTCGGACTCGTGTACCAGCCGACCAACGCGACGACGCTGCACGCCGGATACGCGCGCTACTTCACGCCGCCCGCCTTCGAACTCGTGTCCGATTCGACGATCAGCAAGTTCAACGGCACGACCAATCAGAGCCCGACCTCGCAGAACGACCCGGTGAAGCCCGAACGCGCCGATTACTTTGACATCGGCGTCACCCAGCGCCTCACGTCTGCACTGACCGTAGGACTCGACGCGTATTACAAGCGCGCCAGCGATCTGCTCGACGAGGGGCAATTCGGCACCGCGCTCATCTTTACGCCGTTCAACTACCAGTACGGGCGCGTCTACGGCGTGGAGTTCACGTCGAGCTACCACCAGGACAATGTGACTGCGTATCTGAATGTCGCATACAGCCGGGCGCAGGGAAAGAACATCGAATCGGCGCAATTCAACTTCGGCGCCGACGAACTGGCCTACATCGCAAACCACCTGGTCTACCTCGATCACGATCAGCGCATTACCGCGTCGTTCGGTGGCAGCTACGCCCTGGGCCAGACGACTTTCACGACAGATGCGATCGTCGGTAGCGGCCTTCGCAGCGGCTTTGCGAACACCGGGCGCCTGCCATGGTATGCGCAGGTCAACCTCGGCGTGATCCAGCATTTCAGCGAGCCGCTGATCGGCAGGTTCGATGCGCGGCTCGTGCTGGTCAATGCCTTCGGCCGTGTTTACGAGCTGCGTGATGGATCCGGTATCGGCGTAGGCGCGCCACAGTATGGCCCGCAGCGAGCAATCTACGCCGGCCTTACCAAGCACTTCTGATTATTCCGGCACGAAGGAGCCAGTCATGAACGAATGGAAAGGTGTCGCCGAGGCGTTGAGGCTCGGCGGCTGGGTCATCTACCCGCTTAGCCTGCTGGCGATCGTCGCGCTCGCGATCACGTTCGACCGGGCTTACGTCTGCTGGCGCTACGCGCGTATGCCGCACAATGGCGCCGCGCATTCACTGCCGGGCGAGCACGTTTTACGGCGTGTGGACGTCCTGTTCGACCACGACAGCACGCCTGTCTGGCGTATCGAAGGGCAGATCGAAAAAGCCGCTTCGCAGATCGAGCGCGACATGAGCCGCGGTCTGTGGCTGCTCGAAACGATCGTCACCGCTGCGCCGCTGCTCGGACTGCTCGGCACGATCGTCGGCATGATGCATTCGTTCCGGCTGATCGGCGGCGATGGCGTCGTCAGTCCTTCGGGCGTGTCGGGTGGCGTCGCGCAGGCATTGGTCGCTACTGCCATCGGTCTCGTGATCGCACTGGTTGCGCTTTTTGCGTTCAACTATTTTTCGCGACGCGTGGATCGGCTCATGGAGGAGATCGAGACGTTCGCGAACGAGCGCCTTGGCGACCGGCGCCTCGCGCGCGAACGTGCGGGAGCGGTCTCATGAAGCTGCGGCGGGCGCGCATATCGCGACGTGGCCGCATCGAGATCATCCCGATGATCGACGTGATGTTCTTTCTGCTGGCCACGTTCATGCTCACGACACTGGCTATGCAGCGGCTCGACGCGGTCCATGTCGACCTGCCGCGGGGACAGGCGCAGCCGGTGCAGATTGAGCAGCCGCTCACCCTCTCCGTGAATCGCGCCAACCAGATATTTGTGAACCAGCGGCCCGTTCGGCTCGATGAAGTTCGCGCGGCGGTCACGAACCTGCTCCGAAAGGACGGCAATCTTGTCGTGGCCGCCGACGACGGCGCATCGCATGGCGTGGTTGTGCAAGCCATACTCGAAGCGCGCAAGGCCGGCGCCGAACACTTTCTCGTTGCCGTGCATCGTGAGTAGAGAATCGCTGCTATACGGCAACCGCAATGGGCGTCGCGTGATCGTTGCCGCAACGCTGGCAGCGATGGTCTGGTGGTTCTTCCTTTCCCACGTGCGCTGGCTCATTGGCTCCGGGCAACCCGCAGCGCCGCCGCAGGCGATCGAACTGCAGGTCGTGGAGTTGCCGCCCGCGCCACGCAGGAGCGAAACGCCCCAGGGCAACGTCCGGCGTGATGCCGTCACCGCGTCCCATGCCACGCCCCTTGCGCAACGGCAGCCGCAGGTGGCGCGTAGCAGCGCCGTGCATCAGGCCCCTCGCGTGCTGCCGCTGCCACGCCCCGCCCCCGACGCGCAGCAAGGCGCCACGGCCGCGCGGCAAGATGCGCCCATCACGCCAGCGTCGAAAGCGGCGCCGGCCCCAAGCGACGACATCGCGCAGCACGGCGCGCCATCTTCAGCCGCAGGCTCACCCGCGACCGTCAGCCAGCAGGCCCGGCTGCTCTCGCAACCGCTTCCGGAAGTCCCCGACGATCTTCGGGATCAGGCCTTTCAGGCGGTTGCCGTTGCACGCTTCGCTGTCCATGCAGACGGTACGTTCGATGTCGAACTGGTCAAGCCCACACAGAACCCGCGGCTGAATCAGATCCTGCTTGCCACGCTTGGGCAATGGCGTTTCTTCCCGGCAATCGAGAATGGACGGCCCGTCGAAAGTCATCAGGACGTTCGCGTGCACTTTAATGTGAATTGATACGCGAAACGCCGAGCCCGCTGACGGCAACGACGACGAGGCCACCGTTGCCATCAGAGGATCGCGGAAGCTGTCAACTCAGCTCCGCTAGTACTATATCCGTGATCTCGATTGCTTATGAGAATCGAATGGCCGACTGTGGCAACAGATTTTTCTCCGAAATGCGCATCTACAAAGTCACGCTAATGTTCGATCGCTGTCTGCGAATGGCGCGCCGGGCGCGGCATACGGAAGAATGTTCAGGAGCCCGACACGCGGCTAACAACCGCCCCGTCGAGTCGGCGTTCTCGTAGCTGGTGCCGCCGGATCGTGCGTCGAGAATTCCTCCAGCATCCAGTCGCGCAGCTTGCGCAGCGCCGCGCTCGTATCGAGGCGCTCCGGCGTGTAGCAGAGGAAGTGGCCCTGGTTGTCGACATCAACTGGTGCATTGACGGGCTGCACGAGCGTACCCGCATCGAGTGCTGCGCCAATCAGGAACGCCGGTACGAGCGCAAGGCCGAGTCCAGATTGCGCGGCCTGGATCAGCACTGCGTACTGCTCGAAGCGCGGTCCAGAGAACGCGTTCATGTGCGTGATTTCATATCTTTCCGACCATACAAGCCAGACGCTTTCTGCCTGCTCGTGCACAAGCCTTGGCGCGGCCGCGAGGTCGGCCGGCGTGCGCAATGTATGCTTCGCTGCGAATTCGGGCGAACAGACAGGCACAAAAGTGCGCCCCGCCAGATAGTCGCAGTTCACCCCATCCCAGCGGCCGTCGCCATAACGGATCGCTGCATCGAGTCCGAGTGGGAACGGATCGCCGTGCGCGAGATGGCGCCGGAAGCTCAGTGTGATGTTAGGCGCTGCCGTGAGGAACGACGTTAACCTCGGCACTAGCCACTTGGTAGTGAAGGTCGGCACACTGGCGATGGTCAGCAAGTCGCTGTCCTCGCGCACACTCAGCAATTCAAGCGAGGCGTTGCCGATCTCGCGCAGCGGGCCTGTGACGCGCGCGTGATAGACCTGTCCGGCACGCGTCAGGGACAGGTTGCGCCCCTCTCTCACGAACAGCTTCATTCCGAACAGCACCTCCAGATTCGCGATCTGCCGGCTCACCGCGCTCGGCGTCAGGCCTAGCTCGCGCGCCGCATACGAAAAATTCAGATGCTTGGCCGAGCTGGTGAACGCATGCAGTTCAGCGATGTTCGGATACAGATGTTTCATTGCGTGATATTCCAGATTCGCAAAGCACGATGCGGACTTTGTACTTTTTTTTCATGACGATGCCATGTCGGCAACGCACAATGACGCCCGTTACCGCAATTCCAAGTCATTGATTAGACGGGGTTTTGCGCTGTCTCCTCTGCTCACCACCGGATTCGCTGATGTCATCCTATGCTGCCGCGGCCAGCGCCGCTGGCGTTCCTGTTCGTCGTGGCAACCGTTCGCCATCGCCGGGCCGCATGCTGGTACGTGCCGTGGTGGTGCTGTTCGCGCTCTACCTGCTGCTTCCGATCGCGCTGCTGGTGATCGGCTCGATGGGTCAAAGCTGGACCAACACGCTGCTGCCAACCGGCCTGACCGGTCATTGGTACGCCGAACTGGCGGCCGACCGTAGCTTTCGCCGCGCGTTCGCGACAAGTCTCACGGTGGCACTCGCCTGCTGCGCGCTGAACGCACTGCTTGGTGTGCCGCTCGCCTATGCGCTGAACCACCGGGCAAGAGCCGGGCGCGGGCTCGTCGCCCGGCTCGTGATGCTGATGCCGATCGCCGTGCCGGCGCTCACACTCGGGTTCGGCTATATCGCCGTGTTCGGCGGCGACACGCTGCCCTGGCTCGGCATGCTGTGGCTGATGATCGCGGCGCATGCGGTGCTGACACTGCCCTACCTGCTGCAGACGCTACTCGCCGACTTGCGCCATCTCGATCTAGCCGCGCTCGAGGCCTGCGCGGCCACGCTCGGCGCCGCGCCCTCGCGCCAGTTCCTGACCGTGGTACTGCCGAACCTACGCCACAGCCTGTTCGCCGGCCTGGTGATGGTGGCGGCACTATCCATCGGCGAATTCCAGATTTCGAATCTGATCGCGGGCTTTCGCTACCGCAACTATCCGGTGCTGCTGCTACAGGCGTTCTATGGCGCATCGGGCTTTGCATGCGCGGCAACCGTCGTGCTGCTCGTGCTCGCCGTGGCGGCCACATTCGCCTCAATCACCACCGTGCAACGACTGAAGTAATGCCATGAGCCTCGAATTCGATACCGTCAGCTATACCTACCCGAGCGCTTCGCACGGCATCTCCGACATCTCGCTGAAGGCTACGCCGGGCGAACTGCTCGCCGTAATCGGCCAGAGCGGCTCGGGCAAGTCGACGCTGTTGCGGCTAACGGCGGGCCTGCTGACGGGCTATGCCGGTCGTATCGTGATTGGCGACCAGGATGTGGCTGAGCAGCCGGTCTGGAAGCGCGGTGTCGGCATGGTGTTCCAGCAATACGCGCTATTTCCGCACCTAAGTGTGACCGACAACGTCGCCTACGGTTTGAGGAGGCGTGGCATCGGCTTGGCCGAGAGGCGCCGCCAGGCGTTGGCAATGCTCGAGCGCGTCGGCCTGACGAGTCACGCCGGGCGACTTCCCACGCAACTGTCGGGTGGCCAGCAGCAGCGCGTCGCGCTGGCGCGGGCGCTCGTGATTGAGCCGCGCGTGCTGCTGCTCGACGAGCCGCTGGCGGCGCTCGACGCTGGTATTCGTCATCAACTGCGCGACGAGATCCGCACACTGCAACGCGCCTGTGGCGCGACCACTCTGCTTGTTACACACGACCAGGACGAAGCGCTCAGCATGGCCGACCGCGTCGCGATCGTTGACGGCGGCCGCGTGCTGCAGGTCGGTACACCGCGCGAACTCTACGAACAGCCGGTCTCGGCACGTGTCGCACGCTTCATCGGCCATTCGACGATCCTGCCCGGGCGCGTGGTCGCGACTGATCGCATCGATGTCGGCTTCACGACGCTGTGCGCCCCGTCCGGCTCGCTGCGCGAGGGCGAGGCCGTCGAGCTGTTGGTGCGCCCCGAGCACGTGCAAGCTGATCCCGATCAGGGGTGTGCAAACCGCATCCACGGTGCGTGTGGCGAGGTCCGTTATTTCGGCTCGACACATCGCTACGACTTCATCCCGCACGGCGCCACCACGCCCCTTCTTGGCGAGGGGCGCGAGGTGGCCGTGCACAGCATCGCGATTGATCCGTGCCATCTGCGCGTTTTGCCGGCCACGGTGCGCGAATGAACGCTCATCGACACCGCACCCTCGGCTGGATCGTAGCTGGACCTGTTCGCATGACTGATCAACACACACTCGCCCGCCTCGGCGGACACCCACACGCATTACGGAGAACTACGATGTTTGCAGGTCCCACCCTGATTCAACGCATGCGCGCGACTGCGCTCGCGTTCGGCACGCTCGTCGCCTGCGCGGCCCATGCCGCGCTACCGGCGCCGCTTTATCCCGGCGAGGACACGCTCTATGAGAAGGCTGCCGACGAAGGTATGGTAGCCTCGTTTGACACGGGTCCCGAGTGGGCCAACTGGAAAGCTCTGTTCGCCGAATTCCGCAAGCGCTATCCGAAGGTCGAGATCACCTACAACAACGACATCGGTTCGGCCGCCACCGTGGTCACGCTCGACAAGTCGCGCCGTCGCCCGCAGGCCGACACGGCTTATTACTTCGCCGCCTCGGCTCTCGACGCGACGGCCAGGGACGTGGTCGCGCCGTTCAAGCCGCTCAACTTCGACAAACTGCCGCCGGTGTTCCGCGATCCCGGCGCCCGCTGGTTCACGGTGCATTCGCTGAACGTTGCCTTCCTCGTCAACCGTAAGCTGGTGAAGGACGTGCCGAAGCGCTGGTCCGATCTGCTGAAGCCCGAATACAAGAACGCAGTAGTCTATCTTGACCCGCGCTCAACCGGCCAGGGGCAGGTGGACGTGTTCGCCGCCGCCTACGCGATGGGCGGCAGCGTCGACGATCCGAAGCCCGGCGCGGATTTCTTCGGCAAGCTGAAGACGGCCGGCAATGTCCTGCGCGTGGAGGGCACCACGCCCTATGCGAAGTTCGTGAAGGGGGAGATCCCGGTCCTGATCGGCTATGAGAACGACGGCCTGAAGGCCAAGTACACGGACGGCATGGGCGACGCCGCCGAGGTGGTGATTCCGCAGGATGGCAGCGTGTCGGCGCCGTATGCGATGAGCCTGGTCAAGAATGCGCCCAATCCGTCGGCAGCCCAACTCTGGCTCAACTTTGTGATGAGCGATGCGGGGCAAGCGCTGTTCGCACAGGGTTATGTGCGGCCTGCCGTGCCGGGCTTGACGCTGGCGCCGGAGATCGCCGCCAAGATGCCGAACGCGCCGCAGGTGCACCCGCTCGACGTGGCCAAGGCGGCCGCGAAGAAGGCGCAGGTCGACCAGCTGTGGTCGCAGGCTACGCTCGGGCAGTGAATCCAGTGATCACCGGTAACGATCAGGGACGCCCGCGATGACACGGAGCTCGACTCTCGCCACCCGCGACGCGGGGCTGCTGCGCCGCTTTGGCGCGTTGCCGGCCGGCTTGCTGTTCGCAATCGCATTCGCGCTGCCGCTCGCGGCTCTGGTCGGCGCCGCTTTCGACGGCGGCGGCCGCGCGTTTGCCTCCGTGTTCGGTGATCCGCTGGTGGCCGATGCGATCGGCCGCTCGCTGGGCCTGGCGGCCGCCACCGGCACGCTGTCGACGGCGATCGGCATGGTTCTGGCAATGGCGCTGGCCGGGCAGTCGCCGGCGAGGCGGCGACTCTCGCTCGCCGTGCTTGGCGTGCCGCTCGCCTTCTCGGGCCTGGTGATCGCCTACGGCTTCATCCTGAGCTTCGGCCGCGCCGGCTTCGTGACGATGCTGCTCGCCAAGCTCGGCGCGAATCCGGCGCAGATCGGAGGCCTGATCTATACCAGCGCGGGCCTGGCGATCGCCTACGCGTACTACCTGATCCCGCGCGTCGCGCTGATGCTCTACCCGGCCTTTGCCAACTTCGACCGGCGGCCGCTCGATGCGGCGCTCACGCTCGGTGCGCGGCCGTGGCGCGCCTGGCTCGACGTGGCCTGGCGCGAGCTGTGGCCGTCGGTGGCTGCGGCTTGGTGCCTCGTCGCAGCGATCGCGCTCGGTACCTACGGTACCGCCATCGCTCTGGCCGGCACGCAGATCAACATTCTGCCGCTTTTGCTGTATCTGAAACTGTCCGATGGGCAAACCGATTTCTCGCAGGCAGCCGTACTGTCGATCGTACTGACAGCGCTTTGCACCTGCGTTCTTGCAATGGGGGAATGGATTGTCAGACCAAGGCAACACTGAACATGAGCGGCTCGTCGCGGTTGCACTCGCCGATCTCGCGGAGCGTCAGCGCTGCGCGAATCGGCACCTGATGCCGGTTGGCGTGATCGGCCCGAGAGCGGCCACTGAGGAACAACTGCGGACAGCTGAATCGATCGCGCACGCGCTCGCAAAAGCGGGCATCGCGATCGTCGGCGGCGGTAAGGGTGGCGTAATGGAAGCGGCCGCTCGCGGAGCTTTCCGCGCTGACGGCATCGCGATCGGCCTACTGCCCGAGGACGACGCTGAAGGCGCAAACCCGTACCTGAGCGTCGCGCTGCCGACGGGGCTCGGCATAACACGCAATGCGTTGATCGCGCGTTCATCGCTGTGCCTCGTGGCGGTGGGCGGCGGGCTAGGCACACTGTCCGAGATCGCGCTCGGTTTGCAATGGGGCAAACCGGTATTCGCGGTATGCGACGCGCCGCAGGTGGCGGGCGTCGAGACGTTCGATTCGGCAGACGAGCTGCTCCTCCGCGCGGCGCGCTGGCTGACCACGCTCGCCTGAACGGGGAAGGCGAAGCCGCGACATTTTTCGTTTTTTCAACACAAAATAGGATTACTAATGATGAAAAAGACCATCGTCGCCTCGTGCATGCTGGGCGGTGTCTGCGTGGGCGCCCATGCACAAAGCAGCGTGACGTTGTACGGCGTTGCCGACAACGGCCTCGCATGGCAGAACAGCGCGACTTCGTTGGGCTCAACTTCGGGCGGCCATTCTCTCGTCAAGATGACTGCGGGCGTGTGGGCTGGTAGCCGGTTCGGCCTTAAAGGCAGCGAGGATCTCGGGAGCGGTACCAAGGCTATCTTTACGCTGGAAGCGGGGTTCAACAGCACGAATGGCACTTCGCAGTTCACGGGGGGAATGTTCACTCGGCAATCGTGGGTTGGTGTGACCAGCGACCGTTACGGCACACTGACTGCTGGACGCCAGTACACCGCCTACTACAACATGCTGGCGCCTTGGAGCCCGACCACTTGGCTGACCGGGTATTTCGGTGCGCACCCGGGCGATATCGATTCGCTTGACAACATATATCGCGCCAGTAACTCGCTCGTCTACCAGTCGCCGACACTGGGCGGCTTCACGTTCGTTGGGATGGATGAAGCGATTCCCTATGGTGTGACGAGGCGCCGAAATCAGTAAGGGCCTCGAGATTCCGGGCTAGCCGCAGATGCGTAGATCCGTACCAAAACCAAACCGCAAATTGTCGTTTGCGCAGGTCAGCGTTAAAAATACAAAGGCCGAGATGCGACTGATGAACTAGATGTGCCAGTGCGGTACGAAACTTCGATTTATTGAAAAACCCCTTCGCGGGTGTCCAAAGAGGCTTGACCACTACAGTGCGCTTTTTCGCGCGTTCAAAGCACCCATAAAAAAGGGCGGCCTTTTTTGTACGTCCATACCTATCACCCCCATTGTCAGTAGTGACTTCTACCATATCGTTAAATTACGATATATGATTCGGGTTGTAGCGATGCAGCCGCAACGGCGCTAACCGGCGCCCTCGCCTGCCTGTTGTTGTTGATCACCCTGAAACTCACCAAATGACGCTCGACATCGACGCGATTCACAAAGCGCTTGCCAACCCGGTCCGCCGGGAGATTCTCAGCAGGCTGCGCGAGCCGTACGCGCATTTCGGCGATCAGGAACTGCCGCTCGATTACGGCGTGTGCGCTGGCAAGATCGAGGGACAGTGCGGCTTGTCGCAGTCCACCGTGTCGGCCCACCTGGCGGCTTTGCAGCGCGCGGGGCTGGTCACGTCGAAGCGGGTGGGTCAATGGGTGTTCTTCAAGCGCAACGAAGCCGCCATCCAAGCGTTCCTCGAGCACATCAACACCAAGCTGTAGGCGCCGCGATTTGCATGCCGCGCTTCTTTCATCAAGCAGTTTTTTCCGGCTCGGGCCGCACGCCCTCGGCCAAAGGTGAACTCATATGCCGACTCTTTTCGATCCGCTGCAAATTGGCGACATCACGCTGTCGAACCGCATCATCATGGCGCCGCTCACGCGCCAGCGCGCCGAAGAAATCCGCGTGCCGAACGCGCTAATGGCGAAGTACTACGCTGAACGCGCGAGCGCCGGCCTGATCATCAGCGAAGCGACCTCGGTCACGCCGCAAGGTGTCGGTTATGCCGAGACGCCGGGCATCTGGTCGCAGGAGCAGGTCGAAGGCTGGAAACTCGTCACGAGCGCCGTGCACGCCGCCGACGGCAAGATCTTTCTGCAGTTGTGGCACGTGGGCCGTATTTCGGACCCGCTGTTTCTAAACGGCGAACTGCCCGTCGCGCCGAGCGCGATCGCGGCACGTGGCAACGTGAGCCTCGTGCGCCCGGAGCGTCCCTATGTGACGCCGCGCGCGCTCGAACTCGATGAAATCGCCGGCGTGGTCGAAGCCTTCCGCAAAGGCGCGGAAAACGCCAAGGCAGCCGGTTTCGACGGCGTCGAAATACACGGCGCCAACGGCTATCTGCTCGACCAGTTCCTGCAGGACAGCACGAACCAGCGTACCGACGCATACGGCGGCCCGATCGAAAACCGCGCGCGTCTGCTGCTCGAAATCACCGACGCATGTATCGGCGTGTGGGGCGCGAACCGCGTCGGCGTGCACCTCGCACCGCGCCGCGACGCGCACGCGATGGGCGATTCCGACCCGGCCGGCACGTTCGGCTACGTGGCCCGCGAACTCGGCAAGCGCAAGATCGCGTTCATCGCCGCACGTGAAGCGCTCGGCAACGACCGTCTCGGCCCGCAACTGAAGAAAGCCTTCGGCGGCCCGTACATCGCAAACGAAAAGTTCACCAAGGAAACCGCGCAGCAAGTGCTCGACGCGGGCGAAGCGGACGCGGTGGCGTGGGGTCAACTGTTCATCGCGAATCCGGATCTGGTGCGTCGCTTTGCGACGAATGCGCCGTTGAACAAGCCGAATCCGGCGACGTACTACGCACGCGGTGAAACCGGCTACGTCGACTATCCCACGCTGGAAACCGTGGAATAAGGCTTGCCACAGGCTGAAAAAAGCCGAAGCCAGGCGGAGCGTTGGCGGAGGTAAGCTGCTGAACCGAAAAGCAGCCAATGCGTGGCATGTGCGCCGAAAAACGCGCGGCGGGCGAGACTCGAACGGATACGTTCCGGTCATACCCGCCGCGTTTTTTTATGGCTCGACACCCGAGCCGGGACATCACACATCACGCAAGATCACGCCGCATGAACACCCGTTTCGATTCGTCGAGTCCTCGCGCGATATGCGCGTCGCGCCGCGCGATCAAGGCCGCGTCGAGGTCGGCCTCGTCGATATCGCGAAACCCGAGCCGCCGATAATACGGCGCGTTCCACGGCACCTCGCGAAACGTCGACAGAATCAGTTGCGTGAGCCGTCGCGTGCGCGCAAGGTGCGCGACCTGCTCGATCAGTGCGGCACCGATACGTTGCCCCGCGTGCGAGGTGAGCACATCGAGTTCCTGCACGTAGATGCGCGTGGGTTGCGGCTCGAACATCACGAAACCGGCGCACGTTTCATCGGCGGCCACGGCAACGATGATTTCCCGCGCCGCGATCTTGCGCTCGACGATTTCCAGATCCATCGGCGGTGCATCGGCGATACCCGCCATATCGACGCTGAGAAAGCGCTGTCCCGCCTCGAATTCGATCGCGCGGATCGCATCGGCGTCGTGCAGTTCGGCAAGCCGGAAGGTGATACGGGCAGCGTGTTGCATGGGCGTTCCGGGAGTTTCGTGCTGGTGGTTATTCTCGATGACACGCCCCGATATTGACATCACCTCCGAGAAATAGACAAGTCAGCGCGCCGCCGCGGGACTAAACTCCTGAAGATCCAAATTCCCCTCCGACCCAAAATGGATCTGATGCATGTGCTGCAGGTCGCCCTGCACTTCGACCAGCACCTGAGCGGCCTGATCGTGCAATACGGCACCGCCGTCTACGCAATGCTGTTTCTCGTCGTATTCGTCGAGATCGGTTTCTTGCCGCTGTTCTTCCTGCCCGGCGATCCGCTGATTTTCATTTGCGGCGGACTCGCGGCTACCGGCGCGCTGAATGTCTGGCTCGTGATTCCAGTGCTGTTTGCCGCAACGGTGGCCGGCAGCATCGTCGACTACGCGATCGGGCGGGCGATCGGAGAAAAAGTCTATACCGCCGACTATCGCTGGCTCGACAAGAACGCGCTGCGCAAGGCGCACGCGTTTTACGAAGCGCGCGGCGGACTGACCTTCCTGCTGTCGCCGTTCATCGCCGTGGTGCGCACCTTCGCACCGTTCGTCGCAGGCGTTTCGCGCATGACGTTCGCGCGTTTCGTGTCGTTCGTCACCGCGGGCGCGGCGTTGTGGATCGTGTCGCTGGTGGCGGCGGGCTATCTGTTCGGCAACGTGCCGCTGGTGCGCGATCACATGAGTTCGATCGTACTGTTGGGCGTCGCGCTCGGTGTCGGCTCGCTGCTCATGAGCGCCGTGTGGCGTTTCGTCAACCGGCGCCTGCGCGCGCACTGAAGGTCGTGGAGATCGTCATGACGCTGTCTGCCTTGCTCGTTTTCGCCCTCGCGCTGATCGTCGCGGCCGGCACGCCGGGACCGAGTGTCGCCGCGCTGGTCGCACGCGTGCTGACTAACGGCTTTCGCGACGTGCTGCCCTTTCTCGCCGCCATGTGGATCGGCGAGGCGCTTTGGCTCACCTGCGCGGTCGCGGGCCTGGCGGTGATCGCGCGCAGTTTCGGCATGGTGTTCGTGGTGCTCAAATTCATCGGCGTGGCGTATCTGCTGTTTCTCGCCTGGAAGATGTGGCGCGCGCCGGCCGACGTGCAAGGCAGCGACCTGCCGAGCGGCCAGTCGCCGTGGCGTATGTTCATGGCGGGCCTGTTCGTCACGCTCGGCAATCCGAAGATCATGATGTTTTACCTCGCGCTGTTGCCGACCATGGTCGACGTGTCGCGCATCGGCACCGTCGCGTGGTTCGAACTCACGCTCACCATGCTGATCGTGCTGATGACCGTCGACTTCGGCTGGGCGCTGCTCGCCACGCGTGCGCGCAAGCTGCTCACCACCCGGCGCGCCGTGAAGATCGCCAACCGCGCGAGCGCAACGATGATGGCGGGCGTCGCGGCGGCAATCGCCACGCGCTGAAACTTTCCTCGCCTGGACGTCCTCGCGCTCCTCAGCCCGTCGATCCGGACGCTTGCACCGCGGTTCGCAGTGAAGCCAGCAACACCTGCCACCATTCGCCGTGCCGCAGCAGAAACACGCGATCGGGGAAATGGTGACGCGCCACATGGTCCTGAGGCACGCTATCCCAACCACGATGTTCGACGGTCACCCGCGTTTCGTCGCCCACCGCTTCGAAACGCACCTCGACATGCGTGTGCTGCGCGTCGCCGAAACTGGCCTGACGCCAGCCGAAGGCAAGACGCTCGCCCGGCTCCCAAACGGTCACGCGACCGATCTCGAAGACGCTGCCGTCCGCCTGCGTCTCAACCAGGCGGCGTTGCCCGCCCGCTGGCTCAGCCAGTTCGAACGACAACACGCCGGCGCTTTGCGGCGTGAACTGAAACAGCTGATTGGGCCGCCACCATGCGGCAATCTCGCGCGTAAAAACATCGAACGCGCGTTGCGGCGAGGAGGCCACGCGCAACGACACCTGCACGCGCGAACTCATCCCTGGGCCTCCAGATGCGCCTTGAACGACAGCAATTGTCCGGTCCACATGGCCTCGGTCTGTTCGAGCCACGCCTTCAGTTCGCTCATCGGCGTCGAGCGCAACACGTAAAGCCGCACACGCGCGTCGACACCGTCATGCGATTCCTCGATCAGTTGGCTCGAGCGCAGCACACGCAAGTGCCGACTCATCGCTTGAGGCGACAGTCCGGTGGCTTGCGCGAGTTCGCCGGCGCGCATCGGCTGACGGCTGAGCAGATCGACCACCTGACGCCGGTTCGGATCGGCCAGCGCGGCCAATGTGCGGTCGAGCGAGGCGGCGGCAGGCAGGGCCATGTGTTACACCCATCCTTCGATCTTCAGGCCGCTGACGCGCTCGGCTTCCTCGCGCGACACGGTGCGAACCGTCTGGCCGAAGCTCCACACATGCCCCTCCGGATCGCGGACCGCGTAGACGCGGTCGCCGTAAAACTGATCTTCCGGCTCGCGCGTGACTACCGCGCCCGCGGCGCGCGCCCGGGCGCAATGTTCGTCGATGCCGTCACGCAATTGCACGTGCACCGACTGCGTGTTCTTGCCGCCAATCGACGCCGGGCTGGCCGCGTTTTCCGACCATTCACGGCAGATCATCACGTAGCCGTCGCCGAAACGCATTTCCGAGTGGCCCAACTGGCCGTCGTGGTCTACGACGACCAACTGGCGCTCGAAGCCGAACGCCCGCTCGAGCCAGTCGAGCGCGGCAAAGGGATCCTTGTAGTACACCGCGGATCCCAATGAAGGACGATGAAGCGGCTCGCTCATGACTGCCTCCTTATTAAACGTCATGGTTGATATTTAACACTATAGTTAAACAAATTGACAAAGCAAGGACGACTTGAATACCTCCCTCGCCTTGACCTCAACCATATACGAAGGTAACCTTAGCAGGTAACCTTCACATTCGTCATGGCATAAGCATGAGTATGAGCAAGAGCGACCTACCGCCCGACACCGAAGCCCTGCACGCCATGGCGGAAGACTTACGCGTGCTGGTCGGCAAATTGCGCCGCCGTTTGCGCGAAGAATCGCATCTGGGCGATTTCACCCCTTCACAGGTGCAGGTCCTCGGTTTGCTGGAGCGCGAAGGTCCGGCAACGGTCACCGCGCTCGCGCGTGCTCACGGCATGCGTCCGCAGTCCATGGGGGAGACGCTTTCGGTTCTGAAAGCGGCCGGGCTCGTCAGCGGCGCGCCCGATCCGAATGACGGACGGCAGACGGTCCTCTCCCTCACACCCGCCTTTCGCAAGAAAATCAAGGCAAGCCGCGCGGCGCGCGAAGACTGGTTGTTCCGCACCATCCAGACGCGCTTCTCGGCGGCCGAGCAACGACAACTCGCAACCGGCGTGGACTTACTCAAACGCCTCATCGACTCGTAACTTTCAGGAGCCACTCATGGCACTCACCACGCTCGACGCAAAAACCGCACTGATCGTCATCGATTTGCAACAAGGCATTGTTGCGCTGCCCACCGCGCATCCCACCGGCGAAGTCGTCAAGCGCTCGGCTGCCGTCGCCGACGCGTTTCGCCGCCATGGTCTGCCCGTGGTGCTCGTCAACGTGACCGGCGGTGCGCCGGGCCGCGCGGAACAGGCGCGCCCATCCGGCGACTTCCCCGCCGGCTTCGCGGACCTCGTGCCCGAGATCAACGCGCAGCCGTCGGATCATCGGGTCACCAAGCGCACCTGGGGCGCATTCACGAACACCGATCTCGAAGCCTATCTGCGCGAGCAAGGCGTCACGCAAGTGGTGCTGGTGGGCGTGGCAACCAGCATCGGCGTCGAATCCACCGCGCGCTACGCCAACGAACTCGGCTTCAACGTCACGCTGGTCGTCGACGCCATGACCGATCTCCATGCGGACGCTCACACCAACAGCATCACGCGCATCTTCCCGCGTATCGGCGAGACCGGCACGACGCAGGAACTGCTCGCGTTGCTCGAGCGCTCGCGCGCATGATGTCAGGTTCGACCATCTATCGAAACCCGCGCGCCGGGCAAACCTCGCACAGGGAAACAGTCCGGTGACAGGCACTTTCCGTTCGCTGCGCAATTTCAATTACCGGGTCTGGGCGAGCGGCGCGATCGTCTCCAACATCGGCACTTGGATGCAGCGCACGGCGCAGGACTGGCTCGTCCTCACGGAACTCACCCAGCACAATGCGACTTCGGTGGGGATCGTCATGTCGCTGCAGTTCGGGCCGCAATTGCTGCTGTTGCCGCTCACCGGTTATGCGGCCGATCACTTCGACCGCCGCAAGCTGCTGTTCGCCACCCAGGCGGCCATGGGTGCTTGCGCACTGGGCCTAGGCATTCTCACCGTCACCGGGCTCGTGCAGTTGTGGCACGTCTATGTGTTCGCGGGGCTGCTCGGCTGCGTCACCGCGTTCGACTCGCCGGTGCGCCAGACCTTCGTGTCCGATCTGGTTGGCGAAGCGGATCTGTCGAACGCCGTCGGACTGAACTCCACTTCGTTCAACATGGCGCGCATGGTCGGGCCCGCGGTCGCCGGATTGCTGATCGCCTCGGTCGGCACCGGCTGGGTGTTTCTTATCAACGCACTGTCTTTCGTCGCCGTGCTCGGATCGCTGCGCATGCTGCGGCTGAACGAACTGCATCTGAGACCGCACGCGGCGCGCTCGCGCGGCAGTTTCATCGACGGCTTCAAGTATGTCTGGAAGCGTCCCGATCTGGTGGCCGCGCTGTTGATGCTGTTCCTGATCGGCACGTTCGGTCTGAACTTCCCGATCTTCATTTCGACGATGTCGGTCACGGCGTTTCATGCGGGCGCCGGCGAATACGGCGTGTTGAGTTCGACCATGGCGATCGGCTCCGTCACCGGCGCGCTGCTCGCCGCGCGCCGCGCGAAACCGCGCATGGCGCTGCTGCTCGGCTCGGCGGCCATGTTCGGGGTAGGCTGCACGGTAGCCTCGCTGATGCCGAGCACCCTGTCATTCGGCCTGATGCTCATCGCGATCGGCGTTTCGACGCAGACCTTCTCGACGTCCACCAACAGTCTCGTACAGGTCACCACCGAGCCTGCCATGCGCGGCCGCGTGATCGCGATTCTGCTGGCTATTTTAATGGGCGGTACGCCGCTCGGCGCGCCGGTCGTCGGCTGGGTCGCGGACCGTTTCGGCCCGCGCTGGGCGCTCGGGGTAGGCGCGGCTTCGGGATTCGCGGCGGCGCTCGTCGGCTTGCTTTATTTCGTGAAGTACCGCCAGTTGCGCGTGTATATCGAAGCGGGGCGTCTGCGCTACAGCGTCGACGATCTGCGGCAGGCGCCTGCTTATGTCAGCCCTGCCGCCGCAGTGCAAAACGCTGTGTTGAGCGAAGCGGAAGAAGATTCGTCTGCGGGCGTTTAAGTGGCCGCTGCAGCGTGCAGATACGAAAAAGCCGCGCCTGAATTGTCAGGCGCGGCTTTTTCATTACAACGATTCAACCGGACGAATTACTTCGCCACCGGCATCGTAAATTCAGCACCCTTGGCGATGCTATCCGGCCAGCGCTGCATGATGCTCTTGTAGCGCGTATAGAAGCGCACCCCCTCTTCGCCGTACGCGTGATGGTCGCCGAACAGCGAACGCTTCCAGCCGCCGAACGAGTGCCACGCCATCGGCACCGGAATCGGTACGTTGATGCCGACCATGCCCACCTGAATCTGCCGGCCGAACGCGCGCGCCACGCCGCCGTCCGAGGTGAACAGCGACACGCCGTTGCCGAATTCGTGCGCGTTGATCAGATCCACGGCGCTCGCGAAATCGGGCACCCGCACCACTGCCAGCACCGGGCCGAAAATCTCTTCCTTGTAGATCTTCATGTCCGTGCCGACATGGTCGAACAGCGTGCCGCCGACAAAGAAGCCGTCTTCGCTCGCCACCGGATGCGCGCGGCCGTCGACGATCAGCTTCGCGCCTTCCGCCTCGCCCGACGCGATATAACCCGTCACCTTGGCCTTATGTTCCGCGGTAACCAACGGGCCCATTTCAGCGTCGAGATGTTCGCCGTTCTTGATCACCAGCGACTTGACGCGCGGCACCAGCTTTTCGATCAGCTTGTCGGCCACGTTGCCGACCGCCACCGCAACCGAAATCGCCATGCACCGCTCGCCGGCCGAACCATAGGCCGCGCCGATCAATGCATCGACAGCTTGATCCAGATCGGCGTCGGGCATCACCACCAGATGATTCTTCGCGCCGCCGAGCGCCTGCACGCGCTTGCCGCGCTTCGACGCTTCCGTGTGAATGTATTCGGCGATCGGCGTCGAGCCCACGAACGACAGCGCCGCGACGTCCGGGTGATCGATCAGCGCATCCACGGCGACCTTGTCGCCGTTGACCACGTTGAACACGCCGTCCGGGAGACCGGCCTCCTTCAGCAATTCGGCGAGACGCAGCGACGCCGACGGATCACGTTCCGACGGCTTAAGGACGAACGTATTGCCGCAGGCGAGCGCGACCGGAAACATCCACATCGGCACCATCACGGGGAAGTTGAACGGCGTGATACCCGCGACGACGCCCAGCGCCTGCCGCAGATTCCAGTTGTCGATGCCACCGCCGATCTGGTCGGTGAAATCCGTCTTCAGGAGGTTCGGAATGCCGCAGGCGAACTCGACCACTTCGATGCCGCGCACCACTTCGCCTTGCGCGTCCGTGAACACCTTGCCGTGTTCGCGTGTAATCAGCATTGCCAGTTCGTCGTGATGCTGGTTCAGCAACTCCTTGAACTTGAACAGAATGCGGGCGCGCTTGATCGGTGCCGTTTCGCTCCAGGCGGGAAAGGCGGCCTTGGCGGCCTGCACCGCCGCATCCACTTCCTCGACCGACGCCAGCGCGACCGAGGCGCTCACCTTGCCGGTGGCGGGATTGAACACGTCCTTGAAGCGGCCGCTGGTCGGCGCGGCCGGCGCGCCGCCGATGTAGTGGCCCAGCTGCTGCACCGACAGCTTCGCTTGTTCGTTCACTGCATTCATGTCCTTACCTCGTGTTCGGGATAAACCGCGGCGCGTCGGCACCGGGCCATAGGCAAAAAATCAGGCTACGTCGTCCGGCACCAAAGCGGTAATCCGCTCGTCGGCAGGCTCCATGAGACCGCCAACTGTATCGACGGCGCCGGTCATACTCCCGATACAGCCAATTAAAACCGCGCCTCACTGTATTGTTTTTTGTGTGGCAACTGTATTGGGACGCGAACCCCGTTCAGGCGTCAGCGCACGTCGCTGCGTGGCTCGGTCAAAACCCGCCCACGCCGCGCGTCACCAGCGCATACGGGCCGCTCGTCAACTGTTCCCGGAGAAATTCGATGCACACCTGGATCTTCGCCGACGACGACAGCCGCTCCGCCGTCACCGCCCAGACATCCGCGGGCTGCATGTAATCAGGCAGCACGCGCACCAGTTCGCCGGTGCGCAGGCTCTCGGCCACGTCCCAGATCGACACCATCACCACGCCGTAGCCGTCTCTCGCCCACTGCACGACGATATCGCTGAGATTGGACGCGACGGTGCCCGTCACCTTCACGCTCTTTTCGCCGTCCGGGCCGCTCAGACGCCAGACGCCGAAGCGGTCGTCGCGTCCGCGAAACAGCAGGCAGTCGTGCTGGGCCAGTTCGGCCAGTTCGAGCGGCACGCCGCGCCGTTCCAGATACTCCGGCGACGCGCAGAGTATCCGCGCGCTCTCCACCATCTTGTGCGCGATCAGGTGCGGTTCATGCACTTCGCCCACGCGAACGTCGATATCGAAGTTCTCGCCGACCAGATCGGCGCGCCGGTCCAGCAGTTCCAGCCAGATCTCGAGATTCGGATGACGCTGGCGTAGCAAGGCCAGAATCGGCGACACGTGTTTGCGGCCGAGCCGCAGGCTGGTGCTGATGCGCAGCAAGCCGCGCAGTTCGGTGCGGCGATCGGCGAACGCATCGGCCATGCCTTGCACGTCGTCGAGTATTTTTTGCGCCCACTGCAAAGCGGCTTCGCCGTCGCTCGTCACGCTGACCCGGCGCGTGGTGCGCTGAAAGAGCTTCACGCCAAGACTCGCCTCCAGCATGGCGATACGCTTGCTGACATGTGAAGGCGACAAACCCATTTCCGTCGATGCCGCCACGAAGCTGCCCCGGCGCGCGATGTTGCAGAACAACTGCAGATCGCGCAGGAAAGACTCATTGCTGGCTGTGAGCGCATTCTGATTTTCCATCTGGCCGCATTGTGTCCGTGCAGAAGCACATTACCCTAGCCTTAACGAGCCGATCGGGCAAGCGACGCCGGCCGGATGATTACTCGGTACAACCAGGTACTCGTTAACCCTGTGTTCGGAAGACCGTTTCGCTGCACAGCAACATTCCAGGCGCCCGGAAAGCAGGCCGCGCGGTCGGGGCCAGGTAAATCCTGGCTTGCATAGTTTTGCTTTCAGTACGCCAATGAATCAGCCGTAGAAGCTGATCAAAAAACATTTCTGTTATGGAGACGACATGGAAACGACTACATCGGCGGCCGGCCACGAGCGCCGCTCGCAGGCTCGCAAAGCAACCGCCAGCGGCTGGATCGGATCGGCACTCGAGTACTACGACTTCTTTATCTACGCCCAGGCGGCGGCCCTGATCTTTCCACAGTTGTTCTTTCCCTCGGGTAATCCGAAGATCGCCATCGTGGCTTCGCTCGCCACTTACGGCGTGGGTTATGTCGCACGGCCGATCGGTGCGGTGGTGCTCGGGCACTGGGGCGATACCCACGGCCGCAAGAACGTTCTGCTGGTCTGCATGTTCCTGATGGGCTTCTCGACGATGGCAGTCGGCTTTCTGCCTACCTATCACAGCGTCGGGCTGCTTGCGCCCACTCTGCTGGTGGTGCTGCGCCTGATTCAGGGTTTCGCCGTGGCCGGTGAAATCTCCGGCGCGAGTTCGATGATTCTCGAACACGCACCATTCGGGCGGCGCGGTTACTACGCAAGTTTTACGCTGCAAGGCGTGCAGGCGGGCCAGATTCTCGCCGCCGCAGTGTTTCTGCCGCTCGCCTACTTCATGGACGAGAGCTCGTTCAATTCGTGGGGCTGGCGCATCCCGTTTCTGCTGAGTGCCGTGGTGCTGATTGCCGGCTACATCATTCGCCGCGAAGTCCATGAAACGCCCGCCTTCACCAAGGAAGACGCGAGCGGCAACGTACCCAGGTCGCCGATTGTCGACGCCTTCCGCTACAACTGGCCCGACATGGTGCGTGTGATTCTCTGCTCGCTGATGAACGTGATTCCGGTCGTCGCCACCATCTTCGGCGCGGCCTATGCGGTGCAGGCGTCGTATGGCATCGGTTTTTCCAAGAGCGTCTACTTGTGGATTCCGGTTATCGGCAACATCGTCGCCGTGCTGGTCATTCCCTATGTGGGCAATCTGTCCGACCGGATCGGGCGGCGCCTGCCCATCGTCGTCGGCGCGCTCGGCGCGGGTCTGCTGTCGTTCGGTTACCTGTACGCGATTAGCATCCGCAACGTGCCGCTCGCCATCGTGATGTCGATCCTCATGTGGGGCATCATCTATCAAGGCTATAACGCGATCTTCCCGAGCTTCTATCCGGAGCTGTTCCCGACCCGCTCACGCGTCTCCGCCATGGCCATCGGCCAGAACATCGGCACGACGATCACCGCCCTGCTGCCCGCGCTGTTCGCCTATGTCGCGCCGCCCGGATCGACCAATGTGCCGCTCATCATCGGCACGATCACGTTCGCCATCACCATCGTTGCCGCGGTGACCGCGTGGACCGCACGCGAGAACTACCGCGTTAAGTTGAGCGATCTCGGCGAACCCAATGCGGTGCCGATCGATAAGGCCAGCTACGACCGGATGCGGGCCGAGACCATGGCAGAAACCAAAAAAGCCCTCGCGTAAGCCAATTCGATCGAACTTCAAAGGAATCGATCCATGACCACCATCCGGATCGCCGTGGCCGGCGCGGGCTATATCGGCCGCGCTCACATGGCTGTTGCGCAGCAGAGCGGCACGTGCACGCTGTCGGCGATCGTCGACCCGTCGCCAGCGGCACAGGCGCTCGCTGCCCAGGCCGGCGTACCGCTTTACCGGACGCTCGAGGAACTGCTCGAACGCGATCGCCCGGACGGCGTGATCCTGGCCACGCCGAACCAGTTGCATGTGGAGCACGCGCTGACCTGTCTCGCGGCCGGCGTGCCCACGCTGCTCGAGAAACCGATCGCGCCCACGGTCGATGAGGCCGAAACGCTGGTCGGCGAAGTCGAACGCCGCGGCGTGCCGTTGCTGATTGGGCATCATCGCGCGCACAGTCCGATCATGGCCCGTGCGAAGCAACTGATCGACGAAGGCCGGCTCGGCAAACTGGTCGCGGTGATGGGCAGCGCGGTCTTCTTCAAACCGGATGAGTACTACGCCGACGCCCCCTGGCGGCGCGAGCCGGGCGGCGGTCCGATCCTGCTGAATATGATTCACGAGGTGCACAACCTGCGCATGCTGTGCGGCGATATCGTGGCCGTGCAAGCGTTTTCGTCGCATGCCACACGTGGTTTTCCGGTCGAAGACACAGTGGTGATCAACCTGCGCTTCGCGAGCGGCGCGCTCGGCAGCTTCATGCTGTCGGACACGGCCGCGAGCGCGCGTAGCTGGGAACAGACGTCGCAGGAAAACAAGGCTTATCCCACGTATCCGGATGAAGACTGTTACGTCATTGCGGGCACCTTCGGCTCGCTCGCCGTGCCCACCATGCGCCTGAAAACCTATGGCAATGCCGAGGATCGTTCGTGGTGGAAGCCGTTTCAGGTCGGCGTCGCCGAGATGACTCGCGACGATCCGCTCAAGCTCCAGCTCGAACATTTCGTGCGCGTGATCCGCAAGGAAGTCAAACCGCTCGTGAGCGCCCGCGACGGCCTGCAGAATCTGCGCATTACCGAGGCGATTGTCGAAGCGGCCAATACCGGTTGCGCGGTGGACACGAGGTCCGCACTCGCAGCGGTGCACTGATGTCGCCCGGCCTTTACTGAATCCATTGTTCCAGGGACATCCCATGAAAACCTTCGTGATGCTTCACGGCATCAACCACAATATGTTCGGCAAGCGCGATCCCGCGCAATACGGCACCGTGACGCTGGCCGAAATCGACAGCAGTCTGCAGGCATTGGGCAAGGAACTAGGCGTCCAGGTCGAGAGCTTTCAGACCAATAGCGAAGCCGCGATGTGCGAACGCATCCACCAGGCTTTCACGGAGAATGCGCACGGCGTCATGATCAACGCCGGCGCGTGGACGCATTACAGCTACGGCATTCGCGATGCGCTGGCGATCCTGACGGTGCCGGTGGTAGAGGTCCACATGTCGAACATCCACGCGCGCGAAGCATTCAGGCACGTGTCCGTGTTTGCGGAAGTCGTCAAAGGGCAGATTTGCGGCTTTGGTGTGGACAGTTATTTGCTGGGGTTGCGGGCGGCTGTATCGGCGGCGGCCGCTTAACCAACGGGGCTCTTTCTTCGCCGCGCTCGGGGTCGTTCACCGTGCGCGGCGAATGCTCCATCAGCGCCATGCGTCGGTCAATTCGTTGGCCAGCACCATCTTTTCGCGGATCACTTCGACAAAACCGGCGTCCGCGCCACCCTGTGCCTTGAGGAATTTGAGCGCGGCGGAATGCACGGCACGCATCGCCCTTCCGTCGATGCCGCTCATGCGCGCCGCACCGCGCCGCGTCTCATCCACCAGATCGCGTGCGCTGCTGAAGTCGGGCGATAACCCGCTCTGCGCTTCGAACGCCGCGCGCAATCCCGCCGCATAGTCAGGCGATGTTCCGAGCCGGTCCATGTCGATCAGCAGATCGACGCCGCCCGCCATGCGCAACGCACACAGAATCCACAACGCAACGAACGCCCGATATGCATTATTGCCTTCGGCCGTGCGCGCATACTGCTCGCAGGCCATTGCATAAGCGTCATCCGAAGTGGGCGCGGCGGGCGGCAAGCTCACGCCGCAAATCTCGATGGCCTGCCTGACTAGCGGGTCCGTCTGATTCAGCCCAAGCACCCGAAACGGTGCGGCCACGAAAAACGGATTGCTCCATTGCCGACCAAGCAGCCACCCCGAAGCGAACTGCGACGCGGGATTTCGCAGCACACCCACATGCATGGCCTGCGGAAAAGCCTGTTTCAGCCACGGCAATCGGCCGGACGAACGGCAAAACTTGAAGACCGGCAGGCTGCCTTGTTCGGTGGTGCGCTCGCAAAGATTGCGTAAATAGGCCTGCAATGCGGGAAATTCCGCGTCCGGTACGCTAGCGAAGCGATCGAGGCTGAACCCCCGGCGGTAACCGTCCACACCGCGAGCGCCGTCGCGCAAAAACGGGCGATATTCGTCGAAATACGGCGCGTCGAGCGGCGGGTGTCCCGACGTCAGCGTGGGACGCGACGCGGACACATCGGCAAGGCTCAGGTCCGCGAGCACGTTGCTGAGCGGTTCATAAAAGGCGGTCACGGTGTCGAGTTCGCGCAGTCGCGACCAGACCCACGTTCCCGCACTACGCCAGCCTGTATGCAGAAATACAGCCTGTTTCAAGGCGCTGTTCCGCGCGGCATCGTTTGACGGGTCATGCGGCGACCCATAGGACAACGGCATGTGGACTTCTCTTCAATGAAAGGTAAGCGGTGCAGCGTCTACTTTAGCGGCGCGCGCCGCCGCCTGCGTGACAGAAGCATCACTTTACCTTGCAAGCGGCACCGCGTTCGCCGGCGCGCGTGTCAGCCCGAACTGGAAACGCCAGTCCAAACACTTTAAGCTGCCAGTCTTCCGAACCAAAACGCCGCTCATATGAACGATTCGGCCGATATCCGCTTCCTGTTGACGCTGCGCGAAAGCGGCAGCCTGGTCGCCGCGGCGCGCAAGCTGGGGCTGTCGCCCTCGGCGGTCACGCAGCGTCTTCAGCAACTGGAAAGGAAACTGGGCGCGCAACTGGTGAACCGCACGGCACGCCGCCTGCAGTTCACGGACGAAGGCACGCTGCTGTGCGAACGCGGCGCCGACCTTGTCCAGCAGTTCGACGCGCTATTCGAAGATCTGCAGATGCGCCGCGGCGGACTCGTCGGCACGCTGAAGATCAACGCGCCGCTGGGGTTTGGGCGGCGGCATCTCGCACCCGCGATTGCCGATTTCCAGCAGCGGAATCCGGAAGTCGACGTCGCGCTCACGCTTTCCGACAAGCCGCTGACCGAGACGATGGATCGCTTCGATATCGTCGTGCACATTGGCGAACTGCCGGTGTCGAATCTGATCGGCTACACGATTGCGCCGAATGCGCGCTTCGTCTGCGCGGCGCCCGCGCTGATCAAGCGAATCGGCACGCCGGAATCTCCGGATGAATTGAGCAAACTGCCCTGCATCGTGCTACGCGAGAATAACGAAGATGTCTCGCTGTGGCAGTTCAGCAAGGGCCGCACGCGCCGCAGCGTGAGAGTGTCCGCTCATTTGAGTTGCAACGACGGTGACGTGATTCGCCAGTGGGCATGCGAAGGACGCGGCGTGATCCTGCGCTCCGAATGGGACGTGGCCGAAGATATCGCGAAGGGCAAGTTGGTCCGTCTGCTGCCCGGCTGGAAAGCGCCGGATGCCGACGTCATGGCGCTTACGCATCAACGCGCGGGCCTGCCGGCACGCACTCGCCATTTCATGCAGTATCTGCAAAGCAGGTTCAGGCCGCAGCCGCCCTGGCGGCGATGAATGTTCAAAACCAACTCCGGTGCAGTCGCAAAACGGATCATTCAATCTGACCGAATCTATGAGTTAGCCAATCTGAACGCCGCGCCGCCGGTGAAACTTTATAATCAGTTCACCGTCCGCTGCTGGTCAAATCGATCATGACTCTTGCCTCCGTGCCTGCCGCCTATCCCAAAGCCGTCCTGTTCGATCTGCTGACCGCCCTGCTCGACTCGTGGACCTCGTGGAATCGCGCGGCCGGTTCCGAGCAGGCGGGCCGGACATGGCGCGCCGCGTATCTGCGGCTGACCTACGGCTGCGGCTCATACACTGCGTACGAACAACTGGTGCGCGAAGCCGCCACCCAGGTGGGCCTGCCCGAATCCGCTGCGCTGGCGCTCGAAGCGGACTGGCCGATGCTCACGCCGTGGAGCGGCGCCCTCGACGCACTGCAAACGCTCGCATCGCATTGCAAGCTGGCGGTCGTCACCAACTGCTCCACGCGCCTCGGCACACAGGCGGCGCACCTTTTGCCGGTCCGCTGGGATGCGATCGTCACCGCCGAAGAGGCCGGCGTGTACAAACCGGACCCGCTGCCTTACCGCCTCGCGCTCGACAAACTCGGCGTGCAAGCTCACGAAGCGGCGTTCGTGGCCGGCTCCAGCTACGACATGTTCGGCACCGCCGCCGTCGGCATGCGGACGTATTGGCACAACCGCGTCGGCCTGCCGCTCGTTGCCGGCGCGCAGCCGCCCGAGATCCAGTGCGCGACGCTGGACTCGCTCGTCCCGTGGCTCGCTCGCTTCGGCACCAGCCAGCATGACCACGCATAACCCCATTTCCGGTGAAAGCATGAAACTCGACCAGATTGAAACCCCCGCCGCGTTGATCGACGTCGCACGGATGCAAAGGAACATCGCGCGAATGCAAGGGCGGATGAACACGCTCGGCGTCGCGTTTCGGCCGCACGTGAAGACCACCAAATGCATCGACGTGGTCCGCGCGCAGATCGCTGCCGGCGCGCGCGGCATCACGGTGTCCACATTGAAGGAAGCCGAGGCGTTCTTCGCCGCCGGTGTCGACGACATTCTTTACGCCGTCAGCATGGCCCCGTCGAAGCTGCCTAGAGCGCTCGCGCTGCGCCGCCAGGGCTGCAATCTGAAGCTCGTGGTTGACAATCCGATCGCCGCCTCGGCCATCGCTGCATTCGGCGATCAGCATGGCGAAACCTTCGAGGTGTGGATCGAAGTGGATACGGACGGGCACCGCTCAGGCATTACACCTGAGCAGGACACGCTGCTCGAAGTCGGCCGGATTCTGCATGAGAACGGTGTGAAGGTGGGTGGTGTGATGACCCATGCCGGCTCGAGTTACGAGCTCGATACGCCCGAAGCACTCGCCGCGCTCGCTGAGCAGGAACGCGCCGGCTGCGTGCGCGCCGCGCAGCGGCTGCGCGAAGCCGGCATTGCTTGCCCGGCCGTCAGCGTCGGTTCGACGCCAACGGCCCTCGCTGCCACGCAGTTGGAGGGTGTCACGGAAGTACGCGCCGGCGTGTACGTGCTGTTCGACCTGGTCATGCACAACGTCGGCGTGTGCGCGCTCGACGACATCGCGCTCAGCGTGCTCGCCACCGTGATCGGTCATCAGGCGGACAAGGGCTGGGCGATTCTCGACGCGGGCTGGATGGCGATGAGCCGGGATCGCGGTACTTCGAAGCAGTCGCACGATTTCGCGTACGGCCAGCCGTGCTTGCTGAACGGCACGCCGCTGCCCGGCTACGTGGTCAGCGGCGCCAATCAGGAGCACGGTATCCTCTCGCCGACAGCGGACAGCGCTCAGGCTCACGACGATGTCACGCTGCGCTTCCCGATCGGGATGAAACTGCGCATTCTGCCGAATCACGCGTGCGCTACCGGCGCGCAGTTTCCCGAGTATCACGCGGTGGCGCCGGACGGCAACAGCGTGGAGTGGCGGCGCTTTCAGGGCTGGTGAAGCAGGAGGCGCCAGCGCATGACACCTCTATTGCGCAGCGCCGACGATGTGATCAAGCTCTACGGCTACAGCCGCTCCACAAGGCAGTCGCATAACGCATGACGATTTCGCCCACCACCGTGCTCGACTATCCGCGTCGCGCGTACAAGGACCGAGGCATGCACGACAACGCAGCGAACACCGCGACACCCGACTCGCGCCGCTGAGCCGCTGAGCCGCTAAGCTGCCACATCACTCCTCCTCTTCCTCCAGCCCCGCCAGCAGATCGTCCACCGCGCGATACACGCGCTCGACGATCTCCGGCCCCACCTTGCGCTCCAACGCGCGGTAATGCGCTTCGAGATCCTTCGAAATCACGCGCACCAATTCCGCGCTCGTGTCCGTGAGCGACACCAGCACGCGCCGCTGGTCTTCGGCGAACCGCTCCTTGGTCACCAGTTCCATGCTCTCCATGCGCGCGAGCACGCCGGCCATGCTCGGGCTCGAAATCGTGCAGATATCGGAGATGTGGCGTGGTTCCATCGGGCCGTGCTCGTTGAGCGCGCGAATCACGCGCCACTGCTGTTCGGTCAATCCATGCGCGGTAATCAGCGGACGAAACCGCTCCATCATTTTTTCTCTGGCGCGCAGCAACAGCATGGGCAGGTTGCGGTGCAAAACTCGGGTCGAGGCGGAAGCGGACATGTTGGAAGATGATTTAAATGCAGCCGTCGAAGCTTAAGGGAAAACCCGCGATCAGCCGACAGGCTATTGACCATGGATGATATCAAGCGCAATACTACTAACATGTTAGTGTTTTTGCCGAGAGACAGCTAATTTATGTTTGCACTTGCCGATCATCTGCTGCATCCCGAAGGCGAGGCGCTGCCGCGCGACGTGGATGCGCGCGCCGCGGCCGCGCTGCTGGCTCGTGGCACGGCCTGCCGCGCGCCGGTTCGCGGCGCTGTCTATGGAACCTTGCTGAACGACCGCGCCGCGCTCGCGGCGCTGGGCGACGCGGTGCACGCCGCGCCGTATAAAGCGCCGCCGCAAGCGCCGGTGCTTTATCTGAAGCCGCGCAATACGCTCGCCGGGCATCGCGCGCGGGTCGTCGTGCCGGACGACGCGTTGGGCGTGGAAGTCGGCGCGTCGCTCGGCATCGTGATCGGCCGCACTGCAACACGGGTCAGCGTGGCCCAGGCGTTCGACTACGTCGCCGGCTACACGCTGGTCGCCGATCTCAGCGTGCCGCATGCGAGCGTGTACCGGCCATCGGTGCGATTCCGCGCGCGCGACGGCTTCTGCGTCGTCGGACCCGCCGTGGTTGCCTCGCATCATGTTGCGACGCCGGATAACCTCCCGATCCGGGTTCAGCTTGGGTCACGGGACGCATTCGCGGCGAGCACCGCGTCGTCGGTACGCAACGTCGCGCAAATGCTCGCGGACGTCACCGATTTCATGACGCTCAGCGCGGGCGACGTCATCACGCTCGGCGTGCCGCACGGTTCGCCTGTCGCGCATATCGGCGACACGGCCACGCTGTCGATCGGCGCCATGCCGCCGCTCACGGTGTGGTTCGTCGGCGCCGAAGAAGAACAACAAGGAGCACAGCCATGATGCGCGGCCGCGTTGCGTATGCAGGCGCGATTCACGAAGCCTATCCCGACGCCAACGGCGTGCGTCTCGCCGATGGCCGCGTGCGTCGCGAAGATGAAGTGGTATGGCTCGCGCCGATCGAAGTCGGCACGATCTTCGCGCTCGGCCTGAACTATGCGGAGCATGCGAAGGAATTGCAGTTCAGCAAGCAGGAAGAGCCGCTCGTGTTCCTCAAGGGACCGGGCACGGTGGTCGGCCATCGCGGCGTGACGCGCCGCCCCGCCGACGTCGCCTTCATGCACTACGAGTGCGAACTGGCGGTGGTGATCGGGCAAACCGCGAAGAACGTGAAGCGCGACAACGCCATGCAGCATGTGGCGGGTTACATGATTGCGAACGACTACGCGATCCGCGACTACCTGGAAAACTATTACCGCCCCAACCTGCGGGTCAAGAATCGCGACGGCGGCACGGTGCTGGGCCCCTGGTTCGTCGACGCCGCCGACATCGAAGACGTGACGCAACTCGAATTGCGCACCTTCGTGAACGGCACGCGTCAGCAACACGGCAACACGCGCGATCTCGTCACCGACATTGCGGCGCTGATCGAGTACCTGAGCAGCTTCATGACCCTCGCGCCCGGCGACGTGATCCTGACCGGCACGCCCGAAGGCATCGTCAACGTCAATGCGGGCGACGAAGTGATCTGCGAAATCGACGGCCTGGGCCGTCTCGTCAATACGATTGCATGCGACGCGGACTTCAACCGCGCCTGATCGACAGCGAGAGAAACAGAAAAGGACACAGCTATGCGAATTGAGCATCTGATCAACGGTAAAGCGAGCGCGGCGAAAGACTACTTCGAAACGGTCAATCCGGCCACGCAAGAGGTACTCGCCGAAGTCGCGCGAGGCGGCGCGGAAGAAGTCGACGCCGCCGTGCGCGCCGCCAAAGACGCGTTTCCCTCATGGGCCGCCAAGCCCGCCGCGGAACGCGCGAAGCTGGTGCGCAAGCTCGGCGAACTGATCGCGAAGCACGTGCCGGAGATCTCCGAGACCGAAACGAAAGACACCGGCCAGACGATCTCGCAAACGCGCAAGCAACTCGTGCCGCGCGCCGCCGACAACTTCAGCTATTTCGCCGAGATGTGCACGCGTGTCGATGGCCATACGTACCCGACCGACACGCATCTGAACTACACGCTGTTCCATCCGGTCGGCGTGTGTGCGCTGATCTCGCCGTGGAACGTGCCGTTCATGACGGCCACATGGAAAGTCGCACCCTGTCTCGCGTTCGGCAATACCGCGGTATTGAAGATGAGCGAACTCTCCCCGCTCACGGCCTCCATGCTTGGCAAGCTCGCGCTCGAAGCCGGCATCCCGGCCGGCGTGCTGAACGTGGTGCACGGTTTCGGCAAGGACACCGGCGAGCCGCTGGTCGCGCATCCGGACGTGCACGCCGTGTCGTTCACGGGCTCGACGGCGACCGGCAACCGCATCGTGCAAACCGCGGGGCTGAAGAAGTTTTCGATGGAACTCGGCGGCAAGTCGCCATTCGTGATTTTCGACGACGCCGATTTCGAACGCGCGCTCGACGCCGCCGTCTTCATGATCTTCTCGAACAACGGCGAACGCTGCACGGCGGGCTCGCGCATTCTCGTGCAGCGCTCTATTTACGCACGCTTCGCCGAGCGTTTCATCGAGCGTGCGAAGCGTTTGACGGTGGGCGATCCGCTGTCCGACAGCACCATTGTCGGTCCCATGATCAGTCAGGGCCATCTGGCGAAGGTACGCAGCTATATCGAACTCGGCCCGAAAGAAGGCGCGACGCTCGCGTGCGGCGGCCTCGACATGCCGGAGTTGCCTGAGGCCATGCGCAAGGGCAACTTCGTTCAGCCCACGGTGTTCGTCGATGTCGACAACCGCATGCGCATCGCGCAGGAAGAGATTTTCGGCCCGGTCGCCTGCCTGATTCCGTTCGACGACGAAGCCGACGCGATCAAACTCGCCAACGACATCTCCTACGGCCTGTCGAGTTATATCTGGACCGAGAACACGGGTCGCGCATTGCGCGTCGCCGCCGCCGTCGAAGCCGGCATGTGCTTCGTCAACAGCCACAACGTGCGCGATCTGCGCCAGCCATTCGGCGGCACCAAGGCATCGGGCGTGGGCCGCGAAGGCGGCACGTGGAGCTATGAAGTGTTTCTCGAACCGAAAAATGTTTGCGTCTCGCTGGGCTCGCATCACATTCCGCGCTGGGGCGCTTGAGCCATTAATACGCTTCGTGCGCCAAGGCCTGGTGCCCCGCGCGGAGCAGCCAAACCGAACAGGAGACCGCGATGGGCAAACTCGCGCTGGCAGCAAAAGTGACGCACGTCCCGTCGTTATATCTGTCCGAACTCGACGGTCCGCATAAAGGCTGCCGTCAGCCGGCGATCGACGGCCATCATGAAATCGGCCGGCGCTGCCGCAAACTCGGCGTCGATACGATCGTCGTGTTCGACGTGCATTGGCTCGTGAACAGCGAATACCACATCAATTGCGCGCCGAAGTTCGAAGGCGTCTACACGAGCAACGAACTGCCGCACTTCATCAAGAACATGCCGTACGCGTATCCGGGCAATGTCGAACTCGGCAATCTGATCGCGGAAGTCGCCAACGAAATGGGCGTGAAAAGCCGCGCGCACAGCGAGACCACGCTCGAACTCGAATACGGCACGCTGGTGCCGATGCGTTATATGAATAGCGATCAGCATTTCAGGACCGTCTCGGTAGCGGGCTGGTGCATGTGGCACGACCTCGACACCAGTGCCCGCTTCGGCCTCGCGGTGCGCAAGGCCATCGAAGAGCGTTATGACGGCACCGTGGCGATTCTGGCGAGCGGCTCGCTCAGCCACCACTTCGCCGACAACGGCACGGCCGAGCAGTTCATGCACAAGGTGTGGAGTCCGTTTCTCGAACAGATGGACCGCAGGGTGGTCGAGTTGTGGGAAGCCGGCGATTGGAAAACCTTCTGCGAAATGCTGCCGCTCTATAACGAAAAATGCTGGGGCGAAGGCGGCATGCACGACACCGCGATGCTGCTCGGCGCGCTCGGCTGGGACCGTTACGACGGCAAGGTGGAAGTCGTCACACCGTATTTCGGCAGCTCGGGCACCGGTCAGATCAACGCGATCTTCCCGGTTACGCCGCTACCCGCCTGAATACCCGTCAAGGAGTTCACCGTGCCGCATCTGACTCTCGAATACAGCGCCAATCTCGCCGCTGAAGAAAGCATCGGCCAACTTTGCCGGGCACTCGCGCAGTGCCTCGACGCGCAACGCGAGAACGAACAGCGCATCTATCCGTTGGGCGGCATCCGCGTGCGCGCGTTGCGCTGCGAGCAGTACTGCATCGCGGACGGCCGCGCCAACGCCGCATTCCTGCACGCGAACCTGAAGATCGGCGCGGGCCGCTCCGAAGCGGCAAAAAAGGCCACCGGCGACGCGCTATTCGCGTTGATCAAGCAGCACTTCGCCGCGGAATTCGAACGACACGGCCTCGCGTTGTCGCTGGAAATCAATGAATTCAGCGAAGCCGGTACGTGGAAACATAACAACCTGCACGCATGCCTGAAAGCTGAATAGCGGCACTGAGAGAATCCATCATGCTAGACGAACAGACGATCCGCGAGCTCGCGGCACAACTCGACCACGCCGAGAAAACGCGCACGCAACTGCGCCACTTCTCGGCCGCTTATCCGCAGATGACCGTGCAGGACGGCTATGCGATTCAACGCGAGTGGGTCAAGCTCAAGCTCGCCGAAGGCCACGTGATCAAGGGCCGCAAAATCGGCCTCACCTCGCGCGCGATGCAGCGCTCGTCGCAGATCGACGAACCCGACTACGCGCCGCTGCTCGACAGCATGTTCATCGAAAACGGTCAGGACATTCGCGCCGACCGCTTCATTGCGCCGCGCGTGGAAGTGGAACTGGCGTTCGTGTTGAGCAAGCCGTTGAAGGGTCCGGGGGTCACGCTATTCGATGTGCTGGACGCGACCGCTTACGTGACGCCGGCCGTGGAAATCATCGACGCGCGCATCGAACAGTTCGACCGTGAAACCAAAGCCCCGCGCAAGGTCTACGACACGATCTCCGACTTCGCGGCGAACGCGGGCATCGTGCTGGGCGGCCGGCCCGTGCGTCCGCTGGACGTCGATCTGCGCTGGGTCGGCGCGTTGCTCTACAAGAACGGCACCGTCGAAGAAAGCGGTCTCGCGGCCGCCGTGCTGAATCATCCCGCCACCGGTGTCGCCTGGCTGGCCAACAAAATCGCGCCGTACGATGAAACGCTCAACGCGAACGACGTGATTCTGAGCGGCTCGTTCACCAGTCCGATCACTGCGCGCGCAGGCGACACCTTCCACGTCGACTACGGTCCGCTAGGCGGCATCGGTCTGAATTTCATCTGAACTCATTTGAGCCGACACGACATGTCTCTCCCACAGAACACATTCAAGCGCGCGCTTGCCGAAGGCAAACCGCAATTCGGCCTGTGGGCCGCGCTCGCCGACGCCTACGTGACCGAGTTGCTGGCCACCGCCGGCTTCGACTGGCTGCTGATCGACAACGAGCATGCGCCCAACGATGTGCGCAGCACGCTCGCGCAATTGCAGGCGGTGGCCGGATATGCGTCGCATCCGGTCGTGCGTCCCGTGCGCAGCGACAGCGCGCTGATCAAGCAATTGCTCGACATCGGCGCGCAGACCCTGTTGCTGCCGATGATCGACACCGCCGGGCAGGCCGCCGACGCGGTCGCGGCCACGCGTTATCCGCCGCAAGGCATTCGCGGCGTGGGCAGTGCGCTGGCGCGCGCATCGCGTTGGAACCGGATACCGGATTACCTGAACACGGCCGCGGACGAGTTGTGCGTGCTGGTGCAGGTGGAAACCGTGCAGGGCATGGCGAATCTACCGGCGATCGCGACGGTGGACGGCGTCGACGGTGTGTTTTTCGGGCCTTCGGACCTCAGCGCGTCGATGGGGCAGCTCGGCAAACCCGGTCATGACAGCGTGCGCGAAGCGATTCGCGACGGCATCCAGAGCGTGCTGCGCGCGGGCAAAGCGGCCGGCGTGCTCGCGCCTGATCCCGCGATTGCCGCCGACTACCTCGAAGCGGGCGCGACTTTTGTGGCGGTCGGCACGGACACGGGTTTGCTGAGCCGCGCGGCGGCCGATCTGGCGGCGTCGTATAAAAAGTCTGCGACGATGGCGGCATCGCCCAAGGGCGGGTACTGACCCGACCCGTTCAGCGCGAACATGCAGGGCCGCGCCAAAGGAAAAAGGAAACGCCCTATTCCCCCGCGGGCCAAGGCAAGCCCGGCGCCGACCAGTCCAGTTCCACCCCGATCACGGATCGCTCGGTGGCGAACTGCAGCGCCAGCGTCACGGCGATGCACGGCCTGCCGCTCGCCAGCGAAAGATAAGGATTGCTCGACACCGCCGCGCCCGGCAGCAATACCGCGTTACGAAAATACGGCCGATGATCCCAGCGCGCATCGCGCGGATTCGCCACGGGTTGCAGCGAGGCCCCGTCCGCGCTCCATGCCGGCCCCTGCACCTCATGCCCGATCTGCCTGCCCGCGTCGTCGAGAATGAAACAGCTGACGCAGCGCTCGAACCTGGCCAGTTGAGCGAACGCATCGTCCATGGCCACACCGGCCAGCAAGGCATCGGCAGCGAGCCGCAAGGCAACCCGGTAGGGCTCCACTTCGGTTTCGAACAACGCATGCTGATGCGCCCGCCCTTGCGCGATCACATCGAAAGCCTCATCAATGCGCCGGTGCACCGACTCCGGTGGCGCTATCTCTTTGGCCGGCCGCCCCAGCAGATAACCCTGCGCGAAATCCACATTCGATTCCACGGCGAGAATCAGTTCTTCCGTGGTCTCCACGCCTTCGACGACCACCAGCATCCCCGCCAGATGCAGCAACGAAACCAGTTTCGGCAGAATCGGCTGCTCGGTGCCGTGACCCGTCGCGCGAATCAGTTCGCCGTCGAGCTTGACGAGGTCCGGGCGAATCCTGAGCAGCCGGTCGAGATTCGACTGGCCGGCGCCGAAATCGTCGACGGCGATCAGGAAACCGTGCTGGCGGTACAGCGCCGCCGCCCGCGACATGTCGTCGACGCTGCCGCCGTGCGATTCGAGAATCTCCAGAACCACGCGCTCAGGTTCGAGTCCCACCGCCCGCACGATTTTCGCCAGCTGATCGGCGTAGCCTTCCGCGATGAACGTGGCCGGCAGAATGTTGAGGAAGAGCCATGCGTCGTCCGGCAGCGACCGGCGCGCGCCGGCCAGATGCACGACGTGACTCGCGCGGTCGAGCGCGCCTTCGTCGCTCGAAGGCCGGGGTGCGAACAGCACCGCGGGCAGCACCAGCGTGCCGTCCTCCTGCTCGCCGCGCAGCAAAGCCTCGAAGCCCACCTGCTTCTGATGCGACAAACTGTAGAGCGGCTGAAAATGCGACGTGAGGTAGAACTCCTCCCAACGGTGCCGCCGCACGGGCGCCCCGCCCACGTCGGATCCGTCGTCGGCCAGCAGTTGCAGCGCCTCGCGCGGCAGCGCGCGCTCGGCGCACACCCGGTTTCTGCCGGAATGCTTGGCGCGCAGCAAGGCTTCGTCGGCGCGATCGAGCAGCACCATGATGCTTTCGCCGCTGCGGTGCTCGGCCACGCCGAAGCTCGCGGTCAGGCGGCCGTCCGGCCGCTCGATCGCGGCGATCGCCTGGCGCAGCCGTTCAGCCACATGAAGCGCGCCCGTGAGACCGTCGCCCAGCAGCAGCGCGAATTCCTCGCCGCCGATCCGGCTCACGCTGTCGTCCGCGGAGACCTCTTCCATCAGCACCTGGGCGACCTGGTACAGCGCCTGGTCGCCGACCGCATGGCCGAAGCGGTCGTTCAGGGATTTGAAGTTGTCGATGTCGAGAAAGATCGCGCTGACCCGCGTATCCGGCGTGACACTGTCGAGGCGGTGCTCGGCCTGCTTGACAAACGCGCGGCGGTTTTGCAGGCCGGTCAGCGGGTCAGTTGCGGCGAGTTGCGCGAGCTGGCTTTCCAGCAGAAAGTGGCTGCGGCGAAACCGGTAGAAGCCGAAGTGAAACACCGCGGAAGTCGGCACGCCGATCGCCACGATCCACATCCACACCACCGTCGCGACGTCATGCGTCAGCGGCGCGCCGAACAGCAGCGCGAACGCCGTGGCATAGAAGAGCACGCTGCCAGTGACGAAGTGCGTCGGCGTGAGCCATAGCGGCGCGGCGCAGATCGGTATCACGACCATGGCGGGCAGCGTCCACAGCAACGGCTGCGCCACGCCGACGACGTTCATCGCCATGCCCGCCACCAGCACCTGCGAGTAGGCAACGCCGATCAGGCCGAAGCTCCACGTCGACTTGGCGCGCGGAATCGCCAGCACCAGCAAGGCGAGCAACAGCGCACACGTGAGCCGGTAGGCGAGCGGCGCAGCCGGGCCGTCGACCAGACTGCGCGCCCCGACGAAACACAGGAACGCGACCACGGTGAATGCCATGGTCACGGTGGACAGCGGACGCTGGTGCTCGAGCGAGCGCCCGTGGAAGCGATCGCGCAATCCGGCGTCGGACTGGTGCTGCGTTGCGGTGGAAAGCATATTGATAGATATCAGCCTGGTTCCGGTCACTCTGCCAATGGATATCGGCAAATGTCTGACAAATATTTATGCCTTCCCTACAAATAGAAAAGATTTCTCCTTTCGCGCCCTCTGCTTTCCGCTTTCCGCTCGCTCTACGCCGCCATCACGCGATTGCGGCCGGATGCCTTGGCGGCATACAGCGCGCCGTCCGCGCGCGCCATCAACTGGGCGAGCGATTCATCGCGCCGAAACTGATCCACGCCGACGCTGAAGGTGTACCGTAGCCCACGCGGCAACTCGTCCGGCGCGGCCCCGGCCAGCCGGCTGCGCAGACGGTCGAGCAGGTTCACTGCCTCGGCGGCGGTGGTGGCCGGGCACAGCACGCCGAATTCCTCGCCGCCCAGCCGGCCGAACACATCGCCGACTCGCAGGTTGCCGGCGACGAAGGTCGCGAAGTGTTTCAGCACCTGGTCGCCCGCGGCGTGGCCATAGTTATCGTTGACGGCCTTGAACGAGTCGATGTCGATGATCGCCAACGCCACCGGCGAGCGGCTACGCAGCGACGCGCTCAGCAGCGCGTCGCCGATCGCGAGAAACGCGCGGCGCGACAGCGCGCCGGTCAGGTCGTCGACGTTGGCCAGCCGTTCGAGCCGCTCGGCGAGGCGGTCGTGCGCCAGCATCACCACGCCGATCGAAAGACAGGGCGGCGCAAGAATGCCCAGCGCGAGAAAAACGATGTTCGACGGCGACACTTGCATCAGGCTGCTTTGCGTCATGAGACCGAAGCCGTACATGAGCCCGCGCGACGCATGCCCGGCGCACAGCAGCATTGCCGCCACCGCGAGGAAATAGTAGCTATAGCGCGGCCGGTTCGCGGGACGGCCGCGCAGCATGAGCGCGGCGAGCGCGGCATATAGCGCCGCGTGAAACGCCGACACCAGCGCGACGCGCGCGTTGAAGTCCGGCGCGGCGAAGGTCCAGTACGAGATGCCGAACAGCACGGCGACAAGGCCGACGTACGCCGGCCACGGTCGCGCGCGGCGCCCTAGAAAGCGACAACAGCCTTCGACTACGAGCAGCAGCGAAGCAGCCAGCAACACGTTGGACGCCACGAAGGTCAGCCAGCGCGACCCATGGCCTTGCAACGCGAAAGCCAGCAACGCGACGATCGCGATCGCGTTGGCCGAGATCCAGTAACCGACGCCTGGGATCGCCGCGCGCCACAACGAACCGAGCACGGCCATCGCCATGGCGCTCGACAACACGGTGACCAGAAGAATACTGAGTGGATTGAGCATTGCAGTGAATGTGAATCAAACGGCATCGTCGGCATTCGCCACGTACGCCCGTTCGTTTTGCGTGGGCACCTTGATACAAGTCCGCAAGCTTAGCGGCTCGGACAAAAAGTGGGCGTGCAAGGGCTCCGAAAGATTCAGAAAGAATTTCCGCAGGAGGACGATCACAACGGCTTCGCAATCGCGAAACGTTGCATTTATCACGAAACCAAAAATGCTAAATCACTTGGCGAGTTGAGCCGTTAATACAGCCATGACGGACACATTCTTACCGGCTATCCGTGATGGCTCAACGCACGGGCGATTCATGCAGCAAAAATTACTTAATCCAGAATGCATCCATCGCAATCGATTGCGCGTATAAACAGACGAATGGAAAGTGGCCAAAAGTTAATGTCTTAAGTAGACTGCTTCGAAGTGTGGTGGACAGACTAGACAGCCCGGTAAAATTAACCTAGGCCGCGTGCAATACGCAATTTCCCGCAAGACTTCTTCTTTTCACCCGGTCGTGGCATCTAATTTTTTTAGGCAGTCAAAGCAACGGCCATTTCCCGGAAAACATGGTCCCCATTCTCGATTACCTGCTGGAACGCCAAATCTCGCCGCAGTGGCGCGGCATGCTCACCGCCTTGGCCACCGAGTTCGAAGCGCAGATCGGTCGCGACGAACTGCGTCAGCTGATGCATCGCGTCGGCAGCCGGTTTGCCGCGGCGCATCCGTTGCCCGCCTGCGACTCCACCGCCGAACTCGCACGGACCTTGAATCTGTACTGGCATGAAATGGATTGGGGCTACGTCGAGTTGGCGGACGAACCCGAGTCGCTGCGCATCGTCCACTACTGCGCGCCATTGCAGGCATTCGGCGGCGCGGCGCTTGCATGGACACCGGCGTTTCTCGAAGGCGTGTATCAGACCTGGTTGAGCGCGCTGGGCGCGCAAGGTTTGTCGGTCGCGCAAACGAGCGGGTACAGCGAGGACACCGCGATCGAATTTCGTCTGGGCCGTCATCCGGTTTGAACGCCGCTTGATGAACACGTGGCCTGGCCAGCTGGGCCGCGTGTGTGAATGGACACAGTCGCAATAAGCCGTAGAGGAACGCGCCAGACCGGTGCGCGTGAAGTGGCAGAACAGGCAGGACCGGCGTTTCAGGGCCGCGAACGCAAGTCAGGAGCGGGGCAAGGGTAGGCATGAATAAGACGGCGGCACTATGAGCTCATCGAGCGACATCGAGAAACTTTTCGATCATTTTGGCGGCGACGCCAATGCGTACCAGGAAATCGGCCGCGAGAACGAAGCGCGTTCGGCGCGCACCCGTTGGCCGCTATTAGTGACGCTCGATCTGACCCAGCCGACGATTCCCGCCATCGGGCAGCATCGCGAGCCCAAGCCTCAGGCGCAGGCGGTCGAAGCGCCGGTGGCCGTCGATCGCCAGGACACCACGCCAAAAGACGCCGCCTCTGTCACGCGCGCGAAGGCGCCGCTGTTCACGCGTTCGCATCGGCGGGATATTCCGCCGGTCGCTGTGGCCGCGCCGGTGAATGGGCCGAAGGGCGCGTCGCGCTTCGGCGAACTCGAAACGAAAAGCGACGCGACGCCGCCAGCAGCAGTTGGCGCGGTTCGAGTAGAAGCCGTCGCGCCGGTGGGTGCGCAAGCCGCGCCAACCGCGCCTCACACTCCGGTTCAAAGCACGCCGGCTGCGGCCCCGTTCGCTTCGGCTGCGAGTGCGGCACGGACAGCGCCGCTTGCTCCCGTGCCTCACGCCGCGCAACCGGTTTCCGTGCCGCCGGCGATTCCGTTGCGACCGCCGGTGATGCAAGCGGTCGCGGCCGCCGCGCCGAACTGGGCACAGACCCCGGCGCCCACGCGTGCTTATGCGAGCACGAGCGCGCCTCTTGCACCCACCGCTCCCGCCGCTCCGACGCAATCCGCTTCGACCCTCGGCAAGCTCTTCGCGCCGGAACCCGCATTCGCGTCCGCACCGCCGCAACCGGCCAAGGCCAGCGACGCATCCGCGCCTTTGCAGTCGGTCTTCGACCGTTTGCGCGGCACTCCCGCTCAAGCCGCAGCACCGGCCGGCGCCACGCGCGCCGCCGCGCCCGCCACCTCCAACTCGTGGCTGATCAACGGCCCTCGTCGCTCATGAAAGTCATCGCGGTGGTGTCCGCCAAGGGCGGGGTCGGCAAGACCACTCTTGCCGCCAATCTGGCTTCGGTGCTGGCCTCCGGCGGCCGGCGTGTCATTGCGCTCGACCTCGACCCGCAGAACGCCCTGCGTCTGCACTTCGGCGTGCCGCTCGACAGCATCGACGGTCTGTCGCGCGCCACGCTGACGGGCGACCCGTGGCAATCCGTGATGTTCGACGGCGTCGACGGCGTGACCGTGCTGCCCTACGGCGCGCTGCTCGAAGACGACCGCCGCCGCTTCGAAGCGCACATCGACCAGGATCCGCGCTGGCTCGCACAGTCGCTGCAGAACCTGCGCCTCGACGCCTCCGACATCGTGATCATCGACACGCCGCCGGGCTCGTCCACGTATGTCCGCACGGCCCTGACGGCGGCCACCTTCACGCTGAACGTGGTGCTCGCCGACGCCGCGTCGTACGCCGCGATTCCGCAGATGGAGCGGCTGATCGCAGCCTACGCGGCGCCGCGCGCTGAATTCGGCGGCGAAGGCTATGTGGTCAACCAGATCGACCAGTCGCGCCAGTTGACCAAAGACGTGCTCAAGGTGCTGCGTCAGATGCTCGGCACCAAACTGTTCCCCGGCGTGATCCATCTGGACGAAGGCGTGAGCGAAGCGCTCGCGTGCGACACCACGCTGATTCACTACGATCCACTCAGCCAGGCGGCCGCCGATTTCAAGTCGTGCGGCGCATGGCTGCTGGCGGCGCTCGACGCGATCGCCGTCTCGCCGAGGAACGTCGCATGAGCACGTCTCCAGCGCCGGGCCTCGAGCCCGCCGAGTCGTCGCGGCTCGATCGCTTCGTCGACGCGCGCTTCTGGAACAGCCGCATCGTCACCGGACTCGTCACGCTGTTCGCGCTGGTGATGCTGTACTTCGTGTTCACCGTGCCGCTCGCCTTTTACGAGCAGTTGACGTTCGCGACCTGCTGCTTCGTGACCGCGCTGATGTTCCGGCGCCTGCAAGGCCGTTACGCGACGATGGTGATGATCATGCTCTCGGTGGTGACGTCGGGCCGCTATATGTTCTGGCGCCTGACCGCGACCACCTACTGGGAGCATCCGCTCGACGCCGGCTGGGGCCTGCTGCTGGTCTCCGCCGAAGTGTATTCGACCATCGTGCTGCTGCTCGGCTACTTCCAGACCGCGTGGCCGCTCAAGCGCACGCCGATGCCGCTGCCCGTCTCGCGCGACCAATGGCCGACCGTCGACGTGTTCATTCCGACCTACAACGAGCCGCTCTCGGTAGTGAAGCCGACCATCTACGCGGCGCTCGCGCTCGACTATCCAGCTGAGAAGATTTCGATCCACGTGCTCGACGACGGCCGCCGCCCCGAGTTCAAGGCGTTCTGCGAAGAGGTCGGCGTCAACTGGACGATCCGCACGCACAACCGCCACGCGAAAGCCGGCAACATCAACGAAGCGCTGAAGATCACCAGCGGCGAATACCTCGCGATCTTCGACTGCGATCACATTCCGACCCGCTCGTTCCTGCAAATCGGCCTCGGCTGGTTCCTGCGCGACAAGCTGCTGTCCATGCTGCAAACGCCGCACCACTTCTTCTCCGCCGACCCGTTCGAACGCAATCTCGGCACCTTCCGCAAAGTGCCGAACGAAGGCGAGCTGTTCTACGGCCTCGTGCAGGACGGCAACGATCTGTGGAACGCCACCTTCTTCTGCGGCTCGTGCGCGCTGCTGCGCCGGACCATGGTCGAGGAGATCGGCGGCATCGCGGTCGAGACCGTGACTGAAGACGCGCACACCGCCTTGAAGCTGCACCGTCTCGGCTACACCACCGCGTATCTGGCGATTCCGCAAGCCGCGGGGCTGGCCACGGAATCTCTGTCCGGCCACATCGGCCAGCGGATTCGCTGGGCGCGCGGCATGACGCAGATTTTCCGCATCGACAATCCGCTCACCGGCAAGGGCCTCAAAATCGGCCAGCGCCTGTGCTATCTGAACGCGATGATGCACTTCTTCTACGGCATCCCGCGTCTGGTGTTTCTCACCGCGCCGCTGTCGTATCTGTTCTTCGGCGCGCACGTGATCGAAGCCGCCGCCGGCACAATCGCGATTTACGCGCTGCCGCACATGATGCACGCGAGCATCACCAACTCGCGCATGCAGCGCTCGTTCCGCCATTCGTTCTGGGCCGAAGTCTATGAGTCGGTGCTGGCCTCGTACATCACCGCACCGACTCTACTCGCGCTGATCAACCCGAAGCTCGGCAAGTTCAACGTGACGGCCAAGGGCGGCCAGATCGAGAAGAACTATTTCGACTGGGCGATCTCGCGGCCCTACCTGTTCCTGCTGTTGCTGAACCTGATCGGCTTCTGCGTGGGCATCGTGCATATCTACTTCAACTGGCATGTGCGCAGCGTGGTGCAGACCACTATCCTCAACCTCGGCTGGACCACGTACAACATGCTGATTCTCGGCGCGAGCGTGGCCGCCGCGAGCGAGCGCAAGCAGATTCGCGCAGTGCACCGCGTGGCGATGCAGATGCCCGTCATGCTGAAGTTTTCGACCGGCCGCACGCTCGCCTGCGAAACCATCGACTACTCGGAAGGCGGCGTCGGCGTGGCGCTGCCCGCCGCGATCCAGGTGCCGATGCACGAGCGCGTGACCGTCTCGCTCTTTCGCGGCGACGAGGAATACGCGTTCCCCGCGACCGTCGGCTTCACCGCCCCAGGACGCGTGGGCCTGCGCTTCTCCACCATGACGCGCGAGCAGGAGTACGAGTTCGTCAAGACCACCTTTGCACGCGCCGACGCTTGGACCGGCTGGGCGGAAGGACGGCAGCAGGACACGCCCCTGCGCGGCCTGTCGCATGTGCTGACGGTGGGCGCGCGCGGTATCGCGGGTCTGTTCGAGCATCTTTATGCCGACCTTCGCAGCTCGATGAAAAGCCGTCCAATGGACGTCAAGAAGCTAAAAACGAAAGACTGATCTATGCGCAACTGGATGGCGAAGGGCAACATCGAACGCTCGAATCACGAGCGCAGTGGGTCCGGATTGAGCATGCATCGCGTGGCACGCCCCGGCTCGCATCGGCTGATGCGCGGCCTCGCGTGCTGGCTGGCATTGCAGACGGCGCTGGCAGCGCCGCTCGCCTCGGCGGCTGAAGCCGTGGCGGCGGCTGCCGGCGGTGCAAACCCGACGGGCGCCAGTCAGAGTGCCGCGGGCTCCGTTCAGAGCAAGCCGGTTGCGCCGAATGTGCCGACTGCGACCGGCGCCGGCACTGCGAACGCGGCGGGTCCGGCCGTACCCTACGATCCGAATGCGCTGGCGCAGCCGCAACTGGCGACACCGACGCCGGCGCTCGCTGCGTCGTCGGTCAAAGCGTTGGGCGTCAGGACGCCGACCACCGCCGAGCCAGGCACGCTGGTGCCGGGCGGCCGGCGTCAGACGCTGACCTTCGCCGATCTCGGCGCGCTCGACCCGCTGCAATTGCGCGGCACCGACGGCCAGAACGGCGTGGCGTTTTCCGTGCGCGGCGACGAAGTGGTGACGGGCGCGGTTCTGCATCTGGTATATAGCTACTCGCCCGCGCTGCTCGCGAATATCTCGCAGCTCAAGGTGCTGGTGAACGGCGAAGTCGCCGCCACTCTCCCCGTGCCGCACGAACAGGCCGGCATGCTGGTGGCGCGCGACGTCTCGATCGATCCGCGCTTCATCACCGAGTTCAACCATCTGAATGTGCAACTGATTGGCCATTACACGACGAGTTGCGAAGACCCGGCCAACTCGTCGCTGTGGGCCACGGTCAGCAATGCGAGCTCGCTCGATCTGACTTACGCGTCGCTCACCAGCAAGCCGGATCTGGCCGCGTTGCCGGCGCCGTTCTTCGATCGACGCGACGTGCGTCGGCTGGAGTTGCCATTTGTATTCCCGCAAAAGCCGGGCAATGCCACACTCGAAGCGGGCGGCATCGTGGCGTCGTGGTTCGGCGCGCTCGCCGGTTATCGCGGTGCGGTGTTTCCGGCGCAACTGGATAACGCGCCGCTGTCGGGCAACGCCGTCGTATTCGCGACTTCGGATCAGCGTCCGGCCGGCATCAATATTCCGGCCATCTCCGGCCCGACCATCGCGGTGGTCGATCGCGAAGCGCCGGCGCGCGGCAAACTGCTGCTCGTGCTCGGCCGCACCGAGGCCGAACTGAAAACCGCCGCGAAATCGCTCGGCATCGGCCAGAACACCTTGACCGGCCCGAGCGCGACCATCACTCAACTGAATGAGCTCGCGCCGCGCGCGCCGTACGACGCGCCGAACTGGCTGCCCACCAATCGTCCGGTGCGCTTCGGCGAACTCACCGATCCGCGCGATCTGACGGTGTCCGGTTACGACGCCGACGCCGTGCGCGTGAATCTGCGCGTGCCGCCCGATCTGTTCATGTGGCACACCAAGGGCGCGCCGATCGATCTGCGCTACCGCTACACGGTGCGTCCGCTGCGCGACCGCTCGTCGCTGAACGTGAGCGTGAACAACGGCTTCGTGCAGGCGCTGCCGATTCCCGCCGAATCCGCTTCCGTGTTCGAGCTGAGCCATTACTTCGCCACCGTGCTGCCGGACAAGACCGCCGAAGCGCGTCGCACGCTGCACATTCCGCCGCTGCTGCTGACGCCGCGCGCCCAGGTGCGCCTGCACTTCTACTACGACATTCCGAATACCGGCGAATGTCATGGCCGTCTGCTCGACAATGTGGTCGGCGCGATCGATCCGAACTCGACCATCGACCTCTCTTCATTCCCCCACTACATGGCGCTGCCGGATCTGGCCGCGTTCGCCAATAGCGGCTTCCCGTTCACGCGCATGGCGGACCTTTCCGAGACCGCCGTGATCTTGCCGAACGACGCCGATTCGAGCGACTACAGCCTGTTTCTGCTGACCATGGGCCGCATGGGCGCCTCGACCGGCTATCCGGTGACGGGCGTCACAGTCGGCACCGCCGACGACGCCGACAAGTTCGCCAACAAGGACCTGCTGATTTTCGGCGCACCGGGCAAGCAACCGTTGTTGCAGCGCTGGGCCAAGTCGATGCCGTTTTCCAGCGACGGCGACTCGCGCACCTTTCAGCTCACCGACATCGTCTTCAAGCTCGAGGACTGGTGGCACGGCGAACGCGGCGTGGAGCGCACGCCGGCGCGCGCCGATCTGACTCTGGTGAGTTCGAACGGCGACGCGTTGCTGACCGGGTTCGAATCGCCGCTGCAGAAGAACCGTAGCGCGGTGGCGCTGGTGAGCGCGGCCGGCCAGTCGGACGCCGACCTGTCCGCGGCGCTGCTCGACTCCGACGTGCTGCCGCAGATTCAAGGCGCGATGGCCGTGATCCACGGCCGCACCGTCACCATCACCTCGAACGGCGAAGCGTATTACGTCGGCCACCTGTCGCCGCAGGAGTATCTGCGCTGGGCGCTGTCGTCGCATCCGCTGCTGTTGATGCTGGGCGGTGTGCTCGCCGCGCTGATCATCGCGGGCCTGTTCTACCGGACGCTGCGCTCGATCGCCGCGCGCCGCCTGAGGGACTAATAGGACTGATATGCGGGTTCGAATCAACAAGAAAATCGGCGTGGCGCTGACGCTCGGGCTGGCCGCGTCCGCGAGTTTCGCCAGCCTCGTCAAAGTGGCGCAGACCACCGCCGCCCCCGGCGCCTGTGGCGATTGGAGCGGCTATCGCACGTTCGTCGAACGCTTCGTGCAGGCCGACGGCCGCGTGATCGACTATTCCACGCCGGCGCAGCAAACCACTTCCGAAGGCCAGTCGTACGCGCTCTTCTTCGCGCTGGTCGCGAACGACCGCGCGACGTTCGACCGGCTGCTCGGCTGGATTCGCACCAATCTCTCGGGCAATCAGTTCGACGCGCAGAACATGCGGCTGCCGTCGTGGCAATGGGGCAGAAAAGCGGACGGCTCGTATGGCGTGCTCGATCCGAATTCCGCATCGGACTCCGACCTGTGGATCGCCTACGATCTGCTGCAAGCCGGCCGCCTGTGGCATGAAGCGGCTTACACGCAGTTGGGCGAAGCACTGGCCGCGCAGATTGCGCGTCAGGAAATGACCACGCTGCCGGGCGTCGGACCGATGCTGCTGCCCGGACCGCAAGGCTTCAAAAGCGGCGGCGTGACGCGTCTGAATCCGAGCTATTTGCCGCTGCCAGTGTTGCGCTCACTCGCGCACGAGATGCCGAACGGCCCGTGGGGCAAGCTCGCCGACAGCGCCTACAGGTTCATCAAAACGACTGCGCCGCAAGGCTTCGCGCCCGACTGGGCGGCCTGGCAAAACGGCCAGTTCGTGGTCGATCCGAAAAGCGGCGACACCGGCAGCTACGACGCGATCCGCGTCTATCTGTGGGCCGGCCTCGCCTCGCCCGCCGATCCGCTCGCCAAACCCTGGCTCGCGGCGCTCGGCGGCATGCGCACGCGCGTCGCGCAAACCGGCTTTCCGCCGGAGAAGGTTTCATCGACCACCGGCGCGGCCAGCGGCGAAGGACCGCTCAGTTACTGGGCTGCACTCGCGCCGTACTTCAAGGCGTTCGGTGACGAGCGTGGCCTCGGCCTCGCGCGTACGCATCTCGCGGCGCTCGACACCAACGTGCCGGGCCGCGAACCGGTTTACTACGATCGTGTGCTGGGTTTGTTCGGCACGGGTTTCATCGACGGCCGCTATCGTTTCGACGAAGCCGGACGTCTCGTGCCGAGTTGGAGAAACGCATGCGACTGAGCGCCCTCGCGTTGTCATTGCGCCTCGCGCTCAGCCTCACGGCCGTCTGCTGCGTGGCGACGGCTGCGCCGGATGCGTTGGCGCAGGCGTCGAAAGATCCTTTGAACGTGTTGATCGATCAGGGCAAGTACTGGCAATCGCATCAGCGCGGCGACCTCGCCGAGCAAGCGTGGCTGAAGGTGCTGCGCATCGATCCCAGGCAGCCCGATGCGCTCTTCGGCATGGGCATGGTGCTCGCCGACCGCAAGGACGGCGCCGGCGCGCAGCAATATCTGGCGCGCCTGAAGGCGGTCGCGCCGAACTATCCGAATCTGGACGAGCTCGGCCGGCGCCTCGGCGAATCGAGCCTGCGCGACCAGACCGTCAACGACGCGCGGCGGCTCGCGCAAAGCGGTCAAAGCGCGAGCGCGGTGCAGGAATACCAGCGCGCGCTGAACGGCAAACCGGCCACGCCCGAATTGCAACTCGAGTATTACCAGGCGCTCTCGGCCACGCCGCAAGGTTGGGATCAGGCCCGCCGCGGCCTCGAACAGCTTGCGCGCGACAACCCCGACGAGCCGCGTTACGCCCTCGCCTATGCGCAGCATCTGACCTATCGCGACGTGACGCGTCGCGAGGGCATCGCGCGTCTGCAGAAACTGGCGGGCGACAGCACGGTCGGCGCGTCGGCGAAAAAAAGCTGGCGTCAGGCGCTGTTGTGGCTCGACGCGCGGCCCTCCGACGCCCCGCTCTATCAGGCCTATCTGCAAACCGCGACTGACGACGCCGCCGTGAAAGCGCGTTTCGATTCGATGGTCCAGCAGGACAGCGCGGCGCGCGCACGTTCACAGGAAAACGCCGCAACCGACGCACGCGGCCGCACCGTCGCCGATGGTTTCAGCGCGCTCGACCGCAACGACGTGGCCACGGCGCGCGCGAAGTTTTCCTCCGTACTGGCCACTAGCCCGAACGACACCGACGCACTCGGCGGCATGGGCATCGCCGCGCTGAAGCAGGAGCATTTCGCCGAAGCCCGCAACTATCTGGAACGCGCGTCGCGCAACGGCAATCCGGCGCGCTGGAAAACCGCGCTCGACAGCGCGAGCTATTGGACCTACACGAGCGACGCGATCGGCGCGCGCAGCAACGGCGAATTCGCGAAGGCGAAGTCGCTGTTCGAACGCGCGATCGCGCTGAATCCGTCCGACGTCACCGCGCAGGTGCTGCTCGGCGAAATGCTGCTCGCGAACGGCGACCCGAGCGGCGCCGAACAGGCCTACCGGATGGCGCTGCGCCGCCAGGCCGACAACCCCGACGCCGTGCGCGGGCTGGTCGGCGCGCTCGCCGCGCAAGGCCGCGGCGACGAGGCATTGCAGTTCGCCAATCAACTCAACACCGAACAGCAGTCGAAGGCCGGCGGCATCAACCGTCTGCGTGGCGAAGCGCAGGCCGCGCAGGCGCGCGCCGCCGAAGCGCGCGGCGATCTGGGCAGCGCGCGCAGTCTGTTCGAAGACGCGCTGCTGAATACGCCCGACGACCCGTGGCTGCGGCTCGACCTCGCGCGCATCTACGTGCGCCAGGGCGCGGTCGCCAACGCACGCAGCATGATGGACGGCCTGCTCGCCGCGCATCCCGACATGACCGACGCGCTGTATGCGAGCGCGTTGCTGTCGGCGGAAACGCAGGACTGGTCGGCGGGCCTCGCGCAACTCGACCGCATTCCGGTCGCGCAGCGCACCGACGCGATGACCACGTTGCAGCACCGCTTATGGGTGCATCAGCAAGCCGACCTCGCCACGCGGATGGCGCGCAGCGGGCAGACGCAGCAGGCGCTCGCCACACTGCACGCGGCCGAGCCGGTCGCGGGAAACAGCCCCGAACTGATCGGCGTGATCGCCGCCGCTTACCAGCAGGCCGGCGATCCCAACCGCGCGCTCGGACTCGTGCGCGCCGCCATGAACGCGGCGCCAGGCAACACCGATTTGTTGCTGGAATACGCGGGCATTCTGTCGGCCACGCAACAGGAAGCCGAACTCGGCATGGTGATGCGCCGGCTCGCGTCGATGCAGTTGACGCCGCAGCAACGCACCGACTTCGGCAATCTGAATCTGGGCATCGTCATCAAGCAATGCGACGCGGTGCGCCAGCGAGGCGACCTCGCGAGCGCTTACGACGTGATCGCGCCGTGGCTCGCGGCCATGCCCGACAATCCCGACTTGCAGGCCGCGCTCGGCCGCCTCTATGCCACTGCCGGCGACGATCGCAACGCGCTCGCCAGCTATCGCGTCGCGCTGCAACGCAAGCCCGACGACCTGAACCTGCTGCAAGCGACCATCTCCGCCGCGACCGGTGCGAAGCAGTTCAGTTACGCCGAAACACTCGCGAAACAGGCCTTGAACGCGGCGCCGGGAGACCCCGGCTTGCTCGCCACCGTCGGCCGCATGTATCGCGCGGAAGGCAAGCTGTCGCTCGCCTCGACTTATCTGCAACGCTCGCTGGTCGCCGCCAACACGCCGCTGATGGCCAATGCGCCGCGCAGTCCGGCGAGCAACGTGCCGCGCGGCTGGGAAGCGGCGATGCGCCGGATCGGCGCGACGCCGCTGCCGGGCACCAATCCCTTCGAAGGCAAGACCGCCACGGTCACGCCAACCGACGCCGACAACGCCGCGCTCGCCGGTGGCTACAAGGCCGCGCGCTCAGCGCTTCCGTATTCGCAGTCTTCCTTGCCGACACAAACCGTGCCGAACTATCCGCCGCCTACGCAACCCGCGCCTTACGTCGCGCCTTATACGGCGCCCGCGCAGCCCTATGCGCCGAACGGTGCGCCTGCCGCCTTGCCGTATAACGCGCCGCGTCCCGCGCTCAATACCGGCGGGTATGGACAGGAGACTTACGGGTCGAGCCAGTCGGGCGCGCCGTTGCAGCCTTATCCGGGGCAAGGACAGCCGCCGATGCAGCAGCAGGCGCAGATGCAGCAGGCCCCGCAGCAGTACAACCCGGCTTATCAACAGCAAGCGCCTTATCCGCAGCAGCCGCAATACGGTACGCCGGATGGCTATGCGGCCACGCCCTGGCCGATGTCGCCGGCCGCGCGCGAAGCGCAGGCCAATGCCGGTTCGATGCAAACGCAACCGTATGGCGCGCAGGGCGCGAGTCCGAAGCGTTCGACCGGCAAGAAGCAGAGTGCGTCGAAAAATAGCCGCAATGCGCCCGCCTATTCGCAGCAGCCTTATGGGCAGCAGCAAGGTTATCCGCAGCAGCAACAGCCGTACTACGCGCAGCAGGCGTATCCGCAACAACAGCCGCAGCAGGGCTACGCGCAACAGCCGTATCAACCTCAACCGCCGCAGCAGCAGGCTTACTCGAATCAGGGCTACTACGCGCAGCAGCAGCCATACATTCCGCAGCCTCCCACCGGTTACGCTCAACCGTACTATCCGCAACCCGGCGCGAACGGCAATGGCAACACCTACGCGCAGCCGAACGTGGCGAACGCGCAAACACTCGGCGTCGCGGAAGAACTCGCGCAGGTCAATCGCGAACAGTCGAGCAGCATCTCGGGCGGCATCGTGTTCCGTAACCGCGCCGGCGAGGACGGTCTGTCCAATCTCACCGATATCGAAGCGCCGATCCAGGGGCGTATCCGGGCGGGCAACGGCCACGTGGTCGTCACGGCGACGCCGGTGACGCTCGACGCCGGCAGTCCCGCCGACAATGTCTCGACGCTCGCGCGCTTCGGCGGCGGCCTGTCTAACGGCACGTCGGTATCGGCGGCCAATGTCGGCAGCCAGACGGCAAGCGGCGTCGGCTTGTCGGTCGGTTACGAGGGCCGCAGCCTCAGCGGCGACATCGGCGTGACGCCGATCGGGTTCCGCGAGACCAACATCGTGGGCGGTGCGAAGTACAACGGCGGCATTACCGACAAGGTGTCATATTCGCTGGCCGTCGCGCGCCGCGCGGTGACCGACAGTTTGCTGTCCTATGCCGGCGCGCGGGATTCCGGTTCCGGCCTCGAATGGGGCGGCGTCACCTCAACCGGCGGCCTCGGCAGCCTCGCATGGGACGACGGCACGAGCGGCCTGTATGTGAATGCGGCGTTCCAGTATTACGACGGCAATAACGTACTGAGCAATACTGCCGTCAAAGGCGGCGGCGGCATCTATACGCGTCTGCTGAAAGACGCCGATCAGACACTCACGATCGGCGTGAATACGACGCTAATGCGATACGACAAGAACCAGTCGTATTTCACCTATGGCCAGGGCGGCTATTTCAGCCCGCAACAGTACGTGATCCTGAACTTGCCGGTCGAGTGGACCGGGCGCAATGGCGCGTTCACGTACGACGTGAAGGGCTCGATCGGCGTGCAGCATTATCGTCAGGATGCGTCGAACTACTTCCCGCTCAACGACGGTTCCAATCGGCAGAACGCGGCGATCGGCAATGCAGCAACTGTCGGCACCAGCGTGCAAAGCGGCGCGCAGTATCCGGGCCAAAGCAAGACCGGGGTGTCGTATTCGCTCAGCGCAGTGGGCGAATATCAACTCGCGCCGCAACTGGCGTTCGGGGCCACCGCTTCGCTCGGCAATGCTTATGAATATCGCGAGTATCTCGCGGCGGTCTATGTGCGGTATAGCTTCAGCAAGCAGACCGGTGTGCAGCCGTTCCCGCCTACGCCGCTTGTTTCGCCGTATCTGTCGTTGTCGAATTGATGCGGGTGGGTATGTCGGCGGTGGCTCGAGTCAGGGTGCCGGCGCCGGCAAAAGTAAGTGCCGAACATCTCCCGGCGTGGAATGCCTGCGGGCAGTAAGCGCTTCGATTGGCCCCACGCGAGAACATGCCGATGCAACAATATCAACACCGCGACCTCTCCAAGTTAACGATGGCCGCCCCGAGCATGGTCAGCGTGTGGAGCCAGCGTTGATCTGATGTTCCCGGCGCCTGTATGCATGCAGTATTGCGGTACGCGCAGGATTCTCCACAAACCGGTGTATTGCTTCCGCCCCGAGCAGGGCAGCGCAGATATACCCGAGGTAATCTATCCAGGTTGGCGCATGGGTCAGTAGCGCAGGGTTTTCAAGCAGCACGCGCACGATGATCTGATGAATCATGTACAACGCAAAGCTGATGTTGCCGAGATAGACGAGCGGTGGTCGAGCCAACAGCCACGACAACTTTCCCGCCTCGCAAGCCAAGATCAGAATCAGTGCGCCGAATATCAGACAGCTTCCAGAACTGCCGAACCATCCCGGAAAGGCTTTGCCCAGCAGCGAGTATGCCCCCGGCAGGGAGAGCGCTTCCATGCAGAAGTGCATCGAGGCGAGCGTTGCGATGGCCGCGCCAATCTCAAGCAACGTAGCCGAGCGCATCGACAGGCGCCTGATTCGCGGGCCGAGCTGGCCATATAGGTGGAACGCAGCGACACCCACGAAAAACTCGAGGAGGCGTGTGAGCGGGAAAACGTAGTTGGCCCACGTTAGCGTTGGGTCTTGGGCGTTGCGCGCCAGATACAGGATCGACGCGGTGATTGCCGCGAACCCGGCGAGCTTGCGTAGCACCGTGCGTCGCAGGTCAAGCAGCAACAGCGGCAGCATGGCATAGAAGAATGCTTCGTCCGAGATGCTCCACGACACGCCGTTCAACGAATACGAATAGTCAAAACCCGGAATCCATGCCTGAAGCAGCACCACATTCGTGAGCATGGCGTGCACTGAACCGCGCGCGCCGACGATAAACATATAAGCGAGCGCTGCAGTGAACAGGTGAACCGGCAGCACGCGGGCCGCGCGAGCGAGCGCGTACTTCGAAAGCGCCGCGCGGGACAGAGGAATGCCCGAATAGTTGTACGCGAGGACGAACCCCGACAGAACATAGAAGAAGCCGACCGCCTGGAAGATCGCGAAGTGATCAGTGAATCGGGTGTGCCCGAAAACCTGGGTTCCGTGCAGGACGACGATCAGGGCCGCCGCAAAGAACCGCAACGACGTGAGTGCGTCGATCTTATGTTTCATTGAGTATTGCAGATATGTGCTGTAACGGTCGTGAATTCAGCAACGCGGGCTGATAGGGAGAGCGGCCGCAGAGCGCACCGCCGGTCGTGAGGGTTCAGGGCATTAGTTCGCATCTTTTCCGCTACTGGACGCAGTTGAGCGCTATCTGCAGAGATACCATGGAAGCGTGCGATGATGACAAGTGCAGCAAGACCGGTATCGCGCACAGGCGCATCCGGATTAAATTCAGGAGTGTTCATGGATAGCGAAATCATGCACGCGCATGCACTTCGCGAACCTCGCTGCGAAGTGCTGTCGGCTTCGATGCTGTCAATCAGGCTGCGCTGGCCGCGAGGAGCATCTGCGGATCGTTCTGCGCCGACGCGGTATAGCTCGCACTCGCCGAGCTATCAGCCCCGAAGGACGCAAGCGCTGAAATCAGACTTTGTACGGCAACATCCGCAGTCATAGCGCCACTCGTGCTATCCACCGCAAATGCCTGCCCCCTATCCTGATACATGGCGGCGAGCCCATCCTGGAGAGCGGTGTCATCCGTTGATTCGGTCGGGCTAGCAGCCGCGTTGTTGTCCTGCTTGTCGAACGATGCGGGACGCGAAACCGGGGCCGCAGTGCCGATTGCGACCCTAGCTGCTGATGCGGCGGCGCTTGTCGCCGTTGAGCTAGACGTTGCTGACAAGAAAGCCGGTGTTGAAGCGCCAACGCCACCCCCGCATACGACCACGTTATAGACGCCATCGGCGTTATAGCCACTGCCGGAGCAATCGTCCAGCGGCAAATCGTACATGGGGAGCATGCCCGAAATGTCCGGGTCTCCGTTCCAGACCCCTCCATTCGTGAACGCCCCGCCAGTGCCACCTGCACTCGGGTCATACTCAGGAAAGAATACGCCAGGCGTGGAAGGTGCCGCAGGATTCAGTGGGCCATATGTGCCGGATAGTGACGCTCCTGATACGTACGAGAAGGCATTCGGACTGTTATAGTACGTGGCGTTGTTAGCGGTCACAAAATTGCCCGTGGTGCCATTCAGATCGATCTTCTGATTGCTCGCGATGATCGTATTGCCAGTGCCCCGAACCACGATATCTGCCTGTACGACAGGGTTTTTCGACAGTAAGGTAGCCGCGTCAATCGTGTTTCCGTTCCCGTTGATATAGATCGTTTGGCCGATGTTTTGGCTGCCAAGCTGGATCACACTGTTTGTCGCGTTGATCGTATTGTTGACACCATTGTCCAAAATGACTGAATTGGAACCGGCGTTAACGGCGTTCCCGCTGCCATTCACAGAGACGGCATTATGGGCACCTAGGCCAAGGGAATTTCCCGAGCCGTTCAACATGAAACTGGTGTTATCCGATGTGCCGATCGTCGAATTTTGCGAGTTGATCGAATAACCACTGCCTCCCAGCAGGCCAAGGTAGTCTCCGGTGCCTGCCAACCCTATCTGATCCGCACCACCTTCAACGTTCCCAGAGAATCCCGCCGCGCAATTAATTACGTCGGTATTACCGTTGATATGCTCGCCCTGCCCGCTTATGTTGACCACGCTATTCTGACCAACATATGCGAGGTTATCGCTGCTGCCCGTGACCCATGAGATGCTGTTCGCACCATTGGTGATCGTGTCGCCCGAGCCGTTAACGGTGAACGTGTCGTTGCCCTGGCCGTAGACGTAGCTTCCCGAGGTGTCAAACGTGTTGTCTGTTCCCTGAGCGAAGATGGAACTGTTTGGGCCGCCGTAGGCGAGTAGGTTCTTATCGCCGTTGACAGTCGTTGTACTGTTGCCGCCGTTGGTTAACCAGTCGCCCGAACCGTTCACCGTGTACGTGTCGTTCGCCTGGCCGTAGATGAAGCTTCCCGAGGTGTCAAACGTGTTGTCTGTTCCCTGAGCGAAGATGGAACTGTTTGGGCCGCCGTAGGCGAGTAGGTTCTTATTGCCGTTAACAGTCGTTGTACTGTTGCCGCCGTTGGTTAGCCAGTCGCCCGAACCGTTCACCGTGTACGTGTCGTTCGCCTGGCCGTAGATGAAGCTTCCCGAGGTATCAAACGTGTTGTCTGTTCCCTGAACGAAAATGGAACTGTTTGGGCCGCCATAGGCGAGCACGTTATTACTGCCGTTAACAGTCGTTGTGCTGTTGCCGCCGTTTGCAATCACATTACCTGAGCCATTTACGGTGAACCTGTCAGCGTCTTGCCCGTAGATGTAGTTGCTCGACGTGTCAAGCGTGTTGCCTGTTCCCACTGGCCGGACGGAACTATTCGCACCGGCCCACACCAAGGTATCGTTGTCACCGTTGATGAATGTCGCACTATTATTTCCATTGGAAATAACGTCGTTTGACCCGTTCAATCCGAACGACGAGCCAGTGGCACCCATAGCCGTGATACCAGAAGCGTCCACTGAATTGTTCTGGCCGTTGATCGTGACCGCACTCCCGGCACCAATATAAGCCAATGTATTGGAGTCACCTTGAACTGACGTTGTGCTGTTGCCGCCGTTTGCAATCACATTACCTGAGCCATTTACGGTGAACCTGTCAGCGTCTTGCCCGTAGATGTAGTTGCTCGACGTGTCAAGCGTGTTGCCTGTTCCCACTAGCCGGATGGAACTATTCGCACCAGCCCACACCAAGGTATCGTTGTCACCGTTGATGAATGTCGCACTATTATTTCCATTGGAAATAACGTCGTTTGACCCGTTCAATCCGAACGACGAGCCAGTGGCACCCATAGCCGTGATACCAGAAGCGTCCACTGAATTGTTCTGGCCGTTGATCGTGACCGCACTCCCGGCACCAATATAAGCCAATGTATTGGAGTCACCTTGAACTGACGTTGTGCTGTTGCCACCGTTGGTGACCAGGTTGCCCGAACCATTCACCGTGAAGGTGTCACCAGCCTGCCCGTAGATGTAGCCGTTCGACGCATTAATGATGTTCTGCAAACCAGTTGGCGAAATCGAGTCTCCGTCCATAGCCGTGACGTTGTTATTGTTGCCATGCACGTTGGCTTGGGCATTCCGGCCGAGTGATATCCCATTGCCTGCGCCATTAAGGGTCGCGCCTGAACTTGCCGCCACGCTCACCTGAAACCCGTTGGTGTCAGAATGGACGTCCTGCCCGCTTATGTATTCGGCGTCCGTCGTGCCATTTCTTGCGAGCGTCACGGTGCTAGTCGCGACGCCTTGGCCGTTCACCTCGGTGTACTGGAATGCAGTACCGCCCAACGACGTTGACGTAACCGTGTCGCCCGGGGTGCCAGCCATGATGATCGCGGGATTGCCGTCCGGACCGTTCATAGGCGTAAGCATGTTGCCGTCCTGCGACGCCGGTACGTTGCCGGTCCATTTATTGAAACCCGGCAGGAAGGTGGTGTTAAACCAAGTTCCCATATCGTTAAGGACGCCCGCAATTCCGACTGCAACGCCAAATTCATTTGCGCGTGAAGCAATAACGCCCATCTGGGTCGCCAAGGCGCTGTCGCCAAGTCCCGAGGCGGCCGCGGCAATTGCAGTGGCTGCGCCGCCGCCGATGCCAGCGGCATCATTTGTTACTGCTGTGAATGCTGCCATCTGGCCATCGCCATCCTGCCTTCGCAACGCGTCCTGATAAGACTGGACATCAACCGTGATATTTGTCAGTCCGCCAATTGATCCCAATCCGGCAGATAAAAGAGGGTTGCCCGACAACGCTTTCACCGCGCCTGCCAACGCTTGAGCGTTCCCAATAACAGCCTATTTTGCATCTCCAGAATCGGGATTATTTTTGAACTGCGTGCACGCATTCAGGTAATTAACCCACGAGGTGACCAGCGACGTCACGTTCAGAGCAGTTTCGGAAACAACAAGTCCTGACATCGTCTTATTCTCCACATTCAGTTTAATAAATCTGCTGCGAGCCGGAATCCGTAGCTGCTAGTTCGGCGATCGGGTGGCACTCCGTTCCGGGCCGCCGCGCGGGTTGCGATCGGGATCGTCGCCCAGCTCGCCCCCCGCATGGATCTGATTCCGCAAGGCGCAGATTCTGAGATCGGTACTGAAGAAAAATTCACATAGCCAATGCTCGAGCAATCCTCCATCCATTGCTCAGCATTGCCAAGCATGTCGAAGAGTCCCCATGGATTTTTCCTGAACGAACCTACAGGAGCCGTCCCGGCATAGCCGTCTGTGCAGTCAGCAACCGGTGCAGTTGCGTCGAGCGCCCGTGCGCTCTGGTCCCGAGTGTTCTCATAGCGGCACGTATCCTGCGGGTTATTCCCCCAGTAGGTTGCGGTCTTCGTACCGGCGCGGGCCGCGTATTCCCACTCTGTCTCGCTGGGCAAGCGATACTTCGTCACTCTGTGCCCTGGAAGTTTTGCGTTCAACCACGAAATGAATTTCTGCGCGTCATGCCACGACACGCAAACAACGGGATCCTGATCCGTCTGTCTGAATCCGGGATTGCTCCAGTCGGCATTTGCGTCAACTACCCATTTTTTCCCGTTATATATCTGGCAACCTTTCCCGCCAAAACCCGTCTCTTTTGCAAAGACCTCGAACTGCTTCCTCGTTACATCGAACTTTGCAAGTGCAAACGACTTCACCTCGGCCACATGGCGCGGCGTTTCGTCGGTATACATAAAGCGGTATTGATTCTGCCCTTGGAATTCTTCCTCGGTCGCTCCCATCATGTATTGACCTGACGGAAGGACGATCATTTCCGAGCAGAGGTCGCAGTCCTGAAAGTGACGAAGCTGTCCGCCCGTGGCTTTCCCGTCGAATGCCATTGCGCTGGAAGCCAGCATCATGAGCAATAGAAATATCTTTAACATGCCCCCTCTCTGCGATGAGACAACTAGTGCGCGCATCTCCATAAACATATGCCATCCCGTCCAAGCAATCGTCCCTGCAGCGTCTGCTTTTCATGGTCGCCGCCGCTGTTAAGCGTATGCTGCAATCATCGAATAAACGCTGTGCTTTGGTCTATCGGAAACATCTGCATTGGCATCAGGAAATATCAGTGTGGCCGCAGGGGGACGACTATCAGCACGTTATGCTGACCATCTCCACTGGCCGCCAGTCAGAACAGGGACCAGTTCGAGTGCAATACGTGACCCGAGAACGAGCCGACGTCGACCTGAAATAAACGAGCATAAAAAATCGTCGCCACTACCGACAGCGCTGGTGTGCCGGTACGTGATGACGAATGGACTGCCGCTCGGTCAACAACGGCAAACAGGGGAATAAACTAAAGGACCGAATTAGGGACTCAGGATTCCCCACAACTTTTTGTGTGGCAGGAGTGAATGATCGCTTGTAAACGGTCGGCGTCGATGTTAACTTTGGCCCATTCTGTTCGCGACGGCAGTTGGAATTGGTCGACGGAAACGATACTGACGACTGGGCGAGTGCCGAATTCAGCGAGGCGAATCTGGGGGACGCGCGCCTTGCACAACGTCTTGTTGCGTTGGCTCGCCGCCTCGCGCACAGTCCGCAGGGTTCGTTTCCCCAGTCACTCAAGCCAGCCGAACTGAAGGCCGCCTACCGCTTCTTCGATAATGAGCAGGTGGACACAAACGGGATCCTTGCGCCTCATATTGCACAAACGCTCGATCGCATGAGGCAGGTGCCGGTCGTGCTGGCAATTCAGGACACAACGGAGTTCAACCTGTCGCATCTGCCCGCGACTGAAGGCCTGGGTCGCGGCACCGGCAACAATGAGCAAGGCTTCATGATGCACAGCCTGCTGGCGGTCACGCCCGAGGGCTTGCCGCTAGGGGTGCTGGGCATGAAGACCTGGGTGCGCCCCCAAGAGGTGTTCGGCAAGAGGGCCCCTGCGGTTACGCGCCCGATCGAACAGAAGGAAAGTAACAAATGGCTTGAAGGAATCGACCATCTCGCGGCACTCAAGGTACGTTGTACGCAGACGCGGTTTGTCTGTGTTGGAGACCGCGAGAGCGACCTGTACGAGCTATTTGTCGCCGAACGCCCCGACGGGGTGGACTGGTTGATCCGCGCAGTACACAACCGCGTGGCGCGTCACCCGCAAGGCTACCTTTGGGAGGCTGTTCTAGCCACCCTGCCTCTTGGCGACACTGAACTGCGGGTGCCAGCCAGGGGCACACTTCCTCAGCGCACAGCACGGCTGACTTTGCGTTGTGCGAGCGTGCGACTACACTCTCCAAGAGCGCGCGCCAGCCGCCGAAGCCTGCCTGAGATTGACGTCTTTGCGATTCACGCCATTGAAGATAACCCCCCGGATGGCGTCGAACCGCTTGAATGGATGCTGCTGAGTTCGGTGCCCACGACCTCGCTTGATGAAGTTCTCGAACGGCTGGCCTGGTACGCGCGGCGCTGGACCATCGAGACGTGGCATCGCGTGCTCAAAAGCGGCTGCCGTATCGAGGCGCGCCAGTTCGGCACGCTCGACCGGTTCGTGAGAGCGACAGCTCTGTTTGCCGTCATCGCGTGGCACATCCTGTATGCAACACTGCTCGCGCGAACTGATACGCAGCTATGCTGCGAAGTACTGCTGCAACCCGTTGAATGGCAGGCGCTCTATTGCCACACCCACCGAACGACGCAACTGCCAGAGCAGGTTCCGACGCTGCAGCAAACCATCGTGTGGATAGGTATGCTCGGCGGTTATCTGAATCGTAAGCATGACCGGCCACCAGGACCGACCGTCATATGGCGCGGGTTTCTCGTCCTGCACGAAATTACGAAGATGTATCAGCTCTTCAAGCAAAGCGGATAGCGCGGCCTCTCAACTTTGTGGGTAAACCTGAGAATTAGGGAGGGTGGGACCGACACCCGGCTTTTATCTCAAGGGGACATGCGATCAAAACGATATCGCCATATGACGCAAATCGTCGCGCCTCGCATTAGCAAGTCGGCCCATGAACTTTTGCTCGCAACGCACAGACAAGCGCAAAACACATCACCCGCCCTCACGCTCCGTCGCATACCGCCGGCAATGCTCCAGATACCCAGCAGCATGGCTGCTCACCAGTTCCACAATACCCGTCCACAGCCAGCCCGGCGCATCCAGCGTCTTCGAACGGTTTCTGCGTAGCTCGGTGAGCCACGCCTTGCGCTCCGCGCTATCCATTTGCCGCGCGTGCGCCTTGCCGACCACCATCGCCAGAAAGCGCGCGGCCTTCATTGCTTCGTCGCGGGTCAGTTGCTCGATGGTCAGCTTCATGTCCTGCGGCAACAATTCACGAATCACGACAGCGCGATCCGCGAGACGCGCCGCGCGCATCCGCTCGCCGAGCGACGGCGACAAATGCCGCGCGCCCTCCACCACCCGCTCCGCGTTATCGCGCGGCATGCGCACGCCGGGATAGCGCGGCGCGGCCGCTTGCGCGGCTTCCTTGATATCCATCAGGCACAGGTCGTCGCCCTCCACCGCCGCGCCGTCGATGTCGAGCAGCACCGCATAACGCAATCTGCCGAGCGAACTGCAGCCCTTCACCCAGTAAGCGGCGTCGAGAACTTCCACGTCGGCTTCATCGCCGGCGCCGCGAATCACCGTGGCGAGGCGCGCCAACGAGCCTTTCTCGAACAACGCTTCGATCTCGCGCCGCTCGCTTTTGGCGAGCGGCCAGAAACGCGGACCGAGCGGAATGGTCGGATCGAGATCCTCGATACGCTCCTCCGCGAGATGCCGCCACGAACGGCGCACCGCTTCCCTCATCACCACCCGCACCGCCTCGGGCTTTTCCGCGTGAATGTCGGCGTCGCCCGCCGTTTCGTCGAAGGCGCGCTCGTAACCGTCCGCGAGCGCTTCCATCATGCGCACGGTGGTGACGCCGGGCAGATCCGAGCCACGCGCGGCGGTCGCCAGCGAGAGGCCGAGGCGGATCAGGTCATGCGCCGGATTGCCGATCACGGTCTGGTCGAGATCGCGAATCTGGATTTCAACACGCCCTTGCGCATCGGCGACGGGTCCGAGATTGCCGGTATGGCAATCTCCGCATATCCAGATGGCCGGGCCTTCCGGCAAAGCGTGGCCTTCTATGCCCTCGAGCCATTCGTAGAACTTGCTGGTGTTGCCGCGTACGTAGGCGTGCGCGGAGCGTGCCATTCTGGCGTTGCGGCGCGTGATCAACAGCGCCTCGCGCGCATCCGGTTTGGGCAACTTGTTTCGTGTGATGTTTTTTTTCGTCATGATGGGTCCGCGTTTATCGACGTTCGAATTCTGCGTGGCGTTCAATGCCACGGTGCGCCAATCGGCGCGCGCGAACAACTCGCTGCAGCAGGATTCGCGCCTATCTTCTGAATGCGAACTGTAAGCAGCGAGCCACCACAATTGCCAACGTCGGCCAGACCCCGGATAGCCCCCACAACGCATGCGCGATGAATCACCGGCCCGGTGTTGTGGCTTACAATTGTCGCAGCCAGGTGCCCGCCATGCACCGGCACGCGGTACACGGCAGAAGCTTCATCCCGCCTCCTGCTGCGGGTGCAAACGCATCACGCGAGCCGGCAGAGTGGGACACTTTCATCGACGTGACCTCTGTGGAGCGCAGCATGCCATTTCCGGCACAAGACCACGGCTGCGCCGGCTGGCGCGGGGAGATGGCGCAGCGCATCAGCGCATTCGACTGGGCAGCCACCGGGCTCGGCGTCATCGAAAACTGGCCGCGCAGCCTCACGGCGACCGTCCAGTTGCTGCTCGCCTCGCCCGTGCCACTGGTGCTGCTGTGGGGCAAGCCCGGCTACATGATCTACAACGACGCGTATGCGATCTTCGCGGGCGGACGACATCCCTATCTGCTCGGCTGCCCGGTCGAACACGGCTGGCCGGAAGTCGCCGATTTCAACCGCCATGTCATGGCCACGTGTCTCGCGGGCGGCACGCTGTCGTATCGCGACAAGGAACTGATACTGCTGCGCGACGGCAAGCCCGAAGACGTGTGGATGGATCTCTACTACAGCCCGGTCGCCGACGACAGCGGCGCGCCGGCGGGCGTGCTGGCAGTGGTCGTCGAGACCACCGCGCGCGTGCTCACCGAGCGCTGGCGGCAACGCGCCGAAACCGAACTGCACGAGACCAACGAACGGCTGCAACTCGCGCTCAATACCGGCACGGTGCTCGGCACCTGGATGCTGGATATGCGCACGGGCAAGGTCAGCGGCGACGAACGTTTCGCGCGCACCTTTTCCTTTCAGCAGGAAGAAGCCGCGAAAGGAGTCGAGCGCCACGCCGCCGTCCACATGCTCCATCCGGACGACCAGGCGCTCAACGATCAACTGACCGCCGAGGCGGTCCGCACGCGGCAGCCGTTTCGCGCCGAGTTTCGAATCCGGCGGCCCGACGGCGACTATCTCTGGGTGCAGGCGAACGGCCAGTGCGAATTCGACGAGCACGGCGAACCGACACGCTTTCCCGGCGTGCTGATCGACATCCACGAGCGCAAGATCGCCGAACAGTCGCTGCGCCAGTTGACCGAGACGCTGGAACAGCGCGTCGCCGACGAGGTCGCGGCGCGCGCGCTGGCCGAAGAGCAGTTGCGCCAGGCGCAGAAGATGGAAGCGATCGGCAGCCTCACGGGCGGCGTCGCGCACGACTTCAATAACGTGCTGCAGGTGATCAACGGCAACCTGCAAATGCTCGCGGCCGACGCCGGCGACCATCCGGCCACCTTGCGCCGCCTGTCCGCCGCGACGGACGCCGTCAAACGCGGTGCGAAACTGGCCGCGTATCTGCTCGCCTTCGCGCGACGTCAGCCGCTCTCGCCGACCGTGCTGAACCCTCGCCGGCTGCTGAGCGGCATGAGCGAGATGCTGCACCGCGCGCTCGGCGAAACGGTGCGGATCGACACGGTCCTGAGCGACGATTTGTGGAACGTGCAGGCCGATCGCAACCAACTGGAAAACGCGCTGCTCAATCTCGCGATCAATGCGCGCGACGCGATGCGGGCCGACGGCACGCTCACTGTGCGCGCGGCCAACCGCGTGCTCGACACCGCGTTCTGCCGCGGCAAACCGGAGCTCTCGCCGGGCGAATACGTGGTGTTTTCCGTCACCGATACGGGCACCGGCATGCCGCCCGAGGTCCTGCAGCGCGTGTTCGAACCGTTCTTCACCACCAAGCCCGACGGCCACGGCACCGGCCTCGGTCTGAGCATGGTGTTCGGCTTCGTCAGGCAAAGCGGCGGCCATACCTTGATCGATAGCGAACTGGGACGCGGCACCACCGTCTCGCTGTTTTTCCCGCGCTGCTGCGAAGCCGAAACCTCGGAAACCGTCGACGAGACCACGGCGCCCACCGGTAGCGGCGAAACGATTCTGGTCGTGGAAGACGACGCCGACGTACGGCTGACCGCCGTCGAAATGCTCGCGCAACTCGGCTACAAGGTGCTGACCGCGTCGAGCGGCAACGCGGCAATCGAGTTCATCGACAGCGACGTGCCGATCGATCTGCTGTTTACGGACGTGGTGATGCCAGGCAAGATCAAAAGCGTGGAGCTCGCCCAGCGTGCCGCGGCGCGCTCACCCGCGGTGCCCGCCCTCTTCACCTCCGGCTATACACGCGACGAAATCGTCCATCACGGCAAACTCGACGCCGGTATCACGCTGCTCTCGAAACCGTACCGGCGCGACGACCTCGCCCGCAAGGTGCGCAGCGTGTTGCGCGCCAGCGCTGCCACGGCGGCGGGTATGGCGTTGCCCGTGTCCGTGGCCGAAGGACAGATCGCCGCCTGCGTGCCGCCTGCTGCTTACGACCCCGCCAGGGAATCCGGCCACGAAAGCCACGCTCCCACGGTTGAAGCTAGCCGCCAAAGGGAGTCGCCGTTGGGGACGGCGCGCTCGACTCGCACGCCGGCTCGTGTGCTGCTCGTCGAAGACGATATGGACTCACGCGAAGCATTCAGCGATCTGCTGACTGCGTTGGGCCTCGATTGCACTGCGGTCGCGAGTGCGGAAGAAGCGCTGCCACTCGTACCCGCGCAACACTTCGACATCCTCTTCACCGATCTCACGTTGCCCGGCATGTCCGGCGACAGTCTTGCACGCGCCATGCTGCGCCAACAGCCGGGTATTCGCGTGCTGCTGGTGTCGGGCTACGGCAAGAACGCGCAGATCGGCGACGCGATTCCAGGCGCACGGCTGCTCGGCAAACCGCTCGATATCGCGGAACTGCGGCGCGAACTCGCGGACTGGATCGATCACACCGAAGCAGCGTCCTAGCCGGCGCGCCGCCACGCATTCAACCGACTTCACGATGGACATTCGCTGCGGCACCGCAGGCTGGACCGACAAGACACTGATTGCCTGCAAGCGCTTTTATCCGCGCGGCAGCAGCAGCGCTGAAGCACGTCTGCGTTTTTATGCTTCGCAGTTCCCGCTGGTCGAAGTGGATTCGGCGTACTACGCGATGCCTTCGGCGAGCAATGCGCAATTGTGGTTCGAGCGCACACCTGAAGGCTTCACGTTCAACTTCAAGGCGTTTCGTCTTTTCACCGGGCATCAGACTTCGCCCGATGCGTTGCCGCGAGACATTGCGATGGCGCTGCCGGAAGGCATCACCGGTCCGCGCAAGAAGAACGTGTACTACCGCGACATGCCGGACGATATTCGCGATGAACTGTGGCGGCGCTATCTGGAAGCGCTCGAACCGCTGCGCGTGAGCGGGCGGCTCGGCGCCGTGCTGTTCCAGTTCGCGCCGTGGATCACGCGCGCGCCGGACGGCCTCGCGCTGGTGGAGGAATGCCGGGCGCGGATGGCGGGCTACATGATGGCGGCTGAGTTTCGCAATCAGTCGTGGTTCGATGAAGAGCATGCAGCCTGGTCGCTCGAATTCCTGCGCGAGCGCGGCATTGTGCATGTGATCGTCGACGCGCCGCCGGACGTAACCAACCGCGTGCACACGGTGTGGGACGTGACGAATCCCGAACTCGCGATGGTGCGTCTGCATGGACGCAATACGCAGACCTGGAGCGCGACCGGCGCCGCGAGCGCGGCGGATCGGTTTGATTATGACTATGACGAAGCGGAGTTGACGGAACTCGCCGTGCCGATTCGTGCGATCGCGACGCGCGCCGGACGCACGCATGTGATTTTCAATAACTGCTTCGAGGATCAGGGGCAGCGCAATGCGAGGATGTTGATGGGGATCTTGGGGGTTAATGGGGTTTCGCTGTGAAGGTGGCACGGGTATGGTGCGGGCATGAAGGGACGTTCGCTGGCAACGAGCCCATGACACTCCCGCGTCGGCTGTGCTCGACAAGCGGCCATTCTTTCCGCAAGGTAGCACCATACCCATACGCACGTTAATGCAAGGGAGCTCGTAGCGAGGATGTTAGTCCCGTAAGAACAGATTGGCTTACATCGCCGCCGGCCCGGTCACATCTGCTCGACTGCCACCGCGAACGTCTACGAGCGTCGGTCCGCCTTCGCGAACGGCTATTCAGGATTGCACGCGCTGAGAGGCGATTGAGTAAGCCGAGCAGCAAGCTTCCGCGATTCGCTCCGACGATGATCGACTAGGTCCAAGCCCTGAAGATTTCAGAAATCTCAAACTGTAAAGTTTTTATCCTGGGTTTACTATATTTCCATTTTTGTCGCGTGCGACCCAGCCGTCGTGCTCTGCCATGACCGTGACTTCTTCACCGGGGCCGAGTGTCCAATGCAAAGCTTTCCCCGTCCATTTGATATCATCGGCTGTGAAATCGGAAGCGAAATCGGTTCGATTGAAACTTATCTTTCCGCCCTCGTCCACCGCTGTGATCGTCCATTCTTCCGCATAGTCTAGTTGCAAGCACTGGTCAACGATTTCAGGCCTGACTGCAAGATTCTCCGAACGTCCCGGGTGAGCGACAGAGGGATAAGTAAGACCGCCAAGGGATTTGTTGCCGCCATTGACGATCCCCCCGCTAGTCAGCTTTTCCGTGATCGCAGCAGTGATTTTGTATTGACTAGAATATGTTTCGTGTATCGGTTGTGCGAATTTCGTCTCAAAGAAAGTCAATACCGTATCTCTCACCGCATTTTCAATCTCCATATCACTACGCGGCGCGATTCGGTTGATCCAAAACTCTTTAATCATCGACCATTTAGAGACATACACCTTATCACCGGAAGTAACGCCAATTTCCAAAAGGATGGCATATGGATCGACGCTACAATAAAACATAGGACTTTCTGGTTTATTGCAGCGCTGAAAATTACGAACAAGCATCTTCGGGGGATAGCCGAGGAAGCTTTTTTTCGCTGGCTTTTCTTTATATACCACACCTCTGTATAACCTCGTATCTTTATGTGGGGTGATCGCCTGCATCGGCCAGCCATTTATTAATCGACTGATCAAGCCCAGAATATATTCATAATCAGCTCCATCCAAATTCATCCGATTGATGTCAGCAACGATTTTCCGCGCTTCGAGCGATTTTATTGGTTCGTTTTTATCCATATTTTAGCTCCGATCACACTTGCTTTTACAGAAAAAATCCACTTATCATTTATCCGAGACTAATGACCGAAGCTAGCGCAGACCCGTCCTGTTGTCCTGCACTCCCGTCAAGGAAAGGCGATTCGCCTATGTCCGATGGCCACATTTGCTGCAACACTACGTGGTGTCCCGACATGTTGCGGGTCGGCCCGTTCTCAGCTCACTTGGGACAGTGCTGCCGAATGACGAGCCGGTCTTGGCTCTATGAACTCGCCGCCTCATGGTGGTCTTCGTCGTCGGGCCGAAGACCAAGCAGCTCAATAGCGTTGTCGAGCACGTCCGGGTCGAGCGAGGCGAAAAAGTCCCCCAGCAGCTTCAAGTAGAACTCGTTAACGTCATCGTCTGTGATGATCCAGTTAATTTGTCGGTTATCGAATGCTGCCTCGAACAGCCTGTTCGCGTCTGCGACCGTAAAGAATTGAGAATACGGGCGGAGGTTGGCGATAGCAATATGCGTCATCGCGAAATTTGGACTATCGACGAGTTCATCAATGGCGGCATTCTTCGCTGCTTCCTGATCGGGAGTGGGGACTGGTCCAGGCATTACACCGGCTGCTTGAGGCTCGGGCTCAATTACCGCTTCGCCAATATGCTGTGGCACAGCTTGCCCTTCAGGCTGAACAGGCGCGACAACCGGCACATCTTCAACTTGTGCAGGATTCGGCGCAGGTTCGTTGGGAACTGGCTGGGGCTCTTCCGCCAAGTTTGCGGGAGCACCCGCCACGGTCAGCTTCGTAAGGTACGTGATGGCGCTTTTAAGGTTCTGAAAGATGTAAAGGTTCTTGCCGCCCTTACGGCTAGACCACTCCCGCTTGAGAAAGGCGTTTGCATATAATCCGCCGTTTTCGTCTGTTCCACCTAGCGCTGACACGTAATCGCCATCCTTCGTGACGATGTAAAGATCGTCGGCGGGAACTTTGGAGAGCAGCATTTCCCAGTTGTATTGATCGCCGACACTACCGGACTTACCCGTTGGATTGCCCAATTTAGCTCGTCGCGTTCCTAGTTCGAAAATTGCAAGGTCATGCGGATATTTTGTAGCTGCTTCGAATAGCAAGTTGAGCATGGCATCGACTTCAAGCCCATACGTTCGGGCTTTGACAGTCGCTTCAGCGACCAGATGGTTACGGGCTTTCTTCGCTTGCTCTACAGCCTGCTTATAGAGATCCGCTGAAGCTAGACCGTGCATGTGACGCGGAATCGTATCAGGGAACGTAATCTTGCTGAACTCGTTCGCCGCCGTACTGAGCTTCACCTCGCGGTTTCGCTCCCATTCGTCGGACACCTGTTGGGGGAGGTGTAGAACGATCTTTTCCTCTGCGATACGTTCGATGAGCGAATTTATGACTCCGGTATCGTCGTTGGTGTAATGATAGAAATTGAGGAAGATGTTCGTGTCGATGAACAGATTCAACTGCGGCATAGACTTCGCTCCCGTCGGTATAGCGTGATATTGCCAATGAAAGCAGCCTGTTGCTAGAGCAACTTTGACCACCTGTCTTAACTCGGAGCAGAGCCCGCACAAAGGACGGCAGCTTTACCTTGAAACCAGCCGTTGACACGACGCGGCGTCCAATGACCGTAACGGGTCGACCAGAGCCCAACGCAACCCCCAATACACCACCACGAATTCACCCGCTCGATCCACCGCACCCCCTCAATTCGCCGTGTGAACAGACAAAGAAATCAGTACCTTCAACGAAGCGCAGCCGCCACCGCCTCGTCAATCTGCAGCGCAAAGCGCGCGTCAACATCGGGCACCCTGTAGCCAATTGACAGTTCCAGATACGCGTCGCCCAGCACCAACTGAACGAACGTTGCTGCCCGCAATGCAGCAGTCGGCTCATCAAATCTCTTCCGCAGAATTCTCGCAGCGAACGCACGCACGACCTTTGCACCATTTTCGTAGAACACCTGACCGAGTTCCGGAAGACGCTCGGCCTCAGCGACGATCGCCCGGTAAAGCCGCAGGTAATCCGGCGCGATAAGGCTTCGTGCGAGCAGCCATCCCAACTCGTGCAACTCCACTTCAGGCGATCCATCGGATGGCTCGTGCAGAGCGCCCGCAAGAAGTCCGCCAATCTCAGCGCACATCGAGCTCACCAGACCCACGAAGAGTGCCTCCTTCGACTTGAAGTGGCGGTAGACCGTCTGTTTGCCGACGCCAGCGGTCGCCGCGACGTCGTCCATCGTGGCGAGACCAAAACCCTGGCTTAAAAAAACGGCTTTCGCGCCGTCGAGGATCGCGGACCGCTTGCGGCGTTGCAGCGGGCTCAGGTCAGGGGAAGAGAAAGCGTTCATACGGCATAGATAGCAGATCATCGAACGGTTGACAAGACTGGGCAGTCTCGTTTACCTTTGTCAAAACGAGACCGACAAGTCTCGTTCATCTGATTTATCGATTTCACAGGCGGTCATCAAGGAGAGCGCATTGGAACTGTTCATTACGGGTGGTACGGGCTACATCGGGCAAGCGGTCGCACGCAAGGCAATCAGCCTCGGCCATCAGGTGACTGCGCTGGTGCGCCAGGACAGGTCATCGGCCGCCGGCGCGCTGGCGCGTCTCGGTGTGAAACTGCATGCGGGCGACCTGCGTGAGCCGCAGTCTTTCGCGGCGGCTGCCGGTGCCGCCGATGGCGTGGTGCACGCCGCGTCGACCAACGATGCTTCCGCCGCTGCTGTCGATGAGGCTGCGGCGGTAGCGATGCTTTCGCATATGCATCCGGGCGCGGCATTTGTCTATACGTCGGGCACCTGGGTCTACGGCAATACGGAGGGAGGGCCCGCGACGGAAGCATCGGCGCTGAACCCGACACCGCTCATTGCCTGGCGGCCCGCAGTGGAGCAACAGGTGCTCGCGCTGGCAGCGAACCGCTCGATCGCCGCAGCTATTCTCAGACCGGCGATGGTGCACGGCTACGGCGGCGGCGTCTTCGGCATGCTTGCGGGCATGGCCCGTGAGAGCGGCAGTGTGAGGATCGTTGGCGATGGTCGCAATCACTGGCCCGCCGTTCACGTCGATGATCTCGCCACGGCTTACCTCAGCGCGGTCGAGCAGGCGGCAAGCGGGGACGTGCGAGTCGCCGGACAGATCTTCAACGTGGTCACGGAAGATGCCGTTGCTGTTGCCGATATGGGTGAAGCGATCCGGGCGTCGGTCGGCGCCGATCGCGTCGCACTCTGGCCGCTCGACGAGGCCCGCCAATCGCTTGGACCGTTCGCTGACGCACTGGCGCTCGACCAGACGATCAGCGGCCAGCACGCGCGACGAGTGCTGGCGTGGGAACCCCACGGCCCCGGCCTGATTGCGGACCTCTCTTCACAAGCGCACTTTCAGCAAAGCAACGGAGCATGACGATGGCGTGGAACAGCTTGTCTTTCGAATCGATTCTCGCGACGATCGTTGCGGTTCTATTCGCGATTGCCGGGGTAATCAATCTCTCACGACGCGGCGCGGCAAAACGGGACTTCGCGCGCTGGGGTTACCCGGCGTGGTTTCAGTTGCTCTGCGGCGCGCTCGAACTGCTGAGTGCGGCACTTCTTCCTTGGCAGCAAACCAGAGTCTTGGGCCTGACGCTGGCGGGAGCGATCATGATCGGCGCGCTCTTCACGTTGCTACGAAACCGGGAGCCGTTCGGGCATCTCGCCCCGGCGCTGGTCTTCTCGGCTCTGATTGTGGCCACCTTGGCGGTTCGTGGATGAGGCTTCCGCGTGACCGGGCGAGTGGACTGAGACGCTAGCGTGCTGCGCCGGCAATCCGTGCTGCAGGCACTTGAAATACACACGCGGATTGCGGCATTGGAGCAATATCTGTTGACCATGTGCTTGATAGGTTTGGCTTTTGCAGCGATGGCCGTGCGCTCCCTTTCACGTGCTGTGTGCAGCGGCCCAGATTCGATGGCAATTCCGGCCGCCCCTGACTAGCCTTCACGTGCATCTGCTTCTTGAAGCGATGTGTTAGCGGCTCTTCACGGGCAGTTCACACAAGTTTGTTCATCCAGACGGTTAAGGCATGGGCCCGAAGAAAATCGCGCTCAGCTTTTTTCGGCCGATCACCCGCGCAAGTTCAGCAATCACGCAGTACATAAAGATCAGCGTTGCGAGGAGGATCTGGACGGCCCAGAAGCGAGGCCAACTGACATCGGCCCAGAGTTGCGCATTGGCCGCGATGAGACCGGGCGCTTCTTTGCAGTAGTCATAGAGCCGCTCAAAGTAATGAACGATGAGCGCGACGGCCGCATACATCAACGTCTTCCAGACGACGTTCCAGATAAGCGGCTTGTCGGGAAAGCGATTGATGAACGGCAACATGTCCGCGACCAGAACGGATTTACCCAATATCAGTGACGCGAGGAGCACCGAAGTCGACGTAGGCAATGAGATGCCCGAGCCTCTGATCATGAGCGCCCTGACAACCGCGACGATGTGAAGGATGATGAAAAAGAAGATCGTCGGCGGAAGCGCTTTCATGAATTCATGCTTGATCTTGCCCGTCAGCGTACCCATGATGCGCTCCTTGCCAGCCGCCCTGACCTACCCGCACGCTCAACACACCTCAGCAATCATCGGCGACGGCCGGCTCCGCAATCGCGAGCATCTGCGTAAGCGACCCGCTGGAACTGGCAGGCGCGTCGATCATGAACAGCGATTCGCGCAAAGCCAGCTCAATATCGAAGCGTTGTTCCAGCCACGCTCGCAGGCCGGCCTCGGACATGATGACGATGTTGCTGCGTTTCGCTTCATCGGTGGTCGTCACGTCAGGCATTTCGGGGACAACGTCCGGGTCGAAGCCATTCGTGGTCGCATGAAAGAAACCCCACGTGTCATTTTCAATGAGCAGCACATAGAAGTCCGGGAGCGCCAGAAGCGCGTCTTCACTGTGAGCCGCTTCGATGCGTGCCTGAAGCAGGTTCAACGCTTCAACGGCGGACATGCGCATGCGCGCCGCGGAGAGCGCGCCCCCCGTGGTGTCGATCGGCTCGACAATCCCCGAGTCAATCGCCTTGCGGGTCGCTACCGCGACGGTCAGCGCAAGAGGATGACCAACGCCAAAATCAACCTTGAAGTTGCAGATCGCGCACATGGTTTCACCTCAAGGCGTGACGATGTTGAACCAGAAATCGAAGTTGTCGAGCCAGGACACGAACTCGCCAAGCTTCTGGCTATTGCCGTCGATTTTGGCGGTGCCCGCCATCACCAGCTTCTGCATGTTGGTTTGTCCCATCATGATGCTGTTGAGGTCCGCGCGCGTCATGGTGACCGTTGCGTCCGCTGATTTCGAGGTTCTGTCTTTTGAATAGTGCAACGCGCTGTTCTCGACGCCCAGCACGCAGTTTTCCTTCGTATCGGTCAGTACGAGATTGAACGACGCCGTCTTCCCGTTCGCTCGCTCACCATTCAGCCGGATACCAAGGTAGTCGAGGAACATGTCGAGCGGCATGGCCTGAATGGTATCCGGGCTCTGTGGCGCGGGCGCCTGTCCCTTTCTGACGCCGTTGCGCAATTCCATGGCTCCCGTCAGATAGAAGTTGCGCCAGGGCGCAGACTCCGACTGGTAGCCAAGCTGTTCATAAGCGTCCGCCAGCAGTTGTTTGGCAGCGGTGTTTTGCGGATCCGCGAACACCACGTGGTTGACGACTTCCGCCACCCATCGGTAGTCGCCCTGACTAAACGAATCGTGCGCCCTTCGCAGAACGGCAGCCGCTCCCCCCATGTACTCGACATACCGCTTACCGCTGTCGGTCGGCTGCAAGCGGTGCAGATTTGCGGGCACGCCGTCAAAGAATCCAAGGCGCAGGTTGTACTGCGCGACGGCGTCGTGATAGACCGTGCCGTAGTAGCTCCGGCAATACCAGTGCTTCGCAAGGCTGTCCGGCAGACGGACTGCCTCACCAATCTCGAGCGGCGTCTGGCCCGTGTTGGCCATGCGCATGACCTGGTCATGCAGATAGCGATACATGTCGCGTTGCGCACGCAGGAAAGCATTGATCCGGTCGTTGCCCCAGGTAGGCCAATAATGCGAGGCAAAGAGGACCCGCATATCGTCGCCGTGTAGATCGAGCGCAGTTTGCAGGTACTTGGACCAGAGCAGCCCATCACGAACCTTTGCGCCTCGTAACGTGTACAGATTGTGCAGCGTGTGAGTGGCATCTTCCGCCGCGCAGAACGCCTTGAACTTCGGCAGATAAAACATGAACTCTGAAGGCGCCTCCGATTCCGGCGCCATCAGAACCTCAATGTCCACGCCGTCGAGCGTCAGCTTCTGGCCGGTCTTTTCTGCAAACATGGAGGGCACGGCCAGCGTGATAGTACCGACCGATGTTGTCTTTCCCAGACCACCATCGACAATCCCCGTCGGGCTGCGCGGTAGCAGTGAGCCATACATGTAGCTGGCGCGACGCCCCATCGCATTGCCGGCGATGATGTTCTCGCCGACGGCAGCTTCAGTGAAACCAACCGGCGCCACAATCTGCACCTTGCCCGATTTCAGATCGTCGTCGCTGACGAGGCCTCGCACACCGCCATAGTGATCGACATGGCTGTGCGTGTAGATGACGTGAGTGATCGGCTTGTCGCCAAGATGCGGAATGACGAGTTGCTTCCACACCGTCGAAGCTACTTCGGTCGTAATAAAAGGATCGACGACGATATAGCCACGATCTCCCCGAATAATGCTCATCACGGAGAGGTCGTAGCCGCGCACCTGCCAGATGCCATCGACCACCGTGTAAAGCCCGTGATTCATGTTCAGCTTGGCGTTGCGCCAGAGGCTCGGATTGACCGTTGATGGAGCGTTGTTTTCCGGACCGCCGTGTACAAACGCGAACTGCTGAAGGTCCCAAGCCGGAAATTCGCCTTGCCCCTTGATGATGACCGGTTCGGGGAGCGTGGCGATGAGACCGCGCTTTGCGTCTTCAAAATCCTGGGCGTCGGCGAAAGAAAGAAAATCGGCGTATTGCTTGTTCAATGCAATGGTCGAGGGCGACGCGGGCTTTGAAGCCGGACTGGTTGAGTTTGTCGACCCGGCTTGCGCAAGCGTTTCGCCAACTGCCCCGGAAAATCCGGTTGCTGCGCCAACAACCGCCACGTTTTTCAGGAACGCCCTGCGTGCTCCAGGCTTTGCCGCATCATCCGATTGGGACATGCCCACCTCCGGTAATTAGGAAGAGCGGCGCTCAATGGCCTTTAAGAGTGGCCTGCCCGCCCTCTTACTGATCCAGAAAACTCGATGGATTAATCAACTGCCAGCTACGTATTCAGTAATCTGGAGCGTCGTTCGCCTGAAGCAGGCTTTTTGGCCCATGTCCGCGTGAATCGGCAATCAAGAAGGTTATGCGATTGTCACAGGCCTCCAAGTCGTATTGACCGACTGATCCAATGCCCGTAACTGATAACGTATAAATGACCGGCTAACGATGTGGCGTTTAAAACGCGGTTCAAAGTCTGCAGTTTCTAAACATAGGACAATTTTTCGATATGTCTCACATTTTTTGCACAAACTTGATCGCGTGGTAATTCGCAATATCGGAAGTTATCTGGAATTGGCGCCCTACGATACGAGGCTACCGGATCAACCGGGTGGCCTTCCGCCTCGCCGAACGCCGGGCTCGGAACTTAAGCATGTACGAATAGTTGTTCAAACGTGCGCGCCCGGCGCAGCGGGTCTTGCGAGAGCAGCTTGCCGTGCTTCTCAGCGAGACAACCAGGATCGCCTGCGGCGGGGTCATTTCGTTTAATTCTCCGAACCGTTTCCGTGGATTGCGATTGCTATGCGGATCACAAAGCCTGCTCGACACGCGCAATCACATCGACCTGATTCTGACGCGATAGACTTCCGCCTGAAAACATCTCAGCCACGACACGGACTCCACGATCCTTCAAGGAGAAGCAGCGGCATGGACCGGATGGCGGCAATGGAAACCTATGTCAGTGTGGTGGAGGCGGGTTCGTTCTCGGCGGCCGCAAAGCGGCTCGAACTCGGGCAACCGGCCGTGTCGAAGTCGATCGCGCAACTCGAAGAGCGACTCGGCGTGCGACTCCTGTTGCGCTCGACACGCGCACTGACGCCCACCGATGCAGATCAGAGCTTCTACGAGCACGCGCGGCGCGCAATCGAAGAAGTGGACCTTGCGGAACATGTCGCGCGCGACGCGTCTACGGGACTCTCCGGCATGCTTCGCGTCAGTGCCGCAGTCACCTTCGCAATCGCCGGCAAGTGCTGTCGGTGTATAGATTAATTGCTTCGACATCGGGGGCCGCGCAATGCAAGGACTTTAATTAGCATCCCGGAAGCAATTGCAAATTCGCCGTGAACCGATCCGACGGCAGCCTTACGAAATCAGGTCCACTAGAATTTTTTCCATTGCCTTTGCGCTAACGCCCTCATGTCGCCATAGCCGCGAGTTATCGCGCGCTGGTGACACTCAACTGCGCACGGGACGCAGCCAGCCGGCGTTTCCCGTGCCGGGCGGGCGTTGAAGTCGAACGGCCGGCAACCCGACGACGAATCTGGCCGGTGCCGAAAAAATGCGTCCCCTCCGAAGCAAAGTACGCGGCACGTTAAGTGCTCCATTCGTGATCAAGCAGGCGGCGATCGTCTGCGTCTTTATTCCGGTCCAACCAAGGAGGACGAATCATGAATAAGGCAACCAGCACCTTAATCGCGGCCGTCGCCGCACTCGCCCTGTCGGGTGGCGCTTTCGCACAAACAGCCGGAGGCTCCAGCGGCGCAGGTACGTCAGGCAGCACCGCTAGCCCGGCGAACCAGACGAACCAGATGAACGGCGCAGCAGGCGGCTACGGCACGCCAAGCGGCACCAACTCCGCTAGCGGCATGGCCACCCGGCAGGCGCCGAACTCCGGCTTGCCGAGTGGGAACAGCACTTCGACCTCCGGCACCAGCGCGCCTAAGACGAGCAACACACTGGCCACCCCAAGCGTCGTATCGCCGGCCGCCGGCCAACAATAGTGGTCATGTAGGTTCGCTTGAGGACCAACCGTCGGCGACGACTCCACAAAGTACGTCGCCGAATGAGATCCGTAAGCGTCGGTAGTGTTGTTCGAAAGCAATTGTCCGGCGCGTCAATTCAGACACCGTGTCCGCGCTTACGGAGGACGTCCGACCAGAACTATCGCCTCATGACCGTGTTCAGTTGAAGACTCGCCGCCAACTGGCGAGTCCCCGCGCTTTAACTTCCAATCCGATGAACCCGCGGGCGCAACCGCCGCAGAGCGCATTTTCACGCGACCGACAATCTGCGCGTGCAATCCGGCCATCGGCATCGCGCTTTTTATCCTGTTGTCGCCAATGCGGCTTATATTGATGTCAGGCGTGTTCCCGCATCAACAGGATTCCGCTTGAGCGCGATCCCCGCACTGGTGCTGGCCATCGTGGCCGCGAGACGGGTGGTCGCAGCATGAAATACGCGGCACGCACGCGCCCTGGTATGATGCCCATCGCACGCCTTTGGTGGAGTCCGGTTCACCGTTGCTCCTCACGCAGCCTGTCTTTTCGTCACGAGAACCATCATGCCCGTCCAACCCGACAAAGTCCCCGCTGCGAGCGCCCCACCGCACAAAGCCCCGCGCAAGGTCATGCCGATCGCCGCGCGCAATCTTCTGATGGTGGCCGTGGGCGTCATGGTGTTCGCGATCGTGGCGACCGTCGTGCTTTACGGTCCGATTACGTACGGCGACCAGATTCCGAACTTCGGCATCATCCTCATGCTGACCGTGCCGGTGATCGCGGGCGTGGCGTTCCGGGTCGGGCTGGATGCGTGGTTCGACCGGAAGTGAACGACGGCCGCTCCGAGCGCACGCCGCTTGAAAGCTGCCACGTTTAGCGTGTCGAGGCGCCAAGCGGCAGCACCACCCACACCTCCAGCCCGCCACCTTCGCGCGCATGAAACTCCAGACTGCCGCTGTGCAGGCGCGCGATTCGCTCGACGATCGCCAGTCCCAGCCCGGTGCCGCCGCTGTGCGTACGCGCATTGCGGCCGCGCTGGAACGGCGCCTTCAGTTGCTCCAACTCCTGCGCTGAAAGACCTTTGCCGCGATCGCCGACTGCAACGTACACCGCCTCGCGCGTGACCCAGCTTCGCACTGCCAGTCCGCTTCCGCCGTACACGATCGCGTTCTGCATCAGGTTCATCAGCAGCCGCATCATGCTGATCGGGCGGTACGGCACAGCGGGCAACGTCGCAAGGGATAGCTCGAACTCGTGCCCCAGCCCCGCGAAATCCCCCGCCAGCCGTTCGATCAGCGCATTGAGATCGCCGGGCTCCGGCTGCTCGCGCTCGCCGCTGCCCGCGTAATCCATAAACTGCTGCAAGATCGTTTCGATCTGATCCAGATACGATTCAGCGGCGACCACGAAGCCGCTGTCGCTGCCACTCGGCATGGCCATGGCCATCGAAAGACGCAGCTTGGTCAAGGGCGTGCGGATGTCGTGCGAGATGCCCGCGAGCATCAGCGCGCGCGTCGCCTCGGCTTGCTGCAACGCCTGCGTCATCTGATTGAACGCGCCGCTCACCGCGGCAATTTCGGTCGGGCCGTCGGTCGGCAATGGCGCGGGCGTTTCACCGGCGCTTACGCGGCGCGCCGCGCGCGTCAACTCCTGGAGCGGCCGGTTGAGGTGGCGCTGGATCAGGTAGCCGGTCAGCGCCGCCAGCGCGCCAAGTCCGAGCGTCAGCACGATGGCGGCGTCGAGTCCGTTGCCCTGCGCGTCTTCGGGAACGGGCAGCGCGATCCAGTACGGCGCTTGCGGTGCATCGGCCGGCGCATGCATGCGGATCCACAGTCGCTGGCCGCCCAGCGTTTGCCAGCGCGCCGGCATGTCGGTGGGCAAATGCGCGCGCAAGCTCTCGAGAAACACGTTGCGCTGATAGGTGCGGTACGCGCGCATGAGATCCGGCGGCGGCGCGGTGGCGGCTTCGTCCGGCGCCTGGGCGCGGGCGTCGAGGCGCGCGCTCAAGCCTTGACGCGCCGCGGGCGGCGTGGCTGCGAGCAGGTTGTCGAGCGTCGTCACATAAGTGGCGAACACGGCCGCCGCACGTTCGACGCGCGGCCGCTGCACATAGTGGATCAACACGCCGAGCGCGCACACCTGGCTCAGCATCACGAGCGCGATCAGCAGCGCGATATTGCGCGCCAGCAGCGTTCTGGGCAGCAACCTTTGCAGCAGCGAGCGTGTCATGAGTCGACGTCCGCGACCAGCATGTAGCCGACACCCCACACGGTCTTGATGAAGCGCGGCTTGGACGGATCGTCCTCGACGATCTGCCGTAGCCGCAGCACCTGCACGTCGATGCTGCGATCGAGCGCATCGTGCTCGCGGCCCCGCGCGCGCGCCAGCAGATTGTCGCGGCTCACCGGCCGGTTCGGCGACGACGCCAGCGCGACCAGCAGCAGCATCTGCGCGGAGTGAATCTCCAGCAACTCGCCCGCACGCGACAGCTGCTGCTTGACGATATCGAGCGAGAAGTCGCCGAAGCTCACGCTTTGCGACGTCACGGTAACCTCGCCCGAGGCGATCTTCTGGCGCCGCAGCAGCGCGTTGATACGCGCCACCAGTTCACGCGGCAGGAACGGTTTGGCGAGGTAGTCGTCGGCGCCGGTTTCGAGGCCGACCACCCGGTCGAGCGGATCGCCCTTCGCGGTCAGCATCAGGATCGGCAAGGTCTGCCCCTGCTGGCGCAAACGGGCGCAAATAGCCAGGCCGTCCTCTTCACCGATCATCAGATCGAGCACCAGCAGATCGAAGGGCTCGCGCTCCAGGTAACGGTCGAGGCGCTTGCCATCCTCGGCGACGCGCACGTCGAAGCCGTGGCCGCGCAGAAAGCGCTGCAGCATATTGCGCAATTCGACTTCATCGTCGAGCACGATGATTTTGGCGGGGCGATCCATGCGAAGGCTCCTCGATTCAGGCTAGGCGTCGGGCGGCGTTGCTTTCCGTGCCGCATGCCGTTCGCTCAAGCGCTGCAACAGCACATAAAACGACGGAATGAACAGCACGGCAATGCAGGTGGAAGCGAGCATCCCCGAAAATACCGCAATCCCGAGCGAGCGGCGCGCGCTCGCACTGGCGCCGGTGGCGATCACGAGCGGCACCACGCCGAGAATAAATGCGAAAGAGGTCATCATGATCGGCCGGAACCGCAGGCGCGCGGCTTCGATCGCCGCCTCGGTTATGGCGACGCCCTGCGCGCGCAGATGCCGCGCGAATTCGACGATCAGAATCGCGTTCTTCGCCGACAGCGCGATCAGCAGCACGAGACCGATCTGCGTGTACAGGTTGTTGGCGGTGCCGAGCGCGGCGAGTGTGCCCGCCGTGCCGAGCAGGGCCAGCGGCACCGCCAGAACCACGGCGATGGGCAACAGCCAGCTTTCGTATTGGGCGGCCAGCACGCAGAACACCAGCAGCACACCCACGGCGAACACCCAGTACGCCGAATTGCCGACCAGTTTCTCCTGATACGACATCGCGGTCCACTCATAGCCAATGCCCGCCGGCAGAATACGCGCGGCTTCCTGCTCGAAGGCCTTGATCGCGTCGCCCGTGCTGTAGCCCGCCGCCGGATTGCCGTTGATGGCCGCGGCCGGAGCGAGGTTGTACAGCGTCGCCACCGCCGGGCCGACGCTCGCGCGCGCGTCGATGAAGGTGCCGAGTTCGACCATGTGGCCGCTGTTGCTGCGGATCTGCAAGCGGCGAATGTCGTCGGTTTCGCGGCGGAATGCGCCGTCGGCCTGCACGAACACCGGGAACGTATGATTGAAAGTGGTGAACTGGTTCACGTAGCTCGAGCCGACATAGTCCTGCAGCAGATCGAACACATTGCCGACCGGCACTTGCAGCGACTCCGCCTTGGCGCGATCGAGCGTGAGTTCGACGGTCGGCACGGACGCACGGAACGGGCTGAACACGCGCTGCAATTCGGGCCGTTTCGAGACGCCGGCGATCAACGCGTCGGTCGCGTCCTGCAGGCGCCGATAGTTTTGCGAGCCGTCGGTCAGCATGACCTGCATCTGCACGCCCCCGCTGTTGCCGAGGCCCTGGATCGGCGGCGGCACGATCACCACGGAGCGGATGTCGGGCAGCTTCGCCAGCTCGCTATTCATGCGCAAATAGAGCGAGCGCAGGTCTTCGCCTTTGCCGCGCTTGCTCCAGTCGTCGAGCGTCACGTAGATCAGCGCGGAATTCGGCAGCGAGGCGTTGTTGTCCAGCGGCGAGATGCCGCCAATCGACACCACATGGCTCACGCCCGGAATCGCGCCGATGCGTTTCTCGATCTGCGTGCTCGCCTCGCGCGTGCGTCCGAGCGAAGCGGCGTCGGCGAGTTGCGCGGCGATCAGCACGTAGCCCTGATCTTCGAGCGGAATGAAACTGGTGGGTATGCGCGTCAACAGGAAAGCGGAGCCCGCGCCGAGCACCAGCGCGATCACCAGCGCAAGCCCGCAGCGCGCGACGAACCACGACACGACCCGCACGTAGCCCTTTTCGACGCGCGCGTAACCCTTGTCGAACACGCGATACACGATATTCGGTTTGCCGGGCCGCGCATGCCGCAGCCAGCGCACGCTTTGCACCGGCTTGAGCGTCACCGCGTTGATCGCGCTGATCACGGTGGTGGCGACGACCACCAGAGCAAATTGACGGTACATTTGCCCGGTCACGCCGCCGAGAAACGCCGACGGCAAAAATACCGAGACCAGCACCAGCGTGATGCCGATGATCGGCCCAAGCAATTCATGCATCGCGTCGATGGCGGCCTGCTTCGGCGTCTTGCCCTGTTCGATATGCTGCGTGATGCCTTCGACCACCACGATCGCGTCGTCCACCACGATGCCGATGGCCAGCACGATCGCGAACAGCGTCAGCAGATTGATCGAGAAGCCGAGCATGTAGATCGCACCGAACGTGCCGATAATGGTCACCGGAATCGTCGTGGCCGGCACCAGCATCGCGCGCCAGTTCTGCAAAAACAGCAGGATCACCGCGAGTACCAGCAAGGCCGCTTCGAACAGCGTCTTGTACACGTCGATCACCGATTGCCGCACGAAGGTGGTCGTATCGAACGGCAGCTGATAACTGACGCCTTTCGGCATGTCTTTCGCGAGACGCGCCATGGTCGCCTTCACGGCATTGCCGACTTCCAGCGCATTCGCTTCGGGCAACTGATAAATGGCGATGCCCGCGGCCGGCTTGCCGTCGAGATTGAAGAACTGTCCGTAACTCGACGAGCCGAGTTCGGTACGCCCCACATCGCGAATCCGCACGAAATGGCCGCCGTTATCCGGATCGGCCTTGACGATGATGTCGTCGAATTCGCGCGGGTCGGAGAGCGCGCCGTGCATCGTCACCGTGAGCTGGAACGCCTGGCCGCCCGAGTTCGGCTCGGAACCGAGCTGGCCCGCGCTCACTTCCCTGCTCTGGCTCTGGATCGCGTTCATCACATCGGCGGCGGTCAGATTGCGTTCGCTCAGTTTCTTCGGATCGAGCCATACGCGCATGCTGTATTGCCCCGTGCCGAACACGGTCACGTCGCCCACGCCCGGCAAACGCGCGAGCGTGTCGCGCAGATAGATCACCGCGTAGTTGCTCAGAAACAGCGAATCGTATTTCGGATCTGGCGATTGCAGCGTATAGAGTTGCAGGATCGCGGTCGAGCGTTTGCGCACGGTCACGCCCTGCTGCTGCACCGCCTGCGGCAGTTGCGCGGTCGCCGCCGAGACGCGGTTCTGCACCAGCACCTGCGCCTTGTCGACATCCGTACCGACGGCGAAGGTGACGGTGAGCGTATAGGTGCCGTCGTTGGTGCTGGTCGACTGCATGTACAGCGCGTTTTCCACGCCGTTGACCTGGGTTTCGATCGGCAGCGCCACGCGGTCGATCAGCGTCGCGGCACTGGCGCCGGGAAAGCGCGCCACCACCTGCACGGTGGGCGGCGTGATGGGCGGATATTGCGCGATCGGCAGATTGATCAGCGCGACGGCGCCGAGCAGCATCACGATCAGCGCGATCACATTGGCGAAGACCGGCCGCTCGACGAAGAAGCGGATCATGACTGGCCTTGCGTGTCCGCGGCCACCACTTGCACCCTGGTGCCCTGCGCCACCGCCAGCGCGCCGCCCGTCACCACCTGATCGCCGGCGTTCAGGCCCGACGTGATCGCGCGCAGCGAGCCGAACAGTCCGCCCGTCACCACCGCGCGTTTCTCGATCACGCTCGCGCTGTTCACGATCAGCACGAAAGCGCCAGCCTGTTCGCGCAGCAATGCGGTGTCAGGCACCAGCAAGACGTTTTGCGGCGCGCCGGCGGGAATATGCACCTCGACCGACATGCCGGGAATCAGATGCGCGTCTTTGTTCGCGATGTCGGCACGCAGTCTCAGCGTGCCACTATTGGCGTCGACCCGCGTATCGACGAATTCCAGCGCGGCATCCTCGCCCTTGCCGGCCGGCGCGCCCAACACGTTCACCCGCACCGTGCGCGGCGGCTTGGTGAACAGACCGATGCGGTTCGCGTCGCGTTCGTTCAGCGTGAAGTTCACGTACACCGGCTCGATGCGATCCAGTGTGGCGAGCTTGGTGGAGTCGGACGCGCCCACCAGATTGCCGACGTCGAACGACCGCGCGCCGATACGTCCCGCGAACGGCGCGCGAATCTCCGTGTAGCCGAGATTGATGCGCGACATATCGCGTTTGGCGAGCGCCTGGTCGCGCGTGGTCTGCGCTTTCTGCAGCGACGACTCCGAGGTCGCGTTATCGGCAGTGAGCTGCTTCTGGCGGGTCAATTCCTGTTCGGCGTTGACGAGCTCGGCCTGGTCGTAAGTGAGCTGCGCGCGGTACGTGTCCGGCTCGATGCGGAATAGCAACTGCCCTTGCTTGACGTTGGCGCCGTCGCTGAAGCCAATTTCCTTCAGCACGCCCTGCACGCGCGCCACCAGCGTGACGGTGGCCGAAGGCGCGACCGTGCCGCTAAGATCAAGCTGTTCACGCACCTCGCGGGGCTGCGGGCGCATCACGCTCACTTGCGGCACGGGCGCAGTGTGGGCGGCCGGCGCGTTGCCGTCGCGGCAGGCGGCCAGCGCCATGGCGAGCACGATGCATATCCCCACCGCCACACGTCTGGCTATCAGACCGTTTTCTGCCATTTCGTTATTTCCCATTCCCGGGCTCGCCCCCGCTCGCGCGCGCCAACGCGGAATTCGCGGGCGGGTTCAACAGGCGACCCCAATCCGTGCGCCGCGCCATCTGCTCGGCAATCTGTTCGCTCACCACCTGCTGCCCTTGCGCCACTTCCCAGCCTCCGCCGAGCGCGCGATACAGCGCCACCGCGGCGATCGCCGCGAGCCCCTGGTTCTGCGCGAGCGAATCGCCGTCACGCAATGCCGAGCGCGACGCGTCGAGCACCGTGTCGTAAGTAACCGAGCCCGAGCGATACTGCGCGTTGGCGAGCCGCAGCGCACGCTGCGAGGCGTCCGACGCGCGCGCCGACGCGGCCAGCGCGTCGAGCGTGGTGCGCAGTCCGGCAATCGCATCTTCCACTTCTTTCTGCGCCTGCAGCACCGTGTTCTGATAGTCGAGCACGGCTTCCTGAAAGGCCGCGTCCTGAATCCGCACGGCGTTTTTCAATTGACCGCGATCGAAGATCGGCAGCGTGATGCCCGCGGAAAAGAGGCCGATGGTTTTGCCGCCCCACTGCGTCAGTCCAATGCCATGCTGTTCGCCCGACGACAGCCCAAACAGGCCCGTCAACGACAAGGACGGATACAGCTTCGCCTTGGCCGCGCCGATCAGCGCCGATTGCGCCGCCGCGTTGAGCGCGGCCTGGCGCACGTCGGGGCGGCGCCGCAGCAGATCGGCGGGGATGCCGACATCGATCTGCGTGGGCGGCACGGGAATCGCGCTGCTGCCTTTGAGTTGCGCGTCGACGGCGTCGGGCGGATCGGCGAGCAGCACGGCCAGCGTGTCGCGGTCCTGCGCGCGCGCCTTAATGAGCGGCGGAATCTGCGCCTCGGTTTCCGCCACCAGCGTGGCGGCCTGCTCGACATCGAGCTGGCTCGACGCACCATGTTTGTAGCGCGCCTGGGTCAGCGTGAGACTCTGCTGGACCGACTTCAGATTCTGCTGCGCGACGACGATGCGTTGTTCGAGCGCACGCAGGTCGATGTACGCATTGGCGACGTCGCCGAACAGCGATACCAGCGCGTTGTCATACGCGGCTTCCGACACGCGCAGTTGCGCGCGGTCCGATTCGATCTGCCGGCGGTATTTACCCCAGAAGTCGATCTCCCAGCCGGCATTCACGTGCAAATGCTCGGCCCACAGATGGGCCGGCGGAATCGGGCCGACGCCGCTCGTGTTGATATGTTCGGCACCCACCGACACGCTGCCCGACTGCGGCAGCAGATTCTCCGTACTGGTCGCGAGCTGCGCGCGCGCCTTGAAGATATGCAGGCCGGCCACTTGCAGCGACAGGTTGCGCTCATACGCGCGCTGCTCCAGCGCGGTGAGCACGGGATCGTTGAAGGCGGTCCACCAGGCCGCCTGTGCGGCAGGTGTGGCTTTCGCCTCGCCAGGCAGACTTTCGAGCCACTGGTTTTCGAGCGTCGCTTGCGGTTGCTTGAAATCCGGGCCGACGCTCACGCAACCGCTCAGCGCCGCGCTGATCGATACGACGATCGACGCGCCGGCGATACGCAGATAGCGGGACGTGGCAGGTTTCATCGCACGTTGTTAGTGGTTCGGAGGACGGCCGACGGTTCGGCGGGACGGCTCGTGCGCCGGCGGCAGACCGCGCCGCGCCACGGCCCCATGGTCCCGCCGATGCCCGCGGGGCTCAGTGCGCTGCCCCGCGTTCCTGCATGAATGCCTCGATCTGCGGCAGCGTGATGTAGCCCGCCTTCTGCGTATCGATCTCGTCGAAGTGCTTGGCGACCATCGGCATGCCGGCCGCGGCCTGATCTTTGGTGAGCTTGCCATCGTGCGTGGTATTGGCGTTCGCAAAGCGCGATTGCAGCTGCTGCACCATACGCTCCATGCGCTGCGGATTGCCGCCTTGCGGTGCGGCTTGAGCGAACGTGACGGTGGATGCGCAGCACAGCAACACGATAGCGATCAACTTCTTCATGACTGACTCCTTCGATTGAGCCACCGAGCGTCGCCTGCCGTTTGCCGCGATCCGTTTCGATGACAGGCCGAATTCTTGGGGAAGCGCCGTCGCAAGGCAACTTCAGAATCATGTCGATTCATGTCACGGCTTTTAAGGCATCCCCTTGAGCCGCCACGAACGCGGCCACGTGCGCCACACCGCAATGCAGCATGCGGTTCCATTACCCGCACCCATGCCGCAGCGCCGCCGCGGCGTGACATGGAATGAAATGAGTTTGCGATGCCGTTTTGACGGCGCTTTGCGTATCTTTCGTCTGTCGGCGCCATCAGCGCCTCGCCGCAACGGCTGAGTTCTCACGTCCCCCGAATCAGCCGGTCCGCTTCTTCACCTGAAGACGCCTCGCGCTGCTCAACGCATCAGGAGTACCAATTGACTATCCGTCTCGTCTGCGCCTCAACTGTCACCGCCATCGGCCTCGCCTGTTCGTCGACGGCATTCGCCCGCGTGGTCGTCTATCTGCCCGCCGCCGTGGTCTACGCCCCGCCGCCGCGCCCGGTCTACTACTCCGTGCCGGTCAATCCCGTGTACGTGGTAGCGCCCCCGCCAGTGCCCCTGCCCGTGGCGGTTCCGGTCGCGGTCGCCGTGACGGCGCCGAAGCCCATCCCCCTGTACACCACCGTCGTCGTCCCCGCGCCGACCAACTACGCGGTCGTACCCGCCCCCGCGGTGACCTACGCCCAGCCCCTCATGATGATGCCGCGTTAGGCGCGCGTGGCGCGCCACCAGTGAATGTGCCAGTTACAACCCAGGCTGTGGAATCAGCATAGGACATGCTGCCGCCAGCAATGCCTGGTGGGTTCCCGTTGTCCTGGGCGCTATCCGGCGGCGTGATGTGAGCGCGAATCCGTGCTGCAAAACTCTGAATGTGCCCTTGGAATAAAGCGCTGCGTCTGGCGGTTATAGAGGAAGGCCGAACGCAGCACGACTCCGTTCCAGACGATGTGGAACATCGCTTGCTCACTGTTCGTTATGACCGGACGCATGTCCATTCGTTGGACACGTCCGTCCAACCTTGGGACTCTCAAGCGGCCTGCGGGCAGATTCGGGCAGGCCACCGCCCTTTGCGGATACATCAGATGAACTACCAGGAACTCGACAGGGAGATCGCCCACCTCGAACGCGTATTCGAGATGATCTCCGCCAACGATCGCATTCCGCTGTCCTACTGGCACAGTCGCCTGCGAAATTTGCCCAGACCGATGTTGATGCCGATCCAGCGCGCGCGCATCGCGCGGCTGGAGGCGACGCTGCGCTCGCTGACGGAAGCGGACGAAGCGTCGTTCGCCGAACCGCCGTTGCGTCCCACCGGCACGCGGTCGTAACGCGGCGGCCGGTCCCGGCCGCCGCCCTCGAAACGGGATGCCGCTCCGTCAACCCGTCAGGATCCGCGCGCCGAGCGCCAGCACGAGCGCCGGCAGCATCACCAGCGCGCCCACCTTCAGAAACTTCATGAAGCTCACGTCTTCGCCTTCGCGGCGAATCGCGTTGAGCCAGAGAATCGTCGCCAGCGAACCGGTAATGGACAGGTTCGGCCCGAGGTCGACGCCGATCAGCAGCGCGTCGATCACACGCTCCGGACTGTGCGCCTGCATCACAGTCGAACTGGCGATCAGGCCCGCCGGCAAGTTGTTCATCAGATTGCTGCCGATCGCGATGACGGCGCCCGCCCAGCCCGCCGTAGCCAGTTCGTGCTGCTGCGCGGCGCGCTGCGTGAGTTGCGCCGCCGCCGTGATCACCCCGGTGTGATCGAGCATTTCGACGAGCACGAAGAGCGCGGCGACCAGCGGCAGCACGCTCCACGAGATTTCGCGGATCATCGGCAGCGGCGATTTGCGCTCCAGAATCAGCACGATCAGCGCGGTCAGCGCGCCGAGTATCGCGGTCGGCATGCCGAGCGGAACGTCGAACGCGGAGACCGTCAGCAGCACGGCGGCCGTCACCGCGATGCCCGCGAGCGCCACGCGGCCGCTGGACGACAGCTCGACCGGATCGAGATTCGCCTCGCAGGTGCCGGCGAGCGCATCGCGCTGGGTCCAGCGCAGCATCACGTAGGTCGCGACGATCGACAGCAGCGACGGCAGCGTGAAGCGCATCAGCCAGGCACCGAGCGCGGGCGTGTGGTTGCCGTACAGCACGATGTTGGCGGGATTGGAGATCGGCAGCACGAAGCTCGCCGCATTGGCGATGAACGCGCAGACGAACAGCAAAGGCAGCGGATGCGTCTTCGCCTTTTTGGCGGCGGCGAACACGGCCGGCGTGAGGACGACGGCGGTGGCGTCGTTCGAAAGAAACGCGGTGATCACCACGCCGACCAGATAGACGAGCAGGAAGAGTTTGCGCGGCGAACCCTGGGCATGATTGACCGCGAGCACAGCAACCCAGTCGAACAGACCTTCACGGCGCCCCACTTCCGACAGCAGCATCATGCCGAACAGGAACAGATAGACGTCGGTGCCCTTGCCGATCGCCTCGAGCGCCAGATGGACCGGCAATAGCCCGAGCGAGACCAGCAGCAGCGCGCCGGCCACGGCCCACACGGCTTCGGGCCATTTGAACGGCCGGGTGATGACGCCCGCCGTGGCGGCGGCGGCGATACCCCAGGAGAGGAAAACGGAATTCACGAAGTGAGCCTTGAATCATTGATGACGCGCGAGCGCGATATCCGGCCTCGCCGGGCGAACGTGCCGATGAGACGGCGGATGCAGGCGCTGATATAGCAAGTTGCGCGCCCATCGCAGCGCCGGCGCGCGCGCTTCATCCCACTCGGTTCACCGCCGCGATGCAATCGCGGCCGTTGTCCTTCGCGTGATACAGCTGCGTGTCCACCAGATTGACGAAGGCCACCGGATCGGCCGCCGCGGCGGGAATCGTGGTGCCGACGCCGAAGCTGGCGGTGATGGTCTGCCGGAACGGCGAGCGCTCATGCGGGATCTGTTCGGTTGCAATGCGGTCGCGGCAACGCTCGGCGACCTGGCGGGCGGCGTCCGCGCCGGTGTTCGGCAGGATCAGCACGAACTCTTCCCCGCCGAAGCGACCGACAAAGTCGCCCGGCCGAACCGCGTCGCTCAGCACGCTGGCGATCCGCCTGAGGCACTCGTCGCCCTGCACGTGGCCGTAGTAATCGTTGTACGACTTGAAGAAGTCGATATCGACCATGACCAGCGAGAGCGGCGCCGCATGACGCAAAGCCGCGCTCCATTCCCGCTGCAGACTGGCGTCGAACGCGCGGCGATTGCCGACGCCCGTCAGGCTGTCCTTAAACGACAGCGCCTCGAGTTCCCGCTGCAACGCGGCCAGCTTCTCCTCGGTCTTCTTGCGCTCGCTGATATCGAACATGAAACCGACCAGCGACTCCACGTTGCCGCGCGCGTCGCGAACCACATGCACCACGTCGCGCAGCCACACGTATTCGCCCCGGCTCGTCAACGCGCGATAGTCCGCTTCGTGATCGGTGCCCGCCTGCGATTGCGCGACACAGAATTCGACCACTTTCTCGCGGTCTTCGGGATGCATGCGCGCGGCCCAATCCTGCACGGTTTTCCAGCTCGACGGCGCCCAGCCCAGCAGGGCTTCGATCTGCGGGCCGATATAGGCGAACTCCATGGTCGCCCAATCGATCTTCCACGGAATCGCTTTGGTCGATTCGAGCAACGTGCGGTAGACAGCCGCGTCGTGCTCCATGTAGCCTTCCACCCCGGCCGCGGCAGATGCCGCAGGTGTACTCTCGTGCCGCAGAAAATCCGCGCTCAGCGCGATATTGTTGTTTTCAAGCCTGTTCATCGGTCCCAACTCTCCTCGCGGTTCAGCCGGCAAATTAACACAGCGGACGACCTCCCGGCCCATTACAGCCGCCGCACCGTTTTATTCCAGCGACATTAGCGTCACGGCTACAACAATCTGTTCCCTTCTCCCCGGCTATTCAGCTTCCATTGGCATCCCTACTATTCGCACTCACCTGCAATACCCGATAACCCTAGAACGTCAAAGTATGAATTCCAGCCCTGTCCGTTCAGACCGCTACCACGGCGCCGCCATTGCCTTGCATTGGCTGATCGCGGCGTTGATCATCAGCGGCTTCTATATCGGCTGGATCATGACCGATATTCCCGGTTTCACGCCCACCAAGCTGAAGTATTTCTCCTGGCACAAGTGGATCGGCGTGACGGTATTCGTGCTCGCCGTGGCGCGCGTGCTGTGGCGCGCCACCCACCGCGCGCCGGCGCTCGACAGCGCCACGCCCGCATGGCAGAAAGCCGCGGCCCATCTGGTGCATGGCGTGCTGTACGTGCTGATGCTGGCGATTCCGCTGTCCGGCTATTTCTACAGTTCCGCCGCCGGCATTCAGGTGGTGTATCTCGGCGTCGTGCCGCTGCCGACCATCATCGGCCCGGATCAGGCGCTCAAGGCGAGCCTGCGCACCGTCCACGTGCTGCTCAATTACACGTTGCTTGCACTGGTGGCGATGCATGTGGCGGCGGCGCTCAAGCATCAGTTCGTCGACCGCGACGGATTGCTGGCCCGAATGATTCCCTTCCTCAAATAACAGCCGGCGATTGGCTACGGCTTGTTGGCAATCTAATTCCCAGCCGTTTGCAATCAACGCACGCAGGTTCGATAGGATGCGTACCACCATGAAAACAACCCTTTACCACTCCGTTCAACGCGTAACGCTCGCCGGCATCGCGGCCTTCTCGCTCTTCGGCGCAAGCCTCGCGCATGCCGATGTCGATACGAGCAAAAGCAGCGTGATCGCCACCACGAAACAGATGAACGTGCCCGTCGACGGCAAGTTCAGGAAGTTCTCGGCGCAACTGAATTTCGATCCGGCCAGGCCGACAGCCGGCAGCGCCAATGTGTCGATCGACACCGGCAGCTACGACCTCGGCGCCGACGACTACAACAAGCAGGCCCAAGGCAAGGAATGGTTCGACAGCGCCACCTTCCCGGCCGCGACCTTCGTTTCCAGCGCGATCGCGCCGGCGGGCGGCAACCAGTACAAGATCACCGGCAAGCTCACCATCAAGGGCAAGTCGCAAACCGTCGTCGTGCCGGTCACCATCGCCAGCCAGGGCACTACGCAAACCTTCGACGGCGCGTTGCCGATCAAGCGCTCGCAATTCGACGTCGGTACCGGCGAATGGAAAGACACGTCGGTGGTCGCTGACGAAGTCGTCATCAAATTTCACATCGTCGCTTCGAAGAAATAACTCGATACGAAGCGTCGCAGCCCAATCTGAAACCTGGAGAACACCTTGAAGAAACAACTTTCGCTCGCCGCAGGCGCGCTGGCCGCCGCATTGTCGTTCAACGTCATGGCAGCCGATACGTATCAGCTCGACCCGACGCACACCTACCCGAGCTTCGAAACCGACCACTTCGGTGGCGTGTCGATCTGGCGCGGCAAGTTCAAGAAGAGCAGCGGCACCGTGGTGCTAGATCGCGCAGCGAAGACCGGCACGGTCGACGTGACGATCGACATGAGTTCGGTGGATATCGGTAACGACAAGCTTGACGCGGAACTGGTCACGGACAAGTTCTTCGACGCCGCCAAGTACCCGACCGCCACCTACAAAGGCACGCAGATCCGTTTCGACGGCGACAAGCCCGTGGAAGTAATCGGCACGCTGACGATGCACGGCATCACCAAGCCGGTCAATCTGAAGATCGAGTCGTTCAAGTGCTTCGTGAACCCGATGCTCAAGCGTGAAGTGTGCGGCACGGAATCGACCGCGACGTTCAATCGCGACGACTTCGGCGTCGACTTCGGCAAGACCTACGGCTTCAAGATGCAGACCACGCTGCACATTCAGGCCGAAGGCATCAAGCAGTAAGCGCCTGCCTGTCAGGCTTGCGTTTCGCGGTTGCGGCAACCGGTCTTTCGACCGTCACGTTGCCGCAACCCGCCCCCTCTTCTCCACGTCCGCTCGTTGTTCCGCTCAGCCGCTGATCAGCGCGCGGAACGTGTCCACGTTTTCCGTGTAGGTCCCCGTCTGCCCATTCGACGTCACGGTGATGCCGACCGTCGACGCATCTTTCGGCGTGATGGTCTCGACGGTATCGCTCGTCGAGAGCTGGATCACACCGGCCTGCACGTTGCCGCCGCTGATCGTGACCGGTGCCGGCGTCGCGACATTGAAGGCGATCACCGCGTCGGCCACGTTCACGCTGATGCTGCCGCTGGTAGTGAGCATGTCCGTGACCGGATCGGTGCCATGCACGCGCGAGTAATTCAGCGACGTAATCGTGATGGTGCCGCTGATGTTGCCCGAGCCCGCCGGCTGCGAACGGCTGAGCGTCACGCTCGGCGCGCTCGCGGTGGTGGTGGTGACGCCCGTCTTCGCGTCGTAGCTCATGGTGAAGTTGACCGTGCCGTTCACCACGGTCGTGCTGTTCGCGGAAACCAGCGTCAACGCGTTGGCCGTTTCAACGGCGGTGTACGACCAGTTGCTCGACGCGTTGCCGACCACGCCCTGCGAACTCTGAATCTGCACGCTCACCGTGCCGGTAATCGAGGCGCTGTTCGATACGCCGGGCGCCTTCAGCTGTCCGACGCATTGATTGAAGCTGACGGCCGCGCTTTCACCGCCTTGCAGGCCGCTCGCGCCCGCGTTCTGTGTCGCCACATTGATCGACCCGCCAGCCGGGCAAGCGGTCGTGCTATTGGGCATCCCCGCGGTGACATCGCTCACTAGCGACTGCACCACCGAGGTATAGATTACCGCGACGCCGGCCCCGACAGCATGCCGAATGCGCCGGCATAACGCGCGACGTGCTCGCTTTGCACCGCCGAAGACAATTTCAACACGTTGCTGCCGCTGCCGGCGCTACTGCCGCCTGAGCCGCCGCACGCGCTGAGTAGAACCGCTGCGGCGACCACCACGGCTGCGCCGAACGATCGTGACGTTTGAGACGAAAACATAACTGCTCCAGATCCAGAAAGCCGGTCGCGCACACCATCACGACACACGCAAGACGAAGCGCAAACGCGCTCCTTTTCTCAGACGAATAGACCCATTTCTCGAGTACCGTGTGCGTGGCAAACGGGTCATCTGCGAGAGTCATTATCAAAGCGCGGCATTCTGTTCGATTCACCGAATATGCCTTTAAAACAGGGCTATTCCGCACACCGCTTGCGATTCAGTCGTTCGTTCGGCAGGATTTACAGGTCATAAATTCCGTTTTCTTCAAACCACAAAACTTGAGCGCGAGGAACTGCCATAACTGCCCGCTATTCGTTCCTTTGAACCGCATGGTTAAACCGTACAGTCGCCCCACAGAAATGATCCTTGTCGGGAGACGGTGCGGTGAAACGGGTAATAAATGCAGCTGTGGTCGCGACGTGGGCGACGGCGATGGTGGGAGCGGCGCAGGCGCAGGAAATGTATGTGCATGGCGGCACGCTCGGCGCGGGTGTCGGCGCCGCCTTGCCGCTGAATTCATGGGCGGGCGTGCACGCGGAAATCGAGGGTTTCGGCCTGTCGCACTCGGTCAACGCCAGCGGCAACGAGTACGACGGCCACCTCAAGCTGTTGCAAGGCGGCCTGTATCTCGATCTGTTCCCGTTCAGCTCCAGCGGCTTTCGCGTGACGGCCGGCGCGCTCATCAACGACGACGAACTGAGCGCGCATGCCGTGCCGAACGCACAAGGCAACTACAAGATCGGCGACGACTTCGTGCCGGCCGTGGGCGCCGCGCCCTCGGCGACGGTCACGCTGCCGCGCGTGATGCCTTACCTCGGCATCGGTTACGGCCACAAGCCGGTCTCGAAAGGTTTCGGCATGACGGTCGATCTGGGCGTGGCATATGGCCGCCCGCGCGTCTCCTACAACGTGCCGGCTATCTATTCGATGTTCACGCCGCAGTCGAACATCGACGAACAGGAGCGCAAGATCACCGACCATGTGGAGCGTTACAAGCTCTATCCGGTGCTGCAGATTGGGGTGAGCTACCGGTTCTGAGCAACCTTGGGACATGGCAATGAACTCGCCTGCAACCCTTACGGCTGCGGGCTGCTTTGGCACGCACGCGTTCAGCAGGACGAAGGGAGTCACCGGCTGCGCGTGGGTGGTGATCGATCTGTTCGCGCAGACGCCAACGCACGTGCGCAAAACAGAGTCTGCGAAAAAGAAATGAGGCTGGCCAGTTGCCTTCAGGCATGCGTGCGACTCATCGCTTCTGCTCGGCCGGGAGATCATGAATCGAAGCGACTGTCGATTCCGCTTCGGCTGTAACATTCATACGGCAGGTCGCATTGTGGCGGCGAACGGCCGCGCTGCCCGAAGCGCACATTCATCCAACTGGCAGGAGCGTGTTGTCATGAACATCCAGCGGATCATGCGAAGCATCAAACCGCTCGTACTCGTCGCGCTCGCGCTGTCGGGTCTCTGGCCCGGCGGGCTCACATGGGCCGACGACAACGCCGCCGCGCTGAGGGGCGAGTACGACACGCTCGCGCCACAGCTGAAGTCGAACGTGTTCCATCGTCCAATCCATCTTGATTCGCAGGAAGCGCAGAACGCGTTGAAGGGCGATATCTACGCCGTAGTCGATTATCCGTTCGCGACCGTCAACAGCGCCTTCAACGATCCGCAGCGAGGCCCCGCGACCTGGTGCGAAGTGCTGATCCTGCATCTGAACACGAAGTATTGTCATGCCACTTCAGGCAGCAACGGCGCGACCATCAACATGAACGTCGGCAAGAAGACGGAACAGGAACTCGGCGACACCTCGCGTGTGCAGCTCAACTACCGTTCGGTCGCGACCAATCCCGACTACTTCCAGGTCGATCTGAGCGCCGCGGAAGGACCGCTCAGCACCAGGGACTATCGCATCGTGCTGGAAGCCGTCGATATCGGCAAAGGGCGCACGTTCCTGCATCTCACGTATTCGTACGGATTCGGCATGGCGGGACGCATCGCGATGAAGACCTATCTGGCGACCATCGGCAGCGCGAAAGTGGGCTTTACGCAGGCGTCGAACGGCGATTACGTGGGCGGTGTGCGCGGCCTCGTCGAGCGCAATACGATGCGCTATTACCTTGCCATCGACGCGTACCTGGGCTCGCTTTCCCTGCCGGCCGACAAACGCGTCGAGCAGCGCTTTGCGACATGGTTCGATGCGACGGAGCAGTACCCGCGCCAATTGCACGAGGTGAGCCGGCAAGAGTATCTGCAGATGAAAAAGAACGAATACCAACGCCAGCAAACGGCGCAATAGATGAACTGACGGCGCTCGCCGCGTGCATGTCGAGAAGCCGGTTGCGGTGGGATCGCGCGACCGTCAATGACCGGTTGTCGGCTTGCGGCTAGCACTGCGTCGCCTGTCGCACTACGTTTTCTCCGATAATGACGTCCGGCCAGGGATGAGCGTTGATGCGCCCAGGTCCCATCGCTACAGGAGATCGGGATGCATCTCGCCGGCACAATACTTCCGATCTTCGCCATCATTCTAACGGGGTGGGTTGCCGGCGCCTCGGGCTACATGCCGCGCGCGCTGGCCGCGCCGCTGATGCGCTTCGCCTACTTCGTGGCGATGCCCGCGCTGGTCTTCCTGACGATCGCCGACGAGTCGCTTCACTCGCTCCTTGACTGGCGCTTTCTGGCCGCGTTCGGCGGCGGCTCCATGATCTGCTTCGTGGCGGTCATGATGTTCGTGCGAACGGCGTGGAGCGCGGGCGTCGCGAAGAGCGGCATGCTGGCTGCGGCCGTGTCGATGACCAACACCGGATTCGTCGCGCTCCCCATATTGAAGTCGCTTTTTGGCCAACCGGGCGTACTCGCGGCGGCGATCGCGACCGTCTTCGTCGGCGCCGTCATGTTTCCGATACTGGTTCTGCTGCTCGAAATCGGGCGATACGATACGTCGCGCAACATACGCACGGGTGCGCTGTTGCGGCAGATCGCGACCAATCCCGTCATTCTCGCGACAATCTTCGGACTGCTTGCGTCGATCCTCGGTCTGAAGCTGTACGGACCGGCCGTGTCGTTTCTCACCATACTCGGCGAAGCGCTGACGCCATGCGCGCTGTTCGCAATCGGACTCGAGCTGACCATCGCAGAACTGCGCGAGCGGCTGGGTCTGTATGCGTTGCTGACGGCCCTCAAGCTGACCATCATGCCGCTCGTGGTCTATGGCCTTTGCCTCGCGGCCGGGCTCGACCGGACCGCCACCATTGCCGCCGTCGTGTGCGCTGCCGTGCCCACAGCCAAGAGTGCGTATGTGCTCGCGGTCGAATACGACGTCGAAAAGAACGTCGTGGGTGCCGTGATCTCGATGTCTACGCTCTTTTCAGTCCTCACCTTGCTCGCCTGGCTTTACGTTTTGTAGCGTCGATGCCGCCGCAACCATCCCGACAACCGCGTTCCGTGCCTTCGTTCTGCCGGGCGATCACTGGATCGGCGGCACCACGCCAAGCTTTTCGGCCAGCATTCTCTCGTAGACACCGAAGTGCAGATCGACCTCCTCCTGCGTCACTACAGTCACCAGAATATTGATCTGCGCGGGTTGCAGACCCAGGACTGTCGCGATCGCCGCTTCCAGTTGCGGCGCGCAAAGGCGGTCGTCGGCAAACGTGGTGCCGACAGCGATTTCGTAAGCGGATTCCCGGTGGAATACCACTTCAACCAGGCGCGCGCGGGCGCTCATATTGTTGTCGATTGCCAGCCGGATGACTTCGACCGCGGTGCGCATCGTCTCGGTCGGAAAGCCCTTGGTTGAGCGCAGCCGGATCCGGTGCCGTCCCAGTGTCAGCCAGTCGTTTTCGAATTCCATGGTGTCCTCGCATGGTTCGTCAGGGGTGTCCTGGAGGTAGGGATGCGGCCGCCCAAATTCAAGGATAAAAAGTGGCGATACCCTCTTGAAATTTCCGCGCGGGATTTCTATCTTGAATTCCGCTGAGGCAGTCGCGCCAGTAGTCCGGCGCGCTGCGTGTTTCTATTTGTTTGCCCGCAGCACGGCAGACGGACTGGAGCGCGTAGACCGGTTCGTCTTCCTGCTGGCTTGAAGGAGGAAATGACCATGAGCGATCTCTACTTCGGGACCGATCTTTCCAGCGAGCTAGACCGTCTGCAACGGCAGATGGCGAGCCTGTTTGGCGGCTTCCCGTCCAGCATCCGTTCCGGGCGCTCCGGCGCGTTCCCGCAGGTCAACATCGGCTCGACCGACGACTCGATCGAGATCGTCGTATTCGCGCCGGGTGTCGATCCGGCGAACCTCGATGTGTCGATCGACAAGGGACTGCTGACCATCAGCGGCGAGCGCCGGACCCCACAGCCGGAAGCGGCCGGCGACGACACCCGTACCTATGCGCAGGAGCGGTTCGCCGGCGCATTCCGGCGCGTCATTGAACTGCCGCAGCACGCGGACCCCGACAAGGTCACGGCGCAGTACACCAATGGCTGCCTGACCGTGAGTATCGGCAAGCGGGAAACATCAAAGCCGCGGGCCATCACCGTTCAATGAAACCGGTCACGGAACTGAGGAGGACATCATGAACGACACCACAGAACTTGCCAGGAAAGACGAAAAGGCGATGGCGCGGCGCGAAGACGACCCGTCACAACGCCGGATCACGCTCACGCCGCCCGTGGACATCTTCGAGGATAGCCAGGGCGTCACTCTGTGGGCGGATTTGCCCGGCGTGACAAAGGACCGGCTCGATGTGAAGGTGCATGACGGCAACCTGTACATCGAGGCAGAGGCAGTCGTACCCACGCCGGCGGAACTGCGCCTGCACCACGCGGAAATCCGCCAGCCTCACTTCGCGCGGGCGTTCGCTCTTGGGGTTGACTTCGACCCGACGAAAATCGACGCCAACCTGAAGGACGGAGTGTTGACGCTGAGGATACCGCGCCGCGACGAAGCCCGGCCGCGGCGGATCGAAGTGCGCACGACCTGAACCCGGCAGACAGGCGACAACCGCAGGAGAGAATCCGGTGGCGGCCACCAGGCCGCCACCTTTCACTGTGAGGTCAGGACGCCGGAGTGAATGTACTGGCAGCGCGCCGGCAATGCCGCTACGTCGGCTGCTGCGAGACGACCCGCTCGCCGCGCGAACGAGGAGTGTCGACGGCCGCGCGCGGGCAACCGGAAACATCGACGCTCACGCCACTGTTCGCGCCGAATGACCGGCATCCGGCTCTCCTGCCAGACTGGCCTTAAGGAGAAAACTACCGGAGGAAACTACGATGAACACGGATCTGAAGAAGTGGAATCCTTTTAAATTCCTTCGACGCACAGGGCGCAAGTCCGATGCGGACAGCCCGGAAAGCCCGCCGGCCACCGACCCGTGGCGCGCCTCCTGGCCCGACCTGCCGGGATTGTTCACGCGCGAACCGTGGCGCGTCGTGGAGGAGTTTTTTCACGACCCTTTCGCGGGCCGCGGCGCGCTGGAACGATGGTTTGGGGACTTCAGTTCATCGCGCTTCCAGCCGCGCATCGACGTGGTCGACGAAGGAAAAGTGCTGCGCGTGACCGTCGAACTGCCCGGAATGCAGCGGGAGGATCTGACCGTCACCGTCGAAGATGGGGCGTTCGTGTTGCGCGGTGAGAAAAAGCAGGATGTGCGCAGCGAGGAAGACGGATGCTACCGGCTCGAGCGCGCCCATGGCAGCTTCGTGCGTACGATTCCGATGCCGGAGAACGCCGATCCCGATCATGCTCTGGCAAAGTTCGACAACGGTGTGCTCACGTTGACCGTGCCGAAATCGGAGCCGCTGCGGTCCGTGGGCCGCACGATTGATATCGGCTAGCCCGGGCGCCGGCGGGAAGCCGTCATCAAGGCTGATCGGAACTTCGTCTCATGGACGGACGCGAGCGCGACCGTGTGATCGCGCTGATCGCCGGAAAAAGAAGGGGGCCGCACGGTTCTTTACGTAGCGGCCTCACGCACAGTTCGATGGGCATCGACGGCAATTCGCGCTGCGCCACAAAACACCAGTTACCGCCTGGCGACCGGGCCGCGCCACGAAGCCTGTCCTTTTAGTTGTCCCGTGTCCGCGCCTGTCCATCGCCGGCGCGCCGCTTCGCCCGTGAGCCGTGGGCCGGCGGCAAGGCGGCGCGCAACTGGTCAAGCGTGAAAGGTTTGCGCAGCGCCGACCATTCGAAGTCGAACCTCTCGTGCTCCGGGACAACGTTTCCGGAAGCGAAAATAATCCGGAGTGCCGGGCGGGCGGAAGCCGCGCGTCGCGCGAGCTCGGTGCCCGACATGTCCGGCATGATGACATCCGTGAACAGGACGTCATAGTCGTCCGCTTCCAGCGCATTCAGCGCCGCCGCCGCGCTTTCTGCGCGCTGCGGACGCATCCCGATCAGCATCAGCAGTTCGCAGGTTGCGTCCAGCGATGCAACATCGTCTTCCACGACCAGGATGCGCAGGCCCTCGCCGTTTCCGCCCGGCCCGACATCCTCGCCTCTACGCGTATTGGCCACGCCCGCTCCGGTCGTTTCGCTATCGCTTTTACCGAGCACCTGTCGCACCTTGGAGGCGAGCTGCTGGCGGCTGTACGGTTTGCTCAGCAGTTCCACGCCGGGATCGAGCCGGCCACCATGCACGATCGCGTTCTGCGTATGACCCGACGTGAAAAGCACCTTCAATCCAGGCAGCATCTGGACCGCCCTTCTGGCCATTTCCGGACTGCGCAGCGCGCCGGGCATCACCACGTCGGTAAATAGCAGATCGATGTGCACGCCGCTCGCCACGACGCTCAGTGCCTGCTCTGCGTCGTTGGCTTTGAGTACCGCATAACCAAGACCGCTGAGAAGTTCAACGACGGTCGCCTGGACCTTCAGATCGTCCTCCACGACCAGGATCGTCTCGCTGCCGTGCTTGAGGACACCCCCGGTGTTACGCCTGGTCTCAACCGCCGTGCCGCTCGAGCGGGGCAGATAGATCCTGACGGTCGTTCCCTCACCGAGCTCGCTGTAGAGGCGGATATGGCCGCCACTCTGCTTGACGAAGCCGTAGGCCATGCTCAGGCCGAGGCCTGTGCCGCGGCCCTCCGGTTTCGTGCTGAAGAACGGGTCAAAAGCGCGCTCAATCACTTCCCGGCTCATGCCGGTCCCCGTGTCCGTGACAGCCAGCATCACATACTGCCCCGCTGAGACGTCGGTAAGCGCTGAGACGTACTCGTCGTCAAGCGTCGCGTTGGCGAGTTCAAGCGTGAGCTTGCCGCCGTCCGGCATCGCGTCGCGCGCATTGATGGCCAGATTCAGGATCACGTTTTCAAGCTGATGGGGATCGGCGATGGTATTCCACAGGCCGCCGGCCACGACGGACTCAATCTCGACCCGCTCGCCTAGTACCCGCCGCAAGAGGTCGTCCAGCGCCTGCAGCTGACGCGCGGGGTTGATGACGACGGGCTCAAGAGGCTGCTGGCGACCGAAGGCCAGCAATTGCGACGCGAGCTTCGCGCCGCGATCGACCGCGTCGAGCGCGTTGCCCAGCCGCTCGGCGCTCCAACCGTCGCGGCCGTGCCGGCTCTCGAGCAGTTCGAGATTGCCGCGCATGACCTGGAGAACGTTGTTGAAGTCGTGCGCCACGCCGCCCGTCAGTTTGCCCAGGGCTTCCATCTTCTGTGCCTGGAACAGGGCTTTCTGCGTTTGCTCGAGTTGCTCGCTGGCGCGCCGTCGCTCGGTGATGTCGCGTGTGATTTTTGCAAATCCGACCAGCTCACCGTTTTCATGAATGGCGTCTATCACGACATGCGCGAAGAAACGGCTTCCGTCGCTGCGCACGCGCCACCCCTCGGCCTCGAAACGTCCCTCCCGCCGCGCCGTGCCCAGGCCCCGGAAGGGAACGCCCGCCGCGACATCCTCCGGGGTGTAGAACCGGGAAAAATGCGAGCCGATGATCTCCTTCTCGGTGTACCCCTTGATCCTGCGCGCCCCCGCGTTCCAACTGGTGATGTGCCCGTCGGGCGAGAGCATGAAGATGGCATAGTCGGTAACGCCCTGGACCAGCAGACGGAAGCTGCGCTCGCTCTCGAGCACCGCGTCGTGAGCGGCCTTCTTGTCACTCACGTCGCGGACCACCTTGCCAAAACCGATCAGCTTGCCGCTGCTGTCGCGCAGCGGTGTCATGACGACGTTCGCCCAGAACGACGTGCCATCCTTGCGCACGCGCCAGCCCTCCGCGATGTAACGCCCGCCCTCGGTGGCGGCGCGCAACGCGGCCTCGGGCGCGCCCGCGGCACGCTCGGCCTCGGGGTAAAAAAGGGCAAACGACCGGCCAATAATCTCGTCGGGGCGATAGCCTTGAATGGATTCGCCGCCCGGGTTCCACGTGAGCACCGTGCCTTCCGGCGAAAGGGCGAAGATGGAGTAGTCCTGGGTGGATTCGGCCCAAAGCCGGAGCCACACAGAGCTAAAGGCATCGGATTGCGGGGTCATGGAAGTCATTTTTTGGATGAGGCGTGCGGTAGATCTGCCCGTCGGGTGCCCGGCAACAATAGATGCGGGCGCACTTTAGTCCAGATACGGTAGCAATTATCGAACCCGACGCAGCGGGAAGCCGATCACTGCACCAAACGGGCGACGGTTCGGATACGATGATCAGAATTCGGGCCACCGGCCCGCCACGAAGTTGCCGCTTTCGGAACAAACATGCGACTGGCTCAGTTCATTTCGAAAGAAATGGAAGCAATTCTCGCCGAGTGGGAATCTTTTGCTGCGACATTGCTGCCCGCCGCCCAAGGCATGACCTCGCGAGAACTACGAGACCATGCGCAGCAGATCCTGGAGGCGATTGCGAAAGACCTGTCTACGCCGCAGACCAGGCAGGCGCAACTCGCGAAGTCGCACGGCCGCGTGTCGCCGGTGATCGACGCGCCGCAAACAGCTGCCCAGACGCACGCGGTGCTTCGTGCCCGTGGCGGCTTCGATATCAATCAGTTGACCGCCGAATATCGCGCCCTGCGCGCCGCGGTGCTCAGGTTATGGCTTGATAGCGGCGGCCCGCCGACAGATGAACTCGACGACGTGATCCGGTTTAACGAAGCCATCGACCAGGCCCTAAGCGAGTCGGTGAGTTTTTTCACGAACCAGGTCGACCAGCGCCGTAACCTGCTGCTCGGTATGCTGGGTCACGATATGCGAAGCCCCTTGCAGACCATCCAGGTCACCGCGCACCACCTCGCGAGACTGAACGACGGCCAGGAAGTATCCACCGCAGCAGCCCGGTTGATCCGAAGCGGCGCCCGCATGCAGGCGCTTCTGGATGACATGCTGGACTTCAGCCGGACCAAGCTCGGACTGGGCATCCGCGTGACGCAGGCGCCGGTCGATCTTGGCACGCTGGTGGCCGACGAGCTGGACCAGTTGTGCGCCGCGCACGCGGGCCGGAAGGTCGAGCTTGAGATCGCCGGCGATACCCGAGCCACGTGCGACGGTCGGCGCATCCAGCAGATGCTGGGCAACCTTGTCGGAAATGCGTTCAAGTACGGAGAGCCGAGCGCCGCTGTGAAGGTGCTTGTGGCCGGGAACGGTGAGGACGTGTCGATTGAGGTGGTAAACCAGGGCCAGGCAATACCGCCGTCAGCACTCCACCGTATTTTCGAGCCTCTTGAGCGCGGTCCCGTTGCGGAAGGCGGCCCGGGCGCCCAGGATAGCCTGGGACTTGGGCTCTACATCGCCCAGGAAATCGCCCGGGCTCACCGCGGCGATATCAGCGCCCGCTCGGACGAGGCCGAGACGGTATTTACGGTGCGCCTGCCGCGTCATTCTGCGAGTCCGTAAAACGCGGGTGCAGGTTAATACGATCCAGCGCCTTCGCAAGCCTCTCCACCGCACCCTCAACGTCGTGCAGTTTGTCCAGGCCAAATAACCCAATGCGGAAGGTCTTAAAATCCTCTGGCTCGTCACATTGCAGCGGAACTCCAGCCGCGACCTGCAACCCCGCATCCGCGAACTTCTTGCCGGATCGAATCCCATCATCGTCCGTGTAACTGACAACCACGCCCGGAGCCTCGAAGCCTTCGGCCGCCACGCTTCTGAAACCGTTGTCCGCAAGGAGTGCGCGAACGCGCTTGCCGAGTTCAAGCTGCTCCGCTCTCACTTTATCGAAGCCGTATGTCTCGGTCTCCTTCATGACGTCCCGCAAGATCGCGAGACCGTCCGTGGGCATCGTTGCGTGGTATGCGAACCCGCCGTTCTCATAGGCTTCCATGATCTGCAGCCATTTGCGAAGATCGCAAGCGAAACTGCTGCTTGTCGTTCCGTCGATTCTTTCGCGCGCAAGCGGGCTCAGCATGACCAGCCCGCAGCACGGTGACGCGCTCCAGCCCTTTTGCGGCGCGCTGATCAGAACGTCGACGCGGCTCGCCTTCATGTCGACCCAGACCGTGCCGGAGGCAATGCAATCCAGTACGAACATGCCGCCAACGGCATGCACAGCGTCGGCCAACGCGCGCAAATAAGCGTCCGGCAGCATGATCCCGGAGGCGGTCTCGACATGCGGCGCAAACACCAGATCCGGCTTGTTTTCCCTGATCGCAGCGACCACGTCTTCGATCGGCGGCGGTGCGTAGGCCGCCTGTCTCCCTTGTTCGACCGGGCGCGCCTTCAGCACGATCGATTCAGACGGAATGCCGCCCATGTCGAAAATCTGCGTCCAGCGATAACTGAACCAGCCATTGCGGATAACCAGACACTTCCTGTTCGTTGCGAACTGCCGGGCAACGGCTTCCATGCCAAAAGTCCCGCTGCCCGGGACGACCACGGCCGACTTCGCGTTGTAGACCTTCTTCAGCGAATCGGAAATATCGCGCATGACTCCCTGGAAGAGTTGCGACATGTGATTGATGGATCGGTCGGTGTAGACGACTGAATATTCGAGGAGCCCCTCGGGGTCGACATCGGGAAGTAAGCCTGGCACGTTGGTCTCCGGTTTTGGACGAATATAAGGATCGAAAACAGATTCTAACGAAAGCGATCCATGGCTGAGGCGAAAAGCATTCCGCCACCCGGATCGAAGCGCCAGACAGTTCGCGAGGCCCTACGACCTGACAAAAACACTGTATGAATGTACAGTCTAGGTATTTGCGCCGCAGAACGCGACTTCTCGCTATATCGACGTTCATGACTGGGGTCCAGATAAGTGCCCTATTGGCCAAGCCAGACCGTGAACGCTATTTTTGAGTATCAAGGCATGCCAGATGACAGGCGCATAGCCCATATTGACATGGACGCATTCTTTGCGTCCTGTGAACTTTCGCAGTATCCGGAACTGCGAGGCCAAGCCATGGTGGTTGCCGGCCGTCGTTCGGACGCGCCCCGAACGAACCCGGATGGGACACGTGAGTTCGCGCGCTTACGCGACTATACGGGCAGAGGCGTCCTGACAACCGCAACCTACGAAGCACGAGCGTTCGGAGTTCATTCCGGGATGCCCACCATGCAGGCAGCCCGGCTGGCGCCGGATGCCATTCTCCTTCCAGTGAACTTTGATCTCTATCGAACGTACTCACGACTGTTCAAGGACGCAATCCGGTCCGTAAGTCCGACAGTCGAGGACGTGGGCATCGACGAGGTCTACGCCGATCTATCGCTTCTGAACGACGAATCGGAGCAAATTGCACGGAAGCTGAAATCCGCCGTCTTCGAGGCGACCAATCTCACATGTTCGGTCGGCATTGCGCCCAATAAGCTCCTGGCAAAACTATGTTCGGACATCCAGAAGCCAGACGGAATCACCATTCTGCGGCGTGAGGATCTGCAAGCCAGGATCTGGCCAATGGCTGCGGCAAAAATCAACGGTATCGGGCCAAAGGCTAACGCCAAGCTGACGTCTCTAGGGATAACGACCATCGGTGACATTGCCGCATGCAGCGAGCAATGGCTAATCGAACAGTTCGGACGGAGCTATGGGGCATGGCTTCGCAGAGTTTCCCATGGGCTCGATGACAGACCAGTGGTCACTTATAGCGAGCCTGTCTCGATGAGCCGCGAGACCACCTTCGAGCAGGACCTGCACGCCGTACGACACAGGCGGGAACTCGGTACCGCATTTACCCGTTTATGCGAACAGGTGGCGTCGGACTTGCAGCGTAAAGGCTATCTCGCGCGCAGGATCGGGATCAAGCTCCGCTTCAACGACTTTCAGACAGTAACGCGCGACGTCACGCTCCAGGAGCCGGTTGCGGACGCCAAGGCACTGCGCCACGCGGCCACCCAATGTCTGAAACGCGTCGAACTTGTTAAATCCATCAGGTTGCTGGGCGTGAAGGCAGGCGGCCTCCAGCGCGCGGGAGCGACAGAGAGCGACGCGCCGGCTCAGTTCACGCTGGATTTCTAGTCCGCGTATCGGCTTGCGGAGCGAATGTATCGCGACGAGCCGCGAGACGACCTTCGAACGCCGCTGCGGCATCTGCCGATTCAGGCTGACTTGCTCTTCACCAGTGGCGGATAACCGGTTCCGTCAGCAGCCGCACCCGGATTCGAGCGCGCCGCCGGCACGCCGGCTTCCGTCGGCGAAACCGCCGCGACCGAAAACACAAAGGTGTTGATGCCGTGCGCGCTTTGCGCGGACACGCTGCCGCGATGCATCTCCGCGATCGCTTTCACGATCGCGAGCCCGAGGCCGTGATTTTCGCGGCTATTCGTGCGCGAGACTTCCGCGCGGTAGAACCGGTCGAACAGATGTTCGAGCACATCCGGCGAGATCGGCTCACCGGGATTGGCCACCGCCACGCGCACCTGACTCTCGTCACTCACGATCGTCACGCTGATCTCGGCGTCCGGCTCGCAATGCTGGATAGCGTTCATCAACAGATTCGTGCAGGCGCGGCCGAACAGCGAGCGGTTCACGCGCGCCATGGCGTCGCCGCGCAATTGCGCATGCACCCGCGCTTCTTCGAGCGGTATCTCCAGAAACTCCAAGGTATGCGCGACTTCCGCGGCCAGCGACACGTCGACGAGACCTGTTGCGCGCTCGCCCTGATCGGCGCGTGCGAGAAACAGCATGTCGTTGATGATCGCCCGCATGCGCTCGTATTCTTCGAGATTCGATTGCAACGTGTGACGCAGATCGTCGACCGAGCGATTGCGTGTCAACGCGACTTCCGTCTGGCCAATCAGAATCGTCACCGGCGTGCGCAGTTCGTGAGCCACGTCCGCATTGAACGATTCAAGGCGGCCATACGCGCCGTCGAGCCGCTCCAATGCACCATTGAAGGAGTTGGCCAGGTCGTTCAGTTCGAGCGGCAGCGAGGCCGTATTCAGACGCTGCGAGCGGTTATTCGGACTCACGGCGGAAGCGTCGCGAGTGAGGCGCGTGAGCGGCGCGAGACCGAGCCGCGTGACCGAATAGCTGAGCAGCAACACGCCAAGACTGCCGAGCGCCGACAACGCGGCGAGCGCCGAGCCGAACACGCGCATGGTGCGCACATTGGGCGAATAGCTCGCGGCCACCTGCAATTGCACCGCCGGACGCGCGCCGTAAGCGGGAATCGTCACCGTGGAGGTCAGCATGTCCTGGCCGCCGCCCGCCGGCGTCACGCGCGCATAGCCGCCGGCCCAGCTCGTGACCACCGAGCCGCCGACCGGCGTGCCGTAATGGAAATACGGATCGGTGCTCGACACCGCGTATACCGTGCTGCCGTCGTGCGGCGTCATGTCGGTAAGCTTTTCGCGCGCCATGCGCCACTTCTCCGGCGTCACGGCGTGATACACGATGATGCGCGCGATCTGCGTGCGGTCGTCGAGCGACTCGCGCAGATGGTGTTCGAGCTGCGTGCGCAGCACCAGAAAGAGGCCCGTGCCGACCAGCGTGAACACGAACAGCGCGACCAGCGCGAACATCAACGCGAGGCGCCGGGCAATCGACCTGTTCATGGCTGCTCCGCCTCTTCACGCACTTCGAGCACGTACCCCATGCCGCGCACGGTATGCAGCAGTTTGGAGGGGAACGGGCCGTCGAGCTTGGCGCGCAATCGCTTGATCGCGGTCTCGACCACGTTGGTATGGCTGTCGAAGTTGACGTCCCAGACGAGTTCGGTAATCGCGGTCTTCGACAGAATGTCGCCTTGCCGGCGCGCCAGCACGCTGAGCAGCTGGAATTCCTTGGCGGTGAGATCGAGGCGCACGCCGTCGCGCGTCGCGCGCCGGCCGATCAGATCGACGAACAGATCGCCGACGGAAATCAGCGTCGACTCCTGCGAGCGCGTGCGGCGCGCGAGCGCATGAAGCCGCTCGACCAGTTCGAGAAACGAAAAGGGTTTGGTGAGGTAGTCGTCGGCGCCTTCGCGCAGGCCGCGCACGCGGTCGTTCACGTGATCGCGCGCGGTGAGCATGATGACCGGCGTGGACTTGCGCATACGCAGCGCCTTCAGCACGCTGAAGCCGTCGCGTTTGGGCAGCATCACGTCGAGGACGATCACGTCGTAATCGAATTCGGTGGCCAGATGCATGCCTTCCTCGCCGTCGAGCGCAACGTCGACGACCCACCCCTGCTCTGTCAAACCGGAGCGCAGGTAGTCCACCACCTTGTGCTCGTCTTCAACAATCAGCAATTTCATGCGCGTCCCCTTGTATGTGCATTATACGAAACGCCTTGCAGTCGTCTTGCGCACCGCCGCGTGCTCCCACTGCTGCCCTGCTGCTGCCCCTGTTACCGCCCCGGTTGCTTCATGATCCGCTAGCTCACCGCGCGGGAGCCATCGCCTCCTTCGTGTCGCCGGGCTGCGTGCCCGCGGGCGTATTCGACATGTCCGTGCCGACGTCCCAGCCGCCGCCGAGCGCCTTCACGAGCGAGACTGACAGCGTCATCTGTTGGCCGTGAATCTGCACGTCCTGGCGCTCGCTGGTAAGCAGCGACTGCTGGGCGGTGATCACGTCGAGGTAAGCGACGAGGCCGCCCGAATAGCGGTCGTTGGCGAGCGTCAGCAGACGCTGCGCATCGGTGACGGCCTCGCTCGACTGCTTCGCCGCGCCGTCCAGCACGGACAGTCCGGTGATGCAGTCCTGCACCTGCTGGAACGCGGTGAGCACGGTCTGGCGGTAGTTCGCCTCGGTGGCCTTGTAGCCTTCGCTCGCGAACTTCACGTTGGCCGCGCGGCGGCCGCCGTCGAACAACACCTGGCCGACTGCCGCGCCGAGCGTCCACATCAGCGTCGGCGCGCTCAGCAGGCTGGCGAACTGCGTGCTTTCCCAACCGATGCTCGGCGCCAGCGTGAGACTCGGGAAGAACGCCGCCCTGGCGACGCCGATCTGCGCGTTCGCCGCGGCCATCGCGCGCTCCGCCGAGGCGACATCCGGCCGTCGCTGCAACACGTCGCTGGGCACGCCAAGCGGAATCGACGGAACCTGAACCGCGAGCACCTTGGGCTCGATCGAAAACTGCGGTGCGGGCACGCCGACCAACGCAGCAATCGCATGTTCGAACTGCGCCCGCTGATTCAGCAGCAGTTGCGCCTGCACGCGCGTCGAGTCGAGCAGCGACTTCTGTTGCAGCACATCGAGCCCGGACACCGAACCGAGATCATGTTCCGTGGTGACGTAGTCGAGCGCCTTCTGCTGCAGTTTCACCGACCGATTCAGCACGTCGATCTCGGCGTCGAGTTCACGCAGCGAGAAATAGTCGCTGGCGACATCGGTGGTGAGCACGAGCCGCGCGTTGGCCAGATCATCCGCCGATTGCTGCGCGGAAGCCGTCGCGCCTTCCACTTCGCGACGTATCCGGCCGAATAGATCGGTGTCGTAGCTGATCGTGGGGCCGAGCTGCACATTGTTTTGCACCGTCGACGTCGTGGGCGTGCCGTAATTCGTTCGCGGACGGTTCTGCGAAATCCGGAAGCGCGATCCCTGCGCCGCGAAATCGACTTCGGGAATCTGCTGTGCGCGGTTATTCGCGAGCGTCGCCCGGGCCTGCTCGTAATGCGCGCTGGCCGCGACCAGCGTCTGATTCTGCGCGAGCGCCTGCGTTTCCAGCGTGGCGAGCGTCGGATCGCTGAACCCGCTCCACCAGTCCGGCGAGATCGGCGCATGAGACGGCACGGCCACGCGCCAGTACGAATCGGTTTGCCAGCTGGGCGGCACCTCGGCCTGCGGCCGCTCGTAATTCGGCCCGACCGTGCACGCGGCCAGCAACGCCGCGCCCGCCAGCGTCGTCAGCGCACGGCATGTGGCCACGTGCTTCACGACGCCCCCTTGCGGTTGGTTTGCGGCTGCTGGATCTGCACGTGATCGCCGTCCGCGATCGAATCGCTCGGGTTGATGATGATCTTGTCGTTCGCCTCGACGCCGCTTTCGATTTCGAGCGACTGTCCGAGATCCTGCGCGATCACGATCTTATGCAGCCGCACGTTGCCCTTCGCATCGACCACCGCGACGCGCGGGCCTTCAGCACGAAACAGCAAAGCATTGCCCGGCACCGTCAATCGCGCATGCGCCGAGGCCGGCACCGCCACCTGGACATACGCGCCGGGGCGCAGCTTGTCGTCCGGATTCGGCAAGGTCACTTCGATCTGCAGCGAACGGGTGGGCACGTCGATCGCGCCGGAAATGTGCGTGATCGTGCCGTGGAATTGCTGGCCCGGCAGTTCGGCCTGCGTCACCACCACCTTCTGCCCCGCCGACACGTTTTGCGCATACGCCTGCGGCAATTGCACATAAACGCGCAGCGGGTCCGACTGCGCGAGCGCGAAGAGCGCGCGGCTCGTGCCGCTGCCCGCGTCGATCAGGTCGCCGACATCCACATTGCGTTGCGTGACCACGCCCGCGAACGGCGCCACGATCCGCTTAAACGATTCGAGTTGCTGCAGGCGCTTGACGTTGGCGTCGGCGGCGGCAAGATTGGCGACGTCTTGCGTATAAGTGCTCTGCCGTTCGTCGAGTTCCTGTTGCGAGACCGCATCGCGCTGACGCAATTGCTGCCAGCGGTCCAGCGAGCTCTTCGCGAGGCCGAGGCTCGAACTGGTTTGCTGGCGCTGCGCCAAAGCTTGCGCGAGTTCCTGATCGATTTCCGGCGTATCCAGATCGGCGAGCAATTGGCCCTGCTTCACTCGCGCGCCGATATCGGCGTACCAGTGCAGCAGATAACCGGTGGAGCGCGCAAAGATCGGCGATTCGACGTAGCCGCGCAGCGTGCCTGGCAGCAAGGTATCGCCGCCGCCTTCAGTCTGGGTCGGGCTCACCACGTTCACATACTGCGTGGCGTTCTGCTTCGTGGTCTCCGCCACCGCATGGTTTTGCATGATGTTGGCGATCACGGTGCGCAAGGCCCCGACGGCCAGCAGCGCCAGCACGATCCACACGGCGATTTTGGCGCGCTTCCATTCTTGATGGCGCGGTGGCAAGGCGTGACCGCCTTCCGTCTCTCGCGCAGGAATCGCTAGCGATGCATGAGTTTTTTCGGTCATCTCAGTCAGCCATCTCAGTCAGCCATATCAGTCAGCCGTCGTTTAACTTTACGCGGGCTTGCCAGCGGCGCCGTGCTCGGGCGCGGGGCCGTCGTCGTGGGAACTCGTGTGATTCGCGCCGCCATCGTCATCGCCGCCGCGGTGGCGGCGCGCGAGGCGGGAGTGAATCGCCGCGAACACCAGCGGCACGAAAAACAGTGTGGACACAGTGGCGAACAGCAAGCCGCCGATCACCGCGCGGCCGAGCGGCGCATTCTGCTCGGCGCCTTCGCCCAAACCGAGCGCCATAGGAATCATGCCGATGATCATCGCGAAGGCCGTCATCAGCACCGGCCTGATCCGGCTTGCGCCGGCTTCGAGCGCGGCGGTCAGCGGCGGTGCGCCGGCGGACAGACGCTGGCGCGCGAACGACACCATCAGAATACTGTTGGCGGTACCCACGCCCATGGTCATGATCGCGCCGGTCAAGGCCGGCACGCTCAGGTGCGTGCCGGTCAGGAACAGCATCCACACAATGCCCGCCAGCGCCGCGGGCAACGCGCTGACGATGATCAACGGATCGACCCACGACTGGAAGTTCACGACGATCAGCAGGTACACCAGCACGATCGCCATCGCCACGCCGAGTCCCAGACCGAAGAACGAACTGCGCATGGTCTGCACCTGGCCGCGCACGGTAATCTGACTGCCGCGCGGCAGCGACGCGCGCACGTTGTCCACCAGCTTGTCGACCTGATTCGCCACACTCCCCAGGTCGCGCTTCTCGACGCTCACATACAGATCGATCACCGGCCTGATGTTGTAGTGCGTGACTTCGGCGAACTGCGTCTGCGGTGCGACCCGCACCAGGTTGCCGAGCAGTTGCGTCGGGCCGCTGGCCGAACCGGAGACCGGCGTGCGCAACAGTTCGTCGATCGACGACACCTGGTACTGTGGCGTTTGCACCGCGACGTTGTATTCCACGCCGTTGCGGTTGTTGAACCAGAAACCCGGCGATGTTTGCGAACTGCCCGACAACGAAATGAGCACGTTTTGCGCCACATTGCTTGCGCTCAGATTGAGTTGCTGAAGCCGCGTGCGGTCCATCTGAAGATTGATCGCCGGTTCATCCAGCTTCTGCTGTATATGCGTGTCCACTGTGCCGGGAATCATGCGCACCTGTTTCAGCAGCTTGCGCGCAATGTCGAAGTTGCCCTCCTGATTCGCGCCGGAAATCTGCACGTCCACGGCGGCAGGCAAACCGAAGTTGAGAATCTGCGTGACGATGTCGGCCGGCTGAAAGAAAAACTCGACGCCCGGAAAGCGCTGCGGCAGAATCGCGCGCAATTTGTCCATGTAGATTTGCGTGGGCTTGTGATCTTCATTGAGCGCCACCTGGATCTCGCCGTCGAGCGTGCCGATCGTGCCCGCATTGCTGTACGAAAGATTGATGCCGCTATAGGGCAAACCGAGATTGTCGAGGATGGTGCCGAGTTCTTTCTGCGGCACGACCTCGCGAATCACCTTTTCGACTTCGTCGGCGAGACGCGCGGTTTCCTCGATGCGCGTGCCGGTCGGCGCACGCATATGCAGGCGAATGTCGCCGGCGTCCACGCTCGGGAAGAAGTCTTCGCCGAGCACGAAAATCAGGCCCATCGAGACGACGCAAAAGCCGAGGAACACGCTGCCGAACATGCCGCGACGCACCAGCAAGCTGCTCAGAATCATGATGTAGCCGGCGCGCATGCGCTCAAAGCCACGATCGAAGCGGTGATAGAGGCGCATGAACAGACCGGGCTTCGCACCCTGCTTCGGCTTGTGCGCGTGCCCCATCAGCAGCATCGCGAGGGTCGGCACCAGCGTACGCGAGAGAATGTACGACGCCAGCATGGCGAACACCACCGCTTCGGCGAGCGGCACGAACAGATAACGCGCCACGCCGGTCAGGAAGAACATCGGTACGAACACGATACAGATACAGAGCGTGGACACCAGCGCCGGAATCGCAATTTCACCCGCGCCGTCGAGAATCGCGTCGTGCAGATTCGTGCCCATATGCAGATGCCGTTCGATGTTCTCGATCGTCACCGTGGCATCGTCCACCAGAATCCCGACCGCCAGCGCGAGACCGCCGAGCGTCATGATGTTGATGGTCTGCCCGAGCGCATGCAGCGCGATCAGCGAGGACAGGATCGACAGCGGAATCGAGATCGCGATAATGCAGGTGCTGCGCCAGTTGCCGAGGAACAGCAGGATCATCGCGGCGGTCAGCGCGGCGGCGACCAGCGCCTCGCGCACCACGCCCTGCACCGCCGCTTTCACGAACACCGACTGATCGAACAATGCAGTGATTTTCAGATCGGGCGGCAATGCCGCTTGTGCGTTCGGCAGCAGCCCCTTCAGCGTATTCACGATGGAGAGCGTCGACGCACTGCCGTTCTTGAGCACCGACATCAGCACGCCGCGATGCCCGTCCTGCCGCACGATATTGGTCTGCGGCGAGAAACCGTCGCGCACATGCGCGACTTCACGCAAATACGTGGTCGCGCCATTGAGCGTGCGCACCGGAATATCGTTGAGCCCTTCCAGCGTGCTGGGCGAGCCGTTCATGTTGATCGTGTATTCCTTCGGTCCGATCTTCGCCGTGCCGGTCGGCAAGATCAGGTTTTGCGCGTTGAACGCGCTGACCACATCGGAAGGGGTCAGGCCTTTGGCAAGCAGCGCGCGCGTGTTCAGGTCGACCGAGATCAGCCGCGACTTGCCGCCATACGGATACGGCACGGCCGCGCCGGGAATCGTCACGAGTTGCGGGCGCAGAAAGTTCAGCGCCGTATCGTTGAGCGCCTGCTCGGAGAGTTTCGGGCTCGACAGGCCGAGCTGGATTACCGGAATACTTGAAGCCGAATAGCTGATCACGAGCGGCGGCGTAGCGCCCGGCGGCATCTGCTTGAGCTGCGCCTGTTCGACGGCCACCGTTTGTGCGATCGCAGTCTGAATGTTCGCGTTCGGCTGCAGGAACACCTTCAGGATCGTGATGCCCGCGAGCGATTGCGATTCGATGTGCTCGATGTCGTTGACCGTGGTGGTCAAACTGCGCTCGTTGACCGAGGTGATGCGGTTGGCCATGTCTTCGGCCGACAAGCCCGTGTAGGTCCAGATGATACTGACCACCGGAATATTGATTTCCGGCAGCACGTCGACCGGCGTGGTGAACAGCACGAACGGCGTCGCCAGCAAGATCAGAATGGCCATCACGATGAACGTGTAGGGCCGCTTAAGCGCAACGTTGACGATCCACATGAAACGCGCCCGAATGAATGCAGGTAAGGGATGGTGAATCAGCGCTTATGCTAGATCGCTAGCACCAACACCTGCATGGCGCCAAAATGGCGGAATTGTCAGGAAGGCTAACGTAAGGAAAAACGGTGCTCGAACTGCGAGGAGTTTGCCGGCAAGCAAACGTTTGATAAGAGAAGATAGCCGGAATTGGGGTGCCGCTTCAATGCGATGTCGCGCGAGCGCGTCGCGAAACATCGCACAGATTGGTTTGCGCGAAGCAAATACTTCACGCGCGTTCAAAGCCTGGTCGATCCTCGACCCTTTGCCACGCCGCTACCGGCGTTACTTCGCAAACAACGCCGACATATCCGCGAACGCCTTGAATTCCAGCGCATTGCCCGACGGGTCGAGGAAGAACATGGTCGCCTGTTCGCCCACTTCACCCTTGAAACGCACATGCGGTTCGATGATGAAGTCGATGCCGGCCGCTTGCAGCTTGTCCGCCGCGGCCTGCCATTGCGCCATCGAGAGCACCGCGCCGAAGTGACGGACCGGCACGGCATCGCCGTCGACCTTGCTGGTATGACGATGACCGATTTCCTCCGGCGCGAGATGCGCGACGATCTGATGGCCATAAAAATTGAAATCGACCCACGCGTCCGAGCTGCGGCCTTCCGGGCAGCCCAGCAGTTCGCCGTAAAACTCGCGCGCGGCGGCAAGGCTATGAACAGGGAACGCCAGATGGAACGGCGGCAAGACGGTATCGGCAACGCTCATGATGGGGAACTCGCTGATTGGAATTGGGTTGAGCGTGCAGGCCTTTTGAAAACCTCACGCGTGAAGCAAAGTTTAACCATGACTAAAAATGTTGAAAAACGATATATATTTTATCTGACTAACACCAAATTCGATCAATCGAAAATGCTAAGCGAACTCAAGACTTTCATTGCCGTCAGCCAGTACGGCACGTTTTCGGGCGCCGGCGCGCGCATCGGGCTGACGCAATCCGCCGTGAGCGCGCAAATGCAACGGCTCGAAGAAGAACTCGGCTTCGCGCTCTTCGACCGCACCGGCCGCTCCGCCACACTCAACGACGCCGGCCGCGAAACGCTCACGCTCGCCGAGGAAATGATGACGCTCTACGCGCGGCTTTCCGAACGTGGCGCGGTCGCGGCGGAAAGCGGCATGCTGCGGGTGGGCGCCATTGCATCCGCGCAAGTGTCGTTTCTCGCCGACGCACTCGCGCGCTTTCGCGACGACCGTCCCGGCTGGCGCATTCGGGTCGTGCCCGGCGTGTCGCTGGGCTTGCTGGGGCAAGTGGACTCCGGCGAACTGGACCTGGCGGTCATCATCAAACCGCCCTTCGCGCTGCCGTCCGAACTCGAATGGCGCACGCTCGTCACCGAACCGTTCGTGCTGCTCGTGCCCAAGGCGCTCGTGCGCGGCAAGGGCGCGGCGCGGTCCTGGCGCGAACTGCTGCGCAGCGAGCCGTTTATCCGCTACGACCGCGGCTCGTTCGGCGGCAGGCTGGTCGACCGGTTTCTGCGGCGCTCGCGGGTCAATGTGCGCGACGTGATCGAGCTGGACGAGTTGCAAGGCATCGTGCAACTGGTCGCGCGCGGTATCGGCGTGGCGCTGCTTCCGAATAGCGCGGGACTCGGCAAATGGCCGGCCGGCGTCGTCGCGATCGAACTCGGCGAGGCGACGTTTCAGCGGGAAATCGGCCTCGTGCAACGTCCGCGGCATAGTCGCCAGGCGGTGGCGGGCGCGCTCGCGGATTGCATCGGCATGGCAGCCGGTGCGTGAGCCCAAGCCGCCGCGTCCGCGCGATTGTGCTGTTGCTGGAGCAACGAACTGTATCTGTGAGATTCTTCCGCCCACGCGCAAAATCTGCGTTCGCGCGACGTCTCGCGCTCCTTACCCGTGTGCGCTGCGAGCCGCACGTCCTGCCCGCCGCCAAGGTCCAGCTCATGATCGCCAGCAGCTTCCTCACCGCCGATGTCCTGATCGCCTACAGCGCCTACTTCGTCGGTACGGCGAGCCCCGGGCCCAGTAATCTCGCGATCATGTCGCTGGCGATGAGCGCGGGCCGCCGTTCCGCGCTCACCTTCGCGCTCGGCGTGGTGTCGGGTTCGTACTTCTGGGCGCTGCTGGCGTCACTGGGTTTGTCGGCGGTACTCGCCACTTACTCGGAGTGTCTGGTGGCGATCAAGATTGCCGGCGGGCTGTATCTGCTGTGGCTCGGCTTCAAATCCGCGCGCTCCGCGTTCCGTCCCAAGGCATTGCCCACGGGCACGGCGCGTGACAACGAACCACTCAAGCGTCTCTATCTGCGCGGCCTGCTGCTGCATCTCACCAATCCGAAAGCGATTCTGGTGTGGCTCTCGATCGTCTCGCTGGCCATGTCGCCGGCCGGCGGCACCTCGCATGCCACGCCGGTGGTGCTCGGCTGCATGTGCATCGGCATGTCGGTGTTCAGCAGCTATGCGGTGCTGTTTTCGACCGCTTCCGCACGGCGCATCTACGCGTCGATCCGGCGCTGGCTGGACGGCTCGCTCGCCATCATGTTCGGCATTGCCGGCATCAAGCTGCTGACTTCGAAAAGCTGAGCGCGTCCGGAGGCGCTCGCCGCTCTGCGATACTGTCGCCGTGACAATTGAAGCGGATAGACGAATACGATGAGCGGCGGTAACGAAGTGAATCCGGCAGCGCAGCGCTCGCCATGGCGCAAGCGGCTCTACCTCGCGGGCATCACGGCATTCGTGGCCGGCGTGATTCTGGCCGTGATCATTTACGCGACCACGCCGCCGCCGGACAGCGCCGTCTCCATGTACAGCGTGGCCGATCCGCGCTATCAGATCGAATTGCAGCGTATTGGCGGCAGTGCGGCGGTGCTGATGGCGCAGCTTCATCAGTGGTTCGACGGGCTGTGGCACGGCACGGCGTTCGCTTATACAGTCGCGGTGTTGGGCGCTGTTATCGCAGGCGTATGTTTCTTCATCGGCTATTTCTTCGCTGACGAATAATCGCGGCGCCGGAAGCTGCGCATCGCGCTGCCCTCGCGCAATCCCGCGCTTACGTGCCCTCTTTCACATGCCGGTCGGGTTTCTCCACACCGGCCGTGCGCAGCGCTTCGTGCAAAGTGTTGAAAATGCAACCTTCTTCGACGATCGGCGTGATGCCGTGCCGGTCCATGTCCGAACGCAAATAGCGGTTCACGCGCGCGAACAATACCTCGATGCCCTGGCTTTTCAATGTCTGGCACAACTCGCCGACCGAGCGTGAGGCCGAATAGTCGATGTCGGTGATCGCGCTTGCGTCGATCACGAAACAGCGCACCTTGCTCGGGGCAAGGTCGATCAGGCGCCGGGTATCGTCGACGAAAAAGTGGTCGTTCGCGTAAAACAGGTCGGCGCCGAAGCGGTAGACGATCAGGCCCGGCGCGGTCTGGACGCCGGGCACGGCGGGCACCGGCACCCAGACGCCGTCGTCGTTGGGGGCGAGAATCATCGTGTGCGGACGGTAGCTGTGGCGCACGTGACGCAGCAGCGAGAGCGCCACCGCCACCAGAATGCCGTGCTCGACGCCAATCAGCACCACGGCCGCCGCGGTGAACACGGCCAGCGCGAATTCGCCAGGGCTCTCCCGGCGAATCGCGAACAAGGTTTTCAGATTGATCAGGCCGATGGCGATCGTAAACACGATGCTGGCGAGAATGCAGTGCGGCAGATACTGCAAAAAGCGGCTGAAAAACAGCAGCACCGCCACCACCACGGCCGCGAAGACCAACTGCGCAAACTGGCTGCGCGTGCCGGCGAGATCGGCCATGGCGGTTTGCGTCGGACTGCCGTTCACCACGAAGGCGCCTGAAAACGCCGCCGCCGCGTTGGCCGCGGCGATGCCGAGCAAGTCGGCGTTGGTATCGACGGGTTCGTGATAACGCTCGGCGAACACACGGCTCGCCGCGGCGCTCTGCGCGACGATCATCACGAAGCAGGACGCCGCCACGGGCAGCAGATCGAGCATCTGCTGCCATGTCACCGACGGTACGCGCAGCGGTGGCAAGCCGCCCGCCACCGGGCCGAGCACGGCAATGCCGTGGGCCGGAAAGCGATACATATCGCTCGCCGCAATACCCGCCACGACCGCGATCAACGGCACCGGCACGCGTGGCAGAAAGCGTTTGCACGTCAGAATGGCGACGACCACCAGCAGCGAAATGGCGAGCGTCGGCCGATGGATCTGGCTAACTTCGCGCACCACCAGCATGACCTGATCGACGCTGCGCGCCGCGTGTCCGCGCAAGCCCAACATGTCGCCGAGCATCGCAATACCGACCTGTACGCCGACGCCTGCAAGGAAGCCGACCAGCACGGTGCGCGACAGAAAATCGGCGAGAAAGCCCAGTTTGAAAATCCGCGCGATGAACAGCAAGGCAGCGGTCAGCAAGGCGACCATCGCGGCGAGCGCGGCATATTCAGCGCTGGAGGCCGGCGCCATGGTGGCAAGCCGGCTTGCGAAGATGGTGGCGGTCGCGGAGTCCGCGGCGACGACCAAATGCCGCGAGGCGCCGAAAAACGCAAAGGCGATTAGCGGCAGAAAGACCGTGTACAAGCCCGTCACAGCCGGCATGCCGGCAATACGCGCGTAGCCGAGCACTTGCGGAATATCCATCGACGCAAGCTGCACACCGGCCAACGCATCACGCGCCGCCGCGGCGCGGTTCAGAGGAAGAACGCCCTTCAGCACGGCGGCGCGTGCCGTGATAGTCGCCAGAAAATCTCGCATCCGCGATACCGCCCTAATCCAGGTTATCGCGCATCGTGCCGCGACTCGGCACTCAAAGGCAAGACCTGTAGCGAGGTCGCCTCAAGAAAGAGAACACGCAGTACGCGCCCGATTGGCGCTGCGGACATCACCCGGCTGACCGACTTACCGCCTGAATTGTCCCGTAGCCGGATGCACGTGCCGCGCGAAACCGAACAACGCGGCAATGCAGATCGGACAGGCAATGAAGAACACGGCCAACATCTCGCACCCCGTAACGTCTTGTTCCCGCGAGTTTACGCGATCGGCATGCGAACTGAACGGGGGAAAACAGCAAATGACTGTGTCGGCAGCGATAACAATCTCGCGCGAGTCCGCAGTCGTTTCACGGCCGCTTTTTATGCTCGAGGCGGTCTCCCCGTATAATCCCGCATGACCCGAATCCCGCATCACCTGCCCTCGCCGCCGGCCGCTTATCGCCGCCGCGCCGACCACCGCTCTTCGGCGGTCGCATGAAAACACCGAAACGTCTGCTCCCGCTCGTCGAAGAAGGCCTGATCGACGAAGTCATCTCCCAGTTGATGAGCGGCAAGGAAGCCACCGTCTACGTGGTACGCAGCGGCGACGCCACGCGCTGCGCGAAAGTCTACAAGGATGCCAAACAGCGCAGCTTCCGCCAGGCTGCGTCCTACCGCGAAGGCCGCAAGGTCAAGAACAGCCGCCAGCAACGCGCGATGGAAAAAGGCAGCCGCTATGGCCGCGAAGTGCAGGAACAGGCCTGGCAGAACGCCGAAGTCGACGCGCTGTTCCAGCTCGCGAACGCGGGCGTGCGCGTGCCGCAGCCTTTTATCTGCACCGACGGCGTATTGCTGATGGAGTTGGTGACCGACGCCGACGGCAACGTCGCGCCGCGTCTGAACGATGTCGAGATGACGGAAGAACGCGCGCTCGAACTGCATGCGCGGCTGGTGAACGAGGTGGTGCGCATGCTGTGCGCCGGCATGATTCACGGCGACCTGTCCGAGTACAACATCCTGCTTGCCGCCGACGGCCCGGTCATCATCGACCTGCCGCAGGCCGTGGATGCCGCCGGCAATCTCGAAGCGCCCGCCATGCTCGAGCGCGACGTCAACAACCTCGCCACGTATTTCGGCCGCTTCGCGCCGGCGTTACTGGAGACCAGTTACGGCAAGGAAATCTGGTCGCTCTACGAAGCGGGCGCATTGCATGTCGACGCCGCGTTGACCGGCCGCGTCGCTCTGGATACCACGCCGATCGATCTCGAAGCCGTGCTTCAGGAACTCGAAGATACGCGCCTCGATGAAGAAGCGCGCCTGCGCTACGAGCAGTCGCTGCGCAGCGGCACCTGAACCTTCACGGGCGGAGGGGTAGCGAGGTCAGCGCTTCCCACCTCGCCGAGAGCAGCTACGACGTGCTGCTCAACCGCGCCGCCTGCGTCGCCCCCTGCGCCGGTCCCACCGACTCCCGCATCGTCACGCTCACCGGAAATTCGCGGAAAATATCCCATGTGGTCCGGTAGCACTGATTGACCAGCCAGCGCACGGCGTTCTGCGTCAGTTCCGCGGTCGGGATATGCACCGAGGTGAGTCCGGGCGCGGCATACGCGGCCGAATAATCGTCGTCGTAACCGATCACCGAGACTTCGCCAGGCACCGAGATTCCCGCCTGGTGAAAACAGGCCAGCGCACTCACCGCCATCGTATCGTTCGCGCAGAACAGACCGGTGAAACGGCGCTTCGTGCCGAGCAGCTTTTGCGCGGCGGCGTAGCCGCCTTCCGGTGAGAAGTCTGACTCGATTAGCGTGACGTCGTCGCGTGCAATGCCCTCGCGCGCCAGCTCGGCGAAAAAGCCCTCCAGACGCATCTGGTTGTCCGAAGAAGTGAAAGGCCCGGAAATCACCGCAATCTCGCGATGCCCGTGATCGAGCAGTGTGCGCGCGGCCAGTTCGCCGCCCCGGTGGTGGTCGGCGCAAAACGACGCCTCCGGCAACTGGTCGAACGCGCGGTTCAGAAACACCATTTTCGGGTGCATCTTGTGCAGCATGATCAGGTCTTCGTCGTGCAGATCGTGGCTGATCACCACCACGCCGTCGCAATCGCGGCCGATCAGAAAGCGCACCGCCTCGATGGCCTGCTCGCGCGGCGAGACTTCTCCGCAGCCGGTCGCCACCACCACGTGACGCCGCACCGCGCGCAGTTCTTCGTCGGTCTGCTTAAGGATCGTGCCGTAGTAGGAACCGAAGAACGTCGGCACGAAAATGCCGACCATGCCGAGCGACTGCGTGGCCATGGCCCGGCCGATGGAAGACGGACGAAAGTTCAACTGTTCGATGGCCGCCTTCACGCGCGCGGCGGCATCGGCTGAGATGGGTCCCTTACCTGAAATGGCACGCGAGGCGGTCGACATGCCCACGCCGGCCAGTGCCGCGACATCTTTGAGTGTTGCCACGCGGATCTCCGTCAAGCATGTTGTATTGTCAGCGACGCCGCGTGCCGGCGCTACAAACGCGCGCCGCCCGCTTCGTCGAACAGAGAGACATGGGTACTGTCGAACGAAAACGCCGCGGTGTCCCCTATCGCCACCGGCGTCTTCGTCTGGTCGATCGATGCGACCTGCACGCCATGATAGTCGAGCCAGATGACGCGGTGGTTGCCCATCGGCTCCACGAGCGAAACTTTTGCGTGTTCGCTCGCGCCTTCGGCCAGCCTCACGTCTTCGGCCCGCACGCCGAGCACGCACGGCAAGCCGTTCGCGGGCGCGATCTTGAACGAGTACGCCGACACGTCGAGCCGCCAACGCTCCGTGCAGAAGTGGAGCGCGCCGTCGCGTGCTTCGAGCGTGCCCTTGAGCAGGTTCATCGCGGGCGTGCCCAGAAACGTCGCGACGAACAGGTTGTCGGGGCGCGCGTAGACTTCGGCGGGCGTGCCAAACTGCTGGATGACGCCGCCGCGCATCACCGCCATGCGAGTGGCAAGCGTCATTGCCTCGACCTGATCGTGCGTGACGTAGATCATCGTCGCGCCCAGGCGCTGGTGCAATTGCTTGAGTTCACGGCGCAGCTCGGTGCGCAATTTGGCGTCGAGATTCGAGAGCGGCTCGTCGAACAGGAACACGTCTGCTTCGCGCACGATCGCCCGTCCGATGGCCACCCGCTGCCGTTGGCCGCCCGACAGTTGCGCCGGTTTGCGCTTGAGCAGCGGTCCGAGTTGCAGCATGTCCGAGGCGCGCGCCACGCGCCGCGCAATCTCCGCCTTAGGCGTGCCGTTGATGCGCAGCGCAAACGACAGGTTGCGCTCCACGCTCATGGTCGGATACAACGCGTACGACTGGAACACCAGCGCGATGCGCCGGTCTTTGGGGTCGGCCCAGGTCATGTCTTCGCCGGCAATCTCGATGCTGCCGTCGGTAACGTCGATCAAACCGGCAATGCTGTGCAGCAAGGTGGATTTGCCGCAGCCGGACGGTCCGAGCAGCACGACGAATTCGCCGGCCCGCACGTCGAGATTCAGATTCTCGATCACCGTGTTCGCGCCGAGTTGAATCGTCAGATTGCGCACTGCGACGTTGGCTGGATTCGTGAGGCCCGCGGCATCCGCCGCATCGGGACTGCTCGCCACACCCGCCATGTCCGCCGCGTTTGCCATATTAGCCACGTTTGTCATCGCCCTATCCCTTGACGGCGCCGGATGCAATGCCGCGCACGAACCAGCGGCCCGAAACGAAGTACACCGCGAGCGGCACCATGGAAGTCAGAATGGTCGCCGCCATATTGACGTTATAGAGGCGCTCGCCGGTCGTCGTATTGATGATGTTGTTCAGTTGCACCGTCATCGGCAGGTTTTTGGTGCCGGCGAAAACTAGGCCGAGAATGAAGTCGTTCCAGATGCCCGTGACCTGCATGATGATCGCCACCACGATGATCGGCGTGGACATGGGCAGCATCAGTTGCACGAAGATGCGCCAGAAGCCGCCGCCGTCGATGCGTGCCGCCTTGAACAGTTCCTGCGGAATCGACACGTAGTAATTGCGGAACAGCAGCGTCATGACCGGCATGCCGAAGATGGTGTGAATCACCACGATGCCCGGCAACGAGCTGAATAGATGCACGCTCGCCAGCACGCGCACGAGCGGATACACCATCACCTGCACGGGAATGAACGCGCCCATCAGCAGCACGCCGAACAGCAGGCCGGCGCCGCGCGGCCGCCAGAACGACAGCGCGTAGCCGTTCACCGCGCCGATCGCGATCGAGAGAATCGTACTCGGCACGACAATGCGCACCGAGTTCCAGAAACCGACCTGAATGCCGTTGCAGTCGAGCCCGGTGCAGGCGGACTGCCACGCGGCGCTCCACGCGCTGAGCGTGAAATGCGCGGGAAATGCCAACAGATTGCCAAGCCGGATCTCGCTCATCGGCTTGACCGAGGTGACGAGCATCACATAGAGCGGCAGCAGGAAGAACAGCGCCGCCGTGAGCAGAAACGCGTAGACGCCGAGCCGCGCCGGGGTGAACGTCGAGCGGCGGCGGCGTTGCTGCGCGCGGCGAGGCGTGCCGCTTTTCAACGGCGGACTGAGCGTGTTCATCACACCTCCTTGCGCAGGGCGGCGCGGCTGCGGGCATAGAAGAACGGCGCGAGAATCGCCAGCACGGTGGCCAGCAACACGATCGACGCCGCCGACGCAAGCCCGATATTGGCTCGGCCGAACAGATAGTCCATGATGAACTTCGCCGGCACTTCGCTCGCCGTGCCGGGGCCGCCTTGCGTCATCGCGACCACGGCGTCGTAGAGCTTCACGACCATCACGAACAGCAGCACGAAGGCAGTGGAGATGGATGGGCCCAGCATCGGCACGACGATGCTCACGTAGACGCGCCAGCGCGGAATGCCGTCGATGCGCGCGGCTTTCCACAACTCGTCGTCGATGCCGCGCAGGCCCGCGAGCAATAGCGCCATCACCAGACCCGAGGCCTGCCACACCGTCGCAATCACGATGGTGTAAATCACCCAGTCCTGATCGACGATCCAGTCGAAGCGCGCGTGCGCGAAACCGAGCTTGTGCAGCACGGCTTGCGCGCCCAGTTCAGGGTTCAGGATCCACTGCCAGACGAGCCCCGTCGCCACGAACGACATCGCATACGGATACAGAAACACCGTACGCAACGCGCCTTCCGCGACCACGCGCTGATCGATGAAGATCGCCAGCAGCAAACCGATCACCATGCACGCCACGATGAAACACGCGCCGTAGATCACGATGTTCTGCAACGACAGCAGCCAGCGGTCGTTATTGAAGAGCCGCGCGTATTGCGTGAAGCCCGCGAAATCGCCGGAAGGAAATGTGCGCGAATTGCTGAGCGACACGCGCGCGGTCCAGACCATCGTGCCCAGATAGGCGAACACGACGGTCACGACCATCGGCAGCAGCGCCAGCCATGCCGCGAACGGAAAACGCTTCTTGAACGGCTTTTTGAGCCGCGCCTGGCGAGCCTTGGACGACGACCCGCCGGCCGGCAGCTTGAGCGCGTGCATGCCGCGCACCTAGCTCTTCAACGCGCTGGCGAACGCTTTCTGCGCGTCGTCGACCGACTGGTTCTTGTTCCAGAAGTTGGTGATGACGTCGATCAACGCGCCCTGCGTGTCAGGCGAGAGCAGCATTTCCGGGTTCGGCAACTGACGCGACTTGTCCTTCATGATCGCAATGCCCTCCTTCGCGCAGATGTCGAGGCTGCCGGCGTCCACGTCGGGACGAATCGGAATCGAGCCTTTCTTCGCGCTGAATGCGACTTGCGCCGACGGCGAGGTCATCACCGTGGCAAGCAGATTCTGCGCCTTGATCGTGGTGGGATTGTCCGTTTTCGGGAACACGAACACGTCGCCCGCGACCAGATACGGCGAGTGCGGACCGAAACCCGGGAAGCAGCCGAAGTCCTTGCCCGCGCTCTGATTGGCCGCCGAGAACTCGCCCTTGGCCCAGTCGCCCATGATCTGCACGCCCGCCTTGCCGGAAATCACGAGCGCCGTGGCATCGTTCCAGTTGCGGCCGGGCGAACCCGGGTCGACGAAATCGTGCAGGCGTTTGAACGACGCCAGCACTTTCTTGAACGCGTCGGATTTCACGGCGTTCATGTCGCGATCGCGGTACACCTTCATGTAGAGATCGGCGCCGCCCACGTCCGCCAGCACCGCGTCGAAGGTGATTTTCTCCTGCCAGGGCTGGCCGCCGAGCGCGAGCGGAATCACGCCGGCGGTTTTCAGCTTGCCGAGATCGGCGATGAACTCGTCATAGCTTTTCGGCTCGTCTGCAATGCCCGCTTTCTGGAACACCGGCTTCGAGTAGAAGAACCAGGCCGGCATATGGATATCGACTGGCGCGGCATAGTAATGTCCCTTCACCTTGATGCTGTCGAGAATCGATTGCGGGAACACGCCGTTCCAGTTCTCTTTCGCGGCGACGTCGTCGACATTGTTCAGCAGGCCCTGGTCGATCAGGTCGTGAAACTGCTTGGACGTATTGAACTGCGCAGCCGTGGGTGGATCGCCGCCGACGATCCGGTTGATCGCCGTGGAGCGCGCCTGATCGGCGCCGGCCACCGCGTTGTCGACCCACTGGCCGCCGGCCTTGTTATACGCATCGGCAAACTGGCGGATCGCGGCCGACTCGCCGCCCGAGGTCCACCAGTGAATCACGTTGGCCTTCAAGGGCGCCGCCTGCGCGACGACGCCATACAACGCCAGTGCCGCAACCACGCCTCGCAAGACCAGTTTTTTGCTGTTCATTCCGTCTCCTCTCGATCATGCAACCAACTTGCGCCAAACCTTGGCGCCCGTGTTTCAAGTCGACATACAAACCAGCTTTCACCTGCTATTCAGTGCGTGCCTTGCGCTCCTTCAGGAATTTCGACACCAGCTCCGCGCTGCGTTTGATCGTGCGTTTCTGGGTAGCGTAATCGACATGCACGATACCAAAGCGACGCTCGTAGCCGAAGGCCCACTCGAAGTTGTCCATCAGCGACCAGAGAAAATAGCCGCGAATCTCCACGCCGGCCTTGATCGCCTGATCGACCGCGGCGAGATGGCGTTTGAGGAACGAGATACGCTGGCTGTCCTCGACCTGAGCGTCGATCACCTTGTCGTCCGAGGCCATGCCGTTTTCCGTGATGTAGACCGGCGGCAGGTTCGCGTAGGTGGCCTTGAATCCCGTCAACAGATCGCGCAGGCCGTCCGGATACACCTCCCAACCCATCTGCGTGCGCTCCACGCCTTCAAGCGGCACATCCTTGAAGCCGTGCGCGCCGTCGCTCGCGACATTGGTGCGGAAATAATAGTTGATGCCGAGGAAGTCCAGCGGCGCGGCGATGGTTTGCATGTCGCCGGCGAGCACCAGCGGCTCGGTGCCCGGCCACAACTCGAACAAGTCCTGCGGGTAGCTGCCCTTGAGCAGCGGATCGAGGATCCATGCGTTGTGCTGGACTTCGAACAGATGCGCCGCGCGCTGGTCGGCGGCGCTCTCGCTGTTGGCCGTGCCGCGTCCGACGTTGGCGACGATGCCGACTTGCGCCGCCGGATCGTTGGCACGCAACACCGGCACCGCGAGACCGTGCGCCAGCAGCAGATGATGCATGGCCTGCGTGGCGTAGCGCGCGTCGGCGAGTCCCGGCGCGTGGTGGCCGTTGCCGTAGCCGAGATACGCCGAGCACCACGGCTCGTTGAGCGTCATCCACGCATCGACGCTGCCGGCCAGTTCGCGGCTCATCAGGTCGGCGTAATCGGCGAAACGGTAGGCCGTATCGCGATTGAGCCAGCCGCCGCGATCTTCCAGGTGCTGCGGCAAGTCCCAGTGATACAGCGTGACGAAGGTCGTGATGCCCTTCTCTTTCAGCCGCGCCAACAGGCGTTGGTAGAAGTCGATGCCTTTGCGGTTCGGCGCGCCGGCCGCGTCCATCACGCGCGGCCAGGCGATCGAGAGCCGGTAGGCTTCAAGGCCGAGGCCGGCCAGCAGGTCGATGTCGGCTTCCCAGCGATGATAGTGATCGCAGGCCACCGCGCCGGTGTCGCCGGCCAGCACTTTGCCGGTCTTCGCCGAGAACGTGTCCCAGATGGACGGCAGGCGGCCGTCTTCGTTCACCGCGCCTTCGATTTGATACGACGCGGTGGCCGCGCCCAGCAGGAAGTTCTTGCGCCACAGCGACGAGTCCGCGGGCGGCGTGAATGGATCGGCGAGCGATGACGAATGGGGAGAGAGAACGTCGGATACAGCGGATGTGTCATTTGCCACGGATTCCTCGCTGAGGTCGTTGAACCGGGTACGGTGGAAGCCGGAACGCCCATCCCCGGGACTTGGGGTGGAAGCGCTTCCACAACACCCGCGAACGATAGCAGCGGCGGATTCGACGCAGCAATCAGGGTTTGTCTGGAGCGATGGCTGGCATGCCCGGCGCGGCGATGCACCGGGCATTGCAAGAGCCTTTATCAGCGGTAGCGCGAATCTGTTGCAAGCGTGGCGAGCGCAATCTCACCCGCGACCAGCGCGATGCAATTTCACGGCTTTGCGGCCAGGTTGAACGCGCCGCTGTCATACGCTTCGCAGTAGGTTTTCCAGTCCGCCACCACCTGCGCCTCACACTGCGTCGCGCTTTCCACCAACGGCAACTGCCAGTCCCGGCGATTGCCGAACGCGATCAGATCGTCGGCGATCGACGACTTCTGCCGCCCGCCGCTACGCAGATGCGCCCACGCGCTCAACTCGGCCATGCTGCCGACCACCTCTTCGAGACGCGGCAGCTTGCCGTCCCAGTCGCTCAAGGCCACGCGATCTTCCGAAGGCTGCAGACTGCGCAGCACATACGAGCGCTGATTGAATTCGACCGCATGGAGAAACGCCTGCGAGACCGCCTGATTGCGCCGCTGGATTTCGACGACGCGTTGCGCTTCCGTCTGCCACGCCGGCTGCGGCGTGCTGACGTGCGGCGTCACGGAAGAAGGCAGCGCCTCTTTCAGATCGATCAGATAGTTGCCATCCGGCGAGCCTTTGCCTTCGACGAGAATCACGTAACGATCCACGCCGAGGCTCCCCGTGCCGGCAATCCGGCGCGCCACGTCGAGAATGCGGAAGAAGTCCGGATTGGGCTCGCCTGCGGCGAACTTCTGCATAAACTGCGTGACCGCGGCACGCTGCGCGTCGCTGACCGCCAGCGCTTTCTTGCCGTCCACTTTCAGCGTGCGGGTCTTGCCCTTGAGCACCGTGCGCCGGTCCAGATGCGCCACCCGCGTGCGGCTGGCAAGCGCGACGAACAGATCGCGCACCATGCCGGTCGCGGTTTCCGCTTCGATCCAGCGTGATTTGCCATTCGCCAGCGCCGCGCCATATTTTTCCAGCGCGACCTGGCACAGCGCCAGCGCCTGCGCGCGGCTCAGCTTGAGATCGCTCGCGCCGACCAGCACGCTCGTCAACAGGCGCACCAGTTCGTAGAGGTTCGGCGCGAGGCAGGCTTCGTCGAAGTCGTTGTTGTCAAAGTAGATCAGCCGGTTGTCGGCCTTGTAGCTGCCGAAATTTTCCAGATGCATGTCACCGCAGATCCACACCGGCGGCGCGTCGTCGAACACCTTGGCTTGGGGCAGGCGTTCGTAAAACAGGTGACACGTGCCGCGCAAAAACACGAACGGCGACGTGCGCATGGCTTTGTATTTCATCGCGAGCCGTTCGGGATCACGACCGGCGTTAAAGCTGGCGATCGTCCTGGCAATATCGAGCATGAATTTCCTTTGAATGCGAGCATGTCGTGCATTGCGACGACCGACGGCGTAGACCGTGCGGCGCGGCAACGACTGTTTGACAGTAGACCACACCATGCTCCGCAAACACCCGGTTTTGGCATTCACCTTCGACAGCGCTTGCGCGTCGCGCGCGTCTGAACGCTAAGCCGTTTCCCGCGCACCGAACTTCTTGCGGTACGCGCCCGGACTCGTCAACGCAATGCGCCGGAAGTGCCGCCGCAACGATTCCTCGGAACCGAAGCCCGCCAGTTCCGCGATGCGCGCCATCGGCAGCGGCGCCTGCGCTTCGAGCAGATCGCGCGCGATGGCCACGCGTTCGCGCACGAGCCATTCATAAGGCGCCATGCCGGTGGCATCGTGAAACTGCCGCTGCAGTGTGCGCGGACTCATCGCCGCCCGCTCGGCGAGCGAGCGCAACGTATGCGGCAAAGCAGGATGAGTGCGCACCCAGTCCATGAGTCTGGACAGACGGCCGCTGTCGTCCTGCGGCATGGGGCGCGGCACGAACTGCGCCTGGCCGCCCTCGCGATGCGGCGGCACCACGAGCCGCTGCGCGACCCGATTCGCCACCGCGCTGCCGTGATCGCGCCGCACCAGATGCAGCAGCATGTCGAGCCCTGCCGCCGAACCCGCCGACGTGATGATCTGCCCTTCGTCGACATACAGCGCGTCCGGCTGTACATGCAAGTGTGGATAGCGCTGCTGCAATTTGTCGGCATAGCGCCAGTGGGTCGTGACGGTCTTACCGTCGAGCAGGCCCGCAGCCGCGAGGACGAACACGCCGGAGCAGATCGAACAGAGGCGCGCGCCGCGCGCGTAGGCGGCGCGGATTTTCTTCTGGAGCGGTTCGGGCGGCACTTCATCGGCATCGCGCCAACCGGGAATGACGATGGTGTCGGCGCGCTCCAGCAGCTTGAGCGTATAAGGCGCGGCAAGCGTGATGCCGCCCGCCGCCCGGATCGGCCCCGGCTCGCTTGCGCAGACCGCGAAGCGATACCAGTCCACGCCGAGTTCAGGACGCTCGAGCGCGAACAGTTCGGTCACGCAGCCGAATTCGAAGGTGCAGAGCCGGTCGTAAGCGAGCGCGACAACGAGATGATTGTGCATGGCGCGATGTTACCGGATATTGACGATTACGCCACTTATCCGGCGTGGTACGCGGCGCCACAATGAGGTTGTCTGAACCGCGATCGCCAGGCAACCCGCACACCTAATACTCCCATCGGAAACTCACGTCACCATGCCGACCCTGAACGCCGTTACACAAATTCCCGCCGCCGACAGCGCCGCCGCGCAAGCTCACTTCCAGGCCACGCTGCAATTCGAAACCGATTGCGCCGATGTCCACGGCGCGCTCGCGAGCGGCGCGCCCGGCTTTGTGCTGCTCGATGTGCGCGGCCCCACGCTGTTCGCGCAGGGCCATGTGCCGGGCGCGCTCAATCTGCCGCACGGCAAGATCGTGGCCTCCAGACTCGCTGACTATCCGCCGCAGACGCTCTTCGTCACGTACTGCGCGGGGCCGCATTGCAACGGCGCCGCGCGCGGCGCGCTGCGCCTCGCCCAGTTGGGGCGGCCCGTCAAGCTCATGAGCGGCGGCATCACCGGCTGGCTCGACGAAGGCTTCGCCCTGACCCAAACGGCGTCCGCCGGCGAGGTGGCCAAAGCCAATGGCTGACATATTGAGAATCGATTAAATAAAAGCCTCGGGCTGTCGATAACAAGTTCAGCCGCTTCCCCTTCGCGGTTGGACTGAAAATGCAGAGCTCATATAATTTTTGGCTGGTGACCATCTCGTTCGCCGTTGCGACGCTGGCGTCGTACACGGCGCTCGACCTGACCGGCCGCATTTTCCTGCTGGCGTCGGCGCGGCTGCGGCGCGTCTGGCGGCTTGGGGGCGCCGCCGCGCTCGGCTGCGGCATCTGGTCGATGCACTTCATCGCCATGCTCGCCTTCTCGCTGCCGATTCCGCTCGGCTACGACCTGGCGACGACCGCCGCGTCGCTCGGGCTCGCGATCGGCGCCTCCTATCTCGCCCTGTGCGTCACGACCCGCGAGCGGCTCACGGTGGGCCGCCTGCTGGCGGGCGGCGTGCTGATGGGCTTAGGGATCGCCGGCATGCACTACACCGGCATGGCGGCCTTGCAGATGGCGCCTGGCATCCGCTATCGGCCGGGGTGGTTCGCCGGTTCGCTCGCGATCGCGATCGGCGCGTCGGCCGCCGCGCTGTGGATGGCCCGCGCGCTCAGCAACGACGACGCGCGCCACGTCGTGCGCAAGCGTATGGCTGCGGCGCTGGTGATGGGCGTGGCAATCAGCGGCATGCATTACGCCGGCATGGCTGCCGCCGACTTCCTGCCGGGCGCCATCTGCGGCGCGGCCCAAGGCGTGAACGCCATCTGGCTCGCGACTTCGGTGATCCTGCTTACCTTTGCCGTACTGATCGTTACGTTGATGCTGTCGCGCTTCGATGCGCGCAACGCCCTTCTGACCGGCGCGGTGTCAAGGCTCAACGGCCAGATCGTGCGGCTCGCCACGCTCGACACCCTGACAGGACTGCCCAACCGCAGCACGCTGACTGAGCGCATCGAACGCGCGATCCTCGGCGCGCGGCGGCAGCGCACGCTGTTCGCGATCCTCTTCATGGACCTCGACGGCTTCAAGACCATCAACGATTCGCTCGGCCACTCGGCCGGCGACCAGGTTTTGACGGCGTTCGCGCAGCGCCTGCTGCAGTGCGTCCGCGAGACCGACACCGTCGCGCGGCTGGGTGGCGACGAATTCGTGGTGCTGGCCGAAAACCTCGGTTCGCGCGAGGATGCCGGCGCGCTCGCGGAAAGCGTGCTCGAACGCATGCGCGTCGGCGTGTGGACCGACTCGCAGCCGCTGCAGGTCATGCCGAGCATCGGCATCGCCCTCTATCCGCACGACGGCGACACCGTAGAAGCGCTGTTGAAGCACGCCGACGCGGCCATGTACGAGGCCAAACGCGCGGGCCGCAGCACCTATCGATTCTTCGAGCGCCGCATGAACGAGGCCGCCACGCGCACGCTGCAGATTCAGAACGCGTTGCACGACGCGCTCGCCGCCGGTCATTTTTCGCTGCACTTCCAGCCCAAGTTCGAAGGCAGCGGCAACTCGCTGGCGGGCGCCGAAGCGCTGATCCGCCTGCATCACCCGCAACTCGGCACGTTGACGCCGCTCGAGTTCATTCCGATCGCCGAGCGTTCAGGGCAAATCGTTCAGATCGGCTACTGGGTCGTGCGCGAAACCTGCCGGCAGATTCGCCAATGGGTCTCGCAAGGCCTGCCGTCGATGAAAGTGGCGATCAACCTGTCGCCGCGCCAGTTGCTGCAGCCGAACCTCGTGGCGAGCATGCTAGAAATAGTCAACGCCGAAGGCGTGGCCTGCGAGCAGATCATGTTCGAGATCACCGAAACCGTGGCTATGCAGGACGCGCCCAAGACCATCGAAATGATCCGCGAATTCCAGGCGAGCGGCTTCGAAATCGCAATCGACGATTTCGGCACCGGCTATTCGAGCCTTGCCTATCTGCAGCGTTTTCGCGTCAAGCAACTGAAGATCGACCGCTTCTTCACCAATGGGCTCGACGCGCACGGCCCGGAGGGCAGCGCGATCGTGTCGGCAATCATCGCGCTTGCGCACTCGCTGGAAATGGATGTGGTGGCCGAGGGTGTGGAAACCGAATCGCAACTCCACATGCTCAAGACGATGAGGTGCGACGAGATGCAGGGCTTCCTGCTCGGCAAGCCGCTCAACGCCGACGACTTTGGCAACCTGCTGCGGGACAGAATGGTTGCCGCATAACCAGCCGATCGTCTGAAGCGCACGGCCCGGCCGGCGTTGGACCTCGTTTCACGAGCGAAAAATAACACGCAGGTCAGGTGTTGGAGACTTCATGAAATTCGATGTAGCGACGTTTACTTCGCTGTGGTTGACCACGTTTTTGTGCTGCGCCTTGCTAACGACCGCGCTGTCGCGCATGTTCGCGCGCGTGAGCGCGTTCCGCTTCTGGGCCGTCGGTTTCTATCTGCTCGCCGCGTCGTCCGCCTGCTTCACCCTGCATCTCACCTGGCGTCACGACGTGCTGCTGATCGCCACCGCGACGCTCGCGCTGCAAAGCCGCATGTTGATCTGGGCGGGCACACGCGAACTGTTCGGCGCGGCAGCGCCGTGGCGCGCCGGTCTGGCCGTCACGGCCGTGTTCTGCGCGCTCTATGCCGGCGCGCTGATCTTCAAAGTGCCGACCGTGTTGCGCGCGGTCCTGCTCGCACTGTTTTTTCTGCCGGTTCGCGCCGCCACGCTGTATGAAGTGTGCCGCCGGCGCCGTCCGCACCTCGGGTCGGCCCGTCTGATCGCGATGATCGGCGGCACGATCGTTACACTCAACACCATCGTGCCGCTCGTGCTCGTGCTGCTCGACCGCACCAACCTATCGCTGTTGCTCGGCAATCCGCAGACCACGTCGGCGCTGTACGCGGTGGTGTTCGCGGGCGATCTGCTGCTGGCGAGCGGCCTGATCGTGCTGGCTTTCAAACTGCAGATCGTCGAGCAGGACATGCTCGCCACGCTCGAACGAGTCGCCATGGAACGGCTCGCCGCGAACCGGGAATTGCGAGCGGAGCGCAATGGGCGCCCCGTGCCCGGCGACCCGCTCGGCCACGACACGCCGGCGCCGCGCCAGCCGCTGCCGGGATCGATCTGATTCGCCGGGTGGGCGCTGTGATGCCTAGCCGGCCTTGCGTTCGTCGAAGGCGCTGTCGGCCACCGACACCAGATGCGGCGTCGCCCCCTGCGCCGCCTGCGCCGCGTCGCGTTTGGTGAGCTTGCCGTCCACCGCCGCGCCGCAATCCATCCGCAACTGCTGGTAGTAGATGTTGCCGGTCACATGCGCATTGCTCTGCAACTCGACGAAGTGATCGGCAATCACGTCGCCGACGATCCTGCCGTTGACCACGACGTCGTAGCCGTGCACGTTGCCTTCGATCGAGCCGCGATCGCTCAGGACCAGCAGCGTCTGGCCGCCCGGCTCGCCGCTGACGTTGCCCGTCACGTGGCCGTCCATGCGCAGGCCGTCGCTGAACTGCAGGTCGCCGGTGATTCGCACGTCGTGAGCGATCAGGGTGGCGAGCTTGGTTTGCTGGATGCCGGTGGTTTTCTTCTTGAACATAACAATTTCCTCGAAATGAAACGGGTCGTCGCGTGATGTTGGGCGTGGCGACGAGCCTGGGGGCGGCTGCTTTGCGTGCTTTTCGGTTTACAGCTTACGGTTCGCCTGGTTCGCGCGGTTAGCTGCGCGGCGCGGCGGTGGTTGCGGGAGAACGCCGATTGCTCTGGCCTCGCAGAAACTGCAATTCCGCGCTGAGTCGCGCGACCTCGGCTGCGGCGCTGTCCGCCGCCTTCTGCACCGCGGCGCGCGCCGCCGTCTCTTGCTCCAGCGCTAGCCGCGTGCGGGCCAACTCGGTCTGCTTCGTTGCTTCGTCGACGGGCGCAGGGGTGCATTGCTCAGGCGGCATGCCGGCGCGCCTCGCGTGCCAGGCCGTGAGCGCCGCCGCGCCCGCGCATGCGCACAGGACGCACACCACGGCCCACACCGTCATGCGAAACACCACCGAGCGCGTGGGCCGAAGCGTGTAAGCGCGGTGGGTGAGACTGCGCGCGTCGCGCGGAGAGTGCCGTTTAACCATGAGCCGCGGGCGCAAACAGCGCGAGGTAAGCCACCGGGTTGACCGGCGCGCCGTCGACGAGGACTTCGAAATGCAGATGCGGGCCGGTGGAACGGCCGGTCGAGCCGACATCGGCGATGTATTGCCGCGGCAGCACCAGATCGCCGACATGCACGACGATCCGCGACGCATGGCCGTAGCGAGTCATCAGCCCGTTGCCGTGATCGATTTCGACCGCGTTGCCATAGCCCGATTTCTCGCCGGCGAAGACCACGCGGCCGCCCGCCGCCGCCAGAATCGGCGTGCCGGTTTTAGCGACCAGATCGAGCCCCGGATGAAAGCTCAAACGATGCGTGAACGGATCGGTCCGATTGCCGAACGGCGACCCGAAGCGCGCGCCGTCGGCGGGCATGCGGCCCGGAAAGGCGGCGTAGGCGAGAGCGTGATCGGCGGTCTGCTGTTCGAGCGCCGAAAGGGTCGCGGCAAGGCAATCCAGATGCTCGCCCGTGCGCCCGGCATCCGCATGGCGGCCCAGCGACGGCGTGAGGTCGCTACAGCGGCGCGGCGGCAAGGCCGGGCCGCCCTCGCCTTCGCTGTCGGTGGCGGAGCTGTCGGCTTCGGACGCCGCGGACGCCGCAGCCGGTGCAGCGGGCGCCGCCGATGCGCGCGGCGCGGGCCGAGGCGTGTTCAGGCGTGCTTCGAAATCGCGCAAGTCGCCGACCTGCGCCGTGAGTCGCGCGATACGCGGTTCGATCTGCGCCACCGACGCGTTCAGCTTGCCAAGCTGGTCGATTGCATAGTCGTGCTCGACGCGGACCGACGCCTGATCGCCGGAACCGTTGCGCGCGAACCAGTGCGCGCCGATCGCGAAGCCCACGGCAAGCGCCAGCACGGCCGCGCCGCCGGCCGCGCTCACGGCGAGCGTCAGCGCGGTACGGCGTGTGACGAAGCCGACCGAGCCGCTGGAAAGCTGGCTGCCGGCGCGAAACACGGAAGCCATCAGCGGCTCCTCGCGCGTGCCGGGCCCGCGGCGCGCGCCCCCCTGTGCGCGGCACGAAGCCGGCTCGAAACCGGCAACGCACAAGGCGCGCCGGCCATGCGATGCGTGGCGGGCGATTGCAAACGGGACAGAAGATCAGCGAACGGGGCTAACTGCATACGGCATCGACCGGCTACGCGCCGGCCGCGATAATGACAGAGGGCGCCGATTATCCCCTGGCAGCACGAAGCATCATCTCAAATACAGGACGCCAGGACGATGTGCCGCGCGCGGCGCGGATGCCGGGCACTTCATGCCCCCGTTTCGCCATGAACGCCCCCGTCAAACCGATACTCCGGTCTCCCGCGACTCGCTCCACTCCCGTTCAGCCAGCGCTTCGAGCCGCTCGACCAGCGCACCGCTGGCGCGCGTCATCGGCATGCGCAGTTCGTCGCGTATCAGGCCTTGCGCAGCCAGCAAGGCCTTGACCGGAGCGGGATTCGGCTCGGCGAACAGCGCCTGGATCAACGGCACGAGCGCGTGAAAAATGTGCCGCCCTTCGGCGAGCCGCCCCGCCGCGAGCGCGCGATACATCTCGACGAAGCGCTCGGGCCGCAGATGCGCGGACGCCGCGATCGCTCCGCTGCCGCCCAGGCACAAAGTACTGAAAATATTGATGTCCTCGCCGGCAAGCACCTGCAAGCGAGCGTCGCGGATCAGCGCAAGCGTGGTGTCCGGCGAACCGGCGCAATCCTTCACCGCCTGAAACCGCGGATGCGTCGCGAGCGTGAGCAGCGTGTCGAGTTCGAGCCGCACTCCCGTTCGAGACGGAATGTCGTACAGGACGACCGGCTTCTCGCTGGCATCGGCCAGCGCCATGAAGTGCGCGACGATGCCCGCCTGCGAAGGCCGTATGTAGTACGGCGCGGCCATCAGCACGCCGGCCACCGGCAGCGCGTTCAGTTGCTCGATGCGCTCGAGCATGCGCGCCGTGTGATTGCCGGACACGCCGGCCACCACGGGCAGCGCACGCCCATCCCGCGCCAGATGGGCGGCGACCTGCGCTTCGTCGAGAATCGTCGCCAGCACGGCGTCCTGTTCGGCGGCGTCGAGCGCGGCGGGTTCGCCGGTCGTGCCGAGCGCCACCAGCCCGGCGATGCCCGCGCCGGCATAGCGCCGCACCAGCGCGCGCAACGCGGCGTGATCGACGGCGCCGTCGGCGAACGGCGTGATGAGCGGAACCCAGATACCCGAAAAAATAGACATGTCTTTACCTCGATGACGACCGTATCGATTCCGTCAGGCGGTGCGAGGGAGGAAAGACGGGAAAATGCCCAGGCGGGCGTTGACCGGCTGTTCCGTCGCACATCTGACGGAACAGCGAGCTCCGGTCAGATGAGCGGCTGTTTTTTGGCTTTGGCGCCGGCGTTCGAACCCAACGCGCGTGCGGCAACCACGCTCGCGAGAGCGAGACGTGCGGAGGTCGACGGGCGGAGTCTGAGCGTGGGGCCGGAATGCATGAGACGCAGTGTAACCGCGGCCGACGCAGCTTGGCAAAGTACATCTCGAAATTGCTTGACATCTGCCGCAGGAAAACTAATATACGCACCGCGTACATCAGCCCGCCATTCCCTCTTCCGACAGGTGCCCCATGAGCGTCCCGCAACAAGCCTTCCTACGCGATGCCATGCGTCGCCTGAACATGACGCGCGACACATTCGCGAGCCGCATCGGCGTGTCGCGCCGGGCGCTCGACACGTGGCTGCTGCCGGACGACTCGCAGGAATCGCGGGCCATGCCGGAGATCGTCGAGCGCTTCGTGTCGGAAATCGTGGTGCACGGCGAACCGGGCGAAAAATATACGCAAAGCGTAGACGCGCAATCGCTCGCCAGCCAGATGCTATTCGAGGGCAAGCCGCAACTGCTCTCGGTGGATCAGTTCTCGCGCGACTCGGTGGAAGCGCTGTTTCGCGTGGCCGACATCATGCAGCCGATCGCCCGGCGCCGCAAAATCTCCCGCGTGCTGGAAGGCGCGGTGCTCGGCAATCTGTTCTTCGAGGCGAGCACGCGCACCCGCGTGAGCTTCGGCGCGGCATTCTGCCGGCTGGGCGGCTCCGTTTGCGACACCACCGGCTTCACGTTTTCGTCGATGGCCAAGGGCGAGTCGATCTACGACACCAGTCGCGTGATGAGCGGCTACGTGGACGCGCTGGTGATCCGCCATCCGGAGCAAGGCTCGGTGGCCGAATTCGCGCGCGCCACCAACGTGCCGGTCATCAACGGCGGCGACGGTCCGGGCGAGCACCCGAGCCAGGCGCTGCTCGATCTGTACACGATCCAGCGCGAGTTCTCGCGCCTGGGCAAGATCGTCGACGGTGCGCATATCGCGCTGGTCGGCGACCTCAAATACGGGCGCACCGTGCACTCGCTGGTCAAGCTGCTGGCGCTGTACCGCGGCATCAAGTTCACGCTGATCTCGCCGCCCATGCTCGAAATGCCGAGCTATATCATCGAGCACATCTCGCGTAACGATCACGTGATCGAACAGACCACCGATCTGACCACCGGGCTGCGCGGCGCCGACGTCGTGTACGCCACGCGCATTCAGAAAGAGCGCTTCACCGACGAATCGTTCGAAGGCTACACGCCGGATTTCCAGATCAACCAGGCGCTGGTGGACAGCGTATGCGGCGCCGATACGCTGATCATGCACCCGCTGCCGCGCGACAGCCGGCCGGGCGCGAACGATCTGAGCGTTGACCTGAATCACGATTCACGGCTGGCGATTTTCCGGCAAACCGACAACGGCATTCCGGTGCGGATGGCGATTTTCGCGGTACTGCTGGGCGTCGAGAAACTGGTCCAGCATTCCATGCGCGATGCCGCATGGCGCCCGCCCGCCTATCTCGGCCCGGACGATGCGGTGTTTCACGGCATCGATTGATGGATCAGTGGGCGGCTCTTTGAAACCGGTCCGCCGCACACCAGCACAGTCTCATCAAGCCGCGGCGCTTGCCGCCATGGCGCCGTTGCGTTTGAATGCCCCGGCGAAAAACAGCACCTGATACTGCACCGCGTTGGCCCAGTACTTCCAGGTGTGGCCGCCGGGCCGTTCCGCGTAGTCGTGCGGCACGCCGAGTTCGACCAGCCGCTCATGCAGCGTGCGGTTCGATTGCACCAGGGAGTCGTTGACTCCGCAGTCGATCGTGAGCGCGATATGCGCGTTGCCGAAACTGCGCGCGTTCTCGACGATCGCCTCGTTGTTCCAGAAGTCCGCATGCCGCATCGGATCGCCAAATACCTGGTCGATGCCGGGCTCATCTTCGCAGCCACGCGGATCCACGGCGCCGCTGATGCTGCCCGCGGCGCCGAATTCGTCCGGCCGGTGCAGGGCGATATGCAAGGCGCCGAAGCCGCCCATGCTCAAGCCGGTAATGGCGCGCGCCTGACGTGTCGCGATCGTGCGGAAATGCGCGTCGACGTAACCCACCACCTCGGTGCCCACATAAGTTTCGTAACGGCTGTGAGGATCGACCGGGCTGTCGATATACCAGCTTTCGTGGCCGCCGTCGGGCATCACGAGGATCACGTGATAGCGGTCGGCCAGCTTGCCGATCTGCGAATTCGTGGTCCAGTCGGTGTAGTCGCCGCCCGAACCGTGCAGTAGATAGACGACCGGAAAGCGGTCGGCCGCCTTGCCGCGCGCATATTGATCGGGCAGCACGACCGTCGCTTCGAGCGACTTATGCATGGCCGCGCTCGGAATGACGACGACCCGCGACTGAAACGCCCACGCAGGCGCCGTAAAGAGCAGCGTCAGAACGAGCCAGAACGTACGAGCTTTATTCATGGTTTGTCGCTCTTCCCTTTCCAGAAGTCCGAAGAAAACTGTCCGGCATACGGCGGCAAAATTCTGTCGACGACTCTAGCAATGGCGACTTACAACCAAATTTCAGCGAAACATACGATCTCGTCAGCTTGGCTTCGCGAGCGATGGTGCGATCGCGACCGGCTGCTGCCGGCCGCCCGGATCGATACGATCTTCAAAATCGAGGGCGTGACCGCATGACGGGCGGCGACAGCCTCACTTCGCGGTAAAGAGGGCCTCGAGACGACCGCGCTTCCTGACGATGGGCGATTCGACGATCACGTAGCTGAAGTACGTCTGGATCCCGATGTCGCGCTCGAGCAGCCCCTCGATCACGCTGTGGTAGTGCGCGATGTCGCGCGTCACGAACTTGAGCAGATAGTCGTAGCCGCCCGTCGCGTGATGGCACTCCAGGATCTCCTCGATGTCGCGAATGGCGTCGATAAAACGCACGAAGTCTTCGCGGCGATGATCCGCGAGTGTGATCTTGGCGAACACGATCTGGACATCACCGAGCTTCTCGATCTTCAACAGCGCGCCGTAACCCACGATAAAGCCGGCCGTCTCGAGCCGTTTGACGCGCGTCAGGCATGGGCTGGGCGACAGTCCAACAGCGTCGGACAGTTCCACGTTGGTCATGCGGCCGCGCATTTGCAACTCGGCGAGAATGCGCAAGTCCAGCCGGTCGAGTGTGCAATCCGTTTTCATCCCCGCCCTGCCTCCTCTCCGTCAGGCGCCTCCATACGAGCGCCTCGGCGTACTCCACGAGCTCAATAGTAGCCCGGCACGCACGCCCGACGATAAGACGATCCTGCTATTTGTTCCTGATTTTGCATCGCGTCACACCTCGCCGCAGGAACTGCCGTGAATCCCATCAACAACGGGTAAAAACCTGTTTTTTTCCGTCCTTAATTCGGTTTAGTAGCGAAGTCATTCCCGTTTAAATTTCATCTACCGACATTTCCATCGGTGCTTGCCTGAACTGGTGTGCGGCAAGCCTTTCATTCAAGAGTCCCTTGGGATTCGTCACTCATCGAGACTGAAGACATGATCGACTTCGAGCCGAAATTCATCACGTTCGACTGCTACGGCACCCTGGTCAACTTTCGCATGGCCGACACGGCGCGCGAAATCTACGGGAACCGCCTCCACGGCGACGCTCTGGAAAACTTCGTCAAGCTGTTCGCCGCCTATCGCCGCGACGAAGTGCTCGGCGCCTGGAAACCCTACCGCCAGGTCGTCCTGAATGCCGTGCGCCGCACCTGCGAACGCACGGACGTGCCGTTCGCCGAAAGCGAGGCCGAAAAGTTCTACCTCGCAGTGCCGACGTGGGGCCCGCATCCGGACGTCCCGGAAGGTCTCTCGCGCCTCGCGAAGAAATACAGGCTGGTGGGCCTGACCAACGCGGACAACGCGCAGATCGCGAGCAACATCGAAAAGCTCGGGGCTCCGTTTCACGCCGTCATCACGGCCGAAGATGCGCAGGCCTACAAGCCGCGTATGCAAGGCTTCGAATACATGTTCAAGAAGCTCGACGTGCAGCCTCACGAAATCCTGCACGTCTCGTCGAGCCCGCGCTACGACCTGATGACCGCGCACGATCTCGGCATCGTGCATAAGGCGCACGTGCTGCGCGGCCATGAACCGGAAGCGCCGGAATACGGTTATACGGCGGTCAGGAGCATCGTCGAATTGGCCGAGCAGCTTGGCCTGTAAGCGATTTGCGCCTCCTTGACCGCCGTGTTCGACGGCGGCCGGGGATTCGCATCGCGCGACCGATCTGACGTCTGTCCCCAGCTCGACAGCGCGTCGGAAACGTCCTGCTCCACTGCAGTCCACCCTTCTCGCGCCGCATTGCCCATGTTCACGTCCAGCCCTTCCGCAAGCTTATGCACAACGTCCGCCGTTGCGCTCGATACCCTGTTGGGGAGCGGCCTATCGGTCAGCTTCCCACGCTTGAATACATTCGATGCGCTCGCGATCACGCGCCGTGTTTACGGCATCGACGGCGCGGCTACACGGTTTGCGACCGAGAAGGACGACACGTTCCGCATCGACGCAAGCGACGGCGCGCGATACGTGCTGAAAATCTCGAACCCCGGCGAGACGCCCGAAGAACTCGACTTGCAGGTCGCCGCGATGCGCCATGTTGCCGCCGTCGCGCCCGACTTGCCGGTGCCGCGCGTGCTGCCGGGTATCGACGGGCAATTCGTCGTACCCGTGGCGTCGCCCCCGCAGCCGTATCGCACGGCGAGGCTCTACAGCTACCTCGAAGGCATGCCGCTGGACGCGCTGCACGGGAGCGCGGTCGATCACTACGAGATCGGTGAGATGCTGGCGCGACTGCAAGCGGCCATGGCCGGTTTCCGCCATCCGCATCAGCACCGCGTACTCGCCTGGGACGTCAAGCATCTGGCGAGTCTAACGGGGCTGCAAGCACATATCGCCGATCCTTCGCATCGCGCCTTTATCGCGGAGGCGTTCGCGCGCTTCGCCGCGATCGAGCCGGCCCTGCGGCACTGTCCCGCGCAGGTCGTACACAACGACTTCAACCGCTCGAACATCGTCGCCAACCCGGGCGGCCGGAACTTCGTCAGCGGAATCATCGACTTCGGCGACACCGTGCACACAGCGGTAGCGATCGACGTCGCCACGGCGGTAATGAACCAGTTTCCGCTCGACTTCGATGCCGACGGCCCGCACGATCTGTTCGCCGACGCGCGCGACCTGCTGCGCGGCTATCTTGCGCGTGCCGAACTCAGCCGCGACGAACTGCTCCTGATCCCGCACCTGGCCATGGCGCGCGTCGCGGCGCGAGCGTTGCTGACTTCATGGCGCGCCCTGCTGTTCCCGGAAAACGAAGCCTACATCCTGCGTTTCACACGGCCGGGATGGGAGCATTTGCGCTGGTTCATGCAGCGCGACCCTGAGACTGTTTCCAACGCCTTGCTCTAGTTCTTCCATCGCACCGCTCACCTCTCCGATTCTGACCGCCCTTATGAACACTACCAGCACGTCGCAGCCGGCCGCCCAAACCGAGGCCGCCGGTAGCGGCAAACCCCACGACGCACTGCGCGGCGACATGCCGAACGGCTTCAATCCGTCGTCGCTCGACCACCTCGACGCCGGCACGCAACGGCACATCGCGCGCCGCTTACGGCTGCTCAGTCCGTCGTATCGATTGTTCTACGCCGAGCCCGTCAAAATCGTGCGCGGCGAGAAGGTCTATCTATACGACGACCAGGGCAACGACTATCTCGATGCCTACAACAATGTCGTCTGCGTCGGGCACGCCAATCCGCGCATCGTCGATGCCGTCATCCGCCAGCTCTCGACGCTCTGCACGCATACCCGCTACATGCAGGAGCCGATCCTCGACTACGCCGAGGACCTGCTCTCGACCTTCAACACGTCGATCCGCGCGGGCCAGATGATGTTTACGTGCACCGGCTCCGAGGCCAACGACCTGGCCACGCGCATCGCGATGCAGTACACCGGCAAGACCGGCGTGATCGTGACCAGCGAGGCCTATCACGGCAACTCGCATCTCACTTCGAGCTTTTCGCCGTCGCTGGGCCGCAGGGCCTTGCTGGGTCCCTACGTGCGCACGGTGCCCGCTCCCGACTCGTACCGGATGACGCCGTCGGAGATCGGTCAGCAAATGGCCGGACAGGTTGAGTTGCAGATCGAGGACATCCGCCGTCACGGCGGCGGTCTGGCGGCATTCATCGCCGATTCATTCTTCTCATCGGATGGCGTGTTCGCCCACCCGACCGATGTACTCGCGCCGGTAGCCGAGGTGGTGCGCCGCGCCGGCGGCCTGTTCATCGCGGACGAGGTGCAGTCCGGCTTCGGGCGCAGCGGTACGCATATGTGGGGGCATGAGCGCCATGGCGTCGTGCCCGACATCGTTACGCTCGGCAAACCAATGGGCAACGGCTATCCGGTCGCGGGCCTGGTCGTGCGCCCCGAGGTCGTCGCAGGCTTCGGGCAGGACATGCGCTACTTCAATACCTTCGGCGGCAATTCGGTTGCGATCGCGGCCGCGCAGGCCACGCTCGACGTGCTGCGCGACGAGCACGTGCTCGACAACGCGCAGCGGGTCGGCGCGATCCTCCTCGAGGGCTTGAACGCACTGGCAAGGAAATACGAATGCATCGGCGACGTACGCGGCACGGGCCTGTATTTCGGCGTCGAGATCGTGCGCGATCGAGCGAAGAAGGACACCGACATCGCGACGGCGCTCAAGATCGTCAACGGCTTGCGCCAGCGGCGCGTGCTGATTTCCGCGACCGGGCCGGACGCGAGTGTGCTGAAGATCCGCCCGCCGCTCGTCTTTGGCGCTAGCGATGCCGACCGCCTGTTGACGGAGTTGAATACGGTGCTTGCCGCACTGTGATCGCCGTGACCGGCCACGCGAACGTGTCTGGTCATCGGCAAACGGCCTGATGCGAGCACGTTGCCCGCGCAGAAGTGCCGGCAGTCCACCAGGCCCCCGACAAGCGTTTCTGCATTAACCGGCACTTAACGTCCGCTTGTTGGAGGGTTAATCATCCGGAGATGCTCGCGCCGCATAATTGCATGCACGAATCATCATCCGCGCAATTCATAGGAGCAGAAGTGACCACAGCATTCGTATTGCACCGCGCCGATGGTGCGCCTGTTTCGACCGCCTTCCGCAGAGGAGGTTTCGGCCAGAACGATCCATTCGTACGCCATCGCGAGATCGCGTGGGAAGGACCCGACTCGATGGCCGCGGGTCGTGTCAGCTTCATCGGCGAGCTCGACGTGGCGAGTTTTCCCCACATCGAAACCATCGTCGTCATGGAAGGCTCGCTCACGCTCGAAGCGGCCGGCATGGCGCCGCAGGTGCTGGGTCCGCAAGAGGGTGCGGTGATCGGCAGGGGTACCGCGCTTCGTTTCAGAGCGCAATCGCGCGCGCTTTTCGTGTTCTGCGCCGCGGCTAGCGAGAGGCCGACGAAGACAGGGCTCGTCCCGTTGCGCGCGGAAGCCGACTTCAAGCCATCCGCCACGCTTCCAGCAGAAGTACTGCTGGGCCCGGCTCCCGAATGTCGCAGCGACAATGTGTTCACCGACGACGACGCGCAGTACAAAGCGGGCACGTGGGATTCGACGCCTTACCATCGGATCGTTCGCCCGCATCGCGTCAATGAGTTCATGCATCTCCTCGCCGGCGGCGTGCGATTCGCCGCGCCTGACGGCAGCGTGCTGTCGCTCGGCGCCGGCGACGCGCTCTTCGTGCCGCAGGGTGCGTCGATCGGATGGGAAAGCAGCGAACGCGTGGCGAAGTTCTACGTTACGCAAACTGTCCAGGCTCAAGTCGAACGAAATTGATCATGTCCCCTCCGCTGACTCACATTCAAACTTCGCCCACGCTGCCTGCCGTCGCCGACGTGGTCGTGATCGGAGGCGGCATCATCGGTGTCTTCGCTGCCTATTACATGGCCCAGCGCGGCGTTTCAGTCGCCCTGGTCGAAAAGGGAAGGATTGGCGCGGAGCAGTCGAGCCGCAATTGGGGCTGGTGCCGACAGCAAAACCGCGACGAGCGTGAATTGCCGATCGCAACCAAGAGCCTTGACCTGTGGGAACGATTTGCCGTCGAATCCGGTGAGGACACGGGGTTTCATCGCTGCGGGCTGTTGTATCTGAGCAATGACGACGCGGAGCTGGCCCGTTGGGCGAGTTGGGGCGACTTTGCGAAGACGGCGGGCGTGACGACCTACTTGCTCGACAGCAAGCAAGCCGCCGAGCGTGGGAAGGCGACCGGGCGGGCCTGGAAAGGCGGCGTCTTCTCGCCCAGTGACGGCACGGCGGACCCCGCGAAAGCCGCGCCCGCCGTGGCAACCGCACTCATGAAGCTAGGCGGCAGCGTTACGCAACACTGCGCGGCGCGCGGCATCGAGCTGGAGGGCGGCCGAGTCTGCGGCGTCGTCACGGAAGCCGGAGTCATCAAGACCCGGACAGTCGTGCTTGCCGGCGGCGCGTGGGCGTCCGCATTCTGCCGCCAGCTCGGCATCCGCTTTCCCCAGGCATCGATCCGCCAATCTATTCTTAGCGTCTCGCCTGTCGAGCATCCCTTGCCGGACGCGTTGTTCACTTCCGGCGTGTCGATCACCCGCCGAAACGACGGACGCTATGCACTGGCGATCAGCGGACGGGCGCGCGTGGACGTGACGCCGCAGTTCCTGCGATTCGCCCCGCAATTCGTGCCCATGTTCGCCAAGCGTTGGCGCAACCTTCTTCCGGGCGGACTGGAAGGCGTGCGCGGCGGTCATGAGACGCTCAAGCGGTGGCAGCTCGACGCGCCCACACCCATGGAGCGGGTACGCATTCTGGATCCAAAACCCGATCTGCCTACCGTGAAGGAAACGCACCGCCGCGCCATCGAACTGCTGCCCGAACTTGGCAAAGCAAAAATCACACACGCGTGGGCAGGCTTCGTCGACAGCACACCCGACGGCGTGCCGGGTATCGGCGAAGTGCCGGGCGTACCCGGATTGATCCTGGCTGCGGGCTTTTCCGGTCACGGGTTCGGGATCGGGCCCGGCGCTGGACATCTGATCGCGGATTTGGCCACCGGTGCGACGCCGATCGTCGACCCTATCCCGTATCGGCCTGCCCGGTTTGCCCACTCGGCATGGGGCAAGGTCGCTGACTTTTAGAACCGGGGGGAGGCGCGGTTACTGCAACAAGCGCCGTGCCATCGGGAGGGTGGGCACGGCGCTTTTTACGGATTACGCGGATTACCCGGTTCGAAGCAACGCTGCGCCAAAACGGCCCGATACTGCAGCGTCCGCCATGCAGATCAGGCGAATTGCCGACAAATGGCTCGGACGTATCCAGCCAGTAAGAACTGAAACGCATTGCACTCTCCAACGCTCGCGCACCGATTCGATCGGATCGACTACACCCAAGCCACCGCTTCGACCTCGATCTTCAGACCGAAATTCAGCGCGGGAACCGGAACCACCGCGCGAGCGGGCCTCGCCGCTCCAGCCCAACGCGCATAGATCTCATTGAACGTCGCCCAATACTCGATATCGACGATATAAACGCGAATCTGGACCAGTTTCGTGACGTCGCTGCCCGCGCCGGTCATTGCCCTCACGCCCACGCGGCAGGGGCTGACGATCCGTCAGCGCGTGTTTTTGGAAGCCGCGAAACAAGCCTTCGATCCAGCGCCCTGGGGGAAATGATCACTCGATTGATACCGGTGAGACATCAATCGTCCGGAACACGGCAGTTATAGCCCCCGTGGCTCGCTTTGGTTCTGTCCCGCCGGGGATAACAGGCCGAGCATGACGCCGCGACTAGAACCGTGTGGCACCGCCGATCGCGTCCAGTTCCGCGCAAACCTCGGCGGACAATTTCAACTGCGACGCCTGCAGGTTTTCACGCAGATGCCCGACGCTCGACGTGCCGGGGATCAGCAGAATGTTAGGTGCCCGCTGCAACAGCCATGCGAGCGCCACTTGCATCGGCGTTGCGCCGAGTGTTTGTGCGATCTCCGAGAGCGCGGACGACTGAATCGGCGTGAACCCGCCCAGCGGAAAAAACGGCACATACGCGATGCCCTTGCCCGCGAGTTGGTCGATCAGCGCGTCGTCCTCCCGGTGAACCAGGTTGTAGTGGTTCTGCACGCAGACGATCTCCGCGATGTGCCGCGCCTCCTCGATCTGCGTCGCCGTCACGTTGCTCAAGCCGATGTGGCGCACGAGTCCACGTTGTTGCAGTTCGGCCAGCGCCGTGACCTGCTTTTCGATCGACCCTTCGGCGGGCGCGTGAATGTCGCCCATGTTCCGCATGTTGACGACCTCCAGCGCGTCGAGACCGAGATTGCGCAGATTGTCGTGCACGCCGCGCTCGATATCGTCGGGTTCGAGCGCCGCCAGCCACGCGCCGTCGCTGCCGCGCACGGCGCCCACCTTGGTGACGATCACGAGGTCGGCGGGATAAGGATGCAGCGCTTCACGGATCAACTGGTTGGTAATGTACGGCCCGTAAAAGTCGCTCGTATCGATGTGGTTGACGCCCGACGCCACCGCTTCGCGCAGCACCGCGAGCGCCGCGTCGCGATCCTTCGGCGGCCCGAAAACGCCGGGGCCGGCCAGTTGCATGGCGCCGTAGCCCATGCGGTGCACCGGGCGGCCGGCGAGCGGAAAGGTGTCCGTGGTGCTGAGATTCGACATGATGCGCTCCGTGGTGAGTGGTTGAACGCAAGTATGGACGCGGTTGCGCTGTTGAACAAAGCCGTCTAACGTGTACGGGTTGTTAAAAATTTTGCACAATCGCCATGGAATTGAATGATCTGGCTGCCTTCGTCTCAGTCAGCCGCGCGGGCGGCTTTCGCGACGCGGCGCGTATCAGCGGCGTATCGGCGTCGAGTTTGAGTATCGCCGTGCGCCGTCTGGAGGCCAAGCTCGGCCTGCGCCTGCTTAACCGCACCACGCGCAGCGTGGCGCCAACCGAGGCCGGTTTGCGGCTCATCGAGAAGCTGTCGCCGCTCTTCAGCGAAATGGAAGCGGCGCTGGACGTGCTGAACGTGTTCCGGGACAAGCCGGCCGGCACGCTCAAGCTCAACGTGCCGTCGAGCGCTGCTCGCATCGTCTTGCCGGGCATCATCGCCGCGTTTCTGAAAACGTATCCCGACATCCGCGTCGAGGTCGTGGTCGAGGATGGTTTCGTGGACGTGCTGTCGATCGGCTGCGACGCCGGGATTCGCTATGACGAGCGGCTCGAGCAGGACATGATCGCGATTCCGATCGGGCCGCGCGTGCAACGCTTCGCCACGGCGGCGGCGCCGGGCTATCTGGACACGCACGGACGCCCGGGTCATCCCAGCGAGTTGCTTTCGCACGCCTGCCTGCGCGGTCAGTTCGCCGGCGGCGCCATGCCGATCTGGTATTTCGAGCGCGACGGCGAAGTGTTGCAGTTGAATCCATCGGGGCCGCTGCTGGTGCGGCCCGGCGCGGCGATCGATCTCGCCGTCAGCGCGGCCATCGCCGGTGTGGGTGTCGTTCACCTGTTTGAAGACATGCTGCGCCCGCATCTCGACAGCGGCGCACTGGAGCCGATTCTGGAGCCGTGGTGGCAGCGTTTTTCAGGCCCGTTCCTTTACTATCCGGGGCGTCGTCATTTGCCGGCGCCGTTGCGCGCGTTCGTCGATTTTTTGAAGGCGATCAATTCTGACTGATGCAGCGACGCGGAATAGGCAGGGCAATATTGCCGCCCCCCCAAAGAAACGGCACGCGCGCTTCGGAAGAAATCGCCCGTTGCACCGCGAGTCCATTAGGGGTCACGGCCGCGGTTTGCACAGCTGCGCGACCGTCGTTAGAAAAAGCGTCGCGCCCACCGGCTTTCTCAAGCAGATATCCCAGTTCTTGCCCGCACTTTCGTTTGGCGGAACGGCGGTATGCATGATAATCGGAACGGTGGCGAGCGCCGGCATCGCTTTCAGCCGACGGCACAATTCGGCGCCGTCCATGAGCGGCATCATCCAGTCGGTGATGATCAGGGCGGGCACATGGGCCGCGACGCGTGCGACCGCCTCCACGCCGTTGCTCGCGCAAGCAACTTCGTAGCCTTCGTTCTCGAGTATCAGGCGCCACGCCGCGAGGATTTCCGGCTCGTCGTCCACCAGCAAGATTGAGTGCATCGGGGGCCGCCGGGTTGAACGTCCGGTTGGACGTTGTTGTTACCTTCCGACAGCCCCGCAAGGGGTGTTCCACTATCCGCACTTACACCGATAAAAGATGCGAATATTCGGCTGCCACCACGTTTTCGGAGCCCGTGATGGCGGAACGCTTGCCGGCCCGGCCTATCGGTCACGGCGGCCCGGAGTATAGGCCTGCCGGACACACCGTGCGCGTCCGGTCGGACGCGTCCGAATGCTGCCAGCCTTTTGTCACTTGTAGAAACTTCATCCCACTGCGCCATCATGACCGATACACGCGTTAGCCCTTTGCGCAATTTTGCCGACTTCGTCCGCGCGGAGCGGACCCGACTGACCGAGCAATGGATGAATGCCGTCTTCGGCGACACCGATCTCGTCGAAGCGGACAAACTCACTTACCAGCAACTCGCGGATCATCTGCCGGAAATTCTCGAAGGACTGTGCGTGGCGCTCGATGTCGAAGATCTCGAACGGGTCGAGACAGCCATCGAGCGAGATGCGAGAAAGCATGGCAAGGTGCGCTGGCGCCAGGGCTATCGCATCGAGGAACTGGTGCGCGAACTCGATCTTTTCCATCAGGTGCTGGCCGCGGCGCTCGAGGAATTCGCCGGTCTCGACAGCACCTTCACGCGCCGCCATGAGAGCCGGGCGCGACGCCTGATCGCCGAAACGTTCAGCATGGTTACGCTCACGTCGATCAAGGAGGTAGTGAGTGAACGAGACCGCAAGATCGACGAGTACACCGGCCAGCTCGAGCGCGCCAATCACGAGCTGGTGCTGAAGCAGCGGCTGGTGAGCGACCTGTACGAGTCGCGCATGCAGATCACGCGCAGCGTGGTGCACGATCTGCGCAACTTTCTGAACGCGTTTTCCATGGCGTTGCAACTGATCGCGCGCGCGCCGGCAAAAGCCGAAATGGCGTTGACGCTGGCGAACCGTCAGGCCGCCGACATGAAAGAGCTCGTCGAGCAGATGGTCGAGTACTCCGTGGTGCTCGGCGACGGTGCCCCGCTCACACTCGAACAGGTCGAGCCGCGCGAGCTATTCGATGAACTCGTCGCCTCGTCGCGTCCTTCGACCGAAGCAAAAGGACTCACGTTGCGCGCGGTGTGCGATCCCGTGTTGACCGCCGTCATTTCCAATCGTCTCAAGCTCAAACAGATTGCCGTCAATCTGCTGTCCAACGCAATCAAATACACGAAGGCGGGGCAAATCGAATTGAGCTTCGCGATGGCCGATGCGGAGCATTGGTCGATTCGCGTCGCGGATACCGGCGTGGGTATCGCGCCATCGGACGCGGAGCGCGTGTTCGGCGAATTCGAGCGCGCCGCGGGCGACGAGATTCCCGGCACGGGCCTCGGTCTCGCTATCGTCAAGGAATTGTGCCGCGTGTTGAACGGGCAGATCGACTTTGTCTCGCGCGAAGGGGTGGGCACCCGGTTCGAGATACGCTTCCCGCTGGTGCTGGTGGAACCGCAATAGAACCGCGCGGCCAACGAACACCCATGATCGAGATCGCCACCGCCGAATTCCCGCAGCAACTGGAGACGGTCCGGGCCATCTTCCGCGAATATGCCGGGAGCCTGGACATCGATCTCGGCTTCCAGAACTTCGAATCTGAGCTCGCCGGCTTGCCCGGCAAATTCGCCGCACCGCGCGGCCGGGTGCTTCTCGCGTACAACCGGGAAGAACTGATTGGCTGCGTCGCCATGCGGCGTCTCGACGACACCACGTGCGAAATGAAGCGGCTCTATGTCCGTCCATCGGGACGCGGTCTGCGGGCCGGCAGGCAATTGGCAACGCGGATTTGCGATATCGCGAGAGACGCGGGATATCACCGCATTTGTCTCGACTCGCTTCCTACCATGCAGGCGGCGCTCGTTCTTTACGCATCGCTGGGTTTCGCACGGATTCCCGCTTACGTCTTCAATCCAATTGCCGGCGCGGTATTTCTGGAGCGCAATCTGATTCGCCCGGATAATCAATCGAGCTGATCGGACAATGCAGCACTGATTATTTAGTGCGTTTAGCAATCTTCTTGGTAGCGTGAGTGTCGTGCGCGGCGCAAGTGCTGTCGGTGCTGTGAGCGCAGTGAGTGACGTGAGCCGCAATCACAACGCTATTCCGCCCTGCCACCGCCCATCGACAAACATTCGCTCATCGCGCCGCCTCTGTCGCTCAGCCCTCGCACGACCACCTCCGATGATTTGCCATCGCGTCTCGCCAACTCCGCAAGATCGAGCAACGCGGCGTAGCGAGCGGAGCATTCTTGCGACGGTTCACTCGCTCCACGTGTATCCACTGGCACGGCGAAGCGGCTCATCGCAAGCGCCGCTCCCGCGGCCACGACAACCGCTGCCAACGCGCCTGCTTTATAGAACCGCCGTGCCGGTGAGTCCTTGAGCGACGCTCGGCGCGCCGCGACTGTCTCCCGGGATTTGACTCGCATGGCAGCCCCCTCAGGACCAGTGCGCCGGCACCCAGACACGCCCGATCCAGTGGCCCGGCACCCACACGACCGGACGCGGCGCCGGCGCGACATAGACGACGCGCGGAGCGACATACACAGCATGCGGCAGGGGCGGCGGTGCGTAGACGACCGGCGGCGGCACATAAGCAACGGGCGGCGCGACCACCACCGGGGCAGGCGTCACGACAACCGGCTTCGGCGCAACCACGACAGGAGCCGGCGTCACCACAACCGGAGGCGGCGGCGCCACCACCACCGGTGCAGGCGTCACCACGACCGGAGGCGGCGGCACATAGACCACCGGCGGAGCAACCACGACCGGCTTCGGCGCCACCACCACCGTCGTGCCGCCCGTCGCGACGACACCCGTGGTCGCCACCACCGTTCCACTCGACGTCACTGTGTTGCCGTGCGTGCCCGTCACGCTCGTCGAGGTCGTCACGACGCCCGGCGCGACACGCGTGGCCGAACCCGAGTGATTGACGGTGCCGCCATCCGAACCCGTCACGGTGCCCGAACGCGAGCATGTCGAGCCGGCGCAGTTCGTCGACGCCGAATGGTTGACCGTGTTGCCGTTCGAGCCCGTCACCGACCCCGACGACGAATACTGTCCCGGGCCGTTCTTCGTGACATCGCCGGACGTGGTCGCCGTCTTGCCGTCGGGTCCGGTAAGCGTGCCGGTATGCGAGCAGGTGCCGCCGGCGCAATTGGTATCGCCTGCATGCTGGACGGAGTTGCCGTAGCGTCCCGTCGCGGTGCCCGAATTCGAGAACTGGCCCGGCGCATTGCGCGTCACCGTGCCGGTGTTGGTCGCGAGACCGCCGTAAGGGCCGGCGACGCCGCCCGCATGCGAGCAGCTGCCACCGCCGCACGAGCCGTAGCGCGCGCCGTTATAGGTGCCGCGCGACGTGTAGGCCGTGCCGTGCTGCGACCAGGCGAATGCCGATGCGCTGCCGAGCGCGAGCACGGCAACCGTGGCGGAGAGCACGAGCTTGCGTAGCGCGCCGCGAGCGGAGGAAGGGGCCGTCAAGGAGCCGGAAGCGCAGACAGATGCAGCGGCGGTGGCCGGGACGACGAACGAACGATTTTTCACGATATGTCCTTCTGGGATTCGGGCCACTTCTGTCACTGCTGCGTGGCGACGAAACGGACTATAGAAGGACACGCCGACATAATCGACCGGGAAGATATGTCACCCTGTTTCACCGTGAGCAAAGCCCGTGCGACAAGGGTTTGCGGGCGTTTTCCGCGCCGCGTGACATATTTCGACATAGATTGTTGCAGGCGAAATGGCGGACCGCGCCTGCTTTTAGAAACGGCGATTGGCGCTCCTCGCTTGTCGTCCGCGACGGCAAGCGAGGCTGCCAACCCTTCTAACCGTTCTTCATATCATTGCGTTGCGCGCGCCATGGCGATATCGGCAACCTGGTCGGCCCGATACGACGAGCGCACCAGCGGCCCCGCCACGACTTCGCGAAAGCCCATTGCCAATCCGGCCTCGCGCCAGGCGTCGAACTGTTGCGGCGTCACATACCGCCGCACCGGCATATGAAAACGCGACGGCGCGAGATACTGCCCGATCGTCAGGATGTCCACGTGATGCGCGCGCAGATCGCGCATCGCGTCGAGCAGTTCTTCGTCGGATTCTCCCAATCCGGCCATCAAGCCTGATTTGGTCAGCATCGTCGCGTTCGCCTTCTTGACGCGCGCGAGCAGTTGCAGCGAGCCCTGATAGTCCGAGCCCGCTCGCGCGGCACGATACAAGGCAGGCACCGTCTCCAGGTTGTGATTGAACACATCGGGCCACGCGTCTGAAAACGCCAGCAACGCTCGCGCGACACGTCCGCGAAAATCCGGTGTCAGCACTTCGACCCGAATGCCCGGCACGCGCTCGCGCAGCAACGCCACGCAGCGCGCAAAATGCGCCGCGCCGCCGTCGCGCAGATCATCGCGATCCACCGACGTCACCACGACATAGCGCAGGCCGAGCGCCGCCACGGCATCGGCGAGCCGCTCGGGCTCCGCTTCGTCGAGCGGCGCGGGGCGCCCGTGCGCGACGTCGCAGAACGCACAGCGCCGCGTACAGATACCCCCCATGATCATGAACGTCGCGGTGCGCCGCGCAAAACATTCGCCGATGTTCGGACACATGGCCTCCTCGCACACCGAATGCAACCGGTGCTCGCGCAGGATCGCCGCAATGCCGGCGACCGTCTCGCTCATCATCGGCTTCGCGCGCAGCCACGGCGGCTTCGGCAAGACCTCGCCGTCCGCGGCCGGCACGATCTTCACCGGAATCCGCGCGAGCTTGTCGGCGCTGCGCTTGCCGTGCTGACCGAGCGCGGTGACGCTGTCGCCATGCAATGCGGCGTCCATTTCAGCGCCCCAGGAAATCGTTGAGCAGACGATTCACTTCAGACGCCGCTTCCATCTGCACCATATGCCCTTTGCCTTCGAGCACGTGAACCCGGATGTCGCCCGGCAGACCCTGCGCATGCGCGGCCGGGATGATCTGATCGCCGGCGCCCCAGATCACGAGACTGCGCGGCGCGAGTTCCGCGAGCCGGTCCCGATAGCTCGCGCGTTGCGCGTTGCCGTCAAAGGCCGACGCCGATATCTTGCGCAACGCCTCGGGCACGCCTTCGAGCCGCTTGTACTTGACGATGTCCTCCACCAGTTGACGCGTCACGAGACCCGGGTCGGCGAAGAGTTTGGCCAGTTGCGGCTTGAGCGCGTTGCGATTGCTGCCTTCAGTGAAACCGTGGATGTAGTCGCCGTTGATTTCCGTGCCCAGTCCCGCGGCCGAAATCAACGCCAGCGACGCCACACGTCCCGGCGCCTTTGCCGCAACGGTCATGGCGACCAGTGCGCCCATGGAGTGACCGATCAACTGCACCTTGTCGATGCCGCGATCATCCATGAACGCGATCACGCTGTCCGCGATTTCATCGGCACTGCCGGTCTCGAGCGCCTTGCCGGATTCGCCGTGACCCGGCAGATCCAGCGCCCACACTGCCCGATGCGCGGCGAGGTCGGCGTGATTGAACAACCAGTTGTTCAGATCGCCGCCAAAACCGTGAATCAGCAGCGCGGGCGTGCCGCCCTCGCCGAGTTTCAGATAGCGCACCGTGCGCCCGCCAATTTGCGCTTTCTCCGGTTGCGGTCCACTGTCGCCATCCGCCGATGTGGCCGGCACGAAGTCGCGCTGAAACGCTTCGACCTCGGCGTCGATCTGCGCGTCCGGCGTTTCGGCGTCCGCCACCACGGCCAGCAATGCACCGATGGGCAGCGTGTCGCCCTCCTGCGCGATCTGCCGGCGCAAGATGCCCTCGAACGCACACTCGACGCCCGACGAGATCTTGTCCGTTTCCACGTCCAGAATTTCGTCACCCTTTACTACCTTGTCGCCGATGGCCTTGAGCCAACCGTTGACCTGTCCCTGCTCCATCGACAAGCCCCATTTGGGCATCGTGATCATATGGATCGGCATCGTTCAAGCCCTCACTTTCAATACAGCGTCGGCGATCTGCGCAGCCGATGGGATATACATGTCTTCGAGCACGCCGGCAAACGGCGTGGGCGTATGCGGCGCGGTCACCATTTCGATCGGCGCCTTGAGCGAGTGGAACGCGCGCTGCGCGATCAACGCGGAAATGTCGGTGGCGATCGAGCAGCGCGGATTCGCTTCGTCGACCACGACCACGCGTCCGGTGCGGTTCGCGCTCTCCAGGATCGTTTCTTCGTCGAGCGGCGATGTTGTCCGCAAGTCGATCACCTCCACCTGGATGCCGTCCTTCGCGAGTTTTTCAGCGGCTTCGGTGGCGTAATGCACCATGCGTCCGTAGGTGACGATCGTGGCGTCGTCGCCGTCGCGCACCACGTTCGCTTCGCCGAACGGAATCGCATACGACTCTTCGGGCACCTCGCCTTCGCGGCCATATAGCAACTTGTGTTCGCAGAAGATCACCGGATCGTTGTCGCGGATCGCCTGAATCAGCAGACCCTTCGCGTCATACGGCGTCGACGGGCAGACCACTTTCAGTCCAGGAATGTGCGTGAACAACGAAGTCAGCATCTGCGAATGCTGGGCCGCCGCGCGCAAGCCCGCGCCTTGCATTGCGCGAATCACGACCGGCGTCACCGCCTTGCCGCCGAACATGTAGCGGAACTTGGCGGCCTGGTTGAAAATCTGGTCGAAACACACGCCCATGAAATCGATGAACATCAGCTCCGCGACCGGCCGCATGCCACAGGCCGCCGCGCCGACCGCCGCGCCGACATAGCCGCCTTCGGAAAGCGGCGTGTCCAGCACGCGGCCCGGATACTTGCGAAAGAGTCCCTTCGTGACGCCGAGGACGCCGCCCCACGCGTCCTGTTCACCAGGCGAGCCGGCGCCGCCCGCATTGTCCTCGCCCATCACGATGACGGTTTCATCGCGGGCCATTTCCTGACTCAGGGCTTCGTTGATGGCCTGAGAAAATGTGATCTTGCGTGCCATGTCTGTCTCCAGAATCGTTTAGATATGCAATGCCGTGCGTTACGGATAAGACACGTAGACGTCGCTCAACAAATCTTCAGCAGTCGGCAGCGGCGCAGCCTTGGCTTCGGTCACCGCACTGTCGATCAGACTCTTGACCTCGGCATCCACGCCACGCAACTGATCCGCGCTCAGCATTTCGGCGCGCACCACGCGCTCTTCGAAACGCTTCAGGCAATCCTTCTCGTCGCGCAGTTTCTGAACTTCGCCGGGCGCGCGATAGGTTTGCGCGTCGCCTTCGAAATGGCCGAAATAGCGTGAGAATTTCACTTCGACGAGCGTCGGCCCGCCGCCCTGACGCGCGCGTTCGATCGCTTCACCGAGCGCTTCATGCACGGCGAAGAAGTCGAAGCCGTCGACGATTACGCCCGGCATGCCAAAGCCGCTCGCGCGATCCGCGATGTTGTCGGTCGCCACCGACCACGTCGACGATGTCGCTTCCGCGTAGCCGTTGTTCTCCGCCACGAAAATCGCCGGCAGCCGCCATACCGAAGCCAGATTCAACGATTCGAAAATCACGCCCTGATTCGACGCACCGTCGCCGAAAAAGCACACGCCCACGCCGCCCGATTTCTTGTACTTCGCCGCCAGCGCCGCGCCGCAAATCAACGGCCCACCCGCACCGACGATACCGTTCGCGCCCAACATGCCTTTCGACAGGTCGGCGATATGCATCGAGCCGCCTTTGCCATGGCACACGCCGGTCTTGCGGCCGTAGATCTCGGCCATCATGCCGCGCACGTCCACGCCCTTGGCGATGCAATGGCCGTGACCGCGGTGCGTGGTCGCCACATAATCGGCGTCGTTCAGATGCAGCATCGTGCCGACGGCGGACGCCTCTTCACCCGCGTACAGATGCACGAAGCCGGGAATCTCGCCGGTCGCGAATTCCACGTGCAGACGCTCCTCGAACTCGCGGATCGTGCGCATCATGCGATACGCCTTCAGTAGATCTTCCTTGCTCAACTCAGTTGAAACCGACATGGTGTGTCTCCTTGGAATGAATGCACTGCCTGCCTACAGCCTACTTTTGATGCGCAACCACGTTCGCCACTTCCCGCACCAGTTGACGTGACGCCGCGAAGCGCAGCGTGCGTTCGACATCGACCGTCAACGGCCCTTCCCAGTCCAGCGCGATCTCATAGCGGTCGCCGCGCTCCAGTTCGATTTCGCGCTCGCCGTCGAAAGCGAGCGTGCCGTGCTCGGTGTCGAGCGGCCGCCACACGCCGACTTCGACGCGTTCGCACGTGCGCATCACCACGCGCTCCACGCGGCCCGGCGCAATCGGCGCCACCAGCGGCACGCCGGATTCGCCCGGTGCGGCAAAGCGCAGATGCAAACCGTGCGACGCGGTGCGCTCCACGGGCGCCCACGCTCCGCCGATCGACGAAAGGCCGATGCCGTCGGGCGAGGCAAACGTGAGAAAGAGTTCTTCGATATCGGCCGGATCGGACACGGCCCGCGCGCCGACAAAGCGCTGACGGCTCACGCAGACGTCGACCAGCGCGATCTCCTCGCGGCCGCGATTCGGCCCGGCCGTACAGCGCACCACGAGCCGCTTGTTGCGCATCAGCGCCGCGTCCGGCGGCACCGCGCCCGACGCGACAAGCGCGCCCGCAAGGCCGGCCACGGTCGCTTCGCGCAAATCCGGAAAGGCGTTGTTGGTGCCGGTGGACAAGGTCAGCAGCGGCACTCTCCCGCAATGTGCGGCGACGGCGCGATGCGTACCGTCACCGCCCAGTACGGCGATCAGTTCGACACCCGCCTTCAGCATCGCGGCGACCCCGGCGTGGGTATCGGCGACGCTGTCGGTGATCGGCTGCTCGATGAACTCGACCTCGGGCCAGCGCTGTTGCGCGGCGACGGCATCGTGCGTGTCGAGCGCGCGCAGCAGCAGCGCCGCCACGCCAGTCCGGTCGCGCAAACACAGCACGCGGGTCACGCCGAGCACACCGAGCCCGGCCAACAGGCGCACCACCATGTTGGCCTTTTCGGAGGTCGGAAACACCGACGCGTAGGAAGTAAGACGACGAATGTCGCGACCCGACGCCGGGTTCGCGATCACGCCGACGGTGATGGGCGATGGCACTGTGCTTGTCTCCTTTCTACGCCGTCGTCGAACGGCGGCGCTTTGTCATGCGCAGGACACTGCAAAGGGTGTGCCAATTTGCCGAAAAATCGTGACGCCACACGAAAGTGCCGTATTTAAAGGGCTCTGCGCATTGCCATGCGGGCGAGACATTGAACCACGGCCGCGCGATGCAGCGTCGCTCGCGTCTCATGCCGACCGCTTGCGACGTTCGCAACCGGCACGACGAAACCGAACACGCAGCGCAAACCCTTCACCCGCCTCGATCCGCGCGGCAAGGCTCCACGTCTCACCTGAGACTGAGACAAACGTCTCACGCGTCTCGCGTGCTGCATTGCAGTGTGATTCATCAAGCGGGATGTGATACAAGAAGCCCTGATCTCACTGTGTGTCGCTCGCCTGGAGCCGACCATGCCTTACCTCTCGCAGACCCAGCACATCGACCGCGTGCGTGGCGCCATTGAAGGACGCCTGCCCGCGCCTGCCGATTCTCCTCGGCTCGTCTCGTCGTGGCAGCGTTCGTTCGAACAGTACCGGCTCGACCCTGGCGCCGTGATCGGACCGCGCGTGCTGACGTCCGCCGAATTGCGCGAAGTGCAGGGCAAGGAAGAGGACTTTCTGCGTGCGTCCGGGCAATGTCTGTCACGTCTGCACGACATGATTCGCGTCGCCGACTATTGCGTGATGCTCACCGACGCGCACGGCGTCACCATCGATTACCGGATCGACCGCGAACGCCGCAGCGATTTCAAGCATGCAGGGCTGTATATCGGTTCGTGCTGGTCCGAGCGCGAGGAAGGCACCTGCGGCGTGGCGAATGTGCTGACCGACCTCGCGCCGATCACCGTGCACAAGACCGATCATTTCCGCGCTGCGTTTACCACGCTCACCTGCAGCGCGGCGCCGATCTTCGCGCCGACCGGCGAAATGATCGGCGTGCTCGATGCGTCCGCCGTGCAGTCGCCGGATAACCGCGACAGTCAGCGGCTCGTGTTCCAACTCGTGCGGCAAAGCGCCGGTCTGATCGAAGACGGTTACTTCCTCAATCAAACCAGCCAGCACTGGGTTCTGTTCGGCCATTCGAGCCGCAACTTCGTCGAGGCGCAACCCGAAGTACTGATTGCCTTCGACGAATGCGGCAATCTCGTCGCCGCCAATCGCAAGGCGCGCGAGTGCATACCAGCGCTCAACGGTCCGCGCCACATCGACGACGTATTCGACACGTCGGGCTCGCATCTGCACGACGTCGCGCGCACGGATGCGATTATCGGCTTGCGTCTGCGCGCAACCGGAACGACCCTGTATGCGCGGATTCGCGCGCCGCTCAGGCGCGTCTCGCGCTCGGCGTCCACGATGAACGGCAGTGCCGCACGCTCGTCGCAAAGCGCGTCGCAAGACGATCTGCAACTCGGTGCGCTCGGACGTTTTCTGCACAGCGCGGAGCCGCAGATCGCGCACAACGCGGCCGTGGCGTTGCGCGTGATGGGCAAGCGTCTGCCGATTCTGATTCTCGGCGAGACCGGCGTCGGCAAGGAAGTGTTTGCGCACGCGGTGCACGATTCGGGCGCGCGGCGTGCGAGGCCGTTTATCGCCGTGAATTGCGGCGCGATTCCCGAATCGCTGATCGAAAGCGAATTGTTCGGCTACGCGCCCGGCGCCTTCACCGGCGCACGCAGCCGCGGCGCGCGCGGCAAGATTGCGCAGGCACATACAGGTACGCTGTTTCTCGATGAAATCGGCGACATGCCGCTCGATCTGCAAACGCGTCTGCTGCGCGTGCTGGCCGAAGGCGAAGTGACACCGCTCGGCGGCGATGCGCCCATGCGCGTGGATATCGACGTGATTTGCGCCACGCACCGCGATCTCGCGCAGATGGTCGCGGCCGGCACGTTCCGCGAAGACCTGTATTACCGGCTGAGCGGCGCATGTTTGCCGATGCCGCCGCTACGCGAGCGCGCGGATATCCGCGACGTGATCGACGCGGTCTTCGACGAAGAAGCGCAAATGGCTGGCCACGTGCTCACGCTGGACCCACAACTCGCCGAACGTCTTGCAGGGTTCGCATGGCCGGGCAACATTCGCCAGTTGCGCAACGTGATGCGGTACGCGTGCGCGATTTGCGACAGCGCGCGCGTGGAATTGCGCCATGTCGCGCCGGATATAGCGGCGTTGCTCGCGCCCGAGGCCGTGCACAAACCGGCGTTATTGCGGATCGATCCGCATGACGGCCGGCGACGGGACGCGCGGCAGGATCCGCGCGAGGAGCGTGCGCGCATTATCGACGCACTCACCCGCCATCAATGGCGGCCGAACGCAGCGGCGCAAGCGCTCGGCATGTCGCGCGCCACTTTGTATCGGCGTATTGCGTCGTTGGGCATCGTCGCGCCGCATCGACGGTGAACCGCTGCTTGTCAGTGTGATGCGTCGCCACGCGCAAAACGCGTGAGTCGCCATTGCCACTACGCGTTTTCGTATTCCATTTCACGTACCCGTTTGTGTGGATTGCGATCTTTTCGATTGACAAGACCTGCGGCAAAACGGCACACTCGATCTCATGTTGACGCACATCTCCATCGCGAATGCGATTACACACCCGAAGCGAGCCATCATCGGCTGGCCATTGGGAGTACGTGCGCGTTAGCAGTCTGAATCTGCGTAACACATCCCCAAGGCCCCGCCGGTAACGGAAGGGGCCTTTTGTTTTGTGGGCGCCTCCGTCAGCCGGCTTGATGACGGAGAACGAGATGGATCAGGCAAGCCCGCAGTGCACGGATGATGACTCGAGTCTGGTGGCGTATCGGCAGGACGAGCGTCTGCCGAGGCTGGTGCTGCATTTTTCAGTGATGCCAGGCGCAACGCTGACCTGGCGTGTGGAGGCCGATAGCACGCTCGCCGTGCAGGGCGCGCGCCTCTGGCTCACACGCGTCAGTTCACCTTACGATCATTGGCTCGATCCGGGCCACACATTCCAACTCCAACGCGGCGAGCGTGTATGGTTGAGTACCGATGGCGAATGCGTCGCGCGCGTGTCGTTGAGCTATGCGTTGCCGGCGCGAGGCGGTCTGCTCAGACGCTGGCTGGGACGACTCGCGTGGTTGAGTCTGGGACCGCCTGCGCCACGTTAGCCGAGTTCGTGACAGCGCGGCTCCGCGAGGCGTCACACGCGGCGGGAAAACACAAACACCCCTGCAAACGAGGGGTGTTTGCTCGCACGCTCTTTTGCATGAACGCGCGATGGCGCAAGACTGTTTATATGCTTATTTCGGCGTCACCTGCACAGCCGCCGCTGAAACGAATACCGCGTGGATCGTATCGCCGACCTTGACGTCTTTCAGATCGACGTCCGGACCGGCTTCGAGGGTTTGCGTCTGATAAGCGCCGCGCAGCGTGACCAGCCGCTTCTTGCGATCGATCTTCTGCACGGTGGCGAGCACTTCGATCTGGCGCGCCGATTCGAAGCCGCCCGAAGCCGGGGCATACACCTGTGTGTCGACACGCGCGCGAATGCCCTTGTCCTTGCCGGTGACCTTCTCGGCCTTCACGAGCAGTGCATTCTTGTAGAGCACGTCCACCTGATCACCCACTTTCAGGTTGTCGAAACCCTCCACCTGCTGGCTTACGAGCACGACCACCACGTTGCCGCCCGACCCCTTGAGCGTGAGCGTACGTGTGCCTGGATCGATACCGACGATCTGCGCCCGCACATGCACCGGCTCCACCGCGCTGACGACGCCTTGCGCGGCACTGGCCATGGCATCTTGCGCCCAGGCGGGCTGGGCTGCGGCCAACGCCGCGAACACCAACGCTGCTCCAATGGTCGTTGCCTTCATATGCATGCTCCTCGAGAAATTGTTTGATGCAGCGTGACGGCGATCCGAAACCGCGAGATGCCGATTGATAACTCCATGAGTGCCTGTGTGTCTTCAGGATGATAGTTTTCAAAAGGTACGGCGCAAATGATTTTACATGCCTTACAACGGTCTGCAATTGATTGAATTGTGATCTTCAAATAAATGCACGCAGCCCTGTAATGTGCCGCGACGTGGCGTCGCAGCGGCGTCTTGCGAGACGACAACGACGCGACATTGCCACCGCCATTCAAAATGAACGACAGGTTTTAAATGCACCCAGCATTAAGCGGATACTGCATGATTGTCGAATCGGCAATCAATATTTTTTGGGTATTCAAGCATTATCGAGCGTGTCATTAGATCGGATTAGATGCCGATTCGATATGCGCCCCATGCGCGTTGAGCACAAAAAGAAACAGCCTCGTCGCGTGAGCAACGAGGCTGTTTCATCCAGCAGCTTCAACCGTGACGCGGACTAAGCCGCTAAACGATCACACCCGCTCGATCGCGATCGCAATGCCCTGGCCGACGCCGATACACATCGTGCACAGCGCAAAACGGCCTTGCGTGCGATGCAGCTGATACATCGCCGTGGTCACGAGACGCGCGCCGCTCATGCCGAGCGGATGGCCCAATGCGATCGCGCCGCCGTTCGGATTGACGCGGGCGTCGTCGTCGGCCACGCCGAGTGCGCGCAGCACCGCAATGCCTTGCGAAGCGAACGCCTCGTTCAGTTCGATCACGTCGAATTGATCGATGGTCATGTTCAGACGCGCCAGCAGTTTCTGCGTGGCGGGCGCCGGGCCGATCCCCATCACACGCGGCGCAACGCCGGCCGTGGCGATACCCAGCACGCGAGCGCGCGGCGTCAAGCCGAAGCGCTTGGCGGTCTCTTCATTCGCGAGCAGCAGGGCCGCCGCGCCGTCGTTCACGCCCGACGCGTTGCCTGCCGTAACGGTGCCGTCCGGACGCACTACGCCCTTGAGCTTGGCGAGGGTTTCGAGGCTCGTCTCACGCGGATGCTCGTCTTGCAGCACCGTGATCGGGTCGCCCTTCTTCTGCGCGATCGTCACGCCGACGATTTCCTGCGCGAGCGTGCCGTCGCGTTGCGCGCGCGCCGCTTTCTGCTGGCTGCGCACGGCGAAAGCGTCCTGATCGGCGCGGCTGATGTTGTAATCCGTGGCGACGTTCTCGCCCGTTTCCGGCATCGAATCGACGCCGTACAGTTTCTTCATCAGCGGATTGACGAAACGCCAGCCGATGGTCGTGTCATGGATTTCGGCCTGGCGCGAGAACGCGGTGGGCGCCTTGCCCATCACGAACGGCGCGCGGCTCATGCTTTCCACGCCGCCCGCCACCATCAACGCGGCCTCGCCGGATTTGATGGCGCGCGCCGCGATGCCGACCGCGTCCATGCCCGAACCGCACAGGCGGTTCACCGTTGTGCCCGGCACGCCCTGCGGCAAGCCCGCCAGCAACAGCGACATGCGCGCGACGTTGCGGTTGTCCTCGCCGGCCTGGTTCGCACAGCCGTAGATCACGTCGTCGATTGCGTTCCAGTCGACGTCCTTGTTGCGCTCCATCAGCGCCTTGAGCGGCACGGCGCCCAGATCGTCGGCGCGTACCGACGACAGCGAACCCGCATAGCGGCCGATGGGGGTGCGAATCGCGTCGCACAGGAATGCTTCGGTCATGTGATGTCTCCAGTTGATGTGCTGCGTGCGCCGCGCCGCGGCCGAAACTCAGGCCCGGCGCAAACCGGACGCGCCCAAAAGCGCGACGGAAAGCGGCTGCCGGGCAGCGGCGGCATCATTCAGCTTAGCGCAGGATGATGAACGGTGGGCTCGAGAATGTCGCAATATGTTCTTGATACGAACAGACGGTCATGTATCGAACAACTAGACACGATAATAGGCGCGCGGCCGAAACCATGTCAAGCACGGCCAGGCCCGCACCAGGGAATACGTGCAGGCCGCGTGCGTTTTTTTGAAGGATCAGACGAATCATGCGCCCCCTGCCGGCGGCCCGTTTTCCAGGCGCCGGCACGGGGCTGAAGATTGCGTGGGCCGTGTTTCTAGCGGGGCTCGATATGCTCGTCCTCGATATAGCTGCGGATTACATCGGCAAAATTGCGCTCGCCGCTCAACCCCAGCTCTTCGGCACGCGACGTATCCCACCGTCCCGGCCAGCTACCCACGATTTTCTCGACGCGCGCATCCGGCTCGAACACGATCCGCGCGGCAGCCGCGTCGCCCGCCACCTCGCGCAGCGCGGCGACCATTTCGTCGACGCTCACCGAAATACCCGGCAAATTCAACACGCGCTGGTTACCGAGCGCGGCGGAATCGAGTTCGAGTCCGGCGATCAGGCTCTCGATCGCCTTGCGCGGCGACAGCAGCCACAGGCGCGTCGAGCCCGCGACGGGGCATACCGCCGCTTCGCCGTTCAGCGGTTCGCGAATGATGCCGCTCGCGAACGACGACGCCGCCGCATTCGGCTTGCCCGGCCGCACGCTGATGGTGGGCAGCCGCACTACGCGGCCGTCGACGAATCCGCGCCGCGCGTAATCGTTGAGCAGCAACTCCGCGATCGCCTTCTGCGCGCCATACGACGACTGCGGATTCAGCGCGGTGTCGTTCTGCACGACCTCGGGCAACTCGCCGCCGTACACCGCGACGGAACTCGTGAACAGCACGCGCGGCCGGTGGCCACGTTGCCGGCAAACTTCGAGCAGCAGCCGCGACGCATCCAGATTGATACGCATGCCGAGATCGAAATCCGCTTCGGCCTGGCCGCTCACGACCGCGGCCAGATGGAAGATCGCCGAAGTCTGGGCGTCGATCACGCGCTCGAGCACGCTGCGCTCGGCGATGTCGCCCACTTCCGCGCGCACGCGCTTATCGCCGAAATCGTTGGCTTGCACGACGTCGAGCAACACCAGTTCGGTGATCGCTTGCGGCGTGCCTTGCGCGTCTTTCAGGGAACCCCGCGCGAGCAGTTCGCGCGCGAGACGCTGGCCGAGAAAACCCGCACCGCCGGTAATGAGTACTTTCATGATGTGTTCGTCCTTGTTAGCGGGTCGCGTTCAGATACGGTTTGAGCCAGCCGAGACCGGCCGACGTGCCCGCGCGCGGCCGGTATTCGCAGCCGATATAACCGTCGTAGCCGAGCGAGTCGATCAATTCGAGCAGGTACGGGTAGTTCAGTTCGCCCGTATCGGGCTCATGGCGCTCGGGCACGCCCGCAATCTGAATGTGGCCGATGCCGGCCATATCGCGCTTGAGTTTCACCGCAAGGTCGCCTTCGACGATCTGGCAGTGGTAGCAGTCGAATTGCACCTTGAGATTTTCTGCGCCGACTTCCGCGCAGATCGCCTGCGCTTCGTCCTGACGCGTCAGAAAGAAGCCCGGCATGTCGCGCGTATTGATCGGCTCGATCACGACGGTGATGCCCTCGGCCTGCGCCGCCTTGGCGGCATGCGCGAGATTGCTCAGGTACACCTCGCGATGTTTCGCGCGCGGCTGATCCGCGCCGATCAGGCCGGCCATCACATGCAGTTTGCGATTGCCGAGCACGCGCGCGTAGTCGAGCGCGGTATCGATACCGCGGCGGAATTCATCTTCGCGGCCCGGCAGCGAGGCAATCCCACGTTCACCGCCGGCCCAGTCGCCGGGCGGCGCGTTGAAAAGCGCTTGTGTCAGACCGCTCGCGTCGAGGCGCGCCTTGATCTCGTTGGCGGGGAAATCGTAGGGGAACAGAAACTCGACCGCTTCGAAGCCGTCTTGCGCAGCGGCGGCGAAACGGTCGAGGAAAGCGTGCTCGTTGTACATCATCGAGAGATTGGCGGCGAAGCGAGGCATGGCAGCGACTCCTTGAAAACGGTGTGATGCGGCGCGCGGCAGCAACGCATGCCGCGCGGCGTGTCGATTTACCGGTTGACCAGTTTGGCCGGCGTGAACCACGTGGCGATCGCGCCGATCACGAGCACGCCCGCCAGCACATACATGCCGGTTTGCGTGCTATGCGTGAGATCCTTCAGATAGCCGATCATGTACGGGCTCGCGAATCCCGCGAGATTGCCGATCGAATTGATGATCGCGATGCCGGCCGCGGCAGTCGCGCCCGACATGAACGCGGTGGGCAGCGACCAGAAGAGCGGCGCGCAGGTCAGCACGCCGGCAGCGGCGAGCGAAAGAAACGCGATCGACACCACCGTGTTGTCCGCGAACGAAGCCGCGACCGTGAAGCCGATCGCACCGAACAGCGCCGGCACGATCAGATGCCAGCGGCGCTCACGGCGCTTGTCGGCACTGTGCCCCATCACATTCATCACGACGATTGCGCACAGGAACGGAATCGCGCTCAGCAGGCCGATATTGAACGCGCCGGTCACACCCGTCGATTTGACGAGCGTCGGCATCCAGAACGTCAGGCCGTATTGCCCGGTGACGAACGCGAAATAGATCAGCGACATCCACCACGTGCGCGGATCGCGGAACACCGCGCCGAGCGAATGCGCCTGGGCCTTTTCCTTCGGCTGCGCGGCGGCGATTTCATCGGTGAGCAGGCGCTTTTCGCGCTCGTTCAGCCACTTCGCGCTAGCGATGCCGTTGTCGAGATACAGGATCGTGGCGATGCCGATCGCAATGGCGGGAATCGCTTCGATCAGAAACATCCATTGCCAGCCCGCGAAACCGGAGCTGTTGTGGAACGTCTGCATGATCCAGCCGGACAGCGGATTGCCGAAGATGCCCGACACCGGAATCGCCGACATGAACACCGCAATGATCTTCGCGCGCCGATGCGACGGGAACCAGTAGGTCAGGTACAGGATCACGCCGGGATAGAAACCGGCTTCGGCGAGGCCGAGAAGAAAGCGCAAGATGTAGAACTGCATCGGCGTCTTCACGAACACGAACACGGCCGAGAGCAAGCCCCACGTAATCATGATCCGCGCGATCCAGATGCGCGCGCCGAGCTTGTGCATCAGAATGTTGCTCGGCAACTCGAACAGAAAATAGCCGATGAAGAACACGCCCGCGCCGAGACCGAACACCGTTTCGCTGAATGCCAGGTCTTGCGACATCTGCAATTTGGCAAAACCGACATTCACGCGGTCCAGATAGGCGACCACATAGCAGAGCATCAGAAACGGCACGATGCGCCAGAATACTTTCTTATAGGTGCGCTCCACTTCAGCGGCGCCGGGTTGTCCCGCGGCGGCTGCTGAAATCGGCTGGCTCGAGGTGGCCTGATACGAACTCATGCATTGTCTCCTTCAGTGGATGGCCCGATGCGTCATGTGGAGCGCAACGTGGCCTGGCTGTGTTTTGTCGGCTGCGACTACCAGCTAGCGCCGAATACGGTGCGCAATTCTTCGAGTGCGGCTTCGTCGAGCGGTGCGGGCCGCGGGTTCGTCATCAACCATAAACGCGCGGTCTCTTCGAGTTCTTCGAGCGCATAGGAGGCTTGCGCCACGGAACGCTCCCACACCACCGGCCCCAGACGTTCGAGCAGCACCGCGCGAACGCTGTCGGCCAGTGCGGCGATCTGTTCGGCGACTTGCGGATCGCCGGGCCGCTTGTAACGAATCAGGGGGACGTGGCCCACTTTCATCACGTAGTACGGCGTGATGGGCGGCAGCACGTCGGTCTCGCGCCAGACGCCCGCTAGAGTCAGCGCGACCAGATGCGTCGAATGCGTGTGGACGATGCCACGCGCCGCGCCGTTGCGCGCATAGATGCCGCGATGCAAGGCCAGCGTTTTCGAGGGCCGGCCGCCGGATACCGCGTTGCCGTCGAGATCGACTTTGGCGATATCGGCGGGATCGAGCCGGCCTAGACAGGCATCGGTCGGCGTGATCAGCCAGCCGTCGTCGAGCCGCGCGCTGATGTTGCCGGCGGTGCCGACCGTGTAGCCGCGTCGATAGAGACTCGCGCCCGTTACGCAGATTTCCTCGCGAACGCGCGCTTCGTCCGTTGTGTGGAGTGCGGGTGCGCCGGTCATTGCGCGGCTCCGTTCAGGTGACGCAGCGCTTTTTCGAAGAAGTCGGTCGTGCCGAAGTTGCCGGATTTCAGAGCGAGCGCGAGCGGTTCGGCGCCGGTCGTAGCAGTGGCCGGCACGCCGGGATCGATCTGCGCGCCGATGCGCAGCGTGTGCACGTCGAGCGCTTGCACCACTGCGCCCGAGGTCTCGCCGCCCGCCACCACGAACTTGCGCACGCCGCGTTCGTGCAGACCGCGCGCGATCGACGCCAACGTGTTTTCAACCAGATGCCCTGCTTCATTCACGCCGAGCTGACGTTGTACCGCCTTGACTTCGTCGGGCGTGGCGGTGGCATAGATCAGCATGGGCTCGGCTTTGTCGAGGTACGGCTGGGCGAAAGCCAGCGCCTGCTCGACGACGTTCTCGCCGCGCGCAGCCGCGAGCGGATCGACACGGAACGCGGGCCGTGTCGCGCGCCATTGCGCGACCTGCGCGTTGGTCGCTTTGGACGCGCTGCCCGCCAGCACCGCCGACAATCCGCTCACCTGAGGCAACTGCGCGGCATCGCCCTGCACGTTCAGCAATCCCGCGCGACGGAAGTTGGCCGGCAATCCCAGCGCGATACCTGAGCCGCCTGTGATCAACGTGAGATCAGCGCACGCTTCGCCGAGTACGTAGAGGTCGGCATCGGACACCGCATCGGCAATCGCCATGCGCACCCCTTCGTTACGCAACCTGTCGATAGAGTCGCGCACGGCCGACACGCCTTGCGCCACGGCGTCATAACGCACGAGCCCGACTTTCGACTGCGTCTGCCGCTGCAGCACGCTCACGAGGTTCGCATCGCGCATCGGCGTGAGCGGATGGTTCTCCATGCCCGACGCGTTGAGCAACGTGTCGCCGACGAACAGATGGCCGCGAAAGATCGTGCGGCCGTTCTCGGGAAATGCCGGACAGGCGATCGTGAACGCGCCAGCGCTGCCGTCGCCGGACAATGCGTCGAGCAACGCGTCCGTGACCGGGCCGATATTGCCCGCGTCGGTCGAATCGAAAGTCGAGCAGTATTTGAAAAAGAACTGCCGGCAACCTTGTGCACGCAACCAGTCGAGCGCGGCGAGCGATTGCGCGACCGCATCGGCGGCGGGGATGGTGCGCGATTTCAGCGCGACTACCAGCGCGTCGGCCTCCACCGTTTCATTCGATGCGGGCACGCCGATGGTCTGCACCGTGCGCATGCCGCCGCGCACCAGTATGTTGGCGAGATCGGTGGCGCCGGTGAAGTCGTCGGCGATGCAGCCGAGCAGCGCGCGTTTCGTTGTAGCCGTCATGACGCTGACCTCCTCACTTCGCCGCCGGCACGTCGATGCCGGGGAAAATCTTGATGACCGCGGAATCGTCCTCGCCGCCGTGACCGGCCGTGGAGGCCATCATGAACATCTGATGCGCCGCCGCCGACAACGGCAGCGGGAATTTCGAGCGACGCGCGGTATCGAGCACGAGGCCGAGATCCTTGACGAAAATATCGACGGCCGAGAGCGGCGTGTAGTCGCCGTTCAGAATGTGCGGCACGCGGTTCTCGAACATCCACGAATTGCCCGCGCTGTGCGTAATCACTTCGTACAGCGCGTCCGGATCGACGCCCTCGCGCAAGCCGAGCGCCATCGCCTCGGCGGCCACCGCGATATGCACGCCGGCCAGCAACTGATTGATGATCTTCACCTTCGACCCGGCACCGTGAGCAGAGCCGAGGCGATATACCTTGCCCGCCATCGCGGCCAGCACGTCCTCGCACGCAGCGTAGGCCGCAGCGGGACCGGACGTCATCATGGTCATCTCGCCGGAGGCCGCGCGCGCCGCGCCGCCGGAGACCGGCGCGTCGAGCATCTGCAAACCGGCCGACTCGATCCGCTTGCCGAGTTCGATGGCGAAGTCCGGCGCCACGGTCGCGCTGGCGATCACCACGCCGCCCGGTTTCATCGCGGCGACCGCGCCCTGCTCGCCGAACAGCACGGCTTCGGTTTGCGCGGCATTCACGACCAGTGTGACGACCACCTCGCACTGCGCGCCGAGTTCGGCGGGCGTTGCGCAACCCACGCCGCCTTCCGCGACGAACGCATTCAGGACCTCGCTGCGCAGATCGCACGCATGGACCCGCAGACCCGCGCGCAACAACGAGCGCGAGACACCCAGGCCCATTGCACCAAGACCGATGACACCGACATTTCTGGACATGCTTGACCTCTATGAATTCGTTGGACGCTCGCGCGTAACCCTGGGCGTTCAAGCTCAGCGGTGAAGCTCAGCAGATCCCCGCTTCCGCGAGACGCCGTGCCGCGTTGTACATATGCGTTCGCGCCGCATTGCGCGCCGCCATCGGATCGCCCGCGCGAATCGCGGCGGCGATCGCCGCATGCTCTTCGCGCACCTGACGCGAAAAGTCCTCGCGCAACGCTTCATTGCGGCGCGTGACGACCGTGCCGGCTTCGAGGTATTGATTCAGGAACGTGAGGGTTTTGAGGAAATACCGATTGCCGGTAGCCGCCGCAATCGCGCGATGGAATGCGACGTCTTCAGCCACGCCGTCCTCGCCGTCGGCCACCGCCTCGTCGATCTTCGCGAGCGCCGCGTCGATCGACATCATGTCGGCGTCGCTGCGGCGCATCGCGGCTTCCGACGCGACTTCCGCCTCGATGGCCCGCCGCAGCGCGAGAATCTGCACCACCGAGCCCGGCTCGACCGCTTCCGCGTAGTCGATCCGCAGCGGCCGGACCGTGCCGTGCGCGGCGACGAACACGCCGCTGCCCTGGCGCGGCTCGACCACGCCTTCGTTCTTCAGCCGCGAGATCGCCTCGCGGATCACCGTGCGGCTCACGCCGAACTGTTGCGCCAGCACGGCCTCGGTCGGCAGCTTGCCGCCGCGCTCGAAGGTGCCTTTGTCGATCTGCTTGAGCAGCTGTTGCGCGACCGTGTCGCTCAACGCTCTCGCAGGAATCTTCTCGAACATCGATGCCTCGATTGATCATGTTGTCGGGTCATCATACAAATTTTAGATGCGGGCTGCATCCATGCAAACCCTGGGATTTTTGTCCATCAGGCGGCAAAGTTGGCGAAACAGAAGGCTTAAGCTATCGTCACGCCTTTAGCGCGTCGCGCCGGGAATTCAGGCGCGGCGCGGGTCCGCAGTTCCTCGAACGCATCTTCAAGGTCCATGAGCAAAGCCCTGCCGCCGTCTTCCGCCGTTCCCGTCAGCGCCGAACCGGCCCCGGACAAACCGGGCGACTCGTATGTGCAGTCGTTCGCGCGCGGCCTCGCGGTGATCCGTGCGTTCGACGCCACGCGCCCCGAACAGACGCTCACCGACGTCGCCGCCGCCACCGGCCTCACACGCGCCGGCGCACGCCGTATTTTGCTGACCCTGCAGACGCTCGGTTATGTGGAGGCCGAAGGCCGCCTGTTCCGCCTTACGCCGAAGATCCTCGATCTCGGCTTCGCGTATCTGACTTCCATGCCGTTCTGGAACCTCGCCGAGCCGGTGATGGAACAACTGTCCGCGCAGGTTCACGAGAGCGTCTCGGCGGCCGTGCTCGATCGCACCGAGATCGTCTATGTGCTGCGTGTGCCGACCCACAAGATCATGACGATCAACCTGTCGATCGGCAGCCGCTTGCCGGCCTATTGCACGTCGATGGGCCGCGTACTGCTGGCATCGCTCGACGACGAAGCGCTCGACGCGACGCTGGGCTCGACGCCGCTCTACGCCCACACGCCGCGCACGGTCACCGACAAGGAAGAGTTGAAGAAGCTGATCGCGCAGGTGCGCCGCCAGGGCTGGGCGATCGTCGATCAGGAACTGGAAGGCGGTTTGATTTCGCTGTCCGCGCCGATCCGCAATCGCCAGGGACGCGTGATCGCCGCGATGAATATCAGCGGCAATGCGCAGCGCAATTCCGGCAAGCAGATGGTGAAGGCGTTTTTGGAACCGTTGCAGCAGGCCGCGCAAACCGTCTCGGAGATGGTGGCGCGGCGCGGGTAGGCGCGGCGACTGCGGGCGTCGCGCCATGGCGGCGCCCTGCTCGAGCAAGCAATCAATCGATCGGCTTGTCCGCCGTTTCCTTCAGCATCGAGACCGCGATCAGCGACACCACGACGCACGCCGCCACATAACCGGCCGGCGCCAGCTTGCTGCCGGTCAGCTTGATCAGCCACGTGGCGACAAGCTGCGCGGTCCCGCCGAACACGCACACGCTCAACGCATACGCGATCGAAATGCCGGTGGCGCGCACGCGCCGCGGAAACGACTCGCACATCAAGGCAAATTCCGACGCCGAGCCCATCGAATAAAACAGCAGCATCAGCGCGGTCAGCGACATGATGACGGGCAACTGCGGAAAGCGGTTGATCAGCATGAAGGCCGGAAACAGCAGCAGCACCAGCACGCCGCGTCCGAACAGGATCGGCCGCTTTCGGCTGCCGATGCGATCCGACAGCATGCCGAATAGCGGACACGTGATCAGCATCACGAAACCCGAGGCGACGCCGACCAGCATCGACAGCGACATCGGCAGGCCGAGCGTGTGGATCGCGTAGGTCGGCATGTAGAAGGTCAGGATGTAGGTCGAGACCGTGCCGCCCATCACCGTCAGCGTGATCAGGATGAGCGGACGCACATGGCTGGTGAAGAGTTCGTGCAGCACGCCGCGTTCGATCGCGTGGCTGTGCGCGCTCGCCGTGTCGTCGGCGAGACGGCGGCGCAGATACATGCCGACCGGCGCGATCAGCACGCCGAGCAGGAACGGAATGCGCCAACCCCAGCTTTCCAGCGAGTCTTTCGGCAACGCGCCGGACAGCGCCGCCGCGATGCCCGAGCCCATTAACGCCGCGCCGCCCTGCGTGGCCAGTTGCCAGCTTGCGCGAAAACCGCGCCGCGTGCCGCCGCCCTGTTCGAGCAGCGTGGAGGTGGCCGCGCCGAACTCTCCGCCTTGCGAGAAGCCTTGCACGAGACGCGCGAACACGATCAGCAAAGGTGCGGCCAAACCGATCTGCGCATAGGTCGGCGCGATTGCGATCAGGCCGGTGCTTACCGCCATCAGCATGATGGTCAGATTGAGCGCGGCTTTGCGGCCCTTGCGGTCCGCGTACACGCCGAGCATGACGCTGCCGAGCGGCCGCGTGATAAAGCCCGCCGCGAACGTCGCCACCGACAACAGCAACGACGTGGTCGGATCCGCCGACGGGAAATACAGCTTGCCGATGATCACGGCAAAAAAACCGTACACGGTGAAGTCGAAGAACTCAAGCCAGTTGCCGATCACGGCGGCAGCGATCGCGCCTCGGCTGTTGGTCCGGCTCGCCGCCGCGGCATGGCTCGCATCGGTCGTGGTACTCATCGCGTGGTCTTCCTCGTTGTTATGGTTGTAGGGCTTGACTAGGGCGCGGCGCGTTGCGCCGGATCACTGCCCCAGATAGCGCTCCACCAGCCGCGTCCAGAACGCCGCGCCGACCGGCAGATTGCGGTCGTTGAAGTCGTAGTGCGGGTTGTGCACCATGCAGCCGTCTTCCCCCGCGCCGTTGCCGATGCGCAGGAACGTGCCCGGCCGCTTCTGCAGCATGAAGGCGAAGTCTTCGCTGCCCATGAGGATCTCGGTTTGCGCGACCACCTTGTCGTCGCCGACCAGTTCGCGCGCCACCTCCACCGCGAAATCCGTTTCGGCATCCGAATTGACGACCACCGGATAACCTTCGATATATTCCACGATCGCCTTGCCGCCATAGCTCGCGGCCTGCGATTCAGCGAGTTCGGTAATGCGCTTCTTCAGCAGCGCGCGCACCTCGGGGCTAAACGAACGCACGCTCAGTTCCAGCTTCGCGCTGCTCGAAATCACGTTGTTCGCGGTGCCCGCATGCATCGAGCCGACCGTCACCACCGCCGGCTGCGACGGATCGACGTTGCGCGCGACAATCGTCTGCAATGCCATCACCATGCTCGCCGCCACCACGACCGGATCGACCGTCAGATGCGGACGCGCCGCGTGGCCGCCCACGCCTTCGATCGTGATGATCGCCTTGTCGCCCGCCGACATGAACGGCCCTTTACGGAACAACAGCACGCCCGGTTCTTCGCCAGGATGGTTGTGCACGCCGAACACGGCGTCGCAGGGAAAGCGCTCGAACAGGCCGTCGTTGATCATCTTCAGCGCGCCGCTGTCGATGCCGCTCTCCTCGGCCGGCTGAAAGTACAGATGCACCGTGCCCGAAAAATTGCGTGTGGCCGCGAGGCGTTGCGCGGCGCCGAGCAGCATCGTGGTGTGGCCGTCGTGGCCGCATGCGTGCATCTTGCCGTGCGTGCCGCTCGCATACGGCAGGCCGGTCTGCTCGACGATCGGCAGCGCGTCCATGTCGGCGCGAATGCCGATACTGCGCTTGCCGTCGCCCACTTTCAGCGTGCCCACCACGCCCGTCTGGCCGACGCCGCGCGTGACCTGCCAGCCCCATTGCTCGAGCTTGTCCGCGACCAGCGCGCTCGTCTGGTGTTCCTCGTAGGCCAGTTCCGGATGATGGTGAATGTGATGGCGAATCTCGCGCAGGCTCTCGGCGACGGGCGCCAGGTCGGACACTTCGGTAAAACGCGCGGCTTCGCTCATCTCCAGGGCTCCAAGGATTCATGGCCGCATGAAAACGCGGCAAACAGGCGAGCACTATAGCCACGCCGTTTTGTTCGAATAAGATGCTGTTTTTTTCACCCCGATTAACAAGCGTTATATACGGGATTACCCCAATGAAACCGCAGCAGTTGCAAGCGTTCGTCGCCGCCGCCCATCACCGAAGTCTGCGCGCCGCCGCGCGCGAGCTCGGCGTGACGCAGCCGGCCGTCACGCATGCGATCCGCGAGCTTGAAAGCGCGTTGAATGCCGAGTTGATGGTGCGCAGCGTGCGCGGCATCGAATTGACGGCATGCGGGCTCGCGCTGCTGCCGCGCGCCGAGCAGTTGCTCGGCGACATGCGGCGTACGGTCGAAGCGGTCGAACAGGTCAAGGGAGAACTGGCCGGCAGGGTCAGCGTGGGCACCATGCCGTCGATCGCGCTCACGGCGCTGCCGCACGCGGTCTCGAAGTTTCGCCTCGCGATGCCGCTGGTCAATCTGCATCTGGAGGAAGTGACGATTCCGGACGCCGTCGCGCGTTTGCGCAACGGCGCGCTGGATATCGCGGCGATCCATCATGTGCAGGCGCTCGACAGCGATCTGGTGCAGGCGCCGCTCTACTCGACGCAGTTCGTCGTCGCCATGCGCGCCGGGCATCCGCTTGCCAATGTGACGCGCCTGCATGAGCTGCTCGACGCGGAGTGGATCGTGACCGTGGGCGCCGATCACTTCCCGCACAGCGTGATGATGGCGATGTTCGCCGCGCACGGCTTGCCGGTGCCGAAGCGGCTGGTACGTGCGCCGTCGTCGTTCGCGGTGACGCTCGGACTGGTGTCGCAAACCGATGTGATCGGCTGCTTCACGCGGCCGCTTGCGCAGATGGTCGCGCCGCTCGGCATTCGCGTCGCGCAGATCGAAGAGGCGCTGCCGAACTACGATCTCAGCATCATTTCGCGGCGCGGCCTGCTGCCGACGCCGGCCGTCCTGCAGTTCGTATCGTGCCTGCAGGATGCGACACGGGAAAATATGGCGGCGACCGGATAGTACGGCTTACTGAACGTCGGCTTCCGCCTTTAAAAACGCAATCAACTCATGTCCCGCTTCGTCGAGCGCGCCGGAATTATCGATCGTGGTGCAGCGCACGCCGTCCGGCAATGAGAACGGCGCGCGGCGCGCGAGCCGCGCCGCGACCTGTTCCGCCGACTCACGCGCCCGCGCGCCGAGGCGGGCTTCGAGAATGTGCGGCGCGGCGTCCACGTGCACCACTTCCGTGTGCGGATAGCGCGCCAGCACGTGCTGCAAATGCTGCCGTGAGCCGTTGACGACCACCGTGCAGCCGCGTGCAAGCCACGCATCGAGTTCGACACCGATGCCATAGCGCAGCGAATGGCTCGACCATTCGAGCGCGAACAGGCCGAGCACGGAACGCGCCGCGAACTCTTCGACGCTCAACGCCACATGCGCCTCGCCGTTGCCGCTCGGCCGCGTGATGTAGCGATGCGCGAACAGAATCGGCTCGCCCATCAGGTGCTTTCGCGCGAACTCCAGCAACGAATCCTTGCCCGCGCCGGACGGTCCCATTACGTAGATCAAGCGACCTGTCATTGTTATTTCACCTCGCCGGTCTGAAACGGCACGCGCTGCCACAACACGAACGGTTCACCGGGCGCCGGTTCGACGAAGAGCGCCGCCTGATCGACCAGCAGCGGTCCGAGCGCGGGCGTTCGCGCTCGCCACCATGCGACCAGCGTGGCGCGCTCCTCGGCATCGGCGAGTGAATTGGAGAGCGTCATATGAAAACGGAATTCGTCGAACACGTATGGATAACCCCATTCGATCAGCAACGCACGTTGCCGTTCGCTCAACGGGGCCGCCAGACGCCGCGCCCGATCGACGGCGGACGCCGGCGCGCGCAACCTGCCGAGCGTTTGCAACGCGCTCGCGGCCACGGCGCGGATGCCGGCCTCACCTTGCGCATCGGCCGGCCGCAACGCAACAAAGTCGCCGAGCGTCGCGGCTTCCACCGGCAATGCAAATGCGCTTTGCGTCCGTGCCCACTCACGCGTGGCTTGCAATACATGTGCCTGCGTCACGCCGTCGGCGAGTCGAAACGGCGCGACCAGTGTGCCGTGCCAGCCGTAGCGGCGCGGTGCTTCGGTCAGCTCGACGAGCGGACGTGCGAGATCCGAAGGTTGCGGCGCCTCGCACCGCTCGCCGCTTTCCGCGTCGCGCGCGAGCCATGCCGACCCGGCCCGCCACCACGCCGACTCGCGCGAGGGCGCGTAATACACGGCAAAACGAGCCTCGGCGCTCCATTCACCGCCGCTCATAGGTCGTGCTCCACCAGCAATTGCACGCGATCCGCGGCGAAGTGCGTGAAGCCGTATTTGACGGGCGTGCCTTGCAGATCGACATCGACGTTCTCGACCCACAGCACCGGTTGCTGACGGTTGATATTCAACCGCCGCGCCACCTCCGGTTCGGGCAGCACACTGCCGATGCGGCTCCACTTGCGCAAATAATCGTTCACGCCGAATTCCGCCATGGCCTTGGTAATGCCGCCGGTGCGCTCCAGCACTTGCGGCAGGTCAGCGAAACGCGCCGCGGGATACCAGTTGCGCGCGAACGTGAGCGGCACGCCGTCGGATTCATGCAGCGATTCGATCCGGTAGACCGATGCACCGGCCCGCAGACTCAACGCCTTGGCGACGCTCGGCTCGGCCTTCACGCGTGCGGCCGACAACATCGTGCCCGCCGCCGCATGATGCTGCTGGCGCAAGTTTTCTGTAAACCGCGTGCGGCGGCCAATCGTATAGTCGATGGCGCCCGGTTGCACGAAGGTGCCGCGCCCCTGCTCGACGCTGACGAGGCCCAATGCGGCAAGACCCAGCATGGCCCGGCGCACGGTATGCCGGTTCACGTCGAAGCGTTTGGCCAGTTCACCCTCGCTCGGCAGGCGCCCTTCTTCGCCAAATCCGCTGGCGGCGATTTCCGCCGCCAGGATCTGCTCGATCTGCCGCCAGACGGCAACGCCCGCGCCGCGTTCGAGCATCGTGCCCGGCGTCGCGTTGTCGTTCGATGTCATGGTGCTGTCATTCCCCTGGGTTCAAATATTCGCTATGACGTGCATTGTAGTGCGCAAGCCGTGATGGAAATATGAAACGGCCGTCATGCGCTACACGGCTCGACAAGCATACCCCTAAACGTCTAGACGTTTAGATGAATAGATGGTCAAATGTCTACTCGCTGGATCAACAGGAATTTCGATGAGTGCCACTTCCGCCTCGCCTGCTTCCGCTCCGCCATCGGCTGTCCGGCGCGCATGGATGGCCGTGCTGGCGCGCACGCCGCGCGCCGATCTCGAAGCCGCGCTCGAACGCGCACTTCGGGACATCCCCACTCCCACGTATGACTGGCTGCGCCCGTCCGAGATCGGCCTCGCAATGGTGCGTGGGCGCGTCGGCGGCAGCGGCGATCCGTTCAATCTCGGCGAAGCGACAGTCACGCGCGCCACCTTGCGTCTGCGTGCTTCGGGCGACGCGGCCGCCGCCGTCGGTGTGGCATGTCATCTCGGCCGTGACCGCCGGCGCGCCGAACTGGCCGCGCTAGCAGACGCGCTCCTGCAAATGCCGGAGCATCACGCCGTCTTGCATAAGCAACTGATCGAGCCGTTTGCCGCGCAGGTGGCCGTGAAACGCGCCGGGCGGCAACAGGACGCCGCGGCCACGCGCGTCGAATTCTTCACGATGGTCCGGGGCGACTGATGGAAAACTCACAGATTGCATTGTCCGCTTTGACGCCGGGTTTCGCCGATCCGGTGCATGACACCCAGGCGGTGTTCCGCACCCTGCTCGACGCGCTGTCGCGGCCAGGCACGGTCGGCGTAGTCGAGAACGTGCTGCCCGAAGTGCGGGCCACGCGCGCCGAGCTTGCCGCCTTCGCGGCACTGCTCGCACTCTGCGACTACGCGACGCCTGTATGGCTCGCGCAACCCGATACGGCCTTGGCCTCGGCGCTGCGCTTTCATACCGGCGCGCCGCTCGTCGACGAACCGGGACACGCCGCATTCGCTTATATCCACGATGCCGGCGCGTTGCCGCCGTTGGACCGCTTCGCGCTCGGCGCGGCGGAATCGCCCGAGCAATCGGTCACGCTGCTGATTCGCGTCGACGCGCTGACGGGTGGCGCGCCAGTTGTCTTGAGCGGCCCCGGCATCCAGCACACGGCCACGATCGAGCCGGTCGGCCTGCCCGAGCGTTTCTGGCGCGAACGCGCCGCCCTCGCGCCGCTGTTTCCTTGTGGCGTGGACTGTTATCTCGTCTGCGGCGCACGTCTGATCGGCCTGCCGCGCACAACTGAAGCGAAGGTGAACTGATGTACGTTGCCGTCAAGGGTGGAGAACGCGCGATCGAAGCGTCATGGCGTCTGCTCGACAAGGCGCGCCGCGGCGACACGCGGCTGGCCGAACTCAGCGTCGCGCAAATTCGCGAACAGTTGCGCCTCGCGGTGGCGCGCGTGATGACCGAAGGCTCGGTCTACGACGAAGAACTCGCGGCGCTCGCCATCAAGCAGGCCGCCGGCGATCTGGTCGAAGCGATCTTCCTGCTGCGTGCATATCGCACCACACTGCCGCGCTTCGGCTACACGCGGCCGATCGATACCGAAGCGATGCAAGCCGAGCGCCGCATTTCGGCAACCTTCAAGGACGTGCCCGGCGGCCAGCTGCTCGGCGCGACTTACGATTACACCCAGCGTCTGCTGGATTTCGCGCTGCTGGCCGAAGGCGATACGGCTGTCAGCGCAGCGTCGTCGCCGAGTCAAGCCACCGCAGTGCAAACAGAACCCATGCCGCGCGTCGTCAGCCTGCTCGACAAGGAAGGCTTGATCGAACAGGAACGTCGCACGCCGAACGCGCCGGAACCTGGCGACCTGTCGCGTGAGCCGCTCGCCTTTCCCGCGAGCCGCGCTACCCGCCTGCAAAATCTCGCGCGCGGCGACGAAGGCTTTTTGCTCGCGATGGGTTACGCCACGCAACGCGGCTACGCGAATTCGCATCCGTTCGCGGGCGAAATCCGCTTCGGCACGATCGCCGTGGAAATGGAACTCGACGAGCTAGGCGAAACGGTCGAAATCGGCGATATCGACATTACCGAATGCCAGATGATCAACCAGTTCGCCGGCAGCGGCGAGGTGCCGCCGACGTTCACACAAGGCTACGGTCTCGCGTTCGGCCACTCGGAACGCAAGGCCATGGCGATGGCGCTCGTCGACCGCGCCTTGCGCGCCGAAGAACTCGGCGAAACGCTTGCCTCGCCGACGCAGGATATCGAATTCATGCTCTCGCATAGCGACAACGTCGAAGCGTCCGGTTTCGTGCAGCATCTGAAGCTGCCGCATTACGTCGACTTTCAATCGGAGCTGGAACTCGTGCGCCGCTTGCGCGCGAAGCACGCCATGCAGAGCCAGCAAGAAGGCACGGATCAACCCAGCGGTCAGCAGGAGCAGGCAGCATGAACGCGCCCGACACATCTTTCGCCACCGCGCCCACCGCGTCATACGACAGCGCCGCCGACGGCTACAACTTCGCATACCTCGACGAACAGACCAAGCGCATGCTGCGCCGCGCCTTGCTCAAGGCCGTGGCCGTGCCGGGTTATCAGGTGCCGTTCGCCTCGCGTGAAATGCCGTTGCCGTTCGGCTGGGGCACCGGCGGCATTCAGGTCACCGCGGCGATCATCGGCAAACAGGACACGCTGAAGGTGATCGATCAGGGCTCCGACGAAACCACCAACGCGGTCAACATCCGCCGCTTCTTCGCGCGCACTACCGGCGTGCCGACCACGCGCCGCACCGTCGATGCGACGATCATCCAGACGCGTCACCGCATTCCCGAAGCACCGCTCACCGAGAAGCAGATTCTGGTCTATCAGGTGCCGATGCCCGAGCCGCTCTTTCGCCTCGAGCCACGCGTCGCCGAATGCAAGAAGCTGCATGCACTCGCCGATTACGGCCTGATCAGCGTGAAGCTCTACGAAGACATCGTGCATCACGGCAGCATCGCGACCACGTACGACTACCCGGTGATCGTCAACCATCGCTACCTGGCTTCGCCCTCGCCGATTCCGAAGTTCGACAATCCGAAGATGCATATGAACCCCGCGCTGCAATTGTTCGGCGCCGGCCGCGAGCGGCGCATTCACGCGATTCCACCGTACACGCCCGTGCGCAGTCTCGACTTCGACGATCATCCGTTCGAAGTGCAGAAATGGCAGCACGCGTGCGCGCTGTGCGGATCGACAGAGAGCTTTCTCGACGAAATGATCGTGGACGACGCCGGCAAGCGCATGTTCGTCTGCTCCGATAGCGACTACTGTCACGAACGGCGCGGCGACGCCGATCTCGATCTGCCGGCGCGCGAAGCGCGCAAGGGAGAGCCCGCATGACGCCGCTCCTGAGCGCCCGCTCGCTCACCAGACAATACGGCGGCCGCAACGGCTGCAGAAACGTCAGCTTCGATCTGTATCCGGGCGAGGTGCTATGCATCGTCGGTGAATCCGGCTCGGGCAAGACCACACTGCTCAACACGCTCGCGCTGAAAAACGAAGCCGATAGCGGCTCGCTTCACTACACGGCCACGCATGGCGACAAGCTCGATCTGCTCGCGTTGTCCGAGCCGCGCCGCCGTTTGCTGATGCGCACGGAGTGGGGCTTCGTCCAGCAGAATCCGCGCGACGGACTGCGCAGCGGCGTCTCGGCCGGCGCGAATATCGGCGAGCCGCTGATGGCGGTCGGCGCGCGCCACTATGGCGATATCCGTTACGCGGCTACGCAGTGGATGGAGCGCGTGGAGCTCGATTCCTCGCGCATCGATGAATTTCCCGCAGCGTTTTCGGGCGGCATGCAGCAACGTTTGCAGATCGCGCGCAATCTCGTCACCAGTCCGCGGCTCGTCTTCATGGACGAACCCACGGCCGGTCTCGACGTGTCGGTGCAGGCGCGTCTGCTCGATCTGCTGCGCACGCTGACGTCCACGCTGCATCTGTCGGTGCTGATCGTGACGCACGATATCGGCGTGGCGCGTTTGCTCGCGCACCGGTTGATGGTGATGCAGGGCGGCGAAGTGGTCGAGGCGGGCCTGACCGATCAGGTGCTCGACGATCCGCAGCACCCGTACACGCAAACGCTGGTTTCCTCGGTTCTGCCGGTTTGAGGCTCACAATGCGATCCATTGAAACAAGCAGTGAAGCGCGCGCCGGCGAGCACGCGTTCATCGACAATGCCGCGCTGATGCTGCGCGCGGTCGGCATCGGCAAGACGTTTACGTTGCATGGCCAGGGCGGCGTGCGGATCGAAGCGCTCGCGGGCGTCTCGCTCGATGTCGAGCGCGGCGAGTGCGTGGTGCTGGTCGGGCCGTCTGGCGCCGGCAAGAGCACGCTGCTGCGCTGTCTGTACGGCAATTACCTGGCGAGCAGTGGCTCAATCGTGGTTCGCGATGCGGCGAATGACGGCCAGCCCGTGTCGATCACCGGTGCCGAACCGCACGACGTGTTGCGTCTGCGCCGTGGCGTGGTCGGTTATGTGAGCCAGTTCTTGCGCGTGATTCCGCGCGTGCCGACACTCACGCTAGTCGCCGAACCGCTGCTCTCGCGTGGCGTGCCGGAGGACAAAGCGCGCGCGCGCGCGGCCGCGCTGCTGGCCAGATTGAATGTGCCGGAGCGGCTGTGGTCGCTCGCGCCCGCCACGTTCTCCGGCGGCGAACAGCAGCGCGTGAATATCGCGCGCGGTTTGATCGCGGAGCACCCGCTGCTGTTGCTCGACGAACCGACGGCTTCGCTCGATGCGGAGAACCGCGACGTGGTCGCCGATCTGATCGTCGAGGCACGCGAGCGCGGCGCGGCGATCGTCGGCATTTTTCACGACGAAGATACGCGCAGCAAGGTGGCCACGCGCCGCCTGGAACTGCAGCCGCCGCTGCGTCACTGACGCGAATCACATGAAGCGGCGCGGGCACAGCGCAAAACAGCACTACACTGACGCATGCTGCATCGATGCAAAAAAACACCCATACAGCCACACTCAAGTCTGACTGACTACGGAGCAAGTCGATGTTGATCAGGAACGCTCGCATCGTGACGCGAGACGAAGTATTCACCGGCGTGCTACGCGTCGAAGACGGCGTGATTCGCGACGTCGAGCGCGGCACGACCAGCGCGCGCGAAGCCGAAGATTGGGACGGCGACTATCTGTTGCCCGGCCTGATCGAACTGCACACGGACAATCTGGAGAAGCATCTCGCGCCGCGTCCGGGCGTGCAATGGAATACCGATGCCGCCTTCGTGATCCACGACGCGCAGGTGGCCGCGGCCGGCATCACCACCGTGTTCGACGCGCTCGCCATCGGCTCGCGCACGAACGTGGGATTGCGGGGCCGCGATCTGCAAACGCAATGCGCCGCATCGCTCACGCGGTTTTCCGAGCGCAAGCTGCTGCGCGCCGAACACTTCCTGCATCTGCGCTGCGAAATCGCCACCGCCGACGTGGTGGAAGTGTTCGATTCATTGTGCGCGCATCCACTGCTGCGGCTCGCCTCGGTGATGGATCACACGCCGGGGCAGCGCCAATGGCACGACCGCGAGCAATGGCGCCGCTTCCAGGAACGCAACGGCAAGCTGAGCGACGAACACGTCGAGACGGCGCTGGCTGAACTGTCGGTCGAACAGGCGCGTTACGCCGATGCGCACCGCCGCGAGATCGTCGCGCGCTGCAACCGGCTCGGCATTCCGGTGGCAAGCCACGACGACACGCTGATCGAGCACGTCGAACAGGCCAGGCAGGAAGGCATCGTGCTCGCCGAATTCCCGACTACCCGCATCGCCGCCCAGGCCGCGCGCGAGCACGGCATTTCGACCATCATGGGCGCGCCGAACATCGTGCGCGGCGGCTCGCATTCGGGCAACGTGTCGGCGCTCGAACTGGCGAAGGCCGGCTTGCTCGATATCCTGTCGTCGGATTACGTGCCGTCGAGCCTGATGACCGCTGTGTTCGAACTGGTCGACAAAGCCGGCTGGACCTTGCCACGCGCGATGCGAACGGTCTCCGCCGAACCGGCGCGCACCGCCGGCTTGCACGACCGCGGCGCGATCGAAGCGGGATTGCGCGCGGACTTCGTGCGCGTGACGATGCTCGACAAGTTGCCGGTGCCGCGCGCAACGTTTCGCGGCGGGGCACGGATCGTTTGAAGTTTGAAATGTGCAGAAAAGACCCTGTTTCAAGGGTCTTTCGCTGTTCGCGCGGTGTATGCACGGCGTGTGCCTCACGCCTCGTGAACGGCCTCAGGGCGTGGACGGCAACTGCCCCCACGCCACCAGCACCTTCTGAATTCCACGCGCATACGCATCGCGCTGTTTCGGCGTTTCCGAGTGGTAAGCGCCGATCGCGCGCCACGTATTGCCGTGCTTGACCATCTTCTGTTTCAGCAGCCAGGCCGCCACGTACACGTTCACGCACGGATCGATCAGCGCGCGATGCGGCACGCCTTCGCGCGCGAGATCGTCGAAGTGAATCGAATTGATCTGCAACTGACCCACGTCGATCGAACCGTTGACGTTTTGCCGTATCGCGCTCGCGTCACCCTTCGATTCGTACCACGCCAGCGCTCGCAGCACCCACGGGTTGACGCCTTGATAAGCGGCGGCTTCGTTGAAACAGTCGTCGGCCGCTTGCGCGGCGCCGCACACCGACAGGCAGGCGAGCGCGGTCAGGAGGATCTTCAAGGACATGCTGCATCCTTCCGCTTGTCAGCGATAAAGAGGCGAGCGCCGCAGCGCCGCCGGATCACTTAGCCAACGCCTGTTCGATCTGGCGCTGCACGGAGTCGAGATAGGCATGCGACGCGTCGGATACGACGATGCGCACGACCGGCGTCGGCGGACTTCTGCGCTCTTGCGTCGGCGCCGCCACACGCTGCTTCTTGCGATGCGTCGCCGGCTTGAGCGGCAACGCGTCGTCGCCCGCGCCCGGCGGCGGGAGCATCGCGAGCGACGGCAACGGCGGATACACCTTGTCCGCCGCAGCCGGAAATGCGGCCGGGATTGCGCCGACGGATTGCAGATCCGCGCCCGGCTGACCGGCGAAGGCCGGCGCGCTCAGCAGCATGGCCAGCGCGAGAAAAACGATGCGAACCGTCACGGTGCCCTCCTTCACTGAACCGTCCTGATGGACACGCTATACGGTTGACCCAACCCGGCGGTGCGGTTCTCGAAGTTCACGCGCGCGGTGCGCTGTGCCGGCACGCCCTTCCACACCGCCTGATTCAGATACGCGAAGTCCTGTCCCAGCGCGGTCACGAGCACGACCGTGGACTGCGGCTGCGCGGCAGCCAGCGCGCCCGCCTTGGCGAGCACGGCGGCGAGTTGCGGATCGCGCGCGCCGAGCGCATCGGGCGGAATGTCGAAGCTGATCACCTCGTTCGGCGCCTTGTCCGGATGAGCCGCAGTCGGCGCAGGCATCTGCGCGCATCCGGCGACCGCGAAAACGGCAGCCAATAACCCTATCTGTCGCTTCACGGAAGTCTCCCGTCAGATTCGTTGCTATATCGGAGTTTTCGGCAGGCTCGCCGCAAAGTTGATATGGCGGAAACGCTTCGCTGAAAATCAAAAAGACTTGCCTCAAGATCGGCGCAAACGATTGCTTCGGCGCTCGGCGAAGCGAGGATCGAAGCAAACTTGCCTCGCGGTTTTGGGGCGAAGAGAGAAGCCGGCGATAGAGATAGAAAGCAGTTGGAAAGAACACAGAAAGCTGCGAGCAAAGTCACCTACCCGCAGCAAGCGATGCAGACGGCCACAGCAACGCCCGTCAGAAGAAGCGTCGCCAATTCAGGCCGGCATCCCGCGTATTCAGCCAGATCACGCCGTCGGCTCGGCCTCGTGCCCTTGCGTCGCGCCAACGTCCGCCTGCGCCTGCTCGAACTGTTCGCGGCGACGCATGTCGAGCACATCGTGGTAACGCATATAGCCGCAGCGTCCGCCGGATTTGGCCGCGTACATCGCCGCATCCGCGTTGAGCAGCAGTTCCTCGGCTGTGCCGCTGTCGTCCGGGAACTGGCTGATGCCGATGCTCGCGCCCACGGTCATGCCCTGCCCGTCCACCTGGAGTTCCTCATTCAACGCCGCCATGATGCGCGAGGCAATGGCGGGCGCCGCCTCCGCCGAACGCGGTCCCTCGATCAACACGATGAACTCGTCGCCGCCCAGACGCGCCACCACATCCGCGGAACAGAGCACCTGTTTCAGCCGGCGCGCCACCGCGACCAACACCTTGTCGCCGACGGCGTGGCCGAATTGATCGTTGATCTGCTTGAAGCGGTCCAGGTCGACGAACAGCACGGCCAGCCCTTCCTCGCGCCGCGTCGCTTCGTCGATCGAGTTTTCGAGCTTCTCCATGAACAGCACGCGGTTCGGCAGTCCGGTCAGCACGTCGTGCGTGGCGAGATGCACAAGTTCGCGTTGCTTGGTGTGCAGCGCGTCCATCTGCGCCTTGATTTCGCGGCGCAGCCGGTCGAAGCACCGCGCCAGCACGCCGATCTCGTCGGTGCGTTTGAGCGGCAGCGTTTCCATCGCGTGCTCGGCGAACAGATGCGTCGCCGCGTACGCGAGACTATGCAGCGGCTTGGTCAGCGCGCGCGCGAACAGAACCGCGAGGAACAGCGCCAGCACGCTGAAAATCAGCACCATACGCACGATTCTGTCGCCGAGCAGATTCGCGCCGGACAAGACGTCTTCGAGCGGTTTGGCGAGACCGAGCACGATGAAGCGGTTGCCCTCCAGATCGCCGAACGGCCTGCGCACGAAAGCGAGCACCTGGCCTGCAGCCTGGTGTGGCCGCGCAAGACCGTTGACCAGAGCCTCGCTTTGCGTCTGTTCGAAAAGCGGCTTGGTGACGGAGAAACTGTCCTGCATCAGCACGCGCCGGCCGCGATCGAAGCCGAAGGTTTTCGAGGCGTCCGGATTGACGAGGAAATCGCCCCACTCGTTGGCCAGATAGACCTGATAGTCGCTCGGCAAATCGCTTTGCACGCGCTTGAACAAACCCGCCAGATCGATGTCGATCACGACCACGCCCACCACCGTGCCATTGCCGTTCGACACCGGCGTGCCGAGCCGCAAGGTCGGCTTGCCCTCCGCGGCATGCGAGCCGTATTCATGGTTGACCAGAATCGGCGAGGTGTAGATGCGGCCCGGCGAAAACGCCAGCGTGTCGAACACATACGCGAACTGGCCTTTCTCCTGCAGCTTGTCCCCTTCGACGCGCACGAGGCCGTCGGCGTCGCGGTCGAAGCGAACCAGTTCGAGCCCATAGTGCTGACGCGAAATCAGCCGGACTTGCAGGTACTCGGGGTGATGCACCATGAAACTGGAATACACCTGCGCCAGCCGTTCGCGTGCCGCGCTGGGGCCGGCACCGTCGTCGGTCTGCGCGAGCTCCGCCGTGGACGGCATGCTCGCGAGCACGAGCGCGTCGGCGGCGACATCGTCTATCGAGGTGGAAAAGCGCTGGCCGAGCAGTTCCGTCGACATGAGCAGGCTGCGCTCGGCTTCGTTCACGAGCATCGTGCGGTTGGCGCGATACGCGTAATAGCCGGTCGCGCCGGACGCGAGCACGCCGATGCACGCGAGCAGCACGGATAATTTGAAGGTCAGCCCAGGCCGCATCATCAAAAACGCTCCGACCGGTCCCCGGACACGATTCGGGCCCACAGGTCCTCGCGCCGCTGAATATCTTCCACCGGGCCGATCCACACGATGCGCGCGTTATCGGTGTTTTCCGTGGGTGCCGTCAACGTGTTGGCGAGTCCCTGGCGTTGCGTGAGCAACGCGCTGACCTCCGGTTCGAGCATGTAGTTGATCCACGCGAGCGCCAGCGGCCGGTCGGCCGCCGCGCGCGTCATCGACCAGCAATCCAGCCACGCGAGCGCACCTTCGTCGGGAATCACGTAGCCGACATCGGCGCCGGCGCGGCGCAGCAATTCGACCTGCTGGGTGCCGTAGTTGCCGAACATCAGCGCGACCTTATGCTGGATGAAAAACGCGGTCGCTTCCTCGGGCAACGTGTAATAGGTCAGCAGATTGCGGCGCAGATCGACGAGCTTGTGAGCAATCGCGCGCATTTGCGCGGCATCGAGTTGAAAAGGATGCGGATAGCCGAGCGCCAGCGCCGTGAACGAGAAATTGTGCTGCGCGCTGTTGAAGTCGAGCACCTTGCCGCGATAACGCGGATTCCACAATTCGCGCATGGAGCGCGGCGCCACGGCGACCTGCGTGCGGTCGTAGATCAGGCCCATCGACGAATACGTAAACGGTATGGCGTATGCCTTGCCGCCCGACGTGATGCCGCCGATCGAGGCAAGCGCCTGAAAGCGCGGCAATTGTCGTTTGGTGTTCGGCACGCTCGCAAGATCGAGCGGCGCCAGCAGATTCGCTTGCGTGTAGCGCTGGATTTCCGCGGTATTGGCGGCGAGCACGTCGAAAGGCGGCGCGCTTACGGCGTGCATCTGGGCCCACAGCGCCTCGTCGGAATCGACCAGCGTCACTTCCACTTTGGCTTGGTAGCGCGCCTCGAAATTCTTGACGACGTCGGCGTCCGCGTAGCCGGGCCAAGCCAGCACGCGCAGAATCTTCTCGTCGGCTTTAACTGGCGACGCCGAGAAAAGGCCCACGCAGATAAACGTGCCGATCAAATATGTTAAAAATCCCCGACAAACGCCACATAACGACAAACGTGGGCGCGCCACGGCAGCAGCGATTCGCGAATGGAAGAATCGTTTAAAACAGCGCTTTGCATCTGCCGTCAACATCATGTGCATAACCAACACCGTTTAGCAGAAGGCCTTTCTGACGAGCGCAAACACGCGGACTCGATCCGCGGACAGGTTGCCCGGTGACTTTCTTCAGACAGAGACGCTCGATGCTGCATGTGGCGGAGCGCGAGGAGCATCGATGATAGCGCTAAGAAAACCATTTTTGGTTTTTGGCTCAGCCACAGTCGAAAAAATTACCAGTCGGACGCGATGCAGCAGACCCGCTCATCTGCATTTAACGGCAAGTTTTGCGCAAACTTTAACTCGCCATTGATGGATTGAAACGCGCGAACACGTGAACCGCGCGCTGTAATGCCGCGCGACAGTCCGTCGCTTGATTATGTCATTCGGAAGTTGCCAGCGGCGCTTCTAAAGAAGACCCGCGCCGATGCCGATAAACGATCTCTTGCCCCAAGCCGCCGGCGGCGACAGATGGCAGACCGCAGCGTCGCCGGATGCCACGCGGCCTGTCTCCTGGGCAATCGAAGAGACGGACAAGAAACAGATCATGCGCCTGAGCAAAATAGAGTGGATGTGGGTGGCCGTCGCGGCCGGTTCGATCGCGTGCTTCGGCAGTTGGCTGCAGGGCGAAATGAACCGCACCGCGCTCGCGCGCGCCGAGCGCGAGACGCAGGACATGCGCGGCACCTGCTCAGGCATGTCCGCGCATGAGGCGCAGATGATGGCCAAAGGCGAACTATGGTGCGGCGAGGTCGGCGCGGCGCGCGCGGAATCGCTCGGCGAAGAGTAAGCAGAGTAGCCGGCCGCGTTGTAGTCCACCGGCACTCGGGCGCCTTGAGGCGTGCTTGAGTCGTACGTGAGTCGCGCATGAGTCCGGCAGCCGCGATCGGCAGACGCAATTAGCCAACTTCATTACCAGGCGATTACAAATCCGAGGCGCGCAGCTTATTCCATCCAATACCCACGCAATACGTACCGCGGCCGCTTTCGAATCTCCACCACATTCAAGCACTAAAAGCTATCCTCATGCGCCATCCGGTGTTTCACTAGCTACCCAATCTTTTTGAACTGATAAGCTTGGCGCGCGCTGCTGGCCGCCCCGGCTGGCAGCTTCAACCCAAGCCCGGTCGTGAGTCGCGCCGGGTGCCCCGCAGCGGCACAATCGCATGCGGGCGAATTTGAACTACACCGAGGAGTTAAACAGTGAAAAAACTGCTAGCGGCTTTGACGGTTGCTCTGCTTGCTACCGTCTCGATTGGCGCACACGCTAAAGATTGGTCGACCGTGCGTTTCGGCGTTGACGCCAGCTATCCCCCGTTTGAGTCGAAGGGCTCGGACGGCAAGCTCGTTGGCTTCGACATCGACCTCGGCAATGAAATCTGCGCGCGCATGAAGGCCAAGTGCGTGTGGGTGGAAAACGACTTCGACGGCATGATCCCGGCCCTGAAGGCGAAGAAGTTCGACGGCGTGCTGTCGTCGATGTCCATGACGCCGCAACGCGCCGAGCAGATCGCCTTCTCGAACAAGCTGTTCAACACGCCGACGCGCCTCGTGGCGAAGAAGGGTTCGGGCATCCTGCCGACGGCCGACTCGCTCAAGGGCAAGACGGTTGGCGTGGAGCAAGGCACGATCCAGGAAACCTACGCGAAGACGTACTGGGAAGCGAAGGGCGCGAAGGTCGTGCCGTATCAGAACCAGGACCAGGTCTATGCCGACTTGCTGTCGGGCCGTCTGGACGCAGCGCTGCAAGACGCGGTGCAAGCTGAAATCGGCTTCCTGAAGACGCCGCGCGGCGCCGGCTTCGAATTCGTCGGCAAGAACCTCGACGATCCGAAGATCCTCGGCAACGGCGCAGGCATCGGCATGCGCAAGGAAGACACGGATCTGAAGGCGAAGGTCGACAAGGCGATCGCCGACATCATCAAGGACGGTACGTACAAGAAGCTCGAGAAGAAGTACTTCGACTTCGACGTGTACGGCGGCTAAGTCGGCCATGCGCGTCTGAGCGCGCGCATGCCGGTTGGCAGAAACGGGCTCCGCCACAGGCGGAGCCCGTTTCGTTTGCGGCGCCGCATAAAACCACACACTGCGTCATATCGGCTAAGATCGTGCGATCGAGGCGCCCGCGAGGCGCCGCCCACCGGCCCGCCATTGACCGGCCGCGAAGCAAATTCCCCACTGTTATCAACGAGATAGCGCGGCGCGCCCCACTTGGCCGCGGATTTGAAAACCATGCAAACCCAAACCCATCCGCTGATTGCCCCGACGCTCGGCACCGCCCGCAACCTCACGAGCTTCCACTACGGTCCTGGCGGCGGGCAGAAGATCTATATCCAGTCGTCGCTGCACGCCGACGAGTTGCCCGGCATGCTGGTGTCGTGGGCGCTGCGCCGCAAGCTGGCCGCGCTGGAAGCAGCCGGCAAGGTTCGCGGCGAAGTCGTGATCGTGCCGGTAGCCAATCCGATCGGCCTGAATCAGCACTTTCTCGGCCATCTGACGGGGCGCTTCGAAACCAACACCGCACAGAACTTCAACCGCAATTTCCACGATCTGTCGGCGCTAGTGCAGCCGGTGATCGAATCGCGCCTGAGCGACAGTCTCGAGGCCAACCGCACCGCCATCCGCACCGCCATGCGCGAGGCGCTCGACGCGCAGAAACCGGCCACCGAACTCGAATCGCAGCGTCTCGCACTGCAAAAGCTCTCGTACGACGCAGATGTGGTGCTCGATCTGCATTGCGACTGGGAAGCCGCGATGCACCTCTATACGAACCCCGATCTGTGGCCCGAAGTCGAGCCGCTCGCCTGCTATCTGGACGCCAAAGCGTCGCTGCTCGCGCTCAATTCGGTGGGCAACCCATTCGATGAAATCCACAGCTTCTGCTGGTCGGATCTGCGCGGCCGTTTCGGCGACCGCTTCCCGATTCCGAACGGCTCGATCTCGGTCACGATCGAACTGCGCGGTCAGCGCGAGGTGTCGTATGAGTACGCCGAGCACGATGCCCAGGCGATCATCGAATATCTGACCTCGCGTGGCGTGATCGACGGCACGGCCGCGCCGCTGCCGCCGCTCGAATTCGCCGCCACGCCGCTCGCCGGCGCCGAGCCGATCGTCGCGCCGATCAGCGGCGTGCTGGTGTATCGCTGCGAAGTGGGCAGCTGGATCGACGTCGGCCATGAGATTGCCGATATCGTCGATCCGTTGACAGAGCAAGTCGTCACGCTGAAAAGCACGGTGGCCGGCGTGCTGTACGCACGACATCTCACGCGCTTTGCAACGGCCGGGCTGGAGTTCGCGCGCATCGCCGGCGCGAAGGCGTTCCGCAGCGGGTCGCTGTTGAGCAACTAACTCTTCGGGCGGTGCCGCGCCGTTGCCGCGTCGCCTCCGTAAGTACCTGAACCGAAAAGCAAATCGCCCGCTATTCAAGCGGGCGATTTGCATTGGGCGCGTCGGTTGTCGAAACCCTGATCAGAAGGCCGGAATGATCGCGCCTTTGAATTGCGTGTCGATGTACTTGCGCACTTCGTCCGACTCGTACGCCGCCACCAGCTTCTTCACCCACGGCTGATTGCGGTCCTGCTCGCGCACCGCGATCAGATTCGCGTACGGACCCTTCAGGTCCTCGATCGCGATCGCGTCTTTGGTCGGCTGCAGGCCGGCCTTGACCGCGTAGTCGGTATTAATCGACGCCGCGTCGAGATCGCCGAGCGCGCGCGGCAGTTGCGCGGCGTCGAGTTCGACCAGCTTGATCTTCTTCGGATTCTCAGCGATATCCAGCGGCGTCGCGTTGACGCCGTTCGTGCCGACGCCCGCCTTCAACTTGATCACGCCGTACTTCTGCAGAAGCAGCAGCGCGCGGTTGCCGTTCGACGGATCGTTCTGAATGCCGACCTTCGCACCTTCCGGCAAGTCCTTGAGCGACTTGAGTTTCTTCGAATAGAAGCCCATCGGCGACACATAGGTCAGGCCGACATTGACGATCTTGTAACCGCGTTGCTTGATCTGGCTGTCGAGAAACGGCTGGTGCTGAAAACCGTTGGCATCGAGGTCGCCCGCGTCCAGCGCCGCGTTCGGTTGAACGTAATCGTTGAATTCGATGACCTTGACGTTCAAGCCTTCGCGCGCCGCCACTTTTGTCACGACCGTCCAGATTTGCGCGTCCGGACCGCTCATCGTGCCGATCTTGAGTTGTTTGTCGTCCGCGTGCGCGAACGTGGCCGTCAGCGAGACGGCGGCGATAGCGAGCAGTTTCTGGATGATTGTGCGGCGTTGCATGCGTTTCCCCACGGGCGATTTGTCGATAGGCGCGCATCGTCGCATGCGGACGCGGCGTCCGAAACCAATCGTTTTTCACACGCTTATACGCCCGATCCGGAAAAGCTTATACGCGCATGCTCTGCGCGATTTGCGCCGGCAGCGCTATGTGAGTGTCGCGTAGGCACGACAGATTTCAAAAATAACCATGCTGTCACATACCTTACTCTGCGTTCCCTTAAATTGCGGGCCATCGCACGACCTGACCAAAGAGTTCGGCGTCGCGATCGCTTAATTTTTAATCGGAGAAAGTCTTGAACAAGAAACTATTGACCGCCGCTACTCTCGCCGTCTTCGCCACCGCCGCCCACGCGCAAAGCAGCGTCACGCTGTATGGCGTGATCGATGCCGGTATCAGCTACGTGAACAACTCGAAGACCGCAACGGGTCACGACAACCTCTTCAAGTACGACGACGGCGTGGCTCAAGGCAGCCGTTGGGGCCTGCGCGGCACGGAAGATCTGGGCGGTGGCCTGAAGGCGCTGTTCGTATTGGAAAACGGCTTTAACAGCGGCAACGGCACGCTCGGCCAGGGCGGCGCGCTGTTCGGCCGTCAGGCTTATGTCGGCCTGTCGCAAAACAACATCGGCTCGCTGACGTTCGGTCGCCAGTACTCGTTTTCGACCGACTACCTGGGTGGCAACTACTCGACCGGCGGCCAGACCGTCGCGGGTAACTACGCTTACCACATCAACGACGTCGACCAGCTGACGTCGAGCCGTATCAACAACGCAGTCAAGTTCAGCAGCGCGAATTTCGCGGGCCTGACCTTCGGCGCGATGTACGGCTTCTCGAACCAGGCCGGCGCGTTCGCCGGCTCGCCGACGGTCGGCACGACCGCGGGTTCGTCGCGCGCTTATAGCTTCGGCGTGAACTACGCAAACGGCCCGTTTGGCGTCGGCGCGGCTTACACGGACATCCGCTTCCCCTCACAGTCGACCCCGGCGTTCTCGACGGCGATGGCCAACGTGACGACGGGCACCGTGCGTGATCTGCGCACGTTCGGTGTCGGCGGCCGTTACACGATCGCGGCAGCCACGCTGTGGGCGTTGTACACGAACACGCGTTTCGAGCCGATCACGGGCGGCACGACGACGTTCGCCGCCTATGAAGCAGGCGCGAAGTACGCGTTCACGCCGGCTTTGACGGCAGGCGCGGGCTACACGTACATGCACCTGAGCAACGCGAACAAGGGCCACTGGAACCAGGCGGACCTGAGCGTCGACTACGCGCTGAGCAAGCGCACGGACGTGTACGCGCTGGGTATCTACCAGATCGCTTCGGGCCACAACGCGGCAACGGGCGATGTGCAGGCGCAGATCGGTTCGAGCACGAGCTACTTCAGCACGTCGGGCACGGGTTCGGATAACCAGTTGGCGTTCCGCGTCGGTATCCGTCACAAGTTCTAAAGCGAGTCTCTCGCGGCGGGGAACGCGAGTTCCCCGCTGGATCGAGGTTCTGGAAAAACGCCCCGCGGGGCGTTTTTTCTTTTGGGCAATGGCCCTGCTTGCTACGGACGCGGGAAGCCGAGTGCGTCCGCCTGCGTTCTCAGCTCCGCAAAGCGGCCGCCCACCGCGCTGACTGCCGTATTGGGGACGGCGCTTTGAGGCGTGACCTGACTTTTGTCCAGCTGTCCGATGCCGGTCGCGGTCGAGGCGCCAGTGGCCGCCGACGCCGTGCACGCCGCGCCGAAGACACCCTGCGTGACGGCAATGGCCGGCACGTCGGTGCGCGGTGCGTCCGCCAGATCCAACGCATACGCGAGGTTGACCGTTGCCGGATCGCTGCTCCGCACGCCGAGTGGATCGAGTCCAAAGCGCCAGGCAAGCAGTTGGTGGATCGAACTGGGATCGAACGGATAACGCGACACACTGTTCGCACGTACGCGCGGTCCGAGCAGCACGCACGGTACGCGAAACCCGAGCCGCCCGTCGTTGCCCAACGCGCTTTCAGCGGCCGACACCGGCCTGACAGGCGGCGCGACATGTTCCATGAAGCCGCCCCACTCGTCGTAGACGATGATCATGAGCGTCTTGCTCCAGTTCGGGCTCGTGCGCAGCGCGTCGTAGATCTGCCCCAATAGCACCTGGCCATTGCGCACGTCCGCATGCGGATGATCGTCGTTCGAGGTCCCCTGCGACTCGCCGCCGAAGCTCGGATCGACCATGCAGAACGACGGCAGCGTGCCCGCGGCGGCATCGGTGAGGAAATCGGCGAACAGCTTGGAACGCCCGACATAGCGGGTGCCGTAAAGCGCCGTGAACGGCACGTCGTGGAAGTAATACGCCGACGAGATGTTCTTCGCATCCAGCCGGTCCCAGATGGTCGGCAGCGACGAGACGTCGAGCGTGTCGCTCAGACGGTCCGTTTCACCGCTATGCAGGTAGACCCGGTTCGGGTAAGTGTCGGCGAGAATGCCGCTCATGTAATAGTCGCACACCGTGTACTGCGCGGCGGCCCCCTGGTAAAACTCCAGATCCGCGGACTGGAAATAGCCGACCGGCAGCAAGTCGCCGGGCGTGAGGCTGGTGGCCGGCGTCAGCAGAAAGCCGTTCATTGCGCCGTTTGCGAGGTGGACGCGCCCGGCTTCGTACGCGTGATTCGGGTCCGCATAGGCGCAGCCCTGGAAGCCATAGGCCGCATTGGCGGTGAGCGCGAACGACGCGCGCGCCGTGCCGAACGCATCGGTGAACGTGCGGCCTGCCTGTGCGCCTTCGGCGTTCGGCACCCATCCCAGCAGGTGATCGAAGGAACGGTTTTCCATCGTGACCAGCACGATATGGTCGATGCCGGAAGTCGACGGATCAGGCAAAGGAGGACGCGGAAGATTGGCGCGATCCGGCGGGATCGTTCCGATCGCAGGCGGGTTCGCCCCATCTGACCCGGAGCCGCCGCCGCGCCCGCCACATGCCGACAATGCGATAGAACTTGCCAGCGCGGCGAGAATTTTCCGGCGTGCAAAATCAGGCGGATTCGGGGGCCGAGTGTTCATCTTTGTCGTCTCCTGGGTCTATGTGTATATCGTGAGGGTGTGTTCGCTCGTACCGCTGTTCGACTGCGTCGAGAGAGGTAGCAGTTAACGTTCCTCCCTGCCGGATGTTTTGCAGATCGGCGTATAACATATGTGTCCAACCAGTCGCGCAGGTGCGCAGGTGCGCAAAGACTGGTTCTCACCACCATGGGGTCATGGCTATGAAACACAGGCTGCTGACGGCCGAGCCCGCCGATTTGGTGATGCTGGAACCCCTCAGTCATCCGAAGCGTATGGCAAACGCTCGTATCCGCCGCGTGGGCCGATGCTTACCGGCACGGCGCGGCCGGCAGAAGGCGCCGTGACATCGGATGGCGAAAGTTCTGGTACGCTGCGCGCTTTGCCACCGCTTGCATTCGACTCAATGGAAACACCCTTCAATGATCGTGGTGTGTCGGTCACGCGCAACGCACTCTCGTCCGCCGGCCAGGTCTTTCCGCTGCGCGAGATCGTGGATGTGCGCGTTGTCACCGTGCCGAAGAACAAGGTCTTGCCGATCACGATTTCGCTGCTTGGAATGGCCGGCGTTATTGCCGGCGCGATATTGCGCTCGCCCGTAGGCATGGTGTGCGGCACGATGCTGGCCGTGGTCGGCTGGCTCACCTGGCTGAGCCAGGACATCACGCATCGTCTGATGGTGCAGACGGCGAATGGCGAGCGTGAAGCGCTGTCGAGCGTCGATCGCGATTTTGTCGAACGCGTCGGCGTGGCCGTGAACGAAGCGAAGGCCACAGCCGCCGCACCGAAGGTTTGACGCCGCGCCACGCGGCTTTTTGCCGCTACCGAGGGCGATAGCACGGCACGCGCCCCCGCGCGACTATTGATGTAGATCGACATTTGCACGGGCCGGTTGCCGGCCGCGCCCGCGCCTTCACACATCTTTGCAATCGCACCCGAGCGGCCATGTAGAGTCGCCGCTCCTGTTATCGCGTGTTCCCTCCCGCGGGTTTGCAAGCGACCCGGTTTTATCGATCACGCCGCGGCCAATCCAGCGCGATTGCCGTTGGCTCCGTCCGCCTCGCCGCTTGCAATGCCTCGCCTTCGTCAGGGACCCGCCCTCCTGCAAAGCGTGTGACCTATGTTCCTGTCGTTTCTCGATGCCGCGCGCCGGCATTCGCGCCTCAGCCGGCGTCGTCTCAGCGCGGCCGCGCTTGTCGTGACCGGTGCGCTCGTAATGAGCGGCTGCGCCGTGACCTTCCCCACGCCCACGCCGCCCGCGCCGGCTGCCTCCCTGATCAACGGCGGCCAGGACGGCCTGCTGATTCCGCTGCAAGTGGAGCATGTCGACACCGGTCACGCGCGCCTCGGCCTGCCGATCCAGCTCGACGGCAAGGCGGTATATGTCGCACTGGATACCGGCACGCGAGGCGTGCGCGTGCTCAAGTCGGTCCTTCCGGGCACGAACTATCCGAGCGCCGGTCCGCTGAGTTCGCTGCCGTTGGCGAACGGCGCGCAAGTCTCCGGCGCGGCCGTCAGACTGCCGATGAGCCTCGCGGGCACGAAGCCGGCGCAAATCGACGCGCAAGCCGTCGAACTGGTGAACTGCCAGCCCAACGCCCGGCGTTGCGTGGGCATGGATGGCTACACCGGTGAATTCGGCTGGGCATTCTCGGGTCTGTTCGGCATCGGCGCGGCGCAACCGGACGACACCTGCTGCACGCAACCGCTGCGCGCGTTGCCCGGCAACATCGGCCAGCGCTACCTGGTGCACTCGAACTTTGCGAAACCTTACCTGGTGCTGAGTCCGTCGAGCGCGCTCACGAAGGACTACACGATGGTGCCGATGACCGTCCTGCAAGACGGCACGGCGCAATGGCCGAGAGGCTGCGTCAACGTCGGCGACAAGATGACCTTTTGCGCGCCACTGGTGTTCGCCACGGCCAGCACCGACATGATCCGCGTTGAAATGGACAAGGCGCCGAACTGGACCGGCGACGACGAAGTCGGCAAGGTGCTCAATCAAGGCAACTACAACGCGGCGCTCGGCACAGGCAAATGGGTGCATCGCTATGAAGGCGCGCAAGTGACGATCGTCAAGGCGAAACCGGGCGCCGATCGCATCGTGATCGGCCTGATGGGCATGCAGAATATCGACGTGCTGTTCGACTTCCCGCACGGCCAGCTGGGCCTGCGCGCCGCGAGCGAGATTGAGCAGTTCGGGCAATAATCGCTGCGGTATCAGTTGCGGCATCGGTCAATGAAAAAGGCCGTGCGATTCACCAGCAATCGCACGGCCTTTACATGTCCACGTCGAGCCGAGACGAAGCAACCGTCCGCTATTCGATATTCAGCGGATTCACATGCCAGATGTTGCGTGCATATTCGCCGATCGTGCGATCCGACGAAAACTGCCCCATGCCCGCCACATTCTCGATCGCGCTTTCCGTCCATGCGCGTTTGTCGACGAAGCGCGCGTCCACTTCGTCCTGAGCCTTGGCGAACGCGGCGAAATCGGCGAGCACCATGTAGTGATCGCCCCAATCGACCAGCGTGTGAAAAATATCCGAGAAGCGCAGCGGATCGTCCGGAGAGAAGAAGCCCGTGCGAATCTGGTCGAGCGCCGTGCGCAGTTCCGCGTTGTCTTCGTAGATTTGCCGCGGCCGGTAGCCCGTGGCGCGCAGGCTGTCCACTTCGTCGGCGGTATGGCCGAAGATGAAAATGTTCTCGCGGCCCACCGCGTCGCAGATTTCGATATTCGCGCCGTCCATCGTGCCGATCGTCAACGCGCCGTTGAGCGCGAGTTTCATGTTGCCGGTGCCCGATGCTTCCGTGCCCGCCATGGAAATCTGCTCCGACAGATCGGCGGCCGGAATGATCAGCTCCGCCACGCTCACGCCGTAGTTCGGCACGAACACCACTTTCAGACGGTCGCCGACCAGCGGATCGTGATTGACCTTTTCGCTGACGTCGCCGATCAGCTTGATGATGGTCTTCGCCATCCGATACGCGGACGCGGCCTTGCCGGCGAACATCACCACGCGCGGCACCCAGTCGAGTTCGGGATTCGCGCGAATCTGGTTGTAGCGCACGATCACATGCAGAATGTTAAGCAATTGCCGTTTGTATTCGTGAATACGCTTGACCTGCAGATCGAACAGCGCGTCCGGATCGAAATGCAGTTTCGTGTGATGCGCGAGACGATGCACGAGCCGCAGTTTGTTCTGCCGCTTTGCTTCACGGAAAGCTTCGATAAAGCCGCTATCCGTGCGCAGGTTGCGCAACTGCTCCAGTTCGAACAGATTGCTGCGCCAGTGTTTGCCGATCTGCTGATCGATCAGCGAGGACAGCGACGGGCTCGCCTGCGCGAGCCAGCGGCGCGGCGTGATGCCGTTGGTGACATTGGTGAAGCGGTCCGGATAAATGCTTGCGAAGTCGGCGAAGATATCGCGCGTCATCAACTGCGAGTGCAGCTTCGACACGCCGTTCACCTTGTGGCTCGCGACGATCGCCAGATACGCCATACGCACACGGCGCTGCCCGTATTCGTCGACAAGAGAAATGCGGCGGATCATTTCGGCGTCGTGACCTGATTGCTCGCTCACGTGCTTGAGAAACTGCGCGTTGATCTCGAAGATGATCTCGAGATGCCGTGGCAGCAGCCGCGCGAGCAACTCGACGTCCCACGTTTCGAGCGCCTCGGGCATCAGCGTATGGTTCGTGTACGAGAAGATCTGCGTGACATGCTTCCACGCCTTGTCCCACTGCAGATGGTGCACGTCCACCAGCAGACGCATCAGCTCGGGAATCGCCAGCACGGGGTGCGTATCGTTCAGATGCACCGCCACCTTTTCGGAGAAGCGCCCGAACGTACTGTGCGTGCGCTGATAGCGGCGAATCAGATCCTGCATGGTCGCCGAGACGAAAAAGTATTCCTGCCGCAAGCGCAGCTCGCGGCCGGCCGGCGTCGAGTCGTCCGGGTACAGCAGGCGCGAGACGTTCTCCGACATGTTCTTCGTGTCGACCGCATTGCGGTAGTCGCCGCGATTGAACGCGCCGAGATCGAGCTCCTCGGCGGCGCGCGCCGACCATAGGCGCAGCGTGTTGGTCGCGTCGGTCGCGTAACCTGGAATGACGGTGTCGTACGCGGTGGCATTCACGTGCTGGGTGTCGATCCATTCCACGTGTTCGCCGCGCTGCACCGTGCGGCCGCCGAAGTGAACCATGTACGTGACTTCGGGCCGCGGAAACTCCCACGGATTGCCCGCGCGCAGCCAGTAGTCCGGCGCTTCGACCTGCTCGCCGTTGACGATCTGCTGACGGAACATGCCGTATTCATATCGGATGCCATAGCCGAAGCCAGGAATGCCGAGCGTCGCCATCGAATCGAGAAAGCATGCCGCGAGCCGGCCGAGGCCGCCGTTGCCGAGCGCGGCGTCTGGCTCGATATCGGTTAGCGCGTCCATATCCACGCCCAGACTCGCCAGCGCTTCCTTCATCTGATCGTGGATGCCTAGGGCGAGCAAGGCGTTCGTAAAGGTCCGGCCGATCAGGAACTCCATCGACAGGTAGTAGACGCGTTTCACGTCCTGTTCGTATTGCAGGCGCGTGGTTTTCATCCAGCGCGCGACGAGCCGGTCGCGCACGGCGAGCGCCGCGGCGTGCAGCCAGTCATGCGGATGCGCGGTGACGGCGTCCTTGCCGACGCCATACATCATGCGATTGGAAATTGAGCGCCGTAGCGCGTCGACGGTACTGTTGAGCTGGTCGAATTCCAGATCGACGGCTGTCATCGAAGCCTCCGGGGAAAAAAGACGCGACATACGCGAACCGCACAGATGACGGGCGGGAGGCGCGAGCCGGTCAGGCGGGTTAAGAAACAGAGTAGGTCATTTTACGACCACCGGACACCGGCGGGCGCGAGCGCCTGGTTATGCACATGCCATGCCCGCCGACATCAGCCGGCGCGCCGCTTTTTCGCACGCGCGAGGTGCAAGCCACGTGTGTGTGGCACTGCGCGCGTGCATCGGTTCCGCAAAACTGGCAAACGATTGCGAAACGCCCGATGCGCACTGAGTGAAAGGCCACGCCATTATTTTTTCGCGTGACGCGCGGATGAAAGAGTGCGTGGCTCGACGCGTGGTCAAATCGGAGCACCTCGCCTGCAAGCTGGTTGTGCCGGAATGGCGTGCGACAACGCGGGCACGCAGCAGTTTGCGGACGCCCGGCGGGTTTGACCGTTAGTTGCATCCGCCAAGGCGTAATCGGCGCCCTGCCCGCCCGACTGCCAGCACGATTCCCGCGTCTCTGTAACAATCGCTACATTCGCCGCGCGGCTGCCTGAAATGCTTCGAACGCTGCATTCGGGTCACGCGCGTCTGACGTCCCGCAACCTCTGCCATTCGCGCGCCGCGCGCCTCGACTCGTGCGGCTGCACGCAGGCATGCTCAACCCGTCGAGTCACCGCCTTGTCCGACAAACCCAGCGCCGCCCACCCCGCCCCGCCTTTTCCCGCGGACGTGCCGATGTCCGCGGCCAACCGCCGCGCGATGGCCGCGATCATGCTCGCCGTCGCGCTCGCCACGCTCGACACCGCCATCGCCAATACCGCGCTGCCGGCCATCGCCGCCGACCTGCATGCGGCACCCGCGGCGTCGGTGTGGATCATCAATGCGTATCAGCTGGCGATGGTCGCGACGTTGCTGCCGCTCGCCGCGCTCGGCGATATCGTCGGGCATCGACGGATTTATATCGGCGGGATTGCGCTCTTCACGCTGGCGTCGCTGGCGTGCTCGCTCGCCTCGACGCTGCCGCTGCTGGCCGCCGCGCGCGTACTGCAAGGCCTCGGCGCGAGCGCGATCATGAGCGTCAACACTGCACTGATCCGCTATTTGTATCCGCCTCACCGGCTCGGACGCGGTCTCGGCACCAACGCGCTGATCGTCGGCGTGTCGTTCGCGGTCGGGCCGACGGTGGCGTCGTTGATTCTGTCGATTGCCGCGTGGCCGTGGCTCTTCGCGGTCAACGTGCCGCTCGGCCTGCTGGCTTTGGGCTTCGCCTGGCCGGCGTTGCCGCACACCGAGCGCGGCAAGCACAACTTCGATCCGGTCGCGGCGCTCCTGAACGTCATCACCTTCGCCGCGCTGATCTTCGCGCTCGGCGAGGCGGCCCAGCGCGCGTCGACGCAATTGGTGGTGAGCGCGGCGGCGATTGCGCTGGTGTTCGGCTTCTTGCTGATCCGCCGCGAAGCGGGCCACCCTGCGCCGATGCTGCCCGTCGATCTGTTCAAGCGGCCGGTGTTCGCGTTGTCGGCGGTGACGGCCGTGTGTTCGTTCGCCGCGCAAGGGTTGGCGTTCGTCTCGCTGCCGTTCTACTTCGAAGACGTGCTGCACCGCAGTCAGGTCGAAACCGGCTTTCTGATGACGCCGTGGCCCGTGGTGGTCGCGCTGGCCGCGCCGCTGGCGGGCAACCTGTCCGACCGCTATCCGCCGGGACTGCTCGGCGCGATCGGTCTCGCGGTGATGTCGGCGGGAATGGCTTCGCTGGCGCTTCTGCCCGTGCATCCGCACGTGCTCGACATCGGCATTCGCATGGCGGTCTGCGGCGCGGGCTTCGGGTTTTTCCAGTCGCCGAATCTGAAGGCGTTGATGGCAAGCGCGCCGCCGGAGCGCAGTGGCGGCGCGAGCGGCATCGTCGCGACCGCGCGGCTGCTCGGGCAAACCACCGGCGCGGCGCTGGTCGCGTTGAGCTTTGGGATTGCCGGGCGGCATGGGCCGACGCTGGCGCTGAGCACCGGTGCTTTCTTTGCGGGAGCGGCGAGCCTCGCGAGCGGGCTGAGGCTGCTGGCGCCGTCGCATCGGTCAGGCGTGCATGCGAAGGCGTCGATGAAATGAAAAAAAGCGGGCGCGCTCAAGTGAGAGTGCGTCCGCTGTGGTTTGCTGGGTTGCAGCTTCGTTCTGCTGCTTGCTTTACGGTATTGCTCGCGGCCGGGTGGCGTTCGGCTTTATTCGGCTTTATTCCGCTTTATCGCGCCGCGAAATACGCCTTCACTGCTGCGATAAACGTATCGATATCCCCGCGCGATACATCCTTATGCGTCACGAATCGGGACGCATACAGCATCTGCGTGAGAATGCCGCGCTCCTTGAGCCACGCTTCGAGCGGCGCGCAGTGCTGCTGCGGAAACTGCGCGAACACCATATTGGTGGCGACCGACTGCACCTTGACCTGATCGATCGCCTCCAGACCCGCTGCCAGATGCGCGGCGTGCGCGTGATCGTCGGCGAGGCGTTCCACGTTGTGATCCAGCGCGTACAGGCACGCCGCCGCCAGCACGCCGGCCTGCCGCATGCCGCCGCCCAGCACCTTGCGCCAGCGGTGCGCCACGTCGATCAGTGCGCGGCTGCCGACCAGCACCGAGCCGACCGGCGCGCCCAGTCCCTTCGAAAAACAGACCGAGACCGAATCGAACGGCTCGCACAATGCCGCGACCGGTTTATCCGACGCCACTGCCGCGTTATAAACGCGCGCGCCGTCGAGGTGAGCGGACAGGCCGTGCTGACGCGCAAGCTGCACCGCCTCGGCGACATACCCCGCCGGCAGCACCTTCCCGCCGATGGTGTTTTCCAGCGCCAGCAGCCGCGTGCGCGCGAAATGGTTGTCGATGGGCTTGATCGCCGCGGCGATCTTCTCCAGCGGGATCGAGCCGTCCGCGGCATTTTCGAGCGGTTGCGGCTGGATGCTGCCGAGCACCGCCGCGCCGCCGCCTTCATATTTATAGGTATGCGCCAACTGGCCCACGATGTATTCGTCGCCGCGCGCGCAATGCGCCATTAGCGCCGCCAGATTGCTTTGCGTGCCGCTGGGGAAGAACAGGCCTGCTTCCTTGCCGGTGCGTTCGGCCAAGGTGGCCTGCAAACGCAACACGGTGGGGTCGTCGCCCCAGACGTCGTCGCCGACTTCGGCGGCCGACATGGCCGCGAGCATCGCCGGAGTCGGACGGGTTACGGTATCGCTGCGCAAATCGATCATTGTGTGTCCCTGTGCGTCTGTGAATGACAGCCTGTAGCAGCCGCTCGCCGTGGCGAACCGTCGGTATCGACGGGCGCCACGGCGGCGGCAGTTAGTCGCACAGTATATTCAATTAACGCTGCGCTGAAATCGCGCTGGAAAGAAGCATCACCCGCCCGACTTGGGCAGCCATGCGAGCGGATCGACCGGCTGGCCGTTCTGGCGGACCTCGAACTGGATCGACGCCACCCCGCGGCTGTCCACTCCTACTTCGCCGATGGTTTGCCCTTGTGCGACCGCATCGCCTTCCTTCACGAGCAGTGTGCTGTTCTGTCCGTAGGCGGTGATCAGCGAGTCGTCGTGCTTGATGATGATGAGCGGTCCGTACGCCTCGATACCCGTGCCGGCGTACACCACGCGGCCGGTGGCGGCCGCCTTGACCGGATCGCCGGCCCGGCCGCCGATCACGATGCCGTTCGATTTACCGGGCGCGAAGGCTCTCAGCACCGGCCCACGCACCGGCCATTGCAGTACGCCCAGCTGCGGTCCGGCGGCTGCCGTCGGCGCGCCGAGCGTGGCGGAACCACTCGGCGCGACGGCGACCGGCGGCGTCACGACCCTGCCCGACGCCATCGGCGGAGACACGCGCAGCACTTGCCCCGGCGTGACGGCGGCGTTGACCGGGAGGCCATTCCACGCCGCGATCTCTTGCGGCTTGTGGCCATACGCCGACGCAATCCCGTCGATGGTGTCGCCCGGATTGACCCGGTAGAAACCGGCGGGAACCGGCACCGTGCTGAGCGTGGTCGGGCGGGAAGGTGTAGTGCTGTAAAACGGCGTGCTCTCCCACGGCATGGTCGTACAGCCGCTGAATATCAAGCCGAGCGCGGCTGCTGCCAGCAACCGGGTCCCCGTCAATTGCCATGATCTTGTCATTTGATTTTCCTCGACATTTTTTCGATCAATCGGATTCAATCGATGCCCAAGCATTTGCCATGCCGCTCCTCTCGTAGGCGCGGCGGCGCTTATTCATTATGCCGCCGCGCGCGGTGAGAACCGCGCCGGCACGGCACCGGCCGGCCGCCAGAATTCAGACGCTACCTTCTGCCTCGACAACCAGAATGCGCGCGACGCCGACAGGATGCGCCACATGTTCGGTGCCGACCGATGCGTAGAACACGTCGCCCGTTTCCAGAATGGCCGACTGTTCGACGCCGCCTTCGCGATAACGCATCTCGACGCGGCCATCGAGCACGGCGAACACTTCCTCGCCGTCGTTGACATGCCATTTGTACGGTTGATCGGTCCAATGCAGGCGCGTCGTGATGCCGCGCATGTTGGCGATATCGAGCGCTCCCCAAGGGCGCGTCGCGGTGAAATTTTTGCTGCGAATGATCTTCATGGTCACGAGGCAGTTGGGAAAACGGCGCCGGCATGGCGTTCGAGGCATCGGGCACGGCGGCCCGTCGGAACTCGCGCGAACTGGTTGCCGGCTGGCCCCATTATAGGTGCGGTGGACGGCAGGCTTATGCCGGCGGACGGCGCCGGGATTCGTGTGAGCATTGAATCCGCGGGGCGCTCGCCTATACTCGTTCTTGCTGCCCCGACGCGCCGAAAGCAAAACGTTTGAATTCTGCGAGGGAGTTGAGAATGAACAAAGCCACCTTTCTGGCCGTGCAACTCCACGTCGACGATGTCGCGGCGTCGCCCGGTCTGGTCGAGTTGCTGAACACGCACCTGGTTTTCGCCGCCGACGTGGCCGAGGCCGCCGACGCCCTTGTCCAGTTGGCCAGCATTGCGGGATTGTCGAGCGGCGTGGAGGCGAGCGTCGAGATTCCGGCAGTGGCGATTGAGCGGTTGCGCGAGGCGCTCGACAACCTGAGCGGCTACGACGAATCCTGGCTGCTGGCCCTCGAACCCAGCCGCGCATTGTTCGATGAAATAAGCCGCCGGCATCGCACGCTGCATTAGAGCCGCGCTGGCGGATTGCATCCGGGTGCATCCGCCGCACCGCGCACCTTCGGCGTCCATTCAGCGGCGTCGCCGGTCCGCCACGTTTCGCTCACCGCTCGGCCTGGCTGATTCACCGGCATGCTTCATCGCCGGTGCCGTCTGCAGATTTCGGGCGACTCAACCGGAGGACCGCCGTGAAAAGTCTCCTGAACCGCCGCAACGTGCTGGCAGGCCCATCACATCTCGTGCAGAACGCGCGAGAGAGTGCCTCCGATCCCACCTCGCCCGACAGCAGCGCGCACGCAACCTTGGCGTCGGCGGCCGACGGCTCGCCCGCCGGTCCCGCGTTACCGCGGCCGGTTCGTCCGGTAAGCGCCTTGCGGCCCGTGCCGGTGGTGCCGGCGCAGGTCGGCGTGCGCGGCGTGCAGATCGCCGACATCGCCGAAGTGGAATGGCTCGCGGAAGAGGAAGCGCTGGCGCCGTTTCGCGTCTTCCGCAGCTTCGACTATTCGGTCAGCCTGCTGTTCCACGCGAAGGAACTGGCGTACTACGTCGCGCTCTATGAGGACGGCTTGCTGTGGCGCGCGCTGAAAGCCGCCGATCTCGACGCCGCGGAAACCGCCTTCCATCATTTCGAGGAGCAGGCGACGCGGCTCGCGGACGGCGAAACCCGGCGCGCCCAACTGGAGGCGCAGAACGAACAGTTGGCGCGCATGATCGCGCGCTCTGAGGCTCAGGCCGAACGGCTGCGCAGCGATCTGCAAAGGCGCGGCACGCACGAGCAGGCGGTGACGGCCCGCCAGCACCAGGTGCGCAAGGAGGTGTCGCAACTGGAAGCGCAGCGCGTGGCCGCGCAGGCTCATCTGAACAAGGCGCATCGGCAGATTCACCAGCTCAATCTGACGAGCAACGAAGCGATTCCGCATTTGCCGAATCGGTGAGAACCGCGCGCCGACGAGCGCGCAGCGGCATCGCGTCAAACACCGGCGCCCTGGCCGCGCCGTAAACGACAAACGCCGCCCGGCAATCCGGACGGCGTTTCCATTTGCTTGCCGCCTTGCAATCAGGCGGCGCTTCCATCAACTTCAGCGCAGATTAGTTACCGAAGTAGACCGAGTTACGGTCGTTGCTGCTCACCGGACGGCCCGCTTGCGAGCTGCCGGCGATCGGTGCGCCGTAGCCGCTGTTCACAGCCTGAGCGGTGCCGTTTTGCGCATCGACGCGTGCTTGAGCTGCCTGGATGTTAGCCGGGTAGTTGATCTGATCGCCGACCGGGTTGTAACCGGCCTTTTCGAGTTGAACCAGTTCAGCGCGAACTTGAGCGCGCGTAACCGGCTGATTCGATTGAGCAAAGGAAGCGACAGGAGCGGCCAGAGCGGCGGCGACTACGACTGCAGAGATAAGAGCCTTCATGATGTAAACCTCCAGAACTTGTTTTTAATTCGCTGCGGTTTGTATTCCGTAGCGCTTAAATAGAAGTTTAAGAAGGTCGACACCTAGGGGAAACCCCTAAAACAATGAAACTCTATTTCGAATTTAACAACAGTAGCGCACCGCTTGCCCTGAAGGCCTGTCCGGGCCTTGGCTTTCAGCAATAATTCATCATCTTGAATTTGCAGCGTTTTTGCAGCCCGGCGCGCCCTGCTCCAAGGGCGCGCCGGGCTGCGATTCAAGCGCTCAGCTCCAGTTCGCGTGGAAGCTGCCCGGCTTGTCGATGCGCTCGAACGTGTGCGCGCCGAAGAAGTCCCGCTGCGCCTGCACCAGGTTCGCCGGCAAACGCTCCGAACGATACGCGTCGAAATACGCAATCGCCGACGCGAAAGCCGGCACCGGCACGCCCGCGTTGACCGCGGCCACCACGACCTCGCGCAACGCTGCCTGATAATTTTTGGCGATGTCGCGGAAATACGGATCGAGCAGCAGATTGGCGATCGCTTTGTCCTTCGTATAAGCGTCCGTGATCTTTTGCAGGAAGCGGGCGCGGATGATACAGCCGGCGCGGAAAATCTTGGCGATCGTGCCGTAATCCAGATCCCACTTGTACTCTTCCGACGCTGCGCGCAGTTGCGCGAAGCCCTGCGCGTACGAAATGACCTTGCTGAAGTACAGCGCGCGGCGCACCGATTCGATGAAGGCGTCGCGCTCGGCGCCGAGCGGCTTGGCTGCCGGGCCCTCCAGCACTTTGCTCGCGGCCACGCGCTGGGTCTTCAGCGAGGACAGCACGCGCGCGAACACGGCTTCCGTGATCAGCGGCAGCGGCGCGCCGAGGTCGAGCGCGTTCTGGCTAGTCCACTTGCCGGTGCCCTTCTGCGCGGCGCGATCGAGAATCACGTCGACCAGATCCTTACCGGTCTCGTCGTCTTTCTTGCTGAAAATCTTCGAGGTGATTTCGATCAGATAGCTGTCGAGCTCGCCCTGATTCCACTCGGTATAGACCTTGCCGAGTTCTTCGTTCGAGAGACCCACCACCTGTTTCAGCACCGCGTAGCTTTCCGCGATCAGCTGCATGTCGCCGTACTCGATGCCGTTGTGCACCATCTTCACGAAGTGGCCCGCGCCGTCCGGTCCCATGTAGGCGACGCACGGTTCGCCGTCCGGCGCCTTCGCGGCGATCTCGGTGAGGATCGGCGCCACCAGGTCGTACGCGTCGCGCTGGCCGCCCGGCATGATGGACGGACCCTTCAGCGCGCCTTCCTCGCCGCCCGACACGCCCGTGCCGATAAAGTGCAGCCCGGACTTCGCGAGGTCCTGATTGCGGCGGATGGTGTCGGTGAAATGCGTGTTGCCGCCGTCGATCAGAATGTCGCCCTTGTCCAGCAGCGGCTTCAACTGATTGATCGTGGCGTCGGTGCCTTCACCTGCCTTGACCATCAGCAGAATGCGGCGCGGTTTTTCCAGCGACTCCACGAATTCTTCCAGCGTGAAAGCCGGCACCAGCTTCTTGTCCGGATATTCGGCGATGAGTTCGTCGGTTTTCTCGCGGCTACGGTTGTACACCGACACCGCGTGGCCGCGGCTCTCGATGTTGAGCGCCAGATTGCGGCCCATGACCGCTAGCCCCACCACGCCGATTGCCTGTTTGCCCATGTGAATTCTCCAGAGTCCAAAAAATGTCGTGACGCCGCGCCGGAAAAAACGTCGGCGGGACGTCGAGGGTGAAAGAATAAAAGAAATGCCAGCTTGCCGCTCGTTGGCGGACAACGGGCGGCGTTTTCCGCCGCGTCGAATCTGCGGTGGACCCGCGTTTATTCGCGTTCAATCTCGTTTGACGCGCGTCAGACTCGCGTCGCGTCCGCGCGTTTCCTGAACACCAGACTGAAATTATTGGCGGGCATCGCGATCGGCTCATCGCACACCAGTCCGACCGACGCGCCCAACGCCACGACCTCCTCCATGTCGCGTACGCCCCATTCCGGATCGCGGCCGCGCAACTGCTGATCGAAGGCATCGTTGCTCGGAGAAGTATGCGCTCCGCCGCGTTTGTATGGGCCGTACAGGTACAGCACACCGCCGTCGACGAGACGGCGGCCCGCACCCGCGAACAGCGCCTGCGCCGCGCTCCACGGCGAGATGTGAATCATGTTGATGCAGACCACGGCGTCGAGCGTGTCCACGCCCCAGTCCGGCTGACGCACGTCGAGCGCGAGCGGCGCGCGCACGTTCGTGAGCCCTTCGTGCGCGACCCACGCGCCAATCGAAGCACGCGCGTCGGCATCGGCGTCGCTCGGTTGCCAGTCGAGTCCGGGCATCGCGCGGGCGAACCAGATCGCGTGCTGGCCGGTGCCGCTCGCGATTTCGAGCACGCGGCCGTTGGCCGGCAGCACGGCGCGCAACACCGCGAGGATGGGTTCACGGTTGCGTTCAGCGGATGGCGAATGTTGCCGCAGCGCCGGTTGGAAATCGGTCATGTTCAGCTTCGGTTCTGCATCAGTTTCAGATTCAGTTTCAGTACAGGGTTACACGCACGAGTTCGGCGAGTTCGCGATCATAGCGCCAGCCGGCCGGCCAGTGCAGTCAACGTCTGCGCGCACGGCGCGGCGATTTTCAACGACAACAATGGATCGGCCCGCGTGCGTCCCAGGTTGATGGCGGCGACCGGCTTGCCCTGCTTTTGCGCCCACACGCAAAAGCGATAGCCGGAATAAACCATCAGCGACGAGCCGACCACCAGCACGGCGTCCGCCGTGTCGAGCGCGCGGGAGGCCGCCTCGACGCGCTCCTTAGGCACGCTTTCGCCAAAGAACACCACGGCGGGCTTGAGCAAGCCGCCGCAATTCGAGCATGACGGAATGCGGAACCCTCCGAGATCGTGCCATTCGAGATGTGCGTCGCCATCGGCGGCGGTTTCGGCGGTCACGTCGACGAGCGCGGGATTGTCCGCTTCAAGCGTTTGCTGGATCGACGCGCGCGAGTGCTGCATGCCGCAGTCCAAGCACGTTACACCGCCTATGCCGCCATGCAGTTCGATCACCTCGCGGCTGCCCGCCCGCTGATGCAGGCCGTCGACATTCTGCGTTACCAGCGTCGGCACGTGGCCGGCCGCTTCGAGCCGGGCCAGCGCGGTATGCGCGGCGTTGGGCTGCGCGTGCGCGACCACCGGCCAGCCGACCATGCTGCGCGCCCAATAGCGCTGGCGCATGGCGAGCGTGCCGAGAAACTCCTGCACCGTGATGGGCGGCGAGCGTTTCCATTCGCCGTTGTCGTCGCGATAGCCGGGAATGCCGGAGTCGGTGCTGATGCCCGCGCCGGTCAGCACGAACAGCCGCGGATAACGCTGCACGAAGCGATGCAGGTCGTCCAGCGTGTGCGAGTCGTTCAGGGGTTCGAGAGGCGCGGACTGAAGGTCGGTCATGACGGGGCGTGGTGAAGGGCGGTGGCGGTCCCGAGGCAACATCCAATGTGCCGCTCAGCGGTGCGAACGCGGCTTGCCGCGCCGCGTTTCCGGCTTGCGCTGGGCTTGCCGCGCCTGCCACTCGGTGAGCGCGCTTCGATAACGTTCGAGCGCTTCGTCGTAGAGATCGAATACACATGGATTGCAGCCGCTATGACAACAGTCGTCGAGATCGGGCTGCACGGGCGGCACCGGCTGCGGGTCGTCCTTCGGTGTGGCTCGGGGCACGGCAAATCGCGTTCCATCAAGGCGGGAAGCGGACAGTATAAGTTGATCCCGCGCCGCTTGCTGCTCGTGCGAAGCCGTCAGCCCCGGCCGACGAATGGCATCTTGCTCGCCATGATCGTCATGAATTGCACGTTCGTCGAGAGCGGCAGTTCGGCCATGTGCAGCACCGCGTCCGCGACGTGCTGAACGTCCATCAGCGGCTCGACCGCGATTTCGCCGTTGGCCTGCGGCACGCCGCGCGCCATGCGCTCGGCCATTTCCGTCGCCGCATTGCCGATGTCGATCTGGCCGCACACGATGTCGTATTTGCGGCCGTCGAGCGACACGGCTTTCGTGAGCCCGGTGATAGCATGCTTGGTAGCGGTATAGGCAATGCTGTTCGGCCGCGGCGCATGCGCCGAGATGGAACCGTTATTGATGATGCGCCCGCCGCGTGGATGCTGCGTTTTCATCAGACCGAAGGCCGCGCGCGTGCACAGGAACACGCCGGTCAGGTTGGTATCGACTATTGAGCGCCACTCGTCGATATCGAGTTCGTCGATATCGACGGGCGAGCCGTTGCGGCCCGCGTTGTTGAACAGCACGTCAAGCCGGCCGCGGCGTGTGCGGATCGTCTCGAACAACGCGGCGACGCTATCGGCGTTGGTGACGTCGCACGCCACCGCGAGCGCGTCGCCGCCGAGTTGCTGCGCTTCGCGAACGACGGCGTCGAGCGGCGCCTGACGGCGGCCGGCCAGCACGACGCTATACCCGTGTTCCAGCAGCTTGAGCGCACACGCGCGGCCGATCCCGCTGCCCGCGCCCGTCACCAGCGCGACCTTCTTGATTCCCGTATCCGTCACGTCACGTCTCCTCGTAGTTCAGTGGATGCAGAGTGCAGACAGTCTGCACGCGAACCGCCCGTCGCGGGGTACGGCGTCTTTCGGCGCGCTTTCATTATTTGCCATTCCTGCCGACGCGCGCGTCGGGATGCGCATCAATGGTATCGTTTGCCGTTGCGCGCCGCGCGCGCGATTCAGCGCCTTCCCAGGAAGGAGGAAGGAAGACAGGAAGCACGCTTTATGAAAGAACTCTCCACGCCGCCGTCTGGCGTCCACGACGCGCCGTCACGCCGCTGGCCGCAAACCGGTTATCCGGCGATGCTCACCGCCACCGCCGCATGGCATGTCATCGTGCTGGCGGGATGGCTGATGGCGCCCGCCGCGTGGCCCTGGTGGCTCGCCGCGATTTTTGTGAATCATGCCATTTTCACGGTAGCGGGCCTGTTGCCGCGCACCTCGCTGCTCGGTCCGAACTGGACCCGCCTGCCGGCCCATGCACGCAACGCCGACGCGATCGCGCTGACCATCGACGACGGTCCCGATCCGGCCGTCACACCGCATGTGCTGGACCTGCTCGACGCCTTCGGCGTGCGCGCCACGTTCTTCTGCATCGGCGCGAAGGCGCAGCGTTACCCGGAACTCGCACGCGAGATCGTCGCCCGTGGCCATGCGCTCGAAAACCATTCGCAGGTGCACGTCCACACGTTTTCCGTGACGTTGCCGGGCGCCCTCACGCGCGAAATCGACGCGGCACAACGCACGCTCGAAGCCTTGAGCGGCGAACGGCCGATGTTCTTCCGCGCGCCGGCCGGCTTGCGCAATATCTTTCTCGAACCAGTCTTGCGCAAGCTCGATCTGCGGCTCGCGGCATGGACGCGGCGCGGCTACGACACCCGTGAGCGCGATCCGCGGGTGGTCACGCGAAGGCTGCTCGATGGCCTCGCGCCACGCGACATTCTGCTGCTGCACGACGGCAACGCCGCCCTCACCGCTGAAGGCACGCCGTTGATCCTCGCCGTGCTGCCGCGTGTGATCGACGCGGCGCGGCAACGGCATCTGCGTTTCGTCACGCTGCGCGAAGCGCGCGTGAACGACTGAAGCGCGTCAACGCATTTGGGCGCAGGCCACTCGGCTCATGCGCGTTGCAGGTTACGCGGCTTGCACGCAGTTCATCGCGCAGCGCAGCGCGAGCACCACCGCTACATGCGGAAATCCGCCGCCATGTCTTCGTCGGTGCGCGCCTCGAGCTGGCCGCTGCGGCACGCTTTCAGGAACACGTCGTAATCGCGCTCCACCTGATCCGCGTAGGCGGCCGCATAGCCGGCGAGCGCTTCCGCGAACTGATCGCCACGGCCGATATACGCGCTGACTTCAATCGCCTGCCCGCTCGCCTTGGCATGCGCGCGCGCCATGATCCAGCCGCATAGCCGTGCATAGCCGCCCAGCAGTTCGATATCGAACAGCTCGATGTTCGCCGAGAGCTTCATATCGCGCAGCTGCCGGAAATAGAAATGCCGCCCGAGCGGCCCCGTCGCCCAACCGAGAAAGATATCGCTCGCGGCCTGCAGCATGCGCTGTCCCTGCACGACGCGCTCGCCCTCATGCTTGTGGACTGGAGACTTGTAGAATCGCGCGATCACCGAAGGCCGCGCCTCCTTCATCTGCAGGAACAGCGGCTTACCCATGTGATCGACCAACAGCACCACCATGCAGCGCGTGCCGACGCTACCCACGCCCACCACTTTGAACACGATATCCTGCACGGTGAAATGACTGAGCAGTTCGCGCCGGTCATGCGACATCGTCTTCAGATACTCGCCCCACATGCGTTCGAGCATCTTGCGCGAGTTCCCGGTTCTGTACGCTTCGGTTTCTTCCTCGGTGAACAGCGTGTTCGCACCGAGCACATGGAACAGCGCCGGTGGCGCGTCGCGAATCGTCCAGCGTTCGCCGTCGCGCTCCGCCATTTTCTCGAGCAGGTTTTCGTGCGTCCGGCTCGCGGCTTTTTCCATGCCGCGCCGCACGGCGCGGCGGGCTTCCGGCGTCAGCGCGGTTTCCGCCATGCGGTCGAAGGTGATGCGGTCGTACCAGAGTTCGAGCGCGCCGCATTGCGCATACTGCGACATGCGATCGCGGTATTCGGTGACCGCCGTCATCACGAGATTTTCCGCCGCGCCCCGACTCAGGCGCATATGACGCGCGGCGACGACGAGGCTCGCGGTCAAACGCTTCAGGTCCCACTCGAACGGTCCAACCGATACCTCGTCGAAGTCGTTCAGATCGAAGATGAGTTGCCGCTCCGGCGTGGCGAAACCGCCGAAATTCATCAGATGGCCGTCGCCGCAGATCGGCATGGTCAGGCCCGAGTCGCGCACCTGGCTGAGGTCGTGCGCCTGCAGAAGCGCGGTGCCGCGAAAAAACGTGAAAGGCGAGGCGGCCATGCGCCCGTAGCGCAGCGGCACGAGGTTGTGCACCCGATCCTCGCTGCTTTGCCTGAGCAACTCGATCGGGTTGCGATGGAGTTCGCCTACCGCCTTATGGCTCGAACGTTTCGAATGCTCGCGAGCGGCACGGCCCCGGGCCTCCCGTTCGGCGATGGTGCTGGCTTTCATGCTGTTCTCCGTTTTTCCGGTTCTTGACTAGCGGTTCGAGAGACTGCTTCTGCTGGCACGACGACATCCGGCGACTGACGCATGAGCCCTCACCAACGATAGCCGACACCGCCGAAAATCACATCCGAATCGCGATCATAACGGGTCACGACGCGATTCCATTCAAGCCGCGCGTTCCAGTGCCCGGTCAGCCGATAGGAGCCCGCAATCGTGACGAGACCGGAGAACTTGCCGGCGCCCGGCCCGGGGGTCGCGCTGTTTTCGTTCTCGTTGATCGCATAGTAAGCGCCAAGGCCGACCGCCAGCGAAACCTTGTCGTCGAGAAACGCGCGCGTGGCCCACAACTGGCTCGTCAGGCCATCGCGCCGCGCCACCTTGCTGCTGCCTTCGTGAAGATAGCCGACTGTCACGTCGAGATACTTCGCGAGGCCGCGCCGGTACTCGACTGCGCCGCCCAGCGCAGTCGGCGAACTGGTCGAGTTGACGATGGTTTTGCCGAGATACACCGCTACTTCGTTATTGGTGACCTTGTGCGCGCTGCCGCTCGCCCAGTCACGCGGACCGGGCGAGCCTGGCGCGTCGAGCTGATAGCCGACGCCGAACATCACGCCGCTCGAATCCGGTCCGCGCTGAACGTGCACGCGATTCAACTGAAGCTGCGTAATCCACCGGTTCGACGCGTAGTACGCGGCGCGGACGCTGTACACCACACCCCAGCCGTGCGTGTTGGAATAGCTGCCGCCCTGCTCGGAGGTGGTCGTATCGAAATAGCGATAGGGGCCGACACCGGCTTGCAGCACGAATTGCGGACTGCCCACGGGAATGCGCCCCCACAACTGGACCATCTGGCCGTCACGGTGATGGTCGGGAATATGCCCTTCGTTGAGCCAGGTGAAGCTCGCGGCGAAATATTGCCCGAGGCCTTCCTGATAGTTGAAGGCCCACGTATAGGTGTTGATACTGCTCGCGCGCGAGCCGCCGCCGAATAGCGAAAATTCCTGGGCGTCACTGAGCGTGGGAATGAACAGCAGGCCGGCGCCCGTGAGGCAGGCGGCGGCCTTGTGACCCAGCCAACGTTGAGCAGCAGATGTCGAGGCTCGCAAAGGGGATTCCTCTCCGGTTGAGTGCTGGCGCTGCCGGGGTTCGTGATCGGCGGGGCACGGTTACGCGGCAAGGCTCGCACATGAGTGGCCGGCGATGCAAACTGCACGTCATGCTAGCAGACCGATCGGTATAAAGGTTACGTATCCTCTTTGCATCAGCGGGGCATAGTGACTCGGGTTATACCGGGATCGCCCAATACAGGTTGCAATGGCAACGATCGCGAAACGCGGGCAAATTTACCGGCGTCTTTTTCGAAAACTAACTGATTAGTGAATTTTCGGCGTTTCACGCGGGCGAGCACTTCAGCAACGGCGAATTCAGCCGTTTACCCATACATGCAAAAACTTTTGTGACGCACCAGAAAAGTCCTCGAAACAGGACCTGCTCTGATCGAGCATGCGCCGCGCAAGATAATCGGAGAGAGTATGTTTGTTGCAATCGGGTGGCTTCTGGTGATCGGTTCTGTGATCGGTAGCTTTATCGGCGTGGGCGGGCACTTGCCGGCGCTGCTTCAGCCCTTCGAATTACTGTGTATTTTCGGTGCGGCAATCGGCGCGTTTGTCGTGAGCAATCCGACTTCCACGCTGCGCAAAACCATCAAGGCGATTCCGTCATGTTTCAAAGGTGGCGGCTACACCAAGGAAAAATATCTGGAGCTGATCGCGCTGCTTTATGAACTGCTTCAGAAGGCGCGCAAAGAAGGCATGATGTCGCTCGAAGCCGAGGTCGGTGCGCCGGAAGAAAGCGTGATTTTCCAGAAGTACCCGCACGTGCTGGAAGATCATCATCTGCTCGACTTCATTGTCGATTATCTGCGCATGATGTCCGGCGGCAACGTGAACGTGCTCGAAGTGCAGGACCTGATGGATGAGGAACTGGCCACGCATCACGCGGAAGCATCGGTCGCGGCCAACGCGATTCAGAAGATGGCCGATGGCCTGCCCGCCTTCGGCATCGTCGCAGCGGTCATGGGCGTCGTTCACACCATGGGTTCGGTGGGCGCACCGCCCGCCGTGCTCGGCGAGATGATCGCCGGCGCGCTGGTCGGCACATTCCTCGGCATTCTGCTCGCATATGGCTTCATCGGCCCCATGGCCGATCTGCTCAACGCAAAGGGCCGCGCCGAAGCCAAGCCATACCAGTGCGTGAAGGCGGTGCTGCTCGCGTCGCTCTCCGGCTATGCGCCGCCGATCGCAGTCGAGTTCGGCCGCAAGGTGCTGTTCACCGCCGACCGTCCGAGCTTCCAGGAACTCGACGACGCCGTGCGCGCCACCAAGATGCCGAAGTCGGCCTGACGCGGAGCGGCATGATGAGCGAAAGAAGATCGCGCGCCTCGCAGGATGAGCGGCAGCCGGCGCCGGTGATCGTGCGCCGTTCGAAAAAAGCCGCCGACCATGGCGGCAATCACGGCGGCGCATGGAAGATCGCCTACGCCGATTTCGTCACCGCGATGATGGCGTTCTTCCTGCTGATGTGGCTGCTCGGCTCCACGTCGAAGTTTGACAAGCAGGGTATCGAGGATTATTTCAACACGCCGCTGTCGAGCCTGCTCGGCGGCAATGAAGGCACAGCCGCCGCGCGTCCGAGCGTGGTGCAAGGCGGCGGCCGCGACATCTCCGATACGACGCCTGCAGTCGGCAGGAAAAGCCAGGCCGAACCGACGCCGCCCTCCGCGGCGACGCCGTCGGTGGCACCGTCCGATGCGGCGCGTCTCGAGCAACTGAAGGCGAAGCTCACCGCCTTGATCGAACAAAGCCCCACTTTGAAGGCATTCAAGGATCAGATCCGCATCTCGATCACGAACGAAGGGCTGCGTATCGAGATCGTCGATTCGCAGAACCGGCCGATGTTCCCTTCCGGCAGTTCGAAGCTTCAGCCGTATGCGGTGACGATCCTCACGCAGATCGGCGCAGCGCTGAACGACGTCGACAACCGCGTTTCGATCGCCGGCCATACCGATGCGGTGCCATACACCGCGGGCCCGGAAGGTTATTCGAACTGGGAGCTGTCGTCGGAACGCGCGAACGCCGCGCGCCGCGCGCTGGTCGCCGGTGGCATGCATGGCGAAAAGCTGCTGCAGGTGCGCGGACTGGCCGACGTATTGCCGCTGAACAGCCATGTGACCGACGAGCCGACCAATCGGCGCATCAGCATTCTGGTGTTGAACAAGGCCGCGGAACTCGCCTTCTTTCACGACGGCGGACGCACCGCGATCGACGAAGCCACGCCGGCAAGCTCAGGCATTCCCGCAGTAGTCGCACGCTTGCAACCCGTAACCGGTTCGCATAGCACGCCGTAGCATTTTTCGGCCGCGCGTCCGATAGATTTGGCGGGTGCGCTCGATAACGCACATTGCACGGCACCTGTGTGTATAAAATCGAACCCATGCGCCCCGCCCTTTCCGAGCAACGGGAGCCCGAACTTCCGCTGCATACGCCCAGTGTGTCGTCGGTGACACTCGCCGCGATCATCGCCGTCATTGCGTGGATTTCGATCGTCGCGCAAGCCGAGGTCACGATCGATCGCACGCTCGCCCGCGGGCTCACCGTGCTCGACGGCCTCGCCCGCATGAGCAGTTACCTCACCAATCTCACGGCGCTCGCCTGCGCGATCTGTTTTACCTGTGTGGCCTTGCGCAGGCACAGATCGACGCCCGCGCGCTTTTTCCGGCAGCCTACCGTCGTCACCGCCGTGGTGGTGTACATGGCATTCGTGGGGATCGCCTACAACCTGCTGTTGCGCGGTTACTGGACGCCCACGGCATTGCGGATGCTGCTCAACGAATCGCTCCATAGCGTCTTGCCCATGCTCTCCGCGCTCTACTGGGTGCTGTTCGTGCCGCGCTTTCATCTCAAGCTGCGGCATTGTCTGTGGTGGCTGGTGTATCCGCTGACCTACCTCGGCGTGACCTTCTGGCGCGGGCGCTTGTCCGATTTCTACCCTTATCCGTTCATCAATGTCGACAGGCTCGGGTTCACGCACGCGGCGGTGAATTCGGCGCTGCTGTTCGGCGGCTTCCTGATGCTGATGGCCATCTTCGTGGGGATCAATTCCCGGCGGCGCCACTGAGCGCCCGTCCGGCGCCCCCGTTTTTGCATTTTTCGCTCGGGCGCGCTTCTTGCGCCCTGTCTGGTGAACGTAAGTCGCGCTTTCCGGCGCGGCGTACGTGAGACCTTGGTGTGACAGCGTTGCGATCGCAATGGCTCACACGTAAATTTGACAATGGGAGCAAAAACGTATGGACACCAATTCGGCAGCCAATTCAGCGGAAGGCACGGTCAAGGAAGTCGCGGGCAAGGTACAGGGCGCCGTCGGCGACGTGCTGGGCGATACCGGCACGCAACTGGCCGGCAAGGCGAAGGAGCTCAGCGGCAAAGCCCAGCAACTGGCCGCGAGCACGACGAGTCTCGTGCGTGAGACCACGGCGGAAAGCCCGTTCACCGCGATCGCGGTGGTGGCGCTCGCCGGTTTTGTGGCCGGCGCGCTGTGGGCGCACGGTGCGGCAGGACGCGATTATCGCCGTTGATTTTTGACGGGGTTGACCACCGGGCGATCTGCTTCAGGCGATCGCCCGTTTCGTGTTCGTACACCGCCGTTTGTACAGCGCCGGTTTTGCACCGTTTTACGCGTCGCCTTTCTTGCGACGCCCCGCGTCCATCTCCAATTCGACCCACGTAGGCGCATGATCACTCGCGTGCGGCTCGCCCCGCACCCAGCGGTCGACGCCCGCGTCGCGCATGCGCGGCGCGAGGTCGGCGCTCAGCAGCAGATGGTCAATGCGCAAGCCGGAGTTCGTGTCCCAATGCCGGCGGAAATAGTCCCAGAAGGTGTAGACCCGCTCGTCGCCGAAATGCGTTCGCAGCGCGTCGGTCCAGCCTTGCGCGAGCAGCCGCTGGTAGCGCTCGCGGCTCTCGGGTTGCAGCAGCGCGTCCTTCAGCCAGGAGCGCGGGTTGTAGATGTCTTCGTCGGTGGGCACCACGTTGAAGTCGCCAGCCAGCACGACCGGATGAGCGCTTTTGTACAGCTTCGCCGCGTGCCTGATGAAATGGTCGAACCACGCCAGCTTATAGTCGAACTTGGGGCCCGGTTGCGGATTGCCGTTCGGTAGGTAGAGGCACGCCACCAGCACGCCGCCCACTGCGGCTTCGAGATAGCGGCTGTGCGTGTCGTCCTCGAAACCGGGCAGGCCACGGCGGCTCTCCAGCGGCGCTTCGCCTTTCGACAGAATCGCCACGCCGTTCCACGCGCTCTGCCCTTGCCAGATCGCGCCATAGCCCGCGTCGCGCAGTTGCTCCACGGGAAACGCGCTGTCCACCGCTTTGAGTTCCTGCAAACAGACGATGTCGGGCGCCTCGCGCTCGAGCCACTGCAGCAGCGCCGGCAGACGCGAGCGGATCCCGTTGATGTTGAAGGTCGCGATTCGAAGCCTGGCCACGGCATGTCCTCCCTGCAATGCGTGCTATTGCGCCGCTGCGTCGCACCACTCGATCGCCCACGACCTCGCGCACGAAATGGCATCCGCCTGGTCGGAAAAGGCGTCGATGTCGCCGGAATCGTGCGACTGGACGTGCTCGTTTTTGCGCGGCGCGCGAGTGATCTTCGCTCTCGCGTAGTAGAGGCCGTCGTCGTCATGGCGGGCGCGGCAATCGATATGGAAATGCCGGTAGTCGAACTGCATTCGCTCTCCTTTGAACGCGCTTCACTGCATCTGCCGTAGCATCGCTTATACCCGGGCAACTGTCCTCACAGCACGACGGCAGTCGCACGCGCCGACCTCGCGCGCGTGATTGCCGTCGTTGTGAGTTCGCGCGTGCAGTCCGCGCGAATCAGTTCGGCACGTTCACAGCGCCGTTGGTCACGGTGATCGCATTGATGCCCGGACTCGCCGCGATCGCCGGCAGATTGGCCGTGGTCAGCGCGGGGGCGGCGCCGGCCGCGCCGCCACGGGGCACCGTGTGAATCACCTGCGACGGCGGCAGCGGCGTACCACTCTTCAGATGACTCCACATCAGATTGAGCGCCTGAAGATTGTAGTAATGCAACGGCACGAAGCGCGAGTCGAACCCCGCCACGCCGAGGAACGCATCGAAATGCTGGGCGTTCGTCACTTCGTAGAACGAGAGCTTGCTCGCCCCGCCTTCGCTCAATTGATTCAGGCCGAGATACGGCCGCGACGCATGGTTGATCGGCACCAGCGCGTCCGCGCGGCCCTGCACGATGATGGCAGGCTTGCCATGCAGATTCGCGTTCACGCGAATGGCCTCGACGCTGTTGGCCAGCGTGCCGTTCGTCCACAGCGTACGCAGGCAGGAGGCGCCCGAGTAACTGCCGTCCGGGGTCGCCAGCCGGTGGTCCGCCGCTCCGCCGCCCGAGTTGAACACGAGGTTGATGCCGTTGGTCGGCGGCACCCCGTTGCCATTGCCGAACACCGTCAGCATCGGCGACACGGCCGGTGTCACGCCGGCTGTTCCCGTCGCGCTCGTCGTGCCGAAGCTGAAGTCGCAGAGGTTGGCGGTGACGCTCGCTTTCGCGTACGCATTTGCGTAAGTTACTGCAACAGCCGGCACCGCTTGCGAGTCCCACATCGGCGCTTGCAGCAGATCGGAGTCGGTTTGGTAGCCGTTCTGATGCAGCAACGCCAGCGCGTTGATCGCCTGGGTCGTCACGTCCCCACCCGCGATCACGCCGGCGCTAGCGAGCGACGCGCAGCGGGCGGTGCGAATCGCCGTGGTCGTGGCGAGCGGCAGTGCCGTCAGATACGGTGCGCCGGCCGCGGCGGGCGCGAGCGCCGCGCACGGTTGCAACTGGTTGGCGAGCGTCATGTAGTCGGCGAGCGGCTTGCCGAATGCACCGACGGGCACGCCGCCCTGAGCCACCGACACCTGCGCGGGCAAGCGCAAATTGATCTGCGGTTCGCCGACGACAACCGCGGTGATCCAACCGGACGTGTCCTGTTCCGCCGCCGCGAGCGACGCGCCGCCGCCATTGCTCACCGAAGCCGCAATCGTCGTGATGCTTCCGCCCGCGTAACGCACGGTGCGGGTCGAACCGTTGAGCGCGCCATACGAATCGTTGAGCGCCCAGTACGCGAACTGGATCGCCTCCAACGTATCGTTGCCCCAATCCTTCTCGGGATTCTGCTGCGAGTGCGCATGCTTGAACGCGTAGCGATTCGGAAACTGGCTGTTGTAAGTGGCGAGATCGGTGTTGCCCAGGTTGGCCGTGAAGAGGCTGGCCTTGCCCGCGGCGGTGGCATCCTGCAAGGTGCCGTCGATCAATGTGACCCGATTGGACGACAGTTCGTGCGCACCGTTGCCACTGCCTTTATCGGTGTACGCCACCGCGCAACCTCGCTTGAGCCCCCACTCGCCGGCGGCGGAAATTGCGCCGTACACGCCGCGCGAACCAGATGACGTCGCCGTGACTATGCACGGCTGATCAGGATTGAAGCTCGCTGGTATCTGCACCAGCATGGTGACGTTCTGCATGCCGCTGCCGTCGTCGGCGTAAGCGAGATATTCCTTGCCGGCGATCTTGCCTTCGCCGAGCGTGTCGTTGCCGTTCAGATCGACATTCGGCCCCCAGAAGCGTCCATAGCCCCCGTTCGCCGTCATGTCGACGAGCGCGCGATAGTTCGACCAGATGGCGAGGCGGCGGAGCTCGGCGGCGGTAGGTTGCGCAGCGTTCGCAATGGCCGGCGCCGCAGCCGATCCGAGGCCGGTTTTGCCGAGGCCCGCGGTGAGCAGGTCGTCGGTATTGCCGTCGTAGGATTGGCTCTTGACCGATGCTGTGGTGATAAAGCTGGGCAGCGTATTGGCTTGCGGTGGCGGGTTACTTTCGCTACCGCCGCTGTGGCATGCAGTCAGCACGACTGCCACCGCCAACATGATCGCCAGGGTTCGCACCACCGGGACCGGTCGTTGCGTGGGCTCGACTCTGAGATTGGACTTCACGTTTTTCGTCTCCGATATTTGCTAATACCGTTGTGAATGCAACGGCACCGAAATTGCCGCGTACTGTCCAATGGATCGCGACGCTTCGGATACCGACGCATCGCTAGCCTGCATTGACCTTTCAATGGAGTCAATAGACGTCATGTCTTCGCATAACGAAAGTCAGGATCCGGGCGACGTCCAAGCCGCCATCCCAACACAACCTTCACGCCGCCGCTTTCTTCAATCTGCTGCCGCTGCCGCCACAGTCGGCGCTGCGCCGCATCTGCGCGCGCAAACCCAAACCCCGACCGCGCCGCCGGCTCAGGTTCAGCAAGCGGTGCCGCCGCGTCCGGTCACGCTGACCGTGAATGGCCGCGCATACACGCTGCAACTCGAGCCGCGCGTGACCTTGCTCGATGCATTAAGGGAATACGCGGGCCTGATGGGCACGAAGAAGGGCTGCGATCGCGGACAGTGCGGTGCATGCACGGTGCTCGCCGACGGCCGCCGTATCAACTCCTGCCTGACTCTCGCCGTGATGCATGAAGGCGAGACCATCACGACGGTTGAAGGCCTTGCCGCCAACGGCGGATTGAGTCCGATGCAGCGCGCCTTCATTGAACACGATGCCTTTCAATGCGGTTACTGCACGCCCGGGCAGTTGTGTTCCGCGACCGCCCTTCTGAACGAATTCCGCAACGGCACCGCCAGCACCGTCACGGCCGATGTCCGCAGCCGCCCCGCCCAACTCTCCGACGACGAAATCCGCGAACGCATGAGCGGCAACCTTTGCCGCTGCGGTGCCTACGCGAATATCGTGGCCGCCGTACGCGCGGTGCACGAAGGTGGCGGCCAGAACAGCGGCAACAACACCCCCAACGCCTGACGGAGCGACAGCATGGATGCGATCTCATACGAACGCGCCGGCGATGTCGCCGGCGCAGTGCGGGCAGCGCAGCAGCCAGGGGCGGTGTTCATCGGCGGCGGCACGAATCTGCTCGATCTGATGAAGGGCGGCGTAGCGCGGCCGATGCGGCTAATCGATATCACGCATATCGGCGGACTGGATACGGTCACCACACTGCCGGACGGCGGCATCCGGCTCGGCGCGCTGGTGCGCAACAGCGATGCCGCCAATCACGCGCTGGTGCGCGAGCAATACCCGTTGCTCTCGCAAGCATTTCTGGCGGGCGCGTCGTCGCAATTGCGCAATATGGCGACCGTCGGCGGCAATCTGCTGCAACGCACGCGTTGCGGCTACTTCTACGACACGGCCTTCACGCAGTGCAACAAGCGCATGCCGGGCAGCGGCTGCGCGGCGCTCGACGGCCACAATCGCACCCATGCGATTCTCGGTGCGAGTCCGCAATGCATCGCGGTGAATCCGTCGGATATGAGCGTGGCGCTTGCCGCGCTCGATGCCGTGGTGCGCGTGAGCGGCCCGGCCGGCGAGCGAACCATTGCGTTCGCCGACTTTCACCGGCTTCCCGGCGACCGGCCGGATGTCGACACCACGTTGCAGCCCGGCGAACTGATTACGGCTGTCGATCTTCCGCCGCCGCTCTTCAGCGCGAACTCGCATTATCTGAAAGTGCGTGACCGCGCCAGTTACGCATTCGCGCTGATCTCGGTCGCCGCCGCCTTGCAGATGGACGGCACTCGCGTAAAGACCGCGCGCATCGCGTTGGGCGGCGTCGCGCACAAACCGTGGCGCGCGAGTGTCGCGGAACAGATGCTCAACGGCCAGCCGCTCACGCAGGCAATGCTGAATAACGCCGCCTCGGCCGGATTGCGCGAAGCGCGGCCGCAGCGCGAGAATCGCTTCAAGGTGGAGCTCGCGCAGCGTGCGATCGTGCGCGCCGTGAACCAGGCCGCCGGGCACGCGGGAGGTGTCGCATGAATCTCATCGGCCAACCCGTCGACCGGATCGACGGTCTGTTCAAGGTCACCGGCGAAGCGCGTTACGCCGCCGAATTTCCCGAAGCGCGTCTCGCGCATGCGGTGCTCGTCACCAGCACGATCGCGCGCGGCACCATTGCATCGATCGATGCGAGCCGCGCGCAGTCACTGCCCGGCGTGCTGCTCGTGATGACGTATCAGAACGCGCCGCGTCTGCCCAACGGCGGCAAAGCCGCATTGGCGCCGCCCGCGGGACGCCGCCTTTCGCTGCTTCAGGACAATCAGATTCACTACAACAACGAGCCGGTCGCCGTGGTCGTGGCCGACACGCTGGAACACGCCACCGACGCCGCGCATCAATTGCGCATCACGTATCAGAGCGGCGCAGCGGCGCTGGACTTCGCGCAGGCCAAGCCGAACGCGCACGCGCCGGACAAACCCCAAGGCCGGCAAACCGACACGCGACGCGGCAGCTTCGACGACGGCCTGCAAAGCGGTGCGGTACGCGTGGACGCGACGTACACCACGCCGATCGAACATCACAACCCGATGGAGCCGCACGCCACCATGGCGCGTTGGGACGGTCCGCAACTCACGCTCTACGATTCGACGCAAGGCGTCAGCAGCGCGGCGCAGGCAATCGCCAGAACGCTCGGCGTTTCGCCCGGCGACGTGCGCGTGATTTCGCCATTCGTGGGCGGCGGCTTCGGTTGCAAGGGCTCGTCGTGGTCGCATGTGTCCTTGTGCGCGATGGCGGCGAAACAGACCGGGCGCCCCGTGCGGCTCGTACTCGAACGGCCGCAGATGTTCGGGCCGGTCGGCGCGCGGCCGCGCACCGAACAGCACTTCGTGCTCGCCGCGCGCCACGACGGCACGCTGACCGCGATGCGCCACGACAGCATCTCGAACACCTCGGTGATCGAAGACTGGACCGAGACCTGCTGCATGGTCACACGCATGCTGTACGCGGTGCCGAACCAGGTGACCACGCACCGCATCGTGCCGCTCAATCTCGGCACGCCGACCTTCATGCGTGCGCCGGGTGAGACGACCGGTTCGTTCGCGCTCGAATCGGCCATGGACGAACTCGCGGCGGCCTTGAAGATGGACCCGCTCGCGCTTCGCATCAAGAATTACGCCGAGGCCGATCCGCAGGAAAATAAACCATGGTCGGGCAAATCCTTACGCGAGTGCTATCAGACCGGCGCGGAGAAATTCGGCTGGTCGCGCCGCTCGCCGGCGCCTCGCTCGATGCGCAACGGCAGCACGCTGATCGGCATGGGCATGGCGACCGCCACCTATCCGGCCAATCGCAGCGAAGCCAGCGCCGTTGCGCGGATCTTGCCGGACGGCACCGCGATGGTCGCCTCCGGGACGCAGGATATCGGCACCGGCACCTACACCGTGATGACCCAGGTGGCCGCCGACGCACTCGGCTTCGCGCCGGAGAACATCCACTTCGCGCTCGGCGATTCGTCGCTGCCCAGAGCGCCGGTGTCGGGCGGATCGCAGTCGGCCGCGAGCGTATCGCCGGCCGTGCGCGACGCGGCGAGCCAGGCGCGCAGCCAGTTGATCGCGCTCGCGCTTGCCGATCAGGCTTCGCCCGTGTACGGCATCGCGCTCGACGACATCACCGTGGAAAACGGCTGGGTGATGAGCCGCTCGCAACCGGGCAAGCGCGATCCGGCGGCGGCGATCATCGCGCGCTCGGGCGGCAAGCCGATCGAGGCGAGTGCGACCGTCAAGCCGGGCGACGAAAAGCAGAAGTACTCGTTTCACTCGTTCGGCGCGGTGTTCGCGGAGGTGCACGTCGATGCCGATCTCGGCACGATCCGCGTGGCACGCGTGGTCGGCGTGTACGACGTGGGCCGCGTGCTCAACCTGAAGACGGCGCGCAGCCAGTTGATGGGTGGCATCGTGTGGGGCGTCGGGGCGGCGCTACAGGAAGAGACCTCGCTCGATACGCGCTATGGCCGCTTCACCAATGCAAATCTCGCCGAATATCACGTGCCGGTGAATGCCGATATCGGCTCGCTCGACATTACCTTTATCGACCGGCCGGATCCGTATATCAACTCGCTCGGGGTACGAGGTATCGGCGAGATCGGTATTACGGGCGTGCCGGCGGCGATTGCGAACGCGGTATATCACGCCACCGGTGTGCGCGTGCGCGATTTGCCCGTCACGCTCGATAAGGTCATGGGCGCGATGCAGGTTTGATGGGCGCGCTTTTGCGGTCGCGGCGCGAATCGAGGCGGCGAGCGCCGCGCATTGATATTCGCGCTTGCCTGTGACCGCGTTGCATCGCACAATCGACCTCATTCCTTCTACCGGTGCCCGCCCATGGCCTACGCTTCGCTCGCCACTGGCGTGTTGCTCGCCGCCGGTTTCGGCTTGCGCTTCGACCCGGAAGGCCTCCACAGCAAACTGCTGGCACGCATGCCCGACGGCACGCCGGTGGCGCATGAAGCCGCGCATCGGCTGCTGCGGGTCGTGACGCAGGTGGTGGCCGTGGTGCGGCCGGGTTCGGACGCGCTCGCGCGCCTGCTCAACGACGCCGGCTGCGACGTGGTGTTCGCGGCGGACGCCGAACGCGGCATGGGCGCAAGCCTCGCCGCCGGTGTCGAGGCAAGCGCGGAGGCCGAGGGCTGGATCGTCGCGCTTGCGGACATGCCGCGCATCGCCACTACCACGATCGAAGCCGTGGCGCGCGCGCTGGACGGCGGCGCTTCGCTGGTCGCGCCGTTTTACCAGGGACAGCGCGGGCATCCGGTCGGCTTCGGCATCGAGCATCGCGACGCGCTGCTGGCGCTCGACGGCGATATGGGCGCCAGATCCTTGTTCATGTCGCAGCAGGTGACGCGGCTTGATGTGGACGATGCGGGTATCTTGCGCGACGTCGATACGCCTGAGGATTTGCGCAAGCTGTAGTTGTGTGCCTGGTCAGTCTGGCGTTGCCGGTAGACACACTATCTTCGGCGCAATCGGCCGCGACTGCTGACACGCTTGATCTGGGCCGGCATTCAGGCGCATACTGTATATCCATACAGTATTTCACGGTTTGATGCGTTTAGTCACGCACAGCCGCGGCGCGTCCGCATGAAACGTATTTCTATCGAACCGTCTTTTGCCGCCTGGCGCCATGCGGCGCGGGAACTGTTACGGCAAGGCGTCGAACCGGAGCGGATCGAGTGGGTTGAATGCGATTCGTGTGATCCGGCCGGCTCGCATAACGGCAACCCAAATGCTCAACAAGGTTCCGCCACCGCTTCGGCCGCCCCTACGCCCGCCGTTCCTCGTGAACTGCTCGCCTGGCTGAAAACGGCGGCGTGCTTTTACGCGCCGGACCGCTGGTCCCTGCTCTATCGCATCCTGTGGCGTTGGACACACGGCGAACGCCACGTCCTCGATCCGCAAGACGCCGACGGCGCGCTGCTCGATCGGCGCATCCAGTCGGTCGAGCACGAAACCGGCGATCTGGTGGCGCTCACCCTGTTCAGGCGACGCGATCCGTCCATGGGACCGCCGGAATTCGTCGGCTGGTACGAGCCGCATCATGATTTGCTGGCGCAGGCCGCCGAGCGTTTTGCCGAGCGCATGGGCGATTCCACGTGGATGCTGGCTACGCCGCAGGGCGCGGTGTTCTGGAACGGCATGTTGCTGCGCATCAGCCGGCCGGCAACGGAAGAAAACGGGCACGTCACGCACGCTTTGGCGGTCGTGCAACGGAACGGGCTAGCCACGCCAGCATTGCCGCCGGGCCAGCGGAGCGGACCGACCACGCCCACATCACCACCGAGCCAGCCGAACGGCTCGACCACGCCGACATTGCCGCCCGCCGCCATGGCCGGCGAAGCGACGACCAGCGAACCCACCGAGGCGCTTTGGCTCGCCTACTACGCCAGCGTATTCAATGGCGCGCCGGCGCCCATGCCGCTGCGTTACTGGAGAACGCCGCCCGCTGGTCCGCCGCTGCCCGCGCAACTCGCGTGCAAGCGCAGCCGTCTCGGCGCACAGAGCGGCACTGTCACCGTTCCGGAGATGCCGCCGCTCGAATATTCGGCAGTGACGCCACCCTTGCGCGAGCCCACCGGCCCGCTGGCCACCTGTCGGCGCTGCGCGTTGTGGCGCAACGCAAAGCAGGCCGTCGCGGGCGCCGGTCCCGCTCACGCCGCGCTCATGGTGGTCGGCGAACAACCCGGCGAGCATGAGAACCAGCACGGCGTGCCCTTCATGGGCCCCGCCGGTCAACTGCTCGACACGGTGCTTGCGCGCGCCGGCCTCGATCGCGCGGCGCTCTATCTGACCTATGCCGTCAAGCATTACAAATGGGAAACGCTGGAGCAGCAGCGCGTCCACCGAACGCCCGCGCGGCGCGAGGTCGAGGCTTGCCAGTACTGGCTGGACCACGAGCTCGCGCACATCGCGCCGCGCGTGGTCGTCACACTCGGCGCGACGGCGCTGAAGGCGTTGACCGGCGCGCACGTCAATCTGTCGGAATATCTGGGGCAGACCATCGATCACGGCGGCCGGCTGATCGTGCCGACGTGGCATCCGTCTTATGCGCTGAAAATGGCCGACAGCCGGCTGCGCGAGGATATCGTCGCGGGCATGGTGACGGCGTTCAGTCACGCGGCGACGTTGGCGGCGAAAGAGGCGTAGCTTTTTTACCGCTGGATTTGTGCTGCTCGCACACGCGTCGGCTTTATTGATTGGCTATCGTATGCCTCTGCTCATCCAAAATCATTGCAGGGCCGTTGCCACCTTGACCTGCTCGTTTTCGAACGCGGGCTGGAAGGCATCGAGGTCGTCGTCAGTCATGCCGACCGGTGCCGACTTCGCGACGCGTTTCCAGTCTCTGACCGCGTTGCGAACTTCATTGAGAATGCGTTTCGCCTCATCGGCGGAGAGCCTGAAATAAGGGGCTTCATTCATCACGGCCTCGATCGAGTCGACCGGCCCGTAGTCTTCATTGAGCCACAGCTTCAACTCGGGGTCCTTATCCGGGAAAGGGTTGATGTCGAACGCCGGCGCGAGCCGCCACTGCCCATGCTCGACGTGCAGGAAACCGTGGTTCTGCACATGGTCGTCGACATTGGTAATCAGCAGATTGAACACGAGTCGTCGCCACAACTCCTCGAGGTCGCGCTTCGGGTCCACGCAACGCGCGATGATGCAATCAGCTATCTGGGTATAGGCGTGCTCTTCCTGCCGTGACGCTTGCAGCATGGAGCCAGCCGAGAGGTACGGAATCCGGCCGCCGTTCGCGACACGATCAAAGCGGCGCACGAGCGCAACCGGGATGTCTTCCGACATGACAATGCGCGATTGCGCCACCGTAATGCCGGCGGCTGCGGCCAGATGAAGAGCGAGCACTTCCCCACGCGTGACATTGCGGTCGTCGTTGACGCTGGGAAATTTGCCGATGGCCAGTTGCCCGTCCTCATCGAGAATCGTGCACTTGGGTCGCATACCGCCAAGCGACGTCCCCCGACCGCGCAAATACTTCAGGTCGGCCGCGGTTTCCCTGTTCATCTCGACCGCGCGAGTGGCGCCGATCAAATGACCCAATTCGAGCAAGGGCGGCGTGCCACGCCCTCCGTCTTCAATGCTGCGCAAATAGTTGCCCGCTTCATCCACGAATCGCAACGCACCGATCCGGCTCATATCGTCGACGCCCAGCAGGTAGTCCATCTCCGTGAGCCCGGCGCGCGGGACCTCCAGCCCCTTCTCCTGCGCCGACTTGCGACGCCTCGCGTGGTCACGCGCGATCACCCGGCATCCCCATCCGTCGGGCTCGGTATCCGCAAATGCGAAGTGAAAAATCGAATCGTCTCTGCTGGGCGCCTTACGAAACTGCTGACCGTAAACCAGCTGCAAATCGGGCGAAATCTCGAACCGGTCGGTGGATTGCAGCCACGCTTCGTGATAAGCAAAGCTTGAGTTTTCGCGTGCGCCGTCCTTGTTGAAAGTCAGGGCGCCAACGGGAAGCGCCGCTTGCCCAAGCGCCACCCGGACGATCTGCTGCGACACAGGCCGCTTCATAGTGCCCCCGATTCGGGCGTGACACGTTTGTTGCGAACCCGCTGCGGCAGTTGCTGGTTCATTAAGGTCAGCCCGATGGTATCGCCAGCGGAATCCATTAGTCCGTCGATTTTGTCCAGCTCACCCAGAACGAGAAACGCCTGCGCGATCGTGCCGATAGAGATACGTTCGTCGCCGTGTTCCATGCGACGCAGCGTAGCAACGGACGTCTGAATGCGCTCGGCCATTGACGCCTGAGTCAACCGGCGTCGACGGCGCGCCAGCGCAAGGTCGGCTCCGAGTTTCTTCAAGGCACGCACGACCGGCAGGGGGAGCGGATCTCTTTTTCTTTTAACGCTCACATGTGAGCGCTTATGCGGCTTTGCGGTTTCCATATGAGCGGTACTTCAGGATATGGGTTTCCTATTGTCCGCGCGCATTGTTCCTGGGTCAAGGAAATCGACTTAATCGATCACAGATGATCTTTTATCCGCATATAGCGATCATACGTGCGCGATTAACAGGAACGGAAAGTCGTGCGGATGGAGGCACACGCGTAGCCAAGAGGGGCGTTCCGGGATTCACCCACCACCCGTCGAGCCCTCAGGCACGCGGCTTGCACACCAAAAACCCGCCGCGCAAGCCGCAACGATTCCGCCTAAGCTGATGTGACGCCGCATTTTCTCAAGCACCGGCGCGACACTCGAGCCTCTACCCGTTTCGTCCCCGGCCCGCGCGTCGCGAACCCATCACACGCCCCATGAGCGAAACCAGCCCGCGCCTTTTCATTGTCTCGCCCCATTTCGACGACGCCGTCTTCAGTTGCGGCGCATTGCTCGCCGCCCATCCCGACGCCGCCGTGTGCACGGTATTCGCCGCGCCGCCCGAGCAGCCGATGCACACCGAATGGGATGAAAAGTCAGGCTTCACGGACGCCCATCAGGCCATCCACGAACGCACACTGGAAGACAACCGCGCACTCGAAGTGCTCGACGCGATTCCGCTGCGCATGCCATTTCGCGACAGCCAGTATTCGGACTCGCCGTCGATCAGCAAAATGGCGGCGGCGCTCGAAGAAACCATCTACCGCACTACCGCCAACACGTTGCTGATGCCGCTCGGCCTGTATCACGACGACCACGTGCGAGTGTTCGAAGCCTGCTGTGAAATCCTGCCGCGCCTGTCGCATCTCACCTGGTTCGGCTACGAGGAAGCGATTCACCGGCGCACGCCCGGCGTGGTGCAGGCGCGGCTCGCCGATCTCGCGCAGCGCGGCATCGTCGCGACGCCCGCCAGTCCGAGCGCCGGCCACACCATCGATGGGCAGCGCCGGGCGCAACTCAAACGCGAGGCGGTCTATGCTTATGAGAGCCAGTTGCGCGCGTTTGGCGCAGGCAATTACGACGACATCTTCGCGACCGAGCGCTACTGGCAGCTCAGCGTGGGTCGTCGCGTGAAAAAGTAGCAGACGGGGCGCGCCGGAAAGGCCTACGCTTGAAGAGGACGGCCGGCGAGAGTTCGACGCCGTCGCCGCACCGGCTTCTTCTCCACTCAAAGGTGCTGCCATGAGCTACGACATGCATACCAGTCCGATTCCCGACCCCAACGCCGATCCGAACCGCGACCCGGAAGCCGATCCGCTGGTGCCGCCGTCGCCCGGCCATCACACAGAGGAGCCGCAGCGGCCCGATGGGCCGCCCGACAAAGACCCGGTGTGACCGCGTTGCGCGGCCAGCCACCGCAAGCGCGAATCAGCGCATCAGTTCGGTAAAGCCTTGCAACAGACGGTCGATGTCGGCGGCGTGAATGTTGCCCATCGTCGAGATGCGGAACAGTTCGGCCGACAAGCCGCCTTGCCCTGCATAGATGACGAAGCCGCGCGCCTTCAGCGCGTCGTGCAGGTGCGGATACGCGATGCCTTGTGGCAAACGGTACGCGCGCAGCACCACCGACGACTCTTCCGGCGGCAACACGCTGCCGATGCCGCGCTCGGCGAGGCCCGCCCGCGCCTGTTCGGCCAGCGCCGCATAGCGCGCGTGACGCGCGCGCCAGCCGCCTTCGTCGGCGAGTTCGCGCAGCGCTTCGACCAGTGCGTAGTACGCGTGCACCGACGGCGTGAACGGCGTGTTGCGCTGATCCTGCAACTTCGCGAGACGGCCGAGATCCAGGTAATACGTGCGGCTCGCCGCTTGGGCGAGCGCCGCGCGGCGCACCAGCACGAACGAGGCGCCCGGCACACCATGCAGACATTTGTTCGCCGTGGCGGCGACTGCGTCGACACTGGTATCGGCGAAATCGATCGTCTCCGCGCCGAAGCTGCTCACGCCGTCCACCAGCAGACGCAGTCCGCGTTCGCGGCACAATGCGCCGAGCGCAACCAGATCGTTCAGACGGCCCGTGGTGGTTTCATGATGGATCACGGCGACGTGCGTGAACGCCTTGTCCGCGTCGAGGCGTTCGGCGATCCTGGTGAGATCGGGCGCCTGCATCCAGTCGTGCTTCAGCGATTCGTGCGCGATGCCGTATTGCGTCGCGATCTGCGAAATACGCTCGCCATACACGCCGTTTTCCACCACGAGCAGTTTGCCGTTCTGCGGCACCAGCGCAGCAGTCATGCTTTCGACGGCCGCCGTGCCGGAGCCGGTCATCAGCACCGCCTGCCATTCGCTCGCGTCGAGACCGTAGAGATCGACGAGGCGCGTGCGGGCCTCTTCCTGCAAATCGAAAAATTCGCTTTCGCGATGGCACAGATCCGTCTGCAACAGGCTGTTGCGAACGCGTTCGGTGAGCGTCACCGGGCCGGGATTAAGCAGCAGCATGAGCGTTCCCTGACGTTGAATCGAGTTTGACTCGAGGTTGACTTCAAGCGGCGCCGATGTGGCGCATCAGACGCGTCTTCACATCGGGCGGCGTGATGGTGGGACGCGGCAGCCCGTCGGGTGTGCCGCGGCGAATGGCCAGACGCACGAAGCGTGGGCCGTCGAGCGGCGCGGCGTCGAACAGGGCGTCGAGCACATTCACGTCGTCGCTTTCGAGCGCCGACGCATAGCCGCACGCCGCCGCCACGCCCGCAAACGAAACTTGCGGCGAGACCGTGGCCTGGCCGCCGGTCGAATCGTGCGCGCCGTTATCGAGCAGCACGTGCGTGAGATTCGACGGATCGTACGCGCCGATGGTGGCGAACGCGCCCATGCGCATCAGCGCGGCGCCGTCGCCGTCGAGCGCGACCACGTGCAGGTCGGGACGCGACAACGCAAGACCCAGCGCGAACGGCGTCACGCAACCCATCGAGCCGACCATGTACAACTGGTTCGCACGATCGTCGATCGCGTAGAGCTCGCGCCCGCAAAAGCCGGTCGACGCGAGCACCACCGTCGATTCGAGCGGCGTGTGCGCGATCACCTTGTTTAGCGCGTCGTGACGCGAAGCCAGTTCGCTCGCCGCCACATTCGTGAACTGCGATTGCGGCGTGACAGGCGCGCGGCGCTCGTTCGCACCACTGTCCTTCAATTCGTACGGCGCCACGCTGCCCTTCTGCATCACAAGCGCGTACGGGCGGCCGGTTTCATCCATATGCGCGATGGCGCGTTCGAGCGCCGGGCCGATTGCATCGGCTTCGGTCGGGAAGGTTTCCCAGGGAATCTCCATCGTCTCGAGCATCGCGGGTGTAACCGGACCCATCAGCGCGTGCTGCGGTTCGTCGGCGACACCGGGCTGGCCGCGCCACGTGACGATCAGCAATTGCGGCAGACGGAAGGTCCACGTGAGCGAGGTCAACGGGCTCACAGCGTTGCCGAGCCCGGAGTTCTGCATCATGGTGATGCCGCGCCGGCCGTTTTGCGCGCCAAGCGTGACGCCCGCGATCAACGCGACGGCGTCGCCTTCATTGGCCGCCGACACGTAATGCAACGATTCGTCCTGCAACACGTAGTTGATGAACGGCGTCAGATACGAGCACGGCACGCCCGCGTACCAGTCGAAGCCGCGCTCGCGCGCCGCCTCGACGAACTGTGCTGCCTCGATCATTGCGCGGCTCCGCTCGCTGCGTCCGTCGCATCTTTGCCGGCTGCGCCAACCGCGGCCGCGAACGGCGCCTGCGCGTGCGCGAAATCGCCCGCACGGCGGAAGTCTTCGAGGTCGTTCACGCCGCGCCAGTGCCCGTGCACGTATTGCACTTCAATCGATTCGCCCGCTTCGATCAGCGCGTTCAGCAACGCCGGCATGTCGAGCGACGCGAAATCCGCGCGCGCCTGCAATTGGCTCATCACCGCCTGCAAACGCTCACGGCCTTCACCGCGCACATTCAGCAAACCGACCCAGCGGCCATGCGGTGTTTGCGACGCGATCGCCGAGGATGCATCCTGCCCGCTCGACACATGACGCAGCACGACCTTATTGCCGAACAGGCCGCGGTCGTCGGCGGCCGAACACCACGCGAAATCGCGCACACTGGCATTTTCGGCGTCGGTCAATGACGAATCGACCACCACGCTGAACGCCGCTTCGCTCTCCACGAGATCGCGCAGGATGTAGCTGCGGAACAGCAGATCGCCGTACGAGACCACCGTGTCGCCCGCAAGTTTGTCGATCGCGCAGGCGAGCGACGCGAGTTCGCCGGTTTGCGCATGTTGTTCATTGACGACGAGCTTGATGCCCGCCGTGTCGATCGCATCGGCGCGATAACCGCCGACCACAGTAATGTCGTTCACGCCCTGCTTCTTGAACGCATCGACGAGCCAGCGCAAGAGCGGCTTGCCGGCGATCGGCAGCATCACTTTCGGACGGTCTTCGGTCACGGCTTCGAGACCCTTGCCGCGGCTCGCCGCGAGCACGACCGCGGAACCGGCGGCACGGCCGCTCGACAGGTAGCGATCCTCGGCTTCCGAGTATTCGTCGGCGTCTTGCAGGCGGAAGATTTCGTTGACGGCGGCAATGCTGTCTTCCACATTGACGAGCGTTTCGCTCGAATGGATTTCCTTGGCGACGGCCTGCATGGCCGACGTCGCCGCGCGGATCAAATGGTTCGCCCAGATCACCGTGCTGATGCCGGCTTCGCGGAACACTTCGGTGGGCGTGCTGTAGTACTTGGTCGGCACGATCACGAGCGGGCCGCGGCCGGCCCATTCGCGCGCGAATTCGAGAATTTCGTCGGGACGCGACAGCTTGCTGTGAATCAGGATCGCGTCCGCGCCGGCCTGGCGATACGCTTCCGCGCGACGCAGCGCTTCGTCCATACCCCAGCCGGCGATCAACGCTTCAACCCGCGCGACGATCGAAAAATTCTCATCGGACTGCGAGTCTTTACCGGCCTTGATCTTGCCGCAGAACTCGTCCATATCGGCGAGCGGCTGCGCTTCGCCGTTGATGAAGCTGTTGGTCTTGGGGAATTGCTTGTCTTCGATACACACGCCGGCAATGCCGCGCTGTTCGAGTTTGCGCACCAGGCGGCGCACGTTGTTGAAGTTGCCGTAGCCGGTATCGCCGTCGAGCAGGATCGGCAGATCGCTGGCGTCCGCCATGAATTCGAGCGTGTCGACCACTTGCGTCCAGCTTGCTTCGTTGTTGTCGCGCACGCCGTATTGCGCGGAGATCGCGAGGCCCGAACCCCAGATGGCCTTGAAGCCGGCTTCGCGAACAATGCGGGCGGACAGGCCGTTATGGGCCTCCATCATGAATTCGAGTTCGTTGCTGACGAGCATCTGGCGCAGGCGCGCGCTACGGGAAACAGACACGAAAGCGGGTTCGCGGGCGTTCATTTTATGTACTCCTGGTGGCGGGCTTATCAATGCTCTTCTATTGCCCGGCTGGCGTCTGGAAAACGGCGACTATAGCGGAATTTTTATTTATTCGTCTTTTCCGTGACAGCGGTTTTCTTCATTTGCGGATAAGTGGAAAAATGTGTCGTTTTTTGCAATCCGCAATTGCGAGAAGTCGCTTGGATTTTATTGGCGTTTTGTGGAATTCTGCCGCAACCGCACGACCACGCTTCGACGGGCGGCGCGTCCGTTCGTTTTTGTCATCACGCGGTTGTGGCGATACCGAGGTTTTAGTATCCGTATTTTATTTACGGAAGGTTTTAACTCTTATTATCGATTCGCCAACACTGCCAATTTCTCACCCGCAATCGTGGGGAATCCCGATTGAATCGGGCATCAAATAAATCAGCTGGTGCGAATGCACGCATAAAACCGCCCTCGCGACGATAAAAGTCCTTTTAGTCAGACGAATAAAAATACCTGACAGCGGGTTTCCCCTGCCCTGCGCAGCTTCTGTCGCCGCGCCGTAAACACAGTCAGCGACAAGCCACTCGCCGCAAGCGAATCCAATCCCTGACCGACCACTGTGCGAAAGCAGAAACCGCTATGACCCTGAACAAAAAACTGACCTCGATGATCGCCGTCCTCTGGATCGGCCTGATCCTGATCGGCGGCTTCGGCGCATGGCAAAACCGTGCCTCCATGATCGCCGACCGCCGCGATCAGTTGAAATCGCTGATCGACCAGGCCGACCACATCGTCGAGCGCTACTACACGCTCGCGCAGCAGCACACCATCACGGACGAGGAAGCCAGAAAGCAGGCGCTCGATTCCCTCAAGGCGATGCGTTACGGCACGGACGGCTACATCTCCGTCAACAATTCGCAGCCCGTCATGCTGATGCATCCGTTCAAGCCGCAGATGGTCGGCAAGGACCTGACGCAATTCACCGATCCGGCGGGCAACCATCTGTTCGTCGATATCGTCAATGCGGGCAATCACGACGGCGGCGGCTTCGTCGACTACCTGTGGGCCAAGCCGGGCAGCGACAAACCCGTGGCCAAGACCAGCTTCTCGCGGCACTTCGCGCCGTGGGACTGGTATATCGTCACCGGCATGTACATGGACGACGTGCAACGCGCGTTCTACGCCAATCTGCTGCGCTGGCTCGTCATTACCGTCGCGCTCGGCGCGATCGCTACCGTCGTCATGTTGCTGGTGCTGCGCAGTATTCGCCGCATGCTCGGCGGCGATCTCGAAGTCGCCGTCGAACACGCGCAGTTGATGGCGCGTGGCGATCTGGCGACGCGCGTGCCGGTTCAGTCGGACAACACCGGCAGCCTGCTGCATGCACTTCAAACGATGCAGGCCGGTCTCGTCGAAACGGTGTCGCGCGTGCGTCTCGGCACGGAAAACATCAATATCGGCGCGACCGAAATCGCCGCCGGCAACACGGACCTGTCGCAGCGCACGGAAGAACAGGCCGCCGCGCTCGTCGAGACGGCGTCGAGCATGGATCAGATGACGGTCAACGTGAAGCAGAACGCGGACAGCGCGCTGCAGGCCGCGCACCTCGCCGGTCAGGCCGCGGACGTCGCCACGCGCGGCAGCCGCGTGGTGGACGACGTGGTGCGCACGATGGGCGAGATCACCACCAGCTCGCGGCAGATCGGCGACATCATCGGCGTGATCGACGGCATCGCTTTCCAGACCAACATCCTGGCGCTCAACGCCGCCGTCGAAGCGGCCCGCGCGGGCGAACAGGGACGCGGCTTCGCGGTGGTCGCCGCCGAAGTGCGCAGCCTCGCACAACGCTCGGCCACGGCGGCGAAGGAAATCAAGGCGTTGATCGAAACGTCGACGACTACCGTGGAAGCCGGCGCGTCGCTAGTCGCCAACGCCGGCTCGACGATGGGCGAGATCGTGCAGTCGGTGCGTCGCGTGAACGAGATTCTCGAGGAGATCAGCAACGCTTCGCGCGAACAGAGCGCGGGCATCGAGCAGGTCAATCGCGCGGTCGGCGAAATGGATCAGGTCACGCAGCAGAACGCGGCGCTGGTCGAAGAGGCCGCCGCGGCGGCGCATTCCTTGAAGGATCAGGTGGGTGTGCTGCGCGAAGCGATTTCGAGCTTCGCGCTGCCGGCCTGAGCGTTTTTACACCGCCCGGCACGAGCAGTTGAAACAGCAGAAGCAGCAAAAAAAGAAGGCGCTCAACAGGCAGGGAGCGCCTCTTTAACACGCCGCGTCGGAGTCGACGCATTAATCGAACGAAACAGCCGCGCGGATTTTTCAAGTCCGCGCGGTTTTTTTATGGCCGCGCGCACCCTGGTCTGGCGTCGGGTTGCGCCTCGTCGGCACCGTCACCGCGCTCGGCGGCGGCACGATGCGCGACGTTCGGCTCGGTCACTATCCTCTTGCGTGGATCTCGCATACAGATTACGTTCTCATTACAATCGGAGCGGCGTCGATAGCCGCGGCGTGCGCGAGGTGGCTGCGCAACTGGCAAAGGCTCTTCGTCACGGTCGACGCGATCGACGCGATCGGCTGCGACGTGGCCGCCGCGCTGGACGCAAGCCCCGCCATTGTCGTGCTGGCCGGCGCGATCGCCGGCGTGTGTGCTGCGTGACGTGCTGTGCAACCAGATGCCGCTGGTGTTGCGTCAGGAGTTGTACGCGAGCATCGCGCCCGGCGCCGGCGTCGTGTATGTGGGTTTGCAAGCCTGCGGCGTGGCGCCGGAACCGGCGTCGCTCGTGGTGCTAGCAAGCGGTTTCGCGGTGCGCATGCCAGCCGTGCGTTTCCGCTGGCAACTCAAGGTATTCACCGCCGCCGATTCAGGCGGCGCAAGTTAATCGAGCTGTTCGTTATGCGCATCCAATGATCCAGAAGAAGAAATCGCAGTCGCACGATCCCTATACGCCCGTCGCGAAGCACCCGCTGCTGGCCGCGCGCCTGCCAATGTGGCGTTCGAAATTCATCGTCCTGCTGGTGTTCGGCGCGTTCGCCTCGCTCGCGGGACGCGCGTTCTGGGTGCAGGTGGTAAACCAGGACTTTTACGTCGATCAAGGGCAAAAGCGCTATCAGCGCACCATCGAACTCGACGCGACGCGCGGGCGGATCGTCGATCGCAACGGCTCGATGCTCGCCGTCAGCCTCGCAACGTACGAGATCTGGGCTTCGCCCAAGCTGATCGACGAAGCGGCTGTCGCGCCGCTCTCGAAGCTGCTCGATCTGCCGCTCGCGGAACTGCGCCGGCGTCTGAACGGCGACAAAACCTTCGTGCTGCTCAAGCGTCAGGTGGATGCCGAGACCGCCGGACATCTGTCGAAATTGGGCCTCGCGGGCATCACGCAGATCGCCGATTCGAAGCGCTTTTATCCCGAAGGCGAATCGGCGGCGCACGTGGTCGGCTTCACGGATATCGAGGACAACGGCCAGGAAGGCGTCGAGCTCGCCGTCAACGAACGGCTGCTCGGCGTGCCTGGCCAGCGCGAAGTGATCCGCGACCGGCTGGGGCGCGTGGTGTCCGAGACGCGGCCGCTCGTGCCCGCGCAGAACGGCGATACCATCCACCTGACGATCGACCGACGGATCCAGCAGCTCGCTTATGCACAACTCAAGGAAGCGATTGCCAAACATCACGCCGAAGCCGGCAGCGTGGTGGTGCTCGACGTGCGCAACGGCGAGATCCTCGCGCTCGCCAACTACCCGAGCTTCGATCCGAACGACCGCGCCCGCCTGACCGGCCGCCAGTTACGTAACCGCGCGGTGGTCGATACCTTCGAGCCGGGCTCAACGATCAAGCCGGTGGTCGTCGCGCTCTCGATCGACGAGGGCAAGGTGCGGCCGCAGAGTGTGATCGATACCGCACCCGGCTGGTACAAGATCGGGCCGGCCGTGATCCACGACACCTCGAATCATGGCGTGATGACCGTCGCCGAAGCCGTGCAGAAGTCGAGCAACATCGCGCTCGCCAAGCTCGCGTTGAATCTGCCGGCCGAAAAGATCTGGACCAAGTATCAGGAATACGGGCTCGGTTTGCGCCCGGAACTGACGTTTCCGGGCGTGGCATCCGGCAAGGTGCGTCCATACAAACGCTGGCGTCCGATCGAACAGGCGACCATGGCGTATGGCTACGGGCTATCCACCTCGCTATTGCAGATGGCGCAGGTGTACACGGCCTATGCCGGCGACGGCACCATGCATCGCGTAAGTCTGTTGCGCAACGGAGCGGGCGCGGCCGCGCCGTCCGACGACAAGGGCCACGCGGTCACGACGCCGGCCACCGCGCGTGCCATCCGCTCGATGCTGGAAATGGCAACCGGTGTGGGTGGCACAGGCCGCGCGGCGACCGTGGAGGGTTACCGGATCGGCGGCAAGACCGGCACGGCACGCAAACAGGTCGGTGCGACTTACGCGAAAAACCGCTATCGCGCGCTGTTCGTCGGCATGGCGCCGATGAGCGACCCGCGGCTGATCGTTGCGGTGATGATCGACGATCCGGCGGGCAAGGCGTTTTATGGCGGGACGGTGGCCGGCCCCGTGTTCAGCGGCGTGACGGGCGGAGCGCTGCAGTTGCTGGGTGTGCCGCCGGATGCGCCGGGTACTTGAGCGAGAGCTTCGGGCAGCATGCGGGGAGCGAGGCGAGGCGAGGCGCGAGCGTCAGCGCCTCAGATCAATGTGCCATCTGCGCATCGCCCGCTGCTGCCAGCGCCTCGATGCGATTGCGGCCGTTGCGTTTGGCCTGATACGTCGCGCGATCGGCATCTTCTATCATCGCGCCGCCCAGTTTGGCCGCGTCGGTCGGCGTGCCGCTGATCGTGCGCGCAGCCACACCGATCGACACCGTCAGGACGATGCGCTCGCCATGATCGTCCTGCAAAGCCAGCCGTTCGACCGCCAGCCGCACACGCTCGGCGACGGTAAGCGCGTCGGCCCGGTCGCCTTGCAGCAGCGCGGCGAATTCTTCGCCGCCATAACGCGCCACCGTATCGCCGAGACGCACCTGTTGCCGCACACAAGCCGCCACAGCCGCCAGTGCGCGGTCGCCGGTCTGGTGGCCGTAAGTGTCGTTAATGCGCTTGAAACTGTCGATATCGATGAACAGACACGCCACCGGCACGCCGTAGCGACAGGCGCGCATGATCTCCTCGCGCATCCGCTCGTCGAAATAGCGGCGATTGGCGAGGCCCGTCAATGAATCGGTCATGCCCAGTTGCTTGAGCCGCTCGCGATGCGCGACGTTGTCGAGACTCGCTGTCACGATGCTCGCGAAGCGCTCCAGAATGTCGGTGGCCATGCCTTCGGCGAAACGCGCCGGGTCGTCGCTGCCGAGACAGAGATAGCCGCTCGCGGCGTCGCCCACTGCAAGCGGCAGAACGATTGCGCTCGCGGGGACTGCGCCGTCGCCGAAGAATGCACGCCGCGCCGAATCGCCCATACCGTGCAGCTTGCCGAGCCACGGCCGGCGCGCTTCGCACAAACCTTGCGCGGCAAGGCCACCTTCGCGCGAGACCAGCAGCTTCGACTGATCGAGTGCGCGCAAGGCGGCCGGCTCGAGCAGCTCGCGCAGCATTGGCGCGCGGTCGTCGAGCCAGAGCGTCACGCCCGCCAGCGAAAATTCCCGCGGCAATTGAGTGAACAGCGTGTCGAGAAACGATGCGAAGTCCTGAGCGCCGATTAAACGAAGTTCGACGTTCTGGAAGCGCCGCAACGTGCGCTCGTTGTGCTGCACGGTATCGACGAGCGAACGAAGGCGCTCGGAAAGCGGCGTTTGGGCGAGGTTCGTCACGTTATCAGGGCGGGCCCGAAGGCGAAGCGGGGTTGGCGACCCCAATCGCTGTAATAACGGCGGATCTTGCCGGGTCTTGAGGGTCCGATCGCGCGACTACGCTTTTACGCGGTCCGCTTTTCGCCTTCTTAAGTCTGGCTTAATTCTTTGCTGCAACCATGAGGCACAACATCCCCTGTTGAAGCCGCCAGAGCACCGGCGGCGCTTTTTCCCCGGGGTGTCGACGACGCGCCAGAAGATGGGCTGCAGGCCCGCGAAGAAGGAGTCAGACCATGGTTGAAGACACGGTATTCGAGCATCTGCGCGCCATGCCCGGCAACGACTGGGTCAGCCAGATTCACTCATGCAAGGTCTCGGACCCGCTGCAGCATCCTTGGGGTCGCTCATACCGGCTCGTCGAATGGACCATGAAGCACACGCCCGAATCAAGCCACCGCGTGGTGCCCGCCGAGAGCACGCCGCTCGAGATCGCTCAAGCTGTTGTCTCGCACGTGCCGGGCCGCCGTTTTTGCCAGGACGGCAACGAATAACCAGCAGCGCGCCGATCACGCGCCGCGCATTCGACGCTCTAGCCGCGCGCGGCGATCGATGCGCAGTGGTCCAACGCATCCTCCAGTCGGTCGTTGCCCCAGAACATTTCATCGCCGACAAAAAACGTCGGCGCGCCAAAGATGCCACGAGCCGCGGCCGCCGCGGTTTGTTCACGCAAGCGTAGTTTGTTCGCGTCGCTTTGCGCTTCGGCGATGATCTCCGCCGCCGGCAAACCCAGTTCATCGAGCGCTTCGCTCACCACTTCCGTCGAACCGATATCGCGGTCATGCGCGAAGTTCAGTTGCATGATCTCGCGGCAGTAGGCGGCGATCCATTCGCGCTGCGCGCCGAGCAGCGCCACGCGCATCGCAAGAAGCGCGGCGCGCGGAAACGTGGAGGGACGCTTCAGGGCGATGCCGTATTTGCGGCATTGCCGTTCCATGTCTTTCCACACATACGCACCCTTTTCCTTCTGAAGCACGAACGGCGAATTGTCGAAACCGAGATCGCGAAACACCGGCCCCAGCAGGAACGGACGCCAGCGAATCCGCACGCCTCGCGCAGCGGCCTCCGCTTCGATGCGCATGACGCTGAGGTAGCTGTAGTTGCTGCCGAAGTCGAACCAGAAATCGATTTCCGGTACTTGCGTGGGCACGCGCGTTGCTGATTCGTTCATCTTTGCCCTCCAGTCATTCGTAACCGGACCGCGCTTATGTCTTGCAAAGCTTAACAGTCGGACAGGGCGCGTGTCCCTATGATGACCCTTCACACCGCTACGTCAGATGCTCATAACATGATGAAGTATCCCTACGACATTCTCACCGCCGCGTGTCTTTTCATCATCGTGGTTTCCACGTCAATCATGCTCGCGCTGTCCTGAGCGATTCGCACCCTTTTCCGCGGCAACGGTAAACCTAGGTACGCACGCTACGCGTTCCCGTAAAGAGACGGGATATACTGTACATATATACAGTACTTTTCGTCTGAGCAATGCGCCTTCCACCCTTTGAACCTCCCACGCTCGCCGAGCTGCGCGCCTGGTGGCGCACGCGCGACGAGCAGGCCGTCCAGCGGCTCATCCTCGAAATCCAGCGGCAGCGGCTCACGCTGCTGGAACTGCGCAATCTGATCGACGTCGGCGTCCAGCAGGCGCGTGCCGCGGACCGCACGCTGGTCGAGCGTGGCGAACCGTTGATGACACTGCGTATCAGGATCGCCCAGGAAGTGCTCCGGGTCGGCGAGATCGACGACACGCGGCAAATGAGCCGCGCCGAACAGGAAAGGCTTGCGGTTCGCACCGAAGGCCAGATGGATTACGCGCGCGAAGGCCGCCTCAGGCGACAGCGCCGCAATATCTAGCGCAAACGCGACCTCGCTGCCGCAGCGGTTAAGCGAGGCCGCGCCGTTCGATCAGCGCGTTTGCGTGGCCACGCGCAGGCCGAGCGAAATGAACAGCACGCCGATGATCTTGTTCTGCCAGCGCGTCAACCACGTCAGACGCTTGACGAATTTGCCCAGCGGACGAATTGTCAACACGATCAACGTCGTATAGAGCGCGCTCATGCCGACAAAAATCAGCCCGAGCGTGGTGAACTGCAGAAACGTGGAACCGTGTTCGGGACGAACGAACTGCGGCAGAAACGCGAGAAAAAACAGTGCGGTCTTGGGATTCAATACTTCGGCGGGAATGGCCTGAAAGAAGGCTTTCGAGGCCGACACCGGCGCGACGGCCGGCATATGAGCGCTTGCCTGTTTCTCGCGCAACGCGCGAACGCCCAGATACACCAGGTAGGCGGCGCCGACGAACTTGACCGCGTTGAAGGCCAGCGCCGAAGTCATTAGCAGCGCCGACAGGCCGACCGATGCGCCCAGCGTATGAATGAAATCGCCAACCGCAATACCAAGGCCGGTGAGAATGCCGGCCTTGCGGCCGCCGTGCACGGTGCGCGTCAACACCAGCAGCACAGCCGGACCGGGAATCAGAAAGAGCCCGAATACAACGGCAACGAAAGTCCCTAGCGTGGATAGATCAAGCATGTCGTCTCCCTGGTGACGCGCTGGCTGCAGCGAACAGGCGCGCGCGTTCAGCGGAAGATTGTAGACGAATGGGTGATTTCTGATTCGCGTGCGCCGTGCCTGCCGTCCGGTGCATTGCTATCACTTACACAACAAACGCGCGGCGAGCGGCCGGCAGAATGCACGCCGCAAACGGGCTCGCGGGTCTTGCAGAGTCGTCTCGGAGAGAGTCCGTCAGTGGCCGCTGATCCGTTACCATGGCGGGCACGACGCCGCGTGCGGCCCGTATTTTTTATCTAACGAACTCCTTGCCTTGCCCACTTACACCCTGCCCGCGGCGTTGAGCGCGGAACTCGAGATACGCAAGAGCCGATTTATTGCGTACGCGATACCGGTTGCCGACCGCGACACCGCGATGGCCGAATTGCGGCGCCTGCGCGACGAGCATCCTGCCGCGACGCATGTCTGCTGGGCGCTGCTGGCTGGCGGCCAGTCCGGCATGTCCGACGACGGCGAGCCCTCCGGCACCGCTGGCCGGCCGATTCTCGAAGTGCTGCGGCATCACGACCTGGACGGCGTGCTGGCCGCCGTCGTGCGCTACTACGGCGGCGTGAAGCTCGGCGCAGGCGGTCTCGTGCGTGCGTATACCGATGCGATCGCTTCGGCGCTGCTGGATGCGCCGCGGGTAGAGCGTATCGCGCAGGTTTCGCTGACCGTCGAGGTCAGTTACGCCGACGAGGCGAAAGTGCGTCGATGGATCGACGCCGAAGGCTATGCGCTCGTGGACAGCGCCTACGCGATGCTGGTGAAAATGACGATCCGTTTGCCCATCAACGCGGTGGATGATGCGCAGCGAGCGTTGGTGGATATGACTCAGGGAAAAGCCGGCTTCTTCTGACGGCGTGGCGTGCCTCGTCCTTAAAGGAGGCCGAGCGCGCCCCGATTAAGAGATGCCAGGGTGCGGGCCGCTGTTACCATGTTGTTTATTCCCCGGAACGACTCAATTTAATAGGGCAACTCCTCTGACCTCGACCGCCGCTTTTTCCAGCATAGCGCCTGAGTTGCCGCATCGGAGCGCGTCTGTGCCGCAGTCGCTCGATGCCACGCGTTCACCGTTGACCTCGACCGTGCTCAAGGGATGCGGCACGCTCGCGCTGCCGTTGATGCTCTCCGCCTGCTCGTGGTCGTGGTTCGGCCTGAATACCTCGGCACGCGCGGTGGCGCATCCGACCGGCTGGCTCAGCGTCGCGCCCGCAAGTGACTTCGCCTATGTGCCCGCTCGCGACGGACAAGTTTCGCCGAACCGCATCGAAAACACAGCAATGACGGGCATCGTGCTCAAGAACGACATCAATGAAACCGTGCGCAATGGCATTGTGAAGAGCCTGCGGATCGCCGGTTTTCATCTCGACGGCGGCAAGCGGGTCCTCAGCGGCAGCATCGAGAAATTCACGGTGGACGACACGCGCTCGCCAGCGTTCTGGACATTGAAAATGCGCTACGTGGTGACCGACGCCGCAACCCAGAAGGTTGTGTTCTCAACCACCAAGACGGTCAAGCAAAAATCGCCGAAGTTTACCAGCAGCACCATCGCCATTGAAGACACGGTCAAGCTGAGCGTCGACGCATTGATCGACGATCCGGGGTTTGTCAAAGCGGTGAATTAAGCGCACCCTCGACATCGGCCTCACCAGCTTCGCTACAATCGCACAAGGGTGTCGCGCGCGCCGTCCTGCCGCGCGGCCCGTCGCAACTGCGTTCTTTCTATGTGCGAGCCGTCATGTCCATCACCGCCTGGCTGTTCTTTCTTCCCGCCTGCTTCGCGATCAATCTCGCGCCCGGGCCCAATAATCTGCTGTCCATCAACGTGGCGGCGCGTCATGGTTTCATGACCGCGTTTGTCGGCGGCACGGGGCGTCTGGCTGCATTCGCGGTGATGCTCGTGCTTGCCGCAACCGGTCTCGCCGTCGTGTTGCACGCGTCGGAGTGGTTCTTCCTCGCGATCAAACTGGCTGGCGCTGGTTATCTGATCTGGTTGGCCATTCAGTTGTGGCGCAGCGATGCGCCCACCATCGACACGACGCAGCAGGAAGATGCCTCGCTTACGCGGATCGCACGCAGAGAGTTCCTCGTGGCTGCCGGCAATCCGAAAGCTATTCTGGTGTTCACCGCGTTCTTGCCGCAGTTTGTCGATATTGCCAAGCCGATGTTGCCGCAGTTTGCAGTGCTGGGAGCGAGTTTTCTGGTGTTGGAGTGGTTCGCTATCGCGCTGTATTCGTGGGCGGGAATGTATCTCGGCAAGTGGTTGGTGCGTGCGAGAGTAAGGCGGTGGTTCAATCGGTGCTGTGGGGGTTTTCTGGCGGCGATTGGGGTGGGGTTTTTGATGGTGAGGCGGGGGTGACGAACTCCGAAATTCAGACGCTCCGCCGCGGCTTGACGATTCGCGCGGGCACGCCCACTACGGTTACGTCTGGCGGCACATCGAACGTGACCACGGCATTTGCACCGATCTTCACGTTGCGCCCAATCGTCACCGGCCCCAGTATGCACGCGCCCGCGCCGATCAAAACGTTATCGCCGATCACGGGCGCACCGGGCTGGCCACGACCTCCAATCATAACGTTGGGTGAGATCACAATATTGTCGCCCAGCACCGCTTGCCGGTGCACGACGATACCAAGCCCCTGATAACCGAAAACCACGTTGCGCCCAACTGTCACCGACGGCGGCAGCGATACGGAAAACACCACTCGGTTAAAAACCTTCAGCGCCCATGGCAGAAAGGGCACGCGCAATCGATGAAGCAAATGCGCGATGCGATAGATGTACAGCATGAAGAGCTTCCCTTTTTATATAGCCGGCGCAGTCCGCCGTCCCTGTTACCGTTGCACGAATAGCGCCTTACCCAACATAACTGCGAACTTGCTGTTCGTGACCAGATAGCGGCGCCACATGCGACGCGGTTCCTGCAGAACACGGAAGAACCACTCCAAACCTGCCGTTTGCATCCAGCGAGGCGCACGGCTGACTTTCCCGGCCACCACATCGAAGGTCCCGCCAACGCCCATCACGAAGTCGACGCCGAGCGATTCTCGCCAGCGGTTAATAAAATTTTCTTTGGTGGGTGATGTGATGGCTACGAACAGCAGCCGTGCACCGGACTCGCGGATCCGGTCGACCACGGGTTGGTGATCGTCGCCGAAATAACCATGGTGGTAACCGGCGATTCTAAGACCAGGATACGTGTCTGCGCATAGCATGGCTACGCGTGCCACGACTTCGTTGGTTGCGCCTAGCAGATACACGGGAAACTTTAGTCTCGCCGCTTCCGCTAGCAGCTTGTCGAATAGATCCACACCTGCGACGCGTTCCGGTACGGCATAACCCAGCGCCCGGGCAGCCCACACGACACCCATTCCATCAATGCTGATCATGTCGCAGCAACGGACCGACCTCGCAAGTTCCGTGTCGGCCTGCATGTACACAAGCTTTGCGACATTGACCGCAACGTGCTGAGTGAACTGCCTCGCAGCAATGCGAGTTGAAATCTCGGCGACCGTTTCATCCATTGTCGCCACGTCCATTGGACATCCGAATACTTCAATACGCTTCATACCAACCATTCTCTATGTTCGTTCGCATCCGCCCGCGAATCGCCCGCCGCAGATGTGCCTTCATTTCTTCGATACGGAAACCGATCCAAAGAACAAGGTAATGTCGCTGACGTCGGAAGCAGAACTCTTCCACCCCGATTTGTACAGCCCCATCTTCAGGTAGGCATCCTGTACGCCGGGATAGGCATTCGGTATTCCCTGCGACGCAAACACCGAATGCCCGTCTTTCCACAATTGAGTCGAAGCATGGTGACCGGAATCGTCGGCGATGTAGCGCAGCGACCAGTTCACCCACTTGCCCTGGTCCGCGTCGGCGCAGCACAGCCATTTGCCTGCGGAAACGGTCGAAGTATTCGCCCCGCCGCGCTCGGATATGGCATACCGATTGCCCTGCAGACTCAAAGCGATTGTCGGACCGCCCGTCCGTTCGCCCTGGTGCACCTGAGTAACAATGACCGCCTGTTTGTTATCGAAGGCGAATCCGGCGGGTATGAACGTACTCCACCTCAGCAGATAGTCAGGTCCCTGCGCAAAGTTCACCGCCTTGGGAAAAATCAGCTCTGCTCGGGGAACACCGTTCGCGATCTTTGAAAAGTCTTCGGCTCGGCTCATGTGAACACGTACGGCTTTTCGTCCGACTATTACTGGATCATCGACCACCGCGATATCACCGGGATTCGCCTGCACGCCGATGCCTGCATCAATACCGCCGCTCCACTCTGTCGAGAACAGCTTGTCGTACGTGCTCGCGAGCGCAGTCATTTGCGGATCGGTCCAGCTAACGTTCGCATCTTGCGCGACGGCAATACTAGATAGGGTTCCTAAAATGCAAGTCAGCGTCCAGCGACGTATCGGGCTACACTTCATATCACTCAACCTCCTTTGGATTCGCTCACATTTCTATAGCAGTGAACATACTGCCTGACGACCGCTTCGACGGAATAGCGACTCAAGGCTCTTGCGACGCCATGCCGCCCCATCGTGCGCGCGAGTTCGGGACTTTCCACGAGGCGCCGGATTCTTTCCGCGAGCTCGGCCACGTCTCCGCACGGGACAAGGTAACCAGTCACGCCCTCTTCCACCAGATCCAGAAACCCGCCAATGCGCGTGCCGACTACAGGTCGACCGATAAACATTGCCTCGAGCGTCGAAATCCCGAATGCTTCGAAATGACTCGGCATGCAAAACAATGCGGCATCGCGATAGAACTCGAGCTTGGCGTCACCCTGCAGCCACCCGACAAAGCTGACCTGATCGCGAACGCCATATTCGATCGCTGCGCGCGTCCATCTATCCGTATCGCCGGCACCGGCCAGTCTCAGTTGTATCGTCAGGCCTTGCCGTTTGAGCAGCGCCGCCGCGCGCAACAATTCGTCGAGCCCCTTGCCCTCTGTGAATCTGCCTGCAAACGCGACATATGGCGTCATGTCTGAGGCCTTCGCGTCGGGAGCCTCGCGCAAAGCCGCGCCTACCGCCGCCTCGGCGCTATATGCCGTGTTGCCGATCACATAAAGATTATTCGCAATGCCTTGACTGCCTCGAAGTCCTGCCGCGACTGCCGAAGAAACAGCCACCGCGGCGTCCGCTCCGCGCACGAAGCCACACACCGCCTTGCGAGTCAACGACCCACCGCCGGCGTAGAAATTCTGGAAGTTACCCGCATGAAGATGAAAAATAGTTTTCTTACGGAAAAGCCGTGCGAGAAGATACAGCGTGAACTTTCGATAGAACGATCCGCGAACCGACACATGGAAATGAATCAAGTCGATACCCATGAGCAGCGCGAACAGAAAGCGCGGAATGTCGAACAGCGGAAAGCACAACAGCGATTTCGCGCTCTGGAAACCATGCGTTTCGAAGATGGCTACCGCTACACCCGCGCGCCGGAAACTCGCACGTTGTGCAGCAAGTTCCGCGAGAACGGACGCAATGCCGCCTCGCTGACCTTGTCCCGGCCCCACGTGCAGCACACGTAACTGCGGTACGTCGTGAGCTGCGTGTGGCTCTTTGCTTTCGCGCTTACTCATCGTGTGCTCCTTCTATAAGAGTACGATTGTCCGCAGCACGCTTGATAAGCACGGCGATCATGGCCAGATACGGACTCACAATTGCTGAGACGAGGATGTGCCCCGCCGTGCACGCCGTCGCCATGAGGACGAAAAAGAACCACTTGCCAAAGCGCGACTCAGCCCCGCCTTCACCGCAGACAAACGCCTTCCTTATGTCCCACAAGTAAAAGACACAAACGGGTAATCCCATTGCCAACACAAGATCGGGCACGTCAATTTCGACCAGATATCGCACCACCGGATAGCCACCGGTGAGCAGTGGAAGATAGCCATCCTTCGCCACTTCGTCCCACACGTTGGAAAACTTGACATCCCGCCCGGACAAGACCATCGTGAGTGCCCCGCCACTGTTCACGTGGTCATGCTGGTACATGAAATATTGAAAGCTGAGATCGACGGCGCTTTGCACGCCCGGCAATGACAGATAGGCAGCCGCCGCGAAGCCGGCCAGCAGCCCGAGAAGGGCCAACGCACGCACGGTGGCTTGCGGCACGTTATGCCGGCAATAGAAGTACGAGCAGATCATCGCAACGGTTCCGGCCATAGCGGCTTTCGTACCGACAAGGCACGAAGCCAGCACGATGCTTCCTACCAGTACGCCGTTCCATGCCGACCAGCCGAATTTCAACACCCTCATCAGTCCATAAGCCAGGCCCACGATCATGAGTGCGGACGCTTCGTTCTGCGCGTACACGATACCTTTGTAGCCAGATCGGATCTGCGTATCGGCCCAGTAGCTGCGAAACAGGTCGATCGAAAATACCGCGCCAGCCACGATCGCCGCCGCATATGCCAATAGCGTGAGCCGTATGAACGGTTCGAGTTTCTCAAGCTGCCTGTCGCTCATTCCCGATAGGGCCGCGAGACAAACAAAGAAGGAGAACACCTTCAGGACGAAAACCGCCTGCTGCGCAAACTCCGCACTCGACATATCGCCAAACGCATATGTCGCGGCCGAGGCGGTGATCGCCACCATCGCCAGAAGCGCCGTGCGCCAGCTCGACAGCCGGATCCGTCCACTCGCCAATAGAAGCAACAGCAGTCCGGCTACCATGGTTCCGCGCACGAGCAGCGAGTAACGTGCGTTCCCACCCGCAGCGTCGATTCCATGCGCGGCCCTGACCGATAGGTAATCCGCGAAAGGCGACAGCGCGAGACCGCCGGCGAATATCGCCCAGGTAATTGAGGTTGAACTCTGACGCGCCGACTTCTGCGCTGTCGAATCGCTCAGCCGCCTCGCAACTGCGGTGTTACTCATGACGTGCTCTCACCACATCGCTGCCAGATGAAAGCCGCTGCGATGCGACCACGCTCCAGCGAACCGCGGTGCGCATGAGACGAAGAGGCCAGCGCGCTGCGATATGCAACGACGAGCGAGGCTTTATACGCGCCTTACGTTCCTGCTCGATACTGCTCGATAGCCGCTCAAAGTCTTCCCACACAGCATAGGGGCGCAATTCCGCGACGCGAGCACCGCCCTCGTCGCGATGCCACGGCCAGTCGTCGAGCAATGCGCTGAGTGGGCCTTCACTGTAGGCGAGCGCCTGCCGAGCGGCCTGCGTGGATATCCAGTAGCCCACGGCCCCGGATGTCCATTGTTTGAACGGGACGCCAACCCGCAATCCGCCAACGCTCGCGCGCCGCCTGAGCGGTTCGTTAAAGTAGGTCCAGGATGACGCGGCGCGACGCAGCTTCGATCGTCCCAGCAGCACAATGTCGGCGACGGCCGACAACTCGGACTCGTCGGCATGCAACACGCGTTCAAAAAAAGCCGGTTCGAGAATCGCGTCGTCTTCGAGAATCACGGCGGCGCGGCCGGTCTCCACGACCTTTCGCCACACTGACCGATGGCTCATGAAGCACGCTACCTCAGCACTAGTCAGTGAACGTCCGTAGCGGCGGCGAGCCGCGGCGTCGTCGTAGACGGCATTCAGTTCGCTATGCGAGAGCAAACGCCCGTCGACCGCGTCCTCGATATGAAACTCGACGCCACGGTCGCACAACAATGCTGCGATCGCGTCCCGGCGTCCCGAGCGAGCCAGAGATATGACGTGAATGGGTGCCAGACCTTCCATCATCGATTCAACAATTGCGTAAAGTGGTGGCGCAAAGCCGGCTTGCTCAAGATCATCGACACATAGACGACCAGCAACACCGCTTCTGCGACAAGCAGCGATATCGCCGCCCCCGAGGCGCCGAAGCGCGGCGTCAGAACGATCGCCAACCCGACGTTCAGCACACCTGCTGACAGCATCAACAGCGACCGGATACGAGCGTTGCCGAACGGCACCAGTACTTGCAATCCGAGGAAATAAGCCAGATTGCCGAAGACGGTGGCAAGGCAAAGCATATTCAGGAGCGACGCGGCACCTGCGTAACCACCGCCCAATATCAACGTAGTGAGCGGTGCCGAAACACGGCCGACAAAGGCCACTCCGGCAAGCGTGGCCAACACGGTGGCGAGCGCGCCGAACACCGTCAGCCGGGCTGCGGACCTGGGCTGCGCACTGAACAACGAAGTGATACGCGGGTAGCAAACCGTATTGATTTGAGCGGGCACCATGTTGGCCACCGTTTTGAGCTTGTCGGCGGCCGTATAGATGCCCACCTGATAGGGCGTCGTCATTGAAGCGAGGATGACCGCGTTCGTCACGCCGAAAAGACTCACGGACGCCGACGAAACGAACATGTCGGCACTTTCTCTGATGCGCTGCATGACCGAGCGCACCGAAACGGAAGGGCGTCGCAACGCGCCGAGGCGCCGTGCGGCAACCAGCGAGAAGACGCCGGTGAAAACCGCCGCCCCTGCCTGGATTCCGGCTGCGAAAGCGACATCGTCGCTGTGACGCACGAAGACAAATGTCAGCGGTAAAGCCGCAAAGCGGCCAGCCAATGCTACTGTCGCAAAGACTGAGAAACGCTCCAGCCCTTGCAATAGCCAGTTCAATGTAAAGACATTGCCGATGACCATCGGCCAGGCCGCGAGTACTACAGGAAACACCGAAGCCACCTTGCGATCGAAGTGCGCAACAACCAGCAGCACGGCAAACGCGATCACACACAGACACGCTTTCGCGGCCATCGTCGACCATACAAGTTCGTTCAGCGCCTCCGGATGCCCCCGGCGCTCGACCACCGCTTTGGGGCCGCTGAGAAAAAATCCCCATTCGGTCACGAGCATGCCGTATGTGGCAATCGCCGTAGCATAGCCAAGCATGCCGAAATGCGCCGCCCCAAGCACCCGCGTCAGATAGGGAAAGGACGCAAGCGGTACGAGATAGTTGCCGATCTGCCAGACCATCATCGCCACAAAGTTCGTGCGGATGCGCGGCGCCTTCAGCACCGGCATGTGGCCCGTAACACCCCGATCATTCACGAACGGCTCCAAATGGGGGCCAACGAGCGGCGCGCGCGATCACGCATGCGCCAGCACCCCACGCGTGTCGATCACCACCTTCGCCTGAAAGCGGACGGGATCCACACGTCGAAACTGCGCATGGTCCACCAGAATGACAATAATGTCCGCCTCCAGCAGCGCTTCGTTCAATTCACAGAGGCGAACCTTGCCATCGAGCGACGCCGGCAACGTTCTCACATTCGGTTCGACGACGACCACCTGGCCGGCGAATCGCTCCGCTAGTTCGTCGGCGATTTCGACGGCCGGGCTTTCGCGCAGATCGTCAATATTCGCTTTGAACGCCAGCCCGAGACACGCAATCACCGGATCCTTGAAGCGCCGCGCCGCGCGTTCCACGCGCTCTATCACATAGCCCGGCTTTGCGTCGTTGACCGTTCGCGCGGTACGGATCAGGCGCGCCTCGTCCGGCGCAGAGTCCACGATGAACCACGGATCGACGGCGATGCAGTGGCCCCCCACTCCCGGCCCCGGCTGCAGGATGCTCACCCGCGGATGGCGGTTCGCAAGACGGATCAACTCCCATACGTTGATATCGAGCTTGTCGCAGATGATCGAAAGTTCGTTCGCAAAGGCAATGTTGACGTCGCGGAATGAGTTCTCCGTCAGCTTGCACATCTCGGCAGTGCGGGCATCCGTCAGGATACAGTCGCCTTGCACGAAGCTTTGATAGAGCTCACGCGCCAGCTCGCTACAGCGCGGCGTCATGCCCCCGATTACGCGGTCGTTCTCGACCAGCTCGCGAATCACGTGGCCAGGCAGCACGCGTTCAGGACAATGAGCGATGCGGATGTCCGACTGCTCGCCCGCCTCTTGCGGGAAGGAGAGATCGGGACGGAGTTGTGCCATCCAAGCTGCCATCTGCTCAGTTGTCCCGACCGGTGAAGTCGATTCGAGGACGACGAGGTCACCCTTCTTGAGCACCGGCGCGATCGCATGGCTCGCTGCTTCGATGAAGCGGAGGTCCGGCTTGTAGCCGTCGGAGAAAGGCGTCGGCACAGCGATCAGAAACGCGTCCGCAGGCTCCGGCGTGATGGTCGCGCGCAGATAGCCTTGCGTGACTGCCGCGTGCACCAGCATATCGAGTTCAGGCTCGACAATATGAATGGCGCCACGGTTGATGGTGTCGACCGCATGCTGACTGACGTCCACGCCGATGACACGTTTGCGGCGTGCCGCAAACACGGCTGCAGTAGGAAGCCCAATGTAGCCGAGGCCGACCACCGAAACAGTTTCAAAATCCATTTTCTTTTCTATATCCGTAAGCAGGGTATGTTCGCTCAGACCGCCAGAGCCGGACCGAAACGTTTTTCAAGTAGCGCGCTCGCAATGCGAGCGCAGGCTTGGCCATCGCCATAGGGGTTGCCGCGTACGCTCATCGCCTGGTAGACGGTTTCGTCGCACAGCAGCTGCGATACGGTCTGGATGATTTTCTGCACGTCGGTGCCGACCAGTTTCACTACGCCCGCGTCGACGGCCTCCTGACGCTCGGTGGTTTCGCGCATCACCAGCACCGGCTTGCCGAGCGAAGGTGCCTCTTCCTGAATCCCACCGGAGTCGGTCAGGATCAGATAGGCACGGTCCATCAGACAAACGAACGGCAAATAGTCGAGCGGTTCGATCAGATGAACATTGGCAATGCCGCGGAGAATCCGGTTCGCCGGCTCGCGTACATCCGGGTTGAGGTGAACCGGGTACACGATGTCCGCGTCGGGATACGAATTCGCGACCCGAGCCAGCGCCGTGCAGATACGCTCGAAACCGCCGCCGAAACTCTCGCGCCGGTGTCCCGTCACCAGAATCAGGCGCCGGCCTGGCGTCAACAACGGGAGATGCCGCTGCGCTTCGTCGCGTAGCCGCGTAACGCTTGCCAATTGCTGCCGCACGTGCAGGAGGGCGTCGATCACCGTATTGCCCGTCACCACAATGCGTTCGTCCGGCACGTTCTCCGCGAGCAGATTCTGTCGGGCGCGCTCGGTCGGTGCGAAGTGCATCGCGGCAAGCACGCTGGTCAGCCGACGATTCGCCTCTTCCGGCCACGGCGACAGAAGCTCACCCGTTCGCAGGCCCGCTTCCACATGGCCGACGGGCACGCGCTGGTAAAACGCCGCGAGGCTGGCGGAGAAGGTCGTCGACGTATCGCCATGCACCAGCATCAGGTCCGGGCGGCAGTCCTTCAGCACATCCCGCATGCCGAGCAGGATGGAACTCGTCACGTCATAGAGATCCTGATTCCGCTTCATCACGTTCAAGTCGAAATGAGGACGGATCTGGAACAGGTTCAATACCTGATCGAGCATCTCGCGATGCTGGCCGGTTACGCAGACGAAACAGTCAATTCCCTCGGCGTTCTTGAGTTGCCTCACGAGAGGCGCCATCTTGATGGCCTCAGGACGGGTTCCGAAGGTAAGCAGAATCCTCTTGTTCATTAGCGAGTGGTTTGCTGATCGCGCACCCGAAAGCGCCGCGATACGACTATCGTGGAAGACGACGCGTGGCGCCGTGACTAAATGCTGCAATCCGTCATGCGGATTTTTCGGCCCCGTATTCGGAGAACGCGCCGTACGCACTGGCCCGCTGCGGAACGTCGTTCAGCAGAACGCCGTCGACTGTATGGCCGCCGTTACTCAGCTGACGCACGCTCTCCTGGAGCTCGGCCGCAGAGTGGCGTCCGTGACGAACGACGAGCAACGTCAGGCCCGCATGCTTGCCGATCAGTACCGGGTCGGTAACGGCCAATACCGGCGGCGAATCAACGATGACCACGTCGTACTGTTTACTGAACTGTGCTAACAATTTGCCGAATGACTCACTCATGAGCATTTCGGCCGGACTCGACGCAACGCTGCCACTCATTAGTACGTCGAGGTTGGGCAGGACCTGGTAGTGCACCGCGCTTGACGGCTCGACTCCGCCGATCACGTCTGACAAGCCGGGTTTGCTCGGGAGCGAAAAGTATCTGTGCACGTCACCTCGGCGCATGTCCGAGTCGACTAACAACACGCGTTTGCCGCCAGCCGATAGCACCGCTGCCAGATTCACCGAGAGAAACGACTTGCCGACGTCGGGCCTTGGCCCCGTCAACATCACGATGTTGTTGTGCAAATTGAGCAAGCCGAACTGCAACGCCGTTCTCAAGCTACGGATGCCTTCCACTGCCACGTCATCGGGTTGCGCCGCCGCGAGCACGTTCAATTCCGACCCGCCGCCGCGAGCCGACTGATGCAACGTCCGTTGCCGCGCGCTTCGAGACACGATCGCGTACACCGGCACGCCGACCGCGCCTTCGATTTCCGACGGCGTCTCGAGTCCGCGATTCAAGGTACTGCGCACGAACGCGATAGCGCATCCGAGCAACACCCCGATCAGGCCCGACAGCGCGATCACAAGCGTTTTCTTCGGTTTGACCGGTTTTTCGGCCACCTCTGCGTAGTCCACCGTGTGGACGTTGCCGAGCTGGCCCGCCTTCAGCACACGCAACTGCTGCGTGCTATCCAGCAGCTTGGTGTACAGGTCAGTGTCGACCCGAACGTCGCGCATGAGGCGCAGCGCCTGTTGCTGCGTGCTCGGCAAAGCCGCGACTTTCTCGTTGAAAGAGCGTTGCTGTTCCTGCAACTCACCGATCTGGGCGTCGATCGCCTGCACGGATGGATGTTCCGCCGTGTAACGCTGCGCGAGTGCGGAGCGTTGCTGTTGCAACTCGACCAGTTTGGTTTTGCTGTCGACGATTGATTGCAGCAGAAGCTTGCCCTCTGCTTCCAGATCAACAGTGCCGTTCTGCGCTCGGAACGCGTTATATTTGGCTTCGGCCTCGTCGAGATCCGCGCGCAGCTGGGGAAGCTGGTCGGCGAGGAACTGCAGCATCTGCTGTGCTTGTGCGGACTTCCGGTCTACATTTCGCTGAACATAAATGCTCGCCACGCGATTCACGGTAGCGGCGATCCTTGCAGCATCCCCGCCTTCGAGCGAGACGGCGACGATACCCGACTGTTTGGCCTTCTCGCTAATGTCGAGTGCGGTCTGCAGGTCCGCTGTCGTCAGTTGCGTCGAGGCTCTCGCCAGATTGAACGACGTGCCAGCGCGCGCGACCATGTGGTCCACTCTCAACTGCACCGGCCCGAACCGTGTGACGCCCTGCTCCGCGATGCCCACGCGGCCGCGCAGCACCGTATGACCATCCGCATCGCTCAGTTCGAACGCCTGGTCCGCGCCGACCATCAATTTGAAACGCTGATCGTAGAGCGCGGCTGGGACGTCGAATTGGGTCACGCCCAAAGCCTCTCCGCCCCAGGCGAAACTGCTCATTCCGAGGAAGGGACTCGCCGGACTGCCGGCCGGCGCCTGCCGTGCGATCAGGGCGCCGATCAGCGGAAATCGATGCGGCGTGGCATTGACATCGAGATGCAAACTCCGGACAGTTTCTTCGACCACCATTCGCGAACGGATCAGTTCGATTTCCGCGTCGGTCGAGGCCTTGCTCTGGAACAGCGACGCGAGGTCGCCTAGCTTGTCGTTGAGCGTGTCGCTGCCGGGGTCGCTGTCGACCTGAATCATTACATCGGCTTTGTACAGAGGCGTGCCGAAAAATGCATAGGTAATGCCGAGAAACAGCATTGCCGCCGTGGTCAACACGATCAAGAGCCGATTTTCGCTCAGCAATGCGAAAACTTCGGACAGCGTTATTTCCTTTTCGCCCAGCGCGTCGGCGAAGCGTTCCCGATCAAGTAATTTCATGATTTAGTGCGTCAGCCTGATAATGTCGTCGCACCATTTCAAAACGCTGTGCTCGATTTGCGCGAAGGCCAGTTCAAAAATGACACGATGCCGCTGATATGGATCCACAATATCGAGCTGCTCATGTTCGCCCAGACGAAAAACCTTTCCTCTTGCAGAAGGAAAGCGATCGAGAATCAACGTGCGCTGGGAATTCGTCATGGCCAGCACGACATCCGCCGCGCGTACGTGTTCGTTGCTAAGCGCCTCGGCTACATGACCGCTGATGTCCACGCCGTGCTGGCATGCAACCTGAACCGCGAGTGGATCCGCGTGCCTGCCAACGAGCGCTCGCGTACCCGCGGAACTCACTGAGACAGCAGGCAGCGCCCGTTCAAGAATGGCCCGCGCAACCGGACTGCGGCAAACGTTCCCCTCACACACCATCAGAACCCCGGTCATTTCGCAATGACTCCCGCCGTCAGACCCGTGTTAATCAACGGCATCAACAGACTCAACACGCGATTGAAGCGAACAAGACCGCTACCATCCACGTACACCACGTCCTTCGGTTGCAATTCGAAATCCTTCGCAAGCAGCATCGCGACCGGCGAATGCGCGTCGAGGTGAAACACCTGCGGCGTCCCGGTCAGTGAACCGCGGATCACGAACATCTGGGCGGCATCGGCGGTCGAAGCGTTCACACTGCCGGCCTGCGAAAGTGCGTCGGCCAACGTCATGCGACCCGTTCGGCGCGGAATCGCCGAAACCGGTTTATTGACTTCACCCATCACATACACGTCGTTCTCATCGCGCGAAACGACACGCAGCAGATCACCCGCCTGTAGAAAGAGGCGCGACGGGCTCAATCCTTGAGCGAGCATTTGCGTCAGATTCACGCGATAAGAGCGATCACCGCGCACCAGAACGAGGTCGCTCTGATCGGCCGCCTCACTGAATCCACCGGCGCGGCTGACAGCTTCATAAAGCGTCATGGGAACATCATTAACCGCCAGCACGCCCGGGCTATGCACTTCCCCGTCGACGTAAACTTCATGCGCGCGGTAAGAAGCCATTCGCACTGTCACCTGCGGCTTGACGAAGTACCTGGCAAGCGCACTGCTTAGCCGCTGCTGAATCTCTTCGGCGCGCAGGCCCGCCGCCTGCAGCGTGCCCGCATAGGGAAATGTGAGTGCACCGTTCTGGTCGACGACGAATCCCGCAAGCGGATCCCCCGGCCTTGCCGACGATTGGGTTTGCGCAGAGCCGAGTGCAGCGGCGAATTCCGGATGATCCCAAACGACGATCTGCAGCACGTCACCGGGACCGACCGTATAGGCCTGGGGTGCGCCAGAGAGCAATTGCGAAACTTCGAGCTGCTGCTGTTTGCGGCTTTGTGCGAGCTGCGAAATCAGCGCAGCGTCGAGTTCCGTTATCGCGATGTCTGGCGTACCACTCGTTGCACTCGCCTTTTCGCCCGGCGCACCAACGCCGGTTTCCCCAGCCGTGCCAGAAGTGGCATACGTACCCGAGTGATCCTGCGCCTGAGACGTGTCCATCCTCATCCCCGGCGCCACCGAGCACGCACTCGCCAACAAACTTACTGCCGTCATCACGACCCCGAGCCTGAAGGCGGGTCTGGCCAGAAATACCGCTAACATCGTGTTCAACCTATTCAAACCAGCGTGCCGAGGCAACGCTCTCGCCACCCAACATCGGGCAGATGTAATCCATAACTAGCGGCGATCTCTGCCTTTCTATGCAGAGTATTGCCTCACAAAAACTCGCCGGCGCCACATCGCGGAACCGCATTTCAATACGCATTCCGATGCCGCAACCCTCTCACCACCGTCGCCAGCACAATCCGCATATCCAACCCAAACGACCAGTTCCGCAAGTAATACAAGTCGTGCTCAACTCGCGCCTGCATCTTCTCAACCCGATCCGTCTCACCGCGAAAGCCATTCACCTGCGCCCATCCGGTAATACCAGGCTTAATCCGGTAGCGATGGATATACCCATCGACAATTCCCCGATACTGGTCATCGTGTTCGATCGCATGCGGCCGCGGCCCAACCACCGACATTTCCCCACGCAACACATTCAGAAACTGCGGCAACTCATCAAGGCTCGTGCGACGTAAGAACGCGCCGACACGAGTCACCCGCGTGTCTCCTCGCGTGGCCTGCAGAACCACACCTGGCCGCGCCGAGTGCTCGCGCATCGAACGAAACTTGTAAATGCGAAAGACGCGTCCGTCCGCACCCTTACGCCGCTGGGTGAACAACACAGGTCCCTTCGAAGTCGCCTTGACGGCAACTGCAATCGACAACATCACCGGCAACAAAGCCAGCAGCGCCACACTCGCGAACAACCGGTCGAAAACCGCTTTCTGAACCAGCGCGTACGGTGTCATCGGCGAGGCCATCAGATTGATCGCCGGCGCGCCGATCAGATCGACCACATTTCGATCGAACATCGCGAGACTGCGCACATCAGGAATGAAGCGCAAATTAACAAGGTCACCACTGAATTCGTCGAGCACCTTCAGCACGGTGTCTTCTTCGGACATCGGCAGCGCGATCCACACTTCTTCGATCTGTTCACGGCGCACCCAGTCCGCGAATTCGCGCAGCCGCTCGAACGACGGCAAGCCGTCAAACCCGGACTCACTATCCTGTCGCGTGTTGAATGTGGCAACTGCCCGGAAGCCCGCATCCGGTGAACTCATGATGTTGGCGATCACAGCGTCGCGATGCGCGCCGGCGCCCACCACGGCGACCATTCGCAGATTCCGGCCGCCACGTCTCATCCGACCGAGTACCGCATGCACCACCCACCGCGAAGCGACCAGCGCCGCAGCGGCGATCACGGTCCAACTCACGCACCAAAGCCGGGACACCGACGCAGCGCGATGAAGCAGAAACAACATCGCGAGCCCGCAGGCTTGCACCGCGATCCAGCCGAGCACCAGCTTGACGCTCAGCCGCCATTTCGAGCGGCCGCGCCATGAGTCATACACGCCGAACCAGGGCAGCAACAAAACAGCGAACGCAATATCGAGAGCGACGAAGGCGCCTTCGAGAATCGAATACCCTGAGTGAGGCATGAACAGCAGCGAGGCGAGCGCCGCCGACAACGCGATCAACGTCGCGTCTAGCAGGCGCGCCAGCACGCTTTCCATCTCCGCCAAATCCCGGCCAGCGGTTTTACGAATCACCGTGTGCATGAGACCGGGCCTAGCGCGGAGCCGCCGATCCGACACCGCGCAACTTCCGCACAGATGTCACACGCAAGAACACAACGGGATAGCTCACATCAAGCTTTGACTTCATGGCACCACTCTCAAAATTCCTTTCGCGATGCCACGTGCATGCGCAACTTCTCATAGAGGCCGCATTCTGCGCCCACGAAGATTGGAGAGGCTTAAGAGATTTCCGAATCGTTCGCGGCATTCGTCCGCCATCCCCCTTTGGCTCCGATTCAGTCCGGTCCTGTTCCACGTTTTTTCGGGCGCCGCGCCACCCATAACCGATCCCTAATGCACCTCTCCACAAACTTTAACTATCCGCAATCGTCCCGCCCCCGTATGCTCGAACAATGATCCGCAAACCGTGCACGGCAAGACACGGCATCGGGCAAGCGACTATTCATCATCAGAGGAGGGGCATCATGAAGATCTGTGTCTTCGGAGCGGGAGCAATCGGCGGCTTGATGGGTGTGCAACTCGCACGCGCCGGTGCGGATGTGAGTTTCGTTGCGCGCGGTCCGCATCTCGCGGCAATGCGCGAGCACGGTGCGCGTCTGATCATGGACGGCGAGACGTTCAGCGCACCGGTGCGCTGCACGTCCGACCCGCGCGAACTCGGCGTGCAGGACTTCGTGATCATTACGCTCAAGGCGCACTCGCTGCCCGGCGTAGTCGATGCAATGCAGCCGCTGCTCGGCAAGCACACGGCCATCGTCACGGGCGTCAACGGCATTCCGTATTGGTACTTCTATCAGCACGGCGGACGCTTCGCCGGCACGCGTCTCACCAGCGTCGACCCGGACGGCAGTCAATGGACCAAGCTCGGCCCCGAACGGGCAATCGGCTGCGTGCTCTACCCGGCTGCCGAAATCGTCGAACCCGGCGTCATCAAGCACGTGTACGGCAAGAAATTCCCGATCGGCGAGCCGAGCGGAGAACGCACGCCGCGTATTCAACAGTTACACGAGATCATGCAGGCGGCGGGTTTCGAGGCGCCGATCCGCGACAATATCCGCGACGAAATCTGGCTCAAGCTATGGGGTAACCTGTGCTTCAACCCGATCAGCGCATTGACGCACGCCACGCTCGACGTGCTCACCAGCGACCCAGGCACACGCGCGGTATCGCGCACGATGATGCTGGAGGCCAAGCGCATTGCGGATCAATTCGGCGTGCACTTTCGCGTCGACGTGGAAAAGCGTATTGATGGCGCGGGCGCGGTCGGCGCCCACAAGACATCGACGCTGGTCGATCTGGAGAATCGTCGGCCGATGGAGATCGATCCGCTGTTGACCGTCGTGCAGGAAATGGGCCGCCTCGTCGCCGAGCCGACGCCGACTATCGATGTCGTGCTGGCGCTCATTAAACTGCGTGAACGGATGGCGTTGCAAGGAGATTGAGACTCGATAGAGAGCGCGCGATCAGAAATTCGTTCGCTCTCCAACTTATCGGCAAACGCAAGCATAAAAGGATCGAACGCCAAAACGCGTTCGATCCTTTTTTACGCTACTGATCGATGGCGAGCCACACAGCCTTGGGCTCTGTGAAGTTCTCGATCGCGACGTCACCGTGTTCGCGGCCGAACCCCGAGTCGCCTGATCCTCCCCACGGCAGGCGCACATCGGTGTAGCCGTATGTGTTGATCCACACAGTCCCCGCCCTCAGATCCCGCGCAACCCGATGCACCCGGCCGATGTCCGCGCTCCACACGCCCGCCGCCAGGCTATACAGCGTGCCGTTGGCGATCCGTATCGCGTCGGCTTCGTCGTTGAAGCGAATCACGCTCGCCACAGGCCCAAATATTTCCTCCTGTGAAATGCGCATTTCATGCTCGACGTTGGCAAACACGGTCGGCTCGACAAAGAAGCCGCGCTCGCCCACGCGCGCGCCGCCCGTGACGAGCGACGCACCCTCAGAACGACCCGTTTCGACATAGCCCAGCACCGTCTTCATCTGCGCCGCGGAGATAAGCGGTCCCATCGACGTTTCGCGCGAAGACGGATCGCCGACCTTGATCGACTTCGCGCGCGCGGCGAGGCGCTCGACCACTTCGTCGTACACATCGCGATGGGCGAGAATGCGCGACCCCGCCGAACACACTTGCCCGGTATTGAAGAAGATGCCCGACGCCGCGGCGCGCACGGCGTTGTCGAGATTGGCATCCGGGAAAATCAGATTGGCCGATTTGCCGCCGAGCTCCAGCGTGACGCGCTTGAAATTGCCGGCGGCGCCTTGCAGAATGCCGCGCCCCACCGAGGGCGAGCCCGTAAACGTCACCTTGTCGACGCCGGGATGCGCGACCAGTGCGTCGCCGACCACCCGCCCCTTGCCCGTGACGATATTTAGCACGCCCGGCGGCACACCCGCTTCGAGCGCGAGTTCGCCGATGCGCAGCGCGGTCAGCGGCGTAATCTCCGCGGGCTTGACGATCAGCGTGCAACCGCACGCGAGCGCCGGCGCGATCTTCCACATGCCGATCATCAGCGGGAAATTCCACGGTACGATCGCAGCCACCACACCGACGGGTTCACGCAACGTGTAAGTCAACGCATCGGGGCGCACCGGCACGACCTGACCGTTGATCTTGTCGCACCAGCCTGCGTAGTATTCGAGCGTATCGATCGCGGCCGGAATATCCTGGCGCATCACCGCCGCGATCGGTTTGCCGGCGTCGAGGCTTTCAAGCGCGGCGAGTTCCTCGAGATTCGCGCGCATCAAGCCGGCGAGGCGCATCAGAATGCGGGCCCGCTCAGCGGTCCGAATGCCGTTCCATACTTTCAACGCAGCGCGCGCGGCGCGCACGGCGGTGTCCACGTCGGCGGCGCTGCCTTGCGCAACCAGCGCGATCGGCTCTTCGGTGGCGGGGTTGATGTCGACGGAATATTCGCCGGTGCCGGGCGGCAAGCGCTTGCCGTCGATCAGCAGATCATGGCGCCTGAGGTCGGTTTCAGTTTCCATCATGAAGCTCCTTGCTTGGATGTTGCGTGGGCTGAGTGCGTGCGAGCCGCTTCGAGTAAAAGACGCTAGGGCTCGTGGAGGACGGCGCCGTCGCGCGCAACGGTCGGCTTCGTCTGCATCTGCGAAGCGGACGGCGACACGTCGGTGGTCTGTGAAGGAGTGGAGAATTGCGCCCAGGCTGCTGCGGCGTTGGGTCGGAGGGAACGGTTGCGGCGATGCACGAGCAGTGTCGCCAGATTCATCGCGGGTGCGAGCGGTCGGCTGACCAATGAGGCGCCTACTGCGGGCCAATGCGTGTCGATTGGCAAGATGCCGACGCCGAGGCCGAGCTCAACCATGCGCAGCACCGCCGCGACATGTCCGAGTTCCTGCACCGGCCGTCGTTTAACGCCGTTCGCGTTGAAGGCGAGTTCGAGCGCCCCACGCACACCTGTGTCGGCGTTCAGCGTGATGAGCGCCCATTCGTGCAACTCGCTCCATGCAACACTCGCGTGGCGCGCAAGCGGATGCGCAGGTGGCATCACCGCATGGAGCGGTGTCGTGAAAACCAGTTGCGCGTGCAACAGGTCGCCGGCGAGCGGCTCGGCCATCGAGACCACGCCGAAGTCCACCTCGCCCTGTTCGACGCTCGCGAGCACGCCGCTTTGCGGCTGATCCCTGACGGAGACAGCTAGCTCAGGAAAAGCCGCCGCGCAGCGCGCGAGTCCCTGCGCCACCCAACTCGACGACAACACCGGATTGCTGGCGAGCACCACCACGCCGGTGTGACCGTCGTAAGCCGCCCGCTCTTCGCGCAACGTAAGTTCGATTTCATCGAGCAGCCGGCCGATTCTTCGCTCGAGGCTCGCCCCTGCATGCGTCAGTTCGACCTGGCGCGTGGTACGGTCGAACAGCTTTAATTCCACGGCGTCTTCGAGTTCGCGCACGCAACGACTCACCGCCGATTGCGTCAAGTCGAACTCACGCGCCGCGCGCGTAAAACTCCGCTCACGCGCGACGGCGACAAACACCTTGAGTTGCTGCAACGAAACATTCATGACGTCACTGCCGGGTGTGGACCATTCACCTATTCTCCTGTCTGCTCAGGCCAATGGCTCAAGCGCGAAGCCTTGCCGTTGCCGGCAACGGCAAGCGCACCTTGCGGCTCGTTGTGCGTTTCGATCCAGCGCGAGCGCATCGGCGCGAGTATGAACTTCGCGGAAATGCCCGCGACGATCGTCACGACGGCGGAGACGATGAATACGAGATTCCATCCGCCCGTCGCCGACAGCACCGATGCGATCGGCACCAGCAACGAAGCCGTACCCTTGGCGGTGTACAAAGTGCCGGCGTTGGCCGCGGCATATTTGCTGCCGAACGTATCGGCACAGATCGCCGGGAAGATCGAGAAAATTTCGCCCCAGAACAGGAAGATCAATGCGGCGAACGTCATGAACGCGTACGGGTTAGTGCCGTATTGCATCAGACCGAGCAACGCCAGGCCTTCGCCGATAAAGATCACGAACATCGTGTTTTCACGGCCGAGCTTGTCGGAGATGAAGCCGCACAGCGGACGCGTAAAACCGTTGCAGACGTTGTCGATAGAAAGCGTGGCGGTCAGGAGCGGCAAGGTCATGCCGAAGATCGTCATCGGGATGCGTGCGAGGCCCCAGTCTTTCGCAATCGGACCGATCTGCGCGGTCGCCATCAAACCGCCCGCGGCCACGGCGACGAACGACACGTAGATCACCCAGAACACCGGCGTCTTGATCATCTGCCCCGGTGTGAAGTCGACCTTCGACACGGCGAACTTCCTCTTCGGTGCGGCTTGCGAGCGCAAGTTCGGCTTCTTCAACAGCAGCGCAAGAGCGAGAATGCACCCGCCTTGCAGGATGCCGAAGAAGAAGAACGTATGCTCATAACCCGAACGCGTGATCATGTTGGCAATTGGAATCACCGTCACCGCGGCGCCCGCGCCGAAGCCCGCAGCGGTGAGACCCGCTGCGAGTCCGCGCTTGTCGGGAAACCATTTCAACGCATTGCCCACGCACGTGCCGTACACGCCGCCCGCACCGATACCGGCGATGACCGCGGAGACGTACAGCATCGGCAAGGTCGTGATGTACGAGTTCATCACCCACGCAACGCCCGCGCAAATCGCGCCGCCCGCGACTACGGGCCGCGGTCCGAACCTGTCGACGAGCCAGCCTTCGAGCGGCACGAGCCAAGTTTCAGTGAGAATGAAAATCGCGAACGCAAGTTGAATGGACGCTTCGCCCCAATGATGCCGCGCGTTCATCGGCGTGACGAACAACGTCCACGCGTATTGAAGATTGGCCACCAGAGCCATGCACACCATGCCGATGACGAGTTGCCACCAACGGTTGCCCCAAAATGCGCGGCTCGTAGTCTGCTGACTGATATCGTCCATTCGCTTTGTCTCCACTATTTGTCTGGTGCAGCCGGCTGGCGTCCCGCAGGAAATCGCCCTGCAACGCGCCGTACTGTATGCGTCCCACCTTATGTTATGACCCGAAAAGCCGCGCTCTTCGGGAATATCTGATATTTGCGTCTTTAATTCGCTGCTTTAAAAATAGATCGACTTAAATCATCTCTTTGCGGGAATTTCTTTATTCCGATCAATTAATGCCTTTAACCGCGAGGCGTCGGTTGTTTCGCCCATCAGGGCTCGCATCCAAGCGTTAACCCGAGTTTTTCGCCACGCGCTCCGGCGGCAATTCCGCTTTCTTATACAGAGCCATGCTAGGGTCATTGCTGAATTACTAATAATTAAAGTTTGTTATTATGTTGATTCACATTTGCTTATACATCGGTCATGACGATGCGGAATGCGACTCTGCGGCAACTGAAGGTTTTCGAAACGGTGGCGCGCCACCTGAGCTTCTCGCGCGCCGCCGAGGAATTGCACCTCACCCAGCCGGCCGTTTCCACTCAGGTCCGGCAACTCGAAGAACACGCCGGGCTGCCGCTGTTCGAACAACTCGGCAAAAAAATCTATCTGACGCCGGCCGGCACCGAAATGCTTCACTACAGCCGCGCGATCATTCAACAGTTCCACGAAGTCGACGAAGCGATGAGTCAGCTCAAAGGCGTCTCCGGCGGCAAGCTGAATGTCGCGGTGATCAGCGCCGGCGACTACTTCTTTCCGCGGCTGCTGGCTGAATTCACGCGCCGTTACTCGGGCGTCGTGCTCAACCTCGCCGTGCACAATCGCGAGGAACTGCTGCATCAACTCGCTACCAACCAGACCGATCTGGCGGTGATGGTGCGTCCGCCCCACGAGACCGATGCGACCAACGAGCCGTTTGCACCGCACCCGTATGTGATCGTGGCGGCGCCCACGCATCCGCTCGCCAATAAGCGCAACATCAAGTTCAGCCAGTTGGCGAACGAAGCGTTTATCGTGCGCGAGCGTGGCTCGGACACGTGGAATTCGATGGAAGAAGGCTTCGCCGGGCGGCTTGCCAACCTCAAGATCGCCATGGAGATCAAAAGCACCGAAACGATCAAGCAGGCCGTGATCGCGGGCATGGGTATCGCCTTTCTGTCCGCGCATACCATCAGCCTCGAATTGCAGCTCGGCCACCTGGTCGTGCTCGATGTCGAGAGCTTTCCGGTCATGCTCAACTGGTACGTGGTGCATCGAAAGAACAAGCGCCTGCCGCCGGTGGCGGTCGCCTTCAAACGCTTCCTGATGGAGGAAGGCGCGAATCTGATCGAGAAGATCACGCGCGTCAAGGAATTGAGCGTGTATAAGCAGTAGGCTATGAAGATCCAATGAAACTTTAACTATTGCAGATTCGTCAGGACTTCTATGCTGCAAGCGAGTTCCATCACTCGTCTGCCCAGGAGTCCGGTCATGAACCACGCTTCGGTTGAGTCTCATCCCAGCGCACACACTGCCCGTGTTGCCGCAAACCATCCCGACGACGCCCACCTGAGCGCGTACAACGCCGCCTTCAGCGACCTCGGCCTGCGCTTTCGCTGGGACCGCGCCACCCTCGACGTCCTCAGGGAATTCAATAGCGAGGCGGCGCGGATCACTGCCTACATCGAGCGCTTTCACGCCCATTTGCATAGCGCGTACGACGCCGACTTTCTCGCTCAAATGATTCTGCACAAGAAGGCGCAGTACTTCAGCGAGTTCGCGTCGGCGGGCGATTGAGGGGGTTCGCGGGATCACGGTCCCGCGACGCGTCACACCCGCCCGCCTGAAGGTGTGAGCATTCATGGCATTCGCCGTGTCGCGGCGCGAACCGGCCGGCGGCGGTCGCACGCACGTTGCCGCACGTGGACACTCACACCATTGCTGCCGTTTCGACGATACGGGTAGGCCGCCGTGCGCACGCAGTATGTCGTCACGTCGCGCAGCATCCAGCTCTGCTCTTCCCCGCCGCGCCATTCGATTCGTGCGAACAGCCCGTGCTTGCCCATCGTCAGGCTATGACAGCGCGCGGCAAAGGCGAGTGTGCTCGAATCGTGGCCATGCTCGTGGCTGTCGGAGTACTCGCGGCTGAGCATCAAATGTACGCCCATCGCACAAGCCAGCGCGCTCATCGCGAGGAGCGCGGCGAGTCCGAATGGCTGCGCCGGTTCGGTCACGAATCCATAGCCGAGCCAGCCGCACAGCGACAGCGCAAACAGGTTGACGATGCCGTGCCCCGGCCGCGCCACCACGCTGAGTCGCAGTGCGCCGCGCAGTTTGCAGAACGCGATGGCCGACGTGGCGAAGATCAATGCGCCGATGAACACGGCGACACAGAGCTCGACGCGCTCGACATTCGCCTGCGCCGCCGACGACAGATAACGCGCGAAGCCGCCCGACATCACAGCGAGCCCCATACTGCTGCCCAACAGCGCAACGAGGCGCGGGCGCCGCGTCAAGTTGCGCCGACGCACCAGCCACGCGCCGAGCACCGCGCCCGCCACCGCTGCGCCGACCACGCCATCGCTCGCGCCTATGCCGGCTGCGAAAAGACCCGCGAGCGCGGCGGCCAATGCGCCCGCATGCCAGTCAGGACGGCGCTTCGGTCGCCGTTCGAGCGGCAGTTGCCCGACAGCCGCAAGCGCAACGGCCAACACCGAAGCAAACACCACGGCCAGCGAACACCAGACGGTACTGTCATACGCTAGCGGCATGCGTGCTCCTTGGTACCGGAATGCATGGGCGCGATCCCAACGGATCGCGCGATCGGTCAAGCGTTCAGACAGCGCCTGCCACGGCCGGCTCCGCGCCTGCGGCGGCGCCCGCGCGCACAGCGTTCAAGGTATTGCTCAGCGTGCCGATCCCGTCGACCGTGACCGTTACTGTCGCGCCATCCTTGATCGAACCGACGCCGACCGACGTGCCGCACGCGATCACATCGCCCGGCTCGAGCGTGAGATCCTGCGAGATCAGACTCACCTGCTCGGCGGGCGAGAAAACCATGTCGGCGAGCGGATAGTTCTGCCGCTCCACGCCATCGAGCATTGTGATGAGATGTGCCTGCTGCCAGTCGAAACCGGAGACGATCGCCGGGCCGACACAGCAGAACGTATCGAAGCCCTTCGCCCGGCACCATTGCGGAAAGTGCGGATTCTCGTTCAATAGATCGGCCGCGGTGACGTCGTTGACGAGCGTGTAGCCGAAAATCGCTTCGGCCGCCTCTTCGACACTCGCATCGCGGCAGCGCCGTCCGATCACAATGCCGAGCTCGCCTTCATAGGCGATCTTGCCGGCATAGCTGAGCGGCCGCCTGATCGGCTCACCTGAACCGATCACCGAACCCGCGGGCTTCAACAAGAAAAGCGGGTGTGCCGGCACCGGTTTGTCGAGCTTCGCCGCCAGCGCGTGAAAGTTGTTCCACAGCGCCACGATCTTGCCGGGCGCGCACGGCGCGAGCGGCGTCAGTGCGCGCGTCGACAGCACGGCGCCGGTCGGCACCGGGTGCTCCAGACCTTCATACTCGTGCAGATAGCCACCTTCCACACGGCCGAACACGACGCCGCCGTCGCTCGACATGAACCGCATCCATGTATCCATACGTTGCTCCCTGTTTACGTGGATCGGGCCTAGATCGCGCCGGCAGTGCGCAGCGCACTGACCTGTTCGGGCGAATAGCCGAGTTCGGCCATGACTTCGTCGGTATGTTCACCCAGCAACGGCGAGCGCGTGACCTCGGTCGGGCTGTCGGACAGTTTGATAGGATTGCCAACCGTCAGATACTTGCCGCGAGTCGGATGATCCACTTCGACGATCGTGCCGGTTTTGCGCAACGACGGCTCTTCGGCGATTTCCTTCATCGACAGAATCGGTCCGCACGGAATGTCGTACTTGTTCAGGATCTGCATGGCCTCGAACTTGGTCTTCGTCATGGTCCAGCGTTCGATCTCGGCGAAGATATCCTTCAGATGCGGCAGGCGCGCAGCGGGCGTCGCGTAGTTGGGATCCGTGGCCCACTCTTCCTTGCCGATCACGTTGCAGATCTTTGCCCACACCGGCGCCTGCGTGATGAAGTAGATATACGCGTTGGGGTCGGTTTCCCAGCCCTTGCACTTCAGGATCCAGCCCGGCTGACCGCCGCCCGACGCATTGCCCGCACGCGGCACCGCTTCGCCGAACTCTCCGTTCGGATACTGCGGATACTCTTTCATCACGCCGGTACGTTCGAGCCGCTGCTGGTCGCGCAGTTTCACGCGGCACAGGTTGAGCACGCCGTCCTGCATCGCGGCGAGTACGCGCTGACCGCGTCCGCTGTGTGTGCGCTGATAAAGCGCCGTGACGATACCGAGCGCCAGATGCAAGCCGGTGCCGCTGTCGCCGATCTGCGCGCCTGTCACGACCGGCGGGCCGTCGTCGAAGCCGGTGGTCGAAGCCGCGCCGCCCGCGCATTGCGCGACGTTCTCGTAGACCTTGCAGTCCTCGTACGGCCCAGGACCGAAGCCCTTCACCGACGCGACGATCATGCGCGGATTCAGTTCCTGAATCCGCTCCCACGTGAAGCCCATGCGGTCCAGCGCGCCCGGCGCGAAGTTCTCGACCAGCACGTCGCATTTCTGGATCAGCGCCTCGAGCACCTGCTTGCCTTCAGGATTCTTCGTATCGATCGTGACGGAGCGTTTGTTGTGGTTCAGCATCGTAAAGTAGAGGCTGTCCACATCGGGAATATCGCGCAACTGCTCGCGCGTGATATCGCCCGCGCCCGCCCGCTCCACCTTGATGACATCCGCGCCGAACCATGCAAGCAGTTGCGTGCAGGTAGGCCCGGATTGCACATGCGTGAAGTCGAGAATGCGCACACCGTCGAGTGCTTTGCTCATGTCCTGTCTCCTGTGTCGACCAGGGTTTTGCGCTTTGGCGCCTTACTCTGGTCCTGAGCAACGTAGTTGTTGAAAAGGCGTCTACTTGTAATTTCCTGGCAATTTCGGTGCGTTCTCCGCCGCGCTGACTATGTATGCGGCTTGTCTTCGCGGCAAAAAACGTTAGCGCCGTCACGCGATGCGGGCGAAACAACGGCATCGGCTTTCGGTCTGCGTCTTTTGATATATCACATACCATATTTTTAGGACCGTCAAGCGAGGTTTATCCCGCATTAGCCGGGAAGCCCCGCGCCTGCTGCGTTCGACACAAATAAAAAAGGCCCGCGGTGGCTGCGCCGCGGGCCCTTCCTGTCCTACTCATTCATCAAACGCCGCCTCGACAGGCAGCCGCGTCAGTCCAGAAAATCGCAATTCGCCTCGACGAACGCCGCCAGATCTAGCGAATGCTGACGGGTGAGACGCTCGGCGAGTTCGGTATCGCGCTTCTCCAGCGCTTCGATAATGCGTAGATGATCGACGATCGAGCGCGATGCGCGGTCGCTCTGCGAAATGGTCATGCGGCGAATCGCGCGCACGTGGATGAAGATGTTCTTGATCGTGTCGAGAATGATCTGCGACTTGGACAACTCGACAATCGCCTGGTGAAACGCGATGTTGGCGTCCGAATACTCGGCGATGTGTTCAGCCGGCGTCGCGTCGCGGAAGTTGTCGAACATGTGGCGCAGACGGGCGATCTCCTCGTCCGTGGCGTGCAGCGTGGCAAGACGCGCCGCCATGCTTTCGAGCGCGGCCCACATCTGGATCATCTCGACGATTTCACGCTTGCTCTTGCGCACGATATAGATGCCGCGGCGCGGCACCATGCGCAGAAAACCTTCCTGTTCGAGCAGCGTCATGGCCTCGCGCACCGGCGTGCGGCTAACGCCGAGTGACTCGCTCAGCACCCGCTCGTCGAGACGGATTTCTTCACGGTTCTGATAGATGTCCGCGTCGGCAATGGCCTGGCGGAGCATCGCATACGCCTGATCGCGCAAGCTCGCGCTCGCGCCGATCGGCTGCAATGACAACGTCAACGGTGTGGCCACTGCTTCAGTTTGAAGTTCTGACGACATTCATCGCCTCTTGTTGAACATGCGCACGATACGGTCTTGCCACTGCCACGCGCTGCTCGCCCAAGCCCACGAAGCGGCCATGTTGCGCTGCAAGTTGCGCGACAGGCTGCGGAATCCAGCGGGTCAACAGCACAGTGGCGGCAGAGCCTAAACCGACAACAGCAATGGCAAACAGCGAGAGAGGAACAACTTCCATTTGTAACTCCGAATGATTGAGTGAAGGAATGACTCAATCATATGCTGCAATGCCGCAAAAATCAATATTCCGTATGTAGTATATCAGCCGATGTTGTTTTTAGGATTATCTACTCACGGTAGCACGGGCCGCTCCGGGGTGTTCGGTCAAGCGGGCCGACGTGGCTAAAGATGCCGCTCACGGGCCGCCGTCCTATGAGAATGCGGTAGTTTATTCCGGACAACGCCACCATCGGGCCGCGAATCGGCAGATTACGCTGGTGTTTCATCGGGCAAACGTCATATGTATTTGTATCTCATATTGCCAAGGGCTTGATCGCCCCCTATCGTTCGACGAAGTTGATTTCGTCGCGAATTCGAGCACGCCATATGCAATGAAAATACATATATTGGTGGCATCGAAAACCGCAATTTTTACGCCGCAAGACCTAAAGCATTCTTGCGCAAGGCCGATAACAACTAATTCGTCACCGGGAGACCGACCATGAGCAGCATCACCGAGCCGAGCGGGAATTCAGGCTCCGCCCCCTTCTTTTCCAAGCAGGCCACCGTCGCGAAGCCAGGCTTTTCGCGCTGGATGGTTCCGCCCGCAGCCCTTGCCGTTCACCTCTGCATCGGCCAGGCGTACGCCTTTTCCGTGTTCAACGGTCCGTTGACAAAAGTCATCGGCATCACGCAATCGACTGCTGACGACTGGTCGCTGACCTCGCTCGGCTGGATCTTCTCGCTGGCGATCGTGTTCCTCGGTTTGTCGGCGGCCTTCGCGGGCAAGTGGCTCGAACGCGTCGGCCCGCGTCGCACGATGTTTACCGCCGCATGCTGCTTCGGCGGTGGATTCCTGGTTTCCGCGCTCGGCGTATATCTGCATCAGATCGTGCTGCTCTATCTCGGCTACGGCGTGATCGGCGGAATCGGGCTCGGCCTCGGCTACGTGTCGCCGGTGTCCACGCTGATCCGCTGGTTCCCGGATCGCCGCGGTATGGCGACCGGCATGGCGATCATGGGCTTCGGCGGTGGCGCGATGATCGCCGCGCCGTTGTCCGTGGCATTGATGAATCACTTCCGCAGCGCGACCAGCATCGGCGTGGCCGAAACGTTCGTCGTGCTCGGCATTGCGTATTTCATCTCGATGACGATCGGCGCACTCGCGATCCGCGTGCCGCCGGCGGACTGGAAGCCGGCCGGCTGGACGCCGGGCGCCACGAATCAGAACAAGATGATCTCGCGCAATCACGTGCATATCGATCAGGCGTTGAAGACGCCGCAGTTCTATCTGATCTGGCTCGTGCTGTTCCTGAACGTGACGGCCGGCATCGGCATTCTCGGCCAGGCCTCGGTGATGATCCAGGAGAGCTTTAAGGACACGGTGTCGGCAGCCGCGGCGGCCGGTTTCGTCGGCCTGCTGTCGCTCTTCAATATGGGCGGCCGTTTCGTGTGGGCGTCGGCGTCGGACTGGATCGGCCGTAAGAACACCTACTTCATCTTCTTCGCGCTCGGCGCGGTGCTGTACTACCTCGTGCCCGGTTTCGCGGCGTCGGGCCACATCGCCCTTTTCGTGCTCGCCTACTGCGTGATCCTGACGATGTACGGCGGCGGCTTTTCGACCGTGCCGGCTTATCTCGCCGACATGTTCGGCACGGCGTTCGTCGGCGGCATTCATGGGCGTCTGCTGACGGCGTGGGCCGCGGCGGGCGTCGCCGGTCCGGTGCTGGTGAACTACATTCGCGCTTATGAAGTCGCGCAAGGCGTCGCCAAGGCGGACGCGTACACGATGACCGTTCACATCATGGCCGTGCTGCTGGTAGTGGGCTTCGTCTGCAACCTGCTGATCAAGCGTGTGGACGACAAGCACCACATGACCGACGCACAACTCGCCAAAGGCGCTTAAGGAGACTCGCATGTCGACCATTCAAGCAGTGAATCAGACCAGCAAGGTCAAACTCGCCGTCTTCTGGCTGTATGTGACGCTGCCGCTGGCATGGGGCGTGGTCAATACACTCTCGCAGGCAATGAAGCTTTTCAAGTAAATGTCGTTCGGCACCCCGCGCGCTCGGACGTGCGGGGTGCCTCTGCAGCGAATGCGCCTCGCCGACTGTCTATCGACGCATTCCAGCAGCGTCAATTTCCCGCCGCCCGGCTACCACTGATACGCCGCGCCGGCCGTGACCGCAGTGGTGGCGGAACTGATGCCCGCGCCGAGTTTCACCTTCAAACTCTGCGTGACGCGCGCCGACAGACCCACCGCCACCGCCTGATAGCCTTTGTAACCAGCCGTTCCGACGCCGATTGCGAGGTTCTTCGTGGCATCGACTTCGGGGATCGAGGTCAGCGCCAGCGCCGATGCCGTTCCGGAGTACGCGCTGCGCGCCATGTCGCTCAAACCGCCCTGGAACTGCTGCATGTTGACGGCGTCGGTCGGCCCCTGCCCGGCCGCGACGTTGGTGATACGGCGCTCGCTGCCGGACGAGCCTACCGACACCGTGTTCGTCACATCGGCCACCGAGCCCTCGCCGATTGCGACCGAATTCGGCGCCGATGCTTTGGCGCCGCCGCCGATCGCCACGGAACCGTTGCCGATTGCCTGCGCAGCGTTACCCGAACTATTGACGGCAACATAGGGCGTGCCGCTGGTCTGGTTGTTCCGCACCACGTTGATCTGCTGGCTAAGCGTGCTGACAGTCTGGTTGGTGGTCCAGAGTTGCGCCCCTGTCACCGCGTCGGTACTGGTGGCCGAGAGCGCGCCGTCCTGCAGATTGGTCAGTTGGACTTTCGGCGCATTGGCCGCCGCGCCGCCGAGCGTGATTCGGTCATGCGCCGAACTGTCGTACTGCACCGCATTCGCAACCGCGCCGCCAAGGTTGCCGACGGTGCTTTGCAGACCGGCGATATCGCTGCTGTTCTGCGTCACGCGCCCGTCCAGGTTGGTGATCGCGCCGCCGACATTGTTCACGACCGTGCCGCCCACGCTATACGACGGCGCCGAGACCGAACCGTCCGCGTTGACGGTCGCCCCGCCGCCGAGCGCCACTGCCGTGCTCGCCGCCTGCGCGTACAGTTGCGAGCCATTGACCGCGTTGCTGCTGGCCGGACCCACCGTGCCGGCTGCCACGCCTATGACGACACGGTTGCCCGCCGTGCCGGCCATGTCGATCAGTTTGCCGTCCGTGATCGCACCGACGTTGATGACGCGCGACACCGGATCCTGCGTGACCATCCCAATGCCGCCGTTCTGCATGCTTTGCTGCAAGGTGTTGAGGCCGGTGTCGAGCGAGTCGAGCGCGTTGCCGACGGTGGTTTGCGTGCCGCCCTGCATGTGATAGCTGGGGCCGGTCAGCGAACCGTCGGCATTGATCTGCGCGCCGCCGCCCAGCGCGGCCACCATCGGTCTGAACTGGCCGAGATTGACCGCGGAGGCATCCGTGGTGCCGGCCGCAATGCCCGTCAACTCGCGCGCGCCGCCGGTGCCGGTGAAATCGACGCGAGCGCCGTTCGTGTCTTTCGCCACCGTGAGATTACGCGAGGTCTGATCCTGCTGAACCAGCCCGATCTCACCATTGCTGATCTGGTTCGTGATGTTGCTCACGTCGCCTTCGATCGTCGTGGTGCGCTGATCGAGGTTGCTGATGTTCGTGGTGTTGTCTGTGGTGCGCTGATCGAGGTTGGTGATATTCGTCGTGTTGTCCGTGACGCGCTGATCGAGGTTGCTGATGTTCGTCGTGTTATCCGTGACACGCTGATCGAGGTTGCTGATGTTCGTCGTGTTATCCGTGACCCGTCGATCGAGGTTGCTAATGTTCGTCGTGTTATCCGTGACGCGCTGATCGAGGTTCGTGATGCTGCCGGTGTTCTGCGCGACTGCCTGATTGGTGGCGAACAGTTGCGCGCCATTGACGGCGTCCGAACTGCCGGCGGCAAGATTCGCGGCGCGCACGTTGGTGAGGCGGACCGGCGCGCTACTGCTGCCTAACGTGACGGTGTCGTGAGAGCTCGAATCGTACTGAACGGAATCGGCGCTGGCCTGGGTGGTGGTCGTGACGACGGCTGCGAGCGCGGAGCCCACATCGTTGTATATCCTCCCACCGACCTTATAGACGGGCTTCGCAATCGTTCCGTCAGCGGCAACGTCGGTGCCGCCTCCCAGCACGCCCGCCATGCCCTTCAACTGCGAGACGTTAGTGGCATCGCTGCCCTGGGTGCCGGCCCCGACATTGGCGATCTGCCGTTGCAGCGTGGCGCTGCCGATTGAGACGGTATTCGCCCGGTCCGCGGAGGAATCCGCACCCAGCGCGACCGATCCCGCTGCCGTGGCCGTCGCGCCGGAACCAAACGCGATTGCTTTCGTGGCGGCCGCCGTGATAAGGGCGCCGCTACCCGCTGCGATCGAGTTCGCCGCGTCCGTCTGGACGCTCGTCCCGATAGCCAATGCATTGACGTTCTGAACGGCTGCGTTATAGCCGATTGCAACACCATTCTCTGCAAAATTGTTGCTTGTCGCACCCGCGCCCACCACCGTCGCATTGGGTGCCAACGCTGCGGCTCCCGCGCCGACGGCGGTCGTATTGACGCGCGCCGCGCCCGAACTTGTGCCAATGGCGAGTGCGTTATTGTCGATGGCCATCGCGCCGACGCCGACCGCCATTGCGTTTTCGCCTCCCGACGCTGACGTCGTCAACGCGGGCGTCGTGAACGGACTGACGGCAATGAATTGGGTGACGGGTACTGGATCAGCCAGCGCAGCAGTTGCAAGCGTTAGCGTTTTTGAACGGTTCACATTGGACTCGGGCGTTTGGCCGACAGTCACCGGATCGGCGACATCCCATTCGACAGGCGCATTCATGAGTGGGTTGGGCGACTCCCCGGCCGCTTTCGCGGGCAAAGCCATCACTAACGTCCCAAACAGACTGGTGCTGACGGCTAGCAGTGCGCTATAGCCTACAACCCCTCGCCCACCACGACCTTTCGTCACCTCGGACCCCGCCGCGTATGTGCGGGTCGTGCTATTCGATACGCTCTCATAAGACTTGTTCAACATTCCTCCCAATCTTTTATAGAAGATCCAAAGCACCAGGACTTTTACTATGTCATCCTAATTATTTAACGCGATCCAATAGAAACTTAAGACAGCGTGACTACCTGGTCACGACACAAAGTCGCCGAGCACAAATATACCGTGTAAAGCGATTTTTTAGCTTATATTGGAAAAATGGCATAGCGCGTTTAAGACCAAAAATGCCAAACGTCTTATATCGCGCTCATTATTTCTAGGCACTTCTAAGCAGAAGTTTTGACTATTCCGAATCAGCGCACGAGACAGCGCTAATTCCGTTCGAAGTTCTCAAACGGGACGAAAATCGACCACAACGAGTCCACCCTCGGCGGTCAAACGGAAGTCATACGGGAGAACTACACGTGAAGAGGCGTGAACTGATACAGCGGGTGACGCTATTCCCAGGCAGATCTATCAGCCGCCCGCGGCCTCCAGACGCATCGGAAAACTGATTTCGAAGATCGTCCCCTCGCCTTCGTGCGAGTCGAAGCGAATCTCGCCCTGCAGCACCCGGCACAGTTCCTTGACGATCGCGAGGCCCAGGCCCGCGCCCGGAATGTCCTCGTCCGTGGCGCGCTCGAACTCCTTGAACACGCGTTCGCGGTCCGACGCGCCGATGCCCACGCCCGTATCCGACACGCGCAGGCGCCAGCGATCGTTTTCCATCGCCGTCATGCTCAATTCGACCTCGCCCGCCTTGGTGTATTTGGCCGCGTTGGTCAACAGGTTGAGCGCGACCTGTTTGAGCTTGAGACGGTTGGAGACGACCACGTCCAGCGCGCCGTCGAAGGCGGTCTGAAGCTGCAGCCCTTTCGCTTCGATCGCGCTTTCGCAGGAGATCACCAGTTCGTCGAACAGCTCGCGCAGCGCGAAGCTTTCCAGCACGAGCGGACTGTCGTCGCCGAGCACCACCGAGTATTCAACCAGTTCGTCGACCAGCGTTTTCATATCGGCCGCCTGACGGTTCGCCAGCGCGAGCGCGGTCTCGGTTTTGGCCGGCGCGCGGCCGATCAGTTGCAGCGCCATCGAAAACACATTGAGAAAGTTGCGCAGATCGTGCACGACGCTGCGCGTGATCTGCATGCGCGACTCGTACAGGTCGCCGACCAGCCGTTGCTTGAGCGTCAGCTCGTGATTGGCGCGCTCGAGGCGCTCGGTGTAGTCGTCGATCGTGCGGTCGCGTTCGTTGACGACCTCGCGAATCGACGTCAGCGTGACAAAGCTCACGGCTTCGTCGATGAAGTGCCGCGCCCGTTCCTCGTGGCGCCGCGTGAAATACGGCCGCGCTTCGCTGAATTCGACGATCGCGCCGGTCAGCATCTGCCGGAACAGATCGAGCTCGCGCACCAGTTCGTCGATCCGGTAGCCTTGCTTCCAGCGCAATTTGCCGTGCAGGCGCGCGTCGCGTTCGATCGCGCTCTCGACGTGGTCGAGATCCTGGTTCTCCAGCACGCTGCAGATTTCGTCGAGGATATTCGGGATGTGATCGGCCAGTTGTTCGTAGGTCAGCCGGTCAGATTCGGTCAATTCTGCGTCATGAAAGACAGCCTTCATCCAGCGTTCGGTCAGTTCGACCTGTTGCAGGCGCAACTGTTTGGCGAAAGCGGTGAGCGGCAGTACGTGCGAGTCTGTCATGTGGGAGACCTGGCGCCGCATGGCGGCGAAAATAGGTGTTCCGCGCCGTCCCGGCGAGACTTCCTTCGGGACATGCTTAACGCGACCGCATGGACTGCAAACCGCGCTCAGGAGGCAATGGTGAGCGCTGCGCAAGCCGCCCGGGCGCCTCCAGTATGCGCGATTTATGGAACAAAAATTAACCAGGGTTAGGACGTGTCCGCACCGGCTCGTCCCAAAGAAGGAAGTCCGGGAGGTTGCCACCCGGAGGCCATCCCCCTTGCGCGAAACTGCCCCGCCGCTTCAGATCTTCTCGAACAGCACGTCCTGCGCGCCTTCCCACAGCACTTTGGTGCCGAGCTCGCGCAGCTTCTCCTTGCCTTCGACGATCGTCAGGAAGTGATTGCCCGCGAGCTGCCCCATCTTGCTCGCGAAGCAGCACGAACCGTACGCAAGAATGATCTCGGTTTCGCTGTAGCCGCCGGGATAAAACAGGATATCGCCGACCGACGGATGGCTCGTATGGTTCTCGAAGCCGACCGCCTTGCCGTCGTTTTCGAGCTTGAAGTCGCCGAGCGGCACCCAGCATCCTTCGCCGCTCCAGCGCACGTGGATGAGCTTTTGCCGGTACGGCAGGAGCTTCAGGAACGCGGCCACGGTTTGCGGCGCGTCCGGATGGGTTTCGGCGGTAAAGACATGGCCGCAGGAGGTGATTCGGAGTCGGGTCATCGCCAGGTTTCCAGTGTGAGGTGAAGGGAACGGTCGGTCGGAGCGGTTGACGCAGGGCGAGGAACCAAGCCGCGGGCACATGATTCTGTCGTCCGATGCAAGGCTTCAACAGATACAGTTGCTGTCCGACTGGTCAGTCCAGTTGGCTCCGTGCCAATGTTTTGAGCGAATTACGCCCGGCAAGCCACACCGGCACACGCATGCCAGGTCCAACCACCTCGCCGCCACGGAAGTTCGTAGTTTGCAAGCTGCGCAATGCACAGCACACTGCGCGATGTGCGTGATTCCCGAAGGCGGCTCATCGGCTGAATCTTCCGGCGACCCGATCTTGCCCGCGGTCGCAGGCAGGGCGGCAACACTGCCCGGCGGCGAAAGCGGCGAGGGGCGAGGCGCCCTCGTCAGGCTGCCTCGAATTGTCCACTGCCGTCCCGCCATTGCCGCGCTGACCAGCCGGCCACTTCCAGCCGCGCAATCCGTACTTCAGCCGCGCAGCCGGTAAGCGAGCGGCGTTACGCCGTAGCCACGCTTGAACTGCACGGAGAAATGACTGGCATTCTCGAAACCAACCGCGATCGCAATCTGCAGCACGGTTTGACCGGTGGCACGCAACAGCCGCGCGGCTTCCTCGAGCCGCAAGCGCGATACATATTGATGCGGCGTCTCGCCGGTCTCGCGGCGAAACACCCGCGCAAAATGGAAACTGCTTAGCCCCGCCTGCGCGGCCAGTTCGATGATCGCCAGATCACCGTCGAGATTGGCGCGAATGTAATCGGTTACACGGCGGACCCGGCGCGGCACGAGGCGCTCCGGGCGCGCCGGCGTTGCGGCGCCCGCGGGACGGCCGCGCGCATAGTGCTGCAACAGATGCGCGGCTAGCGCGTGGACCAGCGCATCGACATACAGACGCGAGTCGGACGGATCGGCGGCGGCGCGATGCAATGCAGAAAGCATTGCGGCGATCAGCGGATCGCGAAACTGCATTGCGTCGCCGAGGGACAGCTCACGGGAGCCGCCCAGTTCCATCTGTTCGGCGACGCTGTCGATCAGGCTGCGCTCGAGGTGCAAATGGACGGTCGACAGCGGCGCATCGCTGATCGAACGCCAGCGCCAGGAGATCGGCGCGGGCGGCACGAACCAGACGTCGCCCATATACAGATCGGCGCTTTCCCAGCGCCCGTCGAGGTTGCGTTCGAGATGCTCGGCGCCGCTCGCGAGCGTCATCAGCGTGAGGTCCTGCAAGCCGGGCGCTTCCAGCAGCTCCTGCTCGGCCGGTTCGAGATACGAGCGCAGCACCAGGTGCCGCCACGGGCGATCCACGCTCGACACCAGTTTCTGGCCCGCCATGTAGCGGTCGTAGGCGAGCGTCGTTGTGAGTTTTGGAATTCGTACCATCACGTCCATTCCCAGGGAGGTGCCATATGAAGAGTGAACCCTGCCATGCCCGCGTTGCCGATTCTCTATCGCAGCAAGAACTCAAAAATGATAGCAAGGAACCGGCTACCGCAATTTCTGGAAATAGCTAATCATTCAGGTTGTCGTCTTTCACGCGTTTCGAACGCCGGAGCTACCGTTTCATGGAACACGAATGCGATACGCTGCCGCACTGGTTGACCGGTTCGCCGCAAGGTGAAGCCGGGCACGCGTCGGCAGCATACAACTCGGCGGTTGCCGCCCAACCGGCTTACCCGGCCGACACACGGCAACTCGAGAAATCAGCCCACGCGGCTGATGCATCCAGGGCACCCAATCGCGCCGCAACAGGCGTGGCGCCCGCAGGCTTTCTCACGCTCTTCACCGAGGAGGAGATCGGCACGCCCTCGCCCGCCGCGCGGCGCGCCGCACCCGTCATCAGTCCGCTGGTGCGCTTTGGCAGCGCGCAGGACCGCATCGAATTCGTGCGGCGGCGCATCAGGCAACTGGGCTTCGACTCGTTCAGCTATACGGCCACGCGCACGTCGGCGCATCACAAGACGATGTTCGTGCTGACCAGCTACGAGTCGCAGAACTGGCTCACGCGTTATTTTCGCGAGCGTTATTTCGAGCTCGACCCGCGCGTAGCCCTCGCCTCGCCCACCGGCATGCCGTTTCTCTGGAACACGGCCGACATGCGCGCCGACCTGCCGCGTGCGCAAATGCGCAGCGAACGGCTCGGCGGGCTGATCGACATGCTGGAGGCGACCGGGCGCAAAAGCGGCATTCTCACGCAGATGCCGCTGCCCGAGCCGGAACTGAGCGCGAGCCTGTGCTTCAACTCCGAGATCGGCAATCCGCGCTGGATGACCGAGTCGATCGTGGCCGAAACGCTGATGTTCGCGCACACAATCCACGAATTTATCTGGACGCACGCGAAGAGCGTGATCGGCATCGCGCCCGCGCAGCAGCAACGCGTGACGCTGAGCGAATTGCAGCATGCGGTGCTGAAGGCGGTCGTGCAGGGTCAGCGAGACAAGGAGATCGCCTACTTCCTTGGGCTGTCGCCGCATAACGTCGATTACCACTTGCGCCGTCTGCGCCAGTTGTTCAATGTGCGCAACCGCGTGCAGTTGATCAATGTCGCGCAGGCTTATGTGACGTAGAGGCTGGCAAAGCTCAGGGCCGGCACGCTAACGCGTGCCGGTCACTCGAAAGCCGGTTGCGATCGCACCGGGCTCGCCGGGCTGACGCGTGCGTGCGCGCGCTCATGCCCTCAGGTCTTGAGCCGATAACCCGTCTTGAAGATCCACGCGACGATCAACAAAAACACGGCCAGAAACAGTGCGGTCATGCCGAGACTCACCTCGACATTCACATCGGCGAGACCATAGAAGCTCCAGCGAAATCCGCTGACCAGATAGACGATCGGATTGAACAGCGTCACGACCTTCCAGAACGGCGGCAGCATATTGACCGCATAGAAACTGCCGCCGAGAAAAGTTAGCGGCGTGATGATCAGAAGCGGCACGAGTTGCAGCTTCTCGAAACTATCCGCCCAGATGCCGATAATGAAACCGAGCAAACTGAACGTCACCGCCGTGAGCACGAGAAACAGGATCATCCAGAAAGGATGCTGCACTTGCAGCGGCACGAACAAGCCCGCGGTGGCGAGAATGATCAGACCGAGCAGAATCGATTTGGTGGCCGCCGCGCCCACATAACTCACGACGATCTCCAGATACGATACGGGTGCCGACAGCAACTCATAGATCGTGCCGGTAAAGCGCGGAAAGTAAATCCCAAACGAAGCGTTCGAAATGCTTTGCGACAGCAGCGACAGCATGATCAAGCCCGGCACGATGAAGGCGCCGTAACTGATGCCGTCCACTTCCTTGATGCGCGAACCGATCGCCGCGCCGAACACGACGAAGTACAGCGAAGTCGAAATCACCGGCGCGATGATGCTCTGCATCAGCGTGCGCCAGGTGCGCGCCATCTCGAACTTGTAGATGGCGCGAATCGCGTAGATATTCATTGATTACCTCGGAGCAGACTGACGAAGATGTCTTCGAGCGAACTTTGGGTCGTGTGCAGGTCCTTGAAGCGGATGCCGGCGTCGTCGAGCGCCTTAAGCAGCGCGATGATGTCGGTGCGCCCGCCCTCGCCTTCGTAGGTGTAAATCAGTTCGTTGCCGCCCTTCGCGACGTCGAGCCCGTAGCCCGCGAGCGAGGCCGGCACTTGCTCGAGCGGGCTTTCCAGTTGCAGCGTCAACTGCTTCGTGCCGAGCTTGCGCATCAACTCCGTTTTCTCTTCGACCAGCATGATTTCGCCCGCGCTGATCACGCCGATGCGATCAGCCATTTCCTCGGCCTCGTCGATATAGTGCGTGGTGAGGATGATCGTCACGCCGCTCTCGGCGAGCGAGCGCACCAGCTTCCACATGTCGCGACGCAGTTCCACGTCCACGCCGGCGGTCGGCTCGTCGAGGAACAGCACGCGCGGTTCGTGCGAGAGCGCCTTGGCGATCAGCACGCGCCGTTTCATGCCGCCCGAGAGCGTGATGATCTTGCTATTGCGCTTTTCCCATAGCGAGAGGTCGCGCAACACCTTTTCGACGTAGGCCGGATTTTTCGGCTTGCCGAACAGCCCGCGGCTGAACGAGACGGTCGCCCAGACGGTTTCGAAGGAGTCGGTGGTCAACTCCTGCGGCACGAGGCCGATCAGCGAGCGCGCACCGCGATAGTCGGTTGCGATGTCGCGGCCGTCCACCGTCACGCTGCCGGCGCTGGCGTTGACAATGCCGCAAATGATGCTGATAAGGGTCGTTTTTCCCGCCCCGTTCGGCCCGAGCAAAGCGAAGATTTCCCCGCGGTTGATCGCCAGATTGATGTTTTTAAGTGCATGAAAACCGGTGGCATAGGTTTTCGACAGGTTCGTGACTGAGACGATTGGCTGCATGGAATCGACGATGGCAGACACCGTTGTTTGATTAGAGGGAGCGATGCTAAAGCACCATCGCACCCGCAATGTAAAGGAAAGTGGGAAAGCGTGCAGCGCATCGCGGCAGTGCGCCGGCAACGCGCGGGGTCGAGGCAGGGATGGAAGCGCGCCGCGCCGGCACGGCAAAAGGCGCAAGTTGACCGGCTTCGCTGCAGTGCAAAATAGTTCGGTTTCCAAAGCGGTTTAGTCGCGCGACGCCAGGAACGCCTCCTGCTCGATACGCCTCCTGCTCGATTGCAGGCAGTGCCGCCGCGGCGCCTGTCCGAGCGAAACGCGCTCGAGCGAGGCACACCGCTTGCGGCAGTCCATGCATGCAAGTGACAGGCGCTTGCGTGACATTAGACCGACTCTATGGAGGTGAACCATGAAACGCATTACCAGGACGATTTTCGCTTCGGCACTCGTGATGGCATTGTCTGGCGGCGCTTATGCGCAGGCAGGCGGCGGCGCGGGAGGGGCCGGCGGCGGTGCGGGTGGTGGCGGCACCGGCGTGGGTGCGGGCGGCGGCACGACCGGCGGCGCGGGTGGGACTGCCACACCGGGCACGGGCGCCGGGTCGATGAAAAGCCCGAGCGAGTCCGGCTACGGCTCGCCGGGTGTGACCGGCACCGGTGGCGGCACGGGCACCGGCACTGGGGCGACACCCAATAGCCCGTCGATGAACCGGCCGAACAACGGCATGAGCAATGGCATGAACAAAGGCACGAACAAAGGCATGAGCAACGGAACCGGTAATGGCATGAACAACGGTGCCGGCGGCACGACGCAGAACGGCCAGTAAAACAGGCTGTCGTTGGCTTGACCGGTTCAGTTTCGAACGGGGCGGCGGCGCTGACGTAAAGCGTCGCCGCCCTCTTTTTTGAAGCGCCGATCACGCGTTCATCCACCGGGGGCTCGGATCACGCACGCGAGTCATTCCCCTTGCGAGGCATTTTTTCAATAACTGCCGCTCACGGCTCCGCGCAAACGAAACTGTTGGCGGAATTCACATTGCCTCTGCCGACATAGCGCGGAAACAGCGGATAGCGGCACAGCGGACGCGAGCGCCCATTGGTCGCCGCCGCGATATCGGTTGCCGTCAGCGTCTCGGGCGATGCCCCGCGCGTCACCCAGTTGTCGAGCGCGCCCAGCAGATCGACCGATGGAATGAACACTCCGCTGCCGTGCTGGAATCCCGGCACCATGTACAAGCGCATGAAACTATTGACCTGGTCGATGCCGAACCGGGCCACCAGCCTGTCGTAGTAAGCGATGGTCTGGTTCGGGCTGATAACTTCGTCGGCGAGGCCTTGCAGCGTGATGAGCTTGCCGCCGCGCGCAATATAGCGCGTGAGGTCGGGGTTCATCGCGCCGATGGTCTGCGACAGTGCGACCAGTTGTGCGCGATATTTGCCGGGGTGTTGCGGGTCGAACCTGAGCGAGTCGAAGCCGGCGTCCCGCGCGACGAAGTAGCGGATATAGCCGTCGCCTTGCGCGAACAGGTAGCCGTTGGCAAAAAACGTCGGCACCGGCAAGCGCTCCGGCTGATGCGCGAGGCCGAGCAGGCCGGTCAGATGCGTGCCCTGAAAAATGTTGTAGCCGCTATAGCCGTCGACATCCCACGCCAAACGGTAGGGCAACGAGAGCCCGTCGCGCATCACGAGCAAGGTGGCAAGCTGCGTGTTGGTGAGGCATTCATCGTGCGAAGGCGTGCGTCCGCTGCAGCGCAACGAATCGATGATCTCCGCCTCGCGCTCACGGCATGCGGCGACGTCGCTGACAATGCCGTCCGCCGCGCCGTCGAGCCGGTCGCACGCGGCGAGCGTGCGTTGATAGGCGTGTTCGAGCAGCATCGGTGGAATGAAGCCGCCGGGCGTGCTGTATTCCGCCTGGCCGAGTTTCACGCCCAGCAGACGCACGCCAGTGAAATTGAGCGCGGGCGAATTCGCGATCACGCCGTCGTAATCGTCGGGATAGCGCTGCATCACGGTGTAGCCTTCGCGGCCGCCGGTCGAACCGCCGGCGAAATACATGCGTTGCGGCGGCCGGCCGTATGCGCGGACAATCAGCGCAAGCGCGGCATCGTGGGTTTTCTTCAGATGCGCAAAGCCGAAGTTGGTGACCGCGTCGTCGACGAGGCCGAACACCGCCACCGACGAATCGCCGACATGCCCCGAGTCGTCGCCGAAAGTTGCATAGCCTTGCGCGAGCGGCGCGCGGTTCGGCGAAAACGGCATCACGCCGGTGCCGCTCACCACCACGCCGTTATAACCGCCGCCACCGATCTGCAACGCGCGGCCGTTCCAGCGGCGCGGCAAATTCAGGTCGAAACGGATATCCGGCGTCGTGGCGCTGAACCCTTTTATGCGGCCGGTGATACGGCAATACTCGCCGCCTTGCTGATTGCCGGGTGCGGTCGCGCTCACCATCGCCGCGCTTTCGATCTGCACGCCGGCAGTGGGCAACGCAATCAGTTCGGGTTGCAGGACGGCGCCCGCCAATTCCGCACAGCGCATGGCGAGCGGCGCTTCCGCGAGCGCGGCGAGCGCCGGGTGAGCGGCAAGCCACAACATCGCGCCGACAATGCGGATGACCGCACGCGAATCTCGCGCGACACGCGCACAGCGCCGCCGCGACCTCATCCGTAACCCGCGCCATTGGCGACCGCAGCCGACTTCTGCCCTTTCCAGCCGTTCCAGCCGCGCGCGATCATCAGCACGGCGCCGATAGCGACGAGATCGCCGCCCAGACCGATCAGCACGCCGCGAAAGCCATGAAACATATGCGGCGTCGCCGTATCGACGATCAGCGAAACGAGTGTGCCCGCAACGAAACACACGAGCCCCGTGCGGCCGACGGTCACCACGGCGGGCAGCCGCCGCGCGAGCCACGCGATGCTGCCCAGACGCACGAGCTGTGCGGCGAGCCAGGCAATGACGATGAAGTTGATCACGCGGTCAGGAGACAGATTCTGTTTAAACGCGCCGGGCAAAGGCTGCGTCAGCACGAAGAGTTTGACGATAGCGAACGCCAGCACCGCGACCACCGCGACTCGCGTGAACCAGCGCGCGGTACGGGTTGCGTGAAAGCACTCGCTGATGGGTTGCACCCGGCAGAGAATCCCGAGCACGAACATCAGTTGCCATGCAAACGGATTAAAAGCCCAGTCGGCCACATCGTCAATGCTGAATAATGCGGCCAACGGCCGGGCCAGCGCCCAGATCAGCAAGCTCAGGTTTACCGCCATGAGCGGCGAACGCCGCGCCAGCGGCACCGCGAACGGCACGCTGAGCGCGAAAACCACGTACATGGGCAATACACTCGACAGATAAGGCTGGCGCCGCAGCAGCATGATATCGAAAGCGTCGCGCAGCGGCTGAACCGCAAAAGGCGGCCAGCCGGTGAGGTCCACCATGGGACGGTTCAGATTCAGCGTTGCGAGAACGGCGCCGGACAGCAGCGTCAAGACCGCCGTCAACAGATAGGCACGGTAGATTTCCCAGCAGCGCCGCATGAAGCGCATCTTCGCCGCGTTCTCGCCGCGGCCCGCGAGCACCGCCGTGTATGCCGCCGCCGATGCATAGCCGCCGAGAAACACGAACACTTCCGCTGAATCGCACAACGCGTAGGCATGCAGCATCAGATGCGACAGCGTGCTGCCGGGAATGTGGTCCAGCACGATGACGATCAGCACGACGCCGCGGAAGAAGTCCACTTCGATCGAGCGCCCTCCAGGAGGACTTCCACCGGGGCGGCCACGACGGGTTTCCATTCAGGTTCTCGCAGGAGGGACGCACGCATGCCGCGCGTCGTTTTTCGTAGAAACATCATGACAATAAAACGTTCCCAGCGAGGCTGCGCGGATGAGCGCCGCGCGCTGACAACCCGCCTCTAATTTCGGATCACGTGGCGGCGATTTGAAATTCGGTTGTCGGCATGCGGTAATACTGAGTCATCGCGTCTTCAATTTGCGGCAAGATTTGCGGCTTTAATTCAGCGTCGCGCGGGAGATCGGTAATCGGCGCGGAAAATAAATCGCTGAATGCGATGCGCGATTTTTTTCGCTTTTTTTCATCGTAGGATGGTTTCATGCACGCCCGTCGGGCCTCGCGCGATTCGCGCGATGCCACCGTTCGACGGCGGCCACTCATGTGGACCGGACACGCGGGCGGCCGATCCGCGATCGGCCGGCTCGCCGAGCGTCATTGCGACGCCTTCCACTCGCCACGGCCGACCTGAGCGTCACCGATGCGCGCCGGTCCTTCCACTACCGCCCAGAACGGCTGCGCCGCGCGCGCCGCCTTCGCAATGGAAGACGACCACATGAACAACAGAATTGCCGGCTTCGACGGATTGCGTGCGATCGCAGTCCTGATGGTATTTTTTCAGCACCGCCTGTTCGGCGACATCGGCGAGATCGGCCATCTCGGCGTATGGATCTTTTTTGCGCTGAGCGGTTTTCTGATCATCGGCATTCTTGCTGCGCAACGCGCACGCATTGAAAGCGGCGCGAGCCGATTCGGCGCCGAATTGAAGCGCTTTCTGTTTCGCCGGACCCTGCGCATTTTTCCGATCTACTACCTGATGCTGGTGGTGATGTGCGTACTGATGGCGTTCGGCATGGCAAGTCCCGAACTGGCGAGCGGCATGCCGTTTCATTTCGCCTATCTGTCGAATATCTGGATCGGCTCGGTGCTGCACTATTGGCCGGGGCGCTACTCGCATTTGTGGAGCCTCGCAATCGAAGAGCAGTTTTATCTCGTGTTCGCGCCGCTCCTGCTGCTGCTTGCCACGCGCCGCCATCGCGCGGTGTGTGTCGCGATCGTCGTGGCCGGGCTAGGTTCGCTGCTCGCCATGCGCGCGGCGCATTGGCCGGAAATCACCATTTACACGCATCCGCTGACGAACTTCTGGTTGCTGGCGTTGGGTGGCATTGGCGGCTTGATGATCGCCGGGCAAGCGAGCCGCTTGCGAGGCTGGCTCGGGCACGGCGTGACACTCTTCGCGCTGAGTCTAGCGCTGGTGGGCTTCTGCGCGACCGAACCGAGATGGAGCGAGGTGGACAGTCCGCTGCTGTTCACCGTGGTCAGTGCTTTGTACGGTATGTGCATCGCGGCGCTGGTGTGCTCGATTGCCTGCTGCCGCAACGCCTTCGTGATCGGCCTGCTTGAAACGGGCCGGCTGGTGAGCTTCGGGCGAATCAGCTATGGCTTTTACCTCTATCACAATCTGATCCCGGACCTGACGCGCAACCATCACGCCGCGGCGATCTTTGGCGGCACGGTGCCCGTGTGGGCGCACGTCGTGGGCATCGCCGGGTCGTTTGTGATTTCGCTCGCGATGGCGATGCTGTCATGGCGGGTGATCGAAGCGCCGATCCTTCGTTTGAAGACGCGGCCTGCGTCGGCGACGTCGCCTTCGCGTCGTGAGCGGACAGAGCATTCGTCGAGGAACGACAGCACCGCATCCGACGCAGCCTGATCCAAACGCGACCTACGCTCACTTGCAAGCGGCGCAGTTGGGGGCACGGCATCGTGCGGCCTCGGTTAGCCGGCAGCTTCGGATCTTGCGTGGCACGCGGGCACTGACCTAGCGATCTCTACCTGCGCAAGCGTGCCGGTGATTGCGAGCATGCTGCTGGTGCGGCCCTTGCGCAGTGGCTTGCCGGCCTCCGCGCTCCGGATTCTGGTTCTGGTACTGGTGTTCGTGGTGGTCGCCGCCATGCAGATGATCCGGAAATCCGGCGCCCTGTAGGTTTGCACCGTCAGCGCGCGTTCGAAATGGGCCGTGGTACGCGCATTGCTGCACAACGGTGTACCCCAATCAACCGGAGAGCCCGTCGTGGCAACCATGGCCAATTCCCCGAACGAGCAAGAGCACGAGCCCGCGCGCCAGCCCGAGGAAGACCCCGGCAGGCCGCCCACCGAGGTTTCCAAGCCGATCGGCGACGCAATCCCCACGCCAGTCGAACCGGGTCTCGATCAGCCGCTGCCGAAAAAAGGCGAGACGCCGCCGCCCGCTGACGAAGCCGATGGCGAGGCACTCGGCGACACCGACACGCCTCCGGGCGTTCCGGAGCCCGGACCATCGGATTTCGCGTAGCTACTGCCAGCGAATAAAAAAGCGGCGCCATTAACTGGCGCCGCCCATTGATTGTGATCGAGGCAATCAGTCGATCATTCGTTCAAGCCGCTTCCGGCTCGTGAACGATTTTCAATGCGCTCTTGTGTTCCCTGATCAGCCGATACACGGTTTCTCCAGGCACGGTCTCCTGCTCTAGCAATTCGTCCGCAATCGCGCGCAGCACCGGCTCGTACACATGCAGCAAGCCGTAGCACAGTTCATTCAATTCCTTGAGCAGCACATTCGCATGCTCGATGGCGCTCTTCATTTGCAGACCCGCGTACTGCGAGGGCAGCGCCGCCAGGCTGAACAGATCGCCGTCGCTGTTGAAACCGAATTTCGACACCATGTCGAGGCTGATGCGCGACGCTTCCTGCAAATCCGAAGCGGCGCCGCTCGATGCTTCGGAGAACGTCAGAATTTCCGCGTTGCGGCCGCCGAGCAACACCTGAATTTCGTTGCGGATCTCGGTCTCGCGATACAGGTGCTTGTCTTGCGCTTTCGTGATCAGCGCGACGCCGAGCGCACCGCCGCGCGGCAAAATCGTGACCTCTTCCAGCACGCCCGTGCCCAGCAACGCGGCGACGAGGCCATGCCCCGCTTCGTGCACGGCGATACGGGTGCGTTCGTCTTCGCTCAGCGCGCGCTCGGCGCCGCTCACGTCGCCGATGCGCGCGATCTTGATCGCTTCCATGAAATGCTTCGAGGTGATTTCGGTGTCGCCCGCCTTACGCGCGACGAGCCCCGCCTGATTCACCACCATCGCGACCGTTGCCGGCGACAGGCCCGTGGTGAGGCGCGCCAGTTGGTCGTAATCGATGTCGGCGGCTTTCGACTTCAGCTTCTCCGCGTAGAAACGGAAAATCTTCGCGCGGTCTTCGCGGTCGGGCAAACGGACCTGCACGGTGCGATCGAAGCGGCCCGGCCGGCGCAATGCCTCATCCAGATTGTCGGGGTGATTGGTCGCCGCGACGATAATCACGCCTTCGTTCGAAGCGAAGCCATCCATTTCGGCCAGCAGTTGATTGATGATGCGGTTGCTCTCGGCTTCGACCGGACCGCTGCCCGTATCCGTGCGCTTGGCGAGCCCGTCGGCTTCGTCGATGAAGATCACCGTGGGCGCATTCTTGCGCGCCAGTTCGAACAGATGCTTGACCTTCTGGATGCCGACGCCGTAGTACTTCGCGCTGAAATAGCTGCCCGTGATCGAGATGAAGTTCGCGCCGCACTCGCCGGCTAGCGCCTGCGCAAGCCGCGTCTTGCCGACGCCGGGGCCGCCCACCATCAGAATGCCGCACGGCGCGCGCACGCCCATCGACGTGAACTGCTTCGGGTCGGAGAGATAGCCGCGAATGTCCGCGAGCGCCGCCTTCGCCTCGCCCGCGCCGATCACATCGTCGAAACGCAGTGCGGGCGCCCGCGCGAGCAGCGTCGCGCCGCCGCGCATTTCGCGGCGCATGAACCACACCATGCCGCCGACCAGCAGTAACGGCAGCAGGACGCTGATGGCGTCGCGCACCTGATCGAACGCCTGCACCCAGCGCGCGCCGCCGGTTTGAATATCCGCATCGGGAAGCCAGACGAGTTGATAGGCGGCGGCTTCGTCGGCCTTCGGCTCACCGAGCAGCAGCGCATGCGAGAACGTCGCGTTGTGGTCGGTGACGAAGTATTTCGTGCCGTCGCGCTTCGAGATCAGAATTGCGTTGGGACTCACGCCGATCGCGGCAACCTTGGCGTCGTGAATATCGCGCAGCATTTGCGAGGCGTCTTTCTCTTCGTGCGTCCATGCCGAGGAATCGTGGCGCATCTGGCTCGCGACGCCGGTCAACGCAGGCGCGACCTGTGCCGCTCGCTGCTGGTAATGCCACACGCCGAAGGCGAGCAGCACTGCGATAAGCGCCGCCGCCACCGGGATGGCGATCTTGCGCGTGCGTCTTTTACCAAGCGAATTGTTTCGCGGCTTCATGAGTCACTTCCAAAAACGGGCTCAAAGCGAGCCCCGATACTTGTCAAAGTTCAGATGGGCAGAGGTTGGCGGAGGGGAATCGACCGACGCGACACCATGCATAACCGGAAGACAGGACAGCCAACCATACGTCCCTTTTTAACGACGTGCCTACGGCCAGTATGCCGTGCCGCCGCTTCTTCCAAATCGCAGAAAAGGCCTAGTTCTACCGTCTATCCGGCGTTTTCGCGCCGCCAGATTTTGGGGAGCGAGCACCGTGTGCAGCGCGCTATGAGACTGCTCCGGCGCACAGTTTATCAGCGCTAAATTCATTGCGTATTCCGCATATCTACTATTAACCGCTCCCTATTTAAAAGCGGTCAGAATTACTGAATATAGTCTCGTCATGCTCGCTTATCCTCCGACGAAAAATGCTCGCTGCCGCCGCGTTCATCTGCATCTACTCTAAAAAGACCGCCGTGGATGCAGGTTCGCCGCGGCGAGCTGCACAATCCTGTGCATCACCGCGGCGCCACACGACGGGAGGACTGCCATGCACGACAACACGCCGGTATTCGATACAGCGCTGACCCGTTTGCTCGGTTGTCGGCATCCCGTCATTTCCGCTGGTATGGGCGGCCCGGCGCGCGCAGAGTTAGCGGTGGCCGTTTCTGAAGCCGGCGGCTTTGGTCTGCTCGGCATGGTTGGAGAAGCGCCGGAAGTGATCGAGTGCGAAATCGCCGCCGTGCGCGCGACGACGAACCGGCCGTTCGGCGTCAACCTCATTCCTTTCCGGACGGAGCCCGCGCTGCTCGATGCGCAACTCGACGTGTGCCGCGCGGCGCAGGTGCCGGCCATGTGCTTCTTCTGGGACGTCATGCCTGACGTGGTGAAACGGGCTAAAGATGCCGGCGCGCTCGTCCTCTGGCAGGTCGGCTCGCTCGACGAAGCGCTCGCCGCGCAGCAGGCCGGCGTGGACGCAATCATCGCGCAAGGCGTGGAAGCCGGCGGCCACGTGCGCGGACGCATCGGCATCATGGCGCTGCTGCCGGAACTCACGCAGCGTTTGCGCGTGCCGGTGGTGGCCTCCGGCGGCTTCGCGACCGGTGGCGGCCTGATTGCCGCGCTCGCGCTCGGCGCGGCGGGCATTCACTGCGGCACGCTATTCGTCGCCACGCATGAATCTTTCGCGCACGGCTATCACAAGCAACGGATCGTCGACGCCCGAGCGGGCGACACCGTGCATACCGACATCTACGCGATCAACTGGCCGCCCGGCTCGCCGGTGCGCGTGCTGGCCAATAGCGTGACGCGCGAGGCCGGCGATCATCTGTTCGGCAATCAACCGCATGTGTTGCCGCGCGAAGAAATCGCACACGACGACCAGGGGCCGATTTACAAATTCAGCACGATCTCCCCGCTACGCGACACGGTGGGCGATCTGGAAAAAATGGCCTTGTTCGCGGGGGAATCGTCGGCGCTGGTCGAGCGGTGCGCGTCGGCGGCGGAAGTTATCGACCGGCTCATGAACGAGGCGGCGGACGCAGCGGCGCTGGTCCGCGCCGCAGGTGTGCATTGACAGTCACGTGCTGGGGAGATGCGACGGGCCTCTTCGGGCCCGTTCGCATCGTCGCCACTTGCTCTCTCAGGTTCTGCTGTTTTTATTAGCTTTTATTAGCTTTTGTTAGCGATGCCGGCCTGCATCGATCTGGTTCTCCTCGGCTCGGCGCTATATCTGCGCGCAGTTTCGATTCCCATTCGGGCGGCGGCCGACTCCCTGCCACGCCGTCAGCGAAAACGATCTGCATCTGATCACGCAACATTAATGCAAGTTTTTTGTTAGGCTTGACCGTCCGTCTCACATTCGGACGGCGGCGCGTGAAATACCCGCATGCGCGCCGCAGCCTGCCGAAACACATTTCCCGCTTGCAGCAACCGATTAATGAACCAGCGAACTTCGCCGCACCATGTGGCCGCGGCCGCCGCGGCCAATTCGCGCTCCGCCACGTCGACGAGCCGTTTCAGCACGCACGGACTGGCGCCCGACGAACAATTCCTCGCCTGGCGCCGTCGCGTGGGGCATGTGGTCGACGCGCCGCCGTCGAAAGCGCAGATTGCCGGGGGGTTTCGCGGCGAAATCGATTTATACGCGGTCGGCGGCATGGTTTTTACCGACTGCCGCACCGATTCCATGCTGCTGGAGCGCTCGGTAGCCCGCGTATCCACCGATTCGCGGCGCGACTACGTGTTTCAGCTCTTCGTGGAAGGGGAAATTGGTCACGTCACCGGCATGCACAAAAAGCGCAGCGCGCCGGGCTCGGTGGCAGGCATTGTCGCGTTCGATCTGAACCAGCCGTTTCGCGCCGAACGCCCGGACTGCCGCCTTCTGAGCCTGTTCGTACCGGCCGCGGTGGTGGATGAGGCATTGCGCGACGGCGCGTCGATTCACGGCCGCATCGTCCCGCAAGGCTCGCCGTTAACCGGCGTCGTGCTGGATCACATGACGGCGCTCGCCCGCGACATTGCGCGGCTCGATCCGGCCAGCGCCATCCATGCTTTGCAGGCGGGCACGCAATTGCTGATGGCCGCGTTTCGCAAGGAGGCGCGCCTGAGCGGCGCCGGCCGCGCCGCGCTGCAGGCCGCGGTGATGGGCCGGGTACGCCGCTATATCGAGGCCAATCTGCACCAGGGCGACCTCACGCCGACCAGCGTGGTTCAGGCGCTGCAACTTAAACGGGCGACGATCTATCGCTGGTTCGAGCACGAAGGCGGTCTCGGCGCCTATATCCGCAATCGCCGTCTGCGCGAGGCCGCGGACGAACTAGTCCGTTATCCGCATCTGCAGGTCGCGGAAATTGCTTTTGGACTCGGCTTTCAGAGCGCGTCGGACTTCACGCGCGCGTTTCGCCGCGCCTTCGGCATGAGCCCGCAGGACATGCGCGCCCATGCCTTCGTCCTGCAGCAGTTGCGCGGCGCGGCCTAGCGCGTCAGGCAGGCGATTGCGACGCGCTTGCAGCGCACGCGTCCGGCTCGGGCTCCGCCTCCGGGAACGCTTCCGGGAACGCCTTCAGCGCGACCAGCGTTAGTGCGGCGGCGCCCATCAGATACCAGGCCGGGATCATCGGATCGCCTGTTCGGTTGATGAGCCACGTCACCAGAAACGGCGAAAATCCGCCGAACAGCACCACGCCAAAACTGTAGATCACCGATAGTCCGGCCGCGCGCCGGTGTGCTGGGAATGCTTCCATCATCAGCACCGAGGCGGCGCCGGCATTGTTCACCGCGAGCGCCACGTAAGCCGTGATGATGACGAGCACCGCGAGATCGCCCGCACCGTGTGTCAGCGCCCAGAACGCGGGCCATGCCGCCGCCAGCGAGGCGAGAAGCGATGCGTACTGCAGCGTCTTGCGGCTCGCGAGCCGGTCGGCCGCGCGCGCGATCAGCGGCGTCACGAGCAGAATCACGACGCCCGAAAGGCACGCCGTCAACAGACTGATGGTAGGCGGCCGGTGCAAGGTACGCACCAGATAGGCCGGCATGTAGAACACGGTGATATAGATGCTCACCGAAGGCGCGGCCATCATCAGAATGCCGCAGACGAGCGGACGCGTATGCTCCGCGAACAGCCGCCGCGGACTGAGCCGGGTGCGCTCCCGCGGCGCGGCCGCCGGCATGCGGCGGCGCAGATACCAGCCGACCGGGCCGATCAGGCCGCCCAGCACGAACGGAATCCGCCAGCCCCATTCGTGCATGGCGGCGGGCGACAGAAGCGCCGTGGTGCCCGCCCCCACCAGCGCGGCGGCGAAAGCGGCCGCGCCCTGACTGGCGCCGCGCCAGCTCACCATGAAACAGCGGTGCCGGTAGCCGGCCGATTCCATCAGCGAGGCCGACGCCGGGCCGATCTCGCCGCCCGCCGCGAGCCCTTGCATCAGGCGCGCGAGCACCATCAGCACCGTCGCCGCCGGGCCGATCGACGCATAGCCCGGCAGGCAGGCGATCAGCCACGTGCCGAGCGTCATCAAGGCGAGCGATACGGTGAGCCCGGTTTTACGGCCGCGGCTGTCGGCAATGTGGCCGATCATGAGCGCGCCGAGCGGGCGCATCACGAAACCCGCGCCGAAGGTGGCGAGCGACAGCAATAGCGACGACGCCGGATTGTGCGACGGAAAGAACAGATTGCCGATCACGACGGCCGAGAAGCTGTAGACAGTGAAGTCGTAAGCGACGAAACCATTGCCGATTACGATGGCGGCGACGATACGCCTGAGTTCGGCGCGGGACAGCGGGACCGCTTTGCCGGCAGCAGTGTGCATGAGTGACTGTCGACGCATGTCGAGGTATTCAGGAAGGTTATGGAAGAAACGCGAGTTGCCTGTTCGACTTAACGGCGAGGCATCACGCTGCACTTTTACGGGTCCGGGCCTTGGGTCTCGCACAGACTCACGCGCGCCGCCAGTAAGCAAGGCAGCCAGAGGCTCAGGCGGCTTGCGGCCGTCCCTTGCGCTTCGGCTCGACCGCTGCACCACGGCCGCGACCGTCGCCACGCGCAGACTGCGCTTGAAATACGGCGAACTCATACCATTCCACAAACGCGAAGCGCAAGATATTTCTGCATTCATGGAGGAATGACGCTGCGCGTACTGATGTCAGCAGGAAGCGGTTTTCTCGGGGGAACCGATCCACGGACCACCGCTCGCGCAGTACATACTCAAGCAAGATCGCCCGGCATCGCGGCATGATGAAAGCCGGGCAACACTTTGGAGACACACAACATGACGCAATCCGATGCCCCTTCTTTTTCCACCTCGCTGGATGAAGGCCTCAGTGGCGCCACGCGAGTGATTTTCATCGTCGGTGATCCGATCGCGCAGGTCCGCTCGCCGTCCGGCGTGACCACCGCTTTGCGCGCGGCCGGACGCGATGCGGTGGTGGTGCCCGCTCACGTCGCGCCCGCCGATCTGCCCGCATTTTTTGCGGGCGTGACGCCCATGCGCAATGTCGACGGCGTGATCATTACCGTGCCCCACAAGTTCAGCGCCACCAGGTACTGCGGTTCGCTCACCGAGCAGGCGAGCTTTCTCGGCGCGGTCAACACGTTGCGCCGCACGGCGGACGGCATCTGGCACGGCGGCATGTTCGACGGCACCGGTTTCGTGGCGGCGCTCGTCGATGCGGGTTGCGATCTGCGCGGCAAACGTGCGCTGCTGGTCGGTGCGGGCGGCGCGGGCTCCGCGATTGGACACGCGCTGGTGCAAGGCGGCGTGGCATCGCTCGAAGTGCGCGATAACGATGCCGAACGCACGGCGTCGCTGCTCGGCCGGTTGAACGCGCTCGGCCAAGGTGAAGTGCGCGGTGCGGCCGCTTCCGTGGATGCCAATGCGTATGACGTGGTCGTCAATGCATCGCCGCTCGGCATGCGCGCGGACGACCCGCTGCCCATCGACGTATCGCGTTTGCCGGCCACGACATTCGTCGGCGATGTGGTGACGAAGCCGCCGCTTACGCCGTTGATCGAAGCCGCCCGCGCGCGTGGATGCCCGACCGTGACGGGCACGCAAATGTTCGGCCGCGTGTGCGACCGGATGGTGGCGTTTTTGCTGGATGCGGATCGGTAAGCGAAGCTTCGGACGCGACAGCGTCCACGGCCCACGCTGCTACACTTGCGCGACGCCAACCTGTAGAAGACATCTGCCGCGCGATTCAACGCGGCCGGTCGTCTCCTGACTCACGCTCCAACCATGCTTCGATTCGAAAACCTCGGCAAACGCTACGGCGAACGCCTCATCTTTGAGGCACTGCATTACGACACAGCATCAGGATGCGTCGCGTTGAACGACGAATCCGGCAGCGGCAAGTCGACGTTGCTCAGCATCCTCGCGGGCACAATCGAACCCGATAGCGGCGAGGTGTGGCTCGGCGGCCATTCGCTGCGCAGTGCACCGCGGGCCGCGCAATCCGTGCTCACCTACGTGCCCGAAGACTGCATGCCTTGTTCGGATCAGACCGGTCGCGAGTATCTGAACACGGTGGCATCGGCGCGAAACACCGCTGTCACCGCCGGCGCGTTGACGCTCGCGGACCGCTTCGGTCTCACGCCGCATTTCGACAAACGCTTCGAGCAGATGTCGTTCGGTACGCGCAAGAAGTTTTTCCTGACGTCGGCCGTGCTCGGCGACACCCAGGTGCTGATCGCGGATGAACCCGTCGGCGGACTCGACGCCGCCGCACGCGCCGTGCTGGTCGATCTGTTCAAGACACTGGCACAAACACGCACGGTGTTTTTCTCGAGCTACGACGAGGTCTTTACGAATGCGTGCGAAGCGCACAGCGTCAGCTTCGCCGACTTGGGAAAGCGCGCCTGACACGCTTGCATGCCCTGCATACCGTTTGTAGCCCTTGCGGCGATATGGACAACGCGAGCGAAACCGGCACACGTCGGCATTCACTCGCACACGCGAACGGTCCTCAAACCGCCACGCAAATCTTCCCGAAGTGAGCGCCGGATTCCTCGTGCGCAAACGCCTCGCCGAGTTTCTCCAGTTCGAACGTGCTGTCGATCACCGGCTTGATGCCGGTCACTTCGAGCGCGCGGATCATGTCGCGCTGATCCTGACGGCTGCCGACGATCAAGCCTTGTAGGCGCTGCTGCCGCGCCATCAGCGCTGCGGTCGGCACCGGCCCTGCGCGTCCGGTCAACACGCCGATCAGCGCGATATGACCGCCTATCCGGCACGCGGTGATCGACTGCGGCAAAGTGCCCGGCCCGCCGACTTCGATCACATGATCGACACCGCGGCCACCGGTCAGCGAGCGGACCTGCTTACCCCATTCCTGATTCTCGCGATAGTTGATCGTATGGTCGGCTCCGAGTTCGCGAAGCCTCTCGAGCTTCGCGTCCGATGAAGACGTCGCGATCACCGAAGCGCCCATCGCTTTAGCGATCTGCAAGGCGAAAATCGACACGCCGCCGGTGCCGAGCACGAGCACCGTGTTGCCGGCCTTCAACTGGCCGTCCACGACGAGCGCGCGCCATGCGGTCAGCCCGGCTGTAGTCAACGTTGCCGACTCGGCGTGGCTATAGCCGCGCGGCGCATGCGTGAAGTAGTGGCTCGGCAGCACGACGGCCTCGCGGGCATAGCCGTCGACGCCGTCGCCGGGTGTGGTCGTGAAATCGGCGATGGCAGGCGGCCCGTTTTCCCAGAACGGAAAGAAGCACGACACCACGTGATCGCCCGCTTTGAATTCCGACACGCCCGCGCCAACTGCCTCGACGACGCCCGCGCCGTCCGCCATCGGAATCCGCCCTGCTTCAGCAGGCAGATTGCCGCTCACCACGCCATAGTCGTGAAAGTTCAAGGAGTTCGCTTGAATGCGCACGCGAATCTGGCCCGCCGCGGGCTGACCGGGATCGGCGATGTCGACGACCTGGAGATTGGCGACGGTAGCGGGCGAACCGATTTTGACGGCTTTCATGTTTTCGTTCCTCTGTGAGTTGCGCCGGCGCGCGACGCGTCGCGGCGAAATGCTCGCAAAAGAATACCGTAAGCCTGCTCTGCGCGTAGTCGAGGCGCGCACCGGCTGACGCCGGTGAAACGCTCGCTGAAAGCGCATTATCAACGGGGGAGTCCCTTCACGACGCCCGTGAATGACACGGGGCGCGTCGCGAACGTCATGCATTCATTTGACGGTTTGAATGACTTCGAAGCCTTCGAATTCCGGATGCCCGAGATAGAGCACGCGATTGTCGCCGCCCGCGTTGCGATGCGCGGCGCGAAAGGCTTCGGATTGCGTCCACGCCTCGAAGGACGCGTAGTCCTTCCAGATCGTATGGCTGGAATAGAGAACGTGATCGTCCTTCTGCGGACCCTTCAGAAGATGAAATTCCACGAAACCCGGCACCTCTTTCAGATGCGTATCGCGCGTGGTCCACAGATGTTCGAAAGCAGCTTCGGATCCGGGCGTCACTTTGAAACGGTTCATGGCAATGTACATGCTGAAGGCCTCTTTGCAGTCACGATGTATCTGACGGATTGCCGGATTCGAACGAATCGTTCCGGCAAATCCGTCAGGCGGCCTTTTATTATATGCGCGCCACTCTTCGTACCCGTGTCACGACTGCGATACGGCCAACGCACCCGACACCGTCCGCATTCAGGCCGCCTTGTCCTGCGCCACCTGTTCGAGCCATAGCCGGCTGTCCGGAAACCAGAATGCGTCTGGCCGCGGCGGCGACACGAGTTTCACCGGCAGCGACGGATTGAATATTCTGGACCATGCCGACAGATATGACGGCGTCTTCACCAGATACCCGCAACGGGACAACAGCAGACTGGAGACCAGCGCTTCGCGGCCGATTTCGAGTCCCGGATAACCGCTGAAATGAATGGGCGTATTGCCGTACGCGAGGAGTTTCGCGGGCGCCACTTTGACCGGCCTGGAAAACGGCCACACGGCAAAGTAGTCGAGAAACGCCTGTTCGTCGCTTGAAACGAAAACGTTGCTCAAGTGCGGGTTTTCAGCAAGTGTCGTTTCTATTTGGCGGCAGAAATCGCTCCATGAAACAGGGATCGCTTCCAGCGATTTGTCCGTGCCTCTGAAATGCGCACCAAGTGTGGACGCGCCGATCTCTAGCTTGCCGCAGATCGCATCGACTTCATCGACGATATGGGCGGCTGGGCGGTAATGTGCGAAGAATAGTTCGCTGGCGCTCTTGAGTTGAAGCTGAGTCTCATAGCGTTGACGAAACCCTAACTGGACCAGGTCGCGAACCGTCGACTTTCTCACCTTGTGCGCAAGCGATGCCGCCGCCTCGCCATTCACGGACTCGAAGAAGGAAGAGAACCAGTCGATGGTTCCCTCTGCGTCTCCGTAGAGACCGCCGCGTGCGCTGATGCACGGCGTCAGAGACTTCTCATCGCAATACATCAGAATAAACAGGACCATCTGCATCACGGAGAAGAAACCAGAGTTCTCCTGAATTTCAATGGCAAAGATTCCCCTGTTTAACCGCTGTGTGGCATGAAGCGAGATGCGACGCGGTGTGGCAACGGAATGCTTGAACCCCTCACTGCGTCGGATCTGTTTCGCCCGATCGACTACTTTTCTTAGCATGCCCGGCTCCTAATGGAATCTAGGTATTTTTAATTTCGCACGCGTCTATGCATGAAGAAGTTCACGACGCCCGAGCATAACATCTGCGAAGCGCGCGGCGAGTAAGTTCCGCCCGTCTTCGTGAGCTAACGCACAAAGGATCGGTAAGACTTCCTATAACTTGCGCCCGGTCGAGCTGTGCAAAGCATCGGCGACACGTTCGAGCACGCCGTCCCAGTCACCGCGTTGCGACTGCGTGAAGAGCCGCGCGCTGGCGTACCAGGGGCTATCGTCGCGATCGCGCAACCAGCGCCAGCAACCGGCGAAGCGGTTGAGCAGCCACACCGGCTTGCCCATTGCCGCGGCCAGGTGTGCAACCGAAGTGTCGACGCAGATCACCAGATCGAGGTTGTCGATCAGCGCGGCGGTATCGGCGAAGTCCGTCACGTCGTCCATCCAGTCCGTCAAACGCGCGTTGCATGTTGCGTCGGCGCGCTTCGCGGGGTCATCCGTCTTTTGCAGACTGATCCAGCGCACATCGGGCAACGCGAGCAACGGCGCGATCTGCGCTGGGGTCAAGCTGCGTGCCCTGTCTTCCGTCAGACCTGAATGGCCACCTGCCCACACCAGGCCGACGCGCGGCAAGCCGGCATCGGGCAACAGGGCAAGCCGCGCGCGCCATGAAGCGGAGCGAGCGGCATCCGCATGCAGATAGGCGCCGGCGGGAATGTTGTCGAGCCGCGTGCCGAACGCCATCGGCAGCGACATCAAAGGACAATGCCAGTCCCAGTCGCTCAGGTCGGACAAGCCGTCGTCGAGCATCACGAGGTCTGGCAAATGCGCGAAAGATTCTTCGTACAAGCGCCGCAACGACGGCGGGCATATGTAGCCGACGCGCGCAAAACGTTCGAGCGCCATCGGCAGATAGCGCACGAACTGCAGGCTGTCGCCATGGCCCTGCTCCGGGATGACAAGCAGACGCGCGCCGTATGCGGGCGCTCCCTGGCTGGCACTCGGGATGTCCAGGCGCTCGCCCCTCCATTGAGGCAGCGGCAGCGTCGGGCGCGCCGACACGGGGCGCCCGTCCGCATCCACGAAATTGGCCCAACGGTCTTCGAAATACGGCCAGGCCTCTTCATTACGGCCGGCGGCCAACAGGACCTGACTGAGGCTGGCACGCGCGCCGAGGTAGGACGGCGCGAGCGCGATGGCTTGACTGAGATGCCGTTCGGCTTCATACAGCGAGCCGAGATCCTTGAAGACCACACCCAGATTAGCAAGCGCTTGTGGATGGTCCGGCCGGAGTTCGAGCAAGCGACGGTAGACCACGGCGGCATCTTCGGAACGTCCGAGCACTTGGAGGATTACCGCCATGAAGAAGCAGAGCGGCAGTGCCGCCGGTTCGAGCGCGAGCCCGCATTCGGCCGTTTGCAAAGCGCTTGCATACGCACGCAGTTTGATCTGGATAATACATAAGGTGCCGTAATACGCCGGGTGCGAGCGCACTTCGAGCGCGCGTTCGACCCAGCTTTGGGCCGACTCGAGCTGATTCGATGCGAGCGCAACCAGCCCATGCGTATGCAACGCGTCCGCATGTCCGGGGTCTTGCCCGATGACTCGGTCGAGGAGCGTTCGGGCCATGTCGAGCTCGCCTGCCAGGCGAGCCTGCTCGGCCTGATTGAACCATACATCAAGGGTTTCTTCGGATGGTGAAGCGGGATGGGTCGGCATGTTCGGCGCAATGAGAAAGATGGTGTCGTGTCGCGGGTGATGCTGCCTGCCCCGCGACACTGTGTGCGCGGATTATCCTTACCGCTCATCGGCCAGTCTGTAGGAGCGCTCCGAAACGCCCCTCACGCGAAGCGCGCTACCGCTTCTCCAGTTTCACCACCGTCAGCACTCCGGCCACCTCGTCGGCGATGAAGTCGATCGTGTCGCCCGGCTTGACCTGCGCGAGGATTGCCGGGTCCTTGACCTTGAATACCATCGTCATGGCATCCATGCCGAGGTTTTCCAGAGGCCCATGCTTGATGGTCAGCTTGCCGGCCGCCGCGTCCACTTTCCTGACTTCGCCATGCGACATCGTCGTTTGCGCATCGGCGCTCGCACTCATTTGCGACTCACTCGCCTCGCCCGCCGCGTACGCCGACGCGGAAATCATCACCATGCAACCCATCGCCATTGAAGCCAACCAATTCTTCATCTCACACGCTCCCACGTTAAATACGATCCTCACGGCCAGCCCGCGACCGTCGACGTCAACCATCCGGCAACTCGCCGGTATATTCATAAGCCACCGTTCCCTTCGGATGCCTGAACCAGCCCGGGTCGCGGTAGTCGTTGCGGCCCAGCCCCTCGCGCACTTTCACTACCGTAAACATGCCGCCCATTTCGAGCGCGCCGAATGGGCCCGTGCCGGTCATCATCGGCAATGTGTTGTCGGGGAGCGGCATCTCCATCGCGCCCATCGAGCCCCCCGTGCTGCCCATCGCCATGTAGTCGGGCACCAGCCGGTTAATGCGTTTGGCAAGGTCTTGCTGCGGCACGCCTATCATGTTCGGAACCTTATGCCCCATCGCGTTCATCGTGTGATGAGACTTGTGGCAATGAAATGCCCAGTCGCCGGGACGATTCGCGGTGAACTCGATAGCGCGCATCTGCCCGACCGCGACATCGGCGGTCACTTCGGGCCAGCGCGCGGACGGCGGAATCCAGCCGCCGTCCGTGCCCACCACTTCGAAGTGGTAGCCGTGCAGATGAATCGGGTGATTGGTCATGGTCAGATTGCCGACGCGGATCCGCACGCGATCGCCCGCGCGCACCGGCAATGAATCGATGCCAGGAAACACGCGCGCATTCCACGTCCACATGTTGAAGTCGGTCATCTCGTTGACACGCGGCGTGAAGCTGCCCGGGTCGATGTCGTAGGCGGACATGATGAACACGAAGTCGCGGTCGACCTGCATCACGCCCGGATCTTTCGGATGGACGACAAACGCGCCCATCATGCCCATCGCCATCTGCACCATCTCGTCGGCGTGCGGGTGATACATGAAGGTGCCGTGCCTCTCCAGCTGGAACTCATAGACGAAGGTCTTGCCCGGCGGAATGTGCGGCTGCGTGAGACCGCCCACGCCGTCCATGCCGCAGGGCAGCGACATGCCGTGCCAGTGGACCGTGGTGTGCTCCGGCAAGCGGTTGGTCACGAAGATGCGCACCTTGTCGCCTTCCACCGCCTCAATGGTCGGCCCCGGCGCCTGACCGTTGTAGCCCCAGAGGTTCGCGCTCATGCCCGGCGCCAACTCGCGCACCACCGGTTCGGCAATCAGATGAAACTCTTTCCAGCCGTTCTTCATGCGCCATGGCAGCGACCATCCGTTGAGTGTGGCAACCGGCGCGTACGGCCGGCCGTTCGACGGCGCGCGCGGCGGCTGCATGGAGGACGTGGCCATCGAGGGTGCTTCGGGCAGCGACGCGGCGCCGGCCTTGCTCACCAGTGCGGCTCCCAGCAAAGCGGCGCCCGAGCCGCTCATAAAATGTCGACGTGACACCATGTCATTGACCTTTGGATTCTTCGGATTGGGTGGACGACGCCGCGAGCGCGGTCATCGGCAAACGGCCGCCGACTTCCTGTTGCAAATCGGTCTGCGCGAGCCAGTAGTCCTTCAGTGCGTCGATAGCGCTATTCACCGCGCCGATCTGGTCGCGCGAATCGGCGAGCAGTTCGAACACGCTCGCGAGCATGCCGTTATAGCGAAGCAGCAGTTCGTCGGAGATGGTTTTGCGGATCGGCACGACTTCGTCGCGATAGTGCTTCGCGAGGCCGTAGCCGGACACGTAGGTTGAATACGCTTCGCGCACTTCGGAACGCGCGTTGATGGCGGTCCCGGCGAGGCGATTCGCCGACTGCATATAGATCGCTTCAGCGCGCGCCACTTTGGCGCCGCCCCAGTCGAAAAGCGGAATCTCCACACTGATTTCATAGCCCTGCTCGCGTCCGTCGGAAGTCGTGAAATTGTTTTGATAGCCGACGTCCAGCACGTTGATGAAACGCGTCGCCTTGCTCAATCCCAGTGAACTCGCGACGCTTTGCGTTTGCAGTTTCGCGGCCTGAATATCGAGCCTGTTTTGCATCGCAAACGTTTCCAGATCGCGCAACTCGGGGCGTGTGGCAGGCAGATCCGGCAGACGTTCGGGCAATGCGTATTGCGCTTGCGAACCCCACAGGCCCATTACGCGAGTGAGCTTTTCTCGCGCGGACGCCGACTGCTGCCGCGCTCGTGCCACTTGCGCCATTGCATCGGCGTAGAAGGCCTGCTCGCGCGCGTAATCGAGTTGGCTGAAGTTGCCGGCCCGCTGCATGCGCCGTGCGAGTTCGGTGCTGGCCTCGGCCGAGTCCTTCACCTGCTCCGCGTAGGCGGCCGACTGCTTCGCAGCGACTGCGCGGATGTAGGCGCGCCGTGCATCGGCGGCGACGTCGAGCATGGCGTTGGCGGCTTGCAAGCGGGCCAGTTCGAAACGACGGCTTTCGATGCGTGTCGTCAACGGCATCGTCAACACGCGCAACATGCCGAGCGTGAACGTGCGGCTGATACTCAGGTCGTCGCCACCGCGCGTGCGGCTAAACGAGAAGCCGGGATTCGGCAAGCGTCCCGCCTGAACGAGGTCCGCTTCGGCGATGCCCAGCTCGCCGTACGAAGCCTGCAAACCGCGGTTGTTCAGAAGCGCGATCTGGACAACCTCGTCCATGTCGAGCGGCGCGGACAGCAGTTCCTGTGTGCGTTGGGCGACGGCGTTCCGGTCGTCCTCGGTCTTGATCAGGACGGCGTCTTTACCGAGTCGCTCGGATGCAACGCTCGACACGGTGCCGAAACCGCCGTCCTTCGAAAACGCCGTGCAGCCCGCAAGTAAAGTCACCGCGATGGACATGGCCACGGTGCGGGCGGCAGGAAACAGGCACGGCCTCATTTCGCCGCCCCTTCACGATGAGAACTGTGAGCGTCTTCTTCGGCCTCAGCAGTGCCCGAATGCAGCGAGCCATGGCCCGCTCCAGAGCGGCCCGCTGGCTGCGTCACCGCGCGGTTGAGCGCTGGCCAGCTCGCCACCTGCTGCTCACGGGACGGCCGATAGTCGGCCAGGACCGACGGCGTATCGAGCGGCGGCACGGATGCCGCCGGATCGGCCGGGTCAGGGAGTAGGGATATAGCGTGCGCAAGCGCCGGCAGACATGCCGTCGCGCCGAGCGCCACAATGAACGTTCGCATGAATCGTCTCGTCAAGTACGGCCACGACGCACGGCACACGGCCGTCCATCGGGTCGGAATGAAACAACGGGAACAACGCAGCGTGAGGCTGCGAAAGAACTAGACGAGAGAGATGCGAGGAGGCCGTTCGACGCCGCCGGTCAGAAACGACGCGACGCGGACAGCGGGAGGCAGGGGAACAGCGAAATGAGCCGCGTTGCCGGACAGGGACGCAAGCGGCGTGACGGGCAGCGCGCCGCCGAAACAGCAGGACGCGCAAGTGGAGCACGCGTGCGCATGATGCTCGCCGCCGACGGGACTGTGATGCTGAAGATGAGCCCCGGCGTTATTGTCGGCGTGGTCGGCGTGGTCGGCTTGTTCGGCCAGCATCGCGGCATGGTCGAGATGATGGGTCATTGCACCGGCTGCCTCCTCGTGCGCGGGTGCCGCATCGCCCACGGAATGCGATGACCCGCATTTCATGGAGACGGCCGCGAACGACTGAACCGGTAGGCTCAGCACGAGCAGCACGACGATGAAGAGTTTGCGCCAGTAAGACATGGGTACGGAGTCTAGCATGCAGATTTGCAAAATCGTAAAGCTGAAAATGATGCCGCGCATGATGGCTTTGCGTGCGCCCATACGATTTCAACCAGCGACGAAAACCTGCTTGACCTTACCGCCGTGGGAAGGTCCACGCTGGAGTCATGACTTCTCATTGGAGGTAGGAAATGGAATTCGACGTCCCGGATATGTCCTGCGGCGGGTGCGCCAACGCAATCAAGCGTGCAGTCACGAGTCTCGATCCCGCGGCGAGGCTCGAAGTCGATGTCCCCGTTAAAATCGTCAAGGTTACGTCGACACTGGCGGCCGGACAACTCATCGAGGCCATCGAGGCGGCGGGTTTTCATCCGTCGCCGCGAGGCTGACGGACACCCTTTTCCCAACGGACATTCACTATGAAAAAACTTCACGCCTTTCGTGCCCTTTGCCTGTTCAGCGGCTTTGCATTTGCTGTCGCGACCGCGCCTGTCCACGCCCAGCAACCGGCCGCCATGCCTGGCATGGACATGTCGAAGTCGGCGGATGCCGGCACCGGGGATGCGACGCAAGCCTTCAAGGCCGCCGACGACAAAATGATGCGCGACATGAGCGCCGACTATACGGGCAACGCCGACAAGGACTTCGTCGCGCACATGATTCCGCATCATCAAGGGGCGATCGAAATGGCACAGGTCGAGTTGAAGTACGGCAAAGACCCGGAGTTGAAGCGGCTGGCTAGAAACATCATCAAGGCGCAGCACGATGAAATCGCGTTCATGAAGAGCTGGCAGGCGAAGCACGGGGTGAAGTGAGGACGGCGCACCCGCTCGCGCGGCTGGCGCTCTAGGCACCTCGATCGTCGAACGATCCGTCCATGGCGGCGGCCGCGGCGCCGGCAGAGCCCGCAGAAGTGGCCGCCGTCTCGCCCCGGCTCCTCCGCCACCCGGCCGGCGGCATGCCGAACTCGCGCTTGAAAGCCCGATTGAACGCCGCCTCCGACTCATATCCCACCTGATCCGCCACCGCCGCCAGCGACTTTGTCCCAACACGCAACTCCTGCGCGGCAATCTGCAAACGCCAATGCGCGAGATACTGCATAGGTGGCTGACCGAGCAACTGCGTGAATCGCTGCGCCAGCGCGGAGCGGGACAAGCCCGCTTTGCGCGCCAGTTCATCGACCGTCCAGCCGTGTGCCGGCTGCGCATGCATCAACGCAAGCGCACGACCGACGAACCGGTCTCCCACACCGGCGAGCCAGCCCTTCCGATCGGACGGCAGCGCGTCGATGCAGCGTCGCACTGCCTCCACGAAGAGCAGCTCCGATAGCCGCGCAAGAACAATCGCGCTGCCCACTCGCCATTCCGCCGCCTCAGCCGCCGCGAACCGTAACGACGATTCGAGCCACGCGGACTGCGGGTCATTGCGCATGTCGACTTTGAAGATGCGAGGCAGCGCGGACAGCACCGGATTGCTCAACGTGTCGTCGCACGCGAGAAAGCCGCACACCAGACGCGTGTGGTCTCCACCCCCGCCGTAGCGAAGCGCCATTAACTGTCCCGGAGCATTGCGCAACTGATTCTCGAGCAGTTCGCCAGTGGGTCCGGGCGCGATGTCGAGCGAACTGCCGAGCAGATGCGCCTCGCCTTGCGGTACGACAAGCAGTTCGCCGGCAGCCACGTAAATAGCGGAGTCAGGCTCGTCAGGGAGAGAAGCCCAGCAGCCTCCCTCGGTGATCAGATGGTAGGAGACGATGCGTTCGGCCGGAGGAAGGAAGCTGCCGCACAATGCCGCGTCGGCCTGGCCGTACAAACACCAGGGTGCGGTGAAGTCGCCATTTAAATACACGGCGCCACCAAGGCGAACCAGGCGGAGCACGTCAGAAAGAGCGTCCATCGTTGTCCACGAACTTCGGCGTCCTGCGCAAAAGATCTGGACGCCCGGTCATTCACCGATTTAACAGTCGCACCGATACTAGCATCCATGCGAATCCCTTACAACAATGCTAAGGAATCTTGAATGAATAGAACACTTAACCACAATTAAGGAGGCACCACATGAATTTATAAACCCTGGCGCAATAACACTAGCGTGCATCGCACAACTTTTTCTCTGGAGCATCTCATGTCTGAAGTCCAATCTTCTTCATCACAAACCTCCGAATTCGCTGACGTCAAAGCGCGCCAGCACGCCGCGTGGGAAACGGGCAATTACGCCGTGGTCGGCACAACGCTACAGATCGTCGGAGAAAACCTGTGCGAAGCACTCGACTTGCGCGCCGGCAGCCGCGTGCTCGATGTCGCGGCGGGAAACGGCAACGGCACGCTCGCCGCCGCGCGCCGCTGGTGCGACGTCACCTCGACCGACTATGTGGCCTCGCTGCTCGACGCGGGAAAAGCTCGCGCGCATGCGGAAGGTCTGACAGCGGTTCAGTTCCGCGAAGCCGACGCCGAAGCGCTGCCCTACGCGGACGCCTCGTTCGATGTCGTCATGTCGACCTTCGGCGTCATGTTCACGCCCAATCAGGAAAAAGCGGCCGGCGAGCTGGCGCGCGTATGCAAACCCGGCGGCAAGATCGGCCTCGCGAACTGGACGCCGGATAGCTTCGTCGGCCAGGTGTTCAAGACGATCGGCAAATATCTGCCTCCGCCGCCTGGTCTCAAGTCGCCGGCGCTGTGGGGCACCCGGGCGCGGCTCGACGAGCTCTTTCATGGCAGTGTGCGCAGTGTCGCCGTGACGAGCCGCGAATTCATGTTTCGATACCACTCGCCGGCGCATTGGCTCGAGGTCTTTCGGACCTACTACGGCCCGATGAACAAGGCATTCGCCGCAATGGACGGCGAACGGCAAGCGGCCTTCCAGCTCGATCTGATGACGCTGATGGAAAGCCGCAACCGGTCCGGCGACGGGACGCTCGTACTGCCCAGCGAGTATCTCGAGATCGTGATGGTGCGGCAATGAACGGGGTCGGCCGCGTACTGGCCGGCGCGGCTGTCTACTTTTTCGATCGATGGCCACAGGCCAGCGCCGTCGGCTTGCGGTGTATGTCGCTAGCTTTCGGCCTGCCGCTGTTTTCGTCAGTTTGTTTCTTCGGTCTTCGGTTCGTTCTCGCCAGCTTCGGGCTGATGTCTTAGGCTTTGCCGTTGCATCAAAACCCGTTATTTCCCGGCTTCGTCCGTTGCGGACGAAGCCGGACGTTCGCTCAGCGCTCCTGCGGCACCCGCACCCAGCCTTCCATCAGCACCCGCGCGCTGCGGCTCATGATGGCCTTGGTGACGGTCCACTCGCCGCCGCGCTCGCTCGCCTCGGCGCCGACCCGCAACGTGCCCGATGGATGACCGAAGCGCACCGATTCTCTGGCGCCGCCGCCCGCCGCGAGATTCACCAGCGTGCCGGAAATCGCCGCCGCCGTGCCGATCGCTACGGCTGCGGTGCCCATCATGGCGTGATGCAGCTTGCCCATGGACATCGCCCGCACCAGCAGATCGACATCGCCCGCGCCAATCTGCTTGCCGCTCGACGCCACATACGCAGCCGGTTTCGCGACGAACGCAACCTTCGGCGTATGCTGGCGCGTGGCGATCTCGTCGAGGTTCTTGATGAGCCCCATGCGCAACGCCCCATGCGCGCGAATCGTCTCGAACATCGTGAGCGCCTTGGCGTCGCTGTTGATGGCGTCCTGCAACTCCGTGCCCTTGTAGCCGATCGATTCCGCATCGACGAAGATGGTTGGAATGCCCGCGTTGATCATGGTCGCCTTCAGCGTGCCCACGCCCGGAACGTCCAGATCGTCCACCAGGTTGCCGGTGGGGAACATCGAGCCGCCCGCGCCCTCTTCTTCCGCGGCCGGATCCATGAATTCGAGCTGCACTTCCGCGGCCGGAAACGTCACGCCGTCGAGTTCGAAAGCGCCGGTTTCCTGCACGGCGCCGTCGGTCATCGGCACGTGTGCGATGATCGTCTTGCCGATATTCGCCTGCCAGATGCGCACGACAGCCACGCCGTCGCGCGGAATGCGGCTTGGGTCGACGAGACCCGCGCTGATCGCGAACGGCCCGACCGCGGCGGAGAGGTTGCCGCAATTGCCGGTCCAGTCGATGAACGCCTTATCGATCGATACCTGCCCGAACAGGTAGTCCACGTCGTGATCGGGCCGGCTGCTTTTGGCGATGATCACCGTCTTGCTGGTGCTCGACGTTGCGCCGCCCATGCCGTCGATCTGCTTGCCATACGGATCGGGGCTGCCGATCACGCGCATCAGCAGCGCGTCGCGCGCGGCGCCGGGCACCTGGGCCGCTTCGGGCAAATCTTGCAGGCGGAAGAACACGCCCTTGCTGGTGCCGCCACGCATGTAGGTGGCTGGAATTTTGATCTGGGGTTGGTAGGCCATGAAAATCTTGTCCCGATGTAAGCGGGTGACATGGCAGAGCGTGCCATGTCACCCTGTCCCGCGTTGTAGCATTCGCCGCTTCAGGCGAAGCGATCCGAAAAACCAGCCACCTCAAGCCGCCTTCTTCGACGACTCGAGAAAGTCCTGCGCAAAGCGTTGCAGAACACCGCCGGCTTCGTAAATGGAAACCTCTTCGGCGGTGTCGAGCCGGCACGTCACCGGCACCTCGACCCGCTCGCCGTTCCTGCGATGAATCACCAGCGTGAGGTCCGCGCCCGGCTTGCGCTCGCCGACCACATCGAACGTCTCCGTGCCGTCGATTGCCAGCGTGAGCCGGTTCACACCGGGCTTGAACTCCAGCGGCAGCACACCCATGCCCACCAGATTCGTGCGGTGAATGCGCTCGAACCCTTCGGCGACGATTGCTTCCGCGCCGGCCAGACGCACGCCCTTCGCGGCCCAGTCACGCGACGAACCTTGGCCATAATCGGCACCGGCAATCACGATCAGCGGCTGCTTGCGTTCCATGTAGGTTTCGATTGCTTCCCACATGCGCGTGACCTTGCCCTCGGGCTCGATGCGCGCGAGCGACCCGGCTTTCACCTTACCGTCTTCAAGCACCATCTCGTTCTTCAGCGTCGGGTTCGCGAAGGTGGCGCGCTGCGCCGTCAGGTGATCGCCACGGTGCGTCGCGTAGGAATTGAAGTCCTCTTCCGGCAAGCCCATCTTCGCCAGATATTCGCCTGAGGCGCTATCCGCCAGAATCGCGTTGGACGGCGACAGGTGATCGGTTGTGATGTTGTCGCCGAGCACGGCGAGCGGACGCATGCCTTTCAAGGTGCGCTCACCGGCAAGCGCGCCTTCCCAATACGGCGGACGGCGAATGTACGTGCTCATCGGGCGCCAGTCGTAGAGCGGATTGGCTTTCTCGCCTGTATCGACGGAAACCGCGAACATCGGCTCATACACCTTGCGGAACTGCTCCGGCTTCACGCTCGAGGCGACGATCGCGTCGATCTCCGCATCCGACGGCCAGATGTCCTTCAGCGTGACGGCGTGGCCGTCGGCATCGATACCGAGCACGTCTTTCTCGATGTCGAAACGGATCGTGCCCGCAATCGCATACGCCACCACCAGCGGCGGCGAAGCGAGGAACGCCTGCTTCGCGTACGGATGAATACGGCCGTCGAAGTTGCGGTTGCCCGACAGCACGGCGGTCGCATACAGATCGCGCTCGAAGATCTCCTTCTGGATCGCCGGATCCAGCGCACCGGACATGCCATTGCACGATGTGCACGCATACGCGACCACGCCGAAGCCAAGTTGCTCCAGTTCCGGCAAAAGCCCGGCCTCTTCCAGGTACAGCGTGACCGCCTTCGAGCCTGGCGCGAGCGAGGTCTTCGCCCATGGCTTGCGAGTCAGTCCGCGCCGGTTCGCGTTGCGCGCGAGCAAACCCGCGGCGATCATATTGCGCGGGTTGTTGGTGTTCGTACAGCTCGTGATCGCGGCGATGATCACCGCGCCGTCGGGCATCAGTCCCGGTTCGTTCTCCACCTTGCCGCTGATGCCGCGCGCCGCCAGTTCCGACACCGGCAAACGGCGATGCGGGTTGGACGGCCCGGCCAGTGTGCGCACCACAGTCGACAGATCGAACTTCAGCACGCGTTCGTATTCGGCATTAACGAGGCTGTCTGCCCACAGGCCGGCTTCCTTCGCATAGGTCTCCACCAGTTTGACGAGTTCGTCGTCACGGCCGGTGAGCTTCAGATACTTGATGGTCTGTTCGTCGATCGAGAACATCGCGGCCGTGGCGCCGAATTCGGGCGCCATGTTGGCGATCGTCGCGCGGTCGCCAAGCGTCAGATTGGCCGTACCCGCGCCGTAGAATTCGAGGTACGCGCCGACCACTTTTTCCTTGCGCAGGAATTCGGTCAACGAGAGCACTACGTCGGTCGCCGTGATGCCTTCGGCCGGCTTGCCCGTCAATTCCACGCCGACGATATCCGGCAGGCGCAAATACGACGCGCGCCCCAGCATCACGCTTTCCGCTTCGAGCCCGCCCACGCCGATCGCGATCACGCCGAGCGCGTCGACCATCGGCGTATGCGAGTCGGTGCCGACCAGCGTATCCGGAAACGCCACGCCGTCTTTCACCTGCACCACCGGGCTCATACGCTCCAGGTTGATCTGATGCAGGATGCCGTTGCCCGGCGGAATCACGTCGACATTTCTGAACGCACGTTTGGTCCAGTTGATGAAATCGAAGCGGTCTTCGTTGCGGCGATCTTCGATCGCGCGGTTCTTCGCGAACGCGTCCGGATCGAAACCGCCGCACTCGACGGCCAGCGAATGATCCACCACGAGTTGAGTCGGCACCACCGGATTGACCAGCGCCGGATCGCCGCCTTGCGCGGCAATCGCATCGCGCAGGCCGGCGAGGTCGACGAGCGCCGTCTGGCCGAGAATGTCATGACACACCACGCGCGCCGGGAACCACGGAAAATCCAGCTCGCGCTTGCGTTCGATAATCTGCCTGAGCGACGCGGTCAACGTGACCGGATCGCAACGGCGCACGAGGTTTTCGGCCAGCACGCGCGACGTGTACGGCAGCTTGTCATAAGCGCCGGGCTGGATCGCGTCGACCGCGGCGCGCGTGTCGAAGAAATCGAGCTGGGTGCCGGGAAGGCGTTTGCGGTTTACAGTATTCATGGCGTAGGGGACAAGACAGTAATGATCCGGGGACGATGGCGGCGGCCGATCACGATCGGCGGCCCCTTTTTTATGGCGTTTCCCTGGCGGGCCAGTCAGGCAGTACGTGTAGTTTAGCGCGCGGCACCATGCCGGCCGGGTTTGCAGGCGGCCGCGCAAACGCGCCGCAAAAAACGGCCCTGGCTCGGGGTTTCAGAAAGCCAAGGCCCAACTTCATTGCGCCGCGCTCTTTAGACGCAATGGAGGAGAAACGCTTACTTGCGTGCGGTTATGCGCTCGCGCGATCGACCGCGATGAAGCCGCCAATAAAGGCGGCTTCAAAGCGACCTCAAACACGCTTCGCGAGCGGCACGAACGGCAGGTCGTCGGGTCCGGTGTAATTCGCGCTCGGGCGGATGATCTTGTTGTCGACGCGCTGCTCGATGATGTGCGCGCTCCAGCCGGCCGTGCGCGCGATCACGAAGAGCGGCGTGAACATTGCCGTGGGCACGCCCATCATGTGATACGAGACCGCGCTGAACCAGTCCAGATTCGGGAACATCTTCTTCGCCTCCCACATCACCGACTCCAGCCGCTCGGCGATATTGAACAGCTTGCTGTTGCCGGCTTCCTTCGAGAGCTTCTTCGCGATTTCCTTGATGACCTTGTTGCGCGGATCGGAGATCGTGTACACCGGGTGGCCGAAACCGATCACCACTTCCTTGTTCTCGACGCGCTTTCTGATGTCGGCTTCGGCTTCGTCCGGCGTCTGGTAGCGCGACTGGATCTCGAACGCGACTTCATTGGCGCCGCCGTGCTTCGGTCCGCGCAGCGCACCGATCGCGCCGGTAATGGCCGAATAGATGTCCGAGCCCGTGCCGGCGATCACGCGGCCGGTGAAGGTCGATGCATTGAATTCGTGTTCGGCGTACAGGTTCAGCGACACATGCATCGCGTCGACCCAAGCCTTCGACGGCTCCACGCCGTGCAGCAGATGCAGGAAGTGGCCGCCGATCGAATCGTCGTCGGTTTCCACTTCGATGCGCTTGCCATTGTGCGAGTAGTGGTACCAGTAAAGCAGCATCGAGCCGAGCGAGGCCATCAGCTTGTCGGCGATGTCGCGCGCGCCCGGCAGGTTGTGATCGTCTTTCTCCGGCAGCACGGTGCCGAGCACCGACACGCCGGTGCGCATCACGTCCATCGGATGCGCGGCGGCCGGGATCCATTCGAGCGCGGCCTTGACGTTGGCGGGCAGCCCGCGCAGCGCCTTCAGCTTCGTTTTGTACGCGGTCAGTTCGGCCTGAGTCGGCAGCTTTTCGTGCACCAGCAGATAGGCGATTTCTTCGAATTCGCAGGCGCTCGCGATATCCAGAATGTCGTAGCCGCGGTAATGCAGGTCGTTGCCGGTCTTGCCGACCGTGCAGAGCGCCGTGTTGCCCGCTGTCACGCCGGACAGGGCGACGGATTTCTTCGGCTTGAATGCGCCCGCGTTGGGCGTGCTGTTGTCTGCTTCGCTCATGAGTTTGTCTCCTGATGCATGGGGGATGCTTTTAAATGCAGCCTGAAATGCAAAGAACGGGCCAGCCGCATCGACACGCGCTAAGTGCCTGATTTCATGAGAGACATGCGATCGCATCCACCGGCATTCGATTTCACAACTGAAATGCTGATTTCAAATCAGAAACGGATGCGCGCATAATAGACGCACTTCACCCGCCTCTTCGCGAGCCGCCCTCCCTTGAGCACACCTCTTTTCGAACCCGCCCAGCGCCCCCGCATCTGGGCCGTGAGTATCAGCCGACTGCGCGATCTGTTCTTCGATATCGCCGGCGAATACGTGGAACGCGCGGACCTGCGCATCGTCTCGCATGGTTTCGAAGACGCCGTGCGCGAGATCGACGCCGCGGGCGCGGGTCGTCCGGACGTGGTGATTGCCGGCGGCTCGAACGGCGCGTATCTGAAGACGCGCGTGTCGGTGCCGGTGGTGCTGATCAGCCCGACCGGCTTCGACGTGATGCATGCGCTCGCGCGGGCGCGACGCGACGGCGCAAAGGTCGCGCTCGTCACACACGGCAATACGCCTGACGAAGTGCGCCGCTTCGTCGCCGCCTACGCGCTCGACGTCACGTTCGCCTCGTATCAATCGGCGCAGGACGCGGAGAGCGTCGTGCTCGATCTGCGCGATCGCGGCATCGACGCGGTGGTCGGTCCTGGCATGGTCACCGATCTCGCGGCGAATGCCGGCATGGGCGCGGTGTTTCTGTATTCGCGCGCGTCGGTGCGCGCGGCCTTCGACACCGCGCTCGAAGTCGCGCAAGCCACGCGGCGCGAAACGGTCCGGCGTCAACGGCTCGACAATCTGCTGCAGCATCTGCGCGACGGCGTCGTCGCGCTCGACGCGCAAGGCCGCGTCGAAGCGATGAACCAGCGCCTTGCCGCCGTGCTCGGCCTCGACGCGGCGAAGGCCGTGGGCCGCGTGCTGCTCGAACTCGCGCCCGATCTCGCGGGCAGCCTGCCGGACGCCGACGGCGACACCTTGTGCACGGTGCGTGGCGTGAGCTATGTCGTGCATCGCGGGCCGCTGGCGAGCAGCGGCGCGGCGGCGGGCACGGTGCTGACGTTTCAGGAATCGCGCGCGGTCGAACGGCTCGACCGGACCTTGCGCTCGCGCCAACGCGTGCAGCAGTTCAGCGCGCGTTACCGGCTCGACGATATCGTCGGCGCGTCCGAATCGATCGAACGCGTGCGCGCGCTCGTGAGACGCTACGCGCGCTCGGACGCCACTGCGTTGATTCTCGGCGAAAGCGGCACGGGCAAGGAGATGGTCGCGCAAAGCATGCATCAGTTGAGCGCGCGGCGCGACTTCGCCTTCGTCGCGATCAATTGCGGCGCGTTTCCGGAGGCGCTGCTGGAGAGCGAACTGTTCGGCTATGAGGAAGGCGCGTTCACCGGCGCGCGCAAGGGCGGCAAGGCGGGGCTGATCGAAGTGGCGCACCGCGGCACGCTGTTTCTCGATGAAATCGGCGAAATGCCGCTGTCGCTGCAAAGCCGGCTTCTGCGCGTCCTGCAAGAGCGTGAAGTGGTGCGGCTCGGATCGACTGAGCCGACGCGGGTGGATATTCGCGTGGTCGCGGCAACGCATCGCGCGTTGACCGAGGGCATCGAAGCGGGCAGCTTTCGCGCGGACCTGTACTACCGGCTCAACATTTTGAGCATCGCGCTGCCGCCGCTGCGCGAGCGGCCGACCGACCTGCTGCCGCTCGCCGTCGAACTGCTGCTGCAAGCCGCCGCGCGCGAACCGAGGCTCGCGGCGCGCCTGCCGGACGCGCCCGCCGCCGGGCGCCTGCTTGCCGCGCTCGCCGAGCCGCTCAAGCGCTACGCGTGGCCGGGCAACGTGCGTGAATTGCAGAACGTGATCGAACGGATCGCGGTCGAACTCGCCGATGCGAATGCCGAAGCCGATGCAGATGCGGACGCGGGCGCGATGTCCGAACACACCGCCGAACCGGTTCTCACCCGCGACATGCTGCGCACGGTCGCGCCTGAAATAATCGAGCCGCACGCGCGCACAAAAAAAGCCGCGCTGACCCTGCGCGAACGCAGCCGTCACGTGGAAGCCGACGAAATCCGCGCCGCGCTCGCCGCGCACGACGGCGATCGCGACGCGGTCTGCGAGGCGCTCGGCATCAGCAAGACGACGTTATGGCGGAAGCTGAGCGCGACGCAGTAGGCGTGCCGTTCAAGCTATTCAAGCCGCTAGCGCCACTCAAACCGCCAGCGCCATTCGCTGCGCTCGCCCCACCGTGCCGCGCCGCATTGGCCGCGGCCCGCGCGATGAACATGCTGGGCGTCATGCCGCAGCATCGCTTGAAATGGCGGCCGAAGTGGCTTTGGTCGAAGAAACCGACCTCCGTCGCCACCACCGATCCCGGCACGCCTTCGAGCAGCAGCGTCTGCGCGCGCTGGATCCGCAGCCCGCACAAATAGCGGTACGGCGATGAGCCGTATTGCTGCCGGAACACCGTGGCGAAACGCGACACGCTGAGCGCGGACAGCGCGGCGAGTTGGGCGAGCGTCACCGGTTCGTCGAAATGCGCTTCGATGAAAGCGCGGGCCGCATTGAGGCTGATGGACTGTTTCATGACGTCACGATGGTCGAGCGGGCCGCCGGTTGTTTCGTGAAACGCTGGATGGAAAACGCGTCGAGAGGAATCGCCGTGCTGCCCGTATCGACGAGTTCCGCCAGCGTTTCGCCGACGCCCGGGCCGATCTGAAACCCCGACCCACTGAAGCCGAACGCGTAGAACAATCCGTCGACCTGACCGCTCGGACCGATCACCGGCTCGCTGTCGGGCAGATAGCTTTCCACGCCGCTCCACACGCGAATCACATGCAGCGGCGCCAACGCGGGCACGAGCCGGCGCATTTGCGCGAGTTGCCGCACGGTGTTGATCGGCAACACGGAAGCGCGGCTCGTCACGGCGTCGGCGGGACCGGCAGGACCGCCGCCGACGATGATGTTGCCGCGCGGAATCTGACGAAAATAAATGCTCTCCTCCTTGATCGACGTGAACACGCCCATCGACGACTTGAACACGTACGGCACCGGCTCCGTCACGCACATTTGCGGTCCGCGCGCGGTGAGCGGCGCGGATTCGCCGAACTGTTCGGTCAGCCGGCACGCCCACGCGCCGGCGCAGATCACGAGTTGCGCCGCCCAATACACGTCGCCGCGCGCGCTTTCCACGCGAAACCGGCTACCGTCTTTTTCGACGCGCACGATCTCCGTGTCCTCGATCACCCGCGCGCCCAGCCGGGCCGCCGCGCGGCCGAACGCGGGCGCGGCGAGGCGCGGATTGGCGTGGCCGTCGAGCGGAGAGATCGAAGCCGCCAGCACCTCGCGGCCGAGAAACGGAAAGCGCCTGAACAGCGCTTCGCCGTGCAGCACTTCGAGTTCGAGACCGTAGGCGCGGGCGTCGATCGCGTACTGGTCGAAATTCTCCACGTCCTTCTGGTGGTAGCACACACGCGTATGACCCGACGGCAGAAACTCGATGTCCTCGCCGAGCAGTTCCGTGGAACGTTGCCAGGTACGCAGCGCGCGGTTCGCCATCGCCAGTTGCGACAACGCACGGCCCTGACGGCGAACGCCGCCGAAGTTCACGCCGCTCGCCTGCTGACCGGTGAGTCCGCGTTCGAGCAGAATCACCGAACGGTTGCGCCGGCGCAGGAAGAACGCTGTCGTCGTTCCCACGATGCCGCCGCCAATCACGATCACATCGGCTTCGTTCGCGGTCGTCGCGCTCATTCGATCACCTCGTCGCTCACCGCTTCGGTCACTGCCTCGCTCACCGCTTCGGTCAATGCCACCGGCAGCGGTTTGACCGGCGCCTGGCCGCGCAGCCGTCCCACTGAAGACAGCGGCACGCACGCCGCAGCCGCAATGATTTCCGCGCCCGCGTGGCCGCAATAGCGCCCCTGGCAACGACCCATGCCGACGCGCGAAAACGCCTTCGCACGATTGGCCTCTTTAGCGCCGGTCGCGCGCACCACGCGACGCAACTCGCCTGCCGTGATCGTTTCGCAACGGCAGACAATCGTTTCGTCCGGCAGCGACGCGGCGAATTTCGCCGGCCACGGAAACGCTTCACGCAAGCCCGCGGCAAAACGCGTAAAGCGCGCGAGTTCGGCGCGCAAGTGCTCCACGCCGTCGACCGGCAGGCCGTGATCCTGCAAGGCGGCCAGCGCCGCGAGACGGCCCGAGCGTTCCGCTGCGTCCGCGCCGCGCACACGCGCGCCGTCGCCTGCCAGATAGACGCCTTTGATGCTGCTGCGGCCATCGGAGTCGATTTGCGGCAGCCACTGCTGAGCGGTCTCGTCGAACAGAAAGCGACAGCCGGCAAGGTCCGCGAGTTGGGTCTCGGGCCGCAGGTGATAACCGAGCGCGACGGCGTCGCACTTGAATTCGAGGCGCTTGCCACCGGGCAATGTCACCTCGACCGCGCTCACGCCGTCTTGCGCCGAGCCTTTGATTTCGAGCGGCACTACGCCGCGATGAACCGGCACGCGCGCGTCAGCCAGCACGCGCGTCAACGCAATGCCTTTTCTGAGCGCGGCGGGAATCGCCAGCAAACGCGGCAATGCGGCCACGCGCTGCATGAACGTCGAAGTGTCGAGCACCGCGGCAACCTGCGCGCCCGCTTTCACGTACTGCGCGGCCACGAGGTACAACAGCGGACCGCTGCCCATCATCACGATGCGCGAGCCGATCACGCAGCCTTGCGACTTCAACGCGACCTGCGCGCCGCCGAGGCTATAAGTGCCGGCCTGATGCCAGCCCTTGACCGGCATCAGCCGATCCGTCGCACCGCTGCAAACGATCAGCGCGTCGAACGCGAGCTCGTGATACCGCGTGCCGCTCACCAGATGCACCGTGTTCGGCGAAATGTTCCAGACCAGCGTTTCCGGCAAATAGTCGATCCTGCTTTTCAACGCATCGAAGCTCTGATGCAGCGACGTGGCACGCTCGGCCTCGGTGCCGTAGAGCGTCTCGTAGCTACGCGAAAACCCTTCCGGCTGACGCCGATAAATCTGCCCGCCGTCACGCCGCCCTTCATCGATCACCACGGGCCGCAGTCCCGCTTCGACGAGCGCCTGCGCGGCGCGCACACCCGCCGGGCCGGCGCCGACGATAACTACGCGCGGGGCCATACACCCTCCCCGGCTTCCGCCAGCTTGGTGACGATCGACATGCCAGGCAGTGCCGGCGTGCTGCACGCGCGCACGCGCTCGCCTTGCGCGGTCCACACCCAGCAGTCCTGGCAAGCACCCATCAGACAGAAACCGGCGCGCCGGCCGTCGCCGAATTCGGAGTCGCGCAACGTACGCGTGCCGGTGAGCAGCGCGACCATCAGCGTGTCGCCTTCGGCGGCCTCGCGCACGACGCCGTCCACCGTGATCGGAAAGGTCTTGCGGCCCGTTTCCGCGACGCGTACAAATCGTCCGCTCATGCCGCGGTCGCCTCCACGGTCTGCAGGCGGTTCAATTCGGCGGCCGGATGGTGGCACAGAATCTCCGCGCCCGAAGGCAGCTTCTTCAACGAAGGCGGCGTTACGTTGCATTTGCCGTCGATACGCACCGGACAGCGCGCGCGGAACGAGCACAACTCGGCAATGTCGGCGCTCTCGCCCATCGCCGGCAAGGCGGTCGCGACAATGTCGCGGCGCGCGTCGAGCCAGCCGGGTTTCAAGGCCGGCACCGAATCGACCAGCAAACCCGTGTACGGGTGATACGGCGGCGCCGCCAGCACGTCGCGCTGCCCTGCTTCCACGCGATGCCCCGCGTACAGCACGATCACTTCGTCGCAGATCGCGCGCACCGTCGAGATATCGTGGCTGATGAACATGTACGACACGCCCAGTTCGCGCCGCAATTCGGCGAGCAGATCGAGAATCGCCGCGCCGACCACCGTGTCGAGCGCGGAGGTCACTTCGTCGCACAGAATCAAGGCAGGATTGGCGGCGAGCGCGCGTGCCAGATTCACGCGCTGCTTCTGGCCCCCGGAGAGTCCGGCCGGCGTACGCTTGGCGATCGAAGCCGGCAGCTTCACCAGATCGAGTAACTCCAGCATGCGTTTTCTTGCGGCCGAGCCGCGCAGATGGTGATAGAACGCAAGCGGCCGCCCCAGAATATCGGCAATCGAATGGCTCGGATTGAGCGCTGTATCCGCGTTCTGGAACACGATCTGGATCTGCCGATACTGCTCCGGCGTACGGCGGGAGATTTGCGCGTGCAACGGCTCGCCGTTGAACAGCACCTCGCCGCGCCCCCGGTCGACCAGGCCCGCCACCACGCGCGCGAGCGTGGTCTTGCCGGAGCCGGATTCACCGATCACGCCGAGCGTGCTGCCGCGTGGAATCGACAGACTGACGTCGTCGAGCACGCGCACGGCAGGCACGCCTTGCCGGTCGATCCGTCCATAGCCCGCCGACAGCCCGCGAATCTCCAATAGCGGCGGCACGTGTTTGCCGAGATTTGGCGGCAACGTCAGCACGGCTTCCGGACGCCGCGTCGCGGCCAGCAATTGACGCGTGTACGCATCCACGGGCGCGTCGAGCACTTGCGCGACCGCGCCGTTCTCCTTCACCGCGCCGCCGTTCAACACGACGATGCGGTCGGCCATCTGCGCGACCACCGCCAGATCGTGCGACACGTACACGGCCGTGGTGCCGAGTTCGCGAATCACCTTCTTGAAGGCCGCAAGTACTTCGATCTGGGTGGTGACGTCGAGCGCGGTGGTCGGCTCGTCGAACACGACGACGGCCGGATCGGTGATCAAAGCCATCGCGGCCATCAAGCGCTGCAACTGACCGCCGGATACCTGATGCGGATAGCGCGCGCCGATCGCTTCCGGCGCGGGCAGCGCGAGCGAGCGGAATAGTCCGATCGCTTTGGCGCGTGCGGCATCTTTCGTCATCAGGTGATGCAGCAGCGCCGGCTCGATGACCTGATCCATGATCGTGCGCGCCGGATTGAAGCCCGCCGACGCGCTCTGCGCGACGTACGCGACGGTGCGCGCGCGCAACGCGCGGCGTCCCTTCGCATCGAGCGACAACACTTCGAGCTCGCCGATGCGCACCGACCCGCCGCTGATCTCGCAGCCCGCGCGCGCATACCCGAGCAGCGACAGCGCGATGGTGGTCTTGCCCGAACCGGACTCGCCGATCAGCGCGAGCACCTCGCCCTTCTTCACCGAGAAATCGACGCCCTTGACGATCTCCGTCACCGGCCCCGGTGCGGCACCCGCGACGACTCTCAGGCCCTTTACTTCGATCATGTCCCGCTCAGCCATCACGCACCTCCCTGCTTGCGGTTGCGACGCCGCAAGTTGTCGATCAGCAGATTCATGCCGATGGTCAGCGTCGCGATCGCGACAGCGGGCATCAGCACGGCGGGCGCGCCTTCCGACAAGCCGCCGATGTTCTCGCGCACGAGCGAACCCCAATCGGCGTTCGGCGGTTGCACGCCGAGGCCGAGAAAGCTCAACCCGCTCAGCAGCAGCACGATGAACACGAAACGCAGGCCGAAATCGGCGAGCATCGGATGAATCATGTTGGGCAGCACCTCGACCCGCGCGATATAGAAGATGCCTTCGCCGCGCGCGCGGGCCACCTGCACGTATTCGAGGCTCATCACGTTCACCGCGAGCGAGCGCGAAATGCGGAACGCGCCGGGAATGTAGGCGGCCGCAGCGACCGTCGTCAGCATCGGAATGGACGATCCGAACGCGGCGATCACCACGAGCGCGAGCACCTTGCTCGGAATCGAAATCAGCGCGTCGAACAGGCGGCTCAGAACTTCATCGACCACGCGGCCCGAGACCGCCGCGAGCAGGCCAAAGAACGTGCCGATCACGCTGGCGAGCACGGCAGCCGCGAGCGCGAGGCCGACGGTATAGCGCGCGCCGTAGAGAATCCGGCTCAGCATGTCGCGGCCGAGATAGTCGGTGCCAAGCGGGTACGCCGCGCTATAACGGCCGAAAATTTCCGTCGAGGTCAACGCACCACCTTTGTACGGCGCGACCAGCGGTCCGATGAACGCGACCAGCAGCCAGAACGCGACCATCAAGAGACCGATCAGGCCGAGCACCGAGAAGCGGTGCACGAGGCGTTTGAACACGCCGTGTTTCAACGGCGCGACTTCGACAGGCGCGGGCTCGACGACCACTTCGTCGCGGCGCACGTCGTACAGCTCGGTGCCGGCGTGAGGAACATGGTGGGGATTGGTAGGTTGGCTCATCATCGACGCAGCCTCGGGTTGGATACGATTTGACACAGGTCGGCGATCAGCACGAGCGCGAGATACGCCGCGCAGAACACCATGACGCAACCTTGCACGAGCGGCATGTCGCGGTTGGTGACCGCGTCGACCATCAGGCTCGCAAGACCCGGATAGTTGAAGATCGATTCGACGATCACCACGCCGCCGAACAGATACGACAGACTCAGCGCCACGGCGTTGGCAATCGGCCCGACGGTGTTCGGCAACACATGCCGCCAGACCACGCGCACCGGCGAGGCGCCCTTGAGCAGGGCCATTTCCACATACGACGAATTGAGCTGGTCGAGCACCGCGGCGCGCGTCATGCGCGCCATCTGCGCGACGAGCACGCAGCACAGCGTCATTACCGGCATCGCGTAGATGCGCAGCAGCGCGCCGAACGAATGCACTTCCGACAGATACGACAGCGCCGGCAGCCAGCGCAGCTTGACGGCGAAGATCAGCACGGCGATCGTCGCGATCAGGAATTCCGGCACGGCGACCGTGGAGAGCGTCAACACATTCAGCGTGCGGTCGAGCAGCGAGCCGCGGAACATCGCCGACGAAATGCCGATCAACAGCGCCACCGGCACGGACACCACCGCCGTCAGTCCGGCGAGCACCAGCGAGTTCGGCAGGCGCGTCGCGATCAGTTGACTGACGGGCAGATTGTTCGACAACGACGTGCCGAAGTTGCCGCTCACCACGTGAAGGAGCCACACGAAGTAGCGTTGCAGCGCGGGCTGGTCGAGGCCGAACTGATGCCGCAGAGCGGCGACGGCTTCGGGGGTTGCCGCCTGGCCGAGCGCCTGCTGGGCCGCGTCGCCGGGCAGCAGCCCGGTGATCGCGAACACGACGGCGGACACCAGCAGCAGCGTGAGCAGCGCGAGGCCGAGGCGCGCGGCGATGAGACGTTGCGCATGTGCTTTCATCGAGAATCGCCTCCATTGCAGTTGAAGCCGCGCACCGCCGATGAGGCGGCGCGCGTGTTGCAGGGCGTGCCCTGAGTCGGGCTCAGGTTTCGAGCCAGACGTTTTCCGCGAACATGAAGCCCATCAATCCGGCGAGCGGAATCGAACCGAGACCCTTGAGCTTGTTCGTGTACGCGTCGAGCGAACTCTGGAACAGCGGAATGCCGGTGCCGCCCGTTTCATGCACCAGCACCTGCATGTCGCCGTAGATCTTCTTGCGCTTGACGTCGTCCGGTTCGCCACGCGCCTGGACCAGCAACTGGTCGAACTTCGGGCTCTTCCAGTTCGCTTCGTTCCACGGTGCATCCGACTTGTAGAACTGCGTGAAGATCACGTCGGCGCTCGGCCGCGCGTTGACATTGCCGAAACCCAACGGATGCTTCATCCAGTGGTTCGACCAGTAGCCGTCGGCCGGCACGCGCGACACCTGCAGATTCAGACCCGCTTGCGGCGCGACCTGCTGAAGGAACATCGCCATTTCAACCGAGCCTTCGGCCGCCGGCGACGCGAAAATCTGGATCGGCGCGCTGCCCACCTTGGCCTTCTGGAAATGGAACTTCGCCTTGTCCGGGTCGAAGGCGCGCTGCGGCAAGCCGGCCAGGTAGTACTTGTTGGTCGGATCGATCGGCTGATCGTTGCCGATCGTGCCGTAACCCTGGAAGATCGCGCGGCGCATCTGCTCGCGGTCCTGCAGGTACATCATGCCTCGCCGAAAATCGTCGTTGCCGGTAATGCCGCCTTCGTCGCGGACCACCAGGTCGGTGTACAGGCCCGTTTTCGTCTCCAGCACGGAGTAACCGCCGGCGCCCTTGATCTGGGCGGTCGAACGCGGGCTCACCGAGTTGATCAGTTGCACGTCGCCCGAGAGCAGCGCGTTCACGCGAGCCGACTCGTCGCCAATGCCGATCAGCTCGATTTCATCGAGGTGCGGCATGCCCGGCTTCCAGTACTTCTCGTTCTTCACGCCGACCGTGCGCACGCCCGGCGAAAATTCCTTGACCTTGAACGGGCCAGTGCCGATCGCCGTTTTGAAATCCTTGGTGCCGTCCTTGATGATCTGGAAATGCGAGGTGGCAAGGATCACCGGCAGATCGGCGTTCGGACCTTCCAGCGTGATGGTCACTTCGTTCGGGCCCGTGGCCTTCACTTCCTTGATCTGATCGGCCAGCGTCTTCGCTTTCGAAGCGGTGGCCGGATCCTTGTGGCGCATGATCGAATAGACCACGTCGGCCGGCGCGAGCGCCTTGCCGTCGTGGAACTGCACGCCATTGCGCAGTTTGACGACCCAGACGGTGGCGTCTTTCGTATCGAGCGAGGTCGCCAGCGACATCTTCGCGCCGAGATGCGAGTCGAGTTCGGTCAGGCAGTTGTAGAACATGAAGCCGCGCACGTAGTCTGTGCCGAGCGCGCCCTTCGCGGGGTCGAGCGTATCGGCCGCGGAGGCGGACTGCGTTGCCACGCGGATCTTGCCGCCCTGCTTGGGCGTGGCTTGCGCCAGGGCCTCACCGCTCGCGGTCAGAAGGCCGGCGCCTGTCACCGACATCATCCCGGCTGCAGCCACCGCGCGCAGCACGCCGCGCCGCGATGCACCTTTGGCGGTCAACCGCTCCAACTCGGTGCCGAGACCAAGAGCGCCATGTTGCGAGTTTTCCTTATTCATCGAACTTCTCCGCGAGGTAGAGCTATGGGGTTGAGCAGGCGTGGCTGCGTTTTTTTAACTGCCGGGTGTAAGTGTCAATCCAACAACGAGACCATCAGTAGAAAATGTCTTTGATACGGTAATACGTGCCCACCAGCGGCAGAAACCAGGGCTTGCCGGTATGCCCGGGAATCGCGGGCCACTCCGACTCGCGCCACGGGTTCTGGTCCTCGTGGCCGTCCATCACGTCGGCCATCACCTGGCCCATGTGCGTCGACATCTGCGTGCCGTGGCCGCTATAGCCCATCGAGAAATAGATGCCGTCGTGCTGCCCGGCGTGCGGCAGACGGTCGGCGCTCATGTCCACCAGACCGCCCCAGCAATAGTCGATGCGCGCGCTCGCGAGCATCGGGAACATCGCGGCGAGGCCTTCCTGCAGGATGCGTCCGCTCTTTGCATCGGACGGGCGTTCGGACGCCGTGAAGCGCGCGCGGCCACCGAACAGCAAACGCGAGTCCGGCGTCACGCGGAAGTAGTTGTGCATCAAACGCGTGGTCGTGTACGCGCGCCGGTTGGGAAACACTTGCGCCAGCAACTCGGGCGACAAGGGTTCGGTCACGACGATGAACGAACCGATCGGCGCGAGGCGCCGCCGATACCAGCCGAACGGACCGTGCCGCGACGGACCTGTCGCGATCAGCACCTGCCTTGCGCGCACTTCGCCGCGCGCCGTGGTGATCCGAAAGCCACTGCCGTCTTTCACGATGGCGGTGACCGCCGCGTTCTCGTACAGCTTCGCGCCGCGCCGCACCGCCGCCTCGGCGAGACCGACCGCGAACTTGCCCATGTGCATCTGGCCGCCGTGGCGTTGCAGCAGCCCGCCGTGAAAACTGTCGGACTGGATTTCGCTGCGAATACGGCTGCGGTCGATTAGTTCGATATCCGTATCGACTTCACGGCGAATCGCTTCCGCGGTCTTCTCCAGATGCGCGAGGTGATGCGGCTTCGAGGCCAGTTTCAGCTTGCCGGTCGCGATGTAGTTGCAGTCGATGTTTTCCTCGCGGATCAGCCGCTCGACCGTATCGACCGCATCTGAAAACGCGCGGTAGCAGGCGCTCGCGCGCTCCACACCGAGTTGCGCGACCAGCGCGACGAAGTCCTGCGCGACACCGGTATTGACCTGCCCGCCGTTGCGCCCGGACGCGCCGCCGCCGATGCGGCCGGCGTCGAGCACGGTCACCGCGGCGCCGCGCTTGCCCAGCGCCTGCGCCGCCGACAGCCCGGTGAAGCCGCCGCCGATCACCACCACGTCGGTCTGGCCGTCGACCGGACCCTCGCACGCCGAAAGCAGGGGCGGTGCGGTGTCGAGCCAGTAGGAATCGAGCTTCATCCGGTCTGTCCTTGAGATGGGCAATGAGCGTGAAAAACCGGCGCTTACAGGCCGAGTTCCGAAGCCAGATGCGGAATGTCCTGGACCTCGTAGTACTGGTAATACGGCGTGGACGGTTCGTGGCCGCGGCTGACGAAGACCTTGTGCTTGATGCCCATGTCGTGCGCGGTCATCAGGTCGTAGCGCAGGCTCGACGATACGTGCAACACGTCTTCCGGATTGCAGTTGAGCTGGTCGAACATGTATTCGAAGCCTTGCATGCGCGGCTTGTACGACTGCGCCTGCTGGGCGGTAAACACCTTGTGGAACGGCGCGCCGAGCTTGTCGACGTTGCTCTGGATCTGGTCGTTCGAAGCGTTCGAGAGAATCACCAGCTTGTACTTCTTCGCCAGACGAGCGACGCCTTCCGGCACGTCCGGATGCGGGCCCCAGGTCGGCACGGCTTCATAGATGCTCTGCGCGCCCGCTTCGTTGAATTCGACGTTCACGCGCTTGCACGCGCGGCGCAGCGCATTCACTACTACGTCGCGATACGGTTTCCATGCACCGAGCACTTCATCGCGACGATAGCCCGCGTAAAACGCGACGAGCTTTTCGAGGTCTTCACCGCTCAGCAAGTGGCCGTACTGTTCGCGCGTCATGTCGGCCATGTGGAATTTCGTCAGCGTGCCGTAGCAGTCGAAGGTGATGTATTTCGGTTCGAATTCGATCATGGTGCAGTCCTATCGTGATGGTGAACCCGCTGTCGGAGTTCATTGGCGGAAACCGCTTTGCGTGAGACCGGAGCAACGCGTCAAAGCGCGCAAGCCGGTCGACTAAACCTCAATTCCTGTTAAAGATTTAATCAGCGCAAAAACATAGATGTTCCTGATTAGTGCGCTGCTGGTGACACAAACATTGCGTTTTAACGCCGCTGACAGCACAGAATGCGGTGTTCGGGCTGAAAGCCTTATCCCGCCTGGATTTGCGGCCGGCGCGCGAGGCGTGCATCGCGCGTTCAGACGCGCCGCTCGATCAGCACGCTTTCGAACCGCAGGCTGGCCTCGTAAGCGTGGCGGCCGAGATTCTTGCCGCCGCCGAAGCGCAGCGTCGCGCCCGGCTTCAACCCGGCGAAGGTCTTGCCGATGCGCTCGGCCAGCGGTTCGGCAAGACTTTGCTCGACGTCGTCCGGATTGAAGCTGTCCATGAGCAAGGTTTCCTGGGTGACTGGCCGGTGGTCCGCGCGGTGCGTTTCGTGAATGCTTGCGCCATGACAAAATCGTAGAGCCGCGGGCCTGACATATGTCGTCGACAAAATTCGCCTCGCAGCAGAAGTTACCTGTAATGCGCACCCAGACCTGGCGTTTTGCATTGAATTTCGATGCGGCCCTGTCCGTGGGCCTCGATAAAAAGATCGTCCTAGTCACACCGCGCACCGGATGACACAGTGACGGCGTAAGCCTTCAGTCAATCAGGGAGTACGGCGTGTCCGATTCGATTACCTATAGACGCTTCACCCTCGACGACATTCCCGCCGCGCACGCGTTGACGGTCGAACTCAAATGGCCGCATCGCGCGGACGACTGGAGATTCGTCCTCCAGCTGGGCGTGGGTTTCGTCGCGGAAGACGCGAGCGGCGTGATCGGCACGGCCCTATGCTGGAAATACGGCGCGCAGCGCGCCTCGCTCGGCATGGTGATCGTGTCGCCGCAAAGCCAGGGGCGCGGCATCGGCAGAAAGCTGATGGAACTGGTGCTGGAAGAACTGGGCGGCCGGGTTACGTTCCTGCACGCCACCACCGCCGGCCAGCCGCTTTATGAAAAGCTCGGCTTTCGTGCCGCGGGCACGCTCGACCAGCATCAGGGCGCGGCGTTTCAGCCGCCGCTCGTATCGCTGCCGCCGGGCGAGCGCTTGCGCCCGCTCGGTTCGAGCGATACGGCGCGCCTGGTCGAACTGGCGTCGCGGGCCAGCGGTCTGGATCGCGGCGAAGTCTTGCCCGCGCTGCTTGACACCGCCGATGGCATCGCGCTCGACCGCGATGGCGAACTGATCGGCTTCGCGCTGTTCCGCCGCTTCGGCCGCGGCTTTGCGATCGGTCCGGTGGTCGCGGCCGCCTCGGAGGACTCGAGCCGTGCCAAGGCGCTCATCAGCCACTGGCTCGCGCTGAACGAGGGCGTGTTCGTCCGCGTCGATACGCCCAGCGATAGCGGTCTCACGGAGTGGCTGGAAGAGTTGGGTTTGCCGCGCGTGGACACGGTCGTCAGAATGGTCCGCAACGCCACGCCGGGCGAGCCCGCGAGCGCCGGCCAGGACTCGCATTACCTGCAATACGGCATCATCAACCAGGCAATCTTCTGACCGACATGGCCTTCCTCTATAAAGCCGATCCGGCGCGCGGCGCGCAGTGGGCGAAACTCTTCGCGCAGAAAGCGCCTGAGCTGCCGTTCCATATCTGGCCCGATCTCGGCGACCCGGCCGCGATCCGTTATCTCGCCGCCTGGCAGCCGCCCGAAGATCCCACGCGCACCTTCCCTAATCTGGAGGTCGTGTTCTCGGTCGGCGCGGGAATCGATCAGTTCGATCTGTCGGGCGTGCCGGAGCATGTGCCCGTGGTGCGCATGATCGAGCCGGGAATCGTCGAAGGCATGGTCGAGTACGTCACGCAGGCCGTGCTGACGATTCATCGCGATCTGTTCGACTACGGCCTTCAGCAACAGCAGCAAGTCTGGCGCGAGTTGCCGCTCAAACCGGCGAGTCAACGCCGCGTGGGCGTGCTCGGGCTAGGTGTGTTGGGCACGGCCGTGCTGGAGCGGCTGCGGTTGTTCGGCTTCGACTGTGCGGGATGGAGCCGTTCGGGCCGCGAGATAGAAGGCGTGACCTGTTATGCGGGCGAAGACGCGCTGGATGCGTTTCTCGCGCGCACCGATATCCTGATCTGCCTGCTGCCGCTCACGCCCGCCACGCGCGGGCTGCTCGACGCGGCGTTGTTCGCGAAGCTGCCGCGCGGCGCGTCGCTGATTCAACCCGGTCGCGGTCCGCATCTGAATCAGCAGGATCTGCTGGCGGCGCTCGAGAGCGGCCAGTTGCACAGCGCCATTCTCGACGTGACCGATCCCGAGCCATTGCCCGCTGGTCATGCGTTGTGGACACATCCACGCGTGCGCATCACGCCGCATATCGCCAGCGCGACGCGGCCCGAAACCGCCGTTGAAGTCGTGCTGGAGAATCTGCGCCGGCATCGTGAAGGCGTGCCGATGGTCGGTCAGATCGACCGCGCACAAGGCTATTGAGGGCAGTACCGCATGAAACGCCCGCGCGGTGGTGCTTTTCAGCGTCCGCAGCAGAAAATGCCAAGACAGCGCATCAAAACGCGTCGTGCGAGCTTTTCAGGCAATTGTTTAGGTAAGCGGGCGATCGCCGCTGATCAGTAGTATGGAACGGTCAACAGCCCCTTCCGCGACGAGATACCCATCATGCCGATTCAATCGCTCATCGAAGCCGACCGCAAGCATCTGATTCACCCGGTCATCAACTACCGCGCGCACGAAGCACGCGGCGTCACCGTCCTCGAATCCGCCAACGGCGCGTTTCTGCGCGACGCGGCCGGCAACGAATTGCTCGACGCGTTTTCCGGACTCTGGTGCGTGAACGTGGGCTACGGCCAGCAGAGCATTGTCGACGCCGCTGCCGCGCAGATGCAGAAACTGCCCTACGCGACCGGCTATTTCCATTTCGGCTCGGAACCGGCTATCGAACTCGCGCAGAAGCTGGTCGAAGTGTCGCCCGCTTCGCTGCAACATGTGTACTTCACACTCGGCGGGTCCGACGCGGTCGATTCGGCGCTGCGTTTCATCACGCATTACTTCAACGCCACGGGGCGGCCGTCGAAGAAGCACATCATTGCGCTGCAACGCGGCTATCACGGCTCGTCGACGACCGGTGCCGGTCTTACCGCTCTGCCCGCGTTCCATCGCAACTTCGATCTGCCGCTGCCGAACCAGCATCATCTGCCGTCGCCGTACGCCTACCGCAGCGATTTCGCCGACGACGCCGCGCTGACCGCCGCCTCGGTCGCAGCGCTCGAAGCAAAGGTGGCCGAGCTCGGCGCCGACAACGTCGCCGCGTTCTTCTGCGAACCGATCCAGGGCTCGGGCGGTGTGATCGTACCGCCGGTCGGCTGGCTCAAGGCCATGCGTGAAAGTTGCCGCAAGCTGGGCATTCTGTTCGTCGCCGATGAAGTCATCACCGGTTTCGGCCGCACGGGTCCGCTGTTTGCCTGCCAGGGTGAAAACGTCGAACCGGATCTGATGACGGTCGCCAAAGGCCTGACGGCGGGCTATGCGCCGATGGGCGCCGTGCTGATGTCGGACGAAATCTATCAGGGCATCGCGGACGGCGACGCCGAAGCCGTGGTCGGCCATGGCCATACGTATTCGGCGCATCCGGTGAGCGCGGCGATTGGCCTCGAAGTGCTGCGCCTCTATCACGAAGGCGGCCTGCTCGCGAACGGTGTGGCGCGTGCGCCGCGTTTCGCGCGCGGCCTCGATGCACTGCTCGCGCATCCGCTGGTGGGCGACTCGCGGCATCGCGGCCTGCTGGGCGCGCTCGAACTCGTCGCCGACAAAGACAGCAAGGCGGGCTTCGACCCGGCGTTGAAACTGTCCGACCGGATCGCCGCCGCCGCGTATGAAAACCGCCTGATTTTCCGTGCGTTCGGCGACAACATCCTCGGCTTCGCACCGGCGCTTTCGTACACCGAGGCCGAGTTCGATCTGATGTTCGAACGGCTCGAAAAGACCCTCGACGACGTTCTCGCACAAGCCGATGTGCGCGCCGCGTTGAAGGTCAAAACTCATGCCACTGCATGCTAGAGTAGAGGGCCATCCCAGCCCCCACCACGATCGCCGGAGCGACAACGTTACGATGAGCAGCGACTGCAAGCTAGACCGGATTGACCTGCGCATACTTTCCCAGTTGCAGAAGAAAGGCCGCATAACCAACGTCGAGCTTGCCGACGCGGTCGGGCTGTCGCCCAGTCCTTGCCTGATCCGCGTCAAGCGTCTGGAGAAAGCCGGCTACATCATCGGCTACGGTGCGCAGATCCAGCTCGAAAAGCTCGGCGACGTGCAGATCGTGTTCACCGAAGTCACGCTCGCCGATCATCGGCGGGAAGACTTCATCAAGTTCGTGAATGCGATTCGCGACGTCGACGAGATTGTCGAGTGCCATCTGGCAAGCGGCGGTTACGACTATCTGCTGAAGTTCGTCACGCGCAGCGTGAGCCACTACCAGAGCATCGTGGAAGGGCTACTGGAACGCGATATCGGCATCGAGAAGTACTTCAGCTACGTGATCATCAAGTCGCCGTTCGTGAAGAGCCATTACCCGCTCGAAACGCTTTTCTCGCAGAATCATCACTAGGCATTGCTTTGTTGTGACCGGCCGGATCTTGCCGTCGTTCAGCGTGCAGTATTCAACGTTCGGCAACGCCGGCCATGTTCGCGCCGGCCGCATCGTCGCCCGGCGCATTGCCTTGCGCGAATTCCTCGCTCAGAAAGTCCACGCAGACGCGCACCTTCGCCGACTGTGCGAGGCGCGCCGGATACACCGCCCACAGGTTCGCCGGTTGCGTGACCTCGGGCAACACCTGCCGCAACTGACCGCTTTCGAGCAGCGGCCGCACGTCCCACATGGAACGCAGCACGATGCCGCGTCCGGCCAGCGCCCACTCTACCGCCACTTCCCCGTGATTGGTCGACAACGGTCCGGTGACCTTGATCGACACGGGCTCGCCGCGCACCGTCAAACGCCACAGACCAAACGGATGGTCGCGTTCCTTGATCGCGAGACACGCATGCGAGGACAGCTCGGCAAGCTGGCGCGGCGCGCCATGCCGCGCGATGTAATCGGGCGACGCGCACAACACGCGATGATTCGACGCGAGCCGCCGCGCGATCAGATGCGGAGCGATCTCGTCGCCGATCCGCACGTCCAGGTCGAAGCCCTCGCCGCCGACATCGACGAGGCGGTCGAACAGATCAAGCCGCACGCTCAGTTGCGGATAGCGCTCGGAAAAGCGCGCGAGCGCGGGCGCGACGAAGCGCCGGCCAAAGCCGAAGCTGCTGGAAATACGCAGCTTGCCGCCGGGAATGCGGCGCGTGGTGGAGACGTCTTCCACGAGCTGATCGACATCGTCGAGAATCTTTTCGGCCCACGTGTAGACGCGCTCACCGGCTTCCGTGATCGCGACGCGGCGCGTGGAACGGTGCAATAAACGCGTACCGAGCGTAGTCTCGAGCACGTTGATGCGTTTGCTGACATACGCCGCGGACACCGACAAGGCTTCCGCCGCCGCGCTGAAACTGGACTTGCGCGCTACTTCGCAGAACACGCGCAAATCGCCGAGATCGGGTGAGGGGACGGCGTTCATGGGTCGATTGCTCGCACCTGAGTTTGTACACGAATCGTGCACAGTGGCTTAACTAAAGCGACTATTTTAGTCTCAAACAGCGGGAATAAAATAGCCGTTATCGAATCGTCCAGAAGCCCCAACAGAACCCAAGCGGAGGAGCACAACATGTCGAAGAAATATCGGATCGCAGTCATTCCCGGCGACGGCATCGGCGTTGAAGTCATGCCGGAAGCCATCCGCGTGCTGGAGGCGGTGAAAACGCGCTTCGGCATCGAGCTGGAGTATCAGCACATTGAATGGGCGAGCTGCGAGTACTACGCGAAGCACGGCAAGATGATGCCGGACGACTGGAAAGCGCAACTGCAATCGGCCGACGCGATCCTGTTCGGCGCGGTCGGCTGGCCCGACACCGTGCCCGACCATATCTCCCTGTGGGGGTCGCTGCTCAAGTTCCGCCGCGAATTCGACCAGTACATCAATCTGCGCCCGGCGCGCCTCTTCGCCGGCGTGCCTTCGCCGCTCGCCGGCCGCAGCGCGGGCGACATCGACTTCTGGATCGTGCGTGAAAACACCGAGGGCGAGTACTCGTCGGTGGGCGGCGTGATGTTCGAAGGCACGGAGCGCGAATTCGTGCTGCAGGAATCCGTCTTCACGCGGCACGGCAGCGAGCGCGTGCTGAAGTTCGCATTCGACCTCGCGCAGCGGCGCGAGCGCAAGAAGATCACCGTTGCCACCAAGAGCAACGGCATCGCGATCAGCATGCCGTGGTGGGACAAGGTTGCGGCCGGCATCGCGGAGCAGTATCCGGACGTGACGTGGGACAAGCAGCACATCGACATTCTGTGCGCGCGCTTCGTGCTGAACCCGGATCGCTTCGACGTGGTGGTGGCCACCAATCTGTTCGGCGACATCCTGTCGGACCTCGGCCCCGCCTGCACCGGCACGATCGGTCTCGCGCCGTCGGGCAATCTGAATCCGGACCGCAAGTTTCCTTCACTGTTCGAACCGGTGCACGGCTCGGCGCCGGACATCGCCGGCAAGAACATTGCCAATCCGATCGCGATGATCTGGTCGGCCGCGATGATGCTCGATTTCCTCGGCAATCACGAGGGCAAGGAGCGCGAGGCGCACGACGCGATCCTCGCCGCCATTGAAGCAACGCTGGTGGAAGGCCCGCATACCGGCGACCTCGGCGGCAAGGCGAACACCACCGAAGTCGGCCAGGCGATTGCGGCAAAACTCGCCTGAGTCTTTCGTTCACTTTCTGCCAGGACAACTCGCATGAGCATGGAAGCCTACCCCATCGAAGTCGAATTCCCCGATATCTCGGCGCACGAACAATCGGCGTCCGGCATCGCTTACGTGCATACGTTCGATTCGGGCGCGCCGGGTCCGCACGTAATGATCAACGCGCTGACGCACGGTAATGAAGTGTGCGGCGCGATCGTCGTCGACGAATTGCTGCGCCGTGAGTTGCGGCCGCGGCGCGGGCGTCTCACGCTGGCGTTCGCCAACGTCGACGCTTATCGGAGTTTCGATCCCGCGCAGCCGGATGCGGCCCGCTTCGTCGATCAGGACTTCAACCGCGTGTGGACCGCCGCGATGCTCGACGACACCTCACGCACGTCCAGTGAACTGGAACGCGCGCGCGCGATGCGGCCGGTGATCGACGCTGTCGACGCCCTGCTCGATCTGCATTCCATGCACGAGAAGAGCAAGCCGCTGATCGTGGCGGGACCGCTGCAAAAAGGCATCGATCTCGCCGTGCGGCTCGGCACGCCGGCCACCGTGATCTGCGACGAAGGCCATCCGGAAGGCCGCCGCATGCGCGACTACGAAGGTTTCGGCGATGCGGCCAGTTCGAAGAACGCGCTGCTGATCGAATGCGGGCAGCATTGGGAACAGAGCGCGGTTGCGGTCGCGCGCGACACCACCGCGCGCTTCCTGCTGCTCGCCGGCGTGATCGACGAAGCGGACCTGCCGGAAGGTTGGCTTGCTCCGCTGCCGCCGGTACAGCACATCGTCCGCGTGACGCAGCCGGTGGTGGCCACCAGCATGGATTTTCGTTTTGCGGCGCCGTACACGGGTCTCGAGATCTTCGCCGAGGCCGGCGCCGTGATCGGCTGGTCCAACGGCGAGCCGGTCACCACGCCCTACGACAACTGCATGCTCGTCATGCCTTCGCTGCGGCAACTGCGGCCCGGCGTGACCGTCGTCCGGTTAGGCAAGATCGAGCAGACCGTGACGAACACCCAAGCCAGCGGCCAATAAAGCGGCCCGTGCACACTCAAAAGGTAACGTGAAGATGAAGGTACAGCAGCTCAAGCAAAGCGTGAATCTGCAGAATCTCGAAGACTGGGGCAAGGTGGGATTGCCCGGCACGGCGCCAATTCAGGTGTCGGGCGTGCAACGCGTTATCAAGGGCAGCGAAGCCGTCGATACCGGCATCTTCGAATGCACCGCCGGCACCTACCGCCGCTCGATCAAGCAGGCCGAGGTGATGCACTTCATTGCGGGACGCGGACGCTTCACGCCCGATAACGAAGAGACCATTCACTTTCAGAGCGGCGATACGCTCTTTTTCGAAGCTAATACAGAAGGGCTCTGGGAAGTCGAGGAGACGATGCGCAAGGTCTACGTCATCTTCTGAACGCCGCGTCATAAGTTGCACCGAGCGGCGGCCTGCACCGCGCGAAACCGATAAGGCCGGCGCTCCGCCCCCTCTCTTGCCCCCTCCCTGCGCGCGCCTCGACCATTCGGGTCAGTCGCGCCGCCTCCCAGCGCTCCCCGCCTTCCCATGCACGTCCGCGACAGCGTCGGGTAATCCCGCGTTGCTCCGATGTTGTCGTCCTACTTACAATTCAGCTTCGTTCGCAGATAGAATCTACGTTCTTATTATGAACATTTACGCGTTGCAACTATTACTTGCCGTCCCTGCGGCGTAACTGGTTCGCCGCGGCATGGGCGTCGCACGGCTTCTAAAACGGCGTCCGATCGTATAAAAAGAAAAGGCTCGTTCCCGCGAGCCTTTGCTTATCCGGCAGTGAGGAGACCATCATGAACCGCAGCACGGCTGTGAACGTTCAAGCATTTATCAACGAACATCCCTTTTCGCCGTTCCAATGGCTCGTGTTCTCCATGTGTTTCATCATCGTCCTGCTGGACGGTTTCGACACGGCCGCGATTGGCTTCATTGCGCCTTCGTTGATCGCTGAATGGGGCATCACCAGACCGGCGCTCGCGCCCGTGCTGAGCGCGGCGCTGTTCGGCCTCGCCTGCGGCGCGCTCGGCTCGGGACCGCTGTCCGACCGGCTCGGGCGACGTTCCTTGCTGCTCGGCTCGGTGCTGCTGTTCGGCGTGGCGTGCCTCGGCTCCGCCTTCTCGACCAGCATCGAACAACTGACGACACTGCGCTTCATCACCGGCGTCGGTCTCGGCGCGGCCATGCCGAACGCCGTGACGATGATGGGCGAATACTGCCCGGACCGCCGCCGCGCGACGGTGATCAACCTAATGTTCTGCGGCTTTCCGCTCGGCGCCGCGTTCGGCGGGTTCCTCGCTGCGTGGATGATTCCGCATTTCGGCTGGCGCAGCGTGCTGCTGCTCGGCGGCATCACGCCGCTTCTGCTTCTGATCGTGCTGGCGATCAAGATGCCGGAATCGGTGCGCTACATGGTGGCCAATAACAAGCCGGTCGAACGGATTCGCGCGGCGCTCGCGCGCATTTCGAGCGAAGCCGCGCAAGCGGGCAGCTTCATCATGACCGAAACGGCGCCGCAAACCGGCGGCAAGGGTGCGGCGGTAGTGCTGTCGCGCTCGTACATCATCGGTTCGGTGATGCTGTGGATCACCTATTTCATGGGTCTCGTGATCTTCTACGCGTCGATCAACTGGATGCCGATCCTGCTGAAGGACGCCGGACTCACGCCGCAACGCGCGACACTGATTTCCGCGCTGTTCCCGCTTGGCGGCGTGGGCGCCGTGCTGTGCGGCGTGCTGATGGACCGCTTCAACGCGAACCGGATCATCGCGGCCTGTTATGCGTTGACGGCCGTGAGCGTGTACTTCATCGGTCAGGCAGTGGGCAATGTGGGCGCGCTGGTGTTCATCGTGTTCGTCGCGGGCGTGCTGATGAATACCGCGCAATCGTCGATGCCCGCGCTCGCCGCCGCGTTCTACCCGACCGAAGGCCGCGGCACGGGCGTGGCGTGGATGCTGGGCATTGGGCGCTTCGGCGGGATTGCCGGCTCGTTCCTCGTGGCCGAACTGACGCGTCGCCACTTTTCATTCGCGGGCATCTTCGCCATGATCGCGGTGGCGGGTCTGATTTCGTGCGTGGCGTTGCTGATCAAGCAGGCGGCGCGGCCGCATGTGGCGAACGTGGGTGCGCCGAAGGCGGAGTCGTTCGGGCATTGAGCGGGTGAGTCGAATGCGTACCTAATCGACCCAAATCATGAGTCGATTAGCTCCCCCGAGCCTGAACGGCCGGTTGCACGCGATTCTGAGGCCGGATTCGGCATAAAGCTGTTGTCCCTGACAGTGAAGGGTTCGTGACTTTCCCGATAAACTACGCGCTTGTTGACCCGTGCCCATCTACCACAGGATTCAGGGAATGAAACGCGTAGTCGTATCCGCGCTGCTTGCGGCGTGCCTCGCGCAGCCGGCCGTTCAAGCCGTTGCGCAAACCGTCAGCGATCAATGCTTTGCGATCGGCGATATCGCCGGACAGGTCGCCTCCTGGCGCGCGCACAAAAAGACCAGGGCGCAAGCGCTCGAGCAGGCGGCCAAGTATTACAACGATGCGGCTGACCGGCAGGCGGTCAACGCCATCATCGAGAAGATCTACAGCCCGGACGTGCCGCGCATGACGCCGGATCAGGCCAGCATGGCGTTCACGTCGGATTGCGCGAATCGTAAGGCGCAGACGCCCAGGCAGTAGCGCCTGCCCTCGCCGTTGGCGCCTGGCTCTTGCCGCTAGCGTTTCCGAAACGCATCCAGCGACGTCAGCACGTTGCCGTGGAAATCGAACAACGTGTTGTTGTCCCACTGATCGCCGGCGCCGACTTTCCATCCGACGTTCGGCGTCGGAATCCATTCGGGCTCCCACCAGAACACGCCTTTGCCGTGGCCGTCCGGTATCGCCTTGACGACGTCCGTCAGCGCGCCGAGAAACTGTGCCTGTCCTGCCGGCGTCTGCGGGTAAGTCGCGGTCCCCACGTTGGTCATCGAGTTCGGTTCGGAATCGCCGTCGCTGGTGGTCCACGGGTACGCCGTCTCGACGACCATCACGTCCTTGTCGTAGCGCGTCGCGAGATCGCTCGCGTTGTTCTGCAGGTCGCTTAGCGAGCCTTGCCACTGCGGGTAGTAGGACAGACCGATCACATCGAACGTGACGCCGCGCTGGGTCGCGCTGTCGAACCACCAGCGGCTCGTCGCGTTGTTGCCGCCGCTATCGAGATGCAGCATGACCTTGATGCGTTCATCAACCGATTTGACCGCATCGTGCCCCGCCTTCAGCAATTGCGCCAGGTTGTCCCACTGATCGTACTTGCCAAGCGGCCATAGCATGCCGCCCGTGATCTCGTTGCCCACCTGCACCCACTCGGGATGCACGCCGTCGCGCTTGAGCATGTTCAGCACATTCGACGTGTACTCCGACAGCAACGCGCAGGTCTGCACGATGTCCTTGCCGGCCCACGCGTGCGGCGGATACTGCTTGCCCGGATCCGCCCACCAGTCGCTGTAATGGAAGTCGATCAGAACGCGCATGCCGAGCGCGGCGGCGCGGCGCGCGAGCACGCGCACATGTTCGGCATTGTTATAACCGGCCGCGGGACTTTGATCGGCCGGGAAAAAGTTCGGATTGCCAGGATCGTTCCAGACCTTGATACGAATCGAATCGATGCCGTGGCTTCTCAACAGCAGCAGACAGTCGTGCGGCACGCCGTGCTCATAGAACTTCGCGCCGTTTGCCTCCAGTTCGAGCAGCGTCGATATGTCCGCGCCTTTTGCAAAGCGACTGCTGCGACCTGAAGCTTGCAGTTCCGCAGCCAGCGCCGGCGCGCCGCGCGTTGCACCGACACCGGCGGCGGCCGCGGTAGACGCGAGCCAGCCGAGCATTTCTCTTCTGTTCATCTGTCATCCTCCGTCAATTGATGGGCGGCTCTTTTGAAGGCCGCCTGGTCCCAGGTTCAAGCGCCCTTCCACGCACAAACGTCGCCCGTTCTCAGCAGCGCATTGCCGAGCACGAACGTCGCGTCAGCCGGCGACGGTGCATGCACAGGCTCCGCGCCGAAATTGAACGCAAAGGTCAAATCGCCGCGCCGCCGAATGCGCAAGCCTTCCGCCAATAGCTGCGTCTCGATCCCGGCCTCGTGCGCCGCCTGCCGCAATACCGTGCGATGCAACGCATGCGACAACCAGCCCGCCACATAGCGAACCCTGCCGTGCGAGAGAATCGCCGGCCATGTGTCGTCGAATTGCGCGTCGACATGCGTGCCGCCATTGGCCCGCACGTGCTCGCGCCAATGCACCGCCACACCGTCCGTACCGTCGATGGACACTGCGGGCGCCAGCGTGGGCCGCAGCGTTTCGACTTCGAGCACTTGCATCGGCAGAACGCGTTGCAAGGCGCCGGGCGGCAGCGTGGACGGAATGGCGAAGCTGTCGGTTTTCGAGCCGCTGCGCGGGCCGAAAACCCATTGCGCCTGACTTCGCTCGATCTGATGCACCAGCGCGTCGTCGATCACGGCGATGCTCGGGACGACCACTAACGCATAGCCCGTCAGATCCGCGCGGCTCGACACGATATCCACGTCGAGCCCGAGTTCGCGCAACGACTCGTAGTAGTCGAACGCCAGCGTCTGATAATCGAAGGTCTTGCCATGACGCTGAATCTCGAACATCCATTGCGTCTCATAGTCGAATACGAGCGCAACAGTCGCGCGCGACGGCGCTTTGAGTTCCGATAGCGCGGCACAAGCGGCAATCTCGCGCGCCGCCTGCTGCACCTCGAGGCCGCCTGGCGACAGTTCGTTGTTCGGTAGATTGAGCCCCGAATGCATCTGCTCCTGCGCATACGGACACTGACGCCAGCGGAAATACGACACCAGTTCCGCGCCATGCGCGAAGGCCTCGTACGCCCACAACCGGACCATGCCTTTCGCCGGCACCGGATTCCACGGCGCCCAGTTGACCGGACCGGCTTGCTGCTCCATCACCCAGAAACGGCCGCCGCCGATCGCCCGATAGCGGTCGTGGTCGAACGCGGAAACGTCGGGATGCGCGGTGCGCGCATAACGCGCTTTCTGCTCATCGGGCAGCGCGATCGATTCGGTGCGCGCGATCGGATAGCTGTCCCACGCGGCGACATCGAGCGCATTGTCCCTGGCGAAGCGGTAGTGATCGAAGGTCGTGAAAAAGCCCATGAAGTTGTGCAGCAAATCCGCAGTGGGCGCATGCTCGCGCAACACATCGATCTGCTCGCGATGAAAACTCGCCACCTCGTCCGACACGAAGCGGCGGAAGTCGAGCAGATGAATCGGATTGGCGTCGGTGGGCGTGAGGTTCGGCAAGCCGATCGCCTCGAACGACGGATACTCCATGCTCCAGAACACGTTGCCCCACGCATCGTTGAGCGCCTCGACGGTTTCGTAGCGGCGCCGCAGCCACTGATGAAAGTGCGCGAGCGCCGCAGGCGAATAGCTGGGCACGGTATCGTGACAGCCGAGTTCGTTATCGGTCTGCCACGCGACGATGGAAGGATGACGTCCGTAGCGCTGCGCCATCGCCGTGACGAATCGCACGCACTCGCGCCGATAGGTTTCGCTGGATATATCGTAGTGACGGCGTGACCCGAAATTCCAGCGCGTACCGTCGGCGCGCACCGGCAATACTTCGGGATATGCGTCGATCAGCCACTTCGGCGGCGACGCGCTCGGCGTACCGAGCACGAGCTTCAGGCCCGCAGCCGCCAGCGTGGCGACTGCTTCATCGAGCCATTCCCACTCGAATTCGCCGGCGCGCGGTTCCATCCGGCTCCACGCGAATTCGGCAATCCGCACATGCGTGATGCCGAGCTCGACCATACGTTTCGCGTCGTCGGCCCACATCGTGCGCGGCCATTGTTCCGGGTAGTAACAGACACCAAGTTGCATGAGAAAGTCTCGTTGTTAGATGACGTCGAACAGGCGCTCAGCCCTTGCTTGCGCCGAAAGTCAGACCGGCGACGAAATGCTTCTGCATCGCGAAGAACATCAGCACGGAAGGCAGCGCGGCCAGCACCGAGCCCGCTGCGACCAGATTCCATGCGGTCGTCCACTGGCCCTTGAGCGCCGCGACGCCCACGGTGATGGGCGCGGCGTCGTCGCCTTGCGTGAGGCATAGTGCCCAGAAGTAGTCGTTCCACACGAAGGTGAACACCAGAATGCCGAGCGCGGCGAGCGCGGGACGGATCAGCGGCAGCACGATACGCAGGTAGATGGTCCATTCGCTCGCGCCTTCCACGCGCGCGGCCTCGATCATTTCGAACGGCAACTGCTTGATGAAATTGCGCAGAAAGAGCGTGCAAAAGCCGGTCTGAAACGACACATGGAAAATCACCAGCGCCCACACGCTGTTGAAGAGTCCGACCTTCAACGCCATGTCGCGCACCGGGATCATCAGAATCTGGATCGGCACGAAATTGCCCGCGACGAACGCGAACAACACGGCTGTATTGCCTGGAAACCGATAGGTGGCTAAAGCAAAACCCGCCATCGATGCCAGCACAATCGCGCCGATCACCGAAGGCACCGTGATCAGCACGCTGTTGGCGAAGTAATGCAGCATCGGCGTTTGCGTCAGCGCGGCGCCATAGTTTTCGATCAGCGCGAAGTGTTTCGGCCAACCCCAGTAGTCGCCTTGCGAGAGCTCGTCGGAAGAGCGAATCGACGTGACGAGCGCGGCCAGCATCGGCAGCAGCCATATCAGCAGCGCGACGGGCAGCGACGCTTTATAGAGCCTTCGGTTAAGCGGTTTCCAGCGTTCGACGGGAAGCGGATACATGACGCGTAACTCCTGGAGATCACCGTTCTTCGCGCAGCATGCGGCGCAAATGGAACACGATGTAGACGAGCATGATGGCGAACAGCACGACGGCAATCGCCGCGGAATAGCCTTCGCGGTAGTACTTGATGGCCTGGTCGTACATGTAATAAGCGAGCACGGTGGAACTGTCGAACGGACCGCCGCCGCTCATCACCGCAATCAGGTCGAAGCTGCGCAGCGCGCCGATCACCGTCAGCACCACGGCCATGAAGGTGGCCGGCCGCAACTGCGGCAGGATTACATGCCACAGCAGCTTCACGCCCTTGGCGCCTTCCATGCGCGCCGCCTCGACCACTTCCGGATTGATGCCGGTAAGGCCTGTGAGATACAGCACCATGCAGAACGGCGTTTGCGGCCACAGTGCGGCGAAGACGATGCCGAACGTCACCGTGTGCGGATCGCCGAGCACCGGAATGCCGTGACCGACGATCAAACGCAGCAAGCCGAAGCCCGGGTCGTAGAACCAGCTGAACACGAGACCGACCACCACGCCGGAGAGCACGAACGGCGCGAAGAACAGCGACTTCACGACGCGCATGCCACGGATATGCTGGTTCAGATACAACGCGAACAGCAGGCCGAGCGGCGGCGCGAGCAGGAACAGCGCGAGCCAGATGAGGTTGTTTTTCAGAGCCGTGTAAAACGTGTCGGCATGGAACAGCTCGACGTAGTTATCGAAACCCGCGAAGGTTTTCGGCGTCATGCCGTCCCAGTGATAAAAACTGAGTGAAATGCTGCTGATGATCGGATACACGACACACAGGCAAAACAACGCGCAACCCGGCAACAGGAAGAAAAACGCGGCGCGGTGCTGATGACGGCGCGTCGTCGAGACGTGACGGTGCGAAGCCGCGGGCAAGCGGCGCGCTGCGGAATGAGACATGGATCGGGCCTCGTTGAAAAGCGAAGGCGAATCGAAGACGAGCGCCGGCCGTTGCTACGCCGCCGGCGCTCCAGGGCTGACTTCTTTACTTCTGGTAGATGCGCTTGCGGGTCGCTTCGAGGCGCACGAGCACAGCGTCGAGTTGCGACGGATCGCTATAAAACTGCTGCATCGCTTTCATGCCTTCGTCAGCCATTTCCTTTTGCATGTCGCGATCGTAGAACTGCGCGATGCCGCCTTTAGTATTGGCGAGCGTCTGGAAGCCGACCTTGGAAATCGCGTCTTCGGGTTCCGCCGACTGGCTGTTCGACGGCAGTTGGCCCCAACCCTTCGCGAGATCGGCGTTGATCTGCGGCTGTTCCATGAAGGCGAGCAGTTTGCGCGCATCGGCCTTGTTCTTCGCTTTCGCGGGAATCAGCAGCACATTGACCGGACCGTCTTCGGCCATCGGCACGTTGGCGTCGATCACCGGGAAACGGAAGAAGCCGGTTTGCGGTTTGAGGTTCGCCGGGATGCTCGCGGAGAAGAACGTGCCCATCAGCATCATCGACGCCTTGCCGTTCACGAGAAACGGCGCGATCGAATCGAGGTCGTAGGAGAGCGCGTTGTCGATGAAGTAGCGATCGTCGATCAGCGTTTTCCACGCGGCATAGACCTTTTTCACGCGCGCGTCGGTGTACGGAATTTCGCCGGCCATCAATTGCTGGTGGAAGCCATTGCCGTTGATGCGCAGATCGAGATAGTCGAACCAGGCGGCGAGCGTCCAGCTATCGCGCGCGGCCACGGCGATCGGCGCGACGCCACTGGCTTTCAGCTTCTTGCAGGCGTCGAGGAATTCATCCCACGTCTTCGGCTCGCTCTTGATGCCGGCTTTCTCGAACAGGTCCTTGCGATAGAAGAAACCGTATGCGTCGTAGCCGAGCGGCGCCGCATACTGCTTGCCCTTATACGTCGACGCTTCTTTCACCGACGCATACTGCTGCGTCCAGCCGTTCTTGCTCCAATCCGGCGACAGGTCTTCGAGCAACCCGCGTTGCGCGTAATACGCCATGCGCTCGCCGTCGTGCCACGAGACGACGTCAGGCGGATCGGTGGCGAGCCAGCCGCTCATCTGCACCTTGTACGCTTCTTCGGTAATGTAGGTCACTTTGAGATCGACATCGGGATTGGCTTTTTTGAACTTGTCGAACGCGTCTTGCCATGTCGAGCGTTGATTACCGCGCGCCGATACATTGACGTTGAGCGTGGCGGCGTCGACGGCGGCACAGCAGAGCGAGCCGGCAACCAGCGCGGCTGCGATCGACACGTGTGCAAGACGGCGAAGGCGAAGAGCAATCATCTTGTGTCTCCTTGATACCTTGTTGGCCGGCAGCGAACGGCTGCCGGCGATGTAACCCGCTCTGTGGCGGAATTCGGCTTTGATCAATCAGTGGGCGCTATCTGCGCTCATGAACGGAAACTCAGGCGGCGGCCCGTTCGGGCTCGAACGCGCTTCGCCGCAATGTAATCCCATCCGCATCGAATAGATGGCACGCGGAAGGCGGAACGTGGATGGCGATGCGTTCGCCGGAGCCGACCGGCGTATCGCCCGCGGCCTTGGCGATCAGCGTGCCCGCTGCATGATCCGCGTGAATGTAGCTGTGTTCGCCGAGGCGTTCCGAGAGCACCGTCGTGCATTGAACGAATTGCCCGTCGCCGTCGAGGCGCAAATGTTCCGGCCGCACGCCGAGCGTGACCGGCTGGCCGCTTTGCAAGCGTTGACCGTCGACGTGCGCGTTCAGACGCTCGCCGCTCTGTGTCAGCGTGACCCTTACGCTACCAGGCTCGATCGAATCGACCACGGCGTCGATGAAATTCATGCGCGGCGAACCGATGAAGCCCGCCACGAAGCGCGACTTAGGATGGTGATACAACTCGAGCGGCGCGCCACTCTGCGCGATGCTGCCAAAGCGCTCCGCATCCGCGCCGGCGTGCAGCAGCACGATGCGGTCGGCGAGCGTCATGGCTTCGACCTGGTCGTGGGTCACGTAGACCACGCTCGCGTTGGCGAAGCGCTGATGCAGGCGCGCGATTTCGACTCGCGTTTGGCCACGCAGCGCGGCGTCGAGATTCGACAGCGGCTCGTCGAACAGGAACACACCAGGCTCGCGCACAATCGCGCGGCCGATTGCGACGCGCTGCCGCTGCCCGCCCGAAAGCGCCTTCGGATAGCGCTGCAAATAATCATCCAGTTGCAGGATGCGCGCGGCTTCGCGCACCTTGCTGTCGATCACGTCCTTGGGTTGTTTCGCGAGCTTCAGTCCGAATGCCATGTTGTCGAACACGGTCATGTGCGGAAACAGCGCGTAGCTCTGGAACACCATGGCCACGCCGCGCGCGGCAGCAGGCACATCGTTCACGAGACGTCCGCCGATATGCAACTCGCCTTCGCTCAAATCTTCGAGACCGGCGATCATTCGCAGCAGGGTCGACTTACCGCAACCCGACGGGCCGAGAAAGACACAGAACTCGTGCTGCCCGATGTCCAGATTCACGCGCCGGATCACCGGCGCGTGGTCACCGTACGACTTTTGCACGTTCGTCAAACGAATTGCCGCCATGTTGCCTCCTGTGGATTTAACCGCTTAAATTTCTCTGGAAAATAAGTGGCCAACCCTTGCGCGGCAGGCATTTAATCGCTTAAATTCGAGCTTGAGGGAAAAAGTCATGGTGGGTGTCTCCTGTGTGTTTTCCAGCAAGTTATCAACGTCGCCAGCGGCTTGCAACATTTGAATCACATTCCCTGAATATGGGATAGCGAGAATATGGTCACTCTGTCCGAAGTCGCGAAACGCGCTCACGTCACCGCCGCCACCGTCTCCAACGTGCTGCGCAATCGCGAGAAGGTGCGCCCGGAAACGGCTGAGCGTGTGCTCAAGGCGATCGCCGATCTCGGCTACCGGCCCAACCTGAACGCACGTGCATTGGCCGAGGGCCGCTCGTCGACGCTTGCCTTGATGCTGTCGAATATTTCGAACCCGTTCTATCCCGAGTTCGTGCTGGCCGCCGAACGCGCCGCGCGCAAAGCCGGCCACTTCCTGATGGTTTGCAATACTGACGATGACGCCGAAATCGGCCGCGCGTATCTGAACCAGATCGCTGGCACGCTGGCCGACGGCGTGCTCGTCATGAACACGGACATCACGATCAACGACCTGTGCGCCTCCGCCACGCACAGCGCGCCGATTCTGCTGGCCATGTGGGAGCACCCGGAAGCGCCGCCCGCGCTGCCCTGCATCGCCGTGGACTTCGCGCGTGCGGGCGAACTGGCCGCACGGCATCTGCTCGAACTCGGCCACCGCGAAATCGGCCTGCTGATCGGCGACGGTTGCGGCGGCTTGCAGGATGCGCGCTCCAACGGCTTTCGCGCCGCCATGCGCGCCGCCGGCATCGAGACCGATGCGGCGGCGGTGCTGCAGATTCGCGACTCGATCGACGCCGGCTACGCCGCCTGCATGCAACTGATGGCGAACCAGCCGCACCTCAGCGCGATCTTCGCGACCAACGACCTGCTCGCCATCGGCGCGGCACAGGCGCTGATCACGCTGGGCCGCGCGGTCCCGAACGACGTTTCGGTGATCGGCATTACGGATATTCAACTCGCTCATCAGGTTCACCCTGCCCTGACGACGGTCGCCATTCAGACCGCGGCGATCGCCGAGTTGTCGATCGAGAGTCTGATCCGGCTCATCCACACGCCGAACCAGCAGCCGTCGATGGTGCTCGCGCCGCCGCCCACTTTGGTGGTGCGCGCATCGACCGGGCCGCGGCGGCTGAAATGAATTTGCAGGGTGATCAGCAGAAAATGCTGTGATCGCCGCAAAAAAACGGCATGCGCACCACCGGCGCCTCGATTGGCAATTTCATCGATTGCGCTAGAGGCGTAGCATCGATCCATCAATCGACGCGCGTACGCGGCCGCGTGCCTCGCTACGTCAAGGGCAACCTGAAGGAGCAACCGAATGTCTCTCGCATTGACACGCAATGAACTGATTCGCTCGCAGAACCTGATCGACGGAGCATGGACCGGCGCCGCCGACGGCGCCCGCTTTGCCGTCACCAACCCGGCCACCGGCGAGACGATCGTCGAAGTCGCCGACAGCGGCGCCGCTGACGCGCGTGCCGCCACCAACGCCGCAGCCCGCGCATTCCCCGCCTGGCGCGACAGGCTGCCGCGCGAGCGCGCCGAGATTCTGCGCCGCTGGCATGCGCTAATCGTCGCCAATACCGACGACCTCGCGAAGCTGATGTCGATGGAACAGGGCAAGCCGCTTGCGGAGGCCCGCGGCGAAGTCGCTTATGGCGCGTCGTACGTGGCCTGGTTCGCCGACGAAGCGACCCGCATCTACGGCGATCTGATTCCGCAGCAGCAGCGCGGCAAGCGCATGAGCGCGGTGAAGGAGCCGGTCGGCGTGGTCGCGGCGATCACGCCGTGGAATTTCCCGCTGGCCATGATCGCCCGCAAGATCGCGCCCGCGCTTGCGGCGGGTTGCACCGTGGTCGCCAAACCCGCCGAAGACACGCCGCTCACCGCGCTCGCCCTCGCCGCGCTCGCTCAGGAAGCCGGTTTGCCGGACGGCGTGCTGAACATGCTGTCGGCGTCGCGTGAACAGGGCATTGCCGCCGTTGCCGACTGGCTCGCGGACGCACGTGTACGCAAGATCACCTTCACCGGTTCGACGCCGGTGGGCAAGCATCTCGCGCGCGAATCCGCGGGCACGCTGAAAAAGCTCTCGCTGGAATTGGGCGGCAACGCGCCCTTCATCGTATTCGACGACGCCGATCTCGACGCGGCCGTTACCGGCCTGATGGCGGCGAAGTTCCGCAATGGCGGCCAGACTTGCGTGTGTCCGAACCGCGTGTATGTGCAGGACGGTGTCTATGAGCGTTTCGCCGATCTGCTCGCGAAACGCGTCGGCGCGCTGAAAGTTGCGCCCGCAACCGACCCGCAGGCGCAAATCGGCCCGATGATCAACGAACGCGCGATCGAGAAAATCGCCCGTCACGTGGAAGACGCCGTCAAACATGGTGCGAAGGTGCTAGTGGGCGGCAGGCGCCTGACGGAACTCGGACCGAACTACTACGCGCCGACCGTGCTGACGGACACGAAGGACGGCATGCTCGTCTGCTGCGAAGAGACCTTCGGCCCGGTTGCGCCGCTGTTCCGTTTCGACGATGAAGCCGAAGCGATCCGTCTCTCCAACGACACGCCGTTCGGCCTCGCCGCCTACTTCTATACGCAGGACGTGCGGCGCATCAACCGCGTGGCCGCGCAACTCGAAGCGGGCGTGATCGGCATCAATGAAGGCGCGGTGTCGAGCGAAGCGGCGCCGTTCGGCGGCGTAAAGGAATCGGGCTATGGCCGCGAAGGGTCGAAGTATGGGCTCGACGATTACATGTCGATCAAGTACATGTGCCAGGGCGGGCTGGATTGACGGGCCGCCCTCCCGCCAGAGCCTGAACACCTGAACACTTGAATACCCTGCCGCCGAACGCCATCGCTTCCCAGTTGTGAGAAGCGCTACGCCGAGGCGGCAGTTCTCATTTTGCCCGCAATAAATCCAGTGCTTCGCCAGACCCAACGCGTTCGCCTCTCAACAGAACGCAGCCCCCTCTCGCCGTAACACCCCTCGCGCGAAATACCGTAACCGTCATGCACACGATTCATGACGGCCATTTTTGGCCTGAATTTGACCGCCTATTTCCGCGGTCATATTGTTCGACCATGCCTGCCGGGCTCGTTTCGCCGCTCCTGCCGAACACCATGACAAGAACGCGCGACCCTCCACATCGTGACCCTCCACCTGCCATGACCCGCCATGAATTCTGACGCGACAGCCGCTCTGACACCTCTGCCCGCAACCCGGCCCACCAGCAAGGTTCGTCGCGCAGTGACGACCGCCGTGCTCGGGCAGGTCCTCGAATGGTATGACTTCTTCCTTTACGGCACCGCTGCCGCGCTCGTGTTCGGCAAGCTGTTCTTTCCCGTCGGCAGCGATCCGTTGACGGGTACGATCGCGGCATTCGGTGGCTTTACTGTGGGCTTTATCGCGCGGCCTATCGGCGGCGTGTTGTGCGGCCATATCGGCGATCGCTACGGCCGCAAGACGGTCATGATGCTGACGCTGCTCGTCATGGGCACGGCCACCGTCTGCATGGGTCTGCTGCCGACCTATCAACAGATCGGCCTCGCGGCGCCCGTCTTGCTGGTGCTGTTGCGCATTCTGCAAGGCCTCGCCGCCGGCGGCGAATGGAGCGGCAGCATCCTGCTGATTCACGAAAGCGCGCCCGCCTCGCGGCGTGGCGCGCTCGCCGCCTGGAGTCCGTGCGGCGCGGCGTTCGGCTTCGTGCTGTCCACCGCCGCGTTTCTGCTCGTGCAAACGCTCTCGCCCGCCGACTTCCACAGCTGGGGCTGGCGCGTGCCGTTCCTCTGCAGCGCCGTGCTGGTCGCGCTGGGTCTGTGGATGCGCCGCTCCGTCGACGAAAGCGCGGAGTTCGCCGCAGTCAAGGCGACGCGCCGCGACGCCCGCATGCCGATCGTCGAAGTACTGCGCCAATGTCCGCGTCAAGTGCTGACCGTGTTCGGCCTGCGCTTCGGTGAAGGCGCGGCGTCGTACATCTTCTTCGCGTTCTCCATTGCGTACGGCCAGTTCATCGGCCTCAAATCGAGTTGGGTGCTAGGCGGCCTGACCGTGTCGATGCTGCTGATGATTCCCGTGTCCCTGTTAATGGGCCGTCTCACGGATCGCGTCGGCCGCAAGCCGGTTTATCTCGCCGGCGCCGTGGCGATGGTGCTGGTCGCCTATCCGTATTTCACGTTGCTCGGCTCCGGCGTGCTGTGGAAAGTCATCACGGCGCTCATGCTCGCCAACAGCATCACGCTCGGCATTCTGGAAGGCGCGCAGCCCGCTTTCATCAGCGAATTGCTGCCCGTTCATCTGCGCTTCTCGGGCCTCGGCATTGGCCGCGAGATTTCGTCGGTACTCGGCGGCGGCCTCTCGCCGATGGTGGCGACCGCGCTGCTCGCGCACTACCGCAGCGCCGCGCCGGTGGCGATCTATCTCGTCGTGCTCGGTTTGATCACGGTGCTCGCGACCTGTCTCGCGCCGGAAACCTTTCCCAAAACGCTACGGCTTCAGGCGAAAGCCAAAGAGCACGCCGGGTACGAAAGCGTCTAAGCCCGCTTCTTCCGCACCCATTCACTTTCTTTCGAAGCCGTCATCATGCAAAGCCTTCCGATGAGCACTCTTTCGACTTACGCCTACGAACCTCGCGCGACCGATCACGCGGATCCGTATCCCGACTACGCCGGCCCGCTCACGCTCGACGCGCTGATCGGCGAGATCGAACGCCGCCGCGACGAGTTCGATCATCTCTCGCATGTGCCGCGCGACATGATCGCGAAGATGAAGCGCGCCGGCATCTTTCGGGCGAGCACGCCGCAGCGCTTCGGCGGCGACGCGCTGCCGCCGGCGCAATTCCTGCGGATGCTCGAACGCATCGCGACCGCCGACGGCTCCGCCGCGTGGGTCGCGGCGTTCGGCTCGGCGAATACCTACCTCGCCGCTTTGCCGATCGAAACGCAGCAGCAGATTTACGCCGCCGGCCCCGACCAGGTTTTCTCGGGCGGCCTCTATCCGCTGCAACCCGCGACGAAAGCGCCGGGTGGCTTCGTGGTCAGTGGGCAGTGGCGCTTCGCGAGCGGCTGCAAGGGCGCGGACTGGATCGGCGTCGGCATCGGCGGCACGCCCGCCAATTCCGGCGATGCCGGCGCGGGCAAGCCGTTCACCGCCGTGTTCCCCGCGCATGAAGTGGAGATCGTCGAGAACTGGAACGTGGTCGGCATGCAGGGAACGGGCAGCCACGATTTGCGGCTGCGCGAGAAATTCGTCGATACGCAATGGACCTTCGTGCGCGGCGGCGCGGCGCTGATCGACGAACCGCTTTACCGCTATCCCGCCGTCGCGTATCAGGCGCAGGTGCACGCCGCCGTCAACATCGGCCTCGCGCGCGCGGCGCTCGATCTGCTGACGGACATGTCCGGTTCGACCAAAACCACCACCGGCGCGCCGCGTCTCGCCGACCGTGGCTATTACCGCTCAGGTCTCGCGAAAGCGGAGGCCAACTGGCGCAGCGCCCGCGCGTTCTTCTACGAATCCGCCGAGGCCGCCTGGCGGACGATCATCGACGGCGATCCCGTCTCGCAGGAACAGGCCAATCTGTTGCGCCTCAGCGCGACGCACGCCGCGCAGATCGGCGCGGAAGTGGTGATGCAGGCGTATCAGATGGCGGGCATCGCCGCGATCTATCGCGAGAACCGTTTGCAGCGCCTCGTGCGCGATTCGATCGTCGTGACCCAGCATGCGTTTCTCGGCGAAGGCACGTATGACGCATCCGGCGCGCTGTTCGCCGGCGTGCCGCCGGTCACGCCGTTTCCCTAACGCGGCGCGCCCTGACTCATGCCATGCAAAAGGAAAACATCGTGACGATCGAAGACACCAGAAAGCGTTTCCGCGATGCGATGGCGTGCCTGCCGGCCGCCGTCAACATCGTCACCACGGACGGGCCCGGCGGCCGCTGCGGCATCACTGCAAGCGCGGTTTGCTCGGTGACGGACGCACCGCCCACCATGCTGGTGTGTATCAATCAGGCCAGCTATGTGCATGACGTACTGCATCGCAACCGCAGCGTGTGCATCAACGTGCTTGCCGCCGAGTGCCAGGAAGTGGCCCGTGATTTCGCCGGCATGACAGCGTGCTCGATGGACGAACGCTTCGGACGCCATGCGTGGACCAGCGGCGCTTTGCAGGCGCCGGTGCTCGCGGATGCGATTGCCAGTCTCGAAGGCGAGATCGTCGACATCAAGACGGTCGGCTCGCACTCGGTCATGTTCGCGCAGATTCGCCACATCGCGTTGCGCTCGGATGGCGATGGACTCATCTATTTCGGACGAGAGTTTCATCGGTTGACACGGCCGCAAGCGGCGGCGCGCCTGGTTGCAACGCCCGGCGCGAGGTGAGCGTGGAAGTCTGCTTCTTTCTCCTTGGCCACGGTACGCCTGCATGTGCGCCGCGCTTCGAGCTAGCACCGCGAAATGTAGAGGGATTACGCCGTTACGTGATCCACCTGCCCGGGGACTCGCACGACTGCGATCCTTTGTCGAAGTCCGACGTATCCGCGCGACCTCGCTGCGTGCTGCAATGGTATTTCGACGACCTCGAACTGCTTGAACAAGCGCTGCAACCTAAGGGGGCGATTCACGACGTCGCAAAGGAATCTGCGAGCACGGGTCTCACCTTTGTGCAGCAAGCCATGGCGGTCAGGCAATTCACCACCCCGAATCCAGGCGACGTCGGCACTCGCGCCGAATACTGCACCTACCTCGTCAGCTACGAAGGCGAAGCGCAGGACTTCAACGCGTGGCTCTCGCATTACCTCGCGCATCATCCACCGCTGATGGCGCAATTGCCCGGCATTCGCGAGCTCGAAATCTACACGCGGCTCGATTACCGCTCGGGTCTCGACGTCGAGCGCGCCATGGCCATGCAACGCAACAAAGTCGTCTTCGACGATTCCGCGTCGCTAGCGGACGCGCTGGCCTCGCCGATACGCGCCAGCATGAAGCAGGACTTCAACGCTTTTCCGCCCTACAGCGGCGCGACGCTGCATTTCCCTATGCGTAGCATTTACGGTAATCTGAAACCCAAATAAACGCCCGCCCTCGCCGCGATCCGAACGTCATGACCAAGTCGCACCCCGGCATTACGGATTTGAACCTGCTGCGCGTGTTCCTGGCCATCTCCGATCTGCGCAGCCTGACCGCCGCAGGCGAGCGTCTCGGACTTACACAACCGGCGGTCAGCCACGCGTTGCGCCGGCTGCGCGTTTTATTCGACGACCCGCTGTTCGTTCGCACGCCCACTGGCATGGTGCCCACCGACGCCGCGTTGCGCCTGCACGCGCCGTTGACGCAAGCGCTCGGCATCATCAACGACGCGGTCCAGCAAATCGCCAAATTCGATCCCGCCACGGCGCAGCGCGTGTTTCGCGTGTCCATGTCGGATATGTCGGAGTTCTATTTCCTGCCGCCGCTTCTGTCGATGCTCGACCGCAACGCGCGCGGCATTCGCCTGGAGATCGCGAATGTCTCTGTCGATTCGGTGAGTTCGGCCATGCGCAGCGGCAAGATCGATCTCGCGCTCGGCTACGTGCCCGGTCTCGATCCAGGTTGCGTGAGCAGGACGCTCTTCGTCGACGAACATGTTTGCGTGGTGCGGGCCGGTCACCCGCTGCGCAAACAGAAGCCGACCAAGGAGGACCTCGCGAGCCTGCGCTACGTCTACGCCAGCACCAACGCGACCGGCCACCGGATGGTCGAACAGTGGCTCGAAGAATTGAATCTGCGCCGCGATATCGTGCTGCGCCTGCCGCATTTCGTGGTGGCGCCGGAGATCGTTCAGCATACCGACCTCGCCGTGATCTTTCCGCGGAGTATCGCGCAGCGCTTCAATCGCAACAAAGCCTTTCGCATTTTGCCGTTGCCGTTCGCGCTGCCGCCCATCGAAATCCAGGTCCACTCGCACTCGCAATTTTCAGCGGATCCGGGCATCGCGTGGTTGCTCGATGAGATTTACGGCATGTTCCGTCAATCGCCTGATAGCGCATAGACGCGGACGCCGGCTGAACCGTGAAGCCACGCGGCTTAGCTTCGGATACTGAAGCTGGGTACTTTCATTGTCGGCAACGATGACGGTCACATCCACCGCTCGTAGGTCATTCCGCACCGGAAACGGATGATGAACAACTGCCTGTGAGCCTCATGGCGCAATTTCCGAACGCTGCAACACTCCTCGAACCAATGCTCGCTGTGCAGGCGGCTCTAGATGCGTTACGTGGAGGCTGGCGGATATTTCGTGGACCGCAGGATTCGAGCGGTGAAGGCGGAGTTGATCGAGGATGTGCCTTTGCCGGCGTAACGGTGGCAGCGCGCACGCGCGCCGCCTAATGCCCCGGTTTCAACGCCGCATACGCCCCGGGCGTGATCCCATAAGCCCGCTTGAACAACCGGTTGAGATGGCTTTGATCGTAAAACCCCACGGCCGCCGCAGCCGTCGCCGCGCTCTGCCCTGAGGCAAGCATCCGCTTCGCCGCCAGCAACCTCACCTGGGTCGCGTAGGCGTGTGGCGGCAGCCCGAATTCCTTGCAGAAAGCGCGCGTGAGGTAGTAGCGGCTCAGTCCCACCAGTTCCGCCAGTTCATCGACCGAAATATCGCGCTCGTAATTGGCGGCGACGTACTCGCGCACCTGCTCCATCTTGCGCGCCTCGCGCCGAGGTTCTCCCATCTCCTCAGCCGAGCGCCCATAGCGCCCGACCAGCATCCCCATCGCGGCCCACCAGTTCGCCTGACGCTCCATCAGCGACACCGCGCGCTGTTCGTCCAGGCTCGCATGCGCCTTGACCAGCAGGCCCGCGAGGTGCGGATCCTGATACAGCCCAGGTGGAATCAGCAGTGGTTTGTCGGCGCGCGCGTCGGGAGAGAAGACTGCGCTGAGCGCGCCGAGCCCTTCCATGTCCAGGTAGATCGCGCGATAAATCCATTCGCGCCCCTCCCAGACCTCGCCGCTATGGTATTCCCCCGGGCCGAAGACCAGCACGCTGCCGGGCCCGGCAACCTCGCTGCCCGCGCGCGTGTGACATTGGCCCGCGCCGGTTTCGGTCATGACGATGACGAGTTCGTCATGCAGATGCCGGTCGAACTTGTGATTGCCGTAACGGGCGCTCGCGAGACATGCGCCGTCGAGCGCGCCGTCGCGCCAGCAGACCACTTCCGGCTCGTTTTTATCCGATGTCTCCATAGCTCGCGCCCCCTGTTCTTCAAACCAGTTCGATTCTGACCCGGCGATTGCGACGGCCCTTGTTCTCTATCTTCGCGATGCGAATGGGCCGCGACTGCGCGGTATTGGTCAGGTGAGTGCCGCCGCATGCCTGCCGGTCCAGATCGCCGATCTCGACGATGCGCACCGTGCCGTCCGGCGTCGGCGGCGGCGCCACCGAGAGGCTGCGGATCAGACCTTGCGTCGCCTTTGCTTCGTCGGCGCCGACGTAATAGGTGCGCACCTCCATCGCGCCGCGGATCACCTCGTTGACGGGTTCTTCCAGCAGACGCAGCGCGTCGTTGTCCGCTTCGGGCAGATCGAAGTCCATGCGCGCGGTGCCGTCGGCGTTGATCTGCGCGCCGGTCACGAGCGCGCCGGCAAAACGCTGGTACACCAACGCGTTGAGGATATGCGTGACGGTATGCAGTTGCGCGACCGTGGCGCGGCGCGCCGCGTCGATGGCCACGTGCACGTTGCCGTCCAGTTCGAGCGGTTGGTCGAGCAGATGCCAGAGCACGTCCCCTTCCGCCGCGACACCGGTAATGCGCACGGCACCATGCGCGTGCGTCAGCGTGGCGGCGTCCGACACCTGGCCGCCGCCACCCGGATGCAAGGCGGAACGGCCCAGCACGACCGCGCCGGGACGCGCGGCAATCACGGCCGTTTCAAAGTCCAGCAGATCCGGCTGCTCGTGGCAAAGATAATGCGGCACCTTGATGTCCTCGCGGAAATTGACTGAATACGCCTAGGATACCCAGTCCCGCGGGCGGCCGTCTTGGTTAAAAATGCCCTGCGGAGGCTCACCGGGCAAACTCATGTCGGCGGATATGGAACAGCCTCTGCCGGAAGCGCTCCGGACAAGGCCCATTTCTCGCGAATTCCAGTATCCTGAACCATCTCGCTGAACGCACCCAACCGCCCCGGCTTTCCTCAATGAATCTATCTTTTGAAGTCCTGCAGGTACTCGATGCAATCGATCGAACCGGCACGTTTGCGAACGCCGCCGAAACGCTTCACAAAGTTCCGTCGTCGCTCAGTTATCTGGTTCAGAAACTCGAACTCGATCTCGGCGTCAAGCTGTTCGACCGCACGGGCCGGCGTGCCACGCTGACGCACGCGGGACGCGTGGTCGTCGAGGAAGGCCGGCGTCTGCTGGAAGCGGCCGAAGCGCTCGAATTCAAGGCGAAGCGAATTGAGCACGGCTGGGAATCCGATCTGCACATCGCCGTCGACGAGATCATTCCGTTCGATCTGCTCTGGCATCACGTCAGCGAGTTCTACAAGCTGAAGCTGGAAACGAAGCTGCATCTGTCGAAAGAAGTGTTGGGCGGCTCATGGGACGCGCTGCTCACTCGTCGCGCGGATCTGATCGTCGGCGCGGCCGGCGATCCGCCGCCTATTCCCAATCTGATCGCGAAACCGATCGGCTCGCTGAAACATGTGTTCGTGGTGGCGCCGGATCATCCGTTGGCGTCGATACCCGGACCGCTCACGATGGACATCGTCGCGCGCTATCGCGCGGTCGCGATCGGCGATACGTCGCGCAAACTCGCGCCGCGCACGATCGCGCTCGCCGTCAATCAGGAAGTGCTCACGGTGCCCACGCTCGAAGCCAAGCTCGCCGCACAGATCAGGGGCCTCGCCGCGGGCACGATCCCGGAATGCCTCGCCGTCAACGCGCTGAGGCAGGGCGAGCTGGTGCAAAAGGAAGTGATCGGCATGCGCGACGTCACGCACTTCTACCTGGCGTGGCGCGACAACGAGAGCGGCAACGCGCTGCAATGGTGGGTCGATCAGTTGAACCGGCCGGACCTGATCGATGACGTAGTGCAACAGCGCATGCTGCACGGTTGAGGTTCGATGACTAGCAGGCTTCGCTGATCTCGTCCGGTGGCGGGTCGTCGAACGACGCCGCACTGGCATCCGCATGCGGGTGCATCCGCGTATCGATTCCTGTTGAAATACCGGCCGGCGCGCACGCTTCAGTCGCTGCACGCAGTAATGTTTTAGCCGCCTTGAAGTCGTCCCAATCGCGGCCCTCCGTCAGTCTCGCGCAAGCGGACTTCAGCAGTTGCACCGCCTCCGCCCTCCGGCCTTGCGCATGCCAAAGCCGCGCGAGGCTGGTCGCGGCCCGCAGTTGCAACGTGCCGCAACCCTGTACCGACGATTCTTCGACCGCCGCGGTCAAACTCGCCTGCGCCTGCGTCGCCGCAGCGCCGAACGGCGACTGGCCAAAGCCGTTTTCCATCAGCATTAGTTCGGCGTGCACGCGTCTGAGTTCGGCCGCATACCACTGGTCGCCGGTTTCGTCGCCCCGCGCGAGCGCAGCCACCACGGCGGCGATGCCTTCTTCAAGCTGTCCGGCACGGCCGAGCGCAAGGCCGTATCGCGCGACGAGCATGGCGCGTGGCGCGGCGTAGCCGAGCGCGTCGAGATCGTCCAACGCGGCGCGGAAGCTGTGCACACGCTGCGCACTGCTGTCATCCAGCGAACGCAGGTATTCGTCGAAACAGCGGCAGCACGCATGCGCCACACGCAGCCCGCCGCGCGTCGACACGTCCTGCAATAGCGCGATGGCCTGAGCCGCCCGCTTACGATCGCCCGCGAGCAGCGCCAGCGGAATTTCCGCTTCGACCAGCACATAACACGTGACGATAGCCTGCTCCTGCCGGCACGCTTCGGCAACGCATGCCTCGGCGACCCTGAGCGACTGATCGCGCGCACCCTGCAAGCCGAGCACGCGAGCAAACGTCGCGCGGCCGACCACGCCCTGATCGATGGATTGCCCCAACGGCAGCCGATGTTGCAGACGGCCGGCATGCTGCAAGAGCTGATCGAGCGAGGCGCGCGCCTGGTGCTGATCGCCCGCATAGTGCGAGGCAATGCCGAGCAGGCGATGAGCGAGAATCCCGTTGGCGGTATTGCCCGTCTCGGCGGCGAGCAAAGCGAAGCGCTGCGCGAACGCCAGCGCGTTGCGCGCCTCGCCGGACGACTGGCTCGCGTTCCACATGCCCCACAACGCGCGCGCTTCGAAGGTCTGATCACCGAGCGCAATCGCGAGCGCGAGCACTTCGGCCCAGATGCCGAGCGTTTCGCGATCCGGTCCATTGACGTAGACGAGCGCCGCACCGAGCGCGGCCAGCAGTTGCATGCGCACGCGTAAATGGCGCGGCGAGCGCGAGCCCTGATACGTCGCGTCCACGGCGTCGAGCGCGCGCCGCGTCCACACGCAGCATTCGTCGACCAGCGAGAGCTCATACAGCAGCGACACGAACTTCACCGCCAGCGTTTCACCCAGCGCGGCGTCGCCTTTGGGCGATAGCGCCCAGCCCAGCGCGGCTCGCAAATCGTCGAGTTGCTCGCGCATGCGGTGATGCCAGCCGTGCCGTTCGGCGCCCGCGGCGTCCGCTTCACGCGCTCCATTGGAGGCGTCGCTCGACGGATCGCGTTCGAGCAGGTTGGAAAAATAGCGTGCATGAGCGAGCGTGATGAGACGCCGTTCGCCGTTGTCGTCGAGCTTTTGCATCGCGTAAGCACGCGTGGTTTCCAGCAGCCGATACCTCGCGTTGCCGCGCTCGGCCTGCACCACCACCAGCGATTTTTCGACGAGCCCGGATAGCGCCGCGATCACGTCCGATTCGCGCAAGCCTTCGTCGCTTACGAGAGCGATCGCCGAGTCGATCGTGAAGCTGTTGACGAAAACGCCGAGCCGGCGCAACGTCGTGCGCTCCGCGTCGTCGAGCAACGCGTGGCTCCAGTCGAGCGTCGCCTTCAAGGTCTGGTGGCGCGGCAACGCAGTGCGATTGCCGCCCGTCAGCATGTTGAAGCGGTCGTCGAGATGATCGGCGAGCGTCTCGATACCGAGGATCGCGGCACGCGCCGCCGCCAGTTCAATAGCCAACGGAATGCCGTCGAGGCGGCGGCATACGGTGCCCGTCAAATGGATGCTTCTGTCGTCGGACGAAAAACGCGCGTCGATCGCGCGGGCGCGTGACAGGAACAACTGGACGGCACTGTGTTGCAACACACACTGACTCTCGACGTCGCGAGCGGGCACGTCGAGTGACGCCACCCAGTACAGGTGTTCGTCCACGACACGCAGAGGCTCGCGGCTGGTCGCGAGAATCCGCATGGCCGGACTCACGTTCACGAGCGCTTCGGCGAGTTCGGCTGCGGGACCGAGCACATGCTCGCAGTTGTCCAGCACGAACAGCACGCGCCGTTCGCCGAGTTCCTTGCTGATGCGGGCCAGCGTAAGCGGGCCACTCGCGGCGCTCACGCCCACGCTGTTGGCGAACATGGCGAGCACGCTGTTCGCATCCACGGCGCACGCAAGCGGCACGAGATACACACCTTCGGGAAAGTGCGCCAGCAAGCTGCGTGCGATCTCGATGGCCAGGCGCGTCTTGCCGATTCCGCCCGAGCCGACGAGCGTCACGTGGCGCGTTGAAGCGAGCGCGTGTGCAATGTCGTTGATTGCCTGGTCCCGCCCAATTAGCGACGAGCTATTGGCCGGCAGATTGTTCGGAGTACCGCGAAGGGATGCGACGTCTTCAGCGGCGTCGGGCGCGTTATCGCGAGCGGCATTGCCCGCCTGTTCCGCGGATGCGTCTCGCGACACCAGCCGGTAGCCTCTTCCCGACACGGTCTGTATGAGGTTGCGGCTCTCGCCCAGCACCTTGCGCAAGGCGGACATATGCACCTGAAGATTGTTCTCTTCAACGATGGTGTCCGGCCAGACCTGCTCGAGCATGGCGCTCTTCGACACCAGCGCGCCGTTCGCGCCGATCAGCACGGCCAGGATGTCGAATGCACGGCTGCCGATGCGCACAGGCTGGCCGTCGAGAAACAGTTCCCGGCTGGCGAGGTCCACCTGAAGCGGGCCAATGCGGATCATTGCCTGAGTATCCAAGACGCTGCGGGAAGAGGAAACACTGAGCATTGATCACTCAGCGTTATGTCCCCGAAGTCTAGACCAACCGCGAATACGCATGCGCGGAAAAAACTGAACCTATCGTTCAAATTTTTTGTACTGAGCAAGCGGCTGCTGGTGACGGACCGCGTGCCCGCAGTGGCGCGCTAACGCGAGTCGCCCGTCAAGACAGTAGACGCCACGCAGGCAATGACGGAAGCCAGAATCATGGCGTCTGCATTGGCGGGAACCGCGCTGCGTATTCTCGGCTTGTAGATTGCATCGTCACGGCGAATCGTCGCGCCGCTCAGTGCGCAGCGTCCCTTGATGCGGGCGCGGCAGCAGATCCACACCTGGTCGACGTATTGACAGCGGGTCGCGTCCCGCCACAGCACGGCGATCGATGTGTCCGACAGACGCTCGAGTATTTCGATCTGGATATGGCGCGACGGCGTGTCCGCCGCGCCGGCGACGCGTTTAGCCCGCGGCTTGAGATAGGCTTCACCTTCGGTCTCGTTGCAATAGCCCGCCAACAACCGGTTGATCACGTGATCCCATACCGGCGCGCGCCGGTCGTCCGGCATCGCCGGCGCGTTCTCGCTGACCTGACAGCACGCTCCACAACGAACGCGCGTCTCGTACTGAACCGTATCCGTGCGTTGCGTCAAGGGGGTTTCGATATGCATGATGCTGCTCCCGAAGTGTGTGCGGGTGGAACCGATCAGCACTGATGTCACCGGCCGGGTGCGGCCTCGTAGTTGACCGGCACCCAGTCGTATTTGCGGCCGTTTTTTCTGATGTGCCCGAGGCCTGGAAAGGTGACATGCGCCGCGCCGATCAGATAGCGTTTGCTGGCCGCGAGTTCGAATGACGAACGGCGCGAGCGCTGCGCGTCCGCCGCGCTGGTGTCGTATTCGACCGAAGCCGCCGGGTCCTGTAACTGGATCGACGCGACGTGGATAATGTCGCCCCACACCAGCAAATCCTGCGATTCGCTCTCCACCAGATAGCCGGTGTGACCCGGCGTATGGCCGGGCAAGGCGACCGCGTGAATGCCCGTTTCGAGTTCGGCGTCGCCACTGAACGGCTTGAAGCGTCCGGTCGCGACGTAAGGCGCGACAGAGGCGCTGGCCGCGTCGAAGAAGGTGCTGAGAAAAGCGGGCGCTTTCGACTTGTTGAGCGGGTTCAGCCAGTAGTCGGCTTCAACCTGGCTCACTCGCACAACCGCGTTCGGAAATGCCATCTGGCCGTTCGATACGATGCCGCCGACATGGTCCTTATGCAGATGCGTCAGCAGCACCTCGTCGATCTGCTCGGGCTGATAGCCGGCCGCGCGCAAGTTCTCGGGCAGCTTGCCGCAGCAGTCGCCGTACAGCACGCCCGCGCCGGAATCGATCAGGATCAGCTTCGAACCGGTGTTGACCAGAAACGCGTTGATGGAACCTTGCACCGGCGCCTGCAAAAAATCGCGCTGGAGATCGCGCGCGATTTCGGCTTTCGATACGTCCTTCACGACTGTATCGATTGGAAACGGATGCGTGCCGTCGAGCAGTGCGGTCACTTCAAAGCCGCCGAGCATGATCCGGTAAAAGCCCGGTCCCTGCGTTTTCACCTGAGGCGCGGCGGCGAACGCGGAAGCGCTCGCCATGCTCGCCGCCAGGCTCAATACGAACACGCACCACGTGCTTGCATGCATCGTCCATTTGCGCCGTATCCACTTCATGATTCGGTCCCTGGTGTTCATCGTGAATATGCTGAAAAGCATAGCGGCCACCTGCCCGGCACACTCGCTAATTTTTATTAATCGTCCTGAGTAGTCACCGTCGCGAGCCGGCTCAGATACGCATGAATCTGCGCGACGACCGCTGCGCCGTCGCCCACAGCGGCGGCCACCCGTTTCGCGGACTCCGAGCGCACGTCGCCCACCGCGAACATGCCCGGCACGCTGGTTTCCAGCGGATATCGCGCACTGGCTTGCGAGAACCCATGCTCGCTGCGCGCAAAACCGGTGACGACGAAACCGCGGTTATCCAGCTCCACGCCGCTCATGTCGAGCCAATCCGTCTTCGGGTCCGCGCCAATAAACAGAAACAGATGGCGCGATGCCACCACTTCGTCCTCGCCATCCTGTTCGTGCCGCACGTGCAGATGCGTGAGTCCGGCTTCGTCGCCTTCGAGCGCGCGCAGTGTGCAACCGGTGCAAAGCGTGACGTTGGGCAAGGAGCCGATCCGGTCGATCAGATACTTCGACATGCTCGCGTTGAGGTCCTTGCCGCGAATCAGCACGCGAATGCTGCGCGCGAAGTTGGCGAGGAACACCACCGCCTGACCGGCGGAATTGCCGCCGCCCATCAGCACGATGTCCTGGCCTTTCACCAGCTTCGCTTCGATCGTCGACGCCCAGTAGTACGTGCCGCGTCCTTCGAAGCGTTCGAAACCCGCCACCGCCGGCTTGCGATACGCGGCGCCGCTCGCCAACACGACCGTGCGCGCGTTGATGCGCTGGCCGTCGAGCAGCGTGAGCAGGAACATGCCTTCGTTGCGGCGCACCTCGGTGACTTTGCCCGGAATCGCCAGATGCGCGCCGAACTTCAGCGCCTGCTGGAACGCGCGCGCGGCGAGCGCCTGCCCCGAAATGCCGGTGGGAAAGCCGAGATAGTTTTCGATGCGCGAACTCGCGCCGGCCTGGCCGCCCGGCGCCCTCTGATCGAACACCGCAACTGACAGTCCTTCCGTTGCGGCATACACGGACGCCGCGAGTCCCGCCGGCCCCGCGCCGACGATCGCGACGTCGTACACATGCGATTGCTCGAAGGTCGGCACGAGACCGAGGCACGACGCGAGTTGCACTTCGTCGGGCGCGCGCAGCACGTTTCCGTTCGGGCAGAACACCAGCGGAAAATCGCCGGGGCCGGTGGTCATGCCGCCCAGCAGCGTGATGGCTTCGGGATCGGTGCGCGCGTCGATCACCATCGCGGGATAGGCATTGCGGCGTAGAAAGCCTTGCAGCCTGATGAGCCGGTCATCGTTTCCATTGCCGACGATGATCGGCCCCAGCCCTTGCTCGATCAGCCCGAGCCGCCGCAGAATCAGCGCACGCATGATGTGTTCGCCGAGTTGCGCGTCGGCGACGATCAGCGCCCGCAGCCGCTCCGGCTCGATCACGAGCGTCTCGGCTTCGGTCAATGCCACGCCGTCGATCAACGCGGGCTTGCCGGAGAGTTGCGCCATCTCCGCCATGAAGTGGCCGTCTTCGTGTTCCGTGACGAGCGTCGAGCGTCCGAAGCTGTCGCGTGAATAGATGCGCACGCGGCCGCGCAACAGCACGAACAGGCCGAGCGCGATCTTGCCGGTTTCAAAGATCAGTTCGCCGGCCTTGAACGACATCGGCGTGGCGAAGCGCCGAAGGCTTTGAATCTCCGCGGGTGAAAGCCGCGGGAACATCTGGTGCTGCCGGTATTCCAGCGACGAATACGGAAACTCGAGTTCGGACGGCGCCGCCGCTTCGACCTGTAGATCAGGCGTGCTCATAAAAAATTAACCTCTTCTGACACGCCTCGCTGACGACGTGGTGCTGATACGGCGTTACCAGCCGAACTTGAGTTCGGCGCCTACATAGTCGGAATTGCGCGCGCCCAAGTCGCGCAGCGACGGTCCGACCTGAAAATGCACGGCTTCGACCGCAGCGGCGAGATTCGCGGTGACCGCATAGTCGGCGCGCAGTTGCGTATAGAAACCGGTCCAGCGGCTGCCGTGTCCCGCCGTTCCGGGCACGACTGCCGAGCCTTGCTGATATACGGCGTCGGCGGTGGTCTCGCGCCATTGCAGCCCCACGCCCGCGAGCAGCGAGAGCTTGCTGTTCGGTTTGACGATCAGCGACGGCTTGACGTGAATCACGTTCGAGTAGCCGGTATAACCGGCGAGCGCGAAGTAGTAGCCGTTCGGAAAGAGCGGATTGAAGGTGCCGATGCGGCCGTCTCCGGGATGCGTGTCGCCCGAGGCCGCATCGATCTGCAGACCGAGACGCGGCGTCCACGGCAGCGAAGCCAGCGTGTAGCCGGCGAGCGTGCCCACCGCCCACGCACCGATCGTCTTGTTGCCGACATGGCCCGACTGATACATCGCCTCCGCGTCCCAGTCGATGTGATTGACCGAGCCGGCGTAACGCGCGTCGAACACGTCGCGACGCTCGTTGCCGGTAGCGTCGAGAAAGCGCGCGTTGCTGCGGTTGTAGCGGGAGTAATAGGCGGACAGATCGCCCGGCCCGACTGCCTTGCGCTCGACCCGCACGCCGCTGAAGGTCAGGTCGCGATTGGAAACGTCGTCGAAATCCGAGTTGTCGCGGTACTGCACCGGTTGCGTCGCATAAGCGATCCAGCGCCACGGGCCGGTTTCATAGTCGGCCCAGATGGCGTCGAAGGCCTGGCGCACGTTCGGGCCGTCACGCACGGAAATGAACCGCTGCAAGTCGAATGCCATCTCCTGGCGGCCGACGCGGAACTTGAAGGTGCCGGGTCCGAGCGGCTCGGTGATGGCGACGAACGCCTGGCGCAGGTCGAGCGGATTCTTGTCGACCGGCGAAACGTTGTCTTTACCGAAAGGCCGCGCGTCCTCGAACTGCGTGAAGATCTGCACATGAGGGCCGAGGCGCACATCCGCGTGAACTTCGAGACGTTGCAGCACATACGTGTCGTCGTGGCCCGAACCGAGGCCGAAGAGCGGCGCGTCGTTCATTTCGAACCGCTCGCGCAGCACCATGCCGAGCGAGATATACGCGTCGGGATTGCCGAACAGCGGAATGTATTTCAGCGAGTCGAAGGGCTTCTTCGGCACGCACGGATTGGCGAGCGCCGACCAGTTTTCCTGCCAGCGGTTGAACATGACAGCGGGCCGCGCGCATGAAGTGCTTGCCGCCGTTGCCGTTGCCGCTGTGCTCGGCGTACTGGTCGTGCTGGTATCGTCCGCACCGCCGAGCGCGGTGTCCGCCGCCGACGCCGGCAATGCGGCCGCCAGCCCCGCGCTGATCAACAGCGCGCGGGCCGCGCGCAGCGCCGAGCGCCGGCGTAGCCGCTCGCGCGGCCGCACCGCCTGCATGGTCTGCAACGTCCGCATGAGGCCTGCTTTACTGGCCATCGTGCACTTCGGCGATATAGCCACCCGGGAATTCGAGCACCGCGCTCTTGCCCGCTTCGCTGCTGTACGGCTGCGACACCACTTTCGCGCCGGCCGCTTGGGCGCGCTCGAGCGTCTGCGCGAGGTCGTCGACGGCATAGCCGGTCGTTTCACGTCCGAACGGGAACGGCAGCTTGCCGTCCGTGACGAACACCACCATGCGGCCGAAGCCCGAATTGATGCGGATCTCGCGAATCGTCTCGCCGGGACGGCCAATCACGCCGGCATCCGCGCGCGGGTTATCCGACACCACCTTGCCGTGCGAAAAATGCACCCAGCGACGCACGAAGTTGTTGGCTTCATAACGCGACACATACACGCGGTTATCCGGCACGCTGTGCAACGGCGCGTAGTTCGGCGCCTTGGTGTGCCAATAGAGCTGCATCGTCAGGCCGCCCGGCCATTGAATGACCGCGTCCTTGCCGATTGGATCGTCGAAGCTATCGACCAGCACGTCGGCGCCCGCCGCGCGCGCCGCCTTCACCGCCTGGTCGATGTTGGTGACCAGATAGCCGGTGCGTTCATTGCCGAACGGATAGGGAATCGGCGTTTCAAAGCCGAACACCGACAGCATGCCGACCGGCGTCTGCACGTATTGCGACGCGGTCTTGCTCGGCGTCGGCGTGACCGTGAACACCGCGCGCGGCGACGCCTTGCCGCCGAACGTGGCGAGGAAGCTGGTGACGAACGCGTCGAGGTCCGCCGAGGCCACGTACACATGGGTCGTGTCGTACTGCGCGCCGACCGAAACGTCGGGCATGCGCGCCGCGAGCGCGGTCTTGCCGCTCGAGACTTCCGGCGGGCCGTTATCGGCGAACGCGGACGAGACCGGCGCGAGGCCGATCAGCAAAGCTGCGCAGAAAGCCGCAATGGGACGAAAGCGTTGAAGCGATGTGAACATGTGATTACCCGATCGTGTTAGCACTATCTGAATGGACGGCCGGCAGGATCAGCCGCCCTCTTTTGTCGCGCCGGGCGTAGCCGGCTTTTGCGCCGGGCTGCCCGGCTGCCGCTCGGCGACCTGAACCGCGGTCGTCTGCGCGAAAAACTGCGCCTTGACGACCGGTATCGCGTGCTCGCCCAGCACCATGCCGAGCAGGCCGGCAAGAGCGATCAACGGCGGCGCCGGCGACTGCACCTTGAGCAGCCAGTAAAGAAGTCCAACGCCGAAGCCGACTCCCAATGAAATGATGTAGCCCATGCCGATTTCCTTTGTATGCACACTTGCGGCGAACCGCGTCGTCAATTCGCCCACTCCGAACCCAGCACCAGCCCGCAGAAATTCAGCCGGCGATAGTTCGGGTCCCACCGGTCCAGCACGTCGGCATTCACGGTGCCGAACGTCGTCTCGGGACGATGCTCCATGCCGCGCGCGTACGCTTCGATGATCTGTTTCTTGAAGCCGGCTTCACGCGGACACGCCTGCACGATCTCGTCGCGCTGCTGCGCGGTGAACTCGCCATAGCGGGCGCCGCGAATGTCCATCTGCACGCCGGCGCTCACCAGCGCGACGAGAGGCGACAAATGCTCCGGAATGCCCGGCGTGGTGTGCAGCGCGATCGCCGCCCAGACCTCGCCGATCGCGCCGGCGGCAACGCCGTACTGGAGCATGAAGTCGCGCGCCTCGTTCGCGCTGTCCACTTCATAGCGACAGGGGGACCGCTGATGCCGCACATTCAACCCGACGTTGTGAAACAACGCGCTTACGTACAGCAACTCCGCGTCGAACGTCAGCTTGTCGCGCACGCCGGTCAACACGCCGAACAGATACGCCCTGAGCGCGTGATGAAACATCAGGCTCGACTCCGTGGCGCGGATCCGATCGGTTGCGGCCCGCGCCAACGGACTGTCGGGAATGTCGACTCCCGCGATGGTCTTCTTCACGTCTCCTCCTCCCTATCCGACATTCGCTTGCGGGCGCGCCTCGCCGACAGACTGTTCAATGCAGCGTAGCGAATTAACCTCATAAAGACTTTGGCGAATCCTTAAAAAGACTTAATCGACGCGGCACGGCTCGCACTCGTTCATAGCGCTAGGTCGTGGATGCGCCGGACCCCATCGCGAATCCATTGCAGCAGACCGCCGGAGCCTGAATCGGCGTCGTCCGGCGACGCCAGCATCAGCTTCTCCGTTTCATGGTGTTCGGACAGCAGCCGGCACATTTCGCGTCCCACTTCGGGACGCCGCGCGAGAATCGGCGTCAACGCGGCCTTGTCGAGCTGGAAAACGGTGACTCGCGTCAGCGCATGAACGATCACGCCGGTCTTGACGCCGGCCAGGATGCCCGACTGGCCGATCGAGTCGCCCGGCGCGAGGCGGCGCAGCTCCAACTCGCCGCTGTCCTTCGGCACGGTGACTTTCGCCACGCCGCTCGCCAGAATGTGCAACGCGTGGCCGCTTTCGTCGGCCGCGCTGTAGATGGTTTCGCCGACATCGAACTCGTGGCGCGTCAGTTGCGCGGCCAACTCCGCGATGCCGTTGTCGTCGAGCGTCTGGAAAATGAGCACGCTGCGCAGCAGGCGTTGCTTTTCATCCGTGGCCTCGTTCACCGGTTCGACCACGGATAGCGGATGCAGCACCACACCGCGCGATGACAGATGCCGGTGCGCGAGATCGAATAGCTCGTTGCGCACGTCGATCTTCCTGCTCAGCGAATCGACATAGCAGACGATCTCGTACTCGATCGCGTCATTGGTCGCCCGCCGGACGCTGACCACCGGCTTCGGCTCGGCAAGCACGTTCTCCGAGCTTGCCGCCGCGTTGGCGAGCGCCTGCAACACGGTGGCGGGCCGCACCGAAGGCTTGACCGGCAGCAGCACGCTGATGCCGTGCGTATGCGAAGGCTGGTTGGCATTGACGATATTGGTGCGCGCCGCCACGCTGTTGGGAATCACGACGATGTTGCCCTGCCCGTTGAGCAGGCTGGTCGCGCGCCAGTTGGTTTCCACCACCTTGCCTTCGACTTCGCCGATCGTCACCCAGTCGCCGATCGAAAACGGCCCCGTGGCGTTGAGCACCACGCCAGAAAACACGTCGTTGAGCGTGCTCTGAATCGCGAGACCGAGCACGATCGCGAGCGCGCCCGAGGTCGCGAGCAGGCCGCGCACCGGCAGTTCCAGCACGAAGGCAATCGCGCCGACCGCGGCCGCCAGAAACACCAGTGCGCCGAACACGTCCTGAAACAGACGCTCCTTGTGCCAGGTCTCCGGCAGCACGGTGCGATCCAGCAGGATCGTCACGAGCCGCGCGCCTTGCAGCCACCACACCACCTCCAGCAATTGCGCGAGCAGATGACGCACCGGCTCGTCCGGCCACGGCGCCGCGCGCAGCGGATTCATGCCGTAACTGAACAGCACATAGGTCGACAAGCCGAACATCAGCGCGCGCAGTGCGAGACGCCCCTTGTCCGTTTTACGGGTCATGAAACGCCAGGCGAGGAAATCGAGAACCAGAATGCCCAGCCCATACAGCACACCATCGTTCAGGGTCGGCATAAAGGTTCTCGCTGGACTCGTTGCTTCAAGCGGTGAAGGTCAGAACGCGAAACAGCTACAGCCCAGCGCGCCCCAGAAGCCGTTCGAATCGGTGACCGGCACGTTCTTCCGCCATGCCCAGCCGTGCGCATGAGCATGCACGCCGCACAGATTCACGCAGCCGTCCACACAGGCCACCGCAGTCGGTTTGTAACGGCTGTAGCCGCCGAACTCCGCGACCGGCGACCACGACGGACTGACCGGCAGATCAGGCGGCGCGAGCGGCGCGAACTCGTCGTCCGCATAGACGACCTTGCCGCCCACCACCGTCATGTTCGAGGTGAGGAACTTGATGCGGCTCTCGTCGACGGTGAAGAAGTCTTCGCTGAGCACCGCGAAGTCCGCGAACTGGCCGGGCACCAGCGCACCCTTTTTGTCGTCTTCGTTCGAGAACCATGCGCTGCCCACCGTGTAGCGGCGCAGGGCTTCCATGCGATCGAGCCTGTTCTCTGCCGCATACATCTGCGTGCCGCCCACCGTCTTGCCCGACACCATCCAGTACAGCGAGACGAACGGGTTGAAACTGGCGACGCGCGTCGCGTCCGTGCCGGCACCGACCGGCAGGCCGGCGTCGAGCATGTGGCGGATCGGCGGCGTGCGCTTCACCGCCTCTTCGCCGTATTGATGGATGAAGTACTCGCCCTGATACGCCATGCGGTGCTGGATCGCAATGCCGCCGCCGAGCGCCCGCACGCGCTCGATGTTTTTCTGCGTGATGGTCTCGCAATGGTCGAAGAACCACCGCAGTCCGTTGAACGGAATTTCGGCGTTGACGCGTTCGAACACATTCAGGAAGCGTTCGATCGATTCGTTATAAGTCGCATGCAGACGGAACGGCCAGCGGTTCGCCACCAGCAGCTTGACGACGGCTTCGAGTTCGTCTTCGAGCGAGTCGGGCAGATCCGGGCGCGGTTCGAGAAAGTCTTCGAAGTCCGCAGCGGAAAACACCAGCATTTCGCCCGCGCCGTTCACACGCAGGAAGTCATCGCCCTCGCCGGGTTTGGTCATCTTCACCCACCTGGCGAAGTCTTCGATTTCCTTCTTGGCGTTCTGCGTGAACAGGTTGTAGGCGATCCGCACGGTCAGTTCGCTGTGCTTCGCCATGTCCATGATGACGGCATAGTCGTCGGGATAGGCCTGATATCCGCCGCCCGCGTCGATCGCGCTAGTTACGCCGAGGCGGTTTAGTTCGCGCATGAAATGGCGCGTGGAATTGCGCTGATCCTCGGGCGCGAGCTTTGGGCCTTTCGCGAGCGTCGCGTATAGAAGTCCGGCGTTTGGCCGCGCGATCAGCATGCCCGTCGGATTGCCGCGCTTGTCGCGCCGAATCTCGCCGCCGGGAGGATTAGGCGTGTCTTTCGTATAACCGACCGCGCGTAGTGCCGCTGCATTCAGTAGCGCGCTGTCGTACAGATGCAGGATGAACACCGGCGTATCCGGCGCAATCGCATTGATTTCTTCGAGCGTCGGTCCACGGCGCTCGGCGAACTGGAATTCGTTCCAGCCGCCCACCACGCGCACCCACTGCGGCGCCGGCGTGCGGGCCACCTGCTTGCGCAACATGTCGAGCGCGTCGGCTAGCGACGGCACGCCGTCCCAGCGCAGCTCCATGTTGAAGTTCAGGCCGCCGCGAATGATGTGCAGGTGCGAGTCGTTCAGCCCCGGAATGACCGTACGGCCTTTCAGATCGATGTGGCGTGTCGCGTCGTTGGCGTGCCGCATCACGGCATCGCGCGAACCCGCGGCGACGATACGGCCGTTCGCCACGGCGAGCGCATCGGCGAAAGAGCGCTTGTCATCCTGCGTGGCGATCTTGCCGTTGAAAAAGACGACCTCGGCCGGCGTCGGCGCGGAAGGTGTGGAAGTCATGGCGGTCCTCATGGGAGAGCGCTCCGCCGGGCACGCACGGAGCTATTTCCGGGCAAGCCCGGAAACCGGAAACAGGGAAGCCTGGAGGCGCACGGCCGGCGCGCCTTCTAACGAGCACTCGAACGGATGCCGCGGCCGGCATGAGCCGGGTGGATATGCCGGCCCACGGTTGTTGAACGGTGCGGCATCCATACGCTCCGGCCGGCGTCACGCCGCGCCGGGGCGCTGAGTCGACCGGTTAGCCCGCTTCGCTCGCGTGCTCGCCGAGAATCGACTTCGCGTAACGCACGCCGATGCCATAGGCGCTGTGCGCCTTCAGGATGTCCATGCAGCCTTCGTACGTTTCGCTGCGTCCCCAGTCGCGTTGCAGTTCGAACATGTACTGGAACGAGGTCATCGGCACCGCGCCCGCCTGGATGATGCGTTGCACCGCGCGTTCGTGCGCTTCCGTGGTGATGTCGCCGCACGCGTCGGTCGGCACGTAGATTTCGTAGCCTTCATTGATCATCTGGATGGTCGGGAACGATACGCATACTTCCGTCCACAGGCCGGCGAGCACGATCTTCTTGCGGCCGGTCGCCTCGATGGCCTTGCGGAAATTCACGTCTTCCCACGAGTTCATCGACGTACGGTCGATCGGCGTGTACTCCGGGAAAACCGATTGCACTTCCGGCACCATGTCGCCGCTGAACGACTTGGCGGCCACCGTGGTCAGGATCGTCGGGACCTTGAAGAGCTTCGAGGCCTTCGCGATTGCCTGGACGTTGTGCAGGATAGTGGTCCGCTCATGCGACGTCGTTCCGAAGAACATCTGCGGCTGGTAGTCGATCAGGGCAACCGCACATGAATCAGGGGTCAAGAGTTCTTTAGGCATTACGGGCTCCGTATTGAATGGACAAAGCATGTCTGAGAGACGTGCCGTGCTCGCTTGAACAGCGAGGAAAACTGGAGCCGAGTCTATCGACGGGGCTTCGCGGAGTCCTTGTGGAAGTCCTTAATCGTTCTTAAAAATGATGACGGTGTGGAGTTGATTGCATTCCTGCAAGCGCGAGTGCGAGATGTCGCAAGATGGTCGGCGCGCGCCGGTAGACCGGCGCACACAAGCAAGCGCATTCAGAAGAATTAAGCAATCTGAAGTTCTCTACAGTGGCTCCCACCGTACGATTGAAAACTGCGATGGCCGCCACAACGGGCGGCAGCGGCAACGCGCACGCAGGCAATGCATCCCACTCACAGCATGGAGAGCGTCACACAATGAACACGGTAACCACGAAAGACGGCACGCGAATCTTCTTCAAGGACTGGGGCACCGGCAAGCCCGTTGTCTTCTCGCACGGCTGGCCGCTCGACGCCGATGCGTGGGACGCGCAAATGCTGTTTCTGGTGCAGAAGGGCTATCGCGTCATCGCTCACGACCGGCGCGGCCACGGCCGCTCCGACCAGCCGTCGCACGGCAACGACATGGACACCTACGCCGACGACCTGGCCGCGGTCATCAATGCCCTCGACCTGAAGGACGCGACGCTCGTCGGCCATTCGACGGGCGGCGGCGAGGTGGCCCACTACATCGGCCGCCACGGCACCGCGCGGGTGGCGAAGGCCGTGTTGATCGGCGCCGTGCCGCCGCTCATGCTCAAGACCGAAGGCAATCCGGACGGCCTGCCGATGTCGGTGTTCGACGGCATTCGCGCGAACGTGGCATCGAACCGTTCGCAGTTCTATAAGGACCTTGCCGTGCCGTTCTACGGCTTCAACCGGCCCAATGCCGAAGTCTCGCAAGGCACGATCGGCGAGTTCTGGCGCGAAGGCATGCTTGGTTCGATCCAGGGCCAGTATGAATGCGTCAAACAATTCTCAGAAGTGGACTACACCGAGGACCTGAAGAAGATCGACGTGCCCACGCTGATCCTGCACGGCGACGACGACCAGATCGTGCCGATCGACGACTCGGCCCACCTATCGGCGAAGCTGGTGAAAAACGCCACGCTGAAGGTTTATCCGGGCGCACCGCACGGCATGTGCACGACTGAAGCGGCCAAGGTCAACGCCGATCTGCTTGAGTTCCTGCAAGGCTGATAACGGCCGGGGCGCCGGTTGTGGATGCAGTCGCACGGCGCAAGTTGAATACGTTGTAGACGCGGCGCGGCGCCTGGTGGATTTACTTCGCCGGACGCCGCGCCGCGTTGTTTTTGCGGGCTCGAATCAGATCGTTCAATATAGGTTGTCGGCGTTTTTGCTTTGCGTTTCTACTCCCCGCCGAATGCCGGTTCAGAATTTCCACCGCGCATTCGCATGGCGCCATGGTTATTGCGACGGCGCACAGGTGTAATCAAAGGACTACGGGTAGCCGCGCCGCTTATGCGCGGCGGTGCGACAAAGTTGGTGCGACTGCCTTACGTTCGCGCCAGAGTTGCATCTCGCGGACTCGATCGGTTGTCATCGGACCCGAACCGGTCCGTCGAATTAGCCCGTAGCGCTCATTCGACGACCCTAAGGCGTAAGCCCGGAGACACCCTCAACGGAGTTCTGCATCTCGTAAGATCGCTGAACCGGACCGGCCGGCTCCTGCCCGACGGTTCGTGAAGCTGCATTAGTTGAATTACCTCGGATCGTTTTCAGGTAACCAACCCTCCTCGATCCGCTGTATCAGCATCGTGTCATTCCAGGAGCGTCGAATGGGGAGCTTTCGCTGCTCATCGGTGATCGAACCGATGCACCATTCCTTCTCACCATCCCACAACCACCAGTCGACCACTTTTCCGACGGCAGGATCGACGACGCCAGCCCGGAACACCGGGACGCTCTTTGAATGATCCGGAATGGCATATCTGCCGATCTTGCGAACGATGCCGCGAGAGAAAGCGGCTCCCGCAGGAAAGAAGATCCAGAAATTCGTTTCTTTCGCTACGAGCGATTCGAAATCTGTAGATGCGTCCACGAACACACCCGGCAACACGCGGATCAGCGAGCCCATCGGATCGATTTTCTTCACATACTGGAAGTATGCGTCGCCGCCAGACGTCCGAATTGCAAAGACGTCTCCTGAACGAATCACGTTGCTCTCCCTGTAAAGCTATTCGACGAGGCATTGTCGACGATCCTCGGCACTGAGTCGAGTGTCTCCTGTTGGCCGATCGCCGTCCGATGCTGATTGCGTAGCGTGCTTACGTGAGATCGAGGTGGCGTCGGACCTTCATCGACCCTGAACGGTCTCTCACGTTTGTCGAAACCGGTCATTCACAGTCCTTGAATTTACCGGACGAATAAACCTAAATCAGCGCAAGTTCATTCGACGCACGCCGACGTTCCTCTACCATTGCTTCGATTAAAGAGGCAAGATCATCTGTGGCCGGATCACGAATCCCTGACGAGCGATGCAATTCGAGATCTGCTGGCGGTAGCGGCGGCAACCCTTCAGCGGCACCCAATACGCGCCAGTTGGACGGCAGCGTACAGCGGTCAATGATCGTCGCCGCCGCACCGTGATTCACGGCCACCTTGATGCCGGTCGGGCTCTGGCTCGTATAGATCACGTGATACGAGCGGTCCAGTGCCGCCAGCGCCTCAAGTCCTCGCTGCCGGTAGCAGCAAGTCTCCGGAAACAACGCGAGCGGCACCGAGGCCTTCCGGTCGAGCACGAAATCCTTGTGCGCCGCCCACACCACATTTTCCCGCCCCAGGCTCCGGCCACCCGTCGTCGAACCGTGCCGCACGACGAGTGCGAGATCCAGCTCGCCCGCCTGCAACCGCTCCAGCAATTCGAGCGACATCCGGCAATGGATGTGCGGCCGCGCACCTGGCCGCAGCTCGTAAAATTTTTTCAGCAGATCCGGTAGCCACAGTTCGGCGTAATCCTCAGGCAGTCCAAAACGGATCACTCCTTCGCGGCTGCTCCGGTTTAGTGCAGCGATCGCTTCGTTTTGCACCTGAATAATGCGCCGCGCGTGAATCAGGAAGTTCTCCCCGTCGCGCGATAGCGCGAGACGCCGGCTATTGCGCAAGAACATGTGTGTTTCGAGACGCTCTTCGAGGGTGCGAATCCGCAGACTGATAGTGGATTGTGTGCGATGCAGTTGCTTTGCGGCAGCGGTGAAGCCGCCACTGTCAACGACAGCGACGAATGCACGCACCAGTTCGGGGTCCAGAGAGCTGAGTTTGGACCAATCGGGTCCGCTGATGGCTGCCATCGGAATTACTCGCTTTCCAAAGAAATTTGGCGATCAAAACATGAGGACGTCGGTGAGCTGATTGTTGTCGAAAACAATTCAGCTCACAAATCAACCTTCGAACCACAAAACTGGAGCCGCACCGTGTCAGCCAGCCTGCCTCTTGCCGACGCCGAATGTACCGATCTGGGCGATATAGTCGATACCGAGCGTTATCCGTTGCACGATCCAGACCACCCCCGCATGCGTGAGCTCGTCGCAAGCTGCCGGGCGCATCTTGCCGGTAACGGCAGCGCCGTGCTGCACGGTTTTCTGCGTTCGGCTGCTTTGGAGCAGGCTCGCGCCGAAGGGTTGGCGCTCGCCAGGAAGACGTACTTTTCGAGCCGCAAGGTCAACGCGTATTTCACCGCCGACGATCCGTCTTTGCCCGAGGGCGATCCGCGCCGCGTGTTCATGGACCGTACCAGCGGCTTCGTCACGCGCGACTTGATTCCGGGCGACGCGATCATTCACCGCATCTACGTGGCTCACGCCATGAAACGCTTTGTCGCGGCTTGCCTTGGCGAAGAGCGTATCCGGGAATACGCCGACCCGTATGCAGGCCTTGTACAGAACGTCATGCCGCCGGGCACCGAACAGCCGTGGCACTACGACACCAATGAATTCATCGTTTCGATGATGACGCAACAGCCCAACGCGGGCGGCGATTTCGAGTACTGCCCGAACATCCGTTCTCCTGGCGGCGAGAACTACGACGGCGTCGGCGCGGTGGTACGCGGCGAAACTCGTGCGCCGATCAACGTCATTACGCTGCAGCCGGGCGACCTGCAACTGTTCAAGGGCCGTTTCTCATTGCACCGCGTGACGCTTGTGCAAGGTGAGATTGACCGTCATACCGCGATCTTCGCGTATTCGAAGAAGCCTGGCGTGATTGGGCGGCTGGAGCGTACCCGCCAGCTCTATGGACGCGTGTCCGAGATGCATCTGGAAGCCGAACAAAAGCTGGTCCGTGCCGACAATCTTGTCGATTGAAGTCGCTTTCAAGTCCCTGCCGAAGCCGCTGCGGTAAACCTCGTCGTTCCCAATACTTATAACGCGCTCTCACTGACACCATGACAATTCTTCGCCCGACTCATCGCCCGGAAGATTGCGAACCGACTGCGGAAGAAATTGCGCAGATCCAGCGCGACCGGCTCGCCGCCGTGCGCCGCGAACTCAGGAAGCGCGACCTCACCGCCGCGATCCTTTTCGATCCCACGCACATGCGCTACGCAACCGGTTCGCGCAACATGCAGGTCTATTCGATGCGTAACCCTGCGCGCTATGTGTTCGTGCCCGCAGAAGGCAAGGTGGTTTTGTTCGAATACGCGGGCTGCGATTTTCTGGCTGAAGGACTCGACACGGTTGACGAGGTACGGCCCGCCACGGCGATTTCCTACTACTTCTGCGACGATATGCTCGGCCGCGTTACCGAACGCTGGGCCGACGAAATGGACGAGCTGGTAAAGCAGTGCGGCGGCGGCAAGCGCATCGCAATCGAAAGCGCGACCTCGGCAGCGGCGTTCGCATTGCAGGCACGCGGCTACCAGATCTCCGACGCACAGGAACCGCTCGAGCGCGCTCGGGCGATCAAGGTGCCCAACGAGATCAAGATGATCCGCTCGTCGCTGCGCGCGGCCGAAGAAGGCGTGCGCAAGCTGGAAGCTGCGCTCGTGCCCGGCATCAGCGAAAACGAACTGTGGTCGCATCTGCACAAGCACATCATCGAGACTGACGGCGACTATGTTGAAACGCGGCTCATCAGTTCGGGGCCGCGAACGAACCCGTGGTTCCAGGAAAGCAGTCCGCGCAAGATTCAGGCAGGCGAACTGGTTGGCCTTGATACCGACGTGGTGGGGCGCTTCGGCTATTACGCCGATTTTTCACGCACCTTTCTGTGCGGCGACGGTCCCGCAACACCCGCGCAAAAGAATCTCTACCGCCTCGCTTACGAGCAGGTCCATTCGAACATGGAAAATGTGCGCGCCGGCACGACCTTCCAGGAGTTCATCGCCAAGGCCTGGAAAATCCCCGGTCCGTATCAGGCACGCCGCTACTTCGCCCTCGCGCATGGCGTGGGCATGACCGGAGAATATCCGTACATCGTTCATCGCGAAGACAACGAAGCAAAAGGTTACGACGGCGTGATCGAGCCGGGCATGACGCTGTGCATCGAGAGTTATATCGGCCACGAAGACGGCGGCGAAGGCGTCAAACTGGAAGAACAGGTGTACGTACGTGACGATGGCCATGTCGAACTGTTGTCCGACTATCCATTCGAAAACCGCCTGCTCGCCTGATTTTCAAGCACCTACGGCTGCTTGGTGAGCACAAAGGCGGCCTTCCCTGATCCAGGAGTTGAATATCCATGAATAACTGGCTGAAAACGGCATTGCTAGTTCTTGCGATGTGTCATATACCAGCGGCCGCTGCCGGGCCGAAGGACACGCCGATCACGATTGGCGTGAACAACTGGGCGGAGAACATTGCAGTCGCGAATCTATGGAAAGTTTTGCTCACGCAGAGGGGCTACACGGTCAACCTGCAACCGGGCGACAAGGCAATCATCTATAGTGGCGTCGCGCAAGGAAAGCTAGACCTGACTTTCGAGGTATGGCTGCCGTCGGCCGACGCCGCCCCCTACGACAATGTGAAGGCCCGCGTGGAAAAAATCGGCCCTTGGTTCGATAAAGCGCAACTGGGTTTGGCCGTACCGGATTACGTAAAGATCGACAGCGTCGATCAGTTGAATGACCAGGCAGCTCAGTTTATGCACGACGGCCACGCTACGATCTTCGGCATCGAATCGGGCAGCGGGCTGATGAAGCTGACGGCGAAGGCGAAGACGGACTACAGCCTGAATTACTCGGTGCTGGCGTCGTCGGAGGCGGCTATGCTACTGCAGTTAGCGCGCGCCGAACAGGGACACCAGCCAATCGTGGTAACACTGTGGAATCCCCATTGGGTGTGGGCGAAGTATCCGATGCACTATCTGAAGGATCCGAAGGGCACATTCGGCGCGCCGGATGCGATTTATTGCATCGCTGCATCACATTTCTCGCATGACTATCCGGATCCGTCGCGCTGGCTGCATCAGTGGAAGATGGATGACCAGACGCTTGGCTCGCTTATGGACGATATTCGGACGGGAGGCGAGGCCACGCCGGAAAAAGGTGTAGCGGCGTGGATCGGCAAGAATCCTTCGCTAGTAGCGCAATGGTTCAAGTAGCCGTGGCGTTGATGTAAAACCTACCCGTTCATCATGCAATCGCGACGACGCCAGCCGCCACGATGTCACGCGACTATTGTCCCGGATCGACGCCATCCCGCCGATCCGGGAGCCGAGGTGGCTGCCCCTGTTGCCGTTCAAATTTACTGCTAGCCATGATCACAGATACTGCTAGCGACGAAAACTTCGAAAGCCTCTCAGGAAAGACAGCGCGCGATTTTGGGCTGAAACAGTCTGCGCTGCATCGTCGCAACAATGTAAGCGATCGATAAACGACGCCTTTCAGTCATCGAACGTGTAAGAACGTTCTGATAATCTTCGCCTCTCATTCTCGCTCACCAGGAGCAATGACATGCGTTGGATACTGACTTTTGTATTGGCAATCGTATGCCCGTGCTCCGCGCTAGCCGCCCCGGCCGCTTTTTACGCAGGCGTAATCCGTCTCACGGTGGCGGGCGAGGCGGCTCCTTTCGACGCGGTCGTCTTTTACCCTACGCTTGAACGTGAGGTTCCGTGGCAAGCGGGTCCGTTCACCGTCGAGGCGACGCGCAATGCTTCGCCCGCACCGGATAGTCGCTTCCCGGTCGTATTGATCTCACACGGGCGAGGTGGCGGCCCTCTCAGCCATCGTGAATTGGCTAGCGTTCTGGCTCGTGCCGGATTTATCGCCGTCTTGCCGACCCACGTTGGTGACGCTTCAGGCTATCCCCGAGCGCCATCGCAAGCCCAGGTTCTGATCGATCGCCCCCGGCAGGCAGAGGCCGCGCTCAATGCAGTCCTCACAGATCCACGGTTTTCGGCGAGCGCCGACGCCGGACGAATCGGCATGATCGGATACTCGGCAGGCGGCTACACGGCGCTCATTCTGGCGGGAGCGAAACCCGACTTTGCGTCCGCCAGTGCATACTGCGCGAGCCACGATGATCCCGGATCGTGTCCGCGTTCAGCATCCGGCAATGGTACGAACGGCGCCCAGGGTAAAGCGGCCGTACCCAACCAATTGGTAAGCTGGCAACCGCCCGTTGAACGTCGCCTGAAGGCCCTAGTGCTGATGGATCCATTGGCCATGATGTTTGAGGCGCCTGGCTTGTCCGCTGTACGCGTACCGACGATGCTTTATCGACCGCAGGACGACAGCTATCTTGGTTCTGCGAGAAACTCTCTCGCCGTTATGTCAGGCTTGCCCACACCGCCTGCAACCCACATCGTGCCAGGCAATCACTTCGTTTTCATTGATCCTTGTCCGGCCTCGGTCGCAGTCAGTGCGGCGCTGATCTGCCAGGACGCGCCCGGGATCGATCGGGTGGAGATTCACCGACAGATCGATCAGGAGGTCGTGAACTTCTTACGAGCAAATCTATAACTCATGGGGGATGAACTGACATGGCCCACGGCATGAGCGCCGCATAGACGTCGGCGGTTGCAGCGAGGGGCAACTTCTCGAACAGCGAGACGGCAACAAAAGTGGGACCGATGTTCGCCAATCTGCGAGCGCGTTTGCCAAGTTTCCCCTGCCCTGCGCGTCTGACACGATTATCGACGATTCACGAGATACACTTGAGCGACTGTTCTTGGGCCGAACTGTGCCTTATCTCTCGGCACCCGATGCGTGCTGTGACAACAGATGGTTGAAGAATACCGACTCTATGCTACGAGCGTTGAACTGTGCATCCGAATTTATCTCGGCCAATGGTGGGACCGGCAGCCTTCCAAGCTGAGTTCCCATTGCCGAATTGTGGCCGTCTGCGTATCCGCACCCGACCGTCGCGGAAAAACTCGAGTTTGCGAATTTCATAACGTTCGTTGTCAAGCTGCGAGACGAGTCGAATCGGCTCCGTCACGAAACCGTGTGTCCATGCAACATCGATAAATATTGGCTGAAACGCCTCGTCCATCTGTTTCTCCCTGTGGGCTTGCCGCTGCTAGCTTTGAAACCGTCATTGTCGACGATTCGTGCAGTGGAGTCGAAGGACCGTTCATGGCCGACACGGGGCAGCACCGCGGCAGACCGATGCTGCACTCATTGGGCGACGAGCTGATAGAACGCCCATACTCCCGCCGAAACTTCCGCCGCAGCAAAGCGAACGACGCCGGGTCCGGACTCGATCTCAAAGATCCGCACTAAATGCCGTTGCGTTCGATACTTCGGATGAGGCAACACGATGGGCGGTTCCGGCGATCGCCTCCCTTCGAAACTCCATGGATTCAACCCTGAAATGATTATTTGCTGCCCTCGGCGACCACGCCGATGGCTTCCCAAGGCTCCATCGCGACTTCCTAGATGGTGAGACTGCGATTCTCGACGATGTTCGCCAGGAGGGCGAATGTCCCTTCATGGCCGATGCTGTTGAAAAAATCGCTGCCCTGCTTTTTCAACTCGGCGGTGAAAAAATCGACCTCTCAGATCGGTCTACAAACCGCTCGCGAATGCCGGCTAAGGGTAAGACGACCCCTAAAAACCTTATGCGGGAGACGTCAACGACTTTTTCAACAGCATCGGCCGGATTCTGTCCGACGACGCTCGGCGGGAGTCGGCCCCTTCCCGTCCCCAGTTAGTTTTGCGAATACCGCCACTGCGCTCCAGAGCGACCGTTCTGCCCCGCCGCCGCTCGAACGCAACTAGACGTCACCGATTTGTGTTCCCGCCTGTCCACGCTCACAAAGGACTGTTCTGCGCATATTGAGCGAGCCGCTTGTCGATCCATCCCCGGTTCCTGGTGGCTTGTCACCCTCACCAGGTGCTATGTTAAGCACTGCGGGACTAATGGCGAAAATCAGTGATGGGACAGGAATAATGGCGAAAATTATCAATCTCTATCGCTATCCAATCAAGGGCCTCTCTCCCGAGCCCTTGACGGAAATGGCCGTCAGCCAGGGGCAAGGACTGTCCTTCGACCGCGCATTCGCGCTGGCGCTCGGCACGACGCGTTTTGATCCGGAAGCCCCCGAGCCGCTCGACAAGGGCCATTTCCTGATGCTGCGCAAGAATGAAAAGCTTGCCGCGCTGGCGACACGGCTGGATCCAGAGACCGGCACGCTGACCATTCGCTATCGCGGTGAGCTTGTGCTTGAGGCGGCGACGACGAGTGCTGCGGGCCGCGAGGCGATCGAGGATTTCATGGCGGCTTATCTGGGCGAAGCGACTGAAGGCCGCCCCCGCCTGGTCTCGGCCACAGGCCACAAATTCACGGATGTCGGCGTGGTCTCGCCGGTCATGATGAAAGCGATCTCGGTGATCAACCTGGCCTCCGTGCGGGCGCTTGAGGAGGCGACCGGGACTTCCGTGCACCCCCTGCGGTTCCGCGCCAACATCTATCTCGACGGCGTGCCTGCCTGGGCGGAGCTCAACTGGCTCGGTCGGGAAGTCGAGATTGGCGGGGTACGCTTTCGCGGGGCCCTACCGACGCGGCGCTGTGCCGCCATCAACGTCAACCCGGAGACCGCCACACGCGATGCCAATCTGCCGAAAGCGATCATGCAGCATTTCGGCCACGCCGATCTGGGCATTTATCTTGAGGTGCTGAGCGACGGCGTCTGTTCAATCGGCGATGCGGTGACGGTCGCGGCCGCCTGACGAGGCCGGAGGGGTAATCAGGGTTTCGAGATTCTGTTCGTCGGACCAGCGCTTTACTCCCGGCTTCCTTCGGATTCCAGGTTGCCCGCAGCACCGTTACCTTTCGCTAACTTCCCCTTGTCGGGCCCGGCGCGGTTTGGCCGAACCCGGAAGTTCGTCGCAAGCCGCACCGCCAACGGCGGCGAACTTCGGCTGTCGATCCGTATCAGCCGTCGGGAACGGTGCGGCATCAAGGGCCGCGGCTGATGATCTTCGGACCTTGCTTCGCTCCGGTTCACAGCCTGTGTGGGCCACGCGATGTCATCTTCAGATCGTCCTCCTCGCGCACTACCATTCCTTTACGATCCGATGATCTTGACGCGATTTGACGGCACTCGGCAGTGCTATGCCGCGGCGCCCAATCGGGCCGCAAACCCTCATCTGCGCGAAATCTGTGTGAGATACGGAATAACTCCGAATCTGACAGGTTCACTCCAATGAGACACCTGTTCATAACAACGGGAGAACCATCGTGCGTACCCCAAGCCCCCGTACCGTGCTGACGATCCTGAGCGTCGTCATTGTTCTGGCGATCTCGGCGCTTTGCGACTCACCTTCCTTCACTGCCGGCTTACAGACCGACGGTACGTCCAACGAAACCCCCTTCCTGGCGGAGAACAATACCGCCATGACAAGGATGATGGACGGCATGTCGACGAGACCGACAGGCAACGTTGATCGCGATTTTGTCGCAATGATGGTGCCTCACCATCAAGGTGCCATCGACATGGCGCAGGCCGAACTGCGTTACGGTCACAACGAACAGTTACGCCGCATCGCGCAAGAGATCGTCGTCGAGCAACAACAGGAAATTGTCGCCATGCGCGTCGCACTCGGGCAGCCATTGCCGCCACCTGCCGCCGCCCCGGACCAGCAAAAGCCGGCGTCTATGCCTGTCGCACCTGTTCACCGGACGTCCGACCACGGCATGCAAATGAACACGCCAAACCCTATGCAGGAGGACCGGCAATGAAACGCCAATCAAGAATCACCATCGCGTTGTCTGCAGCCATGCTGGTGGCGACTCAGCTCGCGTGCGCTGGGCAGGCCCCTGGATCGCAGTCCGATCCTGACATTCCCGTAAGCCATCACGACCGCGTTTACGCCGCTGAGCAGTTTTCGAACACGGTGTCGGTGATCGACCCGGCCGACACCACGCTGCTCGGCCTGATTCGGCTCGGCGATCCCTCGCCGGGCAATTTCAGTCCGTTGTATAAAGGTCAATTACTTGTGCACGGCATGGGTTTCTCGCCGGACCATCACACGATTGCGGTTGTCTCGATCGGATCGAACTCGGTTTCATTCATCGACACGCAGACTAACGCCGTCAAGCATGTCACCTACGTTGGCCGCTCGCCTCACGAGGCTTTCTTCACGCCCGATGGAAAGGAGGTCTGGGTGACCGTGCGTGGTGAAAACTACGTCGCGGTACTCGACGGAAAAACGTATGAGGAGAAAACACGCATTACTGTCCCGGCTGGCCCCGGAATGCAGATATTCTCACCGGACGGGAAATACGGTTATGTCTGTTCGTCCTTCAACCCGGAGATCGAGGTGGTGTCCGTGGCCGACCACAAGATCGTCGGCACGGTCCAGCAGGCCAGCCCTTTTTGTCCCGACCTGGCGGCGACGCCCGACGGCAAGCAGGTCTGGTTCACGCTCAAGGACACCGGCAAGGTCCAGGTGTTCGATGCAAGGCCGCCATTTGCGCTGATCAGGACACTCGACACAGGCCCAATTACGAATCACGTGAACATCGTACATAACGACAAGGGCACGTTCGCGTACGTCTCCGTTGGGGGCCTGAATGTGATCAAGGTGTTTCGAACTGACAACTTTTCGCAGGTCGCGACGATACCTGTCGGCAACTTGCCGCACGGGCTCTGGCCGTCGGGGGACGGCAGCCGCATCTATGTCGGGCTGGAGAACGCCGACGCGATGACTGCGATCGATACACTGAGCAACAAGGTCATCGCGACTGTGCCCATTGGCCAGGCGCCGCAGGCCGTCACCTATGTGCCGAATGCGGTGCCGGAAGGTGATGGTACGCAGAATCTGCAGACGTTGGGCCTCGCTGGTCAGAGCGTCCACCTTGCACTGGTGCCGGTGGGCGCGGGCAAGACGGCGGACGCCACCCATGCACCTACGACTGTCGCGTTGTTCGACCAGGGCCTGGTGCAGGTTCTCCAGGCCGCTGTCACTGGTCTTCAACCGAAGCAGCCCTATGTTCTAGGTCTTGCCGATAACCCCGATGGCACGGGTGACCTGCAAGTGCTCGCGAATTTCATGTCCAATCCGGCCGGCTCGGCGATCGTCAATGCTCTCGGGCAGATTCGCCAACTGGTCACACCAGGAATGGGCCATGCCGCTGACAAGCGCCGCTACCTCGTTGTCGCGCCGCAAGCGTCGGGTAAGCCAGGTGCCCCCGTACAGGTGCAGTCGCCGTAACCGGTTCCGCCGCCACGTCTCGTTCGCGGTGGCGGAACGGTGTGCGGTGCGGCTATCTGATTCTGGTAGTCACGGGAGCGATCCCGTCGCGGCGGCGAATTGAATGACCTGCTCCTGAGTGGAACAGACGCCTGAACGTCTGAGCGACGGTAAGAGGGAACGACGCTTCATGGCCGGGTCCTGCCTGTTGGGGATTCGCAGGACATGACCCGTTCGAATCAGTCCCGCTTCGCAATCACACCTCCGCTACACGACAATCATCTCGGCGGAGTGGTAACGTCGTGTCGACAGAACCCCGCGTTGTAAGGTCCCTGTGCCACACTTTGATGTCAAACCTATCGTCGACGCAGGTGAATGCGATGGATCAGCTACATACTGCCATGACTGCCCCCATTCTTTGCGCCGACTCGGCGGTGTGGTTTTCCGCCTATGGGTTCGGCTGGGGATACTGCGCTTTCGCGCTGCCGTTTGAAGTCGTTAGTGAAGAGCTTGGCGCTCGCAATGAAACCGTCCAACAGGTGCGACTCGCGTTCGAGTTGAACAAACGCCGAATTCTAAGTACCGTGCAACAGTATGAAGCAGCATCTGCAACAGGCGAGCGCATAACGCTCTCGGTCGCAGATCTTCAGCGCCGGACGCCCGAACTCATTTACTTCGGAGCATAAATGCCGACAGATCGCGCTTGGCCGACCTCTGCCTGACGGCGATCGGCCGCACGCAACCCGCTTCGGCCGGTCGGAGTTCTCGAAAGCCGTCACTCGCGGGAAACCGACGAATGGGAACGGTGGCGGCGCAGGGAGGGAGGGCTAGGCCCAATGTCTGTTGTGGCATGAGGGGAGCACGCCTGCGGAGCGATGCTGTCGCTGCATCGGTCAATCGCGACGGGGGCGGTCAGACAGCGCGTATTCAATCCAAGGAATTTGATGAAGACGCCCGAGGCGTCTGACGGGACGCGTAGAGCCGCTCTGACATGCGCGCATAGCTGTTAGCCAAAAACGGGTACACCGACAGTTCCGGTTTTGCCAAGTTGTTTGCGACGCACCGTTGTTCCTCGACCGAGGGAAGCACCTTTTTACCGCGGTGCAAATTGTCGTTAAACCTCTCAACCTCCTCGGACGTGATCTCGGGCTTTGTGCGCGGGGTATACATTTCTCCGACCGTTTCCGGGAGAACTTCGGGCAACATCTTGATTGTTTGTGCGAAAATTCGATCTGCGACTCGGACAACCCACGGATCCGCCTGCGGGTCGCGTCCGATCAGCTTCAAAAAGTCGTCCACCTGAGAATTGACCTTCCAGTAGTCGCAAGTAAAGAATTCGTTCGGGACTTCGCCTTTCGAAACCATGCGAATGGTCCAGATCATCGTTCGTGTGCAATACAAAATCGATTCAATATTCCGTCTTAACTCCATCAAGGCGGCGGCCTCATCTGGCTCAAGCGAGCTTATGAGTATCGACGAGTTCTGGAGAAACGCTTCGCATGCCGTTTCGCTGCCTGAAAAGGCAATTTCGCTTCTCGATAGAAGGGATTTGAATTCGCTATATTGTTTGTCGAAAATTTCTTTTGATATCTCTAATTCTCTGACTAAGGGACTTCCTGATTTTTCATATTTCAAAAAGCTGTCGTAGAGCTCAGGTTCAGATTTGGCGTTACTAGTTCTGAGGAGCGCCTGTGATATAAAATCATGACATTTACAGTATTTCTAACTAGCTCGCTCCAGTCTTCGGACACAAAGGCCGTACCTATCTTTCGGGTTGGCGCGATCGTCCGCCGCTTTCTTCGAGAGGTCAGCGCGGCAGTCAGCGGTGCGATAACAAGTATGCTAACAATGAGCGGGCCTAAAGTCGTCACGATCCACCAACCGGCGTCGAAAAGTTGTTGTTCAGTTAATACCGTGTGCGGGGTAGTCATAGCTCATAGCCCAAAAAAGCGCCCTGTATGTGCGGCAAGGGTTGCTCAAACTTCGAGCGACGCTAACAGGCAAGTTGGGGTGCGTATGTGCGCGACCGTACGGTCAGAGCAGGGCGGCGACCGCCGATTGGGATTGACAGGATCACGAGTCGCACCGATGTGCTGAATTTCCGTCGCGAACCGTGGTCGCCCATCGCTCTCTAGAGTCGACGAATGCGGCTCGCTGCCTTAGCAAGGGCCGGCTTCGTTGCTCCATTGGGTTCCTGTTCACCGTGAAATAGTGATTTCAGTGTGCGTAATCAGCTACGCGGCGTCGTTTGTTGACGATCTGGGCGCCGATGTCTATTGACCGATGTTGGCCGCGCGCTGCCTGATGCCCTTTGGCTCATCGCGACCCTCAAGGCGCAGCCAACGTTCCCGACAGCGGTCATTGGCGACGCTAACTAACCGGCTGTTCGCCCAAATACGCGAATAGGGATCGCTTACTGACATCCGACTGATCGGATCAACCAGCTAGTCTTACTGTGTCACATAAGTTGTTGTGTGGTCTTTCGCTACCCAGGAAGAGTGCCATCGCCGCATGAGCCGTAGTCCAAGCAGGATGCGCAACGTAGTTATGGAATCAGGAACGTGACGTTGAGCGCGCTGGACTGCCCCGGGGGATGTAATCCGGGGGAAGGGAAGGCAGCGTGCGTTCAGCGACGTTTTTTTTACCGCGTTCATCCGAGCGCATCCTGAGTCGCTGAGCCATCAGAAACCCATATGCAGCGATACTCAGCGTGGCGTGGTGGTGAAAGCCACGCCAGCCTCGCCCTTCGTAATGGCCGAGTCCGAACTCCTGTTTCAGGTCCTGGTAGTCGCGCTCGATGCGCCAGCGCATCTTGGTTACGAACACGAGCTGCTCAAGTGTCGCCTCCTCAGGGGCGGTAGTGAAAAAGTACTTGAGTGGCTCCGCATCGCCGTCAGGCCATTCAATGAGCAGCCATTCTTCGTCGCGAACGGTACTTCGCCAGTAGTCGCGATGTGCGGGACGAACCCGTACGGCGGCAAAGCGTGAGGAAAGTGCTGAGTTGCTGCCTTCCCGCCAGGTTACGGTTTGCCAGGCGTTCACGGGCAATTGCATGGCCAGTTCCTTCACCGCGAGCGGTTCGTGGCCGGGTGCACGGCGCAACAGTGTCGGCGGCTTGCCGCGCCCGCTCCAGGGTTTGGGCGGAAGTGGCGCCGTACCGCGCGCCCACACAGAGGTGCCAGGCCGGATCCCTACCGCGTACAACAAACCCAGTTCAGTGATGCCATCGCGGAAAGCGGTTTCGTCGCCGTACCCAGCATCGGCCAGCACGATGCCCGGTGCAACGCCGGATGCTATAGCCTCCCGAAGTTGGGCCAGCGCAATCTCGGGCTTGGTCTCGAAGGCCAGATCGTCGGGAATGCCCGCACGACGGGCTCGTTCCCGGTCGTCAATCCATTCCTGGGGGACATACAGCTGCCAGGCGATCGGCAGGCTGCCGCGTTGCGTCGCAATCGACAGGCTCACGGCGACCTGACAGTTGTCTTGTTTGCCGAGTTGCCCACAGTACTGACGTGTCACCCCGACCGAATGACGCCCCTTCTTTGGAAAGCCTGTGTCGTCAACGATCCAGTAGTAGCCGGTTTCTTCTGCAGCGTGCGCGTCTAACGCGGGCATCACCCATTCGTGCACCCGCTGCAAGACAGCCCGGTCAGACCATTCTGCCTTGGCCACAAAGTGGTGGAGTGACTGGTGCTTCGCACTCGCGTGAAGTGGGTCAATATGCGCGGCCATCGGTTCGACACTCTTGCGTGACAACGGCAATACCAGGCCCGAACAGTAGCCCTTGAGGCCGGCATGGCGATCGGCGTGACCCAATACCTGCGTCAGATGGTTAAGATACGAATCAAATTCGTCGACATCTTCTCTCATCGCGATCGCCCGGAGTTTGCATTATTCAATAGTACCAGGTACCACGCCACTGCGAATATTCTTTATGACACAGTCAGACTAGGTGTCTGACAATTTTCTGGACCGATGGGATATTCGGAGCACTTTGGGCTGGCAAATCGTGCGGACACCACGGATAGGGCAGCATCCGTACCCATTCGAGAATTAATTGGCTCGATTCTCCGGACAGGTTTTTCATCTCTTCGATGGTTATTTTAAGCTTCGAGACCTTTCCCGATCCATCTTGACAAAGCCATTCGTATCTACCGAAACCCATGCGTGCCGCGCCTGATACCTTTTCGGTCATGCATACGAGCCAATCGCAACGGAACGAGGTTTCGTCGTCTGGCGGTGTCCCCAGGCACAACGTGTAGATGTTCTCGTAGCGCTGCGCGAACTGGCTTACCAAAACGGCTGAAATGCCATCCACGCCTTTAACCAATGTCGGGAATGATATCTCCTCGGTTTTGACTTCCATAACAAGCTCGGCATCAACCGTGAACGCACTGGGCATCAAATGCGGCCGGTTTCCGTCCTTCGCATGAATGTAAGTCTCGATCGATCGTCGTAGCAGTGTCATTTCGGCGTCCGCAAGCTAAGGGGTATTCCACAACGAGTTTACCGCGATGGACTGACGCTGCTATTGATGCCCCTACGGCGTTACGGACATGCCGGCCCTCACGTATCGTGAAATGGGTTCAAGAGCAGAAATTGGCGACGTACGCGAATGCCCGCTCGTGGCCGACTCTGTCCGACTCGGCCTCGGCGCGGTAGATGCTCACGCGACCAGACAATGTAGCCCAGTCATACCGACCTTGTCGCTCAGTCGCACAACTGCGGCGGCAGTCGCACTCACTCTGTCGCCCTACAGCGTCGATATCCGTTACGCCTATATGTCAGCGCAAAAATAAATCATTTCGGCAAGCTGAAAAAAATAAAACCGGCTGCGCCAACGATAAGGCGCGACACCACGCCTGAACGCTCCAGAGCCCACGCGTTCGCATCAAATGTCCTTCTGCCTGTTATTAAAGCACCGACCATTTAACTCCGCACTTTCACATTCCGCGCCGATTAAGCCATAATCCCGCTAGCTTACATTTTTTAATTTTCAGGTAAATTGCTGAAAGCAGTGCGACCGCTGCGCGACGATCGAGGTGACCCATCATGTTGAACGCCACACTGACCGCCACCACCGCCCCGGCCGCACGATCCAAGGACTCGCTGGGATGCCTCTCGAACCAGCTCGGCCGGGACCTCGAACTCGACACGGGCGAGTTCAAGTTTTATCGCAAGTCCACCGCGGACGACAAACCAAGCGCGGTCGCCATGCACGGTTCCGATCGCGGCTTCCTGATCGGCGTGTCGCTCAAGCCTGGCCACCGGCGGCGCATCTATTCGGCGCACCGTTGGACGACTCACGACTTCGGCCAGGATAGCGTCTATATCCGCGACTTCGCGGACGACTACCAGGCCGATCTGCAACGCGGGTTCGATTTCGTGCTGATCGAACTGTCGCGTGCTTTCATTGCCAACGCCTGTTATGAGCGCAACGGTTCAAACGTGCCGCGCCTCGCCACGCTCGCCGGTCGCCACGATCCAACGCTCGGCCACTTCGCGCAGATCCTCTCGCTCACGCTGGACCGCAAGAGCGACGCAAGCCCGCTGTTTGTCGAGCAGTTAGGTCTCGCCATCGGCACACATCTGCTCGATCGATACGGCGACACGGCGTGCTCGTCCTTCAGCAAGACCCGGCGCCTTTCGAGCTTGCAGGAAACACGCGCCAAAGACATGTTGCTCGCCAAGTCGCAAGGCAACGTGTCGATCGAAGAAATCGCCAACGCATGCAACCTCTCGCGCAGCTACTTCATTCGCGCCTTTCGCGAAACCACGCATCGCACGCCGCATCAATGGCTGCTCGAACGGCGCATCGACCGGGCTCGCGATCTCCTGAGAAATTCGGACTATTCCCTTTCCCAAATCGCCATTGCATGCGGCTTCTCCGACCAGAGCCATTTCACGCGGACCTTCTCGCAACTGGTCGGCACGCCGCCCGGCACATGGCGCAGACAGGCCACCGGCTGAGCGGCCGGACCGTCGAACAAACGCCGCTGACGGCGCCTGCCGCCTCCTGAACCATGCCGCTTTTGCAACGAACGAACGGTATTCGCACGCACCGTTAGACTTTCCTACAAAGCATCGCACTAACCGACAAGACGCGCGTGATTTGCCAAGGTACTTTCGAGCCCATCGACGATGGCTGTTCGAGCCTGCGCCGCCGCAGCGAGGACATGCAAGGCGCTCACCAACCACCGAGCGGCACATCGCTCTCTCACGCTCATTGTCCCGGGACTTGAAGACGACATGATTGAACTAGGCCGCTTTCAAATCGATCTGGAAATGCGCATCGTGCGGCGAGACGGCGAAGCGCTGCATCTCGGCTCACGCGCCTTCGACATTCTCGCCGTCATCGTGTCCGCCGCCGGCCGTCTCGTCACGAAAGACGAATTGATGAATGCGGTCTGGCCGAACACCGTGGTGGAAGAGAACAACATCCAGGTGCATCTGTCGGCGTTGCGCAAAATTCTCGGCGCGGACCGGCATCTGATTCTCACCGTGCCCGGCCGCGGCTATCAGCTTGTGCATCGGCAAAAGCCGGCCCCTGTGCGGCCCGCCAATCAGGTTTGCGCCGGGCGTCCTTTGCCTTCGTCCAAAAGCCGCCTCGTGGGCCGAGACGCGGCAGTCGAACAGCTCCGCGCGATGCTGCAGGACGCGCACGTGCTGACGCTGGTGGGCGCGGGCGGCATCGGCAAAACCAGTCTCGCGATCGAAGCCGCGCGTCAAGCCGAAGAGATTTTCGCCGAGCCAACCTGCTTCGTCGAACTGGCCACGCTGACCACGTATGACGGCGTACTCGGCGCCATTGCGGAAGGCTGCGGGCTGCTCACGGAAGGCGCGACGCCCGCCGTCACGCAACTCGCCGCGGCGCTCGCGCACAGGCATCGGCTACTGGTGCTCGACAATGCCGAGCATGTGATCGGTTTCGTGGCCGAAATCGTGGAAGCATTGACAGCGGAAAGCGATTCGCTGCGTGTGCTCGTGACGAGCCGTGAACCGCTGCGCATCATGCCCGAAACCGTATTTCGCGTGGATCCCCTGGACGTACCGCACTTGCATTGCACCGATGCGGAGATCCTGCAACAGTCGGCCGTAAATCTGTTTCTGCTGCGCGCCAACTCATTGCAGTACAAGGTCGGGGCCGAGAGCGCCGAATTGCGGCTGGTCGGCGAGATTTGCCGCCGCCTGGACGGCATTCCACTCGCGATCGAACTGGCGGCGGCGCGCGTCGCGGCGCTCGGCGTGGAAGGCGTGCATCGGCGGCTGGACGATCGCATGGCGATTCTCGCGGGCGGCTACCGCACCGCGCTGCCGCGCCATCAGACCTTGCGCGCCACCTTCGACTGGAGCTTCGCGTTACTCGACGAAGACGCGCAGTGTCTCTTCCGGCGGATCGCAGTGTTCGGCGGCGTGTTCACGTTCGAGGCCATGTGCGCGGTCGTGTGCGATTCCACGTTGACGATCGCGAACGCGATCAGCGGGATCAGCGAACTGCTGGCCAAATCGCTCGCCAACGTCGAGTTCGACGGGCCGGTTGCCAAGTACCGGCTGCCCGAATCGACGCGAGCCTACGCGTTGGAAAAACTGCAGGCCGAAGGCGAGCGCCCGGCGTTCGCTTCGCGCCACGCGCGCTATCTGTCCACCTGCTTTCAGTTGCGCACGGCGCCGGCCGTGCCGCGCGACGCCGAGCGCGCCACGGTTCTCCACCACTCGTTCGACGACGCGCGCAGCGCGTTCGACTGGGCCTTCTCCCCCGAAGGCGATGTGTGTCTCGGCGTCGATCTCGCGTCCAACCTCGCCGATGCGCTACTCGACGGCGGCATGATCGCGGAGGCCTGCGCACGCGCCGAACGGGCGGTCGGCGTACTCGACCAGCTTCCGGTCGGCACGGTGGGCGCCGCCTGCGAGATGCGGGTGCGCGCGGCGTTGGCGACGGCCTTGCCGTCAATTCACGGGTGCGTGGCGCGGTCGGCCGAACTGTGGCGCGATGTTTTTGCGCTGGCGATCGCGAGCGGCGACCGCGCGTTTCAGGCGCGCGCGCTGTGGGGCCTATGGAACATGATGCTCTCCAGCAGCAACATCCACGAATCGATGAAGTTCGCGCGACAATTGCAGCGTCTCGCCGAAGACGAAAGCAATGCATGGCAAGCCGTTCTGGGCGACCAGGCAGTAGCCATATCGCAGCACTGTCTCGGGCAGCATGCGGAGGCCAAACGGAGACTGCTGGGCGCGCGCGAACGCTTTGCGCAACTTGAGGGCGAGTCGCAGCGGGACAGCGCGTTCGCCGTCGATCCGCTCGTCTATTGCAATGGGACGCTCGCGCGGATCGCCTGGCTTCAGGGCCAGCCTGGTGAGGCCATGACGCTGGTCGATACGCTCGTGAGCCGGGTTCGCCCCGAAACGATGGAGCCATCGCTCACGCACATGCTCGGCGCCGTGGCCGCGCCGCTCGCGCTGCTGTCGGGCGATCTGAACCGCGCCGGGGCGTACCTGGAGATCATGCGCTCGCAGGCAGCGCTGCATCGCTTCGACGTGTGGGTGGAGTATTGCGGGTGCCTGAGCGCTTACCGCGACATCCTCGACGGACAGGTCGCGCCGGCGCTGCCGATCCTGGCCGCATCGCTCGATGCGTTGATTGCGCGCGGCTTCAGGCGCCTCGTCACGTTGTTTGTCGTCGTGCATGCGGAGGCGCTCGTGAGCGTGGGACGCACTCGCGAAGCGACCAGCCGTCTGAACGACGCGCTGGCGTTTTGCCAACATCACGGTGAACTGATGTTTGTGCCGGAAATCTGGCGTGTGCTGGGAATCGCCGCGCACGCTGAAGCCGGTGTGCAAGCCGGTGCCGGCGAAGAATTCGGCGACAGGCTCGCTCAAGCGCTCACCTGTTTCGCGACGGCACTCGAAATGTCCCGCGCACAGGGCGCGAGAATGTGGGAACTGCGCGCGTCGCTGGCCATGGCGGCAATGCTGCGCGACCAAGGCCGGAATGACGAAGCGATCGAAGTGCTGGAACAGATCGCACCGTATTTCGACGCGTCGGCCAGTGCCGCCGATGTGCGCTCGCTGTTCACGATGATCAGGGCGCTGCGCTCGCGTCACGGCAAGACAGGACAACGAGCGGCGTTCGCAGAGTCTGGCGAATCAGTTGATGGATAACATCGAGAGCTTCGTCAACGATACGCCGATGAATCTGGTGAGCGGAGCGTATTGAGCTTGCTAGCCGCGCCGCCTGTATGTCAAGCGACGCGGCTTCCCGCCTTGAACGCCGCTTACGCTTGACGGAAAATCGGCGCGCCCCACGGCGCTCCAATCGTGCCGCCGTCCACGACGATTTCCGCGCCGGTCATTCCCGACGCGTCGCTGGAAGCCAGGAACAACACGGCCGCCGCGACTTCTTCCGGAGCGGCGAGGCGCGCCATCGGAACACGCGGCGCGAGCGCCTGTTCGGTGCCGTCGAGCGTCGCGCCCTCGCGCGCGCCACGTGTCCAGATCGGCGTACGCGTGCCGCCCGGGATCACTGTATTCACGCGAATACCACGCTGCACCAGTTCCGACGCGAAGACCTTCGCCATACCCGTGATGCCGGCCTTGGTGGTCGAGTACGCCGACGAGCCAGGCGAGCCGAGTTCACGCATCACCGAGCCGTTCAGCACGACTGCGCCACCCGCGCTCATCAATGGCAATGCGGCTTGCACGGTCAGAAAGACCGCTGTCAGATTCGTGCGGAGAATGGCCTCGAACGCCGCGGCCGTCGTGCCGCCGAGCGGCGTCGGACCCGAGATGCCGGCATTCGCGAACACGATGTCCAGCGAGCCGAATTTGCTCTTGATCTGTTCGAACAACGCGTCGATGTCTGCTTCGTTATCCAGATTGGCCCGCACGCCCAGCGCGTTTTCTCCGAGTTCGGACACGGCCTGATCCAGCTTCGCACTGTCGCGGCCGGTGACCACCACCTTTGCGCCTTCGGCAATCAGCAGCTTCGCCGTGACGAAACCAATGCCGCTATTCCCACCGGTAATCAACGCTGTTTTTCCTGAGAAACGCATCATCTCTCTCCTTGATTGCGCCGCGAACGCGCCGATAGTCACGGCCGTGCGACGCCTGTAACGGTTAAGCGGCCAACAAACGCCGCCGCGTGCGGACATCCGCGAAAGATGCCCTCATCCAAATTCTGCATGTTGATCATCATGCACATTTTCAGTATTATGCTCATCATGCAGATTGTCAAGAGGGTGATGAAAATGGGCTACTCGCAGGCGCAAAAAGCAGAAAGCCGGCAGCGTGTGCTGGAAACAGCGGCGCGGCAGATTCGGGAAGATGGCATCGAGGCGCTCGGCGTGGCGGACTGCATGCGGCGCGCCGGCCTCACGCATGGCGCGTTTTACGGTCACTTCGAGTCGCGTGACGCGTTGATCGTCGAGGCGCTGGAGTATGCCGTCGCGCTGAGCGAGAAACGGATCGCCGCGACCGTGGCGGCGGCGAATGCGAGCGGCTCGGCGAAGAAAGAACCGTTGCGCGTGATCGCCGAAATGTTTCTCAGCGAGAAACACATCAAGGATCCGGGCAACGGTTGCGCGTTGTGCTCGCTTGCCGGCGAAGCGCGGCACGCGGCGCCGGCGGTTCGCGAGAGTTTGACGCAATACGTGCACAAGCTGGCGGCGCGCATCGCGCAGACGTTGGCCGGCGATAGCGAAAGCCTGCCGCTCGGCATTGTCGCGACCATCGTCGGCGCGGTGACGCTGGCGCGTGCCGTCGACGACCCTGAAACAGCCAGATCAATTCTGGCGGGCTCGCTGGATCTGATCGTGGCGCAAGGCGCCGAAGCCTAGCTTGATGGAGCGACGCCGGCATAGGCCAGCGCCGCCCTTCTGTCGCCTCAATGCGCGTCGGAAACTACGAGGCGCGCGTCAGCGCTTCAATGATCGTCGTCGCGATCGAACCCGCACATGCGGTCCGACTCGCCGTGGTCGCGGCGGTGGTCGCCGTGATGATCGTCATCCACGCCAGGCAATTTTTGCGCAACGTAACCGGGCAAGTCGCTCGGGTCCCACGCGAAGGCGAAAAACTGATTCGGGTTCGCGATACCGGCCGGGTGGTTGGTATCGGTAACCGTGCCTATGAAGTCGTTGTCGTTGGCAACGAACAGCGTGTGCTTCTTCACACCGCCCACCACGACATCGGGACCGAATGCCAGACCTTCCAGCTTCGCCGGAATATCGTTCGCGTTGTAGCCGTGGGCGGTGAGCGCGGCGACCAGGTCCACAAACAGCGTCTTTTGCACCGCATACGGCGCAAGGCCGGCCTCGCCGCTTGCGTTGCTCACGTCCTGAGCGCCGTTCAGGTCGATATGGAACACCTTCTTGAACACGGCCGTCGAGTTATCGCCCAGGCCCTGGCCGTCCCGCTCATCCATCAGCATTTCGTGATCGTTGACGGCCACCACGTCGCTAATGGTCGGATATTTGGGTTTGGCTGCCGTGCCGATGTTCGTCAGCGGATACGCGAACTGGGTCGTCTTGCCGGTGCGCACGTCGATCCTGACGATGCGCGTGTACGCGCCTTTCGTGCCGCCATCCTGGATCAGCGGGCTTTGCATCGCGCCGAACAGCGTCTTGCCGTCCGGCGAGATCGCGAGACCTTCCATGCCCTTGTTGGCGACACGGCCCGAGGTGTTCTCCGAGATCTCGTCGTTGCCGATAGGGCTCAGTGTGGCAACCGCGAACGCATCCGGCAGCTTGTACGTGTCGATCCGGCGGCCACTGCGGCGATCGAAACGATACACGTAAGGGCCGTACTCGTCCGAGATGAAGACGCTGTCGCCGTCGTTGCTCACGCGCACGCTTTCGGGATCGAAGCGCGCGTTGCGGTCGTTCGTCGACAGGCGTGTCGGATCGAAGTTGTCCGAGCGGCCGGTGAAGTAGTTGGTGTGATTGCGGCGGTTGAGCGCGGGCGCGCCGTTGGGCACGCCCGCGGCAGCGCCTGTGCCGTAGACCAGCCTGTCGTCGGTGCGGAGCAGCGTCGTGGCGAGCAGGGTCGGCGTCATCGTGTACGGAAGCGACGCACCGCTCGCGCCGGGTTTCAGGCGCAGACGCAAAGTCTGAAAACGGTTGATATACGAAGCGGTGTCGTCGATCGCCGGGTTGTACGACACCGCATTCGGACCGCGGTCCGGCACGGCGACGAACGTATGGCATCCCGCGTAAGCGATGCCTGAACCGAGACCGCCGAGCAGATTGCCCGCCACACCGTTCTCCAGCGGCGCCGCGGTTTCCTTCGATAAGTCGCTGGCGAGGCCGCTGAGCTGGCCGACCGCGATGAGATCGATGCCGGCATGCGCGGCCGTTGCGAAGAAAAGCGACGAAGCGATCGCCGTCAGAGCAAAGATTCTTGAACGGGACACGGTGTCTCCTTGATTGGAAGGCTTGTTTGTCGACGGATCGGGCGCGCGGCGTCGTGCATGGGCGCTTTTGTCCGCGTGGATATGCGAAAGATGTTGAGGGCGGGCCGGCCCGCGGCCCGTCGGCGGATTGAAGGCCGCCGGTAATACTGCGTGAGGTTCGTGACCGAATAATGACGTCGGGGACCAGCCTTGAGACGACGGCGGCAGCATTGCACTGCGCCGGAAGGGTCGATGGGTGCCCGCGACCTTACCCGATCGCCAATCCCGCGTCGGCCAGCGAACGGCGCAAACCCAACTTTGGATACGCCCGATCGACCGCGCGCACGTCCGCGCGCGTCTCCTCGATGATCCAGTCGCGCACGTCCGCCGCGGCGGGCCGCAGCGCGCGGCTCTCCGGCCACACCAGACAGCAGCGTCGGTTGGTGACGATCAGTTCCTGTTCGGCCGGCTGAAGCGCGCCTTCCAGCAGCCAGTGCGACACCACGTTCAACCAGCCAAGCGCCACGCCCTGGCCGAGCAACGCGGCCTGCACGACGATCGCGTAGTCGTTGAAACTCAACATGCTCGCGGCGTGCCGTCCGTGTGCCGCGAACGCTTCAAAGCGCTCATGCCAGCCGCGCTCGCCGTCGTCCATGACGATCACCGTGTCGCCGTGCGCGCGGCCTGCCTCGGTGGCCGCGATCTCATCGTAGCGCCGGTTGCACACCGGCAGCAGCGTCTCCGGCATGACCAGCACACTGTTCTCGCCGATTTCGTCCTCGCGCCGAAAGCGCATGCCCAGATCCACGTCGACGAGCGGCCCGCCGATGCGCCCCGAGATCAACTGGAACCGCAAGTCGACATGGGGGAACGCCTGATTCAGCCGGTTCATGCGCGGCATCAGCCAGTGCGTGGTGAAGGCCGTGGACACCGACAGCGTGACCGACTCCACGCCGGTGGCGCGCGCCTCGATCTCGCGGATCGCGCCTTCAATGCCGTTGAAGCCCTCGGAGATCTTCCGATAAAGAATCTTACCGTTCTCGGTCAACTCGATGCCGCCGCGCACGCGCTCGAACAACCGCACGCCGAGATGGTCCTCCATGCGCGCGAGCATGCGGCTCACCGCCGGCTGGCTCACATATAACTCCTGCGCCGCGCGCGTGAAGTTGCCGCAGCGCGCGGCAGCTTCGAACACGAACAGCGCATTGGCGCTCGGCAGTTTTTTGCGGAGATTAGGCATGATCTGATGTTATGCCTTCTCCAACAATTTGGGAATTGCCGCCAAAAAAGGCGAAGCCTATATTTTCCCTAACGCAGGCTTCTACAGCGAGACATGACGCAATGGACGCACGAGCGAAAACAGGTGTTTCGATCCGATCGGCAGCGAAACGTTATGGCCAGGTGGTGGCCCTCGACGACGTTTCACTCGACATCGCCCCCGGCGAATTCGTCTCGCTGCTCGGTCCTTCAGGCTCGGGCAAGACCACCCTGCTCGGCATTCTCGGCGGCTTCGTGCAGCCGAGTTCGGGCGCGGTCTGGGTCGGCGAGCGCGACATTACATTTGCGCCGCCGCATAAACGCGACATCGGCATCGTGTTTCAGAACTACGCGCTGTTTCCGCATATGAGCGTCGGCGAGAACGTCGCGTTTCCGTTGCGCGCGCGCCGTCAGCCGAAAGGCACGTGGGCGAAGAAAGTCGCCGACGCGCTGGCGATGGTCGAACTCTCCGGCTACGAAAGCCGCGGCATCGGTCAGCTCTCCGGCGGCCAGCGGCAGCGCGTGGCGCTCGCCCGCGCGATGGTGTTCGAGCCGCAACTGATCCTGATGGACGAGCCGCTCTCCGCGCTCGACAAGCAGCTGCGCGAAACCATGCAGATCGAACTGCGGCGGCTGCATCGCAAGCTCGGCGCGACGATCGTCTATGTGACGCATGACCAGCGCGAAGCGCTCACCATGAGCGACCGCGTGGCCGTACTGAAGAACGGCCGGCTGGTGCAGATCGACACTCCTGAACGACTCTACGACCGCCCGTGCGATGCCTTCGTGGCGAGCTTCATCGGCGAGGCGACGCTGCTCGACGTGACGCGCGCCGGCGACGACGCCGTGCGTCTCGGCGATACCGTTCTGCGCACTGCGCATCCGCTGCCGCATGGCAACAAACTGCTGCTCGCGGTGCAGACCGAAAAACTCGTGATCGATGGCGGCGGCGTCCAGAACGGCAACGTGAACCGTCTATCGTGCCGCGTCACCGAGGTGCTGTATCAGGGCGAAAGTCTGCGCGTGTTCGCCGCGCTCGCCGACGGCACCGCCATCAGCCTCAGACAACCCGGCGGCCACGACGCGCGCCGCCGCATTCCCGAGCCGGGCGCGCAGATGAGCGTCACGCTCGACCCGCAGGACACGATCGTCGTGCCCGCCTGATTTCCTCCGCCCACGCATGGGGCACTCCCTCTCCGATTCACCGCACATTGCAAAAGGATGATTTCATGAAGCTCACCGATTTCAAGGTCCTGACGTTCGACGTCGTCGGCACACTCATCGACTTCGAGCGCGGCGTGCTCGCCTCCGTTCGGCGCATTGGCGGCCCGAAAGCGAAGGACCTGACCGACGACCAGATCTTCGAGCCGTACATGCGCGGCCGCGCGGCTTATCCGGGCCGTTCGAGCCACGAAATGGCGAATGTCTATCTGTCGCTCGCGAAAGAACTCGGTCTGCCTGACGACGCGCAATCGGCCGCCGCCTTCCAGCGCGACGTGCTCGAATGGCCGGCGTTCGCGGATTCGGTCGCGGCGCTCAAGCGTCTGCGCAAGCACTTCCGCCTGGTCGCGATGACCAACGCGGACCGCGTGGCACTCTCGGCTTACGCGCACACGCTCGGCGATCCGTTCGACGACACCGTCTGCTGCGATGAAACCGGCGTGGCCAAACCCGACCCGCAATTCTTCGCGTACAACCGCGGCCGTCAAGCGGCGTTCGGCTACAAATTCGGCGAAATCCTGCACACCGCGCAGAGCCAGTATCACGACATCGGCATCGCCACGAAACTCGGCTATGCGACCTGCTGGATCGAGCGCCGTCAGAACGTGAAGGGCTTCGGCGCCACGCCCGTGCCGGAAGCGGTGACCACGCCGACCTTCAAGTTCGCGACGCTGGGCGCGCTCGCGGACGCTGTCGAAGCCGAAGCACGCCTCGCCCCCTGAGCCGATGCTCGCGCCGATGACACCTCCCACGCCCGCGCCTGATTCGCTCTGGCGCGCGCTCCTGACGGCATCGCCTGGCGCCGCCGCGGCGGTCAGCACCGGCGTACCGCTCACGCGCGATCTCGACGTCGAGGTCGCCGTGATCGGTGCGGGCTACTCGGGGCTTGCCGCAGCGTATGCGCTGCAGAAGCGCGGCGTCGACTGCGTGGTGCTCGATGCGAATCCGGTGGGCTGGGGCGCCAGCGGGCGCAATGGCGGCGTGGTGTCGTCGAAGTTCCGCCTGTCGTTTCCCACCATCGACAAACTGCACGGCCTCGATACCGCGAAGCGCATGCATCGTCTCGCGCATGACGGCGTGCGGGTCGTCGAGACGCTGGTCGATGAATTCCAGTTGGCGGGTGCCCGCTTCGAACACACGGGCAGCCTGCGCTGCGCGCACACGGACACCGCGCTCACCGCGATCCGCGCTGAAGCCGACTGGGTTCGCACGAATCTCGGCGACACCTCCATGACCGCGCAATCGCGTACCGACATCGAACGCGAGACGGGTTCCAAGGGCTTTGTCGGCGGCGTGCTGAGCGCGGATGCCGGCACCATTCTGCCGCTCGAATACGTGCGCGGACTCGCGAGCGGCCTCACACTGCGCGGCGTGCCGATCTACGAATCGACGCCGGTGCAGCAGATGCAACGCGCGCCCGGCGAGCCGCGCGTGACGCTGCGCACGCCAGGCGGCACGGTGCGCGCGAAGCAGGTCATCGTCGCGACCAATGCATATTCGGATCTCACGGAGGCCACCGCACCGTATCAGCGCGAACTCGTACCGTTTCGCAGCGCGATGATCGCCACCGAACGCCTTCCCGCCGACCTCGACGCGCGCCTGATGGTCGAGCGCCGCAGCTACACCGAAACGCGGCGCATGATGAAGTGGTTCCGCAAAGTGGACGGCCGCATGCTGTTCGGCGGACGCGACGCGTTCGGCAAGGAAGGGCAAACCACCGGCTTCGACGCGCTGCAGCGTGCCATGGTCGCGCTCTTCCCCGATCTCGCAGACCTGCGCGTGGAATATCGCTGGTCGGGTTATGTGGGCATGACGTTCAATTCGCTGCCGCATGTGGGGTGCAGCGACGACGCCACGACCTTTTGTCTGGGGTATAACGGAGCAGGCGTTGCGATGGCGAGCCTGCTCGGCCAGCATGCCGCCGCGCTCGCGCTCGGCGAAACGCCGGAGCTTTCGCTGCTCGGCGCGCCCGGTCTGCGGCCGGTGCCCTTCCATTCGCTGCGCGCGCCGGGTGTGAGACTCGTCGCGGCGTGGTGTCAGTTTCTCGACGCCGTAGGTGCATGATGACAACCGCCAAACGGATGCTCCAGGGAACCGCCTTGATGCAGGCCACCGAGTCCGATCCCGCCGCGCGCTATCAGCGCCGCGAGGATCGCACGATGCTTCTCCTGATGACGCCGGCGCTCGTCGTAATCGTGGTGCTGCTGGTCGTGCCGCTCGCGTGGCTGTCGTGGCAGTCCATCTATCACGACGGCTTCACGCTCGAAAACTACCGGCGCATGTTGACCGGCGCTTACCTCGATACGTTTCTGCTGACATTCAAGCTGAGCATTATCGTGACCGTCATCACGCTGCTGCTCGGCTATCCGGTGGCCTACTTCGCCGCTTCGTTGCCGCCGAAGCTGAGCGCGCTCGTGCTCGGCATGGTGATTCTGCCGTTCTGGACCAGCGTACTCGTGCGTACCTATGCGTGGCTCGTGCTGTTGCAGCGCACGGGGCTGGTGAACAAGGCGCTGATCGCCTCGGGACTCGTCGACCGGCCAGTGCAACTCGCATACAACCAGTTCGGCACGGTGATCGCGATGGTGCATATCCTGCTGCCGTTCATGGTGCTGCCGCTCTATTCGGCGATGCAGAAAATCCCGTCGAATCTTTCGCAAGCCGGCGCGAGCCTGGGCGGCTCGCCGCTGCACGTATTCCTGCGCGTGTTCCTGCCGCTGTCGCTGAGCGGCGTGTTCGCCGGCGTCACGCTCGTGTTCGTGCTATGCCTCGGCTTCTACATCACGCCTGAACTGATGGGCGGCGGCAAGTCGATCATGGTGTCGATGGTGGTGAGCCGCAACGTCGAGATCTACAACAGTTGGGGCGCGGCGAGTGCGGTAAGCGTCGTGCTGCTGATCTGCGTGTTCGCGATTTTCTACGCCGCGAGCCGCGTGGTGCCACTCGAAAAGACCCTGGGCGCGAAATGAACAAACTCCCGTTCAGACGGATCGTCCTCGGCGCGAGCGTCGTGCTGATTCTGCTGTTTCTGATGGTGCCGGTGCTGATCGTGGTGCCGCTGTCGTTCTCCGACACGCGCTTCATGACCTTCCCGCCGCCCGCCTATTCGCTGCGCTGGTATCACTCGTTCTTCGACAACCCCGCATGGATCGACGCGGCGCGCACCACCCTGAGTGCTTCGATCTGCGCCGCGCTGATCGCCACCCCGCTCGGCGTGGCCGCCGCCTACGCGATCCAGAACGGCACGCACTGGATCATGCGCTATCTGCGCACGCTGTTGATGCTGCCGTTGATGGTGCCGATCATCATCGTCGCGGTCGGCGTGTTCTTCGTGTACTCTCAGGCCGGCTACGTCAATACGCTCGGCGGCCTGATTCTCGCCGATACGATGCTCGGGTTGCCGTATGTGCTGATTTCGGTCGGCGCCGATCTGCGCACTTTCGACCGCACGCAGGAGATGGTCGCGCGCAGTCTCGGCATGAATCGCTTTCGCAGTTTCATGACGGTGACGCTGCCGCAGATCAAGGCAAGCGTCATTTCCGGCGCGGTGTTCGTGTTCATTCAGGCGCTCGACGAAACGGTGGTCGCGCTCTTCGTGTCGGGCGGTTCGAACCAGACGCTCACGCGCCGCATGTTCGTGACGCTGCGCGACGAGATCGATCCGACCATCGCCGCGATCAGCACGATGCTCACCGCGCTGACGCTGTGCCTCGTGATGATCGTCGTGGTAAGCCGCCGCTCCAACGCGGCGCGCGCCTAACCTCTCTCTCTGAAGAAACGTGACTACATGGTCAACGCACTGAAGTTTTATATCGATGGCGCGTGGGTCGAGCCGTCCACCGACGCACGCCGTGCCGTCGTCGATCCCTGCACCGAGCAAGCCATCGCCGAAGTGGCAATGGGCACGCCCGCTGACGTGGATCGCGCGGTAGCCGCCGCGAAGCGCGCGTTCGTGTCGTTCTCGCAGACCATGCCGGCCGAACGCCTCGCATTGATCCGCCGCATTCTCGAAGTATTTCTCGAACGCCAGGACGAAATGGGCGACACGATCTCGCGCGAACTCGGCGCACCGCGCGCGATGGCGCGTGCGTGGCAAGCGGGCATCGGGCGGCGGCATCTCGAGGAACTGATTCGCACGTGCGAAACTTTCGCGTGGCAGCGCAGGAAGGGCACGACGCTCGTCAATCACGAACCGGTCGGCGTGGTCGCGCTGATCACGCCATGGAACTGGCCGATCAATCAGATCGTCTGCAAGGCCGCGCCCGCCATTGCGGCCGGATGTACGATGGTGCTCAAGCCCAGCGAAGTCACGCCTCTCAATGCGTTGCTGTTCGCGGAGATACTCGACGCGGCAGGCGTGCCGCCGGGCGTGTTCAATCTCATCAACGGCGACGGGCCGACTGTCGGCGCGGCGCTCGCGGCGCATCCCGACGTCGATATGGTGTCGTTCACCGGTTCGACACGCGCGGGCGTCGAGATCGCGAAGCTCGCGGCGCCGACTGTGAAGCGCGTGCATCAGGAACTGGGCGGCAAGTCCGCGAACATTCTGCTGGACGACGTCGATTTCGAAGCGGCTGTGACGGCCGGCGTCAACTCGTGTTTCAACAACAGCGGCCAGTCGTGCAATGCGCCGACGCGCATGCTCGTGCCTGCGGCGCGCCATGACGAAGCAGTGGACATCGCGCGGCGCGCGGCGCAGGCGCAACGCGTCGGCCCCGCCGATCACGAGCGCACGACCATGGGTCCGGTGGTCAGCAGCGTGCAATTCGAGCGGGTGGAGCGGCTGATTGCGGCCGGCATCGACGAAGGCGCGCAAGTCGTAGCTGGTGGCCTCGGGCGTCCGCCGGGTCTGGAACGTGGCTATTACGTGCAACCGACGGTCTTCGCGGATGTGCGCCCTTCCATGACGATCGCGCGCGAAGAGATCTTCGGCCCGGTGCTCGCGATCATGCCGTACCGCGACGAGGAAGAAGCGATTGCGATCGCGAACGACAATCCCTTCGGACTCGCGGCCTATGTTCAATCCGCCGATCTGGAGCGCGCGCGGCGCGTGGCGTTCAGGCTTCGTGCGGGCAGCGTGTATCTGAACTATCCGTCGTGGGATGCGGGCTCGCCGTTCGGCGGATATAAGCAGTCGGGCAATGGACGCGAATACGCCGAATGGGGACTTGAGGCGTTTCTTGAAGTGAAGGGTATTGTTGGATTCGGCGACTGAGCACGCCGGGCGCCGATTGGACCATTCATCGCTTGATACCTGACGGGCCGCCGCGCTGCAACGCGACGGCCCGGCATTGCATTCACATACGCCCGCGCAACATGTCCGCAATCCGCTCCGCGATCATGATGGTCGGCACATTCGTGTTCGCGCACGGTATGGACGGCATCAGCGACGCGTCGCACACGTAGAGGCCGCTGACGCCATACACCGCGCCGCGCGCGTCGCAGACAGCGAGCGGATCGTCGGCGGCGCCCATGCGGCAGGTTCCAGATGGATGCCAGGTGCCGCCAACGGAACGCGTCACGAAGCGCGTCAACGCGTGATCGTCGGCGAGCAAATCGTTTAGCGTCACGCCTTGCGTGACCACGCTGCGCACCAGCCACGCGCGCATCGGTCCGGCAATGTCCAGCAGCAGGCTCAGCATGCCGCGTTGCAATGCATTCCACGCGCCCGGCACGGCCACGCTCGCGACACGCGGCGAATAGCTCGAAGGCAGCAGCGTCGCGCGATGCTGCGCCATCATGGGATCAGCGAGCGTGCGGGCGCCGAAGTGCAGCGCGAGCTTCAGCCGTTCGAGATCGCGCGCGTCGGCGAGCATGTTGAAGTCGACGATGGGTTCGTCTTTCGGATCAGCCGACGCGAGACTCACGCGGCCGCGCGAGTACGACTTGTTCACCCAGAAGAAGATCGTGCCGAGCCGGTGGCCGACCGAATGCCAACCCGAGCGTGAGAGGATCGCACCGTGCATGTCGCCGGGCACTGCCCCGCTCACCCCCGATGAGAAGCGCACGATCGCCTGCTCGTGATGCTCGTTCGGATATAACGTGCGGGAAGCGCGCGGCAGAAACGCCGACACGGCAATCGACGGATGCTCCATCAGATTGCCGCCGACACCGCCTCGATCCGCCACCACCTCGATACCGAGCGCGGCGAGTTCAGCCGCCGGGCCGATGCCGCTTCGCATCAGCAGCGCGGGGCTGTGAATCGCGCCCGAACAGACGATCACATGTTTGGCGCGCAACGTTTCGTTGCGGCCGTCCTGGCCGATCACGCGCGCGCCGATCACGACCTTGCCGTCGAACAGCACACGTTCGACGAGCGTGTGCGTGCGGAACGTGAGATTCGGTCGAGCGCGCACGGTGTCGTCGAGATAGCAGACCGAGGTCGGGATGCGTTCGCCCGCTGCGCTCACCGCGATCGATCCAATGAACGTGCCGTCCTGCCACTCGCCGTTCTGGTCATCACGCCGCGGGTGGCCGCGTGCGTCGAGCGTGGCGAGCACCGCGCGCACGAATGGCGAGACACGCGCCCACGGCGCGCGCTGGATGCGAACCGGCCCGCTATTGCCATGCAACGCGCCGTCGAAGTCGCAATCGGTTTCGAGCTTGCGGAAGTACGGCAGGCAGGCGCTCCAGTTCCAGCCATGCGCGCCGAGCGCGTGCCATTCGTCGTAGTCGGCCGGCGCGCCGCGATTTGCCATCAGCGCATTGATCGCCGAACCGCCGCCGAGCAGGCGCGCCTGTTCGTAACGGCGCGGCGTGGCCGAGGCGCTCATGCATGCCTTCAGTCGCTGCCAGATGTTCGCCGTTTCGAGATAGGCGCGGCCGGGATAGCGGCTGCGCACTGCCTCGGGCATATCCGTTCGCGAGATATTGCGGCCGGCCTCGACGAGGCAGACGGTCTTGCCGGCATCCTCCGACAGGCGCGCGGCGAGCACGCAGCCGGCCGAGCCGCCGCCGAGAATCAGATAGTCGATCACGTTCGATGAATGCGCAGACGATGAGTCGTGCGGGACGCGTGACAAGCGCTCAGCGTTGCGCGCGCAACTCGGCGCGTTGGCACTCAACGGCCTCGACTCGCGCGCGCAAGATAATGGCGCTTACTGCATGAACTTGAGCCAGCGCGCCTTCGCCTGGATGCCGGCGTCCGACGCCCACCATTCCTCCGACATCAACGCCTGCTTGGACGCATTCTCCGGCGAGCTCGGCAACTCGCTCGCGCGCTTCGCGTCGATCTTGCCGGTCTTGAATGCCGCCGGATTGCCCGGACCGTAGTCGATATAAAGCGGCAAGTTGGCCTGCAATTCCGGCGAGACAGCTGCGTTGACGAACTTGATCGCCTCGGGCAGGTTCGGCGCGTTCTTCAGCACACAGAGTTGGGTGTTCTGCAGAATTCCGTCGTTGAAGGTGAAGTCGACATCGGGATTGTCCTTGCGCACCGCACTTGCACGGCCGTTCCAGATCATCGTCATATCCACTTCGCCGTCGTGCAACAACTGCGCCGACCGGCCGCCCGAGGTCCACCACACGGTCACGTCCGGCTTGATCTGCTGCAGCTTCTTAAATGCCCGATCGACGTCGAGCGGATAGAGTTTGTCACGCGGCACACCGTCGGCGAGCAGCGCGGCTTCGAGCACGGTCTGCGGATCATTGCGCAATGCGCGCGTGCCGGGGAATGCCTTCACGTTCCAGAAATCGGCCCAGCTCTGCGGCACTTTTTTCAACGACTTCTTGTTGTAGCCGATCACCGTCGAATAGAACTCGTACGCGACCGAGTACGGCGTGCGGTATTTCTCCGGCATGGCCGCCCCATTCGGAATCTTCGAGAAGTCGAGCTTTTCCAGCAGACCTTCCTTGCCGCCGCGCAGGCAGTTGGAGGTCGGCGTGTCGACCACGTCCCAGATCGGCTTGCCGGTCGCGGCCTAGGCTTTGATCTGCGGCCACGCGTCCGGAATGCTGTCCTGGTTCACCGTGATGTTAAGCAGCTTCGCAGCCGGATCGAGAATCGCCTTGGTCTGCGCCTCCTGATAGGTCCCGCCTTGCGAGACAAAGGTGATCTTGCCGGCGGCGGCAAACGCGGGCGTCAAACACGCGGACGCGAGATTCGCGACGCCGAGGATCAGAACAGCGGCAAGCGGGCGCAACATGGGCTTCTTGATCACGACGGGGTCCTCGAAACGGTTGAGCGAACATATCGTCGATGTCATGCATCGTTGAGCCCAATATAGTGAGTCTATTTATTCGCGACAACGCCGGAATTGTTTGAGTGCCCATGACGTCACGTTATAACCCGGCTAAACCCCAATATGCCGTGAAAACGCCCGTTTGCGTACGCGCGAGACACGCGCCGCATGCTGATGCCAGGTTATCGGCGCTCGAGACCAGACTCGAGGACTATGAATCATGGCGCTGATCAACAGACGGGCGTTTACGCTGCTCAAGGCGCGCGGCTCACTCGACAAGGCGCTGGGACTTCTCAACGAAACGCGCAGAGGCGGCGGGTGGCTGATAGTGACGGACCGACCGTCGAGCGGTGTCAGAACGGTGTCAAAACGCACGGAGAAAACCGCATAAATCGCATTGCAAAACGCCGCGCCAAATGTTTTTTGGCGGTCGATTATCATGATTCGATCACCTCACTCGAATGGTTCGGTGTTGGATATGACGAATACAGGCAAGGCGTTAGTAGTCGCGCTGGTTCTGGTGGACGTGGGCTTCATCGCTTACCAGCTTCTCCCTAAAAGCAATCGCTCCGAAGGGGCGCCGGACGTGGTGACGGCCAGCTCCGTCGCCACGGCACCGGTTAGTCCGCGCGTGGACGGCACGCATGTGACCGCGGGCAACGTGGTTGCCACTTCGCCGTCCGCGAACAGCACGGGCGAGATCGCGGGCGCACCGTTGTCGCCCAAAACGGAGCCGGTCCTCAACGGCGCGCAGCCACAGGCATCGCGACACAAAGCGCCGGGGCGCGCGCCTGCATCGGCGGAAGCGCGCGAGTCTGTCGCTGCGAAGGCGAACACCGTGCAGCCGACCGCACGCGCGCGAAGCGATCTGACCCGGCATGGTTCGAATGCCGTCGCGGCGGCCATGACGGAACAACTCGTCAGGGAATCCTCCAAACCCGATCCGTCGCTGCCCATGCCACCGCCGACGCAGGCCGCACCGGCCAGCCAGGACCACCGCGGGTCGAACCCCGTCGCCGCCGCGATGACGCAGGAACTGGTAAGACAATCCGCGCGAGTCGGTCCAGCTTCTCAGGCACCGGCTCCAGGCGGCACTCAGTAATACTGCAGTCCGAACTAATTGAATGACCGCCTGCCTTCGATCGACAGGCAGCTTCCCAACTACACGGCAGAATGGCTGTCGCGTGCATTTCGAACACCCCGACTCGCTGCAATCGGCCCACTCACCGAAGGTTTGGGCGCGATGCCGCGTGCGCTTCGTCGCAGACTCGAAGCATGAAGGCGCCAGGCGAACGGCCTATACTGGTTCGGACTCCCGCAGACCGCCCTCCTCCACCTGCCTGTCTGGACCCAGCCATGCTGACAACCGACGACATCCGGTCAGTACCGCTCTTCGCCACCCTCTCCGACGACGAACTCGACCATCTCGCGCACACGTCCGCGGACCTCCATCTGTCCGCCGGGGAGTTCGCGGTACATGAAGGCGGCGAACGCGCACTGTACGTCGTGCTCACCGGCAAGATGGAAGTCATCAAGACGTTCGACGGTATCGAGCGCACGCTAGGCTGGCGTTTGCCCGGCACGATCTTCGGCGAAGTGCCGCTTGCGCTGAGTTCGCCGTTTCCCGGCGCGTACCGTGCGGCGGAGCCGTCCCGCGTCATGCGCGTGGACGCTCAGCGTTATTACGAACTGGCGGCCACATCGCCCGCTGTGGCGCTCAAGATGGGCGCGCTCGCGCGCGAACGCATCGGCGGCTTGCAGGGGCTTTCCGCTGAACCGCCCAAGGCGCGCGTCACCATGGTCGGCAGCCGCTGGGACGATGCCTGTACGGCGCTGCGGCATTTCCTCGCGCGCAACCAGATCAGCTACGACTGGATGACGCCGGACGCGCCCGAACTGCCCAGGCGTTGGCCCGGAACCTGTCCGGCGGAAGAAGAGGGTCCGTCGCTGCGACTGGTCGACGGCACGGTGCTGAACCGGCCCGAGACCCGCGAGCTTGCCGGACTGCTCGGTCTGCAAACGCAGCCCCGCCTCGCCGAATACGACACGATGATCATCGGCGGCGGCCCGGCCGGTCTTGCCGCGGCGGTGTACGGCGCATCGGAAGGCTTGCGTACTATCGTGCTGGAGCGCGAAGCGCCGGGCGGCCAGGCCGGCACCTCTTCGCGTATCGAGAACTATCTGGGCTTTCCTAACGGCGTCTCCGGGGACGAACTCGCGAGCCGTGCACTGCAGCAGGCAAGGCGGCTCGGCGCTGAGATTCTGGTGACTCGGTCAGTCGACCGGATCGATGTGCAGGCGCGTAGCGTTCACCTCGACGGCGGCGACATCATCCGGACGCGCACCATCATTCTTGCGACGGGTGTCACGTGGCGGCGTTTGTCGATGGAAGGCTTCGACCGGTTTATCGGTAAGGGTATTTACTACGGCGCGTCACGCAGCGAAGCGAACGCGACGCACGGCCTCGACGTGTATCTGATCGGCGGCGGCAATTCGGCCGGCCAGGCCGCGTTGTACTTTGCCAATCATGCACGCATGGTGACGCTCGTTCTGCGCGGCGATTCGCTCGAAAAGAGCATGTCGCGCTATCTGATCGAGCAGCTGCGCGGCAAGTCGAACGTGGCGGTGCGACTGCGGGCGGAAGTCGTGGGCGCGTACGGCGATACCCATCTGACCGCGATCGACGTGCGCGATGCGTCGAGCGAGGAAGCGCGCCGGCAAGATTGCGGGGCATTGTTCGTGTTCATCGGCGCCGACGCACAGACCGGCTGGTTACCCGAAGAAATCGCCCGCGATGCGCGCGGCTACGTGCTCACCGGCGACGACGTCGTCAAGGCCGGACGCTGGTCTCATAACCGGGATCCCTACCTGCTCGAATCGAGCGTGCCCGGTGTGTTTGCCTGCGGCGACGTGCGCCTGAGCCCGGTCAAACGCGTTGCTTCCGCGGTCGGCGAGGGCAGCATGGCAATCGCGTTCGCCCACAAATATCTGCAGCAGGACGCCCGCTAGCGGCGGTCGCGCCGCGCGGCTATTCGGCCCGCGCGCGAAAGCGCGCCGGCCGCTGGACGGCGGCGCCGACAACGCCTATTCTTCAGCGGAATACGTCGGTTTTCCGATCATCGCAGATTGACTAAAAAACAGGCTTCTGTTCGGCCGATTGGAACCTGCCCCGCCAGCGCACACTTGGCGTACCCATTGCGCAAGGAGCCCATGATGTCTACCCGCCACGATAAAGATAACGAGTTCGAAATCGGCCGGCCGGCTGCTTCGGCGCCTGAATGGACCAGTCCGGTGCCGGGCGCCGACGCCGCAACAATGCGCGGGCTGCACCTCGCATCGGAGAGCGTGCTGTGCCTCGCGACGCAGACCTACGACGCCGTTGCGCGCGGCGACGCGGCAGGCGCGGAGGCGACGCGCGCCTCGCTCGAACAGCAACTGCAACTGGCCACGCGCCTGATCGACGAGCTTCTGTTCGACGGCAGCGGCCCGCATACGACGCATTGACCGGGCCGCCGGCCGAACAGCACCCATCGCATCTCACCCTCTGAAAATTGACATGAGCGCTCTGACGGTAATTTTCTGCATCTGGGCCATGGTGGCCTTTTGCGCAATCCTCTTTATTCGCGGCGCCACCTCGCGCGTGGAGCGTCCAACCCAGGCACCGCAAAAGCGCCCGGCGCGTTTTTCGATCGCGGAGTAACGGCAAGCAGGCGATCCCGATTCGCACGTGAGAACACATGCGAATCGTTCGAACGTTCTCATCGGAATAGTCATACGGCAAAAGCGGCGCGGCAGCCCATCATCACCACAGGTCGCAACGACCCGGCAGCCGCCGCAGCATGAATCCGAGCGGTGCAGTGCTGCCCGGCTGTCATCTGCGTTGCCTTTTATTCCATGGAGATCGTCTTCATTTAAGGCCGAGCCGTTTAGCGAGCCGGTTCAGATTCGCGCGGTCAAGACCAAGCTCGCGCGCGACCGCCGCCCAATTCTGATTGTGGCGCGCCAAAGCGTCGACAACGGTGTTCCGCTCGAACTCGGTGACCGCGCTGCGAAAATCCTTCGATCCGGTCTCAGTTGTTTCGGCCTGCGTTTTCTGGACCCTGTCTTCTTCCGGTGCGGCGGCCAGCGCAAAGTCGGCGGCCGTCAACGTCAGAATCCGGCGACGCTCGCGATTCGCGGCCAGCGCCTTGAGCGCGCTTCGGCCGATCAGGTGCTCTAGTTCACGCACGTTCCCCGGCCACGGATAACGCAGCAGCATGGCTTGCGCATCCGTCGCCAGACGCAGACTCAAAAGACCGAGCCGCGAGCGATTCTCTTCGAGAAAAAACCCCGCCAGCAGCAACACGTCGCGGCCGCGCTCGCGCAACGGCGGCACGCGTAACGGATAGACGCTGAGCCGATGATAGAAGTCCGCGCGGAACCGCCCGGCGCGAACCTCTTCAGCCAGATCACGATTCGTCGCGGCGATCAACCGCACGTCGACCTTGTGCTCGTGGTCCGAGCCGATGCGCTGCAACTGGCCGTTCTGCAAAACCCGCAACAGCTTGGCTTGCACAAGTAGCGGCAGCTCACCCACTTCGTCGAGAAAAATCGTGCCGCCGTCGGCCAGTTCGAATTTGCCGCGCCGGTCCGACGACGCGCCGGAGAACGCGCCGCGCACATGCCCGAACAGTTCGCTCTCGACGAGCGTATCCGGCAGCGCGGCGCAGTTCAGGCTGATCAGCGGCTTGTTCGCCCGCGCCGAGAGCGCGTGGATCGCGTTGGCCACGAGTTCCTTGCCGACGCCGGTCTCGCCGGTGATCAGCACAGTCAGATCGCTACCGGCGACCACCTCGATTTCCTTCATCAGATGCGTGTGCGCGTCGCTGCTGCCGACCATCTCGCGCCGGCTCTGGCTGCTCGCCTGCCGGTAGGCTTCAGCACGCGCCCGCTCTTCCTCGCTGCTGCGCGCAAGGGTGTCAATCCGCTCGACGACGCTCACGGTAGCGGCGGCCAGGCCCAGAAACGCCCGCAGCGACGCCATGTCGATACTGTCGAAGCGCGCCGGGTCGAGCGCATCGAGCGTGAGCAGCCCCCACGGCCGGCCGCGCACGAACAGCGGACAGCCGAGGCAGTCATGCACTTCGAGATGCCCGGCCACGCCTTGCACGAGGCCGTCGTAGGGATCCGGCAGATCGGAGTCGGCGGCGAGGCGGGTCGGCTCCGGCCGTGACAACAGCTGCTCGAAGCGCGGGTGGTCGCTTACACGAAAGCGGCGTCCAAGCGTATCGCTGCTCAATCCGTCGATGGCGAGCGGCACTAGCGTGTCGCCCTCCAGACGCAATAGAGCGGCCGCGTCGCCGGGAAACAGCGCGCGCAGGCTGCTCAGCAGACGGCGGTAGCGTTCGCGGTCGGACAGCTCGCGCGACAGATCGAGGATCAGCGGTGTCAGGACGTCCAGCAGTGCTTCCGCAGTCAAATTGACTCCATCAGGAGTCTTTTCGACTAAGGTCGAATTGACCATCATTAAACTCAGATCATTGATTTGATTATATTTTATACCTGGCACGGAACATGGATACATCAGCACATCAGTCGAAGACGACTGGATATCCACCAACAACCCAGGACTTCCCATGCTTTCCGCCGAACACCGCGCCATCGTCAAAGCCACCGTTCCTCTTCTCGAAAGCGGGGGCGAGGCGCTGACCACGCACTTCTACGACATGCTGATCAGCGAACATCCCGAAGTGCGTCCCATGTTCAATCTCGCCAATCAGGCGAGCGGCGCGCAGCAGCGCGCGCTGGCCAACGGCGTGCTGATGTACGCGCGTCACATCGATCAACTCGAACAACTGGGCGGGCTGGTCTCGCAGATCATCAACAAACACGTCGCGCTGAATATCCTGCCGGAGCATTATCCGATCGTTGGACGGTGCCTGCTCAGGTCTATCCGCGAAGTGCTCGGCGCGGAGATCGCCACTGATTCGGTCATCGAAGCATGGGCCGCCGCTTATCAGCAACTCGCCGATCTGCTGAGCGGCCTCGAAGAGAAAATGTACGCCGAGCGCGAAGCGGCGCCGGGCGGCTGGCGCGGCACGCGGCTTTTTCGCGTCGCCCGTAAAGTGCGGGAAAGCGACGAGATCACGTCGTTCTATCTGCGTCCCGACGACAACGGCGAGTTGCTCGCGTTTCAGCCGGGGCAATATATCGGCGTGCGGCTCGTGATCGACGGCGAGGAAGTGCGGCGTAATTATTCGCTCTCGGCCATGTCGAACGGCGAGGAATACCGGATCAGCGTGAAGCGCGAACCGAATGGCAAGGTGTCGAACCATCTGCACACGCACGTCAATGAAAACGATACCGTGGAACTGTTCGCGCCGGCTGGGGATTTCAAGCTCGAAGACAGCGACAAGCCGCTGGTGCTGATCAGCGGCGGCGTGGGCATCACGCCCACGCTCGCAATGCTGCAAGCCGCGCTGAAAACCGATCGCCCTGTGCACTTCATTCACTCGGCGCGTCACGGCGGCGTGCATGCGTTCCGCGACGTGATCGACCAGTTGGCCGCCCGCCATCCGAAGTTGAAGCGTTTTTATTGCTATGAGCAGCGCCGCGCGGAAGATGCCGACGCGCACGGCATCGGCTATCTGGACGAAAAGCATCTCGACGCGTGGCTGCCCAGGACGCGTGACATCGACGTCTATTTCCTCGGACCGATCGCGTTCATGAAGGCCATCAAGAAGCATTTGAAGGCGATCGGCGTGCCGGAGTCGCAGAGCCGGTATGAGTTCTTTGGTCCGGCTTCCGCTCTCGAATAAAGCGCGGGTTGCGCTTGACGTGCAAATAGCCGGAGCCGGCTATTTGCATGCAACGACCGGGCGCGTTGAAATCACGCCTTTAGCAAAGCGTTGCGCTCGTCACCCAGGACATGCTCTTGAAGCGCGCGATCATCGCGTCCACCAACTCGCGTTGCGCTTGAGCCAGCGCAATCGTGACCTCTTCAAAACCGCTGCCCGGAAGCGTCGTGACAGCGACTGTCTCGACGTTGCGGGAGAATGGAAATAGCACCTGCCAGATTGCGGCAATGCGCATGCCATGAAGTGCCGCGCGCACCACGAGTCGATGACGGCCCGGGGTGTGCGATGTCAGTACCTGCAATCCGCTCTCAGAAGATTCACTGGTCATGTCGTGTCCTTTTATATTGACTGATCCGCGTTGCTCGCGGCTTTTCGATGTTTGCCGATTCTCCCACCTTATTAAGGCATCTTGATGATTCCGCTCAAGCGCCTGAGCAAGGCGTCGGCATGCTCGCGCTCGACCCTCGATATTTCGCGCTGATTCAGTATTGTCTCGATACGTTGACGCCAATAATTCGGTTCATTGATGACCGACGTGCCGGCCATCGAATCACCTTTTGAAAGCAATCTCTCTAGCGTTGTGACTATCGTTTCAATATGCGAAAGATCGTTCCTATAAGAAGCGTGACTTCCCATTACATTCCCGGCTTACTTTATCAAGCGCCTTCGGACCGCCCTTCGAACGGGTTGGCAAGCAACGCGATACCCGTTTCGTTTCCGAATCGGCCGATCCGTCTGCTTGGAGGAAAGCGAAACAACAGCCCCCGGCGCATTTGCGCCAGGCTGCGTGAGCATTGCTGTTGACTGACTGGCTTTATTTGGCCCGCGCCTGAGCAGGCACCGTCAACTGACTGGCTTGCGCCATGGCAATGGCTTGCGCAGTGGCTTTGCGCATCGCGTCGTAGGCAGCGCCCGCGCTGGAAACCGCCGACTTGAACGCGGTGACCGCGAGTTCGGAACCTGCGGGCGCATTGCGCGCGAAGTCGTCGAACGCCGTCTGCATTTTCGTGTTGGACTGTGCGAACCGGTCTTCGACAATCTTCAGAAACTCGCCTTGTGCGTCATTCGCGATTTCAAACATGTGACTGCTATAAGACAGTACTTTCTCAGCGACGGGCTTGGCGTTGCTGGCCTGATGAACAAACAGCTCGACCGGCGTCTTACCCGACATCGCCATCTGCCATGCCTGCTCGCTCTCCGCAAGCGTGGCCCTGGCTGCCTGCAGGTTCAACTTAGCCAGCTCTTCAAAATACTGGAATGTTTGCTGCGCCAACGAAAAGGCGACGGCAACATTGGCACTTTGCAGGGAGATGAATTGATCTGGCGTCGAAAAATACACTCTGGACTCCTTCGTTAAGACGTTCACATTGCTCAGACAAGAGATATGCGAAACCAGCGGGATGCAAGCAGATTGTTGACCATCGAATTGCCCCAAGCCGCTCGAATCGTTTTGCGATGCAGCATTAGATGAAACATTCTAACTTTGTTAAATCTGCACCTGGCGTACTCTTTTGTAAGTAATTACCCTTGTCTGATGGCGCGGTTTTGGCTGAGGAATCGCGCGGCTGCGCTGGTTGAAAGATCAGCGGAATAAGCGCCGCCCCGGCGCATGCACCGCCATATGGGAATCAACGTGGAGAACACTGTGAATAAGCGGCTTGGTCGCGCTATGAAGTGCGTGGGCAGATGTGCGGTAGACGATCAAATGCATGCATATGTGACCGTCTATGGCAGCGGAGAAAAGAATAAATGTGATGCGGATTTACAACCACTTATCCGCAGCGCGCGCAATTCAATGCGGCGGCAATACCAGTGGGCTTCAATTGGTATCAGCAAAAAACGTCGCGAGTATTTTGGCCGCATGCACGGGATCAGGCGCGCATGAATGCCAATTCCCTCTTCCTGCGAATCAACACGGATCTGGTACCGGACACTTAGCGCGCTGAGGGCGCTGTCGGATTACCTGGAACGGCATCCTGAATCGATCGTGTCGGGTAAATCGGCGGACCGCTGAGGTGCTTCGCGGCATGCCCGTGAGCCGGGGTTGCGCGTGTGCGATGATGCCTCACGTCGAACCGCCCCCCCGGAGGTCATGATGAGCGGCAAATGGTTTTCGAAGTTCGCAAGCTTCCTTTCCACGATGACCGGCAGGCCGGTCACCTTTGTGCTGGCCGTCGCCATGGTGATCGTCTGGGCCCTCACCGGCCCGCTCTTTCACTACAGCGATACGTGGCAACTCGTGATCAACACGTCGACCACGATCGTTACATTCCTGATGGTCTTTCTGATCCAGAACACCCAGAACCGCGACACCGCCGCGATGCAGATCAAGCTCGACGAGTTGATCCGCGCACTGGGCGGGGCTCACAACGCCCTGCTCGATCTTGAAGAGCTCGAGGAAAAGGACTTGACGCGCTTTCGACGACACTACGAAAAGCTGGCTGAAGAAGCGCGCGCTGTGTTGCGCGCCGGCGGAAGCGACACCGATTCGCCGTTCGTCGACAATCGCGATGATCGTGACGAAGACCGGCGAAGCGGTAAAGGTCGCGACGGCAAACCTGGAGCGGCGGAGCAACGCGACTAGCCAATACGTTGGCCGCGTGCGGACGCTTTGCAATAGCCGTCAGCGCGCGCAATGCTAGAAACGTGCGACATCGATCACGGCATCGGCAAATGCTTTCGGCGCTTCCTGCGGCAGATTATGTCCTACGCCGCCGCCGATGTTCCGATGCGCGTACTTGCCGGTGAACTTCTTCGCATACGCCGCCGGGTCCGGATGCGGCGCGCCGTTCGCGTCGCCTTCCATCGTGATGGTCGGCACGGCGATCGTCGGCGCCGCGGCCAGGCGCTTCTCCAGATCGTCGTATTGCGGCTCGCCCTTCACCAGTCCCAGACGCCAGCGATAGTTGTGAATCACCACCGCGACATGATCAGGGTTGCTGAACGATTGTGCCGAGCGCTCGTACGTTGCATCGTCGAAATTCCATTTCGGCGATGCCGTATGCCAGATCAGCTTGTTGAACTCGTGGCGATTCGCGTCGTAACCCGCCGCGCCGCGCTCCGTCGCGAAGTAGAACTGATACCACCAGGCCAGTTCCGCTTTCGGCGGCAACGGCGTGCGGTTCGCCTCCTGGCTGCCGATCAGATAGCCGCTCACCGAGACCATCGCCTTGCATCGTTCCGGCCACAGCGCGGCGATAATATTCACCGTGCGCGCGCCCCAGTCGAAGCCGCCGAAAATTGCCTTGTCGATCTTCAACGCATCCATCAGCGCGATGATGTCGACCGCCACGACGGCCTGCTGGCCATTGCGCGGCGTATCCGCGGACAGGAACCGCGTCGTGCCATAGCCGCGCAGATACGGCACGATGACGCGATAGCCGGCCGCTGCCAGCAACGGCGTGACTTCGGCAAAGGCATGGATATCGTACGGCCAGCCGTGCAGCAAGATCACAACCGGACCGTTCTGCGGGCCCGCCTCGGCGTATCCCATGCTGAGCGTGCCCGCGTTGATCTGCTTGAGGGTGTCGAACGAGGCGGCGCTCGCTCCCGCCTTCGTGCTATTGGACTGTGCGTTGGCAAGCCCGCTTAGTCCCAGTTCCGTCAGGCTGAGGCCCGCAACCGCCGTCCCGAGCAGACGACGCCGCCGGGTGTTGATCTGGTCAGACATCGCTAATTCTCCTTATGTGCGACAGCGCTGAATTGAACGGTGCGCCCGCGCGACGCACCGAATGTTTGAAGCAAAACATCGCGAGGCGTGGTCGACAGAAGCGCCTGTCCTCGAAGCCGAGTTTAAGTTACGGCTTGGCGTAGATCGCGCCGAGACCGATCACTTCAGAGTCCGGCGCACGCGAGCCCGATGCCGAGCTGCCAGCCGTCGCCGAGCCGTATGACGATGCCGTCGGCCCGTTTTGCGCACTCACACGAGCTTCGGCAGCCAGGATATTCCTGGGGTACTGCGTCTCATCGCTCGCGGGGTTGTAACCGGCCTTCTCCAGTTGCACGAGTTCCGCGCGAACCTGCGCCCGGGTGAGCGGCTGATTCGATTGTGCGAACGACAAAGCCGGCAGAGCAACGGCAGCGGCGACGATAAGCGAACGAATGACTTTCATGACTTTCACCTCGAGAAAATGTCTTCCACGCAAACGCCCGTTTGCGTTCTGGTTAGCAAGGCCAGTTCGGCTGGCTTGGAAGCATTAGACCCCGTGGACGTATCTGGCTTATGTCAGCAATGCCCGTTGATGAAACGTTATGTACCTTGCTACGGTGCAGATACATTGCGATACAAAGAGCGGGACGACGTTAAGGCTTCCGCCCGCCTCTGAGTCCTCGTCCATGATGGGCAGAAAGGGTGTTGCCTGGGAGGAAATGCTCAGTTTCCTGTAGAGATTGCGCCGGTGAACCTTGGCCGGGGCCGGTGATGCACTCAGCTGTCTCGCCATGTACCTGGTCGAGTGACCGGTGAGAATAGTCAGCGCGACTTCGATCTCGCGATGGGTCAGCGACGCATTGGATCGCTTGCGCAATGCTTTGTGTCTCCGCGATCAACTGAGGTTTTCTATTGGGCCAAAAGACCATCGCCGTCGGGTCGTCGAAGTGGACCACTTTGCGCAACAGATGGTCGAGTTTTTCTACCAAACGTCCGCGCCGCTGATGAAACGCGACATCCCATACCTCAAGCGCCATGTCAGCGCGGACGCAATTCAAAGCGGGGCGGTAACTTACAATGCTGCGGATGAGCCAATCTTCTACAGCATCGAAGCGAGACCTACTGACTTCCTATTTCTCGAGTGGCGATGCCATTCGCAGTCGAAGCGTCAGTGACATCGTGCTGTCAGGCATGCTCGACGTGCCGCCGCTCCCCGCTCGTGTGCTGGCGGATTGGGACAGGGAGACGTCGTCGCGCATGGTCCTCGAACCCGGTGACGTCGAGGTCATGCCGTTGGCGCGAACGCAAGTGCGCTGGCCGGACTACACGCGCTGCGTGCGAGCAGCGTCCGAATGGACGGCTGCGCTCGGCCTGCCCGGCGTGCTTGCCGTCAGCGACATTGCGCTCATGGCCTGCCGTGGCGCGAGATATCACCATGACGGCGCGCAATATGGCGGTGCGGCCTTCTGCAATCTTTTTCTCAGCGAAGACAAAGGGCTGGATGTGCATTTCCCCGGTACGGGTCATCGCATTCCCCTGACTCGCGGCACGGCCTTGATATTCGACACCGGCCAGCCACATGGGGTAATCCGGCGCGGCAGCAGCGGATTCAATGCTGCTGACTTCGTTGCGGATCAGGATTGCACGCAAATATTCCTGACGTGGGAGCTTCCCATCGAAGACGTGCATGTGGCGCAGACGCTTAAAGTTGCCTTCGACATTGCCTCTCCAACCTCTTTGCACGCGGATAAAGATCAAGTGTGCGTGAATGGCGAACCCGCCATGGTGTGCCCGGAAACCGGTCGTTGGTGTCGGGTTGAATGATCGTCGAGGTTGACAGCGGGTTGTCGCGGTTGAGCCTCGCCTCCTGGAGGCAACCGCCTCAAGATTGCCCTCCAGGCGTTCGCCGCGTTGGTGGTGACCGCACTGGCGTTACCTGCAAGCCGCGGCCTGAGGCGACTCGGCCGCAACCGCACATGCATGGCCTAACGACGCGTTAAGCCATCGCGTTCGCTATACGGCAATACCTTGCGTGACTGGTGCGGCGCAAACCGCTTCGCATTCGTGCGCTTCGGGCGCGATCGTCGTGATTGGCGTGACTAGCTTTGCCAGCGGCAGACGCACCACGAATTCCGAGCCGCGGCCCAGTCCCCCGGAAAACGCTTCGACGGTGCCGCCATGGCTCGCGACGATATCGCGCACCACCGCCAATCCGAGTCCATGCCCCCGGGTGCCCAAGGCGCGGCCCGCAAGCCCGCGCGCGTAGGGCTTGAAGATGGTCGCAAGCTCGCCCGGCGCGATGCCGGCCCCTTCGTCGCTCACGCTGATATAGCAGTAACGCCCGGCGCGGGACGCTGTCACCTTGATCGCATCCGCAGCCGCCGAATATTTGAGCGCGTTGATCAGCAGATTGACGAACACCTGGGTCAGCTCGCCGAAGTCCCCTTGCACCCGCAACGGTGCGTCGCCGGCCATCACCTGAATCGGCGCGTGATCTGGCGCGCCCGCTTCGGCTACCAGCACACAATGCGCGAGCAGATCGCCGACATCGACCGCCGCGCGACTCACCACCGCTCTCTCGCGCGACGCACATGCCAGCGCGCCCAGCGCCGGGTCAACAGAGCCGGCATCGTCCGGCGCCATCAATTGCTGGGCCAGTTGACCGAGCACGCTGGCCTGCCGTGAGAGTAGAAGCGCGTATCGCGTCAACTGTTCGTCATGGCCGTACTGGGTGTTCAACAAACGCGCGAGCAGTCCGAGCGGGGTGATGGCATTGCGGATTTCGTGGCCTATCGTTGCGGCGCTCGAAGCCTGTTCCGATTCATCACTGCGCCCGGCAACGGTGACGACGTGCTCCGCACGTTGCACGCTCTGCCCACCAGCCTGCGCGCGCGCATGCCCGCAAGTCTCGACGCGCGGCCGCTCGATCTTCGCATCGTGCAGACGCTCGATGTCCCGCGCCTGCGCAGTGCGCAGCTTCTGCACGCAGTACGTGCACAAGCCGATGATCGGCAGCGCAGCAAGCCTCTCCTTCAGCGAGGCTTCATAGTCGAGCAGCGCAACCCAGTCGGTGCTTTCGTTGCAGACGGCGTCGCCGGCCACTCGCAATCCTTCGAAGCCTCGCCCCAGTGCGTCGTTGATCGCCTTGGACCACAAGCCCACGGTGGCGCCGCCGTTGAAGCCCGTTTTAGGCGAGGCGTAAATCTGCGCGCCGTCGAGAATCTGCAATTGGCCTGCATCGATATATTCAGCGAGTGCGGGCGCGGTTCGCGTGAGCATATAGCGGGCTTTGTCGGGTCCCAGCAGCGCGGGCGCGATCCACACGGCCGCTTCGCGATTGGCGAGTCCGGCATGCAGGAAGTCCGCGGTGACGCTGAGCAATTCGCTCCGCGATTCGTAGAAGTGACACAGATGGGAGCCCCAAGTGAGGGCGCCAAGCGCTGGAAAACCGCTTTTACGAGGTCCGGTGGTCATCGTTTCCCTGAGAGTGCGTGGGTCAAGAACCACAGTCGCGCCAGGCTTTAACGATGTCCCGCGCGCTCGAATATGAATGTCACGACACCACTCGCGTCGATCCGCCGATCCTATTGAAGGACAGGAAGCGGTTCCGCCGCGTTGGTGCTCGATATTTGGGATTCAGCAGAATTTGAAAGTACGCGAGGGCCCGCTTTGACAGAATAGATATTTTCCCTATGCATGTTTTGGGGCGGCAATGAGCATCTGGTCACACGCGCGTCAATCACATGTGGTATTCGATCTGAAGAGGGGCAATGCGCTCACGGCGGCCAGGTGCTCGCCACGAGCAGATCCTCCGCATTGTTCGGCGGCCGCAGACCGTCGGTCCTGCCGGAGAAGTAGCGCTGCGTCAGATCGGCCGCCGGGACGTGTATCGCTTCGCCAAAGCCGGCTTCATGGGCCAGCGCCAGCATCTCCGGTGGAGTGAAGAAGCTGATAAAAGGTGTCCCGCTTGCTCGCGCGCCCTTCTCCGCCATCTCGAGCCCCGGACGCACCTCAGGGTCCGCCAGATGCAGCGGGAGCAGGAAGGTCATGGCAAGCGTCGATCCCGGCGCGAGCGCCGCGACCTCGCGCAGCGTGGCCATGTTCGCTTCCAGGGTGAGATACATACTGACGCCCGTGGAGACCACGAGCGCCGGCTTGCTGTCATCGAAGCCGGCAGCCGTCAACTCGTCCCGCCAGTTCCGGCCCGCTTCGAAATCGACCGGCACGAAGCGCAGCCAATCCGGCACGCCGTAGCCGAGTTCGTTCAGGCGCTGGCGCTTCCATGCCTGAGGACCTGGCGGGTCGATCTCGAACACCTTGAGGCGGGACGCGATCTCCGGCCTGCGCTGCGCGAAGCTGTCGAGCCCCGCGCCGAGGATCACGTACTGACTCAGCCCGCGCCCGGCCTGTTCCGCGACCAGGTCTTCGATGAAGCGCGCCCGAGCCACGATCGAAGCGCGAAACGGACGCGTGAACTGCGGGTCCATGTCTCCGCGTCCGCGCCAGTCGCCGCCTGGAGCCAGCAACTTGAGGCCGACTGTGTCTTCCAGCACATGCGGCGGCGGGTCCGCCTCGACATGCAGCGCGCGCCACAAGGCGACACGCGCAGCGGTGCTATCGGGCGCCGCATTTCGCTTCTCGTTCATGAGTCTCGATCCGGTTCTTTGTTTCCGGGCTCCGATTCGACATCGCACACCAGCACCTGTCGCAATCCTGCCGCGCGCAACAGGCTATGATTGCCACGTGAATAGACGAGCCGATGACGGGGGACAGCGTGTCACAGACAAGCTCTGATCGCAAGACGACCTTCAGCACACGCCTCTTATGGTTCATTGGACTGTGGCTGCTCGGCGTTGCCGGCGCAGTGCTGCTCGCGCTGCCGTTCCGGCTTCTGATCGCCGCGGCCATGCATTATCAGCATTGAGGCATTGCTTCCGCTTCAATGGCGGTCGAGCATTTTTGGCAACTGGCCAAGCTGTCGAAATAGCGATAGCCAATCCTCGAGGTGCCAGGTTTTCTCGATCAGATTTCCGCGCATCTGATGGAAAGAATGAATCGCGAATTTCACATGCTTCGAACTCGCGTCGATGCCGAGCAGCTTGCCCGTTTGCGTGCCGCTGATCTCCGCGCGAACCCCTATCCGGTTGCCATGCACCAGCAAATCGAGAATTTCGACTTTCAAGTCCGGCAGCGCGGTCGCTATGTCATGGAACACCTCAACCATTTGACCGGGCCCGGGGGCGGCGCCGCGAGGCTCCGGAATGTACTGCCAGTCAGGGGTGACAACCTTCGCCAATAACTCGACGCTTTTCTGCTCGAACGCTCGATAGAACCCTTCAACCGCTTCTCGCGCCACCGCTTCATCGGTACCTGAGGTCATGATCTGCTGCTCCTGAGGGTGCAAGTCGTCATGGTAGACCGAATCATTCCGGGTGGCTTCACGGCATTCAACGTCAGCCCGCCCTCCATTTGCAATGCGAATGAATGCAGTCGTTTTTTTCAATCCGCCGCGCCATAGCGCGTCCCGAAGCCGGCACCCAGCACCCACAAATTATCTGCCCGGTATAACATCTGTGAGCGTGATGGACGTCAACCATGTCACGCATGTTGCGCCCTTCCTGCGACAAGCCAAAGCGGCATGCATGCGTGCGGCGTCGCGGTGACCGCAATAGCTAACCTGCTTCAATCATTCAAACGAAACTCGCGCCCGCCTCCGGCATGAAACGCGCAGGCGGAACGACGTGGGTTCTACTGCTGTAGGAACCCGTAACGGTCTAACAACAATCAAGCCGATGCCCAACGAAATCCCGGAACCGCAAGCAATTTGTAATGACGTCTCCCGCAGCGCGATCTTCATTGTCGCGACAATCGCGAACAACCGTGATCAGGAGGCCAAGGTGCGCGAATGGTGCGGCGACATTGCCGCCCTCGTGCGCGCGGTCGGCAAGCGTGTGCCGGCCGGCAATCTGTCGTGCGTCTGCTCGTTCGGCTCCGACGCGTGGGACAGGTTGTTCGGCGCGCCGCGGCCCGCCCTCCTGCATCCGTTCCGCGACATCGGCGAGGGCGAGCGTCGCGCGTTGGGGACACCGGGCGATTTACTGCTGCACATCCGCGCCGATCATATGGATCTCTGTTTCGAACTCGCCACGCAGTTGCTGGGCGCGCTCGGCGACGCGGTCGCCGTGGTCGATGAAGTCCACGGATTTCGCTACTTCGATATGCGCGACATGGTGGGTTTCGTCGACGGCACCGAGAACCCGACAGGCCGCGCCGCCGATGAATACACGCTGATCACCGAAGACCCCGGCTTCGAAGGCGGCAGCTATGTCCTCGTGCAAAAGTACCTGCACGACATGGACGGATGGAATGCGCTTTCCGTCGAGACTCAGGAACGCATCATCGGCCGCAAGAAATTGTCCGACGTCGAACTCGACGCAGCGGTCAAACCGTCGTCATCGCACAGCTCGCTGACCACGATCACCGAGAACGGCAAGGAAGTGAAGATCTTGCGCGACAACATGCCATTCGGCCGCCTGGGCGCGGCGGAATTCGGCACCTACTTTATCGGCTACGCACGATCGCCCGCGCCGATCGAGCAGATGCTGGAGAACATGTTCATCGGGCGGCCGCCGGGCAACTACGACCGGCTGCTCGACTATAGCCGCGCCGTCACGGGTGGCCTGTTCTTCGTGCCGTCGGCCACCTTGCTCGAAGAACTCGCGGACCGCGATCCGCCGAGCGTCACGGCCGCCATCGAAACACAGCCCGAACCCTCTTCGCCCGCCGCGCCACGCCACGACGGCTCGCTAAATATTGGCTCTCTCAAGGGAATCTCCCAACATGAATAACCTGCATCGCGAGCTCGCCCCCATTTCCAGTGCCGCCTGGTCGCAGATTGAAAACGAAGTGGCGCGCACCTTCAAACGCAGCGTAGCCGGCCGTCGCGTGGTCGACGTCAAGGGTCCGGGTGGAACCGAGTTGTCCGGTGTCGGCACGGGGCATCAGACCGCGATTGCCGCGCCTCAACAAGGCGTCGTGGCCAGGCTCGCGGAGGTCAAACGCGTGGTCGAGTTCACCGTGCCGTTCGAGTTGCAGCGCGAGGCGATCGACAGCGTGCTGCGCGGCGCGAACGACGCCGACTGGCAACCCGCGAAAGACGCAGCGAAAGAACTCGCCTATGCGGAAGATCGCGCGATCTTCGACGGATACGAGGCAGCGGGAATCGGCGGGATTCGCGAAGGCTCGTCGAACGCGCCGCTCGCGCTGTCCGCCGACATCGGCGATTATCCGCACGCGATCGGCAATGCACTGGAGGCGTTGCGGCTCGCCGGCGTGGACGGGCCTTATTCCGTGCTGCTCGGCGCCGACGCCTACACGGCGCTCAGCGAGGCACGCGACCAGGGCTATCCGGTGATCGAGCACATCAAGCGGATCGTGAACGGCGACATCGTCTGGGCGCCCGCGCTGAGCGGCGGAAGCGTGCTCTCCACGCGAGGCGGGGACTTCGAGTTGCACCTCGGTGAAGACCTGTCGATTGGCTATCTCAGCCACACCGAATCGGTCGTGCGCCTCTATCTGCGCGAAACGCTGACATTCCTGATGTTGACGAGCGAAGCCTCCGTGTCGCTCACGCTCGCTGAATAAGCGCGGGCCGTTGCGGGCTCAGGCACGCAACGGCCGTTTCATCCGCGACCGGCGGCGCCGGTGTCAGTGGTAGCCGGCATCCCCTTCCCGCACCTTGCCGCGGAACACGCGGTACTGCATGGCGTTGTAGACGAGGATGACCGGCAGCACGATCACCGTGCCGACCAGCGTGAAGAGCTGGCTCGAATGACTCGACGAGGCTTCCCAGATCGTCAGCGAAGGCGGCACGATGTTCGGCCAGATGCTGATCAGCAAGCCGCTGTATCCGAGAAAGCACAGCGCAAGCGTGAGCAGGAACGGCATCGCTTCATGCTGCAAGCGAAGCGATCGAAAAATGCCCCACACGCAGGCCAGAACGAGAATCGGCACCGGCATGAACCAGCCGAGATAGCCGCTCCCGAACCAGCGATGCTCGACCGCCGGCAATCCGATCACGGTCCACAGACTCACCACGAAGATGATCCCCAGCAGCACGGCCAGCAGCGGCCGCATCACCTCGCGCATCTTGCGCTGCAGTTCGCCTTCTGTCTTGAGGATTAGCCAGCCGCAGCCGAGCGTCGCATAGGTGAAGAGCACGCCGATGCCGCAGAACAGGCTGAACGGCGACAGCCAGTCGAACGGGTCGCCGGCGAATTGGTCATCGACGATCTTGATGCCTTGCAGCAGCGACCCCAGCACGACGCCCTGGCAAAGGCCCGCGAGAGCCGAGCCGGCGATAAAGGCGAGATCCCACGCATGCTGGGTCCGCGTGGCCTTCGCGCGCAATTCAAAGGCCGCGCCGCGAAAGATCAGCCCCACGACCATCAGGATCAGCGGCAGATAGTTTGCCGGGAGCAGCGTCGAATAGACGACCGGGAACGCCCCGTATAGCCCCGCGCCGCCGAGCACGAGGAACGTTTCGTTGCCGTCCCAAACCGGCGCGATGGTGTTGAGCATGACTTGCCGATCGCCTTTCTCCTCGAAAAACGGAAACAGCAGGCCGATGCCGAGATCGAAGCCGTCCAGCATCACATAGATGAAAACGCCGAGGCCGATGATCGCAGCCCACACGACCGGAAGATCGATTTGCATGGCCTCACTCCCGTTCCAGTGCGTCCAGCGGACGATTGCGCAACACCGGATGTTTAACGGACCGGCGGGCGTCGACCTGTTCTTCCGGTCCGCGCTTCATCATCTTGAGCATGTAGTAGACCCCCATACCGAATACCAGGAAGTACACCAGCACGAAGATCAGCAATGACACGCCCGCTTGCTGGGCACTGATCGGCGAGAGTGAGTCTTCGGTTCGCAGAACACCATAGACCGTCCAGGGTTGGCGGCCGACCTCCGTCGTTACCCACCCGGCCAACAGCGCGACGATCCCCGACGGCCCCATGCACAGCACGAAAATCTGATACCAGCGCGTCTCGTAGAGGCGGCCTCGCACCCTGAGCAGCAACCCGAGCAAGGCGGCCAACAGCATCAGCATGCCGAGGCCCGCCATGATCCGGAAGGTCCAGAAGATGATTGGCGAATACGGGCGGTCTCTGGCGGGAAAGGTCTTGAGCCCGCGGATTTCTCCGTCCCAGCTATGGGTCAGAATGAGACTGCCCAAATGCGGGATTTGCAGCGCATAGCGCGTCACTTCCGCATCCATGTCGGGAAAACCGACCAGATTAAGCGCCGTGCCGCCTTTCTCGGTTTCCCACAGGCCTTCAATTGCGGCGATTTTGGCGGGCTGATATTGGCGCGTATTGAGGCCGTGCGCATCGCCGACAAAAATCTGCACCGGTGTGAGCAAAAGCAGAATCCACAACGCCATCGAAAAGCTGCGTTTGACGGGTCCGTCGCGCCGGCCATGCAACAGGTGCCACGCCCCACACGCAGCGACGATAAAGCCCGCCACAATGAACGCGGCGATGGTCATATGCGCGAGCCGGTACGGGAACGACGGGTTGAAAATCACCTTCAGCCAGTCGACCGGTACGATCCGGCCGTTCATCATGGCGAATCCCTGCGGCGTTTGCATAAAGCTATTCGACGCGAGAATCCAGAAGGTGGACATCAACGTGCCGAGCGCCACCATCAGCGTGGCGAAGAAGTGCGCGCGCGGACTCACACGCTGCCAGCCGAATAGCATGACACCCAGAAAACCCGCCTCGAGAAAGAACGCCGTCAACACTTCATAAGTCAGGAGCGGTCCTGTGATGTTGCCGGCAATGGTGGAAAAGCCACTCCAGTTGGTGCCGAACTCGTAGGCCATCACCACGCCCGAGACCACGCCCATGCCGAAGCCGACCGCAAAGATCTTCGACCAGAACAGAAACATGTCCTTGTAGACCGCGTCGCCGGTCAGCAACCAGCGCCCTTCTAGCACGGCGAGGAAGCTGGCCATGCCTATGCTGATTGCGGGGAAAATGATGTGAAACGAAACCGTGAATGCGAACTGAAGCCTGGCGAGGTGGAAGGCATCGAAGATTTCCATGATTGAACGGCGGCTCCAGGTTGTACCGGCACTTGCGCAAAGATGAACGCCTCGCGAAGCTGAGAGACATCACTCAGCCGGCGAACCGCGCGCCTCCCGTCTCTTTCCTGGTAGAAGAGTTCGGGAGGCATCATCAGGTCCGCTTCCGGATAATACGCGCCACACCGCCGACACGCTCGCTGCGTGTCCTTGCCCGTTGCTCACACCACGCCGTCAGGAACTGGCGCCCTCCGTGGACTCCGTGCTGCCGACTTCGTCGGACGACTTCTTCTTTGTCCGGCTATTAGCGCGTTTCGCCTTGGGCGTCGTCGCCTCGCCGCGAACGAACTTCACTTCGCCGCTGTCCTTGTCATAGCTGACCTCGACATTGTCGCCCGATTTCAGTTTGCCGCCGAGAATCTCCTTGGCAAGCCGCGTTTCCAGTTCCTGGCGAATCTGGCGCTTCAGCTCGCGGGCGCCGAACTCCGGCCGGTAGCCGGCCTCGGCCAGATGGTCGACAATCGACTCGTCGATCTTGAGTGTGATGTCCTGGGCCGCCGCGGTGCGCGTGACCCGCTCGAGCTGGATCCGCACGATCGAGCGGATATTCTCGCGAGAAAGGCCGTGAAAGACGATCACCTCGTCGATGCGGTTCAGGAACTCCGGACGGAAGTGGCCCTTGAGCACATCCATCAACTCCTCGCGAAGCTTCTTCTCCGGCAACTGATCCGCCTCGGGCTTTTCGAGGTTATCCATGATGATGTGCGCGCCGAGATTGCTGGTCGCGATGATGATCGTGTTGCTGAAGTCCACCACGCGGCCCTTGCCGTCGGTCAGACGGCCGTCGTCGAACACCTGGAGCAATACGTTGCTCACGTCTGCGTGGGCCTTCTCGATCTCGTCGAGCAGAATCACGCTATACGGCCGCCGCCGGACCCGCTCGGTCAACTGGCCGCCCTCGTCGTAGCCGACATACCCCGGCGGCGCGCCGATCAGGCGTGCCACGGCGTGACGCTCCATATACTCGGACATGTCGATACGAATGACCGACTGTTCATCGCCGAACACCGTTTCGGCCAGCGCCTTCGCGAGTTCGGTCTTGCCGACGCCGGTCGGTCCGAGAAACAGGAAGGTCGCGATAGGCCGGTTTGCCTGGCCGAGTCCGGCACGCGACAGGCGCACGGCGTCGCTCACGGCAAGCACCGCGTCGTCCTGGCCGACCACGCGCTCACGCAATTTGTTTTCCATGTCCAGCAGCTTCTGGCGCTCTTCCTGTGTCAGTTCCGTGACCGGAATGCCGGTTTGACGCGACACCACTTCGGCGATGGCCGCCACGGTGACTTCAAGCGTTTCCGAACCGGTCTTGCGCTGCCATGCCTCCATCTGCTCGTCGAGTGTCGTCTGCTTTTCGCCGATACGTTCCTCGAACTTCTTCGCCTCGTCATAGCGCTTGCGCGAGGACGCGTAATCCTGCTCGCGCTTGAGTTGAGACATCTCGGCTTCGAGTTCCTGGATGTCCGCCGGACGCGAAGTCGCACCGATCCGTACGCGCGCGGCGGCCTGGTCGATCAGGTCGATGGCTTTGTCGGGCAGAAAGCGCGACGTGATGTAACGGTCCGACATTTCAGCGGCCGCGACAAACGCATCGTCCGCGAAGGTCACCTGATGATGCGCCTCGAGCTTGTCGCGCAGGCCGCGCAGGATGACGATGGTCTGCTCGACGGTCGGCTCGGGCACCAGCACCGGCTGAAAGCGCCTCTCCAGCGCGGCGTCTTTTTCAATGTACTTCTGGTATTCGTTGAGCGTCGTCGCGCCGATCAGACTGAGTTCGCCGCGAGCCAGCGCCGGTTTGAGCACGTTCGCGATGTCGAGACCGCCCTCGCCGCCGCCCTGGCCGGCGCCCACGATCATGTGCAACTCATCGATGAACAGAACCAGCTCGTCCTTCTTTGCCGTCACTTCGTCGATCAGCGTTTTTGCGCGTTCCTCGAACTCGCCGCGATACTTCGCACCCGCCACCATCGAATTGATATTGACCTCGACGAGCCGCTTGCCGCGCAGATTTTCGGGAACTTCGTCGTTCACGATGCGCTGCGCCAAGCCTTCGACAATGGCGGTCTTGCCGACGCCGGGCTCGCCGATCAACACCGGATTGTTCTTCCTGCGCCGCGCGAGCACCTCGATCGTGCTTTCGATTTCCTGCGCGCGGCCCAGCACCGGGTCGAGCTTGCCCTGGCGCGCGAGCGCCGTGAGGTCACGCCCGAACTTGTCGAGTGTGGGCGTGCCGGTCGGTGCATCGACGCGGCCGTCCTCGGCGCCTTTGCCGACCAACTTCACCACTTTCTGCCGCAGCCCTTCCGGCGTCACACCATACTTCTTCAGCAGCGTGCCCGCGATACTGTCCGGCACCGCCGCAAGCCCGATCAGCAGATGTTCCGGGCCGACATACGAATGACCCAGATCGCGCGATGCCTGGAACCCGTACTGGAACACTTTCTTCAGGCGCGGCGAAATGGTCATTTTCTCGAGCGGCGCATCGGGATTCGCGGTGCCCTTCTGCGCGTGCTGATCGATATAAGCCTTGATGTCCTGCGGCGAGAGCTTGAGTTCCTTGAGCAGCGCAGTGCCGACATCGTTGTCCGCCAGTACATACAGCAGATGTTCGGTGTCAAGCTCGCTTCGCTGGAGTTCGTGCGCTTTCTCTGCCGCACGCTGCAACAACTCGAGCGTCTGTTCGCTGAAGGCGTCGGTTGCGTCGACCGATTCGCGCGGCACCTCAGCGGAGAGACTCTCGTTATCGTCGTCTTCCTCGTGCGCGCCGCCCATCCCGCCGAAGAAGCGTGACAGACCACCGCCTCCCAATAGCGAGTCGAACGGGTTCGCCATGCTCTGGTGCCGCATTAATTGCCGGTAGTCGTAATCGCAAATCGATAAAGTTTTCCGCTCGCCGTTCTGCACAACGGTCACACGGGCGACGGCGGGACGGGCGTTACAGATTTCGCAAAGGGCGGGCATCGTAAAATCACCTTTCTGAGGTAAGGCATCCGATGTTGTTAGAGGTTGTAGGACGCGTTCAAGTGAGGGGAGAACGCTCGGAACCTGTCGCCGGCCTTTCGTTATGGTTGTGCGCGAGGCCGATGTTTCGCTGTTCAGCGTTCAAAATGGGCGTCGCTTTCGAACAGATAGCGACGCACGAGCGGCTTGCGTCAACCGGCATGCGCTTGCGCTCTCTCACTACGCGTCTGATCGCCGCATGATTGGCATAACGAACCTAAATAAACCGCCCTTGAATTCTATGAGTGGATTGTGAGTAAGGGGACATTGGTTTTTCCGATGGGGCGCATGGGCCGACATGCCGACGCTATCGTGCGGCGAGACGACGCGCTCTAATGCGCGTGGTCGTCACTACTTGCGGGCCTCGCGGCGGCTCTGCTCCGCCACGGTGAGAATCGCTTCTGGCATGACCTCGAGCCGCTCTTTCGGGATCGGCTGGCCACTTTCGTCGGAGAGGCCGTAAGTGCCGTCGTCGATTTTCTGCAGCGCCCGCCCAATATCCGCAATGCGCTGGTCGTTCACGTCGTGCAGCGACTGATTGATTTCATTCTGCGCCATTCCCTGCGCCGCGTCCTCATACTCCTCAGCCTCGTCGCCGTGCTCCTCCCGAGCCGTTCGATCGTCTGCGATCGTCTCTGCTTCGCCGCCCAGCAATTCCCGGCGCAGCGCCTCCAGGCGCTTACGCTGCTGCGCGATGAACTCGTCACTCAAGCCGCTCTGTTGGTTCGACATGGTGTTCTCCCTCTGTATGATTGGCCCGCTGAACGTTGGGACGGCGCCGTCAACTTTCGTCGACGTTGTCCGCGTAATGGTCGACGGTAACCTTGCATTCGTCGATCACGACCTGAAGAAAAGCAGGATCGTTTCTTTCCACCCATCTTTCCACGTGCAGGAAACGCTGCGTGCCGAGGTCGTGAGATCGACCGTAACGGTCCCCCGATTTGTTTGCAGAGGCGAGATCGTCGCGGAGAACTGAAACCGTCGATATGAAAATTCTTGTGCCATAGCGACTCCTTGGCAGAAGTGAGCTAAACGTACGATTTCTTCATACGAGTGCGAGGTTTCGTGCGCGCCTGCTTGCGACCACCATGGTCATGCTACCGGGATTACGGCATGATGGCGCTAGCAGCGACACGCAGGCTAAGGAGAAAACGATGCCAGCATCCACTGTTTTCTATGGCGAGTTCGAGATGGTCGTGCGCCCCGAGACCAATAAGTTCGGCGCCTGGATCGCGAGCGTGAGCCTGAAAAATAGCGCGGGTAAAGTGGTCGATATTCGCCCGATGACCGTTCAGCCCGAATGGCTGACCGAAGAAGAAGCGATCAGAGACGCGGTCGAATGGGGCCGCCGGTTCATCGATCGTGAGTTCGAGACGCCGCAACCACACTCCTGGGTCAGCGCCCGGTCTCGCGCGGAGGACTGGTTCCGCGATGCCGAAGAAAAATCGCACGGGCCGGACATCAGTTCCTGAACGCGACAAACCTGAACACCGCAAAGCCGGCCCTGCACACGCTTGCAGGCTCAGTGAACTCTTGCGCAGCCGCTCTCTACTTACGCAGACGCGCCTCGATTTCCTGCTTACTGAGCGCCAGCAGATCTTCGCTGATCTGCTCGAATATCATTCGACGCGCTTCCTCGCTCAGATTCGAACGCACCATGCCGAGGAATTTCGCCTCCATGGCGAGCCGTAGCCGATTGTAGAGTTGACGGAGTCGCCCTTCTTCCAGATAGGTGGCAACCCGCTTTGCAAATTTCTCGCGGTCTTTCTCAGTCAGCGCCGTGCCGGTGTATTCGTCGTTGACGAGAACTTCGACCTCCTGCAAGTCGAGCTTAAGCCCAGGCGTCTGGAAAACGCGCGCGCGACCTCCGTCAGCCACGACAAGCCAGGTAACTTCGACCATCATGCACCTCTGAGCAGAATTTCTAGCGCATACGTGGCGCTCGCTCGCCGACAGTGCCGGCGACACTCACTCAAGATAGCAGTTCGGACGGGCTACGCCCAAGGTCAATTCGTCGATTTTCTCGAGCCGTGCCACCGCTTTACCAACCGCGGCTGAAGACATGCCGAGTTGCTGGCCGGCATCCGTGACACTGCGCAACTACGCGGCGCCGGAAAAGGCCTTGAGAGCGTTGAGACTGTCCAGACGCGTCCGCACGATCGCGGACATTGGTGTCTGATAAGTCATGAATTTCAGCATAGTGATGGCCGCGGACGCGGTCCTCGGCTTCGGCCGGACGCCAAACCGCGAAGTTCGGTACGATAAGGCCGCCTGTCGCACGAGCACATCCTGCTATGAACGAAATGACAATGGATTGGGGCGATGTCCGCGTGTTTCTCGCGATCGCCCGTTGCGGCACACTCGGCGCCGCCGCGCGCCAACTGGGACAAACCCAGCCCACCATGGGGCGCCGGCTGCGTGCGCTCGAAAGCGCGGTCGGCCAGGCGCTGTTCCAGCGCACCGCCGACGGCTTCGTACTGACCGACGAAGGCACCGCGGTGTTGAGTTTCGCGGAGCGAATGGAGGAAGAAGCGCTCGCGTTCACACGTTCGCTCGCGGGGACCACGCAGCAGTTGACGGGGTCGCTGCGCGTGTCGTCCTCGGACTGGTTCGGTATTCATGTGCTCACCCCTGTGTTCGCCGCGTTTCTCTCGCGGCATCCGCAGCTCTCGATCGAGTTGATCACCGATTCGCGACGCTACAGTCTTTCACGCCGTGAAGCGGATCTCGTGTTTCGCATCACGCCGTTCGACGAACCCGACGTGATCCAGCGAAAGGTCATGGATCTGAACTACGCGCTGTACGGGCACGCCGATCTGGTGGCGCCGCAGGCCGGCGATGGCGCGGGCCAATCGCTCATTACGATGGACAGCGCCTTCGAGGCCCTGCCCGACGTGACATGGATTCGCCGCATGCTGCCGAATGCGCGAGTCGCGTACGCCAGCAACAATCGCGGCGTCCAGGCGCGCATGTGTGCCGAGCGCGGCGGCTTCGCGGTGCTGCCGTGCGCGCTTGGCGACAACACGCCGGGACTGCGGCGCATCGACCTCGGCGAAACGCCGCCGGGCCGCGAAGTGTGGCTCGGCTACCATCGCGACCTTCGGCGGCTGGGGCGGTTGCGGGCGTTGATCGACGTTGTCGTCGACAAACTCGCCAACACGTAATTGACGTCTGGCCGCCGCTGAATTCACTCACGATTGCCGCCCCGCGCGGCCAGCGTCACTCGATATCGACGACGATCTTGCCCCGCGCGCTGCGATCGGTGATTGCGTCGTACCCTTGTTCCGCCGAGCGAAGATCGAAGCGGCGCGGATCGAGTCTCGGCGTCAATTGACCCGCTTCTGCAAGGCGCGTCGCCTCGCGCAGCATATCGCCGTGATGCGCCCGATTCTCGCCGCTCAGCAGCGCATGCAGAGTGAACACGCCTGAATACGTCGCCTCGCGAAACGACAGCGGCGCGAGCAGATGCGTGCCCCAGCCCAGCGCGCTGACCACATGGCCGAAATGCTTGACCGCCGCGAACGATGCATCGAGCGTCGCGCCGCCCACCGTGTCGGCGACCACCTCGAATCCCGCCCCGCCCGTATGCTGCGCGACATATTGCTCGACGTGCTGCGCGGCGTAATCGATCGGCGTGGCGCCGAGGCGCATGAGTTCGTCGTGATCGCGTGCGCTCGCCGTCGCGAACACGCGTGCTCCCAGCGCCCGCGCGAGTTGCACCGAAACATGGCCCACGCCGCCCGCGCCTCCTTGCACGAGCACGGTCTGCCCGGCCTGAAGCTTCGCGCGATCCACGAGCCCCATGTAGGCGGTGATGAACACGAGCGGCAAAGAGGCGGCTTCGCGCATCGACAGATTGGCGGGCTTCAGCGCGAGCAGATCCGCGTCCACCACGGCATATTGCGCGAGCGAACCCTGAATGCCGCCGACACCGCCTGTCATGCCGTAGAGCTCGTCGCCCGCTTTGAAGCGCGTCACGCCCGCACCCACCGCCTCGACCACGCCGGCCATGTCGATGCCGAGCACCAGTGGCAGCGGATGTTTTGCATGAGCGGCACCGCCTGCGCGGATTTTCGTGTCGAGCGGATTGAGACCGGCCGCGGCGATACGCACCCGCACCTGGCCGGGCAACGGTTCAGGGCGAGCCACGGTGGTGAGTGCCAGCGGTCCGTTGTACTGAGAGAGAACGAGGGCTTGCATTGTCATGGTCAACGCTCCTTGCAAATACCGGTGAGAGGAAAAGCAGATGGAGCGAATAGTGACCCATGCAAACGGGTCTGAAAACTTACAAATGTGCACGCTTGTCATGCATTAATGCATGATGCAACGCCTTTGGGCGGCGGTTCTTCATTCAGAGTCTCACGCATGAGATGACTGATATTCCAATCCGCCTCAATCGTGACTTCCGGAAAAATACCGAGAGTGTCGCGACGTGCGCCTCCGACGGCGTTGCGCGCCCCCATCCCTGAAGCGGGGGCAGGCCCAACATGTCAATTTCGTAATGAACCGGTGGGGATCGCGTCAGGTGCGCAAGCGCAATATGGTTTCCAGACGCTCAGAGAAGAAAGACCCGCGCAATACCAGTAGCGTCGAATGAGCTGCTGCTATTCAACGAATTTCCCTCAATCCACCCTCGTATTTATTTCGGAGTCTGAATCATGAAGAAAGCTATCGTTTGCATCGCCCTCGCTGCCGCCGCCCTGTCCGCTCCGGTGCTCAGCTTCGCGCAATCCAACGGGCCGGTGACACGCGCCGAGGTCCGCAGCGATCTCGTGCAGTTGGAGCGGACCGGCTATAACCCGGCGCGTTCCGACGACGCCAGCTATCCGGCCGACATCCAGACCGCCGAAGCAAAAGTCGCCGCGCAATCCACGCATCAGCAAACGCAGAGCTACGGCGGTGTGCCGGCGAACGGCACGTCGTCCGGCGGACCGGCGCATACGGCAATGCAATCGACCTGTATCGGTCCGGCCAGCTTCTGCACCCCGTACTTCGGCAAATAAGCGATATGCCGCGCCGGTCCCGTGCTTGCCGCCAGGCGCACGGGATCGAGCTTGATGACGCCCTTGCCTTGCGGGCGTCGCCGTTGATGACGCGCAGCGTTTTTAGGCGCGAGGCAGACGCCGTGGCGGCCGCTCGCGACTCAATCCTGCAAGCCGCGCACGTTCCGGTAAGAACAGCGGCTCGAATCGACGAAGCGCACGCGAAACTCGACCGGCTGGTCTTTGAACGTAAAGGCCGTCCGTTCGATGCGCAGCACCGGCGCACCGACTTCGATATTCAGCGCGCGCGCCACTTCTTCGTCGGCGGCCGCGCCGCCCAGATCTTCCACCACGCGCACGACTGAGATTCCAAAATGCTCCTGGTAAAAGCCGTAAATGGAACCGCGCCGTGCCTTGAACATCTCCGCTTCCAGCGTCGGGAACACGTCGAGCGGAAACCACAAACGATCAAGCATGACAGGCACGTCATCATGCAGCCGAAGATTGTCGGCGGTGGCAAGCCGTGCGCCGCGTGCGAGCTTGAGCGTCGCGGCGAGTTCCGCGCTCGCGCGCTCCTTGCCGAAACGCAGCAGGCGCGCGGTGACTTTCAGTAATTCGCCGTCTGTATCGACGAAGCTGAAGTAATGGTCGAACGCATGTTCGTCGGCGAACTTCGCGACGATCGTGCCGCGCCCTGCCCGGCGAATCAGCAGACGCTCGGCCACCAGTTCTTCGACCGCGCGGCGGATCGTACCGATGCCGACGCCGAATTCCTCGGCTAGTTGCGGCTCCGTCGGGATCTTGTCGCCGGCTGTCCATTGGCCGGTACGAAGGCGCTCGAGAATACCGGCGCGGACGATTTCATAGAGCGGTTGCTCTCCCGGAGTACGAAGTCCTGGCATTCAGGTCAGTGTCAGAGTGAAGAAAAAAGAATCGGAAAACGCCGCTCGATCCGCGATGAGATGCCCGCGAAACGCACGCGTTTCATGCGCCGCTTCCGGTCCGATTCGCGGCCCGATTCGCGGCCCGCATGGCGAATTCCGGAAGGATACAGGATCGACACCCAAATGCGTCACCACGACAGGGCGCCGCGCCTAACAACCGCGAGGATCGAAGACAATCGGCGCCGACCCCAACCCCTCTTTTAATTCGAATCATTCGAATGATTCGATTGACGAAGGCATGATGTCGTCCTAGACTGATCTCCATCGCGCAACCACGCGCGCTTACATCAAAGGAGATGAGCCATGCCGAATTTCATCAAGCACATTGCATTCAAGGTTGAAGATGTCGAGAAGGAACGCGCGTTCTATGAGAACGTGTTCGGCTACAAGCACGTGAATACGGTGCGTCGCAAGGGCAAGAACGGCGACCACATTTCGCATCACCTGACCGACGGCTATATGGACCTGACGTTGATTCACTATGAGCAATCGGATTCGGACGAAGCCGATTTCGCCGGCCCGGCGCCGTGCATTCACCACATCGGCATGGAAGTGGAAGACCTCGAGGCGTTTATCGCGCAGATCAAGGAAAATGGCGGTGAAATCATGACGGCGCCGGGTCATCTGCCAGTCAAGTTCCGTTCGCCGAACGGGCCGGTGGCCGAAGTCGTGCCCATGGATCGCTGGGAAAAGAAGACGCTCGCCGCCGGCGTACACGGCGAAGTACTCGAGTAACTACGTTCAGGTTCGCGTTACACCAGCTCGCATTACACCAACTCAATAGCGAGCGGTTCGACGTACGGCGACGTGGAGCGATCCCCGCGGCGCCGCGACACCAAACGCAACGGCACGTGCCGTTGCGTGGTCGCAAGGAGGAGACACGATGGAATCGATCCGCCGCCGCAAGCGCTTTCCCGCGACGACAGGCGTACTGATTGTCCTGTGCATCATGTCGTTCCTGATGTATGTGGACCGCACCAACATTTCCACTGCGGCTCTCGCGATCCGTCGCGATCTGCATCTGAGCAACTCGCAGCTTGGCATCGTGTTTTCCGCTTTTGCGCTGACCTACGCGCTCGCGATGATTCCAGGCGGCTTTATCAGCGATCGTCTCGGCGCCCGCAAGATGCTCGCCGTGTGCGGCGTGCTGTGGGGTCTCGGCACGCTCCTGACCGGCCTCGCCGGCGGGCTGGGTACGCTGCTGCTCGCGCGCTTCGTTGTGGGGTTGGGTGAAAGCCCGATCGTACCGGCATCGGCCCGCGCGTTGACCGCGTGGATGGAACCCGAGCGGCGCGGCTTTTCGCAAGGCATCACGCATGCCTGCGCCAGGCTGGGCAACGCATCGACGCCGATTCTCGTCGCCAGTCTGATCAGCGCATTTTCGTGGCACATCGCGTTCATCGTGCTCGGCGCGGCGAGTCTCGCGTGGGTCGTGCTGTGGGTCTGGTACTACCGCGACAATCCCGCTGATCATCCGGGCATCACACCCCAGGACATCGCGCGCCTGCCCGCCAAACTCGGCACGGCACGCGTGCCGATGCGCTGGCCGCCGCTCTTGCGGGCGCTCTGGCCGGCTACTCTAGTGAGCTTCTGTCACGGCTGGATTCTGTGGTTCTTTCTCAACTGGATGCCGTCGTTTTTTGCGCAGGCGTATCACCTGAATATCCGGCATTCAGCCATTTTCAGTTCGGGGATTTTCCTGAGCGGCGTAGTCGGCACCACGCTCGGCGGCTCGCTCAGCGATCTGATGCTGAAGAAGACCGGCAACATTCGCCGCTCGCGTCAAACGCTGATTACAGTGGGGTTTCTCGCACCCATCGTGTTCTTCGTGCCGATGTTCCTGCACACGTCGTCGACGCTTGCCGCGCTCTCGCTGGCCGCCGCGCTGTTCCTCTCCGAACTGGTGACCGCGCCGCTGTGGGCCGTCGCAATGGATCTCGCACCCAACCACGCGGCGACCTCGAGCAGCATCATGAACGCGGGGCTTGGCATTGCGGCATCGGTGTCGCCGCCGCTCGTCGGATGGCTGGTCGATACGACGCATTCATGGCAACCGGTGTTCGCGCTGTCGATGTTCTTTCTCGCGCTCGGGCCAATCGCCGCGCACTGGATTCGCCCCGACCGTCCCTATCTCGGCGAGCCCGAAGCGAAAGCGAAGGAGGCCGGCGGTTTTGCGGCGCGGATGGATGCTTACTGAACGCGGCGCCTCGCCAACGCATGTCGGTTGGCGACGAGTTGGCCGCGTCGAACCTCACGCAGTGTGCGCACGAAATCGTAGGCTAGGACTTCGCAGCGTTGCCGTTGTCATCCCCGATAACGCCGAACTCGACGGGTGTCTTCACGTAGAACAGATGCACGCCATCGGCGCGCAGCCGGTCGAATAACCGGTCGGCTTCGTCGCTCGTCACCGCCATCACGACGGACAAAGGCTGGTCCGCCAGCTCGAAGAAATGTGCAGAGTGAATGCGGTGATGGTGGCCGATTCCTTCGCAGCCTGGTATCACGGTCGCGCCGCGCAGGCCAAGTTCGCCCGCAAGGTGGACGAGCCAGTCAGCCAGCGGCTTGCCGCGATGGCGGCGATCCTGTTGAGTAAAGAAAGTGACCTGATAGCCGTTCATGTCGGTGTCTCCTGTCCGCGCTGGATCGCTGTCGATTATTCTTGTCAGTAGAGAGGCGCGGCAATACCTGCGTCGCCGGTTCGACGCAGTCGTCGGCATCATCAGCCGAGCCATGGAATAAGTGTAGATGCCGGGCAGAACGAGTGCCAGCTAAGGCTGCCGGGATGCCCCGTATTCCTGCTGCCAGCAGCGCAGGCCGAACAGCGGCACGAGCCCATAAGCGTGGTCCAGCATGTCCGACTGCAGGTTTTCGTCACGGCCGCAGCGATTCCCGACGCCCGCAGCTTACGTACTCTCTTCTCCAACACCGCCGCAGCCACATTCGCAACGTGTGACGCTGGAAGAACCGCGGCTGCGATTGCACGAGCGGCTCCTGAACGGCAAACTGCATCGTACAACTCGTGGATTCGCAATTGTACTGATTGGACCCTGCCCTGCCCCGCGTCGAGTTTTACCCCTGCTCAATCTCAAGGAGCCGCGCGTCAAGCCGCCGCGCTAGCGCCGCGCCGCCTTCGCGCATCACCACGTCATGATTCCATTGAAAGACCGGTCGCAGCAACGGCGCCAACGCATTCATCCACGCGCGTTTCGTATGCACGCACCAGTCATAGCGAACCACGGTCAGGTTGCGCCCGTCGGTCGAAAAGCTCCACCGGCCTGCGCCTTCGACGTCGCCACTGGCCTCCCCTTCCAGCGCGACCAATGGGTCGACGCGCGTCACCCGCATATCGAACACGAGGCGGTAGGGCAACCAGCCTTTCCACGTATAGCGTTGAACGACGCCCACGCCTTGATCCGAACCCGCTTGCAGCTGGTCCACGCGCTCGACGTTATGCCACCATTCGGGCCAGCGCGCCGAGTCCTGGATTGCCGCCCACACTTCCTGCACTGGCGCATCGATGCGCCAGGTAGTGGAAAAGCGGTATTCGACCGTGCGCAAGCTGCCTCCATTCTTAATATTCTTCCCGAGATTTTGGCAGATGCTCGTTGTACTTGCCATCACCGGCGAAACTGCGCCGCGCGACAAAACGTAGAACAGCCGGAAGCAGCCGGCGGCCGCTGACGCGCTCGGCGACAGGATTAACTGTCGCCCGTCGTCCGATAGGACTTATGCTAGGATAAAAGTTCGCACACGAACTAAATTACAGCAAAAAAGCGCCGTCCGCCGGAGCGCAACAGGTGAGGTTGAAACATGGATCATCGGCTCGTGTATCTGCTCAATGTGGGCCAAAAGCGCCTGCATCGGTGGTCGCAAACTCGGACAGCCGCAGGTGGAGTGACTGCGGCGCAGGCGGGGCTGCTTTTCTTTCTCGGGAAAAACGACGGTGCACTCACGAGCGAGGCGGCTGCGGCGCTCGATCTCAAGGCGCCGGGAATGAGCGGGTTGGTCGACAGAGCGGAGCGGGCCGGTCTCCTGGAACGCCATTCGGACGAACTCGATGGGCGCGCGTCGCGACTTTGGCTAACGGCGGCAGGACGCACCGCACTCAAGCGGTCGAAGTCGGGCCTCGCTGAACTGAATGTCAGGCTGACGGAAGGATTTACGGAGGCCGAGATCGACGTGGTTGGGCGCTGGCTGACGAGTTTGCAGGACAAGTTCCCCGATGTCGACGAGGAAACGGCATAAGGCGACACCTGAGGACGGCGGCACCGGCATACCGCCGTGTTTCCCGGCAGTGTTCGCCGCTTCCATCAGCGTGGAATCTTCGTGAAGTCCGGCCGGCATTTCTGAGCAAACGCGAGGAATGCTTCTTTCCCCTCCGCGACGGCAAGCCGCTCCATGAATGTGACGCTTTCCCGATCCATCCGGGCTGTCAGCCGCTCCGCGTCCCGCATGAGCCGTTTCGTTGCTGCCAGTGATCCATAGGCACGCGGGGCACATTTGAGCGCATAAACTTGTTCGCATGCGAAATATATAATGTTCGCATACGAAGTAAACGTGTTTGTCATCGACAAGGCGGATCAGCGGGAACGCCGTTGCGGGACGCGAGTGAGACCCGCTTTCGCAAAACATCGGGAATTCGACCGCGAAGCCGCACGCTTCCAGTACGCCGCATCCCACGCGTTCTGCAACGCTTTAAAAAAGGCCCAATGCGCGTCGCGAATCCCAATAATTGGTCTGCAGCAACCCTGAACCGTCGTGCAGTATGGAGCGAACGCTTCCCCTTCTTCTCATCCGTCTTCTTTCAGGCATCAACTCGGTAGTAATACTATTAAATCGGTGTATCGTGCACAAAAAAAGCCGCGCGTTCCACGCCAGTCATTCATATTCAAACCAGTTAAGGGTATACATCGATTAGTAGCCAAAAGTGCGTGATATAGCATTTTCGTGGGGTAGTCATGCGTACGCGCGTGCACGTGGGCTTTCCGAAAGGAGCGATGCCCAGCTCCGGTGCCTGTCTTGCCGGAGTTTTTTCTGCTTGCGCCGTTACAACCAGTGAAACGTTCTACAACTGAGAGACGGGAGACTGAGATGGCGCAATCGAAGGAAGACAAGGACGAAGTGCAGGGAACGCGTCGTGGTTTGCTGCAGGGCGCAGGCCTGACCGCGGCACTGGCGCTTATGGGTGGAATGGGTGGAATGGGTGGAATGATCTCGTCGGCCCAGGCGGCGGAAGGCGGTTCGTTTCCAGCACACAAACGTTGGAAGATCGTGTTCGTCAACCATGTCACGACGAATCCGTTCTTCGTGCCCACGCAATACGGCATTCAGGACGCGACCGCCTTGCTCGGCATGGACTATCAGTGGACCGGCTCGGCCAACGCCGACATCGGCGAAATGGTGAATGCGGTCAACGCGGCGATTGCCGCGAAAGCCGATGCCATCGCAGTACCGATCGTCGACCCCAAGGCATTCGACAAACCCATCCAGGCCGCACTCGACGCCGGCATTCCCGTGTTCGCCTATAACGCCGACGCGCCTTCGGGTTCCACCAATCCGCGCCTTGCGTACATCGGCCAGGATCTTTATCTGTCCGGCTATCAGATGGGCGAGCGGATCGTGAGCCTTATCGACAGCGGCCTCGTCGCGCTCTTTATCGCCACTCCCGGCCAACTCAACATTCAGCCCCGGCTCGATGGCGCGGCGGCTGCAATCAAGAAATCGGGCAAGAAGATCGACGTGCAGACCATCGCCACCGGCGCGACCGTCAACGAAGAACTCTCGAAGATCAAATCCTTCTTTCTCGGCCACCAGGATCTCAAAGGCATGTTCGCGGTGGACGCGGGAAGCACCCAGGGCGTCGCCGAAGTCATGAAGGAATCCAACCTGCCGTCCAAGGGCGTGCACGGCGGCGGCTTCGATCTGCTGCCGCGCACGGTCGATCTGATTCACGACGGCTTCCTCGACTTCACCATCGACCAGCAGCCGTACGTGCAAGGTTTCTATACCGTGGTCGAGGCATTTACCTTCCTCGCCTCCGGCGGGCTCGTCGGGCCGGCCAACGTCAACACGGGCCTGAAGTTCGTCACCAAGGGCACGGTCGATCCGTACCTGACCACATCGACGCGCTATGAAGGCAAGAGCACGAAGCCCCAGATCGTGCCACGCACGGGTGCGATCAAAGGGTGACGTCTTCCGTGACGGACGCCCAGCAAGCCGCCAAACGTCCGAGGCGCTGGTCCGGCGCGCTCGGGCGTTCCAGCGAGATCCGCATCTTCGCGGTGGCGCTCATCCTCTGCATCTACTTCGAGACGGTCAATCATGACTTTCTGCTGACCGGCGCGAGTCTGCAGAATCTCTCGCAATTCATCGCGCCAGTGGCGATCATTGCCTTTGGCGAAATCATGTTGATGATCGGCGGAGAGATCGATCTCTCAGCCGGGATGGTCTTCGCGTTTGCGCCTTTCATCATGCATTTCGCCATCGAGGCGGGCTTGCCGCCGTGGCTCGGGATGCTCACCGGCCTGGTGGCCGCGGCCATCGTCGGGCTGATCAATGGCGCGGTGACGGTGTATCTGCGCATCCCATCGTTCGTGACGACGCTCGGCACCTTGTTCTTCGTGAACGGCCTCACGCTGACCATCTCGCGAGGCACGCCGGTTTCGCCACCGGAAAATTCAGCGTTCGCGGCCTTCATGGGCGAATGGGGCTACAGCGAAATCATCTGGACGCTCGCCATTGCGGCCTTCATGCACGTGCTGCTGCGCCACACGCGCTGGGGTTTGCATACGATCGCGTCGGGCGCGAATCCGCTGGGCGCAAGCGAGGCGGGGATCCAGGTCAGACGCCTGAAGCTCGGCAACTTCATTCTTGCGGCGCTGCTCGCCGGACTGACCGGAATCCTGGAGGGCTTCCGCATCACGTCGATCGATCCGCAGGCAGGCGGCAACCAGATCATGTTTCTCGCCGTCGCCGCTGCCGTGATCGGCGGCACGCCCCTCGCCGGCGGATCGGGCACGATCATCGGCGGACTGATCGGCGCGGCGGTGCTCGGTATTCTCAACGACGGCTTCACACTGATCGGCATCAACGCCTTCACCTTCAACATGATTCTCGGCGCGGCGATTCTCGGCGCCATGATCTTCAACATCCACGTGGTTCGTCTCGCGCGCAAGGGGGAGCTGTAATGTCCGAAGTGCTGGAGGCGCTGCGCGGCGAAGACATCGTCAAACGTTTCGGCGCGGTCACCGCGCTCGATGGCGTTTCGCTCACGCTGAAACAGGGCGAGATTCTTGGCGTACTCGGCGACAACGGCGCGGGCAAATCGACCCTGATCAAGATCCTGACTGGCTTTCATCAGCAGACGAGCGGCAAGCTTTTTGTCGGCGGCGAGGAAACGCTGCTGCGCTCGGTCGATCACGCCCGTTCACTCGGCATTGAATGTGTGTATCAGGATCTGGCGCTCGCCAATTCTCTGAGCATCTATCACAACATGTTCCTGAATCGGGAGATCATCCGCCGAGGGCCATTTCGGCTGTTGGACAATCGCGCCATGCGCGAGCGCGCCGCGGAGTGTCTTGAAGAAATCGGCGTGCACGTGCCCTCGGTCGATCTGCCGGTCGAGCAGCTTTCGGGCGGCCAGCGGCAAGCTATCGCGGTCGCACGCGCAGTCAATTCGAACGCAAAGATCCTGTTGCTCGACGAACCGCTGGCCGCGATGGGCGCCCGCGAGGCGGGACTCATCATCGACCTGATCCTTCGGCTCAAGGCGAAAGGCGGCCTGTCTATCGTCATGATCATGCACAACTACGCGCAGACGCTCGACATCGCGGACCGTGTGATGCTCATGCAACGCGGACGGGTGACTTATCAGCGCGAGGCAGCCAGCACGTCAGTGGAAGAACTGATGGATATCGTGCGGCGCGAATATCGGGCAATGCGGTCAGCGACGCATTAATACCCGAACCGGCGACCCGCCGGCTTTGCTCCTGGAGCTTATCGAATAGCCGCGCCCCGCTCGCAAGCGCCGAAGCCGAATACGCTGCGAGTCGAGCCGCTTAACGAACAGTCAAGTGCGGTCAAGTCCAGCCAACGCCGGAGACATGCCATGAGCCCGACAATGGATCGACAGTGGAAGCGGTGGACCGCAATCGCGGGCGCCGCTCTGCTGGTGTCGTGCGGCGATTCGCTCAGCTCGAGTCCCACGGTTCCCGATTCGATCATGCAGGTGATGCAAAAACCGGTCTACAAGAACGCGACCTGGTCGATGCAGGTGGTCGATCTCGACTCGGGCCATGTGATCTACGACCTGAATTCGAGCGCCCAGATGTTGATCGGCTCAGTGCGCAAGCTCTTTTCGGTCGGCTCCGCACTGAATCAACTGGGTGCGCGGCACCAGTTCGTCACGCCGGTCTACCGGCAGGGCACGCTCGATGCGGGCGGCACCCTCACCGGCAATCTGATCCTGCTGGCAAGCGGCGACCTGACGATGGGCGGCCGAGCCAACCCGGACGGCACGATCGCCATCACGAACTTCGATCACAACGAGGCCGACTCGCTGGGCAACGCCATACTCGCCACGCCCGATCCGCTTGCCGGCTTCAATTCCCTCGCGGCGCAAGTGGCGGCGGCGGGCATCAAAACGATCAATGGCGATGTCGTGATCGACGACCGGCTTTTCGAGCCCTTCGACTTTCGCGGTGAATTCAACGTGCGGCCGATCTTCGTCAACGACGACGTGGTCGACGTCACCCTGAACCAGGGCGCCGAAGGCTCGGCCGTTCCGTTCGACTGGCGGCCCAAAACAGCCGCGTTCAGCGTGCAATCCACGCTAGCGACGGGCAGCGCGGCCTCGCAACTGGACATTGAACTCGCACCGGAACTGCCGTTGTGCATCGGCTCGCCGGGCTGTATCGGCAACATAACCGGCAACGTGCCGGCGGGTTTCACGCCGCCACTGACGAACGCCTACCCGCTGATTCGCACGTTCCGAGTGACCCAGCCTTCCAATTACGCTCGCACCGTGTTCATCGAAGCGCTGGCGCGCGCGGGTGTCACGGTTTCGGCGACGCCCGTCGCCGCCAATCCGGTTCAGTTGCTGCCCGCGCAAGGCTCGTATTCGAGCGCGACGCAGGTTGCGCAACTCACTTCGCAACCGTATGAGCAATACGTCAGATACGTCATGAAGGTCAGCTATAACATCGGTGCCGACACCAGCCTCATGCTGTTCGGTCTCGCACGCGACGGTTCGACGACGCTGACCGGCGCGCTAGCGGCGGAACAGGTCCAACTCTCGAACACGTTCAAGATCCCGTCGAGCCAGTACCACTTCATCGACGGCAGTGGCGGCGGCGACTCGACTGCGAGCGGCACGGCGGTCATCGCCATGCTCAGAGGCATGAGCACGACGCAGGTCTTTTCGCCCTTTTTCGACGCGTTGCCGGTGCTGGGCGTGGACGGATCGCTGGCCACCATCACCGCCTTCGAATCCGATGCGACGCTTGCAGGTGCGAAAGGCCAGGTGCACGCGAAGACCGGCACTTACGTCACGGAGAACCCAAACACGCCATCGCTGCCGTTCCTGAGAGGACAATCCCTCGCCGGCTATATCGACGCGAAAAGCGGCCACCGGATCGCGTTCGTACTGACGGTCAACAACGTTCCTATTTCGGGCATCAGCGACGTGCTCGCGGTCTTTCAGGACGAAGGCACGATATCGGCGATGCTCTGGAAACTGCAGTAGTGCGGGCGCGTCCGCTCTTTGCGTCGATATAGCCGGTCATCGGCAGACGCAGACCGGGCCGGCTAAGGATTTCCTGACCCGAAGTTCAGCATCGACCCCGCTCATTTTCTTGATCTCCTGACAGCACTGTGAAAACTGGCCGCATACGATGAACGCACGCCGATCGTCCTTCGTCCGAGTGCTGCCATGGTTCCGTATCTGTCTGAAAGAGAAAATTCGATCGAGCACGTCAATGCGATGTGCTTGCGCCTCTTCGACCAGTGGTGCGAAACCAGAAGCGTCGTGCCGCTGACGTATCTGCTAAAGGGCTGGCCGATGACGAACGGCGACCCCGACACCCTCCGGCGTCTCGGAACCGCGTTGCGTGAGCTCAGACGGCAACATCTGCACGATTCCAACGACGCCGCCTTTCAGGAAGTCTGCGAGCTATCGGATTGTGTCGACGATCTGCTGATCCTTTCCTCCCTGCCAACGTCGGTGACGAGCGGCTGGTAGCGCGAACGGCGACAGCCGGGCCCGCGCAATGCAATGAGTAGGGGGAGGACAGCGTGCATTTCAACGAAATCAGTGACGAAGAGTGGCTACTGCTCGCGCCCGTCCTGGCCGATCCCCCGCTTATACACCGGCAGCGCGGCCGGCCACGCGCAGCGGTTCGCGCGGTGGCGAATGCCGTGCTGTGGGTACTCACAACCGGCGATCCCTGGTCCACGTTGCCAAGCCATTATCCGTCGGTGCCGACGTGCCGGCACCGCTTCGAGGCGTGGCGTTCGAGCGGCGCCCTTGCGCAGATGTACCGGATCCTTTCGAGCAGCGGCCGCAAGTTTCGGTGCGGCCCGCAACTGACACTGGAACGCCGCAACGCCGTGACGCGCGGCATCGACCGCCAGACTCGGGACGAAGGTTTTCGGCGGGTGTTCTGGAGAGACCAGGCGTCGTGGCAGACATCGCGCGAGACATGGCAGTCGTCCCAAACGGCGGATATTTTCAAGGATCTCGCGCGCGATCTCCCGCACCCCGCCAACTCCGAGCATGCCGTACCCGAGCGCATCGAACCCCGCGCGCCGGTGACACACCTCCCTGCCATTCAACGAGTCGCGTCGCCATGGATGGGCCTCGCGTCGAAAGGCCGAACCGAATCCGACCCGCGCGGCTACGTCATCTACATTGCCGCCGATCGGCTGGCGAACGCCCATTTCCGCGGATGGGCCGAGATCGTGCGCGACGATCGGCGAGTTGCGCGCTCAGGGCTGATCGGGCCGAGCTTCAAGAATTGCGAGACGGCACAGCAATACGCGCTCGAATGGGCCTGGCGGTGGATCGACGAGGAAAGCGGTGAAGACGGCAACGCCGCCGAACTGGACAACGACGTCCGGCAGCAAAAAACGCGCGCGGGGTGAGCGACGCATCGACGCGGCGGATGCCCCGGCGCGTCCGCTGCGTCAATGCACCACGCCGAAGATCGCGTTAACGCCCTCCGCGGGCGTCAGGCCCACGTCGAAGTAACCTTCCAGCCTCAAAGCGGTCGCGTCGTCGAGTATGAAAGGCGGCCGGATGAAGCCGGTCGCGAATGCGTGGTCGTACCAGTCGCTCAGCCACGCGCGCAATTTGGTTTCGTGGCCCGACAGCGTCCCCAGGTTGTCTGCGTTCATCGATAAACTCCTTTGTGCGGCCTTGTTCACGTCAACTGGCGAGCGGTTCGAAGCTCATTCTGCACAGATCCTTTGCCGGCGGAAATACGTGCCAGGTACCATCGTCGTGCCGGAAGAAGAACAGCAGGATCGGACCGTCCGGACGCCTGATTTCGACGCATACCCGGCAAATCCGACCGTCCGGCGAACCATGCAGCGTAAGCACACGAACGGGTAGCGTACCCGCCGTTGCCAATAATTTGTCGCGCAGTCCGCGTAGTGAGCTTTTTGTCGCATCCACATCTGCCCCCGCACTTCAGGTTCCGATTTGACAATCGTGGGACAACGGCGAGGATTCTTCAGTCAGCAGCGCCGGATTGTTGATTCGGGAAATGCTGCTTCTCGCCTCAGGATATCCCTAAAGCCTCTGTCACTCCGTCACCAGACCGTGCCTGATCGCATACCGGATCAGCTCGGCGTTGTTGTTGAGGCCGAGCTTTTGCATGAGACGCATCTTGTGGGTGCTGATGGTCTTGGCGCTGAGCGAACACGATTCGGCAATCTCGTTGATGCTTTGACCGGCCGCCAGCATCCGTAATACCTGAAATTCACGGTCGGACAACACCTCGTGCGGCGGCGCATCGCCGGAATGCGTTTCGAAGACCATGGCGTCGACCAGTTTCGGGTCGATGAATCGCCCGCCTCCGGCCAGTTTACGGATCGCCGCGAGCAGCACGTCCGGATCGCTGTCTTTCGTCACATAACCGGTCGCGCCGGCGCGCAGCGCGCGCGACACGACCTGCGCCTCGTTATGGATACTGAGCACGAGGATCGGCAAGGGCGGCTGCTCGAGGCGTACGCGGCGGATCAGATCGACTCCGCTGATGCCGGGCATCGTCATGTCCAGCAGCACGAGATCGAAGCGCCTCGCGCGCAGCCGGTCGAGTACTTCCGAACCTTGCGCGGCTTCGGCGGCGACGACGATATCCGAGGTCGTCGCGATAATCTGTTTCAGGCCGCCACGCACCACGGCATGGTCGTCAGCAATCAGGACGTCGATCATTTTCTGCCCCGCCTGTATGCGGAATGTGAATGGAAATGGCGGTGCCCATGCCCGGCGCACTGTCGATGGTCATCGCGCCGCCGATCAGACGCGCGCGCTCCTGCATGCCGAGCAGTCCGTAGGAATACCCGGTCCGCGCCATGTCGGGATCGAAACCGCAGCCGTCGTCGCTTACGTGAAGTTTGAGCGCCGACGCCGTGCTGGTCAGCGTCACGTCGGCCCGCGTTGCATGCGCGTGGCGCCCGACGTTGGTCAGCGAAGCCTGAACGATACGAAATACCGCTGTGGCGCACGTCTCCGGCAGCACCGGTTCGCCTCCGTTGATATGCAACTGGCAAGGAATGCCATGGCGCCGAATGAAGTCCTCCACGAGCCACTCCAATGCCGACACAACCCCGAAGTTCAGCGCCACCGGCCGCAGATGGTTCGCGACATTGCGGACCATCCAGATGGTCCTTTCGACGAGTTCGCGCATGTCGTCGGCTTTGCGCATCGCGTCCGGATCCTGGCCGAGGCGCATTTTCAGCAGCGAGACATCCATCTTCAACGCGGTCAGCAACTGGCCGAGTTCATCGTGAATCTCCATGGCGATGCGCTTGCGCTCTTCCTCGCGAATCGCCTCCATATACGCGGACAACTCGCGCAACTGGTTACGCGATTCGAACAGCTCCTGTTCGATACGTTTGCGCGACGTAATGTCGCTGAGGCCCACGTAGATCGCCGGAGCATCGCCGAAGGTCGCGACGCGCGCGGTCGCCATGGCCCAGAACGGGGAGCCGTCCACGCGCCGCATGTGGACTTCGCTGTTGTTGAAACTGCCCTCCGTGCGCAGATGCGAGACGAGCCGGTCACGATCGACGGGGTCCATATAGAAGTCGACGATATTGGTCAGCGTGCGCATGCCGGTATCGAGACCGAACAGTTCTCGCAGCGGTTCATTCACGTACAGAATGACGCCTTCGGGCATCGACGTGATGCACAGCGGGATCGGGCTGGTTTCGACAATCGTGCGAAAGCGCGCTTCGCTCGCCTGCAATTTCGCTTCCGCACGGCGGCGCTCGTCGATCTGGGCGGACAGCCGCGCGTTCGACTCCGCGAGTTGCCGCGTGCGCTGCTCGACCTGCTGTTCCAGCGCATCGCGCGCGCTCGACAGTTCCGTCTCGGCCTGCTGGCGCACCGCTATCTCGTTCAGAAGCAGGCGGTTCTGCGCGATGAGCTGCCGGTGCATCACGCGCAAGGCGAGATGAGTTTCGATGCGCGCCATCATTTCATTGACGCGCACAGGCTTGGCCACGTAATCGACGCCGCCGGCCGAGAAACCCTCGACCATGTCTTCCGCGCCGGTCAGCGAGGTCATGAAAATCACCGCGATATCGCGCGTGCGCGGATCCGCCTTGAGCCGCCGGCAGGTCTCGAAACCGTCGATGCCGGGCATCTTCACGTCGAGCAGGATCAGGTCGGGTTGAGAAAACAGCGCGCGTTCGAGCGCCTCTTCGCCGTCTAGCGCGACGAGTACCCGAAAGCCGCGGTCCGTCAGGCTCTCCACGACCACGCCGAAATTCGCCGGCGTGTCGTCCGCGATCAGAATGGTCGGCCGTTCGCCGGCCTCCGTGTTGAGCTCGTTCATGGCCTGGGCTCGACATTCAGATGCCGCTCGACCAGATTAAGGATGGCTTTGGACTGGTAGTCGCGAGCGAGCGCGCAGAGTTGCGCCGTGAACGAGCGATAACGTGAATCGCCCGCCGCCACACTCTCGGCCCAGACGATAATTTCATGCATATCGCCAAGGCGGGCAAGGTGATGCAGTTCTTCCATCTGTTGCTGGGGCACGGCCGCAAGACTGATTTCGGGCGTCGCTGCGCGAGCGGACGACGGCAGCGACGCATGGCTCCACGTCAGTCCGAGCAAAGTGGCAATTTGCGCCAGTAGCGCTTCCAGGTCGACCGGTTTGGGCAGGAAGGCGTTGACGCCCGCTTCAATGCTCATCACCCGGTTGACCCCGGATGGGCTGGCGGACATGGCAACGATGGGGACATTGGCGAACTCCTGCGATTGGCGCAGGTTGCGTGTGAGGTCGAATCCGTTCATCTCGGGCATCACGATGTCCGTGAGAACCAGCGCGGGTTGTTCGCGCTGCGCCACCTCCAGCGCCTCGCGGCCGTTTTCCGCCTCGACGGTATCGAAGCCGAGACGGCCCAACAGATCCACGATGATCGCGCGGTTGATCTCGACGTCGTCGACCACCAGCACCTTCCTGCGCGGCCCTTCATAGCCCGTCGCGCTGAACGAGAGCGGCGCCGGCTCCGCCGTCTTGCGCAACACGGGTGCCACGTTCGCTGCCGTCAGTTCGAAGCGGAAGGTGCTGCCCTGCCCGATCTGGCTCTCCACCTCGATCTCGCCGCCCATCGCTCGCACGAATTCGCGGCTGATGGCGAGGCCAAGCCCCGCCCCGCCGGCTCGCCGCTCGGCCGCGCCCAACTGCTCGAACGGCTCGAAAATCGTATTCAACTGATCGTGACCAATGCCGATCCCCGTGTCGCGCACCTCGAAACGAACACGGTTCGGCTCGGACCGCGAGATATGCAGGCTGACGCACCCCGAATCGGTGAACTTCACGGCGTTGGCAAGCAGGTTGAGCATGACCTGCCGCAGGCGCCGCTCATCGGCACGGACACCGGCGGGCGCTTCTGCGCTGATGTCGCAAATGAAGTCGAGGCGCTTCTGCTCCGCTTTCACGCCGATGATGTCGCGAATGACATCGACAAACCCCGCCAGCGGCACGTCGCCGATTTCGACACGCAGCTTGCCGGCTTCGATCCTCGCGAAATCGAGCGTGTCTTCAATCAACGTCAGCAGATGTTCGCCACTATGGCGAATGGACGCAGCGCGTTCGCGCTGCCGCTCGCTTAGCGTGTCATCACGTTCAAGGATCTGGGCGTAGCCGAGAATGCCGTTCAGCGGCGTCCTCAACTCATGGCTCATATTCGCGAGGAATTCGCCTTTGGCCCGGTTGGCCGCCTCCGCCAGATTGCGTGCTTCGCGTTCAGCCGCCGTGTCCTGCTCGTCGCGATACGCGCAATACAACCGCGCGCCCATCGCATTGAATGCGGCAGCCACGCGATCCAGTTCGTCCGGCTCGCGCCGTTTGCGCCGCTGGAGACTGAACGGCCGGGGCGGTTCACGGAAATCGTAGTTCTCCACCATGCGCGCGATGGCCGCGACATGCCGCATCACGAGACGGGACAGAATGTAGACGATAAACAGCGAGACGAGAAAGGTGTTGGCGGCCTGAGTGACCAGGATCATCACCGCGGTGCGCGTCAGTTCATGGTAAAGGTCGAGCAGCGTGGCCTCGACGTAGAGCTTGCCGATCTCGCGCTGCTTGCCTTGCACGCTGTAGTAGAGCGGGAATTCGCGGGCGATGACCGGACCGGCCGAGCGATGGCCCGCGCTCAGATAAGGAGATTGCCCCTCTTTGCCCGCCTCACGAATTTCCACGGCACGAATGTCCGGGAGACGCAGAATGCCGTTCAACTCCAATTGCAGCTGCGAACCATCCAGACGCCAGAGCGCTTCCGCGAGACTGTCGCGATTGCTGCGATCAATGTCCGCAAGGCGATTTTCAATCTGCTCCACGCCCCGGTAGTAGTCGCTGTAAAGCTGCAATCCGGTCAACAATACGGTGACGACGCAACTGACCAGCAGCACAGTCACGAGAAGCCGCGAGACAAGGCTACTCCTGAAGCTGCCGATCAAACTCCACCATGCGTCGAACAGGTTGTGCTTCATACATCCCCGCGAGTGCTACGGTTCTTGTTTCGTCTATTCTGCACTCGTTGCGCGCTGCGCGGCCCAGATCTGTTGGCCGCCGCATCGGCAGGGTGGCGATTTGACGTTCGCCTGCCCCAGCCAGCCAGTTACTCTCATTTGCCGGTCTGCGCCGGTGGTGTTTCCGGGAGAAACGCGTTCCGATCGAGCTGACGTGAATCTACATGACGTACATGTTCGATTCGACAGGCGACATATCGTTGATCGCCGGCGGCAAGCAGATTCGCGGATACAGCAGAATTTCATCGATGCATGACGTCAGCTCGCCGAGGATCGGCCGCACGCGGCCGCCAAGGGCGTCGGGGTTCGACGTCCTCAGTTCGCGCAATCCGTCCGACAATTTTTTCACGGACGCGTGCCCCCAATCCGGCAGCGGCCAGCAGTGCAACAGATAGCAGAGCGGTATCACGCTTCTGCTTTCACACCAGATGTCGAACAGGCGCTCGCAGCCGGCGTTGAGGAATTCAACCGCGACTTCGCGGCTTTCCGAATGACCGTTCATAACGGATCCACTGAGATAGACGATTTCGATAGACCATCCTAGGGAGGCCGAAAGTGTCACACAGTCAGGAAGCGCGGAAAAATGCACTTCCGATCCGCTGAATATGCCGTCAGGAAATCCTGAATGGCCGTGCACGAGCGTTCGCGCGCCTGGGGCCTTGCGTCGACCTGTTTCAGATCGCATCGCGCTGCCTGACAAAGGGATTACACGATTTGTCAGCACCGGCAGGACGTGGCACGATGAAACACCAGCCAGGCAAGAACCTGTGCGGACAAGCGCCTGTTTGAGCGCGTCACGGCTGATTCGAGAAACCATCCATTCATGCATCGCAGGCGCTTTGTTCTGGCCGCGCTAAGTGCGGCGGGCAGCACGCTTCGGGCACGCGCCGCCCCGGCCGACCCGCCCGTCCACTTCGACATCGTCTATCCCCGCATTCGGCCTACCCGCGACGTGCAAGCCGCGTTTGCGCTCGCCGTGCTCGATCTCGCCATGAAAACGGCCAACGCCGCGTACACGTTGCGATCGGCCGACATCGAAATGGAACGCGGCCGCGCGCTTGCCGAACTGGCCGGCCCCGACAATATGATCAATCTGCACTGGACGAGCATGGAGGCGCAGGCCGAGCGCGGCCGGAACGTCGTGCGGATTCCGATACACCGTGGTCTGATCGGCCACCGGGTGTTCATCATCCGGAAGGATCGGCAAGCCGATTTCGACAAGGTCGAACGCTTCTCCGATCTCAAAGCATTCATGTGTGGTCAGGGACTCGGCTGGATCGATACGAAAATCCTGAGAGCTGCCGGCCTGAACGTCCAGACCTCGACCTATGACACGATGTTCGAGATGACCCAGGGCGGCCGCGTCGACTTTTTCCCACGCGGCTTAGTGGAAGCATTTACCGAACTGGAAGGACGCCAGCACCTGGAGCCTGATCTCGCGGTCGAGAACCGGCTGTTGCTGAAGTATCGATCGGATTTCATTTTCTATGTTGCAGCGGGCCATGAAGCACTGGCACAGACCATCGAAGCGGGGCTCGTCGCCGCGTATCGCAATGGCACGTATATGAGGCTGTTCAACACCCATCATTACATTCAGGATGCGCTCGCGCGCGGAAATATCGCGTCCCGGTTGACCTTCACGCTCGACAACCCCTTCCTTTCCGAAGCCGACCGGAGGATTCCAGACGAGTACTGGATGAGCTGATGCCGCCAACGGCGGCTTACTCCGTTGGCAAAAAAAGAAATGCCCGGGCCAAAATCAGGAAATCCTGACATCAAGCTGAATCGGGCGTCGCCGTATACATGGAAAGGCGGCGCGAATCCCCCGACGCGACGTCCTTTCGAATGCAGGCGGGGTCATTCATCGCCACTCACGAATCCCACACATGGACATTGACAGGTGAAGCCGCACACGTTCGTCCTACAGGCGCGGCTTTGCGATCGCGCCACCGCGCTCAAGACGCGCATGGCCGAAGCGCATGACAAAGCGCAGCAACTGGTCGAGCGCGCCGAGGGCTGCCTCGCGGTGCTGGATCATGTGCGGCAGGGCACGTCCACCGCGGCCAACATTTCACTCGCGGACGATGCAGGTCCGCTCATCGCGGCGCTGTATCGCGCGGAAAGCGACTGGCACGATCAGTTGCGGATGTTGAAGGCGCTGCTGACCGAACTCATGCATCAAAGTCGAAGCAACCGCGGTGAAATCGAGTCGCTGGCCGCGCTTGCGTTTCGCTCGCAGACGACTCCTGAAGCAATCGCCGCAGCCGAGCGCGCCGTCGAAGTGCATCAGTCCCACTTTCAGGAAGTCGACACGCAACTCGAAGTGGCGCGCGCATGGTTCGAAAGCTTCGACCTGCAGATCAACGCGATTGTCGCCGGTTTGCGGAAGTCGTCTTAAGGTTCGATCAGGTTCTCGACTGCTATGAAGCGTCGTCGGCCGGTATGCACACGGTGATCGACGTGCCGCTGCCCGGCGCGCTGAGCACCGAAATCTCGCCGCCCAGCATCAGCACGCGTTCTCTCATGCCCACCAGCCCGAACGACTTCATCCGCGCCGCCATCGAATCGAAGCCGCAGCCGTCGTCGCTTATTTCGAGGACCCAGCAGCGTCCGGTCCGTTCGAGCGAAATCGTGACCTGGGTCGCCGCGGCATGACGCGCGACATTCGTGAGCGCCTCCTGCACGATGCGAAACAGTGCGATTGCCCGCGCCTCGTCGAGGACCAGACTATCGTCAGGAATCCGTAGATGGCAGGCCACCCGGCCGTCGCGCGAGAATTCGGCGGCCAGCCACTCCAGCGCTGCGACGATGCCGGCATCGATTGCGGCGGGACGCAGCGATGCAACCACATTGCGAACCACCTGCATGGTGTCGTCGGCGAGCGCCAGCAGGTCCCGGAAACGCCCGGCCAGCGCCGGATCGTCTTGCGCGAACTCGATTCGCATGGCCGATACACCAAGCCGCAGCGCCGTCAGTTGCTGTCCCAGTTCGTCGTGCATCTCGCGGGCAATGCGCTTGCGCTCTTCCTCACGCGCGGTTTCGCGTAACGACGTCAACTCCTGCAACAGCGCATAGGATTCGCGCAAACGGAGTTCGGCCTCCATCCGCTCGGTGATGTCGGTCCAGATCGTCAGCGCACCGCGTATGTCGCCGTTGGCGCCGTGCTCGGGCACCGCGCTGACGTGCCAGCCCACTGGCTTGCCGTTCTTCTCCGACGTGAGATCCACCTTCGCGCCGATGCCGCTTGCCATCACCTGCTCCAGCGTGGCGGTGATCATCCGCAACTCGGGCATCACACTGTCCGATAGCTCGGCAGGCGCTTTATCGATGGCGTCCGCCGCGCGAATCCCGTTGACCTGTTCGAACCTCGGATTGACGTAGCTATAGCGACAGTTGCGGTCGTAGCGAACGATCATCTCCGGCGCGTTTTCGGTCAGCGTACGAAACAGTTGCTCACTGCGCTTGAGTTCGTCGATATCGCGGCAAATGGCAAGGACGGTGGCGACCTGGCCGTCGGCGGCAAACTCCGGCACCATCCGCATGTGCCCCCATCGCACCTCGCCGTTGGCGTTGCGGAACCGCACTTCGTCCATGCGCTCCGTGCCGGTCTCGACAACGCTCCGCAGCCGGTCCCGATACCGTGGCACATCGACCACTGGCGACTCGTCCACGCTTCCCGTGCCGGTGGCTTTGTCGGCCGTCGACGGCAAGATCGCGCTCAGTGCCGGATTGGCGTAGATGCGCCGGCAGTCGCGGTCAAAGCGCGCGATGTAGTCCGGCGAATGCTCGACCAGCGCCCGGAATGCCTGCCCGCTCGCATGCAAGCGCTCTTCGGCCTTCTTGCGTTCGGTGATGTCGCGCCCCAGCGCCAGCACGCTCGTGATCTCGTCATGCAGCCCGCGCTCCGCGAGAATGCGGACGTGGTGATAGCTCACGTCATTCGCGCCGTTGCGCAACGTGAGTTCGTGCGTGCGTTCCGCGCCTGTTGCCAGCGTGGCCGCCAGCGCATTCTGATAGGCGACGAACTGGGGATCGGCGGTGTGTTCGGTCGGCGTCGCACCGAGCATTTCGTGCAGGGGACGGCGCAGTATCGCGGCAAGTCCGGAGTTGGCATAAACCAGCCGACAGTCGAGGTCATACCGGCAAATGATATCGGGCGTGCTTTCCGCGAGGCGGCGGAATTGCGCCTCGAGTTCCAGTTGCGCGATCAGGAGCTGCTCGGTGCGCTTGCGCTCGGTAATATCGCGCACGAGCGCGAGGTTATACGGTTGGCCTTCGTACTCGAAATAGCTCGCGCTGATCTCGACCGGCAAGGTCGTGCCATCCTGGCGGCGCTGCATCGACTCGATCATTATCGAGCCGTTCTCGCGCAGCTCTTTCCAGACGTCGAGCCACCGTTCAAAGTTCCACTCGGGATCGATATCCATCACGCGCATCCGCAGCAACTGCGCCTGACTGTATCCGAGCATGCGGCAGGCCTCCTCATTGACGTAGATGAAGCATGCATGCTGGTCGATCAGATAGGCAGCATCGCTGACCAGGTTGAGCGCGTAGCTCTTCAGGTGCATGAGCGCATCTGGCTCGGCCGTGGGGAGTTCGAGGCGCCCATCATCCTGCCGGGTCGCGGCTGCCGGCGCCTTGCGTGGGTCACCGCTGATCTCTTTCATTGAATTGCGCGCGTGTCGGGTCAGTGGTTGCGTGTCTTCGTCGATAACCGGGCCCGTTCGCCTGTATTGCGGGCAGGGCAGACAACTTATTCGATAAGCATAGCCCGGAATGCGCCGGCGGAAAATTCGGTCTGGCGCTAGGCGAAGGAGCGATCAGCCGCCTCTTCGCTTTCAGCAACGTGGCATTCGTCGGCCAATCGCCGGGGTTTACCCTTCAACGCATCGCTATCGCTTGCAATCTCTTCGCAGAAAGGCACAAAATGTAAGCGCTATCATTTAGACATGTGAAGCGAAGTTGCTAGCAAAATCCCGTGATTCGCGTAAAAGCACCGCTTAATGTAAGCGCTAACATAGGTGATGGAACGAAGTATTCGCCTTCACCCACGTTGACGCCACGCTCAGCGCGATGCGCAAAAGCGCGCGGACATCGACCAACGCGCGCCGACATAGACGCGCACATTCCGGCCGTCTGACATCGCATCAGCGCGGCTTGCTCACACCCGCCGAAGACATGAAACGGAGACAACGATCATGAGCGCAACACCGAGCCTCGAGCAGGCGCCACCGCGAATCCGCCGCGCCCAGATCGTGGCGCTCACACTGCTGATGGTGAGCGGCATCGTCAACTATCTGGACCGCGGCACGCTCGCGGTCGCCAATCCGCTGATCCGTCACGACCTCGGCCTGTCGCTCGGACAAATGGGACTGCTGCTGTCCGCATTCTCGTGGAGCTACGCGCTGTTCCAGTTGCCGGTGGGCGGCCTCGTCGATCGCATCGGACCGCGCAAGCTGCTCGGCATCGGCCTGATCGTCTGGTCGCTCGCGCAGGCCGCGGGAGGATTCGTCTCCACCTTCGGCTGGTTCATCCTCGCGCGGATCGTGCTGGGCATCGGCGAGGCGCCGCAGTTTCCGTCGGCGGCCCGGGTGGTCAGCAACTGGTTTCCGCTGCGCGCGCGCGGCAAACCGACCGGCATTTTCAACTCGGCGTCGCCGCTCGGCACAGCGCTCGCACCGCTGTGTCTTTCGGTTCTCGTCGTGCAGTTTCACTGGCGCTGGGCCTTCATCGTGACGGGCGTGGTCGGCCTCGTCGTCGCGCTCGTGTGGCTCGCGGTGTACCGCGACCCTGTGAAGGCGACCATGACCGAAGCCGAGCGGCACTATCTCGAAGGCGACGAAGCGGACCGCAAGCCGGCACCCACGGTCACCTTCGCTGAATGGCGCTCGCTGTTTTCGCACGGCACCACGTGGGGCATGCTGATCGGCTTCTTCGGCTCGGTCTATCTCAACTGGGTGTACCTCACGTGGCTGCCCGGCTATCTGACGATGGAACGCCACATGAGCCTGATGCACACGGGCGTCGCGGCATCCATACCGTTCTTCTGCGGTTTTCTGGGCTCGCTGACGGCCGGCTGGTTCTCCGATCTCATCACGAGCCGCAGCACGAGCCCGGTTGCGAGCCGCCGCAATGCGGTGGTGATCGCCATGCTCGGCATGGTCGCGTTCACGATTCCGGCGGCGCTCGTCGAGAGCAACACGATCGCGATCGTATGCATCTCGGTGGTGATCTTTCTGGCGAATGCCGCATCCGCCAGTTCCTGGGCGCTCGCCACCGCCGCCGCGCCGCCGAACCGCGTCGGCTCGCTCGGCGCGATTCAGAACTTCGGCGGTTTTCTGGGCGGCGCCCTCGCCCCGATCCTGACGGGCTATATCGCGCAGAGCTGGTCGTTCGTCCCCGCGCTGCTCACGGCCGCGGGCATCGCCTTCATCGGAGCGATGAGCTATCTCCTGCTGGTGCGCAAGCCGATCGAAGACCCGTCCGTCCAAACCGAACCCGTGCGAGCGCCCGCGTAAAACGCGCGCGCCGCCCCGACTCAACGAACCCTTGCAGGGAGATCACGCGCATGACCACCTTCAACCAAGCTGCCACGTCGATCGAAGGCATCGTCCCCGTGATGCTGACGCCATTCGACGACGCCGGCGCCATCGATTACGCCGGACTCGAACGCCTGATCGAGTGGTATCTCGCGCATGGATCGGATGCGCTCTTTGCCGTCGCGCAGTCTAGTGAAATGCAGTTCCTGACGCTCGCCGAACGGGGCGCGCTGGGACGCTTCGTCGTCGACAAGGTGGCGGGCCGCATCCCGGTCGTGGTCTCCGGCCATATCAGCGACGACCCCGACGCGCAGGCCGAGGAACTCAACGCCGCGGCACGCACCGGCGCACAAGGCATCGTGCTGGTGACGAACCGGCTCGATCCGAAGCAGCAGGGCACGGAGACGTTCACGGCAAACCTCCGGCAACTGCTCGCGCGCCTGCCGTCCGACATTCCGCTCGGGTTGTACGAATGCCCCGCGCCCTACCGCCGTCTTCTCTCCGATGACGAACTGAAGCTGTGCATCGACACCGGCCGCTTCATCATGCTGAAAGACGTGAGCTGCGATCTCGCCACGGTCAAACGGCGCGTCGCGCTCGCCGAAGGCTCGCCGCTGAAAATCCTGAACGCCAATGCGGCCATTGCGTGGGACGCGATGAAGGCGGGGTCCGCCGGCTTCAACGGCGTATTCACGAACTTCCACCCGGATCTGTACAACTGGCTGCGCAACCGCGCGGCACAAGATCCAGTTCTGGCAGAAGAGCTCGCTACGTTTCTCGTGCTCGCCGCCGTCTCCGAATCGCTCGGCTATCCGGCTCTCGCGAAGATCTACCATCAACGGATCGGCACGTTCGGCTCGATTCGCTGCCGCGTGATCGACTACGACGTGCGCGAACGCTTCTGGGCGCTGGACGCGGTGCTCGACAAGATCGTCGCCGGCACTGAGCATTTCCGTGGGCGTATCGCGGCACTCGGAACGAACCGCCCGGTCCGCTAGCGTTTGACTGGAAGATTTCCAGGTCACAGGAGCGTCCGCCGCCGCTGTCGCGCGCGTCCGCGGCGGTAAGATGGCGGGCGTTCCCCGATTCACTCTGCGCGCTCCAACCTGATGCCTGACTCTCTCGACCCGCCGGCCGCCGCCCGCACCCAGACGAACCGCGCTCGCCGCGGCACGGGCCGCAGCGTGCTTTCCGATGTCGCCAAGCTCGCGGGCGTCTCCACCGCGACCGTCTCGCGGGTCTACAACGAGCCGGACAAGGTCTCCGCGAACGTACGTGAGCGCGTCGAGCATGCCGCGCTCACATTGAACTGGTTTCCGAACGCGGCGGGCCGCGCCCTCGCCTCCACGCGCAGCCACATCGCCGGCATCATCATTCCGACTTTGGATGATCGCGTGTTCGCCTCACAAGTGAGCGGCATGCAGGCGGCGTTCGCGGCGCGCGGCATCACGCTGGTGCTCGGCTGCTCCAATTACGACCCCGCGCAGGCGCTCACGCAGGTGCGCGCGATGCTGGCGCGTGGCGTGGAAGCGATGGCCGTGGTGGGCGAGGCTCATCCGCCCGAACTGTTCGATGCGTTGCGGCTCTACCGCGTGCCGTATGCGGTGACCTACGCGTATCGCAAGGACAGTCCCCACACCTGCATCGGCTTCGACAATCATGCGGCCTATGAGGAGATCACCGAACATCTGATCGGCCTCGGGCACCGCGCGTTCGCGGTGTGCATCCAGCCGACGCGCGACAACGACCGCGTGCAGGCACGCGTCGCGGGCATTCGCGCGACACTCGAACGTCACGGCCTCGCGGTGCGGCCGGAGCATATGTTTGAAGGCGAATCGACGATGGGATTCGGGCGGCGCAGTCTGCGCACGATCTGGCAAGCGTCGGGCGAGCGTCCCACCGCGATCGTCTGCGGCAACGACGCTATCGCGCTGGGCGTGTTGCGCGAGGCCGAGGAACTGGGCATTGCAATTCCGGGCGAATTGTCCGTCACCGGATTCGACGATCTGGAAATGGCGCGGGAGATCCGCCCCGCGCTGACCACCATGCGCGTCGACACCTACGAGATCGGGCGGCTTGCCGCGCAGTATCTGCTCGACACGCTCGACGGCAAGCGTCCGCTGCACGGGCACGAGGTGCATGCGTTGTTTCAGCTCAGGCAGTCGACGGGACCGGCCGCGAGATAGTCTCGCGGCGCGATGCCTCATCGACGGGCTACAGCGTGGCGGTCACGCCGCCGTCCACGTAAAGAACGTGGCCATTGACGAAGTTCGACGCGTTGCTCGTCAGGAAGACCGCGGCGCCGACGCATTCAGAGAGACGCGCCGCCGCACATCACGATCTGTTGACCGGTAATCGACCCGCCCTCCGGCCCCAATAGGAATGCGGTCAAACCGGCCACTTCCGACGGTTGAACGAAGCGGCCGAGCGGCGGCATTTTCGGTGGAGTGCCCGCGCGCGCCGGATCGCGCAGCAAGGGTGTATCGGTCGCGCCGGGAGCGACCACGTTGACCGTGATGCCGCGCGGCGCAAGTTCGGCCGCCCAGGAGCGGGCCATCCCGACCAGCGCCGCTTTGGTGGCCGCATACTGGCTGCGCGTAGGCGCGCCGTTCGCGGTCCGGCTGCCGATCAACACGATACGGCCACCCGCCGGCATATTCGGCAGCAAGGCGTTGGCGAGAAATGCGGCTGAATCGACGTGGATGCGCCACATCGCGGCGCCGTCGTCGGCGGAGAGTTCGCCGAGCGGCGCTGTTCTCATGAAGCCGGCGGCATGCACGAACGCATCGCATGCGCCGATCGATTCGACAACCGGTGCGAGCGCCGCGAAGTCCGTCACGTCGACGGGAACGATGGTCAGATGTTCAACGGCTTGCGTCGCCGGCCTGCGGCACAAGCCGGTAACGCGCCACCCTTCGTTCAGCAAACGTTGAGTGATCGCCAGGCCGATACCCGACGAGGCCCCTGTCACCACGGCATGCCGCTGCTTCACCTGTGTCGTCGTTTCCACTTCACTCCCCCTGGCTATCCGTAAAGAGGAGACGCCGGAAACGCTTATCGAACCGCTACCGTCTCCACCGTCACCTCGCCTCGTTCGTCGAACAAGGCCAGTTCATGCGGCTCGGCCGCGTCATCGGTAATCAGCGTCCACTCACGTTCGAGGGGCGTCCAGTGCTGCTGGCTGGCGCGCCCGAGTTTGTCGGCTGTCACCAGCACGAACACGCTCGCGGCCTGACGAATCACGCATTCCTTCAGATACGCCTGCTCCGCCGTCGCCTCGCACAAGCCACGCGCCGCCGTTACGCCGTCGGCGCCGAGAAACGCCTTGTCGAACGTGAGGCGGCTCAATGCCAGTTGCGCGAGCGGCCCGAGCGTACTCATGCTCGAAGAACGGATGTCGCCGCCTACCAGCGTCACGCGCACCTTGCTCGACGCCAGCGCGCCGACCACCAGCAGGTTGTTCGTCACCACATGCACCGAGTGCTGTCCGATCAACTGACGCGCGAGCGCCGCGGTGGTGGTGCCGCCGTCGAGAAACAGCGTGTCGTCTTCCTGCACATGCGCGAGCGCGGCGCGTGCAATCGCATCTTTCTGCTCGCGAAAGCTTTCGCTGCGTTCGTCGAGCGAGGCCTCGGGTTCATGCGCGCTGACCGCAGCCGCGCCGCCGTAGGTGCGCAGGATCTGGCGGCCTTCCGCGAGCGCCCGCAGATCGCGCCGCACCGTTGCCTCGGACATGCCGAAGTGCTCGCACAACGTCCCGACATCTGTCATCCCGCCCAGCACAGCGTGAAGCATCGCCTCGCGGCGTTTCGCAACTTTCATGATCTTGGATCGGAGGAACCGGTTTAGCGACGGCGCGCAAGAGGCGCGCCAATAAGTGCGCCTAGTGTAGCGAATTTCCATCGCACGCCGTGGTCCCTTGCGGTTCGCTCCGATCCAGCTCCCGCGCTAACGTGTCAGCCGCGCACCCACGCTTCGTCGACGCATACGTATTTGATGCGTTGGCGAAAGTACGTGAAAGCGATATGCAATGCGCCGTCGGCCGATTGCACGATCGACGGATACGAATACTCGCGGTTGCGCTGCTCCGCCGAGTTGTTCGTCATGCAATAGCCGTCGCCGATTTCCAGCGCGCGCCGGCGCGTCCAGGTGTGGCCGCCGTCCTCGGAGATCGCCAGCGACATCGGCGAGCGCGGCACGCCCCACACGGCCGTGCCGCGCGTCGACGCGCCCTGGTCGCGCAGCGCGCCGCTGTCTTCCGAATCCTCGATGTCGTCGTATAGCGACGCACGCCGTTCGGTGCTGTGCGACGCATCGCTTTCGTTGAACACCAGCGCGAGGTGGCCGTTCTTCAGCGCAACGAACTGGATCGACGAATTGTTGTTCGGCAAGTCGGTCGCTTGCGGCGCGCTCCACGTGCGGCCGTCTTTCGAGCGGCTCGCGTAGATCGAATCCGCCCAGCGGCTGCGAAACAGCGCGAGCAGCGAACCGTCGGCCAGCAGTTGCACATTCATGTGCACGCAGCCCACGCTCTCGGGCACCTCGTGTTCGCGCCACGAGCGGCCCTCGTCTTCCGAAATCAGCACCGCGCTGATGTCGTTGTTGCCGACCCAGCGCTCGCCGGGTTCCGTGCGGCACATGAACACCGGACACAGCCATGCGCCGTCGGGCAGCACGACGATCGGCTGGCGCACGAAGGTGCCCGGCCGGTCGAACAACGTTTCGATCGGCCCCCACGTGAGGCCGCCATCGGACGAGATACGGCGGCGCACGATCGCGGTGTTCTGGTGTCCCGACAACTGCGCGGTATAGGTGAGCCAGAGCCGGCCGTCGGGCGCGGTGAACAGCACGGGGTTCTGTTCCGAGCGCGTCGGATCGTCCGACAGCTTTTGCGGCTCGCTCCACACGCCGCTGCCGGCACGCAGCCGCGACATATAGACCGATACATCCGGAATGCCCTCTTGCGTGCCGCCGAACCAGACGCACAACAGGTCGCCGTTCGGCAACGCATGCAGATTCGCCGCGTGGTTCTGCACGCAGGACGAAGGCAGATAGGCGTCGCGGCGCTGCGCGTCCGCATAGGTCACGCGCACATGGTTATCCCACGTCGCCGCGTTGGGAGTTTCTGCAAGGATGGAAGACATCCGGTGTTCTCCTGATTACAGCACTTCAATGTGATTCACGATGCGCGAGACGCTCGCCGCTCGCGCCGACCGGCTTGGAGCCCGCCGGAAACAACAGCTTCTCCAACACGATGACGACGGCCGGCGTGACCAGCGATACGTACATGTTGTCGATGCCGAGCGGATTGCCAAGCAGATACCAGACGGTCGTGGCCAGCGCGGACACGATCAGCGCGGCCATGGCTCCGCGGCTGCTATTGAAAAACGGCAGATAGATACCGATCAGCGCCACCACGGACACCGTCAACCGCAACGCGCGCGTGAAGAACGACAGCGCGAGAATCTGCGGCACGAACAGGACGAATACGAGCGGAGCAAGTCCGACTGCCAGCGAAATCCAGCGCGTCATGCGCAGTTCGACTTCCGGCGTCGGATGATAGCGCGGCACGTAGAAGTCTTTGACGATCAGCGAGGCGATGGCGAGTGCAACCGTGCACACGCTCACGAAGATCGACGCAACGAGCGACGTCGTCACCACACCGGCCAGCAGCGGGTTCATGTGTTGCAGGAAGACCGGCAACGCGTACAGGCTCTTGATACCCGGAAACAGATACTTCGCGGCGACGCCGAGAAAGCCGAGCGCGAGCGAAATCGGCACGCACAGCACCGCTGCGAGCAAGGACGCACTGCGCGCCGCCGCGGCCGAGCGCGTGGCGGAGATCGCCTGAATGATGAACTGTGTGGAGAAGATCGCGCCCGCGGTGCCGATGATCCACGCGCCGATCGTGCCGTTGCTGAGCGATCCGTTCCAGGTGAAATAGTGCTCGGGCATATTCGCCATCATCGGCTTGATGCCGCCGGTCAGGCGCCATGCCACTACCACCAGAATCGCAATGCCGATCAGCTTGACCGCACTGTGCACGATGGTCAGATACGCCACGCTCTTCAGACCGCCCCACGCGAAGTAGATCGTGCTGACGATGGCGGTGATCACCGCAGCGGTCGGCAGATTGATCCGCATCACTGTCGAGATCGCGGCCGCTCCGCTCACGTAGTTGCCCACGTTCACGAGAAAAAGCGCATAGATCATGATCGCCGAAACCACGAGCTTGGCGCGCTTGCCGTACTTCATGGCAATGAAACCGGAGATCGTGAATTCACCCGAATTGTAGAGACGTTTGGCCATGAACAGGCCAAAGAACAGAAAGCCGATCGACGCGGCGATCACCGACCACGAAGCCGCGATACCGGCGCTGAACGCTTCCTGCGAGGTCCCCACGGTCGACTTCGCGCCGATGAACTCGGACATGAGCAGGACCGCGACGACCACGACCGGCATGGAGCGCGACGCCACCATGAACTGCTCGGAATTGCGGCTGCGCAGCTTCACGCTGAACCAGCTGGTCAGAAGTATGTAGACCACGACCATGCCGATGATGATTGCGGTGTCCCAGTAGCTGAAAGTTGCCATGGTGTCTCCAATGTACTTTTGCCGATGCATACGCATCGAGTCATCCGGCTGCGCGGCGTGTGTCCGCCGTCCCCGCAGCCGTTATCCGCGTCCCGTCGTAACGGGATGCCCATTCACTAACGGCTCTCAGGCTTCCAGTTCGGAACGCCGCGTGGCCAGATCGAGCGCCTGCTTCAGCGCCTCGAGCATGCTGCCTTCGTCGGCGATACCCTTGCCGGCGATATCGAATGCGGTGCCGTGATCGACCGAGGTGCGGATCACCGGCAGCCCGACCGTCACGTTGACACCGGCCTCCAGCCCCATCACCTTCACCGGGCCGTGTCCCTGGTCGTGGTACATCGCGACCACCACGTCGAAGTCGCCGCGGCCGGCGCGGAAGAACAGCGTGTCCGCGGGCAACGGGCCTTCGACGTCCCAGCCGCGCGCCTGCAATACCTTGACGGCGGGAATGATCTTTTCCTCTTCCTCGCCATAGCCGAACAGGCCGTTCTCGCCCGCATGCGGATTGATCCCGCACACGCCGATGCGCGGATTGTCGATGCCCGCGCGCACCAGCGTTTCATGCGCGCGCTCGATGGTCCGTTGCACGAGACCCGGCTCGATACGGCGAATCGCGTCGAGCAGGCCGATGTGGGTCGTGACGTGAATCACGCGCAGCTTCGGCGCGACGAGCATCATCGACACTTCGTCGATGCCTGTGAGATGCGCGAGCATTTCAGTGTGGCCCGGGAAAATGTGGCCGCCGGCGTGCAGCGCTTCCTTGTTCAGCGGCGCGGTGCAGATCGCGTCGAGTTCGCCGGCGGAAGTCAATTTGACGGTGCGCGCGATGTACTGATACGCGGCGTCGCCCGCGACGGCGGAGAGCTTGCCGTACGGCATGTCGGCGGGAATCAGGCCGAGGTCGATGCAATCCACCACGCCGCATTCGAAGCCGGCATCCGCCGGGCTCGCAATCGAGCGCACTTCGAGCGAGACGCCCGCGCGCTGGCCCGCGTCGCGCAGACGCGCGGCGTCGCCGATCACGAGCGGACGACATTGCTCGTAGACCGAGGCGTGCGCCAGCGCCTTCATGACGATTTCCGGGCCGACGCCGGCAGCATCGCCCATGGTGATGCCGATAACTGGACGATAGGTCATTGTGGTCAGTCCTTTGATGATGGCCGCGCACGGCCGGGCATTGGGTTGGACGCCGGCGAGTTTTCGCCAGGCCAGATTGAGCGTATCCGGATGGCCGAAGCCGCCCGCTTTGGTGACGACGTTAAGACGGCGTCCGTTGTGAATGGCGTGCAGCAGCGGCACACCGCTCTCGATTTCTTCGACGACGCGTAATTCGCCGATACCCGCCGCGGACAGCAGCGCGCGGGCCGTTTCTCCGCCGGTGGCGATCACGCTGCCGGCGTACTGCAATGCGGGAACCAGCAGCGCGGCGAGGCGCTGGCAGAACAGCAGGCCGTCGGCCACGCTGGTGCGATCCGTCTGGCTCAGCGACACGACGACATGTAGCCCTCGCTGCAGCGCCGCGCTCACCTCGGTGGTGAACTGCGCGTGCGCTGGCTGGATGCTACGCAACGTCGACGGATCGATTTCGAACGACGCGAGCGCCTCGCCCGCTTCCGTCCTGAGTCGCGCGACCTGCGCATGCGAGACGCTCGACATGCTGCCGACCACGGCCAGCACAGGTTTGTTCGGCTCATGAGCAGCAAAGCCGGCCTCGCTGGCGGCCGTCACGTCACCGGGATTCAAAGCCTGCATCAGATGGCGCGCGAGACCGGCCGATCCGACCCAGAACACGCTACGCAGCGACGCGGAAGCGTGCGCGATGCGCCGCAGGTCGTCGTCCGTTTCGCTGTCGCATACCGCTGCTTGAACGCCGGCCTGTCGCATCGCGTTAAGCTTTGCCGTCAACGCGGCCTGATCCGAACGCACGTCCGCGAGCGACAAAGTGTCGGTCCGCACATCGTATTGCGCGAGCATCGACGCAATGGCGGCCCCGCCGGCAATGCCCTCGTTGCGCCAGACTTCCGTCTGCTCCACCGGTACGCCGTTCAGCCATTGGCGGCCGTTACGCGTGGTGCGTCCCGCTGCGGGAAATGCCGGCGCTACGATGGCCATGCCCGCCAACGGAATCAGCGCCGCGACTTCGGCTGCGACGTTGCCGCGCAGCGTCGAATCGATCTTCTTGTAGAGCCGTGTGTCCGCATGAGCGAGTTCACGCCAGACCTGGGCGTTCACTTGCGCCGCCGTTTCCGCGCCGAGCCGGCGCGAGTCGGCATCGACCGCGAGAACGTCGATGCCTCGCGTGACGTCAGCCTCACCGCCCTCACCGGTCAACTTAGGCATGCGTGCGTCGAGCATGACGACACTGCGCAAACCCAGGCGCGCGCCCGTCACGGCGCAATCGGCCGTGCCGGACAGATCGTCGCCGATGATGAGCAGGCGCGGCTCACACGTGCGGTTCATGGCAGCAGGCGGCGATAGATCGCCTTCATGTCGTCGAGGGACAGCGGCTTCGGGTTGTTGCCGAGCAGCCGTTTGACTTTCGCCGCCGCGACGGCGAGCGCGTCGAGATCGTCTTCGCTCACGCCGAACTTGCGCAGATCCTGCGGGATGTCCACGGCCGCGGTCCATTGATCGATGCGCTCGATCAGTTTCGTGGCGGCCGTCAGGTCATCGTCGGCGGACGTGACCAGCGACAGCGCGCGTGCCACGTTGGCGAGCCGGCCGGCGCAGGCGTCCATGTTGAACGCCATCACATGCGGCAACAGCATCGCGTTCGCCACGCCGTGCGTGACGTTGAACATGCCGCCGAGCGGATACGCGAGCGCATGGACCGCGGCGGTGCCGGCCGCCGTCAGCGCCAGTCCGCCGTACATCGAGCCGAGCATCATCGCTTCGCGCGCCTTGATCGACTCGCCATGCTCGTACGCTTCGATGATGTTCGCGCCGATCAGCCGCATCGACTCCATCGCGAACATGTCGCTGATCGGGTTGGCCTTGGTCGAGATATACGATTCGAGCGAGTGAACGAAAGCGTCCATGCCGGTGGCGGCAGTGATCGCCTTGGGCAATTTCAGCGTGAGCGCCGCATCGAGAATGACGAGTTGCGGCAACAGATGGCGGCTCACAATGCCGACCTTCAGCTCTTCGTCGGGTAGCGTGACGATCGCGTTCGGCGTCACTTCCGAACCCGTGCCCGCTGTGGTCGGCACGAGAATCAGCGGCACGCCCGGCTTCGCGATCAGATCGATGCCGAGCCATTCACGCAACGGCTGTTCGTTGGTCAGACGCACGGCGAACAGCTTGGCTGCGTCGAGCACGCTGCCGCCGCCGATCGACAGAATCGCGTGCGGCGCGAACGGCGCGATCTGTTCGCTGAAGACGCTTTCCACGTTGCCGATGGTCGGCTCCGGTTCGACGTCGCGCACGATCAGCACTTCAATGTCTTTGGCTGCAAGACTCGCGATCACGCGGTCGATCACGCCGAGTTCTTCCATCGCCGGCTGGGTAATCAGCGCGATGCGTTTGACCGGCGCGTCGAGCAGCGCGAGCTTATCGGCGAGCAGATCGAGGCTGTGTGCGCCATGCACGATGTGCTTGACAGTCTGGAAGTGATAGGTCGTGGTCATGGCGATGTCTCTTGGGGCGGTGAATGAGGTACGGACGGAAGAACGGGCGCGCTTTAGCGCGTCTCGCGATAAATCGAGAGCGCCTGTTCAAGCCGGGCGCGAGCGTTCGCGTCGAGCGGCTGCGCGGGCGCGCGCGCCGGACCCGCCGGCATGCCGAGCATTTGCGCGGCGGTCTTCAGCACGACCGGCATGGTGCCGAGCGCGAAGGCGTCGCGCAGCGCGCGCAGCGACTCCTGCGCCCTGCGCGCGGCCGCGATGTCGCCGGCCTGAAAGTGCTTCCAAATCGATGTGACCACGTCGGGCACCGCGTTGGTGGTCGCGGCCACCGCGCCGTCGCCGCCCGCGATCAGTGTCCACAGGATCATCGAATCCGTGCCGGTGAAAACGGCGAAGTCGTCGCGGCGCAGATTGATCAGCTGCAGCAAACGATCGAAGTCGCCGCCGCTGTCCTTGATGCCGCGAATGTTCGGTATCTCGGCGAGGCGCCGCACTGTGTCCACGTTCAGCGTGATGCCGGCCTTCGCGGGGATCGTATAGAGCATCACCGGCAGCGTGGTGGCGCGCGCGATCCGCTCGTAGTGCGTGAACAGTTCCTGCTGGGTTGCGCCGTTGAAATACGGCGTGATCACCGACACCGCATCCACGCCCACGTCGAGCATCTTGCTGTTCAGATCGATCACGTCGCGCGTGGCGTACGCGCCCGTTCCGGCAATCACCGGCACGCGCGAGCGCGCCTGATCGACCGCGATCCTGGCGATGCGCAATTTTTCCGCTTCATTCAAGGCGATGAATTCGCCGTTGGTGCCGAGCACGAACAGCGCATGCACGCCGGACTCGATCAGGCGTTCGATCAGCGTGCGCAAGCCCGCTTCGTCCACCTCTTCGGTTGCCGTCATCGGCGTGATGAGTGCGGGAATGATCCCTTTGAACAAGACTGTCATGCTCGACTCCACTTCCACGACGGAAGGTTTCTACACCTTCCTGTTTAGATCAAATTGCGCGAAACGCTCAGAACTTGTGACGCAAACCGAGTGCCGCGACGAACTGATGCGAGGTGCTCGACGCCGTGATCGGCCACAACGCCGCCGTGGCCGCGCGGCCCGTCGAATCGATGCCGCTCGCGCCTTGCCAGCCAGTGCTCAGATAAACGTCGGTGCGCTTGGACAGAAAGTAGTCGGCGCCCGCGTTCACCTGGTTATAGTGCGCGTCGCCCGCGCCATGCGTGCGGGTGTAGTTGTAAGCCACGCCGAGCAGCGTGGCCGGCGTCAGCTGGTAGCGGAAATTTGCTTCGACGTTGTCGAACGTCGCGGTCTCGCCGACGAAACGCGCGACCGGTGCCGAGGCCGCGCCCGAACCCAGATCCTTGAACTTCGAGTTCGAATAGATCAGGCCGAAAGTCGCCGCGCCGAATGTGTATGCGCCGCCCACCGCCGCTATCTGCAGCGTGCGCGCCGACGCATAGCCCGAATAGATCGGCGTGTTGTTGGGCGAAATCACCGCCGCGCCTGCCGTGCCGTCGAAAAGTCCCGTGTTCGGTGTGGTGGCGTTCATATACGACGCCGCGACCACGAACGGGCCGTTTGCGTAGGTGGCGCCGAGCCCCCACACGCGATTGTTGGCGAAGTCGCCTGCCGTGCCGCCGAAGCTGTACAAACCGCTGAAGCGAAAGCCCGCGTAGTCGTTGCTGATGAACTTCACGCTGTTGCTGATCCGCGCGTTCACGTAAAGATTGTCCGTATTCCCCGGATGGGCGCCGAGACCGCCCGCCCATTGATTGGCGGCCGTCAGCGTGCCGATGAAGTCCGCCGAAGTATCGTTCTGCCGGCCCGCCGTCACCTTGCCGAAGCCGCCGCTCAAGCCCACATAAGCCGCGCGGCCGAACTCACGGCCGTTCTGGCCGAGCGTGCCCGTCGTGCTGCTGAAACCGTTTTCGAGCACGAACACTGCGCTCAAGCCGCCGCCCAGATCCTCCTGGCCGCGCAAACCCCAGCGGCTGCCGGACAACGTGCCGCTCGACATCTGAACGTTCGAGTGACCTTTCTGGTTGTTCGTGTAAACGAGTGCGGTGTCGATCAATCCATACAACGTGACGCTGCTTTGCGCGTGCGCGCCGGTCGTGGCGGCGCCGAACACGCCCAAAGTGGCCAGAACCTGGAAGGAACGCTTTTTCAATGATGTCTCCGTGATTTTTCTTGATGGCACGCCGTGGCGCTCGGGCCACGTTGAGACGGTCGGCTTCCCTCGGAAGTGATTGCTTCGCTCAAGGAAAACGATCGTTTCGATCAATATAGTGATCGGAACGGTCGGTTGCAAGCGATTTTTTCGATTCGATCACTTTTGTGATTGAATCGGTCAATTGACTTGTGGTGCTTTTGCGCCAAGGGAATTGGGCGTTGCCGGGCGGAGGAAAGGCCGGCGAAGGAGGAACGTTGGGAGTCGAGGAGCATGCTGAGCGGCACGTCGCGAGGCGGATAAGCGCCGCCGTCGCCGACCGGCGCTTAACGTCGATTAGTCGCCCAATGAGTCCCCGTTCTCGCCGCGCGCTTTGGCTGAAGTGAAGTAGGTCCGCAACGCGGGGGCCGAATGATCGCTCAGCGAGCAGATTTGCGCCAGCCAGTCGGCTTCCGCGGGCCATTCGCCTTCCACCACGCGCGGATAGATCTGCCGCACGAACTGATGCAGCGCCTTTGCGCCGATGTTGCCGCTGATGCCGAGCAGGACGTGCAAGGCGCCGTGCGTCGATTCGAGGTCGCGGGCCGCCACGCTGGCGGCGAGCTGCGCCACAGTCGAGCGAATCTGCTCGATGCCGTTGAGGAACGTCTGGTCCAGCAAATCGAGCGCCACCAGTTCTTCGAGGTGTTTCTCGTCGAGCAGCGAGCCTTCCCTGATCGGCGCCGGCCTGGCGGCTTGCACGGCGGGCGTCTGTGCCGGTTCTGATTTGCCCGGCCCTTGCGACGCGCGTTGCTGGGCAAACTGTCTTGCAAGAGACGCATAGAGCGCGCCGATCTGCACGGGCTTGACCATGACCTCGTTCATGCCCGCGGCCAGACATGCCTGCACGGCTTTCATATCGGACTGGCCGGTCAATGCAACGATGGGAATCCGGGCATACGCGTCGGCACGAGCACGGATCGACGCAGTCGTTTCCACGCCGCCCATGCCCGGCATGTTCATGTCCATCACGATGGCATCCACGGCGTCGTTCTCCTCCAGCCTCGCCAGCACGTCCGGCCCGTGTTCGGCCTCGACGACGCGCGCGCCGCATCGCTCCAGATAACCTTTGGCAATCCGCCTGCTATAGGTGTCGTCGTCCGCGACCAGAATCGTTTTGCCGGCGAAACCGTCGAACGGGTGGCTCTGAACATGCCGATCGCCGCTTTCGAAAAGCTTTTGAAGCGTCGCGATCAGTTCCACCGCGCTGGCGGATTTGCTGATCAGATCGTCCATGCCGGCGCGGCGGGCGAGCACCCGCGTCACATTGCCCGGCTCGGCCGTAAAGGCGGCGATCAGAACATTCCAGTTCGGGTGTTGATGGTCGGCACGAATTTTCTCGGCCGTGGTGTAGCCGTCCATGAGCGGCATATTGATGTCAATCAGCACGAGGTCGTGCGGCGCCGACTGTTGAAGCACCCTCAATGCCGCCTCGCCGTTTTCCGCCTCGCTCACCTGCGCGCCGACCTTCGACAACGCGCGGCGGCTCCGCGTCCGCTGAGCGGCATCGTCGTCGACGACGAGAATGCGTTTGCCCGCAAAAAATGGCGTGGCGCGCTCGAAAACCTTCTGCTCATGCTCGGCCACTTCGCGGCTGGAGACTGCGGGGAATTGCAGCGTGAACTGCGTAAATTTCCCGACTTCCGAGCGGCAGGCGATCGTGCCGCCGAATGCGCGCATTGCGCGCTGGCAATAGGCAAGGCCGAGCCCCGTACCCGCTGAATTGCCCGCAGTGCGGAAAGGCTCGAAAAGATGAGGCAGGAGGTCGGGCGCGATGCCGGGGCCGGTGTCATGAACCAGCACCGTCTGGCGGTCGATCGTCAGCGTGAGTGTCGCCAATGGATGCGCCGCAATGTGATGCAGCGCGTTCTTGATCAGATTGAACAGCGTGAACAGATAGACGGTTTCGTCGACCTTGAAGACGAAGTCGTCCAGCACCACGAGCCGGACTTTGGCGCGCTCCTTCTGATCGCCGAAGCCGTATTCGTCCAGCGCTTTACGCGTGGTGGCCGCCGCGCTCAGATAGGTGAAATGATCCGCGCGGATGGGTTTCGCGCTGACCTCATCGAGTGTCATCGCGATGATGCGCAAGCCCCGATCGATCGACAATTGGCCATGGGCAAGATGCCGGTAAAGCAATGCCGCCCTGTCGTGCGACATGGCCGGCGTCGGGCTGGCATCCGTCACCGCGGGCAGCGCCTCTTCCATGCGATCCAGCACGTGCCTCAACTGGCTGAGAGGATTGCGCATTTCATGAGCGATCGAACCGGCGAGCGCACGAAACGCCACATTTTTTGCCTGCGCGACGATGCCTTTCAGATTGCTGTAACTGAACGTAAGGCCGGCGAAAATACCGAACGTAAAAACCGGCAGATACGTGTAGAGAAATAGCTGACCGTCCACGTGCAGGGATTGCGGAATGACGATCCTGGCGCACAAGACGGCAAGACCAATGCCCAGCATCAGATTGAGTGCTAACGCAACGACCGACGGAAAAATGGCGATCAGGAAAAACACCATGCCGAGCTCGGCCATTGACCAGAGCATCGAATAGTGACCGGCAATCAGGTAGTAAGTGAAAAAGAACGGTAGCGAATAGGCTACCGTTACGAAGTAATACCACGACAGGAAGCGCGCGACCGAAGCGGGCCAGAAACGGTGCAATAGCAGCAGCGTACAGGCCGCCGTACCGATAACGCGCATCGGCAGGCTTTCGTTGGGTTGAGGATCGATATACGTCCACCACAGCCAGTACAACGGATGCCCGATCGCACCGATTACGCCAACAGCCAGCACGCTGTAGTCCGACACCTTGGCCGAGTCATAAACCAGTCGGTTGAGATAACGGATGCTCCCTGAAATGGCTCTCATGTCGTGCTTTATCTTGGCTTGCCCAGCCTCAGAATTTGAAGCTGCTGACGTTGAACGACATGCCGGCGCTGCCGACCCAGCACAGCACTCTGTCGCCTCTCTTCAACCGCCCGCCGTCTTTTGCCAGTGAAATGGCAGCCGGAATCGACGCCGAAACGAGGTTTCCCGTCTCCGGATAGATGTGATACATCTTGTCGTCGATCCCCACCTTGGCGCCATAACCCTGCCACGCCGCCTTGGAGGATGCGTGGGTGAAGACGATGTCGATGTCCTTCTTGGGAACTGGCAGTTTAGTCAATACCGCGGACAACTCGTCCGAATTTTTGTGAAGCTCATGGCCGAATGACGTGAAACGCATATCGCCGTTCTTGCCGATCCGTTCGGTCGGGTGGCAATACCCTTCATAGCCGGGAATTGGAATGGTGCACAAATCCGACACTGCCGGCTTCGCGCGGAACGCGAAGGTGAAGTTATCCGGCTCTTTGGCGACGAGCAAAGTCGCGGTCGCCGCCTCGCCAATCGTGAACGACGGCAACGTATATTCGATTTGAGCCTGGCTCTTCAACGCGAAATTCCCCGGATAGAGTGGGCCGCCCGCAAGCATATTGAACTCGGCATTCACAATCATAGCGTTTCTGTACTGACCCGACTTGAAAAGGCTGTCGATGATCGCCATGGCCCGGGTCCAGCTCATGCAGGCGTCGACCACATCGAAACACTCGGCGTTCACGAAGCCGAGCGTGCTGGCCATCATGTGGCTGTTGCCGGGCTCGAGGAAGCCTCGTCCAATACCGACATAAATAAACAGCTCGATGTGTTCCGGCTTCAGATACGTTTCCGATAGCGCCTTGCGCGTCGCCATGGCGACGTGATCGATAGGCGACTCGTGGCTTTCACACCAGCGCCGGTTGACCAGTCCGCTTCTGTCGAGCAAGGTCTTGATGGTGCGCATCCCCCGGTCGATATCACCCTCGTAGTCCCTGGAATGGAATCGAATCATATCGATCACTTCCTCGTTCGTCACGATCCTGGAGGGCAAGCTGACGGCTACGTCTTTGATAAGCATAAAGAATCCATGAATAAATTAACGCGGTGGGTAGAAGTACCTTTTGCGCCATGGCACGCGAGTATCTGGGACGCCAGATACGCGGCCTCGCGGCGCTGGTACATTAACGCGTCCACCGCGATTCATGAAAAAAGTCGCGTCTGGTGTGTTGGCAATGGGGATGTTGGGTGGTGCGGAGGGCTGGAGCGCCGATGGTGCCGTCGCTGCGGATCTGCACGGTCGCGTTCGGCGGCGTGTCCTTCTGCGTGCGTGAGCCCTTTTTCATGTCCTGTTCCGTCAAGAACGTGACCTCATCCGCCGCGCGCGTCCGCAGCCTCCTTCGAGCGACTAGACTTGGCTTCGGTCTTTCGAGGGGGCGCTTCTCTCAAGCGAACCCCACCCCTCGATCTTTCAGCCTGCCGCTCCCTCGGGCGGCAGGCTCTTTTTTTTGTGGACCGCTTCAAATTCAGGCAATAGTCGCTCGTGAGCCGGGCGGATCAGGCCGCTGCATGCGGCTCCAGCTTCATCCGCGACGGCGGCTGCTGTCGTAACCCGTGGGTCGAAGACGAGTACCGTTCCAGTGGGAAAACCGCGTGACGCTTTCGAGGCAAGCATGCAGCTACCGAACGTAGACAACTTCATCAAAGACTCGCAGCACGGCGTCACCTACAACATCTGTGCCTATCGCAAGCTTTCGGTTCAAGAGATGACACGCGCGATGCAAGTCTTTATACAACAACAGGGCAAGCGTCAACCGAAGCAAGGAACGGTCGTCAAGATCTTTTCCCTGCTCGGGTTTGGGGATCAGTAGCCGTGTTGAAGCCTGGGACGTCGATTGACGGAGGTTGAACGCGCTCGCCATTGCAGGTGTGCCGGCATGCTGCGCGGCAAGATGAACAGTGTCGACTAAACCGTCTAGTCCAACATTGACAACAGATCGGCGAGGTTCGTGTCGGGCAAGCGCTTCGCAACCATGTCCCAGAAGATCACGTCGTGCATTGCGCTCGCATCTTCCGCCGTCTTCCATTCGCGCGCACCGACGATCGAATCAGCCGTTTCGCGAGCTGCGGATACGATGGTCTGAATGTCTTGTTTCTGCATGAACCCGTTAACGGTCGCATAACGAGCTTATTTAGCCTCATGCGCAATCGTTTGCCAAAAAAGTTTAATCACTGCCCTCCGCACGGGACGATGCCAGCGGTGACCTGACTGAACATGGCGCATCACGGAGTTCAAGCGTCCGCTGTGCCCGAGGAGACGGGACAAGACGGCCGCTCTGCGACTCAGGTGAACCGCGGTGCATGTGAGCACGCACTTGTACTTCGCGCATCCTGAGCGTCGGGCGAAATTCTACCTCTTCCGCCGCGCCGCACCGTTTTGCGGCGTTTATTGGAAAACTTAAGTCCGAAACGAGCACATGGTTGGAGCCGCCTGACGACCTACCTGAGACACAGGTATTCCCGACATCGGCCATGACGCTCGCCGACAACACCTGCGGCGCCGCAAATGCACCACCTTTGATCAACCCGACATGCATTCACCAAAAAATATTTCGCCGCTAATGGACTATGCACTTTTATAGAGCAGAATTATCATATCGACGAGATAAATCGATAAATGGATGCACTTTGCATGCCGCCCCTGTGTGTTGCGAACTACGATAATCATTTCTCAATCTTACCCATTACGGAACGAATCAGGCGCTCAGCAAGGCTGTTCGCCATCTTGCCACTCAACTCCGCAACAGCCAATGTGTTGGTTAATTCAGCCATGAAATACTGCCAAGAGAATTACACGTATAGCATGATCTAATAAGAAAAAAGACGGAGTCTTGGGGAGAAGTCTCTGTAGACCACATATTTCCGGGGGAAAATAAATGGATTTGGTACATACTCTGCCGCGCAGTTCGCGGCACAGTGCCGTGCCGATGCAAACGAACGATCTGACTCGCATCGACATCGCGCTGTTCAACGGATTCGCATTGCCTACGGTCGCCGCACTCATCGAGATTTTTCAGCGGGCCAATTCGCTGGTCGCCGCACCGCGATCCGGCCGCGCACGTTACGACGTCTCGCTGCTTTCCGCCGCGGGCGGACGCATCGCCAGTTCATCATCAGTCTTTGTCTGGACCGACGACGTCCAGTCGCATCGGGGCACCAATGAGCCGCACCTGTTGTTCATCGCAGGCGGCGCCGGCGTGCAGCAGGCATGCCGCGACGAGCGATTGAGCGAGTGGCTTCGCCGCAGGCATCCGTTCAGCGAGATCGTGCATCCGATCGCGGAAGGCCAACTGCTGCTTCAGGCCGCCGGGCTGCCCAGCCGGTACTGCCCGCTTCTCTATGGAGACAACGAAGCATCCGGGTTGCATCGGGCGCGGTTGACGGAAGCGCCGGGCGCTGTATCGACTGCGCTGCGTATCGTCGAAGAGGATCTCGGCGCCGATCTTGCGCGGCGGGTTGCCGAGTCAATCGCGCCGCAACCCGAGACGCCCTTCAGCTCGTCGGTCACGCTTGACGTGACGCCTCAGATCAGTGAGAAGATTCTCGCGTCGGCGCGCTGGCTGGAAGCAAACGTCGCCCGGCCTATCTCGATCGACGACGCGGCCCAGGTCGCAGCGATGAGCGAGCGCAACTTCCTGCGCCGCTTCAAGAGCGAGATCGGCATGACGCCCTCGGACTATCTGCTTCGCGCGCGCCTGAATATGAGTTGCCGGATGCTGATCGAATCGCGCCTGCCTGTCGACAAGATCGCGCGCCACTGCGGTATCGGCAGTGGCGGACAATTGTCGAAGCTGTTCAGGAAATATCTGGAGACCACGCCAACGGACTATCGAACGCGCAACCACGTGGCACTGCAGAATCCCAAAGCACCGCTACCGGATCAACGGCGCGAGTTCGATCCAGGCGTTCTGATCGAAACCGACTACGCAAGTCAAGTCGAAGCGTAGGACACAACCCAGCGGCACTTGAAAGAACATGCCGCGTTGAGCGCCTTCCATGTCATGTTCAGTCAACAGCGTGACGCAATCCGCCGCTCGCGTCTTGAGTCCGCTTCGAACGAATACACTTGGCCTCGGCCTTTCGAGGGGCGCCACTCTTGGTCAACCCCCAACCCCTCGATTTTTCCAGCCTGCCGCACCTTCGGGCGGCAGGTTCTTTTTTTCCCCGTCATATCAGGGTGGAGTCGCGTGTGCCACTATGCGCCAGGCTTCTCGCGAGGCACATGCATCCGCGTCCTTGATTCATACGAAACCTTCCTAACGGAGCGCGCATGGATGACAAAGTGACTTACGTGTACGAGTACACGGGTGGTTTTGGTACGTACCGTACTACTGGAAAAGGTTTCGCATGTCATCTTCCCCTTGTTGGCGACAACGTAGTCATGAAGGTCGATGAACTGGGATTCGACGATGTTCTTAAAGTGAAGTCTCGACTCTTCGAGTACGACAAAGCGGGGGCATTGACCGTTACGTTCACACTATCTCATACCGTCACATAGGATCACTATATATCGACGGCAAGTTAACTTTTTCGATAATCGCGCGCCCTATCAGGCCCACACTCGATATTCAAATTCCCTCCAAGGATGAAGGCATCCTGGTTCTTTGCTCGATACTCCATTGCAGCCCGTTCAATAGAGCCGCATTTCATTCCCTCTCAAGACTTACCCACGTCTCAATTTAAACCCACCTCTTATCCAACGGATAAATCTGTTTCTCCCGAAACACCCCATGACTTGCCAATTCTTGCCAACACCTTGGCAAATTCGGCCAGTCATTAATGCAGTGCAACAACGTTATGTAGCATTCGATCAAACAATTAAGAGCGGCTTAGAGACGGCCGGCAAGTCACTCATTTCCGGGAAAGTACGATGGAGTTTCTTTGCAACGTGAAGCATAAGAATGCACTTCAAGCACCCGCTTTGCCGCAGAGCACCGGCGCCATCCATATCGGCATTGCATTGTTCAATGGATTCGCGCTGCCCGATGTGGCTTCCATCATCGAGATATTCCAGTCGGCGAATGCCCTGAGTGACACCGGCGAGCCCCGTCGAACGCGCTATGAGGTCTCGCTGTTGTCGGCATCCGGTGGGCGTATTGCCAGTTCTTCCTCGGTGTTCGTGTGGACCGACAGTGTCGAATCGCGCGGGCACGACGATAACTTCCGCGCGCTTTTCATTGCCGGCGGCACCGGCGCAACGAACGCGTTCCGTGACGATCGTCTGATCGTGTGGCTTCAGCAGGCGTTTCCGAGAAGCGGCATGGTCCATGCCATCGCGGAGGGACGCCTGATGCTCGAAGCGGCGGGTTTCTCGAACGCCTACGGCGGTCGCATGGAGAACGACAGTTACGCACGGAGCGCATTCCCGTCGCGACCTCTCGTCGACTCGCCCAGCCCGCTGCGAACCGCGTTGCGCATCGTTGGCGACGATCTCGGCTCCGAGGTCGCGCGGCAGGTCGCCGACTGGGTTGCGCCTCAGGGCGAAACGCAGTTCAGTGCAATCTTGCGCAGCAAAACGGCATCGCATATCAGCGATAAGATCCAGGCATCGGCGCAATGGCTCGAGGCCAATGGCGCTCGCCCGATATCCATCGACGATGCCGCGCAGATCGCGGCGATGAGCGAACGGAATTTCCTGCGGCGCTTCAAGAGCGAAATGGGTGTGACGCCGTCGGAATACCTGCTCTATGTGCGACTCGACATGAGCTGCCGCCTTCTCGCTAAAACGAGCTTGCCCGTGGACAAGATCGCACGTCGATGCGGCATTGGCAGCGGTGGACGGCTCGCCAAGCTGTTTCGCAAGCACCTGCTTACTACGCCGACGGAGTATCGAATCAGCAAACAAGGTTCGCGCAGTGCGTCCTAACGCACGCCGGCGATAAATCCACGGTCTCTTTCCAGAGCCCTGAGAACTCTGGAATCTTCAAGCGGTGCGCTCGAATCGCTCGTCTAGCGTCTGAGCAAGCGCATCCCACCAATGGGGTCGCACAAGGCCGAATCGCTCGTCGAAGCGGTCGTTGTTGAGAGCCGAATTGCGCGGACGTGCCGCACGTGTCGGAAACACCTCGCTCGGTACAGGCTCGATGTGTGTGACGCGTACCCGGCCCGACGGCGCGAGATTGCGCGCATAGTCGATGATCGCAGAAGCATAGCCGTGCCAGCTGGTCACGCCTCGCGAGGTCAAATGAAAAAGTCCGCTTTGAAAGCGTGCTTCCTGACGCTCGCGCATCGCTTGTGAAATAGCGTGGGCAGTAACGTTGGCAAGCATTCTTGCGGGCGTCGGTGTGCCGAGTTGATCATCGACGATCTTGAGCGCTTCACGTTCTGCGGCGAGCCGAAGCATCGTCAGCATGAAGTTTGCCCCGCGTGTCGCGTAGACCCAGGAGGTGCGGAAGATCAGATGATCGCATTCGGACGCGATGATTGCGAGCTCCCCATCGCGCTTGGTCGCACCGTACACATTCAGCGGCGCAGTCTCGCTATCTTCCGTATAAGGCTCCGCCGACTTTCCGTCAAATACGTAATCCGTCGAGAAATGAACAAACAATGCGCCCGCACTTTTTGCCGCGCGGGCCATTACGTCGACCGATTCGGTATTGACGAGCCGTGCCGTCACGCAATCGTCTTCCGCCTTATCAACCGCCGTATAGGCCGCGGCGTTGACAACGACATCCGGGCGGTAAAACCTCATCAACCCGTCAAGCAGCGCCGGTTTGCTGAGATCCGCGACTTCCCGATCCCAATGAACTACCTCACCCAGCGGCGAAAGCGAGCGCGCGAGCTCCCAGCCGAGTTGTCCTTGCACGCCTGTGACCGCGATTCTCATCAGTAAACCTCAGCCTCGTTGAAGCGGCTACCGGCGGCGTCTTTTGACGAAACGAACGGAATACCGTTCAGTTCCCACTCGACGGCGATGTCAGGATCGTCCCAGCGCAACGTACGTTCGTGTTCCGGATGCCAGAATGCAGTCGCTTTATAGAGGAACTCAGCAACGTCCGACAATACGACGAACCCGTGTGCAAAACCCGGCGGAATCCATAGCTGCCGCCGGTTCGAAGCGGACAGCCGCACGCCGACCCACCGCCCGAACGTGGATGACCAGCGCCGCAGATCGACGGCGACGTCGAATACCTCACCCACTACCACCCGAACCAGCTTGCCTTGCGGATGCTGGATCTGGTAGTGGAGACCTCGCAGAACGCCTTGCGCTGAAATCGAATGATTGTCTTGCACGAATGTATAGCCGCGCGCCACTTTTTCTTCGAACTCAACCTGATTGAACGTCTCGAGGAAAGCACCGCGTGAATCTCCAAACACTTGGGGCTCGATGACCTTCACGTCAGGAATTGCGGTATGTCGAACTTGAATGGTCATGTGTGGATAGTCGGAATGAGAGATGACAGATATCGGCCGTAGTCAGTCTTTTGCAAAGGCGCCGCAAGGCGGGCCAGTTGCTCGGCATCGATCCAGCCACGCCGGAATGCGACTTCCTCCGGACTTGCAACCAGCAAGCCCTGTCTCTGTTGTAGCGTCGCGATAAACGTCGCCGCATTGATCAGCGATTCGTGCGTGCCGGTATCGAACCAGGCAAAGCCTCTGCCCAGCGTTTCCAGATGAAGGGCTTCGCGCTCCAGGTAATGCCGATTCACATCCGTGATTTCCAGCTCACCGCGTGCGGATGGCTCAATATTCGCGGCAATGTCGCAGACGTCGCCGTCATAGAAATAAAGACCTGTAACGGCAAAATTGGAACGCGGTTTCTGGGGCTTTTCCTCGATACTCAGAACCTTACCGCGAGCATTGATCTCCACCACGCCGTAGCGTTGCGGGTCGTGCACGTGATATCCAAAGACAGTCGCGCCTTTGGTTCTCAAATGCGCATTGCTCAGATGCGCCCCCAGGTCCGCGCCATAGAAAATGTTGTCGCCCAGAATCAGCGCGGACGGTTTCCCACCGATAAACTCGCGGCCGAGTATGAATGCCTGAGCGAGCCCGTCCGGTGACGGCTGTACTGCGTATGTGATCTGCATGCCCCACTGGCTGCCGTCGCCGAACATCGCCGCGAAGCGCGGCGTGTCGTCCGGCGTCGAGATCAGCAGGACCTCGCGAATGCCCGACATCATCAGCGTGGACAGCGGATAGTAAATCATCGGCTTGTCGTAGATCGGCAGCATCTGCTTGGAGATCACGCGCGTGATCGGGTACAGCCGCGTACCAGACCCGCCGGCGAGAATAATGCCCTTACGGTTCGAGTCCATCGTTCAAGCTCTCTTGAGTACGCTTTCGGGGTTCCAGCGCCGATAGGCGCCGGAGCGGATTTCCTCGAGCCACGCATCGTTTTCGACGTACCACTGCACCGTCGTCGACAACCCGCTCTCAAACGTCTCGCGCGGCACCCAGCCGAGTTCGCGACGCAGCTTCGTCGCATTGATCGCGTAACGCCGATCGTGTCCCTTGCGGTCCGAGACGAAAGCGATCTGCTCGCGATAGCTGCCGTTCTCGCGTGGCTTTATCCCGTCGAGAAGATCACAGATGAAATGAACGACTTCGACGTTGGTTTTTTCGTTATCGCCGCCGATGTTATATGTCTCCCCCGGTATGCCACGGGCGAGCACTGTGCGGATCGCCTCACAATGGTCGCCAACATACAGCCAGTCACGCACATTGCCGCCGTCGCCGTACACTGGCAGTGCGTCGCCGCTCAGCGCACGTTGGATCATCAACGGAATCAGTTTCTCCGGAAACTGATAAGGCCCGTAGTTGTTCGAACAGTTCGTGGTCAGCGTAGGCAATCCATAGGTGTGGTGGTACGCGCGGACGAGATGGTCCGAACTCGCTTTCGATGCCGCATAGGGACTGTTCGGCGCGTACGGTGTCGTTTCCGTGAATGCGGCATCGTTGGCCGACAGCGAACCGTACACTTCATCTGTCGACACATGCAGGAAGCGAAACACATTACGGTCCGTACCGTTCAGCCGCTCCCAATACAGCCGCGCGACATCGAGCAGTTCACCGGTGCCCGTCACATTTGCATCGATAAACTCGCGCGGTCGGTCGATCGAGCGGTCAACGTGACTCTCTGCTGCAAAGTGCACCACGGCACGCGGTCGATATTCTTCAAAGATCGCGCTCATGGCTGCGCGATCGCCGATATCGCGGCACACGAAAACGTGACGAGGATCGTCGTGCAGCGCTCGCAACGTGCCGTAATTGCCGGCATACGTCAACTTGTCGATATTGAGTATCGGCTCATCGTGTTGGGCGAGCCAGTCGATGACAAAATTTGCGCCGATAAAGCCGGCGCCACCCGTGACGAAGATCATTTGAAGTTCTCTTAGATGACGGCTCTTACACTGTGAATCGTAAAGGCGCGACTATTTTTCTATCGGCCATATCGTTGGCGCATTCAGACATTCGCCAGTTACCCGCGTGGATCCCTCACACTGACTCATTCGGGTCGATCGCATCAGTCGTCGAATTCAATCCCTGCCGATTCGCATCACGAAACTCGCTCGGCGTGAGAGAGAGTCGACGTCTGAATATTTTTGCAAGCCTCTCGCCACTTCCCATTCCGCAACGTCGCGCGATCGTATCGATCGGCAAACTGGTTCGCTGGAGCAGGTTGCATACGACACCCAATCGAATCTCGAGCAAATACTCCGAGGGCGTGATCGACACCTCCGCCCTGAAACGACGCAAAAAAGTTCGCTCGCTCATATTCGCGACCTCGGCCGCGTGCGCAATCGAGATCGGGTGCATATAGTTCTCTCGCAGCCAATTTGCCCCCGCTCTGATCGGTGTCGTCCATTCCATCGATGGTGCTCCGACGGTTTGCGCATCGGGACTGCTATTCGACGCCCGAGGACTTGCATGTTTTCTCACAGCATTACGCGACGATGTGAGATAAAGCAGAATCTGCGATTCGATCTGTTTTCGCGCATGCGTGCTGGTCGCCGCCAACGCCGCAACAAACGATACCCCTGCTTCTGTCATAGACAACGCCAGCCTCGAGCGCGTGCTAGCGCTGCCCAACTGTCGTCCGCGCCGCGCGGTACTCGGCGAAGCCATCACGAATCGATGCAACGAGCTATCGCTATCCCACACGACGATATCGGCTCGCGCCACCAAGGTCGACACGACGCGCAACACATCAGGATCTTCAGCCACACCCACCCTGCACTCCGCTCCGACTACGAACACACCGTCGAATTTCTCCGATAACCGCGGCTCGATCGCCTCCGTCCAGATCCGGATTGAAAGCGAGTCATCCACATAGCCACCTCCAATCGATAGTAACGACACCTTGAATATCAGACTAGGCGACGGCGACCTGTCCTCCACGATACCGTCGCCGTGAGCGCGATTAAAGATATCCGCCAGCGCGTCGACCTCTTTGATAGAGAACCCGGCGAATACGACTATCGCAATCTTCACTTCCGATTCCATGGAAGGCGCCGCGGCGCTCTCGGAGAATGCTCCTTTAGCTCTTGTGCGGTCTGTGTACGGGTGCATGTTCCTGTTTCCGCCGCCAGCGCTGGCGTGTCACCTATTCTCACCGCCGATATTACTCACAGCGTGCTGTCGACAACGATCGCTGGCTACCGGTGCCATGGATTTGTCTGAAATGACGCTGGCCCCTGTGCGAAACGCACCAAGCATGCACCTTTACTTCTTGAAGACACCGACAATGTGCTGTTGTTCCAATACCAGTAACGAAGTAATCCGCCGTTCGTCGAGCAATGCCAACGCGTCCTGCACGCGCGTGGCGGGTGACACCATCGTGGGCTCTCTCGACATGAAGTCTCGCGCGCATTTTTCGAATGCATGGGGTCCGTGGAGCTCGATCAAGCGGCGAACGTCACCGTCGGTAATCAGGCCCCAACCCGTTTCGTCTCGAACGATTGCAATCCCAAGACTGCCGCGCGTCATCTCGCTGACGATCTCCATGACCTTCGCATCGGGTCCGACGAACGGAAGCTTGTCGCGCACCATCTCGTCACCCACGGTGCTCAGCAATCGCCGCCCAAGCGATCCTCCAGGATGAAAACGCGCGAATCCCTCCGGCTTGAAATCGCGCGCCTCCATTAACGTCACGGCGAGCGCATCGCCCATTGCCAGCGTCGCCGTCGTCGAAGCGGTCGGCGCCAGTTGAAGCGGACAGGCTTCTTTCTCGACACCGATATCCAGATGGCAATGCCCCGCGCGCGCAAGCGTCGACTCACGATTGCCCGTCATTGCGATCACGAAGTTGTGATTGTTTCGCAGAAATGGGAGCAGCTGCACAACCTCGTGAGTTTCACCCGAATTTGAAATAGCGAGAAACACGTCGTCACTGGTGACCATTCCGAGATCACCGTGGTAGGCCTCGCCGGGATGCATGAAAAACGCCGGCGTGCCGGTGCTCGCGAAAGTTGCCGCGATCTTCTTGCCGATGATTCCAGACTTACCCATGCCGCACACGATCACACGGCCGCGCGTTTCGAGAATACGTGCTATCGCCTGCGTATAGTCGTCGTCCAAGGCCGACGCGAGCGCGGCAACGGCACTGGACTCCAAAGCGAAAACCCGTTTCGCCGACGAGATGTAATCGTGAGCCGTCATGATCTCCCCGAAGCGTTCACAAACAGTATTTCCCTTACTCGCGCCACATCCTCGTTCGTATCGACACCCGGCGGCGGAGCTTCAGGCCATTCGAATACGCGGATCGGCATACCCAGCCAGATCGCACGCATCTGTTCCAGCTTCTCGAGTTCTTCGAGTTCGCATGAAGGTGTCTCCGTCAATCGGTAGAGCGCGGAGCACCGATAGGCGTAGATACCGATATGACGCAAGTACGCGGCCAACGGCCAGTCGTCCTGGGGAAGATCGCGACAAAACGGAATTGCCGAACGTGAAAACACGATTGCCTGCCCTTGGGCGCCGACCACGAGTTTGACGACGTTTGGATCAGTCAAATGGGACACCTCGGTCAAAGGGACCGCGACAGTCGCCATGTCGAGAGCCTGCGCATTCGCGCAGAATTGCACGAACGACGCAAGCAACGGCTGTGGAACGAGCGGCTCATCGCCCTGCACATTGACGACGAGATCGTCTGGATTCCAGTTCAATTCACGCGCAACTTGCGCGCACCGATCAGTTCCGGACTGATGATCGGGGTCGGTCATCCGGACCGGAATCCGGTATACCTCCAGACTGTCGACAATCCGCTCGTCGTCTGTGGCCACCACGATATCCACCGTCTCGGGCAATGCCGCTCGTACGGCTTCATACACACGCACGATCATCGGCGCGCCCGCCAGATCGATCAGTGGCTTGCCGGGCAAGCGAGTCGACCCAAAGCGAGCTGGAATCACCACGTGGATCGAAGCGAGGCTACTGGACGATCGCACTGCGCACCTCCCCGGTCAAAAACGATTGATACATCTCGTCGAGCGTCATCCCGTCGGCCAGCAACACGTTTTCTGCGACTTCACGGGCGACGCCGTGGCCGCCACGCGCGCGCGTGACATGATCCGCGTGCCGCAATACCAGCACGTGTGCATCGCCGGGGGCGAACGCGCGGCCGGCGCGCAACATCACCGGCAAATCAATCACGTCGTCGCCGACGTAGACGATCTCCTCGTCCTGCAAGCCCCGCTCCAGCTTGATCGCCTCGTACGCGGACAATTTGTCGTGGCTGCCGGTCACCACCAGGTCGAAACCGAGTTCTTTCGTCCGGCGTGTAAGCGGCGCACTCGATCGACCGGACAATACGCCGGTCGCAATTCCGTATTCCCGCAGCAGTCCGATCGCCACGCCGTCGCGTACGGTGAAAGACTTCAGGTGTTCACCTTCGCCATTGAAATGCAGCGATCCGTCCGTCAGCACGCCGTCCACATCGAATAGAACAAGGCGGATTTTTCCCCGATACTCTCGTGGCCCGCTCATTGAATATCCAGCGCCGGGAAGCTCTTGACCAGATCGTCAAGGTCCTTCATTTGCCGGAGAAACGGTTCGAGCACGGCAAGCGGAAGCGCGCTCGGACCATCACAGCGCGCGTGATCGGGATCGGGATGTGCTTCCAGAAAGAGACCGCCCAGACCAACCGCCAGACCCGCACGTGCAAGCTCGACGACCTGGCGGCGCCGGCCACCTGAAGCGGCGCCGCCTGGATCGCGATATTGCAGGCTATGCGTCACGTCAAAGATCGCCGGCGCGCCATCCGATGCTTCGATCATCTGCCGGAAGCCAAGCATATCGACCACCAGATTGTCGTAGCCGAACGAACTGCCGCGCTCGCACAGAATGACGTTGTCGTTACCGACTTCACGGCACTTGCCGACAATGTGAGCGACCTGCGTAGGGCTCATGAATTGCGGCTTCTTGATGTTGATTACGCGGCCCGTTTTCGCAATAGCTACGACGAGGTCCGTCTGCCGCGCGAGAAATGCCGGCACCTGGAGCACGTCGACGACCTCCGCGACACGTGCGGCCTGCTCGACTTCGTGGACATCGGTGATGACGGGCACGCCGAACTCACGTTTGACCGCTTCAAAGATTTTCAGACCTTCATCCATTCCGACCCCACGGTAGGAATGGATCGACGAACGATTCGCCTTGTCGAACGAAGCCTTGAAGACGAATGGAATGTTCAACTTAGCCGTCGTCTCGACATAGTGGCGGCACGCATACAGCGTCGAATCGAGGTCTTCGAGAACGTTGATGCCGCCGAACAATACGAACGGCAGACGGTTCGAGACCGTTACCGCGCCTGTGATTTCTACCGCACGATCGTTTATCTTCATCGCACACGTCCACGCCAGAAAGAGTTAGAACGGTAGACCTGAATCGCCCTGCTCAGAGATATCCGAGCGCGGCGATCTTCAGTCTTTGGGTCTCATGCACTGCACGCGTTGAAGTTAGCTACGCGTCTCGCCACCGTATTCATAGGCTGCATAGCGATATGAGCCATATTTGGAGCCGTAGCCATACCGCGCGTGCGACAGATTCAGCCCGTTAAAGAGTACGCCGTTTGCCTCAACCCCGTTTTGGGCGAGCCGCTTGACCGACTCTCCGATCTCGCCCGCTTTCGTCACCGCCGCCCGGGCGACCAGGAACACAGTGCCGGCGTTCGGCGCGAGAATTCCGGCGTCGGCGGCTGCGAGTGCAGGCGCCGTGTCAATCAGCACGATGTCGTACATCTTCGACAGGTCCTGGATACAAGACGCCACCCGGTCACCTAGCAACAACTCCGCGGGATTTCGCGGCAGTGTTCCAGTCGAAACAAAGTCCAGTCCCGGAATCAGATCGCGCCGCACGACTTGCTCGAATGCCGAGAGACCCGACACCAGCTCTGAAAATCCGCCACCGCGTTCAAATCCGAACGACTGATGCAAATGCCCTTTGCGCAAGTCACCGTCGATCAGCAGCACTCTCTTGCCTCCCGCCGCCAGCACCGCCGCAAAATTCACCGACACGAACGACTTACCGACGGCCGGCGCCGACCCTGTCAACAGTACGACGTTGTTTCGCGCGTTGACCATGGCAAACTGCAACGCAGTTCTCAGACTACGCAAGCTCTCGATAGCCGGATCGCTGGGCGAATCGGCGGCGAGAACGTGTGTACCCGCTTTCTTTGCGCTCGACGTCCTGCTTAGCTCCTGTTGACGCTTACTCAACGGGATCGTCGCGTACACATGAAGCCCCGTGCGGCGCTCCAACTCGGTCGGATCGCTGATGCCGCGGAACAGCATGTTGCGCACAAAGGCAAGCACCGCACCTGCAAACAGGCCGACGACCAGCGATCCCGCAAGGACGATCAACTTTTTCGGCTTGACCGGCTTCTCAGGAATCGCTGCCGTGTCGACAAGCCGCACATTTCCCGTCTTGCCCGCCTTGACGAGCTGCAATTGCTGAAAGTTGTTCAGCAACGACGTGTAGAGATCGGTATTGACCTGAACGTCGAGTTGCAACTGAACAATCTGCTGCTGCACGTCGGGCAGTTGCTTGATTCTGGAGGTTGCCGCGTCGCTGTATTGACGCAATGTCGCAATCTGCGAGTCGATCGTGCGGATCGCCGGATGGTGTCCATTGAATCGTGCCGCGAGTCCCTGGCGTTGCTCCTCGAGTTCGAGTAGCTTGGTCTTCGCATCGACGGACTGCTGCAATACCACCTTCGCTTCCTCAGTCAGGTCCACGCTGCCGAGTTTGTTGCGTGCCGCCGTATAGCGTTGCTGGGCTTCGTCGAGACGCCGCTTGATCACCGGCAATTGCGAGTTCAGAAACTCCAGTGACTGTGCCGCTTCAGCAGACTTTCGTTCGACGTTCTGCCGGATGTACTGATCGCCCACCGCGTTCAACTCCGCCGCCACGCGCACCGGGTCCGTATCGAGCAGACTTGCAATCAATACGCCCGATTGCTTCACCTTCTCTTGAACGTCGAGGTTGTTTTGCAAGTCGGTGATACTTTTCATTCTCGAATGGCGTCTAAGGACAAACTGCGTATCCGGCTTGCCTCGAATGGATTTCGCCCAGAGAAGGATCTTTCCGCAGCACGACGGTACTGACTCGACCCGTCCAACTTGACCGACAAACGGTTCGGGGAGATCGTCGCCGGTCAACCGGTAGTGCGTCGCGTCAATGACCGTCAAGCGGAATTTGTCGTCCTCGAGCGATGTCGGTACGTCGAACTGCGTCACGTCGATACGCTCATTTCCCCATGCATAGCCGCCCATGCCGAATAGGCCAGGCGTGGAAAGCTCCTGATTGCGGCGGGCTATCCAGTTCCCGATCAATGGAAAGTAGCGCGGCTGTGCGTCGATAAACAGTTTGAGATTGTCGACCGCACGCGTAACGACAAGGCGTGACGCCAGAATCTGACTTTCTGCAGCAGCCGTCGACTTCACGTCGAACAACGACGAAACATCGCCCAGCAGGCCTTTTTCCGCCGAGCTTTCCGGGCTGTCTTCGACCTGTATGAGCAGATCGGCTTCATAGACCGGATTGCTCAGAAACGCGTAGAGCGTGCCGGCCACGACGAAGAAAGCGACGACAATGCCGATCAGCCAACGGCTTTCTATCAGCACGTCGAGGATCGTCACGAAGTCCAGTTCTTCTTCACTATCGGGTGCCCCCGTGGGAGGCAATTTAGTTTGCGTCATCAAATAGGTGCCAAGGTAGCGAGCGGAAAACGCCCGCTCGGTTAAGCAACAATTTTGAGTCGCTCGACCCAGTCTTCGATCGCGCGGTCAATCAAGGTGAGGCACGCTTGAAAATCCGAACGCTCGCCTCCGTAAGGGTCGAAAATATCCTGATCAATGAATTCGCCCAGCCGAAATACCTTTCCACGCGTGGTCGGATAACGATCGACCACGCTCTGCTTCTGTTTTGCGTCCATCACGAAGATCACATCCGACTGCGCACACAGAGACGCCGAGAGCGGCCGGGCGCGGTGATCGTCGATCACGATGTCGCGTTCGCGCATCAATTCACGCGCAATCCGGTCGGCAGGGTGGCCGATGAGCGCGCCCAGTCCCGCGGATTCGACCCGAACATGGCGCAGCCGTGCGCGCAAAAGGCCGACCGCCATTGGACTTCGGCAGATGTTGCCGATACAGACCACGAGAACCGATTGGACCATGTTCAGTTACCCGATGCGGTTCGTTGCAGGTAGTACGCACCGGTCGCACTGCCCACCAGAGGCGTCACGACGCGGTACCACCTGATCACGCCTGGCGCGTCCACATACACGACGTCATCCGGCTTCATTTCAAACCCGGCGGCAAGCACCATTCCGGTCGGCGACTTGCTGTCCAGATGGAATATCTTCGGAAGCCCATCGTCCGATTTCGCGCGCACCACGTAGATTTCACCCGCATCGCCGGTCAACTGGCTGACACCACCCGCGTCGCCCAGCGCATCGCTTAGCGTCAGGTGACCATTCGTCTTGAACACGACAGGCCCCGGCTTCACGACTTCGCCCGAGACCACGACCCGATGTTCGATTAAAGGCGGGACCCGGATCGCGTCCTGGTCACGGATCGCAATGTCCTTCGGATTGAGCCCACGCTTCAGCATTTCGGGAAGATTGATCCGATACGTGATGCCGCCGCGGGTCAGTTCGATTCTGCTCAGGTCGCCGGTTGCCGCGACGCCGTTTGCCTGATTCAGCATCTCGGCCAGCGTCATCGGGACATCGGTGATCTGCTTGACGCCCGGCTGGCGCACTTCGCCGTCGATATAGGCTTTCTGACTGCGGTATCCAATGACGCGCACCGTCACCTGCGGATCGTTGAGGTTCTGCTTCAGGTGATCGATCAATTGTTGCTGCAATTGCAGTTCAGTCAGCCCACTGGCCTTGATCTTCCTGACATAGGGAAACTGGACGTATCCGTCCTTGCTGACGACAAAACCAGGCAGACTCTGCGCCGTCATGCCGACGGTAGCCGGAGAAGCGCCCGAGTCCGTGCCGATCGCGTAACTGAGGTTAGGCATCACCAGTTCCGGGTGGTCCCAAACGATGATGGACAGCACGTCCTGCGCTCCGATCCGATAGGGCGCGGACGGTGCGATCAACGATGCATAGCTGGTGTCTGCCGCAATGGCCGCCTTGCGAGTTGACGACTCCTGCTCGATCAGCTTGAACGTAATCGGCGTGATAACCGGCACTGAAGAAGGATCCTCGGGATCGATCGGCTTATGGGGATCGAAACTCATCCCTGGCGCAAATGCGCAAGCGCCAAGTGCAAGCACCGAACACAAGGACAAGCGTTGAATAAGTAATGCAAAGCGATTTCTCATTGGCAGTGTGCTAGGGCAGTATGGATCTGCAGACTTCGAAATGACCGACTGCAAAAGCGAAGACCCGTGGACTATTCGAGGGCCCTTGAATGTCAGTCGCGCTTTACGGTTGTTAGACCGCATCGCACAGTCTGCCGTCGCTTTCTTGACGGCTTGTCTTACCGGGATCGGATATTACCGATGCTGCGACGCGGCGAATCGCGTTGACCGAAAACGGCATGCATTTGGCGAAATACGGAAAGTCCCGGGCAGCGCCGGGCGACTTCGAGGCTGGGTCCCCGGACTTTTTACCCAATACGACTGAATCGGAGATCGAGGCGCCACGCGGCTTCCGGCCGGTGTCAAAACGCCATGCATGAGCACGTTGAGTCGATTCGGACGATTCATTGCCGTTTTCCGTCATCGGAATTGTCGTCGCCAACCTCGTGGTTATGATGCGACGCAAAACCGGTTAGCGCCTGCAAACAAATCGCTAGGGGAATGAAAATGCAATCAGTCAAACCGCTTGAGTTTCATCCCGGTACTCGCGCACCTGAATTTCTCTTCGCGTTGCTTGATGCGTGTCTCGTATTGGCGGGCGCCGAGATTGCGTATGTATTCCGTTTCGAAGACTTCACTGCATGGAGTAACTCGACGCTGCTTCTCGTCGCCTTCAACACGGCGATGACCGCTCTGCTATTTCCCACGTTGGGTATCTATCAATCCTGGCGAGGACGGAATCCGCTGGAGATGGTGACGCTCGTCACGATCGGCTGGGTGGCCGTCTTCGTCCTTGGACTCGTACTGGTCTTCACGACACATCAGGCACACACCCTGTCGCGACTCTGGTGCGGGACGTGGCTCGTCACGTCGCTTGCGCTCCTCGTCACCTTGCGGCTCACGCAATATCACTTGTCGAAACAGCTATGGCGACGCGGCATCAATGTCCAACCGGTCGCCATCGTCGGCGCGAATCCGCTCAGCCTTACGTTGATCGATCGCTTGCGTAAGAACGCCCAGTCGGGCTTCTCTCCGGAATGTGTCTTCGACGAGGATCCGCAGGCCTCCACGTATGCCGGCGGACTTCCGGTGATCGCTTCTCTCGACGGACTTGCCGATGCGGTGCGCACCCGAAGCATCAAGGAAATCTGGCTCGTTCTGCCGCTGCGGGAAGAAGCGCGGGTACACGCCGTATTGAACGCATTCCGGCATGACTTCGTGAACGTCCGCTTCATTCCGAACGTGCGTGACATTTCCCTTTTCAACCACTCGGTCTCCGAGGTCGTCGGGCTATCCGCAATCAATCTATTGGCCTCACCGTCGGCAGATCCACGTTTTGTACCCAAACAGATTTTCGACCGCACCTTCGCGGCTCTTGCGCTGCTCTGTTTGTTGCCGCTGATGCTCGTCATCGGAATTCTCGTGAAGCTGTCCTCGCCCGGTCCGGTTTTCTTCCGCCAATGGCGCAAGGGCGCGAACGGCAACGAATTCCAGATCTACAAGTTTCGGACGATGGTGGTCCATTCCGAAGATGCCGGCCAGTTGACTCAGGCCAAACGGCGCGATCCTCGCGTGACGCCGATAGGCGCGCTGCTACGCAAGACCAGTCTCGACGAGTTGCCGCAGTTCATCAATGTCCTCAAAGGCGACATGTCCGTAGTCGGTCCGCGCCCGCATGCGTTGCAGCACGACGAACTCTACAAAGACCTCGTGAACGGCTACATGTTTCGCTACAGGATCAAACCTGGCATTACGGGTTGGGCGCAAATCAACGGCTATCGCGGCGAAACCGACAAGATCGAAAAGATGGAAGGACGAATCGCGTTCGATCTCTATTACATCGAGAACTGGACGTTCGGTCTCGATCTCAAGATCGTTCTGAAAACCTTTATCCATGGTTTCAGTGGCGCCCAAGCGTATTGACGGCATGCGTTACTTTCGACCTGCACGCATTCCGGATTTGCCAGTCGCCAAATCCGTGTCTCGCGTCCCGGGATCAGCGCTGCGATTCACAGTAAAAGCAGCCATTTTTTGACCTTTATCTCAATCTTCGAGCTCGCATGAATATCCTGATCACCGGCGGTGCCGGCTTTATCGGCAGTGCACTCGCGCGTACGCTTAACCGCCTCGGCGACACTGTTACGGTACTGGACAACCTTTCTCCGCAGATTCACGGGACTAATCCGGATGAATCCCCGCTGTTCAAGTCGTTGCCTGAATCCGTGCGCTTCATCAAAGGCGACGTGCGTCGCCGTGAAGACTGGCAGGCCGCGCTGGAAGGTCAGGAAGCCGTCATTCACCTGGCTGCGGAAACGGGTACTGGTCAATCCATGTACCAGATCGACCACTATGTCGAGACCAACGTCCGCGGCACGTCGCTAATGCTCGATTTACTCGCCGAAGCGCGCGACGCCGGGCATGGCACCGTCCGCCGGGTTATCGTGGCGTCGTCCCGTTCGATCTATGGCGAAGGCAAATACCGCGGCCACGCGGGCTACGTATATCCGGGCACGCGGAAAGCCTCTGACATGCGTCTCGGACTGTATGATTGCCTTTGCCCGGAAACCGGCGAACGCCTCGAACTGGTCCCAACCGACGAGACCTCCAAGACGCATCCCAGCTCTGTCTACGGCATCACGAAACTGTTTCAGGAACAACTGGTTCTGACCGTCTGCGAGACGCTCGATATCGGCGCGATCGCACTCCGTTTTCAGAACGTGTATGGACCGGGCCAGTCGCTGCGTAACCCGTACACCGGCATTCTCTCCATCTTCTCCACGCTGCTGCTTCAGGGCAAAGACGTCAACATTTTCGAAGACGGCCTCGAGAGCCGCGACTTCGTCTATATCGACGACATCGTCGAATCCATTGTGCTCGCGCTCGATGCAACGAATAAAGCCGGTGTCGCCTACAACGTCGGATCCGGTAAAGCAACGAGCGTGCTTCAGGTCGCGCAAACGCTGAAGCGCTTCTATGGCGCGACCGGCGCGCTCAACATCACGGGCAATTTCCGTCTCGGCGACATCCGCCATAACTACGCGGATTTGAAAAAAATTCGCAAGGAGCTCGACTTCGAGCCGAAGGTGTCGTTTGCAGAAGGTGCGATGCATTTCTGCAAATGGGTCGAGGAACAAACCATCTCTGATGCAGGCTACGACCAATCGGTCGCCGAGATGCGCAGTCGCGGGCTGTTGAACTAAGCGCCCTCACTCTTCAAGGAAATTCGTGATGAAAATTGGCATTGTGACCGTGCTTTTCAAATCGGACCCGGTGATCGCAGGGTTTATTGCGAGCATGAACGCTCAACGATTCACAGATTTTCATGTCCTCTGTATCGAGAACGACGTCGACAACCAGTCCTGCGAAGCCGCAATTCGCGCAGATCTGAAGGTTCCGTTCACATTCATTCGCAACAAATCGAACCTCGGTGTGGCCACGGCGAACAACCAGGGACTGGACTTCTTTCTTCCGGATGAGAGCTTCACGCATGTCCTCTTCCTGAACAACGACATTGAAGTCAACGCCGATTTCCTCCAGCAGCAAGCGGATATTCTGAATGCCAATCCACACGTCGACGCGCTCGCGCCAAAGAGCTTTTACTATGACACGCCCGGCAAGCCGTGGTATGCCGGTGGCAAGCTGAGCTACCTCAAAGGCGGCTGCCGTCATTTCGGCCATAACAAACCCGATCGACTGACCAAAAATCTGTTGTATCCGGTTGACTACGCGCCAACCTGCTCGCTCATCGTCAAATCGCGTCCGTTAAAAGAGTCGGGAATCCGGATGTGGGAAGAGCTCTTCGTCTACTACGACGATACGATCTTCTGCCTCGAATTGAAAAAGGCCGGAATCAAGATGTATTACACGCCGACCATTCATCTTCAGCACAAGATCAGCTCTTCGACGGGCGGCAGCCGCTCAGATTTTTCACGTTATTACTTGACGCGCAACTGGCTTTACTGCGGATTGAAAACACGCAATCTGGCTGTCGCCGCGTCGGCAATCGTGTTGACCGTTTTTCATGCGGCGGCACGTCACAAGATCGAACTTCGCGCATTACGCGACGCGCTTCTGATGAAACGGGCTGTCGCATAACCACGTTCGACATCGTATCCGGCCGGCGCCTGGCTCGCTCACACACTATGAAAACTAAAGTTGTCACGCTGGTTTACTACCATCCAATGGCGCGCTTCTTCTGCGCGATAGAGGATGCATGGAAGCAGTTGGATCCCAACGTCGAATTTCTCCATCTGGCCGTTTTCCCGAGTGCGTGGGCGTACTTCCGGTTGCATGGGCGGGCGACCAAGGCGCTGTCGTGGAGGGCATTTCTGAAGAGGGCGAAGGACCGTTCGACCGACCCTGACGTCATTTCGGCTCTGATCCGCTTCCACTCGTCCGATCCCGGTATGACCGATTCGCAACGGGACGCGCTTGACCGCCACGCGCGGAAAATGCTCGACGTGAGCCGATCGGTGATCGAGCAGTTCGATCCGGACGTAGCCATTCTGAGTGGCGACACACGTTTGCCCGCCGAGGTATTGATGCGCACCCTGGCCGATTCGCGTGCGACGACGTGGTTTTTTGAGCAGGGACCGTATCGCACCACGCTACTGGATCGCGAGGGAGTCAACGCGAATTGTTCGTTCCGTACGGCTCTTGCCGATCTTCCTGCGACGGGTCCTGAGCTGGTCGTACCTGGTCAGCGTCCGAGATGGAACAATCGTCTGTACTCGACGGTCGACAAGCTTGTCGTTGCACAATCGCGGCTTACCGGGTTACTGCCTCCCGATCTCCGACCGTATCGCCTGAAGAAGTGCCCGTCTGCGCGTTACAAGGCATTGGTGCGCCAATCGGACACCGTGTCCGACCGGCGAAAGACGCTCCTTCTCGCAATGCAGGTGCCCGAAGACGCGAACAACATCTATCACAATCCACTTCAGCTCAGCGACGCTGGATTGATCGAGTTCGTCATGTCGGGTATCCCACCGGACTGGAAAGTCGTCGTCCGTGAGCATCCGCTGTACCGCCGCAAATACAGCGCGGCATTCTATGCGCTGGTGGAACGCCTGGAGAGAATCGAACTCAGCGGCCGGTCGCTTCCCGAGGATATTGCCCGGACATGTATAACCGTCACGGTCAATTCGTTGACGGGACTTGATGCTTTCGCGGCCGGCCACAGGGTCATCGTGCTCGGCGAATCGTTTTACGATCATCTCAACGGAATTCTGCCGGCACGTACGCCAGCCGAACTCGGACATTTAATCGAACACCCCACCGACCGGTCCAATCCCGCGCCGAACATGTTGCTTGGCGCGCTGGTCGACCGGTACTTCTTCCCCGGCCACTTTACCGACATCGATCTCGGCTATACGCGCGGTATCGCTGCGCGCGTAATCGAGTCGCTCCGCGTTGAGACTCGATAAACAGTTATGAAAGCAGCCGGACTTCCGCCGTCGCCGAGCATTGTCAAACGTATTGCGTCGAGTTTCGTCTTCAGACTCTCGGGCGCGGTGACGAATTTTTCGTTCGTGATCTTTCTCGGCCGTTACCTCGGCGCGTCGCAGACGGGTCTCTACATGATTGGCCTGGGGTTTCTGTCGGTGCTGTCGACATTCTGCCGTCTCGGCCTCGAACAGATCGTGATTCGCGAAGGTGGTCCGATGGTACGCGATCGTCAGTGGGCACAGCTACGAAGCTTGTACCGCCAAACCATGCTCCTCGCCGCTGTCGCGAGTCTCGCCCTCACGCTGACGGTCATTCTTCTATCGAAACCCCTCGCGCTGTACGTCTTTCATAAGCAGGAACTTGCCTCTGTATTGGTGTGGTTCGCAGTAGCGTTATTACCGACTTCAATCGCGATGATGCACGTACCGTTTCTGCAGATCATCGGCAAGCCGGAAAGAAGCATTGCCGTGTTCAGCGTTTGGGTACCGCTCCTCTCGTTCCTTTCACTATTCTGCATGCCGCCGTCGAACGCGGTGACGGCGGCATATATCTTCGTCGGCGCATCGACCGTCAACCTGGCTATTGCGTACATTCCCTTCAGCAGGTTCATGCGCAGTGCCGGTGGTGTCACCAGTCCGATCGGCCCGGTATGGAATGTCCGATTACTGCGGCCAGCACTGCCGCTGCTGATCGGCAACACCTGCCAGATGGCGCTGCTCTGGATCGCGGTTTTTGCGGTGGGCATCCACTCTTCTCCTTCCGACGTGGGCGGGTATTCGGTCGCACAACGCGTTGCGCTGACGCTTTCCGGCTTTCTGGTCCCACCCATCGACGCGCTAGTGGGGCCCAAACTTTCGATGATGCGTGGCACCGCCAGCAAGCACGATATCGAGTGGATTGTTCAACGAGTATCGGCTGCACTGCTGATCCTGGTGTCGGGTCTTTTCGTCGTCCTGGTCATATCGGGTCACCAACTGTTGCGACTATTCGGCAACGACTTTGGGGCGGGTTACGGCCCCCTTCTATGTTTGAGCGCGGGACAACTCGCCGTGGTCGCAAGCGGTTCGATACGGCCTTTACTGGTCGTTCACGGACTGGAGAGAGTCATCCGTAACGCGATGGTAATAGCGACCCTGGCGTGCATTGCCCTTGCCGCGATTCTCGTACCGACGCTTGGCGGGACCGGCGCGGCACTCGCTACCGCTCTCGCACTGGCGGGCGAAAAACTCGTAGAGGGATTTGTGGCGTGGAAGGTTCTGGGTATCTGCGTCTATCCGTCGCTGTCGTTCTACCGACGTGAGATCACCACCCTCCTGAAGCCCCACGCCAAACGTACACAAACGGAATAGACACGTGAACATAGGCATCTTCTTCAAGATCCGGAATCGTCTTCGGACGTCACTTCAGAGCGTCGTGTATCCATTTTTCTTCGCTCGGTTCGGGGCACGTTCCCGCATTCTCAGGCCAATCCGGATCGACGGATCGGACAACATCGCGATCGGCACTGACGTCTTCATTAACAACTTCGCATGGATCGAGACGATTCACGCGTTCTCCGTGCAACCCAGACTTGAGATCCGCGACCGTGTATACATCGGCAACAGCGCACATATTATTGTCACCCAGTCGATCGAAATCGGATGCGACGTACTGATCGCCGATCGGGTCTATGTCGCCGATTATATTCACGGATACGAAGACATCCACAAACCGGTCAAGACACAAGACCTGATTCAGCGCCGCCCGGTCAGCATCGGGGATGGCTCGTGGATTGGCGAAAACGTCGCAATACTCGGAGCCAGAATTGGCCGCAACTGTGTGATCGGCGCTAACGCCGTCGTCACGAGCGACATCCCCGATTTCTGCGTCGCCGTCGGCGCACCCGCCCGCGTGGTTCGACACTGGCATCCGGATCATAGGCAATGGTTAAAGGGCGGGCCTTCTGCGCGCAACGCCTGTCCCGCTAGTGTCACAACCGAAATCAATCATGCTTAATGCCCTCTTCCGACGCGAAATCCGCGCCTCGTTACTGCTGACCGCAATCCTGCTTGTCAGCGGCGGTTGGATCGTTGTGGTTCGAGTTGGCAATTCCGCGATGATCGCCGCAATCGTGGTCGTTCTATTTTGCAGCTTCCTGGTATCCGTACGTTTTCCTCGAGCAATCCGCGGAAGCTACGGGATTCTGGTTATCGCGATCTTCGTTGCCAGCTACGCGCAGGACTTTCAGATCGACGACAAGGAACTCTTCGTCATTCTAAAAGCGCTGATCGCGGGCGTCGCGTGCATCTATTTCAAGCGGACACGCCGCGACTTCCGCGAGCTTTTCGTTGACGTGATGTATTACATGGCGATCATCTCGCTGGTCCTTTATCCGCTCGCGTACGTGGCCCCCGGCATCGCACGCCATATCGATGACGAATACAGCACGGTCTTCGGCCTTCTCTACGTCCGCTCGACCGATCTGCAGCGCTTCAATCACTACCGCAATCAGGGCATCTTCTGGGAAGCCGGTGTTTACGGCGTCATGCTGACGATGGCCTTTGCATACAACTGTCTGAAGTACAAGAAACGACCCAACTGGGTATTTCTTCTGGCCGCTCTCTCCACTCAATCCATGGGGGCCTTATCGGTCTTGATGCCATTCGCTGCCTATTGCTTCGTGCATCAGCGCCAGCCGCGCCTCGCAAATCTCGCAGCCGTCATGTTGGGCATTGTGGTGGCACTTGTACTGGCCGCCCCTGGCGCGATCGACGACGCCTTCTCGACCCTCTTCGGCCGCTCGCTGCAAGGCGACTCGAGTATCACCGTGCGAATCAACGACATGACACTCGGGGCGCGCGCCGCAGCTGACAGCTTGCTGCTCGGCCGTCCAAGCGGCGATCTCGACGCCTACAACGCACTTGCACTGGACGAGTATGGGTACATCAAGGAGAACGACGCCGGCATATCGAACTCGATTACCGGCATGATCTACAAATACGGCGTACCTGTCACCGTGATCTATTGCTGGGTTCTCTGGCTCCGGGTGCGTAGGGATTTCGGATCTATGGCGCCACTTGTTTTTGCCGTTTTCGCCGGCTTGCTGATGATCGAACCACTCGGTCTGTCTATCTTCATCTTCATGCTTCTCGCCTATCGAGACTATCCGTCGGTAGCCGGCCGGCAATAGGTCCGACATGTCTCACGAAGCCCATTTTCAAAGCGGTTGTAGTGGGTTACCCGGATCTGCCAAAAGTATGTCGAATAAAGACAGTCGACGCACAACACATAGGTTGCTCAGTAGAGTCACACCGAACGAGGCACACAGGATAGAAGCACATGAGCATTTTCCCAGTTGTTCTATGTGGCGGCAGTGGAACGCGGTTGTGGCCGATGTCTCGTGGCGGTCAACCAAAACAGTTCCTTACGCTGGCGGGCGAGCACTCGCTGCTGCAGACTACGCTCAAACGCGTCAATGCCCTCGACAACACCAAGCCACCGGTTCTGGTTTCAAATGCCGAATACCGCTTTCAGCTTGCCGATCAATTAAAGGAAATTGCTCTCGACGTCTCTGCGATCATTCTTGAGCCAGTTTCGAGAAACACCGCGGCGGCGATTGCGGCCGCGGCACATTTCGCTGTCCAGCATGATCCCAAGGCACTGTTGCTGGTACTGCCGTCCGATCACGTCATTCAAAACGTAGACGCGTTTCACAACGCCGTCGAAGCCGGCATTGCTCTGGCGCGCGATGGACGGCTCGTCACATTCGGAGTGGTGCCGACTGCGCCGCACACCGGGTTCGGATATATCCGCAAGGGTGAGTCGTTGGCGGACATGGAGCACGAGGCATACAACGTCAGCGCCTTCGTCGAGAAACCTGACGCCGCGCTAGCTGCCGAGTTGCTGGCTAGTCGCGATTACTTGTGGAACAGCGGGATTTTTCTGTTTGGCGCAGCCGTCTACCTGGACGAACTGAAACGATACGAGCCAGACGTTGCCCGTCTCGCGGATCAGGCTTACAAAGATGCACGTCCTGACCTGCAATTTCTTAGACTCGGCAAAGATGCCTTCACCGAATGTCCCAGCATCTCGGTGGACTACGCGGTTCTTGAGCGTACCGATCGCGCGGCGGTTATCTCTGTGGACAATCTCGGCTGGAGCGATATCGGATCGTGGTCCGCACTGCATGAGATTGCGCCGCAAGACGAGCAGCGCAATGCGCTTATAGGCGACGTGCTGCAAGATTCCGTATCGAATTCCTATATCCGCGCTGAACACCGCATGGTCGCGGCAATTGGCGTCAGCGACCTGGTAATCGTCGAAACGGCAGACGCTGTGCTCGTCGCCCATCGCGATCTGGCCAAAAACGTGAAGACTATCGTCGACAGCCTCAACGCAACGGGACGGCGCGAGTCCGTTACCCATCGGCGCGTGACGCGCCCATGGGGCTCGTATGAATCCATCGACCAGGGCGAGCGCTTCCAGGTCAAACGGATCGTTGTCAATCCCGGCGCTCAGTTGAGTCTTCAACTGCACCATCATCGAGCCGAGCATTGGATCGTGGTCAAGGGCACGGCGTTGGTTACGAACGGCGACCGCGAGGACTTGTTGACGGAAAACCAGTCTACCTATATTCCCGTTGGGATATCGCACCGACTGTTCAATCCGGGAAAGATCCCACTTGAGCTGATCGAAGTTCAATCCGGAGCGTATCTCGGCGAGGACGACATCGTTCGGCTTGAGGACCGCTATGGCAGAACCGGCACCGCATAGCGCTTAAGCGCTGCTCGCGCTTGCTTCCATAGAGGCGGGCCAGCGGATCTCACCGCGCGATCTTGCGTGTATCGGGCCGATACAAGGCAGATTCGACAAGATTCTCATTTACTTAGTTATCCAAATTCTCCGACAGAAATAAATCCTGTCGGAGCGCTTCGTCACGTCTTATCGACCGGAGGCCTGTTAAATGACCACCAAATGCACGATGTTCGGGATAGAGATAGACGCCATCTCAATGGATACGGCCGCAAAGACGTTGGCACGGTGGCTTGAATCGCCGCGCACAGGATGCCGTTACGTGGTCACGCCGAACGTGGACCATATCGTCAAACTTCGAAACTCGCCGGCATTCCAGGCTGCGTATGCAGACGCTTCGATGATACTGGCAGACGGTAAGCCGCTGATACTCGCATCGCGGATGATGGGACGCGCATTAAAGGAAACAGTGCCCGGCAGCGATCTCGTACCCAGTATCCTTCATCAGGCGCGGTTAATGAATCAGCCGATGCGCGTGTTTCTGCTAGGCGCCGGCCCAGGTGTCGCGGAGCGCGCCGCGCGGATCATTGCGCAACGCTGGTTGAACGTTCTTGTAGTCGGTACGTATTGCCCTCCTTTCGGATTCGAGACATTGCCGTCCGAGTGCGATCGCATTCTCGACGAAATCGCCGCAGCTGAACCGGATCTGTTGATCGTTGGACTTGGTGCGCCCAAGCAGGAGCTATGGGTGCATGAATACAGGGCGCGCATCAGCGCAAAGGTGGCGATCTGCGCGGGCGCGACGATCGACTTCATTGCAGGCGAGAAGGTGCGCGCGCCGGTCTGGATGCGCAGGACTGGCCTCGAATGGTTGCACCGGATCGTCACCGAACCCCGGCGTCTGTTGCGCCGCTATGCACACGACGCATTAGTCTTCCCAACCGTTCTGGTCAGGGAACTCGTGAGCAACGCCGTTGCGCGCAATAAATGATTGACGACAGAGAGTCATACCGTGACTAACCGACGACAGGTAATCAAGGGTGCCCTCGCAGGCACGATTCTCAGCGCGGCGGCGGCCGTCAACGGGCAAACGAAACCGGACGCGTCATCCGTAGATACGGGGTTATCGAAGGACACGCCGTCTGGAGCAAGCAACGCTCAATCAATCGCATTCAAGGCGGCCGCGCCGACGAGTATCGTCCGGACGGTGGCCGAAGAGTTGAACGACGCCGACATCAATCCCAAACGATTTGGTGCAAAGGGCGATGGCCGCACCGACGACAGCGCGGCGATCCAGTCTGCGATCGACCTGCTCGAAACACGTGGCGGCGGTGTGGTTCGCTTTCCTGCCGGGCGTTATCGCTGCAATGTCGTGCTGAAGAACGGCGTGTCGCTTGTATCGAGTAGCACGATGTTCGGCTATCTTCCGGGTCACATTTCCGGCGTAACGCTGGTACAGGCAGACCACGGCTTCGTGGTCGATACGCCGGCGACGCTCGTGCGCGGAATCGGCATCAGCGGCATTAATTTCGAAGGACGCGGCGCCAATTTCCCCGGTGGCGGGGTGCGCTTTCAACTGGTCAAATGGGCGGCTCTACGACGTTGCACCGCCAACAATTTCGCCGATCAGGGCTTTCAGCACCTCGCAGGGTTTGGTGTCGTGTTTGAAGATATTCTGACGACGAACGTCTTGCTCAATCGCCAGCGCGACCGAATTTCCGGATGCATCGAAACGTTCGGCACCGACGATTTCCTCAACCGCATCGAAGCCAACCCTTCTCTGATCGCTGGTCGCGGCCTGGTCACGCCGGACCTTCTTCTGTGCGGGATTGTCGTGGGCGGGGCAAATAACTTCCTGTCGAATTGCATTGGCGAGGATGCCGAACGCGGTATCTACATCGCACCGTTGCGAGGATCACAGCACCGCATTTCGCAATGCCGTGGCGACTCCAATATCGGCCATGGCTTCTATGTGGATGGCAGCGCCATATGGAGCACATGTTTCGGCTACAACAATAGTTCCGCCGAGGTCGGCACCTACAGCGGCTTCTACATGTCGTCGAAATCGCGCTCGAACGTGCTGACGTCATGCCGCTCCGAGGGTCGAAAAGAGCGTCTTCAGAAGTATGGTTTCGAGGACTACGTCAGCGAATCCGATCCGGATGCGCGTAATCAATACTTCGCCTGCGCGGGCAGCTTCAATCAGGCTGGATTGTTCCTGGTGCAGAACCATGAAGGGTCGAGCGTGTCGGGCGCGCCGCTCACCATCAAGCCTCCGGCTGGGACGCGGATCGTCAACGTCACCGGCTCAGGTCTCGTTGTGCTTGATAACTACATGACGCCCACGGACATCTCGTATTTTTCCGGCGCCGCCGATGGTCAAACGATTCGCGTACTGGGGAATCCGAATGTGACGATCGTTCACGGATCGGGCATCGTGACGCGTTCGTCTAAAGACGTTGTGCTGAAAGCGGACACGATCTACGCATTTACCCGATACGTCGACAAGTGGTACATGAATTGAGTGGAGCGGAAACAATAGGATCCGTGCGATGCGAAGTGTTGCCTCATCTTGAGCGAGCCTCGCACGGTGCTATTTAAGAATGGCCAGCAGATCGGCAACGCTTATATCGGGCAATTGTTTGGCAAGCATATCCCAGAAGATCAGATCGCGCATAGCACTCGCATCTTCGGCCGTAGTCCACTCACGCGCGCCGACGATGGAATCGGCCGTCTCGGAAGCGGCACTAACGATTGTCTGAATTTCTTCTATACGCATGAATGCGTTATCGGCTACGTTCAGGACTTATTTAGCCCTGCGCGTTGAGAAAATGGCAAACCGCCGAAAAATTCTGCTTGGAACCGGTTTTTAGGCGGGTGAACTGGCAGTGGCAATCCCATGATAGCTGGAGTTTTTGCCGCAAATTACCCAGGAAAGCCCTACCTTGAAAAAGATCGGCTCGAGTGACATCCCGTAAAGGTTGAGCGGAGCGGCGGCCACCGTTCTGGCGATTCGTTTTATATCGCGTTCTCGCATAACCCATATCTATAAATGTGCTATACATTCCGTCTCATTTCACGGGTAAATTTATGCATATACGCATAAATCCTGTCCAAACGGATTGCGGATGTATCGGATAACGGATTCTCTCCGCTAAAACGGAATTTCTGCGGTCAGGTCGTGAACAGCCAATGTGTTGGCCAAATCGGACATGTAATAATTAAGCTAGAATTGATGGTTAGCATGCAAAAGATAAGAAAAATACAGAGTCCAGGGCGGGGCTTCGAAGGCTAAAACATTCCGGGGGAAAACAAATGGAGCTGGTACATACTCTGCCGCGCTGTTCGCGGCAAAGTGCCGTGGGAGCACAGACGCGTGAGATGACTCACGTCGACATAGCGTTATTCAACGGATTTGCACTGCCAAAAGTCGCGGCAATCATCGAGATTTTCCAGAAAGCGAATGCGTTCAGCGCATCACAGCAATTACATCGCGCGCGTTACGACGTTTCTTTGCTGTCGGCAGCAGGCGGCCGTATCGCAAGCTCGTCTTCGGTATTCGTCTGGACTGAAAGTGTCGACTCGCATCAGGTGAGGAATGACAGACATCTGCTGTTTATTGCAGGCGGCGCGGGCGTACCGCATGCGTGCCGCGACGAACGCCTTAGCAATTGGCTGCGCCGCAGGCATCCGTTCAGCGAGATCGTTCATCCGATCGCCGAGGGCAGGCTGTTATTGGAAGCAGCAAAGCTTCCCAGCCGCTACTGTGCCCTCTTATATGGCGAGGATGAAACGGGCGACTACTATCAAGCACGGGCACTGAGCGAAGCTCCAACCGAGGTCGCCACAGCACTGCGTATCGTGGAAGAGGATATGGGACTGGAAGTGGCGCGTCATGTCGCTGAATCGGTTGCGCCTCAGCAGGATGTGCCTTGGGACACGTCCATTTGCCGCAGCGGAGCGCCGAAAGTCAGTGAAAAGATCATGACATCGGCGCGCTGGTTGGAGGCAAACGTCGACCGGCCCGTTTCTATCGACGCGGCCGCGAAGGTGGCCGCGATGAGCGAGCGCAACTTCCTGCGCCGCTTCAAGAGCGAGATCGGGATGACCCCCTCCGACTATCTGCTTCGCGCTCGTCTTAACATGAGTTGCCGGATGCTCGTGGAGTCGCGCTTGCCTGTCGATAAGATTGCGCGACGTTGTGGCATTGGCAGCGGCGGTCAGCTGGCCAAGTTGTTCAGGAAGTATCTTGCGACGACACCCACCGATTACCGCTTGGGCAGGGCACCGGCTCCCGCGGAGCAATCTTGAGCGAACGTCTCGGCTAAGTTCCTCCGGTAAAGCACGTCGCAATTCCGTTGGCCGCCCGTTTCTCCCGAACTTTCCGCGAAGAGATTATTTCTAGCATCGTTATGCGCGGACTGGATCGCAACAGAGCCTCGCCGCTGTCATCGATGCCATGGATCCACGCGCTATACGCCCTGCGCCGTGGTATTCCCCGCCAGGCCTTCACGTATCCGCTTTAGCCAAAAGTGGCGCCTCTTCCGCCACCTCGCATCCATAGCCGGTTTTCGCCCCTATGGTTACGCTCGACCACCCGAGTCGATCTATCCGACGCTACGCAAACACTGCCTGGTCAGCTCCGCTTTGGCCCGTCTTGGAAGGCCGGCTACTCTCTAACGTCTATATCGCGAACACCCCGGACAACTCATGCTCAAAGTTACCAAGGCCATATTTCCGGTGGCGGGTCTCGGCACCCGGTTCCTTCCCGCCACGAAGGCGAGCCCGAAAGAGATGCTTCCGATTGTCGACAAGCCGCTGATCCAGTACGCGGTCGAAGAGGCAATGGCGGCCGGCATCACCGAAATGATCTTCGTCACGGGCCGCAGCAAGCGCGCGATCGAGGACCACTTCGATAAGTCATATGAAATCGAGGCCGAACTCGAGGCGCGCGGCAAGGACAAGCTGCTGGAACTCGTGCGCAGCATCAAGCCGAGCCATGTGGACTGTTTCTACGTGCGTCAGCCGGAAGCGCTGGGCCTGGGCCACGCGGTGATGTGCGCCGAAAAGCTGGTGGGCCACAACCCGTTCGCCGTCATTCTCGCGGACGACTTGCTGTACGGCACGCCGCCCGTCATGACGCAGATGATCGAGGTGTTCGACCACTATCACAGCTCGGTGATCGGCGTCGAAGAGATCCCGGCTCAGGAGACGAAGTCGTACGGTATCGTCGACGGCAAGAAGTGGGAAGACTCGATCATCAAGATGTCGGGCATCGTCGAAAAGCCGGAGCCGAGCGTGGCGCCGTCGAATCTCGGCGTGGTCGGCCGTTATGTGCTGAAGCCGCGCATCTTCGACCATCTGCGTGCGTTGAAGCCGGGCGCGGGCGGCGAATTGCAACTCACCGACGCGATTCAGTCGCTGCTCGCCGACGAACAGGTGCTGGCGTACAAGTATCACGGCACGCGTTTCGACTGCGGCAGCAAGCTGGGTTATCTGAAGGCAACCGTCGAGTTCGCCTTGCGTCACCCGGAAGTGGCCGCCGATTTCGAAGAATATCTGCTTGCGCGCTCGCCAGTGACCGCAGGCTGACAGACTGATCTGCCGCGGATACGTCCAACACCTCCGTAGGTTTTGCGACCGAAGGAATGGGCATTCGTCCGGCGGCCGGTGAATCTTGACGATATCGGCCAAGACTATGGTTCATTCAGCCGCGCTTTCGTGCCGCTAGCGCGGCATCGGTAATATCAAAACCTGTCGCGCCGTCTCTCGACGTCGAAGAGCGATTGTCCGAAGGCAATCGACCATTCGACCGCAAAGTTCGAACGGACGGTTTTCATTTAAGGCGGTTTAACGTAGCGGGCGCACAGGAAGTTATGGGCGAGTTTATTCCAGAGTATCTGGTCCGAGAACAGGCAGCCGTGGGTGCGCTCGTATTGTTCGCCATTCTGCGCATTGTCTGCGCCGCTGTCGCCGTCGAGAAGGGTTGGCGCATATCCGCCGTGCAATCTTATTGCATTGCGATTGCAGTACTTTACTGCGTACCCCAGTTATTTGATCTTCTCATGCACTCGTATGGAATGCGTGCCGCGGCTGCGGCCGCGGAACTCGAAGGTAAGGCGGCGGGCTCAGCGATTGCACTCTTTTTCGCGCCCATTCTGAGTCACAAGCTCGGCTACGAATAGTTACCGCGCTGGAGCCGACGCAGCCTCTTCTCCCACCGCTGCATCCGCCGACGCAACATCGGCCGCTACATGCGACAGCTTCATCATGCGCGGCTGAAGCAGCAGCGCGACGAGCCCGCTCCAGCCGGTCTGGTGCGAAGCGCCGACGCCGCGTCCGTTGTCACCGTGAAAGTACTCATGAAACAGGATGAGATCCTGCGAACGCGGGTCGGCCTGCAGCATCGGATAAGCAGCCATCACGGGCCGCACACCTCGTGCATCTTTAAGAAAGAGCGTGGTGACGCGCCGCGCAAGGTCGTCGGCAATCTCGCTCAGCGAACAACGCTTGCCCGATCCTGTCGGATAGTCGATGCGGAATTCATCGCCGTAGTAACGATGGAACTCATATAGCGATTCGATCAGCAGGTAGTTGACAGGAATCCAGACCGGCCCGCGCCAGTTCGAATTGCCGCCGAAAACGCGCGAGTCCGATTCGGCCGGCTGATATTGAATGCAGACATTGACGCCGTCATGGTCGAAGACATAAGGTGCATCGCGATGCACGAGCGACAGCGCTCGCACGCCGTGCTCGGAGAGAAATTCGTTTTCGTCGAGCGCGCGGCGCAGCAGTGTCGTCATCCGGTGTCCACGCAACAACGACAGCAGCGTGGTATTGCCCTTACCGGGTTCGGTCCAGCGCGACACCAGCTTAGCCAGATTTGGTCGATGATCGAGAAACCAGGCTAGCCGTTCGCGCAATCCCGGCAGATGGCCGTACACGCGATCCTCTAACACGTGAACGGCGAACATCGGAATCAGTCCGACAATCGAACGAATGCGCATCGGCACACGGGTTCCGTTCGGAAGGTGAAGTACGTCGTAGAAGAATTCGTCCTGTCCGTCCCATAGCCCCGTTTTGCACCCTTCGCTGCAACTGACCGCTTCCGCGATATACAGAAAGTGCTCGAAGAACTTCACCGCGATTTCAACGTACGCGCTGTTCGTCATTGCGAGTTCGAGGCCGATCTGCATCAGGTCGAGTGCGTACGAGGCCATCCATGCGGTGCCATCCGCCTGATCGATGCGGCCGCCGGTGGGCAGCGGCGAAGACCGGTCGAAGATGCCCACGTTGTCGAGCCCAAGAAAGCCGCCCTGAAAGATGTTGTGATCATCGGCGTCCTTGCGGTTGACCCACCACGAGAAATTGAGCAGGAGCTTGTGGAACATGACTTCAAGAAACGCGTGATCGCCGACGCCCGTCACCTCGCGGTCGAGTTCATACACGCGCCATGTGGCCCACGCATGCACCGGTGGGTTGGCGTCGCCGAACGCCCACTCGTAGGCGGGCAATTGTCCGTTCGGATGCATATATCGTTCCTTCACGAGCAGCAGCAATTGCTTCTTCGCGAAGTCAGGATCGATCATGGCGAACGCGACCGCATGAAAAGCGAGATCCCACGACGCGTACCACGGGTACTCCCACTTGTCGGGCATCGATACGATGTCGCCATTGCACATGTGCCGCCAGTCCGCATTGCGGCCGTTCCTGCGAGCTCTCGGTGGGGCCGGTTGGCCAGGGTCGCCGTCGTGCCAGCGCGTTACGTCGAACTGGTAGTACTGCTTCGACCACAGCATGCCGGCGAGTGCCTGGCGCTGCACGAGCCGCGCATCGGCGTCGGCGATGTCGTGCTGAAGCGCCGCGTAGAATTCGTCGGCTTCCTCTTGCCGGCGCGTGAAAAGCGCTGGCATGTCGAGACGTGCGGTATCCGCAGCCGCTTCGGGACGCCAGCGCAGGTACAGCACCGAGCACTCATGTGGCGCAAACTGCAGGGCCACATGCGCGGCGGCACGAGTGCCCTTGTCGCGCCGGATTGCCTGCTCGTCGCCGTCAACGAGGTAGTCATTGAAGCCGTCCTTGAACGGCCCTGCTCCATCGACGCCGAAAATCCGGCGCACATTCGTTTCGTTTTCGCAGAAGAGCCACTCGATCGGCTGTTGCGCAGACGCCGTCACGATCATCGTTGCGAGTGCGGGGTGGCGCGCGACGACACACGCGCCATCCTCGCTATTCGACTCCAGCGTAAGCGACGGCTTGCCGGGCTTACCCGACCAGGCCCATCTGTTGCGCGCCCAGAATTGCGGCAGTAGATGAAGCGCCGCGCGCTGATCCGCGCGGTTTTCGACGGTCACCCGCATCACGATATCGTCAGGTGTGTGCTTCGCATACTCGACGCAAACGTCGAAGTAGCGGTTGTCGTCGAACACGCCCGTATCGAGGATTTCATATTCGGGCTGGTCCGCGCCGCGCCGCACATTTTCATCGATAAGGTCCTGGTACGGGTACGCGTCATGAGGATACTTGTACAGCATCTTCATGTACGAATGCGTCGGCGTGCCGTCGAGATAGAAGTAAAGCTCCTTCACGTCCTCGCCGTGATTGCCCGCCTCATTCGCCAACCCAAAGAGCCGTTCCTTGATGATCGGATCGTGCCCGTTCCAGAGCGCGAGCGATACGCACCAGTCGAGTGGGTCGTTGCCGAATCCGGCAATGCCGTCCTCGCCCCAGCGGTACATGCGGCTGCGCGCATGATCGTGCGGAAAGTAGTCCCATGCGGTGCCGTGTTCGCTATAGTCTTCGCGAACAGTGCCCCATTGCCGCTCGCTCAGATAAGGCCCCCAGCGGCGCCAGCGGTCGAGTTCGGGGCCATGAAGACGGGCACCTTCGTTCGACTGGAGCAGATTGGTTGCGTGTAGCGGTGACATGGCACCTCCGGGACCCGACATCGACCATCCAACACGTTCAGTACATCAAGCGTCTGTCCTTTTTCATCAGGAGTACCGTTGCACGGCGCACCGCCGTGCTTCAACAAACGCTTCCAGCAAGGGCGGCCAGACACTTCTCTAATGATAAGCGCCATCGCGCTGCAACGAGTGAACCTTGCAGCCGCCTCTTGCTGCATACTTAAACGAAATATACCGCCGGGAAGATCGTGACGATGACGAACCTTGCTCACTCGTGGTTGAGTTTCAGCGGACCTGTGGCCGCTGCACAGGCTGCCGGCCGCCCGCTCGTCGCGCTGGAATCGACCATCATCGCTCACGGTATGCCCTATCCGGAGAACGTTCGCACTGCGCGCGAAGTGGAGGCCGTGATCCGCGGGCTGGGTGCCGAGCCCGCGACTATCGCGTTGATCGACGGGCGAATCCGCATCGGCCTTTCGAACGACGAACTGGAACTGCTCGGGCGCTCGGACCAGGTACACAAGGTCAGCCGCCGCGATCTGCCGGCCGTGCTGGCCGGCGGCGGCCTTGGCGCCACCACGGTAGCCGGCACGATGATATGCGCCGCCTTGGCCGGCATCGAGGTCTTCGTGACCGGAGGCATTGGCGGCGTGCACCGGGGCGCGCCGGAAAGCTTCGACATTTCGGCCGACCTGCAGGAACTGGCGAAGACTTCGGTGGCGGTGGTCTGCGCGGGCGCGAAGTCCATTCTCGACATCGGACTCACGTTGGAATACCTGGAAACGCACGGCGTGCCGGTGCTCAGTTGCGAGCAAGACAATTTCGCCGCGTTTTACATGCGCGACAGCGGTTTTCGCGCGGACTTCAGGCTGGACGATGCGGCGCAGCAGGCACGCTTCATCCGCACCAAGTGGGACCTGGGTCTCGTGGGCGGCGTGGTGTTGAGCACGCCAGTGCCGGAAGCGGCAGCGATGAAGTCCGAGGAGATCGACGCGCTGACCCAGCAGGCGCTCGCCGAGGCCACGGAGAAAGGCATCACCGGTAAGGCCGTGACGCCCTTCCTGCTGGCTCGCATCAAGGCATTGACGAGTGGACGCAGCCTGACGACAAACATTGCGCTCATTAAACACAATGCCGAGGTCGGGGCGAAATTGGCGCTGGCGTTGGCACATGCAGCGCGCGGGGCCTGTTCAATTCGTCGATGACCCCGTCCTTTGTTTAAGTCCGTAAGGCACTATAGTGAAGACTACCTTCACTCCACGGCAAGAGGGCTTCCATGATCGCATGCAACCGTCGCACCTGGGCCAACGGGCTCCTGGTCGCTACATTGCTCTATTTCCCAACCGCCCACGCCCAACTCGGCAACCTTCTCAATCAGAGTGGAAACGGCGCCGCCGCTGGCGGACTCGACAGCCTGGGCGGTTTAGGCAGCGGGTTGTCGTTGCAGTCGCTAACGTCCGGCAGCACGGGCAATGTCGCAGGCGTGCTTGAATTTTGTATCAAGAACAACTATCTCGGTGGCAGCGCGTCGTCGATCAAAGATGGGCTCATGAGCAAGCTGCCGGGCGGCTCATCGTCGAGCGACAGCGGGTACACCGACGGCGCCAAAGGCATCCTGAACAGTGGCGACGGCAAGCAGGTGGACCTGAGTGGCGGCGGTCTGAAGGAGCAGATCACGAAACAGGTCTGCGACAAGATTCTGGCCCAAGGGAAATCTTTGCTTTAAGCAAGTGACGGCGCACTCCATCCGAAGAGAGTGGCGATGTGACTTCGTTCGCGTTGAGAGTGCGTTGGCAACTATACCGAAACGAAACCGGTTGACCACGGCTATTCTGTTCAAGTCGCGATGGTTCGGCGAACCGTCGTCGAAACGCTAGCGCATTTCGGCGCGAAGTTCCCGCACCCCGCGGCCGAGCCTTCGGCGCAGCAAAGTCCGCAACGTCGCCGAGTCGGCGTAACCCACCTCGCTCGCAATTCTCTCGAGGTCGTAGCCGATTGAGACGAGGTTCTGAGCCCGCTCGATTCGCAAATCCTGAAAGAAGGCCAGTGGCGACTTGCCGAGCACGGCCTCGGTACGGCGCTGCAAAGTGCGAGGTCCGACCGACAACGCTGCCGCTGCCGCCTGAAGCGAAAACCCTGCCGAAAGATTGTCGCGAGCCCATCGCTCGAACCGCGCGACCAGCGGATCGGCGTGAGCGAGGTGATCCGGAATGATGTATTCGGACTGGGACGAGCGCTTGTCTATGAGCATGAAGCGCGCAACCAGCGTCGCCAGTTCGGGGCTTGCCTGACGCAGCAGCCAGAGCGCAAGGTCGAGATGACCCATCGCGGAACCCGCCGTCACCACGCGTTGTGAGGCGACGACCATGCGCGAATCGTCCAGATTGACAGCCGGATAGCGTCGGCGGAAGAAAGGCGCGAGCGACCACGTGGTTGTCGCCTCGCGGTTATCCAGAAGCCCGGCTTCGGCCAGCAGGAAAGTCCCGATACAGGCAGCCGCGACGCCGACGCCGTCGGCATGCCAGCTGCGAAGGTACGCCATCGTATCGCGCACGTCCGGACGGCTCAGCGCCTCGATCAGGCGCTCAGGCTGTCTGACATTCGGCGCAGGCACCACCACCCAATCGGGACGGCTAACGGTGCTTGCGGGTTCGACCGCGGTCGACAAGCCATGCGCGGTCCGAATGCGTTTGCGCACGCCGACGACTCTGACATCGAAAGGCGGTGCGGCGAAGCCTTGGGCCACGGCGAGCTCGTTGGCAGTCGCAAAGGTATCCAGCAGGACCGTGAGCCCGGTGTCGAACAGGCCGTCCAGTGCGAAGATGACCACTTTCATGTCGCAAATAGCTCCATTAATGTCATTTGCGACTATAGCCTCGCGCCTGTCGGGCGTCTAGACTGCACAGCAATACGGTCAGCGTGACGCGCTGGCGGATCATTCAGTCAAGCCGCCTGCACACAGTCGCGCTTGCAAAGGGAGAAAGCATGAGCGGTTCGATAGACGCTGACCTCGACCGTCCGATCTGGGCGGCCCTCACCACGAAGCAGGCGCACCTCGGATATGGCGATGCCCTTGCCCGCCGATACCACCTCGATGTGGCGCCCTTCGCTGCCGTGGCATCCGAAACGCCCGCGGCATATCAGGCGCTGCTTCAGCTTTTGCTGCCTCACGAGCAGGCCGCCGTGCTGCGATCCGACGAATCGATCGGTCCGCTAGACGGGCTTCAGATCACGCACGCGGGCGTGATCCATCAAATGATCGCGCGGCATCGCACAGCAGCGAGCGTGGACGACCACGACGTAATTCGCTTGGGTGACGCGGACGGGAAAGATATGCTTGAGCTCGCCCAGAAGACCAAACCCGGTCCTTTCGGCAAGCGAACGGGCGAAATGGGCAACTACATTGGAATTCGCGAGCAGGGGCGTCTTATCGCAATGGCCGGCGAACGGATGCGCGTTGACGGATACGTTGAGATCAGCGCTGTTTGCGTAGATGAAGACTATCGGGGACGTGGCCTTGCGGGGCGGCTCATCAAAGTCTTGCGAAGAGAGATCGAGCAACGGGGGGACACGCCGTTTCTTCACGTGTTCAGCAACAACACCTCCGCGATCGGGTTGTATGAGCGTCTGGGATTTGAATTGCGTCGCACGTTTCAGCTTACTCGTGTCGGACATGCTGATTCACGTTCGGCCGCAGTCGCTTAAACCTATTCCGGGAGATGTCGAATCAGGAGCTTTGGATGATTCGTATCGCTTCGCGATTCTTCCTTAACTTCATCTCTTCCTCGACGAGTCAAGAAACTTCGGCGCGCCACATAGCCCGAAGAAAGGGAAGGTCACCCGGCCGAGACAAGCAGCGCCGATTCAAGTCCAGTTGATGGAGAGTCTCGGTCTTGCACAGTTCGCGTTACCACGAACTGGTTTCGCAGCAGCCTGAAACACCTCTTGGGCCGGCACCGAGGCCGGCCCAACCTGCTAGTCAGGCAGCCGGGGCGCGATCCATTGCGGCATCGCACCACCGGCCGAACGCTTGCATCAGCCGATGCGCGCGTTGCTAACCGTTACCGTCGGGCCACCCTTGTCCCAGTCTTCCAGGCTCAGGCCGGTTTTCTTCCAGACCGGGTTGGCGCTGGTAATCGATCCATTCACGACGTAGCCATTCAATTGCAGGCCCTGAACGTTGAATGAACCGCCGGGACTGCCCGTATCCGTATGGCCGGTAATGCTGATGCTGACCGTCTTGTTGACCGGACCCGGGAAGAAGCCAAAATAAACGTTAATCCCGCCGCCGGCGCAGTTATTCGTCGTCGGGCTGACGATGCGAATGTTTTGAAACACGGCGCTATTGTCATTCGGTTCGATATCGAGACCGGCGCCGGGAGCCGTTCCGCCGATATTTTCCCAAAGCGGACTATTAAACGTGATGCCGCTGCCGCTGATAATCGATACGCCCTGGCGTCGGCATCCGGTCGCGTGGTGCGAATTGACCGTGATGTTCGTGCTGTAGCCGTTGCTCTTTTTATCGCTGTTGTTGATATAAATGCCGTCGCCCCAGCAATTGATCGTGGTCGGAGACGTAATGGTGCAATTCGTCGCGCCGTTAATCGAGATCCCCATTCCCCATTCGCCCGACTTCGCCGAATTCAATTCCTTGCTGCCGTCGAGATACGGGCTTTCAAGCGTGACATTATCCACGTCCGCCAAGCGCAGGATTTCATACGTATCGGTATTATGCGCCAGCAGTTTGATCGAAGCGCCGCTTGCAAACCGCACGTGGCTATTGGTGCGCAGGTCGAGGCCGGCCACATCGATCCGGCTCTTGCCGGTAATCAGCAAAATCTGTCCAATGGAGCCGTCGATTGCGCGCTGGAGTGCGACGCGATCGTTGGTGGTCCCATCGCCTTTTACGCCGAACGACGTGTCGAGAAGAACGCCTTGGGTGCTTGTCGGCGAGCTCGCGCCAGCCGGGGAGCTTGCCGCCGCCGGCGAGCTTGCCGTTGCCGGCGCGCTCGCGCCGCTCGACGAACTGGCGCCGCTCGGGTTCGATGCGCCGCCGCCGCGTCGGTATCGGTCCGCGACCGCGTCGGGACTGGCGGCATCGCCACCACCGCCGCATGCGGCGAGCACGAACGCGCCGCCGCCGGCCAACAACGACGTCAGAAATTTACGACGGACCGTGAGTTCAGTATTAGAAACGGGGAGGCTTGCCGCTGGTGTATTCTTAATCATTCAAGTCTTTCCAACTATGCCGGCGCGATCAAAAGCCAAAGCCCAGGCGAACGACCGCAACCATACAGGCGTTAATAGGGAAATTAAGCGAGATAACGGGCGCAAAGCCCGTACGCTTAAGTACGAGTTACCCCGCGTAATCGGCATGCGAATACGCGCGGGCGCAAGCGAATACCCGAAGAGATCTCCGCTTAAAGCAAAGAGAACTTCAGGATTGGTAAAGCAGGTCTTCCGGAAGGGTTCGCCAGACTTGCATTTCGATGGCGCCAAAGCGGCCGATGAGATGCACAGTAATAGCTAGAAGGTAAATTATTACCATCTCTTAATAATCGTATCAGATTAACAAAGTCAGTCCTACGTCACACTTGTTACAATATGTACATCATATCATCATACTTTTTAGAAGATCCGGAACAAATTCCCTGAACCTCCATCTTTTCAATGACTTCCGTACCGATACTTTTGTCTGCTGAATGGTAAATTTTTCTAAACGTATGACGATAAAAACGTATCAAGAACGACACATTTTTATTGTCTGATTAAATATAAATAAATATATGAGTAATTTATTAGAAAGGAATTAAATCCGGAGAATTCGCATTATGCGTGCTTTCACGCACCAGCGCACGACGCGGAGGCCGAATCGAGCTGCATTGGCGGTTTCCAGCGCGCGTCGGACACCTGCGCGCGCAGCGTGTTTGAACGTCGCTCGCCTACTCGTCCGATAAATCGATTTATCGGTGTCCCGTATCAAAACAACGCATTTAGCGTATTTTAATTTTGTCGGACGAGTACTGCCGAACAATCTCATTCCGGTTTATGCGCCGGCTTTGTCCGGAGGACGATTTTCCCCGAGAATAAATTAGTGGGGCGATCGCCAGCGCTATGTGCGAATTCGCACAGTGCGCGTTAAATTACCTTGAAACACAACAGCTACGGGTAAATCCTTAATCGACTTTTTTTAAAAAAAATATGCGCAACCAGTGAACGTTTGTTAAAGGGCAAACGTTGTTCAGATCAAATTCATTCTCTGCCTCGTGCAATGTTGTTTAGCGCACCGAAGCGGCCTCTAAAGAGCGATCCAATCGACCAAAACGCTCAAAACAAAAAGAGGCTCACACTGATGCACTACGAGACAAGAACATTGCGCGGTGCAGTTGCAAAAGACCTTGCAACGCCCGCTTTTTGCAACCCGGCCCCAGTCGGCGACAACAACCAGACCGATCGAGGCTAGCCATGAAACCGATCGCATTCGGTGGACGCTTTGGATGGCTTCATGCTGGAGAAGGCACGCATGGCGTGGTGCTCTGCAGCCCGTTCGGCCATGAGGAGCCGTGGTGCCACAAGGGCATCCGATATCTCGCCGAAGAACTGTCCGCGTACGCTATTCCCACACTGCGCTTCGACTATCTGGCGACGGGAGACTCCGCGGGCGTCGACGGCAATGCCCATCACCTTGAAGCCTTCGTGTCCGATATCGTCGCGGCCGTCAAGCGCCTGAAGGAACAAACCGGCGTGACCAGCGTGACGCTCTGCGGCTTGCGTCTCGGCGCGACCCTCGCTGCGCTGGCGTCGCGTGCATGTGCGGCTGACTCGCTCGTGCTGCTCGCGCCCGTCACACGCGGGCGCACCTATCTGCGCGAACTGGCGGCGCTGCGCAAGGTCTGGCTCGACAATCTCGCCCCGTCCTTGCGCGCAACGCAGCGCGACAAGCCGTTCAACGTGCTGGGACAGGTTTACAGCGACAGACTTTGCAGTGAACTGGACGCGCTCGATCTGTCGAAGGCGATGGACATGCACTCTGCGGTTCTCACGCGCGCGCTCGTGCTCGATGCGCGCGCCCGCGCCAGCGCCACGCTGTGTTCGACGCTGCGCGGCCGCGGCGTCGCGGTCGAAACAGGCGTGCTGGAAGGCTACCTCGAATATATGGATGAGACGAAGTCGTCGACTGTGCCGGCTCGCGCGTTCGACGAGGTCGTCAAATGGATCGTGGACGGCGCCCCGGGAACGCGCTTCCACAACCAGGTGAACAGAGGCGCACGGCCGAGCGTATCCCTCGACGACGAAGCGATCATCGAAACGCCCGAAGCCCGCGAGCGCCCGGTCATCTTCGGCGCCAACGGCCTGTTCGGCATGCTGTGCGAACCGCGCGGCAGGATCGCGTACGGGCCCGTCATGCTGATCACCAATACTGCCGGCAGCGTGCATCATGGCGACAGCCGGCTTTCGGTTCGAATCGCGCGGGAAATGGCCCGGCGCGGCATTCCATCCATGCGCATCGACGCGCGCGGCATCGGCGACAGTCCTCCACGTACGCCACAAGGTCCACTCGATCTGGTGCCGAAGATCCACGCATCCACGACTATCGAGGATGTCGCGACGGCCGCCGCCTGGCTCAAGCGCAAGGGCTATCAAACGGTCATCTCGTTCGGGATCTGCTCGGGCGCCTACAGCGCCTTGCGCGCGGCGCTCGTGGAGCCGGCTCTCACGGCCGTCATCGCGGTCAATATCGTGCGTTTTTACATACCCCCGCACATGTCGATGGCTGAACTGGAGGAGTTGCAGCGTAACTCGCTGAAGCGTGTCGGGCCCGCGATATTCAAGCCGTCCAAATGGTGGCTCGTCCTGAGCGGAAAGCGCAAGTTCCGGCCCATCGCGCAGGCCGTCGCTGCGACTCTGCTCGCGCGTCTGCATTCGCATCGGCTGGACGCAGCCGGCCACCGTACCGGCGCGGCCGAAGCCGATACGCTGACGCACCCGCACGGCGTCGTTCACACGCTCGAACGCAAAGGTGTGCGGACTCTCTTCGTCTACGGTTCAAGCGACGAAGGAATGGATCAGCTCAATGCGCATTTCGGTAAGCGCGGGAAGAAGCTGTCGCGCTTTTCGCATGTCAAGGCGGTCGTTCTCGATGAGCTCGATCACGCGCTCTTCGATCCGCGAGCGTCGGCAAAAGTCATTGCGCTGAGCGAAGCGTTCATCAAGGATCTGCATCAGAAGGCAGCGGCGCCGAAGGTCGTCAATCCGCTATTGGCCGTGCAGCAGCAGCGTTGAGCGAGAAGCCGGGGCGATTTTTCTAACTTCCCGCCGATGACACCTCAGCGCGCTTGCTCTGCAGAAATCGGCGCACGGACGGATCGCGCTCGAGTCCGATCGCGAGATCGTACGCGCCGAGCGCTTCAGCCGTCGCGCCGGCACGCGTGAGCAGATCGGCGCGCGCGGCCCAGTACGGCTGGTAGTCGGCCAGGCGCGGATCGTCTGCATACGGCTCGAGCGCGTCGAGCGCCGCCAGCGGGCCGTCGCGTTCCGCCAGCGCGAGCGCGCGGTTCACCGCAACCACCGGGGACGCTGCAATCGCGAACAGCGCATCGTAGAGCTGCACGATCTCGTCCCAGTTCGAGCGATGCGTGCGGCAGCGGTGCACGTGCGCCGACTGCAGCGCGGCTTCCAGCTGAAAGCGTCCGATTGCGTTGAATGCGCTCGCGCGCAGTAACAGTGCGTCGGCTGCGTCGATCATGGGCGCATTCCATGTCGCCGGATCCTGAGCCGACAGCGGCACATAGTCGCCGGCCGCATTGCGTCGCGCGTCGCAACGCGCCTGCGCATACAGCATGAGCGCGAGCAGACCCAGCGTCTCCGGCTCCTCGGGCAGCAGTTCGACGAGCAGGTGTGCAAGGAACAATGCCTCGCCGGTGAGATCGCGCCTCTCTGTATCGCGACCGAGCGGGTCGGTCCACCCTTCCGCATACGCCGCATAGACCGCTTCCAGCACCGCCGCAAGCCGGCCAGGCAACTCCTCGCGCTCGGGCACGCTGAACGGAATGCCCGCCGCGCGGATCTTGTTCTTCGCCCGCACGAGGCGCTTGCTCATCGCGGCCGGCGACATCAGGAACGCGGAAGCAATCGTCTTCGCTTCGAGCCCCAGCACGACTTGCAGCATTAGCGGCGTGCGAATTGCGGCTTCGAGCGCAGGGTGCGTGCATGCGAACAGCAGCGCAAGCCGCCGGTCGGGCAACGCGGCTGCTTCACGCTCGTCGATCTCGTCGGCGAGGATTGTGAGCTGGTTCGTCACTTCGTCGCCGACGCGGCGATGCCGCGCGCCGTCGATTGCCCGGCGTCGCGCGACCGTCATCAGCCACGCTTCGGGATTCGCGGGGCAGCCGCGCTCCGGCCAGTCGGCGAGCGCGGCCGCAAACGCGTCGGCCAGCGCGTCCTCGGCCGCGGCAACGTCGCGCGTGCGCATTGCCAGCAGCGCGACGAGCTTGCCGTAACTGCGACGCGCGACCGCCTCGGCGATCGCACGCGCCGCGCCGTCAGCGCTCACGGCCGCAGCCATCCCGGCTCATGCAACAGAAGGCGCATCGTACGGAGCCGTCCAGACCGGGCGCACCTCCATGAGGCCGTGCGCCGCGCCGGGGCAACGCGACGCCCACGCGATCGCCGCGTCCAGGTTGGGCACATCGATCAGGTAGTAGCCGGCCAACTGCTCTTTCGAATCGGAGAACGGTCCGTCAAGCACCTGCGGCTTACCGTCGACGAGCCGCACCGTGGTCGCCGTGTTCGTGTGCTGCAGCCGGTTGGCGCCGACCAGAACGTCCGCTTTTTTCAACGATTCGGTGTACGCGTGATATGCGGCGACGCCTTGCTGCCGCTCGCTGTCGCTCATCTGGTTCCAGCCGTTTTCTTCCGAATAGATCATCAACAGGTATTGCATAGGAGCCTCCGTCATGGGTTGAGGCGGGTGAACTGCATCGGGCCGCCATCACAATGACGCGCGGGCCGCGTGCTGACGGACAGCAGGCCGCGAAAAATGTCGGACGGCAAATGCATGGTAAAGCTAATCAGCCTCGCGCAGCGCATGGAGATCGTCCAGTGCTTCGGCGAGGGCAAATGCGTGGCGGGTTCCGCTGATCGGGTCGGATTCGAGGGATGCGATCCCGGCCACTTGCGCGGCACGGCGGGGCGGCTCACGAGCCGCCCATGCGCAGTGTTCATCCGGGTTTCAAGGACCGCCACCGTTGAGCCCGCGTCTCTCGGCCTCTAAACCCCCTTCTTCAATCGCCACTCTTATATAAGATATAAGACAATTGACCTCAAGCGCCCATCCCTTTAAAATTGCACCCAAACGCTATCCGGCACAGCCATGGCGGGCCGGAAGCGATCCCCTGAAACGCCAACATCAGCAGGTTCTTTCATGCTTGAAAACTTTCGCGCTCACGCAGCCGCACGCGCCACGCTCGGCATTCCGCCCCTGCCGCTGACCGCCCAGCAGACCGCCGAACTGGTTGAGCTCCTCACCAACCCGCCCGCAGGCGAAGAGCAAACCCTGCTCGAGCTGATCACCAACCGCGTGCCCGCCGGCGTCGATGAAGCCGCCCGCGTGAAGGCCGGCTTCCTCGCTGCCGTCGCCAAGGGTGAGACCGCCTGCGCGCTGATCTCGCGCGCTCGCGCCACGGAACTGCTCGGCACCATGCTGGGTGGCTACAACATCCAGCCGCTGATCGAACTGCTGTCGGACGCGGAAGTCGGCACCGTTGCCGCGGACGCGCTGAAGAAAACCCTGCTGATGTTCGACGCGTTCCACGACGTCAAGGAACTGGCCGACCAGGGCAACGCCAACGCGAAGGCCGTGATGCAAAGCTGGGCCGACGCCGAATGGTTCACGAGCCGTCCGGAAGTGCCGCAGAGCCTGACCATCACTGTCTTCAAGGTGACGGGCGAAACCAACACGGACGACCTCTCGCCGGCGCCGGACGCCACCACCCGCCCGGACATCCCGTTGCACGCGCTGGCAATGCTGAAAAATGCGCGGCCCGGCATCACGCCGGAAGAAGACGGCAAGCGCGGCCCGATCAAGTTCATCCAGACGCTGAAAGAGAAAGGCCATCTGGTCGCCTACGTCGGCGACGTGGTCGGCACCGGCTCCTCGCGCAAGTCGGCCACCAACTCGGTGCTGTGGTTCACGGGCGAAGACATCCCCTTCATCCCGAACAAGCGCTTCGGCGGCGTATGCCTCGGCGGCAAGATCGCCCCGATCTTCTACAACACCATGGAAGACGCGGGCGCGCTGCCGATCGAACTCGACGTGTCGCAAATGGAAATGGGCGACGTGGTCGAACTGCGTCCCTACGAAGGCAAGGCACTGAAGAACGGCGCGGTAATCGCCGAATTCCAGGTCAAGTCCGACGTGCTGTTCGACGAAGTGCGCGCGGGTGGCCGCATTCCTCTCATCATCGGCCGTGGCCTGACCGCCAAGGCGCGCGAAGCGCTCGGCCTGGCGCCGTCCACCCTGTTCCGCCTGCCGCAGCAGCCGGCCGATAGCGGCAAGGGCTTCTCGCTCGCGCAGAAGATGGTCGGCCGTGCGTGCGGCCTGCCGGAAGGCCAGGGCGTGCGCCCGGGCACCTACTGCGAACCGAAGATGACCTCGGTCGGCTCGCAGGACACCACCGGCCCGATGACCCGTGACGAACTGAAAGACCTGGCGTGCCTCGGCTTCTCCGCCGACCTCGTCATGCAGTCGTTCTGCCACACCGCCGCTTATCCGAAGTCGGTGGACGTGAAGACGCACCGCACTCTGCCGGACTTCATCAGCAACCGCGGCGGCATCGCGCTGCGTCCCGGCGACGGCGTGATCCACTCGTGGCTGAACCGTATGCTGCTGCCCGACACCGTCGGCACCGGCGGCGACTCGCACACGCGCTTCCCGATCGGCATCAGCTTCCCGGCGGGTTCGGGTCTGGTCGCGTTCGCCGCCGCCACCGGCACGATGCCGCTGGACATGCCGGAATCCGTGCTGGTTCGCTTCAAGGGCAAAATGCAGCCGGGTGTCACGCTGCGTGACCTTGTCAACGCGATCCCGCTGTACGCGATCAAGCAAGGCACGCTGACGGTCGCCAAGCAAGGCAAGAAGAACATTTTCTCGGGCCGCGTGCTCGAAATCGAAGGTCTGCCCGATCTGAAGGTCGAGCAGGCGTTCGAGCTGTCGGATGCATCGGCCGAGCGTTCGGCTGCCGGCTGCACGGTGCACCTGAACAAGGAACCGATCATCGAGTACCTGAACAGCAACGTCACGCTGCTGAAGTGGATGATCGCGCAGGGTTACCAGGATCCGCGCAGCCTGCAGCGCCGCATCAAGGCAATGGAAGCATGGCTCGCCGATCCGCAACTGCTGTCGCCGGACGCGGACGCCGAGTACGCAGCCGTGATCGAGATCGACCTCGCCGATATCCATGAGCCGATCGTCGCCTGCCCGAACGACCCGGACGACGTGAAGACGCTGTCCGACGTGGCCGGTGCGAAGATCGACGAAGTGTTCATCGGCTCGTGCATGACCAATATCGGTCACTTCCGCGCCGCGTCGAAGCTGCTGGAAGGCAAGCGCGACATTCCGGTCAAGCTGTGGGTCGCGCCGCCCACCAGGATGGATCAGAAGCAACTGACCGAAGAAGGCCACTACGGCGTGTTCGGCACGGCCGGTGCGCGCACCGAAATGCCGGGCTGCTCGCTGTGCATGGGCAACCAGGCACAGGTGCGCGAAGGCGCGACGGTCATGTCCACGTCGACCCGTAACTTCCCGAATCGTCTGGGCAAGAACACGAACGTGTACCTCGGCTCGGCCGAACTGGCGGCAATCTGCTCGCGTCTGGGCAAGATTCCGACCAAAGAGGAATACATGGCCGACATGGGCGTGCTGACCGCCAGCAGCGACAATATCTACCAATACATGAACTTCGACCAGATCGAAGACTTCAAGGAAGTGGCAGATACCGTCGCGGTGTAAACAGGCTTAGCGTTTGCCGCGGCCACCCGCGGATCTGGCAGCCGGCTTGCGTGACCCCGCAACCGGCTTGCTGGCGGATTTGCCGCGTGGCTTTGGCACGCCGAATGAGTGACCGCTGGAGGAGCTTGTGCCTTTACCCGCGGCCACAGCGCCCTGCGCCGCTGGCTTGCGTTTGTTTTCGCCACTTTGCGGGCGCGATTTTTTGCTGAGCACCTGCGCGGCGCCCGGCGCAGCTTGCGGCACTTTCGGCTTCTTAGGCTTCTTGGGTTTCTTGATAATCTCGCCTGTCGCGCTAGTTTGCGGCACGCGGTGTTCGGCTTCGAAACCCGGCTCTTCTTCACGGCGCAACGTTTGCCGGATCAGCGCTTCAATCGCGGCCAGTTGCGGCGCTTCATCGGCGCAGACAAGGGACACCGCCACGCCACTGGCACCCGCGCGGCCGGTACGGCCAATACGGTGCACATAGTCTTGCGCCACGATCGGCAGATCGACGTTGATCACCAGCGGCAGGTCGTCGATATCCAGCCCGCGCGCCGCCACATCGGTGGCTACCAGCATTTGGACTTCGCGCGTCTTGAAGCGCTCCAGCGCACGCAGGCGCGCGGGTTGCGGTTTGTCGCCGTGGATGGTGTCGACCGCGTAGCCCGCTTCATCCAGCATGGCCGCCAGGTATTCCACGCCGTTGCGGGTTTTGACGAACACCAGCGCGTGCTGCCACTTGTTCTCAGCCACAAGGTGCATGAAGAGGTCAGGCTTGTTCTTCTTATCCACCGGCACCACCCACTGCTTGATCCTGCTGGCCGTGACGTTGGGCGGGCTGACGCTGATATTGACCGGGCCGCGCAGAATTCCCGCCGCCATCGCGCGGATATCGTCCGTAAACGTGGCGGAGAACAGCAGGGTCTGGCGCTCGGCAGGCAAGGCAGCAAAGACGGCGTTAAGTTCGCGCGCAAATCCCAGATCGAGCATGCGGTCCGCTTCATCCAGCACGAGCGTTTGTACCTGATCAAACTGCACTGCGTTCTGGCGATTCAGATCCAGCAAACGGCCCGGCGTGGCAACGAGCACATCCACGCCTTTGCGCAGCTTCATCATCTGCGGGTTGATACTCACGCCGCCGTAGGCGGCCAGAAATCGTAAGTCGAGACCTTTGCCGTACTCGATAAAGCTTTGCAGCACCTGTTCGGCCAGTTCACGCGTGGGCACCAGCACCAGAACGCGCGCGCGGTTGCTGGACACTGCCGGGCCGTGTTGCACTAGCCGTTGCAACAGCGGCAGCGCAAAACCCGCCGTTTTGCCCGTGCCGGTCTGTGCCGCGGCCATGACGTCCTTGCCACCGAGCACAGCGGGAATCGCCTTGGCCTGCACCGGCGTAGGTGTCTGGTAATTGAGGTCCTGCACATTACGCAGCAAAGGATCGATCAGGCCAAGCGAGGCAAAAGACATTGGCGTATTCCAGGCTAAAGCCGCAATTCTAACGGTTACCACCTGACGCATTGCACCGTGCTCTACGCACGTCTTCTACGCGGCTCGCAAAGCCCGATGTCTCGCCGCTAAACCATGGATGGCCATGATCTATATCACCTGGGATCAATACTGCTTATCGCAAGAACGTGGAGCGTCAGGCCAAAGCTGCGGAGAAGCGAATTGCCGCGGGCGGCAAAGCGCAAGGTGGGTGCGACGGGCAGTCGGCTCTCTTCGAAGTCGACGCGCGCGGATTCTTGACGATACCTCGCTATCGAACAAAGCGTTCGGCCCCTCAGCACTGCTGGTGCGCGTAGAGGATATTCACAAGACACGCAGGAGGCGTACCATCTGCTGCGTCGATAAAACGTCGCCCCTACAGATTGCCGCTCGCTGCGCCAGCCGCGAGATGACTAGAGGACTGGGCCGCGGCGCTTCCATGCGGTCTGATCCGGCATCGGCAATCGATCTTTTCAAGTAAAGCACGGCGAACCCACTGTCTATGGCGAACCACGCGAATCAACAACTGGAATCGAACGCTACTCCATCGAATCGATCGCTCGAACGCGGGCTCGAACTGTTGCGCGCGTTCGGCCCCGGTGCGACGCTTCTCGGCAATGGAGAACTCGCGGAACGCACCGGCCTGCCGAAGGCGACGGTGAGCCGGCTTACGCGAAACGCTCGTCGAAGCGGGTTATCTCGAGCACGATGCGGCACGCAGGGCATACAGACTGGGCCTGTCGATGCTCAGTCTGGCGCAGGCGTTGCGCAGCGGATCCGCGGTCCTGAATGCGGCAGGACCGCTAATCCGCGACACTGCCCAGGCAAAGCGCATCAATGTCGGAATCGCCGGCGCCGACCGGGAAAAGAGATGGTCTACCTTGAATCCATTCGTTATAACCAGCGGGCCTCATTGCGTACGATCGTCTCGGGACAACGCGTGCCGATGGAACTGACTTCGCTCGGCCGGGCGTATCTGGCCACGCAACTGAAGCCCGAATTCACTCGTCTGATGGACGCGTTCAAGCGTCGCGGACGGAGCGGTTGGGAGCGCCTGGCGCGAGAAATCGCCGAGGCGGTGGATGACGTGCACCGAAACGGCTATTGCGTCGCAAGCTGGCAGCCCGAAGTCATTGCGCTAGCGACACCGCTCGCCATTCCCGGACACCGGTTGTTGATACTTAACTTTAGCGTCCGCACGGCGGCCTCGAAAGACAGCGTTATAAGCGAACTGGCACCGACCCTGCTGCGTCTGCGCGACGACATCAAAGCGGCATGCGTGCGTCTCGAAGCACGCCTCTGCCGATGCGCTCTATGTCGACATTGCCGACAAGTCGTCACAATGCGCCGTCTCAACTAGATGATGAGTGATGGTTCGGCGCTCGCGGTTACAGGCTGCAGGCGGAAGCACGCGTTGAACGCATTACAGCAGGCAGTTGCGTCGTGTCACCTCGTGCGCGAATCATGATTCGCTTAAGGACACCATAAGGAACCTTTGTTCCCGTTCGGCACGCCAACCAACCGCATCGCAACAGATGCATGGTGGAACCCTGAAGCGGCACCCGCGCCAAATTCGCCGATAGCCCGTGGTCAAATCGGTCCGACCGACCTCCGGTAACTACCTGACGGCGGTCTATAGCGAGACGCGATTCGCCTCTCGCATCAAGTCACTTGAGCTTTACCACGTCGTCTGGAATCCATGTCTGATCGTAGAACGGCATCAACGCGCCATAGAGCCGAAGCGACGCAGCGTAACCCTGGCCTGGGTTTGTGCGAATCCAGTTGGATTCCGGAGCGCCATCAGGCAAACGCGGTCCGAAATAAAGATCATATGACCCATCCTCGTTTCGTGCGACGTTGCCAATCGAATTGATTGAGGGAAATGGCTGCCCATTATTTACCATTGTCCCGTCTACCGGGCTGTACAGCGTCAAAGACCAGAATAGCGCCGCGGGAACATTCGCCGGTAAGTGCAGGCGATATGTTTGATCTCCCACGAGATAGTTGCCGTCAGCATCCCGGAAAGTGGTCGGATACCGTGCTCCGACTCCCGGAACGTTCACGTTCATGTATGGCGCCGACGAATAGGCCAGCAGGAAGAACGTCGACTGCACGTCCACATTGAAATAGCTGTTGCTGAAGAATTTGTCGTCAGCACCCGCGTATCCGTTTTGCCATTGGCGCTTGACGTTTCCTCCGTAGTAGTTGCGCTGGGGAATTGCGCCATCGCTCAGGTTCACCGCCTCGGCCATTTTGGGTGCAACCCTCGCCGCCTTGTCGAGTATTGCTCGCAGGTGCGCGTCGGGCTTGAATGGCTGCCCTTTCACTATGCCGATTGACGCCATCATCCCGCGCAAATAAGGGTCTGCGGAGGCGGACGGCTCATAGTCGATAAACCTCGCGAGCATGTCGTAAAACGTCGCGTCCCGCGGATACATCATGTTGACTGCAACACCGGAGGCATCCGGGAATTTCATCTTCTTCCATTCACTGGGCGTCCCTGCGCGCAAAGGATAGACAAGCGTTGCTTCGATCGTTTTCACCGCCTGCGCAGTTTCGGGGCCGTTAGACCCTTTGGTCAGCAGGGCGCGCCAGAACAGGAATACGTTGTACGTCGGAGAGCGGAAAGTATGGTAGCCGCCGGGAACCGGACCATCATAGTCCGGGGGAAGCAGCAGATACAGTCCACCTTGTCCCTTATCGGGGCCGCCGACTCCCACATCAGTGAGCGCGCGCTGCCAGAAGTCGGTGAACATACCGATCAGCCCAGGCGGTGCAACCACGACGAGCGGACCATCCTTTTTGAGGTCCAGGTAGCTCTGCGCGTAAACAACGTCCCCGTTTGGCGTCGGGATGATCGCCCTTGCGTCCATCCGTTCCTTCCACACGGGCAGTATGTTGTAACCGGAACCCCATTTTGCCTCGGACCCGTCACGGATCGCGAGCATGTTGACCGCAGGCAACGCGCCAAGGTAGACCTGCACCGCACGCTGGAAATAGAACTCGTCGAGTAGTTCTTTTCGAGCCGCTTCTGTTGGGTAGCCGCCGGGGAACGGTGCGTTGGCTAGCTCACTCCATCGCATGTCTTGGGCTAACGCGGCATGGCACATAACCAGTGTTGCAACAATCGGAATCCATGCAGTGCGTTTCATTGATCGTGGGTCCTGTAGATTTAACTGCCTGCTTCGAACTGCTTAACGAGGCTATCCTGGCAAGCTGTTACTAATGACGCATCGCCAAACATTCTTTGGTCTTTCCGGAAACGCCCAACCCGGTCGACTGCTGCAAAAAGCGCTCGACCGGAGGACACGAACTGGCCTCCTGGTCTCTCGTGTTCGCTAAACCGGGCATTTGCCAAGGCAGTCGGCCGCTCATCTTCTAATTCGCGCGACGAACGGCTGGCGGTATCCATGAACCGCTGGTTACCTCTGGCTTGGGCCAGTAGGCACGGACGTAAAGCGAAAAGTCTCCGTTCGGTGCAGGTAGCCAATTCGCCCGTTGACTTGCGTCCGCCGGCGGGTCGCGCTGGACGTAAATGGTCAGTGAGCCATCGGCGTTGTATTTGAGGTCAGTGTTCTTGGTCCCGACGGAAAAACGATTGATCGAATTTGCGACGAAGAAATGATGTTCGTTGTAGATGGACAGCGACCAGAAGCCATTCACCGGCGGCGTGGCGCCCGGGCCAAACGTTACGATGTACCTGTGATCACTATTAAGCCGGCTCCCGTCGGCGTCGAGGTCCTGGTAGAAATACTTTGTCTCATTCGGGGAATTCACCAGGATGTTGGACTTGGCGACCGCAGTGCGTGTGAAGTAGTCCGTACCAAAGGCGGCCTCGTTAGACACAGTGCTCCAGTGGTGAGGCAGTTGCTGACCATAGTTCCGAAACTGGAAGAGCGGCTTAACGAGTTGTTCATCGGCTTTCCTCGCCCCCCTCGTGAAAGCCTCCTTCAGGCCAGCGTCGTTTTTCGCGGCGGCCACGACCGCCAGCATCTGGGCGTAACGAGCCTCTTCGCCCGGCATGGGTGGCGCGTCGGCAAGGACGGCCGGCAAGTCATCAATGAACCTGTCCGGCGATACCCATTGCATTTCCTCGTCGCCCACCGGCGCTGCGGCCGCTTCAGGAAGCCGCGTCCAGTCCCGCGTTTTTATGTGGCCGTCATAATCCGAAAGCGGGTACATCATGATCCTGGGCAACACGGCCTGGATAGTCCGTTTGTCCTCAGGCGTATCCTTTTGCGCGACGCGAGGCGCCACCATGCCCGTATTGGTTGGCGATCGAAAAACCTTTGTGATGCCCTTCGGGACCTCGCCATTCCAGGTTGGCCCCACGAGCAGGTAGAACCCTGGCGTCGTGCCATACATCTCGCCGAGCTGCACGAAACTGTCCGTGCGAAGGTCGACGATCTGATAAACCCAGAAACGGCTACCGAAATCGGGAACCTGAATAACGACCGGCGAAACATCGAGCGCGAGCACACCGATGCCGTAGACAACGTCCTGATTTGGACATGCAACTGAACGCTCCGCCGGATCGACATAGTCAGTCAGCATCGCGAGTTGATTAACCGGTGACGATACCATCGGGCCGGCTCGAACAGCTTCCTTCAACGGTGTGAAAGCAAGCCGGCGGTTATGGATGTTGACCATTGGCCACGCCCAGAAGTATGCATCGGCAGCCACCGCTTCCGCGTACGCCGGCGTGATCTTGACGCGGACATCCGGCCCGGCCGGCAGGGCATTTGCCCAGCCCGGCGACACCTGAACCGGTGAACTTGCATAGGCCGTGCCTACGAGAAGTACCGCAACGACGGCAGCGATAACATTCAAATTCGGGTTTCCAGACATAGTTCGGCCCTGTCGGTGATCACGTCTTACCAGCTTTGGTCTGAATCAATATCAGATCGTCAGGGACCGGTCAACCCAACCATTACGTTGAGACTGCGTCGATGAGACGCCGGCAGATTAGAGGACACATGGCGAACTACAGCGAAGTCGCAGGCAGCTTACCCTGCCATGCCTTCAGGATTACGAGTCAATCCGGTTCGCGACTCGCGGCGGGAGCAATTGACCAATGCCTATGTCCTGAGACTCACTGCTTCCGCCGACCGATGTGCCCGGCGATTTACGATGCAAGGTGAGCCGACAACTCCGGTACAACCGTGAACAGATCGCCTGCGAGACGGTAGTCGGCCACGCTGAAAATTAGCGCTTCCGAATCACGTTAATTGCAACGATCACCTTCGAGTCTTTTGTGCCGCCCAGATGCTGGATCGCACCCGAGATGCCGACTACCAGGTACAGCTGCGGCGCGACGATCTCGCCGGTTTGACCGACCCGATAGTCGTTCGGCACGAAGCCCGCATCGACCGCTGCACGCGATGCGCCGAGTGCCGCGGTCAGCTTGTCTGCCAGCGGTTCGAGAACCTTGGTCTGGTTCTCGCCGTTACCCAGACCCCGGCCACCCGAGACGATAATTTTCGCCGGGGTCAGTCGGGACGGCCCAACTTCGTCGCTTCGCGGTTCACGAATTGCGACAGGCCGGTGCCGGCTGCCGCTTCCATTTTTTCCACAGAAACGCTGCCACCTTCTGCCGTGCGCCCCTTGCGCGCAATTCACCGCACCCGGATACATCAAACTTTTATCCGCGCAGCGCTTCTACTGCGCTATTAATGAACCGCTGCACTTCTTCGCCCGCTTCGCTATATGCGCGCGCACTGCTCCAGTCGGCAATTTCGCCGAAGCGGCGAGCAATGGTCTCCGGCGTCAGTTCCTCATCGCGCAGATGGCAAGGCGCGGTCTCCATGACTGCCGCAACTGAAAATGAGCCCCCGCCGGCGGATAGCACGACCCTGGAAGGCGCGTCGCCGCTGCACAGGAACAGCACGCCGGGCGTGACGCGCTCGGGGCGAATGGCGTCGAGCGCGTCGGCGGCCAACAATGCCTCGGTCATGCGGGTTGCCGCGATCGGCGCGATCGTGTTGACCCTGATGTTGCTCCTCACGCCTTCCTGATGAAGCACGTTCATCAGCCCGACCAGCGCCATTTTGGCGGTGCCGTAGTTCGCCTGGCCGAAGTTTCCATAGAGCCCTGCGGCGGACGTCGTCATGACGATACGGCCGTACTTTTGCTCGCGCATGATGTCCCACACTGCTTTCGTACAATGCACCGAGCCCATCAGATGCACGTCGAGCACCGTCTTGAACTCCGCCAGGTCCATCTTCGCGAAGCTCTTGTCGCGCAGAATGCCCGCATTGTTGATCAAGATATCGACGCGGCCGAACGTGGCCATCGCCTGCGCAACCATGTCGACGACCTGCGTATAGTCGGCAACGTCGGCACCGTGCGCGATCGCGCTGCCACCCGTGGCGCGGATCTCATCCACGACTGCTTGCGCGGCCGACGATGAACCGCCGGTGCCATCCCGATTTGCACCGAAATCGTTAACCACCACCGCTGCGCCGCGCGCGGCAAGAGCGAGTGCGTGTTGGCGCCCAAGGCCCGCACCTGCTCCCGTGACAACGGCGACTCTGCCGTCAAAGCGAATGCTCATTATCTCCCTCTCCTTAAGTACAAGCCGCGCGGGTCAGTAGAAGAAGCGCACGATGGATTCGGCCACACACGCAGGCTTGCTCTGCCCATCGATTTCCACAATCATCTCGAGCTTGATTTGCGCGCCGGTGGTTCCCAGCGGGTCCCATTCGACAAGCCTGAACTGTGCGCGCAAGCGCGAGTTCACGGGAACCGGTGCCGCAAAGCGCACCCTGTTGAGGCCATAGTTGAGCGCCGACCCGATGCCCCGTACCTCGAACGCGGTCGCGAGGAATGCGGGCAGCAGGCTCAGCGTCAGGAGGCCGTGCGCGATCGGCATGCCGAATGGACCGCTGCGCGCGCGCTCGACATCGACGTGGATCCACTGGTGATCGCCGGTCGAGTCCGCGAACAGATTGATGCGGTGCTGATCGATGACGAGCCAGTCGCTTATGCCGATCGATTCCCCGACAAGCGGCTTGAGCGCTTCGATGCTTTCGTAATGTTTCATGCGTTTTCCGTGGACAAACTCAACGCATCGCACAGCGAGGCCGCGCAATATGCGTCGTGCTGGTCGCTGGTCCCGTACAGAAGGTCGCCAACGACAGCGCGTTTGAAATAGTGGCCAATCGTGTATTCCTCGGTCATGCCGATCCCGCCGTGCAACTGAATCGCCTGACCACATACCTGCTTCGCTGTCCGGCCGATCAGCGCCTTGGCCGCCGATACCGTGTGCTGGCGCGTCGCTTCATCGTCGTTTTCGAGCGATGCCAGCAGCACATACAGCATTGAGCGTGCAAGCTCCATCTCGGCGGCCATGTCGGCCATCCGGTGCTGCAACGCCTGAAAACTGCCAATCGGCACACCGAATTGCTTGCGTACCCTCAGAAACTCCGCCGTTGCGACGACGGCGGCTTCCATCGCGCCCACGAGCTCCGCGCACAGCGCGGCGGTTCCGTGAGCCAGGCCGTGGCGGAGCGCGCTCAGACCGCATCCCGGATCGCCCAGCACCGCTTGCTGGCCGACCTGCACGCCGTCGAGTTGCAACTGCGCGGCCCAGCTTCCGTCGTGCAGCGGCACCGGGCGCACCGTCACGCCTTGCGTCGTCGCGTCGACGAGGAAGAGCGCCGGGTGGTCGCCGCTTGCACCGTTGCCCCCGATGCGCGCCGACACGATGAACTGATCTGCGCCGGGCGCACCCAGCACGGCTGTCTTCTGTCCGTGGAGCCGGAAGCCGTTTGCATCGCGAGTCGCGAGCGTCTCGACGACCGCCGGATTGCCGCGCGACGAAGCCTCCAGGTACGCGAGCGCGATACGACACGTGCCCTCGGCGATGCGCGGCAAGAGCACATCCATCTGCGCGGGCGTGGCCGCCGCCACGAAGGTCTGCACCGCCAGCACCGCGCAGCCGACGAAGGGATCGACCACCAGCCCCCGACCCAGCTCCTGCGCGATCAACACGGTGTCGAGCAACGATCCGCCCAGGCCGCCGTACTCTTCCGGCAACGCCGCGGCAAGCCAGCCGTTCTCGGCGAACGAGGACCAGTTCCGCGCGTGATGATCGCAGCCCGCGTTCACCTGCGCGGTGCGCCTGTCGAATGCATACGCGCGCGCGATATAGCGACGTACGCTGTCCTGCAGCATCTGCTGCTCCGAATTCAACTGGAAGTTCATGGTGATCTGTCGCGTCAGAGTTGAAACATCAGCTTGGCAATGATTCCGCGCTGAACCTCGCTCGTGCCGCCGTAAATCGTCGACGCACGTCGAAAAAACATTTCGCTGGCAATACCCGGCCCCAAGCCCGGAGCTGGCATCGGCAATGCGTCGTACGTTGCACCGGAACCGCCATGCGCGTCTGCTTCTGCGTAGGCATATGCCCCGTAGTGGCCCAGTGACTCGACCAGAAACTCGCTCATGCGCTGCTGGAGTTCGGTGCCGCGAATCTTGAGCATCGAGCCCAAGACGTGAGCGCCAGGACTATGGTCTTCCTCCATTGCCGCGACGCGCTGCACCAGCATGCCAATGGCTTGCAATTCGGCTTCGAGACGCGCAAGCCGTTGCGCGAATTCAGGCCGCTCGATCAGCGGCTTGCCGTCCACCACCAGCGTGGTGGCGAGCTTGCGCAATTGCCGCCGAAAGCGTACGAGCGTCGGCAGATCGGCCGTCGCCGCATGCTCGTTGTTGAGCAGAAACTTCGTGACGGCCCACCCCGCGCCCTCGCCTCCGACACAGTTGACCACCCGCACACGCACGTTGTCGAAGAACGTCTCGTTCAGGTGATGACAGCCGTCGATCGTCAGAATGGGGCGCACGGTGATACCCGGCGTTTTCATATCGGCGAGCAGGAAGCTGATGCCCGCCTGCTTTTTCACGGACGCGTCCGTGCGCACCAGCATGAAGATCCAGTCCGCCTGATGCGCGTAGCTGGTCCAGATCTTCTGCCCGTTCACGACGTAGTGGTCGCCTTCGCGTACGGCCTGCATGCGCAGCGAAGCGAGATCGGAGCCGGAGCCAGGCTCGGAAAATCCCTGGCACCACAAACGGTCCCCGTTGAAGATTGGCGGCAAATGTTCAGCTTTCTGCGCCGCCGTGCCGAAGTGATTCAGCACGGGGCCGAGCAGGCGTTGGCCAAACACGTCCTGGGTCGGCGCGCCCGCCGCGGCGCACTCCTCGTCGAAAACCAGGCGCTGTTGCGCGGTCCAGCCGGTGCCGCCATGGTCCGCCGCCCAGTAGGGCGCGCCCCAACCGTGCTGGTTGAGAATGCGCTGCCAGCGCACCAGATCGGCGCGCGGCGAACGCACGCCGTGCTGCGAGCCGGCCAGCTCGGCTGGCAGGTTCCCACGCAGGAACGCGCGGACCTGCTGGCGAAAGGCGTCGAGGCCCGTGTCCGGTCGAAAGTCCATCGGACGTTACTCCTGTTGAGGAATCAAGATGAGATTGTTCGAAGCGGCAGCGCGCGCTCAGACGCGCTCGTACAAGGTCACGACGCACGCGCCGCCCAGCCCGACGTTGTGTTGCAACCCGAGCCTTGCGTTGGGCACCTGGCGCGCCTCGGCCGTGCCGCGCAGCTGCTGGACCAGCTCCACGCATTGCGCAATGCCGGTAGCGCCGAGCGGATGCCCCTTCGACAGCAGCCCGCCCGACGGGTTGGTCACGAACTTGCCGCCATACGTGTTGTCGCCATCGACGACGAACTTTTCCGCCTCGCCTTCAGCGCACAGACCGAGCGCCTCGTAAGTGAGCAACTCGTTGTGCGCAAAACAGTCGTGAAGTTCGACGACGTCAATGTCCTGTGGGCCGATACCCGCCTGTTCGTACACCTGGCGCGCCGCCGCCTGCGTCATGCCCGCACCTGCGATCAGGCGCATGTCGCGGTTCTCGAAGGTGGCGGCGAAATCGGTCGTCATTGCCTGGGCGGCGATCTTCACCTCGCGGTTCAGCCCGTGCTTCTGCGCGAACTGCTCCGAGCAGACAATCGCCGCGGCAGCGCCACTGGTCGGCGGGCATGCCATCAGACGCGTCATCACCCCTTCCCACAGCATCGGCGAGGCCAATACCTCGTCTTCGGTGACGACGTTGCGGAATACCGCAAGCGGATTATTAGCCGCGTGGCGGCTTGCTTTAGCGCGGATTTTCGCGAACGTCGAGAGCTTCGTGCCGTACTGCCTCATGTGCGCGAGTCCCGCACCGCCGAAATAGCGCAAGGCCGGCGGCACGTCTGACGCACCGACGAGATCTTCGGAAATCGCGTCGAAATGATCGAACGGCGACGGACGGTCCTTGAAGATCGTGCCGAGCGCGCCGGGATTCATCTGCTCGAAGCCGAGCGCGAGCACGCATTCCGCAGCGCCGCTCGCCACCGCCTGACGTGCGAGATAAAGCGCCGTCGAGCCAGTCGAACAGTTGTTGTTCACGTTGATGACCGGCACGCCGGTCATGCCGACGTTGTAGAGCGCGCGCTGACCTGCGGTTGAATCGCCGTACACGTAGCCCACATAGCACTGCTGCACCTGCGCATAGCCGATGCCTGCATCGGCCAGCGCGGCGGTTGTGGCCCGGGCGGCCATCTGCGGATAAGGTTCGTTCGCGCCCGGCTTGGTGAACGGAATCATGCCGATGCCGGCTACATACACGTCTCGACTCATGGTGTGCTCCGCGATAAATCGGTTGAAAAGGAAATTCATGGCGACGCGATCGTCTTCCTGCATACCCAGTTGCTGTAGCGCGCCGGCGAGTTGCGCCACGCGATTGGCGAACTCGCGGAAACATCGCGCGCGCCCCGCCAAGCGCGCGGCGATCCGCTCGGGATATTGCCGCACCGCGCGATGCGAGGACCGGGTTGCGTACATCGGTGTCTCCATCACTTTTTCTGGCGTTATAGCGCGTGTTGTGTGAACTGGATGTTAGAAGCGAAGGCCAAACGCGACGATTGCGCTTGGCCCCGATTACATTGCAAAAGACCGCGATCGACGCAACTACGTCAATCGGGTCTAATGCTCGCGGGTACTTTATGCAGCTCGGCGCCGGTTTCACATCAGACTGCGCGCGATGATCAACTTCTGGACATGGCTCGTGCCTTCGTAGATCTTGCAGACACGCACATCGCGGCTATAGCGTTCGACTGGGAAGTCCGTCAGGTAGCCGTAGCCGCCGTGAATCTGGATCGCGTCCGAGCAAACTTTTTCAGCGATCTCGCTCGCGAACAGCTTGGCGATCGATGCCTCCTTCGAACATTCGATACCCTCCCCGCACAGACGCGCGGCATGCAGCGCGTACTGATAGGCGATCTCGACCTGCGCAGCCATATCGGCGAGATCGAAACTCACGCCTTGCAGTTCCGCGATCGGACGGCCATAGGCTTCGCGGTCCTTCGCATAGGCCACAGCGGCGTCGAGCGCAGCGCGTGCAACGCCGGCCGCGATGAACGCGATACCGATGCGCCCGTCCGACAAACCGGACATGACGAGGCGATAGCCTTCGCCTTCGGCGCGCAGCAGGTTCTCGCGCGGCACGCGGTAGCCTTCGAGTGAAATCGCGGCCGTATGCGCCGTGTGCTGGCCAAGCTTGCTCTCGATGCGAGTGACGGTGTAGCCCGGCTGTTTCGGGTCAATGATGAAGGTACTCGCGCCGCGCTTGCCCGCGTCCTTGTCGGTCAACACGAAGGCGATCGCAACGCCCGCTTCGCTGCCGTTCGAGATGAACTGCTTCGCCCCGTCGAGAATGTAGTGGTCGCCGTCGCGGCGGCCCGTGGCGCGCAGCGCGGCGGTGTCGGAACCGGCTTGCGGCTCGCTCAGCAGGAACGCGCCGATCGATTCGCCGCGCGCCATGGCCGGCAGGTAGCGGCGCTTTTGCTCCTCGGTGCCGTGGATCGAGATGCACAGCGCCGTGAAGTTATGCACGTGCAGAATCGTGGCGAGCCCCGCATCGGCGCCGGCGAACTCGTACTGGGCAAGGCAAAATTCGACGACGCCCGCCCCCACCCCACCGTACTCTTCCGGCACCAGCATGCCGAGAAAGCCAAGCTCGGCCAACTGTTTCAGTTCGGCGTGCGGCCATGCGGACGTGCGGTCACGCTCCGCGGCGGTCGGTGCGATCACCTCCGCGGCGATGCGGCGCGCCGAGTCGCGAATCATGATCTGTTGCTCAGTGAGAAATGCTGTGGATTTGTCTGCCATGGGTGTCTCCTTATTCCGGGTGCGTCGATCGCCGTTCTGAATTCTCGCTCCGCAACGTCGCAGCCGCCTGGTGGCACGCTGCTCATTTACACGGAGGATTATTTTTTCTACTCTTGAGTAAATTGTTATTCTTCGTCGTCACATTGTCAACCTGAAAACTTTCCTGCTTTTTCGGCCAGGCCCTGGCAGGTGACAGTACGGTGCTCGCAGTGCATTTCCAGTTGAGTTCCAGCGTCATCGCCGCCGGTTCGACCGCATGGTAAGATTCATTTAACAAATGACGGCATCTTGACCATGACCTCGACTGCGCGCAAATCTACCGGCACCCGAAAATCGAAAGAGTCTTCCGCGCGGTGGAAAGACGCGCTGCCCTCGCGCGAAGATCTGCAAAAGCTGAAGAAAACCGCTTTAATCCGCGAGGCCGGCCGGGCGTTCAAGACGAAGGGGTTTCACAACACGTCGCTCGACGAAGTGGCCGAGGCGCTAAACGTCACCAAGGCTGCGCTGTACTACTACGTGAAGGGCAAGCGCGAACTACTGTTCGAAACGCAGAAACTCGCGCTCGACATGGGCGACATCGCGCTCGAGGAAGGTCGGCATGGCAAGACCGGGCTTGACAAGCTCGAACGGACAATCGGCCGGTTTGTAGTATTGGTGACAGAGGATTTCATTTCGCACGCGTTCGTGTCCACGCTCGACGACATGCTGCCGGAGCACCAGGAAATCGTTCGCAAGCGCCGCCGTGCTTTCGATCTGCGTATCAGGGAATATATCCAGGAGGGCATCGAAGACGGCTCCGTCGCGCCTTGCGAGCCGAAGCTGGCCGTGGCCTGGCTGATGGGCTCGATCAACTGGATTCCGAACTGGTTCAATCCGGAGGGCGGCTACGGCCCGGAGGCGATCGCAGAGGTGTTCGTCAACTTCATGTCACGCGGGCTCGCGGCTGGATCCGCGAAGGCCCGCCCTCGTCCGCGCAAGACCACCACCGAAGCAGCCTAGACGTTCCGAACGCCGCCAAGAGACGTGCACGCGCTGAATCGCGTGCATGCATGTGCCGGCAGTGAGCCGTTGTATCCGCGTCGCGCCTTCCCTCGACACGACGCGTACACGCTCACTGAATCCGCTGCGCGGCAGGCGGAGTCCAGTTACCCGCCGTGATCGCCGCTGCGGGCCAATATGCCCGCATCATCAGAGAAAAATCCCCGTCGCGTGGCGCTGGCAGCCAGTTCGCCCGCTGTGCCGGATCGGCAGGCGGCTCGGACTGAATGTACACGGTCAGCGAGCCATCCGGGTTAGGCCTGAGATCCGTATTGCGCGTACCGATTGCATAACGGCCAAGCGGGTTCGGCACGAAGAAGTGATACGCGTCATACAGCGTCAGCGACCAGAAGCCCTGCACCGGCGGCCACTGTCCCTTCGCGAACGTGATCGCATACCGGTTGTGCGCATTGAGCCGCTCGCCGGCTGCATCGAGGTCCAAATAGAAGTACGTCGCCTCTTCCGGCTTGTTGACGAAAATATTGGAGCGCGCAACAGCGGTCCGGGTCAAATAATCAGTGCCGAAGCGCCCGCCGTTGCGTTGCGTCGTCCAGTGATGTGCGAGTGGTATGCCGAAGTTGCGGAACTGAAGCAGGGGGTCGACGAGATCCTTGTCCGCGCGCGCCGCTTCGTCGATCATCGCGGCCTTCAGCGACGGATTGCGCCGCGCCGCCGCGATCACCGCGAGCGCTTCCGAGTAGCGCGCCTCCTCACCCGGCATGGGTGGGGCATCGGCCAGTACCGCAGGCAAGCCGTCGAAGAAGCGTTCCGGAAATACCCAACGCGCTTCGCCGGGACTGGCACCCTCGTGAGCCGGCATCGGAAACGCCGGCAACTTTTTCCAGTCGTGCTGTTTGAACACGCCGTCAAACATCGCCAGCGGATACATGTCGATGCGGTTCAGCAACGGCTGGATGGCCGCGTTGTCCTGCGGCGTGTCGGCCTGAAAAACGCGCGGCACGACAAATGCCGTACGGGTGCCCGAGCGAATCACCTGCGCGATGCCCTCCGGCACCGCGCCGTGCCAGTCCGGGCCCGCCAGCAGATAGAAGCCCGGTTTCGTGCCGTACATCGACCCGAGGTTGGCGACGCTATCGGTGCGCAGATCGACAATCTGATAGACCCAGAAACGCTTGCCGAAATCCGGCACCTGAATCACGACCGGGCTCTCGTCGAGCGCCGCGACGCCCGCGCCGTACACGACGTCCTGATTCGGGCACGCGACCAGCCGCTCTGCGGGGTCGACGTAACCGGTCAGCATCGCAAGACGGTTGAGCGGGGCAATCGGCATGATCCCGCCGACGAGCACAGGCGCCGGCGCGCGGGTGAATGCAAGACGGCGATTGTAGGCGTTGACCATCGGCCACGCCCAGAAGTAGGTATTGCGCGCGACCATGCGCGCATAAGCCTCGGTCATGAGCGCGGCCGGTATAACAGGCGCTTCGTCCGTGCGGATCGCGCCGCTCGCCGCTGCGGGGCCGGCCCCTGCGGCTTGCGTGACAACCGGCACGCGGCCGGTTTCGCACCCGCCCAACGCAAGCAGTGCAAACCCGAATGCCGCGAACAACTGGAATGAACTCGAAAGCAGTTTGCGCATGAATGATTCCTCCAAAGTCGACTCAACGCTGCCCGACGAGCGGCGGCGGGAAATACTGGTCTGCCGCTGCGCCAGCCACCGGGCCATATAGCCGGAACGTAAGGTTGTAGTTCGTACCAGGCTGCGTGGGCAACCAGTTCGATTCAGGGACACTGTCAGGACGCACAGGACCGAACGCGAGCGTGACAGAGCCGTCCGCGTTGGGCTGCACACGCGACTGCCGGTTTAGCGCATGACGTCCCAGCGGATTCGGCACCACTTTGAAATGAGTCGAATCGACTTCCGTGACCGACCAGAAGTAGCGCGCGAGACTCTGCGGCAACGCATCCTTCGGATAGGTCTGCGTATAGGTCGCCCTGCCGTCCAGATTCCGCATGCCGTAGTACGTCACCTCGGTTCGGGTGTTCGCCCAGATGCCGACGAGATCGACAACCGTGCGGGCGAGGTAATCGCTTCCGTAGTGGCCGAAGGTCGTAGGCCGGACCCAGCCGTTGCCGCTCGGACCTAGCGCGCTCAACCGCTGCATGAGCGCCGGCAGCGCCTTCCGGGCGATCACGTCGTCCACCCGCGTGCGTGCCGCTGTGCCCGATTGAACCAGCGCGGCCACCGCCCTTACCTTCGTACGTACGTCGTCCATGCCAGGCGAGACGTCCGGCTGACCATCGAGGACCTGTGTAGCGAAGTCGAACGCTTCGGCACGGGGCAATTGCGCATTCGTGAAAAATGGAACTTCGATGGGCGTTTCGATCCGCGGCTCGCCGAGCGGCGTCAAGTGGAATTCATGCTGCAGACGTATCGCCTGCGCCGCATCCTCGCCGGGCTCGATGCGCGCGAGAACCCGCATCGTCCGGACCGGCAAATCGATGCGCAGCGCGTCGGCGGGTGGCATGACGCGTGCGCCCTTCAGACACAGTGCATAGCGGCCGTAAGGCCGTTGGGCAAACGTGCGCTCATTGATATTGAGCACCGTCTCGCCCCATCCATCCAGCATCTGCCACGTGTAATAGCGTCCTTCGATGCGCGGAATGTCGAGCAGCACGCAGGTCTTCTCGTCGAGTGCGACCCACGCTTCGGAATAGACCACGTCAAGATTCGGGTTTGCCCATTCCACGCCGCCCGGCTTGCGGTGCACGAGGTGGTTCCATTGAAACCCGTCCTTCTCGAAATCGAGGCGTTGCTGACGTAGGACCAGCAACCGTCCGAGCAGGTAGTGGTAAGCATGGACGATGTCGGTGTCGCTCACTGTGAGTGCAGAGTTTTGATCAACCGCAATCGGTGGCGTCTGTTCGACTGGCGCGCTCTTGCAACCATCGAGGCCCGCGAGCAAGGTCACCGCGAGCACGGTCGCCGCGCTCGCGCGAGATAGCTTGTGCATTCTTGTCTCCATCAAGTAAGTACAGGTGGCCGCTCACGCGCGCAAGCGGCCACCGGGGCAAAATCAGCGGCCGGTGAACTGAGGCGCACGTTTTTCCTGGAACGCGGCAAGTCCCTCGCGGATGTCGTCGCTGTGTTCGTGGAGCGCGGTCATCAGCAGTTCCTGGCGCAGCGCCACCTCGGCGGGCTGCTCGATACCGTCGTTCACGAGCGCCTTCATCCGGCTCAAGCAGAGCGGACTCTTCGCGGCTATCGTCTTCGCAAGCGCGTCAACCGCCTCGCCAACCTGCGCGTCCTCGACGACCTGATTGACAAGTCCCGCCGACTCCATCGACCCGGCTGAGACGAATTCGCCCGTGTACATCAGATATTTCGCGCGCGTCACGCCGATCTTGCGCGGCAGGCGAACCGAGCCGCCGCCGCCGGGCAACAAACCGTAATTCGCATGCGCGTCGCCAAAGCGCGCCGACTTCGCCGCGATCACAAGGTCGCAGCACAGCACCAGCTCAAGGCCGCCCGCGAGCGCCATGCCATTCACGGCGGCAATCACCGGCCGGGGGAAACGTTCGAGACGGTTCAGCAGCGCGAGCAGCGCGTCGAGGAAGCGGCTTGCGCCCGGCTGGTCGCCATCGCGCTCGCCACGTACAAATTTCAGATCAGCGCCGGCGCAAAACGCGCGGCCCGCGCCGGTCAACACGACCACACGCGCGTCGTCCCGTTTCGCGGCTTCGTCGAGCGCCTGTTCGATTCCCCGAACCACGTCGGGCGTAATCGCATTCATCGCTGCGGGGCGATTCAGTGTGATCCACATCGCGCCGTGCCGTACCTCGGCGATAACGGGCAATTCCTGCATGGTGTCTTCCTCCTGAAAGAGTCTCGGTTCGCTTGCCCGGCGCTGGACGCCCGGGCTTGATTTTAATATCGCGTATCAATACTAACTCATCGGTAGAAACTATGCCAATATAGCGCCTCAACAGCGCGGCGCACGCACAGTCTTCACGCGATCCGCTGGATCGCAGTACCAAACATCTTGCATGAGAGGAGACACATATGAGTTTGCCTTTGGAGGGTATACGCATCCTCAGCCTTGCTGAACAGTATCCCGGCCCGTTCGCCACGCTCGTGATGGCCGATCTGGGCGCCGACGTGATCGTGGTCGAGCGGCCGCCGGCTGGCGACCCGGCCCGACAGTTGCCCGACTTTCACGCCGCACTCAACCGCGGCAAACGCTCGGTCGGCGTCGATCTGAAAACCGACGCGGGACGCGCAGCACTGCGCGAGCTGATCGCTTCCGCGGACGTGTTGATGGAAGGTTTCCGTCCCGGCACGATGGCCCGCCTCGGCTTCGGCTACGACGATGTCGCGAAGCTCAATCCGCGCATCGTCTATCTGTCGATCTCGGGTTTCGGCCAGAACGGACCGTATCGCGACCGCCCCGCGCACGATCTGTCTTATCAGGCAATCGCAGGCCTGTTGCACCGCCAGGCTGCCAGCGGCCAGATCGAAGCGCCGCCTGAACTTGCAATCGGCGACCTCTCCGCAGCGATGTTCGCCGTCACGGGCTGTCTTGCCGCCCTGCTCGAGCGTACCCGCACCGGCCTCGGCCAGTACGTCGACGTGTCGATGACCGACGGCCTCGTATCGTGGATGAGCGTGTTTCTTTCGCCGGCGATGAACGGCGGACGCCTCGGCATGGCTGAAATCAATGCCCAGCCCGCTTACGGCGTGTTCCGCTGCGAGGACGAGCTTCTGCTGACGCTGTCGATCGCGCACGAAGACTGGTTCTGGGCTCCGCTATGCGAGCTTCTCGGCCTCACCGATATCGCGCACGTGACAAACGCGGAGCGCGCACCGCGCGAAGCTGAACTTCGCGCCCGCATTGCCGAAGCGCTGCGCCGCAAGCCGCGCGCTCAATGGGCGCCGCTGCTCGATCTGGCAGGCGTGCCCTGGGGGCCGGTGAACAGTCTCGACGAAGTCGTGAATGACCCGCACTTTCGCGCCCGCGGCATGTTCCGCGAGGTCGACGAACGCGGCGGCCGTCGCGCCTGGCACGTGGCGCAGCCACTCGTATTCGGCGGCGTACATCCCGGACCTACGCGCGGGGTGCCCGCCGTCGGCGAGCATGACGCCGAGTTGCTCGCGCAAGCCGTCAACGCACGGGCAGCCGGGTAAACATGGACTTCTACCTTATCGACTATATTTTTACTCCCAAGTAGAATTTGATTCATTGGATGTGCCTATCCTCAAACAGCATGGGAATTGAAATGAAAGATATCTATGTGGTTGGCGTCGGCATGACGCCGTTCGGCAGGCTACTCGACCAGAGCATCAAATCGTTGGTACGCAACGCCACCCAAGCGGCGCTCAAGGACGCGGGCATCGAAAAGAGCGCTCTGGAAGCGGCGTTCTACGGCAATGCATCACAAGGTCATATGGACGGCCAGCACATGATTCGTGGCGAAATCGCGCTGCGCGACATGGGCATCGGCGGCATTCCGGTCGTGAATGTCGAGAATGCATGCGCGAGCGGCAGCAGTGCATTCGTGCTGGCGGTCAACCATCTGCGCTCGGGCGCCGGAGACGTTGCGCTGGCTGTGGGCGCCGAAAAAATGTTTTCGGAAGACCGTGAGCGCATGTTCTCCGTATTCGATAGCGCACTCGACGTTTCGCGAGCCAAAGAAATTCACGCGGAGTTGTTGCGCATTGGCGAAGGCGTCGAGATTCCGGCAGGATCGACGTCGCCGAAGCCCTATAGCGTGTTCATGGACGTCTACGCGGCATTCTCCCGCGCGCACATGAAACGCTTCGGCACCACGCAGCGCCAGATCGCCGCCGTGTCGGCGAAGAACCACCGTCACTCGGTACACAACCCACTGTCGCAATACCGGGTCGCTTACACCGTGGAGGAAGTGCTGGCCGCGCCGCCCATTACGTACCCGTTCACGCTACCGATGTGCTCGCCGGTATCCGACGGCGCTGCTGCTGCCATCCTGTGCACCGCCGACGCGCTCAAGCGTCTGAACATCGATCCGAAGCGCGCGATCCGCGTGCTGGCTTCGGTGGTCCAGAGCGGCACGGACCGCTCGTCCGACGACATCGAGCAGCACGTCACCGTGCAGGCTTCGCGGCGCGCATACGAGCTGGCCGGCATCGGTCCGAAGGACGTGTCGGTGGCGGAAGTGCATGACGCGACCGCAATGGGTGAGATCGTACAGATCGAGAATCTCGGTTTCTGCGACTTCGGCGACGGCGGCCCGATCTCCGAGCGCGGCGAAACGTCAATCGGCGGCCGGATCCCGGTCAACCCGTCCGGCGGTCTGGAATCAAAAGGACACCCGGTGGGCGCGACGGGCCTCGGACAGGTGCATGAACTCGTCACGCAACTGCGCGGCGAAGCCGGCCCGCGTCAGGTCGATAACGCGCGGATCGCGGTCGCGGAAAATGGCGGCGGCCTGTATGGAATCGAGGAAGCGGTGGCCTGCATCACGATTCTGGCGCGCTAGGGCATCACGGGCGAGCGCACTGCAGCGGCCTCCTTCAGGCTGCTGAGCTGGCGGCGGGCAAGAACCCGCTGCCACCGCCTATCATGAATGAAAAGGTAGCCGCCGAGCACGGCTACGTCGACTCAAGGAGACTGATATGCGCCTTGCTGATTACTTCGATTCGGCTGTGTCACGGCATCCGGACCGCGAGGCATTCGTCGACGGAACGACGCGCATCACGTTCGCCGAGGCACAGAAGTTCGTCCATGCCGCCGCGCACGCGCTCACGCTCGACCCTTCGCTGAGGCCCGGCGCACATGCGGCGATCTACGCACCGAACGACTACCGGATCAGCCTGCTGCAGTTGGCGATCAACCGCGCGGACATGGGCTGGGTGTCGGTCCATACACGCAATACGGTGGAAACCAATGCGGCCGTGCTGTCGTTCGCCGATTGCGAGCTAGTTTTCTTCCACAGCGCATACGCCCACATCGTGCCTGCGCTGAAAGCCGGCCTCGCGGCGGGTTGCAGGTTCATCTGTATTGACCAGCCATCGGAACACGGCGAGTCGCTCGACAGCTGGATGCCGAATCATCGTGATCCGTTCGTCGCGCCGCCGGAAAACCCCAATCAACATGCGCTGCTGCAGCCGACCGGCGGAACGACGGGACCGTCGAAAGGCGCACTGCATGACAATCGCTCGCTCGAAATGGGGCTGATTGCGGTTTTCTCCAAACTGAACATTGATCGGGACTCGCGCGTGCTGGCTGTGGCGCCGCTCACGCACGCCGCGTGCATGCTCACGCTGGCCGCGGCGATCCGCAATGGCTGCACCGTCGTGCTGCCCTCGTTCGACCCCAAGGTGGTACTGCGCACGATCGCGGAAGAACGTATCACGCATTTGTTCCTGCCGCCAACGGTCGTCTACGCACTATTGAGCGATCCTGCGATGGCGGGCGCCGATCTTTCGTCGCTACGCTGCCTCGCCGTCGGCGCAGCGCCCATTGCCCCGGAAAAAATGAAGGAAGCTGTCCGCCGCCTCGGGCCGGTGATCTACGAAGTCTATGGGCAGAGCGAGTGCGGCTTTCCCGTAGTCGTCAAACGGCCGTCCGACTATCTGCTGACTGATGGCACGTTCGACGAAGTCGCACTGCAATCCGCGGGAAAGGCCGCGCAGTTTGCGTGTGTCGAGATCATGGACGACGCGGGCAACATCGTCGGCCCCGGAGAAAAGGGGGAAATCGTCGTGCGCTCCACGACTGTCATGCTCGGCTACTACAAGAATCCCGAGGAAACGGCACAAGTGTCGCAGTTCGGCTGGCATCACACATCCGACATCGGTATCAAGGATAAGCGCGGGTTCATCACCGTGGTCGATCGCAAGAAGGACATGATCGTCAGCGGCGGCTTCAACGTCTTTCCGGGCGAAATCGAGGCGGTCATCAACTCGCACCCCGCTGTTCTCGATTGCGCGGTAATCGGCGTGCCGGACGAGAAATGGGGCGAGGCGGTCAAGGCCATTGTCCAGCTGAAGAACGGCGAACATGTCGGCACAGAACAACTCGCCGAGCTATGCAAACGCGAGCTCGGCAGCGTGAAAACGCCGAAGAGTTTCGAGTTCTGGGAAGACCTGCCACGCAGCGCGGTCGGCAAGGTGCTCAAACGTGAGATTCGCGGCAGGTACTGGGCAGGTCAGTGGCGCGCGGTGTGACGTCCGCGCTTGATCGCTTCACTCTTAGACATCAAACCAGGAACAAGGCAAGAACATGAATCTGCAGAACAAGGTTGCAGTCGTCACCGGCGCGGCATCTGGCCTTGGCCTCGCCACCTGCAAGGCGCTTGCGGCGGCAGGCGCCAAGGTAGTGGGCTTCGATCTCGACGGCGCGAAGCTCGGAGAAGCGCTCGGGCCGGATATCAAGGGCGTCGCGGTCGACGTCGCGAATGAAGAAAGCGTCAAGGCAGGTATCGCTACGGTCGTGCACACGTACGGAACCGTGCACGTCGCGGTCAATTGCGCAGGCATTCTCGGGCCCTCCAAGACGATCTCCAAAGGACAGCTTTTCCCATCCGATCTGTGGCACCGCGTGCTGTCGGTGAACCTCACCGGCACCTTCAACGTGCTACGTCATGCGGCGCTCGCGATGACAGCGAATGAGCCCGAAGAAAACGGCGAACGCGGCGTAATCATCAACACCGCATCGGGCGCGGCGCGTCAAGGCCAGATGGGACAGGCGGCCTACAGCGCAAGCAAGGCCGGCGTGATCGGCATGACGATTCCGGTTGCGCGCGATCTTGCCGAGCACGGCATTCGCGTGCTGTCTATCGCACCGGGTCTGTTCGAATCGGGCATGTCGGCTGGCATGCCGCCGAAGGTGTCCGAGACGATCGTCGGCAAGCTGCTGTTTCCGCAACGCATGGGCAAATCCGAGGAATTTGCGGGCCTCGTCCGGCATATTGTCGAAAACGCCTATCTGAACGCCACCACCTTCGATATCGAGTGCGGAACGCGTTAATCGTCACGGCGCGCGGCGCGCCGTGATCCAAATGTCCCTTTCCGCTTCCAATCGTAATCCGCGTTAATCCGATGGTGTAGCACCCCGGCCTTCACCAGGCAACGAGCGCTCATTTTGATAAGGATTCCTTTTAATAAGATGAGATGTGGTGATTTTGAAATGAAGTGACCGGCTTCAACAATCAAGAGAAGCCCACCTGATTTTGCCTTACCCGCGTCTGTCGATGCGGCATAAACATAGAGGAGACATGCATGCGTTTTATTAGCAAGGGAATTTTCGCCACCAGCTTCGCGCTCGCGGCGGGCAGCGCCGCCGCGCAGTCGAGTGTGACGTTGTACGGGGTGGCAGACACGTTCGTCCAGTACCTGAACAAGGGGGGAGCGAGTTCAGTTTCCCAGCGAAGCGGCGGCTCAACGGGTTCGATGGTCGGCTTCAGAGGCAAGGAGGATCTGGGCGGCGGGTTGAAGGCGGTGTTCGACCTGGAAAGCGGTTTCAACATCAACAACGGTGCATCCTTCGCCGATACCACCACCCTTTTCTATCGCCAGGCATGGATAGGGCTGCAGCAGGACAAGTACGGCACGCTTAGCTTCGGTCGTCAGTATCAGCCGAGCTTCTGGGCCGTTTATCCAACCGATCCGTTCCGTGGCAACGAAGTACTCTCGCCGCTCTCGGCGGCCGATCTCGCCGCGGCCTCCGACCGTCGTACGCTCGCGGTTCAATATGCGCCGGGGCGGATCAGCAACACGATTTTCTATCAGTCGCCCAACGTTGCAGGCGCGAAGCTTTATGCAATGTACGGTTTCGCGGCGACGGCTACGCAGCCGATCCCGACCACATCGGGGAATATGATCGATGTCGCGCTGACCTGGCAAGGCGCCGGCCTTTACGCAGCCGTGGCTTACCTGAACCAGCATTCCGGCGTGGAGACCATTGCGGGTCTGCCACGCTCGCTTAACCTGCTCGGGACTGAGCATTTTAGCGGCGCACTCGCGTATCAGATCGGCATAGTGAAACTTCAGTTTAACTACTCGTATGCGCGCCCCAAAGATGCTGCGCCTGGGTCGATGGCGGCGCTCCTCGGCGCAGGACACGCTCTGAGCTACGGCGAGTTAGGTGCGACTATCCAGGCCACGGACGCCGACGAAGTCCAACTCGCAGTTGTCGAGCGCGATGTGCGCGGCGTGCACGACAATGCAGTCGGCTTCCAGGTGGGCGTCGACCACAATGTGTCGAAGCGGACCAGCTTTTACGCGCGGGCGGGCTACATCAAGAACAATGGCAGTTCGACGATGAGCTGGCCGGGTATTTCAGTGACGGAGCCTGATGCATCTCAAACGCTTGTTGCCATCGGCATGACCCATCGTTTCTGACGTTCCCGCGGTTTTGCTCCGTGAAGGCCCGCCGATGTGGCAGGCCGCCCGTCGTGTGTGTCCCGTGGTATCGACCGCGCGCGGAGAGATCAAGTTGGAAACGAAGGCCTGCGAGGCCGCCCCGCTCTTGCCAAACCTGCACGACTATTCACAACGTTAGCGACGTGAACAACGCATGCGTCATTAGTCTCGCCTTCGTGCGTCGTGGCATCGTGTCGAAGGAAGTCAGGTGGCAGAAGATGATTTGCGTTTTCGGGCACTACGCACGCCGGCAGGATGCCATTGGAATGTCTGCACGGCGCACCTGACAACCGTCCCTTCCTGACCGCACCGAGACGAATGCGGATAAACCTCTCTGAACGATGCCTCGAACGCCGAACGATGCCGTTTTCCTACATGCGCTGTGGGAGTGCCAAAGCAAAAAAGTCCGTCGCGCGACGCACGCGTGCCGGTACAAAGCGCCGTTTCGGCCAGATAAGGCTGACGTCTCTGACCTCACTTATGAATTCGTCGAGAACCGTGATCACGTCCGGATGTCGGAGTTCATCGGCAAGAGAGACTTTGGCGAACAGGCCAATACCAACACCGGCCAGAACGCCGGCCCGGATCGTTTCGACACTGTTGGACGAAAGATTTCCGCGCACGGACACACTGAATCGTCCTTCCGGTCCTACAAACGGCCAATTGGCCGACTCCGTCAGGCCGCCATATAAGAGGCAATTGTGATCGACGAGCTCGACGGGAGACTTCGGTATTCCGTGTTGCTCGAAGTACCTGCGGGAGCCGGCGCATACAAGCGGGGTGGTAGCCACGCGCCTGACAACCGCATCGAGATCGTCGACGGCGCCCACCCGGATCGCCAGATCGATCCGATCTTCCACCATATCTCGTACGAAGTCCGAAAGAACAAGATCGACCTGAAGGCCGGGATTGAGTGACAACAACTCCGGTATGAGTGGAAGGACGTGGAGGCGGCCGAAAGTAGCGGATACGGCGATCCGGATCAGACCGGACGCATTAAGCACGCTGCTGGTCAGTTCGCTGTCGGCTTCATCCATTTCATCAACAAGGGGTTTGGTCCGGTCGTAATATCTCTGGCCCTGGTCCGTCAGCGTCACGCTGCGTGTGCTTCGGTTGAGTAGCATCACGCCGAGGCGTTTTTCCAGCGCGCCGATCGCCTTGCTGATCGCGGACTGTGACTCGCCGGTTCTACGCGCGGCGGCGGAAAAACCGCCGGCCTCGACAACGGCGATGAAAGCGCTCAATTCGTGAAACCTGTCCATGGCATTCCTCTCGTCTGATCCATTCCGTCAAAGAATAGATCTTATGGGAAATTTGCGGATTATCATTCCCGGCGATGGTAATTACCATGGACCTGTCATTCACGAACAGGCAGAAGGTCTCAATGTCCACTCTCGCAGGCAAGATTGCAGTCATTAGCGGCGGCACCACCGGTATCGGTCTAGCGATCGCCCAGCGGTTTGTTGCCGAAGGCGCTCACGTCTTTATCTTCGGCCGTCGGCAGGCACAGCTCGACGAGGCGGCCGAACTGATCGGGCGCAACGTCACCGCCATCCAGGCTGACGCCGCGAACCTTGATGACCTCGACCGGGTCGCTGCGGCAGTCAGGGACAAAAAGGGTGTCGTCGATATCATCGTGTCGAATGCGGGCTTTACGGAGCAGGCTTCGGTCGACACTCTCACGCCTGAGCACTTCGACAAGGCGTTCAACCTCATGGCCCGCGGTCCCGTCTTCCTGGTGCAGAAGCTGCTGCCGCTCATGACAGGGGGCGGATCGATCATTCTGGTCTCGTCGGGCATGCACGTCATGGGCATTCCGGGCCACACCGCCTACGCGGCGACCAAGGCCGCGTTGCGCTCCTATGCCCGCACCTGGGCTGCGGAGTTTAAGGACCGCGGCATTCGCGTCAATCTGCTCAGCCCTGGTGCAACGGACACTCCGATTCTCGACACTCAATCGATGGCGCGCGAGGATCCGGTCAACATGTACCAGAGCATGATCCCGCTCGGTCGACTCGGTCGGGCTGACGAGCTTGCCAACGCGGCGCTCTTCCTCGCATCCGACCAGAGTTCGTACATGACGGGCGCGGATTTGATGGTCGATGGCGGCATCGCCCAGGTCTGACAGCTACGGTCGGCGGCGAGGCCTTTCGATATACACAGGAGATTTCAATGAGCTACGCAATCATCGGGCTTGGCAAGATCGGCACGGCCATCGCTCAGGCGTTCGCCCATAAGGGCCTCGAAGTAATCGTGGCAGGCAGGCGATCGCTGGACGCGCTCGCGGCGCAGATCGGCCCGTCTGTCGTCCCCCGGCGTGTCGATGACGCGGTCAAGGCCGACGTCGTCATCCTGGCCGTCCCCTTCGCCACGCATAGCGAAATCGGACGGACCGCCGAGAGCTGGCATGGGAAGGTGGTAATCGACGCAACCAACGCATTCGGCGTTCCCCCGGAAGAACTGGGCGGGCTGCCGTCGACCGCCGCCCTTGCGATGTCGTTCCCGGGGGCGAAGGTGGTGAAGGCCTTCAACCACCTGCCGGCGAGCGTCCTGGCCAAAGGCGCGAGGACGCCCCAGGGAGGCCGGCGGGTCGTGTTCGTCTCCAGCGACGATGACGCGGCCAGCGCCTCGGTGGCGGTACTTGTCGACAAGCTCGGCTTCGCCCCGATCGAGCTGGGGAAGATTGACGAGGGCGGCCTGCTGGTCCAGGCACGGGGCAGCACGTGGGCTCAGCTTATTTTCCAGGACCTGGCCAAGTTCGACTGATCGAAACACGTGGAAAAGCGGCCGGAACCTCCTCGGAGTCGTTACGTGCGCAGCGGTCTCAGACCCGCTCTAACTTCCTCCACAAATAACCTTGGCTGCTCCCATGCCGCAAAATGACCGCCCTTTTCGGGCCGGTTGTAGTAAATGAGGTTGTGATAAGCCTGCTCCGACCAGCTCCGCGGGGCCTGATAATTCTCACCAGGAAAGGCACTCACGGCAGCCGGCACAGAGACGTCTGCGGCAGCATAAAAGTTGAAATGCGATTCCCAATAGAAGCGAGCCGCGGAAACGCCTGTATTCGTCAACCAGTAAAGCGTGATGTCGTCGAGCACGTCGTCTCGCGTCAGGTCACCTGCAGAGTGTCCGTTGATCGTGCGCCCGAACACGGCTGAGGTCAGTGCCGCAGCCGGCTGGCCGTAACCGTCCGGGTGATCCAGCAGCCAGCTTGCCAATGCAATGGGTGAGTCCGCCAATCCATAGAGGGTTTGCGGACGCGTGCCCTGTTCCAATGCGTAGGCCCGTCGCTTTGACAGGGCGCTGAGTTGGTCGTACGCGAGTCTTTCGTCAGCCGACAGGCTAGCTGGCGCCGGATCGCCGACTTGAAGCGCCTTTGCGATCGCCGGTGGAATTGTGGCGGGGAAGTTGACGTGAATACCGAGCAACTCCGGTGGCGCCTGCTTGGCCATCACGTTGGCCACAATGCCGCCGAGGTCGCCGCCTTGCGCCGCAAATTTCGCATACCCCAGGCGCTTCATCATCACAACCCAGGCACGTGCGGTGCGTTCCGGACCCCAGCCGACTTCTCCTGGCTTGCCCGAAAATCCATAGCCCGGCAGGGACGGAATCACGAGGTGAAACGCATCCGATGCGCTCGCGCCATGCGCGGTCGGATTGACCAACGGATCGATGATCTTGAGTTGCTCGATGACCGAGCCGGGCCATCCGTGCGTGACCACGAGCGGCATCGCGTTGTCATGCTTGGAACGAACGTGGATGAAATGGATGTCCACGCCATCGATCTCAGTCACGAAGTTCGGCAGCGCGTTCAGTTTCGCCTCGACCTTGCGCCAGTCGTAATCGGTCGACCAATGACGCGCGAGTTCCTGAATCATTGGGAGCGGCACGCCTTGCGAATCGTCGGCGACTATCTCCCGATCCGGCCATCTCGTCGCTTTGATGCGTCGCCGCAAGTCGGTCAGTTGCGACTCTGGCACATGGATACGAAGCGGACGAACAGCGGTTTTGTCGGCTCCGGTCGACGAGGCAACTTCAGTGATGGTTTGATTCGTTTGCGCGAACGCGAGCTGACTCAAGGAGCCGGCGGCAACGGCTGCCGCCGCCACGCCAACAAAGCGACGGCGAGCCGGTGACTGGGGAAAGATGTTGTCTGTCATAAGTTTTCCGATTGGCGATGGCCAGGTCCTCGGTTAGCAGCCGCGTGATCTCACACGCTACCGGTTGCGATAAGACTGTGTCTGCAGAACACGAAGGCGCTAAGCGGTCGCGTCACCGCGAGTGAACTCAGCGGCGTGGAGCTTCACGAATTCGTGCATGTCCGTCGGTTCCCTACCGGTGAGCTTGAATAGATCGTCCGTCATGCGGTCGTATCTTCCCTGCGTGTGAAGTTCAGCCATCACGGCGAGGTGATCGACGAGATGCGTTGGCACACCCACTTCCCGGAGCGTGTTGGTCCACGCGGAGAGCGGCACGTCGCGGTAATGGATCGTCCGGCCGAGCGCGTCGGAAAAAGCGCGCGCGTAGTGCGCGAGATCAGCGGACTCGGAACCCGTCAGGTTATAGACGTGGCCGATGTGCGGCGCCGGATCGTCGAGGATGACGGATACGGCACGCGCCACATCGACGGCAGAGATCGGCGAAGTGCGGCTGCTGCCCAGCGGCAACGCCAGTTCATCGCGATCACGCACACCTGCGTCCGCGAGACGCAGAAAGAAGCCTTCGAGAAAGACCGTAGGCCGCACCGTGACGACCGGCAGCCCAGACCATGCCAGGACCTGCTCGGCAAGCCAGTGCAGCTTGTGCTGAGGGCTATTCGTGGTCTCCGTGATGCTCATTTCCGTGACCGTCATCTGGGACATGTTCACGAGGGCTTCGATGCCATGGTGACGCGCCACTGCAGCGACGTTGACCGTGGCTTCCAGATAATTCGCCGAGATCGACATGCCGAAATAAATGCGCGAGCACCCTTCGATCGCACGATGCATCGAAGCGAGATCAGTCAGGTCGCCCAGCATGACCTCGGCGCCGACCCGACGCAATTCTTCTGCGCGTTTATCCTCGCGACGAACCAGAGCGCGCACTTTATGGCCCTTGGCGAGGAGCATTTCGGTGACGTTGCGGCCGATGCCGCCAATCGCGCCGGCCGCGCCTGTGACCAGAATCGGCCGATCCTGTGTGGTTTGAATCTTCATATCTTTAACCTCTTTGCAAAGAACAAGCGCATTTATGCAGATGCACACTTAAGGACGAAATGCGTCCCGACGGAGTGGCTGTTCGGAAAGCTGGGCCACCTAATGCGAGGACGGGCATCTGCAGCGTGCCGTACGTCTTGTTGTCAATCACATGCTGGGGGAAGGTCTGATACCACGCGTTGCTTGCACGGATCGCGTCTGCCGTGTTGTACGCCCGCTCGTACGCTGCGGTCGCGCGTGCCTACCGCGCTCGCGTCCTCTAAAAAGTAGTTGAAGATCCGGTCCTGTTCCACCCGAACGTGGCCAGCCAGAGGCTTCTCCGGCAGGGGGTCTCGACGACGACCCCGTACCACGCAGGTCAATCTAACTTTCAAGGTACATCTCCCTACACTCAGAGAGTGAGTTAAAAGAAGGCACGGGTGGTTGATGAGCACGGGTGTGTCGCGGTCGGTTCGCCATGCTCAGGCAACCGTGACGCTCGTATCGTCGGCGCCTTGTTCTGTGCTCGATTTGCCGTGGACGCCGCGTTCGTGAATGTGCGCAGTCGGTGTACGGTCGATCATCAGGCTCAGCAGTTCCGGCCGGTTGTAGTGACCGGCTGAGTCCATCAACAGCTTGCGTCGGTCGATCATCGTGAAGTCGAGATCGGCAATGACCTCGCCCTCGCCCGAGCGGAGAGGTTCGCCGATCAGCATGCCATCTGGCGTCACAATGGTGGTGAAGCAACCACCCGAGATCGGACCGATTTCGCAGCCTGTGTCCTTCATGATTTGCGCCTGCTGATCGGCGTCCAGCCACGCCGTCGCGTTCACGACGAAAGAGCCGGACTCCAGTGCGTGCTGACGGATATTGATTTCCATCCTTTGCGCAAATCCCTCGCCGAAGGCGGAACCCGGATACATCGCCGAATGAATCTGCTCGCCGTCGGCCATCATCGCGTAGCGCGCCAGCGGATTGTTGTGCTCAAAGCAGGCGAGCTGGCCAATGCGACCAACCTTGCTATCGACGGCGCGCAGACCCGACCCGTCGCCCTGACCCCAGATCATCCGCTCGAAATGCGTAGGCGTGATCTTGCGGCGGCGCTGGATCAAGCTGCCATCGGCATCAAAGAGCAGCTGAGTGTTGTAGATGGTTCCACCATCACGCTCGTTGACGCCGATCGACACCACCATGCCTGCCTTGCGGGCAGCCTCGCCAATCGCGTCGGTCGCGGGAGACGGCACCGTCACGGACTGGTCGAGCAGCCCCAGATGCTCTTTTCCAGACAAAAGCTGAATGCCGGTCTGCACTGCTGCGAAGTACGGGTAATAAGGCACGACGGTTTCCGGAAATGTGGCGAACTGCACGCCCTGCTGGCCCAATTCGTGGATCTTCTGCACGACTTTTGCGACGGTGGCTTCACGGCTGTACAAGACCGGGCTGAACTGCACTGCGGCGGCTTTGACGACTTTCATTGCAAACTCCTCGATTCATAAGAACGGGCATAGAGCGCCCTTGCGGTGTTGCATATGCAACATCGATGATTAAAAAAATTAGCGCATGCGCCGCGGCAACTCGCTCGCGATGCCCATGAGCGCGTCAGCACCGACCTCTCCGACGAGCGATCTGGCTCTTGCCTGCGCAGACGACCACGCGGACGCGGCGTTGCGGAGCAATGTTTTGCCTTGTCCTGTCAGCGCAAGAGGCCGACTGCGGCCATTGCTTTCAGGGGCATCTTCGAAAACCCACTCCTGCGAGATGAGCGGTTGCAAATTCCTTGTCAGCGTCGATCGATCGTGATGATTCTTGCGCCCCAGATCCGCACGGCTAATGGGTCCAAGTTCACCAATGAGTACAAGCAGGCTGAATTGAGAGGCGTTGATGCCAAACGGCCGTAGCGCCTCGTCGTAGATCGCGGTCAGAACCCTGGAGATCTGCCGCGTGCGCGTCAGCAGACAGTTCTGCGCAATCTCACAGCCGACGTCATGACCTGCTTTGTTTTGAGTATCTACAGACATGATGGGCTCATGTTTTGGGCGCCGGCTTGCGACCCTGTCAGTTGTAGGTCGCGGTACCGTTCGTCGCTTCAGGTGTTTCGATGTGGCGATAATCGGCCTTTACGGGCACACCGGACAGTGGCAGCATTGCCATTATTCGAGGAATATCAGACACGCACGGAAATGATCACGATCAGGATCTGGGTCTATGACGGAATTCTGGCGTCGGGCGTCGCGGGGCCCATCGACGTCCTGAGCGCAGCCAACTACCTGAATGGCAAGTTAGCCGCGCGTGGGGCCAAACCTTTGCCCATGTTCGCGTGGCGCGTGGAATCGCTGGACGGACAGCCCGTCACGGCTGCGTCGGGCCAGAGCATTCCGGTGGACGGCAAAATCGATCCGCGCAAACGTGCTGATGCCATCCTGCTAACGGCTCCGTTTTTTTCCAACATGGACGAGTTCATCGGCCGCCGCGAGCAGATGAATGCGCTCTCTTCCGCGCTACGGCGCCAGCGCAACGCAGGCGCCGTGTTGGCTGCGTACTGCACCGGCAACTATCTGCTTGCCGAGGCGGGTTTGCTGGACGGGCGGGTCGCCACCACACACTGGGCCAACGCGGCCGACTTCGCCCGGCGGTATCCGCGTGTCGAACTCCGCGCGCGGGAAATCCTGACCTGGCAAGACGGCATTGTCTCGGGCGGTTCGGTGACGTCGTATCTCAATCTCGCCGTACGGCTGGTAGAGATGTTCGTCGGCGACACGCTTGCGGCGATGACCGCCAAATCGCTACTGATCGACATGAACCGGACTTCGCAAGCGTCTTACGCGAAGCTGCTCGACGATCACGGACATGTCGATTCGCTCGTCGCGCGAGCTCAACAGCGGATGGAGGCGACACTTCAGGAGGGGTTCCGGCTGAGCGAGCTCGCCGGTTGGCTCGCTGTCAGCGAACGGACGCTTAACCGGCGTTTCAAGCAGGCAGTAGGCCTTGCGCCCTTGACGTACCTGCAGAATTTGCGCATCGAAGTAGCCAAGCAGTTGCTGGAGTCGAGGCCCATCGGGCTTGAGATAGTCAGCCAGCGTGTCGGCTATGGAGACATCAGTACGTTTCGCGAACTGTTCAAACGCAAGACCGGTCTCTCACCGAGCGAGTATCAAACGCGCTTTGCGCGCGCGTCAGTGGCGGGCGTTACTGAACGCGAGTCGCATGGCGACGGTTGACGGATAGTCTGGATAACCCGTCCTGAGGATTTGCGAACGCGTGGACGGCCATGTTGCGCGAAAAGCTGGCGAGCTTCGTCGGAAAAGTGAAATCAGGCGGAAGTCCGACTGGCCACTTCCCACACGCGACGCAGACGCAGACGCAGAATGTCGGGGAGTCCGAAGTCCCACACGTTCGGCTCCGCAAGCCCTCTTTTTTTCGCGACTTCAGCAGCAATTTGCAGCGCGGAAGACCGCTCTCTCAAAAGCGACGACAACGCATCCACCAGCAACGTGTAATCAGCCTCTGTCACGCCCGCGATATCGGGCGATCGGGTCATGGGCATATGACACCTCCGTCTAAAAACGGTATCGATCCTGGAACCGTAAAATGGCCTTCACACCTCGGGGGACCCGTCTGCTTTCACATGACAGCGCCGAGTTGCCACGGAACAAACTCACTGTCTCCCATGCCATGCTGCTCGCTGCAGGTTTTTCTTCCTGACGCCGTGTCCAGCATCAACTGGAATATCTGGGCTCCAGCCTGAGCAATTCCAAGCGTTCCATCAAGGATCGCTCCACAGTTGAAATCCATATCCATGCTCATCTGCTCGAACATCCGGGTGTTCGTCGCGAGCTTGAGCGAGGGCGTCGGTTTGCACCCGTACACTGACCCACGGCCCGTGGTGAAACAGATCAGATTCGCGCCGCCGGCGACCTGCCCCGTCGCCGACACCGGGTCATAGCCGGGGGTGTCCATGAAAACGAGTCCGTGCTGCGTGACGGCTTCGGCGTATTCATACACCTCCATCAAACCCGTACTCCCGCCCTTGGCAACCGCACCCAGTGATTTTTCCAGAATGGTCGTAATCCCTCCGGCCTTATTACCCGGTGAGGGATTGTTGTTCATGTCACCGTGATGGGCGCGCGTGTACGCTTCCCACCAGCGCAGCTTTTCCAATAGCCTGTCCGCCACCCGCGGCGAAGCCGCACGCGACGTCAGCAGATGTTCCGCGCCATATATCTCCGGCGTTTCGGACAGTATGGCCGTTCCTCCATTGCGCACCAGAAGATCAACGGCGCAACCCAATGCCGGATTGGCGCTGATCCCCGAGTACCCATCCGAACCGCCGCACTGCAGCCCGACTTTCAGGTGCGCGGCCGACACGGTACTGCGATTTGCGCGATCGGCGAGCGTCAGCATGTCGCCGACTATCTCTATGCCTCTTTGAATAGTTTCACGCGTTCCGCCTTCTTCCTGAATCGTCAGCGTGGCGATCAAACCGTCCGGTCTGGCGGCCAGCGTATCGACCAGCGGCGCGATCTGATTCACTTCGCAACCGAGCCCGATCAGCACCACGCCTGCGAAGTTGGGATTGTTCGCGTACCCGCGCAAGGTACGGCGCAGCAATTCGATCCCCTCGCCAGACCCGGCCATGCCACAGCCGCTGCCATGTGTGATAGCCACGACTCCGTCGACTGATGGAAACGCCTTGAGCGCATCGTCTTTAAAGGCGTCGGCGATATGCCGGCATACGGTTGCCGAGCAATTGACGCTCGCGATCACACCGATAAAGTTTCGTGTACCGACGTCTCCATTGGCTCGCACATATCCCTGAAACGTTGCCGGCCGCCCGTTCACTTCAGTCGCTTCGTAAGCGGTACCGCTGGCGAGTTCGTTCCCGACCGCGCTCATGCCGACGTTATGGGTATGAACATGCTCCCCCGCTTCAATATGATGCATGGCGACACCGATGACCCGCCCGTACTTCAGAATGGCAGCGCCCTTTTCAATGCGGCGCACAGCCACTTTATGGCCAGACGGAATCGACGCGCGGGTGCGCAGTGTGGCCGCCCCGAGATTCACCTCGACCCCAGCCGGTACTGCATGGCGCGCGACCGCGACATTGTCCTGTTCGCGCAGAAGAATAAAAGAATCCGATTCCGTGTTCATGACTTTCTCGAAACAGTTCTAAACCGATGCGACGCGCTCGAGCATCGCGCGTATTCGCAGCGGTCCGGGCTCAACGCCGAGTGTGTCGGCAAGTTGCACAAGCGGCAGAAAACGCCGCTGCATTTTTTCTGCGTGATTCTGAGCGATGTCCGCGATCCGATGCTCAAGAAAGGGATTGAGCAGGCGATCACGTAACTCGACGAGATAGGCCAGAGCCTGCTCGTGCTGACCCAACGCCGCAAATGTCGGGAGTACATCTTCCGCCCAGACAGTTTCCAGGTTCGCGCGCAGGATTGGGTCGTTCATTGCCCGATAGACGGTCTCGTCAGCCGGCCTGCGGTCCTCCAGCCAGCGCTCGGCCAGATAGCTGTGACCGAGATTAAGCAGGAACAGCTTCAGACGCTCGAAGCGCTGCAGGTCGTCTGTCAAAACGATGTTCTCGTGTGTGCAAGGCAGAACCAGCCCCGGCTGCTGCTCAATCGCCCACAGCGCATACGGTTCGGCAACCGCGCCTACCGGTTCAATCGCCTGTGAAACGATGCGATCGACGAGCGAATTGGCCCATATGCAATGCGTTCGAAGGTAGGTAATAAACGGTTCCGGCATCCGCCAATTTGTCGCGAGAGTCACAACAAGCTCGCGCAGCGTATCGCCGTTATTGACCACAAGTTCGCATGGAAAAAGCGAGAGCGGCACATCAGGGTTGCGTTCCCAACGGGCATGAAGCAACACCAGCAGCTTGGCCGGAAAGCTATGTGGCACGCACTCCGGGTGAGTCACGAGCGCCGCGGTGTCCCGGTCATCGAGCTGGAATCCCCGGTCTCCCGTATTGGAGACAATCACTTCGACATGTTCCGCTACGGCATCTCGCACTTGTGCCCAATGCGTCCCGGCGTGCCATGCCGCGCGCACCGCGTTGCCGCTCAACATCTCGTCCACCGGCACGCCGCGCCGCATACCTCGAATCCGTACCGGGTATGGCCTGCCCTCTGCCAGCGCCGCAATGCGCTTCTGACTGGACTCGCTGCCGGTGGTCTGCACGACCGTAATGCCACCAAGCGCGGCGCCGCGCGTCAGCGCTTCCGAAACGAACAGGTCGACATGCGCCTGGAGGAAGCGGCTGGTGCCGAACTGGAGAATGGGCTGGCTCATGGCTTATATCCGATCTGCGCCTTCGTCAGCATTCGATGATGGCTTTCACCACGCCTGCGGACGGTTCGAGCAGTTTCGAAAATTCCGCGGGGACATCGGCAAGTTTCATCCGGTGTGTGTTGAGTGCCGCATCGGGCACCTGGCCGGCGCGCATGGCCCTGAGCACCGTTTCGAAATCTTCCGCGGTCGCATTGCGGCTTCCGATCAGGGTGGCTTCGCGCTTGTGGAACTCCGGATCGGAGAAAGTGATCTTGTCTCTCACCACGGAAATCAGCACGTATTTTCCGCCGTGCGCAATAAACTCGAAGCCACGCTCCATGGCAGCCGGATTGCCCGTCGCATCGAAGACGACATCGAAGAATTCACCGTCGGTGAGTCTCGTCAGCTCGTCCACGTCGGTATCACCGATTTGCACGGTAGCCGCCACTTCGATTTTCCCGGCGCAGAAGTTCAAACGATCGAGCCGTGTATCGAGTGCCGTCACCGTGGCCCCGCGCAGACGTGCGAAGATCATCGCGGCCATCCCGATCGGACCTGCCCCGACCACCAGCACGCGCTGCCCCGCCTGAACGTCGGCGCGACGAACCGCATGCGCGCCAATGGCGAGAAACTCGATCATTGCCGCCTGATCGAGCGTGATTCCTTCAGCCTTGTGAACGAACTGACGCGGCAAACTTAGATACTCCGTCAATGCGCCATCCCGATGCACGCCCAATACCTGAATGTTCACGCAGCAATTCGTTTTTCCATTCCTGCAGGCAATGCATTGGCCGCATGACAGATAGGGCATGACGTAGACCGGGTCGCCGGCGATCAGGCCGGAATCCGCATCGGCTTCTTCGACCGTGCCCGACAGTTCGTGTCCCATCACGCGGGGGTAGGAGAGAAATGGCTGGTTGCCGGTAAAGATGTGCAGGTCAGTGCCGCATACGCCGACGCGTCGCACTCGTAGCAACACTTCGCCGCGCTCGCGCGATGGCATTGAGCGCGTTCCGGCGCGTAGTACTCCGGGCGTTTCACAAATAACAGTGAGCATGAGGTTTCCCTTTTCAGATACAGAGCCCGCGACGCCATGATGCGGTTTCAGTGCGGGCCCGGTTAATTTGGTTCTCTATGGCGAGGTCACCCGAGCGCAGTGTCGGGACGACGCCTATTCGACGTAAAAAACCTCTTCCATCCGTGCCCAGTGTTCCGACGGCGCACGACTCGGCAACGGTTTCTGGCATGGACCGCACAGGCTCCACCAGCGTTGCGTTTCCGGGTCGTTCGCAATCTCCGCCATATCGCTTTCATAGTCGGACCCGACGTATTCCCAGTAGCCGAACAACAGGTTCTCGGGCTCCCGCAGGAAAATCGAGTAGCGGGTGACATTCGAGCGTTTCAGGCGATTGAGTACCGTCGGCCAGACCTGCGCATGCAAGCGTTTGTATTCGTCGATATGCTGCGGATCGATACCGATCACCATTCCCATGCGTTGCATCACACTCTCCCTATTCTTCGAGCCGGTAGAAGCGATAAGCGTTGCCGCCGAATACGGCGCCTTTGTCCTCATCGCTCGCATATCGATCGCAGTAATCGTCACAGGCGGCAAGCCAACCGGCGTAGTCACCGAAATGTGTCGCGAGCCGCTGGACAGGCCAGTCACTTCCCCACAAGAGACGACGCGGGCCGAACAGTCGGAATAGCGTCTCCACATAGGGCTCGAAAGCGGCAACGCCGATATCCGGCGGCGCTTCCGTCCATAAGCCCGACAGCTTGCAATGTACGTTTTCGAGTCTGGCCAGATCGGCCATGTCGGTTCGCCACGGCTCCAGTTGGCCGGTAGCGATCAGCGGCTTGGCTGCATGATCTATAACGATCCGCAGGCCGGGGTAACGTTTCGCGAACGCGACCAAACCGGGGAGTTGACGCGGAACAACCAGCGCATCAAACGCAAGGTCATTGGCGAGCATCGCGGTAATCGCCGGTCGCAATACCGGGTCGTCAATCCAGTTGTCGTCTGGAAGATCCTGCAGCATCGGCCGCAGCGCTTTCAACTTCGGGTGGCGGGCCAAAGCATCGATCTGTTGCGGCGCGTCAGGCGCTTTCAGGTCGACCCATCCCACCACTCCGCGAATAAAAGAATGACGCTCCGCCAGTTCGAGCAGGAAGCTGGTGTCGTCGCTGTCAGGCAAGGACTGGACCAGCACGGTTCCGCCGATGCCGCATCGTTCAAGCAGCGGTTCAAAATCGGCCGGCCCAAAGTCTCGATAGATCGCTCCAAGACTGGCAGGCGGCCAATGCCCTACGCGCGCCGCGAGGTGCCAGAAATGGTGATGTGCGTCGATACGCAGGCTCACAGGCTCCCCCCGGGCACACGTGCGGCGTCCGCGATCAGACCATCCGACTTCAGCTCCTGCCACAACCCGGCCGGCAGCGTCTGCTCGAACCACGCGACGTTCTGCCGAAGTTGTTCGACACTGCGCGCGCCCACCACGCACGACACAACCGCGGGATGCGCAAGCGGAAACTGCAGTGCCGCAGCGGGTAACGGGACCTCGAATTCGCGGCAAACCTCGGCCAACCGGTGAACGCGCGACACGACAGCGGCGGGGGCGTCCCCGTAATTGAACTTGCCATTACCCGCCAGCACGCCGGAATTGAACACACCGCCGGCCACGATCGAATTCCCATGCCGTACGCAATCGTCGAGAAACGGCGACAGGCAATCTTGCTCGAGGAGCGTGTAACGGCCCGCGAGCAACGTCACATCGATCTGTATCTCCTGCATGGCTTCATGCACAACCTGCCATTCATTCACGCCAAGACCGAAGGCTTTGACCTGCCCTGCACTTCGCAGCGCGTCGAGTGCGCGAAAGCCCCCTCCCGTGGTCAGTTGCCTCCAGAATTCGACGTTCGCGTCTCCATGTGTCATTCGACCGACGTCATGCACATACAGTAGGTCGATCTGCGGAAAGCCGAGACGCTGCTGACTGTCTTCGAACGACCTCATGACGCCATCGAAGCTGTAGTCGTAATGCGGCCGGAAAGAAAGCGGCTCGGCCCACCCGTCGTCGCCGAATTGAACAGTCAGGTCTGGCCGAAGAAGCCTCCCCACTTTCGTACTCAGCACGAACTCGTCGCGTGGGCGCGCTGACAACGCGTCGCCCACGCGGCGTTCGGAAAGCGTGTACCCGTAGAACGGCGCAGTGTCGAAATAGCGCAGACCAAGCGACCACGCTTCGTCCATCAGTGCGCGCGCCTGTTGCGGCGGCATGGGGCGATAGAGGCCACCAAGTTGCGAACAACCCATGCCGAGTGCGCTCAGTTGCACGCCGCCACGCGACAGATCACGCAGATCACCTGCTTTCATCAAAAATTCCGCCTTCAGGGATTCGTTTCTCGATGTTCAACGCTTTACCGCGCGTCCTGAACGGCGCAGTCCTCAAGGGCGGACAACGCCGTCGGGCATCGTCCGCGCCGCGCTTCAATACAAGACGTTCTTCGCAGCCGGCTGATCGATGTTGTTCTTGTCGACCATCACGACACCGGTATCCAGTTGCTTCGTAACCGGCTTGTGTTCGATGACCTCCACCGCCGTTTTGACGCCTTTGTAGCCCATTTGATAGGAACCCTGAACAGCGATCGCCTGGATGGTTCCGTCCTTGACGAAGCCCTGCAGGTCCTGGTTGCCGTCAAAGCCGATCGCGACGATCTTGCCGGCTTTCCCGGACTGCGCCAACGCGCGTCCCACTCCTACGGCAGTCGGTTCATTCGCACCGAAGATACCCTTCAGATCCGGATTCGCCGACAGCACGTCGGTCGTCTGATTGAGCGCGGTCGCCATCTGCGACTGCGAATAGAACGGTCCGACAATCTGCAGCTTCGAGTGTTCCGCGAGATACTTCCGGAACCCGCCCACGCGGCCAATCTCGGAACCCGCGCCGGCAACGTACGACATCACAGCGACCTTCCCTGTCTGTCCGACACGGTCGATCATCGCTTTGGCGCACATCTCGCCGGCCTTGGCGTTATCGGTCGAGAGAAACGACTGGTAATACTGCTTGCCGGAATCGGACACGAGCGAATCGATCAGGACAACCGGAATTTTTGCCTCCCAGGCCTTCTTCATTGCGGGGACCAGTGCATCCGGATCGGACGGCGCGAGCACGATCGCCGCAACATGCCGGTTCACCGCGTTCTCGACCATATTGACCTCGTCGGCCACCGCTGACTCGGTCGCCGGTCCCTGAAACGTCATCGTGTAGCCGTTCAGCCCCTTCATGCCCTCCGCTGCACCTTTCTGCACGTTCTGCCAGAAATTCGAGTTGGCCGTCTTGACGATAACGGCGATCTCTCCGCCCGCCGCATTCGCGTGCGCCGCCACTGCGGTCAAAAGCGCGGCGGCCCATGCCAGATATTTCTTTTTCATGTCTCACTCCTTGGGTTGGTGATTGCACTGCTTTGTTGGACTTCTCGAATGGCATCATTCGATGTGCTTTATCTGCGGTTTCTAACCTGATCGATCCAGACCGTGCCGAGAATGACCAGTCCGATAATGATTTGCTGGACGAAACTCGATACGCCGTTCATGTTCAGGCCATTGCGCAGCACGCCGATGACGAACGCACCAATGGCCGTACCCGAGATCGTGCCGACGCCGCCCATCAGGGACGTCCCGCCAATCACGGCGCTGGCGATCGCATCGAGCTCGTACATGACGCCTTCGTTTGGTTGCGCTGTGACGAGACGCGACATCAGCACGCAACCCGTCAGACCGGCGAGCACGCCGGACAGCACATAAGTAAATAAGGTGACGCGTCGGACATTGACGCCGGAGAGCCGCGCAGCTTCGGCATTCGATCCGACTGCGTAGATGTGGCGGCCAAGTGAAGTGCGCGTCAGCATGATCGACACGGCCACCGCCAGCACCACCATGATGATCACGGGATAGGGAATGCCCGGAAATACCGTATCGGGGAACCCGTCCGCCCCGATATGCGAGATGCGGAACAGCGCGCCATTTCCGAGTTCGCCGAACGCGTCACCAAGTCCCGAAACCGGGCGCGCGCCAGTGATCTGAAGTGCGAGACCGCGCGCGACCAGCATCATGCCGAGCGTGGCGATAAACGGCGGCAGACCCATACGCGTCACGCACAGGCCATTGACGAGTCCGCACAGGCCGCCCACCACGACGCCGCCGAGCATGCCGAGGGGAATCGGCACGCCAGCCTTGACCAGCAACGCGGCGACCACGCCGGACAGCGCGAGTACGGAACCCACGGACAGGTCGATTCCGCCGGTAATGATCACGCAGGTTGCCGCCACGCCGAGATAGGCAATCGACGTCACCTGCAAGGCGACCGTCATGCCGTTTTCCACCGAGAAGAACGCCGAACTGGTCGATGAAAAGACGACCACCAGCATGATCAGACTGCCGAGCGCGGCAAATTTCTGGATCAGGTCGCGACGGCGGAGTTTCGCGCTGCTGTCGACACTAGCGGTCTGGTCAGATGTTATTTCAAGCATGGTTTCGTCCCGATGCGAAGTGCATGATTTCTTCCTGATTGGTGTGACGCGTCTCCAGAACTCCGGCGATCCGGCCTTCGTGGAATACCGCGATGCGATCGGACATGCCGAGAATCTCGGGCAATTCCGAACTGATCAGCACGACGCCGATGCCCTGCGCGGCGAGCTGATCCATCAGCGTGTAGATCGCATATTTCGCGCCGACGTCGATCCCGCGCGTGGGTTCGTCGAAAAACAGAATCTTCGATTCGCGAAACAGCCATTTGCCGATGACGACCTTCTGCTGATTGCCGCCGGACAGGTTGCGCGTGAGTTGATGGACCGTCGGCGTGCGGATGCCGAGCGTTTCGACGTAGCGCCGTGCGATGGCCGCTTCGTCGGCAAAGCGGATGAAGCCCGCGCGCCCCGACACCGCTTCGATATTGGCCAGCGTGATATTGGTCGCGACCGGCATCTTCAACGCGAGGCCGTCACTCTTGCGGTCTTCCGATAGATACGCGATACCGTGGCGGATCGCATCGATAGGCGAGCGGATCGAGACGCGCTCGCTGCCGATATGAATCTCGCCGCCGTCCGGTTGGTCGGCACCAAAAATCGCCCGCGCCACTTCGGTCCGGCCTGCGCCCATCAAACCGGCGAAGCCGAGAATCTCGCCTCGTCTCAATTCGAACGAAACCGGCCCGAATGCCGGTGCGCGCGACAGATTGTCGACACGCAGCAGCACGTCCTGCGTCGGAACCGACCGGCGCGGCGGGTATGCATCGTTCAGCGCCCGGCCGACCATCCGCGCAACGATCTCATCCATGCTGGTCGCCGCGAAATCGTCGGTGGAAATGTGGCGCCCGTCGCGCAGCACCGTCACGCGGTCGACAATCTGCTTCATTTCGTCGAGACGATGAGAGATGTAGACAATGCCCACCCCGCTCTCGCGCAACTCCTTGATGATCCGGAACAGGTGCATGGTTTCGGATTCCGTGAGCGACGAAGTGGGTTCGTCCATGATCAGCACCTGGGCGTCGAGCGAGAGCGCCTTGGCGATCTCAACCATCTGCTGCTGGGCGATTGACAGCGTCCCCACCAGCCTGGTGGGTGGCAACGACAATCCAATGCGGGCGAGCGCGCGCCGGGCGTCGCCATTCAGCCGCGCGCGATCGATGAACGGTCCGCGTTTGGGCTCGCGTGCCAGGTAGATGTTTTCCGCAATCGAAAGGTGCGGCACCAGATTCAGTTCCTGGTGAATGATCGCAATGCCGGCTTTTTGTGCCTCCAGTGAGGACGCGAACCGCCGTTCCATGCCGCGAAAAACGATCGTGCCGGCATCCGGCTGGTATTGGCCGCTGACGATTTTCATCAGGGTCGACTTGCCCGCGCCGTTCTCGCCGCAAATCGCGTGTACTTCGCCGCGGCGCAATTCGAAGTGCACGTCATCCAGTGCAACCACACCGGGGAACCGCTTGCCCAGCCCGCTGAGTTTCAATAGCTCCGTAGGTTCCTTCGAACCGAAGCCGCCCACCGCGCGCGGGGCCAGTTCAGCGCTCAAGTCTGTCACGCGTGTCTCCTTCTTTATGCGGCGCTTGTGATGGTCAGGCCAATCTGAGGCAGATTAGAGAATAAAAAGGGAAACTGGTCAAGCCAATTTTCATACTTTGTAGATTGGCCTTACCTAGAACAAACCCCTATGCTTCCCACCGAATGCGCGGAGAACCTGGCGGAGCTTGCGTGATAGACTTGACCGCCAGGCGCGCCAGGCGCCCGCGCCACTTTTCCTTTTGCCAGCAAGATGAAACAGACTGAGCCAAAGCGGCTTTACCAATTGGTCGCCGACCAGATTCGCGGCCTCATCCACGGGGGCGATTTCCCTCCGGGGTCAAGGTTGCCGGCTGAGCGTGAGTTGTCGCAGCAACTGGGCGTTTCGCGCCCGTCGCTGCGCGAGGCGCTGATCGCACTGGAAATCGGCGGCAGCGTCGAGACCCGCATGGGTTCGGGTGTCTATGTGCGCGAAACCGCAAACGAAAGCGAAGGATCGCTGGCGGTACTAGGCGAAAGCCCGACGGAAATCATGCAGGCGCGGGCTGTGATCGAAGGCAGCCTCGTCGTGCTCGCCAGCACGCGACTCACAGCCGCCTCTCTGGACCGGTTGCGGCGCAGCGTGGATGCCATGCATCGCCTTGCGTCCGCCGGCAAATCTCCGCTGGAACCGGACCGGCAATTCCACCTCATCATCGCGGAGGCTGCGGGCAACACGGTGTTGAGCCGATACGTGGCCGATCTGTTTGACGCGAGGCGCGATCCGATCGGGGCGAGGATTAGTGAACTCGCCGAAAATACGACTACGTGGATGGCTGCCGTTGAAGAGCACGAGAGAGTCCTGCATGCACTGCAGGCAGGAGACCCGCTTGCCGCACAAGCAGCGATGCGATCGCATCTGAAGTCTTCTGAAGAGCGGTGGGTCGGAAGCGACATGAAGAAGGTCGCACCCAACGATGCGGACGGTAAAGCTGCCCGCGTGCGATTGGGTTGAGTGGCGAATTCAAGCGGGTTGTGGTTCCCTCGAACTTTCGCCGAACACGGACTACTTTAGAGGAACTCGATTGGCTTTCCGGAATTCAAGCAAATAACTTCCGCTGTACGAGACCGAAGGGCCTTGCCGCTTGCACAGGATGACGGGATCGTCTGCGTAGGTCACTATTCGACTGCCAAGACTGCGCTGAAGGCCGAACGTCTTCCCCACGCCTGTGAAATCCCGCGCCGACTGTCTCGAGCCTCCGTCGTCCGTTTCTGCCGGCCTCGGTCATCGGTTTCTTCAACGGGGCATTCCAGCCACATCCTGATCAGATGCAGCACACGCCGATCAACGATGCGTCGCGCGAGCGACAACATTAACGCGCCCGGCCTTCCGGTTGTTCATCCCTGACCATGCAGGCAAGCCCTGCGCGAAACGCCGCAATTGACGGATGAGGACAAAGCTTGTCCGTCGGTTCCAGGCACGAAAGCGAACAGCTGGCCGCAGCGCTCGACCGCCATTTCAAAAACGCGCAGCCGAAAACTGCCAGGCGTATCGGGTTGCTGACCGCGCTGGATGCGCATCTGGCGAACCTTAACGAGAAATTCCCGAAGTGATCGCACGACCGGCGCGAACGTTCAAAGAAAAAGCCGCGCCAAATGACCTGCACCCGGAATGCTGGCTTTCTCACAGCGCCTCTAAAGACCGGACGGCGTCGGAGTCCGATCTAGGTTAGGTCCCGATGGCAGGCCGTCGGTCATCGGCTTATTATTCCGCAAGGTCGGCGAAAGTTGGCCCGAGGTAACGATTTCGCATGCTGGCAAGAACCTTCATAACAAGGCAATGCTTTCCCGCAAGCTTACGCGGTCGGCTCCAGGCCACTGCCAGTGGACACATCATGCTTGGACGTCTGAGATTATTCATGCTGCTCTGGTCGTTGGCGGGGATCGTGCAGACCGCGCATGCGACCACGATCGGCGTCGTGCTACCCGGCTCGTCGCTTGTTTTTTACCAGACAATGCTCAAGGGGATACAACAGTCGGCCCATGATCATCATGTAGATCTGCTGACCCGCAGCCCGTCCGACGGTGAGTCGCTCGATACATCAAATATCCAGTTGCGCATTATCGATTACATGGTGACGCAAGGAGTCGCGGGTGTGCTACTGGCACCGGAACCATTGAAAAGCGACACGCGGGTTTCAATCCCTGTCCCCCTGATCCTCGTGGATCGGTATAACGCCGATTACGACGGCATCTCGACGGTGTACACAGACAATTTCGGCGCAGGCAGGAAGGCCGCCCTCAGCCTGGTACCGGTTTTGAAAAAGGGTGCCAAGGTGGCGATGCTGCGGCTCGCGCCCAACGTGAGTTCGACTACCGCGAGAGAAAGCGGATTCTTAAGCGTCGCCCGGAGCGAGGGATGGGATGTGGTGATCGATGCCTACGTCGGGTATCGACCCCGCGATGCCGAAGCACGGATCGCTGAAGTGCTAAGCACGTACCCAGCCCACCTGGACGCCGTTTTCGCGCCGGCCGAACCCATCGCCTACGGCGCTCTGCGGGTAATTGAAAATGCGGCAGTCGGCCAGCGCCCGCGCCTTGTGCTGTTCGACTGGCGTCCGGAATTCCTGGAAGGCCTCAAAAGAGGAATCGTTTACGCCGCCATATTGCAGGACCCTTATCGCATGGGTTACCTCGGCTTGGCGTCGCTAGTGGAGGCACTGCAGGGCCATCCGCCGCCCCGCAATATATTTGTCGACGTGGTCACCGTTACGCCAAAAAACATGAACGACCCGGCGATCCGTTCCTCGTTGGCAAAGTACGCGAAATAGCCGGCGTGTGCCACGAGCGTGTTCAGTACCGCTTGACGGGGCGACCGTTGCCGCCACTTGGATCCCCACCCAGTCCGTCCTTCTATGGACTGCTTCAGGCTTGGGGAAATCACATGCATCCGCCCGCCTCTTGAAGTGCCCACGTCGCGGAATCGCAGCTAATTGACCAGACACCGGAAAACTTCATGCCGAAGATCACTTCATGTCCGCCGTGTTGCAGACGCGAGTGGCCTACACGGCCACCGTCCTAGCGGTGACGTCACCCATGCGTGTGGCACGCGATGCCCATTTCACTCCCCGGCACACCCTGGCCGATGCGGGTGCGCCATCAACCGCAAGCCGCTCGCTATGCCGCCGATGCCCGCGAACATCGCGCCGCCAAACAGAGCGAGTATGGGTCCGTGCTGTCCGTCCAGTCCAAAAAACAACGCAACCAGCGCAGCGCCCGTGGCCTGTCCGATCAGGCGCGAGGTCGCGACGACGCCGCTGGCGCCGCCGCTGCGCGCGTGCGGCGCGCTTGCCATCAACGCCTTGATGTTCGGCGACTGGAAAAAACCGAAGCCGACACCGCAGATCCCCATCCGTATCGCGATCGAGTACGCGCAAGGATGTGCGGGTAGCAACGAGAGCGACGCGAGACCCACGCACAGACAGGCGAGCCCGGCCGCGCCCAGTGCGCCGGGCGGATAGCGATCCGACAGGCGTCCGGCAATGGGCGCGACAAGCGCAACGACAACCGGCCAGGGCGTAATCAGGAACCCCGTCTCAATCTGGCTGCGATGCAGCACGTCTTCGAAGTAGAACGGCAGCGATACGAACGCGAGGCCCTGCGCGGCGAACGCGCACACTGCCCATCCTTGCCCGCTATACGACTCGCGAGAGCGCCGTCTCGTTCCGGCTCTCCGTGCAGGTGTCGGCGCTGCTATTCGACGAACTGAAGGACGGGCAACTCGATCTCGCGCTTTGCTTCACGCCGCAGACCGTCGCGGACGAAGAACTCCAGTCCGATGACATCGGCAGCCAGCGCTACCGGATCGTCGCGCGGCAGGGTCATCCGCTCGCGCATACGCCTGCCGATCCACGCCTGCTGCAAGCGGCAAAATGGTTGCTGCCGCTGCCAGGACATGGGTTGCGCCAGATCGTCGATCGCTACTTCCAGGACCACGATCTGGCGTCCCCGCAGGCCGTGATCGAAACCGACGCGTCGATTTCGCTGCTGACATCGCTGCTGCGCAACAGCGATCTGATCACGATGCTGACCGAACGGATGCTCCAGACCTATGCGGGCCGCGATCTCGCGGCCCTGCCCTACGAAACGGCATTATTCGAAAGCAAGGTTCGGCTTTTCTATCGCAGGAAAACCCCCATGTCACCAGCCGTGCGGCGATTTCGCTCGACGTTGCATGAAGCGTTGACCGATTCCTGAATGCAATCGCTTACGCTTCAATGGTCGACGGCCTTTATCGGCAGCAAGCCCGTCTGCCCATAGAACTCCTGCAACGCAAACGCTTCCTGCTCCCGCTGCGCGCGAGCACCGCGATCCAGTATCGAAAAGAGCCAGATTCCCGCGAACGCTAGCGGCACTGAAACCAGCGCGGGATTGTCGAGAAACACGGGCGTATGCGCGTGATGCAGCACGTCGACCCACACCGATTTCGACAGCAGCGTCAGCAGCACGGCGGATATCAGGCCGAGCGCGCCGCCAACTACCGCGCCGCGCGTCGTCATGCCGCGCCAGAAGATCGACGACACCAGCACCGGGAAGTTCGCGCTCGCCGCGACGGCCGCCACGAGGCCGACCAGAAACGCCACGTTGACGTGCTCGAAGAGAATGCCGAGGCCGATGGCGACGACGCTTAAAATCAGCGTCGCTGCGCGCGAAATGCGCATTTCATGGGCTTCATTCCGCTTGCCCCGCGCGAGCCAGCACGCGTACAGATCGTGCGAAACCGTGGTCGCGCCGGAGAGCGTGAGGCCCGCCACCACGGCCAGGATCGTCGCGAACGTGACGGCGGCGATGAACCCGTAAAACAGGTTGCCGCCCACGGCCTGCGCCAGCTTGACGGCAACCATGTTTGAACCACCCAGCAGGTCGCGCGTGAGATTGAAATGCCCGTCTGCCGCCGTCTTGAAGAACTCGGGATGCTGCGCGAGCAACGCAATCGCGGAGAAGCCGATAACAAACGTCAGCAGATAGAAGTAGCCGATGAACCCCGTTGCGATGAATACCGACTTGCGCGCCTCTTTCGCGCTCGGCACCGTGAAAAAACGCATCAGGATATGCGGGAACCCCGCCGTGCCGAACATCAGCGCGATGCCGAGCGACAGCGCGTTGAGCGGGTCCTTCAGCAGCTTGCCGGGCGCCATGATGCTGAGCGCGCCGGGATGAACGTCGACGGCGCGCCGGAACATCTCGTCGGGACTGAAACCGAAGTGAGCGAGCGCGGTAACGGCCATGAACGTCGCGCCGCATAGCAGCAGCACGGCTTTGATGATCTGCACCCACGTGGTGGCCGTCATGCCGCCGAAGAACACGTAGACCACCATCAGCGCGCCGACGATCACTTCCGCCATCCAGTACTGCAAGCCGAACAGCAACTGGATCAGCTTGCCCGCGCCGACCATCTGCACGACCAGATAGAACACCACGACGACGAGCGATGTGCTCGCCGTCAACAGACGGATCGGCGCCTGCTCGAAGCGGTAGGCGACCACGTCGACGAACGTATATTTGCCCAGATTGCGCAGGGGTTCAGCGAGCAGGAACATCACAAACGGCCAGCCGACCAGAAAGCCGATCGAATAGATCAGGCCGTCGAATCCGAACAGATACACCATGCCGGAAAGGCCCAGGAACGACGCCGCCGACATGTAGTCCCCGGCGATCGCGAGCCCGTTCTGGAAGCCGGAGATACCGCCGCCCGCGCTATAGAAATCGCGCGTCGTGCGCGTTCTACGCGAAGCCCAGCGCGTGATGCCGAGCGTCACGAGCACGAACAGCAGGAACATGCCGATCGCCACCGGGTTCAGTTCGACGCGGTCAGCCACCGGAGCTTCGATGCCCGACGCGCGAGCGAGCGCAGCTGTCGATGCGAGACCCGCACACAACAAAGAACGAACGAGCTTCATGCTTCACTCTCCTGCGATGCGTTGACGAGTAGTGCGCGCATCGAAGGATCGAAGCTGCGGTTTGCGTGAAGCACGTACCAGGCGGTCAGCGTGATCGCCACCGCAATGATGCAGACGCCCACGAGTACGCCGATCGTGGTCGTCGCGCCCGCATACAACGGTCGCGCCAGCAGATGCGGCGCCACCGCGACGAACAGGATAAAGCCGTAATACGTGGCGATCATCAGCGCGGTCAGCGTGAAGCTGAATCGCCGGCGTGACGCGATGAGCCGCCGGTACGCGGGGCTCGCCTGGATTGATTCGATATGGGCTTGCTGCATGCGTTTGTCTCCTGCCTGCTGTCTGTTGTCTGTCGGAACGAATTGAGCGTCTTGGCGCTCGATGCAACCGCGCCGCGGGCTTCTGTCGGCACCGCTTGCCCGGCAGCGTCAGTGGCTCGCCAGCCGTCCCATCGCCTGCCGCATGTCGCACTCGAACCGGAGCACGATGTCAGCAAGCGGTTCGATCCGGTCGGTGAAGGCGAGCGACTGTCCGGCGGAAAGCAATCCCTTCGACCAGTCGCCCGTCACATAAGCGTTGCGACCGATCTTGCCCGCGACCATCGGCATCAGGTCGGCAATCGTGATGTCCGGGTTCTGTGCCTCGAGTTCCTTCACGGCCGCCGTCGTCTCGTTGCGCAGCGTCCGCACGGTATTGCGCACGGACTGCATGCACAGATCGGTATCGGTCGGTCCGGCTTCCACCAGACGGCGCTTGTAGTTGTCGTGCGCCCAGATCTCTTCGGCCACGGCGAAGCGCGTACCGACCACCACGCCCGACGCGCCCATCGCGAGCGCCGCGGCAAGCTGCGAGCCGCGACCGATGCCGCCGCCGATCAGATAGGGAATGTCGAGGTGGCTCTCGGCCCACGCGGCGTTGACGAACGAGCCCACCATGTCGAGACCGGGATGTCCGCCGCATTCCGCGCCGACGATCGCCACGGCATCGACGCCGACAGCGGCAGCCTTGACCGCGAACCGGAGCGCGGGCACTTTGTGAAGCACCTTGACGCAGGCCGCTTTGAGCAGCGGCATGAATTCCTCGGGATTGCGCCCCGAGGTTTCGACATACTTCACGCCTTCGTCGACGACCAGCTCGAACACCTCGCGCGTTTTCTCGCCCGGGACGAGCTTCGGCAGCATCGACACGTTGACGCCGAACGGGCCGCCCTCGCACAGTTCGCGGCAGCGCCGGATCTCGGCCCGCAGTGCATCAGGCTCAGGGAAGCTCGCGGCCGTGATGAAGCCGATGATGCCGGCACGCGAGGCGGCGGCGACATAGTCCGCATCGGCGAGCCACATCAGGCCACCGGCAACGATCGGCAGCCGCGTGCCGAACAGTTCGGTCACAGCATTCGTAAAAGCGGTTTGACTCATTGAACGGTCCTTGTGCAATAACGCGTGATCCAGCGTCACACGACGCCTTCTGCCTTCAGTTGCGAAAGCCGTTCGGCGGACAGCCCGAGCAGCGACTGGAGTACATCGTTCGTGCCTTCGCCGAGTTGCGGCGGGGCTGTGCGAACCGGAAGGCGCGCGCCGTCGAAGCGATATGGCGGCGCGAGCACATGCGTGCTGCCTGCTTCGGGATGTGTGTAGGTGGTCACGAGTCCAGCCTCTCCCGCCCGCGTCGAATTGAGCGCTTCGTGAAGGCCCGCGACCTCGCCACAAGGAATGCAGGCTTGCGTCAAACGTTCGAGCAACACCTTGCGCTTGCGCTTCCTGATCTCTTGCTGGAGTTCGGGTGCGAGCACTTCGCGGTGTGTGGTGCGGGAAATGTTCGTGCGAAAACGCTCGTCGTCGGCGAGATCGGGACGCTCGATGACCTCGCGACAGAATCGCTCGTACTGGCGGTTGTTGCCGACAGCAATGACAAGCGGGCCATCCTCTGCATCGAATACGCCGTAGGGCATGATCGACGGATGCGAATTGCCGTAGCGCGGCGGATCCTCGCCCATGATCAACGCCTCCAGTCCGTAGTACGACGTGATCATCAGCCCGCAATCGAAGAGCGCCATTTCAATGTGGCGTCCCTTGCCCGTCTTCTGACGCTCGAAGAGTGCTGCGAGCACCGCCTGTGCGGAGTACATCCCCGTGAACAGATCGACGGCGGCTACGCCGAACTTGAGCGGCGGCTGATGGGCCTCGCCGTTGAGCGCCATCAGCCCGGCTTCGCCCTGAACGACAAGATCGTAGCCGGGACGCGCCGCTTCCGGCCCGTGCCGGTCGTAGCCGGAGATCGAGCAGTAGATGAGGTTCTCGCGTCCTTCCTTGAGTTGCTCATAACCGAGGCCCAGTTTCTCCGCGCCGCCGAACTTGAAGTTCTGGATCACGACGTCGCACTGCTGTGCCAGTTCGCGGGCGATCTGCTGGCCCTCTTCCGTTTGCAGATCGAGACACACTGATCGCTTGTTGCGGTTCACGCTGTTGAAGTAAGCCGTCTCGGTCGTGCCGACGCGGATGCCCCAATCGCGCGTGTCGTCGCCGCGCTTCGGATGCTCGACCTTGATGACTTCTGCGCCGAGATCGCCGAGCACCATCGCGCACCACGGCCCCGCCAGCACGCGGGATAAATCGAGAATGCGAACACCGGCAAGCGGCAGGGATGAATCGAGGTTCGACATGACAGATCCGGAATGACAAAGAGTGACGAAGGCGCCGCGTCTAGCACGAACTGGCTTCGGACGCACGGCGCAACGCCGAAAAATCGGCGGCGCGCTTATCGAAAAAGGCGTTGATGCCTTCGGCGGATTCATTGTCGCCAAGCGATTCCGCCATGTAATCGGCTTCGAGGTCGAGCTGCGCGTCCACCGTGTTTCCACCCGCGTGGCGGCACAGACTCTTGATCCGTGCGATCGCGCGCTCGGGTCCCGCCGCGAGCGATTGCGCGAGCGCCACGGCTTCCGACAGTGCGCTGCCCGGCTCGGCGAGTCGATTCGCGACGCCGAGTGCATGCATGCGTTCGCCTGTGACGGGCCGCCCCGTCAGACACAGCTCCGTCATCAGCTGCCGGGAGACGACACCGGACAGAAATGCCGTCGCCCCGCCGTCTGGCGACAGGCCCACCTTGACGTAGGCCACGGAGAACGACGCGTTGCGCGCGGTCACGAGCATGTCGCACGCGAGTGCGATCGAGAGCCCCGCGCCGGCTGCCGCGCCTTCGACTGCTGCGATCACTGGCTTGCCGCAGTCGCGCAGCGAGCGAATCATGTTGTGCAGACCTTCGATGCCCGCGCGCCGCTCGGACGGCGTCGCCAGGCGCCGCTGCGCCAGCCGTTTCAGGTCGCCGCCCGCGCAGAACGCGCCGCCCACGCCCGTCAGCACGATAGCGCCGACTTCGCGATCGTTTTGCGCCGCTTCGATGGCAGCCGGAAGCGCCGCGTACACCTCGGCTGTGAGCGCATTGCGCGCAGACGGATTGTTGAAGGACAGCACCTGCACCGCGCCTTCGCGGCGTGCAAGGATAGGTTCGTTCATCGTGATTCACTCCGGTTCAAGGTGATGTAGCGTTCGAGATGGTGGTCTTCATCGCCCAGTTGATGGTCGATCATCACGAGGCGCTTCGCGTAGTGGGCAAGCGGCAGTTCCCATGTCATGCCGATGCCGCCGTGCAACTGGATGGATTCTTCGGCGACCTGCGCACCGACGCGGCCGATCGTGTACTTCGCCGCCGACAGCGCGCGTTCGCGCTCTACCCGGCCCGCGCCAAATGCGGCGGCCGCATTGATCACCGCAGAGCGGGCCTGCTCGATCTCCAGCAACAGATCAGCCATGCGGTGCTGCAATGCCTGGAAGCTGCCGATCGCGACGCCAAACTGCTTGCGCGTGCGCAGGTACTCAAGCGTGTGTTCCTTCGCGACGTCCATCGCGCCGAGCGCCTCGGCGCACAATGCGAGCACACCCGCGCCAATGCAGTACTCGAGCGTCGTGAAGCCCGCATCGCGTTCGCCGAGCAATGCCGTGTCGGGAAGACACACTTCGTTGAGGCAGATTTCGGCAGCGCGCCCGCCGTCGATCTTTCCGTAGCCGCGCAGCGCGACGCCTTCCGTCTCGCGCGGAACGACGAAGAGCGAGATGCCCTCTTCGGCGTCGGCGGCACCGCTGGTACGCGCCGAGACGAGAAAGAAGTCGGCCTCGGCGCCCAGCTGGACGACAGCCTTCCTGCCCGTCAGCACCCAGCCATTCGAACTGCGCACGGCGCGCGTGGTCACCTTCGCGAGTTCGTAGTGCGAGCCGGGTTCGTCGTGAGCAAGCGCCGCAGCAGTGTGGCCTTCGATCAAACCGTCAATCAGCGCCTTCTGTGCGTCGCTGCCAGCCAGGGCCAGCGCGCGCCCGACCATCAGGGCGCCGAGAAACGGTTCGACCACGAGGCCGCGTCCGAGGCTCTCGAAGACAACGGCAATATCGAAACCCTTTCCGCCGAAACCACCGTCGGCCTCGTCGAAGAGCGCGCCAACGATGCCCAGTTCCGCAAAGCGAACCCACAGTTCACGGCTGAAGCCCGAGTCGCTGCGCGCCAGTTCGTCGCGCTTCGCGAAGCTGTACTGCTCGCTGACGAAACGGTTCAGCGTATCCGCCAGCATGCGGCGGTCTTCGGTATGCTGGAAATTCATCGCGATCCTCTTACAGTCCCAGGATCATCTTCGAGATGATGTTCCTCTGGATTTCATTGGAGCCGCCGAAAATCGACAGCTTGCGGTTGTTGAAGTAAAGCGCGGCGGCGCTCGCGGCCTCGTCGGGGCCAATGGGCGCATCGTCATGGTCTTCGTGCAGCGCTTCTTCGACAAAGGGCTGTGCGTACGGCCCCATCGCGCGGCGCATCAGCGACGTCAGTTCCTGGCGAATCTCGGTGCCGCGAATCTTCAGCATCGAGCTTTCCGCGCCCGGCACACCGCCGCCCGCTACCGCGGCGATCACGCGCAGGTTGGTCGTCTTCATGTTCTCCAGGTCGATTTCGACGCGGGCGACGCGCGCTGCAAAGAGCGGATCGTCGACGAGCGGACGGCCGTTGCGCGTCACGTTCTGCGCCGCGCGGCGCAAGCGCGCCAGCGCTGCAACCGAGAAGCCGACGCCCGCGATGTTGGTGCGCTCGTAGGTCAGCAGATACTTCGCGACCGTCCAGCCCCGGTTCTCCTCGCCGACCAGATTCGCAGCGGGCACGCGCACATCGGTGAAGAACACTTCGTTGATTTCGTGTTCGCCTTCGAGCGTGATGATGGGACGCACTTCGATGCCCGGCGATTTCATGTCGACGAGCAAGAAACTGATGCCCTCCTGCTTGCGTACATCCGTCGCCGTACGCACGAGGCAGAAGATCATGTTCGCGTGCTGGCCGAGCGTCGTCCACGTCTTCTGGCCGTTGACGATGTAGTGCTCGCCTTCGTCATCGATGCCGCGCACCGCGCTCGTCTTGACCGACGCCAGATCGGAACCCGAACCCGGCTCCGAATAACCTTGGCACCACCAGTCGGAACCATCGAGAATGCGCGGCAGCCAGTGACGCTTCTGCGCTTCGTCGCCGAACTTGATGAGCACGGGCCCCAGCATATTTACGCCGAACGGCACGATGCGCGGCGCGCCCGCCAGCGCGCACTCGTTCTCGAAGATGAACTTCTGCACGGCGTTCCAGCCCGGACCGCCGTATTGTTCGGGCCAGTGATTCGCGAGCCAGCCCTGTTCGTTCAGGATCGCGTGCCATTCGGCCATGTCGCCGCGCGTGAGGCGCAAGCCGCTGCGCACCTTGCTGGAGAGCCGCGCGGGCAGTTTGTCGTTCAGGAAGCGCACGACCTGCTGGCGAAAGGCTTCCTCCTCAGGGGTGAAGTTCAAATCCATATGCTGTTTCTCTCAATAGATTTCGAAGAGGCCGGCGGCGCCCATGCCGCCCGCAATGCACATCGTGACGACCGCGTACTTCACGCCACGACGCCGGCCTTCGATGAGGACGTGACCCGCGAGGCGCGAGCCCGTCATGCCGTACGGATGCCCGATGGAAATCGCGCCGCCGTCGACGTTGAGGCGCTCGGACGGAATGCCCAGGCGTTGCTGGCAATAGACCGCCTGCGAGGCGAATGCTTCGTTGAGTTCCCACAGGCCGATATCGCCGACCGTCAGCCCATGGCGTGCGAGCAGCTTCGGTACGGCAAGCACCGGGCCGATGCCCATCTCATCCGGCTCGCAGCCTGCTACCGCGAGACCCCGGAATGCGCCGAGCGGAGTGAGGTTCGCGCGCTCGGCGGCTTTCGCTTCCATCATCACGCAGGCCGATGCGCCATCGGAAAACTGCGACGAGTTGCCTGCCGTGATGAATTTGTCGGGGCCTTTGACGGGGGCGAGCTTCGCCAGCGCCTCAATGGTGGTGCCGGGACGATTGCAGGTATCCGCCGAGACCGTCACCTCACGCCGGCTGACGGCGCCCGTCTCCTTGTCGGTCACGGCCATCGTGGTCGTCACGGGCACGATCTCGTCGGCATAGCGGCCGGCGAGTTGTGCCTCCGCCGTGCGCCGCTGGCTTTCCACCGAGAAATGGTCCTGCGCTTCGCGGCTGATGCCGTAGCGCTGCGCCACGATGTCGGCGGTATCGATCATCGTCATGTAGAGCGAAGGCTTGTGCTCGACGATCCACGGGTCGAGCGCGGTCACGCCGTCTTCACGCGTACGGATGCTGGAGATGCTTTCGACGCCGCCCGCGATCATCGCCGGCGCACCGTCGACAACGATACGGCCGGCCGCCATCGCGATGGCCTGCAGGCCCGACGCGCAGAAACGCGTCACCGTCGTGCCCGCGATCGACAGCGGCAACCCCGCACGGATCACAGTCTGGCGCGCGATGTTGCGGCCCGTGTTGCCTTCCGGATAGCCGCAACCGAGGATCGCGTCCTCGATCAGTTCCGGGTCGACGCCCGAGCGTTCGACGGCCGCACGCACCGCGAACGAAGCCAGCGTGGGACCGGGTGTGATGTTGAATTCTCCACGGTGCGCTTTGGTCAATGGCGTGCGCGCGGTGGAGACAATGACGGCTTCTCGCATGGTCTGGCTCTGCAAAGTGGCATGAAGAATCGAACGGATCAGGCGGTGTGATTGAGGCTCGCCAGGGTGGCGCCGCGCTCGACGAGATCGACGATCAGCGGCGACGGCTGCCAGAACACCGGGTCCCGTTCGGCGGCTCCGATAGCGTCGCTCAGTGCGCACCGCACCGCGACGCCCAGCGCGTTGACGGGCGGATTGTCGACAGTGACGACAAGAATGCGGTTGCGCAGCTCACGCCTGACGGCGTGTCCGGCCGAGTGGGAAGTCATGTCCCGCGTCTCCATGTATTTCGTGTTGACTGATTGTTAAATGCGCAGCGCGCATTGACAATCCAACTGGCAGTTGACGAACTGTTAACTGAAAGTTGACACTGGACATGGGAGAGTCTTGATCGAGCGGGGTGATGTGCCCGTCGGAGTGAAGCCCGGCGGTCTAGCTCCAGGCTTGCGCGAGCGAAAGGATTTCGGCGCGCAGGTAGTCGATCAGCGCTTGCGTCGCGGGCGACGGGTAGCGATTAGGCAGCGTCACGATATACAACGTGTTCTGCATGCCGGCTACGCGGAAATGCGGAAGGACTCGCGTCAGTTCGCAGCTCATCGGAGCGAGCGGCACGTAGGCCGGCAACAGACCGATGCCCATGCCCTGACACACGGCTTCCGTCAGAAATGGATAGTCCGAAGACTGAAGCGCAGGCTGCATCGTGATCACGTGGACGTCTGTCTCGTCCTCGCGGTGCGTGAGCGTCATCGTGACGCGGCGGCCAGGATAAGGTGATGCGACCAGCGTCTGCTTTTCGAGGTCGCTCGGACAGTCGATGGGACCGTGCTTGTCGACGTAGTCCGCCGACGCAACCAGATTCCAGTCGATCGAGCAGATAACGCGCGCCACGTAATCGAGCGGCGGCGTTGTCGTAATTCGTATCGCGACGTCGACTTCGGCTGCGATCAGGTCTTCGATCCGGTTGTTGAACGTGACCGTGAGCGCGATGTTCGGATGCATGCGCGCGAACTCCAGCAGCTTGCCGCCGAGAAACATCCTGCCGAAGCCCGTGGGCACGCTAATGCGAACACGGCCGCTCAACGTCTGTCCGAGGCTGTCGATCGAGGCCCTCGCCGTGCTCAGGTCTTCGAGCATGCGCTGTCCGCATTCGTACAGCGTGTGGCCGGCTTGCGTCAGTTCGAAACTGCGTGTGGAGCGGCGCAGCAGTTGCGCGCCCGTCTCGCGCTCCAGCAGCTTGAGCCGCTGACTGATGTTCGCGCGCGTCATGCCCAGTTTGCGTGCGGCGGCGCTGAGGCTACGCGACTCGACGATTTCGACGAACAGGCTGACCAGGTTCAGATCCATGATTTGACGGTGCGCGTGATTACCAGGCGATCGACTGCGGCCGCTTTCCCATTTCCAGAATAGGCCGCCAGTTTAAGTCAGCCGCGGCCAGGAGCTCAGCGCTGCGCGAACACCAGCAGCGGCTTGGCGTCGTGTGCGGCGCTTTCAGCAGCCACGAAGGCTTCGTGTGCGCGGTCGAGGCTGTAGCGCTGCGCTGCGGGCGGCTTCAAGGTGCCCTCGGCCATACGATCGAGCAGACTGCGCAGCGTCTGGCTGGCTTCACTCACTCCTTTGCGTGCGAGCCACGAGAAGATCAGCCAGCCGCGCACCTCGGCAGCCGAATAGATCAACGCCGGGGCGAAAATCGGCATCTCGAACGCCGCCGGATCCATCTGACGATGCGACGACAAGGCGCCGTAGACAAGCATGCGCCCATTCGTGGCCAACTGACGCGCAAGCGTGGCGCCTGTCTGGCCCGCGACGCAGTCGATCGCGCTTACGATGCCTTTGTCGCCAGTGGCCGTTTTCAGTTGCTCGGGCCAGCGTTCGTCAGCCGTGCATAACACGACGTCACCGCCCAGTGCCTGTATCTCGGCGACCTGCTCTTCACGGCGCACGAGGTTGATGGTGCGGAACCCCTGTGCCTTCGCGATCTGCAGCACGAGGCGTCCGACTGTCGAGCCCGCCGCGCTCTGGACCAACCAGTCGCCGCGTTCGAGCTGATGCTCCGACATCGTCATCGCCCATGCGGTCATTGGGTTGATCAAGGCCTGCGCGGCGTCTTCGTCGGAGATTGCAGCCGGAACCGGTATCGCACGGTCGACTGGACTGATGACCTGCTCTCGCCACGTTCCTGGCACGTCCAGCAACACAACACGTTCTCCTACCCGCGTGCGTGACACGTCGCTGCCCACGGCGTCGATGACGCCGACGCCCTCGGACCCGGGCGACGCCGGAAGCACCGGCTGACGCTGACGGGCGAAACGACCACGAATCACGTGCAGGTCGGAGGGATGCACGGGTGCGAGAAGCATCTTCACGCGGACTTCACCGGGCCCGGGGGTGGGTTCGGGCAAATCACGCCAGTGGACTACCCCTGACGGCTCGCCGTTACGTTCGATTATCAAGGCCTTCATGTGCTCTTCCATACGGTCGGGAGAGACTGCGGCGAAAGCCGGACTTTCACCGCAATCGATTGGGTTCAGCGTGTCAATAGACTCAGCCCCAATAGCTTCAGACGAAGCTGATCGCTTCAACCTTCGCTCGGCTCATATGGCGACGCCCGGTTTTCGCGTTTCCATTTCTTTTCAGCTTCCGTATCGGGCCGCGGTGGGCGAATGCCGTCGATCAACCACAGTTGTTGCGGCGTTTCGCCGACATGCAGTTCGTAGTGGTAGCCCCGGTCCTGGACGAATGGCGCAATGGCAGCGTTCGCCTTGCGCAGCCACGACTCCGTCCACGCGACGTCGTTGGCGATATGTCTGGCGAAATGATCCAGTCGGATTCTGACGAAATCGCCTCGCGACTCACCTCCCATGAAAAAGGAGTCTTTCGGCTGTTCATGAAACAGAACGCCGACGTAAAAGGGAGGAATGATGTAGATACCGGTGATTCGTTTCGCCATCTCCTGCTTGTCTTCAGCCGTGTAGGCACCGGGGGGATGATAGATATTCCACAAAGGCATTTTTGTCTCCATACATCAATAGATGCCGCGTTTCTTATGCCAGAACATCCAGTTGTCTTGAAAGATAAGGCGAACCAGACATGAGCGACGCGGCGTGATAGATAGCCCAAGGATAGGCTACCGTTTGAAATCAATGCTTTCGCAATGCAGCATTGATGGCGACTCGTCACATAGAAGTGCAATCACATCGTCGCACCCGTTCTAGTGGCGACGGGAAAGGCCGAGTATGCTGCGCGCGTCGCCGGGTGTTGCCACCTCCCCGCCGATGCTTTTGACGATACTGACCGCGCGTTTCACCAGCGCCGCGTTGCCCGGCGCCAGTTCCCCTTTGGCCAGATAAAGGTTGTCCTCCAGGCCGACGCGTACATGTCCGCCGAGAATCACGCTTTGCGCCACGATTGGAAACTGGGCACGCGAGATGCCGAATGCCGACCAGCGGGCATTCGCGGGCAGATAGCGTTTCATCTGCAGAAGGCTCTCGGTATCGGCGGATGCGCCCCACGGCACGCCAAGACACAACTGGAACAACGGCGCCTGCAGGATGCCCTGCGTTTCGATCAGATGGCGAGCGAGGCGCACGTGGCCCAGATCGAATACCTCGAGTTCCGGTTTCACGCCGGCTTCTTCAATCAAGGTTGCCATCTTGATCAGATGGTCGGACACGTTCACGAATGCGCGATTGCCGAAGTTCATCGTTGCGATGTCCAGCGTGCAGATTTCCGGGCGCAACTCCAGCACATGCCGCACGCGCGCCTCGGGCGTCATCATCGTGCTGAGTTCGCTTCCCCGGTTCGGGTCCTCGTCGCTGGGAACGAAACGCGCCCCCGGTCCTGTCGTCAGGTTGATCAATATCGGGCATCCACTTTTGCGGATGCGCGCAACGACTTCGCCGTAGTGCGCCAGCTCAGTGCTTGGCGCGCCGGTCTTCGGGTCACGAACGTGAATGTGCGCGATGCTCGCGCCCGCTTCATATGCAGCAATGGCCTCATTGGCAATCTGCTCGGGCGTTACCGGAACGGCGGGGTTCACGCGCTGGGTATCGTCGCTGCCAGTGAGTGCACAACTGATAATCGTCTTGCTCGTCATGGTGTCTGTTCAAAAGGAGAAAAGAATCAGGCGCTGCAATCGCGCGCTCAGGCGGCCCGCGCGGGGCCGAACGGTGAAGCGCCGACGGGCGCAACCCGGATCAGCTTCTTGTTGACGAATTCGTCGAAGCCCAGCAGAGAAAGCTCTCGCCCAAACCCTGAGCGCTTGATGCCGCCGAACGGCAGTTCCGCCGACGTGCCGAACGGCTGATTGATGAACACCATGCCACTGTCAATCTGTGCGGCTACTTGCTCGCCGCGTTCGGTATTGGCCGTAAACACCGACGCACCGAGACCATAAGGCGTCCCATTGGCTAGCGCGATCGCAGCCGCTTCGTCCTCGACGACATAGAAAGCGGCGACCGGGCCGAACAGTTCTTCGGCGAAGATGGGGTTCTGCGGCGAGATGTCGGTGAGGACAGTCGGTTGCAAATAGAAGCCCGGACGCTCGACACGTTTTCCGCCACACGCAATGCGAGCGCCATGCGAAGCCGCGCGATCGATCTGCTCAAGCAGCAACTGCAACGCGCGCTCCGACGAAAGCGGTGCGACGGCGGTCGCCGGATCGGCTGGATCGCCCGTCTCGAGCTCTGCCATCCGCTGCGTGAAGCCCTCCAAAAAAGCGGCACCGCGTTCCTTGCCGACCACGATAATGCGCTTGGAGCCCACGCAGCATTGACCTGCATTGAGCATGCGGCCTGCGACCGCGCTTTGGATCGCCCAATCGAGCGGCGCATCGTCTAGCACGATGAATGGATCGCTGCCGCCCAGTTCGAGAACGACCTTCTTCAGATTGCGGCCCGCACGCTCGGCGACGGCGGCGCCGGCGCGCTCGCTGCCCGTCAGCGTTACGCCCTGCACGCGCGGATCGTCGATGACGCGGCCAGCCTGTTCGATCGAGATGAACAGATTCGTATAGACACCTTCCGGCGCCCCCGCTTTCTCGAACAGCCGGGCGAACGCCAACGCCGATTGCGGGACGCTTTCCGCATGCTTGAGCAGCAGCACGTTACCGACCATCAATCGCGGACCGGCCACACGCGCAATCTGGTAGTACGGGAAATTCCAAGGCTCGATGCCGAAGAGCACACCGATTGGCTCGACGTGCACGGCAGCACCGGGCGCTTCATCGAGCGCGCGCGGTTGCAGATAGGCATGCGCGTGTTTTGCGTAGTAGTCGAGAATGTTTGCCGCCGACTCCACTTCCTTGCGCGCTTCGCCCCTTCGCTTGCCCATTTCCAGCGTCAGATAGCCCGCATATTCGTCGGCCTCCTCGCGCAACAGCATCGCAGCGCGCGACACGATGCGAGCCCGGTCGCTGACGGGACGACGACGCCAGTCGGTTTCAAAAGCGCGCTGCGCGGCAGCGAGTTTCGCTTCGAGCGACTCGTCGGATATATCGTCGTAGGTGGCGAGCAGTTCGCCGCTTGCAGGATTGATCGTCGTGTACGGCATGAAGTTCTCCGCAAAAAAGTTGGCAATGAGTCATCGCGTTGACAAATGCTAACACTGTTAACACGTTCGACGACCAGCTTTTTTGGCCAGGAAAAACCCTCATTGATATTCATGTTAACGCCGTTACTATTGTCGTGTATCTTCTTCAAATATGGGAAGGCGAAATGGCAAAGGGATATTGGGTGGCAGCGTATCGGGCGGTCCATGACGCGACCAAACTCGCGGCGTACGGCGTCCTCGCGACACAGGTAGTGAAAGCAGCGGGTGGAAAATTTCTGGTGCGAGGCGGCGAAGTCGTTGCGTTTCAGGCTGGCATAAAGGAACGGACCGTCGTGGTCGAATTCCCGAGCTTCGATCAGGCGCTCGCTACATTTCAGAGTGAGGCATATCAGGAAGCTCTGGCCGTATTGGGAGACGGCGCCGAAAGAGACGCGCGCGTCGTGGCAGGCCTCGATGATTGAAATGCTCGTCCGCTCCCCGCTGTGGACTTCCGGAGAACGTTTTGGCTTGTGAACGAAAATCGCTGCATACTTTGGTCGAACATTGGCTTCCCTCCTGCACAGGCTCGGCCCGCGATGGGCGCCAGCTGTGCCTTTACTCATTGACATTGATCAACCACCGGAGCTGGGAGGCGACCCTATTCAAGTTAATGCCGGCGCTATTTTTTTGACTAAATGTTATGCTTGTTAACATACAGGCATGCGAGAGATACGAATCTGAAGAACCCGGAGCAAAAATGGACGAAGCAATTGTTCAGACAGAAATCAAAGGCCACGTAACGGTCCTTACGATGAACCGCCGACCGCACAATCTGATGGGCCCGACGCTGTATCGCGCGCTACTCGATGAATTCGACGAGGCGGTCAAACGCGGCTCGCGCGCGATCCTCCTGCGCAGCAATCTGCGGCATTTCTCGGCCGGCGCTGAAGTGGCGCTCTTTCCGGATCGTATTGCCAAACAAGGAAAAGCACTGATGGATCCGCTCGAGGTGCTTCGTGGCTTCGAAAGCCTTCCGATCCCCATCGTTGTCGCGGTGAACGGCACCTGCCTCGGCGGTGGCTTCGAAGTGGCGCTCGCCTGTGACTTCAGCGTCGTCGCCGAATCAGCCAAGATCGGCTCGGTTGAGGTCGCGCTCGGCTTGCACCCGCTGCTCGGCGGCATCCAGCGTCAGGTGATGCGTGCCGGTCCGGCGCGTGCGAAAGAGCTCGCGTTGCTCGGTCGTCGTTACGACGCGGCGACGCTCGAACGCTGGGGCTTGATCAATCTCGTCGTGCCCGACGACAAGCTCGATGAAGTGGCGTTGTCCGTCGCTCAGGAACTGGCGGCCGGTCCGACCGTCGCGCATGCAGCCACCAAGCAGCTAGTACGGGTCGCGGTCAACGAAGGCGTGGCCGCTGCCGACGAGGCGATGTTCGAACTGCAAAAGCCGATCTGGGCGTCGCAGGATCTAAAACGTGGACTGGAGGCCTTTGACAAGGCCGGCCCTGGCACCGCTGTTTTCGAAGGGAACTGACATGACCGGACCGCTCGAAGGACTCAAGGTCGTCGATTTTTCCCGCGTGCTGGCCGGCCCGCTGTGCGCGCGGACGCTAGCCGATCTCGGTGCTGACGTCATCAAGATCGAGCCGCCTCGGCCCGACGTATCGCGTGCCGCGTTCCCGAATCGCGACGGCATGTCCGGCTACTACGCCCAGCAAAATAGCGGCAAGCGCAATATCAGCATCGACCTGAACGCGCCGGGCGCGCGTGAGTTCGTGCTACGCCTGTGCGACGACGCCGACATTGTCGTCGAAAACTTTCGAGCCGGGACACTCAAGGGTTTCGGACTCGACTACGACACGCTTTCCCGCCGCAATCCAAGGCTGGTCTATGTATCAATCACAGGCTATGGCCAGCGCGGTCCTTGGGCGTCGCGCATGGCTTACGCACCGACCGTGCAGGCCGAAACGGGATTCACGCACAACACGTTGCGACATTTCGACAGTGCAAGCGAGGGCCGCAGATGGACCGATCCCCTATCGCATGCGGACGTCTATGCGGGCCTGCAGGCGACCATTGCCGTGCTCGCGGCAGTGCGCAAGCGTGAAGTCACTGGGCGCGGCCAGTACATCGACGTGGCCATGGCGGCAGTGATGCTGTCGATCAACGAGCGCGCGCACCTCGATCTCGCGGGTGTCGAAACGGGCGCCGAACCGGGCATCCTCGGCGCCGCCGATGGACCGCATTTCGTCGGCCCCGGTGGCGAAGAGTTCGTGGCGGCGCAAAGCATCGTCGGCAGCAACACGTTTCCGAACTACTTGCGCGCCATGCGCCGTATGGACTTTGCACAGGACCCGCGTTTCAGTACCGCTGAGCGCCGCCTGCAGAACTACAAGGCGTTGCACGCGGTGATCCAGACGTGGATGCTGTCGTTCCGCGATCTCAAGTCGCTCGATGCGCAACTCGACGAGGCCAAAATCGCGATGGGGCAAATTCGTACGCTGAAGGAACTCGCCGAGACCGATTGGGCAAAGCAATGGGGTGCTGTACACGAGATTTCGGATCGTCGCGGCGGGTCGTATCTGATACACGGCTATCCATGGAACTTCTCCGATGACGAGCTTGGCATGCGCAGCGCGCCCGCGTTTCGCGGCGAGCATAACGAGCAGGTGTTCCACGAAGCAGGAATGGCCGATAGCGAAATCCGCCATGCAATCGATACCGGCATTCTGGTCGGCGGCCCACTACCGTCGGCAACGAAGATCGGGGCCACCGTTCTTTCGCAAGCGCGTGAGTTGCAGAATGTGACGGACGAGCTTTGATCGCCGCGATATGCGTCGTAGTACCCGTATCGACACAAGACATCGGAGGACCGAATGGAAGTGGTCAATGAAGCCCGTCAAGAGGAGGCATCGTCTGATGACGACGCCCTCCTTCCCCGCCATCTGGATCTTGAGCGCCGCCCACTTTAGCCTGCTGGCCGCCACCGCCGCACTGTTTCTTCTCCCCGACGATACTGCGTGAAGCGGGATTCGGCGGATTCAAAGAGATCGGCCGTGCGGTCGCTGGTGCCCGCGCATTGGGGGCATTGGGCAATGTAATTATCTGCAGCATCGGGGGCAGTGCGCAGCGTCGCCGGCTCTTCTGTGCGCTGGCGTCGGTCTTTACTGCTGTGAGCCTTTCGGCACTCGTTTTCGTATGGCATGGCAGTATGACCGCGACGTTTTTCCTGCTAGTTCTTGGTTTCGCGGGAACGGGAGCCGGTATAACGCTCTTCTGGCAAATGTCTGTCGGTCTTCTCAGCGGCAAGTCGATGGTGGTCGGCGTGCCATTGATCAGTTCCGTCGCCAACATCGCCGGTTTCGTTACACCGTTTCTGATTGGATATGTCCGCGACGCGACGGGCACTTACGCGAGCGGGTTCATCATGATCGCCTGCGTCCAGGCACTCGGCGTCGTGGTGCTTCTTTTCGGCGTGCAACGCATTGTCAGGAAGCGATCGCCCGTTGACGATGTATCGGTTCGATGCCCAATGTGACGAGAAGATGCCGGCGTGGGCGCGCAAGGTACTCGTGGTAAGCCCACCGGCAGCCTACCGAGCCGTTACGCGGCTAGAATGCCCGTAGCGGATTACGGTTGTCAGCGCGCGATCAGCAATAGTGCGTGCCTCTTCGCGCAGAATATATAATCGATTCCTTGTTTTACTCCACGAACGAAGGCCACGTGAGTCCCAAGTCACCTATCGCGAAGAATGCGGATTACCACCACGGCAATCTCCGCAACGCGCTCATCGAAGCGGGACGCAGTGCGCTCATGGAAGTATCCGCACAGGACTTGAGCCTGCGTTACCTCGCGCGCATGGTGGGCGTATCGGAAGCCGCGCCCTCGCGTCATTTCTCGGGTATCGACGAATTGCTGGCGACGATCGCGGCGAGTGGTTATCGTGATCTCGCTGCGTTGCGCGTTGCGATCCGTGACAGCGAAGATACGGCGCTTTCCAAAGCGTACCGGATGATGCGGGAGTATGTTGAGTTCGCACAGCGCCACAATGGACTGTTCGGCCTGATGATCGGTCCTCGCATCGTCGCGCATCAGGCGTATCCAGAGCTCATCGAGGAAAGTAACCGGTCTTTTGGCTTGTTTTCCGAAACGATCGAGGCACTGGCAATCGAAACTGGCTGGACCCAGGCCGATCTGAAGCTGGTGACGCACGCCGCGTGGAGCATGGAACATGGTCTCGCCACGCTCATCCTGGCGAATCGCGCACCACGAGCTGACACGAAAGTCTCAATCTCAAAGCTGATCGATTTTGTATTGATGACCTTGCTTAGCGCGATCACGGCCGGTCCGGATCACCTCGAGCGCGTGATCCAGCAATGCGAACTCTCCGGAAAGAAAGCGGTGTCGCGCACGGCTCGCAAACGCGCCAAAGCGTAGTCATCGCCGCTGTTGTCCTGATGTCAAGTTTCAGTTAACAGCGCGTTAACTCCGACGACGTTCAATTCCGAGCCAATACATCTACACTTCGAAGCGAATATTGAACGCAAAGGCGTTTCGGAGGAAGAGGATGCAACCATTGGAAATGAGCGGTCTTGAATTGCTGCGTGCAGCTGCTTCGGGCCAATTGCCTCGCGCTTCTATGGGAGAGACGATTCCCATGTCGTTTGCCGAGGTCGATGCCGGATATGTGAAGATGACAGCGCGCGCCAGCAGCCAGCATCTGAATCCTCTAGGCGGGGTACACGGCGGCTTCACGGCAACCGTACTGGATTCCGTGACCGGTTGCGCCGTACATTCGATGTTGGAGCCAGGCGTCGGGTATGGCACGATCGACCTGCAAGTGAAAATGTTGCGACCTGTGCCGCGCGATCAGGACGTCGTGGCGGAAGGCAGAACGGTCCATCTCTCTCGGAACATCGCAACCTCCGAAGGTACGTTGAAGTCTCTTGACGGCAAGCTGCTCGCCACGGCAACGGCTACCTGCTTCCTGAAGAGAACCTGAGCCACTCCGACAATGCCCCTGCGGTAGCACATGGCGAGAAATGCCGTGTGCGACGCGGACGCTTCTCGTAACGGCGCCCGCAAATCTGTCGCACGAGATTAGAAACCAGTTCGAGCGCCAGTTCGGCGGCGCCGACCGATCCAGCTTTCGTACATCGCCTGATCTGCGAACAGGGCGCCGGCGAATTTGGCTTTGGTGAGGCCCGGCAGCAACGCATTCACGCGAATGCCAAGCGGCCCGCACTCCTTGGCGAATGCGCGCCTCCTGTTGACCACGGCCGCCTTTGTACCTTGCGGCGCCTGCGTGACGCTAGCGCCCTGCATCGCCGGCCCTGATCGTGCAACCCCTACACCACTTGCTCCCGCCTGATGGACCGCACCCGTGTCTTGCGCGGATCCGGTCGCCGGACAGGTCGACATCAGCGCTGCAATGGTGAAGTTTCTGAAGCGCAAGTCCATTTGCGTCTCCATGGTCACGCGTTCATGATGTGCGGGCGTGTCGACTCGAAAAAGCGCTGCTGACACAGGAGCTTTTTCCATAGCGGCAGCCCGAAATCGCCGGATCCTCCCTCACGCGATCTGATGATCGCCGTGGCCAGGATACAAGCCAGCGGGCGCAACGCTTTGCCGCGGCGATCACTTTCCATGTTCGATCCGTTAATGGACGGGACCGGTATTTTTGTTACCTACGACGAAATCGCGATGGAGCGCCGACTTTGGAAAGCGCAAGCGCTGCGAGCGCGCGTCAACGAATTGCCGAATTGGGCCCGGATTTTGCGCAGCATCTTGCACGCCTCCCGCTGCCGATCCAGTGCTTTGCGCAGGGGCGTGGTTCACGACATTCGCGCGGGCGCATTTTTTCGGTGCAGCCTGACCGCACGCACCTGAGGAGCAGACCATGGAAACGACAAACGGAGAAGGAACTGAGGAGGAAGTCGCCGGCGATGTGCAGCCAGCCGCCGGGGACCTGCTCGGCAATGTCGGCGCGCAAGTTAGCGAAACGGCAAGCGAACTGAGTGGCAAAGCGCAGCAACTCTATGCCGACTTTGTGGATGTCGTACGCGAATCTACGGTGGAGCGGCCGCTCGCGGCGCTGGCAATTGCCGCCGGCGTCGGATTCGTCCTCGGGGCGTTACGCGCGGCAAATCGCTCGACGCCCGATAACAGCCGAAGCGACTGGAGAGATCGGGAGTAAGGCCATTTACACCAGGTGGTGCGCCAAGGCGCTTCCACAACGAGCCGACCTCGAGGAGTTCCGCAATGTCCATGCGTTCGAAAGTCACGAAGTGGCGAAACGTCGGCAGATTTTGCGTCGAGCGAGCCACTGATTATGGTGAGTTGCTCGGGGTCGAACTTGAGGAGACCAGGACGCGCCTGGTCCGCGAGTTGAGCGCACTGGTTGCCCTGGCCGTCGCCGGGCTGTTCACACTGTCGTTCGTGTGCATTGCGATCATCGCGACCGCGTGGCGTACGCCTTACTTTCTCCAGGTGGTATGGGGCGTTGCCGCGACGTGGCTGGTGGTTTCCGTGATTTCTTTGCTCTTCGTCCGCGCCCAGAAACCTGGACGCTCGCTTCATCTTTTGCAGAGAGAAATCCGGAGCGATCTCGACACGTTGAAGGAGGCGCTGAAATGAACTGCACCGTTAGCATCAGGGAAGCCGAGACCGCCATCCTGCTGCGCATGGCGGAAACACGCGCAGGGCTGCTACTGGCAAATAGCCTCCCACCATCGACCCCGAGCATACGGGGACAGACGCGCTCTCCCGCGCTTGGCCTCGTCGTCTCGCTCACGGAGGCACCGCGCGTCACGCTGCTGCTGGCGTTATGCGTCGGCGCCATCGTCCTCGGACCTCGCCGGACTATCGTCGTTGCCGGCCGCTCCGGGATCACCGCATGGCTCGGAGGCACCGTCCGGAAGGTCTTGCTCGGCGAAACCCAGGCTGCAGCGGCAGATAGTCGGTCACGACGTGCATGATGCCGAGTCGGCGGAACTGGCTGCGTTGCTGATACGACGTGCTAGTGTGGCGAAGTGCGTGGCAGGAAGTCCGCTGCTGCACTGCGACAACGGCAGCCCGATGACGGGCGCGACGATACTCGCCACCCTGAAAAACCCAAGGTCGTGGCCCCGTTCAGCCGGCCCTTGGTGAGTGACGACAACCCGTTCGCGGAATCGCAACGGAAAGAACTAAAACCGGTTGGTTGAAGTGATGCGACAACTGGCGCGGGGCCAACAAGACAGAACCGGCACCAAGGCGTTCCGAAGTTGAAATATCGCGCGGAAATGCGCTTGAGTTGATTCGGCGATGAAGATGCGGTCGGGCGCATCTTCATCGCTTTTCGTTGGTGCTCGGCCGCCTGCCGGACTGATTCTCGCCCTGCCCACTTACGATCGGTAGCGGCCCACCCAGTGTAAAAGTGAGCGCTCTAGAGTGGACGCGTGCGACCTCGGCTGAAAAGTCGCAGAACAGCGAGCAGGATGACCGCGCCAATGAGCGCCGTTATCAATGAGCCGATGATGCCACTGCCCAGATGAAGTCCGAGGGCTCCCCCAAGCCATCCTCCGATAAACGCTCCAACAATTCCGACGATGATATCGACAACGATGCCGAAGCCGCCGCCGTCGACTATACGACCAGCCAGAGCGCCGGCGATGCCGCCAATAATCAGCCAGAAAATGATTCCATGCGAGACCGGGTCCATGTTTCTTTCCCTATAGAGGTAAATCCGCATTAGCGGCGAGCAAGCATTCCGATGATGAGTCCGCCGATGAGTGCCATAGTGACCGCTTTCCACGGAGCCTCATGAACGTAATCGTCGGTCGATTCAGAGACGACACGGTACTTCGTCTTGACCACTTCCTGTGCACCGGTAATCTTGTCCTTCAGGTCGGCCAGAACCCGGGCACCGTTTGGTCGTTCGCGGTCATTGTCGTCGGACTTGGGTGTCGAGCTACTGGCCGGCTGAGATAAACCGGCGGAGCCGCCGTGGGTGGATTGAAGAGACTCGTCCATTTAAACCTCCATTCTGTTAGTGCTCAAGGCTGAGCAAGTGGTGTGCCTTCCAGATGGCGCAGCCAATAATCGCGAGAAGCGACTCTGTCATCTGCTTTTCAGCACTGTAAATGTCGGACAGCGAATGAATGAACAAATCCTTCAATGTCCTCGCAGGCATGTCTCTCCTTCAGTCGGTAGGGAACCGCAACTGGAAAAAAGCGCGGTGTGAGCGCAGCGGCGCAAACACCATTCGCGCTCGGCAACATGTCTGAATTTGACGGGACACCGGCGCCCAGCGTATGACGAGACGATTCACAAACGTCTCCGGTACTTGCTGTCTTGCAAACTTCTTGTTGAAACAAATGGTGCGGCAGCGCTTGAGTATCTTCGCGATGGGCCGCGGTAGAGACGGTTCGACGCCGGGCGATGAAGACTCGGGTCCCTGGAACGAGGGCGCCGGTTGGCAATTTGTTGAGACGCCCGAACCTGCCGTCACGGCGGCGACGGCTTGGCGTCAGTGAACATATTGGGCGCGGACCTTAAAATCCTGACGGCTATGGCTGCGCGGACGGCTTCGGAAACGAAGTCGGACCCGGCTACAGGAGCCGACTGGGTAGGGGACAATATACGGCGGACCCGGAAGAGTGAGCGAGGCGTTCTGGCATCTCTTAGATTGCTCCGCCTCGGGCGGGTTGACGATCGCTGAGGTGTTAGCGACGGTTGCGTCGTTACTGCTGTGCGACAGAACACGCTTTCGGCGACAAGAGCGCTGGTGCGATGACGCCACGAGCGCGACAGCGTTCGCGGGCGTCATCGCCGACAGGAAGAGTTAAGTCGCCATGATGCCCCTTAGGCCACTCGTGGCCCCTGTCGTCTTCTGGGCCAGTCGCCTACACCGCCCTTCGCACGGACGAAGATGTTGCCGCACTGCCGGCTTCGACCGGCGGCTGATGACGGAATCCGAGGCCTCCTGCCCCCAGCGCTATGATGGCACCGACGAACAGGGCGGCGACGGAGAACCAGCTCGCACGCGCCACGGCGCGCGCCGCGGTGTCGGCGGCCTGTCGAGCATCCGCTTCCGCTTGGGGACTGGACGCTGCTGCGGTGACAGATGCGATAGCGTTGCCCGCCTTTTGCGTCAGGGAATTTATCGGATTGTTTCCCGCATTCGTCTGGTTCGCCGGCGCGCCGATCGCCGCGCCGGCCGACGCGACGTTCCCGACGACACTGACCGCACCGCCAATTAGTGATGCCATCTCGAACACAACGAAAAGAATCATCACCGCCCACGCCAGCAGTCCATGCAGCCAGCCCAGAACTGGCGCGCAACGACCCGAAAAGTACGCTCCGGCAAATACGGATACGACGGTCGTGACAATCATCCAGGCGCCTGAGCCGAAACCAAATGCACGGGAAGGGTTTGGCTGGGATAACGGATTGAGCAATGACGCACCGATGGCCGTGCCAAGTACGCTCATTACAAGGTAGACAAGGAGCGAGATAATGACGCCAGTGAAAACCGCACCCCACGAAACGCGCGGCAGTCCCTCTTGGGTTACTAGGAGTCGCATGGCAAGTCTCCGGTTGAATTGGCTGTTTCAGGTGGATTCGCCGGAAATGCCCCGGCACGCGAGACCCCGCAAGCGGCATTCCACTGTCGCTGCTCGGTGCTAGCTCAGCGAGCAACTGGGTGAAGTCTGCTGTCCCGATTGTTCCGATAGCGGACCTGTCGTCACTCGCGCAAGACGACTTCTGACTGACCTTGGAAAACCACCGTTAGACCTATCCGTACGATGTTAAAGGTCGGCGAATATCCTTCACAGCGATGCCGGAACACGTCTGGGAAATGGCCGACGACGAATGTCGAAGCCTCGCGGCGTCGGTGCGCGATGCGGTCGGCTACGAGCAAACGACCGCCCCGGTGGAAGAGTTCCGATGGGCGGACCTGTTTCGCAGCAACCGGCGCTCCACCTACAATTCCGACCGTTATCGCGTCGCTGATCATCGTGCTCATACATCGCGTGCTTCCGTGGGCGTGTGTCGCCGGATTCGCGCAACAGGTCCGTCGCCATGGAGATGCACAGAACCGCAACGACGGCCAGCGCGGCGATAACGATACCGGTCACGATGATCTCCACGACATGTCTCGTCCGACGGGTTCGGTCAGATTCAACCGGGCGTGTTGAGCGCAGCAACCGCGCACCGAGCCTTATTGTTGTGATCAGCAGTCCAGCAAAGACCTTCAGGTACGGAGCTCCGACAGGCCAGAAGTGCGGGACCAGTCGAGTACCAGTGGAGCGAAAGGGAGCGCCGCCGGATGAGCCGCACTCCCCCGTCCTGATTGAGTCCTCACTGCGCGAACGCGCGGGACACGATCAGAATGGCCACCAGCCCTTACCGCCGCTCCCTCCGTCATCGTTGCGGGACCGGCCGTCATCGCGTGCGTGATCGTCATGATCGTCGGAGTCCCGCCCGAAGTCGAAAAGATCGAACAGGTCGCCGATCGCGGGAGCATTAACCGGGACGTACGGGTTGTCGCTGCGCTGGACCGGGTTTGGCAGGTTGTCACGGCTGCGCCCCGTAATCGGCGGCAGCCCCCAGTTGCGCTCGATGAATTTGACCAACGACGCGTGATCCGCGTACCCGTGCGAAATGCGCCCTCCCGACGAATACTTCGACACAGCGATCATTGGAATACGCGATCCATCGCCAAAGAAGTCGATGGGCTGGATGTAGCCCGAATCGTAGTAGCCGCCGCCCTCGTCCGTGGTGATGAGAATCGCAGTAGTGGCCCATAGTTTCGGATCGCTCTTCACCGCATCAACCAGTTTCCTCACGAACGCCTCGTAAAGCCCGAACTTCGACGACGTCGGGTGCCCGTCGAGCAGTCCGCCCGGCTTCACGAATGAAACGGCGGGCAGATTGCCGTCGCCGATGTCCGCATACAGATCCGGCAGGTCGGCAAGGTGCGTCTCGCGGACCTGCTGATTTGTCATGATTGACGTCTCATACAGGAACGGATTGCAGATGTTGCAGTAGACGCTTTTCGACGGATCGCTGATGAAGCTGCGCCACCCTTCACCGTAGTACTTCCACGGGATCTTGCGCTCGAGCAGCGTGTCGCCGATTGTGCGCACCGGCGAGGGCGGTATCGTGAACGGCGACTTCGTCCTGTCGAGCACCGTGCCGTCCCCGTTGTAACCCGGGTTGTAATTGTTGAGGAGGTAATAGTGCTTCGGCGCACAATTTGGCTTTGGGTCGTAGGGCAGCGCTTCAAGGTATCGACGGATCGGGCGGACACCGGGCTGGCCGGGGTCCGAACAGTTGCTGTAGCTGCCGCCCGAGTAGCCGTCCTGCGTGTACCAGTTGTTCGTGCCGGCCAGCGGGTTGGGGTTTTCAATCTGGTCCGACGGCGGCGTTGCCGCGTTGCCGGCGCCGTCGGTGTAGTAGTACGCATCGGCCGCGCCGATCATGATGCTGTTGGCTCCGGTGCCGCCCATCACCGGTTGATGATAGTTGTCGCTCATCGCGTATTGGCGCGCCAACTGCGTGAAGTACGGCATGTCGCCGTTGTTCACATTGTAGAAGCCGAGCGCATTCGAGCCTTCACCGGTAGTCTGGTCCGTGAAGGGCGTGGGTTGCGGCTTCCCGTTGCTGCCCGCACCGATGCTGGTCTCGACCCACGCGAACAGATCGGCCAGACAGCCGCTGGGATTTGCGTGGCTCGCATGCGCGACTGCGCAGTCCGCCTGCTGCCACGCCTGGTAGAAGCGATGAACCGGACCACCCATGTAGGCATCGTAGAGCGGTGGCTGCAGGAGATACGGACCGTTCAGCAACGAGTTGTAGTTGGCCACCCGCGAATCCTTCGCATCCGTCGGCAGCCCTGAAGCGCCGGTCAACAGTTGATCGATGTCGGACACCTCCAGAGCGTCGCTTTCGGTTTGCGCGGCCGCATCGTGCGTCAAGAAAGGTGGCGGGCTTGCGTCGCTAGCCGCGGTCGCGGTCCCACCGGTGTTCGGTGCGGGCAGTGTTCCGTACGGAGTTTTGTTCGAGGGGGCGAGCGAGAAGTCGGCCGGTCCCATCAATTGCGCCTGGTATTGCTGAGCCTTCTTGAAGTGTGGGCCCGGTGAGCCGTCCGCGTTGACAATGCCCTGCGACAGCAGGTTCCACACTGATTGACCCCGTTTCGGTTGGTAGGTGCCGAACACGTGGTCAAACGTCCGGTTTTCTCCGACAACCACGATCACATGTTTGATCGGCGTGCGCGTTTCGGACTTGTGATCATACCCTGCTGCCGTCACGCCTGTGGGCCACGTCGCGAATGCGAGCGCGGCCGCTCCCGCACATGCGCTGAGCGAAACCCGTACGCACACCTTATTGCATCTTTGTGACAAGTGGAACATCGCCATCTCCGTCTCCTTACCGTTGGTTACGACGGTAAGACCTTAGGGTGCGCCGATGAACCTTGGGAGTCGCTGGCATTACACTTAGCTGTCGTTGGACAGTCCTACCGCGTGAAGCACGATATAAGGCGATGGATTGCTAGTGTGTGTCCGATATCGGCGAGCCCTCGTTACCGCGATGATAGTTCGCTGCCATCGGGTGTGCCGCTTCGTGTCGGGCGGGGAAAAACGGTGCGTGTGGCGACACGCGTGTAGATCTATGCGTTCGTCAAATACGCGAATACCATTCGTACACGACGGCTACGTCAACTGTGAGGCGCATGCACACATACGGCGACGAGCCGAACTACACCTCGGGTCGTCACTCGGACGGAGTTGCCGCAGGAAATGGACTGTGCCAGTCCATCCAGTCATATGCATCGCCAGAATGCGCCCATGCCCAGTTCCTTGCCGAATTCGGACTGGTTGCCTCAACAACAGGATTCTTCACCGAATCGAACTTGTTCGGGTCATTCGTGCCGCTCTCGGCATCGGTATTTTGGAAATTCGTATGCTCGTAATACATGGCCACATCCTTCAATAGCTTGGAAAACATATAACTATTTGCATCGACCGCTCAAGACCGAAGTGCTGTCCGGGCGGTTACTCTGGCGAACGAAACGCGAGCAGGATACGGCGCGTCACACAGACGCTTGCCGCTCGACTTCATCGTACGAGGCCTTGGTCGCGGATCCTGTATGCGCACACGACGGCGCTCGGACGTCCGCGGACTCAGTCGGGCTCGACCGCGCGATGATCGACCAGCGCCATTTCTTTCGAAGACCGCCACAGTGCACACGAAAAAAATGCGGCAAGCACGGTATGCATCACCTTGTCGGTCATCAATTGCGGATCGCACATTCTGAAAAACTGCACACCATCGCACAGGCTCATCAAGCCAAGCGCGAGAGCGTCGGTCGGGAGAACCATTGGTCCACCATTGCGGTCCGAAATCGTGCCGACGTACGCGCCAATCTGTTCGAACCTGTTGTGCCGGAAGGCACTAAAGCGCTCCTGAAACGCGGTATCTCGGCCCGCGAGTAGCTTGGCTTCGACCCAGAGGGGAAAGCAATCGTTTTCAAGAAAAGATCTGCTGTAGTGCGCGACGACGCGCTCCTTCATTTCCTCGGCCGTGCCACCCTCCTTCATGATCCCCTGAAGATTCACTAGCGCCCTATCGTCTTCGCGTCGTAGTAGCTCGATCAGCAGTTCCCGTTTGCCGCCGAAATTCGAATAGAACGCGCCGCGCGTATAGCCAGCCGCCTCAGCGATTTCCTCAACGCTTGTTGCGGCCACTCCTTTTTCAATGAACATCTTCCGCGCAGCCTCAAACAGGAACTCTCGAGTCCGTTCTCTGCGCTGTGAATGTGTCAGGCGTTCGCGCTTCATGGAATAGCGTACCGGTCAGGCCGCCATCCGAGTTGTCGCCAATGGGCGCGTGTGTCAGATGACGCGTTTCAAAATGGTTCAGTCAATAACGGATATGTGTCTCACAGACTGAAACCAAATGACATTAGACTCAATACTGATGGTTGCGTCAACTTTATTAATAGGGTCTCCAACAAAGTGCGCTGGATACACGGGGCGTCGTAGCGAACAGCGGAATCCGGGAAAGGTACGGAATGTTCAGACGAGGCGCCAGAACGCCCTTCGTGAGGAATCGGCGCAGTATGTCGAGAGCGCCTTCGTCGCGTTGGAAGTGTTCTAGCGACAGCGCGCGCCGTTCGAATCGCCCAGCGACTGCCTATGCAGCTAGTCCGCCGGTGAGCGGGGCCCGTCGATCTCAGGCAAAGCAGCTTCATTGCGCGATCATGCGACCACAGCGTCATTAGTGGCCTGGACGAGACTGACCTCGCCCAGGTAAGTGCTTTCGCCCAGTTCGCATTCGCACGAAGCGTTGCCGAGGTCATGACGGATCTCGACCCGGTAGATGCCGCTTCCCTTCACCAGGCCGCCGAACCTGAAATCACCGAAGCCGTCCGAGACAGTTTCAGCCAGCTTCTCGTTGCCGACGTACAGCGCCACCGCCGCATCCGTGACGCACTCGACCACGTCACCGATACGCGCGCTGACGCTTCCGCCAATGAAGCAGGTTTCCCAGCGCTCGAGGCCGCTATACCAGACGCGAGGCTTTGCGCCCAGGTTAGGCCGCAACACTTTGAGTCCCTCGCGCCGGGCCTTTTCTGCCATCGCTGCATCATCGAGTTTGACCGTCTCGAAGACGTCGGTGGGACATGACTGCTGGCAACGCGGCTGAGGCCAACCCTGATCGAGCAAATGGGCGTCGAAGATCCAGGTCTGCGGCAGTTGCAGTTCTTCATTCCAGACGATGGCCTTGTACGGGCAGGACTTCACGATGTCCTTGCGGCCCCGCGCCTTGTCCGGGTCGATGATGACGATGCCGTCGGCGCGCTTGCGAATGGCGTCGCCGCCCACCCGCATGCAAGGTGCTTCGTCGCAGTGGTTGCACATGACAGGCAGATACGTGGTCTCAACCATATGCGAATCGCCCTGAACACGGCGCAGGATACGCACCGTGCTGTCGGCGTCGGCTGCGGCGGGCGCGGCATAACCCGCAAAGTCGTTGCCGACGTGCTCGTCCCGCGCCGCAATGACGCAGTTCTGGCAGTTCTCGCAACGCCCGACTTTGATAACCAGATTCCACTTGCTCATTCCATGTTCCTCACGCTGCGCGACCGAGCATGAACGCCTCGGCACTTTTCCATTTTTCGACCTGCACCAGGCAGGAGTTGGGACTCATGCTGCTCGTGCCGGCGGTTTGAGGCCGGTCGGGGGTCAGCATATTCATACAACCGCCGATCTCGACGCGCTCGCCATCGATTTCAATCAGCTTGAATTCGGCACTTGCCTCGTACGACTTGACCACTCCCGCGGTGACCAGCGCCGAGACGTCGGCCGCGCAGATCACGGCGCCACGGTCGTTGTAGACCTTGACGAGGTCACGATGGGCAATGCCTCGAATGGCCGCATCGGCCGGACCAAGCCTCAGCAGCCAGAAGCGGTGGCCGCCAATCAGCGCGCGATGGTCCTCGACGCTGTTGACCGAGGAGTTCTTGCCGTCACAGTGGGTATGGAAGCTGTAACGGCTGTGAGTGGCGATCAACTGCAACGGATAACGCTGAGCCAGGTCCGAGCGCAGCCCCTCCCACGAGGGGATATACCGGTTAAGCGGTGGCCGCTCGGGATTGTCCGCAGTGTGCCGCTTCAGCAACTCGGGCACGAACTCCAGCTTGCCGCTCGGCGTCTGCAGGCCCATGCCGAATTTTTCCGAAAACTGGGACGGCAGCGGATGGGGTTCCTGCAGGTCCTTGCGCCGTCCCTCCGCGAACCAGCGCATGTCCACCGGATGGCGCAATTCGGGCTTCTCGGGTGGCACGACGAAATAGCCCTTGCGGCAGAACTCGCGCCACGAAATGTGATCGGGCAGATCCGACGAGTCGAAGACCCGCCTGACCCAATCCAGTTCACTGCCCCCCTCGGTGAACACCCCGCCAAGGCCCAGCCGCGTCAGGATGGCGGCGAAGATGTCGTAGTCGGAACGGGAGTCGCCCAAAGGCTCAATGCACTTGTGCTGCAGTGTCATCACGCGATGATTGACCGTACTAAACCCGTGGTGGGCATAGCCGCCGGAATTCGCCCATTCGCCGATGTCCCATCGCTCCAGCGCGGTACATGCAGGCAGGATGATGTCGGCGAACTGGGCCTCGCCCTCCATCCAGATCGACTGGTTGACCACGAACTCGATGCTCGGATGCCGGTAGGCCTCGGGCCAGCGTCCGGAATTCGTCACCGTGCTGAAGGCGGACCCGCCGTAGCGGTAGATCATGTGAATGGGCGAATAGCCGGGCATGGGGTAGCTGAACGGCGCGAACTGGGCTTCCTGGGACATGCCGTCCCAGAGGTAGCCCGTCGCATGGCCGTTGATAATGGCGTCGGGCAGTTGCTGCCGCGGGACCATTTGCTTGACCGGATTCATGGACAGAATGTGCGGCATGCGCTGGTAATTGTTCACCGCATTGGCGGTCCAAGCCAGGTCGCCGGATATGCCGCCGTCCGCGTAGCCAGGGAAATAGAAATGGAGGTCGTGGGGCACACCGGCTTCAAGGCAGCCGAAATTGACCCCCGGCTTACCCCAGCCCTGCATCGCCATCATCATGATCATGCACCGCGCCCATTGCGCTCCAGTCGCACCTCGGCCTGCTCCACCAAATCCCGCGCCGGTCATCCCCACCGCGAGATGGACCTTCCTGTTCCCCCATCGGCGCGCAAGCGCACGAACATCCTTGGCGGGCACACCGGTCTCGCTCTCCTGCCACTCGGGAGTCTTGGGAACGCCATCGGATTCGCCGAGAAGATAGGCCCTCCACTCGTCGAATCCGGTCGTGCGCGTGGCAACGTAATCCTTGTCGTATAGGTCCTCCACTGCCCACACATACATGATGGCGGTGGCGAGCGCGGCATCGGTTTGTGGTCGGACCGGAATCCAGCGCCCGCCCAGCAATTGCGCGGTCGGGTTGCAGTGCGGGTCGATATGAACGAACTCAATGCCGAGCTCCTTGGCCCACAAGCGCCGCGGCGTGCCCTCGAATCCCGCGTAGGCCCCGTTGGTACTTTCTGGGTCGCAGGACCAGAAGACGATCATGTCGGCTTCCTGCAGGCAATCCTCCACTCCACCGTAGCCGGATGGCACGCCGACGCGCATCGAGTTGCCGAAATGATGCATGGCACCCCAGTACCAGCCTTCCCAGCTGTCCGGATTGGCCGCGACCCGGGTGAAGCCGATCAGGTTGGCAAAGCGGGTCAGTGCGCTGAGGTAGTAGCCCACGTTGCCCCACTGGTGATGAGACGACATCGGGAAGGTGATGGAACCGGGACCGTGAACGCGTTTCTGCCGGTTGATTTCCCTGGCGACAATGTCCAGGGCCTCGTCCCAGCTGATACGCACATAGCCGGATTTGCCCCGGTTCTGTGGATTGCGCTCGCCGTCAGGGTCGAAGTCGACCCGCTTCATCGGATGAAGGATGCGCTTGTCGGAATAGACGAGTGACTTGAGCGTCAAGGCGTGGGGTGCTACCAGGCTACGCCGTGGCGGACTGAAACGGCGTCCGCGCGCCTCGATCACATAACTGGGCGCATCCGTGCTGTCCAGTTCGATGGGAGTCACCCGAACGACGCGGCCATCCTTGACGTAGACGAACAGAGGACCGCCGTTGGTACAGGTGGTGTAGCGGCGCGTGCCATCGCGCAGAGGCGTGCCCATCGGCAGGCCGACGGTGCGCATCATGCCCAGGGTCTGCATTAGCCAAACCAGCAGTTCGTCCTCGCCCTCGGTCACCACCTTGAAATTCTTGGCAGCGTGGATGATCTCGCCCTGGTCAGGGTTCGGAGAAAGGAATTTCAGGGCGGTGGCGACATCCTTGAAGGCCATGCGCACGTCGGCCCGCGGATGCTTGCCGGCGCGCGACCGCACGCGCCCGTTCCTGAATGTGATGACGCGGCCGACGCTTTCATCCATAAGTCCGATCCAGGCCACGAGATCGCGCTCCTTCAGGCGATCACGATAAGCGGGAAAGCGGCGTGCCGTCAGGTCAAGAACCTTGGGCAAGGCAAACAGAATGGTCTTGAGGACCTGTCGTTTCATTATTCAATCCAAAGAAAAGCTTCGTTTGTTGCGCAAGCGCAGGCATAACGGCATGACTGAGCGCTTCCCCGGGCGGGCGAGTGGCCCGGGCGAGCGCGGCCATGTCAGGCTGTAAGTCAGAGACCCGGCAACGCAGGGCTCCATTGCAGCAACATGTCACAATCGACCGAGAAATCGCGGACCGTAGCCGGGTCCGGGTGGTGAAAAATCATGTCCATGTCTTCGATGAGCGTTTCAAATCTCTCGATTCGTCCATTGGCGATCTCTACGCGCTAGAACGTATAGGCGACGTTCAGGAAGACGTTAATGGGATCGATTCGCAGCGTCGATCTGGAAACGATGTGCGTCCCAGTTGCGGTCGTCCCGTCCAGGGTAAGGTGAGTCTTTAGCGGAACGTAACCGACAGCGGTTCCGACAGACCAGTGTTTTGTGATCGCATAATTTGCCCCGATTTCAAATACCGGATTCCAGGACGAACTGAGTGACGCGTGTGCCGACCCGCCCGGACCAAGGTTATCCGTGACAAACTGGCTGTTGGTTGTCCGAACCTGTGTGAACCATGTGTAGTTCACCCCTAATCCGACGAAAGGACGGAATTTCGACTGGGCTGCAAACAGGTGGTATCGAAGGACGATAGCGGGCGGGATCGGTCTCGTCGACCCGAGGGTTCCATACTTCTTGAGCGTGCCATCGCCGACCAAGTTCACTGTGAGTGGCAGTCCAATAAGCGTGGCGACGCCGATGTTGTCGGTGACGTAATATTCGGTGGTAATTCCCATCGTATCCGTGGAACTCGCGTGCGCGCCGGTGCCGGAAAGTTGCTGATTCACCGTAACGCCGTCGACGCTTTCTACTGTGAGCGGCGTTGCATTTCCCTGTGGCGCGACGTGAAGCCACCCTGTCGAAAGCGTTATGCTTCCTGCCGATTGCGCATTGGCATTTCCGATAAGCGCAGCCGAGCAGATGCAAGCCACCATACCTACCGAACTGATTGCGCGTTTGTAATTCCGCATGTCTCTCCTCCTGTCGCTCTGTTTCGAACTTGTTATGAATCATCGGTGTCGCAACTGGATCTACCCGAATGATTTTTTTCATCATTTCGTATAGCTAAACACATACCACGTACTCCGATCACCCCACGCCCTGGTAAGCGTGCATGGCCAGGCGTTCCGTCTCAGGCGGGAACACGCACCACGTACCGTCGCGGTGCCGGAAGAAAAAGAATCCAAGCGGGCCGGCCGGTAGCAGTAGTTCGATACGCACGCAGGGTCTCTGATTCGAGCGCGCGCGACTGAATCGAGTAACGCGAACCGGCGTCGAAGAAGTCGGCCCAAGCCATTTTTCAACCTGCGAACGCAAAGACCGTTCTGCTCCAACACTCATGCTCTTTTCCTGCAAACCATTAGGTGTTCTAAACTCGAAACACTGCCAGGTGTCGGCACCGCGACTTCGCGGCGCCTACGCCCGGTTAAACTTTAATCCGGGTGCGTGATCGAACCCGTCCATGTGATGTCGTGGCTCGTGTCACGTTGCGCTGCCCTGCGCATCTGTCGCTGCTGGGTCTTTCTCCCCCGACGGTTGCTCTGCCCGTGACGGCCTCGCGGCGGCCGAGACAGAAAATGCGAACGGAAAGCGCCCGAGCGAGGATGTCGCCAATGCTTCAAAAGCGGGGTCGGCAAGTTCGACCTGGAGCGACATTCCGCGCGAGGCGTCATCAATGAGGCGAACGGTTGCATCCGCGACGCCAGCTTCCACAAGCGCTGAATTCAGGGCGTCTACCGTTTCGCGCCGTTTAAGCGCTGGTTTGAAGATCTTGCCGACGCCGGTCAGTGGCATCGCATCCACGATCCGTATCCCCTTCGGCAACGCGGCGCGTTCGTTGATCTCGTGACGCAGAAACTCGGCCAGTTCCGCTTCGGTTGCGGTTGTGCCTGGCTTCAGTTGGACATAGGCGACCGGCAACTCGCCCGCGTGCATATCGGGGCGCCCTACAGCCGCGGCGATCTGGACTGAGGGATGGCGATGCAATGGTTCCTCGATTGCCGCAGGGTCGATGTTGTGTCCGCCCCGGATAATGAGTTCCTTCTTGCGGCCGGTGAGCCAGAAGTAGCCGTCAGTGTCGCAGCGTCCGAGATCGCCGGTATTGAGCCACCGCCCGCCGTCGCCACCGTCCATCCAGATGCCATTGTTCTGCTCCGGTCGCGTATAGCCAGCGAACACATTGGGCCCCGAGATAACCAGCTGGCCGACCTCATCCGCAACGCAATCTCGAACATAGCGGCCAGCTTCATCGACCACTACGGCTTTCATTGCCTGCCCTGGAAGACGCAGACCAATCGAACCCACCCTGCGCTCGCCAACCGGCGGGTTCACGCTGCTAACGCAGGTACCTTCGGTGAGGCCGTAGCCTTCGAGGATTCTTATTCCCGTACGATCCTGGAAAGTGCGAAGCAGTTCCACCGGCATGGGGGCGGCACCGCACAACCCATACTCGAGTGAACTGATATCGTGTTCGCCAACCGGAACGTCAAGCAGCGATCCGTAGAGTGTCGGGACACCGCTGAAGAAGTTAATGCGGTAATGCTCGACGATTTCCCAGAAACGATTTACAACGCCCTCGCCCCTGTAACCTTGCGGTGTGCCGAGCACGACGTGGGCACCACGCGAAAGCGCCAGCAGACCTGTCACCATCACGGCGTTGACATGGAAAAGCGGTAGCCCGCAAAAAATCGTTTTCCCCGGACCAATGCTGTCGCCGAAGAATTGACCCGCGTTCCACGCATTGACCACCTCGTTGCCGTGCCGGCGAACCGCAATCTTCGGCAGTCCAGTGGTGCCGCCCGTGCAGAAGAAGGACGAGACATCATCGCTGCTCATCCGACCGCTGGTGTTGACCGCCTCCCCCGATTCCCTCGCGATTGCGGTGCTGAAATCGTGGATGCCGACATGTGCAGGCACGGCACCGTGCACGCCGCCAGGCCCATGCAGGTGTGAACCCTCACCACGTCGAAGTACCCTGGCGGCAAGTCCCTTTTCGCCCGGCATGCGGGCGGCCGGATTCACGAGTACCAGATGCTGCAGGCAAGGGAGCTTGTGCAGCACTGCCTGCACCTTCTGCCAGAGGTCGGTTCCGGGCAGCGGCGCCAGCGTGACGAGCACGCTCGCGCATGAGGCGTTGAGCAGTTCGCCGATGGCGTCACTCTCAAGCAGCGGATTGATCGCGCAGACAATGCCGGCGGCTTCCCCGCCCCAGATCACGAAGTGCGTCTCAGGGAGATTCGGCAGAACGTAAGCGATAACGGAGTCGCGCTGTACTCCCAGGCGCGCAAACATGTTCGCGGTTCGCGTGACATCGCGCACGAATTCGCTGTACGTCCAGCACTCTGCGTGCCGGTGGTCGTCGGCGGTTGCAAAGAAAGAAAGTGCGGGTGCCGACGGATTAATCGTCGCGCCCCGGCAGATCATCTCGTACGTGCTCGACGGAAGATCCGCCGGCAGCCCCTGCATTTCGATGGCAAGGACCTCGTCCATGTTTGCGATGCCTTTCATGCGGCCTGTTCCACAACGACGTTATGCTGCACGCCCAGATCGATCGAGCGATCGTAGCTGGCGATGTGCGCCTCCACGACGTCTCCCACTCGCAGGTACTGCGGTCTTTCCTCCTGCATCTTCAGGAAAAGACGCCATTTTTCCGCGTCGGGCAGCTGCGCCGCGGCGCGTTGCTTTTCGGGCGATGGAATGCTCAGTGCACAACCCGACGGCGTGCCCGTCGCGAGCAGATCGCCAGTGTGCAGATCATGCACGCCTGAAAGCTCCGACAAGGTCTCTGCCGGTCCATAGACAAGACCCGCGGTCGTGTCATTCTGGCGGACGGTTCCGTTTACCGTCAGCGTCAGCACGAGTTCCTTCAACTTCGGAATATCGTGTTTCTCAAGGAGGCAAAGGTAAGGGCCGACAGGGCCGAACGTGCGATAGCTCTTGCCCTTGTAGAACTGCATCTGCGGAATCTGGATGTCGCGCGCGGAATAGTCGTTGACGATAACGGCGCCGGCGATGTACTCATGCAAGTTCTCTTCGGTGACAGTCTTTCGCGCCCTGATGCCGCGTTTGAGGACAAGACCGAGTTCGATCTCGTAGTCGAGGAACTGCACCTCCCTGGGCTTCACGACGGATGAGTCGGCGGGAACGATGCAGCTCGTCGCCTTCGTGAAGATCATGTTGAACTTCTTCACATCCGGATCCATGCCGGACTCGATCATATGCTGGCGATAGTTCGCGCCCTGGCAAAGGAACTGCTGGTTGTCAGTAATGGGCGACAGCCAGTCCACCTCCGACTCGGGAATCGTCGGACCGCCTAGCACCAGCAGCCGTTCGACTGGATTCGCCTCGATGAACTCGGCGGTCGTGTTGAACTCGCCGGGAATCGGCGTAATCGCGCCGTTGGCCACGATGCCCCATTGGGCGTGGCCATAGTGACTGTAATGCAGAACATGAAGTGCCATTTATCGATCTCCGGTTTCTATTGAAGGGTTTGGTTCAGGCGAAAATCTTTGCCAGCGAGCGCAGCTTGCTCAGCGTCAGGTCGGGGCTGCGGCGCAGGTTCCTGAAGAGTGCCGCGATGCTCGCAGGCGTGAATCTGGGCTTTGTAAAACTGCGCGGCATTGTCGGCCCCCATTGCGCCATCGCTTCGCGGCTCACCGCGTGCACACCCGCCGGCGCATCCGCCGTAAAGAGATCGCCGTCGCAATAGTGTTCGTGCTTGTCGCCCCACGGGTCCTGCCAGTAGTCGAATATCTGGCTGCCCAAAATATGCCGGCCGATCCCCCAAGCGTGCGTCCAGCCCTTTTCGCGCAAGACGCGCTGCCCCATGCCGACCGCGTCGGCATCGACGACTTCGTAGGCGCTATGGCTGTAGGTGGGCAGGAAGCCTTGTGCAAGCGCGAGAGTATGGTGGTCGGCCGGCTTGTCACCCAGATCGAGCCGCATGAACGCGACGACGGGCGAGCCATCGGGGAGCACTTGTACGTCGCTTGGGATAAAGCCGAAATGCTGCGTATACCATGCGCAGGTTTCCTGATAGTCGACAAGCTCAAGCACGACATGTCCGAGCCGGACGATTTCCGGCGCGCACTCGGGCGGTCGCTGCGTCGCGTTAATCCGGACAGCCGCATCCGCGGAATTAAACGGCAATGGCGGCCGATGGGATAGCGTCGAAGCCGGCGATTGGCCCCAAATCGCATCGATGCGAAAGCCTGAAGGGTCGGTCAGTCGTACCAGATAGCCGCCACCGGGCAAGGGAGACCGTTCGACGTCCGAGGCGCCCGGCAGTTTTGCAAGTGCATCAAGCTCGGCCCTGTTATCGACCTGCAGACCGAATCCAACGAACCGGGACTTTGGTGCCTTCCGGACGACATAGCAAAAGTGCGAAGCACCCGTTCCACGCAACAGGAGGAGGTCTTCACTGAGCGACACCGTCTGTAGCCCGAAATCAATGAGAAATTGCTCGGCTTTATCGAGGTCTGGTCGGTCGAATATCAGATAGGCCAATGCCGACGCTTTTGTCGTGGGATTGGGGTGACGGCTCGGCTGTGCAGTAGTCAGTTTCATGGCAATGGGGAATCAGACGGGTCGGATGACGTATGCAGCTTCCAGGGTTCGCGCGCTGATGAGACGGCGGGGCTCCACCTGCAAGGCAAGTCTTTCGCGCACGAGCCGATTTGCATCGGCGGCCGGAGTGTCCTGGCCGATCGTCGCGTGCGATCGATCGGACCGAGGCAGCCCGTTCGACGGGCACGAGCCCGCGAAGAAATGCGGCTTCGAGGTCTTCCCAACTATCGTGTTGAGCGAGACGAAGCCGTTGCTCCCGATGGGCAATCTGGCCATGCCGCTTGACGGCGCGGCACCCGCCTTTGCTGCTGTCTCCACAGTCACTCCATCTGTCGTTTGGCGTTTGCCATGTTGTCTGTAACGCTGGCTCTCTGCCGTCGTTAGTGACATTAAAGTCATCGCTGATACTTTTGTCAATAGAGGGATTCCATCTATACATGGACGTGGGGACGCCTCGACCTGTCATGCCCGACGCCACAAATCGCCGCTCAGCAAAGCGTCCCAGCCATACGGCGCCAGTCGCCCCGGTCGACGTACCAGAAGATTATCTGAACCGTACAGTTTATTTTTGTTGACAGATGCGCTCCCCATAACTAGACTGCTCGTACTGGAAAAGAGGGCAAGGGAGCGCGGGGGCATGCAAGAGAGCATGGATATTCGGAGTCGGAACCTTCAACGGTCCTGCCGCATTCGATCAAGATGACCACCCGCGACCCACAGTTTCTGGCTCGTCCACACGGACACCGCATCGCGACCGATGTATGTCCCACATAAATGAAATAGTCGCTTCGCGCGCCCTACCCCTCATCCAGACTGCCAAATGCTGACGTGCAACCATCCCATCTGTTTCCGAGATCGTCATATGACGGCAAATGCTGAGCATTTCCCAAGTCAGTGCGGCAGCCGATTTCCCGCCCGGCCGCGTCCGAATGCAACTCCGCTCACATACGTATCGCGCGCATGAGCCCGATCTCGCCAGTGCATACTCTTCGCCACCTTCACATCGTGCGACAAGTGGTTGCCGTCATACTTCGCCTTATCGCGCTCATCATGTTCGGCCTGGCCAGCGCCGCTCTGAATGCGGCGGCGCTGCCGCCCTCCAGTCTGGACGCTCCCGCTGATGTTTCGCCCTCCGTGGGCGGAGGTTCCATCGCTTTGCAAACGCTCAATGCGCTGCAGAATAGACAGGACCAGATACGGCAGCGTGCTTCGACGGCAACAAGCGATGCGCAGTTGTTCGAACTGGATGCACTGAGCCGGCACGTCGCCGAAGACGTCGACAGGCTGATAACCACGTCGCTGGAGCCTGATCGCGCGAAAACGCATGCACAGCTCGACGTACTCGGAGCCGCACCCGCTTCCGAATCCGCAGCGGAAACGCCCGCAGTCGCCCAACAGCGCAATGTGCTCGCTGCCGAGCAGTTACAACTCGACGCCGAAATCAGGCAAGCGGCAACCATCAAGGAAAATCTTGCCAAGCTGAGCGCCCAGATCACCCGACTGCTGCACAACCATCTAAAGGATCAGTTGGCCCTTCGTTCCGACAGCGTAGTCAGCACCGCGTTCTGGGCGCCCGCGTTCCATCCCGACACAGCTGATTATCAGCGTCTGCGAGACTTCACTGGGCAGATCCAAAGGCAGATTCAATCGACGTGGAAAGCAGGGCATCGGGCCGTAACCGCGCTGCTTGTGCTGTTGGCTCTAGCCATCGCAACGATTGGCACGCGGCTTCTTGACAGAGCATCGGAACGGTTCTGCCTGCACCGCCTCCCGGAAGGCCGGTTACGGCGCAGCGCGATGGCGATCTCGACCGTATTCGCGTCCGTGGCGACCACTATATGTGCCGTTGATCTATTCTATTTCGCGTTGACCCGCCAGCAGGCGGTGCCCGCTACGCTGCAGGGCTTCGCCAGCGAATTCATCAAACACGTGGTGACCTGCGCGTTGGTTGTTGCTCTCGGCCGGGCATTGCTTAGCTCACGACATCCGTCATGGCGGTTGCCGGCCATCGCAGATCCGGTCGCTCGCGCGCTACGTCCTTTCCCATGGATACTGGCCGCACTGTTGCTATTTTCAGGTGCCGTCGAGCAACTCAACCGCGCAATCGACACGAGTCTGCAAATTACCCTCTTTACTCGTGGCGTGGTTGCGTTAGTGGTCGCGCTAACCATCGGTATGTCGCTTTTACGAGCAAACCGGGTACGCCGTGCGCTTGCCGCTGCAGGAGAATCGCCCGAGGCTCGTTCGACTCTCGCTGGGATTATTCACGCCGCCGTCTGCCTTGCCGTCGGCGCTTCTCTGATTGCATTGCTTTGTGGCTATGTTTCGTTTGCGCGGTTCCTGACCTACGAACTGGTCTGGTTCGATCTCGTACTGAGCAGCGTTTATCTGCTGACAAAGCTCGCCCATGATGTTTCCGAAAGCGTATTTTCGCCATGCCACGCCAGCGGCAAAGCAGTCGGGCAACTATTCGGACTGCAAGAAGTCCATCTTGCACAGGTGGCAACGATCCTGTCTGGCGTTCTTCGTAGCGCATTGATACTGGCTGCAGTCATCGCACTGCTCACGGGGGGGCTCGGGACGACGCCAGGAGACCTGATCGACAGCATTCTCAGCGTGCTCGGCGGCGAGCGCTTACACGCGCTCAATATTGTTCCCGCCCATATTTTTAGCGCTATCTTTACCTGCGCATTATGTCTGTATCTGGTTGGACTCGTCCGCAAATGGCTCGACACCGAGTTTCTGCCCAAGACGCAAATGAGTTCAGGTATGCGCGCGTCGCTGCTAACGGTGTTCTCCAATGTCGGCTATGTCCTTGTCGCGCTGCAAACCTTTTCCGCACTCGGTGTGAAATGGCATAACCTGGCGTGGATCGTCAGCGCATTGTCAGTAGGTATCGGCTTTGGTCTGCAGGAGATCGTTAAAAACTTCATCTCCGGACTAATATTGCTTGCGGAACGGCCGGTCAAAGTAGGCGACATGATCAGTATCACCGGCATTGAAGGCGACATCCGGCGTATCAGTGTACGTGCAACCGAAATACAGCTCGCGGACAGATCAACGGTAATCGTTCCCAATTCACACCTGATTTCGCAGAATGTGCGGAACGTGACAATGGGAAACAAAACGCAGGGAGTTGTCACGCTGAGCCTTACGTTTGCGCTGGACATCGACCCGGAGCAGGTACGCGATGTTCTTCTGGAAGCTTACCTGGATCATCCATCGGTTCTCGACCGCCCCGCGCCTTCGGTGATCTTCAGCCAGTTGACGCCTGAGGGAATGACACTGACCGCCACCGGATATGTCGCCAGCCCCAGGATCGCCGGCGACACGAGAAGTGATCTGCTATTTGCAATCCTGAAGCGATTACGTGCTTCGGAAATACCGCTGTCGATCTCTCGAACGGTCGTAGTCCGAGGTATGAGCGGTAGCATTTCGAACCAGCAACCCACAGATCGCAATCCCGGACCGGCGGAGCTTCGGATTCCGTCTACAGTCATCGAATAGATAGTCATCCAAAATAGCACGCCTGAAATTTTTGACTTCTACAATGGCGCGAAATACGCGTAAGCTTTCAAGCCGCGTTAAGCCCTCTACAGACGTCTGGCCTTTGAACTGCCGACCAATGAGTCGTCGCACAAGCGACTTGATCCCGCCCGCGCCCATCAGATAACAGGTCTTGACTGCACGGTTGCATTCATTGCGAGATCCAGTGACGCTGCCGGGCGACTGGTTGCTCGCCGAAGGCTGCCATCTCGACAGTCACTCCATATGTCGTACATTAGACCAGCCTCTTTTGCCGTTGACACTAACATCATGGTTGCGTACTTTGTCAATGTAGACGTTTGAATCTATACTTGGGCATGCCCAGGATCGGATCCATCAATGCCTAACCCTTCAAATCGCCGGACAGCAAAGCCCGCAGCCCCTGCCGCACCGTCCCCGGCACCCGTCGCAGAAGAGCGCGAGCCACGCGGCGCGCGCCGCAAGCGCGAGACGCGCGCCCGACTGCTCGACTCCGCCCTCAGGCTCATGGCTGAGAGAGGCATGGAAGGCGTAGCGATCAACGAGATCACCGAGGCTGCCGACGTCGGCTTCGGTTCGTTCTACAACCACTTTGAATCGAAAGAAGAGATTTACTCGACGCTTGTCGACAACGTCTTCAAGGACTTCGCGGACGTGCTGGACCGTGTTGCCAGTGGCCTTTCCGATCCGGCCGAGGTGGTTTCCGTCGCCGTGCGCCACACGGTGATGCGCGCGCGGCGCGACCCCGTATGGGGACGTTTCCTGATACGCGAAGGGTTTTCAGCGCGCGCGCTGAGCCGCGGTCTTGGTCAACGGCTGCTGCGAGACATCGCCAACGGTATTGCGGCCAAGCGCTTTGTGCTTGCAGACCCGCTGATGGGCTTTCTTTCAGTGGGGGGCACCGTGCTGTCCGTGATTGCCGCGGACCTGAATTTCGTCGCTCCCGGTGCGCCCGCGTCGAACGTACTCAAGGAACTTGGGTTTAGTGGAGAGCACTTGCCCGAGCGTACAGCAGCCACGCTGTTGTACACACTCGGGATCAAGCGGGCAGAAGCGGAGAAGATCGCGGCGCGTCCGCTGCCTGCCGTCGACGAAAGGACTGAAGCCGTTTGAGTTCGAGGGCCCGGTCACACTAATTCCGACGGCTTGGCCGCCTGAAATCAGCCGCCAGCGTGGCGGACCGGGGAACAAGTCCGGTCGACCGCTAGCGATAGAATCCACCGGCTAAAGCCTTGACACTAGCAATGAGCTCGCGCTCCTGGTCGTCGAGAGCTTCGCTGTGGCACTTCGCAAGTTCGCTAAGCGCTCGCGACAGAGCTCTGACCGGATGAGACGCCGACGGCAAAAACGGCCACGCATGGAGCAGGTAGATGAGTGGCGTAATCTCGCGGCGTTCGCACCAGCGATCAAAGAGCACGATGCACACGTCATTGGCCTCTTTACGCAAGCAGGAATCGTCGTTCCCGCTGCTGTTGCAAGGCTCGGTCCCGACGATCTTGAATGTTCCCGCGCAGGTGCGGTGGCGGTTTCGTTCCATGTTCCTTCCGGTGCGCGGTGCGCCAATTCCTGTATTGGTTCAGCCCGCCAGAGCCGGGCATGACAAGACCGAACTTCCCGTACTCGCAGGCACGCGCGCCGGTGCAGTCGCCGACACGATCGCCGACGCCGAAAATTCCCGGACGGCGTCGCCAATCTGGGCGCCTATCCTTCTCACTGCGACTCGATGGCCGTTGACGAGTGCATCGTAGCCGGCCGATACGGGCTGGCTGACTATGCTGCGGCAGGTCAATGTTCGTGAGTCGTTCGACTTGCGTACACTCCAGGTGACGTCAATCAACGCGTGTGAGCCCGGCCACGACTCAAAACGCTGCACGTCGACGGAGACCTGATACGTGCGAGCGTCCTCAGCATGACCTGGCTGGAACGTGTCGGGTCGGCCCGTCGGCCGAGTTGCGGCCGCGAGCAGCGCATTGCGCAGCTCGTCTGCAAGCGGCGATGCCCAGCGCTCGTCTTCCAGAATCCTGACGCGCGCCGCATCGTCCTGTACGACGATCTGGCTCCTTGCCACTGAAACCGGCACCTTCGCCACGCGCATGTCGATCCAGAAGGCAGGACTGACCGTGACGCTTTCACGCGTCGGTTCCCTGTCAGTGCCGAGGGTATAGAAGCGGGCCGGCGGGGAAGCACAGGCGCTCAGCGCGGCCAGAGCCACGACGGTTGCAATACGGGCGACCGCGCGCCACGCGCGGGATTGGATGAGGTTCACCGTTGATCTCCTTTCTTCCCGAACAGAAGCGCCTGGGGATGACGTTCCAGATAATCGGCGAGCGCATTGAGGGATTGCAGGGTGCGCGTGAGTTCCTGCATCGCATCCTGGACGTCCGACTGCATGGGCGCCGTCTGCCGGAGCGTCGTTTCGGCGGTACTGAAGGTTTTCTGCGCCGCCGCTAGCGTGTCGCGGGCTTGTGGAACGACCTGTGTGTCCATGTGACCAAACAGCTTGTTGGCGTTTTCAAGTGCACCGTTAAGGTTGGCTCCGATCTTGTCGAACGGCACCTGATTCAGCTTCCTCGCAATGTCGGCTATCTGCACCTGAAGTTCGTCAAGGGTGTTCGGCACAGTCGGCAGTTCAATAGGATTGCGATGTACATCGACACTCGCCCGAGGCGCTTTCGGAAACATGTCGAGTGCCACGAATAGCTGGCCTGTCAGCAGATTGCCGGTCCGCAACTGGCCGCGCATTCCCTCCATGACGAGGTGTTCCAGCAACTCATGACCACCCTGCGAGTTCGGAGCCGGTAGCGCTTCGTTGGAGCGCCGGCTGAGCCGGTCGGGATACAGCGCCAGCGATACCTTCATGCTGAAACTCTTCTCCTTTTCGTTGTATTCGATACCGATGTCCGTCACCTGCCCCAGCGCGATGCCTCTAAGGTCGACAGGCGCGCCGACAGACAGGCCACGCAGCGACTGGTTGAACCGCATCACGACATTGAGCGGCGCGCCGTCGGGCTCGCGCATCGCGTCCGACTCGTCCGATGCGAGCCGGAACACGGCCTTGTCCCCCGCCGGTTGTCCGGCGTCCTGACCCGGCGGCGACTGGAATGCCAGGCCTCCGACAACCACCGTCGCCAAAGATTGTGTATTGAGCTTCAATCCGTTCGAATCCAGACGAAGGTCAACACCGCTTGCGTGCCACCACCGTGTATTGGTGCCGACATACTGGTCAAACGGGGCAGTGACGAAAACATTGACGATGACGCCGGTGCCATGCGGATCGAGCGAGAAGCCGACCACCTGGCCTACCTTGACGCGATGGTAGAAGATCGGAGCGCCGATATCGACGGAGCCCAAAGACTCCCCTCTCAGCGTGTACTGATGCCCCCGCTGCCCGGAAGTGACAATAGGCGGACTTTCGAGCCCGACAAACGCGGCTTGGCTTTCCGAAGACTGCCCGACGTCGACACCGATGTACGCGCCGGACAGCAGCGTACCGAGGCCCGAGATGCCGTTAGCGCCCACGCGCGGACGAACCACCCAGAAGCGCGTGCCTCGGTTCGCGAACTTTCCTGCCTGCTTGATCAGATCGATCGTGACGATGACATGCTGCAGATCCTTTGACAGCGCGACCGACCGAACCGAACCGATCTCCACGTCCTTGTATTTGACCTTCGTTTTACCCGCTTCCATGCCCTCAGCGTTGCTGAATGTGACCGTCACCGTCGGTCCCTTGTCGGTGACGGATTTGACTACCAGCGCAACACCGATCAGCGCACAGATGAGTGGCACTAACCAGATGAGGGAGGGAATCCAGCGTTTTCGCGGTTTGATGTCAGGTCTGGGTGGCGTGGGAAGATGCATCGATCGTGGAGTGGGTAGAAAATATGAGGTTATTGAGAAGCGCGGAAGCCGCTAAAGGAATTCGTTCATGGCCGTGAACCACGCGCTGGCTCGCAGCGCACGTTGTCCCAGATCAGCCGCGGATCGAACTGATGCGACGCGAGCATGGTGAGAATCACCACCGCGCCGAAGGCCAACGCGCCCGGACCGGCAGTGACAACGGCAAACGAACCGAAGTGCACCAACGCGACCGTCAGTGCGACAACGAAGACGTCGAGCATCGACCAGCGGCCTACGCACTCGACGAGCCGGTGCAGCCTCGCGCGTTCGAGCGGTTGCCAGTCCGGACTGCAACGGGCCGCTACGATCTGCAGCGTGAGAATCGCGAGCTTGAGCATCGGCACGACGACGCTGGCGACGAACACAACGACGGCGAGCGGCCAGTCGCCTGAAGTCCAGAAGTACGCCACACCGCCGAGGATAGTGTCGTCCTCCGAGTGGCCGAGGGACGCCGCGTGCATGATAGGCAACAGGTTCGCGGGTATGTAGGCGAGTGCCGCGGCAAGAACGAGGCTCGACGTGCGCGTCACGCTATCGGGATGGCGCGTGTGAAGCATCGATTCGCACCGGGAGCAGCGCTGGTCCGACGATCCCGCAATGTGCTTCTGCACCAGTCCACAGGTATGACACGCTACGAGCCCGGCGCGCCGCGCCGTCCAATGCACCGCCGGCGCGGGCTTCAGCCCGAAGAACCTCAGCCGTCGCGAGGCGCACCGGCGCTTTACCCTGGTCCAGCGGATCTCGGTGGGTTGTCGAAGCTTTATTTCGTCCCGCGCTGACCACAGCACGCGCGGGTCGAAAGCGCCGAGAAACGCCAACATCAACGTGAGTGCGCCGAATGCAAACAGTCCTGGCCCAGGGATCACCTGCGCCATGCTGACCATTTTCACGATCGTGATGACCACGCCAAGCATGAACACTTCCACCATGCCCCATGGCCTGATGATCTGCACGACGCGAAGCATTCGATTGAAATGACGTACCACCTTGCCAAGGCGCAGCGGAACAAGCACATAGAGAAGCGCGAGGAGTTCGATCAGCGGAAACAGGATCGCTGAGCACAACACCATCGTTGCGACGATGCGCATGTGGCCCGTCCATAACGCCCACACCGCGCCAAGTAACGTCGCCTCCGAGGTCATACCGTTGGTCTGCAGTTGTATGACCGGGAAAGCCTGCGCTATACAGAATGTGATCAAAGCTGCGACGGTGAGCGCACCAATCCGGTCGAGGGGCACGCTCGCTCCCTGCGTTCCTTCCAGGCTCGCACGGCAGCGCGAGCAACTCGCAGCCTGCCCGTCCCGCAGCAGAGGCTTGCGAAACAGCAGATCGCACTCGTGACAGGCGATCAGTTTCTTATATTCCATACTGGGAACTGGACAACCTGAAGTTGTGGCGCGTTCGATGCACGTGAAGTCCGGCTTGACCCTTCCTGTACGTCGGCGCATTGTTATTTCGGATTGAAAACGACTGCTCCGATACCGGCGGTACAGTCAAGGAAAAGCGGCCTGACTGGCAGGCCGCCCTCCGCGGCTTCATCGACGCGCGATCATTGCGTCGACGCTGTTTGCGGCTGGCCTGGCGGCAGTTCGCCCATCGACTGGAACAGTGCAGCGGTATCGGTCATGCGCTGGCTTGCCGCGCGCACGGCGCCGATCTGTGCGCTGAGAAAGCGCTGCTCGCTGGCATGCTCCGCTGTTGACGGCAGCGAACCCATGCGGCGGCGCGACGCGGTATCGTCGAACGCCGCCTGCGCGGCCTGTGCCGCTGCTGCAGTCGACGCGAGTGTCTGTGCGTCGTTATCCAGCGCGGCAAGCGAATCCGCGACATTCTGGAACGCCGACAGAACGGTGGACTTGTAGTTCAGCACCGCCGCATCGTAAGCATCGATTGACGCCTTGCGGTGCGCGAACAGCGCGCCGCCATGGAAAATCGGCTGCGACAGTCCCGCACCGATCGCCCACAGCCCGCCCGCGCCCGAGAGAACCGCCGGCCAGCTAAAGCCGCCGCGGCCCATCGAAGCCGTCAGCGACAGGCTCGGAAAGAGCTGCGCGGTCGCAGCGCCGACATCGGCGGCAGCGGCTTTCACGGCGGCGTCGGCTGCCTGAACGTCGGGGCGCGAACGCAGCAGGTCCGACGGCACCACGACGGGCACGTGTTCAGGCAAGCTCAGGCTGTCGAGGTCGGGAACCGCCGGCGCGTTGTCCGGCGTGCGGCCCATGAGCACCGCGAGCGCGTGAATTGCCGTGGCGCGCTGCTGGCGTAACGCAGGAAGACTCGCCGCGGCCGAAGCCGCATCCTGCGTCGACCCAAGCGCCTGCACACGCGAGACCGAGCCGAGTGCGTAGCGTTGCTGGTCCTCGTCCGCGGCCGTCCTGGCCACGGCGACGAGCCGTTCGGTGAGCGTGATCTGGCGATCGAGTGCCGCCACGCTGATCGTCGTACCGACGATGTTTGCCGCGAGCGCGCGCCGCGCCGCCTCCAGTTGATACGCCTGCACGTCTACGCGAGCGGCGCTGGCCGCGTTCGCCGAACGGGTCGCACCGAACAGGTCGAACGTGTAGGACGCGAGAAACTGTCCGGCAAAAAAGTTGTAGCGAACCTCACTGGGGCCGAGGCCGGGCACAACCGGTGAACGCCCGCGATCGACCTGTGCGGCAGCATCGATTGAAGGCAGCGTCGATGCGCCGACCTGGGCGCGCAGTTCCTGCTGCGCGGCTGCGAGCGTGCGCTGCGCAGCCCCGAGCGTGGGGCTGTTGCCCAAGCCTTCCTCGACCAGTGCACTCAGCGCGTCCGACCGGTAAAGCCGCCACCATTGCGGAACGCCCACTGCGCCGACATCGAACTGCTGCGCGACGCCGGACGCGGTGACGGTCCTGGCCGGTTGTGCTTCGGCACCGTAGTGCACGGGCGAAGGCATCGCCGGGGGCGCGCCGTTCGGGCCGAACGTGCAGGCCGTCAGTGCGATGGCCGCAGCCACGGCCATCACGGATGTCTTATACGAAAGTCTCATCATCAATTCTCCGCATGTTCGGCGACGACCGGCTGCACCCCGCGCTCGTCGTGCCGGACCCTGAAGCACGCCGCGTACAGCGCGGGCAGGAAGAACACGGTCAGTACTGTGGCGATCGTGATGCCGCCCATCAGTGCGGTCGCCATCGGACCGAAGAAGCCCGAGCGCAGCAGCGGAATGAGGGCGAGCACGGCGGCCGCAGCCGTCAGCATGATCGGCCTGAAACGCCTTATCGTTGCGCCGATAATCGCGTCGAAGCGCGCATGCCCTGCCGCGATATCCTGATCGATCTGGTCGACCAGAATCACGGAGTTGCGCATGATGATGCCGAACATCGCAATCACGCCCAGCAGCGCGACGAAGCCGAAGGGCTTGCCGAACAGCAGCAGCGCGGCCACGACGCCGATCAGGCCGAGCGGCGCCGTCAGCACGACGATGAAGGTCCGCGCGAAGTTCTTGAGCTGGATCATCAGCAACAGCAGCACGGCGATGATCATCAACGGCATTTCGGCATTAATCGACGTCTGGCCCTTCACGCTTTCTTCGACCGCGCCGCCCACCTGAATGCGATAGCCGACCGGCAGCCTGGCGGTTTGCGCCGCGAGCGCACGTTCGATGTCGTGGGTCACGTCGATGCCCTGCGCGTCGCCGCGCACGTCCGCCTGCACCGTGATGGTCGGCTGGCGGTCACGTTGCCAGATGACGCCGTACTCGAGCGTATTGCGCACGTGCCCGAGCGAGGCGAGCGGCACCGGGCCGTTGGGCGTCGGCATTGCGAGGCTCGTAAGCTGTGCCGGGTCGACGCGTTCGGTTTTTGGCGCACGCAGATCGACACTGATCAGCTTGTCGCGCTCGCGGTACTGCGTCACCGTGTAGCCCGACAGCGTCATCGCGAGGAAGTTCGATACATCTTCCGAGCTGACACCAAGCTGGCGCGCCCGGTTCTGGTCGATCTCGAACGAGATCGAGCGCTCCGCCGGCTCGTCCCAGTCGAACTGCACGTTGCGCGTACGCGGATCAGCGCGGACCTTGTCCGACACGTCTTGAGCGATCGATCGCACGGTTGCGATATCGTCGCCACTGACGCGGAATTTGATCGGGAAGCCGACCGGCGGACCATTCTCGAGCCGGGAAACGCGCGCCCGCACGCCGGAGAAATCCTTCTCGAGCTTGCCGTCGAGCCAGCGCATCAGTTCCTCGCGGTTTTCCACGCTCTTAGCCGTAATCACGAATTGCGCGAAATTCGGCTGCTGAAGCTGCTGGTCGAGCGTCAGGTAAAAGCGCGGCGCGCCGGTGCCGACGAAGTCGACGAAGTGGTCGATTTCGGCTTTGCCGTCCAGCACCGCTTCCAGGCGCTTCGCTTCACGCAGCGTCGCTTCGAACGAGGCGCCTTCCGGCAACCGCAGATCGACCAGCAGTTCCGGCCGTTCCGAGTTCGGGAAGAACTGCTGCGGCACGCGCGTGAAGGCCAGCATGGAAATCGCGAAAAGCACGACGGTGACGCCGAGCACGACCCATCGACGCTCGACGCACCACGCAACCCACCCCGACAGGTGCCGGTAGAAGCCGGTGTTGCCGATTTCATGCGGATCATGGTGTGCACCGCCGGGTTCAGGCTTGCGTTCCGGCAGCAGGTAATAACCCAGCAATGGCACCAGCACGACGGCCGCGAACCACGAAACGATCAGCGCGATGGCCGACACCTCGAAGATCGAACGCGTGTATTCGCCCGTGCTCGATTTGGCCAGCGCAATCGGCAGGAAGCCGCATACGGTGACGAGCGTGCCTGTCAGCATCGGGAATGCCGTGCTGGTATACGCGAACGCTGCCGAGCGCGCCCGGCTCCAGCCCTCCTCCAGCTTCACCGCCATCATTTCGACGGCGATGATCGCGTCGTCGACGAGCAGGCCCAGCGCGAGTACGAGCGTACCGAGCGAAACCTTGTCAAGCCCGATATTGAACATGTGCATGCAAAGCGCCGTCACCGCCAGCACGATCGGAATCGTGATCACGACGACCATGCCCGTGCGCAGGCCGAGCGAGACGAGGCTCACGACCAGCACGATCGCCACCGCTTCGCCAACCGATTTCACGAACTCGTCCACCGAGTGCTTGACCGCGTGCGGCATGCTCGACACCGGCGCGAGTTTCAGACCCGCCGGCAGCGTGGCCTGCAGTTCGGCGGCTTTTGCGTCGAGCGCCTTGCCGAGGTCGATCACGTCGCCGCCCTTTTGCATCGTCACGCCGATGCCGAGCACCGCCTGGCCGCCAACGCGCATCTGGGTCGCCGGCGGGTCGTCATAACCGCGCGTGACCTTCGCGATGTCGCCCAGCCGGAACGTGCGCCTGTTGATGGTGATCATCATGTCCGAGAGCGCCTGCACGTCCTTGAACGCGCCGCTCGGACGCACGAACACGCGGTCGTCGGCGGTCGTGATGGTGCCGACGGGCGCCACGGTGTTCTGCGCGTCGATCGCCTGCGCGAGCTGTTGCGGCGAAATCGAGAGCCGCGTGAGCTGCGCATTCGATATTTCGACGAAGATGCGCTGATCGGGGTCGCCGAAATAGTCGACCTTGGCCACCCCGGGTAGGCGCAGCAGGACCGTGCGCAGCTTGTCAGCGTAGTCGTGCAGTTGCGCCGGCGAAAAGCCGTCGCCTTCAAGCGCATAGATGTTGGTGTAGACGTCACCGAACTCGTCGTTGAAAAACGGGCCGACCGTGCCCTTCGGCAGCGTCGCGGCAATGTCGCCAACCTTCTTGCGCACCTGATACCAGGTTTCCGGCACTTCCTTGACGGGGGCCGAGTCCTTCATGGCGAAGAAGATCATCGACTCGCCCGGGCGCGAGTAGCTCTTGATGTTGTCGATGTTCGGCGCGGCCTGCAACTGGCGGCCGATCCGGTCAGTGATCTGTTCCTGCACTTCGCGCGCAGTCGCACCAGGCCAGTAGGTCTTGATCACCATCGTGCGGAAGGTGAACGGCGGATCCTCCGACTGCGCGAGTTTCGTATAACCGATCACACCGAAAAGCGTGGCGAGGCCAATCAGAAAGATCACGAGCTGCTGATGACGCAGCGCCCAGGCGGAAAGATTGAAGCCGCCTTCGCCAGATCTGTCTTCGCCGGAAGACGGGACAGGCGCGCTCTTGCGCACGGATTCATCGTCGCGTGAGTTCATGACGGGGAATCCTCCGGATGCAGCGGCGCCACCACCTGCACATGCTGGCCTGTGCTCACGGCGTGTACGCCCTGCACCATGACTCGGTCGCCGTCGTGGAGGCCCGATGCGATGGAGACCGTGCGCTCGTCATATCGCTGCACCGTCACAGGGCGCAGCTCGAGCGTATCGGTGCCGGCACGCACCACCCAGACTGCGGGGTTCTCGCCCTGATGAAAGAGCGCCGTCACCGGCACAGTGAACGGCTGTGCGCCCGACGCGCCACCGACGATATCGAACGCAACGGTGGCCGTCATGCCGAGGCGCACTTCAGGGGTGGGAGCGTTCAGGGTAAGCTTGACGCGCCAGGTGCGGCTTTGCGGATCCGCACCTGGCGACACCTCGCGCACGCGGGCCTCGAAGGTCTTGCCGGGTAGCGCCGATAGCGTTACGCGCGCCATGCTGCCGACTGTCAGCGAACTGAGCGTCCGCTCGGGTGCGTCGCAGACGACATCTACGTCGCCTGTCCAGTCGAGGTGATAGATGGATTGGGTTGCCTGAACGTTCTGGCCCGTGTCGGCGTCCTCCGACGTAATCACGCCGTCGTGGTCCGCTGTCAGCGTCGCATAGCGCAGATTGTCCGACGCGAGCGCCATCTGCGCGAGCGCCGAGTCGCGCTGCGCAGTAGCGGAAGCGTACGCGTCCTGCGTCTGTTCAAGCTGCGCAGGTGCAATCAGGTTTGCTTGCGCCTGCGCTTGATCCCGATTGAGCTGCTGCGTCGCGTAGACAAACCGGTGTTCGGCGGCATCGAGTTGCGCTCGCGCGTTCGCCAGGTTACTGCGCAGATCCGTCGGATCGAGGAGCGCAACGGCCTGCCCCGCCTTGACCGCGTCGCCGAGACGAAGGCGCCGTTCGATGATCTTACCGCCCACTCTGAACGAAAGCGCCGTGGAGTAGCGAGCCTGCACCTGAGCCGGCAGCGAAGCACTTACCGTGCGCCCGTCAGCGTGCACGGCCACGGCGACCACGGGCTTCGGCTCCGGAGCGGCCGCTTCCCGCGGGTGGCAAGCCGAGAACAGGACCCGCGCAGCAGGCCGCAAGCGCCACGCGTGCGCATTGCAGAGATTGGACGAAGGAAGGTAAGAAGCAACGCGCGGGCGCCTGCGCGATAAGGCCGGAATGTTTCACGATGTTCACAAGACGGGCAATAACCCAAGTAAGAAAGTTTCCTCATGCGGTGCAAACCTGAAGTGCCAGTAAGCACAGTTTGCTATCAGCGAGGACCTACAAAACCAGCTCTGTTGATACGTTAGTTGTCCTTCTTTAGACGTACATATCGGGGCACGCCACCCGGGTACGACTCACGCTGTCAGTGGTCGACGCCGCGCCCGCTTATGCCTAGGCGCAATGATCTGCCAGCCTGTCAGTTTCGCCCGAAGACTTGGCGAGACCGGAAAGGCATTTTTCGCTCCGTCGCCATCGATCGGCCCTTCGTACGTCCGGTTGCCGGCGGTCTCGGGTGAGATTAGACCCATTACTGAGTATATTGTCAACCATGACATATAAATCTACAATCTGGAAATTTCAATAATCACGACCACGGAGCCGACATGCCCCAAGCCCCCAAGCCGCGCGCGAGCCGCGGACGCGCGCTCAAGGCGCCAACTGCGTCCCGCGACGCGCTCAACCGAAGCTATCCGCGCGGTGCCCGTCGCAAACGCGAGACGCGCGCGCGCCTGCTCGATGCTGCGCTGAAACTGGTGGCGGCCAAGGGTTTGACCTCCGTGACCATTAACGAAATCACCGAGGCAGCCGACGTCGGGTTCGGTTCCTTCTATAACCACTTCGAATCCAAGGAAGGCATGTTCACGGCGCTCATCGAATGGATGTTCGAGGAATTTGCGGATACGCTCGATCACATCGCCGCGGGGTTGTCCGATCCAGCTGAAGTGATCGCCGTCTCCGTCCGCCACACGCTCCTGCGGGCCTACCGCGAGCCGGTTTGGGGGCAACTCCTCATCCGCGAAGGTTTGTCGCCGCGCGCGCTGAGCAGGGGTCTCGGTCAACGCCTGCTGCGCGATAGCGAGAGGGGCATTTCAGAAAGGCGCTTTGTGGTCGCAGACCGGCTCATGTCCGTGATCTCCGTGGTTGGCACGGTGCTCGGGGGAGCTGCCGCCGAGCTGCACCTGGCCGCCTCGTCGAAGCGGGCTGTTCGTGCGCGAAAAGTGCTTCGCTCGAGGGAAGAGAAGTTTGCCCAGCGAACCGCGGCCATCGTCTTGCAGGCGTTCGGTCTCACACGTGTAGAGGCTGAGAAGATCGCGCGACGTCCGCTGCCCACTGCCCCCGATGCTCCGAGCTTGCCGTGACCGTGCAGCTAGCGCGGCGTTTCCCTGCCTTCGCAGGTGTGGTGGCCCGGTATGGTCTCGTGTCGGTAAGCAGGCGGGCAGGCGCCCGGAGTTCGGATCGGGCGATCGTTATACCGGTCAGCTCTGGTAAAGCGCGCTAGCGAGATAGCGGCGGCGCAGTTCCCGCAATGCCGACGCGAGGATGGCGCTGACCGACAACGCGAGCAGTACACCGAAGAATCCGTACAGCCGCCCAAAAGCCAGCAACGCAAAGATGATCGCGAGCGGATGAAGGCCGATGCGCTCGCCAACCAGTCTAGGCGTCAGCACAAAGCTTTCAAGAATCTGGCCGACGCCATACACCACGACCACCACGGCCAGCCCGTACCAGTCACCGAATTGCAGGAGCGCCGCGAGGTGCGCGAACGCGAGGCCGGTTGCAAAGCCGATGTAGGGAACGAATACCGCAAGCGCGCTAAACAGGCCGACGGGCACCGCCAGATCCAGCCCTGCAATAGTCAGCACAGTCGGATAGAACACGGCGAGCATTGCAATCACCAGCAATTGACCGCGCAGGTACTGCGACATCATGCAATCGATCTCACCGACGAATTCGCGCGTCTTGCCGAGCCAGCGCCGCGGCACGAAGCTCTGCATGCGCGCGAACGCCTCGTGCCTGTCGTAGAGCAGATAGAACAGGACGAGTGGCATCAACACTGCATTGCTCATGACATTAATCATCACGTTGCTGCTGGTGCGCAGGTATTGCTATAGGGCAAGCATCGCGCCCTGCCAGTCCGCTTTGAGACGAGCCGCCAGCACGTCGCGAATATTCGTCGCATCGAGCGAATAATCCAGCCCCAGAGAAGCCTGACGTGGCTTCAGCCATGCATCGAGCTTTGCGACGATAAAGGAGATTTGCCTGATGAGTTCCGGCCCCTCCTTCTGGACGACTACGCACATGAGCCGCATGACGAGTGCAACGGACAGCGCAAACAATGACATCATCCCCAGCGCCGCAAGGGCGCGGCGCATCCGTCAGATCCGCGTCGCGCAACCAGCCGCGCTGCGGGTCCGCCTGTCATCACCCTGCTGACGTGACGGGTCTTGCGGTGTCGCCGGCTTGCCGGTGCCTGTCTGCAATTGGCCGCCGGGTTGCCCGGTGACCTGGATCCACAATGGAGGTGCCATCAGATCGGGCGGCGGCATCCCTCCCGGTGCTTGCATCGCGGGAACGACAATCGCGATGACGCGAGGCGTAGGCATCACGGTCGCCGAACAACCGCAGACCGTCGCAGCAATCGGGAACGAGCACAGCACGGCGAAAGAGAAGCGCGGTCGTCGCGTCATTCCGGCCACCGATGCGGCGAATCGTTAAGGTCTGGTTGAACAGTCATGAGTGAGATCTCCACAGTTGATGCAGCGTTCGCTGGCATTGCGGCAACTCGCCTACAGCAACTTCGTGGACGGGCCATTGGGTGATAATGTTATCATATACGGTTCGTTAGTCAATATCGATCGGCGCGGTTTAACCCACTACATACCATCGCCGGTACGCGGTGAGTTGCGCCGGCCTGATTCTCGGCTAGTTCGCAGAGGGCTCAGTGCGTCAGGACGCTCGGGCGCACGGCGAGGCGCTCGACTTCTAGTAGCGCCTGGCCAAGCACATCGATAGCTCCATTCGTGGTGGAGGCCGTAGCAGCGCTGCGCAACGCGTGCTGAACGATGTCGTGAATGACTTCCGTGTTCGATGATTCGGCGTGGAAGATAAGTTGGTGTTCCATAAGTATTCCTACGTAAAAATGAAGCGTACTTTCAGGTGGATGCAGTATAAGCAAAACGTGTCCCCATTCGACGTGCGCAATTATGAGTTGCGAGATGTTCAATGCACAGTTTACGTGCATCGCGGATCGCTGACATAAGAGCAGCAAGCGGACGTATTCCGATACCCACGTAGCGTCTTCTCAACGAGCGGCGATGGAAACCCGCATGCTCGACGGCCGATCTTGTTTGTGTAACGACCAGCGGATACCGCCAAACGAATTTGCTGCGTGTCATTCAGCCGTCCCACTGCCCCTGCCGCCGGGACACACTAAAGAAGCGCGCAACCGCTTCAGCGCAACCGGCTACAACCTTGCAGCGACGACAACTATCTATTGCCATGGGGATGGTTGTAAGCAGACGGTAAGTGACTAAACTGGCACTCAACGAACTGGCAAACAGCACTCAAGGCCTCGCCAGACCGTCGTTCCCCAAACACCGCGTCGCCATCTGACGCTCGATATGGAGTCTGATCATGCCAAGGTCGAAGACCTTCATCCCCGTCCCTGTTGTCGCGTCGATCCTGTCGTTCTCAACCGCCGCATTCGCTAACAATGATGGCTCGCAAACGTACGAGCAAGCGATTGCGCAACCGGTTCAGCGTCAAACGGTCGGCTACCACGAACGCACGAGCGCCAATACGCAACATGCAATGGATTTTCAGGCGGTGTTAGCCCGCGTGGAAGCCCAACGACAGGCGTTCGACAACTACGGCGGGGTGACTAGTTCGTCCGTGTCGCTCCCGTCAGACAACGTTGCGTCGGCTAAACGCGTCGACTTCAGTACCGCAACAGCGTCCTGGCGTTACAAGCCGACCGTGGCCGCACGTTGATACGGCCTGCCGCTGCTAATCGCATCAAAAAAACAAAGCAACCCACTGTAGAGAACTGAAATGAAGAAGACATTCCTTGTACTTTTCGCATCCCTTACTAGTGCATCCGTCCTTGCGCAAAGCAGTCCGCCGCAGCAATTGCCGTCTCTGCAGCAAGCGTCCGCCGGGCAACCCTCCGCGAAGCAGCTTTCACAGGGTGGGCCGCAGCTTCCGCAACCTCCACAGCTTCCGCAGATCCCGCAACGTCCGACACAGGCGTCGACGCAAGTCCCGACCCAGCTTCCGAAATAACCCAAAGCCCACCCAAATGCGCAGTCGCGATGACTGCGTTACAGTTGCGCAGCTTCGCGCACCACATCCCAGCCGGGCTTCGGACCGCCCTCATAGATCAGAGCGGCGGGCGCTTAACCGCCCGCCTTCGTTTGCCGGCGATTCGTTCATGACATCGGGAAATCGCTGGCCGCGAGGACCTTGGTTTTTTGAGCAATGGACTGCTGTTAAAGCTTTGTCGCAGTAAGCGTCGGTATCATGCGCCTGATAACACGAACGATGGGGCGCTTGATGACGACTTTGAATCCAGCCTCGGCACGGGTGCTCAAGCGTTTGCACTATCCGCTAGATATGATCCTCCCGTGTGTCCGCTGGTATGTGGCGTATCCGCTGAGCCTTCGACATCTGGAAGAGATGATGGCGGAGCGCGGAATTTCGGTCGACACATTCAACTGTGTACCGCTGGGCCATCAAGGTCTTGCCGGTCTTGGAGAAGGCCTTTCGCCGCCACAAGAAAGCCGTCGGTCGGAGCTGGCGAATGGATGAAACGTATAGTACGCCCAGCCAACGTAGCCCGCCCACATGGGGTGAAGTTGCTTGAGCATGTTTGGAATGCAGGACCCGGTGGAGTTGAAGTCGCAGTACCGGGACATGCCCTTTCTCTGCTGCGAGAGAAAGTGAGCCGAAGCGGCGGTGACTTGCTGACACTAGCAAGGTGACGAAGTCCGTGGGAAACGGAGCTTGCGGCGAAGCGGTTACGCCAAGATGAGCTTCTAGGCTGAGCATGGGACGGTTGAGGGACACGAACCTATTGAAACGCATCTGAGGGTTGAATCGTCACCCCTGCCTACACCGCTTAAGAGGCAGGACGCGGATCGGCGCCGGTCACACGTATGGACTGATGCCGCGAACGCTGGCTGGAGATGTATGCCGGCCAACTGGAACCACGGAGAGCGCGCAGCTAGACCGTGGTGTCTGCGACGACTTGCGGCAAGCAAGGATAAAGACTGCGATAGGCAACCTCGCCCATGCGTTGAGTCCAGCATGTGAACTGGGGAAGGCTTGCATAAATGACAAGGGAGTGTGCCCCCGATGATATGCAGGCTGGCGGAGCCTCTGTAGTAGTCCGAGGCCGGGAAAGCCGGTTACATGGCGAAGGGAGGCAGTTGAAGTGGTTTGCTGGGTTGATTAACTGACCATAGTGAGGTGAAGACCTTTGATAATCAGTGAAATGCAAAGCAAACTGGCGACATGGTCGACGGAGGACAAAGAACGCAAGTTCGATCGACTTCTGAGACTGATTGCCGACAGGATTTGGCTGAGCGAAGCGGCTCGCATTACGCTGGCCTCCAGCGGAGCTCGCACGCCGGGTGTGGACGGTGTCAGCAAGCGCATGATGGAGGAGAATCTCCAGCATGAACTGGCGACGATACGCGACGAACTGTTGGCGGGCTCGTATAGTCCGCTACCGGCGCGCCGCGTGTACATCCCGAAAGCGAACGGCAAGCTCAGGCCACTCGGCATCCCGAGTCTGCGGGATCGAATTGTTCAACGGGCCATGCTGATGGCGATGGAGCCGATCTGGGAGAGTGATTTCCACCCGGCTTCACATGGCTTCAGACCGGCCCGCAGCGTACACCACGCTGTGCGCATGGTGAGACTTCAGTTAACGGCTGGAGATGAGCAGAGTGCTGCGGGACGTTGGGTCATCGAGGGCGACCTCGCCAGCTACTTCGACACCGTTCATCACCACCTGCTACTGAAGGGGATCCGCAAGCGCATCGCCGATCAGCGCTTTCTTGCCCTGCTCTGGAAGTTCATCAAGGCGGGCTGCGTTGATCATGGTCTATTCCGTGCTGCTAGTGAAGGTGTTCCTCAAGGCGGAGTTATCTCGCCTCTGCTGTCCAACATCATGTTGCATGAGTTTGATGCGTGGATGGAAACGAACTTCCTGAACAAGAAGGTACGCAAGGACCGGTGGGCGTGGAACTTCGCTGTTCTCAAACAGCGGCCCATTGCTGTGCGGGAAAATCGACAGTGGAAACCAGCAGTATCCTACTGTCGTTATGCGGATGACTTTGTGGTGGTCGTAAAAGGAACCCGCGCGCACGCCGAAGCAATACGCGAAGCGTGTCGGGAGTTCCTGGAAGGCAAGCTGAAGCTCACGCTGAATATGGAGAAGACCCATATCACGCATGTGAATGACGGTTTCGTCTTCCTCGGCCATCGAATCATTCGCAAGCGCGGACCACGCGGCAGCATGCGACCGGTGACGACAATTCCGTGGGAGAAGTATCGGGGCTTTGCCGAGCGGCTGGTCAAACAGCTGTCAAGCAATTACAGCATGAACCGGATGGATATGGTGGAAAGCCTGAATCGGCAACTGATGGGATGGGCAACCTTCTACCAGTACACCGACTACACGGCGACCCTGTTTAGCAGGTTGGACCGAACCGTCTTCTGGAAGCTAGGATATTGGCTTGCGCACAAGTACCGGCGTGGCTTCCGGTCGCTAATGCGCGATCATATCCGGGCCCCTGAACCGGGGAGGGCCACGACATGGGTGCTGCAAGGCCTGGATAGTCGGGGTCGGTACGGTGAAGTGGCGCTTCGGCGCCTCGTCACCAGCCGCAAGGGGCGATTCACTTGGCGAACCCCCATTGAAAATCCGTACATATTGCGCGATGAGACACGCCGCACCATCGAGTCGCGCTACGCTGATGTTGCCTTTGCTATGAGCGACACCTCAATGGAGAGCCGGATGCGCTGAGAGGTGCAAGTCCGGTTCGGGGAGGAGAAACAGGGAAATAGTTCGACTACGCCCTGTTTCTTACTCCACTCAAGGTCCGAGGCCATTGGAAGTATTTGTATCGCGCAGTTGACAAGGAAGCTAACACGGTGGATTTTCTGCTCCGTGCCCATCGTGACAAGGCTGCGGCGAGCGTTACTTCCAAAAGTCAATCGAGCAGAACGGGCGAGGCCGAGACGGTGACAATCGACAAAAAGCGGTGCGAACCTGGCCGCACTGGATGCTCTCAACGCGGAGCGTGAAACACCGATCAAGATTCGCCAGAACAAGTATCTGAACAACATTGCCGAGCAAGATCATCGGGCGATCAAGCGACGTACACGACCTATGCTCGGCTTCAAGAGTTTTCGTTGCGCCCACATCCTGTTGAGCGGCATCGAGCTCATGCACATGATCGCCAAGGACCAAATACAAGACCGTGGCATCGGATACACTCGTGCCCAGCAGTTTTACTCACTGGCAGCGTAAGTAATCCTACTTATACTGCCGTTTGTTCGCCACCTTGCCCTTACCGCGACAAAACCTATCGAAAACACCTCGCGGCTCGATTCGCTGCGTGGCACGAATTCACCGACCTCACCCAGAATCCGTCGAATGCTTGCTGAGCAATGATGACCTCTGCCACCATTTCGTCTCGCTACCGGCAAGTTGACAAAACCCCAGGCGCGGCTGAGCCGACTAAAAATCACTGTCCTCTTCCCCGAGCAGATTGGTCGCCGGTCCGCCAACATATGTCCGCTAAAACCGGTGCGTCACGCCCATGAGCACCAGCGTCTGCGACGCGTTGGGTTCGGTCACGGCGATACCGGGCCAGCTCGTCGTCGCGCCTCCATTGTTCTTCATATAGCCGGCCCGGATGTACACGAACGTGCGCTTCGAAAGACTATGTTCCGCGCCCACTTCTATTCCGGGCGTATTGTCGTGTGAACCGCGCACATTACGTTCAATTACGGCGATCTGGATGGCATCCTGCGACGTCGCCTGAATCGTCGCCCCCACCTCAACAATACTGACGGAATGGACTGTACCAAGACGGGCCGCGAGTGAACCCGCTGCGGCGTCTTTGGGTTGCACGTACAGATAGGCGAACTGCAGGTTCACGATACCGAACCGGTAAGCCAATGCCCCCGTGTAGTGAGCCGTTCCAACCAGATCCAGGCGGTCAGGAAGTCCGGGAAAGCTCAACTGTCCAGCATGCTGATACTGGTATCCGAAACCAGCAAACAGGCCATAGTTAGAATAGGTTGCGGATACATCGAGAAAATTCCCCGACGTGGACGGCAAAGGCTGCGTGACCGTAGCGGCGAACGCGTACATCGCGTTGAACGTGAAACCGCCCAGATTCGGCGATTGATAGTTGATCGAATTGCTGGTGCGTCCGGTGGCGTTCTGCGTCGACAACGTGTTTCGGTCAATTGCAAGGACGGCCGCGGCGAGCGGCGAAATCACTTCGTTGATGCGGAAGGGGTCGACGGGATAGACAACCTTGAAGCTCGGTTGATACTGACGACCGAAGCTCAGCGAACCGAAGTCGGCATGACTCAACCCGATCCACGCCTGACGATAGAAGAGCGCATTGCTGTCCGCGAAGAACGTCCCGTTGTTCACGTTGAAGCCGCTCTCGAGGTCAAATTCGGCCGCCAGTCCGCGGCCGAGGTCCTCACTTCCCTTGAACCCCAAAAGGGACGCTGAGGAGCCGCCACTTCTTTCGGAAAACGAATGAGTCCCACCGTTGTTTAGATACTGACCAAAAACGTCGACCACCCCATACAACGTCACACTCGACTGCGCTACTGCATGGCCTGCGGCAAGGACCAACGTAGCACCGCAAACTCCCCGACTGATCGCACGCATGCTGTCTCCTATCGGCGCTTGCTTCATCAATATCTCCTTGTTCCCGGTGATCGTCCTGACCAGGTGTCTTCATGTCGATTTCATGTTCGATGTTCCGACATATTTAGTACTACATATCTGTAAATCGCCATCAAACGCCAGCGCTTTATGGCCCGCAGCGTCCCGACGTTGGAAGCCGTACCTGGCGGCCCATCTCCATGCAAGCAATCTGGCTAGTCCAATTCACACCTGCGCTTCATGTGCCCGAATGACGAGGAGCTCGGGCGCGCGTACCGCAGTTCGAAGGCGAGGCTGGGATCGCCCCAACTGGGACGTGCCGAGAAGTCGCGCGGCCTCGGAGCGAAGAGCGACTTCTGGGATCGATCGAGAATGTGCGGTAAAAGGACCGCGCATCTTATGGCGCGGATCCAGTCCCCGTTTGGGCATGGACTCTTGAGCGCATCCGGTCACTTCTAGTAAATGTCCGGTATCCGCCTCTTGATTTTCGAGATGGTGTGGACCTTCACCTGGTGAGCCCACGGTCCATCGATTGTCCGTTCAGACTGCGAAACGACCGCGCCAAAATCGAGCGAAAGGTTGGTGACAAGAACCTCATCCCCGCGGAATACGAGGCTGTTCGACCAGAGAAAGCCTATGGGCGCCCCCTCGCGATCGATTCCGCCGAAATCGCCGAGCTTTGCAATCACTCGCCCCCGCGTCGGTTCGAGTACGAGAATTTCGTTGGACTGGTTGCACGCGGTCCAGATGTTATCGTGCTCGTCAATGATCAGGCCGTCAGGTCCCCCACCGACGCGATTGACGAAGACCTCAGGCGTGCCAGGTTCAAGCGTCGACCCGGTCACCGGTATCTTGACAATCGTGTCGTTCGCTGTGTTGGCGACGAACAACGCTGTCCACTCGTTGTTGAACGCCAAACCATTCGCGCCGATGCGCGGTGCTGGCCTTGCCGGACTGAGCAGTGGGCTTTTGACCCACGCGAATGCTTCGCCGCCGCCCGGTCCAGTTTTCCAGATGATGCCCTGGTGAGAGTCGGTCACGTACACGTTGCCCGCAGCGTCGAACGTCATCCCGTCGAGGCCGGGATTATTACCCGTGACCGTCATGAAAACGGATGCGGCACCCGTGTTGGGATCGACGACCCAGACCTTCGCGGCCTGGTAATCGACCACAAGGAACTTGCCGGTCTGCGGATGGAATGCAAGGTCGAGCAATAGCCTGCTTGAGCCTTTGACCCGAACAGTCCGAAGATGCTTGCCACGTGGGTCGAACACAATGAGCGTTCCCTCACTCGTCTCAGGTTTGTTCGCCGCCACTGTGGCGACGTAGACGTTCCCCTGACGGTCGATGGTGATCCCCTCGGGATGCGCCTCACCCGGCGGCAACGTGGCAAATTTCTCGACCTTGCCGCGCTCCCAGGCGTTCGTGGTGAGCGGCGTCGCCAACAACGCCAGCAGTATCAGCATCGCTATGTTCGTTCTCATCGTGCAGTCTCCAAAATTGAGGGAGCTGTAATGCATCGGATTATTCGATCGTGTCTGCCCCCATTGAATCCACCAGCGCTCCCACCACCGGCACCAGGAACGCCGCCCGCCCGCTCCGAGCCCGGCCTAGGGGCTGGCGAGCGATTCAAACAGTCGCAGCAAGGCGCACCCTCAGCGGTTGTAGAGGCCGGTCAGGGTGGCCGTGGCGAGCGTGTTCTGGTAGATCAAGAAGCGCACCACCGCGTTGGGCGCGTTGGCCGGCGGCTCCAGCTTCTGCACACCCAACGCGTGCACGGTGAAGATATAGCGGTGTGCCGGCAAGCCCTTGGGCGGGCAGGGACCGCCGTAGCCGGTGGCGCCGTAGTCGTTGGTGACCTGAGTGCCGCTGGCGCCCAGGTCAGTGGCGTCGGTGGAGCCTACGCCTGCGGCGAGCTGGGCGACGGACGAATCGATATCGAACAGGATCCAGTGCCAGAAGCCGCTGCCGGTCGGTGCGTCCGGATCGTACAGCGTCAGCGCGAAGCTCCTGGTGCCTGCCGGCGCGCCGTGCCATTGCAGCGCGGGCGAACGGTTCTGGCCGGTCCCGTCGAAGCCATCGAATTCATGCACCAGTTGCAGTCGTTCCTGATCCTTGAATTCAGGCGATATCACTGTGAAGATGCTCACGCCATTTCCTTTGCTTTACTTGATTTGATAACCAGGAAAGCTGCATCGCGTGGATGTGCCCCAGCACCGATGCACTTATTTGTCATGGCGCCGCTTCCTCTAGCTGCGCCACGGCCTCCCCTCGCACGACACGTTCGGCGGCGGACGATTATTCAATCGTGTCCGCCCCATTGATTCCGTCATGCGGACAGGTCCGCGATCACCCGTGCATAGGCGGCGCCCATTTCCGTCACTGTCGGATTGCGGCGCAGCGTCAGGCCGCCATTGACCTGCAGGTTCTGTCCCGTCATGAAGCACACGTCGCTTGCCAACCACAGAGCCGCTTCGGCGACGTCGTCCACAGTGCCAATACGTCCGAGCGGATAGCCGGCCTCGAAGGCCCCCAATATCTCGGGGATGTTCAGGGCGTCACCCGACATCGGCGTGCGAGTGATGCCAGGAGAGATCGAATTGGCGCGAATGCCGAAATGGCCAAAGTCGTTGGCCACACAGCGCACGACGTGGTCGGTGCCAGCCTTGGTGCCCATATAGGCGGCGTGGTTCTCAAGCATGATCGTCGCGGTCGCTGACGAGATCATGATGATCGAGCCCCCCGGCGTCGGATTTTGGCTCATCGCTTTCACGAGCGCCTGCATGAACTGAAAGGGCCCCTTGAACTGGAGATCCATCATCGCCTGCAGTTCTTCCTCACTCGTGTCTTCGAACGGCCGGAGAAGTCCCCATCCCGTGGCGTTGATGCCGACATCGACGTGGCCGTAGCGCTCGCGCGCGAAGGCGACGAGGGCGTCGACGTCTTCCTTGCGCGTGAAATCGCAAAGCCGGCTCGCGCCTCCGATTTCGCTTGCCAGCTGATCCAACGGCTCCGCGCGTCGTCCAGCCACAACCACGCTGGCGCCTTCGCCGGCGAAGCGTCGGGCAAGGCACTGCCCCATGTTGCCGTGGCCGGCGGCGCCGACGACGATTACGACCTTACCCTCAAACCTCTTCATGAAACTGTCCTCCCCCAAGGTTCATCCTCATTTCGCAGTCTCCAGGCTCGGGTTTATCGACCGTTGCGAATTGATCTGGTCGATGTCGTCGGACGTGCCTTTGCGGCGCCCTGGATGCGGTTTGTCTCGCGCTGCGCGGGTCAGTACGACTTCGGCAATCCGAGCGCCTGCTCGGCGACGAAGCACAGCGCGAGCTCCTGTGTCACCGGTGCGAGCAGCGACAGCACGCTTTCGCGCAGGCCGCGCTCGACGTGGTACTCCGTCGCGTAGCCGTAGCCGCCATGCGTGCGCACCGCACGCAACGACGTCTCGAAACTGGCCTCCGCCGCCAGGTACTTGGCCGCCGTAGCCTCGACACCGCAGGGCTTGCCGGCGTCGTAGAGCGCCGCCGCCTTCCACATCAGCAGTTCGGCCGATTGCAGGCGCATCCAGCATTCCGCCAGCGGATGCTGGATCGCCTGGTTCTTGCCGATCGGCCGGCCGAACACGACGCGTTCCCTGGCGTAGTCGGTTGCCCGCGCCAGCGCCGTCTCGGCGGCGCCGAGCGCAGCAGCCGCGACGAGGATGCGCTCCGGATTCAGGCCGTGCAGCAGGTACCTGAAGCCCTGGCCTTCGTCGCCGATGCGATCCTCGACGGGGATCTCCAGCCCGTCGATGAACAGTTCGTTCGAGTCCACTGCCTTGCGCGCCATCTTCTCGATCTCGCTGATGCGCACACGCGACCGGTCGAGGTCGGTGTAGAACAGCGTGACGCCGTCCATCGGCCGCGCGCATGCCTCGATCGCCGTCGTGCGGGCCACCAGCAGGATCTTGTTGGCGTGCTGCGCGGTCGAGGTCCAGACCTTCTGGCCGTGGACAATGTAGCGGTCGCCCGCGCGGCGGGCGAAGGTTCTGACGCGGGTGGTGTCGGAACCGACGCTGGGCTCGGTCACGCCGAAGCAGGCGCGATCCGAACCGTCGATCAACGGCGGCAGCATGCGCCGCTTTTGCGCCTCGCTGCCGAACACGACCACCGGCTGCGGGCCGAACAGGTTAAGGTGTACCGACGACACCGCCGCCGAGCCGAGCTTGCCGATCGTGCGCATCACCATCGCGGCCGCCGATATGCCGAGGCCGGCGCCGCCATGTTCCTTGGGCATGGTCACGCCGAACCACCCGCCGCGGGCAACGGCGTCGCAGAACTCGCTGGGCCAGCGTCCATCGCGGTCCCGCTCGAGCCAGTAATCGGCGCCGTAGTCGGCGCAGGGAGCCTCGACGGCGTCGCGGATCGCAAGCAGGTCGTCAGAGAAGTCGAAATTCATGCGGGGAGCTCCTGCAGCAGGCCTGCGGGCACGTCGACCGGCATGTCGAGCAGCATCTGCGCCATGCCCTTGCCAAGCGGGTCGTTGCGCAGCGACGCCATGCCGCCGCCGCCCAGCGCCCGCTCGCAGACGAGGTTGATGGCATGGATGCCGGGCAGCTCGTAACGGTGGACCGGCCCCTGCACCAGATGGCGGAGGTACTCCGCGACGCGTTCTGACGTCACCTGGTCTCTTAGCACCGGCAGCAGGGCCGGATGCCGCGCGATGAGGCCGATGTTGGAGGTGTCACCCTTGTCGCCGCTGCGTCCGAGCGCGATTCTCAGGAGCGGCACGGTCTGGCGCGGGCCGGCGGGCAGCGCACCCTCGATGCGCGCCAGCGGTCCAGGCCCGACCTGTGGTTGCGGTGGCGGCAGCGTCACGGTCAACGTCGTCTCGCCAAGCGTGACCGTCGGCGTCATCTGCGCCTTCGGAATGAGCCAGGCGAACTGCCGTAGCACCGGAGACACAGAGGGACGGCCACCGGCACCGGTCGTGCCGGGTGACCAGGATGTGCCTGGTGCGGCTAACTCGCGGCTGAACATCTCCAGTGCGCGCCGGTCGACATGCGTCACCGTCAGGCGCAACACGACTTCGCGCGTCGGCAACGGTCGCGCATGCGGCCCGTAAGCCGACTCCGTGCCGAGCAGCTCGATATGGGTGGCCAGGAAATCCGCGAACCCGCTCTCATGCAGCAGCCGGCGGCCGCGCTCGAGCAGCGCCTCGCCCGTGCGGTTGGCCTTCGCTGCGGCGTCGATCCCCACGATGGTGAGCTGCCCGGACACCTTGAAGCCCGCCGGCGCGGTGGCGCTAACCTTGTAGGTGCCGGTTGGCGGGCGGCCGCGCGCGCCGGTCACGAGCACGCGATGCGACCCGGCCTGCTCCATGCGCACCTGGCGGAAGTCGCAGATCACGTCCGGCAGCAGATAGTTGGCCGGATCGCCTATCTCGTACAGCAGTTGTTCCCCGACGGTTGCGGGCGTGACAAGGCCGCCGGTGTCCGCGGGCTTGGTGACCACAAAGCTGCCGTCTTCGCGGCACTCGACGATCGGATAGCCGATGTTCGCCCAGTCCGGCACGCTGGCCCAGTCGGTGTGCAGGCCGCCTGTCGCCTGGCAGCCGCATTCGATGATGTGGCCGGCGAGGCTGCCGGCGGCGAGCCGGTCGAAGTCGTCGGCCGCCCAGCCGAACTCGTGCATCAGCACGCCGAGGGTGACGGCACTGTCGACGCAGCGCCCGGTGATAACGATGTCGGCGCCCGCGGCCAGGGCCCGTGCGATGGGCAGTGCGCCGAGATAGGCATTGGCCGTCACCAGCCGCTCCGGCATCGGTTCGCCGCTGGACATTTCGACCGTGCCGGCCGCTCGCATCGCCGCGGCGAGCGGGAGCACGTCGTCGCCTTCGACGATCGCGATCCGCACCGGTACACCGAGTTCGTCGGCAAGAGCCCGCACCGCCGCGGCGCATCCCCTCGGATTCACGCCGCCGGCGTTGCTGACGATGCGGATGCCCTGCTCGACGGCCTGCTTCAGCACCGAGCGCAGCGCCACCGTGACGAAGTCGATGGCGTAGCCTTGCTCCGGCCGCTTCATGCGCGCGCCCGCGAGGATCGACATGGTGAGCTCGGCGAGATAGTCGAACACGAGGTAATCGATGGCGCCGCAGCGCACCAGCTGCAGCGGCCCGAGGCTGCTGTCGCCCCAGAAGCCCGAGGCGCCGCCGATGCGCACGACCTTGCCCGGCGTCGACGATGTCAGTTGCCCGTCCATTGCGGTTTCCTTTTTTCCTTGAATGCGGCCAAGCCCTCGCGCGCGTCCTGGGTCAGGGCCAGCAGGCCGATCTGCCCTTCGCCGAAGGCGATCGCCTCTTCGAAGGACATCGAGTGCATTGCCTTCATCGCATACATGCCGCGCCGCAGCGCGGTGGGTGAGTTGGCGAGCAGCCGTGACAGCAGGTGCTCGAGCGCAGCGTCGAGGTCGTCAGCCACCTCGTTCACCAGACCGATCTCGCGTGCCCGCGCTGCGTCGATGGGCTCGCCCGTCAGGCACAGCTGCGCCAGGCAGCGCAGCGGCAACTGGGCCTGCAGCACGGCGAGCACCTGCATCGGGAACACGCCCACCTTCACCTCGGGCAGGCCGAAGCTCGCGTGCCGGGCCGTGATGGCGAGATCGCACATCGCGAGCAGGCCCATGCCGCCGGCCATGCAGGCGCCGTTAACCCGCGCGACGAGCGGCACGTTCAGCGTGCGGGCCGTGCGCAGCAGGTCGGCATAGGCGCTGGTCGGCGTGGCGTAGTCGAACGCGAAGGCATCCCCGCCCAGGTCGGCGCCGGCGCAGAACGCCTCGTCGCCGGCACCGGTGAGCACCACCGCGCGAATCGTCTCGTCAGATCTGGCGCGCTCCAGCGCTTGTTGCAACGTGCCGATCACTTCCGCGTTGAGCGCATTACGGCGCTCCGGACGGTCGATGGTGAGAATCAGCCGCCCATCCTGCCGGCTGGCGTGCACGACCTCGCTCATGCTTCGACTCCCGTGGACTCGCTGCACGCGGCGACTTGCGTCACACCCGCCTGCTCCATCTCGCGGATCTGCTGCGGCGAGTAGCCGGCCTCGGCCAGCACTTGCGCGCTGTGCTCGCCCAGCAACGGCGGCGGACGCAGCGGCGGCAGCGGGGTTTGCGGCCATTCACTGGGCACCGCCATGGTTCGCAGCATGCCCTCGGTGGGATGCTCGAACTGCTGGAAGAACCCGATGTCCTGCAGGTGCGCGTCGTCCATCAGCGACTCGAAGGTGTGCGCCGGCAACACCGGGATGCCGAGCGGCTCCAGCAACTCGCGCCATTGCTGCGTGGTCTGCGCTTTCAGCTTGTCGGCGAGGATCGTGTACAGCGCCTCGACATGCTGGGTGCGCGATTCGCCGTCGGCAAACCGCGGGTCACTGTTGAACCGCTCGGCCTCCCCGACCACGCCCATGAAGGCCTGCCACTGTTCGTCGGTGTAGACGACGAGGCACACCAGGCCGTCCTGCGTGACGTACGGCCGCCGCTGCGGGTTGAGCAGCCGCGGATAGCCGAAGCCGCCGCGCGGCGGGATGAACGTGTGGCCGTACAGATGATCGCCCAGCATCATCTGCGCGGTGGTCTCGAACATCGGCACGTCCACCGCCTGCCCGCAACCCGTACGCTCGCGCGCGAGCAGGGCCGCGCAGATCACGCCGAACGCGTACAGGCCCGTGGCCCGGTCCGAGAGGTTGAGCGGGGCATAGCGCGGCACGTCGGAACCGGCCCGCACGCTGGCCTCGGGGATCGCGACGGCCGCCTGGATCAGGTCGTCGAAGGCGCGCGAGTCCGCATAGCGGCCGCGCTGGCTGAAGCCGAAGGTGCCGACGTAGACGATGCGCGGGTTCACCAGGCGCAGCGCCTCGTAATCCAGCCCGAGGCGCTGCATCGCCTGCGGCCGCACGTTGTAGACCAGCGCGTCGGCCGTCTGCGCCAGCTTCAGCAACGCTTCCTTGCCGGCAGGGCGCTTCAGGTCCAGCATGACGCTGCGCTTGTTGCGGTTCAGGTTGAGGAACAGCGGGCCGGCGCCCGAGCGCCCGCCGGGTCCGACGGCGCGCAACATGTCGCCGCCGGGCGGCTCCACCTTGATCACGTCGGCCCCCAGGTCGGCCAGCATCTGCGTGGCCGAAGGTCCCATGACGACTTCGGTGATGTCGATGATGCGCAGGCCGGCCAGCGGCCCACCCTGGTTCGAGTCATTGCTCATTCTGTCCGCGCTCCTTTTTCCGGTCAGGAACCGGCTACGTCGGCGCCGTTGCCGCGGATGTAGGGCACCGGTCCGATGTCGCGCGCTGCCGCGAGGGCCTCGATCGCGTACCGGATCGAGACCGCGTCATTGAGCGAGTGGAACGTGCCGTCCTCGTTGAAGCTCACTTGCGCGCCTTCGATCCAGGCGATGGTGATGGTGTCCTCGGTGTTGTCCTCGGGGGTGTAGAAGGTGTGCACCGAGCCGGCGGGCTCGTACAGGTAGGAGCCTGCCGTCTGCCGCTGCTCGGGGTACTCGCGATACGCCCAGCAGCCCTGGATCGTCCACACCTGCGCCGTACCGGTGTGGTAGTGAATCGGCAGCGAGCAACCGGGTTCCAGGATAGCCATGAAGACCCACTCGCCGCGTTCCAGGTCAAGGCGCAGCGGCTTGATGTGGATGCCCGGAAAGACATCCCTGATCAGCGGGATCTGGTCGATGTTGACGGTCAGGAGCTTGTCCTGTGGCAGAGCGGGCAGCGGCAGCGGGGCGCCGGTGGACGTGGTGGGCTGCGCGAGCATTCTTGCGTTCATGAATTGTCTCCCGTTGTTACTGGATTTAAGGCAGTGGATGGAAGCCGCCCCTTGATAAGGAACCCGGACGCAGGCTGCTCCGGCAAACAGCGCAGGGAGGCGGCGGCCCCGCGCGGAAGAAACAGGAAGTCGCCCGGGGCGAGACCGAAGTTCTGCCCGTCGACACGTGCGTCGATCCGTCCGTCTTCGACGTAGAGAACCTGCTCGGCGTCAGGCTCCGAGGTGCAGACCGATGTGCTGCCGGCAGGCATGCGCAGCGCCGCAATGTCGACCCAGCGCGCGCCAGCGGTCTCGCGGTCGATGAGGGGAACCGTGCCGGTGGCGGCGTCGCCGGCGGCAAGCACGCGCACCTTGCCGTGAGCGGGCGCGGCGGCAACGCCATCGGGCTCCGTGATCGTGTGCGCCGGGTTCTCGCCATACGGCGGCGTATAGACGACCAGCACACGCCCGGGCTGGTCGCTGGTCACGCGAAACGAATGGAATACGCCGGCCGGCACGTAGGCCCAGGTCCCCGGCGCCATCGCTTCCACGCGACCCTCCGCCCCGGACTCGCCGGTTCCCTCGAGCATGTAGGCGCATTGCTCCAGGTGGGGATGCGCATGCGGCCGCGCGCCGTGCGATTTCACGATCGTGCCGACCAGCACTTCGAGCGCCGTCGCGCCGACAGTCTCGGGGCCGATCACGCGCACGTTAGAGGTGCCGGTGTGGTTCGCCGGCGCGTAGGCGGCAAGGTCGGCGACCCTGACCACAGTAGGTACGGGCTTCATTCGGGCTGGCTCCATGCGGTCCTGACCGCCAGGGCGGCGGCCCGCGCCGCCATGAAGCCGGAGGCATTGGGATGGTTTTCCACGATGACGGGCCGGCCCTTGCTGGCGGGCAGCGATTGGTCGAGCACGCGCGCCCCGGCGTCCATTCCGCTACCCACCGGAAAGCGAATGATCATCTTGATGGGTTGGGCCGGATAAGGGGCCGCCGCCATCGCTTGCGACTCAAGGCCGGGGGTAGCCGGGAGGAAGAGAAGGTTCCACATACGCATTGAACTCCAGTGAGGACTCAGCTTCGAGGAGTTAAACCTAAATGACTAATGTTAGTAGTTTAGGCGTGCGTAAAGTGGAGTCAAGTACGGGCTTACCCGACAGCCCGCCGCTGGGGCTCGGTGATCCCCGGCACGGTTTTCAGGGCGGACGCGGGGAGGTCGATCTCGGAGACGTAGCGGTCGCCCCGATACCAGGTAGCGCCGGCGTACAGCACGTGGCCTTTGCCGTCAACCAGGCGTCGCGACATCTTCGCGACGGGAGAGGCAAACGGGATCTTCAGCATGTCGCACAGAGGGAAATCCGCGGGGATCACGGTCACGCGTTGCCGCAAGCGTTTGCAGCGCGCGCCCAGTTCGTCGAGTACCGCGGCGAGCAGCTTCCGCTTCATGGCGATGTCCGTGGGCAGCGATTCGAAAACCGGCGTGGGCACATAGATTTCGGCGTAGCAGAACGGCTCGCCGGAATAGGTGTGCAGTTTGCGGACGCACACGTATTCGCCAGCCGACTGATCATCCGGCCCGAGCAGCTCCTGCGGCAACAGGGTGCGGCGCCCGACTTCGAGTATTTCGAAGGCAAGCGCCTGCGGCGCGGCGAAGGGGTTGTTGATCACCTGTTCGAGGTCGCCCGTGGCGGCGGGCAGCGCTGCAACGTGGGTCCCAACGCCCCGCTGGCTGCGGAGCAGCCCTTCCTTCGAAAGCAGATCGTATGCTTGCCGGACGGTGACGACGGCGACGCCCAGGTCGTCCGCGAGTTGCGTGATCGGCGGCAGCTGCGCGCCGAGCGGGTACTCGCCCATCGCAATTCGGTGCCGCAACAGGGACGCCAGCCGCTGATATTGCGCAACGCCGCGCTCGACCCGCAGCTCCGTCCGCTCGGTCCCAAGGGGTCTCTTACCCGCCATCATATAAGTCCTAAATAACCAACATTCGAATTATATGTCAGCGATGGGCGACCAGACTCGTCGCATTGGGATGGATACGAACTAACCGGTTCAGCTCGCGCGCCAGAAGGGCCCGCGTATAAGATGGCGCAGGTCAAGCGACGTCTCCATCAGCAAGTGTTTCGCACCAAGGTATTCTCGCGATATGGAAAGGCCTGTGTTGTCACGGGTTGCGACGTCGAGGAGTTGCTAGAGGCAGCACATTTGGATGGCAGCCGCTGGCAGGATGGCGACAACGACGCGCAGCACGCAATCCCACTGCGCGTCGACATTCACCGTGCTTACGACAAGGGTCTTCGCCCATAAGCAAGGCTTCGAGCCCGTAATACGCGGTGATCATCAGGCCGCAGTCGTACAAAGCCATCTCGATCGAGCGGCCTTGCCCGGTGCGCTGACGCTGGTAGAGCGCCGCCAGAATCGCTTGCGCTGAATACATGCCGGTGAACAGATCGACGACAGCCACACCGAATTTCAACGGAGGCTGACCGGCTTCGCCGTTGATGCCCATCAACCCGGCTTCGCCTTGGACGACGAGATCGTAGCCCGGGCGTGTGGCCTCCGGGCCAGTGTGGTCATAACCCGAGATCGAGCAGTAGATCAGATCTTCGTGGTCCTGACGCAAATCGTTATAGCCCAGGCCGAGCTTCGCCGCGCCACCCACTTTGAAGTTCTGGATGACAATATCGCTCTTGCGCGCGAGTGCGCGCGCAAGCTCGACGCCTTCCGGCGACTGCAGATTCAGGCTGACCGAGCGCTTGTTCCGGTTGACGCCGTTGAAGTAGGCAGTCTCCGTGGCGCCCACGCGCATGCCCCGGTCCCGGGTATCATCGCCCCGCTCGGGGTGCTCGACCTTGATAACTTCAGCGCCAAGATCGGCGAGAACCAGAGCGCACCAGGGTCCGGCGAGGATTCGCGAAAGTCCAGTACGCGGATGCCGGCAAGCGGCAAGGCGAGGTTGTCAGTCTGCATGGTGTCTCTAGTTTTTGTATCGACCCGATCCGCCCCGCTATGGTAATGCGCATCCTTCGATCGTGCCGTACGGCGTGTTCGATGCAGCCGACGGCCCACTCGTGATCACCGTCGGCAATAACGCGCAGTTTGTACGCTTCTGTCGGGACGTGATCGAGCGGCCTGACCTTGCGACCGATCCGCGCTTCCTGACGAACCTAGACCGGTCGAAAAATCGCGCGATGCTCCTGCCGGAGCTTCATCGCGAACTCGCCAAACGCAAGCGTGATGGACTGCTTGAGTCGCTGGCCCGTTCGAATATTCCATGCGGCGAAGTATTGGGTCTCCATGAAGCGCTGACGTCGACGCGGACCCGCGATGCTGGGCTCATGACATCACATCCGCACCCAGTGGCAGGCAAGGTCGACGTGTTTGCACCACCTTATCGCTTCGACGGCGAACGGTTGCCGGTCCGCGCCATTCCCCCAACGCTTGGCGAGGGTACGTCGGACGTTTTAAGCACATTACTCCATGTATCCGCTGACCGTCTCTCGCTTCTGAAGGCTAACGGCGTGATCTGAACGCGCTATGAGCAGCGGCATTGCAACGGTGCCGACGAACCCGTCCATCGCGACGGGTTCGAAGTAACTTCTGAAGTCCCCTTTCCCTGTTTCCCGCACCGTATTCGCCGCGAAAGGCTGCCCGAGCGCATTCTTGATGCACACAGGATCTGTTGCATGCGTCGCGCGCATCGAAAGGGTTAATCCCAGTGTCGCAAGTGACAGGATGATAAAAGTGAGTGACAAAATGATAAAGGCGTTTCGCTCACTTTCCCTAAAGTTCCAGTCAACGGATTCGCCTTAGTGCAACCGGCCATTAATCCCAGGTTTGGAGACGCCCAATGAATTTTCTCGACGATAGCCTTTTCCCCGAAGTTCAGGAAAAACTCGTGATCCAGGTCGCGCCGTTTGGCCCGCAATGGATTCCGAGCGACTCGGACGACATCCCGATCACAATGGACGAACAGATCCAGAAGGCGGTGGACTGCTACAACGCCGGCGCCACGGTGCTCCACGTGCATGTCCGCGAGGAAGACGGCAAGGGCTCCAAGCGCATGTCCAAGTTCAACGAGAGTCTCGCCCGGCTGCGCGAAGCGGTGCCCAATATGGTCCTGCAGGTGGGCGGCTCGATTTCTTTCGCACCGGAAGGCGAGGGTCAGGAAGCCCAGTGGCTCGACTACGACACGCGGCACATGCTTGCAGAACTCGATCCGAAGCCCGACCAGGTCACGATCGCGATCAACTCGAGCCAGATGAACATCTGCGAGTTGCTCACGCCGGACGACGTAGTGGGCACCATTCTCGAGAAGCCTGAATACTTCAATGCCTACTCGGAAATGGTCGTCGATGCGAAGCCGTCATTCTTCATCGAACACCTGCGCCGCCTGCAGGCGGCCGGCATTCAGCCTCACTTCATGCTGGGCCACGTGCACCAGCTCGAGAGCGTCGAGCGCCTGATCCGCCGCGGTCTCTACACCGGTCCGCTGGTGCTCAACTATGTCGCGATCGGCGGCGGCGCAGCGGGCCTGCATCCGGCCGATCTGATCGAATTCATTCGCCGCACGCCCGATGGCGCGGTTCTGACGATCGAAAGTGCAATGCGCGCCGTGTTGCCGATGAACGCGATGGCCATCGCAATGGGGCTGCATGTGCGCGTGGGCATCGAGGACAACCTCTGGGGCCGCAAGGGCGAGCGCATGACGTCGGTGCAGCAGATCGAGCAGACCGTGCGCATTGCCCGCGAGCTCGGCCGCGACATCGCAACGGGCGAAGACGCAAAGCGCATCTATCAGATCGGCGAGCAGTACCGCAGCGCCGACGAAACGATCGCCGCCCTCGGCATGACGCCGAATCGCAAGTCCGCCCAGCGCGGCTTTACGGTGCCGGGACACGCCTGACACCCAGGCGCGCGTTACTTCCACACTCTGACGGGAATGAACATGAAACTACGTGACAAGATTGCCCTGGTCACGGGCGTGGGCCCATGACTCGGTCTTGCATGCGCGGACGCTCTTGCCGCCGAAGGCGCCAGCATCGTCATATGCGACGTCGACGAAAACGCGCTGGCGGTGGCCCGCGCCGCTGTCGAAGCACGCGGCGCTGAATGTCTTGCACTCCGGTGCGACGTGTCGTCGAGCGAAGAGGTCAGGCATATGTTTGCACAGATCACGGAGCGCTTCGGCACGTTGCATATTCTCGTGAACAATGCCGCACTGACGCCTAACCGTCCTATCGACACCGAACGACGAAACAAGCTCTACGCGTACATGCAGACGCCCATGCCACGTCAGTCGCTGAAATTCACGAGTGAAATCAGCGACGAAGAATGGCATCGCTACTGGGGCGTCAACGTACACGGCGTGTTTTATTGCACGCGTGAAGCGTTGAAGCTGATGGAACCACAGCGCGACGGGAAAATCATCAACATCGCGTCGATTGCCGGACTTTCGACCAGAAGCGCGCACAGCCCGCACTACTGCGCCACGAAGGGCGCGGTCATCGCCTTCACGAAGTCGGTTGCTTTTGAAGTGGCCGGTGCCAATATCTTTGTGAACGCGATGGCGCCGGGCGGCGTCGCCACGCCGGCATTCAACGACTATCTCGACAAGATCGGCGAAGACGCCCGCAACCGTTTGTGGCAAAGCTGTCCGTTGGGGCGTTTTGGCACCGTAGAAGAGTATGCGTCGACAGTGGTCTATCTCGCGGGGGACCATTATCTCGTGGGTCAGGTTATCAGCCCGAACGGGGGCTCGGTGATATGAGTACGAAACCATCAGAACCAGCCACGGCGATTAGCACGAGCGATCGACAGCCGACACCGAACTACGACACGATGCGCGCCGCAGGTCTCGTTGCCCCCGCGCTCGATCCGCTCGCCGAATGGGATCCCGAGTGGACCGAGTCGTTCATGAAGCTCAGCCAGAGCGCCCAGACCAGCGACGTGCTCGACCCGCGCCTCGTGGCGCTGATCCGGTTGAATATCGACGTGACGGCCACGCATATGTATGGCCCTGGCGTGCGTCGACATGTTCGCGATGCATTGCGACTGGGTGTCACGCGAGCGCAGATTCTCGAGGTGTTCAAGCTTGCGAGCGTAGTCGGTATTCACGCATGCGCGCTCGGTGTACCGATTCTTGCCGAAGAACTCGCGAGTGCAGGACTGCCCGACGAACCAGCGCCTGCCACGTCGACGCCAGTTTGTGATCATGTGCGCGCGAACGGGATGTTCAATCCGCTGTGGGAGACGATCTATCGATGGGACCCGCAATATCTCGAGGCATTTCTCGCGATGGGTCTGGGTTTGTGGCGCGACAACGTTCTGCCACCGTTGTGGATCGAGTTCCTTTGCATCGCGGGCGACGCCGCAATCACCCATATGTACGCGCACGGCACGCGGCGTCACATCCAGGCGGCACTCGTACTCGGTGCAACGCGTGAGCAGATTCTGGAAGTGCTGAAAATAGTCAGCCTGCAAGGCATCGAGGCATGCGAGCTCGCCGTGCCTTTGCTGCAGGCCGAATGTGCGGAGCACGACCGTGCCCGGCGTAAAACGGCTTAAGGCAGGGCCGTGCCTTCCGCGCGACGTGTCGCATAAGGCATGCGTGCGGAACCTTCACCATGCGACGGCGACTTTGCGCCGTCGCACTGAATGTAGCAGATGGAGACACCATGAGTCATGCCGCTTTGCAGGCTGAGGCGATCAGCGGGTCGCGTTCATCACCCGAAGTCCGGGAGACATACCGCAAGATCGCCTGGCGGCTGCTGCCGTTCCTGTTTCTGGCCTACGCAGTCAATGCGATCGACCGGATCAACATCTCTTTCGCCAAACTGCGCATGGCGCAGGACCTCGGTCTGACTGATGCCGCCTACGCCATCGGAGCCACAGCGTTCTTCGCCGGCTACATTCTCTTCGAAATTCCGAGCAATCTGTATATGCAGCGGGTCGGCGCGCGTGCCACGCTGACCCGTATCATGATTCTCTGGGGACTCGTCACTGCGCTCACCTGCATGGTCTCGACACCGGGGCAGCTTTACATCGCGCGATTTGTTCTCGGTATTGCGGAAGCAGGCTTCTTTCCCGGCGTCATTCTTTACATGACCTACTGGTTTCCGTCATGGAAGCGCGGGCGGGTGACGTCGATTTTCTTCATGGCGGGTTTTGTCGCGGGAATGATCAGCGGGCCACTAGCCGGCGCAATCATGACTGAACTCGACGGTTGGCATGCGATGAAGGGATGGCAAACACTGTTCATCCTGGAAGGCATTCCCGCGATGTTGCTCGGCGCATTCGCGTGGTACTGGCTCGACGATCAGCCCGCGCACGTCAAATGGCTCACCGATCAACAGAAGGCGATTGTCGCCGACAATCTGCGGCTCGACCGTGAATCGAATCATGCGCCGGCGCGCACGTTCGGGAGAGTCATCCGCGATCCCCGTTCCTACATTCCTGGAATTGTATTTTTCGCGATTTATTGCGCGACCAACACGGTCGCCTACTGGATGCCGTCATTGCTTGAGGGCGCAGGATTCACTGATATGCGCAGCATCGGTTTGATTGCGAGTGGACCGTATGTACTCGGCGCGGTCGCCATGTATTTGTTGGGACGCAGTTCGGACCGTCGTCTGGAGCGCCGCTGGCACCTTGCGGCGACCATGTCGACGGCGGCATTGAGCTTTCTCCTGATGCATCTCGTTCATGCGAACGCGTTGCTATCGACCGTTTTTATGACTGTCGGGGCGGCGGCTTGCCTCGCGGCAGTGCCCGTGTTCTGGACCATTCCGCCGGCATTCTTCAACGCCGGTGCAGGGGCAGGTGGCATCGCGCTTGTGAGCAGCCTGGGGTCAATTGCCGCGGTAGTCAGCCCGGTCACCGTCGGTGCAATCAAAATGCACGCGGGAAGTCTCTACATCGCGTTCGACGTAATCGGCGTGATCCTGCTGGTGGGCGCGATCGTGCTGCTCACCGGCATCCCAGCCGCGGCTCTCCAGGAACGCCGGCACTAGAACCCGCGATTTCATATTTGCCTTAATCAGCGGTCTCTCATGCGCCCAGGCGATTTTGCCGGGTGTAGGGAAACGGCTGCTCTCGCCACGTCCAAGGAAAACGGAATGAATAGCTCGATGATGCAGATGCCACTGCTCATTTCCTCGTTGCTCGTGCATGCGGAGCGCCATCACGGCGACCAGGAGATCGTCTCGCGGCGCGTCGAAGGCGATGTGCACCGATTGACCTTTCGACAGTTGGCACAGCGTGCGAGACAACTTGCCAACGCGCTTGCCGCACTCGGCATCCGATCTCCCGACCGTGTCGCTACGCTCGCATGGAACGGATATCGGCATATGGAACTGTATTTCGCCGCGTCCGGCTCCGGCGCCGTGCTGCACACATTGAATCCGCGTCTGCATCCTGACCAGTTGCTCTACATCGCCGATCACGCGGAAGATCGCGTGCTGTTCTTCGACCTGACTTTTCTTCCGCTAGTGGAGGAAGTCGCTAAACGAAGCACCACGTTGAAGACGTTTGTCGCGATGACCACCCGTGATCACATGCCGGATTCCAGTATCACGGACCTGCAGTGCTATGAGGACCTGCTCGACGCGCAGCCTGGCGACTTTGCATGGCCCATGCTCGACGAGAATCAGGCAGCGTCGATGTGCTACACGTCCGGCACCACAGGTATGCCCAAGGGCGTTGTCTACAGCCAGCGCTCGACGGTGCTGCACACCTACGCAGCTGCCCTGCCCGATGCGCTCAACTGCTCGTCGGGCGACGTGATTCTGCCAGTCGTTCCGATGTTTCATGTGAACGCATGGGGCTTGCCGTACATCGCTTGCATGGTCGGCGCGAAGCTGGTGTTTCCTGGACCTGCACTCGATGGCGAATCGCTTTACAACCTGATTGAATCCGAAGGTGTCACGCTGTCAGCCGGTGTGCCGACTGTATGGCAAAGCCTGCTGACATGCGCTGATCAGCATGACCTCGCATTCACCACCATGCGGCGCACGGTCGTCGGCGGCGCAGCGTGTCCACCGGCAATGTTGCGGCGGTTCCAGAATCGCTATGACGTGGAGGTTCTGCACGCGTGGGGCATGACTGAACTGAGTCCGCTCGGCACGGTATGCAGTTTGACCGGTGCGCAACGCACGAAACCCACGCAGCAACGCGAAGCGATGCAGGCCAAACAGGGGCGTGCGGTATTCGGTATTGACATGAAGCTCGTCACCGATGACGGCCAGGAGCTTGCATGGGACGGCGAGAGTGTGGGGAACCTGCTCGTGCGTGGCCCGTGGGTCGCGGCCGGCTACTTTCGTCACGAAGGCACGGCACCGCTTATCGACGGCTGGTTTCCAACCGGCGATGTTGCCCGCATCGACCCGCAAGGTTTCATGCAGATCACGGACAGAAGCAAGGACGTGATCAAGTCCGGTGGTGAATGGATCAGTTCCATTGATATCGAAAACCTGGCGATGTCGCATGAAGCCGTTGCAACGGCCGCCTGCATTGGCGTCAAACATCCAAAGTGGGACGAGCGGCCACTGCTGGTCGTCGTGAGGAAAGCAGACGCGCACGTGTCGCGCGAAACACTGTTGGCGTTCATGGACGGCAAGATCGCGAAATGGTGGATGCCTGACGACGTCGTCTTCGTCGATTCGATTCCTCTCGGCGCGACCGGCAAGGTGCAGAAAAACCTTCTACGCGAACAGCTCGCGCCGATACGTGCCTAGACACCGGTTTCGGGTTCACAAACAAAGCACCATAAAAAGGAGACAGCATGAAACTGAAGTTGATGGTCGCGTTAGCAGCAATGGCATTTGGCGCTGTGGCTCACGCGCAATCGTCGGTCACGTTGTACGGTTCGGTTGACGGCGGCCTGCTGTATCAAAGTACCTCGGCAGCATCGTTTAGCCCTACAGCAAAAGATCTCGGCAAGATCTATCGGTATAAGGACGCGGGCATCTATTCGAGTTTTTGGGGGCTGAAAGGCGTAGAGGACATCGGCGGCGGTTACGCCGTCAATTTCAGATTGCAGGGTGTGCTCGATACGGGTACTGGCAAGCTCGGACTGTCAGATACGGCGGGCGTGCCAGGGTTCTTTAACCAGATTGCGACGGTGGGTGTCAGTGGTCCTTTTGGTTCCATCAACGCGGGCCGCCAGATCGCTCCGATGATCTATGCGATGGCGGAGACCGATGTCCGCGCATCGCAGTATTTCGGCAGTATTCTGAGCGGGTGGCTCGGGTTGAACACGGCAGCAGGCTGGCCAGGTACAAGCACAAATGGTCCGATTGGCGCGCTATATGACAGTAACGCGCTGGTCTATCGGTCGCCGGTCTTCCACGGAGTGAGCACCGAACTCGAATATGCGCTCGGCGGCGTAGCGGGGCAACCGCAGGGCAATACGCGCGAGTCGGCCGTGCTGAAGTATTCGGGTTACGGGCTACGACTTTCTGCACTTTACTACAACGGCCACGATACCAACCCCGGCCCGACCACTGTTCCGACCGGACTCAACAACAACCGCTATTGGTATCTGGGCGCGCTCTATAAGTACGAAGGGTTCTCGATCTCCGGTTCGTATAGCAATGGATCGAATCCCGCGCACAGGAATCTGGTCGACCTCGATCTGTACTCGTTCGGATTGGGGTATCGCTTCGCCCCCGACTTCCAGATCACCGGTGGTCTCTACTACATCAAAGACAAAAACACTTCAGCGAACAAATCACTGCAGATCGCAGCTGGGGCGGAATACAACCTGTCAAAGGCCAGTGTGTTGTATGCGCAGGTCGGTTGGGTCAACAACCACGGGGACATGACGCAAACCATCACCTACGGGCAACCTGCTGCGCCAGGTATGGGGACGACTGCAGCCATGATAGGGATGCGGCACAACTTCTAAACAGACGCAGGCTGGCGTTCGCCTCGACGGATGCCGGTCTGTGGCATTTCCTGTGAACGGAGCCCGGGTCTGAAGACCGGGCTTATCATGCAGCAGTCCGAGTCATTGATCGAAATGACCTCTTTCAGATGCCGCCTGGGAGCGAGTGAAACATCTATTCGCCGCGCCTGGCCAACCACGTGACCGACCCCGACGAGACGTTCGTCGCATCCTGAATGCCATTCTCCGGGTTAAACAGAACGACGAGAGGGGGCATCGCCTTCCCTTGACCTTCTCATCGCCACAGACCTGTTACGCGAAGCTTCATGCCTGGCGACGCACGTGACTCCTGCAACAGCTCACCGAACGGCTTTGTGCGAAACCACTTGACGGCGGTTCGCCCGAAAACCGATCGGGCGTATCGCCAGTTGTCTTTCATCTAGGTTTGTGGCTGTCAGCGTTAGATTTCTCTTTAGCGGCCGCAGAAGCCGGCGCTTCCCTGGAAACCCATCATGTCACTTCTCATCCTGCATATTGGTCACTTTTAGTCGGGCCGCGTTTCTGCGCAATTCAGTCGGTGTTCGTCCATTCCATCGTTTGAACGCGCGCGTGAAGTTGCCCTGGCTCTCGTAGCCGAGCCGCGTCGCAATGCCGGCAATCTGAAGGTCGGTCTGCGACAGCAACTGATTCGCCAGATTGCGTCTGACGTCTTCCAGCAATTTCTCGTAACTCGTATGCTGTTCGTCGAGATGGCGATAAAGCGTGAAACGGTGGATTGCAAAAAATTCCGCGACTTTCTGCGATGTGCATCCGGTCGGTAGAAGCGTTTCGATCACCTGCCTGACCCGCGCGCTGAAGTCGTCGGTCTGGCGCGCCTCCAACTCGGTCATGTGCTGATGCAGGAAGTGCCCAAGCTGCTGGTCGTGACTCGACCTCGGCTGATCGAGCAAGGACTGTGGAAACAACACCTCGTAGTGCGCCTGGCCGAACCATACAGGCGCTTGAAAATACTGTTCGTACAGCGCGCTGGCCTTTGGCTTCCGATACGCGATCCGCACCAGTGTGGGCCGCCACGTGCGACCGAGAATCAATTCCAGAATTCTCACGTTCGCCGCGAGATACGCGGTAAGCAGATGACGCGCGCCCGGAATGCCGCCGTCGATCGACAGTGACATACAGGCGTAGCCTTCATCTTCCGTCATGCTGACATGCAGCCCGCGATACCAGACACCGCAAAAGCGGATCAGGCTTTCGACGGCCTCGCGCACCGTGGGTGCGTTTAGTACCAGAAAGCGCAGGGGCCCTGCGTTGTCGAGTGTCGCTCTTTGTCCCAGTAGAAGGCCGAGGTGTTCGCAGTCAATTAGCTTCGCTGCCGATTCGAGAATGCGGCCGTGTGAGACTGTCGACAAGGGGCTAAGTGGCGAAGCTAACGCTTCGTTTGTCACGCCGAAGGACTCGAGAAGCGCCCACGGGTCCGCACCATGCTCGCGCAAGACAGCTGGCAACGATTTGAGCGCGCCGATCGGGATGGACTTTTCCGCTTTGGGTGCGCGCTTCATGTCTGACTCTTTGAGCAATGCTGAATGGCGAATAGTCTGACGTCACTTGACACCATTTTACCGCTGTTAGGTCCCGCGTCTAATCGCGGAACAAAAGCCCTGAACCTGCGTCGCCATCCCTATGGGACTTCGCAGAATCGCGGCAGGGAGGTTGCACTCGCCCATTTACGCCGAAGCAACGGTGAAAAAACCTGGCTATGCGAACTCAGCAACGCGACGAGCGATCAAAATCGCAATCCCATGCTCATGCTCCTGCCATTGAAGAAGACTCGATGAGCACCTTGGCAAGGTAGTTCTCAGCCCGCTCCCGGAACGCCGGCGCCTTCCTGACTTCGGACCGATTTTCAACTTTTCAGTGCGAGACGCGATAGCCGAACAGAGCTAGCTGGTTGTTGGGCGACCGCACTACCACCCTCCGTCTGGCCTTTTGCGTCAGGAAAGCGTTTGGCCTACGTTGCTGACGTCGCACCCGATCCGGCCCAATGTCGGCATTTTGCCGATGAAGGAATGGTCATCTTCGCCAATCGGATGACCGGAAGCAAAGTGAAGCCGACGTCTGAACGACCGATCGACAGGACGAGCGAATGACGCTTTGTGGCCGACTGTACTCGTTCACAGACGTTGCCCTCGAGCAGCAGTCGAAGGTTTCAACGGCTGCTCTACACCGCCTTCATTGAACTGGCGTTCACGGCCGAACCGCCATTCGACACATCGACCTGGATCGTCGACAATCGGCCGGTTAGAGAACCGATGCTCATCCAATGTCGATCGACGTTCCGACAGCCGAAGGTTATGCCGAGTACGCCGCGGCCTTGGCTAACGAATGCTAAATCTCGTTCGGAGACCGTCACTGGCCGGCTCTGCAACTGATACCGAAGGTACGTGCGTGCATCCTCGATGCGGGGGCCTGCATGGGCCGCGACGCTGCAGCCTTGGCAGGGATGGGGCACTCGGTGGTAGCTGTCGTTTTTCGCGTCGGCGGCTATCAGGGGTCAGGGGAAAATTCAAAACCTTAAACGTGGAGCTATTCGCCGACCCCACGGCGACTCGGATTTCAGGATGAGACGAGACCACGCGCTATTCGCGCTTTCGGCCGTGCGTGTCGTCGTTTGGCCCAAGCGTTCTCGCCGTCAAGCAGTTGCGATGTCATCAATCTGCGGATCAAGATTCCAATTGCGATTTCTGCACGGGCAAGCCAGACGCTTCCGTCGTCTCTGCGACGAGCGATGTGGCTCACTCCTCGAGCGAATCAATTAATTAGTTCCCGCTTACCAGATCCTTTGTCCGCAGGACAATCGCCGACAGGCCTTCTTCCACGATCTCCTGCCAGTCGCTGGGAACCACAACTTGCTTGGATTCGCTAACGTGAGTCTTGACGGCCTGAGCACCATGAAGAGCACCGACATCGCCTGACAACTTCACTTCTGACTTCTGGTTAGTTTTAACTGACCAGAAGCCGGGCTGGAACCAAGCCCAGAAATCGACTATTTGTGCATTTACCGGAGAGGCGGCGGCAAAGTTGGGATCCCCCTGCTTCACGACGATGTACCCTGCCTCCTGAAAGCCTTTAGCCAATGCACTTTCAACGAGCCCGGAGACCGTCTTGCCTTCAGGGAGCACCACATCGCCGAGTGCCTTGCCATAACCGTTTCTCTTGCGACCGATCGCGCGAGCTTTCGACGCATCGCTAGAATCTTCATCGGGATCGAGCGACGCCATGTCGGCGCTCGGGGGCTTGACGGTGAAGGTGCGTTTGTCCTGGACTGATTCAATTCGCACGTACTTCCCCGTCGCAGGATTGGTGCCTTGCGGCGCCGAGACGTCGACAGTTGTGCGGCCTACCACGCATCCGGTGAGAACGGATGCGGCGAGGCTATAGATAGCGATTCGACTCAACATCATGACTGTTTTCCCTGGTCAGTTTTTCTATTTGCCAAGCCAAACATTTGGCGCTGCCTGCGACAAAGTGAATGTGCTCAGGCTGCTCTTGCGGGATCCGGAGCATAGCCGGGATGATCGCCACCTTTATTTAACGGCCGGAACTGGGAAATCTGAAGGACCGTCGAGGGGGTCGTAAGTACGCGTCCGCCGGTGCGAGAGTCGGTGCTCCGGAGCCGGCTCGGGCGAACGGCCGGTTAGCGCCGTGCTGCCGCCCGATGAGGGACGATAGCTGAGCGTCGGCAATGGCCGACGAGGAGCCGTCCAGCTTCGGGTGCGCTTCAGCAGCATCTCTTGGGCTTTGTTCGGCGCCGGTCGATATCCGGGGCTCGCAAGTGCCTGGCTTACAAGTTCGGATCGTCCTAAGCGTTCCCCCGTCACCGATTTTCGCGGCGCACGTCCTGAACGTAGCCAGCCCCCATTGACCCAACGCCTTCAGAGGCTTTCGCGCCGCAACCGGGCATTCTCGATATACGTCGAGCGGCGTCGTCTCCCGTTGGCGCAATCAATCCCTCCCGCAGTAACCCCGACCCCGTCGCCTTCTCCTGCGGCGCGTCATGCTCGGCACGTGTGTCCGGTCAACCCGCGGCATGGCATGCACCCGACTCCCGGGTTCCCGCCCTTGACCCGCGACCGTAGCCGATAGCGGGCAGGCATCAAGGGGCGAGAGACCGTGTTGCCCGCACCCCTCCCTCGCCTTTTTCCTTGACGCCTGCCCGCTACCGGCTCCTCAAGTCGCACGGGCGGGAACCCGGGAGTCAGGCGGCAGCAAAGCCAACCCCGAGTTCCACCGGGAAGTGTCCAGTCGCAACGGCAAGGCACCTCCCCTCGCCCGGTTCAGGTCCTTAACCTTGACTGTGGAGATTGCCATGCAACTCGCTTCCTCTTTCCATTACGGCTCCCCGATGCTGCGCGCTGACTCGCCCCTCTCGGACGACCAGATCCGCCGCGTGGCACCGTCCATCTTCTCGGATGGCAAACACGACAGCCGTTCCGAACGCTACACCTACATTCCCACCATCGACGTGCTGCGCGGCCTGCGCAATGAAGGTTTCCAGCCGTTCATGATCTGCCAGACTCGCGTGCGCGATCAGGGCAAGCGCGAATTCACCAAACACATGCTCCGGCTTCGCCATACCGACCAGATCACCGGCGAGGAAGCCGATGAAATCGTGCTACTGAACTCGCATGACGGCACGAGCAGCTACCAGATGCTGGCAGGGACATTCCGGTTTGTCTGCCAGAACGGCATGGTCGCGGGCGAGAACATCGCCGATATCCGGGTGCCACACGAAGGCAACGTGATCCAGAACGTGATCAATGGCGCATTCGACGTGCTCGACGGCTTCGACCTGATCCGCGAGCAGAAGGAAGGCATGCGCGCCGCGACGCTCGACCGCGACGAACAACAGGCGTTCGCCCGCTCCGCACTCGCATTGCGTTACGACCCGACCGATGCCGAAGCGCCCGCGCCCATTACCGAGGGCCAGTTGCTTGCCCCGCGTCGCTTCGAGGATCGCCGCGATGACCTCTGGACCGTCTTTAACCGCGTGCAGGAAAACCTCACGAAGGGCGGCCTGCACGGACGATCGCGCTCGGGACGCGCGATGTCCACGCGCCCCATCACCGGCATCGACCAGAACGTGAAGCTCAACCGTGCCCTCTGGATGCTCGCGGATGCCATGCGCCAACTGAAGGCTTGACGCCCCCGGGGCGGCGCACCCGCGCCGCCCCGTTCCCAGCCTTTGCGCCACAACGCTCTCCGGGTCACGTCTTGGCGCATTCAAACAGCACTGGCCCGGAACCTTCTTTCCAATGTTCTGGAGTCCATCGTGCAAAACCAAACTGTTGAAACTGTCACCGCTTCCGTTGACACCGTCGAATCCACCACCGCACTCGAAACCAATTTCGGCAACGAGCAGCCGGTCCTGACCGTGCCGTATTCCAGCCTGCGCCGCTCGCCCCTGAACGCCCGCACGAAACCCCTCTTCGGTATCCCCGGACTGGCCGCCAACATCCGCGCGAAAGGGTTGCTGCAGAACCTCGTCGTCCATGAAATCAAGGGGTCGCGTGGGAAACACCTCAAATATGGTGTTTGCGCGGGCCAGCGCCGGGAAGCTGCGCTCGATCTGCTGTTCCAGCAGAAGCACATCAACGCCGACTATCCGGTGCCTGTGCGGGTCGTCAGCGAGGGCGAAGCGCTCGCCATTTCACTGATCGAGAACAGTGAACGCGAAGGACTCGATCCCTTCGATGTGCTGCGTGCCTACCGGATGCTGGCCGAGGAAGGCCGCAGCGTCGATTACATCGCCGCACTTTTTTCCGCTTCGCCCATCACCGTTAGGCGGCGCATGAAGCTCGCCAGCGTGTCGCCCAGACTGCTCGCGCTGCTGCGCGAGGACGCGATCACGCTCGACCAGCTTGCCGCGCTCGCTCTGGCGGACGACCATGGCACCCAGGAGCGCCTCTGGTTCGAGGCAAACGAGTGGCAGCGTCAACCGCACTATCTGCGGCAGGCGATTACGCGCGCGGAAATCGACGCGAACCGCAGCCGCCTCGTGCGTTTCGCTGGCCTCGACGCCTACGAGGCAGCGGGCGGATATATCCGGCGGGACCTCTTTAGTGACGAGGAAAACGCGGGCTACATTGCCGACGCCGATCTGCTGCAGCGCCTCGTCGCCGCGAAGCTCGACGCCGCCGCCGAGGAAGTCCGCGCCGAGGGCTGGGGCTGGGTCGAAACGCGTATTGATCGCGACGTGCTGGAACTGAACCGCTTCGGCAGATTGCAACCCGTCCAGCGCCCGTACACCGACGAGGAACAGCGCGAAGTCGACGCGCTCACGGCGCACCACGACGAACTGGCCGACAGCCTCGAAGCCCTCTCGGAGGACGACGAAAACGCCTAAGGGGAAGCTGAACGCCTCGACGACGAAATGGGGCGGATCAACACCGAAATCATGGCGCTCGAAAGCCGCGCCATGATCTGGGAGGCGTCACAGATGGCTGAGGCTGGCGCGTACGTGATCGTCGGTCCACAGGGTGAACTGGTCATCGAGCGCGGCCTCGCGCGACGGGACAACACGGCGGCACTCGACGCGGCAGGCGCGACCATTTCCGGTACGCCCGAAGCCGAAGCCCTCGACACAACAGGGCCAGAGATTCCGAAGGTGAAGCCTCTCCACAGCGCGAGGCTCTGCCAGCGGCTGACCGCGCACCGCACCGCCGCCATCCATGCGGAACTGGTCACGCAGCCCGCCGTTGCACTCGCGGCCCTGCTGCAACACCTGATCCCGCAAGCGCTGCCCGGGCGCTTTGCCTTTACGACCCTGCGCGATTATCTGACGCTGTCCGGCAGGAACAACCACGACAGTCTGCTGCACGCGGCCGACGACTTGCCCACCAGCCCCGCATGGAACGCCATCGAAACCCAACGCGCGCGATGGCTTGCAGAACTGCCGGAGAAACGCCCTGATCTGCTCCCGTGGCTGATCCGCCAGGACCCCGGAACGACCTTGCTCGACCTCCTCGCGTTCTGCACCGGCACGCTGCTCGACGGCATAGAAGGCGAGGAATCGCCGCATGCAATCAACGCGCTCACGGATGCGCTGAACCCCGACATGACCCGGTACTGGACGCCGACCCGCGCCACGTATTTTGATCACGTCAGCAAGGCGCGCATTGCGGAAGTCGTGTCCGCAGCCGTATCGCCGAAGGCGGCCGCCGATATCGCGAAGATGAAGAAGGCCGACGCCGCTGCCGCCGCAGAACTGCGCCTTGCCCAAATCGCATGGGTCCCGGAAATTCTCACAGACCGCGAGATTCCGGCCACTCCCTCGTGGGCTATCCGGAAGGATGACGAGGACGACGCCGCTGGCGAAGAGGACGGCGGGGAGATATCCGACAACGAGGACGCCGACTCCGGATCGAATTCCTGTAACGGCGAGAACGAATTCAACAACACACCTCGCGACGCTGAAGCGCCTGCCGGTCCCCACACCGCACAGCCGCCGTGGCCCTTCCCGACTGCCGCGAAGCTGAACGCGGCGCAAGCTAACCCGAGCGCCGAGTAACTTCTGCCCCTGAGCCGCAGACACGGCACAGCAGACGACAGTGCCCTTCAGGGCCTGCCGTCTGCCTGGTGCAATTGCACCGCACGACAGTCCGGGCCCGTCACATACCGTCCCATCTGCAAATCTGCAACGCCACCGGCAATCGCTAACAGGCAGAGAACGGCACCGCCCAGCAGCAACAGGCGACCTATCGAGCGCGCAAACTTTTGTTCCATTCGGGTCGCCATCGCCTCAACGCGCGCCGCCGACGCATCCACCGCCCGCTCGAATGCGGCAAGCGTGCTGCCGAGCCGTTCGCCCTGCTCGCGCGCCGACACCGCCGCCGCGCCGATCAGCCGGTTACCCGCCACACGCGCGATCTGATTCGACATGCGCCCGATCAAGCCGGTTAATGCAGCCTCATTCAGGCTTGCCAGCGCTGTCCGATAACGGGCCTCATGTTCCTGGATCAGGTTTTCCGCAAGCTGGATCGTCGTCTTGCACCGCTCGAGCGCTTCCCGATGCTGCTGCATTAACGCATCGGTTGCGCCGCCGACCTCCCGGCGCGCGGCTTCGAAACTACCCTCACCGGCCCACCGGACTCGGTCCGGCATGGCTTCATACAGGCGCGCGTAGTATTCGAGTACAGCAATCACCGACCATAGCGCGTCATTGTCATGCAGGTTCAGAGCACCTGACACCCGGCGCATGCGGGCAAGGCTGGCCTCGTCCGGAACATCGCCCGAGACTTCATGAAACAGGCGGACGAGCGGGTCGACCGACCTCGACTGCCTATTGCTCATGAACCGTGCGGTCAACGTCGATGACCTGCGCGAACATCGCATCGCACAGTTCCCTCCAGCGAAAGAGCTCGGCGCGCTGCCCGATGTGCATGGTCTCTGCCGCCTTGCGGATCGAGATACGCTGACTACGCAGTTCGTCCGCGACGCGATCCGCCAGATCGGGGAAATCCAGAGACCGGCCCTTCATCTCGATCGACCGGCGAAGCTGCAATTCCTGATACAGCGTGAACTTGTCGGGTTTGCCGAAGTAACCGTTACGAACCACATGCGTCACCGTATCCGGGAACGTCTGCCCGAAGATGTGCAACAGTTCCAGACTGTCGCGCTGCCGGTTGATCACCCAGAAAACGACAAGCTGTCGCCCGAGTTCTGCGAGCGTGCGGGCCAGCGTTCCGCCGTATCGTGTCACGCCCGTCTGATTGCGCGCCGCCGTGTTGACAATGACGGCTGCCCCACGATGCTCAGCACAGAAGTTGACGAACCCGATCCATCCATCCGCGTCATCGAGGTCATAGGCGGAACACTTCATGTCATCCCGAAGCGCTTTCATGACATCCGGATTCGACGTATCGGTTTCGAGCAGCATGGCGTGGATATCATGCCGCTGCAGGTAATCGGCCAGCGCGAGGGTGACCATGCTTTTCCCGACACCGCCCTTGCTACCGCCGACCAGATAAATGGGTTCCATCACGTCCATGCTCGACCTCCTAGAGATTATCAATATCAGGCCGGATCTCAAACGCAAACGTGTCCTGACCCTGCATCGCTCCGGGCTGATTTACGCCCCTCCCCCGTTGCTGTCCCGCATCGCCATGCGCGTTGCCCATCCGCTTTGCGGTTTTCTTTCGACCCGCCGATGAATTCCCTGCGTGCCTTTCCCGTGGGCCGGTTGCTTCGGTGGCTGTATCGGAAGGCGCTGGACGATACAGCGCATATTTGACGGCGCCAATGCTGACGTCGAGCCCTTTGCGCCCAGCCTCCTGGACGATCTCTTCGAGCGTATAACCCTTCACCTGCGTCGCAGCGATATGCGCGCGGATTTCCTTCATCGCATCGCTGACACTGACGCGTTGCTCGTTCCGAGGCTTCTCCGGCAATGCATCCAGTGCGCGGACAAACTCATCCCACTGCTCCCGCGTATAGTTCTTTGCAACCGGCACGATTCGCTCCCGTACGCCGCCTTCGGGACCATCATGCGAATCGGGAATCGACGCGTCAATCCCCCTCGTGACGATGACTCTGGACAACCGGATGTCCCCGGAGGACATTGGACGCTCTCGGAACAGAAAATATTTTTTCGATGTTTCGGGCGAGCAACAGACTTGAAGGGTCAGTGCCGCAGAATCGGACGGGAGACTCGACAGACTACCGCATGGAGACGCACAACCTATCATTACTCACGTCACGGAACCGCAATCTCCGGAGGCCCAACCGTTACAGGGTGCCTGACGCAACTGAGCGTCGCTACGAACAGACTTTGTTCGGCACAGCTACAGACTCGTTATGCGCACGTCACAGACTGACACACGTGAGATTGCATACACGGAGTGGCAACCGCTCAGACTCGGAGCGCACTTCGATGCGACGCCTGGTACTACTCCGAACAAACTCGTCACAGGGGCCTCGCGAACTGCAGTCCCGCAGTGAACAGACTCATCGCGTCAATCTCGCGACCTCGCCCAACGTAGTGGTCAGCATGGACCCCATATACTTGCGGATTTTCAGCAGGAGACAAACGGAATCGCACGCATGACTCGCAGACTCAAAGGGTAGACCTCGCGGAAAACCACGAAATGCGTGACAAAAAAACGGTAATGCGATTGGGATGGCAGGATAGGCTTGCGCCGGTTTTGGGCGCCCAAGGGGCCAACGCTTGAATTCCAGGGTTCTGGTGCGAATTCGTGGTGAGCTAAAGTAGAGGCTTTAGCGGCGGTGATGCAGGATGGCGAAGAAGCTCCGGGATCTGGACGAACTGTTCAAAGGTCGGCACGTTGAACGCGAACTCATCATTCTCTGTGTGCGCTGGTATTGCCGCTACAAGCTCTCGTATCGGGACCTCGTCGAAATGATGGTGGAACGCGGACTGCACGTCGCACATACGACCATCATGCGCTGGGTCCAACGCCATGTGCCGGAATTCGAGAAGCGTTGGGCCCGTTATGCGCGCAAAACCGGCCGCTCGTGGCGCGTCGACGAGACGTACGTGAAGGTGCGCGGGCGGTGGGTCTACCTGTACCGCGCCCTTGATCGCGATAGCAATACGGTCGACTTCAGGCTCAGTCCGAAACGTGACGTGGCGGCGGCTAAAGCCTTCCTGCGCAAGGCGCTCAGAACCCAGGGCCGGGCTCCCACCAGCATCACGCTCCATGGCTACGCGGCGTCACATCGGGCAGTGCGCGAACTGCCCGGCGAAAATCCGGCGTGGCGCAACACGAAGCGCCGCTCGTCGAAGTATTTGAACAATCTGATCGAGCAGGATCATCGCGGCGTCAAGTCGCGGATTGGCCCCATGTTGGGGTTCAAGAACTTCGACTGCGCGGCCATCACGCTGGCCGGTGTCGAACTCGTGCATCGCATTCGCAAGAACCAGTTTGCCATCGGTCGCCTGCGCATCAAAGACCAAACTCCGTCTGCAATCTGGAGTGCCGTGCTTGCGCCATGAGCGACGGGGTGGCACACACTTCGCTCGCCCCCGATCCAATTTTTTGCACCACAACCGCGATAAGCAGGTGGCTGCAGCTGAGCGGGAGCTGATTTTAGAAGCGACAACTTTCGCGAATTGCCACGAACGATTAGTTCGCTTGTGCTCAAACCCGTCGCCGGGCGAACTCCAGCAACGCGTCGGCGAGACTTTTTACGGCATTTTCCGTCACCGCGTTGTAGAGCGACGCTCTTAACCCGCCGATCGAACGATGTCCTTCGAGACCGACCATGCCTCGTTCACCAGCTATGGCGACAAACGCATCGTCGAGCCGGGCATCACCGAACGTGAATGAGACGTTCATCTGCGAGCGCCAGCGAGGTGCCGAATGAATGGAGGCCGCCCCTTGCATTACGTCGAGCGCGCCATATAGGCACTGCGCCTTTCGCATGTTGATCGCCTGCATTGCTTCCAGCCCCCCAACTTCCGTGCGCAGCCAGCGCGACACCAGGTTCAGCACTTAGATCGCAAACACAGGCGGCGTATTAAAGTTCGAGCCGTGCGAAATATGCGTGCGAAAATCCAGAATAGCCGGCATCCCGTCCGGAATCCGCTCAAGCAGTTCGCGCCGAATCACCGCCACAGTCACGCCGGCCGGACCCAAGTTCTTCTGTGCATGTGCGTACATCATCGCGTACTGATCTGAACGAAACGGCCTCGACAAAAAGTCCGAGGACATGTCCGCGATGAGCGGAACATTCGTTGCATTCTCCCTGAGCGGAAACTGCAGACCCTCAACCGTCTCATTTGACACGTAGTGCAAATACGCGGCCGACGGATCGATATCCAGATCCTGAAGTTCGGGGAGTTGTCGATAGCCCGTTTCGCGGCCGTCCCAAGCGACTTTTCTGGTCGCCACCTTTGCGGCCTCGGCGGTAGCCCTGCCGCTCCAATAGCCGGACGTCACATATTCGGGCGGCGCATACGCAGGCGTCGCAAAGTTCATCGGAATCATGGCGAATTGCAGGCTGCTGCCTCCCTGCAGGAAAGTGACGGCGTATTCGTCCGAGATTCCGAGCAACTGCCGCAGATTCATTTCCGCTTCGGTCAAGATCGAACGGAACCAGTCCGAACGGTGACTCATACCAAGCACGGAAATGCCCGTCTCCGGCAAAGCGACAATAGCGGTACGAGTCTGCTCCAGCACCGTTTCTGGCAGCGCGCCAGGACCACCTGAAAAATTCAACACATTGGAATTCATTCTGATCGATATTCCTGTGTGATGGTGGCGGGATTCCAAGCCGTGCGCGCGGCGAGCAGCATTTGATGAAATGCTCTGAACACGCGGCGCATTTGCGGAAGTTTGTACGGAAACAAGGCCGCGTCGTCCATATCGTGGACGACCATAGCTGTCACGATTTCGAAAATAAGCAGTCTCCCGTCCTCTGTTTCGGAACAGTCGAATCCGACGTAGTCCAGACCTGTCAGCTCGACTACAGCGCGCAAAGCTTCGCGATGGCGCACCGCAAAGGTGGTGTCGAAATTGGCCATCAGACGCTCCTCCTCGGCCCGACGTTCAGGATGCTCGATCATTTCCGCGTATGGGTAGTGAACCATCCAGTGCGCCGAAATGCCCATATGACACAAAAACGGCGTCATTCCGATCATCACGATCCGGTATTTTCGGAACAGACCGTCGGCACTGCTGTAGTCGATGAAGGGCGCGATGTAAAACTCGGCGGCAGCCGAGCGATCCACGTAATCGACAAGTTCCGCGGCGGACGAAACGCGCTCCAACCCTTCGCCGGCATGCGATCCGACCGGGCGGATGATGAGCGGATAATGCGCGTCCGGCACGAAGAGGTTGTTGGAACGACCTGCAAGCAGATCCAGAATTTGAGCACGCGAAACGCGTGTCGTTGGCGCCATACAAATGCCCCGAGAGCCTCCCAGCAGCGCGTAGGCCGCTTCGCACGTCGTATGCGCGATACCTTCGGGCAGGTTGAGCACGCGCTTTGTTGTCGTGTGTAATAAGGAGGCGATCAGGTCAAGAGCTGCAGTATTCTCGTCCAGTGCGCACGCCGCCACCAACACGACATCATGCTCTGGCAACCCGCGTTCCTGCGTGGAGTGCCCGTCGACATAGAGCACTTCGACCTGCGGGTCGGCGTGTGGTGCGTCCACCCCGTACTTCGACACGACGCTTGGCGTGACAAGCCGCTTCTTGGCTTGCTGACCGGACATGCGGGAATTGGGCCAGGATTCTTGGCGGGCGCGGTGTCGGTCACTTGCTCAACGGCGGGCGCCTTGGCGTTGAATTCCATGCGACGAGATATGCCGCCCGCATCCTCTGCGCAACCGTTGGCCGGGATCCCACAGTACGACGAAGACTAGAGACAAGCCACTCCGTGAGATTGAGGGACGACAACCCCACCACCACTAGGCTTAACGCCTCGTGGACCACGCCATCAAGACGCATGCCCGCATCGACGTCATGCTCAACTATACGAAACTCACGCCTCGCTCGCTCGACGCTTGAACGCTTGCACGTAGGGGAGTGCGATCGCATGGTCGACGTCAACATTAAGGGCGAGTTGTACGGCGTCGTCGCTGCGTTGGAGTTGGCGATGGTGGCTAATAAAGCACACGTCATCAACGTCTTGTCGGCGACTGGACATAAGTTCGGTCCATGCATTGGACCGACATACAAGAAGGTCCGCCGGAATCCGGCTATGACTTGATGTCGTTGTGTGGATCGCGCAAAAACAAAATGCGGCTAGGCCCAGACTCTGCGGGGTTTGCCGCCGCTTCTGGCGGAGAGGGAGTGATCGAACAGCGCTGCGCTCTGCGGAGTGATAAACCTATAGGAGCCTAATCGATGTTTCGATCTGAGCAGCGATCCACCACCTTGCAGTGTCCTCATAGAGATTCCCTCAGGCTGTTATCGATAGGCCGTACTAGTATCCAACGCGCATTCCTGGTTTTCCTGAGCGAATGAACTGCTGCTCCGCCGCCCTACAGTTGGACCGCTGGCAGCCCCCGAGCCGTCAGAAATGGGACTGCGTTACCAGTAAACAGGTTGTCGCGAGCACAGTTCGCGCATTGATATACGAGTCTCAATCTCGTGAGAAGCGAATGCGCGCCGGCCCCTCGACGCGACCCAAAATTCCGCTTTGTTCCCGGGAGAGCCGTCCGTCCTGTGGGGGCAAACGTGGGGGCAAAATCACCCCAAACGAAAAAGGCTCTCAGAGCCGAAGCCATGAGAGCCTTATATCTATTGGTCGGGGCGAGAGGATTTGAACCTCTGACCACCTGCACCCCATGGAAGGAACAAAGCTCCCCAGCCTGAAGAGCCTGCCCGGCGTCACGGAATTCGACACCATCCGCCATGGAACAGCGTCCTGTGGAATCCAATAGTTTTGCGTATACATATACGTATATGCACCGCAAATAAAATAATTTTTTAATTTAAAATCAAGCACTTAAACAGCATATTCGAGTCCTCTCCTGGGTACCATAAAAATAGATCCGGATTAGTTGCTGGACGATGTCCGTGAAAAAGCCCGCTTTGGCGGGCTTTTTGTTTTTGGAGGTCCCTGGAAGATGTTCGTGTCCCACCATAAGGCGACGTCGAATGAGTACGTTTTCGAGTACATGAAAGTTCGAGCCCCTGGAAACGTACTCACCACACGCCTGGCATCTTTCCCTTCCCGATAGACTGGCACCACACACGGGCCAAGTTTTTCCTTTTGACCTCCACCACTATGCCGCACGGCCCACACCGTGCGTCGCAAGGGATCGCTGACGAGCTGCTGCATCGGCTTGGCGATCTCGGCAACGCGTGCCTTTATCTCGTCACGACCGCAGTCTCATAGCTCCTGACATTTCGATCAACGTCGGCGACTATCTTACAGCTCGGCCCTTAAGCTTCGTCGTGAAATGCTGCGACATGTTCTGTGCGAAATGCCACGGGCCCATCAGCATCACAAACAGACTCTCCCCTCCCCCGCGGCCGCTCGATGAACGCGGACAAACGAGCCCAACTCGGCCGGACCCGACGTTCGCCCATTCACCTCGCTATGGCCGTTCACCGTGCTCTTTCGGCCGTTCGCATAGCAGAGTCGCCTGCTGCGTACACCGACCCCTGTCGGCCTCGAAGCCGGTCATCTCGCGCTACTGCCGGAGAGCCGCTGTGCATCAACTCACGTTAAAGTGCACGCGAATGTCTTGCCGGGTTTCAACCGGGTGTCCGTCTTGCATTGCGGGAAAAAAACGCCAGCTTCGCAAGGTCTCGAGAACTATCTGATTGAGACGCGGGTACTGCGTAGGCTTGATAAGTTCGACCGCGACAGATCCGTCCGTATGGATGACGAGGCGGGCTGTGGCGACCGTCTGGTAGGCCTGCTCCCGCAATTCGTCGGGCACCGGGGGCAGCGGCTGCGCGATTGCCCGCGCGGGCGAGTTGCCGGTAGGCGAACCCGCAGATGTCTCCTGAGTGCCTGGCGAACCGATGGCAGGCGACGGCGATGATAGCGCCGCGGTCGCCGTCTGTGCCGGCGAACCGGTCTCGGGCTTCGCAACCGGCGCGGATTCCGGGGCGTGCGTCGTCAGCGGTGCCTTCGCAGCAGGCATCGGCGTGCGAACTGGCAGCGTGGGGGTATGTGCTGGTTTGAGTGACGGTTGTTTTGGTGGGGCGACCGTGTGCGGCTCAGTGCTCGCCTGTGATGAGCGTGTTCTGACCATGGGCGGCGTTGGACCGGGCTCTGGTACGTCAACGACGCTCACCTCCAACGGCTGCTGCAGCACCCGCTCGCGTGCCGGTCCCGGATCCAGGCAGCGTCCGAGCACTACAAGAAAAAATCCCCATGCAAATGCACCCAGCGCCGCGGCAATCGTGAGCCTGACTTTCCGGTTGTCACACGCCTCGATGCGGAGTCGCGAAAGTCTACTCACGATGAACTGCAACGAGAAAATGTTCCGCGCCGGCGCGTCGGGCCGCCAGCATTGCCCGCACGACAACGCCGTGCCCCGCTGCATCATCGGCGGCGACAATGACGTCATGGTCTGGGCGCAGTGCGCGCCTTATGGCAGGCTCCACCTGATCGAGCCGAACCGGTTCGCGGTTGACAAAAATCCCGTTGCCGCGGTCGACCGTCAAAGTGGGTGGACCCTCCACCGCCATCTGTTGCGCATGACCCGATGGCAGGTTGACCTTCACGGCGTCCAGCCGTTGCATGGCGAGCGATGTCAGCATGAACGTAGCGAGCAGGAAAAACATCACATCGATCATCGGAATGATTTCGATGCGGCCGCGCTTCGCGGCACGGGAGCGACGAAACTTCACGGCGTATTACCGCCCGTTTCGGAAGCGAGGCGGATCCCGCTAAGGCGTTCATTTGCGAACGCTTCGAGTTCGTCCATCAGCCGCTCGAGGCGCCGGGAAAAGTAGTTGAAGGCGAACAGCGAGAACAATGCGACGACCAGGCCAACCGCTGTCGCCACCAGTGACTGGGCGACGCCGCCGGTGACGCCGCCCGGATTGACCAGACCGCTTGCGCCGAAGAGCTGGAACGAATGCATCATGCCCACGATCGTACCCAGCAACCCTAGCAGTGGCGCAGCGGTCACGATCGTTTCGAGTACCCAGAAGCCCCTGCTCATATCCCGCTCGATCGCTGAGGCGATCACTTCGGTCTTCGCCTCGCGATACCAGACAGGCACAGACGGCTGGCGCGCAAGCGGCTCGCTCAGGCGTCGGAAAACATGCTCCGCCGGCAGCGAATCAAATGCCTCAACGATTGCGCCGGGCGACGCGTCGGCGGTAACCGGGGCGCACAGACTTGCGCCGGGCCGGCGGGCGAAACGCGTAAAGACATATGATCGGTCAACCACAATCGCGATCGCCACGATCGCAAGCAGGCTGAGCGGGTAGATGACCCACCCGCCAAGCTGCACGGCGTCCATAAGATTCATCCAGTCTTTCATTCCGGCATCCTTTGGTCAGGCGTCAAAACTTTTTGGAAATACCCGCGTACAGCGCGATGTGAGGTCCGTATTGCGGAGCGCCCACTCCAATGCCAGAGCCGTCGCGCAGCTCGTACACGCGGTTGAACGCATTCACGAGAAGCAGTCGCGCGTCGAATTTGCCAATCAGGGGATTGTTGACGTTGAAGTGCTGGATCACGCCAAGGTTGACCTGTGCGTAAACCGGCAGACGATCGGTATTGGCAAAGCCGCTGCGCAGGCCACTTCCAACCAGTCCGTCAAACGTGAACGTGGTACGGCCGAGTTCGTACGTGCCGCCAAATGACGCGGTCACGCGTTGATCGTGATCGAGAAATACGTAGTGGTCACTGATGAACGCGAGTTCGTCGGCGCCGAAATTGAACTGCGCGGAATTGATATTCTTGCCCTGTGCGCGGCTGAACGCGAGATTCAGATAGGCGGAAACGTTATCCTGCTTGTAATTGGCCGTGAACTCGACACCATAGGTCCGGCCGTACTGATAGTTGAAGGGGGTAAAGATTAGCGCGGTGCCAAACTGGCCTTCGTCGAGCAGATTGGTCGACTTCTTGTAGTAGGCGTCAAGCCCGACGGTCAGCGACGGCGTCAGCCGCTGGATGACGCCCAGGTCGAAGTAGTGGCTACGCTCGGGTTGAACCGGATCGTTCTGTCCGGACACCTGGGCTGTGGTCCCCGCAAACCGCGCGATGTCGGAGTCGGCTACGAGTTCGAACGCGGGCGGCGTGAAGTAGCGCGCGTAACCCGCGTGAACGGTGGTGGACGGCGTTAGCGCGTACACCAACCCGACGCGCGGGCTCACCTGGCTCGCGCTGACGTACTGGTCCATCTTGTCGTAGCGCAAGCCATAGTTAATGGTGAGCCTGTCGGTGAGCTTCCACTCATCCTGCACATAGGCGCTATACAGGTAGCCGGTTTTGCTGCTGGAGTCGGGAATGGTAACCGGCTGATCGGACGACTGGTTGCCCTCGGCGTCAACCGGAAAGACAGCGAGACTGTTGTCAAAGATTGCGTGTTCCTGCTGGAAAAAGATGCCCGCGCGGATCGTGTGCTTTTCGTTTAGCCGGTAGGTTGTGTCCAGTTGAACCCCATTCGCCCGATCGCTGTGAAAATCGCTTGCCGCGACACCGTTAAACAGCAGGTCGCCGACCGGGTCGGGGTTGAACTGGGTGCGTGAATAGCGGGTGAAAACGGCAAGTTGATAGTCCAGTGCCGCCCCGTTGGTTCCCTGCAGCGCTACTACGGCAAACTGGTTGAGTTCTGACTGGGTTTCATTGAGCTGGCTCGAATCGAAGCTCGTGTTGCCGTTCAGCGTAAATGCAGTGGGCAGGCCTGGCGTATTGGGAATTTCAAACTGATTGCTGGTCGTACCGAACATCACACTCACGCGCGTGAGCGGATTGATGATGTACGACATGTAACCGAAAGCGTCGCCCTGACGCGTGTGATCGTGTATCGCACTGGCGCTCGACGTCGGGTTTTCGATACCCAGATTGTTCTCGCCGAGCGAGCCGCTGAAATAGTAGCTGAAAGGCCCCTGACTGCCGAATACGTCACCGCTCGTCTTGATGGTCTGATGGCTGCCGCCAAACACATCAATGGAACCGCCATTACCGGTATCGCCCGATTTGGTCCTGATATCGACAATGCCCGCTGTGCGATAGCCATACTGGGCAGGAAGCGCGCCCGTCAGAAAATTCAGCTGGTCGATGATGCGGCTGTCGAGTGACTGCCCAAACCCGCTGATCGGCTCGGGAATGATGACACCGTTAATCCGGTACTGCAGGTTTGCGTGATCGCCGCGCACGTGCAATTGGCCGTAGGAGTCGCTGGCAACCCCGGGCGCCTGCAAAAGGACCTGGTTGAGCGGCGTGTCCTGCCCTGCCGGCAGGTTGTTGATGTCGCTCTGGCTGAAGCGGTAGACGCTGCTGCCCGTTTCAGGCAACAGGTCGTTGCGTGCCCGGTTCAGCCGCTGCGCATTAACCTGCACATCGAGCGTATCGCTTTTTGAAGGTGCAATCGACACAGAGCTTTCCTGCCCCGGACTGGTAGTGGCAACGCTGCTTCCGCTGGTAAATCCGGGGGCGGAAACAACAACAGCATAAGTTCCAGGCGCGACGTGCCCGACTGTGAAATGCCCGATCGCGTCAGTGTCTCCCTCCCCGACAGACGCGCCCGCTGAATCCTGAAGAGTGACCGTGGCGTTGCCAACGGGTTGGCCTGCGCTGTCGGCGATGGTGCCGCCGACCGAAGCGTCGGCCGGGGCGGCGTGAGCGCGGGCGGCAAGCGCGAATGACCATAGCGCGGCGTGGGCGAGGCGGTGACGATGTCTCATCTTGTCAGGTATTTGTTAGGTCTACGAATCAGAAACCTCACCGCAGCAGGTAGTTGCTGCTCGGGCGACGAACTCCTAGGCGTGGGCAAAGGCGAGCGGGCCGTGCTGCCGTGATGGCAACTCATGCGGGTCGCGGCGATAAACCTTGCACATCGAATGCAATGTTATATTATTACGCAACAGATTGAAACATACCGTTACTTTTTGCCGACGGTACGATCCGTCGCGAGCGCCGCGCAGTCCTCGCAGACGCCCTTGATCTCGGTTTGCTGTCCGTCCACGCGGAAGTGAGCAGTCTGTGCGGCACCGAGCAGGACCTGCTCGAGCGTTGCGTCATGCAGTGCGCGCACGGAATGGCAGCGGGTGCAGACGGCGAGGATCTCGTGGCGGCCGCCGTTCTGTTCAGTCAGCCGGAAGGTGCTTGTCGTCGAGACATGACTGACCAGGCCTTCCCTGATCAGAAACTGCAATGCGCGATAAACGGTAGGTGGCGCGGCATGCGGACGCTGCCGGTGTAAATCTTCGAGTAGCTCATAGGCTGTTGCAGATCCTCCGCGCGCATTCAGAAGCCCCAGCACCAACTGTCGCAGAGGCGTGAACCGCGAGGGCTTCGCGGGAGTGGGCCTGCCGGCTGTCGATGGTCGCGAATGTCGCATTAGCGGTATATCTGGAAGTAAAAAAATCAACATCACACATGTGTAATGTTATAACATAACTATAAACCCACTAGCGCGATCCGTTATGAACAAACTTCCTGTCACGGTCCTTTCGGGATTTCTCGGCGCCGGCAAGACAACCCTGCTCAATCACGTGCTCAATAACCGGGAGGGCAGACGCGTTGCCGTCATCGTCAACGACATGTCCGAGGTGAACATTGATGCTCGCCTGATACGCGAAGGTGGCGCGCAGCTCTCGCGCTCCGAGGAGCGGCTGGTGGAAATGAGCAACGGCTGCATCTGCTGCACCCTGCGGGAAGACCTGCTGGTCGAGATAAGGAGGCTGGCAGCGGAAGGACGGTTCGACTATCTGTTGATTGAGTCGACGGGTATATCGGAACCGCTACCGGTTGCCGAGACGTTCACGTTCCGTGATGAGAGCGGCCTTAGCCTCTCCGACGTGGCGCAACTGGACACCATGGTCACCGTCGTCGACGCGTACAACTTTGTGCGCGACTACAGCTCACACGACCACCTGCGTGACCGGGGCGAAACGATGGGTGATGAGGACGGGCGCACCGTCGTGGATCTCATTACCGAGCAGATCGAATTTGCCGACGTGATCCTTCTCAACAAGGCGGATCTCGTCCAGCCGGAGAAGCTGACGCAACTGAAGGGCGTACTGCGCGGCCTCAATACTCGCGCGGAAATCGTCATCTCGTCGTTTGGTCAGGTACCGCTTGAAACCGTGATGGGGACCGGCTGCTTTGACTTCGACGCTGCGTCGCAGGCACCCGGATGGCTCAGGGAGATGCGCGGCGAACGAATCCCCGAAAGTGATGAATACGGTATCACGAGCTTTGCATATCGGGCGCGCAGGCCTTTTCATCCAGCGCGGTTCTGGAACTGGATAAAGATGGAGTGGCCGGGTGTAGTACGTTCGAAAGGTTATTTCTGGCTCGCATCGCGCAACGACCTCGTCGGGACCTGGTCTCAGGCCGGAGCGATTTCCCGACACGGTCTGGCCGGCAGATGGTGGGCCGCGGTACGTCAAAGCCGTTGGCCTGAGGATGCTGAAAGCCGCGCGATGATCTCGGAGCGCTGGTCGGCGCCATTTGGCGACCGCCAGCAGGAACTGGTCGTCATCGGCACCGGCATCGACGAAGCTGCGCTGCGCGCAGGGTTCGATGCGTGTCTTTTGACGGATGCCGAGATGGGCGTGGGTCCGCATGCATGGGAAAAATATGACGATCCGTTTCCTGCCTGGCCGACGCAAACCGCGACGGAAAGCGACCGCACGGACAGCGATGCAATCGAGGCATAGGTTCGCTCCGTCGAATGCAGCCTTAACGTGATTGATGCAGCGGTCGAACATCTTTTCCTGCTGCGCGCACTGCGCGGCTGACGTGACGGCAACGATCCGAGTCGGCCGCCGAAAAGTGATTCTGCCAAAAAGTCGGCATCCGTTTACATCTATGAGTAAGGAAATTCATGAACAGGCTTGTTAAGGTGGTGTACCCAGTCGCGCTTGCACTTGCACTTGCACTCGGCGTCTGCGGCCAAACGATGGCAGCGGCACCGTCGGTACCTGTCCCGGTCGTGGCGGCAGAGAATTTTTACGGTGACGTGGTAAGGCAGCTCGGCGGCGACCACGTGCAGGTCACCAGCATCCTGAGCAATCCAGACCAGGATCCGCATCTGTTTGAAGCCAGTCCGAAGACGGCGCGGGCGCTGCAGAATGCGGCGCTCGTTGTGTACAACGGCGCCGACTACGACCCGTGGATGGAAAAGCTGCTGGCGGCCTCGAAAAGGTCGGACCGCGCGACAATTGTCGCGGCACAACTCACGGGACGAAAGTCCGGTGATAACCCGCATCTCTGGTACGACCCGAAGACGATGCCCGCCGTCGCGAAGGCGGTGAATGCATATCTGGCAGCCACCGATCCGGCGCATAAAGGTGACTACGATGCTCGCCTGGACCGCTTTCTCAGCTCGCTCAAACCGGTCGACGACAAGGTCGCTGCCCTTAAAGCGCACTATGAGCACGTGCCGGTGACAGCGACGGAGCCGGTTTTCGGTTACATGGCCAGTGCAATCGGTCTGGACATGCGCAACGAGCGCTTCCAGCTTGCAACGATGAACGATACAGAGCCGAGTGCGGCGGATATTGCGTCATTTGAGACGGATTTGACCGCTCGCCGTGTATACGTCCTGATCTACAACAGCCAGGCGAGCAGTGCAATGACCCGGCACATGCTGAAGCTCGCGAGCAACTCGCACGTACCAGCCATCAGCGTGACCGAGACTTTACCCCCTGGGAAAGATTTCCAGCACTGGATGGGTTCGCAACTCGACGCATTATCGGCCGCGCTGAAGCGCTAGCCTGTTGAAGGCTACAGGTCCGCTCACCTGATGCCCGGCCGCGCTCTTTCCCGTCCATCGTCGACGACGGTGGCGGCTGGCATGGCGTGCAGAGTCATCACGTTTGCTGCCCGGCAGTCGAGGCCGCGCACTTCTCCGCGCTGGACGTCACGATGCGCGAAGGCGGTCTGATCGTTATAACCCCGCAGGGCCGAGCAACCTTATTTGACAGGGAATCAATCATGACCAGGCTTGCTTCAAATGAAGGCCGTATCCCGACGACAATCCTTACCGGGTTCCTCGGCAGCGGCAAGACCACGCTGCTGAACCGCGTTCTGACGGAGCATCATGGCGGACGCGTCGCTGTGATCGAAAACGAATTCGGTGAAGCGGGTATCGACAATGAACTGCTCGTGCAGGACGGCCACGAGCAGATCGTTGAGATGAACAATGGCTGCATCTGCTGCACGGTGCGGGGCGACCTTGTGCGGATCCTGGGATCGCTTGCCGAACGTCGTCGCACAGGCGAGCTTGATTTCGACCGTGTGATCATCGAGACGACCGGACTCGCCGACCCTGCTCCCGTTGCCCAGACATTCTTCGTCGACGAGACAGTGCAGGAGAACTACCTGCTCGACGCGATCGTTACGGTCGTCGACGCCAGGCATGGTAATGCACAGCTCGACGAACATCACGAAGCGCAGGAACAGGTTGGTTTCGCTGACCGTATCCTTTTGTCGAAGACCGATCTCGTCACGCCCGACGATGCAGAGGCCATTACCGCGCGTCTTCGCCAGATGAACGCGCGTGCACCCATCAAGCATTCAGATTTCGGAAGGACTGATATCAGCAGGCTGCTTGATATCCGCAGTTTCGATCTCGATGCAATCCTCGAGATTGAGCCGGATTTCCTTGAAGACGTGTCCCACGAACATGATGATGACGTGTCGTCCTTTGTTTACCGCTCGACAGTCCCGCTCGATGCCGACCGGCTCGAGGAGTTCTTTGGCTCGATCGTGCAGATCTATGGCGCCGCCATGCTGCGCTACAAGGGCGTGTTGAATCTCGCTGGCGTGGAGTGCCGGATGATCTTTCAGGGCGTCCATATGATCTTTGGCGCCGACGTCGGCAAGCCGTGGCGATCCGACGAAACCCGGGAGACAAAGATTGTCTTTATTGGTCGGCAGTTGCCCCAGGACCTTCTCAGGCAGGGACTCGACGCGTGCATTAACACCGAACAAAAAAAGAGATAGCCGGAAGGCGGCAGGAATGAATACGCACTTGTGACCAGCGATGTTTGGTGATGCCGCCGCTCCTACGACAGGGACGGCGTCAGTACACCGCCGATCTGCAAAGCGATCTGAAGTGCGGCAAACGCGACGATAGCGATGCTGCCGAGCAGAGCCGCCCTTCGCTGCATGTCCGCGACGCGCGGACCATAACGTAGTGCTAGGCGCCCAACGCCGCGGTTCAGCCCGGATGCGCCAAGACCGACAAGCGTGACGGTCACCGTGACGCCCAGCGCCATGGCCATTGTGGCTGAGATGCCTGCCTCCGGCACGTGCGCGCCCACCGAGACGACCAGCACAAAGATCGCTCCCGCACACGGCCGCATGCCCGCGCCCAGCCCGGTCAGGCAGATCTGCGATAGCATCCCGTTCGTCTTCGGGATGCGAGTTGCCTTCGCCTGCACGGGCAGACGAAGTGCGGGGCGCAAGTGCACCGGCAGCCGGTGGCCGAGATAACCGCGGTCGTGATCGCCCTGGTCATCCATGGTGCTTGAGCGTCGCGGAACCAGCACGACCTTGCGGCCGCCGGAGCAGCAGTCGCGCCGGGTGGCGATCGACCAGATGGTCCAGCTTCCGGCGACGCAAAGCATCACGTAACTGACCAGTTCAAGCGAAACAGCGCGCGCGAGTATGCCCTGAGCGCCTTCCCGCGTTACCAGAATGCTTCCCATGACCACGGCGATCGCGCTGGCAGCCTGCACAGCGGCGGTCCAGCCGCTCAGGAGTATTGCCTCGCGAAGATGTGCGCCGCGCGATCCCAGGAAGGTGCCGACCACAAGCTTGCCATGACCTGGCCCGACTGCATGTAGCACGCCGTACGCGAAAGACAGTCCGAGCAGTACCATCCACAAAGCCGGATCACGCTCTGTGCCGAGGCGCACCGTCATATCCTGGATACGGGCGTTCCAGCGTCCCTGAAGACGCACGGCGGCGAGGACTGCATGCCGCACAGGACCCGGAATCCAGTCCCGTTCCGGGTTGACATCGGTGTCTTGCGCTACGGATCCCTGTGGTGATACGGGTGACGCAGCAGCGGCCGTTGACGCTGCAATCGGCTGGCCGAAGACATCGATGCCTTGGGCCAGGGACGCAACCGGCACAGCGACGCAGAGAAAAATCATGGAGGCAATTGCGCCTCGGATTAGCAGCGCGGCGCAACTGGCCGTATAAATCCGACAGATAGCCTTCAACATGTGAGTGCCGTGGCCTGGGGAACGACAGTTCCATAAAAGACAGGGTGATGCTGGTCGGCGAAGTTCCGGGTCCTGCACGTCAAGGCAGCGCCGCTGTCGAGCGAAACGGCAGGATCCGACCCCGGGTCGTAGTCGACGTAAAACGATTCGTCCCAGACTCCGAATTGCACCCGCTTTCCTGCGACCGTAACCGGCTTCACAAGTGGCAGTGTAAAGGTGTATTCGATCCGTCCGTTTTCCACCGATACCCTGAAATCCGAAGGCTCCGCGAAATGCTGCGGTTCGCCGTCAACGAGCAGATGGCTGAAGTAGTCGGCTGGTCCCAGGGACGAGAACGCCTGCTTTTTGAAAATCGCCGTTTGCGCCGGCCCCAGCGGGCCGCTTGACGGCAGATGATCGATCCCGACCAGCATGACCGGAAAGCCCTCGGTAAAACGCCAGGTCTCCGTTATCGCGGTAATCGTCACGCCCCGCATGCGGATCTTTGCGTTGTACATGATCCAGACGTGGGGGTGCGCCACGGCAGCCGATGCGCTCAGAATGGCAAGCATCGCCAGCCAGTGCCTGATCGTCGATACAGGAAATCGTAAGGGTCGGGTCATGTGTCGCGCCAGGGAGCGTTGCAGACTTTGAAGAGCCTTTCGTGTGCCGATGCCACCCGGAGCGAAGCGGTGCACGGGAGCAGCCGCATTATCGCCTCGCCAGAACCGCGAATGAACACGCGGTGCCAATTGACAACATGTCTGTATCGATGGCGCGCACGAGGGTTGTCTGTGACGCGTCATTGACTGAGCCGCTCGAGCCACAGCGTTTCCGAGTAGATGGCGGGTAGCTGCAACTGTGCTTCCGGACGGTCATTGCCCTCACGTCGATCGATGTCGTATTGCAAAAGCGTCGCCTGGCCACCGGAAAAATGCGTATTGTCGAGTATCGCGTCTGTGCGCCGGTAGAAGGCCAGCGTCGTATGACTGCCGCTGTGAAGCAGGGCGGGACTCGAGTCCTGCCACGGCTCGTCGGGCAGGGAAACAAGCAGAACTGGCGCTGCTTCGATGTCGGACGATTCCCATACGTCGACACCGCCCGGTTCAGAAAAGCGGGGCACCGTCATGACAATTGCGTTGTTCGCGTCCCCCGGATGGTGGTCAGTAGAGAACTTCGTTGTGGCAGGCTGGAATACCGGCGGCAAAAGCGACGTGTTGCCAGCATGCCAGTGTCCATTGGAAAAGCCGAACGGGATGACGGCGATGCGCGCCCCCTCGCTGGCGGGCTGGACGGCGAGAAAGGATGCCGAATCCGTCCCTTGGGCGCGCACCGCGAGCAGACGCAGATCGAACCGGAACCGATCATCTTCCAGCACCCTTGCCTGTTGAATGTGGCCGGTCCCGTCGTCGCCTACCGCCCACAATTCGGCGCCTTTGTCGGACTTTTGCATCGCGAGCAGTATCCTCCGCCGCATTTGCGCATTGTTCGAGAACGCGATGTACTGCTGCGTGCGTCCAGTGGGTATCCGCTGGTCACTCTGAAACCACAGTGCCGGCGCTTCGAAATCGCGGCCCGTGCTTCGCAGCAACCAGAACGCAGTGCCGCCCAGGCGCGGCGTGATAACCATCAGGTCCGCGCGGCCGTCGCCGTCGAAATCTCCGAGCACGAACCGGGCGCTATCGAAGCACAGGGTGTCTTCGCCACAGGTTGCAGTGATCGCCCGGCTGTCGAACGGGACAGCATTGGCATACCAGCGTGCAGGCCGCTCTCCGGCCTGCAATTTCTGCACGTAGACGTCGAAGCCCGGGCCGTCGGCTCGCCGCTGTACATACACGGCGGAGGGTGCGCCCTGCCCGGTCACGTCCTCATACATTGCGCCGGTGAGTCGCAGATCAGTGGGCCACGCTGGTCGCAACGCCGACCACCGGTATCGCGTCGTCAGCGATGCGCAGCCACGAAGGTTCAGCCGCCCGTCTTCTTCTCCGAGGCAGCGCCGCGAAGGCGTGAAGATCAGACCGAAGTCCCATGGCGTCCACCGTTGTGACGGTTCCCATTGCTCGCACCTCGCTTCGGCGAGCGTGCCGTCGTGCTCGGCAACACATTGTCCTGTCGCCGCCGAAACAAGGGCGGCGTCGTGCTCGTTGCCCGGATAGGTCGTTCTGGGTTCCCATGTCCATTGCTGCTGCATCGAACCATTACATGGTGCGAGAACCGGCTCGCGCCCGTTGCCTGCTGAGGCCAGACACCGGCTCGATGCGGCGTTGAAGAGTACTGACGGCGTGCCGACGAAATCCGGCCTGACATGCGCCGTCGAGTCGTCGTGCGCGTACTGGCGCTGCACCCAATCGCCATTCCACTCGTATTCGCCGAACACCTGCGCCACATCCCCACCGTCGACGGAGAAATAGGTCGCGGCCACATCACGTTTGCGTTGCGCGTCTTCTCCCGACAGGTTGACCGGCCAGTTTCCCGTCGGATAGGTGACGAAATACGAGATAGGGACGGCGTGAGCAAGGGATTGGGCGACGTGCCGGGTAATGCGCGCGGCGTATATGTGATCCGGGTGTTCGATGAAGGGGACCGTATCAGGATTAAGCGTGTAGATGCGCGTGGCACCTTCGAGGATCGATCTGAGCGTCGCGGAAAGCGAGTCGCGCGTGTAGCGACCAGGCGCAATCTCGCCGTGTCCCATCGGATAGGTGGTAAGCGTTGCGCCCTGGTCCCACAGCAGCCCGAGCGGGACGCGGCCGCCCCGGACAGCACCGCCTGGCAGGCGTAGTTCAAGCAGCCGCACGCGCGGCTGCTGTTTCAGCCGGAGCTCGAATACCGGCTCGCCGGCAATCCGGATGGTCGACTCGTCCCAGTCGTTGACGACGCCCGCCAAACGGGCATAGGCAAGCCGCGTTCCCTCCTCGCGTTTCTGCACGTAGTCAAAGCTTGCGCCGTTCGCCCCACCGATCAGATGAACGACCGTAACGCACCATCCCGCGTGCAACCGCTCACTGATTGCTGGTTCGACAAAGAGCAGGTCGTCGTCGAGGTGTGCGACGACAGTAACGGCGGTTCCAGCGCTGCAATCGGGGGCTGCAGCCTGAGCGTTCGCCGGGAAGATGAAGAACGCAACGATGGAAAGAAGGAGAAAGCCAAGCTGGAGTAATCGCCGACGGTCAAAACGGTCATTGGAGCGCATGCATTGGTTCCCGCTGTCCTGATCCGGTGATGGATCCGATTGAGTGGCCACCCGGCCGCCGTGCCACGATACCCGTCGTATTCGCATCGTACCCGGTAAGCCGTAACAGGACGACCTTACGTTCGCGCCGTGTGATCTCGCTGCGTATGCCATCTGACTGTGGGTCGTGTCATCGCGCGGGAATCTGTCACGAGCGGTCGGCCAAGACGGACTTCCACATCGTTGAAGATCTTCATCAGCCGTCGGATTTTCATGTTTGTCCTGTAGTGCTCATGCCATACGCGAGCAATCCAATGGTCATCCGCCGTAGAACACATCTGGCATGTCAACTGCCCAGTGAACCATCCAGGAAGCGCAGACGACCGGCGCGTGGCCGATCCCCGGCAGACCCGAGCCGGCCATCACCGGTCAATTGTCGGGTCACGACGAACGACTGAAATGAGCATTTGACCAGCCGTTCGTCTGCGCATCGACGGCGATGATCGCTAACCCAGCTCGATAAATAGCTGGCAACTCCGCTGGCACTAAAATCTGCGATAGTGATCGATACCCCTACCCCCTATGATAGACTTCCCGAAATTGTATACCCCAAGGGGTATATGGAGAACACTATGAGTCACACGGTTCAGGAAAAACAGAAACTGCTTAATAGGGTCCGCCGTATCAAGGGACAGGTCGAAGCCGTCGAGCGGGCGCTCGAGGAAGAGCACGGCTGCGCGGACGTGCTGCAACGGATCACGAGTTGTCGCGGGGCTATGAACGGTCTTCTCGCGGTTGTGCTGGAAGACCACATCAGGAACCACCTCATCGACGCGGAAAACGGCGAGGAGGATGGTGCCAGCGCGACGGAACAACTCATCGAAGTTGTTCACAGCTATTTCAAATAGTCAGAAATGGTTGATTTCAAAGACGCCGCATTCGGCGCAGGACATGACCACATCTTTCTGGGTGTTGGTCACGAAAAGAACGAGCGCAAGACGTGGGCCGTGATCGCATTGTGCAGCGCTATGATGCTTGTTGAGATCGTCGGCGGCAGTATGTTCGGTTCGCTGGCGCTTGTCGCCGACGGTCTGCACATGTCGACGCATGCCGGCGCAATGCTCATTGCAGCCCTTGCGTACAGCTATGCGCGCAAACACGCCACCGACTCCCGCTTCGTGTTCGGTACAGGTAAGCTCGGCGATCTTGCGGGCTTTACGAGTGCCATCGTGCTCGCGATGATTGCGCTTCTGATTGGCTACGAAGCGGCATCGCGTTTCCTGTCGCCGGTACCCATCCATTTTGGTGAGGCAATTCCCATCGCGGCGGTCGGCCTGTTTGTCAACCTGGCGAGCGTGTGGCTATTGAACGGCGGCGATCACGATCATGGTCATGATGACCACGCTCATGAGGAGGAAGTCCAGAAGATTTTCGCGCTGGCGGACCGTGGAGGCTATCTGGAATCGAAGGAAGACATTCCGCAGCCACACGCCTTCAAAGCCATCGTTCGGATGCCGGACGGCGAGTTCGGAGTCGAATTCGAAGAACATGAACACCACGACGACGCGGATGAAGCAGCGACTCGCGACCATAACATCGGGGCCGCCTACATCCATGTGATGGCGGATGCGGCGGTCTCCGTGCTGGCCATCATCGGCCTTGTATTAGCACGCGCATTTGGCTGGCTCTGGATGGACGCGCTCGCCGGCATCATCGGCGCGCTGGTGATTGCAAACTGGTCGTACGGCTTGATGCGGGACACCGGTGCAATCCTGCTCGACATGAACTGCGACCGGCGGATGGCAGAGAATGTTCGTCACGCGATCGAGGACCTCGGCGACAAGGTGGTTGACCTGCATGTATGGCGGGTGGGCCCCGGTCACATGAGCGCGGTGGTGTCAGTGGCAACAGATGAAACCCAGCGAGACTCTCGCTTCTATCATGCGGTGCTTGGGCGCTTCATGGGTTTGTCTCATGTCACCGTCGAGGTCCAACCGTTACAGACGGCCGCCTGACAAAAATGTTGACCAAGACCGTCAAAGGAAGCCACGCGGCCGCTTGCGGTGATGAATTGACGTCCGGATGTCCGAACTAGGGCGGTGGCGAACGACCCTTCGGCCGGAAAGCGACCGAACTCGAGAAACTCCTCCTCGGCAGATCACATTCAGCCCCCGCCCCACCACCGCGCGCGGGACGATCTTCGTCCCGCGGCCGTCCGAGGGCGTTGCTTGCCATTCGGCTTTGGTATGTACTGCCGCTGTCGAACGGACAACGCTCGGCACGCTCCATTGTGTATCCGTCAGAGCCCCGCTCACGATCTCCCCCAAATGCGCTCTTGATCCGGCGCCATGTCACGGCGCCGGGCGCCGCCGTCACGCAGCGTTGCGTTTGCACGACAAGCGGCAATCTATTCCAAGGCAACCGCAGATAAGTACATCTGTGAGTACATTGACAGAGATAATGAACAGAAAAACCTCAGTAATTCAATGACGAAAGACAGTAATCCGAGTCCTCTCCTGGGTACCATAAAAATAGATCCAGATTAATTAGTTGATGACGTTTGTGAAAAAGCCCGTTTTGCGGGCTTTTTGTTTTTGAAAGCGCCTGCAAGATATATACGTTCCACTAGAAGCCAAGGTCGAATGAGTACGTTTTCGAGTACACGAAAGTTCGAGCTCCGGAAAACGTACTCACCGCACGCTTGGCATCGCTACTCGAGTTTGCGGAAACGCACGGCGTCGCGGCACGTTCGTCGTGTCGCTCAGGAACCTGCGGGACGTGCGAGTCGCGCATTCTTGCCGGACGCGTCGCTTACTCCGTGGAGCCTGTCGCGCATATTGAACGTGGGTGTGCCCTGATCTGCATCGCCGCGCCGGAGGGCGACAACGCTGACACGACTGGCGAACTGGTCCTCGACCTATAACTGCGATTGCGCTATTGACGGCATTGCACGATTAACAGTCAGTTCAGAGAAAAGTCCATTCTCCGGAAAACCCGTCGCGTACATAAATTCACGACCCCCGCAAAATTACCTCGCCCGCTCGGGTAAGATCGCAGCCATCGTGGACGAGCAACGGTGATCCGAGTTTCTCTTCATTCACCGCGGATCCGTGCAAGTGCGCATACGCCCATTCCCTCCCTCAGCCGTGAAAATCCGTCCTGAGCAGCGCCACTGTCGGTTTGCGCGATCCTTTTTATGTGCATGAGCAGTGGGCCCAAACTCACGCACCAATTCCTCAAGCGTACGCCCCCTCATCCACCGGCTCCGCCGTCTGCGCCCGGAGTATCGCCGCGTATACTTCGGACGCTGCCCGTGACGGCACCTGCTCTCCAAAAAGAATATTGTCGTCTCCAGCTGCTTGTGACCCAGCAGTACCTGGATCACGCGGATGTCGACCTTCTGTTCGAGCAGATGCGTCGCGAAACTGTGGCGCAGGGTGTGCGGGGTAACGCGCTTGTCAATCTGCGCGGCTTCGGCGGCAGCGTGAACGGCGCGGTTCAGCTGCCGCGTGCTGAGTGGGTCGACGGGATCCATTCCGGGAAACAGCCACCCGCGATCAAGCATGGTGCCCTGGGCACGGGCGACCCGCCACCACAGCCGCAGGCGTTCGAGCAGGACCGGCGAGAGCATCGCGTAGCGGTCCTTGCGGCCCTTGCCCTGCTCGACGCGCAGCGTCATGCGCTGGCTGTCAATGTCGCTTACCTTCGGCGCGACTACCTCGCTCGCGCGTAAGCCGGCGCCATAGGCGACCGACAGCGCGGTCTGGTGCTTCAGGTTGCCGGCGGCTGCGATCAGCCGCCGCACTTCATCGGGACTGAGTACGACGGGCAGTGTGCGGGGCACACGAACCGGATGCATCCGGGCCATCAGTTCAGGCTGGCCGAGCGTCACGTCGAAGAAGAACTTCAGCGCGCTGATTGCGGCGTTGAGCGAGACCGGCGAGGTACCGTGATCGACCAGATATAGCTGGTAATTCCGGAGGTCCTCGACAGTCGCAGTATCGGGTGAACGCTAAAGAAACCTGGCGAACTGGCGTACGGCACGCAGATATCCGGACTGGGTCTTGGGCGCGAACTTGCGCATGCGCATGTCATCAACCATGCGCTGGCGCAGTGGACTGGCGCTTGCCTGTGGAGAGGTCATGATTGGGCTCCTGCTGGAGAACGAGGCGGGTTGCCTCATTCGCCAACATACGGAGCCGCGCGGCGGGCCGCTCATTAACCGCACGCGCTAGCCGGAGCCCCCTACCGCGCGAGCGGTTTCGTTCGTCGGCCACAAGGGGACGGTCGCCCGGTTCCGACGAAAGGTGGCTCCTGTGATGAAACCAGCCTTCGGCGCGCACGTGCACACTGCGAATGGCGCTTCAAGGTCTCTGTGATCCCATCAAGTCGACTATCCGTTCAACGGCACTCTGGCCCAACCCGGTCACCCGGTTCGGCAAAAGTTTGCCGCCCGATGTGGTCGTATTGCTGCTGTTGTAGCCGGCCCGAGCGGTCCTACCCGTGGTCGCGAGCCGAACGGGCCTGGTCAATCGCGGCAAGCAGGGCAGCCAGCGATACCGGCTTGCCGACATGTGCATCGAAGCCCGCCTCCAGTGCTTCAGTCACGTCTTGTGTGCGGCCAAATCCAGTCAATGCGATCGCCGGAGTGGTCGCTGTCGGGGGTAACCTTCGAAGTTCCGCAATCAGTTCATAGCCACTCATTTCTGGCATTCCGACATCCGAGAGAATGAGATCGAATGGAGCCTCAGCTGCTGCCGCGAGTGCCGCCTTCCCGCTGAGTTCGGAACGCACTTTCGCGCCCTCCATTTCAAGCAGTGCACGGAAAGCGTCTAGCGTCTCGGCCGAATCGTCAACCAGCAACACGCGCAAACCCTTCAGGATGCTTCCATCCACGTTCACACGGCGACCCTCCGACGACAGCGGAGTCGCAACTTCTGGCAGTCTTACGGAGAATGTTGCACCCTTCCCGAGGCCATCGGATCTCGCCTCGATTTTTCCGCCATGCATTTCTACGAGTTGCTTTACCAGCGAAAGCCCGATGCCCAGGCCTCCGTGCTCGCGGGTGGCTCCGGTTTTGGCCTGGCTAAACATGTCGAAGACACGGGGAAGGAAATCAGGGGCGATCCCCTGGCCGGTATCTTCGACTTGCACACACACAAATCCATTGTCGGAAAAGAGGGTTACGTCGACTCGAGCGCCCGCCGGGGAGAACTTCAGAGCGTTACGGATGATGTTCCAGAAAATCTGCTCCAGACGGACCGGGTCGGCCTGTATCCGAACCGGGCCGTCAGCGCCCGACACGGATAAAGCAATGCCACCAGCGGCCGCGTCGGCTGCACTGGCGTCGATCACCGTACGCAGGATCGCCGAAATGTCAACGGGCGCCAGATGCAGCGCAAGTTTCCCGGTTCGCGCCCGCGACAGGTCAAGCAGATCGTCAATGATCTTTGCCTGCCCAACTACCGAGCGGAGAATCACATCGGTTGCTTCCTGAACGAGTGGACTTTCACGCAGTTGCGGCGCGCGCATCAGCATTTCCGCCTGTACGTGTATCAGGTTCAGAGGGTTCTTCAGTTCATGCGATAGCACCGCAAAGAATTCATCCTTTTGCCGGTTCGCCGAAACCGCGCGGGTCCGGACCCGCCGTTCGAGCTCAAGCTGATTAGTCTGGCGGCTTTCAGCACTTTTCCGGTCCGTAAGATCTCGCGCGATTTTGGCGTAACCCCTGAAGGCTTCCGTATCGATTGCGGTCACGACGCCGCTGCAATAGATCCGCCTGCCGTCCTTGCGTACATGCCACCTTTCATCGTCGGCGCGACCTGCACTTCTGGCCTTCTCCCTCTCGGCCAGTGGCACGCCCTGTTCCCGATCTTCCGGCGAGAAGATCAGATCAATCGGCTTTCCGATAGCTTCTGCCTCGTCATAACCGAACACGTTCTGCGCGCCCCTGTTCCAGCTGACGATCACGCCGTGCAGGTCCTGAACGATGATCGCGTAGTCGTTGGTGGTGAGTGCGGCAAACTTCAATCGCTCTTCGCTGGTTCGCGCCACCTCTTCCGCGCGTCGCCGCGCCGTGATATCGATCAGGGTCAGCACCGCACCCTCAATGCGATCGTCAAGTGTCCGGTACGGCAGCAGTCGCACAAAAAACCACTGTCCATCGTTCGTGCTGATTTCCCGCTCTGTCAGCTTGAGCGTATCGAATGCAGCGGCCGCATCTTCGGCAAGTTGCGGATAATTCAGGCGATGCCGGAGGTCCAGCAACGGCCGGCCGATATCGGTCTCGATCAGATTGAAAATACTGACTGCGGGCGCGGTAAAGCGCTTGATGCGCATGGCGCGGTCGACAAAGACCGTTGCAATGCCGCTCGACGCAATCAGGTTCTGAAGATCGTCGTGTGCCCTGGCTTCGTCTTCGACCTTCATCTGAAGCTCGGCATTCACTGTGACCAGTTCTTCATTGACCGATTGAAGCTCTTCCTTGCCGGTTTCGAGTTCTTCAGTGGCCGAGCGCATCTCCTCGTTGATGGCCTGCAATTCCTCGTTCGAGGCCTTCAGTTCCTGGGTCGACAGATTGGATTGTTCGATGCTGGACTGCAGGAGTTCTTTCGTGCGAATCAGTTCCGTTTCGAGCTGTGATACAACCCGGTCCTGTCCGGGGTGGTGAGCGTCGTTCGCCCTGTTCTCCGCATCCGTGTCGTCAGATTCGCTGAAGAAGACGGCGAGAATGTCGCCGCCTGCCATGTCGTCGTGGAATGGATGGACAGAAAGATTGACATGGGAATAGGCCCCGCCCCGTGAGAACCGCACCCGTTTGACTTCAATGCTTTTGCCATGCTGTAGCGCCTGATAGAGCGCGGTTCGAAGCTCGAGCCGCAGATCAGGATTCACGACGGTGAGCAGATTATGCGATGGCTCGCCGCCGACATACCGCAAAAAGCGCCCGACATTTTCGGACATGTGCAGGATTTCAGCGTCGCGGTCGACCAGGATGCTCGGTGGCGAGTAGTGCTGGATCACGCGCTGATGCAACGGTGCAAACGAAAAACTCGCAGGCCTGGGCAAAGGGTGTGCAGCCTCGACCGGCGAGGCGTGAAGGATTTTGCCGGCAGTTGCCAACGGGGGCGCGACTGAAACCCGGTGCGGGGCGGCTTTGGCGCGGTAAATGCGATTTTTCTTGTCGACCGGTGCAAACAGGTCTCCCGCAATCTCAGCGGACTCGGAACTGCCAAGAAAAAGGTATCCACCGGTCCGCAAGGCGAAATGGAAAGTCTGCAGCACCTGTCGCTGAACATCGCGGTCAAGATAGATGAGCAGGTTGCGGCACATTATGAGATCAAGTTGCGAAAAGGGCGGGTCGCGCAGGATGTTGTGCGCCGCAAAGAGGACCTTCTCCCTGAGCGCCTTGCTGACACGGTAAAAGCCGCGGGTGTGGGCGAAAAACTGCCGAAGCCGGGAGGGCGGCACATCGGTCACGATAGACTCAAGGTATCGGCCGGATCGCGCCGACTCGATGGCACGTTCATCGATATCCGTGGCGAATACCTGAATGCCCGGCTGGGTATGCTCTTCGCCCAACCGTTCGCATAACAGCATGGCAAGCGAATACGCCTCTTCACCGGTCGAGCAACCGGCGACCCAGGCGCGAACCTGGTCTCCATCATCTTTGCCCTCAAACACGCCGGGTATCACTTCCCGTTCCAATGCTTCGAATGCTTCCCGATCGCGAAAGAAATTCGTTACCCCGATCAACAGGTCTCGAAGCAACGCCTGGTTTTCATCAGGATGTCGTTCCAGAAACAGGAGGTACGACGGCAGATCGGGAAGCGTGTTGACCTGCAGGCGTCGTTCGATGCGTCGCAATACCGTTGCGCGCTTGTAGTGCCGGAAGTCGTGGCCGGTGTGGATCCGCAGTCCCTTCAGGATATCCTGCAACGCGCTGTCGACCGTTGCTGCAGCGTTTTCGCTTGTAGGCACTGCTGCTATCGGAGGCTCTCCCTCGACCGCCGGCAGTCGGATCACCCGTGCATTGCTCCACAGTTCAATCAGTTTTTGCGGAAGATCCACGACTGGCAGCGACAGATCGATGAGCCCCGTCGCGATCGCGTTTTGCGGCATCTCGCCGTACTCGGCATCGTCCGGATTTTGAGCGAGGGTGACGCCGCCACATTCCTTGATCCGGCCGATTCCGGCCGTACCGTCACTCCCTGTGCCGGAGAGGATTACGCTGACGGCCCGGCTGCCATGGGCGTCTGCAAGACTCCGGAAAAACCGGTCGATGGCCACCGGCCTGCCTGAAGAGCGCTCCGCTGGCGTCACGCGAAGGTAGCCGTCAAACATGGACAGGTCATTGGATGGCGAGATCAGATAGACGCTGTTCTTCTCGATGTGCGTGGGCTCGCGAACCTGCATGACAGGCATCGAGGTTACCCGCTGTAGTACCTGGTCAGCGCGGCTTTCGTATTTCGGGGAAAGATGCAATACGATCACGAATGCCATACCGCTGTCTGCGGGCATCTGCTCGAAGAGCCGGAGAAGTGCCTGAATACCGCCCGCCGACGCGCCGATGCCTACCACGGGGAAAACCGGCGAAGCGGACGGTGTAGGCGCGGCGCCGGATTGGTCCGGGGCAGACTCCGAGGACGGGGTAGTAGGCATTGGAGAAAAGACCAGGAAATGAGGAAGAATCGGGCGGCGTCAGCGCGTGGAGGGTGCAAGGTAACTTCAGCGTACACCGGCCAGCCCAGGGAGGGAAGCAGAAGCCGCGCTCACACCGGACCGGCAGATACAAGCCCGCAAGTGTTACCGAAATTGTCGCGGTGTAGTGCAAACCGGTAATAGTTCGGCTACATGAGGAGCAGTACCGCAACTTTCTTCCAGAGCCGACGCGCACCACACGTTCCGACGTCCTGCGCTGGCACATCGCTTGGAGCGGTATCCGTCCGACTATTTGCCTGAAAACCGACGTTCAGCGAAAAGGCGCAAATGACTCTATCGGGTCGCTGAGAAACCCGTTGCCGTTCCCGGAACCCGGCATTCATCTGCAACGCATTGCCAACGACTGCAGAGTGGTATGTAGCAGCCGCACGGCGCCTGACCAGCCAGCGTCGGCTAAGGTCGATCGGATAGGGGTAGGAAACGGCGCTCGCCGTCCCCTCCCTCCGAACCCGGTGTGCAGTTTTCCCGCGACGGGCTCTCCAGTCAGTTGTTTCCACATCGGGATTGGCGCGCCAATCGATGAGCCTCGGACATCGTGAACAGCCCAAGATTAGCGAAGAAGGCATTAGGCCATCGGGTGTGATCGCGCAAGCATTTACCCTGACCCGGACGGTGTAACTGTCGGCGCAGGATCGCTCGCAGACGGCGGCGGACGAAGCCGTCAACCGACGAGAAGGTGTATCGGTGGGCATTCTGGAAATAGCCGAACCAGCCGCGTAGGATCGGGTTGATCGACGCAATGATGCCCTCGATCGAATCGCCCCTGTTACGCCTGGTCAGGGCGCGGATCTTGTCCCGCAGCCCCATGAGGCTCTTCTTGCGCACCCAACGTTGGCCCGCCTCGAACCGGTAGCCCAGAAATTCGAACCCATGACCCTCCAACCGGCAATCCCCTACGTGGGTTTTGTCGGGATGCAGTGTCAAGCCGTTCGCATCCACCCAGGCCCGCATGCGAGTGAGCGCAGCTTCCGCTTCCTCACGTGTGCGGCATAACACCACGGCGTCATCCGCGTAGCGCACCATGACCAGCCCCGCCTGACGCATTTCCACGTCAAGGTCGTGCAGGTAGAGGTTTGCCAACAGGGGGCTGACAACCGCCCCTTGAGGACTGCCGGAAGTCGGCGTCCACCGCGTCATGTCTTCCATGATGTCTTGCTTGAGAAAGGACTGGATCAGTTCCAGTACCCGGCCGTCCGCGATTCGCCCGGCCACTCTCGCGAGAAGAGGTAGGTGCGGAATCGAGTCGAAATAGCTTTGCAGGTCGGCATCGACCACCCAGCAGTAGCCCGCTTTCACATGCCGGTCCACTTCGCGCAGCGCATCCTTGCAGCCCAAGCCCGGACGGAAGCCGTAGCTTCTTGGCTCGAACTCATGCTCAAAGATCGGCTCGATCACCAGCTTCAGGGCCGCTTGAACAACGCGGTCCTTCACAGCGGGTATACCGAGCGGGCGACGTCCTTTGCCTTTCGGTATGTAGACGCGCCGCACCGGCTGCGGGCGATAGCTACCATCCTGCAATGCATGCGCCAGTTCAGCGAGGTATCGGTCCCGTGCTTGCGCGAATCGCTTCACGCTCATGCGGTCCACTCCCGCCGCCCCGGCGTTCTTCTCGACCTGAGCCCATCCCAGCGCGAGCGTCTCCAGGCGAAACACCTTGTCGATCAGACTATGCCATTTGCCTCCTTTAACTCCGTTTTGGAGAGCAGCCAACATAGCGTCCGTCCAGATTGAAGCCGACGCGAATTTCCGCTGCACGCAGCTTCCCAGCGCGTCTGCATCTTGTTTAGTCGTTTCCGACACTGGCGATGCTTCGATCTTCATCTCTGCTTCCTTCCGGTCTTTTGCTATCAACTTTCCTGCCCCGCTTCCCTAGTGCGCCTTTTGCTCTGACGCAGGTCTCCACGACTTAACGCTGCCGTGTGCAGTACTATCGGGACTCTGACTCCTGCCAGCGTTCACCTCGCCGACAGGTCTCCCCGCTTGCTTCGTGCCACCGTCCCATCGTTCCGTCCTCAACCACGTGGTACGCCACCGCACCGCTTTATCTGCCACGACAGCGTGCTGTGTTACTTCCAGGCTTCGCCACTTTAGTGCAGGCTCGCCGCCATACCCCGCCGAAACAGGTTCGTTAACCTACGGACCGACAGTTCGCTTCCGGTTACTCCCCACCCCGTCTCACGACGACGCAGTTACCTTCAGCTACGGAGCTGTGGCCAACTCCGGCGGGGACTTACACCCCGCAGATAGCACGCCATCACGGGCGTACACTAAACCGCTCGCGCGGTATGGGGCTCCGTTTGCGCCTCTGGCGGCGAATGAGAGGTCTGTGGCGCCAGTGCTTATGTTGGTGACTGAGGCAATCCGCCTCGCTCTCCAGCAGGAGCCCAATCATGACCTCTCCACAGGCAAGCGCCAGTCCACTGCGCCAGCGCATGGTTGATGACATGCGCATGCGCAAGTTCGCGCCCAAGACCCAGTCCGGATATCTGCGTGCCGTACGCCAGTTCGCCAGGTTTCTTTAGCGTTCACCCGATACTGCGACTGTCGAGGACCTCCGGAATTACCAGCTATATCTGGTCGATCACGGTACCTCGCCGGTCTCGCTCAACGCCGCAATCAGCGCGCTGAAGTTCTTCTTCGACGTGACGCTCGGCCAGCCTGAACTGATGGCCCGGATGCATCCGGTTCGTGTGCCCCGCACACTACCCGTCGTACTCAGTCCCGATGAAGTGCGGCGGCTGATCGCAGCCGCCGGCAACCTGAAGCACCAGACCGCGCTGTCGGTCGCCTATGGCGCCGGCTTACGCGCGAGCGAGGTGGTCGCGCCGAAGGTAAGCGACATTGACAGCCAGCGCATGACGCTGCGCGTCGAGCAGGGCAAGGGCCGCAAGGACCGCTACGCGATGCTCTCGCCGGTCCTGCTCGAACGCCTGCGGCTGTGGTGGCGGGTCGCCCGTGCCCAGGGCACCATGCTTGATCGCGGGTGGCTGTTTCCCGGAATGGATCCCGTCGACCCACTCAGCACGCGGCAGCTGAACCGCGCCGTTCACGCTGCCGCCGAGGTTGCGCAGATCGACAAGCGCGTCTCCCCGCACACCTGCGTCACAGTTTCGTGACACACCTGCTCGAGCAGAAGGTGGACATCCGCGTCATCCAGGTGCTGCTGGGTCACAAGCAGTTCGAGACCACTGCACTTTACGTGCAGGTCGCCACCGATCTCCTGCGCGAGGTCATCAGTCCACTGGAGCGTCTGCCCTCCGAGTAACGCGGCGCAGTACCCCATGCTGGAGGTCGCGGACATCTTCCGCGCCCAGGGCCCGGCATGGCGACGTACGGTGTCGCTGAGCCTGGGGCAGCTGAAGGTCATGTCGGCCATCGAACAGTGCCGCGCCGCGGCGCTGGGCGGGCATGTGCTGCGCTGTTCCGGCTGCGACCACCTCGAGGTCGCGTACAACTCCTGCCGCAACCGGCACTGCATGAAGTGCCAGGGCAGTGCCGCACGCCGCTGGCTCGAGGCACGCCAGGCCGACCTGCTACCGGTCGAGTATTGCCACGTCGTCTTCACGCTGCCCGCGCCGATCGGCGCAATCGCCTGGTACAACAAGCAGGTCATCTACGGGCTGCTGTTCGACATCGCCGCCAGTACACTGCAGACCATCGCCGCGGATCCCCGGCACCTCGGTGCGCAGATTGGCGCCACGCTCGTGCTGCACACCTGGGGCTCGGCGCTCACGCATCATCCACACGTGCACGGCATCGTTCCCGGTGGCGGTCTGTCGCCGGATGGTGAGCGGTGGATTGCCTGCCGGCCTGGCTTCTTCCTGCCGGTGCGGGTGCTCTCACGCCTGTTCCGCCGTTGCTTCCTCGAAGCTGCTTGCGCAGGCGCACCGGTGTGTCCGGCTGCAGTTCTTCGGTGAGTATGCCGGACTCGCCGGCCCGGCTGTCTTTGCCCGGTGGCCTGCGCCGCTGCGTGCCTGCGAATGGGTCGTGTATGCCAAGCGTCCCTTTGCGGGACCCGAAGCGGTACTCCCGTATCTCTCCCGCTATACACACCGTGTGGCCATCTCCAGCCAGCGCCTGCTCGCGTTCGATGAACGCGGCGTGACGTTCCGTTGGAAGGACTACCGCGAGAAGGGGCGTGCCCGCTACAAGACCATGACCCTGGAAACCGGCGAGTTCATGCGTCGTTTCCTGCTGCATGTGCTGCCCGGCGGTTTCCATCGCATCCGTCACTACGGACTGCTTGCGAACCCGGTGCGCCGCGCCAGCCTCGCGAAGGTGCGTGCACTGCTGCACGTCGCGGCGGAGGTCAACGCATCACCCGAAGAATCCCCCGTCGAAACCCGGACGGCCTTCATCTGCCGGCACTGCGGCGCGCCGATGATCGTCATCGATATCCTTGCGCGCTCCGCACCGATTCGCGCGCCACCCACGCGCCGGGGCGAGACGTGAGCGCAACTGTTCCCGGACCAGCAACCCGACCGTCGGCTCTGCGGCAACGCGGCCCACGAGCGGACGGTTGCGCCTGTCTTCGTGCGCAGGGCCTCGCACGACCGCTTCACCATCACAATGGAGCGATTGCATCGCTTCGCCGTGGCCTCACCGCCCATCCGGCATCACGCCCGGCCGCATGTCCTGCAATACCGCAGCCCCTCCTGACCCATCAATCGCCATAGTCATCGACGCTTCAACTGCATCGGTGCACTCCGCGGTTTCCTCCCTTCAGATTTATTCAGCGCCTGCCCCGCTGTGCTACCAAACACACGTGCCCCGAACGAAAGCCCACCATCGGGCTCAGTGCAGTTTATTTTTAGCTAGCGCAGGGGTGCTAGCGCTGGAGTGGTTGACGACTTATACGGGGCAGTCGATTTTTTGAGTGTTGCCGCCGTGGCGGGGCGCGGCGCTCGCCACCCCGCCTGTCGCGATCTACCCCACCCGCGCCACCAACTCCGCCAGCACGGTCTCATAAGCGGTTGCCCCCACCACCCGCTCATTCACCCCGTCCTCGAAATCGATCCACCCCGAGTTGAACCCATCGATCATCTCGATACGCGGCGCCGGCCACGCCGTGCCTTGCGTCTCGAACAACGCTTCCCACTGATCGCGCGGCACCGCCTGCGCCTTCACCGACCGCCCCAGCACGCCGCCGAGCAGCGCGGCGATCTCATGCTGCGTGTAGCGCTGCGGGCCCTCAATCTCGATCACGCGACGGCCCTGCCACGACTGCGTCAGCGTGCCGGCGATCACGCGGCCGATATCCGCGGTGGCGACCATCGGATACGCGCGCTCGAGTGGTTGCAGAAAGCTCGGCATCGCACCCGTGTCGCGGGCCGGGGCGATATCCCATAGCGAATTTTCCATGAACCACGCGGGCCGCAGGATCGCCGTCGGAACCGGCAGGCCGGCAAGCGCCGCCTCGAGAATATGCACCTGCGTAATCAGGCCGAGGCCGGACTCGCGCTGCCCGCCAATCGACGACAACGCCGCGACGCGTTCCGGCCGCGCCGCCGTCAGCGCCTGCTTCGTCGGGGTCTTCGAACGAGGCAATCGTCACGTCGGCGCCGCGCTTCGCCCACTGTTGCGCCTTGCTCTCGTCGCGCAGTATGGCGCGCACGGCATGCCCCGCGTCCAATAATGCGCGTGCCGCCGCGCCGCCAACCTGCCCTGTCACACCGGTAATTGCAAACATGTTTGTCGCTCCTCGATTACGGCCCATGCCGCGCTGACAAGCATTCTCGGTGTCTCCCATCAATTTCACGAGAGCATTAATGTCATTTATTTAATGATTAATTGGCATGGAACAGTGTCCTTGAAGACCACCGACGTATGGAGAACCATCAAAGTCTGCACGGAAAATGATCGGAAACCTACTGCCGCTGTCGTAGCCTCAAACGCGAGATCGGGACGAAATTTGCCTGTAGCCAGCGCGGCACCGGCGAAGCCCAGGAACTCACGTCTCGCAAGGGGCCGCATGAGCAGATGGCCTTTGTTGCGCGGGCGACCTTGCCCGCCTGTCCGTTACGCGTGAGCAATAGCAGTGTCGCGACGCTCACGAGCGCGAGTCGGCCGAGCCGTCGAGCGGCTTGTTTCCAGTAAGACGCGCAATTTCCGCAATCAATCTTTCCGGCGTAACCGGCTTTGTCAAATGCGATTGAAAGCCCGCTTGCAGTGCGCGCACGCGGTCGTCGGCCTGCGCATAGCCGGTCAGCGCGATTGCCGGCATCACTGCGGTATCCACCCTCGAACGTTCGCTCTCGAGCGCCCGGATTTGCTGCAGTACTTCGTAACCGTCTTCGCCGGCAAGCACGATATCACACAGCAACAGTCGCGGCCACTCATCTATTGGCGTGTCACTTAACCACTCGATTGCCTGCGCGCCAGACCACGCAAGCTGCACGCGCGCACCGTTTGCGTTCAGCACCGCTTCCAATGCATCGCGCGCTTCTTCCTGGTCGTCGACAACCATGATGAGCAGGTCGCGAAACGGCGCCGCGCCTCCTTCGCCCAATGACTGCGCAGCAAGCGGCCGCGTATCGGCCACGGGATGAAGCGGCAACATGGCCACATACGCGAGCCGCCCGTGCAGCGGCATCAACGTAAAGCCGCCGCCCGCGCTCGCAAGCGTGGCCTCCACGTGTTGCGCCGCCGCCTCAGTGAGTTCGGTCGGCTTGTCTGCGGCCCCTTCCACGCTGAGCCAGACATAGTTGTCGTAACGTTCGGCCCGTAGTGCAATGCGCGCGCCGGGCAACGCCCGCACGATTTCGGCGCGGCATAGTTCCACGATCACCGGTTGCAGGATACCGAGGTCGCCGGTCACACGCAGGTCGTTGCCGCCCAGTTCGGAGGATACAGTCACGCGCCGCGCGGTGATCTCATCATGCAATCCGTCGATCACGCCGGCCGCCAAGGTGGCGAGGCCCAACGACTCCCCGCTCATCTTTCGCTGCGCGTGTTCGAGTTCGCCCTGCTGCCATTGCAACGACCACATCTTCGCGTACACGCCGTCGCGCGCAAGCAGTTCGCGATGCGTGCCCTGCTCGACCACGCGGCCATGCTCCATGACCAGAATCCAGTCGGCGTCGACCACGGTGGAAAGCCGATGCGCAATCACGATCGACGTCCGGCCTCGCGCGAGACGCGTCAACTCCGTCTGGATCGCGCGCTCTGAACGTGTGTCCAGCGCCGAGGTCGCCTCGTCGAACACGATGATGCGCGGCTTCTTCAGAATGGCGCGAGCAATCGCGATGCGCTGGCGCTCGCCGCCTGACAGGCGTACGCCCCGTTCGCCGACGTGCGTGTCGTAATGATCCGGCAACCGCTCGATAAATTCGTCCAGTTGCGCGGCGCGCGCCGCGTGCACTACATCGGCGCGCGTGGCGGTCGGCCGCCCGTACACAATGTTGTAGGCAATCGTCTCATTGAACAGAACCGTATCTTGCGGCACGATACCAATCGCTTCGCGCAGGCTTTGCTGCGTCACTTTCGCAATGTCCTGACCGTCGATGCGAATCGCACCATGTTCCGGTCGATACAGCCGGAACGGCAGCTTCACGATGGTCGACTTGCCCGATCGGCTGCCACCCACCACCGCAAGCGTTTTGCCGGCATACGCACGAAAATCGACGTCGCGCAATATAGGCCGCGCCGGTTCGTAGGCGAAATCCACGTGCTCGAATTCGATCTTCCCGGCGCTGACGATCAGCGGCCCTGCCGACGGTTCGTCGATATCTTCGCCAGCCTGGCCGCGTGTGTCGAGAATCGCGAACATGCGCTCTATGTTGACCATCGCGTCGTTGGTCTCGCGAAACACGAACCCGAGCGTATTTAAAGGCATGCAGATCTGGATCAGGTATGCGTTGACCAGAATCAGATCGCCGACACTCATGGCGCCGGCCACGACGTACTGCGTGGCGAGCAGCATGATGACCGCTACGCCGAGCGCTATAACCGCGCTTTGCCCCACATGCAGTGCGGTCAACGCGCGCTGGTTCGCCGTTCTCGCATGCAACCATTTTTCCAGTATCTCGCTCAAACGGCGTGTTTCGACTTCCTCAGTCGCGAAATATTTGACGGTGTCGTAGTTGAGCAAACTATCGACAAGACGTCCGTCCGACTGCGCCTCCAGGCGATTCACCGCACGCTGGAACGTGACGCGTCTGCGCGTGAAGATAAACGTATAGACGGCATAGCTTACGAAGGTGACTGCGATCGCCAGCGTGAATTCGCGCGCGTAACCGCGCACCATGATCGAGACGATAGCGGAGATCTCGAAGGCGGTCGGCACGATGGTGAACAACGCGACACCTAGCAGAAAACCGATACCGTCAGCCCCTTTCTGCACGTCCCGAACAATCGCGCCGGTCTCGCGCCGTGCATGAAATCTCGCGCTCATCCGGTGCAGATGCGCGAATGTTCGTTCAGTAAACGCGGCCACCGTGCGCTGCGTAACGATGCTGAACGCTACGTCGCGTGCTTCGTTAAGTGCATCGCCGAGAAAGCGCAGTAATGCATAGGCCAGCACCAGGAAAACCGGAAATAGCGCCCGCGCAGACGGATGACCGAGTTCGTCGACGATGTGCTTGAGGACGAGCGGAATCAAAACGACCGATAGTTTCGCCGCGAGCATCAGTACGAGCGCGAGTATGGTTTGCTTGCGATAGCGCCAGATCGCGCGCGATAGATCGGAAGCAATGCGGCCAGTCAGTTCTGAACGGGAAGATGTCGGCGAGTCGGATGTGGGCAGGGAGTGCCGCGCTACCGAAGCAAAAGCGAGAGCGTAGCGGCGTGTGAGGAATGCGGACCCCGGAGGATCTCGCACGAAGATAAAAAAGTGAGCGTGCTTCGCATAGAGCGGTGCGCAGCAAGCCGCGATCCCGCACGGCAGGAAACACGGCACACGTGCAGTACATCCGAAGAATTTTCTGCGCGGCACCGGCAAATACCTCACGGCGTGAAGTTATTTCTCGCCGCCAACGTTACATGGAGCCTTGTAAATCAGGGAACGCTACAGCGCCTCCCTCGCTGGCGAATTGGGGCGCGCCACAGCGCTCACTCCTTCAGCAAACGCCTTGCCGATGCGAACGCGAAAAAGAAAATAGGGAGTGGCACACCGCATGCGGCGTCCGCTTCAACCGCCTGCCTCTTCCCATCGTCATCGCTTCTTCGCCAAGGAACGTCATGAAAATCGCCCTTATCAGTGAACACGCCTCCCCTCTCGCGGTCGCCGGCGGTGTGGATAGCGGCGGGCAGAACATCTACGTCGCCAACGTCGCGCGAGAACTCGTCGCTATGGGACACCAGGTGGATGTCTTCACGCGACGCGACCGCGCACTGTTGCCGGTCGTCTCCGACATGGACGGTGTGCGTGTGATCCATGTTCCGGCCGGGCCACCGATGCAGTTGCCCAAGGAGCAATTATTGCCGGTCATGGACGAGTTCGCTGCGTTTCTGATCGACTTCTTCCGCCATGAACGCGATCCTTATCAGGTCATTCACGCCAACTTCTTTATGTCCGGCCTGGCAGCGCTGCGGGTCAAAGATGCGCTCGGTATTCCGCTCGTGACTACCTTCCATGCGCTTGGCCGTGTGCGCCGTATTCACCAGGGCGCCGCCGACGGCTTCCCCGACGAGCGTTTCGCCATCGAAGACGAACTGGTGGCACGCTCCGATATCGTCGTGGCCGAATGTCCCCAGGACGAAGCCGATCTGGTCGAACACTATCGCGCCGACCGCTCGCGTATTCAGATCGTGCCATGCGGCTTCGACGCCGACGAATTCTGGCCCGTGGACCGCGCCACCGCACGTGACGCGCTGGGCTGGCGCAAGGACGAATTCGTCGTGTTGCAACTCGGCCGGCTCGTACAGCGCAAAGGCATCGACAACGTGGTGCGCGGCGTCGGCGTACTGAAGCAGGCGTTCCGCGCGTCCGCGAGGCTTTACGTGGTCGGTGGCAACTCGGACGCCCCGAACGAACTGGCCACGCCGGAAATCGCGCGGCTGCACGGCATTGCGCGGGAGTGCGGCGTGGAGCAGCAGACCACCTTCGTTGGACGGCGCGGCCGCGCGCAGTTGCGTTACTTCTACAGCGCCGCCGACGTATTCGTCACCACGCCTTGGTATGAGCCCTTCGGCATTACCCCGGTCGAGGCGATGGCGTGCGGCACGCCGGTGATCGGTGCGAATGTGGGCGGCATTCGCTATTCGGTCGCGGACGGCGTGACCGGCTTTCTCGTGCCGCCACGCGATCCCGGTGCGCTCGCGGAGCGTCTGGACCAATTGCGACGCGATCCAGGCCTCGGGCGCCGCATGGGCGAAGCGGGACTGGCACGCGCGCACGCGGAGTTCACATGGAGAGGGGTCGGCAATTCGCTGGCTGCAATCTACGCCAGGGCCGCGTGCCTCGTACCCGCACGAACCGAGGCAGAGCAGATCGCGGTACCGAAACGGGCGGTAGCGGGCGCGGTGCAGCGCTAGTGCAGACGTGCGCGCTTATGCGTAGGCATGCGTGCGTGCTCATGCGGACCACACGCGCTGTTTGAACTGGCTTCACGACGCCCGCAACGGTGTCCTTTGGAATCGCTTTGCTTCTTGTTGGGACCTCCATCATGCAACCCGCGGTATTCCTCGATAAAGACGGCACGCTGCTGGACGACGTGCCGTACAACGTCGACCCTTCGCGGATGCGTCTCGCGCGGGAGCGCGCGAAGCGCTACGCCTGCTCGCTGCGCACCCTGTTGCGTTGTTCGTCGTCAGCAATCAAGTGGGCGTCGCGTTGGGCAGATTCGGCATTACCGCACTGGATGGCGTCGAAGCGCGATTGCATGCCCTGTTCGGCGAGAACGGCGCTGCGCTGAGCGGCGTTTACTGGTGTCCGCATTATCCGCACGGCAACGTGGCACCGTATGCAATCGCATGCGATTGCCGCAAGCCCTCGCCCGGCATGTTGTTGCGCGCTGCGCGCGAACATCGGCTCGACCTCGCGCGAAGCTGGTTCATCGGCGACATTCTTCACGACGTCGAAGCGGGCAACCGCGCGGGCTGCCGCACCGTATTGCTCGATAACGGCAACGAAACAGAATGGCTGGCCGGCGAGTTCCGAGTGCCGACCGCGCGCGCAACCGACCTGTATGAAGCCGCGCGGATCGTCGTGTACGGCATGAACAGTGCAAATGAAAACGACAGTGGACGCGACGGCAGCCGCAATGCACGAGCGCTACCGCGCAGGGAGTTTGCCTGATGAACGCCCCCATGCTGCTCCCGCCGCCAACGTTTTCGCACGCACGCGTGATCGACACGCCGCCGGCTACGAGCTGGGGAGAAGCGGTCAAACGCATTCTGTGCGTGCGTCTCGACAATCTCGGCGATGTGCTGATGACTACGCCCGCGCTGCACGCACTGCGCCAGTCCGGTCCAGACCGTCATATCACCTTGCTGGCATCGCGCAGTGGCATTGCGCTCGCGCCGTTTCTCGACGATGTGGACGACGTGATCGTCTACGACGCACCGTGGGTGGATCGTCCGATGGACGCCACCCACACGTGGATGGACGACCAGCGCATGCAGGAACGACTGCGCGGCGGCGGCTTCGACGCCGCGGTGATTTTCACGGTCTACAGTCAAAGCCCCCTGCCCGCCGCAATGCTCTGCTATATGGCCGGCATTCCGCGACGCCTCGCGCATTGCCGCGAAAACCCCTACGCGCTATTGACGGACTGGCTGCGCGAACCGGAACCGCAGCAACGCACGCGCCATGAGGTGCAGCGGCAACTCAATCTCGTGCGCCACGTGGGCGCGCAAACACAGGACACACACCTGCGGTTTCACGTCGACACCGCCGATCGCCGGTCCCTCGAAGCGCAACTTACGGCGCGCGGCGTGGCGTGCGAAGACGGCTGGATCGTGCTGCATCCGGGCGCAACCGCCGCATCGAGGCGCTATCCGCCGGAACGCTTCGGCGAAGTCGCAACCCAGCTTGCTCGCGAAGCTGGCGTGCCGGTCCTGATTACCGGTAGTTCGAGCGAACGGGAACTGGTCGCCGCCGTGATACAGGCGGCCGCGCCAAGCGCGCGCGCCCTTCTCCACGATCTGAGCGGCGCGCTCACGCTCGGCGAACTCTCGGCATTGATCGAGCTCGCCAGCGTGTTGGTCTCGAACAACAGCGGGCCGGTGCATCTGGCTTCCGCATTGAAGACGCCCGTGGTCGATCTCTACGCGCTCACCAATCCCCAGCACACGCCCTGGCAAACGCCGCACCGCGTGCTGTTCCGCGATGTCGAATGCCGCTGGTGCTATCGCAGCGTGTATCCGCAGCAGCATCACGCCTGTCTGCTCGGCGTCGCACCCGCCGAAGTCGCGAGGGCCGCCTTCGAATTGCGCGGCGTGCCGAATGCGCGCGGAGAGACTCTCCGATCCGAAGCTCCGACAGCAACCGTCGGCGCGACGCCGCCCGCCGAACAATCTCTAGCCCCTTGAAAATCCTTCTTTATTGCGAGCCATCATGTACACACTCGGAATCAACGCGGTCTATCACGATAGTGCGGCCGCCTTGTTGCGCGACGGCGTGGTATTGGCCGCCGCCGAAGATGAGCGTTTCACGCACGTCAAACATGCCAAACGCCCCGTGCCGTTCTCGACGTGGAAACTGCCCTTCGACGCCATCGACTATTGCCTGAAGACCGCCGGCATCACGCTCGCGGACTTCGATCACGTGGCCTACTCGTACGACCCGAATCTGTTCGGGGGGATGCCGAGCCGGCCAGGCGCCGTTATCGAACTGCCCTTCGATCCGGCCGGCACGCGCCTTAGCGATCCTTCGGCGTCGCCATGGGACCCCCTGTTTCTCAGCTATATTGCCAACGCCCGGGCGCAGTTGCTCGACGGCGCGCCGCATCATCTGAAGAAGCGCTTTCAGGGCGTGGACCGCGACAAGGGCTTCAAGTGGCATTTCGTCGATCACCATCTCGCGCACGAAGCCAGCGCCTTTCTCGCCGCACCATTCGACGACACGGCCGTGCTCACCATGGACGGTCGCGGCGAAGGCGTAACGACGAGCATGGGGCAGTTCGTCGGCGGCGAATACAAACGGCTGAGGCAAGTCGAGTTGCCGCATTCGCTAGGGTTGCTCTATGAGGCCGTAACGGACTGGCTTGGCTTTCTGCATTCTTCGGATGAGTACAAGGTGATGGCACTCGCCTCTTACGGCAAGCCGGACTATCTCGACGTATTTCGCGAGATAGTCCGCTACCGCAGTGACGGAACGTATACGGTCGAAGCGCCGCGACTTGTCGAACGCTTCGGTCCCGCGCGCGAACGCGGAGCAACGCTCGAGCCGCGCCACTTCGACATCGCGCATTCGTTGCAGCGCGTGCTGGAAGAAACGGTGCTGCAACTCGCGGACTGGCTGCACCGGCAAACCGGTTTGAGCAAACTCAGCATGGCCGGCGGTGTGGCGTTGAACTGCGTAATGAACTCCAAGTTGCGCAACGCCGGACCGTTCGACGAAGTATGGGTCCAACCCGCGGCAGGTGACGCGGGCACCGCGTTGGGCGCCGCGCTATGGACCGACTATCGCGAGCGCGCCGCGCGCGGCGACCGCACGCGTCACTGGAAAATGGATCATGCGTACCTCGGACCCGAATATAGCGAAGCGGAAATCGAACAGTTTCTGACATGGTCGAAAATCCCATACCGGCGCTTGAACGACATTGCAGGCGACACCGCCAGCCTGCTCGCGGACGGCAAGGTGATCGGCTGGTATCAGGGCCGAACGGAATTCGGCCCTCGCGCGCTCGGCGCGCGCTCGATTCTCGCCTCGCCGGTCGATTCGCGCATGCAGGCCAGGCTTAACGAGATCAAGGACCGCGAAGACTTTCGCCCAGTCGCGCCAGTCGTCATGGAAGAGCATGCAAACGAATGGTTCGTGGACGGGCGCGTTGCGCCGTTCATGCTGTTCGTGTTCGACGTGCGCGCGGATAAGGCGGAACGCATTCCGGCAGTTCGTCACGTGGACGGCACCGCGCGCGTGCAAACCGTGAACCGCTCGCAGCATCCGCTGTATTACGACCTGCTCGATGCGTTCAGACAGCGCACGGGGGTGCCGATTCTCGTCAATACTTCATTCAATACACGCGGCGAGCCAATGGTGAATTCTCCACGCGATGCCGTCGAGTCGTTCTGGACTTCGCCGCTGGACGCGCTCGTGATCGGGCCGTTTCTCGTCGAAAAAGCGGGAGCCACCGCATGAGTTCGCCCACTGCCGGTTCGGTGGAATACGGCGCCGGGCGCGCCGCCTCGCCAGGTGGGTGCGGAGCGGCTTCGGCTAGTGTCGCGGAGCAAGTTGCGCAGTTTGCCGCAAGGCGCGTCTCTGTGGTCGTGCCGACGTACCGTCGTCCTGACATGCTCGCAACGTGCCTCGACGCACTCTGCAAGCAGAATCTCCCGGCGGACCAGTACGAAATCTTTGTCTGCGACGACGGTCCCGACGACGCCACGCACGCTTGCGTCGCGCGCTTCGCCGCGACACAGGCCGAGCGAGGACTCGCGGTGCACTACGTTCCGGTCACACGCACTCAAGGCCCGGCCGGCGCGCGTAACGCCGGATGGCGGCGGGCACGCTCGCCGTTGATTGCCTTCACCGACGACGACACCCTGCCGGACCCGAACTGGCTCACCGCAGGCATCGCGGCGCTCGGAAACGGCGCTGCAGCCGCATCGGGAAAAATCGTCGTGCCCTTGCCCGACCTGCCGACCGACTACGAAGCCGACGCCAGCGGCCTCGAACGCGCGGAGTTCGCCACAGCGAACGCTTTCGTGGCGCGCGAGTATCTCGTGCTGACCGGCGGATTTGACGAACGCTTCACGTCCGCGTGGCGTGAAGACTCCGACCTGCAATTCATGCTGTTGCAGGCGGGCGGCGAGATCGTGAAGGCGGCCAACGCGCTGGTCGTGCATCCGGTACGCCCTGCACGTTGGGGCGTGAGCATTTCGCAGCAAAAGAAAAGTCAGTTCGACGCATTGCTTTACAAGAAGCATCCGCAGCTATTCAGAACGCGCATTCGCGCGACGCCGCCGCTGTTGTACTACGCAATCCTCTGCGCGGTGTTAACTGCATACGTTGCCGTGCTAACGGGCCGCGATGCTGTCGCGCTCGTCGCGCTGATCGTATGGCTTGGGTTGACCGGTTACTTCTGCGCAATGCGTTTGCGCGGACGCGATCGAAATTGGCGGCACATTCTCGAAATGGCGTGGACGTCGATTCCGATCCCGTTCTTGTCGATCTACTGGCGGCTCTATGGCGCCTGCCGCTTCAAAGTGTTCTTTCCATGAATCCACCCACGTTTCTGGGCGCGCTCGCGCCGCGCCGCATCGTCGTGTTTCGCGCACTGCAACTCGGTGACATGCTTTGCGCCGTCCCCGCGTTGCGCGCCTTACGCCGCGCGGTGCCGCACGCACATATTGCGCTGATCGGCTTGCCATGGGCACAAACGTTCGTCGAGCGCTATGTGGAGCTCGTCGATGAACTGATCGTGTTTCCTGGCGCAATGGGCTTTCCGGAACAGCCGGAGACAGACGCCGGTCTGCCGGACTTTTTCGCACAGATGCGCGCCCGGCGATTCGACCTCGCGATTCAGTTGCATGGCAGCGGCGGTGTCGCCAACGACCTGCTGCGCGAATTTGGCGCGACGGCTCAAGCAGGCTTCGTGCAACCCGATGAAGTGGAACGGTCCGGAAGTTTCATCGGCTGGCCCGACGACCTGCCCGAAGTCGAACACTATCTCGCGCTAATGGAAGCCCTGGGCGCGCCAGGAAGCGAGCGCCGGCTGGCGTTTCCGTTGAACCACCGGGACCGCGACGAATATGCCACGCTCGCCGCGACACACGGCGTGGAACCAACGCGCCTCGTGCTGGTTCACCCCGGCGCGCAGTTGCCCTCGCGCCGCTGGCCGGCGGAACGCTTCGCCGCCGTCGCCGACAACCTAGCCGCCGACGGCTGGCAGATCGCCATCACCGGAACGGCCGCCGAGGCGCCGCTGACCAGTGCGGTGCTGGGCGCGATGACTTCGCCGGCGTTGCATCTGGCGGGCGCCACCTCGCTCGGCGGACTGGCGGCGCTGGTCGCGCAGGCGCGCCTCGTGGTATGCAACGACACCGGCATTTCCCACATCGCCGCGGCGCGCAAGACGGCTTCGGTAGTGATTGCGTCGGGCAGCGACACGCGCCGCTGGGCGCCGTCGGATCACGCGCAGCACCGCGTACTCGCCGACTATCCGCCATGCCGCCCCTGCATGTTTCGCGAATGCCCGTACGGTCATCCGTGCGCTTTGAACATCAGCGTCGAACAGGTCGTGCAAACCGCGCGCGTCCAACTCGCGCTCGCGCCGGGCGCCGAACCGGGTGCGCCCAACGCGTTGCACGGAGACGGCGGACTCACAGAGGAAATTCATCATGCCGCGTAACTGCCGTCGGCTACGCGTTCTGACGTGGCACGTCCACGGCAACTACCTTTACTACCTGACCCAGACGCCGCACGACTTTTATGTCGTAACGAAGCCAGGTAATCCGCCCGGTTACGCGGGCAAAGTCGGCGTACTGCCGTGGGACGACAACGTGCATGAGATCAGTGCCGACGAAGTGGCCAACGCGCAGTTCGACGTGGTGCTGTATCAGCACAAAAGCCATTGGGAAACCGACAGGGAGCAGTTGTTGAGCCCGGCGCAGCAGCGCCTGCCGCGCGTCTATATCGAGCACGATCCACCGCAGGAGATCCCTTTCCAGCAAATGCACTGGGTCGAGGATCCTCACACTTTGCTGGTTCACGTCACGCACTTCAACCGGCTCATGTGGGACTCGGGCGTTACGCCCACGCGTGTTATCGAGCACGGTGTCGTCGTTCCCCATAACGTGCGTTACAACGGCGAACTCGAACGCGGCATTGTCGTGGTCAATCATCTCGCCCAGCGCGGGCGCCGGCTCGGCGCGGACGTTTTCACCGAGGCGCGTACGCGTGTCCCGCTCGATCTCGTGGGCATGGACGCAGAGCGGCTGGGTGGAATCGGCGAGATCGGCAATCTCGATCTGGCGGCATTCAGCGCGCGCTACCGTTTTTTCTTTAATCCGATTCGCTGGACCAGTCTTGGCCTTGCCATCGTGGAGGCGATGACGATCGGCATGCCCATTATCGGTCTCGCCACCACCGAACTCGCCACGGTGATACGCAATGGCGAAAACGGCTTTATTCACACCGACGTCGACGCGCTGGTGGATATCATGACCTCGCTGCTGCGCAATCCCGCCGAAGCACGGCGGCTTGGCGAAGGCGCGCGGCGCACCGCACTGGAGCGCTTTCATATCGACCGTTTCGCGCAGGACTGGCACGACACGCTCTTACAGGTAACCGCTTGATTCGCCGTCCACCGCACTTCAAGCAAGGACCACGCATTATGAAAGAATTGACCCGCAAGCGGATTCTGGTTACCGGTGGCGCCGGATTTCTCGGCTCGCATTTGTGTGAACGGCTCGTGACGCAAGGCCACGATGTGCTGTGCGTCGACAACTTCTACACTGGAACGAAGGACAATATCGCGCATCTGCTCGACTGCGCCAATTTCGAATTGATGCGCCACGACGTGACGTTCCCGCTCTATGTGGAAGTCGATGAGATTTATAACCTCGCGTGCCCTGCTTCGCCGATTCACTACCAGCACGATCCGGTGCAGACCACGAAGACCAGCGTACACGGCGCGATCAATCTGCTCGGCCTCGCCAAACGCGTGAAGGCGAAAATCTTCCAGGCATCGACGAGCGAAGTCTACGGCGATGCACGCGTGCACCCACAGCCCGAAGGCTACTGGGGTCATGTTAACCCGATCGGCCCGCGCTCCTGCTACGACGAAGGCAAACGTTGTGCGGAGACGCTGTTCATGGACTACAGGCGCCAGCATGGTCTGTCGGTCCGCATCGCGCGCATTTTCAACACGTACGGACCACGCACGCATCCGGCCGATGGCCGCGTGATCTCCAATTTCATGATGCAAGCCTTGCGGGGCGAACCGATCACGCTTTACGGCGACGGCTCGCAGACGCGCTCTTTCTGTTACGTGGACGACATGATCGACGCCTTTATCCGCTTGATGAACACGGAAGAGGATCTCGACGCACCCGTGAACCTCGGCAATCCTCATGAAGTCAGCATGCGCGAGATCGCGCAGCGCATCGTGGCGATCACTGCTTCAAATTCGCCGCTCGAAATGCGGCCTCTTCCCGCCGACGACCCGTCGCATCGACAGCCTGATATCACACGTGCCCGCGAGTTGCTCGGCTGGCAGCCACGCACGTCGCTGGACGACGGCCTCGCGCTGACCGCACGCTATTTCCGCGCGCGTATCGAAGCCGGCGCCGCGCCCTTACTCGGACACGCTAGTAATCGCCACGCCTTAGCGTCGGACCACTGAGTGCAAGAGCCGCGTTGACGAGAGCAAGGTGGCTGAGCGCCTGCGGGAAGTTGCCTGCGAGGTGGCGGCCCGGTACGTCGTACTCTTCCGCGAGCAGGCCGAGGTCGTTGGCAACAGCGAGTACCCGTTCGAACTGCGCCCGCGCATCCTGCTGGCGGCCTTGCAATTGCATGCACTCCGCCATCCAGCACGAGCATGCGAGGAACACGCCCTCGTTCGGTCCGTCCGTCACGGGCTTCTTACGGCGAATCAGGCCACCCTCGCTCAACTCGCGCTCGATGGTGGCGATAGTGGACGCCATGCGCGGGTCGTCGACGGGAAGAAAGCCGACCAGCGGCAGCAGCAATATGCTTGCATCGATTGCATGGGTTCCATAGTGCTGGGTGAAGGTGCCCAGGCCCGCGTTCCATGCCTCGCGGCAGATTTCCTCGTGCACGGTGTCGCGCAATGCGCTGATCCGTTCCACCATGGCCGTGCTCACCATGCCTCGCGTTTCGTGGCGTTTGACAAAGCGGTCGAGGGCGACCCATGCCAGCACCTTCGAATACGTGTAATGGCGTGGTTTTGTGCGCGACTCCCACATGCCCGAGCCCGCGTTCTGCCAGATCGATTCGACGTGCTCGATCAGCTTGTACTCCACGACGAATTCCTGCTCACACGGTGCAAGCCCGCCGCGACTAGCCAGATCGAGACACTCGATTACCTCGCCGTACACGTCTAGCTGATGCTGGCTGGAAGCGGCATTGCCGATACGCACCGGCGTGGCGAAACGGTAACCGGGCAACGAGTTCACGCTCCGTTCCGGCAAACGGCGTCCGCCATCCACCCGATACATGATCCGCATTTTGTCCGGCGAGCCCGCAATCGCGCGTAACAGCCAGTCCCGCCAGTCCTGCGCCTCTTCGTGATAGCCGGCGTTGAGCAACGCGGTCATCGTGAAACTCGCATCGCGCAGCCAGCAGTAACGGTAGTCCCAGTTCATCTCGCCGCCGGGCGCTTCGGGCAACGAGGTGGTCGGCGCGGCAACGAGCGCACCGCTGTGCCGATGAATCAGCGCCTTCAACGTGATCAGCGAGCGGCGAACCTGACGCGGCCAGTGCGTCTTGCCGTCGTCGAAGCGGCCGATCCAGTCGCGCCAGAAACGTTGCGTCGAAGTGAGCGCCGCTTCCGCGTCGATCGATGCTGGAAGCGGCTCGTGCGATTGCCCGTAGCTCATGACGAACGCTATGCGCTGCTCTGCCGTTACGTTGAATCGCGCCTCGACCGACTCTCCTTCTATGCGAAGCTTTACGGGCGCGCGCAAAACCACCAGATCGGGCCCGACCTTGGCGATGACATCGTCGCCGGACATTTCGAGCCACGGCGCAAGCGCGCCGTAGTCGAAGCGCAAGCGCACGCAACTGCGCATGGCCACGCTCCCACTCAGCCCAACGACGATGCGTACGATCGAAGAAAACGCCTTATTTACAGGCATGAAATCGATGATTCGCACTTCGCCGCTCGCCGTGCACAAGTCGGTTTCCATGACAAGCGTGTCGTCCTGATACCGACGACTGCGCGCCAGCACCGCGCCGGGCGCCTGAGCCGGCGCGAGAGACCATTGCCCGTGTTCTTCCTTGCCGAGCAGGGAGGCAAAGCAGGCGTCGCCGTCAAACCGCGGCCAGCAGAGCCAGTCGATAGTGCCGTCCCTGCTCAGCAATGCGGCTGTGTCGCCATCGCCCAGCAGTGCATAATCTTCAATCGGCCGGCTCACATTTCCCGCCTTGCAAAGGTTTCATGTTCTTCTCTTTCTGCTCGCCAGGAAACTCAGGCCACTCACGACACCGATGCCGGCCAGCGCCCAGAAGGCGTTGCGATGCCGACTCGTCAGCATTTCCCAACTGGTTGCTCTCGACTGACTGTCGAAGCGGCCATGTGCGCCGTAAGCGCCCGGTATCGGATCGAACAGATTGCCCGGCGTATCCGGTTCCAACAGCTCATCGGTAAGCTAGCCGTCGTAGCCTGCCTTCGCCAGATATTTGTCGATCCATCCCGGCGCAATCCGGTTCGCAAGAATCGCCTTGACCGTGGAGAACCCTACCCAGACTTGCCTGCGGCGATGCGTCGCCGCGAAGAAGATCGCGCGCGCCGCCACTTCCGGCTGGAAAATCGGCGCAACGGGCTGGGCTTTTCGTCCCATCTTGTTGAGCGCCCAGTCGAATTGCGGCGTATTGACGGCGGGCAAATCGACCATGGTCAGATGAACGTTCAGCCGGTCGTGGATGATTTCGGAGCGCAACGCGTCGGTAAAGCCACGCACGGCGAATTTCGCACCGCAGTAAATGGACTGGAGCGGCACGGATCGGTAACCGAGCGCGGAGCCGACATTCACAATGGTGCCGCGATTTCGAATGCGCATGCGCGCGAGCGCCGCCATCGTGCCATGCACCTGGCCCAGATACGTGACCTGTGTGCCGCGTTCGAACTCTCGCGCGGTGAGCGCCGACACCGGTGCAAAGACCGTCGCCATCGCAACGTTGACCCACACGTCGATCGGTCCGAGTTCCTGTTCGACGCGGGCAGCCGCAGACGCCACTGCTGCCGAATCGGCCACGTCAGTGGGAATGTCGAGCGCACGCACGCCATAGGCCGTTTGCAGTTCGGCGGCGGCGCGTTCCAGACGGGCGGCGTCGCGCGCGAGGAGCCCCACATCGTATCCATGCCGCGCAAATTCCTCGACAGCGGCTCGCCCGACGCCCGCGCTAGCGCCGGTAATGACCGCGACCTTGCTCATGCCGTTATCTCCATCGGTTCAGCGTGCGAGCAACTCCACACGCGTTGAAGACCTGCTCCACTTCCGAGGCGTCAGCAATAAGCGGACCTCGCTCGGCTATCCGTTCGCGTCTCGCTCACGTTGATAACGCTGGCTTATAGGAGGAGAGCGAGGAGCAGTTCAGCATTACCGACTGAAAGACAGCGGTACGGCGTTTGCGGCTGGACACTGCAAAGAGGACTTTTTCAGGAGCAGTCCATGGCACAAACTGTCGGCGATTTCATCATTGAACGATTGCATGCGTGGGGCGTCCGCCGCATTTATGGCTATCCCGGCGACGGCATCAACGGCGTATTCGGCGCACTCAACCGCGCACAATCAGAGGCGAAAAAATCGAAGTCAGGCAATCCGACGCAGCCCATCGAATTCATTCAGGTCCGCCATGAAGAAATGGCAGCCTTCATGGCATCCGCGCATGCAAAATTCACTGGCGAGCTGGGCGTGTGCATTGCCACCTCAGGTCCAGGTGCGTCGCATCTGATTACCGGACTTTATGACGCACGAATGGATCATATGCCGGTGCTCGCCATTGCGGGCCAGCAGGCACGGGCTGCGCTGGGCGGTCACTATCAGCAGGAACTCGACCTGCTTTCGTTGTTCAAGGACGTCGCCGGCGCATTCGTCGAACAGGCTTCGGTGCCCGCGCAGGTGCGTCATATCGTGGACCGCGCCGTGCGCACCGCGCTTTCGGAACGCAAAGTAACAGCGATGATCCTGCCTAACGACTTGCAGGACGCCCCTTATGAAGCGCCCGCGCGCAAACACGGCACGCTTCATTCGGGCGTTGGCTATCGCGCGCCGCGCATCGTGCCTTTCCCGGACGATCTACAGCAAGCCGCGAACGTGCTCAACGCTGGCAAGAAGGTGGCGATACTCGTCGGAGCGGGCGCGCTTCATGCCACGGACGAAGTCATCGCCGTCGCCGAAAAACTCGGAGCGGGTGTCGCCAAGGCGTTGCTCGGCAAGGCCGTGCTGCCCGACGATCTGCCGTGGGTCACCGGCTCGATCGGTCTGCTCGGCACCAAGCCGAGTTACGACCTCATGATGGAATGCGACACACTGCTGATGATCGGCTCGGGTTTCCCCTACTCGGAGTTCTTGCCAAAAGAAGGCGAAGCGCGGGGCGTGCAGATCGATGTGAAGGCCGACATGCTGAGCCTGCGCTATCCGATGGAAGTGAATCTCGTCGGCGACAGTGCGGAAACGCTCCGCGCGCTGCTGCCGCTGCTCGAAGAAAAGAAGGATCGCACGTGGCGTAAGAAGATTGAAGGCTGGACCGCCGACTGGTGGAAAACGCTCGATAAGCGCGCACACGTGGCGGGCAAAGACGCAGTCAATCCGCAGCGCACCGTTTGGGAACTGTCCAAACGCATTCCCGCGAACGCCATTGTCACGAGCGATTCGGGTTCCTGCGCGAACTGGTACGCGCGCGACCTCAAGGTGCAGCGCGGCATGATGTGCTCGCTGTCGGGTGGACTCGCATCGATGGGTGCGGCCGTTCCATATGCTATTGCCGCCAAATTTGCGTTTTCCGAGCGTCCGGTGATCGCGCTGGTCGGCGACGGCGCGATGCAGATGAACAACATGGCGGAGCTGATCACCGTATCGAAGTACTGGAAAGACTGGGCCGATCCACGCTGGATCTGCATGGTGCTGAACAACTGCGATCTCAATCAGGTCACCTGGGAGCAGCGTGTCATGGAAGGCGACCCGAAATACGAGGCGTCGCAGGATATTCCGTCGGTGCCGTATCACAAGTTCGCGGAGTTAATCGGCCTGAAAGGCATCTACGTCGACAACGAAGAACAGATGGGCGCCGCATGGGACCAGGCGCTGGCCTCGGACCGCCCCGTCGTGATCGAAGTCAAGGCCGATCCAAACATCGCACCGTTGCCACCGCATATCACGCTCGGGCAGGCCAAGGCATTTGCCTCGACGCTGATGAAGGGCGATCCGAACGAAGGCAACGTGATCGTGGAAACGGCGAAGCAGGTGCTCGGCGCCGTGTTGCCCGGTCATCACGGCAAATGACCAGGCGCGCCCCACCGCAGACGGGCGCGCTGCATGCGCCGATTACCGCCGTGCGCGCGCATGCTTACCGTATTCCGACCGATGCGCCGGAAGCCGACGGCACGTTCGAATGGAACGCGACCACACTTGTCGTCGTGGAAGTGGATGCGGCCGGCCAAAGCGGAATCGGCTATACGTATAGCGATAAAAGTGTGACCGGCCTGATTTGCGACACGCTCGGCGAATGCATCTTGCAGCGCGACGCGTGGGACATCCGCGCGATCTGGGACCGCATGCAGCGCCAGGTGCGCAACCTCGGCCGCTCGGGTCTCGCCGCCACGGCTATCTCTGCGGTGGACTGCGCACTGTGGGACCTCAAGGCGAAACTGCTCGACGTGCCGCTCGTGCGCCTGCTCGGCGCCGCGCGCGAGTCGGTGCCGATATACGGCAGCGGCGGCTTCACGACCTACAGCGATAAGCAGATACGCGAGCAGCTAGGCGGCTGGGTGGAGCGCGACGGCTGCCGCTGGGTGAAGATCAAGATCGGCAGCGAGCCGGATAAAGACCCCGCGCGCGTGCAAACAGCGCGCGCGGCGATCGGCGATGCCGGCCTGTTCGTCGACGCCAACGGCGCGTTCACGCCGCAAACCGCTTTGCTTTGGGCGCGGCGCTGTATCGACCAGCAGGTGCAATGGTTCGAAGAACCGGTTTCCTCGGACGACCGATCTGGTCTGCGCTTCGTGCGCGAACACGCGCCGCCCGGCATGGAGATCGCCGCCGGCGAATACGGCTACACGCTCGACGATTTCCGGCATCTGCTCAGCTCGCAAGCCGTGGATGTCCTGCAGGCCGACGTGAGCCGTTGCGGCGGGATCACCGGCTTCATGCAGGCTGCGGCGCTTTGCGACGCGTTTCATGTGCCGCTGTCGGCGCACTGCGCGCCTGCGCTGCATCTGCACGTTGCGTGCGCGGTGCCGCGTCTGCGTCATCAGGAGTGGTTTCACGATCACGTGCGGATCGAATCGCTGCTGTTCGACGGCGCACCGCGCGCGGCGAACGGTGCGATCGCGCCGGACCTGACGCGCCCCGGTTGCGGCCTCGAGTTCAAACTCCGCGATGCAACCTCGTACCAGATCAAATAGCGGGGAACGACGCATGACCTCTCAACGACTTCCGGGCCTGCTGTACGCGGTCGCCGGCGTGACCGCCGTGGCGGCGCTGGCGTTGCGTCCGGCGAAGCACGAAACGGCTGGCACGCAGGAGATCGGTGCAATCAGGGACGCGTTCGCGAGACCCGTCCGATCGCCCGCGCTGCGGACACCGCGTGTTCGAGCGCATATCGCCGCTGCTCAGCGTTTCAATCACAGTTCCGCGCTGCTCGCGCTCTCGGTGCTCGCCGACAGCGCCATGGAGCACTATCGCGGATCGTTCGACAATCCGGCGATGTTCACGCCGCTCGTCTCCGGCACGCTGTCCTTGCTGGCCGGTCTGCATGGCGGCCGCGATCACCGGCAGCAGACTCATCAGGTGCGTCATGCCATCTATCTGGCGGCCGCCGCCGCAGGCATAGCAGGTACCGGTTTTCATCTTTACAACGTGACGAAGCGGCCCGGCGGCTGGAGCTGGAACAACCTCTTTCATGCCGCGCCGCTAGGTGCGCCAATGGCGCTGTTGCTCTCCGGCGCGCTGGGCGCGGTGGCGGAACAACTGCGCGACGAGCCGACGCACGATCCGCAATTGTTCGGCATGCAGGCCGGGCGCGCGCTTGGTCTGATGGTCAGCGCGGGGTTGATCGGCACAGCGGGTGAGGCCGCGCTGCTGCATTTTCGCGGCGCGTTCCAGCATCGCGCAATGTATGCACCCGTCTCGGTGCCGCCACTCGCCGCCGTGCTGCTTGCCCAGGCCGCGCTCGCCGTGCCGCGCGAGCGCTGGTTCACACGCTTCTGGTTGCGCGCTACCACGGCGCTCGGTTTCGTCGGCGCGGGCTTTCACGCGCGCGGCATCGCGCGCCGGCAAGGCGGCTGGCGCAACTGGAGCCAGAACATCTTCAGCGGACCGCCGTTGCCCGCGCCACCCAGCTTCTCGGCCTTGGCACTGGCCGGTCTCGCCGCTTTGCGTTTGAGGGAGAGCGAAACATGAACGATACCAGGCACGCGAAGAGAGCCACCCGCTATCCGGGCTACGACGTGCTCGACAAACGCGACACGCCGTCGTGGGACGAGGCCACTCGCGCAGTGATCGCGCAGCGGCTCGCCACGCCCGCCGAGCCGCATTTCTTTAACGCCGTCGAATGGCTGGCGGTGTGCGCCGTGTGCGCGTGCATCGTGCCGCAGGCGAATGCGCAGCCGGTGGTGCCGCTTGCGCAGCTGCTCGATGCAAAGCTCGCGCAAAATACCGGCGACGGGTATCGCGACGCACGTCTGCCGCCGCTGCAGCAGGCGTGGCGCACGGGCCTTGCCGCGCTCGATGTGGAAAGCCGCGCGCGTCACGGTCTGCCGTTCGGCAGCCTCGACAAGCCGGGTCAGCACGCACTGCTCGACTCGATGCAACGCGGCGAGCTGACCGGCGACGCGTGGAACGGCATGCCCGCCGCCGTGTTCTTCGCCGAACGTCTGCTGCACGATATCTGCGGCATGTACTACGCACACCCCCACGCGTGGAGCGAAATGGGCTTTGGCGGGCCGGCGAATCCGCGGGGCTACGTGCGCCTTTACTACGACCGCCGCGACCCGTGGGAGGCCGCCGAGGCCAAACCCGGCGACACGGACAAAGCCCGTAAGGAGAACCAGCGTGCTCGATGAAGCGCAACATCATCCACGTGGCACGAACGGGCGCGCTCCCGATGTGTTCGAGCGCGGCGGCTGGATACCCATGCGCGAATATCCGAACGGCGAGGAAGTCGATTTCGCGATTGTCGGCACCGGCGCGGGCGGCGGCGCGCTCGCCTGCCGGCTGGCGGAACAGGGCTTTAGCGTCGTCGCATTCGATGCCGGCGCGTGGTGGCGCCCACTCGAAGAATTCGCCTCTGACGAACACCACCAGTCCAAGCTCTACTGGACCGACGAGCGCATCTGCGACGGCGAAAACCCGCTCAAGCTCGGCAATAACAACAGCGGCAAAGCGGTTGGCGGCAGCACGGTGCACTTTGCAATGGTGTCGCTGCGCTTTCGACCGGAGTGGTTCAAGTCGCGCAGCGTGCTCGGTTATGGCGCCGACTGGCCGCTCGACTGGCACGAGATGTGGCGCTATTACGCGCAGGTGGAAGACGCATTGAAGATTTCCGGGCCGGTCAACTATCCGTGGGGCCCGAAGCGCCCGCGCTACCCTTATCGCGAGCACGAACTGAATGCCGCGGCGCTCGTGCTCGCGCGCGGCGCGGAGGCGCTGGGTATCGACTGGACCGCGACGCCGCTCGCAACACTATCCGCGCCGCGTGGGAAGGCCCATCCCTGCGTCTATCGCGGATTCTGCACGTCGGGATGCGCGACCAATGCCAAGCAAAGCGCGCTCGTCACGTGGATTCCACGCGCGGTGAACGCCGGCGCCGAGATACGCGATCTGGCAATCGTGGGCCGCATTGCCACCAACGACGCGGGCCTGGTTACCGGCGTCGAATATCTGCGCGAAGGACGCTGGCAATTCCAGCGCGCGAAAAACGTGGTGGTGGCGGGCTACGCGATCGAAACACCGCGCCTGTTGCTGATGTCGGCGAATGGACGCTATCCGGACGGTCTCGCGAATAGCTCGGGGCTTGTCGGCAAGAACCTGATGGCGCAGTCGAATCAGGCCGTCTACGGCACCTTCGACGAAGAAATCCGCTGGTACAAGGGACCGCCTTCGCTCGCCATTACCGAACACTGGAACTACAAGGACACGGGTAAAGACTTCTTCGGCGGTTACTCGTATATGAGCCAGGGGCCGCTGCCCGTTGCCTGGGCGAGCGTGCAGAACGGGCGCGGTTTGTGGGGCGATGCACTGACCCGCGAGATGCAAAAGTATAACCATCAGGCCGGTCTGAAGATAGTCGGCGAGATGTTGCCGCAGGAACGCAACTGCGTAACGCTCGCCGATGAGAAAGACCAGTACGGTCTGCCCGTCGCGCGCGTGACGTATTCGATGTGCGACAACGACAAGCGGCTGATCACGCACTCGCTGAACTTCATGGAACAGGCGCTCGCGGCAGCTGGCGGCATCGACATCTGGCGCGAAACCGATGACACGTGCCACCTCAACGGCACGGCGCGCATGGGCGCGCATCCGTCGACGAGCGTGGTCAACGCCGACTGCCGCAGTTGGGATATCCCGAACTTGTGGGTCTGCGACGGTTCAGTGTTTCCGACCGTGGGCGGCGTGAATCCTTCGCTGACCATCCAGGCCATAGCCTGCCGGACCGCCGACCGTATCGTCGAACTCGCTGCGCGCGGCGAACTCTAGGAAGTGGCCGACGGCGCGCTGGTTTACGCCAGGAATACCCGTTGCTCGATTGCCGGTGTGATGCGTGCGTCGCTTCGCGACGCCCACAGCAGCCACCCGCCGAGACGGGGAGTTGATACATGTCCGACACCGACAACCAGTTCACGATAGTGGGATCGGTTTACATATGATTCGGCCTGCTTTGCAGATGGGACAGTACGTATCCGCTCATGCAACCGGTATTTCCGGTCTTCAGTCGTAGCGTTCCGAATCCAATCAGACATTTGGCGGGTGCCGGGAACAGCGGTTGCGGACAGGCAGTTAATCGCAAGTCGTTCGGTCTGCTTTGAATCACTGATTGCCTGGCGCGGCAACTCGGCCTGGCAGGCGGGACTTTCGAAACGAGCTTAAAAGTTGGGGACGGTGCGCAGGTTCTACCGCACCGGATTTGCGTGGTTCGCATGCGCGCCGCCCACCCAGCGAGGTGGGCATTTTTTTCGCATCCAGCCGCCTGCCGACTGCATCGCGCGACCGGCGGACAGAGAAGTCCTGGCTCGCTATGGAACTACGTGGCCATTCATGTACAGCGGACCCAAATACGAGAAGCCATGGAAGACAGATCGACCGCCATATGCATTCGTGACGGGCGCATACTACTCGTCGCTCGGGAGCACTCCTCACGAGTGACCAGGTGGTCATTGCCCGGCGGCAAGCGAACCGTGTCCGAGACCCCGGCCGAAGCGTGCCGTCGGGAATTGGTGGAAGAGACGTCGATTAGCCCGCTGAGTCTCGACTATCTGTTTCAGTTCGGCGGGCTCGCCAAACGGCATTATGTTTTTCTCGCCGAATTTGGCGCCGGATGTGCCAGCCCGCGCCAGCAATGAAATTGCGGCGTGTGGATGGTTCACCCCTCGAAAGATTGCGACTTTGCCGGCGAGCGTTCCGACTCGCGAAATCGTGGCGCTCTTCATTCGGCGCTGCGCCCACCCGGCGGTCAAGCGAGCGGCACCTGGACGCCGCGCGCCACCTGGCAACCTGAAGCACAGAGCCGGCGCAGCGCTATTGCGAACTGGAGGGCTGCGCGTTCGGCGACTGATTCACCGTCGCCTCGCTGCCGGCAGGGTCAACGCTGTTTGCCGCCGAACCGGCGGAAGCGTTCGCACGTTTCGCGGCGTCGCTACTATCCGTGCCGTTCGACGCCGCGGAGTTGCTTATCACGCCGCTGCTGGCGGCATCCATTGAAGAAACCTTACCGCTCTCGTTACCTGCACGTTTGCAGCCTGCTCCGGCTGCCGCCATGGCGGCAATACAAAGGACGGCGGCGGCGTAATTCAGTCTGCGGTTCATGGCATTAGCTCCTGTTCGTTATAGCCGCAGGCCTGCCTTGGTAAGTAAGGAACGTGCGCACGGCGTCGCCCGTTAAGTGAGCATAGGGCATGCCTCGCACAGGTACGGGCGTTGCGCCATTGCACGAAGCCGGTCACGACAGGCGCATGCGCGCCCGACCCCCACAAGGATGTCACCGTTAGGCAGCCCGTAAATCTGGCGCGGATGTTCGACCCCGGACGCGATCTTGAACGCGTTGCAAATCGCCACAGCGATAGCCGCATGCCACTGTCGACGGAATGACGACGCGGTCGCCGGCTTTCAAATCGCGCACGTGCTCACCGATCTTTTCGACCACGCCGACACCTTCGTGCCCGGCACGCTGCGTAAGCGTCGCGCGCGGTGCGTCCGTTGCATGACGGATGGCGCTGCAAGCGGTATTCCTGCAATGCGTGGACTTTTGCTTTGAACTTGAATCGCTATTTCGTCGATTCAATTCAATCGTCTCGTTCAGCGCGCGGGTTCCGGTCGCATTACATCGCCCCTCGATCGCGCCTGCTGTCCGCTCGCGCTACGGTTTGAGTACCACCTTGATGCAACCGTCCTCCTTGTCGCGGAACGTCCTGTACATGCCCGGCCCCTCTTCCAGCGACACTGTGTGGGTGATGACAAACGAAGGATCGATCTGTCCGTCCTGTATGCGTTTGAGCAGATCATCGGTCCATCGGTTGACGTGGGTCTGCCCCATCTTCCAGGTCAGCCCCTTGTTCATCGACGCGCCGAACGGGATCTTGTCGATCAGTCCGCCATACACGCCCGGCACCGAGAGCGTGCCTGCTGGGCGGCACACGTAAATCATTTCACGCAGCACATGCGGGCGATCTGTCTCCAGCATCACCGCCTGCTTGACCCTGTCGTACACGGCGTCGAACGAGCGCGTAGCATGCGATTCCATGCCGACCGCGTCGATGCATTTTTCCGGACCTTTTCCCTGCGTGAGGTCCTTGAGGCGATCAAGGACGCTTTCCTGATCGAAGTTGATCGTGACTGCCCCGCTCGCTTGCGCCATGGCGAGTCGCTCAGGCACACGGTCGATCACGACCACCTGCTTTGCACCCAGCAGAATCGCGCTACGAATCGCCATCTGCCCGACCGGTCCCGCGCCCCAGATGGCAACGGTGTCGTCAGGCTGGATGTCGCAGTTTACCGCTGCCTGCCAACCGGTCGGAAAAATGTCACCGAGAAAAAGGACCTGCTCGTCGGTGAGTCCCTCCGGAATCCTGACATGCGTCGTGTCCGCCATCGGAACACGAACATATTCCGCCTGGCCGCCGGGATAGCCGCCGGTCAGATGCGAGTAGCCGAAAAGTCCGGCGGTGGTATGACCGAAGACCTTATCGGCTTTCTCCTTGTTCCCATGCCCGCAAGCTACGCATAAGCAGCTTCCGTAGAACCGGCAATAATGTGCGAGAGAGGCGAATCTCGTGAAGCGCATGCATGGGGCGCCGAGTGATCCACCGCCTGATCCTGCTTCCCCTCGCCGAACCCTGTCTATCGTTGGCGCATGCGCTATGCCTGGCAGCCACAGAATCAAAGAAAGTCTGCTGCCTTTGCTTTGGTAGGTGGTCCGCAAATTGCGCCAAGACGCGTGTGGAGACAATGGTCGGGGGCACGATGAAAATTCCGGAATCAGCCGTATCGTTCCTGTCGTCGCGTGGCCTCAGACTCGCGACTGCTGAATCCTGCACGGCAGGTCAAATTGCGTCGTATCTCGCAAGGGTGCCCGGCAGCGGCTCCTGTCTGGATATGGGGTTCATCAGCTACTCCCCTTCGGGCAAAGTCCGATTCCTCGGTGTAAAAGCAACTACGATCCGTGACTACGGGCTGACGAGCGAGGAAGTTGCAAAAGAAATGGCAGAAGGTGCGCTTTGCCAGGAAGGTTGCTGCGCACACGTAGCGGTGTCGAACACGGGCGTGGCCGACGAGGTTCCTGAAGGTGTTGATGTTCACGCAGAATTGACCCACTAAGGGCTCAGGTTTACCCACAAAGTTGAGAGGCCGCGCTATCCGCTTTGCTTGAAGAGCTGATACATCTTCGTAATTTCGTGCAGGACGAGAAATCCGCGCCATATGACGGTCGGTCCTGGTGGTCGGTCATGCTTACGATTCAGATAGCCGCCGAGCATGCCTATCCACACGATGGTTTGCTGCAGCGTTGGAACCCGCTCTGGCAGTTGCGTCGTTCGGTGGGTGTGGCAATAGAGCGCCTGCCATTCAACGGGTTGCAGCAGTACTTCGCAGCATAGCTGCGTATCAGTTCGCGCGAGCAGTGTTGCATACAGGATGTGCCACGCGATGACGGCAAACAGAGCTGTCGCTCTCACGAACCGGTCGAGCGTGCCGAACTGGCGCGCCTCGATACGGCAGCCGCTTTTGAGCACGCGATGCCACGTCTCGATGGTCCAGCGCCGCGCGTACCAGGCCAGCCGTTCGAGAACTTCATCAAGCGAGGTCGTGGGCACCGAACTCAGCAGCATCCATTCAAGCGGTTCGACGCCATCCGGGGGGTTATCTTCAATGGCGTGAATCGCAAAGACGTCAATCTCAGGCAGGCTTCGGCGGCTGGCGCGCGCTCTTGGAGAGTGTAGTCGCACGCTCGCACAACGCAAAGTCAGCCGTGCTGTGCGCTGAGGAAGTGTGCCCCTGGCTGGCACCCGCAGTTCAGTGTCGCCAAGAGGCAGGGTGGCTAGAACAGCCTCCCAAAGGTAGCCTTGCGGGTGACGCGCCACGCGGTTGTGTACTGCGCGGATCAACCAGTCCACCCCGTCGGGGCGTTCGGCGACAAATAGCTCGTACAGGTCGCTCTCGCGGTCTCCAACACAGACAAACCGCGTCTGCGTACAACGTACCTTGAGTGCCGCGAGATGGTCGATTCCTTCAAGCCATTTGTTACTTTCCTTCTGTTCGATCGGGCGCGTAACCGCAGGGGCCCTCTTGCCGAACACCTCTTGGGGGCGCACCCAGGTCTTCATGCCCAGCACCCCTAGCGGCAAGCCCTCGGGCGTGACCGCCAGCAGGCTGTGCATCATGAAGCCTTGCTCATTGTTGCCGGTGCCGCGACCCAGGCCTTCAGTCGCGGGCAGATGCGACAGGTTGAACTCCGTTGTGTCCTGAATTGCCAGCACGACCGGCACCTGCCTCATGCGATCGAGCGTTTGTGCAATATGAGGCGCAAGGATCCCGTTTGTGTCCACCTGCTCATTATCGAAGAAGCGGTAGGCGGCCTTCAGTTCGGCTGGCTTGAGTGACTGGGGAAACGAACCCTGCGGACTGTGCGCGAGGCGGCGAGCCAACGCAACAAGACGTTGTGCAAGGCGCGCGTCCCCCAGATTCGCCTCGCTGAATTCGGCACTCGCCCAGTCGTCAGTATCGTTTCCGTCGACCAATTCCAACTGCCGTCGCGAACAGAATGGGCCAAAGTTAACATCGACGCCGACCGTTTACAAGCGATCATTCACTCCTGCCACACAAAAAGTTGTGGGGAATCCTGAGACTAAGGGGGGTGCGGCTAAATACTTGGACTGGTTTATGCTGCGATTCCCAGGCTCTCCCGGTATTCGAGCGGGCTGAGAGCGCCTAGCGAGACCTTGATCCGCTTCGCGTTATACCAGCGTATGTAGGAGTCAAGTACCTCAATGAATTGCTCGACGGTCGTAGTCCGCCAATCACGGGAATGGAACCACTCCGTTTTGAGCCGCCCGAAGAAGCCTTCGCAGGCCGCGTTATCGGGTGAGCATCCTTTGCGTGACATCGAGCGAACTAGTTTGGCATCACGTATGCGTGCGAGCCATCCAGGCCAGCGATAGTGCGCCCCGCGATCAGAGTGGACCACAGGCCGTTTATTACTGTTGGCTACCGTCTTGATGCCCTCATCAAGCATGGTATTTACAAGTTCGGCATCCGGTCGCGTGCCGATTGTCCAGCTCACCACCAGTCCATCGAAGCAGTCGATCAACGGAGACAGATACACCTTGCCGGCCGGGATCTGGAATTCGGTAATGTCGGTGAGCCACTTCTCGTTCGGGGCTCCTGCGCGGAAGTCACGATTGATGATGTTCTCCGGCGCAGGGCTTATTTCTCCGCCGTAGGAGCGGTAGCGACGTCGTCTTGCTGTGGCAGCGGTCAGCCCATCCTGCCTCATCAAACGTCGCACCACTTTCTCCGGGATAACGACCTTCTGCCTGCCCAGTGCAGCGCGTATCCGGCGATAGCCATAACACCGGTGATTGACTTCAAAGATGTCTGCGATGACTCGGCGAGCGCCAGCATACTTGTCGGCCACGAGCAGACGCGCACGATGATAGAAGTAGGAACTGCGAGCTAGCCCCAATACGGCTAAAAGCTCTGACAACGTGTAGGTGTTTTTCAGGGCATCAACCAGCATCGTCTTCTCCCGGTTGCTCAGGAGTTGCGGGACGATGCCCATTCCTTTTTTTATCAGTTCGTTCGCCTTCTTCAGGATGTCGTGCTCGAGCTGCAGTTGCCGGACGTCGCGTCGAAGCGATTCGACCTGCTGTTCCAGTTTCGCACGCTCACTGTCAGGCGCTGGCTTCTTCTGGCGTTTCATGGATGCTGGGGCTTCACGACCGAGTAGCTGGTTCTTCCAATTGTAAAGCGTCGGCCTGCTCACGCCTGCTTTCTGCGCAAGCAGGCGCGCGCTTTCCTCTCTGGTGCACAGTTCGATGACTGCCGCCTGCTTCACCGCCGGCGATTTCGGAATGCTGCCAGTTGCTCTGCCGACAATGCGTTTTCCGATTTCGGGATGCAGTTCTTCGATCCAGGCGGCGAGCGTCCCGCGACTGGGATATCCCAACGCCCTCAAGGTTGCAGCAGCACAACGGCCCTGGCCTAAGTAATGATCGACGGCCACCTTCTTCCGTTCGGCCGAATATACCGGCCTGGAACGAACATAGCCGGTCCGCAAATCATGACATCGCTCGTATTCGAGATGCCACGATTTCAGAGAATTCTTGGTCGGATAACCCAGCTGTCGGATGGTCGCCCCGACGCGCTTACCCAACTTCAAATAAAGCCGGACCGCTCGCATGCGGTCTTCGTACGAGTACATGAACTACCTCCAGGTAGTCCAAGTTTTCGTCCGCAGCTCCCTGTCTCGGGGTGGGTCAGATTTAGGGAAGGTCTGCACAACTCGTTTTCAGAGCGCTGATTTTTTGACACTTGGGGCGTATCAGCCGTAAGCGTCTGCTGGCAGGTTGTTCGTCTGGCTTTTCAGGTATGACGACCTCCGTTTGCCGAGACTCACGGCCTTTACCTCCGAGCGTTTCACGCCTTGCGTAATGCCTTGCGTGCCATCCAGAGGTTGCCCAGCGCAAACAGTGTCGTGATCTGCGCGGTGTTCTTCAACAATCCCCGGTACCGCGTCTTCGTATAGCCAAACTGCTGCTTGAGCACGCGGAACGGATGTTCAACCTTGGCGCGCACGCCAGCCTTCAGACGCTCAATCTGGTTGTATATCGCGTCCAGACGATTGTTCAGGTCCAGTTGTCGACGCTTGCCTGGTCGCATCGCTACATGCCAGCGTACCGGGTTCGCCTGACAGCGCTTCTCAATACCCTGATATCCGGCGTCAGCGTACACATCCTTTTCCTGGCCGTGCAACAGCGCTTCGGCCGCAATGATGTCGTGGACGTTGGCCGCCGTACCAATGACGGTGTGGACCAGACCCGACTCCGCGTCCACGCCGATGTGGGCTTTCATCCCGAAGTACCATTGATTTCCCTTCTTCGTCTGGTGCATCTCCGGGTCCCGTGTACCGGAGCCGTTCTTCGTCGAACTGGGTGCGGAAATCAAGGTCGCGTCGACCGCCGACCCTGCCTTCAACATCAAGCCTTTCTCGGTCAGGATCTCATTGACCAGCGTGAGCATCTGCGCGGCCAGGCCGTGCGTTTCGAGAAGGTGCCGGAACCGCAGAATCGTGCTCTCGTCCGGCAAACGCGTCATACCTTCGTTCAGCCCCGCAAACTCGCGATACAGCGGCACGTCATAAAGCGCCTCTTCCATCGCAGGGTCTGACAGACCAAACCACTGCTGCATGAAGTGGATCTGCAGCATCGTCGCAACCGGAAATGGTGGCCTTCCAGTCTTGCCCCTCGGATAGTGCGGTTCGATCAACGCAATCAACCTTGACCATGGCACAACGCGCCTCATCTCATCGAGAAATTCCCGCTTGCGCGTACGTTTCGTTGAAAGATCCAGACCAAGACCGAGCTGTGTCATCGACGAACTCCTTTAACTCGCGTTCTCCCAGGATAGGCCAACCAGACTTCAACGCCAGGACTTTTGCAGACTTTCCTTAGATGAAAACGGTGGGTTAAGACTCGGTGAAAATCAACAGTTCGAGCTCAAGCGATCTACTCACGAGTCTTGGCTGTCTGTGCCAGCACTAGGACGCTCGCCTTTGGATTCGTAGCAATCCAGCCGTCCAGCATATCTGCCCACGCCTGGAGCATCGCCCTCCTCTGCTCTGCATACTCCGCCTTGTTGTAGACCGCGCGCACGCCGCGCTGTTCGTGAGCGAGGCATTTCTCGATCCAGTCGGTGTTGAACCCTGCTTCGTGCAACAGCGTGCTGGCCGTCCGACGCAGATCATGTACTGTGAAAGGATCAAAATCTGTCCCGCCGTCGCGTATCAGCTTGACCGCGCTGTCAATAACGCGGTTCAGAGTCGCCATACTTATTGGGGAGGCCGTCTCATAGCGGCCAGGATGCACGTACGAACTCGCTCCGAAGCACGTCTTGAATGCGACCAGAATGTCCAGAGCCTGTTGGCTCAGATAGACAATGTGGGGGCGACCGGCCTTCATCCGTTCCTTCGGAATTGTCCAGACTGCGGCGTCGAAATCTATCTCACCCCACATCGCCAGAATGAACTCGGACTTGCGCACCAGCGTGAGCAGCATGAATCTGATAGCGAGGCGCAGCGTAGGCATCGTCGGCGTCTGTTCCAGTGCACTGAAAAGCACATGGATTTCGGCAGGCGACAGTGTCCGATCTCGCGGCTTGAAGCTGGCGATCGCAGACGGGCGGATGGCCTCCGCAGGATTGTCTACCTTTAGTCCCCGCGCCTGCACGAAACGGTAAACCTGCAGAACGATGTCGCGCGACTGCACGGCAGGGGCCGCAGCGCCCCTCTCTTTGATCTTCTCACAGCGCGCCATCAATCGTGCGGGCGTGATTTCTTCCAACTTCAGCCGGCCAAATTCCGACGCGAGATTCCGCTCGTACACCGATTTGCGCATTGCTCGTGTGGAGTCGGCAAGAGTGGTCTCCACAAAGTATTTCTCCGCCCACTTACCAAACGTCAGCGCCTCGATCGCCTCGACCCTTTTCTCGACTTTCGCACGTGACGGGCTTTCGCCGCGTTGGATTGTGCCGTACACATGGTCGCGTAGAAGCCGGGCTTCCGGGAGGCTAATAGCCATTCCAAATCCGAGTTCGTCTGGCTTGCGTGGCTTCCGCGCGGAAAGTGATGGATCGTACCGGCCGATAACCAGCGTTTCCCGGCGACCGTTCACCCGGTAGTCGTATCGGAAGCTCACTGCGCCTGAAGGCGTCACTGCCGCATATAGTCCACGCTGATCGGCAACCTTGTAAATCTTCTGAGCCGGCTTTAGCGCTCGCAACTGCATGTCTGTGAGCATAGGGACTCCTCGAACGTATACCGTCAACCGATACCGTCAGACTGATTTGACGGTATCGGACAAGGCCGTCCGAGGAAGAAATGTCGGGTACCGTCACCGATACCGACATTTCCGTCTGGCATCGCCCGGATCACAGCGGACCACACCGGACAATAACCCCATGTTTCTAAAAGGAAAAACATAGAAAACCGGACCTCCCGGAACGACTTGGGAGCAGTCTAAATTATTCCCACTCAATCGTCGCCGGCGGCTTCCCCGAGATGTCATACACCACCCGGTTAATCCCGCGCACTTCGTTGATGATCCGGTTCGACACATGCCCCAGCAGTTCATGCGGCAGATGCGCCCAATGCGCGGTCATGAAGTCCAGCGTCTGCACGGCACGCAGCGCAACGACGTACTCGTAAGTTCGCCCGTCGCCCATCACGCCGACGCTCTTCACCGGCAGAAACACCGCGAACGCCTGGCTCGTCAGATCGTACCAGGACTTGCCGGTTTCCTTGTCGATGAAAGTACGCAGCGTCTCGATGAAAATCGCGTCCGCGCGGCGCAGCAGGTCCGCGAAATCGCGCTTCACTTCGCCGAGAATCCGCACGCCCAGGCCCGGGCCCGGGAACGGATGGCGATACACCATGGCCGGCGGCAAACCGAGCTTGACGCCGAGTTCGCGCACTTCGTCCTTGAACAGTTCGCGCAGCGGTTCGAGCAGCTTCAGATTCAGCGTCTCAGGCAGGCCGCCCACGTTGTGGTGGCTCTTGATGGTCTGCGCGCCCTTCTTGCCCTTGCCGGCCGATTCGATCACGTCCGGATAGATCGTGCCCTGCGCCAGCCACTTCGCATCGGTCAGCCGTCCGGCTTCAGCCTGGAAGACTTCGACGAATTCCGCGCCGATGATCTTGCGCTTCGCCTCCGGATCGGTCACACCGGCCAGCTTGCGCAGGAACACATCGCTGGCGTCCACATGAATCACCTTCACGCCCAGGTGGTCGGCGAAGGTCGCCATCACCTGTTCGGCTTCGTTCAAACGCAACAGGCCGTGATCGACGAACACGCAGGTCAGCTGATCGCCGATCGCGCGATGCAGCAGCGCCGCGGCCACCGACGAATCCACGCCGCCCGAGAGCCCCAGAATCACGTGCTCGTTACCGACCTGCTCGCGAATCTTCGCGACGGCTTCGTCGATATAGTTGCCCATTTCCCAGTCGGGCCGCGCGCCGCAAATCTGCAGCACGAAGCGTTCGAGCATGGCGCGACCCTGCACGGTGTGCGTGACTTCCGGATGCCACTGCAGGCCGTAGAAATGGCGCTTTTCGTCGGCCATGGCCGCAATCGGACACGATTCCGTCGACGCCATCAGCGCGAAGCCCGGCGGCATTTCCAGCACCTTGTCGCCGTGGCTCATCCACACCTTCAGCATGCCGTGACCTTCCGGCGTGGTGAAGTCGCTGATGCCTTCGAGCAGGCTCGTGTGATTGCGCGCGCGCACTTCGGCATAACCGAACTCACGCAGGTGGCCGATATCGACCTTGCCGCCCAGCTGCTCGGCCATGGCCTGCATGCCGTAGCAGATGCCGAGCACCGGCACGCCGAGTTCGAACACGGCTTGCGGCACGCGCGGCGTATCCGTTTCGGTGACCGAGCTCGGGCCGCCGGACAGGATCACGCCCTTCGGCGCGAAGTCGCGAATGAACGACGCATCGACGTCGTAGGGATGAATTTCCGAATACACGTTGGCTTCGCGAACGCGACGTGCAATCAGTTGGGTGACTTGCGAACCGAAGTCGAGGATCAGGATCTTGTCATGCATGGCAGCGGACGGAGTCAAAAGTGAGCGGATACGGAATGCCGCGCGCGATGCGCGGCGTTGAATTCAAAACGGTCCACGTGGGAACGATCGAGCATGAAACGTAACGATGCAGCGGGTTGGCGCGGGCCGCGCCGCAGGTGCTTGCCCACGGCGCACGCAAACGAAATCCGGGTGCTTCAGCGGATGGCGTGGCGCGCGGCGCGTCAGCCATGAAACGGCGGCCGGGGCGCGCCAGGCGCGTCAGCGGCGCCATTGCGGGCTTCGTCGCGCGCGGCGGCGGCTTCAGCCCGCGCTGCGCGTTCGGAGGGCGTCAGACCGGCTTCGTCGACGACCGGATGAAGCGGTGCCCCTGCAACCGGACTCGTGGCACTGACAGGCCGCGTAACCGGCACGACAGGCTCCACGACCGGTTCGGCGTGATAGACCGGAAAGCCCGCCGTGACGCGGCCCGGCTCGCGCCGGTTGGCCGCGTCTTTCGCGGCGTCTTTGGCAGCCTGCTTCTCGGCGCGCTCGGCAGCGGCGACTTCAGCGAGCCGCACTCTTTCACGCCGCCGCACCGCGCCCGCCAGACGCACGCCGCCCAGACCGATTACCAGCAGCACCACACCGGTCAACACCGCGACGATCTGCCCGAAACCGGTCAGCGCCGGCGTATGCAGACCGAGCAGCCAGATCAGCATCAGCACGCCGGTCAACCAGTTCACGTGGCCGACCACCTTGGCGACGGTGGTGGTAAGCGCGCCGTCGATCGACGCGTGAAAGGCCAGCCATGCCAGCCCGATCAGCGCCACGCCAAACCCCTGGCCGACCAGAGCCGGCTGGGTTTGCACCAGAAGCAGCGCGTTGTACAGCGAAGTCCACGGCGTCAGGAGAAATAGCAGGCCAAACGCAAGCAGCAACAAGGCATCGAGGATGAGTACAGCGCGCAGCAATGGCTTCATTGGCGTTTAGTCCACGTGGTAGTTGGGCGCTTCCTTGGTGATTTGCACGTCATGCACATGCGACTCGCGCAGGCCCGCGCCCGTGATCTGCACGAACTCGGCCTTGTCGTTCATCTCGGTGATGGTGCGGCAGCCACAGTAGCCCATGCTGGCGCGCACGCCGCCGATCAGCTGGAACAGAATCGCGTTGACCGAGCCCTTGTAGGCGACGCGGCCTTCGATACCTTCCGGCACCAGCTTGTCGATGTTCGCGGAGTTGTCCTGGAAGTAGCGGTCCGCGGCGCCGTCCTTCATCGCGCCGACCGAGCCCATGCCACGGTAAGACTTGTACTGGCGGCCCTGATACAGGAACACGTCGCCCGGCGCTTCTTCGGTGCCGGCGAACATGCTGCCCATCATCACGGCATTCGCGCCGGCCGCCAGCGCCTTGCTGACGTCGCCCGAGAAGCGCACGCCGCCGTCGGCGATGACCGGCACGCCCGTGCCCTTCAGCGCCTCGGACACGTTGGAGATCGCGGTGACCTGCGGCACGCCCACGCCGGCGACGATCCGCGTCGTGCAGATCGAGCCCGGGCCGATACCGACCTTCACGCCGTCCGCGCCGTATTCGACGAGCGCCTTGGCGGCCGCCGCGGTGGCGATGTTGCCGCCGATCACCTCGACGTGCGGGAAGTTCTGCTTGACCCACTTGACGCGCTCGAGCACGCCCTGGCTGTGGCCGTGCGCGGTATCGACGACGATCACGTCGACGCCCGCCTGCACCAGCAGTTCGACGCGCTCTTCGTTATCTGCGCCGACGCCGACCGCCGCGCCCGCGCGCAGCTTGCCGTGTTCGTCTTTACACGCGTCCGGGTGTTCGGTCTGCTTGGTGATGTCCTTGACGGTCATCAGGCCGCGCAGTTCGAATGCGTCGTTGATGACCAGCACGCGCTCGAGGCGATGGCTGTGCATCAGCGCCTTGGCTTCGGCGAGCGGCGTGCCTTCCTTGACGGTGACGAGGCGCTCGCGCGGCGTCATGATGTTGCGCACCGGCTCGTCCAGACGCTCTTCGAAACGCAGGTCGCGGTTCGTCACGATACCGATGAGTTGCGCGCCTTCGACGACCGGGAAGCCCGAAATGCCATGCTGCTGCGACAATGCGATCACGTCGCGCACTTTCATTTGCGGCGGCACCGTGATCGGATCGCGCACCACGCCCGATTCGAAACGCTTGACCTTGGCCACTTCACGCGCCTGCTCGGCTGCGGTGAGATTCTTGTGGATGATGCCCACGCCACCCATTTGCGCCATCGCAATGGCGAGGCGTGCTTCGGTGACGGTGTCCATGGCGGCGGACACGAGCGGCATATTCAGGGAAATGTTGCGGGTCAGCCGGGTCTTGAGGCTGGTGTCGCGCGGCAGAACGTCGGAGAAAGCCGGGACGAGGAGCACGTCATCGAACGTGAGTGCTGTTTGGATCAGACGCATGGCAAATCCTATAGGCGCAAAAGCGAATTATACGCGATACCTCCCTGGTTTTCACTGCACGAACAGCAGCTTAGCGAATTCGGGCGATTTTTTTCACGCCATCGGGCCCCTGGATTTCGCTTGGCTGTTCGCCTCGGGTTCGATCGGGTTTCGTTTGCGCGTTCGGGCGCAATGGGGTGCCGCGGGCTCGAATTGCAGGATCGAACAAGACGCCCGGGCCGCCGACCGGCTATTCTGCCGACCAGTTCAGTTTTTTTGCAGGGGCAGTCGATGCAGCGCGGTGTGGCGTATGGAGTAATGGCCGGGGCCTTATGGGGCATGGTTTTTCTGGTGCCGCGCGTGCTGCCGGACTTTTCGCCGCTGCTTCTGAGCGCGGGCCGCTACACGATGTACGGCATCGTCTCCGTGGCGGCCGCACTGCCCATGGCGCGCTCGCTCGCCAAACGCCTGACCCGCGAGGATCTCGGCGCGCTGGTGAAGCTGGCCCTGGCCGGCAACCTCCTCTATTACCTGCTGCTGACGGCGGCCGTGCACCTGATCGGCATCGCGCCGGCGTCGCTGATCGTCGGCGTGCTGCCCGTCACGGTGACGCTGCTGGGCCGGCGCGATCACGGCGCCGTGCCGCTCGCGCGCCTCGCCTGGCCGCTCGCGATGGTGATGGCGGGCATCGCCTGCATCAACATCGATGTGTTTACGGTGGCGGACAGCACGCCGGTCAGCGTCATCACCAAGCTGATCGGGCTGGCCTGCGCGGTCGGCGCATTGGGATGCTGGACGTGGTTCGCGGTCGAAAACGCCCGCTTTCTGCAGCGCCAGACGCATTTCAGCGGCAACGAGTGGTCAGTCTTGTGGGGCGTGGTGACGGGCGCGCTCGGCGCCGCGCTGTGGCTCGTCATCGCCGTGCTGCCGGCGGGCGGCCCGCATGGCGAACTGGCCGACGGACGCTGGCACACCTTCTGGATGCTCAATCTGGGGCTCGCGATCGGCGCATCGTGGCTCGGCAACGGGCTGTGGAATGCCGCATCGAAACGGCTGCCGCTGACGCTCTCGGGTCAGATGATCGTGTTCGAGACGCTTTTTGCGCTGCTTTACGCGTTCATTTATGACCAGCGATTGCCGCGCCCGCTCGAACTGGCGGCGATTCTGCTGCTGGTGGCCGGCGTGTGCTGGTCGGTGCGCCAGCATGCGGACGACGATACGTCCGGGGTTGCCGGGATCAAGGACAAGCCGCAGGCGTCGGCGCCTTGAGGCGCAGGGCGTCCTCGCCCGTCTCCGCCTATGCGAGATCTGCTTACCGCGAATCCTTGTTCTGCCAGCGACGCCCTTCGATCGAGCCCGCCTTGCGGGTCTTTTCAACGCGCCGCTGACGCGACACCTTGGGATCGACCAGCAGCGGCCGGTAAATCTCCACCCGGTCATGGTCGGCCAGCACCGCGTCGAGCGGCTTGAGCTTGCCGAACACGCCCACTTTCTGCGTGCCCAGATCGATCTGCGGGAACCGCCGCAAAATGCCGCTCGCGTCCAGCGCCTGCTGCAGCGTGGCGCCCGCGGGCAGCTCAACGGCAATCAATGCCTGCTCGCTCGGCGACGCGTAGCAGACTTCAATCGACAAGCGCCCGCTCATGCCTTACCGTAGCGCTGATCGGCGCGCTTCACGAACGATTCGACGAAGGTATTGGCGATGTGGTTGAACACCGGGCCAATGATTTTCTCGAGAATGATATTGGTGAATTCGTAGTGCAACGCGAATTCGATCTTGCAGGCATCGGCGCGCAATGGCGTAAAACGCCAGAAGCCCGTGAACTTGCGAAACGGGCCGTCCGCGAACTCCATATCGATGCGCGTGGGCCGCTCCATGCTGTTACGCGTGGCGAAATGCTGCTTGATGCCCTTGAAGTTGATATCGATCTTCGCCTCCATGCCGGTTTCGTCCCGGCGGCGGATTTCGACTCCCCCGCACCACGGCAGGAAGTTGGGGTAATCGGCGACGTCGGTGACGAGGTCGAACATCTGTTCCGCCGAATGGCGGATCAACACGGTTTTCTGGACATCTGCCATAAATTGAACAGCGCGTGGCAAGGGTGGACGAGCGCAGCGGGCTTTCCTTGCCCCGCTTTGCTAAAATCGTGATTTTAAACGAGTTGGGCACTTTCCATTCATGAGCATTATCGACAACAGAAAAGCCTTCTACGACTACTCGGTCGAAGAACGCTATGAAGCAGGGCTCGTGCTCGAAGGATGGGAGGTCAAGGCGCTGCGCGCCGGGCGCGGCCAGATCAAGGAAGGGTACGTCGTTATCAAGAATAACGAACTGTTCCTGATCGGCACGCACATCAGCCCGCTGCCCGAAGCCTCGACCCACATCAATCCCGATCCGGTACGCACGCGCAAGCTGCTGTTGCACAGCGAAGAGATCAGCAAACTGATCGGCAAGGTCGAGCAGCGCGGCTACACGCTCGTGCCGTTGAATTTTCACTACAAGGGCGGCCGCGTCAAATGCGAGATCGGTCTTGCCAAGGGTAAGAAGCAGCACGACAAGCGCGAGACCGAGAAAAAGCGCGATTGGGAGCGTGAAAAGGCGCGGCTGATGCGCTCGCCGACTTGATGGCAGGTCTGGTTTGATCGACGGTTGATGGCAGGCGGTGCGCTGTTTTGCCGCGTTTCGTCTGCCAACATTCGCTGCGACTGGCTCGCGGGTGGCAAGGAAACGCGCCTCACAAGCGCTGAAAGGCAAATGGCCCGCATAGTCCGCGGGCCTTTTCTTTTTGCAGGCCGGCAAACGCGTCGGGCAACGCTTTCGGTGCTTTCGGTACAGCCTGCGCAGTCACGCGCTCGACGCACACGAGCATGGTCAGGACATTCACGACATTGCGTCTGGCCCATCGGTTCCCCACTGCCGGCACGTTAAGCGCAGCCGGCCAGTTCAACGCACCTCGGTTACGCCCTTCCCTTTATTCACAATCGTCAGCGCCGACGCGATCATCGAACTCATGTCCGCGAGATTGCCGGGCACGATCAGCGTGGTGCCCTGCTTCGCCAGATTGCCGAACGCGTTCACATATTGCTCGGCTACCTTGAGGTTCACCGCTTCCATCCCGCCGTTCGATTGAATGGCCGCCGCGATCTTCTGAATCGCCTGCGAGTTGGCTTCGGCCACGGCCAGAATCGCCGACGCCTGACCTTGCGCCTGATTGATCGCCGCCTGCCGCTCGCCTTCGGACTTCTGGATCGCCGCTTCGCGGCCGCCGGACGCGATATTGATCTGCTCCTGCTTACGCCCTTCCGATGCCGCAATCAGCGCGCGCTTCTCGCGCTCGGCAGTGATTTGCGCCTGCATCGCGTGGAGAATTTCCTTGGGCGGCGTCAGATCCTTGATTTCGTAGCGCAGCACCTTCACACCCCAGTTCGTCGCAGCTTGATCGAGCGACGACACGATGCTGTGGTTGATGAAGTCGCGTTCCTCGAAAGTCTTGTCGAGTTCGAGCTTGCCGATCACCGAGCGCAGCGTGGTTTGCGACAGCTGCGTGATCGCGAACACGAAGTTGCTCGACCCGTACGACGCCTTCATGGGATCGGTGACCTGAAAGTACAGCACGCCATCCACCTGCAACTGCGTGTTATCGCGCGTGATACAGACCTGGCTCGGCACTTCCAGCGGAATTTCCTTGAGGATGTGCTTATAGGCGATCCGGTCGACGAACGGAAACGCGAAGCTCAAGCCCGGCGTCAGCGTACGGTGATAGCGGCCGAGCCGCTCCAGCACCCACGCATGCTGCTGCGGCACGATCTTGATAGTCTGCGCCGCCAGTACGATCACGATGATCAGAAGCACCGCCCCGACAATGGTCGAATCCATTACTGCCCTCCGGTCCGTAGTTCGAATAGTTGTGTGTGATGCGCGTATGACGCGTTGGTGCTCAGGCCGTGGTGGCCCGGGTGTTTGAATGACGCGCCGCCACGACGACGAGGCAACTGCCGCGCAACTCCGTGATTTCGTAGAGCGGCGCGTCTTCCGGCTCGCCCGCGGCCAGTTCGACGTCCCATGCCGCGCCGCGATAATCGACGCGTGCCCGCCGTGCGTGCCACGCCGGCACGGTGAGCGTTTGACCGATGTCGAGATTGACGTCCGGGTTGCGCGACGCCTCCTTGCGCGTTCTGCGGCCGAACCGCGAACGCCTGAGCAGCAGCACCGCCGCCAGCGCCACCACGGCCGCGACCGCGAACTGCACGTCGGCTGCGGCGCCCGCGAGGTGCGCAATGGCGGCCGCGACGCAGCCCAATGCGATCATCAGCAGATAGAAGGTGCCGCTGAGCAACTCCAGCACGACCAGCACACCCGCCCCGATCCACCAGAACAATCCACCTGGCGCCACGTCGACCTCCACAAAGCAAAACACCCCGGATCTACCGGGGTGTTTATAGCACGAAGCGAGCGCGTTCAACGGGCGATACAGCATGGTTTCACGTGCATTCGACGCGCGCTTGACCTACCGCATCGCACGTTATGCATGCCGCTTAGGAAGCGGCATGCCGTTCGCCTTACTGCTTTGCCGACTTGGCCAGTTGCTGCCACGTCTCGACGATCGTGTCAGGGTTCAGCGAGATCGACTTGATGCCTTCATCGGTCAGCCATTGCGCAAAGTCCGGATGATCCGACGGGCCCTGGCCGCAAATACCGACGTACTTGTCCAGGCGCAGACACGTGTCGATCGCGCGCTTCAACAGGAACTTGACCGCCGGATCGCGTTCATCGAAATCCACCGCCAGCAGTTCCATGCCGGAGTCACGATCGAGGCCGAGCGTGAGTTGCGTCAGGTCGTTCGAGCCAATCGAGAAGCCGTCGAAGAATTGCAGGAATTCTTCGGCCAGAATCGCGTTCGACGGCACTTCGCACATCATGATCAGGCGCAGGCCATTCTCGCCGCGCTTCAGGCCGTACTTGCCCAGCAGCCCAACCACGCGCTCCGCCTGCTTCAGCGTACGCACGAACGGCACCATGATCTCGACGTTGTCGAGGCCCATTTCTTCGCGCACCTTCTTCAGCGCGATGCATTCCATCTGGAACGCTTCGGCGAAGTCGTCCGCGATATAGCGCGATGCACCGCGGAAACCCAGCATCGGGTTTTCTTCGTCCGGCTCGTAGCGCGAACCGCCGATCAGCTTCTTGTACTCGTTCGACTTGAAGTCCGACAGACGCACGATCACGGGCTTCGGATAGAACGCCGCCGCGATCGTGGCGATACCTTCGGTCAGCTTGTCGACGTAGAACGCGCGCGGCGAGGCGTGACCGCGAGCAACGCTTTCCACGGCCTTCTTCAGGTCCTGATCGATGTTCGGGTACTCGAGAATCGCCTTCGGGTGAACGCCGATGTTGTTGTTGATGATGAACTCGAGACGCGCGAGACCCACGCCTGCGTTCGGAAGTTGCGAGAAGTCGAAAGCCAGTTGCGGATTGCCCACGTTCATCATGATCTTCACCGGAATCGGCGGCAGTTCGCCGCGCTGGACTTCGGTGATTTCGGTTTCGAGCAGGCCGTCGTAGATTCTGCCTTCGTCGCCTTCCGCGCACGATACGGTGACGAGCGCGCCTTCCTTCAGCACGTCGGTCGCGTCGCCGCAGCCAACCACCGCCGGCACGCCCAGTTCACGCGCAATAATCGCCGCGTGGCAGGTACGGCCGCCACGGTTCGTGACGATTGCCGAAGCGCGCTTCATGACCGGCTCCCAGTTCGGGTCGGTCATGTCGGCGACCAGCACGTCGCCCGGCTGCACACGGTCCATTTCCGACGGATCGTGAATTACGCGCACGGGACCCGCGCCGATCTTCTGACCGATCGCGCGGCCGGTGGCCAGCACGTTCGATTGGCCCTTCAGCTTGAAGCGCTGCTCGGCCTTGCCCGCCGCCTGGCTCTTCACCGTTTCCGGGCGCGCCTGCAGAATGAAGATCTTGCCGTCGCGGCCGTCCTTGCCCCACTCGATGTCCATCGGACGCTCGTAGTGCTTTTCGATGATGACGGCGTATTTGGCCAGTTCGATCACGTCTTCGTCCGTGATCGAAAAGCGGTTGCGCTGCTCGTGCGCCACGTCGACGGTCTTCACGCGGCCCTCTTCGCCCGCCTTGGTGAATTCCATCTTGATCAGCTTCGAGCCGATCGAGCGGCGGATGATCGGGTACTTGCCTTGCGCAAGCGTGGTCTTGTAGACGTAGAACTCGTCCGGATTCACCGCGCCTTGCACCACGGTTTCGCCGAGGCCATAGCTCGACGTGATGAAGACAGCGTCCTTGAAGCCCGATTCGGTGTCCAGCGTGAACATCACGCCGGCTGCGCCGACGTCCGAGCGCACCATGCGCTGCACACCCGCCGACAACGCGACCTCAGCGTGAGTGAAGCCCTTGTGGACGCGATAGGAGATAGCGCGGTCGTTGTACAGCGACGCGAACACATGCTTCATGCGGTCGAGCACCTCTTCGATGCCGACTACGTTGAGGTAGCTTTCCTGCTGACCCGCGAACGATGCGTCCGGCAAGTCTTCCGCCGTGGCCGACGAACGCACGGCGAACGACAGCTCTTCAGGCGAGCTGTTTTGCAGGGTGTCGAAGCCCGCGCGGATATCCGCCTCGAGTTGCGGCTGGAACGGCGCGTCGACGATCCATTGACGGATCTCCTTGCCCGCTTCCGCGAGCGACTTCACGTCGTCGACGTCGAGCGTTTCGAGACGTTTGGCGATGCGTTCGGTCAGATTGTTGTGATGCAGGAAGTCGCGGAAGGCCAGCGCGGTAGTGGCGAAACCGGTCGGCACGCGCACGCCTGCTTCAGCGAGCTGACTGATCATCTCGCCAAGCGACGCGTTCTTGCCACCGACGATTTCCACGTCGGTCATCCGCAACTGCTCGAACGGAACTACATACGCCTTATCCTTTGCGACGGTAACTGCGTTAGTCATACAAGCCCCTAAGTGTGAAAGAAATTCACGGCTGTGCAAGTGGGCTCGAACGCGAGACGCCCATTGGGAGCGTAAGCTCGCGTCTTGCACAACCTGTTGGAGAAGCAATCGCTTGTTGCAAAATGGCCGAGCGCGGCTTGCGCCCGATATGCGACGAAGCACGCGAATGGACGATTTTACCGATTGATCCCTCGCGTTGACTGCCGCTTGGCGACCAGAAATACCGACCAAAAGCGAGGTGTTGAACGATCGTTCGCGGTAAGTTAGCCGCCAATCGCCCGCAATTGCTTATCCAACAGGTTGCCGCTATTCTACCGTGCCGACTCTCGAAATGTGACAGTCGGACGAGAATTGCGCCTCGAATCGCGCCCCGGACCGGCCAGCGGGCTTTTGCGAGGCCCCGCCGCCATCCGGACGCAGTTGCGGTGCCCACGGCGCGCTGGTCGGACGCTGCTGCAATCTCCGGTTAGCCACCGGGCAGCGTCGTCCGCACAGCGATGTTTCTTTCGAGCGCTTTTTTCCGCTCACGTTCCCCAGCCCCACTGATGCCGCCCACCGTATTCATCGTCTCCGACGGTACCGGGATCACTGCCGAAACCTTCGCGCATTCGATCCTCTCCCAGTTCGACCAGAAATTCCGCCTGGTTCGCGTGCCCTTTGTCGACTCGACCGAGAAGGCCTACGCCACGCTCGAAAAGATCAACGAAGCGATCGTGCAGGACGGCCGCCGTCCGATCGTCTTCACCACGCTGGTGGACAGCGCGTCGAATCAGATCGTCAAAGGCTCGAATGCGCTGGTGCTGGACATGTTTCAGACTTTCGTCGAGCCGCTCGAACAGGAACTGGAACTGAAGTCGAGCCACGCGATGGGCCGCGGCCACCAGAACGCCGACACCGAGGAGTACAAGAACCGGATCGAGGCGATCAACTTTTCGCTCGCTCACGACGACGGTCAATCGAACCGTAATCTCGCGGACGCCGACGTGATTCTGGTCGGCGTGTCGCGCAGCGGCAAGACGCCGACGAGCCTCTATCTGGCCATGCAGTATGGCGTGAAGGCGGCCAACTATCCGTTGATTCCGGAAGATTTCGAACGCGGCAAATTGCCGACGCCGTTGCTGGCGCATCGGCAGAAGATGTTCGGTTTGTCGATCGATCCGCAGCGGCTTTCGGAGATTCGCAACGAGCGCCGGCCCGGCAGCAAGTACGCCGCGCCGGAGAATTGCCGTTATGAAATCAACGAAGCCGAAGCGATGATGCGGCGTGAAGGGATCAAGTGGTTGTCGTCGACGCACAAGTCGATCGAAGAGATCGCGACGACGATCCTGCAGGAAATCAAGCTGGATAGGCCTTCTTATTGAGTCTGTGCGCATGGGTCGCGCAAGCCCGGCGGCCTTGAACATGGACGCGCGCGCGAACATGCGTGTTGTCGAGCCACGGCATAGGCACGATCAGAGCCTCGCGGCCTGAAACGGCCTCGAGCGCGGACGAGCGCGGGGGCGCAGGTCTGCTGATTTAGCTACGGCCGCGCTGCTGGCGGCACTGCTCGAACACGCACACGGCCGCCGCGGCCGCCACATTCAGCGACTCCATGCCGCCCGGCTGGGGAATCGTCACCCGCAACGAAACCTTGTCGCGCCAGATTTGCGAGACGCCCGCGCCTTCGTTGCCGAACACCCACGCGAGCGGTCCGCTCAGGTCGCAATCGTAGATCGCCTCGGCGCCGTGCGAATCTGTAATCACGATCGGCAGCGCGAGGCGCTCAATCAGCGTTTGCGCTTCCACGTCCTCGTGAATCTGCAGCAGGAAATGCGCGCCCATGCCCGAGCGCAAGACTTTCGACGACCACGCGTACGCCGTACCCGGCGCGCAGAACACCTGCTGAATGCCGGCGGCCGCCGCGCTGCGCAGAATCGAGCCGACGTTGCCTGCGTCCTGTACGCCGTCGAGCACGAGGCAGGTTTGCGCGACCGTCTCGGGCAGCGGCGTATCGAGCTTTTCAACCAGTAGCAGAATGCCCACACCGTGCACGACATTTGACAACTGCCCGAACATCGCATCAGGCAGCGTCACGACACGATGATCTTCGATGCGCGAAACGATCGCCTGCGCTTCGTCGTGGCGCAGCGCGCCGTCGGTGACGATGCACATTTCCGGTTGCCCGGCGACGTCGAGATAGGCGCTCGCGAGATGAAACCCTTCGAGCAGCGCGTGGCCGCTCTTGCGCTGTTGATGCGTCGAGCCGGCCAGTGCCTTCAGGCGCTTGTAGAGCGGATTGTCCCGCGAGGTGATGGCTTTCACAGGCAGCGAAGAAAACAGTGAGAATGAGGAAAGAGTGGGGCACACGCAGCGCTCATGAGGCGCTCGTGCGAAGCTCAGGCAGCGCTGCCGCGTTCGCCGAAGGCGTCGTCGTCGAACATCACTTCGGACACGACGATCACTTCACCCGCCGGCAGCGGCACGCCGGTGCCCAGGCGCAGATGCGCCTCACGCACCGGTGCGAATGAACGCCGATGATGCTCGCAAGGCCCATGCTCGCGCAGCGCTTTGAGATGCTGTGGCGTGCCGTAACCGGCATGCGCGTTGAAGCCGTAGACGGGATGCGTCTGATGCAATTCGAGCAGCATCCGGTCGCGCGTGACCTTGGCAAGAATCGACGCCGCCGAAATGCTTTTGACGAGCGCGTCGCCGCCGATCACCGCTTCACTACGCACGCTCAGCGTCGGGCAGCGATTGCCGTCGATCTTGACGAGCGTCGGCATGACCGACAGGCCCTCCACGGCGCGCTTCATGGCGAGCATGGTGGCATGCAGGATATTCAGCGAATCGATTTCTTCGACGGTTGCCGACGCGATGCAGTAAGCGAGCGCCCGGTCGACGATCTTGTCGTACAGTTCGTCGCGCTTTTTCGCGGTCAATACTTTGGAGTCGTCCAGGCCGCGAATCATCGGCTTCGACGGGTCGAAAATTACCGCCGCGGCCACGACCGGGCCGGCCAACGGGCCGCGCCCTGCTTCGTCGACGCCGCAGACGATGTCATCCGGCGTCTCGAAGTTCAGGCCGACCTGCTGCGCCGCCGCTCCGGCGACGGTTTTACGGCGAGGCGCGCGTGACAGCGTCACGGCCGCCCCTTCCGCTTTTCGATGACGCTCGCCACGACTTCCGCCGCACGCTGCGCGGTGTTCTGCTTCAGCACGTGATGCATCTCCGTGAAGATTTCCGTCAGCGTGCGCCGGTTGGTCTCGTCGCGCAACTGTTTCAGCGTGGCTTCGGCCAGCGCCTGGGGCGTGGCGAAGTGCTGCAGGATCTCCGGCACCACGAAGCGCCCCGCCAGGATGTTCGGCAGCCCGACATACGGCAGATAGCCCTGGCGGCGCATGATCTGGCCGGTCAGCCAGGGCACCTTGTACGAGATCACCATCGGCTTTTTCAGCAGCGCTGCTTCGAGCGTTACGGTGCCGCTCTTCACGAGGATCGCGTCGGCCGCGGTCATGGCGAGTTGCGCCTGGCCGTCGGTAATCGTCAGCGCGAGGCCGGGGTGCGAATCGACCAGCGGCCGCAGCATTTCGCGCAGCGCCGGCGTGGCCGCCGGCATCACGAAGCGCAGACTCGGCTCCTGATGCTGCATCATCTCCATCGCGGCGAAGAACGTCGGGCCGATCAAATCGATCTCCGAGCGCCGGCTACCCGGCAGGACCGCGATGATCGGGCCGTCTTCCGCAAGACCCAGTGCCCGGCGTGCGCCCAGCGTGTCCGGCACGAGCGGAATTTCGTCAGCGAGCGGATGGCCCACGTACGAGGCCGCGACACCGGCTTTTTCCAGCAGCGCCGTCTCGAACGGGAACACGCACAGCATGTGGTCGACCGCCTTGGCGATCTTCTTGATGCGGCCGCCGCGCCACGCCCAGATGGACGGACACACGAAGTGAACGGTTGGGATCCCGGCCTCGCGCAACGGATGCTCGAGCCCGAAATTGAAATCGGGCGCATCCACGCCGACGAACACCGACGGCGGCTCTGCCAGCAACTGCCGCTTCAGTTCGTTGCGAATGCCGAGAATGCCGGGAATATGCTTCAGCGCCTCGACATAGCCGCGCACCGAGAGCTTCTCCATCGGAAAGTGGGCGTCGAAGCCCGTGGCGATCATGCGTGGGCCGCCGATCCCGTAGTACTGGGTGCCGGCGGGCAGACGGCTCGTGAGGCCGTCGAGCAGCGAGGCCGCCAGCAGGTCGCCGGACGGCTCGCCGGCCACCATCGCGACGCGCAATGGACTGGGTTGCAATGCCATCGGTTAGCGGATGATGCCGCGTTGCGACGCTTCGACGAACGCGAGCAGCGTCTGCACCGGCGCATCGCCATCGCCGCCCGCGGTCGCGAGTTCGCGCAACTGCACCTTCGCTTCTTCAAGCGAGAGGCCGTTCTTGTACAGCACGCGATACGCCGCGCGCAGCGCCGAAATCGCGTCCGGCGAGAAACCGCGGCGGCGCAGGCCTTCAACGTTGATGCCGTGCGGCTCGGCCTTGTTACCGGCGGCGATCACGAACGGCGGAATGTCCTGCACCAGCGCCGAAGCGCCGCCCAGCATGGAATGCGCACCGATGCGCACGAACTGATGCACGCCCGACATGCCGCCGACGATCGCGTGATCGCCGATCGTGACGTGTCCGGCCATCTGCGCGTTGCTCGACAGAATGACGTTGCTGCCGACGTGGCAATCGTGCCCGATGTGCACGTACGCCATGATCCAGTTGTCGTCGCCGAGCGTGGTGACGCCCGCGTCCTGCATCGTGCCGGTGTGGATCGTGGTGAATTCGCGGATCGTGTTGCGGTTGCCGACCACGAGCCGGGTCGGCTCGTCCTTGTACTTCATGTCCTGCGGACGGCCGCCGACCGATGCGTAGTGACCGATCCTGTTGTCTTCGCCGAGGGTGGTGTGACCTTCGATCACGCTGTGCGAACCGACCATGGTCCGTGCGCCGATCGTCACATGTGCGCCGATCACGGCATACGGTCCGACTTCGACGGATTCGTCGAGTTGTGCGCCCGGTTCGACGATCGCAGTGGGATGAATCCTGCTCATGCGTCCTCGCTTCTGATTCTGTTGCGTTGTCTGGATGGGCATCTGGCGGGAGGCCGGCGCGCGCATGACGCCGCCGACCGCCCGGACGCTGGCTTAAGCGCCTCGCGCCTAAGTGCGTTTAAGCGTCTTTGTCCGTGTGCCGCACCGCGCACATCAGGTCGGCTTCCGCCGCGACCACGCCATCCACTTCGGCGCGCGCCTTGAACTTCCAGATGCCGCGCATGTGACGCTCGAACGTGCAGTTCAGGATCAGCTGATCGCCCGGTTCCACCACGCGCTTGAAGCGCGCGTTGTCGATGCCGACGAACAGATACAGCGTGTTCGACGGGTCGCTCGGCTCTTCCGAAAACGTCAGCAGGGCCGCCGTTTGCGCGAGTGCTTCGAGAATCAGCACGCCCGGCATCACCGGACGCGTCGGGAAGTGGCCCTGAAAATACGGTTCGTTGATCGACACGTTCTTCAACGCTTTGATGCACTTGTGCGGCTCGAGTTCGAGCACCCGGTCGACCAGCAGGATCGGGTAACGATGCGGCAGCAGCGTGAGAATCTTATGAATGTCGAGATTGATTTTTTCGGTGCTCATGGTGTTTCTGCTCACGCATTGACTGCGCGGTGATGACTGCGGATGCTGGTGCAGGTGGATTGGTAAAGCGTGCTGCCGGCGCTCGCCGTGACCCGGCGGCCGCGCCACCCGGTCACGGCAACCGACTTTGCTTCCTGTTGCTTGCCCGCCATTTTACGCGGTGCCGGCGGGTTGCCCGGCGAAATGCTGAGTCTGCTGAGTCAATTGCCCTGCGAGTTGCCCTGAGGTTCAGGCTTTGCTGCCCGCGGAATTGCTTGCTGAGCCGTCCTGCTTCTCAGCCGCGGCGTTTTCAAGCGCCTTGATTCGATCGCGAAGTTTGTCGATATTGCGCAGCAACGCCGCGCTCTTGTTCCAGTCTGCATGGTTCACGGCCGGGAAGGCACTGGTGTACATACCAGGCTTGAGCAGCGACTTCGAGACGCCGGACTTGGCCGTGACGATCACATAGTCGGCCAGCGTGACATGCCCGGCAATCCCCACCGCGCCGCCGATCAGGCAATGGCGGCCGATCGTCGTGCTGCCCGCGATACCCGCGCAGCCGGCAATCACCGTATAAGCGCCGACTTTGCAGTTGTGGCCGATCTGCACCAGGTTGTCGATCTTCACGCACTCTTCGATGATCGTGTCCGCCATGGCGCCACGGTCGATAGTGGTGTTCGCGCCGATTTCGACGTCGGCCGCGATGGACACGCCGCCGACCTGCGGAATCTTCACCCAGCTGCCGGTACGCGCCTCACCCTCGCCGACGAAATCCGGTGCGAAGCCGAAACCGTCCGAGCCGATCACCGCGCCCGCGTGCACGATCACGCGCTCGGCGAGCCTGCAACCGTGGTACACCGCGACATTGGGATAAAGATGCGAGCCCGCGCCGATGCGCGTGCCACGGCCGATCACGACATTGGCGTCGAGCCGCACGTTGTCGCCGATCACCGCACCCGCTTCCACCGTGACGTGCGGGCCGATCACCGCGCTCGCGGCGATCTGCGCCGACGGGTCGATGGTCGCGCTCGGATGCACGCCGGGCGCCGCCTTGGGCGCAGCGAGGTCGATGAAAGTTTGCGCGACGCGCGCGAAGTAAGCGTACGGATTCGGCGTGACGATGAAGTTACGATTCTCGCGGGAAGCGAGCTTGGCGAGGTCGTCGGCGTTAATCAACACCGCGCCCGCACGGGTCGTTTCGACCTGCGACAGGTACTTCGGATTGGCGAGGAACGCCAGCTGGTCCGGGCCTGCCTGGTCGAGCGGCGCGAGACTGCCGACGCGCTGCGAACCGTCTCCGACTACTTCACCGCCGAACCGCTGGACGATGTCCTCGAGCGTAAATGCCATGCCTATCCTGTCTCCTGGTATTCGGTCCGACTTGTCAGATCCGCTGCCGGGGCCGTTAAGCCCGGCAGCCACGCTCAGTTACCCGACGCCGCCAGAGCCTTCAGCACCTGATCGGTGATATCGATGCGCGGGCTCACGTACACCGCTTCCTGAACGATCAGATCGTAATGCTGCGCTTCGGCGATCTGTTTGATCACCTTGTTGGCGCGGTCGAGCACCGCCGCCAGTTCTTCGTTGCGGCGCTGGTTCAGATCCTCACGAAACTCGCGTTGCTTGCGCTGGAAGTCCGTGTCCAGTTGCGACAGATCGCGCTGCTTCTGCGCGCGATCGGCGGGCGACATGGACGCGCCGCTCTTGTCGAGCGAATCGGACATCGACTTCAGCTTCTGCGCCATGTCGGCCAGGTCCTTGTCACGCTTGGCGAACTCGGCCTCGAGCTTGACCTGCGCGGCCTTCGCGGCAGCGGATTCGCGCAGGATGCGGTCGGAATTCACCGCCGCGATCCTGGCCTCCTGCCCATGCGCGACCCCGACACCCAGGGTCATTGCCAGCGCCAGCGCGCACGCCACACGTTTCGAAAACATACCGGTTAGCAAAGTCATCCTCTCGATACTGTAGTTTGGCCGGGCCGCCAGCCGCCTGCCTCCAGGCCGCCGGATCAGAATGCCGTCCCGATCTGGAACTGGAATTTCTGATACTGGTCGCCGGTGTGCTTCGTAAGCGGGAAGCCCAGGCTGAGCTTGAGCGGGCCGATCGGCGAGATCCACGCCAGACCGACACCGTAGCCGTAACGCAGGCCGTTGGCGCCGATACTGTTGCCTTCCGTACCCCACACGTTACCGGCGTCGAGGAACGTGAAGACACGCAACGTGCGGTCGTAGCCCGTGCCCGGCAGCGGGAACGTCAATTCGATGTTACCCACCAGCAGCTTCGAGCCGCCGATCGGGTCGTTCGTCTTGGCGTCGCGCGGACCCAGCGAGCTCGGCTCGTAGCCCCGCACCGAACCGATACCGCCCGCATAGTAGTTCTTGAAAATCGGATAAGGCTTGCCGCCGAGGCCGTTACCGTAACCGCCCTGGAAGTTGAAGCCCAGCACGAACCCGCGCGAGAACGAATAATAGTACTGCGCGTTGATGTCGGCCTTGTAGTACTGCGTGCCGCCGATCGGCGTGCCGTATTCGGCGTTCGCCTGCGTGAAGTAGCCGCGGCTCGGCACCAGCGCGCTGTCACGCGCGTCGCGCGACCAGCCCACCGTGATCGGCACGTTGTTCGACACGCGGCCGAATTCATGCACGTAGTCGATGTAGCTCTGCGGCGTGTTCGCGTCGATATCCAGCTGGTTCTGCTCGAGGCCGGCGCCGAAGTACACCGTGTCGACTTCCGAGAACGGAATACCGAACTTCAGGTCGCCACCGATCGTGACGATCTTGAAGCTCGAATCCGTGGAGTAGTACAGCGGCTGGTACGTACGGTAGTAGACGTCGGTAATGCGCTTGATGCCGTCGACCGTGAAGTACGGGTCGACCTGCGTGACCGTCAACGTACGGTACGTCTTCGCGGTATTGATGTTCACCGAGAGACTCGTGCCCGAGCCGAACACGTTGTCTTGCGACACGCCGGCCGAGAGCACCACCTTGTCGGTCGACGAGAAGCCCGCACCCAGCGTGATCGCGCCGGTCGGTTTTTCGGCCACCTTGACGTCCACATCGACCTGGTCCGGCGTGCCTTCCACGGGCACCGTGGTCACGTCGACATCGGTAAAGTAGCCGAGACGGTTGATCCGGTCTTTCGACAGCGCGAGGCGGTTCGAATCGAACCACGAGCTTTCGAGCTGGCGCATTTCGCGGCGCACCACTTCGTCACGCGTACGCGTATTGCCGACCACGTTGATGCGGCGCACGTAGACGCGGCGGCTCGGATCCACCTGCAGCGTCAGGTCGACCTTATGGTTGGCCTGATCGATCTGCGGCTGCGCGTTGACCGTGGCGAACGCATAGCCGTATTCGCCCAGCTTGTCGACGATAGCCTTGGTGGTGGCCTGCAGCTTTTCAGCCGAGAAGCGGTCGCCCGGTTTGATCTTGATGAGCTTGGCCAGCTCCGGCTCGCGATCGAGCAGATTGCCCGCCAGCTTGATATTCGAAATCGTGTACGGTTCGCCTTCGTGCAGCGTGACCGTCAGATACATGTCCTTCTTGTCCGGCGTGATCGACACCTGGGTCGATTCGATGTTGAACTCGAGATAGCCGCGATTCAGATAATACGAGCGAACGTTTTCGAGGTCGCCGGTCAGCTTGTCTTTCGCGTACAGGTCGTTCTTCGTGTACCACGAGAACCAGTTCGGCGTGGACAACTGCATTTCGTCGCGCAGCGTGCCCGTGCTGAACGCCTTGTTGCCGATGAAGTTGATCTGGCGGATCTTCGCGCTCGGACCTTCGGCCACCGAGAACAGCACCGACACGCGATTGCGGTCGATCGGCGTGATCGTGGTGGTGACTTCAGCGGCGTAGTAGCCGCGCGTCAGATACTGACGCTTCAGTTCCTGCTCGGCCTTGTCGACCAAGGCCTTGTCGTAATAACGGCCTTGCGACAAACCCACGGCGCGCAGCGCCTTGGTCAGATTTTCCTTGTCGAACTCATGAATGCCGGCGAAGTCGATCGTGCCGATGGCCGGACGTTCCAGCACCTGCACGATGACGACGTTGCCTTCGGTCGCGATCTTGACGTCGTTGAAGAAGCCCGTGGCATACAAAGCGCGGATGGCTTCCGATGCCTTGTCGTCGCTGAAGGTGTCGCCTTGCTTGATAGGCAGGTAGGCAAACACGGTACCAGGTTCGACGCGTTGCAATCCCTCGATCCGGATGTCTTGCACCACGAAGGGCGTCGTTGCGTGAGCAACCAGCCCATGCGCGGCGAACGCCGCGGCTATAACCGTCTTTGGAACAAAGCGATGAGGTTTAAACAACGTGCTTCCCCAGTGTGTATAGCTGCATCAGGTCGGGCGGTCGCCATCGTGAACGCCGCCGAACACTTTAAAAATGGATTAAACGAGCCAGATCGTTGAACAGCGCGATCGCCGACAACGCGACGATGCAGGCGAGACCCGCCCTCTGAAAAACGAGTTGCCAGCGATCGGAGACAACTTTACCGGTAACAGCTTCAACCAAATAATATAACAGATGACCCCCGTCCAATACCGGAATTGGTAACAGGTTCAGTACACCAAGACTAATACTGACAAGGGCCAGGAACGACAGGAATGCAGAAGGACCTAGACGTGCGCTCTTTCCTGCGTAATCCGCGATCGTCACCGGACCGGAAAGATTTTTCAGCGATGCCTCGCCTACGATCATCCTGCCGAACATGCGCACCGAGTAAACCGCGAGATCCCACGTGCGGCGCGCGCCCAACTGCAAGCTTTCAACCGGACCGTAATGCACGTCGATCGACGGCACCTGCGTGGCCAGTTCCGCGCCGATGCGGCCGATCTGCTGCCCGGTCGTTTCATCGCGCTGTGCCTGCGGCACGATGTTCACGTCTTCGAGCTTGTCCGCTGCCTTACCGCCGCGCTCGACCTGCAGCGTCACCGCTTTGCCGGCGTGCGATTTTACATAAGCGATGAAGGCCGTGGCGTTATCGGTCGGAATACCGTCGACGGCACGCAGACGATCGCCGGCAACGAGGCCGGCCTTTTGCGCCGCGCTGCCCGGCTGCACGCCCGCGACCGTCAGCTTGCCACCGCCCGGCTCGAAACCGAGATGCGACATGAAGTCGTCGTCGACATCTTTTTCGCTGAGGCCGCGTAGATCGAGCTGAAAATCCGACGTACCGTGCGCATCTTTCGCGCTCAGCACGACGCGCTTGTGATCGAATGCCGCACCCAGCAGCTTCCAGCGAAGATCCGACCAGGAGCGCACCGGCTCGGATTCGCCGGCGTTCTCGGCGCGCACGGCAACGATCGTTTCACCGCCGTCGAAACCGGCAACAGCCGCGGGCGTATTCGGCGCGGGCGCCGCGATCACCGCCGCCGGCTCCGTCACGCCACTGGCGAAGACGAGCGCGAACAGCACGATAGCCAGCAGGAAATTCGCGACCGGACCGGCCGCGACAATCGCAAAACGGCGCCACACGGATTGCCGGTTGAACGCATGCGGCAAGGCTTCGGCGGGAATCGGCTCAGCGCCCGTTTCGCGCTCGTCGAGCATCTTCACGTAGCCGCCGAGCGGCAGCGCGGCAATGGTCCATTCGGTGCCCGTCTTCGGACTCACCCACTGGAACAGCGGCTTGCCGAAGCCGATCGAAAAGCGCAGCACCTGGACGCCGCACAGGCGCGCCACGCTGTAATGCCCGTATTCGTGGACGACCACGAGTACGCCAATCGCGACCGCGAAGGCGAGCAGTTCGATCAGCAGGTTCATGAGCGCCTCACTGGACGGCGCGTTCCGTGCGACGGGCGCCGTCGGGCAGACGCGCGATGAATTCGGCAGCGGCGCGGCGCGCGGCGGCATCCGCTTCGATCACGTCTTCGAGCGCGTGCGCGCTGCGGTTCGGCAACGCGCTGAGCACCGCGTCGACCACCTGGGCAATCGCCATGAAACCGATCTGGCGCGCGAGGAACGCTTCAACCGCGATTTCATTCGCGGCGTTCAGCGCCGCGCTCGCCAGGCCGCCCTCGGCCAGCGCCTTCACTGCGAGAGCAAGACACGGAAAGCGCGTGTAATCCGGCTTTTCGAACGAGAGGGACGCGACCTGCAGCAGATCGAGTTGCGCCACGCCCGAATCGACGCGATCCGGAAACGCCAGCGCATGCGCGATCGGCGTGCGCATGTCGGGATTGCCCAGTTGGGCGAGCACCGAGCCGTCGGCGTAGGACACCATCGAGTGAATCACGCTTTGCGGGTGAATCAGCACCTCGATGCGCTCGCCCGGCAGATCGAACAGCCAGTGTGCCTCGATCACTTCGAGGCCCTTGTTCATCATCGTGGCCGAGTCGACCGAAATCTTGCGGCCCATGACCCAGTTCGGATGCTTACAGGCTTCGTCCGGCGTGACGTCGACGAGCGTCGCCGGTTCGCGCGTGCGGAACGGGCCGCCCGACGCGGTCAGAATGATCTTGGAGACGCCGCCGTGCAGCGCGGCCTCGCGCGGCAGGCACTGGAAAATTGCGTTGTGTTCGCTGTCGACCGGCAGCAGCACGGCGCCGTTGTCGCGCACCGCGTCCATGAAGATCGCGCCGGACATGACCAGCGCTTCCTTGTTGGCGAGCAGGATGCGTTTGCCCGCGCGCGCTGCGGCAAGACTCGGCGCCAGGCCGGCCGCGCCGACGATCGCCGCGACCACCGTATCGCAGCCGTCGCTCTTCGACACGTCGACGAGCGCTTGCGGTCCATACGTGACCTCGGTCTTGCAACCCGCTTCGCGCAGTTTCGCCGCGACGCTGGCAGCCGTATCGGCGTCGCCGACCACTGCGACTTCGGGCTGAAAGCGCAGGCATTGCTCGACGAGCTTGTCGCCGTTGCGATGCGCGCTCAGCGCATAAACCGAAAAGCGCTCGGGATGACGCGCGACGACGTCGAGCGTGCTGTCTCCAATCGAGCCCGTGGAACCGAGCAATGTCAGACGTTTTTGCATATCTCTTTCTCTAGCCGAGCAGCAGCATGGCAAGCGGCAGCACCGGCAACAAGGCATCGATGCGGTCGAGCACGCCACCGTGCCCCGGCAACAGGCCGCTTGAATCTTTCACACCGGCCTGGCGTTTCATCATCGATTCGAACAGGTCGCCCACCACGCTGAATGCCACCAGCAAGGTCAGCGCGAGCAACGTGCGCACGGCGCCCCAATGCGCCAGCAGCGCAGAATACAGGGTCGGCTCGAACGCATGCAAAAAGACCGCCGCCGCCGCGACGATCATCACCACCAGCCAGCCGCCGATCGCGCCCTCCCAAGTCTTACCCGGACTGATGGCAGGCGCCAGCTTGTGTTTTCCGAACGCTTTTCCGGAGAAGTATGCGCCGATATCGGCCAGCCATACCAATAGCAGCAGCGACAGCACGAACGGCACACCCTGCATGCGTGCGGCGACGAGAGCATGCCAGCACGCGACGAATACCACAATGCCGGCAAGAAACAGGAAGGAACGCCAGGCGCCCTGCGCGAGCGTGGGCTTGCGCAGCAGCACGAACGGGCCGGCGATCACCCAGAAAATAGCGGCCGCTTCAAAGAGCGGCCTGGCTTGTTCGATGCCGGTACCGAGGCGCGTGCTTGCCACCAGCGCCACCGCGGCGATCAGCGCGTAAATGACCGGGCCCGCGCCGCCCAGCTTGAGCAGGCGCGCCCACTCCCACGCGGCGAACACGACGACAAAAGCGATCAGCGCGCCGAACGCGCCCACCGGCGCGAACAACGTGACCGGCAGGAACACTGCCAGCAGGATGATCGCCGTGATGACACGGGTTTTTAGCATGGAAGCGAATCGACGTTTTGCGATTGCGGCTCGAGTTGAGCACTGGTGCGGCCGAAGCGGCGTTCGCGCTCCGCGTACGAAGCGATGGCGTGACCGAGCGCGTCGGCGTCGAAATCCGGCCAGAACGTGTCGGTGAAGTAGAACTCGGTGTAGGCGAGTTGCCACAGCAGGAAGTTGCTGACGCGGCGCTCGCCGCCGGTGCGGATGAAGAGATCCGGCTCCGGCGCATAAGCCATGGAGAGGTGTTTGGCGAACGAATCCTCGGTCACCTCGACCGCCTTGCCCGCCAGCGCCGACTGTTCGGCGAGCTTGCGGGTGGCCTGCATGATGTCCCAGCGGCCGCCGTAATTCGCGGCAATCGTGAGTGTGAGACGGGTATTGCGCGCGGTCTTGGTCTCCGCGCGCTTGATCAGGTCGCGGATGCGCGTGTCGAAGCGGGCCAGGTCGCCCACCACGCGCAAGCGGATGCCGTTCGCATGCAGCTTGCCGATCTCGCGCTCCAGCGCGGTCACGAACAGGCGCATCAGGAACGAGACTTCCTCGTTCGGACGGCGCCAGTTTTCCGAACTGAAAGCGAACAGCGTCAGATATTCGACACCCTGACGGGCGCACGCCTCGACGGCCGCACGCACCGCGTCGACGCCGCGCGTATGGCCCGCCACGCGCGGCAAGCGCCGCTGGGTGGCCCAACGGCCGTTGCCGTCCATGATGATCGCGATATGTCGCGGCACCGCGGCGACATCAGGCACGCGCACGGTTGAGCTGGTATAGGTCATGGCCGTCGGGACAGTGACTGCAAATAAAAGAAGTGGAGGACGTGAGCAGCTGAGCGGCCGGCCTCAGACCGTCATGATCTCGGCTTCTTTCGTCACGACGAGCTTGTCGATTTCGGCGACGAACTTGTCCGTCAGTTTCTGCACGTCGTCGCCTGCACGACGTTCGTCGTCTTCCGAAATTTCCTTGTCTTTCACGAGCTTTTTCAGTTGCTCGTTGGCGTCGCGGCGCAGATTGCGCACCGCGACCTTGGCCGTTTCCGCTTCGCTCTTGACCACTTTGGTCAGTTCGCGGCGGCGTTCTTCGGTCAGCGCGGGCATCGGCACGCGGATCACGTCGCCTTGCGTGGCCGGGTTCAGACCCAGGTCCGATTCGCGGATCGCCTTTTCGACGACCTGCACCATCTTCTTTTCCCACGGCTGCACGCCGATCGTGCGTGCGTCGATCAGCGTCAGATTCGCGACCTGCGAAATGGGCACCGGCGAACCGTAGTAATCGCACTGGATGTGATCGAGCAGGCCCGTGTGCGCACGGCCCGTGCGGATCTTCGACAGGTCGTTCTTGAACGCGTCGATGGAGCGCTGCATCTTTTGTTCAGCGCCCTTCCTGATATCAGCCACAGACATTTTTAAACCTCCGAACCTTCAAAACGGTGCGAGCCGGCCAGCGCGCGCAAGATGCGGCGGCCCGGGCTCGCGCTAAAGCCCACGTTATGTGAACGAGAGTTTACACGTGGACGAGGGTACCCTCGTCGTCGCCTTGTACGATGCGCTTGAGCGCGCCCGGTTTGACGATCGAAAACACCCGGATCGGCAGTTTCTGGTCGCGGCACAGCGCGAATGCCGTGGCGTCCATCACCTGCAGATTGCGGCCGATCGCCTCGTCGAAACTGATCGTGGTGTAACGCGTCGCGCTCGGGTCTTTCTTCGGGTCGGCGGAATACACGCCGTCCACCTTGGTTGCTTTCAGCACGACTTCCGCGCCGATTTCCGAGCCGCGCAACGCGGCGGCCGTGTCGGTCGTGAAGAACGGGTTGCCGGTGCCGGCCGCGAAAATCACGACTTTGCCTTCTTCGAGCTGGCGAATCGCGCGGGGCCGGATGTATGGCTCGACCACCTGGTCCATGCGCAGCGCCGATTGCACGCGCGCCTCGATGCCGGCGTGGCGCATGGCATCCTGCAGCGCCAGCGCGTTCATCATGGTGGCCAGCATGCCCATGTAGTCCGCCGTGGCGCGATCCATACCCGCCGCGCCGCCCGCGACGCCGCGGAAAATATTGCCGCCGCCGATCACCACGGCCAGCTGCGTTCCGAGACGGACCACTTCGGCCACGTCCGCCACCATTCGTTCGATGGTCGCGCGATTGATGCCAAAGGCATCGTCGCCCATCAGAGCTTCACCGGAGAGTTTGAGCAGGACGCGTTTATAGGCAGTGGGCATAGGGGTATCCAGATCGCGCAGAACAGGGCAACAACAAGGGACTAATGTAGGGGTGAAATGCTGATTCGGGCAAGCGTCGCCAAATTGACGAACCCTGGGTTCGCCAGTGGCGGCCGCGCGGCGAGGGTCAACCCGCGCGCAGCCTTGCGACGCCGCCGACCGCGGCAAAGTCTTGCTCCGCCGCGGGTCCAACGATATAACAGTTGCTGCTTAGGTAAGACTTATTGTTGCTTTGCAGCAGCGACTTGAGCGGCCACTTCGGCTGCGAAGTCGTCCTGCTTTTTCTCGATGCCTTCGCCGACCACGAACAGCGCGAACTTCTGCACGCTCGAGTTGCCGGCCTTCAGCATCTGTTCGATCGTCTGCTTGTCGTTCTTAACGAACGTCTGGTTCAGCAGCGACACTTCCTTCAGGTACTTCTGCACGCTGCCGTCGACCATCTTGGCGACGATTTCAGCCGGCTTGCCCGATTCGGCGGCCTTCTGCTCAGCAATGCTGCGTTCCTTGGCGATCAGGTCCGCCGGCACGTCGTCCGACGACAGCGAAACCGGCTTCATCGCGGCGATGTGCATCGCGACGTCCTTGCCGACCTGCTCGTCCGCGCCGGTGTACTCGACCAGCACGCCGATACGCGTGCCGTGCAGGTACGCTGCCAGCTTGTTCGAGGTTTCGAAGCGCACGAAACGGCGGATCGACAGGTTTTCACCGATCTTGCCGACCAGCGCCAAGCGCACTGCGTCGACCGTCGAGCCGTCCAGCGGGAGTGCCGCCAGCGCTGCGACGTCAGCCGGATTTTGCGTGGCGACCAGTTCAGCGACTTTCTTCGAGAAACCCAGGAAGTCGTCGTTCTTCGAAACGAAGTCGGTTTCGCAGTTCAGCTCGACCAGCGAACCTGCGTTGCCGCCGATGAACGAGGCAACCACGCCTTCTGCCGTCACGCGCGATGCAGCCTTGCTGGCCTTGTTGCCCAGCTTCACGCGCAGCAGCTCTTCAGCGCGCGCCATGTCGCCGTCGGCTTCCGTCAGCGCCTTCTTGCATTCCATCATCGGCGCGTCGGTCTTTGCGCGCAGTTCTGCAACCATGCTTGCGGTAATTGCCGCCATCATTTGCTCCTTGAGTTCCGTCTGTCACACACCGCCCGCACTTCGATGCCGGCGGCAAGAATTCGTTTCAGCGTTTACCGTATTTTTTACGGAGGACGCGTTGAGCGCTGCGCCGGACACTGCCGGCAGCGCCCCACTACAATGTCGCGGCTTAAAAAAAGGGGGCCTGTAGAAAGCCCCCTTTTTTGCCGGACACGGGGCAGCTTTACGCTTCCGAGTTGACCTCGACGAACTCGTCGCCGTCGCCACCACGTGCAGCTTGCACCACTTCGTTGACCGCGTTCGCACGGCCTTCGACGATCGCGTCAGCCACGCCAGCCGTGTACAGAGCGACAGCCTTCGAGGCGTCGTCGTTACCCGGGATCACGTAGTCGATGCCTTCCGGCGAGTGGTTCGTGTCGACCACGGCGATGACCGGAATGCCGAGCTTGTTCGCTTCGGTCACGGCAATCTTGTGGTAGCCGACGTCGACCACGAAAATCGCGTCCGGAATGCCGCCCATGTCTTTCACGCCGCCGATCGACTTGACCAGCTTGGCCATTTCGCGTTCGAACAGGAGCGCTTCCTTCTTGCTCATGCGTTCGGTTTCACCGGCTTCCAGCGCTGCTTCCATGTCCTTCAGGCGCTTGATCGAGACCTTCAGCGTCTTGAAGTTGGTCAGCATGCCGCCGAGCCAGCGTGCGTTGACGAACGGCATGCCGGCGCGCTGCGCTTCTTCAGCGATCGTGTCGCGCGATTGACGCTTCGTGCCGACGAACAGGATCGTGCCGCGATTGGCTGCCAGTTGACGCGCGTACTTCAGCGCGTCGTTGTACATCGGCAGCGTCTTTTCGAGGTTGATAATGTGAATCTTGTTGCGATGACCGAAAATGAAGGGAGCCATCTTCGGGTTCCAGAAGCGCGTTTGGTGACCGAAGTGGACACCGGCTTCCAGCATTTGACGCATGGTAACTGCCATGAAAATCTCCGCGAGGGTTGGGTCTTAAGCCGGCTGCCGTATCGGCCGCGCTGCCATCTCTCTGGCTGAACGCGACGGACACCCTGGGTGCGCCGGCTTGCGAGTCTGCTGCGTGCACTGCCTTTTGTTGCCTTTTCGTTGCCTTCTTATGCTCTGCTTTCGCTTCTGCATGACCTCATAGTGCAGGCAACCGGCGCTATGAGAAGCCAATCGTGCCGCTTTTTTGCCCACATGGACAAATATTGCAAGACAGAGATCGACTTAGCCAAAGATTATAGCACGCGACTATTGCACGACTCAACCTGCCCGGTAGCCCCGTTGATGGCCTGCGGGTTGCACCCGCGCGAGCGCCGGCCGCCTTGAACGAGCCCGCACGCGAGCCTGAGAAAGCCGCCGGTCCGGCCGCAAAAGCCTGCGGCGGCCGGAATATGGTGCGATAATCCTGCAATAAATCGCATTTCAGGCCCGACTCATGGCTATTACGCTCAAAAACGAACACGATATCGCGCAAATGCGCGTCGCCTGCAAACTGGCAAGCGAAGTGCTCGACTACATTACTCCGTTCGTCACCGCCGGCATCACGACCGGCGAACTCGACCGTCTGTGTCACGAATACATGCTGAAGGAACAGGGCACGGTTCCGGCGCCGCTGAACTATCAGCCGCCCGGCTATCCGCCCTACCCGAAGGCCACCTGCATTTCCGTCAACGACGTGATCTGCCACGGCATTCCAGGCGACAAGACGCTGAAGAACGGCGACGCTCTCAATATCGACGTCACCGTCATCAAGGAAGGCTATTTCGGCGACACCAGCCGCATGTTCATCGTCGGCGAAGGCTCGATCATGGCGAAGCGGCTCGTGCAGACCACCTTCGAATGCATGTGGCTCGGCATCGACCAGGTGCGCCCGGGCGCGCATCTCGGCGATATCGGTTACGCGATCCAGAAACATGCGGAAAGCCATGGCTACAGCGTGGTGCGCGAATACTGCGGCCACGGCATCGGCACGGTATTCCACGAAGACCCGCAGATACTGCACTACGGCCGTCCCGGCACCGGGCTCGAACTGCAAACCGGCATGATCTTCACGATCGAGCCGATGATCAACGCCGGCCGCCGCGACATTCGCACCATGCCGGACCAGTGGACCGTCAAGACCAAAGACCGCAGCCTGTCGGCGCAGTGGGAACATACGATCCTCGTCACCGAAACCGGCTACGACGTGCTGACCGTCTCCGCCGGCACGCCCGCGCGCCCGCCGGTCGTCGCGGCCACGGCCTGACCGACTTCCCACCTCTGCGCCTCCCTGCCAATGAGTAGTGTTCCAGCCGTCGCCCAATCCCCTGCCACGTCGCTCAAGGCGGAGTACAAAGTGGCCAAAGCCCAACTGCTGGAACGCTTCAGGACGGCCACCAACGTCGACGCGTTGATGGCCTCCTTGGCGCGCGCCACCGACGACTCCCTGCGCGCCGCCTGGAACACCTGCGAACTGCCGCCCGAACTGGCGCTAGTGGCGGTAGGCGGCTACGGGCGCGGCGAATTGGCGCCGCATTCCGATATCGACATTCTGGTCCTGCTGCCCGACGCGCCGATCGGGCACCTCGAGCCACGCATCGAACGCTTTATCAGCCTCGCATGGGATTTGGGGCTGGAACTCGGCAGCAGCGTGCGCAGCGTGTCGCAATGCCTCGAAGAAGCCGCCAACGACGTCACGGTGCGCACCTCGCTGCTCGAGGCACGGCGCATTACGGGCAGCGCTGAGCTGTTCGACGACTTCGCGAAGCGTTACCGCGAAGCGCTCGACCCGAAAGCCTTCTTCCAGGCCAAAGTGCTGGAAATGCGCCAGCGCCACGCGAAATTCCAGGACACGCCCTACTCGCTCGAACCCAACATCAAGGAAAGCCCGGGCGGCCTGCGCGATCTGCAACTGATCCTGTGGATCACCCAGGCGGCCGGCTTCGGCAGCAGCTGGCGTGAACTCGAAGCACGCGGCCTGATCACCGAGCGCGAGGCGCGCGAGCTTCGCCGCAACGAGAGTTTCCTGAAGGCGCTGCGCGCACGGCTGCATGTGATTGCCGGGCGTCGTCAGGACATCATGGTGTTCGACCTGCAAACGGCGGTGGCCGAGAGCTTCGGCTACAAGCCGACCGCGACCAAGCGCGCGAGCGAACAGCTGATGCGCCGCTATTACTGGTCCGCCAAGGCGGTCACGCAGCTCGCCACGATCCTGATCCAGAACATCGAAGCGCAGCTCTTCCCCAGCACGAGCGGCATTACGCGCGTGCTGTCGGACCGCTTCGTCGAAAAGCAGGGCATGCTGGAAATCGCCAGCGACGACGTGTTCCAGCGCGAGCCGAACGCGATCCTCGAGGCCTTCCTGCTGTACGAACAGACGCCCGGCGTAAAGGGCCTGTCGGCGCGCACGCTGCGCGCAATTTACAACGCCCGTGACGTGATGGACCAGCACTGGCGGCGCGATCCGGAAAACGGCCGCCTCTTCATGGACATCCTGAAGCAGCCGGCCGGCATCACCCACGCGCTGCGATTGATGAACCAGACCAGCGTGCTGGGGCGTTACCTGCTGAATTTCCGGCGCATTGTCGGACAGATGCAGCACGACCTGTATCACGTCTACACCGTCGACCAGCACATCCTGATGGTGCTGCGCAATCTGCGGCGCTTCGCGGTGGCCGAACACGCGCACGAATATCCGTTCTGCAGCCAGTTGATCGCCAACTTCGACCGGCCGTGGGTGCTGTACGTCGCGGCGCTGTTTCACGACATCGCCAAAGGCCGTGGCGGCGACCATTCCACGCTCGGCATGGCCGACGCGCGGCGCTTCTGCCGCAATCACGGCATCGAGGGCGAGGACGGCGAACTGGTCGTGTGGCTGGTTCAGCAACATCTGACCATGAGCCAGGTCGCGCAAAAGCAGGACACGAGCGACCCGGAGGTCATCAAGCGGTTCGCCGAACTGGTCGGCACCGAGCGTCGCCTGACGGCGCTCTATCTGCTGACCGTGGCCGATATTCGGGGCACCAGCCCGAAAGTCTGGAACACGTGGAAAGGCAAGCTGCTGGAAGACCTGTACCGCGCCACGCTCGCCGTACTGGGCGGCGCACGGCCGGATGCGCATTCGGAGCTGAAGTCGCGTCAGGAGGAGGCGCTCGCGCTGCTGCGCCTCGAAACCGTGCCGGAAGGCGCGCAGAAGGCGTTGTGGGACAAGCTCGACATCGGCTATTTTCTGCGCCACGACGCGGCGGATATCGCGTGGCAAACACGGGTGCTGTACCGCCACGTGGAAACGCCCACGCCGATCGTGCGGGCCCGTCCGTCGCCGATCGGCGAGGCGCTCCAGGTGCTGGTGTACGTGAAGGACCAGCCGGATCTGTTTGCCGGCATTTGCGCGTATTTCGACCGCAACGGCCTGTCGGTGCTCGATGCGCGGGTCAGCACGACTCGACACGGGTACGCGCTCGATAATTTCCTCGTCGCGCATACCGAAGAAGACGTGCATTATCGCGATATTGCCAATCTGGTCGAACAGGAACTGACCGCCCGCCTCACCGGTGACGGCACCCTGCTCCCCGGGCCGTCGAAAGGCCGTTTGTCGCGGCTGTCGCGGACCTTCCCTGTTACCCCGCGCGTCGATCTTCGGGCCGACGAGCGCGGCCAATACTACATCCTGTCCGTGTCGGCGAACGACCGGCCAGGCCTTCTTTATTCGATCGCGCGTGTGCTGGCCGAGCATCGGGTCGGCGTCGCTTCGGCGCGGATCAATACGCTCGGCGAACGCGCCGAAGACGTGTTCCTGCTGGATGGACACGGTCTGTCGGATAGCCGCCTGCAAATTCAGGTCGAGACCGAACTGCTGCGCGCGATCGCAGTGTGAGATTTCATGCGAGTCAAATTAACAGCCAAGCACCCGCGGCCGGCTTCGTCCGAACGCGCCCCTGTCCGTACCGGCAGCACGTCGGCGCGTAAGCCGACGCGCCCGGCGGGACCCAGGCCGGCGACGCCGGCTCCCGGCGGGGCGCGGGATGAACGCGCCGGCGCGGCCGGCGGCGGTAAGCGGCCGGCGGGCGCTGGCAAGCCGGCCGGTGCCGGCGCACGTCCTGCGCGTCCCCCTAGGGCTGAAGGGTCGTTTTCGCGCGAGCGGGACGCCGGTGGCGCGCCGCGCGCGGCGTCGGATCGACCGCCGCGCCGCGAGGGCGCGAGTGGTGCGCCGCGTCGGTTCGAAGGCGGCGGCGATCGTGCTCCGCGCCGGGATGATGGTGAGCGTGCGCCGCGCCGCTTTGAGGGTGGCGGCGATCGTAGCGAACGCGCGCCGCGCAGGGCTGACGGTGAACGGGCTCCGCGAAGGTTCGAGGGCGGTGGTGATCGACCGGAACGCGCGCCGCGCCGATTTGAAGGCGCAGGCGAAAGCGCCCCGCGCCGTTTCGAAGGCGCCGCGGACCGCGGTGACCGCGCGCCACGTCGTGAAACCGGTGATCGAGCCGAACGCGCGCCCCGCCGCTTCGAAGGCAGCACGGATCGCAGCGAACGCCCGCCGCGTAGCTTCGGCGAGCGCGCCCCGCGCCGCGACGACGGCGAACGCCGTCCGTTCAGCGGAGCACGTCCGGGCGCAGGCCGTCCGTCGGAAGGCGCTCCGCGTGGACAGCGTCCGGAACGCCGTGAACGCGACGCATCCGACCGCCCGCGTTTCAGCAGCGACCGTGGTGCTCCGCAAGACCGCCGAGGCGGCGAGCGCGGGCCGCGCAGCGATAGCGCGCCGCGCCGTTTCGAAGGCGAACGCGGTGCATCCGATCGTGGCGATCGCAGCTTCGCCAAGCCCGTCAAAACCGGCTTCAGCGACCGCGCAGACCGCCCGGCACGCGCTCCGCGTGACGAGCGTGGCGAGCGCGCCCCAGCCAAACGCGAATTCGGCGACCGTCCGGCGCGCAGCGCTGAGCGCAATGAACGCAGCGAGCGCGGCGAGCGCGGCGAGCGCCCGGCCCGCAGCTTCGACAAAACGCCGCCGGCCGCTGGCCGCCGTTTCGGCGACGACCGTCCCGCGCGCGCCGACAAGCCGCGTGGCGCGGCCCGAGCCGAGCGCGCCGACGAAATCGATGCCGCTCCGCGCACCCCGCGTCGCGATTACGAAGACGCGCCAGGCATGCTGCGCCTGTCCAAGCTGATGTCCGAACTCGGCATGTGCTCACGCCGCGAAGCCGATGAGTGGATCGAAAAAGGCTGGGTGCTGGTGGACGGCGAGCGCATCGACACGTTGGGCACCAAGGTCCGACCGGACCAGCGCATCGAAATCGACCCCGCCGCCGAGGCCGCGCAATCGAGCCAGGTGACGGTGCTGATCCATAAGCCGGTGGGCCTGGTCTCAGGTCAGGCGGAAGACGGCTATCAGCCGGCCATCACGCTGGTCACGCCGGAGAATCGCTGGGAAGGCGATCAATCGGACATCCGCTTCTCCGTCGCGCATTTGCGCCAGCTTGCGCCGGCCGGCCGCCTGGACATCGATTCGACGGGCCTGCTGGTGCTGACGCAAGACGGTCGGATTGCCAAGCAACTGATCGGCGGTCATTCGGAGATCGACAAGGAGTATCTGGTGCGCGTGGCATTCGGCGAGCACACCACCGACGTCGAAAGCCACTTCCCGCCGGAAAGTCTGGAGTTGCTGTGCCACGGCCTCTCGCTCGACGACGTGCCGCTGAAGCCCGCGCAAGTGAACTGGCAGAACGGCGAGCAATTGCGTTTCGTGCTGCGCGAAGGCAAGAAGCGCCAGATTCGCCGCATGTGCGAATTGGTCGGCCTCGAAGTGATCGGCCTGAAGCGCGTACGCATGGGCCGTGTGATGCTGGGCGCGCTGCCGCCGGGCCAATGGCGTTATCTGTCGCCGGACGAGTCGTTCTGAAGCCGCGCGCCTGACCGACGCCTCAACAAAAAACCCCACGCAATCGCGTGGGGTTTTTTTATCCCTGCGCTGCGCCAAGCCGAATACGCCAGCGCCGCAGTGCCCGAAGCAGCACAAGCCGCCTCAATCGTCGCTATTCGGATCCATATCCGGAAACAGCACTTCCGTGAAGCCGAACTTCGCGAAGTCGTTGATCCGCATCGGATACAGCTTGCCGATCAGGTGGTCGCACTCGTGCTGCACGACGCGCGCGTGAAAGCCCTCGGCGACACGGTCGATCGGCATGCCGTATTGATCGAAGCCGTGATACTTGATCATCGAAAAGCGGCTCACCGCGCCACGCAGCCCCGGCACCGACAGACAGCCCTCCCAGCCCTCTTCCATATCCAGCGAGACCGGCGTGATGGTCGGGTTGATCAGCACCGTTTCCGGCACCGGCGGCGCGTCAGGATAGCGCTCGTTGTGCCCGAAGCCGAAGATCACCACCTGCAGATTCACGCCGATCTGCGGCGCGGCAAGGCCCGCGCCGTTCGCGTCGTGCATGGTCTCGAACATGTCTTTGACGAGCTCATGCAGCTCGGGCGTGTCGAAGTGATCGACCGGATCGGCAATGCGCAAAAGGCGCGGATCGCCCATCTTGAGAATTTCGCGGATCATAACTGCCCCTCCAGGAGCTTACGCATACCATCTTCGTCGAGTACGGGAACGCCGAGTTCCTCAGCTTTCGCCAACTTGCTGCCCGCATCGGCGCCCGCCACCACATAGTCCGTTTTCTTCGATACGGAGCCGGCCACTTTCGCGCCGGCAGCTTCCAGCATTTCCTTCGCCTCTTCGCGGGCAAGGCTCGGCAAGGTGCCGGTCAGCACGACCGTCTTGCCGGCCAGCACGCCCACAGGCGCTTTCGGCGCGGGCGGGCCTTCGGGCCACGTGACCTTGCCCGGCGCGCGCAACTGCTCGACCACCGTGCGGTTGTGCTCCTCGGCGAAGAACTGATGAATCGACTCGGCGACCACTGGCCCCACGTCGTTGACCTCGAGCAAGGCTTCGACCGAGGCGTCCATGATCGGGTCCAGCGAGCCAAAGTGCTTGGCGAGATCTTTCGCCGTGGATTCGCCCACATGCCGGATGCCGAGCGCGTAGATGAAGCGCGCCAACGTGGTATGCCTGGCTTTTTCCAGCGAATCGAGCAGGTTCTGCGCGGACTTTTCGGCAAAGCGGTCGAGTTCGGCGAGCGTCGCAAAACCGATGTTGAACAGATCGGCCGGCGTACGCACGAGGTTCTGTTCGACCAGTTGGTCGATGATCTTTTCGCCGAGGCCGTCGATATCCAGCGCGCGCCGCTGCGCGAAATGCCAGAGCGCCTGCTTGCGCTGCGCGGGACAGAACAGGCCGCCGGTACAACGCGCGATCGCCTCGTCCGGCAAGCGCTCGATATTCGAGCCGCACACCGGACATTGCGTGGGCATCACGAATTCGCGGGCGTCGGGGGGACGCCGGTCGAGCAGCGCGCTCACCACTTCGGGAATCACGTCGCCGGCACGCCGCACGATCACCGTGTCGCCAATGCGGATATCCTTGCGGCGCACTTCGTCTTCATTGTGCAGCGTGGCATTCGTAACCGTCGCGCCGCCGACGAACACCGGCTCCAGCCGCGCCACCGGCGTGATCGCGCCGGTCCGGCCGACCTGCACGTCGATCGCGACGAGTTTGGTCAGCGCCTCCTGCGCGGGGAATTTGTGCGCCAGCGCGAAGCGCGGCGCGCGCGACACGAAGCCGAGCGCGTCCTGTTCATCGCGACGATTGACTTTGTAGACCACACCGTCGATGTCGTACGGCAGCTTCTCGCGTTTCTCGCCGACGCCGTGGAAAAAGCCCAGCAAGCCCTCGGCGCCCTGCACCACGGCTCGCTCGCTATTCACCGGCAAGCCGAGTTCCTTGTACCAGTCGAGCAGTTCGCTATGCGTGGCCGGCATTTCCATGCCTTCGAGCACGCCAATGCCATAAGCGAAAAACGACAGCGGCCGTTGCGCGGTGATCTTCGAGTCGAGCTGCCGCAAGCTGCCCGCCGCGGCGTTGCGCGGATTGGCGAATTCCTTCTGTTCCGCGGCCCGCTGGCGTTCGTTCAGACGCTCGAAATCGCGCTTGAACATCAGCACTTCGCCACGCACGTCGAGTACGCGCGGGACACGTTTGCCCTTGAGCTTGAGCGGAATGGAGCGAATCGTGCGAACGTTCCCGGTGACGTTCTCGCCGGTCGTGCCGTCGCCGCGCGTGGAGGCTTGCACGAACGCGCCGTCGACGTAACGCAACGAGATGGCGAGGCCGTCGAATTTCAGCTCGGCCGCGTAGTCGACCGGCACCGGCGGCTCGCTCGCGTTCTTGCCGAGCGCGTCGCCGACGCGCTTGTCGAACGCGACGATGTCTTCGTCGGCGAAACCGTTGTTCAGCGACAGCATGGGCTGGTCGTGCACGACCGGCTCGAAGCCGCTCGCCGCCTCGCCGCCCACGCGCTGGGTGGGCGAATCCGGCACGATCAGGTCCGGATGCTCCGTCTCGATACTCTCCAGTTCCTTGAACAGCTTGTCGTATTCCGCGTCAGGCAAATCCGGCTGGTCGAGCACGTAGTACGCGTAGTTGGCGCGTTCGAGTTCCGCGCGCAGCCACGCGGCACGCTCGGCCGGGGCGTTGGTTGCGGGATGTGAGGCGGAGGTTCGGGCCATGCTGTCGGAAGGTTCTTCAGTGAAGTTCAGACATTGGATTATCGCAGGAAGCGTGCCCCTTTACATCGGCCGAATGGCCAGTTTAGGCGCGTTGCGCGTCGGCTCGAAATGCGCACGTGAAGCCGCGGCCTGAAACGACGACGGCCGCACATTGTGCGGCCGTCGGAGACAGCGGTAAGACGTAAAAAAATTTACTGGCTGAACAACCGCCGCGTGGCCGGCGAACCCGCCGGAATGCCCGCCTGCTCGAGCTTCGCGTAAAGCGTCATCAACTGCTTTTCGATCGCGAGCAGCGCGGTTTCCGGCAACGGACGGCGGCCGTCGTCGACCACCCGCCCGCCGATGCGCTCGGCCAACGATTTCGCGTAGTCGCACATCAGACGGAACGGCAGGATGTCTTCATCGGCCACCGGCACGTCGAGCACCAGCGTGATCATCTGGCCGCCCTTGTAGGTGAGGTCGTCGCGCAAAAAGTTGGTGTCGCCGAATTGCAGCATGAACACCGGGCTTTGCCGCGCGTCGAGCTTGACGAACCGCGTACCGTCGCGCGAAAGCAGCAGGCCGTCTTGTGAAGCGACCGCCTGCACGTAGTTGGCGGACCACGGCGCGCCGTCGGAGAGCACGTTGATCGACAATTGCGCGTCGCACTGCGCGGCAAAACCGTCGAGTTCGCGCGCCATCGCGACCGTTTCGAGCATGTCCGGGAATTCCGGCGACGCATCCAGTGCGTCGGCAAACTGCTGCACGCCGGTCACGAACTCGGAAAACTCCAGTTCGTTGAGGGCGCCGCTGCGATTGGCCAGTTGCGCGGCCGCGCGCAGCTCTTCATAGCGCGCGCCGTTTTGCAGCAGTTCCCACGCGCCGCCTTCGAGCTTGCCTTCGATATGCACCGGCTTGCTGCCCGCGCGGCGCAGACGCTGCGCGAGCGGAATCACCTTGTCGCCCGCGACCGGACCGTTCAAACGGATCGGCACGATGCAGTCGATGCGCCGATCGACAATAGCCGGCGGCGCCGACGAGATCGTCGTGGCGGCCGGCAGAATCGGTTCGACGGGTTCGCCGGACTGGCGGGCTTGCGCGGTCTCGGCGCTCGCGTCGCGTTCGGCTTCGGCCACGCCCTCGGCTTCCGGATAGCCGTTCGGCGTGGTCGTCTCGGCCTGAATATCGGCCGCCGTGTCGAGCGGCGCCGTACCTGCCGCCTGGCCACCGAACGTTGGTTCGACGCGCGCCGCCGTGCCTGGCTCCGCCGCCTCCGCGCCCACTACGGGCTCACGGCGCGTCGTCGGCCGGGCCGGCTCGATGAACGGGCTCTGTTCCTCCTGATCGTCCCGCGCGAGATTTTCGGCGGTGTCGGCCGGCATCGGCCGCGGCATCTTCCGGCGCACCTTCGCGCTCTGCCACGCGTTGTACACGACCACGCCCCCGACCACCACGGCACCCGCGCCGATCAAACCGAGTGTCAACTCGTCCATGCATGCTCCATCAGCAATTCTTTTATCTGCGCGGCTTTGCGCCCGCCCCACGTATCGCGCGACCACCGGCCGCTGCGCTGAACGCGGACACCCGCGAGGCTCAATTCAAATCAAACTCAAACAATATTCTGGGCGAAACCGGCGGCCGATTCCATGTCGACGGCAACGATCCGCGACACGCCCTGCTCCTGCATGGTCACGCCGATCAACTGCTGCGCCATTTCCATCGCGATCTTGTTGTGCGAGATGAACAGGAACTGGGTCTTGTCCGACATCGCCCGCACGAGGTTCGCGAAACGTTCCGTGTTGGCGTCGTCGAGCGGCGCATCCACTTCGTCCAGCAGACAGAACGGCGCCGGATTCAACTGGAACATCGCGAACACCAGCGCGGTCGCCGTCAGCGCTTTTTCGCCGCCCGACAGCAGATGAATGGTCGAATTCTTTTTGCCCGGCGGCTGCGCCATCACCTGCACGCCGGCGTCGAGAATTTCGTCGCCGGTCATGATCAGCTTCGCCTGGCCACCGCCGAACAAACGCGGGAACAGTTCGCCGAAATGCTGGTTCACCTGGTCGAAGGTGCCTTGCAGGAGCGTGCGCGTTTCGGCGTCGATCTTGCGGATGGCGTCTTCGAGCGTTTCGATCGCGCTGTTCAGGTCGGTGGATTGCGAGTCGAGGAATGACTTGCGCTCGGTCGCCGCCTTCAGTTCGTCGAGCGCGGCCATGTTGACCGGGCCCAACGCGGTGATGGCGTTGTTGATGCGCGTGACTTCGCCTTGCAGGTACGACGGCTTCATGTCCGGCGTGAGCTTGGCCTGCAGTTCAGCCTCGTCGACACCGGCAGCGGCCAGTTGCTCGATAAACTGCTCGCCGTTCAGGCGCGCCGCCTGTTCCTTCAACTGCAATTCGTTGATGCGGTCACGCAGCGGCTGCAGCGCGCGCTCGGCGGTCAAACGCGTTTCGTCGGCTGCACGCAGCTTGGCGGTGAGATCGTCCAGTTCGAGGCGCGCGGCATGCAGCGCCTCTTCCTTGACGGCGCGAATATCGAGCGCGTCCTGCAAGCCGGTGTGTGCGGTCTGCTCGTTGATGGTTTCCAGTTCGGCGCGCGCATCTTCCAGCGACGCCGCCACACGCTCGCTCTGCTCGTGCGCGACCTGAATGCTGCGCTTCAATTCGTCGATGCGGTTCGCCATGTTGCGCGCCGCGAAGCGCGCGTCGGTGGCGGCACGGTCGAGATCGCGCGCCTGGCCGCGCGCGGCGGTAAGTTGCTCGTCGAGCGCCTCGAACGCCAGTTGATGATCTTCGAAACGCGCCTGCAATTCGGCAAGTTCGCCATCGTGACGCTCGAAGTTCGCTTCCGACTCCGCGCGCATGGCGCGCTGCTCTTCGATCTGCGCGGTGATCTCCGCGAGTTCCTCGCGAATCTGCGTGCTGCGCTGGGTGTAACGCTCGTGCGCCTGGGTGAGTTTGAGCACGTCCATTTGCAGGGCGTGCACGCGCTGCGTGGCGCGCTCGGCCTGTTGACGCACATCGGTCAACAGCTGGGCGGCTTGCGTGTGAGCGGCTTCGGCGCGTATCGCCGCGGCCTTCGCTTCGTCGGCGAGCAAAGCTTGCGCGCGAACCTGGCGCGCCAGATTTTCGATTTCCTGCTGACGGGCCAGCATGCCGGCCTGCTCGGAATCGGCGGCATACAGTTGCACGCCGACGCGCGTCACCACATGCCCCGCCTTGACGACGAACGAACCACCTTCCGGCAGTTGCGAGCGCATGGCGAGCGCCTGCTGCAGATCGTCGGCGACGAACGCGAGGCCGAGCCAGTCGTTCAGCACCGCGCGGATGCCCGCATCGTCGATCCGCACCAGCGACAGCAACGGCCGCAGAGCGGGCGGCGTGGCGGCCGGCTGGCCGGCGACGGGCGGCGCATAGAAGGCGAGCTTGGCGGGCGGCGCGTCGGTGGCGAAGGCCTTGACCCAATCGAGGTTCGACACTTCCAGCGCGGCGAGCCGCTCGCGCAGCACAGCCTCCAGCGCGGCTTCCCAACCGGCTTCGACATGCAGCTTTTTCCACAGACGGGGCAGGCTGCCCAACTCATGCTTTTCGAGCCACGGCTGGATCTTGCCTTCGGTCTGAACGTTTTCCTGCAACTGCTTGAGCGCGGCCAGGCGCGCGTCGAGCTGATGAATCTGGGCGCTTTCCGCCTGCACGCGTTCCTGCGCGGTGCGGCGTTCGCCGTCGAGGCGCGGCAGCGTTTCCTGCGCGTCGGCCAGACGCGTTTGCGCATCGTGCAGGATTTCCTCGTGCTCGGCGAGCTGCATGCGCAGGTCTTCGAGCTGCGCTTCGTCGGGGGCGTCGAGACCGCCCGCTTCCGACTTCAACCGCTCATGACGCGCCTGCAGTTGCTGCAATTGCTGATCGGCATTGCGCTGATGCGCGGCTTCGAGCTTGAGCGCCTGTTCGGTCTGCGCGATACCGCCGCGTTCGGCGTTCAACTCGGTTTGCGCATCGCGCCAGCGCGCTTCGAGCGCGGGCATCGCGTCGTGCCTGGCGGCGGCTTCGTCTTCGGCGAGTGCGGCTTTTTCTTCGGCGACGGCCAGTTGTTCCTCGGCGTCTTCGAGATCGTCTTGCGCTTTTTGCGCCTGCGATTGCCACTGCTCACGCTGCGCGTTCAGCGCGGCGATCTGCGCCTGCACGCGATTGCGCGATTCGACGATGAACTTGATCTCGGCTTCGAGCCGGCTGACTTCCGAATTCGCCTCGTAGAGCGCGCCTTGCGCACCTTGCATCGCGTCGCTGGCGGAATAATGGGCGACGCGCAGCGTTTCGAGTTGCGCTTCGACTTCGCGCAGCCTGGCGGTATGCGCTTCGAGATCGATCTGGGCCTGTTCGATCGCGCGTTGCTGGCGTTCCTGCTCGCTGCCGGCTTCATTCTTGCGCAACAGCCACAACAGCCGCTGCTTCTCTTCGCCGTCGGTCTGCAGTTCCTTGTAACGCGTGGCGACCACGGCCTGCGCTTCGAGCTTCTCCAGATTCGAACTGAGTTCCCGCACGATATCTTCGACCCGCGTCAGATTCTCGCGCGTGTCGTGCAGACGGTTCTCAGTTTCGCGGCGGCGTTCCTTGTACTTCGACACGCCCGCGGCTTCTTCGAGAAACACGCGCAGCTCTTCCGGCTTCGCCTCGATCAGGCGCGCGATCATGCCCTGCCCGATGATCGCGTACGCGCGCGGCCCGAGGCCGGTGCCGAGGAAGATGTCCTGAATGTCGCGGCGGCGCGCCGGCAGATTGTTGATGTAGTAGCTCGAGGTGCCGTCGCGCGTGAGCACGCGCTTCACGGCGATTTCGGCATACTGGCCCCACTGGCCGGCGGCACGGCCGTCGGCGTTGTCGAACACCAGTTCGACGCTGGCGCGGCTACCCGGCTTGCGCGCGGTCGAGCCATTGAAGATCACGTCCTGCATCGACTCGCCGCGCAGCTCGGAGGCGCGCGATTCGCCGAGCACCCAGCGCACGGCGTCGATGATGTTGGACTTGCCGCACCCGTTCGGTCCCACCACGCCGACTAGCTGGCCCGGAACCTGGAAATGCGTGGGATCGACGAATGACTTGAAGCCAGCGAGTTTGATCGAGGTCAGACGCACGGCGATTTCGCTGTTTGAAAAGGGAAAAAATAGGTGGCTCGTGAAGGCCGCGCCAGCCGTTCGCCGACAGAGCGATACGGCCCGCGAACCCTCGCGCCTCGGGTGCCGGCTTCATGCATCGAGGCATGCGCCGGCTAATGAGGGGCAATCATACCATCGCGCGTGGGCGGTTTTTGCCGTCCTTACGGTCGTCGGGTCCGGCATCGCGTCCGTCGGTGAGACTGACCTCCTGAATGGCCGGATCGGGCGGCATGGCCTTGGTCCGATGCACCCAGCTGGACAGCGCCGAAGCCAGCACGATGCACACGCCGCCCGCCCACTCGCGCGGGCCGGGCGTCTCGCCGGCGAAGAGCCACGCGGACAGCGCTGTGACCACGATCTCGAACAGCATGATGATCGAGGCCCGGTTGGCCGGCACGCGCGCGAGACCGTACTGCACCAGCATATTGTTCGATGCCAGCAGAAAGCCGAGACCGAGCACCAGCCAGGCCGCCGTGCCGAGATGCGCGCCGGTGGGTGGCGCGGGCATGGCCTCGAACAGGGAAGCGCAGGCGCTGAACAACGCCGCACCGCCGAAGATCGTCGCGGTGCGCATTTCCGGTTTCATGTCCGGCAGTACGCGGCTCGTCTTAAGAATCAGCACGTTGCTCATGGCGAAGCCCATGCCGCCCGCGAGGCCCGCCCATTCGGCGAGATTGCCGGGCACGGGGATGCCGAGTTGCGGCGACCACAGCATGGTCATCGCGCCGGCCAGCGACAGCGCGGCGAGGCCCGCGCCCGCCCAGGTCAAGCGTTCATGCAGGATGAAGTGCGCGAAGAGCGCGGTCCACGCCGGGGTGAGATAGAACAGCAACAGCACGCGCATCACCTGGCCGTGAATCGAGCCCCATACGAAGCCGAGGTTGGTGATGCCCGCTGCCAACGCGAGCGCCGGCAGCAGCCAGTGCCAGCGCACGGTCTTGAGCGCGCGATAGCGCACCAGCAGCACGAACAGGCAGCCGGCGCCGCTCGTCAGCGCGCTGGCCGCCGTGCCGGTCACGCCGAGCGCATTCAGCATGCGCAAGGGATACCAGATCATCCCCCACACCGACGCGCCCAGCATGATCGCGAGCGTCGGCCAACCGTTGCGAAGCCAGCTGGTCATGGTGCGGTGCTCCTTGCGGAGGTGCTCGGGGTGTGTCTGTCGCGGATCGCGATGCCCGTTGCGGGGGCGCTGGGGGCTTTCCTTCCGTGGACCGCGGCGCTCCTGCGCCTGTTGTGTCCGGATGTCTCCAAAACTGCTGCGTACATTGCTGCTCCTGCTTCTTCTTGCGCGAATCGTCGGCGGCTCGCGTCGTTCCCGCTGCAGCGCATTGCCTGCGCCGCCTGGCGGGTTGCGCCGTTGCTCAACGGCGCGATGTCCTTCATCTGCTCAATGCTTCACTTGCCTTCACCGCGCTACCGTGGATCGCCTGCGCGACGCCGCCGTGTCATGCATACCCGCAAACCGCCACGCCACCGTATGGCCGCCATGCCGGCTTGCCACGCTATAATCATTCGCCCGCCGCTGCTGCCGGCCGTTCAGCGTGTTTTGTACGTTTTTACCGCCGCCGGCGCGTGCCCCGCTTTTTGCTGCATGCTTTTCCGCAGCCGTCTCTCGCTCATCTTCGATCAGGCTCGATCCGCCCAGTGAATCCGCTCCTCGACTCCCTTCAGCCCTACCCGTTCGAAAAGCTGCGCGCGCTTTTCGCGGACGTCACGCCGAGCGCCGGCCTCGCGCATATCAGCTTCGGCATCGGCGAGCCGAAACATCCCACGCCCGAATTGATCCGTGACGCCGTGGTGGCTTCGCTCGGCGGCTTGTCGTCGTATCCGGCCACGATCGGCTCGCCCGCACTGCGCGAATCGATCGCGAAGTGGGCCACGCGGCGCTACAACCTGCCGCCCGTCGATCCGGCCACCCAGGTGCTGCCGGTGTCGGGTTCGCGCGAGGCGTTGTTCGCGCTCGCCCAGACCGTGCTCGACCCGAAAAAGAATGCTGACGGCGAGCCTGCGATCGTACTCTGTCCGAACCCGTTCTACCAAATCTACGAAGGCGCCGCGATTCTGGCCGGCGCGCAGCCGTACTTCGTGAATAGCGACCCGGCGCGCAACTTCGCCTGCGACTATTCCGCGGTGCCGGCCGACATCTGGGCGCGCACACAACTGCTCTATGTCTGCTCACCGGGCAATCCGACCGGCGCGGTGCTCACGCTCGACGACTGGCGCGAGCTGTTCGCGCTGTCGGACCGCTACGGCTTCGTGATCGCCTCGGACGAGTGCTACTCCGAAATCTATTTCGACGAAGCCAACCCGCCGCTCGGCGGCCTGGAAGCGGCGCACAAGCTCGGCCGCGGTTTCGAGCGTCTCGTCATGCTGTCGAGCCTGTCCAAGCGCTCGAACGTGCCGGGCATGCGCTCGGGCTTCGTCGCGGGAGACGCGGCGATTCTCAAGGATTTCCTGCTATACCGGACATACCACGGCGCGGCCTTGTCGACGGTGTTCCAGAGTGCCAGCATCGTGGCCTGGAACGACGAGGCGCACGTGCGCGAGAACCGCGCGAAGTACGTGCAAAAGTTTTCCACCGTTAAGCCGATGCTCGCCGAGGTGCTCGACGTGCGCCTGCCGGACGCCGCGTTCTACCTGTGGGCAGACGTCTCGCGCACGGGCCTCACGGACACGGAGTTCGCCCAGCGCCTCTACGCCGACTATAATGTGACGGTTCTGCCGGGCTCGTTCCTCGCGCGCACTGCGCACGGCGTGAACCCCGGCCGCAATTTCGTGCGCATGGCGCTCGTCGCCGGCGTCGACGAATGCACGCAGGGCGCGCAGCGAATCGTCGACTTTTGCCGTGCGCTGGCGGGTTGAGTTTTCGTCATCGCCACCCCGCGCACCGCAGCCCTCCTTCAGACTTCAACTCTTCGATAAAGCACGCATATGTCGCAACAACTTCAGCAGATCATTGACACCGCCTGGGAAAACCGCGCCGAACTGTCGCCGAAGGCCGCTCCGGCCGACGTGCGCGAAGCCGTCGCCCACGCCATCGAGCAACTGGACAAGGGCCTGCTCCGCGTCGCGGAAAAGAAGGACGGCGACTGGGTCGTCAATCAGTGGCTGAAGAAAGCCGTGCTGCTGTCGTTCCGCCTGGAAGACAACGCGCCGATGCCGGCTGGCGGCTACAGCCAGTTCTACGACAAGGTGCCCTCGAAGTTCGCCAACTACACCGCTGAAGACTTCGCCGCCGGCGGCTTCCGCGTGGTGCCGCCCGCCATCGCGCGCCGCGGCTCGTTCATCGCGAAGAACGTCGTGCTGATGCCGTCGTACACTAACATCGGCGCGTATGTCGACGAAGGTTCGATGGTCGACACGTGGGCCACCGTCGGTTCGTGCGCGCAGATCGGCAAGAACGTGCACCTGTCGGGTGGCGTGGGCATCGGCGGCGTGCTGGAGCCGCTGCAGGCCAACCCGGTCATCATCGAAGACAACTGCTTTATCGGCGCGCGTTCGGAAGTGGTGGAAGGCGTGATCGTCGAAGAAAACTCGGTGATCTCGATGGGCGTGTACCTCGGCCAGAGCACCAAGATTTACGACCGCGAAACCGGTGAAGTCACGTATGGCCGCATTCCGGCGGGCTCGGTGGTGGTGGCGGGCAATCTGCCGTCGAAAGACGGCACGCACAGCCTGTACTGCGCCGTGATCGTCAAGAAGGTCGACGCCAAGACGCGCGCGAAGGTCGGCCTGAACGAGCTGCTGCGAGGCGACTGATGGCGCGCGGCACGAAAACCGTCGTCTACGGCATCCCGAACTGCGACACCGTGAAGAAGGCCCGCGTGTGGCTGGAAGAGCACGGCGTCGAGTTCGAGTTCCACGACTTCAAGAAACATGGCGTGACCGAACCGCTCGTGCAGGACTGGCTGAAAGACGTGAAGCTCGAGGCCTTGCTGAACCGGCGCGGCACCACGTGGCGCGCGCTGTCCGACGACATGAAAGCGGCCGCGGACACGCAGTCGGGCGCGATCGCGTTGATGATCCACAAGCCGTCGGTGATCAAGCGGCCTGTGCTGGTGGTCAACGGGCGCGTCAAGTCGCTCGGTTTTTCCGCGGACGAGTACACCGCGCTGTTCGCGTGAGTGTTCGCGTGAGAGCGGCGCGGTTCGTCTGATCGGCGCGCGAAGCTGAACGTCGGAGTGGCTAGCCGGCGCGTACGCAAGTCTCGGCGCGCGCCGAACGCAACACGCGGTAAAACGCGGCCTCGGCCGCGTGACTCAAAAAGCTGTTGCCGGCTGCGGTGTTCAACCGCCAGCCGGCATTTTTTCATTTCAAAGTGGCTGTATCGAATCCATGTCCGGCACCCTCGCCCTTACCGAACAACTGATCGCGCGCGCGTCTGTCACGCCCGACGACCAGCATTGCCAGCGCCTCCTGATCGAGCGCCTGTCCGCGCTCGGCTTCGAGCACGAGACCATCGAATCGAACGGCGTGACCAACCTGTGGGCCGTCAAACGCGGCGTCGACGGCACCGCGGGCAAGCTGCTCGCGTTCGCCGGCCACACAGACGTGGTGCCGACCGGCCCGCTCGAACAATGGCGCTCGGCGCCGTTCGAGCCGACCCATCGTGACGGCAAGCTCTATGGCCGCGGCGCGGCGGACATGAAAGCGTCGATCGCGGGCTTCGTGGTCGCGAGCGAGGAGTTCGTCGCCGCGCATCCGGCGCATCGCGGCTCGATCGCCTTCCTGATCACGAGCGACGAAGAAGGCCCCGCCACCGACGGCACCGTGAAGGTCGTCGAAGCGTTGCAGGCGCGCGGCGAGCGCATGGACTATTGCGTCGTCGGCGAACCGACTTCGAGCGCGCAGTTCGGCGACATGGTGAAGAACGGCCGGCGCGGTTCGATGTCGGGCAAACTGATCGTCAAAGGCGTGCAAGGTCATATCGCCTATCCGCATCTGGCGAAGAATCCCGTGCATCTGCTCGCGCCCGCCTTGGCCGAACTCGTCGCCGAACGCTGGGACGACGGCAACGAATATTTCCCGCCCACCACGTGGCAGGTGTCGAACATTCACAGCGGCACCGGCGCCACCAACGTGATTCCGGGCCATGCGGACGTGATGTTCAACTTCCGCTTCTCGACGGCGAGCACCGTGGAAGGTCTGCAGGCCCGCGTGCACGCGATCCTCGACAAGCACGATCTCGACTACGATTTGCAGTGGACCGTGAGCGGGCTGCCGTTCCTCACGCCGCGCGGCGATCTGTCGAACGCGCTCGCCAAGGCGATCAAGGACGAAACCGGCGTGAGCACGGAACTGTCGACCACCGGCGGCACCTCGGACGGCCGCTTTATTGCGCGCATCTGCAAGCAGGTGATCGAGTTCGGCCCGCTGAACGCCAGCATCCACAAGATCGACGAACATATCGAAGTCGCACACATCGAGCCGCTGAAGAACGTGTATCGCCGCGTGCTCGAACAACTGATCGCCTGAACCAAGGACTATTGCGATGACGCTCCCGTTTTCCACCGTTCGCGACCTGCTGCGTTTCGCGGTCTCGCGCTTCAACCAGGCCGAGCTCTCGTTCGGCCACGGCTCGGCCAATGCCTACGACGAAGCCGTTTATCTGGTCCTGCACACGCTGCATCTGCCGCTCGACCTGCTGGACCCGTTTCTCGACGCGCGCTTGACCGCGGCTGAAATCGACGCCGTGCTGAACGTGATCGAGCGCCGCGCCACCGAACGCGTGCCGGCCGCCTACATCACGCAGGAGGCCTGGATGCACGGCTTCCGCTTCCACGTGGACGAACGCGTGATCGTGCCGCGTTCGTTCATCGGCGAACTGCTGCAGGATGGTTTGCAGCCCTACGTGGAAGATCCCGAGCAGGTGAGCGCCGTGCTGGAGTTGTGCACGGGTTCCGGCTGCCTCGCGATTCTCGCCGCCCACGCGTTCCCGAATGCGGATATCGACGCCGTGGATCTGTCGGCGCCCGCGCTGGAAGTCGCCGCGCGCAACGTCACGGACTACAAGCTCGACGACCGCGTCGCCCTGTTCGAAGGCGATCTGTACGCGCCGCTCGCGGAGCGCCGCTACGACGTGATCATCAGCAACCCGCCGTACGTGAACGCGGCGTCGATGCAGGATCTGCCGGCTGAATACAAGCACGAGCCGGACATGGCGCTGGCGGGCGGCGTCGACGGCATGGACATCGTGCGCCGGATCATTGCCGAGGCGCGCAACTGGCTGACCGACGAAGGCGTGCTGGTCGTCGAAATCGGCAACGAGCGGCAGCACGTTGAAGCGGCGTTCGGCGGGCTCGATCTCGTCTGGCTCTCGACCAGTGCCGGCGACGACAACGTGTTCCTGATCCAGGCGGCTGATTTGCCGGTTTGAGGTCTTATCGCTTCTTCGGGATGCGGTGCGCGCAGCGGGGTTGTCTTGCCGTGCGCACCGCGCCTGGGCGAAGCTGCTTTTCCGGGCGTTCGCAATCGCGCCCATCGCGGAATGTCGCGCTTCCGAGCGAAGCGTCCCGCACGAGCGCTCCCTTCGAACCGACATCTCGACTAGGCTCCCCGGGGCCCAACTCGCGCGCATCCGGCTTGGCAAACGCAAAAATGTTTTGCCCGCATCGCCCACGCCTCATTCAGGCACGCGTCCCTGAAACCCGACCGCAGCTCGACCATTCCCCACCCCCAACGCACACACGTTCGGTAAGATGGGCGCGGTCAGCTGCCCGGCGCTCATCGAGCCGGCCCAGGCAGCGCTTCGCCAACCCAACGCCGCCTATGCAATTCGACCTGCTTCACATCGGCACGCTGGTCGCCCTCTGCCATATTCTCGGCGTGGCCGCGGCATGTCACGCGATTCTCAACACGCGCACTTCGCAAGGCGCGATTGCGTGGGCCGTGTCGCTGGTCGCGATGCCTTATCTGACGCTGGTGCCATACCTGTTCCTCGGCCGCAGCAAGTTCGCCGGCTACGCGGACGCGCGCCGCGTCGAAAACGAACTGCTGCGCACGCGCGCGCATCCGCCGGAATGGGACACGCGTGCTTCGTCAGCGGGATTGCCGACGCTGGAACTCGGCGGCCGGCTCGTGCATTCGCTCACGCGCCTCGGCGGCATGCCGTTTCTGCCTGGCAACTCGGTGCGCACGCTGGTGAACGGCGCGGCCACCTTCGAGGCGATCTTCGACGCTATCGAGCACGCGCGCCGCTACGTGATCGTGCAGTTCTTCATCGTGCGCGACGATGCGCTCGGCGAGATGCTCAAAGACGCGCTGATCGCGAAAGCGCAACAAGGCGTGCGCGTCTACTTCCTGTACGACAGCATCGGCAGCTTCGATCTGCCGCACCGCTACGTGGCGGCGCTGCGCGCGGGCGGCGTGGAGACGCATCCGTTCGCCACCAATCGCCGCTTCGTCAACCGTCTGCAACTGAACTTCCGCAATCACCGCAAGATCGTTTCGGTGGATGGCGAACGCGCGTTTGTCGGCGGACATAACGTGGGCGTTGAATATCTCGGCGGCAAGCCGCCGCTCTCGCCGTGGCGCGACACCCATATCGAAGTGCGCGGGCCGGCGGTCGCCAGCATCCAGTTCGTGTTCACGGAAGACTGGCATTGGGCCACGCAGCAGTTGCCCGAGTTCGACCTGCCGCCCTTTCCGGTCGCCGACCCCGCAGCGGGGCAAGGCATGCACTGCCTCGTCGTGCCAAGCGGTCCCGCGGACAAGCAGGAGACCTGCTCGCTGTTTTTCGTCGAAGCGATCAACGCGGCGCGCGAACGGGTCTGGATCACCTCGCCCTACCTGATCCCCGACGAGTCCGTGTTCGCGGCGTTGCGGCTCGCGGCGCTGCGCGGTGTGGACGTGCGCATTCTGATTCCGAGCCGACGCGATCACCTGGTCGTGTTCGCCGCCTCGAAACTCTATGCCTACGACTCGTTGCGTGCGGGGATCCGGATCTTCCGCTACCAGCCGGGCTTCCTGCATCAGAAGGTCGTGCTGATCGACAGCGTGGCCGCGGCAATCGGCAGCGCGAATCTCGACAACCGCTCGTTCCGGCTGAACTTCGAGATCATGGTACTGACCGTTGACCGCGCCTTCGCCAAAGAGGTCGAAACGATGCTGCTGGCCGACTTCGCCGAATCGCGCGAAATCGACCGCAACGAATACCGCAAGGCTACCGCTTTGAAACGCGTGTTAATGCATGTGGCGCGTCTCTTTTCGCCCATCCTGTAGCGGCCGCCGCCTCACAGCAGCTTTTCGATGTCTTCGGTGATCGCCTCGGGCTTCGTCAGCGGCGCATAGCGCTTCACCACGTTGCCGTCGCGGCCGATCAGGAACTTGGTGAAATTCCACTTGATCGCTTCGAGGCCGAGCAGCCCCGGCGCCTCGCCCGTCAGATAACTGAACAGCGGATGTGCGTTCGCACCGTTCACGTCGACCTTGTCGAACATCGGGAACGTGACGCCGTAATTCTTTTCGCAGAAGCTGCCGATCTGCGCGGCGTCGCCCGGCTCCTGCTTGCCGAACTGGTTGCAGGGAAACCCGAGCACCGTGAGCCCGCGTGCGGCGTAGGTGTCGTACAGGTTCTGCAAGCCCGCGTACTGCGGCGTGAACCCGCATTCGCTCGCCGTGTTGACGATCAGCAAAACCTTGCCTTCATACTGCCCAAGGCTGACTTCCTCGCCACCCAACGTGCGTGCCGAAAACGAATAAATCGATGTCATATGCTCCCCCGTGAAAGCCGTCAGTCTATGCCAAAAGTCTCGCCGGTACAGTCGGCCGAATGGCCGATCCCGGTTGAGCGCCCGGTGTCGGGCCCGGCAGTCTAAAATAGCGGTTTTCTTCAGCCGGCCTCTTCGTGATCCGCTTTAACCAGTTCAGCCTCGCGCGCGGCACCAAGCCGCTCTTCGACAACACCACGTTCACCCTCAACCCTGGCGAGAAGGCCGGCCTGGTGGGGGCGAACGGCGCGGGCAAATCGACGCTGTTCGCCGTGCTGCTCGGCGAACTGCACGCTGACGGCGGTGATTTTTCGATCCCACCGAACTGGCAGATCGCCCACGTCGCGCAGGAAACGCCCGCCGTGGACAAGACCGCCCTCGCCTACACGCTGGACGGCGACGCCGCCTTGCGCGCGATCGAAGCGGCGATCGCCGCCGCCTCCGCGGCGCATGACGGCGCGGCCGAAGGCGAAGCGCACGCTGCGTTCGCCGACGCCGACGGCTACACCGCGCCGGCGCGCGCCGAAGCCCTGCTGCTCGGCCTCGGCTTTACGCTCGACCAGACTCGCGAGCCCGTCAGCAGTTTCTCGGGCGGCTGGCGCATGCGGCTGAATCTGGCTCAGGCGCTGATGTGCCGCTCCGATCTGCTGCTGCTCGACGAACCGACCAACCACCTGGATCTCGACGCGATCGTCTGGCTGGAAGACTGGCTGGCCCGTTATCCGGGCACGCTGATCGTGATCTCGCACGACCGCGAATTCCTCGATTCGGTCTGCAATGTCACGCTGCATCTGGAGCAGCAGCAGATCAAGCGCTACGGCGGCAACTACTCGCAATTCGAAGTGCTGCGCGCGCAGCAGATCGCGTTGCAGCAGAGTGCGTACGAAAAGCAGCAGCGCACGGTCGAGCATTTGCAGAGCTACATCAACCGCTTCAAGGCGCAGGCCACCAAGGCGCGCCAGGCGCAGAGCCGCGTCAAGGCGTTGGAAAAGATGGAGCTGATCGCGCCGGCGCATGCGTCCTCGCCATTCACGTTCGAATTCCGCACGCCCGATTCCGCGCCGAACCCGATGATGGTGATGGAAGACGTGCGCTGCGGCTACCGCAGCGAAGGCGAACCCGCGGTCGAGATTCCCATCGTCGATCACGTCATGCTGTCGATCCAGAACGGTCAGCGCATCGGGCTGCTCGGCGCGAACGGCCAAGGCAAGTCCACGCTGATCAAGACGCTGGCCGGCACGCTCAAGGCGCTCGGCGGCCATGTGCGCGAAGGCAAGGGGCTGCGTATCGGCTACTTCGCGCAACATCAGCTCGAAACGCTGCGTCCGGACGACACGCCGTTGCAGCACCTCGCACGTCTCGCACCGGACACGCGCGAACAGGAATTGCGCGACTTCCTCGGCAGCTTCAATTTTTCCGGCGAGATGGCGACGTCGAAGATCGCGCCCTTCTCCGGCGGCGAAAAAGCCCGCCTCGCGCTCGCACTGATCATCTGGCAAAAGCCGAACCTGCTGCTGCTCGACGAACCGACCAACCATCTGGATCTCGAAACACGGCACGCGCTGACCATGGCGCTCGCGCAGTTCGAAGGCACGCTGATTCTGGTGTCGCACGACCGGCATCTGCTACGCGCCACGACGGATCAGTTCATGCTGGTCGCGAAACATCGTTTGCAGGAATTCGATGGCGATCTCGACGACTACCGCGACTGGCTGCTGCAACACGCGGCCGAACAGCGCGCGGCGCTCAAGGCGAATGCAGCGGCGAGCGGCGGCAATGGCGGCGACAGCGGCCCGGACGGCGTGAACCGCAAGGAACAGCGACGCATCGAGGCGGAAACGCGTCAGAAGCTTGCGCATCTGAAAAAGCCGCTGCAAAGCCGGATCACGAAGATCGAAAAGGAAATGGACGCGCTCAACGCGGAGAAGGCGACGCTCGATGCATTCGTCGTCGACCCGGCAAGTTACGAGCCCGAGCAGAAAAGCAAACTGACGGAGGCGATCCGCCGTCAGGCAGATGTGAACGCGCGCCTCGAAGCGCTCGAAGCCGAATGGCTCGAGACTCATGAGGAACTCGAACAAATCGGCTGACGGCACGCTGTTTCAGGTCCGCGCCGGCATCGACGGGAGCTTGGCTTTGTCATCCGGGAATTCATCCGTTTCAACGCCTAGGGCGTCGGCTGGGGCGGCGGCGGCGGCTTCGGCTACTTCATCGGCGGCGACTTCGGCCGCGTCTTCGGCCGCATCTTCGACTGCCGCCTCGGCCAAGTCTTCGGCTACTTCACGGGCAGCGGGTTCGGCCGGTTCGGCGGCCGCCTCCGCGCCGCCCGCGTTACAGGGCTTGCGCGTGCTCGACCTCACGCGCCTGCTGCCAGGCCCGGTCGCCGCCCTGCGGCTCGCCGAACTGGGCGCCGACGTGCTGAAGATCGAAGCGCCCGGCGCTGGCGACCCCACTCGTACGATGATGCAGTCGTCGAGCGATCGCGTGGCGGGGCGGCCCGGCGCGTTTTACCGGCTGGTGAATCGCGGCAAGCGCGAAACGCGCCTTGACCTCAAGTCCGAGGCGGGACGCAACGTGCTGTGCGCGCTCGCCGCCGAAGCGGACGTCCTGATCGAAAGTTTCCGGCCGGGTGTGATGGAGCGGCTGGGCCTCGGCTACGAAACACTGCACGCGCTCAATCCCCGGCTGGTTTACTGCGCAATCAGCGGATACGGCGCGAGCGGTCCATTCGTCGACCATGCCGGCCATGATCTGAACTACATCGGCTACGCGGGCGTGCTCGATCAACTGGCGGGCCGTGACGGCGCGCCGATCCTGCCGAATTTCCAGATTGCCGACCTGCTCGGCGGCGCCCTCAGCGCGGTCACGCAGATTCTCGCGGCGCTATGGCATGTGTCGCGCGGCGGCGAAGGCCGCTTCGTCGATGTCTCCATGACGCACGTCACCTACGCGCACAACGTGGTCGCGCAGGTCGCGCTCGCCAACGACGGTGCGGCACCTGCCGCCGGCGCCGGCCTGCTGAACGGCGGCGTGCCTTGCTACAACCTGTACCGCACGCTCGATAACCGCTGGCTCGCGGTCGGTGCGCTCGAACTGAAGTTCTGGGAAACGCTCTGCATGGCGCTCGACCGGCCTGAATGGGCCACGCGCCATTGGAGTCTCGGCCAGGCGATCGGCGGCCCGGACGCCGCCGCGCTCACGCAAGAACTCGCCGAGGCGATCGGCAAGCGTCCGCTGCAAGAATGGGTTTTGCTGCTGGAGCCGCTCGACTGCTGCGTCTCGCCGGTGCTGACGGCGGCGGAAGCGGCGCACCATCCGCTGCTCAATCCGCAGGCTTATGAGGCGGCGAGCGCAGACGGTGCCGACGAGGAAGACAGGCTGATCAGGTAGCGCGCGCGGGCTAGCCCGGGCTGCTCAGTAACACGGCGCTTGATACGGAGCGCGTTCGCTCCGGTAGGCTGATCGGCCTCACCAGCCGCATTGGCGGCGTTGGCTTCGTCGCACCGTTTGCGGCATTGCCCTCAAGTGGCATGCCCGGTAACCGGTCCACGAAACCGCTCGCCACCCCCGCACCCGCAGGTCCGCGCCGCACAAACCTCAGCGCCGCGCTACCGCCTGCCGCGGCAAAGTCTGACGCGGCGTCTTTTCATCGTCGTACAGCACGTGCTTGCGGCCTTCCACATGACGATTGATCGTCGCGCGGACTTCGGCGGCCGTGGCATCTTCGGCCACTACCCGCCGGGAAATCTGCCCTTCGGTGTCGATCCACTCGACGATCCGACAAGCGCCGCCCCATGGCTGGCGAATAGGCTCGGAGACGCGGCAGCCGCGCACCTGTATCGGCTGTTCGGCTACGGTTTCATATGACTGTTTCAAGGCGCGATCCTTTTTCGGGCATCAGAAGGGATGCATACCCTTGCAGCTTAGGAAAAAGGAATGTCGGGTAGGTTACAGCCAATATGGAGATATTTACCGGTCATTACAGAACGTCGGGCGCCGCCAGGCGCCCGAACCCCGGTCTATTCAAGCGTGCGGACCCGGTCGATGGCCTGTTCGATCCGTTCGACCGCAACGACCTGTAAGCCTTCGATTGGCTGTTTCGGCGCATTGGCCTTGGGAATCACCGCAACCGAAAAGCCCAGCTTGGCGGCTTCCTTCAGGCGCTCCTGACCGCGCGGCGACGGCCGGATCTCGCCGGCGAGGCCCACTTCCCCGAACACCACTAGCCCCTTGGGCAGCGGCTTGTTGCGCATGGACGAGTGAATCGCGAGCAGCACGGCCAGGTCGGCGGCGGGCTCGGTGATCTTCACGCCGCCCACGGCGTTCAGGAACACGTCCTGATCGAAGCACGCGATGCCGGCATGCCGGTGCAGCACCGCCAGCAGCATCGCGAGCCGGTTTTGCTCCAGACCGACGGCGAGGCGCCGCGGGTTCGGCGCGTTGGCCGAGTCCACAAGGGCCTGCACCTCGACCAGCAGCGGCCGCGTGCCCTCCTGCGTCACCAGCACGCAGGAACCCGGCACCGACTGTTCGTGCTGCGACAGAAACAGCGCCGACGGATTGGCCACGCCGCGCAAGCCGCGCTCGGTCATGGCGAACACGCCGAGTTCGTTGACCGCGCCGAAGCGGTTCTTGATCGCGCGCACCAGACGGTACGAGGAATGCGTGTCGCCTTCGAAGTACAGCACCGTGTCGACGATGTGCTCGAGCACGCGCGGCCCGGCCAGCGCGCCTTCCTTGGTCACGTGGCCGACCATGATGATGGTGGTGCCCGACTGCTTGGCAATGCGCGTGAGTTGCGCCGCGCACTCGCGCACCTGGGCGACCGAGCCCGGTGCGGATGTCAGCGCGTCGGAATAGACCGTCTGGATCGAGTCGATCACCGCGACATCGGGCCGCTGCTCGGCGATCGTCGCCTGAATTTTTTCGAGCTGGATTTCCGCCAGCAATTGCAGCTCGCTTGCCTTCGAGCCGGGCTCCAGCAACGAAAGCCGTTGCGCGCGCAACGCAATCTGCGCGGCCGACTCTTCGCCGCTGATATAGAGCGCGCGTTTGTCGGCGGCGATCTCAGCGAGCGATTGCAGCAACAGCGTCGATTTGCCGATGCCCGGATCGCCGCCGATCAGCACCACGCCGCCCGGCACCAGCCCGCCGCCGAGCACGCGGTCGAACTCGCTCACGCCGGTGGAAAAGCGCGGCACGTCGGATGCATCGATATCGGCGAGACGGCGCACGGGCGCGCTCTTCGCGAGCGACTGGAAGCGGTGCGTGGACGGCGCTTCCGCCACCGACTCGACCAGCGTGTTCCATGCATTGCACGAGGGGCACTGCCCGGCCCATTTCGGCGATTGCCCGCCGCATTCACTGCAGATGTACAACGTTTTGGGTTTTGCCACGCGTTATTGCCTGTGTTGCTGTTCTTTGGGATTGAAACGCTTGCTGCGGGGCCGGGCGCGCGCCGGTTTGCGTGCCTGGTTTGCGTGCCGGGGCTGCGCGCCCTTACTCCGCCCGCACCGGCACGCGCGGCGCCACCGCGCACATCAACTCATAGCCGATGGTGCCGCACGCCTGCGCGACGTCGTCGATCGGCAGCGAGGTGCCCCACAGCTCGACGCGCGAGCCGACGTTGGCGGTCGGCACCGGTGTCAGGTCGACGGTGAGCATGTCCATCGAGACGCGCCCGACGACCCGCGTGCGCACGCCGTCGACGATCACCGGCGTGCCTTCCGGCGCGACGCGCGGATAGCCGTCCGCGTAGCCGCACGCCACCACGCCGATGCGCATCGACCCGCGCGCCTTGAAAGACGAGCCGTAGCCGACCGTATGGCCTTCGGCAAGTGTCTGCACGGCGATCAGTTCCGAGGCGAGCGTCATGGCGGGCTGCAGGCCGGTGCCTTCGATCGCCGCCGTGACGCCGGACGGCGATGCGCCGTACATGATGATGCCCGGGCGCACCCAGTCGAAATGCGTGGCAGGATGCCACAGCGTGGCCGCCGAGTTGGCAAGGCTGCGTGCGCCGGCAATGCCTTGCGCGCCGCGCTCGAACGCCTGCACCTGATAGTCCACGCCGCGATCGCCGTCGGCGTCGGAGAAATGGGTCATCAAAGTGATCTGACCGACGCCCTGGGCAGCGCGCGCCCGTTCCCAGGCGGCGCGGAATTTTTCCGGCGTGTAACCGAGGCGATTCATGCCGGTGTTCATCTTCAACTGGATATTGACCGGTTTGGACAGGCGCGCCATTTCGAGCATGCGCAACTGTTCGTCCGAATGCAGCGCGGTGGTCAGGCTGTAGCGGTCGATCACGTCGATATCGGTCGGACGAAAAAAGCCTTCGAGCAGAAGAATTGGGCCGGCCCAACCCAATTCACGCAACTTCACGGCTTCTTCGAGGTCCAGCAACCCAAAGCCGTCGGTTGCGCGCAGGCCCGGAAAAACGCGCGCAAGGCCGTGCCCGTATGCGTTGGCCTTGACGACGGCCCAGATTTTGGATTTCGGTGCATAGCGCCGGGCAACGGCGAGATTATTGGCGAGAGCGGAGGTGTGAATCGTGGCTGAGAGCGGGCGCGGCATGGGATATTTTCGTAAAGACGCTTGCGAATCAGCGGCTTACAGTGCGTTTTCAGCGCTCCGTAGCCCGCTGGGCGGTGCGATCAAGGATTCTGCTAGTCCGAATGCATCTATTTTCATGATATAAAGCCGTGCGCACAACCCATTTCGACGAACGGCATAAGCCCGGACGCTCAACCAGCGGCCGGGGCGGACAGACCGCAGCGAGGACAGCATCGCATCAGATGAAAAAAGGTTTTTACACCATCATGGCCGCGCAGTTTTTTTCGTCGCTGGCCGACAATGCGCTTCTGATCGCTGCTATCGCACTGCTGAAAGATCTTCACGCCCCGAACTGGATGACGCCGCTGCTCAAGCTGTTCTTTGTGCTGTCGTACGTCGTTCTCGCCGCGTTCGTGGGCGCCTTCGCCGATTCCCGTCCGAAAGGACGCGTGATGTTCATCACCAATACCATCAAGGTCGTCGGTTGCATCACGATGCTGGTGGGCGCGCATCCGCTGCTCGCGTATGGGATCGTCGGCTTCGGCGCGGCGGCCTACTCGCCCGCCAAATACGGCATTCTCACCGAGCTGTTGCCGCCTGACCGGCTGGTCGCGGCGAACGGCTGGATCGAAGGCACGACCGTCGGCTCGATCATTCTCGGCACGGTGCTCGGCGGGGCGCTCATCAGCCCGCATATTGCCGCGCCGATCCTGCGGCACCACATACCGTCCGTCAACACGCCCGCCGAAGCCGCGATGCTGGTCATCATGGCCATCTACGTTATCGCGGCGCTGTTCAATCTGCGCATTCCCGACACCGGCGCGCGCTATCCGAAACAGGAACGCGGCCCGATCAAACTCGTCACCGATTTCGCCGACTGTTTCCTCGTGCTGTGGCGTGACAAGCTCGGCCAGATTTCGCTCGCCGTGACGACGCTGTTCTGGGGCGCGGGCGCGACGCTGCAATTCATCGTGCTGAAATGGGCTGAGGTGTCGTTGAACATGTCGCTGTCCGAAGCGGCCATTCTGCAGGCAGTGGTGGCCGTGGGCGTGGCGGCCGGCGCGATCTTCGCGGCCTCGCGCGTGCCGCTGAAGAAGTCGCTGTCGGTGTTGCCGGTCGGCATCATGATGGGCATTGCCGTGATGCTGATGGCGTTCTATACACGCGACCTGTTCCCTGCCCACTGGGGCATTTATTTCGGCCGCGTGCACTTACCGGGCTATCTGATCGTCGCGTATATTTTCCTGATGATCGTCGGCGGCCTGTCGGGCTTTTTCGTCGTGCCGATGAACGCGCTGCTCCAGCATCGCGGGCACGTGTTGCTGTCGGCCGGTCACTCTATCGCCGTGCAGAACTTCAACGAAAACCTCTCCGTGCTCGTCATGCTGTGCCTCTACGCCGTGCTCGTGTGGCTCGACGTGCCGGTCACGGCGGTGATCGTGCTATTCGGCACCTTCGTCTGCGTGATGATGTGGTTCGTGATGCGGCGCCACCAGGCCAACCAGCGCGCGTTCGACTCGGTCGCGCTGATCGGCGAAGTCAAGCACTGATTCGCGGCGGGTCGTCCGCTCACGTCGCGGCCCGCGCCTTCCTCCTTCCTCGCTTTGCCATGACTCAACCGATTCCCAATGTGCTGACGATCGCCGGTTCCGATTCCGGCGGCGGCGCCGGCATTCAAGCCGACCTCAAGGCTTTCTCGGCACTCGGCGCGTACGGCGCGAGCGTGATCACCGCGCTCACCGCGCAAAACACGCGCGGCGTCACCGCGATTCACGCGCCGGACCCCGGCTTCATTACCGCGCAACTCGATGCGGTGTTCGACGACATCCGCATCGACGCCGTGAAGATCGGCATGCTGGCGAACGCGCCGATCGCGCGCGCGGTCGCCGATGCATTGCGCCGTCACAAACCGAAGCACATCGTGCTCGACACGGTGATGATTTCGAAGAGCAACCACGCGCTGCTGCTGCCGGACGCGGTCGCGGCGGTGCGCGATGAATTGCTGCCGCTCGCCGATCTGCTGACGCCCAATCTGCCGGAAGCGGCCGCGCTGCTCGGCGTGCAAGCCGCGACCGACGAAGCCGGCATGGTCGAGCAAGGCGAAGCGCTGCGCTCGCTCGGCGCACGCGCGGTGCTGATGAAGGGCGGCCATTTGAGCGCCACGGATAGTCCGGACTGGCTGGTGCAGGAAAGCGGCACGCTTCGTTTAGGCGGCCCGCGAGTGCCGGTGAAGAATACGCATGGGACGGGCTGCACGCTGTCGTCGGCGATTGCGGCGCTGATTCCGCAGCGAGGCGATCTCGCGAGCGCCGTCGCCGATGCCAAGCAGTATTTGACCGGCGCGCTGCAGGCGAGCGATCGGCTCGACGTCGGCGGTGGCGTGGGGCCGGTGCATCATTTTTATCGGTGGTGGTGAAGCGCCGCTACTGCCGCGCGTAGTGTCGCGCCAACTCGGGCCACTCGTCGGGCACGATAAAGCCGCGCGAGCGCTCGATCAGATTGCCTACGCTGTCCTCGACGAACGCGCCCACCATCGCCGGTCCGTGCTGATGCAACGTTTGCCCCGCGAGCGTCTTGGCATCGACGAATGCGAGGCCCGCGGTCCGCACCTCAAGAGGTGCATGGCGTCGCGGCGCCAGCCATTCCAACCGCGGCAATGTCCGCCATTTCTCCGCATGCGCCGCCGCGAACGCCGGCCAATCACTGCGTGTCACCCACCAGCCGCGACCATGTGCCGGATCGAGTTCGACCGGATCGACCGACGTTTCGCCATGCCGATAAAACAGCCAGCCTTTGATGAACATCTGCGGCGTCCACGGACCCGCGTAGCCGACCGAGGCAAACTCCTCACGCGCGCTCAACGGCAACTGATGATTCAGCACATGCGCGAGTTTCAGATCGAAGCGGTCTTTCAGATTCGGGCCGACGTAGTCGGATAACTGCGCGCGCCCATCGCCGGCATGCAGATAGCACTTCACGGCCAGCTCCCAATGAAGCCGCGTGCCCTGCCGCGTCTGCACCAGAAAATCGCATTCGCCGAGTGTGACGCCCCCGCGCCGTAGCGGCACGCCCGCCGCCACCAGCCGCGCCGCCGGCCCATGCTGCAGGAACCAGCCGAGCAGCCGTTCGGCGTAGCGGCCGAGGCGCGTGATGCGCGTCGCCGCGAGTTCGTGGTGCAGGGGTTCAGGCGCGGCGTCGAGCGCGCGCAGCCAGTCGAGGGTCGCCTGTGCTTCTTGTAGCGTGTCGAAGGGATTCGCCAGCGCGCCGACCGGTGGTTGCGGACGCAACAGATCGGCGCTCAGCAGCAGCCAGGCGAGATCGCGCACGGCGGCGTCGCGCAAGGTGTCGAGCAGCGCATCGCGGCTCGCGGCATCGATGCCGGGCATCGCGGCGGAACCGATCGCCGGACCCTCGCCGGACTTCACTTCGACGCGTTCGACGGTGTGCCGCCGGCCGCCCGCCACGTGTCGCGCGCGAGGCACAGGTCGGCCCAGGCTTTCGCCTTATCGGGCAGGCTGCGCAACAGATACGCCGGGTGATAGGTGACGATCACAGGCACGCCTTCGTATTCGTGCACGCGGCCGCGCAGCGACGAAATGCTCGCCTCGGTCTTCAGCAAACTCTGCGCCGCGAAGCGGCCGAGCGCGACGATCAGCTTCGGCTTGACCAGCGCGACCTGACGTTGCAGATACGGCTCGCAACGCGCGACTTCGTCCGCTTCGGGATTACGGTTGCCGGGCGGCCGGCACTTGATCACGTTGGCGATATAGACGTTGGTGTCGCGCGCGAGCGTCAGCGAACGCAGCATGTTGTCGAGCAGCTTGCCGGCCTGGCCCACGAACGGTTCGCCCAAACGATCCTCGTTCTCACCCGGCGCTTCGCCGATCAGCATCCAGTCGGCGCCGCGATCGCCGACGCCGAACACCGTATTCGTGCGCTTCTCGCACAGACGGCAAAGCTGGCAGGCGGCGACGCGCTCGCTCAGCGCGTCCCAGTCGAGCGTGTGGATTGCCGGCGCCGCAGGGGCTTCGCGGCGTGCGTCCGCGGGAGCCTGGGTCGGCAGATCGTCGAACCAGGCGAAATCGTCGTCGGGTGGCGCGTCGAATGCCGGCGGCTCGGCGCTGCGGAGTTGCTGGGGCCGTGCCGACTGCGGTACTTGCAGCTCGCTTGTCTCGACCGACGCTTGCATCCGGCCTTGCATCGGGTCTCGTGAAGGCTGCCCTTGAGGTTCGGCTTGCGCACTGCTCTGCATGGAGCGCGGCGACTCGCGTGAGCGCGTTTCAGCCGTCGGCTGGCGATCAGCGAACCGATCGCGTGCCCCGGCCGCGGGTGATGCCTGATCCGGACGTCCAGACGCGCCGCGTTCGCCTGGCGCTGGCGCCGCGTTGACTTGCTGAACGTCGGCGGCGCGCACCGCGGGCTGCGGGGTTTCCTGCGCACGAGCAACGGGCGGCAGCCCTGGCGACGCCCCACGCGCATCATCACGACGTGCATCCGGTGCGGCCGGCACAGCCGCGCCCTGCCCGACCACGGCCGCCGCTTGCGCCTGCGGCTCAGCGACCGGCTCCTGCGCCGCCATACCCCGACGTACCCACAGCGGTGTGAGTCCGAACTCTTCCAGAACCGATTCATGCAGCGCCATCTGCGCCCTCCGTGGCAAACGAGAAACGCATCACGATGGCGTCCTCCCGGCTGCGATGCCGCGCCGGATAATAGTTTTTGCGCCGGCCGATCGAAGCGAAGCCGAAGCGCTCATAAAGCCGGATCGCCCGATGATTCGACGGCCGCACTTCCAGCAACAGCCCCTCGAGTTTTTCAGCGCGGGTAATGCGCACGGCTTCGCGCAGCAGCGCGAGCCCGGCGCCGGCGCCTTGCGCCGCGGGCGTCACGCACAGATTGAGCAGATGCATTTCGTCGACGACCGGCATCAGCACGCAATAGCCGATCAAGGTACCCGTGACATGGCGCAGACAGACGCCGAAATAGCCGTTGCGCAGCGAGTCGCCAAAATTGCCCCGGCTCCAGGGAAACTCATATGCGATTTTTTCGATGGCGGCGACTTCGTCCAGATCGCCTTCAGTCATCGGCGACATGTAGCGGTCCGCGAGCAACACGCCACTCATTGCCGGCCCTCGCCTTGCGCTGCGTCGTGCGCGAGTCGGGCGGCCTGCTCGGCCCTGGCGGCTTTTTCGGCTTTTTCGGCTTTTTCGGCTTTTTCGGCTTTTTCGGCTTTTTCGGCTTTTTCGGCTTTTTCGGCTTTTTCGGCTTTTTCGGCTTTTTCGGCTTTTTCGGCTTTTTCGGCTTTTTCGGCTTTTTCGGCGACCCGTTCGGCGGTGGTCTGGGCGACCTTGTCCCGCACGTATTCCGGCGCCGCCTGATCGGCGGGCACCGTGCGGCCCGCCCGCAACGCACGCAGCGCGGCGTGCGCGAGCGGCACGGCATGCGGCAACGCTTCACTGTCGACGCTGCGCGCCGCGGCGACCGCGGGCAGTCGCGCGCCGAACGCCGCGGCGGCATTGCCCGCCAGCGTGAAGGCGACGTCGGGCAAAACGAGCCGGTCCGGCGCATCGAGCGAAGCCGCCTGCAGCGTGCGCCATTCACCTTGCGCGTCGTCCCACGCGTAGTCGGCCCAATAGATTTCGTCCATGCGGGCGTCGAGCGCGGCGAGCACGCGCGTCGCCGACGGATCGCGCAGGCGGGCGCTCTCGGCACAGGCGAGCAGCGTGCTGACCGGCACGACCGGCAGATTCAGGCCAAACGCGAGGCCTTGGGCGACACCGGTTGCCGTACGCAACCCGGTGAACGAGCCGGGACCGGATCCGAAGGCGACGGCGTCGCAGTCCGCCAGTGTCAGGCCGGCTTCGTCGAAAAGTTCGCGGATGGCGGGGAGCAGGCGCGTGCTGGAAACCGCGCCGGTTTGCTCGTGGCGCACCCACAGTTGCGGTTCGGCGCGAGCCTCTTCAGGCGTCGCGCCGGCCGCGTTGCCGGCGGCGGACAGAAGCGCTACCGAGCAGAATTCGGTCGAGGTATCGAGGGCGAGGAGCACAGTTTGAGTCATGGACCGTATTGTAATCGGCACGGCGCGCGCAAATGTGTTTTGGCACGCGCCGTGTTTTGGCACGCGCCGAGGTGGCTCGGGTCGCGCGAAGGTGGTTTGCCGCGCGCCAAGTGGTTTGGATCGCGCGAAAGCGGTCCACCTCGCGCGAGGCGCATATGGCTTGCGCCCAGCAGCGGCCCAGTTTGCGCCCAAACCGGGTTCGCCTCGCGCCCGAGCCTGTCCGTCTTGCGCCGCATCGCCGGCCGGCGTTTGGAATGAGCCCTCGGCCCCTGCCGGGGCATCCAGTTGTTATGATCGTCAGCCGAGTTCAATCCTGATCCCGCCTGGCGGGCAAACGACAATGACCGACATCGACACCCAGTTCACCCAAGCCCACGAAGACGTCCAGCAACTGCCGGAGCGTCCGGGCAATCTCACGCTGCTGCGCCTTTACGCGCTCTACAAACAGGCCACCCGCGGCGACGTTCAGGGCGACAAACCCGGCTTCACCGACATCGTCGGCAAATACAAGTACGACGCGTGGGCCGCGCTCAAAGGCACCGCGCAAGACGCCGCGAAGCAGCAATACGTCGAGCTCGTCGAATCGCTCAAGAGCGGCGCGTCGGCCTGACTGGTCCAGATCGACGCCGGGCGGCTACTGGCGAACGATTGCCTGCTCCGCCCCCGGCCAACGGCGAATCGCCCTGAACCGCGCCGGCACGACGATAGCCGGCCGGCGCAGCCGCCTGACGAGCCGCTCGAACAGCACCCCGGCACAAACTTTTCCGCGAGGAAAATTCCTAATAGTGGCGCAGTGCAGCAAAAGGCTATACAATGCTGCCTGCGCTTCACTGCTTTGCCCGGCTTTCCTCTAGCGGCCTTTGCGGCGCAGCGCCTCGTAGCGTTTAGCTCCAATCCAGTTTAGAACCTGTCCCCTCCTGCCTAGCCCCTCCGGGCGATCATGTCCCAGGCTGGCGGCACGCCGTGTTGGCATGTCGCATCCGATACAGCTTCTAACGAAAAGCTCGCCTTCATTGCCGCGAGCTGCCCCCGTTTTTCGATTTGCTCGCTGCTTCTTTGCTCGCTGAATCCGACGACTTGGGTATGCCGATTGGCGCCGACGTTTTAATTCCGTGTGTACCAAGGATTTACCAAGGATTCTCATGACTTCGAGCAATACCCCCAGCAGCCCGTTGAACGCCATCGCCGATCAAGCCCTCGGTCTCGAAAGCCGCGACGCAGCACCCGCACAAGCCGCAGCCGTTGCTGCCGCTCCGGAAGCCGTCGCAGCGGAAGCCGCAGCGCCGACCGGCCCGTCGTTCGCGTCGCTCGGTCTCTCCGCGGATGTCGTCTCCGCGCTGACCGCCGCTGGTTATCAGAACCCGACTCCGGTTCAGCAACGCGCAATCCCGGCTGGCATCGCCGGCCGCGATCTGATGGTCTCGAGCCCGACCGGTTCGGGCAAGACCGCCGCGTTCATGCTGCCCGCCATCGAACGTTTCTCGCAACTGCAAAAAGCACAAGCCAGCCAGCCGCGCGAACCGCGTCCGGCTGACGGCGCCCGCACGCGTCGTCCGCAACCGGTTGCCCGTCCGACCATGCTGGTTCTGACGCCGACCCGCGAACTCGCCATGCAGGTCACCACCGCCGCCGCCACGTACGGCAAGCACCTGAAGCGCTTGCGCACCGTCAGCATTCTGGGCGGCGTTGCTTATGGTCAACAGCTGATGCTGCTGGCCAAGAACCCGGAAATCCTGGTTGCTACGCCGGGCCGTCTGATCGACCACCTGGAACGCGGCCGTATCGATCTGTCGCAACTGCAGATCCTCGTGCTCGACGAAGCCGACCGCATGCTCGACATGGGCTTCATCGAAGACATCGAAACGATCGTTGCCGCTACGCCGGCTTCGCGTCAAACCATGTTGTTCTCGGCCACGCTCGACGGCAAGATCAGCTCGCTGACGGGCCGTCTGCTGAAGGATCCGGAGCGTATCGAGATCGTTCAGCGTCTGGAACAGCGCACCAACATCGCGCAAACCGTCCATTACGTGGATGACCGCGATCACAAGGATCGTCTGCTCGACCATCTGCTGCGCGACGAAGGCCTCGACCAGGCAATCGTCTTCACGGCAACCAAGATGGACGCGGACCAATTGGCCGGCCGTCTGGCCGATGCCGGTTTCGAATCGGCCGCCCTGCACGGCGATCTGCCGCAAGGCGCGCGCAACCGCACGATCCGTGCGCTGCGCGAGCGCCGTGTGCGCGTGCTGGTGGCCACGGACGTCGCCGCTCGCGGTATCGACATTCCGGGCATCACGCACGTGTTCAACTACGACCTGCCGAAGTTCGCCGAAGACTACGTGCACCGCATCGGCCGTACTGGCCGTGCCGGCCGCTCGGGTATCGCGGTGAGCCTCGTGCATCACGCCGAACAAGGCGCGTTGAAGCGCATCGAGCGTTTCGTGCGTACTCCGCTGCCGGTCAATGTCGTCGAAGGCTTCGAGCCGCGCAAGTCGGCTCCGTCGGGTAACGGCCGTCCTGGCTTTGGCGGCCGCGGCCGTCCGGGCGGTGGCAACGGCGGTGGCCGTCGCTTCGGCAGCGGTTCGGGCAAGCCGGCCGGCAACGGCGGCGGCGCGCGCAGCGGTAGCGGCACTGGCGGCGGCTGGGCCGGCAAGTCGGCTGGCGGCGGCTCGCGCGAAGGCGGCTTCGGCGGCGGTTCGCGTGAAGGCTACGGCGGTTCGCGCGACGGCGGCTACGGCGCACGCCGCAGCGACGGCCCGCGTACGGCGCGTCGCGGCAGCTAATTACTGAGACGGGCGCACTCTGCATCAGGGCTTCGGCCCGTTGCGGCGCTCATCCAGTACTGTCAGCAGTCAGCTTGAAAAAAGACCCGAACGGCTTCTCGCCGTTCGTCAGTCGGAAGAAACCGGTGCTCAGGCGCCGGTTTTTTTTCGCCCGTCAGTCGGCGCGCCCCAAATTTCACGATGTGGAAAATTTTTTTGCGTCGTAAAAAATCGTGCTGCACGGCACAAGAGCGCCCATTGCAAGATGGAAAAAGTCGTTTCTTAATGCGAAACGCGCATCGTAATTCATTGAATTTAAACATAAATAAATATTCAAAAAGGCCGTCCGGGCGGCTGTTGCGCGACCATTGATTTGCCTAGACTCTTATACAAGACTTCACGAAACGAAACGCCTCAACCGGCCGGCCGCTTCGACGAAGAAAAGAGTCACCCCATCCATACAGGCAACCAAGGAGCACACCATGTCCCGTCAAGAACAAGTCAAGCAACTCCAACAGCAATGGGAAACCGATCCGCGCTGGAAAGGCGTGAAGCGCAGCTACACGGCGGAAGACGTGATCCGCCTGCGCGGTTCGGTGCAAGTCGAGCACACGCTCGCCAAGCGCGGTGCGGAAAAGCTCTGGGAGAGCGTGAACAACGAGCCGTTCGTGAACTCGCTCGGCGCGCTGACCGGCAATCAGGCCATGCAGCAGGTCAAGGCCGGCCTCAAGGCGATCTATCTGTCGGGCTGGCAAGTGGCGGGCGACGCGAACGTCGCCGGTGAAATGTACCCGGACCAGTCGCTGTACCCGGCGAACTCGGTGCCGCTCGTCGTGAAGCGCATCAACAACACGCTGACGCGCGCCGACCAGATCCAGTGGTCGGAAGGCAAGAATCCGGGCGACGAAGGCTACGTCGATTATTTCCAGCCGATCGTGGCGGACGCGGAAGCCGGCTTCGGCGGCGTGCTGAACGCATTCGAACTGATGAAGGCGATGATCGAAGCAGGCGCTGCGGGCGTGCACTTCGAAGATCAACTGGCTTCGGTGAAGAAGTGCGGTCACATGGGCGGCAAGGTGCTCGTGCCGACGCGTGAAAACATCGCCAAACTGACGGCCGCGCGTCTGGCCGCCGATGTCTCCGGCACGCCGACCGTGCTGCTGGCGCGCACCGATGCGGAAGCCGCCGACCTGATCACGTCGGACATCGACGACAACGACAAGCCGTTCCTGACGGGCGAGCGCACGGTGGAAGGCTTCTACCGCACCAAGCCGGGTCTTGAACAGGCGATCTCGCGTGGCCTCGCCTACGCGCCGTACGCCGACATGATCTGGTGCGAAACCGGCAAGCCGGACCTCGAGTTCGCGAAGAAATTCGCCGACGCGATCCACAAGGAGTACCCGGATCAACTGCTGTCGTACAACTGCTCGCCGTCGTTCAACTGGAAGAAGAACCTGGACGACGCGACCATCGCCAAGTTCCAGCGCGAACTCGGCGCGATGGGCTACAAGTTCCAGTTCATCACGCTGGCCGGCTTCCACGCGCTGAACTACTCGATGTTCAACCTCGCGCACGGCTATGCCCGCAACCAGATGACGGCCTTCGTCGAAATGCAGCAGGCTGAATTCGCTGCCGCCGAAAAGGGCTTCACCGCGGTCAAGCATCAACGCGAAGTCGGCACGGGCTACTTCGACGCCGTGACGCAAACGGTCGAGCGCGAAGCATCGACGACCGCGCTGCACGGCTCGACGGAAGACGAACAGTTCTTCGACAAGAAGGTCGCGTAAAGCAAGCACGCGGTCTGATCGCTGGAACAAGGCAGATAGACGAAAAGCGGCGCCGTCAGAGAGCCGTCGTCACAGGGAGGAGCAAGGCCGTCGGGGCTGAAGTCGAATCGCACCCGACGGCCGAAGTCTCGCAGCGGAACTTGGAGAGCTCGCAGCAGCAGTGGAGAGAAAGCCAGCACAACGGATTGTGCGGCGAACACAGCGCGCGCCGGCCTCACCGCCGGCGCGTTTTTTTTCGCCCGCGATTTTAGCGATACACGATCACCGGAATCTTCGTATGCGTGAGCACCCGCTGCGTTTCGCTGCCGATCAGCAGGCTGCCCAAACCGCGGCGGCCATGCGAGGCCATGAAGATCACATCGCAGCCGCCCTGCTCCGCCGCTTCGATGATGCCGAGATACGGCGCGGGATGCACGCTGGTCCTGCTGTCGACCGTGACGCCGACACGGCGCGCGGCCATCTCCACCTCGCGCAGATGCACGCGCGCTTCGCGCTCGCTGCGCTGCAGGAATTCAGAGGGCGGTTCGACCACGACGTCGGAGAACGGCGAGTACGGGTATTGCGGCAGACACGCGTAGGCGGTCACGTGGGCATTGACGGCTTGCGCGAGATCGATGGCGCCGTCGATTGCCTTGCGCGACAGGTCGGAACCGTCGGTCGGAACCAGGATGTGCCTGAACATGATGCCCTCCGTCGCCGACCGCGCAGAGCGCGGCGTCGGCGTCCAACGAGGCTCGGCTTACAAGCCGCTTGAATCGATTGTAGGTCGCGGAATTGAGCGTATGAATCTGTTGAGGGTCTGTCCGCATATCGGAAACCCCTTGTGCGCTGCGTGCCATCCGCTGCGCGCCTGGCCTGCGCAGCTAACCCCAGTAGTCAGGGCGACCATACGTATGCTTGAGAAAGTCCAGAAACAGTCGCACGCGCAGCGGCAAGTGACGGCGCTGCGGAAACACCGCGTGAATGCCGATGGGCGGCGCGGCGAATTCGTCGAGCACGCTGACGAGCCGCCCGGCCGCGATGTCCGTGCCGACTTCCCACCACGAGCGCCACGCGAGTCCGTAGCCTTCGAGACACCATTCGTGCAGCACCGCGCCGTCGGAGCATTCCATCGTGCCGGACACCTTGATCGACACGACCTTGTCGCCCTGCTGGAACATCCAGCCGCGCTGCTGGTTGGCGCTCGCGCCGAGCGCGAGACAGTTGTGATGCGCGAGATCGGCGAGGCTGTGCGGCGCGCCGCGCCGGCTCAGATACGACGGCGACGCCACGCAGACACGGCGGTTCTCGCCGAGCTTGAGCGACACCAGCGACGAGTCCGGCAACTCGCCGAGACGCACCGCACAGTCGAAACCCTCGTTGACCAGATCGACGAGGCGATCGGACAGGTCGAGCGTGATCGACACGTCCGGATGCGCGACCGTGAAGGCCGGCACCAGCGGCGCGACGTGCCGCCGCCCGAAGCCCGCGGGCGCGGACAGCCGCAAATGGCCGCTCGCCTTGACGCCACCGGCCGACACGCTGGCTTCGGCGTTTTGCATCTCGTGAATGATGCGTTGGCAGTCTTCGAGAAAGGCCGAGCCTTCGAACGTCAGCGTGATCTTGCGCGTGGTGCGCACCAGCAATTTGACGCCGAGGCGCTCTTCGAGCGCGTCGATGCGGCGGCCAATGATGGCCGGCGCGACGCCTTCGGCCGAAGCCGCGGCAGACAGGCTGCCTTTCGCCGCGACGGTCACGAAAGTCTCGATCTGCTTGAAACGGTCCATGAGCGATGGGAGCCGCGTCTAGGCGGGAAAGTGGTCGGTGCGCGTCAGATTAGGTGGATGAAAGTAAAAGATCAAGTGATGTTTAGCCTCTTTTTTAGCGCCCGGCATCACTAATACAATCCGTCCTGACCTCTGACAGGAGTGCACGGCAATGTCGGCCACAACGACACTCTCCCCAAAAGCAGTAATTTTCGACGCCTACGGCACGCTTTTCGACGTGCATGCGGTGATCGCCGCCGCAGAGCAGATGTTCCCCGGCCGCGGCGACGCGCTCTCGCAGTTGTGGCGGCAAAAACAGATCGAATACACGCAGTTGCGCACGCTCGCCGATTCCGCGGACGCACCCGGCGCGCATTACCGCCCGTTCTGGGACATCACGCTCGACGCGTTGCGCTTCGCCGCAAAAAAACTTCAGCTCACGTTGGGCCGCACGGCCGAGAAGCGTCTGATGGACGAATACGCGTGCCTGTCCGCTTTCCCCGATGCCGTGCCCGCGCTGCGCCAGTTGCGCGAAGCTTCACCTGACTCAGCGGCGCGCGCGGGCGGTGAATCCGCCCCGCCTCCACGCCTCGCGATTCTCTCGAACGGCAATCCGCAAATGCTCGACGTCGCCGTGAAGAGCGCCGGCATGACGCGCCTGTTCGACCGCGTTCTCTCCGTCGACGCCGTGCGCGCCTACAAACCCTCGCCCGCCGCTTACGCGCTCGGCACGCAAGCCTTCGACGCGCTGCCGCGCGAGATCGTCTTCGTGTCGTCGAACGGCTGGGACGTAGCAGGCGCGACGTGGTTCGGCTTCACCACTTTCTGGCTCAACCGGCAGAACGCCCCAGCCGAAGAACTGGGCGTCACGCCGCATGGCGCGGGCGGAGGCATGGCCGATCTGCTCGCTTTTCTGAAGAACCCCGCGTCGCCCGGCCGCAGCAGCGGCGCCGGCGGCAGCCGCACGCGCCACAGCCCTGGCGCATGACGGTTACTGCTGGCTAACGCGACGCACAACTACCGCATCTCAACATTTGCACCTTTGCAATCTGACCGACCAAGGAGAAAACATGGCAAGCCCGCAGTCCTCGCATTCATCGTTGCAGTTGCCGCAGGGCATGGAAATCACGGCTGACCTCAAGCCGGGCTATGACGCGATCCTCACGCGCGAAGCGCTCGAACTCGTCGCCGCGCTGCATCGCACATTCGAGCCGCGACGTCAGCAGTTGTTGCAGGCGCGCGCGGAACGCACCAGGCGCCTCGACGCCGGCGAGCGCCCCGACTTCCTCGCCGAAACGAAAAGCGTGCGTGAAGCCGACTGGAAAATCGCGCCGCTGCCGCAGGATCTGCAATGCCGCCGGGTGGAAATCACCGCTCCGGTCGAGCGCAAGATGATCATCAACGCGCTGAATTCGGGCGCGGATTCGTACATGACCGACTTCGAGGATTCGAATGCGCCGAGCTGGGATAACCAGATCACCGGCCATATCAATCTGAAGGACGCGGTGCGCCGCACGATTTCGCTGGAACAGAACGGCAAGTCGTACACACTGAACGACAAGGTCGCCACGCTGATCGTGCGTCCGCGCGGCTGGCATCTCGACGAGAAGCACGTGAAGGTGGACGGCAAGCGCGTGTCGGGAGGCATCTTCGATTTCGCGCTCTTCATGGTGCACAACGCGAAGGAACTGGTGGCGCGCGGCTCGGGGCCGTACTTCTATCTGCCGAAGATGGAAAGCCACCTCGAAGCGCGTCTGTGGAACGACATTTTCGTCGCCGCACAGGAAGCCGTCGGCGTGCCGCGCGGCACGATTCGCGCGACGGTGCTGATCGAAACGATCGTCGCCGCCTTCGAAATGGACGAGATCCTGTACGAGCTGCGCGAACACAGCTCGGGTCTGAACGCCGGCCGTTGGGACTACATCTTCTCGGCGATCAAGAAGTTCAAGGCCGACCGCGACTTCTGTCTGGCCGACCGCTCGCAGATCACGATGACGTCGCCGTTCATGCGCGCCTACGCGCTGCTGCTGCTGAAGACTTGCCATCGCCGCAATGCGCCGGCGATCGGCGGCATGAGCGCGCTGATTCCGATCAAGAACGATCCGGCCGCGAACGAAAAGGCGATGGGCGGCGTGCGTTCGGACAAGGCGCGCGATGCCGGCGACGGTTACGACGGCGGCTGGGTCGCGCATCCGGGCCTCGTGCCGATCGCGATGGAAGAGTTCGTCAAGGTGCTCGGCGACAAGCCGAACCAGATCGGCAAGCAACGCGACGACGTGCTCGTCACGGCCACCGACCTGACGGACTTCCGTCCGGAAGCGCCGATCACCGAAGGCGGCCTGCGCAACAACATCAACGTCGGCATTCACTACCTGGGCGCGTGGCTCGCGGGCAATGGCTGCGTGCCGATTCACAATCTGATGGAAGACGCCGCCACCGCGGAAATCTCGCGCTCGCAGGTGTGGCAATGGATTCGCTCGCCGAAGGGCAAGCTCGAAGACGGCCGCAAGGTGACGGCGGAGCTGGTGCGCGAGTTGGCGGCGCAGGAACTCGAGAAGGTAAAGCAGGCCGTGGGCGGCGACACGAGGCCGTATGAGCGCGCTGCGCAGATCTTCGAAGAAATGTCGACGTCGGAACAGTTCACCGACTTCCTCACGCTGCCGCTGTACGAGGAAATTTGAGGCTGGCGTCAGGCCTCGTGGATGCATCGGGCGCAGTCATTCAAATGCACTCCGATGCATTAACAACGGACGACGCAGTAACAAGCCCGCCTTCGCGCGTCTTTAGCATGCGGCGTGAAATGGCTTGAGTTGCAAGGCTGACCGACCGGACGGCCCGACAGGCGTATGCCTGCCGGGCCGTTTTTTTATGCACCCGTAACGCCGCCTGGTCAGCGCGTGCTGCGGTGCTCGATCCAGTCGCCCGATTTGATTTCAGGCAAGCCCTTCACCACATTCGGCGCAACCGGATAAAAGCGGCAGTTGACGACGTTGCCGTCGACTTTCACCATCACTTCGCGCGCAAGGAAACGGTCTTCGACGCCTGGATAGACCGCCTCGATTTCATCGAGCACGGCGACCAGTTCGTCTTCGATCTCGTAGACGTCGCCGATCACGTCGACGCCGGCTTCGTCGACCACGAGGCCCGGATACGAGCCGAAGTCGAATAGGTGGCCACGCACCGTGGCCGTGCCGAGCAGATTGGGCGCCGCGATCTCGTTGCGCGCCGCGGCGTGGCGGATGTCGTTCACTTCACCGGCGCGCAATGTGCCGTATACAAAGACGGTCTGCATCGTCGTTTGCTCTCCTTGAATCAGGTTTGGGTGGGTTCTGTTTCCAGTTCTGTTTCCGGCTCTGTTCGAGCTCGAGTCCCGGCTGGTTCAGTTCAGCGCCGCGCTCGCCACGAGCACGCCGTCGATATCCACGTAGATCCATTCACCGGGACGCACGAGCGCGCCGGGCAATTGCACCGCCACGTCGCGTTCACCGGTGCCGAGCTTCTGGCCGCGCCGTGGTGAAGTGGTCAAAGCCGCAATGCCGACGTTCACCTCGTTGAGTTCGAGCGCATCGCGCACACAGCCGTTCAGGACGATGCCCGCCCAGCCGTTCTGTTCCGCGATTTGCGCGAGATTGCCGCCGACCAGCGCGCAACGCAGGCTGCCGCCGCCGTCGATCACCAGCACACGGCCCGCGCCCTTCTCTTCGAGCGTGGCCCGCACGAGCGCGTTGTCCTCGAATACCTTCAGCGTCACCGCCTCACCGCTGAAACACTCGGCGCGGCTGAACAGGTGGAAGACCGGCTCGAGCACACGCAACGTGCCGAGCGCCAGCTGGTCCTCGTGCGCGTCGCACAAGTCCGCGGTGGCAAAGCTCATGGCGTTCTCCTCGGGTCCGTAATCGGGACATTATGCAACGCCCTGTCCTTTGCAACACCTACAATGAGAAGCCCGCGGCGGTTTGTCCGCCCGCACGGGGGTTTGCCTTGCGGCGCTTTCGGCGTACCTGGAGCGCGCGCTGCCCGCGTTCCGTTATCGGGATCGATCTTCACCATGACTTCGTCCGCCGACTCAAACCTGTCGAGCCTCGTACGCTTCGCCGATATTCCGCCCGAGTTCCAGCCGAACGAAACGCATCCGATCCGTGTGCGCTCGCGGCAGATGCCTTCGGGCTGGCGCATCGCACGTCACACGCATGCGTGGGCGCAGGTGGCCTATGCGTCGCGCGGCGTGCTGCGGGTCGCGACGACCGGTACGACGTGGATGGTGCCGCCCTCGCGGGCAATCTGGGTGCCGCCGCACGTGACGCACGAAGTGGTCGCCGTCGAAGACGCGTTCCTGCGCACGCTCTACATCACCGAAAGCACGGTGCCTGCCGGTCTCGATACGCCACGCGTGGTCGAAGTCTCGGATCTGCTGCGCGAAGTGATTGCCGCGCTCGACACGCCCGGCATCTCGGCTACGCGCGAGCGGTTGCTGGGCGCCCTCGCACTCGACGAACTGACTCGCTCGGAGCCGCTGCCGCTCTCCGTGCCGATGCCTAACGAAAAGCGTCTGCGCGCGCTGTGCGAAGCGGTGATTGCCGACCCGACGCATGGCGAGTCGCTCGAACAATGGGCGTCCAGCGTGGGCGCGAGCACGCGCACCATTGCGCGGCTGTTTCGTCAGGAGCTGGGCGTGAGTTTTTCGCAGTGGCGCCAGCAGGCGATTCTGGCGCGCGCGATCCCGCTATTGAGCCAGGGGCGGCCGCTTTCGCATGTCGCATTGGAACTGGGCTATCAAAGTCAGAGCGCGTTCTCTGCGATGTTCCGCCGTGCCTTCGGAGAAAGTCCGCGCGCGTTTATCGAGCGTGGCTCGGAACATCGGGCGGCGCATGGCGAGCACGGCGAGACAGACGTGGACGACGAGACGGCGCGGGATCGCGCGGATGCAGAGAGCGATGCGGAGCGTTGAGTGAGTGTGTAAAACCGCGGCGTCACACGCCTCGCCTCAAACCCGTCGCGCCAGATGGCGAATCGCACCCAGTTGCGCAAGACGCGGCCCGGCCAGCTTGTAGCCTTTGCGCTGATAGAGGCGGGCCGCAGGGTTGTCGACGAACACACGCAATTGCAACTCGCGCAGGCCGCGCTCGCGTGCCCATTGATGCGAGACATCGAGCAGATACGTGCCGGCGCCGAGCCGGCGATGGCCTTCGGCAATCTGCACGTCGCGGATATGCAGCGAATCGCCCTCTTGTGTGATGCGCAACACGCCGATCGGCGCGCCGTCCATTTCGAGAATGAAATTCTCCGACTCGCGCCAGCTGCCGAGAAACAGATCGCCACGCCAGACGAGATGATGGCGATGGTAGTAGCCGCCCATGTTGTTGCGTGTCAGCGCCTCGGCGAACTCGAAATCGTCCATGCTGGCTTTGCGCAGATGAAACGGTAACGGAGCTTCGGTGGGATCGAACATGGCGGGGCGACAAGGGAGAGTCGGGTCAACGGTAAAACAGGCCGCGCACGCTGGCAATGGCTGTTTGTCCCGAGCATACCCAGGCGCGCCGGACAGTGGAATAAAAAAAGCCCACTTCTTTCGAAGTGGGCTTTCTCAAATCTGGCGGAGCGGACGGGACTCGAACCCGCGACCCCCGGCGTGACAGGCCGGTATTCTAACCAACTGAACTACCGCTCCAGATTTTCTTGCACCGCGGCTGATGAGACTGGCTCATTCACCGCTGCGTTACCGCTGCACCGTTCAAACTTCCAACCGAACGACGCCGATTTGCTGGCGTCCCCTAGGGGATTCGAACCCCTGTACTCACCGTGAAAGGGTGATGTCCTAGGCCTCTAGACGAAGGGGACAACGTACTGCTTACACCTTTAATGAAAAAGCCCGTTCAAGTTCGTATGAACGGGCTTTGTCTGGCGGAGCGGACGGGACTCGAACCCGCGACCCCCGGCGTGACAGGCCGGTATTCTAACCAACTGAACTACCGCTCCAGTTTGCCTATCAATGACTTGCGAGCGTTGGTTTTCTCTCTGCAAGCTGTGCCGCTTACTACTCGAATAAATCGAACACTAAAGCGACGCTGATGTTTGGCGTCCCCTAGGGGATTCGAACCCCTGTACTCACCGTGAAAGGGTGATGTCCTAGGCCTCTAGACGAAGGGGACATAATCTTTTCAGATTTGTCTTTATCTTGCTGCTAACTCACGCTAACTTCTGCTTCGCCAGCAGCAAAGACCGATATTCTAACTACGTTACCGCTGTTTGTGAAGTCTTTTTTGCTACAGGTTCCACACTTCGGAACAACTTCACTCTGCTCTGATGGTGGAGGTAAGCGGGATCGAACCGCTGACCTCTTGCATGCCATGCAAGCGCTCTCCCAGCTGAGCTATACCCCCCTTGCAGAACAGAAACGAGATTCTAGAGGCCAATTTGCGCTTTGTAAATACCCTTTGAGCAATTGCATGCGACTTTTTTCCAAAGCCGCATGCAAACCCGCTCAAGGCACGCGCGAACGCGCTCAGACCAGCGCTTTTTCGATACGGCCCACGACGACGTCACGCCCGAACAGCATCAGCACGCTGTCGATCGACGGCGTATGGGTGGTGCCCGCCACCAGCAGACGCACCGGCATCGCCAGTTGCGGCATCTTCAGCTTGTGCGCGCCAAGCGTTGCCTTCAATGCCGCGGCGATCGCTTCCTTGGTCCATTCCACGGTCTTGAGCGCGGCGGCCAGATCGGCGAGCGCCGGGCGCACTGCGTCGGTCACGTGCTGCGCGACGGACTCGGCATCCGGCGCCGGCGTGCGATAGAACATCGCGGCGTTCTCAGCGATTTCCTTCACCGTCGACGCACGGTCCTTCAGCAAGCCGACCACGGCCACCAGATCGGCGCCTTGCGCGAGCGCCGCCTCGTCGATACCCAGTTCGGTGAAGAACGGCTTGGCCAGCTCGGCGAGGCGTGCGTTATCCGCTTCCTTGATGTAGTGCGCATTCAGCCACGCCAGCTTGTCGTGGTCGTACTGCGCCGGGGACTTGCCCAGATGCTCCAGATCGAACCACTCGACGAACTGCTCGCGCGAGAAGATTTCCGCGTCGCCATGCGACCAGCCGAGGCGCGCCAGATAGTTGACCACCGCCTCGGGCAGGAAACCGGCGTCGCGATAACCCACCACGCTCATCGCGCCGTGGCGCTTGCTCATCTTCTCGCCCTGCTCGTTCAGCACGGTGGGCAAATGCGCGTAGGCCGGCGGCTCGCCGCCGAGCGCGCGCAGAATGTTGATCTGCCGCGGCGTGTTGTTGACGTGATCGTCGCCGCGAATCACGTGCGTGATGCGCATGTCCAGATCGTCCACCACCACGCAGAAGTTGTAGGTCGGCGTGCCGTCCGGACGCGCGATCACGAGATCGTCGAGCTCTTCGTTCGAGATCTCGATGCGGCCCTTCACGGCGTCGTCCCACGCCACCACGCCGGTGAGCGGGTTACGGAAGCGCAGCACCGGCTGCACGCCCGCCGGCGGCTGCGGCAGCACCTTGCCCGGCTCCGGACGCCACGTGCCGTCATAACGCGGCTTTTCGCCGGCTTCGCGTTGACGCTCGCGCAGTGCGTCGAGTTCTTCCGTCGACATGTAGCACGGGTAGACCAGCCCGGCGTCCTGCATCTGCTTGAGCACTTCGCGGTAACGGTCCATGCGCTGCATCTGGTAGAACGGGCCTTCGTCGAAATCGAGGCCGAGCCACGCCATGCCTTCGAGAATGGCATCGACAGATTCGGAGGTGGAGCGCTCCACGTCGGTGTCCTCGATCCGCAGCACGAAGGTCCCTTTCATCTTGCGCGCGAACGCCCACGGATAAAGCGCGGAGCGAATGTTGCCGAGGTGGATGAAGCCGGTGGGACTCGGTGCGAAACGGGTACGAACAGAGGTGGTCATTAGCGGTTACTCGGAAGACGGGCGCCGGCGCTCGGGGCGGACATCGCCCGCGAAGCGCGGCAGCGGAGCGCGCCCATTCGGCAAAACAGCGCCGTGCATGGGCACGAAGGAATTAAATGCGAGAGCCGAATTATACCTTCGAGAGGCGTCTTACCTGCCCTCGTCCGAACGGCCAGGTGGCGCGTGCGTGCCGCGCGGCGTAGCGTCCAAGGGCTTCCTCTGCAACGTTTCATTACCGCGCCGCCGCGCGCGCGGGGCTTTGCTTTATGATGTGCGCGCGCTGCGGCCGGAGATAGATCCACGGCGCATGGAATCGCCGCCGGCGATCCCGTCCGTCTGACTATCCGCCTGATCGCGGCCACCGGCGACGCCGATTGCGTCGCCCGCGCCGTTGCTGGAGAACTCGTTGAAGCCCTCATCGCCTAGCCTCGCCCGCCGCAACTTTTCACTGGCCGCCGCTTCCGCGGTGCTGGCCGCCTGCACCACGACCGGCAGCAAAACCGACAGCACGCCCGTCGCCGTCACACCCGTTACGCCGACGCCGCCACTCGACAAGCCGCAGCGGCCGCTGCGCGTCGCGCTCGCGCTGGGCGGCGGTGCCGCGCGCGGCTTCGCGCACATCGGCGTGATCAAGGGGCTCGAGGCGCGCAATATTCAGGTCGATCTGGTGGCCGGCACCAGCGCCGGATCAGTGGTGGGCGCGCTGTACGCGTCGGGCATGAACGGCTTCGCGCTGAACAAGCTCGCATTGACCATGGACGAAGCGTCGATCAGCGACTGGGCCATGCCGTTTCGCACACGCGGCTTTCTGCAAGGCGTCGCGCTGCAGAACTACCTGAACACGACGCTCAACAACCGACCGATCGAGAAGATGGCCAAGCCGCTCGGCGTGGTCGCCACCGATCTGAAAACCGGCCAGCCGATCCTGTTCCAGCGGGGCAATACCGGTATCGCGGTGCGTGCGTCGTGCAGTGTGCCGTCGATTTTCGAGCCGGTGAGGATCGGCGGCCACGAGTATGTGGACGGCGGGCTGGTGAGTCCGGTGCCGGCGTCGTTCGCGCGCAAGATGGGCGCGGATTTCGTGATCGCGGTGGATATCTCGCAGCGCCCGGAAAGCGGCCTCACGGCCAGTTCATTCGACGTGCTGATGCAGACCTTCACCATCATGGGCCAGACGATCAAGGCTTATGAACTCGACAAATACGCCGACATCGTGATCCGCCCCAATCTGGCCGCCATGAGCGGCAGCGATTTCTCGCAGCGCAACGCGGCGATTCTGGCCGGCGAGGAAGCGGTGGCGAAGATGATGCCGGAATTGCAGCGCAAGCTGGCGGCGAGCCGGGCCGCAGCGTAGGCGGACCTGCGCGGACCCGCGCGGCCCTGCGGCGGCCTCGTGCGCCACTCAAACGCAAAAAAGCCTGCTTCGTTCGAAGCAGGCTTTTTTTTATGCGGGAACCACAGGCGCGATCTTACTGATTGCCGCCGATTGTTGCGTTCACGCGCTTGCGCAGATCCTCGCCTTCCTGATACGAGGTCTCGATACGACGCGCGCCGGTGAAGCGCTTTTCCCAGTAGCCGTCATCCATGTCGTCGACACGAATCGTGCTGCCCGTGGAGGGCGAATGCACGAACTTGTTGTCGCCGATATAGATGCCGACGTGCGAGAACGTGCGGCGCATGGTGTTGAAGAACACCAGATCGCCCGGCTTCAGGTCGCTCACGCGAACCTTTTCACCAACACGGCTCATTTCCTCGGCGCGGCGCGGCAGCGCCATACCGAGCGTGTCCTGGAATACGTAGCGCACGAAGCCGCTGCAATCCAGCCCCGAATCCGGGGTGTTGCCACCCCAACGATAGCGCACGCCGATCATATTCAGCGCACCGACAACCACATCGCCCGCTTTGCCGGCCATGCCGGACAGGAACGATTTGGCGCCGCTGTCGCTAGTGGGAGCGGTGGCTTGCGAGGTGGGGGTGGACAAAGAATTCGACCCGTTGAGGGTCGAATATGAGGCATTCTGATTGAAACTGCTTACTTCGTCGGCGAACGCGCCGGGAGCTGCTGCCATCAAGACGCCAATGAACATCCCGGCGACGACGCGCGTGCAAGCCTGGGTTAGGTTTCTGTGCTGCATTGGTCGGTATTTTTTGCCTAAAAATCAGGGGTCTACGGAAAAAAGTTTGGTCGATACTAGCCAGTAAGTATTCACATGTCAAAACAAATAGAAAAATACAATCGAGAGGCGCACCCAATTGGTGAAAAAGCGGTAAATCAATGGTCCAGCGCTGCTTTCAGCAGCTTTCGGGTGTACGGGTGGGCGGGTGTCGCAAAAATCTCCTCAACCTCGCCGCTTTCGACAATCGAACCGTTTTGCATGACCGCGACACGATGCGCCATTGCCCCGATCACCGCTAAGTCGTGGCTAATAAAAACGAAGCCGAGGTTGTACTTCCGTTGCAACCCTGCGAGCAGTTTCAGAACCTGCTGTTGAATGGAGACATCGAGCGCGGAGGTCGGTTCGTCGAGGATCAGAATGCGTGGTTCGAGCACCAGGGCGCGCGCAATCGCGATCCGCTGACGCTGCCCGCCGGAGAATTCGTGCGGATAGCGTTGCAGCACCGTGCGGTCGAGGCCGACCTCGCGCAGCACCGAGATCACCTTGTCGCGGCGCGCTTGCGGCGTCATGGCCGGCCGGTGCAGCGCGAGCCCTTCGCCGACGATCCGCTCGATGGTCTGCCGCGGCGAAAGCGAACTAAACGGGTCCTGGAAGACAACCTGCATGTTCGACCGCAAGGCGGTCTGTTCGGCGCCACGATAGCTGTCGAGCGCCCTGCCCTGAAACTCGATCTCGCCGTGCACGGTGCGTTGCAGGCCGAGCAAGGCCATCGCGAGCGTCGACTTGCCCGAACCGGATTCGCCGACGATCCCGAGTGTCTCGCCCTGCCGCACCGACACGTTCGCGTCCGCGACCGCGCGAAACCGTCCCGAGCGGAACCAGCCGCTGAAGCCCGGCAGCTTCGTTTTGAAGGCGACCGAGATTCCGCGCGCTTCGAGCAACACCGGCGAAATCGGCAGCACCGGCACCACCGTGCGTTCCGGGCGGCTCGCCAGCAGACGTTGCGTGTACGGATGCTGCGGCGACCCGAACACCTGTTCGACCGGCCCGCTCTCCACCAGCACGCCCTTCTCCATCACCGCGATGCGTTGCGCGAAATGGCGCACCAGATTCAGGTCGTGCGTGATCAGCAGCACGGCCATGCCACGTTTGTCCGCTTCGTCGCGTTGCAGTTCCAGCAGCAGGTCGACGATCTGCGCGCGGATCGTCACGTCGAGCGCCGTGGTCGGCTCGTCGGCGAGCAGGAGGCGCGGACGGCACGCCAGCGCCATCGCGATCATCGCGCGTTGGCGCTGGCCGCCTGAAAGCTGATGCGGATAGCTGTTCACGCGCTTGCCCGGCTCGGCGATACCCGTGCGTCCCAGCAGCGCCACGGCGCGCTTGCGCGCTTCGTTTGCGCTCACGCCGTCATGCACGACGATGGTTTCCGCGATCTGGTCGCCGACCGTGTAGAGCGGATTGAGCGCGGTCATCGGCTCCTGAAAGATCATCGCGATGTCCGAGCCGCGCAGGCCGCGCATCTCGCGCTCGGTTCTGCCGAGCAGATCCTCGCCATCGAAACGGATCGAGCCGCTGACCTGCGCGTCGCTCAGCAGCCGCAGGATCGACAGCGCGGTCACGCTCTTGCCCGAACCCGATTCACCGACCAATGCCACGCGCTCGCCGCGCTGAATCGCGAGCGTCACGTCGCTCACCGCGACGGTGTCGCCGAAGCGCACGTGCAAATGGTCGAGTTCCAGCAGCGGCGGTGTCGCGGCCGATGTCGCGTTGCTTTGCAAATTCGCGCTCATTGATTGCCTCCGGCGCGCATCGCATCGGAGATACGGGTATCGAGCGCGTTGCGCAGCGCGTCGCCCATGAAGGTCAATAGCAACAGCATCGCCACCAGCACACCGAAGGTGGACAGCGAAATCCACCACGCGTCGAGATTCGCCTTGCCTTGCGCGAGCAGTTCGCCGAGGCTCGGTGTCGGCGACGGCACGCCCAGGCCGAGAAAGTCGAGGCTCGTCAGCGCGAGAATGGCGCCGCTCATGCGAAACGGCAGGAACGTGATCACCGGCGTGAGGCTATTGGGCAGCACATGCCGCCACATGATCTGCCAGTTCGACAGCCCCATCGCACGTGCCGCCCGCACGTAGTCCTGGTGACGATTGCGCAGGAATTCGGCGCGCACGTAATCGGACAAACCGATCCAGCCGAACAACGAGAGCAGTACGATCAGCAGAATGAAGCCCGGCTCGAAGATCGACGAAAAGATGATCAGCAGATAAAGCTCGGGCATCGCGCTCCAGATTTCGATCAAACGCTGCCCGATGATATCGATACGTCCTCCGAAATAACCCTGCACGGCGCCCGCGGCGATGCCCAGTATCGTGCCGATCAGCGTCAGCACCAGCCCGAATTCCACCGACACCCGGAAGCCGTAAAGCAAACGCGCAAACAGGTCGCGGCCGCGGTCGTCGGTGCCGAGCCAGTTCTCGCGCGACGGCGGCGCCGGATTCGGCGCTTTCGAAAAGTAATTCAGCGTGTCGTAGTAGTAGCGATTCGGCGGATACACGGCGAAATTGCCTGGCGCGTCGAAACGATGCTTGATATACGGGTCGAGATAATCGGCCGGCGTCGGGAAGTCGCCGCCGAAGGTTGTCTCGGCGTAAGTCTTGAACATCGGAAAATACAGGCTGCCGTCGTAGCGCACCACGAGCGGTTTGTCGTTCGACCACAGCGGTCCGGCGAGGCTCGCCGCGAACGCCACGACGAACACGATCAGGCTCCAGTAGCCCAGACGCTGCTGGCGAAAACGCTGCCACACACGGCGCGCCGGCGACGGCGAGACGAACGCGCGCGCCGGTTCGGAGCGCGCCGACGCATCGGCGGAAAGACGGGCTCGATTCATCAGCGCTCCAGTTGTTCGAATTGGATGCGGGGATCGACCCACACATAGCAAAGATCGGAAATCAGCTTGGTCGCGAGTCCGATCAGCGTGAACAGATACAACGTGCCGAGCACGACCGGATAGTCGCGCCGCACCACCGATTCGTACGACAGCAGCCCGAGGCCGTCGAGCGAAAACAGCGTTTCGATCAGCAGACTGCCGGTAAAGAACGCGCCGATAAACGCGGCCGGAAAGCCGACGATCAGCGGCAACAGCGCATTGCGAAACACGTGTTTCCACAGCACGCGCTTTTCCGACAAACCTTTGGCACGCGCAGTCAGCACGTATTGCTTGCGGATCTCGTCGAGAAAAGCGTTTTTCGTCAGCATAGTAACGACGGCGAAACTGCCTACCACCGAGGCCGTGATCGGCAACGCGATATGCCACAGATAGTCGAGAATCTTGCCCGCCACGCTCAATTGCGCCCAGTTGTCCGAAGTGAGATTGCGCAGCGGGAACAGTTGCAGGAACGTGCCGCCGCCGAACAGCACGAGCAGCAATACGCCCAGCACGAAGCCCGGAATCGCGTAGCCGACCAGCACCACGAGGCTTGTCGCGACATCGAAGCGCGAGCCGTTGCGCACCGCCTTCGCAATGCCGAGCGGCACCGATATCAGATACGTCAGAAAGAACGTCCATAAACCGATGCTGATCGACACCGGCAGTTTGGACACGATCAGCGACCACACGCTTTGATGGCGGAAATAACTCTGGCCGAGATCGAAAGTCGAGAAGCGCTTGAGCATCAGCACGTAGCGTTCGAGCGGCGGTTTGTCGAACCCGTAGAGCGCTTTGAGTTGCGCGATCTGCTGCGCGTCGACGCCGTTGTGCGCGCGCAGACCGAACGGCGCGCCGCTTTCCGCGCCTTTGCGCAACTCGTGCTGCATCTGCTCGACCGGGCCGCCGGGAACGAACTGGATCACGACGAAGGTCAGCGTCAGCACGCCGAGCAAGGTCGGGATCATTAGCAGGAGGCGTTTGAGGATGTAGCTCCACATGGCGGCGTTTCCGAATAAATGACGCGTTGGCGCGCTTAAGGTTGCGCCGGCGGCTGCGGCTGCGATGGTGGCTGCGCGAACCACCACATCGATGTAATCCAGCCTTCCGCCGTATAGTACAGAGGCAGCGTTTTGGGCCACGCAAGACCGCGCTTGAACGCCACGCGGTGCGTGGCGCTGTACCAATGCGGCACGACATAGTAGCCATGCATCAGCACACGGTCGAGCGCATGCGTGGCGTCGACCAGTTGCTCGCGCGTTTGCGCACGCACGAGCGCCCTCAGGATCGCATCCACCACAGGCGACTTCAGCCCGATCATGTTATTCGACCCCTGCGTATCGGCGGCCTTGCTGCCGAATCGTTCGATCTGCTCGGAGCCGGGCACCTGCACGTCCGGCATGCGGATCGTGGTGGTGTCGAAATCGAAGGCGTCCAGACGCTTCTGATAGACCGCGAAATCCGACACGCGAAACGTGGCCTGGATGCCCAGCTTCTGCAGATTGCGGATGAAGGTGGCGACGATCGGCTCCATTTGCGCGGACGAGCCGGAGTCGTCGAGAATCTCGAAGCGGAACGGCTCGCCCTTGGCGTTGCGCAATGCGCCGTCACGATAGGTCCAGCCGGCCTGCTGCAACAGCGCGCGCGCTTCCAGCAGATTGGCACGCAGCGAGCCGGGCGGATCGGTATCCGGCTGCTTCGGCGGCGGACCGAACACCGCCGGGTCGAGCTTCGCGCGCCACGGCTCGAGCAAGGCCAACTCGCCCGGAGAAGGCAGACCCTTCGCCTGCAGATCGGTGTTGGCGAAGAAACTGTCGATACGCGTGTACTGATTGAAGAACAACTGGCGATTGAGCCATTGAAAGTCGAGCGCGAGATCGAGTGCCTTGCGCACACGAACGTCCTGAAACAGCGGCCGCCGCGTGTTCAGCATAAAGCCCTGCATGCCGGTGCCGTTATGTTGCGGGAACACCTGCTTGATCAGTTCGCCGCTATCGAATTTCTTGCCGACGTCACGCCGTACCCAATTGCGCGCGACGTACTCGACCAGTGCGTCGTACTCGCCCGCCTTGAACGCCTCCAGGCGCGCCGTGTTATCCAAATACAGCTTGTAGACGACGCGATCGAAGTTATTCATGCCGACGCGCACCGGCAGCGCCGCGCCCCAGTAATTCGGGTCGCGCCGGTAGGTAATCGTGCGGCCGTTGTCGTATTGCTCGATCAGATAAGGCCCGCTGCCGATCGGCTTTTCGAACGCAAGCTGGTCGAATGGAATACGGCTGCCGTCCGGCTTCATTCCCCACTTGCGCGAGAACACCGGTATGCCGCCCGCGAGCAAGGGCAGCTCGCGATTGCGCTGGTGAAACTCGAAGCGGATCGTATGCGGATCGACCACCACCGCGCGCGTGATTTCGCCGAAGATCGACGCGAATTGCGGCGCGGCCTGTGGGCTTTTGAGCGTGTCGAGCGAGAACTTGACGTCGTCGGCGGTGACCGGATCGCCGTTCGAAAACCGTGCGCGCGGATTGATGTGGAACGTCACCGACAAGCCATCCGGCGCGACGTTGATGTCGTCGGCGAGCAGCCCGTAGGCGGTTGCCACTTCATCGCTGCTGCCGACGGTGAGGCTTTCGAAAATCAGGTCGACACCGGGCGCCGTATTGCCGCGCAGTGTGAACGGATTGAATTTGTCGAAGCTGGTGAGGCGGCTCGGATTGGCGAGCACCAGCGTGCCGCCCTTCGGCGCATCGGGATTGACGTAGTCGAAGTGCTTGAAATCCGCCGGATATTTCGGTGCGCCGTATTGCGCGATCGCGTAGACCGCGTGCGCCCGTGGCGCCACCAGCAAACCGGCCACAGCCAGCACGCCGCACAACATCGCGGCGCGGACGGAGCGCCAGGAACGCGGCGCAAATGCAAGGCCGTCACGCGAGGGTTGGTGAATCGCGCTGCACCGAAGTGCACGAGGCGTTGGAACCCGTCGCGAGCCAGTTGTCATGGGGGCCTTGATGGTCAGTGGGCAAGTGCAATGTGAGAGAATTCTACCCAATAAACCCGCGCGATCCGCACGTCCGTCGCGCATGGTGTCGACGTGCGCGGTGCGCCGATCCGATCAGGAGATTTCATGGGCTTCCTCGCTGGCAAACGTATCCTGCTGACCGGCTTGCTGTCGAATCGTTCGATTGCCTACGGCATCGCGCAAGCCTGCAAGCGTGAAGGCGCCGAGTTGGCGTTCACCTATGTCGGCGAGCGCTTCAAGGACCGCATCACCGAATTCGCCCACGAGTTCGGCAGCGACCTCATATTCCCCTGCGACGTCGCCGACGACGCCCAGATCGACGCCCTCTTCGTCTCGCTCCGGCAGCGCTGGGACGGCCTCGACGGCCTCGTCCATTCGATCGGCTTTGCACCGCGCGAAGCGATTGCCGGCGATTTCCTCGACGGCATGACGCGCGAAAATTTCCGCATCGCGCACGACATCTCCGCGTACAGCTTTCCGGCGCTCGCCAAGGCCGGGCAATCCATGTTCACGCCGGACGCATCGCTGCTCACGCTCAGCTATCTCGGCGCCGAGCGCGCGGTTCCGAATTACAACACCATGGGCCTTGCCAAGGCTTCGCTCGAAGCGAGCGTGCGTTATCTCGCGGTCTCGCTCGGCGCGAAAGGCGTGCGCGTCAACGGTATTTCGGCGGGTCCGATCAAGACCCTGGCCGCGAGCGGTATCAGGGGCTTCGGCAAGATTCTCGAGTTCGTCGAACAGAACGCGCCGCTCAAGCGCAACGTGACGATCGGACAGGTCGGGAATACGGCGGCGTTCCTGTTATCGGATCTGGCGGCCGGTGTGACGGCGGAAATCGTGCACGTCGATAGCGGGTTTAGCGCGGTGGTGGGCGGCATGGCCGCCGTGGCGGAATGAACGACGAAGGTTCCGCGTGAACGCGTCATGCGTCGTACTTGTCGCTGCGTTTTACGGGCTGATGGCAGAGCTTATGACAGAAGCCCAACGAAAAAACCGCCCACCTGGGCGGTTTTTCTTTGACCTCGCGATCCGGTCAACCGCGGCCTGAACGCTTAGTGCCAGCCGCGATGATTGTCGTAATGGTCGCGGCCGTAGTTGTAATGGCCCGGGGGATGATGACGATACCAGTCGTCGCGCGCCCAGTAGCGGCGGCCGTCCCAGTAGCGGTCGCCGTGCCAGCCGATCACGACGGCCGGGCCGCCGTAGTACACGGGTGCCGGTTGATAAATGACCGGCGGAGGAGGAGGCGGCGGCGGTGCGTATACCGGTGCCGGCGCGACGTAGACCGGCGCGGGAATACCGATGTTGACGCCGATGTTGACACCGCCGGCCGTTGCGGCACCCGACGCACCCAGTGCGAAAACCCCGATCAAAAGTGGAACAAGACGAGCGGACTTCATCGATCACCCTTTTAGAAGAATGTGTTGTTGGCGGAAATATAGCGCAAGGCGCCGCACCGCGTATTTCAACTTTGTAATAACTGATGCATAACATCGCACGCATCGTCGCGCGGTTACGTCTCGTTACATCGGACATGCTTTTGGTGAAAAGACGGTGGCGTTGTAAACGGAGCGGGCGCAACGCGAGGCGGCTCTGTTCGCAGCGCGGACGAATTCCGTAGGATAACGAATTACTAATTTCCTCAATGCCCTGCCCTGCCTCGACACAGAGACATCCCGATCCGCCTGGCACGGTTCGAGTGCTGCCGATTTCGAGACGGCAGTCGAGCCGGTTCCTACGGCAAGACAAGTTGACGGCATCGACACGCCGTCGCCACCGCAAACACGCCGAGCAATCCGTCATTTTGCGTCCATGCGCAAAACGAACATTCGATGTTCGAAAGAACATTGACAGAAAAATCAACAAGTAGCCGGTCGTCCGACATCTAGCTGGTCGCGTATCACCCAAAGACCCGTTTCATTGCACTTTCCCGCATAAATCCACCACAATGCATGGTTTTCCCTAGTATTCTGCAGCGATATCAGTGATACGATGACTGACACTAAACGAAGATAAATGTTCGAATTCGCGCATAGCCGCTTTCCCAACGGCCAGCCACCGAACACTTCGCGTACGGAGACAGATTTTGAAAACAATCATTGGTTTGCGCTGGTGGATCATTGCGCTCGTGTGTCTCGGGACGATCGTCAACTACCTGTCGCGCAACGCACTCGGCGTGATGGCGCCGGAGTTGATGAAGTTGCTGCACATGAGCACGCAGCAATACTCGTACGTAGTGGGCGCCTTTCAGGTCGGCTACACGATCATGCAGCCCATCTGCGGGCTGATCATCGACCTGATCGGGTTGCGGCTCGGCTTTGCGCTATTCGCCTGCCTGTGGTCGCTGACAGGCGTGCTGCACGGCTTCGCGAGCGGCTGGCTTTCGCTCGCGGCTTTGCGCGGACTCATGGGCCTGACCGAGGCCGTCGCCATTCCGGCCGGCATGAAGGTGGTCGCCGAATGGTTTCCCAATCGCGAGAAGTCCGTCGCGGTCGGCTACTTCAATGCGGGCACCTCGCTGGGTTCGCTGCTCGCTCCCCCGCTTGTCGTGTTTCTCTCGTTGCGATACGGCTGGCAAAGCGCCTTTGCCGTGACCGGCGCACTCGGCTTCGTCTGGGCCGCTGCCTGGTATCTGCTGTACCGATCGCCGACTGAGCACGCCCGCATCAGCGAGGCGGAGCGCGAGACGATTGTCGGCGGCCAGACGCCGGGCGCGCCGCAGCGGCGCAGCATCCGCGAAGTGCTGCGCACGCGCCGCTTCTGGGCGATCGCTCAGGCGCGTTTCTTCGCCGAACCGGCCTGGCAGACATTCAGCTTCTGGATTCCCCTGTATCTCGCCACGCAACGCCATATGGATCTGAAGCAGATCGCGATGTTCGCGTGGCTGCCCTTTCTCGCCGCCGATCTGGGCGGCTTGTTCGGCGGTTACCTGTCGCCTTTCCTGATGAAGCATCTGCGTGTGCCGCTGATCTGGTCGCGCATCGCGGGCGTCGTGCTCGGCGCGCTCATGATGCTCGGGCCCGCGTGCATCGGTCTCGTCGCGTCGCCGTATCAGGCCATTGCGCTCTTCTGCGTGGGCGGCTTCGCGCACCAGATGATCTCGGCGCTCGTGAATACGCTCGCAGCCGACGTGTTCGATCCCAGCGAAGTCGGCACTGTCGCCGGTTTTGCGGGCATGTCCGCGTGGATCGGCGGCCTCGGCTTTTCGCTGCTGGTGGGCGCCCTTGCCGATTCGATCGGCTACACGCCGCTCTTCGGCGCGCTCGGCGCTTTCGATCTGATCGGCGCCACGCTGCTGATCATCCTGATGCGCGGCGTGACCCGCGACGCGCGTCCGCATCAAACCGATAGCAGCGCCAGCCCCGCTGCGTGACCTCAATCGAATCGAAGACACATCATGCATTCACCGACGAATCTGAAGCACCCGCCGCGCTTCTCGCTGTCGACACAGACCGGCAATCACATCGTTCTCGCCGCGCAGGCGCAGTGCCGGATCGAACTGTTCGTGCTCGCCGAAGACATCATCCGCGTGCTCGTGCTGCCTGATGGCGAACTGCACGGGCCGCGCACCTGGTCCATTGCGCCGGGCGAAGACGACGTCGCGCTCGAAGGGCGCGAGCGGCGCGACCTGAGCGGCTTCACGCCGCCGCCGTTCGAGGTGTCGAGCGACGCGCAACAGGTGGTGATCGAAACGGCGCGCATCCGCCTGACGGTCACGCTCGACGGCGGCTTCTGCGCCTGGGACATCCTGCACGACGACGCATGGCAGCGCGTGATGAGCGATCGCAAGACGCAGGCGTATAACTTCGGCTGGTGGGACGAGCGCGTGTATCACTACATCGAGCGGCGCCGGGACGAAATGAATGTCGGCCTCGGCGAGCGCGCCGGTTCGCTGGATCGCGCGCAGCAAAGCTACGAGATGCGCAATATCGACGCGATGGGCTACAGCGCGCGCACCACCGATCCGCTCTACAAGCACATCCCGTTCTACGTGACCTGGCAGCCGCAGACGTCGACGGGCTTCGGACTTTTCTACGACACGCTCGCCGATTGCCGCTTCGACATGGGCCGCGAACTGGACAACTATCACGGCCACTACCGCCACTTCGTCGCCGAGCATGGCGATCTCGACTATTACTTCATCGCGTCGGCGGGCACGCCCCTGCAGGCGGTGCGTCGTTTTACATGGCTGACCGGACGGCCGGCGTGGATGCCGAAGTGGGGACTCGGCTATTCCGGTTCGACGATGAGCTACACCGATGCGCCCGACGCGCAGCAACGCATGGGCGAATTCATCGAACGATGCGGCGAACACGACGTGCTGTGCGATTCATTCCATCTGTCGTCGGGCTACACGTCGATTGGCGCGAAGCGCTACGTGTTCAACTGGAATCACGAGAAGTTTCCAGATATCGACTGCTTCGTGCAGAGCTATCTCGACCACGGCGTGCGTCTGTGCGCGAACATCAAACCTTGCTTGCTGCAAGACCATCCCGCGTTCGCGGACGTTGCCCGAGCCGGCCTGCTGATCGAGTCGCGTGACGGCAATCCTGCCTGGGTGCAGTTCTGGGACGAAGTCGGCGCGTATCTGGATTTCACGAATCCCGACACCATCGACTGGTGGAAGGCGCGCGTCAAGGACAGTCTCCTGAAGCACGGCATCGCGGCCACGTGGAACGACAACAACGAATTCGAGATCTGGTCGCCCGACGCGATCGCACGCGGCTTCGGCGCGGCGTATCCGGCGCGCGAGGCCAAGGTGCTGCAAACGCAATTGATGATGCGCGCGTCGCACGACGCGCAGCGCGAGCACGCGCCTGAGAAGCGGCCCTTTCTCGTGTCGCGTTCGGGCGGCGTCGGCATGCATCGCTATGTGCAGACCTGGTCCGGCGACAATTACACGTCGTGGGAAACGCTGCGCTTCAATCTGAAGATGGGCCTCGGCCTCGCCATGTCCGGCATCTCCAACAGCGGCCACGACATCGGCGGATTCTCCGGCCCGGCGCCGGGCCCGGAACTGTTCGCGCGCTGGGTCGCGTTCGGCATCTTCCTGCCGCGCTTCAGCATTCATTCGTGGAACGACGACGGCACCGTCAACGAACCGTGGATGTACCCCGAAGTCACGCGGCAGGTTGCCGCGCTGATCAAACTGCGCTACCGCTTCATTCCTTACCTGTACGAGTTGCTCTGGCAGTCGCACAGTGCCTACGAACCCGTCTTGCGCCCGATGTTCGCCGAGTTTCCCCGCGACCCGCGCTGCCTCGTCGACGGCGACGACATGATGCTCGGCTCCTCGATGCTGGTCGCGCCGGTGGTCGACGCGGGCCAGTCGACGCGTGACGTGTATCTGCCGTCCGGCTCGCGCTGGGTGGCGTACTGGGGCGGCGAAACGTTCGACGGCGGCCAGACCGTGAACCTGCCCGCGCCGTACGAGCAGCCGGTGATCCTGCTGCGCGAGGGCAGCGTGATTCCATTGAACGTGGCTGAACAACACTTCGGCCGCCCCGCCGACGAACGCGCGTTCATCGCCGTGCCGCATGCCGGCGTTGGCACCACGCGCGGCGGCTGCGTCGAAGACGACGGCGAGAGCGAAGCCTGGCGCGAAGGCGCGCAAGGCCGCTGGCACATCACGCTGACCGGTGACGCGAGCACCTTGCGCGTTTCAGTCGAACGCGAAGGCTGGATGCCGCAGCCGCAGCGCGAAGTCCGGATCTTTGTGCCGAAGGACGAAGCGCGCGCGGTCGAATGCATCGGCGGCGCACTCGTGGCCGATCACACCGCCGACGGCTGGCGCTGCCTGACGATTTCCATGGCCCACTAAACAAGCCCGCATCACCGGCCTGAAGCACTCAGGCCGCTCATCTAATCCGGAGACCTGCAAGCGATGAACTCATTCAAGCGTGCGCGTACGCGCGCACTCGTCCTCTCGTGCCTGCCGTTCGCGGGCGCCGCGCTGTCGAGCGACGCGGCGGCGCAAAGCAGCGTCACGTTGTACGGTGTCGTCGATAACGCGTTCACCTATGTCAGCAATCAGCGCGGTCACGCCAACTTCTACATGAGTCAGGGCAACCTGCAGGCGAGCAAGTTCGGCTTGCTCGGTTCGGAAGACATCGGCGGCGGCACGAAAGCGATTTTCCGGCTGGAGAGCGGCTTCAACTCGCTGACGGGCGCGCAGAGCAGCGCGGGTTTCCTATTCAATCGGCAGGCCTATGTCGGGCTGAGCAACGACCGGTACGGGACCTTCACGCTCGGCCGTCAATACACCCCCTACTTCCAGATGGTCGGCGCACTGGGGCCGACCGGCGTGCTGACCGGCGCAACCGGCGCGCACCCAGGCGATGTCGATGCGCTCGACACCACGCTGCGCTTCAATAATTCGGTAACCTATCTATCGCCGAACATCGCCGGCCTGCAATTTAGCGCGCAATACGGCTTGGGCGGCGTGCCGGGCAGCGTGGCCAACGGCAGCAATTTCAGCGCGGCGTTTCGCTACGACTACAAGCCGTTCGCGGTCGCGGCGGGCTATGTCAAGCTGAAAGACATTGCGACGAGCGCGGCGCTCGGCACCTTCGCCATCAACTCTCCGGTGAATAGCGGTTATGCGACGGCACGCAGCGCGCAACTGTTCGCCGCGGCCGCTCGTTATAACCTGCGGGACCTGATGGTCGGCGTCAACTATTCGAACGTGCAGTATGCGCCGGGCTCCGGTTCGCTATTTGCCGGCAAAGCGGTATTCAACACGTACGGCGTGATTTCGACGTATCGGATTACGCCGGCGGTGATCGTCGGCGCCGGCTACAGCTATACGCGCGCGAGCAAGGCGAATGGCATGAGCGATCCGGCGCACTATCACCAGATTTCGCTGGAGCAGACCTATAACCTCTCGGCGCGCACCACGTTGTACGCGCTGGAAGCGTATCAGCTCGCGCGCGGCAAGACGCTGATCGCGGCGGGCGGCGCCACGAGCATCACCGACGCGGTGGCCGTGGTCGGGGATTCGCAGAATACGACGCCGTCGTCGGGACCTTCGCAGTTTGTCGGGATGGTGGGGTTGAGGCACGCGTTTTGAGGGCGACCTGAAGGGTCAATTAAGCAATGGTGAACCCGCGAAGAGAATCGGCTGCAGGAACACGCCGAGGGACTTCGCGGGACGCGGAAGCGACTCGTGCTAACCTCGCTGGACAGGCACTGTGCTTCAGTGCCGGCTCTCGTACGGAGACCTGGACGATGGACTGCGCCGCGCTGCCGATCCTTGACTGTCACCAACACTTCTACGACGCCCGACGCTTCCATTACCCCGTGTTCGCGACGCGCAGCGAAGGCTTCGAAGCGCTCGTCGGCGACTACGGTGCGCTCCCCCGCATCTACTTACCCGACGACTACGCGCGCGACACGAGCGCGTTAAATGTCGTCGGCACAGTCTGGGCGGAATTTATGTCGACCGATCCGGTGGGCGAGGCAGGCTGGGCACAGGAACTGGCGAACGCGACTCGACGCCCTGACGGCATCATCGCTCTGGTCGATTTTTCAAGTCCTGATCTGCCGGCCACGCTAGACGCGTATTCGTCAGCGCAACGGATCCGTTGTGTTCGCCAGCATCTGGGCTGGCATCCGGCGAACCCGCTGCTTCGCTATGCGCCGAGGCCGGACCTCATGTCGGACCAGGCATGGCGACGCGGCCTCGCGTCGCTGCGGGGACGTGGCGTGATTTGCGAACTGGAAATGTTCGCGCCGCAACTGCCCCAACTTGCTTCGCTGGCGACCGCGTTTCCCGACACTCAGTTCGTGCTGCCCGTCATGGGCTGGCCACTTGACCTGACCAGCGAAGGCCAGGCAGCGTGGAAACGTGAAATGAACGCGGTGAGCGCGTGTCCCAATGTGGCAGTGAAAATATTCGGGCTGGAGTGCATCTTCGGCATTCATTGGACGGTCGCTCAGGTCCGGCCCTGGATACTGGAAACCATTGAAGTCTTCGGCCCCGATCGATGCATGTTTGCCAGTCATATGCCGATAAGCAAGCTGGCCTGCAGCTTCGAAAAGCTGTATCGCGCGTACTTTGAGGTGATAGCGGGATTCAGTGTTTCGGAGCAGCGAGGGCTTCTGCATGACACGGCTGCGGCGATTTACAAGCTGAGCTAAATGTTGGTTGCGGGAGAACCGGACTGCGCGTACCGCTGCGAACGCGGGTGAAGCGACCCGTTGTCGTGCTGATCCGTTCGAACTGCAACACCCCAAAAAAACAAAAACCCCGCAGAGCCTAGACTCTGCGGGGTTCTCTCTACCACTTCTGGCGGAGACGGAGGGATTCGAACCCTCGATCCAGGTTTTGGCCCAGATGCTCCCTTAGCAGGGGAGTGCCTTCGACCTCTCGGCCACGTCTCCCAAACTTTCGGTCGCGCAGGGAGTCAGCGCGACGAAGCCAAGATAATAGCGGGCCGAACCGCGAAGGTCAATGTCTGGCGGACAGTTTTTGTGCCAGTTTCGTCACTGACGACGCAATTTATTCACCTGGGCCACCGCGGCCGCGCAAAACAAACGGGGCGCTCTTGCACGCCCCGCCTATTCAAAACTACTTACGCCTGATCCAGCTCGAACGCTTTATGCAGCGCGCGCACAGCGAGCTCCATATACTTCTCGTCGATCAGCACCGAGATCTTGATTTCGGAGGTCGAGATCATCTGGATGTTGATGCCCTCTTCCGACAGCGTGCGGAACATCGTGCTCGCGATACCCACATGCGAGCGCATGCCGACGCCCACCACCGAGACCTTCGACACCTTCGGATCGCCCAGCACCTGCTCGGCCTGCACGTGGCCTTTCACCTGGTTCGTGAGGATGTCCATGGCGCGTTGATAGTCGCCACGGCCGACCGTGAACGTGAACGCCGTTTTGCCTTCCACGCTCTGGTTCTGGATGATCATGTCGACGTCGATATTCGCGTCCGCCACCGGGCCGAGAATCTGATACGCGATGCCCGGCTTGTCGGGCACACCCATCACGGCGATACGAGCTTCGTCGCGCTGAAACGCGATGCCCGAGATGACTGCTTTTTCCATGGTCTCGTCTTCTTCAAAAGTAATCAGGGTGCCCGACTTCATTTCAGCGTCGAGCGGTATCAGCGGATCGGTCAGGCTCGACAACACACGCGTCTTCACCTGATATTTGCCGGCGAATTCCACCGAGCGGATCTGCAGCACCTTCGAACCCAGGCTTGCCATTTCCAGCATTTCTTCGAACGTCACGCGATCGAGCCGGCGCGCTTCTTCCACCACGCGCGGGTCGGTCGTGTAGACCCCGTCGACGTCCGTGTAAATCAGGCATTCATCGGCTTTCAACGCGGCCGCAACCGCGACCGCCGACGTATCCGAACCGCCGCGGCCGAGCGTGGTGATGTTGCCGGCAGGATCGATACCCTGGAAGCCGGTGATCACCACCACCTTGCCGGCGTCGAGATCGCGCAGCACGCGCTCGCCGTCGATTTCGCTGATGCGCGCTTTCGTGAACGCGCTATCCGTTTTCACCGGCACTTGCCAGCCGGCGTAGCTGACCGCGTCGACCCCGGCTTCCTGCAGCGCGATGGCGAGCAGACCCGAGCTGACCTGCTCGCCCGTGGCGGCAATCATGTCGAGTTCGCGCGGGCTCGGCTGACCCGTGATTTCCTTCGCGAGACCGAGCAAGCGGTTGGTTTCGCCGGACATCGCCGACGGCACGACGACCATCTTGTGGCCAGCCTTGTGCCATTTCGCGACGCGCTTGGCGACGTTCTTGATGCGCTCGACCGAGCCCATCGAGGTGCCGCCGTATTTGTGTACGATGAGTGCCATTGTCGTTCTGAACTGGAGGAGAAACCGCGCTGGCGCGCTGGAGACGACCGCACAAAAGCACAGAAGCGCAACGTCTTGTGAACGACGGCAGAGTGTGTGGCGGCGTAAATGCAGCACGCGTGCAGCACGCGCGGATTTGCCCGGGAATGATCGCTGATGGCTTACCGGAAACGACGGATCACGATCGCAAACCGACTAATTCAACAAAAGCGAAGGCGAAATCGGGTCGGGCAAACAAGTTAACGTACCCGATCGAGCGCAAAAAGACAAGCCGGAACGGCCATCGGATCACGCTGAATATGCGCTGCAAAGGCCTGTTTCATGCGGATTTGCGCCCTATTTCCGGATTCGCGGCACGGACTATCGAGGTGTCCGACCGGCCGGTCAGGCGATCAGCAAGTCCTCGCGCCAGACGATCCTGACGCGCGATTCGGCCTCGTCGATCGGCTGCGGCAACGTCGCGCGATTGATCCCGAGCCCGGGCACGAACAGCAGTTCATCGCCGATGTAAAGCAGCGGTACATCGCGCTTCCATGCGGGAATGCCGCGCTCCTGGAATAGATTTTTCAACGTGCGGCTCGGTGCGCCAGGCGCGTCGCTCGTGCGCATGCGTTCGCCGCCGCTGCGCGGACGTGCGCTCAACACCGCACGCTGCAACACGCTCACGGGAATCGTCGCGTCGGCGTCACCAACCGCGGCGTCGGCGAATACGAACGTGCCGCGCCATTGCGGCAACCGCCAGATCGACTCGCCCTGCCACGCGAGCTCGCTGACCGCGCGCGCGGCGAGGGCGGTTTCGTCGGCGGGCTCGCTACTGTCTCCCGCTTCCCAATAGATCACACCGCGATAGCTGCGCAACGCATGTCCCGCGTGATCGATGCGCAGACCATGGCCCTCGCCCGCCGCGCCGATCTCACGCAACTGACGCAGCGCATCGCCGAGACGCGCGCTCGATGCGGCAACGAAGCCCAACGTGCGCATCCAGTAGCGCAGAAGATTGAGCGCGCGGTCGTCGTCAAGCGCGAGCAATGCATCGTGCGATAGCGCGCGCCCTTCGTCGCGTGACGCTTCTTCCATATCGATGCGCGCAAGCGTATCGAGCAAACGCTGCGCCGACGCCGCGTGCGCCGCCGTGCGCGCAAGCGCGTCGCGAAAGCCCGGAAAATGCACGGCCAGGGCCGGCGTCACTTCGTGGCGCAACGCATTGCGGGCGTAGCGTGTATCGGCATTCGATTCATCGTCGATCCAACGCAACGCACGCTCGCACGCGTATTGCTCGAGCTGTGCGCGCAGTAGATGAAGCAAAGGCCGCACGCGCGTTGCCGACGCATTCGCCGGCAAATACTCGGGCGCCATCGCGGCAAGACCGGCGAGACCGGCGCCGCGCAGCAATTGCAACAACACAGTCTCAGCCTGATCGTCCGCATGCTGCGCGAGCCACAGCGTGGCTACACCATGCGACGCGCACATCTCGTCCAGCGCGCGATAACGCGCATCGCGTGCGGCGGCTTCGACGCTCACGCCCGCATCACGCGACACCTCGACGCGCTCTGCCGCGAACTCGACACCACGCTCCAGCGCAAACGCCTCGCAGTGCGCGAGCCATGCATCGGCATGCGCGCTAAGCCCATGATGCACATGCAGCGCGATGCAACGCGACGCGCCCGCGACACGCACCGCGGCATCGAGCAGCACACTCGAATCCACCCCGCCACTGAAGGCAATCGCAACACGCGCGCTAGCGGGAAGCGCAGACAAAGAAAAGCCGACCGCCTCGAGAACGAGGCGGTCGGCGGGTGTTTCGGCGGTGGAGGTCACGTCGCTAGCGCATCAAGCGCTGAAGGACGAAAGAAAACGCGCGCGGGCTTACGCACCCGGCGTCGTTTCCTTGAATTTGCCGTACGACATCAACCGTTCGAAACGGCGTTGACGCAGGTCGTTGATGCTCATGCCCTGGAACTGGCGCAGCGAATCGGCGAGCGCACGGCGCAGCATCGCGGCCATGCCTTTCGGATCGCGATGCGCGCCGCCCAGCGGCTCGTTCACGATCTTGTCGATCAGGCCGAGCGCCTTCAGACGATGCGCGGTCAGGCCGAGCGCTTCCGCGGCTTCCGGCGCTTTCGCGGCGCTCTTCCACAGAATCGACGCGCAGCCTTCCGGCGAGATCACCGAATAGGTCGAGAATTGCAGCATCAGCACGCTGTCGCCGACTGCAATGGCCAACGCGCCGCCCGAACCGCCCTCGCCGATGATCGTCGCAATCAGCGGCGTCTTCAGTTCGGCCATGACGTAAAGATTGCGGCCGATCGCTTCCGACTGCCCGCGCTCTTCCGCGCCGATGCCCGGATACGCGCCCGGCGTGTCGATGAACGTGAAAATCGGCAAGCCGAATTTTTCGGCGAGACGCATCAGACGTTCGGCCTTGCGATAGCCTTCCGGACGCGGCATGCCGAAGTTGCGCAGCGCGCGCTCCTTGGTATCGCGGCCCTTCTGATGGCCGATCACCATGCACGCCTGGCCGTTGAAACGCGCGAGGCCGCCGACGATCGACAGGTCGTCCGCATAGTTGCGGTCGCCGTGCAATTCGTGGAAGTCGGTGAACAACTCGCTCACGTAGTCGAACGTGTACGGGCGTTGCGGATGACGGGCGATTTGCGAAACCTGCCACGGCGTGAGGTTCGCGTACAGATCTTTGGTGAGCTGTTGACTCTTCTTGGACAGCCGCTCGATCTCTTCCGAAATATCGACGGCCGAATCGTCCTGCACGAAGCGCAATTCTTCGATCTTCGCTTCGAGTTCAGCGATCGGCTGTTCGAAATCCAGAAACGTGGTCTTCATTGTTTGTAATCCTTGGACTTACCGGCAGCGCGTATTCTAACCGCGCGGGCCGATGTCAAAACCATCTCGCAACTATCAATTTTCAAACTTTGATAGCTTTTGAAATAGTCCCGTTTCTTCTTTTTCAGTAGTCGACCGGCAACGGGTCAAGACTACGCCACATATACCAGGTGGCGACGGTGCGCCACGGCTCCCAGTTGGCGGCGACCTCGCGCGCTTCGCTGCGTGTGACCGGTTCGCCACTGAAGTAGTTGACGCTGATCGCACGAATCAGGCCCAAATCGTCGAGCGGCAGGACGTCGGGGCGTGACAGGTTGAAGATCAGGAACATCTCCGCGGTCCAGCGGCCGATGCCGCGAATCTGCGTGAGTTCTGCGATCACGGCCTCGTCTTCCATCGACGTCCATTTGCCGACGTGCAGCGCGCCCGAAACGAAATGCTGCGCGAGATCGAGCACGTATTCGGCTTTGCGCCTGGACAGCCCGCACGTGGTCAGCTTTTCCAGACCGAGCTTGATGAACTGCTGCGGCACGAGCTTGGGACACGCGGCCTCGACCTTCGCCCAGGCGGCCTGCGCGGACGCGACCGAAATCTGCTGCCCGACCACCGAACGCGCGAGCGTGACGAACGGATCGCCGCGACTCAGCAGATGCACCGGGCCGAACTTCGGAATCAGTTTCTTCAGAATGCGATCGCGCTTGACGAGGTCGGCACACGCCTTGTCCCAATAGGCCGGACGCGTGACTTCAGGCGTGAGGCCGGCGATCTGCACCGGCACCGCGGCTTCGCTCGCGCTCGCCGCTTCGCCGCCCGCGGTTGCGGACGCGCGCGTCTTGCGCACGACTTCGCCTTCGTGCCCCTCGACGTTGATGCGGGCGAGTTCCTGCACGTCGCCGGCCAGTTCCGCCGACAAGGCGCCGTTGCTCTTCGCACGCTGCGGCTTCGCGCGCTTCGCGACAGGCGCGTGCGCCGACGCGCCGTTGAGCGCACGCTGCACGGTGGTCTTTTTCGCTGCGCCCGCTGCGGTCTTGGCCACCACCCCGGCGGCTTTCGACGATGCTTTCCTTACCACGCCGCTGCCCGTGCGAGCCGACGTGCGTGTCGACTTTGCCGCGGCTGCCGCGTTTGTTTGAGACGCGGCTCGTTTAGCCGGCGTCTTCGTGGCCGTTGCCATCCTGCCTCCTGCCTGGCGAGTCGATCAAAGGGTAAGTCGAGGTGCGCTCACACGCGCCGCCACTCGGTCAACCCGCCGGGTTTGTCTTCAAGTGCAACGCCGGCCTCGAGCAATTCGGCCCGGATCCGGTCTGCTGCCGCATAGTCCTTCGCCTGTTTGGCGGCCACGCGCGCCGCGATCTTCGCTTCGATCGCGGCGGGCTCGAGCGCGCCCTCAGCTGCAGCCCCCGCTGCCTGCTGCAGGTATGCACGCGGCTCGCGGCCGAGCAGTCCGATCACCGCGCCCAGCGAGCGCAATTGACGGGCCAGCGCGGGGTCGCGCGTGCGATTCACTTCTGTTGCCAACTCGAACAACACCGACACTGCAACCGGTGTGTTGAAGTCGTCATTCATTGCTGCCTGGAAACGAAGCGCATGCGCCTCATTCCAGTCGAGCTCGGCGGCGTCCGGCGTGACGTCTTTCAGCGCGGTGTACAAACGCGCGAGAGCGTTGCGGGCGTCGTCGATATGCACGTCGCTGTAATTCAACGGCGAGCGGTAATGCGCGCGTGCGATAAAGAAACGCACGACCTCGGCATCGTACTGCGCCAATACTTCGCGGATCGTAAAGAAGTTGTTCAACGACTTCGACATCTTCTCATTGTCGATCTGTACGTAGCCGTTGTGCATCCAGAAATTGACGAAGGTTTGACCGGTAGCGGCTTCACTTTGCGCTATTTCGTTTTCATGGTGCGGAAACTGCAGGTCTTGCCCGCCGCCGTGAATGTCGAAATGTTCGCCGAGCAATGTGCAGCCCATTGCCGAGCATTCGATATGCCAGCCTGGACGGCCGCGCCCATACTTCGAATCCCAGCCTGTATCCGCCGGCTCTTCCGGCTTGGCCTGCTTCCACAAGACAAAGTCGAGCGGGTCCTGCTTCGCGTCGTTCGCCGCGACGCGTTCGCCCGCGCGCAGATCTTCGAGCGACTTGCCCGACAGCTTGCCGTAGTTCGCGAACTTGCGCACCGCATAGTTCACGTCGCCGTCGCTTGCCTGATAGGCGTAGCCGTTCGCTTCGAGCTGCTCGATCATGCCGAGCATCTGCGGAATGAAATCCGTGGCGCGCGGTTCGATGTCGGGCCGCTGGATGCCGAGTGCGTCCGCGTCTTCGTGCAATGCGTTGATGAAGCGATCGGTCAGCGCCTTGATGGTCTCGCCGTTCTCCACTGCGCGCCGGATGATCTTGTCATCAATATCCGTGATATTGCGCACGTAGGTCACGTCGTAGCCGAGCGTGCGCAACCAGCGCTGCACGATGTCGAACACGACCATCACCCGCGCATGACCGACGTGACAATAGTCGTACACGGTCATCCCGCAGACGTACATTCGCACGACGCCTTCTTGCAGCGGCACGAAAGTTTGCTTGTCACGCGCGAGCGTGTTGTAGATGCGCAGTGATTCCATAGAGAACGGTGCGTGGGCCGAAAGAAATCCGCAATGTGTTTCATGCGCGGCGTGCCCCGCCAGTCAAGAACCGGACGGCGGGCGCGTCGCATACAGCAAAACCGGTGCACCTGGTGCGGCGGTCAGGCTGCGATCAAGGCGGAGACGACCACGAGTGGCGAAAAGACAGTTTGCGGTTCGACGGAACGCGCAGACCTTTTGTTAGAATGGGTCGGAGTATAACATCCAGACCTGAGCCTATGAAACCTTCAAGCGGCCGCGCGCGCAGCGCTGCGACCCTCGCCGCGACGGCCTTCGGTGGCGCCACGCGGGCCCTCACCTTGCGCGTCACCGTGGCGCTCGCCCTTGCGGCCATGCCGGCCGCGGCGGCCTTTGCGCAGAAAACCGCCACGCTGCCGCAGGGCCCCGCCGTGCGCGACAACACGCCGGAAATCGACACGTCGATCGCGCAGAAAAACTGGGCCGCCTCGCTGACCCAGCTCGACGCGCGCATCGCCTCGAATCCGCGCGACGCGCAAGCAAAGTTCAAGCGCGGCACGGTGCTCGCCCACCTGAATCGCGACGACGAAGCTATCGTCGCGTTCACCGAACTCACGCAGACCTACCCCGAGTTGCCCGAGCCCTACAACAACCTCGCCGCGCTTTACGCGAAGCATGGTCAATACGCCGAAGCGCGCGTCGCGCTCGAAACGGCGACCAAGGTCAACCCGGGCTACGGCCTCGCCTACGAGAATCTCGGCGACCTGTATCTGCGCATGGCCAATGAGGCCTATCGCCACGCGCAGAGCCTCGGCAAGGTGAGCCCCACCACCACGCAGCGGCTCGCGGACATTCAGAAAGTCATCTCGCCGGTCAAGACCGCGGCCCAGGCGAAACAGGCCGTTAGCACCGAAGACGACTACACCGCCCGCGCCACCTCGAACATGACGCAAACGCCGAGCTTCCAGTACGGCGGTGCGAACGGCTCGCTCGCCATGCCGCCTTACATGGCGCCGTCGAAGTAAAGCCATCACGTTTCGCGCAATACGTTTTTTCCAACCCTGAGGATCTTCATGAAATGGTTGATGTTGGCGCTCGGCAGCGCCGCCCTGATCGCAAACGCTCCCGCATTTGCCCAGTCCGGTTCGCAAGCCGCGCATCCGTCCGTCCTCTTCAAGACATCGGAAGGCGACATCCGCGTCGAGTTGTATCCTGAGAAAGCGCCCAAGACGGTCGCCAACTTCCTCGACTATGTGAAGTCCGGCCAGTACAGCGGCACGATTTTCCATCGCGTGATTCGTGGTTTCATGATTCAGGGCGGCGGTTACACGCAAAGCTTCGCGGAGAAGCCGACACGCGCGCCGATTCCGCTCGAAAGCCGTAACGGTCTGAAGAACATGACGGGCACGCTCGCCATGGCGCGCACCAGCGACCCGAATTCGGCCACCGCGCAATTCTTCATCAACACGGTGGACAATGCCGGCCTCGACTATCCGAATCCTGACGGCAACGGCTATGCGGTGTTCGGCAAAGTCACGGGCGGCATGGACGTCGTGAAAAAGATCGAAGGCACGCCCACCACCTCGCGCGGCCCGATGAGCGACGTGCCGCAAAAGCCGGTCGTGATCGAGTCGGCCACGGTCGTCGGCAAGTAATTGCAGCAACAGGACGCGCGCCGCAGTCGGGCGCGCGCACGAGAAAAGCGTCAGCGCTCAATCCACGCCCCGGCGCGGCTCAACGTCAACGCATGACGACTCGCCGCGCCTTTTACCCACCCTGTTCATCAAAGGATTCCATCATGGTTGAACTGCATACGAACCACGGCGTCATCAAACTCGAACTTGACGCTGAAAAGGCGCCGAAGTCGGTTGAGAACTTCCTCAACTACGTGAAGGCCGGCCACTACGACAACACGGTGTTCCACCGCGTGATCGACGGCTTCATGATCCAGGGCGGCGGCTTCGAACCCGGCATGAAGCAGAAGCCGACGGGCGAGCCGATCCCGAATGAAGCGAACAACGGTCTGAAGAACGTCAACGGCTCGGTCGCCATGGCGCGCACGAACGACCCGCACTCGGCCACGGCGCAATTCTTCATCAACGTGAACGACAATGACTTCCTGAACCACTCGTCGCCGACGCCGCAAGGCTGGGGTTACGCCGTGTTCGGCAAGGTGGTCGAAGGCCTCGACATCGTCGAGAAGATCAAGAAGGTCAAGACGGGTTCGAAGGGCTTCCATCAGGACGTGCCGGCGGACGACGTGGTGATCGAAAAGGCTGTGATCGTCGACTAAGTCGTAGCGAGCATCGATTCGTTCGAACTGACATCAGGCACCTTCAATGCTGCAAGAAACGCCGCTGCGAAGCGTCGCCGCGGGCGTGCCTGGCGAGGGCAAACGCCCGCACGCCGCACGCCCGTTTTTTTTCCTCTCCGATATTCATCTGAGCGAGGCGATCCCGCATACGGTCGCCGCGTTCGAGCATTTCATCCGCTTCACGGCCGAGCAGGCCGATTCGGTGTTCATACTCGGCGATCTGTTCGAGTACTGGATCGGCGACGACATGCTCGCCGAGCCGTTCGTCGCGCGCATGGCGGCGCTACTGCATACGTTGTCGGAACGCGGCATCGCGCTCTACATCATGCATGGCAACCGCGATTTTCTGCTGGGCAAGCGCTTCATGAAAGCGGCCGGCGCGATCTGGCTGCCCGATCCGTTCGTGATCACCGCGTTCGGCACGCGTGTCGCCCTCGCGCATGGCGATGGCTTATGCACGGCCGATCGTGGCTATCAAGTGTTCCGGCGTTTTGCGCGTAACCGTTTTGCGCAGATGCTGTTTCTCGCATGGCCGTTGCGCTGGCGTCAGAAGCTAGCCGAAAACATGCGCTCGAAAAGCGAGCAAGGCCGCGCGCGGCCGGTTTCGCCGAAATACGATGTGACGGCGGCGGCCGTGGCCGCGTTATTCAAGTCGTCGAAAACGGCGACCCTCATTCATGGGCACACGCACCGGCCGGCGCGGCATCGCGAGCCGGGCGGCACGCGCTGGGTCCTGCCGGATTGGGATCTCGACCACGGCGAGCGCCGTGGTGGGTATTTGCGTATCGACGCTGAAGGGATTCGGGCGTTGCCGTTGGGTTGAGTGTGGCGGCAGTTGATTGCACCCGTGCCGACGCCGACGGGTCAAGTGCGCCGGGTAGCTCGGCGCTGTTCCACGCCACGCGTGCCGGCGTTGTGGCTGCTCTCGCTCTGCGCCGCATGCAGCGTTGCTGTTAGCAGCCGGCCAATAGCACCGGCGTCGGCGGCGCGCGCGAACAACTTCACCGCTCCGCCGCCACCGCTTCCCCTTTCCCTGCAATCGCGGCCGACAACCGCCGCAGATCGAGCAACGCCGCATCGGCGCCTTGCAGTCCTTCGAGACTCGTACCCAGCCGCTCCAGCGCGTCGACGATTTCGTCGATGCGCTTGGCTTGCGTCGCCGCGTGATCGATCAGCCCATGAATCGCCAGCGACACCGGATCGTCGGCGTTCGGCGTGATGCCGTATGCGCAGAAGCCGCTGCTTGCGGCGGAGCGTTTGCCCTCGCGCGCGGCGCCGCCGGCATCGGCATTGGCCGCTTCCGGAGCAACTGTGGCGGCCGCCGGCACGATGATCCGCGCCGGGTTACCCACCGCCGTGCCACGTGCCGGCACGGGCTTGGTCACCACCGCATTCGACCCGATCTTCGCGTCCGCGCCGATCGTGAAACCGCCGAGAACCTTCGCGCCCGCGCCGACGATCACACCGCGCTCAAGCGTTGGGTGCCGCTTCGCGCCGCGCGTGAGCGACGTGCCGCCGAGCGTAACGCCCTGATAGATCGTGCAGTCGTCGCCGATCTGCGCGGTCTCGCCGATCACCACGCCCATGCCGTGATCGATGAACACGCGCCGCCCGAGCGTCGCGCCCGGATGAATCTCGATGCCGGTCATGAAGCGCGCCATCTGCGAGACGAAACGCGCTAGCCAGCGGCGTTTGGCTCGCCAGCACGCATGCGCGAGCCGGTGCAGCAAGAGCGCGTGTAGGCCGGGATAACACGTGAGGACTTCCCAGGCGCTGCGGGCGGCGGGATCGCGCTCGCGGATCGTGGCGATGTCTTCGCGAAGTCTCGTGAACATGGCAGGGACTGTGTTGTGGGAGAAAGAGCCGCGCGCGAGAGCTGGCGCGCACGACGGCGTGGCTCGCCGCATAGCACGGCGGCAGCTTTGCTTAGAACGTTTTGAGGATTGTAGGGGGATTGCGGAAAACCTGCCGGAAGCCCACGCTGCCGGCGGGGTCGTCGCCGGCTAACGGGGAGGCATTCAGTTCAGATATGACACGCGGCCTTCAGGACGCGTCGTCCTTGGGCTTGCTCTTCAACAGAATGTGTTTGGCGATGCCGCGCACGATATTCACTTCCTCGCGCTCGAGGCCCGAGCGGGCAAACAGGCGGCGCAGGCGCGACATCAGCTTCTTCGGATTGGCCGGGTCAAGAAAATCGATGGCGACGAGCGCGCTTTCCAGATGCGTGAACATGCTCTCGATTTCGTCGCTCGCGGCGCGCGCACCGACGGGTTCGCCCTCCTCCGCCGCCCGAGGCGCGGCAGCGCTGCTGTCGGCCGACAGATACATCGTGCGCAGCTCATACGCCAACACCTGCACGGCCTGCGCGAGGTTGAGCGAGCTATAGGCAGGATTGGCGGGAATATGCGCCAGCGCGCTGCATCGCTCGACGTCCTCGTTCGACAAACCCGTGCGCTCGTTGCCGAACACCAGCGCGATCTCGCCGTGCACCGCCTGTTCACGCGCGATACCGGCGGCGGCACGCGGGGTCCATTGCGGCGGCCCATATTCGCGCAGCCGCGCGGTCAGCGCGATCGACCAGTGCACGCCGCTCAGGGCGTCGGCGAGGGTCGGCACGACGTGCGCGGACGCCAGCACGTCGTCGGCTCCGCTCGCCATGGCGATGGCTTCCGGATCGCTCTGCACGTGCGGCACGCGCGGCGACACCAGCACGAGCCGCGAGAAACCCATGGTTTTCAGCGCGCGTGCCGCGGCGCCGACGTTGCCCGGATGGCTCGGCTCGACCAGCACGAAGCGCGTCGAGGTGAAGCCGCCGCGCAGTTCGGCTACGGCGGGATCGGAGGAATGGTGGGTATGGTCCACGATGGAATTCGGCTGGCTAAAGACGCGTATGGTAGCGCCAACGCCGCGGCCGGTCGCAAACGAACACAGGTATGAACGCAGACGCGCATGCGGATGTCTGCGGCGAAGCGCTCGCGAACGCCGGACCGAGCCGTGCAGAACGCGGGCAAATCGACCGCCGCCCCGCAAACACTGCCGCGGCGTCCGGACTCAGGTAAAATGCCGGAATTCGCGTCCGCTTTGCCCTCTGGCACTGCATGAACGCCTCGTTCTTATCCAATTCGTCTCCGTCGGCGGAATGCGCACCGGTTGTACCGGGCGAGCGTTCCGTGCTGTTTCCGCGCCTCTTAGAGGGCGCCCAATTGGCGCAGGTTAGCGCTTATTTTCCGGCCAGCAGCCGTGCTGCCCCGGCACAAGGATCCAGTCTCATGCATCCCATGCTCAATATCGCTGTGAAGGCCGCGCGCCGCGCGTCACAGATCATCACCCGCGCGTCGCTCGATCTCGATCTCGTCCAGGTCAGCAAGAAACAGCACAACGATTTCGTCACGGAGGTCGACAAAGCGTCTGAAGCGGCGATCATCGACACGCTCAAGACCGCCTACCCCGATCACGCCATCCTCGCCGAAGAATCCGGCAAGTCGGATAACGAATCCGAATACCAGTGGATCATCGATCCGCTCGACGGCACCACCAATTTCATCCACGGTTTTCCGTACTACTGCGTGTCGATCGCGCTGGCGCACAAGGGCATCGTGACGCAGGCCGTGGTCTACGACCCAACCCGCAACGACCTGTTCACCGCCTCGCGCGGCCGTGGCGCGTTCCTCAACGATCGCCGCATCCGCGTGGCCAAGCGCGACCGTCTGGCTGATGGCCTGATCGGCACCGGCTTCCCGTTCCGCGAAAGGGACGGCCTGGAAGCGTACGGCCGCCAGTTCGCTGAAATGACCGAAGCGTGCGCCGGCCTGCGCCGTCCGGGCGCCGCCGCGCTCGATCTGGCAAACGTCGCTGCCGGCCGCATGGACGGCTTCTTCGAGCAAGGCCTGAATGCGTGGGACGTCGCCGCGGGCAGCCTGCTAATCACGGAAGCGGGTGGCCTGGTCGGCAACTACACCGGCGATTCGGATTTCCTGCACGTCGGCGAAATCGTCGCGGGCAACGCGAAGGTCTACGCGCAGATGATCCCGATCCTGTCGCGCTACAGCCGCACGCGCCAGCAAGCGGCGTAATCCCTACGAGGGCGGCGCCGGCAAGCGGAACATGAAAAAGCGGCTGCGGCCGCTTTTTCGTTGGCGCGCCTGCATGCAGCGGGCGTTCGTGCTACAAAGCGGAATGCCGCGCCGGCGCAGGTCATTGCCGGCTGCGTTTCGCGCGTTTTTCGCTGCGCCCTGCCTTGCGCCCGCCGTCTCGCGCAGCTTCCGATCCGCTTCATGAAAAAAGGCTTCTACACAATCATCGCGGCGCAGTTTATTTCGTCGCTGGCGGACAATGCACTGTTGATCGCGGCCATCGCGCTGCTCTCCGTGATTCGTTCGGCCGCCTGGGTCACGCCGCTGCTGCAGATTTTCTTCACTGTTTCGTACGTGCTGCTTGCACCGTTCGTCGGCGCTTTCGCCGACTCGATGCAAAAGCGCCACGTCATGTTCATCTCCAACGCATTGAAGGCGAGCGGCTGCCTGATGATGATCGCGGGCGTTCATCCGATGATTGCCTACGGCGTGGTCGGCTTCGGCGCGGCTGCGTATTCGCCGGCCAAGTACGGCATCCTCACCGAACTGCTGCCCGCGGAAAAACTCGTCAAGGCGAACGCGTGGCTCGAATCGGCCACCGTGCTGTCGACCATCGTCGGCACGATGGTGGGCGGCGCGCTGATCAGCACCTTCGCCGACAAATTCGTCGCGCATGCGCATCTGCCGCTGATCCGTTCCTCCGCCGATCTCGCCATGTTCGCGACGATGGTGACCTATGCGATCGCCGCCGCGATCAACATCTTCATTCCCGACACTGGCGCGCGTTATAAAAGCCGCCTGAGCGAACCGAAGAAACTGGTCGGCGATTTCTATCATTGCTTCAACGTGCTGTGGGCCGACAAACTCGCGCAGATCGCGCTGTGGGTGACGACCCTGATGTGGGGCGGCGCGGTCACGCTGCAATTGCTGGTGCTCAAATGGGCCAACGTGAATCTCGGACTGTCGCTCTCGAAGGCGGCGGTCATGCAGGGCGTCACGGGTCTCGGCATCGCAGTCGGCGCGGCGGCGGCCGCTGCGCTAATTCCGTTGCGCAAGTCGCTGCGCGTGTTGCCGGTCGGCATTCTGACCGGCGCGGTGGCGATCGCCATGGCGTTCTACAACAAGGATCTGTTCCCGCCCGGTTCAGGCATTCGCATCGGCACGTACGTCATGCCGTTTTACATTCTGCTCGCCTATCCGATGATGATTCTGCTCGGCGCGCTGTCGGGGTTTTTCATCGTGCCAATGAACGCGATCCTTCAGCATCGCGGCGCGACGCTGCTGTCCGCGGGGCATTCGATCGCCGTGCAGAATTTCAACCAGAACCTCGCGGTGCTGCTGATGCTCGGCGTCTACGCGCTGCTGCTTACGGCGAAGATGCCGGCGCAGTGGATCATCGTTGTGTTCGGCACGTTCATCACCTTCATGATGTGGCTCGCCAGGCGGCGCAGCGCGGTGAACGAACGCACGGTGGACATACGGGCCATGGTGGAAGAATGAAGCCTTCATGCGGCTGAGGCCGGCGCGGTGCGGCTCGCGTCGGCTGCTCGCCGCGGCGTTTGGCCGGAATGCGGATTTGCAGCGCAGATTGGCCATCCGGCCAGGGTCCGCGCGCCGTCCCGTCAGGTTAAACTCACGCCCTGAACAGCTAACGCAAGAAGATACCGAGGATGGGCATTCAAACCGCAGCGGCCAACGACGTCGCACAGCATACGCCGATGATGCAGCAGTATCTCCGCATTAAAGCGGATCATCCCGGCACGCTGGTGTTCTACCGGATGGGCGACTTCTACGAGCTTTTTTTCGAAGATGCGGAAAAAGCCGCACGTCTGCTCGATCTGACACTCACGCAGCGTGGCGCGTCGGCGGGCAATCCGATCAAGATGGCCGGCGTGCCGCATCACGCGGTCGAACAATATCTCGCCAAGCTCGTGAAGCTCGGCGAATCCGTCGCGATTTGCGAGCAGATCGGCGACCCGGCTACATCGAAGGGTCCAGTCGAGCGCAAAGTGGTGCGCGTGGTCACGCCGGGCACGCTCACGGATGCAGCGCTGCTGTCCGATAAGAGCGACGTCTATCTGCTGGCCATGTGCGTCGCGCATAACCGACGCGGCGTCGCGACCAGCGTGGGCCTTGCATGGCTGAATCTGGCGAGCGGCGCGTTGCGCCTCGCCGAAGTCGCACCGGACCAGGTGGCGGCCGCGCTCGAACGCATTCGCCCCGCGGAAATTCTGGTTGCCGACACACCAACCGACTCGGCAAGCTGGACGCCACCGGTCAATGCGGGCGCCCTCACCCGCGTGCCGGTCTGGCACTTCGACGTCACCTCGGGCACGCAACGCTTGTGCGAGCAGTTGGAAGTGGCGGGCCTCGACGGCTTCGGCGCGCATTCGCTCACCTGCGCATGCGGCGCGGCCGGCGCGCTGCTGCTGTATGCCGCGGCCACGCAAGGTCAGCAGTTGCGCCACGTGCGCAGCCTGAAGGTCGAATACGAATCCGAATATATCGGCCTCGACCCCGCCACGCGGCGCAACCTCGAACTCACGGAAACACTGCGCGGCACGGAATCGCCTACGCTGTGTTCGCTGCTCGACACCTGCTGCACCACCATGGGCAGCCGCCTGCTGCGTCACTGGCTGCATCATCCGCCGCGCGAATCGGCGGTGGCGCAGGCGCGTCAGCAGGCGATCGGCGCCTTGCTCGACGCGCCGCCGGGTGCGAGCGTCGATTCGTTGCGCGGCGCATTGCGGCAGATCTCGGACATCGAGCGCATCACCGGGCGTCTTGCGCTGCTGTCCGCGCGGCCTCGCGATCTGTCGAGCCTGCGCGATACCTTCATTGCGTTGCCCGAGTTGCGCACGCAGCTCGTGGCCGTTGCGCCGAATGCGGATTCGCTGGCGCGTATCGACGCGTCGCTGGAACCGCCGCAAGCCTGCGTCGAACTGCTCAGGCGCGCGGTCGCGCAGGAACCGTCGGCCATGGTGCGCGACGGCGGCGTGATCGCACGCGGCTACGATGCGGAACTCGACGAGCTGCGCGATATTTCGGAGAACTGCGGGCAGTTCCTGATCGACCTCGAGACCCGCGAGCGCGCACGCACGGGCATCGGCAATCTGCGCGTCGAATACAACAAGGTGCACGGCTTCTACATCGAAGTCACGCGCGGCCAAACCGACAAGGTGCCGGACGACTATCGCCGCCGTCAGACGCTGAAGAACGCCGAACGCTACATCACGCCGGAACTGAAAACATTCGAGGACAAGGCGCTCTCCGCGCAGGAACGGGCGCTCGCTCGCGAACGCTCGCTCTACGACGCGCTGCTGCAGGCGCTGCTGCCCTTCATCCCGGATTGCCAGCGGGTCGCTTCGGCGCTTGCCGAACTCGATCTGCTGGCGGCCTTCGGCGAGCGCGCCCGCGCGCTCGATTGGGTCGCGCCCACGTTCTCGGCAAACACCGGCATCGAAATCGAACAGGGGCGGCATCCGGTGGTCGAGGCGCAGGTCGAGCAGTTCATCGCCAACGACTGCTCGCTCACGCCCGAGCGCAAACTGCTGCTGATCACCGGCCCGAACATGGGCGGTAAATCGACCTTCATGCGGCAGACCGCGCTGATCGCGCTGCTCGCTTATGTGGGCAGTTATGTGCCCGCTCGGCGCGCCGCCTTCGGGCCGATCGACCGCATCTTCACGCGCATCGGCGCAGCGGACGATCTCGCCGGCGGGCGCTCGACCTTCATGGTCGAGATGACCGAAGCCGCCGCGATCCTGAACGACGCCTCGCCGCAAAGTCTCGTGCTGATGGACGAGATCGGCCGGGGCACGTCCACGTTCGACGGCCTCGCGCTGGCGTGGGCCATTGCGCGGCATCTGCTCGCGCACAACGGTTGCCATACGCTGTTCGCCACGCACTACTTCGAATTGACGCAGTTGCCGGCGGAGTTTCCGCAGGCGGCCAACGTGCATTTGTCGGCGGTCGAGCATGGGCACGGCATCGTGTTCCTGCATGCGGTCAGCGAAGGTCCGGCGAATCAGAGCTACGGCCTGCAGGTCGCGCAACTCGCCGGCGTGCCGAATGCGGTGATTCGCGCGGCGCGCAAGCATCTCGCGCATCTGGAACAGCAGTCGGCCGCGCAGCCCGCGCCGCAACTCGACCTGTTCGCCGCGCCCATGCCGATGCTGCTCGAAGACGCGGACGACGAGCGCGATGCGAAGACGGGACCGGCGGCGTCGCCCGCCGTGCAGGAACTCGTCGAGCGTCTGCGCGGCATCGATCCGAACGATCTGCGGCCCCGCGAAGCACTCGATCTGCTGTACGAATTGCACGAACTGGCCGCCGCGCCGGATGCGGATCATTGACTCACACAGGCCCCCGCGGCGTCCGCGCAAACTTCGCGCGGCGCTGACCCTCGCCCTCACACTTACCGGTGGTGGCGTGCCGCTTGTGGGATTGTTCGCGGGGTTGTCGGGTTTCACACCGGCGGCCTACGCCGACACGCCGCGCTATACCTTCGCGGTCATCGCCAACACGATGCAAAGCGTCGCCGACGAAGCGCCCACGCAGCGGTTGATCGAAGCGATCAGCCGCGAGCGCGATGTGTCGTTCATCGTGTACGACGGCAATCTCAAGGGCGCGAAAGAAGCATGCCGCGACGCGCTTTATGAGCGCCGCCACGCGCTGCTCGAAACGTCACGGCCGGCCCTTTTCTTCATTCCCGGCCAGCACGACTGGGCCGATTGCGGCATCGGCGAAGCCGGCGGTTTTGATCCGACCGAACGGCTCGACCAGTTGCGCCAAACGCTTTTTGCCGACGCCACCTCAATGGGCCAGAACCCGATCGCATTGACGCGTGAAAGCGAGGTCTCGCGCTTTCGCCCCTATCGCGAGAACGTGCGCTGGCAAGTGGGCGATACGGTGTTCGTCGGCCTGAATGCGCCGAGTCCGAACAATCACTATCTGACTGCGGGCGGCCGCAATGGCGAATTCGAAGACCGCGTGATCGCCAATGCATTCTGGCTGGAACATGCCGGCGAATATGCGAAACGCCGCGACGCGCGGGCGCTCGTCGTGTTCATTCAAGGCGATCCTGACCCTGAGCGTTACGAACGGCCCGACCGTTTCGCGTGGCTGCGCTTTGCACGCAACACCCGCCGCGACGGTTTTCTGGAATTGAAACGCAGCCTCGTGAAACTCGCGCAGATTTTCCGGGGACCGGTACTAGTGATTCATTGCGACGACGAACGAGCAAGCGCCGGCTTCGTGATCGATCAGCCGCTACGCAATGACAAGGGAATGCTGGTGACGAATCTCACGCGTGTCGCGCTCGCGCCGCATGATCGACTCAACCAGTGGATTCAGGTGGAAGCGGATCTCGGCAGGAAACCGCCGTTCCGCGTAAGTGTTCGCGATGTGCCCAGGCAAATGCCGATGCCCACCGCGCAACCCGTGTTGCCGCGCGATGAACCGGCTGCTTCGATGCCGGCTGTACCGGCGCTCGGACCCGCGTCGGAATTGCCGCCACTGCTGCCGACGCCCGGAGAGTCGCAACCGGATCAGCAACCGCGCATACCGGCGGATCAGGGTGGCGGCGGTTACGGGCCGGCCATGCCGACGCCGCCCGCCTCCGCCGCTCAACCGCACGCGCCGGGCGCTTCTTCAAGCGGGCCCGGCATGCCTGCAAGCTCAGTGCAGCGTGGGCCCTGACTTGCCTTCTTCTTCGTCGTCCTCGTCTTCGTCGAGGACTTCGAGGCCGTCGGCGCCATGCGCGTGTTCGTGCTGGATTTCGTCTTCGGTAGCAGGACGCACGTCTTTCACGGTCAGCGCGAAACGCAGCGCCATGCCGGCGAGCGGATGGTTGCCGTCGAGCACGACTTTGTCTTCGGCGACGTCGGTCACCACGTAGACGAGCGAGTCGAGGTCCTCGTCGCCTTCTTCCGGCGTGCCTTCGAATTGCATGCCGACTTCGAGCGGTTCCGGGAAGCGATTGCGCGGCTCGATCTTCACGAGATCAGGGTCGTACTCACCGAACGCGTCTTGCGGCTCGAGCTGGATCTGGGTCTCGAAACCGGCCTCGTGGCCGTCGAGCTCTTCCTCGATCTTGGGGAACGTGCCATCATAGCCGCCGTGCAGATAGACCATCGGCTCGTCGCTTTCTTCAATCAGATTGCCCTGCGCATCCGACAGCTTGTAAGCGACCGACACGACGGTGTTCTTTGCGATTTTCATTCGATTCTCCAGAATACAACTCACATTATACGATGCCCAAGCGGCCCACTGACCACCCGGCCGACGCAGCTTCGGCACGGAAGTTGTCGCCGGCTTCAAAGCCGGCTGTTCCGATTCTCCCGCCTTCGCCAGACACACCGACACCGCTGCTCGGTAATCTGACGCCGTCGCAATTCATGCGCCGCTACTGGCAGAAAAAGCCGCTGCTGATTCGCCAGGCGATCCCGAACGTCGCGGCGCCATTGTCGCGCGACGAATTTTTCGAGCTGGCCGATCAGGACGAAGTCGAGGCACGCCTGATCACCCATTTCCGCAATAAATGGCAGATCGAACACGGGCCGTTCGCGCCTGACGAACTGCCTTCGGTGAAGCAGCGCGCATGGACACTGCTTGTGCAAGGCGTCGATCTCCACGACGATCGCGCCCGCGCCCTGCTCGACCGTTTCCGCTTCGTGCCGGATGCGCGTCTCGACGACCTGATGATTTCCTACGCAAGTGACGGCGGCGGCGTAGGGCCGCACTTCGATTCCTACGATGTGTTTCTTTTGCAAGTAAAAGGCAAGCGCCGTTGGCGCATTAGCGCGCAGAAAGATCTGACGCTGCAAGCCGGTTTGCCTTTGAAAGTTTTACAGAACTTCCAGCCCGAAGAGGAGTGGCTGCTCGAACCGGGCGACATGTTGTATCTGCCGCCGCACATCGCGCACGACGGCATTGCCGAGGGCGAATGCATGACCTGTTCGATCGGGTTTCGCGCCCCTTCGGCGAGCGAACTGACCGCGCAGTTCCTCTACCATCTGGCCGAACGCGGCGAGTCGGCGGGTCATCCGGGCGCGCTTTATCGCGATCCGCAGCAACCTGCCGTGGAGCGTCCGGCCGAGCTCCCTGCGGCGCTGGTCGAGAGGGTTGGCGCAATCCTTGCTGGCATCAAATGGAATGAGCAGGATATTGCGTCGTTCCTTGGCACGTATCTCAGCGAACCCAAGCCGAGTGTCGTCTTTGATCCGCCGCAAAGGCCGCTTAATGAAGCCCGTTTCATCAGTCAGGCATCGAAGTCAGGCATTCGGCTGGACCGCAAGACTAATTTGTTGTACAACCGCCGTTTTTTCTTCGTAAATGGAGAGGAAACCTCATTCGATGGCGCAAAAAAGTGGTTGTTTGACCTCGCAAATTACCGCTGTATGAGTGCGAAACGCTTTGTAACACTCTCACACGATTCGTCGGTGACAGCACGGCTACACGAGTGGTATTGTGCGGGCTGGATACAAGTGGGCGAGCTTGCGTAACTCTGCCTGCCTGCTATACCGTACAGTGAAATTTTGTATGAGAAAGACAACGTATTGACCCCGGATTTATGGATTGTCAGTACGAAAGTGCATATAATTTCCGCCCAAGCCGTAGGGAAGATTCGAGCTCGTCAAAAGAGCTTCTCCACCAGCGGCCCAGGTCGGTGTTGGAGCACATTACCGGTTTTATTTTGCGCTGTTGCTTACCTTTAAACCATAAAAGGACGTGATCATGAAGAAATCCCTCCTCGTAGCATCCCTGTTGGCAGCTGTGGCACTGGCTGCATGCAACAAGAGCAACGACCAAGCCGCTGCCCCGGCTAGCGACGCAGCTGCTGCTTCGGCACCGGCTGCCGCAGCTTCGGATTCGGCTGCTGCTGCTTCGGGTGCTGCTGCTGCTGCGAGCGACGCTGCTGCTTCGGCTACGACCGCTGCTTCGGACGCAGGCGCTGCTGCTTCGGACGCTGCCGCTTCGGCTGCTGCTCCGGCTTCGGGCGCAAGCCAGTAAGCTGTCGCATAGGGTTCGCCTCCGGGCGAAAACTGCATCGGGAAATCATCGCGGTTTCCCGGGCAGTAAAGCAAAACGCCACGGATTCACATCCGTGGCGTTTTGTCATTCAAGCGCCGCTTTTTTATAGCGGCGTTCATTGATTTTAATCAGGCTGATCAGCCTGTTGCGCCGGCGTCGCGCTCTCTTCAAAAAACTCGCGCACCACCTCGATCTCGCGTGTGCGTTTAAACGGCGGCAGGCTCTGCCAGATACGGCGCCCATACGGTTTGTCGACGAGTCGTGTGTCGCAGATCATCAGCACGCCACGATCGGTCTCAGCGCGAATCAGACGTCCCGCGCCCTGCTTCAGCGTGATGACCGCCTGCGGCAACTGATGCACGGCGAATGGACTCAAGCCTCTCTTGGTCAGTGCGTCGAGCCGTGCAGACAAAACCGGATCGTCGGGCGGCGCAAACGGCAGCTTGTCGATTACCACCAGCGACAATGCGTCGCCGCGCACATCCACGCCTTCCCAGAAGCTCTGGCTGCCCACGAGGATCGCGTTGCCGTACGACCGGAATCGATCCAGCAGTTCGGTGCGGCTCGCATCGCCCTGCACGAGCAGCGGATAGTCCCAGCCGCGCGCTTCGATCGTGTCGCGCAGCTTCGCCGAGATGCGGTCCACCGCGCGCAGCGTCGTGCACAACATGAAGACGCCGCCGCCCGATGCTTCGATCGCCGGCAACGCGGCGTCGAATACGGCGTCGGTGAACATGGGCGAAGATGGCTGCGGCAAATTGCGCGGCACGTACAGCAGGCCCTGCGTCGGATAGTCGAATGGACTGGGCAGCGTCATCGAACGCTTCGCGTTCAGACCCATTTGCGCCGCGTAGTGCGTGAAATCGCCGCGCACCGACAGCGTGGCCGACGTGAAGATCCACGCGCGCGGCACACCGGCGCGCTGCTTCGCGAAGATCGGCGCGACCGACAATGGTGTTTCGTGCAACTGCACGGTATGCGAGAAGACTTCGATCCAGCGCACCTTTTCGTTGGGATCGGCGCGCTCGCTTTTGCCGTCGGCAGAGGCGCCGTCAGCGGCTTCGCGCTCGGTCTGCGTGGGTGGCGTGGTCCAGCCGGCCAGCACGTCCTGCAGCTCGCGTGCGCGGCGCAGACACGCGCCGATCGATTCCGCTCGCTCGGCCTGACCCGCGAGCGCCGACGCCAATGCATCGAGCTCGGTTTCGAGCGTTTCGAGTGCGCAGAACAACGGATGATCGTCCGGCAACTGGCCAATCGACAAGCGCACCGAGTCTTCCTTGAAGGCAAGCCGCACATCGCGCGCGGCGCGCTCGAGCGTGGCGCCGAGCTTGACCCAATCGACCGTTTCACGCGCATGGCCCAAACCTTCGGCCACCGAATCGCGGGCGAGTTCGAGAAACTGCGTGGTCGACAGCGTCTCGCCGAAGAACAGCGTCGCCGTCTCGGGCAGTTGATGCGCTTCGTCGAAGATGATCGTGTTGGCGGTGGGCAGCAATTCAGCCATGCCCGTATCGCGCAACATGATGTCGGCGAAAAACAGATGGTGATTCACCACCACGATATCCGCCTGCTGCGCCTCACGGCGCGCCTGCATTACAAAGCAGTCCTTGTAATGCGGACATTCCTGGCCGAGACAGTTTTCGCGCGTGGACGTGACCATCGACCACACCGCAGCCGTTTCCGGCACGCTCGCCAGTTCGGCCTTGTCGCCAGTGCGAGTGATCTTGGCGAAGCGCACGATATCCTGCAGATACGAGGTTTCCTGACGCGAGGGCAGACGGCCGTTATCCGCGGTGCGCTGCAGATAGTAGTGGCACAGGTAATTCGCGCGCCCCTTGAGCATGGCGACCGATACCGGCACCGCAAGCGCATCGCGCACGGTCGGAATGTCACGCTGAAAGAGCTGATCCTGCAAATGCTTCGTGCCGGTGGAGACGATCACCTTGCCGCCCCACAACATGGCCGGCACCAGGTACGCATAGGTCTTGCCGGTGCCGGTCCCGGCTTCGACGATCAGCGTGTTTTCGCTGCCGTCGAGGCCGCCCGATCCGGCGCCCTCAGCTGCCTCGGCGGCGGCATCGGCACCTGCCCCCTGCAGACGCCGCGCCGGACGCTTCTGCGCCTCGAACATGGCCGGCTCGGGCATTGCGCGGCCCGATGCTTCCATGGCCGCGGCCACGGCGCGCGACATTTCGATCTGCGAGGCGCGCGAACGATAGCCGTCGATCTGACGGGCCAGCAAACCGTTGGCGGCGAAGATCTCGTCCAGCTCCGCGACGCGGCGTGGATTCAGCGACGCGCTCAGTGCGGACGCGGCGGGACGCGGCGCCGGTGTAACGGCTCCTGATGCGTCGTCGCCCGGCGTGGCACGGGATGAAGTTTCAAGCGGTGAATTCAAGGCAAGCGTTTCCTGCAAAGTCCGGCTCGCGCGGCGCGCGCCCGGCGCCTGCCAGGCCGCGAACTCAGGCGCGCGCGTCCGGTTCGAGCTGCAATTGCAGCAAGATGATGGTGTCCTTGACCTTGAGTTTGCGCTTTTTCAGGCGCTGCAACTCGAAGTCGTCGATGCCGGGCTCATCCGACATTCGGTCGATCAAGCGATCGAGCCCACTATGCTCCGATTCCAGTTGCAGAATACGGTCGCGAAGTGTGTCCGCGTTGATGACGTGATGTTGATCGCGCATGCTCGCCTCCTCTCGTCTACGGCGGGGGCCGCGTGTGCGGCCCGATGCCTGAGGTTGCTGTCCGGCTTAAAACGCATAACGGCGGCTATGGCCCTGCCACTCAGCTCAGGGCCCCTCAGCACGCTTACTGCTGCTGCTCCTGCTGCTGCTTTTGCCGCTCTTCCTGTTGCTGCTGTTTCAACGCGTCCTGACGCTTCTGCTCGGCTTTCTCGGCCGCCTGCTTCTGACGCGTCTCCACCTCGGCCTTGTGCTGCGCGGCGTCCGCCTGCTTCTTCTCGAAGCTCTGCTGCTTCTGCACGCGCTCCTGCGCCTTCTGCGCACCTTGCGCACGCGCCTCGTCGAGCTTGCGCTGGAAGTCGCCCTGCTTCTGATCGTACGCCTGCTGGTTGGCCGCCGCCTGCGACGGGCTGATGCCGCGCTGCGCCTGATCCAGCGCGTGCTGACGCAGTTTGTCCTGATAGGCCTGCGCATTCGCGCTGCGCTGCGGCGCCTCGGCGGCGCGCTGCGCCTGATCGATCTGATGCTGTTTCTGCTTGTCTTCGTACGCCTGCGCGTTGCGTGCGTCGTCGGCGGCACGCTGCGGCGCGCTCGCTTCGTCCTGCGCACGCTTGATGGCGGCCTGTTCGTCACGCACGCGAGCGCGCTGCGTGCGCTGTTCGCCGTCGAGCGCGAGCTGTTCCTTGCGAATGTCGGCCTGCACCGAGCGCATGCTGTCGCGCGCCTTGTTCAGGCAATAGTTGACGAAGAACTTGCTGTAGCAGTCGTGTTCCGCGACGCCGTAGCGGTAATTGTTCTCCTCGGTGCGCTGATCGAGGGCTTTCTGGCGCGCGTTGAAATCACTATCCGACGCTACCGCGTTGCCGGCGCTGTCCGTGCCGTCGGCGTTCGTGGCGCCGTTGACCGTCGTGGCTTGCGCGGCCGACGCGGCGGCCGGCGTCAGGGCGCCTGCGGGCCGCGCGGCGCTGCTGCTCGCCGGCGTCGCGGACTGAGCCATGGCGGGCGTGGACGCGCCCAATGCGACGGCCAGCACACACGACGCGCAAGACGCGAAAAACACCCCACGCGAGGCGAACGCGGACCTGAACGCGGAACGCGGCGCCGATGGGAGCGAAGAGAGCGAAGAACGTGGCAAACCCGGTGCCAGACCCGGCGGGAAAGACGGCGGCAGTTGTGACAAGCGAGAGACCAAGCGGGAGCCCAGGCAGTTGAGTGACAAGGAGATCGGCAACGTCGTAGAGGGTCAGCGGAACATGCCCGAAATTCTATCACCCTGCGGTTGAGCCCTTTTGCATTTATGGCAAAATGCCCCGCTCCAGCAACCTGGTCGCAGCGCGCACGCCCGGCGTGCCCCGACGTGCCTTATGCGGCCCTCGCGTGCCGCCCACGTTCGGTCAGCGCGCGGCCTCCGAACTGAGTCCGCAGGAACACCAAGACCTTATGACGGAAACCGTAGCACTCAAGATCGTACAGCGCATCGCCGCCGAACTGTCCGTCCAGCCGCGCCAGGTCGCGGCCGCGGTGCAACTTCTCGACGAAGGAGCGACTGTTCCGTTCATCGCCCGCTACCGTAAGGAAGTGACCGACAATCTCGACGACACGCAACTGCGCAACCTCGAGGAACGCCTGCTGTATCTGCGCGAGCTGGAAGACCGGCGCGCCGCGATCATTGCCAGCATCGACGAACAGGGCAAGCTCACCGACGAGCTGCGCACCGCGATCGAAGGCGCCGACAGCAAGCAGGTGCTGGAAGACCTGTATCTCCCATATAAGCCGAAGCGCCGCACGCGCGCGCAGATTGCCCGCGAAGCCGGCCTGCAGCCGCTCGCCGACGCGCTGCTGGCAAATCCCCTGCTCGACCCGCAAACCGAAGCCGCAGCCTACGTGGACGCGGAGAAAGGCGTCGCCGACGTCAAGGCCGCGCTCGACGGCGCGCGCGACATCCTCTCGGAACAGTTCGGCGAAACGGCCGATCTGCTCGGCAAGCTGCGCGACTACATGTTCAACCAGGGCGTGGTGTCGTCGAAAGTGGTGGAAGGCAAGGAACACGCGGAAGAAGAAAAATTCCGCGACTACTACGACTACGCGGAAACCATCCGCACGGTGCCGTCGCATCGCGCGCTGGCGCTGTTCCGCGGCCGCAATGCGGGCGTGCTGATGGTCAAGCTGGGTCTGGGCGAAGAACTCGATGCGCAGGTGCCGCATCCGGGCGAAGCGTTGATCGCGCGCCACTTCGGCATCGCGAATCAGAACCGTCCGGCCGACAAGTGGCTCTCCGACGTGTGCCGCTGGTGCTGGCGCGTGAAGGTGCAGCCGCATATCGAAAACGAGCTGCTGACCAATCTGCGCGACGAAGCCGAGCACGAAGCGATTCGCGTGTTCGCGCGCAATCTGAAGGACTTGCTGCTGGCTGCGCCCGCTGGCCCGAAGGCTGTGATCGGCCTCGATCCGGGTATGCGCACCGGCGTGAAGGTGGCGGTGGTCGATCGGACCGGCAAGGTGCTCGCCACCGACGTGATCTATCCGCACGAGCCGCGCCGCGACTGGGACGGCTCGATCGCGAAACTCGCGCGCATCTGCGCGCAGACGCAGGCTGAACTGATCAGCATCGGCAACGGCACCGCGTCGCGTGAAACGGACAAGCTCGCGAGCGAACTGATCGCGCGTCATCCGGAGTTCAAGCTGCAGAAGATCGTCGTGTCCGAAGCGGGCGCGTCGGTGTACTCGGCCTCGGAACTCGCGGCGAAGGAATTCCCCGACATGGACGTGTCGCTGCGCGGCGCGGTGTCGATTGCGCGCCGTCTGCAAGACCCGCTCGCCGAGTTGGTTAAGATCGAGCCGAAGGCGATCGGCGTCGGCCAGTATCAGCACGATGTGAATCAGCGAGAACTGGCCCGTTCGCTCGACGCGGTGGTCGAAGACTGCGTGAACGCCGTCGGCGTGGATGCAAATACGGCGTCGGTTGCCCTGCTCGCCCGCGTGTCGGGTTTGAATGCCACGCTGGCGCGCAATATCGTCGACTATCGCGATGCAAACGGTCCGTTCCCATCGCGCGAGCATCTGCGCAAGGTGCCGCGTCTGGGCGACAAGACGTTCGAGCAGGCCGCCGGGTTTCTGCGTATCAACAACGGAGAGAATCCGCTCGACCGCTCGTCGGTTCACCCGGAAGCGTATCCGGTCGTTGAACGCATGCTTGCTAAAATCAGCAAGCACGTGGGTGAAGTGCTGGGCAATCGCGACGCATTGCGCGGCCTCTCGCCTGCGGAATTCGTCGACGATCGTTTCGGTCTGCCGACCGTGCGCGACATTCTGCTCGAACTCGAAAAGCCGGGCCGCGATCCGCGTCCCGAGTTCAAGACCGCGACGTTCCGCGAAGGCGTCGAAAAGGTCAGCGATCTGACGCCGGGCATGGTGCTCGAAGGTGTCGTGACAAACGTGGCGGCATTCGGCGCGTTTATCGATATCGGCGTGCATCAGGATGGTCTGGTGCACGTGTCGGCCATGTCGACGAAGTTCATCAAGGATCCGCATGAAGTGGTCAAGGCTGGCCAGATCGTCAAGGTGAAGGTTCTTGAAGTCGACGTGAAGCGCCAGCGTATCGCTTTGACGATGCGCATGGACGATGAAGTCGGTGTGGCGGCGGCACGCAGCGGTGGCGGCGCCCAGCAGGATCGCGGCGGCGCGGGTCGTTCGGGCGGCGGTGGACGCGGCGCGCAGCAACAGCGCTCGCGTGAGCCGGAAGCGGGTGGCGCGATGGCGGCTGCGTTCGCCAAGCTCAAGCAGAAGTAGTTTTTGCCGCGTTAGAGGCGTGTGATTCGCTCACGCGCTTGATGAGCTTGTTGAGCACCGCGCGGTGCCCGATCAGTCACTCGCTCGATCAAGCTGCAAGCAAAAAGCCCACACACGTGGGCTTTTTTTCGCGCCTCGATACGCGAGGCGCCTGAAAATCAGCGGCGGACTTCAGATCTCGATCTTGGTCCCCAACTCCACCACCCGATTAGCCGGAATACTAAAGAAGTCCGTCGGCTTCGCGGCATTCTGATGCATCCACGCGAACACACGTTCGCGCCACACCGACATGCCCGGCAGTTGCGTCGGCACCACCGTTTCGCGCGCGAGGAAGAACGACGTGTCCATCATCTCGAAGGTCATGTCACGGGTGCGGCCGACTTCGAGCAGCACCGCCTTCACGTCCGGCGTTTCGTTGAAGCCGTAGGCCGCCTTGACGAGATACAGGCCACCGTCGATGTCCTTGACCGTCACGCGCTCCGAGTCGTTCACGTACGGAATATCGCGCGTCACGAATGTCAGGAAAATGGTGCGCTCATGCAGCACCTTGTTGTGCTTCAGATTGTGCAACAGGCTCACCGGCACGAGCGAATCGCTGCCGGTCAGATAGATCGCCGTGCCCGACACGCGATGCGGCGGATGCGCGAGCAAGCCCTGCAGGAACGGCATGAGCGGAATGCCGTCCGCGGCCGTGCGTTCCTTGACGATCATGCGGCCCTTGAACCAGGTCATCAGCAGGAAGAACAGCAATGCGCCGATACCGAGCGGCAACCACCCGCCTTCCTCTACCTTCAGCAGATTCGCGCCGAAAAATCCTAGATCGACCGTCATGAACACGCCGATGATCAGCGCCACCAGCAGCTTGTTCCAGTTCCACACGTTCACCATCACGACGCAGGCGAGGATCGTGGTGATCACCATGGTAGCCGTCACCGCGATACCGTACGCGGCCGCGAGATTGTCCGAGCTCTTGAAGGCAATCACGATGCACAGGATGATGAACAGCAGCATCCAGTTCACCACCGGCACATAGATCTGGCCGATCGCCAGTTCCGACGTGTGCAGGATCTTCATGCGCGGCACGTAGCCGAGCTGGATTGCCTGGCTAGTCAGTGAATAAGCGCCGGAAATCACGGCCTGCGAGGCGATCACGGTCGCGACGGTCGAGAGCACGACGAGCGGCAGCAAGGCCCAGTCCGGCGCGAGCAGGAAGAACGGATTCTCGATGGCCTTCGGATCGTGCATCAGCAGTGCGCCCTGGCCGAAGTAGTTCAGCACCAGCGAAGGCATGACCAGGAAATACCACGCCATGCGGATCGGCTTCGCACCGAAATGGCCCATGTCGGCGTACAGCGCTTCGGCGCCGGTCAGCACCAGCACGACCGAGCCGAGCACCACGTAGGCCTGCAGCACGTGCGCGGCCATGAAGGTGTACGCGTAATACGGGTTCAGCGCGCGGATCACATTCGGCGACTGCAGGATATGCCACAGGCCGAGCACCGCGAGCACCGCGAACCACACCACCATGATAGGACCGAACAGACGGCCGACCATCGCCGTGCCGTGCCGCTGAATCCAGAACAGCAGCACGAGGATCACCATGGTGAGCGGCAGCACCAGGTGCGACAGATGCGGCGCGGCGATCTCCAGACCCTCGACTGCCGAGATCACCGAGATGGCCGGCGTGATCACCGCGTCGCCATAGAACATGCAGGCGCCGAAAATGCCGAGCATCACCAGCACGCCGGCCATTTTCGACTTCTCGTCGAGCGAGCGCAGTGCCAGCGCCATCAGCGCGAGCACACCGCCCTCGCCGTTATTGTCCGCGCGCATCACGAACAACACGTACTTGACGCCGACCACGATCACGATCGCCCAGAACAGCAGCGAGATCACACCCAGGATTGATTGATCGGTCAGCGGAATGCCGTGAGAGGGGCTGAAGGCTTCTTTCAGCGAGTACAACGGGCTCGTGCCGATATCGCCGAACACCACTCCGATCGCAGCGAGAGCGAGGGAAGGCAGAGGCTGTTTGTGCACGTGATTGTTATCTGTCATAAACGCGAGGAAATCCGTTCCCTGAGCGGAAAAACGACCGCCATTCTAAACTGCCGGCATGGCGCCGCCCGGCTTGTTGTGGATACGCCACGTGATGGTCCGCGCAGTGTAGCACTGCGATATGGGCGCGTCTGCTGCGCGAGCCGCATTGCCGGCATCGGCGATGCGCGTTTGCGAAGCGTACACGGCACGGCCCGCACATAAAAAAACGGAGCCCACTGGGCTCCGTTTTGCAAGACTACGCAGGGTACGGCGCGACGAAGATGCAACACGTTCGGCGCCGAAGTTCGCATCACTTCTCCGACGACTCCTGCGCTTGCTGCATGCCGCGTTTGATCCACGCGCCGAGGTTATGCGGACGCACCGTGTCCCATTCCTCGAACGGCTGATGGATCCACGGATTGGTAGGCAAATACTGGACGTGATAGTCGGGTTTCACTTTCGAGCAGCCCTTGTACCAGAGCACCGCCGAACGCACGGCGGTGATCGCCGGATAACGCTCTTTCAGATGCTGCTGAACGCGCGCGAGCGTCACGCCCGAATCGACCAGGTCGTCGACCAGCAACACGTTGCCGTGCAGCTCGCCGCGTGTCATGGTGATGTATTGCGCGATGTCGAGTTCGCCCTGCTCGGTGCCGGCCGCTTCACGATACGAACTCGTGGCGAGAATCGCCAGCGGCAGATCGTAAATGCGCGAGAGCTGATCGCCGACGCGCAGACCGCCGCGCGCGAGGCACAGGATCTTGTCGAACTTCCAGCCCGACTCATGCACCTGCAACGCCAGCAATTCGATCAGCCGGTGATACTCGTCCCAGCCGACCCACAGGTTCTTGTCGTCGTTGCGCGGATCTTTCATCGCAATCATGGGTACACCTTGAACCATGGCTTAAACCTTGAACGGATGACGAAGCAGAATGGTTTCGTCGCGATCCGGACCGGTCGACACCATGTCGATCGGAATGCCCGCGACTTCCTGCACACGCGACAGATAAGCGCGCGCATTCGCGGGCAGCTTGTCCCATTCCTTGATGCCGACGGTGCTTTCCTTCCAGCCCGCGAAGGTTTCATACACCGGCTCGCAGCGCGCGACTTCCGACGAACCGCGCGGCAGCAGGTCGACATGCTTGCCGTCGACCGTGTAGCCGACGCACAGCTTCACTTCGTCGAGACCGTCGAGCACGTCGAGCTTGGTCATGCACAGACCCGATACACCGTTGATCTGGATCGAGCGGCGCAGCGCGGCGACGTCGAGCCAGCCGGTGCGGCGCGGACGGCCGGTGACCGAGCCGAATTCCTTGCCGACGGTAGCCAGTTCCAGGCCGATCGCTTCCTGACGGGCGGCGTTATCCGCGTCGTACAGTTCGCTCGGGAACGGGCCCGAACCGACGCGCGTGCAATATGCCTTGGTGATGCCGAGAATGTAGTTCAGCTTTTGCGGACCGACGCCCGCGCCGGCCGTGGCCGCACCCGCCACGCAGTTGCTCGACGTGACGTACGGATACGTGCCGTGGTCGATGTCGAGCAGCGTGCCTTGCGCGCCTTCGAACAGCAGGTTACTGCCGGCCGCGTTCGCGTCGTAGAGACGACGCGACACGTCGGTGACCATGGGCTTCAGACGGTCGGCATAGCTGAGCATCGTGTCGAGCGTTTGCTGGAAGTCGACAGCGTCAACGCCCAGGTATTGCGTCAACACGAAGTTGTGGTAATCGAGATTTTCACGCAGACGTTCGGCGAAGGTTTCCGGCTCGAACAGGTCCTGCACGCGCAAGCCGCGGCGTGCCACCTTGTCTTCGTAAGCCGGGCCGATGCCGCGGCCGGTGGTGCCGATCTTGGCCGCGCCACGGCGCTTTTCGCGGCCCTGGTCGATGGCGATGTGATACGGCAGGATCAGGGTGGTGGCTTCGGAAATAAAGAGGCGATTCTGAACGTCGACCCCGGCGGCTTCGAGCTCGCCGATTTCCTTGAACAGCGCTTCCGGCGACAACACGACGCCATTGCCGATGTAGCACGCGACGCCGGGATGCATAATGCCCGACGGAATCAGACGCAAGATGGTTTTCTTGCCGCCGATGATAAGCGTGTGACCGGCATTGTGACCGCCCTGGAAGCGAACGACGCCTTGAGCGTGGTCCGTCAGCCAGTCGACGATCTTGCCCTTGCCTTCATCACCCCACTGGGTTCCCACGACGACGACGTTACGCCCGGGGTTCACATTCACTGCGCTGGCAGACATGTTGTTTCGTAAGCTGGTTAAAAACGTATTCTACCTATGTTCGCGGAACCTTCCGAATTTTTCCGTTTCCGCTCAACGGTATGCACGTTATGTTGGGTATTGCGAAAGTAGCGCGGCCGATGGCCGCGCCGCGTTTTAACGGCACGTTCGAAGCCGTCTGAGATGCCCTGAGGATCACCCTCGGGCGGGTCCGACGGAACGCTCAGGCAACGCGCTCAGGCGCGCGGTTCGACGACCCAGTTGCCGTTGCGCTCGACCAACACGCGGTCGAAAGCGAATTCGTCCAGATCGTGTTCATGGCCGGGCAGCGCCTGAATCACCACTTCACCGGCATCGCGCAACGCGGCGACGCTCACGCGCAATGCTTCGTCGTGCTGCCACGGCGCGAGAATCGCGCTGCTGCGCGCTTCGACCGGCGAAATCCGCGCCACTTCGCGCAGATCGAGCGAAAAGCCGGTGGCCGCCCGCGCGCGGCCATACGCCTGGCCCACGTGGTCGTAACGGCCGCCGCGCGCTACCGCATTGGGCACGCCGTCCACATACGCCGAGAACATCACGCCGCTGTGGTAAGCATAGCCGCGTAGATCAGCGAGATCGATCATCACTTCGGCGCCGTCCACCTGGCTTGCGAGGAACGCCAGGTCGTCGAGCGCGCGGGCGATGGCCGGCGCATTCGGCAAGCGCGCGCGGGCTTCGTCGAGCACCGAGGCGTCGCCGTAGAGCGTGGGCAGCGCGCGCAAGGCGTCGCGGATCACCGGTGTCAGGTTTGCCGTTAGTTCGACGAGGCGCGGCACGTCCTTGCCCGCCAAGGCGTCGTAAAGCGACTGCCCGAACTCGGCCGCGGCCGGCTCGGCTTCGATCAGCGCCGCGAGCACGCCCGCGTGGCACAGATCGAGGCGCACTTTCGCGAGGCCGGCCAGACGCAGCGCGTCGAGCATCAGTTGCTGGATTTCCAGGTCCGCTTCAAGACCCGCGTGTCCATAGATTTCCGCGCCGATCTGGATTTGCTCGCGCGTGGCATGCAGGCCGCGCGGACGCGTATGCGCGACATTGCCTGCATAGCAAAGACGCGTCACGCCCTGGCGATTCAGCAGATGCGCGTCGATGCGCGCGACTTGCGGCGTGATGTCCGCGCGCAGACCGAGCGTGCGCCCGGACAGCTGATCGACTAGCTTGAAGGTCCGCAGATTCAGATCGTGCCCGCCGCCGGTCAGCAGCGACTCAATGTATTCGAGCAACGGCGGCATAACCATCTCGTAGCCGTACGAACGGAAACGGTCCAGCAAATGGCGCCGCAACTCTTCGATCTTGCGGGCTTCCGACGGCAGCACGTCGGCAATATTTTCGGGAAGTAACCAGGTCGACATCGATACAGTCCTACGACGTTGAACACGGCGGCTGGGTGCGCCGGTAAGTGAGAGTGAATGGCGGGCGGCGGCTCGATTTTGGCGGCCATCGCGGGCGTCTGGATTGGCTGCAGCGAACCCATCCGGCTTTTGGCCGCGGGGCGTTGCACGATGCGGCGTTCAGAGCACCGCGGGCCATGGCGGCCGATCACATCTGGCCGCGGGTAATACGGTGATCGCGGATGATCGCACGCGCCGTCGGACCGCGAGGCCACCGGCAAAACAAACGCCTTCAGGTCACGATAAACAGCAGGATCAACCCGAGCACCATCACGATCAGGCCGCCCACCCGAATCTGATGCGGCGGCCGTTCCGCTATTTTACGGAACGTGTCGCGCCAGGCGCTCGGAAAAACGAAGGGAAACATTCCCTCGATAATCAGCATCAACGCGATCGCGAGCAGTAACGAGCCGGCTATATCCATGCGATTCAAAGGGCCGCGATGCGGGTGCCGCGGCGTTCCGGTTATCAGGGTTTGCGCGGGACCGCGGGAGCGTCCGGGGCGGCGCCGCCGGTCGGGCTACGCATGAAGCGGAAGAACTCGTTGCTCGGATCGACCACGATCACGTCGCCCGGCTTGAAGGTGTTCTTGTACGCCTGCATGCTTTGATAGAACTGGTAGAACTGCGGGTCGCTGCCGTAAGCGTCGGCGGCGATCTGCGCTGCCTTGGCATCGCCTTCGCCCTTGATGGTCTGCGCCTGACGATAACCGTCCGCGAGAATCGCCTGTTGCTGGCCGATCGCGTCCTGCCTGATCTTGTCGGCTTCGGCCGTGCCCTTCGCGCGTTCGTCGGCCGCGACCTGCTGGCGCGCGGCGATCATGCGCTTGTAGACCGAGTCCGCCATCGACGCCGGGAAATCGACGCGCGTCAATTGCACGTCGACCACCGACACGCCCAGCGATGCCGCCGCCTTGTCCATCGCGGCGCGCGCTTCGTCGGCGACGGCCTGTTGCCGCGCGAGCGCGTCGGACAGCGTGACCTTCGCGAACGCATCGCCGAGCGCGCCGCGCGACAGCAACGCGAGCCGGTCCGGCAGGCTCTGCGCATCGCCGCGGGTTTCGGCGAGCAGCTTGAGCGGATCGGTCACGCGATATTTGAGAACCGGGTTCGCCAGCAGATCGATTTTGTCGGACGTCACGTAACGGTCTTCGTCCGGCGCATCGAGCGACTGAATGCGGTTATCGACCAGCGTGACCGTTTGCAGCGGCGGCGGCAATTTCACATGCAGACCGGGGCCGAGCAGGCTCGGCGCTTCGTCGCCGTGCGAGGACAGCACGGCCATGTGGCGCTGATCGACGACGAACACCATCGACGAAGCGGCGAACAGCACGATGACGACAGCCACGACGAGCGCAATGATCTTGTTCATGATGTGCGCTCCTTATTGAACGTCGTCTTCGCGCATACGGCTGCGGAAGGAGTCGCGTGAACGCAGCGCGTCGCTGCCGGCTGCGGCCTGGCTGGCCGGCGCGGCGGATGCCGCAGGCGCCGAAGCCGCGGAGCCGGTTGCGGAGGCGGACGGTGCAGCCAAAGGCGACGCGGCATTGCTCGCCGCTTGCGGCGCGGCAGCGGCCGTCGCGCCCGCTGCCGCACCCGAGGCGGCGGCAGCGTCGGCGACCCGCTGGCGAGTCTGCTCGACCAGCTTGTCGAGCGGCAGATACAGCACGTTGTTGCCGCTCTTGCTGTCCACGTACACCTTGGTCGTATTCGAATAGATCTGCTGCATGGTGTCCAGGTACATGCGCTCGCGAATCACCGCGGGCGCTTTCGAGTACTGCGCGTAGACCTGCTTGAAGCGTTCGGCGTCGCCTTGTGCCTGGGCCACGGTCTTCTCGCTGTAGGTTTTCGCTGCGTCGATCTGGCGCGCCACGTCGGCTTGCGCGCGCGGCAGAAGATCCGCGGCATAGGCTTCGGCATCGCGTTTCGCGCGGTCGTTTTCCTGACGGACTTTCGCGGCGTCGTCGAAGGCGGCCTGCACGCGGTCGGGCACCTGCACGCCCTGGATCGTCACACCGGTCACGGCGAGGCCGGACTGATATTCATCCAGGGATTGCTGGATCGCCGTCATGAGTTGCTGGCGAATTGTTTCGCGATCCTGATAGAGGATGTCATTGGTGCTGCGCGCGCCGACGATGTTACGCACCGCCGCCTGGGCAGCCTGCATCACGCCCTGATCGGGATCGACGCTGCGAAACAGGTAATCGGTCGGCTTCTTCACCTGGTATTGCACGGCGAAGCGCACGTCGACGATATCCGCGTCGTGCGTGAGCATCGACGCGTCTTTCACATTCGCGAGACGCACCACGTTGTTGCGGCCCACTTCCACCTGGCGGATCTGGCCGATATTGACGAGCTCATGTGCTTCGAACGGATACGGCAGACGCCAGTGCACGCCCTGTCCCGCCGTGTAGCGATACTTGCCGAACTGCATCACCACACCGGCCTGGCCGTCCTGCACGACGAACACGCCGCTGCCGAGATAAATGGCCAGCAGCACGCCGATCACGATGCCCACGCCGATCCGCGCGCTACGACCGTTGTCAGGACGGCCGCCACCCGCACCGCCGCCCTTGCGGCCGAACACCCGGCTCAAACGACGGTTGAAATCGCGCCACATCTCGTCGAGATCGGGCGGTCCCTCGCCGTCTTTGCTCGGCGGACGCTTCGGCTCGTTGGGACGTTGCCGGTCGCCATTGGCGTCTCCCCGGCCCCAGCGCGGATCGTTCAGTGACAGCATGGCGCGCATGCGCACCCAGATACTCCGCTCGTTGTAATCGTTCACCTGTGTTCGTTCACCAGAGTAGACAGCGGGTCAGTGCAATTGGAACGGGTCAGTGCCCGAGTTCTGGGACCTTGCGGTCGTCGCGTGGTGCTGCCGACCGGTCCTCTTCCGAGAGATCGACCAGCGTTTCGGGAAGAGGTTCGGCAGTTGCGATTTCAGCGATGGCTGCGCGCAATGTGTCCAACCCTTGCCCCGTGCGCGCGCTCAAAAAGACGCGCGAAATATTACCATACTCGTCCCTTTCAACCGCGTCCCCACGGGCCGCCAACTCCGGCACCGCGTCGATCTTGTTGAAGACCAGCACCTGCCGGATCGTGTCTGCACCGATTGCGTGCAATACCTCGTTCACCTGATCGATCTGGTCGAGCCGCACCGCGCTCGACGCATCGACCACGTGCAGCAGCAGGTCGGCGTGAATGGTTTCCTCGAGCGTGGCGCGAAACGCCGCCACCAGCTGGTGAGGCAGTTCGCGGATGAAACCGACCGTATCCGATACCACCACCTGCCCCGCTTCGTCGCCGAGATAGACGCGCCGCGAGGTGGTATCCAGGGTCGCGAACAACTGGTCGGCGGCGTACGCCTGAGCCTTGGTGAGCGCGTTGAAGAGCGTGGACTTGCCCGCGTTCGTGTAGCCGACCAACGACACCGACATGGTCTGATTGCGGCTGCGCGCGCGGCGCTGCGTGCCGTGCTGACGACGCAGTTTCTCGAGTCGCGTCTTGAGCGCCTTGATGCGCTCGCCGATCAAACGACGGTCGGTTTCGAGCTGCGTTTCGCCAGGGCCGCGCAAACCGATACCGCCTTTTTGCCGCTCCAGGTGAGTCCATGCGCGGATTAGCCGCGTCGACAGATACTGCAGTTGCGCGAGCTCCACCTGCAGCTTGCCTTCATGGCTGCGGGCGCGTTGCGCAAAAATGTCGAGGATCAGACTGGTGCGGTCGATCACGCGCCGATTAAGCGCCTGCTCCAGATTGCGCTGCTGCGCAGGCGCCAGCGCGTGATTGAAAATGACGAGTTCGATGTCGTTCGCCTCACACGCAAGACGCAGTTCTTCGGCCTTGCCGCTGCCGACGAACATCTTGGCATCGGGACTGGACCGGCGCCCAGTGAGGGTGACTATGGGATTCGCGCCCGCGCTTTGCGCGAGCAGGCTGAGTTCTTCCAGGCTGGCTTCGAAATCGATCTTACCGAAGTCGATGCCGACAAGCGCTGCATTAATCAAATTGGAGGGTATCAAGATGAGGCGGCCGGGAGTAATCGCCAACGGGCGACGCTACGCCGGCCGCGACGGGGGTTAGGACTGTTCAGAATCCGGGTGGAAATTCACCGGACGGGCTGGCACGACTGTCGAGATTGCGTGCTTGTAGACCATCTGGGTGACCGTATTCCGGAGCAACACGACGTACTGGTCGAACGATTCGATGTTCCCTTGAAGCTTGATGCCGTTGACCAGATAGATCGACACCGGCACATGCTCTTTACGCAGTGCGTTCAAAAACGGGTCTTGTAACAATTGCCCTTTGTTGCTCATAGCAAACTCCGTATTTTTTTGCAGGTTGACTGAATTGACGCGGAAGAAAAAGAGATCCAGCGTCAACCGCTACACTATAGCCGATTTTCATTTTTGCGCGGGAGGCCTGGCCAGGCGGCCAAAGCCAGCACACACGCGGGTTTCAGCCTAGGTCTAGCCTTTATCCGCGTAAGGGTTCGTCGACGATCTGAACTCTATGCGCAATGGAGTCCCAGTCAGCTTGAAAGTTTCCCTGAAGCGGTTTTCCAGATAGCGTTTGTACGTTTCGGTGATCGCGTCGAGCGCATTGCCGTGAATCACGATGATCGGCGGATTCTGTCCGCCCTGGTGCGCGTAACGCAGTTTCGGGCGCACCGGACCGCGTCGGCGCGGCTGCTGGAATTCGACGGCATCGATCAACGCGCGCGTGAGCTTCGGCGTCGGCAGCTTGGCCATGGCGGCTGCGTAGGCGTCGTCGACCGAGCGCATCAACGGGCCGATCCCGGTTTTTTCCGCGGCGGAAATGAAGTGGAATTTGGCGAAGTCGAGAAATTTTAGTTTGCGCTCGAGGTCCGCTTTCGTGCGGTCGCGCACATGCGGGTCGAGACCGTCCCACTTGTTCACGCCCACCACCAGTGCACGGCCCTGCTCCACCACGAAGCCGGCAATGTGCGCGTCCTGCTCCGAAATGTCCTGGCGCGCGTCGAGCAGCAGGATCACGACATTGGCGTCGGAGATCGACTGCAGCGTCTTCACCACCGAGAATTTCTCGATCGCTTCGAACACTTTGCCGCGGCGGCGCAAACCGGCGGTGTCGATCAGCGTGTACGGCTTGCCGCCGCGTTCGAAATCGACATAGATCGAATCGCGTGTGGTGCCCGGCATGTCGAACGCGATCACGCGCTCTTCGCCCACCAGTGCATTGATCAACGTCGACTTGCCGACATTCGGACGGCCGACGATCGCGATCTTCACGCCGCGCGTCTGCTTCTCTTCGTCGCTTTCTTCCGGCTGGCCGGCGTAGGCGACTTCGAGTGCCTCGTTGATCATTTCGGTGACGCCGTCGCCATGCGCCGCGGAAATCGCGCGCGGGTCGCCGAGGCCAAGTTCGTAGAAGTCGGCGGCGACGTTGCTGTACTTCATGCCCTCCGCCTTGTTGACGACCAGGAAAATCGGCCGGCCGACCTTGCGCAGATAGTCGGCGATCGACTTATCCTGCGGCGCGAGGCCATTGCGACCGTCGACGATGAACACGACGATGTCCGATTCCTCGACCGCCTGGCGGGTTTGACGCGCCATTTCGTGCAGGATGCCTTCTTTCGCGACCGGTTCGAAGCCGCCGGTGTCGACGACCAGATACGGCCGGTCGCCGGCGCGCCCCTCGCCGTAATGGCGATCGCGGGTGAGACCGGGCAGGTCGGCAACCAGCGCATCACGCGTGCGCGTGAGCCGGTTGAACAGCGTGGATTTCCCCACATTGGGGCGCCCGACGAGGGCAATAACGGGTTTCATCAGATGTTGTTCACGGTGAAACGCGGGATCGAAATCGACCGGCCGCGTAGCGACGCCATGCGGCCGCTACACGGCAGCGTTTGACGAAAATTATCACGAATTCGGCCAGCCCCGGATGTGCTGTCAATATGCACGCCCGGGCGGACGGGGGTTTGGCTGTATGGGCGACGCCAGCGGGCCGCCAGATTCAGTCTTGATTGCTCGACGGCTCGCACGCCGGTTCGAAACCGATTCTGTGCGGTATTGGCGAACCTGCCGTCGAAGGTGATGCCGCAAGCACTCACCGATGGCCACGTGGGCCCGTGCGCCATATCTGATCCGACTTGCCGGACCAGCCAGTCCGGCGGAATTCTTTTACTTACTCTGCCCTGCTACTACAACTCGAACTGCACCTCAGTAAAACGCGCGCGGCCGGCGAAGCCGGCCTGCGCGCCAGACAGCAATTGCTGCGCGCGATCAGCGCGGGCGGTAGCCGTACAAATCGCCGTCGTGCGTCAGCACCACCAGCGTTTCGCCGGCGAGCACCGGCGCTGCGGTGATCGGGCTGCCGTCGGTCTTCACGCGCGCGACCAGCGTGCCGTCGTCGCGGGACAGGAAGTGCACGTAGCCCTGATAGTCGCCGAGTACCGCGGCGTGACCCAGAATGAACGGCACGCTCAGGTCGCGATTCTTCAGCTTGTCGTTCTTCCACAGCGGCGCGCCGCTGTTGGTATCGAACGCCGACACCACCGACCAGTCGTCCGCCGCGACCACGGCGCGCTCATCCTGCGCCAGACCGCTCGTGCTCGAAAACGCCTTTTCCCACACGGCGCGGCCCGAGTTCGCGTCGAAACAGCCAATCTGGCCCTGGAACGTCACGGCGCAGGTTTCCGAACCGACCAGCGTGGGCGGACCGGTCACGTCGTTGATGCGCTCGACTTCCGTCACGCCCTTCGGATAGGACACCGGCGTTTGCCAGTAGTTGTCGCCCGTTTGCAGGTTGATCGCCGCGAACGCGCCGCCGGGGAAACCGGCCAGCACGGCCGCGTCGCCCGCGAACGTCATGCCCGACGACACGCGCAGATTGAGCGGCACCGCGCGGTTGCGGTAGTTCCACTTCTGCTCGCCGGTTTGCGCGTTGAACGCGGTGATCTGACCGTCGACCGTACGCACCACCACGAGGCCGTTGCCGACGAGCGGCGGCGAAATGATTTCGCCCGGCGCCTTGGCGGTCCAGAGTTGCTTGCCGTCCGCGCCGAGCACGTAGACGTCGCCCTTCAGGCCGCCGACCGCGGTGAGTGTGCCGTCGCTGCCGACGCCTGCCGACAGGTCGTCGTGCAGTTTGACGCGCCAGACGTCCTGACCGGTCTGCGCGTCGATCTTCGCAACCGAACCGTTCGCGCCTGCCGCGTATACCGCGTTGCCCACCGCAACCGGCGAGAACAGGTAACGGCCTGCCTTACCGACGCTCGCCTTCCAGGCCTGCTGCACGTCGAGCACGGGTTTGAACTCGGTGAGCGGCGTGGGCACGCGGCGCTCGTCTTTCGTGGATGAGCAAGCCGCCATGGTGAGCACGGTCATCGCACAGGCAACGGGCACAGCGTAACGTTTCAGCAGATTCATCGGTGGACGAAGCATTCAGGAAATTAGTTAAAAGAGACCGGTTGGTCGTTGCACGCGGCGCTGATTGGCGCGCTCATATGCGGCGATCAGCCGCCCAGCGCGTCCAGCTTGAACTGAATCAACTGGCGTGCCGAGCTATCGTTTTTCGACAGCGAGTCGAGCGCGAGCTTATAGGCCGCGCGTGCATCGTCACGCTTGCCTTGAGCGGCGAGCAGATCGCCGCGGCCGTTCGCCACGATGCCTTTGAACGCGTCGGACTGCGGTTCGGCGAGCAAGGCGAGGCCCTGATCGTAAGCCTTGTCGTCGAGCAGCAATGAAGCAAGACGCAGCTTGGCGATCTGCTTGAACTCGTCATCTTTCGCGTGATCGATGGTCCATTGCAGTTGCGCCTTCGCAGCGGATTCGTCGCCCGCGGCGTACAGCGCCTTGGCGGCGCCCAGCGCGGTCATTTGCGCATACGCGGTGCGGCTGAACTTATCTTCCATGTCGGTGGCGACGCGCGTGATCTTCGCCTTGTCGCCCGATGCCACGGCTTGCTGCACCTGGTCGTACAGCACGGCGGCTTCAGCCGCCTGGCGCCGTTGCCAAAAATTCCAGCCGTTCCAGCCGGCGGCGGCCACCAGTGCCACCAGCACGATCCATGTGGTTGCATTGCCCCACTGCGTCCACCATGCCTTCAGACTTTCAATCGATTCTTGTTCGTCGTGGTAACTCATTGCCCGGCGATTTCCTCTTTCTTGCTACGTGTGCATGTCGAACCCGATTGAAAACCAACCGGCTCGACGACATCGCGATCAGTCGTCGCCGTCTTCGGCGGTTGCAACCATCGCATTGATTAGAAATTCGGTCAAGTCTTCGGCCGGCACGTTTTGTTGCTCGTTTTTACCGCCGTTAGCATTTGTATCGCGCAGCGGTTTGACGCCGACCGTGCCGTTGGCAATCTCGTCTTCGCCGAGCACCACGGCGAAGGCCGCGCCGCTTGCGTCGGCACGCTTCATCTGCGATTTGAAGCTGGCCGGTTGACCGTCGGCGCTGCAATGCAGGATCACGTCGAGACCGGTGTCACGCAAACGCTCGGCGATGATAAAGGCTTGCTCGCGCGCCGCGTCGCCCTGATGGACCACGTACACGTCACAACCTTCGTCTTCCGGCACGAGTTGCTCTTCCTTCAGCAGCTCGAGGATGCGCTCAATGCCCATTGCCCAACCGCATGCCGCCGTCGGCTTGCCGCCAAGCTGCTCGATCAGCGGATCGTAACGGCCGCCCGCCGCGACGGTACCTTGCGCGCCGAGCTTGTCGGTCACCCATTCGAACACGGTCAGATTGTAGTAATCGAGACCGCGCACGAGACGCGGATTGATCTTGAACGGGATGTTGTTCGCCTTCAGAATGCGCTGCAAACCTTCGAAGTGCGCGCGCGATTCTTCGCCGAGAAAATCGATCAGCTTGGGCGCGTTCTGCGCGACTTCCTGCATGGCCGGATTCTTCGTGTCCAGCACGCGCAGCGGGTTCGTGTAGAGACGGCGCTTCGCTTCTTCGTCGAGCACGTCCATGTGCTTTTCGAGGTACGCGATCAATTCCACACGATGCGCCGCGCGTTCATCCGCGAGGCCCAGCGAGTTGATTTCGAGCTTGATGCCCATCAGCCCGAGGTCGTCCCACAAACGCTGGCACATCATGATGATTTCAGCGTCGGCGTCCGGACCGGCAAAGCCGAGCGCTTCCACGCCGACCTGATGGAACTGGCGATAACGGCCGCGCTGCGGACGCTCGTGACGGAACATCGGACCGATGTACCACAGACGCTTCGGGCCGTCGTACAGCATGTTGTGTTCGATCACCGCGCGCACCACCGCTGCCGTGTTTTCCGGGCGCATGGTCAGATTTTCACCGTTCAGTGCGTCGGTAAAGCTGTACATCTCTTTCTCGACGATGTCGGTCACTTCACCGATACCGCGCTTGAACAGCTGCGTATGCTCGATGATCGGCGTACGAATATTCTGGTATCCGTACGAACGCAGCATCGACTTGACGGTCGTTTCGAAAAATTCCCACAGCCCGGCTTCCTGCGGAAGGATGTCGTTCATGCCCTTCACGCCGGAGAGCTTTTCGAGCTTTTTCTTCTGTTCAGTCATCTGTATTCGAGAGCCGATGTTTAGTTGGCTACCGTGGCGCGGCCATAGCTGCGCTCGACGTAGTCACTCACGATTTGCTGGAATTCTTGCGCGATGTTATCGCCGCGCAGCGTCTTGACCTTCTCGCCGTCGATGAACACCGGCGCGGCCGGGTTCTCGCCCGAACCCGGCAGGCTGATGCCGATATTCGCCTGCTTCGACTCGCCCGGACCGTTGACGATGCAGCCCATCACCGCGACGTGCATCTTTTCGACGCCAGGATACTGATCGCGCCAAACCGGCATCTGTGTACGCAAATAGGTCTGGATTTGCGACGCCAGTTCCTGGAACAGCGTGCTGGTGGTGCGACCGCAACCCGGGCACGCGATCACCATCGGCGTGAACGAGCGCAGACCCATGGTCTGCAAAATTTCCTGGCCGACGATCACTTCGCCGGTGCGCGAGGCGCCCGGTTCCGGCGTGAGCGAAATGCGGATCGTGTCGCCGATGCCCTGCTGCAGCAATACAGACAATGCCGCCGTCGAGGCAACGATGCCCTTCGAACCCATGCCCGCCTCGGTCAAGCCGAGATGCAGCGCGAAGTCGCAACGGCGCGCGAGTTCGCGGTACACGGCGATCAGGTCCTGCACGCCGCTGACCTTGCACGACAGAATGATCTGATTGCGTGACAGGCCGAGTTCGACCGCCCGCTCCGCCGAGCCGATCGCCGACTGGATGAGCGCTTCGTACATGACACTTTGCGCTTCCCACGGCGTGGAACGCGCGGCATTCTCGTCCATCATCTTCGCGAGCAGGTCCTGATCGAGACTGCCCCAGTTGACGCCGATACGCACCGGCTTATCGTACTTCGCCGCGGCTTCGATCATCTGCGCGAACTGCGTGTCGCGTTTCGCGCCGTGACCCACGTTGCCCGGATTGATCCGGTACTTGGACAACGACTCCGCGCACGCGGGGTAATCGCGCAACAGCAAATGGCCGTTGTAATGGAAGTCGCCGACCAGCGGCACCGACACGCCCATGCGGTCGAGCTGCTCGCGCACGGCCGGCACCGCCGCAGCTGCTTCCGGCGTGTTCACCGTGATACGCACCAGTTCCGAGCCGGCTTGCGCCAGTTCCTTGATCTGGATGGCGGTGCCGATCGCGTCCGCAGTGTCCGTGTTGGTCATCGACTGGATGCGCACGGGGGCGTCGCCGCCGATGGTAACGAGCTGGCCGCCCCAACGGACGTCCACCGCGTGCGACTTGCGCCGCGGTGCCTGGCCGCCGAACACCGGCTCGTTGGAAACGATCTTGCTACTGGATTGGGATTGAGCTTCGGATTGCATCGAAAAACCCATTTACGCCGCATGCGCCACACAAAAGACGTCGCGCCTGAATTGAAAAAGCGCCGCGGACCGGTTGGCCGCGGCGCATACCGTATCTGTCAAGGCAGCGCGAAACGCGCCACGTTGCCCTTGGCCGCCGCATATTTCGCGGGATCGACCGGCTGGCCGTCGAGCGTCAGCGAGTCGAGGCCGGCCCTGTTGCCGAGCGTGACCTTGAAAGGCGCTTCGCCCGTTACTGCCTTGGTATCGCCTGCGTGCACGAGGCCGGAGAACACTTCCTTGCCATCTTTGCCACGCACGCTGAACCAGCTATCCTGCTTCACGCTCAACGCGACGGTCGACTGACCCGCAGCCGGCGTCACCGTGGCCGCCGGTGCGCTCGCGCCCGGCGCGGTTGTCCCAACCGGTGCCTGCGAGCCCGTCTTAGGCGCGGCCGTCATTGCCGTCACTGCCGGGGCCGACGAAGGTGCCGTACCGGTAGCGAGCGGCGCGGGCATCGGCGTAGCCGACGCTGCATTCTCCGCTGCCGCCTGCGTATCCGGCGCTGAAGCAGCCTCTTCCGCAGTCGCTTCCGAACCTGCCGATTGGCCCTGCGCCACCGCGCCCGATGCGCCGGTTGCGCCGCCAGTGGCACCGTTCGCGCTCGCTTTCAAGCGCGCCAGCCAGGCGGACGAATCGCCGCCATTGGTGTGCCACATGCCGAGCGCGATCACCGCGACGATCACCGCCGCCACACCCCACAGCCACGAGCGGCTCTTTTGCCCACTGCCACCCAGCGAGAGCGATACCTTGCCACGCGGCAAGTCCCTACCCGACGACGCCGGCATCGACAGATCCGGCGCGGGCACTCCCTTTTCGCGGCGCAGTGCCGCCGTGAACGGCGTGGGATCCGCACCGAGCATTTTCGCGTAGCTGCGCACCACGCCGAGCGCGAAGGTCGTATCGGGCAAGTGGCTGATGTCGCCCGATTCGAGCGCGCGCAGCTTGGTGACGGACACTTTCAAACGCGCCGACACGTCGTCGATCGTCCAGCCTTTCGATTCACGCAATTGGGTCAAGCGCGCGCCAACCGCCGCCAACGAATCCATGCCCGGCTGCACAACAGGCTGCACCGCCGCCCGTGCGACCGGCGCCGGATGGCTTTCGTTCGTGTCTGTGTCCTGCGGCTGCGGGTGCTGCGGCTCACTCATCCCAAATCCTTTCGCGTCGATTCTTTTTCACTCGTGCGAGCCGGACGGGCTCAAGCCTCACGTCCGAATCGCAGACCGTTTATAACAAAATGTGCGGCCTTGTGCGCCGCTTCCGATCGCTTCTGCAAACTTTCTTTTCAATCGACGCCGGCACGGCAGGTTGTCGTGCGTTCGCGGAGCTTCTCCGAACGCGGGCGCCCTGCCTTCACCGCGCGATTACACGGCGCGAACCTCGATCACCTTGGCTGCCTTCCCGGTGCGCTCAGCGAGGCGGGTGCGGTCTTTCACCGCGCCGGCCAACTGACCGCAGGCAGCGTCGATATCATCGCCGCGTGTCTTGCGCACCGTAGTGACGACGCCCGCGTCCATCAGTACTTGTGCAAACCGCTTGATCTGTTCCGGTTTCGAGCGGATGAGGCCCGATTCGGGGAACGGATTAAACGGAATCAGGTTGAATTTGCACGGCACGTCGCGCGTGACCGCGAGCAATTCGCGCGCTTGCGCTTCGCTGTCGTTCACGCCGTCGAGCATGCAATATTCAAACGTAATGAAATCGCGCGGCGCGACCTTCAGATAGCGCTGGCAAGCCGCCATCAGTTCGCGCAGCGGGTACTTCTTGTTCAGCGGCACGAGCATGTCGCGCAGCGGATCGCTAGGCGCATGCAAGGAGACCGCGAGCGCCACCGGCAGATCGGTGCCGAGCCGGTCCATCATGGGCACGACGCCCGAGGTGGACAGCGTGACACGGCGGCGCGACAGGCCGTAGGCGTTGTCGTCGAGCATCAGGCGCATGGCCGGCACAACCGCGTCGTAATTGAGCAGCGGCTCGCCCATGCCCATCATCACGACGTTCGTGACGACCCGCTCGCCCTTGCCGTCGCCACCCGTGGCGCGCCCGCCGTCCACGCCGCGCGACGCGCGCAGTGCGAACTCGGCCATGCGCAACTGGCCGATGATTTCAGCGGTGGTGAGATTGCGGGAGAAACCCTGCTTGCCGGTCGAACAGAAACGGCAGTTGACCGCGCACCCGGCCTGCGACGACACACACAGCGTGCCACGCGTTTCTTCGGGAATGTAGACGGTTTCAACCGCGTTGCTGTTGCCGACGTCGATCAGCCACTTGCGTGTGCCGTCGGTCGAAATATTGTCGCTGACGATGCCCGGCATCGAGATCGTGGCGCGCCCCTTGAGCTTTTCGCGCAAGGACTTCGCGAGATCGGTCATGCCGTCGAAGTCGGCAGCGTTGTATTGGTGAATCCAGCGCTGCAATTGCTTGGCGCGAAACGGCTTCTCGCCCAGGCTGTCGCAGTAAGCGACAAGCCCTTGGGCGTCGAGGTCGAGAAGGTTGACGGTGGGACTGCTCGTCATATCGAATCCTGCCATTTCAGTGCGAGACTACGTTCATGCAACAAGCTGCATGAACGCAATGCCGTTCGCGCCCATTCCTGCTGCTTTTACCTTACTACTTTGCCGGGCGATTCGTGCGATAAATCCGGTCGGCTGCACGAATCGCGCACGGGAGTTCTGCTTAGCGCGAGTACACGTTCACTTGCGGGAAGAAGAATGCGATTTCAACGGCAGCGGTTTCAGCGGCGTCCGAACCGTGCACTGCGTTCGCGTCGATGCTGTCAGCGAAGTCAGCGCGGATCGTGCCCTTTTCCGCCTTCTTCGGGTCCGTTGCACCCATCAGGTCACGGTGCTTCAGGATGGCGTTCTCGCCTTCCAGCGCTTGCACGACGACCGGGCCCGAGATCATGAAATCGACGAGGTCCTTGAAGAACGGACGTGCAGCGTGCACAGCGTAGAACTTCTCCGCGTCGGCGCGCGACAGGTGAACCATGCGCGAAGCCACGATCTTCAGGCCAGCGTTTTCGAAACGGCTGTAGATCTGGCCGATCACGTTCTTGGCCACTGCGTCCGGCTTGATAATCGACAGGGTGCGTTCGATCGCCATAAAAACTCCAAAAAATTAAGAGGTTACAGATTCAAATGAATCCGCTATTGTAGCATGTTCCCGTGTATGATTGTGATTGAACCCTTACAGCATTGAAAGACTCCAAGCAGGAGTTTCCGAATACTGGTAGCGTAGGTGGTGTGGTATTTTCAGGGTATTGAAACTCCCCGCCCGCGCGCCAATCTTAGTGATGAGAGCGCTGCGGGCGGCGGGAAATCCCACCGGCGCCGCACCACTTGCTACAACCCGCTTCACAACCATACGCATCACGCTTCTGAGGTAAGGAGAGACCATGAACGAACATCCGTATAGCTTTGGCCGCAATGGCGCGGTCAGCACGGTCGAAACGCGTAACCGCGTGCTACGGAACACCTACTGGCTGCTCGCGCTGTCCATGATTCCGACAGTGCTGGGCGCGTGGGTGGGCCTCACCACCGGTTTCTCGCTGTTCGCCGCCACGAGTCCCGCCATGAGCATGCTGGCGTTCTTCGCGATCGCCTTCGGCTTCATGTTCGCCATTCAGAAGACCAAAGACAGCGCGGCCGGTGTGTTCGTGCTGCTCGGCTTCACGTTCTTCATGGGCTTGATGCTGTCGCGCATCCTGAGCTTTGTGCTCGGTTTTTCGAACGGCCCGTCGTTGATCATGCTCGCCTTCGGTGGCACTGGTGTGATCTTCGCGTCCATGGCAACCATCGCCACGGTCAGCAAGCGCGACTTCTCGGGTCTCGGCAAGTGGCTGTTCATGGGCGTGATCGTGCTGCTGCTCGCATCGGTCGCGAACGTGTTCCTGCATCTGCCGGCGCTCATGCTCACGGTGTCGGTCATGGCCATCGTGATCTTCTCGGCCTACATGCTGTTTGACGTTCAGCGCGTCGTGAATGGCGGTGAAACGAATTACATCACCGCTACCCTCGCGATCTACCTGGATCTGTACAACGTGTTCGTGAATCTGCTGGCGCTGCTCGGCATCTTCGGCGGCAATCGCAACTAAGCCTGATTCGGGGCGCGGCGTTCGAAACGCCACCGCCCTGAAAGACAAAGCCCATAACGAGCAATCGTTATGGGCTTTTTTTATGGCGCCGCGGTGTCCGCCGCGCGCAAATCCAGCGTCAGACGCGCGTCACACGCTCAGCCACGCGAATCCCTCATCTTGGGACGCCACCACCACTTCCGTCGGCGCCGCGCCCAGCACACCGGCCATGGCTGCCTGCGCCAGTTCCGGCAGATTGTTCTGCTGGCTCAAATGCGCGGCAACAAGATGGCGCAATCGCGAACGATCGAGCGAGGCGAGAATTTCAGCCGCCGCGTCGTTGTTCAAATGCCCATGATTCCCGCCGATGCGCGCCTTCAGCGACTGCGGATAACGGCTGCCCGCCAGCATCCGCACGTCGTGATTGCATTCGAGCACCAGCGCGTCGCAGCCACTCAGCACCGAGCTGATATGCGGCGTGGACGTGCCGACATCCGTCAGCACGCCGAGCCGGCTCGCGCCGTTCGACAGCACGTATTGCAGCGGCTCGCGCGCGTCATGCGGAACGGTGTAGGGAAGAATGCTGAGGTCGCCGATCGCCACCGCTTCGTCGCCCCACAGCACCTGCAGGTCAATGTCGGCTTCGTCGGCGCCCACCGCGCGGGCGGTGCCCCAGCTCATGTACAACGGAATCGACCACTTGCGCGCCAGCGTCAGCGCGCTGCCAATGTGGTCGCTATGTTCATGCGTGATCAGTATCGCGTCGAGACCCTCGACGCTCGCGCCGAGCCGCGTTAGACGCCGCTCCACTTCCCTGGCCGAAAAACCGCAATCGAGCAACACGCGCGTGGTGGTCGCGCCGCTTTGCGCTTCCACCAGCAACGCATTGCCTTCACTGCCGCTACCGAGACTCGCGAACCTCACAGTCCGCTTAGTTCAGTTGCGCGTGCAGCAGCGTCACGATGCGCTGCGCGTCGGACGAATTGTCGACCTGCCCGTTCGCCGTCAGCACCGCCACTTGCGTCACCGTGTCGCCCTTCGAACGCACGTTGACGAGGAATTCCTGGCTCGGCTTCTTCGACGAATTGCCGCTGTAGAACAGCTTGCCGAGCAGCCCTTCCTTCTTCAGTTCCTGCATCGAGTCCGCATAGCGGACGTAGTAGATGCCCTTCGCGCGATCGCGGTCGTCGACGGTAAAGTTGGTGCGGTCGAGCGCAAGGCCCACGCGCAGCCACGCGCGATCGAACGACTCAGGCAGGTCGAGCGTGGATGCGCCCGCGCTCTGGTCGATCGTGGCCGGCGCAACCGCTGTGCGCGCGTCGGTCAGCAGTTGCTTCGATTGCGCTTCGGTCAAGCCGAACTTCTGCATCAGCTTGGTGAGGAACAGGGCCTCGAGCGCCGGATCGCGCGGCCGCTCTTCCCAACGCGACGACGTCTTGTCCTGCCCCGTCAACACTTCCTCCATGGCGCTGTGCGTGATGGAGATGTCGGTCGTGTCGCCCGGCGCGCGCGACACGAGTGTGCGGAAGCTGTCACGCGTGCCCGACGAATACGCGAAATCGATGACCTTGCCCACCGTGCGGCGGAACCAGTCGTCCGGAATGTTGGCGCGGTTTTCCGCCCAGTCGGTCGTCATGATGCCGGTGGCCGGCGCGTCGGTCTTCAGCGCGAAGCCGTTTTCCTGCCAGAACTCCTGCAACTGCGGCCAGAGCTGATCCGGCGAGCGGCCGTCGACGACCAGCCAGCGGCGATCGCCATCACGTTCGATATGCATGCCGAGCGGATCCTGCGCGTTGGGCTGGCCTTCGGTCGTATTGCCGGCAGCCGTCACCGCGCGCTTCTGCGCGCCGCCCAATGCCAGATTGGCCGGCGGTGCGACATACCGCTCGTCGGTCTTGGTGGTGCTCAAATCGTTCGGAACGGCCAGCGGCGGTGCGCTGCCCGCGCCCTTGTAGTTGACGCGGTCGGAAGCAAACCAGTCGTTCAGCGTGTCACAGCCGGCGAGCGTCGTGAGGGCAAGCGCCAGCGCCGCCATGCGGGTTGCGTGGAGGGAAAGTGCGGAACGTTTCATGAGGTCCTTCGTGATGCTGGAACGCGGTGCCTTGGTTCTGTGTGCCGGGAACGTGGGCTGGATCGACGTCGGTTAAGGGAGTGCCGGTGGCAGGCTTTCGTTAGCGCTACTGGGTGCCGCGGACGCTATCCGCCTAGCCCAGCAGGCCCGCTTCGCGCAGCGCGGCGCGCACCACTTCGTGGTATTGCGCGTCGAGCGGCGTGAGCGGCAGGCGGATTCCGCCCTGCACACGACCCAGTTGCTGCAGTGCCCATTTGGCCGGAATCGGATTCGATTCGATGAACAGGTTCTTATGCAGCGACAGGAGTTTCAGATGAATTTCACGCGCGGTCTTCGCATCCGCAGCCAGGGCGGCCTTGCAGAGCTCGCTCATCGCGCGCGGCGCGACGTTGGCGGTGACCGAAATATTACCGTGGCCGCCCAGCAGCATCAGCGCGATCGCGGTGGGATCGTCGCCGCTGTAGATGCCGAAGTGCGACGGCGCGGACTTGATCAGATGCGCGGCGCGATCGATATTGCCGGTCGCTTCCTTCACACCGATGATGCCCGGCACCTGCGCGCAACGCAGAATGGTTTCGTTGCTCATGTCCGCAACGGTGCGGCCCGGCACGTTGTACAGAATGACCGGCAGATCGACGGTTTCGGCGATCTTCGCGAAGTGGCGATAGATGCCTTCCTGCGTCGGCTTGTTGTAGTACGGCACGACCTGAAGCGTGGCGTCGGCGCCGACTTCCTTGGCCTGCCGGGTAAGTTCGATCGCCTCTGTGGTGGAGTTGCCGCCCGAGCCTGCGATCACCGGAATCCGGCTCGCTGTATGCTCGACTGCGGTCTTGACCATCAGCACGTGTTCTTCGACCGACAGCGTGGCCGACTCGCCGCTCGTGCCGACCACCACGAGAGCGTTCGTGCCCTCCGCGACGTGCCAGTCGATCAGTTTGCGAAACGCCGGCAGATCGAGGCCGCCGTCTTCGAGCATCGGGGTGATGATGGCAGGAATGCTGCCGCGAATCTGAACGCCGGTGTTGCTGCCTTGGTTGCCGCTGTGGTTGCCGTTAGTCATGAAACGCCATGAATTTGATCAGGTAAACCGCGATTGTAGCGGATTAGCCAGCCAACTCGTAACAAGGCGGGGGTGCCGCCTGCGCGGGGTCGACTGAGCGCTCCGCCTCCAGAATTGCGCAGATCCGCTGGACGTAGGCCGGGCGCGGCTGCGCGAGAAAACCGTCCTGAAAAGCGACGACCCGGAGCCGGCCGCGCACGCGGTCGAGGAGCTCGCCCGGCGCCAGCAGAAACGCCGGATTAGAGGGTTTGCCGACGCTTTCGTTTCCTTGCGCGAAGGTCTCGTAAACCAGTACGCCGCCGGGCGCGAGCGCGTCCAGAAGCTGCGGAAAGAGCGGCCGGTGCAGGTAATTCGTCACCACGACGGCGGCGAATTTTGCGTCAGCCGGCAGAGGCCACGCGGCGCTTTCGAGATCGGCCTGGAGTGGGGTGACGGACGGCTCGCCGCGCAGCGCGTCGAGCGCCGCCGCGTCGCGGTCGATGGCGGTCACCGGATGCCCCAGCGACGCAAAGAAACGCGCATGCCGCCCCGCTCCGGACGCGACGTCGAGCACAGCACCGCCCTTCGCGACCAGATGCGCCCAATCGCGCACCCACGGCGACGGCTCGCCCAATCCATGCACGGCGGCAGCAGCGGAAATACTCATGAGATCAGAGCCGCTCGTCAGTTGTACGAGAGCCCCATGGCTTCCCGTACGTCGCGCATCGTTTCCGTGGCGAACCGGCGGGCCTTGTCGCAACCGTCGGCAACGATCGCGCGCAACAGTGACGGATCGTCCATGTACTTCTGCGCGCGCTCGAGCATGGGCTGCTGCTCGCGCAGGATGCCTTCGATCACGGGTTGCTTGCACTCGAGGCAACCAATGCCGGCCGTGCGGCAACCCTTCTGCACCCATTCGTGGGTGGCTTCGTCCGTGTAGACCTGATGAAGCTGCCACACCGGGCATTTGTCGGGGTCGCCCGGATCGGTGCGGCGCACGCGAGCCGGATCGGTCGGCATGGTGCGGACTTTCTTCGTGATGGTCTCCGCATCTTCACGCAGGCCGATCGTGTTGCCGTACGACTTCGACATTTTTTGGCCATCGAGACCCGGCATGCGCGACGCTTCCGTCAACATCGCTTGCGGCTCAACCAGAATGATCTTGCGCGAACCTTCGAGGTAGCCGAACAGGCGCTCCCGGTCGTTCATCGACAGGCTCTGCGACTCCTGCAACATGGCGCGCGCCTGTTCGAGCGCTTCGTCGTCGCCTTCCTGCTGGTAAGCGTTGCGCAGCTCGTGGTACAGCTTGGCGCGCTTGCCGCCGAGCTTTTTCGCGGCGTCGTTGGCCTTCTCTTCGAAGCCCGGTTCGCGGCCGTACAGATAGTTGAAACGGCGCGCGATTTCGCGCGTCATTTCAACGTGCGGCACCTGGTCTTCGCCAACCGGCACGAGCGAGCCGCGATACAGCAGAATGTCCGCCGCCATCAGCACCGGATAGCCGAGGAAGCCGTAAGTGGACAGATCCTTGTCCTTCAGCTTCTCCTGCTGCTCCTTGTAGGTCGGCACGCGTTCGAGCCAGCCGAGCGGCGTGCTCATGCCGAGCAGCAGCGCCAGCTCGGCATGCTCGGGCACCTTGCTCTGAATGAACAGCGTGGCCTGCGCCGGATCGATGCCGGAGGCCAGCCAGTCGATCAGCACGTCCCAGACATTCTTTTCGATCACTTCGGGCGTTTCGTAGTGCGTCGTCAGCGCATGCCAGTCGACGACACAAAAAAAGCACGGGTACTCGGACTGCAGCCGCACCCAGTTTTTCAGCACGCCGTGATAGTGGCCGAGGTGCAACGATCCGGTGGGCCGCATGCCGGAGAAGATACGGTCTGGGAACATGGTTATCTAGAAAAGCGAAACAAGGGGAGTCAGAATGGCGGTGATCGCGCTATAGCCGATCGTGACCAGCGGGTTCAGCCAGTATCGCGTGAGCGTGCCCGTCATGACCAGCGCCATCACGACGAAAAACCCGTACGGTTCGAGGCGCGACAGCGTGATGGACTGCCGCGGCGGCAGCAGGGCCATTAGCACACGGCCGCCGTCGAGCGGCGGCAGCGGAAACAGGTTGAGCACGCCGAGCACGAGGTTCACGCCGACGCCCGCGCCCGCCATGCGCGTGAAGAACGGCTCGTCCACGTTCATGACCGCGAGCGCGACGCCGAACAGCCCCCAGATCACCGCCTGCACGAAATTGCAGGCCGGGCCCGCGGCGGCGACCCACAGGCTGCCCCAGCGCGGATTGCGCAGGTTGCCGAAGGCGACCGGCACCGGTTTGGCATAGCCGAACATGAATGCGCCGCTCGTGGCGAAGTACAACAGCAAGGGAATCGCGATCGTGCCGAGCGGATCGATGTGCCGCATCGGATTGACGGAGACGCGGCCGAGCACATAAGCGGTATTGTCGCCGAGCCAGCGCGCGACGTAACCATGGGCGGCTTCGTGCAGCGTGATGGCGAAAATCACCGGCAGCGCGTACACCGCAATGGTCTGTATCAGGGAAGAATCCATAACTCGTTATTGTAACAACGCGATTGCGTGCGTCTGTCCGCTTTCACTCATGCCGTTTCTTCGAGGCCGAACGGCGCCAGCGACCCACGCCCCGGCCGCACCAGCACCGGTTCCGCGCCGGTCAGATCGATCACCGTGGACGGCTCGCACGCGCACGGACCGCCGTCGATCACCAGATCCAGTTGCTTCTCGAGGCGCTCGCGGATTTCTTCGGGGTCATTCAACGGCTGGGTTTCGCCCGGCATGATCAGGGTCGAGCCGAGCAGCGGCTGGCCGAGTTCTTCGAGAATCGCCAGCGTGATCGCGTGATCCGGCACGCGCAGCCCAATGGTCTTGCGCGACGGATGCGACAGGCGCCGCGGCACTTCCTTGGTGGCTTGCAGGACGAACACGTACGGACCCGGCGTCACCGATTTGATCAGCCGGTATTGGCGGTTGTCCACCATCGCGAAATTGGCGAGTTCCGACAGGTCGCGCACCAGGAGCGACAGCAACTGCTTCTCGTCGAGTCCGCGAATGCGTCGCAGACGCTCGACCGCGTCCTTGTCGTCCAGATGGCAGGCGAGCGCGTAGCTCGAATCCGTCGGCAACGCGACCACGCCGCCATCGTTGATGATCTGCACGGCCTGCTTGACGAGGCGCGGCTGCGGGTTATCAGGATGAAGCCGGAAGTATTGGGACATGGCGGCTAACGTTAGCTCACGGATGGAAGGCGGACGGTCGGCAAAGCGGGCTGCGGCTGAGCGTCGGTCGAAAATATGCGCCTTGCCCGGCCGCTTTTCGTCGACGACGTGCCGCGACGGCACGGCGCGCTCACAGCCAGCGTTCCCAGACGGGCTTCAGATCGGCGGGCAGCGGCGGCAGCGTGCCGAGATCGACGCGGCCTTCGCCCGGGGCATGGAAGTCGGACCCGCGCGACGCCTCGAAACCGAAACGGCGCGCGACATCGGCGTATTCACGGTACTGGTCCGGCGTGTGGCTGCCCGTCACCACCTCGATCGCCTTACCGCCGAGATCGATGAACTCGGCAAAAAATGCGTCGAATTCGACCGGCGAGTAAGCGTAGCGACCCGGATGCGCAATGATCGCTTCGCCGCCGGCGGCCTGAATCCAGCCCACCGCGTCGGCCAGCTTGGCCCAGCGGTGCGCCACGTAGCCCGGTTTGCCGTCGCCGAGAAAGCGGCTGAACACGTCCTGCGTGGAACTGGCGTAGCCGCTTTCCACCATGAAGCGCGCGAAATGGGTACGCGAAATCATGTCCGGATTCGACACATATTTCAGCGCGCCCTGATAGGCGTCGGGAATGCCGAGCGTGGCGAGTTGCTCGCCGATCGCCTCCGCCCGCGCGGCGCGGCCGTTGCGCGTACGCGCGAGGCCGTCGATCAGGATCGAACTGGTGGGATCGATACCCAGCCCGACGATGTGCACCGTGCGCGACGCCCACGTGACCGAAATCTCGACGCCGCTCAGATAGTCCATGCCGAGCGCCTCGGCGGTGCTTCGCGCTTCGTGCTGGCCGCCCAGCTCATCGTGATCGGTCAGCGCCCACAACGTCACGCCGCCCGCATGCGCGCGGCGCGCGACGTCGGCCGGCGCGAACTGGCCGTCGGAAACGGTGGAGTGACAGTGGAGGTCGGCGTTCATCGTCGTCTTGAAAAGGTTCTGCGCTCATTTTACTGCAACGCAGTAAGCGGACGCAGAGCTATCTCACAACGGACGCCCCGAAGCGGCTGCCCCGGAACCCGAGGACTTCTCGAAAGCGCTACGCGCAGAATCCCTCGATCAGCGCGGCCACCTGCTCCGGCTGGTCGTGATGCACCATGTGCCCCGCTCCGTCGATGATTTTCTCGCGCCAGTCGGGGAACGCCTGAAAACGCGCCTTGAATTCGTCGAGTGGAATCTCGCCGGCAATCTGCGCGAGCGTCGGCGAATTGGCGGCTTCCACGTGCAGCACCTTCGCGCTTACCTTACGCCAGGTCGCCATCACTTCGTCGAGACGGTACAGCGCCGGGCCACGCAGCTTGTGCGCGGGATCGGCGAGCAGCATGAAGCGCCCTTCGCCGTCCGGCTTCGACCAATGCTGCGCGAGAAACTGCGCGCGCTGCGGATCGAGGCGCGGATTGGTCTTGATCAGGCGCGCGGCGACGTCGTCGAGCGACGCGTAGCGCTTCAGTTGCGGCGGATCGCGCAACTCGTCGAGCCAGTTGCGCAGGCGCCTGGGCGCTTGCGCCGAGTGCGACGGCGCAAGACCGAAGCCTTCCAGATCGACCACCCGCCGCACCCGCTCCGGCCGCACGCCCGCATACACGCAGGCGATGTTCGCCCCCATGCTGTGGCCGACCAGATTCACTTCGCCGGTCGGCGCGTAGTGGTCGAGCAAGGCGTCGAGATCGGCCAGATAGTCCTGAATCCAGTAGTTGCCGCCGCCGTGCTCGGCCACCGGCCAGTCCGACAGGCCAAAACCGCGCATATCCGGCGCCAGCACCTGCCAGTCGCCGCCCAGCGCATCGACGACGAACTGGAACGACGCGGCCACGTCCATCGAGCCGTGCAGCATGAAGAGCATCGGCGCATCCGGATGGCCCCAACGCCGCACATGCAGGCGGATGCCGCGCACGGCGACGAATTCAGACTGGGAAGTGTTCATGAACGGCACGTCCAAAAAAACGAATGGTCGTTCGATTATAACGAGATAGCCCGCCTATGCGCGCGCCGGATGGTGAAGTAAATCTCAATCGCCGGACAAGAGCGGCGCCGGGACGCGGTCCGCATCGCATCCGCGCGGACCTTGCCGCGAGCCGCGAAGCGAGCACCTCGTGGCCGGGCCAAGCGGCTCAACCACACAACCGTTTACAATACCCGATTCGACCATCCAACGCGCCCGATGCGCCGGCGAGGCCGGACAGCCCGGTGAGACCAACCGTTCCGGGCGATCCGGCGCCCTGTCCAGCGCACGCAGCGACCGATCAAGAGGAGACACCGTGACCATTTACAAGCTTGGCGAAGCCGCCCCGACCATCCATGAAAGCGTCTTTGTCGCGGATTCGGCGAGCATCATCGGCAACGTGACGCTCGGGGAGAACGCCAGCGTCTGGTTCGGCGCGACGATTCGCGGCGACAACGAGCCGATCACCATCGGCGCCGCCAGCAACGTGCAGGAAAACGCCGTGCTGCACACCGACCCCGGTTTTCCGCTCACGATCGAGCCGAACGTTACCGTCGGCCATCAGGTCATGCTGCACGGCTGCACGATCAAGGAAGGTTCGCTGATCGGAATTCAGGCCGTGGTCTTGAATGGAGCGGTAATCGGCCGCAACTGTCTGGTCGGAGCGGGCGCCATCGTCACCGAGGGCAAGGTGTTTCCCGACAATTCGCTGATTCTCGGCGCGCCCGCCAAGGTGGTGCGCGAACTGACCGAGACGGATATCGCCAACATGCAGCGCGGCGCGGCAGTTTATGCCGAGCGCCGCGAATACTACAAGGCGCAGCTCGTGCGCATCGGCTAACCAGCCGGAGCGCGCGGCGCGGCATCCTGCTGCGTCATTTGACCGAGGAAAAGTTGTGAGCGACCAGTTGCAAAAATTCATGTTCAGCGCGGCGCCAGTGCGCGGCGAGATCGTTTCCCTGCGCAATACATGGCAGGAAGTGCTGACGCGCCGCGACTATCCGGCGCCGGTGCGGACGGTTCTGGGCGAAATGATGGCGGCGTGCGCCCTGCTGTCGGCGAATCTCAAGTTCGACGGCACGCTCATCATGCAAATTTTCGGCGACGGCCCGGTCAAGATGCTGGTGGTGCAATGCGGCTCCGACCTGTCGATGCGCGCCACCGCCAAGCTATCCGGCGAGGCGGCCAACGTGATCGGCGAGACGGCCAGCATGGTCGACCTGCTCAACGCAAGCGGCCACGGCCGCTGCGTGATCACGCTCGACCCGGCCAGCAAGCAGCCCGGTCAGCAGCCGTATCAAAGTATCGTGCCGCTGTCGGGCGTGGACGGCCCGCTCAACTCCATGGCCGAAGTGCTCGAACATTACATGCATCACTCGGAGCAGCTCGACACGCGCCTGTGGCTCGCGGCGAACACCGAGCGCGCGGTCGGCATGCTGCTGCAAAAGCTGCCGGGCGACGGCGGCATCGTGCCCCATCCGGGCGATCTCGACGCGGACACGTGGGAGCGCGTCTGCACGCTGGGCGGCACGATGTCGCAAGACGAGCTGCTGAAGGAAGAACCGGAAACGATCTTCCGGCGTCTCTTCTGGCAGGAAAACGTCCAGCATTTCGAACCGGCCACGGCGCGCTTCGAGTGCACGTGTTCGCGCGAAAAAGTCGGCGGCATGCTGAAGATGCTGGGCCGCGAAGAAGTCGACGGCGTGCTCGAAGAGCGCGGCCATGTCGAGATTCATTGCGAGTTCTGCAACCAGCGTTACGAGTTCGATCCGGTCGACGTGGCGCAACTTTTCGTCGCCGAGGCGCTCTCACAAGGTGTGACGCCCGCGGCTGAACAGCGGCACTAAACGAGTCGCCATTCGGCGCGCGGATTGCATACGCGCCGAACGGCGGTTCATCACGCCTGCATCACGGCAGTAAAAAAATACCGCGCCGCCCGCTGCCTTTTCAGGGCCCGGGCGGCGCAGTATCTTTGATCATTGCGTTGAATCATTGGCGGTGCGCGCGGCGCATGATTTGCTTAGGCATCCGACCGATGGAGATCGAACATGAAACATCCTACTTCGTTGATCGCGCTGCTGTGCCGTGCGCGCACGGTGGCTGTGCTGGCTGTCGTCGTCGGCAGTGGCGCGCTGGCGGGCTGCATGATGGACCCGCCGGGGCCGTCGCCGATTTATAGCCGGCTGCCCGCCGACCAGTCGGGCATGGCCGCCACCGCCCAACCGCTGACGCCTGAAGAACGCCAGCGCTATGACGCGATCGATCGCCAGGTGATGGCCGAGCAGAATCAGGCGATTGCGGCCGACAACGCAGCGCAAGCCTGGTCGCGTTACTACACGCCACCTGTCAGCGTGTACGGCAGCTATTACGGCGGTGGTTGGGGACACGGCTGGGGTACAGGTATCGGCGTCGGTTACGGGCCGTATTGGGGCTGGTGAGCGCCCACAGGCTCTGATGTGCACTGCGGAAATCGCGGCGCGGCGTGCGGCCGCGAGGGTCAAAGAAAAAGGCACGGTTCTCACCGTGCCTTCATTGCATCCGTCGTACTGAACCGTTGCCGCGCTACGGCGACGCTTAGTGCGCAGGCTTCTTATCTTTGGCAGCAGCCGCCTTGCCGCCATGCTTGCGATCCGGCTTGGCGCGCGACTCCGGATTCGGCACGACATGCAGCGGCGCCGCCGACATCTCGCCCCGTGTGGAGGTCGTGACCGAAGGCGTGTTCCCCGACGGCAACGGCGCGTTCGGCGAGACGAACTGCACGAACACCTCGCCGTCCTTCACCATGCCCATCTCATAACGCGCCCGCTCTTCGACCGCGGACGTGCCGTTCTGCAAGTCCTGCACTTCGCCTTGAATGCGTTCGTTGCGCAGTTTCGAATCGGCATTCTTTTGCACCTGCTGCGCCAGTTGCTGCTGCAACTCGTGCACGCGCAACCAACCGCCGTGCCCCCACCAGAGCGGGTACTGGATCAGCGCCAGTAGAACGATCAGGACAGCAGTGACAAGCCGCATGAAGTAAGCACAATAAATACACGCCGCCCTGCGCTATACGCAGGGCGGCGGGTTCAATCAGAAACGAAGACGAAGGATAACCGGCTCATCGGTCAGCGCCAGCACACCAGCCATTAGCGCAGATTGTAGAACGCCGACTTGCCAGGGTAGCTGGCGATATCACCGAGGTCTTCTTCGATGCGCAGCAACTGGTTGTACTTCGAGATGCGGTCCGAACGCGACAGCGAACCCGTCTTGATCTGACCGGCATTCAGGCCGACCGCGATATCCGCGATCGTCGAATCTTCGGTTTCGCCCGAACGGTGCGAGATCACTGCGGTGTAGCCGGCGCGCTTGGCCATTTCGATCGCCGCGAAGGTTTCCGTGAGCGTACCGATCTGGTTGATCTTGATCAGGATCGAGTTGGCGATGCCCTTTTCGATGCCTTCCTTCAGGATGCGCGTGTTGGTGACGAACAGGTCGTCGCCGACCAGTTGCACCTTCTTGCCGAGCTTGTCGGTCAGCGTTTTCCAGCCGGCCCAGTCGCTTTCGTGCATGCCGTCTTCGATCGACACGATCGGGAACTTGTCGGCCAGGTTCGCGAGGTAGTCCGCGAATTCCGTGGACGACAGTTGCAGGCCTTCGCCGGCCAGTTGATATTTGCCGTCGTGGTAGAACTCGCTCGCCGCGCAGTCGAGGGCGAGCAGCACGTCTTCACCGGCGCGGTAGCCGGCTTTCTCGATGGCTTGCAGAATGGTCGACAGGCATTCGTCGTTGCTGCCGAAGTTCGGCGCGAAACCGCCTTCGTCGCCCACTGCCGTGCTCATGCCGCGGTCCGACAGGATCTTCTTCAGCGCGTGGAACACTTCGGCGCCGCAGCGCAGTGCTTCGCGGAAGGTCGGCTGGCTGACCGGCACGATCATGAATTCCTGGATGTCCAGGCTGTTGTTGGCGTGCGCGCCGCCGTTGACGATGTTCATCATCGGCACCGGCAGTTGCATCGCGCCCGAGCCGCCGAAGTAGCGGTACAGCGGCAGGCCGGCTTCTTCAGCGGCAGCCTTCGCAACGGCCATCGAAACAGCCAGCATCGCGTTCGCGCCGAGGCGCGACTTGTTGTCCGTACCGTCGAGTTCCAGCAGGGTCTTGTCGAGGAAGGCCTGCTCGGAAGCGTCGAGGCCCATGATCGCTTCGGAGATTTCGGTGTTGATGTGCTCGACAGCCTTCAGCACGCCCTTGCCGCCGTAACGGCCGGTTTCGCCGTCGCGCAGTTCGATTGCTTCACGCGAACCCGTCGACGCGCCCGACGGCACCGCGGCGCGGCCCATCGTGCCCGACTCGAGCAGCACGTCGCATTCGACGGTGGGGTTGCCTCGCGAATCGAGAATCTCTCGACCGATGATATCTACGATAGCACTCATGGTTTCCTCAAGAAATGACGTTGAATTCTTTACTGTGACACTGTATCTGGCGCCTGACGATCCGGAGTCAGCGCTTCATCGCTCACTTCGGTCCCGTGCAGAGCACCGGTCTCCCCGGCAAACTACCCGCGCGCAGATACGTTCGACGACCATTGCGTGCATTCGCCGCGTGCCACGATTGTGCGTACCGATCGTGACACGCGGTGAACGCCTGAATCAGTTGAAATCGCTTTCGAGGAACGGTGCGCGCTTGACGGCCTGATCGAGCGTAACCAGCGTCTCGAGCAAATCGGCCATGCGATGCAGCGGCACGGCGTTCGGACCGTCCGACTTGGCTTCAGCCGGATTCGGGTGCGTCTCCATGAAGAGCCCCGACACGCCCACCGCCACCGCGGCACGCGCCAGCACCGGCACGAACTCGCGCTGACCGCCCGAACTCGTGCCCTGCCCGCCCGGCAACTGCACCGAGTGGGTGGCGTCGAACACGACCGGCGCATTGGTTTCGCGCATGATCGCGAGCGAACGCATGTCCGACACGAGGTTGTTATAACCGAACGACACGCCGCGCTCGCACGCCATGAAGCGGTCTTCCGACAGACCTGCTTCACGCGCGGCGTCGCGCGCCTTGTCGATTACGTTCTTCATGTCGCCCGGTGCGAGAAACTGGCCTTTCTTGATGTTGACCGGTTTGCCCGAACGCGCGCAAGCGTGAATGAAGTCCGTTTGGCGGCACAGGAAAGCCGGCGTTTGCAATACGTCGACCACCGAGGCGACCTGCTCGATCTCGTGCTCGGCGTGAACGTCGGTCAGCACCGGCAGACCGAGCTGACGCTTCACTTCCGACAGAATCCGCAAGCCTTCGTCCATGCCCAGACCGCGGAACGACTTGCCGCTGCTGCGATTGGCCTTGTCGTACGACGATTTGTAGATGAACGGAATATTCAGCTTCGCGCAGATTTCCTTCAGCCGGCCGGCTGTGTCGATCGTCATCTGTTCGGATTCGACGACACAGGTGCCTGCGATCAGGAAAAACGGCCTGTCGAGCCCGATTTCGAAATCGCCCAGTTTCATGCTTTCTCCCCGACTGCGACCGGCGCTTGCGCTTCGTGATGCGCAAGCGCTGCTTCGACGAACGACTTGAACAGCGGATGCCCGTCACGCGGCGTGGACGTGAATTCCGGGTGGAACTGCACGCCGACGAACCACGGGTGCATGCTGCGCGGCAATTCCATCATTTCCGGCAGATCTTCGCTCGGAGTACGGGCGCTGATGATAAGGCCGCCGGCTTCGAGTTGGGGCACGAAGCGGTTATTGACTTCATAACGGTGGCGATGGCGTTCGTTCACGTCCTTGCCATAAATCTCTTCGGCCATGGTGCCGGGCTTGATCGGGCAACGTTGCGAACCGAGGCGCATGGTGCCGCCCAGATCGGACTCTTCCGTACGCTTCTCGACGCGGCCTTCGCGGTCGTACCACTCGGTGATCAGCGCGACCACGCGGTTCGGCGTTTCCTGATCGAACTCGGTGCTGTTCGCGTCTTTCAGACCGACCACGTCGCGGGCGAATTCGATCACGGCGAGTTGCATGCCGAGGCAGATGCCGAGATACGGCACCTTCGCTTCGCGTGCATAGCGGATCGCGGCGATCTTGCCTTCCGTACCGCGACGGCCGAAGCCGCCCGGCACCAGCACGGCGTCCAGATGCTTGAGGCTTTCGACGCCTTGCGTCTCGACCTCTTCCGAGTCGATATATTCGATGTTGACCTTGGTCGACGTATGCATCGACGCATGGCGCAGCGCTTCGATCAGCGACTTGTACGACTCCGTCAGATCGACATACTTGCCGACCATGCCGATCGTGACTTCGTGCTTCGGATGCTCGAGCTTCTCGACGAGGTCGGACCACATGGACAGGTCCGCGGCCTTCGGCGCGAGCTTGAGCTCTTCGCAGATGATCGCGTCCAGACCCTGATCGTGCAGCATCTGCGGAATCTTGTAGATGCTGTCCGCGTCCCACACGGAGATCACGGCGTCTTCCGGCACGTTCGAGAACATGGAGATCTTGGCGCGCTCGTCGTCCGGAATGCGGCGGTCGGCACGGCACAGCAGCACGTGCGGCGAGATGCCGATTTCGCGCAGCTTCTGCACGCTGTGCTGCGTGGGCTTGGTCTTCAGTTCGCCGGCCGTGGCGACCCAAGGCACCAGCGTGAGGTGCACGAAGCACGCGCTGTTGCGGCCCATGCGCAGGCTCATCTGACGCGCGGCCTCGAGGAACGGCAGCGATTCGATATCGCCCACGGTTCCGCCCACTTCGACGATGGCGACGTCCGGCTCACCGCACGTCGCGGAAGCCGCGCCGCGTTCGATGAACGCCTGGATTTCATTCGTGATGTGCGGGATGACCTGCACCGTCTTGCCGAGATAATCGCCGCGGCGTTCCTTGCGGATCACCGATTCGTAAATCTGACCTGTGGTGAAGTTATTGGCCTTGCGCATCTTCGTGCTGATGAAGCGCTCATAGTGGCCGAGGTCGAGGTCGGTCTCCGCTCCGTCTTCCGTCACGAACACTTCGCCGTGTTGAAACGGGCTCATCGTGCCGGGGTCGACATTGATGTAGGGATCGAGCTTGAGGAGGGTGACTTTAAGACCGCGCGATTCGAGGATCGCGGCGAGGGAAGCGGCGGCAATACCCTTGCCGAGGGAAGATACTACGCCGCCGGTGACGAAAACATATTTGGTCATCGCTGGATGCTCGCGGGAAAAACGGATTATACCGTAAAGCAGGGCCCCAACCCCAGCAAAATCCTGACGGCATCCACACGTGCGCGCGCCGTGGCGGCGGCCGCTGCCGTGATGGGATCATGCACCGTTTTGCTGCGGCGCGTGCCGGCGCGGCGCGCCATGGCCGGCGTCGCGGTGCATGGCTGATGCGGCCGCCGTCGCCATCCGCGCCAACGTCCGCGCGTGCGTTCGCGTCAGCCGCGCTGCTCCAGTTCATGCAACATGCTTTGCACCGCGCGCGCGGTTTCGACGGGTTTTTCCATCGGGTAAAGATGACTGCCCTCGATCCATTCCACATGGCCGCCGGTCGCGCGGCGGGTGGCGTCGAGACCGGCCTGGCGGATTTCCTTCGAACGCGTGCCGGCGATGAAGCCCACCGGCACCGGCGCGCCCCGGGCGAGCCGCGAGCCGAGCGTATGCGGCAAGGTCTTGTAGATCTGATATTCGGTACGACGGTCGAAGGCCAGCGAGCGCGAGCCGTCCGGCGAAGTCTGCGGAATGCCGAAGTCGATGTAATCGGACAGCATGCGCTCGTCCCAGCGCGCGAACGCGGGCTTCGAATGAAAATGGCGCCACGCTTCGTCGCGGCTCGCCCACTGGGTACGTCGCGTGCGGGTCGCGGCCGCGGGCGAGAGCCGCTCGTCGAGGCCAGTCCATTGCGACACGCGCAGCATGCTGCTGCGCCAGCCGGCGATCACCGGCGAATCGAGCATCACGACCCCTCGCACCCATTGCGGCTTCTTGAGCGCGGCCATCAACGAAAGATAGCCGCCGAGCGAATGCCCCACCAGCCACACCGGCTGCTCATACGTTTTGCGGATGTCGTCGAGCAACTGTTCGACCAGATGCGGCCAGTCCTGCGTCACCGGAAAGCGCGCGTCGTGGCCGATCCGTTCGATGAAGCGCAGTTCGCAGTCGTCGGCAAGCTCGGCGAAGATCGTGCGGTAGGTCGATGCCGGAAAGCCGTTCGCGTGCGAGAAGTGGATGATGTTTTTCAACTGCGGCTGTCTCCGTTCTGTTCTTGCGTGCGGGGCGTGGCACGCACCTGCGTGCAGTCAACACGCCCGGCGCGCGTTTCTTCTATCTGTGCGGCCGGCGCCTCACCCAATAACCGGTCAGCGATCCATCCAGTAGCGGCGCTGCGTGTCGCGATAGCGCTCGAGCGTGACAGTGGCGCTGCTGCCGGCGGCCTGATTCGTCTCGCCGGCCGGGCTCACCTCGATCCGCACCGCACCGTCCGTATCGCTGCGCCCGAGTTCAATCCGCCGCGCCTTGTAGCGCTCGAACACACCCGCATTCGGATGATGAAAACGGTTGCGATAGCCTACCTGAAATAGCGCGATGAGCGGGTCGATAGAGTCGAGGAACGGCTCGGTCGACGAAGTCTTGCTGCCGTGATGCGGCACAACCAGCACCTGCGCGCGCAGCGCCTCGCGATCGCGCGCGAGCAGAACGCGTTCGACGGGCGCCTCGATGTCCGCCGTCAACAAGGCCGTCATGCGCGGTGGCACTGTGTGGATACGTCCGGGCGGCGGGCTCGCCGCAACCGGCAACGTGCTGACCCGCAGCACACAGCAATGTGCATTCGGCTTGCCTTGCAGCGGACCGGCGTCCGGCCAGAGCATCGCGAACTCCACGCCGTCCCATTGCCAGCGCTGACCCGCCGCGCACGGCAGCGTGTTGGCGCCGCGTTGCTTCGCGTTCGACCACAGCGCATTCGACGGCGCCAATGCCGCCACCATTTGATGCACCGCGATCGCGTCCAGCACAGCGGGCGCGCCGCCCGAATGATCGGAGTCGGCGTGGCTCACTACCAACGTATCGAGCGCCGTCACGCCATGCGCCTGTAAAAACGGGACGACCACCCGCTCGCCTGCGTGAGTCGATTCCGGACCCGGTCCGGTATCGAACAGCAAAGTGTGATGCGCCGTTTCGACCAGCACCGAGGTGCCCTGGCCGACGTCCAGCGCGGTCAAACGAAAACTGCCGTGCGGCGGTCCGGACGGCGGGGGTATCAGCAGCGGCAGCCACGTCAGCGGCGCCGCCCAGCGTAGCGGCCAGCCGCGCGGCGCCAGACACCAGAGCACGCCCACTGCCGCCGCGGCCAGCGTCCATGCATCCGGTTGCGGCAGACGCCAGAGTGTCCAGGCGGGGCCGGAAAGCGCTCGCAAGCCCATGGTCAGCAGTTCCAGCAAAGCGTGTGCGGCATGCCAGGCGTACGCGTCGAGCGGCGCCGGCAATGCGACGCCCGCCAGCACCGCCGGGGTGACCAGCAGGCTCACCCACGGAATCGCAAAGGCATTCGCAAGCGGCCCGATCAACGGAATCTGCGCGAACCAGTAGACGGTCAACGGCGCGAGCGCGACCGTCACGGCGAACTGCACCTGCGCGGCACTGCGCAGCCGCGCGCCCCCACCGCGCAAACGGCGGCGCAAGACAGAACCCAGTCTCGACAAGCGGCTCGCCGCGGCGCCACCCTCGGCTGGTTCATCGCGATGCTGCTCGTGATCCTGCACATGCGGCCGTCCCGAGATGGCGAACAGAATCGCCGCCACCGCGCAGAACGACAACCAGAATCCCGCCGACACGACCGCCCACGGATCGATCATCAGCACGAGCCCCAAGGCCCACGCGAGCACCGCCGAGCGTGCTACGTTGCGCCCGCTGATAAAGGCGAGCGCGACGACCCCCGCCATCCACAGCGCGCGCTGCGCCGGCACATTAAAGCCGGCCAACGCGGCATGCAGCGCGGCGAACAGCGCGCCGCCCGTCGCCGCGACGACTTGTGCCGGCAGCCGCAACGGCCAGTTGCGACCGATCCATCCGGAGCGTCGCCACATCGCGCCCGCCAGCCAGCCCGCAAGGCCCGCGACGAAGCCGATATGCAGCCCCGAAATCGCCACCAGATGACTCGTGCCCGTGCCGCGCATCAGCAGCCAGTCCGCTGCGCTGACTTCGTCCTGCGCGCCGATGGCAAGCGCCACGACGATCCCCCGATGCGGCGCGTCGGCGAGCACCGTGTCGATCCGCTCGCGTAGCGCGGCGCGCCAGCCGTCCACCGTGACGCCGACGCCGTGCGCCCTGCCTGGCAATCGCACCGCATGAGCCGGTGCGCTCACATAACCGGTGGCGCGCACGTTGCGCGCAAGCAGAGTCGCCTCAGCATCGCGCACGCCAAAATTGGCATTGCCGTGCGGGCGTTTGAGCCGCACGGTCAGCCGCCAGCGCGAACCGGGTTCGAGCAAAGGCGGCGGCGCATCTTCAGCGATCCACGAAAGCTGGATCACGCGCGGAAAAGCGTCGATTGGCGCTTCGGCCGACTCGACGTCGAATAGAAAACGCGCGCCGTTTTCGTCGCGTGACGGCAAGCCTTTGATACTGCCGACGACCTCGATATCGCGCCCTTCCCATTCGTTCGGCAAGCTCACCGCGAGGCGCAGGTCCGCGCGTATGGCTGCGTAGCCGAAGCCCACGCACGTTGCCGCGCACCACACGGCGCTCCAGCCTGCGAAGGAACGCACGCGCCGGCTGAAGCGGATGCGGTGTGAGGGCGAAGCGAGGGTCGCCGCACACGGGCGCCTGCTATCCTCGCCCAAACCCCACACCGCCACCACGACCGCGGCGCAAGCCAGCAACACCAACCCGCACAACACCGTCCAATCCGGCAACGCCGCCTGCCGTTGCAGCGCGATCACGCCCAACGCAAATCCACACCACCATGCCCGCATCCGCCCTCCGCCAGCAATCGCCGGACGATGGAACACCCGGCGCGCAGGCGTGAGCGAGCCCGCGAGGCGTGGGTATCGCCCGGCGCGAACCACTCAGACCATCGGGCTTAATTATGCAGAGGAAAGTGACAGCCGAGGCAGCGCGGCGAGCGCGTTAGCCGTTGTGCCTAGGGCGGCTTCGTCGGTGGCCATACCGCGTAGTTGCGCGAGGCCCGCGCCGATTGCGGGAATCTGCTCCGGCGTGTTGCGCTGCTTGTAGATCCACGACGGCGCGATGTCCGGCGCGTCGGTTTCGACGACCAGCGCGTCGAACGGCAACTGTTGGGCGAGACGGCGAATTTGCCGGGCGCGTTCGAAAGTCAGATTGCCGCCGAAGCCGAGATGCATGCCCTGATCGATATACGCCTGAGCCTGCTGAAAACTGCCGTTGAACGCATGCGCGATGCCGCGATGAATCTGATGCCGCCGCAGTCCCTTGATCACCTGATCCTGCGATTTGCGCACGTGGCAGATCACCGGCAGATCGAATTCACGGGCGAGCTGCAGCTGGCCGTTGTAGAAGAATTGCTGACGCGCGTCGTCGAGACCGTCGACAAAATAATCGAGTCCGATCTCGCCGATGCCGACAAACAGCGGATCATCGAGACTCGCCTCGATTTCCATGCGCAGCAGATCGAGATCGCTGTCTTGCGCGCCCGGCGTGAACAATGGATGGATACCGAGCGCATACGCGCCGCCGTCGACCCGCTGCGCCAGTTCACGCACCGCCGCGAAATTCTGCCGGCCGATCGCCGGAATCACGATGCGCGCGACACCCGCGCGGTGCGCCGCCGCCGCGACTTCCGCGCGGTCGGCGTCGAATTCCGATGCGTCGAGATGACAGTGCGTATCGATCCACATCACAGACCTCGCTAGCGGCGCGGCATCCACGCCGAATGGACGGCCATTTAAACCGGCACCGGCGGCTCTTCGTGCAGCACACCGTCGCGCAGCCGCATGATGCGGTCGCAACGTCCCGCGAGTTCGGGATCATGCGTGACGATCACGAAGCTTGTGTCGAGCGTTTGCGACAGTTCGAGCATCAGGTTGAAGACAGTGTCGGCGGTGCCGCCGTCGAGATTGCCAGTCGGTTCATCGGCCAGCACGCAGGCGGGCTTCGTCACCAGCGCGCGCGCAATCGCAACGCGCTGACGCTCGCCGCCCGACAGCTCGCCCGGTCGATGCTTCGCGCGATGTCCCATGCCGACGCGCTCCAGTACCGCGAGCGCCTCGCGGCGCGACGCTTCGGTCGTCATGCGGCGAATCCGCAGCGGCATTGCGACGTTATCGAGCGCGGTGAATTCCGGCAGCAGGTGGTGGAACTGATACACGAAACCCAGCGCGCGATTGCGCAAGTCGTTGCGTTCGCGCTCGGAGAGCTTGGTGAAGGGCTTGCCCATCACCGACACATGGCCGGCGCTCGGATCGTCGAGGCCGCCGAGCACGTGCAGCAGCGTGCTCTTGCCCGACCCCGACGCGCCGACGATCGCCAGCTTCTCGCCGCGCCGCACGCTCAGCTCGGTGTTGTTCAGCACCGTCACGTTCAGACCGCCCTGCACGAACGACTTGGAAATGCCGGTTGCTTCCAGCACGTAGGGATGCGGCACGGTGTCGGAAGAAGCCATGGATAAGTTAGCGGAACGGTCATTCATAGCGCAGTGCCTCCGCGGGACGGACTTTGGCACCACGCCAGCTCGGGTACAACGTGGCCAGCGCGGACATCACGAAGGCGATCACGCCGATTCGCGCGACGTCGGCCGGAACCAGTTCGGACGGCAGTTCGCTGATGAAATACACCGACGGCGGCAGAAACTGCACGCCGAGCAGATGCTCGATCATGGGCACGAGCCACGGAATGCTCCACGCGATCAGACAGCCGAGCACGACGCCGGTCGCCGTGCCGATAAAGCCGATCGTCACGCCCTGCACCACGAAAATCTTCATGATCGAGCCGGGCTGCGCGCCGAGCGTGCGCAGAATCGCGATGTCGGCCTGCTTGTTGGTCACCGTCATCACCAGCGAGGACACCAGATTGAACGCCGCCACCGCGATGATCAGCGTGAGGATGATGAACATCATGCGTTTTTCGATCTGCACCGCGGAGAACCACGTCTTGTTCTGCTGCGTCCAGTCGCGAATGTATAAATCGCCGGACAGCGTGCGCGCAAGCTGATGCGCGACTTCCGGCGCGCGCTGCATGTCGGTCAGGCGCAGCCGCACACCGGTCGGCGCGGGCAGCCGGAACAGCGCCTGCGCGTCCTTGATGTTGATCAGCGCGAGCGTGCTGTCGTATTCGTAGTGCCCCGACTCGAAGATGCCCACCACCGTGAACTGTTTCAGCCGGGGCAGCATGCCGGCGGGTGTGATGGTGCCTTCCGGCGCGACCAGCGTGATCTTGTCGTTGACCGTCACACCGAGATTGGTGGCGAGGTCGGCGCCCAGCACGATGCCGAAATCTCCCGGCACCAGCGCGTTCAGACTGCCGCCTTTCATCTCCTTACCGATGTCGGATACCTGCGGCTCCAGCGACGGCTCCACGCCGCGCAGCGCCACCCCGCTCACCACGTCCTGGCGCGTGAGTAACGCCTGCGCTTCGACATATGGCGCCGCGCCGATCACTTCCTTGTTCTGGCGGGCTTCCTTCGCAGTCAGCTCCCAGTTGGGCATCGAGCCGGTCGGCGAAAAGATCTCGACGTGCGCAAGCACCGACAACATGCGGTCGCGCACTTCTTTCTGAAAACCGTTCATCACGGATAACACGACGATCAGCGCCGCGACGCCGAGCGCGATGCCCGACATCGACACGAGCGCGATGAAGGAGATGAAGCCGTTACCGGTCGTGCGTTTGCCGGCGCGGGTGTAGCGCCAGCCAATCTGCCATTCGTAGGGAAATTTCAAGCGAATCCTTTTCTGCGTTTTTCGGCTTTGTGCCGCGCACGAAGGCGTGATGCGCCTCTCGTGCGGCCCGAGCGTCGTGATCATTGGTGTCGTTGCGACGCGGATGGTTCCGGTACGGCGTGCCGTTGCCTAGCAATGCGCGCGCCACCGCGGTGCGCCGGCGCCCGGGAGGCATGGTTCTGCCGTTGCCAACATCGCTGCCACCACTAATCACGCGCGAAGTTTGCCATACAATGCGGCCCGCTCGCGCAAAGGCAGTGTGGACCGGGCTCTGGACAGAAACGCCACCGCGCGGGCGCTCACGCAGACCCGGCGGCTGCCGTCGTGAAACGGACCGACTTAGCCGTGCCGGGCCCGAGGCGCAACGGCGCTTGCATCTAACGCAGGTTGTAACGCCCGCGCAGCTCGTTGATGATGCCCGCGGCGGCACTGTTGGCGGCGTCACGCACGTCGGCGTCCTTGCGGTCGCGGTGCAGATGACTGATGTCCCAGTTGCAGCCTGTCTCGTCGTCCACCGTTTCGTGAAAGCCGGTCGGGATCCAGCCGGCGGTGGCCGGGTTTGCGTCGAGCGCCTTGACGACCAGTGCTAGCAATTCCTGCTCGGTTTTGAGTTCACGCGACATGCCGGTCTCCTCGTCATGTGCGCGGTGCCGCCGCGCGCGGCTGCTGCTCCGGCGGCCGGCCGGCGGCGAACCCGGAGGTTCGCTGCCGCCAAGCTTCGTCGAGCGGATGCTGATGGTCGGAATACTCGCACTCTTTGCCCTACAATGCGCAGCATCATGCTCGCCAACCGTCTCCATCTTCTCCTGCCCTTCGCGCTGCCCGCCGCAGCGGACGCCTCCACCGCCCTTCACGACATTCGCAGCCCGGCCCTCGACCGGCTGATCGCGCGCGCGACGCTGGTGGAACGCGTGGTCGGTGAAGACTTTCAGCGCACGCTGCCGCACGAGCGCTGGGTGGCGCGCCAGTTCGGCGCGCTGCCGAGCGGCGCGGCGGCCGCCGACGAAGCGCCGCTCGCGCCCTACATGCTGCGCGCCGACGGCGGCGAACCCGGCACCGCGACATGGGCCTGCGTGCAGCCGGTACACGTGCGCATCGCGCACGATCATCTGGTGCTGATCGACCCGGCCTCGCTCGACCTGTCCGACGAAGAAGCCGGCGCGCTGCTCGCCGTCGCGCGGCCGTTGATCGAGGAACTCGGCGTGCGTATCGAAGCGCCGCGGCCCGCGCGCTGGTATCTGTCGGGCGACGGCTTCGGCACGCTCGCCGGCGCGTCGCCGTTGCGCGCGAGCGGGCGCAACATCGAAATCTGGCTGCCACACGAGGCGCATTCCGGCGAACGTTCGCGCGCGTGGATGAAGCTGCAGAATGAAGTGCAGATGGCATGGTTCGAGCATCCGGTCAACGAAGCGCGCGAGGCGCGCGGCCTGCCGGCCGTCAATTCGATCTGGTTTCACGCGCAGGGCGCGGTCCAGCCGGTACGCAGTCCGTTCGCACGCGTGTTCTCCGATGCAGCCGCTACGCGCGGTCTTGCGCTGACCGCCGGAGTCGCGGCCGGCACGCCACCGGCCTCGTTCGGCGCGCTGGCGTCGCTTGCGGGCAGTGCGAACGGCGCCACGCACGCGGGCGCGAGCATCACGCTGGTCGAACTCGATCCGTTCTCCGCGCCGTACATCGAGCAGGACTGGGCGCGTTGGAACGACGCGTTCGCCGCCATGCAGACCGACTGGTTCGAACCGGCGCTCGCCGCGCTGCAATCCGGCGATCTCGCCGAACTCGGCCTGACCTTGTGCGGCGACACCGGCTCGGTCACGCTCTCGGTCACGCGCGGCGACCTGCGTAAATTCTGGCGGCGGCGTGTGCTCGCCTCGCTCTTCATCGAATAACTGATTGCATGACTCAACGAATGATTCAACGAATGACCCACGGCCTCTCCGAATGACTCGAATCGTTACGCGCGCCTGTTCTCCCGTCGACGCCGAAATCCTCACGCGCCACGGCCTGCATCCGGTGCTCGCGCGCCTGTACGCGTCGCGCGGCGTGTGCATGCCTGACGAAATCGAAACCGGCCTCGCGCGGCTCGTGCCGCCGGTCGCGCTCAAGGGTTGCGAAGACGCCGCCGCCTTGCTCGCCGACGCGATCCAGCAGAACCGCCGCATGCTGGTGGTCGCCGACTACGACTGCGACGGCGCCACCGCCTGCGCGGTCGCCGTGCGCGGCCTGCGCATGTTCGGCGGCCGGATCGAGTATCTGGTGCCGAACCGCTTCGAGTACGGCTACGGTCTGACGCCCGAGATCGTCGCGCTGGCGGCCCGCAATGCGTCGGGCAAACCGGATCTGCTGATCACGGTGGACAACGGCATCGCCAGCGTCGACGGGGTGGAGGCGGCCAACGCGCTCGGCATCGACGTGCTGGTTACCGATCACCATCTGCCCGGCGACGAACTGCCGGCCGCGCGCGCGATCGTCAATCCGAACCAGCCGGGCTGTACGTTCCCGAGCAAGTGCATCGCCGGCGTCGGCGTGATGTTTTACGTGCTGCTGGCATTGCGCGCGGAATTGCGCCGCCGCAGCGCCTTCAATGACGCGTTTCCCGAACCGCGCCTCGACGGCCTGCTCGATCTGGTCGCGCTCGGCACGGTCGCGGACGTGGTCAAGCTCGACGGCAATAATCGCGTGCTGGTCGCGCAAGGTTTGCAGCGCATCCGCAAAGGCAAGATGCAGCCGGGCATCGCGGCATTGTTTCGCGCCGCCGCGCGCGACGCCCGCAACGCGTCGGGCTTCGACCTCGGCTTCGCGCTCGGGCCGCGCCTGAACGCGGCGGGACGGCTGTCGGACATGTCGCTCGGGATCGAATGCCTGACTACCGACGACATCGGCCGCGCATGGGATCTCGCGCAGCAACTGGACACGATGAACCGCGAACGCCGCGAGATCGAAGCCGGCATGCAGCAGCAGGCGCTCGAAGACCTCTCGGCGATCAATCCCGATGGCGCGACCACCATCACGCTGTTCAATCCGAGCTGGCATCAGGGCGTGATCGGCATTGTCGCCGGACGGTTGAAGGAAAAATTCCACCGGCCCTCATTCACCTTCGCGCTCGCCGACGACAGCGGCCAGACCGTCAAAGGTTCGGGCCGCTCGATTTCCGGCTTCCATCTGCGCGACGCGCTTGACCTGATTTCGAAGCGCGAACCGGGCCTGATCGTCAAATTCGGCGGCCACGCAATGGCTGCGGGCCTCACGCTCGCCGCCGCCGACGTGCCGCGCTTCACCGCGGCGTTCGAAGCGGTCGGCCGGGAATGGCTCTCCGAAGACGCGCTCTCACGCACCGTGGAAACCGATGGCGAACTGGAAGACGCGTACTTCACGCCGCAATTCGTCGAAATGCTGGACGCCGCCGTGTGGGGCCAGGGCTTTCCGGCGCCGGTGTTTTCGGGCGAGTTCGACATCGCCTCGCAGGCGCTCGTGAAGGACAAGCACCTGAAGCTGCAACTCGTGCGCGGCCGCCAGCGTTTCAACGCGATCTGGTTCAATCACACCGACACGCTGCCCGCGCGCACCACGGTCGCCTATCGCCTCGCGAGCGACACGTGGAACGGCGTCTCGCGCGTGCAACTGATCGTCGAGCACGCGGCGAGCTAAGGTGGCCAATTGAAAAGCCCGGTTGAACCGGGCGCGTTGCAATCGCGAACTGGCGCGCAGACTTCACGCGACGAATGCAGCCGATGAGTCGACCCCGGCGCGCCAAGCGACCTGCGGACCGTGTCGGCGCCGCCGCACCGAAAACCTCGAAAATCTCCGCAAAATCAACCACCAACACGCGCCGGATCGCTCAACGGCCTCCGGCGCGGCGTGCCGATCGGCTATAATTTCCCCTTTTTACGAAGCTATAAAAGATCGACATGGAAGCGGAACGTCTCAACGCGATCGAAGCCTCACTGGCGGACCTGCGCAATCGCGCGGACTCGCTACGGGGGTATCTTTGACTACGACGACAAAGCACTGCGTCTAATCGAAGTCAACCGGGAACTCGAAGACCCGGACGTCTGGAACGACTCGAAGCACGCCCAGGCTCTCGGCCGGGAAAAGAAGCTGCTCGACGACACCGTCGGCAAACTCACGTCGCTCGATAACGACCTGCGCGACGCGCAGGATCTGTTCGACATGGCCCGCGAGGAAGACGACGAGGAAACCCTCCTCGCCTGCGAAGCCGACGCGCAAGGCATCGAGCAGCGTGTCGCCGACATGGAATTCCGCCGCATGTTCGCGAACCCGGCGGATCCGAACAATGCCTTCCTGGACATCCAGGCCGGCGCCGGCGGCACCGAGGCGTGTGACTGGGCGTCCATGCTGCTGCGCCAGTATCTGCGCTACTGCGAGCGCAAGGGCTTCAAGACCGAAGTGCTGGAACAGACCGACGGCGACGTTGCCGGCATCAAGAACGCCACCATCAAGATCGAAGGCGAATACGCGTACGGCTTCCTGCGCACCGAAACCGGCGTGCACCGCCTCGTGCGCAAGTCGCCGTTCGACTCGTCGGGCGGCCGTCATACGTCGTTCTCGTCGGTGTTCGTGTACCCGGAAATCGACGACTCGATCGAAGTCGACATCAACCCGGCCGATCTGCGTATCGACACGTACCGCGCGTCCGGCGCGGGCGGTCAGCACATCAACAAGACCGACTCCGCGGTGCGTATCACGCACATACCGTCGGGCATCGTCGTGCAGTGCCAGAACGACCGTTCGCAGCACCGCAACCGCGCCGAAGCCATGGCCATGCTGAAATCGCGCCTGTACGAAGCGGAAATCCGCAAGCGTCAGGAAGAGCAGGACAAGCTCGAAGCCGGCAAGACCGATGTGGGCTGGGGTCATCAGATCCGCTCGTACGTGCTGGACAACAGCCGTATCAAGGATTTGCGCACCAACGTCGAAATCAGCAATACCAAGAGCGTGCTCGACGGCGACCTCGATCCGTTCATCAGCGCCAGCCTGAAACAGGGCGTCTAAGCGTAACGTAACCGGCGCGGCGTGCAAGGCCGCGCCGCGGCTTCGCCTCTGGTTCATCGCTGCTTCGCTGTTCTCGCTGTTTCCTTACACCGCCTGAGGTTTTTTACTGACTGGCCACCCGCATGCGCCACGCCCCTGCGGGCCACCGAATATCAGATCACCATGACCGAACCGACCCAGCCCAATGTCGTGCCCGAGGTGGACGACAACAAGATCATGACCGAGCGCCGCGAAAAGCTGCGCGAACTGCGTGAGCAAGGCGTCGCCTATCCGAACGATTTCCGTCCCTCGCATCACGCCGAAGATCTGCAATCGCAGTTCGAACACTCCGACAAGGAAGCGCTAGAAGCGAATCCGCTCGAAGTCGCGATCGCCGGCCGCATGATGCTCAAGCGCGTGATGGGCAAGGCAAGCTTTGCGACCGTGCGCGACGGTTCCGGTCAGATCCAGTTCTTCATCACGCCCGCCGACGTCGGCCAGGAAACGTACGACGCCTTCAAGAAGTGGGACATGGGCGATATCGTCGCGGCGCGCGGCGTGCTGTTCCGCACCAACAAGGGCGAACTCTCGGTGCGCTGCACGGAACTGCGTCTGCTGTCGAAGTCGCTGCGTCCGCTGCCGGACAAGTTCCACGGTCTCGCCGACCAGGAAATGAAGTATCGGCAGCGCTATGTCGATCTGATCGTCACGCCGGAAACGCGCAAGACTTTCGTCGCGCGCACCAAGGCGATTTCGTCGATCCGCAATTTCATGGCGAAGGCCGATTTCATGGAAGTCGAAACGCCGATGCTGCACCCGATTCCGGGCGGCGCGGCGGCCAAGCCGTTCACCACGCACCACAACGCGCTCGACATGCAGATGTTCCTGCGTATCGCGCCGGAGCTGTATCTGAAGCGTCTGGTGGTCGGCGGCTTCGAGCGCGTGTTCGAGATCAACCGTAACTTCCGCAATGAGGGCGTGTCCGTGCGCCACAATCCGGAATTCACGATGATCGAGTTCTACGCGGCGTACACGGATTACAAGTGGTTGATGGATTTCGTCGAGCAGCTGATCCGTCAGGCGGCCATCGACTCGCTCGGCACCGCCACGATCACGTATCAGGGCCGCGAGCTCGATCTGGCCAAGCCGTTCCATCGACTCACGATCACGCAGGCGATCCAGAAGTACGCGCCGCAATACACGAACGAGCAGCTGGCGGACAGCGCGTTCCTTCGCACCGAGCTGAAGAAGTTCGGCGTGGATGCGTCGCAGCCGCAGTTCCTGAACGCGGGCGTCGGTTCGCTGCAACTGGCGCTGTTCGAGGAAACCGCCGAGTCGCAATTGTGGGAGCCGACATACATCATCGACTACCCGGTCGAAGTGTCGCCGCTCGCGCGCGCGTCGGACGCGCAGCCGGGCATCACCGAGCGTTTCGAGCTGTTCATCACGGGCCGCGAGATCGCCAACGGCTTCTCGGAGCTGAACGATCCGGAAGACCAGGCCGCGCGCTTCAAGAAGCAGGTCGACCAGAAAGAGGCCGGCGACGAAGAAGCCATGTTCTACGACGCGGACTACATCCGCGCGCTCGAATACGGCATGCCGCCGGCCGGCGGTTGCGGCATCGGCATCGACCGTCTGGTCATGATGCTGACGGACAGCCCGAGCATCCGCGACGTCATTCTGTTTCCGCATCTGCGCCGCGAAGACTGAGACTTGCGTTGTTCAAGGCATATGCACACGCCCGGCTCCATGCCGGGCGTTTTTCTTGCTGCCTGCTGTGTCCCGCGGCCGCCCAACGGTTTGTAACCAGCGGTAAAAACTGCAGGCCGTGCGATGATACGACTGCCGACGTTCATCGCGCTCTCGCTGGCCGGAAGCGGCGCCCCGCCGCGTCACACGGCTTTGATGCGGCGCCGGCGCGATGATTGCCTGGAAATCGTTACAAATTGAAACCCTCGCGGAATCGATTTATCCGACACTTTGTCTTACTAAAAGTCGACTCTGTTGAAGACGGAGGCCAAAAATGGACAATCCGAACACGCAACCGACCACTCAATCCGCGCAACCCGCGCCACAACGCCGGATTCACCCGCTCGTCGCGACCGCTGCCGGCGCGGTGATCATCGCCAGCCTCGCCGCCACGGCGGCTGTCACTGGCGTGTTTTCGAAGGCGTCCGGCACCGGCGCGCAAAGCGATCAGACGCAAACGGCGCAGGTCGCCACCCAGACCACGCCACCGGGCGTAGTGGATTCGGCGGCGCCCGCGAATCCGGCGACGCAGCAGGCCGCGCAACAGCCGCAACCCGCGCCCACCCGGGCGCCGGCCCCCGCACAGCACCCGCACTACGCCCAGCAGCAACAGGCGCAGGCAGCACCTAACTATGCACAGCAGCCGCCGCCGCAACCCGCATACTGCTCGACTTGCGGCACGGTCGAGGCCATCTCGGCGGTGCGTCAGGAAGGTCATGGCACCGGCATCGGCGCGGTCGGCGGCGCAGTGGCTGGCGGCGTGGTCGGCAATCAGTTCGGCAGCGGCAACGGCCGCACCGCGATGACGGTTCTCGGTGCGCTCGGCGGCGGCCTTGCCGGCAACTCGGTCGAAAAACATATCCGCAGCACCACGTCGTATTCGGTGCGCGTGCGGATGGAAAACGGCAAGACGCGTTACTTCACGTACCATGAAGCGCCGCCGTTCCAGCAAGGTCAGCGCGTAAGGGTTCAGAACGGAACGCTCGTGGCGAGCTAACCGCACGCAGGTAGACTTTCCGCCAGACGCAAAAAAGGCGATTCCAAATGGAATCGCCTTTTTCTTTGCCGCAACCGAAAGCGCAATCAAATCGCTGACCGGTGCCGGAAAATTCAATGACGCTCAGTAATCCGCGTCTTCAATCCATGCAGCCTGAATCGCCTCGAGGATCTTTTCGTTCGACCGGTTAGGATCGTCGTCGAATCCTTCCAGCTCGGTGACCCAACGGTGCAAGTCGGTGAAGCGCACCTGTTGCGGATCGATGTCCTGGTGCTTGTCAGTCAGGGCCATCGCGATGTCTTGCGTATCGGTCCACTTCATGGCTGCATCCTCCTGTTAGTGATTTTCCTTCGCGTGATTGATCGAGTAGCGAGGGATTTCGACAACCAGATCCTGCTCAGCCGGCACCAAGGCCTGGCACGACAAGCGCGAGGCCGGTTCGAGCCCCCACGCCTTGTCCAACAGATCGTCCTCGTCTTCCTCCGACGGCGTCAAGGCGGCGAAACCCTCACGCACGATCACGTGACAGGTCGTGCAGGCGCACGACTTCTCGCACGCGTGCTCGATTTCAATGCCGTGTTCGAGCAGGCTGTCGCAGATGCTCTTGCCGGGCACGGCATCGATCACCGCGCCTTCCGGGCACAGTTCGACGTGAGGCAGCACAACGATTTGAGGCATACATTTTCCGTTTGGGTCTGCGGCACGGCGGCCGCAAACAGGCTCCGTACCATTTTACTGGCGCCGCGCGGACTTTTTAAGTCCACGCGGCGCGATTCGGTTTTTTGCGGCGGCCTCTTGCAAGTCATGGCCGCCTGCCGCTAGCGCAGGCTCAGATCTCGTCGAGCTTGCGGCCGGCGAGCGCGCGGCGAATGCCCTTGTTCATCCGGCGGGCGGCGAATTCGTCGGTGCCTTCGGCGAGCGTTTTGGTGGCGGCTTCGATCGTGTCGACGTCGTCGCTTTGCGCGACGTTGCGCAACGCATCGAGGAGCTTGTCGAGTTCGGCGCGCTCGCTGTCGTCGAGCAGTTCGGCGTCGGCGGCCAGGGCGGCGTCGGTGGCTTCCAGGAGACGGCGCGCTTCGACCTGCGCTTCGCGCAGCGCACGCGCGCGCATGTCGACTTCAGCGGTCGAGAAACTGTCTTCGAGCATGCGGGCGATGTCGTCATCGGCGAGACCGTAAGATGGCTTGACCACCACCGACGCTTCCACGCCCGAGCCCTGCTCGCGTGCGAACACGGACAGCAGGCCGTCCGCGTCCACCTGATAGGTCACGCGAATGCGTGCCGCGCCGGCAGCCATCGGCGGAATGCCGCGCAGCTCGAAGCGCGCGAGCGAGCGGCAATCGCTGACGAGCTCGCGCTCGCCTTGCACGACGTGGATCGCCATGGCCGTCTGGCCGTCCTTGAAGGTGGTGAAATCCTGCGCTCGCGCGACCGGAATCGTCGAATTGCGCGGGATGATCTTTTCGGTCAAACCGCCCATCGTCTCGACGCCGAGCGAAAGCGGAATCACGTCGAGCAGCAGCCACTCGTCGCCGTCCGCACCGCGGTTGCCCGCGAGCAGATCGGCCTGAATCGCGGCGCCCAGCGCGACCACCTGATCGGGGTCGAGATTGATCAGCGGCGGCTGGCCGAAAAACGCCTCGACCGCGCGGCGAATCACGGGCATGCGCGTCGCGCCGCCGACCAGCACCACGCCCTTGATTTCCTTGGTCGTGACTTTGGCGTCGCGCAAAGCTTTTTTCGTCGGGCCCAGCGTGCGCTGCACCAGCGCCTGTGTGATGGCTTCCAAAGTGGCTTCGTCGATCGTCAGATCGAGCTGAGCGCCGTTCGAAAGCGTGGTCTGTAGCTTCGCACTCGGCGCGTCGGACAAGGCCTCCTTGGCCTCGCGGACGCTGTCCAACAGCAGGCGTACATCTTCCGGTGCGAGCGTTTGCGGCGCGATGCCCGCTTGCTCCAGCACATGGCGATACAGCGCGTGATCGAAATCGTCGCCGCCGAGCGCGGAATCACCGCCGGCCGCGAGTACTTCGAAAACGCCTTTGGTGAGCTTCAGAATCGACAGGTCGAAGGTGCCGCCGCCGAGGTCGTACACGGCATACAGACCCTCGGAACCGTTATCGAGGCCGTAGGCAATCGCGGCTGCGGTCGGTTCGTTCAGGAGACGCAGCACATTCAGGCCGGCCAGACGCGCTGCGTCTTTGGTCGCCTGCCGCTGGGCTTCGTCGAAGTAAGCCGGCACCGTGATGACCGCGCCGACCAGTTCGTCGCCGAGCGTGTCTTCGGCGCGCTGACGCAGCGTCGCGAGAATTTCGGCCGACACTTCGACCGGGCTCTTCACGCCGTCGACGGTGCGGATCTGCACCATGCCGGGTGCGTCGATGAAATCGTACGGCGCGTTTTCGGCGCCCTCCACTTCCGCCTTGCCGCGCCCCATGAAACGCTTGACCGAGACGATCGTGTTGCGCGGATCGCTCGCCGCCTCAGCCTTGGCCGTGCGGCCGATACGTCGGCCGCCTTTTTCGAGGTAGCGCACCACCGACGGCAGCAGCGCATGGCCGTCGGCGTCGGGCAGCACGTCGGGCACGCCGCTGCGCACGGCGGCGACGAGAGAATTGGTGGTGCCGAGATCGATACCGACCGCCAGACGCCGCTGGTGGGGCGCCGGCGCCATGCCGGGTTCGGAGATTTGCAGTAGGGCCATCTGGATCTTCTCGGGGCCGCTCGGCCCCGTCCTGAATTTTCGCGTTGCTGGATGAATTGCTACGGCTCTTCTGGCGGCCATCGCCGCGTTCGTGGCGCGCCCGCTAGTTCTCGAGCCGCTCGATCTGCGTGCCGATTTCCGACGCCACCCGCTCGATGAACATCAACTGCCGCACTGCCTCGCCGGCCGCCTGATTCGCGCCGCTATCGAGCAGCGCGCCGAGCTTGTCGAAACGCATGCGTTCTTCGTCGCGCAGTTCGGTGAGCAAGGCGTCTAGCGCGTCGATGTTCTTTGCCGCGGCCGCGTCTTCGATGCCTTCGCGCCATTCCATCTGCTGCATGAGAAACGCCGGCTCCATCGCCGTATTATTCTCCGCGCCCACGTCGATGCCACGCAGATGCAACAGATAGGTGGCGCGCTTCAGCGGATCGCGCAGCGTCTGATACGCCTCGTTGGTCCGCGTCGCCCATTGCATCGCAATGCGCTTCTGCGCGTCGCCGGCCGCCGCGAAGCGGTCCGGATGCACTTGAGCCTGGACCGTGCGGTAGGCGTGATCGAGCGCGGATGCGTCGAGCGCGAACTGCGCCGGCAGATCGAACAGGTCGAAGTGGCTGTCGTTCAGCGAGGCCATCGGATAAAAGAAGTCCGTTCAGGAAAGCGCACCGGAGTGCAGTCTAAAAGCGCGGTCTTGCGACGAATGAGCGGCGGTACATGCAGCACCGGCACAGGCGAATTCGCGGATCAAATTAAAAAGGCGGCACGCGCCGCCTTTGATCCGCTGCACGCGGAATGTCCCGATTTACACGCGGAATGATTCGCCGCAACCGCATTCGTCCTTCACGTTCGGGTTGTTGAACTTGAAGCCTTCGTTCAACCCTTCGCGTGCGAAGTCGAGTTCGGTGCCGTCGATATAAGCGAGGCTCTTCGGGTCGACAATGATCTTCACGCCGTTGCAATCGAACACTTCGTCTTCGGGCGCGAGTTCATCCACGTACTCGAGCTTGTAAGCCAAGCCGGAGCAACCTGTTGTACGCACGCCGACGCGCAAGCCGACGCCTTTACCGCGCCGGGTCAGATACTTCTGGACGTGCTGTGCTGCCTTTTCGGTCAACGTAATTGCCATAGCGTTTCTCATTGCGCAGTGCGTGCCGGTCATACCTCTACCTGCTCACGCGCTGCTACCCTGCCTGCGTCAAATATCGTTCGTGCCGGACGGCTGGCGTTAATTCGCGCCGTCGTCCGTTTCGATTTACCTGAAACCGCGCCGCAACCGCCGCTTGATCAAGCGTGCTGCTTTTCGTCCGCGACGACCGCTTCACCGTGGCGTTGCTTGTAGTCGGCGACCGCTGCCTTGATCGCGTCTTCCGCGAGGATCGAGCAGTGGATCTTCACCGGCGGCAGCGCCAGTTCTTCGGCGATCTGCGTGTTCTTGATCGACATGGCTTGATCGAGTGTCTTGCCCTTCACCCATTCGGTGACGAGCGAGCTCGATGCAATCGCCGAACCGCAGCCATACGTCTTGAACTTCGCGTCTTCGATGATGCCGTCCGCGCCCACGCGGATCTGCAGCTTCATCACGTCGCCGCACGCCGGTGCGCCGACCATGCCGGTGCCGACTGCATCGTCGTCTTTCGCGAAGGAACCGACGTTGCGCGGGTTTTCGTAGTGGTCCAGAACCTTGTCGCTATAAGCCATGATGACACTCCTTGATTCGTTTCAACCTGCAATTCGTGCAGTTAGCAATTCGATAAATTCGACGTTGTCCAAACGGCGCGTCAGTGCGCTGCCCACTGGATGGTCGAAATATCGATCCCGTCCTTATGCATTTCCCACAGCGGCGACAAATCGCGCAGCTTCGAAATCTTGGTCTTCAGCAGGTTGATCACGTAGTCGACGTCCTGTTCGGTCGTGAAGCGGCCCACCGTGAAGCGGATCGAGCTATGCGCCAGCTCGTCGTTACGGCCGAGCGCGCGCAACACATACGACGGTTCCAGCGAAGCCGACGTACAGGCCGAGCCCGACGACACCGCTACATCCTTGACCGCCATGATCAGCGATTCGCCTTCGACGAAATTGAAGCTGATATTCAGGTTGTGCGGCACACGCTTTTCCATGTCGCCGTTCACATACACTTCTTCCATTTGCGACAGGCCGCGCAGCAGACGATCGCGCAGCATGCGGATGCGTTCGTTCTCCGTCGCCATTTCTTCGCGCGCGAGACGGAACGCTTCGCCCATGCCGACGATCTGATGCGTGGCCAGTGTGCCCGAACGCATGCCGCGCTCGTGACCGCCGCCGTGCATCTGCGCTTCGATACGGATACGCGGCTTGCGACGCACGTACAGCGCGCCGATGCCCTTCGGACCGTAGGTCTTGTGCGCCGAGAACGACATCAGGTCGACCTTCAGCTTTTGCAGGTCGATTTCGATCTTGCCGGTGGCTTGCGCCGCGTCGACGTGGAAAATGATGCCCTTTTCACGCGTGATCTCGCCGATCGCCTCGATGTCCTGGATCACGCCGATCTCGTTGTTCACCGACATGACCGACACCAGAATCGTGTCCGGGCGCAGTGCCGCCTTGAATTTTTCAAGGTCGATCAGGCCGTCGTCCTTGACGTCCAGATACGTGACTTCGAAGCCTTCGCGCTCGAGTTCACGGCAGGTGTCGAGCACGGCCTTGTGCTCGGTCTTCACCGTGACGATGTGCTTGCCCTTGCTCTTGTAGAAGTGCGCGGCGCCCTTGATGGCCAGGTTGTCCGACTCCGTGGCACCCGAGGTCCAGATGATTTCGCGCGGATCGGCGTTCACCAGCGCGGCGACATTCTCACGCGCTTCTTCGACTGCGCGCTCCGCCGCCCAGCCATACGAGTGGCTGCGCGATGCGGGATTGCCGAACTGCTCGCGCAGATACGGAATCATCTTGTCCACCACGCGCGGATCGATCGGCGTCGTCGCGCTGTAGTCCATGTAGATGGGCAGATGGAGAGTGTCGTTATTCATCAATTGCTCCGGGGACGTCATGTGCTCTGGCTTCTGGGTTTCTTATCAGGCTGCGGTGACTGCTCGATACCGCGCCTAGGAACCGGCCATGTTGAAAACTGAATTTGGCCCTTTCGGCGCCACGCGGACGGGTTCGACCGCCGGCGCTTCGTTGCGCCTGTCGCGTATCACGGCCGGCGCGCCTTCCCGCGAGCGCTGCTGATCGACCAGATCCTTCAGGGACACCGAATCGAGGTACTCGACCATTTTCTGGTTCAGCGTGGACCACAGCTCGTGCGTCATGCAGTGGCCGTCGTGCTGTTTGGTGCCCTCGCACGAGCCCTTGCCGCCGCATTGGGTGGCGTCGAGCGGCTCGTCGACCGCGATGATGATGTCGGCCACCGTCACGTCTTCAGCGCGGCGGGCCAGATTGTAGCCGCCGCCCGGTCCGCGCACGGACTCGACGATTTCATGACGACGCAGCTTGCCAAACAACTGCTCGAGGTACGACAGGGAGATGTGTTGGCGCTGGCTGATACCCGCAAGCGTCACCGGGCCCTGCTCCTGGCGCAGTGCCAGGTCAATCATCGCCGTGACGGCGAAACGGCCTTTCGTGGTGAGTCTCATATGGTGTGGGAACCGCAATTCTCGACAAGTTTTGTCAAGTATAAATACATGAGCGATTTAGTCAAGTATCCCTACCGCGATTTGGGTCATTTGCTTAATTGCTGAATAAGCCCGGCGCGCGCTCTCGCCGAACTCTATGGAAGCAATTGGGGACGCAGCGCCGCGATGAGGCCGCGGCAGGCAACTTCACATTGATCCAGCACTTGCTCGAAACCTTCCACGCCGCCGAAATACGGATCGACGACTTCGCGGGCGCCGCTCCAGCGGGCGTCCCCTTCGGGCACAAATTCCATCAGCAGACGAATCTTGTCGCGTTGCTGCGGCGGGCATATCTGACGCAACGCGACGATATTTTTGTCGTCCATGGCGATCAGCAGATCGAAGCGGTCGAAATCCGCCGCGGCGATCTGACGGCCGCGCAAGTCGGCGAGCTCATAGCCGCGCCGGCCGGCCGCCTGCTGCGCGCGCTCGTCCGGCGGCTCGCCGATGTGCCAGTCACCCGTTCCAGCGGAGTCGATCACAATGCGTTCCGCGAGCTTCGCCTCGCCGACCAGATGACGCATCACACCTTCCGCGGTCGGCGAACGACAGATGTTCCCGAGGCAGACAAAGCAGATGGATACGGTTTTCATCGAGGGCTTTTTCGGGCGCGTGAGGCCCGCAGGCAGACTGTTAATAAATGTTGCCGCGATTATACAAAGCTGGCCGGAATCTCGCCGGGAGCCGGGGCGCGGCTGTCGCCAGCGTGGCAGTGGGTACAACGGCCGATTGTGGTCACGCTCGACCCCGTGCTTACGACGCTTCCGCCACCGGCATCGCCGTGGCGGCGCGCATCGGTTTGGCCGGCAACGTCGAGGCGTCGTCGATCATTCCGTACGAAACGGCACGCGCGAGTTCGGCCGTCAGCTGGTCGGCGGCGAGCGGAGCTTGCGGGACGCGCGACGCGGCGTTGCCACAAATATGCAGATAAGCAGCCGCAGCAAGCGGCAAAACGATGGCGAGGGGCCAGTACACCGATATTGTCTTTTTCATGATGTCGATTCTTCCGATTGGGGCAGTTGAGTTCGTTAACCACTATGCCCAGTCGAAATCTTATAGAAATTCACAATCGGGAAAAACCCACTGGCGCGACATAGAGCGTTGCTCTGGATGGAACAGTGAATTCACGTTTCGGTGCGCACGACGTTCCACACGGGTCATGGCACAGAAAATAAATCCTTACAAACACATACAAAGCTCTTGCGACGGATGGCGATAATAGCGGTCTTACAGAAACAAAATCCCGCATCGGTCGATCACATGAAACGCTTTGGTTTTGCACCACTCGCCTGCCTCGCTGTCACCACCCTGCTGGGCGGCTGCGCGGTCTATCCGGACGGCACGCCCATGTATAGCAATGGCTACGGCGGCGGCTATAGCGGCTATGACAATTACGATGGCTACGCCCCCGGTGTGCCGGTCGTGCCGCAAACCAACGTATACATCGGCTATAGCGACTACTACGGCCCCGGCTACTACAACAACGGGCCGGGCCGCTATTACGGACCGGGACCCGGCTACGGCGGTTATCCCGACCGGGGTCGGCCGAACAACGGCAATTATGGAAACAACGGCAATCACGGCGACAACGGCGGCTGGCACGGTCAGCCGAACGGCGGATCACACGGCGGACCGCCGCCGCAGGGTGCTGTCGGTGGCCCGCGCGGACCGAGCGGATCGAATGCGCCTCGACCGGGGGCGGGCAGCCCGCCGCCACCGCCCCCCCCGCAGCAGCAGGCCGGTGGCGGAGGCGGTCACGGCAACGGCAATAACGGCGCACCCGTGCGAGGGGTGCCGGGTCGCCAGTCGGGCCAGATGACGGACCACTGATCTGGACGAACCGCTTGGTTGTCGCGCGGTACGCATGCGCTGATGCGCAGGCGCACCGCGCTCTGATTTTTGCGGCGACAACATGCGGGTGGCCCCGGCGATATCACATAGACGGCATTGCGCTTCGACGCGAGACGAGACAGCGCGATACCGGAACCACCGGCTCGCCTAATGCCGAGCGAATAGAAACAGACGACAGCAATGTCGGCCCATCAACGCTTACTCAGCCAATATGACTGCGCTGCGCCGCGTACAACTCCCTGAACGTTCGGCCGACCGGAGCGGGCATATCCCGCGTATTGGTCCAGCCCGCGCCGCCCAGCGGCAGCTTGGCGATCGACCGGTTTCTCCCGCCCATGCGTTCCAGCACACGCACAGCCAGCTTGGTGAAAAGCGCGTAAGCGTCCGGATGCAGCGCCAGAAAACCCCACACGGCGAGTCCCATGCGCTCTTTCCACGGCCGCAGACGCCGCTCCACCTGCTTCTCGCGAAGCTTTCGCAACAGGTCGGATAGCGGAATGCCCACCGGGCACACGCTATTGCACTCGCCGCACAAGGTCGCGGCCTGGGGCAAATCCAGCGCTTTGTCGATGCCGACATAGCTCGGCGTCAACACTGAACCCATCGGGCCGGGATACACCCAGCCGTAAGCATGCCCGCCCACCTTCTGATACACCGGGCAATGGTTCATGCACGCGCCGCAGCGGATGCACCTCAGCATGTCCTGGAAGTCGCCGCCGATCAGCCCCGTGCGCCCGCCGTCGACAAGCACCACGTACATATGCTCGGGACCGTCCTGGTCGCCCTCGCCGCGCGGCCCCGTCAACAGGGAAAAATAGTTCGAGGTGGTCTGCCCGGTCGCCGAGCGCGGCAGGAGACGCATCGCCGTAGCCAGATCTTCGAGTGTTGGCAGCACTTTCTCGATGCCCGTCACCGCCACATGCACGCGTGGCATCACGGTGCACATGCCCTCGTTGCCCTCGTTCGTGACCAGCACGACCGAGCCCGTTTCCGCCACCACGAAATTGCCGCCTGTCACGCCCATGTCAGCGGTCATGAAATGCGGACGCAGCATCTCGCGGGCTTCGCGCGTCATGTCAGTGATTTCGGTCAGGCGTGGCCGGTTGTGAGTCTTCGCAAACAGGTCGGCGATCTCGTCCTTATCTTTATGGACGACCGGCGCGATGATGTGGCTGGGCGGCTCGTTATCGTTGATCTGCAGAATGTACTCGCCCAGATCGGTTTCGATGGATTGCACGCCCATCTGCCCGAGCACTTCATTCAGGCGCATTTCTTCGGTGACCATCGACTTGGTCTTGATCACCTTCTTCACCTCGTGCCGGCGCGCAATGTCGCCGACCAGCCGCGCGGCCTCCTGGGTCGTCTCCGCGAACAGCACCGTCACGCCGCGCCGGGCCGCTTCGCGCTCGAAGCTTTCCAGCCACACGTCGAGATTTCCCAGCGCGCGATTGCGACGCTCCTTCAGCGCGGCGCGCGTGGCGGGGAAATCGATCGCGGTCATGGCCGTGGCGCGGGCCGACACGAACTTGGTCGATAGCTTGGTGAGATTCTGCTGCAGACGCTGGTCGGCGAGTTTCTGACCGGCGCGTGCCTTGAATTGCATCGATTGGACTTGCATGGCGGCCTTGGGCGTAATCAGGCAATACGAACGAAGCGCGAGCGGACGCGAGTCAAGCGCGCATATCTGGATGAAGACGGTGCACGTGTAGCCGCCCGCGTTATACGTCGCCGGCCAGCACCTGCGCGATGTGCAGCACGCGCGTGGTGGCGTCGCCGGTGCGCCGCAGACGGCCTTCAATATTCAGCATGCAGCCGAGGTCGCCCAGCACCACCGTGCCAGTGCCGCTCGCCCGAATATTCGCGCACTTTTCGTCGACGATCGCCGTGGAGATATCGCCGTACTTGACCGCGAACGTGCCGCCGAAGCCGCAACAATGCTCGCAATCCTTCATCTCGTTCACCGTCACGCCGACCTGCGCCAGCAAGGCGCGCGGCTGCGCCTTCACGCCGAGCTCACGCAGCCCGGAGCAGGAGTCGTGATACGTGACCTGTCCCGCGAACTCGCCCGGCTGCAATTGCACCTTGGCCACGTTGACAAGGAAATCGGTCAGCTCGAACACCTTGGCGCGCAGCCGGCCGAAGCGGTTCATCAGTTCGGGGTCGTCGGCGAAGAGGTCGCCGTAATGCGCGCGGATCATGCCACCGCACGAACCGGACGGGACCACGACGTAATCGAACTGCTCGAACTCGCGCAGGGTCTTCTCGGCCAGATCGCGCGCGATGCGCCGCTCCCCCGAGTTGTACGCCGGTTGCCCGCAACAGGTTTGCGCGGGCGGCACCATCACCTCGAATCCGGCGCCTTCGATCAACTTGATGACCGAAAAACCGATCTCGGGACGCATCAGGTCGATCAGGCAGGTAACGAACAATCCGACTCGCATGAGCCCTCCTTCGGGAAAACGTGCCTGATTATCCGCTGTTTGCCGCACAATACCAACGGCCGGAAGGCATACGACGAAAGCGGCCTGATTTGGAATAGGCGTTCCAACCGCTTTCCATCTTTTCACAATACGGGATACAATCAATTTCCGCTGTTTGACGCGTCAACCGATTCCTCCCATGAGCGATACGAACCCGGATCCCAAAACTTCGATCCAGGTGATCGAACGCATGATGCGCTTGCTCGACGCACTCGCTGCGCATAGCGACCCGGTCAGCCTGAAAGAACTCGCCATCCGCACGGAGCTGCATCCGTCCACCGCGCACCGCATCCTGAACGATATGGTGATGTGCCGGCTGGTCGACCGGTCGGATCCCGGCACTTACCGTCTCGGCATGCGCCTGCTCGAACTGGGCAATCTGGTGAAGGCGCGCCTGTCGGTGCGCGACGCGGCGCTCACGCCGATGCGCGAATTGCATCGTCAGACGGGCCAGACGGTGAATCTGTCGGTGCGTCAGGGCGACGAGATCGTCTATATCGAGCGCGCGTATTCCGAGCGATCCGGCATGCAAGTGGTGCGGGCGATTGGCGGACGGGCGCCGTTGCATCTGACCTCGGTGGGCAAGCTATTCCTCGCCGCCGACGAATCCACCCGCGTGCGAGCCTACGCCACCCGCACTGGTTTGTCGGGCCACACGCAGAACAGCATCACCGACCTGACCAAACTGGAGCGCGAGTTGTCGCACGTGCGCCAGCAGGCGTGCGCGCGAGACAACGAAGAACTGGAACTAGGCGTGCGCTGCATCGCCGCCGGCATTTACGACGACACTGGCAAGCTGGTCGCCGGTCTATCGCTGTCGGCGCCGGCGGATCGCCTGCAAGACGCCTGGATTGGCCAGCTTAGCCAGACCGCGTTGATGATCTCGGAGTCGCTCGGCTACCGGCCGCAACCCTCGCAAGACCATTCGCATAGCCATCACGCGTAAGCCGGCACTTCGCCTCTTCCGCTCAAAACAAAAAGCCTCGCAAAAAATGCGAGGCTTTTTGCTTTCATGCGGCCGGTCGGAAGCCGGCCACTGAACAAACGCTTCAGGTACCCGGACCGCCGGCGTCCGCGCTGGTAATGCGCGGCTCGCCGCCGCCGTTATCCAACCACGTGCGCAGACGTGTGGCGTCGGCGAAACGCGAGTATTTACCCGACGAGTCGAGCAGCACCATGATCATCGGGCGGCCGTGAATAGTCGCCTGCATCACGAGGCACTCACCCGCTTCGTTGATGAAGCCGGTCTTCTGCAGACCAATGTCCCACGTCGGATTGCGCACCAGCGCATTCGTGCTGTTGTACGCGAGCGAGCGCTTGCCGGTGTACACCTCGTAGCTGTGATCGGTCGAGAACTTGCGGATCAACGGATACTGGTACGCCGCGTTGACCATCTTCACGAGATCGCGTGCGCTCGACACGTTCTGGCTCGTCAAGCCCGTGGGGTTTTCAAAGTGCGTGTCGGTCATGCCAAGTTGCCTGGCCTTCGCGTTCATAGCCGCGAGAAATGCCGGACGGCCGCCCGGGAAATAGCGCGACAGCGCCGCGGCCGCGCGATTTTCCGACGCCATCAGCGCGATGTGCAGCATATCTTCACGCGACAGCACCGAGCCCACCGACAAACGCGAGCCGGTGTTCTTTTCGTAATCCCGGTCTTCGTCCGTGACTTCGATCTGGTCGGTCATGGCCTCTTTCGAGTCCAGCACCACCATTGCGGTCATCAGCTTGGTGATCGACGCGATCGGCACCACGGCGCGCGAGTTCTTGTCGAACAGCGATTCGCCCGAGTTCTGATCGATCACGTAGGCGACGCTCGAGCGCAGCATGAGAGCGTCCGGCGTTTCGTGCAGACCGAAAGCCTGACCGACGCTCGGTTGACGCGGTTCGTACGCGATGCGGCGCACCACCGAGTGATGACGGCCGTTCGACGTGTACGTGACGCGCTTGCGCTTGACGCCCGCGCGCGGCGCGTCGTCGTCAGCGGCGGCTACGGTCTTTGCAGCCGCGCCTTTGTTCGCTTTCGAGGCCTTGCTCGACACCTTGGTCTTGGTATCAGACTCGGCAGCCGGCTTTTTGGCCGCTTTGGCGTGTTTGGAAGTTTTTGCAGTTGCAGCGGGCGTGGCGGCAAAAGCGCTCACGGGCGTGGCAAACGCCGCTGCGATGACCATGGAGACGGCCACCGACAGCGCGGTGCTGCGGGCCGCGCCGTGGATCACTTTTAGCGACGAAAACATGTCGGTTTTCATGGGTGTTCGGTAGGGAGCGGCGAGAGGTTTCCGCAAGTGTAGTAAAACAACGAAAAATTAGCAATTTGAAGCACTTATACGCGCTCCTTAAACCGGCTTGTAAGCTCCGATCGCAAAAACACGAATAAGTGCCGCGCATCGATCGAAAAAAACGATCGCCGGCGCGTTACGCCTCGCCGCTGCCGCCCTATGCCGCAATCGAGGTGATTCTTCCAGCATAACGGCAATTTCGAGGCAACCTTGATCAGGGGAAATACGGTAGAGCACGTGCGGTCAAAAACCGCCGGACCAACCGGGCCGGAGTCGAACAGCGCGGTTGTTAAACGCCTGCTGCAGACCGCCAACGCGCATTCGACCAGCATCTAGCATTAACGTTCCGTGACACTTTTCGGTTTACACCGGAACGGCCATCGAGAGCTTTTTTAACAAGTGCCGGCTGTTAGCCGCCCCGCGTTGGCATGCACCCGCCGGTCAGATAGACCTTACCATTTCGTAATAAATACAGCATGATTGAGCACCAGTGCGGTGCGGCGATTAAGTTGACCTGCGTCATGAAGATGTCATGCCGATCGCATAACGCTATGTTTTATCAGTAGTTTCTTAATATTGTGCGACGCACAAAAAGCACTTGACATTCCTTGCAGCCATCCTAAAATAGCAATCATTGCTGCGATGCACAATTCATCGCGGTCCGGCGGGATGCACCAATGTATCTCACCATTCACCAATGCGGTCCGCACAGACAGACCGCAATCCAGGAGCGTAAACCATGACTCTGCTGACCCCTGAGCAATTCGCCGCAGCCCAGAAAGCCAACTTTGAAACGTTGTTCGGCCTGACGACCAAAGCATTTGAAGGCGTCGAAAAGCTGGTTGAGCTGAACCTGCAAGTCGTGAAGTCGACGCTCGCGGAAAGCCAGGAAAATGCCCAACGCGCCCTGTCGGTCAAGGACGCGCAAGAATTGCTGGCACTGCAAGCAAGCCTTGCACAGCCGGTGGCTGAAAAGGCGCTGTCGTACGGCCGTCATGTGTACGAAATCGTTTCGGCAACGCAAGGTGAATTCACCCGCGTCGCGGAAGCGCAATTCGAAGAGCAAAACCGCAAGGTCCAATCGCTCGTCGAGAACGTCGCAAAGAATGCACCGGCTGGTTCGGAAACCGCTGTCGCCGTCCTGAAGTCGGCTATCACGGCTGCCAACACCACGTACGACACGGTCCACAAGGCCACCAAGCAAGCTGTCGAAATCGCTGAAAGCAACTTCAATGCAGCTGCAACGGCCGCATCGAAGGCAGCTTCGCAAGCCGCCGCACAAGCATCGCGCTCGGCCAAGAAGGCAGTCTAAGTTTCAGTTTCAAGCATCACCCAACGCCGGCACAGCTTGAACGCTGTGCCGGCGTTACCGCAAGCAACAGCGTAGTGCCGTTGCCGTTGACACGGTGTCAACTGGCCGAACGCTCCGATACGTTGAATAGCGTATCGTTTGCCCGGCGAAAGGCCGGGATTTTTTTATGCGACGCTTTCTCGCCGTCGCGTGAATCGTTCAGCATGTGTTGATGAGACCGTCGTCCCGACGGCAACCGCCCTACTCCGCTGCCCAAAGAAAAAACGGCGCGCCCCGCAAAGGGCGCGCCGTTTTTTTGCTTCATCGAGCCCGCCTGCACGAGTGCAGGCAGACCGAATCGCGCTACTTCTTTTTCTGCGGCGGCAGGTCGGTACAGACACCTTCGTACAACTCGGCGGCCATGCCGATCGATTCGCCGAGCGTCGGATGCGGGTGAATCGTCTTACCGATATCCGTTGCGTCCGCACCCATCTCGACCGCGAGACACACTTCGCTGATCAGGTCGCCCGCATTCAGACCGACAATCCCGCCGCCGATCACGCGATGCGTTTCCTCGTCGAACAGCAGCTTCGTGAAGCCTTCGTCGCGGCCGTTGGCGATCGCGCGGCCCGACGCGGCCCACGGGAACACCGCCTTGCCGTACTTGATGCCCTCGGCCTTCAACTGGTCTTCCGTCTTGCCGGCCCACGCCACTTCCGGATCGGTGTAAGCCACCGACGGAATCTGCAGCGCGTCGAAGTACGCCTTCTCGCCGTGTGCGACTTCGGCGGCGACGTGAGCTTCATGCACGGCCTTATGCGCGAGCATCGGCTGACCGACGATATCGCCGATCGCGAAGATGTGCGGCACATTCGTGCGCATCTGCTTGTCCACGTCGATGAAGCCGCGATCCGTCACCGCGACGCCGGCCTTGTCCGCGCCGATCTTCTTGCCGTTCGGCGAACGGCCGACGGCAACCAGCACCAGGTCATAACGCTGCGCTTCCGCCGGCGCCTTCTCGCCTTCGAACGACACATAGATGCCGTCGTCTTTCGCTTCGGCTGCGGTGGTCTTCGTCTTCAGCATGACGTTGGCGAAACGCTTGCTGTTGTACTTCTCCCAGACCTTGACCAGATCGCGGTCCGCGCCGGCCATCAGACCGTCGAGCATTTCGACCACGTCGATCTGCGCGCCGAGCGTGGCATACACCGTCGCCATTTCCAGGCCGATAATGCCGCCACCGATCACCAGCATGCGTTGCGGAATCTGGCGCAGTTCGAGCGCGCCGGTCGAATCGACCACACGCGGATCTTCCGGAATGAACGGCAGCTTCACCGCTTCCGAGCCCGCGGCGATGATCGCCTGCTTGAACTTGACGACCTTCTTGCCGCCCTCGACCTGCACTTCCATATGATGCGGATCGACGAACGAGCCCGTGCCCGTGACCACTTCGACCTTGCGCATTTTCGCCATGCCGGCGAGACCGCCGGTGAGCTTCTTGACGACGCCCGACTTGAAGTCGCGCAGCTTGTCGAGATCGATTTGCGGCTTGCCGAACGTGATGCCGTGCGAGCCGAGCGCTTCGGCCTCGTCGATCACGAGCGCCGTGTGCAACAACGCTTTCGACGGAATACAGCCGACGTTCAGACACACGCCGCCGAGCGTCGAGTAACGCTCGACCAGCACTGTCTTCATACCCAGGTCGGCCGACCGGAACGCCGCCGAATAGCCGCCGGGACCCGAACCGAGCACGAGCATGTCGCACTCGATATCCGCGTTGCCGGAGAAGCTACCCGCCTGCGGAGCAGGCGCGGCAGCCTTGGCCGGAGCCGCCGCTTGCGCGGCTTGCGGTTTGGCGTCCGCTTGAGCGGGCGCCTTCTCGGGTTCCTTGGCTGGAGCCTTCGGCGCGTCTTTCGCGGGCGCTGCGTCCGCCGATGTTTCGACGAGCGCGATCACCGTGCCTTGCGAGACTTTATCGCCGGCTTTGACGCGAACTTCCTTGACTGTGCCGGCGGCATCGCTCGGCACTTCGATGGAGGCCTTATCGGACTCGAGCGTCATGAGAGCCTGTTCGTTCTCGATGACATCGCCCGCTTTGATATTGACTTCGATGACATCGACGTCTTTGAAGTCACCGATATCCGGCACTTTTACTTCGACGAGACTCATTAGTGTCCCCTTCTCGTATTGATCGTGATGAAGGAAGAACCGAAAGAAAGCAGCCTACAAGCTGGCAACGCGGCGAACAGAATCATCCTTTGCTGTCCGCCCAAGGACGCGCCTTTCTTTTGCCTACTTTTCTTTGGAAGACAAAGAAAAGTAGGTGCCGCCCCGCACAGGGGCGACCCTAATAGACCGACAAGCAATCAGGTTCCACAAAGAGACGCGGATAACAGAAACAGAAAGAACCCGCGCCCACGCAACTACACGATCAAAGAATCACACGCCGGAAATCGGCAAGAAGCGCCCCAAGATACGCATTGAACCTGGCCGCCGCGGCACCATCAATCACACGATGGTCATACGACAAAGAAAGCGGCAGGATCAAACGCGGCACAAACTGCTTACCATCCCAAACCGGCTTCATCGCACCACGCGACAGACCAAGAATGGCCACTTCAGGCGCATTGATAATCGGCGTGAAGTTCGTGCCACCAATGCCACCCAAAGAGGAAATCGAGAAGCACCCGCCTTGCATCTGATCCGGCTTCAGCTTGCCGTCACGCGCAGCCTTCGACAGCTCGGCCATTTCCTTGGCGATATCGATCAAACCCTTCTTATCCGCATCGCGAATGACAGGAACGACCAGACCGTTCGGCGTATCAGCCGCGAACCCGATATGGAAGTACTGCTTGAACACCAGGTTATCGCCATCGAGGCTGGCATTGAACGTCGGGAACTGCTTCAAAGCCGACACCACAGCCTTGATCACGAAAGCCAGCATGGTGATCTTCACACCCGACTTTTCGTTTTCCTTGTTCAACTGCACGCGCAATGCTTCGAGCTCGGTGATATCCGCTTCGTCGTTATTCGTGACGTGCGGAATCATGACCCAGTTGCGATGCAGATTCGCGCCCGAAATCTTCTTGATGCGCGAGAGCGGCTTCGGATCGACCGGACCGAACTTCGTGAAGTCCACCTTCGGCCACGGCAGCAGGTTCAACTCGCCGCCACCGCCCGCGGCCGCCGGTGCAGCCGCACCAGCCGGCGCAGCACGCTGACCGGTCATGACGCCCTTGATGAAGGCGGTCACGTCGGCTTGCGTGATACGGTTCTTCGGACCCGTGCCCTGCACCTGCGTCACATCGACACCGAGCTCGCGCGCGAATTTACGCACGGACGGCGACGCATGACTCGCGTGCCGCGCACCGCCTTCGCCAGCTGGAATCACCGGTGCCTGAGCGAGCGCCGAGGGAGCCGCCGGAGCCGGCGACGGCGCAGCCGGCGCATCGGACGGCTTCTCGACCGCTTGCTTCGGAGCCGGAGCAGGAGCCGCGGCCGCGCCGCCTTCGGCTTCCACGACCACGATCACCGAGCCTTCCGACACGGTATCGCCTACCTTGACCTTCACTTCCTTGACGACGCCGGCGGCCGAGCTCGGCACGTCCATGGTCGCCTTATCGGATTCGAGCGTGACCAGCGACTGCTCTTTCTCGACGCGATCGCCGACCTTCACCGCGACTTCGATCACGGGAATGTCTTTGTAGTCGCCGATATCCGGCACTTTGACTTCCTGCAGACCGCCGCCGCTCGCCGCGGGTGAGGGTGCCGGCGCAGCAGCAGGCGTGGCCGAAGGTGCCGCCGACGGAGCCGGTGCGGCAGCAGGCGCCGGAGCCGGCGCAGCCGCGCCACCTTCCGCACCTTCCAGCACGACGATCAGCGAACCTTCCGACACGTTGTCGCCGACCTTGACCTTCACTTCCTTGACGACGCCGGCGGCCGAGCTCGGCACGTCCATGGTCGCCTTGTCGGATTCCAGCGTAACGAGCGATTGCTCTTTTTCGACGGTGTCACCCGCCTTCACCAGCACCTCGATCACAGGAATGTCCTTGTAATCGCCGATGTCCGGCACCTTGACTTCGATCGCTTGACTCATTGTTAGTGTCTCCTGGGCCGCGCACGCGGCCTGCCCCTGCCAACGCAGGAGCGGGCGCGCACGCCATGGCACACGGGGAATGATGCCTTAGACGGTCATCGGGTTGGGTTTGGCGGGATCAAGGTTGTACTTCTTGAGCGCCTCGGCGACTACCTTGCGTTCGATCGTGCCTTCATCTGCGAGTGCATTCAACGCGGCAACCGTGACCCAGTAGCGGTCGACTTCGAAGAAGTGGCGCAGCTTTTCGCGCGTGTCCGAACGTCCGTAGCCATCCGTGCCCAGCACGACGAACTTCTGCGGCACGAACGCGCGGATCTGCTCGGTCAGCGCGCGCACATAGTCGGTCGAAGCGATGACCGGACCTTGTGCATCTTTCAGCAGCTTCTCGACGTGCGAGAGCTTCTTTTCTTCGGTGGGATGCAGCAGGTTCCAGCGCTGCACTTCGTGGCCTTCGCGAGCGAGTTCGGTGAAGCTCGGCACGCTCCACAGATCGGCGGCGACGCCCCAGTCGTTCTTCAGCAGGTCCGCGGCGGCGATCACTTCGTTGAAGATGGTGCCCGCGCCCATCAGCTGCACGCGCGGCGCCTTCTTGTCCGCTTCGGCCTTACGGAACGCGTACATGCCCTTGATGATGTCGGCCGCCACGGAGTCGCCCTGCGGAATCGCCGGGTGCTCGTAGTTCTCGTTCATCACCGTGATGTAGTAGTACACGTCCTCCTGATCCGCGACCATGCGGCGCAGGCCGTCCCGCATGATGACCGCGAGTTCGTAACCGAAGGTCGGGTCATAGCTGACGCAGTTCGGCACCGAAGCCGCCCACAGCAGCGAGTGGCCGTCTTCGTGTTGCAAACCTTCGCCGTTCAGCGTCGTGCGGCCGGCCGTACCGCCCAGCAGGAAGCCGCGCGAACGCATGTCGCCGGCTGCCCATGCGAGGTCGCCGATACGCTGGAAGCCGAACATCGAGTAGAAGATGTAGAACGGGATCATGATCTCGCCGTGCGTCGAGTACGACGTCGCGGCTGCGATCCAGTCACACATGCCACCGGCTTCGTTGATGCCTTCCTGCAGGATCTGACCGGTTTCCGACTCGCGGTAGAACATCAGCTGGTCGGAATCTTCCGGCACGTACTTCTGGCCTTCCTGATTCCAGATACCGATCTGACGGAACAGACCTTCCATACCGAAGGTACGCGATTCGTCCGGCACGATCGGCACGATGCGCTTACCGAGCGCCTTGTCTTTCAGCAGGATGTTCAGGATCCGCACGAACGCCATGGTCGTGGAGATCTCGCGGCCTTCGCCCGTGCCCTTCAACAGCGGCTCGAATGCCGACAGTTCCGGCACCGGCAGCGAGTCGGCCTTCTGCCGGCGCGCCGGCAGATAACCGCCGAGGTCCATGCGCTTCTGGCGCATGTACTCGAGTTCTTTCGAACCTTCTTCGAACTTGAGGTACGGCACGTTGACGAGGTCTTCGTCGGCGATCGGCAGGCGGAACTGGTCGCGGAATTTCTTCAGCTGATCCACGTGCAGCTTCTTCTGCTGGTGGGTGATGTTCATCGCCTGGCCGGCTTCGCCCATGCCGTAGCCCTTGATCGTCTTCGCGAGAATGACGGTCGGCTGGCCCTGCGAATTCGACGCTTCCTGGAACGCCGCGTAGATCTTGTGCGGATCGTGTCCGCCTCGGTTCAGGTTCCAGATTTCCTCGTCGGACCATTCGGCGACCAGCGCCTTCAGTTCCGGCGTGTTGAAGAAGTGTTCGCGCACATACGCGCCCGACTCCGACTTGTACGTCTGGTATTCGCCGTCGACCACTGCCATCATGCGGCGCATCAGCGCGCCCGACTTGTCGCGTTGGAACAGCGCATCCCAGCGGCTGCCCCAGATGACCTTGATGACGTTCCAGCCGGCGCCACGGAATTCGCTTTCCAGTTCCTGGATGATCTTGCCGTTACCGCGCACCGGGCCGTCGAGGCGCTGCAGGTTGCAGTTGATCACGAACACGAGGTTGTCGAGCCGTTCGCGGCCGGCCATGCCGATCGCGCCGAGCGATTCCGGCTCGTCCGTTTCGCCGTCGCCGAGGAAGGCCCAGACCTTGCGGCCGTCGGTCTTCGCAATGCCGCGCGCCTGCATGTACTTCATGAAGCGCGCCTGATAGATCGCCATGATCGGGCCGAGGCCCATCGAGACGGTTGGGAATTGCCAGAAGTCCGGCATCAGCCACGGGTGCGGGTATGACGAGATGCCCTCGCCGCCCACTTCCTGGCGGAAGTTATCGAGCTGGTTTTCGGTCAGGCGGCCCAGCAGGAACGCGCGCGAATAGACGCCCGGCGACGAGTGGCCCTGCACGAACACGAGATCGCCGCCATGTTCAGCGGACGGCGCATGCCAGAAATGGTTGTAGCCGACGTCGTAAAGCGTGGCGGCGGAGGCGAACGAGGCGATGTGGCCGCCGACATTGGTGTCCTTGCCGGCGCGCAGCACCATCGCGATGGCGTTCCAGCGCGTGTACGAGCGAATGCGGTGTTCGATGTCCTGATCGCCGGGGATCTTCGCCTGACGCGAAACCGGGATCGTGTTGATATACGGCGTGTTAGCCGAGAACGGCAGATGTTCGCCATGCACGCGCGCGAATTCAATCTGTTTCTCGATCAGGTAGTGAGCGCGATCGGGGCCCACAGCAGAAATCACGCCATCCAGCGCTTCAAGCCATTCGCCGGTTTCCTGGGGATCGTCGTCTTTTTCAGCAGCGACATATTTCATGACTTCGTCGGGTACAGCGGACATGCTCGTCTCCTGGATGTAGAGGAACGCTCTTTGAACAGACGACGCGGACGAAGCACGGCCGCGGCAGCTTCGGCCGATTGTAATAAGGGTCCCGACGTCAGCGCAACAAAATTTTCGAATTGCGAGATCGAATCTCATAATGCGGAAAATTGTTGCGGCGCAACCTGATTTGACTGCCGATCGACGGATACGCTGGCTAGTTTGCGCCGATTAATGGTCCTTTCCGCGCTTTTTTGCGCCATTTGCTAGCTTCACGCTGCGCTACAATGCCACGCATGTTGACCGAACGGCTTTTCGCACGCTCGGCGCGCACCGCCGGTTCGCCGACGGATTCGACGCCGTCCTCCCGCTGGCACCATGGACCATGGTGGTCCAATTCCTATTTGCTCACGCCGCTTCTGTCGATCCTGGTGTTCCTGGTCGTCATGAGTCTGATTTTGTGGAGCCTGAACCGGCGCGAACAGCAACAGCAGGAAGACACGCTTTACCGTAATGTGGCGTGGGCGCAGCAGCAGATCCGCCTGTCCATGACCGGCGCGCAGGAACAGATCCAGGCGCTCGCGCGCGATCTGGTTGCCGGCCGCGCCGATCCGCACTCGTTCCAGGTGTCCACCACGGACATCATGCAGGGGCATCCCGAGATCCTCTACATGAACTGGTATACCAGCGCGCAACAACCGCGCTGGCCCAATACCGCGCTGCCCGTGTTCGGCCAGCGTCTGGCCAAGCCGAACGACGCGCAGATGGACGAAGCCGTCAAAGCCGCCTTCACCGAAGCGCGCAACACGCGCCGCCAGGTGTATTCGCCGCTCATCTACGACGACCTCGGCAACGGCTACATCACGCTGCAAACGCCGGTGTTCCGCGACCGCGACTTCCTCGGCACGATCGCCGCGGTGTTCTCGGTGGAAGGCATTCTCAAGCACGACATCCCGCCTGAGCTGTCCGCCAAGTACAAAATCTCGATCATCGACGTGAACAACCGCGAGTTGACCACCACGTCGACCCGCCCGCGCCTGCCGCGCGACATGTTCTACGACCTGCCGCTCGACCCGCCGGGCCAGGGCGTCTCGGTGCGCGTCTACGCGTTCCCGCAGATGACCAACTTCACCAACAACACACTGGTGTGGCTGGTGGCCGGCTTGTCCTGTTTCGTGCTGTGGAGCCTGTGGAGTTTGTGGAAACACACGCGGCAACGCTTCGAAGCGCAGCAGGCGCTATATGCCGAAGCGTTCTTCCGCCGCGCGATGGAAAACTCGGTGCTGATCGGTATGCGCGTGCTCGACATGCATGGGCGCATCACGCACGTCAATCCGGCCTTTTGCCGCATGACCGGCTGGGACGAAAGCGATCTGGTCGGTAAGAACGCGCCGTTCGCCTACTGGCCGCGCGACGCTTACCCCGAAATGCAGCGCCAGCTCGACATGACGCTGCGCGGCAAGGCGCCCTCTTCCGGCTTCGAATTGCGGGTGCGCCGCAAGGACGGGTCGCTGTTTCACGCTCGCCTCTACGTGTCGCCGCTGATCGACAGCTCGGGCCGCCAGACCGGCTGGATGTCGTCGATGACCGACATCACCGAGCCGAAACGCGCACGCGAAGAACTCGCCGCCGCGCACGAGCGCTTCACCACGGTGCTCGAAAGTCTCGACGCCGCCGTCTCCGTGCTCGCCGCCGACGAAGCCGAACTCCTGTTCGCCAACCGCTATTACCGGCATCTGTTCGGGATTCGCCCGGACGGCCATCTGGAATTGGCGGGCGGCGGGTTCGATAGCGCACAGGCGTCGTCCGATTCGATCGATATGGTGGACACATACGCTGGCCTGCCCGCCGCCGCGTTGACCGAAAGTACCGCGGATGCGCAGGAAATTTACGTGCAGAGCATTCAGAAGTGGTTCGAAGTGCGCCGCCAGTACATTCAGTGGGTGGACGGCCACCTCGCGCAGATGCAGATCGCGACCGACATCACGACACGCAAGCAGGCGCAGGAACTGTCGCGCCAGCAGGACGAGAAGCTGCAGTTCACCAGCCGCCTGATGACGATGGGCGAAATGGCGTCGTCGCTCGCGCACGAACTGAATCAACCGCTCGCCGCGATCAATAACTATTGCTCCGGAACTGTGGCGCTGGTTAAATCCGGTCGGACGACGCCTGACAATCTGCTGCCCGTGCTCGAAAAAACCGCCCAGCAGGCGGTGCGCGCCGGCATGATCATCAAGCGCATTCGCGAGTTCGTGAAGCGCAGCGAGCCGAAGCGGCAAGCCACGCGCGTCGCCGATATCGTTGCCGACGCCGTGGGCCTCGCCGAAATCGAGGCAAGGAAGCGCCGCATTCGCATCGTCACGGATCTGCGCTCGCGCCTGCCGGTGATCTACGTCGACCCGGTGCTGATCGAGCAGGTGCTGGTCAACCTGCTGAAGAACGCCGCCGAAGCGATGGCCGAAGCCCGTCCGAATGCAGTCGATCCGGTGATCCGCGTCGTCGTGCGGCTGGAGAGCGGGTTTGTCTGCATCAGCGTCGTCGACCAGGGGCCGGGCGTCGACGAAGCAACAGCCGAGCGGCTGTTCGAACCGTTTTACAGCACCAAGTCCGATGGTATGGGCATGGGGCTGAACATTTGCCGTTCGATTATCGAATCGCACCGCGGTCGTCTGTGGGTGGTCAACAACGTCGAATCCGATGGCCACATCACAGGCGCCACGTTCCATTGCAGTCTGCCTATTGGAGAGCCTGATGGCCCGAGCAACGGCGGGGCACAGGCGCCGACACCACAAACCGTTACGGGAGAGCTATGAACAGCCCAGTCACCACACAGGAAACTGTCTTTGTCGTCGATGACGACGAGGCCGTGCGAGATTCGCTGCGCTGGCTGCTGGAGGCGAACGGCTACCGCGTGCAATGCTTCTCCAGCGCCGAGCAGTTTATCGACGCATGGCAGCCGCATCAGCATCCGGGCCAGATCGCGTGCCTGATTCTGGATGTGCGGATGTCCGGCATGAGCGGGCTCGAGCTGCAGGAACGCCTGATCGCCGACAACGCGTCGCTGCCGATCATCTTCGTGACGGGCCACGGCGACGTGCCGATGGCCGTGTCCACGATGAAAAAGGGCGCGATGGACTTCATCGAAAAACCGTTCGACGAAGCCGAGTTGCGCAAGCTGGTCGAGCGCATGCTCGACAAGGCGCGCAGCGAAAGCACCAGCGTGCAGCAGCAGCGCGCCGCGGCAGAACGTCTCGGCAAGCTGACCGCGCGTGAGCATCAGGTGCTCGAACGCATCATCGCCGGCCGCCTGAACAAGCAGATCGCCGACGACCTCGGCATCAGCATCAAGACGGTCGAAGCGCACCGCGCGAACATCATGGAAAAGCTCAACGTCAACACGGTCGCCGATCTGCTGCGACTGGCGCTGTCGAACAAGCCGCAACCGGCGCAATAAGCTTCGTACGGCGGCGAATCTCCCGAAGAAGGGCCCTTCGGGGAATTCGCCGCGAGACTGTAAGTGACTGCGCATTAACGGCCGGACTGTCCAAATGTCCGGCCTGTTTCGCCCTCTTTTCCCCGCCTTCCCTCCTCTCCATTGCACGGCAATCAACGCTAAACGCGTTATATCGACGCACCCGGCGTGCGCACGATACTACGCATTACTCAGCAATTACTTACACTAATCCGCAACGGGTTATTTCCTCAGACAAGATTGACCGATTCCGACGCGCCCATTAATTTAGGCAGAACTCCTTAGCAGACATCGCCATGCGATGCTCGACGCTGGAGTGGCATGCTGCGAAACGCCGCATACGGTGTTGCCTGGTATTGCGAAAGAATTGCGATGGCTTGAGCAGTTTCCAATGCATCGAGTCGTGTCGACCTCATCGTCCAACCACACACCGGACGCCGGCCCAACGCGTCATTTTCCTCGCAGTATTCCTTCGCGGCGAAGCGACGCAGCCCGCGTTACGCACCGACATCTCGTCGTATAAATCCCACCGGGAGGAATTCATCGTGAAACGATCCGGAGCACACGCCATACGTGTGTTGCTTGTTTGCGCCGTTTTTGCGGGAGCGCCGATATTAATCGGACTGGCCGCGCCGAACGCCGTCCATGCGCAAGGTGGCGCAAAGATATCGAGCCAGCAGCTCGATTCGCTGGCCGCCCCTATTGCTCTTTATCCGGACGCGCTGCTCGCCCAGGTGCTGATGGCGTCCACTTTTCCGCAAGCCGTGCAGGCCGCCGCCATATGGTCCAGAGCCAACTCCACGCTGCAAGGCGACAGCGCCGTCAAGGCAGTCGCGTCAGAGCCGTGGGACCCGAGTGTGCAGTCGCTGGTTGCCTTCCCTCAAGTGCTCGCCACCATGGCCTCGAAAGCGGACTGGGTCACGCAACTCGGCAGCGCGTTTCTCGCCCAGCCCGGCGACGTGATGGACTCCGTGCAGCGTCTGCGCAAGCAAGCGCAGGCGGCCGGCAATCTGAGGACGACGTCGCAGCAAACGGTCGTGGTCGAACAGAGCACGATCCAGATCGTGCCTGCCAATCCGCAAGTGGTGTACGTACCGACCTACAACCCGACGGTGGTGTACGGCGTGTGGCCCTATCCCGCGTATCCGCCGGTGTATGTGCCGCCGCCGCCCGGTTATGTCATCGGCACCAGTTTCTTTGCGGGCCTCGCGTTCGGCGCCGGCATCGCGGTGGCGAACGCGCTGTGGGGCGGCTTCGACTGGCACTCGCATGACGTCAACATCAATGTGAACCGGTACAACAATATCAACGTGCACAACCGCCTCGACGTGAACGGCCGCACGACGAACTGGAACCGCAATGCCGACGTCAATCGCAACGTCGGCGGCGCGAATGTCAATCGCGGCTTGAACAACGTCGGCAGCGCCCAGCGCGATGCGTATCGCGCACGCGACGACGCCCGCGCCCGGGCGCAGCACACGCTGCAAAACCGCACGGGCCAGAATCTCGGTGGCAGCGCGAGTCAGCGTGTGCAAGGGATTCATCACGGCGGCACGGCGAACGTCGATTTGCAGAAGCGCGCGCAGAACGTGAATCGCGACAACGCGCTACGCAGCGCCGGCGACGGCAATGCGGCGCGCCAGGACGCCCGGCGCGGCCAGGCGAGCCGCGACGCGCTCGCCGGCCGCGGTGGCCAGCAACATGCAAGTGGAGCGAATGGCGACGGCCTGCGACGCACGAGCGGAGGTCCTGGCGCGAACGGTGGCGATCCGCACCAACGCACGAGCGGAGGTCTTGGCGCGAATGGCGGCGGCGTCCAGCGCAGCGGCGGCATGAGCGGCGGCGGTGGCGGCGGAGGTCTTGGTGGCGGTGACGGAGGCCGCGCCCTGGGCGGTGGCGGCGCAGGCGAACATCACCTCGGCCACGGCCGTTGAACAAAAAGGAGCGAGTTCGATGATGCATCTATTCTCACGGGGCACACTGCGCGCCCATGCTCTGACGCTTGCTATCGTGCTCGGCACCACCGGTACACTGCTGCTTGCGCCGGTTCTGCTGATCAGCGCGATCCCGGCCCATGCGCAGGCGGTCTATCCCAGCGCGGACGACGCCGCCAACGCCTTCGTCGAAGCCCTCGCCCGCAACGACGAAGATGCGCTCAAGCGCGTGCTCGGCAGCGACTTTCATCGTTTCATCCCAACCGAAGACGTCGGCGAGGACGACATCTACCAGTTCCTTGGCGAATGGTCGAAAAACCATCAGATCGTCGAGGATCCGATCATGGACAACGGGCTCGCCACCGCGCATCTGACGGTCGGCTACAGCGGCTGGACGTTGCCGATTCCACTCGTGCACGCGCGCAACGGCTGGCGTTTCGATCCGCCGGCGGGACGCGACGAGATGCTGACACGACGCATCGGCCGCAATGAACACGCCGCGATCCTGACCTCGCTCGCCTATCTCGACGCGCAATACGACTATCACAACCTGACCCGGCACTACGCACAGCGCTTCGTCAGTACGCCGGGACAGCACGATGGCCTGTACTGGACGACGGCGCCCGGCGAAGCGGAAAGCCCGCTTGGTCCGCTCGCCGCCACCATGCGCGACGGCACGCAGCCGGAAAACGCGTATCACGGCTATCACTTCCGCATTCTCACCGCGCAAGGGGCGCACGCGAAAGGCGGCGCGAGGAACTACGTCGATAACGCCGTGCTGAGCAAAGGATTCGGATTGATCGCCTCGCCGGCCGACTATGGCAAGACGGGCGTGATGAGTTTCATCGTCAATCAGGACGGGCAGGTCTATCAGAAGAACCTCGGGCCGCGAACCGCCCGCGCGGCGGCGGCGATCACATCGTTCGATCCGGACTCGGGTTGGCAGGCGGTCCAGCCGTAGCGGCTGCGGTCGACAGCCTCGCTCTGCTTTGCGTTGCCCCGCTCTGCCTTGCCCTGCTCTGCCTTTGCCCTGCTTTGCCCGCCGCACCAAGCCGCGGGCGCGGTCCTGAGCATGCACCCGCCAGCGGCCGCCCCCCGAAGCCGCCGTCCGAACCGCGCGCCCGTGCGCACCATGGACACCATGCGCGAGGCAAGCGCGGCCCGCGCCCGCTGCGCTCCGTTGCGCCGCGCCTGGAATCCCGACGCAGCGCCCCAGGCAGGGCCGGTATAATGTCGCACTTTGCAGCGCCGCTTAACCCCGATTCGCGCCGCGCGCCTTTCACGTGCCGACCCATTCCCGTTGAAAAGCGCCATCGAGCGCGGCACGCACAAGCGTCTGCGCCCTGCCCCGCTTTCCAAACTGCCCATCTCGACCCGACCATGACTGCCAAACTGATCGACGGCCTAGCCCTTTCCAAGACCCTGCGCGCCGATGTCGCCGCGCGCGCCGCCGCCCTCACCGCCCGCGGGCATCAGCCGGGCCTCGCGGTGGTGCTGGTCGGCGACAATCCGGCCAGTGAAGTGTATGTGCGCAACAAAGTGAAGGCGTGCCACGACAACGGGCTCGGCTCGTCGTTCGACCGCTATCCGGCCGATCTGCCGGAAGCCGAACTGCTCGCGCGCATCGACGAACTGAACCGCGACCCGCGCATCCACGGCATTCTGGTGCAACTGCCGCTGCCGCCGCATATCGACAGCCACAAGGTGATCGAGGCGATCGCGCCGGAAAAGGACGTGGATGGTTTTCACGTCGCCAACGCCGGCGCGCTGATGACCGGCCAGCCGTTGTTCCGTCCGTGCACGCCGTACGGCGTGATGAAAATGCTCGCCGCTTACGAGATTCCGCTGCAAGGCGCGAACGCGGTGGTGATCGGCCGCTCGAACATCGTCGGCAAGCCGATGGCGTTGCTGCTGCTCGAAGCCGGCGCGACCGTCACGATCTGCCACAGCAAGACGCGCGATCTGGCCGCTCACACCCGCAACGCGGATGTCGTAGTCGCCGCCACCGGCTTGCGCAACATTCTCACGGCAGAGATGGTGAAACCGGGCGCGGCAGTGATCGACGTCGGCATGAATCGCGACGAAGCCGGCAAGCTGTGCGGCGACGTGGATTTCGCGGGCGTCAAGGAAGTGGCCGGCTACATCACGCCGGTGCCGGGCGGCGTCGGCCCGATGACCATCACCATGCTGCTCGTCAATACGATCGAGGCCGCCGAGCGCGAAGCGGCAGCGAACGCGTAAAGCGGTAGAAGAAAAGCCGGCGAAGCGTCTTCGCCGGCTTTGCAGATTTTTCAACCTTGGCGTCGTGCCAAGGTATCGACATCCGTCGGCGCTAACGCGAGCCACAGTTCTCAGCGTTCGCATCGATCCTCTGAACGCCGGTGAAGCACCCTCGCCGGCTTCGCGATCTTGCTGCCTCGGCGTATTGTCAAGGTATCCGCATCCATCGACGCCGCGCGCGCCTCATACGTCAGCGCATCTCACCAGATCTCAGCGCACGGCCTGATCGCCAGCCGGCATGCCCGCGGCCAGCGGCGTCGAGGGCCGCGCCAGACGCCCGCGGCACCACTTCAGCACCGGCCGCTCCACGAAGTGCCACGACAGCGCCGCGCATAGCAGAATGACCGGCGCGGCAATCAACACCGCCGTCACATGGCTCAACTGCGGCGCGATGTTCGCGACGCATTGTTGCACCATGAAGCCGTACAGATAGATGCCGTACGAATAATCGTGACGCGGCACGAAGCGCCGCAGGAGCGGCGTCGTGCCGATCCACAGCACGCCATAAACGAAGGCCAGATAGAAGAGCGGCTGCGCGCCGGCGGTGTCGCGGAACACCAGAAACACCATCGTGAACGCCAGCGCGGTCAATCCGTTGATGTCGATCCGTTCACGCCAGCCATACAGCAGCATGCCCAGCATGAAAAACGGCTCCGGCCAGAACGAATAGCCGTCGGGCGTTTCGCTGAAATCGCGCAAGCCGATCTGCCAATGCGCGTGATCCACGTGCAGCATGAAGAAGGCGCAGCCGAGCGCGGCCGCGACCACCACACCGCGCGAGCTGGACAGCAAACCCACCATGCCGGTCAGGAGCACGAGCAGATAGCAGCGCACTTCGACCGGCAGCGTCCAGAGCGGTCCGCAGATGTCGATCGGATAGCGGTTGTGCTCGAACACGCCGGGCAGCGCCCAGCCGGCCGAGCGCACGATGGTCGAGAAGTTGTCCAGATTGGCCCACGTCATACCGGAGGCGAAATACTCGCGCAGCGGCAGCGTCGTGAAAAGCGGACCGACGATGAACACCGTCACCAGCGACCCGGCCGCCACCGCCGGCCAGATCCGCGCGATGCGCAACACGGCGAAGCGCGGCACCGAGCGCTGCCGGTCAAAGCTGGCGGTCACCAGCATGCCGCTCAGCAGAAAGAAGGCGTAGACGCCCAGCGCGCCGAAACCGTCGAAACCCAGCGCGTTCTGGACCCAGTCCGTGCTGCCGTCGGGCGCCTGAAGCACATACGAATGGCCATACACGACGGCAACGGCGGCGAACAGCCGCACCAGATCGAAATTATTGCCCTTGTGCGCGAGAGCGTCCGAAAGCGGATTCATCGATACCTCTTTGCAAAAAACGCCGCCGACCGACAGCGACGCTCCACATTGCCGCATAGCAGCAATCGAAACCGTGCGCTTTCGCACAGTGCACAACGGCGAATTTCGGCGCGCGGGGCGCTCGGCTGCGATGTCGCGCTCGCGCGTAGGGCCGGGACATCGGATAATTTGTCTGCCGACGGATTGGAATCAACGCGCCTGCCCCAATAATGTCTGTATCGGCTGTTATGGGGCGTGATAGCGCGCGCCCCAAAGGCAGTCCCCTCGGGGGACGCCCGTCGATGCACCGATTACCCGTTCACCCGCGTCAGACAGGAAGCCTCATGTCCACTACCGCCTCGAATCACGACAATCCGCTCCTCGATTTCTCCGACCTGCCGCGCTTTGGCGAAATCCGCCCCGAACACGTCACGCCCGCCCTCGATGTACTGCTCGCCGATGCGGCCGCCGCCGTCGAGCGCGCTGCCCAGCCGATCACGCCCGCCTCGTGGGCCGACGTGGTCGAACCGGTCGAGCGCGCCACCGAACCGTTGTCGCGCGCGTGGAGCGTGGTCGGCCATCTGAATGCGGTTGCCGACACGCCCGAGTTGCGCGCCGTCTACGGCGAGAATCTGCCGCGCGTCACCGAGTTCTGGTCGAGCGTCGGGCAGAATCTCGCGCTGTACGAGAAGTACAAGGCGTTGAATGCCAGCGTCGAGTTCGAATCGCTGACCGGCGAGCGCAAGAAGATCCTCGGCAATGCGCTGCGCGATTTCCGCCTGTCCGGCGCGGAATTGCCGGAAGACCAGAAGCCCCATTTCGCCGAATTGCAGGAACGCCAGGCGGCGCTTTCGAAAGCGTTTTCCGATCACGTGCTGGATGCGACCAACGCTTACGCGTATATCGTCGAAGCCGGCAATGAAGCCGAACTGGCCGGTTTGCCCGAAGACGTGATCGAAGGCGCGAAGGAAGCCGCCGAACGCGAAGGCAAAACCGGCTACAAGTTCACGCTGCACTTCCCGTCGTATTTTCCGGTCATGCAGTACTCGGAAAATCGTCCGATGCGCGAAGCGATGTATCGCGCCTATGTCACGCGCGCCTCCGAGCTCGGCCCGCAATACGGCAACGGCAAGCCCGAGTGGGACAACACCGCCGTGCTCGCCGACCAGCTGAAACTACGCGCCGAAGAAGCGCATATGCTCGGCTTCAACAACTTCGCCGAAGTCTCGCTCGCGCCGAAAATGGCCGAGTCGCCCGCCCAGGTGATGAGCTTCCTCGAAGACCTCGCCACGCGTGCGCGTCCGCATGCCGAGCAGGACTGGAAAGAACTGCGCGAGTTCGCCGCTAACGAACTGGCCATGACCGAGCTGCAACCGTGGGACATGACGTTCGCCGCCGAGCGTCTGCGTCAGAAGCGCTATTCGTTCTCGGAGAACGAAGTCAAACAGTACTTCCCGGAAGACGCCGTGTTCAAGGGTCTTTTCAAGGTCACGGAGACACTCTTCGGCGTGCGCATCCGTCGTGACGAAGCGGCCGTGTGGCATCCGGACGTGCGCTTTTTCCGCGTCGAGAATCAGGACGGCGGCCTCGTCGCGCAGTTCTACCTCGATCTGTATGCGCGCGAAGGCAAACGCGGCGGCGCCTGGATGGACGACGCGCGCGGCCGTCACAAGCACACGCACGGCAGCGTGCAAACGCCGGTCGCGTATCTGACCTGCAACTTCTCGGCGCCGGTCGGCGGCAAGCCCGCCTGCTTCACGCACGACGAAGTCATCACGCTGTTCCATGAGTTCGGCCACGGTTTGCATCACATGCTGACGCGCGTCGATGAGCTGGGCGTGTCGGGCATCAACGGCGTCGAGTGGGACGCGGTCGAACTGCCCTCGCAATTCATGGAGAACTTCTGCTGGGAGTGGGACGTGCTGAGCGACATGACCTCGCACGTCGAAACGGCCAAGCCGTTGCCGCGCGATCTGTTCGACAAGATGCTCGCCGCGAAGAACTTCCAGAGTGGTCTCGGCACGCTGCGTCAGATCGTGTTCTCGATGTTCGACATGCAGTTGCATACCGGCTTCGACGCGTCCGGCACGCAAAACGCCACCGAACTCGCAAGCGAAATCAACGAGCGCTTCCATGTCGTGCCGCAGGCGCCGTTCTCGCGTTGGCCGAACACGTTCAGCCATATTTTCGCGGGCGGTTATGCGGCCGGCTACTACAGCTACAAGTGGGCTGAAGTGCTGTCCGCCGACGCCTACGCGGCATTCGAAGAAGCGGCGCAAACGGCGAGCGGCAGCGTGCTCGATCAGGCGACCGGCATGCGTTACCGCAAGGAGATTCTGGAAGTGGGCGGCAGCCGCCCGGCGATGGAATCGTTCAAGGCGTTCCGCGGCCGCGAGCCGAATATCGACGCTTTGCTGCGCCACAACGGCATGTCGCCGGGCGCGGCGCATTGATCGGTTGATGCAAGCGTCGGCGCTCTGCATGCGCCGATAAAAAACCGGTGACCTGCGTTATGCAGACACCGGTTTTTTTGTTTCGCGCGAAGCTCCGAGCCTCGCTGCGATCAGCCGCGATGCAGTTTGAAATCCACTTGCGCGGGACGGCCTTCGAGCGACAGCGCCGCGCGCGCAGCCGGCGCGCGGCTCACCACCTTGCCGCGGCTCACCACCGCGAGGCGCGCGGCGCGCAAGCGGATTGCTTCCACCGGATCGCGCGCGTCGAGCAGCACCAGATTGGCCGCGCATCCCGGCGCGATGCCGTAGCCTTCCAGACCGAGAATGCGCGCGGCGTTGACCGTCACCGCGTCGAAACAGGCGCGCATACCGTCGACGCCCGTCATCTGCGCCACATGCAAGCCCATGTGCGCGACTTCGAGCATGTCGCCCGAACCGAGGCTATACCAGGGGTCCATCACGCAATCGTGGCCGAACGCGACGTTGATGCCGGCCGCCATCATCTCCGGTACGCGCGTCATGCCGCGCCGTTTCGGATACGTGTCGCTGCGGCCTTGCAGCGTGATGTTGATCAGCGGATTCGCGATCGCCGCGACGCCCGACTCGCGCATCAGCGGCAGCAGCTTGCTGACGTAGTAGTTGTCCATGGAATGCATCGAGGTCAGATGCGAACCGGTGACGCGCCCGTGCAAACCGAGCCGGTGCGTTTCGGCCGCGAGCGTCTCGATGTGCCGCGACATCGGATCGTCCGATTCATCGCAATGCATGTCGACGCGCAAGCCCTGCTCCGCCGCGTACTCGCACAACAGGCGCACGGACTGCGCGCCGTCTGCCATGGTGCGCTCGAAATGCGGAATGCCGCCGACTACGTCCACACCCATCGCGATCGAGCGCTTGAGATTCTCGAAAGCGCCCGGGCTGCGCAGCACGCCGTCTTGCGGAAAGGCCACCAGTTGCAGGTCCAGATACGGCGCGACGCGGCGTTTCACTTCGACCAGCGCCTCGACCGCGAGCAGGCGCGGATCGCACACATCCACGTGGCTGCGGATGGCCAGCAATCCGCGCGCGACGGCCCAGTCGCAATACTGCAGCGCGCGCTCGATCAACGCCTCCTGCGTCAAATCCGGTTTCAGTTCGCCCCACAACGCGATGCCTTCGAGCAGCGTGCCCGACGCGTTCACGCGCGGCAGACCGTACGAGAGCGTTGCGTCCATATGGAAATGCGGATCGACGAACGGCGGCGTGACGAGCGAGCCCGCGGCTTCGATTTCTTCACGCGCGCTAGCGGCCAGATTCGGCTCGACCGCAACGATACGGCCCGCTTCAATGCCGATGTCGACCGGCACCTCGTGTTGCGGCGCGGCGCCCGGCGGCAGCATCGCGCGGCGGATGATCAGATCCATCTATCGCTCCCTTTGATCCCGTCCTGATTGATTACGATTCTATCGGCGTCAGAAAGCACGTGGCGACGTTTTCGTTCGACGTATTCGTTCGACGTTTTGGTCTGGGCGTACCGGCGAGCGGCGCACGATCCGTACCGGCAGTGCATGGCGCCGCCCGCCTATACTCGCCGGACAGACGGTCGATGCCGCGCCGTCATCCACTCACGGAGCAGTCATATGAAAACGATCGGCGTGATCGGCGGGATGAGCTGGGAATCGTCCACCGAGTATTACAAGCTCCTCAACCGCCACGCCAAGGCGCGCCTGGGCGGCCACCACAACGCGCGCAGCCTGATGCTCACCGTCGACTTCGCGCCGATCGAAGCGAACCAGCGCGCGGGCGACTGGACCGCGCTCGGCCAGCAGATGGCCGACGCCGCGCGCCAACTCGAACGCGGCGGCGCCGATCTGGTGATGCTCGCGACCAATACGATGCATCGGGTGTACGAGTCGATCGAAGCGGCGATCGACGTGCCCTTCCTGCATATCGCCGATCCGACCGGCAGCGCGCTGCGCGTGGCAGGCGTCGAGCGGGTGGGCTTGCTGGGCACGCGCTATACGATGGAGCAAACTTTCTACACGGGGCGGCTGCGCGAGCGCTACGGCCTCGAGACCGTGATTCCCGACGAAGCCGAACGCGCGGACGTGCATCGCATCATTTACGACGAGCTATGCCACGGCAAAGTGAACGACGCTTCGCGCGCGGTGTATCAGCGCGTGATCGAAGCGCTGGCCGCGCGTGGCGCGCAGGCGGTGATTCTCGGCTGCACCGAGATCACGTTGCTGATCAAGCCGGAAGATTCTGCGTTGCCCGTGTTCGATACGACTGCGTTGCATGCGCAAGCGGCGGTGGAATGGGCGATTGACGCGGAGTGAAGGTGCATGCGCGGGAATAATTGCAAAGAAAAGATTGTTTTGAGATAAGGTTTGCGGCACATTGAAACACGAGTAAGCGAAGCGCTGCTACAGGTTTTATCCGATTGATCGAATAAGCCACATGCGCATTCGCTTTTCGTCGAAACAGATCGAATTACATCAATGCCTGCCAAACACACTCATTCACACCGCCCTATTAAAACCGCAAAGCATGGCTGGCTCGAGAAATCAACCGACGTTATCTCGCCCAGCATCCGAAACGCATTGAGAGAGGCAATGCGAGAGGAAGGCGTTCCGGATGCAGACTTCAACGATCTTTTGTAGATTATGGCGCAGGAATCTGCTGGCATCGTCAACACGCGTAACGGCGCGTCGAGCGCGCGCGGCCTGTTTCAATTACTGCGGGCTCAGTATGGCTTGAACCCAAACGGCGAAGCGTCCTTTGGCGATGCGAAAGAAGAATGCCAAGGCGGCATACGCTACATTTACGGCCGTTACCACTCTGCGCATGCCGCCAGGTCATTTTGGCAGTATCACCACTGGTATTGATCAATGCGTGTATCCCAGTTTCTATTTGCCATTGTCCTATGCGGCTCGCTGTCCGGCATTGCGCGCGCGGAGCCACTTCCAAAGTTCGAGGACTGTCCGGTGTCGGTCCAATCAAAACACGCTGCCGTGCCGCGCCTGCAGTTTGCCGATGCTCAAGGCCGACGCTACCGGACAGTTATTCGTGACGCGACCAATGCGTCGGTCAATTTCGCTGGACACCATGTCCTTGCGACGTGGGGTTGCGGGTCTAGCTGCATCATGGCGGCGGCGATCGACGTAGAATCTGGTCGAGTCATATCGCTCCCCTTCACGATTTCGGACTGGCCGATGGGTGTCACCGAGCCGCTTTCCTTCCGAGCGAATAGTTGCCTGCTCGTCGTGCGCGGGAGCCGTAATGAAAACACTGAACGCGGGACCTACTACTACTCGTTTGACGGCAAGGTCTTTACATTGCGTGCGAGTGAAAAGGAATCTCGGCGTTAGGTAAGCGGAAAAGCCACGGCTGCGCTTGGACATGACTTGCACCTGAGGTTTACGCACGCGGACGCCGCACAAGTTAAAAAGCCCGCGTGGCTTGCGCCAGCGGGCTTTCAACAATGCTTGGTTGCGGGGGTAGGATTTGAACCTACGACCTTCGGGTTATGAGCCCGACGAGCTGCCAGACTGCTCCACCCCGCGTCAGAGAAAACGGATTGTATAGAGATGTTCGCAAGACGTCAAACCAATCGCGCGAATTATTTCATGCTCGTGAAATGGCGCGCACGCGGCTCACAGATCCTGGACCGTCGCGCCTTCCACCTTACCGTCGATGATGTCCGCGCCGTACTGGCTCGCGCTGCGTTTAGCCACGCCGAAATCGGAGAACGTGAGCGGCAGCACGAGACGAAATACGCGGCTCGCCTTCGAGCCGCTGATTGCGCCCGGCCGGCAGACGCGCACCGCCACGTCGTAGCCTTCGGAGTGGCGCTTGTGTCCGTCGAACTTGTCGAATGCTCGCGAAAACACCAGCGGATGCACTTCGAAGTCCTTATAAAGAGCTGGGTAAAGTTCGGCCATGATGCCTCCCCGATGCGCAAAAGCGCGAGTGTGAGTCGTCTCACTATACGCCGCGGCATGGGCGCCTCGCGCTTTTATTTTCGATGCCGCGACGGGACCATTTTCACTGCCGCCTCGTTCGCGCGATAAGATGCGGATCTATCGGAATTACGCAAGAAAAAGAGAATGTCATGAAAATCGCCACCTGGAACGTCAACTCCCTTAAAGTCCGCCAGCAGCATGTGATCGACTGGCTCGAAACCAGCGGCACCGACGTGCTGTGCCTTCAGGAACTGAAGCTGCCCGACGAAAAATTCCCGCGCGCCGAACTCGAAGAAAAGGGCTACCGCAGCTGGTTCGCCGGCCAGAAGACCTATAACGGCGTCGGCATTGTGGTGCGCGGCGGCCTGACGGTCGACGAAGCGAGCATCGTGCGGAATATTCCGGGCTTTGAAGATCCGCAGCAACGTGTGATTGCCGCGACCATCGAAGGCGTGCGCATTATCTCCGCGTATTTCCCCAACGGCCAGGCTCCGGGCACCGACAAGTTCGCGTACAAACTGCGCTGGCTTGCTGCGCTGCACGACTGGATCGCGAGCGAGATGGCGCTGCATCCGAAGCTCGCGCTGCTCGGCGACTACAACATCGCGCCGGAAGATCGCGACGTGCACGACCCGAAAGCGTGGGAAGGCCAGAACCTGGTATCGCCCGAAGAACGCGCCGCGTTCGTGCGGCTCATCGAACTCGGTCTTCTCGACGCATTCCGCCAGTTCGAGCAGCCGGAGAAGATCTACTCGTGGTGGGACTACCGGATGATGGCGTTCCGCCGCAACGCGGGGCTGCGCATCGACCACATCCTGCTGTCGAAGGCGCTGGCCGACGTGTGTTCGTCGTGCGATGTGGACAAGGTGCCGCGCAAGTGGGATCAGCCGTCGGACCACGCGCCGGTCGTCGCGCAGCTCGGCTGATCTTTCCTCACAGCGTCAGGCCTGCGTCGACGGGTTCAACGTACGCCGCAGGAATTCGAACACCATCGCATCGTGCTCGGCCTGCTCCAGCTCATCGGAGCCGCCGTGCCCGCCCTCCGTGTTCTCCCGATACCACACGTGCTGCGCACCCAACGCCTGCATATGCGCGGCCATCTTGCGCGCATGACCGGGATGCACACGGTCGTCGGCCGTCGATGTGGTGAACAGCACAGGCGGATACGCAACGTTCGCCGCCACGCGGTGATACGGCGAGTAAGCGGCCAGCATGCCTGCTTCATCGGGCTCGTCGGGGTCGCCATATTCGTCGATCCATGACGCGCCCGCATGCAGCAGATGGTAGCGGCGCATGTCGAGCAAGGGCACCTCGCACACCACGGCGCCGAACAGCTCGGGGCGCTGCACCATGCACGCCGCCACCAGCAGGCCGCCGTTGCTGCCACCCTGAATGCCGAGTTGCGTAGCGCTCGTCACGCCCGTGTCGATCAATGCCTCGGCCACCGCGATGAAATCGTCGAACGCACGCTGGCGATGCTCGCCTTGCGCGGCCGTATGCCAGCGCGTGCCGAACTCGCCGCCGCCGCGAATATGCGCGACCACGTACACGCCGCCGCGCGCCAGCCAGCCGATGCCTTGCCCGGTGAGATAGTTCGGCAGCAACGGAATCGCAAAGCCGCCATAGCCGTTGAGCAGGCATGGGCGCGTGTGCTGTTGCGCATCGCGCGGGCCGATAACGGTGTACGGCACGCGCGTGCCGTCCGCGGAAATAGCGTGACCGCGCGTGACGGCAAACTGCGTCGCGTCGAATTGCGTCGGCCAGCGGTCGAGCAATTCCCATTCGCTCAGATCGTCGCGCGCGAGGTCGGCGAGCCAGTACGCAGGCGGCTGAAGATAATCGTCGGTGTCGACGAACACCTCGTCGTCGAGCGTCGGCTCGACGGGCGACACGTCGGCTTGCGCGTCGTCGCGGGTTGGAAAGACGCGCTGCTGCCAATGCCATGCCTGGTTGTCGGCTTGCGACGGCGTCAATAGCAAGGTCTTGTTCCGCACATCTTCCAGATACGACACGATCAGGTGGTTGAGCGTATGCGTCCACTCACAGGCCGACGTTTGCGGTGTCGGCGTGAATAGCGGCCGTACGTCGCGCTCGCCGCGCAGGAACGCATCTTCGCGGATCGCCAGCAACGCGCCGCCCGGATAGTGCACGCCATTGCAATCCCAATCGAGCCGCGGCTCGAGCAACAGCCAGCCTTGCCAGCCGCTCACCGCGACGTGCGACGGCACCTCGTAGCGGCGCCATGCGTCGGCGGCCCCTTGGGCGCCATCGAGGTAGTACGTGTGCGAATCGAAGAAGTCGACGCTACTCACCACCGTATGCCGCTCTTCGACCGGATCGTAGTGCGCTTCCACGCCGATATCGCCGAACGCGCCCTTGAACACCACTGGCGCGTCGGCGAGCGCCGTGCCGCGCGTCCAGCGCCGCACTTCGCGCGGATAACCGGAGCGCGTCAGGCTCTTGCGGCCGTTATCCCAGCCGATGTAAAGCGTGTCCCGGTCGATCCACGACGCCGTGTGCTTGCCGGCCTTCGCGATCACAAAACCGTCGTCGACGAAGCGCCGCGCGTCGATGTCGAACTCGCGCACCACGAGCGCGTCCGAGCCGCCCGGCGACAGCGTGATCAGCGCGCGGTCGCCATCGGGATAGAGGATATCCAGTTCCACGCACACCCAGGGCGTGCCTTCAGCGGCGCCGAGCGCGTCGAAGTCGAGCAGGTTCTGCCACTCCGGTTTGCCGCCACGCCATGCCGCCCACGTCGTACGCCGCCAGATGCCCTTGGGATTGCGCTCGTCCTGCCACAGGTCGTAAGCCCACTCTTTCCAGCGATCGGGAATCACCGGACGTTCGCGCGGCAGATAGGCGTCGGCAAGCCGCTGCCTGAGCGAGGCGAATTCCGCGCTGCTGCACCACGCGGCGCGCGTGCGCGCGTTCTGTTGTTCGACCCACGCGAGTGCGTCAGGGTCGTCGAGCGCTTCGAGCGACAGGAAGGGATCGGGGGAAAGCGGCCAGGAGAAAGGAGCGGTGAGAGTGCGAGGTGCGGGCATCGTCGGCTGTCGAATGAAAACAGCGTTGATTATGCCTTGCGGGAGCGCGTGACTCGTTCGACAAGCGAATGAGCGGCGCGGCTCCCGCGCCGCCCCGCTCTGCAATCAGACACTCAGGGCTCGAGATTGAGCTCCTGAATCTTGCGCGTAATCGTATTGCGGCCAATGCCGAGACGCTCCGCCGCTTCGACCTTGCGGCCACGCGTGAAGTCCAGCGCTTCGCGAATCACCGCCGCTTCGAAACGGCGCGCGAGTTCGTCCATGACGTCCGCGGCATTCTCGCGCAACATCCGCGCGACTTCGGTGCGTAAGCCGCCTTCCCAGGCGCTCACGGTAGTCGCGACCGGCATGCCGCCCGCCGCGGCCGGATGCGTTGCCGCGCTTGCGCCGTTGACCGGCACGCCGCCCGCAAGAGTCGCATCGCCCGCGCCGATCGCCCCGCCGCCACCGCCGGTCAGATCGCTCACGCCCGCTTGCGCGGGGCCGAGATCAGGCGGCAGGTCCTTGATCTCGATGGTCTGCGCCGGCGCCATCACCGTGAGCCAGTTGGCGAGATTCTCCAATTGACGCACGTTGCCAGGAAACGGCAGCGACGCGAGATAAGCCAGCGCCTCTTCGGACACGCGCTTCGGCTCGACGCCGAGATCGCGCGCGCTCTTTTGCAGAAAGTGCCGTGTGAGCAGCGGAATGTCCTCGCTACGTTCGCGCAAAGCCGGCAAGCGCAAGCGGATCACATTGAGGCGGTGATACAAGTCCTCGCGGAACAGGCCCTGACGCACGCGCGATTCGAGATTCTGGTGCGTCGCCGCGATCACGCGCACATTGGCGCGCAACGGATTGTGGCCGCCCACGCGATAAAACTGCCCGTCCGACAACACCCGCAATAGACGCGTTTGCAGATCGAACGGCATATCGCCGATTTCATCGAGAAACAGTGTGCCGTTCTCGGCCTGTTCGAAGCGGCCTTGGCGCATGGCCTGCGCGCCGGTAAAGGCGCCGCGCTCGTGGCCGAATAATTCGGATTCCAACAGATCTTTTGGAATCGCGGCAGTGTTCAGTGCGATGAAGGGACCGTTCGCGCGTGGGCTATGTCGGTGCAACGCACGCGCGACCAGTTCCTTCCCGGTGCCTGATTCGCCGGTAATGAGCACGGTTGCCGCAGAATGGGACAAGCGGCCGATGGCGCGGAACATATCCTGCATCGCTGGTGCCTGGCCGAGCATTTCCGGTGCTTCGGTAACGCGTTCATCCCACGTCTGTTCGCCGCGCATGCTTTCGTCGACGGCACGGCGAATCAGTTCGACCGCCTTGTCGACGTCGAACGGCTTGGCGAGGTACTCGAACGCGCCGCCCTGGAACGCGGCGACCGCGCTATCCAGATCCGAGAACGCCGTCATGATGATGACGGGCAAGCCCGGCACCTTGTCGCGCACGGTTTGCAGCAATTCGAGACCGGAGCCGCCGGGCATCCGGATGTCGGACACCAGCACTTGCGGACTCTCATGTTCGAGCGCGGCCGACGCCTCGCGCACGTTCGCGAAGCTGCGAGTCGCGAAGTTTTCGCGGGCCAGTGCTTTTTCGAGCACCCAGCGAATCGATTGATCGTCGTCTACTATCCAGATCGGCTTCATATGGGTCGGTCAGAAGTCTTGAGTACGTTTGAGTACATATGGTGTTAGCAGTCGAGCGGCAGCAGAATCTGAAACTCGGTGTGGCCCGGGCGGCTATCCACTTCGATCAAACCGTCATGCTGTTGCACGAAGGTCTGCGCGAGCGTCAGTCCAAGACCGCTGCCGTCCTCGCGCCCCGACACGAGCGGATAGAAAATGCGGTCACGGATTTCTTCGGGAATGCCTGGGCCGTTGTCAGTGATATGCAAGTCCAGTGCCAGCTTACATAAGCGTTTCGACACCGTAATCTTGCGGGCAATGCGGGTGCGCAATTCGATTCGCGCATCGCCTTGCGAAATACGTTCGCGCAGCGCTTCAGCCGCGTTGCGCACGATGTTCAGGAGCGCCTGGATCAGTTGCTCCTTGTCGCCGCGCAGGTCCGGCACGCTCACGTCGTAATCGCGCTCGATGGTGAGGCCGCGCGGAAACTCCGCGAGAATCACCTGACGCACGCGCTCGCATACCTCGTGAATGTTCACGTCGCCGACGATATGCGGATGACGGTGCGGTTCGAGCAACCGGTCGACCAGCGTTTGCAGCCGGTCCGATTCCTTGATGATGACCTGCGTGTACTCGCGCAACTCATCGCGTTGACGCTCGCCGAGTTCGAACTCGAGCAGTTGCGCCGCGCCGCGAATGCCGCCGAGCGGATTCTTGATCTCATGCGCGAGATTGCGGATCAGCTGCTTGTTGACCGCCGTGAGGTCGTTGATGCGCTCCTCGCGGTCGGTGCGTAAATGCCGCTCGTTTTCGAACAGTTCGAGCAGCACGTAGTCTTGCGCGCTTTCCAGGAAGCCGACGATCGCATGCACATGCAGCGGCTCGTGGGCCGGCCGTTCGAGCACGGCGTCGAGATGCGTCGCATGAAAGCGGTGGGCGGCGATCGCGGAGATGGTCGCGACCAGTTCGTCGGCATTCGAGAAGATGTCCGGCCACGCCATTTGCGTCAGTTGCCGGCGCGAGAGCTCCAGCATCGACTCCGCCGACGGATTCGCAAACGCGACGCGCAGCGTGCGCTTTTCGAGCACCAGCACCACTGTCGGCAACGCCTCGAAGCCCGGCAGCAAACCGGAGCTGACGAGTTGAGCGTCGTCCGAGAGCGCCTGCTCGTGCCCTTTCCTTGCCTTGATCAGATTCTTAAGAACCATCTTGCAGTCTGGCCGATAGGAGATGGTGATAAATCAGGTAGTCCGCCTGCTGTTTTGCTCAATACCTCAACAACGCCCATACGCCGCAAACGTTGTGCGCGGCCTAACGAAAAAGGGACGGCGCCGCCGTCCCTTCGTGACCGATCGCGAGCGTCGGGCAAAGCGCTTCGCCGTGTGAAGGGCGAAGCGCCATGGCCGCTTACAGCGAGTAGTACATTTCGAATTCGATCGGGTGCACCGACTGACGATAGCGTTGCAGCTCGCCCGTCTTCAGTTCGATGTACGCGTCGAGCATCGAATCCGTGAACACGCCACCGCGCGTCAGGAATTCGCGGTCCGCGTCCAGCGCGTCCAGAGCCTGGTCGAGGCCGGCGCATACGGTCGGGATCTTTGCATCCTCTTCCGGCGGCAGGTCGTACAGGTTCTTGTCGGCAGCTTCGCCCGGGTGAATCTTGTTCTGCACGCCGTCCAGACCCGCCATCATCAGCGCGGAGAAGCACAGGTACGGATTCGCCATCGGATCCGGGAAACGCGTTTCGATACGGCGGCCCTTCGGGTTCGACACGTGCGGAATGCGGATCGATGCCGAACGGTTGCGAGCCGAGTAAGCCAGCTTGACCGGTGCTTCGAAGTGCGGCACGAGGCGCTTGTACGAGTTCGTCGACGGGTTCGTGATCGCGTTCAGCGCGCGAGCATGCTTGATGATGCCGCCGATGTAGAACAGCGCGAATTCCGACAGACCTGCGTAACCGTTGCCCGCGAACAGGTTCGTGCCGTCTTTCCAGATCGACTGGTGAACGTGCATGCCCGAACCGTTATCGCCAACCACCGGCTTCGGCATGAACGTTGCCGTCTTGCCGTACGTGTGCGCGACGTTGTGGATGATGTACTTCATTTGCTGCAGCCAGTCGGCGCGTTGTACCAGCGTCGAGAACTTGGTGCCGATTTCGTTCTGGCCTTGGCCCGCGACTTCGTGGTGATGCACTTCGACCGGAATGCCGATCTGTTCGAGCAGCAGACACATTTCTGAACGGATGTCCTGGAACGTGTCGACCGGAGCGACCGGGAAGTAGCCGCCCTTGGTGCCCGGACGGTGGCCGGTGTTGCCGCCTTCGAATTCCTTCGCCGACGACCACGGTGCTTCTTCCGAGCCGATCTTGATGAAGCAGCCCGACTGGTCCGTGTTCCACTGGACCGAATCGAAAATGAAGAATTCCGGCTCCGGACCGAAGAAGGCCGTGTCGCCGAGGCCCGTGCTCTTCAGGTAGGCTTCAGCGCGCTTTGCCAGCGAGCGCGGGTCGCGCTCGTAGCCCTTGCCGTCCGCCGGTTCGACGACGTCGCAGGTCAGCACGAGGGTGGATTCTTCGTAGAACGGGTCGATGAAAGCCGTGTTCGCATCCGGGACCAGCAACATGTCCGAGGCTTCGATGCCCTTCCAGCCGGCAATCGAAGAACCGTCAAACGCATGGCCGCTTTCGAACTTGTCTTCATCGAATGCCGACACCGGCACCGAAACGTGTTGCTCTTTGCCGCGCGTGTCGGTGAAACGAAAGTCGACAAACTTGACGTCTTCGTCTTTGACGAGTTGTACGACGTCGGCCACGGATTTACTCATAACCTATCTCCTGATTAACGAATTCGGCGGATTCAGCCGCCGCCCAATCTAGCTGACCCGTCCCGGCGCGTCCACCCTCAATCGTTGAGGAGGAACATAAAAGTCTGCCTGGACAAATCGATCGGCACCAATAAAGCAGCTTCTGTGCCATGTGTGGGCCAACCCGGCGCAGAGCCACACTGCGCGCGCGATTGCGGGGAATGGGCGCACCGCACCGCATGCAGCCCCCAAATCCTCGAGTCCGGGTTAGCACCAAATATGTGCATTCACCGGATTGGGAACCGATGACATCTTTATTTTGGTGCATTTCACGAAATTTGCACCATATTTGCGCATTCGCCCGCCTGCGATGCAAGCCTATCTCCGCCGTTCGTGCAAGACGCGCGCGCCGCACGGCGCGCGCTAAAATAGTCGTTTGGTCCGAAGGAGATTTGCGCTCATGAGCACGCTCGAACAGTTATACGCCAGCGCGGACAAGCGCCGCAGCGAGAATCAGTTGCCGTACGCGGGCGCCATATCGCCCGCCGAAGCGTTCGAACTGCTGCAACTCGATCCGCGCACCCGCCTCGTCGATGTGCGCACTCGCGCCGAACTCGATTGGGTCGGCCGGCCGGTGATCGGCGACGGACAGTACGCACACGTGGAATGGACGCGCTATCCGGGCGCCGTCCCGAACCAGGAATTTCTCGCGCAGTTGAAACAGGTCGCCACGCCCGATACGCCCGTGCTGTTCCTGTGCCGCAGCGCCGCGCGCTCGAAGCTCGCCGCGATCGCCGCCACGCAGGCCGGCTTCACCAAGGCGTATGACCTGCTGGAAGGCTTCGAAGGCGACAAGGATGGCCAGGGGCATCGGAAGACGGTGTCGGGCTGGTGCTTTCGCGGGTTGCCGTGGATCGGCGCGTGAGTGCGGTGGTTGGGTGCGGCGGTTGGATGACTGCTGCGCAGCGGCTGCGCGGCAGTTTCAGGCGCTTACGCTACCGCTGCCCGCTCGCAGCCTGCTTGCTGATTGCTCGCTGGCAGTCGCGGCGGCTTCTCGGGACCGCAACGCCGCTATTTGCCTGCCGCAGATGAGGACAGCCACATCGTCGGCGCTGAATATGACAGGTCGATGATCCGCCTCTGCCGCGCTCGGAATCGGCGACGAGCGCGATGAAAAACGGGCGCCGCAGCGCCCGAACAAAGATAAACGTGTAACGAGCGGATCAGCCGCGCGGCTTCGCAGCCGCCGCCTCGGGCTCGACGATATCGCCGCCCAGCAGATGCACGCCTTCCCGCAGCTTGACGAACGCCGCCGCCACCGCTTCGGGCTCGCCCTTCACGCCCAGATCGATGTGATGCCGCGCGTACACGCCACCCCGTTCCGCATCGCCGACGCTCGGCAGGCTGAAGACCCGCACGCCCGGAAAATCGCGTTCGATTTTTTCCATGAGCGGCGTGACGCGTGACTCCGGCAACTCGAACACCAGCAGCGACTTCTCCGCGTGCGGCATGGCGTGGTGCAGATCGGCGTACTGCGTGTCCAGCACCCACTCGATCATCGGCCACGCCATCACCGGAAAGCCCGGCACGAAGTGATGCCGATTGATCGAAAAGCCCGGAATCTTGTTGTAGCCGTTCGGAATGATCGACGCGCCCTGCGGATACGTGCCCATATTCAGCCGATGCCGATTCTCCGGCGACTCCAGATCGAGCGGCGCGGCCGCGTTCGCCGGATACATGTCGCGGATACGCTCCTGAATCAGCTTTGCGGCCTCCGGATGCAGTTCGAGCGGCACGCCGAGCGCGGCCGCCGCGCATTGGCGCGTGTGGTCGTCCGGGGTGGCGCCGATGCCGCCCGTGGAGAACACGATGTCGCCCGAGGCGAACGTGCGCCGCAGCGTCGCGGTGATGCGCTCCGGATCGTCGCCGATGTACTCCGCCCAGCCGAGCGACAGCCCACGCGCGCCCAGCAATTCGATGACCTTCGGCAGATGCTTGTCGATACGTCTGCCCGACAGAATTTCATCGCCGATGATGATGACGCCAAATGCCATTGCCGCCTCTTTTTCGCTTAGTCAGTAATGCATCAGTAGGGAACCGGCGCCGCGTGCCGCACGCCGCCGTGCTCTTCCGCGCGCATGCGCTGCAGCGCGCGCAAACAGTAGTAGCCGAACCACAGCGCCGAAAATATGAGGATGAACGCATAGATCCAGATCGTCACGGCCGTGACCACCGGGAACAGCACGATCAGCCAGACCGACGACACCCACAACAAGGTCGGCAGCGAACCGAGCAAGCCGCTCGCAATGCCGATCAGCAGCAGCGGCAAGCGGAAGCGCCGAACCAGCGCGCGCCGCTCGTCACGCGTGGCATGCAGCGCGAGCGCGTCGTAGCTCATTACACGATACGTCAGCCAGCCCCACAGGAGCGGCGGAATCAACGCGAAGAACGGCGGCACGAGCCAGAGCGGCAGCGTGACGATCAGCAGCACCAGACACACCAGCGTGGTCCACAGCGCCTGACCGAGGCTACCGTACCACGTTCCGCCACGGCGCATTTCGAGGCTCGGGAATTGCCGCGCCGACAGGAAGCGGATCACCGCCGGCATCGACAGCGTGGCGATCAGCAGCAGCACCGTGACGACGATCAGCGGAATCGCCATCGCGATCACGATAAACGGCGCGATCGCTGCATGCAACGCAGAAAAACCGAGCCAGTCGAACAGGTGATAAAGCGTGATCGTGAACGACCAGCCTTCGAGCCAGGTACGCGTCGCGCCGATCAGCGTTTGCCAGGAAAACCACAGGATCACGCCCCAGCCGACCGTTGCCGCCAGAAACGGCATGAAGGTCAACCAGAGCATGCGCGGGTGGAGCGCGCTTGCGAGCGCACGTCCGAACGAGCGCAACAGATCATTCATGCGAGCCAGTGCCGGTGAACAAAACGATGGAATGGAGCGAACCGCGCGACGAATCCGCCGGGCAGCCCCGCGCTTGGTCGCAAAAGTGAACAGGATAAACCACGTGACGCGCCGCCGGGGAAACCGGCGGCGTGGGAGGAAGCGCGCTCAGACGGCGGCGGCGTCGTTGCTTTCGGTGCGGCGCTTCGGCGAGAGACGCCCGGCGATGCGCACAAAGGCGAGCCAGTGCTGCGCCCAGAAGCCGTCACCGTAACGGCGGCCTGTGAGTTGATCGCGGATGCCGGTCGGCTCCATCTCGCGGCTCCATGACACGCTGCGGAACAGCATGTCCCACCACGGAAACAGCACGCCGAAGTTGCAGCCGTATTTCAGCCCTTCGTGGCCGTAACCGATGGCATGGTGGCGCCGATGAAACGTCGGGCTGACCAGCAGCCGCTCGCCCAGCCAGCCGAAGTACATGCGGATGTTCGCGTGCTGCACGCTCTGCGCCAGATTCGTGATGGCGACCAGCACGACGAATTGCGACGGCGGCACGCCGATCACCAGCGCGATGACCGCGAAGAACGAGGCTTGCAGCAGATCGTCGAGCAGATGGTTGCGGTCGTCGGCCCACAGCGACATTTGCTGCTGGCTGTGATGCACCGCGTGCAACTCCCACCACACGCCGATCCGGTGTTCCCAGCGGTGATACCAGTAGCCGGCGAAATCGAGCACCAGCAGATACATCACGAACGTGACGAGCGGTTGCGTGGTCACGCCGGGCCAGAGATTGTCGAACTCGATATTCGAAATGTTATGCAGCCGCAGCCACGCCTGCACGGCGTCGAAGAACGGTTGAAGCGCGAAGAAAAAGAACAGGTTGAGAATGCCGAGCTTCGCGATCCACGTATAGATCACGTCCACGCGCACCGCCTTGCGGCTCTGCCATTGTTCCACCGGGCGCAGCGCTTCGAGCGGACGCAGAACCGCGTACATGGCCAGCACTTCGACGACGCCCACAATCACCCAATACAGGCTGTCGTAGGTGTCTTCGTCGTAATCCATCAGATTGAAGCGGAATAGCAGCGGCTGCACCACGTCGACGTACAGCAACGTCTGCACGGAGGAGACGAAGTTGTCGAGGGAAGAAAAAATCAGATGGAACATGGTGCTGGTCTGGTTACTTCATCCGTGACGGTTCGCGTGGTGCGGCATGAGCCTTTCGCATCAGGCGCCGTTCGGCGCCGTGACCGGCGCGCGATTGAAGAAATAGATGCCATGCGGCGAACGGCCGACGGCGATCGTCTGGATCAGCTTACGCGTGTTCAGGTCGATGATGCCGACGTGCTTCGCGAAGCGGAACGTAACCCACAGATAGCGTTTGTCGGCGGAAAGTTCCATGTCGTCCGGTCCAGGCATCAAGCCGGTGATGTCGCCGACGTTGGTGAGCGTGTCCTCGTCGATAATGCTGATGGTGCTTGCCACGCGGTTCGACACCGCGACGTGCTTGCCGTCGGCCAGGGAACGGAAGTTGTGCGCGCCGTTGCCGGTGTGGATCGTCTTGACGATCTTCTGGTTGCGCCAATCCACCACCGCGACGTAATCCGAGCCGGTCATGCCGATCAGCAGATATTTCTCGCCCGGCGTCATCCACAGGCCCGCCGGCACCTTGCCGACCTTCATTTTCCACTTGACGGTTTGCGTGGCCAGGTCGATCGCGGCCAGCTCGCCCGACACCTGCAGCGTGACGAATACCGTCTTGCTATCAGTCGTGAACGCCATGTGGCTCGGCATGACCGCGAGCGGCAGGCGCGAGGCCAGCGTCATCTGGTTCTTCTGGCCGTCGTAGTGATAGATGTCCAGACGGTCCAGACGCAGGCCGGTGGTGACCAGCCATTTGCGATCAGGCGAAAAGCCGATTTGATACGGATCTTCGATATTTTCGACCCAGCGCTGCACCTGGCCGGATTTCGGATCCACGAACATCAGGTTGTTCGACACCGAATTCGCGACGATCAACGACGAATTGTCCGGCGTGGCCATCAGGTGATGCGGTTCCTTACCCGTGGGCACCGTGCCGACAACCTGGCGGGTCGCCTCGTCGATCAGGCTCAGCGTGGCCTCGCCGGAATTGAGCACGATCACGTTGTTGGCGTGGGCCGCCGGAGAAAAAAAGCCTGTGGCGGCGACCAGCACCGCGCCCGCGGCGACCGTGGCAGTCAAGCCGGGAAGAAAAAATTTACGCATGAAAACTCACTTCGGAGAACAACCATCATTGTAGAACGTTTGCCGCGGCCAGCGGTTGACGCAGGTCGGTGTAAGGCCAGGAGAAATCAGGGGCGGGATGACCCGGCTGCCGGAGGGCGAGCAGCTCGAACACACACACGAATCGCGTCGTTCTGAAAGCGCCGGTGGCGAGTATCACGCCTGAAAAGTGGAATCTCATTGAAGACGTATAAACACAGGAGAATGCTTAGATTAACCAAACAATTACCAGAATATATTTAGAACATTCCTTATTTAACGCCTCTTACATACTGATCAATTGAGACACGCCGACATAATGCGATTTTTCCGCACCTGCTGCAGATTTAACTGATCTCCCGCGCCGCCGCCGAACCTGAAAATCCTCCCGCCTCATCCCTATCCACTCATTCCTGAATGCATGGGCGTGACGCGGGTGGTTCGCACGTAAGAAACCAACGGCCTGCTCTGGCAAAGCCAAAGCTCGCGGATTTATTTTTGCGTGATTTATCCGGGCGATGAATCCATACACGAACACCCGCGCTTATGTGCCGCGCATTCACGCACTACCCCGGAGTTTCTAAAACAATGAATAGCGATAACCCATTGGTTTGGTGTGAAGCGACGGCAACGTCGTCGGCGGCGCCGATAACGGCAAGATCAAAGACGAAGCGCAAGAAGGCCATCGCGCGTGCAGTGCTGATTCTGGCTGCGCTGGCGGGGGGCGCGCCGGCGGCGCATGCCTCCCTCTTCGTAGACACGAGCGTCGATTCGCCTGGAAACGATATCCTCCCTTCTGCGGGAGGCCCGGGCGCGATTGCGATCGGCATCGGCGCAACCGCGGCGGGCCCCTACGCGATGGCGACGGGCTTCCAGGCCAGTGCGCGGGGCATGATGTCGATCGCAACCGGCGTTCAGGCCAACGCGAATAGCGTCAATTCGATGGCAATGGGCGTGCAGGCAACAACCGCACCCACTGCGCTCTACGGAATCGCAATCGGCAATCTGGCTTTCGTCAGCGGAGTGGGGGCCATGGCGTTCGGCAAAGCCGCGCAGGCTAGCGGCCTTAATTCGGTCGCCATCGGTAATGCGGCGTCAGCCACGCACGCCAACAGTGTCGCGCTCGGCGCGGGTTCAGCCACGACCGTCGGCGCCCAGACCGGGTACACCGCTTACGGCCTCACCGCACCACAATCTTCGGCCGGCGAAGTCAACGTCGGCAACCGGTCCGTTAGCGGCGTCGCCGCCGGCGCAGCCGACACCGATGCCGTCAACGTTAGCCAGCTCAAGGGCGCCATTACTGCTGCCACGGCCAACGCTGTCTCATACGGCACTAATGCGGACGGCACCGTCAACACGAACAGCGTCACGCTCGCAGGTCCCACCTCCACGGACGGCGGCGTCACGGGCGGTACGACGATAACCAACGTGCATCAAGGTGCCGTATCCGCCGGCAGCACCGACGCCGTGAACGGCGCCCAGCTCTATGCCGTCGCCGGCGACACCAGCGCGGCCTACACCAGTCAGAACGGCAACGGCGTCAAATACGTCCGGACCAACGACAACTCACTGACGCCGGACGACGCTCACGCAACCGCCACCGGCGCTTCGGCGATCGGCTACAAGGCCCAGGCAGACGGCGATAACTCGGTCGCGCTCGGCCGCAACGCTCGCTCGGAAATTGCCGCCGCCGGGGCCGTTGCAATCGGCTACAACTCCGACGCGGCGGCGACCGGTGCGGTCGCCACGGGCAATCAGGCAAGCGCATCCGCAGCGAATGCAATCGCAGTTGGCTATGCCGCATCGGCGAGCAGCCTGAACGGCGTCGCCATCGGCAATGCGGCGCTGGCGAACGGCACTAATGCCGTGGCGCTCGGCGCCGGCGCCCGCGCCTGGCAAAATGGCACTGCGCTCGGCCGGCTCGCCACCGCGTATGGCGCCAACGCGTCCGCGCTCGGCTACGGCTCGCTCGCCTACGCCGACGGCTCCACAGCGCTCGGCGCCAATGCGAAGGTCTCCGGGACCAACAGCGTGGCGCTTGGCTACAACGCCAGTGTCACCGCCGCGAACAGTGTCGGCGTCGGGGCGAACTCGACCACCACCGCGAATCTCAGCCAACCCGGCGCGGAATTTGGCACGAGCGGCGTTGTCGCTGCGACTACCGCTTTCGGCGAGGTGTCCGTCGGCTCGACAGGCAACGAACGCCGCCTGACTAACGTGGCAGCCGGCGCGGCGGCAACCGATGCCGTCAACGTAAGCCAGTTGAGCGCGGTCGACGGCAAGATCGTCGCTATCGCGCAAAGCGGCACCCAGCACTACTTCAAGGCCGACGGCGTCGCCGACGGCACGGACGACGCCGTGGCCGCCGGTACGCATGCGGTCGCGGCAGGGGTGCTGGCGAGCGCATCGGGCGACAACGCCACCGCGCTCGGCGCCAATTCCGCGGCCGCCGCAACCGGCGCCGCCGCGCTCGGTGCGTATGCGTCCGCCACCTCGGCGGGTAGCGTCGCGATCGGTTATAGCGCCGTCGCCGGCAACGTCGATTCAATTGCGATAGGCCATGACGCGAACGCGTCGGCCGACGGTTCGGTCGCTTTGGGCCAAGGTTCGGTGGCCGACCGGGCGAACAGCGTCTCCGTCGGCTCCCCCGGCAACGAACGTCAGATCACCAACGTCGCCGACGGCACCAGCGCGACTGACGCCGTCAACCTGAGGCAATTGCAGGCCGTTAGCGCGAGCGCCTCGCGCTACTTCAAGGCAAACGGCCTGAACGACAGCACCGACGACGCCTCGGCCACCGGCAGCAACGCAGTCGCCATCGGAAGTTCCGCGCTCGCTGCCGGGCAAGCCGCCTTTGCCGCTGGCGCGAGCTCACAGGCGAGCGGCGCATTCAGCACCGCGGTCGGTGGCGCCGCAATCGCTCAGGGCGACGGCTCCACCGCGCTTGGATACCAGGCCGGCGCAAGCGGCGCGAATTCGACCGCGCTCGGTTATCAGGCCAGCGCCTCGGCCGCCAACTCGGTCGCACTCGGCCAAGGCTCGATCGCGACGCGGGCGAACACGGTTTCGGTCGGCTCCGCCGGCAACGAACGCCAGATCACGAACGTCGCAGCCGGCACGGCGGACACCGACGCCGTCAACGTCGCGCAGTTGAAAGCCGTGAGCGACCAGGGCACCGCCAACGCCGCGAAACTCGACGCTGCGCTCACTTATGACCAGAACGCCGACGGCAGCGTCAACAAGAACAGCGTCACGCTCGGTGGCGACGCGGCGAACGGCGGCACGGCGATTCACAACGTCGCGGCGGGGGTGGACGGCACCGACGCGGTCAACGTCAATCAGTTGAACGCCGCCATCGCGGGCGCGGTCAACAACGTCGTGGTCAACTCGGGCAATCCGTTCTTCAGCGCTGAAGGCAATCGCGACACCCAAGGCGCCGTGTCGTCTGGCACACAGTCCGTCGCCGCGGGCGCCAACGCTCAGGCTACCGGCACCAACGCGGTCGCCATCGGCGCGAACTCGCTTGCGAGCGGCGCCAATGCCACCGCGCTCGGCGCAGCTGCGAACGCCAGCGCTGACAACTCCGTCGCATTGGGCCAAGGCTCGATCGCGGACCGCGCAAACACGGTCTCGGTCGGCGCGGCAGGCCAGGAACGCCAGATCACCAATGTCGCAGCCGGTGTGCAAGGCACCGACGCGGTCAACGTCAACCAGTTGCAGCAAAGCGTGAGCGGAGCGGTCAGCCAGGCGAACAGCTATACCGACGACCAGATCCGCTCGGCCCGTCGCGATGGTTATGGCGGCACGGCATCCGCCATGGCAATGGCCGGCTTGCCGCAGGCAATTCTGCCAGGTCGCGGCATGGTCGCAATGGCCGGCGGCACCTATGCGGGTCAGTCGGCGTTGGCCATCGGCGTATCGCAAATCTCGGAAACGGGGAAGTGGGTCTACAAGCTGCAAGGCACCACGGATTCGCGCGGACAGTTCGGCGCGGCGATCGGCGCCGGCATGCACTGGTAACGGAACTGGCAGGACAGGCCGGGCCAACGCGAGTCGCAGCAGGAGCCCGGTCGATCGACTTTTCATATGCGACGAGCGCAAGCTAGACCCAGGCCCCGCGCCCGTTTTTGCCCGCGCCGCCACGCCCACAAGGCATGGCGGCGCGCGCCCTTTTATCTCGCCGCGAAAGGCCGCGGGCCTATCACGCCGATCTGTAGCCGAACCGACCCGCGCGAGGCGCCCCCTGCGCGCCCCGATCAGCGCTGCATCGATTCCCATACCTTATAAAGCCGCTTCACCGAAATCGGCATCGGCGTACGCAACTCCTGCGCAAACAGCGAGATCCGCAACTCTTCCAGCAACCAGCGGAACTCCGACAAGCGCGGATCCAGCACGCCGCCGCGTTGCGCCACCGCGCGCTGGTAGTTCTGCAGCAGCGGCTGGAATTCGGCGAACTGCCGCGCGTCGCGCGCGGGGTCCGCCTTCAGTTTGTCGATGCGTAGCGCGATCCCCTTCAGATAGCGCGGGAAATGCGCCAGTTGCGCGTACGGCGTGTCGACCACGAAGCGCTTGCCGATCAGTCCGTCGAGCTGGTTCTGCAAATCGGCATGCGCCGCCGTGAACGACCTTGCCTGCACCAGCTTCTTCGCTACGGTTGCGTATTCGCTCAGAATCTGCCCGACCAGCCGGGCAATTTCCTGAGCGAGCAAGGTCAGGCGGCTGTGGCCTTCGTCGCGGCGCGTATGGAAACTGACGTCGTCATCGGGCAACGGATCTTGCAGGCAAGCGCGGTCCAACGCGGTGTCGATCAGTTGATCGCGCAACTCTTCCTGCGTGCCGCGCGGCATGAACTGCATCGCCATTTCGCGCAAACCCGGCAGATTCTTTTCCAGATACTTGATCGGCTCCTTCAACTGCAACGCGAACAGTCGACGCAATCCCGCGCGATGAATCCGCGCGGCTTCGTCGGGCGAATCGAACACTTCGACGTCGCAATGCGTGCCGCGATCCACCAGCGCCGGATAACCGAACAGCGTCTGCCCGCCGCGACGGATTTCGAGCAACTCGGGAAGCTTGCCGAAATTCCATGTCGTCAGCTTTTCATACAAGGCCGTGCCCTGCGCGCCGGCTTGCGGCGCGGTCTGCGGGCCTGACACGGCAGCACCGCCCTTGCCTCGCTGCGCACCTGCGCCGGCCGCACCACCGGACGCTTGCGACGGCGTCGCGACACCGCCGCCGCCCGCGTCCGCCAACGCCGCCCCGGCCGCGCTCGATGCGATCTTCTGAAAATGCTGCTGCGCCTGGCTGCCGAGTTCGGCGCGCAGTTGCGACATGTTGCGGCCCATCGCGAGCTGGCGACCATGCTCGTCGACGACCTTGAAGTTCATGAACAGATGCGGCGGCAAGGTCTCGAGTTTGAAGTCCGACTGCTTCATCGCGACTTGCGTCTGCTCGCGAACATCGGCAATCAGCGACTCGAGCAAACCGCCCGCACCGAAGCGCGGACCGCCGTGCCGGTCGACGAAACCCGCCGCGTACTCCGGCAGCGGCACACAATGACGGCGGAGCTTCTGCGGCAAGGACTTCAGCAGCAGTTGCGTCTTCTCTTTCAGCATGCCGGGCACGAGCCATTCGCAGCGCCGCGCGTCGACCTGATTCAGTGCATACAGCGGCACGGCGAGTGTCACGCCGTCACGCGGCGAACCCGGCTCGAAATGATAGGTGAGCGCCATCTCGACGCCCGCCATCGTCATCCGCTTCGGGAACAGGTCGGTGGTCACGCCGGCGGCTTCGTGCCGCATCAAGTCGTCACGCGACAGATACAGGAGGCGCAGCTTGTCTTCCGGCTGGCCGCTCTTTTTCACCTCGTCGCGATACCAGCGCTCGAACGACGCGCCGGTGTAAATGCCCTTCGGCAGCGCCTGATCGTAGTAGGCGAAGATCAACTCGTCGTCCACCAGCACGTCCTGGCGGCGCGACTTGTGTTCGAGCTGCTCGATATCGGCGAGCAGTTTGCGGTTGGGCGCGAAGAACGCAAGCTTCGTGTCGAACTCGCCTTCCACCAGCGCGCCGCGAATGAACAGCTCGCGGGCGCGCTCCGGGTCCTGTTTGCCAAAGCTCACGCGCCGCCGGTGATAGATCGGCAGCCCGTATAGCACGGCGCGTTCGAACGCCGAGACCTGCGCCGCGCGCTTCTCCCAATGCGGCTCGGAGAGCGACTTCTTCAACAGATGCGCGCCGATCTTCTCGATCCACTCCGGCTCGATCTTCGCGATGCAGCGCGCGTACAGCCGGCTCGTCTCGACCAGTTCGGCGGCCATCGCCCACTTGCCGGCTTTCTTCACCAGCGCCGAGCCCGGCCACAGATAGAACTTGATGCCGCGTGCGCCGAGGTAATACGGCTCGTCGTCAGCTTTGAGACCGATGTTGCCGAGCAGGCCCGTCAGCAACGCGAGGTGGATCTGCTCGAAGGTCGCTTCCGCTTCGTTCAGACGCCAGCCGTGCTCGCGCACCACCGTCAGCAGTTGCGAGTGCACGTCGCGCCATTCGCGCAGGCGCAGTTGCGACAGGAAGTTCTTGCGGCACTCTTCGTGCAGTTGCTTGTTCGACTTCTTGTGCGCGATCGCTTCTTCGAACCAGTTCCAGATTTTCAGCCATTGCAAAAATTCGGAGCGCTCGTCGGCAAAACGGCGATGCGCCTGATCGGCCTGCTCCTGCGCTTCGATCGGCCGGTCGCGCGGATCCTGCACGGACAACGCGCTCGCGATGATCAGCACTTCCTTCAACGCCTGCTGGTCGCGCGCGGCCAGAATCATCCGGCCGACGCGTGGGTCGAGCGGCAGGCGCGCGAGTTCGCGGCCGAGCGGCGTGAGCTGGTTGTCGTCGTCGACGGCGCCGAGTTCGTTGAGCAGCTGATAGCCATCGGCGATGGCACGGCCCGGCGGCGGCTCGATGAACGGGAACGTCTCGATCGCCGTCAGATGCAGCGACTTCATGCGCAGAATCACCGACGCCAGCGACGAACGCAAAATTTCCGGATCAGTGAAGCGCACGCGGCCCTGATAGTCGCTTTCCTCGTAGAGACGAATGCAGATGCCATCGGCCACGCGGCCGCAACGCCCGGCCCGCTGATTGGCGGCGGCCTGCGAAATCGATTCCACCTGCAACTGCTCGACCTTGTTGCGATACGAATAGCGCTTCACACGCGCGAGGCCGGTATCGACCACATAACGAATGCCCGGCACCGTCAGCGAGGTTTCGGCGACGTTGGTGGCCAGCACGATGCGGCGCGCGTTCGAGGTGCGGAATACACGCTCCTGTTCGGCCGCGGAAAGCCGCGCGAACAGCGGCAGAATTTCCGTATGCGGTGGATGGTGCTTGCGCAGCGCCTCGGCGGCGTCGCGGATTTCGCGCTCGCCGGGCAGGAACACCAGCACGTCGCCCGGGCCTTCGCGGCACAGTTCGTCGACCGCGTCGACGATCGCGTCCATCAGATCGCGATCGGTTTCGCGCTGGGTTTTCGGCCGGTCGCCGCCGCGTTGCGCAGCGGGCGCATCACCTTGCGCAGCCTTCACGGCCGGGCTGTCTTCCGCGACCGGGCGATAGCGCACCTCGACCGGATACAGTCGCCCGCTCACCTCGATCACCGGCGCGGGCTTTTCTTCGCTGCCGAAGTGGCGCGCGAAACGATCCGCGTCGATCGTCGCCGAGGTCACGATCAGTTTCAGATCGGGACGCTTGACGAGGATTTCCTTCAGATAGCCGAGCAGAAAATCGATGTTCAGGCTGCGCTCGTGCGCCTCGTCGATGATCAGCGTGTCGTACGCCTTGAGCAGCGGATCGGTTTGCGTTTCGGCGAGCAGAATGCCGTCGGTCATCAGCTTGACCGAGGCGCCCGGCGACAGATTGTCGGTGAAGCGCACCTTGTAGCCGACCACTTCGCCGAACGGCGTGCCGAGTTCTTCGGCGATGCGGCGGCCGGTCGCCGACGCGGCGATCCGGCGTGGCTGCGTGTGGCCGATCAGACCGGAGCCGCCCGCGCCGAGACCGCGCCCGAGTTCGAGGCAGATTTTCGGCAGCTGGGTGGTTTTACCGGAGCCGGTTTCGCCGCAGACGATCACGACCTGATTCCCGGCGATGGCTTTGGCGATTTCCTCGCGACGGCCGGAAACCGGCAGCGCTTCGGGGTACGTAATCAGCGGGATCGGGTTGGGCTGGACGACACGCGGTGCGCGTGGCGCGCGTGGCTCACGTGGCGGCTGCGCTTCGCGGCGGTTGGAGCTGCGCTCGGCGTCGCTTGTCGCCGGTGATTTTTGCGTGGGTGCGCCGCCCGACTCGCGGCGCGGTGCCCCACCTTGCCCGGATGTATGACGCGGTTGCTGCCCGCCTTGCGCGCCCGACTGACGCGGTTGCTCCCCGCTTTGCGACGCCGTGTGGCGCTGCGGCTCTCCGCTTTGTCCAGAAGCGTGGCGCGGTCGATCGACACGACCGCCCTCTTCCCGTTGCTTCTGGCCCAGCGCGTCCGCGGGCTGGGCACCACGCTCACCGCCACGCTGCAACTGACCGTCCTGCGGCGCATTCTGTCCACGCTTAAGGTGCTGGCCGGAACGCCCACCTTCCTTGCCGCGCGGCGACTGCGACCCGCCGCTTCCGGCGTGCTTCGCTCCCTCGCCGCTCCCCCGGCGGTGCGCCTCGCCGCTCGGATTATTTTTCTGCGCCGGCGACTGCGCGCGCTCGGACGCCCGGCGCGATTCATCGCTTGCAGCGTGTTTCGGCGCCGCGTCTTTTCCAGGACCGCGCACGTCGCGGTCCGAATCATGCTCGTGCGCTTGCGCATTTTCCGCGGCGCGCCGCGGCTCGCGCGCCGTGTGCGGCGTGTTGCGTTCGGCGTCCTGCGCATCGCGGCGCTTCGCGTCGCCGGCCTTCGGTTGATCGGCGGCCGGCGCCGGATTCTCGTTCGCCGCAGCGGGACTTTTGGGTACATTCGACATGGGGGCGCATTATAATCCCCGGCATGAATTCCCAAACCGACCTCGTCCCCGCGCCCGCGAGCGCTCCGGCCCCCGCCGGCGCAACGGAAGATCTCGCCCAGCACGCGCAATTCGTCGACTGGATGCGCTCAGTCGCCCCTTACATCCATGCGTTCCGCAACAAGACGTTCGTCGTCGGGTTCGGCGGCGAGGTGGTGCATCAGGGGCTCCTGAACGCGCTCGTCTCCGACATCGCGCTGCTGCAGGCCATGGGCATCCAGATCGTGCTGGTGCACGGCTCGCGCCCGCAGGTCGAAGAACAGATGAGCCTGCACGGCGTCGAGTCCGAGTTTTCGCACGGCATGCGCATTACGGACGCGCGCGCGCTCGAATCCGCGAAAGAGGCGGCCGGCGAAGTTCGTCTGGATATCGAGGCCGCGATCAGCCAGGGTTTGCCGAATACGCCAATGGCGCACGCGCACATCAGCGTGGTGTCGGGCAACTTCGTGACGGCGCGGCCGGTCGGCATTCTCGACGGGGTCGATTTCGCGCACACCGGCGTGGTGCGCAAGATCGACGCCGACTCGATCCGCCACTCGCTCGCGAGCCGCAAGCTGGTGCTGCTCTCGCCGCTCGGCTTCTCGCCCACCGGCGAAGCGTTCAATCTGGCCATGGAAGACGTGGCGTCCGCCGCGGCGATCGCGCTGCGCGCCGACAAGATCGTGTTCCTGACCGAAACGCCGGGGCTGATGCAAGCCGGCGAAGAAGGCCCCGAACTGGTGCGCGAACTATCGCTCGACGACGCCTACAAACTGCACGAAAGCGGCGAAGTCACCGGCGACGCGGGCTTCTATCTGAAGCACTCGATTCGCGCCTGCCGTGGCGGCGTGGCACGGGCGCACATTATCCCCTACGCGCTCGACGGCAGCCTGCTGCTCGAACTGTTCCTGCACGACGGCGTGGGCACGATGATCTCGTACGAGAACCTCGAAAGCCTGCGCGAAGCCACGCCGGACGACGTCGGCGGCATTCTCGCGCTGATCGAGCCGCTCGAATCGGACGGCACCCTCGTGCGGCGCGGGCGTCACCAGATCGAACGCGACATCGACCATTTCTCGGTGATCGAGCACGATGGCGTGCTGTTCGGCTGCGCGGCGCTGTATCCGTACACGCAGGAGCGCATCGGCGAAATGGCCTGTCTGACGGTCGCGCCTGAAGCGCAAGGCACCGGCGACGGCGAACGGCTGTTGAAGCGCATCGAGCAACGCGCGCGGGCGCGCGGCCTGACGCGCATTTTCGTGCTCACCACGCGTACCGAACACTGGTTCCTCAAGCGCGGCTTCGTCAAGGTCACGGTCGACGACCTGCCGGAAGACCGCCGCCGGCTCTATAACTGGCAGCGCAAATCGCTCGTGCTGATGAAACAGCTCTGAGCGGCCCTATATATAGCGACTGTCCGCCCCCACACCGATTCTAGGAGAAGCACAGCATGTCTCGTATGGTTCAATGCGCGAAGCTCGGCAAAGAAGCCGAAGGCCTCGATTTCCCGCCGCTGCCCGGCGAACTCGGCAAGCGGATCTACGAAAGCATTTCGAAGGAAGCCTGGCAGGCCTGGTTGAAGCAGCAAACCATGCTGATCAACGAAAACCGCCTGAATATGGCTGATCCGCGCGCGCGCCAATACCTGATGAAGCAGACCGAAAAGTTCTTCTTCGGCGAAGGCGCGGATACGGCGCAGGGTTATGTGCCGCCATCGGCTGAGTAAAGGCTTTCGCGATTTTAGAATCGCATGACCGAAATCCGCGCCGCGTGCGCGGATTTTTTTCGTCCGCACGCGCCGCCGCATTCGCCGAATCGAGACCGCCAGATCGCTGCTGCTACCTCGCCGTGAACATTCCCCAAACGGTACATTTCCGCGCCGTTTTAAGCCGCTTTTTCAGACCGCCAAGATCCGCTCGATCCCCCGCCCGGCAAGGGATTGAGCATGCCCGCCAAGGCCCCCGGCGGGCTCCGGGTTTGCACGATCCTCTGTTATCGTGCTATCATGTGCCTCGTTCCAACAGCATTTCACCTTCATTCACGTTCTCTTCAATCTGGCGCGCAGTGCGTGTGCCATCCCGAATTGAACAGTTTTTATACAAGAAGGCTTGTCGGTCGTTTCCCCGTTTCGCGTCACACGTGAGCGGCGAATAAAGCACCGGCCTTTTTCGTTTCAAGCCTTCCAGCGGCGCATGGGCCAGCTTTCAGCCACCCAGCGTCCTCATGCATCTGCCCCCCTTCCACGGCCACGCAGGTGCAACGTCAGCACAATCTAGACGAGTGTTTTTTCGCGACCTGTCTCGCGAGGCACGGGCGTTGTGTTTTCTATCGCGCCCCGCTCCATCGCCCTTCAACGGCGACGGAGATGCTTCGCCTCGCTCGCGAAACTGCACTTCCCAGCAACCGTGGCGGAACGTTCATGCGCATCATGAGTTTCGTCGCAGTCATTGGAGTTTTCACCTTGACCGCTTCCAGCAACGGCTTCTGGCGACACCACAAAGAAGAACAACGCCTCTCTCTGGACGACATCACCGTCGTCGACAAATCTCTCCTCAAGCGGGCCGTCGGCGCCATGGCGCTCGGCAACGCCATGGAATGGTTCGATTTCGGCGTGTACAGCTACATCGCAGTCACGCTCGGCAAAGTGTTCTTCCCGTCGGCCAGTCCGGCTGCGCAGCTGATCGCCACGTTCGGCACGTTCGCCGCGGCGTTCCTCGTGCGGCCGGTCGGCGGCATGGTGTTCGGGCCGCTCGGCGACCGCATCGGCCGGCAGCGTGTGCTCGCCATGACCATGATCATGATGGCGCTCGGCACCTTCGCGATCGGCCTGATTCCGAGCTACACGACGATCGGCATTTTCGCGCCGGTGCTGCTGCTGGTTGCGCGTCTGGTGCAGGGTTTCTCGACCGGCGGCGAGTACGGCGGCGCGGCTACCTTCATCGCCGAATTCTCGACGGACAAGCGCCGCGGCTTCATGGGCAGCTTCCTCGAGTTCGGCACGCTGATCGGCTACGTGCTCGGCGCGGGCACCGTTGCCGTGCTGACCGCGACGCTCTCGAACGACGCGCTGCTCTCGTGGGGCTGGCGTGTGCCTTTCCTGATCGCCGGCCCGCTGGGTCTGGTGGGTCTGTACATCCGCATGAAGCTCGAAGAAACGCCTGCGTTCAAGAAGCAGGCCGAGCAACGTGAAGCGGAAGACAAGGCGGTGCCGAAGCAGTCGCTCGGTCAGTTGCTCGCGCAGCAATGGAAGCCGCTGCTGCTGTGCGTCGGCCTCGTGCTGATTTTCAACGTCACCGACTACATGGCGCTCTCGTATCTGCCGAGCTATCTGTCGGCCACGCTGCACTTCAACGAAACGCACGGCCTGTTCCTCGTGCTGCTGGTCATGGTGCTGATGATGCCGATGACGCTCGCCGCCGGCCGTCTGTCAGACACGATCGGCCGCAAGCCAGTGATGCTGTTCGGTTGCGTGGGCCTGTTCGCGCTGTCGATTCCCGCCCTGCTGCTGATCCGCATGGGCACGGTGCTGCCGGTGTTCGGCGGCCTGATGATTCTCGGCGTGCTGCTGTCGTGCTTTACCGGTGTGATGCCGTCGGCGCTGCCGGCGCTGTTCCCGACCAAAATCCGCTACGGCGCGCTGGCGATCGGCTTCAATGTTTCGGTGTCGCTGTTCGGCGGTACGACGCCGCTCGTGACCGCATGGCTGGTGAACAGCACCGGCAATCTGATGATGCCCGCGTACTACCTGATGGGCGCGTCGCTGATCGGTATCGTCTCAGTGATGGCGCTGCGCGAAACCGCTCGCAAGCCGCTGCTCGGCTCGGGCCCGTGCGTGGCGACGCGTGCGGAAGCGCATGCGGTGTTGCGCGGTGAGCGTGAAGCCGAAGAGATGGACGAACGCTTTGCGGCAGCCGCGACGGCGCGTGCCTGAGCGTGGGTTGTTTGACGGTTGACGCGGCTAGTACGCGAGCAGTCTGAGAACGGGTCGGCAATTTTTTGCCGGCCCGTTTCTTATGGCACCAGCGAATCGAAATTCGCGCTTGCGTGCGCGCCTTCGACGATCAGTATCCCAGCCGAAATCGGCAGCTTGAAACGGCGTGGGCCCGCGCTGCCTGGATTGACGAACAGCACGCCGTCCCGTTCGCTGATCAATGGTTTGTGCGAATGGCCGGTTACCACTACGTTGATGCCTCGGCTGCGCGGATCGGCGGCCACGTCGGCAATATCGTGCACGACGAGAATCGTCACTTGCTGCACGGTCAGCGCGGTGTGCGTCGGCAATGACGCGGCCCAGTCGCCGGTGTCGTTGTTGCCGCGCACCGCTGTGACCGGCGCGATCTGCGTGAGTGCATCGAGTACGGCTTCGTTGCAGATATCGCCTGCGTGGATGATCGCGTCGCAACCGGCCAGATAGTGCAACGCCTCCGGGCGCACGAGGTTGTGCGTGTCGGAGATCAGGCCGATTCGTGTGCGTGTGGGTTGTCGAGGGCGCGAAGTCATGTTGGAAGTATCGGGCAAATGAGCGGACTGCGTGCGCGGTGGTTTCGCTGAGCGGGCGTCTCCGCGCTTCGAGTCTCTAGCAACACGATGCGTCGCATTGAGCCGCTTGAGGTGCTTGAGGCGCTTGAGGTGCTTGAGGTGCTTGAGGTGCTTGAGGTGCTTGAGGTGCTTGAGGTGCTTGAGGTGCTTGAGGTGCTTGAGGTGCTTGAGGTGCTTGAGGTGCTTGAGGTGCTTGAGCCACTTCAGCCACTTCGTGCCGCGGCCAATGGCGTCGACACGCTGCGAACCGCAATGAGCCGCATAAGCACTTCAAACTCACCCCACTCAATCCGCCGACTGCCGCTCCGCGAGTTCACGCGACCCAGCCTGAACCGGCCGCTTCGCGCCGAGCATCCGTTTAGTCGCGCCCTGCACGATCACCGAAGCCACCGACGCGCACGCAAAGCTGAGCCACACGCCATACCGCGGCAGCATCGTCGCCGTCACGGCAAAGAACGCCGCGAACGAGGCGCGGCCGATCACCATGCCGCGCATCAGCAAGGCGACGAAGTCCGCGCCGTGCGCGCGCTGCGCCGAGACCGCGAGCACGATGCCGAGCAACGGAAAAACCGACAGCAGTCCGCTCCACGTCGCGCCCATCGACGCGGACAGCGTAGTCACCGCAACCGTCAGCAACGCGCCGGCGAGCATGCGCACGACGAGCTCGCCGAGTCCGAGGCGCGCCGCCAGCACGTTACCGGTCACGCGCGGCAAGCCGCTTTGCGACACCGCCACCGCCACGCCCGCCGCCGCGACCGCCCAAGCGAGTCCGGCGGGAATCTGCGTGAGCACCATTGCCACGCCGACCCAGCCCACCATGCCCGCCATCGACGCGAGCGGCCACGCGACACGCCGGCAGGTCCACGCATACGCAAAATTGAAGGCTTCCGACGCGGCAATCGCCGCGATCGAAGCCGCGGACGCCTGCGCGGCGAACGACGGCCCGCGCTCCAACGCGAGCAGCAACACGATCGGCCCGGCGACCACCGGCAGCCCCGCGAGCCATCCCGCCACCGACGGCCCCCACACGCGCCCCGCCACGGTCAGTGCGGCGAGAAACGCCGGCACCAGCACCAGCTTGAGCGCGAGCAGCACGCTTACGATTCCAGCACGTGTTCGATGCGCCGGTCCGGCACCAGCCACCACGCGGCAGCGAGCGTATAAAGCGCAGCCGAAACCCACGGCACGACAAACGCCAGCGCAATGCCCGTCAGATAGATCACGACCGAAACCTTGCCCTTGATGTCGCTGCCGACCGCCCTGGCTAGTGTCGAGTCCTTGCCGTGCTCGCGGATCAGCACGCCCATCAGAATGAAGTACGCGATCGACGACATGAACAGCACCACGCCGTACATCGCGGTCGGCCAGGAAGCCAGATGGTTCTCGCCGACCCAATGCGTGACGGCCGGCAACAGCGACAGCCAGAACAGCAGGTGGAGGTTGGCCCACAATACCGCGCCGTTGACCTTCTGCACGGCATGGAACATGTGATGATGATTGTTCCAGTAGATGCCGACGTAGATGAAGCTCAGCACGTATGCGCAGAACACGGGGAGCACCGGACGCAGCGCGGCGAGATCGAAGCCTTCCGGCACCTTCAACTCGAGCACCATGATCGTGATGATAATGGCGATCACGCCATCGCTGAAGGCTTCGACACGTCCCTTGCCCATCGGTTGAATTCCTGATGATGAATGCGGTTGCGCGCACCGTTCGCCCGCGTCCCGCGGACGACCCACGCCGTTGCCGATTATCCGCGATGGCCCAACGCTTTGTCGATGCGTCTGATCGATCGGCAGATTGCCGCGTTCAGGTTGCAGCGTCGTCCGGGTAGTAGACGGCGAGCCACACGCTGGGCTCCTGGTCGCTCGTCCATGCCACGCGATGGCGGCAATGCGCGTCGATCAGCACGTGATCGCCGGCCTTCATCTGGTGAGGTTCGGCCTCGCCTTCGAATTCGAGCGCCGCCGCGCCGCTCAATAGCACGACCCACTCGGCGCGCGGACTGTCGTACCAGAAGCCCGGCGGGCTGGCGTGACCCATGGAGACGATCCGCTCGATGCTCACGCCGCCCTGCTCGACCAGCGCGTCGATCTGCTCGTCCGCGTCCGCGGATGCGTGATGATCGAACAGATTGCCGCTTCGGGTTGCGCGTTTCATCGTACGTGCTCCGCTCGCGTGCGCCACTCACTTCATCGGCTTGAGTCCATCGAGCAAGGTCGGCACCAGTTCGCTGATGGTGGGGTGAATATGCATCGCGTACTGCAAGGTCGGATACGGCGCGCCCGCCGTCATGATGTCGATGAACGTGTGAATCGCCTCGTCGCCTTCGATACCGTGAATCGCCGCCCCGAGAATCCGCTTGCTTTCCTTGTCGACCATCACCTTCATGAAGCCGTCGGTCTCGCCGCGTTCGCGCGCGCGGCCCACGCGCGTCATCGGCATGGTGGCGATCAGCGCGTCGCGGCCCGATTTGCGCACCTCGGCCTCCGAGGCGCCGACGCGCGCGAGCGGCGGGTCGACGAACACGGCATACGCCATGATCCGCGTATCGACGCTGCGCGCGCCGCCGTCGAGCAGATTGGCCGCGACGATCTGATAGTCGTCGTAGGAGGTGTGAGTGAAGGCGCCGCGTCCGTTGACGTCGCCGATCGCCCAGACGCCCGGCACGCTGGTGCGCAACTGGCCGTCGACGGGAATCGTGCCGTGCTTGTCCAGCGTGATGCCGGCGGCGGCAAGGCCGAGGTCGTCGGTATTCGGCTCACGGCCGGTCGCGAACAGCAGGTGCGACGCTTCAAGCGCGGGAATGTTCTGCTCGAAGCCGATGCACACTTCGTTCTCGCGATGCGGATGCGGCTCGACCCGCGAAGGCTGCACATTGAAGCGAAATTCCACGCCCTCGCGCGCGAGCACCTTCTGCACGGAATCGGCGAAATCGGCGTCCTCACGCGTGAGCAGGCGTTCACCGCGCACCAGCACGGTCACCTGGCTGCCGAAGCGGCGGAAGATCTGCGCGAATTCGAGCGCGATATAACTCGCGCCGACAATCACCAGATGACTCGGCAATTCCGTCAGATCGAGCAGGTTGGAATTGGTGTAATAGCGAATCCGCTCGAGCCCGGCGAGCGGCGGCACGACCGCGCGCGTGCCGGTGTTGATAAAGATTTCGTCGGCGCTGATTTCGTCGAGGAGATTGCCGTCCGGGCCGCTGATAGCGAGCGTATGCGGTCTGGTAAAACGCGCGTGGCCGTTGAACACGCTCACGTTCTGGGTGCCGCGCAGCCATTTCTCGACGCCATCGCGCGACTGCCCGATGATCTTGTCCTTGCGCGCCTTGACCGCGGCTAGATCGACGTTAATCGCGCCGCCCACCTGCACGCCGAATTCCGCGGCATGACGCGCGACATGCGCGGCGCGGGCGCTCGCTACATAGGATTTGGTCGGCGTGCAGCCGACGTTCACGCAGGTGCCGCCAAAGGCAGCCCGTTCGATGACCGCCGTTTTGCGGCCGCTTTGACCGAGACGCACGGCGAGCGGTGAGCCGCCCTGTCCCGTACCGATCACAACTGCGTCGAAGTGCTGTGGCATGGCAACTCTCCCGAGGCTGGGCTGCTGGTCGTAGCATCTTACCCTTCGGCCCTGGAATCACCATGCTGCGCCGCTCACTACTGCCGCGGATTGTTGCGGATGACTGCTGTTTTCCGTCCGTTGTACTCAGGCGTGGCAATGCACGGCGCAGATCAGCTCGCGCGAACGTTGCAGCGCGGCCTGCGCGCCGCGGGACGCCATCACCCAGCCGACCTGGCCGAGATTGAAGTCCTGCGACACCATCACCTGCATGAGGGCGACCATCGGTAAGACCACCGACGGCCGGTAGAGCTGGTCTCTGATTAAATCTGGCATGACAACTCCCATCGCACGACGCCGCTTCGACATCGCGCTGAATTTACTTTTCGATGGGAGGATTTTAGGGAGACCGGCCTCGCGGATAAATACCGCGAACGCGAAGTCACTTGTCCGGCAAACCGAACAATCCCGTCAGCATGGGCGCGGCGCGCGCCGTTCAAGCCCGTATTCGCAAGCCCGGCAAGGCGTCCGGGCTCGCGTGCGGAACGGCCGGCACGTTCAGGAGGCGTCGGCCACGTTGAGCTGCGCGTCCCACAAACCGCGGGCATACGCACTGGCCCCGACCGGACGGCTGTACAGATAGCCCTGCTGCTTGTCGCAGTCGATCGCGCGCAGGAACGCCGCCTGTTCGGCGGTTTCCACCCCTTCGGCGGTGACGTTCATGCCGAGCGAGTGCGCCATCGCTACCACCGCCTGGGTAATCGCAATCGAGTCGCGATGATCCGGCAAACCCGCGACGAACGAGCGATCGATTTTCAGGTTATGCAGCGGGAAGCGCTTCAGATATGACAGCGACGAATAGCCGGTGCCGAAATCGTCGACGGAAATGCGCACGCCCATGGCATTCAGCGCGCTCAGCATCGGCAGGACGGTTTCGCTGTCGCTCATCAGCAGCCGTTCGGTGATCTCCAGCTCCAGCGCCGTCGGCTCGAGCCCCGATTGCGCCAGACACCGTTCGATCCGCTCCACCAGGCCGTCGTTGAACTGGCGCGGCGACAGGTTCACCGCGACGATCAGCTCCGGTGCCAGCGTGCGCCGCCACTGCGCTACCTGCTCGCAGGCCCGCGCCAGCACGAAGTCGCCAATCTCGACGATCAGCCCGGCATCTTCGGCCACGGGGATGAATTCCCCCGGCGACACGTTGCCCAGTTCGCTGTTGTACCAGCGCAGGAGCGCCTCCGCGCCGATCGTGCGGCCGTCATGGCTGTCGACGATCGGCTGGTACACGAGGCTCAGTTCGTTGGCGGCGAGCGCGCGCCGCAGCGACTGCTCGATCGTGAAACGGCGTTGCAGATGCTGATTCAGCTCGGCGGTAAAGAACTGGAAGTTGTTGCGGCCGCGCTGCTTGGCGTGATACATCGCCGAATCGGCGTTGCGCATGAGTGTGGCGACGTCCTGGCCGTCTTCCGGAAAACGGCTGATGCCGATCGACGCGCCCAGGTAGTACTCGTTGTCCGCCACTGCGAACGGCACCGCGATCATGTCGAGAATGCGGCGCGCGAGGCCGATCAGACGCGCGGTGTTTTCATACGCGCTGACCACGATCACGAATTCGTCGCCGCCGACGCGCGCGAGCGTGTCCTCGGGCGAGATGCACGCCGAGAGGCGCTCCGCCACGCTGCAGAGCAGGGTGTCGCCGGCCTCGTGGCCCGCCGTGTCGTTGACCTTCTTGAAGCCGTCCAGGTCGACGAACAGCACGGCGACGCTCGCCAGTTCACCCATGCCGGACGACATGTCCGGCGTGAACAGGTCGCGCATCCGCTCGGTGAGATAGGCGCGGTTGTAGAGGCCGGTGAGCGAATCGCGGGTAGCAAGGAACTTGAGTTGGCGCTGCGCCTCGCGCACCGGTCCGATGTCGGTAAACGAAATCAGCACCGAACCCGGTTCGCTCTCGCCCGGCTTGATGATCGGCACGACGTTTTCGGTGATCCAGACGATGTCGCCGCCGATCAGCTCCACGCCGATCGTGACGCCGAGCACGGGCTTGCCGGTGCTCAGCACCTGGGCGGTCGGGCGGGCCGTCTCGGCGACGAGCGAGCCGTCCTCGTGATAGGCGCGCACCATCACCGTATGAATACTGCGGCCGACGATCTGCGGGGTCGTGCGCAAAATGCGCTGCGCGCTCGGATTGCAGGCAAGCACGATGCCGTCACGCGACTGCACGACGATCCCTTCGATCAGATGATCGACCACCAGCCGGTGATGCTCCTCGCTGTGCGCGAGGCGCTGGACCATGGTGTCCTGATGCACGGCGAGACCGACGCTGTGGCCGATGTCGCGCAGCATCGCTTCTTCCCCGGCGCTCGGACGGCGCGGCGCGCGGTAGTAGACCGCGAAGGCGCCGAGCACCACGCCGGAATCGTTTTCAAAGGGCACCGACCAGCAGGCCCGCAGACCGAGCGGCAACGCGAGGTGCCGGAAGTCGGCCCACAGCGGATCGGTTTCGATATCCTCGACGACGACGAGGCGCCGCTCGTACATCGCGGTGCCGCACGAGCCGGCCCGTGAACCGATCGCCGCGCCGTCGATCGCGGCGCTGAAATGCGCCGGCAGCGACGGCGCGCCGCCCACTCTGGCGTGCACGCCGTCCGGATCGAGCAACAGGATCGAACAGGACGCGCCTTCCCCCAGCAGCGCTTCCGCGCGGCGGCATACTTCGTCGAGCAATTCCGGCAGCGGCGTGTTGCGGGTGATCAACCGCAACACCGTGCGCTCCGACGCCACCACGGCTTCGGCGAGATTCGGTCCATAGCGGCCTTCAGGCGCTGCTTCCAGCTTGTTTTCTGATGTCGCTTCGCAAGTCATATGTGCGCCCCCTAACCCGACATCGGCAACTTAGTGTACGCGGCACACCGGGGTTTACGCGAGGCCGGCGAATTTAATTCGTCGCGGATGGGAGACGGCCTGGCGAATTGGGCCGGTTGAGGGTCCGAAGAAATGGCGCAAAGGCCTTGCTGGAACGGGTGACGGCGCCTTGGCGCGGGCCGCACGGGCGCGGTTGTTCCGGCGCCTGTTGCACAGGCGGACCCCAAATTATGCCGGGACGCTTCGCGGCGACTTGCCTGGACTCCGCGTGTGACCTGCCGGCCGGTCCCGCTGGTGTGGTGAGTGCTTGTGGTCCCCGCACGGAGCGCCGCATTGCCCTGTGCTGCCGAGCGATGCGTCCGCTCACGGGCGAGTTGCCCGGCAGATGCCTGAAATCATTAAGTCATCCGCCCGCGACGATTCCCTCCGCCCCGGGAGGCAATATCTGGTAACGACCCACCCGAAATCAGGCGTTTTTCGGGCCTCCGTGTTCCGGCAACCCGGTCGATCATCCATTGCATGAAAAAGCCATGCACTGCCCGGACCGCCATGACCCTCTTCCGCCCACTTCTGATCGCCGCGCTGATGCTCGCGCATCCAGTCGCCCACGCCACCAGCTTCGACTGCAACCGGGGACGCTCGCTAACCGAGAAGATGATTTGCAACGACCCCGCGCTGTCGAAGCTCGACGACACGCTGGGGCATCTGTACTGGAAAGCGCGCCGGCAAGTCAGCGACCGGCGCGCCTTTCTCACCGACAGCGACAGCAAGTGGGCGTGGCGTGAAGCGAACTGCCGCGATGCGGTGTGTCTGGGGACGTGGTACGCGACGCGTATCGAGGAACTACGGACGCTGATCGACGGGATGCAAACCGCCACGCCTCCGCCATCCCCGACGCCGTATGACCCCGACACGCGACGCAGACCGCTCATGGCGCCCGCGCAAGCCACCGAGGTGGCAATGCATCAGTGCACGGCGGCGAATCCTGGGATCGCGGTGAACGAGCAGTGTTCCATCGTGCTCAAGGAAACCAGCGGTCAGTGGAAACATCAGCCGCACGGCGGCGACTGGTTCTGCGGCGTCGCGATGCTGGCGCCGGCGGAAATGCAGGCGGACGCCGCGCCATGACCAGTCCGTCGCGCATGTTGGCGCAACGGTGCCGGGCACGCAAGCACGATTGCAACGTCGCGATTCTCTCTCGCGAGCGCGCACCAAGCACAACTAGCGGCTGCTCCAGAATCCGCGCTGCACCGCCATGACCTCGGCTTCCACTTCGGGCACCGGCCCGATCACCTCGACCGGTTTCTGGCAGTGATCGAACACGTACCGGCAGTCCACGCTCATGGTCGGATTCTCGGCGTGATCGCCGGTCGCTTCCAGCAAGCGCTTCTCGGTCATGCCGAACACGACCCGGCCGATGTTGGCCCAATACATGGTCCCGGCGCACATGCAGCAGGGTTCGACCGACGTGTACAGCGTGCAACTCCACAAATACTCAGGCGTGAAGTTCAACGCCGCCACGCGCGCCAGCACCGACTCGGCGTGATTCACCGTGTCGACGTTGCCCTGCTCCATCAGCACCGTCTCCTGATCGGGTCCGACCAGCACCGCACCGAACGGATGATGCCCCAGCAGCGTCGCCCGTTCGGCCACCCGGCTCGAATGCCGCAGATGCCGCACGATCTGCTCATGCGTGGGCGTCAAACCCTGCGGCGGATAGTTGGCGGCCGTTGCGGCGGCCGCCCTCGAAACCGTCAGACTCACGGGCGATCTCCTTGAATAATAGTTAGATTAGCGAAGCAAATTTTTACTTCGGCAGCGAGCCGTCCACGCCCTGCACGAACCAGTTCAATCGCAGCAGTTCCGGATCGCTCAGCGACTTGCCGGCCGCGACCTTCACCGCGCCGGATTGATCCATGATCGGACCGGCAAACGGATTGAACTTGCCGGAGATGATGTCATTGCGCTTCTGGCTCAAGGCCTTTTGCGCGGCCGGCGAAACGGCGTCGGTGTTGATGTCGGCGAGATCGATCGCTTTCTCTTTCAGCCCCCACCACACCGGCGAATTGTTCCATGTGCCCGCCATCACCTGATCCACCAGATGCGTGTAGTACACACCCCAGTTGCTCACGCAGGCGCCGAGTTGCGCATTCGGCCCAAACTTTTTCATATCCGAATCCCAGCCGAACGCATGCACCTTCTTCTGCTCGGCGGTCTGCATGGTCGCCGTCGAATCGGTGTTCTGGATCAGCACGTCGGCGCCCTGGCCGATCAGCGTTTCGGCGGCCTGCTTTTCGCGGCCCGGATCGAACCAGCTATTGATCCACACCACCTTCACGCGCGCACTCGGATTGACCGAGCGAGCGCCCATCGTGAACGCGTTGATGTTGCGCACCACTTCCGGCACCGGCACCGAACCGACGAAGCCGAGCGTGTTCGACTTGGTCGTATAACCCGCGACGAGACCCGCCAGGTAGGCGCTCTGATAGGTGCGCACGTCATAAGTCGCGAAGTTGGCGGCCTTCTTGTAGCCGGTCGCGTGTTCGAACACGGCATCGGGGAAGTCCTTGGCGACCTTCAGCTCGAAATCCTGAAAGCCGAAGCTCGAACCCACCACGATCTTGTTGCCCTTCGACGCCAGATCGCGGAACACGCGCTCCGAATCCGCCGACTCCGGCACGTTCTCCACACGCGTCACCTTGATCTTGTCGCCGAATTTCGCCTCGAGCGCCTTCACGCCCTGTTCGTGCGCGTAGGTCCAGCCGGCGTCGCCCGGATTGCCGAGATAGACGAAGGCGATGCCGATTGGCTGCGTGGTGGCCGCGGCCGCCCCTGCGGCACTGAATGCCAAGGTCGCGCCGAGCGTCGCGGCGAGAACGGTTCGGACAGTTTTGATGCGCAGTGATTGATGCAGCGCTCGCGCCAGCGTTGTTTTCATGGATTCTCCGAAGATGGTTGAAGGTGCCTGCCCCAGCGCTCGGGATAACCCGGGCAAGGCTCCAGCATAGGGGGCCATATTCGAAGGCCAATTTGTGCGGAAAAATTATTATTCGTTATCTCAGCCATAACGAATCCAGTATTCTGGGTAGCATGGAAACACGTTCGATGATTTCGAACGAGTGCGTCGGAAAAGTGGTACGGCAAGCACTCCGCACAGGCGCAATATCACTCTCACTAACCCGCAACACTCTTTCGGAGATTCAAAATGACTCGCTTCCAAGGTAAGTCGGTTCTCGTCACCGGCGGCAGCAGCGGCATCGGCTTCGCGGCCGCCCAGGCATTCGCCAATGAAGGCGCCCGTGTGGTCATCACCGGCCGCGATGCCGACGCGCTCGAAACGGCAAGAAAGGCGCTCGGCGCCAATGCCGTCGCGGTGCGCAACGACGCCGGCTCGGTGGCGTCGGCGCGTGAGCTGGCGGCTGCGATCAGCGCCGCCGGTATCCGCCTCGACGCGGTGTTCGTCAACGCCGGCATGGCGAAATTCGCAGCGTTTCCGGATGTCGACGAAGCCTTCTGGGACGCGATGTTCAACACCAACGTCAAGGGCGCCTACTTCCAGATTCAGGCACTGCTGCCGTTGCTTAATCGCGGCGCGTCGATCGTGATCAACGGGTCGATCAATGCGCATATCGGCATGCCGGCGTCGTCCGTGTATGCGGCGAGCAAGGCCGCGGTGATTTCGCTGGCGAAGACGCTCTCGTCGGAACTGCTGCCGCAAGGCGTGCGCGTCAACGTGGTCAGCCCCGGCCCGGTGCAAACGCCGCTGTACGGCAAGCTCGGCCTCGACGCCGCCGCGCTCGAAGCCACCGCCGCGCAGATTCTCGGCCAGGTGCCGGTCGGCCGCTTCGGCACGCCGGAAGAAATCGCCTCGACCGTGCTGCATCTGTCCGCGCCGGAGTCGGCGTTTATCGTCGGCACGGAAATCATCGCCGATGGCGGGATGAGCCAGCTTTAAGCCACGCTCAGGCGAGCCGCGCACGCGGCTCGCGCTGCCTCTGCCGCGCGATTCAGTGAAGTTTCGGCGACGCGTCCGCCTGATCCTCGTCGGGCGGCCCGCCGTCGCCGTTGCCGTCGCCGTCACCGAACAACTCGCCGCACAGACTTTGGCCCAGTTCGCTCAGGCGCGCCGCGCCCGTGCCTTCCTCGTTGAAAGTGGTATCCACCAGCCCGCCGTCGACGAGCGCCGTCAACTGACGCCGCAAGCCGCTCATCGGCACGCCCGCCTGCTTCGACAGTTTGGCGAGCGACCACGCGCCGCCCGGCGTTTCCCGATGCGCGCGCCACAACTGCGTCAGGATGGCCGCCACCACCGGATCGAGTTCGTCGTCTTCCATGGTCAGTGTCTCCTCCATTTTTATGCCATCCGCGTGACCAGTTCGCCGAGCGTCTTCAAAGCCGCTTCGGTCTGCGCGGTCCACGGATAGCTGTAGTTGAGCCGGATGAAGTGGCGAAAATCGTCGCGCATCGAAAACATCATGCCCGGCCCGACCGTGATGCTGCGCGCGAGCGCCGCCTGGTAGAGCCGCATCGAATCGACGCGCTCGGGCAGTTCGACCCACAGCACGTAGCCGCCCTGCGGCGTCGACATGCGCGTGCCGGCCGGAAAAAACCGCTGCACCATCGCCGTCATGATGCTGGCCTGCTGCCGATAAACCTTGCGCACGTGCCGCAGATGCCGGTCGTAGCCGTCCTGCCGCAAATAATCGGCGACCGCGACTTGCGGCACCGACGGCGTGGTCAGTGTATTGAGAAACTTCAGCTTCTCGACCTGCGCGCGATAGCGTCCCGGCAGCGCCCAGCCGATCCGGTACGACGCGGTCAAACTCTTCGAAAACGACGCGCAGTGCAGCACCAGCCCTTTGGTGTCGAAGCTCTTCAACGTCGATGGCCGCGTCTCGCCGAAGTACAGTTCCTGATAGACGTCGTTCTCGATCACGGGGATCTCGTGCACGGCGAGCAGCTCAACTAGTTGCCGTTTGCGCGCGTCGGGCATCTGGAAACCGAGCGGGTTCTGGAAGTTCGGCATCACCATGCAGGCCGCGACCTTCTGTTCGCCGATCACGTGGGCCAATGCCTCGATATCGATGCCGTGGACCGGATGCGTCGCCACCTCGATCGCGCGCATGCCCAGACGTTCGATGGCGTGCAACATCGCGTAATAGGTCGGCGACTCGACGGCCACCGTGTCGCCAGGTTTGGCGACCGCCTGCAGGCTCAGGTTGATCGCCTCGGTCGCGCCGAGCGTGATGACGATTTCGTCCGGATCGACCGGCACGCCGTTCTCGGCATAACGCCGGGCGATCTGCCGGATCAGTTCGGGGTTGCCGGGCGGCAGGTCGTCGATCAGATTCCAGCTCGCGTGACGTCGCGCGATCGCATTGGCGTACTGATTGATGCGCCGCCACGGGAACAGCGACGGATCCGGATACGGCGAGCCGAACGGCACGGCGTCGTGAGCGCGGATGCTGCGCAAAGTCGACAGCACGAGGCGGCTCACGTCCACGGCGGCGGCTACCGGCGGCGTTGGCGGCATATGGGGCATATGCGGACGGCCGGGCCGCAACTCGTCGAGTGCGAGCGCCCGCGCCGCCGCATCGCGCACGAAATAGCCCGACTGCGGGCGCGTTTCGACAATCCCACGGCTTTCCAGCAACGCGTACGCGTGCAACACCGTCTTGATACTCACGCCGTGCTGCTGGCTCGCCTGCCGCACCGACGGAATACGCTCGCCCGCCGCGAACACGCCACGGCGCACGGCTTCGGTCATTTCATCGGCAAGTTTTTCGTACAGTTTCAAGGACTTGAGTCACACGGGAGCCTAGGCTGAAACGCCAGTCTATGACATAACCCGCCAACTGTATCCCTTTCCTTTCCAATTTTCTGTATGCTGCGCCCTTTTTGGAACACAGTAGGCTTGCAGCTATCGGCTCAACAGCCACGTCCAAGCCCGATCCGGCGGCAACATCATGAAGAAACCCGAAGCTCGCATCGAACCCTATACGCACCCCGCCGCTGGCTGGGGCGCGCTCAAATACGTCGCCATCAACCTGATCAAGGAGAAGGTGACGGGCGGCGACTACCGCATGCTGTTCAAGCAGAACCAGCCGGACGGCTTCGACTGTCCTGGCTGCGCGTGGCCGGATCGCGAGCATGCGTCCACCTTCGAGTTCTGCGAAAACGGCGTGAAGGCCGTGGCCGCCGAGGCAACCAGCAAGCGCGTGACGCCGGCGTTCTTCGAAAAACATACGATCGCCGAATTGATGACGCAGTCGGACTTCGAACTCGAACAGCACGGCCGCCTGACCGACCCGCTCGTCTACGACGCCGTGAGCGACCGTTACGTGCCGATCGGCTGGGACGAAGCGTTCGACCTGATCGCCGATCACCTGAAGCGCCTCGACGATCCGGATCGCGCCGCCTTCTACACCTCGGGCCGCGCGAGCAACGAAGCCGCCTTCCTGTACCAGTTGTTCGTGCGCATGTACGGCACCAACAACTTCCCCGACTGCTCGAACATGTGCCACGAGGCGACCAGCCGCGGCTTGCCGCATACGGTCGGCATCGGCAAAGGCACGGTGACGCTCGACGACTTCGAACACGCCGACACGCTGCTGATCTTCGGCCAGAACCCGGCCACCAACCATCCGCGCATGCTCGGCGAACTGCGCGAGTGCGCCAAACGCGGCGCGACCATCGTGTCGATCAATCCGCTGAAGGAGCGCGGCCTCGAACGCTTTGCAAGCCCGCAGCATCCGGTGGAAATGCTGACGATGGGCAGCACGAAGATCAGCTCCGTGTTCATTCGCCCGAAAGTCGGCGGCGATTTCGCGCTGATCAAGGGCGTCGCCAAGCGCGTGATCGAACTCGACGACGAAGCCTTGGAGTCGGGCCTGGAACGCGTTCTGGATGTCGCGTTCATCGCCGAACATACCGTCGGCTTCGACGCGTTCGCCGATGATCTGCGCGCCGAGAACTGGGACACGCTCGTCGCCGAAGCCGGCGTGCCGTTCGAAGACGTGCTGCAACTCGCCGACATCTATGTGAAGGGGCGCGCCGTGATTTCGACGTGGGGCATGGGCCTCACGCAGCATAAGAATTCGGTGCCGACGGTGCAGATCCTGTCGAACCTGATGATGATGCGCGGCAATATCGGCCGGCGCGGCGCGGGCCTGTGCCCGGTGCGCGGGCATTCGAACGTGCAAGGCGACCGCACGGTCGGCATCGAGGAAAGACCGACTGAGGCGTTTCTCGACCGCCTCGGCGAAGTCTACGATTTCGAGCCGCCGCGCGAGCACGGACTCGACGTCGTCAATACGATTCAGGCGATGCTCGACGGCAAGGTGAAGGTGTTCATTGGTCTCGGCGGCAATTTCTCGATCGCGACGCCCGACACGCCGCGCACGTGGGAAGCGATGCGTTCGTGCGATCTCACCGTGCACATCACGACCAAGCTGAACCGCAGCCACCTCGTGCATGGGCGCGACGCGCTGATTCTGCCGACGCTCGGCCGCACCGAAATCGACATGCAGAACGGCGTGGCGCAAGGCGTGAGCGTCGAGGACTCGATGAGCATGGTGCATATCTCCTACGGCATGAACAAACCGGCATCGGAGAATCTGCTGTCGGAAATCGCGATCGTCGCGCGCATGGCGCATGCGACGCTCGGCAGCGGGAAAGTGGATTGGCTCGCGCAGGCTTCCGACTACTCGCTGATCCGCGACGGCATCGCGCAAGTGATCGAGGGCTTCACCGACTACAACGAGCGCTTGAAGAATCCTGGCGGCTTCCACCTCGGCGTGGCGTCGCGCGAGCGGATCTGGAAAACGCCGAGCGGCAAGGCGCAGTTTCTGGTGCATGCGATCGATATGGCGACGCCGATCCACCAGGCGCGCAAGGAACACGGCGAGCGGCTGATGACGTTGATGACGACCCGCTCGCACGACCAGTACAACACGACGATTTACGGTCTCGACGACCGTTATCGCGGCGTGTACGGGCAGCGCCGCGTGCTGTTCGCCAACAAGGACGATCTCGCGATGCTCGGGTTCGTGGCGGGACAACGCGTGGATATCACGAGCGTGTGGGCCGATGGTATCGAGCGTCACGCGGATGGTTTTCTGCTGGTGGAGTACGACATTCCGCGCGGCTGTCTCGGCGCTTATTATCCGGAGACGAATCCGCTGGTGCCGTTGTCGTCGGTTGCCGACGGCGCGGGAACGCCGACGTCGAAGTCGATTCCGGTTTTGTTGAAAGCTTCCGAAGTCGAGGCGATCGCGGCTTGATCGTTAGACGGGCTTTTTTGCCAGCTCGCGCTGCGTCAGATAGAGACGCAGATCGAACTCGATCTGGTGATAACCCGGTTGCATGAACTCGCAGAGGCGGTAAAACGCCTTGTTGTGGTCGCTTTCCTTCAGATGAGCGAGTTCGTGCACCACGATCATTTTCAGAAATTCCGGCGCGGCCGCTTTGAACAGCGACGCGATGCGGATTTCTTTTTTCGCCTTCAGCTTGCCGCCTTGCACGCGGGAAATGCTGGTGTGCAGACCGAGCGCGTGACGCACGACGTCGAGTTTGCTGTCGTAGCTGACCTTGTCGATCTGGTCCGCGCTGCGCAGGTGTTCGCGCTTCAGGTCGGCGCAGTAGGCGTACAGCGCCCGGTCCGTTTGCACGTCGTGGGTGTTCGGATAGCGCGCGGCGAGGTACTGGCCGAGTTGGTCGTCGGCGATCAGCTGTTTGACTTTGTCTTGAAGCGTGGGCGAGTAGCCGGTCAGGTATTTCAGGTGGGACATGGTTCCGCTCGGCACTCGCTCAAACGCCGCGGCGATTGTCTTCGCAATCGTCCCAGTACCGAAGCGGATCGCGGTGATCGGGATATTCCTTGTCCAGCCAGTCGGACAGAATTTTCCACTGTGGATGGTTCGGGCCGCTGCGCGTGTCCCAGAACGAATCCTTCAGGACGCTGTTGTTACGGCCGCGATCCCGCACGACAATCCGGCAATGGTCGTTCGATTCATGGAATTCCGCCTTCAGGTAGTAGCGCGGAAGGATCTGCAATGCGGCGCCCTCCACGATGCGGCCTTGCGCCCGAACGACGCCGGCGGATTCGATTCGCAAAACACCATCCACCGATTTGTCCGCGCGCCATCCAACCGGCAGCCTGACCACGCATTCGCCTTTGCCTACCTTGATCCAGTCCATGCGCCAGGTGCGCGCGAGCGCATCGCGCATGGCCGCCGCGTCCGCATAGCCGGGCGGTAATTCGAATTGGCCCGGCAGGACGACAAGTTCGTCCCCGCTCGGCGTCACGCTGGCGGGACTGTTGAATGGGTCGTTGTCGAAAGGATTCGCGGGCCGGCTGGCTGTGGTGTTGCTGGTGGTCGGCAAATCCCCGAAAAGGCTTTCGGCAGCACGGCGTGCGCGCTTTGATTTTTCGTTGGCCATTGATTTTCTCGGTTGGGGGCTGGGTTGGCCTGGTGGGAAACACTTGTTGTGCAGATCGACATGCAGATTGCTTTAGCCGAGCCGACGGCTTGAACCCGAGATGCCGAATCGGCGCCTTGGGTTCAAGCCATGCAGAAACCGCTATTGTAGTTTTTCCAGCGGATGATCGTCGATGGCGCCGAGGCGGACCGATCAAACGCGCGGCAGGTCGTCAATGCATTTTTCGACGTGTGCGCCGGGGACGTCGGTGTCAATCCCGTCGTGGCCGTCCGTGTGCGAGACAGAGACGATTTTGGGCCCCAGAAAGCGTGTGCCGCCGAGCGTAAAAAGGGACCAAACAGCATCTCCGCGACGGATCGCGGCGACGACTTCGGGCACTTCGACAATCGCCGTGGGCGACAGCCAGTCACGCGTCGACGGGTCGACGGGAGCCCAACGCACGTGCGTGATCCGGTCGCTCGTCGGGTTGATGCGAACGGCGTCAATAGCAAAGGTAGTCACGTCGACCTCCGTCATCCTGATAAATGGATTCCAGCATTATGCGCCGCTTAATCTGCGGGCGATCAGGTTGACGTGGCCGTGCTACCTCCTGGGCGTCAGCAACGCTCTTTGTCGAAATGGCGAGTCGCGTCGGCATCGACGTGCGGCAAGCTCCGCGCCAGCCGCGGAATCAACTCCATGACCGGTAGCCGCAGCGTTTGCGCCAACTCGTCGATCGCGATCGACTGATCGCCGTCCCGGCCCAGCAGCGTGACGACGCTTCCGGTCCGCGCCTGCGCAACGTCCGTAATATCGACCACGGTATGCTGGAAAGAACGGCGCCCGAGAATACGCGCAGTCTGTCCGTGCACCAGCACGCGGCCCAGCGGCGGCACATGATTCAGTCCGTCCCAGAAACCGATCGGCACCACGCCAATGCGCACACCGCGTTGGAGGCGGATCGGCTCCGCATAGCCGATCCCGAGCACGGATCCGGCCGGATGTTCCTGAACGTGAATAATGCGGCCGCGAACCGCCCGCAACATCGGCCGCAGCGGCGCGCGAGCCATCCAGTCCGCGTCGAGTGCACCGTAGAGAAACCGCCCGGGGTCGACCGCCTGATACGCGAGATGCGGATGCGCGAGCAGCACGCGCGAGCTCGCCAGCATCGTCGTGACGTCATCGAATCCCGCCGCGCGCGCGTCGGCCAGCGCGGCATCGAACACGCCCGCCTGCCGGCGTGTCACGTCATCGCTTTCCGGCGAACTCAGATGCGTGTAGACGCCCTTGAGCCGCACGGTCGATTGATCCCGCAGCGCCGCAAACGCGGCTTGCCATTGGGACGGCAGAAAGCCGAAGCGCCCGAAGCCCGGATCGATTTCGAGGAACGCATCGACGGCGACGCCGGCATGGATAAACGCGCGCAGACTTTCCTGACTCTGGATCGTCACCGTCAGTCCCAACGCGGCGACCTGCGCCGCATCCTCCGGCAAGGTCGCGGCGAACAGCAGAATCTCGCGATCGATGCCGGCGTTGCGAATCGCGACGCCCTCTTCCGGACTGCCGACGCAAAAGCCGTCGACACCCGCTTGCGCCGCCAAGCGCGCGACGTTTGCGGCACCGAAGCCGAAGCCGTCGCCCTTGCAAACGAAGTAGATTTTCGTGGCTCGTCCCACCTGTTCACGCGCGACCGCGAGATTCGCCGCGATGGCGCCATAGTCGAGCTCGGCCCAACTGGGCCGCAGCAGGCGCACGCGCTGGGTGTCGAGAATTGGCTCGATAATTGAAGCGGACATAGATAGCGCCCTGTCGTGGTCAGAGTTTGCCGATAGCCGCAGCATCGACGCCGGTCGATTGCAGGAATAGCGCCTCCTGCTTCGCGACGCGCTCCCGCCCGGAAAGCGTCTGCAGGCGTCCACGCATCTCGACGGTGCGCTGCGCGTCGATCTCGCGCCCGGGGCCTTCGAGCACCACGCCATAAACTTCACACGCCATCTGCTCCGTGATGCGGTCATCCAGCACATCCTCGCGCACGGCTTGCGGCGAGCGCGTCAACGGATCGCCATGGCCTGCGCCGCCCGCCGCGATATGGCAGAAGCGGTCGCCCTTGAGAAGTGCTGTCACGGTGCTCGGCATGGTCGGCAGCAACGTGCTTCGAGCGTCGCGGGTCAGCAGATTGAGCGACGGCGATCCGCTCAACCCGCCACGCGAGCCGGACGGCCGATGCGCGCGCCGGTCCGAGCGCAGTCCGAGCAACGCGTGGTCGCTGCGCAATTCATAAGCGCGGCGCATGGCGAGGCCGCCGCGATGCCGGCCCGCGCCGCCCGAGTCCGTGACGAAGCCGTACTCGGTGATCTTGAGCGGCAGACGTGCCTCGATCAGTTCGACCGGCTGGTTCGACAGATTGCCAAGCGGATTCGCAATACCTTCGCAGCCGTCATTGCGACCGCCGCCCCAACTGCCGAGCACGCCGTCGGTGATCAGCCAGTTGCCGCCACGCGCGCCGCCCTCGCCATCCGGGTTGCGCCCGGAAATCGACACGACCGACGGGCCGCCCTCACCCAGCGCCGGAATCGTATCCGGCACGATCTGCGCGAACGCGCCTTGCAGCACGTCGAACATCCGGTACGCGATAATCCCGCGCGCCGCGCAGGCGGCCGGTTCCACCGGATTCACAATCGAGCCGCTTTCCGCGTAGACCTGAACCGGCCGCGAAAAACCCTCGCAGTTCGGCACGTCGACACCAATCGCGCAGCGCACCGCCGCATACGCAACCGATTGTGTGGTCGCGAACGGGCCGTTGATCGCGCCCTGCACCTGCGCATCGGTGCCGGTCCAGTCGATGCAGATCGCGTCTTCCGCCACTGTCACCTTGACGCGAAACGCGATCGGCACGGGCGTATCGCCCAGGCCGTCGATGAAATCCTCGTAACGGTATTCGCCATTCGGCATCGTAGCGATGGCCTGACGTGTCAGCCGCTCCGCGTAATCGTGCAGTGCTTCGACCAGCCGTCCGAAACCGTCCGCGCCGTATTTGTCGAGCAACTGCACGAGTCCCCGCTCACCGGCCTTGCACGAGGCGACCTGCGCGCGCAGATCGCCTCGCAACTGGCCCGGCATGCGTGAATTCGTTTCCAGCAACGCGACGAGCGCGTCGTTGACACCGCCGGCATCGCACAGCTTCATCAGCGGAATTCGCAAGCCCTCCTGATAGATTTCCGTCGCGCCGATCGCCATGCTGCCCGGCGCCATGCCGCCGATATCGGCATGGTGGACGATGGTCGCCACATAGCCTTCGATACGCGACTCGTAGAACACTGGCTGAATCAGATACACGTCCGGCAGATGCATGCCGCCCGACGTGTAGGGATCGTTCATGATGTAGATGTCGCCGGGCTTGCCGGCCGTGCCGAAACGGCGCACCACGTTGTCCATCGCGGCCGGGAACGCACCGAGGTGAATCGGCAAGGTCAGCCCCTGCGCGATCACGCGACCGGCGCGGTCGAATACCGCGGTGGAAAAGTCCATCGAATCGCGCACGATCGGCGAATATGCGGTGCGCAGCACGACGAGCGCCATTTCGTCGGCGATCGAGCCGAGCGCGTTCTTGACGATTTCAAGCGTGATGGGGTCGGTGCCCGCCGCAGCGGCCTGCTGGGTAGTCATACGGAGTGCTCCAGAAACGTGATGACAATGTTTTCGTGGGCATCGACGCGCGCGCCGGCATCCGGCGGCACGACGCAGGTCGAGTCGTATTCTTCGACGATCAACGGGCCGCTCATCGGCGCGGCGCGCAGATCGGCACGCGAGATCACCGGGGTGTCGATAAAGCCGTGGGTCTTGCCGAAGTACGCGCGGCGCCGCACCGGCGCGTGCGCCGCCGACGAATTCGCCCGGCTGCCGCCGGCGCGTTGCGCGTCGTAGGCGCGGTCTTTCTGCGAGCGAAGCGAACCGACCGCGCGCAGATTGACGAGTTCGATCACCTCGTCCGCGGATGCGTGGCCGTAAGTGCGCTCGTGTTCCGCATGAAACGCGGCGGCGATCGGCGCAATGTCGAGCGGCTGACCGGCACGCCATTCGATCGGCACAGTCAGTTCGTAGGCCTGACCCGTGTAGCGCAAATCCAGCGCGCAGGTCACGGCGATATCGTCGAACGCGTTACCCTCAGCCGTCATATCCGCAGTGGCCCGCGCCACGAGGTCTTCGAGCGTGTTGCCCAATTGCTCCGCAGCCGAATGATCTAGGCGGCAGAACATCGTTTGCATGAATTCGTGTTGTGTCGACGAGAACAGCAGCCCGAGCGCGCTGAACACACCGGGGCTCGGCGGCACGATGACCGTCTTCATGTCAAGCAATTCGGCGATCGCATGAACGATGACCGGTCCATTGCCGCCGAAAGCGAACAACGCAAATTCGCGCGGGTCGCGGCCGCGATATGTCGACACGGCTTTCACCGCGCGCGTCATCGTGGAGGCAGCGATCGAGAAAACGCCATAGGCGGATTCGTAGAGATCCGTGTGCGTGGGCTCGGCGATCTGAGTGCGCATGGCCTCAAGCGACTTCTGCTGATTGATGCGCAACTCGCCGCCGGCAAGGAACGACGGATTCAGATAGCCGAGCGTCAGCACGGCGTCGGTGAGCGTGGGAGTCGTGCCGCCCGCGTCGTAACACACGGGCCCGGGCACCGAGCCCGCCGAATCCGGGCCGACCTTGACGAGGCCGCCCGCGTCGATCCGCACCAGACTCCCGCCGCCCGCGCCGATCTCCGAGACGTCGATGAACGGCAGCTTGACCGCGTGCCCGCCGCCCTTGACGAGCTTGCTGCTGACGTTGATGCCCGCACCGACCTCGTATTCGGTGGTGCGCGCCGGCTCGCCCTTCTCGATGATGGCCGCCTTCGCCGTGGTCCCGCCCATGTCCACCGTGATGCAATCGGCGTAACCCGACGCGGCGGCCACCGAGGCGCCCGCGATCACACCCGCCGCCGGCCCGGACTCGATGATCGTGGCCGGCTTCTGCATCACCATCGCCGCGCTCATCACGCCGCCGTTCGAATGCATGATCTGCACCGGGCCAGTCATGCCGATGCCGCGCAGCTTGTCGATCAGCGAGTGCAGATAGCTCACCACCACCGGCCCGAGATACGCGTTGACGACGGTCGTGCTGGTGCGTTCGTATTCGCGGATCTCAGGCAGGATTTCGTGCGAGCAAGTCAGATAGACGGCGTCGCCCAACACGCCACGCAGCAGATCGCGAATGCGGATCTCGTGTTCGGGATTCGCATACGCATGAATCAGACTGATCGCCACCGCTTCGATTTTCTCGCCGGCGATACGTCGCGCGATGTCCAGCACCTGCGCGTCGTCGAGCGGCGTGTCGATCGAACCGTCGGCGAGCAGCCGTTCGTCGACCTCGTAGCGGTGCCGGCGTTTCGCGAGCGGCTCCGGCTTCTGATACGCGAGGTTGTAGAGCATCGGCACGCGTAGCCGGCCGATCTCGACCACGTCGCGAAAACCCCGCGTGGTGATCAGCGCCGTGCGCGCGCCCTTGCCTTCGAGCACGGTATTCGTGGCGATGGTGGTGGCGTGAACCAGTTCGGTTATCTGGCGCGGTTGCGCGTCGAGCGAGGCCAGCAACGCCTGCAAGCCCGCGACGATCGCAATGCCATAGTCCTGGGGCGTGGACGAAACCTTCCTCGTGTGAATCACGCCGTCGTCGCCGATCACGACGATATCGGTGAAGGTCCCGCCGATATCGACACCGGCCCGGTAAAGTCTTTCAGTCATTACACACCTTGCTTGTTAGTCGATGCGGCGCAAACGCGTGGCCGGTTTGCGCCGGTCAATCCAGCACTGCTAGAACTTGTGCACGAGTCCGACACTGACCACCGCCTGGTTCTGCCCCGAAGACGGCAACATGGTCTGAATCTGCGAGGCCAGCATGCCGTTCGACGTCGCCGGCAACGGTCCGCCCGTGGGTCGCGGAAAGCCGCCGCCGGCCGCGCGCAGATAGATCACCTCGGTATACATGGAGGTCCGCTTGGAAAGGAACTTGTCGACCAGCAGATTGACCTGATGCCAGTGCACCTGCGTGGGCCCGCCAGGACCGCCGGTGATGTTGTCGCTCGTGTACGTGTACGCCATGCCGAAGAACAGCGTCGGATCGAGCGTGAAGCGCGCATTCGCTTCATAGTTGTTGAAGCGGTAGTTGATGCCGCTCGTGAGCGTCGTGCCCACGTTGTTGTAGATCGCGTTGCTGTACATCAGGCTCAGCTTGGCCGGTCCGATCACATACGACGCACCGATGCCCGCAATCTGCTCGCGTTCGGACGTGATCGGCGCATCGCAGCAGGTGATGGCGCCGTTGGTGTTGACGTTGGCAGTGGTGTTCACGCCCGGTCGATCGTAGAGCGAATACGCCGCTGCAATCGAGAACGCACCCTGCGAATAGATGCCCCCTACCGACCACATGCGATTGTTCGCAAAGGCGCCGGGCGCATTGCTGAACGCGTACATCGCCGTGCCGGTAAAGCCCTTCAGACTCGGCGAGACGTATTTGATCGAGTTATTGACGCGCAGATAGTCGTCGGTGTTGTCGTTGTCGTATGGATGCGAAAACATCACGCCGCCCCACGCACCGTTGGACGTCATCGTCTGCAAGGTGCCGACAATCGCGTCGTATTGCCGGCCGAATGTCAGCGTGCCGTAGTCCGGATTCGAAAAACCCACGAACGCCTGGCGCCCGAACATGCGGTTGTTCTGACCGAGCGCGCCGTTGGTCGGGTTAAAGCCGTTCTCCAGCGTGAAGATCGCCTTGGTGTTGCCGCCGAGGTCTTCTGCGCCTCGCAGCCCCCAACGGCTGCCGTACTCGCCGTTGCCGGTCAGTTGCACCGCGCTATGGCCGCCCTGGTTCGACGAGTAGGTGATGGCCTCGTTGATGATCCCGTACAGCGTGACCGAACTCTGCGCGTGAACGAGACCGCTCCCGCCCAGCAGAACCGCCATGATGAATAACTTTTCCTTCACCGCTCTTCTCCAAACAAGGAATCGCGACACCCCGGTCGGCTAGCGATCGATTGACGATAACAAATGAATCGATTCACCAAAGGTTTAAAAAAATATCCCAAGGTGGGCCGGCTCACTGCTTGACCCGGATCTTCTTTCTACTGCTCGGACCGCCTCTCCTGTGTCGACCAGAGTGAGTGCCTAGCTCTTACTCTGGTCCCCCTATGGGGTAAGGGCCGATGCCTTTCGGGATCGCCGCCAGCAACTCCATCGTGTAGCGCTCGCGTGGATCGAACAGCACCTGATCCACGGCGCCCGTTTCCACCACACGCCCTTCCCGCATGACCACCACTCGTTGGCACAGTTCGCCGACCAGCGCCAGATCGTGGCTGATCACGACCAGCGAGACACCGGCGCTTTGGTGAAGATCGCGCAGCAGCCGGATGATCTCCGCCTGGATCGACACGTCGAGCGCGGACGTCGGTTCATCAGCGACGACCAGTTCCGGACGGCGCGCGAGCGCTCGCGCGATGCCTACGCGTTGGCGTTGACCGCCCGACAGCTGATGCGGATAGCGCGCCAGCACGAAGGCCGGCAACCGCACCATGTCGAGCAACTGACGCACCGGCACGCCGTCGTGGCCGATCGCTTCGGCCAGCGTCGTGGCAATCGCCTTGCGCGGGTTCAGCGAATTCGTCGTGCTCTGGAACACCATCTGCACGCGCTGACGAAACGTCGCGTTCTGCGCGCGCGTCATCGTGTTCAACGCGTTGCCTCTGAAACAGATCGAGCCGGCGGTCGGCGCAGTGAGGCCGACCATCATGCGCGCGACAGTCGATTTGCCGCTGCCGCTTTCGCCGACGATAGCCAGCGCGTCGCCCTTCGCCACCTCGAGCGTCACCCCCGACACGGCATGAAAGCGGCGCCGGTTGAACATGCGTTCGAGCGGGGAACGCGCCAGCGCATAGGATTTGCCGACCTCCCGCAGCGCGAAGATCGGCTGCGCGGCGAGAGCCGCGTTCGGCACGTTAGCGGACATTGCGCGGCTCCTCGGGTTGATGTCGGCTTGCGGCACGCGTAGCCGGCAAACGCGGAATACTCGCGATCAGATGCCGCGTGTAGTCGTGCGCAGGCCGCAGAAAGATATCCTCCACCGGACCGGCTTCGACCACGTATCCCTGCTTCAGCACGACGGCGCGTGAACACAGTTCCGCCATCAGGTCGAGGTTGTGCGTGATGAACACCAGACCGAGATCCATCTCGTTCACCAGCGTTCGCAGCAGCTCGACGATCTGCGCCTGCACGGTTACGTCGAGCGCGGTGGTGGGTTCGTCCGCGAGCAGCAGCGCCGGCTCGCAGACAATCGCGGCGGCAATCATCGCGCGTTGCTTCATGCCGCCGCTTAGTTCGTGCGGATACGCGCGCTCCGTGGCGCGCGGGTCCTTGAAACCCACCCGTGCGAGCACGGCCAGCACTTCGTCGCGTATCGCGCGGCCACGCAGCGGACGGTGGGCGCGGATCACGTCGGCGAGTTGCGCGCCGATCGTGAAGGCGGGATTGAGCGCCGTCGCCGGATCCTGGAATATCATGGAGATGCGCCGTCCGCGCAATGCCCGCATGCGCGCCTCGGACGCATGGCTCAAGTCTTCGCCGTCGAGCACGATCCGCCCGCCACTAATGTGCCCCGCGTTGCCAAGCAAGCCAAGCACCGCCAGCGAGGCGACGCTCTTGCCCGAACCCGATTCGCCGACGAGACCAACTGCCTCGCCGCGCCCCACTTGCAAATCGAGCCCATGCAAGACTTCGGTCTGCGTCTTGCCCGAACCGAACGTGACGCGCAGGTTTTCAATCGACAGCAGCGCTTCGTTCATAGCGACGCTCCCGCTACATCGGCCGCCTGCGCATTGCGCCGCCGCGGGTCGAGAATTGTGCGCATCGAGTCGCCGAACAGATTGAAGGCGAGCACGCTGACGAACACCGCCGCGCCCGGGAATACCGACACCCACCAGTTGTTGGTGAAAATCAGTGCGCGCGCGTCGGAAAGCATCGCGCCCCAACTCGGCGTCGGCGGTTGCACGCCGAGTCCGATGAAACTCAGCGACGCCTCCACGATGATCGTCACGCCGAGCAGCAACGACGCCTGGATCAGCACCGGCGAGATGATGTTCGGCAGAACGTCGGAGAACAGGATGCGCGCTCCGCTCGCGCCTTGCAGAACCCGCGCGGCGACATACTCCGCTTGCGACTCGGCCTTCGCGAGACTATGGGTGAGCCGCGCAAGACCCGGCGCGTACAGCACGCCGATCAGCAGCACTAGCTTGGTTTCATTCGAAATGGCGAGCATGCCGACATGGAGCGTGTCGGTGCCGGTAACGCCGACGAGCGCGATCGCCCAGATCAACAGCGGAATCGACGCGAGCACTTCCATCGCTTTCATCAGCGTTTCGTCGAGCCATGAGCCGGCCTTATAGCCTGCCACGAGGCCGATGCCCGTACCGAGCACGAGGCCGATCGCGACCGCGCACAGTCCAATGGACAGCGACGCGCGAGCGCCCCAGATCGTGCGGCTCAGAATGTCGCGACCCACCTGGTCGGTGCCGAGCCAGAACGCCGCGCCTGGCGCTTCCAGTCGATGTTCGATATAGAGTTGCAGCGGATCTTTCAAGGGCAGCCACGGCGCGCACACTGCGATCACGACGAGCAGCACGATCGTCACGACACCGATCGCACCGGTCGGTTCGTGCATCAGCGCGCGCAGCAAGCAGCCGGCCGATGCGAGCCAGTTGCCGAGCGCACGCGGTTTGTGTTGCACGTTGGGGAGAGATGAATCAGCCATCATGTTCTATTCGCCTTCGGGTCGAGATAACCATGCAATACGTCGGCGCACGTGTTGGACGCGATGAAGATCGTCGTGATCACGAGCACGATGGCTTGCACCCTCGGATAGTCGCGCTGGAAAATCGCCGTGAGCAACGCACGCGAGACGCCCGGCAAATTGAAAATCTGCTCCACGATCAACGCCCAGCCGAACATGTAGCCGTAACTCATCGCGGCCGTGCTCACCAGCGACGGCAACGCGTTCTTCAGCGCATAGAGGCGAATACGCGACGGCGGCAAACCGAGCGCTCTGGCAGTTCGCACATAATCCTGCGAAAGTGCGTCGACCATGTTCGCCCGCACCAGACGGCTGAGCACCGAGATGTAGTAGACGGACATCGTCAGCACGGGCAGCACCAGCGCGAGCAGATGCGACGCCATGCCGTCCGACCAGGGCGTGAGGCCGCCCACCGGAAACCACCCCGTCTTCAAAGCGACATAGCGGATCAACAGCAACCCCAGCCAGAACGACGGCACGGATAAGCCGACAATCGCCACGGCTCGCAGCAAATGGTCCGTGCCGCTGTTTTCCTTCAAGGCCGCCACGGTGCCGAGCACGATCGACACGACAATCGTGAACACGAACGACAGCGTGACGAGCTCGACCGTGTTCGGCAACGTATCGGCGATTTGCGGGCCGATCGGGTTGCCGGTCGCGTACGACTTGCCGAAGTCGAGCGCGAGCGCACCGTTCAGCCACCTGCCGTATTGCGCGGCGACAGACCGGTCCAGTCCGTATTGATGATTGAACGCGGCAATCTGTTCGACGCTGGCGTCGCTGCCCAAGGTCAGACGCGCGGGCGACACGGGTGTCGCGCGGCACATCGCGAACAGCAGCGCGCTCACCACCAGCAGCACGAGCACAGACGAAAACAGCCTCGTAACGGCTTTCATATCGACCTCATGCTTTCGCGAGATAAACGTTGTCGAGCTTCAGCGAGAAACCGGTGTTCACCTGGAAATCCCTGACGTTGCTGCGCCACAGGTTCTGCACTTCCAGCGCGCCGATCCAGACGGCCGGGCAGTCGCGCGCCAGCACCTGCTGAATTTTCGCGAGGATCAGCTTGAGCGCGTCCGGATCGTCGACCAGATAGCTGTCGTCGATCAGTTTCAGCAGTTCGGCGCTCTCGTAGCCGCTCGCTTTCCAGAGACTCTCGCCGGGTCTGAACAGCGCGTTCAGTAGATACGTCGGCTCAGGTGGCGCGATGAAACCGGTCAACGCCGCCGCGTGGTTGCCGACCAGCACCTGCGAGATCATCTGGCCGAAATCGAGCGGATGCAGATTGACGCGCACGCCCAGCGACGCCAGTTGCGCCTGGATGAAAAGCGCCGTCGATGATGTATCGATCAGATACGCCGGCTGCACATACAGCAGATCGAACGATGCGCCGCTCGCGTACTTCGAGCTTTTCAACGTCGCTCGCGCCTGGTCCGGATTGAACGCCAGGCTTCCAGCGGCGCCCGCGTCGTACCACGAGGATTCCGGCGCAAACGGCATGCTGCTCGCTTTGACCGCGCCGTAGCACAGATCGCGGCAGACCTTGACCCGGTCCAGCGCGAGCGACACCGCCCGGCGAAACGCCGGATCGTCGAACGGCGCCTTGCGGTTGTTCAGACACATCATCAGCGGGCTGGTCGGCGAGGGCCGGCTGTCGCCCGCGAGGCCTGCCGACGTGCGGATCTGCGCGAACGTCTGGGCCGGCGGCGCACTGATGATCTGCGTCTGGTCCGACATCAGCGAGGCAAGCCGCGACGACTCTTCAGGGATGATGCGGAACACGATCTTGTCCCAATGCGGCTCGCCCTTGCCCCAGTACGCCGGATTGCGCTTCAGTTCGACGAAGTCGTTTGCCTTCGACTGCACGAAAATGGCCGGTCCCGTGCCGACACCGATCGGCGTCTGCTTGAAGTAGTCGGCCGGGTGCTGCTCGCGGCTGCCTACTGGAAAAATACCCATGTACTTGGACATGTAGTCGAGCAAAGGACGGTAAGGACGCTTCAGACGGATCACGGCGGTGTGCGTGTCCGGGGCGCTGACCGACTCGATCACGGTCCAGAACGGGCGCCGGAACGCCTTGTTCGCGGGATTCAGCACGTAGTTGAAGCTGTATTTCACGTCCGCGGATGTGAACGGCTGACCGTTCTGAAAATTGACGCCGCGCTGCAGATCGAACGTGTACGTCAGTTTGTCCGGCGAAATCGTCCATGCGCGCGCCAGTTGCGGCACCCGCTGACCTCGCGCGTCGATGCCGACCAGATTCTCGAAGATCAACTGATTGATCGCCATGACGTCGTGATTCGGCTGGTTGATCGGATCGAGTGTTTGCGGATTGCTCGGAATCGCGACCGACAGCACGCCGGCCCCGGCCGCGAACACGCGGCCTTCGAATGCGAACGGCACGGAAAGCCCCGCGATGCCCGCGGCGCCCGCACGGAGCAGTAGTCGTCGCCTGCTGCTGAAAGTCATGAAATCCTCTGCTTTTTCAATGCCGCCGGTCCACCACAATTTCGTGAATCGATTCACAGACAGTAGTCAGATCAGCACGGCGAGTCAACTTTTAAAAAATATCGGAAACCCTGGCTGGCAGTTTCAAAACGTTCTGCGGCGGGTCTAGGCGAGCAGCAACGAGGCGTCGGCGAGCGACAGCACCGTCGTGCGCGAATCGAACGCCGTGGAAAAAAGATGATCGTGCACGACCTGATCCGGGTCGTAGCAGCAATCTTTGACGGTGTACAACCGGAAGTCCGCATCGCTCGCATAGGCAACCGACGACAGCACGACACCCGTCGACGCAATGCCCACCATGATCAACGTGTCGATACCCTGCGCGGAAAGTCGGGCCTGCAGATCGGTACCGAAAAACACGCTCACACGGTGCCCGACGATGAGCGCTTCGCTGGCCCGCTGGCCGAGTTCCGGCGCGATCTTGTCGTCGATGAAAAGGCCGAGTTGCCTGAGCCCTTGCCCGTTCTTGTTCAGCGGGCTCACTTCCGGATAGCCTGGACTGAACTGGATCTTGGCGAAATAGACGCTCACGCCCTTGGCCCGCGCGGCATCGCACAACTTGCGCGTGTTCGCGAGCAGCGTAGGCGCGACAGACGGAAAGAGCCCCAGGATGTCAGTCTGATAATGCATCACAACAAGCGCCGTTTGCGCCGGCACGATCGCCGGAAGCGGCGCACCCACGCTCTGCGCCGACGCGGCGCTAATTCCGCCGTCTCCGCAACCATCGAGACCGAGTCCCGTCGCAACCGCGCCGGCCAATGCGCCTGCCGTTTTCATAAACCGCCGACGGCCTGCACGGCCGCCCCCCTCGCTGTCGCCCTGCCCCGACCGTAACGCGTCTTTCCTGTCGCTCATGTCCTGTCTCGTGATTTTGGTGAATCGATTCATTCATCGTCTATGCGCAATGTCGGCGGCGAAAAATCCGCTGTCAAGCAACTTTGCGATCGGACAAACCCTGGGGATCGAACCAGGCTAGCGCTTTTTGCGGCGTGCCGGGCTACGCGGCGCGCCGCACGACTCACGCACGATCATCCGCATGGGATGTTTGGAGCGGCGGATGCCGGACGGCGCGCTGCCGTCGATCAGCTGCAACATCATGTCCGCTGCTTCACGGCCTACGTCGCGCGGGTTTTGCGTTACCACGGTCAAGGCCGGCGACGCGATGCCTGAATACTCGTGCTCGCCGATGGAAATCACCGACAGGTCGGCCGGAATCGACAGCCCGGTTTCCCGCACGACTTCGAGCACGATGGCCACGTCGTTCAGCGTGGCGATGATCGCGGAAGGCGGCTGCTGAGCGCTGAGCAGCGCGCGGCAGACGTCCTTGCTGAAGGCGCTGGTACGCAGCACGAGCGCCGGATCGAGCGCGATGCCGGCGGCCTCGCATGCGGCCTGATAGCCACGCACCATCTCGCGGCCTACCCACGTATTTTCGTGGCCGGCCACGAGCGCAATCGCGCGATGCCCGAGCGACGCGAGATAGCGCACAGCCTGGCGACAGCCGTCGGCGTGATCGGTCAGCACCGAATTGAATTCGCCCTGGGCATCGCGCTCCCACAGCACGACCGGCATATTCAAGGTATGCAGGAAGTTGAAATAGGAAGGCGTCTCGTCGTCGGAAATCGCGCCGATGAATCCGTCGATGCGGCGCTGCTTCAGGCTCGACAGAATGGCCCGCTCGCGCTCGAGATCGTAGTGGGAATTGGCGATCAGAATCTCGAAACCTCTTGCCCGCAGGCGCTCTTCGGCGGCGCTCACCATCTGTGCGGCGGTGTGCTGCGTGATGTCGGAAATCAGGCAGCCAATCGCACTCGAACTACCCCTGCGCATGCTGCGCGCCACCACGTTCGGCACGAAATTCAGCTCGGCCACCGCGGCGCGCACCGCCTCCTGAATGGCCGGCGCCACATTCTCGCGGCCGTTCAACACCCGCGACACCGAGCCGACCGACACCTTCGCGAGACGCGCGACGTCCTGCACGGTGGGCGAGCCCTGCGGAGACTTGCGGCTACGCAACGCAGGCTTGACGGGTTTGCTGGCTCTCTCTTTGGGCATGACGGAAGGCGAAAAGGTCGTCGATCGATTCTCAATGAATCGATGCATCGGGGCGATTATAGTGCGTCCTGGCTCCGGCTAACGCCGGCACGGTGTTGCAGCGTGGGCCGACAGTCGATCGTGCAGGAAGAAAACAATGTTGAGGCTATGCGAAAAACAGATACACGTCGCCCGCCAGCTTCAATTCCCGCAACGCAGTGTCAGTCCCACTGGCCCACTCACGCCCTGCTTTCAACTCCCGCATGCATGAATGAGGAACTGCTGAAACGCAACCGCAGCCGTATCCAGCGTTGCGCCCTTGCGCCACAGCATGCCCGCGTCCATCTGCGGAATGGCGTTGAGAATGGGCCGAGCGTCGATCCGCTTGCCTTCCAGCGACCATGGGCGAAACACCATATCAGACAGAATCGTCACGCCGAAACCATGCGCGACCAGACCGCGCAACGCTTCCATCGAACTCGTGCGAAACGCGATATTCGGCTCGACGTCGTTCTGCTTCCAGTAGCGCAGCGTCGACTGCTCGCCTTCGTCCACGGTAATCAAAATGTACGGATAACTCGCGATATCCGCGAGCGAAGGTGCATTAAGTTGCGCGAGAGGATGAGTCGGCGCGGTCCACAACTGCCGGCGCGAGCGGATCAACACGTGGTGCCGGAAACGCCTAAGATTTTCGACGTTGGAGAGCAAAACGATACCGAGATCGATGTCGCCGGCGAGTACAGCCTGTTCGATCGATTCGCGGTCCAGATCGTGCAGATCGATCGCGATGTCGGGATACGTCGCGCGAAAACGCGCCATCAACTCGGGCAGAAAATAGCCCAGCACCGTATACGACGCCGCAATGCGCACGGTCCCCTTCAGATCGTGCGAGCGGAACGGCGCCTTGTAGACCGCGTCGCGCACCGAATCGAGTATGTGTCTCGCGTGATTCAGAAAATCATGTCCGTCCGGCGTCAACGTGACGCCCTGAGGCAGGCGTTCGAAGAGCCGCGTACCCAGGGTTTCCTCCAGTGCGAGCACGGCATTCGTAATCGCCGATTGCGACACATGCTCGGCCGTCGCCGCCATCGAAAACTGCCCGTTCTGGGCTGCCGCCACGAAGTAGCGCATCTGCCGCAAGGTAACGTCTTTTGACATGTGTTTTTCGAATAGCAGGATTCGGTATTCGTGATTTTACGTTGGAAATTCCGCTTCCTATACTCCGCCTCTAATAAAAGCCCCCGGAGACTTCCCCATGAACGCCCCGCTGACGCCCCCGCTACGTGACGCGCCTGCCTCGGTATCGCTCGACGACAAATACACGCTGGAAAAGGGCCGCGTCTATATGAGCGGCACTCAGGCGCTGGTGCGGCTGCCGATGCTGCAGAAGGCGCGCGACCGCCGCGCCGGCCTCAACACCGCGGGCTACGTGTCCGGCTATCGCGGCTCGCCGCTCGGCGCGCTCGATCAGGGTCTCTGGAAAGCGAAGCAACATCTGAAGGAACATGATGTCGTGTTCCAACCAGGGGTTAACGAGGATCTCGCCGCGACTGCCGTGTGGGGCACGCAGCAGCTCAATCTCTGGCCGGGCGCGCAGGTCGACGGTGTATTCGGCATGTGGTACGGCAAGGGGCCGGGCGTCGATCGCAGCGGCGACGTCTTCAAGCACGCGAATGCGGCCGGCACCGATCCGAACGGCGGCGTGCTGGTGCTGGCGGGCGACGACCATGCGGCGAAGTCGTCGTCGGTCGCGCATCAGTCGGAGCATATGTTCGTGGCAAGCGGCATTCCGGTGCTATATCCGTCGAGCGTGCAGGAGTATCTCGACTACGGTCTGCACGGCTGGGCCATGAGCCGCTACGCGGGTTTGTGGGTGGCGATGAAATGCGTCACCGACGTGGTCGAATCGAGCGCGTCGATCGACATCGATCCGGACCGTTTGCAGATCGTCCTGCCGGAAGATTTCGACATGCCCGAAGGCGGCCTCAATATCCGCTGGCCCGACCCGCCGCTCGCGCAGGAAGCGCGTCTGCTGAACTATAAGTGGTACGCGGCGCTCGCCTACATTCGCGCGAACAGGCTGAACCGCGTGGTGATCGACAGCCCCAACCCACGCCTTGGCATCATGACCGCGGGCAAGGCCTATCTCGACGTGCGGCAGGCGCTCGCCGACCTCTCGCTCGACGACGAAACCTGCGCCCGCGTCGGCATCCGCGTGCTGAAAGTGGGCTGCGTATGGCCGCTCGATGCGCAGAACGCACGCGACTTCGCAACCGGACTCGACGAGATTCTGGTGGTGGAAGAAAAACGCCAGATTCTCGAATATGCGCTCAAGGAGGAACTGTATAACTGGCGCGACGACGTGCGTCCAAAGGTATTCGGCAAGTTCGATCAGCGCGACGACGAAGGCGGTGAATGGTCCGTGCCGCGTGGGCAGACGCTGCTGCCCGCGCACTACGAACTGTCGCCCGCCTTGATCGCGAAAGCGATCGCCCGGCGCCTCGCCAAAGCCGATCTGCCCGCCGATCTGCGGGCGCGAATCGAAGCGCGCGTTGCGGTGATCGAGGCCAAGGAACGCGAGGCGGCCACGCCGCGTTCCGTGACGGAGCGCCAACCGTGGTTCTGTTCGGGCTGTCCACACAACACCTCGACACGTGTGCCGGAAGGCTCGCGCGCACTGGCGGGCATCGGCTGCCACTACATGTCGATGTGGATGGACCGCAACACGGAGACCTTCAGTCAGATGGGCGGCGAAGGCGTCGCGTGGACCGGCCAGATGCACTTCACGAATGAGCGCCACGTGTTCGTCAATCTGGGCGACGGCACCTACTTCCATTCGGGTCTGCTCGCGATCCGCGCTTCGATTGCGGCCGGCGCGAACGTCACTTACAAGGTGCTTTACAACGACGCGGTCGCGATGACCGGCGGCCAGCCGGTGGACGGCGTGCTCACCGTCCCGCAGATCGCGTTTCAGGTCATTGCGGAAGGCGCGAAGCACGTGCTGATCGTGACCGACGAGCCGGAAAAATACGACGCGAGCATTCGCCTTCCAGACGGCGTGAAGGTCCATCACCGGGACGAACTCGATCGCTTGCAGCGCGAGTTGCGCGAGATGACGGGCACCTCGATTCTGATCTACGACCAGACCTGTGCAACCGAAAAACGCCGGCGCCGCAAACGCGGCACGTATCCTGATCCCGCGAAGCGCGCCTTTATCAACGATGCGGTATGCGAAGGTTGCGGCGACTGTTCGGTGCAATCGAACTGTCTGTCGGTCGAGCCGCTGCAAACGCCGCTCGGCACCAAGCGCAAGATCAACCAGTCGTCGTGCAATAAGGATTTTTCGTGCGTGAAGGGCTTCTGCCCGAGTTTCGTCACGGCGGAAGGCGCACAGGTGAAGAAGCCCGCCAAACCCGAATCCGCGGCTGCATTGCCCGATTTTGCGGCGCTGCCTCGGCCCGCGATTGCTTCACTCGCGAAGCCGTACGGCGTGCTCGTGACAGGCGTCGGCGGAACCGGCGTCGTGACGATCGGCGGCTTGCTGGGCATGGCGGCTCACTTGGAAAACAAAGGTGTCACCGTGCTCGACATGGCCGGGCTCGCACAGAAAGGCGGCGCCGTGCTCAGTCATGTGCAGATCGCGGCGGCACCCGAGCAATTGCACGCCACGCGGATTGCGGCCGGTGAAGCGCGGCTGATTCTCGGCTGCGATGCGATCGTCTCCGCTTCCGCTGAAGTGCTGGCGCGCACGCAACGCGGCATCACGAAAGCGGCGATCAACAGCGGCGCCACGCCGACCGCGCAGTTCGTGCGTGACCCCCAATGGAGTTTCCCGGCCGATCAGACGCAACAGGACCTGCGCGGGAGCATCGGCGACGACTGCGACTTCATCGACGCCAATCGTCTCGCGCTGGCGCTGCTGGGCGACACGCTCTATGCCAATCCGATGCTGCTCGGCTTTGTCTGGCAACGCGGCTGGCTGCCGCTCGGTTACGACAGTCTCGATCGCGCGATCGAACTGAACGGCGTGGCCGTCGAAAAAAATCGCCTGGCGTTCGAATGGGGCCGCTATGTCGCACAGCACGGTGAAGCCGCCGCGGATGCTTTTACGCCGCAGCCCGCCAGACAACAGGCCATTGTCGTGCAGATGCCGGAGTCGCTGGACCGGTTGATCGAGCGCAACACCGAGCGGTTGAGTGCCTACCAGAACCCTCGGTATGCGGCTCGTTATGTCGAAGCGGTCGAGCGGCTACGCGCGAAGGAAACGGCGGTTATGGGCGCGGCAAAACCTCGCCTTACGCCGGTGGTCGCGCGCAATCTGGCGAAACTGATGACCTATAAGGACGAGTACGAAGTGGCCCGTCTCCATGCGGATCCGGCTTACATGGACAAGCTGCGGGCCCAGTTCGAAGGCGAGCCGGGCCGCGATTACAAGCTCGCGTTTCATCTCGCGCCGCCATTGCTCGCCAGACGCGACGAGCACGGCCACCTGACTAAGCAACGCTTCGGCCAATGGACCCTCACGTTGTTCCGCGTGCTCGAAAAATTCAAGTTCCTGCGCGGCACGACGTTCGACGTGTTCGGCAAGACGGAAGAGCGGCGCAATGAGCGTGAGCTGATCGTGCAGTATTTCGCGTTGATCGACGAACTCTGCGCAACGCTCGATACCGCCCGATTCGATACGGCAATGAAACTCGCCAATCTGCCCGAGGAGATTCGCGGCTTCGGTCATGTGAAGGAGCGCAACGTGCTTGCCGCGGCAGCGAAGCGCGAGCGGTGGCTTGCGGAATACCGGGCCGATGGGGGCGACTCGCGGCCTGTTTCGTCTTCTCGATTTTTCGAACAGGCGCTATGAAAATTTCAGTGCATGACCGTGACGGCGTGATCTGGCTGGATGGCGAACTGGTGGACTGGCGCGACGAATAGTTTCACTTCCTGACCCACTCGCTTCACTATGGTATGACGGTAGTTGAAGCCACCAGGACATGCGGGACCGCGGCTCTTCCCGGGATCATGCGGCTCGACGACGCACGAAAAGACTTTTCAATTCCGCAAAGATCTTCGAGATGAACGTGCCCTTCGGCTTTGAAACGATTCGCGACGCGCCGCTTGCGGTCGCCAGCCCAATAGCCTCACAATCCCGCAAACAACGGGAATCACATGAAAACGCAAGCAACCTTGGCGGCACTGACCATGCTCGCCGCATGCACAACCATAACTGACGTGACACCGGCCGGCGACGGTAACTACACCGTCACGACCCAAGTCCGCGGCGGCATGACACCATGGGGCGAAGTAAAGGCGTCAAGCCTGAAACGTGCCGACGAGTACTGCAGCCGGCAAGGCAAGCAAATGCACTCGGTGGACATGCAGACGCATGGCGTCCGTGGCTGGACGCCTCAGGAGGCGGAGCTGACATTTTCGTGCGTCTGACCTGCCTTCGACTGCGTGAGGCGTCTGTATGACTTGAATGCGGAACGCTCAGCTCGGTCAGCGTTATGGAAGCAAAAGCTGCTTGTTATCTCGTCGTCGCCGAGCTTGTCGCGATGGCGCGTCGCCGCTTCGCTTCATCCGGCGTCAGTCTGACACGTCTGCGGACGGGCACTGCTGTCAATCACGGTACTGATGCAACGCTCACCCGGAATGTTGGCCAACTGCCCAGATGCAAAAAAGCCCAGCGCGGGGCTAGGCTTTTAAATCAGGCGACGTTTGGGTCGAAGTCGAGCGCTTGATAGGTCGCCCGCTCGGCATCAATCAGAGTTGCCTTTTGGGGCGGATCGAAGAACAATCGCTTCTGCCTGACATGAGGAGAGACGATCCTGTAGGCATTGCCGGTCCTGAATTCATGGTTTCCCCAAACGACGCCCGCCAAGATGTCGACGAACTGAAGGCCCAGCGAGTCCTTGCTCTCCCAAGGCGTCGTCTCAAGGAAGGTGTCAGCACCCAATGCGGATAGCTTCGTGCATAGATAATCGTGCATGGCATGCTTGAGTTCGATGCGGACGCTACGTGCGTCCGGGATGAAAGCAACGGACTGCTCTTGCGCCATCATCTCGAGCAACAGAAGCCCAACCATGTAGTTGTAGAGCCCATTCGGATGACGCCGGAAACCGGCCGAAACGTTCTCTTTCCTCACCGTTATGGTTGCGAATTGAAAACCGGCCCGGTCCCGCTTGATGGCGGCCAACTGTCGCGCAAAATTGTCACGCTCAGCAGGCGAGAGTGAAACGGATTTTATTTCGTTCTTGATGGGACGGCCGCGCCGCTTATAAATGCCGCGGACAACGCGATTTAAGACTGCATCCTCCCCCTCGGGAAGCACCGCTGCGGCGAGCGTGAAGTGCCTGCTGGATCCTCCGCGCCCATACGCTTCCTCCAGCTTCCAGCCCAAACACCCACTCTCATCCAGATAAATTGTTTTCGCCATATAAAAATAGCCTCCCAATTGGGAGGCTATGGAATAGTGCGGTACCCGGGCCTGACGTACTTACAAGTACGCTTACGATTGTCGGCGCTGATTTGTCGCAGGTTGATCCGGGCGGAGCTATTTAAACCGCAACGCCGCTACAAAGCAATTATGGGGTCTACAACTACCGGTTGCAAGATAAACTTGCGTCCTAAAAATACTCCATAAGTCATTGATTGTTAGTAACAACGTCGAGATCATGCTCCAATCGCAACAAGTCAGATCGGCATTACCGAGACCGATCTTTGCGTTGCCGAACAGAGTAGACATAGACTTGGCCGAAACCGGTCTTCAATTGAGCGTCTCTTTGCCCAAGCCAAGCAGTTCCTTGGCCGTGTACCGCCGCGCAACGCCGCCATATAGGCGCGAGACCTCCCGATTTTTGGTTTCCGGCTCCTGCCCGGTCCGATAGACGAGCCAGCGCATGATTCGTCGCGTTTCTTTCCGAGGATCCGGCGCCGCTCACGCGGAGAACCGTCCGGTGGCTCGCAGACATCCGTGAAGGGGTTCGTGTCGATCCACTTCCACTCCTTGCGCGCGATTGTGAAGACGTTCCGGCAGAAAATCATTTCGCGCAACATAGTGCCCGTTTGACTGGGCGCGCTGGTGTGCCGCGCGCGCGAGCGAATCCCTCGATACTTCCCGCAAACCCATGACTCAACGGGTTTTTCGATAGTTCTCAGGATGTCTTGGGATATGACTTGGTGCCGGGGATCGGACTCGAACCGACAAGCCGTGAGGCGGCGGATTTTAAGTCCGCTATGTTTACCAATTTCATCACCCCGGCGGGCGTCGAAACGCGTGTGGACGCGAATTCTACCATTGCCCGCCGGGCGTACCAAACCGCCCGTCGACGCTCCGCCCGTCTCAAGTTCCACACGCCGCAACCGCGAATACCGGCGTCATCCTCAAGTCACAAATTTTCCCGATAATCCGCTCACGAAAACGTTTACATCCCGAGCGGAAACCCATGATCCCGACGATCAAAGATGTCGCTGCGCACGCCGGCTTCTCCATCGCCACCGTGTCGCGCGCGATCAACGCGCCGCACACCGTCAACCCGGTCACACTGGACAAGGTGCGTCGGTCCATCGACGCCCTAAACTTCCGCCCGAGCCCGCTCGGCCGGCAATTGCGCGGCGAACGCACGCGCCTGATCGGCGTGGTCCTGCCGACGCTCGCCAATCCCGTGTTCGCCGAGTGCCTGCAGGGCATCGACGAACTGGCGTCGGCGCAAGGCTACCGGCTCATGCTGATGACCACGCAGTACGACGCCGACCGCGAACGCCACGCCATCGAAACGCTGCGCGAGCACCGCGTCGAAGGCCTGATCCTGACTGTCGCCGACGCCGACACGCACCCGCTGCTCGACGAACTCGACCGCGCGGGGCTGCTCTACGTGCTGATGCATAACGACACGGTGCGTCGTCCGTCGGTCTCGGTCGACAATCGTCTGGCCGCCTACGACGGCGTGCGCATGCTGATCGCGCACGGCCATCGCCGCATCCTCATGCTCGCGGGCACGCTGGCCGCCTCGGATCGCGCCCGTCAGCGGCATCTCGGCTACTCGCAGGCCATGCAGCAAGCCGGCCTCACGCCGGCGCCCGCGCTCGAAGTCGATTTCAATGCGGAAGAACTGGCGCCCTCGGTGCTCGCTCATCTGACGAGCGGCCCGAACCGCCCGAGCGCCCTCTTCTGCAGTAACGATCTGCTGGCGATGGTGGTCATGCGCGGCCTGCGCCGCGCGCGTCTGCAGATTCCGCACGACATGTCGATTCTCGGCTTCGACGGCCTCGCAATGGGCGAGCTGCTGTCGCCCGCGCTCGCCAGCATCTGCGCGCCGAATCGCGAGATCGGCTGCGCGGCCTGGCGGCGTTTGCTGGCGCGCGTCACCGGCACTCACGAAGCGTTGAGCGAAGCCTCTCTCAGGTTGACCTTGCCGCACAGCTTGCGCCAGGGCGCCACGATCGCGGCGATTTCGAGCCGTGACGACGCAACGCCCGCGCGTACATCCCTATCCGCCGAGCGGCCGATCGCCTGAAGCGCCAGGCAAAGCGCCATTGGTTAACACGCGTGAAATGCATCCACACGTGCCGGCATGAAAACGTTTAACCCGCTGTCCTGCAACACGACTTTGAGTCACCCAACCCAAAACCCGAACCACCCGCTCCCTTCTTCTCCAGGAGACCCGCAGTGATCCGCTCTGCCAGCCATTTCGCTTCGCCCATCAAACCGATCAGACCGCTCTGGCGCTGCCTCACGCGCCGCATAGCCGCCGCGCTGTCGGCCGGCACGGTGGTCGCCGCCGCGCTCGTCGCGCTCGCACCGCAAGCAGCGCACGCCGACGAAACCGCCATCTGCTACAACTGCCCGCCCGAATGGGCCGACTGGGCAAGTCAGATCAAGGCGATCCAGCAAAAGACCGGCATTCGCGTGCCGTTCGACAACAAGAACTCCGGCCAGTCGATCGCGCAACTCATGGCCGAGCAGAAGAGTCCGGTCGCCGACGTCGTGTATCTCGGCGTTTCGTCGGCCTTCCAGGCGAAGGACAAGGGCTTGATCCAGCCATACAAGCCGGCGCATTGGGACGACATTCCCGCCAACCTGAAGGACCCGCAAGGCTACTGGTTCTCGATTCACTCGGGCACGCTGGGCTTTTTCGTCAACAAGGACGCACTTGAAGGCAAACCGGTGCCGCGCTCGTGGGCGGATCTGCTCAAGCCTGAGTACAAAGGCATGATCGGCTATCTCGATCCGTCGAGCGCATTCGTCGGCTATGCGGGCGCGGTCGCGGTGAATCAGGCGCTCGGCGGTACGCTCGATAACTTCGAACCGGGCCTCGACTGGTTTCGCAAGCTGAAGGCCAACGCGCCGATCGTGCCGAAGCAGACCGCTTACGCGCGCGTGATGTCCGGTGAAATTCCGATCCTGCTCGACTACGATTTCGACGCCTATCGCGCGAAATACAAGGATCACGCGAACGTCGAATTCGTGATTCCGAAGGAAGGCACGATCTCGGTGCCGTACGTGATGAGCCTCGTCAAAGGCGCGCCGCACGAAGCAAACGGCAAGAAGGTGCTCGACTTCGTACTCTCCGACGAAGGCCAGAAGCTGTGGGCCGACGCCTACCTGCGTCCGGTGCGCCCGAATGCGATGAGCCCCGAAACCGCCGCGAAATTCCTGCCGGCCAGCGACTATGCGCGCGCAAAACCTGTCGACTTCGGCAAGATGGCCGAAAAGCAGTCGAGCTTCGGCGAGCGTTATCTGCAGGTGATGCATTGAACGACATCACGTTTCCGCTGCGCTGGCGCATCGCGTTGCTCGCGCCGGCGCTGGCAGTGTTCATCGCCTTCTGGCTGCTGCCGATGGGCGCGCTCGCGCAGCTGAGCGGCGACGGCCACGCGTTCGCCACCTATCGCGCGATGCTGACGAATCCGCGCTACATGTCGAGTCTCGGCGCGACCGTGCTGCTGTCCGCGGCGGTCACGGCCGCGACGCTGGTGCTCTCGGTGATCGCGGGTCTGCTGCTGGCGCGGCGCGAGTTTCCTCTGAAGCGCACGCTGCTTGCGTTGCTCACGTTTCCGCTGGCGTTTCCCGGCGTGGTGGTCGGCTTCATGGTCATCATGCTGGCGGGACGCCAGGGGCTGATCGGCGCGCTTTCGCTGAAACTCACGGGCGAGCGCTGGGTGTTCGCGTATTCGATGAGCGGCCTCTTTCTCGGCTATCTGTACTTCTCGATTCCGCGCGTGATCGTCACCGTCATGGCCTCGGCGACCAAGCTCGATGCATCGCTCGAAGAAGCCGCGCGTTCGCTCGGCGCGTCGCCGTGGCGCATCACGCGCGACATCGTGTTGCCCGCGCTCTCGCCCGGCCTGATCGCGGCGGGCGCCGTGTGCTTCGCCACCGCGATGGGCGCATTCGGCACCGCGTTCACGCTCGCCACCGACATCGACGTGCTGCCGATGACCATCTACACCGAGTTCACCCTCAACGCGAACATGGTGACGGCCGCGGGGCTTTCGATCGTGCTCGGCATCGTGACGTGGGCCGTGCTGGCGCTGGCGCGCAGCGTGAGCGGCTCGGCCGTGGCGGCAAGCGCATGAACGGCGTTTCAAAACCTGCGGCTTCCAAGGCGGAGGACAGGACTTTAATGAACTCCATCACAACCTCTCTACAACCGTCAGCGAAGCCTCGCTCTCGGCTTCGCCGGCCGGACGCAAGGACGTGGCTCGCAACCGGCCAATGGCTCGTCACGCTGCTGCTGTGCGCGTTCCTGATCGTGCCGGTCGTCATGTCGATCATGGCGGGCCTGACGGTCAACTACTTCAAGGGCGTGTCGAGCGGCCTCACGCTGCGCTGGCTCGGCGAAGTGTGGACGCAGTATCACAGCTCGGTGTTTCTCTCGCTCGAAGTGGCGGCGGCCACCTTGCTCATCACGCTGCTGACCGGTGTGCCCGCGGGCTATGTGCTCGCGCGCAGCAAGACGCGGCTCTCGCGCATCATCGAAGAGTTTCTGGTGCTGCCGATCGCGCTGCCCGGTCTCGCGTCCGCGCTCGCGCTGCTGGTGGTCTACGGCGGCTTCACGATGTTCCGCATGAGCGTGGCGTTCATCGTGGTCGGGCACGTGGTGTTCACGCTGCCCTTCATGGTGCGCGCGGTCGCGGCAGTCTGCGCGAGCAGCGATCTGCGCACGCTCGAGGAAGGCGCGGCGAGTCTCGGCGCGAGCTTCTTTCGACGCTTCGTGACGATCGTGCTGCCGAACGCGCGGCCCGGCATCGTGGCCGGCGCGCTGGCAGTGCTGACGCTTTCGATCGGCGAATTCAACCTCACCTGGATGCTGCACACGCCCGATACCAAGACGCTGCCGGTGGGTCTCGCCGACACTTACGCGTCGTTGCGCATCGAGATCGGCAGCGCCTACACGATTCTCTTTTTCATCATGACGATGCCTCTGCTCGTCGCGATGCAATGGCTCGGCGTCGATGCGACCGGCCAGCGCAGCGCGGCGAAAAAAACGCATCGCGGCACCTCCTTCGAAGTCCATCAAGCCATGAAACTCGCTTCCGTTCCCATCACGCTGACGCAATGCGCGAAAACGTTTCGCGGCACACGTGTGCTCGAACCGCTCGACCTGCATATCGACGCCGGCGAAACGCTCGTGCTGCTCGGCCCGTCCGGCTGCGGCAAAACCACGACGCTGCGCATGATCGCGGGTCTGGAGACACCGGACGCCGGCGGCCGCATCGCGTTCGGCGACGACGACGTCACCGCACTGCCGATCGAAAAGCGCCAGGTCGGCATGGTGTTCCAGAGCTACGCGCTGTTTCCGAATCTGACGGTGCGCGGCAACATCAGCTATGGTTTGAAGATCAAGCGCGTGCCCGCTGAGACGGCACGGCAACGCGTCGACGAATTGCTCGGCATGATGCGTCTCACGGCTCACGCCGATAAGCCTATCGATCAGCTTTCCGGCGGCCAGCGTCAGCGGGTGGCGCTCGCTCGCGCGCTTGCCGTGCAGCCGCGCGTGCTGCTGCTCGACGAACCGTTGACCGCCCTCGACGCCCGTTTGCGCGACACCTTGCGCAGCGAAATGAACACGTTGTTGCGCGATCTGGGCATCACGACCGTCTACGTCACGCACGATCAGGCCGAAGCGATGGAACTGGGCGATCGCATCGTCGTGATGAGCGCGGGACGCATCGAACAGATCGGCTCGCCACGCGAGATCTACTACCGTCCCGCCAACCGGACGGTCGCGCAGTTCGTCGGCACAATCAACCGGCTTGCGGGCGAGCGGCGCGACGGCATGCTGAGTACCACCGGCGGCACCGTGCCGCTGCCTGCGGGCTCCGTGCATGCTAACTCGGCGCACGAGATTTTCTTCCGCCCGGAAGACGCTTATCTGGCCGATCCGGCTCACGCGCAATTGCGTGGACATATTGAAAGCACCGCGTTTCTCGGTGAGCGTACGCGCCTGACGATCGGCGGCGCCGCGCCGGACGCGTTGCTGATCGACGTAGCCGGCCGCGTGGAATTGGCGCGCGGCACGCCGGTCGGCATTTCCATCGCGCAGGACGCGCTGATTGCGCTATCGTAATGAAGCCGCGCTGTTTTCGCTGTTTCTATAGCGCGCTATAAAAAGGACATCCCCCATGCTGCTGGCTCAAATTAGCGACCTGCATATCAAACGGCCCGGCGCGCTCGCTTATCGGCGCGTCGACACCGGCGCCTATCTCGCACGCTGCGTCGCCGCCCTCAATGCGCTCGAGCCGCGTCCCGACGCGGTGATCATGACCGGCGACCTCGTCGATCAGGGTGATCCGGAACAGTACGAACACCTGAAGATGCTGCTCGCGCCGCTAGAGATTCCCTACTTCATGCTGGTCGGCAATCACGACGAACGTGCTGCGTTGCGCGCCGCGTTTCCCGATCGCAAGGAATTGGCGAGCGGCGGAGAGTTCGTGCAATACGCCGTCGATGTCGGTCCATTGCGGATCATCGCACTCGATTCGATGGTGCCGGGACAAAGCGCCGGCAATCTATGCGATGCGCGGCTCGCGTGGCTCGCCACGCAACTCGATGCGGCCCAGGGCAAACCGACGGTGGTCGCGTTGCATCATCCGCCGTTTGTGTGCGGCATCGGGCATATGGACGAACTGCGGCTCGATCCCGCTGCCGCAGGCAAACTCGCGGCGTTGATCGCGCGTTATCCGAACGTGGAGCGGGTGATCTGCGGGCATGTGCACCGGCCCATGTTCGTGCGATTCGGCGGCACGATCGCCTCCGCGGTGCCGGCGCCCGCGCATCAGGTCGCGCTCGATCTGCGCGAGGATGCGCCGTCCGCGTTCATGATGGAACCGCCCGCGTATGCGCTGCATCACTACGATCCGGCCACCGGTATCGTCACGCATCACGCGTATGTGGAAAAAGCCGACGGCCCGTATCCGTTCTATGAGCCCGAAGGCGATCTGATCGATTGACGCATACGGGTCAGGCGTCGACGAAAGTCTCACGAACGCGCCGGGACAGCCTGAAATACGGAATCCCGAGCGCGGCCGCCACGACAGCCTGAATGAAGCCGTCGTACGGAATGGCGATGTCGATGCCGATCGCGTGCGTCATGTTATCGCCGAGCAGATACGCGACGGTGCGCAGCACGACGATCGCCAGCAGCCACGCCTGAACGTGCGTGGTAAAACGCGGCGACTTGCGCCATGCGAGCAGCCCCAGCCAGCCCGTCCCCGCGACGATGAACGCGCCCGTGAGCACGTCGCAGCCCACCATCGCGATCACGGTGCGATACCAGCCGTGTGTTTCGGGCCGCGCGAACACCGCCAGCACTTCCCATTCGAGCATCAGCTTGAGCGGATCGCGCATTGCGATCGCGGTGTGGAGCGCCCACGCCGCCAGGCAAATCAAGGCGACGAGCAGTGAGCCGCCGATGCGTCGAGGTTCGTGTTTCGTGATCGAGGTCATGGAGTCGTTCTTGTAAAGCGTCGGTCGGATAAGGCGCGCCGATTTTACGAACGTAAGCCGAAACTCCATCTCATTTTGTCCGCAAGGCGTTGTGACGCCGCTGCGCGAGCGGGCCGCTCTGTCTCGCCGCCGTCAGCACGATCCGCCGTGCTCCGGTATGATCGGCACGCTTGAGGACCGTGCATGGGCCGGTCCGTCGACTGCGCCCTCTCATGTCCACTTCCAACGCGTCTACTCCCGCTTCCGCCGACCGGTCGTTGCGCGGCCTGCTGTTTCTGCTCGCCACCATCGCCGGTGTCTCGGTTGCGAACATCTATTACAACCAGCCGCTGCTCGACGACTTCCGCCAATCGTTTCCGCGCAGCGCGTCGTGGGTCGGCGCCGTGCCGGCTGTCACGCAACTCGGCTACGCGGCCGGCATGCTGCTGCTTGCGCCGCTCGGCGATCGTTTCGACCGGCGTCGTCTGATCCTCTTGCAGATCGCCGCCATTTGCATCGCGCTGGTCGTGGCCGCCGCGGCGCCGACGCTGACCGTGCTGATCGTCGCGAGTCTGGCGATCGGCGTGCTCGCCACCATCGCGCAGCAAGCGGTGCCGTTCGCGGCGGAAATCGCGCCGCCGTCCGAACGCGGCCACGCGGTCGGCACGGTGATGAGCGGTTTGCTGCTGGGGATTCTGCTGGCGCGAACGGCTTCGGGCGTAATCGCCGAATATTTCGGCTGGCGCGCGGTGTTCGGCGCGTCCGTGGTCGCGCTGCTGGTGCTGGCGGTGGTCATCATGATGCGTCTGCCGAAGAGTCAGCCGACTTCCACGCTGCCCTACGGCAAGCTGCTGGTGTCGATGTGGCATCTGATCGTCGAGCATCGCGAACTGCGTGAAGCGTCGCTCACCGGCGCGGCCCTGTTTGCGGCATTCAGTATCTTCTGGTCGGTGCTGGCCTTGCTGCTGGCCGGCGCGCCGTTTCATCTCGGGCCGCAGGCAGCCGGGCTATTCGGTATCGTCGGCGCGGCAGGCGCGATGGCCGCGCCGCTCGCCGGCAAGTTTTCCGATCGACGTGGACCGCGCGCGATCATCACCCTGTCTATCGTGCTGGTGGCGATTTCGTTCGTCGTATTCGGCGTATCGGCGAAGAGCATCGCGGGATTGGTGGTCGGCGTGATCATTCTCGATATCGGCGTGCAGGCCGCGCAGATTTCCAATCAGTCGCGCATCTACGCGCTCAAGCCGGACGCGCGCAGCCGCGTGAATACGGTGTACATGGTGGCGTATTTCATCGGCGGAGCACTCGGCTCCGGTGTCGGCGCAGTGGTCTGGCCGGCATTCGGATGGATCGGTGTGAGCGTGGCCGGGATCGTGTTCGCGGGGCTGGCGGCGTGGAATCATCTGGCGCTTCCCGCACGCGCGGTGAGCTAGTCCGCTATTTGCGCGGCGCGGAGCGCTTACTTGCTGCTTCGCGCATACGCATATTCATGCAGCGCGTCGATCACGCGATCGAATTCGAACGACTTGTCGTAAAAGTGCCGCACGCCATATTGCTCGCAGCGCTCCCGGTAAGCGGGCAGTGCGTGATTGGTCAGCACCGCGGCGAACACTCTGTCGATCAATCCCTCACGCTGCAAATAGGCGAGCACCGGCACGCCCGAGCCCTGCTTCAACTGCAGGTCGACGATCACCGCGTCGAAGGATTCGTCGCTCAACAGCGCAATGGCCTGATCCGCGGAATCCGCGTACGCGGCGACCTTGAGCAATCCGGATGCGTCGATCGTTTCCACGAGGCTTCTGCGAATCAGCGGCGAATCCTCGATCAGCAACACACGCAATGGCGCGTGGCGGGACGGGTCGACAACAGGGTTCGATTCGCTGTTCATCGGAATATCTCGATCGCGCATTATTCGATCAAGCCGTTCTTGATCGCGTAATAAGTCAGATCGGCATTGTTCGCCAACCGCATTTTCTCCAGCACGCGAGCCCGGTAAGTGCTCACAGTCTTCACGGACAGATGCAATTCCTCCGCGATGTCGGTGGGAATCTGCCCCGCCGCGAGCTTGCAGAAAATCTGGAATTCGCGCTCGGAGAGTGCTTCGTGCGGCCGCCCTGCCGCTGGTTTGTCGAGGTTGTCGGCGAGCGTGTCGGCGACCGCCTCGGAGAGATAACGATGCCCGCGCGCCACCGCGCGAATCGCCCGCACGATTTCCTCCGGCTCGCAGTCTTTGTTCAGATAACCGTTCGCGCCCGCGCGCAGCAGATTGATTGCGTACTGGCTCTCCGGGTAGCCCGACAGAATCAGCACACCTTGTTCAGGGCGCACCTGTTTGATGACGCGTAAGGTATCGATGCCATTCTTGTCCGGCATCGCGATGTCGAGCAGCACCACGTCGAAGGCCTGTTCGCGCACGAGGCTGATGGTCTGGTCGCCGGTGGCCGCTTCGGCCGCGACGCACATATCCGGCTCGTCGGCGACGAACTGTTTGAAGCCACCTCGGACGATCGCATGGTCGTCAGCTATCAGCACTCGAATCATCGGTTTGGGTGTCCGTGCAATGAAATCGCTTCAAAGCAGACATTGTAATGATCTCCGGCATGGCTTCCGCCGGATGGGGAAAAACCAGGCGGCGCATGCCGGCGCGCGCAACCTTGCGGCCCATCTGCGCCGTCAGCGCCGTCCGCCACGCTGCCTGAACCGGCCGAGCGGGTCGCGATGTACAGCGCTGCCGCTCGCCGCCGTGCTACGTTTCCCCAATGCGCTGTTCGCGTCTAAGTTCCACGTTTTGCGCGCCGCCGCGCACAGTCGCGCGCCCTCGTTTACTCGCGGCCTTCGAGCAAGTCCGCCATGTCGTCGGCATGCTCCTCTTCGACAGCGAGAATCTCTTCGAACATACGGCGCGTCGTCACGTCCTTATCGCCCAGATAACGAATGATCTCGCGGTACGTGTCGATCGCAATACGCTCGGCGATCAGGTTCTCCTTGATCATGTCCGTGAGGTTTTCGCCTTCCTTGTATTCCGAATGCGAGCGCGTCTTCAGACCGTCCGGCGCGAAATCCGGCTCGCCGCCCAGTTGCACGATCCGTTCGGCGATGCTGTCGGCGTGTTGCTGTTCCTCGGCCGCGTGCTCAGCGAACTCTGCGGCGACGGCTTCCGAATTGATACCCTTGGCCATGAAATGGTGCCGCTTGTAGCGCAGCACGCAGACGATTTCGGTGGCCAGCGCGTCGTTACACAGCTTCAGCACCGTCTCGCGGTCCGCGCCATACGATTGCGTGACCGGACCATCCGACATGTGCTTGCGTGCGTCTTCGCGGATTTTTTGAAGGTCCATCACGAACGGATCGCTGGATTGAGTCGGCGCGCCCTGAGCGGTAGATGACTTCGACATTGAATTTCTCCTTTATCCGGTATGAGTGGGAACTGCGCATCACGCACGAAACGCGCCTGATGCGCAGTCACAAGGAACGATGGCCAATACGGGCCACCCGTCTATGTTCGGAACACGCCGAGCAGCAGCGTGACCACGAATACGACGAGGAAAATGTAGAACAGAATCTTGGCGATTTCGGCCGCACCCGCTGCAATGCCGGTAAAACCGAACACGGCGGCGATGATCGCAATCACGAAAAAGACGATGGCATAGTGAAGCATGACGATTCTCCTTCTTGCTGTAACTGCGCGGCATGGGCGCACAATATTGACCGGCGAACCGGTCTCCCGTCTTCAGAAACGGCTCGCGACTTACCTGCGAGCAGCGCTAATCGACGATCTTTTTCGTCACCACGAAGCCCAGCACGAGGAACACCACGCACAGAATCACAAACACGATGAACAGGAACTTCGCGATCGCCGCCGCGCCTGCCGCGACACCGGTAAAGCCCAGAACACCGGCGATCACCGCGATGACGGCGAAGAACAACGCCCATTTCAGCATGATGGCTTCCTCCCGAAACATTGATTGGACGATCAGGACCATCCTATCCATCAGCCACGCGCGGCGCATTCCGACGCACGCCGGTTTTCGTGTGAGAATCCGCTTACATTGGATTACGGCGGCGTTACGGCGAGCATGTCCGCGTCGCCGGTCCGGCTTGCAGCGCCGCAACGGCCGCGCGATCACGGCACCGTCGCCGAACGCGGCGGACGTTAAACTGATGCTCCATCAGAGGAGCCCAATGTGCCAAATGTGCAGAACGTGCCGGACGCGGATAAAGCCGGTTCCACAGCGCCGGGGGCCGCAGCCCGGCTGAGCCACTGGATGCACAACCGCAGTTGGGCGATCGCCATGACGGTGGCGATCGTCATTACCGTGGGCGGCCTCGTGATACTCGAGACCGCGCGCCAGCGCATTGCCGCCGAATACGAAACCGCGCTCGAAGCGCGCGACGTCACCGTGCAATTGAGCACGCTGGCGAGCCAGTTGTCGCGCCTGAGCGCCCTGCAAAGCGATTTTCTTCTGACGAAGCAGGACGCCGCCGCGCACGAGTTCTGCGCGACCGCGGTGCGCATCCGCCAGAGCGAACAGCCGTTGAACCACTTCTACCGTGGCGGCAAAGCGGACAGCGCCGAGCTTGCCAGTTTCACGCAGATTCTTGCGCTGATCGAAGCGCGGATCGGCGCGGGCGCGTCCGCGCTGCAACGCGCGGCGCCCCATCCGCTCGATTTGTCCGCTTGCGGCGGCGCGAGCGAGGCTAACCCGGCCGACGCGTCGCTGGTGGACAGCACGCTCTCGCTGCTGCGCGACAACGAGGAACGCCGCGCCCAACACGCGCTCGCCGCGAGCCGCGGCGATCAGCGCATCTCCACGCTGTGCGCGGCGGGTCTCTCGGCGCTGAACATCGTGCTGTTCATTCTGCTGTTTCGCAATCTCGGCATTCAGATCGATCGCCAGGCACGCGTGCAGCGTCAATTGATCACACAACAGGAGAGTCTCGACCAGCTCGTCAACGAACGCACCCGGCAGCTCGAGGCGCTCGGCTGGCACTTGCAGGCGGTCAGTGAAAACGAGAAGACCCAGCTCGCGCGCGAACTGCACGACGAACTCGGCGCGATTCTGACGGCGAGCAAAATGGACGTGGCGTGGGCCAACCGCAAGCTGAAGGACAGCGAGCCGGACATCGCGGAGAAACTCAAGCGGGCGCTCGCCAATCTCGACCAGGGCATCGCGCTGAAGCGCCGCATCATCGAAGATATGCGGCCTACGGTGCTGGCGAACTTCGGGCTCGTCACCGCCTTGCGCACGCTCGCCGACGAAGCCGCGCAGCGCAACAACTGGACGCTCGACCTGCACCTGCCCGCCGACGACATCAAGCTCGACGAGCAAACCGAGATCGCGCTGTTCCGCGTCGCGCAGGAGTCGCTCACCAACGCGGCCAAGTACGCGCGAGCTTCGAAGGTATCGATCGCCTTGCAGGTCGGCGACGGCCAGGTGGCGCTGCATATCGCCGATAACGGCGTCGGCATCATGCCGGCCGATCTGAAGCGCACGCACACCCACGGGCTGCTGGGCATGCGCCAGCGCGTCGCCGCGCATGGCGGGCGCTTCGATATCCGCCGCGGCGTGCCGAACGGCACCGACATCCACGTGGAGATGCCGAGCGTCAGCACCGCGACGCCGTCAGTCGATCTGCCGCCGGCGACTCCTTCGCGAACCTCCGTCTAGCTAGGGCAAGCGCCGCGTTGCGGCAGACTTGTAGGAGTGCGCCGACGCAAACACCGGAGCACGCCTACACCAAAATCGCAGCGCAGCCGACAGCGCCGCCCCCGCCCTTTTTTTACCATGCAATCAGACCGGATCGACTGGCGTAAGCCCCGGTCGGACGACAGCTAGCTCGGCTGGCGCGTGCCGTAAAGATGGGCACGTCAACCAATGCATTCTCGACAAGGAGAACTTTCATGAATCGACTGATCGCTTTGCTTCTCATTGCAGGGACAGCTGCGCTCGCCGGTTGCAACACGATGGCGGGGGCCGGGCAGGATATTTCGAAGGGTGGCAACGCCATCACGAACTCGGCCGAAAAGGCCAAATAAGCAGCGCATAACGAAGCAGACGCCGGGCGCTTGATAGCGTCTGGCATGAAGGACAGGGATAGCCCGCCGCGGGACACCGTGGCGGGTTTTTTTCGTGCGGTCGTTTTTGTTCGTCTTCGCGGGCCGTGGTCGAGGCCGCGAGTGTTGCCAAGCCTTGTAGAAGCCGCAGGTGTTGCGGGTGTCGGCCATCGCCGGGGCAAGGCCGCAAACAAAACGGCGATCCACTCGCGTGGATCGCCGTTCCGTCCTCCCCAGGACTTACCGCCTATTGCATGCGCTCAGCCGGCGCTTTCATCAGCGCTTATTGGCCATTGAGCGTGTTCGTCAACTCGACGCTCGGTGTCTGCGTGTTGCCGTTCTGCGCAACCAGCAGATGGATCTGGCCCGGCACGAGCTGGCTCAGCGCACCGGCGATCGGCACCGACGTGACCAGCCAGTCGGCATTGTTCGACAGCGTGAAGGCCGGCGACTGGAAGATCGGCGTCTTGCTGCCGGCCGTGGTCGCGATCAGCACGTAGGTCCCGCCCGACACATAGATCGAATCCTGACCGCTCGCCGGCACGGCGTTCTTGAAGGCGACACCGGCCATCGTCGGCGAGACGTTGGTGATGTCGGTCGAGGTGGACTGGACCAGATACAGGTCGAGGTTCGTCGCGTTCGCCGACGCGTTGAAGCCGCGCAAACGCGCGCTATTTGACAGCAGGCCCTTGTCGAACGGATCGTCGATCAGGCCGATGGCCGGCGCGGCCAGACCCGGCAAGGCGAGCACGGTGTATTGGTGACCCTTTGCGACATCCGGAAAGCTGCCGCTCGCGAACGCGGTCGTCGTGCCGGTCGCGGAGTAAGCGACCGTGGTTGCGCCCGTGTTGATATTGGTGAAGTTCGTCACACCCTTATAGCTGATGTTGGTCTGTCCCGAGGGCGCGGTGCCGTTGACGAGAAAGTCGACCGCCGGGCCGCTGGGAATGGCATGGATGAAATGGATCTCCGGATTGGTCAGCCCGAGTTCCTTGCCCACGTCGTCGGAGCCGCCACCGCATGCGCTCAGAACGGATGCAACGGCAGCCATCGCCACCATGGTTCGGATCAGTTTCATTATGTTCACCTGTATCGATTTGTCGGGCTCACGGCCCATTGATTTTGTGGACTTCCGCTTCGCACAACACGCCGTCTGACGCTGGTTCGTTGGTCATACGAACAGTCAGGCCAGCTCTGCGAAACGGAATGCCCCTCCTATCCCTTCTGCCATCGCACGGCTCGTGTCGACGGACGCCCGCTTCGAGCAATGCGCGTGCCGCGGTCTCTAATCTGTCTGCCGGCGACTGAAGAATGTCTTACGGAGCAACGAGTTACGAGGATTAGAAAGTTTCCTCGGAGGGATGGCACGCCGCGCGGTGTATTGTTCGTGCGCGCCCAATACTTACACGGTCCTCCGCATGTCTTACCAACACTTACTCGCCGAACTCGACCTCGGCTTCACCCGCCTGCGTAACCGCGTGGTGATGGGTTCGATGCACACGGGCATGGAGGACCGCTTCTGGAATTATCCGAAGCTCGCCGCGTATTTCCGCGAGCGCGCGAAGGGCGGCGTCGGCCTGATCGTCACGGGCGGGATCTCGCCGAATCGAGAGGGTTGGCTGCTGCCGTTCGGCGGCACGCTGAATTCCGTGCTCGATCTGCGCAACCATCGGAAGTTGACTGAAGCCGTGCATGCCGAAGGCGGCAAGATCGCGCTGCAGATCCTGCATGCGGGCCGCTATGGCTATCAACCGTTCGTGGTCTCCGCGTCGGCCATCAAATCGCCGATCTCGAAGTTCAAGCCGCGCGCGCTGAGCATCGCCGGCATTGCGAAGACCGTGCGCGACTACGCGCGCTGCGCGCGCCTCGCCCAACGCGCGGGCTATGACGGCATCGAGATCATAGGCAGCGAGGGCTATCTGCTCAACCAGTTCCTGTGCCCGCGCACCAATCACCGCGCCGACGCCTACGGCGGCAGCATCGAGAACCGCATGCGGCTCGCGCGCGAGATCGTCGAGCGGGTGCGCGCGGTGTGCGGCGAACGCTTTATCGTCGTCTACCGGATCTCGCTGATCGATCTGGTGGAAGGCGGCAATACGTGGGACGAAACCGTGCAGGTCGCCCAGGCACTCGAAGCGGCCGGCGTGACGATGTTCAATACCGGCATCGGCTGGCACGAAGCGCGGGTGCCGACCATCGTGACCTCGGTGCCGCGCGCGGCTTTCGCTGCGCTCAGCGCGCGATTGAAGGCGGCCGTCAAGGTGCCGGTGATCGTGTCGAACCGCATCAATACGCCCGAGGTCGCCGAAGCACTGCTCGCGCAAGGCGCCGGTGATCTGGTTTCCATGGCGCGGCCGCTGTTGGCCGATCCCGAGTTCGTCGTGAAGACCGCCGAGGGACGCGCGCAGGAAATCAACACCTGTATCGCCTGCAATCAGGCCTGTCTCGATCACACGTTCAAGAACCAGCGCGCCACCTGCCTCGTCAATCCGCGCGCGGGACGCGAGACCGAACTGGTCTACCGGCCGGTCGCCGGAGCGCGGGCCGCGCGTTCCATCGCAGTGGTCGGCGCGGGTCCGGCGGGCTTGTCGGCGGCGACCGTGGCCGCCGCGCGTGGGCATCGCGTGACGCTGTTCGATGCCAGCGCAACGATCGGCGGCCAGTTCAATCTGGCGATGCGCGTGCCAGGGAAGGAAGAGTTCAGCGAGACGATCCGGTATTTTCAGAGCCAGTTGCAGCGCCACCGCGTCGACGTGCGGCTCGACACGCGCGTCGATCCCGCGCTGCTCGCCGCCGGCGCTTACGACGATGTGATCGTCGCCACCGGCATCGTGCCGCGGCGGCCGGCGATTGCCGGCATCGACGGGCCGAACGTGCTGTCTTATGTCGATGTGCTGCGCGGTGCGCCGGTCGGTCAGCGCGTCGCCGTGATCGGCGCGGGCGGCATCGGCTTCGACGTCAGCGAGTTTCTGCTGCATCGCGCGGGTGAGCCGCTGCCCGTGCCGCGCGATGCGTGGCTCGACGAATGGGGTGTCGATCTGGCCGTGCGGGAACGCGGCGGCCTGAAACCGCCCGCGCCGGCAGAGCCGGCGCGGCAGATCTGGCTGTTGCAGCGCAAGGCCGGCAAGCTCGGCATGGGACTCGGCAAGACCTCCGGCTGGGTGCATCGCGCGACGCTGGCGAGAAACGGCGTGAAGATGCTCGACGGTGTGTCGTATCGGGAAATCAGCGCGCGCGGTTTGAAGATCGCGCGTGAGGGCGTCGAGGAGTGGCTGGAGGTGGACACGATCGTCGTGTGCGCGGGGCAGGAGTCGCTGCGCGATCTGCTTCCACAGACGGCGGCGGACGCAAAGGCGGACAGCGCCAACGGCCCGCGCTACCACGTGATCGGCGGCGCGAAGGTGGCAACCGAACTGGATGCGAAACGCGCGATTCGCGAAGGCGCGGAAGTGGCGGCGTCGTTGTGAAGCAAGCGTCGCCCGCTTCAGGCTGGACTCAGGCGAGTCCCTTCTTCCGGTAATCGAACCAGAACGACAGCCCGACGCTCGCCAGAATCACGATAGTCGCGACCACCGTGGAATGAGTGACCGGTTCGCCGAGCAGCAGCGCGCCGAGCGCGACCGCCACCACCGGATTCACATACATGCAGCTGCTGGCGATGATCGGACTGGTGTGCCGGATCAGAAAACCGTAGGCGACGTAAGCGGCCATCGTTCCGATCAGCATCAGGTAGATAAACGCCAGCACCGGCAGAACATGCACCTCGAGCATCCGCTCGCCCGAGACCCACGCGACCAGCGTCGACATCGCGCCGCCCAGGCCGATTTGCAGCGACGTCGAGAGAAACAGGTCCGAGGGCAGCTTCAAACGCCCGGCCAGATGCGCGCCGCCCGCCCAGAAAAGCGCGCCGCAGAGAATCGCCAGGCTGCCGCCCGCCGATCCTGGCGCGCTGTCGCCGTGACTAAGAATCGCAATGCCGACCAGACCGAGGCCGACCGCGAACCACTCGCCGCGGCCAATCTTGCGCCCCGCCACCGCCGCGATCACCGTTGCGAACAGCGGCACGGTCGCGACCATGACGGCCGCGGTACCGGTGCCGACGGTGCGCATCCCGTAGGCGAGCATGCCGCTCGACAGACCGACCAGCATGGTGCCGACGAGCCCGGCATTGCGGATTTCGGCGGCGCCCGGCCAGACCGGATTGCGACGCGCGGCGAATATGAACAGCCCTACCCCGGCGAACAGGTTGCGCAGTCCGGACAGCAGCAGCGGCGGAAACGAACCGAGCGCGACGTGCACGGCGAGATACGTCGAACCCCACACGAGATAGACGACGGCGAGCGCGAGCGCGATCTGCCCGTTGCGCGATTGCGGCAAACGGATCGGGAACCCACGCGGAAAACGATTCAGGAATTGCAGCGACATGCGTTCAACCCGCCCATGCCGCTCGAGGTGCTGCGCCCCCGCTGAAGACCCGGAGGCGGGATGGCGGACACCGCATCGGCGATGCGGTCTGACGGGCGAGGCTGGCGGACATGTCGGTGGAACGGAAGGACGATAGATGGCCAATGGGGCCACAACGCCGCGACGATCAGGAGAGATCGAGCCACGGCGAACACGCGCCAAACGTTTGGCGCGCATCGCATTATGCAGTAAGCGCCCACCGCGTCGCTTGAAAGAATCGTAACTTGTTGGCGTACTTGCAACAGAAAGCCGGGGACATGCCCCGGCTTTCTGTTGTGCGGGCCGCCGGCGCGTTCGCGCTATGCGAGCCGCATAGTCAGGACGGCTCAGTTGGCCATGGCGCCCGACGCTTCGTGCTTCATCGCGCCGCCCTTTTTCATCTTGTCATGTTTCATCGTGTCCTTCTTCATGCCGTCCTTCGACATGCTGTCCTTGGACATCGCATCTTTGGACATGGTGTCCTTCGACATCGCGTCGTTGGACATGGCGCCGCTTGCCTGGGCGAACGCGGCGCCGCCGCTGGTGAGGAGAGCGACGGCCAGTGCTGCGAGTGCGAACTTTTTCATGGGATGACTCCTTGGTTATGGATAAATCAAGACCGGCCAGAGCACTAGCCGGCGTATTTCCGAAGCTTCTGCCGTCCGGGGTCGCGCCGCCGCCTCAGCGGCGCCGACCCGCGCGCGTCAGGAGCCTCCGAACCAGTTGTAGCCCTGGTCGACCCAATAGCCGCCGGGATACGTGTTGGTGACGAACATCTCGACGATGTGCTTCGGGTTCTTGTAGCCGAGCTTGGTCGGCATGCGCAGTTTCATCGGGAAGCCGTATTTCGCGGGCAGGCGCTCGCCGTCGTACGAGAACGTGAGCAGCGTTTGCGGATGCAGCGCGGTCGGCATGTCGATGCTCTCGTAGTAGTCGTCCGCGCATCTGAAGCCGACGTACTTCGCGCTCGTGTCCGCGCCGATGCGCCGCAGAAAGTCGCTGAACGGCGTGCCGCCCCAGCGGCCGATCGCGCTCCACCCTTCCACGCAGATATGCCGCGTGATCTGCTCGGCATGCGGCAGCGCGTACAGTTCGGGCAAGGACCAGACGCGCTGACCGGTGACGAGCCCGCTGATCTGCAGCTTGTAGTCGGCGCCGTTCACCTCGGGCACGTCGTCGATGCCGTAGAACGCGTTGAACGGAAACGGCCGAGTGATTTGCGCTTCGGTGTAGGTTGGCGCGAGTTGCTTCGGATCGAACAGCGCGGCTTGCGCCCGGTCGTTCAGGCGCGAGACGGCGGTGAGAAATTTGTTGACCGAGTCGTCGTCGGTGAGCGAGCAGCCGGTCAGCATCGACAGGCCGCCGAGCGTCAGAAGGCGTTTGCCGAACAGACGCCGCGACGGCATCGCGAGTTCGCGGCGGGCGTCGATCAGAATCGATTCGCGATCGAGCTTCTGGCCGGCAGAACGAGTGGAGTTTCGAGCGGGTGTGTTCATGATTCGGTATCCGTAACGTTCGCTTTAGCGGATGAACGGCTCAGCGTCCGCGCAACATGGCGAGCAGCGAGCGCGGCACGAGCGCCACCATCACCAGATGCACGGCGATGAACGCGGCCATCAGCGACATCGCGCAGAAGTGGACGATGCGCGCGTTGTCGTAGCCACCCATCAGTTCACGCAGCAATGGAAACTGCACCGACTTCCAGATCGCGAGACCCGAGAGCACCAGCACGATCAGATCGCAGACCACGAACAGGTAGGCGAATTTCTGCACCGCGTTATAGACGCGCAAGTCGGCGTGCGAGAGCTTGCCGGTCAACGCGGCGACGAAGTCGTGCAGCACGGCGCGCGGCGACACCGGCAGGAACTTGCGCACGAAGCGCCCGCTCGCGAGGTTCAACGCGAGATACAGCAGGCCGTTGAAAACCAGCAGCCACATCGCCGCGAAATGCCATTGCAGCGCGCCGCCGAGCCAGCCGCCGAGCGTGATGGCGGGCGGAAAATGGAACGCCGGGAAGATCGGCGAGGCGTCGTAGATGCGCCAGCCCGACAACATCATCACGATGGCGGCGAGCGCGTTGAGCCAATGCGTGAGACGCACCCACAGTGGATGGATCGCACCGCTTTTTTGCGGCTCGGTGGACGGCACAGTGTCGCGAAGTGCATGATGGGTTGCCATGAAACTCTCCTGTGAGCGCGGACGCGGCGATCAATGGCACGCGGCCAGTTCGGCCACTTGCAGAACATCGCCGGTCGCCTCGTTTTCGACAAAGGCGACCACGCCGAAGCGGTCAGCGGGCGCGTTGACGTTGGCATCCGCGGTTGCGTCCTGGATGCGGATATCGCGGCGAATCTGTGCGTTGCCCGCGACGAGCGGCACCGGGCCGATCCATTGCCGCACAACGCGTTCGTGATGCAAGGTGACGCCGCTATTTTCGCCGGCGCCGACTTGCGAGCTGAGCGAGTTCTCATAGACAGCGAGGTAGGCGTCCAGTTGGCCCGCTGTGTCTGCCGACTTGCTGGTGAATTGCGCCGTGACGTTGAACGCACCCGGCGTCTGCTGTTGCTTGAGTTCGAGCGCGACGTTCGCTTGCGCCGGCTCGCCGACGACCTTGCCGATGCTGCTCTCGAAACTGTCGCGTCGCGACCAGCTACGCAGTTCGCGCCCCGAGACGAAAATTTCCGGCGTGTAGATGGTGTGACCGCCGCCGAGATCGGTGAGCGCCTGCTGACGTTCAGTGAAACGATGTTGCGAGAAGCGGTCAGTCCAGCCGAGGCTATTCCAATAATCCACGTGCAGCGCCAACGGCACGATGCTTTGCGTCGCGCCGCTGTTTTTCCATTGGCTCAGCCAGTTGTCGGCGGGCGGGCAGCTATTGCAGCCTTCGCTGCTGTACAGCTCGACCAGCGCCACACGATGCGCCGGGCTATACGCGCTGCAGACGGCGCTGGCCGCGTCCGCGAGGCCGCTGGCCAGCAGCGAGGTCAGCGCGACAGCGAGCCCGATGCTTCGAGTGAAACGCCGATGGTCTCGGCGGAGTCTGGCGGTTTGCATGACATGCTCCAATCAGGATCTGCACGTTTGTCGGACCACACGGCGGGTTATGACAGCGCATTTGCAATTTTTCCCAGCTTTTTTCCTGAAGCGCGACCACGTCGGGCGATGCACGACTCGCGTGCTAACATTGCCCTTTCGATCGCGCACACATTCAGTCAGATGAATGGCGGCGCCTTCCTCACTTTCTTTCGCTGCCTGCCGACTATCTCGATGCGCTTTCCGACTTCCCGTGCCTTCTTCCGCTTGCGCCCCCGCCGCGCAACCGGCTGCGCGCGCGCGGAACTCATGCCGCGCCACGCCGGCGAGCCGTCCCGAACGCTCCCGCTCCACGCCGCCCGGCGCCCGATCTAACGCTGCCCGCTCCATTGCCTGAGCCGCGTTGTCGGGCTCCGGGCCGATCTCATCCGCACGCTGTTCCCTCAAATGCAGATCGAATTGGAGTACCCGTCGTGAAAAAGACGAAAACCTGTTACCTCACCGAACTCGACGTCGCCCGTCTCGAGAAACACGCAGCCCGGCCGGGTGCGGACGCGCGTTTGCAAGACATGCTCGACGACGTGCTGGAACGCGCGGTGATAGTCGATTCGCGCGAGATACCTGCCAACGTCGTCACGATGAACTCGCAAGCCACGCTGGTCGACGAAACCAGCGGCGAGCAGATGACCTGGACCGTGGTCTATCCGCCCAATGCGGACTTCGCGCACGGCCGCCTGAACGTGTTCTCGCCCGCCGGCATTGCCTTGCTCGGCGCCAAACGCGGCGAGCGTATCCGCTTCACGCCGCCGAGCGGCACTGAGAAAGTGCTGAAGCTGGAAAAGATCCTGTTTCAGCCCGAAGCCGCCGACGATTTCACGCTGTAAGCAACGCCCCGCGCGCCGCGCGAAACTTTTGCCGCGGCATCTTCGGCCGCCCCTTCGATCCGCAAGCAACGTGTAGCGGCCCGCCGTTATTTCCATCATCCGACTTTTCAGGATGGGTTGCCAAGCAGCGGCCGGCCGGTGTATCGTGTGCGCTGCTAACGCGGGGGTCCTGCGTCGCACGGAGGTTGGAGGTCCGTGCCGCGTGGGTGAGAAATACCCTTTGAACCTGATCTGGATAATGCCAGCGCAGGGAAGCGTACGGATTTCGCAGCCAAGCTTTATTGCCTCATCTCTCGCGAATTCCGACTACTTCCGTCTCGTCTCCTGCTTAGCCGCCCCACTCAACGCCATGCTCTGCATGGGACCAGAGTAAGGCGCTAAAGCGCCAACTCTGGTCGACAGGAGATACGATGAACGCCAATCCGAAGTTCCTTTCCGCCGACGCTCACGTCGACGAAGCCGCTGTCGCGCCGCTGCCGAATTCCCGCAAGGTCTACGTGACCGGCTCGCGTGCCGACATCCGCGTGCCGATGCGCGAAATCTCGCAGGCCGACACGCCCGACAGCTTCGGTGGCGAAAAGAATCCGCCGGTCTATGTCTACGACACGTCGGGCCCTTACTCCGATCCGGAAGCCAAGATCGACATCCGCGCGGGTCTGCCCGCACTGCGCCAGGCCTGGATCGAAGAACGCGGCGACACCGAAGCGCTGACGGGTCTGTCGAGCGACTTCAGCCGCGAGCGCGCCGCCGACACGGCCACCGCCGATCTGCGCTTCAAGGGCCTGCATCGCACGCCGCGCCGCGCGATCGCCGGCAAAAACGTCTCGCAGATGCATTACGCCCGCCAAGGCATCATCACGCCGGAAATGGAATACATCGCGATTCGCGAGAACCAGCGCCGCGCCGAGTATCTGGAGAGCCTCAAGACAAGCGGGCCGAACGGCGAAAAGCTCGCGGCGATGATGGGCCGCCAGCATCCGGGCCAGGCGTTCGGCGCGAGCGCGTTCGGCCCGAACGGTCTCACGGCGATCACGCCGGAGTTCGTGCGCGAAGAAGTGGCGCGCGGCCGCGCGATCATCCCGAATAACATCAATCACCCGGAAAGCGAACCGATGATCATCGGCCGCAACTTCCTCGTGAAGGTGAATGCGAACATCGGCAACTCGGCGGTGACGTCCTCCATCGGCGAGGAAGTCGACAAGATGACGTGGGCGATCCGCTGGGGCGGCGACACGGTGATGGATCTCTCCACCGGCAAGCATATCCACGAAACGCGCGAGTGGATCATCCGCAATTCGCCGGTGCCGATCGGCACGGTGCCGATCTATCAGGCGCTCGAAAAGGTCAACGGCAAGGCCGAAGATCTGACGTGGGAAATCTTCCGCGACACGCTTATTGAACAGGCCGAGCAAGGCGTCGACTACTTCACGATCCACGCGGGCGTGCGTCTGCAATACGTGCCGCTGACGGCCAAGCGCATGACCGGCATCGTCTCGCGCGGCGGCTCGATCATGGCGAAGTGGTGTCTCGCGCATCACAAGGAAAGCTTCCTGTACGAGCATTTCGAAGACATCTGCGAAATCATGAAGGCGTATGACGTGGCCTTCTCACTCGGCGACGGTCTGCGTCCCGGCTCGATCTACGATGCCAACGACGAAGCGCAACTCGGCGAACTGAAGACGCTCGGCGAACTCACGCAGATCGCGTGGAAGCACGACGTGCAGACCATGATCGAAGGCCCCGGCCACGTGCCGATGCAGCTCATCAAGGAGAACATGGACCTGCAACTCGAATGGTGTGACGAAGCGCCGTTCTACACGCTGGGACCGTTGACGACCGACATTGCGCCGGGTTACGACCACATCACGTCGGGCATCGGCGCCGCGATGATCGGCTGGTTCGGCACGGCGATGCTCTGCTACGTCACGCCGAAGGAACACCTCGGGCTGCCGAACAAGGACGACGTCAAGACCGGCATCATCACCTACAAGCTCGCGGCGCACGCCGCCGATCTGGCGAAGGGCCATCCGGGCGCGCAGGTGCGTGATAACGCGCTCTCGAAAGCGCGTTTCGAGTTCCGCTGGGAAGACCAGTTCAATCTCGGTCTCGATCCGGACAAGGCGCGCGAATTCCACGACGAAACACTGCCGAAGGATTCGGCGAAAGTCGCGCATTTCTGCTCGATGTGCGGGCCGCACTTCTGCTCGATGAAGATCACGCAGGACGTACGCGAATTCGCCGCGCAACAAGGCGTCACCGACGACGAAGCGCTGAAGAAAGGCATGGAAGTGAAGTCGATCGAGTTCATGAAGAAAGGCGCCGAGATTTATCAGCGGCAGTAAGGTTCGGTTCGCGGGGCGGGCGTCGTTATTACGCCACCCGACCCGCCAAACCTCTGCATTGCAGCAACGAAGCCCGCCACTGGCGGGCTTTTTCGTTTGCGCCGCCCGGGCACGCCGCGTGCTAGACGGAGGGAAACACTTGATTACGAAACCGTCGTTTCGCTGACAAGCGCACACATCCGGATACAGGATGCGGCGATACCATCAAACGCATGGGCGGTGTCTACTGCCGACCGTAACCACTGGAGTCAACATCATGAAATCGATACGTCAAATCGGTATGTTTGCGGCCATCGCGGCCGTCCTGGTGAGCCTTTCCGCATGCGACGGCATGAGCCGTCAGGGGCGCGACACTGCCATTGGCGCGGGTCTGGGTGGCGCGGCGGGCGCAGCGATCGGCGGCAATGCGCTGTCGACGCTCGGCGGCGCGGCGGCAGGCGGCGTGATCGGGCATGAGGTTGGTAAGTAACGGAGAATCATGGGCACGCCATGCGTCCGGATGTCATCCGAGCGTGGGCCGAACAATGCTTCGCCCACGCTGACCTGCAAGCGGCTCCGCGTCTCAACAGCCAGCGCGAGTACGCAGTTCGCCCGTTTCGTTCGACGCGCCGCAACGAGGTGAAATAAGCCGTTACGGTTTTGCAATCCTGTTGGTGCCCAGGCGGCGTAAGCTCATGACGTCACGCCCCTGATGGCGGCGTCCGATTCAACCAGGAGCGCGTCATGAAGTCCCGCCTCATCAACACGGCGTGCGCGATCGGCCAGCGGTGGCCGCTGCGCTTTTCCCCGTCTTTCCCACGCCTTTCGCAAACAGGCATCGCGCTCGGTGGCGCAGTCTGTTTAATGACGCTGTCTGGCTGCTATTACCCGTACGGTTACTACCCGGCGTATTCACCGTATTACGCGACGGTCCCCGCAGCGGGAACGCAGCAGGCAGTCCCGGTCGGGCAAGACGCCTACTCGACGGATCAGCAGCAGCAACAACAAGCGCAGACAGGTCAACCAGCCCCGCCGCCGACATACGCGGTCGCCGCCCCGCCTGTGTATGTCGCCCCCGCTCCCGTTTACTATCCGCCGCCGGTCTACCCGGCTTACTACGGGTATCCGGGCTGGTATGGGCCGTCGGTGTCGATAGGCGTCGGCTTTGGTGGTTACTGGGGCGGTCACGGTGGTGGCGGATGGGGCGGTCACGGCCATTGGCACTAACATCCGCCGGCACGATTTAACCCGATCGCTCATACCAACGCGCTCGCGCGGCGGATTCCCGCCGTGCAGCGCCCGCACAACGTCGCGCGCCATGTGCCGCGACGACCAGTCCGCGCAAGCCGCGCTCCCAGCGCCCATCAGCTGCGCCCGTAGTTTCCCTTCTTGACGCGGCCGGACTGGGTTCTATGCTTGGTAAGCCACATGCAGTAGCCGTTTAAAAAAAGCGATCCCGGCCGCGCCCGCGAGTCGGCGACGCCCATCCGTCATGCCATAGCGACGCGCTCCGGAGTGCGTGGTGCCGCGTCGAGTCCTAACAACAATGAAGGAGACGTGATGTTTCACCAACTACTCACTCCTGTCGGCAATTCGCTATTGCCATCGTTCCTCGTCGCGGCGCTGCCGATCATCGTCGTGCTGCTTCTGCTTGGCTGGGCCCGCCGGCCGGCTTGGCAGGCGTCACTCGCCGGGTTGATCGTCGGCCTGATCGTGGCCATCCTGGTCTGGCAGTTTCCCGTGGGACTCGCGGTCGATTCGGTGGTCGCCGGCGCGGTGTTCGCCTGCTGGCCGGTCATGTGGATCGTGTTCGCGGCGATCCTGCTTTACAACATCTCACAACGCTCGGGCCGCTTCGCGGCCTTTCGCATGTGGATGATCGACAACCTGCCGAACGACCGGCGCGTGGTGCTGGTCGTGATCGGGTTTTCGTTCGGCGCGCTGCTCGAAGGGATTTCGGGCTTCGGCACGCCGGTCGCCATCACCAGTTCGCTGCTGATTCTGCTCGGCTTCCCCACGCTCGAAGCGCTCACCTTCACGCTGATCTTCAATACCGCGCCAGTCGCGTTCGGCGCGCTCGGCGTGCCGATCACCGTGCTCGGCGCGGTCACGCATTTGCCGGCCGATACGCTCGCCAAGATGGTCGGCCGCCAGTTGCCGTTCTTCGCCTTCCTGCTGCCCTTCTATGTGATCGGCGTCTATGCCGGCTTTCGCAACATGCTGCGGGTGTGGCCCGTGCTGCTGGTGTCGGGCGCGAGCTTCGCGCTGACGCAGTTCGTCGCGTCGAACTATGTGAACTACAGCTTGACCGACGTGTTGTCGTCGATGGTCTCGCTTATCGTCACGATCGCCTTCCTGCGCGTCTGGAAGCCCGCGGCGGATCCGAAGTTCGCGGTCAACATCGACCGCGTGGGCGAAGTGCGGGGCAAGATCGGCGGCGGCCAGGGCTGGTATCCGTGGATCATCGTCTCGGTGGTGGTGATCATCTGGACCGTGGCGAAGATCTTCCTGATCGGCGACGTCAAGGTGCCGTGGCCGGGACTCGACAAGGCCGTCTTCATCACGCTGTACAACACGCCGTACAGCGCGGTCTGGGACTTCCAGCCGCTCGCCACCGGCACGGCGATTCTGGTCGCCGCGCTCATTACGGCAGCCGTGGTCAAACTGAGCCCGCGCGAATTCGGCGCGGCGATTGCCGACACGTGGGTGCAGACGCGCATCGCCATCCTCACGGTGGCGACCATCGTCGGGCTCGCGTATCTGATGAACTACTCCGGGCTCACGTACACGCTCGGCCTCGGCGCGTCGTCGGTCGGACCGTTCTTTCCGCTGGTGTCGGCATTCCTCGGCTGGGTCGCGGTGTTCCTGTCTGGCAGCGACACGTCGGGCAACGCGCTGTTCGGCAACCTGCAGGTGGTGGCGGCCAATCAGCTGAATCTCAACCCGATTCTGATGGCGGCTACGAACTCGTCCGGCGGCGTGATGGGCAAGATGATTTCGCCGCAGAACATTTCGACCGGGGTGGCGACCACCGAACTCAAAGGCAAGGAAGGCGTGGTCTTCGCCAAAACCTTTAAACACTCGATTCTGTTGACGGTGCTGCTCGGCGTGCTGGTGTGGCTGCAGCAGAATGTCCTGCAGTGGATGATTCCGCATTGAGGCGGGTCGGGTTGTGCGGGCTAAAACGCCTGCACAACCCGTTGGCTCGACACGCGCGATGCGCTCCGAGTGGCGGGCTGCGGCCGCGTGGACGCCGGCGTGCGCCGCTTTAGCCGGAACAGGCCGGAGCGAGGTCGCCGGCACTCCGCCGCTGCCGCGCTGCCGCAAAATAATTCACGTTGCGCGCGCAGGCCTTTTCTTCCACCTTGTCATTTCAGCCCCACTTCACCGTCCTGATCGCAATATTTCTCACATCAGCGTGAGAATTGCTCGTTATGCACGGACCGCCGCTGCGCTTACGATCGACGATTATCAAACGCCTCCGTCTCCCGGAACTTGCCGTTTCATTGCAGCCTGAAACGTTTCGCCCGACTGCACTGCTACGATGCACAGGTGTCTCGACTCAACCGCGCGCGGCGCCACCTCGATGAATGCTAAAAACCTGCTCCAGTTGCTGATCCTCGCCGCCCTGTGGGGCGCGTCGTTCCTGTTTATCCGGGTTGGCGTCACCGACTTCGGCGTCGCGCCGTTGATGGCGCTGCGTGTCGGCATCGGCGCGGCCTTTCTCGCGATCGTGCTGATCGCGCGACGTCCGCTGCGCCAGTCCGCGACAATCCTGCGCACGCGCGCTTTCCCGCTGCTAGTGGTCGGCATTCTGAATTCGGCGGCGCCCTTCTGCCTGTTCGCCTATGCCGAGTTGACGCTGTCGGCCGGCGTCACGTCCGTGATCAATGCGAGCACGCCGCTGTGGGGCGCGTTGGTGGGCTTTCTGTGGCTGCGCGACAGATTGAGCGCGCTGCGCACGCTCGGGCTGGTGATCGGCTTTCTCGGCGTGCTGATGCTGGTGTGGGATCAGATCGCCGCACCCGACGGCACGCCGGCCACGCCGCTCACCACCGCACTCGCGGCCGGCGCCGCGCTCGGCGCCACGTTGCTGTACGGCATCGCCGCCAACTACACCAAGCGCCATCTGACCGGCGTCGACGCCCTGACCGTCGCCACCGGCACGATGACCGGCGCCACCATCGTGCTGCTGCCGCTCGCCGTGATCTACTGGCCGGCGACGCCGATCTCACTGCACGCGTGGGGCGCGGTGATCGCGCTTGGCGTTGCCTGTACCGGCGTCGCGTATATGCTGTTCTTCCATCTGATCGCGGTGGCCGGACCGGCGCGCGCGATTACGGTGACCTTCGTCATCCCGATCTTCGGCATTCTGTGGGGCGCGCTGTTTCTCGGCGAAAGCGTCTCGCCGGGCATGATTGAAGGCTGCGGCGTGATTCTGGTCGGCACCGCGCTCGCCACCGGCGTGGTCAAGCGTCTGCCGTGGATCGGCACGCGCCGCGCCGACACCTGAAATCGGCTTTGTTTCGGGCGACGCTTTCACGGCGTCGCCGACTCTCATAACTCTCATCTCTCGCGCCGCCACGCTAGCCGCGCCGAATTCCGGCCGCACAAAAAATAGCCCGCACTCCATGTCGGAGTGCGGGCGAAACCGTCGCCCTACGAGGATAGGCGACGGGGCCACCGAGGCCACGCGCAGCGCGCGCAGGCCGTCATCGGGCGAAGCATCGGTTCGTCGGCCGATGCTGGAATGGTCCGCTTTGGTTTCAGATCGTCGATCGAGACTCGTCGCCAACTCACGCCGGGTCATGCATTCCGGCCCCATGAGTGTATAAAAGCACTTTGTGTGCCAGTTAAGTTAAATCGTTCCGAACTAACGACAACCGCCTGATTTTTCTTGAGTTTTTCTGCGGAGGAAGGTTGCGGAGAGAGGCGCTCAGGAAGGCTTGGAAAGTTACGTCACCGGGGTAACGTCACGTTACGTGCAGTCGCACGAGGCGGCCGCAGCGGCGGGTCAAGTCAAGAGTTGGCGCACTTCGTGCGCTGAGCCGCGCCATGCCGAAGCTGCAGGCCGGTTGGCCGCCGCGCTTCACGCGGGTTCAAGGGTGCGACGCATACCAGCGCCAGAACGAGCAAGCTCGCCGCCCACATCCAGTAAGGAATCACGTCGAACATGGCCATCTCCCGTTGAACGCCGGTTTGGACCGGTGTTGAGCGAACCAAGCAAAAGACGTGCATAGGCGTTTGAGATCGATTGTTGGCCGGGTCTTGCCGCACTCTCGGGGCATAAAAAAACCCGCCCGGAGTCATTCCCGGGCGGGTTTCAGACAGCGTTGCCGCCTGCGGCGGCCTTGCTCAGTGCAACTGGTCGGCCATCAGACTCATGATCTGCTGGGCCTGCGGGCTCTGGTCAACCGTGCCCTTGTCGTCGACCACGGCGACACGCGTCTGGTTCGGCGTCACTGCCCGCACGTTCACCAGATACTGCTTGGCAACTTTTTCCTTCTTGCCGTGGAAAACCTGGCTCCAGAAGCCTTGTTCGGCCGACGTCATGTCCTTCGGATCGACGTAGCGCACAAAGTACAGGCCGCGGGTCAGGTCGCGGTCGTCGACGGTGAAGTTGCTGCGGTCGAGCGCGAGGCCCACCCGCAACCAGGCGCGGTCGTACGGCTCGCCGAGCGTGAGTTCCGTCGACGAAAGCTGCGCTTCGTTGCCGTTCGCGTCCGCGTTCGGCGACGGTTGCTGGGCGGACAGCGAAACGTTTTGCGCCGCCGTGGCCGCAGCCGCCGACTTGGCGCCCGCCGTGGCCGCGTTCGGCGCCGTTTGCGCGCCAGCCGACAGGTCGGCGTTTTGCGCGTCAGCCGGTTTCGAGCGCGAATCGGCCAGCGCCAGCGCCGCCATCAGCCGCTTCAGATATTCCTGTTCGAGGCCCGGATCGTTCGGCTTCGCCACCCACGTGCTCGAATCGTTGTTCGTGCCGGTCAGCGCCTCGCGCATGCCCTTCTGGCTGACGAACACGTAGGTGCCGCCGTTCGGCGCCGCTTCCAGACGCGTGCGGTACTTGTTTCGCTCCGAGGTCACATAGCTGTTGCCCATGGCTTTGGACAGCGTGCCACGGATCAGGCCGTCGTTGATCTGCGCGTGCGTTTCGTTCCAGTCGGTTTCCATCACGCCCTTGTCGCGCTGGTCGACCACCAGCAGGAAGCCCTGCTCCTGCCAGAAGCGGCGAATCTGCGGCCATGCCTGCTCAGGCGCCTTGTTGTCGATGACGAGCCAGCTTTCCGTGCCGTCGCGCTGGATATGCATGCCGCTGACCGCCGGCGCCACCACCACGGAATTGGCCGACGGCGCTTGCGCCTGAACCTGCTTGAGCGTGGACAACGAGGTTTCGCCGCCCTGCGGGGGCAACGAACGCTGATCGGCCGTCTCATCGATCATGTTCGGCGGTACGGCAAGTGATACCTGCTTCGATTTCGAGTCGCTCTTGTAGTCGACTTTGGTCGGCGACGACGTGCCGCAGCCGGCGACCAGACCGCCTGCCATCAGCATTACTGCAAACCGCTTGGTAAGACGAAGATCAGTCATGTTCGGGGAATCCTTCCGCTACGCCACGGCAAGTTTCCGTGGATCAACCCAACATTTTACCGATCCCGGCGAGTCGTGTGCAAAAAACCCGGGTTTGCCCGCGAATTGAGCAGCGCGAGGCGCGCGCAAACGACCCGGAATCAATCCGCGAGAAGGACTCCGAAGCGTCCAAACCCTGTCGACCTTTCCGTAAGGCGCAAGGATGTCGTTTTCGCGCCTGAAACGGCCTCGCGCACGGCAAATTTAACAATTACCCACATTTCCCAACGCGCTGTCGGATACACCCTACACCATCGTCAGATCATTGATTCGACAGCACTTTCCGGGGTCCTGTCGCGGTCAATTTCGATATATCTAAATTAGCTGGATGCCGCTTCCAGTAACGGTTCAAAAACCCGAGTGATATCTTGAAATGGACATCACCAGAAGCCTTTGAGTGCTTCAGCCACGGGACCGACCGCCATGCCATTGCCTACTCTTACGCCGGCTTTCGCAGCCTCGGCGATCGCCTTTGCCGCCTTGTTCGCGAGCCGCGGCGCGTGCGCAGAACTGGGCGGCGCCATGCCGTCGAGGGCGGATGCGAGCGCCAGCGCGCCGCGCGCCATGTTGAACGGGGCGCTGCGCGTGCGGACATTTACCGACACCGGCAACACGACTATCACCGAGTACGCGGCAAACACCGGCCAGATCATCGGCTATGCGTGGCAAGGCCCGACCATGCCGGACTTGCGCGCGCTGCTCGGCAAGTACGCGGACTCGTATCGCGCCGGCGCTGCCGCGGCGGCAGCGGACGGCAATCTGCACGTCTCGCGCGTGGCGCGGCCGGACGTGATCGTGGAATCCGGCGGCCCGATGCGCGGTTACGCGGGCCGCGCATGGCTGCCGACGGCGCTGCCGCCCGGCGTGACAGCCGACGATTTCCAGTGATGCGCCCCCGCCCACGCACACGGCATCCGCACTCCACCTCGACGAACACGCGCCACGCCATGAAATCCGACCTGTCCTCTTATGCCCCGCTGCTGATCTGCGCCGCCCTCGCGGGATGCGGCGGCGGCGGTGGCGGCGGCACGCCGGCCGCCACGTCCCCGACCGGGCCGGCCGCACCGGGCAACAGCCCGGGCGCCGCCAGCGCGCCGGTAGCCGCCGCGCCGCCCGCCGCCTCGGGCGCGAGCCCAGGCGGCTCCGTGCCGCAGTCGAACACGCCGAACGTCCAGCCGATCGCCGTTTCCGCCGCGCCCGGTCTGACGCGCAACATGCTGACGACCAGCGTTACCGTCTGCCAGCCCGGCACCAGCAATTGCGTGACGGTCGACAATGTCCAGGTCGACACCGGTTCGCACGGACTCAGGATTCTCGCGTCCGCATTGCCGGCCGACCTGCCGCTCGCGGCAATCGCGTCGGGCAGCGGGATTGCGGGCGAATGCGCGGTGTTCGGAGGCGGCTACACCTGGGGCGCGGTGCGCAGCGCGGACGTCCGCATGGCCGGCCAGTTGGCGGCCTCGGTTCCGATCCAGACCATCGCCGATCCGGCGCTCCCCGACGTGCCCGCCGACTGCGCGGGATCCGGCCGCGCCATGCAGACGGTGGCCGGCCTGCGCTCGAACGGTATTCTCGGCGTGGGCCTGTTCGCGGCCGACTGCGGCAGCGGCTGCGTCAGCGCCGCCCTGCCGCGCTGGTACTACAGTTGCGACGCCGGCGGCGCCTGTCTCGCCAGCACGCAAGCCCTCGCGCAGCAGGTCACCAATCCGGTCAGCCGCTTTGCGCTCGACAACAACGGCCTGGTCATCGACCTGCCGGCCATCGCCGACGCCGGCGCGGCCAGCGTATCGGGTTCGATGATCTTCGGCATCGGCACCCAGGCCAACAACGCGCTGAACGGCGCCAGCGTCCTCAAGGCGAATCCGGTGACGGGCTACGTCGTCACCACGAGCGGCGGGCAGACTTATTCGCAGAGCTATGTCGACAGCGGCTCGAATGGGCTGTTTTATCGCACGAGCCAGTTCCCGCAGTGCGGCTTCTGGTACTGCCCGGCTTCGACTCAAGCCGCGAACGCCGCGATCACCGGTACGGATGGCGCGTCGAACACGGTGTCGTTCGCGGTCGCCAATTCGAGCGCGCTGTTCGCGTCGTCGAACAATGCCTTCAACAATCTGGCCGGCGTGGCCAGCAGCGGCTTCGGCTGGGGCTTGCCGTTCTTCTTCGGACGACGTGTCTATACCGCCATCGCCTCGCGCGAGACATCGGCGGGCCCGGGGCCGTACTACGCGTTCTGAACCGATGGCTTCTTTCGACGCTGAAATTTCGCAAACTCATCGGGCGAACCGTTTTGGGATCCATCGGCTGAGATAATTCCATGCTCCGGCTAACCTGGTTCCGATTAGTTAGTCATGCAAATTCTGGACGTCTCGGCAGATGGAAGAACCCACTTTTTCGCTCGATCATTTCGAGCAGCTCGTCTACACCCGGCAGCATCTAAAAGCCGCGATCCAGTTCATCGCCGCGCTGGCGCTCCTGCAGCAGAAGCGCGGCGAACTGGACGGCAGCTTTCTCGCCTCGGGCATGGCCGGTCTGCCGCCCGCCGAGCAGCACAAGCGCTTCTGCACACGTCTCGCGAGCGCGGCGTCGACCCTGTTCGCGGACCCGGCATTCCAGTTGCCGACCGAATGCTTCAGATTGCTTCTGACATTGCACGAATGGGTCGGATTGGTGTTTGCCTGCACGCCATTCGGCAATGCGGACCACGTAAGCCGTCACCTGAATCCGCGTGGTCCGGATAACGCCCAGTTTCTGCCCGGCGACCGCTTCATCGAAAAACTCTGCGTGCTCTATTCGACCGAGTCCGAACTGGAACTCGACTTCGCCGCGCTGTGGGCCTATGACAAATCGCTTGCCGCCTGTCTCGCACTCGCTCTGCTGGCGCCGGTCTTCAAGGGCTCAGCGAACGCGCATATCAAACGCGAAGCGCTAATGGAATGGCTGCCCGGCAAACTGCAGCAGATCGACGACCTCGACGACCTGCCAACCGCCGTGCTGCACAACGCCTATATGTTCTGCAGCTACGCGGACACGCCGCGGCGGCACGAGATCAAGCGGGACATCAACGCGCTGGTGCGCCGCAAGCTGGACCAATTAGGACTGGCCGACATTCCCGCGGCACAACTGGCGCGCGCGAAAAACCGCAAGCAACGTGGCAAGAAACCGCTCATGGTGGTCGTGCTCGAGTGGTTCAGCGGCGCGCATTCGATCTACCGCACGCACTCGCTCACGCTCGAAGCGGCGCGCGAACATTTCGAAGTGGTGGCTTTCGGCTTCGGCTACGCGGTCGACGAGATTGGCCGCGCGGTGTTCGACCGTTTTATCGAACTGGAAGAGCCGGAATATATCGGCGATTGTGGGGGGTGTAAGTTTGATACTTTGCGTTCACGAAGTGAACTGATCAGGCTTGGTCTTGGGGTAGACTTTTCACATCATTTCATGATGTGAAACCGCGGCTCTCGAAATTACGTTTTGTAAAAATTTGACCGTCTTGCAGGTATCGTGAGAATTTTTGTGCTTGGCTGAAGTCTTCGCGTGCCCTCCCGATGTATTCGTACTGCATGATCGTGTGCGTCCAAAGGTGAGTCTTTCCGGGACCATAAGCAACCGTTACTCCGAGCGGCGTTAGGCGCAAGCAAACAAACCCATACCGACGTCCACCGAGGACTATTTCGACGAAGATCGCAGATTCGGCCATTGCAGACGCTCAGCTACCGTCCCTCATCCGGCGGCTGCGCGGCGCTAACCGGCCGTTCGCCCGAGCCGGATCTTGAGCGGCGACGCTCACATCGGCGAACGAGTGCTGACGACGGACCCATACCCGACATCGGCAGTACGGGTTCGGGCGCCCAGAAGCTGACGCTCGTACAGTCGAGCAACGAAGGAGATGTCGCCGCAGGCCCGTGCTCCCGATGGAGGTTGGCTGCCCCTTAGAGGGCCGGGGCAGTCGCCCTGGTACCGCTGCATTGCAGTCGACCGCTGTCTACCCTTGGGGCTAGGCTTCAATTCCGCCCTCGGCCAAAAGCGCTGGAACTTTGCTCTCTGCGAACAACGTTCGCAACAACCGTCCGAAACGGTTCTCTTTCTCGGTTCTGACGATGCGCCGGCATGCTTCCAAGAAATTCATCCCAGCCTGGCCGAAGTGTTTCTCGTACATTTCGTGCTGCTCGAGGATGTCCAAACTTTTGAGTACGAAAAGCTTGAAATCACGACCTTTCAACGTGCGCATCGCAGTCTCGAAATCGTCGATCGTAGCCGCCCTCATCGCCGCTTCTTCCCGATGGCCCCATCCGTCGTTCTCAAGAAGGTGCTTGATGGCATCGACGACGGTCGCACTGTGAATTCGAGCATCGCGCGCATCGTCGATTGCGGCCTTAAGTTTTGGGTGTAGCGGCTGACGGAACGGTGATTCCCCGAATTCGGCCTTGTCGGCGATGGTCGCGAAGCGAGCCAACCAACCATCAATCAAAGCTTCTTCAAGTTTGGCACCGCCCGGTAGATCGGCCATTTGTTTTCCGAGCGCCGTGACAGTGTAGGCGTCAAGGTCGCCGACTCTGGCGATGAGCTTGACCGCATCAGCTACGAGATCGTCGTCGCAGTCTGTGACGTCCCAATTGAAACGTTCAAAGAATGCGTGCGCGAGATTTCTAGATTCGGTGCGATTCTCATTGCGTTGGTAGCCTTGGACGATGGCCTCAATCGCCTTTGCGTCGTGCTTTCCGTCGCAAACGAAGGCAACAACCAGTTCTTCAAACTCGTCCGAAGAATTGATCCCTAGCTTTGACAGCAGAAGTTTCCATGCGGCCGGCGTTGAGTCCTCGGCTTTCTCCTTTGACGCATCGCCTTCCTGCCCGAGGTAGCGCCTCACAAAGTCGCTAGAACCTCGGTTGTAGCCTGCGACATACTCCAGAGTCGGCCCGTCCTTGATGGCTTTGTTTGCAAGAGCAGAAATGAGCACAATCGAGGGAACAGTTCGTGCCTGTATCGCGAGAGGCATGTCCCCAGTCGCACCGAGGAGCCGAACCACAAGACGGTAAGCCTGACGGATGACCCGGATATTGGTTATCCCGCACGCGTCCACCGCAGTCCTGGCCGTCGCGCGGTAAGGGCTATCCAAGTTCGGAACCGCGATGTCAAACGCCTCCCCAGGTGTCGGCGTGAAACGAAGTTCTTCTTCGACCACCTTCTCTCGGAACGCCGCCCAGAGCGCGCTGTCGGTAGGTGAGGAGAACTGGTCCGAGTTGAGAATCAAGAGGAATCGCGTACCAAAATTCTGAGAGTATTCGTCGACGAAGCCTAGGACCTCGTCAACTGACAACGAGGCGTGCTTGCGCTCGATGTCATCGACGACTACGAATCGGTTGCGCAAGGCGACAGGAACTGCTACCAGCGCAAGCTCGTCGAGCGCCGAAAATCCCTCGTGGACCTTCTTCAAGGCGTCGACGCTGACCTTCCAAGTCTTCATCAGACCTTCGGTCAACGAGCTGCTGTCACCGCCTACTGGAAGCGCGCTTTGGACCACCTTGAGCTTGAGCTGATTGATATCTTTCAAGCCAAAGAGGGACACGTAGCGCGCGCCTTCGACAATCGGGTCCTGCGACTCTTTGCGAATCTCGTTCCAGAGGTGGGTTTTGCCGGTGCCCCATGCGCCTGTCAGCGCGATGACTTTTAGGTCGGCGTTGTCGATGAGCGAGATCAACTGCGTTTTAGATTGTTCGATCGTCATTTGCTTTATTCGGTGCTGAATCCAGCAGGCGGTCCCGCTAGTACGACGTTTGGGTTGCATCACTGGCGCACTCGACCAGCCAGCTCCTGTGAAGATTGTTCGAGATTCGAGGAGAACGCGTCGAGCCGCTCCGAAGCTGCCGTTCTCGACTGGCAGCAAATGGCCGGCTACTGCCGGATGCGATCGGCCGGATTCCGATAGCATCGGTGGCCGAGACACGCTGGTACCGCCGACGCGGCGTGCGACGTTGCACCGCGCATCGCCGATACATTGCCCCAGCGGCGCTGGATGAAAACTAGCGCGCCTGTGGGCAGGGGCCACGCCCCTCGCCGATCGATCACCGCTTATTGCCTAGTTCCGACGCTCGTCGCGTGCTTGCAGATACCCCTGCAAAAGTCCCGAGATATTCCGTGCGCCGACCGGATTGGAGCTGTGAACGACGAAGTCGAAGTCGGGAGGAATGTATCGTCCGCCGGCATCGAGGTCGAACTCGACCAAAGCCTTCACGACGGTCATGGCTGTATCGTGTCCACCGAGGTCATGGTCGAAGGATATCTCGCGAGGACAACCCCTCTCGGCAATGATGCCCAACGCTTTGTCCGAGCTTCTGGCGACGACCCACGAGTCGTCCGGAGCTTGCCTGAGATCGTCGATGAAAAGTCGATAAGTCACGTCACGGACATTTCGTCATGGTGTTAGACCGGCGCAGCAAGCGAGGCGTGCGTCGGCGGAACGAGGAAATCGTTCAGCGCTGAAACCAGTGCATCGGCTTCGGACCGGGACAAGTACGGCACCTTGATCGTGCGCGCCCAGTAGAAGCTCTTGCCCGTGTATTCTGACACTTTCCTGAACGGCATCCCGCGCGGCGACCCACTTCGCTGCGGAACAGGCGTCAGAAATTCGACGTCACGGTAGAGGCCATCCTTGTCGTCGAGCAGCTTGACAGACGTGTTCCTGACTTTGCCGGCAGCGACGACGCCCGTCCACTTGTGCGACAAAAAAACGATATCGCCGGGATTCAGATAATGAACGAATCGCTTCGCGTCGCCGTAGGCAGCCACACGATTCATCTCGAGCATATCCCAGATCGCGTCTTCGTCGTAACTCCGGTTCGTATCGAACAGCACGCCCTTCAGATCGTGCGGATTCTTGTGCACGTCATAGGGCGGCGCGAAGAACTCAAAGTATCGTTCGTTCGCGATTTCGTAAATTCGATACGGAAGAAAGTCGATCGCGATGCCCTGACGCTTCCAGTAATCCACGGCACTAATCAGACGTTCATCGGCGGCGCTGCCGATGATCGAAACGCGTTGCTTGCGGTTAAACTCCTTCGGCTCAAGCACGTGTTCCAAATCGAACGCTTCCTTGTGGGCCGCCTGAAGATCGGCACCGGAACCCTTGTATTGCTGATACTTGCGCCGCAGATCAGCGAACGACCAGCCCGCCGCGTCTTGCACGTATCTTAGCGCCTGATGAACGGCGTCATTTCCCGCCGAGCCGCGCTTTAGTTCGAAGATTGTGAGATCGCCGCACTCATTGAGCGCGTAAATGTCGGCTTCGGCCTGATACTGCCGCTCCTGAAAGACCGGCATGAGCCGCGCGTCCTCGAACAGAACGCCGAAGAGACTGGCAGCGATCAATTCCTCCAATTCCTTCTCCCGCTGTCCGAATGAAGCGAAATCCTTATAGGCGACGGGTTCGAGCTCGTCGATTTTTGCGTTATTTGATTTCAGCTTGAAGAGCATGGTGAAACCCCGATGGTCTCCGCGGCATTTCATGGGTCACCCATGACCCGCGTCCGCGAAAAAGCTGAAGCTTAACAAATGACCCGCGCAATTGCGCGCGCTTTCCAGGCAGACCGCATAGCGAAATCGTGCCTCGTCGGCCCGCAGGAGGAAGAAAAGGACGAAGCATGGCGCGCGGAAGCCGTCGAAGGAGCTCGGCGAACTGAAAGTACTATGGCAGCCGCCAATTCGACGCGGAAGCCGCGCACGAAGCCGGCAACTGACTGATGACCGAAGACGACGCGCCCGCGCCATCGACGATCGAATGGCCGATTGATGAGGCGCCGCCTGAACGTCCGAGCGACGCGCCGGACGAACGTCCCTTCATGGCCGAGAGCGCCAGTTCAAGGAATGTGGTGTGGAACAGCAGTTGAAATCTTCGATGGCTGCTTTCGGGCGCCTTCTAAGAATGAGTGCAGTCGGCCAGCTGCGGTCACTGGCCTATCCGACAAAGCGGCCACTGAAAGGGCCGGTTCGCTCAAAAAGCAGCCCGTCGACCGGCGCCTGTGCGGGACGTTGCTAGCGTCGAAGAGTTCGAACTTGTTGCCGGCCAGTGCGCGGCAAGTGTTGCACGCCACTTCATAGTGCTTCGTGGTGACCTGGAAGCAGAGACAGGCCGCCGGAGTTGTAGCTGGGCATTGCTTTTATTTGCCGGTCACGTTTGGCATCGGACACCCCGATGCGGGCTTTTTTTGTTTAGGAGAACGAGTGCAGGTGGAAGGCATGATTCGAATCCCGCCATTCGAACAGTCGCATTGTGAACCCTCAACAACGATCTTCTCGGGTGAAGATGCGGAGGGAGTGAGATTGGGAATCCAATAGAACGGATACCGGATAACTGTCTCTTTAGATTGATCATCCTTGGACGCCGGCAAAGCAAAAACACCCACCAACATCATAAGAAAAACCCCAACGACAAATGCAATTGCTGAGAGAGCGCTAGGCCACTTTATCTCCGGCTCATATATATCCTCCTTTTTGGGATCATCCGGATGTCGCCCTAGACGACCTGCCATACTAAAAAGGCTCCCGACACCCATCAGAATCGCGAAGAAAAGAATGAACCATGATAACTTTACAACGGTGGCCCATCCGGCGCTTAGTTTGACCAGAAGGCTTGTTCCGAAGGTTACCTCGAAGCCCAGTATCGCAGTCGCGAGGGTAAGAATCGCCTTAATGCTCTCCAGGGCAGTTGTGTAGGCGGCCTTGGTTCTATCGTTGGCGTCCATTTTCGTTAGAAAAAAGGCCAAACATGAATGCGACGGCCTTTTATAATCAGTAATACGTTAACGTCTATTTCTCGTCGGTTCTGAAATATCGACTCTCGATGGGCATCTTCTAGAAACGATTGAAAATCTCGAAGGGCGCCTTGATACACACCGCCGCCAGGAACGACATTCCTCGCGTATAACTCCTGCAGTCCAGCATCTGCCAGTTGGTACACCTCGACCGAAGCGTCATGGCTAAAATGGAAACCACCGATAACGTGTTCATAGTCGGGAGTGGGCATGATTTTTTAGGTGCGCTTCATTTAAGTTCATCTTCCGCCGAGAACTGCGTCGGGGCTCAGACCGCTGTATCTGTGCTAACTAGGGTCGCCCCGACACAAATGAATATAGGCAATCTTCAGCAATACGCAATGACCATTCTGTGTCGCAGCTGCTCTGTCTCAGAGGCAAGATAACCTACCAACCCCGTGACTCGACGCATGACCGCTGCGCGTTTGAAAGCAGTCTTAGATCGTAAGCGCCACCGAGCGGCAGCTCCGGGGCGTCAAGACTCGTTCGCCGCTCCCGGAAGCCGACGTTCGACTGCGCCGCGTTGCGAACGACAGCGAAGCGGCGAGCTGCAGCCGCACGGAGGATGAGCGGCGAGCGTCTGCAATGGCCGAATTGCCGACCATCGTCATGCCCTCCTCCGAATGTTGGCGCGCGGCCTGCGTTTTGCCGCGATAAGGCGCGGGTTATCACCGCTACACCCCGGGCAACTCCGCGGCGTCTCCCCACGTGCTGACTCGTATGGTTCGGATGGGACGCAGGTTTAGAAAACATCCGCATCAATGCTAAGTATTCCTACATAAAACCGGTGGCAATTTCTTTTATGTCAAATTAAGTGTCTTGAGAAAAGTGCCTTGAACCACGTTCGTTGGTTTGCAAACTTTTGTTCCCGACTTTTGCATGAATTTGTTCCCAGCCCTCTGTACGAGTGAATAACGATTCATTGCTGACGACCACGCCACGCTCGAATAGCAACTCCCGGATACCGTGGCGGCGCAGCGACACGCCGCCCATTCTCTTCCCAATCAGAACCGGTGGATGATGCCTACGCCTGCCGCGAACTGGCTGCGCGACGAGGACGGCGCGCCGTTCTGGCCATCGCCAACATTAGCCGTCGCGTTGATGATGCTTGTGGACGTACCGGCCTTGTTCGGGGCCAAAGTCTGTCCGCCCGCACGTTGGTAGGCTTCCAGCGCATACAGTCCGGTACGTTTGGAGAGGCTATAGTACTGCGAGAGATTGAACTGCTGATAGTGCGCCGCGCTTGTGATGCCATTCGACTGCGTCGCGCGCGTATAGCTATAGCCGGCAGCCAGATCCAGCGCCGCCAGCGGCTTGAAGTGCAGCACTGCGCCAGCCGTGTTGAAGATCGCTTCGTTGCGGAACGCTGAATTGACGCCCGGAATGTATTGCACGTTCGAATACGAGAACGATACGTCCCATTGCGAGTTGAACGCGTAACCGCCCGTGACCGCAACGCGCTGCTGCGCCTGTGCCGTCTGGTAGCCGTTGTTGATGCCCGACACAGCGGTTTGGGCGCCCCCATTTGACATCGTTGAATCCGCGCCCCACGCACCGCCGCCAGGGGTCGAGTTATTGATGCGCTGAAAGCCCGCGGCAATGCCGAACGGACCGTTCAGGTACTGCAATGCCGCGCTCCAGGTGGAACCCGCATTGAAACTCCCCGGCACGCCACCCAGCGAATACGAACCGCTTGCCGTCAGACCGTGGAAATTCGGCGATGTATACACCAGCGAGTTGTTCACGCGGTACAGCGTATCGAGCGAATCGATGTCGCCAGGGTGCGCGCCATAGGCGCCCGTCAGCCACGTGGTCGGGCTATAGGGCGAGAGCAGCGTGTAGTACGCCGTGTACTGCCGGCCTGCCGTCAGCGTGCCGTAGGTAGGATTCGTCACGCCGACATACGCCTGACGGTTGAACGCGAGACCAGTGACGGACTGCGCGCCTGTTGCACCGTTAAAGCCCTCTTCCAACTGGAAGATCGCCTTCGTGCCGCCGCCCAGGTCCTCGCTGCCCTTCAACCCGAAGCGGCTGCCGCCCCAGATACCGTTCACCATCTTGACCGCCGAGCGCCCACCCGTGGTCGAACCAAGCGACGTCTGGCTGCTCTGATAGCCGATCCCCGCATCCACGATGCCGTATAGCGTCACGCTGCTCTGGGCGTGCGCGCTGACGGCAGCCAACCCAAGGGCCGAAGTTATTAGTGCCTTTTTCACTTGTACTCTTCTGTAGAAACTCTCTTTTCTTTACCTGCCTATTACGGGACCTCCGGGCCGAATCCCCGGCTCAATCCAGACTCATCAATCCGTTCACTCTGCGATTCAGAGCAAGCGGGTTCGACTCTTTGAGTGCATCCGGCCGCAGATCGTCAGGCATGTCCTGATAACTCACCGGACGGAGAAACCGGTCGATCGCCAGGCTGCCTACTGACGTGGAGCGGCCATCGGATGTCGAGGGGTAGGGGCCGCCATGGACCATCGCGTGGCCGACCTCCACGCCAGTCCCAAAACCATTCACCAGAATGCGGCCGCTGCGTCGTTCCAGCGCCGGCAGGAACATGCGCACGTTGGAATGATCGGCAGCGTCGATATGCACGGCGGCGGTCAATTGCCCTTGGAGCGATTCGACCAGCGCCAGCATTGCCGCCAGGTCCGGGCAGCGTACGACGAGCGCCGCCGCCCCGAATATCTCCTCATGCAGTTCAGCGTGGCGATTGAAAGCGTCGGCGGTCGTGACGAAGAGCGCTGCCCGCGCCTCTTGTGCTGTTTTCGGCTCATTGCCGCGCGCTGCCGTCTTTACTGCATCGTGCGCTGCAGTTCTGGCGACGGCCGTTTCGTACGCCTTCCGGATATCGGGCGTCAGCATCGCGGCCGCGGGCGCATCGGCCAGTCCGGCAGCAGCGCCTTCGATGAACCGATCCAGATCGGGCGAGTCCACCGCGAGAATCAGACCTGGATTCGTACAGAACTGACCGGCACCGAGCGTGACGGACGCGGCAAATGCCCGCCCTATTGCCTCGGCGCGATTCGCCAGCGCGGCGGGGAACAGCAGAACGGGATTGACACTGCTCATCTCGGCATAGACCGGAATCGGCTCAGGGCGCTGCGCTGCGAGCTTCATGAGCGCTGTTCCGCCACCCCGCGAACCCGTGAAGCCGACTGCCTTGATCCGGCGGTCGCCGACAAGACGTTGTGCAATGTCCCTCCCGCTGTCGAAGAGAAGTGAGAAGGTACCCTCAGGCATGCCGCAATCCCGAACCGCCTTCTGTACCGACAACGCGGCAAGTTCGGACGTTCCCGGATGCGCGGGATGTGCCTTGACGATGACCGGACAACCTGCCGCCAGCGCAGACGCCGTATCTCCGCCGGCCACTGAAAACGCCAGTGGAAAATTGCTCGCACCGAATACCGCCACAGGTCCGAGTGGAACATAGCGCAGGCGCAGATCCACGCGAGGAAGTGGCTTCCTTTCGCTATCGGCAGGGTCGATGCGAACCCCAAGAAAGTCTCCCTGACGCACGACAGCGGCAAACATCCGTAGCTGACCAACCGTGCGACCGCGCTCGCTCTCGACCCGCGCACGCGGCAGACCAGTTTCCGCGACACAGCGCTCGATCAGGTCATCCTCCAAATCAAGGATGTTCTGCGCAATCGCCTCAAGAAAATCAGCTCTAGCGGGGAGCGAACCTTCCCGGTAGATGTCGAATGCCGACCAGGCCAGCGCGCAGGCGCGTTCTAGGTCGGCATAGGTAGCGCCGCCGAATGCCGGTTCGATCGTCTCCCCGGTTGCCGCGTGGACCGCACGGATCGACCCGTTCGTGCCCAGAACAGCCTTGTGACCGATCAACATCTTTCCTTCTATTCGCATAACTAAATTCTCAAGTGAGACTGCGTGTTAACCTGAGCCATGTCCGCTGATATTCAATGAAAGATCAGCGGACCCACGGCCATGAAGTGGCTACGATTCCGCTTTCCCGACATGCCCACGAAGAATGCTCGCGAGCAGTGCGCCGACCCCGAACTCCCACGGCGCAATGCGATGAGAATAGTTGACGGTGTTGACGAGCGCACCGAAGCGCGGGCTCGATATTGTCACCGTATCGCCGATCTGATGCGTGAACCCTTGCCCTGGCACGTTACGATCCGCGGTCGGTGCAAACAGCGTCCCGAGATACAGCATCATGCCGTCCGGGTACTGATGGTGAGCGCCCATCGCCTGCGCGACGAGTTCCGAGGGGTCCCGGCTGATGCGTTTCATAGAACTCGCCCCTGTCAGAACGTATCCATCTGTTCCTTCCACGCGCAGCGAAAGCTCCGCAGCCCGAACATCATCGAGACCGAACGTACTGTCGAAGAGGCGAATGAACGGGCCAATCGAGGCCGACGCGTTGTTGTCCTTCGCCTTGCCGAGCAGCAGTGCACTCCGGCCTTCGAAATCCCGAAGGTTGACGTCGTTCCCGAGCGCGGCGCCGACGATTTCCGCCCGGCTGGTCACCGCCAGCACGATTTCAGGCTCCGGGTTATTCCACTGCGAATTTTCATAAATTCCGATTTCGCTGCAGGTGCCCACAGCGGACATGGGTTGCGCTTTCGTGAAGATCTCCGCATCTGGACCGATGCCGACTTCCAGATACTGCGACCACATTCCTTCCTGAATTAGCACCTGGCGCACCGCGTCGGCTTGCTCAGACCCCGGGCGAACACTTGCGAGCCGATCGCCCAGCGCCGACATGACGCGCGCGCGCACTTCATCGGCCCGGCTCGCGTCGCCTCCCGAGCGCTCCTCGATCACCCGCTCCAGAAGGCTTTCGACGAAGGTCACACCGCTCGCTTTGACCGCCTGCAGGTCACATGGCGCGATGAGCCAGGGAGTGGAAGGATCGCGTCGATCGAAGGCGGAATTGGCAAGAACCGAGTCTAATCCCGCAAGCCTCGGCAGGTTCGCGGCGGCCTTCTTCAGCCGAAGGCCGATTTCCGGTTGCTCAAGCAGCGTGCTGGTCGTCAGCGCGACCGACGACACATCCAGCAGTTCGCCACCGATAACGGCAACAGGACGCGGCGCGCCGAGATCGGGGCACCACGCGCGCCCGACGAGCACAGCCTGCTCCAGATCGTCAGGCAGCGCGGATCGATTGATTGATGGCATCTCTTTCTCCAACCTCGTAGGAATTATTGCCGGGCATCAGCTCCGTACATGCGGCACTGATGCTGCAAATCGGCGTCTCACATAATTGCGCTGATCTGCCAGGGGACGAATTCGTTTTGTCCGTAACCGTGCTGCTCGCTACGGGAACGTGTCCCGGAGGCCACGTCGAGCAGCAGTTTGAACAGCACCGCGCCAAGTTGCTCGATCGTTGTGCTCCTTTCCAGCACTTCTCCGCAGTTCAGGTCCATATCGTCGGACTGACGTTGCCAGAGCGCCGTGTTTGTCGCGAGCTTCACCGACGGCGAGGGCGCGCAGCCGTAAGCCGAACCGCGTCCCGTCGTGAAGCAGATCAGGTTCGCACCGCCGGCAACCTGGCCGGTCGCCGACACCGGGTCGTAGCCAGGGGTGTCCATGAACACCAGACCGCGCGCCCTAACCGGCTGGGCGTACTCGTACACCTCGACAAGGTTCGTCGACCCTGCCTTTGCGATGCCGCCCAATGATTTCTCGAGGACGGTCGTCAAGCCACCGGCCTTATTGCCCGCCGACGGATTGTTGTTGATCTGCGCCCCTTGCCGTTGCGCGTACGCTTCCCACCACCTGATGCGATCGACCAGCTTCTGTCCCACTTCGGGCGTTACCGCGCGGCGGGTCAACAGGTGCTCGGCGCCATATACCTCCGGCGTCTCCGAGAGAATCGCAGTACCGCCGTGCCGCACGAGCAAATCCACGGCTGCACCCAGCACGGGATTGGCCGTGACGCCCGAATATCCGTCCGACCCACCGCATTGAAGGCCGATGGTGAGATGGCTTGCGGAAACCGTTTCGCGCTTGACGTCGTTCGCGTAAGGCAACATCTGCCGGATCAGTTCGATACCCTTTGCAATTGTCAGCGTCGTGCCGCCAGTGTCCTGAATCGTGAAGATACGCAAGCGATCATGTTCTTTGAGTCCCTGGGTTTCGAGCAGTCGCGAAATCTGATTCGTTTCACAGCCCAGGCCGATAACCAGCACGCTCGCGAAGTTGGGATGGCACGCATAGCCGCCAAGCGTGCGCTGGAGCATCGCGAGACCGTCGCCCTCGGAGTCGATGGCGCAACCCGAACCATGGGTGAGCGCGACGACGCCGTCCACATTCGGAAACGCGGCCAGCGCTTCGGGACGAATGTCACGGCGAAAATAGTCGGAAATGGCTCGCGCGACCGTGGCCGAGCAATTCACCGAGGTGAGAATGCCGATGTAATTGCGCGTAGCCACACGGCCGTCTTCACGCACAATGCCTTGGAAGGTCGCGGGCTCGGTTGACGGGACGGTGGCACGCACGCCTTGACTGAATGCGTAGTCACGGGCGAATTCGCCCATCGCAAGATTATGCGTATGAACGTGCTGCCCGGCGCGGATTGGCTGGCTCGCAAAGCCGATGATCTGGCCATACCGGTGCACCGCCTGACCCTCGCCGATGTCTCGTGTCGCCACTTTGTGACCGGGTGGGATCAATCCCGAAACCGTCACCGCTTCCCCATCCAGCACCGTGCCGGACATAAGCTGATCGAGGGCGATGACGACATCGTCAGCGGGATTGAGTCGAATGACGCGAACCGGTCTGACCGCGGTCGATGCAACGGGCTTGCCCGCAACAGGGGACGACATGGAACTACTCCTTCGTTTCTCAATGCGTGACGACGGTTTCTTTCAGCACCGGCCGCCCGGCGTCGCGTGACGCGGGCTGCAGCGTGTTCAGACAATGTTTCAGCCGGCGCTCCACGGCGTCTTGCAACGCGTGTACTCCAGTTGATAGAGCGTGGACTCCGGAGCAACCGCACCGGCCGCCTGCAAAGCAGCGAGTCCGGCAATGAAAGCGTCTAGCGCTGAGCGGACATAGTCGACGCGGCATCCTTCGATCATCACGATCCATGTCGGCACCTGGGTGCCTTCCGAACGCGCCTTCTTCTCCGCAGTTTCCACCTTGCTGACTGCCTCATCGGCCAGACACAGGTGCACGCCCGTGATGCCGCGCCGGTCGGCGAGTGGCGGCAAGACCTGCTGACGCAATCCCTTCACGACATCGTCCCGTGCCGACGAAGGCACATCAAAGCGCACCGTCGCCAGATTGGCGCCCTGCCCGACACCGTCCGAATACGCCACATGGCAGATCGAGCGGGCCACGCTGCGAAACGAGGGAACGACCCGCTTCGTCCACGGCGTCGGCGAATTGAGCCGGAGCAGGTAGTCCTGCGCGCCGAGCACCTCTACGGTGTCGGCTTCATATAGATTGAAGTACTCGGGGCCCGCATCCAGCGCAATGTAGCGGCGGCCGCGCCTGAAGCCGGGAATTCCGGCGCGCTCCGGCATGTGTTCGCGGTTGTGCCACTCGTAGAATTCATCCTTCGCTTCCGGCAGCAGGTCATGCCAGATTGCGACCACGCCCGTTCCGGCAAGGCTCATATCTCCTCCTTCTATAGATCGAATCGTTTCATCGTGCCAACGGATATTCGCCGCGGCCCCATGCCGCGCCAAGCGAGTCCGCGTACGGCAAGACCTTCTGGCTCTGCTCGCCGAGTCCGCTGCCGCCGAGGGTCATGGTGTCGCCCGCTTTCAGAAATACGGGCGGCTTCTGACCGAGCCCGACGCCGGGGGGCGTCCCAGTGATAATGACGTCGCCAGGCATGAGCGGCATGAAGCGGCTGAGATATGCCACGATATGCGCGACGCTGAAAATCATCGTGCGTGTATTGCCCGTCTGACGACGTGTGCCGTTGACGTCGAGCCACAGGTCGAGCACCTGCGGGTCGGGCACTTCATCACCCGTCACAAGCCACGGGCCGAGCGGGGCAAAAGAGAAGCCGCTTTTGCCCTTGGTCCACTGGCCTTCGCGTTCGAGCTGATAAGCGCGTTCGGACACATCATTGGCAAGGCAGTAACCCGCCACGTGATCGAGCGCGGCGGCTTCGCCGATCTGCCAGGCGGGTTTGCCGATCACTACGCCCAGTTCAACCTCCCAATCCAGCTTTTGCGCGTCTGCCGGCAGGATGACCGGATCGTTCGGACCGCTGATCGAACCCGTATGCTTGTTGAACACGACAGGTTCCCGCGGGATCGGTGTATCAGTTTCAGCGGCATGGTCGGTGTAGTTCAGACCAATGCATACGAGGTTACGGACATTGCCGATACAGGCGCCAAGGCGCGTGCCCGTTTCCACGATGGGTAGGCGATTCAGATCGAGTTCGCTCAGCTTTGCAAGGGCTGCTGGGGAAACAGTCGTTCCATCGATATCGTCGACGATGCCGGTCAGGTCGCGGATCGCCCCGCTCGAATCGATGACACCAGGATGCTCCTGACCAGGCTGGCCGAAACGGACGAGACGCATTTGAAGACTCCTATCAAGACAAAAAATGTATGGGCAACGTGCCGAGATCACCAAAGCCGATCTGCAACTCGCTGCCGGTCGGCAATTCGAGCACGCCCGCGTAAGAGCCCGTGATCACTGCCTGGCCGGCATGCAATCCAAGGCCGCGGACGCGGAGAAAATTGACGAGCCACACTATCGGCGCGAGCACGCTGCGATCAGGATGGCGGCCAGCAAAACTGACCGTGTCGTGTCCGGCGCGAGTCAGACTGACGGTGAATTCGCCCGGGAGATCGGCCGGCGTCGCGCCCTCGCGCAATTGAACGCGCGGCCCAATGACAAGACCGGCGTTGAACAGACCGTCTGCCAGCAATTCAGGGAACGTCAGCGATTCCGGATGCGCATAGCGACTGCCCAGCAGTTCGAGCGCGAGGTGAACATTCCCGAGAGCGTCGAGCACCTCGGCTTCGCCATAGGCTGCGCTGCGTGGCGGCAGATCGCGAGCCAGCAAACAGGCGAGTTCCGGCTCTGCCCTTACACAGGACTGCCCGCGCACGGCGCGAATGCGGCATTGGGCGCCTCGATGGATAACGGCGTCATAGATTGGCGCAGCGATGAGTTTGCCCGCCGGCGGCAGCGCGCATTTCCACGCGCCGGCCTGCCAACCGAGCTGATCGCCCACTTTTCGCTGGATCGCGAAACCCTCGTCCAGATTCGCGGGCCGCAGCTCGATGGGAAGACGCTCCGCGAGCGAGCCTTGCCGGCGCGCCGCGACGAGAAGACGTGCTGCCTGGTCTTCCAGCACGGGGAGTCGCTCGAGAGCCGGAGCTGCGGCCGGCGTGTTCATGCCGCCTCGCTCGCATGCGAACCGACGCTCTGGCGCGGCCATACGGCACCCAGCTTCGCGGACGCTTGCTGCAGTAGCGCATAAAAGGCCTCGTAACGCTCCGGCTGAACCCGTGTGACCGGTCCGGCAATACTCATGGTGCCCACCACCACACCGTCAGGCAGCGAACGCACCGGCACCGCCAATGCGACGACACCCGGCTCGGCCTCTTCAACGACAAGACCATAGCCACGCTGCCTGGTCCGCTCCAGCTCCGCAATCAACTGCTCGACGCTGGTGATGGCCTTCGGCGTCCATGCGCCCGCGGCGGACGCTTTTCCAAGTCCGCCACGCAGGGCGTATTCGATAGCCTGGTCGTTCGGCATTCCAGCCAGCCACACCTTGCCAACCGATGTGGCATGCAAGACGATGGGACTATGCATGGACGGCGAATACATGAGGCCCGGCGCCGCGCCCTGGGACGAGGCCAGCCACGCGAGTGTTCCTTCGTTGACGACCGTCAACCGGACCAGCTCGCGGCACTGACCCGCGACCTCATCGAGGATCGGCTGCACCAGACCCGGCAGACCGAGCCCATGCAGGTACCGCTGACCGAGTAAGGACAGCTTCAAGGTCAAACGATACTGGGAGGTCTGTTCATCCTGTTCCGCCCACCCCTGCTCGCACAGTTGCGCGAGGACGCGATGCGCGGGGCCCTTCTCCAGCCCGAGTTCGGCGGCGATATCGGACATACGCATCCAGCGCGCCTCACGTGCGAGCAACTCGATCGCCTGCAGCGACCGGTCAACTGCTCCCTTGACAACTCTCATAATTGACGTAACATGATTCTTAATGGAACGGTGTTACAACAATAGACAAACAGCACCGGAAAGTCAATCACGATGGAGACAAGCATGAATCGGAACACCCGGGTTAAACCTTACGGCAAGCACCAGTCGAAGATCGCCGCGGCCAGCGGCTGGATCGGCTCGGCGCTGGAGTACTACGACTTCTTCATTTACGCGACTGCGGCGTCGCTGGTGTTCCCGCAGCTTTTCTTTCCGTCAGATAACCCAACGGTCGCCATCATCGCCTCACTGGCAACCTTCGGTGTCGGCTATATCGCCCGCCCGGTGGGCGCCGTCGTCCTCGGCCACTGGGGCGACCGCCACGGGCGCAAGACGGTTCTGCTCCTCTGCATGTTCCTCATGGGCTTTTCAACGATGGCCGTCGGGGTCCTGCCAACCTATAAGCAGGTCGGCATCTGGGCGCCAGTGCTGCTCGTGGTTCTTCGCCTCATCCAGGGCTTCGCGGTCGCCGGGGAGCTCTCCGGCGCCAGTTCAATGATTCTCGAGCACGCACCGTTCGGTCGGCGCGGCTACTTCGCGAGCTTTACCCTCCAGGGGGTGCAGGCCGGACAGCTCATGGCGGCAGCGATTTTCCTGCCTCTCGCGCATTTCATGCCCAGGGACCAGTTCACCTCCTGGGGCTGGCGGATTCCGTTCCTGCTCAGCATTGTCGTTCTCATCGCGGGCTACGTCATTCGCCGCAAAGTCGATGAGACCCCGGCGTTCGCCGAGGAGCGCGTGCACGGCGAAATTCCCGCCTCGCCAGTCGTCGAAGTGCTCCGGCAGAGCTGGGACGATGTCCTGCGCGTGGTCTGCATGGCGCTTACCGCCGTAATCGCCCTGGTCGCCGCGGTCTTCGGCACCGCCTACGCGGTTCAGCCGGCGTACGGCATCGGCTTCCCTCCCGGCATGTATCTGTGGATCCCTGTTCTCGGCAATATCTGCGCAGTGATCCTGATTCCCTTCATCGGCAACCTCTCGGACAGGATTGGTCGCAGGCCGCCGGTCCTTGTCGGCACCCTCAGCGCTGGACTGCTCTCGTTCGTGTATCTGTACGCTATCAGCATCCATAACGTGTGGCTGGCGATGGTTCTTTCGGTGCTCATGTGGGGCATCGCCTATCAGGGCTTCAACGGCGTATTCCCGAGCCTGTTCTCCGAACTGTTCCACACGCGCGTGCGCGTGTCAGGGATGGCCATCGGACAGAACGTCGGGACGACGCTTTCCGCCCTGCTCCCGGCATTCTTCGTCGCGGTCGCGCCGCCCGGCTCCTCCAATATCCCACTGAAGATCGGAGCCCTGACATTCGGCATATGTGTCGTGGCCGCGATCGCCGCCTTTACCACGCGCGAGACGTACCGGGTCCGGCTCCACGATCTCGGCGACCGTAACGCAGTCCCTGTACCCAAGGGCGAATACGATCGTCTGCGCGCCGAGATGTTGCGTGAGGCGACCGGAACAGCCGACTCACAGGATCTGACGAACCAGCTGCGCTCGTAGCCGAAAGCAAGGGCCATGTCGGCAGCGACCGCCCGGCGCAACTTACGCTGTTCGGATGAGCCGGGCAGGAACACGCGGCTGCGGCACTTGCGAATATCTGATGCCACACAGGAGAAAGACACATGCACAACCAAGGTACGCCCCGGTACGACGGCCCCCGCGAACTCGCGCAATCTCTGACTCCGTTCGCACGTGTGAGCGCGTCCGGAGCGGTCTGGAACAAGGAAGGGCTGCGCGCGGACTCCGAGTATCGCGACCTCGGGCTCGCCGCGGTGACCAACGGTCGCATCGGCGCCAAGCACATTCGCGCACTGACGCCGTTCACCGATGCCACGGGCTGGCATTGGCACGACATGACTGCGCACTATCTGTATGTGCTGCGCGGATCGGTGACGTTCCGTTTCGCCGGCGTGGAGGGCGATGTGACGCTCAACGCCGGAGACGACCTCTCGCAACCCGCCGGCGTTCCGCACAATGTGATCTGGCGCTCCGATGACCTTGAAGTCATCGAGATTAACGAGCCTGCGGTCTACGGAACATGGGATCTCGCCGAAGCCCCGGCACCCTGGAAGTGAGCAGTAAGCTATGACTGCACCTTCCGTCAACATCGGACATGAGGCCGCAATGCATCCACATATCACGGGAAAAACGCGACTTTACGGGTTAGTGGGCGATCCGCTGACGGCGGCGAAGTCGCCGCAACTGCTGAACCAGCTTTTTGTCGAACAGCGCATTGACGCAGTCTGCGTTCCGTTTTGGGTCAAGGCGGAGGACCTGTCCGCATTCGTCGCCGGCGCACGAGCGTTACGCAATCTTTCCGGCCTGCTGGTCACGATGCCTCATAAGCAACGGATGCTGGATTTTGTCGACGAACTCGACCCCACTGCTTCCCGGGTCGGCGCACTCAACGTGATACGTTGCAACGAAGATGGACGCTGGGTCGGCGCCATATTCGACGGCGTGGGCTGCGTGCTCGGCATGCAATGGGAAGGCAATCATCCGGCTGGTAAGTCCGTTCTTCTCGTCGGTGCCGGAGGCGCGGGCAGGGCTATCGCATTTGCAGTCGCGGCGGCGGGCACCCGGACGCTCACCATATCCGACGTCGACGAGCAGCGGGCTGGCGAGCTTGCGGAATCCGTTGCTGCCGAAACCGGTTGCATCACGCATTCCGGACCTCCCGACCCGCACGGTTTCGAAGTCGTGATCAATGCCACACCGCTCGGCATGAACGCGTATGACGCCATGCCGGTAAATCCCGAGCGGCTCGCACCCGGCACCATCGTCGTAGACATCATCAATGCGCCAGAGCCGACGCAGCTTCGCCGCGCCGCGCATGCGCGCGGCTGTCGTACCCAGGACGGGGGGCCAATGCATGAAGGGCAGGCAGTGCATGCCCTTCGCTTCCTTGGGTTCGATTACCGCCCCGCTGGAAAGTCAGCACCAGACGATGGCGTGCTGTTCGCCCCTGCCAGGAACGCAAGCCCTTGATGCCGAAACGCCTCGGGGAAAACGCCCGGAATCAACAGTCGTCACCAGTTTGAATGGAGGGAAGATGCGATGAGCTTCAACGTTTTCACATCAGTATGTACGGCCGGCTTTAATGTGCGCATCGCGCAGGCACGGAGTCGATTCGTCGACGGTGCGAAGGGAGAACACGCATGAAAGTCGCATTGCTGGAGGCCAGCCATTGGCATGTCCCACTCTATCTCGATGCGCTCGAGGCGCCCGGGATCCAGGTAGTAGCCGTTTCAGATGCGGAGCAAGTAAAAGGACAGGCAATTGCCGCGCGATTTGGGAGCACGCTGTACTCGTCGGCGTATGAGTTGCTCCAGCGCGAGGATGTCGATTTCGCGTTTGTGTTCGGGCGGCATTCCGAAATGCCGACGCTCGCGGAGGCCGTGATTGAACGAAAAATTCCGTTCGCGCTGGAGAAACCCTGCGGCGTCAACATGTCGCAGGTCACGCGGCTGCGCAAATTGACGGAGGAAGCCAATCTTTATTGCGCCGTACCGTTGATCTTCCGGATGAGCGAGTTGCTCGGCGCACTTAAAGATGCGGAGGATCGCATACCGTCCGACTTTAACTACATGTCTTTCCGCTTCATTGTAGGTCCACCTGGTCGTTACGAAGCTGCAGGCGCAGGCTGGGCGCTCGACCCCGTGTTTTCCGGAGGCGGATCCACGATCAATGTCGCCACCCACTTCATCGATCTCTTCAGATTGCTGACCGGCAAAGAAGTCGCGCGAGTATCCGCCACCATGAACTCCCGAACGCATCGAGGCGCCGTCGAGGACTACTCGTTGCTGACCATGCAAACCGAAGACGGCGTGATCGGGCTTGTGGAGACCGGATACAGCTTTCCTAGTACCCAAGACGAGCAGCGCGAATTCTCGTTCACCCTTTCATCCGATCGCATGTACGCGAAATCGGGACCCGACCGGATCGAGATTCGGGACCGGAATAATCTTGCCGCAGGTACTCGAAGTCGCCGTCTCCAGTTAGAGACTGACATTTACTACCCACTGTTCGTCAAGCGGGTGCTTGCTGAATGCCGCACAGGTACAAAGCCGATCGCGTCATTGCGCGACGCCGAGGCAATGATGCAGGTCATGGATGCGGCCTACGCTTCTGCTCGGCAAGCGGGTGCGCTTCAGACTCTTGTGTCAATTTCTGGATGACCCGAGCTGCGGGATCGCCTCGCACGCCTATGCCGCTAACGAGATATTGCAATTTGTCCGATTATCCTGCACCGAAGGAAGGCGACTGGATCGCGCGAGACTTCCGTTTCCACACCGGGGAGGTGATGCCGGAGTTGCGGCTACACTACCGAACTATTGGCGACCCGTCCGGCGAGCCGGTCCTTGTCCTGCACGGCACGACGGGCACAGGCGCCAGCATGCTGACGCACGCCTTCGCGGGAGAGTTGTTCGGGCCGGGACAGCCGCTTGATGCCAACAACTATTTCATCATTCTCCCGGACGGAATTGGAGCCGGCGGATCGTCCAAGCCGTCCGACGGGCTGCGCACGCGGTTCCCGGCCTACAACTACGACGACATGGTGCTTGCGCAGTACAGGCTCCTGACTGAGTGCCTGGGCATCCGGCACCTGCGGCTGTTGATCGGCAACTCGATGGGCGGCATGCACGCATGGATCTGGGCGGTGCGGTATCCGGACTTCATGGACGCACTGGCGCCAATGGCGTCGCAACCCACCGAGATGTCCGGCCGCAACTGGATGCTGCGCCGCATGCTCACCGAAATGGTCCGCAACGACCCGGAGTACCTGGATGGCAAGTACGCCAGTCCGCCCCGCTCCTTGCGCATTGCCCACGCCTTCTTTGCGCTGGCCACCAACGGCGGGACGCTCGCCTACCAGAAGGCGGCGCCGACGATGGAGTTGGCAGAGAACTACGTCGACACCCAGTTGGCCCAGCCCTTCACGTTGGATGCCAACGACTTCTTATATCAATGGGGTGCCTCGCGCGGCTATAACCCGGCACCTGGCCTGGAGCAGATCCAGGCTACGGTGCTCGCCATCAACGCGGCCGACGACGAACGCTATCCGCCCGAGACCGGCCTGATGGAGCGCGCGATGCAGCATGTGCGCCACGGTCGGCTGTTTTTGATCCCTGCCAGTGAGGATACTTGCGGCCACGGCACCAACGGCCTCGCTCGTTTCTACAAAGCTGAACTGCAGAAACTGCTGCAATCAGCCCCGCGCGGCACCTCCAGGTGATGCTGACCGGACCATACGGCGCCCCTTCGTCCGGCGCGTCGCTATTGAACTGGACCTACACAACATGTTTTTTGAGCAAGGACCATGGTTCCGTTCGGCGACGCGGCGTTGCTGTCGCCGTCGGCGGCCGAACTTGACGCTGACGCCGCTCTGACGTCGGCATTGAGCTTCCGCCCGATGGTGTTGTCGCTGCGGCGTTCGTTTCGAGCCGTTCAGTGTATGAAGCGAGCTGGCGCGAAGGCCCGTTGCGCTACAGAAGAGCAGCGGGACGACTGGAAGCGTCCGCTCAGCAGTCCGAAATGAATTTCGGTGCGGTCATTGAATGTCCGCGGCCTTGGGGCCCCTGGATTGTCGTTCCAGCCGATTCCCGCTCGTAAGTCTGCGAATACGGCTGAACCCTTTGGGGTTGTCGGTCACGGGTATCAGCCCCACTGCATAAGCTGAGCGGCGCTTGCCTCGCTGGCGCGCCGCGACGAGAAGGCGTGCTGCCTGCTCATCCCATGCGGCGATTCGCTCGATAGCCTGATCTGCGCCCAGCGTCTTCTGCCGCCTCACCCACATGCGCACCGACGCTCTGGCGCGGCCACACGGCACCCAGCTTCGCAGACGCTTGCTGCAGTAGGGCGTAAAAGGCTTCGTAACGCTCCGGCTGAACCCGCGTGACCGGCCCGGCAATACTCATGGTGCCCACCACCGCACCGTCAGGCACCGAACGCACCGGCACCGCCAATGCGACGACACCCGGCTCGGCCTCTTCAACGACAAGGCCATAGCCACGCTGCCTGGTCCGCTCCAGCTCCGGAATCAACTGCTCGACGCTGCTGATTGCCTTCGGGGTCCATGCGCCGGCGGCGGACGCTTTTCCGAGTCCGCCACGCAGGGCGTATTCGATCGCCTGGTCGTTCGGCATTCCAGCCAGCCACGCCTTGCCAACCGATGTGGCATGCAAGACGATGGGACTATGCATGGACGGCGAATACATCAGGCCCGGTGCCGCGCCCTGGGACGCTGCCAGCCACGCGAGTGTTCCTTCGTTGACCACCGTCAGCCGGACCAGCTCGCGGCACTGCGCGGCGACTTCGTCAAGGATCGGCTGCACCAGACCCGGCAGACCAAGCCCATGCAGGTACCGCTGACCGAGTAAGGACAGCTTCAGGGTCAAACGGTACTGGGACGTCTGTTCGTCCTGTTCCGCCCAGCCCTGCTCGCACAGTTGCGCGAGCACCCGATGCGCGGGGCCCTTCTCCAGCCCGAGTTCGGCGGCGATATCGGAGATGCGCATCCAGCGCGCCTCACGTGCGAGCAACTCGATCGCCTGAAGCGACCGGTCAACTGCTCCTTTGACCACTCTCATAATAAGACACGCATGAATCGGAAAACCCCGGTTAAGCCCCACGACGAGCGCCAGCTGAAGATCGCCGCTGCCAGCGGCTGGATTGGCTCGGCATTGGAGTATTACGACTTCTTCATCTATGCGGCGGCGGCGTCGCTGGCGTTCCCGCGGCTCTTCTTCCCGTCTGACAACCCAATGGTCGCCATTATCGCATCAAGCGACCGGCGCCAGGCGACCTAGAATGCCTGCGGAAGCACCAGCATTGGGCTCGGCAATTGTCCGCCCTACCAAATCAGCGATCTGCGATCGCTGACAGGTAATCTTCAGGACCGACTCTCGCGGTTACTGATGTTCGATGAACAAATCCTCGGTATTACGCATGGGTCAACCAGCGTGACTGGAACCGACGCCCGGGCCGGGCAGCACAACAATTTTCCCGCGCCTGCCACGGTCGAAGGTTGCCAGCACAGCGTCCATTGCGTTCACGAGAGGGAACGTGACGGTCGCAGGCGGTTGAAGATGGCCGCGGGCAACCATCGAGAACAGCGCGGTGCGTACACGCCGCGCCCGTTCCGGACGGTTGGCCAGGAAATGCCGTATGTCGACTCCGTGCAGTGTGGCGTTCTTGAGAAGCGCCAGGTTGACAGGGAGCGACGGCATGGCACCGCCCGCGAATCCAACCACGAGATAGCGGCCGCCTTTGGACAGCGAGCGGAATGCTGGCTCCAGCATGTTGGCGCCGACAGGATCGAGCACGACGTCAACGCCTTCTGGCGCCACCTTCCTGAGCGCATCACGCCAATCCGGAAGGCTGTAGTCGATCGCGGCCACTGCGCCTAGCTCGCATGCGGCTTTGCGCTTGAGCTCGCTCGAAGCCGCGGCAATCACACGAGCCCCGGCGTGCACTGCAAGCTGAATGGCGGCGGACGCCACCGCCCCGCCCGCTCCAAGCACCAGCAACGTATCGGCGGCCGTCAGTCGTCCCTGATCGAACAACGCATAGTGTGCCGTCTGGTAGTCGACCAGCATGGCTGCGGCAGTGGGCATTGGCAGCCCGCCCGGGACAATGTCGACGTCAGCGGCATCAACCACTACATATTCCGCCAGGCCTCCGCCAAGCTGCCATGTGACGACACGCTCACCGACAAGTAGGCCCCCCACGCCCGGACCCACGGCGTCAACCACACCCGCAATTTCTCCACCTGGAACGTAAGGCAGGCGCGGCTTGATCTGATAGCGGCCTTGCATCATCAGCCCGTCGACGAAACCAAGAGCCGTTGCTTCGATGCGAATTCGCAGTTGCCCGCAATCAGGCTCTGGCAACGGCTCATCAATCAACGCATAGGAGTCGAGGTCGAAATCTCTCCCTGAGAAGCTTTGCATGCTTTGCCTCCATTTCGGGCACCGCGATCAGCCCGCTCGCGAATACCCACGACTACATCACTTGACCGTATTCGCACTTCACAGCGCGTGGCGCGTTCGATGGGCCAACAGCCTCATCCCGCCAGTCGGGTGATTGCTGCCCGGCTGCCCGCTTGTTCCCGCAGGCGGAACTTCTGGATCTTCCCGGTAGCGGTTTTGGGCAATTCGCCGAAGATCACACGGCGCGGGCACTTGAAATGCGCCAGTCGCTCCCGACAGAACGAGATCACATCCTCCTCCGTGATGCCCGGGGCATCGGGCCTCAGCTCGATAAATGCGCAAGGCGTCTCGCCCCATTTGTCGTCAGGCTGCGCGACTACGGCAGCGTTCAGGATGCCTGACATGCGGTAGATGACCTCCTCCACCTCCACAGACGAAATATTTTCTCCGCCAGAGATGATCACGTCCTTCGAGCGGTCTGTGATCTGGATATAGCCGTCAGGATGGACGACGGCCAGATCTCCAGTATGGAACCAGCCGCCGGCGAAAGCTTTTGCCGTTGCGTCAGAATTCTTAAGATATCCCATCATCACCGTATTGCCCCGGACCAGGACCTCGCCGCAGGACTTGCTGTCGGCCGGCACCGTCTCGAGCGTCTCAGGATCGGCAACCGACATTTTTTCGAACGCTGCCGCACGCACACCCTGCCGCGCTTTCAACTTCCCTTGCTGCTCCGCCGGCAACGCGTCCCACTCGTCATGCCACGCACAGCTGATCGGGGTGCCGGAAATCTCAGTGATGCCAAAGACGTGGTCGACATCGAAACCCATCGCGCCAACGGCCTCGAGAACAGCGGCTGGCGCCGGCGAGCCGGCTGTCAGGACCCGCACCCGACGCGGCAGCGGCTGCCGTTCTGAATGAGGCATGCTTGCGAGGCCTGACAGGACGATCGGCGCCGCACAAAAGTGATCTACACCATGCCTGACGATGGCGGAAAGAACATTGGCAGCGTTCACCTTACGCAGGCATACATGTGTTCCGGCCGCGGCAGTAATCGCCCATGTGAAGCACCAGCCATTCGCATGGAACATGGGGAGCGTCCACAAATAAACCGGCGCGCGCGGGAGCGGCCAGTTCGTCATCTGCACCAGGCTCATCAGATAGGTGCCGCGGTGGCTGGGAACGACGCCCTTCGGATCCCCGGTTGTACCCGACGTGTAATTCAGGGCAATGGGCGTCCACTCATCGACCGGGTGGCGACCGGCAAATGCGGGATCGCCGCTCGACAGCAGCGACTCATAATCAGTTTCCCCGATGGCAGGGCCGTCAGGCGCTTCACGATCGTTGATGTCGATCAAACGCGGCGGATTGGGGACCGACTGCAACGCTTTCTCGACCAGCGGGGCAAATTCGCGATCTACAAGCAGGAGCTTGCATTCGCCGTGACGCAGAATGAATGCGACGCCGTCAGCGTCGAGGCGGCAATTGACGGCGTTGAGCACGGCACCGGACAGCGGCACGCCAAAGTGAGCCTCAAGCATGGCCGGGGTGTTCGGCGCGATGATCGACACGGTATCGCCCGGTTCGATCCCCACCTGAACGAGTGCCGACGCGAGGCGATAGCAACGCTCGCGGGTTTCGGCCCACGTCTGCCGGAAGTCGCCATGAATGATCGCGGTCCGATCCGGATAGACGTCGGCGGTTCGATCGAGGAAGGTCAATGGCGTCAATGGAACGTGGTTTGCCGCGTTCTTCTCAAGTCCTTGAGAGTAGGCCTTTGCACTCATGACTTTGTCTCCGTTCATTCTTCGTAGAAAGTAGTGAAATCGTTGACCGGGCTGCGCTCCGTTACCAGCGAATTCTCGATGCAGCCGGGATCTGCATAACCCAGGCTCATCCCGCAGACCAGCATCTGGTTGTCGGGAATGGACAGTTCGTTGGCGATGACACGATGGAACTTGTTGAAAGCCGCCTGCGGGCAGGTGTCGAGACCCCGCGCCCGGGCAGCAATCATGACGCTTTGCAGGAACATGCCGGTGTCCAGCAGACTTCCTTCGCGCATGACCCGGTCAACCGTGAAAAACAGGCCTACCGGCGCATCAAAGAAGCTGTAGTTGCGGCCGTGCTGGACGTGCATCCGCTCCTTGTCCCCCTTCTGGATACCCAGCAGGCCGTACAGATTCCAACCGACCTTGCGTCGGCGGTCCACGTACGGCGCGATCCATTCGCGTGGGTAGTAATCGTAGGGCTCTTCCAGGTCGGAACTTCGTGCAGGGTCATCATTGATCTCGTTGATGGCATCAGACAGGCGGGACTTCATCGTGCCTGTCACAACATGCACATGCCAGGGCTGGATGTTGACGCCGGTTGCGCTGAAGCGCGCAACGTTGAGGATGGACTCCACTTCCTCGCGGGGAACCGGTATGGGCAGGAAAGCACGGACGCTGCGCCGGGTGACGAGTGCCCAGTCGACGGCTCGACTCACGTCGGCAAACGAACTGAAAGGAGGAGGAGATTGACGATCCATTTTTTCTCGGCATGTTGAAAATTTGCTGCGGCCTGGACGTGGTGTTTTTTCGGGTGGAGAGTTCCGTAACAGCCGCGCTCTTCACACGAACGAACCCCGGCCATGAAACCGTGTATGGTAGAAACCTCAGCGCCCTGCGCTACCCTGAACTGCGGCGACAGGCGCGCCGGCTGAGCGGAATGAGTCAGCACGTGTCTGATTGATCAGCGTCACCGCCGCCGCACCGATGAGGCCAGCCAGACCGATTGCCATGAAGTTCTGTTCAAGCGGCAGCTTCAGGGAGACGAGCCAACCGATGAGCACCGGTGCCACGATGGCGCCGATCCGGCCCACGCCAGAAGCAAAGCCAACACCGGTAGACCGGATCGCATGGGGATAGAAGTCACCCGCATAAGCATAGGCAAGCAGTTGCGTACCAAGCGTCGATGCGCCGACAACGAATACGACGGCAAACAACGACACGGTCGACTTCGTGTAGCCCATCAGCGACAGCGCAACCGCCCCGACGACGTAAAACGCAATCAGCACTCTCTTGATGTTGACCTTGTCGCTGAGCCAACCACCAAAAATCGCACCGGCGATGGCGCCGACGTTGAAGACGATCACGAAGTTCAAAGCTGAACCCAGGCTGAATCCAGCCATTGCCATCAGCTTGGTCAACCAGGAGCTGAGAGCGTAGACCATGAAAAGGCCGGTCATGAACGCGACCCAGATCATCGTCGTACTGAAGCCCCGCCCATCCTGGAAGAGGCGTCGCACCGAAGCGTCCTTGTTTTTGTCCGCAGAAGATCCGGCAAAGTGCTCCTGACCGCTCACCGGATAGTCGGGCACCAACCGCTTCATCACGGCGCGCAGCTCTTCGTGCCGGCCGCTTTTAACCAGAAAGGACATTGAATGGGGCATCGTTTTGATGATGAACGGAATCAGCAGCACAGGCAGGCCTGCGGCAAAAAAGACGGATTGCCAGCCGTAGCTGCCGATAAGCTGCTTTGCAGTCAGCGCCACAAGAATTCCGCCAATGGAATATCCCGCGAACACCAGCGTCACCAAGCGCGTGCGCAGGGCGTTCGGCGAAAACTCCCCCATCTGCGCGGTGACAATTGGCAAGACTCCGCCAATGCCCAGACCAGCGATGAATCGCGTCACGCTGAAGGCGATGGGATCGCTCGTCAAGCCAGCCGCTGCGGTGAAAAGACTGAACAGCGCGACGCAAGCACAGATCATCATGGGTCGGCCGAAACGGTCCGCCAGCGTGCCAAGGAAAATGGCTCCGAGCATCACGCCAAATAGTGCCGATCCGGCCATGACGCCAGCCCTGGTCGCGTCGATGCCCATGTCCTTCATGATTGATGGCAGCGCTGCGCCCACGACGGCAAGATCGTAGCCGTCGAGTATCAGCATCAATAGACACCAGAACAGGACCAGGGTGTGAAAGCCATTGAATCTTGCCTCACCCGCGAGTGAGTGCACGTCTATCTGGTTCATCTTGTCTCCTTTGATTTAACGTCGTGGGCGAAGTCCACGCGGGCTCCAACGGCGCCCTCAGTGGGGCGTCCTTGTCGCGACCCGATCGGCCGTTGGTCTGTGCTGTAAGCAGTTTCAGCGGGACGACACCGGCCGTCCATGTCCATCAACTTCAACTTGGATGAGGTCGCCGAACACCCGCGTTCGCAGCATTGCGGCGGTGGCGACAGCACGCGTTCCTGTACGAAATCGAGAATGTGTTGTCGGACGGACCGGCATCAGGGTCGGTCGCGCCGGTGCGCGGCGAGCCTCAGCCGAAGAGCAGAATGTCGGGGCCCAAGTCTATGTCGCCCTGAACGGCCGGATGCTTTAATTGTGCTCTGCCACCCTTACCGCAGATGGGCGGGTGACCTCTACCAACGCCTGAAATTGCGTAGCGTCGCGTGGCGGTTGTCCGGTCAGTATGGCTGCGAGGGTACGCGCTGCGCTTCAGTGATCAGGGGGCGCTTTGCACCGGGTCGGAACGTATGCGCCCATTCGCGGTACCGCTGGCAGAACTGGCCGTAATACGGTAGCCACCAGGAACTGCAGATGGGCGCGCGCTGCCGACCGGACTAGTTCGTGCACACGAAGCTAGTCGCAAGATTCTGGTCGCCACCAACGTATTTTGGCCACTGTGGGTATTCGCAAAGTGGTCGCGTACGTCCGGTGGATGGCGGAGCAAGGTCAGTGATAGTCAGATTGCGAGGCTCGGTCCCTTTCGTGACCCAATTGTCGAGGGCCGTCAGACCATCGTATGAACCACCGAACTGTCCGCCCATACCATGCGCCGCGCCCGGCACCAGGTAAAACTTCAGAAACCGGCCCAGTGGCTCCTGCCCGAACCGGGATACCAGACGGTTATAGTAGTCAATCGACAGTTGAGCTGGAATGAACTGGTCAGCTTGTCCGTGTTGGAGAATGATCTTGCCGCCGCGACTCTGGAATTGAGTCAGGTCAGTGCTCGTGCTATCCATGAGCGCGCTCACCGCCTGGATGCGCGCGGCCAGTGGCCCGGGAGCGGCAGGGTCAAAATTGAGAATGCTCAAGCCAGGATCGCGAGCGATCGCAAACCGGAGCATGTCGTTTGAGAACGTGTAGAAGAACGCGCTTTTCCCGAGAATCCCTGGTTCGATGATGGCATCGGTCGCTGACGCGCCCCACGCCACCGGATTTGACCAAAATTCCGCACCGGCGAATACGTTGTATGCTGGAAAAGTTTGCACTCCGTTCGCAAGAGCAAAGTTGAAGTTAAGCGGTGTCCCTGCGGTGGTCATTGTATTGATCTGCGCGTCGGACAGACAGGTATCACCAGTGTCGACTCCGCCGGGGCAGCGAATCTGCTTTGGATCGAACACGCACGCTGAAGGGTTACTAACAATGCCGTCAGTCACGCCATCCAAAGCGTCACATTGCTTCATGACCGCAGCCAGAAGCGCCTTGCCTTTAGCCGGGGTGACGTATCCTCCGGGCGCCAGGAGAGATCGCGAGACCCTGCCCATCTGGAGCCATAGTCCTGTAATTCCCGACGCGGGATAGGTCGAAATGATACCGTCGTAGTCCTGTGGAAATCGCTGCGCCGCGATCAGGCCTTGTCGTCCGCCGCCCGATCCACCAATGAAATAGCTATGCGCAAACGCCGAGCCATAGCGCGTCTTTGCGATGTACGCCGCAAAATCATGCGTTTTCTTGATGTGGTCGCCTGCGTAATTGGCGAGTGCCTCATCATTCACTAAGAACGAACCATCGAAGCTGCTTCCCTCATGCCCACCGTCGCTCCCAAGAGTTATGTAACCTCTGCGCAACGGCGTAGTGACGCCCGCAGGTTCTGCGCCGGCCAGGAAACCATCGGCGGGTGAGCCCTCGGTATCGGGGATGGTGCCGTCGAAACCCCCGCCGCCAAAGTGAACAGATTTTCCGTTAAAGTTAGTCGGAAGGTCCACCTCCGCATGAATATCTGGCGCATTGAAATCGACCGGATGAATACTCCCTAACACCTTGCAATATTCACCATTAGTGTTACCGGGATCCGTATCTGCGACGAGCGTCGCTGATACGACAGTCGCACCGGTTGTCGGCAACCCGATCGAGGCGGCCGGAACGGGCATGCCAGCCAACGCGCTGCACATCGCGGCTGAAGTCTTCACGGCGGCACTTGCAGGTGCAGAGTCATGGCCGCCGCAGCCCGATATGACAATAGTTGATGCTGCTAACAAGGCACTCGCAATTGCCAAGCTGCGGCCGCTTCTTAACCGAGTTCTCATTCTCGTCTCCGTATAGTTATTACCGCCGTACTGACCTTCTGGTTCCGGGCGATTTGCTTTCTTCCGCTGCTATGCTCGCGAGGCGTTAGTCCGAAACGACGCGCCATATACCAGGCGCTCCGGTAACGCTTCAGTTCTCTCACGGCAGCGATTGAGTGCGTGGCCGTCCCGGGACCAATCCCAGGTACTTCCTGGAACCGGACGCGACGCTCATCTTTCTTTGCCGAACGCGACTACAGTGTCAGCCTGGTTGGAACCTCAATCCATGTCCGCCGACCTCAATCTGAATGAGGTCTGTAGGCAGACAGGCCGCTCTTCTGCGGGGTTTGCGCGCGATCGAACCATCGCCCTGAGGTCAGCTGCGTATCGGTGGAGTGGGTTTCGGAGCCGCACGCCTATGCGCAGTCCGTTCCGGCGGGCTGGTTGTGCTTGAGTGGCCTGAGACTGCAGCTTAGCTTTTGCGCGGCGCACAGTGTGCATACGGCGTTCAAAGCTGCCGACCGATCACGGCCTCGAGCACAGCTGTGCGCGCCAACTGCGCCGTGACTACCCTCCCAGTTCTAGACCGAAGAAGTCGCCTTGCCATGGCGGTACATTCCCGGGCTGGCCCCGGTCCACTTCCTGAAGGCCCTATGAAACGCGCTGGTCTCCTGAAATCCGGTCCGTGCGGCGACTTCAGCGACCGTGAGAGAACTGCTCGAAAACAGGTCGATGGCGATGTCCCGGCGCAATTCGTCTTTCAGTTGCCGGTAGTTGGTGCCCTCGGCCAGCAGGCGGCGCTGCAGCGTGGCCGAGGACTGATTGAGCAACTGCGATAGCGTCTCGAGGTCGGGCCAGTCGTCGGGAACCTGGTTGCGCAACCGGCGCCTGATCAGGGCAGTAGTGCTGGACTCGTTGCGGTACTTCACCAGGATGTTTGCTGGTGCACCTTGCAGGAATGCGCGCAGGCTCGTTTCCGTCTCCGTCAGTTTGAGGTCGAGGAAACTGCGATCGAACCGGATCAGGGTCTCCTCTGCGGCAAACGTGACATCCTCGCAAAAGCGCATACGGTAGTCGCTGTCATCGATTGGTGCGGAAGCGCGAAATCTCATCTCGATCAGCGGAATCCGTCTGCGTGCCAGCCAGCACGCAAGGCCGTGCACGAGGATGAACCACGTCCCGTAGGCAAACAGGCGACGCGCGCGCCCATCATCATGCAGGACGATCAGTGCATGCTCGCCTTCGCAGCGTAGCTCCCCGTGAACGTCATCGAGTACCGCATGCAGAAATTTCAACATGCGACGCAGCGCGTGTTCCAGGTTTTCAGCGTGCAGCACCGCGTGACACATTAGCGCGTAACTGCCCCGGCGCAGTGGGTGGCTGTCCAGACCAAAAAACTCGTCGTCCATCAGATCGGCCAGAGCCGCCCACAACCGCGAAAAGGCGAGCGCGGGCACGCGGGCTCTCGGGGCATTCAACAATTCTGCCGGGATACCGGCGTGCTGGAGTGCGACCGGCACATCCAGATTACGTTGCGTAGCGACAAGAATCGCTTCACGCACCAGGCCGATGGAGGTCGTGCCCTTGTCTTGAGCTTCATGCATGGTCAGGTTCCGCGTACCGAGGTGCCCTGATGTTAATCGCTGCGAGGCGCAATTGAAATGTGGGAAGGCGAGGCGCAGGCAGTCTTCAGCCGACCCGCATCGTTGACGAGATCGACGACCGCTTCGATATGTCCAAAAGGCTCATGCACGACGAGGTCTATGGGCATGGGCGAACTCTTGCCTGCCGCTTAGGATAACCAGCCAGTAGATCATCGCGAACGTAGCTTTGTCGGCGAAGGTTGTGCAGCAACGTGCCGGTCATCTCCCATATCGCTTCGGGCACACCCAAGAGCTCCGGACTCGTGCCGGCACGCGTATCGTCCGGGTGTGCTGTGCGTCGGGGCCATCACTCAGGAGACAGAAATGCAGGTTCAGGATAAGGGTTTTGTCGTCACGGGCGGCAGTTCCGGGCTCGGCGCCGCCACGGCACGCCGCCTTGTCGCGGGCGGCGCCAAAGTGCTGCTGGTAGATTTGGACCAGGACGCGGGTGCCGCGCTGGCAGCGGAACTAGGTTCCAATGCCCGCTTCACCAGGGCAGACGTGTGCGATGCCGTCAGCGCGGAGCACGCATTAGCCGCGTTCCGCGACACCTTTGGCATGCTGCACGGGCTGATCAATTGCGCTGGGGTTGCACCCGCCGAGAAGGTGCTTGGCCGCGAAGGCCCGCATCGGCTGGAAAGTTTCGCGCGCACCGTTCAGATTAACCTGATCGGCGCATTCAACATGGTGCGGCTGGCCGCAGCCTGCATGTCCGAGAACCTGCCCGACGCCGATGGCGAGCGCGGAGTCATTATCAACACCGCTTCAGTCGCGGCCTTCGATGGCCAGATCGGGCAAGCGGGCTACGCAGCCTCCAAGGGTGGCGTGGTGGCGATGACGCTGCCCATCGCACGCGAATTGGCGCGCCACGGCATTCGCGTGGTCGCCATCGCGCCTGGGATTATGGAGACGCCAATGCTCAAAGGCATGCCTACGGAAGTGCAGGACGCGCTGGGAAAGATGGTGCCTTTTCCCGCGCGCCTCGGACGACCCGACGAATTCGCGGAGCTCGCGCTGCATATCGTCGGAAACACCTACCTCAACGGCGAGGTGATTCGCCTTGATGGGGCCATCCGCATGGCGGCCAGATGACGCGGCGTCCTAAGCAGTCATCGTGATGCTTGTTGCCGCTCGTTGTCACTCGCAGCGGTTGACCTGAGTCGCCGGGCTCGAACGTGGTCAGCCCAGATTTGGCCACGCCGAGAATCTTTCTTCACCCTCTTGCAACGCCGCCTTTGAGTGGCGGATGGAGACTCGCATGCCTACCTCCAGTACTTCCAACGATCCCGTCGTCATCGTCGGTGCCGCCCGCACACCCCTGGGTGCCTTCCAGGGCGACTTCGCCTCGCTGACGGCACCGCAGCTGGGCGCCAACGCAATCCGTGCCGCTGTGCAGCGGGCCGGGCTGGAGCCCGAGGCCGTAGACGAAATAGTGATGGGCTGCGTGCTGCCCGCCGGCGTGGGCCAGGCGCCCGCACGTCAAGCGGCGCTGGGTGCCGGGTTGCCGCTGTCGGCGGACTGTACAACAGTCAACAAGGTCTGCGGCTCCGGCATGAAGGCCGCCATGCTGGCGCACGACCTGCTGCTCGCCGGCAGTCAACAGGTGATCGTGGCCGGTGGCATGGAATCCATGAGCAACGCGCCGTACCTGCTGCCCAAGGCTCGCTCGGGCCTGCGCCTCGGGCACGGTCAGGTGCTGGACCACATGTTCTTCGATGGACTGGAGGACCATTACGGCTCGGCCTCCGACGGCCGCCTGATGGGCACCTTCGCCGACGACTGCGCACGCCACTTCGGTTTCTCGCGTGAGGAGCAGGATGCCCACGCTTTAACCTCCACGCTGCGCGCGCAGCAGGCACAGCGCGACGGCCTGTTCCGGTGGGAGATTACGCCGGTGGCCGTGCCGGGCCGCAGCGGCGAAAAACTCGTCGCCGATGACGCGGCGCCGGCGAAGGCACAACTGGACAAAATCCCCACTCTCAAGGCCGCCTTCGGCAAGGACGGCACCGTCACGGCGGCCAACTCCAGTTCGATCTCCGATGGCGCAGCGGCGTTGTTGCTGATGCGCGAGTCCACCGCACACGAACGTGGCCTGGCACCGCTGGCTGTTATCCGTGGGCACGCCACGCACTCACAGGAACCGGCCTGGTTCACTACTGCCCCCGTGGGCGCGATCCAGAAGCTGCTCGCCAAGGTCGGATGGCGGGTCGACGATGTCGACCTGTGGGAGATCAATGAGGCATTCGCCGTGGTGGTCATGGCCGCGATGCGCGAACTGTCGCTGCCGCATGAGCGGGTGAATGTTCATGGTGGTGCTTGCGCGCTGGGTCATCCGATCGGCGCGACGGGCGCTCGCCTTATCGTGACGTTGCTGGGGGCGCTTCGCCAACGAGGTGTCCGGCGTGGCGTTGCCAGCCTTTGCATCGGGGGCGGCGAGGCCACAGCCCTGGCGATCGAGGTCGTCTGAACGACACCCTTGCTACCCGGGAGTGATTCAAACAGCAGCTACTCTACGTCCTGTCATTCGGATCACGACGCGTCATCAGGCCCACTGTTTCAAGGCAACGACAGCAAGTTGATCCAGGCGTCGACGCTTGAAGTCCACACGGCGCTCAAATGACTGAATGACGTCCTGGTTGCGTCGCCTTATCTCGCAGGCGACGCACTCTCCGGCCGATTTCACAGTCGTCCCCAATACATAGATACTGGCAGGAATCGGATAGCGCGAAGACGCCCGCGAGCTGGCGCTCGGGTTTCGCAGAGCGAAGTAAATCTATGGTCCGCCCCAGATCTGCGCTGACGCTGATCAGTATCCATCCTGGTCCACGCGAATGCTGGCCAGGTGGCAGGGTTTGCCATCACGCATCATGTAATAGGCCGCACGCGCCAGCTTGTGCGCAAGCGCCTTCATCGCGACTACCGGAATACGGCTGGCCTTCTTCCGCTCATAAAAGCTTCTCGTCTGAGGAGGTAACAAAGTGCCCCAGCTGCCGCTTCGATGAACGCCCGGCCGAGATATTTGTTGCCGTTCTTTGCATGAATCGCAAAGACGTCCGCCTCGGGTAGGCTGCGGCGGCTCGCGCGCGCCCTTGGAGAATGCAGTCGTACTGCTCGCACAACGCAACGTCTGCCGCGCCGTGCGCTGATGAGCTTTGCCCCGCGTTGGCATCCGCAGCTCAGTGTGGCCGCGCGGCGTGGTGGCCAGAACAGCTTCCCAAAGGTAGCCTTGCCATGACGCGCTACGCGGTTGTGTACCCAGAACTGGAAGCGCCTCCTCAGCGCCGAGGTCGTCGAGCAAAATTTCACCGATCGGGGTTCTGTTCCAGTCCCCGATTCCCACCACGAAAAAAACATGGCAACGTCCCGAGTTCGCCAGTTCGCCACACTGGACCGGTTTGTGAGAGCGACTGCTCTCTTTGCCGTCATTGCGTGGCACATCCTGTATGCAACACTGCTTGCGCGAACTGATACGGAGCTGTGCTGCGAAGTACTGCTGCAACCCGTTGAATGGAAGGCGCCGTATTGCCATACCCACCGAACGACGCAACTTCCAGCACAGTCCCAGCGCTGCGGCAAAGCATCGTTTGGATAGGCATGCTCGTCGGCCACCTGAATCGCAAGCATGACCGGCCGCCAGGACCGACCGTCATATGGCGTGGATTTCTCGTCCTGCGCGAAATTACGAAGATGTATCAGCTTTTTTCAGCCAAAACGGATAGCAAGCTCAGTAAAATGTGGGTAATCCCGAGGATTTAAGGGGGCGGCGCAGCGATGCGTTACTGGTCCCCCGACTAGCGACCGACGATTACCCAAGTCGATGCCGATAGTAGTTGGTCGCATTGTCGAGAGTTATGAACGATTTCGAGCGGAGGGCATCCTTTCGCGTTCAAAGTTCCGGTGACCACCCAGGTACCAACGGATTGAAGGCACCCGGGTGCAGGCGCTCGGAGAAATCATGGGGCCTTGGTAGCCGCAATGAATTCGTTCGTGTACGTTTTATTCAGGTCAATCTGCTTGCTCCTAATCGCCGGATTAATGGTCGACAGGACATTCAGTACGTTTTCGGGCCCGCCTGTGGGCATTTTCCCGTCGGGAGTGTACATCGACATCGTTGACTTTAGCGCCTGCACGTAAAGGGGCTTGTTTCCTCCGTAGTAGTCCTTCGGCATTCGGTCTGCAATTTCTTCGGCAGAGTGCGAGTGGATGTATGCCATCGTGCGAGAAATCGCCCTCGCCAGACCAGCCGCTTGTGGCTGATGCGACAATAGCCAGTGCGCATCGACATACAACCCCGTGAACGGATAAATCCCACCCAATGCCTTCATTGTTCCCTCAACCGTTCGCATATCGACCAGAACCGAAGCATCACCTTTCTCAAGAAGCCGCGAAACGGTAGGCTCAGTTGTCATGCCCGCGTCAATCCGGCGCTGTTGAATGGCAGCAATGAACGAGTTGTCGGCGCCAACAGGTAGCGTCGAATACTGCTGCGACGTGACACCGCTTTTGAGCGCAATGTATCGTGTCAGGAAGTCGGTCGACGATCCCAACCCCGTCACTCCCAACGTCTTGCCCTTCGCGTCCGCCATGTTCTTCATTGGAGACCACTTTGACACTACCTCGACCTCTCCGGGAACCTGGAGGAAGGTTGCTATGGACTTAGCTTCCTTGCCCTTGCTCTGCAGGTCGATCGTATGGTCGTAGGAGCCGGCCACGGCTTGCACTGCTCCCGCAAGGAGCTCGTTCTCAGCGTCGACGCCGGACGGCTGAGAAAGCAGTTCGACCTGGAGCTTCTCGTCCTTGAAATAGCCTAGTTGATCAGCCAGCTTGACGGGCAGATAGATGAACTTCGAAATACCGCCAACCATGATAGAAATAGTCTGCGCGTCATCCGCACTCGCCGGTGAAACGGTAACAGCGCTCGCGAACGCAATGGCGATGCTGAAAAGATTCAACCTGGGTAGTCTTATCATAGATGCCTCTCTATAAAGTGTTGCGGTTCCTGTTAAGAGGAAGCTGGATATCCCGCCTAATGCGGTCGCGCCTGGTTCCGGGTGTGCCCGAAAGTGTTGTCAGCCGTTACCCCGTGCGACAAGCGACTTTGGCGTCAGAACTTATGACGGATACCGACGCGCCACGAAACCTGCTTGTCCGTGGTGGAAGGTGTCAACCCAGTGATCTGCGCCACCGCGCCCTGGCCAAGCGAGTCCGTGCCACTCGCCTTTTCGTAGACCGCGACGGTGTAGACGTCCGTGCGCTTCGACAGGAAATAGTCGAGACCCGCACTGAACAGGTTGTAGTTAGCGCCGCCCTTGCCGCCGGCCCCGCCGTTGCGCGTGTAATCGAACGCGACACCCGCGAGGAGCGACGGCGTGATCTGATACTTCGCGTTGATTTCCGCGTTGTTGAATGCGGCTGCGCCCTTGTAGTGCAGTGTGTTCGGTCCCGACGACGAACCCAGGTTCTCGAAGCGCGTGTTCGAGTATGCGAGGTTCACATTCAGCGAGCCGAGCGTCACGCCTGCGCCTACACCCGCGATTTCCAGCCGATTCGCCGATGCATAGCCGGCGAACACCGGGTTGCTCTGCGGACTCGTCGCACTGCCGAAGCTGCCGAGGTTGTTGCTCGTGGCCGGCCCCGCATTCGGATTCGCCCCAAAGAACGACGTGTTCGGATTGCGGATGTTCAGGTAACCCGCGCCGATCGAAAAGAGACCGTTCGAGTAGCCCGCGCCAGCGCCCCAGATCCAGTTGTTCGAGAACGAACCTGCCGTGCCGCCGAGGTTCATCATGGCCTCGACGGTCAGGCCGTGATAATTGGCGCTGCGGAACTTGATGGAGTTGTTGATCCGGCGCGAGTTGAGCGCATTGTCGAGATCTCCGGGATGCGACGTCATGTAGCCACCCCATTGCGGCGCGGCGAGGAACGGGCCATACATGTCTACCACCGGATCGTATTGGCGGCCCAGCGTCACGGTACCGATCGCGTTGCTCAGGCCGACATAAGCCTGGCGGCCGAACATAGCGCCGCCCTGATTCAGCACACCATTGTTGCTGTAAAAGCCGCTTTCTAGCAGGAACAGCGCCTTGACGCCGCCGCCCAGGTCTTCCGTGCCCTTCAGGCCCCAACGACTGCCCTGCAGTCCGGCAGAGCCGCCTTCGATCATTGCGATCTGGCGTCCGCCTGTCAGCCCCGTCGCGGTTCTGGCGGTCTGCACGTTGTTCGTGTAGTTCAGACCACTGTCGATAATCCCATAGAGCGTGACATTGCTTTGCGCGTGCACGACCCCAGGCATTCCGATTAGCACGACTAACGACAGAAATGGCTTTTTCATCGAAAATGTCTCCTTTAGTAAATGCGTTTTATGGTTTTGCGACGTGCTGCAGGAACGGCTAGTGGGTAGTGGTGCCTAGTGGCTCTGATTGGCGATGGCCGTGGAGGTGTCCGCGGAGCGCCCTTCGTGGATGCGAATGAAAAACGTCATCAGGAACGAGGCGACGAGCAACGCCGAGAGAAACAGCAGGCCCGGCGTCGCGCTCTGCCCGGAGCCCTTGATGTAACCGATCGCGAACGGTCCGACAAAGCCGCCGAGATTGCCGACCGAATTGATGACCGCAATCGACACAGCCGCGGTCGAACGGGTGAGGAACAGCGTGGGCAGCGCCCAGAACGGCGACTTGAACGCATAGAGGCCGGCGAGACTCAGGCTGATCATCGTGATCGACACAAACGGATTCGTCGTGAGCCCGGCGCCAAGCAGTGCGAGCGCGGCGACCGCGAGAGGAATCGCCGAATGCAGACGCCGTTCGCTGCGTCGATCCGAACTGCGCGACCACAGCACCATCACGATCGTCGCGAAGATGTACGGCACCATCGCGATCAGTCCGACCTGCGTGTGGGTCAGCGTCTTCGAAAAGCCCCTGATGATTTGCGGCATCCAGTAACCGACGCCAAGACTGCCGCACTGATACACGAAGTAGATGAACGAGAGGTACAGTACCTTCGGATTCGTCATTACCTTGAGCGCGCCCAGATGCTTCGCGTCGGGGCGTGCCTTGCGGTCGTTCGCGAGTTCGTTCAGCAGCCAGTCGCGCTCGTCGGGCTTGAGCCATTTGGCATCGGCCGGGCGGTCGGTCAGATACAGGAAACACATGATGCCGCCGATCAGAGCCGGCGCGCCTTCCAGCACCAGCATCCATCGCCAGCCGCTCCAGTTCATCCAGTGCACGTTGTCCATGATCCACGTGCTCAACGGCGCGCCGATGATGTACGAAACTGGGATCGCCGCCGTGAAGAGCGCGACCGTCGTTGCGAGTTCTTTTGCGCGGAACCAGTAAGTCAGATAGACGATGATGCCCGGGAAGAAGCCCGCCTCGGCGACGCCGAGCAGAAAACGCAGCACGTAGAGCTGCGTCGCGCTATGCACGAACGCCGAGATGACCGAGACCATGCCCCAGGTCACGAGAATGCGCGCGATCCACACACGCGCCCCGTACTTGTTCAGCATCACATTGCTCGGCACCTCGAACAGAAAGTAGCCGATGAAGAAAATGCCCGACGCGAAACCGAACGCCTCGCTCGTCAGCGCGAGTTCGCGGTTCATCTGCAACGCCGCGTAGCCGATGTTCGCCCGGTCCAGATACGAAATGATGTACAGGATGAAAACGAACGGAATGATGCGCCAGGCGATCTTGCGCACGAGCGCGCGCTCGTCGATGGGCCTTGCGGCTTGTGTAGCTTGCATGTGTCTCTCCGCTGGCGGCTCGCCGCCAGGTTCCTTTGAAAACGACAAGGCGAATTGCGCCCGGTATTACGCGCGGTGTTCCGAAAACACCATGCACACCGGACTGCCCGACTCGACGGAAAAGCCCGTCGGCTTGAGTTGCCCCGTGGCCGGATGGATGAAGAACGCGACGATGCTGTCGCTGTCCTCGTTCAGCGCGTACATGAAGCGGCCATCGGGCGTGGCCGTCATGAAGCGCGGCGTGCGTCCGAGTGTCGGCTCTGCGTCGACGAAGCTCAGATGGCCCGTTGTCTGGTCGATGCGGAACGCGGTGATGCTGTCGTAACCGCGATTGGATGCGTACAGGAAGTGGCCCGTGCGGTCGACTTCGATCTCCGAGGCGCGGCCGTTGCCCGTGAATGTGTCGGGCAGCGACGACACTATCTGCAGCGGCGTCAATGCGCCGTTGGCCGGCGCATAACGATAGGTCGTCACCGTCGAATCCAGTTCGTTGACGACATAGGCGTAAGCGCCCTTCGGATGAAACGCGAGGTGCCGCGGACCGGCCGTTTCGCGCGACACGACGAACGCCGGATCGGCGGGCGTGAGCTGCCCGTCCTTGAAACGGAATGTGAATACACGGTCGAGCCCTTTGTCCGGCACGACCACGAACTGCCCCGTCGGATCGAACGGATTGAAGTGCGGCTTGGCCTGCTTCTGCTCGACGCGATGCGGGCCGATCGGACCTTCGAGACGCACCAGTTGCGTCAGTTCCTGCAGCGAGCCATCCGCCGCGATCGGCAGCACGGCCAGACTCGCGCCGATGTGATTCGACACGACGACATAGCGGCCCGACGGATCGAGCGCAAGGTGCACCGGGTTTTTGCCTTGTGTGCTCTGCTTGTTCAGGAACGTGAGCTTGCCCGATGCCTTATCGACCTTGAACGCGCTGATATCGCTCAGATCGCCGTGCACGCTGTAGAGGTGCTCGCCGTCGCGCGCGAGCGCCAGGAACGACGGATTGACGAGATCCTTGACGAGCTGCACGAGTTCGAGCCCGCCCGTTCCCGTATCGACGCGATAGACGCTGATGCCATCGCCGCGGGCGTTTCGTTCGCGGGTGGTCCGCGATCCGACATAAGCAAACATAGATTGTCTTCCTGTGAAATCTGTAGGGTGCACCGCCTGCCCTTGGGCCAAGGCCGGCCGCGCTACGGTCCCGACCGCAGCCAGCGCCACAAGCGATGCCGCCCCTTGAACGATCTGCCGCCGGGACAGGTTCGGGCCGTCCACATGCCCGTTACGGCCGGTTTTCTTCACGCCATGTCTCCAGATTATTTTTGGCTTTGGGGTTTGCACTAGATTGCATTTTGAACCGCAGAAGTGCAAAAATACACTCATGGAAAACACTTACTCCCCTACCGATGCTCGGCTGACGGTTGACGGCGTGCCCTATCGCTATGTCGATCTCCCTGGTCTCTTCGGCGACACGTTGCGGGAATTGCCCGTCGTGTTGCGTCTTTTGCTGGAAAACGTCGTCCGCAATACGGAGGGCGACGAGCGGCGGCGAGCCGTGCAAGGCATCCTCGCGTGGACAGCGCGCGGCACCAGCGAAGCCGAGATTGCATTCCAGCCCAACCGCGTGCTGATGCACGACACGACGAGCACGCCCGCGCTCGTCGATATCGCCGGCATGCGCGACGCGCTGGCCGAAGCCGGCGCCGATCCCGCGTCGCTCAATCCGGTCCTGCCGGTCGATTCGTCGGTCGATCATTCACTGGCCGTCGAATACTTCGCGAGAAGCGACGCGGCGCCCTTGAACCTGCAACTCGAACTGCGCCGCAACGCCGAGCGCTACCGGTTTTTGCGGTGGGCGTCGAAGGCGCTCAAGGGCGTGCGGATTCATCCGCCGGGCACGGGAATCATGCATACGATCAACCTCGAGCAGCTCGCGACCGTCGTGACGACGGTCGAGCGCGACGGCGAGCCGTGGGCGGTGCCGGACACGCTGATCGGCACGGATAGTCACACGCCGATGATCAACGGCATCGGCGTGCTCGCCTGGGGCGTGGGCGGCCTCGAAGCGCAGACCGTGATGTTTGGCATGCCGGTGATGCAGCGCATCCCCGATGTGATCGGCGTGCGGCTAACGGGCGCGTTGCGCGCAGGCGTGCTCGCGACCGATCTCGCGCTGACCATCACGCAGCGGCTGCGTGCCATTGGCGTATCGGGAGAGTTCGTCGAGTATTTCGGTCCCGGCGTGGCGACGCTCACTGCGGGCGAGCGCGCCGTTGTTGCGAACATGGCACCGGAGTACGGCGCGTCGACCGGCTTCTTTCCCGTCGATCAGCACACGCTCGACTATCTGCGCGCGACCCATCGTTCGGAACAGTCGATACGGCTCGTCGAAGCGTTCTCGCGACAGGCCGGCGTATGGTTCGATCCGCACGCTGAGCCGCGCTATACGCGCAGCATCGACGTGGATCTGGCCAGCGTCGGAATGCACGTCGCCGGGCCGCGCCGTCCACAGGATCTGCTCGATTATTCGCAGACGTCGGCCGCGCTCGCGAAGCTCGACTTCCATCCGCCGCCGCAAGCTGATCCAGCAAGCCAGGACAATCCGCCGATGCCAAAGCACCCCGTCGCGATTGCCGCGATCACGAGTTGCACGAACACGTCCGATCCGGCGCTGCTGATCGCCGCTGGCCTGCTCGCGCGCAAGGCGCGTGCGCTCGGGTTGAAGGTGCCGTCATGGATCAAGACATCGCTCGGGCCGGGCTCGCCCGCGGCTGCCGCGTATCTCGAACGGGCCAACCTGATCGGCGATCTGTCGGCGGTCGGCTTCGACATCGTCGGATATGGATGCACGACGTGCATCGGCAATTCGGGGCCGTTGACGGAGCCAGTCCGCGAGGCTATCGCCAATCACAGCGCGTATCCGGTCGCGATGCTGTCGGGCAACCGCAATTTCCCGGGCCGTATTCATCCGGACCTCGACCTGGGTTTCATCATGTCGCCGCCGCTGGTGATCGCCTTTGCGCTCGCGGGCAATGCCGAGATCGACCTGAGCCGCGAGCCGCTCCAGCATGCCGCCGACGGCACGCCGGTCTATCTGCGCGACCTGTGGCCGAGCCGCGAGGAAGTAATCGAACTCGTGCACAGAGCGGCCGATTCGCGCGACTATCCGCGCGCCTTCGCGCTCGCCAGCAAAAACCCGGCATGGCACGATCTCGATGCGCCCGACAGCCCGCAGTTTCCCTGGAACCCGGCATCGACGGCTTTGCGTCGGCCGCCGTTCGCCTCCGCGAAGTCCGCAACGCAAGGCAGCCAGCTCGGCAGGTACAGCGCATATCCGCTGCTGGTGCTCGGCGACGATGTGACCACCGACCACATCTCGCCCGCGAGCGCGATTCCGAAGGACAGCTTCGTCGCCGACTTCCTCGTTTCGCGCGGCGACGATCGCGACGACCTGAACGTGTTCGCGTCGCGGCGCGGCAACTGGGAAGTGATGGTGCGCGCGGCGTTCTTCAACCGCACGCTCGTGAACCGCCTGCGTGCCGGCATGCCCGTCGCGCATACGTTGCATGTGCCGAGCGGCGACGTGCTGCCGATTTTTGAAGCCGCTCGCCGCTACGAAGAGGACGGCGATCCGGTCGTGCTGGTCGCGGGCGAGCGCTACGGCACGGGGTCATCGCGCGATTGGGCGGCCAAGGGCCAGCGGCTCCTCGGCATTCGCGCCGTGCTGGCGGTGAGCTTCGAACGCATTCATCGCTCGAACCTGATCGGCATGGGCATTTTGCCGATCCGGTTCGCGGCGGGCGCGAATCCGGACACGCTCGATCTGCGCCCGGGTGATAAGCTCGAAGTCGACGCGCCGTCTGATACGCTGTCGCCCCGCTGCAAGGTGCCGGTGCGTATCATCCGGGCGGACGGCAGCATGCAGCCCATCGAGGCGACGGCGGCCGTCGAAACCCAGCTCGAATGCGCGTTGTTGCGCTCCGGCGGCGTCATCCCGCTGATATTGCAGAAAAATCTCGCGACGCGGGCGGCTTGAGACAGGGGCTCTGCCGCTACGCAAAAAAAGTAGAAGGCAGAGACAAACTCACATGATCGACAGATCCATTGCGACGCAGATCGTTGAACTGATCAAAACCGAAGGACTGGACGCGGGCGCTCATCTGCCTGCGCAGATGCTCGCGGACCGCCTGCGCGTGTCGCGCTCGCCTGTCAACGAGGCGCTCGCGCTGCTGCATGAGAAAGGCATTCTGACGCGCGAGAAGAACCGCGGATTCTTTGTTGCGAAGCCTGTCGTCGAACCGCTTGCGGACGTGGTCGGAGAACTGGGCCTCGGCGAAACGGATCTTGTCACGAGCGTCTATTTCCAGATCGCCGAAGACCGCCTGAAAGGCGAGTTGCCTGACGAGTTCTCCGAATTGCTGATCCGCAACCGCTACGGCTTGACTGGCGCGCAGCTCACCGCCGTGCTCGGGCGTATCGCGCAGGAAGGCTGGGCCGAGCGCAAACCGGGCTACGGCTGGCAATTTTCGTCGATGCTGACTACTCCCGACAGTCTGCTCAAGTCCTACCGTCTGCGTCTTGCACTGGAACCAGCCGCGTTGCTCGAACCCGGCTATCGGCTGGACGGGAAAGTGCTCGAACGGTGCCGCGAAGTGGAAAAGCATCTGCTCGCTGGCGGCATCGAAACGGATACGGCGGACCAGTTGCACGAGCGCGGCGTGCGCTTCCACGAGTCGCTGGTCGAGGCTTCGGGCAACAGCTTTTTCATCGACACGATCAAGCGCGTCAACCGCGTACGCCGCCTGCTGTCGTATCGCTCGATGCAGCACCGCGAGCGTTATATCGAACACGCGAAGCAGCATTTGCATCTGCTCGAACTGCTGGAGCGCGAACGCAACGAAGAAGCGTCGGAAGCGATGCGCGAGCACCTGCTGCACACGCTAGACGCGCTGTCGCGCATCAGCCGGATTCTCGAACCCTGAACCGATACCCACTGATACCGTCCGCGCAAAACGCGGCCGCAACGGGAATACCATGACCATCGATCAAACAGTTATCTCCGCATTCACGCCGACGGGCAAGCTGCGCGCGTCGATCAATCTTGGCAACCCGATTCTCGCCAACCAGGACCCGAAAACCGGTGAGCCGTTCGGCGTGTCCGTCGATCTTGCGTGCGCCTTTGCGAAGAAGCTCGGCGTCGAGCTGGAACTGGTGGTCTTCGACACAGCTGGCAAATCCGCGCAGGCGGTGAGCGAGGAACGCGCGGACTTCGGCTTCTTCGCGGTCGATCCCTTGCGCGGCGAGACGATTGCCTTTACCGCGCCGTATGTGCTGATCGAAGGCTTCTATCTCGTACGCGACGACTCGCCGGTCAGGACCAACCAGGACGTCGATCAGGCGCATAACCGCGTCGCCGTCGGTAAAGGCAGCGCATATGACCTCTTTCTCACGCGCGAGCTGAACGCCGCACAGATCGTTCGCGCGCCCTCGTCGCCGACGGTCGTTCAGACGTTCCTCGAACAGGGTCTCGAAGTGGCGGCCGGCGTCAAGCAGCAGCTCGAAGCCGATGCGCGCGCAACGACCGGCCTGCGGCTCCTCGACGAGCGCTTCATGGTGATCCAACAGGCAATGGGCACGCCGAAGAGCCGCGGCGAAGCGGCGGCGGCCTTGCTGCGCAGCTTCGTCGAAGAGGTGAAGGCGTCGGGCTTCGTGGCCGACGGGCTGGCGCGGCATGGGATCGTCGGCGCGTCTGTCGCGCCGGCGGCGTAGCGGCTGTCAAATTCGGTACAACCCGACTGGCATGGTACGACGTGGGGCTACTTTGACGCGAGATGGAATGGACACCGCCCGACGGGCGGCTCAACCGGTTACGGTTCCCTCCACGAGTTAGCAGCCTCGTACCGAACCGGTCGCGTCGCCCGACTCAATGAGGTCCGGAGCACGCGCCAGCTGCAGTGCGCATCTCCATGGCCGTATTGAAAACAAGCAGCAAGCCTTCTTCGGTATGGACTTTATCCATACCGAGCTTTCCTCCGACCGCGGCTGGGAGGGCCCGGGTTTCGCCGCCTTCGTCTCTTCCGTAATCGAAAGCGGAACCCCGCCGTCTGCAATGGCCGAGATCCGTGACACGCTGCGCGGCAAGGGACTGGGGCCCTACGACTGCCTCTGCCTTACGCTGATGAACATCCTCGCCATGCGAGGCAGCGAAGGCAAAAGGCACCTATTGCGCGGCCTGACACATGGAACGAATTGACCGGCACGTCAGCTACGCCGGTACTCAGGAGGTGTGGAAACGCATCAGCTTCGTCGAGCAAAGTCGCGTGACTATTAGTGCATACCAGTGAATTAACGGTGCCGACCGTCTGAGCGCAAGCGGAACCAACTTTAGTTGCGTGAGCGTCACGTTTTCGCAAAAAGACGTCGCGAAACGAACTATAAAGATAAGTTTTCTTCTCATAACAGCAGGGTTTCGAGGCATTACTGGTCCAATTACTGTCTGCACCACCGCTCACCGTGTCCGCGCCGGCAGTGACCGGTCAGCCAGGCGCGCGATCATATTGCTTTTAAGCATAACTAACGATAGTTGTTGCAGCTGACTCAACCTTCAGCAAGCTCCGATCCTTGAACCGATCGCCGCATCCTGGTCCGGCGTGTGACGTACCGGCAGAAAACGGCATGGTCGACTATCAACCGGACATGCGGTCACCCCGAAAGCATGGTGCCTCGACAGTCAGCCGCACGACAGCGGCAGACGTACGCCCGGGTGATTCCAGCCGTCCGGCGGCCTTCGATCTGTAACTGATAGTCGATGTAAAGCTCAGAGCCTTTTCCGATGGGTCGGATCGTGCGGATGAAGACTCGCTCCCCCGCCTGTTCGGCCTCGCAGTTAGGAAAGCAACTGTGATTGAGCCACCTGGCAGAGTTTCCTCTCTGCCCACCGTCAATTACCCGACCATCGTCGAGCCCGAAGAAGAAAGTGTGACCCCACTCGGCGGCGGAGCGTTCATAGGCCCGTTGGGCGCGCCTCCACGAGACGAGCGTGCCCTTGTATTCGAGAATCAATGTTCCGGTTTTGATATTGGCGAGTGCGAAGACGCCACGACCATGCACGGGGGAACTGCGAACGACGATACGGCGCATACGGGTATATTTGACGATATGGACAATAAGCGGACGGATTCGCGGACGGACGCCGCTTCGCCATAATGGGGCAGTCATAAACCGCTGTCACGCCCATGGCCGGTTCACCTGTCCGCGCAGCCAGAAAAGGCAGGCCTGTGCGCGATACCCCTCTGCTATCGGAACCGCCTGGTCGACGCGCCCGGCGAAGCGAGGGGGCAGCGTGTGATGCGCTGCCCGAGCCACACCGACGATGCCGGACGCCGCGCGGATGTGAAGTGGATCAATCTGCCGCTGCGCGACCGCCAGCGGTCCGGGTGCCCTGCGCGGTGTCCGGTCCGGGCAAAGGTCCAGCCCGGCAATTACCGGTTGACCGCCGCCTTGAACGCCTTGCCGGCGGTGAACTTCACCGTCTTCGCTGGGGAACCTGGATCTTTGCACCTGTCGCCGGGTTGCAGCCCACGCGCGCGGCGCGCGCGCCCGTCGAAGACGAGCCGACACCGACCAGCAGGACGGACTCGCCCTGCGTGACGGCATCCGTGACCGCTGCGATGAACGCGGGGATCGCGTCAACCGTTGCGGAGTAGCTTTCACCTGTCGCGGCGGTGACCTCGACCGGTTCCTGTCTATTCAGTGATGCTCCCCCGTTGAATGAAGCCGTCACCCTGCCGGTCGCCGCGCGCCCGCGCCACGGCTCAAGCAACGGGCGTGAAAAGTATTGCCCGCGGGCGGGCGCATTGCCTATCATGTAGAGGTGGCTCGTGCTAACAGCACGTGGCCGCAAAACGGAGCACAGGCGGGGCTGGCGGGATACTGGCCGCCCGTCTGTGCTCCGCCACGACGGGTCCGCGAAGGGTGCGGGCCGTTTTTTTGTCGGCTTCAATGGCGTCAGGTCGTATCACCGTTGCGTTTAATGGCTGACGTGCGGTGTGGCAGACGTGCGTGTGCGTTCGACGACAGGCGTTATGTCATGGGGCATTCATTCCTTCGCGTCGCTCGCCGGGTGATTGTTACACGGCCTCCGGCCTTTTCCGTCGAAGGATTCGTTGCCCGAGACTCGACTGGCCCAAGAGGACGTAGAAGACGAGCTCACGCACTACTTCCTGGACGAAGGATCGGAAGACGCCGCGCTCAGGTTCATCGCGGAGATCGACCGGGCATACGCGCATCTCGCCAGGCACCCCAGCACCGGGTCTCCCCGTTACGCCTACGAGCTGGATATACCAGGCCTGCGGTCATGGCCGCTTGATCGGTACCCGCATCTGATCTTCTACATCGAGCGCAAGCATCAGGTCGAGGTCTGGCGTGTCCTCAACGGCAAGCGCGATATCCCGGCGTGGCTGTCGAGCGACGACGGCGAGACTTACTGACACCGTCGGTACGGCAAAAGGCCCGCGAGCAGCCTATCAGCGTCGCTGAACTTCTTCAATTCTGCGCTTTGCGCGCTTGTGCACAAAGATCCGCGTGCCGGACATCGGGCAGGCGCTCATGGGCGCGAGCAGCTGGAGGGTTGCTACCATCGGCCCGATCGCAGCAAAGAATATTCGACGACGCGATCGTCCATCCAGGCTTGCCTGCTACGGTCGACAATGTCCGCCAGGCTGTCGATGCAAGCGAGCCTTGATATTACCTTCAGGACGGTGAATCGTGCGAATGTGTTAAGCCGATACGCACAGCCTGTCCGGAGCGGCGTTGCTTCGCGCATGCGGGCTCTGCCGCGGTTTCAGGTACCGACGACGTGCGCAGCGTCAGCCTGGTTCGTTGCATGCCGGAGGGTGCCGCGGTCGCTGCACCGGTTTTTCCCCGCGCGGCACCGGTTCCCGGGCACAGCCGTCCTGAGGCGTGACAGAAGGCAAGTCATCGCCGCAGCATGCATGGACCGGGAAGCCGTATGCGTTCGTGCCCACTATGGTCGTTGGGCTGCGGGGGGCACACCGCCTTTCTGGTATCTCCAGGAACATATTCGTCAACTCAAGGCGGACCGGGAGACCGGATGCAGCGGGTCTCAGGCGCCGTTCACTGCCTCCTTGAACGCCTTGCCCGCCGTGAACTTGACCGTCTTCGCGGCCGCGATCTGGATCTCGGCACCGGTCGCCGGGTTACGGCCGACCCGCGCCGCACGTGCCCCGGTCGAAAACGACCCGAACCCGACCAGTTGGACCGTGTCGCCCTTTGTGACCGCCGCCGTGATGGTGCCGATCAGCGCATCGAGAGTTTCGGCGGCCAACGCCTTGCTCGTACCGGCCTTCGCGGCGACCGCGTCGACGAGTTCCTGCTTGTTCATGGGGGTGTCCTGTTGACGTGATGAGAATCTGCCACCCTACCCGATTAACCGGCCTGAGCGCCATCCGCCCCGGGGCCCGTCGCTTTTCCGGCAGTCGGGCACCCGTCGGCGGAGACCGCGTCGTCCGGTGTCCGGCCGGACGGGTCCTGCGGACCCAAAGCCGGAGACGCTGGGGGCAAGGTGTACGGCTAGGGTTCTGCGCCTCAGGGCTCGATTGACGCCGCAAGGCAACGACCTGCGTCGATCACGGCTGGTGAGTTCTTCTGCCCTGCTTCCCGGCGCCGCAGTCATCCGCCGCCCCTTCAGACAAGGTCTGTTCACGCCCGCACGTTCGCCTACGGGCTGCTGCGGACGGCTCCGGGCTTTCAACCCGTTGAATTCAGTCACCGGAAAAGAACAAAATATCCTGAAACGAAGGGTCGGATAACTACTATCCGGGCCTTCATACCGACCGTGTCCGATCGGTCAGCCGTGGTAACTGCCCCGTTATCGCGGCAATTACGTTCACGATGGCGGGTCATCGGACCGGTGTCGACCCACTGCCGCCAGTCGACACGCAAGCGATTAGGTGACAGGTAACGGGTACGAGCAGTCGCTCGGGATGGCATCTCACAGGCAACCGACCTGCATCCTTTGCAATTCAGTTGCAGCATCGATCCGGGTTACACGTGACGCAGGTGATGCGCGAAATCGCTCGTTTGCTGGGCTGGCGTGCCGCGATGGGATTGAACGAGCCAAATAAAAATAACCTTGCGAAAGAGGGTACCGCTGACCGTGGCTCGACGCGGCTCACGCTTCGGGATCGGCTTGAATGTCTGCAAGGCTGATGCGAAACTGCATCCGACGATTGGCTATTGCGTCGACATGCGCGGAGATCGTATGGCAAAAAACAATTCGAAAGCTACAAGCCCGAGGCCGGATGAGCCAAAGTACGGACGGACCGCATGGGATATAGTCGCTGCCCTGCTACGGAGTCCTATCGCGTTGTCCCTACTGGGCATTGTCGCCATCGCTGCAATTGTGCTCGCGCTGCGCGGAAATTTGCGAGTCGGTTACGGAAAAGAAGGCTGGACTTTCTGTTTTCCATGCGACAAGCCGGCAGCAACTAGCGCGCCCGCAATTGCTTCGGGTCCTAGCCTCGCATCGACGGCTTCCATCAACCCAAGTGATAAGTTCGAAGCAGCGTCGGCGTCTTCAGCCGTTGTTCCTGCATCAGCGCCATCGGAACGCTCCAAGTTAAAGCTTGCGGATAAGCACCTCTCCCCGGTCTTGTCATGGGTATTAAAGGTCCCCATTTATACGAGTCTTGCTGAAGCGAAAAAATTGGTGCCGAATCTTAGTCTGGATATTTGGGCGGGGAGCACGCCAAATATTATTTACACCAAGAGGTTTTTGCCGTCGACGGATTTCAGGTCCGCGAGCCATTATCTAGTGACGATGTAACTTTCCAAGCAGCGCTTGTTAAAATGTTCATAAACGAGAATAACTTCGGCAAGGACTCAGGCGACCTCAGCAAGAACTCGGTTACCGCCGATGAAGTCCCATACTACAATACTACACTAGCCCAAATTAATTCTTATTGTTATGGCGACGAATTCAAAAAACTGCTCGGTGCAATCGTAGATGTATTTGGGACACCGAGTGAAAGTCAAAGTTATCCGGAGAAAGATACAACTAGCCAAACGTCGCCAGTCTTCTCAATCGGGAAAAAGACATATTGCAAGGATAATAATAAGACTGGTTGCAAAGTTCGGCAGGCGACCGGTTCGGGACAGGTATACACGTTCAACGGTCTGGGGAATGTGAAATTGACTTTGTCCGCATCAAAGTCGTCTGCGATACGACAGATTCAGCGGGATGGAATTTCAGTTGAAAACCATGAAACTCGTTGCCTGTGGTTGCTAAATTTCATTCCAAAATAGTTGCTGGCGGACTACGAAGGGTGGTGAATCGTTGGGAATTAGAAATGAAACTCCTGCAAAATTTGGCTATTTTTAGCGCCTTGTTCTCGTTACAAGGGTGTCGGATCGGGCTAGGCCCGTGCACGGGCGCCCATATCCGTCCGTTAGCTAAGGAAGAGCCGTCGTTCGAACGTCTGCCTGAAAGGTTCGGTGAATGTCTGTGGCTGGCCGGGTGCCGACTCATGCATTTTGCATACGCAGCTTCAACCTCCCCGGGGTTGCGATCGGCAGCACGCAACCCATTCCGGTCCTGCGCCGCCGCGCTATGTCAGGGGCGGCTTTTGAATGTCGAACGGTAATCGGCCATGGAGACTCAGCGGAATGACGTCGGGCAATCTGTGACTGCCAGCGACAATCTTGCACGAACGTCCGGCCTTGATGTTCGGTTTTTCCTATCGGCGCGGCCCTTTGCAGCAATTTGATCAAGCACGGTCTCGCAGTCGTGTGTGTGGCTGGCCCGTTCTCAGCGTCTGGTATGGGAACGAGGTTGTGTGCTTGGTGCTGCACTGCGATAGCGTCAATTACGAGTTGTACACAGTGTCGGCAAAGAGGGTTCGCAAACAGTTTCTAGGCGCGATTTCCGACAATCTTTGATCGATACACAAGTCCGCGGAACTGATGTCATAACCTCGCGGCTTTTCGCGTCAGTGTGCGACAGCCCACACAATCCGCCAAGTCACCACTGCACGGGCATGCGTACCGCGTAAATTCTATTGTGCGAACATGTATTGAATACCCCAGGCGGTATATTGCCATGCCGGCTTCGATCGATTGGGCGAGGCACAACGGATTAAATGGTGGTGGGAGCACGGCATGGGGGAACGCGGTCGGAACTGCGGCGTTCAAGTGTGGCCGCTGGCATGCGAACTATTGAAACGAGTGATCAATGACTCTGCGACTCAGCTCAACCATACAGAGCCCCAAGGCGCAAGAAGAGTTAAGCGAAGATTGCACCGTTTTTAGAGGTGAGTCGCAATGGCGTTTCTCGGGCGTGATCCGTTCTCCGGTAGCCAAAAGGCCGTATTTCGTCGCCGCCGTCGGCGATCGTCTTCGGCGCTTACCGTTCCGGAAATCGTTAAGCAAAAAATATTGCCGTGGGTGACTCTTGTGCTAGGGGGGCTTGTGGTAATCGCGGGCACCACGGCTATGTTCAAGAGCATTTATCGACCCAACGGACTCACAATTAATACGATACTCGTGCCAAAGACGCTTTCGGACAGAGGGCTCTCGTCGACTGCTGTCTCTGAACGATTGCGGGATAGTATTGAGAAGATCGCCGAAGACGCTTCATATAAACTTCAACAACCGCCTGGTGAACTACCTGACATAACTGTTCCAGGCACCAGCATATCGATCCAAAAATTCGTAGAGTTGGCGAGCACTTGGTTTCCTGATGAATGGCATCGTTCCATTAGCGGCGAAATTGTTACTAACGACCAAGCGAGCACTTCGTTCACCGTGACGCTCAGGCTGAACGGAAAATCCCTATCGCGTGCGACTATAAATGAAAGTAATTTAAATGGCGAACTCGACCGCGTGATGCGCGAGTTTTCCATAAAAGTAATGGAAGAAATCAATTTATATCTTGCGGCAACGGCGCTTATTATGGATAACAAATTCGACCAAGCCGAAGATCGAGTGGATGAGATACTCTCTGTATATCCACCAAATAGTCCAAAGGTTCGTGCTGCGTGGAATTTAAAGGGATATATTGCAGAGCATCGAGGTGAACTTAGTTCGGCAATAAAATACTATCGTACAGCGAATACATCGACGTCACTGACCAACCTCGCCGGAATTCTTGAGAAAGAGTGCCAGAGTGATATTTCTCGCTGCGACGAACTACAATTAAGAAATATTTATAGCGAGGCTATTGCTCTTAATAAAAATTCTGCCCATGCACATTACGTATTTGGAATTTATCTCTATAATCTCGGCTTAAAAATGTCTGTGCCAGACGATACTCATAACATCGTCCTCGTTCATGTGATGCACGGTCTGTACAACCTCGTACAGAAATCGATTGAAGAAACCTACTCAACATTCGAGAAAAGAGACGCAGACTTGTCGCATCTGATGGAACAGCATCGGCATATCTACGACGCTATTGAGCGTCACGACCCAATTGCCGCACGCAACGCGCTAGTCACCCATCTTGGCTTTATCCGGGAAAATGCTTCCCGCTAGGAAGAGCGTTTTCCGACTCACTGGCCCGAGGACCGCCGAAAAGCATCCGCTGAAGTATGCGCAAGGATGCTAAAGCTTAAGTACCGGCGCCAAATTCGGCGAGTGTACCAATGCTGTCCAGTCGAGATCCTCCCAACCACATGCGACTGCAGCAGTTCCCCTATCACACACGACGCTGGCGACGGGCATGGAAGCCGCAACGTGTTCTGCCTCCCCAAGCGCCATGTCACAAAACCCACGCCGCCATGTTTGATGGCCTAATGACCTGCATGCACTTCTACAGTCGGGCCGTCGAGGTGGGCCCTTTCCCGCAAATCTGATTTCCCGGCAGAGAGCTTCTTGTGACGTGAGTCACATCGGTATCCTTTGCGTGTCCGCTGTCATGCTTGATGCGCATGAACACAAACCAAGGCGGAAAACACCTGGTCTCGTTCGAGCATCGCGGTTCGATGCGTCACCACGCCAGAAACAGGGATCTCCAGCAAATGCCTCTAGACCAGACCGTCCTGTCGTCACGTCACGAACTGCGTTTGGCCTGGTCGCTCGCGGCGGTCGCCGGCTTTCTCAATGCGACGGGCTTTTGCGTCGCGGGTATTTTCTCAGGCAACATGACTGGCAATGTGACGTCATTGGCAGACAGGATCGCCACAGGGGACCCGCGTTCGGGGCTCTCACTCCTCGTGATCATCGTGCTCTTCATTGTGGGAGCGATGCTTTCTGCGCTTCTTCTCGAGTTTCGCGGTGCAGGTAACCGGGCGCACGCGTGCGCGATCATCTTCATGGCGGAAGCCGTCTCGCTTGTGGTTCTCGCAGTTATAGACGTGAAGGTTCACACCGCAAGCGGCCTGGTGCTCGTTTTCGGATTGAGTTTTCTCATGGGTTGCCAGAACGCGACCGCCGCCGTGGTTTCCAATTTCCGGGTGCGCACCACTCATTTTTCGGGCACATCGACCGATATCGGAGTGAAACTCGGCCTTATCTTCGCTCATGCACTTCAGAGGAATAAGCTGCCTGATCGGGCTGAGCACTTCCACGAACTGAAAGCCAAAGTGCTGACGATGGCAGCGTTTTGCGTGGGTGGCGTCGCAGGTGTGACCTCCTATAGCGTGGCCGGGAAAATGAACCTACTTATATCCGCGCTCGGGATCGTTTTTCTCTCGATCCCGCCGCTCATCGTTTCGCGCAGCCCGCAGGTATCAGCGTAGTTTCGCACTGCCTGTGGCAGCGCTAACCACATGCCCAATTCGAGCAACGTATTGTCGCGTCCAACCCCGTAGGTTCCGGACTTTCTATTCTTCTGACTCCTCACACCCGCTCGCTTCTTTGCCGAACCCGTCTTTCGACAGCACAAGCAAAGAAATTCCCGATGTGTCGGCGGATCGTCGATCGTTTCGGAAATCACACTCACTAGTTATTAGATGCCGCGAAACGTCACTTTCAATCAAACACCACTCGTAAAGGCAAACGTTTCCCGCGGACGGTCGACGCTAGTGATGATATTCATGTCGATTGCGTTTGCGTCCTGCGCGGCCCGTGCCTTCTGGATTCAGGTCATCGACCGCAAGTTCTATGAAAAGGAAGGCGCCTCGCGAGTTGAACACATCATCGACGTTCCTGCTGAGCGCGGAAAGATAATAGACACGAACGGGATGGTGCTGGCTACAAATGTTCTCGTGAAGTCCATCTGGGTCGACCCTAAGGAAATTCCCGAAGACCTTGAACCCGGCAAACTTGCGATGCTGTCGCGGCTACTCGACATGCCGGCGCAGCAGATCACCGAACAATTCGACAGGGACAAAACATTCGTCTACCTGAAGCATCAGGTGCCGCTTGGCGAGGCTGACAAAATCAAGTCTCTGGGGATCCCGGGAATCTACCAGACTACGGAGTACAAGCGTCTATACCCTGAAGAGGAAGTCACCGCACAACTGGTCGGCTTTAACGGCATCACGGGTGCAGGTGAAGACGGCGTAGAGCTTGCCCAGGACGCGAAGCTTGGGGCCGTGGACGGCACCAAGCTGGTCATTCGCGATCGAGTGGGACACGTCGTCGAAGATCTGGGGAACGTGAATGCTGCACGTCCCGGCGTCGACGTCCAGCTTGCCCTGAACGGCAGTATCCAGTACAGCGCCTTCAACGCGCTGCGCTCAGCCGTCATCAATAGCAACGCGCAGGCCGGCTCCGCAGTTGTCGTCGATGGCCATACCGGCGAGATTCTGGCTCTCGCAAATTATCCGAGCTACGACCCGAACGATCGTTCCTTGCTACGAGGGCCTGCGTTGCGTAACCGTGTGGTGACCGATGTATTCGAACCTGGTTCGATAATGAAACCGTTTACGGTCTCACTCGCTCTCGACCTGCGCCGGGTTTCGCCTGATTCGCTCGTGGAGACGAACCGAACGTTTTCCTTGGACGGAGCCACCATCACGGACGATGCAAATTTCGGCACTTTAACTGTTGCTGGGGTTATACAGAAGTCAAGCAATATCGGCGCAACAAAGATAGCCCTAACGATGAAGCCCGAGGAAATGTGGAAGATGTACACTGCCCTCGGATTCGGGCACGCCCCAGACCTCAGTTTCCCCGGCGCTGGTGTCGGCATCGTGAGACCGTGGCGAAAGTGGCATCGCATCGAGCAGGCGACGATGTCCTACGGATACGGCGTGTCCGTATCGCTAATCCAGCTCGCACACGCCTACACGGTCTTCGCAAACAACGGCAGGCTCGTGCCGCTCTCGCTGTACAAAACGGACGAAGCGTCCGTCAAAGGTACGCGGATTTTCACCGAGCACACAACGGATGAAGTCAGGGTAATACTGGAGAGTGTGGTGGCGAAAGGCGGTACTGCTCCTCAGGCCGAAGTCCCTGGATACAGTGTCGGGGGAAAGACAGGAACGGCCTATACCGCCACCCGCCACGGATATCAGAGGAACGCCTACCGCGCATCGTTCGTGGGGGTTATTCCGATCAGAAACCCGAGGGTCGTGATTGCTGTTTCGGTCGACAAGCCAAAAGGCGCGAAGCACTACGGCGGTGACGTCTCAGGACCTGTATTCGCCGAGATTGCGCAGGCAGCGATGCGCGTGCTCAACGTACAACCGGACGAGCCCGTAACCGAAGCGGCGCATCCAGAGCCGTTGTCGAATTAGCACGGCGTGAGAAACAGCTCGGGTGCGACAATGGTGTCTAGCTGGCGGTTGCCGGAGAGTCTTACGGTCAGACCATATGGCGCAGTTCATCTCTGGAATCTTGAATTACGAGGGGTTGGCTTCACAGCATAGGCACGGCCTTGCGATTGTTCGACGACACGCGGGTACCGCAGAAAGGCGGAGACTTTTGGTCTCCGCCAAACTTTGGGCTGGTTAGCCCCCTCTTGCCGTCGGTTGTTGCGGATGCCTTGCGGTGACCAAGTGCTGCGAACGGCACATTGCGTGCCGTGACACCTCGAATCCAGAGACCGCGTGCGCTGCGTCAGTTGCAACGAAACTCTGACCGCCATGTTCCGTCAAGACGCAGACACGCAACGCGGAGCAAAGCACCCGGCGCGCAATCAGTGTGCGAACTGGATATCCAGCGAACGCAGATACGTCTGAAGACCCGCGTCCTGGATTGGGATCACGTAGCCGTTTGCCCCCGACTCATTGAAGTGTGCGTGCCAGTAGCCCGGCGGCGTGACGAAAGCCATGCCTGGTTCCCATTCGACGCGCTCCGGGTTGACGATGTTGCCCTGCTCATCCAGTTCGGTTCCGACAAGCGTATAGCAACCGGGCTTGCACTCCGAAATGAAGTCGAGCGCGATCGACTGGTGGCGGTGTGGCTTTTGCGTCGTGTTCGGCGCAATAACGCCAAACATTGCCCACATGGTGTGGGTCACCGTGCGAGTCTGCGGAAATTTCGCGTTGCCAAGCAGAATGCTGACGCGACTGCGCTGACCAGCGCCCGGTGCTCCAGCGACCTTCAGCAGTTCCTCTTCCGCGCGGAGTGCGGGGTAAAGCGTCGGCGAAAAGCGCGCTTGCCCGACGTCCACGCCCAGATAGGCGAGCAACGGCGCATCGTTGACGTAGTAGAGCCGCGCGGTCGAGTCGGCCGTCAGCACCGCTTCCGCGCCACCGGGAAGCGCAAAAAAATCACCCTTGGCGAACTGGAATGAAGTCTGTGGATGCGCTACGGCGCCCGAGCCTTCCAGAACGTAAAAAACCTGCGAAGTCGCGTTCGGGTTCAATGAAACCTTCTCGCCTGCGAGGATACGCACGAAGCTGGCGATCAGCCCAGGACCGGTAGCGGGGCCGTCGCAACGCAGTTCAGCAGACAGGTCAAGCGGCACTACACGCGTCGGACCACTGTCGTAAAGCGAAGTCAGGAAAGAACGATACGGAACTCGCGAAATCAGCTTCGCGCCGATCGGATTGGCCGACGAAGTGTATTCGAAGTATTGAGCGTCTTGCGTCACTTCGTCATTGAGGTCAAGAAATGAAGCCAGGGTTTTGTCCAGCATGGAATACCTCCAGAAAGTGGACTAGTGAAGAACGGCACACTTATGCGCGTGAGATAGGGCGTTGCGCAACAAGTTGATGTCACTATAGGAGCAAATTTTCGTGGCTAGAATCGCGCGCACCAAGAATCACCTTTGCAAAAAGGGGATAACTTCGGCCCTGCTATTCCCGCAAAATTGAAACCTCGCGATAAACGCGCATCGGTTGGCCGAGAACACATAGCCGTTGTCATCCGTTAGGCCTGACACCCGCGGCATCTGGAACGCTCGCCTTGTATTTGCCACGACGTATGCGCGTCGCCATCAGTTGAAGAGGAGCGTCGCGTGATCTTTTCCATCTTTCGTCGCCTGCCGCATCGAAAGCAGGCCTTCTTTCGCAACCTCGCGCGTCAGCGCCCCGCGTGGATGGTTTCTTTCGCCATCGAGGAAGCGAGCCTGTCCGAGGGCCTCCGGGCAGCTAGCGCGTCGACCGCGATGCTGCTCGTCGGACAGATTTTGCATAACCCTCTGTTCTCCTGGGCCGCGATCGGCGCGTTCTGGACGTGCCTCGCCGATGCGGCTGGTTCGTCGCGCCGCCGCTTCGCGTCGATGATGGGATTCGCCGTGCTCTCCACCGTGTGTGGCGGCCTGACAGCGCTTGCCTCAGGCGCGGGCGCATTCGCGGCCTGCGCCGCGGTGCTAGCCGTCTCGTTCTGCGCCGGGCTTGCCTCCATCTGGTCGCCCGCCGCCTACCAGCTCGCGCTCGTGACGGCGACCACCTGCATCGTCATGGTGGATAGTCCGATGCACAGCATCGGCGGCGGTGCACCGCTACTCGGCATCTACCTGAGCGGTTGCCTCGTGGCGACCGTCCTCAGCTTTAGCATCTGGCGCATTCACCCGTTCGGACCAAGCCGTTATGCCGTCCGGCTCGTGTATCAGCGTCTGTCCGATTCGGCACGCGATATTGCCTCGCTGGCCACTGATCCCGCCGCCACGCGCGCCGATTGGACGCGGCACGCGACCGAATTTCGTGCAATGGTCCGGCAGTCGCTGGAAGCCGCACGCAAAGCGCTGATCAGTTTGCCCCAGTCGCGCGTAGAAGGACGCCAGCTGTTCGGCGATCTGCAACTCGCCCTCGACGACGCCGACCAGATCCTCGTCACCCTGATCGTCGTCTCAACGGCGGCCGACAATGCGTTGATTCCCGGAAACGCTCCGTGCCGCCTTGGGCGAGACCGCGCGGTACGGCTCGCACGCTGTCTCGGCATGCTCGCAGAAGTGCTTGCCCGCATCGCGTTGATCCTTGAAAAGCCGCTTTCGCCGTTCCCATATGAACTGCGCGCGCGCCTGCCAACAATCGCCCGGCGACTCGAACAGGCCATGGATCATTCGCTCTCCATCCGCCTTTTGTCAGTCAACGCGCAACGCTATCCGCCCGCAGCAACGGAACAGGACTGGTGGCGCGCGACGCTCGGCACCACTCGCAACGCGCTCAAAACGCTGCGGGCGAACCTGCGGCCTGGTTCGCCCGGCCTGCGCCACGCAGCGCGGCTTTGCCTGGCGACGACGTCCGCGTTCGTCGTCGTGCGAAGCTTTCACATTCCGTTTGGTTATTGGGCAACCATGGCGACACTGTTCGTGCTGCAACCCGCTAGCGGCACGACGCTGTCCAGAAGCCTGGAACGCGCGGCCGGAAGTGCGGCTGGCGCCGCGCTCGCCGCGGTAATCGGGCTAATTATTCACAGCCCACTCGCGATCTCGTTGGTCGTCTTCCCGCTGGTGTGCCTTACGATGGGACTACGGCGCGTCAGCTATAGCTTGTATGTCGTGTTCCTTACCCCGTCGTTCGTGCTGGTCGCCGATTTCGCCAAGCCGGCGAACGAGTTCATGTACGCACTCGACCGACTCGGAAACAACCTGCTCGGCTGTCTGGCCGCAGTGCTAGCTACCTGGATCGTCTGGTCAGCGAAAGGTGGCGAAAGTCTCGGCGACGCCGTTGAGCGCGCGGTCGAAACCAACCTCGCGTATCTGGCCGCTGCGGCAGGAATTTCGCATCGATGCGACGGTGAGATCGAGTCGCTACGGCGCGCCGCGGGCCTCGCAAGCACGCACGCCGAGGAGATTTATCGGCGCAGTTGGCCAAGCCGCACGCCTCAGCGACGCAAGACCGTTGCGACGCTCTCGCTGCTGCGGCGGATTTTGGGAACGGCAGCCGTTGTCCGGGACTCGCCAATTCCGGCGGGAGGAAGTGCGCCGTTCCGCGATGTTGTCTGCACCGCTATCGACAAGATCCACGCACAGGCACACACGAGCACCGACGCGCCACCAGGTATTCCACGTGACATTCGGCTGCGTCCCATCGAGTATGAATTGCTGCGCCAGTTAATGGAACTGTGGACGCTGCGGCGCACCATCGTCGTGAAAGAGCGCGAAGGCGAGCCGGCAACCTAGCGGATACATCAGTCCTTCGGTTGCTTCTCCGACAAGGGTGCCAGGCCCTGTCATTCCCGTTGCAGCTCGCGACTTAAACCTTGCGTGGAGCTCAAAACAGGCAACCCGCGTCCATGTGTTCAGAGCGCGTTGCCATTCGTACCATCAGCTCACGCCCGGTACAGTAGAATATTCAGCCCCCCAGGCGATTGCCCGAGCTGCATGCATGGCTCGAGAGTGCGGCAGGCATTGGGCAACAACCTCGACTAGCTATCCCGGAAGCGGACCATGGACTACTTCTCTGCAATACGCGCTTTTCTTCATGCGGCGGAGCTCGGAAGTTTCAGCAAGGCGGCAGATAAAGTTGGGATTAAGACGTCTACCGTTTCGCGCTATATCAACGAACTGGAACGGGATCTGGGAATCGCGCTTTTCAATCGATCGACGCGAGGCCTGGTGACCACCGAAGGGGGACGGGTCTTCAGGGAACACGCGCTCATCGTCATCAAGAGCCTGGACGAAGCACGCGAAATCACAGCATCACTCAATACGTCCCCGCGCGGGCTCCTGCGCGTTACGATGCCGACATCATTTGGGCGCAGACATGTGATACGCCATCTGCCGGATTTCATGGATCGCTACCCCAAAATCGATATCGATGCGGTCGTCACCGACGACGTCCTGAACATCATTGATTCGGGCATCGATCTCGCCATCAGAATTGGTGTTCTGCCGGATTCGCAGTTGATGGCGCGGCAACTGGCAGTACATCGAAGGATTGTATGTTCGAGCCCGGCCTATCTGGCACAGCACGGCACCCCAGCGTCTCCGGAGGAACTTGCAAGCCACACGACGCTACGCATGCCCCTGTCGACAGACGACACATGGTATTTCGTCAACCGCACGCATCGCACGGTTCCTCAAGAAGTATCTGTACGACTCCAGAGCCGCTTGCGTATCAACGATACCGAAGCGGTACTGGATCTCGCCATTGCCGGCCGCGGCATAGCCCTGCTACCCACCTGGGCCATCGGCCCCGCTTTCCGGAAAGGCAAGCTGGTGCAGATCCTTCCTGAGTGGGAAGCGCAACCTACGCACGCGGCGCCTGCGGTATGGGGCGTTTATCCCCCCAAAAAGACTGTGTCATCAAAGGTACGGGCGTTTCTCGACTTCTACGCAGCGATATTCGGTCAGGAAGGCTACTGGGAAAGCTGAACGGCCCGGCGGTGACCCATGCGGGTTGACAGGCTCCGCCCCCAGGTCAATCTCCGCGAGCAGCATGACCGCCGCGACACCCCAACGATCCACTGCAAGCACAGTGAGGCCCGGACAAACGCGACTCCCGATGCCCGGCGCACGCATCGCCAGATGCGCATGCGCCACTACTGCCGCATGCCCCTCTGCGCAAAGCAGAATTCCCGATTAGGTCCTTCCGCACCATGCTTGCGGCAGCTAGTCTGCAAGTGAGTACGCAGCACCGCTGATTCGCCCGCTCCCCGAGACCGGGCGAGTTACGTGCGTGCAATGGTGTCCGGTGGTACGAAATGACCGAGTATTCCATGGCGCGAGCTGCTCGATGGCGAATTCGACTGACCCCGGCAGGATTGCCGGAAACAAGTTTGAGGGGGAGGCTGATGGATACGACCGAGTATTCGTTGCGTTCGTTGATCGAAAAATGGTTCGGACCGACTCCGGCGAGTCCGGTTCGTTTAACCCGATTCAGCAATCGCACGCCCCCGAGCCGCGGACGTTATGCGTGTGTCGAGGCCTCGCGACCGGCCGCTTCGCTTGCAATATTTTTCTTCCGCCACGAGGACGGTACGTGGCACGTGTTCCCACCTGAGGCCACGCGTCCGGCGATGAGCGTTTCCCCGCAGTGCACTGCGGTCCAGGAATCTGCGGGCCATCCAACGCCGAGCAAGTCTGGAGTGAGAGGAGTTAAGAATGCTCGATGAATCTGAACATCTAACTGTCGAACACCTTCGAGAGTTACAGGTATGGACCTGCGCTTGGTACGACAAGGCCATCGCGGCGAATTTTGTACGGCCGGCGTATCAGCCCGATGAGAAGGTCATAAAGCGTCTCCAGGGTTACTACCACGCCGGCCTGTCGCCGACTGAAGCCGCGGAGGCCTGCTTCGGAAGAAAGAACTGAAGCGGCTCCGTTGTCGCCTCTTTATCCATCGTCTGCGTTTGGATATACGACGAAGCGGCGGATTCGCCCGAACACGGAATAGCGCCTTGCAGGCGGCTCGCAGACATTCCCGGAGATTGGCGTTGTCCCCCGTGAGTCGGAAAGGAAGACTTTGCACTCGTTGAGCTTTGAGCATCATTGCGCAATCTAATTCCGAAATGCCCGATTCCATGAAGCTTTCCCGTCGCGCGCTGCTTGGCGGTGGCCTCGCCGTTCCGCTGGGCCTCGGCCTGTCGCCATTTCTGGCCCTTCGTTCAAGCCTCGCCAATGCGGCCTCCCCCTCTATCGCGATTGTGATGAACTCCGGCGAAGCAAGCGTCTCGGTCATCGACATGGCGTCGCGCAGAGTCGTCCGAACCTTGCCGACAATGCGTGAGCCCAGCCACTGGACCCTTTCACCGGACAGAAGCAAGCTCTATATCGCCGACGCCAGCGGCAACGCGCTGTTCATAGTCGACCCGCGCAACGGCACGTCGCTTGGCCACAAGGTCATTGCCGACCCCTATCAGCTCGGCTTTACACCCGATCAACGTTACCTCGTCATCAACGCACTGCGGATCAACTACGTCGACGTGTACCGGTCCGATGACCTGACGCTGGTCAAGCGCTTCTCGCCCGGCGAGATGCCAAGCCATCTGGGCTTCTCGCCGGACTCGCGGTGGAGCTTCAATTCGATGCAGGAGTCTGGCACGCTCGTGTCGTTCGACCTGACGAACATGACGATCCGCTGGAAGTCGGAACTCGGCTCAACGCCCGCTGGCGTGCTTTGGCACAACGGCAAGGTGCTGGTCTGCGTGATGGGCAGCGACCATGTGGCGGAAGTCGACCCAGTAACGGGTGACGTGCTGCGGCGGGTCAAAACCGGTGTCGGTCCACACAATGTCTTCCTCACGCCGGACCGCAGGACGCTTTACGTCACGAACCGTGTCGGAGGCTCGCTGGCGGCGCTCGACGCCGTCACGCTTGAGTTGCTTCGCACGTATCCGCTTCACGCTGGGGGGCCAGACGACATCAGCGTTGCACCCGACGGCAAACTATGGGTCACGCTGCGTTTCCGTGAACAGGTCGCCGTGCTCGATCCGGCCAGTGGCAACTACGAAACCATCGACGTGGGGCGCTCGCCGCACGGCATCTTTCTCAGCACTCAAATGAGCCGGCCTGGTTTCGTTACAGCTGAAAACTTGTAGGGCGCATCATGCTTGTATTTCTCGACAGGTGGTTCAGTATGCTGGCTGGTGAAATCGACACGCATCTCATTCTGCCGGTGCTGTATCACTTCGGCTGGATGGAGTGGGAGGAGTTGTCGTTCGACTGGGCGCTTGTCGGCGTCTACGGCCTGTTCGCGGTGATCGTCACGTACGCTGTGTGCTGGCCGCTCGAAGTGTTCTTTCCGATCGAGCGCTGGGAAAACCGGACAGCCGTGCTGATCGACGCGTTCTATACGATTTTCAACCGGGTCGGCGTATTGCCCGTCTTTAGTTTCCTGCTGTTTTACCAGGTACAGGTATGGGTGTACGGTTTTGTGATCGCGCACGGCTACATACCGCCGACGCTCGAGACGCTCATACCGCCGCTTCTCGGGCATCCGGTCATCACCTTCATTGCGTATGCGTTGATACTCGACTGTACCGACTATTGGCGTCACCGCCTGTCCCATTCATCGCGCAGCGCTTACGCACTTCATGCATTGCACCATGCGCAGCGGCAGATGAGTTTCTGGTCGGATGACCGAAACCATGTGCTCGATGAACTGGTCGCTGGCGTGTGGTTCGGCGCCGTTGGTTTAGCGATCGGCATTCCCCCGCTGCAATTTCCGCTGCTGTTCCTGATCTTGCGCTTCATCGAAAGCCTGAGCCATGCGAATATCAAGCTTTCGTTCGGCTGGCTCGGCGACCGGTTGATCGTCTCGCCGCGCTTTCACAGGCTGCATCACGGCCTGCGGGCGGCGGGGCGAAACTCCTGCAATTACGGCGCTGTGTTTCCGATCTGGGACATCGTGTTTCGTACAGCCAATTTTTCTGACGAGTACCCACCTACCGGAGATCGTCGCGCACCGGAATCGATGGCCACGGGCGGCTACCTCGCGCAGCAACTGGGCGGCTTCCAGTTTTTCCTTGAAGAATGGCGACAAGCGGCAAAGGCTGCGCGTTCTCAAAGTTGAAATGCAACACCTTCACTTGTATAAGGTGTTGCCATGGAAAAACGATACCAATAGCGCCAGGCTGAAGAACCGCTGACGATTGCCAGGATGCCTCTGGAGGCACATACAACTATCGGAACTGTACCCCTGACGAAGCCGCCAAAATGTATCTCAAGCCTGCAGCCGATCGCATTTAATCTCCTGCTATGCACCCGCGAGCAGCAGGCAAACACGTCCTGCACCGTGATTCACGCTCTCACAGAGAGTGAAACGCCCCTTTTGACTGCCCACACGTTATCTCCGTCATGATCGTCCGCCCGGCGCCCAACTGGTTTCGCATGCTCTTTGTGTGGCAAGGATCTGTCCTTAAGGCAATCCTTCCCCAACTGGCGCTGATGACACTCGTGAGCGTGCTGGCCATGTGCACGCACGGCCGGATCTTCGGCGAAAAGGTTCCGTTGAATACGACGCCCTTCACGCTGTGCGGCGTCGCGTTGACGATCTTTCTAGCGTTTCGCAACAGCGCCAGCTATGAGCGCTATTGGGAAGCACGCCGCCTTTGGGGCAACGTGCTCATCGCCGCGCGTACGCTCACCTCGCAGGTCCGCCGCTACCTGCCCGGCGACAGCGCCCTGTTCGACAACGCCGCTTTCGTTCGCCTCTTGATCGCATTCGCCTATGCGCTCAAGCATCAACTCCGTCACTCGGACCCGTCGGCCGACCTTGCGAAGCTGCTCGGCACCGCACAGGCCGCGGAGCTTCGCGGTCGCCTCTTCACGCCGATGCTGCTGCTCGACGAAGCGCGTAAGCGTCTCGCCGCGCTCAATCGCGCGGGCGTGCTGGCCGACATGCATCTCTGGATGCTCGACAGGCCGCTCGACGAACTCGGCGCGGCCGTCGGCGGATGCGAGCGGATCCACGCGACCCCGATTCCCTTCGCCTACGGCGTTCTGCTCCATCGAACCGTCTACGCCTACTGTGCCCTGCTCCCCTTCGGTCTCATCGACTCAATTGGCTTTGCGACGCCGCTCATCTGCGTATTCGTGTCCTACACCTTGCTCGCGCTGGAAGCCATCGCGAGCGAAATCGCGGACCCCTTCGGCCTCGCGCCGAACAGCCTGGCACTCGATGCCATGACGCGCAACATCGAACGCGCCGTGCTCGAACTGACCGACGAGGAAGTGCCGCCCGCGATCCAGCCCGGCCCGTGCTACGAGCTTAGCTAACGTCCAGATCCGGAGAACATCTCATGTCTAGCCCTTTGATGGCGAAACCAGCGTGCCACGCGCCGCGGTGTGCTTCGAACGATTGGGCATGTCCGCCCGGTCGGTGTGGCGAACCCGCTCCCCTTTTCTCCGGTGCGATGATAAAGCCGACGAGACTCGCCGCTTTCAGAGGCCTTAGCGTGCCTGGCAGCCTGCTTCAGCGCGCGCACGCCGTCGCCAGCTTGCCGACCGTAATGACAGCCTGCTCGATTTCGGTCGACCACGGGCTGCTGTAGTTGAGGCGGATGAAATTCCGGTAGCTGTCCGATACCGAGAACATGTAGCCGGGGCCGATCGTGATGCGCTTTTCGAGCAAAAGCTTGTAGAGCATCATCGAGTCGACCTTCGAAGGTAGCTCGACCCACAGCACGTAGCCTCCCGCCGGGCTCGATATGCGCGTGCCGGCAGGAAAGAAGCGCGTGACCATCGCTCTCATCAGACTGGCCTGCTGCGCGTAGTTCCTGCGCACGCGCCGCAAGTGATGCTCATAGCCGTCGCGCTCGAGATATTCCGCAATCGCCAGTTGTGGAATGACCGGGGTAGTCAGCGTGTTCAGGAATTTCAGCTTCTCTACCTGATCGCGATAGCGGCCGGGCAGCGCCCAGCCGATGCGGTAAGCCGCCGTGAGACTCTTCGAAAATGACGCGCAGTGCAGCACCGTTCCTTTTTTGTCAAACGACTTCAGCGTGCTCGGATGCGATTTGCCGAAGTACAGCTCGTTGCAGACGCCGTTTTCAATGATCGGAACGTCCGCGCCGGCAAGCAGTTCCACGAGCGCGCGCTTGCGCTCGTCCGGCATCTGAAAACCGAGGGGATTCTGGAAGTTCGGCATCACCATGCAGGCGGCAATCGGCTGCGAGTCGATGATCCGCGCGAGCTCGTCGATGTCGATGCCGTACTCCGGGTGCGTCGCCACCTCGATCGCCTTCATGCCCGAACGCTCGATGGCGTGGAGCATCGCGTAGAAGGTCGGTGATTCGACCGCAATGACGTCGCCCGCCTTGGCGACGGCCTGCAGGCACAGATTGATGGCCTCCGTTGCGCCTACCGTCACGATGATCTCGTTCGGATCGACGGTCATGCCGTTCTCGAGGTAGCGCCGGGCAATTTGCCGCAGGAGGTCAGGGCTGCCGGGCGGCAAGCCATTCGTCACTCCCCACAGCGCCTTGTTGCGGCCGACCGCCCACGCATAGCGATTGAGCTTCTCGAACGGAAAGAGCTCGGGATCGGGATAGGGCGAGCCGAGCGGCACGGCGCGGTCGACACTGATCGAGCGCAGCGTCGAGAGCACGAGCCGGCTCACGTCGACGGAAGCAGACACTGCAATCGGTCGTGTCGGACACAACCCGTGCGCGGAGCGGTCGCCTTCTTGCGCGCGCAGGCTCACAAAGTAGCCTGACTGGGGGCGGCTTTCCAGCATTCCCCGGCTTTCCAGCAGCAGATACGCGCGAATCACCGTCGTGATGCTGATGCGGTGCTGCTGGCTCGCCTGTCGAACGGATGGCACCCGGTCGCCGGGCCGATACACGCCTTTACGAATCAGATTTTCGATGTCGTCGGCGAGCCTTTCATAAAGGTTCACAGTCCTTCCCCCTGAACGCCGCACGCAGCACAGCGCTTCGACTGTGCTGCCACTCGACGAACTGTACTCGAGCAAGTCGGGGGATTCTGTGCACTCGTGAACGCGGCCTTTGCTTTTACGCTTACGCCAATCAATCGCAGTATGCGGCTCTGTCGAAAAAAGACCGGGGTCCGCGCGAAGTCAACGGAGCCAAGGGCATGGACAAGGCAAAGCAAAAAGGCAAAATCGAGGCGTATCACCACCCCGCCGCCGGCTGGGGCGCACTGAAGTATGTCGCCATCAATCTGATCAAGGAGCGCGTTGCCGGCAGCAACTATCGTACCCTGTTCAAGCAGAACCAGCCGGACGGCTTCGATTGCCCCGGCTGCGCATGGCCCGATCGCCAGCACGCGTCGACATTCGAATTCTGCGAGAACGGCGTGAAGGCCGTCGCGGCCGAAGCCACGACCAAGCGCGTCACACCGGCGACTTTCGAGGCGAACACGGTCGAATCGCTCATGAAGCAGACCGATTACGAACTCGAGCAGCATGGCCGGCTCACCGACCCGATGGTGTACGACGCCCGCACGGACCGCTACCGGCCCATAGCCTGGGACGACGCCTTCGCGCTCATTGCAAGGCATCTCAACCAGCTGGATTCGCCGGACGAAGCCGCGTTCTACACGTCGGGACGCGCGAGCAACGAGGCCGCGTTCCTCTATCAGCTGTTCGTGCGCATGTACGGCACGAACAACTTCCCCGACTGCTCGAATATGTGCCACGAAGCAACCAGCCGCGGCCTGCCGACGACGGTGGGCGTAGGCAAGGGCACGGTCACGCTCGACGACTTCGAACTGGCGGACACCATTATCGTCTTCGGGCAAAACCCGGCCACGAACCATCCGCGCATGCTGGGCGAACTGCGTGAAGCGTCGCGCCGCGGCGCCACAATTGTATCGGTGAATCCGTTGCGCGAACGCGGTCTCGAACGCTTCGCGAGCCCGCAGCACCCGGTCGAAATGCTGACCTTCAGCAGTACGAAGATCGCCTCGACGTTCATCCAGCCGAAACTGGGCGGAGACTTCGCGCTCATCAAGGGCGTGGCCAAGCATCTCATCGAGCTCGACGACAAGGCGATTGAAAACAGCACGGAACGCGTGCTCGATCTCGACTTCATCAACCAGCACACTCTCGGCTTCAGCGCGTTCGCCGACGACCTGCGCAGCGAGAGCTGGCCGCTTCTCGAAGCGCAGTCCGGCGTCGCCCGCGAAGACGTCGAAGGTCTCGCGCGCATCTATGCCAACGGCAAGCGCGTGATCGCCACCTGGGGCATGGGCATTACGCAGCACAAGCATTCGGTGCAGACCGTGCACATGCTCTCAAACCTGCTGATGATGCGCGGCAATATCGGCCGCGAGGGCGCCGGCCTGTGTCCCGTGCGCGGCCACTCGAACGTGCAGGGCAACCGGACCGTGGGCATCGAGGACAAGCCCACGCAGGCCTTCCTTGACCGGCTGGGCAAGGTGTTCGACTTCGATCCACCGCGCGAGCATGGTCTCGACGTCGTCGAGACGGTCGAGCACATGATCGAAGGCAAAGTGAAGGTGTTCATGGGGCTGGGCGGCAACTTCGCCATGGCGACCCCGGACACCCGTCGCACCTTCGACGGCCTGCGTTCCTGCGACCTCACGGTCCACATCACGACCAAGCTCAACCGCAGCCATCTTGTGCACGGTGCCAATGCGCTGATCCTGCCCACGCTCGGCCGCACCGAGATAGATGTGCAGAACGGCATCGCTCAGGGGGTCACGGTCGAAGACTCGATGAGCATGGTGCACATATCGTATGGCATGAACAAGCCCGCCTCGCCGAACCTGATGTCCGAAACGGCAATCGTCGCGAACATCGCGCACGCCACGCTCGGCGACGAGAAGGTGGACTGGCTCGCGTACGTCCGCGACTACGCGAAGATCCGCGACGCCATCGAGCAGGCCATCGAGGGCTTTGACCGGTACAACGAGCGCATCCAGCACCCGGGCGGCTTCCATCTGCGCGTGGCCGCGCGCGAGCGCGACTGGAAGACCTCGACCGGCAAGGCGAACTTCGTCGTGCACGCCGTGCAGCAGGACACGCCGATCGCCCGTGCAAAGGCGATTCACGGCGAACGCCTGATGACGCTGATGACCACGCGCTCCCACGACCAGTACAACACGACGGTCTACGCGCTCGACGATCGCTATCGCGGCGTCTTCGGCCAGCGACGCGTCGTTTTCATCAATCCGACCGACATAGGCATGCTCGGTTTGAAGAACGGCGACTGGGTCGACATGACCACGGTCTGGGACGACGGCATCGAACGCCGTGCGGACCACTTCCGCCTCGTCGAATACGACATTCCGCGCGGCTGCATCGGGGCGTACTACCCGGAGACGAATCCGCTCGTCCCGCTGTCGAGCGTGGGCGACGTCTGCAACACCCCGACCTCGAAGTCGATTCCGGTGTTGCTGCACCGTTCGTCCGAGCCGCCCCTGCTGCCTGCGTTCTGATTCCCACTGTCGGGTCGAGTCGCGCGCGTTTCTGTTCTCTAATCACCTGGTGATCACCATGTCTATCGAAGCCCTGAATCTGGCCCGCGGTCAGTTCGCCTTGACCGCGATCTTCCACATACTCTGGCCGATCCTCACGATCAGCCTGTCCGCCTTTCTGCTCGTCGTCGAAATCCTTTGGGTCAAGACGAGCGACGTCGTCTGGTACCGCCACGCGCGGTTCTGGAGCAAGCTGCTGCTGCTGAACTTCGCCGTCGGCGTCGTGAGCGGCATTCCCCTGGAATTCGAGTTCGGCACGAACTGGGGACCGTTTTCCCAATACACAGGCCAGTTCTTCGGCAATATCCTCGGCTTCGAGGGGGCCCTGGCGTTCATGCTGGAGGCGGGCTTCATCGGCATCATGATGCTCGGATGGGGTCGCGTGCCCAAGGGCGTGCACCTGTTCGCCACCGCGATGGTCGCGTTCGGCTCGTCCCTTTCCGCTTTCTGGATCATGGTCGCGAACTCGTGGCTGCAAACGCCGAGCGGCGTAACCGTGGTGGACGGCAAGCTCGTCGTCACCGACTACCTCAAGGCGATCTTCAGCCCGGACATGCCTTGGGGCGCGTCGCACATGTGGGTCGCCGCACTCGAAACGGGCCTCGTCGTGATCGCCGGCATCTCGGCGTACTACCTGTTCAAGCGTCGCAATCCGGCGTTCTTTGCCCGCTCGTTCAAGCTCGCCCTGCTGCTGCTGCTATTCGTCGCGCCCGTGCAGATATGGCTCGGCGATTCGAGTGGCGTCGACGTCTTCGCAACGCAGCCAGCCAAGGGCGCCGCGATCGAGGGCCACTGGGAAACGAACGCGCCCGGTACCGGTGCGAGCTGGTCGCTCCTTGCGTGGCCGGATGCCGTCAAACAGCGCAACGACTGGTCGCTTGAAGTGCCCGGCCTGCTGAGCGTTCTCGGGACGCACAGCCTGCACGGTCAGGTTACGGGCCTGAAAGACATTCCCGTCCAGAATCAGCCGCCGATGATCCCGCTGCTTTACTACGCGTTTCGCGTCATGGCCGGGATCGGTTTCCTGTTGATGGTGCTCGCATTCTGGACCCTCTACGCATTGCGCAAGTCGGGCCGCCACCTCGACAAGCTGCTCGCGCAGCGCAAGCTGCTGCTCGCCTGGGTGCTGGCGATCCCGCTGCCGTACATTGCCGTCGAATGCGGCTGGATCGTGCGCGAAGTGGGCCGCCAGCCGTGGCTCGTCTACGGTCTGCTGCGCACCGAGCATGCAGCCTCCGCCATTCCGGCCGGCACCGTTTTGGGCAGCATGATCATGTTCTGCGCCTTATTCGTCATCCTGATCGTGTCGTTCTTCGTGTTCGCCCGGCGCTGGCTGCGTCAAGGTCCCGATCTCGACCTGATGCCGCCGGCCGAGCCCGCACGCCAGGCCGTTGCGCACGCCGTCGACTATTGATCTGCGCCCTCTCCCCAATTCGCTTTCACCTTACAGGAAGTCATCATGACCCCCGCATCAACCCAGGACCTGTTGAATCACGCATGGTTCGGGCTCATCGGCCTGATGTTCGTGCTCTACGTCGTCACGGACGGCTTTGACCTCGGCGTGGGCGTGCTTACGCTGCTGCAGCGCCGCCAGAGCGACCGCGACCTCATGGTCCAGTCCATCGGCCATGTCTGGGACGCCAACGAAACCTGGCTCGTCGTGCTCGGCGGCGCCCTCTTTGGCGCCTTTCCGGCAGCCTATGCGATGATCCTCTCTGATCTCTACGTCCCCGTGATGGTGCTGATCGCGAGCTTCATCATGCGTGGCGCGGCCATCGAGTTCCGTCACGCGGCCCACTCCAGCAAGGTCGTGTGGGACCGCGTTTTCGGCATCGGCAGCCTGCTCGCCGCAGTCTCGCAGGGCATCGTGCTCGGAAGGATTCTTACCGGCTTCGTGCCGGGCGCCGCGAGCCTCGGCTTCGTGGCGGTCACGGCGATCGGCGTCGTATCCGGCTATTGCCTGCTCGGCGCGACCTGGCTCGTGAAGAAGACCACGGGCGGACTCGAGAGCTCGGCGCGCCGCTACGCCATCGTTTCCGTCTTCACGACCGTGGCCGCCGCCCTCGTGGTTTCGTTCGCGACGCTGAAGCTGAGCCCGGTCGGCGTGACGCGCTGGCAGGAACAGGGCGTCTTCCATCTACTGATCGCGCTTGCGGTGCTCGCTGCGCTGGCGTTCCTGTATGTGCTTTACGCGATCCACATGCGTGGCGAACACGGCCCGTTCGTGGGGGCGACGCTGCTCTTCGTGATCTCGTTCGCGGGGCTCGCCATCAGCCTGTTCCCGTACATCGTGCCGGGCCAGCTGACCGTTGCCGCCGCCGCCTCGGATAGCGCGACGCTCACTTTCATGCTCTTCGGCATCGGCACCGTCTTCCCGATCATGGTCGGCTACAATCTTTACCAATACCATCTGTTCCGCGGCAAGTTGGTGCCGGTCAAGCACTAGGCGGCCACCGCGCTACGTCAACAACGCCTTGCGCGCGGGACACCGTGCGCAAGGCATTTTCCTTAGTGTCGCCGCGTGCGAAGCGTCACCGGCAAGCGACCCTTCGGCGCGCCAGTGCCCGCAGAAGCGCTCGACGAAGCCACCAGCGCACCTCGGACCACGGCCGCGAGGAGACTCGCGCTCGCGCGATCCAGGCGACCCTGCGCGCATTGCGTGCGCAGTCCGACCTGATCGTGATGTCGGGCGGCGCGTCAGTCGGCGAGCGCGACATGACCCGCAGCGCGTTGACGTCGCTCGGAGCTTCCTTCGTTCTGTGCGGCAAGCGCGTTAAGCCCGGCAAGCCGGCCGCGCTCGCGCAACGTACTGCTTTAATCAGACGCGGACTGTGCATTCGGGGCGGAAGGCTTGTGCACTATCCTGAGCGCAACTTGTTCGCGGGCATCGTCCGGCTTTGGAGGCCAGTGGAGTGAAGCCCGATGCCCTACCCTTGTCGCCAGCTACGGACCCTCGAAGAGATCGTGAACGCCATCGCCAAGCCCCCCATCACCGACGCCGCGCGACGTCTTCGATGCCGATTACCCGTCCCTGCGCGCGTCCGAGCGGCTGTCGTTCGATCAGATGGAGAAGGTCGCGGGAGCATTCTCGTCGCTCGGCGTCGAAAAAGATTCGCATCACCGGCGGCGACCGCTCCTGCGGCGCGGACTCGAATCGCTCATTGAACAGCTCGCATGTCTTACGACAGTCAGCGGCAAGCCGATGGGCATCGCGATGACGACGAACGGCTCGTTGGTCGCGGCACGGGCGAGCGCCCTTCGCGATGCAGGTCTCGGCCGCGTGGCTCGACGACGCCGTGCCGGTAGAGCAACTGGCCGCGCCCGTGCGTGCGCGCTGGAGCGCGCGAGACGACCGGTACCCGGAGCCGTGCGCGATCCGGCGCAAGCCTGATTCGGGCAAGGTCTGGCCCACGGTCCGCGTGTCGCTGGTCGGCGGCTGACCGCGAGCAGCGCGCCTCACAAAACGTCCCTGGAGAAGAAGACTTGATGACGCATCCCATGCGCGCCCCCGGCTGCCCTGCGCGATGTCGCGGCGCCCCGCGAACATGGCGAAAACGCGACGCCGCGCGCGGGCATCGCCGCGGGGTTCGAAGTGCGGGTAGAGCACCAGCCGATCGACGTTCAGGCCAACGTCGCGCCGATATGCGCAACGCCAACGTGGGCGCGGTGGTCAGCCTCATCGGGCTCGTGCGCAACAGCGGCGAGTTCGACGACGTCGTCGCACTCGAGCTTGAACGCTATCCCGGCATGACGGGACAGCCGCTATGGAGCATTTTCGAAGAGGCCGTTGCACGCTGGAAGGTGGACGCGTGAAGGTCGTTCACCGGATCGGCCGCGTCGCGCTCGGTCATGCCGTCGTGGTCGTGGTCGTGGCCGCGCCGAATCGCGCGGCCGCGTTCAAGGCATGCGAGTTCGTGATGGACTTTCTGAATGCACATACGCCGTTCTGGAAGAAAGAGGTTCGCCGCGACGGCTCTGCCGAGTGGGTCGAAGCCAGAACGCGCGACGAGCAGGCCATGCTGCGGAGGGGCTGACTTAGCGTTGCCCCACCGCCCACGCAACAGGAATGCAACGATGAAACTCACCATCAAGTATGTCGCGAGCATTCGCGAACAAATCGGCATCCAGCACGAAACCGTCGATATCGACGCGCCGCATCTGACGGTGGACACCCTCCGGGCGAGACTCGCCTCGCGCAACGCGCGGATAGCCGACGCCCTGAGCGAGGGCCGCCCGGTGCGTACCGCGGTGAACCACGAGTTGGTCGCTGGCACGTTCGTCGTGCGTCAGGACAGCGAAGTCGCGTTTTTCCCGCCTGTCACCGGCGGCTGACGAGGACGGACAACGCAGGCCGCGCGCCGGCGCGCGTCCGCGCACGGACGCCGCCGCTTGGCATGCTGGCGCAGGACGCCGCGAGCCGGGCCCCGATCCCGTCAGCCGGGCCGATCGAGGTGCAGCAGCATGAAGTCCCACGCTCGCGCAAGGAGTCCGGCCCGCGGAACTGCGTCGAGCGCGACAAGCGGCGCCTGTGCGAGAACCCGGCCGTCCGTTGAGACGAATTCGACGTTCCCCACCTTCTGATCCGCCGCGAGCGGCGCGACGAGCGGTGACAAGATTGAGACCTTCGGCTTGATGCCGCGATCCTGACCGGCGGGCACGGTCAGCATCAGGTCCTTCGCCACGCCCACCCTGACGCTCAATGCCGTGCCCTCGTAGAGGCGGGACGTCTCGACCGCCTGACCGGCCTTGTAGAACGCGACTTCCTCGAACGCATCGTAGGCGAAGTCGATCATTTTCAGGCTGTCGCGCACACGGTCGGATCCTGTCGGGTCGCCCATCACGACACTGATGACACGCCGCGCCATACCGGGGGCGCCGGGTACGGGCCGCAGGGCGCTGGCGATCAGGCAGTACCCGGCGGCATCGGTATGTCCAGTCTTGAGACCGTCAACAGTCGGATCGAGCCAGAGCAGGCGATTACGGTTTAGCTGCCGGATGTTGTCGTAGCTGAACGTCCTGACCGAAAAGATTGGATAGTCCTGCGGGAAATCGTGAATCAGACGCATCGCGAGAATCGCCAGATCGCCTGCCGTCGTGTAGTGATTCGGTTCAGGCATGCCGTTGACGTCCGCAAAGTGCGTGTGGCTCATCCCTATCGCCTGGGCCTCGGCATTCATCATGTCGACGAAATGCGATTGCGTGCCGCCCACGACTTCCGCCAGTGCAATCGCGGCATCGTTGCCGGACTCTACAATCAACCCGTAGAGCAGGTCGTGCACGGACACCGGCTTGTTCGCCTCGATGAACATCCTCGATTCGTCCTTGCCGACGGAGCGAACGGCATCGCTGGGCAGCACCGTTTCGTCTATGCGGATTTTATTGTCCTGCAGCGCCTGAAAGACCAGATACGCCGTCATGATTTTCGTGAGCGACGCAGGCTCCATGCGCGCCTCGGCGTTCTGCGAGGCGAGGATCTGATTGCTCGACGAGTCCATTAAGACCCAGGCGCGCGCGTTGACCGCGGGCGGTGCGGTCTGGGCCGATGCGCGATTCGAAAGCAGCGCGATCGAGCAAAGCGACGCGAGGAGGACATATCTCTTACGAAGGGACTTGCACAGACTCATACGCTCCTTGTGACGCTCAGGGTTGCTGAAATGCGGTACAGCAGTAGCAACGCGCGCACGCAACCGCGCGGTGCGCATCCGCCTTCATCCGGCCGATTGCGAGACAAGTACGGTAAAGGGCCCCCCTGCGCCCTGGAAGTCCCTTTTCCAGAATACTGTTTTGCGCGCTTGGCGCCGCCCCGACGCACGGACGCCACCCCGCGGCAACTCACCGTTTTCGTAACTCTGCTTTGCGCAACCGGTATAGCGGCCCCCAAACCACGCGTCCTAAACTACACGGGCCGGCTTCTGCTCCCGCGCTCTGCGCCGATCGGTTGGGCAGTGGATCGGGGCGCCGAGTGTCCAGACTTCTCGCGCCGCGTGAGCAGGAGGCGCCCGGCTCGCATGCGGCACCCGCGGCTCGCCTATTCGCGCCCGGTGCCCGATCGACGGCCAGGCTGAAATCGCTACAACGGAAAAAGGAAAATCTCAATGCTTTTTGAAAAAAAACTGGCCAACTGGGCGGAGGAAATACGGTCGACGTCAAACCTTCCAGCGCGCCTTGTGTTGTGGAATGGTGAGCACTTCGATTTTGGGACGTTCGCCGAGCCTCATGTTACGCTGAACGTCAGGAGCGCATCCGCATTGCCGTTGCTCCTGGATCCGAGTCTCGACAACCTCGGCGAGGCGTACGTGAACGGCAAGATCGATATCGAAGGCAAACTCACGGACATCATCGACATCGGCTACGCGCTCGCCCGTAGTACCGTGACTAACGCCCTCTCTGCTGTGCGTGCTGTGCGCGCCATGACTCACACGAAACGGTCCGACAAGCGGGCAATCCAGTACCACTACGATGTCTCGAACGAGTTCTACCAACTGTGGCTCGACGAAAACATGGTCTACTCGTGCGCGTACTTCGAGAACGGCGACGAGGACCTCGCCGCCGCCCAACTCAAGAAGATCGACTACATCCTCACCAAGATCCAGTTGCAGCCCGGACAGCGCCTGCTCGACATCGGCTGCGGCTGGGGCGCGCTCGTGCTGCGCGCGGCCCAGAAGTTCGGCGCGCGCTGTGTAGGTATCACGCTTTCGCAGAGCCAGTTCGATCTCGCCGCTGCGCGCGTGAAAGCAGCGGGACTCGAGGACCGCATTGAGATCCGCCTACAGGACTATCGCGACGTCGAAGGCCAGTTCGACCGCATCACGAGTGTCGGCATGTTCGAGCACGTCGGCTGCAGGAATCTGCCTGACTATTTCTCTCGGATCCGCGCATTGCTCACCGACGACGGCATCGCGATGAACCATGGGATAACGTCCACCGGCGCGGACAGTCGCGAGAGCAGCCTCGGTGGTAGCGAGTTCATCGACCGCTACGTGTTCCCGGACGGCGAACTACCGAACATCAGTGTCGCGCTCGAGGCGCTGCAGAGCGGCGGACTGGAGGCGGTCGACATCGAGAACCTGAGGCGACACTATGCCCGCACGCTCAACACCTGGAGCGGGAACTTCGAGGCGCAAGCTGAGCAGGCCAGAAAGCTTGTCGATGATGTGAAGTTCCGCATCTGGCGCGTCTATCTGGCGGGTTGCGCCTACGCGTTTGAGCACGACGACGTCTCGATCTACCAGATCGTCTGCCGCAAGGCCGGGCGCAGCGCGGCGACCCTGCCGTGGTCGCGCCGATACATGTACGAGCAGACGCTGCCGCGCTAGCGCATTGGCCCGGGCCGATCGCGCGGCCGCGCGGTGTCACTGTACAAGAGAACGCACAGCGCGGGCACGCGGCCTTTCCGACCTTTCGACCTCTGAAAACGACACAGTTGGGAATTTTCCTTGACTAACTACCTATCAGTAGATATAGTTGGTCTATGGACACGACATCGACAGTACGCGAGCAGATCCTCGACCACGCAGTCACGCTGATTATGCTCCGCGGTTACAACGGCTTTAGCTACCGCGATCTGTCGGAACTGGTCGGCGTGAAGACGTCGAGTATCCACTACTACTTCCCGTCGAAGGACGATTTGGTACTTGAAGCGGTCAATGAGTACAGCAGCGAAGTACTCGATACCGTCAAGGCGATCGACGATGCGTTGCCGGCCGATGCGAAGCTCAGCAAGTACACGAAGTTGTTTGGCAGGACCCTGGGGGACGGCAATCAGATTTGTCTGTGCGGCATGCTCGCGGCCGACATCGAATCGCTGCCAGACAACATCCGAAATGCGATACAGGCTTTTTTTAAGGCCAACGAAAGCTGGCTGGCGAAAGTGCTCGCGCAAGGTGCGCAGGAGCGCACGCTGACGGTCAACGGCAAACCGGAAAATGCCGCGCGCGCCCTCTTCGCGGCTTATCAGGGCAGTGTACTGGCAAGCCGGTTGTTTAAGACGAAGGCCAGGCTCGAAGATATCGAGGCTACCTTGAAAGTAAGTGCGGTAAAGCGGTAGTGCAGTAAAGCTGTAAGGTGAGGTGGTGATTCACCTCTTTAATTGGCCGTCTATCTATCTTTGCGTAGATAGACAAGGTCAGGCGGAAAGCGAGGACATCATATCTTCCCTCGCTGATTCATCTATCTATCAGTAGATTTATATCGGCGAATCACTGGTCGTGAACATGAAACTCATTGGCGTTTTTGTACTATCCGGCGCGATCGCCGCCCGCGCATTGACCGATGGCGGCCGCACGTAACGCCCACAGCCAACTATTTCCTCAACCACACCTTTGTATTGGAACTTCACCATGTCACTCGAAAAAGTTCTCTATCGCGCTCACGCCCACGCCACAGGCGGTCGCGACGGCCGTGCCGTGGTCCCCGAAGGCAAGCTCGACTTCAGGCTCACCACCCCGAGGGAACTGGGCGGGGCAGGCGGTGAAGGCGCCAATCCCGAACAGCTGTTTGCCGCCGGCTACAGCGCGTGCTTTCTCGGCGCGATGAAGTTCGTCGCTGCCCGCGACAAGATCGCCATCCCGGCAGATGTCTCGATTGACGGCAGCGTCAGCATCGGCGCCCTCCCGAACGGCTTCGGCATCGAGGTCGAACTGAAGATCGCGCTGCCCGGCATGGAGCGCGAAGCGGCGAGGGCCCTGGTCGACAAGGCTCATATCGTCTGCCCGTACTCCAACGCTACGCGCGGCAACGTCGACGTCACGCTCACCCTCGTTTGATCCAGTTCGTCACGAACCATCCTCCAACCCGATCTGAAGAAAGCACCCGCCATGAAATCATTCAAGCCCCTGCTGGCTGCGGTCACCCTTGCTGCCAGCACTACTTTTGCAGTCGCGGCGAACTCCGCGGCGCCCGCTACGCCCGACCACGTGACGAGCCAGTTCCTCCAGGCGCTGAACAGCGGCACGGGGCCAGCCCTCAACACACTGTCGCCGGCGAAGGCGCGTGAGGTGCTGGTCAACGCACAAAACGGCGTGAAGGTCGATCTGTCCGGAATCGACGTATCCAGCAAGACCATCGAGCAGGACGGCATCACCGTGCCGCTGACCATCGTCCGTCCTAAAGGGTCGACGGGCACCCTGCCGGTGTTCATGTTCTTCCACGGCGGCGGCTGGATTCTCGGCGACTTCCAGACGCACGAGCGTCTGGTGCGCGACCTCGTCGTGCAATCCGGCGCAGTGGCGGTATTCGTGAACTACACGCCGTCGCCGGAGGCGCATTACCCGGTCGCAATCAATCAGGCCTATGCCGCCACGAAGTGGGTTGCTGCCCATGGCGGAGAAATCGGCGTGGATGGTAGCCGCCTCGCGGTGGTCGGCAACAGCGTGGGCGGCAACATGGCCGCGGTCGTCAGCCTGATGGCGAAGAACAGGCAAGGCCCGGCGATCCGCTTCCAGGGCTTGATGTGGCCGGTGACGGATAACAATTTCGCTGATGGATCCTACAACGCCTACGCGGAGGGCCACTTCCTGACGCGCCCCATGATGAAATGGTTCTGGGATGCCTACACGACGGATCAGGCCCAGCGTAACGAGATCTACGCGTCGCCGTTGCGTGCCTCGGTGGATCAGTTGAAGGGCCTGCCGCCAGCGCTGATTCAGGTTGCGCAGTTCGACGTGCTCAGCGACGAGGGTGAAGCCTACGGCCGCAAGCTCGACGCAGCGGGTAACGAAGCCGCGACGATCCGTTATGACGGTACCATCCACGACTTCGGTTTGCTGAACGCGCTCGCCGAAGATGCGGAGACAAAAGCCGCGATTCGCCAGCTCGCGAACGAGTTGAAGACGCGATTGCAGTAATTGCACATAACCCCGATCGCGGTGCGGTAGCGAAGTGCCACTGCGCAGCGGTTGGCACGACAACCCACCGGCTACGGCCCACGGTCTGTGAACAACGAAACCGCGTTACGCGTGCGTCAGATCATTCGACGCCTTGGGAGACAATCCGGCGCCGCGCCTGGAAATCGTGCAATGCAGGTCGAGCAGCGCGGGAAAGGGACTCACCCCCTGCGCAGACCGATCGCAAACTGCCGCATACTGAGCGCGACGCGACGCGCGTAGCCCTTGCTGCCGCCGCTGTAGCGCATTAATGCCAGATTCAGATCGCCTTACGTCGCGTCGAGATAACCACGAAGGATCGAAGAGCCGATGCGCACGTTCTCGGCGGGGTCGGACAAGTCCTTGTTCAGCGCGACCACCTGCGGATGGGCGGTCGGCAGAACCTGCATGAGGCCTTTCGCACCAGCCGCGCTGATCGCGTGACGGTCGAATCCCGATACTATGCCAAACCTGTGGCGACTCTGTGACGCAGCTGTGCGCCACGCCAATATGCTACGTTACATAGCGGCGCCTCGGGGTGTCGTTTCCCAAAGAGCGGGAGACAGCTGCAAATGGGCGCTGCCCGTTTGATCCGCGTGAAGCCCGCAATCTGTGCTGCGTCCATCGGCACTGGTTCACTATCCCTCTTTCTCAACGGCACGTCCTGCGCGGTCACACTGCGTCCGCTGCAGGCGTGGCAAGCACTCGGTGCACTGGTACCGACGAGCCGCTACGTTCCAATACCATTCCAACCCCACGAGGAGCAATGTGCATGAAGTATGAAGGCGCTCTGCACCACAGCATCAAGAGGCGGCTCGAGCAAGTGATAGAGATGGCCGAACTGGTCGGCTTGCTGGTCATCGGCATCGGGACCGCCCTGGCGATGGGGCACCTAATCTGGAACATGGCGGACTCCGGCGACGTTACACTGACCGATCTGCTGCTCATGTTTCTATACCTCGAAGTGTTCGCCATGGTCGGGCAGTACCTGAAGGCGGGGCAATTGCCGGTGCGCTTTCCGCTCTACATAGCGATGGTCTCGATCGCGCGCGACGTGATCCTGCGCGCTGGCGCGAATACGGAGCTGCATCTTGTCGCCTCGGCCGGCGCCATCTTGCTGATAGCTCTAGGTGTGCTGTTGATTCGTTATGGAGAGTCCAAGTATCCAAGCGATACCAACGAACGGCCTGACGAGGAGGCGCGTTAAGCGGGCACTGGAGATGTCGGTAGTCGCGGGACAACTCCGCGTTGTTTTCACCGAGGTCTGCATGTCCGCGCCCGCGGGTGCGTCGCGGTGTGAAGGGTGCCGGAGAGACGGCCACTTTGCGCTAACTCTGCGCGAGGGACTGACGCGGGAGTGGCGTCGCGGTTATATGGATCGAGCGGGCGAAGTACGCCCGATACTTGAGCGCGAAGAAAGCCAGTCCGTCGTTGGTGCGACTGGCATTTTATTTTGGACGCGCAGTTTTCAAAGAACGCTTATGAATTTCGACTTTGGGATGGATACGCGATCGGCTGAAGTCGGACCCACTTCTGCCGTTGGACGCCTCATCATGTAGACGGCAGCTTTCGAGGGCGCAACGGTCATCCGTGCCTCCGCGGCTGCCGATACGCTCTCGGCCTTTGCGTACGGTCGCGCAGCGTTGGCCAAGGTCGACCGTTCGGCGGAAGGTAGCTCCAGACAGGCGCTTTTGATCGTGACCCTCTCCGTTCACTTCATGAGCGTATCTTTTTCGCTGAGCCGCGTCGGTGGCGCGCCTGGCCCCAACCTTGGCCGAGATCCTGATATGACTTTCGCAGTCAAGTACCGCAAGGTTTTGTTCTGAGCGCCTATCGCTTTTAGGGAATCTTCTGGGGGCGGCGCAGCCTGTAACGTCGACGGTGGATCCGGCTGATATCCGTGGGTTGGTTACCACATTACAGGGTTCCGTCTTGTGAACCTGCCGCACTCTATGGCCAAGAGTCTGCCTCGGAGGCTGTCTCGTAGGATCTTCGCGGATTGTTCACGGACCGTGCTGCGCCGTCCTCAGGAGACTGTTCCCCCTCCGTTGAATGTGGGATGGTGCTGTGATCAGTGCGTGTGTGGTTGCGGGTCGGGCGTAGGTGAGGTCATTCGCGCGATGTCCCGCACGAATGCGGCCAGCTCCCGGGCGATGGCGATCACGGCAACGTTGGGATGCTTGCCACGGGCGACCAGTCTGCGATACCGCTTGCACAGCCGCAGCTGTGCGTCCCACGCGCGGCCGACGATCGCCTTGGGCAGTCCATCATGGCGTTGCCGGATGGCGGGGCTGACCTTGGCGGGGTGACGGTACGACCAGGCCGCTTCAACCAGCAGGCGACGCGCACGGCTGTTGCCGGCCTTTGTGATACTACCCAGCCTGCGCCTCTGACGGGAGGAATGTTCGGATGGCGTAAGTCCAAGCCACGCAGTCAGCTGCCGCGGGTGATCGAAGCGTGACAGATCACCGAGCTCGGCAAGCATGCCGATCGCGGTGGTGAACTGAATGCCCCGCAACGCCTGAAGCGTTTGGACTGTCGGATAGAAACGCCACTGCGGCGCCATTTCGCGCAGCGCCGTCTCCAGCCGGGCGCACTGGGCAAGACGGTCTTCGATCGTCCTGCGATGTTCCTCGAACGCGAGTTGCTGCCAGGGTGAATCGAACGAATAGCCGCTGATCCAGCGCCGGTGCACCGGCCCTCAGTCCGAGCGGCCAGTGTAGCGCACGTCATGAACCAGCAGGAAGGCCTTTAGGCGTTGCCTTGCCTGCTTCAGATCCTGTCTGGCGTGCCCCCACGCGCGTACCAGGTCACGGAACGCCTCGTCCTCGACGGTCGGCACGTGCACAGGCGACAGATCTCCCGCGCGCAGCGCGCGTACGAGTTTCGCGGCATCGCGGCGGTCGGTTTTGACACGTTCCCCGGGCTTGCGGGGAATCAATGACGGCGAGCAGACCATGCACGGGTAGCCCTTCGCAGTCAACTGGCGATGAATGCAGTAACCGCAAGGGCCGGCCTCATAGACGAACACGACATTCGACGCTTTTGACTGCATGCGCTTGCACAATCGATCGATATCAGTCACGCGAGGCGCAATCTTGCCGAGGACCTCTACTTCACCAAACCCGACGGAATACGCGACCACGATCGAGTCCTTGTGGACATCCAGGCCGACAAACACAGTGCTATCGTTATTCACGCTTTGCGACACGTGTCGCCGTCTGCCGGACGTAAACCGGTTGAGGTATTGGATGGCAAAGCTCCTCCCTGTCTTGTCGCACTCCGCCGCCATTGCTATTTGCGGCAGAGCTGTGACCTGCTGTACGACCAGCAGTTGCCTACCAGGACATGCGCGATGGGTAACTGTCGGGTGTGAAGCTCTTGGGACAATGTACTTTCGAATGACGGCTCATCTCGGTGACGAGGGGGCCGACACTGCAAGCAGCAACGCGGTGTGAAGGCTAGGCAAGTTCCGAACGCACAACGTAAGTGAATTGCCGCTCGAATCCTCGAAAAAACGGACAAGCCAAAGCTGCTGATAGGCTTGAACCAAAAGGTGAATGGCCGGTTACTTCCTTAGCGTGTGGAAGTACGTCGTCGAAGCGCCATCGGGGAACAGGCAGGTGCTAACCGGATAGGCCCACCGACGTGGGTCGGCAAGGATGGGAACGTGGTAAACCCGATTTCTCGCCTTCATTCCAGTGAACCGGTATGAAGGCAGGCAATCCGCAAGGAAAGCTGTTGGGGGAGCGGGCATGGGATTGCGGAAAAAGCGAACGGCGGCCTGTAATGGGCCGCATAAGGGTTCAAGATTTGCCCTGACCTGAAAGGGTGCCCACTTCCGCATGGTGCAGCTGTCGTATGCCATCGTCTGAGATTCGACGAGAGGAAGCCTGGAAGAGACCGGTATCACTGCGGTTCGGCGCCTCTCGCCTTGCAATACGGTGAATCAACGATGAGACGTATGCGAAGTCCATGTGTAGTCAACATGGTCGGTGTCTGGACGACACTTAACGCTGTGCTTGAGCGCAGTGCGGTGAAAGTCGCACGCTGCGTTCTTAGGGGGCGGCGACGCAGCAATGCGTTGCTGCTACCCGCCGACCTCCAGCCGGAAACAGGCTGTTGAGTATTGGCTTAGACCATACTCTTGCGGCTCTGGCATTCGTTGCTAACCCGCGTTTCATCTCCGCGCGGCGGTCAGCCTCGTACGCAGCGAAAGTCATACTGTCTATGGCGCCGCAGTGGTCGACGTGTATCCTGACCAGATGCATGCTGCTGTAAGCGTTGCTGGAGTTGCCGTCTCGTAGATTGCTTTTCGAGCGCACCTGCCCAGTTAAGGCGGAGAACGAAGCATCAAGCAAGGAGGGCCGCCGAATGATACGAGGTGGACCGCAGTACCATGAACAAGCCACTCTCTTGGCGAGCCTGGAACGAAGTCAAGCGGAGTGCGGCCAAGTCCGGCGAGAGCGCGAGGAAGCTCGCAAGACCGCCACGGAGGCAATTTGCGCCCGCGACGAGGCAGTCCGGGCCTTGCAGGATAGCGAGCAACAGTATCGCGATCTGACCGAGGCGTTGCCCCAACTCCTCTGGCTCACGCGGCCCGACGGCTGGCATGTGTACTTCAATCAAAAATGGTGCGCTTACACGGGTCTGACCTTGGAGGAGAGCAACGGCCACGGCTGGAACCATGCCTTCCACCCCGACGACCGCCAGCGCGCCTGGGAGCGCTGGAAGCAGGCAACCGAGACAGGCGAGGCGTACGAGATCGAATACCGCCTCCGGCGTGCGGACGGCAGTTACCACTGGGTTCTTGGCCGCGCGCTGCCTCTGTGCGATGCCTCCGGCCAGGTCGTCAAGTGGTTTGGGACCTGTACCGATATCGACGACCAGAAACGGGCCGTACCAGAAGTCCACGCTCCAATACCCGCTTGTCATGAATCAGTCTTAGCCACCTTGCGTAAGCCCAGATCCGCTCGTTGAATGTGCTTACAGCCTCCACTTCGTCGCCCGCGACACCTTCATCGCCGGGATTGCCGTTGCCAACCGCATCACTCGTGGTGCTCAATATTCCCGAAGGACTGAGCGCGACGATGTTCGCGACGATAGTGGCTTACCATGGAAATCGCCGCAATTACTAGCACCAACGAGCCGATCATAGTTCCCATCAACGATTCACTCATTGCACCCCCCTCGTTACCTCCCATCTGTGATGTCGACCGGCTGAGTTCCTTGCAGGTGTAACTATCTATCATCGCGTTGAACGATTCGATCGAACGAGTCCCGAGGGTACGTTCCGGGCGCGTCGACCCTGGATCATGATGACGTGTTGCGTGCCAAGGCGTTGCATGCGTAACCCGTGATTTCTTGACGTTGCCAAATGAGATCTGATGTGGCGTATGACGTTCACTTCGGGCCAAAGGCTCCGGCATGCCGCGACGCGGAACCATCCATACGTAGGGAAGGGTTAGCGGGGCGCGTGGTAATCGGCTGGCCGTCAGAACCCCTTTGGCGAACGGGCTAAAAATTACTCCCCGCCAAACCAATTGGCCTTTATGTATTATTTATGCGTTCTGCGAGGAAAGGTAACATTTTTCCCTTGACGAAGATGGGACATTAAACTGCCATCGCCGATTCCGCGAACATCAATGAGAGGAGTTGCCATGGTTCTATATCGCCACGGCGCAGTAATTCAACCCTGCGTCACGAAGCATGGCAAAGCCTTTGTAGCGCGTGCATCAATCTTAGCGGAAGGCGGTGAAGCTACTTCACTCGGGAATCTCGGAGAGTTCGCGAGTCAAGAATGCGCTTTCGCGTTTGCCGCGCGCAGTGCCACTGCTTTCGTGGATGGCGAATCCCTGCCGCGCTCACCTTTTGAACTAGCTCAGGCCGCGTAGCAGTCGCGTAACGTGGCGGCAAGATCACGTCCCTCGCCGATGGAGCAGTGAATGCGGAAGTCGAACTCACCACCCTCGGCGGCGACAAGATCGTCGCCATCGTCATCGGGGGCAGTTGCTCTCGATAGCATGTCGATGCCCGCCGGCTGGGCTTAACTTCACTGTCGGGAATCTCTCCTTCATCGGAAAATGGGAGCTGTCAATGAATGAAGAAGTCTTCAACCTCAGCATACGCAAGTTCTTAAAAATGGTTGGCGTCAATTCGCAGCGCGAGATCGAGCACGCGGTAGCCAAGGCCCTTGCTGACGGCACCATCGCAGGTACGGAATCGTTTCCCGCAAAAGTAACGCTGGAAGTTGCAGGGCTGAAGCTGAAAGTGGAGTTTGATGGCGAAATCACGCTCCAGTAAGTGCGAGATGACGTTTTCTGCACGGCAGCCGCGACGACTATCGGCAAAGGTACGCGACGGTTTTTCGACCAATGTGCCTTCGGCGACGTCAACCGCGAAGGATCGCTGTCGCCAAAGGCAGGCACCGGGCCATCTACTGCCCTTCGACCATGCTTTCGTTCGGGCATTCGAACGTCGGCTTTACCCGGCGGATTCAACCGGTCGATGCAACACAATGAACGTCGCATGAGCGGCGGGGTCGTTGCAAATCATACAGAGGCGCCGGATCTATTACAGCGAAAGCCAGAAAGCATTGATGTGGGAACGCTGGCGTAAAGGCGAGTCGTTGCAGCACATCGCCCAGCTATTTGCCCGCCGTCACTCGTCAGTACAGAGAATCCTGGCGCAAACTGGAGGAATCCAGCCTGCACCTCGCCAGCGATCCAGGCTGGCGCTGACGCTTGCCGAACGCGAGGAGATTTCGTGAGGCCTCGTCGCGGGCGATTCGATTCAGTCAATCGCCCGGCGACTGTCGCGATCACCGTCCACGATCTGTCGCGAGATCAAGCGCGACAGTGGGCAGGCCGGCTATCGGGCCAGCCACGCCGACCAGCTTGCATGGGATCGGTCGCTGCGCCCGAAAGTCTGCAAACTGGTCGAGCACCGGATGCTGGCTCGTATCGTGGCCAACAAGCTCCAGTTGCAGTGGTCGCCCAAGCAGATTGCTGGATGGCTCAAACGCGCCTGGCCAGGCAGCGAGGGCTACCGCGTGTCACACGAGACCATCTATCGCAGTCTTTTCATTCAGGAACGGGGTGCACTGAAGAAGGAGTTGCCGGAGCATTTACGGCGCACCCGGGCCATGCGCCGCTCGCGCCATCACACGCAGAAAACGGACGATCACAGCAGGATCCGTGACGCGGTATCAATCCGTGAGCGCCCCGCCACTTTGGAAGGCCGCGCGGTGCCGGGGCACTGGGAGGGAGACCCTCCTGTGTGGCAGCGGCGGCAGCCAGATTGCAACGCTTGTAGAGCGTCAGACACGCTATGTAATGCTGGTGAAGATCGCGAGCAAGGACAGTGAATCGGTTGCCAATGCGCTCATCAAACACGCTGGAAAGCTGCCTCAGGAACTCTATAAATCGCTTACGTGGGATCGGGGAACAGAGATGGCGGACCACAAACGGTTCACCATCGCCACCGACATTGCCGTGTATTTCTGCGCTCCCAAACACCCCTGGCAACGCGGCTCGAATGAAAACACCAACGGCCTGTTAAGACAGTACTTTCCGAAAGGTATCGACTGTCGGTTTACTCACAGACTAAACTCAACGCCGTGGCACGAAGGCTCAACGAGCGACCACGAAAGAGACTGAATTACGGAACATCGGCTGAACGATTCCATCGAAACTATTGCATCGACCGGTCGAATCCGCCCTCCGACACACGACCTTCATTGCATCTTGCGCAGGTGTTCACATGCCGTCAACACCCATTGCGTGGAGTTGTCGGTGTGGATGGAATAGATCGGAATACAGAGGAATGTGGCGGAACAAGAAATATTTTTTGGATTTACCTCAGTTCCATTCAATGCACGTGGACTTTCACGCACTCATTGCTCACGCACACGAACGTCAGCGGACCAGTCAGCGGCGTGACCACAGCAATGCGCACCTTGCCGTTCTGCGCCTGCGCGGCGCCGAAGGCACCCCACAGGCAGGCAGCGCTCAGCGCCACAGTGGTCCAGCGACGCATGTTTCGAGAATTCATCCTGTCTCCTTCTGGTTGGGCCCGGTTCACTCGGTGCCGATAGCGCCCTGTGATGGATGTCCAATTAACATAACATTCCAGGGCACCACTCGACGAATTGTTGTCTAATGGCCGGACACAAACCAGCGCTTTGTCCACTAATCGAACTTGAAAACAAGCTCCGATGCAGGCTCACTCAAGCGGGGAGTCGTTCTGCTGAAACTGCTGGCGACGGCCGGCAACCGCGGACTCGCACTGTCGGAACTGGCGGCGAAATCGCAGCTATCGCATCCCTCGGTGCATCGCCTGCTGCGCCAGCTCGCGGCCGAGCGGCTGGTGATCCACAACGGCGAGACGCGGCGCTACAAGCTGGGGCCGCTGGCCTTCGAGCTGGGCGCGGCCGGCTCGACGATGCATGACATCCGTGACCTGTGCGAACCGGCAATGAACGCGCTGGCCCAGGAGACCGGCGACACGATCTACCTGGTCGTGCGCAGCGGCTTCGATGCGGCGTGCATGCACCGGCGCGAGGGCGAATTCCCCAATCCGCGCCCTGGTGCTGGAGGTCGGAAGCCGACGCCCGCTCGGCGCGGGCGCGGGCGGACTCGCCATCCACTCGGCCATCGGCGACGAGGAGCGCGCCGAGATCATCACCAGGGTGGCGCCCAGTCTGTCCGCTTTCGGCAAGCTGTCCGCAGAAGATCTGGCCGAAGCCTGCGAGCAATCACGCGAGATCGGCGCGGCCGTGATTCAGAACCGCGTCACTCTCGGCGTGCGGGCTGTCGGTGTCGCCTTTCGCGACTCGATGGATCAGGCAGTCGGCGCATTGAGCGTTGCGGCCCTGACCCAGCGACTGAATCAGCGTCGCACCAACCAGGTCGCGGAGATGCTCCTCAGTGCGACAAGGTCCGTCGAAATCTCAATGCGCAAGCGCGCAACCAGTCTGCCTCATCCTTGATGAGAGCGCGGCACGCCGCACGAGGAGAACAAGGCATAGAAGCAATCAGCGATCAGGCGCGGAAAATGGGAGGAATGGACCATGATCCTTGCCGTCTCCGTCCCGCCTCATCACTTCGCCCGACTTGCTTCCTTGGAGTGCTGCCTTTCCGCTTCTGGCTGTCAGCCGAGGAATTTACGTCGATCGAGTTACGACACCTTCGCTACTTCGTCGCCGTTGCAGAAGAACTCAACTTCCGCCGCGCTGCCGAACGAGTGCACATCGACCAGACTCCCCCCTGGGGGTCGTCTTGATGGCGCGTTCCATAGCCGCCTGACAACCCGCCTGCGGATCGAGCGATCTCGGTCCGAACCGGTCTACCTATTGAAGAGGACAGGCAGAAGCGCAACGCCAGGACCGATTGAGATCCCGAGCTTATCGGCTTCCCGACCAATCAAAGAGTTACGTTGCGGGCGCGTTTCGTTTGCCCTTTTCCGTTGCTCTGCGAGAATGCAGCCCATGCAAAGGCTCCGGAGAAACGCATGGAATTGCGACAGTTACGATATTTCGTCAGCGTCGTGGAGCACGGAAGCATGGGCCGCGCGGCGCTCGAACTCGGCGTGGTCACGTCCGCGCTGAGCCAGCAGATCAGCCGGCTGGAGAGCGAGCTGTCGACCCGTCTGCTGCAGCGCACGTCTAGCGGCGTTGTGCCAACCGACGCAGGTCTCGCGTTCTGGCGGCAAGCGCAGCTTGCACTGCGTCATGTCGACGATGCAGCACTCGCCGCCCGCCAGGCCCGTCTTTCGGGCCATGTGAGCGTAGGCCTCGCACCGAGTACGACGGGCGTACTGGGCCTGACCTTCATGCAGGCGATGCGCGAACGCTACCCCGATGTCCGGCTGCGCATGGTCGAGAGTTTGTCGGGGTATCTTGCTTCCATGCTTGGCGCGCGACAGATCGATCTCGCGATCCTGTTCCACGAGGAGCCGGCCCAACGTTGGAGCGTCATACCGTTGCTTGACGAACGGCTGTTCGTCATCGGCACCAGCACGCTTCACGGCATGCCTGCCGGCTCACAAGTCCACATCGCGAAGCTCGGCGAGCTGCCGCTAATTCTGCCGAGCGGCTCACACGGCCTGCGCGCGCTGCTGGCCGCCTCATTCAAACGCGCAAGGTACGAGCCGCGTATCGTCGCCGAAGTCGATGGCCTTGCCATGCTGATGGACGCGGTGCGCGGCGGGCTTGGGGCAACGATCCAGCCAGGCGCGGCGCTGGCGCGCCCGGAAAACGCGGCTCTAGCGAGCGTCCAGATCGCGGATGCCGACGCGAGAAGACCGAACCTGATCGTCAGCGTCTCCGATGACGAATTGTCGCCCGCCGGGCTCGCTGCGCGGGTCGTGCTTGCCGATGTCGCCCGGGCGGTCGTAGCCGAAGGCCGCTGGCCGGGCGCGACTCTGCGCTAGAGGACCCTTCACGAAAACTGAAGCCCCCTTGCCGCTTTGCTGATGGCGGCGGATGTCGTCGTCTTCTACAGTTCGTCTCAAAGGAGACAACTGAGATGATCGACGTTCTCATCATAGGCGGCGGGAATGCGGCGCTATGCGCCGCCATCATGGCCCGCGAAGCCGGCGCCTCCGTGCAACTGCTCGAATCGGCACCCCGAGAATGGCGCGGCGGCAACTCCCAGCACACACGAAATCTGCGCTGCATGCATGATGCGCCCCAGGATGTGCTGGTCGACGCCTATCCCGAAGAAGAATACTGGGAGGACCTGCTCAAGGTCACTGGCGGCGTGACGAACGAGCATCTGGCGCGTCTCGTGATCCGTGCGTCGTCCAGTTGCCGGCCGTGGATGCAGAAGCATGGCGTGCGGTTCCAGCCTCCACTGTCGGGCGCGTTGCATGTGGCCCGGACCAACGCGTTTTTCATGGGCGGCGGCAAGGCGCTGGTTAATGCGTATTACCGCAGCGCTGAAGCGTATGGCGTCCAGATCCGCTACGACACCCCGATAGATGCCATCGAGCTCGATGGCGACCGGTTCGTCGCTGCGAGAAGCGGCAAACAACGTTTTGAAGCACGCGCGTGCGTGCTGGCAGCCGGCGGCTTCGAATCCAATCGCGAATGGTTGCGAGAGGCCTGGGGCCAGAATGAACGCGGCGAGTGGCCCGCCGACAACTTCCTGATTCGCGGCACCCGCTTCAACAAGGGCGTATTGCTGAAATTCATGATCGATGCGGGCGCGGATGCAATCGGCGACCCCTCGCAATCGCATTGTGTGGCAATCGACGCACGCGCGCCTTTGTATGACGGTGGAATCTGCACCCGGATCGATTGTGTATCGCTCGGCGTAGTCCTTAACCGCGACGCGAAACGCTTCTATGACGAGGGCGAAGACTTCTGGCCAAAGCGGTACGCGATCTGGGGCCGCCTTGTGGCGCAGCAGCCCGACCAGATCGGCTACTCGATTATCGATGCCAAGGCCGTCGGCCGATTCATGCCGCCGGTCTTCCCGGGTGAAAGATCCGACACACTTCCGGAACTCGCCCGAAAACTGAAGCTGCCCGAGTCAACTTTCGTCAAGACGATCGACGCGTACAACGCTGCGTGCAGGATCGGAACGTTTGACCATACTGCGCTCGATGACTGTCACACCGAAAACCTGCTGCCACCGAAGACTCACTGGGCGCGTCCGATCGATACGCCGCCCTTCTATGGCTATGCGTTGCGGCCCGGCATCACGTTCACGTACCTTGGCCTAAAGGTCAACGACAAAGCGCAGGTGCATTTCGGTGGACGCCCAAGCGACAACCTCTTCGTAGCAGGCGAAATGATGGCCGGCAATGTGCTCGGCAAGGGTTATACGGCGGGCGTCGGCATGTCAATCGGCACTGCCTTTGGACGCATTGCCGGCGCTGAAGCGGCAGAGGCCGCTACCCAACACAATGGAGTTCACCGTGCACAAGCTTGAAGCGCTGGCTCGCGAGGCGCAGGAACTCGCGTCGCCTCCCTCCGGCATCCATCGCTCCATGAGCGAGCCGCCGTCCCCGGTCATTCGCGTTCTTCCGTTGACCGACAACGAAGCTGAAGTCGCAAGACAGATGCAGATATGCAATGCCTGCCGCTATTGCGAAGGATTCTGTGCAGTCTTTCCGGCCATGACGCGTCGACTTGAGTTTGGCAAGGCCGACGTCAACTATCTCGCCAACCTTTGCCACAACTGCGGAGCGTGCTACCACGCATGCCAGTACGCTCCGCCGCATGAATTCGCAGTCAATGTACCAAAGGCGATGGCTCAGGTTCGGATAGAGACCTACGCCGAATACGCGTGGCCGTCCTTCATGGGCGCGCTTTACAAGCGCAACGGCCTGACCGTCTCGCTCGCGCTTGCAGCCGGTCTCGCGTTTTTCCTCATTCTCGGCGTCTGGCTGAAAGGGTCACTCACCGCCGAGCGCATGGGCGGAAACTTCTATGCTGTGTTCCCGCACAACCTGCTGGCTGCGCTTTTTGGAGCGGTATTCGGCTTTGCGATCCTTGCACTCGGAGCCGGCGTGACGCGATTCTGGCGTGATGTGTCCGCCGGGACGGCGGCCTCGGTTCCCGCCGTCGCCGAGGCGACGAAGCATGTGCTTGGACTCACTTACCTCGACGGCGGGCATGGAGACGGCTGCAATGAATCAAGCGACGCGTTCACACTCGCGCGCCGCCGCTTTCACCATTTCACGTTTTACGGCTTCATGCTGTGCTTCGCGGCCACCGTCGTCGCAACCTTCTATCACTATGCGCTGGGACTGCACGCTCCCTACGCGTTCTTCACCCTACCTGTGCTTCTCGGCACTACGGGCGGGATTGGCCTGCTTATTGGGCCGACGGGGCTGCTATGGCTCAACCTGCGCCGCCACCCGAATCACGGCGATGCGAAGCAGAAACCGATGGATAGAGGCTTCATTGCGCTCCTCCTGCTCACCAGTGCAACCGGCCTGGCGCTTCTGGCCTGGCGCAACACCGCTCAAATGGCATGGTTGCTCGCGGCACACCTGGGCGTAGTCATGGCGCTCTTCGCCACGCTGCCGTACGGCAAATTTGCCCACGGAGTCTATCGGTCGGCCGCGCTCCTGAAGTCGTCGATAGAAAAGCGCCAAGCCAATCCCTCGCACGCCGGGTCCGACTGAACGCAAACCGGTCGTACGCTGTCGACCGGCCGTTAGCAATAAAAATACATCCATGGAGACAAATCATGAATCCCTCATCGTTAGCGGCGAAAGATCCGCTTAGCGCTCGCACATCAAAGTTCAGCGCAGTCCTGCGCGTCACCAGCGGCAACTTTCTGGAACAGTTCGACTTTTTTCTATTCGGCTTTTATGCCACCCAGATTGCCAGGGTGTTCTTCCCTTCTGGTAGCGAGTTCGCATCGCTGATGTTGACGTTTTCCGTCTTTGGGGCGGGGTTTCTGATGCGACCACTCGGCGCCATCGTGCTTGGGGCGTACATCGACGAAGTCGGCCGCCGTAAGGGGCTCATCGTGACGTTGTCGATCATGGCCAGCGGCACGATCCTCATTGCATGCGTGCCGGGATATACGACGATCGGCATGCTCGCGCCTGCACTGGTGCTGGTGGGGCGACTCCTGCAGGGCTTTTCGGCCGGTGCCGAACTCGGAGGCGTCTCGGTGTATCTTGCGGAAATGGCGTCCCCAGGGCGCAAAGGTTTCTATACGAGTTGGCAATCGGCGAGCCAGCAGGTCGCCATCGTGGTCGCAGCGGCGCTCGGCTATTTCCTTAACAGCTGGATGACGGCGAATGAGATTGGCGCGTGGGGTTGGCGTATTCCGTTCTTCATTGGCTGTGCGATCGTACCGTTCATTTTCTTCCTGCGGCGCTCATTGCAGGAGACGGAGGAATTCAAGAAGCAGCGCCATCATCCGCGCGTCGGCGAGGTGTTCCGAACGATGCTGGCGAACTGGCGCACCGTCTTTGCAGGCATGCTGCTCGTCGCGATGACGACCACCACCTTCTATCTGATCACCGTGTACACCCCGACTTTCGGCAGGACGGTGCTCAAGCTCACGACTGCGGACAGCCTGCTGGTCACTATCTGTGTTGGCATATCCAACTTTATCTGGCTGCCGATCGGCGGTGCGTTGTCGGATCGTATCGGGCGCCGGCCGATCCTGATCGCGATCACACTGCTTGCCATCTGCTCGTCATACCCGGCTCTTTCCTGGTTGGCGGCAGCGCCAAGCTTTGGCCGGATGCTCATGGTGCTGCTGTGGTTGTCGTTCTTTTTCGGGATGTATAACGGCGCGATGGTCGCGGCGCTGACTGAAGTCATGCCGGCCAACGTGCGCGTCGCTGGTTTCTCGCTCGCTTTCAGCCTTGCAACCGCCGTTTTTGGCGGATTTACTCCCGCCGTGTCGACCTATCTCATTCAAGTGACCGGAGACAAGGCGGCGCCCGGCTACTGGTTGAGTTTCGCTGCCGTATGTGGCCTCGTCGCGACGCTTGTGCTCTATCGACGAGGCGGTGCAGCCGAGCGATCGGCGACCCTCGCCTGACGAGTCGCGCAAGGCACGCACCTCGTCGCGTGGCCCGCGGCGGCGGGACCAAAGTTTATATGCGCCCGCTCCGAATGATCGGGTTTCAACAACATTTGCTCGCGGATCGCCGCGTCCCGGCGAGCCGTCATCTCGCGCCCGAATTCACCGCTGTCCGCCCGCAACATGCTGTTCTGTAAGCAGGCGAAGTGGATTGCTTAAACTTCTGGAGACATTTCCATGCAAATCACCGGGATGTTGCACGGCGCGCGCCTGCTGCAATTCGTGGGGTTTCCGGCCAGCGAAATCTTGGGTCCGAGCGCCAGCGAAGAGGAAGTCAAGGCGCTGATCGACCGTCATCGCCAGATCTTCATCAAGCCCGTCTTCAAGGGCGGTGTCGGCAAGAAAGGCAAGGCAGGTTTGCTTGGCCGCGCGACCGACCTGAAGACCGCGCTCGCGGAAAAGGAGCGGCTCTATTTCGCCGAGCATACCGTCGGCAACATCAAGGCGAAGGCAAATGGCGTGACGTTCGAAGCGGGTGTGCCAGCCGAGCATGAAGTCTATTTCTCGATCACGGATTCCACCCGCTTTCGTGCACCGACGATGACGCTTTCGCACGTGGGCGGCATGGACATCGAGGAAGTCGACCCGAAACAGGTGGCGATGGTGCCGTTCGATGCGCTGACCGGCCTGAAGGCGTTCGTCGTAGCGAATGCACTGAGCGAGATCGGCGCGCCGAAGGAGATCATTTCGCCGCTCGTGCAGCAGTTGCCGAAACTCTGGGAACTCTTTCACGACTTCGGCATGACGACGCTGGAGTTGAACCCGATCCGCATGCGCGAGGACAGGCACGGTCGCCTTACGCCGGTTGCGTGCGACTTCAAGTGCGGCTTCGAGCGCGACGATCCGCGCTGGGCGCGTCTTGGCCTGCCGCCTCATCTGTTCGCCGCCGATTACTCGGATTTCGAGCAGGAGATCAACCAGCTTCGCACCCATCAGGGCCAGAGCGACGTATATGTCATCAACGAGAAGGGGACGATCCTCGCCCCGACCTTCGGCGGCGGCGCCAACTCGCTCGTCACCGAAATGCTGGGTGACGCCGCGATCATCTCGTCGGATTTCGGCGGCAATCCGCCTTACGCGAAGATGAAGGAAGTGGCGCGCATCTGTTTCAGACACTGGCTCGAACAGGCGAACGTGCTCTTCATCATTGGCGGCAAGTCCAATAACACGGACATCTACGAGACGCTGCGCGCCATGGCCGACGCTCTGCGCGAGCACTTCAGCGAGCACAGCCCGACGCCGCTCTATGTCGTGCTGGGCCGTGGAGGTCCGAACCTCGTGCGCGGCATGTCGGCGCTGAGGGACACCTGTGATTCGCTGGGCCTGCCTTATCGGCTGTTCGGCTTCGACTCTGACATCAGCGAAGTGATCCAGTACGCACGCCAGGCGGATGCCTGGATGCGCGCCGGTGGCCGGGCCGAGATCGCAGCACGGATTGGTGCGTCACCGAGGCAAACCGGAACGGCTCATGCCTGAGGAGATCGACATGTACAAGCAAGGCAGCAATACGTTCAAGTATTTCGTTGGCGTCAACTCACTCGCACAGATCGCCACGCGCGAGGATCGCGTGTGCGTGCTCAACATCCTGGGCGGTGAGTCGTCGGACGTGACGCCCGTGAGTCACGCCTTCTCGGGCGGTAACGTCGTATTCGGCACCGCGCCGGGCAAGGGCGGGCAAGTGCTCCCGACGCCGGCCGGCGACATCCCGGTGTACAACAACGTCCGCGAGGGGCTGCAGGCGGGACACCGGTTCAACTGCGGCGTCGTTTACCTGCCGCCGTCCGCGGCCCGCGACGGCGTCGCTGAACTGATTCGCGTGAATCCCGAGTTGCGGAAGATTTTCATCATCACCGAGAAGATCGCGGTCCATGACGCCCGCGAAATCCGCGCGATGGGCCAGCAGGCGGGCATCGACATCTTCGGCGCGAACGGCCTCGGCGTCGCCGATTCGTGGAATCGCGTGAGGATCGGCGGAGCGCTCGGCGGCGACAATCCTGACGATTCGTTGCGCAAGGGCTCGATCGCGATCTTCTCCAACTCCGGTGGTTTCAGCACGACGATTGCGCAATACCTGCGCATGGGTGGCTGGGGCACGTCGACGGTCATCTCGAGCGGCAAGGACGTCTATATCCACTATGCCGCGCCGGAATTTGCGTTCGCACTCGCCAACGATGCGCGCAGCAAGGCTGCCGTGCTTTACTGCGAACCGGGTGGCTACTACGAGGCCGATGCGGTCTTCACGAAGCCAGTCGTCGCGTGCGTCGTGGGACGGTGGAAGAGCCGCCTCACGCGGGCAGTCGGCCACGCCGGCGCGATGGCCGGCGGCAACGACGATGCGCAAGCCAAGGAACGCTGGTTCACGCAGAAGTTCGGCGTCGCGCGCCTCTTCACGCCGGATGATCCATGCTGCTCGACGAAGGGTGCCGTGGTGACGAACATCGCGCACATCCCGGCCGCTCTGAGCGCCGTGATGCGCGCCAACGCGACCATGCCCGATTTCGAGTCGGAGGGCAGTCTCGCACTCAAGCCATGGTTCGGCTCCGATCAGGGCATCGCGCTGCCGGACGGCCTCGCGATTCCAGTCGTGGAAGCTGTTGCGCCGTATAACGAGCAGGTCCATCAGGTGAATCGACAGATCGGCGTGATCGCTCCGCGCCAGGCGCTCAAGGACGCATCGGGCGCGTCGCAGATGGACGCTGAAACGCAAGTGAGCAGCCTGCACGGTGCGTCGATGCTGGAGGCTGCGACGCGTTCGCTCGAAGCGAACGTCGGCCTTGCCCTGCTGCGCGAATTCGGCGGCGAGAACGACGAAAAACTCATCGATGTGGCGATCGCCGCATTCGTCAATCTGCACGGCAGGCCGGAACTCGCGGCGGCGCAGGCAGCACGCGAAGCGGAGAACGCCCCGAATGCAATTCTCGCGGCTGCGGCGTCGATCGTCGGGCCGAAACGTCAGCGCGCGGCGCGGGAGGCGACCAAGTGGCTGATCGATCGTTTTGCGGCCGCCGGTCTTGCCGACGCGCTGAATGAAACCTTCGACGTCGCACGCATCGACGCAAGCGGCTGTGAACAGTTCTTCGCCGACTCTCACGATCCGCTCGCCGAAGCAATGCTCGCGGGACTCGCCGCGCGCGGCGCGAAATCGGCGTTCGTCCGCTGGCTGACGTCGCAGCCCGCTCACCCGACCGGCGACGCGGTGCTCGCCGCGATCACGACGACGCTGGCGTGGGGCCCGCTCATGCGCAAGCGTATCTCGCGCGTGACCGCCGAAAGCCTGCCCTGGTGGAGCATGCTATTTGGGACGCTCATCGGTGCATCGGCCGATGCGTCCCGGCATGGCCCGGACGGTTTCTGCGGCTTCTCCACCAACGAATTGCTGAACGAGCGCAGTCTGACCGAAATCAGCTTCGCCGCGCTGCTCAACCTGAAGCCCGGCTCCGACGACCTGTTCGCCTTCAAAACGCTCGTCGGCCTGCTGCTCACCAACGGTCCGGGTGCGATCTCGGCGCAGGGGGCGAAGGGCGCGGTATCCGCCGACGGTCCGGAAGGCCCCGAGCGCGTGCAGCTCAACAAGGCGCTTGTCGGCTTTCTCTCGCATACCGGCTATACGCACGGCGGGAACGGGTACGAGGGCATCGCGTTCCTGATTGATGCTTTCAAGGAAACCGCGCTGGACGATCCGTCGAAGCCCGGCCACGGCGTGGACCTGCGCTCGCTCGCCGAGCGCTCCGTCGAGCGATACGCGCAGTACAAGGCGCGGCAGAAGCATGCGGGCAGCCTCGACATCGCGAAGCTTCCGGGCGTGAATCATCCAGTGTTCAAGGACAGACCGGTCAACCACGACCCGCGCGAAGTGTTCATCGCGCAACTGTGCGAGAAGCGCGGTGAATACAATGTGTTCCATGCGTACTATCGCGAGCTGGTGCAGGTGTTGTTCGACTCAGGTGTCTCGCGCAACGTCTATTGCGTCAATGTCGATGCGGTGATCGCCGCATTGCTGCTGAAGATGCTGTGGCAGCCGCTGCGACGCGGTGAATTAAGCGAGTCCGATCTGGAGACTGCCGCGTTCACGATCTTCCTTTATCCGCGCATGCTCGGCTGCGCTGCGGAAGTCGACGATCATCTCAACCGCGGACGCAACATGGACACGCGCACGCCTGCGTCCCAGTGCCGCTTCGTGGCCTGAGCGGCGTCTTACCGGCGCAATCGCGACCTGGAGGTAGAAGTTGAACGCGAGCGCTCCGGTGCCATGCTATTCGGCTACGGTGCCAAGAGTCTCACTTCATCCAGAAGCTCACAGACGAAATTCGAAGACAGGCTCGCGCGATGCATCGTAACGATGGCCGCCATCGCCAGTTCCGTGCGGCGCCCGGGTCGTTCGCCGGAACGTCACTGGTTGCTATACTTCCAAAGTAGTCCGCGAGATCAGCGTCAACAACGTCCGTTTGCCCTCGATGCAACCGCTCCTCCACCTCGATCACCGCCTGCTGGGCATTGCGGCCCGCACGATAAGCGTACTGCTCCGGTGGAAGGTCCGCTTCGAAGATCGGTTCGAGCACCAGCATCGCTGCTGTCATGCACACCCGATCCCGCAGGGTCGAGATACCCAATGGCCTCAGCTTGCCGTTGGCCTTCGGGATAAACACTCTTCTGATAGGGTCCGGCCGGTAAGTCTCCTGCCTGGGCGCAAGCGCCAGTTCGCCGAGCCACTTCTGCACCCCGTACGCTTCGACCTCCGCGAAGTCCTGTCGATCGACACCCGGTGCGCCCTTGTTCGATCGACACTGTGCGTACGCATGCGCCAGCACATCCTCGCGATAGATCTTGTCGTACAGCGCGTAAAAGCGATACCCGGCTTCTGCCTTCGCTTTCGCGTGTAACGCCATCTGCAGCTTCTGAACACGAATCGGAGTTGATAGGTTGCCCAATCTCCACGTCCTCACTACGTATTGCGTCTGTCTTGAACTGAGGCCCCTTCCCTCCACCGGCATTACCCGGCTTCACCGGTACTACGGGCCTCTCCGTCATCCCAAGGCGCCCGGCCTGTCCCTCGCGGGCGTCCGGTTGGTCATCCCTGACCACGCCGAGGGACTTCCCGTGTTGCGTACGCTTTCCTTGTGTACATGCTGTCGCCACTACCCCGGCGCAGCGACTGGGCGTCCAGCCTGCTCATTCACCCAGTCGTATCAGCCTTCCCCGATAGGGTTGCCGGGTCGGCCTGCGCATCGTCCTTTTCGAGGTTTGCTCGGCGTTCACTCGCGTTACGGCCTGCACACTCGCGCTGTCACCTATTCGTGACACGCATTACCAGAGGCTTCAGCCACTTCGTTACCTCCATGACTGCTCCAGTTGCTTCCGGCTGGAGCGGTTGCCGGGCGGGGCTTGCACCCGCTGGAAAACGCCGCCTTTTCACGGCGCACACCCCGAACGGACGTCGTAGGCGCGTACTGCCTATGACCGCCTTCAGGCTAGAACGGGCATCGACGGACTGAGATTGCGCCGCGAAAACGGACTGCTATCCTTTGGATAAGGAGGTGCCAAAATGGGCAAGCATGGAGCACCGCATCCGGCGGAGTTCCGGGCTCGCATAGTCGAGCTGGTGAAGCGGGGCGAACGCCTGAGCAACTGGCGCGTGAGTTCGAGCCTAGCGTGCAGACGATAACTAACCGGGTGGCGCGCAGACTGACATTGATGCCGGCGTGTGTCACGACGGTTTGACCACGGCTGACCGTCAGGACCTCGCACGTCTGCGCCGGTGGGTCGATTTCGCCAAGCATGGCGAAGGGTAGCAACCGTTCGACCCTACCGCCATATGAAGGGCCGGTCTGGTTCGGCGATCGGCCGTCCGGCCATTTTGCCTGACTGGTTAGGATAGTTTCAAATGTCAGGCCTACGAACGGTTATTCCCCTGAGTATGAAGAGAGGCGTTAATCATCCATATATTCAAGCGTGGCCGGGTCGCTGAAGCGGAAGATTGCGTACCACGGATTGGTCAGCGCGCCGCCTCTCACGACCGTGCGGCAGCTGCCCGACTCGGGGCTGCAACGCCAGACTTCGCCTTGTCCCGGCACTGGCGAGATGGTGTAGCCTTCGGGTCCAAGCATGGTCGGACCGCGCGCGATCGGAGCGAAGATGTCGCCCTTGGGTCCCATCACGATGACTTGCGCCGACGTCCGGTAATGCTTCAGATCGTCATATTCCGAACGCCCCAGCGGAATGAAGCCGCTCTGTGTCTGGCGCTTGACATCGATCCTGAGCAGGACATCCAGCTGCGTCTTGTCGCCGCTGTTCTTCCGAAAACTCGTGACCCAAAGATCGCCCTTGCGATCGAACAAGATACCTTCGGGCCGATGCAGGAGCGGAGCGCCTTTCAGGTGCGACACGATCCTCTTGTCGAATTTATCCGTGCGCGGATCGAAGCGCAGCACGTATCCGGCTTCCGGGTCGTATTCGGCACCGACGCTGGTCGGACAGCCGAACGCGGTGACATACAGATAACCATCCGGTCCAAACACGAGTCCGCGTGGATGGAAGCCCGGCTTGCCGTCCGCCACGAACCCTTCGATGCTGAGGTCGGCCACCCACGCGTGCGTACGGCCGTCGTATTTGCGGATATGGCCGTCGGCGCACGGGCCGGTCTCCAGACCGAACTCTGCGACGTAAATCATGTTGCCCGGCCCGCGAACTACGCCACGCGGCGCGTAGGGCGGATTCGGATCACCGCTGGAGACGACCTTGCCGGCGAATTCCCCGCTTCTGCCGTTGTAGCTCAGCACTTCGCCGCTGAAGGGCTGATTGACGTTCTGGTTTACGACCAGCAGCCTGCTGCCGCTGAAAACCATGCCGCGCGGCCCGCGCAGCCCGCCCGCCTGCGACTGCACGAACGTTTGACAACTGCCGCGCTGGATGTCGCAGCGCTGGATCGTGTCGTTGGTGGTCTCGCCGATGTAGATGTCGTCATCGCCATAGCCGTCGCCATTGCCGGCCAGCGACACCGATGCAGACGCACCTAAAACGAGACCCGCTATCGCGGCGAGGCAACGCATCATCTTCATTGCGAACTCCTTTATATCGGGTTCCTAATCATTTAGGCAATGCGGTACACACCGGCAGACTCGCCATGTCTGCGCTGCCGGAATGAAAGAGATGTTAAGGAATCGACCTGCAGTGCTTCTTGTTTTGATTTAATCTAGAAGCCGGCAAGGGCAATGTCAAGAAAAGGAAAGCGGGTGTTCAGCACGAACGCCCGCTCATGAAAGGAGGCCCGCGTTGTGAGCAGTGCTCTTCGAGGACCTCGCTTTTAGAGTACCAGCGTGCGATCGTCGCGATGTCGGCCACGAAGCGATACTTCACGTCGCTCGTCGACATGCGCTCGTAAGCGTGGTTGATCTCGTCCGTCCTGATCATCTCGATGTCGGACACGACATCGCGCTTGCCGCAGAAGTCGAGCATCTCCTGCGTTTCCGCGGTGCTGCCGATGAGGGAGCCCGCGGGCGAACGGCGCTTGAAGATCATGTTCATCACCGAGGGCGCCGGATGCGCTCCGATCGTCGAACGCTCAACGTCGGCGAAGGCCGAGATGCTCGCCTTGGAAATCCGGCCAGTTCCGAAGGGGATCAGCCGTTCGAGTGACCGCTCGATGTGTCGGGCGAGCGGCAGAAATTGGCCGAACTGAGTCCGACGGCGGCCGAACCGAGTCGACACTGAGCTGCCCTTATACGCGGCGCGAGTTCAACGGCAACGATCCGGATAGTGACGACCATCCGTTACGTCGTGCTGATCACCGCGCGATTTGCAGGCCGCCACGTAACAACAGAGACACCAGTTCAGCCTGCCTGTGCGTGTCGGTCTTCGCCAGGATCTGCTTAAGATATCCGCGCGCCGTTCCGATGCCTATGCCGGATTGCGAGGCCGCTTCTGCCAGATCCATTCCTTGAGCGAGCAGCGCGGCAAGTGCCGCCTCGCGTCGCGTCAGATGAAAGCTCGCGGCGAGGACCATGGGATCGATCCCCACTGGCTTGTCCAGCTCAATCACGAATAGGGCTGCGCGGGTGCCCGCGCTGATCCCTTCCAGCATGTCCGATGCATTGACAGGCAAGACGCGGACGACGAGCGGCAGGCGCGGTGGTCTGCGGGACAGATAACAGCGCATCGGTACCTGAGGTCGCACGGCAGCTTCACTGGCGTCCCGGCCTGTGTCGTTCAGGCCGATCGCCCTTGTGATCACGTCCCTCAGGTTTTTCGCATCTGAAGCGCGGGATGCCGATACGTCTTTTCCGGTGAGCAGTAGGCCATCACAGGTCCGAGCTAGCGCTTCGGCGCAGCGGTTGACAAAGATGGGGTGCATTGCCGCATCGAGCAGCACCACGCCGATATTCAATTGCGTGATCACGTCGTACGCACTTTTGGCCCGGAGGTCCGCCGCAGCCAGCCGATTTCCTATCTGTAGCGCCGTTGTCAAATGCGGAACGATCAGGCTGGCTGCGCCGACATCGTCGTCGCTGAAGTCGGCAGTGCCCAGGTTGCGACCTGCGCAAAAATGAACTTGTCGATCAGGAAAACGAACCAGCGGCGCGACGATCCCATAAAATCCGCCCGCAGGGCGAACCACTTCGTTATAGATATCCGTGTGCCTGAATTCCGCGTCCGATATCGCCGAGGTCTGACGCAGCGGCGTGCCGACCGGAATGGCTTTGATCCACCCAGGCAGGCGGGTTTCGAACTCCCGTTGCAGACGCCGCGCGTGTTCGGTCTCAAGCCCGGTGGAGATCGCGAAACAAGATGCCGCCTGCGTTGCCTGTACATGCAGCATCGCCTTGGGCGCGCCAATAGCCTCTGTGACCGAAACGATGGCGCCTGGCCATCCGTTCGGCGCAAGCGCTGCCTCATAAACGTGCCGGATCGCTCGATGGATGGTCTCGACGCGCGTCATGCTCGCTCCTTCCGAGGCGGATTTCCCTCCCAAATGGGAGTGTCGGGCGTACGTAAGTTGGACGAAAGTATGGGCGGAAATTTCAATTTCGCCGGACCAGAACCAGCTACCCGACAAATATCAATGGCCCTCGCGACAGTTCCAGCAATTCGGCATTAGACGGCGGCCATGCCGCCTTCCGCTCCTGTTATCGCGCGCGCACCACTGCTCAGGGTGCGGAGAAAAGAAAATGGCTATTTCCGACAAGACGGTCAATCCCCTTCAATACGAGGGCAACGACAGGCTCACCGCCGGAATCGTGCTCGCGGTTGTTACCTTCTGGCTGTTTGCTCAGACGACGCTCAACGTGCTGCCGGCCATAAGAACGGAACTGAGGATCAACGACGGTATCAGTGACATTGCCGTCAGCATTACCGCACTCTTTTCCGGGGTTTTCATCGTCGTAGCGGGTGGGCTAGCCGATAGGTTCGGCCGCGTGATGATGACCTACGTGGGCCTTGCGCTGAGTGCCATTGGCTCTCTTCTGATCGCCACTTCTCCATGCGGCACAGTGATATTCCTGATGACTGGGCGCATCATTCAAGGCGTGTCAGCTGCATGCATCATGCCGGCTACCCTGTCCCTGATGAAAGCTTATTACGATGGCGCGGCGCGGCAACGGGCACTCAGCTTCTGGTCGATTGGTTCGTGGGGCGGTTCGGGCCTGTGCGCGCTGCTAGGCGGTGTGGTCGATGCCACGATGGGATGGCGCTCTATCTTCTGGATGTCCATTGCCGTTGCCATGGCGAGTTGGAGGCTCATTCGTGGGACGCCGGAAAGTCGCGGTGATGCAGACGCCGCTACACAGCCGTTCGATTGGATCGGCCTGGCCGCGCTGCTGATTGCCATGGTGGCTTTCAACGTAGTGGTGGGGCAAGGGTCGACGCTTGGCTGGCTCAATCCAATCGTACTTGCGTTGATGGTCGTCTTCGCGGTTGCTTTGCTCGTGTTCATTCGAACCGAACGTCGTTGCAGTCATCCATTCGTCGATTTCCGGCTGTTCGAAAACACAGCCTATCTAGCCGCCACGTTATCGAATTTTCTCCTGAACGGCGTGGCAGGGGCGCTCCTGATTGTCTTATTGCTGGTTCAAAAGGCCTATGGGCTCTCGTCGCTTCAGTCGGGCTTGATGACAGCGGGCTACCTCGTCGCAATCCTGATGACGATCCGGGTTGGAGAAAAATTGCACCAACTTTGGGGTGGTCCGCGTAGGCCCATGCTAATCGGCTGCGCGGTAACAGCGGGCGGCATTGTGCTCACCACGTTCACGTACGTATCCGCAACCGGGTACGTGATCATCGCGGTCATTGGGTTCACGCTGCTCGGCATCGGTCTGGGCCTCTATGCGACGCCCTCCACAGACGCCGCACTATCCAGTGTCGCCGACGCTCGGTCAGGCGCGGCGTCGGGCATCTACAAAATGGCATCGTCTCTCGGTACGGCATTTGGCATAGCGATATCCGCCGCGATCTTCACCGCCCTAACCGCCACGGACGGCTTCTCACCGATGCGATCCCTGCCCGCAATCCATCCTGACCGACTCCGGTTCGCTGCTGCAATAGCGTTGTGGTTCAACGTAGCAATGGTTCTGTTTGCAGCGTTGGCAATCAGGCTCGGCATGCCGAAGCAACGCAGCTCTTCGGAATGCGGGAGAAAGCCGGAAGACACAGGGAGGGTGGAATTGCTCACAGAGTTACCGAACGAAAAATGACGATTCCAGCCGGGCCCTTGTCCACTCAAGAATCGCTTGCGGGCTGCGGCAGACCTCCGGGCACAAACAGCGCACAAATCATGTTCTCCAAGTCTAGTTCAAATACGCGCGACTGAAGCCGAACGCGCTCCGACATAGAAGGTCCGGCGAGGTCGGCCATTGATCCGCCGTGTCGGGCAGCAGTCGACCCAGGTTGTGTGGAAACCCGATTGAATTGCAATGCGACGCATGACCGCCGAGCCCAGCGGCGCGGTTGGCTGCCTTCACGGCCATCACGGCGACGACGAGGAGGTGAGCCTCTCCGATGCGTTCCAGACGAGTTTAAGGGCTTGTTTCAGGACCTACGGGGTGCTCACGCACCATCCTGTCGCGGTATTCGCGCATGACCTACTCTCTTTCCCAGCCCGACTTTTTCCAGCCAGGAGGCACGAGACCGAGCTGCTTCGCGGTGGCGACCGGCAGGCGCAACAGCACCGTGCCGGGCCCGCGCTCCAGGTTCCCGAGCATCGTGACTTCAGCGGCTACGCCGTCAAGTTCCAGATACACGACGTCCTCTGGCTCAAAAATCTCGGCGTAAAGATCCCAGCCGGGCTGACCGCCCTCTTTCGCCTGATACCGGATGTGGTCCTTGCTGCTCATAAATCGCTGTTCCTTTTGCGGACGTTTAGCCGACGCGCCACGGGTCACGGGCAGTCGCTTCAGATACTGGACGCAATCCGCGTCGTCAATGACATAAGCCTTCTTCTGCCTCGCGGCGGTCGCGCGTTCGGACAGGTGCCCATCAGATCGAGCTGGCACTTGCATCCTGGTATCAGCGATGACCGTTGAGAAAATCGAACCAGTCTTGCGCATAAGCGCAACCTTGATCGGGAATGCCCGAACCGGACAGTTCCCGGTGGAAAAGGGCCGGTCGGGTCGGGAAGTTCATCCATGGTTATGCTTCGAATGTTCCGCGGAACCGGCGTGCGGCATCAACGACCGCAACGTGGTGATCGAGCGCATCCCTGGGCGCGATCGGGGCAGTACAACCGTCCTCCACAAGCCAGCCGTTGGGAAAGTGAAACCAGGCGGCAATTGCCCACGGGTCCGTGGTGTGTCCGAGTTCTGCCAGGATTTCCTTGATGATTGGTAGTGGCTGACCGCGATCATCGAACTGGTATCGGGCATAGTACAGATGACCTTCAGCTTCCACGCCAAAGATCCAGCCGCGTTGCTGCCATCCGGCTACGTCCGCGGGAACGGTGTCTGCCCCAATCCACTCGCCCTCGGCCAGTATTTTCAGGATCGTCTCTTCTCGCAGGGTCTGAAGACTGTGGGGGGCTGTCGTCATCGCTGTTCCTGTTTTACGCGTGTCGAGCGAAGGCCTTCAGGCGCGCCCGCAACGGGGCGCTGCTCCCGTCAGGCGGCAATGACTGTCGCCGTCTTTTTCGCCGGTTCGCCCTGGTCAGGCGCGCTCCATGTCGGGATGCTCCCTCGAGTCCGTAGTCGTGGCGGTCAACCATTTTTTGCCGGCGACCTCCTCGCGGCAGCGCCCATGCGCATCGCCGGAACGTTTGCGCCGCCCCAGCGCGCCACGACACAGCTCCTCACAACTCCATCACCAGCGCCGGATCAAACGCCGGATTTTCCCGTTCCAGGTCGGTCGCTGCACCCGCCATCAGACGGTTCGTCGCATAGCCGCGCGGGTTGGCGATCACACGTGCCCGGCCAACGCGATAATCGAACGAGTCATGCACGTGACCGTGAATCTACACGTCGGCCAGCCCGAGCAGAGGCCCGAGGTCACTCAAGAACGCAGCGTTGACCGGGTTGTCAGCGTAGCGTGGATGCACCGACGGCGGCGCAACGCCGTGATGGGTTACCACGACGGTGCGGCCCTCGAAAGGTTTTGCCCGTTCGTCACACAGCCAGCAGAACGCTTTTTCGTGCTCCGCCAGCGCGTGCCTTGGCCCGAACCGCTCATTGTCACGGATCCGGATCACACGATGGTCGTGCAACATCCGCCCGGCCAGCGCCATGCTCCGGTCGCGCATGCATTGAGCGCATAATCGGTCCAGAGGCAACAACCGGGAAACCGCACATCACCGATGACAAACGTGTCGCACTCAAGGTAATGCACCGCCGTGCCGGCCGCGCATCTTCGGGGTGTCGAACGCTTCCTCGCAGTTCGCTCAAGTGCCATGCTGTATTGGCAACCCTTGTGTGATTGGCCGTTACCATTCGAGCAAAGACCGTAGACGCACCATTAGCCAGTCCGTCTCCACTGCACTGGTCCACCGCTTACCCTCAATTCCACGCCGCACACGCTCCAGTGTCACGTCGCGAGAATGCTCCGGATACTTCGATGCCTCTTTGCGCGCGACTCCAACCAGTTGCTGTGCGAGATCTTCACATATATCCCACCGCTCGAATCGTTCCTCTTCCGTCAGGCCAACGACGAACTTGCCGTCAATAAGCCGCCCGGCGAGCTTCGGATGAGCGCCCGCCAGCGACGCTGGCGCGACGTCTCGAGGAAAGTCTTCGGGTACCTGTTGGCTCATCTGAGATTCGCGATAACGCGTTTAAAGGGTTAGTAAAGTTCGTACGCGCGCGGAAGCGTCCGATCCGAGCACCTGCGCCCGTCCATTTCATACAGTTTCTCTTTCAACTGTGCCAGCGCCTCCGGCGCACTGATTCCGAAGATCGGGTCTGTGCGTACCAGACGGTCTTCGCACCAGCGCGGCCAGTTCTCGACATCATCGTCGAGCGCTAGCCATGTCTCCGGCTTACGGCGAAGCACATCGGACCACACCTGAAAACCTCGCGGTGCGTCATCGAATACACTCAGGTCCATGCGACTATGGAAGGTGGCGCCAACAACTCTTTCCCGTAACGCCGGAGTCAGTCCGCGCGACACGCGACGAATGCTTCCACGGTAACGCCGCACCCACGACGTGCTGAGCACGATGCGCACACGCGGATACGGGGCCAGCGCGTCCTCAAGCAGCCGCGCATGCTCGAATAGACTGTGATCCGGATAGCCAAAAATAAACGGCCCCGAGCCCTTTTCGAATACGGCGTCTGGATGCAGGCAACCGTCCAGATCGAGATAAAGGACACGACCGCCCATCCGGCGCGGTGGTGGAACGGTATAAGCGGGGCCCGGCAGTCCTGTCAGCATCGTGCACTTAGCGTGCCAGGTGAAAATCGCAAGGTTATGGTTTCGGATAGAGTCGATCAGATCAGCGCGTTCTTCCATGGAGAATGATCTCCTTTTACAACGGCTCGCCAGCAGGGCAATGAAGCTCGACCGGATCGCGCCCGGGTCCAATGCAGCCATGCAGTCCTCGACCCGCGCCCCTCAGTCAAGACCTTGATGCCACCAGATCCGCGTCAGGCGGTTCGATTGGCCTCCAGCTGGCAAAGCTCGGGCCCGGCATTTCCAGCTGCAGGTGCGAGGCGGTCCGGATGCCCATCCGTCAGGTCGAACCTGCTACGTTGCCTGCCGCGAGCGGACGGGCAGTTTTCGCGGAACGCACGGGTTTGGTCCCGTAAACAAGCTTGCCGCGAGAATGCTTCTCCGCGATAGCGATGGGCATCGAAAACTCCCGACCCTCGATGGTCGTGTAACGGACAAACGAGACGAGTGGATGCTTGTCGTCGTACGCGCGCGTCGCCCCGAGGTGGATCTCGCTGAGCGGTTCCAGCACCCACTGCGCGCACTCGTGTTGCGGCCTGGCACTCAGCACCGCCGCGCCGCGCACTACGTGCCCGTCCGACGTCAGCTTTTCAAGCGTCACAGCGCCCGAGGACAGCTCCACCATGGCGACCCGTGTCAGTGCCCGCTTCGTGGCCGCAAACTGCAGGATCAGGACATCCGCACCGCTCCACATCTCGACGATCGCCCACATCGCGGCGCCGGGCCCGCCCAGCGAGGACCCCATGGGCAGTCGGTTCTGGTCAGAAGTCAAAAACATACTCTTGCTCCCAAAAACTACAGACTTACCAGGACATCAGGGTGCGACATGTGTGGCAAACGCTGAATTGCATTGCGAGCGGCCCATGGCGGGTCGATACCCGGAAACATGGCGCAACGATCACTCCTTACTCAATGAGACGCGCAGAGATTCACGCCAGTCAACATATCGTGTTGACACTCAACATATCATGTTGTTACGCAAACTGCCAGGTCGAGCGAGCATTCGTGTTGACCAACCACACGTCATGTTGACCCGGCCGCCTTGTCCGCAGAACAGAACTTCGCCGAGCAGCTCGGCAAAACGCTCGCCCGCGCCCGCATAGCGGCCGGCTATGCCCAGGAACTGGTCGCCGAACAGATCGGCGTCAATGCGGAAACGATTAGCCGCTTCGAGCGCGGCACGGTCCTGCCCACGCTGCCAAGACTCATCGAACTGGCGGAAATCTATGGCGTCCCCGCCAGTACCTTGCTGCGTCGGGGTTCTTCACGCCCGAGCGATCTTGCAGAAGAACTGGCCGAGACGCTCAGTCACCTGAACGCCACGGACCGCGTCTGGGTGAGCCAGTGGCTGTCCGAACTGTGTGAGCGTCTTCGCTACGCCCCCACCGGGGGACGTGCCAGCCGGAAGCCTCATCGCTAGGGCAACCTGCCATGCCATAAACACGTGCCAGCCAGTCGCCATTCTTCAGCGTTACATCGAAGAACTGCCGCGGCATGCCTTGCAGGCAAGCAGATCTGTTTTACGGTGATAAGGGCGTTTATCACCGGAACCCGTTCGATTCCCGCCTGAAAAGCGGTTTCCTGACGTTCGGTGTGTGCGTAAACCCGGCGGTGCACTAGACTGAAACGAGCGCCCAGCTCCCTCCACCGGGCGCCGGAGTCCCGCCATGGCCCGCCCCGCCGCCGTCACCCCCGACCAGATCCGCACCACCGTGCTCGCGATGCTCGCCGAAGCGGGCGACGCGGCGTCCGCCGCCCCGGCCACCCAGGCCACCCGGGCCACTTCAGTCACACCAGCCACCCCGGTCACCCGCGAACGCTTCCGGCGCGCCGTCTCCGTGCGGCGGCTGCGCGCGCGCCTCGGCGCTGGCGACCCCGCGATGCTGTCGCGGGCGCTGAACGCGATCGAGGCCGAACTGGTGCAGGCGGGTCTCGCTGAGGTCGCGTTGCCCGGCCTGCCGGACGCGATCGCGGCACAGATGCGCGCGCTATGGGCCGCCGCCGTCAGCGTGCAGCTCGACGACGTCGTCCGGCTACGCCTGCACGCGCAGCAGGCAACGGCCGATGCGCAGACGGCTCGGCACGACGCTGACGTGCGTAGCGAGATGCTGCGGATCGAGCTCGGCGAACTGCGCGAGCGGCTCACCGCCCGTGACGCCGAACTGACGGAGCTACGCGCCAGCAGTCGTCACGCGGCCGAAGGCGCGCAGCGCCTGGCCGATGAGACGGCCGCCCTGCAGACGCAGCTCGACACCGCCCGCACCACCCTGGAGAGCCTGCGGCACACCCACGTGACGGAACTGGCTGACGCGCGGTCCCGTTATGACGGTCTGTCGAAGCGCCTGCTGCAGGAGACCGAGCACCAGCGTCACGCGCTCGCCGCCGAGCGCGAGCGGCTGGCGACACAGTTCGCCGACGCGCAGACCCGGATCACCGCGCTCGAAGGACTGCGCGAGCGGCTGCTGGAAGAGCTCGCCACAGAGCGCGACGCTCACCGGCAGGCAGCCGCCGGGGCCGTGGCACTCGCGACCGTGGTCGCCGAACAGCGCCATGCACTCCAGGCACTGCAGACCCTTCAGGCACGGCCGGCAGCGCACGCCACGCAGTCTGCCGCGCAGAAACGGCCCGCCCGGCACCCGCCCGCGCGACACGCGGGTCCCGGCCACGCGGCGGCCATCGCCGCCGCGCCGCGCGCACGGTCCCGCGCATCCCGTACGCGTAAAAGCCCGACATCATGAAGCCCGCCGACTGGATCGACACAGGCGTGCTGCCACCGCAGCGGCTGCCGTCCGCCGTTGACGCCGCACTCGCGTATCTCGAGCAGACACTGGGGCACGTGCTGTACCGCCGCTGGATGCTCGCCGACCTGAAACGCGCCGCGCCGTCGCTCGCCGACGCGAAGCGCGCGCACCCGGCCGTGTTTGCGCTGCTGCTCGAGCACGATGTCGCGATCGAGTACTGGGCGCAGGGGCGCCTGCATCTGACGGCCACGGGCGCCGCACCTTCACCCGATAGCGTGCTCGCGCGCGTGCTGCACGCGCACCGCCGCCGGTTCCGGCAGCTGCCCGACGGCGACACAGCGGACGCTGCCGGCCAGCCAGGCCAGCCCGGCGTAAGCACAGACAATGAGGGCGATGGCGCCGTCACACCCGCTGAGGCGACGCGCGATACCGCCGGTATGGCGGTCGCCGACGCGGTCACGCTGTCCGCGCTGGTCTCAACACCCGGCAGCGACGCCGCGGCGCTGCGGACGTGGCTCACGCGCGCCGGCCGCTTCATGAACGCAACGACCACCAATTCCCTCGGCGTGACCGACGATGCCCGGGCTCTCGCGCTGTTTCTGCGCGACCGGGCGCAGCGCTCACCGCACACCTTACGCGCGTACCGCACCGAACTGCGCCGCCTGACCGGCTGGTGCGAGGCGCACCGGCGCGGGCCGTTATCCGACCTGACGCGCGATGACCTTCTCGCGTTCCGGCAAACACTCCGTCCCGCGGGCCGCACGGGGGGCCCCTCCTCCATGGTGCCGTCCCAACCCGGTGCCGTGCGTGCCGGCACGCGGCCCCTTAGCGACGCGGGCCGCCGCCGCGCGCTGGCGGTCATTTCGAGCCTGTTCCGTTACTGGCAGAAGACGGGCTACCTGGTGATCAACCCGGCCGCCGAACTGTCGGGCGGCGGGGCTGCCCGCATGACGTGGACCCCGTCGCGGATCCTGCCCGCCCGGGTGCTCGCGCAGTGCGACACGGTGACGGCCGGCGCGCGGCCGCCGGGGGTATCGACCCTCCTCTGGGCGCGCCGCTGTGCGATCTGGACGCTCTACCGCTTCGCCGGCGTGCGCCTCGCCGAACTCGAGTGGTCCGCCGAACTGGGACTGCCGCGCCTGAGTGTCGAGCCAGACGGCACCACAGCGGCCGCCAGGGCGGCTGACCCGGCGCACGGCTCATCCGGTGCGACCGGTGCGACCGGCGCGACCGGTGGTCAGTGGACGCTGCACGTGCTCGGCAAGGGCGGCAAGGTGCGCGCGATCCCGCTGCCATCGCGTTGCGCCCCGGTGCTACGCGACTATCGCGTCCTGCGCGGTCTCGCCGCCGAACCCGCGCCGTTCGAGTCAGCAACCCTGATTCACAGCGAGAAGCGCGACGCGCTCGGGCACAGTGGTCTCTACGATGAGGTGAAGGCGGTGCTGCAGGCGGCGGAAGAGACGGTCCCGGCCAGTGACGCGGCGACCCGGGCGCTGCTCCACGCGGCGTCGACGCACTGGCTGCGGCACGGCTATGCGCGCACGCTGGTGGTCGATCATGCGGTGCCGCTGCCCGTCGCGCAGACGTTACTGGGGCACGCGTCGGTGCAGACCACCGCCGCGTATGCGCGCACGGACCTCACGCAGCTGCGGGATTTTGTGGAGGGGAGTTTTCCGGACCTCCAATCACCTCATTCAATGCCTTGAAGTCACTTGATCCAACCATAGGACAACGTCTAGCATTCCTGGTCCGACCTTTCCACACTCATCAAAAGGGTCTGCGGATCAACGTCCCACTCGATCTTACGATAACGGACCGCCTTTGCCGTGAGCTTGCGGACGCGTCTCGGCTTTAAAAAATGCGAACGCGATCTGAATATTCTCCATAGGCGAAATCGCAGCGCCCAGCGATGCGCCCGGGTGCTCTGCCCGCTGCAAAGGATCTGAGAATCACCGCGTGCAATCACCCTCGGCGGGACGGTGCCGTGTAGCAGGGCCAAGTTCGGAATCACCTGCCAATAGGCCTCCACAGTATGCGCCTGGAGAGACTTCGAAAGACCTTGGCGGTCGTATGCGGTAAGGTCCGTTAGCCTGACGCGCGAGTGCCAGAGTCGCACGAACCGGACAAACATCGCCCAGAAGTCGCGGAGCATGTGCGTTAGGAGATCAGTGTCATCAGCCAACTGGCTTTCCCGTGCGTGCGAAATCATCGCGTCGTAAGCAACGCCATACGTCACCAGGTCACCCACCGCCTGCGCGCGCACCATACAAAACGCGGCGGCGTTGACTGCTGCCCAGATGATTGACTCGCCAGGTCCCTGAGGCTTGCAAAGCGAAAAAAAGAAGCAGCACGCATCGAGTTCGTTCGTTGGATCGTAGGGTATGTCAATGCCCATGGATTCAACCCGGTTCCGAAAGGCCTCCAGTTCTCGAAGAGGCCAATAACCCCTACTCACCATCTCCCAGATCGGGGCATCGAATAGCGTGGCGACCAGGTCGGTATGTTTCGCAAGGTGCTCGAGGCAGGTCGACACAATGCCATTCACGCGCTTTTCAGAACCGTTAAATGACGACACATAAACCATTAAGCGCGCGTATCGCTTTCTGACCGTCTCAACGTCTTCCTTTCCGCAGAACCTGCGCGCGATGGCGCTCGGGCTTGGATCTCCCGCCAGACGGGCAGCGAGGCAATAAAGGAGCCGCGCCTTGATATGGTCAAGATGGATAGCTCTCGGCATCTGATCTAACAGCGTGGGACCTAGCCACTCGAAGAAAAGATACTGACCTTCCTGCGCCATATCCAGGGCAACTGGCTCGAAATGAAATGCCATCCGTCAATCTCCGAGAGCCGGACAAATTCAGGATGAAATTTGTCCCGTGCAGTTTTGCCTCCGCTTTAGTAGGCTGACTAAATGGTACTTCAAGCGACAGGCATCGACCTCAATCGCGGAAAGACTGCATCATGAATTCAAGCGAATGCGGAGACCGCGGTGGTGAACAATTGCTGCGAGCGCACGGCCCTTTAATGAGTGGACGCAGTTTATGGCTCGCCCTCGGTGAACCGACCTCGCAGGCTTTAGGCAAAGCGGTTGAGCGAATATCGTACCCATCGCGACGTTCCGAATCCCTCACCACCGTGGCCGTTTCGCGCTGACCCACGACGTCTTGCACTGGCTGCGCGTCATAACACCAAGCGCCGCAAATGATGGCTGACCGTACCACGCGACGCTACCCAATCACTGAAAGAAGGGGAAAGCCATGCATTGATCCAGTCGTTGGCTGTGCCTGAAACGAAGGCGCCCGGATGCTTTGCGGACATCCGGGCGCGATCACACTACCTAGTCAGGTTCTTGCGGAACGACTGACTTTAGTGTGGCCCACCTGCCCCCGGAAATCAACCGGGTTCTCTGCTCGCGCCAGCGCGACTGCGAGGAAGGTGTCTCCCCTGCCTTTCAGGGGAGCGTTCGCGCGCGCCTACTCTCCTATTTCCGCCAAGCAACGCGCCCTCATGCTCGCGTCGGTCCGGCTGCCAATGCCGGAAGGGGCACGATCCCGCCGCAGCATGCACGGTCCTCTGTGCGTCACCTCCGGTGGCCAAGGAGCGAGGCAATGAAAGCAGCCAACAGGCCCTCAGAACGGCAATCATCACGCCCGCCCACGGGCCAATCCAGTCCGGATCGGAAGCGCATCCGGCAAGGTGCCGACCGGCCTGACGACATGACAATCCCGAGCCGTCCGCTGCATCTGGCGTCGGTAACGCAACCGATTATGGATACCCCGGACCGTGGCTGGCTCATGTACCGGATCGAGCAGCGTAAGGGCACCGTAGATCCTGCCGTGCCTGTATCTGCAGTGGAGGACGCATACCGCGATTCGACCCACGTCTGCGGCAGGAGGATGAGGTTAATTGATGGCTCCTGCGAGCCCTGCAGGTTCCGTCACAAACCGCATCAGCGCGCCATGCCCCCAATCCATTGGATCGGAGCGCTGCGTGTACCTCAAAACCTTGCACATTCCCCGCTCGCCGATCGATGCGAACTTGCGGTCGGGCCGCATGACACCTGCACAGCACGCGTTGGCCTTTGGTTCGCCCGACTCACTCAGCACCATCGAGAACGAAACAACCCGCATCGAAATGATCTGGGACGCCAGTCCTCCCCGACTCCCATCCTTGACGAAGCCTCTAGGTTGAAAGAATTCTGCATCTCTGCGCCTCGACATTACTCAGGATGCCGATACATTTCGGATCTCGTTCCGCAGGATGGAGTTGTTGTCACCGGAAAACATGATGGCCGAAGTAGTCTTCTCACACTGATCCGCAACGGGGTCGGACGAGGCCATCGCGACGACTACATTCCGCTCTTAGAACCGGGGTCCGCCGGGATCCACCCTTCGCGGCGTAGTGGACGGGCTGGCGGGCCACACGCGATGTCGCCTGCTCGATCCGGCGCGGTGGCCTCGCGTACACTCGTCGTGATCTCGAGCCTGTTCCGCTACTGGCTCAGGACCGGTTACCTGAGCGCGCCCCCGGTCGCCGACCTGCCCGGGGGCGCCGCCGCCCGCGCGGCCTGGACGCCAACCCACATCGTCCCCGGTCGCGTGATCGCGCTGTGCGACACGGTCATCGCCGGTGCTGCCCCCGTAGCCCTGGCACCGCTGGCGTGGGCGCGCGGGTGCGCCATCTGGTCACTGTGCCGGGATGGCGGCGTGCGGCTCGCGGAACTGGTGTGGTCCGACACCTTGGCGCTGCCGCGGCTGGAGCTGGACGCTGACGGCCAGTGGACCCTGCACGTGCGCGGCAAGGGGAACCGGCTTCGGGCCATTCCTCTACCCGCCTGCTGCGTGCCGCCGCTGCGCGCGTACCGGCTCGCGCGCGGCCTGTCGCCGGCCCCGGCGCCGTTCGAACGGCTGCCGGTCATTCACATCGAAATGCGCGACGCGCTCCGCACGAGCGGACTGTACGACGAGGTGAAGGCGATCTTCCATGCGGCGGAACACTGCGTCTCCCCGCGTGACGCTGTGACGCTGGCGATGCTGCGGGCGGCCTCAACCCGCCGGCTGCGGCACGGCTACGCGCGCACGCTGGTTGTCGATCATGCGGTACCGCCGCCGGTCGCGCAGGCGCTGCTCGGGCACGCATCGGTGCAGACCACGGCCGTCTACGCGAAGACCGATCTGGCACAAACGCGTGCGCCCGTCGAGGGACGGTTTCCACCGCGTCTCCCTTTGAGTAATCCGGGAAATCTCGAAAGCCCTGTTGCACCGGATCGGAAACAGTCCGACATAAACGGATGGACGCCATGAGCCCTGTACAGCGCACGACGCTAGCGTGGGTACCGGTCCTGAGTCCTCCTGGCTCCTCGATCCCGCTTCTGTTCTTTCCCCAGGGAAACATCTGCTACGAATTCTATGCATTTCTCACCCGCCCTTCATTTCGAGGGAAATCCGGAGCGTGGCAACGCCTTCATGCGCAGGCAGTGGCACTTCTTTACGAATTCTATGCCACAAACGGCAGTCCACAATCGCTCGCGTCCCAGACTGACGCAGATTCACTGATTGCCGACTTCGTCCAAGCTCTCCTCTTTGGCACCGTACAAGCTGACGGAACGGATCCCAAGGGAATGTACTGGCGAGCAAACAGTGCCGACCATGCAAAACAGATTCTCGATGCGGCGCGAAGGTTTGGCGCATTCCTCGAAGAGGAAGGGTCACTGGTCACACTTCATCCGACAGTAGCCTATAGAGCCGACTGGTTGAAGCACCAATTCGCCTTCGCGATGCGACGCAACACGTCAATGCTGGCCCACCTGAAAAACGAGCGTGATCATCTCGCTGCACCTGAATCGACACCGTTCCAACGACAGATCACACAGGGACGTGGGAGAGGTCGCCCCATAGCCTTCCCCAAGCCGTTGGAAGCCGAATTTTTTAAAACGGGACTATTTTCCCGTCGGCAGCGCAACCGGATTCAGAGCGTCTGCCCCCACACAGTCCGCGACACGCTCTACTTCCTGTTGCTGATGTACGGAGGACTTCGCAAATCCGAACCTTTACACCTTTTCCTGCAGGATGTCGTAGCCGATCCCGATCAGCAGGGATGCGCACTGGTTTTTCTGTTTCACCCGGAGACCGGCTCCGTACCCGGAGAACGCGCTCGCCGGAATGAGTACCTCCGTGTGCGGTACCAGCGCGCTCCCCGCAACCTACTGGCCATTACGGACCCTCTATTTGCAGGGTGGAAGTCAATGCTGCTTGATGAAACGACGCGGATCACGGGTCCGCGGACCCGTGTCTACTGGCGCAATCTGGAAGCGGGTCGCCTCTTCTGGCAGCTACATAAAGTTTATATAAGCATCGTTCGCCCGAAACGGACGAACCACCCTTACTACTTTGTCAGCCTCTCAGGGACGAGCATAGGACGCCCGATGACGATCGACACAGTCGACGACGCGTTCGAGCGCGCGCTAGCGCGCATGGACCTCTCACCCGATGCCAGCGCCGGTCTGAATCCGCACGGCATGCGACACCTCTACGCACAGGAATTGGTAGACGCCGGCGTCGACCCCGCAGTCATTCAGATATGCCTGCACCACACGAGCGTCGCGTCCCAAATTACATACACACGGCCTACCCCAGGGCGGCTCGTGGATATCCTGAAAAAAGCGGCCGACAAGATTGATCAGGGACACCTTGATTTCGATCCGTCATCGCTAGGCATCAGGTGGAAGAGCGACCCTCTTGGCATCTTCGTTACCAAAAAACATAGAGAAACATAAGACATGAAAGAAAGAAAAAGATCTGGTGTTGGCCCGGGCGTCAACCCTCGAAAGAAAAGCATGGCGAACAAAGCGCGCCTCCGCACGTTTCTTGAGCAATGCGCCCGCGGGGAGGCGGAGTTGCCGACGCGCGGTCTGAACGTTAACTACGTCGCACTATCTCGCCTACTCTTTTCGACGCAAAGCTCCATCAAGCCAGAAAATCGCGCGATGCGAGAGATTATTGAAGAACATGTAGCGAAACATCCCATCACCTATGCTGGCGACAATCGGGAAATTCGGGCAAACGCAGCCGCACTAGGATTGCTCGTCACGGCGACTCCCCCGCGTGCCCAAGGCTCGGAAAATCGGAGCTCACAAGTCGAAGTAATGGAACAGCTGAACCGCTATCTTGACCAATGTCGGAATGGCGAGGTCAGACTTCCGCGCCACCGTACGAGGCCCAACTACGCCCTTATCGCAAAAATTCTTCAGGGCGACGTCCCGCACCGCTCTCGATTTGGAGTGTCAAAGATCTACAAGCCGCTGATCGATGCCTGTTTCGACGAAGTTTATGGCGCCAATATCTCGCACACGCGCGAGTCATTGTCGGTAACATTTGACGGATTGCTAAGCACGGGACCCGTGTTAATTAATCCATCGGCAACGCAGCTCGCGATAGTTGACTGGGACGCCGCTTCTTTCCATGCCAAAATGCCTGCCGTCGAAACGGCAATGGCCGCCGAATTCACCTGCCCCGCCGCTTTCACCAGGACATTTGAAAGCTGGCGAGAAATAGCGACGCAACAGCAGCTTGTCAGCTGGCTCGATCGTGTACTCGCCACCAACCTTTTCCGCGGTACAAGCCTCGGCGGACTACCTTGGTTCGTGCTTGCCGAAATGCGGCACCATGGCCTCCTTCTCTCCACCATTGGCTACGCGGCTCAAGTCGCCTTCCCTCCGTTCATGATGGAATACGGGAGACGTCTTATCGACAGGTTCACACCGTTCGAACTGAAGCTGGTCGAGCAAGAAAGCCGAGACAAGATGCAAATATTGGGACTACTGCTTTGTATGGGGCCGCTTCACAAGATCACAGACTTTCCCCTTCGCCAATTCAACCAGACACTGCTCGCAATGATGAAGCAGTTTCCCGTCGACATAGATCAACGCAATTTTCTTGCGCTTCTGCGTCGCCTAGCGCGCACACTTGACCGCGTGGCGCTAGAAGACCGCCACCCATTTCAGCCTTTGGCTCGCGTACAGATCGAACAGGTTACGCTGGATGGAGGTTGGCGCAAGAAGGGCACGACTGCAGATCCGTTGACGCTGGCGGTGAACCCGGTTGTGCTCGAATGGGGACGCGCGTTGCGCAAATACATTGATGCCCAGCACTGGAAAACGGCATACGCGCGAATCGACCGGTGCCGGACAGTATTGGCTTTTCTCGAATGCCAGCCGGACCCATGTCCACTGCACGCAGAAGATTTGCGCAGCATGATGTTCGGGGCCGAGCATCGCCTTTATGACTGGCTGTGCGACCATGGAACACCATCTGGCGCAGCGCAGGCCATACGAACTCTTTTTAACTTTTTCGTGTGGTTCGGCGAACAAGATCCGAGCTTTGTAATACCTCTGCGAAAATCGGAACTTCCTCCAGCAAAGGACGGCCCGTCGAAGACGACAAAAGCACTCATTCCGCGCACTATCCTCGACGAAGCGAAAAGCATCTGTCGAGAACTGATTGAAGTAGCACTCTCTGGGCAAACGGCACTGCCAGACACCATTCACTGCGCCAAAGAATTTGCGAACGTCCTGAGTTGCAAGTTTGCGGAGCCGGGTATTGGACTCGTCGCCAGGTTCGTGCCTGTGCTGCCAATACTCCTATACACGGTGCTGACTCTTCCGATCAGGAGTATCCAGGCACGTCTTCTCGATAGCGGAGAAGCCGACAATGAGTTCCCGATTGCCTCACCCGGCGATGCTCCTATCGGCGAGCGGATCAAGTGGATATCCAATCCCAGCCCGCTCGCAAACATTAGGCGTGCCGAAGGATGGCTTCGGCGCATCCACGATACGTCGGTGTGGAAAGAGTACCTCGGTTTCTGGATCAACACGAACAAAACGGCTGCCGTGGGGCGTGGCGACGCTCGGGATTTCGGGTACGAGATTCCTTGGCAGCACGACGAACTCATCAACACACTTATGCGGCTTCGTGACTGGCAGATTGCCAACAACCCGATCGAGAAGCTCAGTTCCCGTGCAGATCTTTCAGAAAAATCAATACGTCCAACGGCCGCTTTGTCGAAACTGATGCCTGCATATGCCTACCTGTTCCGCCATCCAAAGGAAAGCGATCTGACCTGTTGGCACGAACCTGTGCGCTACGAAGCGGTCAATCAGTTCTTCCTGATGTTAATGAATGAGATCGAAGCGCGCCGCCGCAACACACCAAACGAAGTCAAACTTATCCTCACACGCGACCGTTTCCACCGCCCTGTGTCATCGATTTTCACAGTTCACGGCCTTCGCGTGGCCGGCATTACCGCTTTTGCCGAAGCTGGGGTTCCCGCGCCAATAATTGCCGAGTTTCTGGCAGGTCACATGACTGTGCTCATGACTGTCTATTACCAAAAATTCGGCCCGGCAACCGTTACAAGGATGCTAAACGACGCCTTGCAGGCACTTGACAGGGAACGGATCTCGAATGCGCTGTCAGGAGCAAGCGACATTGAACACCTCAGGGGTAAATTCGTCTCAGAACAGGTCGACGCCTTCATCACTGCAGCAGACACCACCCCTTCTCTTTGGGCGCTCAAGATCGACGGCATCTGTCCGAACGGCCAGACAAAGTGCGCCGAAGGCGGTGCAAGGCACCACACGTCAGTGTATGGTCCCGTTCCCGGCGGAGCCCGCAACTGCCCTCTATGCCGATTCTGGCTAACAGGCCCCGCGTTCATAGCAGGACAAGCGATTACTCTCAATGCACAACTTTACAGGCTGCGGGAAAAGAGTGAAGTGCTGGTCAGCCTGCATGCGCGCCTGAGAACACTGGACGCGAGCGATGGCAAGCGCGACGCGACGGAGCATTCCATCGACGCTATCGAAGCCGAGATCGACCTGATGATTAGTACCCTGCAAGCCCGCTATAGGCTTGTAATGGCATCTCTCCAACTATCCGAACGGGAAAGGCCCACAGGCGAGAACCCGACCTTCTCCATGGTCTCGCGAGGCGGTCGAGACGATGCAGAGAGGTCACTAACCGACGTTACCGATTTCAGGATGCTCGATTTCCTCAGTCGCAGCGTCGAGATATTCCCTGAGATTGACTGCGGGTCCGCAGTCTTCAAACGCAATCTGTTTCTGGACAACCTCCTCGAGAAGGAAGGATTCGACGCGATGCTATTCCGACTCCCTACGGAAGCGGCTCACCGGGCCGGCAATGCACTTGGCAAGTTTCTTGGGGATCTAGCCGGCGACGAGATACTCGATGACATCGCCGACGGAACACGCACCCTTCAAAGCTTCGGCATTGAGCGCATACAGGAAGGGATGGAAAAGATAATGGGTCACCCTGTACGGTTTGTGTTACACACTTCGCCAGACGCTCCCCGTCCCAAACGTCGCCTTTCTTCCAAGTGACTGAAAGGAAACAGATGGAAAGTATGGGAACCAAATTGTGACCACCTATCAGAAGCCTGACCTGTCAAAGATTGCCTTTCGCGACGACCCTCGCTGGACTGCGGTTGCTGCATTGTTTGAGCAGCTTAGTGCCGACAAACATACCCCTCAGGCGCAAGCTACGCTAGCGCGTATTGGCTGGGCGATTGTGACCCTTGATGGCGCTAGCGCTACCATCACGGCTGCAGCAGTTGGCAAGCTATGCGTCGATACCTGGGGCGGGCCACGAGCGCAGTCCATCGCAAACGACCAAGCCGGGTATGCGAAGCTCGTTTCCTTTGCCAAAGCAGCACAAGCGGTTCGCACCGAACGCAAACGCCCACCGGCCCGCAAGGACGATCTACTGTCTCGCATTAACGACCCGATGACGCGTGCGGAGGTGCAGCTACTCGTTGCCGAGTTACAGACGTCGAGAAGTCAGGTCGCAACCTTGCGAGCTGGGCTACGGCGAGTCGAAGCGTTAGGCCCGATCACCGCGGCTCTCGCTCAGTACAGAATTGAAAGTCTGGAGCAACTGGCCGACTTGCTAAGAGAGAGCAAGCGCCCGACCGGGCACACGTTCACCAGCGACGAAAAAGACTCGGTCCACAGGTTTCTTGCGGCGCTTGACGCCGAGGGGTTCACTGTGAATGAGTCGACCGGCGAACTATTCGGTCGTACTGGCCGACGCCTGGCGCGCAATGGCTTTGTTCATGTATTGCGACGGATAGCCGAATCCCTTGACACGAACTCCTGATCAAACGGTACTGGTAGGATACTCTTATATCCCATTGTTTTCATTGACTTAGTACCGGCTTCACCCCCCGTAGTTCGGAATGTCTGAAAACAATTCGCGATTTCGCCCAGGCGGAACAGCCCGACGTGCTCTATATGCCGAGCGTCGGCATGTTCGCGCTCACGGTGTTCATGTCGAACCTGCGTATTGCGCCGTTGCAGATCGCCGGCCTCGGGCACCCGGCCACCACGCACTCCGACAAGATCGATTACGTCAGCGTGGAGGAAGACTACGTCGGCGACCCCGACTGTTTCAGCGAGCGTCTGATGAAGCTGCCGAAAGACGGCCAACCATACCGGCCGTCGGTGGCGCTGCCGGAGATCGTCGCCGAGATTCCGCCGTCACGCGAGACGCTGGAGATCGTCATCACGGCAAGCGCAATGAAGCTCAATCCCGGCTTTCTCGAAGCGTGCCGTGAAATCGGCGAACGCGCGGCGACGCCGGTCCAATTTCACTTCATGAGCGGCGTGCCGTTCGGTTTGCCGCTCGAGCGCATGCGCGACGTGATCCGCCAGACGCTGCCGCACGCCGTCGTGCACAGCTTTCATGAATACGCGGGCTATCTGGCGCGCGTCAATCGCTCGGACCTGTTTCTCAGCCCGTTCCCGTTCGGCAATACCAACGGTATCGTCGACGCGCTCACGCTGGGTTTGCCCGGCATCTGCAAGCGCGGGCCGGAGGTGTTCGAGCGGATCGACGGCGCGCTGTTCGAGCGCGTGGGCATGCCGTCGTGGACCACCGCGGAGAGCGTCGAGGATTACGTCGCCGCCGCCGTGCGAATGATCGACGCCCACGACGAGCGCACGGCCCTGCGGCAGCGCCTGATCGATATGCGGGCGGTGGAACGGTGCTTTGAAGGACGTCCGCAGGCGTTTGGTGAATGCGTGCTGGAACGGGTGCGGGCGAAGCAACGCAAGCGAGACGAGGCGACGGCTTGAGTTTCGGCGCCGCGCGCTGTGCTACTCGGTCGCGCTGGCGGCCGGCGTCGCCAGACTGGCCGGCGCGAGCCAGTTGAATGCGCTCAGCGTCGGGCCGTTGAACGTGCACTCCGCGGCCGCCGGCGTGACGGTCTTCCGCGTCCTGGCGGATTTGAACCAGAACCCTCCGGTTGCCGACGCATCTGATGCGCCCGATGCGCCTGTCGCACCTACAGCCACAGTCGACGCTGCGAGCGGCGCACTCGCCGCCCCGGGAGCGGACGCCGGGACCGCCGCCCGTTCGATCGATCCTTCGACCACCACGCGCGAGCCGTAGATACCGGCGGCGGCATGGGTGATCTTGAGCGGATCGGGCGACGTTTCCGCCAGCTTGCTTCGCATCAACTGTTCGCATGCGTCCGTGTTCTTGTAGACGGCCGTGCAGCCCGCCAGCAGCGCAGCGGCGGTCGTGACGCAGACGAGAGAGAGAATCCGAATCTTCATTGATGTTCCGTTTTTCAAGCCGTCGGCAATTGTAGCTTACGGCCTGCTTCAACGGCAGCGGTGTCGGGCGCCGGCGAGGCACGCCGATCCGGTGCGATGGCACCGCGCCGCTACTGCTGATCCTGGTGGCCATCGGCGCCGCGGTGATCGCGCAGAACGGTACGCTGCCAATCGTGTTCAGACTCTGACCCGCGCCCGTATTCAGGCCACACGCGGCCCCTCGCCCGAAAAAAGCTCAATTGAACAACACAGTCCGTGCGGGGATGCGCTGCTATCCAACGCGCGATGCGGCACGACTGTCGTCCGCGGGGCCGCTCAATTCGAGGGCATTGCCGGTTGCACGTAGGTGCGCACGCCGGCGAGCGGCGAACCATAACCGCCGGAATTGGTGTGATTCGGCAGGCCGTTGACCAATTGCGCGCGCGGGTCGGTCGGATTCAGGTTCATTTCCCCTGCCTGCTGGTTGCCGTGCGTCGGATATTCGCTGCCTCGCGCCGCGTTCGGCATCAAACGCGTGCTGTTTTGCGGCGCGTTCATGTCGTCCTGCGGGCTCAAACCCTGCGCGCCCGCCTGCGAGGCGATCGCGCACGCGGCCGCGCACAGTAAAACCCGCCCTACCTGCGACATCGTCGATGTTCGTTTCATACCTGCCTCCGGCAAAATGAAATGAAGGGGATCAAGTCGCGCCCCGGCATACAACAGGCCTGCACGGGACGGCCAACGCTGACCACACCAGTTATACGCGCCACGCCGCGCTTCGGATTCGGCGACCTTCAGGACGCGCCGCGGTCAACAGGGAAACCGGCGGGCACGGTCTTTTATTCCGGTTGCGGCGAGCGCCACGCGAAACCCGGCGAACGCCTATCCTTACGCCTATTACCGATTTTGTTCCCGCGCGGTCGCGCCCGATAATGGACGTCATGAACCCACAACCCAATCTTCAGGCTCGCACGCTGCGCGCCACGCTTGCGACGCTCACCGCAACGTTGCTGCTGGCGGCCTGCGCCGGCCCGTCGGCCTCGAATTCCGCGTCAACTTCCGCATCGTCCAGTCCGGCGCTGCTCGATGCCGCGATTTCCGGACCGCAACGCAGCGACAAGGCTCGCGCCCGCGACATCTACCGCCATCCGAAGGAAACGCTGCAATTCTTCGAACTCGCGCCGTCGCAAAGCGTGCTGGAGATCGAGCCGGGCGGCGGCTGGTACACGGATATCCTCGCGCCGTATCTGCGCGAGCACGGCAAGCTCTACGAGGCGCAGTACGACGGCCCGCAGAGTGCGCCATCGGCGGAAACACAGGCCAGTCGGGCCGCGTTCGCGCGCAAGCTGGCGGCCACGCCCGCCGTGTACGGCCATGTCGTGGTCGGCACGCTGCACGCCGGCCAGTTCAGCGGCTTTCCGGCCGATGCCAGCGTCGACGAGGTCCTGACCTTCCGCAACATCCATAACTGGATCAAGGACGGCCAGATCGACGCCAACCTGCGCGCGTTCTACGCGGCGCTCAAGCCGGGCGGCGTGCTCGGTGTCGAGGAACATCGCGCGGCGCCGGGGACCTCGCTGCAACAGACCATCGACACCGGCTATGTGACGGAAGACTACGTGATCGAACACGCACGCGCGGCCGGCTTCGAACTGGCCGGAAAGAGCGAAGTGAACGCCAACCCGCGCGACACGAAAAACTACCCGAACGGCGTCTGGTCGCTGCCGCCGACCTTCGAAGGCGGCGACGTCGACCGGGCGAAATATGCGGCAATCGGCGAATCGGATCGCATGACTTTGCGCTTCGTGAAACCGGCGCATTGACCTCCGCCAGTCTCAAGCCACAAGGGAACGGCGCTTGACGCCGTCCCGATAATATGGTCCTATTGCGCACTATGTACCGCGCCCAGACCATCCTATCGCTACTACTAGCCCCCTCTACCGGGCTAGGTCTGCTGCTGCGCGCTTCCATCTGAAACACCCGAAGCACCGCAAAATTCCCCAGTAACTGACCCAGCCCCGGTTTTCGACCGGCGCCTCGTCATGTCTTTTCGTCGTCCGGTCGACTCCCAGCTACCTGGTCTCACCCACGGATGATGAAAATGTTGAAGAACCCCGCTACCAAGTACCGCTCGTTCAAACCCGTCACCTTGACGGATCGCCAGTGGCCGTCGCGCAGCATCACGCACCCGCCGATCTGGATGAGCACCGACCTGCGCGACGGCAATCAGTCGCTGTTCGAGCCGATGGACGCGCAGCGCAAGATGCGCATGTTCAAGACGCTGGTGCAGATCGGCTTCAAGGAAATCGAAGTCGCGTTTCCGTCCGCTTCGCAGACCGACTTCAATTTCGTGCGTGAGCTGATCGAAGGCGGCCATATCCCCGACGACGTCACCATCGAAGTCTTGACGCAAGCGCGCGACGACCTGATCGAGCGCACCTTCGAATCCTTGCGTGGCGTGCCGCGCGCCATCGTCCACCTGTACAACGCGACCGCGCCGGAATTCCGCAAGATCGTCTTCAATCTGGAAAAGAGCGGCGTGAAGGAACTGGCGCAAAACGCTGCGCGCACGATGAAGCGCATCGCCGCCACCATGCCGGAAACGCAGTTCACGTTCCAGTACAGCCCGGAAGTGTTCAGCGGCACGGAAATCGAATTCGCCAAGGAAGTCTGCGACGCCGTGTTCGATGTCTGGCAACCGACGCCGGAACACAAGGCCATCGTCAATTTGCCGGCCACCGTCGAAATGTCCACGCCGAACATCTACGCGGACCAGATCGAGTGGATGCACCGCAATCTCGCGCGCCGCGATTCGCTGATCATCTCGGTGCATCCCCATAACGATCGCGGCACCGCCGTGGCCGCCGCTGAACTCGCCGTGATGGCCGGCGCGGATCGTATCGAAGGCTGCTTGTTCGGCAACGGCGAGCGCACCGGCAACGTGGACCTCGTCACGCTCGCATTGAATCTGTACACGCAGGGCGTCGATCCGGGCCTCGACTTCTCGAACATCAACGAAGTCGCGCGTACCGCGGAAGAATGCACGCAGTTGCCGATCCATCCGCGTCATCCGTATGTCGGCGATCTGGTGTTCACGGCGTTCTCGGGCTCGCATCAGGACGCGATCAAAAAGGGTTTCGCGGTGCAGAAGCCGGACGCGGTCTGGGAAGTGCCCTACATGCCGATCGATCCGGCCGATCTCGGCCGCACTTATGATTCGGTGATTCGCGTGAACAGTCAGTCCGGCAAGGGCGGCATCGCGTATCTGCTCGAACAGGGCTACGGCGTCGTGTTGCCGCGCCGCCTGCAGGTGGACTTCAGCTCGGCCGTGCAGCGCTTCACCGACGACAGCGGTCAGGAAGTCACGTCCGCGCAGATCTGGGAATTGTTCCAGCAGGAATATGTGCAGAACACCGCGCCGATTCATTACGTGGGCCACAGCCTGGCCGAGCGCGACGGACGCGAGCGCATCAAACTGACGGTCGACATCCACGGCACACGGCGCGTGCTGACCGGCGAAGGCAATGGCCCGCTCGACGCGTTGATGCACGCGATCGGCGTGCCGGTGCGGATTCAGCACTATGAAGAACGCGCGTTGACGCAAGGCGCGGATGCCCGCGCGGTAGCGGTGGCCGAAATGGCCGGCGCCGATGTGACCGGCAGCGCGTTCGGCGTCGGCATCGACGCCAACCTGGTGACGGCGTCGATTCGCGCGGTGATCAGCGGGGTGAACCGCGCTTACGCTCGTGTCAATGCGCAGGCGCAGGAAAGCTTCTTTGACGCCGCAATGAACGATGCCGCGGAAAGCGTGGGCGTTTAAGGTTCGATGAGCGTGGCTGCGACTGCGTAGCGGTGTTGTTAGAAGGGGGCGTTCCGACGCCCCCTGTTGTTTGGGCTGCTGTCTCGGTGCGTCGCCGTGCTGGCGCATCGCAGTCATGCCGCTGCCGCTTTGCGCCCTGCCGCACAACAGCCCTGCCGCGTTACCGCCGTCCGGCCCCGCCCGATTCAGTCCATTCATCCGGCAAACTATGCGTCAACGTCGAGACGAAACGCTCCGTTTCCGGCGCGCGCGGCTGCATGAAAATCTCGCGCGACGGCCCGGCCTCCACCACCACGCCGTTATTCAGAAACACCACGTCACGCGCGATCGTCGCGGCGAGCCGCAAGTCGTGCGTGGCCATCAGCATGGTCATGCCTTCAACGGCAAGCTGCTTGAGCACTTCCACCACTTCCGCCGCGAGGCCAGGATCGAGCGCCGAGGTCGGCTCGTCGCACAACAGCACTTCCGGCGACGGCGCCAACGCCCGCGCAATCGCCACACGCTGCTGCTGACCGCCCGACAGCGTGGAAGGCCATGCGTCCGCCTTCTGCGCGATGCCGACCTTTTCCAGCAACTCGTCCGCGCGAGCGCGTGCTTTGTCCTTGTCCCACTTCAGCACGGTCACCAAGCCTTCCATCACGTTCTGCCGCACCGTCAGATGCGGAAACAGCTGAAAGTTCTGGAACACCATGCCGGTGCGGCGGCGAATCGTCAGCACCGCTTCGCGAGAAGGCCGCTGGTCGCGGCTGAATTCCAGCCGCTGGTCGCCGAGTTCGAGAGCCCCGGACTCTGGAATCTCGAGCAGATTCACGCAACGCAACAGCGTGCTCTTGCCGCTGCCCGACGGACCGATCAACGCGGTGACATTACCGGACGCGAGTTGAAGATCGACCGAGTTGAGCACCCGCTGGCCGCCGAAATACTTGTCGATTTTTTCCAGCCGGATCATCAGTTGCCTGCCTGGAAAAGTGCGTGGCGCCCGAATTTGCGTTCGAGCCTGACTTGCGCCGACGACAACACCGAACTGAACACCAGATAAACCAGCGCGGCTTCCGTGTACAGAATCAGCGGCTCATAAGTCACCGATGCGATACGTTGCGCCGCCTGAAACACCTCGGGCACGGTCAGCACCGCGGCGAGCGAAGTGTCCTTCACCAGCGCGATAAACGAATTGGACAACGGCGGCAACGCGACGCGCGCAGCTTGCGGCAGGATCGCGCGACGCAAGGCCTGCTCACGCGTCATCCCCATCGAATACGCCGCTTCCCACTGCCCTTTCGGGATCGACTCGATCACGCCGCGTATCACTTCGGAGTTGTACGCGCCGACATTCAGCGAAAAGCCGATGATCGCCGCCGTCAGAGGATCAAGCACGATGCCCACGTTCGGCAAGCCGTAGAAGATCACGAACAGTTGCACGAGCAACGGCGAGCCGCGAAACAGCCACACATAGAAGCGCACGATCGCGACGGCCCACTTCGGCCCGAACAACCGCACCAGCGCGACGAGAAACGCCAGCGCGAGCCCGATCGCGAACGAGATCAGCGTGAGCGGCACGGTAAATACGAGCCCCGCATACAGCAGGGGCCACAGCGACTGCGCCATCAGATGCAACCATGCCGGCATGATTCAGACTCGCGGAAGGCGTTTACTGGGAGACGTCTTTGCCGAAATACTTCTGCGAGATCTTCGCGTAGGTGCCGTCTTTCTTCATGTCGGCGAGCGCCTTGTTGATCGCCGCCTGCAGTTCGGGGCTGCCCTTCCTGATCAGCACCGCCGATTTGTCGCTGCTGTCGGGCGAGGTATCGAGCGCGGCGATCTTCACTTTCGCATCCGGCTTGTGCTTCTTGAAGTCGAGGAACGACAGCGAGTCGTTGACGGTGGCATCGACACGGCCCGAGGTCAGCAGATCGATCGACTCATTAAAGCCCTGCACGGGGATCACTTCCGCGCCATGCGCGGCCGCGATCTTGCCGAAGTTGCTGGTCAGCGTATTGGCCGACTTCTTGCCCTTCAGGTCGTCGAAGTTCTTGATCGTGGTGTTGTTCGACGCCACGATCAGCGCCGCGTGCGACGTGATGTACGGATCGGAGAAATCGTATTTGGCCTTGCGCGCATCGGTCACGGCCACTTCGTTGATCACCGCGTCGTAACGGTTCACGTCGAGGCCGGCAATCAGACCGTCCCATTTGCCTTCGACGAATTGCGGCTTGACGCCGAGACGCTTCGCGATCTCCGTGCCGATCTCGACGTCGAAACCGGTCAGCTTGCCCGATTCGTCGTGGTACGTGAACGGCGCATAGGTGCCTTCGGTGCCGATCTTGAACACGCCGGTGGATTTGATCTGCGCGAGTTCGTCGGCGGCGAATGCGGAAGTCACGGCCACCGCCTGGAACAACGCGAGCAGCAGAATGGAACGAATCGATTTCATCAGGCGGCTCCGTCAAATGTGCCACGTCGGTGGCTGAGTCTTGTGTTGGACAGTCCCCGCCGGCGCGTGCGCCTTGCAGAGTGGGCGGACTGTAGCAAACGGCCTGCGTTTTTACAAAGGATCAGGTTTTGGATCGATATGCGCTCGCGTGCTAAGCGAACAGCCAAGGCCTCTGGTATGACGCGGATTCCAACTCTACAGCAGATAGGACAGACGCGGGTTGCATCGCAACACGGAACCTATGTTGCGCGCCATCGGGGAAAACGCGAGAGCGGTGCTGCCGCGGCGAACGCGCGGCATAAAAAAGAGCGGCGCCGCGTTTGAATGCGGCGCCGCCCGTTGGCGGATTGCGAATGGCTTACCGCTCCACCGGATGCGGTTCCTTGCGCTTGTTGGCGACGCGGATCGCGTCGAAGTAGGCACCGTTCGGCGGACGTTTCAGATAGCGACCGGCGCCGCGCTCCGCCCGCAACTCGCCGTCGGTCCAGGCGAGCGCGCCGCGAGTGAGCGTGTGCATCGCCACGCCTTGCACCGTCATGCCTTCGAACACGTTGAAGTCGACCTTCTGGTGATGCGTCTTCACCGAAATCGTTTTGCTCGCGTTCGGGTCCCACACCACGAGATCGGCATCCGCACCGACCCGCACCGCGCCTTTGCGCGGATACAGGTTGAAGATCTGCGCGGCATTGGTCGACGTAATGCGCACGAACTCGTTCGGCGTGAGACGCCCCGAGTTCACGCCGTGATGCCAGAGCACCGCCATGCGGTCTTCCACACCGCCGCAGCCGTTCGGGATCTTCGTGAAGTCGTCGCGGCCCATGGCTTTCTGCGACGCGCAGAATACGCAGTGATCGGTTGCCGTGGTGTGCAGCTGGCCGGCTTGCAAACCCCGCCACAATGCCTCGCGATGCTCGGCCGAGCGGAACGGCGGGCTCATCACGTGGGCCGCCACGCGGGTCCAGTCGGGATCGCGATACACCGCTTCGTCGATCACCAGATGGCCCGGCAATACCTCGCCGAACACGCGCAGACCTTCGCTGCGGGCGCGGGCGATCGCATCGACCGCGTCTTTCGAGGACACGTGCACGATATACACCGGCACGCCCAGCACCTGCGCGATCCGGATCGCGCGATTGGCGGCCTCGCCCTCCACTTCCGGCGGCCGCGACAACGGATGCGCCTCCGGACCGGTAAAGCCTTTCGCCAGCAACTGACGCTGCAATTGAAACACCAGCTCGCCATTTTCCGCATGCACGGTCGGCAGCGCGCCGAGTTCGAGCGAACGCGAGAAGCTGTTCACCAGCACTTCGTCGTCGGCCATGATGGCGTTTTTGTAGGCCATGAAGTGCTTGAAGCTCGACACGCCGTGTTCATGCACCAGCGTGCCCATGTCCCGATAGACCGAATCGTCCCACCACGTCACCGCCACATGAAAGCCATAGTCTGACGACGCCTTCTCGGCCCAGCCGCGCCACTCCTTGAACGCGTCCATGAGCGGCTGCTTGGGGCTTGGAATCACGAAGTCGATGATGCTCGTGGTGCCGCCCGATAAACCCGCCGCCGTGCCCGTGTAGAAGTCGTCGCTCGCCGTGGTGCCCATGAACGGCAATTCCATGTGCGTGTGTGGATCGATACCGCCGGGCATCACGTATTGACCGCCCGCATCGACGATCGCGGCGCCGGCGGGCGCCTCCAGGTCCGCTCCGATCTGCAGGATCGTGCCACCGTCCTGCGGGTCCGCACACAACACGTCCGCACGATACGTGTTCTCCGCGTCGATAATCGTGCCGCCGCGAATCAGGGTCGTCATGTTGCCGCCTCCTTATGAACTGCTGGTTTCGGTGCTACGTAATCGCTGGCACTCGTGGGCCGGCTTTATGCGCTCGCCACGCGCGCGCTCGGTCCTTTGCTCAGCTTCATCCACGCGCTATATACGATCGACGCCAACGCGAGTCCGACAAACCACGCGTACGTATAAAGCGTATTGAAGATCGCCGGCACGTTCGGGAACGATGCCGGAAACGCGGTATGCAAGAAGCCCGGCAGATTCGGCAGCACGCCGATCACGAGCGCGACCACCGCGCCGATATTCCATCCGCCGGTGTAGCTGTATTCGCCGTGTTCGTCGAACAGTTCACGCGTGTCGAGCCGCGTGCCGCGGATCAGGAAATAGTCGACCATCAGAATACCCGCTACGGGACCGAGCAACGCCGAATAGCCGACCAGCCACGTAAAGATATAGCCTTGCGTGGTGGCGAGAATCTTCCACGGCATCATTACGATCGCGATGGTGGCGGTAATCATGCCGCCCACGCGATACGAAATGCCCTTGGGCCACAGGCTCGAAAAATCATAAGCGGGGCCGACGAGATTTGCCGCGAGATTGCAGCACATGGTGTCGAGCGTCAGGATGATCAGCGCGACGCCCACGCCGATGCCGGTCATGCGGCTCGTCAGATCGATCGGATCCCAGATCGCCTTGCCGTAGATCACCACCGTCGCCGACGTAACAACCACCGAGATCACCGAGAGCAAGGCCATCGGCACCGGCAAGCCGACCGACTGGCCGATAATCTGATCGCGCTGCGTTCTCGCAAAGCGCGTGAAGTCGGGGATATTGAGCGCAAGCGTGGCCCAGAATCCGACCATGGCCGTGAGGCCGGGCCAGAACGTGGCCCAGAACAGGCCTTCTTTCTTGCCGCCCGGCACGAATTGCGACGGCGCCGACAGCATCGAGCCGAGACCGCCCGCTTTCGATGTCGCCCACCACACCAGTGCAATGCACATCACGATCTTGATCGGCGCGGACCAGCTTTCGAGCCAGCGGATCGAATCCGTGCCGTGCACGATGAAGTAGATCTGTAGCGCCCAGAACACCAGGAAGCACGCCAGTTGCGCGAGTGAGATGTCGAGAAACGGCAAGGCCGCGCCGTGCAGCGCGTTGCCGGTGAGAATGTTGAGCAGCGTATAAATCGCGCTGCCGCCGAGCCACGTCTGAATCCCGTACCACCCGCACGCGACAATGGCGCGCAGCATTGCCGGCAGTTTGGCGCCCTGGGTGCCGAACGAGGAGCGCACCAGCACCGCGTACGGAATGCCGTGCTTCGCGCCGGCGTGGCCGATCAGGAGCATCGGCACCAGCACGATCAGGTTGCCGAGCAGCACGGTCACCACCGCTTGCCACGGCGACATGCCCTCTTCCGTCAAGCCGGCGGCGAGCATGTATGACGCGATGTTCATCACCATGCCCACCCACAGCGCGGCGAAGTGATACCACTTCCACGTACGCTGCGCGACGCCGGTCGGCGCAAGGTCGTCGTTGTAAAGACTGCTGCCCTGCACGCCGGCCGCGAACTGCGGGTCGGCGGGTTGCGCTGTCTGCTTCATCTAGAGCTCTCCACTCGATCGTTGAGACCCGCGCGGCTTCTGTCGGCGCGTCGAGCCTTTTGGGGAATGACAGGTTCAGTACTAGCGCTGCGTTTGTTTCAGTTCGCTTCAACCACGTTCTGTTTTCAGGCGGCTTTTGCCGCGTGCGCCGGCTCGCCGGTTTCAGCCGCGTCCGCCGATGCGCTCAGCCCTGCGTCCACGCGCGCCGGATTGTTCGGATGCGTGGTCCAGTTCGCATACTCGCCGCTGTCCACGCGTTCCATCGAGATGCACTGTTCGACCGGGCACACGTGCATGCACAGATTGCAGCCCACACATTCGGAGTCCATCACTTCAAAATGCCGGACGCCATCTTTTTCTTTCATGATCGCCTGGTGAGCCGTGTCTTCGCAGGCGATATGGCACAAGCCGCACTGAATGCACTTGTCCTGGTCGATGCGCGCCTTGATGTCGTATTTGAGGTTCAGGTACTTCCAGTCGGTGACGTTCTGGACGGCGCGGCCGCGAATATCGTCGAGTGTCGCGTAGCCTTTTTCGTCCATCCAGTTGGAGAGGCCGTCGGTCAGGTCGGAAACGATACGGAATCCGTAGTGCATGGCCGCCGTGCAGACCTGCACGCTGCCCGCGCCGAGCACCATGAATTCCGCGGCGTCGCGCCATGTCGAAATCCCGCCGATGCCGGAGATCGGCAGATTCGGCGTTTCCACATCGCGCGCGATTTCGGCGACCATGTTCAGCGCGATCGGCTTCACGGCCGGGCCGCAGTAGCCGCCATGCGTGCCCTTGCCATCGACCATCGGCAACGGCGACATCGCGTCCAGATCGACCGCGACGATCGAGTTGATCGTGTTGATCAGCGACACGCCATCCGCGCCGCCCTTATAGGCCGCACGCGAACCCGTGCGAATGTCACTGATGTTCGGCGTGAGCTTGACGAGGCACGGCAGCCTGGTGCCTTCCTTGACCCAGCGCGTGACCATCTCGACATACTCGGGCACCTGGCCGACCGCCGCGCCCATGCCGCGCTCGCTCATGCCGTGCGGGCAGCCGAAATTCAGTTCGACCGCGTCCGCGCCCGTGTCTTCGACCAGGGGCAGAATCCACTTCCAGTCGCGTTCGTTGCACGGCACCATCAGCGAGACGATCATCGCGCGGTCCGGCCAGTCGCGTTTGACTTGCGCGATTTCCTTCAGATTGACGTCGAGCGGACGGTCGGTAATCAGTTCGATGTTGTTCAGGCCCGCCATGCGCTGGCCGTTCCATTGCACCGCGCCATAGCGCGAGCTGACGTTCACCACATGCGGGTCGAGGCCGAGCGTCTTCCACACCACGCCGCCCCAGCCCGCTTCGAAAGCGCGGTTCACGTTATAGGCTTTGTCGGTCGGCGGCGCGGAGGCGAGCCAGAAAGGATTCGGCGAAGTAATGCCGGCAATCGTACAGCGCAGATCGGCCATGTTCGGCTCCTTGGGGACTGCTGTTTTTGTCTGGTATGACGCTTCGTCGGGCTTGGCGCGATTCGCTTCAGGCGGCTTTCACCGCGGTACGAGCGAACTGCGCATCGATCGCGGCAGCGGCGATCTTGCCGTCCTGCACCGCCTGCACCGTGAGGTCGATGCCGCCGGTGGCCGCGGAATCGCCGCCTGCCCACACGTTCGCGAGCGAGGTCTGGCCATTCGCATCGACCGCGATACGGCTGCCGTCCAAAGTCAGCAACTCACGCTCGATGCCGACCGGTACCAGCGTTTGACCGATCGCCTTGAGCACCATGTCGGCTTCGACCACGAAGCGCTCCTCTCCACCATCCTTCGACGTACGCGCGAATTCAACACCGGTCACCACGCCGCCGTCGCCGATCAGATGCATCGGCGTGGCATGCGTGACGAGCGTGACGCCGCTCGTCTGCGCGAAGTCGCGTTCGGCCCAGGTCGCGCTCATCGCTTCGACGCCGCGCCGGTACACCATCGTCACCGAGGTCGCGCCGAGCTTGCGGCTTTGCACGGCAGCGTCCACCGCCGTATTGCCGCCGCCGATCACGACCACGCGGCGCCCCACCGGCACGGTGCCGAGATCGCTCGCGCTGCGTACCTGCTCGATGAAGTCCACCGCGTTCATCACGCCGCCGAGGTCTTCGCCTTCCATTGCGAGCGCGCGCACGCCGGTGAGGCCGATCGCGAGAAACACGGCGTCGTGCTGCTTGCGCAGCGTGTCGAGGTCGACATCGCGTCCGAGCGCGACGCCGTGTTTGATCTGGATGCCGCCGACCGAACACAGCCACTCCACTTCACGCTGTGCAAAGTCGTCGACGGTTTTATAGGCAGCAATGCCGTATTCGTTCAGGCCGCCGGCTTTTTCGTGCGCGTCGTAGATCGTCACGTTGTGGCCGGCCAATGCGAGCCGATGCGCACAAGCAAGTCCCGCGGGACCCGCGCCGACCACCGCGACGTGCCGTCCGGTTTCCGCCGCGCGCTTGAAAAGCACTTCGCCGCGCGCCATCGCCCAATCCGTGGCGTGACGTTGCAGCGCGCCGATCGCCACCGGCTTCGCATCCTGATGGTTACGCACGCAAGCGCCTTCGCACAGAATTTCCGTCGGGCAGACGCGCGAGCACATGCCGCCCAGCGGATTGGCCGACAGAATATCCACGGCCGCGCCCTTCAGATTGCCGTTGCTGATCTTGCGAATGAAGCTGGGAATGTCGATCTGCGTCGGGCAGGCGTTCACGCACGGCGCGTCGTAACAGTAGTGGCAGCGGCTCGCCGCCGCCGCGGCAGCGCTTGCGTCGAGCAAGGGCGCGATGTCGGAAAACTCGCATGAGAGCTGCTCGGGCGAGAGCCGCTGAGCGGCAATGTCGCCGGTTTGCTTGATGGCCATACTCGTTCCTTCTTCGATGTGAGGACGTAGCCGCTCCTGCCGGCCACGCTGCGAAGCCGGGACGGCATGTTCTATGGGCACTACGGTGAAGCGGGTAAAACGGGTGCTAAGGACCGCAACCGCTAAAGCGTCATGAAACCGGCTCGCACGCACGTTCCAGCATGGCGTGCAGCAACACGTTGGCGCCGGCCTCGATCCATTCGAAAGTGGCGTCCTCGATCTCGTTGTGACTGATACCGTCCACGCACGGCACGAACACCATCGAAGTCGGCGCGACTTGCGACAGATAGCAGGCATCATGTCCCGCACCGGACACCATGTTGCGATGCGGATAACCGAAGCGTTCCGCAGCGGCGCGCACGGACTTCACGCAAGCTTCGTCGAAGGCGACCGGCGCGTAGTAAAAGATCTGCTCAAGTTCGGTTTCGAGGCCGATACCGTTCGCGATGTCAGCCACGCCCTTGCGCAAGGCGGCGTCCATTTTCGCGAGCACGGCATCGTCCGGATGACGGAAATCGACAGTGAAGAACACACGCCCCGGAATCACGTTGCGCGAGTTCGGATAGACCTGCATCATGCCGACCGTCGCACAGCCGAACGGCGCGTTGTCGAGTCCGATACGATTGACCAGATCGACTACGCGCGCGGCGCCGAGCAACGCGTCACGACGGCGCGGCATCGGCGTCGGACCTGCGTGCGCCTCCTGCCCCGTCAGCGTGATTTCGTACCAGCGCTGACCTTGCGCATCAGTCACGACGCCAATGGTTTTCTGTTCGGCTTCGAGAATAGGCCCCTGTTCGATATGCAGTTCGAACGCCGCGTGCAGCGGCCGTCCGCCGCATGGAATATCGCCCGCATAACCAATGCGCTTGAGTTCGTCGCCGATGGTCTTGCCGTCCACATCCTTGCGCGACAGACCGTAGTCGAGCGTGAACACACCGGCGAACACGCCCGATGCCACCATCGCGGGCGCGAAACGCGAGCCTTCCTCGTTGGTCCAGATCACCACTTCGATCGGATGTTCCGTCTCGATGCCGTGATCGTTCAGACTCCGAATCACTTCGAGACCGCCCAGCACGCCGTAGATGCCGTCGAAGCGGCCGCCGGTCGGCTGCGAGTCGGCGTGCGAACCGGTCATGACCGGCAGCGCAGCGGGATTGCGCCCGGCGCGGCGCATGAACACATTGCCCATCTGGTCCACACTGACCGTGCAGCCGGCTTCCTTCGCCCAACTGACGATCAGATCGCGTCCTTCCTTATCGAGGTCGGTGAGCGCCAGGCGGCAGACGCCGCCTTTGGGCGTTGCGCCGATCTTCGCCATTGTCATCAGGCTGTCCCACAGCCGCTTGCCGTCGATCCTGATCGACGTGGTGGGTTCAGCGTGCTTCAGCGCTTCGGATACCGCGTTCATTCGTCTCGCTCCTTTCGGTGAACCGACATGAAACTGGTGCATCGGCGGCGGGTTTTGGGGCGTGCCCGCACGGGGGCGGTGCAGATTCGATGCCGTCGCTCGCTTCTCATACAGCGGGCAAACCCTAGGGTATCGGCCGCTCTCCCAATCCTGTCCAGTTGGACAGGTTGTAGCTGATTAAACTCGCCAAATCAACACCTTTCGTGCGGTGAGAAACATAGCGAGAAGCGTGCCATTGCATCGCAGCATGCCCGCGGCGCGCGCGATGAATGCGCGTGTGGGCAACGCGCCAAACGACTAGAATGAAGCGCGACGCGGCACCCATGCCGCCGAAGGCGAACATGAGAGACGACGACGTGGCGGCAGACATCACGGAAAGCGAGGAAACACGCGCACCTTTGCGGCGGCGCAAGGCGCACATTCGCGAGTCGAACGAAGCGCATCTTCTGGCGTGCGCCGAGGCGGTTTTCGCCGAGCGCGGACTCGACGGTACGAGCACCGCGATGATCGCGGAGCGCGCGGGCTTACCAAAAGCCAACGTGCATTACTATTTCCCGACCAAGCTCGCGCTCTATCGACGCGTGCTGGAAGACCTGTTCGAAGACTGGCATCGCGCGGCGGATACGTTCGAATGCAGCGACGACCCGGTCGAAGCGATCGGCGGGTACGTGCGCGCGAAAATGGAATTGTCGCGGCGCCGGCCGCTTGGTTCGAAGGTGTGGGCGAGCGAGATCATTCACGGCGCGGAGCATATGGAGGACATTCTCACGGGGCGCGTGAAGCCGTGGCTCGACAGCCGCGTCAAGGTGATCGACGATTGGATCGCGCGCGGGCTGCTCGCGCCGGTGAATGCGCAGACGCTGATGTATATGATCTGGGCGACGACGCAGCATTATGCCGACTTCGATGCTCAGATTCGCGCGCTTAAAGGCAAGCGCGCGTTGACGCAAAAAGCGTTCGATGCGACCACGGAGGAAGTGGTGCAGTTGGTGCTTCGGGCTTGCGGGGCGGTGTCGCCGGGGAAAGTGGATTCGGCGGAGTGCGACACGTAGGCCCTTAATCTTCGAGCAGCACTATGCCGATCCACAAACCACTATAGGAAAATCATGCGCACCAATCAGATATCAAAATCCGAATTCGAAGCCAGGGTGCTCGAGTTGTTTCGGCAGGTCGAATCTTCCGGCGAAAGTGTGATCGTGACAGACTGCGGGAAACCCGTGCTGGAAGTGCGGCCCTATCGCGGCGTGGAACGCCACGCACTCGAAGTGCTGCGTGGCACGCTTTTGCGTTACGACAATCCCACCACGTCCATCAGCGAAGACGAGTGGGAGGCCGCTTAGCGATCACTCGAGGCGAGTTCCGTAAGATTTCGCCGAACGCATGGCCGGCCACCAGCCGGTCAATACGTCTCCAGATGCAACCTCCCCTCCTTCTTCAACTTCACCCACAGCGCTTCCCAATCCAGCTGATGCTGCTCGCCAATCTCCTTGAGCGCCTGCAGCACACCATCCTCCATACCCTTCAACCCGCACACGTAAATATGCGTGTTGTCGTCCTTGAGCATCTGCGCCACATCGACCGCGCGCTCGCGCATGGCGTCCTGAACATAGCGCTTCGGTTGACCCGGCGTACGCGAAAACGCCAGATTCGTATCGATGAAATCCTTTGGCAGATTCGTGAGCGGTCCGAAGTACGGCAACTCTTCTTTGGTCCGCGCGCCGAAGAACAACATCAACTTCCCAGTCGCGCCCTTCAGCCGACGCCGGCGGCGATACTCGGTCATCGCACGCATCGGCGCTGAGCCCGTGCCGGTGCAGATCATCAGCAGATGCGAGTTCGGATGGTTCGGCATCAGGAACGTGCCGCCGAACGGGCCGATCACCTTGACCACGTCCCCCTTCTTCAGATCGCACAGGTAGTTCGAACACACACCGTCCAACGAGTCGCCGTGTTGCTGCGAAACACGTTTGACCGTCAACGAGACGTTGTTGTAACCGGGCCGCTCACCATCGCGCGGACTCGCAATCGAATACTGGCGCGCGTGATGCGTGCGGCCGTCCGCGGTCGCGCCGGGTGGAAGAATACCGATTGACTGGCCTTCCAGCACCGGAAACGGCATCGATCCGAAATCCAGCACGATATGATGAATGTCGCTATCGATCGAACCGTCCGTCAGCCGGTAGTTGCCCACCACCGTCGCGCTAGTGGGCTCCTTGTGCGTGTAGAGGTTCACGTACGGTTTCGCCGCGGACCATGGCGGCACGACCGAACCACGCACGGTATCCACTTCAATGCCGCCTGCCTCCGCCGGCGTATCACCCGACCCGCTCGCGCCCGGCGACTCGTCCGCGGCGGGCACGGCCATCGTGTTCTGTTCCGGCAGGACGTCCCACGTGAACTGCTCTTCGATCGGATATGCGTCGGCCTTCAGCACCGTGCGCCAGTTGTCGATCGCGCCAGTCGGACACGGCGGCACGCACGCCATGCAGCCGTTGCAGATCTCCGCCTTGACCACGTAGTTGTTGTCGTCGTGCGTGATCGCATCGACCGGGCAAGTCTCTTCGCACGTATTGCAGCGAATGCAGATTTCCGGATCGATCAGATGCTGCCTGAGAACTTCGATCGATACTGGGCCGTTCATGACTTCCTCCACCTTGAGATGCGGCGCCTGGCGCCACGCGCGTCAAGCGCCGCTCGCGCGCTCAGTTGAAACGCACGTATTCGAAATCGACCGGCTGACGGTTCACGCCCATCGCGGGCGGCGCAATCCAGTTGGCGAACTTGCCGGCTTGCGTGACGCGTCCCATCAACGACGCGACGTAAGCGCGGTCTTCCGGCGTAGCGAGCCATTTCGCCTCGTTGGCGGCCCATTCGGTTTCGCTGACCACGCGGCCGTCGGGCGACACGCGCGTGCCCGCGAACGTGCCGATCTGCCGATTGAATGCTTTGTGCGGCACCGTCATGCGGAAATCGATGCCGGCTTTTTCGAGCACCTTATTCCAGCGCCCCACGCCGGCCACCGAATCCTTGATGTAATCGTCGCGTAGCACTTCGTTCATCGCGTTGAGCATCGGCACTTCGCGCTCGACCAGTTTGCCGTCCTGCACGTCGAGCAATTTGTAGCTCTGGCCGTTCAACTGATGATCGTCGTCGCGCTTGTTTTCTTCATAGCGACCCTTGAGGCCCGAGCTATAGAACGTGGCCGCGTTGGACGAATGATCGGCGCCGAACAGGTCGATCGTGACCGAGTAATGGAAGTTCAGATAGCGCTGGATAGTCGGCAGATCGATCACGCCGGCCGCGCGAAGCTTCGCGACATCGTCCGTGCCCAGTTCGTTCATGACCTGGGCAGTGCGCTGAATCACGCGAGACACACCCGATTCACCCACGAACATGTGATGCGCTTCTTCGGTCAGCATGAACCTGGTGGTGCGCGCGAGCGGATCGAAGCCAGACTCGGCAAGCGCCGACAACTGAAACTTGCCGTCGCGATCCGTGAAGTAGGTGAACATGAAAAACGCGAGCCAGTCGGGCGTTTTCTCGTTGAATGCGCCAAGAATGCGGGGATTGTCGTCGTCGCCAGAACGGCGGCCGAGCAATGCTTCGGCTTCCTCACGGCCGTCCCGGCCGAAGTAGCGATGCAGCAGATACACCATCGCCCACAGGTGACGGCCTTCTTCCACGTTCACCTGGAACAGGTTGCGCAAGTCGTACATGGAGGGCGCCGTCAAACCAAGGTGGCGCTGCTGCTCGACCGACGCCGGTTCGGTGTCGCCCTGCGTCACGATGATTCGGCGCAGATTCGCGCGATGTTCGCCGGGCACGTCCTGCCAGGCCGCTTCGCCCTTGTGTTCGCCGAAATGAATCTTGCGGTCCTGCTCGCCGGGCGTGAGAAAAATGCCCCAGCGGTAGTCCGGCATCTTCACGTGATCGAAATGCGCCCAGCCGCCCGCGTCGACGCTCACCGCGGTACGCAGATATACGTCGTAGCCGTGCGAGCCTTCCGGGCCCATGTCGCCCCACCACGCCAGGAAATTCGGCTGCCATTGTTCGAGCGCGCGCTGCAGTGCCCGGTCGTCGGCGAGGTTGACGTTGTTCGGAATCTTTTCGCTGTAGTTGATCGTTGACATGGTCGGTTCCTGGTTCGGAAACTGCAGTGACGATGAGAGGCTCGTATCGGGCAATTGCCGTCGATGGTGTTCAGACGCCGATCACGCGCGCATCAAATGCGTGCCCAATGCGTATCAAACACGCGAGACGTCGAATTGCGCCTTGCTGCCCTTGCCATACACCTTGAGCGCGCCCTTCTCGCCCACTGCGTTCGGCCGGTTAAAAATCCAGTTCTGCCACGCGGTGAGACGCCCGAAAATGCGCGTCTCCATCGTTTCCGGACCGTTGAAGCGCAGATTCGCTTCGAGTCCGGTCAATGCATCCGGCGACATCGCGGCGCGCTCTTCGAGCGCGATGCGGATTTCGTCGGCCCAGTCGATGTCGTCGGGCGATGCGGTCACGAGGCCGAGACGCTCGGCTTCGACCGGCTTGATCGGCTGACCGATCAGGGAACGCACCGCGTCGAGCGGTTCGGCCTCTTCATAGAAACGCCGGCCGAGACGCGACTGATGCGTGACCATCGGATAGAGGCCGAAGTTGACTTCTGAAAGCGTGATGGCCGGCTCTTCCTCTTCATTGCCCGGCAGCGCCGCCATATACGTGCGGTCCGCGGCGAACGCGAGTTCCGCGAACGTGCCGGCAAAGCACGAACCCGGCTCGATCAGCGCGAACAGCGAGCGCGACGAAACGTCGATACGTGCAAGCGTGCGGCGCAACAGGCCGATGGTCTCGCGCACGAACCAGTGGTCCTTGTGTTGCATGAGCGAGGCATCCGCGGCGAGCAGATTGCGGGCATCGCCTTCGGTTCTGAAGACCCACGTGCCGACCGTCAGTTCGTTGGTGCGCATGCACAGGATCGCGTCGTCGAGTTCGCGGGCGAATTGCAACGGCCACCAGTTCACGCCCGCTGCGACGATCTCATCGATATTCGTGGGCGGTTCGCCTGCCGGCGCCTTGGCGGTGAACGTCGCGATACGTTTTGCACGATCGATCGTGACGTCGAGCGTCTTATAAGTGAGGCCGTCTTCGCGGTCCGTGCGTTCGATACGCGTGAGCACAACGCCTTGCGCGTCCGCGGGACGATCGCTTTGCTCGGCGAGTTCGAGCGCGCGTGCCTGGATCGCCTGGTCGAACTGGTTCGGCTTCACGACTTCATCCACGAGGCGCCATGCTTTCGCTCGCTCGCCGCGTACGCCTTCGACCACCGTGCAGAAAATGTCGGCGCGGTCGTGCCGCACCTTGCGTTTGTCGGTGACGCGCGTCAGGCCGCCGGTGCCCGGCAACACGCCGAGCAACGGCACTTCCGGCAGTGACACCGACGACGAGCGGTCGTCCACCAGATAGATTTCGTCGCAGGCCAGAGCGAGTTCATAGCCGCCGCCGGCGCACGCGCCGTTCACGGCAGCCAGAAACTTCAGACCCGAATAGCGCGACGAATCTTCCAGGCCGTTGCGCGTCTCGTTGGTGAACTTGCAGAAGTTGACCTTCCACGCATGCGTCGAGAGACCCAGCATGAAAATGTTGGCGCCCGAGCAGAACACGCGGTCTTTCAGGCTCGTCAGCACCACGGTTTTCACTTCGGGATGCTCGAAGCGGATGCGCTGTATCGCGTCGTGCAATTCGATATCGACGCCGAGGTCGTACGAATTCAGCTTCAGCTTGTAGCCGTCACGAATGCCGCCGTCCTCGGCGATGTCGATGCCGAGCGTCGCGACGGGACCGCTGAAGCTCAGTTTCCAGTGCTTGTACTGCGAGGGATCGGTGCGGTAGTCGACCGGCGCGACGGCGGTTTCTGCTGCGGACATGGGGCGTCTCCTGACTGGACGATGCAATTTTGTTTTTTGAACAATAGTGCATCATCTTACCCATGTAAAGCACTTTAGTGCATATTTGCTAGTAAACCCTGACACCGCGGCGCAGGTTAGCTCGCACGCGCTTCGTCGGGCGATTCCGCGGCGAGTCTTGCGGCGAGGCGGTCGCGCAGTTGCAGGTAGGCGTCGGCCAAGGTTTTTTCGCTGGTGTCGAAGCTCATGTCGGCGCGGCCGTACAGCTCGGAGCGCCCCGCCAGAATGCGCTTCAGGTCATCCATCGCCTCCTTGTTGCCCGACATCGGCCGCAGGTCGCCCTGCGCGACGACGCGGCGCATGTGCTCTTCCGGCGCGGCCTGCAGCCACACCGTGTAGCAATGCGACAGCAGCGTATTGAAGGTGCCCGACTCCGACACGAGTCCGCCCGGCGACGCAATCACCGCGCGCTTGTGCTCCTGAATCACGGCCTCCAGCGCGCGGTGCTCATAACGCCGGTAAGCGGCCGCGCCGTAAAGCGAATGAATCTCCGAAGGCGGACAGCCGGCCAGTTGCTCGATCACGCGTGTGAGCTCAACGAACGGCACTTTGCGCTCCTGCGCCAGCATCCGCCCGAGCGTCGATTTGCCGGCGCCGCGCAGGCCGATCAACGCAATCCGGTCCTTGCGATGCGGGTCGCGCGGCGCCTGCGCGAACATCTCGGCGAGCGCCACGCGGGCGCGCTGCAAGGCCGCCTGATCGCGTCCCTGCAGCAATTCGCGAATCAGCAGCCATTCGGCAGAAGCCGTGGTTTCGTCGCCGATCACCTCGGCCAGCGAGCAGTTCAAGGTAGCCGCGATCTGCCGCAGCACCAGCACCGACGCATTGCCCACGCCCGATTCCAGATTCGCCAGATGCCGCTCCGACAGACCGGTCTCCGTGGCCAGCGTCTTGCGCGTCATGCCGCGGCGCGCGCGCAGCAGGCGCACGCGGTCGCCCATCGCCGTGAGAAACGGATCACGCTCGGCGCCGCGATCCGGCGACCGTTCGGCACGGGGCGCGTCCTCGTCGGATGAGTCGTCAAGGGGTGGCGGAGAGTAATTTTGGTTCATGTTTTGCTGCCTCATAACTGCGATACATGTACTATAGTGCTTGACAGACCCCGGGTGAACGGTTAATTTTCGCCAAATATTGATCCAATAACAAACGCTGTCGAGATTTTCGGCGGCGTCACGGAGATGGCGCGACGACTCGCATGCATTAACGTGCGTGTGCCGGTCGGAGGCGCCGATCTGGAGACTCGCATGTCCCCACATGAATTCCAGCGCCTGATCGCGGGCGTCACTGAGCAACTCGCCGGCCGGCCGCTCGACGGCAAGCTGGCGGACTGGCTGAACGAGACCTACCCCGCCGGCGGCGACGCGTTCCGCGAGCTTGCAGAGGCGTGCAAAAGCGGCGTCGCCGAAGGCTGGCTGTGCAACCGCGAAGGCGGCGGCATTCGTTACGGTCGCATCTTCAAGGCGCTGCACGAGACCCACGGCTTTTCCGTCGACGTCGTCGATATGAAGGATATTGCGGGACCGCATCATGTTCACCCGAACGGCGAGATCGATCTGATCATGCCGCTCACCGCAGGCGCCACCTTCGACGCCCACCCGGCCGGCTGGTGCGTGTACGGGCCAGGCTCCGCGCATCGTCCGACGGTGGCGAACGGCGAGGCGCTGGTGCTGTATCTCCTGCCGCAAGGCGCCATCGAATTCACTCCCGCCTGAGCACCGCCATGACCGAACTCCTGAAGAACCATGTCGCCCGCGAGCGGATCGCCGGCCGCGGCGCGAACGTCACATTCACCGATCCGCTGACGGGCGTTGCGCTCGTGGACCGGGCAAGCACATCAGCCTGACAGCATCGAGCGGATCATGAGCACAGAACAGCCGGACCGCGCCCACCCGATGGAGGAGACACATGGAAGCCTTGTTGGAAAAGGCAGCGAATCAGCCCGCCGCGACAGTCGAAGCGCCGCCCGCGCTATTCAACTTCGCGGCCTACCTGTTTCGACTGAACGAAGCCCGCGCCGCCAAGACCGCCTATATCGACGACACCGGCAGCGCCACGTACGGTGAACTCGAAGAGCGCGCGCGGCGCTTTGCGAGCGCGCTGCGCACACTCGGCGTGCATCCCGAAGAGCGCGTGTTGCTCGTGATGCTCGATACCATCGCCCTGCCGGTTGCCTTTCTCGGCGCGCTCTACGCGGGCGTTGTGCCGGTCGTCGCAAACACGCTGCTCACGCCCGCCGACTATGTGTACATGCTCACGCACAGCCACGCGCGCGCGGTGATCGCCTCGGGTGCGCTGGTGCAGAACGTGACGCAGGCGCTGGAGTCCGTCGAACATGATGGTTGTCAGTTGATCGTCTCCCAGCCGTGTGAGGGCGAGCCGCTCATCGCGCCGCTGCTCGAAGAATTGATCGACGCCGCCGCGCCCGCCGCCAAAGCCGCGGCAACCGGTTGCGACGACATCGCCTTCTGGCTGTATTCATCAGGCTCGACCGGCAAGCCGAAAGGCACCGTCCACACGCATGCGAACCTGTACTGGACCGCCGAGCTTTATGCCAAGCCGATCCTCGGCATTGCCGAAAGCGACGTGGTGTTCTCCGCGGCCAAGTTGTTCTTTGCGTACGGTCTCGGCAACGCCTTGACGTTTCCGCTGTCGGTCGGCGCCACGGCGATCCTGATGGCGGAGCGTCCCACCGCCGACGCGATCTTCACGCGTCTCGTCAAACATCGCCCGACTGTGTTCTACGGCGTGCCCACGCTCTACGCCAACATGCTGGTCTCGCCCAACTTGCCCGCACGCGCCGATGTCGCGATGCGCATCTGCACGTCGGCGGGCGAAGCGTTGCCGCGTGAAATCGGCGAGCGTTTCACCGCCCATTTCGGCTGCGAGATTCTCGACGGCATCGGCTCGACTGAAATGCTGCATATCTTCCTGTCCAATCGCGCAGGCGCGGTCGAGTACGGGACGACGGGCCGTCCGGTGCCGGGATACGAAGTCGAGTTGCGCGACGATGCCGGTCATGCCGTGGCCGATGGCGAAGTCGGCGACCTATATATCAAAGGGCCGAGCGCCGCCGTGATGTACTGGAACAACCGCGAGAAAACCCGCGCCACCTTTCTCGGCGAATGGATCCGCAGCGGCGACAAGTACTGCCGGCTGGCGAACGGCTGCTATGTCTACGCGGGCCGCAGCGACGACATGCTCAAAGTCAGCGGCCAGTATGTCTCGCCCGTCGAAGTGGAAATGGTGCTGGTCCAGCACGGCGCGGTGCTCGAAGCGGCGGTGGTCGGCGTCGATCACGGCGGCCTCGTCAAGACGCGTGCATTCGTGGTGTTGAAGCGTGAATTCGCGGCCTCTGAGATACTCGCGGATGAGTTGAAGGCTTTCGTGAAGGACCGGCTCGCGCCGCATAAATATCCGCGCGATATCGTGTTCGTCGACGATTTGCCGAAGACTGCCACTGGAAAAATTCAACGCTTCAAACTGCGCGAGCAGTCATAAGGTGATCTATGCAGAACCCCGCCATTGGCAACGTTGCAGCGACGAGCGCCAGCGAATTCGCTGACTTGCCCGCTTGCGCGTCGCATGGGCCGTTGCGCATCGAGTATCGTTGGCTGAATGAAGCGGCCGGCAACGCGCCGATCGCCGTCTTCCTGCATGAAGGCCTCGGTTCGATCGCGATGTGGCGCGACTGGCCGCAAGCGCTGTGCGAGCGGCTCGGCATGCGTGGGCTGGTTTATTCGCGGCCTGGCTACGGACTTTCCACGCCGCGTCCGCATGAGGTGAAGTGGCCCGTCGATTTCATGACGGCGCAGGCGCGCGATATCCTGCCCGCGTTGCTCGACGCGCTCGATATCGATATGCGCGAACGCCGGCGTATGTGGGTGATCGGCCATAGCGACGGCGGCTCGATCACGCTGCTGTATGCAGCGCTCCATCCTGAAGAATTGGCCGGAGCGGTGGCAATTGCGCCGCATGTCTTCGTCGAAGATATTTCGGTGGAGAGTATCGCGCAGACCAAACAACTCTACGAAACAACGGATCTGCGCAGCAAGCTCGGCCGCTATCACGCGGACGTCGATTCCGCGTTTTATGGCTGGAACGATATCTGGCTGAATCCGGCTTTCAGGCAGTGGTCGATTGCAGAAGAATTGGCGTCGATCCGCAAGCCGTTGCTCGCCGTGCAAGGCCACGACGACAACTACGGCACGATGGCGCAGATCGAGACGATCGCCGCACACGTGCCGCATGCGCAACTGGTCAAGCTCGACGCTTGCGGACACTCGCCGCATCGCGACGTGCCGGGGCCGCTGAACGAAGCCATTGCGGCATTCGTTTCGAGCGCAACGCGTTTGGACCATTGAGGTCATGAGCGCGGCGCGTCTTCCCGACGACGTGCCGCGTCACACGCTATTTCCGGCAAACGCCTCAGATTAACTTCACGCACTGCACACGCGGGGGCAATCTCGCGCTCCGCGGTCGGCGCGGGTTCGCTGCCGGGCAATATTACCGTCGAGATCGAGGCCATCGTCGCCATCCAGGATTGACGGTCGCGCAATTCTCAACAAATACCCAAATTTCCACATCTTCACAAAAGTTACACAGGTAAGCGACTATTCTTGCGCATCGCTGACCTGGGCACATGGACGCCCTGGCTCATCTTCCCCGTGCCGGAGACATTGCCATGTCTGTTGTGTCGAACCCGTCGATTGCCTTGCATTGCAAACGTTTGGCGGCCGCACTGGTCGCCGTGTCGCTGTGCATGCTGCTCGGCGCATGCGGCAACGACGACGACAAAACCCCGGACACGCGCGCGGTTACGTCTACCGGGAGTCCGGCCAGCGACAGTAACGCCGGCGCCGTGCTGTCGGCGAATCCGTCCTTCGCTTCACCCGCGCCCGCTGCCGTTACGATTCAAACCCCCGCACTACCCGCATCAAGCGCCGACCCGGCATTGTCCGCCGCCGCGTCGACGCCGCTCGCCACACCCGTGATCCATACCGTCGACTGAGTTTCGCGCGTCACGCGGCGCGCGGGCGAGTCCCTCGTGCGTTGCGTGCATCGTTCCTCCACCGAAGATCGAAAGCCAATACCATGACCTCAAAAAATCGCCGTGATTTTCTGCGCTCCGCCGCGCATGCAGCTGGTTCCGCCACCGCGCTGAGCATGCTGCCGCTGGGCATTCGCAACGCCCTCGCCATTCCCGCCAACAACAAGACCGGCACCATTCGCGACGTCGAGCACATCGTCGTGCTGATGCAGGAAAACCGTTCGTTCGACCACTACTTCGGCACGCTCAAGGGCGTGCGCGGTTTTGGCGACACGCGCGCGATCAGTCTGCCCAACGGCAAGCCTGTGTGGTATCAGCCGCTGGCGGCGGACGCCGGTTACGTGCTGCCGTTCCGCCCGAGCGCGCCGAATCTGGGTCTGCAATTCCTGCAGGATCTCGCGCACGACTGGACCAGCACGCACGCGGCATGGAACGGCGGCCGCTACGATCAATGGGTGCCCGCCAAAAGCGCCACGACGATGGCCTATTTCACGCGCGAAGACATTCCGTTCCACTATCAACTCGCCGACGCATTCACCATCTGCGACGCGTACCACTGCTCGCTGATGGGACCGACGGACCCGAACCGCTATTACATGTGGAGCGGCTGGGTCGGCAACGACGGCAGCGGCGGCGGCCCGGTGATCGACAACTCCGAACTGGGCTATGGCTGGTCCACGTACCCCGAAGTGCTGCAAAACGCGGGCATTTCGTGGAAGATCTATCAGGACATCGGCACCGGTCTCGACGCGAACGGCTCGTGGGGCTGGACGCAGAACCCGTACATCGGCAACTACGGCGACAACTCGCTGCTCTATTTCAATCAGTACCGCAACGCGCAGCCCGGCAATCCGCTTTACGACAACGCGCGCACCGGCACGAACGCGGCGAAGGGTGACGGCTACTTCGACATCCTCAAGCGCGACGTGCAGAGCAACGCATTGCCGCAAGTGTCGTGGATCGTCGCGCCCGAAGCCTACTCCGAACATCCGAACTGGCCGACGAACTATGGCGCGTGGTACATCGACCAGGTCTTGCAGATTCTCACGTCGAATCCCGAGGTGTGGAGCAAGACGGTGCTGCTGATCAATTACGACGAGAACGACGGCTTCTTCGATCACATGGTGCCGCCGTTCGCACCGTCGTCGAGCGCGAACGGTCTGTCCACTGTCGACACCAGCAACGAAATCTATCCGGGCGACGCGAAGACTCCCGCCGCCCCGTATGGACTCGGACCGCGTGTGCCGATGCTGGTGGTGTCGCCGTGGTCCAAAGGCGGCTACGTGTGCTCGGAACTGTTCGACCACACGTCGGTGATCCGTTTCATCGAAAAGCGTTTCGGCCACGAGCACAATCTCGGCGAGTCGAACATCACGCCGTGGCGCCGCGCGGTGTGCGGCGATCTGATGTCGGCGTTCAACTTCAGCAATCCGAACGACGCTTTCCCGACGCTGCCGGGCACGAGCGGCTACGTGCCGCCGGATCAGAACCGCCATCCGGATTACGTGCCGCTGCCGCCCGCGTTGCAGGCCGTGCCGAAGCAGGAACCCGGCGTGCGCCCCGCGCGCGCGTTGCCGTACGAGTTGTTCGTGCGTGTGCATGGCGAAGGTTCGGCCAACCAGCTCACGATGCGCTTCGTCAACACGGGCCGTACCGGCGCGGTGTTTCTCGTCTACGCCGCTCATAGTCTCGACGCGCCGCGCACCTATACGGTCGAAGCCGGCAAGCGCCTGCAGGACGTATTGCCGCTGAATGCGGACGGCAGTTACGACTTCACCGTGTACGGCCCGAATGGCTTTCTGCGCCGCTTCGCGGGCAAGCCGGTCGCGCGCAGTTGGTGGAACGGCTCCGACATCGCGCGTCCTGAAGTCGAGGAAGGTTATGACGTCGCGAACGGCAATCTGCAACTGCGTCTGGAAAACGTGGGCAGCGCGCCTGCCCAGTTCAAGATCGTCAACGCGTACGACCCGAACAACGTGATCCGGCATACGGTGCGCGGCGGCGATACCGACCAGATCTACCTCGATCTGCGCAACGCGCACGGCTGGTACGATCTGGCGATTACGGTCAATACGGATCCGCTGTTCGCGCGGCGATTTGCCGGACACGTGGAAACCGGCAAGAGCAGCATGAGCGATCCGGCGCTGGGTAGCTAAGCCTTAGCCGAACGTATCGGTGAAATACAGCGGCCGCTGCGATGAAAAACGCAGCGGCCGTTTTTTCATGCACCATGCCTGGTCACTGCATCGAGCAACGTCACGCGGCGACAGCGGACGATAACGACGCGCGCTCGCGTGCCTTCTCGCGAATCGCCTGCACGATGAACTCCGCATCGCGCGCGACGCCGGAGAAACGCCCCGAGCCCCACGTATGCAGCCACGGCAAGCCGACGAAATACAAGCCGTCGATCGGCGTAATACCGCGCGTATGCGCCGGATAACCACGACCGTTGAACACGGGTGCATCGAGCCAGCTGAAGTCCGGCGTAAAACCGATGCACCAGATGATCGCGGCAATGCCGCTTGCTTCCAGATCAAGGGTGGTGCGTTCCTGTGACGGACGCCAGACAGGTTCGTACACACCGCCCTTCGGCGCGTCGATACCGCGCTTCTCGATGAAGTTGTCGATGCTCACGTTGATCCGGTTATACGTATCGTCCGCCGCATCGAGATTGGCCGCGAGCGTGGGCGAGAAATGAAACTGGCCGTCGCGCAGATCGTCGAGGCGGCCGTACAACTCCATGCCTTCGGCAGCGAACTTGCGCAAATCGATATCGCGGCCGCCGTCGCGGCCCGTCACGTAATGATTGGTGTTGTCGCGCACGCCTTCGCGCAACGGATGTTTTTCCACCGGCATGTCGTAGTACTGCATGTCGGCCAGCCAATCCACCACGTCGCGGCCACGATAGAAGCGCGCGCAACGCGGCGCCTCGCCGACCGCCAGCACCACCTTGCGGCCGGCCAGATGCAGGTCTTCCGCGATCTGCGCGCCGGACTGCCCTGTGCCGACCACCATCACCGCGCCGTCAGGCAGCGCCTGCGGGTTGCGATACGCCGACGACTGCAGTTGCACGATTCGCGCGGGCAAGCGCTCTGCCAGGCGGGGCACGATCGGTGTGTGATAGCCGCCCGAGGCCACCACCACCTGATCCGCGCTGAAATCGCCCCGCGTCGTCGTGATCGCGTAGACACCGTCGTCGCGCCGCTTGACGCGTTTGACCTCCGTGCGCTCCATCAACGGCGCATCGACATGTTCGATGAAACCGTCGAGGTAAGCCACGATCTCGTCCTTCTTCATGAAGCCGTGCGGATCGTCGCCGCGATACGGATAACCGGGCAGCGCGCATTGCCAGTTCGGCGTGACCAGACAGAAAGCGTCCCAGCGCTGCTCACGCCACGTGTGCGTCACGGTGTTCTTTTCAACGACCAGATGGTCGATGCCGGCCTCTTTGAGGTAATAACTGACCGACAGACCCGCCTGCCCGCCGCCGACGACGAGCACGCTGTAATGGCCCTCGGCACGCGCGTGATGTGCTGGATTCGACATGATGCGTCCTCTGAAAGAATAAGCGCCTAGCTGAATTCGATAACCTTGACGGTCGCGTCCGGCCGATCGCGAAAGCGCGCCGCGTCGCGCTCGATCTGCGCAAGCTGGTCCATTGCCGCCGAGCAGGCAAAGCCATATTTCTCGCGCACCCGCTCGGACGCGATGCCCAGCGCCTGCCGCGAGCGCGCCACGAAATCCTCCAGCGCGTAGGCCTCGCCCGGGATGAAAAAATCGCCGATCACGTGCGAGGGCGAGTAACAGTTCGCTTCGTCGCCATCAGGCCATTGAATGCGAAAGTGCATGACAGGCATCGCTGATCCTCGAATCAATGAGTGGGGACGAACACGGTTGCGTCGTGCCCGTGTATCGTCAAAAGCGTCGTCAGTTCGAGCGTGTGCAGGACGCCGTCACGCGGGTTGACTGTGCACAACGCGTTCATGTCACGTCACCCTTCCCGACAATGAAAGGCTCGCGTTGAAAATCCCATAGCGTCGCAGCGTCGTCTCTGTGATGCACGACAACCTGACTCGCCGCACCGACCGATCCGATCACTGCACACGAGAGAGCACGTGCATCGAATAGCGCCTGCACAGCATCGACATGCGCGGGTCGCACGGATAGCAGATAGCCGAAACTCGGAAACGCGGTCACCCAGCGTTCCAGCGCCACGCCTTCGGGTTTGGGAATGCGAGCGAGGTCTATCCGCGCCCCTACTCGCGAGCATTCGAGCAACATCAACGCCGTGCCGAGCGTGCCCGCCATGCTGATGTCTTTCGCGGCGTCGCACAGGCCGTTTTCCGCCAATTGCGGCAGCAGTTCGAGATCGCCGCGCAGACGCTCGGCCGGCGCATCCACCGACGCATTCCAGAACGGATACGGTTCTTCAAAACGGCCCCGCAGATCGACTACCATCATCAGGCTGTCGCCTGGTTTCGCGTTGAAGCTCGATAGCAAGGCCTTGGCGCGGCCGATAATCGACACCGCCAGTTGCGCCGCGTCGCTGCGCGTATTCGTGTGGCCGCCGACAATCGGCACGCCGTACGCGACCGACGCCGCCGCCATGCCCGCCAGCACCTCGTCGGCCGCGTCGATGCCCGGACTCCACAGCGCGTCCACCACCGCCAGCGGCCGGCCGCCCATCGCGTAGATATCGCTGACGTTGACCATCACGCTGCTGTAGCCGGCAAACCACGGCATGGCGCTGACAAAATCGCTGACCATGCCTTCGATCGCAAAGAGCAGAAAGCCGTCGCCATCGGCAAGCGCGGCGCAGTCGTCGCCGAGCGCCACGGCTTGCGCGAGATCGCGCGTGCCGTGAGGCAAACGCTTCGCCAGCGCGCCGACCACGTCGACGATATCGGTCTTGTGGCGGAACCCACGACTTTCGCGCAAGCTCTCGACAAGATCGGCGACGCTCATGCCGCACTCCGCGCGGGCTCGACACGGCGCGAATACACTTGCGCTTGCGTACGCGTGACGAAACCGCCAAAGGGCGTGACGCACGGTGGATAGCGGTCCAATTGCGCCTGCATCAGATGATGCGGCCTGCCGAGCAGCGTTTCCTCCGCAAGCACGTCCCAATGCATTGCGCGAAAGAGCGGCACGTTCTGGCTCTGCACATGGGCCAAAAACGTCTCGCAGCCCAACGCATGCGCGCTGCTCACCGCGAGACGAATCAACGTCGCGCCGATCTTTCCATGCCGACGAAACGCCGCGTGCACGGCGAGGCGCGAACCGAACCACACGTTGTCGTGATCGCGGTGAATCCGCACGGTGCCGACCACCTGCTCCGGCATGCCGCCGAGACAACTGACGGCCACCAGTTGCTGCGCGTGCCGATCGATATCGTCGCGATCATCCGCGATGAAAATGCCTTGCTCGATGCAGAACACCGCGCGCCGCAATTTGAATGCCTCTTCGGCTTCCCAATTCAACGTGGTCCACTTGATGCGGAATTCACTCGGCACATACGGTGCGGAATCGATGTCACCGTCCAGCGTCTCGCCGGCAATCGCTTCACCGAACATGGTCACTCCTCGTACGACGACAACGACGAACACGCGCCGCATTTCCCACAGCCGGCCTTGATATCGCTTGAACGCATGGCCGCGGCATTGAGCATGCCGCCCAGCGGCTGCAATACCGACTTCATGAATTCGGGCGTGGGCGCCGGATGATCTTCGAGCGGCGTGCCGCTGATCGGCACGAAGGGCACGACGAACGGATAGACACCCAGCTCGATCAGTTCGCGCGACATCGCCAGAATCGCCGCCGCGCTGTCGCCGAGCCCCGCGAGAATGTAGGTACTGACCTGGCCGCGCCCGAATACGGCCACGGCGGACTTGAACGCTTCCATGTAGCGCGACAGCGGCACGCTCGCCTTGCCCGGCATGATGCGTTCGCGCAAAGCGGGCGTCACCACTTCGAGATGCATGCCGAGCGTGTCGATGCCGCTCGCTTTCATGCGCGCGAACCAGCGGTCGTCGTCAGGTGGCTCGCATTGCGCCTGGATCGGCAGATCCACCGCGGCCTTGATCGCGAACGCGCTCTCGCACAGAATCTGCGCGCCGCGATCCGGCGTGGGCGGTGTGCCCGTGGTCAACACCATATGCTTCACGCCGTCGAGCAACACCGCCGCGCGCGCCACTTCCGCGAGTTGCTCCGGTGTCTTGCGCGCAATCGTGCGGCCCGCCGCGAGCGACTGCCCGATCGCGCAGAACTTGCAACTCTTGCGCCGGCTCTCGTAGCGAATGCAGGTTTGCAAGACGGTGGTGGCGAGCACGTCCGCGCTATGCAATGCGGCGATATGCGAGTACGGCACGCCGTCGAGCGTCTGCATGCCGTAGAAACGCGGCGCTTTCGGGAAGCTGATGTTGGCGATTGGAATCGTGCCGCGCAACAGCGCGCTCGAACCGCTCGCATCCGGCGTCTGCGCGACGAAGGGCGAATGCCACGCGGTGCTCGTATGCACGGGCACCATGATCGTCACACCATCCACCGTCACCGCCTTGTGATCCGACGGACCCGCGCCGCCGCGCCGGCTCGCTGCGCCCGCATCCGGCGACACGAGCCGCAAACCGGTCGACTGCAATTCAGTCATCAATTGCCGGCTCTGCGCCGACAGCGACTCGCTGGCGTTCATCGCATCCTCCTTCGGTTGAATTGAAATCCACGCTCGATGTGGCCGACCACGCCGGCATCGGCGCGACGGTTTCCGCGGGCCGCCGGTTGATCGCGAGGCTCAGCAATTCGGGCCGCGCGTAATGGCCGACCGAATCCATCATGCGTTTGCGCTTGGTGATCAAGGCCATGTCGAGATCGGCGATTACCATGCCTTCGCCCTCGCGCAGCGGTTCGGCGAGATGCTGTCCTTCAGGCGAAACGATGGCGGTATTGCAGCCACCGCGCAGCGCCTTCTGCAAATTCGTGTCCGGCGTCACTGACGCGATCTGCGCTTCGGTGAGCCATCCCGTTGCATTGACGACGAAGCAGCCCGACTCCAGCGCGTGATGCCGGATCGTCACCTCGATCTGCTCGGCGAAAATCGGCCCCACGAGCGAACCGGGAAACTGGCTGCAATGAATCTCTTCGTGTTGCGTCATCAACGCATAACGCGCGAGCGGGTTGTAATGCTCCCAACAAGCCAGCGCGCCGACGCGCCCCACCGCCGTATTCGCCACCGTCAAACCCGCGGCGTCTCCCTGCCCCCAGATCATCCGTTCATGAAACGTCGGGGTGATCTTGCGGCGCTTGAGGACGATCCGGCCATCCACGTCGAAGATCAACTGCGTGTTGTAGAGGCTGCCGTGATCGCGTTCGTTGACGCCGAGCACCACCACCATCCGGTGCAAACGCGCCTGCTCGGCCACCGCCTGCGTCACCGGGCCCGGCACGATCACGGCCTCTTCGTAGAGTTTCATGTGATCGGCGCCGGACACGACCGGCGGCCGCACGAAAGAAAAGTACGGGTAATACGGCACGAAAGTTTCGGGGAACACGATCAGCTGCACGCCCTCGCGAGCGGCTTTCCCGATGGCCTCGCAAACCTTCTCGAGCGTGCCGCCGCTGCGCTCGAAGTCGGGTGCGATCTGAACCGCTGCGGCGCGCACGATACGTTTGTCGGACATGGTGGTCACTTGCCTCTCGTCAAACTGCCGTCAGACCGTCCATGTGTGGATGACCAACGCATTGTCCTTGCGGTGAAGCAACTGGATGTCGAGCACGTCGAGCGGGCTGATCGGCCGGATGCCTTCGATCAGCGAAGCTTCGCCATGGCCATACAGTGCTTGCAGCGCGAAGCGGCATGCGTAGACCTTGCCGCCCTCTTCCATGAACTTCGTCAGTTGTTTGTTGAAGTTCAGATGGCCGGGAAACGCTTCGTCGCCGAGCGTCGGAAAGCCGCGTTGCAAGCCGAGCGTCACGCCCGGCCCATACAGCAACACCGATGTTTCGAAGCCCTTACGTTGCAGGCGCGTGGCCTGCAGCATATTGACGAAACCGATCGAACCTTCGAACGCGACCGTATGAAACGTGACGAGCGCCTTCTCGCCCGGCTCGGCTTTCACGTCTTCGAAGACTTTCTCCTCGTAGTCGACAAGGTAATCGCCTTTCTGATGCAGCGGTTTGTTGACGGCTGGCATGACACTCTCCGATCAGGTTTGCTAAGTAAAAGAGGACGCGCGTTCAAGCTGTGCGCGCTTCTTCCAATGCAACGGCCGTGCCATTGATCGGGCATGCGAATGCGATCAATCAGCAATCAATTCCGTCTCGATTCGAAGTGCGACTCGAAAAAATTTTGGCGCGAAGGTTGCATACAGCCGAGGCATGTCGTGCAAACGCTGTCTGTAGCGCATTACCGCACCAGCCATGTGCGATTCACGCATACCGACGTGTCGGCGTGGTGCAGTCATTCACCACAGTCGATCAATCCGATCATTGATCGCATGCGAATGCGATCAAGTTCTCTCAACGTGAATAGAGACCCGAAACCAATGAGCAGCCCGACACATCACTGGATCAAACGTCTCGCCGACATTCGCAAACCCGCCTATCTGGCGATTCCCGATCTGATCGAAGAAGATCTCGCCACTGGGCGGCTGCGTCCACGCGACCGCTTGCCGGGGCTGCGCGATCTCGCCCTGGAACTCGCGCTGAACTACACGACGGTGGCGCGCGCTTACGCCGAAGCGCGCAAACGCGGCCTGCTCGATTCGCGCGCGGGCAGCGGCACGTTCGTGCGCGGCCGTACAGCCACGTTGCCGCTCGCGGGCGGCAGCAGCATCGAGATGTCGATGAACACGCCGCCCGAGCCGCCCGACTTCGCGATACGCCTGCGCGAATCCGCCGCGCGGCAGATGGCCGATAGCGATCCCTATCAATTGCTGCGTTATCAGGACTTCGGCGGATCGGCGGCCGACAAGGACGCGGGCGCCGAATGGTTGAGACGCCGCGTGCCGCATTGCGACGCGCAAAACGTGCTGGTGTGCCCGGGCATCCATAGCGCGCTGGTGGCGCTCGTCTCGCAGTTGGCGCGGCCGGGCGGCACCATTTGCCTCGATGCACTCGCCTACCCCGGCATCAAGGCGATCGCCGCGCAACTCGGCGTGCGTCTGCAGGCATTGCCGCGCGATGACGAAGGACCGCTCGCGCACGCCTTCGAGGCGCTCTGCAAAACCGACAAGCCGAGCGCGTTCTATTGCAATCCGACGCTGCAGAATCCGAGCACGCTCACCCTCACGCACAAACGGCGCGAGGCGCTCGCCGACGTGGCGCTGCGCTACAGCGTGCCGATCATCGAAGACGATGCCTACGCGATGCTGCCGCAGAACGCGCCCGACGCACTTGCGAGTTTCGCACCCGAACTGACCTACTACGTCACCGGTTTGTCGAAGAGCTTCGGCGCCGGTCTGCGCGTCGCACATCTGCATGCGCCGACGCCGCGGCAAACGCAGCGGCTAGCCGGCGCATTGCGCGCCACCACCGTGATGGCGAGCCCGTTCACGGTCATGCTCGCGACGCAGTGGATCGTGGACGGCACCGCGGCTGACATGCTCAACGCGATCCGCAACGAGTCGCGCGCCCGCCAGATCATCGCTTCGCGCATGCTCGAAGCATGGCCTTTCGAAGCGCATCAGGATGGCTTTCATTTGTGGTTACCGGTGCCAGCGGAAAGCGGCTGGAGCGCATCTGAACTCGCGTTGCAGTTGCGCAATCAGGGCATCGCCGCCGTGGCGGGCGCCGCGTTTTCGACCGATGGCAATCCGCCCCACGCCATGCGCGTCTGCCTCGGCGGATCGAAAACGCGCGATGAATGCGAAGAGGCGCTGCGCATCGTTGCGGAGACACTCGATCATCCGCATCATCTGCACTCTCCGGTGATGTGAAGCGATCCTTGGACGCCTCTAGCCGGCGTTATCGTCATACGAATACGTGCGCATTGAAAAAGCCAACGCGCAAGAAAAATTTCGCGCGAACTCGACACGCCGCCCCGCACCGCTCACCCGCCGTTGGTGAGCAATTGAAAGCATTCCCCGCTCAAGTCCCACTAATTGGAGCCGTATACACCGTGTGAGGCCCCCGCCTCACCGACTCCGACTCCGGTTCACCGCTCACTCCGAAAGACTCCCGACATGTTCACCTCCATTCGCGCGCGCATCGTCGCCCTGTGCGTCGCTATCGTTGTGGTCGCGCTCGCCGCCAACGCGGTTCTCAACTATGTCGTCGCCAACTCGTATAACGCCGATGCCATCGACAGCAGTCTGACCGCGGTCGAAAGCGGTCACGCGGACGGCATCGGCGACTGGGTCGCCACCAACAGCCAGATGATCAACTCGCTGCAGGACGCGGTGCTGCAAGCGGATCCGTCCGCCGCGCTGAAGCAGATCGCTGCGGCCGGCAAGTTCACCAACGTGTACGTCGGCTATGCGGACAAGACGGCGAAGTTCTCCGATCCGACCGGCATTCCGCCCGACTACGATCCGACCGGCCGTCCCTGGTACAGGCAGGCCGCGGAAGCGGGCAAGCCGGTGGTCACGCCGCCTTACGTGGACGTGGGCACGGGCAAGCTGGTGGTGGCGTTCGCCGCGCCGGTGGTGCGCGACGGCGCGGTGAAAGGCGTGGTGTCAGGCGACGTCGCGATGGATAGCGTGATCGCCAACGTCAAAGCGATTCATCCGACGCCGGCGAGCTTCGGCATGTTGATCGATGCGAGCGGCCATATCGTCGCGCATCCCGATGCGAAACTGACTTTGAAGCCGGTCTCCGATGTGGCGCCGGGGTTGACCGGCGACAAGCTCGCTGCTCTCTTCAGCGCCGGGCGTCCGCTCGAAATGGACGTGAACGGCAGCACGAAGCTGCTGCGCGCGCAAGCGATTCCCGGCACCGACTGGTACGCGGTCGTCGCGCTCGACAAAGCCGAAGCGACCGCCGGCATGCGTTCACTGCTGACCGCTTCGGTGATCGCGTTGATCGTGATCGCGGGCATCGCCGCCGCGGTCGTGGCGGCGGTTACCGCCGTGTCGTTCCAGCGTCTGTCGAAAGTGCGCGACGCGATGGATGCCATCGGCTCCGGTGAGGGCGACCTCACGCAACGCCTGCCCGCCGTCGGCAACGACGAAGTCGCGCAGATCGCGCGTTCGTTCAACACCTTCATCGACAAGCTCAGCCACGTGATGCGCCAGATTCGCGACGCCAGCGAATCGGTGCGTGTGGCCGCGAATGAAATCGCCGCGGGCAACGTCGATCTGTCGGGCCGCACGGAGTCCGCCGCGGCGAGCTTGCAGCAAACCGCCGCGTCGATGGAAGAAATTACCTCGACCGTCACGCAGTCGGCAAGCGCTGCGAAGCAGGCGGACGATACCGCCGTGTCCGCCTCGCAGGTTGCCTCGCGCGGCGGCGTCGTGATTTCCGAAGTGATTGCGACGATGGGCGAGATCCAGCATGCGTCGGTCAAGATCTCCGACATCATCGGCGTGATCGACGGCATTGCGTTTCAGACCAACATCCTCGCGTTGAACGCCGCGGTGGAAGCCGCGCGCGCGGGCGAACAGGGCCGCGGTTTCGCGGTGGTGGCCGGCGAAGTGCGCAGCCTCGCGCAGCGCAGCGCGCAGGCCGCGAAGGAAATCAAGGCGCTGATCGAATCGACAGTGGCGAGCGTGACGTCGGGTTCGGGCCAGGTGCGCCAGGCCGGCGAGACAATGACGGAGATCGTCAGCAACGTCGCCAACGTAACGACCATCATTTCCGAAATCACCCAGGCCGCCAGCGAGCAGACGCGTGGCATTCAGGAAGTGAACCGCGCGGTCAGCCAGCTCGACGAGATGGTTCAACAGAACGCTGCGCTGGTCGAGCAATCCACGGCGGCGGCCGCCGCACTGCAAAACCAGGCCGTGAGCCTGGCAGGCGCGGTGACGCAATTCAAACTCGATTAAACGCCTTACCTGGGACATTGCAGTGACGTTCTATAGAAATCTGAAGATCGCCGTTAAATTAGCCTTGCTCGGCGCGGTGTTGCTGGCCGCGACGATGATCGTGGGCCTGGAAGGCTGGCATGCGCTGGCGAAAACGCATGCGCTGCAAATCGAGTCGGCGCAATCGCTCGCTCACTATGCGCGAGCCGCCGACACGGCGCGCGTCGCACAGGTCGAGTTCAAGAAGCAGGTGCAGGAATGGAAGGACCTGTTGTTGCGCGGCGCCGATCCGGCCGCGTTCGCCAAATACCGTGATGCCTTCAGCAAGGAAAGCGGCACGACGCACGCCGCCCTGCTGCGTCTGAAGGATCAGTTGAGCGCATTGGGCGCAAACGTGGACGGCGTCGACAACGCGCTCGCCACGCACGCTTCGTTGCAGGACACTTACTTCGATGCGCTCAAGCATTACGACGCCGCCGATCCGAACACCGCGCACGTGGTCGACGCTCTCGTGAAGGGCATCGACCGCGCGCCGACCGCCGCGATCGACGACATCGTCGCTTCCGTCATGCAACAGGCGCAGGATTCCAGCGTGCGCACGAGCGAAGCGGCGGAACGCGCCTATACGATCGCCACGGTGCTGTTGCTGTCGGTCGTGATCGGCTCGCTCGGCGTCGGCGCATTTGCGGTGTGGTTTCTCAGCCGCAGCATCACACTGCCGGTCAGGCAGGCCGTGGGCGTCGCGCAAGCGGTGGCGGCGGGCGATCTGCGCGCGGACGTGGCCGTGGTGAGCCGCGACGAGACCGGCCTGCTGCTCATCGCGCTCAACGACATGAACCGGCGCTTGCGGCAGATCGTCAGCGAGATTCGTGAAGGCGCGACGACGATTTCGTCGGCCACGCAGGAGATCGCCGCAGGCAACCTCGACCTGTCCGCACGCACTGAACAGCAAGCGGCCTCGCTCGAAGAAACCGCCGCGTCGATGCAGCATTTCACCGACTCGGTTCAGCGCAACGCCGCCAATGCGCGCGAGGCCACCACGCTTGCGCAAACCGCGGCGCAGGCTGCGCGCGATGGCGGCGCCGTGATGAGCGACGCGGTGCGCACGATGGGCCAGATCGAAGCGGCGTCCAGGCGCATTGTCGATATCATCGCGGTGGTGGAAGCCATCGCGGCGCAGACCAATATCCTCGCGCTCAACGCCGCGGTGGAAGCGGCCCGCGCCGGCACGCAAGGGCGCGGTTTCGCGGTGGTCGCAAGCGAAGTGCGCAGTCTCGCGCAACGTTCCGCCGATGCCGCGCAGGAGATCAAGACGCTGATTCGCGAGTCAGTCGCCACGATCGACGCCGGCACGCAGTTGATCAATCACGCGAGCAATACGATGGACGGTGTGGTGGCGAGCGCGGGCAGCGTGACGCGCATCGTCGAATCCATCGCGACGGCAAGCGTCGATCAGGCAGCGGGTATCGCGGAAGTGAACGATGCCGTCACGCAGATGGATCAGGTGACGCAAAGCAACGCGGCGCTCGTCGAGCAGGCGGCTGCCGCGGCCGATGCGGTGCAAAGCAAGGCATCGGGGCTCGTGCAAAGCGTGAGTTTCTTCCGGCTGGGAGCCGCGGCTTAAGGCTTGGCGCCGCGTGACGCCCGCTGTTATGCAAGCGTGAAGCGGCGCGCAATGCGCCGCTTACGATTCGAAATCGAGTCCGCCGATCAACACCAGAGGATCGGCCTGCGTATGCGAGAGAAAATCCAGCTCGCGCGCATGATTCCAGGCTGCGAGCTTGCGCGGCAGCGCGGCCAGATAGCCGGCGAAACGCGAGGGCCCTTCCGCGCCCATCAGTCGCTCGATTTCGTCGCTGTCCCAGGTCAGATACAGATTCAGCGGATAGGTGTAGTGCCCCATGTCTTCGATGGGCGCTGCGTGAATCCGCACGCGAGTGGGATGCCCATGGCCGCCATACGGCAGCACTTTGGTCTGCACGGTTGTCGCGAAACAGGCGGCAATCGCCTCGGCAATGCGAGGCGCGAACTCTTCATCGAAACGGGCGGCACTCTCCGGACTCATCCAGGTCTCCAGCTTTATGCGTGATGAGCCGGCTATCCTAGCACGCGGTCGGGCGAGCGCCGGTTGCGTCGCGGCATGTCTGCCTGGTAGTCACGCGCAACCGCGGCGGCGGCTGCGCGTCGGCATCCCGCATCAAACCGTCTTCAGAATTCGCGGCTTCGCTTCGTTCACCGCTGCCGCCAGTTCGGCCACCGCATCGGGCGCGCCGGCGCCCTTTTCCGTGCGCATCGACAGATAGCGCAAACAGCACACCCGCAAAAACGAGGCGAAGTTGGTCGGCATCTCGCCGCGCAGCGCGATCAGTTCGTCGTAGAGCTTCACGGCGAACTGGCTGGTCGTCATGCTCTCGCGCGCCGCGATTTCGTGCAGCACGTCCCAGAACAGATTCTCCAGCCGAACCGTAGTGATCACGCCGTGAATGCGCAACGAGCGCGTGCGCGACTCATACAGGATCGGATCGGCGTTGATGTATATCCCACACATAACGTTTGCTCCTTGTTTCCGGGCGTGCGCCGTGGCATTTCATGCAGCCACGGCACGCCGCCCGCCTTCGTCAACATACGCCGGCATTCGCCGCCCGACAATCGCATCGAACCCGAACGCCGCGCCTGCCCTGTCCAGCCGCGTTACACCGCGCGTTTATTCATCTGCCCGGCGATGTGATCCGCCTGACGGATCGCCAGTGTGACGATCGTCAAGGTCGGATTTTCCGCCGCGCCGGTGGTGAACTGGCTGCCATCCGAAATGAACAGGTTCGACACTTCATGCGTCTGGCCGAAGCGGTTGCACACGCCGTCTTCGGCTCGCGCACTCATGCGGGCGGTGCCGAGGTTGTGCGTGGACGGATACGGCGGCACGCGATACACCGTCTTCGCGCCTGCCGCTTCGTACACCGCCGTACCCTGCCTGAACGCGTGCTCACGCATCGCTTCGTCGTTCGGATGATCGTCGAAATGCACGTTGGCGACCGGCTGGCCGTATTGATCCTTCACGTCCGTGTTCAAGGTCACGCGATTGCTCTCGCGCGGCATATCCTCACCGACGATCCACATGCCCGCCGTGTACGCGTATTGATCCATCGCCTGGCTGAAGTTCGGCCCCCATGCGCCCGGATCGAGAAAAGCCGCGTAAAACGGCAGGCCGAGCGACACGGTCTCCATGTGATATCCGCCCGCGAAGCCGCGTTGCGGATTGAACACCGCTTCGTCCTCGATGATGCCGGCCATCGTCGTGCCCTTGAACATCTCCACCTTGTCGTTGAACACCGCATACACCGAGCCCGTGGTGTGACGCATATAGTTGCGGCCCACCTGGCCCGAGCCGTTCGCGAGCCCCTGCGGGAATCTGCTCGAATGCGAGTTCAGCAACAGCCGCGGCGTCTCGATCGAGTTGCCGGCCACCGCGACGACGCGCGCCTTCTGCCGCTGCAATTTGCCGTTGCCGTCGTAGTAGATCACCTCCTTCGCTTTGCCGCGCGCGTCGGTTTCAATGCGCACCACGTGGGCCTGCGTGCGCAACTCCATATGGCCGGTTGCCTGAGCGCGCGGCAATTCGGTGTAGAGCGTCGACCACTTGGCGCCCGTGCGGCAACCCTGAAAGCAGAAGCCGCGCTGGAAGCAATGCGCGCGGTCGTCGCGCACCACGCTATTGATCGCCATGTGGCCGGTATTGCATTCCTTGTAGCCGACTTTCATCGCGCCGGCCGACATTACCTTGAAGTTGTTGTTGCCCGGCAGGCCCGGCAGACCGTTGGTGCGCGTCACGCCCATTTTCTGCGACGCGCGGTCGTAATATGGATCGAGCTCTTCACGCGTGAGCGGCCAGTCGAGCAGATTGGCGTCCTTGATATCGCCGTAGGTCGTCTTCGCCTTGAATTCGTACGGCTGGATGCGCAGACTCGCGCCGGCCCAGTGCGTGGTCGTGCCGCCGACCGTCTTGCAGATCCACGCGGGCAGATTCGGAAAGTCTTTGGCGATGCGCCAGCTGCCTGACGTGGTGCGTTTGTCGAGCCATGACAGCATCTGGAACGCGCCCCATTCGTCCGTCGTGAAATCGGCCTGCGTATGCAGCTTGCCCGCTTCCAGCACGACGACGTTGATGCCCTTCTGCGCGAGTTCGTTGGCGAGCGTGCCGCCGCCCGCACCCGAGCCGATGATCACGACGACCTTGTCGTCGTTGTGCGAAAAACGCACCTTGTTGTTGTCTTGATCCATGTCTTACCTCCTGTCGACGGGAGTTAGCGCTTCAGCGCTTACTCCCGTCCCATGCAAAGCGGTCGACGGGAGTTAGCGCTTTAGCGCTTATTCCCGTCCCATGCAAAGCGGTCGATCAGAGTTGGCGCTTCAGCGCTTACTCCTGCCCCATGCAACGCCTTCATCGCGATTAGCTGTCCGTAGGGATCGGTCCGCTGGCGGCTGCCGGCGGATTAGGCAGCCACGAAAGGCTGTTGAACCCTTTCGTCAGGTAGCCGCCGTCGCCTTCCGAAGCGCCGTAGCCGAAGTGCGCATACGCCATGGTGTTGGCGTACAGCGAAACCACCGCGGTGCTGCGTATCGTGTTGAAAAACGGCGTGCCCGCGAGCGCGGCGACATCCTTGGCCTGGTCCGCGGGCGCACGCTTGAGCCAGTCGGAACCCGCTTGCGCGTCGAGTTGTCTGACGCCGTCCGCGAGTTGCTGACGCACCGCCGGATCGGCTTTCGCTTTCGCGTCGAGGTCCTTGACCACCAGCGCGTAGACCGCGTTGTCGAGCGTGGGGTGTGGATAGATCTGCCGCGTGAAGGCCAGAATCACTTCGCCCTGGTGCGTGTCGAGACCTTGCAGTTCGAGGGCCCACGCGCGGCTCGGCGCGAGCGTCGACAGTACCGACGAGAACGCCAGCGTGCCCATCAGCACACCCGTGCCTCTCAAAAGCTCGCGACGCGTGAGCGGAAGCCGCAACGCGGCCGCGGCAGCCTTCGCCGCGCGATGCTCGCCGCCGTGCTCATGCGTGTGCTCATGCGTGTATTCGTGCGTGTGTTCGTGAGGATGCTCATGCCGCGCGTGATCGGACGCGACGATCGGTATGACCGTTGTCTTCATGGTTGTCTCCTGTCGACCAGAGCTGGCGCTTCAGCGCCTTATTCCGGTCCCATCCAAGATGGTTGCTTGTGGGTATTGCGACTACGCGCGGCGGCCGCCGGATTACTTTGGCTATTGATAGTGGCCGTGGCGTTCCAACACTTCGATCTTGTAGCCGTCAGGGTCCTGAATGAAAAAATAACGTGCCAGCAACTCGCCGTCGTCGTTGTGAAACTCGCGCAGATCGTTGGGCGTCATGCCGAGATCGAGTAGACGCTGCCGTTCGTGTTTCGCATCGTCGACCACGAAAGCGACATGGCCGTAGCCGTCGCCGTGCGAATACGGTTCCTCGCGGCCTTTGTTCCAGGTCAGTTCTATTTCGGCGTCGGCTTCGGCGTTGCGCAAATAAGCGAGCGTGAAGTCCGGAAAATCGAGCCGGTGCGATACGTCGAAACTGAAAGCCTTTTGATAGAACGCGAGCGAGCGCGGCAGATCCTGCACACGGATCATCGTGTGGATGAGTTTGGCCATCGGTGTCCCCTCCTGTTTGGATGAAGTTTAGGAGGACGCACGCGCGAGTGGTAATGCACGGCTAAATCGCGCCAGGGACTTGCCCTATGTTGCGGCAGCGTCGCTTGCGGGGATTTCGTGCGCGCGTCGACGGCGCGAACATTGATGGACGTGGCGCGCACTCAGGTTGCATTGCAGCACGCCGGCCTGTTCAAGCGACCATGTGCCGAATGGCATTAGGCAAAACCCGACGTCGACGTAGCGCCAACGCACATCCAGTGAAGCCCATTCGTTTTTGCCCGACAGCGATACACAGATGCGTCGAGTTTCCATAAGATCGGGTTCGATGTCTTTCTAATGCCGTGGAGCGTAGTGCGTTATGGAATTCGATACGAAAGTCGCGATCATCGTGCTGGACGATCTCGCTGTCTGGCAAAAACTCAATGTGACCGCCTTTCTCGCGACGGGGATCGCCGGCGCCGCACCGGAGGCGATGGGCGAGCCGTACGAGGACGCGGCGGGCCGCCGGCACGCGCCGCTGCTCGGCCAGCCGATGATGGTGTATCAGGCGGACAACGCGGGTTTGCTGCGCGCGTTCCGCCAGGGCATTGAACGCGAATTGACGCGCGCCGTGTATGTGCGCGCGATGTTCGCAACGGGCCACGATCAGGCGAACCGTGAAGTGTTCCGCGCCGAACCCGCCGATGCGCCCGACCTCGTCGGCATTGCCGTGCGCGGGCCGAAGAAGGCGGTCGATAAAGCCGTGAAAGGTCTCTCACTGCATGCGTGACACGCCGCGCTGCGAGCGCGTTCAGAGTTCAGGACTCGGGCCGCGCTCCAGATAGGTGGTCAGCGCGATATAGCTGCGCGTGCCGGTAAAGCCTTCGATCGCGTGAATACGCGCGAGCAGTTGTTCGAGCGATTGCGTGTCGCGCGTGCGGACCTTGAGCAACATTGCGCTCTCGCCCGTCACGGTATGAATCTCCTCGACATCGGGCAGTTCCTGCAGCGCCAGCAGTTGCCGCGTCACCGCCCAGCTCGTCGTATCGACATGCACGAACGCAAGCAATGGGCGATTCAGCCTCGCGCCGTCGAGCGCGGCGACCGTCGCCTTGATCACGCCTTCCTTTTTCAAACGCCGGGTACGTTCGTGGACCGCGGGCGCCGACAGAAACAGCAGCTTGCCGAGTTCCGCGTAAGTGCGTGTGGCGTCTTCGGCGAGCAGTGCGAGCAGCTTGCGGTCAGTATCGTCGAGCGAGGCCGGGCCCGGTTGAGCGCCCGGCGTCCGGAGCGCCCTGCCGCTGCGCGTGGAAGGTGAGCGCGGACCCGTGCTCATGGTTTTGCGGCGGAATCGTTACCTTCTTGTGCGAGTCCCTCGCGCAAGGCTTTGCGGATCACCTTGCCGGTCGGCGTCAACGGCAGGCTGTCGACAAAGCGGATCTCGCGCGGATATTCGTGCGCGGCAAGGCGCGTTTTGACGTGATGCTGGATCTCGCGCACGAGCGCCTCGTCGCCGACAAAACCGGCCTTGAGCACCACGAACGCCATCACGATCTCGGTGCGCTCGGGATCCGGCGCGCCGATCACGGCCGCCATGGAAACAGCCGGATGACGCAGCAAAGAATCTTCGATCGAAGCCGGTCCGATTCGATAACCGGCACTCGTGATCACGTCATCGCCACGGCCGACGAAGCGGATGAAACCGTCCGCGTCGCGCGTGCCGAGGTCGCCAGTCAGCAGAAACTTGCCGCGGAATTTTTCGCGCGTGGCCGCCTCGTTGCCCCAGTAGCCGAGGAACATGACCGGATCGGGCGCGGCCACCGCGATGTCGCCGATTGCGCCTTGCGGCAGTTCATTGCCGTCCATGTCGACGATCGCGACATGATGCCCGGGCACCGCGCGGCCGATCGCGCCGAAGCGCGGCTCGAACAGCGCCGCGCACGACGACACCACCACGTTGCACTCCGTCTGCCCGTAGAACTCGTTGATCGTCACGCGCAGCGCCTTGCGGCCCCAGCCGATCAGTTCCTCGCCGAGCGATTCGCCGCCGCTTGCCACCGAGCACAATGCGAGGCTCCAGCGTTCGGGATGCTCGACACCGCGCATCATCTTCAGAGCGGTCGGCGGCAAGAATGTATGCGAGACCGCGTGACGCGCCATCAGATCGAACGCGGCCTCGCCGTCGAATTTCGCAAAGCGGCGCGCCAGCACCGCGACGCCGTGATGCCACGAAGGCAGCAGCACGTCGAACAGGCCGCCGATCCACGCCCAGTCCGCGGGCGTCCACATGAGCGTGGCGTGCGCGGGAAAGCCCTGCTGCGACATCTCCACACCCGGCAGATGGCCCAGCAACACGCGATGCCCGTGCAGCGCGCCCTTCGGCTTGCCGGTCGTGCCCGACGTGTAGATGATCACCGCGGGATCGTCGGCGCCGGTGTCGGAGGGCCTGAAGCTGGCGGACGCGCTGTTCAGCGCCTGCCAGAATGAATGCACGGGCGCTTGCGGATCGCCGTTGTCCTGATCGATATCCACGCTGAAGACATGGCGCAATGCCGGCAATGCCGCGCGGATTTCGTCGACCTTCCGCACGCCGGCGTGGTCGGTGATCAATGCCACCGCGCCGCTGTCGCCGAGCCGGTGTTCGATCGCGTCGACGCCGAACAGCGCGAAGAGCGGCACGGCCACCATGCCGGCCTTGTAGGCGGCGAGATGCGCGAGCGCCGTTTCGATCGATTGCGACAGGAAGATGCCGATGCGGTCGCCGCGTTGCGCGCCCGCCGCGAGCAGCGCATTGGCAAAGCGATCGGACAGCGCCTTCAACTGGTCGAACGTATAGCGGGTGGCGTTGCCCTCGGCGTCCTCGTAGATCAGCGCGAGGCGGCCCGAACCGTCGGCCCATTTGTCGCAAACATCGACACCGATGTTGTAGCGCGCCGGGATGTCCCAGGCGAAGTTTGCCGCGAGCGACTCGTAGGTCTGGCCGTCGAGATTCATCCTGTCTGCTCCTGCAAGCCCGTCGGCGGTTGATAGCGCGGGAAGCCGTTATATTCGATCGTACGCTGCGCTTCGGCGAGCGGCCATGAATGGCGCGCGTTCGGCACGCCGCCGTCGACACGGATCACTGTGCCGTTGATGAACGCCGACGCCTCCGACAACAGAAAGACCGCCGCGCTGGCGAGTTCCGATTCCGTGCCGAAACGCTGCAATGGCACCTTGTGCTTCAGCGTGCGCAGCAGCGCCTGGTACTCTTCGTTGTAGCTGTCCATGCCCGCCGACGCAATCCAGCCGGGCGCGACCGCATTGACTCTAACGCCGGCGTGGCCCCATTCGCAGGCGGCCGTTTCGGTGAAGTTCCATACGCCCGCACGCGCCGCGCCCGAGTGCCCCATGCCAGGCATGCCGCCCCAGATGTCCGCCAGCATGTTCACGATCGCGCCGCCGTGATGCTGCATCCATTGGGTATAGCACTCGCGGGACATCAGAAACGTGCCGTGCAGATTGTTGCGCACGACCGCGTCCCAACCGTTGAGGGAGATCTTTTCGAGCCTCGCGGGGAATTGCCCGCCTGCGCAGTTGAAAAGGCCGTCCACGTGGCCCAGATCGGTGATGATGGAAGCGATCGTGTCACGGACCTGCTGCTCGTTACGGATGTCGCAGGAGTAAATCTTGTGGCCGTTGCCGGAGGACGGATGATCCGTGGCCAGTTCGGCTTGCACCGCTTTCAGCTTGTCTTCGCTTCGGCCGACCAGCGCCAGGGTCGCCCCCAAGGACGCCAGTTCGTGAGCCGTGCATCGGCCAAGTCCGCTGCCCGCGCCGGTGACGATCACCACCTTGCCGGAGAAAAGACCTTCGCGAAAAACTGAACGATAGCCGCTGGATGGCGGCGAGGTACTCGACGAAGCTGCGGGCATTCGGGTGTCTCCTTCACGAACTGCGCTTTCGGTGTTTTCTGAGTTTAGCTCAAGTTTTGTTCGCGCGTTGTTGTCGCCCTCAATTTTATTTCCCTTATTTCGTGCTTGATATTTCATTAATTTTTGAGCCAGGCTCAACTCCAGCCCACTCGACTTCCCGCGCGGCACCCACCGTCGTGCGTTCATCGAGCGCGCCGGCCGGATCGTCAACTGGCCGCGAACGTGGCCGCCCCAACGCCGCCCTCAGCTTGTCCCGATCCAGTTCCTTCTCCCACGCCGCAATCACAATCGACGCCACGCCGTTGCCCATCGTATTGGTCAGCGCCCGGCACTCAGACATGAACCTGTCGATGCCGAGAATCAGCACCATCGCCGTCACCGGCACAGTGGGCACCACGGAAAGACTCGCGGCCAGCGTGATGAACCCCGCCCCCGTGACGCCCGTCGAACCCTTGGACGTCAGCATCGTCACCGCCAGCAGCGTGATTTCCTGAGCGATCGTCAAATGCGTGTTGGTGGCCTGCGCGAGAAACAGCACCGCGAGCGTCATGTAGATATTGGTGCCGTCGAGATTGAACGAGTAGCCGGTCGGCACCACGAGACCGACAATGCCGCGCGAGCAGCCGAGCCGCTCCAGCTTCTCCATCAGTTGCGGCAGCGCCGCTTCCGACGTGGAAGTGCCGAGCACGATCAGCAACTCATCCTTGATATAGACGACGAAGCGCCACAAGCTGAAACCGCATGCTCGCGCAATCAGACCAAGGCCGCACGAGACGAACAGAAACGCGGTCAGATAGAACGTACCGATCAGTTTCACCATCGGCAGCAAGGAGACGATGCCGTATTTGCCGATCGTGAACGCGATCGCACCGAACGCGCCGATCGGCGCGAGGCTGGTGATCATCCGCACGATGCGGAAGAACGTTTTAGACAGCAGGTCGATCAGACCGATCAGCGGTTTGGCGGGTTCGCCCAGCACCGCGAGCGCGGTGCCGAACAACATTGCGATCAGCAGCACCGGCAGAATATCGCCCTGCGTGAAAGCGCCAGCGAACGTATCGGGAATGATGTGCATGAAGAAGCCCGCGAGCCCTTCGCCGTGTGCGGCTTGCGCGGCATAACTCGCGATCGCGCCGGCATCGAGCGTGGCGGGATCGACGTTGAAGCCGATGCCCGGTTTCAGCACATGCGCGGCGAGCAGGCCGATCGCCAGTGCGAGCGTCGACACCACCTCGAAATACAGCAAGGCCTTGCCGCCCACGCGCCCGACTTTGCGCATGTCGTGCATGCTGGCAATACCGGTCACGACCGTGCAGAAAATCACCGGGCTGATGATCATGCGCACGAGTTTGATGAAGGCATCGCCGAGCGGTTTCATCGCCACGGCGTCCGCGGGCAGAAAATGCCCCAACGCCACGCCGATGATGATCGCCACGATCACCTGCACATACAGCACCTTGTAGAGCGGTTTGCGTTTCATGTCTCCTCCGTTTTGACAGGCAAAGCGTGTCCCTTCCCTTCTGTCGGGGAATGGGTCACGCGCGGTTAGCGTTGAGCGGCGACCTGCACGTCGCCAGGGTGTTACAACACGGCGGCCCAGCTATGCCGCGTGAAATGGTCTCGCTCGAATGCTTCAATGTCGTGCAATGAGGCGAGCGTCAGATCGATGGTGTCCATGCCTTCGACCACCATCTGTTTATGGCGAGCGCCGAGTGGAAACGCAAACGCGCGTCCCGTGGCGGACGTCACTGTTTGCCGTTCGACGTCGATATGCAGCGGCGCTGCGGGTTGCGTTGCTGCGTCATGCAACAGGAGGTCGATTTCGTCGCGTTCAAGTTGCACGAGCAGCAGACGGTTGTTCATCGCGTTCGAATAGAAGATCTCCGCGAAGCTCGGCGCGATGACCGCTTCGAAACCGGCTTGCTGAAGTCCCCACACCGCGTGCTCGCGGCTCGACCCGCAGCCGAAGTTCGAGCCGCCGATCAGAATGCGAGCGTCACGATACTCCGCCAGATTCAACACGCAGTCGCTGCGCGGCTCGCCTTGCGCGTCGAAACGCAAGTCATACAGCAAGCCTTCCTTGAGCCCCGCCTTGTCGATAATGCGCAGAAACTGCTTCGGCATGATCTGATCGGTATCGAGGTTTTCGATTGGCAAAGGCGCGGCGGCGCCGTGGATTTCGGTAAGTCTCATGACTGCGTCTCCAGCGTGCGGACGTCGGTGATGCGTCCGGTCAATGCGGCCGCCGCGGCCATCGCGGGGCTCATCAGGTGAGTACGGCCGCCACGGCCCTGGCGCCCTTCGAAGTTGCGGTTGGTGGTGGAGGCACACCGTTCGTCGAGCGCCAGAAAATCGTCGTTCATCGCGAGACACATCGAGCAGCCCGGCTCGCGCCATTCGAAGCCGGCCTCGCGCAATGTCGCCGCGATGCCTTCGGCTTCCGCCTGGCGTCGCACGCTGCCCGAGCCGGGCACGACCATCGCGCGCACGCCCTGCGCGACGTGGCGCCCCGCGACGATCGACGCGACGATGCGCAGGTCTTCAATGCGTCCATTGGTGCAGGAGCCGATGAACACGCGATCGATCGGCGTGCCCGCAATCGGCTGATCCGCGTCGAGGCCGATATAGTCGAGCGCGCGGCGCAACGCGGCGACGGCTTCCGGTGTCTTTTGCGTGGCCGCGGCGGGGATCAGTTCGTCGACGGCGATGGCCTGGTCGGGACTCGTGCCCCACGTGACAAACGGCGCGATATCGCGGGCATCGAAACGATGCTCGATATCGAAGCGCGCGTCCGGGTCCGATTTCAGTTCGCGCCAGTCGTTCATCGCCGCTTGCCACGCGGTTTCATCGAGCGACGGTGCGTGTGCGCGGATGTAGTCGAACGTGGTGGCATCGGGTGCGATCAGCGCGGCGCGCGCACCCGCTTCGACGGTCATGTTGCACAAGGTCATGCGTGCTTCCGCCGACAGCGACGCGATCGTCGATCCAGCGAATTCCACCGCATAGCCGCGCGCGCCCTGCGCGCCGATGCGGCTGATGATCCACAGAATCAGATCCTTCGAAGATGTGCCATACGGCATCGCACCCTCGATCGTGATGCGCATGGTCTGCGCGACGCGATACACCAGCGTCTGCGTGGCGAGCACGTGCTCGACCTCGGACGTGCCGATGCCGAATCCCAAAGCGCCAAGCGCGCCATACGTCGTTGTATGACTATCGCCGCACAGCACGACCATGCCCGGCCGAATCACCCCACGCTCGGGCGCGACGATATGTTCGATGCCTTGCAGCGGATCGTTCGCCGCATGCAACGCGATGCCGGCCTCCGCGCAATTGCGCGCCAGGTTGTTCGCGAGCAGCAACGACGCGGCATCGCGAATCACACGCGGCGATTCCGCGTGCGTCGGAATGATGTGACTGACCACCGCGAGCTGCTGCTTCGGCCGGCGCACGCGCCGCGTTTTCGCGGCCAGCGCGCTGAACGCTTGTGGGCTGGTGTATTCGTTCATCAGATGCAGATCGACGTACAGCAGCACGTTCTGTTCATCTACACGCGTCACGACATGCGAATCGACCAGCTTCTGGTAAAGGGTTCGTGTTGACATGATGAAGGCCCGCGCGACTAGGACTGCAGAAACGGAAGGACGCGTTCGAGCAATAACCCGGGCGCTTCCTCGGGAATGTAGTGGCCGCACGGCAGCGCTTCGCCGCTCACATTGGCCGACCACTTCCGCCATTCGGCGAGGGGCTCGAAGCATTGTTCGATGACGCCTTGCGCGCCCCACAGCGCCAGGAAATCGCATTCGATCTTCCGCCCTTCAGCGAGCGACGCGCGGTCGTGTTCGAGGTCGATCGTGATGCTCGCGCGGTAGTCCTCGCAGATGCCGTGCGCGGTGCCGGGGTCGCTCAGGCAGCGCAGATATTCGGCGTAGGCCGCGTCGGTGAATGGCGCGAGGCCGGCGCTGCGCGCGCCGATGGTCTGCTTCAGATAGAGGTCGGGATCCGCGCGAATCAACGTCTCGGGAAACGGCGCGGGTCGCACGAGAAAGAACCAGTGCCAGTAAGCGCGCGCGAAATCGAACGAGGTCTGTTCGTACATCGCAAGGGTCGGCGCGACGTCTAGCGTCACGAGCCGGGTCACGGTTCGCGGATGATCGAGCGCCATGCGGGCGGCCACCCGTCCGCCGCGATCGTGGCCGATCACGGCGAAGCGGTCGAAACCTTGCGCACGCATTAGCGCGACCTGATCGGCGGCCATGCGCCGTTTCGAATAGTTCGCGTGGTCGTGTGTGCCCTGCGGTTTGCCGCTGTCGCCGTAGCCGCGCAAATCCGCGGCGATCAGCGTGAAGTGCCGCGCCAACGTCGGTGCGACCTTGTGCCAGATCGCGTGAGTTTGTGGATGCCCATGCAGCAGCAGCAAAGCCGGCCCGTTGCCGCCGCGAATCGCGTTGATGCGAATGCCGTCGACCTCGGCCGACGCGTCTGTGAAACCTGCAAACATCATTGCCTCCCCTGTTTGAATGAAGTCTAATTGATGCCTGCAGCGATATGGTTTCTATTGGCGCAATCCGGAATTAACTTTTAGGAACGAATCGATGGACGGCTTTTCCGACCTCAATCTGTTCGCGCTGGTGGCGCGCCATCGCAATCTCGCCGCGGCTGCACGCGAACTCGGCGTCACGCCGCCGTCCATCAGCAAGCGGCTCGCGCAACTCGAACAGCGTCTCGGCGTGCGTCTCGTGAACCGCACCACGCGGCGCGTCAGCCTGACGGCGGAGGGCGAGATTTATCTGGCGAATGGCTCGCGCATCCTCGACGATCTCGCCGAACTCGAACAACTGGTCACGCAGAGCCGCGCCGAGCCGACCGGTCTGTTGCGCGTGAATGCGTCGTTCGGTTTCGGCCGCGCGCACATCGCCCCGGCCATTTCGCGTTTCAGCGAGCGGTTCCCGTCGATGAAGATTCAGTTGCATCTGACGGACCGGCCGGTCAGCTTGCAGGAGGAAGGCTTCGATCTCGGGATTCGTTTCGGCGAAGTGCCGGATGCGCGCATCAACGCGCGCTTGCTGCTGAAGAACCAGCGCGTCGTATGCGCGTCGCCGGCTTATGTGAAGCGGCACGGCGCACCGCAAATGCCGCACGATCTCACGCGGCATGCCTGCCTCGTCCTACGCGAAAACGAATCGGCGTACGGCACGTGGCATTTTTCGCGCGGCAAGAAATCGGAGACGGTGAAGGTGGACGGTCCGTTGAGCAGCAACGACGGCAGCGCCGTGCTGAAGTGGGCGCTCGACGGCCGCGGCGTCGCTGTGCGTTCGGCGTGGGAAATCGCGGGGCACTTAAGGCGCGGCGAACTGGTGCCGCTTCTCGCCGACTGGGCGCTGCCGAACGCGGACATTCACGCGATCTATCTGGAGCGGCACCGCTTGTCGGCCAAGCTGAGGACGTTTATCGATTTTCTCGGCGACGAGTTGCGCGAGAGCGTACAGACCGCCTAGCGAGACGCGTGCTCACCCTGCCCGCTTATTGCGCTGTTGGGCCCGGCTAGCGCGCCAGCGCAGCACTAAGCTGATGAGCGCGGCAAAGGCGGCAGTCGCCACGTAACCGGCGAGACGAATCGCGTCTTCGCCCGGCAAGCGGGAGATCAACAGAACAACTACGGCAAGTGCCAGCACGGCTAGAAGTCCGATGATCCATTTCATCTCTTGTCTCCGCTCTTTTTGCGTAGCATACCTGCGCGAGATACAAGATGAACCTCGTCGTTTACGCGGGCAAGCCTCTGCCCGTGCCATGCGCCTGCTGCAAAATGAAATCGATGAACGTCGACGCCGCGCGCGTGTGATGCCGGTTCGGCATATACAGCATGTACATGTGCGTCCCGAAGATGCTTAAGCGCCATTCATCGAGCGCGGTGAGCACGTCGCCGCGGCGCAGATCGTCCTGCACCACATAATCCGGCACGAGGCCCACGCCGAGTCCCGCAAGCACCGCCTGGCGCAAGAACAGAAAGTTCTCGGAGATGATGCTCGGCTCCAGCAGCACTTCATGCCGTTCATCGCGCAAATATGCGGCTACCCGCAACTGCCGGCCGACCACTGCAGCGGTAATCAGCGGCGCCGTGCGCAGATCGTCGAGCCGCTGCGGCATGCCGTGCCTGTCCGCAAAATCCGGCGACGCGCATGCCACATACCGCACCGGCCCCATGTCGCGCGCGACGAGGTTTTGCGGCGGCTCGGACATCACGCGCACGGCGATATCGACTTCATCGCGCATCAGGTCTTCAACGCGGTTCTCGAACATCACATCCAGTACGATGCCCGGATAAAGCCGCTTGAACGCGATCAGCCAGTCCGACATGACGAGTTGCCCGTAACCGCTCGGCACGCTCAGCCGCACGCGCCCTTGCAGACTTTGCCCGAGCGTGGTGACGGATTCGCGCGCGGCGAGCAGCGCGTTCTGGATCGTGCGGCCATGTTCGTAGAGTTGCAGACCGATCTCGGTCGGTTCGACCCGGCGCGTGGTGCGCCTCACCAGTTGCAGCCCGATGGAACGCTCCAGCTGATTCAGGTGGTAGCTCACGTTCGCGCGGCTCATTTTCAGCCGGCGCGCGGCTTCACTGAGATTGCCCGCGTCCAGAATGTCCACCAGCAGGGTCAGCGAGTTGACGTCCATGGCGGCGCCTTTGTCAAATAAACTTTGACAGTCTGTCAACCGCCCATGTAATTGTCAATAAACCTTGACCGACTCACAATCGGGACAGTTCGCCAGACCCGGCATGCTCTGCCATGCGGCCCATCACAATCAGGAGACGCCATGACCCCCAACCCTTCGGCCGATGTTGTCACGCGCGAATTGCGCGGCAAGGTGCTGCTCGTGACGATCGACCATGCGCCGGTCAATGCGTTATCCGCCGACGTGCGGCGCGGCCTGCTCGCCGCCGTCGAAGCCGCGGATGCCGACAAGGCCGTGGAGGCCGTGCTGATCATCGGCGCGGGGCGCAATTTCATCGCCGGCGCGGACATTCGCGAGTTCGGCAAGCCGCCGGTGCCACCCTCGCTGCCGGACGTGTGCAACCGCATCGAGGCGTGCACGAAGCCGGTAATCGCTGCGATTCATGGCGCGGCGCTCGGCGGCGGTCTGGAAGTGGCGCTCGCGGCGCATTACCGGATTGCCGTCGACGGCGCGAAGCTCGGCTTGCCTGAAGTGCAACTCGGCCTGTTGCCGGGCGCGGGCGGCACGCAGCGCACGCCGCGTTTGATCGGCGCGCAGGCCGCGCTCGATCTGATTCTGAGCGGCCGCCACGCCAGCGCGAAGGAAGCGCTCGCGTTCGGTCTGATCGACCGTCTCGGCAGCAGCGACGACATCCTCGCCGAAGGGTTCGCGTACGCGCACGAGTTGCTGGCCGCCCACGCGCCGGTGCGCCGCACGCGCGACGCGTCGGCACTCAGCGAGCGCGCCGCGAGTCTCGCCGCCGTCGCCACGGCGCGGGCGGAAACCGCGAAGAAATCGCGTGGCCTGTTCTCGCCGCTGAAAATCGTCGACGCCGTCGAGGCCGCCATCGAACGGCCTTTCGACGACGGTCTGCGGCTCGAACGCAAGCTGTTCCTCGAATGTATCGACAGCCCGCAGCGCGCCGGTCTGATTCACGCGTTCTTTGCCGAGCGCGAAGTGCTCAAGGCGCCCGAAACGCGCGACGCCAAACCACGCGCGCTGAACGCGATTGGCGTGGTGGGCGGCGGCACGATGGGCGCGGGCATTGCCGTCGCGGTGCTCGACGCGGGCTTGCCGGTGACGATGATCGAACGCGACGACGCGTCGCTCGCACGCGGCCGCGCGCACATCGAAAAAGTCTACGACGGCCTGATCGCCAAAGGCCGCCTGAGCGTGGAAAAGAAAGCGGCGCTCATGGCGCGCTGGAGCGGCAGCACGTCGTACGATGCGCTCGCCGGCGCCGACCTCGTGATCGAAGCCGTATTCGAAGACCTCGCCGTCAAACAGGCCGTATTCGCCGAACTCGATCGCGTCTGCAAAGCGGGCGCGGTGCTCGCGACCAATACCTCGTATCTCGACATCGACGCGATCGCGTCGAGCATTTCGCGTCCCGCCGACGTGATCGGCCTGCACTTCTTCTCGCCTGCCAACATCATGAAGCTGCTGGAAGTGGTGGTGCCGAAGCAGGTCAGCGCCGACGTAGTCGCCACCGCGTTCGAGCTGGCGAAAAAGTTGCGCAAGACGCCGGTGCACGCGGGCGTGTGCGACGGCTTTATCGGCAACCGCGTGCTCGCCGTGTATCGCAGCGCCGCGGACGCCATGATGGAAGACGGCGCCTCACCCTATCAGATCGACGCAGCCGTGCGCGCGTTCGGCTTTCCGATGGGACCGTTCCAGGTGGTGGATCTGGCGGGCGGCGACATCGGCTGGGCGGCACGCAAACGGCGAGCGGCCACGCGCAATCCCGCAGCGCGTTATGTGCAGATCGCCGACCGTCTTTGCGAGCGCGGCTGGTTCGGCCAAAAGACCGGACGCGGCTTCTATCTGTACCCCGAAGGATCGCGCAGCGGCACGCCCGACCCGGAAGTCGAAGCGATCATCGATGCCGAACGCGTGCGCGCCGGCATCGCGCCGCGCAGTTTCACTGACGATGAAATCATCCGCCGCTACATGGCCGCGATGATCAACGAAGGCGCCAACGTCGTGCACGAGCGTATCGCGCTGCGGCCGTTGGATGTCGACGTGACGTTCCTGTACGGCTACGGCTTCCCGCGCTATCGCGGCGGTCCGATGAAATACGCGGACATGGTCGGCCTGCCGACGATCCTCGCCGACATTCGCGAGTTCGCCAAACAAGACCCGCTCTTCTGGAAGCCCTCGCCGCTGCTGGTCGAACTGGTGGAGCGCGGCGCAGATTTCGCGAGCCTGAACCAGAGCGTCTGAAACGGCGCATCATCGTCGACTTGCATCAGGCTGACCGGACGCGCGCGTGCGCGCCGGTCGCTCAACCCAATTCGGAACACCCGCCATGGATCTGAACTTCACTCCCGAGGAAGAAGCCTTCCGCGCCGACGTGCAGGCCTTTCTGCGCGACAAGCTCCCGCAACGTCTCGCCGACAAGGTCCACGGCGGCCGCCGTCTTACGCGCGACGACATGGCCGAGTGGCACGCCATTCTCAACGCGCAAGGCTGGCTCGCCAATCACTGGCCTAAAGAGTACGGCGGCCCGGGTTGGAACGCGGTGCAAAAATTCATCTTCGAAAACGAATGCGCGCTGGCCGGCGCGCCGCGCGTGGTGCCGTTCGGCGTCAACATGCTCGGCCCGGTGCTGATCAAATACGGCAGCGAAGCGCAAAAGCGTCATTGGCTGCCGCGTATTCTCGACGGCTCGGACTGGTGGTGCCAGGGTTATTCGGAACCCGGCGCCGGCTCCGATCTCGCCTCGGTCAAAACCACCGCCGTGCGCGGCATCGACGCGCAGGGCGAGCACTACATCGTCAATGGACAGAAGACATGGACCACGCTCGGCCACTACGCGAACATGATCTTCTGCCTCGTGCGTAGCGCGACCGATGTGCGCAAACAGGAAGGCATCAGCTTCCTGCTGATCGACATGAAGACACCGGGCGTCGAAGTGCGCCCGATCATCACGCTCGACGGCGAACACGAAGTCAACGAAGTGTTTTTCACCGACGTGCGCGTGCCGGTCCAGAACCTCGTCGGCGAAGAGAACAAGGGTTGGACCTACGCCAAGTATCTGCTCACGTATGAGCGCACCAATATTGCGGGCGTCGGCTTCTCGGTGGCCGCGTTCAATCGCCTGCGCAAGATTGCAGCGAAACAGCGGCGCAATGGCAGGCCGCTCGCGGAAGACGCCGCGTTCGCGACTCGCATGGCGCGCGTCGAGATCGATCTGGAGAACATGAAGACCACCAACCTGCGCGTGATCGCGGCAGTGGCGGGCGGCGGCGTGCCCGGCGCCGAAAGTTCGATGCTGAAGATTCGCGGCACGGAGATCCGTCAGGAAATCTCGTCGCTTACGCGGCGCGCGATGGGTGCGTACGCGCAGCCGTTCATCGAGGAAGCCTTGCATGACGGCTTCGACGGTACGCCCGTCGGCCCGGACGAAGCCGCGAGCGCCGCGTCGCTGTATTTCAACAATCGCAAGCTGTCGATCTTCGGCGGCTCGAACGAAATCCAGAAGAACATCATTTCCAAAATGATCCTGGGACTGTAAGGGGCGCACGTCATGAATTTCCAGCACACCGAAGACCGCCGCATGCTGGCGGATACGCTGAACCGTTTTGTCAGCGAGCAGTACGGTTTCGCCACGCGCGACCGGATCGCTCAGTCTCACCAGGGCTATAGCAGCGACTTGTGGAGCCGCTTTGCCGAGCTCGGCATTATCGGCGCACTGTTCGATGAAGCGGATGGCGGTTTCGGCGGCGGCGGTTTCGATATCGCCGTAGTGTTCGAGAGCTTGGGCCGTGGTCTCGTGGTCGAACCGTTTCTCGATACGCTGATCGTCGGCCGTGCCATTGCGCGCAGCGGCAACGAAGCGCAGAAGGCCGCGCTCGCGGAATTGATTGACGGCTCGCGGATCGTCGCGCTCGCGCACGGCGAACCGGACAGCCACTATGAACTATCCCGCGTAACGACGCGCGCGGAGCGAAGCGGCTCCACGTGGCGACTAAACGGAGCCAAGGCCGTGGTTCAGCACGGCGAGCACGCTTCGCTTTTTCTGGTCTCGGCACGCACCAGCGGTGATGACGATAGCGAAGCAGGCGTGACGCTCTTTCTCGTGCCGCGCGATACGCCCGGTGTCGGCGTGCGCGGCTATCGCAAGATCGACGGCGGCCGCGCTGCTGAAGTGACCTTCGACAACGTCACGCTGAACGACGGCGCATTGCTCGGCACGATTGACGCGGGCTTCGCGACACTCGAATACGCGATTGGCTGCGGCGTGCTCGCGTTGTGTTCCGAAGCCATCGGCGCGATGGATGTCGCCAAAGACTACACGCTCGAGTATCTGCGCACGCGCAAACAGTTCGGCGTGCCGATCGGCAGCTTTCAGGCATTGCAGCATCGCATGGCCGATCTGCTGCTGGAGATCGAGCAGGGCCGCTCAGCCGTGATCAACGCCGCGGCGGCCCTCGGCGCCGAGCGCAAGGTGCGGGAGCGCGCGATGTCGGCGGCCAAGTACAGCATTGGGCGAATCGGCGCGCTAGTCGCGGAAGAATGCATTCAGTTGCATGGCGGTATCGGCATGACGTGGGAACTGCCGCTCGCCCGCTACGCGAAGCGCCTCGTGATGATCGATCATCAACTCGGCGATGAGGACCATCATCTCGAACGATTCGTGGCGCTAGGCCGCGAATAAAGCGCCCACCGCGCGGCCATTTCCCGCCAGTCGCCTCACGATGGGGCGCTTGACGCTCAGCCCGATCCGCCGGCGTTCAGTTCGTTGTCAGTCGAACATTTGCCAAAGCGAACTCACTCCGGCGAGTCCATGCCCGATTGCAGATAGTTCTGAATGCCGACCTTGTCGATCAACTCAAGATTCGTCTCGAGCCAGTCGATATGTTCCTCGGTGTCGTCGAGAATATGGGTCAGGATCTCCCGCGAGATGAAGTCGCGAACCGATTCGCAATAGACGATGGCCTCCTTGCAGGTGGCCTGCGAAATCTGTTCCAGCTTCAGATCGCACTCCATGATCTCTTTGGTTTCTTCGCCGATTAGCAGCTTGTGAAGGTCTTGCAGATTCGGCAGGCCGTTCAACAGGAAGATGCGCTCGATCAGCAGATCGGCATGCTTCATCTCGCCGATGGATTCGTCATATTCATGCTTGCCGAGCTTGACGAACCCCCAATGCTTGTACATGCGCGCATGCAGGAAATACTGATTGATCGCGGAGAGTTCGTTCTTCAGTTGCGAGTTCAGATATTCCAGGACCTTTGGGTCGCCTTGCATATTACCTCCGTGTTTCGTGTGCGAAGCCCCCGGCGCCGGCAAAGGACGATGGATCGGGCAGGATCTTCAGTGGCATTGCACCAACACCGAACCTGCCTCGCGTCTTGTATTTTTGGCCGTTACCCCAGCATAGCGCATCGAACTGGCGGGACAAAAAATGAGAATCGTTACCAACGCCTGACGGCAGGCTGGCGCCGGTACAGCCGACGCATGGCAAGCGCCGTGCCACCGGCAGCGCAGGTTTTTTGCCACCACGACGACAGCCGATTCGACCTGCGCAATGCGCTGCAGAGTTCGTAGCACGCGGGAAGATTCCCGACCCTGGCAAACGCTCGCAATCCGGCAATCGACAGCCGGGTCCCGGATGCGCCGAAAAGGCGGCACGACACTAGATAGCGTGCTTGGCTCCCTTCGATAAACGACTAGTATGGTTGGGTGAGTGCCCTCCTCGGACCTCGGGGAGTACAGCATGGATCGCGACTTGTCTGTCGTACAGACCCGGCACAGGATTCCGCCCTGAAGCCCGCTCACGACGCCAATTAAATGCGGTGCGCAGTGACATGAACGCGCCCGCTTCCTCACGCCGCGCAAGAACCTGGTTGCACGTTGCAACGCAAAAACGTTCGCCGTCGACAAGACGCCGGAGCCTCTCTTGTGTTCACACGATCAATGAAAAACGATGCCTGCCCGGCGCGAAGGAGCGACAAAATGAACGCGAGTCTTCAGGCAGTGCGTTCGGGTTCCCCGGACACGATAGTGATAGCGCGCACGAAAGAACTTGAAGACGACGGCATCAAGGCGGCGAACGTCGACGGGATCGATCTGATCGTTCTTCGCCACAGTCACGCCATTTCGATTTTTCAGGGACGCTGCCCGCATCAAGGCACTCTCCTGTCCGAAGGCACAGTCAAAGACGGTGTGCTCACCTGCCGGGCACACAGTTGGCAGTTCGACTGCTCGTCAGGCTGCAACCAGGGACCGGTCAGTTCGAATCTGAAGCGCTTCGACGCAATCGTCGAGGACGGCGAAGTTAAAGTCGATCGCAACGAGGTGCGCGCGTGGAATGCGCAACGCGCTGACCCGGCTGGGACAATACCGTGCCGCGAATCTCCCGTGAGATCGCTTGCCCAGCTTCCTGGCCCAAAGCGCGTTCCGTTTCTCGGCAATACGTTGCAACTACGTCCCGAGAAGCTGCACCTCGTCCTCGAACAGTGGTCCAGAGAATTCGGCCCTGTGTACACGTTCAGATTGATCGGCCGCCCGTTCGTTGCGATCGCCGATCCGATTCTCATCAGCCAGGTCTTGCGCGATCGCCCCGGCGCCTATCGCCGCTGGAACGTGATCGAAACCGTTGCGCGCGAACTGGGTATCAACGGCGTTTTCTCCATGGAAGGCGAGGCCTGGCGACGGCAACGGCAACTCGTCGCCAAGGCACTGGATCCTCTGCATTTGCGTGCCTTCTTTCCGCTGCTCTGCGAGATGACGCGTCGGTTGCTGCAACGCTGGGAGAAAGCGAATCGCGATCAGCAATCCATCGATATCCAGAAGGATCTGATGCGATACACGGTGGACGTCACCACCAATCTCGCGTTCGGATACGACATGGACACCATCGAGAGCGAGGGCGACGTGATCCAGCGGCACCTCGAAGTCGTGTTCCCGATGATCAACCGGCGCATCAACGCGCCCTTCCCCTATTGGCACTACGTCAAGCTACCCGCCGACAAGACGCTGGATCGCGCGTTGATTGCGGTTCAGGCGCTCACGAAGGACCTGATCGCCGCCAACCGCGCGCGGCTCGCGCAGCGCTCGGAGACGGACGCGATGCCCACGAATCTGCTCGAGGCGTTGCTCATGGCGCAACAGGAAGGAGAAGCGCCGCTGACAGACGACGAAGTGCTGGCCAATGTGTTCACCATCCTGCTGGCCGGACAGGACACGACGGCGAACACCATCGCCTGGGTGGCGTACTTCATGGCGTCCCTGCCAGACGTCCAGCGAAGAATGCAGGAAGAAGTCGACGCCGTTATCGGATCCGCGGCCATGCTCGAAGATTTTGACACGGGTGATGCGCTCCTCTATCTGAACGCGGTCATCAGCGAGTCCATGCGGCTCAAATCCGTTACGCCCGTTCTCGCAGTCGAGCCGAATTACGACGTGCAAGTGGGCGACATTGCCATCCCGAAGGGCGCGGTGCTGTCGCTATTGACGCGCGAGGCAGGTTTGCAGCAAGGCGGCCATTCGAGGGCCGACCTCTTCGATCCGGAGCGCTGGCTCACCGGCGAGAGTGCCGCCAGCCATCATCGGGCGGGGTTCATGCCGTTCGGCTCGGGACCGCGTCTGTGTCCGGGACGCAGCCTCGCCTTGATGGAAGTGAGATCGGCTGTCGCCATGCTGTGCCGCAACTTCGATCTGCTGCTGGTGAACGACGCGGCCGAGGTGGAGGAAGTGTTCGCGTTTTCGATGGTGCCGCGAAACCTGCGCATCGAATTGCGTCGGCGTGGCTAGTCGATCTCTTCAAACGAATACGAAAGCGAGGACATCATGAGCTTTCCTGGCATTCTGCATCATGCGCGCACGTCGTTCGGGAATGATGTCGGCTCGGGCTATCTCGGCGACGTTTCCCGAGCCGATATCGAGCGCGCATCGGAGACGATCCGGGGAACCGTCGTCCGCACACCGCTGTTGCCCTACGCCGCTGCCACGGATCGAAGCGTGTTTCTCAAACCGGAGAACCTTCAGCCACGAGGATCGTTCAAGATACGCTGCGCGCTGAATGCGGTATCGAGCCTTACGGCCGCTCAACTGGCGAACGGTGTCTATACGGCGAGCACCGGCAACTTCGCGCTTGGCGTGACCGAAGCGACGAGGGTTCGCGGCGCGGACGTCAGGGTGTATGTCACCGATACCGCAGCAAGGAGCAAAATCGAGGCGCTTCGCTCGCTGGGCGCCGAGGTGATCGAAGTGCCGTACGAAAGATGGTGGGCAATACTGTGCGGTGAAATACCGCCCGGCGAAACCGGCACATTTCTGCATCCTTGTGCGTGTCGCGATGTGGTCGTCGGCGACGCGTCGATCGGACAGGAGATCCTGGAAGACCTGCCGGATGTCGACGTGATCCTCGTGCCCTTCGGCGGCGGCGGGTTGATCATGGGTACTGCGCTGGCGTGCGCGCATTGGGACTCGCGTGCGAAATTGTATGCGTGCGAAAGCGAAGCGGCGGCACCGTTCTATTCTTCTCTTGCGGCCGGCGCTATCGTTGAGGTATCTGTCGACTCGACGCCGATGATCGCGGGCATCGGCGTCTCGACCGTGCTCGACGCGAATTGGCCATACCTCAATGCGTTGGTGGACGGCGTCATTGTGTCAACGCTTGAGGACACGGCCGAAGCTATCCGCTGTCTGGCGAAGCACAATCATCTTGTCGTCGAAGGCGCGGGCGCGGTTGCGCTTACCGCGGCCCTCCACCCTTATTTTGCCGGTAAGCGCATCGCCGCTGTGCTAACTGGAGGCGGCATCGATATGCATGTTCTGGCTTCAGTGCTGGCTGGCGACCGGTCGGCGTATCTCATGCCGTCGCAGCTTCGTAACTATGAATAGAACATCACTTCGCCGCAGGCGCATACGGAAGTGCAAGCGTGGCTGGCGCTCCTAATGATCGATTGGGCGCGTGGTATCAGTAGTTCGTTCAGGATGCCGTTTGATGCGGGCGCGCCTGGACCCGCACGACAGAGTGCTTACCGACGCGTGACGGTGCTCGCATCCTGTTAACCTGGAATAGACGAAGCCGACGGAAACACCATCCCTCCTTCGGCCTCGCTCCAACGCGCGACCCATTCGGGCAACGTGGGCGATGACTGCGTCACGCCGGACAGTTGCATTAACTCGGCAGTAGTCACGACACCGCCGCTTCGCTTCAGAAAGCGTGCCCGCACGACGGCCAGCGCGACTTGCGCATTGTCACGCACGAATCCTTGTTCGATGAAGATGTGCTTGTCGTCCCAGCCGATCACGCGGGTCCGGACGTCATAGCGATTGCCGAGTTCGAGCGAGCGGTGAAAACGCATCGTTTCCAGCGTGACGACCGGATACCAGCGTTGTGCCTTCAATTGACGCCACAAGCCGCTGCGCATCATCAGATCGACGCGTGCCAGATCCAGGATCGTGAAATAACGACCGTTGTTCATGTGAAGCAACACATCTAGGTCATTCAACCAGACGCGAAACGGCGTGACGCACGTATCGAGCACATGCAGCCGGCTGCGGCGCTGGCTGGTCAATATCAGAAGCAACAAACGAAGTAGCAAACTCATGGGGAAACCCGTTGATCAAGACGCGCCGCACGCGGCGGGCAAACGTGCATGGTAGACGGGCGCGTGGGATACGGGATGCGGGTGATGGGTAAATCTATAGAGCGCTTATTCGAAAACGAGCGGCTGCGATCGAGCCGCTGGTCGTAGACTCGAGCACCGGCTTGCTCGAGATCGAACGAGCCGAGCCCAAATGTCTCAGCGCCCTTCCGCCGAATGGCTCATTGGCCGAGTTGCAGCAGAACGCAAAGCCGCCGTAACGTACGTGCGTCGGAAAAATTTCTGTTAGAAAGCGCGGCAGCGTATCGTCGTTCATCGTTAATAATGCGCCGAAAGCAATCTGGATCATCACGATGGTCGCGAGATGCCGAATGATCCAAGCGTCATCATAACGGCGTTTAGGTCCGCGGCCGGCAAGGGGATAGTCGTCGCCAAGCGGCTGTGCGAGAAGAGGGTCAGTCGCGTTTCAGTGCAGGCCCTGATGTACAGCCTGCCTCGCGTGAAGCAGTCTCACGTTGCCGCGTGCGAGAGGCTCGGGCCGGAGTGGTGCGCGGCTCAAATGATGTGATCGTGATAGCGCGACGAACGATGGCAGCCTTGCCGCGGTGGCGGCCAAAAACGAAAAAGCCGCTACGCCTTACGGCGTGCGGCTTTTTAATCTTGGTCGGGGCGAGAGGATTTGAACCTCCTACCACCTGCACCCCATAAAGGTAAAGCATCGTCCGACAACATGCGGAAATTTCCGCAAAGTCCTTATAGATCAGCCAATAAACAGGATTTCATAGTTCATTGACATCCAGTAAAATTCACCGAAATCCACCTTTTTTTCGGACACGGTTCGGACACGGGTCGGACGCGGACACTTCGGGAGCACATTTTGGGACGACTGACAGCACGCACTATCGACGCAACGAAGCCAAGGGCCAAGCCGTTCAAGTTGACTGACGGGGACGGCCTACAACTTCGCGTGGCGACGGACGGCGCGAAGACGTGGCTAGTGAGATACATGTTCGATGGCAAGGAACGGCAGTACCGATTGCCTGAACCATACGGCGATGGGCCGGGCCGTATCGGCCTGAAGGATGCCCGTGACCGCGCCGCCGAGATTCGCGCACTGGCCCGCTCAGGGATCGACTATCAGCAACGACTTGTAGACGAACGCGCCGCCGTCGAGCAGGCCCGTAGCGCTGCGCAGGAAGCCCAAGTAGCCCTAGAGCGCCGTCTGAGCGTGCGCAAGCTATTCGAGCGATGGGCCGCCATGGAACTTGCTGGCCGCAAGGACAAGGGCGCAGAAACCAAGCGCGGCATTGAGAAAGACGTACTACCCGCCATCGGTGACCGCTACGCCGAGGAAATTACGCGGGCCGACGTCATGCATGTGCTCGATACGGTAATGGCGCGTGGCGCGAATCGACTGGCGAACCGACTGCTATCCGAACTCAGGCAAATGTTCGGGTTCGCGCTTGTGCGGGAAATTGTCACGACAGACCCTACGCATGGCATTGCAAAACGCGACGTGGGCGGCAAGGATACCGAGCGCGACCGGGTACTCAGCGAGTCCGAGATTCGCGCCCTGCCCCCCGCCCTTGCTGCGGCACACCTTCTTCACTCGACCGTGCATGCGGTCTGGCTGATGCTGGCAACGGGCGCACGGATTGGCGAAACGACGCGAGCGCGACGCACGGACATTGATCTCGAAGCAGGTACATGGACGATCCCGAAGGAACATGCAAAAAATCAGCGTGAACACGTCATCTATCTCTCCGACTTCGCGCGGCGGAAAGCTGAAGCATTGCTCGCACTGTCCGATGACGAGGTATGGATGATGCCCTCCCGGCAGGGCGAAGGCTCTGTCTGTTCGAAGAGTATGACAAAGCAAATCGAAGACAGGCAACTTGCCCACTACAAACGTGAGGCGCACTCAAACCGGACGGCGCACGCTCATGCACTCGAATTACCGGGCGGCAAGTGGACGCCGCACGATCTGCGGCGAACAGCCGGGACACTGATGGGCGAGCTTGGCGTGGATAGCGACGTGATCGTCAAGTGCCTCAACCAGACAGAAGAGCATAAGGTGAAACGCATCTATCAGCGTCAGGTGCGGCTCAAAGATCAAATTGAAGCGTGGCAACTGTTGGGCGAGCGGCTCGACCTGTTGACGCATGCGGACGCGGCGAACGTGGCGACGCTGCCCGCCCGAAAGAGCGCGTGAACAAGGACGTGGGGTGGTAGAAAGCTATTCCAATCGCGTCCAATCCTTCAAATTGCCACATCGATTGTAGGCCGTGCCGTGCAACCATCGCACGAGCATCGTCTTCAGTGGCCGCACGCGAAAACCTGTTGGAATGGCGTATTCAGGCAAACGAAAGCTTGTAGACTGTTTTTCGAACAGCAGAACAACTGTGGCTCTTACAAGATCAGACGTGACGGCGAACCCATCGTATATATACGTCGAGGTCCCGAAAAAGCTGGAAGACAAATACTATGCCGCCGCCAGCATAGGCCATGGATTTGGGGTTGTCGGAACGTACAAGTCAAACATGGAATATCAAACCGTAGTGGGCGAGAGAAAAATTATGCCCGTCTTCGTCGCCCAGTATCTAAAATTTTGGTGAGGCGTGGTGGCAGACAACATGTGAAGGTAAGGCGGCTGAAACACGGCGAGCGCAGTGGATCGTGCACTCGTATCAGCGGCGTGACCAAAGCGCAGAGAAGCGCACGACGTTTCTTCGACATACGCCGTTTCATGAATGAACGACGCCCAAGGCTACAAGGTCAAGGATATCGGCTGCATCTGCCCTCGGAAAAACCTTGACTGACCGCCTCAGGGCGTGAAACGGACCTTTGATTCTGCCGACAGCGGTCGTTCAAAATCCTCTCGCGGGTCCCTTCCCCCGGTCTGGCGTTGCTTATCCCGCCTGACATTGCACAGACCCGAATCTGACGCTGGCACGCTCGCAGGATTAGCGCTACCGAAGCGATTCTGGCAAGCGCGGCCTACACAGAGAGTCCGCCAAGTCGCGCGCTATTTCATATCTTCGGCTACCTACGCAAGCGACGGATCCGAATCTCATTGAGTTTCGATTCTGTCGAAATCTGATCCAGCGCTGCGCTGACCACGCCTGCAATCGGTTCTGTTTCCTCGCCCCTCCTGTGCGCGGCCCGGTAGAGGTGATCAAGCAACGGCCGGAGACTGTCACCCTGATATTCTTTGAACAAAGTCACAAAGTCGTCGGGAGAAGCCGTCAACAGCGCGGCCTGCAACCGACCGTCCCAATGTCCCTCCTCGACAAGGATCGCCGCCGCCGCATCCAACTCTAGCGGCCCCTCGTTTTCCGTCACCATCTCCGCAAAGCGTTTCCTGAGCGTCTCGTCATTGATGTCTTTGCTCCACGGCGAATCGTCGATCCTAAAGAGACCGGTTCGGTCCGCATTGAGCTGTACGTATCTCTCGATCAAGGCGTCGGCCTCGGCGCTGAAATCCAGTTCGCGAAGCAGCCGTACAGTGCTGTTCAAATTGAGCGGAGTTATGACAGTTGCCGCAACTTCAACGGCGTCGACGAACTGCTGCACCAGCTGTTCGGCTGTTCCGTCGATCCGGTCGTGGAATGTGTTCCACGCGGCGGTAAAGACGGCGTCTAACTGCCCTCTGCCTACGACTTCGTCCAAAGCCTGAGCGTGCTTCACTAGTTCCGAGCCGTGCGCATAGCCATTCTTGAGTATCGACAGCACTTCCGTATCGAATTCGTCACTGTGCAAGAACCCACAAGCGTGCAGCTTTTCTCGCCACACATCATCGATTGCCTCGCTGCCCTCCCGCATCGCGGCGGAGAACCAGTTATAGCTAATAATATGTTCAGGTTTCGGAAAGCCCCGGCCCGATTCATATAAAGCCCCTGCAAAAACGGCGACGGCGATCGCCCCCTGTTTCTTGACGTCTTCGGAGCATTCGGGGATAAGGCCATGAACAGTAGTAAGTCCATGAGCGATTTTTTGAATGGTGCGGATATTGTTGATATCGAGCTTTTCGATGCAAGGAGCGACGTATTCACGCATTGGCGTGTCAGCGGGAAGGCCGATTTCGATGGCTTCCGCAGCGGTCGTGACAAACTCCATCTTCTTGTCTATGACCTTTTCGCTAGCCCGTTCGTACTGCTTTGCCCGCTCGCCTAGCTGTTCTTCATTAAAGAGCAGAATGATCTTGCACTGGGATTCAACCTTTAGTTCCGAAACAAGGCCTAAAAGGTCGTCCATCTCAATGCCCGAGCCGAGCCGCTCGATATCATCAATGCATACGATAGTCTTGCTAATAAGCGAAGTTGCGACGGTCTCCAACAAAACCGTGACCTGCTTGCCGACAATGGGGATTTTGTCCGCCGACGCCGTTATGGCTTTCCAGATTGCCAGTCCGCGCCCCTTTGCGAAGAACGTCTCAGCGCTCTCGACGGCTTTTTCCAGCTTGTCATGTTGAACGGGAAAACGCCTCGTCTTGACCAGAATCATGGATCGCAATTCGCCGATCGATTTTGCGCCAAACGCGGAGACGTACGAGTACCAGCCAAGCGAACCGGTGCCGGTATAAGAATCAATCATAGAATAAAGGGCGTAGGTCTTGCCAACACCCCATTTCCCGCTAATCGCCAAAACCTCAGAATGCTGGCTGTCTAGAAAGTCAAATATAACGTTGTCGATCACGCCCCGGATCATGTGCCTTTCCTTTTTATGGCCCACCATTTTCGGCGGCGGCTTTGCCCCTGCAAAACCTAAATACTAGCTCCAAGCGCACGCACGCTGGCAAGCAGCGTGTCTGCTGTCAGCGCCTCTACAGCCGCGTTTCGCGGAGTGTAATTTTCGTTGCGTCGGTCATGTAGTGTCAGTGCCGTTTCGAGCGCCACAAGTGACACGCGAAGCTAGGCGGCTGAGTCGCGATGCCCTCCGCCGACATTCGACCCAAGAGCGGCGAGCGTCTGCGCAAACCAGTGCTTTCCTCAATAGCCAAATGTTGTCACGCCGCTCTCGGATCAGACGGGAGGTTAGGTCGGGAATCCCGATGCGCAGTGCATCAACGTCCCCTTCCTGGTCGATCCGAGCTGTTAAAGCTTCGATCTCATTCATCATCGGTTTCCGAAAACTTGCCCGGGAGCAGTGTAACCGACAGGCGCGAGCGATTAGCTACGGTGCGGACTACCGATTGTTGGCGATTTCCGCAATCCTTCGAACGTCTCAAATTGGCCGGTCTTGCCTGTTGGGGACCCGCGGGACACCACCCGTCCGACGCTGTCCCGATTCGCAAAATCAACCCTTGGCTCCGAGACAATCGTCTCGGCGGAGTGGTGACCTCGCGTCGACAGCACCCCGTTTGTAAGGTCGTTGTGCAACACTTTGATGTCACCCTATCGTCGACGCAGGTGAAAACGATGGATCAGCCACGCACGGTCATTACCGCCCCCATTCATTGCGCCGACTCGGCGGTGTGGTTTTCCGCCTTTCGGTTCGGCTGGGGATACCGCTCCTTCGCGCTGCCATTTGAAGTCGTTTGCGAAGAGCTTGGTGCTCGCAATGAGACTGCACACCAGGTGCGACTCGCGTTCGAGCTGAACAAACACCGAATTCTAAGGGCCGTCCAGCAATATGGAGCAGCTTCTGCAACTGGCGAGCGCATAACGCTGTCGGTGGCAGATCTTCAGCGCGAGACGCCCGAACTCGAGTACTTCGGAGCATAAAGGCGGATGCGCTTGACCGACCCCTGCCTGACGGCGATCGGCCGCACGCGACCCAGTTGAGCCACACAGATAATTCTCTCGGCCGTCCGCTTTCAGCCGACCGCACCTAATCGGTCCACCTAGAACGTCGATCGACTGTCGAGACGCGCGCCCTGACTGAAGGAAACGACTAACATTAGCCGATAGAACCGATGGGGGTCACATGTTTCGACCGCTTCGCGAGCGCAAGTTTCCCCAACTGACGCGCAAAGGCTTTCTTGTCCACAAGCCGGAGCGAAATGTTATAGAGGCGGTTAGCGCGACGTTGCGACATCCACTATTGTTGATTGTTGCAGGTTTCATCCTGACAGGAATGGTGGGCACCGCCTTGCAATATCAGCATCAAGAAAATGAAAAATCAAAAGATGCGGTAGCAAAATCCATGGACGACGTTAGAAAATCAATTGATGATTTTGCCGGCTCCTTCTCTGAATATGATTTAAGGACGAATCGATTGTTATGGGTTATGAGCCACAAACCAACTCAACCGTCTTTGGATAAAGCGGTCGAGCAATATGATGCAAGCTTTAGTCGCTGGCTTATGAGTCGGGAAATCGATACAACTATCGTGGACCATGCTGTGAGCGAACGCAGAGATACAATTACAGGCGGCTACTGGTCCAACATTGAGGCAGCGTCGAAGCGGTTGGATGCTTGCATTGAAGAAAACTTGGCATCGCCAGGACCAGCATACATCAATTTTCAACCAGCAGTCATTTGTCATTTGTCAAAAGAAAAATCCGTCTCCGCACCAATCTTATTAGGCAATATTGCTCGTTGCGTCAGAGTTTATGTAATGGCTGTGCGACCGAATCCGCGAAACGATTTCGAATCATTTTCATATTCATTTTGGCAAAGCAAGATGATTGCGGCCATGGACGCTTACGAATTGCCGGAGATTTGTAACGATTCTGCTTTTGAGAAAAACTGAGAATCGGCGACCTGACGTTGCGATATTGAAACAGCGAATAATCCTGTACGTTATTAAATGGTCCGTCGACCGTTCGACTGGTGCTCCTTTAGCTTCCTCGGCGTGTAGTTGAATTTTGTCGTTTCTTGAAAATGCACTGATAATCATGGTCCTGTTCTGAAGTTAGCAATTTCATCGCAGCGTCTCGAAATTGATAAGTGCTTTGATTATCTTAAAATGGACGACAATACAAGGTCAAAGTGCTATCGACAGTCGTATCCAGTCGTCTTTCGCGAGCGGACGGTCGTGAATCTTCTCTGGGTGACCGGAGATGGCCGATCCGCGCCCGACGATCGAGCGCGACGCCCACTCTCGCCGCGCGTGCGATGCAAAAGGCATGAGCCGACCCTAAGCGTACGTTCGAGAATCTCCCAACGCCGTCGTTGGAGTTGACCGACCTTGAACTGCCCCACAAAACGTTACCGCTTGTCCGCTAAGCGCTTATTTGATGGCCACAAGTAGGCTTGGAATTTCATCGTAGTTATCGACCCATATTACGTTGACGCCGAGGGCATTTGCGTCCTGCTCTTCCAGCAGTCTAGCGAGGGTGTCGAGATCCGCGTCCCCACTTCCGATATCCGGAAGTTTTTTAAAAATATAGTGGGAAAGTCTCTTTTCCGGATTTTTCCGCCAAGCGACATCGAGCAGCCGACGCAAATTAGGATCGGTCAAGCTGACCCCGACAAAAAGGCAAGTGTTTTGCGTGAATTTATTGAGCTGAACGAGATTTGACCAACTGACAGCGGATCAAAAAATATCTACGCTCATGCGAAGCCAGACTGCACTGAAATAGTTGCACTCTCGATCTATCAGGTCATCCAATTGCTGGCTGTATTTCATCATCTCCATGCTTTTCCATGGTGCGAAGCGAATGTCATTCTGATGATAGTTCAGGAAGCGCCATGTTTGTTTGGCTTTCTCGCAAACAAACGCAGAAGTCTGTGAGCGATTGCAAACTCGGTCTTCTCCACACGTTTCCATACGAGTTAGAAAATCTACGTACTTCTCGAGAGTTTGTTGGGGACGTACGGATGCAAACGAGTCTTTCATTTCCTGCTCGCTTGTTTCCGGAAGCCCAGCACGAATAATCGCCCCCTCGAGATGAAAGATAGGTTGTGCGAAGTTCACGCGGTATTCTTCGAGCAAATCGTGAAGCTTCGTGTTCCGAGTAAGATCATTTTGTTCAACCACTGCCGCCAGTTGAAAGTTTGCAATTATCACCCCCAGTACGACCACGACCGTCTGGATCCACGTCGCGATGTGCTGATGATCTTTATCGAATACATGAGAAAGCATTCTCATCAGTCTGGCCATATTGCCCCCTTGCGTCTGTACGCGGATCGCTCACGGAAATATAGACCGCGCAAAGGGGAATGTAGTGTGCGGCAGCGAACGGACGCGCCCGCTAGTTCGGCGCGCTGTGCGCTGACTTCTGGAGGCACGCGGATCAGATTCTTCGAGTTACGCCGATGAATGCGCTGATAAACACTTACCTTAATCGTCCGGTTGCGTATCGATTTCTGAGTGATCACGCCAGACGCCTTCCTTTGCGACGCTCCGCCATCGTGCGCGGCGTTGAATGGCCGCTGTGGATATATGCGGCAGGCTCAAGTCGACCCACTCCGGTCAGACAACTTTCCTCAAACCGGTCAGTCAGTCAAAGTCAGGTTTTGCAAACGGGAGTGCCACTAAGCGGCCGTTGGCGATCCCACCCAATCGGCCAGGAAGCGACGTCCTGCCTTGCCGAGACTGGGTCATTCAGACGACCGCTTCGCACATGGAAATTGCCATTTAAGCGCGGCACACGCCAACGTTCGGTCGTTAGCGGTCTCGACTTTATGTCGCAACTTTTGCGTAATAGCATACGATAAAGCCTAGGAAAGTGATGGCGTAGTTCCGACGTGTTTTTCCGTTTGGAATCTGAGTGCACGTCGAATTGACAGCGCGGAATAACGTTTCGAGTGGGCCTTCAAAGGGATCGACGAACATGCTAAATACAATCACTGTTGCGAATGTTTCCGAACTTATCGCCGCCATAAGCCTACTCAACGCTGAGGTTTCCAGATCCCATCTGTGGTACCGTGGCCATCGAAGTGCCACGTGGGCGCTTAAGCCCACTGCCTTTCGCGATGAGCATGAGCGACAAGAGCGCAACTACGTTCACCGTTTCCGGTGTCGAGCTGGAACGCGGTATTCCAGATCTCCTGATTACGATAATCGCGCGCTTTGGTTATCCCTCATGCAACACTATGGCCTTCCCACCCGTTTGCTGGACTGGTCGCGCTCCCCAATGGTCGCGGCCTACTTTGCGCTTGAATCATATTTATATGATTCAAAACTTAAGCCAGAGACTGCCGCAATATGGGTTCTTCAGGCGCATACTTTAAACAATTTGGAGTGCAACGATGAGATTACGCCTGCGATAGAGTCGCAGATGGTCGCTCCATTCCTGGACCCGGCGTTCGACACGACACCAGAAAACCATAAGGTCCTTGCGGTGATGGCATCTGAGCACGATCTACGAATGTTCGTACAACAGGGGTGCTTTACCGTTCACTCGGACCATACAGCCTTAGACCTTCGGTCAAACAGCCAAGATTATCTGACTAAGTTGGTTATACCGACAGATGCAGTCGAATCTTTCAGCAGGGAGATAGAGGTTTGCGGGTTTAGGAAAGGTGATATATATCCGGATCTACAGCATCTTGCGGATGAGCTGCGAGCAAAAAAGGGTATTTAAATAGCTCATGCGAGGGTACGCGGCAATTATTCGACCTCGGAAGTCAGCCGTGAGAACGGACTGTCGATCCGTAGCGAATGAAGCAAAGAAGGGCGTCTCGCCCGTCGCCGGAGGCGTGTGTATGACTAGAAGCGATCCGCGAGGGCAATACTGCGACGCCGATAAACCGCCTTGATTGGTAATTGCAAGCAGTTCGCATTCGTTAAATCTTCACTAGGGAATAGCTATGTATAAGCACGACCCTTACTTGTATAGATATCGGCCAATCGGCAATTCGATAGAATTCTTGGTGCAAGAGATTAATGGATATGTTTGGTGTAGCTATCCCGAAGGGTTAAATGATCCGTTTGATGGCGTTAGCGCCGCTCCGTATCCACAACAGCTTGGTATTCCAGTAAGGTCAGGGCGAGGCATCGAAGGATTCGTGTCATTTGTCTTTAAATGGGCCGTGTGCTGCTTCTCAGAAAAAGTTGACAACCCGGTCATGTGGGCTCATTACGCAAATAACTACTCTGGCGTATGTGCGTTCTATGACAAAGAGGCTATTGGATTTAAAATTAATGAACATAACAACCGTGAGAATCGTAGAGAAATTCATGAAGGCACCTTACCTCAGCGTATTGTCAAGCTTGACAAAGTTAACTACTTCGAAAAAATGCCAGACCTGTTTACCTCTGTGGAAGAAGCAATATACTCAAAAATGGCAGAATGGAGCTACGAGCATGAATGGCGCTTGGCGATAAATGGGATTCTGCAAACAGCAGGGGAAATGATGGAACCGTGGAACAAAAATTCAAAAAATGGCGTAACATTTAATCTTGAGGAATGCATAAAGAGAATTGATATTGGACACAGGGTGAAGGGACATGATCGACAGAGAATTGTTGAAACAGTGATGCAGTCGAATTCAAATATTGAAATATTCCTCATACATCCCTCAGGTAATGGGTTTAAAAAGGTCGCGCTGTAGATATAAACGAAATTCACTGTGCGTGTGTCGCACGATTCCGGAATGTAAAAATCGTTAATTCTGAGATTGCAGTGCGGAGTGAATTTGATTAGGTAAGATCGTTCGTCCATTGTTTGCCAATAACTAACGCCAAAGGAGGCAACCGACCGGCGATCTATATGCATGAACGCCGTCAAAGGAGAGTCTTCGTTACGAGTACCATGCGTCGCGGTTGATCTATTTGGCTTCGGTGGCGGCAATACGAGTAATTAATAGTTACCTAATTTCAATCGTTGAATGTCGGCAAAAGCCGCATTGCTGGCCCCAATCAGCCTCGTTGGATGACCGAACTAATCCGTTATCGGCCCGTGGATGCCCAAGCCTTCGGCTGGCTGCTCCGGGTCGGGCCGCATCACTCCGCTCTTCGAACTCATCGCTGGAAAGCGGCCAGTGGGATTCCACTGCTTGAAAGCGGCCAGTCGGCAGTGCGTACTCCCGACCCAATTTCGCCGTTCGATTCCGTGCCAACTCAGCGGCAGTTTCCGACGACACAACGGTCGTTCAATCAGTCGTCTTACTCCGACGCAGCGGGCCAGACTAAAACTGCGTCGATGCTGCGTTCAACAGACAGTAGCCTCAGCAGCTCAAGACCATCCAACCTCAAGACGCACTGCATCGACGGCTTCTGTAAGCAGGTTCACATTCCTAAACGCCGCAATGTTCGAAATTCGCAACCGTTCTAGTGCGCATCGCGGGTCAGTTCGAGGACGAGCATGGACTTGACGTGCTCCTTTAATCGCCAAAGAAATACATCGTGGCCGTTAGCACTTTCGATTTCGCTGTATGCCTCCGCGGCCCATCTCCGGGAGGCTGCATGGTCAAGTTCTGCGAACCTCGAAACGGAACCGTGATGCGCTACCGCGTTTCGGAACGCACACCATATATTCACATGCTTCCATACGTCTTCCAAATCCCTAATACCTGCTTCTCGCAACATGTTAAAGACGATGCTGACGGCTCCTTTGACTCGGCGTACCTTGTCGCCGTCCATGATTTCCTTTCCTGAATAATCCAAAAGCGGTTTAGCCTCATCGTAATTTCGTCCCTCAGCCATTGTTTCTAGAATTTGCCAGTAGCGAACGTACTGAAAGTCGTGGCTCGTCTCGCGACGCGCTTCCCGGTAGAGTCCCGCAAGAAACCGGTTCATTTCGTTCGATTGCAGCCCGTCAACCAACGTCTGAAGCATATGGGGATCCTCGCCGGAGATTATCCCAGTTGCGAGATTGCCTTTATAGGATCCGCGGAGCGGCAGCCTTTGAGCGGTCCCGCTTTGGTGATCCATTACTACGATGTCGAATATTTCGCCCCCCGCGTCGCGTGAGAGGGCGAGCGCGAGCACGAGAAGGCGGGTGTTGTGGACACAATATTGCACAGCCTCATCCGCACTGCTCGCGAGTACGTTGGGAAACTGGGCAACGCACACGGGGTTGGAACGCTGAGCTCCGATGTCGTCCTCATGCTCGTAGTCAAACGTCACCTTGACCGTTGTGAAGTCACGGAAATATGCGTTAATAAAATCGACTGCGTTGCGCGAATCAATACCACCTCCGGTCGGCACGATTTCAAATCTATCGAAGCGCATCCTTGTGGTGATAAGGAGACCCTTAACGAAGAGAAAAACCGAGAACGACAGCGCCTCGTTCTCGCGCGATGATCGCGCGTCGACAGGTGACAAGAAATCGGCCATCAGTTTCTGCTCGGCCTTCTCCAAGGCTTGAAGGACATCAAACTGTGAACGTAAAGATGCTGGCGCATCGGATATCTGAAATACCGCTCGCGCAAAGTTGTGGCCGGCGTGGAACGCTTCGGTGACCGAGTCAGCAGGTAAATGCTGCCCTGAGACCACTGAGACGAGTTCAAAGAATCCGAAGTCGAGAAACTGCGACGTGTCGATGCTGGCTTCAAAGGACGGGTGATCGCCCGGAACCCTTGTGGCGCCAGTAGTTAAACACCACTGCGGATTGAGGACGCCGACTTTCCAAAGATGGATCTGTATGTTGTCAGATGACACGTTCTCGGGAAAATCAACGCGAATTCGGACAACATTTCCCTTTGTTACACACGGCTGATCTATTTGAGCTTGCACTCTTGATGTTATTGTCGAATCCATAGCTTCCATAGTCCTGCGATGATGGCGGTTGACGGTAGTACCTTGTGGATCAGTCGGTTACCACCGGCCTATCCCAAGTGGCTAAGATCCGTGAATCAGTAGTGTCGCGCGCGTGTTCAAGGCGCTGACGAACCTACGTATGTCCGAGGACCAGACTGAAAACGATGTGCTAAGGAAGCTTCTCGGGTTGCCGACAATGGTTGTTGTCAGTCAGCCGTCGAGTGATGAGCCAGCACGGGTTTGCAAAGGCGTGTCGTTCCCAGCGGGAACGAAGTTCAGAGCGCCATTCAAGGGCAAGGAATATCAAGCTGAGGTCAAAAACGGAGCGCTCCTGTACGACGGCGTCGAATACACGTCTCCGTCTGCAGCTGCCAACGTTGTAACGAAGACCCCCGTGAATGGTTGGACGTACTGGCAATGCCTTCGCCCGGGAGATACGCAGTGGGTCCAAATGAAGGCGCTCCGCGTGTGAGTGTCGGCCGGACGCGCGAAGCAGGCGCGCACCAGCCAAATGACTTGTGTACCTAGTCCCCTACCCGAACTCTAGCAGGCGCATGTGCCAAACATGCCGAATGACACATGCAACGGGCACTCAAACTTCACCCGGGAATACGTAGTACTCGCCCAAGAGCGAGATCAGTCGCCGCTCGGCGGGTTATCTTCGAGATGAATGATGTGGGCGATAGCCGACGTGACTTCCGCTTCGTTGAAGAGGGTCCCAGTCACTTCAGTTTCGGCAGCGCTGATCACGTCCTTACGCACTTGCTTATCGTCCTTGCCGAAAACAAACGCGATCATCTGAATGGCCTGCTGGTCCTCCGAAGCGATAGGAATTTCATCGGGCACAAGATTTTCCTCGCCCCCATACCAATCGGTCTGACCATTTTTCACAAGGTGTTCAATGGTCTGGGAATATGTCTTCATTGGCTCGTTGGGCAAAGTGTTAGTCATGTGCGATCTCCGGTGACGGGCCGTTGCCGGCCCACTACAAGTCCCCAATGGGTTTGTTCCGTCGACAGGATACCGCACACCGCGTCGCCCATGGTCGGGGTACCACGCATACAACTCAACATCATTCAAGTTTCTGCCTCCGTCGCCGTTATTACGTTTCGGCGTTACGGATTGGATCGCTCTTTGACTGAAAAACAACGTAGGGAAGCAAACGAACATATGGAACCGCGAGTTAAGTTTTTTTTGTTGGCTGCTGTCGCTATCGTGTTTCTTTGGAAACTCCGAAAGCACACGTTTTGGTTCATTGTCGTGCTCGTTATAGCGGGTTTTTTTATGGTAACTGACAAGTTCGACCTATTGAAAGCTGTCCAGTGCGTTCAGACGCAAGGCGTTCAGCCATGCGTTTTCCCAATAGCGCGAGCGACTGCCGCGCAGCAATGAGAATCGCTCCTCTCGCAGTGATCCGTTTTGCTCATTCCGAACGGGAAAGCTTCTAACGGGAGCACGCACGCTACACTTCGCCGCTCTTTCCTTACCACCACGGCTTCCGGTGAGGGCGTAATGAGCAAACCGTAAAACCGTACAGGACGAGGTCGGGTAGGCGGTGTTCAGCCAGAATTGTGACCAAATTTTTTCACGAAATTGTCGCGGTCTCGCGCGAGACCGCGACGCTCAAGTCCGATTTGGCAGGTTTCGGATGCAGATCAGCCATTCGAGTGACCGGTCTAGGTTGCGCACGAGTGGCAGAACTTGGCCGCGTTGAGGCAGTACGACTGGTAATTTGCTGGCCGGAAACCGGCCATTGAGCGGGGACGGACGCGGCCTTGGTTATTCAGATTGGATGGAGGCCTCGACCGACGGCTCTTGGCCGAACTAAGACGACTGGTGAGCGGCACAGTTCGACCTGATAAAGACACTCAGCCTCCTTCATAAGAGGCATTTTCAGGCCGTTTCGTCTCTTACATACAGCGGAATTGCAACGAAGCGCTGGCGGGTTTGGCGAACCCGGAATCGCTCATTTGCAATGACACGGTTTGGACCTTTTTACCTTGTTTCCCGCAGAAGTCGTTTGCCTCGCGGTATATGTCAGCTTTCGGCCCGTCAGCGGGACCGAATCCGACTTGCGCACTTCGCTTGGATACTGTGTACGTATCACCGTCCATCGGCACGACGCCCGTGCTCGAACACGCTGTGGTTAAACAAGCGAGAACGAGCATCGCAGTGCAGGTCTTTTTCATTGTTCTGTTTTCGGGGAGATCAGCTACTTCTGTTGGATTTCGATACGCTGATTCGCTTCGGCCCTGAACTTCGGGCGTTGAAGCTGCGGGTCGTCGGGCCTTAGGCAATAGAAAGTGATTTCAGCTTCGCCGCAACCGCCGTGCAACGCGCATTCGCTTGACTGTTCGTGATCGAGCAGGATTTCCCGGGTCTTCGACTCACAAAAGGCATTCGCCTCCGTCAGGGCTTGACCCTTGGCCGAAGCAGGACCGCCGAACGGAACACGCGTGGAAATCGTGTAAGTGTCAGGACCGACTTTTATCGGTCCCGTGTCAGTGCAACCGGCAAGTGCGAGCACTGCGCCGCATAGGACTATCAGTTTCATTGCGTTCCCTCGCTATTATTATCGGCACCTCGGCTTAACGGCAATTCGCCGCCCGAAGTTTAGCCCGTACCGGCTGATCGCTCCTTGCACCCGGTTGTGACTGGAAAACGGCGTTGATTGTCGACCGTCTGAGAGCCGATGTCGAATGATGATCATGTAGCCGGCCTCCTCGCCGCGGTTATGCGACGAGGGTTAAAGTCAGTTTGCGAAACGCACTTTGACCCTGCGGAGACCGACATGAATTATTGTGGCATAGACCTGCATTCGAACAACTGCGTGGTGATCGTCAGCGACGAGAACGACCGGATGGTGTACCAGAAACGCTTGCCAAACGAGCTCACGCAGATCGCGGCGGCGCTTGAGCCGTACCAGCACGAACTGGCGGGTGTGGTCGTCGAGAGCACGTACAACTGGTACTGGCTGGCGGATGGGCTGATGGACACAGGCTACCGGGTACACCTCGCCCATCCTGCTGCCATCAGGAAATACGACGGACTCAAGCACAGCGGCGATTTCGCCGATGCGGCCTATCTGGCCCAGCTGCTGAGGCTCGGGTTGCTGCCCGAGGGCTATGTCTATCCGCGCGAAGAACGCGGCGCACGCGACCTGGCACGCAAGCGCATGCAACTGGTGCGCTATCGCACCGCGCAGATCCTTTCGATCGAGGGCATCCTGATGCGGCAGACGGGCAGCAGAATAAATGGCGAGGCAGTCAAACGGCTGACAGCCGGCCAGGTCGATGAATTTGCATTTACGCCCGATGTCGCGCTGGCCGTGGAGGCCAACCGCGCGGTCAGCCAGGCGCTGGGGCAGCAAATTGAGGCGCTGGAGAAGCGACTGCGGGAACGCGTGAGCCTGCGTGCCGAGTACCGCCTGCTCAGGACGGTGCCGGGCATCGGCGACACGCTCGCGACCACGATCATGCTCGAGACCGGATCGATCAGCCGCTTTGCCCAGGTCGGCAACTTCAGTTCCTACTGTCGCTGTGTTGACAGCTTGAGGGAGAGTAACGGCAGGAAGAAGGGTGAAGGCAATACCAGGAACGGCAACAAGTATCTTGCGTGGGCGTTTGTCGAGGCGGCCAACTTCGCGATGCGTTACTGCCCGCAGGCCAGAAGCTTTTACGATCGCAAGAAGAGCAGGACGAACCGTGTCCTGGCGATCAAGGCTCTGGCACACAAGCTCGCGCGGGCGTGCTACCACATGCTGCGAGACCAGAAGCCCTTCGATGTGCACCTGTGTTTCGGGTAACGGTTTGGCCAGGGGCGGCGAGCCAGGACAACGGACTGGTGTGAAACCACTCGAATGATTTGGACGCCGCCCTTGCGCCATCTGAACGGATGCAGAACACTGAATCGCCCAGGCCGTGAGCCATCAAAGGACTGGCGTCGTCGTCATGGCGATAGCCACAGGGAATGCAAACACCCCCCTGGACATGGCCTGGCACCAAAGTTTCTCTGGGGCGGCAACTGCCGCCAGGGCAGTCGCGAAGCAATGCGACAGGCTTGATCCCGACGGGTGTCTGGTGCGATTCGGTTCGCAACCAACGACTGAGAAAACGGGCGCGGTTAGTGTTTGCACGAATGAAGGTGACGCGCTGTTGTCACTCTGAATTGACGCAACTGTTTGCGACGTACTTTTTTTGCCCTTGACTCCGGCCGGCTAATGGGTGTCCGTAGTTGGCCGGTCACGGTCCGATGCTGATTGCCTAGGTTGTTCACCAAAGGTCGACTCGCGTCGGACCGTAGCCGACCCGTCTCTGCCGTTCAACAGTAGAACGCCCAGCCGTCTATTCTCAAAGTGCAACGGTCATTCGCGCGTCTGCTCCGTCGGCAGATCTGCGCCCATCCTGTCCGTCCGTCCTGTCCGTCCGAAGTGCCAGCTGCAGCAATGCGGCGCCCTTGTTGCATTTGAACTATGCCAATATCAAGCGCCGTGATCGAACCGACAATTCGTCGCACGGTTGTGGATCTACAGAACCGCAGCGACGGGAGGTTAGCGAACGTCGCGCGGCATCATCGAGGCCCTTAGTCGACTAAAGCTTTCGCTGATCGCTTCGCGCGCTTTCCGGCTGACGCGAGCAAGTCAGTCTGTGCCTTCAGTCGTTGAAGCAACTTCTCCGCGGGCTCATCGTTGGGGTCTTGTGGGACGAGTTCACCGCGGAAGGCTTTTGCCAAGAGCGCGGGCGTGAGCTTTTCGAGACGCTCGACGGCGCGCTCGTACTGCGCTTGAATCCTGTCGGCGACGGCGAAAAGTGACTCGACGCGCTGAATAATTTTCCTTTGTGCTTCGAGTGATGGAAGAGTTAGCGGGAAGTTCTTAATTTTTGAGAGGTTCAGATTTGGCTGATTTCCGCCTTCGGCTAACTCACGCATCTCAAAATAGTTAGCCTCTAGAATTAATCTAACAAAGCGTCGATCAGCTCTTTTCTCATCGACGCGCACAGCTGCACACGCCTGGTTAATCGCCGCAGGAATCGCCAACTCTGTGACCTGACCTCGCGTTTTGCCTTCTCCGTACATGGCAACCAGCAGCGTGCCAACAGGATAAATCTTGAGTCTATGTGCTTTTATCGCCTCTCCGGTCACGAATTCTTCTGCTTGCGTGACTGCTCGCTGGGAGGTCGCGGAGCTTGTTATCCAAGGAGTGCCTGTGACCGCGTAAAACGACTCATTGGAGCGCAGAGGGGTGGAGCCCGTTCCAACCTCTGCGACCGTTCCCAAGCTACAGGCTATCCAACCGTTTCTTCGCGCATCGGCCGTTTGCAACTCACCTTGAAGATTGCCCGATGTGGCCGCGGACAAAATCACTCGACGAAAGTGCTTAAGCACTGCGGGAACGCGATCTAGCCTGACACGCGCAGCATCCACACGCGCCAACACCGCGTCGAGCTTGTCGGCGATGCGCTTTTGTTCGGGGAGGGGGGCTAAGGGTAGGGTTTTCCGCAAGAGAAAGTCTTTGGGAACGCGCTTGTGACCCACAGACCCCGTCATATTGATTTCGCCCTCTTTCAAAAAGCTGGCGGTTTTCAGATACGCAAAGAGGTATTTGGCTAAAACTGCGCTACTAGGTCGAAGTACAAAGTACTCTGAGCTTCCGGCACCGATGCCGTTTGGTAGTCCAAAGGGAATGCCACCTTTTCCGTTTTCGAAACAAGGTGTGATTTTCGCTAACACCACGTCCCCGTCAGCGAAGTGCGTATAGCTCTTCTTAATTTCGCCCCAAGGACGCTTCTCAAACCTTACCTGTTCGAGGTACCCTGTCGCCATCAAAGGCATAGGCACAAAGCCAGCCGCATCGTCATCACCCAAGGCGTTCTTGGGATTCAGCTCTGTCAATTGCTCAACGCGTGCATATGTCCATCCGCTCGGAAGCTCGCTCATTCCTCGACAGCCTCCACACCAAGTTCATCCATCAAAGCGCGCAGTTCATTGAGCGCGCCTTCGAGCTCATCGATTGCTTCCTGCGCCAGTACCTCGGGTTTTTCGATCTCGCCATTCACGCCGTCGCTTTCATCCTTGAGCCAAGCAATATCAAGGCTATCACCGCGCCTGGCGATGTCCTCGCGCGAGAAGTATCTGAAACGGCCTTCCTCGCCAGTGTCGATTCGCGCGACGCTACCATCCGGCGCGTCGCCGTACGCTTTCTCGAAGTCTGCGAAATGGGCGCGCGTCAACGGCGTGCGCTTGCCAAACTGCGGCATGTTTGCGCGGAGGTCATAGACCCACACGCCAGCCGTGTTGCCCTTCTCGGTCTTACCGCGAGTGAAAAAGAGAACGTTTGTCTTCACGCCTTGCGCGTAGAAGATGCCCGTCGGCAAACGCAAGATCGTATGCAGATTGCACTTCTCCATAAGATCGCGGCGAATGTCCGCGCCAATGTTAGATTCGAAAAGCACGTTGTCGGGTAGCACCACCGCTGCACGACCAACTGGTTTGAGTGCACGATAGATGTGCTGCAGGAATGCAAGCTGCTTATTGCTCGTCGGGTACGTGAAGTCGTCCCGCGTCGGCAGACCTCCGCCCTTCTTGGTTCCGAACGGGGGATTCGTGAGGATCAGATCCGCCTTCGGCAGTTGCTGACCTTCGCTCGAGAGCGTGTCGCCGTAACGGATGCCGCTAGTTTCTCCTGACTCAAGATCATGCAGCATCAAATTCATCAGCCCTAGCCGATGCGTGTCCTGCACTAGCTCCATGCCGTGAAACTGCAGCCGGTACTTTTTGTAGGCCGCTTGGTCGAGTGATTCGATGTCGTTGTGCTCGCGAATAAAGTGATTCGCGGCAATTAGAAAGCCTCCCGTGCCCGCAGCAGGGTCTTGAATCACCTCCCCCAACTTCGGCTGCATTAGGTCCACGATGCTGTCGATGAGCACGCGCGGGGTGAAGTACTGTCCCGCGCCAGACTTCTTCTCACCGGCGTTCTTCTCCAGCAAGCCTTCGTAGAGATCGCCAAGCCCCTCAGTCCTTGCCGAATACCAATCAATTGCATCGATGGCTGTGATTAGCGCCGTCAACGTCGTCGGATACTTGATGAAAGAACTCGCGTTAGCAAAAATCTCTTTGGTGATTAGGGAGCCGTGCGTGCCAAGGTGAATGAGCATGACCTTATAGGCTTCGAGCCGTTCTGGCGCAGCCTTGCTTTCGAGGTCATCCCAGCGATACCCCTCCGGCAGCTTATCTTCGGTGCCGGTTTCCTTGGCCATTTTGAGGAACAGCAAGTATGTCAGCTCGGTCACATACTCATGGTAGGTCACTCCATCGTCGCGCAGGACGTTACACAGGTTCCACAGCTTCGCGACAATGTCAGTAGTGATATTGCTCATCAATCAATTCTCTTTTAGTTGGCAGCGGCTTGCTGCCAGATGGCTTCATTCATATCTGCCAGCACTTCGGGGAGTTGCTGCTCGAAAATTTGGTTCAGGCGCTTGAAGCCGCCCTGCTGCCCGAAAGGGCCTTCGTTAATGGAAACATCATCGAGGACGATGTTGGCTTTGATCTGCTTCGCGATGCGCTTGAGCCAGTCTTGCTGCATCGGAGGTAGTTTGCGGTCACGGATCACGCGATGCACGGCAGCGTCTACGCGCTGGTCGAACGGGATGAGCGCGTCGCCGAGCGCGGCCTGCCGCACAAAGCCCAGCACACGCGCCGCGATCTCGTGATTCGATTTCTGCGCCCACGCATGCGTGAGCGAGTTTTCGTTGAAGCCCGCGCGATCGAGCGCGACCACAAGCTCCCTCAAATCCCGGCGCGTCAGTTCGCGCGGACGCTGCACCACGGCCATTAGTGCGGGCAAGGTGTTGCTGTTTTCCTTCACAAACTGCGCGAAGCGTTCGAGATAGTCCTCGGGCCGACCATATACCGGGGACACGTCAACGAGCGAATCCTGGTGGGAAGATATCACAAGAGGATCCGCCGGCACGTCGCGCTTGCGATCGAGAGTCTCGCCAAGGCCAACGTTGTTCGTCCACCATTCCGCGAGCTTCTTGATGTCGGCGGTTCTGATGAACTGCGCGAAGTCTTGCGGATCGCAGCCCGCGTGTTTGAGCGCGTTGGTCTGTGTCTCAGTGAGATGTCGCGTTTTGCGCTGCCACTTCGCGAGCAACTGCTCCCGCGCGCGCTCCGCTATGGGCTCGTCAGGATGGTCGGCAATTTCTTTCGCCAGCTGCGCGAACCCGATGTTCGGATTCTGCACAACGGGCTTCATGCTGTTCAGGGCTTCGAGGTTCGCATAGAGGTCCACGGCATCGAAGATGCGGAAGACTTCTTTCTCGATCTCGTCGCATCGGCGCGTCGCGCGCCCAAGCATCTGTTCGTACAGAATCCGGCTATTGACCCGGCGCAAGAAAACGAGGTTGCTGATCGACGGCACGTCGATGCCGGTCGTGAGGAGATCCACGGTCACCGCAATTACTGGAAGCGCCTCGTTGCGGTAGCGTCGGATGAGTTGCAAGGGCTTGTCTGCCGCGCCAGTGATTTTGAGCACCGCGTCATCTTCGATCTCGATGCCCTTGGCTTCGAACGCGTCTTTCAGCAGCCGCACAACCATATCCGCATGCACATCGGTCGCGCAAAAAATGAGCGTCTTGTCTGGCCCTGCGGGATTTAGATAGTCCGCGAGCGCATCGCAAACCGTCTTGTTGAATGCTTCAGTAATGACCTTGCGGTTGAAGTGTGCGACATCGAAGTTCAGTTCATCGGGCGTCTGGAACAAGTCCATCTGCTGCGTGCCCGCGTTGTAAAACTGAACCTGCTCGCCCGGTTTGTAGTGAATGCCGCTGTCGCTCAGGCTGGTGCGAATGCGCAACGCAGGATCATGGTCGATGAGGTGCCCGTCGAGCACGGCCTCCCGGTAAGAATAGACGAAAACGGGCAAGCCGAAAATTTCGGTCGTGTGTAGCGCGGGCGTCGCGGTGAGCCCAATCTTCACTGCGTCGAAGTGATCGAGCACGCGTCGGTACTTCGAGATGTAATCGCCCTGATCGCGAAACTGCACCTCCACATCGCTCATCTCTCGATCGAGCAAATAGCCCCGATGGCATTCATCGACAACGATGCAGTCATAGGAATCGACCGGCAAGCCGCCTTCGTCCGAATAAAGCACGCGCTGGACGAGACCCTGCACGGTCGCGATATGCACTTTCGTATCAGCCTCGGGCTGTTGATCGTCAATCTCCTTGATCCCGAAAACATCGGCGAAGCGCTGGAGCGACTCCATCTGCGTTTCCTTGAACGCATTCGCGGCCTGCTCCCCGAGCGCAGACCGATCGACGAGGAATAGAATGCGCCGGAAGCGTTGGGCCTTGAGCAGCCGGTACACGAGCGCAATGCAAGTCTTCGTCTTGCCCGTCCCCGTTGCCATCGCGAGCAAAATGCTCTGCTTGCCTTCCTTGATGGCGCCCTCGGTCGCGACTATCGCGCGCCGCTGATAGTCGCGCAGCGGGAAGCCGTAGCTGAATGCCAAGCTGTCGAGCTTGGCTTCTGCGCCGTCGATGTCTTGCTTGAGTAACTCGCGCACGCCACCCGGCGTCCACCAACCGCTAAGTGTCTTGCGATGATTGGTCGGGCGGCGTAGGTCGCAGAACCAGATGCCACTCACTTCGGCGAACTGCTGCTGGAACGGGCGACCGTTGGTCGCGAACACGAGCGGGACGCGGAACTGGCCCCACTGCGTGGGCAGTGGCGCGTTCGCCTCATCCAGCGCGTCCTTCGCATACCGCTTGGCTTGGTCGATTGCCGAGACGACGTTCTTCGCGCCGCGCTTGGCCTCGACCATTGCAACGCACTCCGCGCCAATGAAGAGCGCGTAATCCGCGGGGCCGCTCGCCGTGGGCCACTCGGCGATGGCAAGGTAGCGATTCGGCTCCGGACGCGTGCCCGCGCTGTAGCGCAGCGTAACTGAGTCAGCTTCCCAACCCGCGTCGCGAAGTTGCTGGTCGATAAGCTCGCGCGTGGCCTTCTCGTCGAGATGGATCAGGCTCGCGGCGTTGTCGGCTTGCTTTTGCAGCTGGACCAACTGCTCCTTCGGCTGCTCCACGGCCTTGGCCTGCAATTCGGCTAGCTGCGCCGCCGAGTCTGACTGCAACTGCGCGAGCTTGCTTTCGAGCGCTTCGACCGTCTGGCTCCCGTCGGTCGCGAGGGACTCCCAAAGCTTCGCTTCTTCCTTGGCCTGCGCGGCGAGTTGCTGCGCAGTCTGCACCTGCCCCGCTTGCTCCTGGAACTTCTGCTGGAGCTCCGCTAGCTCCGCCTTCAGCGCGGTGGATTCATCAACCGGAGCAGCGGGAGGGATGAACGCGCCGCCCTTGAAATCCGCATTAACGAACGCGCGATGAAACCAGAAGCCGAGTTGCGTCGCGACCTTGAGGCCCTGCAGCGCGGCGCGATGGTCACCGGAGAACTGATGGACCGCCTCGTTACCGGCCTTGCGGAGCCAATGAAACAAATCCGCGGTATCGCGGGGGAGCCAGCCGCCGCCCTTGAGTCGCGACAGTAACGCGGCCTGATTGTCTTCGTCAGCGACATAAATGCCGACGCGCGCCGCGACCTGCTGCGCCATCGCCTCGCCGAACTGGCGCAGCTTTAGCAAACTCGTATTGGGATCGTCGACGAAGTACCGCTCGGCAGCTGCCCCGAGAACGGCCAAGTCTTCCTGCAGGCGCGCCAGATGCGCAAAGTTTGAGCGAGGCTGGGACATGTCTAGTTGTTCTCCTACGGCGCGCTCGCGCCCCGGACCCGCATTCTAGCCCAATGTTCTCAGCAGTCTGTGAACGTTTAATCCCGGGATGTTGCATAGCTTTCACGAACGTATCCGGATTGCCGCTTTTAGCTAATCCTCGTTCGTGGTCAACGGGAAGCCGTGGACGAACGCAGGGATGATTAGTCTTGCGTCCAGTTTTAGAGAGGAACAGGCATTCGAACGTCTCGGCGGCGGCTACGACGAACGACTGAAGGTGGCCGAACTGAGACCGACGACTGACACCGTCTGTCAAATCAAGTCCAGACTTCTGCATCTTAATGTGGCGACGCCGCCCCGCTCGAACGAGCGCGTGAACAAGTAACATCAAAGTGTCCCGTACTGACGGTCGGCATCTTGAGCCCGGTGAAGAAGGTTTTCATCCGCGCAAAGAGGCTCTCGCCGCTCGCACGCCGAGGAATCCCGCCGCCCTCGCCATCGGAGCCGCCGCCTGAACTGCCCGAACCACCCCGCCGACGAAGCGGCCACGCTTGTCGCGGCCCTGATAGGCATTCGGGGTCGTGCGCGCGGTTCGCGCGTGCGCATCTTTTTCGCGGGCCTTTTGCGCATGCTCAGTGGCCCGCTGCCGCGTCATCGGGTCGATAGCCTTCGCAACCGCCGTCAGTTCCGCTTTCGGCTCCGCCATGAAGCGACCACGCTCGTCGCGTTCGCGCGAGAGGCGTTGGCGATGCGTGGAAGACTCTTGCCGTCATCGGTCTTCTGCGCAGAAGGGAGGGGCACGGCAGGACCGCGCGAGCCCTTTGCAGGCCGCGACTGGCCTGTGAGCGGCGCGCCGCCGAGCTGCTACTGATCACGCGCTGGCGGGCCTGTACTGCCTGCCGCGCGCCGCTTTTCAGGATCGCGAGGATTGCGCTCGTGTCCGAACGCACGCCGCCGAGACCACGCGTGAGCGCTTCGACGCTCACCGGCTTGTCGGAGATGAGAAGTCCGTTTGAATCTGCTTTCACATGGTCTCCGAGTCATTCAGGAAATATTCGTCCAAGCCCGGAACCGGCATTAAACGCCCCGCTGCGACTGCATCGACAATCTGCCGGAATTCGTGAAACTGCCCACGCATGCGCCGCAGCGGTCCGACACTGGCGGCGAGTGACTGTATTGCGGCCAGTACGGGTGCGCCACCGGCGTAGTCCTCAAAGCCTTCCTGAGCGGCAAACTTCTTGAACCGTGTCGCAACCACATCGATCGCATCGAGCAAGCCATCCACCTCGTCTGGTCCGATCCGGGTTTCGCGCGCCGTGCGTACCCCGGCCTCGATAAAGTGGTTCAAGACCCCAGCCATCATATTTTCGACGCCACGCAGCAATGCGTGCTGCTGAAGCACTACAGCATCGGGCTCCATGTTCGGCGACAGGCCAAGCAGCCAGTCCACCGACACGGCGTAGGCTTCTGCCGTATGCTTGAGAAAACGCCAGTCTTTCGGAGTCGGGATCTCGCCCGATTCGATTCGCGCCACGTCCACAGGCCCTTCCGACGCGAACCGCGCCGCCGCCTCTTCGAAGGTGAACCCGTTCATGACGCGAGCCTGAATGAGCCTGTAGCGCAAGGCTTCCAGTTCGGCGGGGCTTACGCGGGAGCGCACGAAACGTTTCAGCGGTTCCCGTAGTGCGGCCATGCCCGCATCGTCGGCGGCTTCGCGCTTCGTCGTCACGGGCCGTTCCTCGGTAAGGTCAATGGCCTTCAGACCGTCGCGCGGCCTTATGTATCCGTTGATTGTCATGGGTTGGCTCTCGGCACGCGTTGCAGAATGGTTTCGAGCCGGTCCACGGCGCGTTCAAGGCGCTCGGCCTGCGTCTGTGCGGCAGCGCGCACGCGGGTTTCACGCCACTTCTTTTTGCACGCACGCGAGTGAATCGTGCCAGGCCGAATGCTGTAGCGCTGCGCCAGCACCTTTGCGGGCATTCCGGCGCGGTACTCGGCTTCAATTTCCGCCCAATCCGCGCTGCTCAGGGGAGTCGTCATGCCGACCTCATAGGTACAGGGCTCGAATATCGCGCCGATCCCAAGCCGCAAGGCTTGATAATGTCGCCTGCACGCTGCACGAAATCATGACGCCCGATTCGTCGCGTGGGTTGGTAATCGGCTTCCCCAGACTCTCAATCACCATCGGCGCATACAGCATGTCGCCGTACTTCATGCCGAGAATCTGTGGAACCACAGAGGGATAAATCGTCTGTAAAACGCCATTGTCGCCGCCCGTCGTCAGCGCTCCGGCAATGACGCCATCGCTGGCGAGCAGTTGCGGTACGGCCCATTCTTCGAGTTGGGCAATAGGGTCTCGCACTTCGGTTTTCGGATCGGAAATAGCGCGGAAATGCAGCGTGACTGAGAGCTTCACAGGTGGCATCCCCGTGAAGGTCTGCGTGCTGTTGAGCTTAGTAATGCCGGTCCGGCCCTGCGATTGTGCGATCGTGGCGAGCGCCTTGTCGGCGGTCGTGGAATTGGTGTGCTTGCTTATGAACGCATCAATGAGTGGCGTCAGAGCGCCCGATTGAAGCATCGCACTGAGGGTCGGGGCCTTCGATTCGGCCCCGGCCCCCTCAAACGGACTTGTCCAGTTGAACGACATTTCCTGCTGACCGTCCGTGATCGGGCAATGCACTTCGAAGCCGTCATCCACCGTGAAATTGTCACTGGCGGACAGCGTGCGGACGTCGCGGCTTTGCGTCCAGCCGTCGCCGCCTTCGACCCGCTTCAAAGGGTAAAGAACGCAGATTAGCTTCGAACTGAGTCCGCCCCAGTCTGACGACAGAACGCGGCCCGAAGAGCTTCCCGAGAGACGGTCAGCAGACGGCATGCGCGCCGCCGTCGAGCAAGTCGAGATCGAACAACGGGTCGGATGCGATAAACGCCTTCGCGCGACGAACCTGCTCGTGCCTTGCTTCGAGGTCGCGCCGCCACCTTGCAAGCTCTTCTGAATTGGGTTTCAACAGGTCCGCACCGTCAATCTGTCCATCGGCCAAGCCCGCTTCGAGAAGGCGCTCACGATGCAAGGCGCGTGCGCGCTCGTAGCCGCGAATCCTCCCTTCGATGTCGGGAATTTCGACGTTGCCAACATCGAGTTCGGTGCGAACTGCCTGGCAAGTCTGCTGGGCGAATTTAAGGCGCGCCGTCTTGATGAATTCATCAAGAGCAGCATTTCCTGCGCGGGCTTCGGACACGAGCCGCCCCAGTGCTGCCGCCTCAGCGGTCAGGCGCTCGCACAGGGCGACTTCCTCGACGACCCCAAGCGCGATGTGCTCGGCCAGGACGCCACGCGCACCCTCGGCGTCAGCTAGCTGCGCACGCAGTGACGCCACCCGGTACGCCATATGCACGCAAGCCTTGCTTTTCACGGCGTCGAAAAAAGCACGTTTTTCAACGAGGCCAGCATCGGGCGCGACAAGCAGATGCAGATTGTTCATTTGGAAGTCTTCGATGATTGAGAAGGCTTCATGCTCGCACCCAGTACCCGTGACACGGCGGCGCGTTTTCCAAACAATCTAGGTCAGAATGCAAACCGTGCGCATTGCGTTTCCGAACGCCATATGGCACGCGCGCACCCGCACGCGCACGCACCCACGTCGTGTAAGAAAAGTCCGGCATTCGATATGGTCTCAAGAGCCCAAAGCCGCGTCGCGCATAGATTTCGCGTGGTTTTTCAATCGATTCGCGGCGTCCGTCGAAAAGCACCCGTATTCGTCGGCAGTCTTCGGTGAACAAGAATCCATATCGCAACTGTTGCGCTGCCTGATTCAGCATGGCACGCGGGCGCATGCATACGCGCGCACACGGCGTGCATAAAATTCATCGCCTGGTGACGAGGATCATCACGAGTTTGCGGGCAGGTTGATTCCCGAGCGCGAGGAAGCCGCCATTCGGCATGGTGCGATCCGCTTTATGCCGAAGTCGAACGGTCACCTCACTTCCGAAATATCTTCGCCGTTGCGCGTTCTCGGTAGTGTTTGCCGTCCTTATCCATCTTCCACGGGTCGGAGTAGTGGGATTCGCAAAGCGGCTCGGCTTCGGGATCCTTGTCGATGCGCTGCTTCTCGGCGCGGCGATAGCGTCGGTGCCAAATTTTCTTGTCTTGCGCCTCGCTGACTGCCGTTGTCACCGGCGTGATAGGGGTTTTGGGTCTACTTCGGCTCATGTTTGCACTCCATTGCGGTAGCTGGACGTGCAAAAGCCCGCACGGTTTTCACCGGTTTTCACCGGGCGGGCTGCGAGTAAGACGCGTATTGGCCGTATGCCCAAATTCTATGAGTTAGTTTAGCCGTCGGCAAGCTCGCCCGCGCATTGTTCGGGCTGAGCGGCAGAAGAAGCCCAGTCTGATAAGTGCTCGGCGCGCTCGGCCAGCATTCCCGCAGCGTGTCCCGCTAACGCAAGCAAGGCGTCCTCGTCTTCCGGTTCAAGGAAGGATGAATGCTCAATATCGCGTCGAACAGTACTTGCGCGCACGAGCCGAATGGTCGCTTCGATGCCGCGTGCGACGGCGTGCGCGCGCTCCATCTCGCTTGCCAGCTTAAGCGCGCCGCCGACCTCGAATTCGAACGTGTCAAGCGCATGCTCGCCATACAGGGTGTCGGGCTGGTTATGCATGGCGCGCCTCCGCTCGGACGATTTCCGCAAGACGACGAAGAGCATCGCCGGTCACGTCGAGGGCATCTCGATAGCTCGGTGCGAGCGCGGCGGCGCGCAATGCGGCGCGGATGATTTCAAGTTGAGATTGGGCTTGCTCGGGGCAAGCGAAGATAACGGATCGCATGGCGACTCCTATTCTGGTTGGATGACCCCAGCCCCCGACGCCAATCGGGGTGGCCAGGCGCAAGACGAGGTTGGCGTACCGGCGAATAGGAAACCGGCGAGCGCGAGCGCTCCCCCGTCAAGGCCCGACCATAGAGAGCACATGACGCGCAGACGAAAAAATACCGCCAAGCGGCGGTTGTCCGCCTATTCGATTCTGGACGCCAATCCAGGTTGCCTGTTGTTTCAGGCACGACCGCAGTATAACCGAGCGCCGCTGGTTTTCAAGCCGTGGTCCGTCATTAAACGCGCTCCATCCCGGAAATCGCCTGAGCACCGAATCGATTTGATCTACTATTCAATGTTATACCATCGTAATCCCGATATTTTTTCACGAAGGAGCCCGATTTTAATATCGGTAGCGATATAAATTATAGGCATACCAATACTTTTTAAAAAGCACGATTTATTTAGTTGTTTCGTCGCGGCAATTGTGGATAATGGCGTTCCCCCAACTTCGACCGACCCCATGAAGCAATACCCGATGTTTAAGAAAGATTCCGGTCAATCGGAGGATGATGGACAGAAGGACCTTGACCTCAGTCCCGAATCTGACGTTCGTGAAGCCGGTGGAGAAGCCGTGACCCCGCCAGAGAATGCGACTCCTTGGGGAGGAGCCCATCCGCGTGTTAAACGTCCCTTCAGCACTCAGTTTCCCGAAGAACTCAAGCTGAAGTTGATCTGGCTAAGAACCAATCTACCTAATATGTCCATTCAAAAACTGGTGTACGAGGGGACTGCGGAATATGTTGAGAGATTGCTTTCCGTGCATTACCCAAATTACTGCTCTCGACCGGAATTCGATTAATCCTAGCCACACCATCTCTTGATGGCCCGCACTGGGCGAAAATGCGCGGACTAAGAGCCAGGGTTATTGAAACCTCGTGCATCAGTTCGAACACGGCAAGCGTGGTAACGCCCATCCTATTCCGGATGCCTTTGTGCCGCGATTCGTTCGCGCGCCTCTTTAACGACGGCGGCGAAGTGCGGGGCTTCTTTCGCGCAGCTTTGGCTCGCCGCCAACCATCAACCGCTTACCCACATGATCGCGATTTCTTCGGCGATGGTGAAACGTCGCGGGCGCGGCTCAGGTGTGGGCTTCGACGGACGAGTGGCGGGCTTTTTCATGGGTCCCCGTCGCGGGTATCGGCGGCGGCTTCCAGAAAATCCATGATCTCGGCTTCGCTCGGGTCGCCCACGCTCGACAGGGGTTCACGCCTGCACTCAGCGGCAAACTTCGCGCGCAGGCGCGCGCTGCGCGAGTGCTTGAGCCGAAACCAGAATGACGCGGGCCTGCGCTCGCGCATCACCTGAGCGAACGGGCGCGCCTGCGCGAAATCCTGGGCGGTCCACTCCGGGTTATCCGGGTCGGCGGCGATGCCGCGCTGGATTGCGGCTTCTTCTTCGTCCGTCGGGCGGATCAACTTGCGACGCGTCGGCTTAGGCGGACGCGTGGTGGGTTTTCTCATGGATTCAGGTCGTCAGGGTCGGCGGCAGTTCACGTAAGTGAAAATCTCGACATAGCGCACGACAAGGAATGCGCAATCTGCTTCGCTCAGCGAGCTTCATACTTGCGCCCATAGTATGACAGTCGCTCAGTCTTCGGTGGGTGAGGCCTCGCTGTGATCCAAACGGTCGCCCCAGATCAACGAACACCTATTCCTGAAATGGACCTATCCTGCCAGCGATATATGAGCCGGGCCGTAAATTGCGGCGAGGCTGCGCGACGATCACGTAGCCATCGCGTCGCCAATGACCGGCTTCGTGCATCGCGTAGAATCCTCGCCTACCGGCGTTACGCGACATAATCACAATGACCATAAAACCGTCTCTGGCTACTTCCACACGCACCGTCTACGGGATCGTAGGCTTCGAAGAAGCGATCGCATGCGCGCGTGACGTGCTAGGACATCGGGAAGTGATTTCTATTGGTGGGGTGCAGGGGACCATTGAGTTTCCCGCTCTGCCGGAGTGGTCGCCCACTGAAAGCGACCCCCTGAGCATGCCTTTGGTCCCCCCCCAGACAGCGAAAGACTGGAAACGCGGTAGCGAACCTTTCTGGTGGGGACGGCCGACGCGTTATCCAGCCGGGTACGCCAACGTTACCTGTGTGCTGCTCGAATTCGTGGTTCCGGATTCGGAACTGAAGTCCACCGGAAATCAAATCCGTGATGCGTTCATGCAGTGGCGATCAACATTCAATGATTTTTTGGAGTTGATCACCAAGCAAAGACGAACTCGCGTTGTCGAAGTCACGGGCGAAGTTTCTGGACTGCACATGTTCTACTGGGATGCAGACGGCAAACATGCTTGGGCTTACGACGACAATATTCATGTCACCATCACCACCACGCCCGGAGACCCATATCTGAACCTGGCGCAACTGAAACAGATATGTAGCCTGTGTTCATCCAATGTGCGGCCATCGCTGGAATATTCGCTCCAGCTGGATGCGTATCGGGCGCTGCGAACGGCGGATTACCGTAAGGCGGTGATCGATTCGGCCACCGCAGCAGAAGTGGTACTTACGAAAGCCATCGTGAAGCGGTGTAACGAGCTTGGCGACGACCCCGAAAAGTGTCTAAAGGAGCGTAAGCACCGGACACTTGGAGGGCGGCTTGCACTTGCGCGCAAACTCGCTATCTCGTTGCCGGACATTGACCTTCATCAACAGGTGGTGGAACCCCGAAACGATGCAATACACGAAGGAAAGGTTATGGCCAAAAGCACTGCAACTCAGGCTGTCAATGCGGTTGACGATCTACTGGCCTTACTAAACCCCTCGCGCTCCTAGACCAGGCGATTGCCAGATGTTCGCCGCCCGCCGTAGGGACTGACCTGCCTGATTTCTTCAGGCCATTTCAGTCTTGGGGAACGGCCTCGGTTGCTTCAGTTGAACAATACTGCTGCTTGAACTCGTCGGGCGTCAGGTATGCCAGACTTGAATGTGGTCGAATCGCATTGTAGTGGCGCCGCCACTGCTCGATCACTACCTTCGCTTCGGCGCGTGTCCGAAACCATTCAAGGCTCAGGCATTCGTCACGGAATTTGCCGTTAAAACTCTCGTCCGCGCCGTTCTGCCACGGCTTTCCGGGATCGCTGAGCGCCATTTCCATGCCGTTTTCGGCAGCCCACTTCAGGATGGCCCGTGATACGAATTCCGGGCCGTTATCTGAGCGCAGGTAGCGTGGCGCACCGTGAACGCTGGCCAGTTGTGACAGGACTTCGATGACGCGCTTCGACCGGATCGATCCCGCAACGTCAAGCGCCAGGCACTCACGTGTGTACTCATCGATCACAGTCAGACACTTAAGTTGCTGGCCGTTGGCGCAGGCGTCGAATACGAAGTCGTATGCCCAGACGTGCCGGGCCGCCGTCGCCGGCTGCGGCCGTGGGCGACGAACCGACACCCGCCGGCGCGGGCGCTTGCGCGGCACCTGCAGGCCTGCCAGGCGCCACAGCCGCCATGCCCGGTCCGCGCACATCCCGTGACCCTGGCGCCCCAGGAAGATCTGGATGCGACGGTAGCCGTAGCGCGGATATTGCGCCGACAGAATGCTCATTGCGGCAAGCACCGGTGCGTCCCGTTCAGCAAGCTTCGATTCGTAATTCAACGCCGACCGTGCGACCGACATCAGCGCGCACGCACGTCGCTCAGACAGGCCCCGCGCTTTCGCGTAGGCGGCCTGCTGGCGTCGCGCGGGCGCGCTCACCACTTTTTTCCGTTGATCTCTTTCATTACGTCCAGCTCGAGATCCCGCTCCGCCAGTATCTTCTTCAGTCTGGCGTTCTCCTGCTCCAACTGCTTGAGCCGTTTAACGTCGGCTGCTTCGAGGCCGCCAAAATGCTGGCGCCAGTTGTAGATCGACTGCTCGCTGATCCCATGCTTCTTTGCGACCTCGGCGACCGGCGCCTTGTCTGCCTCACGCAGGATCGTGACCATCTGCCCGTCGGAAAACCGGCTCTTTTTCATGACTTCCTTTCTCCGTTGGAAGCCATTCTCTCAAGTTTGAGCTGGTCCGAAAATTCCAGGGCAGGTCAGGGCCACCTGGAACACGAATCCGCGCCGCCGCTGCGATGCCACATGACTGCAATAGCGGGGGTTGAAACACAACCTCGCGACGCTGGGCGGCGCACACCGCAACGGTTGCTATTCGCTCTCACGCGTGCGCGCCCGCGCGTACGTGTATAAAAATTCGAGCGGTGCCGGTCAGGTGTCGGGGTCGTCAACGTTGAAGCGGCGCGAGATTTCCTGAACGCCCGCCAGTGTGATTTGCGGCCACGAGCTTTCGACGGGACCGCGTTGCACAGCCCATTCGGCGTCTACCGCTTTGCGCGTGGCGCGCCAGCCGCCGCCTTCAACCCGATGTAGCCATCCCGCCTCTTGAAGCCATTCGAACAGGGCCGAGCGCCGCATCCCAAGCATCCGTGCGGCATCGGTAACGGATCGACAATCGGCGTACAGCGCGCGCGTGGTTAGAAAGACGTCGCCGCGCTTTGCCGTGTGGGCTTCGAAGATTTCCTGTACACGATCTTCAGCAAGTGGCTTCAATCCGTGCCGCTCGCAAATGGCGCGCATTCGGGCGGCGCGTTTAGCGAACCGAGGTGTCATTTTTTTCGAACGGTCACTCATGCGGGCCGCCGTCGATGAACTTCCCCACGGCGATGCGGACGCCATGATTCGCGGCAAGGCGTTTTGCCACATCGGCAGCATTGTCGGTCCGTCCGTCGCGGTGTGCCCGCGTGCGCTGCTCGACGGCGTGCAAGACTGCCCTCGCATGCCGAAGGCGGCGAAGGTCTGCCGCGATTCCGGGCGGCGGTTTGTGGTGGTCTTTCATTACTTTCCTAAATGTTGTTAGTTTTCCTAAATTGATGAGTTGCCCGGACGCGGTGAAACGTCCTCTATCGGCCTCGACGCACCTTGGATGAACCGCGCATTGGCGAGGCATCGCAAAGCCGTCAGCGGGCCTGCATTCGGGCTTCGACGGGTCATGTTGCAATCCCGCCTCCGATACCTTTCGATTTGAGGAGCGCCTTGACCCCGGCCATTGTTCCGCGCGATAGGTCAGACGGGCCGGTACGCACCTCTCCGCAAGACTGCGCAACGCCCATCGGGGTAACTGACAACGGACCCGACGCAGGCGGCTTGCCGCCGTTGTCGATAGCCGTATGGATGCGGGCGTGCCACGTCTCTTTCGATTCGCCGGAAAGCGCCGGACCAACGCCGACTTCGTTCGCCATTACGAGCGCAGACGCATCGGACAGCCACCACGCGCCGCCGCCATTCCTCTTCGGGGAAGGAGCGGGCGGACTTTTCGCATTCGCAATGAATCGGTCAATCTGATCCGCGTCTTTCAGGCAGACCTGAATGCCGAGGTACTTCTGGCCTCGGTCGTTATCGCCCTGGTTGTACGGCGTCAGACTGCACCCCTGAATAGCACGGCAAAGATCGCGCGGTGAGTAGCCAGCCTTCAGCGCGCGACGGATGACGCCACGGCGCTTGTCGTCGAGCTTCGACTTTGGCGTATTCATGGACTTCCGCCAATACTCGAAGACACCCTCGATGTCCGCAGATTCTGATGCCTTCGATTCGGAAGGCGCACCGAGACCGTCCGTAGGATCGGACTCGGCTTCTTCGGGTTTTTCCTCTGCGTGTTCATCGAACAACTCACCAGTCTGGTCGAGTGCCAACTCGACAATGCTTTTGACCTTTTGGTTATTGGTTACTGGTTGTTGGTTAGCTTTCGATCCGGTTTCCGCTGGGTAGCCGCTGGGTTCCTGATAGGAACCGGATTGAAACCCGCTGGGTTTTTCTTGGTTTCCGTTCACTTTCGGTTTGGTTTTCCCCGGGTCGCCCGGCGCGCCAGGTTCATCGCTATGCGACTTGCGAGGACGGCCACCCTTTTTCCCGTTTTCCTTGGCAATTTCAGCCTTCACGCGGTAGACCGCGATTTCCTTTTCGCAGCGGGAGTGATGCCAGCCGACGGCGGTCTTCGTGAAAAACTCGGCCAATATCTGGTTAACGGCCTCGCGCTCATCCTCGCTGCGAGCGATGACTTTGCGGCACAGCGCATTAACGTCGAGCGTAAGTTGCTGTTCCGTATCGTAGTAGACCTCGATTAGGTCGCGATAGACAGATCGTTCGATGCGCGTCAGATGGCGAGTCGCGCGGTCGAAGTCACCGATGTGGTGGGGGTAATAGTTCACGTCGTCTTCCCGCCGTGCCGGTGGCTCACGCCGCATCCGAATGAGCAGCGATGCGGTCGGCCATCCAATCAAGCACCGACGACTCGACCCAGGCGATTGCGCGAGCACCGATCTTTACCGGCGCTGGGAAGGTCCCGGCATGGACGTAGGCATAGATGCTAGAGCGGCCATAACCCGTGCGGCGCATGACTTCCGGCAGACGCAGGAAGCGTGGCGGGTTTGACGATGACAGGAGACGCGTTTCTTTGGCGGGATGGCGGCGGCCGGCGCGGTTCTGATAGCGGCGTCGTCCGTCGGGGTCGGACTCACCACCGTCGCCGTCATCGTCGTCACCACCCGGTGCAGCGGCAGGGGTTCCGCCATCACCCGAACCGCCCGCATCGATATCGGCTACAGCGCCGCCGCTTACTGACGGGATCGACTTGTCTGCGCGGCACGACTTGCGGCCTTCGGCGAGATATTCGAACTCGTTGCGCTCACGCGAGCGAATCCGGTAAATCGCCATGAAGCGATCAGAGTCGCTAGCCAACGAGCCCACGAAGATCATTTTGTTCATTGGTTCCCCCTTAGGCGATGTGTTTGTAGTTGCGCACTGCGGTTGCAAGGCGACGCGCGGCGTTGTACTTGGCGCGGCGCGCGTCCTGAAGTGCCTCACACAACGTGCGGGTCGCGTGGCGAAATTTCGGGCAATCAGTATCGATGAAATCGATGCCGCTAGACTCCTTGTAGCGCTCGCAGCCCGCCGAAAATTTGTGTTCAGCGGAACGGGTTGCCGCCTCCGCGTCGAAGCTCTCCACGGCACGCTTCGCAACCGTGACAGCATCCCACTTGGTTCCGCGCCCAGCCTTGAAACTCGTCTGCTTGGTCATCTCGTTTTGTCCATTGCGGTTTGATAAAGCATCGTCATTAAACCAAGCTCCCCAATTGAACGCAATCCATCCATCAGGAAAATATCCTTTGTATTCAATGTCTTATTATCAGCATATCTATGTCACAACGTGAGGTATTTAACGGCGGAAAGCGCGCCAGCAAGGGATTCCGCACAGCACGCGCCGATGCACAAGAGTGCGATTTCCGCGCCGCCATGCCGCAGAAAAAAATGCAGATACCCCGAAACGAGTTAGGAAAACGCAGCGCTTTAGCTGCAAAAGCGGTCTTTAAGATCAGCCTACCAACCAACGAAACGGAGTGAGCCGTGATCGACCTGAATCCCAAAACCCCTGACGTGATAGTTCTTGTCCGTCAGGTAGCGAAGGAAATCGGACTGACGCCAGCGACGGTGCGCCGCCGCTCGCGCGCCGGAAAGCTTCCGCGCCTGATTCAAATCTGCGACCGTGGGAGCGGCGTTTGGCGCTCTGAGCTTGAGAAATGGAAGGCGGACCCCTTGGCATATGTCCAGACCTCCAAAGCCGCCAACGCGTCGCCAGCCGACGACGGCACGACCGATTAACACAGTACAGCCGACCTGATCCCAAGCTGGTTGATCCAATCCATCCTTTAGTACGACTTATCTACATTCCATGTCCTGTAGCCGACAAAGAGCCTGAGCACCGCGAAACCGAAGGCGCGTAAACTCTTTCAGAGAGAATCACCATGGACCAATTCACGAAAAATGAAGTCGCCCAAGCCACCGATGTGCTGATGGTTCGCGACAATGCCGCCCCCGACATGCGCGGGTTCGTGTTCGATATGAATGCCGTGCGCGTCATCGTCATCGACGGCGAGCCCTGGTTCGTTGCGAAGGACGTGGCGGAAGTTCTCGGCTATGCCGATACGGACAAGGCTATTCGCGCCCACTGCAAGGCGGCGACGACCTACCCCGCCGAAATGGCGGGCCAGGTTCGACACATCAAACTGGTTTCTGAGCGCGACCTGTATCGCTTGGTCTTTAAATCGAAGCTGCCCGCCGCCGAGCGCTTCGAAGATTGGGTCGTATCGCGGGTGCTGCCGAGCATTCGCCGGACTGGTTCCTATTCCGCGCCGCCCGTGATTGCCGCACCGAAGGCGAAGCACCTGCCGAGCCAGCGCGGGTCGGTCGAGGCGGCAACGGCCATTGTCACGATGACGGCGACGCTGCTCAATTTGAGCCAGTCAGCACGGCTGCTCTCGGCACAACGCTTGGCAGATGAGTACGGCGTCAGTCGCAGGCTTCTGCCCGCCACAGCTTCCGACGAACCAGCCGATTGGAATTCCGGGGCGGCTGAAGAAACGGCCTCGCTCTCAGCCCTGCTTCAAAAGCACCAAGTGAAAATGGGTGCGATTAAGTTCTACTTGGTGCTGCAAGCCGCTGGGGTCGTCATGCGCCGGACGCGTCCGACCACTCAGACAAAGCGCTATCCGAGTGGCGTCCGGCCATTTTGGGCGGTCACGAAAGATGGTTTGAAATTCGCGAAGAACATCACGAACGTAGTCGCGCAACGCGAGGTCGCGCCGCACTTTTACGAAAGCCGCTTCGGCGAACTGCTGGAATCCGTGAAGCCGACGATTGCGCGGATGCAGAAGGAAGGGGAATTGTGAGGCGACATGTCCTCTGAGTATAAGTCGCCGCCGCCGTCATCGCGGTGCCTGCGGCAACCCCTTCGGGGCGGCAGGGTCCGACGGTAGGCGACCGGTCAGGCGTCGCGCAACTGGCGAGCGAGACCGGCGTTTGCTAAGCAAACCCGCTCACCTTTGCGCGTACCGGGTGGACGGACTTCCATTTTATCGCGTTGAATATCGTCGTTCGCCACCGCCACAAATGCGCCCCACCGTGCGCATTTTTTCGTTGGCCGCTCGATCCGCGAGTTTCAGATTTTTCGGACACTATTCGGACACGATAGCCAGAAATGAAAAATGGATTACAGGCCGAAGCTTGTAACCCATTGATTTCTTTGGTCGGGGCGAGAGGATTTGAACCTCCGACCACCTGCACCCCATGCAGGTACGCTACCAGGCTGCGCTACGCCCCGAACAGCTAAAAATTATAACAGACACTTCATTCGATTAGAACCGCCTTCTGTTAACAAAGGCGACTAGTGCCCCAACAAATCGATTACGTGCAGCAATTCCTTACGCAACTGCTCGACGTCTACCGTGGTGGCAGCTGTGGTTGCCGCCGGCACCACTGCGCCCTCGCCTTCCTCGATCACATCGCCCGGCGCACCGTGCGCTCCACCGCCATGTGAATCGAGCCGGTTGCGCGCGCCGTTGATCGTGAAGCCCTGCTCGTACAACAACTCGCGAATCCGCCGGATCAACAGCACCTCGTGGTGCTGGTAGTAGCGACGGTTGCCACGCCGCTTGACCGGCCTCAACTGCGTGAACTCCTGTTCCCAGTAGCGCAAGACATGCGGTTTCACGCCGCATAGTTCGCTGACCTCACCAATCGTGAAGTAACGCTTCGCCGGAATCGGAGGCAAGACGACTTTTTCGATCGTCGCTGTCATCGTCAGTTAGCCGTCGTGGTGGGTTGCGCAGGAACGCGCCAGTCGATTAGCGCGTGAAGCTCGCGTCAGCGCCGTTCTCAACCAGTGCTTTCAGCTTTTGACTTGCATGGAACGTTACAACGCGACGCGCGGCGATTGGAATCGCCTCGCCGGTCTTCGGGTTTCTGCCGGGACGCTGGGGTTTGTCGCGCAACTGGAAGTTGCCGAAGCCCGACAGCTTCACGCTGTCGCCACTCTCCAGCGCGTCGCGGATCACCTCGAAAAACGCTTCGACCATGTCTTTCGCTTCCCGCTTGTTGAGCCCGACATTGTCGAACAGCAACTCAGCAAGTTCCGCCTTGGTGAGCGTCGGCGTTTCAGTGGAAACGACGGCGGATGATGTCGGAATTTCGCGCATCATGGCGCTACGCTGCGCCGTAAGAAGGGCTTCGAAATCACTCGAGTTCATTTCATTCATATCTATCAAATGGCGCGCCAAGCGGAAAACAATGGATGCGGATACAGCCGTGCAATTGTTAAATGCGGGTTATCCGCGCAACCGTGCGCCATATACTCGAGCCAGACGTTCCACCAGAGTATGAATAGCCAGATCGACCGTTTCATCCTGAAGGGTTCCGCCAGTATCTTGCAAGGTCACACGGAACGCAAGGCTTTTCTCGTGAGCGCCCAGACCACCGGAAGTGTTTGATTTTGGACGGAATTCGTCGAAAAGCACAACCTTCTGAACCGTCTTGCAGGCGGGTTCGGACTGGGCCTTCTGGAGCTCGTCCAGCAGTGCCTGGACCTCGATTTTCTGATCGACGACGACCGCAATATCACGACGCACCGGCTGAAATTTAGACACTTCAGACGGAATGGGCAATACGCGCTGCATTAATGCTTCCGCTTCGATTTCAAACAGAATCGGTGCATGCGGTAAATCATATTTTTGCATCCAGCGCGGATGCAATTCGCCAATCCAGCCGACTGCGCGGCCATTCAGTTCGATACGCGCGCTACGTCCCGGATGCAACGCCGGATGTTCCGCTTTGACGAAGCGGGCGACGGCCGGCGCCAGCACGGCTTCCAGGTCGCCCTTCACGTCGAAGTAGTCGACCGTGCGCGTCGCCGCGCCCCACTGCTCTTCGAGCGCGGGACCGTACGCGAGGACGCCGATCATCTTCGGCTGCGCGAAGCCTTCGACCGTGAGCTCACCGGCCTTGATCGACGGATCGTGCAGGAACACGCGGCCGGCTTCGAACACGCGTACGCGATCCGCCGTGCGACGGTTCAGATTCGTACGCAGCACGTGGATCAGGCTGCCGAACAGAGTCGTGCGCATCACCGACAAGTGGCTTGCAATCGGATTCAGCAGACGTACCGGCTTGTCGTTGCCGGCGAAGTCCTGTTCCCACTCGGCGTCGACGAAACTGAAGTTCACCGTCTCCGCGTAGTCGCGCGCCGCGAGCGCGTGACGGAGCTCGTGGATCGAACGCTGCGTCTCATTGGTCGCGCGCATTTCGCTGGTCGCGACCGGCGGACGCGCCGGAATTCTTTCGAAGCCGTAGATGCGCGCCACTTCTTCGATCAGGTCTTCTTCGATTTCGATATCGAAGCGATACGACGGCGGCATCACCGAGAACGTGTCTTCACTGCGCTCGAACGACAGGCCGAGGCGCGTGAAAATCTGCGCGATTTCGTCCGCGTCGATCTTGATGCCGATGATGCGGTTCGCACGCGAAACACGCATCTTCACGGGCTCGCGCTTCGGCACGTTGACGATCTGATCGTCGACCGGGCCGGCTGCGCCGCCGCAAATGTCGAGGATCAGTTGCGTGATGCGTTCGATATGCTCGACGGTGGTCGCATAGTCGACGCCGCGTTCGAAGCGATGGCCTGCATCGGTCGAGAAGTTGTACTTGCGCGAGCGGCCACGAATGCTGTCGGGCCACCAGAAGGCGGCTTCGAGATAGATGTTGGTGGTGTCGAGCGTGACGGCCGTGCTGTCGCCGCCCATGATGCCCGCGAGACTTTCGATGTGCTGCTCGTCGGCGATCACGCCGACCGTTTCATCCAGTTCGACGGTGTTGCCGTTCAGCAGCTTGAGCGTCTCGCCCGTGCGGCCCCAACGCACGTCCATGCCGCCGTGGATCTTGTCCAGATCGAACACGTGCGACGGACGGCCCAGTTCGAGCATCACATAGTTCGAGATATCGACCAGCGCGGAGATGCTGCGCTGGCCCGAACGCTCCAGACGCTCGACCATCCACTGCGGCGACTTGGCGCGCGCGTTCACGCCGCGAATCACGCGGCCCGAGAAACGGCCGCACAGATCCGGCGCCGAGATTTTGACGGGCAGCGTCTCGTTGAGCTTCACTTCAACCGGCTTGATCACGAGCGGGTGCAGCGGCGCGCCGGTGATCGCCGAGGTCTCGCGCGCCACGCCGAACACCGACAGGCAATCCGCCTTGTTCGGCGTCAGCTTGATCTCGAACACGGCGTCGTCGAGATTGAGCGTTTCGCGGATGTCCTGGCCGATCGGCGTATCTTCCGGCAGGATCAGCAGGCCGCTATGATCTTCGGAGAGCTTCAGTTCGCGTGCCGAGCACAGCATGCCCTGGCTTTCCACGCCGCGCAGCTTCGAGAGCTTGATCGCGAAAGGCGCGCCGCCTTCTTCAGCGGGCGGCAGTTGCGCGCCCACCAGCGCGACCGGCACCTTGATGCCGGGCGCCACGTTCGGCGCACCGCACACGATGTTCAGCGTCGCGCCCGTGCCGGCGTCGACCTGACACACGTTGAGCTTGTCCGCGTCCGGGTGCTTGACGACTTCCAGCACCTGGCCGACGACGATCTTCGAGGTCGGCGGCGCGGCCGGCCGCAGGTCTTCGACTTCGAGACCGGCCATCGTCAACGCGTGCGACAGTTCGTCGGTTGTCAGTTGCGGATCGACAAAGGTTCTCAGCCAGGATTCCGGGAATTGCATGGTTCTGTGTACGTTCTGATCAGGTTAGGTCCACGTCCGGCAATGTTTTGACTCGGCGCGATGTTCATGCGATGCCACTCATCGGACACTGCCGGGGACGCTGCACGCGGCAAGCACTGTGTGCCTTGCCGCGCTCTATGCTTGTCGCGTTCGTACGCGCCGGTTCAGGCGAATTGACGCAGGAAACGCAGGTCGTTTTCGAAGAACAGACGCAGGTCTTGCACGCCATAACGCAACATGGTGAGCCGCTCGAGGCCGCTGCCGAAAGCAAAGCCGATGTAACGCTCCGGGTCGAGGCCCATGTTGCGGATCACCGTGGGATGAACCTGGCCCGAGCCCGAAATTTCGAGCCATTTGCCGGCGTTCTTGCCCGTTTCGAACAACATGTCGATCTCGGCCGACGGTTCGGTGAACGGAAAATACGACGGACGGAAGCGCACGAGAATGTCGTCGCGCTCGAAGAATTTCTTGAGAAAGTCGGTGTAGACGCCCTTCAGGTCCGCGAAGCTGATGTTCTCGTCGATCCACAGGCCTTCAACCTGGTTGAACATTGGCGAATGCGTCGCGTCGCTGTCCACACGGTACGTGCGGCCCGGCACGATCACCTTGATAGGCGGCGTGTTGGTGCGCGCATAGCGAACCTGCATCGGGCTGGTGTGCGTGCGCAGCAGCAGTTGGCGGCCGTCGGCATCTTTGCCGTCGACGTAGAAGGTGTCCTGCATGGAACGCGCCGGATGATTTTCCGGGCTGTTCAGCGAGGTGAAGTTGTACCAGTCGGTTTCGATTTCGGGGCCGTCGGCCACGTCGAATCCGATCGTACGGAAAATCTGTTCGACGCGCTCCCACGTGCGCATCACCGGGTGCAGACTGCCTGCGCCGATGCCGCGGCCCGGCAGCGTGACGTCGATGGCTTCAGCCGCGAGGCGCTGGTTCAGCAGCACGTCGGCCAGCGCCTGACGGCGGGCCGTCAACGCGGCTTCCACTTGTTGCTTGACGAGGTTGATCCGTGCGCCTTCGGTCTTGCGCGTTTCGGGGTCGAGTTTGCCAAGGCCCTTCAACAGTTCGGTCAGCGCACCCGATTTGCCGAGAAAGCGCGCTTTCTCGTTCTCGAGGGTGGTGACGTCGGAGGCTTCTGCGAAGGCTTTTTGCGCGTCGGCGACAATCTGGTCCAGATCCATTGATCCCATCATTTCAACGTCAGTGTTCAATCGAAGCAAAACTGGTTCTACCAACAAAAACGGGGCTCGGTGAGGAGCCCCGTTTTTGCTGCAGCGTCACCGAGACTACCGGATCTTCGCTGCAACGAACCACGCAGTATTAATTGCCAGAAGCGCAATCAGGCTGCAACGGCGGCTTTCACCTGCTGAACGATCGCAGCAAAAGCAGCCTTGTCGAACACAGCCATGTCGGCCAGCACCTTGCGGTCGAGTTCGATCGAAGCCTTCTTCAGGCCGTTGATGAACACGCTGTACGTCATGTCGTGCTGACGCACCGCCGCGTTGATACGCGTGATCCACAATGCACGGAACACACGCTTCTTGTTGCGGCGATCGCGGTAGGCGTATTGGCCTGCGCGCATGACCGCCTGCTTGGCGATGCGATAGACGTTATTGCGACGGCCGCGGTAACCCTTGGCCAGCTTGATGATCTTCTTGTGACGGGCCCGTGCGGTAACCCCACGTTTTACTCGAGGCATGTCTTGCTCCTATGAGTTTCGGTTAAGGGTTAAGCGAACGGCAGCATTGCGCGCACGGAGTTCATATCTGCATCATGAACTGCCGTCGAACCGCGCAAATGGCGTTTGTTCTTGGTGGTCTTCTTGGTAAGAATGTGGCGCTTGAAGGCTTGACCGCGCTTGACGGTACCGCCCGGACGCACCACGAAGCGCTTTGCAGCACTCTTCTTGGTCTTCATCTTCGGCATGACAACTCCATTATTAGATGGATATGGGTGTGCGGTCAGCCATTGGCCATTACCCGCCCTTCGAAACCCACTCCACTTGGTATGCAGACCGCCTGAACTGCCGGCAGCCGCTTTTCGGGAAGCGACGCGCATTGTACACGCGTCGTTCCGAAACCTGCTGAGGCGGCACCGGACACCCGGCGCCGCATCGTTTCAAACTTCACTCACAACCAGAGCGCGCACCACACGGTGCGCCGCAGCGCTGATCGCTTACTTCTTTTTCTTCGGAGCGAGCACCATGATCATCTGGCGCCCTTCCATTTTCGGCATCTGCTCGACCTGACCGACTTCGTCGAGGTCCGTGCGCAGGCGCTCGAGCATGCGCATACCGATTTCCTGGTGAGCCATTTCGCGGCCACGGAAACGCAACGTGATTTTCGTCTTGTCGCCGTCGTCAAGGAAGCGGATGAGGTTGCGCAGTTTGACGTTGTAGTCGCCGTCATCAGTGCCCGGGCGGAATTTGACTTCCTTGACCTGGACGATCTTCTGCTTCAGCTTGGCCTCGTGTTGCTTCTTCGCTTCCGAGTACTTGAACTTGCCGTAGTCCATCAAGCGGCAAACCGGCGGAACCGCTTGCGGAGCGATTTCGACCAGATCCACGTCTTGCTGTTCCGACATGCGGAACGCATCAGCGAGTTTCACGATGCCGAGCGGTTCGTTCTCGACGCCGACCAGACGCACCTCGGGTGCCGTAATTTCACCGTTGATGCGGTGCGCAGACTTATCAGTAGCGATGTTACGTTTCCTCTAAAATTTAAAAAAACGAGCCGGGCTGCCAAGTGGCTCAATTGAACGACTGCACATCCTGGCGCAGACGCTCAATGAAGGTGTCGGGGGGCATCACACCCAGATCGACACCACCACGGGCACGCACGGCTACCGTTTGGGCTTCACGCTCTTTGTCGCCGACCACAAGCAGGTACGGCACCTTTTCCAGCGTGTGCTCGCGTATTTTATAGCTAATCTTCTCGTTGCGCAAATCCGCCTCTACTCTAACCCCTTGTTTTTGCAACGATTGGGCTAAAGAACGCGCATATTCCGCCTGACTTTCCGCGATATTCATCACTACGACCTGCATCGGCGCAAGCCATGCGGGCATTGCACCAGCATGGTGCTCGATCAGAATGCCGAGGAACCGCTCCATTGATCCGACGATTGCCCGGTGCAGCATGATCGGGCGACGGCGGCTGTTGTCTTCGGCAACGTATTCCGCGCCCAGACGCTCCGGCAGCACCATATCGAGCTGCAGCGTACCGCATTGCCACGAGCGGCCAAGCGCGTCCTTGATGTGGTATTCGACCTTCGGGCCGTAGAACGCGCCCTCGCCCGGCAACTCTTCCCACGTCACGCCGCAGGCCGTCAGCGCCTCGCGCAGACCCTGCTCCGCGCGATCCCAGGTCTCATCCGTGCCGGCACGCGCGTCCGGGCGCAGCGATAGCTTGATCTCGACATTGTCGAAGCCAAAATCCTTGTAGACGCTCATCGCCAGCGTATTGAACGCGATCGATTCGCTGATGAACTGGTCTTCGGTACAGAAAATGTGCGCGTCGTCCTGCACGAAACCGCGCACGCGCATCAGACCGTGCAGCGCGCCGGACGATTCATTGCGGTGGCACGAACCAAACTCGGCGTAACGCAACGGCAGATCGCGGTACGAGCGCAGACCGTGATTGAACACCTGCACGTGACCAGGGCAGTTCATCGGCTTGATCGCGTAGTCGCGCTTTTCCGATTCCGTCGTGAACATGTTTTCACGATAGTTCTGCCAATGGCCCGATGCTTCCCAAAGCGAACGGTCCATGATCATGGGCGTCTTGATTTCGAGGTAACCCGCGTCGTTCACGCGACGGCGCATGTACTGCTCGACCTGCTGCCACAGCGTCCAGCCGCGCGGATGCCAGAACACCATGCCCGGCGACTCGTCCTGCATGTGGAACAGATCGAGTTGCTTGCCGAGCTTGCGGTGATCGCGCTTCTCCGCTTCTTCGAGCATGTGCAGATACGCTTCCTGGTCTTCCTTCTTCGTCCAGGCCGTACCGTAGATGCGCTGCAATTGTTCGTTCTTCGAATCGCCGCGCCAGTAGGCCCCCGCGACCTTCATCAGCTTGAATACTTTCAGCTTGCCGGTGGACGGCACGTGCGGACCGCGGCACAGATCGGTGAAGCTGCCATGCGAGTACAGCTTGATGTCGTCGGTAGCGGGAATCGATTCGATGATCTCGGCCTTGTACTTTTCGCCGATGCTCTTGAAGTAGTCCACCGCTTCGTCGCGCGACACTACGCGGCGCGAAACGGGTTCGTCTTTCTTCGCGAGTTCCTGCATGCGCTTTTCGATCTTCTCGAGATCTTCCGGCGTGAAGGGACGGTTGTATGCGAAGTCGTAGTAGAAACCGTTGTCGATGACCGGGCCGATGGTGACCTGCGCTTCCGGGTAGAGATCCTTCACCGCGTATGCGAGCAAGTGCGCGGTGGAGTGACGGATGATATCGAGACCGTCCGCGTCTTTCTCGGTGACGATGGCCAACGCCACGTCGTGATCGATCAGCGTAGATGTATCGACCAGTTCACCGTCGATCTTGCCGCCAAGCGCGGCTTTCGCGAGGCCGGGGCCGATCGAGGCGGCCACTTCGGCGACGGTCACCGGATGCTCGTACTGTCGAACAGAACCGTCAGGCAGACGTATCGAAACCATTGCGTTCTCCGAGGTGCCGACCGGCGGTGGCACATACAACCAGGTCAAAAAAACAAAAAAAATGCGGCCCCGCTTTCGAGCGGGCCGCATTCACATTTCCTGCTAACTACAGTGGCGAAAGTGGTCCTCGACTAGCGTCGCTCCGAAGTAGTCTCGGTCAACGTTCGCGGTGTCATAACCGTATTCGCCTTTTGCGCCAAAGGCGCTTACTGCAGCTTGCGAAACCCCGGCAAAGCCGGAATTTCTCTTTCGTTGGTAGGCTCGATTGGACTCGAACCAACGACCCCCACCATGTCAAGGTGGTGCTCTAACCAGCTGAGCTACGAGCCTGAAGAAACGAGATTATATGGAGCGCCACACTGCTTGGCAAGTACTTTTATGCACCGACTTTAAATTTCTACTCACGCGCTCGTGCATCCACCAGCGGATACGTCAATTGGCCATGCGTGCGCCGCACACTCGTCAACTCCTGCGTGAAGCGCGCACCACGCCCGTGACTTCGCCGAGCAACGTGCACGCGCGCTGAATCTGCGCCGCGCTCGACACCTCGACGGTAAATTGCATGAACGCAGCGTTACGGCGCGTCTGCGTTTTCACGCCGATCACGTTCATCTTCTCGCGCGCGAACACTTCGGAAATATCGCGCAGCAAGCCCTGCCGATCCGTTGCATCGATCGAGAGATCGACCGGATAGACCGACTGCCCGCGGCCGCTCATCACCTCCGCCGACCACGCCGTTTGCAACACGCGCTCCGGCGCGCGATCGGCCATGCGCAGGAACGTCGGGCAATCGCTGCGATGAATCGACATGCCTTTGCCGCGCGTAACGAAGCCGCAGATATCGTCAGGCGGCGCGGGCCGGCAGCAGCGCGCGAGTTGCGTGAGCAACGCATCGACACCGACCACCAACACACCAGTGGACGCGCCGCGCGCCACGCTCGCGCCACTACTGCGCTTCTCGAATTGCTCCGGCGCTTCGACCACCGGCTCAGGCGGCGGCGCATCGTGCAGCGCCTGCTCGACGAGCCGCAAGCTGAATTCTTCCTTGCCCACCACGGAGAACAAATCGTCGGTAGTCTTGAAGCCAAGCTTGGCCGCGAGCTGATCCAGATTGACCGACGTCTTGCCCTCGCGCTGCAAGGTCTTCTCGACCATCGCGCGGCCGCTCGCGATATGTTCCTGCACTTCGACCGCATTGAACCACGCGCGCACCTTCTGCCGCGCGCGCGGACTTTGCAGATAGCCGAGTTGCGGGTTAAGCCAGTCGCGCGACGGCCCGCCCTCCTTCACCGCGACGATCTCCACCGTCTGACCGTTTTGCAAAGGCGTGTTCAACGGCACCATCGCGCCGTCGACGCGCGCGCCGCGGCAACGGTGCCCCAACTCGCTATGCAAGTGGTACGCGAAATCGACAGGCGTGGCGCCGTGCGGCAACGGAATCACCCGCGCCTGCGGCGTCAGCACATAGATGTGGTCGTCGTCGAGCGTGGCCTGGCGCAGTTGTTCCCACGGCTGCGACGCGCGCTTCTCACCGTGCTCGCCTTCGGAGACTTCATCTTTCCATGCGAGCAACTGACGCAGCCACGCGATCTTCTCGTCGTACTTCTCGTTGGCGGCGAACTGGCCGCCGTAGCCGCGCGTGCCGGCTTCCTTGTAACGCCAATGCGCGGCCACGCCGTATTCGGCGAACTGATGCATTTCATGCGTACGGATCTGCACTTCGAACGCGCGGCCGTCGTCGCCGATCACCACCGTGTGCAGCGACTTGTAGCCGTTCGGCTTGGGCCGCGAAATGTAGTCGTCGAACTCTTTCGGCACCGGTTGCCACAGGTTGTGCACGATGCCGAGCACCGTGTAGCAATCCTTGATGTCCGGCACGATCACACGAAATGCGCGCACGTCGTACAGCTCGGCGAAATCCAGTTCCTTGCCGCGCATCTTGCGCCAGATGCTGTAAATGTGTTTTGGCCGACCGCTCACTTCCGCGCGAATATGCGCCGCGGCCAATTCCTTTTGCAGGCGTTCGATAGCCTGCGCGACATAGCTCTCGCGCTCAACGCGTTTTTCGTCGAGCAGTTTGGCGATGCGCTTATACGTGACCGGCTCTTCGAAGCGCAGCGCGAGATCCTCGAGCTCCCACTTCAGTTGCCAGATCCCGAGACGGTTGGCGAGCGGCGCATAGATATCGAGCGTCTCGCGCGCCACGTCCGGTGAAGGCGTGATTTTCGCCGCCGCGTAGTAACGCAGCGATTGCAGGCGCGATGCGAGCCGGATCAGCACCACCCGAATATCCTGCGCGAACGCGAGCAGCATCTTGCGCAGCGCCTCGACCTGCGCGCGGCGCGCGGTCTGCGCATCGCGCCCGGCTTCAGGCATGGCGTTCTGCGCGGCCCGCATGCTCACCGTGCCAAGGCGCAGCAACTTGCGCACGTCGCCGACCAGTTGCGCGACTTCTTCGCCGAAGTTGTCGGCGATCAGGCGCTCCGGGTCCTGCAGATGCGGCGTCAATGCAAACAGCGCCGCCGCCAGCACCGCCGGCGGATCGACATTGAGCTTGCGCATGATCGACGCCGTGCCCGCCGCGTGATCCGCCAGCATTTCGCCCGACGACAGCCGCACGTCGCCCGCATGTTCGCGCACGAACGCCATCGCTTCATCGAAAGAAGGAAGAGGGTTCGGCGCGTTCGTAACGGTTTCAGTATTCATGGTGCGACGGCCCACCGGGCCAGACGATTCAACGGAATTTCAACTGCACGTGCCCAGCTTACGCGCGCTGCGCAGCGACTACACAGATTTCGACCAGGCACTTCGGATTGGCGAGCTTTGCTTCCACGGTTGCGCGCGGCGGCGTGGCGCCTTGCGCAACCCACTCGTCCCACACCGCGTTCATGCCGGCGAAGTGCACCATGTCCGAGATGTAGATCTGCACCGACAGCAAGTGCGACTTGTCGCTATTCACCTCGCCCAGCAGACGGTCGATGTGGCCGAGCACTTCGCGCGTCTGACCCGTGATGTCCTGATCCGCGTCTTCGGCGATCTGGCCCGCGAGGTACACGGTGCCGTTATGCACGGCGATTTCCGAGAGGCGCTTACCGACGTGGTGACGAATGACTGCCATGGCGAATCCTGAGTTGGTTTGAAAATTGATCGGAGATGCGTTGCGCATCGCGCCTCGTCGAGGACGCCGCGCGGAACTGCATATTATGACGCGTCGGCGGCCGGTCCGATAAAGAACTGCCTCGCGATGTCGATCTGATCGGCCGACAGAAACGCCGGCGCGTGTCCGACACCGGCGATTTCCGCGCTCGACACCGCACGCCCGGTCTCGACCATCTTCGCAACGGTTTCACGCGAGAGCAGATCGGACAGCTCGCCACGCACCACCAGCACCGGCCCTTGAAACGAGGCCAGCGAATGCCACAGCGCGGCCTCGCCGAGCTTGGCCGCTTCCTCGGTGGTTGCCGTAAAGGGCTGCGCGATCCGCGGGTCGTAACGGAACAGCCACTTGCCGTCCTGTTCGTGCAGAAGCGGGGTGTTGATTTCGCGCCAGTCGTCAGGTGTGAGCGGACCAAAAGTCTGCGCGAGCAAGGCCGCGTAGTCGATACCTTGCTGCAGCGTTTCAAACTGCACGGGCTTGCCGAGATACTCTCCGATGCGTTGTACCGCAGCCGGCTCCAGATGCGGACCCACATCGTTCAGCAACATTTTGCGGATCGGCGTTTCGGGCAACCCGGCAAGTCCAAGCCCAATCAAGCCGCCCATGGACGTGCCGAACCAGTCGACCGTCTCGACATTCAGGCGCGCGATCAGCGTGACCATGTCGGCGACGTATTGCGGCACCGTATAAAAGTTGGGGTTGGCAAGCCACGATGACAAGCCCCGCCCCGCGACATCCGGGCACACCACGCGGTAAGTGCCCGCGAATTCCTCCGCGAGCCGGTCGAAATCGCGCCCTGAACGGGTCAAGCCGTGCACGCACAACAGCACGCGCGGATTGGCCGGGTCGCCCCACTCGGTATAAGCGATGCGGTGCAAGCCACCGGCGCTCGCGCACTGCACATAACGTTGGCGCGGCGCAAGCCGTCCGGTGATGGAAGCGAACGTGGTTGCGGTCATCTGGGTTCCTTGCAAAAGCGCTGCGAGTTCGGCCTGGGCACGGCAGGGACAGATATGCGTTCAATCTTCAAACGATTGTAAACCGCTTTGCCGAGCGGCAAGAGTCGGCCGGATGGCATAGGACGGCTCGAAACGAATGTCCGGCGCACAAAACAAAACGGGCGAGACTCACGCCTCGCCCGCCTGGGAACCGCCTCGCGGCCGCCTGCTGCTCACACCAGCCGCATCCGGCCGCACAGCGGCCTCAACAAGCCTCAAACCGCTTCAGACGGCCTCGCCGCGCGCCATTCAGCTAACCGCGCTCACATCGAGCGGCGCGCCCGTCTTGGCCTTGATTTCCTCGACGCTCACGCCCGGCGCCAGTTCGGTCACCTTCAGCCCGTTGTCCGTGACTTCGATCACGCCAAGGTCGGTGATGATCTGGTCGACCACGCCCACGCCCGTGAGCGGCAGCGTGCATTCGTCGAGGATCTTGTGCTGATCGCCCTTCGCGACGTGCTCCATCAGCACGACCACGCGCTTGACGCCCGCGACCAGATCCATCGCGCCGCCCATGCCCTTGATCATCTTGCCCGGGATCATCCAGTTGGCCAGATCGCCCTTCTTGCTGATCTGCATCGCGCCGAGAATCGCCAGATTGATGTGGCCGCCGCGAATCATCGCGAACGAATCCGCCGACGAAAAAATCGACGAACCCGGCAGCGTGGTCACCGTCTGCTTGCCCGCGTTGATCAGGTCTGCGTCCACTTCTTCTTCGGTCGGCGATGGGCCGATGCCGAGCAGGCCGTTTTCCGACTGCAGCCACACTTCGACGCCCGCCGGCACGTGATTGGCGACCAGCGTCGGCAAGCCGATGCCGAGGTTCACGTAGAAACCGTCCTGCAATTCTTTCGCCGCGCGTGCGGCCATTTCGTCACGAGTCCATGCCATGATCAGTCTCCTTTCGCGCGGACAATGCGTTGTTCAATGCGTTTTTCCGGATTCGCATTGAGCACAATGCGCTGCACGAAAATGCCAGGCGTATGGATCGCGTCCGGATCGAGTTCGCCCACTTCGACGATCTCTTCGACTTCCGCGACGGTGATCTTGCCGGCCATCGCGCACATCGGGTTGAAATTGCGCGCGGTGCGGCGGTAGATCAGGTTGCCCGACTTGTCGGCCTTCCACGCCTTCACCAAAGCGACGTCGGCCGTCAGCGAGTGTTCCAGCACGTAGTGGTTTTCGCCGAACTGGCGGGTTTCCTTGCCTTCGGCGATCAGCGTGCCGTAGCCGGTATTGGTGAAAAACGCCGGGATGCCCGAGCCGCCCGCGCGCAGCTTCTCGGCGAGCGTGCCTTGCGGCGTGAATTCGAGTTCGAGTTCGCCGGCCAGATACTGGCGTTCGAACTCCTTGTTCTCGCCGACATACGACGAGATCATCTTCTTGACCTGGCGCGTTTCGAGCAGCAGACCGAGGCCGAAACCGTCGACGCCCGCATTGTTGCTGATGCAGGTGATGCCCTGCACCTTCGAATCGCGCAGTGCGCCGATCAGCGCCTCCGGAATGCCGCACAGCCCGAAGCCGCCGACGGCAAACGTCTGCCCGTCCTTGACGATGTCTTTCAGCGCCTCGGCGGCGCCTGGATAGACCTTGTTCATCAGTATGTCCCTTCCTTTATGGAAACCCGAATTCGGATCGTTGCGGCTGATACGACGTTGCGCGGGCTCGAGCCCGACACGTCATTCTAGTCATCCCCGGCGGGCCGCGCCCCGATTTCGCTGCGCGTAGTACAAAGCCCGCCGCGGACGGCTTCGCCGCGTTGTCATGTGCTCGAAAGAGTACGCTGGGCGCGCCATGCGGCACAATACGCAAAAATACATAAGTACTTGCCGCCAATTCATGCCCGCACTGGATTATCAAACCGCGTTCCAGCTCGCTCCAATCGGACTCGTCCTGTCGCGCGAACGAACTATCGAAGACTGCAATGACGAGCTTGCGTCCATATTCGGCTGCACGCGAGAGTCGCTGCTCGGCCAGTCGTTCCAGGTGCTGTATCCGTCCACAGACGAATTCGAGCGGATCGGCGCGCGGATTCCGCCCATCATGACGGCGCACGGCAGCTACGCGGACGACCGCATCATGAAGCGGGCCAACGGGGAATTGTTCTGGTGCCACGTGACGGGCCGCGCGCAGGAACGCGCCGACCCGCATGCGGCGGGCGTCTGGACCTTCGAGGACTTGAGCGCGACACGGCGCGTGGCGGTCGAGCTGACACCGCGCGAACGCGAAATCGCCGCGCAACTGGTGACGGGAAAGACCAGCAAGCAGATCGGCCGGGTGCTGGATATCAGCCCGCGCACCGTCGATGTCTACCGGGCGCGGCTAATGCGCAAATACGATACGGGTAACGCGACGGAACTGTTGCAGCGCCTGCTCGGGCATTGAAGCAGCGGCGCGTGTGTCGGGACGCTGGTTCGCGCGACGCTGAGTCGCGCCTTTAGCAGGCCACCTCAAAGGCAAGCGGCAATGCACGGCGACGTTAGCGAACGCCGCCAGTTCGCCACGAAAATCGGCTGAGGGCCGGCTATTACGCCACCTTGACCAGCGCCGCCCGCTCGATAGTTTCGCGCAGCAGGTCCGGCACCGGCACCGACTTGCCCGCCGCGTAATCGATCCAGACGCAGCGCGCGGCGCCGCGTGCATAGACGGTATTCGGATCGTCCGCGCGCACGAGTTCGAAACCCGTGTCAAAGCTGCTGCGGCCGGGCGTGGCCACCGTCATCCGGCCGATCACGTCGCCGGGATAATGCAGTTGCTTGAGAAACTCCATCGACGCATTGACGATCACCGGACCCTGGCCGTCGGCGTTGTTACCGGCCAGGCCCAGCTGTTCGAACCAGGAAATCCGCACCTGCTCCATGTAGCGGAAATAGACCGTGTTGTTCACATGGCCGAAGGCGTCCATGTCGCCCCAGCGGATCGGCATCGACATCTCGAAAACTGCGTGAAAATCGCTCATCGTACTTCTTTAACGGGTTGAAATCAGGTTGAAGCCGGCGCGCGGACCGGCGTAGAGACAGGCAACAACATAGCGCGCGCCCTCAAAGAGACAAAGGCCCGAGGTTGTAAAACAGTTTCTTCGAACGGACGCAAATCCGGGCCCTCGCGACCTGCAAGCACGAGCGCCGGCCGCGCCGTCTTGCGTTCAGGAGAGCCCGAAGCCGTCGTCGGCGGCAATCACCGAGCCGTTGATGAACTGCGATTCGTCCGCCGCCAGCAGCAGCAGGAGCCCGTCCAGATCTTCCGGTTTGCCGACGCGGTGACGCGGCAGCATCGACACGAGCTTCTGCCCTTGCTCCGTCGACCAGTGATGGTGATTGATCTCCGTGTCGATATAGCCCGGGCAGATCGCGTTCACGTTGATGCCGTGCTTGCCCCACTCCAGCGCCATGGCTTTCGTCATATGCACGACAGCCGCCTTGCTGATCGAATACAGGCCGATCTGCGGCAGCACGCGCAAACCCGCCATCGACGCGATGTTGATGATGCGGTACGACGGCTTCTGCGCGCCGTTGCCGCGCATGATCATGCGCTTGGCGACTTCCTGAGCGACGAAGAACGCGCCGCGCGTGTTGGTATCGAACACATATTCGAAGTCGGCGGGCGTGACTTCCGAGAGCTTCTGCGTGGTCGACACGCCCGAATTGTTCACCAGAATATCGATCGTGCCGGCCTCGGTCTCCGCATGGGCGACCGCCGACTTGATGCTCTGGTAGTCGGTCACGTCGAGCGAAACGACGTGCGCCGCGCCGCCGGAGGCCTCGATCTCGGCGCGCAACTCCTTCAGACGCTCGGTCCGCCGGCTCGCCAGCACGACCTTGGCGCCCGCCTGCGACAACACTTGAGCAAAGCGCTTTCCCAACCCGCTTGAGGCGCCGGTAATCAGCGCGACCTTGCCTTCCAGATTGATCGAACGGCCCATTGTCGTTCCTTGTTCGGTTGTTGTTACGGCTGCGGTTGACGGGTGCGGTAAGACCGTCACTACGGGTCATACCGTATCATAGAAATAGAACGATCGTGCTAATCTCTGCTCATCTGGTTGCAGTGCGGGTGTGCATCGCCCACAATACGAACCCGAAAAAAGCATTCTAACGGTAAGAGGAGCATCAATGACCCCCGCAAGTCTCATTGAGCAATACGGTCCACGCGAGTCGATGGAATACGACGTCGTGATCGTCGGTGGAGGCCCGGCCGGCCTGTCCGCAGCGATCCGCCTGAAGCAGCTGGCAGCGGAAAAAGGCGTCGAGCTTGGCGTGTGCGTACTGGAAAAAGGCTCGGAGATCGGGGCGCATATTCTCTCGGGCGCGGTGATGGATCCGCGCGCGATCACCGAACTGATTCCGGACTGGAAAGAAAAAGGCGCGCCGCTGACGGTGGACGTGACCGAAGACAAATTCCTGTTCCTGACCGAAACCGGCTCAAAGAGCGTGCCGACCTGGGCGTTGCCGGACAATTTCAAGAATCACGGCAATTACGTGATCAGCCTCGCGAATGTCACGCGCTGGCTGGGTCAGCAGGCCGAAGCGCTGGGCGTGGAAATCTTCCCGGGCTTTCCGGCGGCGGAGATTCTGTATAACGACGATGGTTCGGTCAAAGGCGTCGCGACCGGCAACCTCGGCATCGGCAAGGACGGCGAGCCGACCGAGAACTTCCAGCTCGGCATGGAACTGCACGCGAAGTACACGCTCTTCTGCGAAGGCGCGCGTGGGCACCTGGGCCGTCAGCTGAACGATAAATTCAAGCTGCGCGAAGGCGCCGATCCTCAGGTCTACGGGATCGGCATCAAGGAACTGTGGGAAATCGATCCTTCGAAGCACAAGCCCGGTCTGGTGATGCACACCGCCGGCTGGCCGCTGGAGAACGATACTTACGGCGGCTCATTCCTGTATCACATGGACAACAACCAGGTGGTGGTGGGCTTTGTAGTCGGCCTCGGCTACACGAACCCGTATCTGTCGCCGTTCGAGGAATTCCAGCGCTACAAGACGCATCCGGCGATTCGCGCGGTGCTCGAAGGTGGCAAACGTGTGTCGTACGGCGCACGCGCGATCACGGCCGGCGGCCTGATGTCGCTGCCAAAGCTGGTGTTCCCGGGCGGCGCGCTGGTCGGCGACGATGCGGGTTTCCTGAATGCGTCGCGGATCAAGGGCTCGCATGCCGCGATCAAGACCGGCATGCTGGCTGCCGAAGCTGCTTTTGAAGCCGTGCAGGCAGGTCGCACCAGCGATGAACTCACCGCGTATCCGGAGAGTTTCAAGACTTCGTGGCTGCACACCGAACTGCACCGCGCGCGTAACTTCAAGCAGTGGATGAGCAAGGGCCTGTACCTCGGCACGCTGATGGTGGGCATCGAGCAGAAGCTGCTGGGCGGCAATGTACCGTGGACGCTGCATCACCAGCATTGGGATCACGAGATGCTGAAACCTGCGTCCCAATGCAAGCCGATCGTGTATCCGAAGCCCGATGGCAAGCTCACGTTCGACCGGTTGTCTTCCGTGTTCATCTCGAACACGAATCACGAAGAGAATCAGCCGGCTCACCTGACGCTGAAAGATCCGTCCGTGCCGGTGAATGTGAACTGGCAGACCTATGCCGGGCCGGAGTCGCGCTATTGCCCCGCTGCGGTTTATGAGTTCGTGAAGAACGACGACGGCAGCGAACGCCTCGTGATCAACGCGCAGAACTGCGTGCACTGCAAGACCTGCGATATCAAGGATCCGACGCAGAACATCGTGTGGGTCACGCCTGAAGGTGGCGGCGGTCCAAACTATCCGAACATGTAATCGATGCTTCACTTGCCTTCGCAGCGCCTGCTTCTGAAAGCGGGCGCTCTGTGAAGGCAAGCAAACTCAACCCCGCCCCACCGCTTCAATCCGCTCTCGCACCTTCGCCACCACCGGCGCCCAGTCGCCGACATGCGGCTGTCGAACTAACTCGATCGAATCGTACCAGGCCGTCTCCGGCGATCCATCGCCCCAGAACCAGGCGGACACGTGGTCGATCATCAAACAGGTCGGCACGCCGAGCGCCCCCGCAAGATGCGCGGGCCCGCTATCGATCGTGACGACCAGATCCAGATTCGCAAGCAACGCTGCGACATCGTCGAAGCCTGATTGAAAATGATGCGTTAGATCGACGACGTCGAGACCCTTGGCCCGCCACTGCGCGACCGTCTCTCCGCGCCCCGGCGACACAGCGAAATAGGTCACACCGGCTACATTCAACAGCGGTTCGATTTGCTCGGCCGGCACCGAACGCCGCATATCGCGGATATGGTCCGGATTGCCGTTCCACACCAGACCGACCTTGCGATTGCCGCGCTTACCCGCCGTGTGCGCTTCGACTCGCTCACGCCATGTCTGCTCAAGAGCAGGATCAGCGCTCAAGTACGGCGCGCCCCACCCCGTTGCGTCGACAATACCAAGCCGCAGCGGCAGGCTCATCAGCCCGCAATGAAAATCCGGCTGCGTCTCCAGACTCGTTTCGAGCGGCAAATCGGCGGGCAGCATTCTTTCGAATAGATGTCGCAACGGTCCGTCGTGGCCGAAAATCACGCGGCCGCCCTCGCGCCGCGCCCGCTCGGCCAGCATCGGCAAAAAACGCACTGCCCAGAGGCAATCGCCATTGCCTTGTTCGCCGTACACCACCAGCGTTTTGCCGGCAAGCGATTCGCCCTGCCAATGCGCGCTGATCGCCGCGAGGGCTTGCTGCGCGTTATTCAGCTCGCCCGCCGCGAACGCGATGCGCGACTCGTAATGCGTCCAGCCATCGGCAAAACGTCCACTGCGAATCTCGAGTTCCGACAGATCGAACAACGCATGGGCGTTGTGCGGCGAAAGCGCCAGCACTTGCCGTAGCAACGCCTCGGCCTCGGCGAATCGCGCCTGCTCCTTGATACACAGCGCCAGCTTGTGAAGCGCGACCGGATTACCCGGCACGACGCGCACGGCTTCGCGTAAATACGCTTCGGCTGCGGCGAAGTCATCGCGCTGCTGGACGGCCGCCGCGCGCCAGATCAACGCGTTGGCGTCTTCGGCATGACGCGCGAGCAGCAGGCCGGTGGCCGAGTCGACCAATGCCCAGTCGCGCAACACGAACGCCGTTTGCGCAATCGTATGCAGCAGTGTCGGTTCGCAGGAAGGATCGAGTTGATAGGCGCGCACCAGCGCGGCAAGTGCCTCGCGCTGGCTCGCCTTGTCGCGGCCGGCGTGTTGCAGCAGCGCCAGACCGAACGCCAGGCAGTCGCCTGCGGCGGCGTCGGGCGCGGCGGCTTGCGCACGCAGACCCGCGAGCTGGCTCGCGGACGGCGCGGAGTTGAGATCGGTCATGGAGAAAGGCACTGCCCTCGGAGAACGGGTACAGAGCTGCCTGAAGCAGGCCCGTTAAGGCGCGCTCGCCGCGATCTTCGGCGTGCTGACGGCTACGTCGCCGCATTGCGCGCGATGGCGCAGCGCATGGTCGATCAGCACCAGCGCGAGCATGGATTCAGCGATCGGCGTCGCGCGGATGCCGACGCACGGGTCATGCCGTCCGAACGTTTCGACGACGACCGGCTGCCCCGCCTTGTCGATCGAGCGGCGCGGAGTGCGAATGCTCGACGTCGGCTTGATCGCGATCGACACTGTCACGTCCTGGCCGGTCGAGATACCGCCGAGCACACCGCCCGCGTGATTGCCGACGAAACCCTCCGGCGTCAATTCGTCGCCATGCACCGAGCCGCGCTGCGCGACGCTGGCAAAGCCCGCGCCGATCTCGACACCCTTCACTGCGTTGATGCCCATCATGGCGTGCGCAATGTCCGCGTCGAGGCGGTCGAACAACGGCTCGCCGAGGCCGACCGGCACGCCCGACGCCACGACGTTGATGCGCGCGCCGATCGAGTCGCCGTCTTTGCGCAGCGCGTCCATGTAGGCTTCGAGCTGCGGCACGATCTGCGCGTTAGGCGCGAAGAACGGGTTCTCGCGCACGTGCGCCCAATCGACGAACGGCACGTCGATCTCGCCGAGCGCCGCCATATACCCGCGAATCTCGGTGCCGAATTTCTCGCGCAGCCATTTCTTGGCGACCGCGCCCGCGGCCACCGTCGGCGCCGTGAGGCGAGCCGACGACCGGCCGCCGCCGCGATAGTCGCGGATGCCGTATTTCTGCCAATAGGTGTAGTCGGCGTGGCCCGGGCGGAACGTGTCGGCGATGTTGCCGTAGTCCTTGCTGCGCTGGTCCGTATTGCGGATCAGGAGCGCGATCGGCGCGCCGGTGGTCTGGCCTTCGAACACGCCCGACAGAATCTCGACCTTGTCTTCTTCCTGACGCTGCGTGACGTGGCGCGACGTGCCGGGCTTGCGGCGGTCGAGTTCGAACTGGATGTCGGCTTCGTTGAGCGCCATGCCCGGCGGGCAGCCGTCGATCACACAGCCGATAGCGGGACCGTGCGATTCGCCGAAGGTCGTGACAGTGAAAAGCGTACCGAGCGTGTTGCCGGACATGGGCGTCGTCCAAAGAAATGCGGGGAAAGCGTCATTATGCCAGCCCCGTGGCGTCTGGACCGCGTCGCGCGGCCGCTTTGGCCGATCGGCCAGGGGTGCCTGCACGAGCGCTTCCCGCTCGATCACCCAGTTTGTCAGGACACACGCCGCGCGATGTAGGAACGTTCGCATCGCCGCCGGCCCAAGTCACTCAGGCTGCGGGAACGCAAAACATCGCGAGTCGGAAATTTCTGCGCCGATATTGCGCACAGCCTGGCCGGGCAATCTACGCCTGGCCGGCGCCGGCATTTCACCACCTTTCACCCGAGCCCCGCCCGCGCTGGCATCTTTCGTTTTCCGTGACGCCGTTGGCGGGCTTCAGCGCCGTGGTCACGCTATTTCCGTGCTCCGCGCAACTCGGTGACGATCTGCTGCAACTTCTCCGGCGTCGCCAACGCCGGCTCGATCGGCTCGCCCACCGCCAGCGTCAGGCGACTCATGACGCCCTTCTGGATCGGCCGCGGCCAGCGCGCGTCGCCCGCGCGCGAAAACACGCTGCCCCACAGGCCGCGCAACGCCATGGGAATGACCGGCGCCGGCGTGCGCCGGATGATCTCGGTGACGCCATGACGGAACGGATTCATGTCGCCGGTTCTGGTCAGCTTGCCCTCCGGGAAGATGCAGACCAGATCGCCCTCCGCGAGCGCCTGCGCGCAGCGCTCGTAGGCGCGCGTCAGCAGTTGGGGATCCTGATGCGCGGGCGCGATCGGAATCGCTTTGGCGTGACGGAACACCCAGCCGGCGAACGGCGATTTGAAGATCTGATGGTCCATCACGAAACGGATCGGCCGCGGGCTCTCGGCCATGATGACGATCGCGTCGACGAAACTCACGTGATTGCAGACCAGCACGGCCGCGCCCTCTTCCGGAATGCGCTCGGCATGGACGAGGCGAATCCGGTAGAACGTGTGCACCAGCACCCATGCGATGAAGCGCAGCAGAAACTCCGGCACCAGCGAGTAGATATACGTCGCCACCACGATGTTGAGGAGCGCGGTGACGAGGAAAATCGCGGGAATGCTGAAGCCCGCAGAAGTCAGAGCGACGGCCATCAGCGACGAGACGATCATGAACAGCGAGTTCAGGATATTGTTCGCCGCGATGATGCGCGCACGGTGGCTCGGCTGGCTGCGGCTCTGGATCAGCGCATACAGCGGCACGCTGTAGAAGCCGCCGAACATGGCGAGCAGGAACAGATCGGCCAGCACTCGCCAGTGCGGGGGCCGCAGAATGAACTCGCCGACGCTCAGCAGATGTCCCGGCAGCGGCAACGCGTGGCTGGCGAAAAACAGGTCGATCGCGAACACGCTCATGCCGATCGAACCGAGCGGCACGAGCCCGATTTCGATGCGCCGCTTCGAGAGCTTTTCGCACATCAGCGAGCCGAGGCCGATGCCGATCGAGAAGGTGCCGAGCAGCACCGTCACGACGTCCGGATCGGCGGACAGCACGTTCTTCGCGAAACTGAAAAACGACGACAGGAAAATCGCGCCGACGAACCACAACCAGGAAATCCCGAGCAGACTCAGAAACACGGTGCGATTCTCGTGCGCCAGTTTGAGGTTGCGCCACGTCTCGCTGACCGGATTCCAGTTGATGCGCAAATCGGCCTGCGGCGCCGGCGTGGCCGGCACAAAGCTCGACACCACGCGCCCCACCAGCGCGATCGCGACGCACGCGCAAGCCAGCACCACCGCGCCATGTTCGACAAAACCCGCGCCCACCCCGCCGACGATCGTACCGATCAGGATCGCCACGAAGGTGCCCATTTCGACCATGCCATTGCCCCCCACCAGTTCCGACTTCGACAGATGCTGCGGCAAATAGGAGTATTTGACCGGCCCGAACACGGTGGAATGCACGCCCATCAGAAACGTGCACAGGTACAGAAGCGGCGCGCTATGCAGCCAGAAACCCGCGCCGCCAACCAGCATCACGACGATTTCGAAACTTTTGACGAAGCGCGTGAGCATCGCCTTGTCGTACTTGTCGGCGATCTGGCCGGAAGTGGCCGACAGCAGCACGAACGGCAGAATGAAAATGGCCGAGATCAGGAACGCCGCCGTTTTCGGATCGACTCCGGAAAAGCGCGCCGCCTGATACGTGACAAGCGACGTGAAGCCGATCTTGAACACGTTGTCGTTCATCGCGCCGAGGAACTGGGTCCAGAAAAACGGCGCGAAACGGCGCTGACTGAGCAGCCGGAACTGGGATTCGTGCGCCTCGTGTTGACGGGCAGCGCGGCGGGCAGCAGGTAACGGACGATCGCTCATGGAATTCCAAACACAGGCTGGAAGAACGACATGGAAGAAAGTGCCATGCACGGTGTTGCGTGTGGGCGGGTCGCCGGGCGGCGCGCGGTGCCGGACTGCAAATCCATTGCGCGCGCTCGCACCGGCCTCGGCGTCGAGCCGGCCACCGAACTGGACAGCAAACTGCAACTGAGGCTGAACCCAGCGCCGGACACAAAAAAAGCGCACGCTTTCGCGCGCGCCTCGACTGCCTTTTCGCGCTCACAGCAACGACCAGCGCGTCGCAGTGAATCGCCGCGCCTTAACGCGCCGGCTGCTGTTCCTGCTGTTCTTCCGGCCAGTCGCGGATGTAGGCCTTAAGCATGCGGTTTTCGAAGCCCTGCTCTTCGACCACTGCCTTGGCGACGTCGTAGAACGAAATCACGCCCATTAGCGTGCGGCTTTCCAGCACCGGCAGATAACGCACGTGATGCTCGAGCATCATGCGGCGGACCTCGTTGACGTCCGTTTCCGGCGTGCAGGTGAGAGGATGGTCGTCCATCACCTTGCGGATCGTGGAAGTTCCGACGCTGCCGCCATTCTTGCTCAGCGTCAGCATGATTTCGCGGAATGTGAGCATGCCGACGAGGTCGCCGTACTCCATCACCACCAGCGAGCCGATGTCGTGTTCGGCCATGGCATTGACTGCGTCGTGCAGCGTGGTATCCGGCGTGACCGTGAATAGGGTATTGCCTTTGACTTTGAGAATGTCGCTGACTCGCATGATCTGTCTCCCGTAGTGCCCGCTAAGCTGGTAAAGCATCGATGTTTTTCGATCCTAGCGGAAAGACCCATAAAAGGAAAGCGGCCCGCCCACCAAGGCGCAGCGGGCGTTCGCCGGTTCGAAGCGGTGCTTGCGCGCGCACCCGCATCGGGAAAACCGCGCTTGAAGCGCCGCATGCCGGTGATAGGATGGCCGCCACTTTCACCATTCGCGAGGCCGTCCGTGGCCTCGCCGTCCAGCATGTCCGCCAACCGTTTCGACACGCTTGCGCTGCACGCCGGCGCTGCTCCCGACCCGACAACCGGCGCGCGCGCCACGCCGATTTACCAGACTACCTCGTTTTCGTTCCGCGACTCGGACCACGCCGCGGCGCTCTTCAATATGGAGCGCGCCGGTCACGTGTACTCACGCATCTCGAACCCGACCGTGGCCGTGTTCGAGGAACGCGTCGCCGCGCTGGAAAACGGCGCGGGCGCGATCGGCACGGCGAGCGGCCAGGCGGCTTTGCATCTGGCCATCGCCACACTGATGGGCGCGGGCTCACACATCGTCGCCTCCAGCGCGCTGTACGGCGGCTCGCACAATCTGCTGCACTACACGTTGCGGCGCTTCGGTATCGAGACGACCTTCGTCAAGCCCGGCGACCTCGACGCGTGGCGCGCCGCGCTGCGTCCGAATACGCGGTTGCTGTTCGGCGAAACACTCGGCAATCCGGGCCTCGACGTGCTCGATATCGCCGCCGTGGCGCAGATCGCGCATGAGCACCGCGTGCCGCTGCTGGTCGACTCGACGTTCACCACGCCTTATCTGCTTCGACCGTTCGAACACGGCGCGGACTTCATATATCACTCAGCGACCAAATTTCTCGGCGGCCATGGCACGACGATCGGCGGCGTGCTGGTGGACGGCGGCACGTTCGACTTCGAAGCCTCCGGGCGTTTTCCCGAAGTCACCGAGCCTTACGACGGCTTTCACGGCATGGTGTTCAGCGAGGAAAGCACCGTCGCGCCGTTCCTTCTGCGAGCACGCCGCGAAGGCCTGCGCGACTTCGGCGCCTGCCTGCATCCACAGGCCGCGTGGCAACTGCTGCAAGGCATCGAAACGCTGCCATTGCGGATGGAGCGGCACGTTGCCAATACACGCCGCGTGGTCGAATTCCTGGCCGGTCACGCGGCAGTCGAATCGGTCGCCTATCCGGAGTTGCCCACGCACCCGGATCACGCCCTTGCGAAGCGCCTGCTGCCGCGCGGCGCCGGCGCGGTGTTCAGCTTCAATCTGCGCGGCGACCGCGCCGCCGGGCGCAGTTTCATCGAGGCGCTCTCGCTGTTCTCGCATCTCGCGAACGTGGGCGACGCGCGCTCGCTGGTGATCCATCCCGCATCGACCACGCACTTTCGCATGGACGCCGCCGCGCTCGCCGCGGCCGGCATCGCCGAAGGTACGATCCGCCTCTCGATCGGCCTTGAAGACCCGGACGATCTGATCGACGACCTCAAGCGCGCGTTGAAAGCCGCACAGAAAGCGAGCGCGACGAGCGCGCCGCGTGACGGCTCAGCCGCCCAACCCCGCCCGGAGTCAGCATGATCCTGACCGTTCAAGGCAAACCCGCCTACGCGTACACCGGCGGCAAAGCGTTCGATGCGAACCTGCCGACCGCCGTCTTCCTCCACGGCGCCGAGCACGATCACAGCGTGTGGGCGCTGCAAACCCGCTACTTCGCGCATCACGGCTTTGGTGTGCTGGCCGTCGATCTGCCCGGCCACCGCCGCAGCGCGGGCCCGGCTATGACCGCGGTGCCGGCCATGGCCGACTGGCTGGCCGCGCTGCTCGATGCCGCCGGTGTGCAACGCGCCTTCGTGGCCGGCCACAGCATGGGCTCGCTGATCGCGCTCGACTTCGCGGGCCGCTATCCGGAGCGGGCAACGCATCTCGCCCTGCTTGCCACGGCGATTCCGATGGCCGTCTCCGACGCGCTGCTCGACGCCGCCTTGCACCGTGAGCCCGAAGCGATCGCCATGGTCAATCAATGGTCGCATTCGACCTTCGCAGCCAAACCGTCCTTCCCCGGCCCCGGCTTCTGGCTGCACGGCATGAACCAGCGTTTGATGGAGCGTGTCTCGGCAAGCGGCGAGCCGAACCTGTTCCACACCGACTTCGCCGCCTGCAACAGCTACGCGGACGGCCTCGCCCGCGCCGCGCAGGTGCGCTGCGCCGTACGCCTGATCGTCGGCCGGCGCGATGCGATGACGCCGCCGCGCGCCGCCAAAGCACTTGCGGGCGCCCTGGCGCAGGCGGGCGTACCGGTCGACACGGTCACGCTCGAAGCCGGTCACGCGCTCATGTCCGAGCAACCCGACGCCACGCTCGACGCCCTCTTCGGCTTCGCTTCCAGAACGCCCCGCGAGGTCCGATAAACGTCACGAGCCGTCACGATAACCGCGCGAAGAGTGGCGCGCCATCGGCCGAATGGCCAGGTTGCGCGCGTCGGCCGATAGCCGCACAATGGGCCAAGCCTGTCCTGTTTTCGAGCGCGTGCATCTGCATATTCGTACGCGCCGAAGCATCGAGAAGCGTCGCAATCCGGAGGCCGTGATGGCTCAAACCGCGCACACCGATCACTTCGCGAGTTTCGCGGAGTTCTATCCGTACTATCTGAGCGAGCATCGCAACACGGTCTCGCGGCGGCTGCATTTCGTGGGATCGCTCGGCGTGATCGGCTGTCTCGCCATGGCGCTCGCCACTGGCGACTGGTTATGGCTGCCCGCCGCCGTGATCTGCGGATACGGCTTCGCCTGGGTCGGGCATTTCTTCTTCGAGAAGAACCGGCCGGCTACCTTCCGGCATCCGCTTTACAGCCTGATGGGCGACTGGGTGATGTTCAAGGACATCTGCGTCGGCAAGATTTCGCTGTAGCAATGCGCTGGTTTTCAGCGCCGACAGTACGCATTCCACGCGACTCAAGCCGCCTGATGCGGCATGGAAGGTGTGCCGGGTTCGCTCTGCTCGGCAGGCGCCGCACGAGCGGTCGCGCGCGCGGTCATCAACGCGGCGAGTGTGACTTTCAGCTTGTCGTTTTCCAGCGCCGCCAGCAGCATCTGGCCATCCACGCGGGTGGACGCCAGTTGCAGCTGATACTCGAGTTCGGCGCGGTCGATCACGAACAGCTCGAACAGGCGCTCAACCGTGATCTGCGCCGGATTCGCCAGCAACAGGAAGTGCGGACGCATGCCGTCCTCCTGCAAACGCGCGATCCATTCGATCTCCTCGAGTTTCTGCAGCAGGTTGATGGTGGTGTCCATATCGCGTCGAAGCATTCGCGAAAGTTCGGGTACGGTGTAGCCGCGCTTGCCGGCCTCACGCGCTTCCGAGAGCCGCGCGAGCAGTTCGAGCGAGTCGAACAGATTGCTGCCCTCGAAGGTGGGCCGATGAAACTGGCCGATGCGAATGGCCGGCAACGCGGACGCGATCATCGCGCCGGCAAGCGTAATGAACCAGCACAGATACATCCACACCAGGAATAGCGGCACGGCCGCGAAGGCGCCGTACACCGCGGTGTAGGTCGGAATGCGCCGCACGTAATAGCCGAAGCCGCGCTTCGCCAGTTCGAAGGCGATCGCCGCGGTCACGCCGCCAATCACCGCGTCGCGCCATTCCACGCGGCAATGCGGCAGGTAGACATAGAGAATCGTGAAGGCGAGCGCGGTGAGCGGCAGCGCCGCGCCCGCGAGCGCCCACTCGATGACGGGCGTCATGCGCTGCGCCGCCGTGAAGGTCATGGACTGCGTGAACAGATACGACGATATCGACAAACTCACGCCGATCAGAATCGGCCCGAGCGTGATGATCGCCCAGTACACCAGGATGCGCTGCGCGATAGGCCGCGCTTTGCGCACGCGCCAGATCACGTTGAAAGCGGATTCGACCGTCATCATCGTCATCACGGCGGTGACGAACAGAAAGATCATGCCGATGGTCGTGAGGCCCTTCGCCTTCGACGCAAACTGATTCAGATAGTTAAAAATCTGACTGTTGAGCTGCGCGGGCATCAGATGGTCGGCAAGAAAAATCTGCAGCGACATCTGGAACGAAGCAAAGATCGGAAACGCGGTGAACAGCGCGAACGCGACCGTCGCGAGCGGCACGAGCGAGAGCATGGTGGTGAACGTGAGGCTGCCGGCCACCTGCGGAATGCGGTCTTCGCTACTGCGCTGCGCGGCAAATTGCGCGAGCCGTTTGAGCGTGTCGAGATCGAAACGCACCCTGGACAACAAACCCCACCTCCTTGCTGCATGCACCGGTATGACAGGACCGCGCGCGAGACCTGGCCGAATGGCTATGGGCGGCCTGTGGAGCGGACCCAGCCCCTATAATACCCGTTCACCGATGAGGCCTATGAAAGACATTCTCGTGCTCTATTACAGCCGTCACGGCGCCACGCGCGAGCTCGCGCTGGCGATCGCGCACGGCGTCGACAGCGTTCCCGGCATGCAGGCTCGCGTGCGTACGGTGCCGGCGGTGTCCACCGTCTGCGAAGCGACCCAGCCCGATATTCCCGCCGAGGGGCCGCCCTACGTCGAACTGCGCGACCTTGAAGATTGCGCCGGTCTCGCGCTCGGTTCGCCTACCCGCTTCGGCAACATGGCCGCGTCGCTGAAATATTTTCTCGACGGCACCACGCCGCAGTGGCTGTCCGGTGCGCTTGCCGGCAAACCCGCTTGCGTGTTCACGTCGACCGGCAGTTTGCACGGCGGCCAGGAATCCACCCTGCTCTCCATGATGCTGCCGCTTCTGCATCACGGCATGCTGATCGTCGGTATTCCGTACACGGAGAGCGCATTGAGCACCACGCAAACCGGCGGCACGCCGTACGGCGCGTCGCATTTCGCGCGCGCGGGCAGCGCCGAACATGGTATCTCCGCGGACGAGAAGACGCTCGCCATCGCGCTCGGCGCGCGCGTCGCGCGCACGGCGGCATCCATGAGTGAAAGGCCGTGAACGAGCCGCAAGCGCAACCGGCCGCCGCGCCGAACACCGGCACCGCAACGCAGGCGCCCACGCCTCCAGCCGCTCCGCCCGTGCCGCGAAATCGCGCCGCCGCGCTCGGCGCCACCACGACCCTGGTTGCGCTGATCGTCGTGTCCGTCGTGTGGGAATGGTGGCTCGCGCCGCTGCGTCCCGGCGGTTCGGCGCTTGTGCTCAAGGCGGTGCCGTTGCTGCTCGCATTGCCTGGCGTCTGGCGGCATCGGCTCTATACGCTGCAATGGGCGTCGATGCTGATCCTGCTGTATTTTGCCGAAGGCATTGTGCGTGGCTGGAGCGACCGCGGGCCGAGCGCAGGGCTCGGCTGGCTGGAAGCCGTGCTCTCCGTGGTCTTCTTCGTCTGCTCGCTGGCCTACGTCGCGCCGTTCAAACGCGCGGCGAAACGAGCAGCAAAGCAGGCTGCAATTCGGCCCGAAATTCAGCCAGCCAATCACGCCGGAAGCGAGCCGGCAAATCACGCCAATCCGTCCGGCTGACAAAAAACGCTCCACCTCGCCCGACATTTCCGCCCGAATACGCTGACCGACCGACATGACCCAAACCGCTTTCCTCGCCCCCTGCCGCGACGCCGTCGGCACCGCGCAGGTGCTGACCGATCCGCATGACACCGCCCCGTATCTGACCGACTGGCGCCGCCGCTACACCGGCGCGGCGTGCGCGGTGCTGTGCCCGGCCACACCTGACGAAGTCGCGGCACTCGTGAAGCTCGCCGTCGAGCATCGCATCGCGCTGGTTCCGCAAGGCGGCAACACGGGCCTCGCCGGCGGCGCCACGCCGGACGCAAGCGGCGCGCAGGCGGTCATCAGCTTGCGGCGTCTGAACCGGGTGCGCGACATCGATCCGCACAACAATACGATCACGGTCGAAGCCGGCGTGATTCTCGCCGAAGTGCAGAAGCACGCCGACGAGGCCGGCCGCCTCTTCCCCTTGAGCCTTGCCGCCGAAGGCAGTTGCACGATCGGCGGCAATCTCGCCACCAATGCGGGCGGCACCGGCGTACTCCGCTACGGCAACGCCCGCGAGTTGTGCGTCGGGCTCGAAGTGGTCACGCCGCAAGGCGAACTGTGGGACGGCCTGCGCGGACTGCGCAAGGACAACACCGGCTACGATCTGCGTGACCTGTTCATCGGCGCGGAAGGCACGCTCGGCATCATCACCGCCGCCGTGCTCAAGTTGCATCCGCAACCGGCCGCGCGCGTCACGGCGCTCGCCGCGCTCGCGTCGCCGCATGCCGCGCTCGACTTTTTGTCGCTCACGCAGGGTGCCGCCGGGCCGCTGTTAACCGGTTTCGAATTGATGTCCGATTTCTGCCTGCGGCTGGTCGGCCGGCATTTCGAGCAGATGCGCTATCCGTTCGCCGAGCCGCACGCGCAAGTCGTGCTGCTCGAACTGTCGGACAGCGAAAGCGAGGAGCACGCGCGCCAACTGTTCGAGCGTCTGATGGAGACGGCGCTCGAAAGCGGCCTGGTGCAAGACGCGGTGGTCGCGGAAAATCTCAGCCAGTCGCGGGCGTTCTGGAATCTGCGTGAACACATTCCTCTCGCCCAGGCCGAGGAAGGCCTGAACATCAAGCACGATATCGCGGTGCCGATCTCGAGTATCGGCCACTTCATCGAGGAAACCGACGCGGCGATCGCGCGGGCCGTGCCCGGCGCGCGCATGGTGACGTTCGGCCATCTCGGCGACGGCAATCTGCACTACAACGTGCAGGCGCCCGAGGGCGGCGACGCGAAAGCGTTCCTCAGGCAATACCAGAGCCCGATCAACCGGATCGTCTACGACAGCGTGCACCGGCATCGCGGCAGCATCAGCGCGGAACACGGGCTCGGCCAGTTGAAGATCGACGAGGCGATGCACTACAAGCAGGACGTCGAGGTGCGGTTGATGCGAACCGTCAAACATGCGCTCGACCCGCTGAATCTGATGAATCCTGGCAAGGTGCTACGCTAACGTCTGAAGCTCCGCGTCCCCTGCGGAGGCCATTGCAGGAGTCGTGGTCGTGAAGATTCGAGTGCTGTCCGATCTACATCTGGAGAACGACGAGCCCGAGCTGATTCCGCATGCGCAGGCGGATCTGATCGTGCTGGCCGGCGACATCCACAATCACGCGGCCGGACCGCGCTGGGCCGCGCAAACTTTCGACGGCTCCGTGCCGGTGGTCTACGTGCCCGGCAATCACGAGTACTACGACGGCGAGTTCGGCGCGCTTGACGCCGCGCTTTATGACGCGGCAGCGCAGGTTGATAACGTGCACGTTTTGAACAACGCCGCGCTGGTCGACCCGCAAGGCCGGTGGCGCGTGCTCGGCACGACCCTGTGGACCGACTTCGCGTTGTACGGAAACGATCCGGACATGCTCGCCGAATCGATCGAGGCGTCGCGAAAGGCGATGCTCGACTTCCGCGGACTGATCCAGATGAACTGGCCGCACGACACCCACGACGCCACGCGCGACTTCACGCCCGGCGACTCGCTCGCGTTGCACCGGCAAGCGCGCGCCTGGCTCGAAAGCGAGCTGGCCAAACCGTTCGGCGGCAAGACGATTGTTGTCACGCATCACGCGCCGCATCGGCTGAGTCTGGCCGAGCGCTATGCACAAGACCTCGTGTCGGCGGGCTTCGTCAATCACTTGCCGGACCTCGTGGGGCCGCCTGTCGCGCTGTGGATTCATGGGCATACTCATACGCCGTTCGACTACAGCGTGAACGGCACGCGCGTGGTCTGCAATCCGCGCGGCTATCGCGACCGGCGTACTGGCCAGTTGGAGAATCCGCTTTTTGCGTGGGATAAGGTCGTCGAGATTTAGCGGTCGCTTGAGGTGGCTTGGGGCGCGCACGACTTGGCGCCGCTGATCGCTCGGGACGGCTGGGCTGGGCTGGGTTCGGCTGGGCTGGGTTCGGCTTGGCCGGTGCGGCGTTGCTCGGGTCGGCTTCGCTTAAATCCGCTTGGCTTGAATCGGCATGGATTGGATCCGCTTAGAGCCACTCGGGCCGACTCGAGTCCCTCGGCATAGTTGCCGCCTTGGGGCCGATCTGAATAGCGCGCCCGCACAGCACGCACTACGCTGTCGTAGGTTGTCGAATCGCGGTTATCCAGCCGCGGTGATCGAAACCCAGGCCGGTCGTCCCCGGAGGTCGCTCATGTGTGGTCGAATCAGCCAGTATCGCGAGCCGCGTTTCTACGCCGAGCACCTCGGCCTCGCCGACCCGCTCATGCTCTTCGATTCCGCCGACCGCCGTCCCGGCTACAACCTCGCGCCCGGCACCCACCCGCTCGCCATCTACCCGGATCAAACGGTGCACGCGATCCACTGGGGTTATTGCCCTGACTGGGCGCGCGAACAGCATCTGCCGCAGACGATCAATGCACGCGCCGACGCGGCGCCGAACGGGCGCTACTTCAAGGGGCTGTGGAAAACCGGACGGGTATTGGTGCCGGCAGACGGCTGGTTCGAGTGGCGCATGGAAACCGCGGCCGTGTCCACCATCGAGGATCGTAAGGACAGACCAGACGAGCCGTCAGGCCGCCAGCCCTACTTCGTGCATTTGAAGAGCGACGCGCCCATGTATCTCGCGGCGCTCTCAAGCGTGCGCGGCACTGAACCGCAAACGGAAGGCATGGGGATGGTGATCGTGACGGCCGTCGCCGACGCGGGCCTCGTCGATGTGCACGACCGCCGTCCGCTGGCATTCGCACCGGACGCGGCGCGCCACTGGCTAGACCCTGAATTGGCGCTCGATGAACTTGAGCAGTTGACGCGCACCGCCGGCATCGCCGCCGCGCGCTTTCGTTGGCATAGAGTGAGCCACGAAGTGGACCGCACGCTGAACGACGAGCCGGGTCTGATCGCAGCAGTAAGCTGAATTTGAGCGCCTGATAGGGGCGCGGAAGGCGGGTGAACCACGGCGGGTCAAGGCTTAAGCGCCCAATCGCCGTACACAGAACTCAACGTAAGCGAGGGACGTGAGCCCGCGTCACCCCCAATACCCCAAGGACAAAAAACAGGCTGCCCGCTAGCGAGGCGCTGCGTCGAATCTCAACGATCGCGCCGCTGCCCCTGCAAATCCGGGCGTTCGACCTTGACCGGCACCAGTTGCGGCTGCTGTTCGCGCAGCCGGCGCAGCAAATCGCGCGACGCGGCAATCCCGATCAAGCCAAACATGACGGCCACGCCGATCATCAGATGCGTATCCATGAATCCCTCGTCCTTCTGTCGTTGCGATTTGTAGCGATTTGCCGAACGGCGGCGAATTCAACGCGTCCGGTGCGCGAGGTGCAGGACCACAGCGCATAAGCGACACGTTAGCAAATCGACCGCGCGGCAGAAGTAAGGAAATGTTGCGACGCGGCAGTTATGTAACAGGCGCTCGCGCCAACTCCGGCGACCGTCGACAATCCTCGGAACCCTCGCGCGGCGAGGCTTCAGGTCCGCGCGAACTCGCGCAACTCCTCCTGGTCGGCGGCCAGCGTGGCGGGCAATTCGTCGCGCAGGAATTCGACCCACGTGCGAATCTTGGCGTCCAGGTACTGCCGCGACGGGTACAACGCGTACAGATTCATTTCCTGCGACGTGTATTCCGGCAGCAGCCAAACGAGTTCGCCCTTTCGCAAACCACTGATCGCCGAGTAGATCGGAATCAGCCCGACGCCCATGCCGCTCGACACGGCGACCGCCATGGCTTCGGCCACGTTCACCTGAAACGTGGTCGCGCCAAGGGCGATGGTTTCCTCACCGTTCGGGCCGTCGAAAGTCCACTTGTCGGTCGGGAACACCGGCGTGACCATTTGCAGACACGCGTGGCGCGAGAGGTCCGCCGGCGTTTGCGGCACGCCGTGCCGCTCCAGATAGGCAGGCGACGCGCAAGCAATGCTGAACGCGCTACCGAGCCTTTGCGACACCAGCCCCGAATCCGGCAGACCGGTGGCGAGCGTGAGCGATACGTCGAAGCCTTCGTCGAGCAGATCGGGCATGCGCTGCGCCAGCGTCAATTCGATTTGCACGTCCGGGTAACGGTCCTGATAGCGGCCGACGGCCGGCACCACATAGTGCTGGCCGAAGCTCGTCATGGCGTGGACCTTCAGCTTGCCGGACGGGCGGGCGTGGGCGTCGCTCGCCTCGGCTTCCGCCTGGTCCACGTACGCGAGGATCTGCTCGCAGCGTTGCAGGTAGCGCTCGCCGGCCTCGGTCAACGCGATGCGGCGCGTGGTGCGGTTCAACAAGCGCGTGCGCAGATGCGCTTCCAGATCGGACACCGCGCGCGACGCGTAGGCCGTGGTCGTATTCAGATGCTGCGCGGCGCCCGTGAAGCTGCCCGCTTCGACGACACGGACAAATACGCGCATGTTTTGAAGCGTATCCATAACTTTCCCTTGTATCCGGAAGCGATTGTTACACGATTCGCAAAGGCGATTGTCTCATATCTCGTAAAAATGCCTTGCATCTTTACCGGTTATTCCCCAATCAATCAAAAAATATAATGACGCACATGCTTCTATAGTCAATTTTGGAGGAAATCGTGCAGTCTCCGGTACAGAAAGGGATCGCCGCAGCCGCGGTTCTTACGATCCTATTAACAATCGCCGGCTGTGCAAGTACCGGAGGCGTCGCGCCGCAGGCCAGCGGAATCGAACCCGCTTCGCTCGACGCGGGCAACGCGATCCGCGCCGCCAATGCGGACGCCCAATGGCCCGCGGTCGACTGGTGGCGCGCCTATAACGATCCGCAACTGAACCAGTGGATCGAAGAGGCGCAAACGGGCAACCCCAGCCTCGCCGCCGCCCAGGCGCGCGTGCGCGAAGCCATGTCGATGGCCGGCGTAGCCCGCTCGGCGCTGTCGCCGCAAGTCAACGGCAGCCTGTCGATCCAGCGCCAGAAGTGGGCCGACAATCTTTACTACGGCCCGGGCCCGCTGGCCGGCGAGCAATCGTGGAACAACACTGGCACGCTCGGCCTGTCGTATCACCTCGACATCTGGGGCAAGGACAAGAACGCCGCCGAGCGCGCTCTCGACGCCGCGCACGCGAGTTCGGCGGATGCGCGCGCTGCCCAGCTCGAACTGGAAGGCAACGTGGTGCGCACCTATATCGAGATGTCGCTGAACTACGCGCTGCTCGACATCGCCAAAGCCACCTTGCAGCAACAGCAGCAGATCGTGGATCTGGCCAACCGGCGTCTGAAAGGCGGCATCGGCACGCAGCTCGAAGTGAGCCAGGCCGAAACGCCGCTGCCGGAATACGAACGCCAGATCGACGAAATCGAAGAAAAGATCGCGCTCGGCCGCAACCAGCTGGCCGCGCTGGCCGGCAAGGGTCCGGGCGCGGGCGATTCGATCCAGCGCCCGAGCCTGTCGCTCGAGATGGGGCCTGCCGGCCTGCCGAGCGCGTTACCCGCGGACCTGATCGGCCATCGGCCGGACGTGGTCGCGGCGCGCTGGACGGTCGCGGCGCAAGCGCGCGGCATCGATGTCGCCAAGGCGGACTTCTACCCGGACATCAACCTGCTGGCGTCGATCGGCGGTTATGCGGCGATGGGGCCGCTGTTCCAGTTCCTGAAGAGTCCGTCGCATAGCTGGAGCGCGGGGCCGGCGCTGTCGCTGCCGATCCTCGATGGCGGACGGCTGCGTTCGCAACTCGGCGCGGCGTCGGCGGGCTATGACGAAGCCGTCGAGAGCTATAACCAGTCGATTGTCGGCGCGCTCAAGGACATTTCCGATCAGGTGATCCGCATCCGTTCGCTCGCCACGCAGGCCGAGGATGCCGACCGTTCGGTCGCGGCGGCGCGCAAGAATTACGATTTGTCGCGCGAAGGATATCGGCGCGGCCTGACCGATTATCTGAACGTGCTGATCGCGCAGAACCAGTTGCTGCGCGCGCAGGAAGGCGTGGCGAAGATTCAGGCCGAGCGGCTGGGCGCGCATGCGTCGCTGGTGACGGCGTTGGGCGGGGGACTCGACGACCCGGCTAACGGTCCGCAGGCGAATGAGACGCTGGCGGCGCATGGGAAGGGGAAAGTGGCAGCGGGTTCGGCCGTTGGCGTTTTGCCGGCGAACACGTCGGCGAGTTCGGGTGCCGGATCGAAGTCGTCGAACGGGGCGGTGAAGTCGAGCGCTGGGTCAATGTCGGCGAATGCGGCGGCGAACTCGAACACTCTGTCCACGTCGCCAACGACATCGGCGAATTCGCGCGCTGGATCGACACCCGCAAACGCGTCGGCGAGCACTAACGCTGCTGCCCGGTCGGCCAAGTCAGGAAGCTGATCATGTCCGCCTCCCCTGCTTCCGCGTCGCGGTCGGCGTTTACAGCGAAGTTCGCCGCGTTCTACGCGGCCGCCGCCGACTGGGCCCGCAACGACGGCCTCACGTGGATCTACCTCTTCAAAGCGCTCGCCGCCTGCTTCCTCGCGCTCGGCGTCGCAATGAAGCTCGACCTGCCGCAGCCGCGCACCGCGATGACCACCGTATTCATCGTGATGCAGCCGCAAAGCGGCATGGTGTTCGCCAAAAGCTTCTACCGGATCTGCGGCACGCTCGTCGGTCTCGTCGTGATGCTCGCGTTGATCGGCCTGTTCGCGCAGCAGCCCGAACTGTTCATCGTCACGACCGCCATCTGGGTCGGCATTTGCACCGCCGGCGCCGCACGCAACCGCAACTTCCGCTCGTACGGTTTCGTGCTGGCCGGCTATACCGCCGCGCTGATCGGCATTCCCGCCTCGCAACATCCGGACGGCGCGTTTCTGAGCGCCCTCACGCGGGTGGCGGAAGTGGTGGTCGGCATCGTCTGCGCGGGCGCGGTGAGCGGCCTCGTGTTTCCGCAGTACGCCGGCTTGCAGATCCGCGGCACCGTGCGCGCGCGGTTCTCGGCGTTCGTCGAGTATGTGTCGGCGTCGCTTGCCGGCCGCAACGACCGCGCGCAGATCGAAGCGACCAACGCGCGCTTTGTCGCCGACATCGTCGGTTTCGAAGCGGCGCGCAGCGTGGCCGTGTTCGAAGGCCCCACTTCGCGCATGCGCGGCGGCCGTCTCGCGCGTCTGAACAGCGAGTTCATGACCGCGTCGACGCGCTTTCACGCGCTGCATCAGTTGATGAACCGCTTGCGCAACACGAACACCAGCGGCGCGGCCACCGCGATCGACGCGCTCGAGCCGTACTTCAAGGAAATCGCCCCGCTGCTCGCGAAGTCCGGCGAACCCGTGCTGAGCGCCGCCGATGCCGCGCATGCCGCCGCGCAACTCGAAGCCTACAAAGCCGAGTTGCCCAAGCGGGTGCGCGCGACGCGCGCGGAACTGGAAACGCATCCCGAGGCGCCGCTGCTCGACTTCGACACCGGTGCCGAACTGCTGTACCGCTTCATCGACGATCTGCATGCGTACGCGGCCACCTACGCGTCGCTTGCCGTCGATACGCACGAGCGCGAGCGCTGGATCGAGCGTTACGAACCGAAGACGAATGCGATCGCGGCGGGCGTCGCGGGCGTGCGCGCCGCCATCGTGATGATGGCGCTCGGCGCGTTCTGGATCGCGACCGCGTGGCCGAGCGGCTCGACCTTGACGCTGAATGCCGCGGCGATTTGCGCGCTGGCGTCGTCATCGCCGAATCCGAAGCGCACCGCCTTCCAGATGGCCGGCGGCACACTGGTCGCCACGGTGATGGGCATGATCGCGGTGTACGGTGTATTTCCGCACATCGACGGCTTTCCGCTGCTGTGCGCCGCGCTCACGCCGTTCCTGCTGCTCGGCGTGTTCATGACGACGCGTCCCGCGCTGGCCGGCTATGGCGTTGGCTACTGCATCTTCTTCTGCTTTCTTGCCGGACCAGACAACGTGATTCACTACGACCCGAGCGCGTTCATGAACGATGCGATGGCGCTGGTGCTGTCGATGCTGGTGTCGTCGATCGCGTTCGCCGTGCTGCTGCCGCCTTCGACGCCGTGGCTGCGCAACCGCCTGCTGGTGGATCTGCGCCGCCAGGTCGTGCTGGCGAGCCGCGCGGGCCTGCGCCGCGTAAGGTCGCGCTTCGAGAGCGGCGCGCGCGATCTGATGTTCCAGATCAATGCGCTCGCTCAGCACGAGCCCGAACTCAAACGCGACACCTTGCGCTGGCTCTTCTCGGTGCTCGAAGTGGGCAACGCGATGATCGACCTGCGCCGCGAAGTGGCGGCGCTACCCGCCGACGCGCGCTATGCCCGGTCGATGCCGTGGCGTGTCGCGTTGCGTTCAATGCGCGATGCACTGGCCGCGCTCTTCGAGCGGCCGCGTGAAGAGCGCTTCGACCGCGCGCTGGCCGCGACCTCCGATGCCATCGCTGCCGTCCAGCAGATGCTGGCCGCTTTCACGCCGCCGCGTGAAGAGCGGCATCGGCTGCAACGCATTTTGAGTCAACTGCATTTCATTCGTACCGCGCTGCTCGATCCGCAATCGCCGCTTGAACCGCTGATGAGCGGACGTGCCGACGCGTCAGAAGGAGTTCTTCATGCCACGTGATATCGCCGTTTTCGACGCCTACGTGCCGGCCATCGTACTGCTGTTTATCGCAGGCGCCGCGCTCACCTGGATGTTGGACCGCGTGATCGCCTATACGGGTTTGTATCGCGTGGTGTGGCATCCGTCCTTGTTCCGGGCCAGCTTGCTCGTGTGTGTGTGCGGCGTGCTGGGTCTCGCCGTTTATCGTTGATCAGAGTCGAAACATGACCATCCGAAATCTTGTGGGCTTCGTCGCGACAGCCGTCATTTTTATCGTCGCGATTTTGATTGGACGCGTGCTGTGGGTTCATTACATGGATGAACCGTGGACACGCGATGGGCGCGTGCGCGCCGAGATCGTGAATGTCGCGCCGGATGTTTCCGGCGCGGTTGTGGATCTGCCTGTGAAGGACAATCAACTGGTGAAGAAGGGCGATCTGCTGATGCAGATCGATCCGTCGCACTATGAGATTGCGGTTGAGCAGGCGCAGGCTGCGGTGGCGGCGCGAAAGGCCGAATTGCAGATGAAGCGCGATGATGCGCAGCGGCGCGCGGATATGGATGCTTTGGTTGTGTCCAAGGAGAGCCGGGAGAATGCGACTCATACGGCTTCGGCTGCGGAGGCTTCCTATCAGCAAGCTTTGGCGGCTCTGGATGCGGCCAAGTTGAATCTTTCGCGGACGCGGGTGGTGTCGCCGGTTGATGGGTATGTCACCAACCTCAGCGTGTTTCGCGGCGATTATGCGACGGCGGGTTCGGCCAAGCTGGCGATTGTCGATAGTCACTCGTTCTGGGTGTATGGATACTTTGAGGAGACCAAGCTTCCTCATGTGCGGGTCGGGGATAAGGCTGAAGTTCGGTTGATGAGCGGTGGCACGCTGCAAGGGCACGTCGAAAGTATTTCTCGTGGCATCTATGACCGCGACAATCCGGAAAGCCGCGAATTGCTCGCCGATGTGAATCCTACTTTTAATTGGGTGCGGTTGGCGCAGCGCGTGCCTGTGCGGGTTAGGATTGATTCCGTGCCGGAAGATGTTGTGTTGGCTGCCGGGATTACTTGTACTGTTGTTGTTACGCCTGAAGTTCGGAAGGCTGGGTGAGTTGTTCGGATTTCTAAGTGGTTGGCCTTTCCTTGTTTTGCTGGTGGTCTATTAGCGTTGCCCCTGTGCGGGGCGGCACCTACTTCTCTTTGCCGCCGCAAAGAGAAGTAGGCAAGAGAAAGCGGCTCACACCGCTAATTCTTAAGCGGGTCTCTCGCGCAGTTGCGGTAGTGGCGCATCTGGAATCCGTGTTCTCGCACACTCCGCGTAAGTGACAAAGCCGTCATTCTTCCGGCGGCGCTGCGCGCGCCGTCGTGGTCGTTCGGCACGCAATCGCACTGGCTATTTTCGGATTTTCAATAGTTTGCGATCCGAAATTTAAGATGCTGAACGGCAGGCTAAAGCCATGCAGAAAATTCGGCAGCTCGTCTTCTTTCACCCACCAAAACCAGGGCAAAGCTGATAGCCCCACAGCGCGCATGCGCACCCACTGGTTTTCAGGCAGACCGCTCCGACTAGCGCGCAGCGCGAGGCGGGAAGAATGAGTCCCTTGTCACTTACGCGGAGTGTGCGAGAACACGGATTCCAGATGCGCCACTACCGCGACTGCGCGAGAGACCCGCTTAAGAATTAGCGGTGTGAGCCGCTTTCTCTTGCCTACTTCTCTTTGCGGCGGCAAAGAGAAGTAGGTGCCGCCCCGCACAGGGGCAACGCTAATAGACCACCAGCAAAACAAGGAAAGGCCAACACCCTAAGCATCCCAAAACAATCCCACCCGCCAAGGCAAAAACCCCCAAACTCACAACCTGAACTTCCCGACCATCGCCTTCAGACCTCGCGCCTGATCGTCCAACGACCTGGCCGCCGCCGTCGCCTGCTCCACCAACGCCGCGTTCTGCTGCGTCCCGGAATCCATCTGCGTCACGGCAAGGTTGATCTCTTCGATCCCCGCGCTTTGCTCGGAAGAAGCCGCCGAAATCTCGCCCATGATGTCGGTCACGCGCTTCACCGCCTTGACCACTTCGTCCATGGTTTGTCCGGCGTCCTGAGCCAGGGTCGAGCCATTGCTCACGCGCTCCACAGAAGTACTGATCAAGCCTTTGATCTCCTTGGCAGCCGCAGCGCTCCGCTGAGCCAGATTCCGCACCTCGGCAGCGACAACAGAAAATCCCCGCCCTTCCTCACCCGCCCGCGCAGCCTCGACCGCCGCGTTCAGCGCCAGAATATTGGTCTGAAACGCAATCCCTTCGATCACCCCAATGATGTCGCCGATACTGCGCGCGCTATCGTTGATATCGTTCATCGTCGCGACCACGCGGCTCACCACCGCGCCGCCCTTCTCCGCGATCTCCGACGCGTTGTTGGCCAGCGTGCTCGCCTGCTTCGCGTTATCGGCGTTCTGGCGCACCGTCGACGTCAACTGCTCCATACTGCTAGCCGTGCGCTCGAGTGCCATCGCCTGCTGCTCCGTGCGCTGCGACAGGTCGAGATTACCCATCGAAATCTCACCCGATGCCGTCGCAATCGCGTCCGCGCTCGACGCGATGTCGGCGACTGTGGTCGCGAGCCCACTTTGCATGTCGTGCAGCGCGAACAGCATGCTCGACTTGTCCTTGCGACCGAGCGCGATCTCGATCGACAGATCACCCGCCGCGATCCGGCTGGCAATTTCCTTCGCATACGCCGGCTCGCCGCCGAGCTGACCGGCGAGGCGCCGGACCACCCACTCGCTGATGCCGAACGCGAGCACGATCAGACCAAGCGTCGCCACCGCGATCATCACGAACGACGAGTGGTAAATAAATCCCGACGCCTCGATGGTCGCCTTGGCCGCCGTGCCGCGCTGCGCGACGAGGTCGTCGACCATTTTTTCCAGCTTGCCGGTTTCGACCAGCATCGACACGTCCTGCGTGCCGACCTGCCAGTTCATCTGCGAGAGATCGAGCGGCTGCGCTTTCACGAGCGTCACGAAGTCGCGCAGATGCGCACTCCACACCGTCACGGCAGCGGCAAATTTCTTCTGCTGATCGACGGCCTTCGCGTCGGACGTGTCGACGTACTGTTGCAGCGTGCCGAGTTGCGCGGCGAGACCGCTCAGGCCCGCTTCGATGTCGGTGCCGAGTTCATCGCGCTCTTTCGCGGTGGTCGCGGTGAGCAGCATTTTTTGAGCGCGGCTCGCACGTAGCATGTAGCCGCGCGCTTCTTCCGCGGCGCGGCTGGCGACGTGCCCCTGATCGTAGATGGATTGAGCGGACGCATTCAGACGGCTGATCTGGGTCAGCGAGAACACGCCGATCAGCAGCGTACCGACCAGCAGCACGGCAAACGCGAGGCGCAACATCGCCTTCACCGACAAACCCTTGAGCCTTACCGCCCGCGAGCGGCTGCTCTGGCCACGCGGCGGCTGGCCCGCCGCTTCTCCTTCCGCAACGAATCCCGCACCCGTCTGGCTGCCCAGCGAAACTGCTTTCATATTCCCCGTCCCCACGTTTAGAACTGCCGGAAAGGTCGGTTCCGGCATTGCTTCTTATCTCTCCGGGTCTACGGCAAGAACGCCCGCGATCTTTAACGTCGCTCGCGAAATGCCGGCCGGCTTTCGCCGCAAGTGTCGCCCGGTCCTCGACGCGCCGCTTTGTGAGCCGCGCGCCCGCGACCGTTTTATACATGGCCAAAAATCGCCGGTCGGCATATATCAGCCGACTTGCCAGCAGCGCGCGATCATGGCAGCACGCGCGTGCCCGGCACCGTCGAGGTGCGCGCGGTTCCCAGTTTCGGCGCACAGTCTCTGGCCCTTATCAGCAGCGCGTGTCCGATTCGCGACAAAACTTGTCCTTACAATTCGGTCAGGCCACATTAAACTTCGACGAATAGTTGCCGACGCAAAACACCGCGTCGAAATGCCGCAGCGTTGAAAAGCTTGCTTAAACAGCGCCTTGGCGGCTTCAGATCTCTCTTTGTTCTCACTTATCTAGCGTATGGAAACGAGCCTCGATAAAAGCGCCCTCGCCGGCGCGCCAGCCGTAGCTGGCCAAGCAACAGGGACCGGCGCGGGCAGCACCGCGCAACCCGCCGCCAAGGTGCAGCGCACGGTCTACTCCGTGCTCGGCGCGATCAGCTTCTCGCACCTGCTCAACGACATGATCCAGTCGTTGATTCTGGCGATCTACCCGATGCTGAAAGACAACTTCTCATTGTCGTTCGGCCAGATCGGCCTGATCACGCTGACCTATCAGATCACCGCGTCGCTGCTGCAACCGCTCGTCGGCAGTTACACGGACAAGCATCCGAAGCCTTATTCCCTGCCCGTCGGCATGGGCTTCACGCTCGCGGGTCTGCTGCTGATGTCGGTCGCGCCCAGCTTCGGCGTGCTGCTGGTGGCGGCCGCGCTGGTCGGCTGCGGTTCGTCGGTGTTCCATCCGGAATCGTCGCGGGTCGCGCGCATGGCGTCGGGCGGCCGTCACGGGCTCGCACAGTCGCTGTTTCAGGTGGGCGGCAACGCGGGTTCGTCGCTCGGGCCGCTGCTCGCCGCATTGATCGTGATTCCGCACGGCCAGCGCAGCATCGCGTGGTTTTCGGTGGCGGCGCTCGTTGCGATCGTCGTGCTGACGCAGATCGGCCGCTGGTACAAGGCACATCCCTCGGTGAAGAAGGCGCGCAGCGTCGCCGGTCACGCCACGCTCTCGCGCAACAAGGTCATGTTCGCGATGGGCGTGCTGATCCTGCTGGTGTTCTCGAAGTACTTCTACCTGGCGAGCATCAACAGCTACTTCACGTTCTATCTGATCGACAAGTTCCATCTGCCGGTGCAGGCCGCGCAAGTGCATCTGTTCGTGTTCCTCGCGGCTGTCGCGGCGGGCACGGTGATCGGCGGTCCGATCGGCGACAAGATCGGTCGCAAGTACGTGATCTGGGTGTCGATCCTCGGCGTGGCGCCGTTCACGCTGCTGTTGCCGTATGCCAATCTGTTCTGGACCGGCGTGCTGACGGTGATCATCGGGGTGGTGCTGGCCTCGGCGTTCTCGGCGATCCTCGTGTATGCGCAGGAGTTGATCCCCGGCAAGGTGGGCATGGTCGCGGGCCTCTTCTTCGGCTTCGCGTTCGGCATGGGCGGGATCGGCGCGGCGGTGCTCGGGCAACTGGCCGATGCCACCAGCATCACATACGTCTACAAGGTCTGCTCGTTCCTACCGCTGATCGGCGTGCTAACGGTGTTCCTGCCGGATGTGGAAGGCAAGCGCGCGAAGGCGTGAGGGCCGACTGACCGCAGGTCTGGTGAAAAAAGGCGCTTCGGCGCCTTTTTCTTTGTCTGTACGAGAGGCCGGCGACCATGGCGCACTGTCGGAAGCGCGACTCTTCACCACTCCGACACCACTCCGCACCGCTCATGGTGAACCCGCGTTGTCCGCCGAGCCACGCCTGCTCTATGCTTGTGCGGATACACGCCCTGCTCTCGCGCCGCGCCACACGGCCGCACGACCCGACATCCGTTCACCCACGCAGCAGAAGGATCGCCGCAGATGACAAGCTATCGCGACTTCCACCGCCGTTCGATCGAAGACCCGGAAGGATTCTGGCGCGACGAAGCGCGGCGCATCCATTGGCACACGCCGTTCGACACCGTGCTCGACCGTTCGAATCCGCCGTTCGCGCGCTGGTTTGTCGGCGGCCGCACGAACCTGTGCCATAACACGGTGGACCGCCATCTGGCTGAGCGCGCGCAGCAGAACGCGCTGGTGTATGTGTCGACGGAAACCGGCATCGAGCGGCGCTACACCTACGCCGAACTGTACGGCGAGGTCAACCGGATGGCGGCGGTCATGCGCTCGCTCGGCGTGAAGCGCGGCGACGTGGTGCTGCTCTATCTGCCGATGATCCCCGAGGCCCTGTTCGCGATGCTCGCCTGCGCGCGGCTCGGCGCGATTCACTCGGTGGTGTTCGGCGGCTTCGCGGCGCCGAATCTCGCGGCCCGCATCGACGACGCGAAGCCGGTGCTGATCGTCACCGCCGACGCCGGCGCGCGCGGCGGCAAGGTGATCGACTACACGCCGCTGATGGACGAAGCGCTCGCCCGCGCGAAACACAAGACGCCGCATGTCCTGCTGATCGACCGGCAACTCGCGCCCGAGCGGCTCAATGCCAGTTATCTCGTCCCCTACGAACCGTTGCGCGAGCAGTTTTTCGACGCCCATGTGCCGTGCGAGTGGCTCGAATCGAACGAGCCGTCCTATGTGCTGTACACGTCGGGCACGACCGGCAAACCGAAGGGCGTGCAACGCGATGTCGGCGGCTACGCAGTCGCGCTGGCGGCGTCGATGGAGCACATCTTTCAGGGCAAGCCGGGCGACGTGATGTTCACCGCGTCGGACGTGGGCTGGGTGGTCGGCCACAGCTATATCGTCTACGCGCCGTTGCTCGCGGGCCTCACCACCGTGATGTACGAAGGTACGCCGATCCGTCCGGACGGCGGCATCTGGTGGCGTCTCGTCGCCCATCACCGGATCAATCTGATGTTCACCGCGCCGACCGCCTTGCGCGTGCTGAAGAAGCAGGATCCGGCGCTGCTGAAGCAAGCCGACCTGACGAGCCTGCGCGCGCTTTTCCTCGCCGGCGAGCCGCTCGATGAACCGACCGCCGCCTGGATCGCCGGCGCGCTCGGCAAGCCGGTGATCGACAACTACTGGCAGACCGAAACCGGTTGGCCGATGCTGGCGATTCCGCGCGGCGTCGAAGAACTGCCGACCAGGCTTGGCTCGCCCGGCGTGCCGTCGGCGGGATTCAATCTGACCCTGCGCAACGAGTTAAGCGGCGAGCCCTGCCCGCCCGGCGAAAAGGGGGTGCTGACGCTAGACTATCCGCTGCCGCCGGGTTGCATGTCGACGGTATGGGGCGATGACGAACGCTTCGTCAGCACGTACTGGTCGAGCATTCCGAACCAGCAGGTCTATTCGACCTTCGACTGGGGCGTGCAGGACGAAGACGGCTACGTGACGATCCTCGGCCGTACCGACGACGTGATCAACGTCGCCGGCCACCGGCTCGGCACGCGCGAGATCGAGGAAGCGCTGTCGAGCCACGCGGCCGTCGCGGAAGTGGCGGTGGTCGGCGTAACGGATCCGGTGAAGGGTCAGGCGGCGATGGCCTTCGTGGTGCTGCGTGACGCGCAGGCTTACGCGGACACGAAAAAGCGCGGCAAACTGGAAAGCGAACTTACGACGACGGTAGACCGCCAGCTTGGCGCGATTGCGCGGCCGTCGCGGGTCGTGGTGGTGTCGATGCTGCCGAAGACACGCTCCGGCAAGCTGCTGCGCCGTGCGATCGCGGCGCTCGCCGAGGGACGCGAGCCGGGCGATCTGCCGACAATCGAAGATCCGGCGGCGTTGCAGCAGGTGCGCGAGGCGCTGGACGACGCCGGGGGGAAATAGCTTGCAAGGGCTGCGGCGGTGGCTGAAGCGCGGGTTGCTATCAATGCGTCGACATGCGCGCCGCGACGCCGGCCGTCAGATCGTCGAACTGCGTGCTTCTAAAAACCGCGTCAGGATCGCGTTCGAATACGTGCCCGCGATCGCCGTGAGAAACGACACGAAAGACTCGGGCGCGTGATCGTCGGCGGTATCGGAAACGGTACGCACGACCGCGCACGGCACGCCGTATTCGTAACAGACCTGCGCGATCGCCGCGCCTTCCATTTCCACGGCGAGCGCATCCGGCAACGCCTCGCGCAAGGCCTGAACGCCCGCGGCGCTGGCCACGAACTGATCGCCGCTGATGATCAACCCGCGATGCACGCGCGGCTCGCGCGTGCCGAAACGCGCCGCCGAGGCCGCGCCCTCTTCCGCGACGAACCGCTCGCAGGCCGCGGCGAGTTGATCGGCGAGCGTCACATCGGCGTCGAAGCGCGAGATGCCCAGCAACGGCACTTCGAAACGCGGAAACAGCGGCGATGCGTCGAGATCGTGCTGCAGCAACGCGTCGGCGACCACGATGTCGCCGACCCGCACCTCGCGCCCCACGCCGCCGGCCACGCCCGTGAAGACGATCGCCTCGACGTCGAATGCATGGATCAGCGCGCTGACCGTGGCCGCCGCCGCGACCTTGCCGACGCGTGCCAGCGTTACGACACACGGCGCGCCGTGGACACTGCCCAGGTGATAGTCGCGCTGACCGTGCGTGATCGTGCGCACGCCGGACTCGGCGCGCATTGCTTCGATCAGATCGCCGAGTTCTTGCGGCAGCGCCGCCAGAATCCCGAGCGGCCGATGCGAAACCGGCGCGCCGCTGCGGTTCGGATCGATCGCGGACAGGCTTGCGGCTGACGAGTCACCCACAACCGCTGGCATGCCGGCAGCTTCCACGCCGTGAGCCTCGACGCCCACCGTTCCAGCGCCATGCGCCTCTTTGCCCGCTGCGTCGACGCCAGATGCCCCGACGCCCGCGCCTGGCGCGTCTGCGCCCGTGCCTGGCGCGTCTGCGCCCGTGCCGCTCATTCCACCGCCTGCAATTTAGCGACCGCGAGCGCCAGCCATTTCTCGCCGTGCCGCTTGAACTTGACCTGTGCTTTCGCGTCGGTGCCGCCGCCTTCGAGCGCCGTGATCGTGCCTTCGCCGAACTTGGTGTGGAACACCTGCTGGCCGACGCGAAAACCCGTTTCCGCCGCACGCTGTTCGTTCGCGAACGCAGGCAACTGCGCGGGCGTGGACGATGCGGGCCCGGTATAACCCGGCCGCGCGAACCAGTCGCGCCCATAACCCGCGTTGTCCGAGCGGCCGCCCCAGCGCGCGCCCGCCTCGACCTTCGGCGTGAGCCACTTGAGCGTTTCCTGCGGCAGTTCGTCGAAGAAACGCGAGCGGATGTTGTAGCGGGTCTGGCCGTGCAGCATGCGGCTCTGCGCGAATGACAGATACAGCCGCTCCTTGGCGCGCGTGATCGCCACGTACATCAGGCGGCGCTCTTCTTCCAGACCGTCCGACTCCATCGCGCTGTTTTCGTGCGGGAACAGCCCCTCTTCCAGACCGGTGATGAACACCGCCGTGAACTCGAGGCCCTTCGCCGCGTGCACCGTCATCAGTTGCACGGCTTCCTGGCCGGCTTGCGCCTGGTTGTCGCCCGCTTCGAGAGATGCGTGCGACAGGAAGCCGGCGAGCGGCGTCATCGTGTCCGGGTTTTGTGCCGGGTCGGCGATGCCGGGCGCGTCGAGCACGACGATATTTGGATCGTGGGTCGCGACAGCCAGTTCAGGCGCGGCGCTCGCGCCCGGACGCAGCGGAATGGAGCGCGCCGGCGTGTCCATGCCGTAGCCCTCTTCGCTGACGAACGCGGCGGCCGCGTTGACCAGTTCCTGCAAGTTCTCCAACCGGTCCTGGCCTTCGCGTTCGTTCTGATAGAACTCCGAGAGACCGCTCGTGCGCACCACGTATTCGACGGTTTCCGGCAGGCTCATCTGCTGCGTTTCCGCGCGCATCTTGCCGATCAGATTGGCGAAGCCCGCGAGGCTCGAACCCGCCTTGCCCGCCACGTACGGAATCGCCGCGGCCATCGAGCAGTTGTACTGACGCGCCGCGTCCGCGAGTTGCTCGATAGAGCGCGCGCCGATGCCGCGCGTCGGAAAATTGACGACACGGGCGAACGCGGTGTCGTCGTTCGGATTGTCGATCAGGCGCAGATAGGCGAGCGCGTGCTTGACTTCCTGGCGCTCGAAAAAGCGCAAGCCGCCGTACACGCGATAAGCAATGCCCGCGTTGACCAGCGTGTGTTCGATCGTGCGCGACTGCGCGTTGCTGCGGTACAGAATCGCCACTTCGCTGCGCGACGTGCCGGTGCTGATCAGCGCCTTGATTTCCTCGACGATCCAGCCGGCTTCCTGCGAATCGGTCGCGGATTCATACACGCGAACCGGTTCACCGTGACCCGCGTCGGTGCGCAGATTCTTGCCCAGACGGCGCGAGTTGTTGGCGATGAGCTGATTCGCCGCGTCGAGAATATGGCCATGCGAGCGGTAGTTCTGCTCGAGCTTGATCAGATGGCGAACATTGAACTCGTGTTCGAAGTCGCGCATGTTGCCGACGTTCGCGCCGCGGAAGGCGTAGATCGACTGGTCGTCGTCGCCGACGGCGAAGATCGAGTTGGTCTGGCCCGCCAGCATCTTCAGCCACGCATATTGCAGCTTGTTGGTGTCCTGGAACTCGTCGACCAGAATGTGCCGGAAGCGCGCCTGGTAGTGGGCGCGCAGCGGCGGATTGTGCGCGAGCAGTTCGTAGCAGCGCAGCAGCAGTTCCGGAAAATCGACCACGCCCTCGCGTTGGCATTGCTGGTCGTAGGCTTCGTAGAGCTCGACGAATTTGCGGTTGAAGTTGTCGGTCGCGTCGACGTCTTTCGGGCGCAGGCCTTGTTCCTTCGCGTTGTTGATGAAGTACTGGAGATTTTTCGCCGGGTACTTTTCGTCGTCGATGTTGAGGCCCTTCATCAGACGCTTGATCGCGGACAGCTGGTCGGCGGTATCGAGAATCTGGAAGGTGGCCGGCAGTCCCGCGTCGCGGTGATGCGCGCGCAGCATGCGGTTACACAGGCCGTGGAAGGTGCCGATCCACATGCCGCGCGTGTCGATCGGCAGAAGCGCCGAGAGGCGCGACATCATTTCGCGGGCGGCTTTGTTGGTGAAGGTCACCGCCAGAATCGTGGCGGGCGATGCCAGGCCGTGCTGGATGAGCCACGCGATGCGGGTGATCAGAACGCGGGTCTTGCCGCTGCCCGCGCCGGCGAGAATGAGGGCGGGCTCGTTGGGGAGCGTGACGGCGGCGTGTTGTTCGGGGTTTAGATTGGCTAGCAGGTCGGGCATTTTTTCGGAAGGGCGGCGGGTCGTTCGACATTATATGCCCCGGACGGGGGGGTGATTTTTTGCCTGCTCGGCGGGGTGGGTTGGTTTGTGGTTCTCTGGTTTTTTGTTGGGCTTTGCTTGCGGTCGCTGGGGGTGGGTTTGCTTGCTGGGTGGGCCTTTTCTTGAAGTCTTTGTGGTTTATTAGTGTTGCCCCTGTGCGGGGCGGCACTCCCTTTCTTTGCCGCCGTGTATGGACCGGAGACATGGGTAACAGGTGTGCGGAGACATGGGTAACACTCTGGGCGAGCGAATCGCCTGGAGCCGGTTATGCCCTGGAACCCGAGAGACACCATGAATCTGCGTCTGGAATTCGTTCAGCTGGCCTCGCAGGAAGGCGCCAACCGTCGTGAACTGTGCCGGCGCTTTGGCATCAGCCCGAAGACCGGCTACAAGTGGCTCGATCGCCACGCGCAGGGCGGAGCCACCGCGCTGACGGATCATTCGCGACGGCCCCGGCAGAGTCCGGCACGCACGACAGCGTCGGTCGAGCAGCGCGTGGTCGAACTGCGGCGGGCGCATCCGGCCTGGGGTGGACGCAAGATCAGCCGACGTCTGTGCGATCTGGGTCACACGGACGTGCCCGCTCCCAGCACTGTGACCGATATCCTGCATCGCCACGGGTTGATCGACCCGGCCGCTTCCGATGCCGCCACGGCCTGGCAGCGCTTCGAGCATGCGCAGCCCAACGATCTCTGGCAGATGGATTTCAAGGGCTGGTTCGACCTGCAGGACGGACGGCACTGTTCACCACTGACCATGCTGGACGATCATTCGCGCTACAACGTGACACTCGATGCCTGCATCTGCACCGACACCCGGATCGTCCAGCATCATCTGGAGCGCACGTTCCGCCGCTACGGGCTGCCGCTGCGCATCAACGCGGACAACGGTTCGCCGTGGGGCAGCCCCAGCCAGCCGGGCCAGTTGACCGAACTGGCCATCTGGCTCATCCGGCTGGGCGTGCGACTGTCGCACAGCCGCGTGGCGCATCCGCAGACCAACGGCAAGGAGGAGCGGTTTCACCGCACGCTGAAGGCCGAGGTGATCGCCGGGCGCCATTTCAGGGACCTGCCCAGCGCCCAGCAGGCGTTCGATGAGTGGCGCCCGGTCTACAACCATCAACGCCCGCATCAGGCACTGGACATGGCGACCCCGGGCACGCGCTATCGACCGAGTCCACGCGCCTACCCCGAAATCCTGCCGCCGATCGAGTACGGCGCAAACGACCACGTGCAGTGCGTGAAGTGGAACGATGAACTACGCTTCAGGAACCGGCGATTCAAGGTATCGAACGCATTGCAGAACCTGCCCGTGGCCATCCGCGAGCGCGTCGATGAAGAGAGCTGCTACGACCTGTTTTTTGCGCATCACCGTTTCGGAACCATCAACCTGAACCAGCAGGAATGAGCGGATCATGTGTTACCCATGTCTCCGCACACCTGTTACCCATGTCTCCGGTCCATACACGGCGGCAAAGAAAGGGAGTGCCGCCCCGCACAGGGGCAACGCTAATAAACCACAAAGATTTCAAGGAAAGGCCCACCCAGAGACCAAACAGCGACCAAACAGCCAAAAAACCCACCTCCCGGCAACCACAATAAGCCTGCTGTAGAATTTGACCCACCGGCGTCAAAAACCACGCCCACTCCCCCGAAGGTCATCGTCGATGCAAATTCAGATTCACAAGGAAGTCGATGCACGCGGGCTCATGTGCCCGCTGCCCATTTTGCGCGCCAAGAAGGCGCTCGCCGACATGGAAAGCGGCCAGATTCTCAAGGTGCTCGCCACCGATCCGGGCTCGCAGCGCGATTTCGCCGCGTTTGCGAGACAAACCGGCAATGAAATCATCGAAAGCTCCGCGCATGACAAGGTTTTCACCTTCCTGATGAAGCGCCGCTGACGTCGACGCACCAGCGCGCGCCCCGAGCGATCGCCAGAAAACAAAAGGCGCTGTGCCCACGAATGCAGGCACAGCGCCTTTTAACTTCGGTTCAACGCTACCGGGTGGCTAACGGCTCACAGCCCGCTCAACCTTCCAGCACCGGCGAACGGGTGCGCAGATATTCCTCGAAATCGGCGGCCACTTCCGGGTGACGCAAGGCGAACTCGACGGTTGCCTTCAGATAACCCAGCTTGCTGCCGCAGTCGAAACGCGTGCCGTGATACTTGTACGCCAGCACCTGTTCGTCGGCGAGCAGCGACTGAATCGCGTCCGTGAGCTGCAATTCGCCGCCCGCGCCCGGCTTCAACGCACGCAAATGGTCGAAGATGCGCGGCTTCAGCACATAACGGCCGACCACGCCGAGATTCGACGGCGCCACGCTCGGCTCCGGTTTTTCGACGATGCCCGACATCTTGATGATCGAGTCTTCCCACTCCTTGCCGTCGACGATACCGTACGACTTCGTCTCCTGAGCCGGGATCTCTTCGACGCCGATCACCGAGCTGTGATAGTGGTCGAACACCTCGATCATCTGCGTCATGACGGGCGGCGTGCCGTACAGCAGGTCGTCCGCAAGAATGACGGCGAACGGGTTGTCGCCCACCAGCTTTTCGGCGCACATCACCGCGTGGCCCAGGCCCAGCGCTTCCGGCTGACGTACGTAGAAACAGTCCACATGGCTCGGCTTGATGCTGCGCACGAGCTCCAGCAGCTTGTCCTTGCCGCGCGCCTCGAGTTCGGCCTCGATTTCGTATGACTTATCGAAGTGGTCCTCGATCGCGCGCTTGCTGCGACCCGTGACGAAGATCATTTCGGTGATGCCGGCCGCCATTGCCTCTTCCACCGCGTACTGGATCAGCGGCTTGTCGACAATCGGAAGCATCTCTTTCGGGCTCGCCTTCGTGGCAGGGAGGAACCGGGTGCCAAGACCTGCTACCGGAAAAACCGCCTTTGTAACTTTTAGCATGTGATTACCCTGAATCCTCTGAATTAGCGATCGGTCCTTGCCCGCCGCCTGGGACGGGCACGGAGCGTGATCAAACCGGCAAGCGCGCCAGTTGGGCTTTCAGCTTGCCCACTGTCGCTTCGAATTCTGCCAGTCTTTTCTGCTCCTGCTCAACGACTGCCGGCGGTGCCTTGGCAACGAAACTTTCGTTCTGCAATTTGCCGTTGCACTTGACGATTTCCGTACTCAACCGCGCAATCTCCTTCGACAACCGCTCGCGCTCGACTGCCACATCGATTTCCACTTTCAGCACGAGCTTGTCATTCCCAACGATAGCAATTGGCGCGCCATCTGCCTGCGCATCCAGGCTTGCCTCGTCGGCAATGATCTGCACTTCGGACAAACGGGCCAACGCCTGCGCGTACGGAGCAAAGGTGCGCAGGCGCTCCGCGTTGCCGGTAGCGAGCAACGGCACCTTGACCGCCGGCGACAGATTCATTTCGCCGCGCAGGTTCCGGCACGCATCGATCACCGCTTTCAGATCGGCCGCCCACTGTTCCGCTTCTTCATCGATCTTCGACGGTTCGGCGACGGGGTACGGCTGCACCATGATGGACGCTTCGCCCTCGGCTTTGTCCTTGGGATAACGCCCGGCCAACGGCGCCACTTTTTGCCACAGCGCCTCGGTGATGAACGGAATCACCGGGTGCGCCAGTCGCAGCACCGTCTCGAGCACGCGCAACAGCGTGCGGCGAGTTGCGCGCTGCTGGTTCGGCTGACCCGTCTGGATCTGAACTTTCGCGAGCTCCAGATACCAATCACAGTATTCGTCCCATACGAACTTGTATAGGGCGTTGGCCACATTATCAAAACGATAATCGGCGAAACCCTTGGCGATTTCCGCTTCCACGCGCTGCAGCCGCGAGACGATCCAGTAGTCGGCCTGGGAGAAATGCAGGTGCCCGTCCGGGCCGCATTCGCCGCATTGTTCCGGCTTGCCGAAGCCGCAATCGTGGCCTTCGCAGTTCATCAGCACGAAACGGGTGGCATTCCACAGCTTGTTGCAGAAGTTGCGATAGCCTTCGCAGCGCGCCAGATCGAAGTTGACATTGCGCCCGAGCGTGGCCATCGACGCCATCGTGAAGCGCAGCGCGTCCGTGCCGAATGCCGGGATGCCGTCGGGGAATTCCTTACGGGTTTTCTTCTCGATGGACGCGGCCTGCTTCGGATTCATCAGGCCGGTGGTGCGCTTGGCGACCAGCGCGTCGAGGCCGATGCCGTCGACGATATCGATCGGGTCGAGCGTATTGCCCTTGCTCTTCGACATCTTCTGGCCTTCGGCGTCGCGCACGAGGCCGTGCACGTAGACCGTGTCGAACGGCACCTTGCCGGTGAAGTGCGTGGTCATCATGACCATGCGCGCGACCCAGAAAAAGATGATGTCGAAGCCGGTGACCAGCACCGACGACGGCAGGAAGTGCTTCAGTTCCGGCGTTTCGTTCGGCCAGCCGAGCGACGAAAACGGCACCAGCGCGGACGAGAACCACGTGTCGAGCACGTCTTCATCGCGCTTGAGCGCGCCCGTGTAGCCGGCGGCCGCTGCCTTGGCGCGCGCGCCTTCCTCGGTCTTCGCGACGAAGATTTCGCCGTTTTCGCCGTACCACGCCGGAATCTGATGGCCCCACCAGAGCTGGCGCGAGATGCACCAGTCCTGGATGTTTTCGAGCCACTGATAGTAAGTGGTGGTCCAGTTTTCCGGCACGAACTTGATTTCGCCGCTGCGCACCACGTCGAGGGCCGTTTCGGCGATCGATTTGCCCGGATTGAAGGTGCCTTCCGGTGCCGGCTTGCTCATGGCGACGAACCATTGGTCCGTCAGCATCGGCTCGATCACGACGCCCGTGCGGTCGCCGCGCGGCACCATCAGCTTGTGCGGCTTGACCGATTCGAGTACGCCGAGCGCTTCGAGGTCGGCCACAACTTGCTTGCGGGCTTCGAAGCGGTCGAGGCCTCGGTATTTTTCCGGCGCGTTGTCGTTGATCTTCGCGTCGAGCGTGAGGATTTCGATCATCGGCAGCTTGTGGCGCAGGCCGACCTGATAATCGTTGAAATCGTGCGCGGGCGTGACCTTGACGACGCCGGTGCCGAACTCGCGGTCGACATAATCGTCCGCGATGATCGGCACTTCGCGGCCTGACAGCGGCAGCGTGACCGTCTTGCCGATCAGATGCGCGTAGCGCTCGTCTTCCGGGTGGACCATCACGGCGGTGTCGCCGAGCATGGTTTCCGGGCGCGTGGTGGCGACCGTCAGATGGCCGGAGCCGTCCGTGAGCGGATACTGGATGTGCCAGAGCGAGCCGTTTTCTTCTTCGCTGACCACTTCGAGGTCGGAGACGGCGGTGAGCAGCACCGGGTCCCAGTTCACGAGGCGCTTGCCGCGGTAGATCAGGCCCTGTTCATACAGGCGCACGAAGACGTCGCGCACGGCGGCCGACATCTTGTCGTCCATCGTGAAGTATTCGCGCGACCAGTCGATCGAAGCGCCCAGGCGGCGCACCTGGTTCGTGATGGTCGAGCCGGATTCCTGCTTCCATTCCCAGACGCGTTCGACGAATTTTGCACGGCCGAGGTCGTGGCGCGAGATGCCTTGTGCGTCCAGTTGCCGTTCGACGACGATCTGCGTGGCGATGCCCGCGTGGTCCGTGCCGGGCACCCACAGGGTGTTTTCGCCGAGCATGCGGTGATAGCGGGTCAGGCCGTCCATGATCGTCTGGTTGAACGCATGGCCCATGTGGAGGGTGCCTGTGACGTTCGGCGGCGGCAACTGGATCGAGAAATCTTTCCGGTTTTCCTCGATGGTGGGCGTCGCGTAGGCGCGCTTTTCCCATTCGGGGCCCCAGTGGGCTTCAATGGTGTGGGGCTCAAAGCTTTTGGCAAGCGTAGAGGTGGTGTCGCTCGGGGTCTCGCTCATTTGTGTCGGTTCGGCTGGTGAATGCTGAGAATGGTTGATTATAAGCGGCGCCTGGCGGGCGGGCGGGTTTTGGGTGTTTTGGTCGGATGGTTCGGTTGCCTGGCGTGTGGGCCTTTCCTTGATTTGTTTGTGGTTTATTGGCGTTGCCCCTGTGCGGGGCGGCACTCCCTTTCTTTGCCGCCGCAAAGAAAGGAAGCAAAGAAAGCGGCTTCACACCGCCAGCTTACAAGCGGGTCCCCAGGCTTGGAGGAGGCAGTGGCACATCTGGAATCTGTGCCCTCGCGCATTCGGAGCTTGTGACAAGGCCGTCATACCGCCCGCCTCGCGCTGCGCGCTCGCCGGAACGGTCTGTCCAAAAACCCGTCGCTGCGCGCGTGTGCAGTGGGGCCACCGGCTTCGCCCCGGCGATGCCGCGAAGCGGCCGGCGGTCTTGAAGGCGGCGGCCGCGGTGGACGGAGCCGGCACCACGGGAAATGCCGTCGGACGTGGAAAATGACGAGACGAAAACAGTTGCGCGCAAAAAAGCAGAGTACCCTGGCAAGCCGCCCACGCGGGAAATCCGTCCACGACTCATTGAACGCTTGGCATCGAAACGACCGACGTTTTGCAGAACGACCGCGACGGCGCGCGCAGCGCCGCCGGAAGAATGAGCGCCTTGTCACGAACGCGGAAGGCGCGAGGGCACGGATTCCAGATGCGCCACTGCCTCCTCCAAGCCAGGAGACCCGCTTACAGGCTGGCGGCGTGAAGCCGCTTTCTTTGCTTCCTTTCTTTGCGGCGGCAAAGCAATTATCGCCGTACAACCCTTATGGGTAGGCGCTTCTAGCGATTAATGCAATTCGTTACCCTCAATCCTACCCCCAATACAATTTTTGACGCATTGACGCAAAGTTACGAGCTGTCCGGCGCTTTCGCCTAGAACTGCGCGGTCATTTGAAAGCCGACCGTCGCGCGTGCTGTCGGAAAGCCTGACGGCTTGTAGATCGGTGTTCCGGCGAACAGGTCGTAGGACAGGCCTGCAATCTTTGCGGGCACACCACCGCGAATGCCGATCACCGCGCCCGCCAGTTGCGTCCCCGCCAGAAATGCCGTGTTCGGCCCGAACACGTGCCCGTAGTCGATCCCCGCATACAACGTCTGTCCTGTCTGGAAGACCGGCCATTGCAGTTCGTTGCGCCAGTAGAAGCCTTTCTCTGCTGCGAGCATCGTTTCGCCGTCGAAGCCTCGCACCGTGTAGCGGCTGCCGATGGTCAGGTCGTCCAGATAGAACAGCGTGTCGTTGGTGAACTGGCCGTGAACCGTCGTCACGTAGCGGAAATTCTGTGTTGCGACGGCGAACGGCACCGACAGGTTCGCGTCGAGCACGGCCATGTGAAAGCGGTACGTCGGGCCGTCCGGGTACGGGTTGGGCGTCGCGCCGAGTCCGCCGATGCCCTGACGGTATGCAAGCGTGCCGTCGAACTGCGCCGCGCCGAAGTAATGCCGGTCGGTCGCGCCGAGTTCGAGAAATGTATTGTTGCGCGCCTGTGTCGGAATGCTCGCATCGTCCATGAAGCTGTCGCCGAAACGCTTCGATAGCTGCACGTATCCGCCCAGCACGTCGTTCTGGCCACGCGAGAGAACGCGTGCGATGCGCAGCGCGGCCGTCTGTGAATTGCCGCTCGATACGACAGTATCGTTCACGACGGCGATGTTCTGATAGTACGTGTTCGTGTTGCCCGAGAGGGTCGCCGTCCAGTAGCCGAACGGAATGGAGTACGAACCATTGAACCCGTGCGAGCCAAGCGACTTGTTGCCGAACGACAGATCCTGATTCGCGCCAACCGTGAACACGTCATTGAGCCCAAGCGGGTTATCAATGCCAAGGCTGACGTTGCCTTGCCACTTGCCCGTCGACGACGTGCCCGAGTTATCGACCGAAGCGACGAACGTCCACGGCTTCGCGCGCCTCACTGTCACGACGACATCGCTTTCGCCTGGGATGTCGGTCGGTTCGATCTTCATGTCCACGTCCTGACTTGCAACGCGCTTCATCTGCTCCAGACCTTGTTCCAGATCGCGCATGTTCAGCAGGTCGCCACCGCTGACGGGAAACGCGTTCTTCCACGTTCCCCACATGGAAGGATCGGCCAGCCGGACCTGTCGCACCAGACCCGGCACGAGCGCGAACGACAGCGTGCCCGCCGTCAAATCCTGCTGAGGCACGAGTACGCGCGTGGTCACGTACCCGCGACCTAGCACGGCCTGCTGCAATCCCTTGCTCAATATGTCGATGCCTTGCTTGCCGACGCATTGCCCCTTGTAGTGGTCGAGCCATTCGCGCGCGAAGGCGAACGGGTCGAGCGGCAAAGCCGATGCGCCTTTCGCGTGCGCTGCGGCCGAAAGCGTGTCGGGCACATCGAGCGCGAACCGGTCGATGCGAAAGCACGGCGTTTCAGCCGGCAGCACGGGAAAGGCTTCGATCTTCGTCACAGCCGAGCGCACGGCGGGCGCCGATACTGCCGCTTCGCGCTGCTGCGCGTCGCGCCGCTGCTGCTGGTTCTGTTCGGTTTCTATACCGCCGAGGCTTTGCCCCTGCACGTTGGCCGCGAGCGCGACCAAAGCCGATAGCGGCAGCGCCGCCAGGCTCTTTCTGATTCTCATAACTATTTGTTCCGTGATTCAAAACTTGTAGTTCAGTAGTTCGCTACAACCCCGATGACGACCAAACAGGTGCCCATTGCCATTTCTACAATAAGTCGATTAGTCCAACCCCTTTGCAGGGGATAAAACGTCTTTGCGTACCTTGTTTTGTACGGCAGTCGTAGCGTCCATTTTCGGCAAGCCCCTATAAAACACGAGACCCCAAGCACAGGTATCATTAACCGCGCCACCACGTCTGCATCGACGCCGCGCGGCACCCCGAATACAGGGATCGCGATAAACACTGCGGCTCCTATTGTCAAACTAACGCACAGAAACACATAAACAGGCGTTATAAATTTCTTGCAGCAGTTGGTTGCAATGGAAGACATCTATTTAGCGGCCCGACGATTTTTTCTCGTAAAGCTAAATGATCAGCGCGCAACGCAGCATGGCAGGGACAATCAGCTTTACCCGCTTTCACCACGTTTCCGCGACGAGCGCGCCGCTGACCATTGCGCTTCGCTCGCAGGTCTGGGCCGCGCATCGTCAAGTTGAAGATTGTGTGTTCGGCTATTTCATCGAGCAATAAACTCGCTCTTTTCCTTTTGCCATTACTTGAACCACGGCCCAAAACGCGAAGGCGGGTCACTCAACAGCCCCATCTTTCGAAGGGACTTAAAAATCTTGTCAACAAAAGGAAAAGCAAAACTGCTGTGGGCACGAAGACAATTCACATCGACTGTATGTCGTCCAAATGGAACACCAATCTGTACAATCCCGAAAACTGGAAGGCCCAAAACGCCGCGATGAATGCGGCGAATAGCCCAACGGTGACGCAAATTTCCAACGTCGAATAAAGTCTTCGCCAGTTCATTTTTTCGATCCTGCCTGCGTCGCGTCCTTGATTAGGGTTGCCCCCTTGCTGGCAATACCGTAGGCCGAGATTGCCTGCGTCGTTCCGTATGGCGCAGCCGTGTTTAAGAACGGAACGAGCGTATTGTTGTTCATCCGCGGTACAGTCACATCGAAGATGGTTCCCGATCTGTTCATGCCGTCTGCTACACCCATTTTCAAAGGCACTTGTGCGCGAAGCGCGAGGGCAGACGCACCCAAGTTGAGGGTATCGTACATAGTATCGTCCCATGTAGGGCTTACCTCGTTGAACACGTAACGTAGCGGATTAACGCCAGATGAGTTGATCCCGTCATAGCGGTTGTATAAACTCTCCATCCCTTCGGCCATGTCGCTTGTGCTGAACGCAGCCATTGGTACTCCAGCCGAACAACCGAGTGCAGTGGCGCAGAGTCCCACGCCTGTTTTTACAGTGACAGCACCGACAACTACCTTGGCCGCATCTTTCGCAATACCCAACGGATCGCTCTTAACCATGTCGGTGACCTTCTGCTCCGGCGTGTAATTGAACAAACCCGCTTCCTTCTGATTTTTCACCCACGACAGTTCCGGCACGAGTTGCGACGCATCAAGCTGACTCACGTAATTCGCGTTGTACTGGTCGCTGCCCTTCGGATATTCGGCCCAGCATTTCACCGCATAGCACGCCGCTTTGGTCAGCTTCACCTCTTCAGCTTTGTCTCCGTTCGCCTGATCCGTGATCTTTTTCTCGCCCGGATGCAACTGGCGGTTGAACCGACAGGGAGCGACGTTAGAAATAACGGTCACTTAACCGCAGGTTTGTTCGCACTACCTTCGCTGATGCGCACCAGTTCGAAATCTGCCGATCCGCCATTCTTATAGGATAGGAAGAGGTGATATTCACCGGGATTGATTTCAAATGTTTTATCTTTGAAAATGAGATTATTTGATTTCAATGTCATTGGAAAGCTGTCGAAGATAAGGAACGGCGCATTGGACATCATACCCGTTAGCCCGCACCTCACGTAAGTCCCATCACTACCTTCGGGCTTCTTGTGCGTGCTCGAGGTTTCGCACACGCGCGGCGTGATTGTGTCGAACTGTCTGCCGTCTTTTCTGTAGAGGCGAAACAGTGGGAGGTTATTTCCGGCGGCATCACCACGGATGACTAATACAGACGATACATCCCAGTTGCGGCCTTTCGTGTTTGCCACTTGATAGGTTCCATAAAATTGTTCCAGGCTTTCCGCTGCCTGACCTTTTAGGCCCTGATTTTCATCTGCCATATCCGGGACAAGCGCGGAGCACGCGCTAACGACTGGGAATAGAAGCGCAACAAAGTATCGGATACTCATGAATTTTCTCTCAAGGCAAATAGCTAAAACGGTTTTTAAAAAACAAATCCGTGCTGCCGCAGGCAGCGACGAATCTGCTGTTACTGCGATCGTCTTTCAGCATGGCTATTAAGATAATTGCCGCTGCCAAAACGTCCATTTGGCGTGTACATTTCGACCGTTCCGCAGCGACGAGACTGTAAAGAATCAGCCGGGCAATACAGGCAGATAAAAACACAATGAATGCATAAGTCGATCTGCCATGCAATAAAGGCACCGGCAAGGCAGATTATCCAAAAAAATAGAGACCTTATTGGCAATCTGACCATTTATTTTTGACCACCTAAAAATATGCGTGTGATGAATTGCAGGCCAGGTGGCAAAGCCGGCAAGAACCGGGCTGCCCTTTCGCCCAGTTCTAAAAAAAGAACTTTTTAATGGCGAGTGACACCAGAATTACAATGACGACCCCAACAAATATCTTGTAGGTTCGTTTTTGTTCTGGCGTCATACGCTTCCATTCTTCATCCGTTGGCCCTCGCATATTTTTCCTCCTGAATCATTTCTTGTCATTGACCAAAACCGAATGGCTCCAAGGGACGACGCCTGCGGTAAAACCTCCAGGGGTAGTAACGCCCAATTCAACAGCCGTCGAACCGCCATACGCGTGGGTTATTGCACCCATGACGTTAACTCTTCCCGCCGGGATAGAAACGTAGATTTGATTCCCGTCTCCATTCATAAATGCGTTGGTCGAGGAAGCATCGTGTGATCCCCAAACCCAACCTAGCGTAGCGGCTCCGCCCGGTGCCCACGATGCAGGCGGGAATGACTGGCTAACACCATACGACAGATAAGTCGTGCCGTCGTAGAGGTTCACTGCTCCGCCAAGGGTACCCGATAAGCTGCCGGTGCCAACAGTTGCATAGTTCGGCGAAATCGCAGAAATAATGGATGTTTGATTTACTGCTTGCGCCAGATCGCCCTGCGCCTGAATCGCTGCGTTCAACGTCGCATCGCTACACTGAGCACCTGCGGGACACACCTGCGCCACCAGATCCTTCTGATTCACCGGCTTGCCATTGGCATCGAACTGGCGGTTGAACCGGTCCACGTCATAGCCCGAGAATGCGCCGGCATTACCGCCGACCGCCGCGCCCGCGCCAGTCGCAATCGCGTTTGCCACGATGTTGCCGAGCGCTTCATTCATTGAAGCGTTGCCGGCCGGGTTCGAGTCAGCAATTGCGTTGCTCAGCTTATTCAACTGACCCGCCGCAAGCGACACGATACCCGCGCCTGCCGCACCGCCGATTGCGTTTCCGCCAGCCAGCCCCGTCACCAGCGCGGCGCCCGCCGCCTGCATCATCGCGCGATTGGTCCCGCCTTCCTGCCAGCCGCCGCCGTCACCACCCGCTTCCTTCGCCTTGGCATCGGCGTAGTCACCAATCCGCCGCGACACGGTTTCACCCGCCGCGCCTGCCGCCGCCATCATGTCCGCCTGACGGTCCAGCAGGTTGTTTACGTCCGGCAGCTTTGCCACGGTGCCGTTGGTGTTCGACGTATCACGGTTCAGGCTCGCGATGTCCTGCGTCTGATGGGCCGTATCTGTCACGCTGATGGTCCCAGCGCTGACGCCGCCGCGCGTGGTCGCGCTGTCTCTGCCGCTGTCGTTCTGGCTCAGCATCGGTGCGACGCCGCCAGCGTTCGAGCCGGATGTGCTGCCGTGCGTGCTGTAATTCGCGCCGCCATCGCCGACCGTCACGCCGCCGCTGATGCCGCCCGTGTGCGCGGTGTAATTCGACGAGTTCTGGATATCGCTGTAGGTCAGCGTCCCCGTTGATAGTGTGTTCTTCGACGCATCCGCGCCGCTCGCAATCACCGCACCCTTGAGGTCCGTATTACCGACGACGCTGACATTGAACCCACCATCGCCCGCGCTGATGCCAGCCTGTTCATTCACCCCCGCATAACTGCCGCTCGCGTTCGCATTGGTGTGGCTGAAACTTGCGCTCCCGCCGCCCTGGCTGATCGCAAACCCGCCGCCCGTGCTTTCCTGATGGGCCGCGCTTGTCATCGTGTCCTGCACGCTCGCGATGTTCAGGTTGCCGCCGACCGACGCATTCACCTGATTGCCGCTCACGTTCGCGCCGATGATGTTGGTATCGCCACCCGAAATGATCGTCGCGGTGTTCGCCGTGCTCACGTGCGTGTTGTTCTGGATCGCGGTGTCGCTGTTCGCGTTGCCGTTGGCCTTCGACATCGACGCATCGACGCCAAACCCCTGCGTGCCATACGAAATACCGACGCTCGCGCTGCTCGACCGGTTCGTGCTGCGCGTCGAATCCGTGTCGGTCGTGTTCAGCAGGTTGACCTGGTTCTTCGCCGCGAGAATCACGTCGCCCGCATTCACATTCGAACCCGCAATCGTCACGTTGCCGCTGCCCGGCGTGCCGTTGCCAGTCGCGACGAACGCAGCCGTGCCGCCCGCCGAAACGTTCGAGCCGCGATTCGTCGTGCTGTTCTCGGCGAAGGTATTCTCGCTATGGCTGCTGCCGTAGCTCAGTTCAATCTTGGCCTCGGGTGCCGCGCCGCTCGCCAGCGCGCCAAGCGAACCCGCTGCATCCACCGCACTACTGGCCGCCGCCATCCCGTGCAGGGCCGCCGCACGATCATCCCGGCTACGGCTGGCCGCATGCGCCTGATCGACGGTGTTCGAAATCGCATCGATCACCGGCGCCTTGATCGCGAGCGTAAAGCCGCTCTTGCTGACGGTCTGTTTCTCGTCGTGGTTGTACGTGTCGGTCGCCGAATCGATCGTGACGTTCGCACCCGTACCCGTGACGTTCTGCGCTGCAATCAGGTCGCTCCCTGTTACGTGCAGGTCTTTACCCGCCGCAATGTTCACGCTGCCGTTGAGCGAGCCGACCGTGCTTGCATTGTTCGTCACGATGGCATTGTTGGCGGTATTGGTCTGCGCTACGGTGCCGTAGGAGATACCGATGCCGCCGCCCGCGCCAAAGCCCGTACTACGTTCGCTGTAGGATGACTTCGAAGTCTGCGTGTCCTGCGACGTCGTGATATTCACGTCACGCGCAGCATTGAGCGCAATGTCGTTCGTGCCAACAATCGTGCTGCCGGCGACATTGATATCCTTGCCGCTCGCGATGGTCACCGCGTCCGCCGACACCATGCTGCCTTGTGAGAGCGTGGCGCTGGTGTTGCTCGAACTCGCCACTTCCTTGCCGCTCACGACATTACTGTGCTTGTGCTGCTCCTGCGTATTCTCGACGTGCGTTTCCGTTGCCGCGCCGATGTTGACGTTGCCCGCCGCTGCAAGGGTCGCGGTTCCCTTGTCGAGCGTGACCGCGCTGCCTGTGACGTTGATATCCTTGCCCGATGCCACGGTCAGCGAATTGCCCGCGTTGAGCGTGGTTGCGGTAAGCGTGTCGTCCGAGCGGTGCAGCGATTCCGAATAGCTGCCGTGGCTGTCGCTGCCTGAACTGTTGCTATCCGTCGTTGAGGTCGCCTTGGCGGCCTGCAAGGTCACGTTGCCGTTCGCCGCAACGACGCCACCGCCGCCAAGATTGATATTCGCGCCGGTCGCCGTCAGGTCGCCGCCGACGCCAATCTGCGAAATGCCACCGACCTTGATGGAACTGCCGGTCGTCTGGTTGATGTCGGTGTTCGACACGCCGTTCGCACGCTCGACGATCTTGTGTTCGCCGGTCTGTACCGAGCCGATATCGTAGTTGCCGCCCACGGCCATACCGAGATTGCCACCGACGTTCAGATTGCCCGCGTTCTGCTCGACGTTACCGCCCGTGACGATGACCGCATTGCCCGCCACGTTCAGGTTCGCAATGGGGCCAAGCGTGGTCGTGGTGCGCGTCGCACCCGTCGCGCTGACCTGGTCGACAGTCCTGACCGCCGTATTCAGCAACAGGTCGCCGCCTGCGTTCAGCGCGAGACTGCCGGCGTTCACGGTGGCTGAAGTCAGGTCGACGTTGCCCTTCGTCGTCAGCGACATCAGGCCGCCGCTTTGCAGCGTGCCGAATGCATTGCTGATCTGGTTGCCCTGGATCGACAGCGCATTGCCTGCCTGTATCGTGCCGCTGTTCGTGAAGGTCTGCGCGTTCCGGATGTCGATGTCGGTTGCCGCAATCAGCGGGCCGTTCATGTTCTGCTGGCTTGCCTTCGCGAGATAAATGACGGGCACGAGTACCTGCTGACCGTTGACGGTCTCGGTTTGCATGATGATGACGTTGCCCGTAAGCGCCGCCACCTGTTCAGCCGACAGACTCATGCCGAGCGGCAGATCGAGCGACTTCGACAGCGTCGCGCCCGCATCCAGCAGCGACTGATACATCCCCTGAAGGTCTCAGGATTCCCCACAACTTTTTGTGTGGCAGGAGTGAATGATCGCTTGTAAACGGTCGGCGTCGATGTTAACTTTGGCCCATTCTGTTCGCGACGGCAGTTGGAATTGGTCGACGGAAACGATACTGACGACTGGGCGAGTGCCGAATTCAGCGAGGCGAATCTGGGGGACGCGCGCCTTGCACAACGTCTTGTTGCGTTGGCTCGCCGCCTCGCGCACAGTCCGCAGGGTTCGTTTCCCCAGTCACTCAAGCCAGCCGAACTGAAGGCCGCCTACCGCTTCTTCGATAATGAGCAGGTGGACACAAACGGGATCCTTGCGCCTCATATTGCACAAACGCTCGATCGCATGAGGCAGGTGCCGGTCGTGCTGGCAATTCAGGACACAACGGAGTTCAACCTGTCGCATCTGCCCGCGACTGAAGGCCTGGGTCGCGGCACCGGCAACAATGAGCAAGGCTTCATGATGCACAGCCTGCTGGCGGTCACGCCCGAGGGCTTGCCGCTAGGGGTGCTGGGCATGAAGACCTGGGTGCGCCCCCAAGAGGTGTTCGGCAAGAGGGCCCCTGCGGTTACGCGCCCGATCGAACAGAAGGAAAGTAACAAATGGCTTGAAGGAATCGACCATCTCGCGGCACTCAAGGTACGTTGTACGCAGACGCGGTTTGTCTGTGTTGGAGACCGCGAGAGCGACCTGTACGAGCTATTTGTCGCCGAACGCCCCGACGGGGTGGACTGGTTGATCCGCGCAGTACACAACCGCGTGGCGCGTCACCCGCAAGGCTACCTTTGGGAGGCTGTTCTAGCCACCCTGCCTCTTGGCGACACTGAACTGCGGGTGCCAGCCAGGGGCACACTTCCTCAGCGCACAGCACGGCTGACTTTGCGTTGTGCGAGCGTGCGACTACACTCTCCAAGAGCGCGCGCCAGCCGCCGAAGCCTGCCTGAGATTGACGTCTTTGCGATTCACGCCATTGAAGATAACCCCCCGGATGGCGTCGAACCGCTTGAATGGATGCTGCTGAGTTCGGTGCCCACGACCTCGCTTGATGAAGTTCTCGAACGGCTGGCCTGGTACGCGCGGCGCTGGACCATCGAGACGTGGCATCGCGTGCTCAAAAGCGGCTGCCGTATCGAGGCGCGCCAGTTCGGCACGCTCGACCGGTTCGTGAGAGCGACAGCTCTGTTTGCCGTCATCGCGTGGCACATCCTGTATGCAACACTGCTCGCGCGAACTGATACGCAGCTATGCTGCGAAGTACTGCTGCAACCCGTTGAATGGCAGGCGCTCTATTGCCACACCCACCGAACGACGCAACTGCCAGAGCAGGTTCCGACGCTGCAGCAAACCATCGTGTGGATAGGTATGCTCGGCGGTTATCTGAATCGTAAGCATGACCGGCCACCAGGACCGACCGTCATATGGCGCGGGTTTCTCGTCCTGCACGAAATTACGAAGATGTATCAGCTCTTCAAGCAAAGCGGATAGCGCGGCCTCTCAACTTTGTGGGTAAACCTGAGCCTGAAGGTCGGTGTATGGACCGAGTACCGCCTTGCCGGTCAGCGACGTAATCTGGTTGCGTACAAGCTGCTGCTCGTAGAAGCCATCGCCCAGGCGCTTTTCCGTCGTCTGCGGATTCAGGCCAAGCTGTTGCAGATAGTAGTCGCTCGAAACGAACGTCTTCTGGTTCGTGAATGCCGGGTTCGTTTCGATCAGGTAGGTGACGCCCGGTGCGGTCGCGGGGCTGAACAGCCCGCCTTGCGGAATCGAGAGGTTTTGCAGCACGTTCTGCGCGGTGGCGCTCGCAATCGCCGGATTGACCATGCTGCTGCCGCCATTCACCGACGCCGCGCCAGATTTCCCGCCGCTCGCGTTACCGCTCACTCCGTTGATATTGACGCCGGACATAGCCTGACCCGGTGCGAGACCGGGCGAAGGAATGCCGGCGTTGCCCGCCGTGTTGTCGATGCTGATGCCGTTGCCCGAGAGCGTGCCGCCCGCGACAAAGCTCGACTCATGGGACGGCAGTGCGTAGTTGCGGATATCGGCGGGTGCTGCCTGCGTGTAGCCGCCCGGAGTGGAGCCCGTGAACGGCGCATCGCCAAACGGCAATGTCCAGTCCGCAATGCTGTGGTCGTAGTTCGTGTAGTGGTAGTAGCCTGAATACGTGACCTGCACACCAGGCGCCGTCTGACCCTGCCAGCTATTCTGGTCGAGCGAGACGGGCGCTGCGATGCTGCCGACCGCCGCGACCGCGCTCCAGTAGTTCTGCAACAGACCGACCGACGAGGCATCGAGATTGCCCCCGGCGATGATCTGTCCTTGCGGGCTGATGCCTGCAATCAGGTTCGCGACCGCTACACCGGTATAGGTCGTGTACTGGTAGCCGCTGTTCCACTGGCCGCCGTGCGGCGGGTCCGTATTGACACCGCCGATCATGTCCGGGGTCGCATTGGACCAGCCGACAGTCTGCCCCGAGCACGCGGCCATCGTTACTGCCGTACATCCGGACAGGCTGATACCCAGTTGCGCCAGCAGCGCCGGATCGACCGGCTGGTTGAGGCCGGTCGTCGTCATCCGCGTGCGCGTGTTCGTTACCTGGGCGGCGTGCAGTTCCATGTCGCCGGCCGATTCGATCAGCCCCGACTGGTTGCGAATCAGGCCCGCGTTCGTGTAACTGCCGTCCGCATTTTTTCCGCCCGCCAGTACCACCTTGCCGAGACCGTAAATCGCCGTCGTCGCCTGAGTGTCGGTCGCCGTGGTGTCGTCGCGGTTTTCGATGTCGTTCGACAGCAGTTCTAGCGTCCCGCTACTGTCGGTTGCGCCAATCAGCGCGGTCGGCCCCGTGTTCGACAGCGATTGCGTCGCGTTGAGCGCGACGCTGCCGCCGACCAGCGTCCCCGTGTTCTCCAGCGTATTCGAGTGCGTCGCGAGGGTGCCGCCGGCCATCATCACGCCGCTGTTCCGGACATCGCCCGCATTGACGTTCAGGTTATTCGCCGCCTCGACGAGTGCGTTATTGCTGAATGTTCCCGGCAGGGTAAAGGACAGGTCGTGACCCGCGTTGAACTGGACATCCGGCGTGGGCGCAAAGTCGCCCTGAACGCTGACCATAACGTCATTGGCCGCGCTGTACGCGCCGCCGCCTGTGAGCGTCGCGGCAGTCACGGCGAGGTTATGCGTGGCGCCAATCTGGCCGCCCGCGTTCGTGACCGCGCCGGTCGTCGTAATCGACACGTCGCCGTTCGAACCGGCGAAGGTGCCGATCTGGCCGCCGCTGTTGTCGACGGTGTCGCCTTGCACGGTGACGCCCGCACCGCTGATCTGGCCACCGCGCTGGCCGTTCTGCGTATTGACGAGTGACGAAGTATTGACGGCAACATTGCCGTTGCCTGTTATCACGCCGCCGCTGTTGACGGTCTGGTTGCCGCCTTGCAAGGTCGTATTCCCCGAGCCGAGATTGCCGACGAGGCCGTTCGTGTTGTTGACCGACGAGGCCTGAATGCCGAGCGTGCTCACGTCGCCGGCCGCGCCTGTGCCGGACTGGATCTGTCCGTTCGTGTTCGTCAGCGCGCCGCCGCTCGCGAGTGACAGCGACGAGAGCGAACGAATGGAGCCTTGCGTATTGTTCAGGTCGCCGGCGATATTCGCTGCGATATTGCCATGCGCCGCGAGCACGCCGTTGGCGTTGTTCAGGCTTGCGGCGCGTGCCGCTATCTGTCCCGCCGCGATGATCGTGCCGCCGACGTTCGAGAAGTTGCCCGCGCCATTGCCGGGAGCAATCGTCAGCGTGCCCGTACCGGCGTCGATGATTGACCCGCCATCGTTGACCAGCGCGCCAGGGGCAAGCGTCAGGTCGGTGCTGTTGGTCTGGAATGTGCCGCCGTTCGAATTATCGAACGTGCCGCCGATGGTAAAGCCCATTGACGACGTGCCATACTGCGTGATCGTGCCGCCGCGGTTCAGCAGGTCCGTCGCTTTCAGTGTGAGCTGGTTTGCCTCGATGTCGCCGCCGCTGTTGTCGAGCGTCGCTCCCGTCGTCAGCGTGAGGTCAGGCGCGACAATCGAGCCGCCGCTGTTCGTCAGCGAACCCGTGCTGATCGTTTCCTTTGTGCCCGCACCGATCTGGCCGCCGTTGTTATTGAGCGTGCCGCTCGCAATGCTCGTATCGGTGTTCGAAAGCAGCTTGCCGTTCGTGTTGTCCAGCGCGCCGCCGAACGTCGCCGTCAGGCCGTCCTGTCCAATGATCGAACCCGATGCGTTATTGAGCGCGCCGCCCTGAATCGAGCCCTGGCCATTCGTGGCAATCCTGCCGCCGACGTTCGAGATTGCGCCCACGCCGTTCCCCGCATTGATCGACAGCTTGCCGGTCCCGGCGTGCGTGATCGTGCCACCGTCGTTATCGAGTGCAGCCGGTGCGAGCGTCAGGTCCGTGCTGTTACTTTGCAGCGTACCGCCCGCTGAGTTGTCCAGCGTGCCGGTCACGTCGAACGTCGTCGCGCCGGTTCCGGTCTGCGTGATCGTGCCGCCATGATTCACGAGGTTTGCGGCGTGCAGCGCGATCTGGCTGGCGCTTGCAGTGCCGCTGCTGTTGTCGAACGTCGCAGCCGACAGAGCGAGCACACGCGCCGCCCCAAACTGACCGGCGTTCGTGAGCGTCGTACCGGCCGACAGCGTCATGTCCGCATTGGTAGCGAACGTGCCGCTGTTGAACAGGGTCTGCACGGCAGACGCAATCAGACTCTGGACCGCCGTAATCGAACCCGCGTTGGCAATCTGGCCGCCTTGCAGTGCGACGCTTCCATTGCCACCGATGCTGCCACCCGCGCCATTGTTCAACAGACCCACGGACGAGAGGACGAGACCGTCGGTATTCAGCGATGCGACGTGTCCGGCGGCGTTATCGAACGAACCGGTGGACGCCTTCAATCCGGCCGCCGCCTGCATCGTGCCGCCCGCGTTCGAGACGGCGCCCATGACGTTCGCGTTCAGCGCGCCGCCCGACGCAATCTGGCCATTGCGGTTCGAGAGCGCACCGGCATTCAGCAACTGCGCGCCGCCCGACGAAAGCGCGCCGCCATCATTGTTCAGCCCGCCCGTTGCGTTGGCGACGAGCGTGCCGCCCGCGGTTGTTGTTGCGCCTGATGTGTTCAGGTCGCCGCCCGTCGCGGTCAGTACGAGATTGCCTTTTGCGGAGTTGGTGCTGCCTGCGACGTTGACCGCTGCCCCCTGCAAGTTCGCATTGCCGCCCGCCACGTTGCGGCCGGTTGACGTGAGCGCGCCGGACGCGCTCACGTTCAGGTCGCCGGTCTGCGCCAGCGAGCCGTCGCCGTTCACGCCCGCGGCAAGCGTGCCGGTCGAGGCGACGCTACCCGCGGCAATGCTCGTGTTCTGCTGCGCGGTGAGCATGCCGCTGTTCGTCAGCGCGCCAGACGTGGTCAGGCTGACGTTCTGCTGCGCGTAGGTCGTGCCGCTGTTGTCGATGTCCGGTGCGTTCGCAACGATATTGCCGCTTGCATTCGTCTGGCCTGCCAGCACCAGCTTGCCCGCCGATGTCAGTACGAGGTCGCCCGATTGCGCAGCCGCGATGCCCTTGAGCGAAACTCCTACGCCCAATTCTGTCCCGACCAGCTGGATGCGGTTCGCGTACATGCCGCCGAGATTGCTGACGTCAATCGAAACGCCAGGCGCGGGGCCGTTGCCTGTAATGGGTGTTGCATTGAGCGTGTTGTAATCGACGCTGTTTGCGCCGGTCACCACGTTCAGACTGGTCTTCGCGTAGACCGCCGCATTCGCCTGCACGGCGCGAGACAGCAAATCAACCTGATCGACGTTCGACGCGTTCAGACCGGCGCCGCTGACCGTGATGTTGCCGCCCGTGACATTAAAGCCAGACACGGAGCCGTCCGCGGCATAATTCGGAATGCCGGTTGTCAGCGTCGCGCGGCTCGTGTTGATGAATGTCCCACCGTTGACGGAAATCCCTGACGGACTTGCCAGAATCACGTTTGTGCGTTGGCCCGCGACTTCGAGCGCGCCGTTGAACTGTGACGCGCTCGCGCTATTGACCTGGTTGACGATGATCTTCGCGGCCTGTCCCGGCGCGAAATTCGGATTGCCGTTAATCATGCCGCCGAGTTGCGACTGAACCATCGTCGGCGAGTTGTTCAGGATGGCGCCGCGCTGCTGTACGTCGAACTGGTTGTAGGTGTTGACCGACACGCCCGCACCAGACGGACGGTTGATATTCACCTGACCCACGCCGTTCGGCGCCTGGATGACGGACGGGGCGTGCGCGCCGCCCGGTACGATCTGCGCGGCCGTCCACGACGGCAGCGCACCGAGTAGCGCGAGGGCGGCAAACGCAATCTGCCGCAAGGTGAATAGCGCGGTATGACCCGCTGGATTGCCGTGGCTGAAAACCTTGGTCTGCCCGTTTTCTTTTGCTGTCGCCGTGGCGGTTTCCTCGACGGCGACAAGCATGTTTCTCAGCCGGCTGAATACGAGCCGGTAATTATTCCTGTTCATCTGGCCTGTTCGTTATGCTAATTTGTATCGCCGGGTAAACTAGCGCCAGATGAAACGGAAAGCTCGAACTGACGGTCAGTCTTGCGCTGGAAGCAACGCTTCATGTCAAATCGGATTTGTCCTATCGAACATTGGCCGGATATGGAATAGCCAGAACAGGCAAGAAATAAAGCCCGCGCAAGGCGGGCATAAAAAGGCTATCGACGCAAGGTACGAAAAGCGGTCAGCAATGTGGCGCGCAGAAGTGTCTGTGCCGGTCGCCTGTGAATGTTGCGGTTTATCTAGCGTGTCACGTCATCGGCTGAGCCGTTGTGCGCTGCTTGCGCAGCGGGCCATACGAACATCGGACAAGGCACTCTCGAACAGACCGAAAATCGACACCTGCCCAACTGTGTCGAGTCCAGTGAACTGCTCGGCGACTTCTTCAAGGCTCAAGAGTCCCGCCAGAGCCTGCAACTGGTCAACGCGAATGACGGCGGCATCGAATGCGGCATCGTTTTGCTGCCGGTCTGCGTGCAGAAGGTCTATTAGTGTTTCCCGCACAGGGGCAACCCCAACAAACCACAAAGATTTCAAGGAAAGGCCCACATCGCAAGCAAACCAGACCTTGGTGACAGCAAGAAAAGCCCAACACCCCAAAAAAACACAACCCACCGCGTAAAGGCAAAAAAAACAAAAAGACAAAAAAACCTACAACCTAACAGCCTCCCCGCTCAACAAAGACTCCCGCAACGCCACCCCAATCCGCGTAGCCTCCAACGCATCAGCAAGTGAAGCCCCAGCCTGCGCAACAGAAGACCCCATCCCATCCCGCACAGCCATAACAAACGCCCGCGCCTCAAACAAAAACGCATCCTCGAACCGCTCGAAAAAATTCGGCGTGCACTCATTCCGAATCCCCGTGGCGTCGTAGATCTCAACCCGATTCGCCCGCGGATTACGCCCGATAGCCAGCGCTCCAGCCGTGCCGATCACCTCGCTATGCGTATCATTACCATGCGCCTGCGTCCGAGACGCATAAAACATGGCCAGCTTCCCGCCCTCGAACTCGCAGATCGCGACACCGTTATCCACATCGCCGAACTCGCGCAAGCCTTCATGCATCACCGCCGCCCCTGCGGCAAACACGCGTTTCGCACGCGGCTTGCCGAGTAGCCACCGCGCGACATCGATATCGTGCACCGTGCAATCCAGGAAGATCCCGCCAGAGGTCGCCGCAAAACGCACGAAAAAACCATCGCTGTCGTTCTGATCCGCGGTCTGCGAGCGCACCAGAAACGGCCGGCCGATCTTGCCCGCTTCGATCTTGTCGAGCGCGTCCTTATAGCTCGGGTCGAAGCGCCGCATGAAGCCAATGGTGGCCTGCAGGTGCGGATAGCGCGCGGCCTCCGCCAGCACCCCTTCGCACTCGGCGACATCCAGCGACAACGGCTTCTCGCAGAACACATGCTTGCCGGCCTTCAAGGCGTCGACAATCTGCTGCGCGTGCAACGAAGACGGCGTGACGAGCCACACCGCATCCACCTCGCGGTCAGCCAGCAGTTCCGCATAATCCTCGTATAGACGCGGCGCGGGCAACGCTTCACGCGCCCAGGCCAGCTCTTCTTCCACCGGACTGCAGGCGGCCACGAGCGACGCGCCCGGCACGCGATACGCCAGATTCTCCGCGTGCCGCTTGCCGAGACGCCCGAGGCCGACTACGCCCACACGAACCCGCGCCGCCGCGGCCGTCATCACGACGCCTCACCGAGCTTGACCGCGCGCCCCTCGCGCCACGAACGGGTCGCGGCGTCGGCGAGTTCGAGCGCCTTCAAACCGTCGGCGACGGTCGTGCGAACCGGCTTGCCATGTGTCACCGCATCGAAGAAATGCGCGATTTCATGCGCGTAAGCCGCGCGGTAGCGTTCGAGGAAAAACGCTTCGGGCACGTCGCTCGACACCTCGGTTTTCGAATAAGCCGTGACTTCCGTGGGACGCACATTGCCCGCTTGCAACATGCCGTGGCTGCCCAGTACTTCGAAACGCTGGTCGTAACCGTACGCGGCGCGCCGGGCGGTGTTGATCTGGCACAGGCGGCCGCGCTTCGTGCGGATCGTGACCGCGGTCGAATCGATATCGCCCGCCTCCGCGATCGACGGATCGCTCAAACAACTGCCGGTGGCGTGCAGCGTGTCGGCTTCGTCGTCGAGAATCCAGCGGAAGATGTCGAAGTCGTGAATCAGCATGTCCTTGAAAATGCCGCCGGAATGCTTGATGTACTCGACCGGCGGCGCGCCCGGATCGCGACTCGTCACGACCAGCATCTCCGGCGTGCCGATCTCGCCGGCATCGAGTCGCGCTTTCAACGCCGAGAAAGTCGGATCGAAGCGGCGCTGAAAACCGATCATGCACACCACGCCCGCGCGCTCCACCGCGACCGCGCAGGCACGCGCACGCTCCAGCGTCAGATCGACCGGCTTCTCGCAGAACACATGCTTGTTCTGCGCGGCGGATTGCATGATCAGATCGGCATGGGTGTCGGTGCTCGAACAGATCACCGTCGCGCCGATCGACGCGTCGCCCATCGCGCCGTCGATATCGGCGACCTGCGCGCCGTGCTCGGCGGCGAGTGCCGCGGCGGCTTCACGATTCACGTCGACCACGTATTTGAGTCGCACGCCCGGCTGCCGCGCGAGATTCGCCGCATGAATCTTGCCGATGCGCCCCGCGCCGAACACCGCTACGTCGATCGTCTTTGCCCCATCAGTCATCGTATCCTCCAGTGTCTTTGGATTCTTCAACATTCAATTCGAGCTTGTACGCAAGCGCGATAAACAACGCCTGGCACAAACAGATCGTGCTGGTCAGCGAGCGGAACGCGAACGCGCTGCCCTCTTTCACATACAGTTGCGTGCTGGCATAACGCGCGAGCGGAGATAGTTGGCTATCCGTAATAACCAGCGTTCTGGCCTGGTGATGATGCGCGACCCGCAAGCAATACTGCGTCTCTTTGCCGTAGGGCGCGAAGCTGATCGCGATCACCACATCGCCCTTTTTCACACTGCGAATCTGTTCGCGATACATGCCGCCGAAACCGGACACGAGATGCACGCGCTTGGGCGTGTGCTGCAGCGCGTAGACGATATAGCTCGCCACCGGGAACGAGCGCCGCACGCCAATCACGTAGATGTTGTCGGCTTGCTGCAGCATCTTCACCGCGGCGTCGAACTCCTTGTCGTCGAGGCCCGCCTCCAGTTCTTCCAGCCCGCCGCGCGAGGCCGCGATGAATTCGCGCGCCACCGAACCGCCGGACAGCGCGCCCGGCTTCTCGTCGATCAGCTTGCGAATGCGTTGCTGATAACTCGGCGACGAACTGCCCTGCCCCGTGTAAGCCTGCCGAAAAACCGCCTGCAGATCGGAGAAGCCGGAAAAGCCGAAGCGCTGCGCAAAACGCACCACCGCGGACGGATGCACGCCGCAACTCGCGGCAATGTCGCTGGTGCGGTCCACCATCACGCTGGAGCGATGCTGCTCGATATACGTCGCGACGTTCTTCAACTGACGCGGCAATGCGTCGTAGTTTTCCGCGATGCGCTGCATCAATTCTTCGACGCTGGGCAATTCCTCGGTGCTCTCTTCCGCCATGGCTCTCTCTCGGGTGCTTTATTGCAGTGCCGCAGCGGCTTCAAACGCCCGCCCCACGGCCTCCTGACGCTGCCGATTATAGGCAGCAGGCCAATCAAATGGAACGTATTTTCTATTTTTATTTTCAATGAAATTTTCATTGCAACACCTTGGAAGATCGCCTAATCTTGGTCGTGAGCGATGGTGCTTTGGTGGCTACCCCGGGTTTGTACCAGATGGAAAGCCGCCGCCAGACGCTCCCTTCAAAAACGACATACCGAGAAAGGTGGAGACAATGAGACTTTGCAAGGGCAAGGCTACGCTCAGGATTCTGGTGACGGCATTGACGTTGGCGACGGGATTCGGCGCGGCCTCGGCCGCCCGCGCGGCTGACGCGCACTTCGTGCTGATCAGCCACGCGCCGGATTCGGATTCGTGGTGGAACACCATCAAGAACGCCATCAAACAGGCCGACGAGGACTTCAACGTCGAGACCGACTACCGCAATCCGCCGAACGGCGACATCGCCGACATGTCGCGTCTGATCGAACAGGCGGCCGCGCGCAACTACGACGGCGTGATCGTCACCATCGCCGACTTCGACGTGCTGAAAAGCTCGATCAACAAAGTGACCGCGAAGAAGATTCCGCTCGTCACGATCAATTCCGGCACCGAGGAACAGAGCGCGCAACTCGGCGCGATCATGCATGTGGGCCAACCCGAATATGTCGCGGGCAAAGCGGCCGGCGAGAAGGCCAAGGCCGCGGGCGTGAAGTCGTTCCTGTGCGTGAACCACATTGCCACCAACACGGTGTCGTTCGACCGTTGCCGTGGTTTCGCCGAAGCGCTCGGCGTCGACTACAAGGCATCCACGATCGACTCTGGCCAAGACCCGACCGAAATCCAGTCGAAGGTCAGCGCGTATCTGCGCAACCATCCGAACACCGGCGCGATCCTGACGCTCGGACCGACCCCGGCTTCGGCCACGCTGAAAGCGGTCACGCAAATGGGTCTGGCGGGCAAGATCTATTTCTGCACGTTCGACTTCTCCGACGACATCGCCAAGGCGATCCAGAACGGCACGATCCAGTTCGCGATCGACCAGCAGCCGTACCTGCAGGGCTACATCCCCGTGGCCGTGCTGGCGATCGTGAAGAAAGAGCACACCACCGATCCCGCGAAGATCCGCCAGATTCTCGAAGCCAATCCGAAGTTCAAGGAACGGCTTGCAACCTATGGCCTCGCACCGTCGTATGGGCCGAAGAACATTCGCTCGGGCCCGGGTTTCATCACCAAGGAAAACCTCGACAAGGTCATCAAGTACGCAGGGCAGTATCGCTGATTCTTTTCTTTAGCTAGTCACGCGCACGGCGGGCACCGCTTCGATTCGGAGCGGGCCGCCCGCCGCCACCGCGCATTTCACCGGCTGTCGTTCTCGCCACGCATCCTCGCGTGCGAGCTGCACACGGCCGGGCTCCAAGGAGACATCATGGGTGTAGCCGGCAAACACTTCCCACCGCACGTCAAGACGAATACCGGCGAAGCAGCGCCCTCGCTGCCCGATTCGGATGAACGGCTGCGCAAGGAATCCCGATTCGGCCACGTGCTGAATCGCCCCGAATTCGCCGCGATTTCCGGCGCGGTACTGGTGTTTCTCGTTTTCGCGCTGACGGCCGGCGGTTCCGGCATGTTCAACCTCGACGGCGTGATGAACTGGTCGCAGGTCTCCGCGTATCTCGGCATTCTCGCCGTAGGCGCCTGTCTGTTGATGATCGCCGGCGAGTTCGATCTGTCCATTGGCTCGATGATCGGTTTCGCCGGCATGATGGTCGCGATTCCCTCGGTGTATTTCCACTGGCCGATTTCACTGGCGATTCTCTTCGCGTTCGCCGGCTCCATGTTGCTCGGCGCACTGAACGGCTATCTGGTGATGCGCACGCGCCTGCCGTCGTTCATCGTCACGCTCGCGTTTCTGTTCATCCTGCGTGGTCTCACGCTCGCGCTCTCGATCATGTTCGCGGACCGCACGATCGTCTCCGGTGTCGGCGACCTCGCGCAGAACGACTGGTTCGCGAATACGCTGTTTCATGGCGTCGCGCTGAACGGCCTGTTCACGATGCTTGCGCGCCACGGCATAGGCACCATGCTCGATAACGGTCATGCGCTCGTGCCGGGCATTCCGAAGGTGATTCTGTGGTGGCTCGGACTCGCCGCGGTGTGCGCGTTCGTGCTGGCAAAAACGCGCGCGGGCAACTGGATTCTCGCGGTGGGCGGCGACGCCAACGCGGCCAAGAATGTCGGCGTGCCGGTGCGTCGCGTGAAGATTTCGTTGTTCGTGCTGACCGCGTTCTGCTCGTGCCTGTTCGCTGTACTGCAAGTGTGCGACATCGGCTCGGCCGCGGCCGACCGCGGTCTGCAGAAGGAATTCGAAGCGATCATCGCCGCGGTGATCGGAGGCACCTTGTTGACAGGTGGTTACGGTTCGGTGGTCGGCGCGTGTTTCGGTGCGTTGATCTTCGGCGTCGTGCAGATCGGCATTACCTACACCAACGTCAGTTCCGACTGGTTCCGCGTGTTCCTCGGCGTGATGCTTTTGATCGCCGTGCTGTTCAATCACTATGTGCGCCGCCGCGTTTCGCAGGCGTAAAGAGGAGACGAACATGTCCGATATGAATCCCGCGGCGAACGCCTTGCCTGAATCGAACGCAAACGCAAGCGCGACCGCAGCCGCGCCGCACGAAGACGTGATCCTCGCATTGGAAAACGTCAACAAATACTTCGGCAAGGTGATCGCATTGAGCGGCGTGACCCTGCACCTGAAACGCGGCGAAGTGCACTGCCTGCTCGGCGACAACGGCGCGGGCAAGTCGACGCTAATCAAGACCCTCGCGGGCGTGCATCAGCCCTCTTCCGGCCAGTATCTCGTGGACGGCAAACCGGTGCTGTTCGAGTCGCCGAAAGATGCGCTCGATCTCGGCATCGCCACTGTGTATCAGGATCTCGCGCTGGTGCCGCTGCTCTCCGTGGCGCGCAACTTCTTCATGGGACGCGAGCCGCAAAGGAAACTGTTTGGTTTCCTGAGCGTGATGGACCTCGAAACCAGCGCCACCACCGCGCGCGAGAAGCTCGCCGAAATGGGCATCAACGTGCGCGACGCGCATCAGCCGATCGGCACCATGTCCGGCGGCGAGAAACAGTGTCTCGCGATCGCGCGGGCGATTCACTTCGGCGCGCGCGTGCTGATTCTCGACGAACCGACCGCCGCGCTCGGCGTGAAGCAGAGCTTCAACGTGCTGAAGCTGATTCACAAGGCGCGCGCCAAAGGCATTTCGGTGATCTTCATCACGCACAACGTGCACCACGCATATCCGATCGGCGATTCGTTCACGGTGCTCAATCGGGGCAAATCGCTCGGCACGTTCACCAAGGAAACCATCAGCAAGGACGAGGTGCTCGACATGATGGCCGGCGGCGCGGAGATGCAGAAGATGATCGGCGAACTCGAAGGCGCGACGATCTGATTCATTCGCGCGACGGTTCGGCGCAGTCGCGCCGGCCGTCGCGCCCAGCTATTCAGGAAACTTCATGGATCATTCCAGCACATCCAGCGGCATCACGTCCGCTTCGGCGCCGGCCACCGGCAGCCGCTTCGCGTCGGGCCGTAGCCGCGATATTGTCTGCCTCGGCCGCCTCGCCGTCGATCTGTACGCGCAGCAAGTCGGCGCACGACTCGAAGACGTGTCGAGCTTCGCGAAGTATCTCGGCGGCTCGTCGGCCAATATCGCGTTCGGCTGCGCGCGGCTCGGCCTTGCCTCGTCGATGCTGGCGCGCGTCGGCAACGATCACATGGGCCGTTTTCTCACCGAGACGCTCACCAAGGAAGGCTGCGACGTCAGCCACGTGCGCATCGATCAGGAGCGCCTGACCGCTCTCGTGCTGCTCGGCCTCAAAGACCGCGATACTTTCCCCCTGATCTTCTATCGCGAGAACTGCGCGGACATGGCCGTCGACGAAGCGGATTTCGACGAAGCCTACATTGCGTCGTCGAAAGCGCTGTTGATTACCGGCACGCACTTCTCCACCGAGCAGGTGAACCGTACGAGCCGCCGCGCGCTGGACTATGCGCGCCGCAACCAGGTGCGCACCGTGCTCGATATCGACTATCGCCCGGTGCTGTGGGGCCTTACCGGCAAAGCAGACGGCGAAACCCGCTTCGTCGCGAGCGAGGGCGTCACCGCGCATTTGCAGCGCATTCTGCCGCTGTTCGATCTGGTGATCGGCACCGAAGAGGAATTCCGCATTGCCGGCGGCAAGACCGAATTGGTCGACGCACTCGCGATGGTGCGCGCCGTCACGCCGGCCACGCTGGTGCTGAAACGCGGACCAATGGGCTGCCAGATCATCGACGGCGCGGTGCCCGCCTCGCTCGACGATCTGCCGATTCACGGCGGCGTGGAAGTCGAAGTGCTCAACGTACTCGGCGCGGGCGATGCGTTCGCCTCGGGTTTTCTCTCCGGATGGCTGCGCGATCAACCGCTGGAAGCCTGCGCGCGCATTGCGAACGCGAGCGGCGCGCTGGTCGTCTCGCGTCACGGCTGCGCGCCGGCCATGCCAACGCCCGCCGAACTCGACTACTTCCTGCGCGAAGCGAAAGCCGATCCGCAGCGCATGCGCCGCCCGGATCGCGACGCAACGCTCGCACGGCTGCATCGCGTCTCGCCGGCCCGCAAACAATGGGACGAAGTGCTTGGTTTCGCCTTCGACCATCGCAACCAGTTCTTCGAACTCGCGCAGCAAACGGGCGCCGACGAAGCGCGCATCGCGCGTCTGAAGGGCCTGTTCGTCGAAGCCGTCGCGCAAACCGAAAGCGCGCTGGGGTTGCAGAACCGCATTGGCGTGCTGATCGACGACCGTTATGGCCAGGACGCGCTGAACGCGGCCACCGGCCGCGGCTGGTGGGTCGGCCGCCCGGTGGAATTGCCGGGCTCGGTGCCGCTCGTGTTCGATCATGGCCGCTCGATCGGCACCACGCTGATCCCCTGGCCGCAGGAACATATCGTCAAGTGCCTCGTGCAATTTCATCCGGACGAGCCCATCGAGCAGCGTCTCGAACAGGAAGCGCAACTGCGCGCGCTTTATGACGCGACGCAAGCAAGCGGCCATGAATTGCTGCTCGAAGTAATTCCGCCGAAACACGCGCAACTGCCGCAAGCGCCCGACACCGTGTATCGCGCGTTAAAGCGCCTGTACAACATCGGCATCTATCCCGAGTGGTGGAAGCTCGAACCCATGGACGCCGCGCAGTGGCGCAACGTCGACGCGTTGATCGCCGAGCGCGATCCGTATTGCCGGGGCGTGGTGCTGCTCGGTTTGTCGGCGGCCGTCGAGCAGTTGGACGAAGGCTTTCGCGCGGCGGCGCAATCGGCGACGTGCCGTGGCTTCACGGTCGGACGCACGATCTTCCACGAGCCGAGTCATGCGTGGCTCGCCGGAGAAATCGGCGACGACGAATTGATCGCGCGCGTACGCCGCACCTTCGAAACACTGATTGCTTCGTGGCGTGCAACGCGTGGCGCATGCGCCGCGCAGCCCAGCGCGCCGAACCCTGTCCAACAGGAGCAAGCCGCATGAATCAGCGCGTATTGCATCACGACGCGGCGTCCGCCAACGACGCCAGCCACGCTGGCACGCGCCCGGGTGGCACGGTGCGCCTGACGACCGCGCAGGCTTTGGTCCGCTATCTCGCCGCGCAACGCGTCGCGACTGAAGACGGCGAAGGCACCGAGCCGCTGTTCGGCGGCGTGTTCGCGATCTTCGGCCATGGCAACGTGGCGGGGATCGGCGAGGCGCTGTATCAGCACCGCGACGAACTGCCGACCCTGCGCGCCCACAACGAACAGGCGATGGCGCACAGCGCGATCGCCTATGCGAAGGCGCATTTCCGCCGCCGCATGATGGCCGTCACGACGTCGATCGGACCGGGCGCCACCAACCTTGTGACCGCGGCCGCCCTCGCTCATGTGAACCGTTTGCCGGTGCTGCTGTTGCCCGGCGACATCTTCATCTCGCGTGCGCCCGATCCGGTCTTGCAGCAAGTCGAAGACTTCCACGACGGCGGCGTCTCCGCCAATGACGCGCTCAAGCCCGTGTCGCGCTACTTCGACCGTATCGTGCATCCCGCGCAATTGCTGAGTGCGTTGCCGCGCGCGGTGCGCGTGCTGACGGACGCCGCCTTGTGCGGGCCCGTCACGCTCGCGTTGCCGCAAGACGTGCAAGCGCAGGCATGGGATTTCCCCGTCGACTTCTTCAAGCCGCGCGTCGTCACGTTTTATTCGCCCGCACCGCGCGTCGATGAAATCGAAGCCGCTATCGCGCGTCTGCGTCATGCCAAGCGGCCGCTGATCGTCGCGGGCGGCGGCGTGCTCTATGGCCGCGCAAGCGACGCGCTGCACCGCTTCGCGACCACGCACGGCATTCCAGTGGCGGAAACCCAGGCCGGCAAAGGCTCGCTCGCGTGGAACGATCCGCTGAACGCGGGCGCGCTGGGCGTGACGGGCTCGCCCGCCGCGAACGCGCTCGCGCACGACGCCGATTGCGTGCTGGCCATCGGCACGCGCTTGCAGGACTTCACCACCGGCTCGAACACCTTGTTCACGCAAGCCGACGTGATCGCCATCAACGCCAATGCGTTCGACGGTATCAAGCATCGCGCGCAAGTGGTCGAAGCCGACGCGCGTCTCGCGCTCGAAGCGCTCGCCGAACCGCTGCAAGGCTGGCACGCGGAACGCGCGTGGACCACCCGCGCGCACAAACTCGCGGCAAGCTGGCGCGATACGGTGGGCACACTCACGCATGCACCGCAGCGCGACGCCGTGCTGCCTTACGAGGGTGATGTGATCGGCGCCGTGCAGCGTTCGAGCGCCAGTTCCCCCGCGAACGATATCGTCGTCTGCGCAGCCGGAACCCTGCCCGCCGAATTGCACAAGCTCTGGCGCGCCGGCAAACCGGGCGCGTATCACGTCGAGTACGGCTACTCGTGCATGGGCTATGAGATTGCCGGCGGACTGGGCGTGAAGCTCGCGCGGCCCGCGCGTGAAGTGATCGTGATGGTCGGCGACGGCAGCTATCTGATGATGAACAGCGAGATCGCCACCTCGGTGATGATCGGCGCGAAGCTGATCGTCGTAGTGCTCGACAATCGCGGCTATGGCTGCATCAACCGCTTGCAGCAGGCGTGCGGCGGTGCGCCGTTCAACAACCTGCTCGAGAACTGCATGCAAGGCCCGCTCGGCGCGCCGCAGATCGATTTCGCCGCGCATGCGCGTGCGCTCGGCGCGCAGGCCGAACATGCGGCGAATGTCGCTGAACTCGAAGATGCTTTGGAACGCGCCCGCGCGGCGGATCGCACCTACGTCATCAGCATCGATACCGATCCCGCTCGCACTACCGACGACGGCGGCTGGTGGTGGGAAGTGGCCGTGCCGGAGGTCTCGCCGCGCCCCGCCGTGCGCGACGCGCGCGCGAAATACGAAACGCAACTCGCGGCCCGCGCCGAACCGGCCGGCTCCGCGCAGAACACCGGCTCCGCCGACAACGAATGAGGACGCCCGCATGACTGCTTTCGACGTACGTATCGGCATCAATCCGCTTTCGTGGATGAACGACGATCTGCCTTCGCTCGGCGGCGAAACGCCGCTCGAAGTGGCGCTGACGGAAGGCCGCCAGATCGGCTATCAAGGCTTCGAACTCGGCAACAAGTTTCCGCGCGAACCGCAGGCGTTGAAGTCACTGCTCGCGCAATACGATCTCGCGCTGGTTTCCGGCTGGTATTCCGGACGCCTCGCGCGACGCAGCGTCGAGGAAGAAATCGCGGAGGTCGGCCCGCATCTGGAACTGCTCGCGCAAAACGGCGCGACGGCGATGGTGTACGGCGAGGTCGCCGATTCGATTCAGGGCGCAGCCCAACCACTTTACCAACGCCCGCGTTTTTTCAGCGAGAAGCAATGGGCCGAATATGCGGCACGTGTCGACGAATTCGCGCGTTATACACTGAGCCGCGGCGTGCGGCTCGCCTACCATCACCACATGGGCGCTTATGTCGAAACACCGGCCGACGTCGATCAACTGATGGCACGCACCAGCGACGCTGTCGGCCTGCTGTTCGACGTGGGACACATCACGTTTGCCGGCGGCGATCCGCTCGCCGTGCTCGACAAACATATCGGGCGCGTTTGCCACGTACACTGCAAGGACGTGCGCCCCGCCGTCATGAAGCTCGCGCGCAATCGCAACTGGAGTTTTCTGGACGCGGTCATCGCCGGCGCCTTCACGGTGCCGGGCGACGGCGCGGTGAATTTCCCCGCGATCATCGAGCGCCTGAAGCGGCACGGTTATTGCGGCTGGCTGGTGGTGGAAGCCGAACAGGATCCGGTCGTGGCGCCATCGTTCGACTACGCGCAGAAAGGCTACAAGACGTTGCGCGCGCTGGTCGATGCGCCGCTCGACGGCACACAGCAGGAGGCAGCATGAGTTTATTGGTGAAGGCGCAGCGCGAAGGCCAGACGATCGCGCGAGTGACACCGGAGTCGGCGTGCTGGCGTTATGTCGGTTTTGCCGCTTACCGGCTGGGCGAAAACGAAGTCGTGCACGTGTTCGAACCGTCGCGTGAAGTGTGCATTGTCGTGCTCACGGGCGCAGTGGATATCGAAGCCGCGGACACCAAATGGAGTTCGCTGGGTTCGCGCGACAGCGTCTTCGAAGACGCCGCGCCATATGCGGTCTATCTGCCGCCGAATGTGCGGGTTACGGTACGCGCTTGCCGCGATGCCGAGATCGGCGTGGCGAGCGCACCGGCCAAAGGCGAACTACCGGCGCGGCTGATCGAGCCGGGTTCGATGAAACGCTCGACACGCGGCAAAGGGCTGAATACGCGATACGTATGCGACATTCTTCCGCAGACCGAGCCCGCGGAGTCGCTGCTGGTGGTGGAAGTCAGGACGCCTGGCGGACACGCTTCGAGCTACCCGCCGCACAAGCACGACACCGACAATGTCCCGCACGAGAGTTCGCTCGAAGAGACTTACTATCATCGGCTCGATCCGCCGCAAGGGTTTGCGTTTCAACGCGTGTACACCGACATGCGCGATATCGACGAGTCGATGGCCGTCGAGAATCACGACGTCGTGATGGTGCCGCGTGGCTATCATCCGGTGATCGTGCCGTACGGGTACGACTCGTACTATCTGAACGTGATGGCGGGCGGACAGCGAGTCTGGCATTTCCGCAACGACCCGGCGCACGAATGGATCATCAAGAAGGACGCTTGATGTAGCAGCCCGCGCGGCGCTTTCAAAAGCGCCGCGCGGGTTATTTTCTAACGGCCAGATCGACGTCCAGGCCGCCGTCTTCGCCCATCTTCACCGTTCCCTTCGACACGTCCTTGCGATAAGCAAACAGATCGAACTTCATCACGCCGGGGTTCGAACTGTCCTTGATGAAGGTGCGCGTATTCGTCACCAGCGAGTTGAACATCTTCACGTCGCCGGATTCAATCCAGACGAAGCTCTTGCCCGCGCCCGCAGGCGGCCTCGCGGCGACGACGTTGCCGTCGCGCTTGAACTTCAGCACGAGACCTTCGTCGGTGACCGTCGCGCTGGCGAGACGCCCTTGCAAAACCGGCGGCGGAAACACGGTGTACTGATCGAACACCAGCTCGTTGCCCTTCAGCGCGACGCCCTTGCGCGTGAACGGCGTGAGCGACGCCAGCGGAATATCCAACGCGCGCAGCAAGCCGGCCTGCGGCACGCCGAGGACCTTCACCGAGGTCGGCTCATACACGAGATGCCGCTCATCTCTGGCGACGATCGTGCCGCTCATCGTGGTCGGCAGCCAGACACCGGGAAAGTGATTCCATAACTTGATGCCACCGCTCACTTCCAGCTTGCCGTCCAGCGGTTTCAACTGCAAATCGTTGAGCGAGCGCGGCTCGTAGTCGAGCAGATAGTCGTTGAAAAGCGCCGCCATCGCGGGCCACGGCTCCACGACCTCGCCGCCGATGATATGGATATCGTACTGATCGGGATCGTCCAGATCGACCGGTTGTCCCGCCTTTTTCGGCACCATCTGCGCGTCCAGCGTACGCACGTGAAAACCGATGCGCCCCGACACGTAGAAGTCGACATTCTCGACGTGAATCAGCGGTGCGGGTCCGGATGAATGACGCTCGTCGCTCAAAGCCGAACCTGGCGTCGCCATGCTCTGCCCCGCGAATGCAGCGCGCGTGCCGACCGGAATCGCGCGCGCCACCGAGGCGGTCCGCACCGTCTGCGGCGCGTGTTGCCACACGAGCCGCGCCTGCGCGAGCGCGGCCTGCTGCGCGCGAATGAAGCTGTCGTTAAAGCGTGCGCTCGCGCTGCCTGTTTGCAGAGGCGTGTCTTTGTCCGCGCCGGCTAGCGTCGTATATGACGGCAGATGCACATTCAGTGCGCCCGCTTCGTCGAAGGTGAAATAGCCCGCCGCCATCTGCTCGCGATAGTGGTACAGGTCCAGCACGAACGGCGCTTTGCCGTCGACCGGCGTGAGCGCCATGTCGATGTTCATCGGCATGGAGCGCATGAATTTGACGTCGCCGCCCTGCACCAGCATGCCGCGTGCGGGCATCGTCGCGGGCCAGACGATGCCCGGCATGGTACGGTCGTCGAGCGTGAAGCGTACGCCTGCCGCGCTGGTTTCAATCTGCGTGATCGTCATACGCAACGCGGGCGGCGGCGTCAGTCTGGCCACCTGCATCACGACGTCGTCGCCGTCCAGACGCGCGATCGGCGTGTCCACTTTCAGCAGGTCGGCCATCTTCACGTGCGCGGCCTGCATCAGCTTGTCGGCGCCGACACCGGCCACTTCGACGTGATCGGCGTGAAAGACGAGTTCGTCGGCATCGCGCATGGACAGCGATCCGCTCAGCACGATCGGCACCCATGTCTCACGATGCATTTCGCCGGTAATGCGCAGATTGCCGCCGTCCTGCGGCACGACGCGCATGTTGCGCAGCGGCGAGCCCTGATACTGGAACAGGTAACGGTTGAAGATTGCCGTGAGCTTCGCCGTGTCGAGCGTTACATGGCCGCGGTGGACGTTGATCGTCACGCTGGTCGGATCGTCGAATACGATCGGCTGACCGCGCCGCGCCGGGCTCAGCGTCGCCGCCATGTCGTGAATCATGAAGCCGATATCGCCGGTCACGCGAAAGTCGACGTCGCGCGCGAACATCAACGAGCCGTCGATGCCGGAATCGCGCAGCGTTAGCGGACGGCTGCGTTTCTCGCTCATCCCGCTCGCCGAGGGCACGCGCGCGGCGACGCTTTGCTCCGCGGCCAGTTGTCTGGCCTTGGCGAGTTCGAGTGAGGGGCGCGTCCACGAGGCAGGTAGAGCGGCGAGCGCGGCGTCCGGCGCTGTAGTGGCATTCGCGCGGCGGTCAGCGGTTCCGGCTTCGTCGCTTGACGCACCGACTGTGGTGTTCGCGGAATTGGACGGCGCCGACGCCGCGTCGCCGGTTGTCGAACTGGCGTCGGCGCAGGCGGACATCAGCAGCGCGGCCGTCAACAAGGCCGTGCCCGCGCAGATCGGCGTATACCACCACGCGTGCTTCGACTTCAAATCTTGCAGAGAGTACGTGGACTTCTGCACATCGTTCGCCGACGCCACATGCAATGCGCGTCTCCGTCTCATGATGTCTCCTCCTGAAGCCGCGATGCGCCTCTCGCGCGCCGGGCACGACATGGTTCGTCGCGCATACGGCGGCTTTAAACGGCAAGCCGCCGTCGCACGTCTTTTACCCAATTGTCTTTATTTGTCGGCGCGCTGCCGACAAGATTTCTGGAGGACGCTCACCAAACGATCAAGCGTTTAAATCGCTGCGGCCGGCGAGCGGAGAACCGCGTGCACGTGGCGTGAGCGGCGCGTGGACAAATAGGATTCAAACGGCACGATTGGCGCGATCCGAGCGCTCTGCGCGGATCGAACGATTCGTTCGACGTGAGAGGCATTCGGCAAGGACAGCGCAACGGTCACTCATCACGGTGCGGCGCCGCAATAAAGCGCCGCCAGTGGACGTGAGTCGCTCAGCCGACGCCGAGCCATTCCCGCATCACGTCCGCCCGCTGCAAGAACGACGCGAGCGCGCCGTCGAACACGATTTCGCCGTGCCCCATCACCGCGACGCGGCTGGCGATATCCTGCGCGATCACGAGACGCTGCTCGATCAGCAGCATCGCCACGCCGCGATCACGCAAGGTCCGCAAGCATTGCGCGACCTGCTCCATCACGAGGCTCGCGAGACCCTCGCCGGGTTCGTCGATGACGAGCAGATCGGGGTCGCCGAGCAGCGCGCGGGCCAGCGTCAGCATCTGCTGCTCGCCGCCCGAGAGCGCGCCCGCGCGCGCGCGCTTTCGTTCGCGCAGCACGGGGAAAAGCGCGTAGGCGTCGTCGAAGGTGAAGCGCGGCGCGCGGCCGCGATCCCGTGGCGCGACGCCGAGTTGCAGATTCTCGTGCACGCTCAGCGTCGGGAAAACGTCACGATGTTCCGGTACGTAACCGAGCCCGAGACGCGCGATCTCGAAGGTGCGCAGACCGCCGAGCGGTCGGCCCGCGAAACGCAACTCGCCTTCGCTGCGCACGAGGCCCATGATCGCGCGTGCAAGCGTCGAGCGGCCCGAGCCGTTACGGCCGACCAGCGCCAACACTTCGCCCGCTTCGATGCTGAGCGTGACGCCGTGCAGCGCCTGGCTCGCGCCGTACCACGCGTTCAGCGCGCGAATCTCGAGCAAGGCGCTCATGTGCCGAACCCTTCGCCGAGATAGGCGGCGCGCACGGTCTCGTTGGCGCGGATCGCCGCCGGCGTGCCGCTCGCGATGATGCGCCCTTGCACGAGCACCGAAATGCGATCGGCGATCGCGAAGACCGCGTCCATGTCGTGCTCGACCATCAGCAGCGTGCGGCCCGCCGTGGTCTCGCGAATCAGTTCGACGGTGCGCGCCGCCTCCGCGCGATTCATGCCGGCAGTCGGTTCGTCGAGCAGCAAGGTATGCGCGCCGCCCGCAAGCGCGATGCCGAGATCGAGCGCGCGCTGCTCGGCATAGCTGAGCGTGCCGGCCTGAACGTGGCGGCGCTCGCCCAGGCCCACCGCGTCCAGCACGTGTGCGGCGCGCGCGTCGACCGTTGGCGAGCCGCTGAAACGCTGCCACCAGCGCGTGCGGTCGCGCTCAGCCAGCATCGCCGCGCAGCGCAGGTTGTCGAACACGCTGAGCCGCGCGAACACGCTGGTGCTCTGGAAGCTGCGCGCCAACCCGCGACGCGTGATCGCGGCTGGCGCGAGCCGGGTGATCTCGGCGCCGAACAGATCGATGCGCCCCGCGTTCGGCCGCGCGCCGCCGGCGATCAGATTGAAGAGCGTCGACTTGCCCGCGCCGTTCGGACCGATCAGCGCGTGGCGCTCGCCGGGTTGGATCGCGAGATCGACGCCGCGCAGAATCCGCGTCGAGCCGAAGCGTTTTTCGATGCCGTAGAGCGCGAGCGCGGGGATCATCGCGAGGCTCCGGCGGTGGGCGTGGCGCTTGAGCGCGGGCTCATGAGCAACGCTTGGGCGCGCCTCGCGAAATGCGCGGTCAGTGCGCCCAGCGTGGCCAGCACAAAGACCGTGGTGCCGAAGTAAAGTGGTGACGCGATGATCCACGACGGCACGCCCGGCACATCGAACGCCGCGCCGTCGCTTGCGCCGGATTGCGCCGCGTACGCCCATTGCACGGCGAGCACGGCGGCCACGGTCCACAACAATGCGGCAGCCGTGCCCCACCAATACGCAGCGGCGCAGCGGCGCCAGCCGTGCGCGGCGACTCGCGCCATGAAACGCTGCGCGAAGCCCGCCAATCCATCGGGCGACATCGCCACGACCACGATGAAGAACAGTCCCAGATAGAACAGCCAGGCGCGCGTGACGATCGCCACCACGACGCTGAAAAACGTCAGAACGACCGCGCCCGCGACCGGCCCGAAAAACGCCGCCGTGCCGCCGACCACCGTGGCGATCAACACCGCGCCCGAGCGCAGCATGCCGACGCTTTCCGTCGACACCAGTTCCACATTGATCAGCGCCAGCGTCCCCGCGATACCCGCGAAAAACGCTGACATCACCACGACGCCATAGCGAATGCGACGCGGATAGCAACCAATGGCCGCCGCCCGCACGGGGTTGTCACGCACGGCATTGGCGAGGCGCATGAAAGGCGTGCGCGAAAGCGCGAACATCGCCGCGCACGCGAGCAGGCACCACACGGCAATCAGCGCATACGCCTCGCGCGCCGGGCCGAAGCTCCAGCTTCCCAGCGGCACGCCGCTCGCGCGATCGATCGCCACGCCCGCCTCGCCGCCGAACCAGTCGGGAAGCGTCCACGCCGCGGCCGCGACGAGTTCGCCGAGACCGAGCGTGATCATCGCGAAGGCGGTGCCGGCACGCCGCGTCGAAATAAAGCCGAACGGCACGCCGCACAGCGCGCCGCCAATTCCACCCACCAGCGGCAGCAGCGCGAGCGGCACACCGATCCGGTTGAACACCTGCGCGGCCACCAGCGCGCCCAATCCCGAGTAAGCGGCATGACCGAACGACAGCAGCCCCGTCTCGCCGAGCAGCAGGTTGTATGAAAGCGCGAACACAATCATCGTTGCGGTCTGCGCGAGATAGGCGAGCAGCCAGCTTTGCGGCCAGACGAAGGGCGGCACGGCGAGCAACAGAAGCAGCGCAAGCCACGGCGCGAGCAAGCGCCACAGCGCACGCGGCGCGCTCGCGGACAGCGCCGATGATTCCTTGGCCTCACGCATGATCGTCGCGCCGTCCGAGCAGGCCGCGCGGGCGCAGCGCCAGCATCGCCACCAGCAGCAGATACGGAATCAGCGGCGCGAGTTGCGCGAGCGTCAGCGCGTCCCATTCGACGGGGAGCGTTGCGTCGAAAATCGACAGGACGTCGCCCAGCGACACATTGCTCGCCACAGCCAGCGTCTGCACGCAACCGACCAGCAGCGACGCTGCCAGCGCGCCCGTCAGCGAACCCAGCCCGCCGATCACGACCACCACGAACACGATCGAGCCGAGCGACTCCGCCATCCCCGGCTCGATCACGAAGAGCGGCGCGCCGATCACGCCGGCCAGCGCGGCGAGCGCCGTGCCGGCCGCGAACACGCCGGTGAACACGCGCGGCACGTTGTGGCCGAGCGCTTCGACGGCGCTCGCGTGCGTGAGCGCGGCGCGCACGATCAGGCCCGCCTTCGACACGCGCAACACCGCGAACAGTGCAGCGAGCATTCCGAGCGACACCGCCATCATAAAAGCGCGGTAGCGGGCGAACGCCGCGCCGTAGATCGTGAAAAGCGGCCCGTCGAGCACGGCGGGCACGGTTGCGGACAGCGGACTCAAGCCCCAGCCGAGCTTGACCAGTTCGCCCAGCAGATACGCGGCGCCGAACGTCAGCAGCAACTCGGCGAGATGGCCCTGCACGCGCACGCGCCGCAACAGCCAACGCTCGAGAGCCGCGCCGATCAGCCCGACGACGAGCGGCGCGACGACTAACGCGCTCCAGAACCCCGCGCGCGCCGCCACCGAAAATCCAACATACGCGCCGAGCATGTAAAAACTCGCATGCGCGAAATTCAGCACGCCGAGCATGCTGAAGATCAGCGTCAGGCCCGCCGACAGCATGAACAGCAGCAGGCCGTAACTGACGCCGTTGAGCAGATTGATAACGAACGACTGCACGCGCCTAATCCGGCTGATCCGCGACGCTCAACGGTTCGAGCGCCGCGCGCAATTGCGCGGGCAGATTCACCGGGCGCCGTGTGACACGATTCACATACACATGCACGAAGTGTCCTTGCGCGGCGGGTTGATCCTCGCCTTCCTTGAAGAGACCGACCTGATAGCGCACGCTCGACGTGCCGAGCCGTATCACGCGCAGGCCCGCGTCGATCCGGTCGGGGAACGCCAGCGGCGCGAAGTAGTTGCATTGCGTCTCCACTACAAGGCCGATCGTCTCGCCCTGCTCGAAATCGAGCACGCCGGCGCGGATCAGATACTCGTTCACCACGGTGTCGAAGTAGCTGTAGTAGACGACGTTGTTCACATGACCGTAGACGTCGTTATCCATCCAGCGGGTCGGAATCGTCAGGAAGTGCGGGTAGGCGCCGCGCGGGGCGGATGCGGGTTTGTTCATGCTGGCGTGGTCGTCTCGGGCGTTATCGTGAACGTTGTGCGGCTGGTTGTTTTCGTCAATGCGATTCGGTCAGCACGCGCTGCGAGCGCCTTCGCTGACGGCGCGTGATCAGACAGGAGATATGAGCCGTGCCGCGCTACTCGCCCAGCATGACTCATCGGCGAACTCGTCAACCGGCTCACTGCCCCGGTCTTTCGACGAACTCGAACGGCAGGCCGCGCCGCCGCATCCATTCGCCGAGCGCCTGGCCGGTGCCCGCGCGCCACGGCCGCAATCTGGCCGGCTCGACCAGTCGGTACTCCAGCAATTCCGGCGACAACGCGATCGTGCCGTACGCCTTCACGTGATACGCGATGATCAGTTCGTTCTTGCGCATGAATTCGTACACGCCGATCAGCTCGGCCGTTTCCGCGTGCAGCGAGGTTTCCTCGAACACTTCGCGGGCAATGCCCTCTTCCGGCGTCTCGCCGTTTTCGAGGAAGCCCGTGATCAGTGCGAACATGCCCTCCGGCCAGGCGGCGTTGCGCGCCAGCAGAATCTTGCCTTCGTATTCGACGATCGCCGCCACCACCGGCAGCGGGTTGTTCCAATGGACGTAGCCGCACGCCGTATCAGGACAGCTCTGACGGATGCGGCCGCCTTCGTGTGCGGCGTCGGCGCGCTCGGTCAAAGGCGTGGCGCAGCGTGGGCAAAATCGGTAATCGGTCATGGCGAGGAGGACGTCTTGTTGTCCTGTGTAATCGTGTTTGTCGTTAGCTTCTGGTTTTCACGCCGCGCACAACTCGCGCACCTCGGCGGCGAACCGCTCGACCGTTTCCGGCTGCGTATCCCACGCGCACATCAGCCGGCATCCGCCCGCGCCGATGAATTCGTAGAACTTCCAGCCGCGCGCGCGCATGGCCTTGGCGGCTTGCGCGGGCAGTTGCGCAAAGACCGCGTTCGATTCTCCGGGGAACATGATGCTCACGCCCGGAATTTCCCGCAACCGCGTTTGCAGCAGTTGCGCCATCGCGTTCGCGTGACGCGCGTTGCGCAGCCACACGTCGTTGTCGAGCAGGCCGAGCCACGGCGCGGAAATGAAGCGCATCTTCGAGGCCAGTTGGCCGGCTTGCTTCAGGCGGTAAGCGAAATCGTCGGCGAGCGCGCGGTCGAAGAACACCACCGCTTCACCCACCGGCAAGCCGTTCTTGGTGCCGCCGAAGCACAGCACGTCGACGCCCGCGCGCCACGTGATCTCCGACGGATGCACGTCCAACGCGGCGACCGCGTTGGCGAAACGCGCGCCGTCCATATGCACCTTCAGATGACGCCGTTTGGCGATCGCCGCGATCGCCCGCACTTCCTCGACGCTATAGACCGTGCCGACTTCCGTCGATTGGGTCAGCGTGACGACTTTCGGCTTCGGGTAATGGATGTCGGCGCGGCGCGTGACGACGGCTTCGATCGCATCCGGCGTGAGCTTGCCACCGATGCCCGGCGCGGTCAGCAGCTTCGAGCCGCCCGAGAAGAACTCAGGGCCGCCGCATTCGTCGGTTTCGATGTGCGCGAGTTCGTGGCAGATCACCGAGTGATACGACTGGCACAGCGAAGCGAGCGCCAGTGAATTGGCGGCCGTGCCGTTGAACACGAAGAACACTTCGCAGTCGGTCTGGAACAGGTCGCGCAGACGGTCGCACACCTGGTTGGTCCAGGAATCGTCGCCGTAGGCTGGTTCGTGGCCGCTGTTGTTGGCGGCGATCAGCGCGTCGAGCGCTTCGGGACAAATGCCGGCGTAGTTGTCGGACGCGAAATGTTGCATGGCGGGCGGCGCGTCCGGCGATGGGCGCGCTGGAATGACGGAAAGCGGTCATTTTAGTGCGCGCTGCGGTTATTTGTTGTCCGCTAGCTGCAGCGTGGGCAGCAACGCCTTTATCGACGTGCGCTCAGTGGCAGCCGCAATCGGGCATGCGGCCCCGGCCGCGCGGCATGCGCGCGACGACGATTAGCCCGATCGCGCCCAGCAACAATGCCCCCGCCGCCAGCCACAAGGCCGGTGAAAACGATCCGGTCTGCTCGGCGATCGGCGCGGCGACCAGTGGGCCGACGATCTGACCGACGCCATAGGCCGCCGTCGCGTAGCCCATCAGGCCGGCAGCGTCGTCGCCACGCAGACGCCGCGCATCGCGCATCGCGAATAGCGTGATCGCGGTGAACGGCAGGCCGATCAGGATGCTGCCGAACGAGAAGCCGGCCGCCGTCGGCCGCACGATGCCAAGGGCGATGCCGCACGCCTGCAGCACATAGCAGCCGGCCAGCAGCGTGCGGTTGTCCCAATGAACGGGCAAACGCGCCGCCAGCAATGCGCCGACGATCAGCGCCGCGCCGAACATTGGCCAGAACAGGTCGGGCCACGACGAGCCGGGCAATGCGTGACGCGCGATGACGGGCAGGAACGTCGCGGTGATGATGTAGCCGAACCCTGGGATGCCGTAGAGGAGGACGAGCCAGAGGGCGTCGGCGTGGTGGGTTGCGTGGGTGGGCGCATCTTGGACTGCGGCGCGTGCAGTCGCGCCGGCCTGGCCGGCGACACGCTGGCTCGTCTTGCCGGCACGCACCTGATCGCCACTACCGGAACCGACCATGCGAGCGCTTCGAGCCTTCGCTCCACCGCCGGACGCAGTCCCGAACACCGGCCAGACCACGACCGACAGAATCGCCGCGATCAGCCCGAACCCGATCCATCCCGCGGCGGCCCCGTACCCGCCTGCCACGCTGACCAGCAAGCCCGTGCCGACGATGCCCACGCCCGGCCCCGTATAGATCACCCCGCCCCATCCGTGCGCCCCGACTTCGGCGAGCCGCCGCAGGCCCCACTGGGACGCGAAGACGAACGTCCAGGCACTGACCGCGCCCGCGACAAACCGCACCGCCGCCCAGATCCAGAACTGGCTAGTCACGCCCATCGTCAACGTCAGCAGCACCGTGGCGGCGAGTCCCATGCGCACCATCCGCGCCGGCTCGATGCGCAGCGCCGCGCACGTGACCGCGCCGACGAAATACCCTGCGTAATTGAACGACGCCAGCCAGCCGCCATGCTGAATATCGAGCTGCGGCTGACCGGATCCGCTGCCGTGAAGCATCAGCGGCAAGAGCGGCGTGAATGCGAATCGCCCGATGCCGAGCGCGACGGCCAGCGTGACCATGCAGGCAAGCGCCGCGCGGCGGGCGGCGTGGCGCTCGGCGAAGCTGCCGTGTGGGGTGGAGGCGAGGTCGTTCATGGGCGGCGGCAATGAATGCAGTCAACGGGTCGGATGGCGGATATCCATACTAGCTTGACCTTTCAATCACGAAAAATGAATAATTCGGATATCACCCATCGCCTAGAGAGAATCATGGACCTGGCCGCTTTGACCATTTTTCGCGCCGTCGTGCGGGAAAACGGCGTGACGCGCGCCGCCGCCAAGCTTAATCGTGTGCAATCGAACGTTACCACGCGTATCAAGCAGCTCGAGGAGCAATTGGGCACCGACCTGTTCATCCGCGACGGCCGCCGTCTCGTGCTGACGCCCGCCGGCGAGACGCTGCTGCCGTATGCCGAGCGCCTGCTCGCGCTCGCGGATGAAGCGCGTCACGCGGTGCGTGAGGATCGTCCAAGCGGACGGTTGCGTTTGGGCACGATGGAAAGTGTCGCGGCAACGCGTCTTCCTGCCCTGCTCGCGCGTTATCACCAGCAGTGGCCCGCCGTCGCGCTGGAACTCGAGACCGGCACGACCGGCAAGCTGATCGAGCGGGTGCGCGAATTCGAAGTGGATGCGGCGTTGGTGGCGACGCCGTTGGATCCGGCCACGCTCGGTGATTTATTCGAGTCGGTGCCGGTGTTTCGGGAAGAGCTGGTAATGCTGACGCCGCGCGGCCATCGGCCGATTCGCGACGTTCGGGACATTGCGTTGTCCACGCTGATCGCGTTCGAGCGCGGCTGTGCTTACCGGTCTTATATCGAGAAGTGGTATCTGGAGCACGGCGTGAGGCCGGCGCGCGTGCTGGAGCTGGGCTCTTATCACGCGATCGTGGCCTGCGTGGCCGCAGGCGCCGGGGTGGCGGTCGCGCCGCGGTCGGTGCTGAATTTGCAGACCGACGCCAGCAATATCGCGGTGCATGAACTGCCCGATATCGGCGTGATCGAGACGCTGCTGGTGTGGCGGCGCGGACACTTTTCGTCCGCGCTGAACGCGCTGAAGCAGGCGCTGGTGATGCGGCAGGATGCGGTGAATTCAACTGGGATCGCGACCGCGGCGGAAGGCGCGGTCTGATCTTTGGCTACAGGGCCGGCATCCGTCGAAACGAACACTGCGAGCAAAATCGACGCTCGGCGCGGCGCCCATTCGCAACCCGGCGCGCCAGACTCCGAAAAAAACTCGGGCCACGCGAGACGCTCGATCTTCCAGCGCCTCGCCTGGCCCAATCACATCAGAATCAAAGCTGGCCTTCGACCCAACCCTTGACGCCGGCCAGCGCCGCCGGCAGATTCGCCGGCTCGGTGCCGCCAGCCTGAGCCATGTCCGGACGGCCGCCGCCCTTGCCGCCAACCTGCTGCGCCACGAAGTTGACCAGATCGCCTGCCTTGACCTTCTTGCTCGCGTCGGCCGTGACGCCGGCGATCAGGCTCACCTTGCCGCCTTCGACCGACGCCAGCACGATCGCTGCGCTCTTCAGCTTGTCCTTCAGCTTGTCGACGGTTTCGCGCAGCGTCTTGACGTCCGCGCCTTCGAGCGTAGCCGCCAGCACATGCACACCGTCGACTTCGATCGCCTGACCGGCCAGCTCGTCGCCCTGGCTCGACGCCATCTTCGACTTCAGCGCGCTCAGTTCCTTCTCCAGCGACTTCACCTGGTCCTGGACCTGGGTGATCCGCTGCGTCAGTTCCGACGGTTGCGCCTTCAACACAGCCGCGGCCGCGTTAATACGCGCGTCGAGGTCCTGCACGAAGCGCACGGCGTTGTCGCCCGTGATCGCTTCCACGCGGCGGATGCCCGCCGCCACGCCGCCTTCCATGACGATCTTGAAGAGGCCGATGTCGCCGGTGCGATGCACGTGCGTACCGCCGCACAATTCACGCGAAAAGCCCAGGTCGAGCACGCGGACTTCGTCGCCGTACTTTTCGCCGAACAGCGCCATCGCGCCGCCCTTCACCGCTTCGTCGAACGGCATGACGCGCACGATGCCAGGCGCATTCGCCAGCACTTCGGCGTTGACGATTTCTTCGACGCGGCGGATCTGCTCGTCAGTCATCGGCGCGTTGTGCGCGAAGTCGAAACGGGTCTTGTCCGCGTCGACGAGCGAGCCCTTCTGCTGCACGTGCGAACCGAGCACTTCACGCAGCGCTTTATGCATCAGGTGAGTGGCCGAGTGATTGCGTTGCGTGCGAGCGCGGCGCACCGCGTCGATTTCCGCCTTGACGACGTCGCCCACCTTCAGCGTGCCCTGTTCGAGCGTGCCGTGATGACCGACCACGTCGGCCTGCACCTTTAGCGTATCGCTCACCGCGAAGCGGACGCTCGCGTTGGCGAGCACGCCCTGGTCGCCGACCTGGCCGCCCGACTCGGCGTAGAACGGCGTATGGTCCAGCACGACGACAGCCTGCTGGCCGTCACGCACTTCCTGCACGGAGGCGCCATCGACATACAACGCGATAACCTTCGCGTCGTCGAAGACGATTTCTTCGTAGCCGTGGAACGTGGTCTTCGCGCCCGAGTATTCGAGGCCTTGCGCCATCTTGAACTTGCCCGCCGCGCGAGCCTGCTCGCGCTGACGCGCCATGGCTTCGTCGAAGGCGGCTTCGTCGACCGTCACTTCGCGCTCGCGGCACACGTCCGCCGTCAGATCCAGCGGGAAGCCGTACGTGTCGTGCAGCTTGAATGCGAGTTCGCCGTCGAGCGTCTTGCCGCCCTTGGCTTCGAGGTCGGCCAGCGCGCTCTCGAGAATCGACATGCCGTGCTCGATGGTCTCGAAGAAGCGCTCTTCTTCCTGACGCAGCACGTCGGTCACGCGTTGTTCGGCTTCCTTCAGTTCCGGGTATGCGCCGCCCATTTGCGCGACGAGATCGCCCACCATGCGATGGAAAAACGAACCCTTCTTGCCCAGCTTGTAGCCGTGGCGGATCGCACGGCGCACGATCCGGCGCAGCACATAGCCACGGCCTTCGTTGCCCGGAATCACACCGTCGACGATCAGGAAAGAGCACGCGCGGATGTGGTCGGCGATCACCTTCAGCGAGTTGTTGGTCAGATCGCTCACGCCGGTTTCGCGGCCGGCGGCCTTGATCAGCGCCTGGAACAGGTCGATCTCGTAGTTGCTGTGCACGTGCTGAAGCACGGCGGCGATACGCTCCAGACCCATGCCGGTGTCGACGCACTGCTTGGGCAGCGGCGTCATGTTGCCTTGCGCGTCGCGGCTGAACTGCATGAACACGAGATTCCAGATCTCGATATAGCGGTCACCGTCTTCCTCGGGCGATCCGGGCGGGCCGCCCCAGACTTCCGGGCCGTGGTCGTAAAAGATTTCCGAGCACGGGCCGCACGGACCGACGTCGGCCATCTGCCAGAAGTTGTCCGATGCGTAGCGCGCGCCCTTGTTGTCGCCGATGCGGATGATGCGCTCGACCGGCACGCCCACCTCTTTCGCCCAGATGTCGTGCGCTTCGTCGTCTTCGTGATAGACGGTGACCCAGAGCTTGTCTTTCGGCAGCTGATACACGCCCGTCAACAACTCCCACGCGTAGTGGATCGCGTCGCGCTTGAAGTAGTCGCCGAACGAGAAGTTGCCCAGCATTTCGAAGAACGTGTGGTGACGCGCGGTGTAGCCGACGTTTTCCAGATCGTTATGCTTGCCGCCGGCGCGCACGCTGCGCTGCGCGGTCGTGGCGCGCGAGTACGGGCGCGATTCCGCGCCCAGGAACACATCTTTGAACTGCACCATTCCCGAATTGGTGAAGAGCAGCGTCGGGTCGTTGCCGGGCACAAGGCTCGACGAGCGAACGATCGTATGGCCCTTCGATTCGAAGAACTTGAGGAATTTCTCGCGGATTTCGGCGGCTTTCATGGCGTGCGGGGGACGGGTTTGCCAGTTCCCTGGCTGTTACCGGCGGCATCGTGGGATGCGCCAACTGTGTGTTTCTTAAACGACTGATTATACGGGATCGGCGCCCGTGCGCGGCGGCGCGGGCTGTATGGCTGGCCGTTCGGCCAGGATCGAGCGGGCGCCGTGGGACAGGGCGGCACTTTGCGAGGCCCGTCATTCGTCCTATACCGTTCGGCCGACTGCGCCAGCGCGCGGGAATCGCTTAAGATTGCCTCCATCCCGCAGCGCCTCGCGCGCCGCCTTGGCCACGAAGAAGGAGACATCGAACAATATGGGCGCTCTAAGTCATATCCGCGTGCTGGATCTCACACGCGTACTCGCCGGCCCCTGGTGCGCGCAGACGCTCGCCGATTTCGGCGCCGACGTGATCAAGATCGAACGCCCCGAAGTCGGCGACGACACCCGCCACTGGGGGCCGCCGTACCTCAAGACGCCCGAAGGCGAAGACACGCGCGAGGCCGCGTACTACCTTGCGGCGAACCGCAACAAGCGCTCGGTCACCGTGGACATCGCCTCGCCCGAAGGCCAGCGGATCATTCGCGAACTGGCCGCGCAGAGCGACGTGGTGCTGGAGAACTACAAGGTAGGCCAGCTACAGAAGTATGGCCTCGACTACGCATCGCTCAAAGAAGTGAAGCCCGACATCGTCTATTGCTCGGTGACCGGCTTTGGGCAGACCGGCCCGTATGCGCAGCGGGCCGGGTACGACTTCATCGTGCAAGGCATCGGCGGCTTCATGAGCATTACCGGCGAGCGCGACGGCCAGCCGGGCGGCGGTCCGCAGAAGGCCGGCGTCGCGATTGCCGACCTCATGACCGGCATGTATTCGACCATCGCCGTGCTCACCGCCCTCACCCACCGCGACCGGACGGGCGAAGGCCAGTACATCGACATGGCGCTGCTAGACGTGCAGGTCGCGATGCTCGCGAACATGAACTCGAACTACCTGGCAAGCGGCCAGCCTCCGGTGCGCTGGGGCAATGCGCATCCGAACATCGTGCCGTATCAGACCTTCCAGACGAGCGACGGGTGGATCATCGTCGCGGTCGGCAACGACAGTCAGTTCCGCAAGTTCGTCGAAGCGGGCGGCCGCCCGGAACTGGCGGACGACGAGCGCTTTGCCACCAACCCGGCGCGGGTGCGCAACCGCGACATCCTCGTGCCGATTCTCGCGGAGATGGTCCGCCTGCAGGGCAAGCAGCAATGGATCGCCGCGCTCGAGGCGGCGGGTGTGCCGTGCGGGCCGATCAACGATCTCGGCGAAGTGTTCGAGAACGAGCAGGTGCTGGCGCGTGGGCTCCAGGTGGACCTGCCGCATCCGTCGGGCGGAACGGTCAAGCTGGTGCGCAATCCGATCAATATGACCGGCACGCCGCCTGAAGCGCTTACGCATCCGCCCATGCTCGGGGAGCACACAGAGAGCATCTTGCGCGACGTGCTGGGCTATGACGAAGCGAGGATTGCGGCGTTGCGGAGCCAGTCCGTGATTTGAGTCCGCAGTCAGGCCGCCGCAAGCTCCGAAGATGCGAGGTGCGCCGCGGAGCGCAACGTCGCGATGAACCCAGCGCGGAAACGGACTCCCAAATCGACGGCGCGGGCGGCTAGCGCGGTCCGAACGACTCCAGCCACTTACGCCCTTCGTCCCAATCGCCGAGCCCGCTGTCCGCGTTGATATGGCCGCGCGAGCCGAGGTCGATCCAGCGGCTGCCCCACGCGTTCGCACAGGTCTGTGAAAACGGCACGCCGCCGTAGGGATCGTCGCTGCTGGCGACAACAATGGTCGGAAACGGCAACCGCTCGAGCGGCACAGGCGCGAAACCGCGCGCGTCCCGCGGAAAATGCGCCTCGGCCGGATCGGGCGGCGCGACCAGCAACGCGCCCGCCACCTTCGCAAGCTGCGCGGCGCTCGCATATTGCGCCGCCCAGAAAGCCGTCGTCAGGCAGCCGAGGCTGTGCGCGGTGAAGACCACGGGCGCATCGGCGGCGGCCACGGCGGCGTCTAGCGTGCGGCACCAGGCGTCGCGTTCAGGATGATCCCAGTCCGGCATCCGCACCCGCGCGAAGGCCGGATTCAGTTCTTCCCAACGCGTCTGCCAGTGGCCGGCGCCGGAATTCTGGTAGCCCGGCAGCACCAGCGTGGTGGGTTGTTTTCGTACGCTCATCCGCGTTCCCCGTGTCGGTTGTTAGTCGCAGTTTATTGTTTTTGGCCTGTGGTTTTTGCTCGCGCCGGCGCAAGCCCGCATCGCCGCGTCAATGCATTACGCGCCCCACGCCCACACCGCGCGGATCCGCCGCCGGCACGGGCGTCGTGCCCTCGATGCGGATCATCTGCACGTCGCCGTTGAATGACTGCCCTTCGAGTGTGTAGCCCTTGGCCTGCAACTGCTCGGCCAACTCACCCGTGATGGGACGATACGGCTCGAAATAGATTGTCTTCTGCGGCAGCAACTGGTGGTGAAACCGCATGGCGGCGAGCGCGTCGGTGGGCGACATGTTGAAGTCGTACAGGTCGGTCATCACCTGGAAAATCGACGTCAGGATGCGCGAACCGCCGGGCGTGCCGATCACGAGCGACACCTTGTTGTCCTTCAGCAGAATGGTCGGCGTCATCGACGACAGCGGACGGCGTCCCGGCGCCACGGTGTTCAGTTCGGCACTGTTCGCGCCGGCGGGTTTGGTCACGAAGTCGTCCATGGCGTCGTTCAGCAGGAAGCCGGCGCCGTCCACCACCACGCCCGAACCGAAGTCTCCGTTCAGCGTGTAAGTGTTCGACACGGCATTACCCCACTTGTCGACCACCGAGAAATGCGTGGTTTGCGCCTTCTCCGGAACAGCGTCGCCGAGTCCCGGCTTGACCGGCGTCGCGCCCGGCACTTCGTCGGGCTTGACTTCGTCGGCGCGCTGCGCGAGGTAGGCGTCGTCGATCAGTTTGGCGGTCGGCACTTTGTACGCGTCCGGATCGCCCAGGTATTGCTGGCGATCGGCGAACACGCGGTCCTCGATTTGCGCAATCAGATGTATGTACGGCACGGAATTCAGTTCGAGGCCGTCGAAGGCCGGCTTGAGGTCGGCTTTCATCTTCAGCATCTGGATCAGACCCACGCCGCCCGAACTCGGCGGCGGCGCGGTGACGACCTGATAGCCGTTCCAGTCGGCGGTTAGCGACTGACGCCACACGGCCTTGTACTGAAGCAGATCCTGTTTCGTGACCAGACCGTGGCCGTACATCTGCTGGGCGATCAGGTCGCCGGTGCGGCCTTCGTAGAATTCGCGCCCGCCGTCGCTTGCGATGCGCGACAACGTCTGCGCCAGTTCAGGCTGGCGGTATGTCGCGCCCGCCTTGAGACTGGAGAAGTAGGCATCGAAATTGGTCTTGCCGGCGAAATTACTCGCGGCTGCGTCGTGGCGTTGCTGCAACCACGGTTCGACCTGGAACCCGTCGGTGGCGTAGCGGATCGCGGGCGCGAGCACCTGCTTCCACTTCAGTTTGCCGAAACGCTGGTGCGCTTCCCACATGCCCTCGACGGTGCCCGGCACGGCCACCGCGCGATGGCCGACGGCGCTCATGCCCGGCAGCAGATTGCCCTTGTCGTCGAGATACATGTCGCGGGTCGCCTGTCGAGGCGCGCTCTCGCGATAGTCGAGGAAATACGGCTTGCCGTCCATGAACACCGTCATGAACCCGCCGCCGCCGAGGTTGCCCGCATCCGGCGCGGTCACGGCCAGGGTGAAGGCGACGGCGACAGCGGCATCCACCGCGTTGCCGCCGGCGGCAAAGATCTGCTGCGCCGTGTCCGCGCTGTAGCGGTCCGGCACGGCCACCGCCGATGCGTCGAACACGGCCTTGGGCGGCGGCGTTTTCGCCAGCGCGACCGTGCCGCCCGCGAAGGAGGCGAGCACGGCCGACACGGTCAGGATCCGGGCTAGGGAAAGAAAAGTGAAAGGCGCGCGAGGCGCGCCGTGCGTCGGGACAGACATCCGAGAAACTCCGGCAACTGAGGGCGCCATGGTGCACGAACGGCAGGAATTCGTGCAAGGCGACAAGGGGCGGTGCGGCCTGCGAGGATCGCTGCGACGAGCGCGCGCGCTGCGTGTTGTGGGCAAGCTGCACTGCCCCGCGAAAAATCGGGGGCGGGCATTCAAGGCGCGATGAGGCGGCTAATCCACCTCTGCTAATGCACCTCTCGATGCGCGCTGGTCGCCCGCCCGAGGACTCAGGCCGCACGAAATGCGGCCTGACCAGAGGCCCGATGCAACGGGCCGAAAGCGGGCGCATACGGCCCATTGCGACGCCAGCACACTTGACGCGGACAAACCCGCGCAGCCAGCGTGGGCGAAGCCGCGCCGCTCGCATCCTAAGTCGGCGGCGCTCACGTGAACAAAACGTTTTACCTCCTGTTACAGCGCCGGCCTGCCCCTTCAATCACCGTCAAAATGGCTCAAACGTTGGCTGCGCGCCGCACTCGCCTGTCGCAACGGGGCTCGTCAGGTAGAATTGTCGTATAAGAGGACGCATTGCGCGCCCCCGACAGACTCTCACCTTCTCGCATGAATACCGAACGCAACGACGCGCCAGCGGCATCCAATTTCATCCGCAACATCATTGACGACGACAACCGCACCGGCAAGTGGGGCCAGCGCGTCGAAACGCGCTTCCCGCCCGAGCCGAACGGCTATCTGCATATCGGTCACGCCAAGAGCATCTGCCTGAATTTCGGCGTGGCGCGCAGCTACGGCGGCGTCTGCCATCTGCGCTTCGACGACACCAACCCGGAAAAGGAAAGCGTCGAATACGTCGACTCGATCATCGACGCCGTGCGCTGGCTCGGCTTCGAGTGGGAGAAAGACGGCAAGTCCGAGCTCTACTACGCGAGCGACTACTACGACAAGCTGTACGAATTCGCCGAACTGCTGATCGAGCGCGGCAAGGCGTACGTGGACAGCCAGTCGGCCGAAGAAATGCGCGCGAACCGCGGCTCGGCTACGGAAGTCGGCACGCCGTCGCGCTTCCGCGAGCGTTCGGTGGAGGAGAATCTCGACCTGTTCCGTCGCATGAAGGCCGGCGAGTTCCAGGAAGGCGAGCACGTGCTGCGCGCGAAGATCGACATGGCGTCGCCGAACTTCAACATGCGCGATCCGGTGATCTACCGGATTCGTTTCGCACATCACTACCGTACCGGCGACAAGTGGTGCGTGTACCCGATGTACGACTACACGCACTGCATCTCGGACGCGCTGGAAAACATCACGCATTCGCTGTGCACGCTGGAGTTCGAAGACCATCGTCCGCTGTACGACTGGATTCTGAACGAGCTCGCCGAGGCCGGCATTTTCACGCGCCCGCTGCCGCAACAAATCGAATTCTCGCGACTGAATCTGACTTACGCGATCACCAGCAAGCGCAAGCTGCTGCAACTCGTGACCGAAGGCCATGTGGACGGCTGGGACGATCCGCGTATGCCGACCATCGTCGGCGTGCGCCGGCGCGGCTTCACGCCGGAAGCGATCCAGTTGTTCTGCGAACGCATCGGCGTGACCAAGGTCGATTCGTGGATCGACATGAGCGTGTTCGAAGGCGCGCTGCGCGACGATCTGGACGAGAAGGCGCCGCGTACCGCCGCCGTGCTCGATCCGGTCAAGCTGATCATCGACAACTTCCCCGAAGGCGTCACCGAGCCGTGCCATGCGCCGGTCCATCCGCATCATCCGGAAATGGGCGTGCGCGAGTTTCCGATTTCGCGCGAACTGTGGATCGAACGCGACGACTACAACGAAACGCCGCCGAAGGGCTACTTCCGCCTGTTCCCGGGCAACAAGGTGCGTCTGCGTTACGGCTACGTGATCGAATGCGTCGGTGCGGATAAAGACGAGAACGGCAACATCGTCGCGGTCCATTGCAACTACTTCCCGGATAGCAAGTCGGGCACCGAAGGCGCGAACAACTACAAGGTCAAGGGCAACATCCACTGGGTCAGCGCGGCAGCCGCGTGCCCGGCCGAAGTGCGCATCTACGACCGCCTCTTCAAGGAGCCGCAACCGGACGCCGGCGGCCGCGATTTCCTCGAAGCGCTGAATCCGGATTCAAAGCGCGTGGTCAACGCCTACCTTGAGCCGGGCGCGCGCGAAGCGCTGCCGGAACAGCGCTATCAATTCGAGCGCCACGGCTATTTTGTCGCCGACCGCGTCGATTCGAAGCCGGGTAAGCCCGTATTCAATCGCATCGTCAGTCTGCGCGACAGTTGGGGCAAGCCGGCGTAAGCTGGAACGCACCCTTTTGCCGCGCATCTGAGGTTGGTTACGGCGTGCGTCTTGATCGAAAGATGCACGCCGTTTTGTTGCACCATGTTTCCATCGACGGCGGCGGCGCGGCATCCGCACACGCCAGTCCGGGAGGTCCGATGAAAGTTGCAGGCCGTCGCGGGGCCCGTACCCGGCACACGACGGGGCACACGGCATACGCTGCGCGTTTCGCCCATGGCGCGGGCTGCGCGCTCGTGGCGCTGATCACCTTCGCAGCAGCGTCGCTCAGTTGCGCCGCTGAGGCGGATGAACTCACCGGCACGCTGAGAAAAATCCACGACGACGGCGTGGTCGTGCTCGGCGTGCGTGAAGCTTCGATCCCTTTCTCTTACTTCGACGGCAAGGGCACGGTCGGCTACTCGCAGACCATCGCGCTGCAGATCGTCGAAGAGATCAAGAAGACGCTCGGCATGCCGCAACTGAAGGTGCACGAGATCACGGTGACCTCGTCGAACCGCACGCCGATGTTGCTGAACAACCAGATCGATCTGGAATGCGGCTCGACCACCCACACCGTGGAACGCGAAAACGTGGCCGCGTTCTCGAACAGTTTTTTCCAGTACGCGGTGCGCATGATCGCGCGCAAGAACGCCGGCATCACGGATTTTCAGGATCTGGCCGGCAAAGCGGTCGTGACGACCGCGGGCACCTCGGATGAACGCCTGCTGCGCCGCCTGAACACCGACAAGCTCCTGAACATGCGCATCACCAGCGCGCGCGACCATTCCGAGGCCTTCAACGCGCTCAAGGACGGCCGCGCCGTGGCCTTCGTGATGGACGAGCCGATCGTGTACGGATTCAAATCGACCGATCCGCGTCCCGACGACTTCGTGGTGACCGGCACGCCGCTGGGCTACGAAGTCTACGCGTGCATGTTCCGCAAGGGCGACGAGCCGTTCCGCGCTCTCATCAACGGCGTGATCGCGCGCGGCCAGACATCCGGCGAAGCGGAGCGTCTGTACAAACAGTGGTTCACGCAACCCATTCCGCCGCGCGGCATCAATCTGAATTTTCCGCTGTCGGAGCAGAATCGCGCTCTGTTCGCGCATCCGAACGACCGCGCGCTCGACTGAGGCCTCACGCGGTCACGGCCTCGCCGCTATAGCAACCGATGCAGTTCCGCGAGCGACAGCGTGGTCTGAAAGAGCCGCGTGAGACTGCGGCTCGCATACTTGTCCACTTCGTCGGGCGCGGCCCAGCGGTAGGCATCCATTTCGGGAATCAGCGTGCCGTCCGAGCGGCGCGGAAAGAGCGACGTGCAGGTGCACACGCTCAGATCGAGTTCATCGACGGTGGCACGCGCGCCGAACAGATGCAGATCCTTGTCGCGCCGATAGACGAACAGGCCGAGGTCTTTCAGACGCTCGGGCGCTATGGCGATACCGGTCTCCTCGACCATCTCGCGCAGCGCCGTGACATGCGGCGCCTCGCCTTCTTCGCCGTGTCCTTTCGGAATGTCCCAGTGCGACGTTTCGGTGGCGTGCGCAAGCAGCACGCGGCCGTCCGGGTCGAGCAAAACGATGCCGCACGAAATAATCCGTGTGCTCATCGCCGCACCATCTCAGGCAAACGCGCAGATTCATCGACACGCATGCGCGCGGCCTCGGGCCGCGTCGGCTGCCAAGGGGCGCGCGCCGCCATCAAGACCTGCACCTTCAGTGCTTTTTCTGCAATTGCCAGGTGCCGCTGCCCTGCTTGCAGAACTGCGGGCGCAGGTTCATGGATTGTCCCTTGGCGCTCAGCACGACGCCGAGGTCGCGGCAGGTGCGATCGCCCTCTTTGGCCGTGCTGGCCATCGTGATCGCGGCGTCGATCTTCACGCTATTGCCCGTGCCTTCGTTGACCCAGTTCGCGGTTTCGCCGTCCTGCTTGTCGTTCAATGCGGCGAACACCGCCTTTTTGACGGAGTCAATGTCGCGTTGCTTCATGTAGCTGATCGGCGTGTCGTTCAGAAAGCCAAGATTTGCCGCTTGCGCGCCGATCGCAGCACCCAGCAACAGGCTGCCGGCGGTCAGTTGAGACAGGACGCGGGTTCGCATCGACATGAAGGGTTCTCCTCGGAAGTGTTCGGCGGTCTCGAGCGCGCATGGCGTCTCATGATCTGGACCCCAAAAGCATAGCATGTCCCTCTCGAAGGGACCGCGAGAAACGACCGCCTGCCGAAGCGGATAAAACGAGGCCAGCCTCGCACAGGACGTGCCTCATTTCCGGGGAGCGCGCGCCGTCGGCCCAGTGAGCGTCCCTAATTTTAGGACAGATCCCATTCCTGCCACTAGGACGCTTTCTTAAGATTGTTCGGTTGCGCCTCCGCGCCAATCAGAATCTGAAGAGGCCTCACCATGCACACCCTCTCCGTCCTCAAAACCATTGCTATCGCGCTTGCGCTGCTGTGCGCCGCGCTCGCACCGGTTGCGATGGGCCGCGATCCCGGACTCGCGCGGCGCGCCGTGCGGATGGACGCGCTGCCTCACGCCCGCTGGCCCAATCTGCTGACGCGCGTCGGCATCGCCTGCCTGTTGCTGTCCTTCGCGCTGCTGCTCGCCGGCTGCTATTACATGCTGGCGAACGCCGGCAATTAATCTCGACTCTAGCGACCGGCTACGCCAGCCGTCATCGCGTCACCCGCCTCACTTCGCGGCCACTGAATCGGCCGCCCCGCTCCCCGCCTTATATCCGTCTGTCAGCGTATTCAGGAACGCGACCACGTCCTTGATTTCAGCCTCGTCGAGCGCCGGCTTGTCACCCGGCTTGCGGTCGAACGGTGGATCGGTATTCAGATTGGCCCAGTACTGCTGAGGCAGATCGTCGAATTTCCGCACTTTGCCTTTCGTCACCGGATAGAACTTCTCCGGGTTCGTGTCGCGCTCTGCATAGAAACGCACCACCTGATCAAGCGAATGGTAGATGCCGTTGTGGAAAAAGCTCTTCTTCAACGCCACATTGCGCAGCGTCGGCGTGCGGAAGATGCCGCAAAACTCGCCACGTCCCTTCAGATCGGTGCGCTCTGGGCCGCAAGCGCCGAGGTCGTAGAAACGCGGATCGCGATTCACGGACAGCGCGCGATTGCGCGGCACGCCGATCGCGATCAGGCCGAAGTCGCTGAACTGCGGCGGCGCGCCGTCCAGGGTGCGCTGGCTGATGTGGCAGCTCGCGCAATTGCCTTTTTTCTCGTCGTTGAAGAGTTGCAGGCCGCGCAGTTCGGCTTGGGTCAACTGCGCTTTGCCCGCCAGATACGCGTCGTACTTGCTGGTGTACGGATAGAAGGTTTCCGGCGTCTGCTCGAAGGTTTCGAGCGCCTGCAGCACCGCTTTGAAGGTGGCGTCGTCGCTATCGAAAATGTGTGCGCCGAATGCCGCGCGGAACGCGTCGGCGTATGGCGCGGCCTTGACGGCCGCAGTGACCTTGGCCGGCGTGCTGCCCATTTCGAACGACGACAGCAGCGGGATGCGCGCCTGGTCGCCGCCCCGGTCGACGCGGCCATCCCAGGTCAGGCCGCCGGTGGGTCCGGCATCGACGCTTTCGTCGCCTTCGTCATCCGACTCGTGATAGTGCTCGGCGAATGCCGGCACCGACTGTAGATACTTCAGCGTCGGCGCGGCGCGCATGCCGGTGCGGTGCATATCGCTGCCGCCCAGTTGCACCGACAACGCATTGGCCGGCGAGAACCCATGGTCCGGACTGTGACACGACGCGCAAGCGAGCTTGCCCGAACCGGAGAGCGACGCGTCGAAAAATAGCTGCTTGCCGAGCGCTGTCATCTGTCGCACGGATTCGTAGACCTGGGCGCGAGACTGGCCCGCTTCATGAGCCGCCACCTGCACCGCCGACGCCGCCACCGGCGTGGCCGAAGCCGCTACGCCTGCACCGGTGCCCGCCGCGGCTGCCGTGCCTGGCGCACCCGCATCGCAGGCGGCAAGGGTCAAGGTCATGGCGGCCAGGGCGAACGCCGTCGCTTGCCACAGGCGCGTCGTCGCGAGCCCGGCGTCACGCCGTGCGTGGACCCGAGCCATTATTTTCCGAATCCCCGTCAGACCTGGCCGCATATGAAAGATGTGAGTTTGCGATGGTGAAGTCCGCGAGCGTATTTCATCTGCATGTCGTTTAAATGACATACAGCCGACGTTATTTTGCAATCAGAAGCAATTCGTAAATAGTTACATCTTTCTGTCAAATTGCCTTGCCAAACTTTCGCCCACGGTCATCCGTGTAAGGAGTTCAGATGACCCGTCCCCAACGCGAGAGAGAGAAACCACATCAAATGAACAAGAAACTGATCTGCGCGACGCCTATCGCGATCGCAGCAGCGCTAAGCCTGTATGCGTGCGGCGGTGACAAAGTCAACGAACCGGACATCACGTCGATCAAGAATGTTGTGGTGATCTACGCGGAAAACCGCAGCTTCGACAACCTGTACGGCAACTTCCCGGGCGCCAACGGTCTGCAGAACGTGACGGCGACGAGCGCCACGCAGGTGGATCGCAACGGCACCGTGCTCGCGACGCTGCCGCAGGTGTGGAACGGCTTGACGCAAACCGGCGTGACGCCGGTGGTCACGCAGGCCATGACGGCGAATCTGCCGAACAGCCCGTTCGCCATCGACGACCCGAAGGGTTTCAACACGCCGATCACGGCGACGACGCGCGACCTGTACCACCGCTTCTACGAGAACCAGATGCAGATCAATGGCGGCAAGAACGACAAGTTCGCCGCGTGGGCGGATTCGGGCGGTCTCGTGATGGGCCACTACACGCTCAACGCCGACAAGCTGCCGCTGTGGAAGATCGCCCAGCAGTACACGCTCGCCGACAACTTCTTCATGGGCGCGTTCGGCGGCTCGTTCCTGAACCACCAGTGGCTGATCTGCGCGTGCACGCCGACTTATCCGAACGCCGACAAGAGCGTGGCCGCCGGCTCGATCTCGTCGGTGGAGAGCGACGGTGTCACGCTGAAGCTCGCGTCCAACTCGCCGGCTTCGGCGCTGAGCGGTCCGCCCAAATACGTGAATTCGGGCAACCTCACGCCTGACTTCTACGCGATCAACACGATGCAGCCGCCGTATCAGCCGAGCGGCAACAAGCCGGCGAGCGGCGGCGACGCGAATTTCGCCGATCCGACCCAGGCCACCACCCTGCCGGCGCAGACGCAGCAGCATATCGGCGATCTGCTGAACAACGCGAAGGTGTCGTGGGCATGGTACGGCGGCGCGTGGGGCGCTGCGGTGTCGGCGGTGCAAAACGGCACGTCGAACGTGATTTACGGCGCGAATCTGACGGCGCCGAATTTCCAGCCGCATCACCAGCCGTTCAACTACTTCGCCGACCTGGCGCCGGGCACCGCAAACCGTTCGCAGCATTTGCTCGACGGTGGCCTGGCCGGCTCCGAGTTCATCAAGGCGATCGACAGCGGCACGCTGCCGCAAGTGTCGTTCTACAAGCCGCAGGGCAACCTGAACGAACATCCGGGCTACACGGACGTGGCGTCGGGCGACCAGCACATCGCGGACGTCATCTCGCATCTGCAGAAGAGCCCGCAGTGGAACAACATGGTGGTTGTCGTGACGTACGATGAAAACGGCGGCTTCTGGGATCACGTGTCGCCGCCGAAGGCCGACCGCTGGGGTCCGGGTACGCGTATTCCGGCGCTGATCATCTCGCCGTACGCGAAGAAGGGTTACGTCGATCACACGCAGTACGACACCACGTCGATCCTGCGCTTCATCACGCACCGCTTCTCGCTGCCGACGCTGCCGGGTATCGCGGCGCGCGACGCCGCGCTGGTCAGCAACGGCGGCAAGCCGATGGGCGACCTCACGGCTGCATTGAACATCAAGCAGTGAGCGAGAGGCGCAACTTGTCCGAGATTGGACGGAAGAGGTTAAGCGTTAAGCAACAGTCCGCCTGAGGGTGAGACTTTCACGGGGCAGCTTCGGCTGCCCTTTTTTATGGCTGTGCCGTGAACGCCGGGTCCGACGCGTTTTCATGAGCGGCGTATGCTTCGAACCAGGCCGCGATCGCCTCGTCGATCGCGGCTCGATACCTTCCGCAACACGTTGCAGGCTTGCCCACATTCAGGAGTTCAACAGCATGACTGAAAGAACCATCAAGGTGCCCGGTCCCGACCATCCGATCACGGTCGAGCCGTCCAACGCGCGCGTGGTCGTGACCGTCGCCGGCAAGGTGATCGCGGATACCCTCAAGGCGCTCGTGCTGCGCGAAGCGTCGTATCCGCCGGTGTATTACGTTCCGCGCAACGACGTCGAGATGACGCTGCTGGAGCGCACCGATCACGCGACCTACTGTCCGTACAAGGGCGATTGCGCGTACTACAGCATTCCGTCGGGCGGTGAAAAGACAGTCAATGCGGTGTGGACTTATGAGTCGCCGTATGCGGCCGTGAAGGAGATCGCGCAACATCTGGCGTTCTATCCGAACCGCGTCGACTCGATCGATGTGAAACCGGCGCAGTAACAGTCGCGCGTGGCGCGGCCGGGCGAATGGGCTAGCGCCTGTCGCGCGTCATGAGTTGGCGCTTGTGTCAGCCCTTGTCCCGGGTTTCGATCAGTACCGCACAGGGCGACCGTTCGATGACTTCTCCACTGGTCGAAGGGTTCGCCCAGCGGCGCAGCCGTGACAAATGGTGATGTCCCATCACAATGACCTCCGCGTTCAGCAGTCGGGCTTGTTCGACGACGACATCGGCCGGACGATTTCCCGCGCACAGGTGCTGTTCCACCGTGAGATTCCGGTCGGCAAGCTGTGCGCCTGCGGCAGTCAGGACGGATTGTGCGAAAGATGTCTGCGCGTATGCGGACGGGTAGGTCTGGCCGTCGGGCGCGACATCGCTTTGGCTACCGGGCGGCAACAGATAGGAAGGGTCGACGACGCACAGAAAGTGTACGGTAGCCGTCCCTGACGCCGCGACGCGACTGACCAGGTCGATGACGTGGACGCTCTGGGGCGAGCCGTCCAGCGGAACGAGGAGGATGTTGAACATGGCTGGAGATAAGGTCAATGTGATGCGACGCGTGTCGCCTTCGGCCGCTCGCATGGCCTATCTAACAGTAGGCGAAAAGCTTAGAACTTTGAATTGGTAAGTGACGGCTGAGCGAGACATAACTCGACGCGTGATCGGACATTGAAGGAGCATGCGGGAGATTTTTGCTCTCTACTTTTCGCATGAATTCTGCCTCGTCACGGTGCATGCGAGAACCAGGCGCGACACGTGTTTCTACGCGCTCAGTTGACCCCGAAGGAGAAGAGCTTTCAGCTTAAGGTCGATCTCGACTCACCTTACTCAAGGGTCACTCTCAGATCGGGGGCCGACGCCCTGCACGAAGAAATCTGGCAGCTAGCCAGGTCGCGAATTACCCTGGTAACAGCTTGAGTTTATTGGTACGGCAGGAGGGACTCGAACCCCCCACCCTCGGCTTAGAAGGCCGATGCTCTATCCAGCTGAGCTACTGCCGTATTGAACTGAGGCGATGCAGCCGCGTACAACGTGCATCGCCCGCAATGAGATCCTGCTCTCGGGTATTGGAACCTGTGGCTCTGCAAGCAACAGGGTTCGTGGGATACCGAAATTCTAACTGACCGTGCCGTAGACAGGAAATCCACTCCGACGCGTGCGTGGCAGACAATCTGCGCGTCACACCGGCCGCCGCACGTCAGGAAACGGGCCACCAAACAAACAGGCCCGGCAAGCTGAGCCGGGCCCGGATTATAACCGATCGTCCCCTGCCCGCCAGCGCACGCTAGCGGACATGGTGAACGCCATCAGACCGTCTGCGGATGGAGCATGAACCAGCCGAGGAACACGATACCGGCGATCACGCAATATACGCCGAACGACGCCAGACGTCCGCGGCCTTCGAAATAGCGCATCAGGAACCGCACGCTGAGATAGGCCGCGATCGCGGTCAGCACGCCGCCGAGCAACGCATCGGCGAGTTGGCCCGGCGCATGGAACAGCTTCGGCAACTCGAGCACGCCTGCCGCGAAAATAATCGGCGTGCCGAGAAGGAACGAGAATTCCGCCGATTTTTCCGCCGTGAGGCCAGCAGCGTTGCCGGCAATCATCGTCAGGCCGCTGCGGGAGAAACCCGGAATCAACGCGCCGATCTGCGCAAGACCGACAAAAAACGCCTGACCGAAACTCAGCTTCTCCGGTGCCTGATGCGCGCGCGAACGCTGCAGGCGATCGCCGAACCACAACAGCACGCCGTTGACGATCAGTGCGATTGCGACGATCCGCAAGTCGTGAAAAAGCCGTTCGAGCCGCTTTTCCAGAATCAGTCCGACCAGACCCGCCGGAATGGTGCCGATGATGAGCGCCCACATCATGTGCGCGTCGTCGTTGCGACGGCCGCCGAACGACGCGAAGAAACCGCGCACCAGCGCGCACCAGCGTTTGCGGAAGTACCAAAGCAGCGCGAGCGCCGTGCCGAGATGCAACGCGACGAGGAACGGCAGCAATTGCGGCGCGTGTTTGTCGATATGCATGCCGAACAGGGCGGGCACGAGCAGCGTATGGCCGAGGCTGCTCACCGGAAACAGTTCGGTGACGCCTTGCAGCACGCTCAGGAAAATGAGAAACGACAGGTTCACGCGGGGCGTCCTTGTAAGGAAAATGTCGGGGACAAGCGCACCGGATAAGGAATCCACGGGCGCCTCAAAGCGCACCGATTATGCCTGGCTGCAATGTCAGCGCCAAGCGTTTGAACCGCATTCGGGGAAATATTGTGCGTTGCGTCACAACTCGAAACCGTTGTTACGCCGCAGAAAAAGGAGCGGGCGCCGCGAACGGCCGCCCTGTGGGATCAGCGAAATGACGTGAAACGAACCGCGCGGTACGCGGTAGAAGAAGCCGTGTCCAATAGCCCGACGCCTCTGACGGGCAAAGCCAGCAGGCGTGGAATGCCTGGATCAGCGTTCGAGCTTGTAAAAGAAGTAGACCGTGCTTGCTGCGAACATGCCGAACAACGTAACAGCCATTGCCATTGCGAGATCCATACAGCCTCCTGAGGCAGTCTCGCCCGGTCGTCGAAGTTACCGGGCAGTCAGACGAATTATCGGCAAGGATAGCCTTGCGGCGACACCCGCAATTTCCCCAGAAGGGTTTCCCCGTAGCGGAAAGCAGCGCAAAATCATTCTCTCGCGCGGCGCCGCGCGGCAAATTCCGACGCGCGTACGCCAGGATGGCGCCGTCTCCGGCCATGCCGGATCTGCCTTCAACCTCTTACTCATCAATCCATCGACCATGCCCCTCTCCCCGCAACAGGACATTCTCGAGATCACCCAGGACGCCTCCGTGCTTCGTTTCGCGCCGCAAGCCGGCGGCAGACTGATGTCGTGGACGATCGGCGGCGAAGAAGTCATCCATTGGCCGGAGCACGCCGACTGGAGCCAGCCGGCGCGGATTCGCGGCGGCAATCCGCTGCTGTTTCCATTTCTCGGCCGGCATCGTGTCGACGGCAAGATCGGTTTCTGGCGTGACGCTCAGGGCACGGTGCGCGAACTGCCGATGCACGGCTTCGCCCGCGACCTGCCGTTCGAAGCCCACGCCGACGTGCACGGCGCCGGCCTGCGCATGATCCTCACCGACAGTGAGGCAACCCGCGGCGGCTATCCATTCGGCTTCCGTTTCGAGGCCGCCTACGACCTCGTGGATGTGCATACGCTCGACGTCACGTTCACCACCACCAATACCGGCGATACGCGCCTGCCCTACTACGCCGGCCATCACTTCTACTTCACGCTGCCGCACACGCAGCGTGGCGAGACCTCGCTCGAACTGCCGCGCACGCAACGGTGCTTTCAGCAGGAAGACGGTTCGATCAGCGCCGCCGAGCCGGGCGAAGCGCGCTATACGCTCGACGAGGCGCGCATCCATGACCGCTTCCATTGCCTCGTCGGCACACCGGATCAACCGGTGCGGCTCGTCGCGCCAGGCCTCGACCGGCTCATCACCATCGACCTGCAACGGCCGGGCTCGGTGCCCTGGTACGCCGTGACCACGTGGACCGAAGCACCGGAGTCGGACTTCTACTGTGTCGAACCGTGGCTCGGACTGCCGGACGCGATTCACAACGGCTTGGGTCTGCGCTGGCTCGAAGCGGGGCAGACAGAGGTCGCGGCGCTGCGCATCAGCGTGGCCAGGCTGGGTTGATTGCGGGGATTCCAGACTAAGCGGCGTGGTCGGCTTTAAGGCGAATTTCGCTGCATTTCGCCGCAGCCTGCGCCGCGCGTGCCTGCCTCGCAGCCCGCTTTTCGCGTGCTGCAGCGCAAAACCGTTAGAATCGAGCGATTTGTATCTACCTGCCGCGTGATCGGGATCGGCGCGCGGCAGCGCTTTGCGAGGTCCAATGGTTAACACAACAAGAATGATGAAACGGCTCGCCTGCGCGTCGTTGGTGGCACTGCTCGCCGCGTGCGGGTCGGCGCCGGTGGAGCCGGGCTTTTATCGGGTGGAACGGGGCGATACGCTGTCGAAGATCGCGCGCAGTAGCCGGCAATCGGTGCAAAGCATCGTGCGCTGGAACAATCTGACCAATCCGGACAGCATCGAGGTCGGCCAGGTGCTGCGCGTCGCGCCGCCGGGTGGCGCCGCATCGACCAGTGGCGCGGTACGCAGCAGCGGAAGCGGCAGCGCTTCGGCCACGCCACGTCCGGCCCCGGTCGATAGCGCACCGTCCGCGCCGCCGGCTTCGACGATCTCGCTGGTATGGCCGGCCGACGGCACGGTCATCCGGCGTTTCGACGGCGGCAGTTCGAAGGGCATCGATATCTCGTCGGCAGCGGGCACGCCCGTCGTTGCCGCGGCGCCCGGCACGGTGGTGTACGCCGGTAACGGTTTGCGCGGCTATGGCAATCTGCTGATTCTCAAACACAACGCCGAGTATCTGACCGCCTATGCCCACAACCGCGTGCTGCTGGTGAAGGAAGGCGAGTCGGTCACGCGCGGCGAGAAAATTGCCGAGATGGGCGACACCGATACAGACCGCGTGATGCTGCACTTCGAACTGCGCTATCAGGGCCGCTCAATCGATCCGTCGCGGGCTCTGCCGCCACGCTAGACGCTGGCTGAGGGGTTGGTACGGGCTGTCTCGCCAGCGGGCGCTCCCAGCCCGCTGTGCCGCCCGCGTGGTGTCGCGCCGCGTACGCCGCCTATTGCCGGGCATGCGTTCTGCAACGGCGGCCGCGGGAACCCGGCGTGTTATAAAACGCTCAATCAGGACACGACGTGGCTTCGCGTCACGTCTTTCTCCGTCTATCTGTAAGGAATCTGTATGAAGAGCGCATTTGCGTCCGTCGCGACGGCTGCGGCGATCGGTCTCGGCCTGCTGACGCTGGGCAGCCTCGGCGGCTGCTCCAGCACCACCACCATGACCTACCTGCCTAGCGGCGACACCGGCTTTGCAATCAACTGCAGCGGCAGCGATGCAAGTTCGAGCTGGGCCGAGTGCTACAAGCAGGCGGGTCAGGTCTGCGGCAACTACGGCTACGACGTCGTTTCGAAAGATGTCGACAACGGTGCGACCGCGGGCGGCACGGTGGGCGGTATTTTCGGTGCGAACGTGAAGAACCGTTCGATGGTGGTTCGCTGCAAGCAATAACGACGACGCCACGCGCGCCGCAGCCGAGCTAGCGGCGGCGCCAGCGTCCTGAGCGCGGATCGATGCGCGCGGCGAACGCGACCAGGACGCCGAGCGCGAGCGGGCAGATGCCGAGAAAAATGATTAGCGCGGTCATGCTCGTGCAAGGAAAGGTAAGCTTTCATGATCCACTGCACATGTGAACCAGTGGTGACTCGGACGTAGCGCGGCAAGAAAAAAAGCCCGGCACGAGGCCGGGCTAACGGGGGTTCGGCGCATATCGGCAAAGGACCGGTTCACCATGCGCCAGAACGAAATCTAACAATCCCCTTTTACAAGCGCAATATATTAATTTCGCAGTCAGTGTGATGCGGCGTACGGATTCCGCGCTATGTGAACGGGAAAAGTCGGAATCATACAGGCTAAATGCGCCCGCCGTTTCAACATGAAACGCTTTAAAGGGCGCGAGTCGAAACCCGATATTACCCGCAGAACCGGGCGAGGCAAGGGATCCGCCAGGAAACGACCCGAAAAGCCTGAGGAAAGGCCACTGGCGGATTTCTGCTAACCTATCCAGCATGATTCGGACGCTTTACGTACTGCGTAGCTTTAGTGCGCCACCGCACTCTTTCGCATTATTATCCGATATTGACCGACTTAATCAAAGTAGCCGGCTTCTTTTCAGCAATTCGCAAACAGCGTAAATATCAAGCGATTAAATCCGCCGACAAATTACAGCAGTGAAAATGGGCTGGCTTAATTGATTCGACCATTCGAATGATAAGCATCAGCATCCAATCGTTCAAGCAGGCCGATTGGCTAAAATCGGCCAACTTGAGGGCTCGCTCACACGACTCGCAAACCCAGCTCGGTGACGAGCACGGCCGCCTGAGCATGCGAGATCGTCGCGCCCTTGAAGAGCGCAGCGTCCACCAGCCGCACGCCGCTGAGGTCGGCTTCGCGCAGGTCCGCGCCGTCGAAGCGGGCGCCCTTCAAATGGGCATCCTTCAGGCTGCCGCCGTCGAAGATCGCTTCACGGAAGTCGACGCCGGCCAGGTCGGCATCGGAGAAATCCAGTTGTTGCAGGGTGGCTTTGCGAAACGACAGGCCGCGCAGGTGCGCGCCGACCAGCAGCGTTTCGACGAAGCTCAAACCCAGCGCCGTGCACGCTTCGAAATTGGCGCCGGTCAGCTTGCAGCTATGAAACGACGCCGAAGCCAGCTTGGCGCGTCGCCAGCCGGTATTGTTGAGATCGCTCGACTGAAACGCCGCGTCGACCAGATCGGCCGACGCGAAATCCGCCTCGCGGCCGCGGCAACGGACCCAGCGGGTATGCGAGAGCGTCGCGCCGAAAAACGACGTCTCGACGATCGTGCAGCGATGAAACTCGGCGCCGCGCAGATCGAGACGCGACAGGTCGACGCCTTCGAAATCGCAGTCCGTGAAATGAAGCGGCGCTTTATTGCCGGCGAGGCTTGCCGCGATGAGCCGTTCCACCTCCGCGCGCGTGAGCGTGGCGTCGGTCACGACGTGAGCTTGCGCGGCCGAAGCCGGCGCCGTTGAATCCAGTGACATGAAGGTTCAGAATGAATTTCGCAGGACCCATAGCCTACCGGAGCGCGCGCCGCACTGGCGGCCCGCGCCGATGGTTTATAGTAACGGCCCCGCCGGAACCCCCTTACGATGACTTCCAACGACGCCACCCATAGCCCGCTGTACGCCAAGTTGCTTGCCGAAACCGCCAAGATCGGCTGGGTCGAACTCGAACGCTTCTTTGCGCGCGGCATTCTGCTGCGCGTCGCGCGCGACCTCGATCTGGTGAGCGTGGCCGAAGCCATCGCCAGCGACGACACCACGCAGGTCACGCAATGGCTGTCCTCCGGGCTCGTCGAGCGCGTGCAGGCGGAAACCGCCGCGGACTTCGCCGAGCGCGACCCGGATCTCTGGGCCGTCGTCGTCTCCCCCTGGGTGTGCGTGCAGGAACGCAGTTGAGCGAAGCCGCGCGCGACGCTGACACGTCGGCAGCGGCACCCGCTGTTCCCGTGCACTGGCACCGCCGGGTGCTGGCGCTGGCGTTTCCCATCGTTCTCGCCAATCTGACACAGCCCATTCTCGGCGCGGTCGACACCGCTGTGGCGGGCCATCTGGACGGCGCGTCGTATCTCGGCGGCGTGGCGCTCGGCGGCCTGTTCTTCAACTTCGTGTTCTGGGGCTTCGGCTTTCTGCGCATGGGCACGACCGGTCTGGTCGCGCAATCGCACGGTGCGGATAACCAGGTCGAACTGCGCAACAACGTCGTCCGCGCACTGTTGCTGGCGGCCGCGATCGGCGCCGTTGTGCTGGCGCTGCAAATGCCGCTGATCGATTACGGACTGCGCGTGATCGGCGGCAGCGACGCGGTGCAGCGCAACGCACGGCTGTACTGTCACGCGCGCATCTGGGCCGCGCCGCTCGCCCTCGGCAATTACGTCGTGCTCGGCTGGCTGCTCGGCACTCAGCAGGTGCGGCTCGCGCTGCTCTCGCAGGTGTTCATCAACAGCGTGAACATCGTGGCCGTGATCCTGTATGTGCACGGCTTCGACTGGGGCGTGTCCGGGATCGGCGCGGCCACGGCCACCGCCGACGCGCTCGGCTTCGTGCTCGGCGCCGCCCTGCTCTGGCACGGCAGGCCGCGCGGCCTGCCCGCGTTGAATCGCGCCGCCTTGTTCGACGCGGCGGCGCTCAAGCGGCTCGTGGTGCTCAATCGCGATATCTTCGTGCGGACCTTGTGCCTGCTCTCATCGTTTGGCTGGTTTGCGCACCTGGGCGCGAAGCAAGGCGATGCCACGCTCGCGGCCAACGCGCTGCTGCTCAATTTTCAGACGTTCATGGCCTACGGACTCGACGGTTTCGCGCACGCCGCCGAAGCGCTGGTGGGCGCAGCGATCGGCGCGCGGGACCGGCACGCGTTCACGCAAGCGATCAAGGTGACGGCGTTGTGGTCCACGCTCGGCGCGCTGGGGTTCTCGCTGGTGTACTGGGGCGCGGGCTCGTGGATCGTCGAACGTCTGACGGATCAGGCCGCCGTGCGCGCCACCGCCGAACTGTATCTGCCGTGGGCCGCGCTCTCGCCAGTGGTGTCCGTGTGGGGCTTTCTGCTGGACGGCGTGTTCATCGGCGCGACTCGTACGCGCGAACTCATGATGTCGATGGTGGTGTCGTTCGCGCTGTTCGTGGCGGCGTCGTGGGCCCTGCTGGCGCTGTACGGCAATCACGGCTTGTGGGCCGCGATGCTGCTCTTCATGGCCCTGCGCGGCCTCACGCTCGCGCGCTATGTGCCGGGCGTCGTGCGCGGCATGGCGGGCGCGGCGGCTTGAGCGCGCGGGCTTGCCCATTTCGCATCGCGGCACCCGGTTACGGCTTGAAACAAGCGCATACAAGTCACGCGCGACGCTCGCCCTAGAATAACTTCAGCCCGCGCTCTCCGCGCGAACAGTCTGCGCGGGTCAGAAGCGCCGGCGTGCCCGCGCCGGGGCTTCGCCTCTGCTTTTCGTCACCGTTGCCGGAGCCGTTATCAGCCGCTGCTCAAGGCGAGACCGGTGGAGGCACCATCGTGGGCGGACGGCTGTCGGTGGGCACGCCGTGGTAGTCGGCCGGATCTTGCGGCGGAGGGCCGCCGTGATGGCCCGACGGACCATTCGCACAACCGGCAACGCCGGCAACCACCAGCAACGCAATCATCGAAACGCGGATCATAAAAGAGTCTCTCGAAACAGAATGAAAGAGCGGCTTACCCGCGGCGAGCGGGCAAGCGCGAGCGCCTGGAGTCTAACCGCAAAGCGCATTCCGCGCCGCCGCGCCGACCCGCGTAACCCCTCCCCCATTTGGTTGCGCGTGACCTACTATAAAGTCACGGTCGCGTCTCATAGGAGGCTGCCATGGATGCTGAAACGATCGCGGGTCTGGTTGGACTTGCAATAGGTCTGCTCGTGTTGCTCGTGTTGTCGATCTACGAATCGAGAACCTATCGGCGCGAACACGATGGCGAAGGCATGGTGCACCATTGGCTGACTCATCAGCACATGCCGCATTGGATGCGTCGCCGGCACTGAACGGAAATGCAGGTGCCAACGGCGCCTGCACACAGTCCGAGCGGTTGAAGGATTGATGCGCCGTATTTCACGTGCGAGTCCGCGCTCGCACATCGACTCCTTGCGCGGTGACGCCTGCGGCTGTCCACTGTAACCGCGCAAGTTTCTCCTGGCTGCCCTTTTCCTGACGCGTCGCTGGTCGCGACCGAAGCATCCAGTCGCCCGCCATTTCCCTTTCCGCCCAAATCTGCTTTAGGCACACGCCTTGCTGCTGGTAGGCGTGCAGGAAGCGCGCGGCTTGCGCGTCGAGCGTCCCGGCGCGTATGCGCCGAACCAACCAGACTAACTGGCTCAGGCCAGACAGGGAGAACTCGAATGACCATTGGAACCATACTGCTTATCGTGCTCATTCTTCTGCTGATCGGCGCGTTGCCGAGCTGGCCGTACAGCAGCGGCTGGGGCTATCGGCCGACCGGCGTCGTGGGCGTCGTGCTGATCATCGTGATCGTGTTGCTGCTGATGGGTCGCATATAACGCCGCCGACTCGCGCACTCGACCCGCCGTTTTGCTCCGGTGCAATTCGTGATTGACTCTGGCACCCAATGCCACGTAGAATCTCGGATTCGTCGGAGCGTAGCGCAGCCTGGTAGCGCATCTGATTTGGGATCAGAGGGTCGAAGGTTCGAATCCTTTCGCTCCGACCACGAAAAGCAACACGAAACCCGCGTAGCCTCCGGCTTCGCGGGTTTTTGCTTTTTGGGCTTTTTCAGGCTCGCGGGCTCTCGCCTGCGATATACCGGCGTGCTTATACGGTTACCCCGAGCCATTGCCTTGCGGCCCAACGAGTCCACGTGCGACAGTGACTGAAACTTGGCGCAGGCCTGATCGGGCCCAAGCGCCGCAAGCACAGTGAAGGAGACACGCATGGATCTGATTCTCTGGCGTCACGCCGAAGCCGAAGACTTCGCCAGCACCGACCTGGCGCGAGCGCTCACCACCCGAGGCCGCAAGCAGGCGCAAAACGTCGCCAAATGGCTGCGCACCCGCCTGCCCGACGACGCCGTCGTGCTCGCAAGCCCTGCTGTGCGTACCATCCAGACTGCCGAGACGCTGAGTGATCAATATCGCGTAGTACGCGAACTCGCGCCCAACGCAAGCGCGGACGACGTGCTCAACGCCGCAGGCTGGCCCAAAGGCATCGCGCAAACGGTGGTGATCGTCGGCCATCAGCCGACGCTCGGCCACGTCGCCGCCCGGCTGCTCGGCAATAGCGACGCGAGCTGGCCGCTGAAGAAAGCGGGCGTGTGGTGGATCGCAAGCCGCGAGCGCGACGGCGACGACCAGGCCGTGCTGCGAGCCGCCATGACACCCGATCTGGTCTGAGCCGGATTCACTTCAACCAGGCGGGGGTTGCACCCCTAAAAACCCACGCGTCACACGAAACGGCGCCGAAGCAAGCAAACCGATTACACGCATCACCCACAGCGCCGGGACCTCACCATCCCGGCGCTCGCATCGCCCCCACCCGTTTCCTCAATTCCCACCTTTCGCGCGGAAACAACACTCGTCGTCCCCGCTTGCGATATTACAAGCCGCGGGCACGCAGCTTACGGGCAGTCATCCAATCGTCATGGGTTTGCCATGCGAGCGTCACCAGGCGTTACTACATTGGCGAAAAAAGAAATCTCCCTTTTTTCGACCAGGACCCCCCATGCGAGAACTGCCGACGCCTACCCTGCCCCTCGCTTCGATCTTCGAGTCGCGCCGTCTGCCGCGCGCCGAGGAAACGGTCACCGCCCAGCATCGCCTGCAAGTCACGTGGGCTCGCACCGACGAAGAACTGCGCGAAGCCCAGCGTCTGCGCTACCGCGTGTTCGCCGACGAAATGGGCGCACGGCTGACGGGCCCCGCGGGTCTCGACGTCGATTCGTTCGACGCCTACTGCGATCACCTACTGGTTCGCGATCTCGACACGTTGAAAGTGGTCGGCACGTACCGCGCGTTGCCGCCGCATCAGGCCGCGCGTATCGGCCGGCTGTACGCTGAAAGCGAGTTCGACGTGTCGCGTCTGACGCACCTGCGCGCCAAGATGGTCGAAGTGGGCCGTTCGTGCGTGCACCCCGACTATCGCAGCGGCTCGGTGATCATGTCGCTATGGGCCGGCCTTGCCGCCTACATGAAGCACAACGGCTATGAGACGATGCTCGGCTGCGCGAGCGTGGCGATGGTCGACGGCGGCCACTACGCGGCAAATCTGTATTGCTCGCTGCGCGACAGCGCGCTGACCGCGCCGGAATATCGCGCGTTTGCGCACACGCCGCTGCCGGTCGATGAACTGCAAACGGGCGCCGAGGTGGCGCCGCCGCCGCTGGTGAAGGGGTATCTGCGTCTCGGCGCGAAGATTTGCGGCGCGCCGGCATGGGATCCCGATTTCAATACCGCGGACTTTCTGACGCTGTTCCGCTTGTCCGATATCAATGCACGTTACGCTCGCCACTTCCTCGGCGATGCGCTGCCGCGCTGAGCGGATTCGCGTGCAAGACGCGCTGTGACGCGCGTCGGCGAAGCAAAAACAAGCGGCCGCAAAAAAGCCCGGCACCGGCCGGGCTTTCTCATTCATTCGCAGTGCGCCATGCGCAAGGCTTCATTCGTCCGTATAAACCACGCGATACGGAATGCCGACCTTCTCCCACTCCGCGGCTTCCTGAATCAGGCTGTAGTCGGTCAACGGATTGTTGGCCACCCACTCGTTCGGCAACCGCACCTCGTAACCGCCGTTGACCTGTGTCACCGAGATGCCCGGCAAGCCGACGTCGGCACGCCGGCGGCACAGCAGCGCCGCGAGCCGCAGACAGAACAGCAGCGGCCACTCCACTTCGCGCGTTTGCGATAGCTTGCCGAGCTTGCCCGCATGACCGAGCACGAGCGCGGCAAGCCGCGCCTGATCGGTGCGCGAAAAGCCCGGCATGTCCGCGTTGCTGGCGATATAGGCCGAATGCTTGTGATACGCGCTGTGCGAGATCGACAGACCGATTTCGTGCAACGCAGCCGCCCAGCCGAGAAACATGCGGTTTTCGACGCGGCGTTCTTCGTCGGGTTCCTCGAACTGTTCGTAGAAGCGCACCGCGAGTTCGCCGATGCGCCCCGCCTGCGCGCGATCCACACCATAGCGGCGCATGAAGCCTTCCACCGTGACCGTACGCATGTCTTCGTGCTGCGAACGGCCTAACAGGTCGTATAACACGCCGAGGCGCAGCGCGCCGTCCGTCGTGTCGACGTAATCGACACCCAGTTCGTCGAACACCGCGATCATGATCGACAGGCCGCCGGCCAGCACCGGAATGCGATCGCCCTTCAACGCGACGAGCTTCAGCCGGTTGACGTTCTCCGCCTTGATCAGCGCGCGCTTGAGGCGTTCGAGCCCGCCGCGCGAGATGCCATGCGTGACGCCTGGATCGTTGAAGTTATTGGCCTCCACCAACTCGGCCAATGCGCGCGCGGTGCCCGACGAGCCGATCGCCTGCTCCCAGCCGGTCTTCTTGTACTCGGCGGAAATGATCTGGATTTCGCGGCCCGCGGCGAGTTCGGCCTGGCGCATCGTGTATTCGTCGACGTTGCCGGCAGGGAAAAACGCCCGGCTATGACTCACGCAGCCGATATACAGGCTCTCCATCTTGATGGGCGTGTAATGCGAGCCAATGATGAATTCCGTCGAGCCGCCGCCGATATCGACCACCAGACGTTTGCCCGGACTCGCGGGCACGGAGTGTGCAGCGCCCGCGTAAATCAGGCGCGCCTCTTCACGCCCGGCGATCACTTCGATCGGGAAACCGAGCGCGGCTTGCGCCTCACCGAGAAATTCGCCGGCATTCTTGGCGATGCGCAATGTATTGGTAGCGACCGCGCGAACGTGATCGGGATGAAAGTCGCGAAGACGCTCGCCGAAACGCTTGAGCGCGTCCCAGCCGCGCACCTGCGAAGCTCGGTCGAGCATCTTGTCGCGCGACAGACCGGCGGCCAGACGCACCGGCTCACGCAAGGCATCGACCTGGTAGATCTGGCTGCCGGCGTCAGTTTCCTCGACCCGGCCGACAATCAGCCGGAAGCTGTTCGAACCGAGATCGACGGCGGCGAGGAGTTGCGGAGTATTGACCATCGAGTAAGCGGACTCCATGCGCGCGAGCGCGGCGGCGTTGGATGCGGGAAACGCTCCGTGTCCATCGGGTGCCCTGGGCGCCTGACGGCCGGCCGCGCGGTTCAAAGACGCCATTCTAAGCGTACCGGGCCTCACGATGTCACCTCGCAGCAATGGGGGTGGCCGATGGTCCCATACAGACTGCGTCATATTGACGACACGCGGCGATTACGGCGTAGAATAAAAAATCGAAAATGTCATAACAACGTCATCATACTGTGAGAATTTCCGAGCGTCTTTCCGCCTCTCTTCCTGACATTCCATTCTCGCTGCCGATGTCCATCCGCTACCCCTTATTGAATCGCGAGCTGGGCATTCTGGGTTTCAACGAGCGTGTGTTGGCACAAGCTGCCGACCCAGCCGTCCCTTTGCTCGAACGCCTGCGTTTCATCTGCATCACCAGTAGCAATCTCGACGAATTCTTCGAAGTCCGCATGGCCGGGCTACAGGAACAGATGCGCGACAACCCCGGCGCGCTATCGCCGGACGGCATGTCGCTGCAGCACGTGTACGACCTCGTGGTCGAACGCGCGCAGAAACTCGTGCATCGCCAGTACACCATGCTGCACGACACGGTGCTCACCGCGCTCGAAGCAGAAGGCATCTATTTTCACGGCACGGAAGCGTGGAACGAAGCGCAGACCGAATGGGCGCGCAACTACTTCTTCGACGAACTGTTGCCCGTGCTCACGCCGATCGGCCTCGATCCGGCGCATCCGTTTCCACGCGTGCTCAACAAGAGCCTGAACTTCGTCGTGGAACTGGAAGGCAAGGACGCGTTCGGCCGTCAGGCGATGATGGGCATCGTGCAGGCGCCGCGCGCGTTGCCGCGGCTCGTGCGCATGCCGCAGGAACTGTCGGGCTACCCGCATGGCTTCGTGCTGCTGAGCTCCCTGTTGCAACGCTTTGTCGGCGAACTGTTTCCGAACCTCGTGGTGCGCAGCTGCAACCAGTTTCGCATCACGCGCAATAGCGAACTGTTCGTCGATGAAGATGAAATTACCAATCTGCGCGTCGCGTTGCAGGGCGAATTGCCGGCGCGGCATCTGGGCAACGCGGTGCGGCTCGAAGTGTCGGCGGAAACGCCCACGCATGTCGTGCGGCGCCTGCTCGACGAAAGCGGCCTGTCCGACAAGGATTGCTACTACGCCGACGGCCCCGTCAATCTGGTGCGGCTGATGCAATTACCGGAGATGGTGGACCGCCCCGATCTGAAGTTCGTGCCGCACATCCCCGCGATTCCGCCGCAGGTCGCCAACAGCGCCAGCATGTTCGACGTGATCGATCAGGGCGACGTGCTGCTGCATCATCCGTACGAAAGTTTTCAGCCGGTGCTCGAACTGCTGCTGCAGGCGGCCAAAGATCCGAACGTGGTCGCGATCAAGCAGACCATCTATCGCACGGGCACCGATTCGCCGCTAATGGACGCGCTGATGCAAGCGGCGCGCAACGGCAAGGAAGTCACGGTAGTAGTCGAACTGCTCGCGCGTTTCGATGAAGAAACCAACATCAACTGGGCCTCGCAGCTCGAAGCAGTCGGGGCGCACGTGGTGTACGGCGTGGTGGGCCACAAGTGCCACGCGAAGATGATGCTGATCGTGCGGCGCGTGTCGGTGGGCGGCAAGACCACCCTCAAGCGCTATGTGCACCTCGGCACCGGCAACTACCACCCGCGCACGGCGCGTCTTTACACCGACTTCGGTTTGATGACCGCCGACCAGAAAATCTGCGAAGACGTTCATCACGTGTTCCAGCAACTGACCGGCATTGGCGGAGAACTGAAGCTGCACGAGTTGTGGCAATCGCCGTTCACGCTGCATCCGAAACTGGTCGAAGCCATTCGCGCCGAAGCCGAGCATGCGCGCGCCGGCAAGAAAGCACGCATTGTCGCGAAGATGAATGCGCTGCTCGAACCCACGGTGATCGCCGAGTTGTACGAGGCCGCGCAGGCGGGCGTCAAAATCGATCTGATCGTGCGTGGCGTGTGTTCGTTGCAGCCAGGCGTCGCGGGGCTTTCGGAGAACATCACCGTGCGCTCGATCGTCGGGCGCTTTCTCGAACACCACCGCATCTTCTATTTCTACGACGGCGGCAAGGAGCAGGTGTATCTGTCGAGCGCCGACTGGATGGACCGCAATTTCTTCCGGCGTGTTGAAGTTGCCTTTCCGATCAACAACCGGCGTTTGAAGCGGCGTGTGATCGCTGAAGGTCTGTCTGCGTTTCTCGGCGACAATCAATCCGCGTGGCTGATGCAAAGCGACGGCCATTACCGGCGCCGCCGGCCGGGCAAGTCCTCGCGCAACGCGCAGATGAGTCTGCTGGGGAAATTCTGTTCGTAGCGTGAGTGACTGCGCCCGCCTCGGCGGGCCGCCAACAAAAGTGGCACGCGTAAAAAAGCCCGCTATGTGCGGGCTTTTCTTCATTCCGATGCGGCTACGCTCAAACCGGCGCCGGTTGCCGGCGCGCCGTGCGATACACCGGAAAACGCACGGTGAACGTGCTGCCTCGCCCTTCCTCGCTCTTCACATCGAGCTGTGCATCGTGACGTTGCAGCACATGCTTGACGATCGCAAGACCGAGGCCCGTGCCGCCGGTATCGCGCGAACGGCTGCGATCGACGCGATAGAAACGCTCCGTCAGCCGCGGTATGTCCGCAGAGGGAATGCCGAGTCCGCTGTCCGTCACCGAAAATATCGCATTGCCGCCCTGCGCGTGCCAAACCACTCTGATCGCGCCACCGTCCGGCGTATAGCGGATCGCGTTCGTGACGAGGTTGCCGAGCGCGCTGAGAATTTCCGTCTCGACGCCGGTGACCGTCAGCCCTTCGTCGGCATCGAATGTGATCTTGTGATGATCGCTCGACAGGCTTTCCGCGTCGTCGTGCAAATGCCGCAACACCGCGCGCATATCGATCATCTGATCGCTCGGCGGCTTGTTGTCGCCTTCGAGTTTGGCGAGCACGAGCAAATCGTTGACGATGTGGCGCATGCGCGAAGCCTGCTGCTCCATCAGTTCGAGATAGCGCGAACGTTCGCCTTCGCTCAATGGCAACTCGCGCATGGTCTCCAGAAAACCCGAGAGCACCGTGAGCGGCGTCTTCAGTTCATGCGAGACATTGGCGACGAAGTCGCGCCGCATTGCATCCGTGCGTTCGAGCTCGGTGATGTCTTGCGACAGCACCAGTTTGCGATTCTCGCCGTACGGAAACACCTGCACCGACAGCACGTTCTGCCGCTTGTCGCCCATGCCGCGCATGATCAGCATTTCTTCGTAGCGATGCGAATTCAGATAGCGCACGAAGTCCGGCTGGCGCACCAGATGTGTGATGTGCTGGCGCAGGTCGCGCTTCGCATCCAGGCCGAAATGGAGTTCGGAGATCGCGTTGCACCACTCGATCTGGTCGTGATCGTCGAGCATCGCCACACCGTTAGGCGAGGCCTGGATCGCCTGAATAAAGCGCGAGTGCTGTTGCTCGACCGAGCGCACCTGGGCATGCCAGCGCTTCGCGAGCTTGTGCAGACGGTAGTAGATTTCGCCCCAGATGCCGGGGGCGCTCGGCACTTCGCCGTAAACCGGCGCGTCGAGCAAACGCCACAGGCGCTGCTTATGAAAGGTGCTGAAAAGGCTCTGCGCGAGCAGCATGACGATCGCGAGGACGAGCGCCGCCTTGACGTTCACGAGTGCGCCGACCACCACGCACAGAACAGCCAGCAGCACGACCGACACGATGGAGCGCGCCCAGATGATGTTCATGGTCTAGCGATCGAAGAGAAAAGCCTATGCGCCGGGATGAAAATCGCGGCGCCTATGGTTGCGAACAGACGTACCCGACGCGGGCGGCGCAACGCCGCTAATGCGCGCCTCAGGCGCTCTTCGCAAGCCGGTAGCCGCTGCCGCGTACCGTCTCAATCATAGCATCGCACCCGGCGGGCTTGAGTGCCGCGCGCAAGCGCTTGATATGCACATCCACCGTGCGCTCTTCGACGAATACGTGATCGCCCCACACCTGATCGAGCAGTTGCGTGCGGCTGTGCACGCGCTCCGGGTGCGTCATGAAGAAATGCAGCAGACGGAATTCCGTCGGACCGAGATCGAGCTTGATCTCGCTACCTTCCGCATGCGCGGCCACGCGGTGTGTGGCCGGATCGAGCTTGAGGCCATTGATCGCGACCACGTCTTCGGTCAACTGCGGGGCGCGGCGGCGCAACACCGCCTTGATGCGCGCCATCAGTTCCTTCGGCGAGAACGGCTTGGTGACGTAGTCGTCGGCGCCGATTTCGAGGCCGAGCACCTTGTCCTGCTCGTCGCCGCGCGCGGTCAGCATGATGATCGGGATATGCTTGGTGCGCTCGTTGTTGCGCAGATCGCGCGCGAACGCAATGCCCGATTTACCCGGCAACATCCAGTCGAGCAGGACGAGGTCCGGCAATACGTCGCTGATCAGGTTCTGCGCCTGCTCCGCGTTGTACGCGCGAATCGGGCAGTGTCCGGCGTGTTGAAGATTGACCGAAATCAATTCGGAAATGGCGGGCTCATCTTCAATGACGAGAATGCTGCTGGGCATCGGCACCTCTGGTCCTTATATCTGGATTAACTGAGTGCTTCGCGCTCGAGCGCGTCGCGCGACTTGTGCCGCACGTCCGTACCCTTCACGATGTAAATGATGAATTCGGCGATGTTCTTCGCGTGGTCGCCGATCCGCTCAATCGCCTTGGCGATAAACAGGAAGTCGAGGCCCACCGAGATCGAACGCGGATCTTCGGTCATGTACGAAATCAGCTTGCGCACGAAGGCGCGGAATTCTTCGTCGATCGCTTTATCGTCACGAACGATCTGTGCGGCAGCGACCGTATCGAGGCGCGCGAACGCGTCCAGCGCGCGGCGCAGAATCGACACCGCCATCTCGCCCGACAACTTGATTTCAGCGATGTTGATGGTGCGCGACGCGCCGTCTTCCATCAAACGCTTGGTGCGCTTGGCGATCTTTTCGGCTTCGTCGCCGGCGCGCTCGAGATTCGTGATGGTCTTCGAAATCGCGATCAACAGACGCAGGTCACGCGCGGCCGGCTGACGGCGCGCGATGATGTTGCTGCACTCTTCGTCGATGTCCACTTCCATCTTGTTCAGACGCTCTTCCGCGGCGATCACCTGTTCGGCGATGTCGAGATCGAATTCGTTGAGCGCCTGCATGGCCTTGACGATCTGCGATTCGACCAGGCCGCCCATTTCGAGCACCTTGGAGGAAACCAGATTCAGGTCGGCGTCGAACTGGCTGGACAGGTGTTTGTCGGACATGTCGTACTCCCTTATTTGTTCGGCGTGTTAACCGAAGCGGCCAGTGATGTAATCCTCGGTTTCCTTGCGGACCGGCTTGATGAAGATCTTTTCGGTGTCGCCGAATTCGATCAACTCGCCGAGGTACATATAGGCAGTGTAGTCCGAACAGCGGGCCGCCTGTTGCATGTTGTGCGTGACGATCACCACCGTGTAATCGCTCTTCAATTCGGCGATCAGTTCTTCGATACGGCCCGTCGAAATCGGGTCCAGCGCCGAACACGGCTCGTCGAGCAGGAGCACTTCCGGACGGATCGCGATACCGCGCGCGATGCACAGACGCTGCTGCTGGCCGCCCGACAAACCGTAGCCGCTCTGGCCGAGCTTGTCCTTCACTTCGTTCCACAGCGCGGCCTTGGTCAGCGCCCATTCCACGCGGTCGTCCATCTCCGAGCGCGGCAGCGTTTCGAACATCTTCACGCCGAACGCGATGTTGTCGTAGATCGACATGGGAAACGGCGTCGGCTTCTGGAACACCATGCCGATCCGTGCGCGCAGCAGCGAAATATCGCGCTTGGAGGTCAGCAGGTTTTCGCCGTCCATCAGGATCTCGCCTTCAGCGCGCTGTTCCGGATAGAGCGCGTACATCTTGTTCAGCGTACGCAGCAGCGTGGACTTGCCGCAACCCGACGGGCCGATGAACGCGGTCACCTTGCCTTCGGGAATCTGCAGATTGATGTTCTTCAGCGCGTGATACTTGCCGTAGAAGAAGTTCAGGTCGTTGATCTCGATCTTCGGGCGCGACGGCGCCTGCGACTGGCCGCTCTGGGCGGGATCGAAACCGGCGGGCGCGGTAGGACGCGCGATCGGATTGAGTTGAGTTTCTGCCATATTCATCGGATTACACTCCGCCCTTACTTGTTCGAGAAGATCGTGCGCGCGAGGATGTTGAGTCCCAGCACCGCGAGCGTGATCAGGAAGACGCCGGCCCACGCGAGCGATTGCCACTGCGCGAACGGGCTCATCGCAAACTTGTAGATCGTGACCGGCAGGTTCGCGACCGGCTGGCCCATGTCCATCGAGAAGAACTGATTCGACAGCGCCGTGAAGAGCAGCGGCGCGGTTTCGCCTGCGATACGCGCCACGCCGAGCAGCACGCCGGTGACGATACCCGCGATGGAAGCCTTCAGCGTGATCGACAGCACCATCTTCCACTTCGGCGTGCCGAGTGCGAAGGCTGCTTCACGCAGTGCGTTCGGCACCAGTTTCAGCATGTTTTCCGTGGTGCGGATCACGATCGGGATCTGCAGCAAGGCAAGCGCGAATACGCCGGCCCAGCCGCTGAAGTGGCCCATCTTCGCCACCACCAGCGCATAGACAAACAGGCCGACCACGATCGACGGCGCCGACAACAGAATGTCGTTGATGAAACGCGTGACGCTCGCGAGCCAGCCCTTCTGGCCGTACTCGGCGAGATAGACGCCAGCCAGAATACCGATCGGCGTGCCGACGAAAGTCGCGAGTGCGACCAGCATCAGACTGCCGACGATCGCGTTGGCGAGACCACCGCCATCGGTGTTCGGCGGCGGCGTCGATTGCGTGAACAGCTCGACCGACAAGCCGCCGATACCCAGGCGCAAGGTCGTGTACAGAATCCAGATCAGCCACAGCAGACCGAACGCCATCGCGGCGAGCGACATGGTCAGCGCAACCGCGTTCTTCATGCGGCGGCGGCCTTGCAGACGCACGCGCATTGCTTCGAGCGCGACGGCGTCGTTCGAACCCGGCATATTCAAAGTGGGCTGGCTCATTTCGCGCCCTCCCCTTTTTCGAGGCGAAGCAGCATGACCTTGGAGATCGCCAGCACGATGAAGGTAATCACGAACAGAATGAGGCCGAGTTCCATCAGCGCCGACGTATGCAGGCCCGGATCCGCTTCGGCGAATTCGTTGGCGAGCGCCGACGTAATGCTGTTGCCCGGCGAAAAGAGCGACACGTTGTCGAGCAGATTCGTATTGCCGATCACGAACGTGACAGCCATGGTCTCGCCGAGCGCGCGGCCCAGACCCAGCATCACGCCGCCGATCACGCCGCTCTTCGTAAAGGGCAGCACGATCTTCCACATCACTTCCCACGTCGTGCAGCCGATGCCGTATGCCGATTCCTTCAACAGGACCGGCGTGACTTCGAACACGTCGCGCATCACCGAGGCGATATACGGAATGATCATGATCGCGAGAATCACGCCCGCGCACAGGATGCCGATGCCGATCGGCGCGCCCTGAAACAACGCACCGACAAACGGAATGCCGCCGAGCACGACGCCGAGCGGTTTTTCAAAGTACGTCGCGAAGATCGGCGCGAACACCAGCAGACCCCACATGCCGTACACGATCGACGGAATCGCGGCGAGCAGTTCGATCGCGATGCCGAGCGGACGGCGCAGCCACGCGGGCGCGAGTTCGGTCAGGAAAAGCGCGATGCCGAAGCTGACGGGCACCGCGATGATGAGTGCAATGATCGAGGTGGCGATCGTGCCGTAGATCGGCACCAGGGCGCCGAATTGCTTGCTGGGTGGATCCCAGTCGGCGGTCCACAGGAAGCTGAGGCCGAATTGCTTGATCGACGGCATGGACGCGACGATCAGCGAAACGATGATGCCGCCGAGCAGCAGCAAAGTGATGATGGCGGCGAAGCGCGCGAGACCGCCGAAGATCACGTCGCCGGCGCGGCTGGGCGCTTTCTGCTGCGACGCGCTGCCGGGCGGGGTCGACCTGCTCGCGCCGGACGCTAATTGGATATCGGACATGAGAGCCTGATGGACCTGTTTCCAGTTGCCGTACGACACGTGTCGTGCGGCCGGTAATGCCGGGGGTCAAAGCCATTGGCCGTCCTCACATGAGGACGGCCAATGTGTTACGTACTGCCGGTGCCGGGTGCTTTGCTCATTGCCGCACCCGTTGCTTCGCTTACTCGGCGATTGCCTTGCCCGAAGCGTCCTTCACCTTTGCCTTCCATTGCGTGCGGATTTCCGCGACGACCGAATCCGGCAGCGAGATGTAGTCCAGATCGTTTGCGGCTTGCGTGCCGTTCTTGAACGCCCAGTCGAAGAACTTCAGCGTTTCGGCGCCTTGCGCCGGCTTGTCCTGCGCCGTGTGCAACAGCACGAACGTCGCGCCGACGATCGGCCATGCGTTCTTGCCCGGCTCGTTCGTCAGGATCTGATAGAACGACTTCGACCAGCCCGCGCCTGCTGCCGCTGCCTTGAAGGTCTCCGTCTTCGGCTCGACAACCGTGCCCGTCGAGTTCTTCAGCGCGACATACGTCATGTGGTTCTGCTTCGCGTACGCCCATTCCACGTAGCCGATTGCGCCCGGCAGACGTTGCACGAAGGCCGCGACGCCGTCGTTGCCCTTGCCGCCCGTGCCCGTCGGCCAGTTGACCGTCGAACCTTCACCGACCTTCGACTTCCAGTCTGCGTTGACCTTCGACAGATAGTTCGTCCAGATGAAGCTGGTGCCCGAACCATCGGCGCGGCGAACCACGGCGATGTCGGTATCCGGCAGCTTGACCTTCGGGTTCAGCGCAACGATCGCCGGATCGTTCCACTTCTTGATCTTGCCCAGATAGATGTCGCCGAGCACTTCGCCCGACAGCGTCAGTTCAGCCGGCTTCACGCCCGGCACATTGACGACCGGCACCACGCCGCCGACCACCGTCGGGAACTGGAACAGGCCTTCCTTGGCGAGTTCGTCGTCCTTCAGCGGAGCGTCCGAACCGGCGAAGTCGACGGTCTTCGCGACGATCTGCTTCACGCCGCCCGACGAGCCGATGCCTTGATAGTTAACCTTGCCGCCGCCCGACTTCTGATACGAGTCGGCCCACTTCGTGTAGATCGGTGCTGCGAAGGTGCTGCCCGCGCCGGTGATGTCTGCGGCTTGCGCTGCGATCGCGAAAAGCGCGCCAGCGACGCCAGCGAACACGGTTTGCATCAATTTCATGAGACCTCCAAAGGTGTGAGCGGTGTGAGCGTGTAAGACGAACACCGCGAAGCTTAGGGTCTCTTTGTGACAGTAACGTGACTTAACGTGAAACGGATGTGACAGTAAGATTACACGGCTGAAAGCCGATTTGTCAGGGAAAACCTGATCTTCCGGCGAAAGTCGTGACGCTCTTTAGATTAGTCGAAGAAAGATGGGGCGCGAACGTTTGCGAGTGCGCGTTCGGGAAAAAGATGCGGCGTGGGTCGTGCGGCAATGGGCCGCGGGTGAGAGGGTGGTTCGGGCGTGGCTGTGAGCGTTGGGACTGGCTTTTGATTTTGTGTTTTTGGGCGCTGGCCTACTTTGCGATGTGCCTTTTGTGCGGTTCGCCGACTGAGACTAAGCGCAGCGAGCGAGGGCGTCAGGACACGATGCGCATCGTCCCAACGCCCCCCACCGTAAGCGCGTGTGGCTTTACGCCGTGGCCTCTTTGACCGCGCCGGCAATCGATTCCGCATGAAGAAGTGCGTCGGCGGCACTTTCCGCTTCCACCATCACGCGCAGCACCGGCTCCGTGCCGGACGCGCGGATCAGCACGCGGCCGCGGCCGTTCAGCGCGCTCTCCGCCTTGGCGATGGCGCGGCGGATCACGTCGCTACTCTTCCAGTCCGCGCCAGGCTTCATGCGCACGTTGATCAGCTTCTGCGGGAACAGCGTGACGCCGTCGAGCAGATCGGCGAGCGTTTTCTCGCTGCGCTTCATGGCTGCCAGCACCAGCAACGCAGAGACAATGCCGTCGCCCGTGGAATGACGGTCGAGCGAAAGAATATGGCCGGAGCCCTCGGCGCCCAGTTGCCAGCCGTGTTCGCGCAACTGTTCGAGCACGTAGCGATCGCCGACCGCCGCGCGCACGAACTTCACGCCGGCTTCCTGCAACGCCACTTCCACCGCCATATTCGTCATCAGGGTGCCGACTGCGCCGTCCACTTTGCCGTCGGTCGCGACACGGTCCTTGACCAGGATGTAGAGCAGTTCGTCGCCGTTGTAGAGACGCCCTGCCGCGTCGACCACCTGCAGACGATCGGCGTCGCCATCGAGCGCGATGCCCAGATCCGCATGATTCGCGCGCACAGCGCGCACCAGCGCATCCGGTGCGGTCGCGCCGACCCCGTCGTTGATGTTGAAGCCGTTCGGCGCGACGCCGATCGGAATCACTTCGGCGCCGAGTTCGTGGAACACGTGCGGCGCGACGTCATAGGCGGCGCCATGCGCGCAGTCGACCACCAGCTTCAGGCCGTGCAGGTCGAACGCCGCCGGAAACGTGCTCTTGCAGAACTCGATGTAGCGGCCAGCCGCGTCGTCGAGACGCCGCGCCTTGCCGAGTTGCTCGGATGCCGCGCAGGCGAGCGGCAGATCGAGTTGCTCCTCGATCTGCGCTTCCACTTCGTCCGGCAACTTGTTGCCGTCGGCGGAGAAAAATTTGATGCCGTTGTCGTAGTACGGGTTATGCGATGCACTGATCACCACGCCCGCGGCGAGCCGCAACGCGCGCGTCAGGTAGGCGATGCCGGGAGTGGGCATCGGACCGGCCAGCATCACGTCCACACCTGCTGCGGAGAAACCTGACTCGAGCGCGGCTTCGAGCATGTAGCCCGACACCCGCGTGTCTTTGCCGATCAACACGGTTGGCCGCGTGCCGCTTTTGGCCCAGCGGTCCGCGCCTGCCAACACCTTGCCGGCCGCGTAGCCGAGCCGCAATACAAACTCCGGCGTGATAGGTCCTTTGCCGACTTTGCCCCGAATGCCGTCCGTTCCAAAATAACGACGTGCCATGTTTTATCTTCCTCCTTGGCTTGTGGGTTCAACCGCGCGCGCGGCTGTGCTTCGCCGCGTCGCGCATGGTTGCCCATACTTTCAATGCATCTACAGTTTGCGCGACGTCGTGTACACGCAGAATCGCAGCGCCCCGTTCAGCGGCGCACACGGCCGCCGCAATACTGCCCGCGACGCGTTCCGGCGCCGGGCGTTCCACCACCGCGCCGACCATCGACTTGCGCGACATGCCGGCAAGAATGGGATAAGGCGGCTCAGCTCGCGGCGCCGTGTCCGGCAGATGCGCGAGCAGCGTGTAATTATGCTCGACTACGGTCTTGCCGAAACCGAAACCTGGGTCCACGCTGATACGAGCACGCGCAATGCCCGCCTGCTTCAGCGCCGCGACCCGCTCCTCGAGAAAATCGCGAACCTCGCTCACCACATCGTCATAGACGGGCTCACCGACCTGCATGGTCTGCGGCTCGCCGAGCATGTGCATGACGCACACGCCGCATTGACTGTCGCGCACCGCGTCGATTGCGCCCGGCATGCGGAAGCCCCAGATGTCGTTGATCAGATCGGCGCCGGCGGCCAGCGTATGGCGCATCACTTCAGGCTTGTAGGTGTCGATCGACAACGGCACATTCGCACCACGCAGTTGCTCGACGAGCGGGATCACTCGATCCAGTTCTTCGTCGAGCGACACCGGCGGCGCGCCCGGACGCGTCGATTCGCCGCCGATATCGATAATGTCCGCGCCGTCGAGCATCATACGCTCGGCCTGGCGCAACGCATCGCCGCGCATAGCGTATTTGCCGCCGTCGGAAAAAGAATCGGGAGTGACGTTCAGAATGCCCATGACCAACGGGCGTTCAAAGGTCAGCTTGAAACGGCCGCACTGCAGCGGCTCGGGAATAGGCAAAAAAGGGAATTCGACTTTCGACACGTGGAAGTGCTTCACGCAAACGGATAAATGCAAAACGGGCCGGTGTGAAAACACACCGGCCCGCACTTTCTACTGGTCGCCTATCAGGCCGGCGCGGTCGCGCTGCCCGGTTTGACCTCGGTGCCCGGGCTGCCGCCCGACGAGGCGTCGGTTGCCGACGGCGGCGAGCTCTTCGGCGAACGCGGCGGACGGCCTGCCATGATGTCGTTGATCTGATCGGCGTCGATCGTTTCCCACTCCATCAACGCGGCGGTCATCGCTTCGACCTTGTCGCGGTTCTCGTCCAGCAGGCGCTTCGCGAGATTGTATTGCTCGTCCAGCACGCGACGGATTTCGGCGTCGACCTTCTGCTGCGTCGCTTCCGAAATGGTGCGCGTGAAACCGCGGCCAAACGGCGTGGCGTCGTTTTCGTCGTCGACGTAGACCATCGGTCCAAGTGCGTCCGTCATGCCGAAGCGGGCCACCATGGCGCGCGCTGTTTGCGTCGCCTTGTTGAAGTCGTCCGACGCGCCGGTGCTGAGCAGGTTCAGGAACAACTCTTCCGCGACGCGGCCACCAAACAGGATCGCCAGGCGATCCAGCAGGTAGTCCTTCGAATACGTTTCGTTGTCATGCTCCGGCAACTGCCAGGTCACACCCAGCGCACGGCCACGCGGAATAATGGTGACCTTGTGCACCGGATCGGCCTTCGGCAACAGCTTGGCGATCACCGCATGGCCCGACTCGTGGTACGCCGTGGCACGCTTCGATTCTTCGCGGATCACAGCCGACTTGCGCTCCGGACCCATGAAGATTTTGTCTTTCGCATCTTCGAAGTCGTTCATTTCGACGATGCGCTTGCCGCGGCGAGCCGCAAACAAAGCTGCTTCGTTCACGAGGTTCGCCAGATCGGCGCCCGAGAAGCCCGGCGTGCCGCGTGCGATCACCGCTGCGTCGACGTCGTTCGAAATCGGCACCTTGCGCAGGTGAACCTTCATGATGTGCTCACGGCCGCGAATGTCCGGCAGACCGACGTACACCTGACGGTCAAAACGGCCCGGACGCAGCAGCGCTTTGTCGAGCACGTCCGAACGGTTCGTTGCGGCGATCACGATCACGCCCGAGTTCGCTTCGAAGCCGTCCATCTCGACGAGCATCTGGTTCAACGTCTGCTCGCGTTCGTCATTACCGCCGCCCATGCCGGCGCCGCGATGACGACCGACCGCGTCGATTTCGTCGATGAACACGATGCAAGGCGCATGCTTCTTGGCCTGCTCGAACATGTCGCGCACCCGAGCCGCGCCGACACCGACGAACATTTCGACGAAGTCCGAACCCGAGATGCTGAAGAACGGCACTTTCGCTTCACCCGCGATAGCACGCGCCAGGAGCGTCTTACCGGTTCCCGGCGGGCCGACCAGCAGCACGCCGCGCGGAATGCGGCCGCCCAGCTTCTGAAATTTCTGCGGATCGCGCAGAAAGTCGACCAGTTCGGAGACTTCTTCCTTGGCTTCGTCGCAACCGGCGACGTCGGTGAAATTGATTGCGTTGTTGTTTTCGTCGATCAGACGTGCACGGGATTTGCCGAACGAGAACGCACCGCCTTTCCCGCCCCCCTGCATCTGTCGCATCATGTAGAACCAGAAACCGATGATCAGGATCGTCGGTCCGAGGTAGTACAGCGCGGACACCAGCGCATTGGGTTCGTCATCAGCCTTGCCGCTCACCTGAACGCCATACTTCATCAGATCGCCGACCATCCAGATGTCGCCGGGCGACACGATCTGGTACTTCTGGCCGTCTGCTGGAGTGACCGTGAGGTTCCGCCCCTGGACAATGACGTTCTTGACTTTGCCGTTCTTCGCGTCGTCCATGAACTGCGAATAGGAAACGCCTTCCTGGACACGGGGCTTGTCGAACTGCTTGAACACCGTAAACAGCACCAGTGCGATAACCAGCCACACTGCTGCTTTCGAAAACATATTGTTGTTCAAAGCACCACTCCTTCACTTAGACGGGCGCCTACATTTGCCTTGCGGCACCACGAAAGCATTCTAATCCAGTCCGCAGACCCCTGCCATAAGGTTTCACTACCACAGAAATAGGACAGCGGGTCAGTGCCGCACCCATTTCCGAGGCCATGATCGCATTATCGGCAGATGCGGAACCGTCCTGCAGCGTCCTATGCGGGCCGCTTGAGATGCTTACCCAAAATAAACGTTTCTGACGATTTATCCCGCGACGCTTTCGGCTTGCGGGCCGCCACCACCTTAAATTGATGCTTGAACTTTTCGACAATCTGGCTGTAACCGCTGCCGTGAAAGCATTTGACTAAAAGGGCACCATCCTGCTTGAGGTGATTTTGCGAGAACTCCAGCGCGAGATCGCACAGATGCTCGATTCGCGCGGCATCCGCCACCGCCACTCCCGACAGGTTGGGCGCCATATCCGAAATTACAAGATCAACCTGCCGTTCGCCGACCAATTCTTCCAGTTGACCGACCACGCTGTCTTCGCGGAAGTCGCCCTGAACGAAAGTGACGTCGGCAATCGGTTCCATCGGCAGGATGTCCAGCGCGATGATCGTGCCGTCGATGCCACCTTCGCGCTCGGCGTCGCGCTGCGAACCCTTGGCAAGCTTGTTACGCGCGTACTGACTCCAACTGCCGGGCACCGAACCGAGGTCGACGATCACCTGGCCGGGACGGATCAGCTTGTCCTGTTCGTCGATTTCCTTGAGCTTGTAGGCCGCGCGGGCACGATAGCCCTCCCGCTGCGCCATTTTTACGTACGGGTCGTTGATGTGATCATGCAACCACGCCGTGTTGAATTTGTTTTTTGCCATTAAGCGTTGAACTCTTGCTGCGTTATGACACGCTTTAGGGGATAATACGCGGTTAATTCGCGCGGACGCCGCCAAAACTGGCAGTCATCCGCGATTCTGTTGTTCTGACGCGCCGCCCTGCGCGATTGGCCGAATCTCTCGGTTATGCAGGTGCCGCCATTTTAGTCGAGTCTCCCACTTTCCATGCCCGCCCTCAAAGTCTCTTCCGACCAACGCGCCGAGTTGCGCTCCCAGGCACATGCGCTCAAACCGGTCGTGCTCGTCGGCGCCGAAGGCTTGACCGACGCTGTGCTCTCCGAGATCAAGGTGCACCTTGGCGCTCATCAGCTCATCAAAATCCGCGTGTTCGGTGACGAACGCGAAGAGCGCATCGCGATCTACGAAGAAATCTGTGACAAGCTGAACGCCGCGCCGATCCAGCATATCGGCAAGCTGCTGGTGATCTGGAAGCCGGAACCCGCCCAACCGGCGGTGAAGACCAAACGCGGCGCCCTGCCGAGCGCCCGCGAAGCCGCTGTCGAAGCCAAACCGGGCAAGGGCCGCGCGCCGCGCGTCGTGACCGTGGTGAAGCCCAGCGAAATCCCGATGCGCAAACCCAAGGCCAAAGCCGTCGTGGTGCGTGGCAATGAACGCGTGACGCAAGGCGGCAACATCAAGCGCGCCAAGAAACGCCAGGCCAGCGCGAAGCGCTCGCATCAGTCGTCGAAATAAGCGAATGATGAAAGGTGCGGGCGGCGTCCGCACCTCGACGTGGGGCGGCTTGATCACGACTTCAAAACTTGAGATCGCTCAGCAAGCTCGCCGCGTTCTGGCTTGCGTACTCAGCGGCTGAAAGGAACGCGCCATGGCCGCTGGTGTCAGCCGGCCACGTTCCCTGCCGTGCCACGAGCACCCTGCTCCGCCGACGCCACACCTGCGCCCGCAGGCAGTTTCCACACCAGCGCCACGCCCAGCAGACTTTCGATCAGGTAGAACAGACTCGACACGCCGTGCAAAATGCCGAAGCGTGTTGCATAAGCCGAATGTCCGACATCGCTGCCCGCTTCGAGCGCGGCAATACGCATTGCATTCATAAACGGCTGCAACGCGAAGTAACCCACCAGCACGCACACCAGCATCCCCGCGATCAGCCAGCGCAACCGACGATATGCATCGCTGCCGCGCCGAACTAGCACGTTCGCGAGACCGAGTAGCAAAATGCCGCACACCGCACCCAGTACGCCTTCAATGCGGAACAGTTGCGCGGCCACCGCGCCAGCGGTCATCCGGTCGAGCGAGGTGAACAGCACAGGCGCGACCGCATAGCCGATAGTCAGCAGACTACCGACCCACACCACCGTCAATAAGCGGAAAAAACGATGCGGCATCAGGGACACCGGAGCCGCCTTCACACGTAGCTAACCGCGATGATTTCGTATTCGCGCACGCCGCCCGGTGCCTGCACCGACGCAACGTCGCCTTCCGACTTACCGATCAGGGCGCGCGCGATCGGCGAGCTGATCGAGATCAAACCATGATCGATGTCCGCCTCGTCGTCGCCGACGATCTGGTATTTGACCGACGCTCCCGAATCCAGGTCTTCCAGTTCCACGGTCGCGCCGAACACAACGCGCCCGTCCGCTTCTACTGCCGCCGGGTCGATCACTTGCGCGCCGGCCAGCTTCGATTCGATTTCAGCGATCCGGCCTTCGATAAAGCCCTGCTTTTCCTTCGCCGCGTCGTATTCCGCGTTTTCCGACAGATCGCCCTGGGCACGCGCTTCCGCGATCGAATTGATCACCGAAGGACGCTCAACCGATTTCAGGCGCTGCAATTCATCGCGCAACATTTCCGCGCCGCGCTTCGTCAATGGAACAGTGCTCATAAACAACTCTATGCAAAAAACAGCCGTAAAAAAAATCACCGCGGTTAAGTGCATTCCGCGGGGGCCAGAGCGCCGGGAAAAACCCGGCGCCAAGCACCTGCGGAACGCCGCTTAACCGCGGCACTTACATCTTGGACAGGTATTCGAAGCCTTAGTTTAGGCGAGCGTGCAGGCCTTGTAAATCATAGACTTCCAGATCCTTCAAATAGCGCAACCCTTCCACTGCGGCACGCGCGCCGGACATGGTCGTGTAGTACGTGACCTTGTTCGCCTGCGCGCTCATGCGGATCGAGCGCGAGTCCGCGATCGCCGCGCGGGTTTCGTCGACGGTCGTAAAGACCAGCGCGATCTCGCCGTTCTTGATCATGTCGACGATGTGCGGACGGCCGTCCTTCACCTTGTTGACGACCTTCACCGGCACGCCGGCCGCTTCGATCGCGGCAGCCGTGCCCTTGGTCGCGACGATCGGATAGCCGAGTTCGTGCAGCATGCGCGCCACTTCGACGGCCTTCGGCTTGTCGGCGTCCATCACGGTCAGCAGCACCGTGCCCGACTCCGGCAGACGCGAACCCGCCGCGAGCTGCGACTTGAACAGCGCTTCGCCGAAAGTCTGACCCACGCCCATCACTTCGCCGGTTGAACGCATTTCCGGTCCGAGCACCGGATCGACTGCCGGGAACTTGACGAACGGGAACACGGCTTCCTTCACGCTGAAGTATGGCGGATCGATTTCCTTCGTCACGCCTTGTTCAGCGAGCTTCTGACCGACCATGGCGCGCGCCGCGATCTTCGCGAGCGGCAGGCTGGTCGCCTTCGATACGTACGGCACCGTGCGCGAAGCGCGCGGATTCACTTCGAGCACATAGATGACGTCTTCTTTCGAGCCGTCCGCCTGCGGCACCTGCTGGATCGCGAACTGCACGTTCATCAGGCCGATCACGTTCAGCGCCTTCGCCATCGCGCCGGTTTGACGCTTCAACTCAGCCACGGTTTCCTTCGACAGCGAATACGGCGGCAGCGAGCAGGCCGAGTCGCCCGAGTGCACGCCCGCCTGTTCGATGTGTTCCATCACGCCGCCGATGAACACAGCTTCGCCGTCGGAGATGCAATCCACGTCGCATTCGATCGCGTCGTTCAGGAAGCGGTCGAGCAGCACCGGCGAGTCGTTCGACACCTTCACGGCCTCGCGCATGTAGCGCTCGAGGTCGCGCGGCTCGTGGACGATTTCCATCGCGCGGCCGCCGAGCACGTACGACGGACGCACCACCAGCGGATAGCCGATCTCGTCGGCCAGCTTGAGCGCTTCGTCTTCGGCGCGCGCGGTGCGGTTCGGCGGCTGACGCAGACCGAGGTCCTGCAGCAGCTTCTGGAAACGCTCGCGGTCTTCGGCGGCGTCGATCATGTCCGGCGACGTGCCGACGATCGGCACACCGTTCGCTTCGAGGTCGAGCGCGAGCTTCAGCGGCGTTTGACCGCCGTATTGCACGATCACCCCAACCGGCTTTTCCTTGTCGACGATTTCGAGCACGTCTTCGAGCGTGAGCGATTCGAAGTACAGACGATCGGACGTGTCGTAGTCGGTCGAAACGGTTTCAGGGTTGCAGTTGACCATGATCGTTTCGTAGCCGTCTTCGCGCATGGCGAGCGCGGCGTGCACGCAGCAGTAATCGAACTCGATGCCCTGGCCGATCCGGTTCGGGCCGCCGCCCAGCACCATGATCTTTTTGTTGCTGGTCGGGTTCGCTTCGCACTCTTCCTCGTAGGTCGAGTACATGTAGGCGGTTTTCGTGGCGAACTCGGCCGCGCACGTATCGACGCGCTTGTACACCGGGCGCACATTCAACTCGATACGGCGTTGACGCACTTCCGCCGGCTTCGCGCCAAGCAACTTTGCCAGACGACGATCCGAGAAGCCGCTCTGCTTCAGATACTTCAGCTCTTCCTTCGAGATGCTTGCGAGCGTGCGGCCCGCCAGCGCCTTTTCCTTCAGGATGATCTGTTCGATCTGCGCGAGGAACCACGGATCGATCGAGGTTTCTTCGAAAATTTCCTGCGCCGTCATGCCGATACGGAACGCGTCGCCCACGTACCAGATGCGATCCGGACCGGCTTCGCCGATCTCGCGGATGATCTCGTCGCGGTTATCGGTCTTTTCGTCCAGACCGTCGACGCCGACTTCCAGTCCGCGCAGCGCCTTCTGGAACGATTCCTGGAAGGTGCGGCCAATCGCCATCACTTCGCCGACCGACTTCATCTGCGTGGTCAGGCGCGAATCGGCTTCGCGGAATTTTTCGAACGCGAAACGCGGGATCTTGGTGACGACGTAGTCGATGGTCGGTTCGAACGATGCCGGGGTCTGGCCGCCGGTAATTTCGTTCTTGAGCTCGTCGAGCGAGTAGCCAACCGCCAGCTTCGCGGCGATCTTCGCGATCGGGAAACCGGTCGCCTTCGACGCCAACGCCGACGAGCGCGACACGCGCGGATTCATTTCGATCACGACCATGCGGCCGTCTTTCGGATTGATCGAGAACTGCACGTTCGAGCCGCCCGTATCGACGCCGATCTCGCGCAGCACGGCGAGCGATGCGTTACGCAGAATCTGATATTCCTTGTCCGTGAGCGTTTGCGCCGGCGCGACGGTGATCGAGTCGCCGGTGTGGATGCCCATCGGGTCCAGGTTTTCGATCGAGCAAACGATGATGCAGTTGTCCTTCTTGTCGCGGACCACTTCCATCTCGTACTCTTTCCAGCCGAGCAGCGACTCTTCGATCAGCAGTTCGCGCGTGGGCGACAGGTCGAGACCGCGCTTGCAGATCTCTTCGAACTCGTCGCGGTTATACGCGATGCCGCCGCCCGAGCCGCCCAAGGTGAACGACGGACGGATCACGACCGGATAGCCGCCGCTGCCCGTTTGCGCAGCGATGTCCGCTTGCACCGCCAGCGCTTCTTCCATGGAATGCGCGGTGCCCGATTTGGCCGAACCGAGGCCGATCTTGGTCATCGCGTCCTTGAACTTCTGGCGGTCTTCCGCCTTGTCGATCGCTTCCGGCGACGCGCCGATCAGCTCGACCTTGTACTTTTCCAGCACGCCGTGCGCGTGCAGATCGAGCGCGCAGTTCAGCGCGGTCTGGCCGCCCATCGTCGGGAGGATCGCGTCGGGGCGCTCCTTGGCGATGATGCGCTCGACGACTTCCCACGTGATCGGCTCGATGTAGGTCACGTCGGCCGTGTTCGGGTCGGTCATGATCGTCGCCGGATTGCTGTTGACGAGAATGACCTTGTAGCCTTCCTCACGCAGCGCCTTGCATGCCTGCGCGCCCGAGTAATCGAACTCGCACGCCTGGCCGATGATGATCGGACCCGCGCCGATGATGAGGATGCTCTTGATGTCTGTCCGCTTGGGCATAACGCTCTCGCTAATGTATTCCTGTGTCCACCGGAGTTGGCGCTTTAGCGCCTTACTCCGGTGCCATGCAACCTGGTTGCTATTCTTTCCGTCGGCGCGCGCCGCCGTGGCGTTGCGCGCGCTCTACTCTGTCCGGTGCGGCTCGCCGCGTGTGCGTCGCTTTACGCCATGTACTTCGGCGTGTGCGCCGGTCACGCGCGGCGCGGCGTGAGCCAAGCGCCGCCGGGACTTGTCTGCCGCTTTATGCCGCTGCGGTCTTGCCAGCCTTCTTCGTGTCCATCAACGCCGTGAAGCGGTCGAACAGATAGGCGATGTCATGCGGACCAGGCGACGCTTCCGGGTGACCCTGGAAGCAGAACGCCGGCTTGTCGGTCAGCGCGAAGCCCTGCAGCGTGCCGTCGAACAGCGAAACGTGCGTGGCGCGGGCGTTGGCGGGCAGCGTGTCGGCATCGACCGCGAAACCGTGGTTCTGCGACGTGATCACCACGCGGCCATCCTCCAGATCTTTCACCGGATGGTTCGCACCGTGGTGGCCGGTCTTCATCTTCATGGTTTTGGCGCCGACCGCCAGACCCATGATCTGATGGCCGAGGCAGATACCGAAGGTCGGAATGCCGCGCTCGATCAGCTCCTTGGTGGCCGTGATTGCGTAATCGCACGGCTCCGGGTCGCCAGGACCGTTCGACAGGAAAATGCCGTCCGGATTGAGAGCGAGCGCGTCAGCAGCGCTGGCTTGCGCCGGCAGCACGGTGACGTGGCAGCCGCGTTCGGCCAGCATGCGCAGGATGTTGTACTTGACGCCGTAGTCGAACGCCACGACGCGGTACTTCGGCGCCGTTTGCGTGCCGTAGCCCTCGCCCAGTCGCCATTCGGTCTGGGTCCACTCGTAGGTTTCCCTGGTCGACACGACCTTCGCGAGGTCCATGCCCGAGAGGCCCGGGAACGAGCGCGCGAGTTCGATGGCTTTGGCTTCGTCGTCCGAACCGGCGAGGATCGCGCCGTTCTGCGCGCCCTTGTCGCGCAGAACGCGAGTCAGCATGCGGGTATCGAGACCGGCGATGGCAACCACGCCTTCGTCCTGGAGATATTGCGGGAGCGTGCGCTCCATGCGGAAGTTCGACGCGAGAACCGGCAGATCGCGAATGATCAGGCCGGCGGCATGGACTTTCGTAGCTTCGACGTCTTCGGCGTTCACGCCGACGTTGCCGATATGCGGATACGTGAGGGTCACGATCTGGCGCGCGTAGCTCGGGTCAGTCAGGATTTCCTGATAGCCGGTGATAGCGGTGTTGAACACGACTTCGCCGATGGTATGCCCGGGGGCGCCGATCGAGTAACCACGAAAGACCGTGCCGTCGGCGAGCGCGAGCAGAGCGGGAGAAAATGACGGCAACACGGGAGACTCCTTGGGGGAACACCCTGTTGCCGACCTGTCTATCCGACTGCGAGCCGCAGCGAAACGCATCCGGGATGCGCGCGCAGACTCGCTCGCGAACTGCCGTTGACGTTGCAAGGGGCGCGATGAGTCCATTGTGTGGACGGATCGGCTCGGGGCGTGGCCCTGCTTGCTACGCCGGTGGCGCGCGGCGGATGAACGGTATGGGAGAGGTAGGCGCTAGGGTGCGGGTTGATAAGCTCAAACCTCGGAATTATAGCGTGAAACTGCCCTTCCCTCCAAATCCGAGATGGCATCGGCATATGGCACGGTGCGGCTCGAAATCGCTGAAACTCTTGTCATGTCTGGCGCGGACGGTGATCTGGAGCGTTTCTGCCTGCGCAAATCGGGACAGTGCGGGGAGATGGGGCACCACCGGCGAATCACCCGGCGCCAGTGCCGTGACGACCAGCGAATGGGCGTGCCCGGCGGCAGACTGCGGGCTTGATTTTGCTTCAAGCGTCCTGCTCGGCGCGGACCTCGGCCGGGTGAACCAGCTTACGGCCCGGCAAGACATACCAGATCGCGCTCGCCACCTGCAACGCCACGAGAATGCCCCAAGCTGTCAGATGCGCGGCCGCCGGATAATGACCGCCGCTCGCCGGCCAATGCGACAGCACCCCGCCGACGCCGATCTGGAAGCCGAAAATCAGCAGGAAGATGATCAGCGTCAGCGTGGTATTCACGCGGCCGATCATCTGCGCCGGGAAGTGCCGCGCCATGACCGCGTAGCTGAGAATGCCGGTGCCGCCGAAAATGCCGTACGCCGCCCACAACAGGCCCGCGGGCAGCGGCGCCTTGAACATGATGAGCAACTGGGTCACGACGTACAGCGCCATGCCGATGCCGCAAAACGCGTAAAGCGAGATGCCGCGCCGTTCGAGACCGCGCGCCGCCGCGCCGAAGCCCACGCAGCCGGCCATCATCGCGAAGCCGAGAATCGAAACAAGCGCCGCGGCTTCGCGCGGCTCGAAGCCCTGCACGTCACGCAGCCACGCACCGACCCACAGCGACTGCATCGCATAGAAGACGCCTTGCGTGACCACCGAGAACGACGCGATCTTCCAGAACGCCGCGCTGCGCAGAATATGCAGCGTGCCTTTGAACTGGGCACCCAGACTCGCCTGATGATGCAATTCCTTCGTGTCCGGCGCGAGCGTCCACTGCGCCAGCGCGACCAGCACCGTCAAGATACCCAGCCCGACGCAGACGGTGCGCCAGCTGGCGAACGTCAGCACCCACGTCAGCGGCGAGCCGACCATCACGCCGCCGAAGCCGCCGATCGCCATCACGAGGCCGTTCATTAGCGGCAGGCGCGCGGCGGCGAAGTGTTGCGCCAATGCCTTGAATGCGGCGCCAAGACACACGGAGACGCCGACGCCGATCAGCAGCCGCCCCACCATCATCACGCCGACGCTATGAGCGGCGCCGAACACCCAAATGCCGAGCGCGGCAAATAGCAGCGTGACGGCCGTGACACGCCGCGCGCCGAAGTGATCGAGCAGGACGCCAGCCGGAATCTGAGCGCCCGCAAAGCCGAGAAAATAAAGACTCGTGAGCAAGCCCAGATCCGCAGCCGACAGGCCGAGATCGTGCGTAATGAACGGCGCAAAGCCAAGATTGACGCCGCGGAACACGTAGGAAACGAAATAGCCGGCGGAGAACAGCAAGAAGACGCGCAACTGGGTCGACGACATGAGTTTTGAGTTAGGCGGCTGGCCGAATGGGTTTGACCGAAGCACGAAAGATAAAGGAAAAGCGCCGGCTTTGCGCGAAACGATCTGCACAATGAAAAACGCCGTCACCACAGGTGACGGCGTTGGAAAAGCGCGGTGCGTGATCGGAGCGCAATGCATGCGCTGCCCCGCAACGCATGCGGTCGCTACCGTGTGAGCCGCTATTGGTCTACTTACTCTTCTTCGCGCTGGCCGCGGTCTTCGGGCGGCTCTCTGCCGCAGCCTTCGACGCCTTGCTGGACGTGGAAGCCGACACCTTGGTCACCTTGCCCTTGCTGGCGCTGGATGCCGTCGGCTTGACGACCCTGCCTACCGGCTCGGAAACTTTCACTACCTCGGCCCGGCCACGACCCTTCTTTTTGTCGTAGCGCGATTCGCTTCTGGTGTCCGCGACGCGGGTGCCGATCTTCTCGACGCCGCCGCCTTGCACATCGGTCGCGATGCGTTCCGGACCCGGCTCGCTAGGCATGGCCTTGCCGACCGGCACGTGCAGCACGATCACCTGACCGCGCGAAACGGCATCGCGATGCGTACGGTTCCATGCCTTCAACTGCCCGACCGATACGCCATAACGCACAGCGATGGCTGCCATCGACTGATTGCGACGTACGCGAATCAGCATCTTGCGCGTATCGGGGACGTCGGGCTCCATAGCCAGCACGGCGCTTTCGGCGACGTCGGCGCTAATGTCCTCGTCGTCGTCCGAGCCGCGCGGCACCACGATCGTGGAGCCGGGTTTCAACCGCATGCCGACCGGAATCTTGTTCACTTCCATCAGCGTGTCGGCGTCGACACTGATCTTTTGCGCGATTGCCGCGGGTGTCGCGCGCTCGGTGACCGTGTACGTGGTCCACGACGACAGCGAGCCTGAGTAAGTCTTCAGATTGCGCTCGAAGGCGCTGGCGTTGTCGAACGGCAGCAAAATCTGCGGCTGCGTGGCGCCGAGAATCACCGGCTTCCTGAACGACGGGTTCAGCGAGCGGAACTCGTCAAGGGACAGATTGGAGAGCTTGGCGGCCATGTCCACGTCGATGTCGTGCGATGTGGTCACCGTCACGAAATACGGGTGGTTCGGAATGGTCGGCAGCGTGAGTCCGTACATTTGCGGGTTCATCACGATGTTCTTCACCGCCTGCAGCTTCGGCACGTAGTTACGCGTCTCGTTCGGCATGCGCAGGCTGAGGTAGTCGGTGGGTAAGCCCGCCGCCTCGTTGCGCGCAATCGCGCGCTGCACGTTGCCCTCGCCCCAGTTGTACGCCGCGAGCGCCAATTGCCAGTCGCCGAACATGTCATGCAGACGCGACAGATAGTCGAGCGCGGCGCTGGTCGACGCCAGCACGTCGCGGCGCTCGTCCTGCCACATGTTCTGCTTGAGGTTGTAGGTGCGGCCCGTGCCCGGCATGAACTGCCACATGCCGGCCGCCTTCGCCACCGACAACGCCTGCGGGCTATACGCCGATTCGATAAACGGCAGCAACGCGAGCTCGGTTGGCATATGGCGCGCCTCGAGCTCTTCGACGATGTGATACAGGTACTTTTGCGAGCGCTCGGTCATGCGCTGCACGTAATCAGGACGCTGCGCGTACCAGTTCACCTGCATGTCGACGAGGTCGGTTTGCAGGTCCGGCATCTGGAAACCACGGCGAATACGGCCCCAAAGGTCGGCGTCGGCGCTCGTCAACTGAGTGACGGAGCCTTGATCGACGTTGATCGTCTCTTTGGCGGTGGCTGACTTGCGAAGGGCGTCTGCTACGGCTTGCTGACTGGCGGGGTTGGTTGCGGTGTTCGGAATGCTCGTCGTCGGTCCCTGGCTCGCGCAGGCGGCGAGCGTCAGGACCAGCAACGCACTAAAGATAAATCGCATGAAAATCTCGGCTTCCACAAGGGCTGGAATTTGCAGCCGATAGTACGAAACGGCAACGTTTACGTCAATCGGAAAATTACGAAAAAATCAAGTAAATCTTGGGCTTGGCGAATTTTTCCGATTCTTCGCGTGAGGATTACCCTGCCAGGAGGCGCGTCAACGGAAGCGGTTTTTCCATTCGCGCATCAAGGTAAAGGCTGTTAATCGATCCGGCACCTTCTCGTGCAACTGCTCCTGCAAGGTCGCCTGAACCGCCGCAACGCCGGCGCGCAAAAACGGATTCACGGCGCGTTCATGGGCGATCGTGGTGGGCAGCGTGGGCACGTCGCGCGCGCGCAGTTCGCTCGCTTTGTCCCGCCAGGCTTGCAGTTCGGCGTTGCCAGGCTCGCAGGCGAGCGCGAAGCGGATATTCGACAGCGTGTATTCGTGCGCGCAGTGAACCTCGGTCGCGCCGGGCAGCGCGGCCAGCGCGTCCAGCGAGGCGAGCATCTGCTTCGGCGTACCTTCGAACAGCCGGCCGCAACCGCAGGCGAACAGCGTGTCGCCGCAAAACACGTGCGGCGTGCCGTGCGGGTCGGCCGCCTGGAAATAGGCGATGTGGCCGCTCGTATGGCCCGGCACGTCGAGCACGCTTAATTCGAGCGCGGGCGCGGCAATCGACACGTGATCGCCATTTTTGAGACGATGCGTGAGATGCTCGATCGCTTCACCAGCGGGGCCGTAGACGGGCACGGCCTGGCCATTCAGCAGATCGGCCACACCGCCGACGTGGTCTTGATGATGGTGCGTGAGTAAAATAGCGCTCAGCCGCCAACCCCGTTTCGCCAGATAGGCTTTTACGGGGGCGGCCTCACCCGGATCGACGACCGCCGCGTGGTGTCCGTCGGAAACGACCCAGATGTAATTGTCATCAAACGCCGGGACCGGTACGTACTCGAGCGCATTCATAGGCGACGCATTCTTTGATATGACTGACCGAGCGATTATAGACTGGCCCGCCTGGACCGACTCGCCACCTGGCCGATACGTACTCGAGTGGGAGCAAACCCAGCTCGACCGCGTGGTGTCGGACGTGTTCGGTTACCATGCGCTGCAACTCGGCTTGCCGCAACTCGACGCCTTGCGCGAGAACCGGATGCCGTGCCGCGGGCTCGTGCTCGACGCCGCGAGCGGAGCGAGCGCGCCGTATGCGTATCCGCGCGGCGCGGGGCGTGCCGGCAATGGCGATCGCAACGGTTCGCATAACGGCACCACACAGAGCGGACTTGTGGGCCTGCCGGCGCCGGCTGGACGGAGCGCCGTCTGGTGCGACCTGCTGGACCTGCCGTTCGAAGCGCAAAGCGTCGATCTGATCGTCATGCCGCACACGCTGGAATTCACGAGCGACCCGCACCGTCTGTTGCGCGAAGCCGAGCGCGTGCTGATGCCCGAAGGCCAGTTGATCATTCTCGGCTTCAATTCGCTGTCGCTGTGGGGCGCGCGGCAATCGGTCGGCAAGATGACCGGCCGGCCGTTCGTGCCGGCCGCCGTCGACCTGATCGCCTTCACGCGTCTGAAAGACTGGATCAAGCTGCTCGGCTTCGACCTTGAACGCGGGCGTTTCGGCTGCTATCGTCCGCCGCTTGGCAGCGAGCAATGGCTCGCCCGCTACGGTTTCATGGAAGCCGCCGGCGACCGCTGGTGGCCGATTTTCGGCGCCACCTACATGATCAAGGCGATCAAGCGCGTGCGCGGCATGCGTCTCGTCGGCCCGCTGAAAGTGAAGAAACCCGTCCTCGCCGCAGGCCTCGCGCCCGCCGCCACACCGAATACACGTAACCATACTCAATGACTTCCGATCTCATCGATATTTATACCGACGGCGCCTGCAAGGGCAACCCAGGCCCGGGCGGCTGGGGCGCGCTGCTGCGCTTCGGCGACCAGGAAAAAGAACTGTTCGGCGGCGAAGCCAACACCACCAACAACCGCATGGAATTGATGGGCGTGATCGCCGCGCTTGAAGCACTAAAGCGCCCTTGCAAAGCGGTCGTGCACACCGACTCGCAATACGTGCAGAAAGGCATCAGCGAATGGATCCACGGCTGGAAGAAGAAAGGCTGGATCACCGCCGCGAAACAACCGGTCAAGAACGCGGATTTGTGGAAGCGGCTCGACGCGCTCGTCGCGCAACACGAAATTGAGTGGCGCTGGGTGCGCGGGCACAACGGCCACCCGGAAAACGAGCGCGCCGATCAGTTGGCCAATCGCGGCGTCGCATCACTCGCGCAGATGTAACTCCTGCCGCGACGGCGCGCGCCGGGCCAGCTAGCCGCGTGCACATCCTTTTTTCTGCAAATATTTTTAGGCAGCTAATCCGACATGCGTCAACTCATCCTCGATACCGAAACCACGGGCCTGAATGCCCGCACCGGCGACCGGATCCTTGAACTCGGTTGCGTCGAAATGGTGAACCGTCGGCTGACGGGCAACAACCTGCACTTCTATATCAACCCGGAACGCGACAGCGATCCGGGCGCGCTGGCCGTGCACGGACTGACCACCGAGTTCCTGAGCGACAAGCCGAAGTTCGCCGAGATTGCCGATCAGTTTCGCGACTTCATCCAGGACGCGGAACTGATCATCCATAACGCACCGTTCGATATCGGCTTTCTCGATGCCGAGTTCGCCTTGCTGGGTTTGCCGCCGGTGAAAACCTACTGCGGCGAAATCATCGACACGCTGGCGCGCGCCAAGCAGATGTTCCCCGGCAAGCGCAATTCGCTTGACGCACTGTGCGACCGCTTCGGCATCAGCAACGCGCACCGTACGCTGCACGGCGCCCTGCTCGACTCGGAACTGCTCGCCGAAGTCTATCTGGCGATGACGCGCGGCCAGGAAAGCCTTGTCATCGACATGCTCGGCGAGTCGCACGGCGGCGGCGATTCGCATGCGCCGCGCGTGGCGATCAGTTCGCTCGACCTGATCGTGATTTCCGCCAGCGACGATGAACTCGCCGCGCATCAGTCAGTGCTCGACGGTCTCGACAAGGCGGTCAAGGGCACCAGCGTGTGGCGCCTCGAACCGGCGCCCGCTGCGGATGAGCAAACCGCTTAAAAAATACTGGACGAGCCCGAAAATTGCTGACATAATTCGGCTCTCTTCGGGTGGTTAGCTCAGCGGTAGAGCACTGCCTTCACACGGCAGGGGTCACTGGTTCGATCCCAGTACTACCCACCAGAATTTTGGTGTGTCGATCACCGAAGACTAAAGGGCTTACGTAGAAATGCGTGAGCCCTTTTTCATTTCGTGTTTGGCCTATAGAACAGCGTGCGGACACCGTACGGAATGCCAGGCAGATTCCAACACTCAACGTCGGACCCAGTCGTCAACTCCGAATCTTCGTACGTTTGCGACCGCCTGAAACTACTGATATAGTTCGCACTCGGGCTTTCGCCCCGTCCATCTTTCCACTTCATTCGACCATAGGGAGGCGTCACATGTTTGCAATGCGTATCGCCGTCCCCGGCATGGTCTCGCGAGCGTTTTCGCGATCTTAATCTGTCCGATTAAGTCGCCGAATTGCCGTTCACGTGGTGTCGCCTGAATCAGGCACTCCGCGCATTCCCAGACAGTCCGCAGTTCAATCGCCGATGTATTCCGGCGCGTTTTGACTGTCTCGCCCTTTCGCTTCTGACTGGAACCTCGCTGCGCTCATGCGCCACGGGGCGTGACAAATGACCAGAAAAAAACTCGACTTTCGCGGACAAGCCTTCAAGGACGTCCTCGGCTTTACCTTCCTCCACTGGGCGCAGCAGCCCTGGCGCATCGTCGTCATCACAGCGCTGGTGCTGCTCTCGGCATTGGCCGACGTACTCACGCCAATGTTCGCGGGACGCCTCGTGGACGCCATCGCGTCCGGCGCGGCGAGCAACACCGTCGCCTGGCATGCCGCGCTCACGGCATTCTGCGTGCTGGGCGCGCTCGGCCTCGGCGCCACCTTGCTGCGGCAAGGCGTGTATTTCAACATCATCCGGCTCACGCTCAAGATGATGAGCGAGATCGCGGCCAACGCGTTTCATCGCGTGCAACGCTTTTCGACCGACTGGCACGCCAACAGCTTCGCCGGTTCCACCGTGCGCAAGATCACGCGCGGCATGTGGGCGCTCGACCTGCTCAACGACACGCTGCTGATCGCCCTGTTGCCGTCTCTCGTCATGCTGCTCGGCGCGACCGTTCTGCTCGGCTGGCGCTGGCCGATGATGGGCGCGGTCGTCGGCATCGGCTCGGTGCTCTACATCGCGGTGACGGTGGCCATGTCGCTGGGCTTTGTCGCGCCGGCCGCACGTCTCGCGAATGCGTGGGACACGCGCATGGGCGGCGCGCTCGCCGACGCGGTCAGTTGCAACGGCGTGGTCAAGGCGTTCGGCGCGGAAGAGCGCGAAGAAGCGCTGCTCGCGCGCGTGATCGCCAAGTGGCGGCACCGCACGCGCCGCACATGGATGCGCGGCACGATCAACGGCGGCGTCCAGGGCGGCATGCTGGTGGCGATCCAGACCGCGATCCTCGGTGCGGCGCTGCTGTTGTGGGCGCGTGGTGAGGCGGGCGTCGGCGACATCACGTTCGCACTGACCATGTTCTTCATGCTGCAAGGCTATCTACGCGAAGTGGGCATGCACATCCGCAACCTGCAACGCTCAGTCAACGACATGGAGGAACTGGTGTCGCAGGAAAGCCAGCCGCTCGGCATCGAAGACCGCCCCGGCGCGGGTCCGATCACGATCGGCAAAGGCGAGATCCGGTTCGAGCACGTCACCTTCCACTATGGAACGAACGGTCAGCCGCTTTACGACAAATTCTCCGTGCGCATTGCGCCGGGCGAGCGCGTCGGATTGGTCGGACATTCGGGTTCGGGGAAGACCACGTTCATCAAGCTCATCCAGCGGCTCTATGACATTTCGGAAGGCAGGATCACGATCGACGGTCAGGACATCGCCCAGGTGCGGCAGGCGTCGCTGCGCAGCCAGATTGCGATCGTTCAACAGGAGCCGGTGCTGTTTCACCGCTCGCTCGCCGAGAACATCGCGTATGCGCGGCCCGGCGCGAGCCGTGCCGAGATCGAGCACGCCGCGAAGCTTGCGAGCGCGCACGGCTTCATCACGGCGCTGCCCAATGGCTATGACACGCTGGTCGGGGAACGCGGCGTCAAGCTCTCGGGCGGCGAACGTCAGCGCGTCGCCATCGCACGGGCGTTTCTCGCCGACGCGCCGATCCTGATTCTGGACGAGGCGACGTCGAGTCTCGACAGCGAAAGCGAAGTGTTGATCCAGCAGGCCATGGAGCGGCTGATGATGGGCCGCACCACGTTGGTGGTGGCGCACCGTCTTTCCACCGTGCGCGCGCTGGACCGGCTGCTGGTGCTGGATAAGGGCAAGGTAATCGAGGAAGGCAGCCACGACGCGCTGATCAGACTCGAGAACGGCCTGTACCGGCGGTTGTTCGAACGCCAGGCGCTGGAGCTGATCAAGGGTCTGGGTGAACCGGAACTCGCGACGACTCGGGCCGCGCGGCAGAGCGTGAACCGGACCGACGACTCCAGCTTGCTGGTCGGGAAGTAAATTGAAGTGGGCGTGCGGGACGTCAGCTAGAAATCGCGAGTATTCAGGCGCGCTTTCGGTTGGCGTTCCACCGCCCGTTTTTTACGAGCGCGGACGCGGGTTCTAACGCGCAAGTGTTAGTGCTCACCGGCGCGAACCGTCCAAACGCCTCGTTCATGCGCCACACGAACGCCGGGCGCTGCGAATTACACCACGCCCGCAGGCAACCCCACCCCGCGCGCCATCCCGGTCGCTGCGAACACCATCAACACCATCAAAATCGTCTGAATCACGCTATAGCGTGCGTAAGAGCGCGCGTTGTGCAGATCCGGCGCGGCGCCTTTCCTGATTGCGGCGCGCCATCGCATCAGCGCGAGCATCGACGGGACTTCGAGGATGAGAATGATCAAGAGCAGCGTCATCTTGAGATGAAAGAGCGGCTCATGGAGATAGTAGTCGGCGCCCTTTTCGAAACCGCCGAAAGCGCGCATCACTCCGGTGACGATCAGCACCAATGCCGAGATGCCCCACCCTGTATCCGCCCGGAACACGGAGCGCAGCGCGGCGGGTACGGTGGCACGGCGCAACGCCCAGGTGCGCCGCAGAATCGACGCGAGCGCAAAGCCATAAGCAAGCAGATGGATGGCGGCAAGCAACCAGCGAACCAGCATGGCGACTCCTGCAAAGGACGCGACACGATCGTTGTATGTCTCACTCGCCCGCGCTGAAGCGCCGGGCGCCATGACTTCATTATCGACTACGGCTCAATCTACAACGCCTGCTTCGGCCACGGGGTGTGGCCGACTGCACAAATCGGCAGATTCAGACCTGCTGCAAGGATGTGTCAAGCGCGCGGGCGGCGACCCGATCGCCTTCGGTCGTCAGCGCGGTGCGGAACACGGTTTGACGGTTGTGGCCCGCAGCGGCCGGCGAATCCCACAGTAACTCGATCTTCGGACGGCGGCCGAAGGCGCCGCGGGTCAACGACGGCGCAGCCGCCGCACCAAGCGACGCGCCGGATCCATTCGACTCGCCGACGGCGCCGAACGCCACGGCGGGAGTGGGCGTTGGCGTCGGCGTGGCTCGTGCGTCGTGCCCCGCTGCCCAGCGCACGGTCAATTCGCGAGCGTCGTATTGCCCCACCTTGCGGCGCTCCGCCCAGACGATCACCGTCCGCGTGGCCGGATCGAGCGCGACCGCATAGCGGCCGATCGCGAAACGGCGCGCGGCGATATTGGTGCGCCACAGCGCGCGCGGCCGGCAGATCCACAGCACCGCCGCGTACAGCGCCGGCGCGGCCAGCAACCAGCCGTTGGAGGCCGCCACCGCATTGGCGGCACGCCGCCAGCCGGCGCTCGCGGCAAACGCGCCGACCGACCAGACCGCAAACAGGAACCCGAGGAAAGCAAACAGACGCAGCGCCTGCCGCAGCCATTGCGGCAGCGGATGAAACGGGCGCTCGGCCACGGCGCGCGCGCCCGGCAGGAAGATCAGCAGAAACAGGAAGACAAGGTTGATGCACGCCCACGGCGAGGACAGCATGGCCAGCAGCGACGCGCCCGCATCCAGATCCGCCATGGAAAATAGCCAGCGAGCGAGGATCACGAGACCGATGGCGCGCAGCGCGAAAATCGTTCCGGCGCCGGGCGCCGCGTTCGCACGCGTCTCTTTCGTTCTCGCCAAGGCATCCTCCTGTCGTCGGCGGCACCGCAGCCAAATTTGCGGCAGGGCCATTATAGGGATATTACGGACAGCGGCTCATTCTTACGGGCCGAAACCCGCACTTTCGTCGGTTGAAAGAAAAAAACGCGGCGCGCTTGCAACAACGCCCCGTGAGCGGATGGCGCACGGGGCGTTGCTGGCGGTCATCGAAACGCGTGGGCGCTTCTCGAACCGAGACGACTTTACCTGACGCGCATTAGCTGGCGTTGACTTCGCGCAGCACCGTGCGGTGCTTCTGACGCAGCAGTTCTTCGTAAGTCGCGACGTAGTTCTTCGCCATGACCTTCGACGAGAAGCGCGACTCGAACGCCTTGCGCACACCGGCGCGCGACAGCGTGTGCAGACGCTTGACTGCGGCGACCGCGCTGATTTCGTCTTCCACGACGAAGCCCGACACGCCGTTTTCGATCACTTCCGGCACCGAACCGCGGTTGAACGCGATCGCCGGCGTACCGCACGCCATCGCCTCGATCATGACCAGACCGAAGGGCTCCGGCCAGTCGATCGGGAACACCAGTGCATGCGCGTTGCCGAGGAACTCACGCTTTTCGGCTTCGCCGATTTCGCCGATGTACTCGACGTGCGGGAGCGCCATCAGCGGCTTGATCACTTCTTCGTAATAGGCGCGGTCGGCCTTATCGATCTTGGCGGCGACCTTGAGCTTCATGCCTGCCTGGCCGGCGATGCGGATCGCGCGGTCAAGGCCCTTCTCCGGCGAGACGCGGCCGAGGAAAGCGAGGTAGCCCGGCTCGACGTCGGGGATCGGCGTGAGCACATTTTCCGGCAGACCGTGATAGACGGTTTGCAGCCAGTTTGCCTGTTGCAGCGGAATGCGCTGGTTGTCCGAAATCGACACCACCGGCACGTCGTTGAACGTATTGAAAATGGGTTGCAGTTCCGGCAGATCGAGACGGCCGTGCAGCGTGGTCAGGAACGGCACCGGCTGACGGGCGAACAGCGAGAACGGGTAGTAGTCGATGTGGAAATGCAGCACGTCGAATTCGTCCGCGCGGCGGCGCACTTCTTCGAGCAGAAGCATGTGCGGCGCCATGACGTCGCGGATGGTCGGGTCGAGGCGCAGCGCCTGCGGCCAGAAAGCTTCGAGTTTCGCCGAGGTTACCGAATCGCCGCTCGCAAAGAGCGTGACGTCGTGGCCCTGCTCGACCAAAGCTTCAGTCAGATAAGACACCACGCGTTCCGTACCGCCATACAGCTTGGGAGGAACCGCCTCGTGCAACGGAGCGATTTGAGCGATTCGCATATGAAAAACTCCTCGTAAAAAATCAGGCAAAGGTGCTGCGTTTGATAAAAGCGACTCGCTTGCTCGCCAGGGCAGTCTGGCCGGACTTGCCGGCGCGGGCCTGATTCTTTCGAGAAATCCTGCGATGGATCGCTTGGGTAGTGAGCCCAGACCCGTGATCAATGTCTGCGCATGTGCCGGTAAACGCACACATGACACCTACGTTGACAAACTGTCAGAAAATTCGGTGGGCCTACAGAGCACGCATTATCGATGCCGGGGTTCACGCTGCACCACAACATTTCAAAGTCTTTACGTTGTTACAAACGCGAAACACTTTGCAAACCCTTGTTTTCTAAGACAGTTCTACAGTGGCAACTGGCTTGCGGCACGGGACCGCCGAAGGGGTCCGGCAAGCGCCTGCGTCAACTTTGCCGGCAAGCGTTGAAGAAATGCCGCACTGCGGTTGAATGCAATTTGTAATTATATCCCGAAATTTTCCGCAACCCGCGCGGCCCCCGGCCTTTCAGGCGGGTCGAACAGCCGCAGGTGGCGGACGTCTATCGCGAAATCAATCGCGCCACGGCCCGGATACACAGGGCGCAATCGCTTTTGCATGTTTACAATGCGAAGCATCGGCTTCGCGGCGAACCTTTCCATGTGGCCCACGCTTTGCATGCACAACCCGAAACATACGAACCTCACGCTCAATTGGAACATTTAACCATCGCCCAGCGTAATGCCGAGAACGCAAAGCTCGCGAGCTATGCGCACCGGCCGCTCGCGTTCCTTTTCCGCTTCATCCGTCGCCATCCGCTCGCGCATGCGATCGTCCTGTGCAGCGTGTTTGCGGCCGTGGGCTGCGCGCTCGCTTCGCAGTACGCGATCAAACATCTGATCGACGTGCTGGGCGAGGGCCGGCACCATCCGGGCCCGCTGTGGGGCGCGTTTGCCATCCTGGTCGGCCTGATCGCCGCCGACAACCTGCTGTGGCGGGTCGGCGGCTGGGTCGCCGCGCATACGTTCGTCGCCGTGACCGGCGACCTGCGGCGCGACCTGTTCCAGTATCTGAGCGGACACTCGCCCACCTACTACTCCGAGAAGCAGCCGGGCATGCTCGCAAGCCGGATCACGGCGACCTCGAACGCGGTCTACACGGCCGAGAACACCACCGCGTGGAACGTGCTGCCGCCGTGTATCGCGGTGCTGGGCGCGATCGTCATGATCATCGCGGTGAATCCGCTGATGGCCTGCGGCCTGATGCTGTGTTCGGCCATTCTGTCGGTGGTGCTGTACAAGCTCGCCGGGCGCGGTTCCGCGCGCCATCACCATTTCGCGACCAAGGCGGCGTCGGTGGACGGCGAATTGGTCGACGTGATCAGCAACATGGGCCTCGTGCGTGCTTTCGGCATGACGTTTCGCGAGCAGCAGCGCTTCGGCGCAACGGTCAAGGCCGAGATGGACGCGCGCCAGCAGAGCCTGCTGTATCTGGAAAAGCTGCGCCTGCTGCATGCGGTGATCACCGCGCTGCTGTCGGCGGGCTTGCTGGGCTGGGCGCTGTGGCTATGGGATCAAGGCAAAGCGACCTCGGGCGACATCGTGCTTGTCAGCTCGCTCGGCTTTACGATCCTGCACGGCACGCGCGACCTCGCCGTGGCGCTCGTCGACGTTACGCAGCACGTGGCGCGTCTGGCGGAAGCCGTACGCACGCTGCTCGAACCGCACGGCATGCCGGACCGCGACGGTGCAACCGAACTCGTGCCGCAAGGCGGGCGCATCGATTTCGAAAGCGTGACGTTCGCCTATCCGCGCCGCCGCCCGATTCTCGATCACTTCGATCTGCATATCGAACCCGGCCAGCGCGTCGGCCTGATCGGCAAGTCGGGCGCGGGCAAATCCACCGTGCTGGCGCTGCTGCAGCGTTTCTACGAGACGCAAGGCGGCGCGATCAAGATCGACGGCCAGGACATCGCCACCATCACGCAGGACAGCTTGCGCCATGCGATCGCGCTGGTGCCCCAGGATATCTCGCTGTTCCACCGCACGGTGTACGAGAACATCGCTTACGGACGTCCGGAGGCGAGCCGCGAAGAAGTGCTCGCAGCCGCGCGCGAGGCGCGTTGCGCCGATTTCATCGAGGCGATGCCGGAAGGTTACGACACGATCGTCGGCGACCGCGGTGTGAAGCTGTCGGGCGGCCAGCGTCAGCGGATCGCCATTGCACGCGCGATCCTGAAGAACGCGCCGATTCTGCTCCTCGACGAAGCCACCTCGGCGCTCGACAGCGCGTCGGAGGAAGCGATCCAGAAGGCGCTCGACCGGCTGATGGTCGGCCGCACCGTGGTCGCGATCGCACACCGGCTGTCGACGCTGAACAACTTCGACCGGATCATCGTGATGAGCGCCGGCAAGGTCATCGACGACGGCAGTCCGGAAGAACTGCGCCAGCGTCCCGGCCTGTATCGCGATCTGCTGACCAAGCAGTATGGCAAGGGCCACACGCTGCACATCGGCGGCAAGAAGGTCGACGAACAGCACGTGGTGTAAGCCTGCGAGCGCGGCATGCTTCGAGCCGCGCGCCGTCGTCGCCATCCATAAGAAAAGCCGCTCGATAGCGGCTTTTCTTTTACGCACATTGCCACAACGGCAGTTCCGACCACAGCCTACCCAGCCTGCGTCTCCCGCGTCGCCTTTTTCCCCGACACCGCGCGCGCCCTCCCGTTTTGGGTGCTCTTTGCACCAGCGACGCCCTGCAAATCGCGCATGAAGTTATCGCGCCACACCGACACATTGTTCTCGCGCAACTGCACCATCATGTCGCGATGACGCGCCTGACGCTCCGCGAGCGGCATGTCGAGCGCCCGTGCGAGCGCCTCGGCCATGCCGTCGATATCGACCGGATTGACGATCAGCGCGCCGTCCAGTTCCTGCGCGGCGCCGGCAAAGCGCGACAGCACGAGCACGCCGGGATTTTCCGGATCCTGCGCCGACACATACTCCTTGGCGACGAGGTTCATGCCGTCGCGCAATGGCGTCACATAACCGACGTGCGCGGTGCGGAACAGCGCGGCCAGCACCGAGCGCTCGTACTGCTTGTGGATGTAGAGAATCGGCGTCCAGTCCAGTTCGGCGAAACGCCCGTTGATCCGCCCCGACTCCCCTTCCAGCTGCAAGCGGATGTCCTGATAGGCGTGCATGTCGGCGCGCGTCGGCGGCGCGATCTGCAGGAACGACACCTTGTTGCGTTGCGCGGTGGCGTGTTCGAGCAGACGCTCAAACGCACGAAACCGCTCGACCAGTCCCTTCGAATAATCGAGCCGGTCCACACTCATGATCAGCTTGCGCGAATGCAGCGTCGCCTTCATGGTGCGCACCGGTTTGCCGCGCTCGCCCGCTTTCGCAAGTTCGGCGATCTCGTCCGGATAGACGCCGATCGGATACGCCGCAGCGCGCAGCGTGCGGCCGAACGCGTCGATCGTCAGCGGGCCTTTCGCCGATGCGTCGACCGAGCCGTTCGCCTCATTGATGATGTAGTCGCAAAACGCGCGCAGATCCGGCGCTGTCTGAAAGCCGAGCAGATCGAATGAACATAGCGCTTCCACCAGTTCGCGATGCGGCGGCACTGCCAGCAGCACCTGCGAAGCCGGAAAAGGAATATGCAGGAAAAAGCCGATGCGATTCTTCACGCCCGCGGCGCGCAGCGCCTGCGCGAACGGAATCAGATGGTAGTCGTGGACCCAGATCACGTCGTCGTCGCGCAGCAGCGGCACGAGTTGTTGCGCCAGCCACGCATTGACGCGGCAGTAGCCCTCGAAATCGTGCCGGTCGTATTGCAGCAGATCGGCGCGATAGTGGAACGCGGGCCACAGCGTAGCGTTCGAGAAGCCGCGATAGTACTGATCGTAGTCGCGGCGCATCAGCGCGATGGTCGCGAAAGTCACCGGGCCGCGCTCCTCGACCTTGATCTGCGGCTGGCCCGAGCTGAGCACGTCGCCGCTCCAGCCGAACCACATGCCGCCGGTTTCCTTCAGCGCGTCGTACACGCCGACCGCCAGACCGCCCGCCGCCGGGCCGCCCTCCGAGATCGGCGCAACCCGGTTCGATACGATGATCAGTCGGCTCATGAAGCGCGATTCCCGATGCACTGCCTGGTTTGCCTGGGGCGATGCGACGCGGCCATCATGCGGTGCGCGCCGCCGCGACGATCGATGCCAGCCAGTCGAGCAGATGCGACACCGAGTCGATACGCGTATGCGCCAGCGTCTCGCCCGGACCGACCTTGATCGACACGCCGCCGCGTTCGTTGACGACCGCGAAGCCTTTCTCGTCGGTCAGATCGTCGCCGGCAAAGACCGGCTTGCGGCCGACGAATGGCGGCTCGTCGAGGAAGGCACGCAATGCGCGGCCCTTGTCGACATCTTTAGGTTTGATTTCGTAGACCATCTTGCCGGGCTGCAGCACGTAGGAGCCGGCGTAATCGGCCACCAGCCGCTCGGTCGCCTCCCGCGCCACCGGCTCGCGATCCGGCGCATTGCGGTAATGCAGCGCCACGGCCGCACCCTTGATTTCGAGGAGCATGCCGGCGTTCTCGTTGACCACCTGCGCGAGCACCTGCTCCATGCGCAGCAGCCGCTCGTCATTGAAGCCAATGCGCTGCGTGTCGCCGTTCGCGTCGCGCCGCTCGGCGCCGTGCAGGCCGGCGATCGGCAAATCGGGCATGTGGAGGAAACTGTCGATGCTCTCAATCCCGCGGCCCGATACAACCGCGACCGCGCCGTTCGTCAAGCTGCGCAGTTCGGTTAGCAAATCGATCACGCGAGGCTGCACCAGCACGCCGTCCGGCGTGGGAGCGAGTTCGACGAGCGTGCCGTCGAAATCGAAGAAAAATGCTGTCTCACTCGGAGACAGAACAGCCGGAAGTGCTTGCATCGGTTAGTTTTGCCTTTCAGCCTTCTGCGGCCGGAAAAGTGTGCGCATCTTACCGCGCATCCATCAATTTTTCGAGAAAGTAAGGCTGGACACCAGCCCAGCGGGGGGTCGCAGCCACGGCCGACGGCGATTGCGTTCAAAATGGGAACAATCAGGCTTCACCCGGCTTTCAGCCGCCTGCGTCAAATTGCCTCGCAAACCGTGCGCCCGTGGGCGCTGCGCGACGTCATCGGGAAAATTGCGCTAAAGTCGCAGCCACGCGAAACATTGCGGTTACGACCATATTTGCACACTATGACCGCGCAAGCGCGGCACGCGCATCGAGCGGCGCCGCAATTCAATCGAGTAACTAAACCCTGCTTTGTTCCCGATCTTCTCATCCCGGCACTCGCAACCGCTCTTCGCAATGTCACGCAGGCTGTGGTCCGCGCGCCTGCCCGCGCTGACGCTGACGCTGGGCGCGCTGACCGCGCTCGCCGGCTGCACGCATCGCACGGAAACCTGGCAGTTGACCAATGTGACCGGCCATCTGCCGGATCTCGACTTTACGCTGACCGGCGACGACGGCCGCCCCGTCACCGGCGATTCGTTCAAGGGCCGCACCTCGCTCGTCTATTTCGGCTACACGCATTGCCCGGACGTCTGCCCTGAAACGATGGGCCGGTTGATGCAGGTGCTCGGCAAGCTCGGCCCCGACGCGCAGAAGGTGCGCATCCTGTTCATCACCGTCGATCCCGCGCGCGACACGGCGCAGGCCTTGCACGATTATGTCGGCGCCTTCGACGCACAACACGCCGAAGGGCTGACCGGCACCGACTGGCAGATCGAGTCGCTCGCCAAGCGTTACCGCGTCGCTTATCAGATGGAAAAGCGCGACCCTTCCGGCAACTATGAAGTCACCCATAGTTCCGCCGTCTATGTGTTCGACAGCCAGGGCCACGCGCGCCTGCTGGCCACCGACCACGACACGCCCGATGCAATCGCGCAAGACCTGCGCCGCATCATCGATGACCGTTCCTGACCTTTCCCGAGTTCAACCATGTCGATCAAGATCAAAACGTTCGCTGCACTGAGTTGCGCCCTCGCCCTTTCGTTTGGTGTCGCATCGACCGCGCAAGCCGCGGGCGCCAATGCGGTCAGCGTCAAGGACGCGTGGGTTCGCTGGCTGCCCAACAACCTGCCCGCCGCCGGCTATGCGACGCTCGTCAACGCGAGCGACAAACCGGTCGACCTCGTCGATATCTCCAGCAACGACTACGGCGGCGCGATGCTGCATCAGACCGTGTCGAACGGTTCGTCGCAGAAGATGGTGATGGTCGACAAGCTGACTGTACCCGCGCACGGCCAGGTCTCGATCGCGCCCGGCGGCTATCACGTGATGCTCGAAGACGCGAAGCACAAGGTCGCGCCGGGCGACACCGTGCATCTCAAGCTCAAATTCTCCGACGGCGAAACGCTCGATACGCCGTTCGCCGTCAAGTCGCCGGCGCAAACCAAGTAACCAGGTAACGTGCCGCGATGAATCTGCTCTACTGGCTCGATCCCTGGGAGTTTTCGCCGACCGTCGTGATCGCGCTGCTGGTGCCCGCGATCCTGTTCGTGCGTGGCGCGCGTAAAGCGAAGGTGTCGGTCGCGCGGCGTATCTCCTTCTGGTTCGGACTGGTAGCCTTGTATGTCGCGTTGCATACGCGGCTCGATTATTTCTTCGAGCATGAGTTCTTCATGCATCGCGCGCAGCACTTGGTGCTGCATCACCTCGGGCCGTTTTTCATCGCGCTCTCGTATCCGGGCACCGCGTTACGTGCGGGTATTCCATTCAGCTGGCGGCAACGCTTCGTGCGGCCCGCGCTCGAAACTCCGGTGGTCCGCAAGTTCCTCGACGTGGTGATGCATCCCGTGGTCGCGGTGACGCTGTTCGTCGGGCTGATCTACTTCTGGCTGATGTCACCGATTCATTTCGTGGCAATGCTCGACTGGCGGCTTTATCGCGTGATGAACTGGAGCATGGTGATCGACGGCCTGCTGTTCTGGTGGCTGGTGCTCGATCCGCGTCCCGCGCCGCCCGCGCGACTGTCGCCGGGCAAGCGCGTGCTGGTGGTAATCGCCGCGATTCCGCCGCAGATCATTCTCGGCGCGTTCATCTTCTTCACGCCGCATGAGCTGTATCCGATCTACTCGATCTGCGGCCGCGCATTCACGTGGTTGAGCCCGATGCGCGATCAGCAGATCGGCGGGCTGTTGCTGTGGATTCCGGGTTCGATGATGAGCGTGATCGGCGCGCTGCTCGCGTTGCGTCACTGGATGCGGCTGTCGGCGCGCGGACGTTTGCGTGGCGAACGGCGCGCGAAGGCGAAGCAGGCGCCTACCGCTTCAGCGCCGGCGCGCGGTCAACGCTGAGTCACGTCGCGGCAAGTCGCCATGCGCCGCGCGCAGCTCGATTTAACCGCTTCAGGCCGACCGCATCCACACATGCGGGATGCCGTCTTCCTCGTGAATCTCCGAAACCGGCGTGAAGCCAAACGCACCATAGAAACCTTGCAGATGCGCCTGCGCATGCAATCGAGTCGGCGTGCCAGGCCACTGCGCGCGAATATGCGTCAGCGACCGCTCGAGCATCGCATTGCCCAGACCGATGCCGCGGAATCCGGCGGTCGTGAGCACGCGGCCGATGCGGATATCGCTGTCGTCCGCATCGGGCAGCAGCACGCGCAGGTAACCCGCGAGCGCCGGCCGTTCTTTATCGGAGCCGTAGACCAACAGGTGCCACGCATCCATGTCGAGCCCATCGATATCGCCGTACAGGCAATTCTGTTCGACGACGAACACCGCGGCGCGTGCGCCCAGCATCGTATAGACCTCGACGCCCGAGAGTTCATCGAAGAATTTCCAGCGCCAATCGAGGAGCGCGAGCCGCATGGCGGCGGTTTGCTGCGGTTCAGTCATGACAACGTTCTAAGAGAAGAGTCGCACCGCACTTGAAGCGGCGATGCGTGATTATGCCGCGCGTGGCGGTTTCGCCGCTCGTCCGCGAGCGTGTCGGGCACCATTAGGATTCGTCGCCCAGAATCGCGTGCGCGCAGAACGATACGTCGCGCGAGGTCTCGCTCGCCTTCAGGCCGACGCATGACTTGAACCATTGACGTTCCGCGTCGACCAGACTCACGAGCGCGATGGGCACACTGAAGAGCCGCCTGGCGAGCCGGGTCAGACGATCAAAGCGCTCTTCCGGCGACGTATCGAGAATATGCAGCGCACGCAGGGTGTCGAGACGGGCGCTTTCGTTACTGGGCGTCGGTGGGACATGCATGTTGTATTCCCTGGGTCGGCCGGCGTGGCTGAAGTGGCTGGCAAGCAGTGTATAGCGACGTTCTTTACGCCGGGGCAAAACCGGGGCGCGAGAGTTCCCGCCGATTTCGTGTGCGCGCCGGATCCCCGTTCGCGCCGATGCTGGTTGCATCGCCCTGACACGCTCGTGCGGCTATGGCTCTGTTACGGGCTGGCGAAGACCGGTTCGACAGGCTGCGCGAGACAGTCGATCAGATTGCCGGGACCGCACAGATGCAGCGCGCCGACCACCACCAGCGTGCGCTCCGGTCGCGTGAGCAACCCGGTCAGGCGAGCTGCCCATGCGCGATTGCGCGCGTCGAGAATCGCATGCCGGATGCCCGGCAGATTGAACATCGGCGACTCGATAGCGATCCGATGCACAGCGAGCAGGTCGCCATTCAGCCAGGCCGCGTGCATGCGCTCGAGCGTGCGCTGTGGTTCGGCGAGATCGGCCATGAGCAGGCCGAGCGCCGCGCCGACGGCATCGAGCGGAATCGATTCGAGCGCCGCCGCAACCTCCTCCGCGGTCTCGAGATACCGATAAGGTTTGGCCTGCGTGATCGCCGAACGCAGCATGCGCGGCTCGACACCTTCGACGACCTGCTGGAACAGCGTCGGCGCGACGATCAGCGCAGCCCACGGACGCAGATCCGCGAGCGGCGCCAGTGGTCCTTCGGCGGGCCATGCCGCGTGAAGTTGCCGCCATGCGTCGGCGGATAGCAAGGGCTGCAGTTGCTCCGCGCTGCCCTGCCCGTCGGCCTTTAGAAACGGCAGGATCGTCGGCGGATCGGACTCGAAGACGAGCGCCTCGGCCCAGTCATAGGCCTCGGCGATCCACGGCGGCGTTCTGCGGCTTGTCGCCGGAAACAGATGCATCGAGCCGAGCAGGCGAACTTGAGTGCCGGTGAGTTGTAGGTACATGCAGCCTCGGTGTGGACAGGCAATGACGCGGGAGTCGAAAACGCGCCGGCCGATCGATTACGTGCAGGACGAATTGTGCGCCGCATCCGCCACGATAACGGCAACGCATAGAATCAGCCCGTATAAAAACAAAGCCGCAAGCAATGCGGGCTCTACTGGACGAAAAAATCTGCCGATGCTTATTTGCATGGGAGGCGGCTATTCAGCGCTTTTTTTAAACGACTCCAGCTCATTCGTATAACGCTCATTTCGTACGCCATTGCTGGCGTAATACTCATCTACCGACTTTACCCATTGGCCATGGCCGTATCGCCTTGCTGGACCCGCACGGCCTGCATGACCGTCTGCGCCGGTTCGAGTTGCGCGACCCGGTCGCCTTCCGCTTCGACCTTGATCGCGTGGAACTTGCCCGCCGGCACTTCGACGGTTTCCATATCCATCATCCGATAGTGCCTGCTCCACTTTTCCGAAGCATGCATCTTGTTCGGATGCCATTCGGTGTAGTCGATGTTCCAGCAGTTGTCGCGAGTGTGCCCGGCCGCGTGCTTTCGCTATACAAAGGATTGCCATCAAGAATCGATGACAAGCAATGCTTATGAACGCGAGAATGCTATTGCACACGCTACATTAATGGTAATTGCCGAATGCGCTCAATGCATCGTTCTGTGTATTCAACGATGGGCCAAACAGGTTTGAGAGACTATGAAACGAAGGTGAAAGTGCGGGCAAGGCAAATGGTAAATAAGCATTTGATGCCGGTGGTCGAACCTGCCGCGCAGCACCGATCGTTCGCCCCCACTCGAAGCGCTGATGATCGCAAGTGGGCAACGTGCTCTCGCTACTCTGTGGCCTTGCATCGAAACCTGCAACCGCGCGAGCGCCCGCAGCCGCTTCGCCAGCGAAACCGACGCCGAAAAAAGAAAAGCCCCGACTGGCGGGGCTTTTCGGCACATCAACTACTGGAGGCGCGAGCCGGAGTCGAACCGGCCTAAACGGCTTTGCAGGCCGCTGCATAACCGCTTTGCTATCGCGCCGCAAGCGGACTGGAACCTAGCAACAGATTCGCAGATTTTGTCTGGCGGGCAACCGGAAGAACCGGGCCACCAAACAAAAAGGGAAGCGTTGCTTCCCCTTATGTATGGAGCGGGAGACGAGGCTCGAACTCGCGACCTCAACCTTGGCAAGGTTGCGCTCTACCAACTGAGCTACTCCCGCATTGAACTGCTTCACAACGCGCTGCACTTCCACTTGCCAAACAATGCGCTGCTTTAAAAATCTGGAGCGGGAGACGAGGCTCGAACTCGCGACCTCAACCTTGGCAAGGTTGCGCTCTACCAACTGAGCTACTCCCGCATTGTGCTGCTTTTGCCGTGCTATCTGCTGCCTTGTTACTGCAAATGCTCGCTTACTGCCGCCGATGTTTCGAACTGCGTGCATCGGAGAAACGAGATTATGGAGAAACGACTGAAACGTGTCAACCCCTTTTGCGAATCTCTTTTACCGAACAAATTTCACTCATGCGGCAGCGAAGTTCGGACATACACCGCACGCGCTCCACTACGACGAAAACTCAGGCCACGCCGCCCCGTTCGCGGATCTGCGGCCACGCGAGCTTCATGTAGTAGAGCATCGACCAGATCGTCAGGAACGCGGCCAGATAGATGAGCCACAGGCCCCACACGCGCGTGTCGATCACCACGCCGCCGAATGACAGCGGGCCGTAGAACAGCAGCATGGGAATCGCCACCATCTGGCAAACGGTCTTGAGCTTGCCGAGCGAATTCACCGCGACGCTCTTCGACGCGCCGATCTGCGCCATCCATTCGCGCAACGCCGAGATCGCGATTTCGCGCCCGACGATCACGAGCGCAATCGCAGAATCGATACGCGTGAGTTGCACGAGCACCAGCAACGCGGCGGTCACCATCAGCTTGTCGGCGACCGGATCGAGGAACGCGCCAAATGCCGAGGTCTGATTCCACTTGCGCGCCAGATAGCCGTCGAACCAGTCGGTCAGCGCCGCCAGAATGAAGATGGTCGCGGCCGCCAGATTGCGGTGCGCGGGGCTCATCATCATGTTGGGCAAATAGAACACACCGACGACGAGCGGGATCAGGACGATCCGCAGCCAGGTCAGGAAAATCGGGAAATTAAACGGCATGGGCAGGCGCAGCGTCTGGCAAGGGAGATGCAATTGTGCCGTGTCATAAGGCCTGCCACAAGCAAAGCGGCGGCAAAGCAGCGCGCAGATGTTGCCGTGCGCGCCGCCGCGGCGCTGCTCGAAAGCGGTTGAGCGGCCGGCCGCGACCGCCGCCATCAGTGCAATTGCCGGTAAATCTGCTCCGCGAGCGCCTGCGAAATGCCTTCGACGCTCGCCAGATCCTCGACACTGGCCGCAACCACGCCGCGCAATCCACCAAAGCGCGCGAGCAACCGTTGACGCCGCTTCGCGCCCACGCCTTCCAGCTCTTCCAGCCGCGAGGTCTGGCGCGTCTTGGCGCGCTTCGCGCGCATGCCGGTGATGGCGAAGCGGTGCGCTTCGTCGCGGATCTGCGCGACCAGCATGAGTGCGGCGCTTTCCTTGCCGAGTTCGAGCGGCGCGCGGCCGTCGGCGAAAATCAGGGTCTCGAGGCCGACCTTACGCCCTTCGCCCTTCGCGACGCCGACCAGCATGCCGGTATCGAGACCCAGTTCCGTGAACACCTGACGCGCGATTTCGACCTGGCCCTTGCCGCCGTCGATCAGCACGATAGTCGGCAGGATGCCGCCGGCCGCGACCGGCTCCGCGGCGTCCGGCGTGAGCGACGGATCGGCGGCCGCATCGCTCTGCAACTCGGCGGCTTCGTCGGCGGCGTTCGCGGCGGCTTGCTCGACCATCTTCTCGTAGCGGCGCGTGAGCACCTGGCGCATCGCGGCATAGTCGTCGCCGGGCGTAATGCCGGTGATGTTGTAGCGGCGGTATTCCGATGACTGCATCTTGTGATGGTGATACACCACGCACGAAGCCTGGGTCGCCTCACCCATCGTGTGGCTGATGTCGAAGCATTCGATACGCAAATGCGCCAGATCGTCGCACTCCATGCCGAGCGTGTCCGTCAGCGCGCGCGTGCGGGCTTGTTGCGAGCCCTGCTCCGACAGCAGGCGCGCGAGCGCGAGCCGCGCGTTCTGTTCGGCCATCGCGAGCCAGGCGCGCCGTTGCCCTTGCGGCTGGCGCAGCACGGTGACCTTGTGGCCGGCTTGCTCGATCAGCACGTCGACCAGTTCGCGATCGGCGGGTGCGTGGCTGACCACCAGCACCGGCGGCACGCGGTTGCCCAGGTAATGCTGGGCGATGAATGCTTCGAGGACTTCGGATTCGATTCCACCGGTTGCAGCACGACCTTTGCGCGGCTTTGCGGGTTCTGAGCCGGCTTCGGCGGCTTCGTCGGCGGCGTCCTCCTCGTCCTCTTCGTCTTCAGACGGCATCTCTTGAGCGAGCGCAAGAGCGTCACTGGCATCGGCCAACCCCGCCGTTTCATCGTCGATGACACTGTCTTGCGCGAGCGGGTTCGACGCGAGCGCGACATCGGCCAACGGCGCGCCGTCTTCTTCCAGTCCGCCCTCGTCGGCTGTCAACGCGCTTTCCACGTGCGCCGGGAAATACGCCTTGTCGCCGAGATGCCGGCCGCCGCGCACCATCGCCAGATTCACGCACACGTGGCCGCCCAGCGCGACGACCGCGAGAATATCCACGTCGCTGTCGCTGCCGACTTCGATCGCCTGCTGATGCAGCACCGTCGACAGCGAACTCATCTGGTTGCGCACCGCCGCAGCCTGTTCGAACTTCAGCTCGCTCGCGAAGGCATGCATCTTCTGCTCGAGCTCCTTCATCACCTCGCCCTGACGGCCGAGCAGAAAGCGCGATGCGTTGGCGACGTCGCGCGCGTAATCCTCTTCATTGATCGCCGCCACGCACGGCGCCGTACAGCGGCCGATCTGATGCAGCAGACAAGGCCGCGTGCGGTTGTTGAACACGGAGTCTTCGCACGTGCGCAACTGGAACACGCGCTGCAGGATCTGGATGCTCTCGCGCACCGCCCACGCACTCGGAAACGGACCGAAGTACTGATTCTTGCGATCCACGGCGCCACGGTAATACGCCATGCGCGGAAACTTGTGGCCGGTCAGCTTGAGGTAGGGATACGACTTGTCGTCGCGAAACAGAATGTTGTAGCGCGGCGCGAGCGCCTTGATCAGGTTGTTTTCGAGCAGCAGCGCTTCGGCCTCGGAGCGCGTGACGGTCGTCTCGATGCGCGCAATGCGCGTGACCATCATCGCGATGCGCGGCGACAGCAGCGTCTTGGTGAAGTAGCTCGAGACGCGCTTCTTCAGATCGCGCGCCTTGCCCACGTAAAGCACGGCGCCGTGCGTATCGTAATAGCGATAGACGCCGGGCAGATGCGGCAGTTGGGCGAGCACTTTTTTCGGCTCGAAAACGTCGGTTGCTTCGGGTTCGGTCATGCAGAATCGGTCGGGTGGGACGGTCTCGCGAAGCGTTGCTCCGTTGCCGCGCGCCGTGGCGAACCGGAGGGCGCCATGCGCGCGCAATCGTGAACGAGTGCTTTAGAATCGCCAGTTTAGAACATTCCGCGCGCGTCCGAACCTTGTCGGCTTGAATCGGGACACGCATCAGCGGCAGCTTCGTCATCTTGCGGCGAAGTGCAACGCGGTCGCATCGCTCGCACTGCCTCGCTCCCCTCATCCGTTCGAATCCGCGATCCAGGCCATCATGTCTTCCGCTACGTCCCAACCCGAGCAAGCCGCCGACACGCCCCCGGCAATCGCCTGCGATATCTTCTGCGCGGTGATCGACAATTTCGGCGACATCGGCGTGTGCTGGCGCCTCGCGCGTCAACTCGCGAGCGAACACGGCTGGCAGGTGCGCGTGTTCGTCGACGACCTGCATGCGTTCCAGAAGCTGTGCCCGTCGCTGACGCTGGACCATGCGCGTCAGACCGTGGGCGGGGTCGTTGTCGAACATTGGCACGAGCCGGCCCATGCGGGCGATACGCTCGAAGTGGCCGACGTCGTGATCGAGGCGTTCGGCTGCGAACTGCCGCCCATCTATATCGCCGCGATGGCGGCGCGCGAGCGCACGCCGGTGTGGTTCAACCTCGAATATCTGAGCGCCGAGGACTGGGTCGCGGATTTTCATCTGCGGCCGTCGCCTCATCCGCGCTATCCGCTGACCAAGACGTTTTTTTTTCCCGGACTCGGCCCCGGCACCGGCGGCGTGCTGAAGGAACGGCATCTCGACGGCGCGCGCGCGGGTTTTGAAGCGTCGCCCAGCACGCGCGAAGCATGGTGGCGGCAAACCACCGGCCACGCGCCGCCGCCTGCCAGCGCCACCGTCGTCTCGCTGTTCTCCTACGAAAACCCCGCCGTCGACAGCCTGCTCGAACAATGGCGCGACAGCGCGGAGCCGGTCGTCCTGCTCGTGCCGGAAGGCCGCATTACAGGTTCGGTAGCGCGCTTTTTCGACCTCCCGGCATTCGGCGCCGGCTCGCATGCGGCGCGCGGCAACCTCAGCGCACACGCTCTCGCCTTTACCGACCAGCCCGGCTACGACACGCTGCTGTGGGCGAGCGACCTCAATTTCGTGCGCGGCGAGGATTCGTTCGTGCGCGCCCAGTGGGCCGCCAAACCGTTTGTCTGGCACATCTACCCGCAGGCGGACGACGCCCATCTACCAAAGCTCGACGCCGCGCTCGCGCACTACGCGCGCACCCTGCCCGCCGACGCCCGCGACGCGCTCGCGCGCTTCTGGCGCGCCTGGAACGGCATGGGCCGGCCGGACTGGACGGAATTCCAGCGTCACCTGCCGGCGCTCAGGCAACGCGCAGCGGCGTGGGCCCGCGAACTGGCTCAAGTGGGCGACCTTGCCGGAAATCTGGCCTTGTTCGCAAAAAGTCAGTTAAAATAAGCGGTTATCCAACGGCCGACGACGCAAGCGCGGCCCGATCGCAGCGGCGCAATCCAAACAACTCGCTTTGGCGGCCCGTCAACCTTGGCTTCGAAAGAGGCCAGACATCTCCTGAGTCAAAGCTTGATGGGGGGAATGTTAAAAAAGGGACGCATGTTGCGAATCGGCGCCACTCGTGTACACGCCCGCACAGGGTAAAAAAGCAGGTAACGGATTGCTGGAAGTGGCTGAGACCGCGCGTTTGCGGCGCTCCCGCCGCGCCCCGCGGCAAGCCGGCCACGCTTGACTCGCTCGCCCCCGCCAAGCCGCTTCGGCGGTGCGGCACGCAGTGAGCAAAGCGCCGAAGCCGCTTGCGCCGTATGCCGTTGAGCACAAGTTGAAGCTACTTAATTCGTACAGGACAGTTTTATGAAGACCGCACAGGAACTCCGCACCGGCAACGTCGTGATGATCGGCGCAGACGCAATGGTTGTGCAGAAGGCCGAATACAACAAATCGGGCCGCAACTCCGCCGTCGTCAAGATGAAGTTCAAGAACCTGCTGACCGGCGCAGGCATGGAAAGCGTGTACAAGGCCGACGACAAGTTCGACGTCGTCGTGCTGGAACGCAAGGAAGTCACGTACTCGTACTTCGCTGACCCGATGTACGTGTTCATGGACGCCGACTACAACCAGTTCGAGGTCGAAGGCGAAATGATGGGCGACGCCCTTCATTACCTCGAAGACGGCATGGCTTGCGAAGTCGTGTTCTACAACGAGAAAGCCATTTCGGTCGAACTGCCGACCACGCTGGTCCGCGAAATCATCTACACGGAACCGGCTGTCAAGGGCGACACGTCGTCGGGCAAGGTGTTGAAGAACGCCAAGCTGAACACCGGTTTCGAACTGCAAGTGCCGCTCTTCTGCAACATCGGCGACAAGATCGAAATCGACACGCGTACGCACGAGTACCGCAGCCGCGCTTAAGCGCCCTGCTCGCCTGAATCCGGCGCCCCCACTGGGGCGCTGCGAAAAAAATGGCAAAAAAAGCGCCCAATTTGGGCGCTTTTTCTTTTTTGCGCCGCCGTGTATGGTTAAGGAAAACTTTACCGGCAGTCTTCTCGAAATTGCCACACCGCGCACTCAAATTTTCCCGTATGCCGTCGAGCAAACCATTGATAAGTCTATATAAATAGTCGTGGCACAGTCCATGCTTATCTCTGGATACAGCCAATAGGGCTTTATCTTCTTCAACTCTGGAGATGCGGCATGAATAACGACATCGCTGAAGGCAAGTGGAAGCAAATGGTTGGCAAGGCCAAGACCGCTTGGGGGGAGTTGACCGACGACGAATTGACCAAGGCCGAAGGCCGTGCCGACAAACTCGCCGGTTTGATTCAGGAGCGTTACGGCAAGACGCGCGAAGAGGCGGAACGCGAAGTGCGGCGTTTCTTCGACAGCAATCGGGATTTCTGACAGCCGGAGTGAAGGAAATACAGGCGCCGGTTCCAAGCTTAAAAACGTTGGGACTGGCACTCAATTTAATCATGCAAAGGACCCGAACCGCTTGAGTCGAATCGCCGCCGGTGTGCCGGTGCCGTGCCTGGTGTGCGCTCCGGCCGGTCCGCCTATGTCAGCCGGTCGCTCCCGTATCGCGACCGCGCTGGCCGGGGCTACGCATGCGGCACAGGATCCGACTCGGCATCCGACCGACAGTAACGGCCAGCATTGCGCTCGTACCGCGCGCCAACGTATCGGCGCAGCGCATCGGGTATTCCATTCATCTAAAAATTGCGCTCGCCATGCCACACGCCCTGATTGTTGAAGACGATCCTAATAGCCTGTCAGGCCTGTCGGCCATCCTCGCGGCCGACGGCTTTTCCGTCGACACCGCGACGACGATCGCGGAGGCCCGAGCCGCATTGGCGCGCTTCATTCCCGACGTCGTGCTGGTCGACCTGAACCTGCCGGACGGCAGCGGGCTCGACCTGCTGCAGCATCTGCCCGCTCATCCGCCCGGTGGCGCCCTGCCCGTGATCGTGATGACCGGCAATGCGACGGTGGAAAGCGCGATCGAAGGTTTGCGCCACGGCATCTGGGATTACCTGCTCAAGCCGGTCAACATTCCCCGTTTGCGCAGCTTGCTCGCGCGCATCCCGCGCCCCTACGAGCTGACCGAGGAAGTGCAAACGCTACGCGCGTCGCTGCGTCAACTCGGCCGTTTCGGCTCGATGCTCGGCCGCAGCGGTGCGATCCAGCACGTCTATGACACGATCGAACATATCGCGCCGACTGAAGCCGCCGTGCTGATTTCCGGCGAAACCGGCACCGGCAAGCAAATCGCGGCGCGCACCATGCACGACATGAGCCGGCGCCGCAAAGGTCCATTCATCACGCTCGACTGCCGGAGCGCGAACAGCGCGGTCGCGCAACGCTCGCTCGAAAGCCAGCTATTCGGTCACGAACGCGGTGCGTTCAATGGCGCCGAGCAGCGCGAACCGGGCCTGTTCGAACAGGCGAGCGGCGGCACGCTGTTCATCGAGGAAATCGCCGAATTGCCGCGCGCCCAGCAGGAAGCCCTGCTGCGCGCGCTCGACTCGCAGACCTTCATGCGGGTCGGCGGCACGAATCAAGTGGTGACGGACTTCCGTCTGATCGCGTCGACGCGGAAGGCGCCGCGCGCGGCGGTAGCCGACGGCAGCCTGCACGAAGACCTGTCGCTGCGCCTCGAAGCCGCCGCCGTCACGTTGCCGCCGCTGCGCGAACGCGGTGAGGATCCGGCGTTGATCGCCCAGGCGGTCGTAGACGAGTTGAATCACGAAGGCTTGACGCGCGGCACGGCGGAGGTCGCCAAGCAGGTCGCGCCGAATTTCCTGCGCGAGTGCCTCGCTTATGAATGGCCAGGCAATGTGCGTGAGCTGCAGGAGCGTGTGCGGCGCGCGTATCACGCGTCTGGCGACGTGCTGGAGTCGTTGCGCGCCGACGAGGCCGGCTCGGCGAATGGCCGCGATCTGAACGGCAGCCGCGTGCAGGTCACCGTGGGCACACCGCTCGCGGACGTCGAGGAAATGCTGATTCGCGCCACGCTCGATGCCGTCGGCGGCACGCGTCACCGGGCGGCGTCGCTGCTGGGGATCAGTCCGAAGACGCTGTACAACAAGCTGCAGCGCATGCGTTTGAACTAGCAGCGGCAGCGATCGTTTGCGGTTCGCTTTGAGCAAGAAAAAACGGCGCCTTCATATACGAAGGCGCCGTTTTTTCTTGCGGCGCTTGCCGTGTGGCTACGCTGCCCTATGCAAATGCGCTACGCAGCAGCGCCTGCGCTTGCAGATATTGCGGATCGGCAACCAGCTTGCTCCACTTCAACGCCTTGCCGCGCGGCCGCATGCGCTGCAAGCGCCGCTGCGATTCCTTCGACGGCGTGAAGCGCAGCGCATCCAGCACCTTCTCCGCTTCGTCCGGCTGATTGCAGATCAGCACCATGTCGCAACCGGCCTGCAGCGCGGCGGTGGCGCCTTCGGTCAAGGTGCCGCCCTGACGCGCGGCTTCCATCGACAGATCATCGCTGAAAATCGCGCCTTCGAAGCGCAGCTTGCCGCGCAAAATGTCTTGCAGCCAGACACGCGAGAAACCCGCCGGTTTCGAATCGACCTGCGGATAGATCACATGCGCGGGAATCACCGACCCCAACGACAGGCCGAGCCAGTCGTACGGCGCCACGTCGTCGCGCAGAATCGCCTCGAGCGGACGGTCGTCAACCGGCATGGCGACATGCGAATCCGCCTGTGCGAAACCGTGCCCCGGGAAATGCTTGCCGCAATTGCTCATGCCGGCCAGCGCGAGCCCGTGGTTCAGGCTCTTGGCAAGCAATGCCACCACGCGCGCATCGCGGTGGAACGAGCGGTCGCCGATCACCTGCGATTGGCCGTAGTTCAGATCGAGTACCGGCGTAAAGCTCATGTCGATGCCGCACGCGCGCAGTTCCGTCGCGAGGATATAGCCGATGGCCGTCGTCACTTTGGTCGCGTGCAGCACATCGCTGTCCCACAACGTGCCGAGCTTGCCCATTGCGGGCAGCACGGTGAAACCGTCGGTGCGAAAGCGCTGCACGCGCCCGCCTTCGTGATCGACGGCGATCAGCAGATCGTCGCGAATGCCGCGGATCGAATCGGTCAGCGCAATCAGTTGCGCGCGGCTCTCATAGTGGCGCGCGAACAGGATCACGCCGCCCGTCATCGGATGGGCAAGGCGGCGCTTGTCGTCGTCGTTCAGCGTTGTGCCGACCACGTCGAGCATCACCGGTCCGGGAATGGTTTTCATCGATTTGCGTTGGAAAAAAGCTTTTGCAAGGAGAGACGCGGCAGGCTCTTGCCGCGTTCAAGGTATTTTTTATTCGGCGGCGGCGTCGGGCGCACCCGCTTGCGCGGTTTCGGCAATCACGAACGACACCGCGTAGTCACGTTCGTCGCTGATCGTCACGCGCGCCGTGATGCCGCGCGCGTCGAGCCACTCGGCCAGTTCGCCGGACGCGACCACCATAGGTTCGCCGCTCGGCTTGTTGAGCGTTTGCAGTGCGCGCCAGGTCATCGGCCAATGCATGCCGAGGCCGATCGCTTTCGAAAACGCTTCTTTCGCCGAGAACCGCGTGGCGAGAAACGCGAGACCACGCGCCGCCGAACGCGCATGACGCGCGTGATAGACACGCAGTTCGTCCGGACCGAGCACCTTTTCGGCGAAGCGGCCGTTGGTGCGCGTCATGACCGCGGCTACGCGGCTGACCTGGACGATGTCCGTGCCGATGCCGTAGATTGCCATGGGCGGGCCGCCGTACTACGCGCGCGCGCCGAGACGCGCGGCGACCATGATCGCCTTCATCTCGCGCACTGCGTTATCCCAGCCGGCGAAGATCGCGTGCGCGACGATCGCGTGGCCAATATTCAGTTCGTCGATGCCCTCGATCGCGGCGATCTGCTGCACGTTCGTGTAGTGCAGACCGTGGCCGGCATTGACCTTGATGCCGAGCGTCCTGCCGAATTCGACGGCGCGCACCACGCGCTCGAATTCACGCTGCTGTTCTGCGGGATCGTTGGCTTCGGCGTAGCGGCCGGTGTGCAGTTCGATCACCGGCGCGCCGGCTTCGTGCGCGGCGCGAATCTGCGTTTCGTCCGGATCGATGAAGAGCGACACGCGCGAGTTCGCGTCGGCAAGTTGCTTGCACGCGGCGCGCACGGCTTCGAACTGGCCGGCGACGTCGAGTCCGCCTTCCGTGGTCAGTTCCTGACGCTTTTCCGGCACGAGGCACACGTCGTGAGGCTGCACTTCACAGGCGATGTCGAGCATTTCCTGCGTGACCGCGCATTCGAGATTCATGCGCGTCTTCAGGAGCGGGCGCAGCTTGCGCACGTCGGCGTCGACGATATGGCGGCGGTCTTCACGCAGATGCAGCGTGATGACGTCCGCACCGGCCTCTTCGGCCATCAGCGCGGCGCGAATCGGATCGGGATACGAGGTGCCGCGCGCGTTGCGCAGCGTGGCGACGTGATCGATATTCACGCCCAGATCAATCACATTCGGCGACGTAAGAAAGAAGCTCATAAGTTCTGCAAGTCGATCAGGATCTGGCGCGTCGCGAGCGGCGTGCCGCCAAGGTAAGTGTTGAGCAGAAAGCGCATCAGCGTTTTGCTTTGCGCCACGGTCTGCGCTCGATGGTAATCGTCCTGCTCCATGTCGAGCAAGGTTTGACCCGCGACCACCGGCCAAAGCGCCGGCAGATCGTCGGAGGCTTCGCGCACGCCGCGCTCCGGATCGAACACGTAGCGGCCTTCGGCCAGCACCGCTTTGCGCGCGACGGTGCGATCCAGCGCCATCGCGTAGCCGGTTTCGCGCAGCAGCACGCGCTCGAACGAACGCAGCACCTGCACGGGCGGTTCGTCGTGCGCGAGACGGGTCATCGTAACGACGTAGTGATGGAACAGTTGCGGATGCGGATCTTCGCGCGCGCAGAACTTGACCAGCAGTTCGTTCACGTAAAAGCCGCACAGGAGCGCGTCGCCGGCCAGCGGCAACATGCCGCCGACCCATTCGGCGCCGGTCAGCGTACGCACGTCGGATTTGCCCGACCACGACAGCGCGAGCGGCTGGAACGTCTGCAACACGCCGCGCAGCGCGGAGTGCGGACGCTTGGCGCCCTTCGCGACGAGCGCGAGACGGCCGTGATCGCGCGAGAGCACGTCGATGATCAGACTGGTCTCGCGATACGGATAGCTATGGAGAACGAAGGCGGGCTGCTCCGCGATCCGGTAGTCGGACGCGGAGGTGCGCGGCGCGCGGCGAGTTGGCGTTTTACGCGACTCGCCCTCGGCGCCCTGCGCGCTTTTAGTCGATGAAGTTTTTCGGGTGCTACGCGCGGATTTGGACGGCTCGCGTGCCGGCGCGGCCGGCTCCGAATCGTCCGGGTCCGCGTCGGAATTCAGCGTCATCCACGCGTCATTCGTACCCATACGCACGAAGTCCGGCTTCGTTGTCGGCCCAGCCGCTCTTCACCTTGATGAAGGTTTCCAGATACACCGGACCGTCGAACAGCTTTTCCATATCGAGGCGCGCTTCAGTGCTGATCTGTTTCAGCTTGGCGCCCTTCTGGCCGATGATCATCGCCTTATGCGTGTCGCGGTCGACCATGATGGTCGCGAAAATGCGGCGCAGACGCCCCTCGGTTTCGAACTTGTCGATCAGCACGGTGCTCGTGTACGGCAGTTCGTCGCCGGTCCAGCGAAACACTTTTTCGCGCAGGATTTCAGCGGCCAGGAAGCGCTCGCTGCGATCGGTCAGGTCGTCTTCGCCGTAGATCGGCGCGCCTTCCGGCAGGAACGGCTTGACGGTCGCCATCAGACGTTTGATGTCGTCGGGATGTTTCGCCGACAGCGGCACGATTTCGGCGAACTTGTGCAGCGTGCTCACCTGCTGCATGAACGGAAACAGCGAATCCTTATCGGTCACGCGATCGAGCTTGTTCGCGATCAGCAGCGTGGGCACCGACGGCGGGATCAGGTCGAGCACCTTCTGATCGTCCGGGCCGAAACGGCCGGCTTCGATCACGAACAGGATCGCGTCGACGGAAGTCAGAGTGGACGTGACCGCGCGATTCAGCGAACGGTTTAGCGCGCCGCTGTGCTTGGTCTGAAAACCCGGCGTGTCGACGAAAATGTATTGCGCGTCTTCGAGCGTGTGGATGCCCGTGATGCGATGGCGCGTGGTCTGCGCCTTGCGCGACGTGATACTGACTTTCTGGCCGACCAGCGCATTCATGAGCGTGGATTTGCCGACATTGGGACGGCCGACGATCGCGACCATGCCGCAGCGGAAACCAGGGGGAGTGGGAGTGTTCATATTGGGCTACGGCAAGTTCGGCTCGACGCGCGGGAATGGCGCGCCGATGGCAATCAATGGCCCGCGTCGGCGACGCGCGTTTGCACCGCGTCGGCTACGCCGGGTTCGTGTTCGGTCGGCGCCGCCGCTGCGCTCGGCACGGGCGCGACAGAACCGGGGGTCGCCTCGCGGCCGCGGTGTTTGTCGACGCTACGGACGGCTGCGGTTTCTGGCCTAGCTTCCGGCTTGCCTTCCGGCTGCACGTCGGGTTTGGCTTCGGCAGATTTCGCCTGGGCGAGTTTGGCGTCGGCGGGCTTCGTGTCCGGCTGCCTGGCTTCACCCTTCTCGGCAGTTTTGTCTGCCGGTCTGTCGCTCGCGTCAGCGGCCGTCTTGTCTGCCTTCTCGGCGCGCTCGGCTTTGTCCTGTCCGCTGTACTCCACGTGCGCGGCGCGAATCACCGCCAGCGGCGCGAGTGCGGCCGCGAACGCGGGGCGTTCTGGCATCGGTTCCGCCGCGGCAGCCTGTGCGCGCGATTCACCGCGTCCCGCTCCGCGCTCGCTCTTGCGATCCGGACTACGCAAATCCAGCGCGGCTTGCACGCCCGTTACACCGGGCACGATCTCCGGCTCGGCGTGCTTCGCCGCGCGAGCGCCTTTCGAGCGCTTGGGCTTGGCGACCACGGCGGGCGCCGCAGCCATGACCTCGTCGAGCGCTTTCTTGGCCGCCGCCTGCTCTGCCGCGCGACGGCTGGCGCCGGAACCGGAGACTTTCACCTCCAGCTTAGGCACCGTGCATTCGACTTCGAATTGCTGATTGTGCGCCGCACCATGCGTCGCGACGACCGTATAAGTCGGCAGCGCGATCTTGTGGCCTTGCAGATACTCCTGCAGCAGCGTCTTGGCATCCTTGCCCAGCGTGCGCGGGTCGATGTGATCCAGAATCGGCACGTAAAGGCGCTTGATGACCGTCTGGGCGGCGTCGAAGCCGCCGTCGAGGAACACTGCGCCCAGCACCGCTTCGAGCGTGTCAGCGAGGATAGAGGGCCGGCGGAAGCCGCCGCTACGCAACTCGCCTTCTCCAAGCCGCAAGCCTTCTGAAATATTCAGGGCTTGAGCAATTTCGTAAAGCGACTGCTGTTTGACCAGATTGGCACGGACGCGCGACAGGTCGCCCTCGTCCAGTTTGCCGAAACGTTGGAACAAAAGCGCGGCCACCGCGCAATTTAGAACAGAATCGCCGAGAAACTCGAGCCGTTCATTATGCGTGGAACTGTGACTGCGGTGCGTTAAAGCCTGGCGCAACAATTCCGCATTGCGAAATTCGTAGCGCAGACGGCTTTCCAACGGAGATAGGGGCATGGGCAGAGTATAACGCGGGCGCCAGACCCGGCGAAAACGCGGGGCGGCCAGCGGAAAAAGCGTGGTGAAGCGACGTTACCGCGGGATCTTAAAGTAGCGTGATAACACGCCGCGGCTCACGTGGCCTGGTGAAGGCCAACTGCGAGTCAACCACGCGGCGTGTCGTGCAATCAATGCACACGAACTCAGTTGAACGTGCCGATGCGTTTCAGATTGCTGAAGTTCATCCAGATGAAAAACGCCCGGCCGACGACATTCTTGTCAGGCGCGAAACCCCAGTAGCGGCTATCCGCGCTGTTGTCGCGGTTGTCGCCCATCATGAAGTAGTTGCCCGGCGGCACCTTGCAGATCACGCCGCGTGCGTTGTACGTGCAGTTGTCGCGATACGGATAATCTTCGGCGCCGACGATGAACGGCGGCACGGCGGGATTGTTCAGAATCGCGTTCTTGCGGCCGTCGAGATCCTCTTCGAACTGTTTCGCGTAACCCATGCGTTCGTCGTCGAGATAATCGGGCAGCGGCGTTTCCGGCACCGGCTTGCCGTTGATCGTGAGCTGCTTGTCCTGATACGCGACGGTGTCGCCCGGCAAGCCGATCACGCGCTTGATGTAGTCGACCGATTCGTCTTTCGGGTAACGGAACACCACCACGTCGCCGCGTTGCAGCGGACGGCCTTCGGTGATCTTCGTGTTGGTAATCGGTAGACGGATGCCGTAGTCGAATTTATTCACGAGAATGAAGTCGCCCACCAGCAGCGTCGGCACCATCGAACCGGAAGGAATCTTGAACGGCTCGACCACGAACGAGCGCACCACGAACACCACCAGAATCACCGGGAAAAAGCTCGCCGAATACTCGAGCCACCACGGCTGGCGCAGCTTGTCGTCACGCAGACGCGCGCGCGTTTGCGCCGCGTTTTCGTCGGCGAAACGCTCGCCGATGCGTGCCTGCTGGCGGTCGAACTCGGCGACCGCGGCTTCCGCCGCGCGGCGCCGTTGCGGCATGAAAACCAGTTTGTCTGCGACCCATGCGACGCCCGTCAAAATGACGAGCACAAAAAGAATCAGCGCAAAATTCATAAAGTTCCGTTGTTCGTCTTCGTTGTTCGTCTTATTTGTCTTCGACACGCAGGATCGCGAGGAAAGCCTCTTGCGGAATCTCGACCGATCCCACCTGCTTCATTCGCTTCTTGCCTGCCTTTTGCTTTTCCAGCAGCTTCTTCTTACGCGAGATATCGCCGCCGTAGCATTTTGCCAGCACGTTCTTACGCAACGCTTTAATGTTCTCGCGCGCAATAATATTCGCGCCGATGGTGGCCTGAATCGCCACGTCGTACATTTGGCGCGGAATCAGTTCACGCATTTTCGACGCCACTTCACGGCCGCGGTACTGGCTTTGCGAGCGGTGCACGATGACCGACAGCGCGTCCACCTTGTCGCCGTTGATCAGCATGTCGACCTTCACGACGTCTGCCGCGCGGTATTCCTTGAACTCGTAATCCATCGACGCATAGCCGCGCGAGATCGACTTCAGACGATCGAAGAAATCGAGCACGACTTCGCCCATCGGGATTTCGTAGGTCAACTGCACCTGACGGCCGTGATACTGCATGTTGATCTGCGTGCCGCGCTTTTGCGTGCACAGCGTGATCACCGAGCCGACGTAGTCTTGCGGCATGTACAGGTTCACGGTGACGATCGGTTCGCGCACCTCTTCGATCTTCGACGGCTCCGGCATCTTGGCCGGATTCTCGACCATGATGGTCGTGCCGTCGCGCTGCAGGACTTCGTACACCACGGTCGGCGCCGTGGTGATCAGGTCCATGTCGAACTCGCGCTCCAGCCGTTCCTGCACGATCTCCATATGCAACAGACCGAGGAAACCGCAACGGAAACCGAAGCCAAGCGCCTGCGACACCTCCGGCTCGTACATTAGCGAGGCGTCGTTCAGCTTCAGCTTTTCGAGCGAATCGCGCAGCGCGTCGTACTGGTTTGCTTCGACCGGATAGAGACCGGCGAACACCTGCGGCTTCACTTCCTTGAAACCCGGCAGCGGCTCGGCGGCCGGACGGTTCACGAGCGTGACGGTGTCGCCCACCTTCGCCGCAGCCAATTCCTTGATGCCGGCGATGATGAAACCCACCTGCCCGGCCGACAGCGATTCGAGATTCTTCGACTTCGGCGTGAACACGCCGACATGTTCGACCGGATACTGCGCGCCGGTCGCCATCATGCGGATCTTGTCCTTGGGACGCAGCGTGCCGTTGACGATACGCACCAGCATCACGACGCCGACGTAGTTGTCGAACCACGAGTCGATGATCAGCGCCTGCAACGGCGCTTCCGGGTCGCCCTTGGGCGGCGGCACTTTGGCGATCAGCGCTTCGAGCACGTCTTCGACGCCGAGGCCGGTCTTGGCGCTGCAATGCGTGGCGTCGGTCGCGTCGATGCCGATCACGTCTTCGATTTCGGCGATCGCGTTTTCAGGGTTCGCGGCCGGCAGATCGATCTTGTTGAGCACCGGAATCACGTCGACGCCAAGCTCGATCGCCGTGTAGCAGTTGGCCACGGTTTGCGCTTCCACGCCCTGGCTCGCGTCCACGACCAGCAGCGCGCCTTCGCATGCAGACAGCGAGCGGCTGACTTCGTACGAGAAGTCGACGTGGCCCGGCGTGTCGATCATGTTCAGGTTGTAGACTTGCCCGTCACGGGCTTTGTATGTCAGTGCGGCGGTTTGTGCCTTGATGGTGATGCCGCGCTCGCGTTCGAGATCCATCGAATCGAGCACTTGAGATTCCATCTCGCGGTCGGACAGGCCGCCGCAAATCTGGATGATGCGATCGGCGAGCGTCGACTTGCCATGGTCGATGTGCGCAATGATCGAGAAGTTACGAATATGATCCATTCAGTGCCGATCAAGCAAAAAAGGCGCGCTCGGACAATAGCGGAGCACGCCTTGTAAGTAGGTGAAAAACCTATCTATTTTAGCCGAAAAGGCTATCGCTCGGCGCATCTTGCGAAGCTCGGGCGGAAAAGACGGCTCAGCAACCGGGTTGCATGGGACCAGAGTAAGGCGCTAAGGCGACAACTCGGGTCGACAGGAGAGACGTGAAGCTCGATGTGAACGGCGCGGCGTTGGCGCTGTGTTCGAACCCTTGAGTCGAACTCAGGGCCTGGCCCCAACCCGTGCGGCGAGCGCGGCACGAACCCGCGCTTCGTCGAGGCGATAGTGACACAGTTCGACGCCGTCGCAGACCAGAACCGGCACCAGTTCGTTGTAACGGGCTTCCAGCAAGGGATCGGTGTCGACGTCGATCACCTGGACCTGCGCGCCGAATTCGGCCAGCAACGGCTCGAGCGCGGCACGCAGGTCGTCGCAAAGGTGGCACCACGCGCGCCCGTAGAGCGTGAGCGGCGCCGCCTTCGTCATTTCTGGACGCTGCGCGGCCGGACCGGCACGAACTGCGTGTTCTCGCCGCGGCGAACCAGCAGCGCGACCATCTTCTGCGGATCGAGGTGCGAACTCACCTCGTCGAACTGCTTCGCACTGGTGATGTCCGTATCGCCCACCCGCAGGATGATGTCGCCCTTCTGCAAGCCGACGCGCGCTGCGGGACCGTCCGCGGCGTCGATCTGCACGCCGTTGCGCAGCTTCAACGCCTTCAGCTGGTCGGCGGGGATATCACTGACGGCCACGCCCAGCGCGTTGGTGGCGCGCTGCTTTGGCGGTTGCGGTTTCTTCTGATCCGCCTTGGCCGATTTGTCCGGCTGCATCTCGGCGATCGTCACCGGCAGATCGCGCGTCTGGCCCTTGCGCCAGATCGTGATCGTCGACTTGGTGCCCGGCTTGGTGTCGCCGACCATGCGCGGCAGGTCCGTTGCAGTGTCGACCGAATGGCCGTTGAACTTCAGGATGATGTCGCCCGGCTGCACGCCGGCTTTGTCTGCCGGGCCACCCGGTTCGACGCTGCTGACCAGCGCGCCCTGCGCCTTCGGCAGGCCGAGCGAGTCGGCCACGTCTTTGGTCACTTCGCCGATCGCTACCGCGATCCGCCCGCGCACGACCTTACCCGACGCCTTCAGCTGATCGGCCACGCGCATGGCTTCGTCGATCGGAATCGCGAACGAGATGCCCATGAAACCGCCCGTGCGGCTGTAGATCTGCGAGTTGATGCCGATCACCTCGCCCTGCATGTTGATCAGCGGACCGCCCGAATTGCCCGGATTGACGGCCACGTCGGTCTGGATGAACGGCAGATAATCGCCCGTATCGCGCCCCTTGGCGCTGACGATGCCGGCCGTCACCGTGTTCTCAAGACCGAACGGCGAACCGATCGCCACGACCCACTCGCCCACGCGCACCTTGTTCGAGTCGCCGATCGTGATGGTCGGCAGATTGGCGGCGCTGATCTTCACGACGGCGACGTCGGTCCGATCGTCCACGCCGATCAGCTTCGCCTTGAACTCGCGCTTGTCGGTGAGTGTGACGTAAATGGTGTCCGCGTCGTCGATGACGTGCGCGTTGGTCATCACGTAGCCGTCCGCCGACAGAATGAAGCCCGAGCCGACGCCGCTGTTCTGCTCGGCATCGCTGTTATCCGGCAAGTCCTGGCTGCCGCCACTGCCGCCGTTGTCGCCGCCACGCGGCGAACCGGGCGCACCGGGCGATTGCGGCGACTGCGGCAACGGAATGCCGAAGAAGCGCCGGAAAAACTCCGACATGTCGCCGTCGTCCATACCCGGCGGCAAACCGCCGCGAGCACCGCTGTTCGACACGCGTGTAGTCGTGCGAATGTTGACGACCGCCGGGCCGACCTTGTCGACCAGATCAGTGAAGTCGGGCAGATTGGCGGCCGGAGCCGCCGACGCCGTATGCGGTACGAGCGGCAAACAAGCCGCCACCACCGCGGCCGCGAGGAATTTGCGCACCGAGAAAGTCGTCATATCGTAGCAAGCCGAGGGATTCAGGATTCGGAGGATTACTTCGGAGCTTTGTATTCTATGGCAGACGCAAATTGCTGCAATGTGGCCTGGGGCACTTCACCAAGCAGAGTAATCCAGAAGTCGCCGCGACGCTTGACGAGCACGTGCGTAGCGCCGCTGCTGCCCGCGCCTTCCTTGCGCGTGTTGTTTTCGACCGGCTCGACGAATACCGAAATGGCTGCGAGGCCGTCGGAGAACACCGCCTGGTCCACCGGAATGGTCGGCTGACCCGGATCGCGCGCGGCCATGGGACGGCGCAGTTCACGAATCTTGCGGAAGCCCGGCACCGTCGGCGTGATCTGCCAGCCTTGCGCGGCCATGTCGACCGGCTCGACCGGCGGACGCACCACGGTCCACCCCGCCGTATTACGAATACCGTTGACGATGCCGGCCTTGTCGACCGGCACGCCGATGCGAATCTGGGAAAACGACAGTTGCTCGAGCACCTGACCATTCGGGTCAAGCGTCTGGGCACGCAGCAGCAGGCCGGTTTTCTTGTCGGCCCACAGCTTGTACGCAAAGCGATACGCGTCTTTCGGATCGAGTTCGATCACCTGACTGTCGACGCCCGCGACGCGGTCGTCGCCGAGCAGCTTGGGCTCGTAAACCGATAGCACCTGCTCGCCGCTCACGGCCAGCAGCGCTGGAAATGAATCCTTATTCTGACGCTTCTCGACGACGCACAAGTGCCGCTCCGGCACGAACGTGTAGAGCTCGTCGTTATGACGCAGCATTTTTCGCGGCTTGCCGTCGAGGCTTTCGAGTTGCTCGAATTCACCGTCCGCACGGGTCGCGTAGTGCGCGATCCGCGACGTCTGAACGAAATTGCCGCGCTGGTAGACGAACGCGCCCTCGTAATTCTGCTGTTGCGCAGCCTGATGGATGCGATCGAGCAGATCCGCGGCCGTGCGACGGGCAACGAGCGGGTCGTCAGTTTGTGCAAAGACCCGCGGTGTAGCGGACAACAATACGGCTGCGCAGAACAGAAATGCCGGCAGCCGCCCCCAGATAGTCGTTTTATTCAACCGCGGAGTCTGCATCAAACTATTGGCCTTGCGTAGAAACGGCGGCAGCGCGAATCAGCGGCATCGAGCCCGGCATGACCGGTTGTTGCGCGAATTGCTGGTGAGCTTCCAGATACTGGTCGAGACTGGCGTCGCGAATGATGTTGGCGTCTTGCGCGACCGGCTGGACCGCAGCCGGCGCCATGGCCACGCGTTGCAGCGAGTCGCCATGCTGAACCGACGCGATTTGCGACGCGCCCGGACCGCCCGGCACACCTTGCAGCTGCGGCACGACGATCCACGTCAGCGTGGCAGCCGCAGCCGCGACGGCAAACGCCGGCACGACCCGGCGACGCAACGCCAGCAAACGACGCGCAACCGGCATGGCGGCGGGCGCCAGCACGTGCGGTTCGTTGTCGAGGCGCGCGGCGAAACCGCTGAGAAACGCGCTGCTCGCCGCCGGGCTGACCGCCAGATCGTCGGAACGCAATGCGTCGCCGATCAGGTGATAGCTCGACCAGGCGGCGCGATCCTCGCCGTTCAGCCCAGAAATAAACGTGTCCAGATTCAGATGCTCTTCGCCGAACAGCTGACCGTCGACAAAAGCGGACAGACGCTCGCCGCGCGAGCTGGCTTGCGATTGCATCGAGACCGACCCCATGATGCTCCCCATCTTACAAATACCCCGTAGTGACACCACTAATCCAGATATTGCACCCGCGCCCCATCTAGCAGCGCTGGTGGTTTACCAGCGCTTGCCTTCGGGTGTGTCAAGCAACGGACGCAATTTTGCCGCAATGGCTTCGCGAGCGCGGAAAATTCGCGATCTGACTGTGCCGATTGGGCAACCCATCATCTCAGCGATTTCCTCGTAACTCAAACCTTCAATTTCACGAAGAGTAATGGCGGTGCGCAACTCTTCCGGTAAAACCGCCATCGCAGCATTGACCGTCTCAGCGATCTGCTTGCTCATCAACATCGACTCAGGCGTGTTGATATCCCTTAGTTGGTCCGCGTCCGAGAAAGTTTCAGCTTCTTCAGCATCTGCTTCGGTCGAGGTCGGCGCGCGTCGTCCTTGGGTCGCAAGGTAGTTCTTTGCCGTGTTCACGGCAATCCGGTACAACCACGTATAAAAGGCCGATTCGCCGCGAAACTGCGGCAACGCCCGGTACGCCTTGATAAAGGCGTCCTGAGCGACGTCTTCTACCTCGGCGGGATCCCGCACGAGACGCGAGATCAGCCGGAGAATCTTGCGGTGGTATTTGGAGACCAGTAGCTCGAACGCGGCCTTGTCGCCCTTCTGGACGCGTTCGACCAGCACCTGATCAATTTCTTTTTCGCTCACCTGATAAATCCGTTAACTATAGGGCGCATAGCGGGGCACCATTGTAGCGTTCCCGTCATGAGGGCACGTTACGCCGGTAACAGCGGTTACAGTCGTTACAGTCAGGCGCCGGCGCCACGTCGGCCCAGCACGGCCAGTTCCCGGAAAACCGGCGCCGGGAGCGCGTCGGCGGCAAGCAGTACCGTACGCGTGCGGCCCCGTTCCGGCATCAGCGCAAGAATCAGCAAGCGGCCGCTCCACTGCGAACATCCGGCAATACGCCCCTGCGCCAGCAGCGCACCCGTCCGGCCCGAGACAGACAATCCGTCCGGCCCGATTTTCAACGCGACAGGCTGCGCGCGCTCGTACCGAAGCGCGCAAAGCGCGAGCCATGCCCACGCGGCGAGCGTCAACGGAACGGCCTGCCACGTGCCCAGGTGCGACGCGAGACAAGCAAAGACGGCCGATGTCGCCGTCAGAACGAAAACCCCTAACGCAGCCCAGACGGCGACGGAGCGCCGCAGCGCAATCCGCTGCGGCGCTCCGCCGGGCTGGACCGATTCAGGGGAAAGCGCCGGCACAGCCGGCGCCGTTGACTGACGCGTCACCAACTATCGGGCGATCAGGCGCGCTTGAAGACCAGCGTGCCGTTCGTGCCGCCGAACCCGAACGAGTTCTTCAGCGCGACGTCGATCTTCATCTCCCGCGCGGTGTTGGCGCAGTAGTCCAGATCGCAGGCCGGATCCTGATTGAAGATGTTGATAGTCGGCGGCGACACCTGATGATGCACGGCCAGCACGGTGAACACCGACTCCAGACCGCCGGCGCCGCCCAGCAGGTGACCCGTCATCGACTTGGTCGAGTTCACCACCATGTCTTTCGCGTGATCGCCGAACGCACGCTTGATGCCGGTGGTTTCAGCCAGGTCGCCGAGCGGCGTGGACGTGCCGTGCGCGTTCAGGTAATTCACCTGATCCGTGTTGATGCCCGCGTTCTTCAACGCGGCCAGCATGCAGCGGCGAGCGCCGTCGCCGTCTTCCAGCGGCGCGGTCATGTGATAGGCGTCGCCGCTCATCCCATAGCCGCTGACTTCGGCGTAAATCTTCGCGCCGCGCGCTTTCGCGTGTTCGTACTCTTCGAGCACCATCACACCCGCACCCTCGCCCAGCACGAAACCGTCGCGATCCTTGTCCCACGGACGGCTCGCGGTTGCCGGATCGTCATTGCGTTGCGACAGCGCGCGCGCCGCCGCAAAGCCGCCGATACCGAGCGGCGACACGGTCGATTCCGCGCCGCCCGCGATCATCACGTCGGCGTCGCCGTATTCGATCAGGCGCGAAGCCTCGCCGATACAGTGCAGGCCGGTGGTACATGCCGTCACGATCGCCAGATTCGGACCCTTGATGCCGAACTTGATCGACAGATGGCCAGAGATCATGTTGATGATCGACGCCGGCACGAAGAACGGCGAAATGCGGCGCGGGCCGCGATTGAGCAGTTCGGTTTGCGTCACTTCGATCATCGGCAAGCCGCCGATGCCCGAACCCACCACCACACCGATACGCTCCGAATTCTCGTCGGTCACTTCGAGGCCGCTGTCCTGCATCGCCTGGATGCCTGCAGCCACGCCGTAATGGATGAACGTATCCATGTGGCGCGCTTCCTTACCGGGGATGTAGTCCTCGATATTGAAGCCCTTCACCTCGCCGGCGAAACGAGTCGAGAAGTTCGACGCATCGAACTTCGTGATATTGGCAATACCCGACTTGCCGGCGACCAGATTGGCCCAGCCGTCGGCAACATTATTGCCAACAGGCGAAATCAGCCCCAGGCCTGTAACAACAACACGACGGCGGCTCACGGTAACCCCTTTTTCATAGATGACAAAAGCAAAAGCCACAGCGGCCACAGGAACCTGCCCTGTATGCCCTGTGGCTGTTTAACTCGGCAATCGCGCGAAAACTTGCGCTGTCGACATCGCTGGCTCCTGCTTGGCAAAACGCGCGGCAAAAAGCACCACCCCTGCTGGCGTCGGCAACCGACACGGCAGGGCGTCATACGCCGCCAACGCAGAAACGCGGGCGCGAATGACCTTAGGCCTTGACGTTCGCGCGAGCGTAGTCGATCGCTTGCTGAACGGTGGTGATCTTCTCGGCTTCTTCATCCGGAATTTCCATGCCGAATTCGTCTTCGAGGGCCATCACGAGTTCAACGGTGTCGAGCGAGTCGGCGCCGAGGTCGTTCACGAACGAAGCTTCGTTCTTGATCTCAGCTTCTGCAACGCCCAGTTGTTCTGCGACGATCTTCTTGACGCGCTGTTCGATATTGTCCATTACCCCTCCAAGGGAAAAGAAGTTCAAAAATACAGGTGCGCGCATTTTATCAGGTTTGACCCGGCAAAAAAGCGGCGCATCGGGTTGCTGTCAAGGCATACGCCTTACGCATTTACAAACGCATCAAGGCGCGGATAGTAACCGAATTTGGTTACGACATGTACATTCCGCCGTTCACATGCAGCGTCGTGCCAGTGATATAGCCGGCTTGCGGCGATGCCAGAAACGCCACGGCGTGCGCGATATCTTCCGGGCTGCCGAGGCGGCCCAGCGGAATCTGCGTCTTCAGCGCCGTTTGCTGCTCTTCCGGCAGAGTCTTGGTCATGTCGGTGTCGATGAAACCCGGCGCGACGCAGTTGACCGTGATGCCGCGGCTGCCGATCTCGCGTGCGAGCGCGCGCGTCATGCCCGCCACGCCCGCTTTCGCGGCGGCGTAATTGATCTGCCCTGGGTTGCCGGCCGAGCCGACCACCGACGTGATATTGATGATGCGGCCACCCTTCGCCTTCATCATGGGGCGCAGCACCGCGCGCGACAGACGGAATACCGACTTGAGGTTGGTGTCGACCACCGCGTCCCAATCGTCGTCCTTCATGCGCATGGCGAGCTGATCCTGCGTGATGCCGGCGTTATTCACCAGCACGTGCAGCGCGCCGAATTCCTTCACCGTGCCGTCGATCAGCGCTTCCGCCGCAGCCGCGTCGTTGACGTTGAGCACTGCACCGCGGCCGTTCACGCCCGCCGCGTTAAACGCTTCGCTGATGGCAGCCGCGCCGCTTTCGCTGGTCGCCGTGCCGATCACCGTCGCGCCCTGGCGCGCCAGTTCCATGGCGATTGCACGGCCAATGCCGCGCGAGGCGCCAGTGACGACTGCAATCTGCTTGTCGAGAGTCTTTTCCATCTGTCAGTCCGGATGCCCTTCGGAGGGCTGATTGATTCTGATGCGGAATCCTGATGCCGTCGCGGAGCGCCTGCTGCCAGGCGCGGCGCGACGTTGCGTTCAGCCTGCTTTCACGAGTTTGAGCGTTTCTTCGAGCGAAGCCGGATCGAAGATCGAAGCGCCGACCAGATTGCCGTCGATACGCTTGGTCAAACCCGCAAGGACCTTGCCCGGCCCGCATTCGATCACGTGCGTGACGCCTTGAGCCGACATGGCCTGCACGCTTTCGACCCAACGCACCGCACCGGCCGCCTGGCGCACTAGCGCGTCCTTGATCCCGGCCGGCTCATTGACCACGGCGACATCGACGTTGTTGATGACCGGAATCGCCGGCACCTGCACCTCGACGCTCGCCAGATACTCGCGCAACTGATCCGACGCGGGCTTGAGCAGCGACGAGTGGAACGGCGCCGAGACCGGCAGCGGCAACGCGCGCTTTGCGCCCTTCGCCTTCGCGACTTCGCAGGCCTTTTCAACCGCAGCCTTGTTCCCTGCGATCACGACCTGCGCCGGCGCATTGAAATTCACCGCTTCGACCACGCCCGCGACCGACGCCTCGGCGCACACCGCGCGCACTGCGTCATCGTCGAGACCGAGAATCGCGGCCATGCCGCCTTCACCGACCGGCACCGCCGTTTGCATGGCTTGCGCGCGAAAACGCACGAGCGGCACGGCATCGCGAAACGCGATCGCGCCCGCCGCGGCCAGCGCGGTGTATTCGCCGAGGCTATGGCCCGCGACGATCGCGGGCTTCGGGCCGCCTGCCTGCAGCCACGCGCGATACATCGCGTAAGCGGCGGTCAGCATGACCGGCTGAGTGTTGGTGGTGAGGTTCAGATCTTCGACGGGGCCTTCGGCGATCAGTTTGCCGAGATCCTGGTTGAGCGCGTCGGAGGCTTCCTGAACCGTCTCGCGCACGATCGCGTGATCGGCGAATGCGTTGAGCATGCCGACCGACTGCGAACCCTGCCCAGGAAAAACGAACGCAAATTTCATATCGTCCCCAAAATCGATTTAGTCAGATGTGGGTGGCGCGCCCGGTTGACGGCGAGCGCGCTCATACGCAGCCGAGCGCTGCGAATAGCGCTCGCTGCAACGTCGCCGCCATCAGTAGCGGATAACCGACGCGCCCCACGTGAAGCCGCCGCCGACACCTTCGATCAGCACGTTCTGGCCGCGCTTGATGCGGCCGTCGCGCACCGCGACGTCGAATGCGAGCGGAATGGACGCAGCCGACGTATTGCCGTGCTCGCCCACCGTGACGACCATGCGTTCCTGCGGCAAACCGAGCTTGCGACAGGTGCTTTGCATGATGCGGATATTCGCCTGATGCGGAATCAGCCAGTCGATCTGTTCAGCCGACAGATTGGCCTTCTCGAGCGCTTCGACCGCGACTTTTTCGAGCACGTTGACAGCGAGTTTGAACACCGCCTGCCCGTCCATATGCAGGAACGCGCTGCCCGCCACGACACCGCCGTTCACGTTGCCCGGCGTGCAGAGAATGTTCGAGTGGCTGCCATCGGCGTGCAATGCGCTGGCCAGCACGCCCGGCTGTTCGGATGCCTGCAGGATCACCGCGCCCGCGCCGTCGCCGAACAGCACGCAGGTAGTGCGGTCGTTGAAGTCGAGAATGCGCGAGAAGGTTTCCGCGCCGATCACGAGCGCCGTGCGATGCTGACCGCTGCGAATGAAGCTGTCCGCCGTGGCCACCGCGTAGGCAAACCCGGAACAGACGGCTTGCACGTCGAACGCCGCGCCGTGGTTCTTGATGCCGAGTTTGTTCTGCAACAGGCACGCCGTGCTCGGAAACACGAAGTCCGGCGTGGAGGTAGCGACGATGATCAGATCGATGGACTGCGGGTCGATGTCCGCTGCCTCGATCGCGCGTTGCGAAGCGATGAGCGCGAGATCGCTAGTCGTGACATCAGGGTCCGCAAAGTGGCGCGCATGAATGCCCGTGCGGGCGACGATCCACTCGTCGCTCGTCTCGACACCTTGCTTGGCGAGACGTTCGGCCAGATCCTGATTGGTGACGCGGTCGGGCGGCAGATAGCTGCCGGTGCCCAGCACGCGGGAATAAATTGTCGATTGAGCCATTATGCCTTCGAGGATTGCGCAGCGTAGGGCTCGGCTGGCTGGCCGGCGATCGGGCTTGCGTGACCCGCACCGCTCGCGTCGCGCGCCGCCTGTTCGAGAGAACCCGCATTCTCTTCCATCGCTCGCGCAAGGCGTTCCAGCACGCCGTTTTTGACGGCATCATACCCGCGTTTGATAGCCCACTCAAACCCGTAAGCATCCGCCGAACCGTGGCTTTTGATCACCAGCCCGCGCAGGCCGAGTAACGCGGCGCCATTGTATTGCCGATGATCGACGCGTTTCTTGAAGCGCATCAATACCGGCAAGGCGAGCACCGCCATCACCTTGGTGAGCCACGAACGGCCGAACTCTTCCTTGATGATGTTGGACAGCATCTGCGCGAGGCCTTCCGACGTCTTCAGCGCGACATTGCCGACAAAACCGTCGCAGACGATGACGTCGACCGTGCCCTTGAAGATATCGTTGCCTTCAACGTTACCGTGAAAGTTAAGTGTACTCGCGCGCAGCAGTTCGCCGGCACGTTTGATGGTGTCATTGCCCTTGATGACTTCTTCGCCGATGTTGAGCAGGCCGATGGTAGGCCGATCCTTGCCCTCGAGCGCGGACACGAGCGCATGCCCCATCTCCGCGAACTGCAGCAGATGCTGCGGCTCGCAATCGACGTTGGCGCCCAGGTCGAGCATCATCGTGTAGCCATTGGGATTGGGCAGTGCCGACGCGATGGCCGGGCGTTCGATGCCCGACAGCGTTTTCAGCACGTAACGCGAAACCGCCATCAGCGCGCCGGTATTGCCGGCGGAAATGCAGGCTTGCGCCTCGCCTTCCTTGACGCGGTTTAGCGCCACGCGCATGGAGGAATCTTTTTTCTTGCGCAGCGCGACTTCGACCGAATCGTCCATGGCGACGATCTCGGAAGCGGGTACGACGGTCAGCGCCGGCAGGTCCTGAGCCTTCAACCTCTTCAGCTGCGCACGAATCGCACTTTCGATGCCGACGAGCAGCAGCTCAGCATCGGGATGCGATCGAACGAAGTTGACGGCAGCGGGAACGGTCACGGACGGGCCGTGGTCGCCTCCCATGCAATCTATCGTGAGCTTTACTGTCATGGAGTGCGACGAATTTCAGACGCCCTGCATGGGATCATAGCAAGCGCCGGAGCGCCAACTGCAATCGACACAAAAAAGCGGCAATTGAATGCCGCCTTTTTGCCGAGCCGGGAAAATGTCAAGCGAGCCGATCGCCACGCGAAACGCCACAAGGCGCAACGCAGTGAAACGATTAGTCGTTCTTCGTCTTGACGACTTTCTTGCCGCGATAGTAGCCGTTCGGGCTAACGTGGTGACGCAGATGCACTTCGCCCGTGCTCGGTTCCACGGCCAGCGGCGCTGCCGTCAGGAAATCGTGCGAACGGTGCATGCCGCGCTTCGACGGCGACTTCTTGTTTTGTTGAACTGCCATGACTAACTCCTAAAAATTTTTCGGATTCTAACACAGCCCGACTCGGTGTCCGCCACTGGCCGAGTGGCCAATGCGCCCGCATCGCGCTCCAATGCAACTGTTCAGTGCTTCTTGTCCGGCTCGCCGCGCTTGAGACTCTGGAGCGCCGCAAACGGATTGGGCCGTTCGGGCTCGCCGCCCTCACCTGCTTCGTCCAGTGCGCCCTCGTCGCCCTCGCCTTCGGCACCGGCCACACCAGAGACGAGGCTCTCGTGCACTTCGGGACACATCTCGTGCTTGGGCACGAGCGGCAAGGAAAGCAGCAATTCTTCCTCGATCAAGTCGATGAGATCGAAATGGTTCGAACCCACGATCACTTCGACTTCATCCTCGTCGAGCGGAAACTCTTCGGCTTCCGCCTCAGTGTTGACGATCCGGTAAGTTGCATCGACGTTGAATGCCTGCTGGTACGGTGTCATGCACCGCTGACATTCGAGCCATGCAGCGCCGTGAATCGCCATCCGCAAATAAGGCTGGGGACCCTCGGTGCCGTCGTCCTGCAATTCCGGCTGCGTCGCCCCCTCGGCTTGCCAGGTGAACGCGGCATCGCGGTCTGGCGCTTCTGCCGGGACTTCGTTTAACATGCGCGGCAGTTGCAAGACGCGCACGACTCCCGCGGCCTGACGCCCACTCCGCGCGAATTCGAACAGATCGATATCGTGCGGGTCGGATAGACCTGCAGGGTTGCCAGGATGTTGAGTCATGTGCGCTCCTGCGTCGGCAAGGATTTCGCCGTATATAACCGCGAGGTATAACCGATTTGCGAGACAGCCCGTGAGACTCTTGTATTTGCCCGCAGTGATCACTGCACGGCACGCACCGAGACTCGCCTAGCGCAAGCATACCGATGAAAAGCCCGAAATCATATCCGTTTTGTCTTTTCGAGTCAAACACTTAAGCCCGTACGCACGCGAGCTTCGCGCAAGCTTGTACGCCCCGCCTCCCTAGCCGTCGATTAACCCATGCCTGATTCTCCCAATCGCCCGCCACGCCTGATTCTGGCGTCGAGTTCGCCTTATCGTCGCGAACTGCTCGAACGCCTGCGCGTGCCGTTCGATGTCGTCGTGCCCGCAATCGACGAGACGCCGCTCGCCGGCGAAACGCCGGAAGTCACCGCGCTGCGGCTTGCGCAAGCCAAAGCGCGCGCGGTCGCCGGCGGACTCGGCGCCAGCGAAGCCGCGCTCGTGATCGGCTCCGACCAGGTCGCCACTTACGACGGCCTGCAGATCGGCAAGCCCGGCTCGCACGCCAAGGCGCTCGCGCAATTGCAGGCGATGCGCGGCCGCGAAGTGCTGTTTCATAGTGCGCTGTGCCTGTTCGACAGTCGCTCCGGCACCGTGCAAGCCGTCGACGTGATCACCCGCGTGCATTTCCGCGATCTGCCGGATGCCGCTCTGCAAGCCTATTTGCTGGCCGAAACGCCGTACGACGTCGCCGGCAGCGCCAAATCCGAGGGGCTCGGCATTGCCTTGCTCGAAGCCATCCATTCCGACGATCCGACCGCGCTCGTCGGCCTGCCGTTGATCGCGCTGTCGCGCATGCTGCTCGCAGTGGGTTATCCGTTATTGGGGGCTCAATGAGCGGTACGCTCTATCTGATTCCAAATACATTAGGCGAAGGCGATACCGAGGCTCTCGACGCCGTCCTGCCCGCGCCGGTCCGCGCCCGTGCCGCGTCGCTTCACTATTACATTGGCGAAAACGCGAAAACCACGCGGGCTTTCCTGAAAAAAGTCGGCACGGAACGGCCGATCCAGGAAATCGAGATTCGCGAACTGAATGTGAATACGCCGGCCGGCGAGATCGACAAGCTGCTTGCGCCGCTTCTGGCGGGCACCGACGCCGGTCTTGTTTCCGAAGCGGGCTGCCCGGCGGTCGCCGACCCCGGCGCTCTGCTGGTGCGCCGCGCTCATGAACGCGGCGTGAAGGTCGTGCCGTTCGTTGGCCCGAGCTCGATTCTGCTGGCTTTGATGGCGTCAGGGCTCAACGGGCAGAGCTTTGCGTTCCATGGCTACCTGCCGGTTGACGCCACGGAGCGCGCCAAGCGTCTGCGAGATCTGGAGCAGCAGTCGCGCAAAGGCAAGCAAACGCAAATTTTTATCGAGACGCCGTACCGCAACCGCGCATTGCTCGCCACACTGCTGGCGACTTGCGCGCCGTCCACGCTCGTTTGCGTGGCAGTGGACCTAACGCTCGAGACGGAAACGATCGCCAGCCGTACGGTGGCCGACTGGAAGAAAAAACCGGCGATCGATCTGCACAAGCGTCCGGCTATTTTCCTGATCCTGGCCGTTTGACTGGGTCGGACAACGACGCAGCAAAAAAAGCGCCGCGCGATCGTCGAAACGGGGACCGCGCGGCGCTTCTTGGAATTGTCACCAATAATTCACCGCAAATTCATCTTCTCACCGAGTGCCATGGCGTGAACCGCGCCGCTACCAACCGCCGCGCCGAACTTGCGAGCAACACGGTCCGTAATGCTCTCTTTTACGGTGTAGTCGACGATATCCGGCGCTTTGAACAGGTCGCGGGCCACGTAATCCGCGTCGCCCAAACCGTCGGCAAGGCCTAGTTCGACGCTCTTCTGGCCAGTCCAGAAAAGGCCGGAGAACATGTCGGGCGTTTCATGCAGGCGTTTGCCGCGGCCCTGACGAACCGCTTCGATAAACTGCGCGTGGATCTGATCGAGCATATCCTGAGCATGTTCGTCCATCTTCGGCGTTTCAGGCGAGAACGGATCGAAAAAGCCCTTGTTCTCACCGGATGTGTGCAAGCGCCGCTGAATCCCGAGCTTATCCATCAGGCCGGTGAAGCCGAAGCTGTCCATCAGCACGCCGATCGAACCGACGATGCTTGCCTTATCGACATAAATCTTGTCGGCGGCCGCGGCCGCATAGTAACCACCCGACGCGCACATGTCGCCCACGACCGCGTAGAGCGGAATTGAAGGATATTTCGCGCGCAAACGGCGAATTTCGTCGTAGATGATGCCCGCCTGCACCGGGCTGCCGCCCGGACTATTGCAGCGCAAGATCACGCCGGCCGTGCCCGCATCATCAAACGCGCTCTGCAGCGCTGTGTTGATATCTTCCGCGTTTGCGTTCCTATCCGCCGATATCTCACCGTCAAGCGTGACCATAGCCGTGTGCCGGCCGGTGGCGGCTACCTTGTCGCCGGAGAAGTCGATGGCTACCCATATCGCGAGTAGCACGACGACCAGAAACGCAAAGCGGAAAAAAATCTTCCAGCGCCGCGCCGCGCGCTGCTCATTGATCGCCGCGAGCGCGATACGCTCGAGCGCGGCGCGTTCCCAACCCGGCTCATCGGCAGGCGTACGGGGGCGGCCATTCAGGGACGGTTCCTTCGGCTCGGGAGTGAAATTGTCGGACATGCGGTGCAGTGGAAAGATCGAAGAAGAGAAAAAATCAGGGTGTGGCCGGGCGCAGTTCGCCGTCCGGCAGCCAGAAAACGGCTCGGCCTTCCGGCGTATCGCGTTCGTCCACCTGAACCGGCCGCAACCTGCCGCCGCGGCACGGACCGCCGACGCATTTGCCCGTATCAGGCGCGTAAATCGCGCCATGTGTAGCGCACATCAAGTATAAACCGGACGATTCGAAGAACTGCCCTTCGGCCCAGTCCAGCTCCGTCGGAACGTGCGCGCAGCGGTTCAGGTAGCCGTACGCGCGGCCGTCGTAGCGGACAAAAAACACGACGACGTCGTCGCCGCCGAGCTTCGCCGCACAGCGCACGCCCGCGCCGCCGTCGAGCAGTTCGTCCGATGCGCAGACGCGAACCGCCTCCTCCGGCGCTTGCGTGGCGGCGGTGCTCATGCGTTCTCTCGCAGCCAGCCGGACAGCACGCTGACGCTCGACGCAACGAACTTCGGCGACAACGCGCCCAACGAATCCGCAGGATGCGCGCCATACGTGACGCCGATACCCGCGACGCCCGCGTTGATCGCCATTTGCAGATCGTGCGTCGTATCTCCGACCATGACCGTGCGCGCATTGTCCTGGCCCAATTCGCGCGTCAATTCGTGCAGCATCGCCGGGTGCGGCTTCGAGAACGTTTCGTCGGCGCAGCGCGTGCCGTCGAACAGGCTCGTCAGGCGCGACTGATCCAGCGCGCGGTTCAGCCCGACGCGGCTTTTGCCCGTCGCCACGGCCAGCAAATAGCCCTGATCGCGCAGTTCCTGCAACATCTCGCGCACGCCGGTGAACAGCTCGGTGGTCTGGTCCTTCACCAGATAATGGAAGCGGTAACGCTCGGCCAGCCGCGGATAGTCCGACGGATCGAGCGTGGGCGCGGCAATCTGCAGCGCGTCGCGCAAGCCGAGGCCGATCACATAGCTGGCCGCCTCGTCGGCGGGAACCGGAAGACCGAGGTCGCGGCACGCCGACTGGATGCTGCGCGTGATGTGCGCGGTCGAATCCATCAGTGTCCCGTCCCAGTCGAAGACGATCAGATCAAATTGCTCTCTAGCCATGCGGTGTCGTCTCCGGGTGTGACCCATTTCGTAGTTCGTTGAGTTGCGCGATAAAGCTGCGGCATTCGGCCGGCAGCGGCGCCTCGAACTGCAGCGGCGCGCCGGTTGCCGGATGCGCGAGCTTCAGCCGGTAAGCGTGCAGGAACATGCGCTTCAGGCCCGGCTTGGCGTTGGCACGCGCCAGTGCCTTGTTAAGGGCAAAGTCGCCGTACTTGGCGTCGCCGACAATCGGCAGTTCCAGATGCTGCAAGTGGACCCGGATCTGATGCGTGCGGCCGGTCTTCAGTTCCGCCTCGAGCAACGCGTATTCCGGCCAGCGGTCGATCAGATTGAACACCGTATGCGACGCAAGGCCGTCCGACTGCACGCGCACGCGGCGCTCGCCGTCAGCCGTCAAGTACTTGTGCAGCGGCTCCTTGACCGCGCGGCGGCGGCCCCAGTCGCTCGCCCAGTCGCCGTGAACGCAAGCATAGTAGCGCTTGTCCATCTTGTTCTCGCGAATCTGCTCGTGCAGATTGACGAGTGCCGAACGCTTCTTGGCGAGCATCAGGATGCCGGACGTTTCACGATCCAGCCGATGCACCAGTTCGAGAAATTTTGCCTGCGGACGCGCCTCGCGCATCTGCTCGATCACGCCGAACGCGACACCGCTGCCGCCATGCACCGCGACGCCGGCCGGTTTGTCGATGACCAGCATGTGGTCATCTTCAAAAATAATTTTGAAATGCGCGGCCGGGACTGGCGCTTGGGAGGCCGTTTCGCTCGGCTGAGCGACGCGGATGGGCGGCACGCGCACCAGATCTCCCAGTTCGAGACGGTACTGCGCGTCTATCCGGCCCTTATTCACACGCACTTCCCCGCTGCGCAGGATGCGGTAAATATGGCTTTTCGGCACGCCTTTACAGACGCGCAACAAAAAGTTGTCGATGCGCTGTCCGGCCGCGCCGTCATCGATTTCGATCATCGAGACCTGGTCGCTTGCGACCGATTTCTGGGATATTTTGCCTAACTCTTTCATTCTGAATATAATTTGCCCAGCAGTCTGCGGCGGCCGGCGCAGTGTCCGGAATTCGGGCGGATTGCGCAGGTGCAAGCGATAAACCGTTATTTTACTTGCGCCGGGGTCTGGTTGCTCACCCTGAAAATGAGATGCAACAAGTTGCACGCACGAAGTCAGCACCCGGCAGGGACGGCGCCCACAGGCGCGTTCGGTCAAGGTCGGCTTCGACGGTAACGGAATTTTGGTAAAAAAGAATTTAACTTTCAGCTTCGGTATCGGGCGGTCTGACGCCCTGCTGTACGAAGCTGCAGGTTGCGAAAATACGGCGTGCGCCCAAGGCGTCTTGTAGAAAATACAAGACATGGCGACGTCAAAATGAGGCGAGACACCCCCAGCAGGAAAAGACGCGCCGACTGCGCGAACTTCCCGTTGCGGCACGACCGCAGCCTTCGACCCTCCGGTCACGCGCCCAGTTGGCGCACCGGCGCGAGTGGACGAAGGCTTATGAAGGTCGGCCGGCAGAACCCGCGGCGTGTCGGGTCGTTATTTGAAGCCGTGTTCGCATGTGCCCTGCGGCACCGTGTCCATTTTATGGGCCGGGCCCTCTCAGGCAATTCTCCCACCAGCTTTCCCGCTCCAGCGTGCTTGTGAAAACACAATAAGGCGCGGCATGCCGCTGCCCGCTTCGCCCTCGCGACTGACAACCGCGCGGCGGAGGGGCAGGCTAAGCCGCTCTGGAGCCGTTCAATGAAACGAATGTTGTTCAACGCGACGCAGCAGGAAGAACTGCGCGTCGCCATCGTCGATGGGCAAAAACTCATCGATATCGACATCGAAACCGCCGGGCGCGAACAGCGCAAAGGCAACATTTACAAGGGCATCATCACCCGCATCGAGCCGTCGCTCGAAGCCTGTTTCGTCAACTACGGCGAAGACCGCCACGGCTTCCTGCCGTTCAAGGAAGTCGCCCGCCAGTATTTCCGCGACGGCGTCGACATGCGCTCCGCGCGTATCCAGGACGCACTGCGTGAAGGCCAGGAACTGATCGTTCAGGTCGAAAAAGAAGAACGCGGCAACAAGGGCGCGGCCCTCACCACGTTCATCTCGCTCGCCGGCCGCTATCTGGTCCTGATGCCGAACAATCCGCGCGGCGGCGGCGTGTCGCGCCGGATCGAAGGCGACGACCGGCAGGAACTGCGCGAAACCATGGCGCAGCTGCAATTGCCGGAAGGCATGAGCATCATCGCGCGCACGGCCGGCATTGGCCGCAGTGCCGAAGAACTGCAGTGGGACTTGAACTACCTGATGCAACTGTGGCGCGCGATCGAAGCCGCGTCGCAAAGCGGTTCGAGCGGTCAGCCGATGCTGATCTATCTCGAATCGAGCCTCGTGATCCGCGCGATCCGCGATTACTTCCAGCCGGACATCGGCGAAATTCTGATCGACACCACCGAAATCCATGACCAGGCCCGCGCCTTCATGGACATCGTGATGCCGGATAATGTCAGCAAGGTGAAGCGGTATCACGACGACGTGCCGCTCTTCTCGCGCTTCCAGATCGAACACCAGATCGAGACGGCGTACTCACGCACCGTGCCGCTGCCCTCGGGCGGCGCGATCGTGATCGACCACACCGAAGCGCTGGTCGCGATCGACGTGAACTCGGCACGCGCCACCAAGGGCGCCGACATCGAGGAAACGGCCGCGCGCACCAACCTCGAAGCCGCGGACGAAGTCGCCCGCCAGCTGCGTCTGCGCGACCTGGGCGGCCTGATCGTGATCGACTTTATCGACATGGAATCGGCCAAGAGCCAGCGCGAAGTCGAGCAGCGCCTGAAAGACGCGCTCAAGCACGACCGGGCGCGCGTCCAGATGGGCAAGATTTCGCGTTTCGGCCTGATGGAACTGTCGCGTCAGCGTCTGCGTCCGGCCCTCTCGGAAGGCAGCCACGTGACCTGCCCGCGCTGTAACGGCACGGGTCATATCCGCGATACCGAATCGTCCGCACTGCAAGTGCTGCGGATCATTCAGGAAGAAGCGATGAAGGAAAACACCGCGGCAATCCATTGCCAGGTGCCGGTCGAAGTGACCGCCTTCCTGTTGAACGAAAAGCGCGCCGAGATCAACAAGATCGAATCGCGTTTCAAGGTCAACGTCGTGCTGATCCCGAACAAGCACCTCGATACGCCGCATTACAAACTCGAACGTCTGCGTCACGACGACGCGCGCCTCGACGATCCGCGCGCTTCGTGGAAGATGGCCGAAGAAGCGGCCCGCGAACTGGAATCGGAAACCGGTTACAGCAAGCGCACCGAAGAAGTGAAGCCGAAGCAGGAAGCGGCGGTCAAGGGCATCACGCCTGAAAAGCCGGCGCCGAGCGCGCCGGTTCGCCCGGTCGCCGCCCCGGCTCCGGTCGCGGTCACGCCGGCAAGCGGCGGCTTCATCGGCTGGTTGAAGAATCTGTTCGGCGTGCAGCCCGCCGCTCCGGCGCCTGTCGCACCGGCGCCGGCTGACAAGCAGGCACGTCCGCAACGCGGCGAACGCACGGAGCGCGGTGAGCGCACCGGCGAACGCGGCGGCGATCGCAACCGTAATCGCCGTACCGGCACAGGCACTCGCGACGCAGCGGGCCGTGGCGAAGGCACGACCGGCGGCCGTCAAGGCCAAGGTCAACAGCCGTCGCAACGCCGTGAAGAGCGCGAGCCGCGTGAAGGCCGTGAGGTGCAAGCACGCGAGGGCCGCGAGCCGCGCGAAGCACGTGAAGCGCGCGAACCGCGCGGCAATCGTGAGCCGCGTGAAGCCCGCGAAGGCCGTGAACCGCGCGAGGCACGCGAGGCCCGTGAGCCACGCGAGGATCGTGAAAACCGTGATCGCGACAATCGCGGCACCGAGCGCGCGGAAACGGCGGAAGCCGCACCGCGTGGCGAACGTCCGGAACGCGGCGAGCGCCGTGAGCGTGGCGAGCGGGCTGAACGTGGCGAACGCCGCAAGCCGCAAGGAGAAACCGCGGACGCATTGACGCAAAGCGAAGCGCAAACGGCGGAAGACTTGGTGCAAAACCAGACCGCTCTGGGCGAAAACGGCGCGCCGATCGATCAGGAAGCAGTGGCGCGTGAAGGCGAAGAGCGCCGTCGTCGCCGTCGCGGCCGTCGCGGTGGCCGTCGTGAGCGTGAAGAGGACGTGAACGGCAATCTGGCGGCGGACGTCGCGGAAGCTGAAGGCGACAACGCGAGCGCAACCGACGAAGCGCCGGTGCGCACGGCGCATCAGCCGGTCGAACGCAAGCCGGAAGTTGTCGAGGCTAAGGACGTGACGCCGGTGGAAGTGGTGGTCGCTGCTGTCGCAACGGAAACCGTCGTGGTAACCGAGCTACACGCCGTAAGCGAAACACCGGCTCTGGCCGTCGAAAAGGCTGCGAAGACGGAAACGGTGGTACCGGTCGCGCAAGCGCCGGTTGCGCCGGCCGCCGTCGAGCCGGTCGCCGAAACGCCGGTGGCGCAAGCCGCTGCGGAGCCGGTCGAAGCAGCGCAAGCTGCGCCGGCCGCTAGCGAAACGGTTTCGCTGGTCGAACCGGTCGCACGTGCCCAAGCCCCGGCTCAAGCGCAAGTTGAAGCGCCGGCAGTTGCGCCGGTTGTCGAAGCGCAAGCCGCTGCTCCGGCTCCGGTCGAAACCGCGGCTCCCGCTGTGGTGGTCCAAGCGCCTGCTGTTCAACCTGCACCGCAGGCTGAGATTGTCGAACCGCAGCCGGTCGTGGCAGCGGTAGCACCGGCAGCCGAATCGGCAGCGATCGAACCGGCGCCCGTTGCCGTCGCACCGCAAGCTACGCAGCAAGCGCCGCGTCAGGCCGCTGTGTCGGCGGAAGCCCTGCAGCCGGTGCTGGAACAAGCCGGCCTCGTCTGGGTGAACACCGACGCCGACAAGCTGCGCGCGGCTCAGGAGGCTGCTGCGCAGACCGTCAAGCCGGCTCGTGTGGTGCGCGAACGCAAACCGCTGCCGCCGCTCGACAGCGCGCCGATGCAACAGGTGGAAACAGGCGGCCACCCGCAGTAAGCCGCCCCGCCGCACTCAAAAAGCCCGCCCTCACCGGCGGGCTTTTTTTATGGGCGCGCGCCGCAGCTCGAACGCGCCGCGATAAGCCACTCCCCGTATACCCCGACACGGCCTGGGGTACCCCTGCCGCCTGAAGCATTTCCGATAGAATGAATATCTAGCTCTAATTTCAAGCACAAACCGACGCATTCATCGAAGCAATTCATGTCCCGACGCATCATCCCTGTTGCCGATCTCAGCGCCGTGCCGGTCATTGCCGGCCCCGTGCAGACGCCCAGCGGCGCGCTGCACGACACGCTTGCGCGGCCGCTGCGCGACCTGCGCATTTCGGTCACGGATCGCTGCAATTTCCGGTGCGTCTATTGCATGCCTCGCGCTGTGTTCGACAAGGACTACACGTTTTTGCCGCACAGCGCCTTGCTGAGCTTCGAGGAAATTGAGCGGCTAGCGCGACTGTTCGTCGCGCACGGCGTCGAGAAAATCCGTCTGACGGGCGGCGAACCGCTATTGCGTAAGAATCTGGAATTCCTGATCGAACGCCTCGCGCAGCTGACCACGCCGGCGGGCCGTCCGCTCGATCTGACGCTGACCACCAACGGTTCGCTGCTGGAACGCAAGGCGCGCAGCCTGAAAGACGCCGGTTTGACCCGCGTCACGGTGAGCCTCGACGCGCTCGACGACACGCTGTTCCGCCGCATGAACGACGCGGACTTCGCCGTCGGCGACGTGCTGGACGGCATTGCCGCGGCGCACGCGGTGGGCCTCGCGCCGGTCAAGGTCAACATGGTCGTCAAGCGCGGCACCAACGACAGCGAAATCGTGCCGATGGCGCGTCACTTCAAAGGCTCGGGCGCGGTGCTGCGCTTCATCGAATACATGGACGTGGGCACGTCGAACGGCTGGAACATGACGGAAGTGCTGCCGTCCGCCGACGTCGTGACGCGCATCGCCGAACACTTCCCGCTTGCGCCGCTCGAAGCGCACAGCGCCGCCGAGACCGCGCAGCGCTGGGGCTACGTCGACGGCGGCGGCGAGATCGGTGTGATTTCGAGTGTGACGCGCGCGTTTTGCGGCAGTTGCACGCGAGCGCGTCTGTCGACCGAAGGCAAGCTCTACCTGTGCCTGTTCGCCTCGTCGGGGCACGACCTGCGCGCGCTGGTGCGCAATGGCGCGAGCGACGCCGACATCGCCACCGCCATCGCCGAAATCTGGCAGGAGCGCGGCGACCGCTATTCGCAACTGCGCGGCAGCAACGCCGCCGAGTCGCTCGTGCGCGATGGCCGCCGCGTCGAGATGTCGTACATCGGCGGCTGAGCGGCGGCACGTGAAGCCGACGCGCGACCACATCACCGGACTGTTGCTTGCGGGGGGCCGCGGCATGCGCATGGGCGGCGCCGATAAGGGGCTGCAAATGCTGCATGGCGAGCCGCTCGCCGCCCATGTGCTCAAGCGCCTCGCGCCGCAAACCGGCGCCCTGCTGATCAGCGCCAATCGTCACCCTGAGGCCTACAGCGCGCTCGGTGCGCCGTTCGACGCCACGGTAGTGGCGGACACGCTGGCCGACTTTCCGGGCCCGCTGGCAGGCTTGCTCGCCGGCTTACGCGCAGCCGGTGGCGATTATCTACTCAGCGCTCCCTGCGACTCACCGTGGCTGCCCGCCGACCTGGCCGAACGCCTCGCGCACGCGCTGGACTCGAACGGGGCCGACATCGCCACGGTCACCACCATCGACGCGCACGGCCAAACGTCCTTGCATCCGGTCTTCGCGCTTCTGCGCACGAGTCTCGCCGACGATCTCTCGGCCTTCCTCGAAGCCGGCGAGCGCAAAGTGCGCGCGTGGTACGCGCGCCACAAGACGGTGGAAGTCGTCTTTACCGACGAGCGCGCGTTTTACAATATCAATTCGCTACAGGAACTCGCCGACCTCCAGCGTGATTGAGGCCACGGTTGAAATCCCGCTCCGGCCGCACGGCAACCGCCGCTCCCGCCGCCGGTCGCGACGCTCAGCTCTTCATGACCACGCCTAACGAATTTTCCCGCTGCGTCGCGCAGTACGATCCTCACGCGCTGCCTGTCCCGGCCGCACAGGCAATTGTTCGCCAGTGGGCCGCGCCGGTCACGGCCATTGAACGCGTGGCCTTGCGCGACGCGCTCGACCGCGTGCTCGCGGCCGATATCGTGTCGCCAATCGACGTCCCCTCGCACGACAATTCCGCCATGGACGGCTACGCGTTCAATCGCGCGGCACTCGCCACGGGCGCCGCCACGGTCGAATTGGCGATCGTCGGCAAGGCGCTGGCCGGGCATCCGTTCGCCGGCCGCGTCGAGGCCTCGCAATGCGTGCGCGTGATGACCGGCGCCTGCATGCCGGCCGACTGCGATACGGTCGTTCCGCAAGAGCTCGTCGAGCGCGGCGCCGATTCCGTTTCCATTCGCTTTGCGGCCAATGCAGTAACGGCCGGCGCAAATCGGCGCCTCGCCGGCGAAGACCTCGCGCGCGGCCATGCCGCGCTGCGATCGGGCCGCATCATGCGTGCGTCGGACCTCGGCTTGCTGGCCTCGCTCGGTATCGGCGAAGTCAATGTCAGGCGGCGTTTGCGCGTCGCTTTCTTCTCGACCGGCGACGAATTGCGCTCGCTCGGCGAGCCGCTCGATCCAGGCTGCGTGTACGACAGCAACCGCTACACGCTGTTCGCCATGCTGCGGCGCCTGAATATCGACACACTCGACCTCGGCGTAGTGCGCGACGAACCCGCCGCGATGGAAGACGCCTTGCGCAGCGCCGCGGCGAATGCCGACGTGGTGCTGACCTCGGGCGGCGTCTCGGTCGGCGAAGCGGATTTCACCAGGCAACTGCTGCAAACTTTTGGCGACGTCGCGTTCTGGAGTCTCGCCATGCGCCCGGGCCGACCGCTCGCCTTCGGCCGCGTCTGGTCCGGCGAGCGGCCGGGTGTCGGGCGTCCCGCGTTATTCTTCGGTTTGCCGGGCAATCCGGTCGCCGTGATGGTGGCGTTCTATCAGATCGTGCGCGAAGTGCTGCTGCTGATGTCGGGCGCCACGCCGCAACCGCTGCCGGTCATTCACGCCATGAGTCGGCGGGCCATCCGCAAACGCGCCGGACGCACCGAGTTCCAGCGCGGTCTGGCCGAGCAGGACCCGCATGGACAATGGCACGTCACGCCGACCGGTTCGCAGAGCTCCGGCGTGCTGAGTTCGATGAGCGAAGCTAATTGCTTCATCGTGCTCGGGCACGATGAAGGCGAGATCGCCGAAGGTGAGCGCGTCGCCATCATGCTGTTCGACGGACTCATCTGACGGCTGACGCGGGGCAGAGGCAACGCACCCGCCGGCGCTCATTTGCTGCTTTACCCATTACTACTACGACACACGGGTTTGACTTACATGAAAAAACAGATCTCGTTCATTGCACCGGGACAGACGGCCAAAGCACTCATCCTCGTGTACCTGACGTTTTCGGTGCCGATCGTGCTGCTGGGCGTGCTGGTCGCGTTCGTGCGCTATGGCTCGGTAGAACTGAGCACGGTGTTCAGCGCGCTGCTGCTGAATGCGATTCTCGGTTTCATCCTGCTGTGGATCGCATGCCATGCGTATAACTGGGTGGCGTCGCGCTTCGGCGGCATTGAAATCCATCTGACCGACGCACCGGAAGAGGCGTAATGCCCGCGACGATCCGCGCCGCCACGTCCGCGGACACCGGCGCCATCTTCGCGCTGACGTACGAACTCGCGCAGTTCGAAAGTCTCACGCATGTGTTCGTGGCGACCGAAGATGGCTTGCGCGACGCGCTATTCGGGGCGCGGCCTTCAATCGAGGCATTGGTGGCGGAAAACGAAGGCCGCATCGTCGGCTATGCACTGTTCTTCCACAATTACTCGAGCTTCGTCGGCAAGCGCGGACTGTATCTCGAAGACGTCTACGTGCAACCCTCGCAACGCGGTAGCGGTCTTGGCACCGCGTTGTTGCAGCGTCTTGCCGCATTGGCGGTGGAACGACAATGCGGGCGGTTCGAATGGACTGTGCTGGACTGGAACCAGCAGGCCATCAGCTTCTATGAAAAGTTGGGCGCGACTGTCATGCCGGATTGGCGTGTGGTGCGTCTGACAGGTGAGGCGCTGGAACAGCTGGCGGCGGGCGCAGGCGCCTGAGCGAGTGCCGGACGTGTTCTTGCGTTGCTTTTCGCGGAGCCAGTTTGCCGCGCCGCCGCGACTACCCCACCGCTAGCAGCATCCGTCACTGCTCGTCGGGATCTACACCCGACAGCGCATCGCCGAGCAACCCGCTCGCCTCTTCGCCCGGCAACGCCTCGACGTCGCGCAATCGGCGGCTCATGACGCGCGTGCGCGTTTCCGCCGCTTCAATGGAGCGCGTCACCGTCTCCAGTTGCGCCTTCGTCTTGGCCAGCACATCGCCGAATTTGCCGAACTCCGTTTTCACCGCGCCGAGCACCTGCCATACCTCGCTCGATCGCTTCTCGATCGCGAGCGTGCGGAAACCCATCTGCAAACTATTGAGCAAGGCGGTCAGCGTGGTCGGCCCCGCAATCGTCACGCGATAGTCGCGTTGCAACAGGTCCGTCAAGCCCGGCCGGCGCAATACTTCCGCATATAACCCTTCGGTCGGCAGAAACAGCAGCGCGAAGTCGGTGGTGTGCGGCGGCGACACGTACTTCTGCGCGATCATGCGCGCCTCGGCACGAATCCGCGCTTCGAGCGCACGCGATGCGTCCTCCACCGCGACCGGATCGGCGCGCTCCTGCGCTTCGATCAGACGCTCGTAGTCTTCACGCGGAAATTTGGCATCGATCGGCAGCCACACCGGTGTGGCCGCAGCGCCCTGCTCCGCGCGTCCCGGCAGCTTGATCGCGAACTCGACGCGCTCCGTGCTTTTCGGCACCGTCGCAATGTTCTTCGCGTACTGGTCGGCGGTGAGCAGTTGTTCGAGCAACGCTTCGAGCTGCACTTCACCCCACGTGCCGCGCGTCTTCACATTCGTGAGAACCTTTTTCAGATCGCCGACGCCGGCGGCCAGCGTCTGCATCTCGCCCAGTCCGCGGTGCACCTGTTCGAGCCGGTCCGACACCAGCTTGAACGACTCGCCCAAACGCTGTTCAAGCGTAGCGTGCAATTTTTCGTCGACAGTGCGGCGCATTTCGTCGAGCTTGAGCGAGTTGTTCGCCTCGATATCCTTGAGCCGCTGCTCGATGGTCGCGCGCACTTCGGCAAAGCGGCGGTCGTTCGCCTCGGTGAGTTGCCCCAACTGCAGGCTCAGCGTGTCGCCGAACTGCTTGAGCGAGCGGCCCTGCTCGTCGCGCGCCTGCTGGGCCTGCGCCTGCAGACTGTGGCGCACGGCGTCGAGCTGCTGGGCGAAACCGTCGATCTTGCCGCCCTGCACCGTCGTCATGCTGCTGAACTGCGCGGCCAGCGTCTGCTGAAAATGCGCGAAGCCGCTGCTCTGTTCGGTACGCGACACGCGCGCCGTCTCGGTGATGTCGTTGCGCAGTTGCCGCTCGAGCCGCTCGTAGGCGTGCGCTTGCGCGTCGGCCGTGGCGTCCATGCGTTCGTTGAGCAACTCGAACTGCTCGTTGTCCTCGGCCCGGCCATGAGCACGCATCAGCAAAACCAGAGCAATAACCAACGCGACCGCCAGCACGGCAACGGCCGCCACCAGATACATTGTCATGAACGCGCCTTGCCGATGACCTCGGGGTTGACCGGATTCGGCGGCCGCCCCGCGCGCGGACCTTCGCCCAGGCCTGCGATCAGGTTGTCAGCGGCGAGATTCGCCATGGCGCGCCGCGTGGCTTCAGTGGCGCTGGCAATGTGCGGCGTGAGCACGACATTCGGCACGCTAAGCAGATCCTGATTCAGATTCGGCTCGCCTTCGAACACATCGAGACCGGCGGCGGCAATCTGCTTCGAGCGCAACGCTTCGACGAGCGCCGCGTCGTCGACGATACCGCCGCGCGCGATATTGGTGAGCGTCGCGCTCGGCTTCATCAGCGCGAGTTCTGCCGCGCCGATCGTGTGATGGTTCTCCTTCGTGTACGGCAGCACGAGCACGACGTGATCGGCGCGCCGCAACAGATCCTGCTTCGATGCGTACTCCGCGTTCAGCTCGGCTTCGATCTCGGGCGCCACGCGCGAACGGTTGTGATAAATCACCTGCATGTTGAAACCTTTCGCACGACGCGCGAGCGCCTGGCCGATACGGCCCATGCCGATCACGCCGAGCGTCGAGCCGTGCAGATCGCTGCCGAGAAACGCGTCGTACGCCCACTTCTGCCACTGGCCCGCGCGCAGCCAGTGCTCCGATTCGGTGATGCGCCGCGCCGCCGCCATCATCAGCGCCCAGCCGAAGTCCGCGGTCGATTCGTTGAGCACGTCCGGCGTATTGGTGCCGAGCACGTTGGCCGCGTTGAAGGCTGCCATGTCGAAGTTGTTGTAGCCCACCGCCATATTCGACACCACGCGCAGACGCGGCGCCGCGGCGAGTTCGGCGGCGCCGACCGGATCGCCCGCGGTCAGCGCGCCGTCTTTATCCGCGAGACGAAGTTTCAGTTCGTCGGCGGGCAACACGTCGCCCTGATTCCAGTCGACGTCGAAATACTGTTTGAGCCGTTCGATCACATCGGGAAAAATCGGCCGGGCGACGAGGATCTTCTGCATTGCAATTCTCCGTAAAGCGCGTCGAGTTCGATTGCCTCGGCGTCAAAAAAAGAGCCAGCCTGTGACCAGGAAAAGCGGCAACAACACGGCGGCTGACCAGCCCATATACGCGAAAAAACCCGGCATGCGAACGCCGCGAGATTCCGCGATGGCCTTCACCATGAAGTTCGGCGCATTGCCGATATACGTGTTCGCGCCCATGAACACCGCGCCCGCCGAGATAGCCGCGAGCGTGGTGGCGCCGGTGGTCATCAGCGTCTGCGCGTCGCCGCCGGCCAGGTTGAAGAACACGAGGTAAGTCGGCGCGTTGTCGAGAAACGAAGATAGCAGGCCGGTCGCCCAGAAGTACATCAGATCGTGCGGCTGGCCCGAGGCGTCTTTGACCAGATGAACGATGCCCGCGAACGCGCCCGCCTCGCCGGCGCGCAGAATCGTGATGACCGGCGCGATCGTCACGAAGATGCCGGCGAACAGTTTGGCCACTTCTTCGATCGGCGCCCAGTTGAAGTCGTTGCCCGCGCGAGCCGCGCGCGGCGTGAGCGCCAGCGAGAGCAGAGTGACGACGATCAGCGCGGCATCGCGCACGGCACTCTGCAAAGCCACGTGCGTACCGAACACGTCGAACTCCACGCCCGGTTTCCACAGCCCGCTCATCAGCACGAGCGCGATCACCACGGCCAGCAACACGAAATTGATTTTGCCGTCTATGCCGAGTGGCGGCGTGTCCGGTGTCGGATCGAGAAAAAGCGAACGCTCTTCCTCGCGCCGATGAAAGTAGTATGAGTCCAGCGCATAGAACGCGATCAGCAGCACACCGCAGACGAACAGCATCGGCAGCGCGAGATGCACGGTGGTCCAGAAGAAACTCACGCCCTGCAGAAAGCCGAGAAAGAGCGGCGGGTCACCCAGCGGCGAAAGCGACCCTCCCGCGTTGGCCACGAGGAAGATAAAAAACACGACCACGTGAACGACGTGCTTGCGATTGTCGTTGGCGCGCAGCAGCGGGCGAATCAGCAGCATCGCCGCGCCCGTCGTGCCCATGATGCTGGCGAGCAAGGTGCCGAGCGCGAGGATCGCCGCGTTCAGCCGCGGCGTGCCATGCAGATTGCCGCGTACGCAGACGCCGCCCGCCACGGTATAGAGCGCCGTCAGCAACACGATGAACGGTATGTATTCTTCGAGCAGCGCATGCACGAGCGTGCCGAATGCGACGCTGCTACCGTAGTTGACGGCGAACGGCACGAGAAACACAAGCGCCCACGCCGCCGCAATCTTGCCGAAATGGTGATGCCAGAACGCCGGCGCGATCAAGGGAAATACCGTGATCGACAGCAGCACGCCCGCGAACGGCAGCCCCCACAGCGCCGACAAAGCCGCGCCGTCGAGCGTTGCGGCAGATGCCAACTGCGGCCAGCCACCCAGCGTCAATGCAGCCGCGAACCCCATGCCCGTCCAGGCGGCACGTTGTTTCATAGATTTGAAGTCCTTGTTATTGCCTAAGGCCGCACAGCGGAGCATGCGTCCTGATGCACGGGCGCGCTTGCTGCTCAGGCGCCCTGCACGACGATCACGTGCACCCGGTACGGCCCATGCGCGCCGAGCACGATGGTCTGTTCGATATCGCCGGTACGCGAAGGCCCGGAGACGAAGTTGACCGCACGCGGCAGTTCGCCACGTTCCTTGCGGATCAGTACGAACGCCTCTTCGTGACCTGAGACGATGCGCGAAGCCGGCACGATCGCAATGTGCGTTTCCGGCAGCAGACCAGCCGAAGCATAAGTTTCCGGCCCCGACAGCAGCACCAGCGTGCCGGTCTCGGCGGTCGCGCAGAAGCAGCCGGTGAGACCGACCACGTCGCCGTCTTGCGGCTTGCGAAACTCGACGGTGAGGCCGGCTTCGGCCCAATGCAGATCTTGCAGCGTTTGCCACGCGATGGCCTGCAGCGGCAACGCATGCTGCGTGAGGTAGCGGTGCGCCGCGGCCGGCACGTCGCTCAGTGCTTCAACCGAGTCCACCGTGGTCGCCATTTTTTGTGCTTCGTCGATGAAGCGCGCAACGAGGTCGGCAGGCATGTCCGGACGCGGGCCGGCAGGATGACGCGCGAGATAGTCCGCGGCGGCCTCGCGCTCGGAAGCGGACGGCTCGGGCTCACGCCCTTGCGCCGCGCGGATGCGCGCCAGGATGTTGCGGCGTGCAATCGATGTGTCCATGTGCGAAATCCTCGTGTCGACAGCCGTGCGATATGGCGAGAATTATACCGGCCACCCTGCGCGCGAACACCCTGGCCGAACGGTCTATTGCCGCGCATCGCACGCGCGGCATAAGCTACCGGCAGCTAGCGATGAACCGCGTTACTTCGCCGCCTCTTCCTCTGGCTGCGCAATGCCGAACACCTGGCGCAGGTAAGCGAGGTAAGCCTTGTCTTCGCACATGTTCTTGCCCGGCGAGTCCGACAGCTTCGCCACCGGCTGACCGTTGCAGCGAACCATCTTGATGACGATCTGCAGCGGGTTGTAGCCAAGGTCGTTGGTCAGATTCGTGCCCACGCCGAAAGCCAGCTTGCAGCGGCCGCGGAAGCGCTCGTAGAGTTGCAGGACTTTGGGAATGTCGAGCGCGTCGGAGAACACGAGGATCTTGGTGCGCGGGTCGCAGCGGTTCGCTTCGTAGTGCTTGAGCAGGCGTTCGCCCCAGTCGAACGGATCGCCGGAATCGTGGCGCGCGCCGTCGAACAGCTTGCAGAAGTACATGTCGAAGTCGCGCAGGAACGCCTCCATGCCGTACACGTCGGAGAGCGCGATGCCCAGGTCGCCGCGGTATTCCTTGGCCCACATTTCGAAGCCGAAGATCTGCGAGTCGCGCAGCCGCGGGCCAAGCGCCTGGCACGCCTGCAGGTATTCGTGCGCCATCGTGCCGAGCGGCGTGAGGCTGTGCTTCATTGCGTAGAACACGTTGCTGGTGCCGGCGAACTGCTCGCCGAGGCCTTCCTTGAGCTTAAGGATCACTTCCTCGTGCCATTGCTTCGAGAAGCGGCGCCGTGTGCCGTAGTCGGCGATCTTGCAGTCGGCGAATTCCGGACGCGCGCCGAGCAGTTGAATCTTGTCGACGAGGCGCCCGCGCCCTTCGCTGTAGTCCGGCATTTGCTGGGTGTTGCGGAAGTAGACTTCATTGACGATCGCGAGCATCGGAATCTCGAACAGGATCGTATGCAGCCACGGCCCCTTGATCTCGATATCGATTTCGCCATTGCCCTTGGGCGACGCTTCGATCGAAATGTATTTTTCGTTCAGATGGAACAGCGCGAGAAACTCGATGAAGTCGCCCTTGATGAAGCGCATGCGCCGCAGGTAGTCGAGCTCGTCGTCGGTAAAGCGCAGCTGGCAGAGCTTGCGCACTTCGTCGCGAATTTCGCCGATGTACGGCACGAGATCGACATTCGGCGTACGGCAGCGGAAGCGATACTCCACGTTCGCCGCGGGAAAGTGATGCAACACCACTTGCATCATCGTGAACTTGTACAGATCGGTGTCGAGCAGCGAAGTAATAATCATGATGGTGCGAACTGGACTGCGGAAAACGGAAGGCCTGCCACGAAAGCCGACTCACCCATGCGCGACGGCACGCCCCGTGCGTACCGACCTGACGCATGTTACCCGAATGCGTCGGCATTCAGCGCGCCGCCAGACGCTCGCGCCGGGCGCTCAAGGGAGCCATGCGGCGCACGCCATAAACTAATCACGAAAACGTATAAACGGTGTCGCGCGATGCCGCATGCGCCTCTTGACGTTACGATACAATAGCGCTTTTGGCGTTTCCGCCTCCCCAGATACCGCATGCAGGAGCTGCCTGAATGACTCACGTTGTGACCGAAAGCTGCATCAAGTGCCGCTATACCGACTGTGTCGATGTGTGCCCGGTGGACTGCTTTCGCGAAGGTCCCAACTTCCTCGCGATCGACCCCGATGAATGCATCGACTGCGCCGTGTGCGTGGCCGAGTGCCCGGTGAACGCCATTTATGCCGAAGAAGACGTGCCGGGCGACCAGCAGAACTTCATCGAACTGAATGCCGATCTCGCGAAGAACTGGCCGAGCATCACCAAGACCAAGGCGCCGCTGCCGGAAGCGGACGAGTTCAAGGACGTGAAGGAAAAGCTTGAGCTGCTCGTACGCTGAGCCTCGCTGCCTGTGGCGTGCATCGCCGGATTCGAATGAAATCGAGATGAACACAAGGTATTGACAGGCGCTTAAGCTGCTCCTACAATTTCGTTTCTCTGCTGTTTGTTGTTCTGTTCCTCGATAGCTCAGTCGGTAGAGCGCCGGACTGTTAATCCGTAGGTCCCTGGTTCGAGCCCAGGTCGAGGAGCCAAGAATTGCAAAAGCCCGTTAACCAAGACGGGCTTTTTTATGTAGGTTAAGTTGTACTGCTGTTCCTCGATAGCTCAGTCGGTAGAGCGCCGGACTGTTAATCCGTAGGTCCCTGGTTCGAGCCCAGGTCGAGGAGCCAAAAAATTTGGAAGGCCCGCATTCGTGCGGGCCTTTTTCTTTTTGCGCGCCGCACGCCGCCGAACCGCGTCACCCTGACCTGGTCGATCCCCCGCTCGCGTCGCCCGAGACTGCCGGCCGTTATACGATGGCAATTCCCGGCGCACGCCCCGCGCCCAACCCAGGCGCTCAATTTCCAGCAAGCACATTCCATGAAACCCACTTTGTTGCGCATCTCGCTTGCGGCGGCCGCCGCCCTCCTGCTGCCTTCGGCGCATGGCGAAGAAGTCGGCAGCGTCAATACCAATTTCCGCGTCACGGGCTCCGACCGCGTGGTCGTCGAGGCCTATGACGATCCAGCGGTTCAGGGCGTGACCTGCTACGTGTCGCGGGCGCGTACCGGCGGCGTCAAAGGTACGCTCGGCATCGCCGAAGATCCCACCGAGGCGTCGATCGCCTGTCGCCAGGTCGGCGAAATTCACTTCACGGGCCCGGTGAAGAAACAGGCCGACGTGTTCTCGGTGAGCATGTCGTTCATCTTCAAGTCGCTGCATGTGGTACGGGTGGTCGACGCGAAGCGCAACTCGCTGGTGTATCTCACCTACAGCGACCGGGTGGTCAGCGGCAGCGCAAAGAATAGTGTGAGCGCCGTGCCGATGCCGGCCGGAACAACGATCCCGGTCAAGTGAACGCCGCCCTACGGCAAAACGCAGTCGGCCGGCACGTCAGCGCGTGACGCGGCAGGGTCGCGACGCGCTACACTGACCGGCCCAGCTGGAATTTCATCGTGACCGCCGCCCATCGTTTCCAGGATTCCGCCCGCTACTGGCGCACGCCGCTTCTACCCGGCGCGGACCTGCTCACGGCCGAATATCACGATCACGAGTTCACGCCGCATTGGCACGATGCGTACACGATTCCGGTGATCGTGGCGGGCGCCGAGGGGTATCGGTATCTCGGCTCCGACTACGTCGCCGAAGCCGGCAGCGTACCGATCATCAATCCCGGCGAGTTGCACACCGGCTCGAAGGCGGTCGAGGCGGGTTGGCGGTATCGCGTGATGTATGCGCCGGTGGATTTCATCCACGCCCTTGCCAATGAGGTCAGCGGCAGGCCTCAGGCGTTGCCGTGGTTTGCGCCGGGTGTGATCCGCGATCCGGATCTGGCCGCTCGGCTGGCGCATGCGCATCGTCTGCTGGAGGCGGGCGACGACGCGCTCGCCGCCGAAGCCGCCATGCTCGACGCCTTGTCCACGCTGCTGGTGCGTTACGCGCAAACCCAACCCGCGCGTTCGCGCCTCCCCACCGACGACGCTCGCGTGACGCTCATGCAGGAGCGCCTGACAGGCGACCTCGTCGAGCCCGTTACGCTCGCTGAAGTCGCGCAGGTGGCGGGACTCTCGCCATTTCACGCGGCGCGTCTTTTCGCCCAGACGACCGGCCTGCCGCCCCACGCGTGGCGCAATCAGGTGCGCTTGCAGCGCGCGCTCGCGCCACTGCGCGCGGGAGTTTCTGTCACGGAGGTCGCCGCCGCCAGCGGTTTCACGGACCAGAGCCACTTCACGCGACACTTCCGGCGCATGTTCGGCGTGCCGCCCGGGCGCTGGCAGGGCGTCTGACGCGGCGCGGGTGCGTGCGTTGCCGGCGAGCTGCGCGTCCTGCTGCCTCAAGCAGTCCAGCCGCACCGCAAGGCGCAAGTGCGTACTCTTTCCCACGGCCTGCCTGCCCGGCTGCCTCGACCACCCCATGTGCTCGCCAGTACGCGAACGGTTGCCGCCTATACGCTGCGGCCTGACCAATCCAACCGACAGACACGATGCCAGCGTCTACATTACTGGCGACCCGGCGCGCCATCTTATTTGCTCATTCCGGCGGCATGACATGCCGTGGCGCGCGCGCCGCCGCATCGAACCATTGCCCATCCGCAAGAACGTACAAGCCCCGCCCAGCCACCGCCGCTATGCTTCCCGAATCAAGGAGGCCAGATTGACCCATCCCACCGCAGGCCGGCCCACAAACCCAGGCCATTTCAAAGAGTTCACCGCCGGCGCGCGCGACATCATCCCGATGATGGTCGGCGCGGCGCCTTTCGGCGTCATTTTCGGCACGCTCGTCGCATCCGGCCCGCTGCATCTTTGGCATGGCCAGTTGATGTCGCTCGTCGTGTTCGCCGGCTCCGCGCAGTTCATCGCGCTCGGCCTGATTGCCGGACACGCGAGTTTTGCCGTCGTCTGGGCGACCACGCTCGTCGTCAATCTGCGCCATGTGCTGTACAGCGCCACGCTCGCGCCGCACGTCGCGCATCTGCCGGCACGCTGGCGCTGGGCGCTCGGCGCGCTGCTCACGGACGAAGTCTTCGCCGTCGCGTGGGAACACTACCGGCATCGGGAGCCCGGCACGGTCGGCCCGCACTACTTCTTCGGCGCCGGCTTGGCCATGTATCTGAACTGGCAGCTCTGGACCGTCGGCGGCCTGCTGTTCGGCGCGGCTTTCCCCGGCCTGCAATCGCTCGGCCTCGATTTCGCCATGGTCGCCACGTTCATCGCGATCGTCGTGCCGCAACTCGTCGCGCTGCGCTATATCGCGGCGGCCGTCACCTCGGGCATGCTGGCCTTCTTCTGGCAGGCGTGGCCTTACAAGCTCGGTTTGCTTGGCGCCGTGTTCGCGGGCGTGGCGATCGGCGTCCTGCTGTCGACGTCGCGGGCCAACCTGCGCGGCAACGGCAAAACCGCGGAGGCATCGCGATGAACTACGTCGTCCTGATTCTCGGCATGGCGGCGATCACGTGGGTGATTCGCGCCGCCGTCTTCGTGCTCGGCGACCGGCTGGTATTTCCGCCGCTGGTGCGCACGGCGCTCGGCTTCGTGCCGGTCACCGTGCTGACTGCGATCATCGTGCCGATGGCGGTTGCGCCGCACGGCGGCGACGCCGAGCTGACCTGGCGCAATCCGCAGCTGGTCGGCGCGCTGGCCGCGGTGCTCGTCAGCGCGTTGACGCGGCGGCCGCTGCTGACCATCGCCGTCGGGCTGACGGTCTTTTTTGTCTGGCAATGCGTCGTGCTGAAATAGACCCACGCCGCTTTCAAGGCAGCAACAGCGTCGGCCGGCTCGCGCCACACCCGCGCAAGCCAGGCGACGCTTCCCTCTAAAGCGGGCGCCCCCGCCCCGCGCTCCCTTAAGTTTCCCGCCGATCCGCCGTTATGCAGTCGAGGTCCGCTCGTCGGGATACGTCCCGCTGGTTGTGCGGCATCAGGCAGGAATCAAGCGCGCCGGCATCGAACGCCGCGTCTCCCAAGGCCCGCGCGGCCAGGCGGCGTGGCGAGGCCGCGCGGCAGGACCAAACGGGATAACACATGGGTCAAATCACCCTCACGCTCAAAGACGAGACCATCGCGACGCTGCGCAAGGATTTCGACGCTTTCCTGCGGGTATCGCTGAAGCTCGATCCGCAGTTCGCGACGCCGTCGTTTGAGGATTTTTTGCGCGCCAAGCTGCTCGACAACATGGTGCCGCTGACCGAACACGCGGTTCAGCGGATGTTGCAGGGCGGCCAGTACGCCTGGGCGAAACGCACACTGGACAAGGAGTTTCCGGATGTCGTCGCGATTCTGATGCGGCAGGCGGGCGAGTTCGGCTTCGGCTTCGCGGCCCGCTCGGAATGGACGCCGGAGGAACTCGCCAAGCAGTGCCGCGACTGGGCGGCGGCCATCGTCAAGGAAGCGGAAGGCGACGCCGTGCTGATCGACCCGCTCGCGGCGCAGATCAAGAGCGCGGCGCAAGACATTCAGGCGCTCGAGGAAGTCATGCAGACGCCGGCGTGGCGGCTGGTGGAATCGCTGCGTCAGCGTGTCTACGAGGCCAAGGTGGCGTGCGAAACCAGCGTGGGCAGCACCGCGCGTGAAAAGCTCGGCGAACTGCGCGGGCTGCTGCGGCTGGGTATTTCGCACGGCTCGTTCCAGAAGCAGGAAGCGCAGCAGATCATGGAGTTCCTGCGCCTGCTCAAGCCGGAAATCTTCGTGGAAGAGCCGTACGACGTGTTTTCGCGGATGGCAGCCTGGCTGCGTAATTTCTTCGTGCCGCCGCGTCCGGCGCCGCAGCAACAGCAGCGGCAGTCGCAGCCGCGCTGAGGCTAAAGAGCCCAGGAAGCTACCGGTGAGCCGCCGGTAGCCAACGGCGGCATCAGATGCGCAGCATTAAAGCTCTTCGCCGCGCTCTCAATCCCACATCTTCCTGAGTTTCGCGCCGATCTCGATCTTCGCCTGCGCCGCCGCGGCCAGCCCGGCCGCCGTGGGCGCGCTCGGAACCGGGACGCGCGGCCACGCATAGGCATCGAACAATGGCATCAGATGCGCCGGAATGAAGCGCGTGCGCGAGGCCCACACGTGACGATCGCCCATGTGCGTCTGGTTGTGCACGTAAAAGCGCTGCGGCACGACGATATGCAAGTCCTCTTTCGCGCGCGTCATCGCCACATACAGCAGACGGCGCTCCTCGTCGATTTCCTCCTCGCTGCCGGTGCCGAGATCGGACGGAATGCAGCCGTCCACGCCGTTCAGCATGAACACGTTGCGCCACTCCTGCCCTTTTGCCGAATGGATGGTGGACAGGATCAGGTAGTCCTCGTCGATCAGCGGCACGCCGGATTTGTCGCTGGTGGCGTCGGGCGGATCAAGCGTCAACTCGGTCAGAAACCGTTCACGCGACGGATACGTGCCCGCGATGCTCTCCATCTGCAACACGTCCGCGTGACGGATCGCCGCGTCCTCGTGATTGCGCTCGAGATGCGGCTCATACCAGCGACGCACCATTTCGAACTCGGCGGGCCACGGTGTCTGGCGCCCGTACACGCTCGACATCAGCTTGACGAACGGATGCCAGTCTTCCTGCGCCCGAGCCGGCGCGGCGAAGGCCGCCAGCGCGCCGCCGGCGGTGTCGGCGGGGTTGCCGCTGCCCGCGCGCGCGACGACCTCGTCGAGCACCTTTGCCGCGGTAGCCGGTCCCACGCCCGGCAGTAACTGCACGACGCGAAACCCGGCCACGCGATCACGCGGATTTTCCGCCCAACGCAGCACGGCAAGCACGTCTTTCACGTGCACCGAGTCGAGAAACTTCAGCCCGCCGAACTTCACGAACGGAATGTTGCGCCGGGTCAGTTCGATCTCCAGCGCGGCGCTGTGGTGCGCGGCGCGGAACAGCACCGCTTGCGACTTGAGCTTCATGCCCTGCTCGCGCGCTTCCAGCACCTGCTCGACGATGTAGCGCGCCTGATCCGCCTCATCGGCGACGGTCACCAGACGCGGGCGCTGAGCGGAGGCCTTGTCGGTCCACAGATTCTTCGTGTAGCGCTCGCTGGCCAATTCGATCACCGCGTTCGACGCCGCCAGGATCGGCGCGCTCGAGCGGTAATTGCGCTCCAGCGTGACCTGTTTGGCCGGCGGGTCGAAATGCGCGGGGAAATCGAGAATGTTGCGCACGGTCGCGCCGCGAAACGAATAGATCGACTGGGCGTCGTCGCCGACCACGGTCAGGCCGCGGCCGTCCGGTTTCAACGCGAGCAGGATCGACGCCTGCAGACGATTGGTGTCCTGGTATTCGTCGACCAGCACGTGATCGAAGCGTCCCGACAGGTCGGCGGCAATGGCCGGCTCGGCGGCCATGTGCGACCAGTAGAGCAGCAGGTCGTCGTAGTCGAGCACGCTCTGCTTCTGCTTCGCTTCAACGTAAGACGCGAACAGCATGCGCAGATCGGCCTCCCATTCGCGGCACCACGGAAACGCCTTGTCCAGCACCTGGCCGAGCGACGCGCCGGTGTTCACGACGCGCGAGTAAATGGCAAAGCACGTGCCCTTGGCCGGGAAACGCCGCTCTTTCGCCGACAGCCCGAGTTCGTGGCGCACGAGGTTCATGAGATCGGCGGAATCCTCGCGGTCGTTGATCGTGAAGGCCGGCGCAAGACCGATCAGATCCGCGTATTCGCGCAACAACCGCGCGCCGACGCTATGGAACGTACCCGACCACGTCAGCCCTTGCGCGAGCGCGGCTCGCGAACCGAGCGCCGCGCCGGCGATGCGCGTGACGCGCCGGGTCATTTCGAGCGCCGCGCGGCGCGAAAAGGTCAGCAGCAGGATGCGGCGCGGATCGGCGCCCTTCACCACCAGATTGGCGACCCGGTGCGCAAGCGTATTGGTCTTGCCGGAGCCGGCGCCGGCAATCACCAGCAGCGCGCCGGGCGGTGCGGCGGGCGTGTCGGCGCCGTAGTCGACGGCTTCGCGCTGCGCGTCGTTGAGCTTCGCCAGCCAGGCGGCGGTGTCGGAAGTCGGCGACGTCGGGGACGGCGAGGAAGGCGCAGGTTCGGCGACTGGAAGCACGATTGTTTTAGGCGTTGGATGGATTCAGAGCGGCGACGCATACTGTATATCCATACAACCCACGCCGACAAGCGACCCTTTTTTAGCCGGATGCGAGGTCTGCATTTCATGTGGGCCGCGCGGGCGAATACGAGCACAAAAAATGGCCCGTCGCACGAGTGTGCACGGGCCATTTTTCGCAGGCACGACATCGAGACGTCCGCGCGCCCCGCGTCGGCCTGAGGCGCGAAGTCTGCTATTGCTTCTTCGCGTCCTTGACGTTTGCGTCGGCAGCGGCCTTATCGGCGTCGGCCTGCGCATCGGTCTTCTTCTTGTCGGCCTTGGCCTGCGCGACGGACGCTTTCTTGTCCGCCTTCGATTGTTCCTTGGCTGCCTTCTTGTCGGCGTGGGTGACCGGCGCCGCGGCCGGATCGCTAGCCTGCGCGAATGCAGCGGACGACAGGCAGCCCGCGATCAACGCGGCGACAAGCGTGGTCTTCGTGGAATTTGCGATGCTCATGCGATACCTCCGTTGAAACGAGATGCCCGGACTCAGCAGTCCGGTAACGCAGCGGCCGTGGCGGCGAACCGCGCCGCCGCGCCGCTCGGTCGAAACTCAGCCTCAATGCTTGACGTCGGCGCCGTCCGACTGGTCGCCCGTCTGGCCTTGCATGTTCATCTTCATTTCGTTATTGGCGGTCTGCTTATCCGCCTTCTGATTGATCTTGGCGTCGCGCACCTGCTCCTTGTACTGAAGCTTGGCGGCCTTCTGCTGATCCTTCAGCTCCGCCTTGGATGCCTTCTTCGACGCGCGATACTCGGCATTAGCCTTCGCGTTGGCGTCGCGCTTCTGCACCAGCGGGTCGGTTGAGCCCGACGCCGTCAGACGCGTCGGCGCCGGCGTCACCGGCTGCACGCCCTGCGCGGCGGGCGCCGCGTCATTGACTTGCATCTGAACCTGCGGCTGGCCTTCCGCGCCCGCTGCCGGTTGCGCGGTCTGTGCGAACGCGGCTGTGGAAGCAAGGGCCGTGAAGGCGGTACCGATCAGAAGCGTACGAATCTGGGTCATGGCTAATCCTCTCTAAGGTTTTTGTGACGCGGGCGACCGGTCCGGCTCTGCGCATTTCAGCGCTCATGAGCGCGGTCTGCGTCCTCGCCCGGTCTGCTCGCTGCCAGATAAAAATCGAGCAGGCTTTCCCTACTGACCTGCACTTTACGAGTGGAGTTCGTGTTTTACGACCACCGTTACGGAACGTTTCACTTTCTGACAAACGCATAACATCTGCTTGCAGATGCTCACATGACGGCGGCGCACACCGCGAACTTCATCCAGGGCAAGCTTCTGGCTTATGATGCGAACCCTTTGCCTGAAGGTGCAAACGCCATGCCCAACCTCGATTTCACGCTCACCGGCGACTACGTCGAACTGCACAATCTCCTGAAGATAACGGGGCTGGCGGACAGCGGCGGCTCGGCAAAAATGATGGTGGCGGACGGTGCGGTCACCGTCGACGGGCGGGTTGAAACGCGTAAAACGTGCAAGATCCGCGCGGGTCAGGTCGTCCTGCTCGGCGACACGCGGATTGCCGTCCACGAGGCCTGATACACCGCTAACCGGCGGAGCTAATGAGCGGAGCTAAAACACGGGCCCGTCACCCCGCGGTCCGAAAACTCGGAGGAACGCACGCACCAAAATCGTGCCTCTTCCATCGACATCGCCGCGCCTAAGCAATAAGCTGTCAGTTTCAACAGACCAACAATCGGCTGACACACCGGCCGGCGGCTGCCTCGAGCGTCCGCCGAGGCTCATCGAGCCGCTGCCCTCGCCACCGCTCGCGCGTTCGTCGCGCCCGCCGTCGCGCTGTCGCCACTTCCGCCGCCAGGCGCTCCATGACTCAATCCGGCATCACCCGGGTGGCCGCCCGGCCGCCGACCCTGACCCGCCATGCGGCGGACACCGCGCGGCTCGCCGCGCCGCTCGCCATCGCGCAGCTTTCGCAAATGGCGATGGGCGTCACCGACACGATCCTGCTCGGCTCGCTCGGCCCCGACGCGCTCGCCGCCGGCGGCCTCGGCGCGAATCTGTTTTTCGTGGTGGTCACGCTGCTGCAGGGCGTGTTGACCTCGGTCAGCGTGAGCGTGTCGCACGCACGCGGCGCCCAGGACGAAGGCCGCGTGCCGCACATCTACTGGACCGGCCTGGTGCTGTCGGTGCTGCTGTCGGTGCCGGCGTTCTTCCTGCTCTCGTTCGCCGGGCCGGTCCTGCTCGCCTTCGGCGAACCCGCGCTGCTTGCGCACAACGTTGGCGAATATGCGGCGGTGCTGCGCTGGGGCGCGCTCGGCAGCCTGATCGGCGTGGGCCTGATGCGTTCGTTCCTGCCGGCGATCGGCGCGGCGAAGCGGCTCTTGTGGGTGTCGCTGGCGAGCGTCGGCGTGAACGGTTTTCTCAATTACGGCCTGATCCACGGCGCCTATGGCCTGCCGCGACTCGGCTTTCTCGGTTCGGCGGCCGCGACCTCGATCACCGTCTGGCTGAGCGCGCTCGTGTTGATGGCGCTGTTGCACCTGCGCCCGCGTTATCGCCATTTCGTCGTCGCTACCCGGCCGAACGTGCCGCTGATGGGCGAACTGTTCGGCATCGGCTGGCCGGTCGCGATCACCTACGGCGTCGAGTCGACACTGTTTCTCGCCACCGGCCTGATGGTCGGCCTGCTCGGCGAGTCGCAACTGGCCGCGCACCAGATCGCGCTGAATGTGGCCTCGGTGGCCTTCATGGTGCCGCTCGCGATCGGTCAGGCGGCCAACGTGCGCGTCGGCTTCTGGTCCGGGGCCGGCCAGCCGCTCGCCGCGCGCCACGCCGGTTTCGTCGCGCTCGCGCTCGGCGTCGCCTTCATGACGCTGTCCGGCCTCGTGCTGATCGCCGCGCCGCACTGGATCGTCGGCCTCTATCTGCATCTCGACGATCCGGCCAATGCGGCCACGGTCAAGCTCGCGAGCTCGCTGCTCGGCGTGGCGGCAATCTTCCAGATTGTCGATGGCATGCAGACGGTCGGCTCCGGCTGTCTGCGCGGCTTGAAAGACACACGTGTGCCGATGATCGCGGCCGCCTTCGGCTACTGGGTGATCGGTTTTCCGACCGGCTACACACTGGCGTTTCACTTCGGCCTCGGCGCGCGCGGGTTGTGGTGGGGGTTAGCGGCCGGCCTCGCCAGCGTCGCGCTGCTGATGACGCTGCGCTTTCACAAACTGAGCCTGCGGCGCGTGCCGGCAACGTCCGGCGGGTCGCCGGTCAAACCCGTTTGACGCCGGGTTAAAGGCGCCGTGTTGCCCGACCCGGCGGGTCGCGGATCAATCACGCGCGAAGTTACACCCGCGCCGCCATCGGACAACGCGCGGCCCGTCGTCGGCCAAATCCGCGTGAAGCCTAACCTGCAACGCGGTACTGCCCCGCTCGGCACGCCGCCGCCCGACTCAGGTGGAACGGTGCGCACCTGGTTGCACGTGCAACCATAGACGCACGTGCAATGCGCCGCGAACGGTAAAATATCGTGTTCCGGCTGAGAGACGCGCACCCGCGCCCCACGCCAAAAACCCGCTCGCGCGCCTCAAAAAGGCCAGCGCCGCCCGAAGGCCCATCATCCGCCGACAAGGCTTGCCGCATTCACGCGGCAGACTCCCGCAAGCGCGCCACCGCCGGTGGCGCGCCGCTCGACCCACCCTGCTTCTCGCGATAAAACATAATCAAGGACCACCCGTCATGCTCGCCCGCGTCACCCGTCTTTTCCCGCTCTGGGCCGTGCTCGTTTCGATTGCCGCGTACTTCTCGCCCGCCTCGTTCGCCGGCGTCGCGCCACACGTCACCACGCTGCTGACGATCATCATGCTGGCGATGGGCGTCACGCTCTCCGTGGCCGATTTCCAGCGCGTCTTCACGCGCCCCGCACCGGTGATCGCCGGCATCGTGCTGCACTATCTCGTCATGCCGCTTGCGGCCTGGGTGATCGCCAAGGCGCTGCGCATGCCGCCCGATCTCACCGCCGGCATGGTGCTGGTGGGCAGCGTGGCAAGCGGAACGGCGTCGAACGTGATGATCTATCTGGCGCGCGGCGACGTCGCGTTGTCAGTCACGATCAGCGCGCTGTCGACGCTCGTCGGTGTCTTCGCGACGCCGCTGCTTACGCGTCTGTATGTGGACGCGTCGATCGCCGTCGACGTGCACGGCATGCTGATGAGCATTCTGCAAATCGTCGCGTTGCCGATCGTGGTCGGCCTGATAGTCAATCACCTGCTCGGCAAGTTCGTGCGCAAGATCGAACCGATCCTGCCGCTGATCTCGATGGTCGCGATCGTGCTGATCATCGGCGCGGTGGTGGGCGGCACGCAAAAGAGCATCGCGTCGGTCGGCCTCGTGGTGATGCTGGGCGTGGTGCTGCATAACGGGATCGGTTTGCTCGGCGGCTACTGGGGCGGCCGTCTGCTTGGTTTTGACGAAGCCGTGTGCCGCACGCTCGCAATCGAAGTGGGCATGCAGAACTCGGGCCTCGCCGCGACGCTCGGCAAGCTCTATTTCACGCCGATCGCGGCCTTGCCCGGCGCGCTGTTTTCAGTGTGGCACAACCTGTCGGGCTCGCTGCTCGCGGGGTACTGGGCAGGACGTCCCGCAAAAGGTTCGACGCATGTGGACGGCGGAGAAGTGTTGAACGCCGAACGCGGATAACAGGCGAGCCGCGCGCGTTGCACCTGTCACGGCCCGATGCGCGCGGCCTGCACGATCGGCGTTCAATAACGGTTACTGCGGCTGTCTCCACGGCGTAACCGCAAAGCCCGCAACGCGCGTGCTTCAAGACGAAAGCGCGCGCCGCGATCATCTGCAAGATCAAAAGCTCATCAGCCTGATTCCCCTTAGAATGGATTTCTCGGCAGCGTGAGCCGTGCGCCCGCTGCCGCCATGACAAGTCTGCAAACTAGGGGAAAAGCGTGCCGTCGCATCAAGATCAAAGCCGGGCCGCACTGCAACGCATGGGCGAGTCCGGCATGCCTCAAAGAAAATCTGCCTTGGGGACAACGAGACATTTCTTCCTTCTGTGCTGCGCAACGGCATTTTTGACTGCCTGCGCGAGCCGACCGCCCGCCACCGCATTCGACCGTCAGGTCACGCACGCACTCCCCGCCACCGAAACGACGCCGCTGCACACGGCGCTCGCGCCGCTCGAAGCCGCGCATCCGGATCAATCCGGTTTCCGTGTGCTCGCAAGCGGCACCGACGCCTTGCAGATGCGCATCGCGCTCGCACGCGCCGCGACCAAAACCCTCGACATGCAGTACTACATCGCCAACGAGGACACCACCGGCAAGCTGCTGCTCGGCGCCGCGCTTTATGCGGCCGACCACGGCGTGCGGGTGCGCATGCTGGTCGACGATCTGAACTTCAAGGACATCGACCGGGTGATGGCGGGCCTGAACTCGCACGACAACATCGAGATTCGCGTGTTCAATCCGTTTGGCAGCGCGCAACAAGGCGTATTCGAACGCACGACCAACGTGTTCACGCAGATCGGCCATTTCACGCGCCGCATGCATAACAAGGCGATGATCGCGGACAACCAGATCGCGATCGTGGGCGGCCGCAATCTCGGCGACGAATATTTCAGCGCGAGCGAAACGCTGCAGTTCCGCGATCTCGACGTGCTGGCCGCCGGCCCGATCACCGCCGACATCTCCGCGAGTTTCGACGACTACTGGAACAGCAGCATTGCCTATCCGTTGCGCGTGCTGAACAAGCAGAAGTTCGACGCGAAGGAATTGGACCAGACGCGCGACGACTTGCGTCAGCACTGGCGCACCAACGCCGATCCGTACAACGCCAAGCCGCTGAACGCGACGCCGCTCGCCGCGCAGATCGCCAACGACCAGCTCGGCTTGACCTGGGCGCCGGCCGAGTTCAAAGCGGACTTGCCGGAGAAGATCGTGCATCCGTCGCCGGATTATGTGAGTCCGCCCATGGAGCGGCTCGGCGAATTGATGCGCGACGCGCAGAAGGACTTCCTGATCATTTCGCCCTACTTCGTGCCGCACGATTCGGGCGTCAAGGCGGCCGGCGAACTGACGCATCGCGGCGTTCGCATCGCCGTGCTGACCAATTCGCTCGCCGCCACCGACGCGGTCGCCGTGCAGGCGGGCTATAGCCCGTTTCGCGTGCCGCTGCTGAAACAGGGCATCGAGTTATACGAATTCAAGCCGCAGCAGGACACGCCAACCGCGGGCGTTGCCGGCTCGCGTTCGCGCGCCAGTCTGCACGCGAAAACCTATGTGATCGATCGCAAGATTCTGGTGATCGGCTCGATGAATCTCGACCCGCGTTCGGCCAATCTGAACACCGAACTTGCGCTGGTGATCCACAGTCCGCCGCTCGCCGAACAGGTCGCGGGAATTTTCGAGCGCGCCACCGGGCCCGAGGAAAGCTATCGCGTCACGCTCGCGGACGACGCGCAACTCGCCTACCTGCGCTCGATCGGCGCGCCGCTCTCGCCGCTCGTGTGGACCGACGTCGAAAACGGCGCGCGCCGCACCTACATTTTTGATCCGCAGGCCGGCTTGTACCGGAATGCGCTAACAGGTCTATTCTCCTTATTGCCCGTCAACGCAGAACTTTGATCAGCGGAGTGGAACATGACTGAAGACGTACGAATGGAGCGCGACACATTCGGCGAAATCGCCGTGCCGAACGCGCGTCTATGGGGCGCGCAGACCCAGCGCTCGCTGCAGAATTTCCGCATTTCGACCGAGAAGCAATCGCCCGAACTGATCACCGCGCTGGCCGTGATCAAGCGCGCCGCCGCCGAAGTCAACCTAGGCCTCGGCGTGCTCGACGAAAGCAAGGCGAAGGCGATCATGCAGGCCGCCGACGAGATCATCGAGGGCAAGCATCCGGATGAATTTCCGCTCGCCGTGTGGCAGACCGGCTCCGGCACGCAGACCAACATGAACCTCAACGAGGTGATCGCGAATCGCGCCAGCGAGCTGCTCGGCGGCGAGCGCGGCGAAGCGCGTAAAGTGCATCCGAACGACGATGTGAATCGCGGGCAATCGTCGAACGACGTGTTTCCGACCGCCATGCACGTGGCCGCGGCGTACGCGATCGTCAAGCATTTGCTGCCGGCGCTGAAGACGCTGCGCGACACGCTCGACGGCAAGGCGAAGGCGTTCGCCGGCATCGTCAAGATCGGCCGCACGCACTTGCAGGACGCCACGCCGCTCACGCTCGGTCAGGAGTTTTCCGGCTACGTCGCGCAACTCGACCATGGCAGCCGTCACGTGGAATCGGCGCTGCCGCATCTGTACGAACTGGCGCAGGGCGGCACCGCGGTCGGCACCGGTTTGAACGCGCATCCGCAGTTCGCCGACAAGGTGGCGGCCGCGATCGGCAAGCTGACCGGTTTGCCGTTCGTGTCGGCGCCGAACAAATTCGAAGTGATGGCCGCGGCCGATGCGCTGGTGTTCGCGCACGGCGGGCTGAAGACTGTGGCGGCGAGTTTGAACAAGATCGCCAACGACGTCCGCTGGCTGGCAAGCGGCCCGCGCTGCGGTCTCGGCGAACTGTCGATTCCGGAGAACGAGCCGGGTAGCTCGATCATGCCGGGCAAGGTCAATCCAACCCAGTCAGAAGCGCTGACGATGCTGTGCGCGCAGGTATTCGGCAACGACGTCGCGGTGAATATCGGCGGCGCGAGCGGCAATTTCGAGTTGAACGTGTTCCGGCCGATGATCGCGCACAACGTGCTGCAATCGGTGCGTCTGCTCGCCGATGGCGCGCGCAGTTTCAACGACAACTGCGCGGTCGGCATCGAACCGAATCGCGAACGCATCGAGACCTTGCTCAACGAATCGCTGATGCTGGTGACGGCGCTCAATCCGCACATCGGCTACGATAAGGCCGCGAAGATCGCCAAGAAGGCGCACAAGGAAGGCACCACGCTGAAGGCCGCGGCGTTGGCGCTCGGTTTCGTCACCGAGCAGCAGTTCGATGAATGGGTGCAGCCGAAGGATATGGTCGGCAATTCGGCGAGTTAAGCGAATGCCTGTGATCACGCGCGCGGCGGCTGGCCTGGCGGGCCGCGTGCTTCGCCGAGCAGCATGATTCAAAACGACAGCAGTCCGCGCGGATTTCAGCTTCGCGCGGTCCGCGAGCGGCGCCTTGGGGCGTCGCTTAAACCTTCCCCTGCGCCACCTCTTCCGGCTTTAGTTCGACGATCGCGTCGAGCGCTTCCTTCACGTCCATCGCGTACCTGGCGAGGCGCTTCTGTTCGTCCGTCTCCGGTACGAAGGCCGGCACGGGCACCGGCTGACCGTTCTCGTTGACGGCGACCATCACGATCAGGCAATCCGTGGTTTGCAGCAGTTCGCCGCCTTTCGGGTCGCCCGCGTGGACCGAAACATGAATGTGCATGCTGGTGCGGCCCGTGGCCACCACCCGGGCGCGCAACTCGACCAGGTTACCGACGAGAATCGGCCGGCGAAAGCGGATATTGCCCACGCTGACCGTCACGCAATAGCGACCGGACCACACCGCCGAGCACGCGTACGCGGTTTCGTCGATCCACTTCATCAACGCGCCGCCGTGCACCTTGCCGCCGAAGTTGACCGAGCTCGGCTCGGCCAGAAAGCGGAAAGTGGTTTCGGAACGGTCCAGCGGCGCTACGGAAGGGTTGCTCATCTTGACTCCGGTCAATCGGATGCATTGAAAGGAGGCGATTATACGAGCGCAATATTGACCCGTCGTAGCTGCGCATGCGGCGCGCGGGAAAAGTCCGGCGGGAGCGCGAGTTTTGCTTTCGGGGAGCTTTCGCTGTGGTTGCGCGTTCAACCCGCCTCGGCAATCTCGGAGGCGGCTTCGGAAACGGCCGCGTTTTGCGGCGCGGCCGCCGACATGAAGCGCTCGCGATAATCGAGCGGCAGCACGCCGAAACGCCGCAGAAAAGCCCGTCGCAAGTTCTGTTCGCTGCCGAATCCGCAGTCGAGCGCGATCCGCTTGAGCGGCCGGCGCGATTCGGCGAGCGCGCGCGAAGCCGCCTCCAGTCGCAGCGCCGAGACGGTTTTAGCCGGCGTGCGGCCAACCTCGTCGACGTAGCGCCGCGCGAAGGTGCGCGGGCTCATCCGGGTTCGTTCAGCGAGCCGCTCGACCGACAGGTCGTCGCGCAAATGCGCCGTCATCCAGCTATGCAGCGCCTCGAACGGCCCATTCGCCGAGGCCTGCGCCGCCAGCGCCGCGCTGTACTGCGACTGGCCGCCCGGCCGCTTCATGAAGACCACCAGCCGCCGCGCAGCCTGCATCGCGACCGCGTGGCCGACGTCCTCCTCGATCAGCGCCAGCGCCAGATCGATGCCCGCCGTCACGCCCGCCGAGGTCCACACGACGCCGTCGCCTTCGCCGCGCCCGGCGTCGCGGATAAAGATCGGATCGGCATCCACGTGGACGTTGGGAAACCGCTGCGCAAGGCGCGGCGCGTCGCGCCAATGCGTGGTCGCGCGACGGCCGTCGAGCAGGGCCGCCGCCGCCAGATAGAACGCGCCGGTGCACACCGAGCACACGCGCCGCGCACGCGGCGCATGGCGCCGGATCCACGCGACGAGTTCCGGCTGCAGCGTGCAGTGCTCGTCGATGGGGACGCCGGGAACGATCAGGGTGTCGATCGGTTGATCGTCGAGTGAGTCGAGCCGTTCGGTGACGATCGGCAAGCCCGGGAAAGTCTGCAAGATGCCGCCGTCGATCGAGGCCACTGTCGTGCGGTAGGCCACGGGTTGCGGCACGCGGCGGCTGGGGCTGGGTGAACTGGCCGAAGTGGCTGAACCGGCTGCACTAGCCGCGCTGTACGGATTGGCCGCGTCGTCCGAACTAGCCGAACTTGCCGAGTTAGCTGGACCAGCCGAATTGGCCGAACTGATCGATATGCCCGTTCGGCCCGCGTCGCAGGCGACTCCCTCATCGCTGCCCACAGCTTGGGCCACGCCAGCGCGAGCCGTTCCGGCGACCGTCAACTCCGCACGCCAGAACGCCTCCAGCGGTCCGCAGGCGTCGAGCAGCACCAGATCCGGTGCGACCGAGAAAACGATATGACGCGCCGCCATCAGGACACCTCCGCCATTAACTGCCGCTTGCGCGACCACGCGTACCCGAGCGTGGCCAGCGCCGCCGCCGCGAGCAGCGGAAATATCGCGGCATTGATCGTCGCCCAGCCGAAACGGGCCAGCAACTGACCTGCAAACAGCGAGCCCAACGCGGAAAACGCGAACGTCGTGAACTCGCTGGTGGCCTGCGTCTTGGCCCGCTCCGACGGCCGGTACGATTGCGCGAGCAGCGTCGAGCCGCCGACGAACATGAAATTCCAGCCCACGCCGAGACAGGCCAGCGCCGCGTAGAAATGCGGCAGGTCAGTCGAACGCAAGGCGAGGACGCCGCACAGCGCAGACAGCGCAATGCCCGCGCCGATCACCCGCAGCACGCCGAAGTGTTTGATCAGCCGCGCGGAAAAGAGCGACGGCGCGAACATGCCGACCAGGTGCCACTGGATGATCTGCGCGCCGTCGCCGATCGTGTGGCCGCAGGCGACCGCAGCGATCGGCGTCGCGGTCATCACGAACATCATCACGGCGTAGCCGAGCGCGTTGTTGGCGAGCGCCGCCGCGAAGATCGGCTGCCGCACGATCTCGCCGAGCGGCCGCGCCGCCTCGCGGGCGCCGACGGTGCTCGCGATGGGCGCCTTGTCGCGATACAGCAGTGTCAGCAACGCAATCGATAAAAGCCCGAAGCCCGTGACCAGCGCATACGAACCCGCGAATGCGACCGGCGCCAGCCAGTCCTTGCTCCACGCGGCAAGCAATGGTCCGCAGACGGCGGCCACCACGCCGCCCGCCAGCACGGTCGAAATCGCGCGGCTTTTGTCGTCGATGCCGACCGCGTCGGCGGCGGCGAGACGGTAGTACTGCGCGAACGCCTGGAACACGCCAACTGTCGCTGTACCGGCGCAGAAAGCCCAGAAACTCTGATGAAAGATCGCCCATACGGACACCGCGCCGCCGAGCGCGCCGACGCCCGCGCCGAGCACGAAGCCGGCACGCCGGCCGACGCGCGCCATCAGGAATGACGCGAAGATGGTCGTCAGCGCGGCGGCGACGGTGATCAGCGAGAACGGCAGTGTGGCGAGCGCTTTATCGTCGGCGAGTGCGTAGCCGACCAGACCGGTCAGCGTCAGATCGATCGATACCGATGACGTGTACAGCGCCTGGCACACCGCCAGCACGCGCGCGGCGCGCCGGTCGTGTGGATCGGTGTCGCGCAGGCCGGCTGAATGGGCGGGAACGGTGGAAGCGGCGGACGGTGGCATCGAAAGGTCCAAGGCGGCGGAAGGGAGATGACCCGATCGTCACATGAATGCCGGTGGCAGAAATGCCAATGGTGCATCAATTTCTGCCACACGTGGTCAGTGGCCGGCCGCTCGCCTATTTGCGGACCGAGATACCTTCGTCGATGGTGCCGTACATCGTGATGCTGCCGGTGCCCGCGCCTGAGCCCGACGCGCCGCCGCCCTGCGCACATGCGGCGAGCAGCAATGCCGCGGCAACGACGGCAAGGAGAGTTTTCATGGCTGCGTGTTTCCTGCTAGGACAGGCTTCGATTCTAGCCTGGCGGTCTTGGGTGGCGCCGGAGCGCGGCTCGGGGGCCAACACCCAACCCGCGACACGCTACCCGCCTGCCAGGTTTTCGTAGCTGCTGCATCCGACACTTCACGCTAAGCTGAAACATCGAATCGCGCAGCCCGATACAGTGGCCTACATGGCGCGACAAAAGCGCCGCTCTCCGGAGACATCAGATGCCAGCCACCCTCGCAGACGAACAGAACCAGCACCATTTCCCCGGCTTGAGCCGCATCGGCGCACTGCTCGCCGATCCCGGCCGCGCCGCCATGCTGTGGGCACTGATGGACGGCAGCGCTCGCCCGGCCGGCGAACTGACGATGATCGCGGGGCTCTCGCCGTCGGCGGCCAGCGCCCATCTCGCGCGCCTGACCGACGGCGGCCTGCTCGCGCTCGAAGTGCGCGGCCGGCATCGCTATTTCCGGATCGCGTCGCCGGATATCGCCGCGTCGATCGAAGCGCTCGCCAACGTCGCGCAAGTCAGCGCGCCGCAGCGTCCCGTGCCGCGCCCCGTGCGCACCGTGCCGCTCGATATGCGTTACGCGCGCACCTGCTACGACCACATGGCCGGCGAATTGTCGGTGCGCGTGTTCGAGCGGCTGGTCGAATGCGGCCTGCTGACGCTGCATGGCACGTCGCTGGAAGCGACCGCCGACGGCATTGCCCGCCTCGCCGACTGGGGCATCGACACGTCGGCCCAGAAAACCCGGCGCCGGCGCTTTGCCTGCACCTGCCCCGACTGGAGCGAACGGCGTCCGCACCTGGGCGGCGCCCTCGGCGCAGCACTGCTCGATTCGTGGACGTCGCACGGCTGGGTCGAGCGCACCGAGCGGCCGCGAATTCTGCGCATCACGCCGGCTGGGCATCGTCATTTCGACGCGTTTCTCGCCGCGTGAGACGCCCTTGAGTGCGTGACCCGGTTACAGGAAATCGGCAACCAGCTTACGAATCGCCTTATCGAGACCTTTTGTTACACGCTGGTGAGGCGGCCTTACAAAAGTGGGGGTCTTGAAACAAACGCCGCGGGTACAGTGACTGCACGGATGCCGCACAATCCGCGTCCGTCGGAGCCAAATCATGAGAACAGTCATCCCACACCGCTATTCGAACCGCCGCATGATCGGCTATACGCTGATCGCAGCCGCCACCTTCCTGCTGGCAGGCCAGGCCACCTTTGCTCAGGAAATCGAACAGGCGCCGCAGAGCGCCGCCGCCGCGCAGAACACGGATCCGCCTGGCCGCGTCGCGCGTCTGAACTACACGGCGGGCGCCGTGACCACCGAACCGGCCGGCGCCACCGACTGGTCATACGCGCAGGTCAATCGCCCGCTCACCACCGGCGACCAGTTGTGGAACGATCAGAACGCGCGCTCGGAGTTGCATATCGGCTCGACCGCGGTGCGCCTCGGACCGTCCACCAGCCTCGATCTGCTCAACCTCGACGACAACAGCGCGCAACTCAAAGTCGCGCAAGGCACGTTGACGGCGCGCGTGCGCGAACTCGCACCGGGCTCGTCCTACGAGATCGATACGCCCAATCTCGCGCTCGGCCTGAACGGCCCGGGCGACTATCGCGTCGATGTCGCACCCGACGGCAGCAGCACGACCGTCACCGTGCGCAGCGGCGGCGTCACGGTATACGGCGACAGCGGCCAGGTGCCGGTCGCGGCCGGCCAGCAGATCCGCTTTGGCGGCACCAACCTGCAACAGCTCGCCGACAATGGCGCGCCTGGCCTCGACGCCTTCGACCAATGGGCGGCCAGCCGCGACGCCGCGGAAGACCGCTCGGTGTCGGCGCGCTACGTGTCGCGCGACATTCCCGGCTACCAGGACCTCGACGCCAACGGCACGTGGCAAAGCTCGCCGCAATACGGCGAAGTCTGGGTGCCGCGCGGCACGCCCGCCGGCTGGGCGCCCTATCGCGACGGCCACTGGGTGTGGCAGGCGCCGTGGGGCTGGACCTGGGTCGACGACGCGCCGTGGGGCTTCGCGCCCTACCACTACGGCCGCTGGGCTCAGGTCGACGACTCGTGGGCGTGGGTGCCGGGACCGGTCGCGGTCAGCGAGCCGCCCGTCTATGCGCCAGCCCTCGTTGCCTTCGTGGGCGGCGGTGGCGGCGGCGTGAACTGGGGGGTGGATCTGGCGATCGGCGGAGCGGTCGCCGCCGGCGTCGCGTGGTTCCCGCTCGGGCCGGGCGAGCCGTGGCATCCGCATTGGGGCGGTCACGATCACTGGAGTCCCGGCTACTACAACCGCGTCAACCGGACGACGATCGTCAACAACTACAACCGCAACGTGAATGTGACCAACATTCACAACACCTACATTAACTACCGCACGCCGGGCGCCGTGACCGCAGTGCCGGCGACGGCCTTCGTGCACGGACAGCCGGTCGGGCGCTTTGCCCAGAAGGTCGATCCGCGGCAATGGCGCAACGCACAGATCAACCCGGGCGGTCCGGGCATCGCGCCGGTGCGGGAGAGTTTCGGGCCGGGCCAGCGCAACGCGAATTACCGGCCGCCGGCGGCGGTGATGACACGGCCGGTGGTGGCAACGCGTAGTCCCGTGATGCCGGCGGCCTACCACGACAGCCTCGCGCAGCGTTTCGCGCAAAGCGGCGGACGGGTGCCGGGCGGCGGTCAGCCTATCGTGCGGACCTCAGTGCCGGCGCACATGACGGGCGGACCGGGCGCGCTGCCGGTGCAGAACGTGCGGGTCGTGCAATCGCATATCGCCGGACGTGCGCCGGGGATGGCAGCCGGTGCGCCGGGTGGACCGAATGGGATGCAGCAGCGACCGGGCGAAGCACCGCGCGGCGCAGAGCAGCAAGCGCATCCAGGGATGCCGCCGGGCGCGCCGGGTGGAGCCGGCGCCATGCAACAACAGGCCGCTCAGCGACCGGGCGAAGCATCGCATGGCGGCGAACCGCAAGCGCGGCCGGGCATGCCGCCGCAGATGGACAGCCAGCGGCCGCAGGCTGGCGAGGCGGGTCATCCGTCGAACGGTGTGCCGCGTCCGCCGCAAGCGAACAGCGGCAACCCGGCGGGGTTTGCACAGCAGCAGCAGCGGGGTATGCCGCAGCAGGCGGGTCAGCAGCCAGGCGCGGACCCCGGTTTAAACCAGCGTCACGAGCCCGCCTGGACCCAGCCGCACACGCCGATGGCGCAGCAAGCCCAGCAGCACGGCGGCCCGCAGCCGCAGACAGGACGGCCGGAGTTCGCGGCGCAACAGCCCGGCGCGCAGCAGCACGGCGCGCCGCGTCCCGGGGAGAATCCGGCGGTCCAGCAGCAACAGCAGCAGGCGCGTCAGCAGGAGATTCGCCCGCAACCGCAACCGCCGCAGCAGCAGGCCCAACCGCAGCGTCAGCCTGAGCCGCGGGCGCCGCGTCCGGCAGAAATTCAGGCGCAGCAACAGCCGCGTCAGGAATATCATCCGCAGCCCGCGCAGCAACCGGTGCAGCCGCCGCGCCAGGAACCGCGTCCGGAGCCGCGTCCACAGCAGGTGCAGCAGCAACCCCGGCCGGAGTTCCATCCGCAGCCGCAGCCTCAACAGCAGCCGCGCCAGCAGCAGGTGCAACAGCAGCCCCGGCCGGAGTTTCATCCGCAGCCGCAACAGCAACCGCGTCAGGAGCCGCATCCGCAGCAGGCGCAGCAGCCGCGTCCTCAGGCACAGCCGCAGCACGGCGACCAGCATTCGGGCGGCGGCAACCACGACGAGCATCGCAGAGGCTGAGCGCCTTCCGCCGGCGGGTCGGCACGGAGCGTAAAAAAACCGCCGCGATTCGCATCGCGGCGGTTTTTCTTTATGCGAGTGGGCGGCTTTCCGATCCGCCCGACGATCAAACGGCCATCGGCGCCGTGAGCGGCTCATGATGCCGGTAGCCGACCAGCGAGAAATCCGACGGCTCGATCTTTTCGAGCCATTCCGGCTCGTACACGCCGGTTTTCGCATACTCCGGCACGCGCTCCGAGATCGCGAAGGCCGGGCTTTCGTACGGCTCGCGCTTGAGCTGCTGCTGCAACATGTCGAGCTGGTTCTCGTAGATGTGCGCGTCGCCGATGAAATAGGTGAACCAGCGCGGCGTGTAACCCGTCAGTCGTCCGACCAGATGCAGCAACGCCGCGCCTTCGGTCAGATTGAACGGCGTGCCGAGCCCGATGTCATTACTGCGAATGTACAAGCACAGCGAAATCTCCTTGGTCACCACATTGGGCAGGAACTGATACAGCAGGTGGCAAGCCGGCAACGCGATCTGGTCGAGCACAGCGGGGTTCCACGCATGAAACAGAATGCGCCGGTCCGCAGGGTTCTGCATGATCGTGTCCAGACATTGGCGCAGCTGGTCGATCGCCTTGTACAACAGGATTTTGTTAGTGCCGTCTTCCTCGAATTCGGTCACCACCTGGAAGCCGCGTGCGGTCGCGTCGGCCAGCTGCGCGCCCGCAGTCGCGTCCAGCACCTTGTAGGCCGGCCACTGGCGCCACTGCACGCCATATACGTCGCCGAGGTCGTCCGGACCCTGGCGATACGGATTGGCGAGCCATTGCGGATTCTGGTTCGCGTTCGCGTCCCACACCTTGCAGCCGAGATCGCGGAAATCCGCGGCGCTGCGCGAGGCGCGCAGGAACCCGACCAGTTCGCCCACCGCCGATTTGAACGCCAGTTTCTTCGTGGTGACCGCCGGAAAACCTTGCTGAAGGTCGAAGCGCAACATCGCGCCCGGCATGCTGATGGTGCGGATGCCAGTGCGATTCTCCTGCCACGTGCCGGTGTCGAGAATCGTGCGGACGAGGTCGAGGTATTGTTTCATTCGGGTTCCTTCGAGGCGCGTGCGAGTCGATCCGGGCGCCACGGAGATTGAGCGGAAAACCCGATTTTAACAAGCGCGGCGGGACGACGCCCGGTCGTGGCGCGCGGCATCGAAAATATCAAGGGAAAAGGTGAGACGAAGTATTGCGAGTTCGGCGCGAGCGAACGGCACACGGCCGGTCGCAGGATTGCTCGAAAGGTGCTGAACGCGCTGCTGGAATCCGCTGCTGGAATCCGCTGTTGAAATCGTTTACCGGCCCGCGAGACCCGCGAGGCCCGTCAAACGATTTACAGATGCGGCACCGAAGCCGGCAATTCGCCGTGCGGGGTGGCGAGCGGCTCCCCTTCCATATGGCGCATGCCATGCGAGCACAGCAGCCGGTACAACGTAACGCGCGAGATGCCGAGTTCCTGGGCGGCGTCGCCGAGACGCCCGCGGTGACGCAATAGCGCCAGCTCGATCGCCTGACGTTCGGCCGCTTCACGCGCCTGCGCGAGCGACACCGGCACGATCTCCACGTACTCGGCAAGCTCGAGATCGCGCGCCGTGATCGCACGCCCTTCCGACATCACGATGGCGCGCCGCACGCGGTTGATCAGCTCGCGCACATTGCCCGGCCAGCCGTAGTTGTGCAGCGCCGCGATCGCGTCCGGCGCGAAGCCGCGCAAGCGACGGCTTGCATCTTTCTTGAAACGTTCCAGCATGTGCCGCGCGAGCAGTTCGATGTCCTTACCGCGTGCGCGCAGCGGCGGTTCATCGATCTGCAAAACGCACAAACGGTGGTAGAGGTCGGAGCGGAACCGTCCTTCGATCATCGCCGCCGTCATGTCCACGTGCGTGGCCGAGATGATGCGCACGTCGACGTCGATCGCGCCGTGTCCGCCGAGGCGCTCCACCTTGCGCTCCTGCAAAAAGCGCAACAGGCTCGCCTGACTTTCGAGCGGCAGGTCGCCGATCTCGTCGAGGAACAGCGTGCCGCCGTTCGCCGCTTCCACCCGGCCGATCTTGCGCTGATTGGCGCCGGTAAACGCACCGCGTTCGTAGCCGAATAGTTCGGATTGCAATAGATGCGGCGGGATCGCGCCGCAGTTGATCGGCACGAACGGCGCATTGCGCCGCGCCGAGCGTTCGTGAATGGCGACCGCCGTCAGTTCCTTGCCGGTGCCCGATTCGCCCGAGATGAATACTGGCGCGTCGGTCATCGCCACTTTGCGGATTGAACGGAACAGCGCGAGCATGGCGTCGCACGAGCCGACCATTTCGCCTTCGGCGCCTTGCGATGCATCGTTGGAAGCCGTTTCGCCGAGGGAAATCATGCCGTAGGCGTGACCCACCGAATCGACGATCCTGTCGCCCGAATACGGCACCGTGACGTAGTCGAAACAGTAGTCGCGCACGAGCCGGCGCAACGCGGCGTCTTGCAGTTGTCCCGGCATGGTGGCCGCGACCCAGCCGACATTCGGCATGGTCAGGCAGGATTCGAACGCAGCGATTTCGTGTGGCTGAAATTCGCTAGACAGATCCAGCAGGCCGCCAGCAGCCATTCCGGCGCGAACAGCCCGGCGCACGTCGCGCGCCGACCCCACGACTTCGACATGCCAGCCGCGCTGGTGAAACCGAGTATTCAGCTCCGCGCTCGGATCGCGCGAAACGTAAATCAGTTGCCGCGTTGCGGGTTCCATTATTCAGATCCTCTCGTCAACGAACGTTAAGGATGACGCACGCACCTGAAACGAGTTCAGACACGCTGACTCATTCGGGATTCGCGATATGGCAAAAACCGAACGGCCATTCCATTCCGTGCGGACAGCTGATCCCCAAGAAAGCGGCGTGTGTGTTTGAGACGGCCCGTTAGCGGGCTTTTTTAAATGTGAAGTTCTTTTTCGAGAGCTTACTATACGCGCGCCGCTTGGAAAACAATTATGCGAATTTAATCGCGCACTCCTTATGCTGTGTGGTTTCGCAGGCGATAAACAGTTATTCAGCCGACGAATAAAAGCTTAGTGGAAGCGCTTCTCCTTGTGTAGACCGCAAGGTAGTTCGTACCGGCCAAATTAACGAATTACAGGTATTTCCTGCCTATCGTTTCAGCGTTGAAACGTTTTTCTCCCATTTCCGGATTGTGACTTCCACGTTTTCACTCGCATCCTCATCCCTCAATGGATTGCGCTTGATGGCACATGTTTCGCTAATTGCCGTGCACCAGGGAGACACATCATGCAACTCGCTTTCCGCATCAATCTGGGCGGCATTGCACCATGCGCGGCACTTTGCACCGCCATCGCGCTGAGCATGCTGCCCATTGGCGCCAATTCACAGGAAGCCGGACAGGCTCCGTCCGCCACGCTGACGGAATCCGCCGATACAGGCTCCGCCACCTTCCCGAACGGCGCGCTCGCCACACTCGCCCCATCCGATCCGGCGACGCACGCCGCCAATCTGTTCTCCCGGCTTGCCGGCAACGCGCTGAGCATTCCGGCCGATGCTGCATCGGTGAACGATTTTTCGCTCGACGACCAGGCGCTCGCGCGGCAAGGTGGCGGCGCGGTCGGCATGGTGATGGTGGCCGCGACGCCGCAGCTCATGCGCGGCAACGGCGGCAGCGGCAACAACGTGACGCTGTGGGACGAGATCGCCCCGCCCGCGCCTTTACCGATTCCGATCGACGCGACGCGCGCCGCCCAAGGCAACGCCGCCTGAATGTTTCGCGTGTGACGCTGTATCGGCTGATGGGTCAGCATGGGTTGCGCGAATTGAGGACGACCGACGAGAAAGCGGCGTCTGCCGCGGACGATAGCGCGCCGGAACGAGGCGGCGCGGGCCGGAGCGGCCGGTGGCGTTTCGTGAACCTGTATGACGCTGCGTGAACCTGCGTGGTCAGGCAGCCGCATCCACTGCGGCGAGCGCGCGGCTTGCCGGGCGCGTTCCGGCCGACTACACGGCCGCCGTGCCGAAACCCGTCGCCGCGGCGCGCAGCCGCGCGTCAGGTAGAATCAGTCCGGTTACGTTCCCCTTTCCATTCGATGACGACGCTCACCCTGATCGTCGCTCGCGCCAACAACGGCGTGATCGGCCGCGACAACCAGTTGCCCTGGCGACTTCCCGAAGACCTCGCGTTCTTCAAGCGCACCACCATGGGCGCGCCCATCATCATGGGACGCAAGACGCACGAGTCGATCGGCCGGCCGTTGCCGGGACGCCGCAACATTGTCGTGACACGGGATGCCGCCCGGCGTTTCCAGGGCTGCGACGCGGCCACCACGCTTGAAGACGCGCTCAAGCTCGCCGCTCAGGATCAGGCGCCGGAAGCGTTTCTGATCGGCGGCGCGCAGTTGTATGCAGAAGGTTTGCGGCAGGCGGACAAGCTGATCATCACCGAGATTTCCGCCGACTTCGAAGGCGACGCCACCTTTCCCGCGCTCGACGAAAACGAATGGGAAGAAGTCGCGCATGAAACGCATCGCGCGGATGCGCCGAACGATTTCGACTACGCGTTCGTGACATATAAGCGCAAAGGCGCTTAAAGGTTCTTTGGCTTGAGACGTTAGCGCCGCGCGCAAAGCAAACGGTCGGCGCGGCCGTCCGATCATGAATAAAAAACGCCACGCAGTGACTTGCGTGGCGTTCTGCTTTTTACGGGCCAGCTGAAAAACGCTGGCCGGACAGGGGCTAAACCCGCTTACTGCCCCGCGATCGTCATCCGTTCGATCAGCACCGAGCCGGTCTGCTTGGTGCCGCGCGTGATCGTATCCGCGCCGATCGCGACGATGTGGTGGAACATCTCCTGCAGCGTGCTCGCCACCGTGATTTCCTCGACCGGATACTGGATCTTGCCGTTCTCGACCCAGAAGCCCGACGCGCCGCGCGAGTAGTCGCCCGTCACGTAGTTCACGCCCTGCCCCATCAGTTCGGTCAGCAACAGGCCCGTGCCGAGCTTGCGCAGCATCTCTTCGAAGTCGTCCTCGGGACGCGTGTTCGAGCTGCGCAGCGACAGGTTGTGCGAGCCGCCCGCGTTGCCGGTGGTCTGCATGCCGAGTTTGCGCGCCGAATAGGTGGACAGGAAATAGCCTTCCACCACGCCGTCTTTCACCACCGAACGCTGCTTGGTGCGCACGCCTTCTTCGTCGAACGGCGCGCTGCCCATGGCGCGCGCGACATGCGGGTCTTCGACCACTTGCACGTGCGGCGCGAACACCGGCTTGCCAAGGCTGTCGACGAGGAACGAGGTCTTACGATACAGCGCGCCGCCGCTCGTGGCTTGCACGAATGCGCCGAGAATACCCGCGGCGAGCGGCGCTTCGAACAGCACCGGCACCTTGCGCGTATCCAGACCGCGCGCGCCGATGCGCGCCAGCGCGCGTTGCGCCGCGTAACGGCCGACCGCTTCCGGATCGGCCAGTTCTTCCGCGCTGCGGGTGGAGGTGTACCAGTCGTCGCGCTGCATGTTGCGGGCGCTGCCCGCAATCGGCGCGCACGCGATGTAGTGGCGCGAGTACGGATAACCCGCCAGGAAACCGCGCGAGGTGGCCAGCACGAATTGCGAGTGCTGTGCCGAGACGCTCGCGCCTTCCGAATTCTTGATCTGCGGATCGGTCGCGAATGCGGCATCTTCCGCACGGCGGGCGATTTCCACCGCTTCGTCTGCGGACAGATTCCACGGGTGATAGAGATCGAGATCGCGCGGCGCCGTTTCCAGCAGTTCCGCTTCGGCGAGGCCCGCGCAATCGTCTTCCGCCGTGAAGCGGGCGATGTTGTAGGCCGCCGCGACCGTGTCCTTCAAAGCCTGCGAAGAAAAGTCCGAAGTGCTCGCATTGCCGCGCTTGTTGCCGATGAACACCGTCACGCCGACCATCTTGTCGCGGTTGTGTTCGATCGTCTCGACTTCGCCGCGCCGCACGGAGACGGACAGGCCGTCGCCTTCGGAAATCTCGGTCGCCGCGTCGGTGCCGCCGAGCGACTTCGCGTGACGAAGGATGTCCGAGGCGATTTCCTTCAGTTCATCCTGGGTATGCGGAAAAAAGCGCTGCTTGACGTCCATGTCTGCTGCCATTGTCGTTGCCGTCCTGTTCGGGGCCGAGCGGCCCAGGGTGGGTTCGCTATATTCGCTGTGTTTGCTATGTTCGCACCGGTCACGCTCACGCCTGACTCCTGCACGCGCGCCCGTGTTTGCGCGTGTGTGCTGCGCGTGTGTCTGGTTGCGTATCCCGCGATCATAGCAAGGTACGCGACGCCGTACCTGGCATTCGCTGCGCCTTGCGTCAGGTCGGCCGAGCGCCGCCGGAGCGCCGCAGTGTGGTCGCTTCGCAATGCGCGAGTCCTTGCGCGCGGCGGCACCGCGGGTTCGGTGGGCGCGGCACGTTACAATATCGGTATGACACGCAAAACCCGCATTCAACCCATCGAAACCGCCGAGCCGGAAGTCGACGAGAACGGCTACGACCGTCCCAGCAAGTCCCAGCTCAAGCGCGAAATGCACGAGCTGCAGGAACTGGGCTCGGCGCTGATCGCGCTGCCCAAAGACGCGCTCAAGCGCATGCCGATGCCCGAAAAGCTCGACGACGCCGTGCGCGAAGCGCGCCGCATCACCGATCACGAAGGCAAGCGCCGCCAGGTGCAATATGTCGGCCGCGTGATGCGCTCGCTGCTGGACGAGGAAACCGCCGCGCTGCGCACCGCGCTCGACACCTATAACGGCGTCAACAAGGCGGAAACGGCCAAACTCCACTGGATCGAGCGCACCCGCGAAAAGCTGCTCGCCGACGACGCCGCGCTGACCGATTTCATCCGCCAGCATCCGAACGCCGACCCGCAACAAGGCCGCACGCTGATCCGCAACGCCCGCAAGGAAGCGCAGCAGAGCAAGCCGCCGCGCTATTTCCGCGAACTGTTCCAGTGGATCAAGAACGCGGACGGACCGTCCGCGCAGACCGATTCCGACGACGCCCCGGACGAAGACGACGATGACGACCGCGACGCCTAAGGCAGCACGTCAGCACCCCGATGAGATCGTAATCGGTCTCGTGTCGATCAGCGATCGCGCGTCCACCGGCGTGTACGAAGACAAAGGTATTCCGGCCTTGCAGGAATGGCTCGGCGCGGCGCTCACATCGCCGTGGCAAGTGGTCACGCGCCTGATCCAGGACGACGCGCCGACCATTTCCGCCACGCTGACCGAACTGGTCGACGAGGTGGGCTGCGATCTGGTGCTGAGCACCGGCGGCACCGGCCCGTCGCGCCGCGACGTGACGCCTGAGGCGACGCTGGCGGTGGCCACCAAGGAAATGCCGGGTTTCGGCGAGCAGATGCGGCAGATCAGCCTGAATTTCGTGCCGACCGCGATCCTGTCGCGCCAGGTCGCGGTGATCCGCGAAACGGCGGAGCACGCGGCGCTGATCATCAACCTGCCGGGTCAGCCGAAGTCGATCAAGGAAACGCTGGAAGGTTTGCGCGACGCCGAAGCAGGCGGCGCGGTGAAGGTGCCGGGCATTTTCGCCGCGGTGCCGTACTGCATCGACCTGATCGGCGGACCGTATGTGGAAACCAACGCCGACGTGGTGAAGGCGTTCCGGCCGAAGAACGCGCAGCGCGCGCCCCGGCCGGCTTAGGCGATTTTATTCGGCGCCGTTGGCGCTCTCCGGTGCCGACGGAATCAGAAAGTGCTCGCGGTAGTACTTGAGTTCGTCGATCGACTCGTGGATATCGGCCAGCGCCGTGTGCATCGCGCGCTTCTGGAAACCCTTGTAGATGGTCGGCTGCCAGCGGCGGCACAGTTCCTTCAGCGTGCTGACGTCGAGATTGCGGTAGTGGAAGAAGCGCTCCAGATCCGGCATCCAGCGCGCCATGAAGCGGCGGTCCTGGCAGATCGAGTTGCCGCACATCGGTGATTTGCCCGGCGGCACGTAGACGCTCAGGAAATCGCGGATCTGTTCGGTGGCGTCGGCCTCGCTCACCGTCGAGGCCTTCACGCGATCGATCAAGCCCGAACGGCCATGCGTGTTCTGATTCCACTGATCCATTTTGGCGAGCGTCTCGTCGCTCTGATGAATTGCGAGAACGGGGCCTTCAACTAGCCTGTCGAGCGTCGAATTCGTCACCACCACCGCGATTTCAATGATGCGGTCGGAATCGGGCTCGAGCCCGGTCATTTCCATGTCCAGCCAGACGAGATTCATGTCGCTGCGCACGAGCGGCGGCTGTTCGGTGGATGCGAGGATGTCAGTCATGAAGGCAACCCTGAGGGCCGCGCAAACGGCTTGGTGCAAGCCCGTCTGCCACGGCGATTGTTCGTTTGAGATTGGTTTGAGCGTGTTCCCGCCGCGCGGCGGGAAGAAACATATAATTCTCGCATAGATACCACGGAATCCCCGGATGCCTACCCTGTACTTCACCGTTCTGTTCGTTGTCGCCGTCGTGGCGATGGTCGGCACCAAACTGTGGCTCGCGTCGCGGCAAATCCGCTTCGTGGCCGGCCATCGCGAGCAGGTGCCGAGCCAGTTCGCCGGCACCATCGCGCTGACCGCGCATCAACGCGCCGCCGACTACACCGTCGAGCGCACGCGTCTCACCATGATCGAGATCGTCGTCAGCGCAGCCGTGCTGATCGGCCTCACGCTGCTCGGCGGTGTGCAGGCGCTCGATCTGGGCATCTCCGACTGGCTCGGCCGCGGTTATGTCGGCCAGATCGCGCTGGTCGCCGCGGTGATCGCGATCACCAGCGTGATCGACCTGCCGTTCGATTACTACCGGCAGTTCGTGGTCGAACAGCGCTTCGGCTTCAACCGCATGAGCAAAGGCATTTTCTTCGTCGACCGGATCAAGGGCGTGCTGCTCGGCGCCGCGTTCGGCCTGCCGCTGCTGTTCGTCGTGCTGTGGCTGATGAATCAGGCCGGCAGCCTGTGGTGGCTATGGACGTGGATCGTGTGGGTCGCCTTCCAGATGCTCGTGCTGGTGCTGTATCCGTCGTTTATCGCGCCGCTTTTCAACAAGTTCGAACCGCTCAAGGACGAAGCGCTGAAAAGCCGCATCGAAGCGCTGATGCAGCGCTGCGGCTTCGCCGCCAAGGGCCTCTTCGTGATGGACGGCAGCCGCCGTTCGGCGCACGGCAACGCGTACTTCACCGGCTTCGGCGCGGCCAAGCGGATCGTGTTCTTCGACACGCTGCTCGCGCGCCTGTCGGGCAGCGAGATCGAAGCCGTGCTCGCGCATGAGCTCGGCCACTTCAAGCGCCGTCACGTGATCAAGCGCATGCTCGTCACCTTCGCAATCAGTCTCGCGATGCTCGCCCTGCTCGGCTGGCTCACGCAGTGCGTGTGGTTCTATGAAGGACTGGGCGTACGGCCGTCGCTGATCGGCGGTAATAGCGGCCTCGCGCTGGTGCTGTTCTTCCTCGCGCTGCCGGTGTTCCTGTTCTTCGTGACGCCGCTCGGCAGCCTCAGCTCGCGCAAGCACGAGTTCGAAGCCGACGCATTCGCCGCAACGCAGACCGACGCGCAAGACCTGGTCAACGCGCTCGTCAAGCTGTACGAGGACAACGCGTCTACCCTGACGCCCGATCCGCTCTACACCGCGTTCTACTATTCGCATCCGCCGGCGTCGCAGCGGATCGACCGCCTGCTGCGGCACGCATGAGCGGCCGCTCCCCGAAAGCGCCGCGCGCGCCGTCCAGCGCACGCGTAGGCGGCCTCGTGGTGGCCGCGCATGGCCGCCACTATCTGGTCGCGCCGGATGACGGCAGCGCCATGCTCCAATGCTTCCCGCGCGGCAAGCGCAGCGAGGTGGCGGTCGGCGATCGCGTGATTTACGAGTTGGCTTCGGCGGATCAGGGCGTGATCGTCGAGATCGGCGAACGGCGCAATCTGCTGTATCGCTCGGATCAGTACAAGTCGAAGCTGTTCGCCGCCAACCTCGATCAACTATTGGTCGTATTGGCCACCGAACCGCATTTCAGCGAAGACCTGCTCGGGCGCGCGCTCGTCGCGGCCGAGGCGAACGAGTTGAAGCCGCTGATCGTGCTGAACAAGACCGACGTCACCGCTGAACTCGCAGGCGCGCGCAAGCGGCTCGAGCCGTATCGCGCGCTGGGTTATACGGTCGTGGAGGTGTCGATCAAGACACAGCCTGAAGCCGCGCGAGCCGCGTTGATCGAACATCTGCAGGGTCATTCGACACTGCTGCTCGGCCAGTCCGGCATGGGCAAATCGACGCTCGTGAATCTGCTTATTCCCGATGCCGAAGTCGCGACCCGCGAGATTTCGACTGCACTGAACAGCGGACGCCATACGACGACCTTCACACGTCTTTATCCGTTGCCGGGTATCGCGGACGGCGAAGGCGGCGCATTGATCGACTCGCCGGGCTTCCAGGAATTCGGTCTGCACCATTTGACCGAAGGACGGCTGGAGCGCGCCTTTCCGGAGTTCCGGCCGCTGTTGCCGAACTGCCGGTTCTACAACTGCCATCATTTGCAGGAACCCGGTTGCGCGATTCTCGAAGCGGTCGCGGATGGCCGCATCCGCCGCGAACGGCATGCGCTGTACGCGCAACTCGTGCACGAAGCCAGCCAGATCGTCCGCTGACATGAGACTGATGCGCGCGCCGAATCTGATCATCGGCCAGCATTGGGTCAATGTGCTGGCCACCGCCGGCATAGCTTGCGAATTGCACAATCGTTATCTGAACGGTGCGCTGGGGGATATTCCAGCGGATCAGTGTTCGCCGGAGCTTTGGCTCGTCGATGAGCGCGACGAGGCGATGGCGCGTAGGCTGATCGCCGCGGCTTCGCATGGTCCGGCGGCGGGGTCGCCTGGATGGACGTGCCGTCAGTGCGGCGAGGCGCTCGAGGCGCAGTTTACGGTCTGCTGGCAGTGCGGGACGGCGCGCGATCCGCTGGATGGGTGACGCGGCTTATCGCTGACCGGCGGATTGCGCACGGCGCCGCGGCATGAACGGAAAAGGCCGGGGGCGGTGCGCCCCACTACACGATTGATTCCCCCATGCCTGAAAAGCGAAACCCTACGCTTCGAAGAAACGTAGGGTTGGGCGACAGACTGACTGCGGATTGCGCTTTCTTTACAGTTAGTAGCGTCGGCTTGGCGACGTTACGCCAGCCACACCGCAATCGTCAGCATCAGCAACAAAATCATCCACAGCACCACCGCGCGCCACACCAGACCGACGGCGGATTGCAGCGTGCGTGGCGTGCAGTCGTCGCCGACTTGCATCGGGCCGCCGTCGCCAGTGGCGAGCGCGTCGAGGCTTGACGGCTCAGCCAGCGGCCCGCTCAGACGGGCGCCCAGCGCACCACTACCTGCCGCCAGCAACACGCCGTCGTTCGCGTCCGGCCATTGGCGCGCATGGTTGCGCCATGCATAAATCGCGTCTTCGAAATTACCGACGATCGCAAAACCCATCGACGTCAGCCGCGCCGGCACCCAGTCAATCACGAAGAAAGCACGCTGCGCAAAGCTCGAAAACGCGACGGTGCGATCGTCGACCGGCCGCGCCCACGTGCGCGCCAGATACTCGGCAATCCGGTACAGCACCGCGCCCGCCGGGCCGACCGGAATCAGAAACCAGAAGAACACCCCGAACACGTGCCGGTGCGAAGCGACCACCGCGTGAATCAGCGTGTGACGCACGATCTCGCTGACCGGCATGTCGACGGTATCGAGCCCGGTCCATTCGCTGAGGACTTCGCGAGCGCGCGGCACGTCGTCGTTATTCAACGCGAGGTGGATGTCGGTGAAATAGTGGCTGAACTGGCGGAAGCCCAGCGTGAAGTACAGCACCGCCACGTTCCACAGGAACGCCAGCGCAAAGTGAATGTGATACAGCACGTAGTAGACGAGCGCGACGACCAGCGTCCACGGCACCACCACCACGAGCCAGGCGAGCAGGCCATGCTTCGGCTTGCCGGCATCAAATCCGTGCGCTGCCGACTCCGCATGGTATTGAAGCAACGCGGACACCGGGTTATTCGGTGACAACGCGCGTATCTGTTCAATGATCAGAGCCAGTAATACGGAGAAAAAAGTCATGCGATGCGCCGTGCTTTTCGAGTTTTACGATTGTTTTATAACGATAGCACAGGGTCGGATGCCACTGAGCAAGGACCTCGACAAACACCCGACAAGTGCACAAGTCATGCGGCTCATGCCGCGAGGAAGCGATAGAAGTTGCGCAGCATGGCGGCCGTCGCGCCCCAAATGAAATGGTGGCTACCGACTTCGCTGCTGCTCTCGTCACCTTCAGCTTCAGCCGATGCGGCGCGCGGATACGGCATCGCGAAAAAGCGGCGCTCGCCGCCTTCATAGCGGAACACGCGCACTTCGTGGTGCGCAGGGTTCATCAGAAACGCGAGCGGCACTTCGAAAACTTCGGCGACCTCGAGCGCGTCCGCCTTCACCGTGAACGGCGGATGCACGAGGCCGATCACCGGCGTCACGCGAAAACCGGTGCCGGTCAGATAGTCGGGCAATGCGCCGAGAATTTCCACACGCGAGGGATCGAGGCCCACCTCCTCTTCCGCTTCCCGCAGCGCGGTTGCGGTGGCGTCGGCGTCGAAGGGTTCGTGACGGCCGCCGGGAAAGCTCACCTGACCTGCGTGATCGTTCAGATGGTCGGCGCGCTGAGTCAGCAGGACGGTCAGGCCGTGTTCGCGGACCACCAGCGGCACCAGCACCGCCGCGACTCGCGGATCGGCGTGGGTATCGCGCCAGGGCGCATCGACGACCATCTCGGGGGTCCAGTGAAGGCGTTGCTCGAAGCGTGCGCGCAGGCCATCAGGTGTGAGACGGTCGGCCGCCACCGGCGGCAGATCGGCGCCTGTCGCTTCGACAGGCAGGGTTTCAGGCTCAAAGACGGGGCGGGTCAACGGGTCTCTCGAAATGAGCGGATAGGGACATGCCGCTATTTTGACCTGGCAAACAAAAAAGCACCCGCGAGGGGTGCTTTTTCTTACAGCATTTACGCTTCGGCAGCGTTGCGATCTTTCTTCGCAACCAGCTTTTCCTTGATCCGGGCCGACTTGCCCGAACGGTCGCGCAGGTAGTACAGCTTCGCACGACGCACATCGCCACGACGCTTCACGACGATGCTTGCCAGCAGCGGCGAGTACGTCTGGAACGTACGCTCGACGCCTTCGCCCGACGAAATCTTGCGGACGATGAACGACGAATTCAGACCACGGTTACGCTTGGCGATCACGACGCCTTCGTAAGCCTGAACACGCTTACGCGTACCTTCAACCACGTTCACGCTGACGATCACCGTATCGCCGGGGGCGAATTCGGGGATGGTTTTCTCGCCGAGAGCGCGGCCGATTTCTTCCTGCTCGAGAATTGCGATCAGATTCATCACTGACTCCTAAGTCCATCTTGTCGACGTTCGTACCTGCCTCGTGAAAACACTTGGCTACGGCCCCGATAGAGGATGGGTTCACATCTGGCACCGTGCACGCATGCGCGGCGCCGCCTAATGTCCGCTTGCAAGACCCAAGGCTTTACGCCTTCGACTCTTCCTTCGCGAGACTCGCAAGCCATGCCTCGTCGGCACGGCTCAACATCTTGTTCTTTCTGGCCTTCACGATCAGATCGGGCCGCTTGTTCAACGTATTGCGCAAGGCTTCACGCCGGCGCCACGCCTCGATCTCCGCATGATGGCCGCCGAGCAGCACATCCGGCACACGCACGCCGTTGTATTCCTCGGGGCGCGTGTAATGCGGGCAATCCAGCAGCACGTCGACAAAACTATCCTGCACCGCCGACTGCGAGTCGTTAAGCACGCCGGGCAACTGACGCACCACGGCGTCCATCAAGGCCATGGCCGGCAATTCGCCGCCCGACAGCACGAAGTCGCCCAGGCTGACTTCTTCGTCGACCACACGGTCGAGCAAACGCTGATCGATCGCTTCATAGCGCCCACACAACAGGATCAAACCTGGCTCGGCCGCGAACTGCATGACGCGGTCGTGATTCAACGTGGCGCCTTGCGGCGACATCATCACAACGCGCGACGCGCCGATGCCCTGCTCCGCTTGCGCTGCTTTCGCGGCGCCGATCGCATCTTCCAGCGGTTTCGCCAGCATCACCATGCCGGGGCCGCCGCCGTACGGGCGATCGTCGATCGTGCGGTAGTTGTCGGTTGTGAAATCGCGCGGATTCCACGTACGCAACCCGTAGCGCTCCTGCTTCGCGGCACGGCTGGTGATACCCCAGTCGGTCAGCGCGCGAAACATGTCAGGAAAGAGCGTGACGACATCGAACTGCATCGCTCTCTCCATTCAGCGAAATTATTTAGTAATCAGCTTCCCAGTCGACAGTGATCTGCTTCGCCGCCTGGTCCACCGTTTTGACAAAGACGCCGACGAACGGGATCAAACGCTCGCCGGTGACCGGCTTGCCGCTTTTGTCGGTATCCGGGTATTCGATGCGCAACACCGAGTGCGCACCGTTGTCTATCATGTCTGCAACCTTGCCGAGATTGACCCCGGCAACGTTCACCACATCCAGGCCGAGCAGGTCGACCCAGTAGAACTCGTCGGCTTCGAGAGCCGGAAATTCGCTGCGGCTGATATAGACGCGGGAGCCGCGCAGTGCCAGCGCCACATCGCGGTCAGTGACGCCGCCCAGATGGGCAACCACACTGTCGCTATGCGTTTTCGCCTGCAACGACGGCGCCGATTTGCGCTCCTGGCCTTTAATCAGCCACCAGCGCTTCGCGCTCAGCAACGCATCGCCGCCGTGGCCGGCATCCGCGTGCGCGGCCACCTTGACCCAGCCTTTGAGGCCGTAAGCGTCGACGATTGCGCCGACCTCGACCGCGTCGGCAGGCCAGCTTCCCACCGTTTCCATGCGCATTTCTGCCGCACCGGACCCGGCGTTTGCAACTTGGGCTTTCGCCTTGCCTTCGGCTTTTTCGACCGGCTTGCGGACGAATGCACCGAACGGCGCCTGACCAGACGTCTTCGCGCGCGGGGCTGCTGCCTTTACGCGACCTGAACTGCCGGAATCACGTTCAGACATAAAAACACCTTGAAGAGAACCTCGCTGCCAGCTTCGACGCCTGCTTCAGCAAAACACCTTGCGCATCGCACTGCTCACGCGAATCGCGCGAACCGACGACGATACGCATGCTAGCCGCCATTAAGCAGCCGGCTGCGCCTTTGCAGCTTCCTTCACGAGGCGCTCGACGGTCGGCGACAGTTGTGCGCCAACGCCTTGCCAGTACGTCAGGCGGTCCTGAGCGATACGGAGGGATTCACCCTTCGTAGCGACCGGGTTGTAGAAGCCAACGCGCTCGATGAAGCGGCCGTCACGACGGTTACGCGAATCGGTTGCGACGATGTTGTAGAACGGGCGCTTCTTGGAGCCGCCACGAGCCAAGCGGATGATGACCATACTAGAATCCTTGAAAACCGGGGTTCGGAACGACTGAAACACGCGATTATAGCGGGAAACCGACGCCATAACAAACACTTACCCGGATAAACTGAACGACGGGGTTGCGCCGGCCGTACAGGCGGGAGCCCCAAACCACGCCGAAACGCCCGAATTACCTGACGGAGCGCCCGTGAAACTCCTGCCGCCCATTGTGTTTTTGCGCGCTTTCCGTACCGCCGCCACGCGATTCATCGCCTCGGCGCGCGATTTGCGAAGCCGGGCGCTTCGCACGGGCACGGCCGTGTTGCTCGCCGCAACTGCCCTGCCATGCCTCGCCGCGCTACCCGTGGACCGGATCAAACTGCCGCCGGGCTTCCATATCGAGGTCTTGTCGGATGCCGTGCCGAGCGCGCGAGCCATGGCGCTCTCGCCGAAGGGCATTCTCTATATAGGCAGCCTCGACGGACACGTTTACGCGCTCGAATTGCAGAACGCACGTGTGACGGCCCGCCACGTGATCGCTTCCGGCCTGGAAACGCCGGCGGGTGTAGCGTGGCACGATGGCGCGCTCTATGTATCCGCGGTGTCGAAAATTGTACGCTTCGATGCGATCGATACTCACCTGAACGGTCCGCCCAAACCCGCCGTCGTAATCGACACCTTGCCCACGGAGACGCACCACGGCTGGAAATTCATCGCGTTCGGCCCGGACGGCAAGCTCTACGTGCCGCAAGGCGCGCCCTGCAACGTCTGCCTGAAAGATCGCAACCGTTTCGGGCTAATCGGCCGCATGGACCCGGACGGCAGTCACTACGAGATCGTGGCGCGTGGCATCCGCAATTCAGTCGGCTTCGCGTGGCATCCCGCGACGCATGAACTGTGGTTCACCGACAACGGCCGCGACCTGCTTGGCGACGACGTGCCGGACGACAAGCTCAACCGCGCGCCGCGCGCCGGGATGGATTTCGGTTTTCCGTACTGCCATGGCGGCGACACGCCCGATCCCGAGTTCGGCAAGGACCATCCGTGCAGCGAGTTTACGCCGCCCGCGGTCAAACTGGGTGCGCATGTCGCGGCGCTAGGCATGCGCTTTTACGACGGCCCGATGTTTCCAGCCGCCTACCGGAACAGTATTTTTATCGCCGAGCACGGTTCGTGGAATCGCAGCAAGAAGGTCGGCTATCGCGTTGTGCACGTGGTTACGAATCCGGATGGCAGCAATGCCCGCCAGGAGGTGTTTGCCGAAGGCTGGCTGCAATCCGGCGAAACCGAGTGGGGACGTCCCGCCGACGTGCTGCCACTGCCCGACGGTTCGCTACTCATCAGCGACGACTACGCCGGCGCAGTTTATCGCGTCACCTACTCGGCGCCGTAGCCCGCTTCGCGTGGCAAGCAGCGTCAGACGCCGTGCGCTCGAAAAGTCTGGACAGAAACGAGCGTCGGCACCCACGCCACCTATCCGGCCGGGTTCGGCGCTCGTCACGCCACTTGCCAAGCCAGCCTGATCAGCCGCCGCACCGCCGCCATAATCACGCCCCTAGGACTCGTGGTCAACGCGGCCCCGCCCATGGCTGCCCTACCCTTCACCCTGCGGCAGAGAGCGCCTTCGACCCTGCCGCGACTACCCGTCACGTGACCGGCGGCCCATGGCGGGCGTAGAATGCGCGTCGGTCCGCGCGCGCTGCGCGCCGCTCCTTTCGACCGCCTGTCACTCTGCTCTGGCCTACATGTCCACCCTTGTCTCGACTTCCCCGCGTTTCAGATCCAAGACGATTACCGCCGCACTGGCGTTCTTCTTCGGCAGCCTCGGCGCTCACCGGTTCTATCTGTACGGCATGCGCGACATCTACGGATGGGCACATGTGCTCGGCACGCTGATCGGCATTCCGGGAGCCATGCTCCTCGTGGCGAGCGAACGCGCTTCGATGCTCGGCTGGATGCTGGCCTTTCCCGGCGCGATCTCGCTGCTCGCCGCGTTTCTCGCCGCGATCGTCTACGGGCTGCGTCCGGACGAAAAGTGGGACACGCAATTCAACGGCCAGACCCAGCGCAAAAGCCACTCCGGCTGGACGGTCATTTTCATCGTGATCTTTTCGCTGCTGATCGGCGCCTTCCTGCTGATGACGGGTCTGGCCATTTCGTTCCAGACGTACTTCGAAAGCCAGGTGCAGGCGGCCAAAGCGCTCTCGCAATGATCCGCCGCGCGGCGCGCTAGAAAAGATTCAGTTGAGGATCGTCGTGTGCCGGTTTATCGGCACGCGGCACGTTGACCGGGCGAAAGTGCGACATATCCAGAATGCCGCGGTCCCGGCGGTTCAACCCCAAACGGCGCACCGCCTTGTGGAAGCGCTGCTTGAGCAGATCCGCCCACAAGCCCTCACCTTTCATGCGCGTGGAGAACGAAGAGTCGTAGTCCTTCCCACCGCGCATGTCCCGCACGCGACTCATCACCCGATCTGCACGATCTGGAAAGTGCGCCGCGAGCCAATCCTTGAAAAGCGGCGCGACTTCCCACGGCAGACGCAGCACGATGTAGCTCGCGTTGCTCGCGCCGGCTTCCGCGCAGGCCTCCAGCACGCGCTCCATGTCCGGTTCGGTGACGAACGGAATCACCGGCGCGATGCTGACGCCGACCGGAATGCCCGCCTCGCTCAACGTGCGAATAGCGCGCAAGCGCCGCGACGGCGTGGCCGCGCGCGGCTCGAGCGTGCGAGCGATCTCGGCGTCCAGCGTGGTGATGGTGATGGCCGCCATGAATTGCCCGCGCGCCGCCATGGGCGCCAACAGATCGAGATCGCGTTCGATCAGCGACGACTTGGTGATCGCCGCAAACGGATGCTGACGTTCGCTGAGCACTTCGATCACCCTGCGCGTGAGCCGCAAGTCACGCTCGACGGGTTGCCAGGCGTCAGTATTGACGCCCAGCGCGATCGGCTCCGGCACATAGGACTTCTTCGACAATTCCCGCTCGAGCAACTCCGGCGCATTTATCTTGGCGTAGATCCGGCTTTCGAAGTCGAGGCCCGGCGACAGTCCCAGATAAGCGTGCGTGGGCCGCGCAAAACAATAAATGCAGCCATGCTCGCAACCACGATACGGGTTCAGCGACACGCTGAACGGAATATCCGGCGACGCATTGCGCGTAAGAATGGTCTTGGCCCGTTCTTCGAAGACCTGCGTGCGCAAGACCTTGGGCCCGTCATCGTCCTCCGGCGCCGACAGCCAGCCGTCGTCCACCGCTTCGCGCTGGTCGACTTCGTAGCGGCCTTGCAGGTTCGTCACCGCGCCACGGCCTTTGCGAGGCGCGGGCGGCGCGATCGGAAATTCGTTGACGGAGTGGGAGTCGGAGTCGGTCACGGCTGGAACACGTAAAGACGCAAAACGGAAAAACGGCGCAAAACACCTGTACAAATATACAGTGTTTACGCCGTTTGTCGAGCCCCGCCGAGTGCCGTCGCGTGGATCAATCCCCTACCGGAATCGTCAACGTTTCCTTGATCTCCTCCATCACCACGTAGCTCTTCGACTGCACCGCGCCAGGCAGTTGCAGCAGGATGTCGCCTAGCAGCTTCCGGTAATCGGCCATTTCACCGATGCGCGCCTTGATCAGATAGTCGAAATCGCCCGACACCAGATGGCATTCCAGCACCTCGGGAATCTTCTGCACCTCGCGGCGGAACTGGTCGAACATGTTGCCGCTCTTGTGATCCAGCGTGATCTCGACAAATACCAGCAGCGCCGCGCCCAGCTCCGCGGGATTCACGCGCGCGTGATAGCCGGTGATCACGCCGTCGCGCTCCATGCGCTTGACGCGCTCGATACATGGCGTGACTGACAGTCCGACCTGTTCGGCCAGATCCTTCATGGCGATGCGGCCGTCCTGCTGCAGCAGCCGCAGGATCTTGCGATCAAGCTTGTCGAGGGCCCGGACCGGTTGGCGCTGTGTACGCATGGTGTTTTTGCTGAAAATCTTGAAAATACAATAACAAAACCTGCCTGACTGTTAATAGTATAGCGGTTAAGACTGGGCGATCCGCGATACACCTTGTTAATCGAACGAATTCCACCGAATCGACGAGCGCACCGTCCTCAGACCTCATTTGAATACCTGGAGCATCTATGCGAGTCGTCATTTTGGGCAGTGGCGTCGTCGGCGTGACCAGCGCGTATTACCTGGCGCGCGCGGGGCACGAAGTGACCGTGATCGATCGCGAGGCCGGCCCGGCGCTCGAAACCAGTTTCGCCAATGCGGGCCAGATCTCGCCCGGCTATGCGTCGCCGTGGGCCGCGCCTGGCGTGCCGCTGAAGGCCGTCAAGTGGATGTTCCAGAAACACGCGCCGCTGGCAATCCGCCTCGACGGCACGCAATTCCAGTTGCAATGGATGTGGCAGATGCTGCAGAACTGCACGTCGTCGCGCTATGCGGTGAACAAGGGCCGCATGGTTCGCCTCGCCGAATACAGCCGCGACTGCCTGCAAGCGCTGCGCGCCGAAACCGGTATTCAATATGAAGGCCGCACCGGCGGCACGCTCCAGGTGTTCCGCACCCAGCAGCAATTCGAAGGCGCCGCGAAAGACATCGCCGTGCTGCAGGAAGCCAATGTGCCGTATGAACTGCTGTCGCCGGCCGAACTCGCGCGGGCCGAGCCGGCGCTCGCCGCGGTGTCGCACAAGCTGACCGGCGGTCTGCGCCTGCCAGGCGACGAAACCGGCGACTGCCAGATGTTCACCACGCGCCTCGCCGCGCTGGCTGAGGAACTGGGCGTCAAATTCCGCTACAACACGCCGATCGACGCACTCGCAATGGCCGGCGACCGCATCGCCGGCGTGAAGTGCGGAGAAGAACTGGTGCGCGCGGATTCGTTCGTCGTCGCGCTGGGTTCGTATTCGACCGGCTTCCTGTCCGGTCTCGTGAAGATTCCGGTTTATCCGCTCAAGGGTTATTCGATTACCGCGCCGATCGTCAACGAAGCGTCGGCGCCGGTGTCCACTGTGCTGGACGAAACCTACAAGATCGCGATCACGCGTTTCGACGACCGGATTCGTGTGGGCGGCATGGCCGAGATCGTCGGCTTCGACAAATCGTTGCGCCAGGCGCGCCGCGAAACGCTGGAACTGTGCGTGAACGATCTGTTCCCGGGCGGCGGCGATACGTCGAAGGCGACCTTCTGGACCGGTCTGCGCCCGATGACGCCGGACGGCACGCCGATCGTCGGCCGCACTCCCGTGCCGAACCTGTTCCTCAACACGGGCCACGGCACGCTGGGCTGGACGATGTCGTGCGGGTCGGGCCAACTGCTCGCCGACGTGATGTCGGGCAAGCAACCGGCCATCAAGGCGGACGATCTGTCGGTGCATCGCTATCTCGGCGAGGTGGGTGCCGCGCATCGCCCGGCTTATGCCTAAGTTTTAGCAGCGACGCTTCACCAGAACGGTAGCGCTGATTCGTGATCTCACAGACCAGCGCCACAAAAACAACCGGCGCCTGTCAAGGCGCCGTTTGTTTTTTCAAGCGTAGTGAAAAGCCGCGTCAGAACTGATCTTCCGACAAAGCCAGCACACTCTCTCCACCCTTCGCGTTGACAATCGACGCCTCGAACGCCGACGCCAGCGGCAGCACATGCTCGGCGTAAAACTGCGCGGTCGCGATCTTGGCGCCGTAGAACGAAGGGTCTTCGTCGCGCTTTTGAGCCGCCACCAGCAACGCACGCGCCATCTGCCAGCCGCCCAGCACGACGCCCGCGAGTTTCAGATACGGCACGCTGCCGGCGAACACCGCGTTCGGATCGCCCTTTGTATTGGCGACAACGAAATCCACCGCGGCGCCCAGCGATTGATGGCCCTGCGCGAGGTACTTCTTCATCGAGTCGAACGCCGGGCCTTGCTGCGCGCCGAGTGCCTCGATCGTCGCAGCCACTTCGGCGAGCAGCGACTTCGCCACCTTGCCGCCGTCGCGCACGGTCTTGCGGCCGATCAGGTCGTTGGCCTGAATCGCGGTCGTGCCTTCGTAGATGGGCAGAATGCGCGCATCGCGGTAGTACTGCGCGGCGCCGGTTTCTTCGATAAAGCCCATGCCGCCGTGTACCTGCACGCCGAGGCTCGTGACGTCGATCGACAACTCCGTGCTCCAGCCCTTCACGATCGGCACGAGGTATTCATAGATCGCCTGATGCTCCGCGCGCTTTGCTTCGTCGGGATGACGATGCGCGATGTCGCAGTGCGCCGCGGCCACATAGGCCAGCGCGCGCGATGCTTCGGTGAGGCCGCGCATGGTCGCGAGCATGCGGCGCACGTCGGGGTGCTGAATGATCGCCACTGATTGCTTCGCGGAACCATCCACGGGACGGCTTTGCACGCGATCTTTCGCGTACGCCACGGCCTTCTGATAAGCGCGATCCGAAATGCCGACGCCTTGCATGCCGACAGCAAAACGCGCCGCGTTCATCATGATGAACATGTACTCGAGGCCGCGATTCTCTTCGCCGATCAGATGACCGATCGCGCCGCCGTGGTCGCCGAATTGCAGCACCGCGGTCGGACTCGCCTTGATGCCGAGCTTGTGTTCGATCGAGACGCAATGCACGTCGTTGCGCTCGCCGAGCGAACCGTCTTCGTTGACGAGAATCTTCGGCACGATAAAGAGCGAAATGCCTTTCACGCCTTCCGGTGCATTCGGTGTGCGCGCCAGCACGAGATGGGCGATGTTCTTCGCCATGTCGTGCTCGCCCCACGTAATGAAAATCTTCGTGCCGAACAGCTTGAACGAACCGTCGCCCTGCGGCTCGGCGCGCGTGCGCACCAGCGCGAGATCGGAACCGGCCTGCGGCTCGGTCAGGTTCATCGTGCCGGTCCATTCACCGGAAATCAGCTTGGGCACATAGGTCTGTTTTTGCGCTTCGGTGCCGGCGGTGAGCAGCGCTTCGATCGCGCCGTCGGTCAACAACGGACACAGCGCGAACGACAGGTTCGACGCGTTAAGCATTTCGACACACGGCGTCGCGATCAGCTTCGGCAGGCCCTGGCCTTCGTAGTCGACGGGATGTTGCACGCCTTGCCAGCCGCCTTCGCCGAACTGGCGAAACGCTTCCTTGAAGCCGGGCGTCGCGGTGACCACGCCGTCTTTCCAGCTACTCGGATTGCGATCGCCTTCGACATTCAGCGGCGCCAGCACGCCGCCGCACAGTTTCGCCGATTCTTCGAGGACGGCTTGCGCCGTTTCGAGGTTCGCATCTTCGAAGCCCGGCAAGCTCGCGATGTCTTCGAGACCGGCCAGTTCTTTCATCACGAACAGCATGTCCTTGATGGGCGCCGTATAGCTCATTTCAGTTCTCCTCCCGCTTCTGATATAAAAAAAGGGCGCTGGACTCGATCGGTCCCGCGCCCTTCCTGTGCTGCCAGACGCCTTTTATGCGGCGTTACGGCGCTTAGCCGAGTTCGCTAACGAGCTCGGGCACGAGCGTGAACAGATCGCCCACCAGTCCGTAATCGGCGACGCTGAAGATCGGCGCTTCTTCGTCTTTGTTGATCGCAACGATCACCTTGCTGTCTTTCATCCCGGCCAGATGCTGGATCGCGCCCGAGATGCCGACGGCGATGTACAGCTGCGGCGCGACGATCTTGCCGGTTTGACCGACCTGATAGTCGTTCGGTACGAAGCCCGCGTCGACCGCGGCACGCGATGCGCCGAGCGCTGCATTCAGTTTGTCCGCCAGCGGTTCGAGGACCTTCGTGTAGTTCTCGCCGTTGCCCAAACCGCGGCCGCCCGAGACGATGACCTTCGCCGACGTCAGTTCCGGACGGTCAAGCTTCGTCACTTCGCGGTTCACGAAGGACGAGATACCGCTGTCCGCCGCCGCTTCGATTTTCTCGACCGTTGCGCTGCCGCCTTCAGCCGCGACTGCATCGAAACCCGTCGTGCGGACCGTGATGACCTTGATCGGGTCAGCCGATTGCACGGTTGCGATGGCGTTGCCGGCGTAGATCGGACGCTCGAACGTGTCCGGACTGTCCACCGCGGTGATATCGCTGATCTGGGCGACATCCAGCTTCGCTGCGATACGCGGCGTGATGTTCTTGCCGTAGGCGGTTGCCGGCGCGAGGATGTGCGAATAGTCCTTCGCGATGTTCAGCACCGTCGCTTCAATGTTTTCCGCGAGGCCTGCTTCGAGTTGCGGCGCGTCGGCCAGCAGTACTTTGCTCACGCCTGCGATCTTCGCTGCTGCATCCGCCGCGGCTTGCGCGTTGTGCCCTGCCACCAGCACGTGAATGTCGCCACCAATCTTCTGTGCCGCTGCGATCGTGTTCAGCGTCGCGGCCTTGATCGACGCGTTGTCGTGTTCCGCAATTACCAGATTCGTCATTTGCTCTGTCTCCCTCACAGCACCTTGGCTTCGGTCTTCAGCTTCTCGACCAGCGTCTTCACATCCGGCACCTTCACACCGGCGGAGCGCTTGGGCGGCTCGACAACCTTCAGCGTCTTCAGGCGCGGCGTGACATCAACGCCGAGGTCTTCCGGCTTGAGGACTTCCAGCGGCTTCTTCTTCGCCTTCATGATGTTCGGCAGCGTGACGTAGCGCGGCTCGTTCAGGCGCAGGTCGGTCGTGACGACAGCGGGCAGCGTCAGCGACAGCGTTTCCGCGCCGCCATCCACTTCGCGCGAAACGGTCGCCTTGCCGTCAGCAACAACCACTTTCGATGCAAACGTGGCTTGCGGCAAACCAGCCAGCGCGGCGAGCATCTGGCCGGTCTGGTTCGAATCGTCGTCGATAGCCTGCTTGCCGAGAATGATCAGCGAAGGCTGCTCCTTGTCAACCAGCGCCTTCAGCAGCTTGGCCACGGCCAGCGGCTGCAGTTCCTGCGAAGACTCGATCAGGATCGCGCGATCCGCGCCGATCGCCAGCGCCGTGCGCAGCGTTTCCTGCGATTGCGTCACGCCCGCCGACACGGCGATCACTTCCGTCGCCACGCCCGCTTCCTTCAGACGCACGGCTTCTTCAACCGCGATTTCGTCGAACGGATTCATCGACATCTTCACGTTCGCGATGTCGACGCCCGTGCCGTCCGACTTGACTCGAACCTTCACGTTGTAATCGACCACTCTTTTGACTGGCACCAGGATTTTCATGCACACGCTCCAAAGTTACGAATACGTCAACCCAACGAACATTATAACGACTGCCCTCACGGCAGCCCGGTCGCGGGTGCTTTAGCAGGAGGATATCGCTCCTCAATGGCGTGACGGCAATATCGAACGGTCGTTCTATTTTAATCCCGAAAAAACCCGGGCGACAACCCCGGGTTAAGCCCTACGACTCTAAATTTGCATTGCCGTCGTGTTCTGCGTGCTCTGCAGGCCGCCGTCTCACCAGGCGGTGATGACCGCTCCGCCGAATTTGCTTTCGATGAACTGTTTCACTTCCGGCGAATGATACGCCGCGACCAGCTTGGCGACCCACGGCTTGTTCTTATCTGCTTCGCGGATTGCGATGACGTTCACGTAAGGACCCTTGGGGTCTTCAATCGCGATGGCGTCCTGCTTGGGCTTCAGACCCGCTTCCATCGCGAAGTTCGTGTTGATCGCGGCCGCGTCCACGTCGTTCAGCGAGCGCGGAATCTGCGCGGCATCGAGTTCGACGATCTTCAGCTTCTTCGGGTTGTCGACGATGTCGAGCGGCGTCGCCTTCAGCCCCGCGTCGGCGCGCAGCTTCAGCAGACCCTGCTTTTGCAGCAACAGCAGCGCGCGGCCGCCGTTGGTCGGATCGTTCGGCACCGCGATCTTCGCGCCCGGCTGCAGTTCGGCGAGCGTCTTCACTTTCTTCGAATAGATACCCATCGGATACGTGACCGTGTCCGCGATACGGATCAGCTTGTAGCCGCGGTCCTTCACCTGCGCCTGCAGATACGGGTCGTGCTGGTAGCTGTTCGCGTCCAGATCGCCGCCGGCGAGCGCCGCGTTCGGCTGCACGTAGTCGGAGAATTCGACGATCTTGATGTTCAGACCGTTCTTCGCCGCGACCGTCTTCACGACTTCCATGATCTGTGCGTGCGGACCGCCGGTCACGCCGACCTTGATCGTGTCTTCGGCGTAAGCCACGTTGGCGGCGACGAGCGATGCGGCACCGAGCGCGGCAGCCAGCTTAAGAATGAAACGACGTTGCATGATGGACCTTTCCAAACCTGTCGACTGTGTTGTTTTATTTATGGCTCAAACGACGCACGAGCCAATCCCCGAACGACTGCACCAACTGCACGAAGACGATCAGAATCACCACGACCGTCAACATCACTTCCGGCAAGAAACGCTGATACCCGTAGCGAATGCCGAGGTCGCCGAGACCGCCGCCGCCGATCGCGCCCGCCATCGCCGAATAACCGACCAGCGAGACGAAAGTGATCGTCAAGCCGGCGACCACGCCCGGCAGCGATTCCGGCAGCAACACCTTGAAGACGATCTGGCTGGTGGTCGCGCCCATCGCCTGAGCCGCTTCGATCAGACCGCGATCCACTTCGCGCAGCGCCGTCTCGACCAGGCGCGCGATGAACGGCGCGGCGGCGATCGTCAGCGGCACGACGGCGGCCGCCGTACCGATTGACGAACCGACCACGAGACGCGTGAACGGAATCACCGCAACCAGCAAAATGATGAACGGCGTCGAGCGCACCGCATTGACGACTACGCCCATCACGCGATTCACGGCGATGTTCTGCAATACGCCCTGGCGATCCGTCAGATACAGCAGCACGCCGAGCGGCAAACCCACCAAAGCGCCGACCAGTCCGGAAATGCCAACCATGACGAGCGTTTCCCAGAACGACTGGACGAACATATCGAACATTTCACTCAACATACGAGAGCTCCTCCACCACCACGCCCTGTTCACGCAGATACGTCAGCGCCTGCGCCACCTTCGCCGGTTCGCCGCCCGCGAGCACCGCGAGCGAGCCGAACGCCTGTCCCTGGATCTCGTCGATCTGGCCGTGCAGGATGTTGAAATCGAGTTCGTAGCGGCGAATCGTTTCCGACAGGATCGGTTGATCGACGCCTGAGCCGGTGAAGGCGAGCCGCAGCAAGTGGCCGCTGCCGGTCTTCAGGCGTTCCGCGACACGCGCCTTCATGGCGGGCGGCAATTCCTGCGCGATCACGTCGCCGATCAACGCGCGCGTGACTTCGTGATGCGGTTGCAGGAACACGTCGATTACCTTGCCCTCTTCGACCACACGGCCGGCATCCAGCACGGCGACGCGGTCGCAGACCTGCTTGATCACGTCCATCTGGTGCGTGATCAGCACGATGGTCAGGTTCAGTTCGCGGTTGATGCGCTTAAGCAGGTCGAGAATCGCGCGCGTGGTTTCGGGATCGAGCGCCGAGGTCGCTTCGTCGGAGAGCAGTACCTTGGGCTTGCTGGCCAGAGCGCGCGCGATGCCGACGCGCTGTTTTTGCCCGCCGCTGATCTGCGCCGGATAGCGGTCTTTCTGTGCCGACAGGCCGACCAGTTCGAGCAGCGGCAGCACGTTCGCTTCGATTTCGTCGCGCTTCATGCCGGCGAGTTCGAGCGGCAGCGCGACGTTCTCGTACACCGTGCGCGAAGACAGCAAATTGAAGTGCTGGAAGATCATGCCGATCTCGCGGCGCGCCTCGCGCAATTGCGCGGCGGGCAGCGTCGTCAGATCGCGGCCGTTGACGACGATATTGCCTTCGCTCGGGCGCGTCAGCAGGTTGAGAGTGCGCACAAGCGTACTCTTGCCCGCGCCGCTGCGGCCGATGATGCCAAACACCTCGCCGGCCGGAATCGACAGATTGACGTTGTGCAGCGCCTCGACCCAGCCCCGGGGCCCGGCGAACCGCTGGGAGATATTGCGTATTTCGATCATGGAAAAACGAAACGGCGGAGTCTGCCGGCGAGCGTTGTGTGCTCCCGACAAGCGGCCGCCGTTGCTTTTATTGGGATTTGAGCCCGCAATTCTACCGCAGCGTCGTCATTCCCTTTAATAATCAATTACGATCTTTTCATAACCTGTGGGCATTAGAGGCATGCTCAATGCAAGACCCTCGCGCCCGCATGGTCGCTGCGACTATGATCGGGCGGAACCAGATCAAGATAAGCGGCGGTTATGCAGACATCATCTCAAAGCAGCGACGTGCGGCCCGGCGCGGGCAAGCGCGGCGGCAACGGCAACGCGGGCGAACCGCAGCGCGCCTCGGTGACGACCGCCGACGGCGTCGACTTGCCACTGTACCGCTGGCCGGCCGCCGCGCCACTGCGCGCCACGGTTGCCCTGCTGCACGGTCTCGCCGAGCACGCCGGCCGCTACGCAGCGCTCGCTGCGCGGCTGAACGCGGCCGGCATCGAACTGGTGGCGATCGATCTGCGCGGCCACGGCCACGCGCCCGGCAAGCGCGCCTACGTGAAGCGCTTCGACGACTATCTGCTCGACGCGCAAGCTTTGCTCGACGCCGCCGCGCCAAGCTGCGCCCCGCTCTTCCTGATGGGCCACAGCATGGGCGGCGCCGTGGCCGCGCTATATGCGATCGAACGCCTCGACGCGAGCGGCCGGCGCCTGAATGGCCTGATCCTGTCGAGCCCGGCGCTCGCACCCGGCCGCGACGTGCCGCGCTGGATGCTCAAGCTGAGCCAGGTGATCAGCCGTCTCTACCCGAGTTTCCCTGCGATGAAAATCGACGCGGCTTTGCTCTCACGCCTTCAGCCCGTGGTGAACGCCAATCGCAACGATCCGCTCGTGCATCACGGCGCGATTCCCGCGCGCACCGGCGCGGAACTTCTGCTGGCGATGGCGCGCATCGAACGCGGCCGTGCGGGCTTACGGGTACCGCTGCTGGTCTATCACGGCACCGCCGACAAGCTCACCGAACCCGAAGGCAGCCGCGAATTCGGCCAGCATGCAGGTTCGCCGGACAAAACGCTCACGCTGCACGAAGGCAGCTATCACGAGACGATGAACGACCTCGACCGCGATCGGGTGATCGGCGATTTGATCGAGTGGATTGAAAGACGGCTGGTGATCCGATAGAGCCTGAGTCGCGCGTGGCTAGCCGGCGTCACGCTTCCAGTCGGGCGCCCGTTTGTCGATGAAAGCCTGCACGCCTTCGAGCGCCGACTCGTCCATCATGTTGCAGGCCATGGTCTGGCCGGCGAGTTGGTAAGCCGCCTCGATACCCATCTCCAACTGACGATAGAAGAGACCTTTGCCGGCGCTCACGGCTTCGACGGGTTTCGCGCAGATGCTGGTGGCGAGCCGCACGATTTCCGCGTCAAGTGCGTCCGCTGGGACCACGCGGTTGACGAGACCTTGCTGCTTTGCCGCGGCGGCATCGATGAAATCGCCGGTGAGCAGCATTTCAAGCGCTGCCTTGCGCGACAGGTTGCGCGACAACGGCACGGAAGGCGTCGCGCAGAAGAGCCCGAGGTTCACACCCGAAACGGCAAACCGCGCCGTGTCGGCGGCGACCGCCAGATCGCACATCGCGACGAGCTGACAGCCGGCCGCCGTGGCAATGCCCTGCACCCGCGCGATCACCGGTTGCGGCAAGCGCTGGATCGTCATCATGAGCTTCGTGCAACGGGCGAACAGCGCCTGGTAGTAAGCCAGCGACGGCGCCGCGCGCATTTCCTTCAGATCATGTCCTGCGCAGAAAGCCCGGCCCGCGCCGGCGATCACGACCACCCGAGCATCTGACCGCGCGATTTCGCTTAATGCCGTCTGAAGCTCGTCGAGCAAAGCTTCTGAGAGCGCGTTGAAGGCATCGGGCCGGTTCAACGTCACACGCACGACGCCCGGCACGCCGTACGCGCCGTGTTCGATCTCGATCAGTGAAGCGTTGCCCGCATCGGCATTCATGATTCAGTCCTAATGCGTTTTGAGTGGATGGCGCCGCGGCTTGGCGCCTCAGATCCCTGCCAGCGAGCGCACGTGCGCGACTACGCTGCGCCCGAGCGCGGACAGGTTGTAGCCGCCTTCGAGACAACTGACGATCCGTCCGTGCGCATAACGCTTCGCGATCTCGCGCATCTGATCGGTGATCCAGGCGTAATCGTCTTCGACGAGGCCCATGTTGCCGAGGTCGTCCTCGCGATGCGCGTCGAAGCCGGCCGAGATGAACAGCATCTCCGGCTTGAACTCATGCAGGCGCGGCAACCACAGCAGGTCCACCGCTTCGCGCACCGCCATGCCTTTCGAGCGCGCCGGCATCGGCACGTTGCACATGTTGGGCGCCTGATTGTCGGCACCGGTGAACGGGTAAAACGGATGCTGGAAGATGCTGCACATCAGCACGCGCGAGTCGCCCGAGAAAGCCGCTTCGGTGCCGTTGCCGTGATGCACGTCGAAGTCGATGATGGCGACGCGCGCGAGGCCGTGCACTTCGAGCGCATGACGCGCGGCTATGGCGACGTTGTTGAAGAAACAGAAGCCCATGGCGCGCGCCGGTTCCGCGTGGTGGCCGGGCGGCCGCACGCTGCAGAAAGCGTTGTCGTAACGGCCTTCGATCACCGCATCGGTCGCGGCGACCGCGGCGCCCGCGGCACGCAACGCGGCTTGCAAACTATGCGGATTCATCGTCGTATCGGGATCGATTTCGGCGGTTCCTTCAACGGGCGAGCGGCTGCGGATATAGTCGACGTGAGCTTGCGTATGCACGCGCAGCAGCGCGGCATCGTCGGCGAGCGGCGGCGACTCGCGTTCGATCAGCGAGTCGATGCGGCTCGCGATCAACTGATCTTCGATTGCCTGCAGACGCGCGGGGCATTCGGGATGCCATTGCCCCATGTCGTGCAGCAGACAGTCGGCGTGGGAATAGAAGCCTGTTGCCATGATTCTCTTTCTGCGGCGTCACGCCTTCGAGGCGCGCGCGGCATGTCTCCATCCAGGGGCGCGCGCCCTCGGCGCGCCAACATTCATCAAGTTACCACACGATGCGGCTGTGACGCGTCAGGCACAGTTTTGCCGGAGGCGTCGGGTATACTGCCCCGATCGGTTTTTCCCCGTCTTTCCCTTGTCTCCTGCGCCACGCGCCTTTAGCTCACTATGACCGTCAAGCTTGCTCTGTCTGCACGAAACCGGCTACGTATCAGAACCATGGCCGCCGCACTGTCCGTCGCATCGTGCATGTTCATGGCAACCAGTCCGGCGAGCGCGCAAAGCGCCGGCAAAAAACCGCCGGTGCTGCTCGCGCAAGGCCAGCCGCAACCCGCCGTGCCGCAAGGGCAAACGTTTGAAGAAGAGATCATCCCGCAGCGCTACGCGAACAATGCCGACGTCAATGCGTTCATCAACGACATGGTCGCGCGCTACGACTTCGACGAAGCCTCGCTGCACTCGCTCTTTGCCCGCGTCAGTTATTCGGCCACCGCGGTCAAGCTCGTGACGCCGTCGCCCTCGCCGTCGGTCAAGAACTGGCGCGTGTATCAGTCGCGCTTCCTCGACCAGGTCCGCATCAATGCCGGCGTGCGCTTCTGGCGCGCGAACCAGGCCACGCTGCAACGCGCCTATGAAGAGTTCGGCGTGCCGCCGGAAGTGATCGTCGGCATCATTGGTGTCGAGACGATCTATGGGCGCTTCATGGGCAACTTCCGCGTGCTCGATGCGCTGACCACGCTCAGCTTCGACTATCCGAGCACGGCCAATCGCGCGGATCGCCAGGCGACCTTCCGCAAGAACCTCGAAGACTACCTGGTGTGGACGCGCGACTCGCAGATCGATCCCACCACGGTGCTCGGCTCCTATACCGGCGCGATCGGCATTCCGCAGTTCCTGCCGAGCAGCATCGTGCAATACGCGGTGAGCTACGACGGCAACAAGCAGATCGATCTGCGCACGAGCCAGGCGGATGCGATCGGCAGCGTGGCGAATTATCTGCGTCAGAACGGCTGGGAAAACGGCCGGCCGGTCGTGTGGAAGATCGGCTCGGACGCCGGCAGCCTGGGCGTCGCGCAAGCGGCCGCGGACGGTCAACCGGAACCGCACTGGCCGCTCGATCAATTGCTGCGCGCCGGCTTGCTGCTGAACGAACCGGGTGTGGATGTGGCGTCGGAAGCCGGCACACCGGTGACGGTGGTGGACCTGCCTTCACCGGGACGCGGAACCGAGTTCATGCTGGGCCTGAAGAACTTCTATGTATTGACGCGCTATAACCGCAGCTTCTTTTATGCGCTCGCGGTGTATCAGTTGGGTCAGCGGGTCAAGGCACAGATGGAAGCCGGCGACGCGACGAACTCGGGCAATAACGCGGCGCCGCCGGCTGCGGCATCGCAATAATTTCCATGCGGTCGCCGGGTGCGCCTGGCGGGTCGACGAGATGAAAAAAAGCGCCGGTCTCGAACCAGCGCTTTTCGTTGGCGAGCGAGACTTTGAGCGACGCGCTTACGCGGGAAACACACCCGTCGACAGGTAGCGATCACCGCGATCGCAAACGATGAACACGATCGTCGCGTTCTCGACCTGCCGCGCGACACGCAGCGCGACTTCACACGCACCGCCCGACGAGATGCCTGCAAAAATCCCTTCCACCGACGCCATGCGGCGCGCCATCGCTTCCGCGGCGGCCTGGCTCACGCTCTCGACGCGGTCCACGCGGCTGCGATCGAAAATTTTCGGCAGATAGGCTTCGGGCCATTTGCGGATGCCTGGAATACGCGAACCTTCTTCCGGTTGCGCACCGATGATCTCGATGGCCTGATTCTGTTCTTTCAGATACGTGGACACGCCCATGATCGTGCCGGTCGTGCCCATCGACGACACGAAGTGGGTAATGCGCCCTTCCGTATCGCGCCAGATTTCCGGACCCGTGCCTTCGACGTGCGAAGCCGGATTGTCCGGGTTGGCGAACTGGTCGAGGATGATGCCCTTGCCTTCGCGCTGCATCTGCTCGGCCAGATCGCGCGCGTACTCCATGCCGCCCGTGACCGGCGTGAGCACGATCTGCGCACCATACGCGGCCATGCTCTGACGTCGTTCCACCGACAGATCTTCCGGCATGATCAAGACCATCTTGTAGCCACGGACCGCGGCCGCCATGGCGAGCGCGATGCCCGTATTGCCGCTGGTCGATTCGATCAGCGTGTCGCCCGGTTTGATGCGGCCACGCGCTTCCGCCTTCTTGATCATCGACAACGCCGGGCGATCTTTCACCGAGCCCGCCGGGTTGTTACCCTCGAGCTTCGCAAGAATTACGTTATTGCGGCTGCGGATCTCGTCGTCGGGAAGCCGGACGAGTTGTACGAGCGGCGTATTGCCGATCGTGTCTTCAATCGTTTTGTAAGCCATATCGGTCTGGAGCTGTCGATGCGCGGAGTCTTCAATCGTTCGATTCTAAACCACCGTGCCCGCCGCTGCCGTGCGGCCCTTCTGCCCGCATGGATGCAGGCGCCCGTGTGCGAGCGCCCGCAACGCAAAAAGCCCGCGGCTGAGTACCGCGGGAGCCAGTCATCTGCATGACAGCTGAAGGAGCGTTATTGCCAACTCCGACCATGAAGGGGAAACGAAGGAGCAGGCTCCGCGCGCGGGTCACGAAACCCACGCGCGGAGTCCGCGTCAGGCTATTTCTTCACTGCCACCGTGGCGTTGCTCTTCGGCGTGGCGGCCGGAACGGCCGTGCCTTTGGTCTGTGCAGCCGCCGCAGCCTGCGGGTTAGCAGCCGCGCCAGCCGGACCGACAGCGAGACCCTCCGCCTGCAGGCGCTCGACGGTATGCCCGCCCATGCCTTTGACGCGCTTGCCGAGGTCGGCCGGATCCTTGAACGGACCATGCGCTGCACGCTCGTCGAGAATGGCTTTCGCTTTGGCAGGACCGATGCCCTTGATGCCGCGCAACGCATCCTCATTAGCCGTGTTGACGTCGACCGCCGCATAAGCGTGGCCAAAAGCGGCGAGCATGGCCGCGGTAACCAGAATTTTTCGAAACATATGGAATCTCCCTCGTACAACCGGTTGGCGACCATCACCAACCGGGAGATTCCAGTTTAAAGAGGGATCCGAATTATTTACACCTGGCCGAATAGCCAACGCACGTAACGGTCGACACCTTCCTGCACGCTCAGGAACGGCGCGTCGTAGCCGGCCGCGCGCAGTTTCGACTGATCCGCCTGCGTGAAGCACTGGTACTTGCCGCGCAACGCGTCGGGGAAGGGAATGTATTCGATCAGCCCGCGCTGCACCTGATCGGCGAGCGAGAGCGCCGGTTCGTTGTTCAGCGAGCGCAGCGTGTTGACCACCGTGCTGGCGATGTCGTTGAACGGTTGCGCGCGGCCGCTGCCCAGGTTGAAGATGCCCGACTTGTCCGGATTGTCGAAGAAGAACAGGTTGACCTTGACCACGTCTTCCACCGAGACGAAATCGCGCGTCTGCTCGCCTGCGGCGTAGCCGTTGTATTCGCCGAACAGCTTGACTTTGCCCTCGGCGCGGAACTGGTTGAAGTTGTGAAACGCCACCGACGCCATGCGCGCCTTATGCGTTTCGCGCGGCCCGTAGACATTGAAGTAACGGAAGCCGGCGATCTGGCTCTTCGCCGTGGGCAGCACGCGGCGGATCATCTGGTCGAACAGGAACTTCGAGTAGCCATACACATTCAGCGGCTGCTCGACTTCGCGCTCCTCGACGAAACGGCTCGAGCCGCCATACGTTGCCGCGGAGGACGCATACAGGAACTGGATGTTCTGCGCGAGGCAGACATCGAGCACGTCGCGGCTGTAGCGGAAGTTGTTGTCCATCATGTAGCGGCCGTCGGTTTCCATCGTGTCCGAGCAGGCGCCTTCGTGGAAAATCGCGCGCACCTTGCCGAAGTCGCCACGCTTGAAGCGTTCGACGAATTCGGTCTTGTCGAGGTAGTCGTCGATCTCGCAGTCGACCAGGTTCTTGAACTTGTCCGCGCGCGTGAGATTGTCCACGGCGATGATGCGTTGTTCACCGCGCTGGTTGAGCGCCTTCACGAGATTGCTGCCGATAAAACCGGCCGCGCCGGTGACGATGAGGGTCATGATTGATGATCCTGCGGTAGTGAGCTTGGCATTGGATCGGAGTCAGCGCGTGGCGCTCGCTCCGATCGACAGGTTCAGTCGACGCCACGCGGATCCCATTTGCACGCCGTTCACAGAAGCACAGCGAGGGACCCGGCGGGCCGCATCAGTGAAAAAGTTCGTCGTAGTCGACGGTGGCGGTGCCGAGTTTGCCGACCACGATGCCGGCCGCGCGATTCGCGAGCCCGACCGCCTCGACCAGCGTAAGACCCGCGCCGAGCATGGCGGCGAGCGTGGCGATCACGGTGTCACCCGCGCCCGAGACATCATACACTTCGCGCGCAACCGCCGAAGCGTGCAGGATGCCGTCGTCCGAGAACAGCGTCATGCCCTCTTCCGAACGCGTGAGCAGCAGCGCCTTGAACTGCAGATCGGCGCGCAGCTTTGTCACGCGCGCGATCAGATCTTCTTCCGATTTCCACTGGCCGACCACTTCCCGCAACTCGGCGCGGTTCGGCGTGATCAGCGTGGCGCCGCGATAGCGTTCCCAGTCGTCGCCCTTCGGATCGACCAGCACCGGCTTGCCCACCGCGTGCGCCTTCGCGATCATCTGCGTGACGTGGGTCAGACCGCCCTTCGCGTAGTCGGACATCAGAATCACGTCGTGCGACGGCAGCAGCTCGTCGAACCGCGCGAGACCCGCGAGCAGCACTTCGTGCGCCGGCGAGTTCTCGAAATCGACGCGCAGCAACTGTTGCTGGCGCGACAGCACACGCAGCTTGATGGTGGTGAGCAGCGCCGGATCGCGTTCGAGATGCGGCTTCACGCCGCTTTCGTCGAGCAGTTGCACGATGCGCTCGCCGGGTTCGTCATGGCCGACCACGCACAGCAAGCCGGCTTGCGCGCCGAGCGCGACCGCATTGCGCGCGACGTTCGCCGCGCCGCCGAGCCGGTCTTCCTGACGCTGCACGTGCACGACAGGCACGGGCGCTTCTGGCGAAATGCGATTCACATCTCCAAACCAGTAGCGATCGAGCATGACGTCGCCCACCACCAGCACGCGCGCGGCGGCGAGCTGTTCGCGCGGCACTACCGTGAGCTGCGGTGCGGGCGTGCTCGGCACGGCGCCCGGCGCGGTCTCAGGCAACGGCCGGAAGTTCAGAGGGTTGGGCATAAGGGCGTCCAATCGAGTGGTAGTCGATGCCGAGTTCGGTCATCGCGTCCGGTTCATACAGGTTGCGGCCGTCGAAAATCAGCGGCGACTTGAGCACCGATTTCAGATGAACGAAATCCGGGCTCTTGAATTCTTTCCATTCGGTCACGATCACGAGGGCGTCGGCGCCGGTGAGCGTTTCGTCCTGCGTAGCCGTGAAAGTGAGACGCGCGAACTGGTCCGGTGCGTCGTGCAGGTCCATGGCGAACACGCGGCGCGCTTCGGTCACCGCGACCGGATCGTACGCGCGCACCTGGGCGCCGCGCGCCAGCAGTTCCGAGATCAGGCGACGGCTCGGCGCCTCGCGCATGTCATCGGTATTTGGCTTGAATGCGAGGCCCCACACGGCGAACGTGCGGCCGCTCAGATCGTCGCCGAGCTTGCTTGTGATCTTGTGCACCAGCACGTCTTTCTGCTTGTGATTCACTTCCTCGACCGCTTCGAGGATGCGCAGATTGTGGCCGCTCTCGCTGGCCGTGCGGATCAGCGCCTGCACGTCCTTCGGGAAGCACGAACCGCCGTAGCCGCAGCCGGCGTACAGGAAGTGATAGCCGATCCGCGGATCCGAGCCGATGCCGCGGCGCACCGCTTCGATATCCGCGCCGACGCGGTCGGCCAGATTCGACATCTCGTTCATGAACGAGATGCGCGTGGCGAGCATGGCATTGGCGGCGTATTTCGTGAACTCGGCCGAGCGCACATCCATGTACAAAGTGCGTTCGTGATTGCGGTTGAACGGCGCGTACAGACGCTTCATCAGTTCACGCGCGCGCATGCCGGGTTCGTCTTCGTCGATGCCGATCACGATGCGGTCCGGGCGCATGAAGTCGTCGACCGCCGCGCCTTCCTTCAGGAACTCGGGGTTGGACACCACCGAAAATCGATGCTGCGCGCTGGCGGCGAGCCCGCGTTTAGCCAGTTCTTCCTCGACCACCGTACGCACGCGCTGCGCGGTGCCGACCGGCACCGTCGATTTGTCGACGATCACCTTGAAGCCGTTCATCGTGCGGCCGATATTGCGGGCCGCTTCGAGCACGTATTGCAGATCGGCCGAGCCGTCTTCGTCCGGCGGCGTGCCGACCGCGATGAACTGCACGTCGCCGTGCGCGACGCTGGCTTCGACATCCGTGGAAAACGTGATGCGGCGTGCCGCGCGCGTGCGGGCGATCATCTCCTGCAAACCGGGCTCGTGGATCGGCACGCCGCCGCTGTTGAGGATTTCGATCTTGCGCGGATCGACGTCGAGACAGAAAACGTCGTGACCGATCTCGGCGAGACACGCGCCAGTGACAAGACCCACATAGCCCGTGCCGATAATGGTGATTTTCATACGCTTTCCGGTAGAGGGTTCCGGTGAGGATTCCCGGCGATGAAGCCGGTCAGAAACACATTGCGAAATCCGCCCGCGCAGGGGCGGTTGCCATACGCCGGGCGGCGGCGCGACCGTGCGCCGGAAACCGGCGTTGCCGTCGTTGCCGCGCGAGCATCAGTTCGATGCGGTGATCGGCTCGACGCGGCGCGGCGCATAGGTTTCCCAACCGCTGCAACCCGGGCACTGCCAGTAGAAAAGCCGCGCCCTGAAACCGCAATTCTGGCACGTATACCGTGGCAGATTTTTGGTGCGCTGACGGATCAGCGTACGCATCAGTTCGAGTTCGCTGCGCCGCGGTTCTTCCGCGACGGCTTGCTGCGCCTCGAGCAGCCGCGTCATGCCCGCCAGATTCGGCGACTTCTGCATTTGCGAGCGCGCCAGCGCGTGGGCGGCGTCAGGTCCGCGCAGCGATGCGACGTGCTGATAGGCAACATCGAGCAGATCGTTGGTCGGATAGCGGTCCACCCACGTGGTCAGCAGATCGGCGCCATCTTGCGGACGGCCGAGCGCCTCGTAGGCCTTCATCAGCTTTTCCGCGACCAGCGGCAGATAGGCTGGATTCTGCTCCTCCACCCGACGCCATTGGGCGATGGCCGCTTCCTGCGCGCCGCCGGCCGCGTCGACATCGCCGAACAGGATCGTGGCACGTACGTTGGTGGGGTTCGCCTTCAGCGCGAAGCCGAGCTGCCGGCGGGCTTCGTCCGGCTTCTTCTGTTGTAGCGCTTCCTGGGCGAGTTCGCAGTGGAATTGCGCGATTTCCTTATCGAGCGACTCGGCGCCCATCGTTTCCAGATGACGGGCGGTATCAATCGACTTGACCCAGTCCTTCTCGATTTCGAAGATGGTGAGGAGCGCACGCTGCGCGCCCAACGCGTAGTCGCCGGTTTCGAGCGAGCGGAACGTTTCTTCCGCGCGATCGAGTAGGCCCGCTTTCAGGAAGTCTTGCCCCAACTCGTAAAGCGCATGATCACGCTCGCTGACCGGCAGATCGGCGCGGCTCAACAGGTTCTGGTGCACGCGAATCGCGCGATCCGTTTCGCCGCGGCGCCGGAATAGATTACCCAGCGCGAAGTGCAGCTCGACTGTTTCCGGATCGAGCTTGACCACTTCGATGAACGCGTCGATCGCCTGGTCCGGCTGCTCGTTGAGCAGGAAATTCAGGCCGCGAAAATACGAGCGAGGCAGGTTGGCGCTTTCGGACAGCAGCGTCTTGAGGTCGTAGCGCGCGGCCATCCAGCCGAACGCGAACGCGACGGGTATGACGAGCAGCCACCAGAAGTCTAGATCCATGCGATTAATGCAAATGTGCGGGAAAGCGAAGACGGAAAGCCGCGCTTAAAACGCGCGGCGCAAGGCATTCAGATCAGCGGCGGCATGGGCGGTTGTTCGACCACGACCGGGGTTTCGCGCGCCACCCGCAACTCGCGCTTGAGCCGGCCGTTTTCCATGCGCAAGCGCAGCATGGCCGGCATCGACGACACCAGCCCGGCCAGCAGCCCCACCACGAAGAACGCGAGGCCGATCAGGATCAACGGCGCCGACCATGCGTAGCCGGCGAGGAAATTCAGCGTAGCAGGTTGTGTATTGGCGAGCGCCAGCACCAGCAGCAGCACGAACACCAGCACACGGATCAGCCAGACGATAAATTTCATGAATAGGTCTCTTGACGGCAGTTGCGGGGTGACGCCGGCTTGATGACGCGTCGCGCCACGGTGTTGCCCGCGCCGAAGTGACCCGTATTGTAATTGAAGCCCTCGCGGCTGGGCAGGAAGTGGCGGATTGAGGGGTTATGGGAGGTTGTCTTGTGTGGGCGGTAGGTGAGCGGGTGCGGCGGTGGGTTAGTGCTCAGCGGCTGTGTTCGCGGGCCGTGCTGGCTTGCGTGCTTGCGGGCAGCGCGGTGCTTGCATGCGGATCATCGTGGCGGCGTGCGGTGGCCTTGCTTGCCTGCGAGGGCGTCTGTCAGCTGTTCGCGCGCCGTATGTATTTGCCACGCCGGCTTGCGCGCTCGCGGTACGTGTGCCGCCGCGTAAGCCTTGCTGCAGTTGCGCGTGACGCATGAACACGAGCTGCGGGCGTGCTCGCGCGCCACGCTTGTCGGTCACGCGCCGGCCCCGGGCGAAACGCCGCGGAGCAAACCGCCAACATACAGGCGAAAAAAAAGCGCCCGAAGGCGCTTTTTCTGGTCTTTTGCCGACTGGCTTTGGCCGCTGACGCTACCAATGCCACGCTGCAAACGGCACAGCGAAGCATTTACAGATCGTCATCCGGCTCTTCGGCCTTCAACGGCTCACCCGCGCGACGATCTACCCGTTCACGCAATTCCTTGCCCGGCTTGAAGTGCGGTACGTACTTCTCAGGTACCAGCACCTTCTCGCCCGACTTCGGATTACGCCCGACGCGGGAGGGACGGCGGTTAAGGCCGAAGCTGCCGAAGCCGCGAATTTCGATGCGGTGACCGTTGGCAAGTGCCTCCGACATCGCATCGAGCATCGTCTTCACCGCGAAATCCGCATCTTTAAGGACAAGTTGCGGAAATCGCGCAGCCAGTTGGGCGACCAATTCCGATTTGGTCATACTGCAGCAGACCTCTCAGACTTACTGGTTCTGGCCGTCGAGCTTGGCCTTCAGCAGCGCGCCGAGGTTCGTCGTGCCGGTGGCAGCCGAGCTCGAGTCCGACGAAGCCAGGCCACGAATCGCTTCCTGCTGCTCAGCCGAATCCTTGGCCTTGATCGACAGGTTGATGCCACGCGACTTGCGATCGATGTTGATGATCATCGCGTTGACCTTGTCGCCTTCCTTCAGCACGTTGCGAGCATCTTCCACGCGGTCTTGTGCGATTTCCGAAGCACGCAGGTAGCCTTCGACTTCCGTCGACAGCTGAACCACTGCACCCTTCGCGTCCACCGTCTTGACCACGCCGTCGACGATCGAACCCTTGTCGTTCATGGCAACGAAGTTGCTGAACGGGTCGCCTTCGAGCTGCTTGATGCCCAGCGAAATGCGTTCCTTCTCGACGTCGATGCCGAGAACGATCGCTTCCACTTCGTCGCCCTTCTTGTACTTGCGAACTGCTTCTTCGCCCGTTTCCGACCACGACAGGTCCGACAGGTGAACCAGACCGTCGATGCCGCCTGGCAGACCGATGAAGACGCCGAAGTCCGTAATGGACTTGATTGCGCCTTGCAGCTTGTCGCCCTTCTTGAAGTTGCGGCTGAAGTCGTCCCACGGGTTCGGCTTGCATTGCTTCATGCCGAGGCTGATACGGCGGCGGTCTTCGTCGATTTCCAGAACCATGACTTCGACTTCGTCGCCCAGTTGCACAACCTTCGACGGTGCAACGTTCTTGTTCGTCCAGTCCATTTCCGACACGTGAACCAGGCCTTCGATGCCCGATTCGACTTCGACGAATGCGCCGTAGTCGGTGATGTTGGTGACCTTACCGAACAGGCGCGTGCCCGACGGGTAACGGCGCGAGATGCCTTCCCACGGATCGTCGCCCAGCTGCTTGATACCCAGCGAAACGCGGTTCTTCTCTTGGTCGAACTTGAGGATCTTCGCGGTGACTTCCTGGCCAACCGACAGCACTTCGCTCGGGTGACGCACACGACGCCATGCGATGTCGGTGATGTGCAGCAGGCCGTCGATACCGCCGAGGTCCACGAACGCGCCGTAATCCGTGATGTTCTTCACCACGCCTTCCACGATCGCGCCTTCCTTCAGCGTTTCGAGCAGCTTTGCGCGCTCTTCGCCTTGGGTCGCTTCGATCACGGCGCGGCGCGACAGCACGACGTTGTTACGCTTGCGGTCGAGCTTGATGACGCGGAATTCCAGCGTCTTGCCTTCGTACGGGGTCGTGTCCTTGACCGGACGCGTGTCGACCAGCGAACCCGGCAGGAACGCGCGGATGCCGTTGACCATGACGGTCATGCCGCCCTTGACCTTGCCCGTGATCGTGCCGGTCACGAGTTCGTTGTTGTCGAGTGCCTTTTCCAGCGACAGCCACGAAGCGAGGCGCTTAGCCTTGTCGCGCGACAGGATCGTGTCGCCATAGCCGTTTTCCAGCGCGTCGATCGCGACGGAAACGAAGTCGCCCGCCTGCACTTCTACCTCGCCCGCGTCGTTCAGGAACTCTTCGAGCGGGATGTAGGCTTCGGACTTGAGACCAGCGTTGACGACCACAAAGTTGTGGTCAACACGCACGACTTCGGCGGAGATCACTTCGCCGGCGCGCATGTCTTGCTTGGTCAGCGACTCTTCGAACAGAGCCGCAAAAGATTCGGTATTCGGGGTAGAGGTTTGCAGGTCGGACATAAAAATCAAAATTTGCATGGTTCTCGCGGTGCCCGGCTGGCCGGACGGTCAGCAATTTCGGCTAGAGTGCGAATGCCACGCGGGGTTATAGGGTTAAACACAACGCTTCACGACGATCGCGAAGCACCTACTGACAACGGACTTCTACTGCGCCCACGCCTGAAGCACAACGCGTACTTTCATCAGGCATGTGGGACTAAAGCTTCATACCACTGCACCACTTGCTCGACCGCCTGGTCGACCGACAATGCCGAGGTATCAAGCAGCTTTGCATCCGCCGCGGGCTTGAGTGGCGCGGCTGCGCGCTGACTGTCACGCTCGTCGCGCTCACGCAAATCCCGGAGCAAGTCATCTATATTAGCAGAAAATCCTTTTTGGATCAATTGCTTATGCCGGCGCGCCGCGCGGGCCTCCACGCTGGCTGTCATGAACACCTTCAGCACGGCGTCCTGGAAGATCACCGTGCCCATGTCGCGACCGTCGGCGACCAGTCCCGGTTCCTTACGGAAAGCCCGCTGCCGCGCCACCAGTGCGGTGCGCACCGGCGCGTGCACGGCGATCGCCGAAGCGCGGGCGCCGACTTCCTCGGCGCGAATCTCAGCCGAAACGTCGACGCCATCGAGCTGCGCCAAGCCCTCGCGGAAGGTGATGTGCAGGTCGTCGATCAGTTTTACAAGGGCGTCGGCGTCGTCGGCCGCGATGTCGTAGCGCAGGCTGGCGAGCGCGGCGAGACGGTATAGCGCGCCGCTGTCCAGCAAGTGGAAGCCGAGGCTCGCGGCCACCAGCGCGGCCACGGTGCCTTTGCCGGAGGCACTCGGGCCGTCGATCGTAATGACGGGCGTCTGGTGAAAGGGACGGGTCGGTTTCATCGAAAAAGTCGCACGTCAATCGATTCGAAATCGAATCAGGGTTGGGCGAGCGCGGTAAAGCGCTCGAAATAATCGGGAAACGTCTTGCCGACGCATTTCGGGTCGTTGATCCGCACCGGCACGCCGCCGAGGCTCACCAGAGAGAAGCACATGGCCATGCGATGATCGTCGTAAGTGTCGATCGCGGCGTTCGGAGTCAGCTTTTCAGGTGGTTCGATAACGAGGTAGTCCTCGCCTTCCTGCACCTTGGCGCCGACCTTGCGCAGCTCCGTCGCCATCGCGGCGAGGCGGTCGGTTTCCTTCACGCGCCAGCTGGCGATATTGCGCAGCGTGGTCGCGCCTTCCGCGAACAGCGCCGCAACGGCGATCGTCATCGCGGCATCGGGAATCAGGTTGCAGTCCATGTCGATCGGTTCGAGCTTGCCGCTGTCGTGGCCGACGCCGCGCACTTCGATCCAGTCGTCGCCCATCTGCAGGTTCGCGCCCATCTTGATGAGCGCATCGGCAAAACCGACGTCGCCCTGGATGCTGGCCCGGCCGACGCCCTCCACTTTCAGCGGGCCGCCGCCGAGCGCGCCGGCCGCGAGGAAATACGAAGCGGACGACGCATCGCCCTCCACCATGATCGTGCCCGGCGACTGATACCGCTGCCCCGCGGGCACCACGAACTGATGCCATTCGTGACGCTCGACCTTGATGCCGAAGCGCTCCATCAGCTTGATCGTGATCTCGATATACGGCTTCGAAATCAGTTCGCCATCCACCTGCACGGTGCTCACGCCGCTTTCGGTGCGCAGAAGCGGCAGCGTCATGAGCAGCGAGGTCAGGAACTGGCTCGACACGTCGCCGCGCACGGTGATGGGCGCGTCGGCGTTGATCCGCCCCGGGCGAATCCGCAGCGGCGGATAGCCTTCGTTCTCTTCGTAGTCGATCTTCGCGCCAAGCTGGCGCAGTCCGTCGACCAGATCGCCGATCGGCCGCTCGTGCATGCGCGGCACGCCGTGAATGCGGTAGTCACCGCCGTTGACCGCCAGCGCCGCCGTCAGCGGACGCACCGCCGTGCCGGCGTTGCCGAGAAACAGATCAGCCGTGCGCGCCGTGAACGCGCCGCGCGTGCCGGTCACGACGCAGGTGTCGCCGTCGCGCTTCAGACGCACGCCGAGCTTTTCGAGCGCGTCGAGCATCACGCGGGTGTCGTCGGAGTCGAGCAGATTCGTGATCGTCGTCTCGCCTTCGGCGAGCGCGGCGAGCAGCAGAACCCTATTCGAAATGCTCTTCGAGCCAGGCAGACGAATCGTGCCGGACGCGCGGGAAAACGGTCCGAGATCGAGGAATTCCATGATTGAGTCCAGTTCCGGTTATTTCGACGCGTCGCTATTCGCGACGCCGGCCGCGCGCTGTTCCTGCCATTCGGTGCGCGCCACGCGCGAGCGCGCGAACACGGCTTCGAGGGCGGCGCCGTCGGCGGCTTCGATGGCCGCGCGCAGACGCGCGAGCACGGCCGTGTATGCGTCGAGTTCGTCGAGCAACGCGACGCGGTTGGCGACGCACACGTCACGCCACATTTCCGGGCTCGACGCGGCAATGCGCGTGAAGTCGCGGAAACCGCCCGCGGCAAACGAGAATTTCAACGCGGCGTCGGGCGAATTGAGAATCTGCTCGACCAGCGCGAACGAGAGCACGTGCGGCAAATGGCTGACCGACGCGAACACGCGGTCGTGCTGCTCGGGCGCCATGTTGCGCACGAGCGCGCCGGTGGCGCGCCACATCGCCGCGACGCGGTCCACGTCTGCCGGCGCATTCTCAGGCAGCGGGCACAACACCACATTGCGGCCGACATACAGGTCGGGCAACGCCGCTTCCACGCCGCTGGCCTCGCGACCGGCAATCGGATGCCCCGGCACGAACTGGCCGATGCGCGCGCCGAGCGCCGCCCGGGCGGCGGCGACCACGTCCGACTTGGTGCTGCCCGCGTCGGTGACGATCGTCGCGGCATCGAGAAACGGCGCGATGCGTTCGAGCAGCGGCTGCGTCTGCGCAACGGGTGCGGCCAGCAGCACGAAGTCGGCGCCACTCAGCGCTTCACTGAGCGCGGCGTCGTCGTTTAGCGCGGCCGTGCCGTCGATCACACCCAGTTCCAGAGCACGCTCAGTCGACGCGGACGAACGCCCCACACCGATCACCTTGCGCGCGCCATCGGCCTCGCCACGTTCGCGCAACGCACGCGCGAGCGATCCGCCGATCAGGCCGACACCGAAAATTACCAGCTTGTTAAATGAAAACGCGGCCACGTCGGTCACAAATAAAGCGCGCCTTTCATGCCGACGAGGCGCGCGGGTCCAAGGTTACCGCTTACGCGGCGGCGAGCGTCTTTTCGAGCGCCGCGATGAATGCTTCGTTTTCTTCCGGCAGGCCGATCGTGATGCGCAGCCACTGCGGCAAACCGTAGCTGCCGACCGGACGCACGATCACGCCTTGTTTCAGCAATTCGAGGTTGACGCGGTTGCCGGCCGCGTCGTCGTTGCCGACGCGCACCAGCACGAAGTTGCCGTGCGACGGCACATACTCCAGGTTGAGCTTGTCGAAAGCTTCAGTCAGACGGCGATAGCCCTGCGCGTTCAGCGCGGCGCTCTTTTCCAGAAACGCTTTATCGTTCAGCGCGGCGATCGCCGCGGCTTGCGCGAGCGTGTTCACGTTGAACGGCTGACGCACGCGATTCAGCAAATCGGTCAGCTCAGGTTGCGCGATCGCGAAACCCACGCGCAAACCCGCGAGACCGAAAGCCTTCGAAAACGTGCGCGACACCAGCAGATTCGGATAGCGGCGCACCCACGCGATCGCGTCGTAGCGCTTCTCTTCCGGCAGATATTCCGTGTACGCCTCGTCCAGCACGACGACCACGTGACGCGGCACCTTGTCGAGAAACGCCTCGAGCTTCGGGCCTTCGATGAACGTGCCGGTCGGGTTGTTCGGATTGGCGACGAATATCAGGCGCGTGTCGTCGGTGACGGCGGCGAGCATGGCGTCGAGATCGTGACCGTATTTGACGGCCGGCACGACAATCGCGCGCGCACCCAGACCTTGCGTGGCCAACGCGTAAACCGCGAACGAGTACTGCGCATAGACGATCGACTGGCCCTTTTCCACGAACGCGTGCGCGGCGATTTCCAGGATGTCGTTGCTGCCGTTACCGAGCGTGACCCAATCGGCGGGCACGCCGTAACGCTCGCTCAGCGCAGCCTTCAATTCGAACGCATTTGCGTCCGGGTAACGGCCCAGTTCGCTTGCGGCCCGCGCCATGGCGCGTTGCGCCGACTCCGGCATGCCGAGCGGATTTTCGTTCGATGCGAGTTTCACGATGGTCGCTTCGTCCAGACCGAACTCGCGGGCCACTTCCGAAATCGGTTTGCCTGCAGTGTAAGGCGCAATCGCGCGCACGTAGGAAGGACCGAAAGGCGCTGTCATGAAAATCTCCGAACGACTATGAGTAATTGAATGCGCGACTGCCGCTGCGCGATGCCGCGGGCCGCCGCGTGAATATCATTAGCGGGCGCGCGGATACGAGCCCAGAATCTTCAGGAACGCTGCCTTCTCACCGAGTTCAGCGAGCGCGGCGGCGACCGCCGGATCGTCGCGATGGCCTTCGACGTCGATGTAGAAGTAGTACTCCCACGTGCCGACGCGCGCCGGGCGCGATTCGAAGCGCGTCATGGACACGCTGTGACGCGCCAGCGGTTCCAGCAGTTTGACCATCGCGCCCGGTTCGTTGACGACCGACACGATCAGCGAAGTCTGGTCGTAACCGCTCGGACCGGCCGGCTGCTTGCCGATCATCACGAAGCGGGTGCGGTTGTGCGGATCGTCCTGAATCAACGCATACGCGACTTGCAGGCCGTAATGGGTCGCCGCCCGATCGCCGGCGATCGCCGCCACGCTCGGATCTTCCGCTGCCATGCGCGCCGCTTCCGCGTTGCTCGACACCGCCTGGCGTTCGAGATGCGGCGCGTTGGTCGACAGCCAGCGCTGGCACTGGGCGAGCGCCTGCGCATGCGCGCACACGCGCGTCACGCCCGTTAGCCCGCCGTTCAGCGTCAACAGATTGTGGTGAATCGGCAAAGCCAGCTCGCCGCCGATCGTGAGTTGCGTTTGCAGCAGCAGATCGAGCGTGCGCGACACGGCGCCTTCGGTCGAATTCTCGACCGGCACGACGCCGAATTCCGCGGCGCCGGCTTCGACCGAGCGAAACACTTCGTCGATCGACGGACATGGCAGGCCTTCGATCGACTGACCGAAGTACTCATGCATCGCCTGTTCGCTATAAGTGCCGACCGGGCCGAGATACGCGGCCTTGATGGTCTTCTCGAGCGCGCGGCTCGCGGCCATGATCTCGCGCCAGATCGCGCTGATATGTTCGCTCGCGAGCGGCCCTTCGCTCATGTCCTGCAGGCGCGCGATCACCTGTTGCTCGCGCTCGGGGCGGAACACCGGCGCGTTGAAATGCTTCTTGACCTCGCCCACTTCGAGCGCCACGGCGGCGCGCTGATTGAGAAGCGCGATCAGCTGCGCGTCGAGCGCGTCGATGCGTTCGCGAAGCGGTTTGAGTCGGGTATTGAGTTCGTCGTCCATGCGTGAAAACGGCCCTGCCGGTAGCTGCTGCAAAAATGCGTGCTGGAAAGGATGCGCGCGCCTGCTAGCCAGTGTGGCTCAGGCGCTGCGCTGTTCGAATTCCTTCATGTATTCGACAAGCGCTTTGACGCCCTCGAGCGAGACGGCGTTATAAATCGACGCCCGCATGCCGCCGACGGACTTGTGGCCCTTCAGCTGCACCATTCCCCGCGCTTTCGCGCCGGCCAGGAAATCCTCGTTGCGCGACTCGTCCGCGAGGAAGAACGGTACGTTCATCCGCGAGCGCGAGCCACGTTCGACCTTGTTCAGATAGAAGCTGCTCGAGTCGATCGCGTCGTACAGCAGTTTCGACTTCTCGACATTACGCGCTTCGATCGCGGCCAGGCCACCCTGCTTCTTCAACCACTTGAACACCAGCCCGGCGATGTAGATCGCATAAGTGGGCGGCGTGTTGTACATCGAATTGTTCTCGGCGACGGTCTTCCATTCGAACGCCGACGGGCAGATCGATTGCGCGCGATCCAGCATGTCCTCGCGCACGATCACCACCGTCACGCCGGCCATGCCAATGTTCTTCTGCGCGCCGCCGAACAGCACGCCGTATTTGGCGATGTCCATGGGACGCGACAGGATGTGCGACGAGGCGTCGGCCACGAGCGGAATATCGCCGAGATCGGGAATCTCGAATGTCTCGACGCCGTGGATCGTCTCGTTCGTGCACAGATGCACGTAAGCCGGGTCGTCCGACAGTTGCCATTCGGAGCGGGCGGGTGCGCGCGTGAAACCGTCAGCCGTCTGACCGCTCGCCGCCAGATGCGCGGTGCCGTACTTCTGCGCTTCCTTGAACGACTTCTGCGACCAGGAACCCGTCACGACGAAATCCGCACGCGCCTTCGCGCCCATCAGATTCATCGGCACGATTGCGTTCTCGCCGAGACCACCGCCTTGCAGGAACAGAATGCGATGGCTTGCCGGCACTTCGAGCAAGTCGCGCAAATCGACGAGCGCTTCCTCGTGGATCGACATGAACTCTTTCCCGCGATGGCTCATTTCCATGACGCTCATGCCGCTGCCTTGCCAATCGAGCATTTCGTCGGCGGCTTGACGCAGCACTTCTTCGGGCATGGCCGCAGGGCCGGCGGAGAAATTAAAGACGCGCATCGTGAGATCCTGGAAGCAGGCGCAAAAAAAGAAGAGCGCGCAAAGATCGGCGAAGTTGGCAGCCGAGGAAACAACCGCCACGACGCTGACCACGCAATTTTGCCGGCGCGATTTTCTGACGCGGATTTCAGACCATTTCGCGCCGAAAAAGAAAATGGCCGTCTGCGCGTGTGCGCAAACGGCCATTATCGCATTGTCAACGCAATGCCGCCAAACCCGGCGCGCCATATAGCCTACGAGGCGAACCTGCCGGGCGGCGGCCGGCGCGATGTCAGCGCAGCCTTTCGACCTTTTGTCTGTTGACCAGACTTACTTGGCCGGCTTGACCGAAGCGACTTCCTTGTCGGCCTGGTCACGCGTTGCCTTGATCGATTGCGGCATGTACTTTTGCATCAAGCCGTTCACGACGTCGCGGCCAACCTGGTCTTGCACCTGGATGAACTTGCGGCCAGTCGGGCTCTTGTAGAACGCGGTCAGATCCTTGATTTCCGACGTGCTGTAGTACTTCGCGTAAGCGTCGTACTGAGCTTGCATGGCGTCCTGACGGAAATTGTCCGTAGCGAACACCTGGCCTGCGCCGTCAACCAGCTTCGGCACTGCATTCTTTTGCAGCGTCGGGACGGAAGCCTGCTTCTGCTTGTCCGTCATCGTCTTGTTTTCGCTCAAAGCGTCCGACAGGATAGCCGGAACCAGCTGCTTGGCTTGCATCTGGGCGCTGTTGCCGATCGCGCCGACGAGCTTCTGCGCGTCGATTGCGTCCAACAGGTCCTTGATTGCAGCCTGCTTGGCCGGATCAACCGGTGCTGCGGCAGTAGCCGGAGCCGCCGGAGCCGAGCTCTGAAGCGCTTGAGCCATGGCAAAGGTCGGCACGAGGGCAGCCAGCAACACCAGTTGTTTGAATCGTTTTTGCATCATTACTCCCTAATAGAAATGAACTTGAGCAGCAAGCCGCGCGGGACACGTATCAGCCCGACACGCCATTATTCCCGGCGCAGCTTTCAACTAATCACTGAGACTGTAAGGCGCTGATGCGAATCAGGCCGCACCGCCCTCTTCGCCACCGTTGTCACCTTCTGCGGGACCTTCGGCGTCGCCTTCCGCATCACCTTCTGCCTCGGCCTCAGCAACCTGTTGCAGACCTGAAAGCTTGGTCCCTTCGTCAAGGCTGATGAGTGTAACACCTTGGGTTGCGCGTCCCATTTCTCGAATTTCCGAGACCCGCGTACGGATCAATACGCCGGTATTGGTGATCAGCATGATCTGCGCTTCCTGATCCACCAGCGTCGCGGCCACGACTCGGCCGTTACGCTCCGACGTCTGGATCGCGATCATGCCCTTCGTGCCGCGACCATGACGGGTGTACTCGGTGATCGGCGTGCGCTTGCCGAAACCGTTTTCCGTTGCGGTGAGCACCGACTGCTGCTCGTCGCCGGCCACCAGCAGCGCGATCACGTTTTGACCTTCCTCGAGCTGCATGCCGCGCACGCCGCGCGCTTCGCGGCCCATTGGGCGCACGTCGTTTTCGTCGAAGCGAACCGCCTTGCCGGAATCCGAGAACAGCATCACGTCGTGCTGGCCGTCGGTAATGGCGGCGCCGATCAGGTAGTCGCCGTCATCCAGACCGACCGCAATAATACCCTTGCGCAACACGCGGCCAAAGGCTTCAAGCGGCGTCTTTTTTACGGTTCCTAACGCGGTGCCCATAAAGACGAACTTGTCAGCCGAGAATTCCTTCACCGGCAGGACAACCGTAATCTTTTCGCCTTCCTGAAGCGGGAAGATATTGATGATCGGCCGGCCGCGCGAGTTCCGCGAACCTTGCGGCACTTCATAAACCTTTACGCTGTAGACACGGCCGCGATTCGAGAAGCACAGAATGTGATCGTGCGTGTTCGCGATGAACAGCGTGTCGATCCAGTCGTCTTCCTTCATTGCCGTGGCCTGCTTGCCGCGGCCACCACGCTTCTGCGCGCTGTATTCGGACAGCGGCTGCGATTTCACATAGCCGGCGTGCGACATGGTCACGACCATTTCCTGCGGCGTGATCAGGTCTTCGGTGTTCAGTTCGGTGGCGTTCAGCTCGATCTTCGAGCGGCGCGCGTCGCCGAATTCGGCTTTGATGGACGTGAGTTCGTCGACGATGATCGCCGTAATGCGCTCCGGGCGAGCCAGAATGTCCAGCAGGTCGGCGATTTGCGCCATCACTTCGCGGTACTCGCCGATGATCTTGTCCTGCTCCAGGCCAGTGAGGCGCTGCAGACGCATCTGCAGAATTTCCTGAGCCTGGGTGTCGGACAGACGGTAGAGGCCGTCGGACTGCATACCGAACGACGGATTCAATCCGTCAGGACGATAGGCTTCGCGACCTCCCGCCGTCGCGTTTTCCGTCTCGGCGCGCGACAACATTTCGCGCACCAGCGACGAATCCCACGGACGCGCCATCAATTCCTGCTTGGCGATCGGCGGAGTCGGCGCGGCCTTGATGATCGCGATGAACTCGTCGATGTTGGCAAGTGCAACGGCCAGACCTTCGAGCACGTGGCCGCGTTCACGCGCCTTGCGCAGTTCGTATACAGTGCGCCGCGTTAGCACTTCCCGGCGATGCGACAGGAAGCACGACAGCATTTCCTTCAGGTTCAGCAGCTTCGGCTGGCCGTCGACCAGCGCGACCATGTTCATGCCGAAGGTGTCCTGAAGCTGGGTCGCCTTGTACAGATTGTTCAGAACGACTTCCGGCACTTCGCCGCGCTTGAGCTCGATCACGACGCGCATGCCGCTCTTGTCGGACTCGTCGCGGATGTCGGAGATGCCTTCGAGCTTCTTCTCGTTGACCAGCTCGGCGATGCGCTCCAGAAGTGAGCGCTTGTTCACCTGGTACGGCAGTTCGTCGACGATGATCGACATGCGCTGACCGCGGTCGATTTCCTCGAAGTGCGTGAGCGCGCGCATCACCACGCGGCCGCGGCCGGTGCGATAGCCGTCGCGCACGCCGGCCACGCCGTAGATGATGCCGGCGGTCGGGAAATCCGGTGCCGGAATGATCTCGATCAGTTCGTCGATCGTGGCTTCCGGGTTCTTGAGCAGATGCTGGCACGCGTCGACAACCTCGTTGAGGTTGTGCGGCGGGATGTTGGTCGCCATGCCGACGGCGATGCCGGACGAGCCGTTGATCAGCAGATTGGGAATGCGCGCTGGCAGGATGGCCGGTTCGTTTTCGCTGCCGTCGTAGTTCGGCGTGAAATCGACCGTTTCCTTGTCGATGTCGGCCAGCAGTTCGTGGCCGATCTTCGCCATGCGGATTTCGGTGTACCGCATCGCCGCGGCGTTGTCGCCGTCGACCGAGCCGAAGTTGCCCTGACCGTCCACCAGCATGTAGCGCAGCGAGAAGTCTTGCGCCATCCGGACGATAGTGTCGTAAACAGCCGTATCGCCGTGCGGGTGATATTTACCGATAACGTCGCCGACAATACGCGCCGACTTCTTGTACGCCCGGTTCCAGTCGTTGTTCAGTTCGTGCATCGCGTACAGCACGCGCCGGTGCACCGGCTTCAGGCCATCGCGAACATCGGGAAGCGCACGCCCCACGATCACGCTCATCGCGTAATCGAGATACGAACGGCGCATTTCCTCCTCTAGGGAGATTGGCAGAGTCTCTTTGGCGAATTGATCCATTATCCGTATCTTTTACGTGCCAAGACGACGGCTTAACTTCAATTCGCCGCGCCTTCGCGTAAGCATTGCAGGCGCAACGCATCACGCGATTCTAACATGCCGCGAATCCGCTCCCGACGAACGTACGTATACCTATTAGCAGGGGTGCGCACGAGGCGTTCCTCGACGCTCCTTTTTTGAGACCCGTCAGGCTCGATTCGTGCGTGGGGCAATTCGCCGCTCAGCCATGACTGGCGGAGCCTCCAGGGAATTACTTCTGTTGCGCATGCACCACAATTGGAGGGTGATTCGATCGGGGGCAGATTTTTTTATCGTTGGACGGGAACGATATGGCAAAATGCCAACGCACAAAGAGTTAGACACGGCTCGAAGTCTACACAGCACGTTTTTTGTTCTACACCGATGTTATACTTCGAGCAATGTATGACTTGTCTTCGTCAACAGGCTCGCAGTAAACCTGCGGTAATCTCAATTTCGAGAGGAGAAATATGAATAAACTTTCAAAGCTCGCGTTCATTGCAGCTACCGCGGTTATGGCTGCATCCGCCATGGCACAGTCGGTGCCGGCGTCGCGACAAGCTACGAACGACAACTGGGTGAATGGTACCGGCGAATACGTGTGGATGAACGGCACGAACGAGCTGTGCTGGCGCGATGCGTTCTGGACGCCGGCAACGGCCAACGCAAAGTGCGATGGCGCTCTGGTTGCTCAAGCTCCGACTCCGCCGGCTCCGGTCGCACCTGCACCGGCTATTACGAGCCAGAAGATTACGTATCAAGCTGACGCACTGTTCGACTTCGACAAGGCCACCCTGAAGCCGGCCGGCAAGGAAAAGCTGGACGATCTGGCATCGAAGATCGGCGCGCTGAACCTCGAAGTCGTCGTCGCAACGGGTTACACGGACCGTATCGGTTCGGACAAGTACAACGACCGCCTGTCGCTGCGTCGTGCTCAAGCTGTGAAGGCATACCTGGTCAGCAAGGGCATCGAATCCAACCGTATCTATACGGAAGGCAAGGGCAAGCGCAACCCGGTTACGACCGGTTGCAACCAGAAGAACCGCAAGCAACTTATCGCCTGCCTCGCACCGGATCGTCGCGTGGAAGTCGAAGTTGTCGGTACTTCGAAGCAGTAAGCTACAAAATACCGCAGTATCAAAGCCCCGCTTCGGCGGGGCTTTTTTATGTCCGGCGACGCGCGCGGCGCCGCAGCCCGAACCGGCCTTGGACCTCGAGCGGGTGGCATTTTGCCGCTCAGTCCCTCGACCTATATACTCAGGGTTTATCCTCGAGCGCCCGCTCACCGCTCTCTTCGAGGCAGCTTCCGCCATGACCAACGCCGATCCCCACGAACTGCAGAAATTTAGCGATCTCGCGCACCGTTGGTGGGACCCGAATGCCGAATTCAAGCCGTTGCATGAACTCAATCCGATCCGCCTGGGCTGGATCGACGCACACGCGCATCTCGCGGGCAAGACCGTGCTGGATATAGGCTGCGGCGGCGGCATTCTGTCCGAGTCGATGGCGGGCCTGGGCGCCCACGTGAAAGGCATCGACCTGTCGACCCAAGCTCTGGGCGTGGCCGATCTTCACAGCCTTGAAAGTGGTGTAACCGTCGATTACGAAGAGATCGCCGCCGAGGCGCTCGCCGCTCGCGAACCCGCCAAATACGACGTCGTGACCTGCATGGAAATGCTCGAGCACGTGCCTCAGCCTGCCGCCATCGTCGAGGCGTGCAAGACGCTGGTGAAACCCGGCGGCTGGGTGTTTTTTTCCACCCTGAACCGCAATGTGAAGTCGTACCTGTTCGCCGTGATCGGCGCCGAATACATCGCGCAGATGCTGCCCAAGGGCACGCACGACTACGCGCGCTTCATTCGCCCATCGGAACTGGCGAGCTTCGTGCGCGACGCCGGCCTGCGCACGGCCGATATCAAAGGCATTGTGTATAACCCGCTCAGCAAGCATTTCACGCTGTCCGCCGACACGAGCGTGAACTACATGCTCGCCTGCCGCCGCGACGTTTGATCCGCCCCGACCTGCCGGACCTATCGAACCAATGAGCGATCCCACGCCCCTGCCCCAGCGCGAAGACAATGAAGACGCACTCGGTCTTTGCCACGCCGTCCTGTTCGACCTCGACGGCACGCTAGCCGACACCGCGCCCGACCTCGCGGCGGCCGTCAACAAGATGCGCCACGATCGCGGGCTGGAGATGGTGCCGCTCGAAGATCTGCGGCCGCTCGCATCCGCGGGCGCGCGTGGGCTGATCGGCGGCGCGTTCGGGATCGGCCCCGATAGTCACGAATTCGCGTCGATGCGCGAGGAATTCCTCGCCAACTACGAAGCGGATCTGTGCATCGAGACCACACTGTTTCAAGGCATTCCCGAGATGCTCGACGAGTTGGACGCACGCGGTGTGCGCTGGGGCATCGTCACGAACAAGGTGGCGCGGCTGACCGAGCCGTTAATCGCACAACTCGGCCTCGAAGAGCGCGCGGGCTGTGTCGTGAGTGGCGACACCACACCACATTCGAAGCCGCACCCGGCGCCGTTACTGCATGCGGCACGCGAACTGGACGTGGCGCCGGAGCGGATCGTCTACGTGGGCGATGATCTGCGCGACGTGCAGGCCGGTTTCGCCGCCGGCATGAAAACGGTCGCGGCGGCGTACGGATACTGCGGCAACGACATCCCGCCGACGCAATGGCATGCGCAACACGTCGTCCAGTCGCCGGCGGAATTGCAAAAGTTGCTGCGCGACATCGGCTGAGCCGCGACGTCGACCGGCGCAAAGGCGAAAACCAAGGCCGCGCCGGCCGCGCCAATGAGTCAGGACGTAGCCGTCAAACTATTGTAAAATCTGCGTCTGGCTCAGAAATTTGAGCAACGAACCGCGGGGGCGACCTGGTTTCGACAGGGGTTGCGAAGCGGCTAGGGCATGTCGAGGCCCCGTCACCTCGTAAATCAGCGGGAAAAACGTAACTGCAAACGACGAAACGTTCGCACTGGCAGCCTAAGGGCCGCCGTCCTCTGCCTAGTTCACTGACGGGCTAGAGTCGCAAGACCGGTAGCAATACCGACAGAGGTCATATACGTCAGTTAAGCCTGGGTGGTGTCACGACATCCGGGTCGAAAATCTAGTGAATCGCCGTAGTGCAGCGTGTTCGTCCGCGTCACTATGGTTAAATCAAAAGACAGAACTACACATGTAGAACTAGTCGTAGAGTGCTTCTGGACGCGGGTTCGATTCCCGCCGCCTCCACCAGAACATGTTTCACGCTGCACCATCAAGTCTCATCGAAAACCCGTAAGCGGCCTGCTGCTTGCGGGTTTTTTCTTATCCCTCGCGCCCTTCCCGCTGCGCGCTTTCCCGCACTATCCTTTTCTTATCTCATCCGCGCGCCGTCGCGTGACCGACCCTATCGCGATCCTCAGATGAAGAAGTGATTGGAATAAACGCATCCGCTCAGTCGTTTGATCCTCACGCGCGCACGCCGTGCCTCGCGTGAGACCAACACCAAAATCAGGAGCCGACATCATGCGCAAAACTCTTTTCTGCCTCGCCCTTCTCGCTCTGCAACAAAGCGCTTTCGCCGAAGCGCCGAAGATCGTGGACGGACGCTTCGTCAATGGAGACGGCATGACGCTCTATACCTTCGACAAGGACACCACACCCGGCGTGAGCGCCTGCACGGGCGGCTGCATGAACTACTGGCCGGCGGCCACGGCTAGCGCGTCGGACAAACCCTCCGGCGACTGGACCGTGATCACCGGCGCGGACGGCAAGCCGCAATGGGCGTACAAAGGGCATCCGCTCTACCGCTACGCAGCGGACAAGCAGGCGGGAGACATGAAGGGAGAAGGCTTCAAAGACATGTGGCACACGGCAAAACCTTAAACGCGCGCCGCGAGCCGGCAACACCACGCCACACTAAACCCGAGAGTCAAACGGAAGACGCCGGCAAAACGCCGGCGTCGCACTCACAACGGACACCTGCCTGCGCCTATTCGTCTTTAGGACACTGCAGATTGCAACCATTCGGATCGCCCAGATCGCCGCGCTTGCGCATGGCCGATTTTTTACCACTCTGGTATTTGTCCGAAGGAGACGACGCCGCAAACGGCATTTGCGGATGTTCGGCGAGACGGAACTGATCTTGCAGAATGCCGCCCGGAACACCTGGCGAATTCTGTGCGAAAGCAACTGACGCGGTGGCGAGGAGCACACCGGCCGTCGCAACGGCAGCACATACGTGAAGAATGACTTTCATATCGATCGGCGCGACATAGCGCGCGGTTTAGGCGGAAGCGGAAGCTTAGAGAGTATCCCAAACGGACGCCATACGCAGCGCCAAACATAGCCTGATGTTTACGGCCGCTTACGCCACCGCTTCGCCCAGGCCCTCTTCAAGATCCACCACCTTGCCGCAATCTTGCGGGTCATAGCCTTCGAGCTGATCGACGCTATGGCGAAACGCGCTGCCGCGCAGCAATCCGAGCACCGTCGCAAGCGGCACACGTTCGAGCCGCGCGCGGTCGCACGCAAAATAATAGTCTTCGTCGACAATCGGAATGAAGTCGAGACCGAAGTGATGCGCCGCGGGCTCCACGCCGAAACCCACATCCGCCATGCCGCTCGCGACGAACGCCGCAATCGCCGAATGCGTCAGTTCGGCCGACGCATAACCATTGACCCGATCCGGATCGACTCCGACTTTCCGTAGCGCGAGATCGAGCAACATGCGCGTGCCGGAGCCGGGTTGTCGATTCACAAAGCGGATATCGTCGCGCGCGAGATCGCTCAGGCCGGCGATTCTCTTCGGGTTGCCTTTACCAAGAAAGAGCCCTTGCTTGCGTCGCGTGAGATGCACGAGCACGTGACGCTGCGGATCGAGCCAGCGCCGATACGCATCGGCGCATGCCGCACGAAACTCGCCGAGCGGCAAATGGAAGCCGGCCAGATCGCATTCACCGCGCGCAAGCGCGCTGACGGCGTCCGCGCTGTCGCGATACTTGATGTCGACCGGCAGCTCGTCGGCGACCAGCGCCGTCACGAGCGCGGCCACGGCGTAACCGTGCGACGCGAAAATCCGCACGTCGTCGGCGGGCGGCGCGAGCCAGCGGTTCAGATCGCTCGCCACTTCGCTGGCGAGCGCCTGCATATTGCCGTCGAGCCGCTCGCCGCAAAGACGCTGCGCACGCAAGACCGCTTGCCCGAGTTCGGACAGCACCGAGCCGCGGCCACGCTCTTTGGCGATCAGCGGACCGCCCAGACGCTCTTCGATGCTGCGCAGTAAACCCCACGCATGACGGTAGGACAAACCCTTAAGCGTCGCGGCCTGCGCGATGCTGCCGGATTCATTCACCAGCGCGAGCAACGGCACGACGTCCGACAGGCTTGCCTCGCGGCCGTCCGGACCCTTCACCACCAGTTGCGCCTGACACTCGATTCTGATCATATATGTTGAACTCTTTCCTATTGCAACGACCGAAATGCCCGCCTATTGTTCGGCTATCCCATATCGAATAAACGAAGCATAAGTGCACGCATTATGAATAACAAGTGCATATATGACTTTGGAGGAGCCCCCACTTGGACGATTCCATCGCCGTCGCGCCGGATCAACTCGTTGAGCGTCACGCGCAGCCGGGCGTGTCGCTGCTAGCGGTCTTGCACGCGATTCAGGACGAAGTCGGTTACGTGCCACCCGCCGCGGTCGCGCCGCTAGCGCGCGCCATGAACCTGTCGCGCGCGGAAGTGCACGGCGTCATCACCTACTACCACCACTTCCGCGCACAGCCGCCGGCGCCCGTCACGGTGCAGCTATGCCGCGCGGAAGCCTGCCGCAGCATGGGCACCGAAGCGCTCGCGCAACATATCGAGGCGCACACCGGTTGCCGCTTCGACGGCGAACATCAGCACGGCGCGACGGTGGAACTGGAATCGGTGTATTGCCTTGGCCAATGCGCGCTGTCGCCGGCGCTGATGCTCAACGGCACGCTGCACGCCAGAGTCACGCCGCAAAAGTTCGACGCGATCTTCGCGGCCGCCAGCAAGTGCGTGGAGGTGACGGCATGACGCGCATCTACGTTCCCCGCGATTCGTCGGCATTGGCACTCGGCGCTGACGCGCTCGCGCATGCAATCGAAGCCGAAGCGGCACGCCGCGGCGTCGCCGTCGAACTGGTTCGCAACGGTTCACGCGGCCTGCTGTGGCTCGAACCGCTCGTCGAAGTTCAGACACCTGAAGGCCGCATCGGCTACGCGAATGCCGAAGCCGGCGACGTCGCCGCTCTGTTCGACGCCGGCTTCCTCGAAGGGGGCGCACACGCAAACCGCGTCGGCGTGGTCGACGACATTCCGTATCTGAAGAAGCAGCAGCGCCTGACCTTCGCGCGCATCGGCATCACTGACCCGCTTTCAATCGACGACTACGTCGCTCACGGCGGCCTCGAAGGCTTGCGCCAGGCTCTGCAAACCGATGGCGACGCCGCCTGCGAAGCGTTGATCGAATCCGGCCTGCGCGGCCGCGGCGGCGCGGCCTTCCCCGCCGGCATCAAATGGCGCACGGTGCGTGGCGCCAAAGCGGCGCAAAAGTACATCGTCTGCAACGCGGACGAAGGCGATTCCGGCACCTTCTCCGATCGCCTCGTGATGGAAAGCGATCCGTACGTGCTGATCGAAGGGATGATCATCGCGGGCATCGTGACGGGCGCGACGGTCGGCCATATCTACGTGCGCAGCGAGTATCCGCATTCGATCGCCACGCTCGAAGCCGCCATCGCGAAAGCACGCGCCGCCGGCTGGCTCGGCGACAGCGTGCTCGGCTCAACGGCGCATCGCTTCGAACTGTTCGTCGCGAAAGGCGCCGGCGCCTATGTATGCGGCGAGGAAACGGCGTTGCTGGAATCGCTCGAAGGCAAGCGCGGCATTGTGCGCGCCAAGCCGCCGGTGCCGGCGCTCGTCGGCCTGTTCGGCCAGCCGACCGTGATCAACAACGTGATCACGCTCGCCACGGTGCCGATCATCTTCGCGCGCGGCGCGGCGTTCTACAAAGACTTCGGCATGGGCCGCTCGCGCGGCACGCTGCCGTTCCAGCTCGCGGGCAATGTGAAGCAAGGCGGCCTCGTCGAACTCGCGTTCGGCGTGACGCTGCGCGAATTGCTCTACGACTACGGCGGCGGCACGGCGAGCGGAAGGCCGGCGCGTGCGGTACAAGTGGGCGGCCCGCTCGGCACGTATCTGCCGGAAAGCCAATGGGACATTCCGATGGACTACGAGGCGTACGCGGCAGTCGGCGCGGTAGTGGGCCATGGCGGCCTGGTCGTACATGACGACACCTCGAATCTCGCCGAACTCGCGCAGTACGCCATGCACTTTTGCGCGCTCGAATCGTGCGGCAAATGCACGCCGTGCCGGATCGGCTCGACGCGCGGCGTCGAAGTGATCGGCCGGATTCGCAACGGCGACACGTCCACGCGGCAGGTGCAATTGCTGCGCGATCTGTGCGACACGATGGTGTCCGGTTCGCTTTGCGCGATGGGCGGCATGACGCCGTTCCCGGTGTTGTCCGCGCTCGATCATTTCCCCGAAGACTTCGGTCTCGCCGACGTATCTCATCACGCGCCGAAAGCGGCCTGACCCAGGAGCCCACCATGTCCGACGTGCTCAACTCTCCCACTGGCGGCTGCGGCTCCGGCAACTGCGCGTGCAAATCGCAAGCCCAGCAGCAACGCGCGCCCCGCTCCTTCTTCGACGACACCGATTTCGGCACGCCCGAGCGCCACGCCGATGTCGACGTCACGCTGGAAATCGACGGCCAGTGCGTCACGGTTCCCGCCGGCACCTCGGTGATGCGCGCCGCCGTCGAAGCGGGCGTCAACGTGCCGAAGCTCTGCGCGACCGATTCGCTGGAACCGTTCGGCTCGTGCCGTTTGTGTCTCGTGGAAATCGAAGGCAAGCGCGGTTATCCCGCGTCGTGCACGACGCCGGTCGAAGCCGGCATGAAGGTCCGCACGCAGACCGATCGTCTGCAGTCGCTGCGCCGCAACGTGATGGAGCTGTACATCTCCGATCACCCGCTCGACTGCCTCACCTGCCCCGCCAACGGCGACTGCGAACTGCAGGACATGGCGGGCGTGACGGGCTTGCGCGAAGTGCGTTATGGTTTCGACGGCGCGAATCACCTGAAGGACAAGAAAGACGAGTCGAATCCCTACTTCACTTACGACGCGTCCAAATGCATCGTCTGCAATCGCTGCGTGCGCGCGTGCGAAGAAACGCAGGGCACGTTCGCACTGACCATCGCCGGACGCGGTTTCGAATCACGCGTGGCCGCTAGCGAAAACGTGCCGTTCATGGAGTCGGAATGTGTATCGTGCGGCGCGTGCGTGGCCGCCTGCCCGACCGCGACCTTGCAGGAAAAGACCGTCATCATGCTTGGCCAGGCCGAGCATTCAGTGGTGACGACGTGCGCGTATTGCGGCGTCGGCTGCTCGTTCAAGGCGGAGATGAAGGGCAACGAAGTCGTGCGGATGGTGCCGCACAAGAACGGCCAGGCCAACGAAGGCCACGCTTGCGTGAAGGGCCGCTTTGCCTGGGGCTACGCAACGCACAAAGACCGCATCACCAAGCCGATGATCCGCGCGAAGATCACCGATCCGTGGCGCGAAGTCAGCTGGGAAGAAGCGCTCACGTATGCCGCATCGGAATTCCGCCGCATTCAGGCCAAACACGGGCGCGATTCGATCGGCGGCATCACGTCGTCGCGTTGCACGAACGAAGAAACGTATCTGGTGCAAAAGCTCGTGCGCGCCGCGTTCGGCAACAACAACGTCGACACCTGCGCGCGCGTTTGCCACTCGCCCACCGGCTATGGATTGAAGACCACGTTGGGCGAATCGGCGGGCACGCAGACTTTTGCATCCGTCGATAAAGCCGACGTGATCATGGTGATCGGCGCAAATCCGACCGACGGCCATCCGGTGTTCGGCTCGCGTCTGAAGCGTCGCGTGCGGGAAGGCGCGAAGCTGATCGTTGTGGATCCGCGCCGCATCGATATCGTCGATACGCCGCACGTGAAGGCGTCGCATCATCTGCAATTGCGGCCGGGCACCAACGTGGCTGTCGTCAACGCACTGGCGCATGTGATCGTCACGGAAGGTCTGGTCAACGAAGCGTTCGTAGCGGAGCGCTGCGAAACCCGCGCGTTCGAGCAATGGCGCGATTTCGTCGCGCTGCCCGAGAACGCGCCGGAAGCGACCGAAGCGCTGACCGGCGTGCCGGCTCAATCCGTGCGCGAAGCCGCCCGCATCTATGCGACCGGCGGCAACGCCGCGATCTACTACGGCCTCGGCGTCACCGAACACGCGCAAGGCTCGACCATGGTGATGGGCATCGCCAACCTCGCGATGGCGACGGGCAACATCGGCCGCGAAGGTGTGGGTGTCAATCCGCTGCGCGGCCAGAACAACGTGCAGGGTTCGTGCGACATGGGCTCGTTCCCGCACGAACTGCCGGGCTATCGCCACATCAGCGACACGGTCACGCGCACACTGTTCGAAGACGCCTGGAACGTCACGCTGCAACCGGAACCGGGCCTGCGCATTCCGAACATGTTCGACGCCGCCGTACACGGCACCTTCAAGGGTCTGTACTGCCAGGGCGAAGACATCGTGCAGTCGGATCCGAATACTCATCACGTGTCGGCCGCGTTGGCGTCGATGGAATGCATCGTCGTGCAGGACATTTTCCTGAACGAGACCGCCAAGTACGCGCACGTGTTGCTGCCGGGTTCGTCGTTCCTCGAAAAGGACGGCACGTTCACCAACGCGGAGCGCCGCATCTCGCGCGTGCGCAAGGTCATGCCGCCGGTGCCGGGCTACGCCGACTGGGAAGTCACGGTGATGCTCTCGCGCGCGCTCGGTTATGAAATGGACTACACGCACCCGTCGCAGATCATGGACGAGATCGCGCGTCTCACGCCGACCTTCCACGGTGTCTCGTACAGGAAGCTCGACGAGATGGGCAGCATTCAGTGGCCTTGCAACGAGAATGCGCCGGACGGCACGCCAACCATGCACATCGACAGCTTCGTGCGCGGCAAGGGCAAGTTCGTGATTACGAAGTTCATCGCGACGCCCGAGAAAGTCACGCGCAAATTTCCGATGCTGCTCACCACGGGCCGTATCCTGTCGCAGTACAACGTCGGCGCGCAGACACGCCGTACCGAGAACTCGCGCTGGCACGACGAGGATCGGCTGGAAATCCATCCGCACGACGCCGAAGAACGCGGCATCAAGACGGACGATTGGGTCGGCATCGAATCGCGCGCGGGACAGACCGTGTTGCGCGCGAAGGTGACCGAACGCATGCAGCCTGGCGTGGTCTATACGACGTTCCACTTCCCCGAGTCGGGCGCGAACGTGATAACCACCGATAGCTCGGACTGGGCCACCAACTGTCCGGAGTACAAGGTGACCGCGGTGCAGGTCATGCCGGTCGAACAGCCGTCGCAATGGCAGAAGGACTATTCGCGTTTCAACACCGAACAGCTCGATCTGCTGAAGCAGCGCGAGCTGGCCAACGCGACATCGGGCAAGTGAGGCCTGGCATGGACAATCAGAACCTGATCGACATGGCCAACCGGATCGGCGATTTTTTCGATTCGATGCCGGACCGCGAGGAAGCGCTCGCCGGCATCGCCGACCATATCCGCCGCTTCTGGGAGCCGCGCATGCGGCGCGCGCTGCTCGCTTCGCTCGATGAGCCGGATGCGAGCGGCATTGAGATGTCGGCTATCGTCGAGGAGGCGCTCGTTAAACATCGCGAGCAATTGACGCCGGCGGCGCCGACAACGGTGTAGCCGGGCGCAGCGGCTGCGGCTGCGGCTGCGGCTGCGGCTGCGGCTGTGCAGCCTGGCCGCTTGCTCCGCTGTCTCGCCATTCTCCGTGAACCGGTCGGCGGGCATCACTGCGCTTACCGTTCAAGGTCGGCAAGCCGCTCGCATCACAAAGCCGCCTGCTCCGGTATCTCACCATTCACCGTGAACCACGCTTCGCAATGCCGTAACAGGCCGTGCAGATCGGAACCGGTGCGTCCGCGCGCACTGATGTAACCGTCCGGCCGCACCAGATAGAACGACGGCCGCGTGCGCCCATACGATTCGGAGAGCGCTGGACCGCCATCGCCATTGGTATCCGTGATGCGCCAGATGCGCACCGCGCCCGGCAGCAATCGCTCGACTTCCGCCGCCACGCGCTCCATTTCCGCGTCCGGCGGCGGTTCATGCTTCGCTGCGGGATCGAGCGGCGTTTCGTCGACGGGCAACGGCGGCACCAGCAGGAACAGCGAGAAGAACGCCGGGTCGTGCAGATCGAAAACGCAGCCGACGCCGGGCGCGCGGCCCAGCGGTCCGTCCACCACATGCACCAGCGCATCGGGCGCGCGCTCGCCGGCACGCGGCCCGCCGTCGAGCACACGTTCGAGCGTCAGCGGACTGCGCCGGTACTGGATCGACAACTCGCTGATGGTGGCGCGCGCCGCGTCGCGCAGCGGACCCAGCGCGGCGAGCACCGGCATCACGCGTTCGCGCAGCAGCTTGAGCGGTCCGTGATCCGCCTCGGCCATATGCGTGATGAAACCGGTCTGCCGCAGCACGTCACGTTCGATCGGATGACGTTCGGTGTGGTAGGTGTCGAGCAGCCGGTCGGGCGCCGCGCTTTTCAGCACACGCGCCAGCTTCCAGCCGAGATTGAACGCTTCCTGAATGCCGGTGTTCATGCCTTGCGCGCCGGCCGGGCTGTGCACATGGGCGGCGTCGCCGGCGAGGAAGATGCGGCCGACGCGCAGCCGGTCCACCATACGGCTGTTCAGATGAAAATACGAGGACCACGCCAGGTCCGACACGTCGACCCGCTCGCGCACGCGCCGGGCGATCAGCGCCTTGCATTCCTCGAGCGACGGCGCCGGCACCTTGTTCAACGGCGGTTCACCCAGCACCGCAGGCGTCGCGGGCGGCGCGACGGCGGCAGGCTCGAGCGCATGATCCGCGATCAGGCGATGCCGGCCGTGGCCCATCGGAAATAGCGCCACCAGTCCTTCGCCAGACGCGAAGATATGAAATTCGTCTTCGGGCCAATCGGTTTCGGCGTGCAGATCGGCAAGCAGGAAAGTCTGCTCGAAGGTCTTACCTTCGAAGCCCAGACCCAGGCGATGACGGATCGCACTATGCGCGCCATCGGCGGCGATCATGTACGACGGACGCATCGTCTCCGTGTGACCGTCCGCGCGGCGCAGCGTCGCCTGAATGCTGGCGGAGCCTTGCGCGAACATGGTCAGTTCGACACCGCGCTCGACCGTCACGCCGAACGTGGCGAGATGCTCCGTCAGCAAGCGCTCGGTCACGGACTGATCGAGAAACAGCAGATAGGGATAGCGCGTGTGGAGAGGATCGAAATCGAGTTGCGCGAGGCGCATGCCGTTCGAAAACAGATTGGCGATGCGCGCGCGATGGCCGAGTTCGAGAAACGGTTCGACCAGCCGATGCTGCTCGAGCAACTCGAGCGTGCGCGCCTGGATGCCGATGGCCCGCGAATATGGGTTCGGCTGCATGGCTTTATCGATCAGGCGCACGGGGATGTGGGCACGCGCAAGACTCATCGCCGCGGCGAGCCCGGTGGGGCCGGCGCCCACGATCAGCACCGGCGACGCATCGTTTGCGGCAGCGTCCATGCGGAACTCCGGAAACAACAATGCGTTCTAGTGTACGCCCGGAGGAAGTCGGCCTGAAGCGCCGCTGGCGAGCCGCTGACGGTGCGCTGCATCAATCATGCGATTGGCCTGGGCTTACTGCGCACTCACGTTAGCCTCAATGCGCGTGCGGCGCATGATCCATTGCGCACCGATGATCCGTGGTGCCGAGGTCGACTTGCAGCGTGGCGTGATGCATCGAGAAATGTTCGCGCAGCGTGACGACGATCACGTCGAGCGACTCGTCGCCGGGGTGGCCGTCCGGCATCACCAGATGCGCGCTGAGCGCATTGCCGGTGGTCGATAAGGCCCACACATGCAGATCGTGCACATCGACGACGCCGGGCTGCTCCGCCAGATAATCGCGGATACTTTGCAGATCGACGCCGGGCGGCACGGCGTCGAGCGCAAGGCGCACCGAATCGCGTAACAGGCCCCACGTGCCGATCACCACGACCGCCACCACGAGCAGGCTCATGACCGGGTCGAGCCACGTCCAGTTGGTGTAGAGAATCACGAGGCCGCTCACCGCGACCGCCGCCGAGATGCCGGCATCCGCCGCCATGTGCAGGAAGGCGCCGCGAATGTTCAGGTCTTCCTTCTGCCCGCGCATGAAGAGCCACGCGGAAATCCCGTTGACCACCACACCGACCGTCGCGACGACGAACACCGCGAGCCCCGCCACCGGCGCAGGATTCATCAGCCGCCCGATTGCTTCGGCGACGATCACGCCGCACGCGAACAGCAGCAGCCCGGCATTGACGAGCGAGGCGAGAATCGACGAGCTGCCGTAACCGAACGTGTAGCGCGCCGACGGGCGACGGGTGGCGAGCCATGACGCGCCCCAAGCGAGCAGCAGTCCGAGCACATCGGAGAGATTGTGGCCGGCGTCGGCGAGCAGCGCGGTGGAATGCGCCAACACACCGTAGACGGCTTGCGCGATCACGATGGCGATGTTCAACACGACCGCGAGCGCGAACGCACGGCCGTGGCCTGCGACGGGAGCATGGGCGTGGTGATGGCCGGCGTGGCCGTGGGCGTGACTGTGGCCGCTATGACTGTGATCGTTGCCACTGTGATTGTGGCCGCTTTCACTGTGGCTGTGGGCGCCGTCCGCTTGACCGGCTTGGTCGGCGTGGCCCGAGGTGCGATCGTAACGGTCTGCAGCAACAGTGTTCGGAGTTTCCGGTTTCTTCATGACGGTTCCAGTGAATCATCGCCGGCCGGTTCGGCCACGTGTTCGAGCATGCCGGCCAGCATCGCGCTGATATGACGGTCGGCGGCGAGATAGAAGACCTGCTTGCCCTGTCGCTCCGCGCGCACGATCCGCGCCGCGCGAAGCAGCCGCAAATGATGGCTCACCAGCGACGGCGACAAACCCAGCGCCTCGGCAATCGCCCCGACCGCGCGCCGCTCGTCGAGGCACGCCAGTACGATGCGCAAGCGCGTGGGGTCGCCGAGAAGGCGAAACAGATCGGCAAGCGGCACGATCGTGTCCACCGAGCGATCGTCAACGCTCGCAGACGACGAGTTGGAAGCAAGGGAAGAAGCCATGGCAGGCGGCGCTGCGGAAGAACATATGAACACGTATTCATATGTTATAGATATCGAGACAATCGGTCAATTCGGAGCGCGGTCCGGCGAGTGTGGGAAAATGCGGCCTCTGCCTCACCCGAATGCCATCCCCCGTCATGCAACCTGTATTTGACCGCGCTTTCGCGGCGCATCGTGACGGCCGCCTCGACGACGCCGAACGCGGCTACCGCGCGACGCTCGACGGCAATCCCGCGCACGTCGATGCGTTGCACCTGCTGGGCGTTCTGCGCCACCAGCAGGGCCAGCACGCCGAAGCCGCCGAGCTCGTGCGGCGCGCGGTGAACCTGCGTCCGGAAGACGCCGCGCTGCAACTGAACCTGGGCAACGCGCTGAAAGCGCTGGGCCAGATCGACGACGCCATCGAACAGTTCCGCAATGCGCTGACGCTCGCGCCGTCGTTCCCGATGGCGCACTACAACCTCGGCAACGCGTACGCCGCCGCGGGCCGTCATGAAGACGCCGCCGACGCGTTCGAGAGGTCGTTGCGGCTGCAACCGGACGACGCTTCGTCGCACAACAATCTCGGCAATGCGCTGCACGCGCTCGGACGCCACACGGAAGCCATCGCCGCGTTCCGGCGCACGCTCGAACTGCGTCCCGGTCACGCCGGCGCGCTCAATAACATGGGCATGTCGCTGAACGCGCTCGGTCGCGCGGAAGAAGCGATCCCGTGTTTCGAGACGGCGTTGGCGGCCGAGCCGCGCTTCGTCGCCGCGCACTTCAATCTCGCCAACACCTTCGACGCCACCGGCCGCCACGCTGAGGCGGTCGCGTCGTTCAAGGCGGCGCTGAGCTTGCAGCCGAACCTGCCGCCGGCGATCTTCGGCATGGGGAATGCGCTCGCGGCACTGGGGCGCCACGCCGAGGCGCTCCCGTATCTGGAACGCGCCGTCGGTCTCGATCCGCAATTCGCGCTCGCGTGGCTGAGTCTGGGCACCGCGCACCAGGCGCTGGGCGCGCATGGCCCCGCCGTGCGCGCGCTGGATCAGGCGCTGCGTCTGCGGCCCGATCTCGCCTCCGCGCATATGAATCGCGCGCTCGCGTGGCTCGCGCTGCGCGATTTCGCGCGCGGGCTGCCGGAATACGAGTGGCGTCTGCAAACCATGGCGCAGCCGCTGATCCAGACGCTGCCGCGTTGGCACGGCGAGCCGATCGCCGAACGTACGCTGCTGGTTCACGCCGAGCAGGGTTTCGGCGACACGCTGCAATTCGTGCGCTTCGTCCCGCTGGTCGCGCAGCGCGCGGCGCGCGTGGTGCTCGAAGTGCAGCCGCAACTGCTGCCCTTGCTGGCTCCGGCCGCGCAAGCCTGGCGCGTGACGCTGATCGCCCAAGGCACGCCGCGTCCCGCCGCCGATCTGCAATGTCCGCTGCTGAGTCTGCCGCTCGCACTCGGCACGACCTTCGACACCATTCCGGACCGCACGCCCTATCTCAGCGTGCCGCCCGCCTACGGCCGCAAATGGCGCGGCTCGCTTGGCGGCCAGGCGAAGCGCAAGATCGGCATCGCGTGGTCGGGACGCATCCAGCAAAACGAAACGCGTTCGATGCCGCTCGCCGCGCTCGATCCGTTGTTCGCACTCGACGGCATCGACTGGATCGTGCTGCAGCCCGAGTTGAGCGCAGACGAACGCGTGGCGCTCGATGCGCATCCGCGCGCAGCGTCGATTCATCGCTTCGACAAGCGGATCGGCGACTTCGCGGACACGGCGGCGATCATCGAACGGCTCGACGCGGTGGTGTCGATCGATACGTCTATCGCGCACGTTGCCGGCGCGCTGCGCAAGCCACTGTGGTTGATGCTGCCGTTCGCGGCGGATTGGCGCTGGTTTGTCGGCGAAACACGCAGCCCCTGGTATCCGGGCGCGACGCTGGTGCGCCAGCCGCAACCCGGCGCGTGGGGTGATGTCGTCGAGGCCGTGGCGAACGAGTTGCGCAAGGGCTAGCGCGCACGCCGCCCGGCAAAGTCAGCCGTCGTCGCCGGGCACAAAACAAAAACCCCGCGTTCGTGAGAGCGCGGGGTTTTCTCTTGCCCGAATGAGTCAGGAAGTGTGAGGCTCAGGCCGTCCGATATTGATTGCGCGATTCCGGCGTGCGATACAGCACCAACGTCGCGATCAACCCGCAAATCGCCGCCATACCCAGGAACAGACCCGGTGCCGCCTTGTTGCCGGTGGAGTGAATCAGCAACGTCGAGATTGCCGGCGTGAAGCCGCCGATCGTCGTGGCGAGGCTGTAGGCGAGCGAGAAACCGGCGGTCCGCACTTCGACCGGCATGACTTCGGTCAGCGCCACGACCATGCCGCCGTTATAGCTGCCGTACAGGAACGACAGCCACAGTTCGACTTCCAGCAAGCGAGCGAACGACGGGTCCGCCACCAGCCACTGCAGCGCCGGATACGCGGTGATGATGGTGAGGATCGTGAACGTCAGCAACACCGGACGCCGCCCGATACGGTCGGACAACGCCCCCGCGAGCGGCAGCCAGATCAGATTCGACAGACCGATACAGACCGTGACGACCAGGGTATCGATCGACGACAGCTTCAATACTTCCTTGCCGAAGGTCGGCGTGTACGCCGTGATCATGTAGAACGACACCGTGGTCATGATCACCATGCCCATGCCGCCGAGCACGATGCCCCAGTTCGCGGCCATCGTCTTCATGATCTCGCCCATCTTCGGATGGTGCTTGCGCGCCTTGAACTCCTCGGTTTCCTGCAACGAACGGCGGATCAGGAACAGGAACGGCACGATCAGGCAGCCGATCAGGAACGGCACGCGCCAGCCCCAGGCGCTCATCTGGTCGGCCGGCAACATCTTGTTGAGGAACACGCCGATCAGCGCGGCGAACACCACGGCAACCTGCTGGCTGCCCGACTGCCACGCGCAGTAGAAGCCCTTGTTGCCCTTGGTGGCGATCTCGGACAGATACACCGACACGCCGCCCAGCTCGACCCCGGCGGAAAAACCCTGCAATAGCCGGCCGCCCAGAACGAGCACCGGCGCCAGCAAGCCGATCGTCGCGTAACCTGGAATCGATGCGACCGTGAGCGTGCCGAGCGCCATCAAGCCCAGCGTGAGGATCAGGCCTTTGCGCCGGCCGTGATGATCGATGTAAGCGCCGAGGACGATCGCGCCGAGCGGCCGCATCAGGAAGCCCGCGCCGAACACCGACAGCGACAGCATTAACGACGCGAATTCGTTGCCGTTTGGAAAGTAGGTCTTGGCGATCGCCGAAGCGTAATAGCCATAAACCATGAAGTCGTACATCTCAAGGAAGTTGCCGCTGACTACGCGGAAGACTGTCTTGACTTTGGATTCTTGCGATGTGGAAGTAGCGTGTGTCGCTGTTGACATGACATTCTCTGATAAGCCTGTCGCCACGCGGGAATCGGCGACGGCAGGCAATTGAAACGATCCACCGCGTTCGGCACGCGGACGCCTCGGACGGCTGCAAGAGAACGCGCCCGGGGCGCTGCATTCTCATGCTGAACGCATTGTTGCGATATCAGGGTAAACGCTGTGATTCACGTGGTAGCTGCTCCACGTAATGTTACCGTTGAAGCCGCTGTCGCGAAATGCATACAGTTTCCTTACATAGAATGGCCGGTCGTCGCGGTAAGATTTGCGGCCAGGCATTCCGTTGATCCCTACCCCGATGCGAACCACCCCCGCTCTTTCACTGCGCCCCGCCACGCTTGCGGATGCCGCGCTCATCGCTTCGATCCACACCACCAGCTGGCAGGCCACCTATCGCAACCTGTTGCCCGACGCATTTCTCGACGGCGAAGTGACGCGCGAACGTGCGGCCTATTGGGAAGCGCGGCTGAGCGCCCCCGGCGGTGAACGCCGCATCGTGCTGATCGCCGAACTCGCCGGCGAGCCGACGGGTTTTGTCTGCGTCGAACGTCAACCGGAGTCCGCGTGGGGCGTGCTGCTCGATAACCTGCACACGCTGCCGGGCTATCAGGGCATCGGTGTCGGCAAGCTGCTCATGCGTGCCGCCAAAGACTGGGCTCGCGCGCAAGGCGAAGCGCAACTCTATCTGTATGTGCTGGAAGGGAACGCGCCGGCAATCGGCTTCTATGAGCGGCAAGGCTGGCAGTTCGTCGGCGCCGAACCGGATCATATGGGCGGCGTGGATATTACAGCGTTGCGCTACGTCTACAGACTCGATCGATAGGACGAGCATGGCTCGCTTGAGCGATGTCGAGGCCCAACTCAAGCCAAGACGATTCGACACGACCATTCGGAAATTTCCGCACTCCAACTCGACTGCATCCCGGTAGCATCCTCCACACCCCTACGGCTTCACCGAGTGACACGCCCATGCGCCCGTGTGCTTGCCCAGCACAACGCGTGTGGTCGGCGTCGACGTACGGCGTGCATGTCTGGCGTTTCACGCGCATCGCACCGAGGCCTGAGTCCCCGCAGATCCCGTGACCGCCGAGCGGCGGCCCCTTTAAGAGGCGCTGGAAACGACCGATGTCCACCATTCCTTTCACCCCGATCCAGGGCTATCTGGCCATGCCGCGCCTGCGTCCGCTGGGTCATGTGCCGGCATCTTTCGGCCGGGACTGGGCACTGCTTCCGCCGGGCTACAGTTTGCGCACGGAACTCAAGGCACTCTACGCAGCCATGCTGCGCACGTTCTGCCTGAGCGACCAGGCCATTCGCTCGCTTTGCCGATGGTCGCAGTCGGAACAACCGCGCGCGACTACGGTGCCGGCTCCGGTCCTCGAAAAACCATTCGACGCGGCCGCGCAAATGGCTGCGGCCGCTGCGGCCGTCCCGCCAGTTCTGCCGCGTGCGTATGCAACGGCGGTACGCGGGTCCGGCCATCACTGGAGTGCGTTGGCAGGCGGCGCCTGCGTGCTCGGCGGCGCTGCGATGCTTGGATGGATCGGGTTCGATCATCTGATGCATCCTGGCACCGTCACTCATATGGATGCCGCGGGCAAGGTCTCGCACGAACGCGACTCGCGGTCAGTGAAGGCTCAGCCACGGGCAGGAGTCAACGCTGGCGCCGTGAATAACGTCGCGGCGAGCACGTCCGCGGCAGTCGCGGCATCAATGCCCGCGCTCTTGAATGCGGCGCCTGCGTCCAGCTCTGCGGCGGCAGCGGCGTCGGTGTCGGTGCCCGCTTCGAACTCTGCCTCCACATTGCGCTTCGCTTCGCCGCATGTCTTCGCCGATAAAGGCGTCTCACATCGCCGTCAGCTCGTCCGCGAGCAAAGCCGCAAGCAACACGGACAAATTCACCCGCGCGTCGCGCGTTTCGCCGTCGCAAACCGACCGTCGCACGCAATGGTTAGCGCCGCAGAGATGACACGCAGCGCGGCCCCACAGGTCGCAGCGAATGCGTCGCCAAAGCTGTCGGCTGCCGGAGCTTATTCGCCGGTCGCTCCGGCTCGACTTGGCGTCGACGAATACGCGGGTGTAACCCTGTCAGCTGCGACACATGTCCGCGATACCGTGCCAATGCCGCGCACCGGTTCGTCAAACAATGCGTCCGGCACCAGCGGGACCGAATGGATGAACCATCTTTCACATCGACGCGTGACCGACGTTCCGGATCAATTTGCGAAGTAAGCACCCACGCGACCGCATAGACTTCGCGTAGCAAAAAAGCCCGGCCAATTCATCCACGAATTGGCCGGGCTTTTTTACGTTCATACATTTACTTCTGAATCTTACTTCTGAATCGGCAATCCCATTTCGGTTTGCCGCTGAAGTTGCAGCACTTCGCCCTGCACCTGGCGCAGTTGCGCTTGCGCCCTTTCCTTTTCCGCGTGCAGCGTAGCCGCTTCGCCTTGCGTTTGACGCTGATAGTCGTTGACCTTGGCCTGCTGCGTGCGAGCCACTTCAAGATCGGCCTGCAAACGTTTCGCGCGATCTTCGGACATTGCAATCACGTCTTCGATGTACGCCTTCTGCGCCTGCAACTGTGTACGGCGTATCTCGACATCCGCGAGTTGCGCCGTCTGCTGGGCAAAGCCCGCATAGATCGCTTCCGCGCGCGCCATGTCCTCGGACTTGATCACACGCCAGAAATGCTTGTCCTGAAATAACGCGACGTAGTACGTCATTTCCCGCGGATGGAAAAACAGACTGGCGCCATAACTGCCGTTATACGTGGTGCGCAGTTCGCTGAGCTTCGCGTCGTGAATCATCTGCATCAGTTCGGCGACATTGCCTTGCGCATCGCCGGCCGTAGGCGACGTGGCCGACGCGGTTGATGCCGCGTTGCGCAGCGCCTCGGCGACAGGCTGCGGCGTCAGGGTATTGATGGCTGGCCGTGTACCGACCACCGGCGCGGCCTCGTCGCCTTGCGCGGCCAGCACGAAACCGCCCTGCTGCAATAGCGCACACGAGGTCGCGAGCAGCATGGCGCGCCGTATTAATAAGGGATACTTCATACGTGCATGCTCCATGCGAATCCAAAACAGCCGCAGATTATCGCGCGGATTCGCCGTTAAGCGAAGCATTCAAACGTCACGCCGACGGACTTTAAATCGAGATAAACGGCTGACGAATGATTTGATCAAGTCGCCGCGCCCGTCGCGAAATAAACGTATCCGGATACGACGAAAATGCGACGTTCCGCCTCGTGCGAATGACTTTTAATTTGCGTGACGGTTGCACGAACTCAGCCGTAAGCGGATGCGCAAATATGGAGATAGAGCGCCGGCAGCAAGATGCGCACAGTTCGATCAAGAAAAAACTCGCATTCCTGATTATCTATCTCGGCAACAGGATGTCTGCGACTTCAAAGAACTCGTACTGCCGTATGCATCGGCAGGCCGATGCGAGAGTCGAGCGAGAAACAAATCGGTAAAACAGCAGGGGAAAAACACAAGAGGCGCACCGTTGCCAACCGCAGCGGTGCGCCTCCAACCAACGACCTGCTCAGCGAGCGAACCCGCCTCGCCAGCCAGCGCGTCTTAAAACCTTGTCTCGCGCGCCACACGCAGGAATGTATCGAGCAACGGCGTGCAGTCGAGCAACTCCGGCCCGCCCGCGCGATGAAACTCAGGATGCCATTGCACGCCCATCACGAACGGCGCGCGCCGGTAGCGCACGGCTTCGATGATGCCGTCCGACGCCGACACCGCTTCGATATTGAGATCGCGGCCAAGCGTCTTGACCGCCTGGTGGTGAATCGAGTTGACGATCGCATCGCGCCGGCCCGGGAACATGTTGGCGAGCGTCGAACCGTCCGGGAAATGAATGCCGTGCCGATGCTGATCGTAGTTCTCGTTGACGTGCGTGGCCGCCGTCGGCACATCGGTGGCGATGTCCTGATACAACGTGCCGCCGAACGCCACGTTGATCAGTTGACAGCCGCGGCACACGCCGAGCACCGGCTTGCCCGACTCGACGAACTCATGCAGCAGTTCGAGTTCGTACATGTCGCGCACGCGGTCGCCCGGCCATTCGTGGCTGGTCGCCTGTTCCGCGTAGGACTGCGGCGAGACGTCGGCGCCGCCTTGCAGCAGCAGGCCGTCGAGATGCTTCGCGTAGTCGCGCAAACGGATATTGCTCGGATGCAGCATGCCCTGATGACCGACCGTCGGAATCATGAACACCAGCACGTCGCGCGACATCACCCAGTGCGCGATCGATTCCTCGAGATACTGCAAGGTCTTGCCGCGCAATCCCTTCGCACCCGGCTCGGGATGGAAGATACGCGCCGACACGCCGATGCGCAGCGTGCGCTGCGTGATCCGCTGGCCCGCGCGATCGAAAATCTGGCGCGCACGCGCCGCGACGATGCGGCCGAACACGGTCCACGCCGAATCGTTGTGCTTCAGATAGCGCGGCGGCGACGGCGGCAAGGCGTTGGGCGGCGGCGGGTTGGACGCGGTGAAGTCGGGCGCCGCGCCGAAACCGGGCGGCGGCGAGCCCGCCCGGCGCTCGGTGGAAGCCGGAATCTCTTCGTTCACTGTAACGTCTTCGACGGAGCTCACCAGCTCGCCGTCCGCGGGATCACTGCCGACAGTTGGCGACGGTCTCATCGCATGAACGCCGGCACGCCGCGCGTCCCGTTCATGAACTGCCGCTTCCTGCTTCGCGGTGGATGCCGCGGCCGCGCTGCGTGCTTCCGCCGCGTCGCGTTGCCGCGCCGTGTGCGGATCGGCGGGCGTGACCGCCGACGCGCTGTCGGGATCGTCCGTCGACGATCGCACGGCGGCCTCCTCGGCAGCCGGCGTCGCGGTGACCACAGCCGGCGTGGGCGTGGATGAAACATCCGGCGGCGTCACATCCTTGATCGGCGACTGGATGGCATCTTCGTGCGAGAGGGGTAGCGAGGCCGCCGGATCGGGCGGCACGGAGCCGGCTGTCGACGCACCGGGCGTAATGCCGGACGGCGCGGGCGACACCGAAGGCGGCGTGGGGTTGCCGGGCTTGCCGGCATTTTCAGGTTTGTTTTCGCTCATGACAGTCAGACAGGCGCCTTCCACGCGAACGAATGAATATGCCCTGATTATCCGCTAGCGAGCCAAGCGCCGCAAACCCGCACACAATTGCTCACATTGTCGCGGGCGCCCCGCGGAGTTCGGCCCGGAGAACCGCGAGGCAAGTCTGACTCAAGGATCCGGCTGCTCTTCGAACGTCTCACGCAAGGCGATCTGCATGGCCGCGTGGATTTTCACGCACCAGCGCCACACCAGCGCGAGCAGTAATGCGGCGCAAACCAGCACCGCGCCGAGCAGGCCGGTCGGCGGCAGAATGCCGCCCGAAAGCGCCGCGACCAGCAGAAACACGCCGACCATCGAGACCACCGGCACCAGATCGGAGATCGTGTAGCGGATCGCGCTCGTGAAGCGCCCCGCCGTCGCCGGTTGCACGCTGACCTCGGCAAGCAGCAAGGCAAGCGACTTGAGCTTGCGATACACGGCGACGAGAAACGGCAGCGACACGACCAGCGCGACGCTCCATAGCACCACGCGTTGCATCGGCTCCGAACTCACCCAATGTGCGAGCCACGCACTGGTATAAGGCGCGCTATACGTCACGATCAAAAATATCGCGGCGACCAGCGCCAGATTGACGGCGATCTGCAAAATGATCCGCCGCGTCATGCTGAACAGCGTGGGTTCGCCGCTTCCCGTGCTCAAGCTGCGCAACCATTGCCCGTACATGCCGAATACGTTCGCGAGCGTGCGCGGCATGGCGTGACCGAGGCGCTGCGTCAGCGGATCGGCCGCGCGGATCAGATACGGCGTGAACAACGTGGTCAACGCCGACACCGCCACCGCGATCGGATATAGAAACGCGCTGGTCACCTTCAGCGTCAAGCCGAGCGACGCGATGATGAACGAGAACTCGCCGATCTGCGAAACGGTCATGCCGACACGCATCGCCGTGCGGCCGTCCTTACCGGCGAGAAAGGTGCCGAGCCCGCACGACACGATCTTGCCGACGATCACCGCCACCGTGATCACCGCGATCGGCCATGCGTAGTCGACCAGCACGGCCGGGTTCAGCATCAACCCGATCGTCACGAAGAAGATCGCGGAAAAGGCGTCGCGCAGCGGCGCGATCAGATGCTCGATCCGATGCAGATGGCGCGATTCGGCCATGATCGCGCCGATCAGGAACGCGCCGAGCGCGATGCTGTAGTCGAGCTTCACGACCAGCAGACAAAAACCGAAGCAGAAGCCCAGCACGGAGACGAGCAGCATCTCGTCGCTCTTCGCGCGCGCCACGTAGTTCAACGCGCGTGGCACGACCAGAATGCCGACCACCAGCGACACCGTCATGAACAGCAGCAGCTTGCCGAGCGTGACCACGGCGACGCCCGCGCTCAACTGCCCCGTCTGCGCAATGCCCGACAGCAGCACCAGCATGGCGATGGCGAGAATGTCCTCGACGATCAGAATGCCGAACACCAGTTGAGCGAAACTCTCGCGCTTCAGGCCCAGTTCGGAGAGCGCCTTGACGATGATGGTGGTCGACGAGATCGCGAGGATCGCACCGAGGAACAGCGAATCCATCGAACTCCAGCCGAACGCGCTGCCGATCTCGTAGCCGATCCATAGCATCAGCACGATCTCGGAGAGCGCCGCGACGATCGCCGTCGCGCCGACCTTGAAGAGTTTGCGCAGACTGAATTCGAGGCCGAGCGAAAACATCAGGAACACCACGCCGAGTTCGCCGAGCGTCTGGATGGTCTGCTCGTCGTGGATCAACTGGAACGGCGGCGTGTACGGCCCGATGATCACGCCGGCCGCGATGTAGCCGAGCACCACCGGCTGTTTCAGGCGATGGAACAGCACGGTGACGACGCCGGCGAGCGCCATCACGACCGCCAGGTCCTGAATGAAGCCGATGCCATGGTGCATGGATACGTCCCTTACAAAAAGTAATATTGAAAACGCAGTTTAGCAAAGGAACGCGGCACCCCGCCGCACGTCGGCGCTCGAAGAAATGGCATTGGCGGCAAGCCGCGCCCCTCACCCGCGGCGTCCGCAAGAATGTTTTTGGCGTGCTGGACTCCTGTGAAATATCACAATAATATTTGCAGAATATTTTCTCTGGAGTTGAGTAATGCAGCAGGTGTCCTTCAATGTTGTAGACCGTTCCGGCGGTAGCTGCGCCGCGATCGCCGAGGTGAATCGCCTGACCATTGCCGGCTGGGCTGGGCGCGATCAGGCCGCGATCGAGCATCACATCGCCGAACTGGCTGAACTCGGCGTGAAGCGGCCGTCCACCACGCCGTGCTTTTACCGCCTCGGCGCGGAACTGCTGACACAGGCCGAGCTGATCGACGTGGTCGGCGTGAAGTCGAGCGGCGAAGCCGAATGCGTGCTGGTGCAGACAAAGACGGGCTTGCTCGTCACCGTGGGTTCGGATCACACCGACCGCGAAGTCGAGGCCTACGGCGTGACCGTCTCCAAACAGGTCTGCCCGAAACCCTTGGCGCGCGACGCCTGGCGTTTCGACGATGTGGCCGGCCACTGGGACCAGCTTGAGCTACGCGCCTTCGCAGTCACCCGCACCGGCGAGCGTCGCGTCTATCAGCAGGGCAGCGTGGCATCGCTGCTGCCGGCCGCCGATCTGCTCACGCGCGCGCCGCTCGCGCAAGGCGCGGCGATGTTCTGCGGCACGCTGGCGGTACAGGGCGGCATCGTCGGCATGGCCGACGGCGATGCGCTCGAACTCGAATTGCACGATCCCATCCTGAACCGCACGCTGCGCCACGCCTATCGCGTGCGCGCGCTACCTATCGTCGAATGAGGCATTCATGAGCTCCCCTTCGCTATCCGCCGCCGACGCGTCTTCCGACGCCTGGCTCGAAGCCGCCGCCCTGCGCAAAATCACCTGGCGCATCATGCCGTTCCTGTTTCTCGTCTACGTGCTGTCGTATCTGGACCGCGTCAACATCGGTTATGCGAAGCTGCAGTTCACCGGCGACCTCGGCTTGTCGAACGCGGCGTACGGACTCGGCGCGGGGATCTTTTTCTTCGGCTACTTCGTGTTCGAAGTGCCGAGCAATCTGCTGCTGAAGAAGTTCGGCGCGCGCGCCACGATCGCCCGCATCACGATGCTGTGGGGCCTGCTGTCGTGTCTGATGATGTTCGTACGTACGGAAACGATGTTCTACATGCTGCGCTTTTTCCTGGGCGTCGCCGAAGCCGGGCTGGTGCCGGGCGTGGTGCTCTATCTGACCTTCTGGTTTCCGTCGGACCGCCGCGCGCGCATGGTCGCCGTGTTCATGGCGGCGATTCCGGTGGCCGGCATCATCGGCGCGCCGTTGTCGGGCTTTCTGATGTCGGCGCTGCATGAAGCGCACGGCTTGCGCGGCTGGCAGTGGATGTTCCTGATCGAAGGCATTCCGTCGATCCTCGCCGGCTTCTGGGCGCTCGCCGTGTTGCGCAACACGCCCGCCGAAGCCGCCTGGTTGAGCGAGGAGGAAAAGCGCGTGATTCTCGGCCGTCTTGCGCGGGAAAACAGCGCGGCCGCAGCGGCCGGCGCCGAGCATAGCCTCGCCGTGGCGTTGCGCTCGGGCCGCTTCTGGCTGCTCACGCTGATCTATTTCTGCCTCGTCACCGGCAATGCGGGCTTTTCGTTCTGGCTGCCGCAGATCGTCAAGGATCTCGGCGTGACGAACCTCGTCACCAACGGTTTCGTCACGGCAATTCCGTATCTCGCGGCGGGCATCGGCATGATCCTGATCGGGCGCTCGTCGGACATCACCGGCGAGCGGCGCTGGCACTACGCCGTGTGCTGCTTCATCGGCGCGGCGGGTTTGCTCGGCAGCGCCTCGGTAACCAACTCCATTCCGCTCGCCGTCACCGGTTTGTCGATCGCGTACATCGGCATTCTCGCGGGCTTCGGCATTTTCTGGTCGATGTCGACAACCTTCCTGCAAGGCACGGCCGCGGTCGCCGGAATCGCGGTGATCAACTCGATTGCGAATCTCGCGGGGTATGTGAGCCCGTATGTGCTCGGCATCGTCAAGGACGCGACGCAGAGCGTGACGTTCGGGCTTGTGTTGATCGCGGGGGCGCTGATCGTCGGCGGGCTGGTTACGCTGATGATGCCGCGCGTCAAGGTGCAGCATGCGGCGGCGGTCGCGCCGAGCCGCGCCTGACAGACGGCGATGGACGCGATCTGGCGACGCGCCTGCGGAGAATACGCGCGTCGTGCGAAACGAAAGCGAGCGCGGGACCGCGTTCCATGCGCGCCGCGTCTGGAGAGCGCGGGCTGATCGCCCACCAGCCGCGGCGCGCAGCCGGCCCGCGTCGCGCGCGCAAAACCTTGCTCTACAATGCGGACGACATTGTCCGCTGCCACTTCACATGACGCTTTTGCAGACCGCCCGCCCTTCCACGCCCGCCCGCGCGACCGCCGCCGCGAGTCTCGCCGAGCAGGCGTATGCGTTCGTCAAGCGCGAGATCATCACCATGCGCCTGCGGCCGAGCGAGGTGCTCAACGAAGCGGAACTGATGGCGCTGACCGGCATCGGCAGGACGCCGGTTCATCAGGCGCTGCATCGGCTGGTGCACGAAGGCATGCTGACCATCATGCCGCGCAAGGGCATCATGGTCCGCCCGGTTTCGCTCGACGACGTGCTGGCGATCATCGACGTGCGTCTCGTGAACGAAAGCTACTGCGTCGAACTGGCCGCACGCCACGCGCAACAGCACGACTATGACGCGATGCAGGCGCTGCTGGACCGCTCGGCCGTGTGCGTCGCCGCGCACGATATCGAAGGCATGATGGATATCGACCGCGAGTTTCATCTGGCGATTTCGGCCGCCTCGCGCAACCCGGTGCTCGCCGACATCCTGCGCGGGCTGCATGAGCGCTCGCTGCGCTTCTGGTTCATTTCGCTGTCCGAGCCGCATCATCTGGAGGACGTGCACGAGGAACATCTCGAACTGTTTGGCCTGCTGCGCGAACGCGACGCCGAAGGCGCGCGCCAATCCGTGCAAAAACATATCGAAGCGTTCCGCGCCACGCTTTTCAACCGCATCTGATTAGTCGCATCTGATCGAGCGCATTCGAGCCCGCCCATCCAGGCTCACGCATTTAGCCCAACGACCGGCTTCGCCCGGTTCAACCGGATTTCTACCGACATCATGGCCACTGAATTCACGCCCTTTCCGCCGCTAGCCCAGCTTGCCGCCGACCTCGCCGCCGGACGCACCACGAGCCGCGCGCTTGTCGAGACCGCGCTCGAACGGATCGCCGATCCGGCCGGCCAGGGCGCCGCCGTCTTCATGCATGTCGACGCCGACAGCGCTCGCACCGCCGCCGACGCGCATGACCGTCTGCGCGCCGCCGGCACCCTCCTCTCGCCGCTCGCAGGGATTCCGGTGTCGGTCAAAGACCTGTTCGATATTGAAGGCCAGCCGACCCGCGCCGGTTCCACCGTGCTCGCCGACGCCCCCGCCGCCAAGGCGGACGCCGTCGCGGTCGCGCGTTTGAAGCGGGCGGGCGCGGTGCTCGTCGGCCGGACCAATATGAGCGAGTTCGCGTTTTCCGGACTTGGCCTGAACCCGCACTACGGCAATCCGCTGTCACCGTACCAGCGCGGTGTGAAAGGCGATGAGCGGATTTCGGGCGGCTCGTCGTCGGGCGCGGCGGCTTCCGTTGCGGACGGCATGGCGGCCGTTGCGCTCGGCACCGACACCGGCGGCTCGATCCGCATTCCGGCTGCCCTGTGCGGCCTGACCGGCTTCAAACCGACCGCCGACCGGATTCCCAAACAGGGCGGCGTGCCGCTTTCGACGACCCTCGATTCGTTCGGGCCGATCGGCGTTTCGGTGGCGTGCTGCGCGCTGGTGGACCGCATGCTGGCCGGGCTCGAGCCGCGCATTCCGGCCGCCCGGCCGCTGGAAGGCGTGCGCCTCGGTGTGCTCACCAATTTCGTTACCGACGGCGTCGAGCCGGCGGTCGCCGCGGCAATCGACACGGCGCTCAAGCATCTGGAAGCGGCTGGTGCGATCGTCAGCGAAGTGCGGTTCGCGCCGCTCGACCGTTTGCCTGAGATCAACCGCTTCGGGTTCTCGCCGATCGAAGCGTACGCGTGGCATCGTCCGTTGCTGGAAAAGCATCGCGAGCAATATGATCCGCGTGTGCTGGTGCGCATTCTGAAGGGCCAGCCGGCCAGCGCCGCCGACTATCTGGACCTGCTCGCCGAACGCGAGGCGATGTTGGCCGAAGCCGCCCGCACGCTGTGGCAACGTTTCGACGCGGTCGTCGCGCCCACGGTGCCGGTGGTGCCGCCGCGCGTCGCCGATCTGGTCGACGACGATGACGCCTTCGGCCGCACCAACGCCTTGATCCTGCGCAACCCGAGCGTGTTCAACTTCCTCGACACCTGCGCGCTATCGCTGCCGTGCCATCTGCGCGGCGACGCGCCGGTCGGCCTGATGCTGGCCGGCGCGCCGCACGCCGACGACGCGCTGCTAGCCATCGGCCGCGGCGCCGAAGCGGTGCTCAAGGCGATTCGCTGACCGAGCAACGCCAACGCGCTCGATCGGGAAATACGCCGTAAAAGCAGGATAAGCGGCAGGGCGGGGGTTCGCGCTAGAATCGCGGGCACCCGCCCTTTCCGTTTCGAGACAGCCACACGATCCATGAATAACGACACTGCAATGCTGCGCCGCGAGCGCTCCCTGCTGGTTCTGCTTGGCCTGATCTGCGTTGCCCTCGTGGGCGGCGCGCTGTATCTGCAGTATTTTCTGCACGAAGACCCGTGCCCGTTGTGCATCATCCAACGGTATTTCTTCCTGCTGATCGCGATCTTCGCGTTCCTCGGCGCGCGTTTCAACCACTGGCGCGGCGTGCGTCTGCTGGAAGTGCTGGCGGCCTTGTCGGCGCTGGCCGGCATCGTCACGGCCGCGCGTCATGTGTATGTTCAGGCGAATCCGGGCTTTAGCTGTGGCTTCGACGCACTGCAGCCGTTGGTCGACAGTTTGCCGCCCGCGCACTGGCTGCCGGGCGTGTTCAAGGTTGCCGGGCTGTGTGAGACGGCCTATCCGCCCATCCTGGGCCTGACGCTGCCGCAATGGTCGCTGGTCGCGTTCGTGGTCGCTTTCATCCCCTTGGCGCTGACGCTGGTTCGCAACCGCCGCCGGATTGCCTGACCGGCGTTCTGCCGCCCCGCGTTCACCACCCTGAACGACTAAAGCCGGATTTTGTGCCGCCGAACGCGACGGCGCGAAATCCGGCTTTTTTTCGTCCCCAAGCCACGCCGTTTCTGGCCCGCCAGACCATCTCTTTCCCCCGAAACGCCCCATCCCGTCTGGCTTTCAGACTTCCGCCGGCTCACGCAACTTCCCGCCCTGGCGCGAATCGTACTTATCTCATGACCGCATCCGAATAAGCTTCATGCGAGATGGGAAATCTTTTTGGGACAAGGTAATGCTATCTTCGGAACTGGATGGCGATCTACGTGCGCGAGGCCGGCTTCGGCGCGACCCCATGCGTAACGCGCGCCCGGTCCGCACTGTCTTTCGGATTCGCCATGACAACGCAAACCATCCGCTTTTATCACCAGGGGTCCGTCCGTGAGGTTGAGGGCGTGCCTGCGTCGCGCACCGTGCTTCAGCACCTGCGCGAAGATCTGCATTGCACCGGCACGAAAGAAGGCTGCGCGGAAGGCGACTGCGGCGCCTGCACGGTGGTCATCGGCGAACTGGACGCGCACGGTGGCCTCGCGCTGAAAGCGGTCAATGCCTGCATCCAGTTCCTGCCGACGCTCGATGGCAAGGCGCTCTTCACCGTCGAAGACCTGCGCGCCGCCGACGGCGCCCTGCACCCCGTGCAACAGGCCATGGTCGATTGCCACGGTTCGCAGTGCGGCTTCTGCACGCCCGGTTTCGTGATGTCGATGTGGGCGCTGTATGAAAACCAGCCGGCCGCCGCCGGCCTGCCCACCCGCGATGAGATCAACGCCGCGCTCTCCGGCAATCTGTGCCGCTGCACCGGCTACCGGCCGATCGTCGACGCGTCGCAGAAAATGTTTGACTATCCGCAATACCCGCGCGTGACGCTCGACCGCAAGGCCGTCGCGGATCACCTGCGCGAACTGCAACGGCGCGACACCTTCGATTATTGTGCGCCCGACACGCGCGGCGCCGCGTTCGGTTCACCCACCTTTTATGCGCCGATCTCGGTCGATGCGTTCGCCAGACTCCGCGCCGACCATCCGCACGCGCGACTGCTGGCCGGGAGCACCGACGTGGGCCTGTGGGTCACCAAGCAATTCCGCGATCTCGGCGACATTCTGTACATCGGCAACGTCGCCGAATTGAAGACGATCGAGCGCGATGCGCAGACGCTGACGATCGGCGCCGCCGTCACGCTCGAAGAGGCGTATGCGGCACTCGCCGTCGACTACCCCGAACTCGCCGAACTGTGGACGCGTTTCGCGTCGCTACCGATCCGCAATGCCGGCACGCTTGGCGGCAACGTCGCGAACGGCTCGCCGATCGGCGATTCGATGCCGGCGCTGCTCGCGCTCGGCGCCGAAGTCGTGCTGCGTCACGGCCCAAAAACGCGCACGCTGCCGCTCGACGCCTTTTACCTCGGCTACCAGAAGACCGCGCTCGCGGCCGGCGAATTCGTCGCGGCGCTGCGCGTGCCGCGGCCGGCCGGCAATCTGCGCTTTCGCACCTACAAGGTGTCGAAGCGCTACGACCAGGACATCTCGGCCGTTTGCGCGGCGTTCGCGCTGCACCTCGGCGAAGACGGCGTGATTCAGCAAGCCCGCATCGCGTTCGGCGGCATGGCGGCCACGCCGAAGCGGGCCGCGCAGACCGAAGCCGTGCTGAATGGCGCAAGCTGGGACGAAAGCACCGCGCGGCAAGCCATGAATGCGCTCGTCGCCGATTACCAGCCGCTCACCGACATGCGCGCGTCGAGCGCGTATCGACTGAAGGTGGCGCGCAACGTGCTTTGGCGCTTCCACCTCGAAACGCGCGATGACGCGCCGCTCGCGCTCTTCGACGTGAATGCGTTCGCGTTCGAAGCCGGCGCGCCGGACGCCGCCGTTGCGAAGGAGCCGTCGTGATGAACCGTACCGATGCTTTTGTCGAACATGCCGCGAGGCACGTCGCACACGCAAGCGACGCGGCCATCGGCGTGTCGCTGCCGCATGAATCGGCCGCGCTGCACGTGAGCGGCGAAGCGACCTACACGGACGACGTGCCCGAACTGCAAGGCACGCTGCACGCGGCGCTCGGCCTGTCGCGGCATGCGCATGCGCGGATCGTGTCGATGGATCTGGACGCGGTCAGGAAAGCACCGGGCGTGATCGCCGTGCTGACCGCGGAAGACATCCCCGGCGAGAACAATTGCGGCCCGGTGCTGCACGACGACCCGATTCTCGCCGTCGATGACGTGCTGTACCTCGGCCAACCGGTGTTCGCCGTGATCGCCGAAAGCCATGACCTCGCCCGCCGTGCCGCCGCGCTCGCAAAGAGCGACGACGTGATCCGCTACGAACCGCTCGAAGCCATCCTCACACCCGCCGAGGCCAAAGCCGCGAAGCAGTTCGTGCTGCCGCCGCTGCATCTGAAACGCGGCGAGCCGGATGCAAAGATTGCCGCAGCGCCGAACCGGATCAGCGGCACGTTCGAAGTCGGCGGGCAGGAACAGTTCTATCTGGAAGGCCAGATTGCATACGCGGTGCCGAAGGAACTGGACGGCATGCTCGTCTACAGTTCGACGCAGCACCCGAGCGAGATGCAGCAGGTGGTCGCGCATATGCTCGACTGGCCGCAGCACAATGTGGTGTGCGAATGCCGCCGCATGGGCGGCGGCTTCGGCGGCAAGGAATCGCAATCGGCAGTGTTCGCCTGCGTGGCCGCACTCGCCGCGAAACTGCTGCGCCGCCCGGTCAAACTGCGCGCCGACCGCGACGACGATTTCATGATCACCGGCAAGCGCCACGACGCGGTCTACGCGTACGAAGCCGGCTTCGACGACAGCGGTCGCATTCTCGGCGCGCGCGTCGAAATCGCGTTGCGCGCGGGCTATTCCGCTGATCTCTCCGGCGCGGTCGCCACGCGCGCCGTCTGCCATTTCGACAACGCGTACTACCTGTCCGATGTCGACATCGTCGCGCTGTGCTGCAAGACCAACACGCAATCGAATACCGCGTTTCGCGGCTTCGGCGGTCCGCAAGGCGCGCTCGTGATGGAAGTGATGCTCGACAGCATCGCGCGTCAGTTGAACTGCGATCCGCTCGACGTGCGCCTCGCCAACTACTACGGCATCGGCGAGCGCGATACGACGCCGTACGGACAGCGCGTCGAGGACAACATCATCGCGCCGCTGACCGATGAACTGCTCGGCACCAGCGACTATCGCGCGCGCCGCAAAGCGATCGCGGCGTTCAATGCAGGCAGTCCGGTGCTCAAGCGCGGCATCGCGTTTTCGCCGGTGAAGTTCGGCATTTCGTTCAACGTGCCGTTTCTGAATCAGGCTGGCGCGCTGGTGCACGTGTACAAAGACGGCTCGGTGCTCGTCAATCATGGCGGCACGGAAATGGGCCAAGGGCTCAACACCAAAGTCGCGCAAGTGGTCGCCAACGAGTTCGGCTTGCCGCTCTCGCGCGTGCGGGTCACGGCAACCGATACTTCCAAGATCGCGAACACGTCGGCAACCGCGGCTTCCACCGGCAGCGATCTGAACGGCAAAGCGGCCGAAGCCGCGGCAAAAACGATTCGCGCGCGGCTCGCTGAACTCGTCGCCAAACAACTCGGCGGCACGGCGAACGACGTGCAATTCGCCAACGGCGAAGTGTCGGTGAACGGTGGCGCGATGCCGTTCGAACAGCTGGTCGGCGCCGCGTATCTGGCGCGCGTGCAGTTGTGGTCGGACGGTTTCTACACCACGCCGAAAGTGCATTGGGATGCGAAAACGCTGACCGGTCACCCGTTTTATTACTTCGCGTATGGTGCGGCGGTCTCGGAAGTCGTGATCGATACGCTGACCGGCGAATGGAAACTGGTGCGAGCGGACGTGCTGCACGACGCCGGGCAATCGATCAATCCGGCCATCGACATCGGTCAGGTGGAAGGCGGCTTCATTCAGGGCATGGGCTGGCTCACCACCGAAGAACTCTGGTGGAACCGTGACGGCCGCCTGATGACGCACGCGCCGTCCACCTACAAGATTCCCGCGGTCAGCGACACGCCCGCCGCGTTCCACGTGCAGCTCTATCAGAACCGCAACGCCGAGCCGACCGTGTTCCGCTCGAAGGCCGTCGGCGAGCCGCCGTTGCTGTTGCCATTCTCGGTGTTTCTGGCGATTCGCGACGCGATCGCGGCCGCGGTGCCGGATGCGCAGGAGGCGCCGCAGTTGCGCGCGCCGGCCACGCCCGAAGCGATTCTCGACGCATTGGACGCCTTGCAGCCGCCGTCCGCGCCCCCGCCGGCAACGGAACCCGCGACGACCGACACGACCGCGTGAAAAGATAACCCCACGGCCTGACGCGACACGAACGCGCCAGGCCACACTCAACCAGCCGCACGGACACCCCGCGCGGCCACGCATGGAGAACGCCGGATGCAAGCCTGGCTGCCTGACCTGCAACAACTGCTCGCGCACGGTGACGCCGCCGTGCTGGTGACGGTCGCGCGCGTCGAAGGTTCGGCGCCTCGCGAAGCCGGCACCAAGATGATCGTCACGCGCGATTCGGCGAAACATACCATTGGCGGCGGACACCTCGAATGGAAGGCGATCGAGACCGCGCGCCAGGTGCTGCGCGACGGCATGCGCTCACCGCATATGCGCCGGCTGGAGCGTTTCGCGCTCGGCCCGAGTCTCGGCCAATGCTGCGGCGGCGCGGTGATTCTCGCATTCGAGCGGCTCGATGTGGGCGACCTCGGCTGGATCACGACGCTCGCGAAGCGCGTGGCCGCGGGCCAGTCGACGGTGCGTAGCGTATCATTCGGCCCCGCACCGGATGCGGTGATGCTGTCCGACCCCGAGCCGGGCGTCGACGCCGCCGACTGCCTGCTGTGGGACGGCGCCGGTTTCGACGACAGCGGCGCGCTGCTCACCGAAACCATCGCGCCAGGCGACTTCTCGGTCGTGCTGTTCGGCGCCGGCCACGTGGGCGCCGCGCTGGTTCGCGTGCTCGCCACGCTGCCGTGCGCGGTTCGCTGGGTCGACGAACGCGACGCGCAATTTCCGCCCGCCGAAACGCTGCATGCGCCGAACGTGAAGATCGACCCGAACGACGCCCCCGACGAAGCCATCGACCAGGCCGCGCCGAATACGTACTTCATCGTGATGACGCACAACCATGCGCTCGATCTCGAACTGGCCGAGCGCATTCTGCGGCGTGGCGACTTCGCGTTCTTCGGCATGATCGGCTCGCATAGCAAGCGCAAGCAGTTCGAACACCGGCTGGCCGCGCGCGGGATCGATCCGTCGCTGATCGCGCGGATGAAGTGCCCGCTCGGCGTGGACGGCATCGTCGACAAGTCGCCGGAGATCATCGCGATCTCGGCGGCGGCGCAGGTGCTTCAGGCCGTCGAGCAGAACGCGGGCGTGCATCACGCCACGCAGACGGTTTGATGAGCGGCGCGTGTTCGACACAACGCTCACGCATCCGGCGCGCGAAGACTCCAAAAGCGATTCAACAAACTCCTGACCGACCATGACTACAACGACTGTTACCCCCACGCCGCTGGCCGAAAAAACCGCGCTGGCACCGAAGGCCGAGTTGCACATCCATATTGAAGGTTCGCTCGAACCCGAACTGATTTTCGCGCTCGCCGAGCGCAACGGCGTGAAGCTCGCGTACGACTCGATCGACGCCCTGCGCGCCGCATACGCGTTCACCGATCTGCAATCGTTCCTCGACATCTACTATGCGGGCGCGAGCGTGCTGCTGCACGAGCAGGACTTCTACGACATGACGATGGCCTATGTCGAGCGCTGCCTCGCCGACAACGTGATTCACAGCGAAATCTTCTTCGACCCGCAGACGCACACCGAACGCGGCGTGCCGATCGCGACCGTCGTGGCGGGCATCGAACGCGCACTCGCCGACGCAGAAAAGCGCGGCATGACGAGCAAGCTGATTCTGTGCTTCCTGCGCCATCTGTCCGAAGAAGACGCGCTCGCCACCTTCGAAGAAGCGCGGCCGTTGTTCGAGCAATACAAGCATCGCCTGATCGGCGTCGGTCTCGATTCGTCGGAACGCGGCCATCCGCCTTCAAAGTTCGAGCGCGTTTTCGCGAAAGCCCGCGCGCTCGGCCTCAAACTCGTGGCGCACGCCGGCGAAGAAGGCCCGCCCTCGTATATCTATGAAGCGCTCGATCTGCTGAAAGTGGACCGCGTCGATCACGGCGTGCGCAGCATCGAAGATCCGGCACTCGTCACGCGTCTGGCCGATTCACGCGTCGCGCTGACCGTGTGCCCGCTGTCGAACCTGAAGCTGTGCGTGTTCGACGACCTGACCAAGCACACGCTGAAGGACCTGCTCGATCGCGGCGTGGCCGTCACGGTGAATTCCGACGATCCCGCTTACTTCGGCGGCTACGTGAACGCCAATTATTTCGCCACCATCGACGCGTTGAAGCTCAACGATGCCGAGGTCTACACGATCATCCGCAACAGCTTCGAAGCGTCGTTCGTCACGCCCGAGCAACGCAGCGAACTGATCGCGAAGCTCGACGCGCACTGGCACCCAAGCGGTCCGCACTGACGGGCCGAGATATCGCAGCCGGCGGCGGCACGGGCTCATGAGTGAGCCGAGGTGTTAACCGTCGTCCGGACTGTGCAGCTTTCCACAATCGGAGACGGTTTTTCCATGACTCAATCTGCCAACCCGGCAAAAGCAGCCCAATCGGCCCAAGCGGCATTCCGCGCGCAATTGCTGACCTTCAACGGCGATCCCGCGCAATCGCCCAACGCGGCGGTCTTCAACGAAGACGGTTTGTTGATCGTCGAAGACGGTCATGTCGTTGCGGCGGGCGCGTATGCCGCCCTCGCGCCGCAACTCGCGCCCGGTACGCAAGTGCAGGAAATGCGCGACAAGCTGATCGTGCCGGGTTTCATCGATACGCACATTCACTATCCGCAGACGGACATGATTGCCTCGCCGGCGCCGGGTTTGTTGCCGTGGCTCGAAACGTACACGTTCCCGACCGAGCGCCGCTTCACCGATCCGGCCTACGCGCGCGACACCGCGAGCTTCTTCGTCGACGAACTGCTGGCGTGCGGCACGACCACCGCGCTCGTGTATTGCACAGTCCATAAGGAATCGGCCGACGCGCTTTTCACCGAGAGCGAAGCGCGCAATCTGCGCATGGTGGCCGGCAAGGTGCTGATGGACCGCAACTGCCCCGAATTCCTGCGCGACACCGCGCAATCGGGCTATGACGACAGCGCCGAGTTGATCGGCCGCTGGCACAATCGCGGCCGCCAGATGTACGCGCTCACGCCGCGTTTCGCGCCGACTTCGACCGAAGCGCAACTGGAAGCGTGTGGCGTGCTGGCGGGCAAGAACCCGGACATCTTCATCCAGAGCCACGTCGCGGAAAATCACGACGAAGTGAAATGGGTCGCCGATCTGTTCCCGGGCCACCGCAGCTATCTGGACATCTACGATCACTACGGTCTGCTGCGCCGTCGCGCCGTGTACGGCCACTGCATCCACCTCGACGAGGAAGACCGCAAGCGCATGGCGCAAACCGGCACAGTCGCCTCGCATTGCCCGACCTCGAACCTGTTCCTCGGCAGCGGCCTGTTCGATTTCGACAAGGCCGATGCCGCCGGCATGCCGGTCGCACTGGCCACGGACGTCGGCGGCGGCACGTCGTTCTCGATGCTGCAGACCATGAACGAGGCGCACAAGGTGGCGCGGCTGGGCGGCCATCATCTGACGGCCACGCGCATGTTCTACCTCGCTACCGCCGGCGCGGCCGAAGCGCTCGATCTGGCGGACAAGGTCGGCACGCTGAAGCCGAAGTCGGAAGCGGACTTTGTCGTGCTCGATCCGAGCGCAACGCCGCTGCTCGCGCGCCGCACCGCGCGCACTGAAACGCTGGAAGAGTTGCTGTTCGCGTTCGCGCTGCTCGGCGACGATCGCGCGATCTATGAGACGTATGTGGCCGGCAAGCGCGTGCACCGTCGTGATGATGCGCGGCAGGCTGCATCATCGGGCGCAGCGAGGATCGCGGCTTGATCTGCTTGATTGACGCGGCTGAATGATGAAACGGCGCTTCGATAACGAAGCGCCGTTTTTATTGGTCTATGCCCCTGATAGCGCAGTTAGCCGTGGTCTACGCGCTCACCACCCGGAATAGCTATTCGTAACCGCCGAGGTCGTCGACTTTGATGACTTTCCACTGACCGTCAGGTTGTTTTCGCATAAACGCCAAGACCGTCTGAAGCGTGGCCTTGGTGTCACGTCCAAGGACGACCGGAACAACAGCAGTATCGCCGAACATCAGGGCTGGGCGCGCTTCAATGTGTGCGGCCCAGTCCTTCTCGTCGTAATCCTGAACTTTCGTGAACGGATCGCTGTCTCCAGCGAACTTGTTTGCTTTGTACTCCGCGCGCAAGAAATCGACCGTCGGCTTTGCCACGTATCGATAGATTTCTTTATCCAACAAGGGAAAACCTCGATTTTCCGAATCGCGCTTGATGTACCACGTGTAAAAAGCTGTCGCACTTGCCTCAGGCGTGACCGGGTCTCCGTGCGCCATAGCCACCGGGTGAAAAAGCACGCCAAGCACCATGCTTAGGACGAGGCTTAACACTGCCAGATATTTTTTCATGATCTCTGTTCAGTTGTGGCGGTAGATTTTGTATGGCGGCTGAGCAGTCCGGTATTGCTGGTTCGGGTAGAGCCCGTAATATTGCTTGAAGTCCGACACCCAGATTTGCCCATCGAACATTGCCATGTGCCCCGCGGGATGGTTTGCAATTGGCTGAATCACAACGACGTCTCCCTTTTGAAGGTAGGCGAAATTGACTTCATAAAACCCGGCGCTGATCAAAGATTGTCCATAGTCTTTCGCGTCGCGTGTTCGCTCAATGACGATTCCGCCTCTCTCTATCGCCAACCGCACGAACCTCGCGCAGTGTCCCGTGCTCATCGGTGCTGCGTGGGAGTTAACATAGTTGGCAGCGCTGAATCGATCATATGCAGGCATTCGCGTGTCTCCTTCTTTTGATGGAAGTCCAATGCTAAGGATCGACGCTCATCCTGAAATTATTCGTTAACAGTTGTTTTCGATTCATACGCAAAAAACGGCGCTTCGATAACGAAGCGCCGTTTTTATTCGTGCCTAATTCGTGCCTAATTCGTGCCTAATTCGTGCCTAATTCGTGCCTAATTCGTGCCTACCGTGCAGCCCGCGCCGCACAGCCTTATCAACGCTGCTGCATGCACACCTCATGCAACGCATTCAACCGCCGCACCGGATCGGCGACATATGGGTTCGACTCATCCCACGCATAACCCGCCAGCACCGAACTGATCATGCGGCGAATCGACGGCGTCTGCTCCGGATAGAAAATAATGTCCTGCAACGCACCCGAATACCAGCGCTCCACAAAAGCGCGGAACGTATCGATGCCCTTGCGCAACGGCACGTCGTAAGCGGCCGACCAGTCGACCTGTTCGCCGTCCAGTTGACGATTCAAGGTTTCCACCGCGAGATGCGCCGAGCGCAACGCAATCGTCACGCCGGACGAAAACACCGGATCGAGAAACTCGCCCGCATTGCCGAGCAGCGCGTAACCCGGCCCATGCAGACGCTCCACGTTCGCCGCATAGCCGCCGATGTGGCGGACCGGCATCAGGAACGGCGCGTTGCCGATCAAACGATTCAGCGTCGGCTCCTGCTGGATCAGCGCGCGCAGCTTCGCGTCGCGCTCCGCATCCGGCACGTCGAGAAAACTCGCCTCGGCGACACACCCCGCCGACGAACGTCCGCCCGCCAGCGGAATCATCCAGAACCACACGTCGCGGTGCTCCGGGTGCGTCGCCACGCAAATCTTGTTGCGGTCGGTCACGCCGAATGGAATGCCGTCCTGCACGTGCGTGAAGATCGCGGCGCGCGTGGGCATGCGCGTCGGCGCTTCGAGGTTCAGCAGGCGCGGCAACACGCGGCCGAAGCCGCTTGCGTCGAACACGAAACGCGCTTCGATCTGATACGCGTGATCCGCTTCGTCGATCACATCGACCAAAGGTATGGCGCCGGTATGAACCGCGCGCACCGCGTGGCCGAAGCGCACCTCGGCGCCCTGCTCCGCCGCGCAGCGGATCAGAATGTCGTCGAATACCGCGCGTTCGACCTGGTAGGTGGTGCCCCAGCCCGGGGAGTGCTTGTCGCGGAAGTCGAACGCCGACGACTGGTCGCGATACACGAAATGCGCGCCATTCTTGTACTGGAAGCCCGCTTCGACTACGGCCTGCAGCATGCCGGCCTCTTCGAGATAGGCCATGCTTTGCGGCAGCAGGCTCTCGCCGATGGAAAAGCGCGGGAAGTGCTGGCGTTCCAGCACCAGCACGGAGCGCCCGGTCTTGCGCAGCAAGGCCGCCGCAACCGCGCCCGCCGGCCCGGCGCCGATGATCACGACATCGACTGTCGTGCGCTTTGAAGAATGTGTACTCAAAATTGCCTCAATCGTTTGGCTTGCCCGGAGCAGCGTTTCGCTGCATCCTTACGTCTCGTTACAACTACGCTTTAACGCCTCGAAGGATGTCTTCAGGGCGGGTACAGCAAGACGCCATTTCGCGGGGAGCCCAGCGTGTCGCCATCCGAAACATCCAGTGTGCCTTTCGTGCCGGAAACGGCTTTCGGGATCTGGTTCCTGCGTACCTATACCTGGGAACACCATGTGCTGCGGGTCGCGATCAACGACCTCAAACGCCTGATCGATACGCCCTTGCCCGAGGCGCCGGTGATCGTCGACGTCGGCTGCGGCCAGGGCATTTCCTTCCGTCTGCTCGCGCAGGCGTTCAAGCCGCGCCGCCTTGTCGGCATCGACTTCCACGAGCCGTCGCTGGCGCTTGCCGCTCAGGCCGCGAGCGCCTGCCGTGACAAGCTGGCGGATATCGAACTGCTGCACGGCGACTGCGCGAAACTGCCGCTGCCCGACGCAAGCGCCGATATCGTGTTCTGCCATCAAACTTTCCACCACCTCGTCGAGCAGGACCGCGCGCTCGCCGAGTTCCACCGCGTGCTCAAACCGGGCGGCGTGTTGCTATTCGCCGAATCCACCGACGCGTACATCAAATCGTGGGTGATCCGGCTGCTGTTCCGTCATCCGATGCACGTGCAAAAGAGCGCCGACGGCTACCTCGACATGATCCGGCGCGGCGGCTTTCACTTCAGCGACCGCAACGTGTCCCTGCCCTATCTCTGGTGGAGCCGCGCGAAAGACTTCGGTTTGTTCGAACGGCTCGGGCTGTCTCATCCGCAACCCGGCAAGCGTCGCGAAACGCTGGTCAATGTCGCGGCGGTCAAAGCCAGTTAATGCGCAGCAAGGCACGCGCCTGATGCGATAAAACAGCGCAAGGCGGCGTACACCGCCTTCCTGCTTACCTCGCGCGCATGCGCACTTCTCCGCGCTGATTTGCGCGGACCCATTCTTACTTGCGCAGCGTCACCACTTCGCCCGTCAACGCGACGCCGGCAACCACCGCGCCGGCGCCGCAAGTGTACTCGGTGGCGCTCTCACGCAATTCGTTCTTGTAGTTGCTCTTGATGTTGATCACGGCGTTGCCGCCTTCCTTGCGCGCGCGTTCCTGCAACTCGATCACCGCGGAGAGAAACACGTGCTGGCAGGCTTGCAAATCGCTCTTGCCGAACGCGTTGGTCTTCTTGTTGGTGGCGAATTCGCCTATCGTCTTCACGACAGCCGGATGGCGCTGGCCCGCGAAATACAGCCCGATGTCTTCGCTCACTTTGCCCGGTTCGCTTTGCAAGGCCTGCTCGACCGGAAAGTAGCTGACCGTATCGCGAGCGAAAGCCGGCGCAGCGCTCAGCGTGGCAAACGAAGCAAACAATGCAGCAAACAGCAGATGGCGTTTCATTGAGACTCCTTGGTGGTTGTTGTTGCTCTGTGAGTTCTATTTCAATCAGCCTGGTTCGGCTCAGTTCGATTCCAGCACGACGAGCTGACCGCTCACCGCAATCGCGGCGGCGCTTGGACTCACGCCGCAGGTGAATTCCGTCGACGAGTTGCTCTCGTTGCTATGAAAACGCGTCGACACATGGATCACGGCATTGGCGTGGCGTTCGTTGGCCGCCGCGCGCAGTTTGCGCACCGCTTCGACAAGCGCTTCGTGGCAGGCGTCGTCGGGATCGGCGACCTTGCGCGCGATCCGCACGGAGTACGACACGTCGCCCAACCTGCTCTTGACCGCCGGGTGATCCTGCTGACCGAAGTACACCGGCACGTTGCCGCGCGATTCGCCGCCGGCCGCGGCGAGAGGCAGCGACTTCACCTGCGTGGCGCAACCCGTCAGCGTCAGCGCCATGACTGCCAGCGCACCCAATACACCTGTTCTTTTCATTCTTATCACCCTCGTTTTATTAAAGTCGCGACCGTTTCAGCCGCCCTGCCATGCTTCGAACACCAAACTCGCGCAACTGCCGCCGAACCCGTATGACACCGACATCGCCGTGCCGATGCGCGCGTCGCGCGTCGTGCGCACGAGCGGCATGCCGTCGAGCGCCGGCTCCGGCGTGTCGATATCCGTCGTACCCGCAATGAAGCCGCCGCGCATCATCAGCAGTGTGTAGATCGCCTCGTGCGCGCCGCAAGCGCCAAGCGGATGCCCGGTCATGCCCTTGGTCGACGAAAACGCCGGTACGCGATGGTCGAACGCCGCGCCGAACACCTCCTTCAACGCGTGCAGTTCTTCCAGGTCGCCAAGCGGCGTCGACGGTGCGTGCGTGTTGATGTAGTCGGGCCGCTTGCCCGCTTCGTTCAGCGCGCCGCGCATGGCGCGCGCAATCCCCGCCGCGCGCGGCGTGACCATGCCTGCGCTGTCCGTGCAGTCGCCGAATCCCGTCAGCTCCGCGTAGATCCGTGCGCCGCGTGCGAGCGCGTGATCGAGTGCTTCGAGCACCAGCACGCCGCCGCCCGATGCGATCACGAAACCGTCGCGCTCCGTGTCGTAGGGGCGCGATGCCGTCTGCGGCGTGTCGTTGAAGCCGCGCGACAATGCGCCCATCGCGTCGAACATCAGCGTCATGTTGTCGTGCAACGATTCGCTGCCGCCGGCGAGCACGATCTGCTGGCGGCCGGTCTGGATCAGCTGCATCGCCTGGCCGATCGCGAGCGCCGAAGTCGTGCACGCCGACGACGGCGAGTAGCTCACACCTTCGAGGCCGAACACTTGCGCGACGTTGGCCGACGCGGTGCTGCTCATCGCATGCGGCACGACGTAGGGCGGCACCTTCTCGACGCCGCGTGTGTTGGCGACAGTCATAGCCGCGTCGTAGCTCAGCATGTTGCCGACGCCCGAACCGATCACCGAGCCCGCGCGCGGCGAGCGCAAGTGCGCCGGGTCGAGCCCGGCGTCGTTGATCGCTTTGCGCGCTGCGTGACAGGCGAACCGCGCGGTATCGCCCATGAAGCGTTCGAGCTTGCGCTCGAACGGCGTCTCATGCGCGACTGACGCAACGGCCGCGACCTGCGAGCCGAAGCCGCGCTCGCGCCATGCCTCGATCCGTTCGATTCGCGAGCGGCCCGCGCGCAAGGCAGCGGAGACTTCATCGAGCGTATTGCCGAGACACGACACGATGCCCATGCCGGTCACGACCACGCGCTGCATCGCGACGCTCATCGAACGCGCCTGAAAATCAGCGACGTGTTGATGCCGCCGAACGCGAAGTTGTTGCTCATCACATACTCGGCGTCGATTTCGCGGCCCGTGCCGACGATGTAATCGAGCGGCGCGCAGCCTGGATCGACATTCTCCAGGTTCAAGGTCGGCGCATACCAGTTGCGCTTCATCATCTCGATGGTCCACCACGCTTCGAGCGCGCCGCACGCGCCGAGCGTGTGGCCAACGTAACTCTTGAGCGAGCTGATTGGCATGCGCGCGCCGAAGGTCTGCGCGGTCGCATGGCTTTCGGCAATGTCGCCGCGATCCGTCGAGGTGCCGTGCGCGTTCACGTACGCAATCGCTTCGGGTGGCAGTTGCGCGTCGTCGAGGGCGAGCCGCATCGCGAGCGCCATGGTTTCGGCGGTCGGCTGGGTCATATGCGCGCCGTCCGAGTTGCAGCCGAAGCCGACAATCTCCGCGTGAATCCGCGCACCGCGCGCCACCGCATGCTCGTATTCTTCGAGCACCAGCGTGGCCGCGCCTTCGCTGACCACGAGGCCGTCGCGTGCGGCGTCGAATGGACGCGGCGTCAGATGCGGCTCGTCGTTGCGCGTGCTGGTGGCGTACAGCGTGTCGAACACGGCGACCGCCGGCCCCGACAATTCCTCCGCGCCGCCCGCCAGCATCAGCGTCTGCTTGCCGCTCTGGATCGCTTCATACGCGTAGCCGATCGCCTGGCTGCCCGACGCGCACGCGCACGAGGTCGGAATGATCCGCCCTTTCAGATCCCAGAACAGGCTGACGTTGACCGCAGTGGTATGCGGCATCATCTGCACGTAGCTGTTCGATGTGACGTCGCTCATCGAGCCGGTTTCGAGCATCGTGCCGAACGCGCGGATCGGCTGCACCGAGCCCGACGATGAACCATACGCGACGCCCATGCGGCCGTCCTTGATGGTGTCGTCGTCGGCGAGGCCCGCGTCGGCGAGCGCCAGTTCGCTGGCGCGCACCGAGTACATCGACACCGGACCCATCGAACGCGTCTTCTTGCGCGGATAATGCGCGGGCGTCGTGAAGCCTGGCAGCGGACACGCGAGCCGCGTATGCAGCGATTCGAAGTAATCCCACTCGGGCATGCGACGCACGGCGTTCACGCCGCTCTTCAAGCGCGCTTCGATCACGTCCCAGCTATCGCCCAACGCCGTGACGCCGCCCATGCCGGTAATGACGACGCGCTTCATCAGATCATCCCGCCGTTGACGCCGATCACCTGACGCGTGACATACGAGGCCGCATCCGACATCAGGAAGCTGACCACGGACGCCACTTCGGCAGGCTGGCCGACGCGGTTCATCGGCACCGTCTTGAGCGCCTGCTCGAGCGGCATTTCATCGAGCATGCCGGTCTCGATCAGACCCGGCGCCACGCAATTGACGGTGATGTTGCGCGACGCCAGTTCGACGGCGAGCGCCTTGCTCGCGCCGATCAGGCCGGCCTTCGCCGCGCTGTAGTTGACCTGGCCGCGATTGCCCATCACGCCGGACACCGAAGCGATCGTGACGATGCGGCCACCCTTGCGGGCGCGCACCATCGGCATGGTCAACGGATGGACCACGTTATAGAACGAGTCGAGACCGGTTTCGATCACGATGTCCCAATCTTCTTCGGTGAGCGCGGGGAACGCGGCGTCGCGCGTCACGCCCGCGCTGCACACGATGCCGTAATACGGGCCGTTCGCCGCCACGTCCGCTTCGAGCACTTCGCGGCACACCGCGCGCTCGCGCACGTCGAATTGCAGCACGCGCGCCGTGCCGCCTTGAGCGGCGATGCCCGTCGCCACCGCATCGGCTTCGCTGCGCCCCGTGCGGCAATGCACGGACACCGCGAAACCGTCGGCGGCCAACTTGTACGCAATCGCGCGGCCGATGCCGCGGCTTGCGCCGGTAACGAGAACACGCCGGCTCATGAACTGAAACTCCCTTCGATGAATGACTGAAAATCGCGCGGTTGAAAGACCTTGATGACGGCTTCGGCGCACACCGCGTCGCCGTGCCGGATCATGCATTCGTAGGCGCCATGACCCTCTTCGCTGCGCAGCAGTTCCACCACGTGGACCGACAACTGCGCGCCGCCCTCGAACGACGGCTGCAATGCCTTGTAGCTGCGCGAGCCGAGCAGCACGCCGGGCCGCGCGCGGCCGCCGCCGCGCATGGCCAGCAACGCGACGTGCGCGGCGATCGCCTGCGCCATCAGTTCGATGCCGATCCACGCGGGCATCGCGCCATCGGCGTCGGCATACCAGGCGTCGGCTCGCACCGTGGCGCGTGCGGTCAGCGTTTCTTCGCTGAACGTGTCGACCGAGTCGATCAGCAGCATGGTGCCGCGATGCGGGATGATCGCTTCGATCGGCTGCTGGACCAGTTCGTCAACGGTGGGCGTCGGGTTCATCGCTTGGTTCATCGGCTGGCTCATCGGCTGGCTCATCGGGCAAGAACGAGGCTGACATTGCTGCCGCCGAAGGCAAATGAATTGCTCATCGCGTATTGCGCGCCACCTTGTGGCATGAAGCGCTCGCTAACGACGAGGTCCAGCGCGGGCAACGCGGGATCAGCCTCGCCGTCCCACAGATGACGCGGCAGCGGTACGTCGTCATGCGCCAGCGGGAGCCACGTGAAGGCCAGTTCGGTGGCGCCCGCCGCGCCGAGCTGGTGGCCGGTCAACGGTTTGGTGCCGCTCGTCGCCACGCCTTGTGGAAACACGCGCGACATCAAAGCCGCTTCCATTTCATCGTTCTTGCGGGTGGCGGTGGCGTGCAGATTCACGTAACCGATCGCCGACGACCCGATGCCCGCATCGGCAAGCGCCGCGCGCAAAGCGAGTTCGCCGCCCACCCCTTGCGGGTCCGGCGACGAAATGTGATGCGCGTCGCTCGATTCGCCGACTCCCGCAAGCCGCACCGCCGCTTCGTCGCGGCTCATGAGGAACACGGCCGCGCCTTCACCGACGTTGATTCCACAACGGTTGCGGCTCATCGGATTGCTGCGCACGTTGCTGGTCGATTCGAGCGATGCGAAACCCTGCACTGTCAGCTCGCACAGCGAATCGACGCCGCCCACCACGACGGCGTCGCACAGTTGCAATTGCAGCAACCGGCGCGCCGACGCGAAAGCCTTCGCGCTCGACGTGCACGCGGTCGAGATGGTAAACGCTGGTCCATGCAGACCGAGCGCAGCGGCGGCGAACGGCGCGGCCGTGCCGATTTCCATCTGCCGATAGTTGAAGTTCGCGGGCAGATCGCCCGCTTGCGCCTGATAGACGAACGCGGCTTCGGCGGCCTCGATACCCGACGTGCTGGTGCCGAGCACCACACCGATGCGATGCGCGCCGTAGCGCTCGCGCGCCGCCTCGACAACGGGTCCGATCTGCGTCAGCGCGGCGAGCAGCAAGCGGTTGTTGCGGCAGTCGTAACGGGCGAGTTCGGCGGGCGGCGCAAGGTCCAGCGGCGCGAGCACGCTGCCGACGAACGCCTCGCCGATTCCCGTATGCGCGTTCGCCATACCCGGCGAACGAGCGGCGGCGAGCGCCGGGACAATGCTCTCGAGGTCGCCGCCGAGCGCGTTGATCATGCCGAGCGCGTGCAAATAGACTGATGGCGCTTTCATGCGGCCCTCCTTGATTCCGATGGCATGCCGATCGGCGCGAGCAGCACCGAGACCGCGATGCCGAGCGCGAGTGTCGCGCCGAAACTCTTCAGCGCAGGCATTGCGCTCATGCCGAGCATGCCGAACGATAACAATGTCGTGGCCGCCGAGAGCAGCACGCCCGTCCATACCGCGCCGAGGTCCGCGTCCGCGCGCAGGCAGCCTTCGCGCAGGAACACGGCATAGTTTGCGCCCACGCCGAGCACGAGCATCAGCGCGAGCCAGTTGAACAGATTGAGCGGTACGTGGGCGTAGCCGAACACGGCCAGCGTGACGCCCACCGCGAGCAGCACCGGCAAGGTCACGGCAACGCCGCCGCGTACTTTGTAGCGCAGCATCAGCAGGACGAGTACGAGTGCAAGCGCGCCGCCGAGCCACCAGCCGCTATCCACGCGATACGCGCCGAACAGCTTCGACACGCTGGCGGCCTTGTCGACGAACACGACACCGGGCAAGCCTTGCGCGGTTGCGATCAAGGCGGGTTCGTTCTGCGGCGTCACGCCTTGCGGAATGACGACCGCCGCATAGGCTTTCGTCGATGAATCGACTTCACCGAGCCACAGGTGTTTGTACGGTCGCGACCACGGCGCCGCGAGCCACGTATCGATCGTGAGCGGCGCTTGTGGTTTGGCGTACGCAGCGAGCCAGGCGTCGGCGACTTCGTCCTTGAAACCGGCTTGCAAGAGCGTGGCGCGCAACGCTGCGCGATCATTGAACACATGCTGCGCAAGCAACGCGCGGTCTTCATTCTGCTGTTTCGCGGACGGCACGAACTGCGCGACCGATTGATAGCCGCCGACCTTGTTCGCGGTGCCGTTCAATGCATCCAGTTTTGTGCCCAAGGCTTCCGCGCGTTGAAGTACGACCTCGGGCGTCTCGCCGCGCACGACGAAAAACTGCGCACTGTTATCCACGCCGACCGCCGCACGCACTTTGTCTTCCTGCGCGACGAGCGCCGGATCGCGCTGGATCAGCAGATGGATATCGTCGTCGCTGGTCAGACGCAGCCAGCCGGGAATCGCGAGCAGCAGCAACAGCGCCGCCACGAACCACGCCCGCTTGCCGCCGATCGTGCGATGCCACACTGTCAGCACGCCCGCCGCACCTGCAAACACGCGCTTGGGGCTGCGTTTGGGCGCGCGCGTGAGCAACGCGGGTAGCAGCCACAGCACCGAGGCGAACGCCGTCGTGATACCGGCAATCGCGAAACAGGCAATCTGCTTGAGCGCGGGAAACGGCACCCATGTCAGGATCGCGTAGCCGAGCAGACTCGTCGCAAGCGCCACGCTCAACGCGGGACGCACCGCGCGCGCGCCGCGCCGCGCGTCCCAATCGCGTTGCGCGCCGAGATACACGACGAAGTACTGAATCGAATAGTCGACGGCCTCGCCGATCAGGCTGGCGCCGAACACGAGCGTCAGCAGATGCAGCTTGCCGAATATCAGCATCGTGACCGCCAGCGCGCAGACAATGCCGAGCGCGGTCGACACGAAGCCGAGCAGCAGCAGACGCGGCGAACGGAACACCCACATCATCAACAGCGCGACGCCGCACAGCGACGCGACGCCGATCAGATGCACTTCATGTTCCGACGCGCTGCGCGCCGATTCCGCGTAGAACACGGCGCCGGTTCGCGCCACGGAGACATCGGGGAACGACTGCTTCAACGCGCTTTCGCCTTGGGCGAGTGCCGCGAGTACCGCGTGCTGCGTTTTGGTTTCGTAGGCGGAGCCCGGCAGCGTCGCAACGATCAGCACGCTGGTGGCCGCACCTCGATGCGCAACCAGCAGGTTGTCTTCGAGTTCGAGATTCGATGTGGCCAGCGGCAGTCCGCCGAGCCAGTGTTCGAGCCAGCCGAAGGGATCGTCGGCGAGCGGCGTGGTCAGTCCGCCGCGCAGCGGACTATAGATGCGCTGCGCGAGCGCGTCATGCAGGCTGGCGCCAACCGTGCCGCTCGCGAGCACCGCGCGATCCGCGGGCGCCAGCAAGCCGAAGCGATACGGCATGTACAGCGACGCGATCTGCGACAGATCGAACGGCGGCAACTCCGCCGTCACCGAGCCGAATGCACCGCTCTTTTGCAAGGACGCGCCGAGTTGTTTCGCCGCGACTTTCGCGTGCGCGTCGTCGTTACTGGTGACTAGAAAAACAGTGCGGTCGCCCAGCGCGCTCGCCAGCGTATCGACCGCCTTTTCCGCGATCGGGTCGGCCTCAGTCGCGGGCAGCAGCGCGAGCAGATTGGTTTGCAACGGCGACGACCCCGCGAATCGCCAGCCGCAATAGAGCGCCGCAACGAGCGCGAGCAGCAGCCACGCGGCGCGCACGCCCCACGCCTGTTTCGCGGATCGCTGTTGCAGCATGTCCACTACGGCGCTCCGAGCAGACCGCGTTCAGCCGCGGTGAGTTCGGTCACGGCCGCGCTCTTCGTGAAGTCGAGTTGGGTGATGTCGCCGTTCGCGAGCGTAATGCGCAAGCGCTGCAGATAGTCGCCGCCGTTCATCTCCAGACCTTTGATCGACTGCGCGATCTGCGGCTGATTCGGCGTGAGTTGCATGCGCCATTGCGCGGCGCTGCCCTCGGCCTGCACGTCGAATTGCGAGTACAGCGCCGATAGATCGCCGCCGAGCATCGCGCGCATCATCTTCGAGACTTGCGCGACACCGCGCGTGCCCTGCGCGCTGTGAGCCGTGACGCGCTCGCCGTTGGCGTTGACTTCGGTTACGCCGGCATCGGTGATTACGTAGGTGGCTTTGTACGGCGTGTCGATCTGCCAGATCACGCCGCGTTCGCGGAAGAACAGCAGCGAGCCGGTGCTCACGAGCGGCTGCTTCATTGCGGCGAGGGTTTGCGTCTGCGTGAATTGCGCACGCACGCCCTTTGCTTGGGCGAGGTGCACGGCGATCTGCGAGACGAGCGCGGGATTGCCGGACGTGGCTTCTTTCGTCGAGACAGGCGACGCGGCCGACGCGGGCTCCGTCGATACGACGGTCGCCGCGAGCACGCTCAGCGCGCTCAATGCCCCCGCGACCACGACGCGGAAATTCATTGTCCCCATACGCGCTCCAGCTTCTCGAACACAACCGGCGGCGAGACGAACTGCAACTCCTGGGTAGCGGCATCGACCGCGACCTGGATCGTATAGCCCTTGGTCAAGCGCGTGCCGGTCGCGCAATCGACGATTTCATAGCCTATCTTCAGGCGGTTTTCGTGTTCGAGCAGTTGCGTGCGCACTTCGATCTGCTGACCGTAGGTGGCCGGCTTCACGTACTTGAGATGCGCTTCCACGATCGGCCACAGATAACCCGACGCCTGCATCTCGCGATAGTCGTAGTCGAACGCGCGCAACAACGCCGCGCGGCCGATCTCGAAGTACTTCAGGTAATGGCCGTGCCAACAGACGTTCATCGCGTCGACATCGTGGAACGGCACTTCCACCGTCGCGCTCGCGCTCAGCACTTTGCGGGGATCGGTCATGCGTTCGATCCTCCGCGATAGTCGCTCGCCAGATCGCACGCGGCAATGCGCGCGGTCAGCGCACGCAGTTCATGTTCGAGCGCGCGGTCTTCGTCGACGAATGGCGACTGTGCGCTTACGCTGTCCATGAACGCCTGCAGCCGCGCCGGCACCGGCGTCGCGCTGTCGATCTTCAAGCGCAGACGCGCTGCTTGCACGGTGGCGAGCGTATGCGCGGCGGCGACCTGCTCGGTCAGTTCGAGCACGCGCAGGCAGTCGCGCGCGGCGATCGTGCCCATGCTGACCTTGTCCTGGTTGTGCGCCTCGGTGGAACGCGAAAAGACGCTCGCGGGCATCGTGTTCTTCAACGCTTCCGCAGTCCACGCGGACGACGAAATCTGCACCGCCTTGAAGCCGTGATTGATCGCGGCGCGCGCGGGCGCGGCGCCCGACAGATTGCGCGGCAAGCCGTTGTTGAAATTCACGTCGACCAGGAGCGCGAGTTGTCGGTCCATCAGATCGGCGAGATTGGCGACCGCGACCTTCAGCGAGTCCATCGCGAAAGCAATATGGCCGCCGTAGAAGTTGCCGCCGTGCAGTACGCGTTCATTGTCCGGATCGATCAGCGGGTTGTCGTTCGCGCTGTTCAGTTCGTTCTCGACATCGCGACGCACCCACGACAGCGCATCGCGCGCCACGCCGATCACATGCGGCGCGCAGCGAATCGAATAACGGTCTTGCAGACGGTGGCCCGGCGTGTCGTCGCGGCCTGACAGGTCATCGCGAATCCATGCGGCGGCTTCCGCCTGGCCGGCATGCGGCTTCACTTCGAAGAGCATCGCGTCGAAGTGTGCGGCGCGGCCGTCGAGCGCGACGGTGCACAGCGCAGTCAGACGTGCGGTAAGCCGCGTGAGATGATCGGCGCGCGCGAACGCGAGACAGGCGAGGCCCGTCATCACGGCCGTGCCGTTCATCAGCGCGAGCCCTTCTTTCGGCGCGAGCGTGAGCGGCGCATGGCCGAGTTCGGCCCACACTTCGCGCACGTCACGCAAACGCCCTTCGAACATCACGTCGCGTTCACCCGCGAGCGCGGCGGCCACATACGAGAGCGGCGTGAGATCGCCGCTCGCGCCGACCGAGCCTTCCGACGGAATGCGCGGCAGCACACGATGATTGACCAGATCAGCCAGACGTTCGAGCAACACGGGACGCACGCCGGAAAAACCATAAGCGAGCGAGTTTAGCCGTGCGGCGATCACCGCGAGTGTTTGCGCGTCGTCGAGATACTGGCCCATGCCGCAGCCGTGATAACGCGTGAGTTGCAGCGGCAAGGCTTCGACGAGTTCCATCGGCACGTCGACCACGCAGGCGTCGCCGTAACCGGTGTTGACGCCGTACACCGTCGCGCCCGCGGCCAGATGGCGGCGTAGAAAATCCGCACCGCGCTGGATGCGCGCGCGCCATGCCGGATCGTCGCTCAAGGCGACCGGCGCGCGATGCTGCGCAATCGCGACGACCTCTTCGATCGTCAGCTTGCGGCCGCCGATCACCACAGCCGCGGTGTTCACGTTCGCGCCGGCGTTCGTCACATCGTTCAGATCATGTTCGGCCATTCGCGCCTCGCTTGGGGCTGGCCCAGAAATCGAAGAAATTGAACCATTGATAAGGTGCCTTGCGGCAATAGTGTTCGAGACGCGCGGCATAGCGCTGTGCCCACGCAGCGAGATGCTGCGCGCGTTCGCGGCGCGGCAATTCGATGCGCTCGGCAAACGGTTCGAAATACAGACGGTAGCCGTCGCGCTCTTTCAGACAGAAGAACAGATAGACCGGACAGCCCAACGCATGCGCGAGCACATATGGACCTTGCGCGAACGGCGCGGTCGAGCCGAGAAATTGCGCTTCGGTCGTGCGGCCCGCTTCGTGCGCCGGCACGCGGTCGCCGACGATCACCAGCAGCTCGCCGGCATCGACGCGCTCCTGCATCATCATCGCGGTCTCGGGACCGAAGTCGCTGACTTCGAGCAGATGCTTCGCGAACTCGCTATTGGCCGAGGCCAGCACGCTGTTAAAGCGGCGCGCGTGTTCCGTATAGACGACCGCCGTGACCTTCGCATAAGCGCCCTGCGCGGCGAGTGCGCGAGTCATTTCCAGATTGCCGAGATGCGCGCCGATCACGAGCGCGCCTTTGCCGCTCGCCACCAATGCTTCGAATGCCGAAGGATCTTCGAATTTGACGTCGGCGTTGTTCACGCGGCCCGACCATGCTGCGAGTTTGTCGAAGCCCGACTGTGCGAACGCCAGCATATGACGATACGCGGACAGCCAGCCAGGACGCGGAGTGTCCCCGTGCGGCGCGGCCTCGCCGAGATGCTTGAAATAGTTGCTGGAAGCTTCGCGTGCGGCGCGGCCCGTCAGCAGAAAATACGCGACGATCGGATGCAGCCACAGCGCGGTGAAACGTCGGCCGAACAGCTTGCAACTCAACGCGAGCAGCGACATGCCCAGATGGCTGCCGCGTTCGGCAATGCGCCACCAGTCCTGTTCGTTTTCTTTGCCCTGCTCGCCTGCAAGTGCGGAGCGGCGCGGCATGACCTTATGCGCGAGCAGCATCGGCAGACGCCACAACATGCCGAACACGAGTCGCGTATGACTGCGGCTGATGCGTACGTTGTCCCACAGCACGTCGAAATGCGAGACGCCGTCGCTCGCATACGTGACGCGCGTCGGAATCGAGCGGAATGCCGCGCGCCGCCAATACAGGCGAACGAGGATCTCGATGTCGAAGTCCATGCGCGTGGGCAGTTGCACGCTGTCGATCAGATTGCAGGCGAGCGTCAGCGGATAGAGGCGAAAGCCGCACATGGAGTCGCGGATCGTTAGCGAAAGCGTTTCGATCCAGACCCACACGTGCGTCAGATAGCGGCCGTAGAGACGCGCTTTCGGCACGCTTTCGTCGTAGACCGGGCGGCCGAGAATCACCGCGCCCGGTTCGGCGCGCGCCGCTTCGATGAAACGCGGCACGTCCGTGGCATCGTGCTGGCCGTCGGCGTCGATCTGCAACGCGTGCGTGTAGCCCGCCTTGCGCGCGGCGTGCAATCCCGCCATCACGGCCGCGCCTTTGCCGCCGTTCACCGGCAGGCGCAGCAGCGTGAGTTGCCCCGCGTACTGTTGCGCGAGCGCGGCGAGCACCTGCTGGGTGGCCTCGTCGCTACCATCGTCGACGACGAAAAACGGCAGGCCGTGCACCGCCAGATGCGCAACGGTCGCGCCGATCGCATCCTTATGGTTGTAGATCGGAATGACGATGCAGGGGGAGACAGTCATCACGCGGACTCCCCGTAGACGATCACGCCTGACGCGCAATCACGGCCGTTCACGCGGTACGCGAACTGCACGCGACGGCGCGTCGCGTCGTGAGCGAGCGTGAGCTTGAGCACCGCGCCCGGCGAGACCGGCGCCATGAACTTCAGACGATCGATCGACGCCACCGCGCGTGCCGCCGGCACGTGCTCGGCGGCCAGACGCACCGCCCAATCGACCTGCACCACGCCGGGAAGAATCGGCAGCCCGGGAAAGTGGCCGGCAAAATGCACGAGCGTTGGCGGCACGCGCAACTCGTAATGCAGCGTGTCGCCGCTACGCGCTTCGGACAGCACTTCCATGCCTTCGACGCGCGGTTCGAACGCGGCCGCCACGGCGGCCACCGGCAGCTTGCCGCGCGCGTCGAACGGCAGCGTGACGCGAAAACGCCAATGGCGCGGCAGCACCACGACATCGAAATATTCGGCGAGATGCCGGCGCAGCACTTTCGCCAGCGCCACGCGGCCTTCGTCGCGCAAAGCCGCGCCGCCCGCTTCGGTCAGCGCTACGACCGCGCCGACGCGCTCGCGCGACGCGCCGGCGAGGGGCACGAGCGCCGCTTGCGCCACATACGGATGCAGCGCGAGGCGCGCTTCCAGTTCCGGCAGCGAGACGCGTTTGCCGTCGAGCTTGAGCACGCGGTCGAGCCGGCCTTGCAGGCGGAAACGGCCCTCGGCGTCGAAGGCGATCTTGTCGTCGGTGCGATGCCAGCCGGCGTGATCGAGATGCGGCGAGCGGACATTCAACGCGCCGTCTTCGTCGCGGCGCACTTCGATGCCGGACACCGGTTGCCAGGCGTCGGTCTGATCCTGGCGCCGCCACGCGATGCCGCCGGTTTCCGTGCTGCCGTAGATTTCGAGCGGCGCGGCGCCGTAGGCCGCGGCGTATTCCTGCGCGGCTTCGAGTGCGAGCGGACCGCCCGATGAGAAAAATGCGCGCGGCGCCGGCGTCAGGTCGGCGAAACCCGGCAACGCGGGCCAGCGCGATAGTTGCGCAGGTGTCGAGACGATCACCGCTGCGCCGCCGTGGTCGATCTGCGTTTGCAGATGCAACGGCTCGATGCTCACCGCGCGATCGAATGCGCGACCCGCTGCGAGCGGCCAGAGCACGCGGAACAGCAAACCGTAGATGTGGTGATGCGGCACGCTCGCGAGCATCGTCGCGTCGCCGACTAGCGCGCCCCACTGCTTTTCGAGCGTGTGCACTTCGGCGTTGAATTGCGCGAGCGTCTTGCGAATCGGCTTGGGGCGGCCGCTGCTGCCGGAGGTGTAGAGCGTGAGCGGGGCTTGGGGGTCGATCGTGTGGGCGGAGTGGTTCGTTAGCGCTGAAGCCGCTTCGGCGCTGGCGTTCGGGACGGCATTAGCGTCGGCGTCGGCTCCGGCATTGGCTGTAAATACGGCGTTGGCGTTGGAGTCGGAGTTGCCGGGGCCGTTGCCGAAAGCGCCGCCGGTGGCCTCGGCCGCACCGCCAGCATCTACCGCAAACGCGAACGGCGGCAAGTCCGCGTCCGTCAGCACGACTTCATACGCATCGGCGAGATCGGCGAGATAACCCGGCGTCGAGTTGGCCGGAATCACCGGCTCCTTGCCGCACGCGAACAGCGCGAATAGCGCGCAGGCAAAATCGAACGGATCGTCGATGCACAGCGCGTAGCATTGCGCGTCTTGCATTTGCACGAGTGCGACGAGCGCAGCGACGCGCGCGCGAAACGCCGCGCGATCGAGCACCGCGGCACCGTCCCGGCATACGGGTGCAGGCACCGCGCCAGCCTCATCGGCCACCGACAACAGATCATGCAACGCGATCATGCCGCCTCCGAACGCGCGGCGCGCGGCAGCACGACCAGATAACGCCAGATGACCTCGGCCACCAGCAGCACGCCGATCAGCACATAGGCGATCGCGCCGTTGTAGAGCGACCAGCTCGCCCGGCTCCAGTACACCGCCGTGTATGCGGAAAACACGCCGTTCAGCGCGAAGAACGCGCACCACACCTGAGTCACGCGCAGCGTGTGGCGCACCGCGCCCGGCGGCAGATTCGGATTGCCGAGCCGCGCGAATTTTTCGATCATCGACGGCCCGCGCACTAGCGTCGCCCCGAACGCGATCAACAGGCCCAGGTTGACGAGCGACGGATAGAGACGCAGCAGCAGCTCGCTATTGGTCAACACGATCGCCGCCGACGCGCAACTCAGCAAGCCGACCACGCTCCAGTCGATCGAGGAAAGCCGCCGCAGCGAGGTCGCGACTGGCCCGCTGCCGGCCCAGCGCTGCAGCCACAGGATCGCGAACAGCATGCAGCCGACGTAGCGCGGCGTGTCCCATTTCCACGCGCACAGAATCAGCGCGGGGTAGGCAAGCTTCAAGAGCACCTGCACGACGGTTTTGCCCAGGTGGCGCTCGGTGCCGGGCGAGGCATCGGCGGCCCGATCCGCCGCCGCTTGCGTTCGCGAGCGCGCGGCGGCCATCAGCCCTGTGCCGCCAGCAGCGATTCGACCGCACCAATCACGTCGCCAACGGTGCGCACCGACTTGAACTCTTCCGGCTTGATGCGGCGCCCGGTCATTTCCTGCAGCTTGATCGCGAGGTCGACGGCGTCGATGCTGTCGAGATCGAGGTCTTCGAATAGATGCGCCTCGGGCGTGACGCGCTCGGGCTCGATCGCGAAGTTCTCTTTAAAGATGGCGCGGATGCGCTCCAGAATCTCTGCCTCGGACACGATTTACTCCCCCTTTCTGGTTGTTTCGTTCACAGCGTGCACCGCTTCGCGCTGGCTCGCCACCAGCGCCGCCAGCGTGCTGATCGAGCGAAAGTGTTCGCGCGTGCGCTCGTCGTTCGCTGCGATGGTCAGTTGGTATTGTTTGCGCAGCACGATGCCGATTTCGAGCGCATCGATCGAATCGAGGCCGATGCCGTCGGTATCGAACAACGGTGCATCGTCGTCGATATCGGCCGGGCTCAGGTCTTCCAGATCAAGCGCTTCGATCAGGAGCTGTTTAATTTCGAGTTTTAAAGAATCCATAATCGAACAGGTGCTGGGTAATGTGGGCTTCGACGGCGCTCGTCACGCGGCGCGCCGCGAGAGCCGGTGGAGTGTCATGGGCCGCGAGCTGGTCGACGCCGAGCGGCTCGAGCACGTTCACGCGTATTCTGAACGCGCGCGCCGGCACGTCGTACCAGCGCATCTGCTTGGTGAATGCGGGCGGATCGCAATCCATCAGCACTGGGACGATCGGCGCGCCGACCTTCAGCGCCATGTGCGCGAAACCGCGCGAAAACGCGTGCAGCCGGTTCGGCGCCGGGCTGCGCGTGCCTTCCGGAAAAATGATCATGGTATAGCCCGCGGCCAGTTGCTTCGCGCCGGCCTCGACGAGTTCGGCGGGATCGGCATTGCTGACGTATTCCGCCGAGCGCACGATGCCCCAGAAACACGGGTTGCTCCAATGCGCGTTTTTCACCACGCAGCAGGCATGCGGCGTGAGCGACAGCAGCACCATCACGTCGAGATAGGTCGGGTGATTCGCGACCACGATCGCCGGGCCGCCCGCGCGCAAGGCCTGCACGCCGGACACTTCCAATTCCATCACGCCGATGCGTTGCAATACCGCGACCAGTGCGCGGAAAAACCAGTGAATCACGCTCGTCACCGCGAATTGGCGTGAGGCGCGGTGCGGCCACACCCATGCGAGCGGAAACACCACCACGGAAAACAGCACGCCGCACACCCCGAAGACCACGAAAGCCATGCCGGTCGCGCAGAATCGCCAGAAGTAATCAAGCCGCGCGGCCATGCCACCTCCAATGCCACGTGGCGCCGGAGTTTTGCCAGGCGGTGGGCAGGCCGGTTTCCAGACAGTGCTGCAGCGCCTGGCTCTGGGTCGCGAAGAAGGTTTCCGGGACGACGCTATTTTTGCCGCCTGTTTCGCCTGTTTCGCCTGTTTCGCCTGTCTTGCCTGTCTTGCCTGTCTTGCCTGTCTTGCCTGCGCGGGCTTCGCCCGCTGGCGCGGAGTCCGATTGGTCTGCGCGCGACACCGCGCACTCCAGCTCGCCCGTCGCCGTTTCGCTATCGAGCAGGAGCGCGAACGCGCCGCCCTGCACTTCGTCTTCGATCGTGCCGTATGCCGGATCGGCCGGTTCGTCCGCGTACACCAGCAGCGTCGGCGAATCCGGCTGCGTGGCGTATTGCGCATGCGCTTCCAGAAGCGCGTAACCCAGCGTTTCCGCGCCGGCCGAGATCGCGCTCGCCGCGGAGCGGTCGCCGCGCGCAATGCCGAACACACCGGTCATGGCATTGAGCACGGAGAGGCTGAAGGCAGTCGGCGAGACCGGCTCGCCCGCGCTGATGGCGCGCAAGATATCCGTGGTGCGCCGCAATTCTCCGTGGCGCGAGGCGAACACGACCCGCACTGCGTCCCGGGCGACACAGTCGTGCGCAACCTTCAGCGCCACTCTGGAGAGAGTGCTCAGACGACGCCGCACGATCGGCTCGATGAAGCCGATATCGGGTGAGGCAGATGCGGCAGCAGGCCAGCTAGACCAGCGAGCGACCGGAATGGTCCAGTGCAGATCGGGCATATCGGGTTCGCGCGTAGAAGCAAGGAGAGGCTGAAGCGCCTGACGGAATACGGCACCGTCACAGCGTTCACGCGCCGCGCGGACCGGCAAGCTCCAGCCGGGGTCGATCCAATCTTCTAATAGGGTTCAACGGATTAACGGCACATGGCCCCCGATTATTTAGGCGCCTTTTGTCAATTCGTCTGAAGGATAGTCGCGAGCCCTAGGGTCGGCAGAATCATACTGAATATTCTCGGATAAATCAGCTTCAAAAGACGTATCCATCTGTATCCGTATCTCTCATACGACGCCCGGCTGAAAAGCGTAAGCGGAGGCCCCCGGCGCCATTTTCCAGCTTGCAAACGAACCCTTTACCCGTTAGCAGCGCGGCTGCCGCCGATTCTGAAGTCGGAACCATTTCGCCGAAATACGGCAATACTTTCAATTTACTTTCTTAAAAAGTGTTTCAGATTGGAAGGCACTTGCGTTGTTTGCCGACCTCTTTCTGAACTCGCGACGCACGGTCAACTCGGATGTGCCCTTTGAGAAATGCAGATGTCCGAGTGCGGTATTGGACGTAGAGCTTCACGCCCGCCGACGCTGAAAAGCAAAAACGGCCCGGCAGGGTGACCTGCGGGCCGCTTAACCTGCACCGACACCGCCGATTCGACGCGTCGTCAGCCAGGTACTATTTACTGCACGACTTTCGCGCCGGACGCTGGCATTGGCGCGGCGGCGGGCGCCGTGCCGGTCGCCACCATTTCGTTCGACGGGCCACTCGTACCCACCGGAATCTTTACCGTGTGAACCACACCGTTGCCGAGTGGGAAATCGGCCAGCGCGCTACGCGCCAGATACGGCATGGCCCGAACCAGCGAGGACTCGCCGCCCGTATTGCGCGCCGTCACGTTGTAGACCTCCTTGCCGCTCGCGCGCTCGGTAATCCGCACGCCCAGCAGGTGGGTGAAAATCGGATAGCTCTGGTTCACGTAAGTGGCCGGAAGTGCGCCCCACGGGCCCCACGGATCGAACGGCCGGCCATAACCCCAGTACGGCGCCGGCCATGGGTTGTAATACACCGGCTCCGCAACCGTCACCAGGTCCGAACGAATCCCATAGGACAGTCCGACCAGATAGCGCGCCTGCGCGCTGTCGACCTGACGGAACGAATGCGTGGCGAGTTCGTTCGCGACCAGGCGCTCGTAGGTGCTGAGTTCGAGATTATTCTGCTGGTCCGCCGCCCGCGTGAACGCATAGGTGCGCGTGGCGTCACTGCCGCTCCAGTCTGAGAAGGCCGTGACCTGGGTGGTAACGTAGGTCGTGCAGCCGGAAAGCAGCACCGCCAGTGCGCCCAGCAGCAGCGTGGCGTGGCGGGTCCATCGATCGATTTTCATGGTCTACCTCGTGAAGCTTCCAAGTTGCTTCTGTATTGTCCGTCAAACTTGTCCGTCAAACCCGGCCCCGTCGACGCACGGGCATTCCCGCACTCGGGCGCCCGATAATACGCTGACCAGCCGACCCGGTAAAAAGTTCGCTCCGCACAATTCGCCGAGGCTTTGTACAATGGCTCGACATGCCCGGCCCGCGCGCCAGAAGCGCGCTCGCCGGCTCGAGTTCCAACACTACAGAACACCATGGCCGATACCGCAACGCCCAATGTGATTCGCCGCGCCGACTACGCGCCGCCCGCCTTCCTGATCGACACCGTTGCACTGGAGTTCGATCTGGTCCCCGAACGCACGGTTGTCCGAAACACGATGCGCGTGCGTCGCAATCCGGAGGCGTCGCGCGCCGCGCATCTGGAGCTGATGGGCGAACAACTGGAGTTCGTCGGCGCCGAGATCGACGGCCAGCCGTTCGCCCACGCCCACGCGCACGAACACGGCTTGCGGCTCGACAACGTGCCGGATCAGTTCGAACTGACGCTCACAAGTATCTGCAATCCGGCTGACAACACGACGCTGTCGGGCCTTTACGTGTCCGGCGGCAACTTCTTCACGCAGTGCGAGGCCGAGGGCTTTCGCCGCATCACTTACTTCCTCGACCGTCCGGATGTGATGGCGACCTTCACGGTCACGCTGCGTGCCAATAAAGCCGATTATCCGGTGCTGCTGTCGAACGGCAACCTGCTCGAGGAAGGCGATTTGCCGGACGGCCGCCACTTCGCCCGCTGGGAAGATCCGTTCAGAAAGCCCAGCTATCTGTTCGCGCTGGTCGCGGGCAAGCTGGTCGCCCTGGAAGAGCGCGTGAAGAGCGGCTCGGGCAAGGAAAAGCTGCTGCAGGTGTGGGTCGAACCGCACGACCTCGACAAGACCCGCCACGCAATGGATTCGCTGATCCATTCGATCCGCTGGGACGAGGAACGCTTCGGGCTCGAACTCGATCTGGACCGCTTCATGATCGTCGCGGTGAGCGACTTCAACATGGGCGCGATGGAGAACAAGGGGCTCAACATCTTCAACACGAAGTACGTGCTGGCGAACCCGGAAACGGCAACCGACACCGACTTCGCGAACATCGAGGCCGTGGTCGGCCATGAGTATTTCCACAACTGGACCGGCAACCGCGTCACGTGCCGCGACTGGTTCCAGTTGAGCCTGAAAGAAGGCCTGACCGTGTTCCGCGATCAGGAGTTCTCGGCCGACATGGCAGGCGGCGCCACGGACGAAGCCGCGCGCGCCACCAAGCGCATCGAAGACGTGCGCGTGCTGCGCCAGATGCAGTTCGCCGAAGACGCGGGTCCGATGGCGCATCCGGTGCGCCCGGAAAGCTACGTCGAGATCAACAACTTCTACACGATGACGGTCTACGAGAAAGGCTCGGAAGTCGTGCGGATGTATCAGACGCTGTTCGGCCGCGACGGTTTCCGCAAGGGCATGGACCTGTATTTCAAGCGTCATGACGGCCAGGCCGTGACCTGCGACGACTTCCGTCACGCGCTCGCCGACGCCAACGGCCGCGATCTCACGCAGTTCGAGCGCTGGTACAGCCAGGCCGGCACGCCGCGCGTGTCCGTGCGCACGCAATACGACGCCGCGCAGCAACGCTACAGCGTGACGCTCACGCAAGGCTACGGCGAAGGCGCGCCGGCCGCGCGCGAAACGCAAAAAGGCCCGCTGCTGATTCCGTTCGCGATCGGTTTGATCGGCAAGGACGGCCGCGACCTGCCGCTCCAATTGCAAGGCGAAAATACGGCCTCGGCCTTCACCACGCGTGTGCTTGAATTCACACAGACCGAGCAGACCTTTACGTTCGTCAACGTGGTGCAGGAGCCGCTGCCCTCGCTGCTGCGCAATTTCTCGGCGCCGGTGATCGTCGAATACGACTACTCGGCGGATCAGCTTGCGTTCCTGCTTGCTCATGACAGCGATCCGTTCAACCGCTGGGAAGCCGGCCAGCGGCTCGCCACGCGCGAACTGCTCACGCTTGCAGGACGCGCCGCCACCGGCGTGCCGCTGCAACTCGACGACTCCGTGGTGGCCGCGTTCGCCCGCGTGCTGACCGACGAAACGCTCTCGCCTTCGTTCCGCGAACTCGCGCTGATGCTGCCTTCGGAAGCGTATCTCGCCGAGCAGATGGCCGAATCGAATCCGGCCGCTGTGCACGCCGCGCGGCAGTTCGTGCGCAAGCGTCTTGCCAATGCGCTCAGGGGCGACTGGCTCAAGGTGTACGAGCAGCATCGCACGCCGGGTGCGTATGAAGCCACGCCCGAAGCGGCGGGTCATCGCGCGCTGAAGAATCTCGCGCTGTCGTACCTCGCGGAACTCGACGATCCTGCCGAAGCCGTGCGTCTCGCGTCCGCGCAATACGATGCGGCGAACAACATGACCGACCGCTCGGCGGCGCTCTCCGCGTTGCTCAATGCGTCGGCGGCGAATGGCGGCAGCGCCGAGGCGCAGCAGGCGCTGGACGACTTCTACCGGCGCTTCGAAAAGGAGCCGCTCGTCATCGACAAATGGTTCGCCTTGCAAGCCACGCAGCGCGGCAGCGCGCAACGTCCGGTGATCGGGATCGTGCGTAAGCTGATGACTCATCCGGCCTTCAATCTGAAAAACCCGAACCGCGCGCGCTCGCTGATTTTCAGCTTCTGCGCGGCGAATCCCGCCCAGTTCCATGCCGAAGACGGCTCGGGCTATGCGTTCTGGGCCGATCAGGTAATCGCACTCGACGCCATCAATCCGCAGGTGGCCGCCCGCCTCGCCCGCTCGCTGGAATTGTGGCGCCGCTTCACGCCAACGCTGCGCGACGGCATGCGCGCGGCGCTGGAGAAAGTGGCGGCTCAGGTGAAATCGCGCGACGTGCGCGAGATCGTGGAGAAAGCGTTGGCATAACGCTCGCCTGAGCGCTGTGGTCGCATCGAAAAGCCGGCACGCGTTGCCGGCTTTTTTTCGTCCTGCATTTTTTGGAAGCACGCCGCCGCCGCGCGCGGCGATAACGTTAGCCATCAGGACGACTGTTCGACTTGTGCCGACGGGGTGAAAGTAAACGTATTCATTTAACGGTTTACGTTTAACGCATTGCGTTATATCATCCCATGATCACGACATTCGGCGACAAAGCTACGGCGGGAATCTTTCAGGGCAAGTTCGTGTACTCATTGCCGCTTCACATGCAGGCGCTCGCGCGTCGCAAGCTGTTCATGATCGATGCCGCGGAATCCGTCCGCGACCTGCATGCGCCGCCGGGCAACCGGCTGGAAGCATTGCAGGGCCAGCGCAGCGGGCAATGGAGTATCCGGATCAATGCGCAATGGCGCATCTGCTTTCATTTCGTCGAAGGGGAGGCGCTGAATGTCGAAATTGTCGACTATCACTGATTATTGGGAGACCGGCATGGTCATCAAACGCTCCGATCTGGGCAGCATCGATTTCTCGGACATCGGCACCGGCGACAGCATCCCGGAAAGCCATCCGGGCGAAATTCTGCGCGGCGAGTTCCTCGAACCGCTCGGCATGTCGGTCAACGCGCTCGCGCTTGCGCTGCGGGTACCGGCGCCGCGCATCAACGACGTAGTGCGTGGCAAGCGCGCCATCTCGGCCGACACGGCGCTGCGGCTCGAGCGCTACTTCGGCGCGAGCGCGCAGTTCTGGCTCAATCTGCAAATCGCCTACGACCTGCGCGTCGCCACCGCGGCGGCCGGCGAGCAGATCGAGCGGGAAATCGAACCCATGCCGAAGGCCCAACGCCCGAAAATGCCGAAGATATCGGCCGGACACGCCCGCGCCGCCGCGCTCGCAGCCGGTGTGAGCGGCAAGGTCACAGCCGGCAAGGCGCGCCGCAAAGCCTGAATTTCGCCACGCACCGGCATGTCCGGCGCGATCGCTGTGCAAGGTTCCCGCGCAAAAGCGCGGAAGCGACACAACGAACGGTTAAAATCGGAATATTCCTCAAGCCTTCCCGGAGTACAGCATGGCTTTGCAACGTCGTACCACTCTCACGAAGTACCTGATCGAGCAGCAGCGCGAAACCAACAATCTGCCGGCCGATCTGCGCCTTTTGATCGAAGTCGTCGCGCGGGCGTGCAAGGCAATCAGCTACCACGTCAGCAAGGGCGCGCTGGGCGATGCGCTCGGCACAGCGGGCAGCGAGAACGTTCAAGGCGAAGTGCAGAAAAAGCTCGACATCCTGTCGAACGAAATCCTGCTCGAAGCGAACGAATGGGGCGGCAATCTCGCCGGCATGGCTTCCGAGGAAATGGAACAGTTCTTCCCGATCCCGGCGAACTATCCGAAGGGCGAATACCTGCTCGTGTTCGATCCGCTGGACGGCTCGTCGAACATCGACGTCAATGTGTCGATCGGCACGATCTTCTCCGTGTTGCGCTGCCCGGACGGTCAACAACCCACGGAACAGTCGTTCCTTCAACCGGGCACGCAGCAGGTCGCCGCAGGCTATGCGGTCTACGGTCCGCAAACCGTATTGGTGTTGACCACCGGCAATGGCGTGAACTGCTTCACGCTCGACCGCGAACTCGGCTCGTGGGTGCTCACGCAAAGCGATATGCGCATTCCGGTCGAAACGCGTGAATATGCGATCAACGCTTCGAACGAGCGCCACTGGTATCCGCCGGTCGAGCAGTACATCGGCGAATTGAAGGCTGGCAAGGACGGTTCGCGCCAAAGCGACTTCAACATGCGCTGGATCGCCTCCATGGTGGCGGACGTGCACCGTATCCTGAATCGCGGCGGCATTTTCATGTATCCGGCCGACAAGCGCACGCCAGACAAGCCGGGCAAGCTGCGCCTGATGTACGAGGCGAATCCCATGGCCTTCATCGTCGAGCAGGCGGGCGGCGCCGCGACCAACGGCGAGAAGCGCATTCTGGACATTCAGCCGAAAAGCCTCCATGAACGCGTCGCAGTGTTCCTCGGCTCGAAGAACGAGGTGGACCGGGTTACACGCTACCATCTCGAAACAAAAAAGTGAGTTCAGGGGCTTGCCAAGCTGATTAAGAAGTCCCTATAATCTCGTTTCTCCTGATGCCGGAATAGCTCAGACGGTAGAGCAGCGCATTCGTAATGCGAAGGTCGGGGGTTCGATTCCTCTTTCCGGCACCATCAAGATGCAAGCAAAAAGCCCAGTCCTCGCGACTGGGCTTTTTGCTTTTCTGAGCATGCTTTGGCCGCGTCCGCGCAAAAGCCGCCTCATGCAAACCGCGCTACGGCTCATTCACGAAAACCTGGCCGATCGAATTGCGCTGTCACGCCGAGGTTGCGTGCCACCACGGAATTTTCCGCGCGGGCCGGCTCTGGCTGCTGAGTGCCATAGGCGGCGACCGCTTCCTGCGGTGCCGACGAGAACCACAAAATCCGGCCGTCACACTCGATTCCGACCTGACGACCTTTCCAGTACACGGCGTTTTCCATGGCGAACTCTCTGAGGGGCGAAGACTGCCATCTTCCGCGCCCGCCGTGGCGCGTCCGTTACCCACCGCACTCTGGGCGCGGATAATCGCTATCAACGATAGGCGACGATTTCGGGGTTGACGGAGTGCGCGTGCTCCGCCTTCACTGGCATCATCGCCGTTTCATCGTCGGGCATGCTCCGTGCAACTTCACCAATATTCGCCTGAAGCGTCGGGCGATGCTCACACCTACCATCGATATGGACACTAGCCGCAACAAAGCCCGCTCGACGTCGCCGCCGCCCGACGCACCCGCCTTCACCGGCTTCGTGCGTGTGCGCGGCGCTCGCGAACACAATCTGAAAAACATCGACGTGCAGATTCCGCGTGATGCGCTGGTCGTCTTTACCGGCGTATCCGGCTCGGGCAAATCGTCGCTGGCATTCGGCACGTTGTACGCCGAAGCGCAGCGGCGCTATTTCGAATCGGTCGCACCATATGCGCGGCGCCTGATCGAACAGGTCGGCGTGCCCGAAGTGGACGCCATCGAGGGCCTGCCGCCCGCGGTCGCGTTGCAGCAACAGCGCGGCACGCCGAGCGCGCGCTCGTCGGTCGGCAGCGTGACCACGCTGTCGAGTCTCGTGCGGATGCTCTATTCACGCACTGGCGACTATCCACCGAAGCAACCCATGCTGTTCGCCGAGGATTTCTCGCCGAACACGGTGCAAGGTGCCTGTCCGACTTGCCATGGACTCGGCCGCGTGTACGAGGTCACGGAAAAATCGATGGTGCCGGACGAATCGCTGACCATTCGCGAGCGCGCAATCGCTGCATGGCCGCCCGCCTGGCACGGACAAAATCTGCGCGACATTCTGGTGACGCTCGGCTACGACGTCGATAAACCGTGGCGCGATTTACCGAAGAAAGACCGCGACTGGATTCTCTTCACCGACGAACAGCCGACCGTGCCCGTCTACGCCGGCCTCACGCCGAAGGAAACCCGCGCCGCGCTCAAGCGCCAGGACGAGCCGAGCTATCAAGGCACCTTCACAGGTGCGCGCCGCTACGTGCTGCATACGTTCGCCAACACCCAAAGCGAGTTGATGAAAAAACGCGTGTCGCGGTTCATGATCGGCAGCGTCTGTCCGACCTGTCATGGCAAGCGGCTCAAGAAGGAAGCGCTGTCGGTGAAGTTCGCCGGGCTCGATATCGGCGAGTTCGCCCAGTTGCCGCTAGCCAGACTCGCCGAGATGCTCGAACCGATCGCGCGCGGCGAGTGGCCCGAGCCGGATATCGCACATGCGGGCAAAGACGCGGCCAAAGGCAGCGTGCTCAGCAAGAATGCTATGCGCGATGCCGTCGACAAACGGGTCGCCTCCGGCGGTTCCGCGCATAAAGCCGCGCCTGACGTACGGCGCACGCCCAACCTGTCCGCGGAAAAACGCGTTGCCGCGCAACGCATCGCAGCCGAGTTGCTCGAGCGCATAACGACACTGGTCGATCTAGGTCTGGGCTATCTCGCGCTAGAGCGCAGCACGCCCACGCTGTCATCCGGTGAATTGCAGCGCTTGCGACTCGCCACGCAGTTGTCGTCGCAGCTGTTCGGCGTCGTATATGTGCTCGACGAACCATCAGCCGGACTGCATCCCGCGGATGGCGAAGCACTCTTCAGCGCGCTGCAGAGCCTGAAGGCCGCGGGCAATTCGCTGTTCGTCGTCGAACACGATTTGCAGATGATGCGGCGCGCCGACTGGCTCGTCGATGTCGGTCCCGCAGCCGGGGAAGCAGGCGGCCATGTGGTTTATAGCGGGCCGCCCGCCGGCCTCGCGAAGGTCGAAGCGTCGCATACGCGCCGGCATCTATTCGCGCCGCCTGCGCCGGTCGCACGCGCGACGCGCAAACCGGCCGGCTGGTTGAGGCTCGCCGGCATCACGCGCAACAATCTGCACGGGCTGGACGCCGCGTTTCCACTCGGCTGCCTGACCGCCGTCACGGGCGTGTCGGGTTCGGGCAAATCGAGCCTCGTGAGCCAGGCGCTGCCGGAACTGGTCGCCAGCCACCTCGGACGCGTCTTCGAAAATCCCGACGACGACGAGCAGGATCCGTTGCTTGCCGCCGCGAGCGCGCCGACCGGCGGCCGCATCGTCGAAGGCATGGACGCGCTGCGGCGGCTCGTGCGCGTCGATCAGAAACCGATCGGCCGCACGCCGCGCTCCAACCTGGCCACCTACACGGGCCTCTTCGACCACGTGCGCAAGCTGTTCGCCGACACGCCGCTCGCCCGCAAGCGCCGCTACAGCGCGGGCCGCTTCTCGTTCAACGTGGCGCAAGGCCGTTGCCCGACGTGCGAAGGCGAAGGCTTCGTCAGCGTCGAACTGCTATTTCTGCCGAGCGTCTATGCGCCCTGCTCGACCTGTCACGGCACGCGCTACAACACGCAGACGCTGGAAGTCACATGGCGCGATAAGAACATCGCCGAGGTGCTCGGCCTGACCGTCGACGCCGCATGCGATTTCTTCGCCGACGATGCCAGCGTGATGCGCGCGCTGAAAGTGCTGCGCGACATCGGCCTCGGCTACCTGCGGCTCGGTCAGCCGGCCACCGAATTGTCCGGCGGTGAAGCTCAGCGCATCAAGCTCGCCACGGAACTGCAACGCGCACAACGGGGCGACACGCTGTATATCCTCGACGAACCGACCACCGGCCTGCATCCCGCCGACGTCGACCGGCTGATGGTGCAACTTCAGGGACTCGTGGATGCCGGCAATACTGTCGTCGTGGTCGAGCACGACATGCGGGTGGCCTCGCAAAGCGACTGGGTCGTCGACGTCGGCCCGGGCGCCGGCGACGCAGGCGGCAAGATCGTGGCGAGCGGCACGCCGTCTGAGATCGTGCGCGCGAAGGAAAGCCGCACCGCCGAGTATCTGCGCCAGCTCCTCGTAGTGTGAAAGAAGGAAGCGGGTGCGCTAGCGAACGCTGCGCTTTTCTTTCAGGAAGTCGATAAACGCGCGCAGTTTGAGCGGCATTTGCGCGCGGCTCGCCGTGTAGAGATAGAAACCGGGAAAGCTGGGACACCATGCGTCGAGTACGCGCGCGAGGCGGCCATCGTCCAGTTGCTCGCGTATGTAGTCCTCGATTACGTGCAGCAGACCCACGCCCTGCTCCGCGGCTTGCACCATCGTGCGCAGGTCGTTGGTGACGAGCGCGCCGCGCGTCTCGACCTCGAACACACGCGCCGGATCGTCGGGTGGCGCGAACTCCCATCGATAGATGCCGCCGCTCGACGTGAAGCGGTAGCGCAGGCAGTCATGCGCGGCGAGATCGGCTGGCGTCGCGGGCGGCGCATAGCGCTCGAAATAGGCCGGCGCGCCCGCCACTGCAATGCGCATCTCGCCGCCCAATGGCACCGCCACCATGTCCCGCGCAACCCGTTCGCCGAGCCGGATGCCGGCGTCGAAGCCTTCGCCTACGACGTCGGCCAGGCCGTCATCGAGCGTCAGGTCGAGGCGGATCTGCGGATAACGGCGCGTGAATTCCGCGAGATGCGGCTGCACCAGCAACTCGCTCGCGATCCGTGGCAAGTTGATACGCAAATTGCCGGCGGGCTGGTCGCGGGTTTCGTCGAGCGCCTCGAAGGCGGCTTCGAGTTCGCCCAGCGCCGGCCGCACGCGAGCGAGAAACTGCGCGCCGGCTTCGGTCAGCGCCACGCGCCGCGTGGTCCGGTTGAACAAACGCACATTCAACTGGGTCTCGAGCGAGCGGATGTTTTGCGACAGCGCCGAAGCCGTCACGCCGGTCTCGGCGGCCGCGTGCGTGAAGCTGCCGTGACGCGCCACGCTCACGAACCCCATCAATGCCGGCAGTTGCGCAGAATCCATCGCGGCCCCCATTATTAAGTCCGACTTCACAATCCTTGCAGACAACCGGCATTTTTCCACGAAAAGAATAGGCGCACGATAGGGCCGTCGATTCAATTTTTCGTAGCGCACCGCTCAAGGAGACTGACATGACGATGAACCGCTATACCCTGCTCGGCCGCTCAGGCTTGCGCGTCAGCCCGATCGCGCTCGGCACGATGACCTTCGGTACGGAATGGGGCTGGGGCGCCGAGGAAAAGTCCGCACAACGGCTGTTCGATCTGTACGGGGATGCCGGCGGCAATTTCGTCGATACCGCCGACCTCTATACGGAAGGCACCAGCGAAAAATGGCTGGGCAAGTTCGTCGCGGCGCGCGGCCTGCGCGAGCGGCTCGTGATCGCGACCAAATACGGCTACAACGCCGAGACCGGCAACCCGAACGCAGGCGGCAACCATCGCAAGAATTTAGTGCGCGCGCTCGACGGTTCGCTCAAGCGGCTCGGCACCGACTATATCGACCTGTACTACCTGCACACGTGGGACCGCGTCACGCCGGTGGAAGAAGTGATGCGCGCCATGGACGACGCCGTGCGCGCCGGCAAAATCCGTTATGTCGGTTTGTCGGATACTCCCGCCTGGTTCGCCGGGCGCGCGCAGACGCTCGCCGACTGGCGCGGCTTCGAGCCGGTCGCTGCCATGCAACTCGAGTACTCGCTGATCGAACGCAACGCGGAGAATGAGTTCGCCGATCTCGCCGCCAATCTCGGCATGGGACTCGTGCCGTGGAGCCCGCTCGGCATGGGCGTGCTGTCCGGCAAATACCGGCCTTCGCAAAGCGGCGCGGCAGGCGGCTTTTCCGGCGACGGACGTCTCGCGAGCATGGCCGGCGCGCCGCCGCCGGGATTCGACAAACTGACCGAGCGCAACTTCCGCATCGTGGCGGAACTGGAGTCGGTCGCCCATCTCGCCGGCCGGCCGATGGCGCAAGTTGCGCTGAACTGGCTGCATCAGAAGCGCGGCGTGTCGAGCATCATCGTCGGCGCGACGCGGCCGGAGCAGTTGCAGGAGTCGCTCGGCTCGCTCGACTTCACGCTGGCGCCGGAACTGATCGCGCGGCTCGACGCCGCGTCCGAACCGGCCCGTCCATTCCCCTACTACATGTTCGCGGACGGTCATCAGGCGCGGATTCACGGACAAGTCGAAGTGACTGACAAACCGGCCGGATATTCCGCGTCAGTGAAAATCCCTGCACCGACGGCGTAAAAAATATGCGTCTGACGAAAGCCCAGCGTTCGCTGCCGAACGTTGGAATTTCTTATTCAGGCGAAAGATCTTAAAAAGTGTTTTTAGTCGTCAACGAAACTTGAGAATCGTTCGTTTACAAAACATTAGAGGGCCGAATGGCGCCTGCTGAACGGAGTGGTAATTAACGAACGTTCGGCCTCTTAAGCAGAAAATGCTGCGGATGCGGCGGCGCACAAAAATCCGCGACGATTCGCTTGATATCAGCCAATACAAGTGTGGAGTGTGCGAAAACGCGGGGCTCGATGCTGAACGGCCTGCGGCATAAGGCCAGGAGGGAAACGGCTGGAATATTGGACTGGCTGGAAGGGTGACCGCGATATCGATTTATTAGCAGCCAACTGATAAATTCTATTCAAATATTCCGTCCCGTTGTTGACCTGTGCCGTTAAAGCAACAAAGAACATGTGACCGGCATCAGCCGCTGGTGCAAAACGGGGACCGAGGCCGATAATCGGTTTGTAAAGGAGAGAGATCATGGATGCCAAACCACCGAAAGTTCCGACCCCGGATAAAGTCTTTTGCCCGGATCCGGAACCGGCTGGCGTTGAGTTTTTGGGTGCTGAACTGCCGGAGCATGTTCGCGCGTTTTTCGACGAGCAACGCAAGTCGTGCGACTCGAAGTAGCTGTGCAGTGGCGCAATGCAGCATGGACGTGCGTGCGGCTGGGGCACAGCGGTTGCATGCACACGTCTAACCGATCGTTTTCTGCTCGATTCGTGACGCGGGGCCAGTCCGTCTGATTCAGGTGACGCCCGGCCGTGCGGCTTGGCGTCGGCATTTGAATGCCGCGACAAATATGCCGGGGTGTCTCGGTCGCGAGCAAGACGCGGGCTCGATGCATCGTCTATTCTTCTGATTTTTCCTCCGTGGCCGCTCGGCTACTGCCATCTTCCATGAATCGTTCTTATCGCTTCGGCGCGTCATGCGCGCTCGCGCTGCTGACCGCTCTCGCATTCGCGCCCGCTCCCGCCATCGCGGATGGGGACGACACCGCGCTCACCAGTCTGATCGCGCTTGCCTCGCAACGCCTCGCACTCGCGGAACCCGTAGCGCGCTGGAAATGGGCCAATCACCAGGACATCACCGACACGCCGCGCGAGAACGCTCTCCTTGCCGATGTCGAGAAGCGCGCTGCCGCGGCGAACGTCGACCCGGCGTTCGCCCGTGCTTTCTTTCAGGATCAGATAGACGCCAGCAAAGACGTCCAAAATGCGCTGTTCGCCACGTGGCGCGGCACTCAGGCGCCGCAAGGACCCGCGCCAGATCTGGCAACCAGTACGAGACCGCAGTTGGACCGGCTGACGCAATCGCTTGTCGCCGGCCTTGCGCGAGTTCAGCCGTTGCGGGCGGCACCGGATTGTCCGTCGCGCGTCGCGCAGTCGCTGGCCAACTGGAAGTCGCTGACGCGCTATGACTCGGCTCATTCGAGCGCGTTGACGCGCGCCCTCGGGCACGTGTGCGAAACCGGTGGCGTGGGCGCAACCGGTTAGGTCGGCTGAGATAAGCGCGCGGTTTGAGGCCGGCTAATGGCCGCGGAGACCGCGCGCGCTCAAATCCACCTTGAATAGCGCGCGATCGGTTGAAAACGAATTCGTTGAACGCCGAACTGGCGAACGTCTTCAGGCGAGACTCGCCACCGCCGCTCCACTCGACACGCTCAACGGCATCACACGCAAACCTCGGGCGAGATGGCTCTGCAAGATGCGATACGTCGACAGTTCGAACCGTCCCGCCGCACTCGACGCATGCAATTCCGCCGCCAGCGCGAGCGACGCCGCGTGGCCGACGTAACACCAACGGTCGACGACATGAAACGCGCGCGCTTGCGACGCCTCCTCGCGCTCTTCGAAGACGATCGGCCCGTCGAACGGCCAGGGCGCGTCAGCGGGATCGCTCTTCGCGATACGCGGCACACGGTTATGGCCGGGACGCAGCGTCGCGATCCACTGCGCCTCCGCGAGCATGGCGCCCAATTCCCCGCCGGTCGCGCGCCACTCGACGCGCCGCACCTGTTGCGCGAGCCGGATATCTTTCGACGAGCGCCGCTCGCCGGTCAAATGTGAGCGCACGCGCTGGCGCACGCGCACGCTTCGCCCGACATACAGCGGCACATCCTCTTCCCCATAGAACGCGTAGACGCCGCAACCGGCCGGCGCGGTATCGAGCAGATCTTCCGTGATGTCGCCTGCAAGCCGGTAGCGCCGCGTGGTGCGCTCGATCTGCGTACGCAATACGTCGAGCGGCACAAGGCCGTGCAGCCGTTGCCAGAACTGCCAGATCAGATCGGCGTCGGCGAGCGCGCGGTGGCGATCGGAAGGCACGAGTGCATGGCGCTCGACCAAGGCGTCGAGACCGTGACGCTTTTCCGCCGGGAACAGCGCTCGCGACAGGCGCACGGTGCACAGCACGTCCGGATCGAACGCCAGGCCCACCCGGCGAAACTCGCCGCGCAGAAATCCGCGATCGAAACTGGCGTTATGCGCGACGAACAGCTTGCCGTTCAGACGCTCGAAGAGTGCCGGCGCGATCGCATCGAAGGTCGGCGCGCCCCGCACCATCGCATTCGTGATGCCGGTGAGTTGCTGGATGAATGAGGGAATCGGCTGCTGAGGGTCGACCAGACTGCTCCAGCGCGACACGCCGGTAGGTCCGATTTCGACGACACCGACCTCGGTGATGCGATGCTCGGCGGTTGAGCCGCCGGTGGTTTCAAGGTCGACGAAGACGATCGGCCCATCCAGGGCCGGTTCCGGCAAAAACTGTTCAGACATGGAAAAGGAGACTTTGGACGCGTGGCTTTGCGGCAAGTATGCACCAGTTGGCGGTCGAGTACCCGGATAGCATCGCGTTACGTCAAGTGACTGCGGCGCAACGGTCCTGTTTCCGCGTAAGCGACAAGTCTCTCGCAGTACCTGAAATCACCATATTTCACGGCCGCCACAGCGGAATGACGGCGAAGCTGATATTTCGTTTCAGGGCAGTTCCCGATTTTGTTAAATCAATCTAGGGAGCCCCCGCATCGCGCCCGATCTGGCGAGTGAAATCAGCTTTGTCGTTATACGGAGGAACGAAGAAATGCCGTCAAGCGAATTCTCGATATGCGTTTATCACGCGGCTCGCTAAGCCCGCGTTTATTGGCTTATATAAATCCCAAGCGCATATATGTACTTCTGTCTAGATAATCAGACCAAGTCAATATTACTCAATCGATTGTGGGGACGCGTTATAACGGGAAAATTTTCGACAGCCTGCCGAAAAATGTAACGAAAGAGTCCCAGTAAGTGTTTGTCCGACTTGCTGCACCGCATGCATAGCCGGATGATCGGATTCAGTAGTTGTAGTAACGCGCATCAGGGAGATTGCCATGCTGTTCAACCAAATCCGCCGCCTCTTTACCTGGCTGACCCACTCACACGACAACACGGCCTCCGAACAATCTGCACCCGCCGCGGACACGCCGTCGATCTTCGAAATCGATCCCATGTGGCACGGCGATCATTGGCAAAACCTGCTGTCCTCCCCCATGGACGCACGCCACTACGTCATGGAAGACTGGAGCGTGTCGATCGCGGACGACTGGAACGAAGTGGACGGCGCGGCGCCCGCCCACTGACCACGTCGTCAATCGGCGCCACGCAGGCAAAAAAAAGCGCGACTGGAAAGTCGCGCCGACAAAGGTTTGGAGATCTTTTTCGTCAACGAAAAAGTCTGCTTCGGAAAGCAGAAACTTCAGTATAGCGGTTCAGTTCCATTTCGATTATTCACATAAATAACAATCATCTGTTGCGGCAATAACAACAATCTCCCTTTACGTTTTATTCCGTTGTTTTTTAGCATCGATTCTTGTCGCGAATCAGCAACGCAACGCCGTCCACGCCAGGCTCACGACTCTTGAAAATCGCTGGAGGCCTTTATTGATAAGGCTTCAGCGGCTTTCGCATATCGTTTCTTAACGCGTAATACTTTATTGCGTAAATCGGAACGTCCATTACGCGGAGTGTCTCTCTACACTCTGCGTAACCGGAAACCAGCGCGATTTTGCTCAACGCGCATCTCACTCGGATTACGCCTCTCGCAGCGCCCGCGTGAAGGTCTCCTTAAGCCTGGGTTCAACGCCCGCTCTCGCTCTCGGAGTTACAAGATGAAAAAGACACTCATGGTCGCCGCCCTCACGGGCGTTTGCGCAACCGCCGCGCATGCACAAAGCAGCGTCACGCTGTACGGTTTGATCGACGCCGGCATCACTTACACGAACAACCAGCACGGTCATAGCAACTGGCAGGAAACTAGCGGCTCGGTGAACGGCAGCCGTTGGGGCCTGCGTGGATCGGAAGATCTGGGCGGCGGTCTCAAGGCGATCTTCACGTTGGAAAACGGCTTCGGTATCAATGACGGCACACTTAAGCAAGGTGGGCGCGAATTCGGCCGTCAAGCATTCGTCGGTTTGACGAGCGACCAGTTCGGCGCCGTCACCCTCGGCCGTCAATACGACAGCATGGTCGACTATGTCGGTCCGCTGGCGCTGACCGGCACCCAATACGGCGGCACGCAGTTCGCGCATCCGTTCGACAACGACAACCTGAACAACTCGTTCCGCATCAACAACTCGGTCAAGTACCAGAGCGCCAATTACGGCGGCTTCAAGTTCGGCGCGTTGTATGGCTTCTCGAACCAGGCCGACGGCTTCGCGAACAACCGCGCTTATAGCGCGGGTGCGTCGTACAGCTGGGGCGGCCTGAACGTCGCCGCCGCGTACCTGCAACTGAACAGCAACGGCGCGACCGGTGCGGCTGCGGCGTTCAATTCGGGTGGCGCAGTTTCGAGCGACAACACGTTCTTCGCAGGCCGCCAGCAAACGTGGGGCGCGGGTGCCAACTACGCGTTCGGCCCGGCAACCGTCGGCCTCGTGTACTCGCAAACCAACCTGTCGAGCCTCGCCGGTATCGGCGCTAGCGCCTCGGGTCAAAGCGGAGGCATCGCCTTCGGCAACGATAGTGCGCATTTCCAGAACTTCGAAGCGAACGCTCGCTATGCGCTGACGCCGGCGGTCAGCATTGCCGGTTCGTACACTTACACCCGCGCAAGCCTCGCTGGGACGCGTCCGCACTGGAATCAATTCAACCTGCAAACCGCGTACGCACTGTCCAAGCGTACTGACGTGTATCTGCAAGGCGAGTATCAGCAAGTCAACGAAAACGCTATCGTGGATGCCGACATCAACGGCCTGGCCGCTTCGAGCAACAATAAGCAAATCGCTGTGACCGCAGGTCTGCGTCACCGCTTCTAAAACCGCGGGTAACAGCCGTGGTCTCGAAGGCGCCGTTCGCGGCGCCTTTTTTTATGCCTCGTCAGCGCCCGAGTTGAACGGTGGGACGAGACAGCACGGTCCGCCAGCGGTGATTCAACCGCCGGTATCTGGCGGCGGATATTTGACGTCGAGGATGTCGATCGGCTGCGGACCGGCCGGGGTGTACAAGGTGACGGTATCGCCGACTTTCGCCTTGAGCAGCGCGCGCGCGATCGGCGAGATCCAGCTCACGTAGCCGATATCCAGATCGACCTCATCAATGCCGACAATCGTCACGATATGCGCCTCGCCGTCCTCCGTCGCATACTCGACAGTCGCGCCGAAGAAAACCTGGTCGACGTTCTCCTGCTTGCTGCTGTCGACGACTTCAGCGAGATCCAGGCGTTTGGTCAGAAAACGGATGCGCCGGTCGATTTCGCGCAACCGGCGTTTGCCGTAGATGTAATCGCCATTCTCGGAGCGATCGCCGTTCGAGGCCGCCCACGACACCAGTTTGACCACTTCCGGCCGATCCTCGTCGATCAGATGCAGCAGTTCATCGCGCATGCGCCGGTAGCCGGCGGGCGTGATGTAGTTTTTCGTGCCGGCGGGAACGTCCGGCGGGGCGACGTCGAGGTCGTCGTCATTCTCTTCGCTCGACTCTTTGACAAAGGCCTTGTTCATGATGATCCGGTAACTGCAGCATGCGACTGCCTATCAAGGTTACACGATCGCGACCATGAGACAAATCGCAGTTACATGCTTCCCTTTTTCAAAACCTTTGCTATAATCTCGTTTCTGCGTGCGGCTGTAGCTCAGTTGGATAGAGTACTTGGCTACGAACCAAGGGGTCGTGGGTTCGAATCCTGCCAGCCGCACCACTTATTCGAGGGCCTTCCTCCGGGAAGGCCCTTACGTTTTACCCAAGTTTCAGCGCAGTAAGCATTACCCGTTTAGCGTGCGGCTGTAGCTCAGTTGGATAGAGTACTTGGCTACGAACCAAGGGGTCGTGGGTTCGAATCCTGCCAGCCGCACCACTTATAGAGGGCCTTCCGATCGGAAGGCCCTTTGTTTTTTTGCCCGTCGAGTTGAGTTTCATTGAGCCTTGCCCCCGCCGGAGGCCTTGGCGGCGGCAACAAAACACGCCCCTTATCTCGGCGGCGACTGAATATCCCCAATCTGCCCGTCCGGACTCGGTAAGTCCACGAACGAACTGCCTGCCGTCTGCTCGCCGATCGGTTGCGCGTGTTCACCGCTCACGACCTGCGCCTCGCGCAACACATCTCCGACCGTATCGCCAAAACGGCTTTCGACGAACGCCCTCAGCAAGGCAACCCGTAACGAGTCACCCCGCCCTTCGACGGTTCGGTGCCCGCCTTCGAATTCCGCGACGCAGTGCGCGGCGCCAAGCGCGGTCCGCTCGCGCACTTCCAGCCGCTGCGCGCGCTCCAGCACCGCCGCTGCCGCCTCCCACGAGGTGGACGGCGTAAAACGGCCGTCCCACGGACGACCGCGGTCATTGCCGCGAATCGAGACGGTTTCGCCGCTATCGGTAAAGTGGATTTCGCGCACGAAGTCGTGCAGGCTGCGGGCGACCCAATAATCGAGCGCCAGGCCGTTGAGGTCAGCTACGTTCACAAGCGTTCTCCCTGAGTTTCAGATGAGACTCGCGCGTAGCCGGTGCGTTCAGATTCGAATGAGGGAGATGGACTCGCCCGGGACCTGCTCCGCGCAACTGCCGGTGATCAGTAATCCGCTCGCTCGCGATCGATTCGCATCCCGCCGTCGTGACGGTGATGGCCCTCCTCGCTAGGCCGTTCACGTGCAATGCGCATGACGTCCGGATTCGTGCGCACCCGGCGCATGACGTTGGCCAGATGGACGCGGTCGCTGACCTGGATCACGAAGCGCAACACCGTGGATTCCTGCGACAGGTCTTCGTCCATTGCAATGTGAACGATGTTGGCATCCGCGGAGGTGATATCCGCCGCCACGCGGGCAAACACGCCCTTGGTATTCTTGACCAGCACCTTCACGGCGACGTCGAACAGACGCCCCGGCTGCGGTGCCCAAGCGACGTCGATCCAGCGGCCCGGATCGCGACGGTGGATGCGTTGCGCGACGCGGCAATCCGTGGTGTGGATCGCCATACCGAGACCGATGCCGATATAGCCCATGATGTCGTCGCCCGGAATCGGACGGCAGCACGCGGACAGTTGCACCGACATGCCCTCGGTCCCGGTGATAACCACCGGCGGCGCATGCGGCATATCGGAGTGGGAGCGTGAGCCGTCGTCGTCGGCGTCGCGGCCGCTCATCAGCACTTCGATACGCTTGGCCATGACCGCCGCGACACGCCGGCCAAGGCCGATGTCCGCGAAAATTTCCTGACGGTTCTTGTTGCCCGTCCACTGCACGAGCTTTTCCCACGCTTCCGGCGTCACGTCGGAGAGCGCCAGCCCGTAGCCCTTCAACGCCTGGTCGACCAGACGCTCGCCGAGTTGAACGGATTCGTTCAGACGCATCGTCTTCAGATAATGGCGGATCGCCGAGCGCGCCTTGCCGGTACGCACGAAACCGAGCCACGCCGGATTCGGTTTCGAATACGGCGCAGTGATGACTTCGACGATGTCGCCGCTCTTCAACTCGGTACGCAACGGCAGCAATTCGTTGTTGATCTTCACCGCGACGCACTGGTTGCCCAGGTCGCTGTGGATCGAATACGCGAAGTCGAGCGCCGTGGCGCCGCGCGGCAGCGCCATGATCTTCGACTTCGGCGTAAACACGTAGACCGCGTCCGGGAACAGGTCGATCTTGACGTGTTCGAGGAATTCGCTCGAATCGCCCGCTTCGCTCTGAATGTCGAGCAGCGATTTCAGCCACTGATGCGCCCGCTTCTGGACGTCGTTCAGGTCCGCGCCGCCGTTCTTGTACAGCCAGTGCGCGGCCACGCCCGCTTCGGCGATCTCGTGCATCTTGCGCGTGCGCACCTGAAACTCGATCGGCGCGCCGAACGGGCCGACCAGCGTGGTGTGCAGCGACTGATAGCCGTTCACCTTCGGGATCGCGATGTAATCCTTGAACTTGCCCGGCACGGGCTTGTACAGCGCATGCAGCGCACCGATGCAGGTGTAGCACTCCAGCGCGCTCTCCACGACCACACGGAAGCCGTACACGTCGAGCACCTGCGAGAACGACAACTGCTTGTCGCGCATCTTCTTGTAGATACTGAAGATGGTTTTCTCGCGGCCGGTGACTTCGGCGTCGAGCTTCGCGTCGGCAATGGCGCGCTGCACCGATTCGAGAATCTTGCCGACCACTTCGCGCCGGTTGCCGCGCGCCGCCTTGACGGCTTTTTCGAGCGTGGCGTAGCGGTGCGGATTGAAGTTCGCGAAGCTCAGGTCCTGCAACTCGCGATATGTATTGTTCAAGCCGAGCCGGTGAGCGATCGGCGCATAGATGTCCAGTGTTTCGCGCGCCACGCGGCGGCGCTTCTCGGGCGGCACCGCGCCCAGCGTGCGCATGTTGTGCAGCCGGTCGGCGAGCTTCACCAGAATCACACGGACGTCGCGCGCCATCGCGAGCAGCATCTTGCGGAAGTTTTCCGCTTGCGCTTCTTCGCGATTACGAAACTCCATCTTGTCCAACTTCGACAGGCCGTCGACCAGTTCCGCGACCTTCGGGCCGAAACGCTCGGCGAGTTCGGCCTTGGTCACGCCCTGGTCTTCCATCACGTCATGCAGCAGCGCCGCCATGAGCGCCTGGGCGTCGAGATTCCAGCCGGCGCAGATTTCCGCGACGGCAACCGGATGCGTGATGTACGGCTCGCCGCTCTGCCGATACTGGCCGAGGTGGGCTTCGTCGCTGAAATGGAAGGCCGACTTGATGTCCTTGATCTCTTCCGGCTGCAGATAGCCGGACAAGGCGGACGTCAGTTTGGCGATTGAGACGACGTCATGCCGGCGCGGTTGCTCCGGCGTGGCGGTCGGCCCGAACAGATGGCGAAACGACTGTTCGAGGACCGCGTCGATGTACTTCCGTGCAGACGAGGGCGAGTCAGCGTCGTGTTCCACTTCCGTGGCGGTGGGCGGGGTAGCACTCAATTTCGCCTCCGTATCGGTTGGGGTTGGACGCCGGTCTGCACGTTGATGCAATTACGTGTGGCAAATAGGTATAGCAGGTGTAGCAAGCGCGTGTGGCAAAAAAGCTTCGACAAACGCGCAATCGAAAACGGAACAGTGCGCCTTAAACAGGCACCTTCTTCAGCATTTCGACGCCGACCTGGCCGGCTGCGATTTCGCGCAGCGCGACGACCGTGGGCTTGTCGCGGCTCTCGATCTTCGGCGTGTGGCCTTGAGCGAGTTGTCGCGCGCGATAGGTTGCGGCAAGCGCGAGTTCGAAACGGTTCGGGATCTGTTTGAGACAGTCTTCGACGGTAATGCGGGCCATGTTGGGTTCCTTCTCAGTATGTTGCTTATTCTACCTTATGTGCTCGATACACCGCCGCGTTCACGCGTGTGGCAAGTGAATGCCGAGCTGCACGAAAAGCTGCGTGTGGCGTGCGTATTGCGAGGCGAAGCGCGAACGCGTCGCGGCCACCAGACATTGCAGTTCGCTGAGCGCGCGCTCGAACTTCTCGTTGATCACCACGTACTCCGCTTCCGCCGCATGCGCCATCTCGCTGCCGGCTGCCAGCAGACGACGCGTGATCACGTTCGGCTCGTCCTGACCGCGCTTTCTCAGCCGCTCTTCCAAGGCTTCGAGCGAAGGCGGCAAGATGAAGATTTCGACTGCGTTGTGAAACTGCTTTTTCACCTGCTGCGCGCCCTGCCAGTCGATTTCGAGCAGCACGTCATGGCCGTTCTTCATCTGATCCTCGATCCACACGCGCGAGGTGCCGTAGTAGTTGCCGTGCACTTCCGCGCTTTCCAGAAACTCACCGGCATCGTGACGCTTCATGAAATCGTCGACGGTAGTGAAGTGATAGTGCTCGCCGTCCTGCTCTTTCGGACGCGGCGGGCGCGTCGTGTACGAGATCGACAGACGGATCGCGTCGTCGCCGGCGAGCAAGGCGTTCACGAGCGTCGACTTGCCGGCGCCCGACGGCGCGACGACCATGAACAGGTTGCCGGGGTAAGCACCGGCGTACGGATTGCGCGGCGTTTCGCGTGTGTGATGGTGGTCGGTCATGGTGGTGGTGCTCCAGCCTTATTCCAGATTCTGTACTTGCTCGCGCATCTGTTCGATGAGCAGCTTCAGGGTCATCGACGAATCCGCCAGTTCCTTCGCGGCCGCCTTCGAACCGAGCGTGTTCGCTTCGCGATTGAGCTCCTGCATCATGAAGTCGAGGCGCTTGCCGACCTTGCCGCCCTTCTGGATCACGTGACGCGTTTCGTTCAGGTGAGCCGTGAGGCGCGACAGTTCTTCGGCGATGTCGATACGGATGCCGTACATCGTCACTTCCTGGCGAATCCGCTCGTTGATCTCTTCACGCGAGACGATCGTCGCGGCGGTATCCGGCGCGGCGATGCCGAGCGCTTCCTGCAAGCGTTCGACAATCTTCTGCTGATGCTTGGCGATCAACTCCGGCACGAGCGGCGTGATCTTCGTGACGATCGCTTCCATTTCGGTGACGTTGGCGAGCAGCATGGTCGCCAGTTGCGCGCCTTCGCGGGCGCGCACGTCGATCAGGTCGGTGATGGCCTGCTTGCCGCAGGCGAGCACGGCGTCGCGCAGCACTTCGGGCGCCACACCGCTTTCGGCCAGAATGCCGGGCCAGCGCAGAATCTCGCCGGTGCGCAGCCGCTCCGCTTCCGGAAACGTCGAGAGCACCGTGCGCTCCAGCACCGCGAGTTGCGTGAGCGCGTCGTGATTGATCGAACCCGCGTTGGCCGACTGTTCGCTGCGTTGCAGGTTGATACGGATATCGACCTTGCCGCGCGACAGCTTGTTCATCAGCATCTCGCGCAGCGTGGGTTCGCACACGCGCACGTCTTCCGGCATGCGGAAGTTCAGATCGAGAAAGCGCGAGTTAACGGTGCGCAGTTCGACCGATACGCTCACGCCGCCTGTGCCCGAGTCCGCGACGAGTTCGCGCGTGGCGCTCGCATAGCCAGTCATGCTGTAGATCATCGTATTTCTCGCGATTGTGGCCATGCGTTCAACGATGGCCGGAGAGTCGAATCGCCCGGCGTGTACGAGACGCGGGGCGGGGAAACGGCATTATCCCATTTTTGGCGATGGGTCCCCTTGGAGAGTCCCGGCACATGCGGGCGGCCGCCCTGCCCGATCGGCTGTAAAATCGCGCTTTCCCTCCCGCTTTTCTTCCTGACCGATCCCAACATGACCAACGACACCCAACGCCCCAGCGGCCGCCTGGCCAATCAGCTGCGCGACGTGCGCATCACGCGCCACTACACGAAGCACGCGGAAGGCTCGGTGCTGGTCGAATTCGGCGATACGAAAGTGATCTGCACGGCGAGCATTGCCGAGAGCGTGCCGTCGTTTCTGCGCGACCGCGGCCAGGGCTGGCTCACCGCCGAATACGGCATGTTGCCGCGCGCGACGCATACGCGCAGCGACCGCGAAGCCGCGCGCGGCAAACAGACCGGCCGCACCCAGGAAATCCAGCGGCTGATCGGCCGCGCGCTGCGCTCGGTGTTCGATCTGGAGAAGCTCGGCGCGCGCACGCTGCATATCGATTGCGACGTGATCCAGGCCGACGGCGGCACGCGCACGGCCAGCATTACCGGCGCGTTCGTGGCAGCGCACGACGCGGTGGCCAGGTTGCTGGCCACGGGCCGCATCGAAAGCTCGCCGATCACGGATTACGTCGCGGCAATTTCGGTGGGCGTGTACGACGGCCTGCCGGTGCTGGACCTCGACTACGACGAAGACTCGCAATGCGACACCGACATGAACGTCGTGATGACGGGCGCGGGCGGCTTCGTCGAAATTCAGGGCACCGCCGAAGGCGTGCCATTTTCGCGCGACGAAATGAATGCGCTGCTGGATCTGGCGAGCGACGGCATCAATACGCTGATCGCGAAGCAGAAGGCGGCGTTGGAGCAAAAGAGTGAGTGAGGTTTTTCAACGCAATGGCGCAGCCGGTTCCGGTGCGCCATTGAAAAAAGTCGTGTTGGCGTCGAACAACGCGGGCAAGCTGCGCGAGTTCGCGGCGTTGTTCGGTGCGGCCGGTATCGAACTGATTCCGCAAGGCGAGTTGAACGTGCCGGAAGCCGAAGAGCCGCATCCGACCTTCGTCGAAAACGCGCTAACGAAGGCGCGCCACGCGTCCAAGCTGACCGGCCTGCCCGCGCTCGCCGACGACTCGGGCCTGTGCGTGCGCGCGTTGCGCGGCGCACCGGGCGTCCATTCGGCGCGCTACGCGCAACTTGCCGGCGGCGAAAAGAGCGACGCGGCGAATAACGCACGCCTCGTCTCGGCGTTGCAAGGCGAAACAGACCGGCGCGCGTATTACTTCTGCGTGCTGGCCCTGGTGCGTCACGCGGACGATCCCGAGCCGCTGATCGCCGAAGGCCGCTGGCATGGCGAAATGCTGGACAAGCCGCGCGGCGCGAATGGATTCGGCTACGATCCGTACTTCTTTTTGCCGTCGCTGAACACGAGCGCCGCCGAACTCGAACCGGCGGTGAAGAACGCCAGCAGCCATCGCGCGATTGCGTTGCGCCAACTGCTCGCGCGTCTGACGGAGGAAGCGTGATTCCGATCAAACCGGCGCCCGCCGATATCGGCAACGGCGTCATCAAGGCCTTCACGTCGCCGGGCAGCATCCGGCTGACGTCGCTGCCGCCGCTGGCGTTGTACGTGCATTTCCCGTGGTGTGTGCGCAAGTGTCCGTATTGCGATTTCAACTCGCACGAATGGAAAGGCGACACGTTCCCGGAGAACGAATATCTCGACGCCTTGCGCGCCGATCTCGAGATGGCGCTGCCGCTGGTCTGGGGGCGGCAAGTGCATACGGTGTTTATCGGCGGCGGCACGCCCAGCCTGCTTTCGGCGGCCGGGCTCGATCGCATGCTGTCGGATGTGCGAGCGCTGCTGCCGCTCGACGCCGACGCGGAAATCACGCTCGAAGCGAATCCCGGCACCTTCGAAGCCGCCAAATTCGCGCAGTTTCGCGCGAGCGGCGTGAATCGGCTCTCGGTGGGCATTCAGAGTTTCAACGAAGCGCATCTGAAGGCGCTAGGCCGCATTCACGACTCGGCGCAGGCGCGCCATGCCGTCGAAGTCGCCGCGACCACCTTCGATAACTTCAATCTCGATCTGATGTTCGCGCTGCCGGGGCAGACGCTCGCCGAATGCCAGGCCGATGTCGAGACGGCGTTGTCGTTCGCGCCGCCGCATTTGTCGCTGTACCACCTGACGCTCGAACCGAACACGTTATTCGCGAAGTTCCCGCCCGCTCTGCCCGACGACGATGCATCGGCCGACATGCAGGACTGGATTCACGAGCGCACCTCCGCTGCGGGCTACGAGCGTTATGAGGTGTCGGCGTATGCGCAGCCGCATCGGCAGAGCAAGCACAATCTGAACTACTGGCGTTTCGGCGACTATCTCGGCATCGGGGCGGGCGCGCATACGAAGCTGTCGTTTCCGAATCGCGTGCTGCGGCAGGCGCGCTATAAGCATCCGACCACCTTCATCGAGCAGGCGAAGGCCGGCACGGCGGTGCAGGAAGAGCACGAGGTCGGGACGCGCGATCTGCCTTTCGAGTTCATGCTGAACGCGCTGCGGCTGGTGGAAGGGTTTCCGGTGCATCGGTTTATCGAGCGCACGGGTATGTCGATGACGTCGATCGAACCGGCCTTGCAGGAAGCCGAACGGCGCAAGCTGATTACGCGCGACCACGAAAAGATTGCGCCGACGCCGCTCGGCCAGGCGTTCCTGAATGATCTGCAGGAGCTGTTTCTGAAAGATCCGCAATGATTGCGGATCGACCGGGCGCCGCAGCGAGGTTTTTTCAGGTTACAATTTAGGGCTTGGAGGTGTGGCCGAGTGGTTTAAGGCACCGGTCTTGAAAACCGGCGAAGGAGCAATCTTTCCGTGAGTTCGAATCTCACCGCCTCCGCCAGATAATCTGTCCCCGTTTGTCCGAATCAGTCCGATTCAATCGCGCAAAGCCTTACCAGCTAAGGCTCTCAGCGCAAAACCCCAAAATGTAGTTGTCCGGTTTCGTTGCAATTAATCGCGTTCAGTCGTAAATTTGATGGTGGACTGGATGGTGGACTAGCGTTGGTGGACCAGATGGTGGGCTGCCGGCGCGTCGACAACGAGCAACGATGCCCAAGAAAGCCAAGGAACTCGGCCCGCTGGCCGTGAAGCGATTAACGACGCCGGGAAAGCATCCCGTGGGCGGCGTGGACGGCCTGTATCTCAAGGTCGCGAGCGAGAGCGCGCGGTCATGGGTCCTGCGCGTCGTCGTGGCCGGAAAGCGGCGCGAGATTGGCTTGGGCGCCTACGCTGAGTCTGGCATGGGCGTCGCGGCGGCGCGATCGAAGGCGCTGGCAGTGCGCGAAGACATCGCCCGCGGCGTTGATCCGGTCATGCAGAAGAAAGAGGCCGCGAGCCGTCTGCGCGCGAGCCAAGCGCTCGAAATGACGTTCGAGCAAGCGGCGAAGCGTTTCATCACGGCCAAAGAGCCGGAATGGCGCAACTCCAAGCATGGCGCCCAGTGGACGTACACACTCGAGGAGTATGCATACCCGCTCATCGGCAAGATGATGGTCCGGCACGTCACGAGAGCGCACGTGACGGAAATCCTTGAGCCAATCTGGACGACGAAGACGGAGACCGCCTCGCGCCTGCGCGGTCGCATCGAGGCGATTCTCGACTGGGCGCGCGTGAAAGGCTTCCGCGATGAAGGCGTGAACCCGGCCGCGTGGCGCGGCAATCTCGACAAGTTGCTGTCCGCTCCGAAGAAAACCAAGCGCGTGCGCAATCACCCCGCCCTGCCGATCGTCCAGATGGGCACGTTCATGGTGACGCTACGCGCGACCGAAGGGGTTAGCGCCCGCTGCCTTGAGTTCTCGATATTGACCGCTGCACGATCCGGTGAGGCGCGGTTTGCCGAGTGGCCGGAAATCGACCTGGAGAAAAAGGTCTGGTCCGTGCCCGCCGAGAAAATGAAGGCGAAGAAAGAGCACCGCGTCCCGCTCTCGCCGGCGGCCGTGCGCCTGCTGGAGTCGATCGAGCGGAAGAAAGACGTTGATCTCATATTCCCGAGCCCTCGATCGGGCCGCGCGCTGTCCGACATGTCACTGCTGGAGTTGATGCGCCGACAGAACCTGGAGGCGACGCCGCACGGTTTCCGTTCGACGTTCAGGGATTGGGCGGGCGAGTACACGAACTATCCGCGCGAGTTGGCCGAAGTGGCGCTAGCGCACATCAAAGGCGATGCGACCGAGGCCGCTTACTGGCGCGGCGACGTGCTGGAGAAGCGCCGGCGGATGATGGTCGACTGGGCCGCATTCATATCTAAGCCGCATGAAAGCGGCGACGTAATTCCGATCAACAAAAAGGCCTGATGCATGAGACCGGGACAAAAGCAAAAGCTGCTTCCATTAGCAATCCGCCTGTACGGCGTGCTTGACGCGGTCTACGACGATCCACCCAGTGGTTTCCCGCTGTTGAGCCCAAAGGAATTTAAGGCCAAATATGTGCTGCCGTGGCGCGACGTCAAATACACCTCTTCCGACGAAGCGCTCGCGCGTCTGGAGAGGATGCTGGCAGAAGCCGACGATGGACAATTACCGGAGGCGCAGCACGACGGCGTGATTGTCGAATCCATTTGCGCCGTTATCGGTATAGCTTTGCATTACCTTCGAAGGGGTGACCGAGAGGAAGCGTGGAGCATGTTCGCACTTGCCCAGCACGGTCTAGGCATGCGGGACAGTGCCGACGTAGCGTCGTCCGGAAGTGCGCTTTCTCTGTTCGGGAGCAAGGGAGGATTCGCTAAAGCAGCCAAAGATCCGAGACAGCGTGAGAAAGCGTTCGTGAAGGATTGCTGGAAGGCGTGGCAGGACGATCCAAGCCGCTATCCATCAAAGGCTGAGTTTGCGCGAGACATGCTCAAGAAATGCGAGCACTTGGTCAGCGCTCAAAAGATCGAGAAGTGGTGCAAGACTTGGGAAGACAACCCACATACCGTGCCGGCAGAGTAGGTACCGTACCGGCATAGGCGTTTCGCGCGCCAATAGCTGTGCATAAAGTTCGTATCGACCCGTCCAATTCCGGACGCTTCCGAGTCGATACGATGAAAAACGCGAATGCCCTCAAGAACTTCGACAGCCTACCGAACGCGGCGGGCGTAGACGTACGCACCGTGGCCGCCCTCTGCGGCTGCAGCACTTCGACGGTATGGGAACGCGCCAAGCGCGGCGACCTGCCTGAGCCCATCAAGATCGGCGGCTCGGCCCGCTGGAATGTCGGTCAGCTTCGCAAGCATCTGATGCCGGAGGCCGCATAAATGACGGACAAAAAAAAGGCCGACCCGAAGGCCAGCCGGAACGACACCAACAATTCTAGCAGCGACGGCGGGCACCTTATCCGTTTTTTAGATGCGGTGAAGAACGCCAGCGAGCGCGTGCGCATCGACGTGAAGACATATCGCGGCAACACGTACATCGACATCCGCGTGTGGTACGTGGACGCCGCCGGCGAGTATCACCCGTCTAGCAAGGGCGTCATGGTTAAGCCGACCCTCGCGCCCGAGCTGCTGCGCGGCATCGCCCTGGCGGCTCAATCCTTCGATCCGAAGGAGGCCGCTTGATGCTGCCGCCTATGTCTCACGCCTGCTCGAATTGTCGCTTGACGCATAGGACCGATGGGCCTATGATCGAAATTAGCGGTTGCGTAAGTGCGCGACCCATCACAGCCGAGAGGATTCTGATCATGAAGCACCCACTCCGTGCGGCGCAAGGCCGCCCTATTTCCAATGCGATATACACCCCCGACTCCCAACGATCTGGAGACCCTGAAGCAGGAATTGAAACTGAGCAGCGCTCAAATGGCCGACCTGTTCGGCGTACAAGGCGGCCGTCAGTGGCGCAAGTACACGGGCGGGGAGAATCCGCGCGAGATAAGCCCGCACCTACTGTTCTTCGCGATGGCGAGACTGGAACTCGACCCTTCGACGCTGGGACGCGTGCTCGATCGGATGCGCTCGGTCGGCGCGACAATAGAACTCGACCAACCGTCGGCGAGGCAGGAAGCGGGCAATTAGAGTCAACCCGGTATTTTGGTTTCACCGAGGGCAATCTCGCCGTGCTCTTCTGTGAGCATTGCGGATCTGATTCCCTGTACTGGGTCTTTTCGCCTGAGGGCATGTGCTACGCGTGGGACATGACGTTCCCCCAAGCGTTCGAACTCTACCAGCAGCGCCGCAGCAGCGAGCGCGAGCGCGGATGGCTCATTGTTGGTGTCGACGTGATCGGCGCGAATGGAGGCGCCGATTGCGCGTATCGCAATCTGATGCGCATGGCTTTGAAGAGCGACGACGCTTCTCTGCGTCTGAGTAGCGCTCAGTACTCCTCACAGGGAGGCGCATGAAGCATCCGAGCGATTTTGGCGTGCCGGTGGGTGACGGCGAGTACGCAAGCCCCGCGAAGTTCCTGCTGATGTCCGGCTTTCTGGTCTACGAGGCAAAGAAAGCCGAAAGCGATGTCCGCCAGGCCGCGCGAAACATCCTCGACGAGGTTTTCCAGTCAGCAAAGGCTGGCGGTTTCATGAAAGGAGATCTGCTCGAAACGCTGATGTCGAGGCGTGAGAAGTCGCCGCGCATCTGGGCGCTTGCCGTTGAGGCAACGGAAGCCATCGGCAATACCGATGCCTTCATTTCCGTCTTGCGTCGCGCTGGCATTCGCACGGAGGGTCAATGAGCGCAGTTTTCGACGACCACCAGCGCTTCAGGGAAGCCCTTTCATTTATCCCGCCAACGATCGAGCGCGAAAAATGGTTTCGCGTGGGAGCGGCGATCAAGCACGAGCTGGGAGACGATGGATTCGAGCTGTTCGACACATGGAGCCGCGGCGATCCGGCGTATATCGAGACGGATGCTCGAGACACCTGGCGATCGATCAAGGCCGGCCGTGGCATTACTGGAGCCACTTTGTTTGCGATGGCCAAGGAATACGGTTTCGATCCTCGCTCACAGACAGCGACGGTCATCGACCCCGCCGAGGTAGAGCGACGTCGCGCTGAACGCGATGCGCGAGCCAAAAGCGAGGAAGAGAAGCGCGTGAAAGAGCGCAAGCGTGCAGCAACGCTCGCGGCCGTCATTGTCGAGAAAGCAAAGCCGGCACGTGATGACCATCCCTACCTGAAGCGCAAAGGGTTGACATCGATCGACATGCTGCACGAGCTCGACGCGCTCAGATTGCGCGCCTCGATCGATACCTTGCGCGAGCTCGATGCCGGCCGACTGAGCGCGCTGATTGGCTACAAGCCGCAGTCCAGCGGAGAGGAGCTCAAGGGGCGAATCCTGATTGTGCCGGTAAATATCGGATCGGCTCTCACGACCGTGGAAATGATCGACGAGAGTGGCCGCAAGTCGGCGCTTGCGGGCGGCGAGAAGGCGGGCGGCAGCTGGGCGGCGTCCGCTCCGGAGACGGCATGCAAATGCCTCCTGGTCGGCGAAGGTATGGCGACGATGCTGTCCGGTCACGTATGTACCGGAAATGCATCGGTTGCGGCACTGTCGGCGGGCAATCTGATGAAAGTGGCGCTGGCGATGCGTGCGGCGCATCCGGACGCCCAGATCACCATCCTGGGCGATCTCGGCAACGGTCAGCAGAAAGCGCTCGATGCCGCCAAAGCCGTCGGCGGCAAGCTCGCTCTGCCCGACTTCGGCGCTGATCGACAGGATCATCAAACGGACTTCAACGACATGCATCTGAAATACGGCGTAGATGCCGTGCGGCAGCGCATCGCCGCGGCGGCCGCGCCGACGGATGACGGCCAGGCTCAGAAAGCAGATCCGCACGTCGCCGACTATTACGCGCCGTCCGGATTCAAGGTGACCGAGCGTGGAGTGTTCTACGAGGAGGACGACGGTACACCGCACTGGATCAGCTCGCCGCTCCATGTGCGCGCGCTTGTTCGCGATCGCGCGTCAGAGAACTGGGGCCGGCTGCTGGAATGGAACGACGCCGACGGTCATCCTCACGTGTGGGCGATGCCGATGGAAATGCTCCGCTCCGACGGCGCGGACATGCGCGGCGAACTCGCGCGCCTCGGGCTCGACATCGCGCCGGGCAATAAAGCCCGGATCAAACTGAGCGAGTACGTGACGACGGCGAAGCCGATAGCGCGGGGGCGATGCGTTACCCGTACCGGGTGGCACGCCGGCGCATTCGTGTTTCCAGACCGGACGATCGGCGAGTCGAAAGAACGCGTCATCTTCCAGGCGGAGGCCGTGATGCGCGCCTACTCTCAGGCAGGCACGCTCGACGACTGGAAACAGAATGTCGCGCGCCTGTGCTCCGGTAACTCAAGGCTGTTGCTGGCCGTGTCGACGGCGTTCGCCGGCATGATGCTTAGTCATTCGGGTCAGGAATCCGGCGGCTTGAACTTCGTCGGCAATTCGTCCACCGGCAAGACAACTGCGCTTCGCGCAGCCTGCAGCGTCTTCGGACCGCCCGAATACATGCAGCGGTGGCGAGCCACATCGAACGGCCTCGAAGGGCTCGCGGCACTGCACAACGATACCCTGCTGGTGCTCGACGAGCTCGCGCAGGTCGATCCGCGTGAGGCTGGCGAGATTGCCTACATGCTCGCAAATGGCAGCGGCAAAGCACGTGCTGGCCGCACCGGCGCGGCGCGCGCTCGGCAGACGTGGCGCCTGCTGTTCCTGTCTGCCGGCGAGATCGGCCTTGCACAGCATATGCAGGCCGGCGGAAAGACTGCGAAAGCCGGCCAGGAGGTCCGACTGGTGGAGATCCCCGCTGATGCCGGCGCGGGTCTCGGGCTTTTCGAAGCGCTTCACGGCATGAATGGTGGCGCTGAGCTCTCGTCGACCATCAACGATGCATGCACGCGCAGTTACGGCACGCCCGCGATCGAGTTTCTGACCGCGATGACCGCGGAGCCCGACATCATCGAGCAATGGCTCAAGACGCAGACCGCCGACTTTCTCGCGGCGAATCTGCCGGCTGATGCGACTGGTCAAGCGCACCGTGTCTGCCAACGCCTTGCCCTGATCGGGCTTGCTGGCGAGTATGCGACCAATTGCGGAATCACCGGCTGGACCGAGGGAGAGGCATTGCAGGCGGCGGCCAAATGCTTTTCGGTGTGGCTGGAAAACCGAGGCGGCGGGGGCAATCAGGAGCGCGGGAACGTGCTGGCAGGCGTGAAAGCATTCTTCGAGTCGCATGAGGAATCCCGCTTCACCGATCTTGCGGCCGTGACGGATCGACCAACAATCAATCGGGCCGGTTACAAGCGCTCCACCGATGGGGCCGTGGAGTATCTCGTATTTCCCGAGGTGTTCAAGCGCGAGGTATGCGCCGGACACGACCCTAAAGCGGCAGCGAAAATGCTGATCGAATCCGGATGGTTGAAGCCAGCATCCAATGGCTGGGCCCAGCGAGCAGAGCGCCTGCCAGGCAAAGGACCGACGAAGGTGTACGTCTTTACCTCGTCCATCTGGGAGGCAGTGCAATGATCTATTCCGTAACACTCCAAAAAACACGGTTACAGCGGTTACGCGGTTACGGACAACGACAGCTCCATGCTGCACAAGGGTTTCAGCGTAACCACAAATCCGTAACCGTGGCTCAGCGTAACCGCAGCATGACAGGTGGCGACCATCTGCGTAACCGCGCTCGCGGTTACACCGCTTGCCGGTTACAGAAGCGCGGTTACGGCCAAACCCTTACCACACAAGGGTTTAGCGGTGGCGTAACCGCAGTAACCGCAGTAACCGCGAAAAAACGCAATGCTGGCGATGCGCGATCAAGGCAGGATGCACGGGCATGGAAATTCGACCGATGAGCGATGCCAACCTATTCGGTAGAGTCGAGGAGCTACGCGAAGCGATGTTGCGCCTTGAGCGCGGATGTGATGCGACTGCAATGGATTTGAGAAGCCGGATCGCTGCGCAGGAGCGGGCCGTTCCCGAACTTGGCAAGTTCGCCGCCGGCATCCAGTCTCGGCATTACGTGTCCGCCCGTGAGCTGGTCGTCGCGGTGGTGGCGCGCTCGATGACCGCCGACCGCCTTGAGGTGCTGCTGTTGCGACTCGAATGCTCGTACGTCAAAGCGAAGGTGCGGGCGAACCGGTCGAGATCCAATGTCCGGTTTGCGCCATTCTGGGCAGAGTTCGACGCGATCGTCCGGCGGCATGTTTGCAGCACTGCTGATGAGGCGCACAAGCGCGCGGCAACCGGGACACCGCAGCCGCATCCAAAGTTGAGCGTTGCGCAAAAACGGTATCGACGACTGATGAACGGCACCTGTTAGACGGTCCATACAGGGACATTGATGAGGGCGGCAGTCATAGCATGTGACTGCCGCCCTTACTCTTTTCTGGAGTGCAATCAATGCGTCTCAACCTGTTCAACCAAGCCAAATTCACCGCGGAGGACGAGAAGAAAGTCCGCGACCTCCTCAGCTCTCCCGAACTGGAGAAGATCCTCGATCGCGTCGAGCAGTCGCATATCGAGGAGCGCGTATCGCTGCGCAAACAGCTTGACAGCATCGATAAGCGGCACGACCCGGCAATCAATGACGCGGCGGCGGCGCGCCTCGACGCCGGCAGAAAGCTTGACGCAGCCCGTGCCCAATTTGAGGCCGCCAAAGAGGCCGAAAAGAACGCCACGCAGGCCGTCGATGTTCTCGAACGCGGAAAGCAGGCCGAGGACTACAACTTGCGCAAGCAGCTCATCGAAACGCGCGATACCCGCCTCGACGATTTCCGCCTCCATGTTGACAACGCATGGCAGCAGGCGCGCCATATGGGCTCAATAACCGCCGTAAAACACAAGAGCTGGACCGGACACGAGAGCATCGAGTACGTGAGCAACACCGACAAGGTGAATGCTTGCATGGCTTTGCTGACGGACGCTCGCGCCGACATCGAGGCAATGACCCTGTTGCCGCTGACCCGCGCTGAAGTCAGCGAGCGCCTGACCGCCTGGACGCACAAGCTGGAACCGTCGCTCGACGCTTTCGGCATTGCATGCCCGCGCCTCGACGAAAAGGGCGAAGTGACCACGCACCGGCCACCGCGCAAGCTTCATGAAGTTTTGCAGGATAACGGCGTCGCCGAAAAGGCCGACATTCCGCCCGAGCATCCGAAGCTCGAGCGAGCCCGCTCGAAGATCATCAACGTTTAACCCTTTTCCACAATCTGAAGGAGCGACAACATGGCAGCAACAACGCCCATCACATGGAACGACCCTGCATCGGCATACGCGAATCTCGCAGGCCTGGTGGCAGGCGCCGATGCCGCCGGCGCTGGCGGCATTGTGGTGCTCGTCCAGGTGGACATGAACAATCCCCATGCGCGCGGCACCGGCTCGAAGTATCGGCAGGCAAAGTATGCAATCTTGGCCGATGGAGATCCGGCCGGCCGCAATGTCTGGATTGACGCTGCGAGTGGCAACAATCTCCACAACGCCGTAACCGGCTGGATCTTGCCGGAATAAGGAGGCATTCGATGACCGACGAGGTGTTGGCAATCATGCCTGAGCACATCGGCTCGTACGCTGGCCTGATCGATCCACCCGAACTGCTGGCGCTCGCGCCGTCGGCGCGTCGGGGTGGTGGAGATGCCTTGGCCGCATCTGCCGGCGGCGTCGCCGTCATGGGGTTGGTCGGCATCATCCGTCAGCATCCGGCGACGGGCCTTTTCGGTGGGGGCGCCGGTCTCACGCAATTCCAGCAGGCATTCAAAGCCGCGCTCGCGGACGATTCATGCGCGTCGATCCTAATCGATGTCGATTCGCCGGGTGGCAGCGTCTACGGCGTCGAGGAGCTGGCAAACGAGATCTACGCCGCGCGCGGCAAGAAGCGCATTGCCGCCGTGGCGAATTCGCTGGCAGCGAGCGCGGCTTACTGGATTGCCAGTGCGGCCGGCGAGTTGTACGTGACGCCCGGGGGCGAGGTCGGATCAATCGGCGTCTACGCGGCGCACATGGACCGGTCGAAGCAACTACGCAAGGCAGGCATCGACACAAAGCTCGTGTCCGCCGGCAAGTTCAAGGTTGAGGGCAATCCTTACCAGCCGCTCGACGAAGAGGCGCGAGCATTCATGCAGTCCCGCGTTGACGACTACTACTCGAAGTTCACTCGCACCGTGGCTCGAAACCGTGGCGTCAGCGGTCTGAGCGTGCGCAGCGGCATGGGTCAAGGCCGCGTGCTGGGCGCTGAGGCAGCGAAGACGGCCGGCATGGTCGATGGAATCGCAACGTTCGATGACGTGGTGCGGCGGCTTCTGTCTTCGCGCCGATAGTGCAGGAAGGAACCTTGTTTTACGGCGCGAGCTGAAGATTCAGCGATCGGCCTCATCAATCTTTAACCAGGAGAAATTCATGCCGCTCAAGAAAGACTATCAAACGCCCGCTTCAGGTGGGATGGCGAGCTATCACGTCGCCAAGCAGGTGACGCTAGATAAAGACGGCAACAACACGTCGATTTCCCTCGCTTCATATGTGAGCGCCGAAATGCAGGCCGCAGGCAAAACGCCCTTGTACACGCAGCAGATTGTTGTCGACGGCCTGCCAGCGGACGGAGAGAACGCTTTCGCGTACGCGGAGGCGCAGTTGGCCGCGCCGGCACCGACCGACGGTAGCATCCCCACCTACACGAATCGTTACCTATTCACCGCCGCGGAGATTGTCAGCTAGGCAACAATTCACTGCATTCAGTTCGCGCCGCGCGGGCCTCGTCAGATAGAACTGGCGGCGCCGGCGGCCACGCGTTCCTCAACGTAACCGATAGGAGGCACCAAGATGCTGACCAAAGAAAACATCCTTGCGGCGCGGAACCGCAAGACCGAATACGTTGCAATCGCCGGCCTTGGCGACATGCTTGGCTTGCGCGCAATGTCCGGTGCGGAGCGCGACAGCTATCTCGATCTGGTGCGCGCCGCGCCGGCGGCTGATAGCTACGCCGACGCGGCTCTCATCGCCCGCACGGCGGTAGACCTTTCCGGCAGCCTCATTTTTTCGGACGCCGACATCGCGCCGCTGCTCGAGCTCGACGCAACCTTGCTGGCCGATCTCGCCAGCGAAGCCGCGCGTGTCAATCGAATTGACAGGGATTCGAGCAGCAACGGCGTGCCCACATTGAGCGGCGCGGCGACTCTCGTCCCTGACAGCGCTGGAACGCTCGGCACGCGGTCGGAGGTAGGTAAATGCCAATAGGCTTCCAGTGCTTCGATGCCAACGGGAACATCATTCTCGATGCAACGTACCGCGTGATGCGGATTGTCGACTCCGTGTATCTGGACGGGTCAGTTCCTAACGGCAGCCTGCCGCCCAATGACATCCTGAAGCAAGGCGGCTGGGTGTCTTTTCAGCCGGATAACACTTGCGGCGACGGCTATCTATCCGGGGGCGTCATTACCCCGAGATTCTCCATTGACCAGAACACCGGCATCTTGAGTTGGTCGTATGCCGCGAAAAATAGCGCGCAATACGACATCTACCAAAAGGGCATGCTCTTCTACGGGGCGAGCTGATGCCGTGTAAACTTTTGAAAGCCAATCAGGCAAGAAAACAAATTCGAGGGTAAAAATGAAAAAAACGGCGGCGATAATCCTCTTCACGGCGGCGTTGTTATCGGCCTGCGGCGGCGGTGGCGGCGACAGCGGCCAGCCGACGAGCAAGGCACTCACAATCTCAATGTATGGGAAACCGCTCGTGTCGGCATCGTCCGGCGCGACTGCCCATGCACAATTGGCCGCAGTGGCGCGTGCCGCATCCACGCCGGCCGCCGGCGCATCGGATGCGCAAGCCACGGTGCAAACGCTTCAGGACGCACTCGCTGCGCGCGGCGTGACCGCCAACGTGACCGCACAAGTGATGGACGGCACGACGCTGCACCAGATCGTGATGGGACAAAACAACGGCTTGCCTCCGACGCCGGACCAGTTCAAAACTGATCCGAGCGAGTGGATGGTCGTCAATTTTCAGCTCGACGACATGGTTACGCCGGCAAGCGACCCGGCGCAACAAGCAGCTCTTAAGCAGTTCATCCAAGACTTGACGGTGTTCGCGCAGCGCGCGGCTGTCTCTGGCAAGGCGGTATTCGCCGTGAATCCAATCCCCACCTGCGACACACAATACTCGGCGGCAATGGGTCTTAGTAGCGCAATGACCGAAGCGTCAAACAACGGCGCACCACTGCGTTTTATTGGCGAGTATGGGGTGGCATTTTTGTTCGGCGGCCCCAAAGTTGTGGCCATCGCCAGTTCGCCCGGAATCGAGCATTTTGGTGCGGATTGCCGCACACCCGATGCTTACATCCAGAACATACAAATCCAGTCAATTGCCGACTCGATCGCCGCAGGTTACAAAGAGGCGGCGGCAACTTCCAGTGCTGCAAGCGGCGCATCGTCGACCGGGATGTAACAACGGTCAACAAACCATCAAAGCCAGCCTTCGAGCTGGCTTTTTCATTTGCTTCGGCGCATACGTTCAACTATTTGTGACCACAAGCACATAAGCATATAAAATGTCAATAGTAGTGCGAATCATATTCTGGTGATGGTGAACGCATATGGAGATGGCTGATGGCCGTGAAGCTAACGATTGAAAACGCGGCCGCGCTGACCTCGGCCATCGACGCCCTTGAGCAGGTGGCAAGTGAATCGGTTCTGCGTCAGGCGACGGTCGCCGGCGCGCGCGTCATCCTGGCGGAGGCAAAGTTGCGTGCGCCTGTAGGCGATGCGACATATGAGCATAAGGGTGGCACCTACGCGCCTGGTACGCTTCGCGATTCGCTCCTGATCGCTTACGACAAAGAGCAATCTGTCGCCGGATTGCGCGCCACCTATCTTGTGACATGGAGCAAAGACGCCTTCTATGGGCGCTTCTTGGAATTCGGTACATCGAAGATGGCGGCGCAACCGTTCCTTCGACCAGCATACGACGCGACGAAGCAGGCGGCGGCCGCCGCATTCAGCACTGTCATTGACCAAAAAGTAAAGGAGTTGACGCATGTCTAACGAAACAGTAGTGCGCCTTACCGGCGACTCATCTGGCTTCACCGCCTCAATGGATCGCGCTCGCAAAAGCGCGGAAAGTTTCACGGCGAGCATAGAGACGCAGCGGCAGCGCGTTACGAATTCCGTAACCGCTACCGAAAATTCCCGCAAGGCGCTCCAAGACCAAGGTCAGGCGGCGGTGGATGCGTTCAACAAGTCCGCCGCGTCTGCTGAGCGCTGGCTGACGACGCTGCAGAAGCAGGCCGACCAGGCTGGCAAGACGCAGGCCGAAATGATGCGTCTGCGCGCTGCAGAGCTGGGTGTGGCCGGAGATGCCGAGCAGTACATCGCGAAGATCGAGGCGGCGAGCGCTGCGACGGCCGGCGCTGGCCATAGCGCATCTGGAGCACGCCGCGAAATGATCGTGCTGGCGCACGAAATGTCTCAGGGGAACTGGTCACGCTTCGGCGGCTCCATGATGGTGATGGGCGAGCGGCTCGACGCCATCAAATACCTCACGAACCCGGTCGCGCTGGGTTTTGTCGCAATCGCAGCAGCTGGCACCTTGATGTACAAGGCGATCGAGGAAGCGAACAGCCGCACTGAAGCGTTTCACAACGCGATGAACACGACGATGGGTTACGCCGCCCAAACGCGCGAATCCATCCAAGCGCTTGCCGAGACGCTCTCGGGCCGGTTCGGCGTCGGCGTTGGCACTGCCACCGACGACATGAACCTGATGGTCGCAAGCGGAAAAATCTCGGCGGACGTTTTCCCGCAGGTCGCGACAGTCGCCGAGGCCATGGCCAAGACGACCGGCGATTCATTCGACAAGGTGCTGGAGGGTGTCGTCAAACAGCAGGAGGACGTGCAGAAAGCGGCGGAGGCATACCAGGCTGCGCACCATACGATGACCGACGCGCAGATGTCGCTCATCGACTCGCTGAACAAAACCGGCCAGAAGCACGAGGCGTTCACCATCCTGATTAATCAGGAAATGGCGGACATCGCCAACAACACGAAGATCCATGCATCGGCAATGGTCGGTTTCTGGGACAACGTTACTGCGGCGTGGCAGCGCTACACGCGGTCGCTGTCCGGAAACTCGACGGACCTTGACAAGCTGAACGACCTCAAGGCGAAGCAGGCAGCGCAGCAGAGCGGCAAGACCGCGAATTACGATTACACCGACTATGCGCCGCTGATCGCCGCCCAGCAAAAGATCGTCGACGCAAACAACGCCGACCAGACGGCCGCGGACAAAAACAACCGGATGAAGGTGCTGCTCGCGGAGTCTCAAAAGGAAGTTGCCGCACAGATCGAGCGGACGCTGAGCCCACAGCAGAAGCTTACGGAAGCGCTCAAGCGCGATAACGACATCATCGATAACCGGATCAAGCTGCTGAAGGATTCTGGAGCGTACACGCCCGGCGCCGGTGCGCAGCTCGAGGCGCAACGTCGGCAGATGATCGCTTTCGATACGCAGGCAATCACGCCAGCGCGGAAGGCGCGGACGACCGACAACGGAATCAATGCCAGCATCGCCGATCTGACCGCACAGCAGAAGATGATCGAAGATGCGACCCGCGCGTCGATCGAGCACATCAAGGCGCTGCGCATGGATGGCGTTATCAACGAGCAGGATGCATTGGCTCAAAGCTACGTGGCCGAGCAGTCCGCATTGCAGAAGCGCATCGACATCGACAAGCAGCAGGAGGAACTGGCGAAGGGCAAGAAAAACACCGAGGCATACCGGAAGTACGCCGACGACATCGCCCGCCTGCAACAGCAGATGACGGCCAACTACCAGAAGTTCACGGACGACATCCAGGCAGCATCGGAGCGGGAAAACCGGGCTGTGAAGGCATACACGGACGGACTGACCGAGCAACTCAGCACGCAGCAGGCGGCGGCGAGCATGAAACTCGCTGGCATGTCGATGGGCGGCGTCGCCAATGCCGACTATGCGACGCAGATCAAGCTGATGGAAGACTTCGATAAAAAGAAGGCGGCTCTCGACAAATCGCTGACCGAAAAACGGATTGACCCCAGCCAATACGCGCGTGAGCTCGCGGCTACGCAGACCTACTATAGTGACTCCGTCGACATCGCTCGTAAGTCGTCGGCCGACATCCTTGCCGCTAATCAGGACTGGACGACCGGTGCATCGCGGGCGATCCAGAACTACGCCGACAGCGCGAACAACGTTGCATCGCAGGTTGATTCGATGTTCACCGGCATGGCAAAAAGCATGGAGGATTCGCTGGCCACGTTCGCGACGACTGGCAAGCTGAACTTCCGGAGCCTAGTCGACAGCATGATTCAGGACATGGTGCGAATGCAGGCGCGGGCCGAACTCTCGGGCCTGTTCAACATGGCGGCCAGCTGGATCAGCGGTGGCAGCTTCGCCAACAGCTTCGGCACGGGAGTGAGTACATCAATCGCGTCTGGCGCGGCATCCGGCGTATCGGGTTCTGGATACTCCTCGACGCTGATGGGGCTGACCAGCCTGCTTCCGGCGCGCGCCACGGGCGGCCCGGTCGATGCCGGCACGACGTATCTCGTTGGCGAGAAAGGGCCGGAACTGTTCAATCCCGGAACCTCGGGGACCATCATCCCGAATCACGCCATCTCTTCGTCGAGCGGTGGCGGCGACCTCAATGTGACCGTGCCCGTCACGATCGAGGGAAGCGGTTCAGCGACGGACCAGAAAAACGCCGGTGATCTTGGCATGAAGATCAAGCAGGCCGTTCAGGCCGTACTGCAAAGCGAGCGCAAGCAGGGCGGCGTGCTCTGGAAAGCGCAAAACGGGATCGCGTAACGCCGGTCAGTGCCTGGTTGAACTGGTAGGCGCGGCGGCCAGTGCGCGGCGCAGGACTTTATCCAGCCCTGCCCGCACCGTGCCGCCGACCTTGTCGACGGAATCCTTCATGACCTGTTCGCCGCGCGGGAGCGTGTTCATCAGCGTGGTGAATTGTTCGCAAGTGAGTTCGTCGCTAGTCGGCAGAAGTTCGAACCCGCCGTAAGGGCCGTCTTTACCCATGACAAGGTAGGCCCATTCGCCCTGTTCCGTATTACCCAAGTAACCGGCATACAAGGTCCGCTCAGGATGCGCCTCAAAGAAACGCTCGGCATCCGCCGTCACGCGGGCAATCATTTGTGCGTTGCGCGGGGTATCGTTATCTGACATCTTGACCTCCTGAAAACCTGCATCGTACACACGCCCAAACGTCAGCGCCATGCGTGACACGCGGTCTAGCGAGGCGCGCGGGCGATCGGGTGCAGACGTCCTGTAGCAGGCAACACTGCAACGGGTTCGATGTGCACTGGCCGCAGCGCGGCAGCCCGCCACAGGCGCCCTTGGGGCGCCGCAACAGCGTCGGGGGGGTGGGGGTATCAAATCTCTAGCGTTTCGCATGACGGGAAACCGACCGTTCTCTCACGCAGAGAAAAAATCGTCCGTGGAGCTTTTTGTTAAAGCGCTTTAACAACCTTGAACACGCCGCAAAGCCTTTTCAGGCAAGGCAAAGGCCGGATTTTGGGCTGTGAGCGGCTTGTTAATGTTGTTAATGGTCTACGCCGCATCCCAATTGATCAACGAGTCAACTTCACTTGCAGAGTTAGGCGCGGACTTAACGCCGAACAACTCCTCAACATGGCGCCTCAGGACAAGCACCCGACCGTCCGGCCGAATCTTGTGTTCGACGCCAATCGCGCGGAGCACTTCCGCCTGGCTGCGGCCGCGCTGCTTGCCGGTGAGATCAACAAGTTCATCGCGGGTTAGGAACATTGCGTCGGTCGCTATCGTTACCATTCTTGATCTGCTTGTGGGCTTGCATGGTCGGAGCGAAATGGGACGCGACACTCCGACCGGATATGTTAGACCAAACACCTGATTGGCCTGCAGCAATGCGTATGAAAGCATTGTAATTTGCGGCTGATCCCGCGAGCGCGTGTGTCCTGAGCCGCGGCCATGGCCGTGGCTTCTTTTTGCTGGCGCTGTATGGTGGTCTGGATGGTGGACTGAAAGTAACGGCTGCCCTGCAACCCTCATCAAGCTTAGATACTCGGCGGACACCGCCTCCGCCAGATCAGATCGGCGCCGAGTCCTCGGCGCCTTGCAGAAAAGACGGTCCGAGCGCCGCAATCGTTGAGCATTGCATGACCTTTCTCTTGAGCCCGCCGCGAGCGGGCTTTCGCACATTTGGCTTCTGAAACAGAGATGCGACATGGAAGGTATTGTTCGGCACCGACGGCACCGGGCGCGACTCAGGCGTAAGCGCCACAACAGGTGGTTTTCCCGCGGTAAATCAGATACGCAACTCAGGCGACCGATGCGCTAATCGCGAAAATGGCACGAAGCGCCACCGCCGAACTCGGCACGACCGCATTGACGCACATGAGCGGTAATGTCGGCGTGAATATCGCGGCCGGCGCGAGCAATGCCCAGCTCAATGGGCTCGCGATTTATTGAGCTACGGCATGCACGCGGTTCGTTGAAATCACCCCACTGCTGAGCACGTGCCAACGCTCGACACAACAGGTCAGTAACTAAAAGCTAAACCAGCGCGGTCGCCTCGACCTCGATCTTGAAACCGTAGTGCAACTGCGGAACAGGCACGACGGCGCGCGCAGGCCGTGCTTCACCGGCCCACCGAGCGTAGATCTGATTGAAGCTCATCCAGTGTTCGACATCGACAATGTAGACGCGCACCTGCACCAGTTGCGCGACGCTGCTGCCGGCGCTTTCGAGCGCGGCTTGCACATTGACCAACACCTGTTCGGCCTGAACCTCGAACGAGGCCTCGGCTAGCTTGTCGCCTTGCGCCGTGATCGGCAATTGCCCCGAGACGAACACGAAACCATTTGCGACCGCGACATGACTGTAATGACCGCCCGGCTGCGAAAGCGTGGCGGGATTGTCCGTATGCGGCAGATGCGGGTCGTGCTGGCTACCAGCCATGAATATCACTCCAGACTTGACGACGGCACATGACACCGCGTGTGCTTCATCCGCACGACAGCATCCCGTTTTTGCAAAAGCGATGAGCGATCACACGAGCAATCATGCAACGCGCTAGCGCTGTCCGCCCCCAGGCACAGCGTCTCGCATCAACACGCTTCTGCAAACGTGCCGCGCTCATCACACGCCAAGCATTTCCAGCTTCTCGCGCGCATCCGCGCAACGGCGGTTCAGATCGCGATGCATCAACTGACTGTCGAGCAACGCTGATACATCAGACAAACCGAAATCAAAGCGCAGTACATATTCGATGTCGGTGTAGTCGTGATAGGCGCCGCTGTCCGCCAGCTTCTGCGCTTCAGCGAAAGCAGCTTGTTGCCGTTCGCCGTTCATCAAATCTCTGATCGCCATGAATGCCGCTCCGAGGAACAGTGGACCCATCATAGCAACGGAAATTCAAACGCACGGTCGCGCGCACGCAACACCTGGTGTTTTCCGTAGACGCGACGCGGCTTGCGCTTCATTGGTCCTCAGACGGCAGCGACCGGCACCTTGGTCGCGTGCCACCTGACAACCAGAATCCGGCCGAGATAACACAGCAAGCCCGCCACGCCCACCGTCACGCCCATGCCCTTGGGCGAACCGTCCTGCCAGAGTCCGACCGCAAGGCTCGACAGCGCGCCGAGCGCCAGCTGCACGGCGCCGAACACGGCGGCCGCGGCGCCGGCATTCAGCGGATAGCGATGCATCAGATCGGTCGTGCAATTGGCGGACAGAAGACCGACCACACCGACCACGAAGAACAGGCCGAACACGATCGACCACAAACCGCCCCAACCGGTCAGCGACACGAGACAGACAAACAGCGATGCGATGCAGCTCACGGTCGCGGCGAAAGAAATGATCGGCAGCGAACCGAGCCGGCCGACCAGCCGCGTGTTCATGAAGTTGCCGAACATGATGCCGACGATATTGAGCGCGAACAGAAAGCCGTAATGCTGCGCCGACACATGGAAATATTCGATGTAGACGAACGGCGTCGCGGTGATGTACGCGAACATCGACGCGAACGCCATGCCGCCGCACAGCATGTGCCCCCACGCAACCGGATCGCGCAGCAACTTGCCGTACGCGCCGAACGACTTCAGCAACGCGGAGTGCGCACGCTTCTCACGCGGCCACGTTTCCGGCACCTTGAGAAACGCGGTGATCGCGCACACCGTGCCGAACAACGTCAGCACGATAAACACCACGCGCCAGCCGCCGAGCAGCAGCAACTGCCCGCCGATGAGCGGCGCGAGCAATGGTCCGATCGACGTGACGATGGCGAGCATCGACAGCACGCGAGCGGCATCGGTCGGGCCGTGGGCGTCGCGTGCGATGGCGCGCGCCAGCACCGAGGCCGCGCCCGCGCCCAGCGCCTGGACGAAACGGAACGTCACCAGCGAGCCGATCGAAAACGACATCGCACAGGCGACGCTAGCCAGCGCATACATGACAATGCCGCCGAGCAACACGGGCCGGCGGCCATAGGTATCCGACAGCGGACCATAGAGCAGCATGCCGATCGAAAAGCCGCACATGAAGCTGGTGAGCGTCGTCTGCGCGGCGCCAGTGCTGATGGCGAACGCCTGCGCGATGGTCGGCAAGCTCGGCAGGTACATGTCGATGGAAATCGGCCCGCATGCGGCAAGCGCACCGAGCAACAGAATCAGCCGGCCATCGGGCCGGCTTCTGGTGACGTGAGACATGGGAATCCAGATGAAGCACCGCGCCGTCATCGGCAGCGGAACAGGTGAAACGGGGAAAACAGCAACTTGACAGCATCAATTGTACGCGACGGTTAACACGACAGCGGGGCCTCGGACCTGGTCGCGAAGACGCCTGTGCGGCATCGACGATTCGCGGCAGCCACGTTGTCGATCGGTTAAGCTGCCGCCTGAACGCTGCGGGCGACGCGCGAACCTACGCGCCGCGCCCTTCCCGACTATTCTGTACACGACCATGCGATGACCGCATTCCTGCTGATCTGGAGCCCGAGGAAATGGCCGTGGCCCGAGCTGCCCGACGTGGCCAAACGCGTGACCACGGGCGTCGCGGTGGCCGACGCATGGGGCTGCGGATTTGCGCGCGGCATCCTGCCGGGAGACCGCGTGTTCCTGCATCGCGTGGCACAGGAACCGAAGGGTATCTTCGGCTCTGGTTATGTCACGCGCGCGCCGTACGAGGTCCCCGATCCGGCGACGAAGCGCGGCTACCGTTTGTGCATCGACTTCGTGTACGACTGGCTCGTCGATGCACACCAAGACGTGGTGATTCCGCGTGAGATGTTGCGCACGCATCCTTTCTCCGTGCAGACGTGGGACGCGCAGAGTTCGGGCACCGTGATCAAGCCAATGGCCGAAGGCGCGTTGGAAAAGCGCTGGGCGGAACTGACCGGCAAGCGCAAGCCGCCAAAGTTCGATACCCCGACTAAGCCCACGCACAAAAGTGAGTGAGCAGCCCGCTGCGTAGGCGCATCCGGAAAACCTGTTCACGCTGACTCCGGTACAATTTCCCCACCCATCCCAGCGCCACGCGACTCGCCCACAGGCGACCCGCGCCGCTGCGCAACCCCAATTCCAGTCATCGCCATGTCCAGAAACGAAACCCTTTTTGAACGCGCGCAACGCACCATTCCCGGCGGCGTGAACTCGCCAGTGCGAGCCTTCCGCTCGGTCGGCGGCACGCCGCGCTTCATCGAACGCGCACAGGGCCCCTACTTCTGGGATGCGGACGGTCAGCGTTATATCGACTACATCGGCTCATGGGGCCCGATGATCCTCGGCCACGTCCATCCGGAAGTGATCGAGGCCGTGCAGCGCGTGCTGGGCAACGGCTTCTCGTTCGGCGCGCCGACTGAATCGGAAGTGGAAATCGCCGAAGAAATCTGCAAGCTGGTGCCCTCCATCGAACAGGTCCGCATGGTGTCGAGCGGCACCGAGGCGACCATGAGCGCGCTGCGTCTCGCGCGCGGCTTTACGAACCGCAGCCGTATCGTGAAGTTCGAAGGCTGCTATCACGGCCACGCGGACAGCCTGCTGGTCAAAGCCGGCTCGGGCCTGCTGACCTTCGGCAATCCGACTTCGGCGGGCGTGCCGGCGGATATCGCCAAGCACACCACCGTGCTCGAGTACAACAACGTGGCTGAACTCGAAGAAGCGTTCAAGGCGTTCGGCAACGAGATCGCCTCGGTCATCGTCGAGCCGGTGGCCGGCAACATGAACCTGGTGCGCGCCACGCCCGAATTCCTGCAAGCCTTGCGGCGCCTGTGCACCGAGTACGGCTCGGTGCTGATTTTCGACGAAGTGATGTGCGGCTTTCGCGTCGCCCTGGGTGGCGCGCAAGAGGTCTACGGCATCACGCCGGATCTCACGTGTCTCGGCAAGGTGATCGGCGGCGGCATGCCGGCAGCGGCGTTCGGCGGCCGGCGCGACATCATGGCTCACCTTGCGCCGCTCGGCGGCGTCTATCAGGCGGGCACGCTGTCGGGTAACCCGATCGCGGTCGCGGCCGGCCTGAAAACGCTACAACTGATCCAGGCACCGGGCTTCTACGACACGCTGGCCGCGCGCACGATGCGCCTCGCGCAGGGTCTTGCCAACGTGGCGCGCGAAGCCAAGGTGCCGTTCGCGGCCGATTCTCTCGGCGGCATGTTCGGCCTCTACTTCACGGACTCGATCCCGACCAGCTTCGCCGAAGTCACGCAGAGCGACGTGCCGCGTTTCAACGCGTTCTTCCACAAGATGCTCGACGCAGGTGTGTATTTCGCGCCATCGGCGTATGAAGCAGGCTTTGTGTCGATCGTTCACGACGACGCGATTGTCGACGCCACGATCGACGCCGCGCGTGGCGCATTCGCCTCGCTCGCGGCCTGAAGCGGGCAAGACAACACACTGCTAAAACCACAACCCATTACAGCCTAGCCACCGTACCCGACTGGACCCCGATGTTTTCGCAAACCGATTTCGTCCATATGGAACGCGCGCTCGCGTTGGCCAAGCGCGGCATGTACAGCACCGACCCGAATCCGCGCGTCGGCTGCGTGCTCGTCAAGAATGGCGAGGTGATCGGCGAAGGCTTCACGCAACCGGCCGGTCAGGATCATGCCGAGATCCGCGCGCTGAAAGACGCGCGCTCGCGCGGTCACGACTTGCGCGGCGCCACGGCCTACGTGACGCTGGAGCCATGCAGCCACTTCGGCCGTACGCCGCCGTGCGCGAACGCATTGATCGAAGCTCAGGTCGCGCGCGTAGTCGCGGCGATGGAAGATCCCAATCCGCAGGTATCCGGACGCGGTCTCGCCATGTTGCGCGACGCCGGTATCGAAGTGCGCTGCGGGCTGCTCGCCCACGAAGCGCACGAACTCAATATCGGCTTTGTCTCGCGCATGACGCGCGGCCGCCCGTGGGTCCGCATGAAAGTGGCGGCCTCGCTGGACGGCCGCACCGGCTTGCCTTCCGGCGTCAGCCAATGGATCACCGGTGAAGCGGCACGCGCCGACGGCCACGCCTGGCGCGCTCGCGCGTCGGCGATTTTGACGGGCATCGGCACGGTCAGGGAAGACAATCCGCGCATGACGGTGCGCGCCGTCGACACGCCGCGCCAGCCGCAACGCGTACTGATCGACAGCCAGCTCGACGTGCCGCCGGAGGCGCTAATTCTGGCCGGCGCACCCACGCTGATCTTCTGCGGCAATCTGGATGGGCGACATACCGATCGCGCCAACGCATTGCGCGATCGCGGCGCCGAGATCGTCCAGCTGGCGAACCCGGCGGGCAAGGTCGATCTGCCCGCGGTGCTGAAAGTGCTGGGCGAGCGCAACGTCAACGAATTGCATGTCGAGGCGGGCTACAAGCTGAACGGCTCGCTGCTGCGCGAAGGCTGCGTCGACGAATTGCTCGTGTATCTCGCGCCGAGCCTGCTCGGCATGGATTCGATGTGCATGTTCAATCTGAGCGCGCCCGACACGCTCGAGGGCCGCGTCAAACTGAACTTCCACGCGGTCGACCGGATCGGCGAAGATGTGCGGATTCTCGCCCGCTTCATGCCTCAACCCGCCCCCGAGGCCACGCCCGGACCCGGCAGCGATCCCGCGTCCCCACCCGTTTCGAAATGATCGAGGATTAGTACGATGTTCACAGGAATCGTCGCGGCCGTGGGCCGCATTGAATCAGTCAAGCCGCTCGGCACGGACGGCGACGCGGGCGTGCGCCTGAACGTCGAGGCCGGCGGTCTCGATCTCGGCGACGTGCAGCTCGGCGACAGCATCACCATTCAGGGCGCCTGCATGACCGTGGTCGCGAAAACCGCCCACTCGTTCGAAGTCGACGTCTCGCGCGAAAGCCTGAACTGCACGGCGGGCCTCGGTGAGACCGGCGAAGTCAATCTCGAGAAAGCGCTGCGCGCGCACGACCGGCTTGGCGGCCATATCGTTTCCGGCCATGTGGACGGCCTCGGCACGGTGACGCACTTCGCGCCGGTCGGCGAATCGCACGAACTGCGCGTGCTGGCGCCGCGCGAGATTGGCCGCTACCTGGCGTACAAGGGCTCTATCACTGTCAACGGCGTGAGCTTGACCGTCAACTCGGTTAAAGATCGCGACGATGGCTGCGAATTCTCGATCAACCTGATTCCGCACACGGTCGAAGTGACGGCGCTCAAGCGTCTGCGTGAAGGCACGCAGGTGAATCTCGAGATCGATCTGATCGCGCGCTACGTCGAGCGCATGCTGAACGCGCCTAAATAACAGGCCGCAAGCCGGTCACGCATGGGCCGGCGGCGGCGCCCCGCCGCATTCCGCCGGTTCATGCATCCATCGTTTCAACGAGCTTAGCAACGGCGGACGGCTCATCGCCAGTCGGCCAAATGGCCTATGCCGTTCGGCGGAGGCGACTTGGGCTCGCGCGTGGCGTAAAATACGCGCTTTCTTCGAAACTCTCGCCAACATGACGCTCGCCTCCACTCCAGAGATCATCGCCGAACTGAAAGCAGGCCGGATGGTGATCCTCGTCGACGAAGAAGACCGCGAAAACGAGGGCGACCTCGTGATCGCCGCCGAATTCGTCACGCCGGAAGCGATCAACTTCATGGCACGCTACGGTCGCGGCCTGATCTGCCTGACGCTCACGCAGGAACGCTGCAAGCTGCTGAACCTGCCGCTCATGACCTACCGCAACGGCACGCAGTACGGCACCGCGTTCACGGTCAGCATCGAAGCGGCCGAGGGCGTTACCACCGGCATCTCGGCGGCGGACCGTGCCCGCACCATTGCCGCCGCGGTCGCGCCGGAAGCCAAGGCCGAGCACATCGTGCAGCCGGGCCACGTGTTCCCGATCATGGCTCAGCCTGGCGGCGTGCTGGTGCGCGCCGGACACACCGAGGCGGGCTGCGACTTCACCCAGCTGGCCGGGCTCACGCCGGCCGCGGTAATCTGCGAAGTCATCAAGGACGACGGCACGATGGCGCGCTTGCCGGACCTGATGGAATTCGCCAAAGAGCACGATCTGAAAATCGGCACGATCGCGGATCTGATCCACTATCGCAGCCGCACCGAGTCGATCGTCGAGCGGATTTGCGAACGCACCATGCAGACCGCGCACGGCGCGTTTCGCGCGGTCATGTATCTCGACCAGCCGAGCGGCCAGCCGCATATTGCGCTGGTGCGCGGCACGCCGTGCACGGATCAGGACACGCTGGTGCGCGTGCATGAGCCGCTGTCGGTGCTGGACCTGCTCGAAGTCGGCGAATCCACCCATTCATGGACGCTGGACGCGGCCATGAAAGAAATCGCCGCACGCGATTGCGGCGTGATCGTGCTGCTGAACTGCGGCGACTCGAAGGACCATCTGATCGACGTTTTCAAGGCGTTCGACTCGAAGGAAAGAGCCGACGCACTGAAACGCCGCCCCGTCGACTTCAAGACGTACGGCATCGGCGCGCAGATTCTGCGTGAGCTCGGTGTCGGCAAGATGCAGGTGCTGTCGAACCCGCGCAAGCTGGGCAGCATGTCGGGCTACGGTCTCGAAGTCACGGGCTTCGTGCCGATGCCGGGCGGCAAGGCACAAGCTCCGCAACAAGGCTGATCCGATCATTCACGCGCTTCGCGCCCACTCAAAACACTACGGAATTCACATGGAAATCGGACAATACCAACCGAATCTCGACGGCGACGGACTGCGTATCGGCATCGTGCAGGCGCGCTTTAACGAGCCTGTTTGCAATGGCCTCGCAGACTCCTGCATCGAAGAACTCGAACGCCTCGGCGTGACTGGCGAAGACGTGCTGCTCGTCACCGTGCCGGGCGCACTGGAAATCCCGCTGGCGTTGCAAAAGCTCGCCGAAAGCGCGCAATTCGACGCACTGATCGCGCTCGGCGCGGTGATTCGCGGCGAAACGTACCACTTCGAACTGGTATCGAACGAAAGCGGCGCGGGCATCACGCGTATCGGCCTCGACTTCGGCATTCCGGTCGCGAACGCGGTACTGACCACCGAAAACGACGAACAAGCCGTTGCGCGCATGACCGAGAAGGGTCGTGACGCGGCGCGCGTGGCCGTCGAAATGGCGAACCTTGCCGTCGCGCTCGAACAACTCGGCGGCGACGACGAGGAAGAAGACGAAGAAGAGGAAGAGGCATGAAGAGCGCACGCCGACGCTCCCGCGAACTGGCCACGCAGGGGCTTTACCAGTGGCTGCTGTCGGGTTCGCCCGGCGGTGAAATCGACGCGCAGCTGCGCGGCGCGCAAGGCTTCGACAAGGCCGACCACGAACATCTGGACGCCATTCTGCACGGCGTGATCCGCGATTCGGAAACACTGTCCGCGGCAATCGCTCCGTGTCTCGACCGTCCGATCGAGCAGCTCTCGCCGGTCGAACGCGCCGTGCTGCTGGTGGCCGCGTTTGAACTGAAGAACCACATCGATATTCCTTATCGCGTGGTCATCAACGAAGCGGTCGAACTCGCCAAAACGTTCGGCGGCGCGGACGGCTACAAGTACGTGAACGGCGTGCTGGACAAGCTGTCGGCGCAACTGCGCGTGGATGAGACGCAGGCGGCTCGCAAGCGTTGAGCGCACGGCGCATGGCCGGCGGCATGGTCGTTGGCGTGCGCTACGCTGAACGATCTGGCGTAACCGAACCGTTCATAAGGACGCCGTTTCGCGCACAAGCACTCGCGCCGAACGTCGTCCCGCTTTTGCTTCTGAACTGGATTTGATCGTATGAACTCCGTGACCGAACCCTTGGTGCGGCTTGCTGCACGTGTGGACGCCATCCAGCCTTTCTATGTGATGGAACTGGCCAAGGAGGCCGCGCTTCTCGAGCGCGACGGCCGCGACATCATTCATATGGGAATCGGCGAACCCGATTTCACCGCGCCCGAGCCGGTTATCGAGGCGGCCGCGAGCGCACTGCGCCGTGGCGTCACGCAATACACCAGCGCGCTTGGCCTGCACGCGCTGCGTGAAGCGATCTCAGCGCATTACGCCGACTTCTACGGCGTTAGCGTGGATCCGGCGCGGATCGTCGTTACCGCCGGCGCATCGGCCGCATTGCTGCTGGCGTGCGCGGCGCTGGTCGACCGCGACGACGAAGTGCTCATGCCCGACCCGTGCTATCCGTGCAACCGCCATTTCGTGATCGCCGCCGAAGGCAAACCGGTGATGGTGCCTAGCGGCCCGGCCGAACGTTTCCAACTCACCGCCGCCGACGTCGAGCGTCTCTGGAACGAGCACACCCGTGGCGTGCTGCTGGCGTCGCCGTCGAACCCGACCGGCACGTCGATCGAACCGGCTGAACTGGAGCGCATCGTCAAGGCGGTGCGCGCGCGTGGCGGCTTTACTATCGTCGACGAGATCTATCAGGGGCTGAGCTACGACGCGAAGCCCGTGTCGGCGCTCTCGTTCGGCGACGACGTGATCACCGTCAACAGCTTCTCGAAGTACTTCAACATGACGGGTTGGCGTCTGGGCTGGCTGGTGGTGCCGCCCGGCATGGTCGGCGCGTTTGAAAAACTCGCACAAAACTTGTTCATCTGCGCTTCCGCGCTCGCCCAGCACGCGGCGCTCGCCTGCTTCGAGCCTGAAACGATCGCGATTTACGAAGCGCGGCGCCAGGAATTCAAGCGTCGCCGCGACTTCATCGCGCCGGCGTTGGAATCGCTCGGCTTTTCCGTGCCGGTAATGCCCGACGGCGCTTTCTATGTATATGCCGATTGCCGCACGGTCGCGCACGCCGCGGCCGGCGACAGCGCGGCACTCACCAAGGCCATGCTGCACGATGCGGGCGTGGTGCTGGTGCCCGGCATGGATTTCGGTACGCACGCGCCGAAGGAGTACATCCGGCTGTCGTACGCCACTGCCTATCCGAAACTGGAAGAGGCCGTCGACCGACTGGCGAAATTCTTCGGCAAGGGTTGAGCAGAGCGACTCGCTTTCAATCGCCAGACGAAAAAAAGGACACGCCAGATGAGTGTCCTTTTTTGCTGCCACTCCCGCGCGGAGTCGCCCGTTCTAAGCTGCCAACCTCAAGCGCCCAATTCCGATGCCGATGCCACGTGCTTCGTCGCGTTGGCGCTCGCATCGTCCTGCTCGGAGGAAGCCGGCGCCTTCACCGGTGTCGCCGCGCTCAACGGATGACTGCCCTCGAGCGTCACCTGCACGCGCTTGCCATTGCTGGCCGACGCGGCCGTAGCCGTGTTGGTCGACGCCGTCAAAACCGGCGCCTGCGGTGCGTTGATCGGCACCTTGCGGCCACGCGCCACGTCCCGCAGACGGGCACGCTCGGCCATGACCTTGGCACCGTAGCCGCCGTCGTCCGGCGAGGTCGAGCCGACGTACAGACGCAAGCCGCCCGGAAGCGAACCGCCGCGTGCGATGCAATCCTTCAGCACCAGCGCGCCCACCTTGATGTTCGCGACCGGTTCGAGCGCCGCGCTCTGGCCGCCGAAATACTGGAATTTATCCGAGTGCACCTTGGACATCACCTGCATCAGGCCTTGTGCGCCGACGCCGCTCTCGGCGTACGGGTTGAAGCCCGACTCGATTGCCATCACTGAAAGCAGCAGCAGCGGATCGAGACCGACTTCGCGGCCGGTGTCGAACGCCGCCTTCACGAGCTCGCTGACGGGCTCCTGAGCAACGCGATAGCGCCGTGCGAGAAAGGACGCAACCAGGTCCTGCTCGCGGGTCGAGATCAGGACGCGGTCGTCGCGCGCGTCGGCGGATACGCGTTGCGACGGGATCAGGCTTGCCAGCGCGGTAACACTTTGCATGGTGCGCGGATCGAGGCCGTTCAGCGCCGCGACACCCATGCCGGTTGACCCGGCCGCGTCGAATGCGTTGTCAAAGCTGCTGTTGCTCGCGGTGACAGTGTTGCCGTTGTTCGTGCCGCTCACGGCATCGGGGCCGTTCGAGCTGGCGGTCAGCGAGTCGTCGGAGGACGCGCGCGCGGGCGGTCCGAAAGCCGGCAGCGGGTTGCCCTGCAGCAGGCGGGCGGGACCGGCTTGCACAGCGGCGGAGATGACCGGCATCGCCTTGGCGGCTAGCGTGCCGCGCAGGGCCGGCATCAGCCACAGTGCGACTGTCAGCACCACCGCGATACCGCCGACGATGCTGAACAGGTGATGACTCATTCGCGTCCCGCAGCGCACCACACCGCGCACAACTTGCGCGATACGCTCATCGGGACGCCACGATAACCAGGCGTTCATTCAGATCTCCCATGTTGCATGATCCGCGAACCCCGCCATATGAATAGGCGGTGAAGCACGTTCGCAGAATCAAGACATCGCGCGCTCTGTCTGGTTAGGGCAGCAGCGACGTCGGGAAAACGGTAAATACCGTTTGTGGGGAGCCATCCTGGAAAAGGACCGCGGCATGTCAAAAAAGCATGCGGGCGGTGGCTCCCACGCGAAAAACCAGCGTCAGTTAACGCTGGCGAGGACATCAATAAGACCGTCTAATACCGTGCAGGAATCGGTAAGCGGTGACGCGTTGCGTCTGATGGGACCGGGGGCAGTGGTAAAAAGGTTCACGCCCTGCAACCAATGTGGACGGATTTTATGCAGGGTTTTATAGATCGTCAACACTATAGATAGGCAAATGTATAACTAATTGTAATAACGAACCCTGTTCAGACAGCCCAAAACCGCGCGGCGCGCGCCTTTTGACCTGTTTCGGCTCCTCCGTCCCGCCTACGTCATTTGGCCGAGCTACGTGCGCTCGCCAACACAGGTAAAATCGACAATCGTTCTGGCGCCGTTAAACCGTGCTGCGCCTCCCTTCTTCGCCGCTTGCGCGGCACTGAACCGCACCAGATGAAATACAAAGACCTGCGCGATTTCGTCGGCCGTCTCGAGACCATCGGCGAACTGCGCCGCATCTCACAAAGCGTCTCGCCTGTCCTGGAAATGACCGAGTTGTGCGACCGCGTGCTGCGCGCCGGCGGCCCGGCTTTGCTGTTCGAGAGCAAGACACAGCATGCGTTCCCGGTGCTCGGCAACCTGTTCGGCACGCCTCGGCGGGTCGCGCTCGGCATGGGAGTGGACGCGCAAGCCGGCGAAGGCGACGGCGCCGCGCTCGAATCGCTGCGGGACGTGGGCCGGCTGCTCTCCGCATTGAAGGAACCCGAGCCGCCGAAGGGGCTCAAGGACGCCGGCAAGCTGTTCTCGCTCGCAAAGGCAGTGTGGGACATGGCGCCCAAGACGGTGGGCGCGCCGCCCTGCCAGGAAATTGTCTGGGAAGGCAACGACGTGGACCTCGCGAAGCTGCCGATTCAAACGTGCTGGCCCGGCGACGCCGGCCCGCTGATTACATGGGGCCTGACCGTCACAAAAGGCCCAAATAAGAGCCGACAAAATTTAGGTATATATCGCCAGCAATTGATCGGACGTAACAAACTGATCATGCGATGGCTCGCGCATCGCGGCGGCGCGCTCGATTTCCGCGAGTTCGCCCTGCAGAACCCGGGCAAGCCGTATCCGGTGGCAGTCGTGCTGGGCGCCGATCCAGCCACGATCCTCGGCGCGGTCACGCCGGTGCCCGACACGCTGTCTGAATACCAATTCGCCGGCCTGTTGCGCGGCGGCCGCACGGAACTGGCGAAGTGCATCACGCCGGGCGTCGACGGCTTGCAGGTGCCAGCGCGCGCCGAGATCGTGCTCGAAGGCTTCATCTATCCGCAGGAAGGCGCGCCTTCGCCCGCTCCCGCAGGCGCGCCGCCGCGTCCGGTCAAGGGCGCGTCGGCGGGCTATGAACATGCGCTGGAAGGCCCGTACGGCGACCACACCGGCTACTACAACGAGCAGGAGTGGTTCCCTGTCTTCACGGTCGAGCGCATCACCATGCGGCGCGATGCGATCTATCACTCCACGTACACCGGCAAACCACCCGACGAACCCGCCGTGCTCGGCGTCGCGCTCAACGAGGTGTTCGTGCCGCTGCTGCAAAAGCAGTTCAGCGAGATCACCGACTTCTATTTGCCGCCCGAAGGCTGCAGCTACCGCATGGCCATCGTGCAGATGAAGAAGAGCTACCCCGGCCACGCCAAACGCGTGATGTTCGGCGTGTGGAGCTTCCTGCGGCAGTTCATGTATACGAAGTTCATCGTCGTGGTCGACGAGGACGTGAATATCCGCGACTGGAAGGAAGTGATCTGGGCGATCACCACGCGCATCGATCCGGCGCGCGATACGGTGCTGGTGGATCGCACGCCGATCGACTATCTGGATTTCGCCTCGCCGGTGGCCGGACTCGGATCGAAGATGGGCCTCGACGCGACCAACAAGTGGCCCGGGGAAACCGATCGGGAATGGGGCCGCCCCATCGTGATGGACGACGCGATCAAACAGCGCATCGACTCCTTGTGGAACGAGTTGGGCCTCTGAGGCAAGCCGTACGACAAGACTGAATAACAAAGCTAACGGAGCCGTTGCGCAGATGCATGCTTTTTCAATGATGTCGGATGGGTTTTTTCTGTCGCTGTCGCTGTGTCTGGATATCGGTCTCGTGAACGTCGCCATGATTTCCCTGACGCTCTCGCATGGCTTCAAACCGGGCTTCTGGCTCGGCCTCGGTTCGTGCATCGGCGATCTGATTTATGCGGCGCTCGCGCTCGCGGGCATGGCCGCCTTGCTGCAGTTCCAATCCGTGCGCTGGGTGGTGTGGATCGGCGGCGCGGCGATCCTGCTCTTCCTGACCTGGAAGATGGCGCGTGAAGCAATGTTCCCGGCGACGGCGCCGGCGGTGGCCGGCGAGGCGGACGCGAATGCGCCGCATCTGTCCGCGTGGCGCGGTTTCTTGCGCGGCGTCCTGCTGGCGGTGTCGTCGCCGTCGGCGATTTTGTGGTTCGCCGCGGTCGGCGGCGCGCTGATCGCGAAAGCCGGCGCCACGAGCGTGACGACCGCGCCGGTCTTTCTCGGCGGATTCTTTCTTGGCGGTCTGTGCTGGACGATCTTTATCTGCGGACTCGGCAGCCACGGGCGCAAACGCGCCGGCACCGGCTTGCTGCGCGCCTGTCACGTGCTGTCTGCGCTGCTGTTTGCCTACTTCTCGTACAGCGTGATCGTCAACGGGTATCGTGATCTGATCGTGCAAACCGCGCACGTGGCGAGCTGATATGAAAACGGCCCGCGTTGGCGAGCCGTTTTCGATCGAGCAGCGGGCGAGTGCAACAGCGCCTGCCCGCGCAATCTATCAGGCAAGATACTGCGCAAGCTTTTCCAGGTCGACGTTGCCACCGCTCACCACCACGCCGACACGCTTTCCCTTCACCGGCACGATGCCGTTGAGCACCGCGGCCGCGGCGAGACAGCCTGTCGGCTCGACCACGATCTTCATGCGCTGCGCGAAAAAGCGCATCGTCTCGATCAACTGCGCGTCGCTGACCGTTTCGATCCGCGCGACCAGTCTCCGGATGATGGCAAACGTGTAGTTGCCCAGATGCGTGGAAGCAGCGCCGTCGGCGATCGTGCGCGGCGTGTCGATATGCACGATCTCGCCGCGTGCCAGCGATTGCTGGCCGTCATTGCCAGCTTCCGGTTCAATGCCGATCACCGTGCACGCCGGGCTCAGTGCCGCCGCGGACAACGCGCTGCCGCTGATCAATCCGCCGCCGCCGAGGCACACGAACAGCATGTCGAGCGGCCCGGTTTCCTCGATCAACTCCTTCACCGCCGTGCCTTGCCCGGCGATCACATGCGGATGGTCGTAAGGCGGAATCAGCGTCATGCCGCGCTCTTCGGCGAGCCGCCGGCCGATTTCTTCGCGATTTTCCGTGTAGCGATCGTAGGTGATTACTTCGCCGCCGTAGCCCTTGGTTGCCGCGACTTTGGCCGCGGGTGCGTCCTGCGGCATGACGATCGTGGCGTGGATGCCGGCAAGGCGTGCCGACAAGGCAATCGCCTGGGCATGGTTGCCCGACGAATAGGTCAGCACACCGGCTTTGCGCTGCTCCGCGTCGAAATGCGAGATCGCGTTGTAGGCGCCGCGAAATTTGAAGGCGCCCATGCGCTGAAAATTCTCGCACTTGAAGAACACCGACGCCCCAGCGCGCTCATTGAAAGTGCTAGAGGTCAGAACGGGAGTACGGTGGGCGACGCCCTCAAGACGCGCTGCGGCGTCGAGTACGTCGTCGAAAGTGGGAGCGGGAAGCGCTTGCATCGGCGAAACTCTCCAGAGCGGTGGCGAAACAACCATTCTCCCAGCTTCGACCGAGCTTTGGAACGTCAGGCGTGAAGTGAGCGCGTGAACTTCTCTGGCAACTCTTTGCACCGACCGGCCGACGCGAATTCAAACCGTCATTCGGACAATAGGCCCGCCATTGACTGCATGAAAAGCCGCCAACAAAAATACAAACGGCGTAACCCGGCGATCAAGCCGGCGTTACGCCGTCAATCAAAATCGACCCACTATATTTAGCGGCGATAGTAGCCGTGACCGTAGTAACCGCGGTAATAGCCGTGATGATAGTAAGGACGCCCGTAGCCGCCGTAATACCCGCCTACCACGACTGGCGGCGGTGCATAAACGACCGGCGGCGCATAAACCGGCTGCGGTGCGTAGTAAACCGGCGGCGGCGCGGCATAAACCGGGTAAGCCGGCGCAATCGGAATTCCGATACCGATACCAACGGAAACGTGTGCCTGAGCGGCACCGGCAAGCCCCAATCCGAGTGCTGCGGCAACGACAAACGGAACGATCTTTTTCACTTTTATTCTCCTAGCGCGGCCCACCAGGGTCGCCGACTTCGCATGCCCTGCATGCTATGAAATCAATGTATCGAAAAAGACCGCACCCATCTGTTCGCATTTGTTGCAAATTGCAATCGGCGACAAAAGCGCGCAATTCCAGCGGACGCCGCAAGCGCTCAATCACCTTCGTAATGCGCTGAAAACTCAGGGATTGCCCGTGTTTGGAGACGCCGCAATCAGTCGCAATGGCCGCCTTACGGCCTGCGGCATTTGCTTCACAGTAATCTTTGATTACAAATTAGCTTCGATCCTGACGGCGTCCAATTGCACCCCAGAATGAAAAATGCCCGACTGATGAGGCCGGGCATTCCTTACCTGCAAGGGTCGCTAAGTCAACCGACCTTCACATACGCGAATTCGCGAGACACGCTGGGCGGGACATAGGCGCCGCTGATCCGCACGCGCGGCGTCAGGCGCTTTTTCTGATCCCACCAGCGACGGCGCTGCGCGTGCGTCAGGAACCGCAAGTGCTTTCGGTAAGAAAAAATATTCATCGTGAACCTCCCGAATCTGACTGCGAGACGAAATACCCAGAACAGCAACTGCCAAACCGGCTCTGAAGAATTATGAGCAGTTTTTAAACCCGCGGGCGACAGCAGCCGGATGGTCAGCCGGGGGCGTCATATCGCAGGCGCACTGATCGAGCGAAAGCCAGTGCCCAGCCGCGCCGCGAGCGTGGCGGATGCGCGATACTTCTGCTTTCCCAACGTTCGTCTGGAGCAGGCACCCATGTCCCAGTCCTCTCTGCCGCGCCTCGGCTTTATCGGTGCGGGCCGGCTCGCACGCTGTCTCGCGCTGAGCTTTTCACGCTCCGGTTATCCGGTCACCGCGGTAGCCAGTCGCTCGGCAACTTCCGCCGGCCGGCTTGCCAGTCAAATCGAGCATTGCGCGGCATTCGAGAACCCACAACAGGTTGTCGACGCCGCCGATATCGTCTTTTTAGCTGTTCCCGATGACAGCATCGGTACGTCAGCGCACACACTCCGGTTCACTCCCGACACCGCCGCCAGCGCGCACGGCAAGGCGCTCGTGCACTGCAGCGGGGCTTCGCCGGTCGAATTGCTCGCCCCGGCACGCGACCAGGGCGCCTCGATCGGCGGTTTTCACCCACTGTACCTCTTTAGCGGCGAACCCGCCGATCTGGAGCGCATCGCCGGTTGTTCGGTGACGATCGAAGCCGACGGTGCACTGAGAGACACGCTGACAGCGCTAGCCGTCGCGCTGCGCTGCCATCCGCTGTCGATTCCGGCGGGCGGTCGTATGCTCTATCACGCCGCCGCGCACTACGCCGCCAGCTTCGCGCTGTGCAGCCTCGCGGAATGCGTCGCGCTGTGGCGCACGCTCGGCTTTGCCGAAGACGATGCGCTGCGGGCGCTGCTGCCGATGCTTTCCGGCACCATTGAAACCGCCCGCGACAGGGGTTTGCCCAACGCCCTCGCGGGCCCGGTATCGCGCGGCGACACCGGCGTGGTTCAGAAACAACTGGCGCTGCTGGAAGGCCTCGGCGGCGACCACGCCGCGCTGTACGGGCTAATGTCGCGGCGCGCGGTCGGCCTGGCCGAACGCCGCGCCACGCCGCCCGCCGCGATCGACGCCATCGCCGAGGTGGTGGAAGAATCGCTCAACCGGTCGCTGAATCAGGCTGCAGCAGGTGCAAGCGTCAAGTAAGCCGTGATAATGTGACGTCCGGCGCCGCGCGCAATCCGCCAGCGCCGCGCATCGGGACCAACAGACGAGAACGCACAATGATCAAGGTCAGCATCCTCTATCCGTATCGGGAAAACGGCCACTTCGACGTGGACTATTACTGCGTCACGCATATGCCGCTCGCGGCGAAGCTGTTCGGGCCGTCGCTGAAGGGCTGGTCGGTCGACGTCGGCATCAACGCAGGGCCGCCGGGAACGCCGCCACCGTACGTCGCAGCGGGCCACTTCCTGTTCGACAGCGCGGACGACTTCTACAAAGTATTCAAACCGGCTTCCGAGCAATTGATGGCCGACATTCCCAACTACACGGACGGCGGCAACGGCTCGATTCTGATCAGCGAGATCAAGATTTCCGTGTGATGCCCCGCGGAACGCGGACGAATCGCGGCCTTTAATATAGTGAGCCGTTGATCGTGACCCGCGAACCGTGACATTGCAGCACCACGCGGCCGCTTCAAACGGCGCGTAACGCGCCCCGAGTGCGGGAAAGGCGCGGGAAATTCAAATGAACCCGCCGGCGCGCCGTTTGGAGAGCGCCGGCACCCTGCGGCCGCTCGGCGGCCGTAATATTCGAAGGATAAGGACACGAGATGTTTGGCGATATCGCCCGTTTTCTGCTCAATACCGTCTTCACGCTGTTCGGCGCGGCGCTGTTGCTGCGCGCATGGCTGCAAGTCGTGCGCATGCCACCCTACAACCCCGTCACGAATGCCGTACTGCAAGTCACCAACTGGATCGTGCTGCCCTTGAGGCATATTTTGCCGAGCACGCGCAAGATCGATTGGGCGAGCCTTGTCGCGGCCCTCCTCGCTGCCATCGTGTATGTCGTGCTGATGGTGGTGTTGACGGGCGCCGATCCGCTCACGCTGTTGCCGACGCTGTTGATCGTCGCGGTGCTGACTCTGATCAAGTGGGCGCTGAATCTGATCATCTGGCTGACGATTCTGATGGCGCTGCTGTCATGGCTCAATCCGCGTTCGCCGGCCATGCCGATTCTGTACCAGCTCACGGCGCCGTTTCTGAATCCGCTGCGCCGCGTGGTGCCGCAACTCGGGGGCATCGACCTTTCGCCGATCCTGCTGTTCGTGATCGTGCAGGTGCTGCTGATGGTGGTCACCCGCGCCGCCGTTCAACTGACTTATTTCGTGATCTGAACGCGCAGGTAGCGAATATTCAGAAGCCGCCGCCCATCAGAAAGGCGGCGGCTTTGTTTCATGCGTCGCTTATTGCTTCAGCTGATTGCTTCCGCTTATTGCTTCGTCAACTGACCGTAGGCAATCGTGTTGTTGGCCGCTGTCCTGATCATGAAGAGAATCGTGCGGACGTACAGGGTGCTGCCCGTGATCGGCAGGAACGTAATCGCGGCATTGCCCGAATACGTCGCGCCCGATTTCAACGTGCAGGACGCGGTCGTGCCGGTCACGCTCAACGTGTAGAGATTCTTGCTGGACGACGGCGTGGCGAGCAGCAACGTTCCGGAGACCGGGCAGCCGCTCAATGTGCCGCTGAGCGTGCCGTCGTTTGCAATAGTCAGTGACGAACCGGTTTGCGCCCACGTGCCCGCGACGCTCGACTGGGTAACCGCGAGCGCATTCGCCGCGTCGTAGTTCCAGGACAGGTCCACCGTGGTGCCGTTCTCGACGTAGCTGCCCGTGAACGTCTGTTTATTCACGAAGGTGCCCGAGCCGGAGGTCGTCGGATAATAGAAGCCGCCGATGAATGCCACACCCGAGGTGAGCGTCCAGTTCGGCGCGCTGGGCGCGATGACGCCGAAGAATTCCGACATGCCGAAGCCGCCTACCGTATTCAGGTAAGAGATGTTGCCTTGCGGATCGACGAAGGCCGTGGTCTTGTCGATGCCGGACTGGCTTGTCCACACCCCTTCTACGCCGTTGCCCGTGGCCGCGGCCGAACCGCTCTGCGGACTGGTCAGACTCGGCAGCTGCTCGCCGCTCAGGGCGGGCGAAGAAGCCGGAACCGGCGCGCTTGCGGGAACGGGAGCACTTGCCACGGCCGGCGCCGAAGCGCTGCCGGTCGCAGGCGCTGCCGCCGAATTGCCCCCGTCGCCGCCACCGCCACACGCGGCCAGCGCGAGCGAAGCGAGCAGGGATAACGTCAATTTAGCTTTAATTTTCATATCCATTTTGTATTTGGGTGAGTGCACAGCCAATCAGATCGGCTATGGCACACCGTTGGTCATTTTGATCTCGATGATTGCCGCCAGCGCCGATTCGTTGAAATATTCCAGAAAGTCACTTGACAGAATCAAATCGAATGAATTCTTGTAACATTTGGAAATGGCGCTAAAGAAGTAAACGGCGGGATTCCGGTAAGCTTTAATATTTATTCGAATGTCTTGAGCGACCACTCAGTCGGCAGCGATGAAAAGTCATGCATAACGAATCAAGAAATCGAAGCATGCGGTGCGTAACTATTTGATTGGCCTTGTATTTATATGGGCTTCTAGCTGCATTCGATTTCCGCGATCTGGTTGGCAGTCGGAGCGTTAATCGGCTAGTTCCGCGTTGTGCGCGGTGGCGGACGGCAGCGCCTCGGTGTACTTAGTTGCGGCGCCTGACGAAGACGATGCCGAGTTAGTCGCGTTAGGTAGAACTCGCGAGGGAGATAGCGGAGCGAATGCGCAGGAGCACGCGACGAATCGCTGAGTACGGCTCGGCGGATACGACGAGCCGGTGCAAAGTGGCGCGGAACATCACACGCGCTCCCCGCAGTCAGCACACCACCTGACGCGCCGCAAACGTCCACGTTTGCCAAGTCGCGTGAAACCCGCGTAGAATGGCGTGCTCTGCGGGCGTCGTATAATGGTAATACCCTAGCTTCCCAAGCTAGAGCCGTGGGTTCGATTCCCATCGCCCGCTCCAGATTCTTTCTAGTCGGCTCGTGGGCAATCGGGCAGATTCGCGAAAGGATCTGACTCGACCTCTCTTCTCGCCTTTACCCGAAAAAAGCCTTTCCTGATCGTCGAATCCGGCAATCCATCCGCCTACGCAGATCGGCCAAGAAGATTCTCGAGTAGCGACGTCGCCCCAAAAGGCATCTCATCACGAAGCGCGAATCACCGGAAGTGGGAAGGCAGTAAGACTATGGGCATCGATGCGCATACTTGCTGATGATCATTTACTCCGTCAGATAATCGCCCGAAGAAATAGCTTACAAAAAGATTAAATCACCTGTGCAGATGCCCGCGTTATTGGAATGTAATATTCCCCCTCACATCCCTACTCCCGCCATCTCCGGTCAGTCTGGACGCGCCCTTTTGGGTTGTGCTACCTTACGCGCACTTGCAACGCCCGCTCCACTTTCCTGCTGACACCTTCAGCAGAATCCAGCACGAGCCGCCTCCATGAAGGCGGCTTTTTTGTCATAGCGGCGGCCTGGCGCAGCGACCCGTCAACCTCGCGCTCACTCGCCGTGCCGGTCGGACTCGCGCCTCATACCGCGCAAGCTCGGACAGGCACCGTGCAGCACGCCGGGCGAGCCGCGAAGCCCTTTACCCTTGTAGCAGCATCGACAATGATCCACGATCCAAACGACGCCGGCCCGCCGGACGACTTCCCGACGCCCTCCAGCGAAACCGGACACCAACCGAACGCCGACGACAACGCCCCGCAAGAAGCCCTGCATCGGCGCCGCATCCGCAGCTTCGTCACGCGCGCCGGCCGCGTCTCGACCGGCCAGCGCCGCGCCATGGACGAACTCGGGCCGCGCTTCGTGGTGCCCTTTGCGCCGCAGCAGCCTGACTGGAACGCCGTATTCGGCCGCGAGGCGCCACGCGTGCTGGAAATCGGCTTCGGCATGGGGGCGACCACCGCCGAAATCGCCTCACACCGTCCCGGCGACGATTTTCTCGGCGTCGAAGTACACGAGCCGGGCGTCGGCGCGCTGCTGAAACTGATGGGTGAACAGAACCTGTCCAACATCCGCATCGTTCAGCACGACGCGGTCGAGGTACTCGAACAGATGATCGCGCCGGCCAGCCTCGACGGCGTGCACATCTTCTTTCCGGACCCGTGGCACAAGGCGCGCCACCACAAGCGCCGGCTGATCCAGCCGAAGTTTGTCGCGCTGCTGGCATCGCGCCTGAAGCCCGGCGCGTATCTGCATTGCGCGACGGACTGGCAGAACTACGCCGAACAAATGCTCGAAGTACTGAGCGCCGATCCGGCGCTGGAAAATACCGCCGACAGCTATGCGCCGCGTCCGGAGTACCGTCCGGTGACGAAGTTCGAGCGCCGCGGCTTGCGGCTCGGACATGGCGTGTGGGATCTCGTCTTCCGCAAACGCGGCGTTGCATAAACGCGCAGCACGATTCGGCACGCAACGAAAAAGGTCCGCAAACGCGGACCTTTTCTCATGGCTCAAGCAAACGGCAAGCGCTCAATCCGTCCAGCTCAACGCGCCGCTATAGCCGACCAGCAGGATCAGCAGTCCGAAGCCGATGCGATACCACGCAAACGCGGTGAAATCGTGCGCGGCGATGTAGCGCAGCAGCCAGCGCACGCAGGCAAAAGCGCTGACGAACGCCGCCACGAACCCGACCGCGAAGGTGCCGAGCGCATCGACCGAAAGCAGGTGCCAGTCTTTGTACAGCTCGTAAGCGGTCGCGCCGAAAATGATCGGAATCGCAAGGAAGAACGAAAACTCCGTGGCAACGCGCCGGTCGAGGCCGAACAGCATCCCGCCGATGATCGTCGAACCCGAGCGCGACATGCCCGGAATCAGCGCGAAACATTGTGCGAGGCCGACTTTCAGCGCGTCCAGCGCGCTCAGGTCGTCCACGTTTTGCACGCGCGCTTCCCTCTCGCCTTGCGCGCGCTGACGCGCCTCCGCCCACAGGATCACGACGCCGCCTGCCACCAGTGCGAACGCGACCGGCACCGGCGAGAACAACGCTGCCTTGATGGATTTCTCGAACAGCAAGCCGAGCACGATCGCCGGAATCGTGGCGATGATCACATTCAGCGTGAAGCGCCGCGCATCCGGCCGGCTCGGCAAACCGGACACCACACTGCCGATGCGGCGGCGGAATTCCCAGCACACGGCGATAATCGCGCCGAGCTGGATCACGACGTCGAAGGTTTTCGCATGCTCATCGGTAAAGTTCAGCAGGCTGCCCGCGACGATCAAATGCCCGGTGCTCGACACGGGCAAAAACTCCGTCAATCCCTCGACGACGCCCAGAATCAGCGCCTTGCAAGCCAATAGCCAGTCCATCCGTGCCCCTAATCGCTGTAGTCAGTCGGAACGAACAGGGCCGGCACGGAAAGCGCGCGGCCCTGCCGGCCGCGCGCCGCGTCATTTTTCGACGATCTGCACGCGTATGCCGTTTGTAAGGATGGTGATTGTACCGGGTTCGTAATTCACTCCGGCAAATTGCAGTTGTTCGGGCTTGAAGGTGTAGATCGGATAGTTGGTCAGCAACTGCGTGGCGAGCACCGCCGCGGCCGCATTGATCTGCTGGGTATAGGCCTGCGCCTGCCCGCTCACGCTGACGTTATCGACGTTCGGCGACTTGAGCACGACCGATTTGCTGGCGGCGTCGTAGGCCAGTTCGCTCGACAGCGTGAACACGCCGTCGACCGGCTGCGGCATGAAGGGACTCACGAGACGCGCATCGAGCTTCACTGAGACGCGGTTCGCGTCGGGCAACAGACCGACCACCGGGTGGGTCAGCGCGACATCGAACACTTGCGAAACCGTGCGCTGATAGGGGAATTTGCGCTGCACCGCGTCCTGCACCTGCTGCTGCGAGAACGTGTAATGCGACGGAATGAACGGAAAAGTCGAGGTTGCGCAGGCCGAAAGCGAAACGGTGATGCTGAGCGCGCTGCAGCCTGTCAGCGCGGCAAGCAGGAAGCGGCGCCGGGCCGGCGCGGCGGGTCGAGTCATGCGAAATCTCCTGTGGAAACCTGTTCTGGCATGCGATTGCGGTGTTCGTTTTCGGCTGGTGGTTTGCCGTTTGCAGTTTGCTGTTCGCGGCGATCGCTTGCGCGCATTAGCGCTGAGCCACCGGCTGCGCGTTCGGTTGAGTTTGCATCTCCAGTTGCGCGAGCCACGCGAGCGCCTCGCCGCGATTCGTGCCGCACATTTCCATCTGCGGCTGCAGACCTGAACAGCACGCCGGCCGTTCAGGCTGACCGAAGATCGCGCAGCGCAGATCGTCGCCGAGTTGCGCGCAGCGTACGCCCGCCGGCTTGCCATTCGGCATACCCGGAATCGGACTCGAAATCGACGGCGCTATACAGCACGCGCCGCAATCAGGGCGGCACGCGTGACCGGCCACGCGGAACGGAGACTCGCGCTTCACGGCGCTGTTCGACACATCACTCACGACATTTTTCCTGAACCCAAAAACGGGCTATGCACTATCAGACCCGCATTGTGCCACCGCATTCCGTGCGACCTTTTTACGCAATCGGGCGAATGGTCACTCGCGTAAACTCGAAAGATCCTAAAGGCCATGCGCAAGAGGCGTCTGCGCGGATCGATCTGGTCGCGCGAATCGCGGCGGTCCGCCTCTTACTCGATGGCCGCCAGCCAGCCCTCGAGTCCCTCATGTCCATCGCCAGTACGCTGTTTCGCCCTGACCTGCTCGCCAAATACAGCGCGAACGGCCCACGGTATACGTCCTATCCGACTGCCCTGCAGTTCCGCGACGACTTCGATCGCACTGACTATCTACGCGCCGCCGCCGACCCCGGCGCGTCGTCCACGGATCTCTCGCTGTACTTCCACATTCCGTTTTGCGACACCGTGTGTTTCTACTGCGGCTGCAACAAGGTCGCCACCAAAAATCGCGCCCACGCGCGTCCGTACCTCGATCAGTTGAAACGCGAAATGGCGTTGCAGGCCGCCTGTTTCGACACGCGGCGTCCGGTATCGCAATTGCATTGGGGCGGCGGCACGCCGACCTTCCTGTCGCACGAGGAAACGGCCGAACTGATGGCCGCCACGCGCGAGCACTTCACACTGCTGCCCGACGCCGAAACCGAGTATTCGATCGAAGTCGATCCGCGCGAAGCATCGCCCGATACGATCGCGCATCTGCGCAAACTCGGTTTCAACCGGCTGAGCCTCGGCGTGCAAGACTTCGATCCGGTCGTGCAGCAGGCGATCAACCGCATTCAGCCGCTCGAGATGACCGCCTCGGTGATGCAGGCCGCGCGCGCCACCGGCTTTCACTCGATCGGCGTCGATCTGATTTACGGACTGCCGCATCAGACGGTCGAGAGCTTCGGCCGCACGCTCGACACGATGCTCGCGCTTGCGCCCGATCGTCTCTCCGTCTTCGCTTATGCGCACATGCCGCAGCTCTTCAAGATGCAACGCCAGATGGACCCCGCCACGCTGCCTTCATCCGACGTGAGACTCGCGATCCTGCAGCATGTGGTCGAACGTCTGACAGGTGCGGGCTATGTGTACATCGGCATGGATCACTTCGCGCTGCCCACCGACGAACTCGCGCGCGCGCAAGCGCAGCGCACGTTGCATCGCAATTTTCAGGGCTACAGCACGCGGGCGGAATGCGATCTGATCGGCTTCGGCGCATCGTCGATCGGCAAGGTCGGCGACGTGTACGCGCAGAACGTCAAGGATCTGCCGGGCTATGCCGCGGCGATCGATGCGGGCACGCTCGCTATCGCACGCGGCGTGCGCCTCACCGCCGACGACCGTCTGCGCCGCGACGTGATCACGCAGCTGATGTGCAACCTGGAATTGCGCTTCGACGAATTCGAAGCGGCCTATGGCATCCGCTTCGCCGGGACATTCGAGCCGGAGTTAAAGCGCTTGCGCGGCTTCGAGCAGGACGGTCTGGTGTCGCTCGAAGCAGGCAAGCTCGAAGTGCGGATGGCCGGCCGCATGCTCGTGCGCAACATCGCGATGGTGTTCGACCGCTATCTCGGCCAGCAGACACTCGAGCGATTTTCCCGCACGGTTTGAAGGCCTTGCAGCGGAAGAAAGCAACTGGCTTGCCCGGCGCCGAATTTTCGGCCATAATCTGCGTCTTCGCCGCGCGCCAGCTTCTGACGCGTGCGCTGCAAGACCTGCCCAGGTGGTGAAATTGGTAGACGCAGGGGACTCAAAATCCCCCGCCGCAAGGCGTGCCGGTTCGATTCCGGCCCTGGGCACCAAAGAATTCGAAAGACCGCTGTTTCAGTATTTCCTCGAACCCCGCCAGCACATGCTGCTCGCGGGGTTTGTCGTTTCTGGCCGGTCTGAAAACCTCAAGGAATTCAAACGGCGTGAGCGCGAACGTCGCCCCTCACGCCATTCGAGACACCTTACCGCCCCACTACCCGCGCCCCACCCTGCACAGCCGCGCGCCGGCGCTTGAACACATATCCGGCCCACATCACCACCAGCCACGCCGGCACCAGCCACACGGACACCGACAAGCCCGGCGTCATCGCCAGAATCACGAGGATCAGCGCCATGAACGCGAGGCAGATCCAGTTGCTGACCGGGAACCAGAACGACTTGAACACGAGTGTCTCGCCGGCAGCAACCATTGCCTTGCGCGACTTGAGATGCGTCAGGCTGATCAGCGCCCAGTTCAGCACGAGCGCGGCGACCACCAGCGCCATCAGCAGGCCGAGCGCTTCGGCGGGAATCAGATAGTTGACGATCACGCACGTGAACGTGGCGAGCGCCGACAACCCGATCGCCATATACGGCACGCCGCGCCGGTCGACCTTCATCAGCGCGCGCGGCGCATTGCCCTGCTCCGCGAGGCCGTACAGCATGCGGCTATTCGCATACACGCCGCTGTTGTACACCGACAGCGCGGCAGTCAACACCACCACGTTGAGGACGTTCGCGGTCAGCGTCGAACCGATCTGCGAGAAGATCATCACGAACGGACTGCCGCCCGCCGCTACTTCATTCCACGGATACAACGACAGCAATATCGCCAGCGAGCAGATGTAGAAAATCAGGATCCGATAGATCACCTGATTCACGGCCTTCGGAATGCTCTTCTGCGGCTGGTCGGCTTCCGCCGCCGTAATGCCGATCAGCTCCAGCCCGCCGAATGAAAACATGATGACCGCGAGCATCATGAACAGGCCATGAAAGCCGTGCGGGAAAAAGCCGCCGTGAGCCCAAAGGTTGGTGATCGAGGCTTGCGGACCACCATGGCCGCTGATCAGCAGATAGCCGCCGAACACGATCATGCCGATCACCGCCACGACCTTGATGATCGCGAACCAGAACTCGGTTTCACCGTAGGCTTTGACGTTGGCGAGATTGATCGCGTTGATCAAAGCGAAACACACCAGCGCCGACACCCACGTCGGCACGCCCGGCCACCAGTAGTGAACGTAAGTGCCGACGGCGGTCAGCTCGGCCATGCTGACGAGCACATAAAGCACCCAGTAGTTCCAGCCGGACAGAAAGCCGGGAAAGTCGCCCCAATACTTGTACGCGAAGTGGCTGAACGAACCCGCCACCGGCTCCTGCGCCACCATTTCGCCCAATTGCCGCATGATCATGAAGGCGATGATGCCGCCGATCGCGTAGCCGAGAATCATCGACGGTCCGGCTGCCTGCAATACGCTGGCGGAGCCGAGAAACAGGCCGGTGCCGATCGCACCGCCCAGCGCGATGAGCTGGATGTGGCGATTCTTGAGCCCGCGCTTCAGGCCGTCTTGCTGCTGTGCACTATTCAACGTTGCGCCCCAGTGTATGGATATCGATCGCCCGGACGGACTTATGGCCCGGCCTGGCAGAACCTGAAATTTTACCGTGGCCGATATTAGCTAAATACTGGGAGCGACCCGGGTTTGGTTCTGCGCCGCACTTAACGGCGAGGATAGTGATTGTCACTGGCGCAGGGCTTCTGTATGTTGCCCTAGTCGAGCTGTCAGCCTCTGGAGATTCAACATGTTGCCCAAACATTTGCTTTGCGCCGCTGCTTTGTGTCTCTGCTTCACAGGGGTCGCCGCGCTCGCCCAGACCACCGTGCCCAACGCGGCGCCGGCACCCGCCGCGCCCACCATGGCACCGGGCATGGCGCCTGCGGCCGAGCCGGTCGACGAACCGCCCACGGAGGCAAGCGCGCCCGAAGCGCCGGCGCCCATAGCGCCTGACATGGCACCCGCCGCACCATCCTCCAAAGTTGGCGCCACACCGCCTCCCGCCGCGCCCATGACCGGCCCGGTCCGCAACGTCGTGCTGGTACATGGCGCGTTCGTCGACGGCTCGAGCTGGAACGGCGTGGTCGCGAAATTGCAGCAGAAGGGCTATCACGTGAGTTCGGTGCAAAATCCGCTCACCTCCCTCGCCGACGATGTCGCCGCGACGCGTCGCGTCCTCGCGCGTCAGAATGGCCCGACCATTCTGGTGGGACATTCGTGGGGCGGCGTCGTAATCACCGAAGCAGGTGCGAACGCGCCGAACGTCGCGGGTCTCGTCTATGTCGCGGCCATTGCGCCGGATCTGCACGAGTCGGCCATGGATCTGTTGAAGCGCGCCGCACCGGCGCCGGCGGGCGAGGGCATCATGAAGGATTCGAGCGGCTTCCTCTGGCTCGATCGCACGAAATATCACGCCGACTTCGCCGCGGACGTTCCCGAGAATCTGACGCGCGTGCTGGCCACCGCACAGGTGCCGATCGCCGCGAGCGCCTTCAATGAGACAGTCAGCCAGGTCGCCTGGAAGGAAAAACCGTCGTGGTACGTGCTCACGACGCGGGACCGGGCCGTGTCGCCGGAAGTGGAAAAATTCATGGCCGACCGGATGGGCGCCAAGATCGTGCCGATGGCGTCGAGCCACCTGGCACCGGTGTCGCACGCGGGCGCGATCGCCGACGTGATCGATCGCGCGGCGCGTGAATTGAGCCGGCAGCAGTAGTCCGGTTCAGGCGTATGCGCGAAGGCGATCGCGCATACGCCAGTCAAAACAACCCACTCCAACTCAGCGCAGATTCGTCGTCGCCAGCTCGACGACCTCATCCCCGCGACCGTTCAGCACCGCCTTCAGCATATACAGGCTGAAGCCCTTGGCCTGCGCCCACTGGATCTTCGGCGGCATGGCGAGTTCGTGCTTCGCCGTCACCACGTCGATCACCGCCGGACCCGGATGCGCGAACGCCTCGCGCAATGCCGGTTCGATGTTCTCCGACAGTTCGATTCGGACACCGTATATTCCCGCGCCGCGCGCAATCGCCGCGAAGTCGGTGGTGGCCAGATCGGTGCCGGCCTCCAGATAACCGCCTGCTTTCATCTCCATCGCGACGAAGCCGAGCACGCTGTTGTTGAACACCACGACCTTGATCGGCAAATCCAGCTGACGTGCAGTGAGCAGATCGCCGAGCAGCATCGACAGGCCGCCGTCGCCCGACAGCGAGATCACCTGGCGGCCCGGGTTCGCGGCCTGCGCGCCCAGGGCTTGCGGCATCGCGTTCGCCATCGAGCCGTGATTGAACGAACCGTGCAGCGAGCGCTTGCCGTTCATGGTCAGATAGCGCGCGGCCCAGAGCGTCGGCGTGCCGACGTCGGCGGAGAACACCGCGTCCTCGTTGGCGACCTTGTCGACGATGCTGGTGAGATATTGCGGATGAATCGCGCGCCCCGGGGCGGATGGCCGCGCGAGGTCGTCGAGATCCTTGCGCGTGTCCGCATAGTGCTTGCGCGCGTTCTCCAGGAAACGCCGGTCGCTCTTGTGCTTGAGCCGCGGCATCAGCGCCTGCAAGGTCGCCTTCACGTCGCCGACCAGACCGAGCTTCAACGGCGCTCGCTTGCCGAGCGCGGAACCGCGCCGGTCGATCTGCACCACGTTGCCATGCGACGGGTAGAAGTTGCGATACGGGAAATCGGTGCCGAGCATCACGAGCGTGTCGCACGACATCATCGCGTGGTAGCCGGAGCTGAAGCCGATCAGCCCGGTCATGCCGACATCGAAGGGGTTGTCCCACTCCACGTATTGCTTGCCGCGCAGCGCATGCACGGTCGGTGCGCCGAGCTGGTCGGCGAAGGCGACCACTTCGTCGTGCGCGCCGGCGCAGCCGCTGCCGCACAGCAGCGTCACGCCGCCCGCCTGGTTGAGCAGATCGGCAAGCCGGTCGAGATCCGCGTCGGACGGCACCACGGTGGAACGCTCCAGCGTGCCGGCCCATGCCGGCGTTTCCTCGGGTGCGTCGCCCAGCGCGACATCGCCCGGCAGCACGATCACGGCAACGCCGCGCTCCTCGATCGCGGTGCGCATGGCGCGCGCCAGCACGCGCGGGAACTGCGACGGGTTCGTCACCAGTTCGACGTAGTGGCTGCACTCCTTGAACAGCTCTTGCGGATGGGTTTCCTGAAAGTAGCCGAGGCCGATTTCCGACGATGGAATATGCGCGGCAATCGCGAGCACAGGCTGATGATTGCGATGACAGTCGTACAGGCCGTTGATGAGGTGCAGATTGCCCGGACCGCAACTGCCCGCGCAGACCGCGAGCTTGCCGGTCGCGGCGGCATCGGCGCCGGCGGCGAAGGCGGCCACTTCTTCATGGCGCGTGTGCATCCAGCGAATCGAACCAAGGCGTTGCAAGCTATCCGACAGGCCGTTCAGGCTGTCGCCCGTCACGCCCCAGATTCGCTCGACGTCCGCCGCCGCCAGTGTTTTGGCCAGATAATCCGCGATAGTCTGCTTACCCATGCTGTACTCCGCTCAGTGAGAAAGATGCTGCCTCCGGAATGCACGAGAGTAACGCTTCCTCACGAAACGTGCCGCCACCGTGCCGCTGTAAGCGCGGTGAAATGATCGCGTTTGAGAACGGCCCGTTACCGCGCGCTCAGCGCAACATGAACGACATCGCCGACAGGCAATTCAGCATACGCACCACATGTTCCGCCGAAGCCGCGCTGAAGCGCAGCGTGACCGCATCCACGCGCATAACCGTCGGCCATTGGCAGAACAGATCGGCGAGCGCGCTGGTTTGCACGCGCAGTTCGCATGCCACAGGCTTCGCTTCGCTGCGGGTGGATTCGCGCCCATGCCCCTTCGCGAGATGCTGCTGAACCACTTCGCGCGCGGCGGTTTCGATTGCGGCACGAGCGCTCGCCGGCGATTGCGTCACGCCGCTCGCATGTCCCGTCGCGCTCTTGGTGACGACAAAACGCGCGCCTGGAAAACGCGGCGCGGTTTCTTCGGCGAAGACGTCATCGCCGGATAAAAGCGCGACCTGTGCGCCATATTCTTCCGCCAGCGCGCCATACACGCCCGCTTCGCCGACCTCGACGCCGTTCAGCGAAACGCGTGCGAAAGCAAAACTGTTGATGGTGTGCGCGAGGATGCCGCGCGTTTGCGACATGGCGTGATAGCCGATCATGAAGACGAGCGCCGCGCCGTATTCGAGCCCGGCCATCATGCCCAACGTGCGCGGTTTGCCGAGCACCACCTGGGCGCGCGCGTCGAGCAGGTCGGGCAGCAGATTGCGAAAGCCGCCGTGCGAATCGTTGACCCACACTTGCGTCGCGCCACCGGCGAAGGCGCCTTCGATGGCGGCGTTGGCTTCAAGCGTCATCCAGCGGCGCGCGGCTTCGTATTCGCCGTTGCCCGCGCGCGTCTGTTCAGGATGAAACACGCCGGCAATGCCTTCGATGTCGGTGGAAATGAGGACTTTCATCAGCGGGTGCGTTCGAATAGTTGGGCAAGATCGGGCACTGAGTCACGCAGCGATAGACGCTGGTGAGCGTCGCGCCCGGTTACGGATACGGCACTCCACAAGGCGTCGAGAATCGCCTGCTCGACGCTGTCAGCGCACGCGCGAAAGAGCGGGTCGAGACGTTCGTCGGCGAGGAGCGGTGGGAGCGTGATGAAGTCGGCGCCGTGCGGCACGGTATAGGCCGTTGAAAACGCCAGCGCGATATCGCCGCTGCCGTGGCCGTAGACCGAACCGGTGCGTGCGAGCCCCGCCGCTGCGCGCAATGAAAGACGCTTGAGCTGGCGCGCGTCGAGCGGCGCGTCGGTGGCGACGATCATGATGATCGAGCCTTGTTCGGGCTTCGTTGACTCCTTGTTCGCACGCTCGGCGAGCACACGGCCGAGCGGCGTGCCGTCGATGGTCAACATGGGCAGCCGGCCGAAGTTCGCCAGCACCAGAGCGCCGACGGTATAGCTGCGCCCCGCTGCGTTCACCACGCGTGACGCGTTGCCAATGCCGCCCTTCAGATCGAAGCACGACATGCCCCGGCCGGCACCGACCGATCCGCTCGCTACACCCGCACTGGCCGCAGCATAAGCATCATCGAAATGCTGCTCGGTGACGGCCAACGCCTGGATATCGTTCAGATACCCGTCATTGCATTCGAACACCAGGGGATTGACCGTCGACCACTCGCGCCCAATCTGCGGATTCGCGCGAATGGCCGCACGAATCTGCGCCTGCGCGACAGCGGCGACGCCGAACGTGTTGGTCAACGCAATCGGCGTTTCCAGCGTGCCGAGTTCTTCGACCTGCACGAGCCCGATGCTTTTGCCGAACCCGTTGATCACCGACGCCGCCGCCGGCACCTTGTCGAGAAACGGATCGCCGTCATGCGGACGAATTACGGTCACGCCGGTTTGCACGGCACCTTGGTCGAGCGTGCAATGTCCGACAGTCACGCCCTGCACATCGGCAATCGTGCCGAGCGGACCGCTTGGCAATCCGCCGATATGCGGCGCACCACGAAGCGCAGTCGAATTCATGGCCGGTCGAGCTTCGGATCGAGCGCATCGCGCAAACCGTCGCCGAGCAGATTGAACGCCAGCACGGTCAGGAAAATCGCGAGACTGGGGAACAGCGCGATATGCGGCGCCGTAACCATGTCGGCGCGCGCTTCATTGAGCATCGCGCCCCACTCCGGCGTCGGCGGTTGCGCGCCGAGGCCGAGGAACGACAGACTCGCCGCGGTGATGATCGAGGTGCCGATACGCATCGTGAAGTACACGACCACCGAGGAAATCGTCCCTGGCAGAATGTGCCGCACGATGATCGTCCAATCCGACGCGCCGATGCTGCGCGCCGCTTCGATATACGTGAGCTGTTTGAGCATCAGCGTATTGCCGCGCACGAGCCGCGCGAACGCCGGAATGCTGAAGATTGCGACCGCGCAGATCACGTTGATCATGCCGTTGCCGAGAATCGCCACCACGCCGATCGCCAGCAGAATGCCGGGAAAGGCGAACAGCACGTCGGCCACGCGCATGGTGATGCGATCCCACCAGCCTTCGTAGTAGCCGGCGAGCAAGCCGAAGAACGTGCCGATCACCGCGCCGATCGCAACGGACAGAAAGCCCGCTTCGAGCGAGATGCGTGAGCCCGCGAGAATACGGCTGAAAATATCGCGCCCCAGCGAATCCACGCCGAACCAGTGCGCCGCGGAGGGCCCCGCGTTCAACGCGTCGTAGTCGAAAAAATTCTCCGGATCGTACGGCACGATATGCGGCGCGACGATCGCGACCGCAATCAATAGCAGCACGAAGATGCCGGCGCCGAGCGCCACGTGCTGCTTACGGAATTTGCGCCAGAACTCGCTCCATGGCGTGCGGATGGCGGCTTGTGCTTTCGCGGTGCTGGCCGCAGTCGGCTCGGTGGCGGTCGTGCTCATGCGGGCCTCACTTGAAACGGATGGTCGGATTGATCACGGCGTACAGCACGTCCACGACCAGATTGATGATGATGAATTCCAGCGAGAACAACAGCACTTCGGCCTGAATCACCGGATAGTCGCGCATCGACACCGCGTCCACCAGCAGGCGCCCGAGGCCCGGCCAGTTGAACACCACTTCGACCACGATCGAGCCGCCCAGCAGGAAGCCGAATTGCAAACCCATCATCGTGATGACGGGAATCATCGCGTTACGCAGGCAGTGTTTGACGATCACGAGACGCTCGGGCACGCCCTTGGCGCGCGCGGTGCGTACGAAGTCTTCGTTCATCACTTCGACGAACGACGCGCGCGTGAAGCGCGCCATCACTGCCGCGACGGCCGCGCCGAGCGTGAGCGACGGCAGCACGTAGCTCTGCCACGAACCATCACCGACAATCGGCAGCCAGCCGAGCTTCACCGAAAAGATCTCCATCAGCAGCATGCCGAGCGCGAATGCGGGAAACGATATACCCGACACCGCGAGCGTCATGCCGAGCCGGTCCGGCCAGCGGTTGCGCCACACCGCCGAAACGATGCCGATGCCCATGCCCAGCACGACCGCCCACACCATGCTGGCGAGCGTGAGCAGCAGCGTCGGCATGAAACGCTCGCCGATTTCCTGGCTGACCGGGCGCTTGCTGCGCGTCGAAATGCCGAAGTCGCCGTGCGCGATCTTCACGAAGAAGCTGGCAAACTGCTGCGGCATCGGCTTGTTCAGGCCGAGGTCGGCGCGCACCAGCGCGACCGTCGCCTCGTCCGCGTCGGGACCGGCGGCAAGCCGCGCCGGATCGCCCGGCAGCATATGCACGAACAGGAACACCAGCACGGCGACGATGAAAAGCGTCGGCAGCAGGCCAAAGAGACGTTTGACGAGGAAATTCAGCATGACATCCAATCCGGCAATGATGCGGGCAACGAAAGATCTTGTGCGGCGCGTAGTGAAGCAAAGCAGCCAGCGTGCAGCGCGGGCGCGCTGATGAAACGACACGCCCGCGCTCACGGTCAACTCATCACTTGATCGCGATCTCGTCGAAATTGAACGAGCCGTCCGGCGCGACATAAGCACCCGACAGACGCTTGCTGCGCGCATACACCACCTTCTCCTTGACGAGGAAGATCCACGGCGCGTCGGCCCAGATGCGTTTTTGCGCGTCGGTATAGAGTTCGGCTTTCTTCGCGCGGTCGGTGGTTTCGAGCGCCTGCTTCAGATCGCTGTCGACGGTGTCGTTCTTGTAGTACGCCGTGTTGACCATCTTCGGCGGAAACGAGACCGACGCCAGCAGCGGCGTGATCGCCCAATCCGCTTCACCCGTCGACGACGACCAGCCCGCGTAGTACATGCGCACCGGCGCCGTCGCGGCGTCCTGCGCGCTTTCCACCTTGGCGACGCGTTGGCCTGCTTCGAGCGCTTCGACCTGCGCCTTGATGCCCACTTGCGCGAGTTGCTGCTGCACGAACTGGATCACCTTCTGCGCGGTCGAGTAGTTATACGCGGACCACAGTGTGGTTTCGAAACCGTTCGGATAGCCCGCTTCCTTCAGCAACGCGCGCGCCTTGGCCGGATCGTACGGCCACGGGCCCTGCTTCACCGCGTAGTCGACGCCTTGCGGCACCACGCCGTCGGCCGGCGTCGCGTAACCGGCGAACACGACCTTGGTGAGCGCGTCCTTGTTGACCGCATAGTTCAGCGCTTCACGCACCTTCGGATTATCGAACGGCTTCTGGTTCACGTTCAGGCTGATATAGCGCTGGATGATCGACGGCGACGCGATCAGATCGACCTTCGGGCTCGACTGCAATTGCGCGGCCTGTTCGAACGGCACCTGGAAGGCGAAATCCGCTTCGCCGGTGCGCATCAACGCGGCGCGCGTGTTGTTGTCGACCACCGGCTTCCAGTCGATCGCGTCGACCTTGGGGTAGCCCTTCTTCCAGTAGCCGGCAAACTTCTTCACCGTCAGATCGCCCGCCGGATCCCACTTCACCAGTTCGAACGGACCCGTGCCGACCGGATGAAATGCGATGTCCTTGCCGTACTTCTTCAGCGCGTCCGGCGAAATCATCACCGCCGAAGGATGCGCCAGCACGTTGATGAACGCCGAGAACGGCGCCTTCAGCGTGATCTTCACCGTGTACGGATCGACCACTTCGGTCTTCTCGATGCGGTTGAACATGTTGTAGCGCTTGAGCTTGTTCGCCGGATCCGTCACACGGTCGAAGTTCGCTTTCACCGCGGCAGCGTTGAAGTCGGTGCCGTCCTGGAACTTCACGCCGTGGCGCAGCTTGAACGTGTAGACCTTCGCGTCCGGACTGGCTTCGTAGCTGTCGGCCAGCACGTTGACCAGCTTCATGTCCTTGTCGAAGCCGAACAGCCCCTGATAAAACGACTTGGCGACAGCTTGCGAGAGCGTGTCGTTGGCATCGTACGGATCGAGCGTCGTGAAGGTCGAGGCGACGGCCATTACTGCCGTCGTGTCGGCGTGCGCCGCATTGCCCGCGAGCATCGCGAACACCACTGCGCCGCCGCTAATCAGCGCGCGCAAACGAAACGGAGAAGACGGGACCAGCAGGTTCATGAGGTTGGCTCCAGGCTGCGAAATGAAACAGGTTGTGATGCTGCGAGAACAAGCGTGTGGCTAGAGGTTCTAGTACGGGGTTTTAGTACGCGCCGCCGACGTGATGCTGGGCGACGAAATGATCCGGTCCGACCGCGACGAGCGGCGCTACGATCGGTTCATCGTTGAGCGCGCGAATCGGGCTCGGAATCTCATCGGCGGCGAGCATGCGTTTGGCGTGACGGCGCGCCGGATCGGCGACCGGCACCGCGCCCATCAGCTTGCGCGTGTACGGATGCTGCGGCGCTTCGAACACCGCGCGCCGCGGGCCGATCTCGACGATCTGGCCGAGATACATCACCGCGACGCGATGACTGACGCGCTCGACCACGGCCATGTCGTGTGAAATGAACAGATACGCGACGCCGAGTTCACGCTGTAAATCGAGCATCAGGTTGACGATCTGCGCTTGCACGGAGACATCGAGTGCGGACACGGATTCGTCGGCGATCACGACTTTGGGGTTCAACGCCAACGCGCGCGCAATCGCTATGCGTTGCCGCTGACCACCGGAGAATTCGTGCGGATAGCGCCGCGCGGCTTCGGGCGGCAAGCCCACTTTGTCGAGCAGCCACGCCACGCGCGCCTGTGCTTCGGCGCCTTGCGCCACGCCGTGCACGAGCAGCGGCTCCATGATCGAGAAGCCGACCGTCAAACGCGGGTTCAGCGACGCGAACGGGTCCTGGAAAATAAACTGGATATCGCGGCGCAGCGCCTGCAACGCGGGGCCCGTCAGCGAACTGATTTCGCGGCCGTTGAATTCGATCGACCCGCTTTGACTTTCGACGAGGCGCAGCAGCGAGCGGCCGGTTGTCGATTTGCCGCAACCCGATTCACCGACCAGCGCGAGCGTTTCGCCGGGCCGCAAATCGAAGCTGACTTTTTCCACCGCATGCACGCGACCCGTCACGCGGCCGAACACTCCGCTCTTGACCGGAAAGCGCGTGACCAGATCGCGGACTCGCAGAATCGGCGGCGTGGTTTCCTGCACCAGCGGCTGCGTTTCTTCGGCGACTGCAGCTGCGGGACGCACGGCTTGATCCGTGCCGCTCAGGCTCGCCTGCTCGACGGTCAGGATCGGAAACTTGGCCGGCTGATTCGTGCCTTGCATCGCGCCGAGACGCGGCACCGCGGCGAGCAACGCCTTCGTATAAGGATGCGACGGCGCGGCGAACAACGCGTCGGACGCGCCCTCTTCCACCTTCTCGCCGCGATACATCACCAGCACGCGATCGGCCACTTCGGCGACCACGCCCATGTCGTGCGTGATGAAGATCACGCCCATGTTCATCTCGTCCTGCAAGCCGCGGATCAATTGCAGGATCTGCGCCTGGATCGTCACGTCGAGCGCGGTGGTCGGTTCGTCGGCGATCAGCAGCGCCGGCTTGCACGACAGCGCCATCGCGATCATCACGCGTTGGCGCATGCCGCCCGACAGTTGATGCGGAAAGCGCGCCGCCACGCGCCGCGCTTCCGGAATGCGCACGAGTTCGAGCAGGCGCAGCGTTTCAGCGTGCGCGGCGGAGCGACTCTTGCCCTGATGCAACGCGATCGCCTCGCTGATCTGATCGCCCACCGTGAAGACCGGATTGAGCGAGGTCATCGGCTCCTGGAAAATCATCGCGATGTCGGCGCCGCGAATCGAACGCATCGTGCCGGACGACGCTTTCGCGAGGTCGAGCACGCTGCCGTCGCGGCGCCGAAAAGCGATGCTGCCGCCGGCAAGGCGCCCACCGCCATGCTCGATCAGCCGCATCAACGCGAGCGAGGTTACTGATTTGCCCGAACCCGATTCGCCGACGATCGCCAGCGTCTCGCCGCGCTCGACCGTCAGCGACAAATTGCGCACCGCGTTGAAGGTGGTGTCGCCGCTACGGAAGGCGACCGATAGATCGTCGACCGCCAGCACGCGTTGCGGCGGCAAGGTTTCGATAAGCGGACGGGCGGTGTGCGATGAAGTCGGCACGGTAGATCCTTTGAGTTCGAACGCGGCTAACGGGGGTGCATGCTGTGAGCGGGCAGACTGACTAGCGGTAAATCGCCGTCACCGGCGCTTCGCCGAGCCGCGCGAAACCGCGATACATGCCTTCAGTGTTGAACGGCAGCGTGACGTTGCCGCGCGCATCGACGGCGATCAGGCCGCCGCGTCCGTCGATCTTCGGCAGACGGTTCATCACCACGTCGTCGGCCGCTTCCTGCAACGACACGTTGCGGTAGGCCATTTGCGCGGCGACGTCGTAGGCCGCGACCATGCGCATGAACATTTCGCCGGAGCCGGTGGTCGAGACCGCGCAGGTGGCGTCGTCCGCGTAGCAGCCCGCGCCGATCAGCGGCGTGTCGCCGACCCGGCCGACCTGCTTGTTGGTGACGCCGCCCGTCGACGTCGCCGCCGCCACATGACCGTGCTGATCGAGCGCAACCGCGCCGACCGTGCCGAACTTGCGGTTCGGATCGATCGGTTCGTGCGGCGTGGGATTGTCGTCATTCGGAGACGAAGTGGCGGCCAGTGTCGCGCCATCGTGATCTAGCATGGCGCGTTGCTGACCGCGTGCGATCAGCCATTGACGATGACGCGCCTCAGTATGGAAATACGCCGGCTCGACGAATTCGAGTCCTTGCGCGGCGGCGAACGCTTCCGCGCCTTCGCCGGTAAACAGCACGTGCTCGCTGTGTTCGAGCACGCGGCGCGCCGCCAGAATCGGATTGCGCACGCGCTTTACGCAGCAGATCGCGCCGGCTTCGAGCGTGCTGCCGTCCATGATCGCCGCGTCGAGTTCATGCGTGCCGGCCGCCGTATAAACCGCGCCGTGGCCCGCGTTGAAAAGCGGGCAATCTTCGAGCAGACGCACGGCCTCGCTGACGGCATCGAGCGCGCTGCCGCCGTCGGCGAGCACGCGCTGGCCGGCGCTCAGCACCGCGTGCAAGGCGGCGTGATATTCGGCTTCGGCGCTGGCTGACATCGACGTGCGCAGGATCGTCCCTGCTCCGCCATGAATGGCAATGACTGCGTTGGAGTTCATCGTTTGGCTTTGGTAGTGCGAGGAGTACGGGGAGTGCGGGTGGCTCGGACCGCGCCTCGCGCGGGTCGCGCGTTCGTGCCGGTAGCCTCGGTTTGCGGATCGACGAGCCACGGCAACAGGAATTCGCTGACCTCTGCGGCCGCCTTCACCGAGCGCTTGGCGCGATACGCCACCGCGTCGCACAGCGCTTCGATCACGGCGAGCACGGCCGAATCGGCATTCGCCGCGAGCCGCCGATCCGCGCAGACATAGAGCGAGATGTCGGCGAATTGCGCGAGCGGCGAACGCGGACTGTCGGTGAGCGCGAGCACGCGAGCGCCACGGCCCGCCGCGCGATGCGCAAGCTCGATCGTGTCTTCGACGTAACGCGGGAAAGCGATGCCGATGACGAGATCGCCCTCGTTCGAAGCAAACAGACGCCGCGCGGCGTGCGACGGTCCGCCCATCAGCGCGAGTGACTGGACGTTGTCGTGATACGGCATCAAGCCGTGTTCCATCAGACCCGCGAGAAACGCACTGGCGCCGAAGCCGAGCACGAAAACGCGGCGCGCGGCGATGATCGCTTCGACGGCAGCTTCGGCGGCCGCGCCGTCGATTGCCGTGCGGGTGGCTTGCAGATTTGTGACGGCCTGTTCGAGCGAGGCGTCGACCACATCGTCGCCGGCTGCGAGCGACTCCTGCGCACTGCGCAAGCGCTCGACCGGTGCGAGCGTCGCCTCGAAGCCGCGCACCAGCGCCTCACGGAATTGCGGATAGCCGTCGAAACCGAGCGCGCGGGCGAAGCGATTCGCCGTCGCCACCGAGGCGCCGACCACGCTGGCCAGTTCGTCGATGCGCATGGTCGCCGCGCGAAACAGATTGGCCAGCACGTAGTCGCCCATGCGCCGATGGATCGGCGTGAGGGTCGGCATGGCCGCGGCGATGCGCGCGGCGATGGCCTGCTCGGCGGAATCGGATGCAACGAATGGTTGACGGATCATGCGAACGAGGCGGCCTGGCGCTTGGCGTAATGAAAATGAATGAAAGTATATTTACATGGAAATCTCGCAGAAAAAAATTCATTTTCATTTTTGAGGGTTTTCACCGACGCGCTGCGAACAAAAGACGCATTTCAAGCGCGCACCGACGCGGCCGCGTGAAAATCCATTTTCAGCACGCCGCTGCGCTTTGCTCCGGAATGCGAGCCAGCCGCGCCGCCGGCGACATGACGATGATCAACGCCTGCACGAGGAAGGCCACCGCCGCCGCGACGAGACACGCGTCCATACCCCAGCGCGCGCTGATCGCGGCACCGAGCAATGCGCCGAGCGGCCGCGCGCCGTAGGTGGCGGTGCTGTTGAGCGCGGAGACGCGGCCCATCATCCGTTCGGGTGTGATCGCCTGGCGCAGCGTGGTCGAGCCGACCACCCACAGAATCGGTCCGGCGCCGAGCAGGAAGAAGCTCAGCAATGCCAACCAGAACGACGGCGCAACGAGCGTTGTCACCATCACGAGCGACGCGAGCAATCCGCACGACGGCCCGATGATCAGCACGCGGCCGAATGCGAGACGTCGCGCGATGGCGGGCGCGGCCAGCGCGCCGCACACCATGCCGACACCGTAGGCGCCGAGCGTCACGCCGACCGCCGACGCGCTCAGGCCCAGCCGATGCACCGCATACGGCACATACACCGCTTGCAGCACGAAGAAGCCTAGGTTGAAGAACACCGCGGTCGCGAGCATGGGACGCAGCAACGCATCGCGCAGCACGAAACGCGTACCGTCGCGCAGTTCCAGCATGAAGTGACGTGGCGGCAGTGCACGGCGCGGCGGTTCGCGCAAGCCCGCCAGCAACGCGACAGCCAGCGCCGAGAGCGCGGCCGCGCAGCCATACGCCCAACCCGCGCCGATCCAGCCGACCAGCAGGCCGCCGAGCGCCGGCCCCGCGGAATAGGCCACGCTGCGCGCCAGTTCCAGCCGGCCGTTCGCGCTGGCATATGCTTCGCGCGGCACGAGTGCTGGCACCAGCGAAGGCGCCGCGACGTTGTAGGCCACCGTGCCGGTCGCGGCGATGAAGCCGAGCGCGGCGAGAAGCGGCAAGCTCAACGCATGGCTCATGACGAGCAGCAGCACGCACAGCATGGCGATCACGCGCACGCTTTCAGCGAGCGTCATCAACGTACGGCGCGAGCGGCGGTCAGCCCAGACGCCGAGCGGGATCGACAGCAACAGGAACGGCAGCGTCTGCGCGGTTTGCAGCAGACCCGTGTCGCGCGCGTCGGCACCGAGTGCGAAGACCGCGACAAGTGGCGCGGCGGCGAGGCTGATCTGTTCGGCGGATTGTGCGACCAGGTTCGACCACGCGAGCCGTTGAAAAGCGGCCGGCAGTGGGTGTATGGATGAAGCGGCGGATGTGGCGTGCATCGATGAACTCCGGCGACGGGACATTGGAGCGTTCATCGTCGTCCGACTCGCGGCACCGGGCGCTCCGCTTCTTGCGGTGTTATTCTTCGCTCGCCATGAATCTCGAAAGCATTCTCTTCACTCAGGGTTTCGGCTCGCGCCGCCAATGCCGCGCGCTGATCGCCGACGCGCGCGTGAGCATCGGCGGCGCTGTTTGCACCGACGCCGACGCCGACTTCCCCATCGGCGACACTACCTTCTCCTTCAGCGTGGACGGCGTCGTCTGGCCGTATCGCGAGCACGCCTATCTGCTGCTGAACAAGCCGGCGGGCTATGAGTGTTCGCGTGATCCGCAGCATCATCTGAGCGTGTTCAGCCTGTTGCCGCCGCAGTTCGCCGAGCGCGGCGTGCAATGCGTGGGCCGGCTCGATCAGGACACCACCGGCCTGCTGCTCCTCTCCGACGACGGCAAGTTCGTGCACCTCTTCACGTCGCCGAAACGCAAAGTGCCGAAGGTGTATGTCGCGACCACGCGTCATCCGATCGACGACGCGCAATTGAGCGCGTTACGCGACGGCGTGCTGCTGCACGGCGAGCCCAAACCAATCGCCGCAGTCGACGCAGCGGCGCGCGGCGCTCACACGCTCGCGCTCACCGTAATGGAAGGCAAGTATCACCAGGTCAAGCGGATGATCGCCGCCGCCGGCAACCGATGCGAAGCGCTGCATCGCGAGCGGATCGGCGGACTTGCCTTGCCCGCAACGCTTGCGCCGGGCGCGTGGCAATGGCTCGACGAAACCGACCTCGGATCTTTACGGAGCGGGTAAACCGGTAGCGCCCCTTTAAACTCTTGATGCCGCAGGAAAACGCGTGAGCGGCTGCCCACATAACGCGCGCAGCGCCTGTGTGTGCGCTGCGTCGCAGCATGATCTTCCTTACACCTCGCTCTATACTCGTTTAAACAAAGACTACAAAGAGTTCAAGGAGGGGCGCCATGGTCATCCACGATGGTTTGCAGATTTCGTCCGTGATGATTGCTTTCGTGTGCGTCGGACTGGTCCTGATCGGCGGATTGCTGGTCATGATGCGGCTGCGGCATAAATATCATCCGAACCTGATCGGCGCATTGATCGGCGCGATGCTGTGTTTCCTGTTGCTGGAAGCATTGCCCGCGCTGACGTAGGTCGCGCGAGGCCGCGCCGCGCTGATACGGCGAAGCGCGGCGCGGGCGGGATTTTCCGGGCGATGCCTGGAGAGGTGGCTTTTTGCCACGCTTTTTCGTGGCTTTCTGGGGTTCGTGGGGCGGCTTGCAACAACGCGGTTCACGCTACCCTTTCACGCCTTCACGCAGAAAATCTTCCACGCTCGGATACCGCAGACGCACGCGCAATTCCTCTTTGAGACGCCGGTTTATCAACCGCCTCGATTCACGCATGAACGACAGCAAGGTCGGCTCGACCTGCGACTCCGCTTCGGCTCGCGTGATGCGCGGCGCGCGCGCGAGGCCGAACGCGTCGGCGACCTCGTCGAAGTACTCGCCCATTTTCAGCGACGTGTCGTCGGATGCGTGCACCACGCGCCCCGGCCGCCCGTGGGTGAGGAGGCGCACGAGGATCGCGGCCAGATCGTCGGCGTGAATATGATTGGTGTAGACGTCGTCGGCATCGATCAGGGCCGGCGTGCGCTTTTCGAGCCGCGCGAACGGCAGGCGGTTGCCCGCATAAATGCCCGGAATCCGCGCGATGCTCGCCGCGACGCTGCCGCGCGCGTTCGCGCGCCGCAATTGCCGCTCGGCCGAGACGCGCCGCCTGGCGCGCGGGTTGGCGGCCTTCGTCGCGTGGGTTTCGTCGATCCACGCGCCGCCGCAGTCGCCATAGACGCCCGTCGTGCTCGCGTACACAAGGCGCACGGGTGCACGCGAACCGGCGGTCCGGCGCACCCCGTCGGGTACAATATTGGCTGTTCCAGATTCCGCCCACGAGGCACGAAGTTGGCGCAACCGCCCTACCGGCGAGACTTTAGGCGCCACGGCGGCCCGCGCTGAAGCGCGGCGCGTGCTTAAAGTAGCGAGCAACGCACGGGTACGGCGGTCGTCGTCGCCAGTTTTCTGCGGCGGGGCGAGATGCAGCACCGTCGGTGCGAGGCCCGCCACCCGTTTCAAGCTGCCGCGTACGTCGAGATCGCCGACCAGCGGCGTGACGCCCGCGGCGCGCAATTCGGCGCACCGCCCGGCGTGGCTGGTCAGCGCGAAGACATGCGCGCGTGGCCGTAGCAAGGGCACGCAGCGCATGCCGACATCGCCGCAACCTACGATTAACACGCGCGGCCGGCGGAAGTTTCGTGTCGCTTTCATGGTGGACGCATTGTAGCCGTCAAGCGCGGCACGTACCGCGCGCTTGACACGCCGGGTCCGATCACGCGGGTCCGATAACGATTACCGACTTTTCGATTTCGAACACTTTATGGCATTTAACGTCACGCTCCGGCAAAGCGGCCGGCAGTTTCAGGTAGAACAGGACGAACCGGTGCTCAGCGCCGCCTTGCGTCAGGGCATCGGCCTGCCATACGGCTGCAAGAACGGCGCTTGCGGTTCGTGCAAGGGCACCGTGATCAGTGGAGAAATCGAGCAGCGTCCGCATTCGTCGTCGGCTTTGTCGAACGACGAAAAGACGCGCGGCATGGCGCTCTTTTGCTGCGCGACCGCTTGCACCGATCTCGAGGTGGACATCCGCGAAGTGGCGGGCGTCGGCGACGTGCAGGTCAAGAAGCTGCCCTGCCGCGTGAACGCGATCGAGCGCAAGGCCGACGACGTCGTCGTGCTGAAGCTGCAACTGCCCGCCAATGAGCGTCTGCAGTATCTCGCCGGTCAGTACCTCGAATTCATTCTGAAAGACGGCAAGCGCCGCAGCTATTCGATGGCGAATGCGCCCCACGCGGAAGGCCCGATCGAATTGCACATTCGTCACATGCCCGGCGGCGCTTTCACCGATCACGTGTTCAACACCATGAAGGAGCGCGACATCCTGCGCTTCGAAGCGCCGCTCGGCACGTTCTTCCTGCGCGAAGATTCGGACAAGCCGATCGTGCTGCTTGCGTCGGGCACGGGCTTCGCGCCGCTAAAGGCGATCGTCGAGCACGCGGTGTTCAAGAACCTGAACCGGCCGATGACGCTCTACTGGGGCGCACGTCGCAAGAAGGATCTGTATCTGCTCGAACTGGCCGAACAATGGGCGCGCGAGATTCCGAACTTCAAGTTCGTGCCGGTGCTCTCGGAACCGGACGCGAGCGATGCATGGACGGGCCGCGTCGGTTTCGTGCATCGCGCGGTGATCGAAGATCTGCCGGATCTGTCGGCATATCAGGTGTATGCGTGCGGCGCGCCGGTGATGGTCGAGTCGGCGCAGCGCGATTTCACGCAGCATCACGCTCTGCCGGAAGACGAGTTTTACGCGGATTCGTTCACGAGCGCAGCGGATCTGGCGAACGCGGTTTGATGTGAGCGGCGGCGTGATCGAGCAATCGGTCAGGCCGCGCCTGAACAACGTGTCGGCATGATGGCTGACGCACAAAAATCCGTTTCGACGCCGTCCGACGCAAATTCACGGTTTACACCAGCGCTTTCCTTGTCGTATTCTTTCGCGCATGAACCGCATCCCATCCGAACTTCGACGTCGCCGCTCGCCGCTCCCCTAGGGACGCCGCTGGCTTCGTCACGGATTCGCGCTGCACCAGGGCGCGAGCTGTTCGAATCATGAAAGCCACGGCATGCCGTGGCTTTTCTGTTTTTCGGCCGCTGGTTCGTAGTTGGCCAATCTTCATCTACCTTTGACCCCTGCTGTCTGGAGCCTGCCGTCATGAATTTCAATGAATATCCGATCGAGTCGCTGATGTACATCACGAACCGGCCCGAAATCGTTTTCACGCACGGCAAAGGCTCGTGGCTCTACGACAACAACGGCAAGCGATATCTGGACTTCATCCAGGGTTGGGCGGTCAACAGCCTCGGCCATTGCAATGACGGCATGATCGAAGCGCTGAACAAGCAGGCGCAATTGCTGATCAACCCATCGCCGGCTTTCTACAACCAGCCGATGGCGCAACTCGCCGGCCTGCTCACGCAACATAGCTGCTTCGACAAAGTGTTCTTCGCGAACAGCGGCGCCGAAGCCAACGAAGGCGCGATCAAGCTCGCCCGCAAGTGGGGCAAGAAATTCAAGGACGGCGCGTTCGAGATCATCACGTTCGATCACAGCTTCCACGGCCGCACGCTCGCCACCATGTCGGCGAGCGGCAAGCCGGGCTGGGACACGATCTACGCTCCGCAAGTGCCGGGCTTTCCGAAGGCGGACCTGAACGACATCGCGTCGGTGGAAAAACTGATCAACGCGAAAACCGTCGCCGTGATGCTCGAACCGATTCAGGGCGAAGGCGGCGTGATTCCCGCCACCCGCGAGTTCATGCAGCAACTGCGCGAGTTGACGAAGAAACACAACCTGTTGCTGATCGTCGATGAAGTCCAAAGCGGCTGCGGCCGTGCCGGCACGCTGTTCGCGTACGAACTGTCGGGCATCGAGCCGGACATCATGACGCTCGGCAAGGGCATCGGCGGCGGCGTGCCGCTCGCGGCACTGCTCTCGAAGGCGGAGGTCGCCATATTCGAAGCGGGCGACCAGGGCGGCACCTACAACGGCAATCCGCTGATGACCGCAGTCGGCTACTCGGTGATTTCGCAACTCACGGCGCCGGGCTTCCTCGAAGGCGTGCGGGCGCGCGGCGAGTATCTGTGCGCGAAGCTGCTGGAGCTGTCGGAAGAGCGAGGCTTCAAGGGCGAACGTGGTGAAGGGCTGCTGCGCGCGCTGCTGCTCGGCAAGGACATCGGCAACCAGATCGTCGAAAAGGCGCGCGACATGCAGCCCGACGGCCTGTTGCTGAACGCGGCGCGTCCGACCCTGCTGCGCTTCATGCCGGCGCTGAACGTGACGAATGAAGAAATCGACCAGATGATGGCGATGTTGCGTTCGATTCTCGACACGCTGTAACCGAACAGGACCGCGCCTATGACGACGAGCGCAACGCTATCGATCCGCCGCTTCGAAGCGAGCGACACCGATGCCGTGGTCGCACTGTGGCAGCAAGCCTTCCCCGAGTACCGGGACGCCACGAGGCCGCAGCGCAATCCGCATCTGTCGATCGCCAACAAGCTGGCGACGCAGCCGGAACTGTTCTTTGTCGCGGTGCTCGGCGAGCGCATCGTCGGCACGGTGATGGGCGGCTATGACGGCCACCGCGGCTGGCTGTATTCGCTCGCGGTGGATGAGTCGCTGCGTCGTCACGGGATCGGCACGCGGCTCGTCACCCATGTCGAAAACGCGTTGACGGAGCGAGGCTGTCCGAAGCTGAATCTGCAGGTGTTGTCCGCGAAAGCCGACGTCCGCGCGTTTTATGAGGCGCTCGGTTATCGCGCCGATGCAGTGATCAGCCTCGGCAAGCGTCTGGGTGAATTTGCGGACGCGGTGCCTGCCGCCTGATTCGAGCCACGCCAAATAGACAAAGGCCGCATGCGCTTTCGCGCATGCGGCCTTTTTCGTAGGCAGAGCAAACTAAACGGGCTTATTCACCCAACTCATTCACCCAAATACGCCGCCCGCACCTTCGGATCATCCAGCATCTGCTTCGCGTCACCCGACATCGTGACCAGACCCGAGTCCATCACGTAGCCGCGATTCGCCGCCTGCAGCGCGAGACGCGCGTTCTGTTCGACCAGCAGCACTGTCATGCCTTCAGCCGAGATCGCCCGCACCACTTCGAAGATCTTCTCGACCATGATCGGCGACAGACCCATCGACGGCTCGTCCAGCAGCAACAGCTTCGGACGCGAGATGATCGCGCGCGCCATCGCCAGCATTTGCTGTTCGCCGCCCGAAAGCGTGCCGGCGTACTGCGCCGCACGTTCTTTCAGACGCGGGAAGAAGCCGAACATGCGATCCACGTCCGCCTTGATGCCGTCCGTATCCGTACGCAGATAAGCGCCCATCTGCATGTTCTCGACGATCGACATGCGCGCGAAGATGCCGCGCCCTTCCGGCACCATCGCGAGACCCTTCTTGAGCAGCAGATGCGGCGGCACGCCCTTGATCGACTCGCCCATGTACTCGATGTCGCCGATCGTGTACGGCTTGAGACCGGTGATCGCCTTCATCGTTGTGGTCTTGCCCGCGCCGTTCGCGCCGATCAGCGTGACCAGCTCGCCCTGCGCGACCTCGAGGTCGATCCCCTTGACTGCCTGGATGCCGCCGTAATTGACCTGCAGGCCCTTGATTTTCAACATTGCTGTAGCCATTAGTGGACCCCCGCACCCAGATAAGCTTCGATCACCTTCGGATCCTTCTGCACGTCCTGCGGCAGACCTTGCGCAATCACCTTGCCGTAGTCGAGCACCGTCATCTGGTTGCACAGACCCATCACGAGCTTCACATCGTGCTCGATCAGCAGAATCGTCTTGCCGTCCGCGCGGATCTTGTCGAGCAGCTTGGTCAGCTCGACCTTTTCCGTCGCGTTCATGCCGGCGGCCGGTTCGTCCAGCGCGAGCAGCTTCGGATCGGTTGCCAGCGCGCGCGCGATTTCCAGTCGACGCTGATGGCCGTACGACAGGTTGCGCGACGTGTAGTCCGCGTACTGCGCAATGCCCACGTACTCCAGCAATTCGATCGCGCGTTCCTTGATCTCGCGCTCCTCCTTGCGCTCGGCCGGCGTCTGGAACACCGCGCCCAGCAGGCCGTGCTTGGTGCGCACGTGGCGCCCGACCATCACGTTTTCCAGCGCGGTCATGCCGCCGAACAGACGGATGTTCTGGAACGTGCGCGCGATGCCGGCTTTCGCCACCTGATACACCGCGGTCGGCGTGTAGTTCTCGCCGTCGAGCTTGAACTCGCCCGAATCCGGCGTGTACAGGCCCGTGATCACGTTGAAGAAGGTCGTCTTGCCGGCGCCGTTCGGGCCGATCAGACCGTAAATCTGGCCGGACTTGATTTCAAGCCCGACGTCGGACAGCGCCTGCAAACCGCCGAAGCGTTTGTTGACCCCTTTCACCGACAGTCGAATGTTATCGCTCATGTTTTTTCTCCGGCGGTGCTTAGGCGCGCACCGGCTTCTTGCCGCTGCGCTTCGACAGTTTCGCGATCTTGTCTTCATGCTTGGGCGACGGCCACAAGCCTTCCGAGCGGTACAGCATGATCAGCACCATCGCGAGTGCGTAGACCAGCTGACGGATCACTTCCGTATCGACGATTTCATGGCCGAACACCATGTTCTGCAGCGGGCCCATCGTCGAGCGCAGGAATTCCGGCAGCACCGCGAGCAGAACCGCGCCGAGAATCACGCCCGGAATGTGGCCCATGCCGCCCAGCACCACGCACGCCAGCACCACGATCGACTCCGGCAGCGTGAACGATTCCGGCGACACGAAGCCCTGGAACGAGCCGAACATCGCGCCCGACAGGCCGCCGAACGACGCGCCCATCGCAAAGGCCAGCAGCTTCACGTTGCGGGTGTTGATGCCCATCGCCTTGGCGGCGATTTCGTCTTCGCGGATCGCGGCCCACGCGCGGCCGATACGCGAGTGCTGCAGGCGCGTACACACCCAGATCACCAGCAACGCGGCGAGCACGAACAGGTAGTAGTACGAGTACACCGACGGGAACTGGAAGCCGAACAGCGAGTGCGTTTGCGCGAGGCTGAAGTCGCCGACGTGCACCGGGTCGATCCCCGTGATCCCCTTCGGGCCGTTGGTAATGTTCACCGGACGGTCGAGGTTGTTCAGGAAGATCCGCACGATTTCCCCGAAGCCCAACGTCACGATGGCGAGGTAGTCGCCGCGCAGACGCAGCGTCGGTGCGCCGAGAATCACGCCGAAGAACGCGGCGACGGCCATCGCGCACGGCACGATGATCAGGAACGGCACGTGCAGGCCATTTGGCGCGAGATGCGCGATCCACTCGAACTGCGAGGACAGATGCGGCGAACTCAGCAGCGCGGACGTGTAAGCGCCGACCGCGTAGAACGCGATGTAGCCCAAGTCCAGCAGGCCGGCGAAACCGACCACCACATTGAGGCCGAGCGCGAGCATCACGTACAGCATCGCGAAGTCGAGCACGCGGACCCAGTAGTTGCCGCCCGCGGTGCCGATGATCATCGGTGCCGCGATCACGAAGATCGCGGTGATGATGCCGACGGTTAGCGTCTTCGTCAGGTTCTTTTCAGGGATGAGCGTCGTGGACGGCTCGATCGGTTGAATTGAGGTCATGTCTGTTTTCTCCCGGGATCAGGCGCGATCCGCAACACGTTCGCCAAGCAGGCCCGACGGACGGAACACCAGCACGATGATCAGCACGATGAAAGCGAACACGTCCTGATAGTTACTGCCGAACACACCGCCAGTGAGGTTGCCGATATAGCCGGCGCCCAACTGTTCGATCAGCCCAAGAATCACGCCGCCCACCATCGCGCCGCCGAGATTGCCGATACCGCCGAGCACCGCTGCGGTAAAGGCCTTCAGGCCGGGGATGAAGCCCATGTAGAAGTGTGCGTTGCCGTATTCCGACGCGATCATCACGCCGGCCAATGCGGCGAGCGCCGAGCCGATCATAAAGGTGGCCGAGATCACGAAGTTCGGGTTCACGCCCATCAGCGAGGCATTGCCCGGGTTTTCAGCGATAGCTCGCATCGCGCGGCCGAGCTTGGTCTTGTGGACCAGCAGCAGCAGGCCGCCCATCACGAGGAACGCCACCACGATGATCACGATTTCAGTCATCGAGATCACGGCGCCAGGCGTCGTGTCGGTGGCCTTGATCACGTTCAGCGGGTCGGTGGGCAACAGCTGCGGGAACGGCAGCGGGTTGCGCGACCAGATCATCATCGCGAGGGTTTGCAGCAGGATCGACACGCCGATCGCGGTGATCAGCGGGGCGAGACGCGGCGCTTTGCGCAACGGCCGGTAGGCCACGCGCTCGATCGTGTAGCCGACCGCCGCGCACACAATGGCCGCGATGATCAGCGCGATGATGAGCGTCGGCACATTGCCGAGGCCGGGGAAGTGGTTCTGAAGCACGCCTATGGCTGAAAGCGCAACCATCGCGCCCACCATCAACACATCGCCGTGAGCGAAGTTGATGATGCCCAGGATGCCGTAAACCATCGTATAGCCCAGTGCGATGATGGCGTAAACGCTGCCAAGCACCAGCCCGTTGAGGACCTGCTGGATGAAAATATCCATTTAATGCTCCTTAGCCCGTGCGACTGGATTCGCGTTCTTCATCAGCCGGTGGGCGGTGATGCGGTACGCCAATCTCAACGGCACTGCGGGTACTGATGTAAAAGACCGGTAAGGGTTATCCGCTGCCGGTTCACCTTGGCGACTGGATGACAGTCGCGGGCTTGCCTTCGGCGGATGCAAAAACGGCACCGTTGGGTGGTTTCGGTGCCGTCAGGCTGAACGTCCCGTCATCACATCTTCACGACGTCGAGAACCGCTTTTTTGCCGTCCTTGAAGTCGTAAAGCGTAATGGCGCCCTCTTTCAAATCACCCTTGTCGTCGAACGCGATGTGACCGATTACCCCGTTGTAATCAGTCGACGGCATCGCAGCCAGCACCTTGGGCGCCTCGATCGAATTAGCGCGCTTCATTGCATCGACAATCACGTACACAGCGTCATACGTGAACGGCGCGTAAATCTGCACCGGTGTGTGGAAGCGGTCCACGTACTTCTTTTCGAAGTCCGCTCCCTTGTCCATTTTCGAAAGCGCAAGTCCCGCCTCCGAACAGACCAGGTTTTGCACGGCGGTTCCCGCCAGCTCACCCACCTTGTCGGTACACACACCGTCGCCGCCAAGGATTTTTGCCCTGATACCGAGCGCCGCCGCCTGTTTGGTAAACGGCCCGCCCGTTGCGTCCATGCCGCCGAACATGATCACGTCCGGCTGAACACGCTTGATCTTTTTAAGGACGGCCTGAAACTCCGTAGCCCTGTCATTCGTGGTTTCGCGCGCAACGATCTTTGCCCCGCTCGCCTGCACTGTCTTCGCGAACTCGTCGGCCAAACCCTTGCCGTAGACGCTCGAGTCGTCGACGATCGCAATGCGTTTCGCGTTGAGCACTTTCGTTGCGTAATTGGCAAGCGCCGGCCCCTGCTGGGCATCGGTCGCCACCACGCGATAAGTCGTCTTGAAACCTTGTTGCGTGTACCCCGGGTTCGTCGACGACGGCGAGATTTCCAGGATCCCGGCATCGCTATATATCTTGGACGCCGGGAACGAGACGCCAGAATTCAAGTGGCCGACCACGGCGACGACATGATCGTCGACGAATCTTTCAGCGACCGCCGTGCCCGTTTTCGGGTCCCCGGCGTCATCTTGCGCGTCGAGCTCCAGCTGGATCTTGCGGCCGTCGATAGTCAAACCCTGGGTGTTGATTTCATCGACCGCCAAACGCGCGCCGTTTTCATTGTCTTTGCCAAGATGAGCAATGGGCCCGGTCAACGGGGCCGCATGACCGATCTTCACGACAGTCGCTTCGCTCGCCGGCGCCGCCGCGACCGTAGCCGCCGACGCACCCGCTCCCGCCTCGCCATCCTGTTTCTTGCCGCACGCGGTCAACATCGCAACCGCGGCCGCGATGGACACGGCGTAAGCAAATCTGACTCGCATTAAGTAGGTCTCCCGCACCTTCCAGAAACTATCGTTCAGGGCCCTAAGGCCTTGAGAACGCGCGCATTGTAACTCCAATTTTGCGACGGGCAATATTGTTGAACCGGCAGGGTTTT